>NZ_CAJHCQ010000010.1 GCF_904848665.1 Paraburkholderia hiiakae
GTTTCATGTCGCCAACCCAGTTCATGCAAGACTGGCTTGTGGCTCAGCGGACAAGGGATGCGGCTGCATAACCCGTGACCTCTGGAAGGCGAAAAACCGGGGGAACCTCACAATCATGCCGGATTCGCGCGGGATTTGCCCACCTGTTGCCCAAAGTCGGGAAAAGATGAGATTGCCCAAAACGTCTGGAATCGCAGAAAGCCTGACTGGGCTTTGGTTGCGGGGGTAGGATATTGGCAATAAGAGACATCTGGTGTTCCTGCATTCCATCGCGCCCCGGGGGCGGCGCCCACGGGGCGCGAGCCCTGGCGTGCCCCTGCTGGTGCGCTGACGCCTGACCTAGCCGCGCGGCCAGGCCCGTCGCGCTGCGCGGCTTTCCGGTGGTTCGTCTGTCCCTCAGCTTTCGGTATGTAGACGACCGCAGACACTGCGTTCTCGTCGTAGTCGGGTTTGCCCTTCGCGTCGGGCGGGCTGTTGTTGATCTTCATGTCGGCAAAGATCGAGACCCAGGTATCTTCCTTGACGACTACAACCTGCATGTCGTCCATTTCCGCCGCTGGTAGAAATTCGTAGTCGCCGTCGGCAAGCGCCAGAAGGTCGGAGCGCGCAATAAGGTCGCCTTCGTCCTCCTTGAATACCTTCCCCTCCGTCGCGTTCGGCGAGAGCCGCCGCACGCGCAGTTCGAACGAATCGTGATGGTCGCTCCGAAGTTCGAGCTTGTTTGGGCGTGGATTTTTCGATTCCACATGCACAACCAGCAGCCGCAGATTATCGTGATATGGCAGCACGTCGGTCTTGAGCGTGATGTTGTTTTGCCAGTCGGTCGCGCCGCTTTCCTTGTACTGATACTAGGCCCATGCGCCACCGCCCACGACGGTCACGAGCGTCAGCAGTCGGATGACGAAGTCGGCTATCTCGAGCTTTTTCGTACGTCCCCCGTTACTCGCGCCGCTTCATCATACTGAGGTCAATGCGCCTCGACCGTTGTTCTCTTCAGTTGGAGATTCCCCCGCTCGCGTGTACTGTGCAAAATCACAGTGTCCGTCAGAGCTATGTCCCTTCCCCCATTCGACCCGCCCACGCTCGCCGAACTGCGCGACTGGTACGCGCAGCATCGGCAAGACGAAAACATCAGGCGACTGATTCTTGAAGTCATCCGCGCGCGTCGGGAGACCGAGCGGCTAGACGGTCTGCTGACGCAGGCGCTACGCGCGGCGCGCCGCGGCCGGTTCGAACGGCTGTCGGCTGGTGCGGGTCCATTGAACGAGGCAGCGGAGCGCGTCGCGGCTGAAAGGCAAAGGGTTTCGCCGCGCGCTCCCATGCAGCGATCGGCCTTCGGCCTGTTTGACTATGACGAGGAAGACGCCGCGGCCGGCATCATCGCGCGCGCCACGCAGCGCAGGCGCCAGGGAAAGTCCCTATCTACTGCGGTATGACTTGTGGGCGATATCGACCCATATCCATTTCATCTGACCTGACATCGGCGAAAGCCCCGTCTGACAGGGCTTTCCGGGTATTTCAATATTTCTGCGAGAAAAGAGCGGCAAATCCCGGCAATTCAAAAGTCAATTTATGGACATAGACAATAGTTTATATACGTAACGGCCCACTAAAACTCGCTCTTGCGCGGCTTTCCTGAATCCTCTAATGTTGACTTCGCATTTGGAGGGGCAAAACAATAAACACCTGTCTACAGGGCTGAACGCTAATAGACGTGGGTATAACAGTTAATCGCCGTGTTAATCCGAGGGAGACGCATTCATGTCCTACGGTCTCGATTTTTCCGATTACCGTTTTCTAACAGACCACAAGGGGAACAAGCTTCGTGCGGACATCCCTTACGCCATGTTCTCGATGCTCATCGAATGCCGGCAGGCCGCGCTTGCCGCGCAGACACGACAGATTGAGGAGGCGGTCAACCGGGCAGCCCCGGTGAGCCGTCAGCAAACAATACACCCGACACCGCGATTGCGATTCAGCCGGTTCCCAATACGCGCGGCGGCAAGTCATTCCGAAGCCGGGAACAGCTCGAAGCCTTGTTTAGCGCACCGGCCGTACCTGTCGAGACACCGGCCGAAAGCGATGCTTCGCCACCCGGCGAGCCCGCCAATGACACCCCTTGGCGCCTGCATCTGACAGTCAAACCAGCCAGAACCGCTACATACGGCACACCTTTTCCCCGCGCGTGTGCCCAGATCCCCAACGAGGTTGCCGCCTCCATAGCGGGCGGAACCTACTTCCTGCGCGCATGGCGAGATTACCGTCGTTATGAAACACGTGATACAGCGGAATTAGTCAGCCTTTCCGAAAAGACGGTTATCTGGCATGAGCAGGGATATAACAAGCCGGGTAAAGAGACGCTAAGGCGTTTTGCGACCGTTTTCGATTGTTCAATCGAGCAATTGACAGCCATTTCTAACGCGAATGAACAGGAAATTAAAAAAGACTGCGAGAAAGAAGAATCTGTAAAGACGGCGCCGATTGACACGGATTACCCGGACACGGTTCTCGACCATATCCGGTCGGGTAAATCACCCGTCACGGCGTGGCGCATCTATCGGCGTTTGACTGACAAACAGCTTGCGGACTGCTTTGGGACATCCGTCGCGTTGTTGCACGAGATGGTCGAACGCGACCGCATGAGCGACAAAACGCTGAAGAAGTTTGGCGAGATTTTTCGTTGCACGCTTGACCAGCTTCGCAGACCTGAAGGACTCGTTGTCGAGCCCCACAAGGTCCGGCCGGTGGCAATGACTCACCTCGCAACGAACGGGGTGCAAGTAGCCAGTGCAGCGTAAGGCAGAAATCAGGGAGGCGCTTTACCGCCCGGAATGTTTTAGGAACACTCCAGGTGCTGCGCGAGCCGTCATGAGTCAGTCGCTACAAAAGAACAAGACGACTCGCTAACCAAAAGGAGTAAGTGATTCACCTGATATCTGAAGCTGTGCTCGCCGTCGACCAAATTTAACTCTAGCGCCCGCTCTTGCGGGCGTCTTCATTTCTGAGGGCTGCACTATGAGTTTCGGCGATAACGTTCGGCACGTCCGGCAACTGTTCGGATGGTCGCGCAGGGACATGTTGCATCGGCTGGCGCCGGAAGCGACTACCAAAGAGCGCGCTCGTATCGGGCAACAGATTTATCAGCTTGAACGCCGGTCTTCGCGCCATTCCGACCTGCTTCTGCCAATTGCAGAGGTGTTCGGCATTCCGCCGCAGGTTCTGCTGAAAAACGATCTGACGGACCTGGCGCTAAGTGAGGTGAACCGACTCGCGCTTGTTGAAGCGAGATCGGTCAACGGTGGCGTGAAGGTGTTCGCGGGATGGTACGAATCCGCAACGGACGAAGCGCGCGCCATTGTGGAGAGAGTGTTTGAAGTAGATCGTGATGCCCCGGACTTGCTCTCGGGTCTGTTGGCCATCGTCAATGCGTTTCTCGACAGTCATGCGGAGCGCAGATAACAGCGCCTTTTCGGACTAATCGGATAGAGAAGAACTAAAGCGGTCCCCTACACTCGACAACGTACCGTGTAGCCACAGTATGAAACAGGTCTTTTCTCGGGCCTGTGGACATTGCTACTTTCAAGCCCGCGCACTCGGGCTTTTTTTCTCCTGTGTTAGCTAGACACGACAGCATTATGCATTCCGAATGAATCCATTTAGGACAATTCTGAAAGTATCGACGCTTTGACAATGCTTAACGGATAAATCTCCAGCACTCCGCAAGAATCGAAGAATTATTTTTTGCGGGGTTGGATCGATGAATCGCTGTTACCGGCTCGTCTATAGTCGTTCGCGCAACATGCTCGTCGCCGTTGAGGAAACGGCCACCGCTTCCGGCAACGCGGGCGAGACACGCGCCGCCTCGCGCGCTTCGCGTTCGGTTTATCTGTCGCTGCGCCGCCTGCTGCCTGCCGCACTGCTCGCACTTGCGCCAATGCTTTCGTTCGCGCAAATCGTCGCGGGCGGCGCGCACGCGCCGAACGTCATCCAGACTCCGAACGGACTCGATCAGGTCAACATCAACCGGCCTTCCGGCGCGGGCGTGTCGGTCAATACCTACAACCGCTTCGACGTGCAGTCGAAAGGCGCGATTCTGAACAACTCGCCCACGATGGTTCAGACGCAGCAGGCCGGCATGATTAACGGCAACCCGAACTTCGCGGCGGGCCAGTCGGCGAAGGTCATCGTCAACCAGGTCAACAGCGCAAACCCGTCGCAGTTCAACGGGTTTCTCGAAACAGCGGGCAATCGCGCGGAAGTCATCATTGCGAACCCCTCGGGCATTTCGGTGAATGGCGGCGGCTTTATCAATACGAGCCGGGGCATTCTGACGACTGGCACGCCCAACTATGCAGCGGACGGCTCTATCTCAGGTTTCAACGTCACGGGCGGCAACATCACCGTCAACGGCGCGGGCCTGAACGCGTCCAACGTCGATCAGGTTGATCTGCTTGCACGCGCAGTACAGGCGAATGCGGCTATCTATGCCGGGAAGAACCTGAACGTCGTCACGGGCGCGAGCAGTATCGATCATGACACGCTGAACGCAACACCCATTGCTGGCGACGGCCCTGCGCCTGGCGTGTCAATTGACGTGAGCAATCTCGGCGGCATGTACGGGAATCGCATCGTACTCGTCGGTACCGAAGCAGGCGTAGGTGTTTCCCTGAAGGGTGTTGTGGCAGCGAATGCCGGTGACCTCGTACTTCAGTCCAACGGCCAACTTGTGCTTGCGGGCACGCAGAACGCAAGCGGCAATATCAGCGCGAGCGCGCGCGACGGCATCGAGAACAGCGGCACGACCTACGCGCAACAGAACGTCAACCTGAACACGTCCGGCGCGCTGTCCAACAGCGGCATGGTTGCCGCGCAGCAGAACACGACCGTCAGCGCGGGCGCGGTGAATTCGTCCGGTACGCTCGCGTCGGGCGTGAACGGCGACGGCTCACTGGCGCATTCCGGCGACCTGAACGTGAACGCTTCGGGCGCGGTCACGGCGACCGCCCGCAATGTGGCGGGTGGCAATGCGGCCATCGGCGGCGCGGCGGTCAACCTCGCGGGCAGCACCACGTCAGCAAACGGCGCTGTGGCGCTCGCGGCGAACGGCGGCGACCTGAACCTGACCGGCGCGACCACGACCGCAGGCAGCACCCTTGAAGCGCGAGCGAGCGGCACGCTCACGAACGACAACGGCGCGATGTCCTCGGGCGGCACGCAGACCGTCACAGCGGGCGCACTCTCGAATCGCAGCGGCCAGATGGTTTCGGGCGGCGCACTGACCGAGAACGTCACAGGCGCGACGAACAACCAGAACGGCACGATGCAGGCGAACGGTGCGCTCTCTGCTGCGTCTGGCTCGCTCGACAATACGGGCGGTCATGTCGTATCGCTGAACGCTGACGGCGTGACCCTATCGACGAGCGGTCTGCTCAACAACGGCGCGGGCGGCAGCATCGGCGGTAACGGCAACGTCACCTTGCAGGCCGGACAGATTGCGAACGCCGGCTCCATCACGGCAGTCCAGAGCCTGATTGCGACTGCGGTACAGACCCTGTTCAACAGCGGCACGTTCGCGGCCAACGCGAACATGACACTCGCAGCCGGTTCGACGTTCACGAACGCCAGCCAGGTCACAGCGGCCGGCGCGCTCGCACTCTCGGCAGCGACGTTCGACAACAGTCACGGCACAGCCACCGCCAACCAGTTCACGCTGCACGCGGCAAACCTCGTCAACCACGCCGGCAGCATTACGCAAACCGGAACCGGCTCGACGACGCTCGACGTGGCCGGCACGCTCGACAATTCCGCGGGCGGCACGCTGCAAACCAACAGCACGGACCTGACGATTGCGCCGGCCGCGCTGGACAACGACGGCGGCACGATTACGCACGCCGGTACAGGCACGCTCACGATCAACGCGGGTAACGGTGCGGGCGCTCTCTCGAACGTCGGCGGCACGATTGCCACCAATGGGAAGGCGGCGATCCAGGCCGGAACACTCAACAACTCGGCGGGCTCCGTCGTCGGCCAGACCGGCATCGCGGCGACAGTCGGCGGTGCGCTGAACAACACGAACGGCAAGCTTCTTTCAAATACCGACCTTGGTATCACGAGCGGCACGCTGGATAACAACGGCGGCCAGATCGGCGGAGGCGCCAGCGCGTCGATCCATACCGGCTCCATGACGAATAACGGCGGGTCAATTGTCGCGCCGAACCTCACATTGACCGGTACGACGCTGGACAACAGCGGCGGCGACATCGAAGCAAACCAGATTGCACTGGCTGCGCAAAACGTGCTGAACCACGGCGGCACGATTGCGCAGTACGGCACACCGACGATGGGCTTCAACGTCAGCGGCACATTCGACAATTCGGCGGGCGGCACGCTGCAAACGAACAGCACGGACCTGACGATTGCACCGGCCACGCTCGACACCGATGGCGGCACGATTACGCACGCCGGCAAAGGTACGCTCACGATCAACGCGGGTAACGGCACCGGAGTCGTGTCCAATGTCGGCGGCACGATTGCGACCAATGGCAACGCGGCGATCCAGGCCGGAACACTCAACAACACAGCGGGCTCGGTCATCGGCCAGACCGGCATCGCGGCAACGCTCGGCGGTGCGCTGAACAATACGAACGGCAAGCTGCTTTCGAATGCGAACCTTCACATCACGAGCGGCACGCTGAACAACAACAACGGCGGCCAGATCGGCGCGGCATCGAGCGCGACGGTGCAGGCGTCATCGCTGACGAACAACGGCGGTTCGATTGTCGCGCCTAACCTCTCTGTGACGACCGGCAGGACGTTCGACAACAGCGGCGGCGACATTGAGGCAAACCAGCTTGCTCTGAAAGCAACGGACCTGCTGAACCACGGCGGCACGATCACGCAGTACGGCACGCCAACGATGGGCCTCAACGTCAGCGGCACGTTCGACAATTCCGCGGGCGGCACGCTGCAAACAAACAGCGCGGATTTCACACTCGCGCCGGGAGCGCTCGACAACGACGGCGGCAAGATTCTCCACGCCGGGACAGGCACGCTGACCCTTGCACCGGGCAATGGCGCGGGTGCGATTTCGAACGCGGGCGGTCAGGTCATCACCGCGGGCAAGCTCGTCGCCCAGGCCGCGAGCCTCAACAATGCGAACGGGGTGCTCGCCGCACAGGGCGATATCACAGCAAACGTCGCGGGTGACACCAACAATACACAGGGCGCTATCCGCTCGCTTTCGTCGGAGTCTTTGACGACGGGCGGCACGCTGACGAACACGAACGGGCAGATACAGTCCGGCACGGGGGCCGCGGGCGATACGAGCACGCTCAACATTCAGGCCGGCGCAATCGACAACACGAACGGTCTCGTCGGCAACCTCGGCACAGGCGGCACGACCATCCACGGCGGCAGCCAGTCGACCAATAGCGGCGGCGTGATGACGGGCAACGGCAACGTCAACGTCGATACCTCGGCGCTCGTCAATACGCAGAACGGCCAGATAAGCGGCGCGAACGTCTCGGTGCAGGCGGATACCGTCGACAACAGCGGTGGCCAGATCGGCAGCCTGACCGGTTCGACCGGCGATGTCGCAATCACGACGACCGGCGCGCTCACGAACACGAACGGGCAAATCGGCGCGACACATAACCTGGCCGTCAACGCAGCGGCGCTCACGGGCGGCGGCGCGTTCAGCGCGGCAAATGATGTCGCAGTCAGCGTTCAGGGTGATTTCGCGCCAACGCCGGATTTGCAGTTCGCCGCGGGTCACGATCTCACCTTTACCCTGCCGGGTACATTCAGCAACGGCGCGACTCTGGAGGCAGTGAACAACCTCGGCATCAACGCGGGGGATATCGCCAACAGCGGTGTGATGATGGCAGGCGGCACACTCACGACGAACTCGAACACACTGGAGAATACCGGCGCGATTGTCGGCGGCAGCGTATCGCTTAACGCCACGCAATCCATTACGAATGTCGGGCCGACCGCGCTCATTGGCGCAACGGACAGCAACGGTTCGCTCGAACTGCTCGCGAACGATATCGAAAACCGCGACGATACCACTGCAACCGATACACAGGCGACGACAGCAATCTACGGACTTGGAAAAGCCGTCCTTGCGGGCGGCAAGGATGCGAGCGGTAACTACACCAACGCGAGCCTGATACGCAACCAGTCCGGGTTGATCGAATCGGCGGGAGACATGGAACTCCACGCCGGCCAGGTGACGAACACGCGGCGCGTCATGACGACTGACGGCGCCTACATGGAAGCGGTCGATCCGGCGCTGATCGACCAGCTTGGCATCAGCCTCTCGGGATGTACCGCAACCTACATGCAGGCGTGCGATCCAGGTCATCCGCAGGTCCTGGGTTCGAAGGGCGACCCATCGATGATCGGGGGCGTGCCGACCGATCCGCCGCATGGTGGACAGTGGAACAGCACATACCAGTACACGACCTATACGGGCGTGGCGCTTGCCAACCTCGTGACGGGCATCAGCCCGCAGTCGCAGATCATTGCGGGCGGCAACCTCGACGCGTCGAATGTCGGCCTGTTCCAGAACGACTGGAGCGCGGTCGCGGCCGTCGGCAACATTGCCGCACCCGTTACGCTCGACCAGAATAGCTGGCAGGGTCAACTTGCGCCTGGCGTGCAGGTCACGTACTCGGGCCAGTATCACTACGACAACTACGACAACTCCGAACACAACTGGCAGTTGCCTTTTGGCGATGCGGGATTCGTCACCAACCATCCGGGCGGCTATACGCAGGCCGCACCGGCTGACATCCGCACCTACGCGCTCCCAAGCTACGAATCGACTTTCGTCGCAGGCGGCACCCTTTCGGGTGCGGGCATCAACATCGACAACACGGCGGGTAACGCCGGCATTCCGTCGCTCAGTCTCGCGCCCGGTCAGGCGCTATCCGGCGTGACCATCGGCGGAATCAGTGGCAACGCGGGGGCGAATGCGGGAGCCGCCTCGTCGGTCAGCGGCAACGCAGCGGGTACCAAGGCCGGCGCGACTTCGGTCAGTGGCGGCGCGAGTATGGTCAATCCGGTCATCGCGAACGCAACCGCGCAGACCGTGCTGCAAAACCTGACAGTTCCTCAAGGTGGTCTGTTCAGTCCAGCGAGCGCACCAGGCGCTACGTACCTGATCGAAACGAACCCGGCTTTCACGAACCAGAAGACGTTCATTTCGAGTGACTACTACCTTCAGCAGCTTGGCCTGAATCCGCAGACCACGGAAAAGCGTCTCGGCGATGGCTTCTACGAGCAGCAGCTTGTACGCAACCAGATAACGTCGTTGACCGGCAAGGCGGTACTTGGCCCGTACACCGACACGCAATCGATGTACCAGTCCCTGCTTGCAGCAGGCGCTTCGCTCTCGCAGTCGCTGAACCTGCCGCTCGGCATGAGCCTGCCGCCTGAACAGGTGGCGCAACTGACGAGCAACGTCATCATCATGCAGACGGAAGTGGTGAATGGTCAGTCGGTGCTCGTGCCGGTCGTCTATCTCGCGAAGGCGAGCCAGCAGAACATGAACGGTCCGCTAATCGCCGCGACCGATATCGACATCCAGAATGCGCAGACCTTCACCAACAGCGGCACCGTGCAGGCAGGCAATACGATGTCGATCCAGGGGCAGCAGATCAACAACGCGTTCGGTGCGCTGCAAAGCGGCGGGCTGATGTCGCTGAACACCACCGGTAATATCGACCTGACTTCGGCGAAGGTGAACGCCGGCAGTCTCGCACTGAACGCGGGCGGCGACCTGCTTCTGAATACGGCAGTGAAGACCGTTGACCAGGTCAGCGCGACGGGCGCCACGCGCACCACGACCACGCTCGGCCCTGTCGCGAGCCTGAACGTTGCAGGCAATGCGGCCATTGTCACGGGCGGCAACTTCGAGCAGAACGCTGGCAACCTGAACGTGGGCGGCAATCTCGGTGTGGCAGTGGGCGGCAACTACGATATCGGCTCGGTGCAGACCGGCGAGCACAAGGTCGTCGAGCGCGCGAACGGCGTGTCGAATACGAACGTCAACAGTACGACGGGAAGCTCGATCAATGTCGGCGGTGTGTCGGCTATCGGCGTGGGCGGCGACCTGACTGCGACAGGCGCCAGCATCAATCTTGGCGGAGGCGGCGTGGTCGCAGCAAACGGCAACGTGACGCTTCAGGCCGCGAAGGCAACTTCTACTGTCGATAGCAACAGTTCGGGCAGCGACAGTCACGGCAGCTATTCGGAGTCGAAGCACACATCCGACGATACGCTGACCGCGACGACACTCAACGCCGGCAATTCCCTGACCGTTGCATCGGGCAAGGACATCAACGTCACGGGCAGCGCGATTTTGCTGGACAAGGGCACGGCCACGCTCGCGGCAACGGGCGACGTCAACATCGGCGCGGCGACGGAAACGCATGTCGACAACTCGCAGGAGCAGCACAGCCACAGCAATGTGGTGAGCGGCAAGGAAGTACAGAGTTCGCGCGATACCACGGCAACGTTCTCACAGGGCAGCGTGGTTTCGGCCGATTCCGTACAGATCGCAGGCGGCAAGGACATCAACGTTGCGGGCAGTACCATCGTCGGCACGAACGACGTCGCGCTCAGTGCCGCGCATGACGTGAACATCACGACGACCCAGAACGCCGTGCAATCGTCGGGCACGTACCAGGAGAAGAATACGGGCCTCGGGACGAGTGGCCTGAACGTGACGGTCGGTACGAACAAGCTCGCGACGACCGACCAGGAATCGAGTGTGACGAACAACGCGAGTACGGTCGGTTCGCTGAACGGAAACCTGTCGATCCAGGCAGGTAACACCCTGCACGTTACCGGCAGCGATCTTGTCGCCGGCCAGAACATAATGGGCGCGGCAGCGAATGTGATTGTCGACGCGGCAACCGATACATCGCATCAGGCACAGACGCAGAAAACGAGCAGCAGCGGTCTGGCGATTGGTCTAGCGGGATCGGTGGGCGACGCGATCAACAACGCGTATTCGGAGTCTCAGGCCGCAAAGAACTCGGCGGGCAATGGCGACAGCCGCGCGGCAGCACTGCATGGCATTGCGGCGGCGAGCGACGCCTTTACGGCTGCGGGTGGCGCGATGACCGCGGCCAGTGGTGGCAAGCCTGACATCGGCGTCAAGGTAAGCATCGGTTCGAGCAAGAGCGAAAGCCAGTCGTCGGAGGATCAGGCGACGCAGCGCGGTTCGAGTGTGTCGGCAGGCGGTACAGCGGCGTTTGTCGCGACGAATGGCGACCTGACTATTGCCGGCTCGAACGTGAACGCAAATGATGTCGTGCTCGCCGCCAAGGACAAGGTCAACGTCATCAATACAACGGACGCCGATTCGACGCGCAGTTCGAACAGTTCCAGCAGCGCGAGCATTGGCGTTCAATACACGCTTGGCGGCGGCTTTGGCGTCTCTGCGGCAATGGCGAATGCACATGGCGACGCGAACAGCGATGCGTCGATCCAGAACGCGTCACACGTCACGGGAGCGAACAGTGTTACGGTCATTTCGGGCGGCGATACGAACATCACAGGATCGCAGATCAGTGGCAAACAGATTGCGGCCGATGTGGGCGGCAACCTGAATATTGCGAGCGTGCAGGACGTGACGAACAGCGCCGCGCATCAAAGTAGCGCGGGCGGCGGCTTCACGATCAGCCAGGGCGGCGGCAGCGCAAGCTTCAGCGCGCAGAACGGCCATGCGGATTCGAACTATGCCGGCGTGAACGAACAGGCCGGAATCTACGCGGGCGACGGTGGATTCAACGTCAACGTCAAGGGCAATACGGGTCTGACCGGGGCGGTCATTGCGAGCACCGCGGACGCGTCGAAGAACAGCCTGACAACGGGCACGCTCACCTACAGCGATATCCAGAACCAGTCACACTACGACGCTAACAGCAACGGCATCAGCGCGGGCGTGGGTGTCGGGAATACGGGCAAATCAGTCGGCCCCGGTTCGGTCAGCAATGGCGGCGGCGTGTCGCCGATGCTTCCGCAGAACGACAGCGGCGACCAGAGCGGGACAACGCGCAGCGCGATCAGTGCTGGCACGATTGAGGTCACGGATACGGCGCACCAGACACAGGACATTGCAGGTCTGAGCCGCGATACGACGGACACGAACGGCAAGGTCGCGAACACGCCGGATGTGAATGCACTGCTTAACCAGCAGGCTGACCGGATGAACGCTGCACAGGCTGCCGGTCAAGCAGTTGCGCAGCGCATCGGCGACTACGCGAATGCACGGGAGAAGGCAACAGGCGATCCTGAGTGGGCCGAAGGCGGAAACAAGCGCGCGGCAATGCAGGCGGCCGGCGCGGCGGTGGTTACGGGCCTTGGCGGCGGCGTGGCGAGTGCTGTCGAAGGTGCAGCCGGCGGAGCTATCGGCTCGAAGATGGCGGGTTCGCTTAACGGACTGAGCAATTCGATTGCCGCATCGAACCCGACCGGCGACGCAGACATCAACCAGGCGCTCGGCAACATCGTCGCGAACGTCATCGCGACCGGCGCGGGTGCGGCTGCGGGCGGCGCGGGTGCGTTCTCCAGTTCGGACGTCGACCGCTACAACAGGCAACTCCACCCTGACGAGCGCCAATGGGCCAAGGACAACGCGAGCGAGTTTGCGCAGTTCTTCAAGGACCAGACCGGCCAGAGCATCACAGCCGACCAGGCGCAACAGATGCTTCTCGCCAATGGCTACCGCCTCGTCGACGCGGCGGCAAGCAAGGGACCCGGGGGTGACACGACGGCTGTCCAGTTCATCAGCCAGAACGCGGGCGGTATGTTCCGTGCGACGTCGGCCGAGTACAACAACCCGTTCCTTTACGGTAATGCCGATCATTCGTTGTCGCCTGAACAGAAGGCTCTACCGGGTTCAACAGCAAATCCGAAGGCAGGTCTTGCGATTGCGGCCGGTCTGGCGACCGCGGGGCTCGCGCCCGAAATCGCTGCTGGTCTTGCGTCGATATCCGGCACGCCGATCTTCAGTGCAGACGGCCTGCTTGGTTCGTCTTCTCTGGCATCGCGTGCGGGAATAGGCGCGATGACTGCCGGTGTGAACGCAACGTCGCAGTATATTCAGAACGGATCAATCAATCCCGTCGACGTCGGATTCGCGGCTGCCTCGGGGTGGGCTGGAACGTACTATCAGGCTTTTGGGAACGTCATGATTAATCTGGTGTCGGGCGCCGCGGACACATATACCAACAACAAGGTGTATGGGAAGCAGGACAGCGTAGTGACCGGTTCATTGGTCAATGGGATGGCGGCTGGAATCGGATATGGCGTAGGGCTCGCCGCACAGTCCGTTATCAGCAAAATCGGGCAGCAAGCCGCAACTGGCTATAACTGGGCCGGTACGGGCGTTTGGTCCGGACAGACCGGCACAAACCTATTCTCACCGAACAATTTGCCTGTTATCGGTTCTGGCTTTGGCGGTGCAATTGGATCGGAAACTGGCACTGCGGTAATAAATAACGTCAAGTCCAAACTCATCAAATGACCATGTTCAAGCTGCTTGCGACGTACCTAAAGTTGTTTTTGATAGCGATAGTTGGTGTCGCCTTGATACGGGTTGTAGTCATTCTCTTCGTGACGTTGCTCTATGGTGGACATTGGCCTTGGGGAATGGGCGATGTTTGGTTCGTACTGAAACAAGGAACTCTGTTAGCCGTTGTTTTCTGGGTGTTCGCAACGGTTTCCTTCTTTAAGAACAGGTGACAGGGGCTTTGTTTCATGGATCAGATTCAATTGTCCTGTGGAACCTGGCGTCACAGGCTGCGGGTCAGGCGGTTGCGCAGCGCATCGGCGATTACGCGAGCGCACAGGAAAAGGCAACAGGCGACCCCGAATGGGCGGAAGGCGGAAACAAACGCGCGGCAATGCAGGCGGCAGGCGCGGCGGTGGTCGCCGGTCTGGGTGGCGGCGTGGCAAGTGCCGTCGAAGGCGCGGCAGGTGCGGCCATCGGCTCCAAGATGGGCGGCAACCTGAACAAGCTCAGCGACTCAATCGCGGCGTCGAACCCGACCGGTGACGCGAACGTGAACCAGGCGCTCGGCAACATCGTGGCGAACGTCATCGCGACTGGCGCGGGTGCGGCCGCGGGTGGCGCGGGCGCATTTTCTAGTTCGGACGTGGACCGGTACAACCGCCAGTTGCACTCCGAAGAAAAGACGCTCGCGAAGCAACTCGCCGACAAGAGCGGCGGCAAGTATACGCAAGCGCAAATCGAGGACCAGATGCGTATCATGGGCGTCAGCGACAACGGCACGAACGAGTCCGGCGCACCGACGACGCTGATTGGTCAGGCGCCGACGGATGCCGGCGCGAAGTGGATATCGGGCGGCACAACGGCGAATGGTCAGCCGATCCTGACGCAAGTGACCGCGCAGGCCGATCCGGCGTTGCAGTCATACATACTCTCGAACTACAACAGCGCTTCGGCGAATCAGGTGCCGAGCCAGTTCACGTATCAACAGACGGGAAGCGGCTCGACGAACATCACCGGGCCGTTTACCAGGTTCGACCAATCGGATGCGAACTATGTCCGCAATACAACGTCAGACGCCACTTCGATGATATCGACTAACGCCGGACGGATATCGTCACTTGCGGCAGCGGGCGGGGCAATAACGCCTTGTTCTGTCGTTTGCGACGGCATTGCATATGCAGGAACGGTCATAGGGATAGCGGCAGATGCGGTCGGGCAATTGGCCAAACCGAATGCTGGACAGTATATTGTTAACGGAATTAACGGCGTTTTGGCAAACTTTTCTTCGTCTGCGGCGCCTGCGTTTTCTCCCTTTATTAATGAACTTACAAATCAAGTCAATGAGAGTGGGATTACAACTTCGAGTCAAGACGCTTTAAATGCAACAATTGACACAAAGAACACTAGCGGAAAGAAATGAAAATTAAATTCATTGAAGACGGAAATTTTACTGCGTGGTTTTGCTTGACACTAATCGTTGTCGGTATAGCGTTCGTGGTTTTTGCTGTCAAATGCAGGCCCCCGATCTTGTGGGCGAGAGTTTTGGTGCTTTCGGGATTCGCTATTGCCGTTGTAGGAGGCATGACAAGTCGAGCAAAATTGCTGCATATAAAACCCTTCGACAACAGCTACAAGAAAGCGCGCAAAAGCTACGAGACGAAGGACGACGAGGACAAGAGGTGAGCGGCGCGCTATTTGCAATAACTACGTGCATCGTACTTCTCTTAGTCATTGCATCTTTGCGACGCCTTTCCCTTTTCTCTGGAACGAAGCAGCAGAGGGTCAAGGCGTGCGTCACGCGGAAATGGATGATACCCGAACACCGTGAGTGGCAAGGAAAAGCATATGTCACGGTGCCGGCAAAGAACGCACTCGAAATAGTTGTCGAGAATCACTCTTTGCACTTCTCACCGGTTCCTTGGAAATATGACCGAGTTCGCGAAGGCGACGATGTCGACGTTGTAATCCAGAGGGCGTTTCGGCAACGAGATACGGATTCTCGATATTGGACCGTTCTGATATGACCCAGCTGGCTTGCGGCATCTGGCCGCTTATCGAGCACGGCATCAAGAAATACGAGCGCGAGCGTAAGCCCGTTGCGCTCATCCTGCATCCCGCGCACGTGGACGAATTCGCTCGCGGCTCCGAAAGCAGTCCGGCCGTGCTCTGCGGTGTCTCTGTGATCGTGAGCCCGCTATTTTCAATGGCCGCTCTCTCTGACAAAGACGGCAATACACACGAGCTGTAACCCTGGAACATCATGAAAATTCGAAAGAGGCTGGCGGCTCTGCCGCTGACAGCCCTGGTCACTCTCGCGCCCAATGTGCCGGCGCAAAGCCTCGGCGGCATAGAAACCGAGCAAAACCAGCAGCAACGGCGCGACGCTCAGCAGCGTGAGGCGGCGGTATCGGCGCCTGTCGTGCGCTCCGACCTGCCGAAGATCGAAGCGTATCCCGCACTACCGGATGAGTCGCCGTGCTTTCGCATCGACACGTTTTCGCTAAAGGTGCTTGAATCCCTGCAGGGCGCGACGCAGAAGAAAGGCGCGTCAGCGTTGCCGCAAGACCCGTTTGCATTCGCGCGCGAATGGCTCGACCACTATAAGGGGCAATGCGTCGGCAAGGAAGGTATCGACGTGCTCACGAAGGGTCTGCAACAGGCGATATTGAGCCGTGGCTATGTCACCACGCGCGTGCTCGTACAGCCGCAAGACCTGACGGGCGGAACGCTTACACTAGCACTCGTGCCTGGTATCGTGCGCAATATTGCCTTCGCGGACCCGTCAATGTGGGGCACATGGAAGACCGCCTACCCGACGAGTAGCGGCGACGTGCTGAACCTTCGAGACCTTGAGCAAGGGCTCGAGCAGATGAAGCGCGTCAGCAGTCAGGACGTGAATATGGAAATCCGGCCGACTGACGTACCGGGCGAAAGTGACGTTGTCCTCACGGTCAAGCGCTCGAAACCCTGGACCTTCGTCGCATCGGTCGATAACTCGGGTACGGAGTCGACGGGCAAGTGGCAAGGCAACGTCAGCCTTGGCCTGAACAATCCGCTCGGTCTGAACGACATCCTCTCGCTCGGCGCGAATCAAGACCTGTCATTCGGGAACAAGGCACTTGGTTCGCACGGCTTCAACGGCTCGTATTCCGTGCCGTGGGGGTACTGGACCGCTACGCTCTCCGGCAACACCAACACGTACTACCAGAACATCGCTGGCGTGAACCAGACCTTCGTCTCAAGCGGCAATTCGCAGACCGCGGCGCTGCGCATCGCGCGCGTTATCTCGCGTAGCCAGAACGACGTGCTCGGCGGCTATGTCCAGCTATCGAAGCGCTTTGGCGAGAGCTTCATCGACGACACGACCATTCCGACCCAGGCGCGCAACAACACGTTTCTGGAATTGGGCGCGACGGACCGCCAATACTTCGGCGCGGCGCAGTTCGACGGGACACTCGCCTACCGCCAGGGCATCGGTGGATTCGGCGCGACGGCGGACCCGTATCCTGACGGCCCGACGTACCGTTTCCATATGGCGATACTCGACGCGAACCTGTCGGTTCCGTTTGCGGTGGCAGGACAGCAGTTCGCCTATGTCGGAACCGTACACGGCCAGTTCACGAACGACACGCTGTTCTACATCGACGACTTGACCATCGGCAGCCGCTACACGGTGCGCGGCTTCGACGGCGAAACGATGCTCGCAGCAGAGAAAGGATTTTACTGGCGCAACGAACTGCAATGGCCGGTCTTCCAGACGGGACAGACGCTGTATGCAGGGATCGACTACGGGCGAGTGTTCGGACCGAACACTGTGGCACTGGTGGGTACGCAACTGGCGGGCGCGGTGATTGGCATTCGCGGCGGCTTGCCGGCGAAGTTTGTCGGCGTGTCCTACGACCTGTTCGCAGGGACGCCGATCTACAAACCGGAGGGATTCCCGACCGCGCGATGGACCGTCGGGTTCCAGTTGACGGCGGCGTTCTAGGCTGGCTGTCCTTGCGGAATGTAGGAGCGGCGCAGTGTGGTCGGGGCTTCGTCCATCAGCTTGAACGCCTCATCGGCGCTCAGGCTGACATCCGGCAGGCGTCGCGCGTCGCGCGCGACCGCTTCGACAAGCTCGCGCCATGCCTCGTTGTCGGCGGTGTAGTTCTCCGCTGTGTCCAGCAGGAGCAGCAGCGCAGTCCGCTCATTGGCGCGGTCTTCGACTGTGATAGCGGGATTGCGAAGAATGTTCGCGGCGAGAAGTGAGACCGCGCGAAACTGCGCGATGGAAACGTCGCAACGCTTGAGCGTGGACATTGCGAGTTCGGCGTAACGGTCGGCCCTGGCGTTCCGGTGTTTACTTCGTTGGGGTTTCACGGTGCTGCGTCCTCCACTGTCAAAGGGAGCCCGCAACAACCAGGGGGAGATGGTGAGCGGGCACATGACAGGGTTGGCGAACCGGTGTAGAACCAAACCGGCAGACCCGAAGGTCTCCCTGCCAAGGCCCGCCCATTGGCAAAAATCGCTGGACGAACAAAGGCAGCCGCCCACCCTTGCGGGTAGTGACAGGCCCCTTGCCGGCGTCTTCTCCGGCGTGAAGGCGACAACGTCCAATCTATGCCCGCGCGCCGCCGATGCGCGTCGGCCTGATCGGCGGCGCACAGACCCGGGATATGAGAGCGCGCTTGCATCGATCCATTGTTTCGAATATATTGGAAATATGGAAGAGAAAGACATTGGCCGCGCCCTTGGGGCGCTCGCCCACGAACTGCGCTTGCGCGTGTTCCGGATGCTGGTGGTGGCCGGCCCGGCCGGACTGACGCCGGGCGTCATCGCGACGCAGCTCGATATTCCCAACGCGACGCTCTCCTTTCACCTGAAGGAGTTGATGCACGCCGGGTTGGTCACGCAGGAGCGCGAAGGGCGCAGCCTGATCTATCGGGCAGCCTATGAACAAATGAACGCGGTCCTCGGCTTTCTGACCGAGAACTGCTGCCAGGGGCAGGCTTGTCTCGCGCCGGGCGCCGATTCGTGCCAATGCTGACGGAGAACCTTGATGAAGCGGTTTCACATCCACGTCCATGTTGACGACATAACAGCCAGTGTCGCCTTCTATTCGAAGTTGTTCGGTGCAGAGCCTACGCGCGTCGAGACCGATTACGCGAAATGGATGCTGGACGATCCCCGCGTGAACTTCGCGATCTCGACGCGCGGCACGAAAGCCGGCGTGGACCACTTGGGGTTTCAGGTCGACGACACGGCCGAACTCGCTGAACTCGCTCAGCGTGCGCAAGCCGCGGACATGGCCCTCGTTGACCAGGGGGAAACGACGTGCTGCTATGCGCGCAGCGACAAGCACTGGATCGTCGATCCGCAGGGGATCGCCTGGGAGCACTTCCATAGCCTCGGCAGCGCCGTGGTCTACGGCGAGAGTCGCCAAGGCGAGCCGCTGTCAAGCGCGCCGGCGTGCTGCGGCCCGCGTGGCACGCCTGTCGGTGTCCCCGTAAAACCGGCAGGTTCGGCCTGCTGCTGAAAGAGCATTGCAAGCAATCGGGCGATCACTGCCATGACCACGAATGTACTCATTCTCTGCACACACAATTCCGCGCGCAGCGTGCTCTCTGAGGGGATGCTGAACCACTGGGCGCGCAAACTCGGCAAGGACGTGCGTGCGTTCAGCGCAGGCAGCGCTCCGAGCGGCCGCATCAATCCGTTCGCGCTCGAAGCATTGACGAGTGCGGGTATCGATACACACGGCTATCGCAGCAAGAGCTGGGACGAGTTCGCGCAGGACGGCGCGCCGCAGATGCGTATCGTCATCACAGTGTGCGATAGCGCGGCCGCTGAAGCGTGCCCGTTCTGGCCGGGTAGCCCCGTCAAGGTCCACTGGGGCTATGCCGATCCGTCGAATGCACCGGGCGGCGATGAAGGCAGGCGCCAGGCGTTCGAGCTCACACGCCAGGCCATCGGCTATCGCATGTTGCAGTTGCTCGAACTTCCTCTGGACCGTCTGGGCAATGCCGCGCTTCAGCAGGCACTCAACGACATCCTGCAAAGCTGACCCCGCTCCATCGAGTTGTCCCATGAACACTGCCAACGTCGCCGCTTCGCGCAAGACCGCTTCGAAGCCGGCCATCAGTTTCTTCGAGCGTTATCTGACCGTCTGGGTCGCGCTGTGCATTGCCGCGGGCATCCTGCTCGGCCAGGTGCTGCCTGGCGTTTTCCAGACGATCGGCCGGATGGAATATGCGCACGTCAATCTGCCGGTCGGCCTGCTGATCTGGGTGATGATCATCCCGATGCTGGTCAAGGTCGATTTCGGCGCGCTGCATGAAGTACGTCAGCACGTCAGGGGCATTGGCGTCACGCTCATCGTGAACTGGCTGGTCAAGCCGTTCACCATGGCGCTTCTGGCATGGCTCTTCATCAAGCACCTGTTCGCGCCGATGCTGCCTGCCGGGCAACTCGACAGTTATGTCGCTGGTCTGATCCTGCTTGCCGCGGCCCCCTGCACGGCGATGGTCTTTGTCTGGAGCCGGCTCACCGGCGGCGATCCACTTTTCACGCTCTCGCAGGTGGCCCTGAACGACAGCATCATGATCGTCGCGTTTGCGCCGCTCGTCGGCCTGCTGCTCGGCATCTCGGCGATCACGGTGCCGTGGGCAACACTGTTCACCTCGGTCGTGCTTTACATCGTCATTCCGGTAATCCTCGCGCAGATCCTGCGCAAGGTGCTGCTCAGCAAAGGGCAGGCGGCCTTCGATGCCGTCATGGCGAAGATCGGTCCCTGGTCGATCACCGCGCTGCTCGCGACGCTGGTGCTGCTGTTCGCGTTTCAGGGCGAGGCCATCCTGAAGCAGCCGCTCGTCATCGTGCTGCTTGCTGTGCCGATCCTGATCCAGGTGTTCTTCAATTCGGCGCTGGCGTACGGGCTCAATCGCGCGGTCGGCGAAAAGCACAGCATTGCCTGCCCGTCCGCACTGATCGGCGCGTCGAACTTCTTCGAACTGGCCGTCGCCACGGCAATCGGCCTGTTCGGTTTCCACTCGGGCGCCGCGCTCGCGACCGTCGTGGGCGTGCTGATCGAGGTGCCGGTCATGCTGCTCGTCGTGCGCATCGTCAACCGATCGAAGAACTGGTACGAGTGCGCCTGAAGTATTGTCGATGCCATCGCGGCCCATGACGACGCCGCCGCCGAAGCGGCGTTACGCGCCCACCTCACGCGCGTCAACGAGCTTTACCGGACGCACGTCCGCAAGACGCCCTGACGAGCCTGGCGGGGAAGACAGTGGTGGGGTTGCACCACCGCTTCCCCGGTCATCAAGGCTTCAATCAATGAGGTCGGCGCCTGTCGTGAGGACGATCTTTCCAAAGTGCGTGCCGGAATCGATCAGCTCATGCGCGCCGCGAGCATCGGCGAGCGCGAAGGTCTTGTAGACGACCGGCTTGATTTTGCCGCTCTCGATGAGCGGCCAGACGTGCCGCTCCAGCTCGTCGATGATGGTGGCTTTGTCCGCAGCCGTGCGCGAGCGCAATGTCGAGCCCATATGCGTCAGACGTTTAGTCAACATCGGCACGAGGTTGAGATCTTTCGCCGGCCCCTTGATCACGCCCACCTGGACGATGCGGCCGTCCATGGCAGCCGCTTCATAGTTTCTGCCCACGTAGTCTCCGGCAATGATGTCGAGGATCACATCGACGCCTCGTTCATCCGTGGACCGCTTCGTTTCGGCGACGAAATCGTTTTCGCGGTAGTCAATCGCGACATCCGCGCCGAGCGCGAGGCTGGCCTCACCATGCGCTTGCGAGCCCACGGTCGTGATGATTTTCGTCGCGCCAAACGCCTTCGCCAACATGGTCGCCGTCGTACCGATACCTGACGCGCCGCCGTGGATCAACACCGATTCGCCGGCAGTCAGCTTGCCGCGCTGGAACAGGTTCAGCCATACCGTCATAAACGTCTCCGGCATGGCCCCCGCTTCCACCAGCGTCAGGCCCTTGGGGATACGCATGGTATTGCAGGCGTGCGCGACTGCGTACTCGGCATAGCCGCCGCCGGGAATCAGTGCACATACCAGTTCACCGAGGCGGAATTCAGTCACGTCTGGGCCAACGGCAACCACTTGACCCGACACTTCAAGCCCCGGAATGTCCGAGGCGCCGGGGGGCGGATCATACAACCCCTTGCGCTGGAACACGTCCGGACCATTGACGGCTGCTGCATGGATGCGAATCAGAACCTCGTCGCCGGCCGGCACCGGCACCGGGCGCGTAGTTGGCACAAGGACCTCAGGGCCGCCGGGCTGTTTGATCTCGATGGCCGTCATCGACGACGGTACGCGAAAAGTTGAAGCAGACATGGATACCACCCCTTCTATGGATGAGGCTCGTTTGATCCGGGCGGACCAGCGAACGAGCAACTTCTGAAATCAGTATAGGCCTCGACATTGATGAATTCGCGCAGCATTATTCGCATCGCGGGATGCAAATTTGCATCAGGAGGCTAGGGCGATGAACTGGGACGACGCGCGCGTGTTTCTTGCGGTGGAACGCGAAAAAACGCTCCGTGGGGCGGCGAGAACGCTCAATCTCGATCAGGCGACGGTCGGCAGACGAATCGCGGCACTCGAGCACGCGCTGCGCGCTACGCTCTTCCTGCGCACCTCGGAGGGATATGCGTTGACCACGGCCGGCGAGGCCGCGCTGAAATCGGCGGAAAAAATGGAACACGCCGCGCACGAACTCGTCAGACGAACTCAAGGCACCGATACGCGGCTTGCGGGAGACGTGAGAGTGACCAGCACTGACTCTATCGCGCTGGAATTCCTGCTTCCCGCTATCGAACGGTTGCACGCGGTGCACCCCGAAGTGCGCGTGCTGCTGGACACGTCGACGCGCATGCTCAATCTGGCAAAGCGTGAAGCTGATATCGCGGTGCGCTCGGTGCGGCCGGATAACCCCGATCTCGTCGCAAGGCGCCTCGCCCGATGGCCGATGGCGCTCTTTGCCTCGAATGCCTACATCGAGCAGCACGGCAAGCCCGCTACTGGCTCCGCATTCGCGGGTCACGATCTTGTCGTCTATCAGGGAAACTGGACGGGTAATCGATCACCGACACTGGCTGGCGAACCGATCCACGCGGGGCGCATCGTATCGACCTTCAATACCAGTCTCATGCTGCGCAGCGCGGTAAAGGCCGGCATCGGCATCGGCGAGCTTCCGATACATCTGGCCGAACATGACGGACTGGTGCAGATATGGCCGGAACCCGCACGTGGGGCTGTCTACGAAATCTGGCTCATCACGCATCAAGACCTTCGGCATACCGCGCGCATCACTGCGATGATTGAGCACATCGTCGCCGCGTTCGAGGAACACACGATCCACGCAAAATAGGCACGCACGGCGTAGCGACGACTGATGCGCCGCCCTCGCGGAAAAGCGCTTTCACGAGGGCGGCAGGCACGAGGTCCAGGGTCAGTGCAAGTCACCACGGACTGAGCTACGCTGATGTACGCGCCGCTCGTCGTTGCGACGAGAGCCACTTCAGAACGTTTGGATTCGTCATGTTCAGGAAGCGCAATCGACGAGAGATTGATTGTTCTCATCTCCACTTGCAATGTATGGAGTCCACACCATGCATAGTGAATCGAAGGATGGTGTTGCCCGGCGCGATTTCATCAAGACAGCCGTTGCGCTGGTTGGCGCAACGTCCGCACTGGTCGGGCAAAGCGGAGCCGCGAACGCCCAGGGCACGAACGCACCGGCCGCGACTTCGCCCACTGGCCGCACTGGAGGAACGCGCTACACCGGCGATGTGATTCAGGGAAAGAAGGTCATCAGTGCACTCGACGTCAATGACCTGGAACGCGGCAAGAAGCATATGTTTTATTTCCAGGGCGTGCAGATGCCGACGGGGCAGGACTGGTATGTGTCGGTCATCGTCGTTTGCGGCGCGAGGCCGGGCAAACGCGTGGCGCTGATCAGCGGTGTGCATGGCGACGAAATGAGTCCGGTGCATACGATACAAACCGTGATCGGCCAGCTCGATCCCGCGCAAATGTCGGGTACCGTACTGGCCGTGCTCGACGTATCGCGCCCCGCGCTCGAAGCGATGGAGCGCAGATGGCCAAATTCAGGAAGAGGCGTCGACCTCATCGACATCAACCGCGAATGGCCAGGCAATGAGAATGGCGCTAGCGCGCCGAGCCGTCACGCAGGACTGCTGTTCAACCGGCTCCTGCGGCCGAATGCCGACTACGCACTCGATTTTCATACTGGCACGACCGGAATGGACCTGACCTCATTCAATCTCGCCAGAATGGAGCTAGCCGAGCCGCGCGCGATGGCGGAGCTCTTTCCGATCGCCCAGATTTTCGACAACCCCGCGTATCCCACTTTGCTGGCGAACGCGCTAATCAATGTCGGGATCCCGGCGATTACACCCGAAATTGGCTCTGCGCGCGTGTTCGATTTCGACCTGATTCCATTGTTCGTCGAAGGCACGATGAATGTGCTCAAGCGCTATGGCGTCGTTCCAGGCCCAATGGGTCGCACCGGACGGGATGTCGGGATCTTTGTCGGCAATAGCGCGCACACAATCCTGACGACGCATGGCGGTTTCGTCGAATTGCTGGTCAAGCTGAACGACAAGGTCAAGCCGGGGCAAAAAGTGGCGATTCAGCGAAACACGTTTGGCGAAGTGGTTGCGGAGTATACGACCGAGGTTGCGGGCGAGGTGACAGGGCGCCGCACCGATGCCACGGCAGAGCCTCGCATTCCGATCGTGATGATTCTCTATCAGAGCCCGGCCAGAGAGAATCCTGAGGACTACTCTGAGTGATCACGGGCGCCCGCGCGCGAAGGGTCTTCCAATATGGCCGACTTTCTGAATCATCTTCGCATATTCGTTCGTGTCGTCAAGGCAGGCTCGTTTACCGCAGCTGTAAAGGAGAACGACTCAACCGCTGCCCAGATTTCTCGCGCCGTATCGTCGCTGGAAGAGGAGTTGCAGGCGGTCGTATTGCATCGCACTGACCCCTATCCGAAGCGCTAACCGAAGACGTCGACGGGTGGACACTGAAGCCATTGGGCAGGAAATGAACGCTCATCCATACCCATTGAGGGAATCTGCGACTAACGGTCTGCGGCTTCCGGCGCTGCGAAACGACGTTGGCGGCGGGAGATCACGTGCCGCCAGCAAGTCGTCATGCGGACAACGAAGGCCCCAAAGTTCGGGCACGAGGAATGCGGATTGGTTCGCGACGATCTACGGTATGGGGGAGAACCTTATGCGAATTCAATCGACTGGATGGTTTCCGCTGGATCGGTATGCGCCGGTTCGGGAGGGATGGTATGAGGTCCGCCTTGTGAGCGGGGATACGGCATTTGCGAATTTTGTCACTGGCGAGTGGACCGAAAAGCCGCTACTGGTCTTCACGCACTGGCGCGGCCTGAGTTCAGATCCGGCCAAGTCCGCCGAAGTCGAGACGATCGATGCGGCAGCGACGGCAGCCGTAGGCGTACGTGCAGTGTGGAACGCGTTCTTTCCTGGACTGGGCGACGAGCAGCATAAGCCGCTCGACGCGACTCACGACGCACCGGCGCACGACAAGTGACGCTGTGCGTTGCGGTGCGACATGTCCCACGTGCGATGCCGACGGACGGTCCAACGGCGTCGCATCGACGCGCCTCATCCCTTGCCAAGAGGCGGCCGGCTGGGGAATCCCGCCATATTGCTCAATTGGGCCAGTTCATTGGCCGCCTCGCGCAGGAGTACCGAGTATTCGTGAATCTTCTCGGCAGTCAGCCGTACCCGCGGACCGGCCAGGCTGATGACGCCGACGCAGCGCGAGCCGCTAACCACGGGTGCCGCCACCGCTGCCATGCGTGGAGCAAACACCTCGTCGATCATCGCGTAGCCGCGCACGCGCGCAGCGTGCAGGAATCCCAGCAGCGCTTTGAGCGTCGTCGGCGCATTGGGTCCGAACTCATTCGGCTGTCCGAAGCCCTGCTTTAAAACCAATGCGACCGCCTGTTCGTCGGTCATTGTCATGAGCCACGCGTGCCCGGTCGACGTGCATGAAAGTCGTGCTGCGTGGCCCATGTCGGGATCGTAGCGAAAGCCAACGCGCTGGCCGTCCGCCTTACCCACCCAGATAATCGCTTCGCCGTCGACCAGCGACAGCCGCGCCAGCTCACCGGTCTGCGCGGCGACGCGTTCGATGATCGGCTGGGCGATATCCGCGATGCCCGTCAGGCTCAGGAATTCGAGTCCGTTCGACGTCATGCGCATTGTCAGGATGTAGCGGCTGTGATCGACCAGTTGCCGGACATACCCGCTTTCGACGAGTTCGGCGAGCACGCGGTGACACGTACTGCGCGGCAGGGACAAAGCGTCGGCAATGGCCACAAGGCCTGTGCCTTCGCCTTGCGACGCCAGAAAATCAAGAATTCTCAGGCCATTTCTTAGCGACATCTTTCGCTTTATTTCACAATATAAAATGCAGTTCCGGTGCGGAACGCTCCGCCTTCGCAGCGCAAACAATAGCATCTGTTCGTCGCCAGAAACGAACGTTTCGACATATAGGGAATTGAGGAGACAACATGTCATTTTTCGCTCAATCTGACCTTGCCGCGGAAGAACGGTCCGCGCAAGCTCACTTGATGGCGCGTCGGGCGGTAGCGGGCGCAACCGTCGGTACGGCACTCGAATGGTTCGACTTCGCGTTGTATGGCGTGGTCGCGGCCACCATTTTTCCCAAGCTGTTTTTCCCGTCGCTCGACCCGACCGCCTCGCTGCTCGCGTCGCTGGCAAGTTTCTGGGCAGGGCTGGCAGCACGCCCGCTCGGCGCGGTGATTTGCGGGATTCTCGGTGACCGTTGGGGACGCCGCAAACTGATGCTGATCACCGTGTCGGTGATGGGCGCGTCGTCGTTCCTGATGGGGCTGCTGCCCACTTACCACCAGGTTGGCATCCTCGCACCAACGCTACTGGTGTCGCTGCGCATCATTCAGGGCTTCGCATTGGGCGGCGAATCGACGGGCGCGCAACTGATGGCGGTGGAGCATGCGTCTGCGAACCGACGTGGCTGGTATTCGGGCCTGCTTGGCATTTGCTCGCCGCTCAGCCAGATTCTTGCCAATTTCTCGCTCTTTACACTGGCCGCGTTGCTTTCGTCGGACGACTTCGATTCCTGGGGATGGCGAGTCCCGTTCCTGGCAAGCTTCGTCCTGGTGCTACTGGGCATCTACATCCGCAGAAAGGTTAGCGAGACCCCTGCCTTCGAGTCGCTCAAGAAGGGTGGCACTTCCGCACGCGCTGCCAATCCGCTTGGCGCCGTCTTCAAATATCACTGGCGTACCGCGCTTCGCCTCACGTTGTTCTTCTGTGGCCCGGCTGCACTGTTTTATTTGATCGTGGTTTTCTCACTCAGCTACCTGACGAAACACCTCGGTGTACCCAAGCAGACCGGTTTCATGCTGTTGATGGTCGCGAATGTCTGTGCCATCGTGGGCGCGCTGGCGGGCGGCTACCTGAGCGATCGGCTCGGACGCAAACGTGCGCTGATGATCGGCTCGTTGTGCACACTCATCTGCTGCCTGATCTATTTTCCGATTCTCAACCAGAACTCGATCGCCATGACAATGGCCGTGATGGGCGCGTTTCTCGGTTTCACTCAGTTCCAAAGTGGCATCCAGCCGGTCTGGTTCGCCGAGTCCTTTCCGACCGAGGCGCGCTACACAGGGTCGGCACTGGCGTACTCGGGAGCCAACCTGCTCACCGGCGGCCCGATGCCGATTGTCGCCGTGGCGCTGCTCAATGCCTTTCACGGTTCTCCGTGGGCCATCGTAGCCGTATGCGGCTCGCTGAACCTGCTCTCCTTCCTCATGATCGCGGTATCCCGGGAAACCAAAGGCACCGCCCTGGAACACTCCTCTACGCATTGAAACCATGACTCGCAAACTCTACATCCTCAATGGCTCCAATCTGAACATGCTGGGCGCAAGGGAGCCTCACATTTATGGCACGACCACTCTTAAGGATATCGAACAAAATTGCCTCGCGCTGGCCGAGGCGCTCAAATTCGATTGCGTATTTCGCCAGACCAACAGCGAAAGCCAACTAATCGACTGGATCCAGGAAGCGTTCCTGCAGGACGCCGCGCTGATCATCAATCCGGCCGGCTTTTCGTTCGGTCGGATTCCGGTGCTCGATGCGGTCAAGCTCATCCGCCGCCCGGTAGTGGAATTGCATATCACCAACATCCACCGGCGTACCGAAGAATATCGCCACTCGTCGATCTCCGTGGCCGCTACGGCGGTGATCTGTGGGGCAGGAGCGAACGGGTATTTGCTAGCGATGCGCGCAATGGACGATCTGTGGGGCAACCAGACTTAAGCCTGCCCCTCGCGTGGCCGCTGCGTGACCACGCGATACCGCAGAGGTCATGAGACGCAGATTCGCCGCGAAGCGGTTTTGTGCCGTGACGTTTTTTTCACTCCTCAAACTGACCGTATGGTTGCTGACGCTTTATGTAAGCGCGTCGATACAGAATCGACCAGGCCGTCAGTCCGGCATAAGTCCCATATCTGATCACCGTGGAGAGTCGATCGACGTCGTGACCGGCAACATACCCGACGATATAGACCCGGATAGCGTTTTCGCCGACCAGGCCGATTCCCCAGACAGCAGTCATTAGCCGGATCGATCTCGCGAGTGCCGGGCGCGACTGCCACATCTCGTCGAATTCCCGTTCGCGTCCTTGGCGCTCTCGCGCCAGCGTCGATCTCGCGAGATAGAACACGAGAGGGCGCTTGACCATCAAAGACAGGAGAAAAAGCACGCCGACGATGCCACCCACCAGGGGTTCACGTGCTTCGCGCAGCCATCGACCAGCCGGGGAAGTTAGCAAAACTAGCGACATGGCGAGGCTCGCAAGTACGATTGCGCTCAACGCATCGAAGTGGCGAAAACGCGCGAAATCGAAAGTGATCCAGGCCAGCAACGGTATGCTCGACGCCATCAGCGCGCCGGGTAGCCCCCAGTTGGGAAGTGCCATCCGGTAAGCCAAAGCAGGCAATGCCACGTTGACAACGAATGCCAGAACGTACCGGGCCGAGGGAATCATCTTGAACGCATGGAGTTTGGCGCGGGCCAATAGCGGCGCGACGTGGACGTCCGAATGTCCGAGGCACCATACCACCAACGGGTGGTTCCGGGCCGCACTGCGACCCACGATCGGGCGCGACGACCGCCTCGAGCCGGCGTTTCATGCAGGAGGCGTATACCGCCCCCAAGTGGTGTGGCGGCTATTCGCTTGCTGAAGCCGAGCGACGACTATCCAGATCCTTCAGTGACGGAAACGCGATCTGGTCCCATGAGCGTAAGCCGTTCGACTTGAAGACCATCTTTCGTCTAACGAAAATCTCGAATGTGGGCGTGATCAGCTTCAACTTGTCGGCGCGCTGCCGCCGCTCAAAAAGCCATTGGACATCCGGCGGATAGTTGTCGACCGTTTCGGGAAATGCAATGGCCTCGCGTTCCACAATAAAAAGGTGCACGTCTGGATGCGTCTTGGCCCACGATTCAAAATCGCCTTTGCCACCCAATGAACCTTCCCAGCGTCGGCAGAAAACGCAATCCTTTGCCGTATGCACGATCAGATTAATGGGTTCTCCCTTTTGGACTTTGGCCTCGCGAATTCGATCGGCCCAGTTGACTTTCGTTTGTGGTTCGGTAGTGCTCGTGTCTGGCTCGTCGTCTGCCACGCAGACGTTCGGCAAAACAAGGGTCAACGACAATAATGCCAAAGCAAAGCACGCGGAGAGGCGGACTGACCAGTGATGTGTCATTTTCGTGCTCCGGCTAGGGAAAACCTGTGTCGATTGACGAAGGGAGACGGGCCATCACAAGGTTAGTGCAGCGACCGCAAAGACTCTGTGGCGTTACGCGCACTTCAAGGCGACGTAAGAGCAACTTTGCGCCTTCGATCCACATAGCCCTCGCGCTTTGAATCCCACTCCGGCGACCTTCAGGTGCGTCGAATGTCTCAACGCAATCGGAGTGTCGACGCTGTTCGCGACACGTTCGTCTGATGGTTTCTGGCCGAGCCGAGACGAACCGCGCTGAAAGGTTTCGCCGTCGTCTCAGCCGGTACAATTCGGCAAAAATCCTGTCGATGCGTGATCCAATGACCGACCTCAACCGATTTCTGGCGGAAACGACGGCCAGCGGCAAGATTCCTGGCGTGTCGCTTGCCGCTCTTCGCGCGGGGACGAGAAGTGCCGAGTTTTACTTCGGCGTTCGCGGTGCGCATGACCGCGCCGGTGTCGATGCGGCGACCGTCTTTGAGGCAGCGTCACTCACCAAACCGCTGGTCGCCTACATCGCGCTCCAGCTTTCCGAAGAAGGGCTGCTGGATCTGCAAAAACCCCTGTTCGACATCTGTGGAGAGTACGTACCCGGCGACTCGAATTCTCAGCGGATAACGGCCTTTCATGTGCTGACACACACGAGCGGTCTGCCCAATATTGTCCGCGATAAAGCTCCGCTTCGCACCTATTTCATCCCCGGCGAGCGATTCAGCTACGGCAGCAGCGCGTTTGCCTGGCTTCAGCGCGCAATGGAGGCCGTAAGCGCACGCACACTGGAAATGTTGGCGCGAGAGCGCGTCTTCGAGCCGTTGGGCATGCACCATTCGAGCCTGGAGTGGCAGGAGCGCTTCGCGGTCAACCATGCACAGGGCCAAGAATGGGAAGGCCAACCGGTGCCCAAGCGTTACATGCGAACGGCGCAGGCCTCGTGGTCGCTTTTGACGACGGCATCCGACTACATCGGCTTCGTTCAGCATGTACTGGCTCGCCGAGGCTTGGCGGCCGAGAGCTACGATCAATGGTTCGTGCCGCGCATCAATACGCGCAAAGGCGACGACGCCGAGGACCTCATAGGTCAGAACCCGCCTGATCTGAACGTTGCCTGGGGATTGGGTTGGGGCCTCGAACCCTCCCAAGGTTGCTTCTTTCATTGGGGAAACAATCCGGGATTCAGGGCACTTGTTCTCGCCAATCGTGCGACGCAGGATGCGGTCGTCTGGTTCGCCAATTCGGCCCGAGGCATGAGACTGGTCCATACAGTCGTCCCAGAAGTTGTTCCCGGCGAGCATCCCGCCGTCGAATGGCTTCGGATCGGTCGCTTGTGATGCAGCGTCACGGGCGTTGAACGTTTAGCTTTCGGCCGCACGAATATGAATGCCTTCGCGCGAATTCGTCATGCCGTCATGCTATCGAGCGCCATATGAATATTCCAATATCTTGGTTGAATGCGCGGCGTCGAGGCAGAAGAATCGAAGTTCGAATCGTTCGAGCCACAGACGCATACGTATATGACCCATCCCTCGCGACAGCTGCGCCTCGGCGCATTCCTGATGCAGACCGGCCACCATATTGCCGGCTGGCGCCATCCCGGCGCACAGGAAAACGCCGGCAGCAACTTCCGCCATTATGTCGAGCTGGCACGTCTTGCCGAGGCCGCGAAATTCGATGCAATCTTCTTGGCGGATTCTTCGGGAGTGCGCAGCACTCACCTCGGCTCGCTCGCGCGCACGGCGCGCAGCGAGTTCTTCGAGCCGGTCACGCTCCTTTCGGCGCTCGCTGCCGTTACCGAGCGTATCGGCCTGATCGCCACCGTTTCCACTTCGTTTCACGAACCCTTTAACGTCGCGCGCAAATTCGCTTCGCTCGACCAGATTTCGGGCGGCCGTGCGGGCTGGAATCTCGTCACGTCGAGCAGCACCTCCGAAGCGCACAACTTCAATTTCGAGGCATTACCGGATCACGCCAGCCGCTATCAGCGCGCGGCGGAATTTCACGATGTCGTGCTCGGTCTCTGGGATTCGTGGGACGACGACGCGTTCCCGCGCGACAAGGCGAGCGGCATCTACCTCGATACCGAGAAGTTGCACGTGCTCAACCATCGCGGCGACTTCTTCAAGGTGCGTGGGCCGCTCAACGTTTCACGCTCGCCGCAGGGCCGACCCGTTGTCGTTCAGGCGGGCGCCTCGGAGGCCGGCCGGGAGCTCGCGGCGCGAACGGCGGAGGTGATCTTCGTCGCGCATCAGACGTTCGACGAAGCAAAGGCCTTCTACGCCGACATTAAAGGCCGCCTGCCGCGCTACGGGCGCGACCCCGACGACGTGAAAATCATGCCCGGCATATTTCCCGTGGTCGGGCGCACGCAGGCGCAAGCCGAAGAGAAGTTCGAACAACTTCAGTCGCTCGTCGACCCCGTGGTTGGCGTGGCGTTGCTCTCCAGCGTGATTGGCGGGGTGGACCTCTCCGGCTATGACGTCGACGGCCCGATCCCCGATCTTCCCGAAACCAATGGCCCGAAAAGCCGTCAGCATCTGCTCGTCGATCTCGCGCGCCGCGACAAGCTCACGATCCGCGAGTTGTATTTGCGCATAGCCGGTGCCCGGGGCCATCAACAGGTGATCGGCACGCCCCAAAGCATTGCCGATCAGCTGCAGCAATGGTTCGAGGAGGGCGGCGCCGATGGCTTCAACATCATGGCGCCTTACTTCCCGGGCGGCCTCGCGGATTTCACAGAACTCGTACTGCCCGAACTGCGGCGGCGCGGTCTTTTCCGCACCGAGTACGAAGGCCGCACGTTGCGCGATCACCTTGGGCTCAAGCGCCCCGCTCGCGGCAGCCATCCGGCCGCCTGACTTCGCCACATCGCCTGACTTAACCGGAACTCGTACTATGTCCCAATACACGTCTGACAATGCATCGAACGCCGATATCAGCGTCGAACCTCACGCTGCATGGGGCGCAGCCCCGAGCGAGCGCTACGAAACGCTCGCGCGCGACTGGCGTGGGCTCTTCGCGCGCATTCGCGCGAGCGCCGTCGAACGCGATCTCGCTCACCGTCTGCCCCACGACGAGATCAAGTGGCTGCGCGACGCAGGCTTCACGCGCCTGCGCCTGCCACGCGAGCAAGGCGGTGTGGGCGCGACGCTGCCCGAACTATTCGGATTGCTGATCGAGCTTGGCGCCGCCGATACGAATGTCGTCAACGCGGTTCGTGCGCATCTCGGTTTTGTCGAAGACGTGCTCACCGCGCACGAAGCGCAATGGCAAGCACATTGGCTGAGCAAGCTGGCTTCCGGCGACTTGATCGGCGCGGGTCTTTCCGAAGCGGGTAGCGCAAAGGTCGGCACGTTCGCCACGCATCTCACTCGCACGCCGCAAGGCATTCGCCTGAACGGCCGCAAGTTCTACACCACAGGTTCGCTGTTTGCGGACTGGGTAGCCGTTGCGGCACAAGACGGCGACGAGACCGTTTATCTTCAGGTGCCGCGCACGGCGCGAGGCGTCGAGGTGATCGACGATTGGGATGGCTTCGGCCAGGCACTCACGGCAAGCGGCACCGCGACCTTCGTGGATGTCGCGGTCGAATCCGAATGGATCCGCCCCTCTTCGACGCGTTTTCCCTACGCGGTGCCGTTCTATCAGCTCGTTCATCTGGCGTCGCTGGCCGGCATCGGCCGCGCGCTCGCCGACGATGTCGCGCGCCGCGTGCGCCAACGCGACCGTGTCTACAGCCACGGCAATGCAGACCGCGTCGCCGACGATCCGCAGATTCTCCAGGTTGTAGGCCGACTGCACAGCGCCGCCTATGCCGCGCGCGCCGTGACGTTGCAGGCCGCGAAGGCGATCCAGCGCAGCTATGAAGCGCATCAGGATGCGGCCACGAGCGAAGTGCCGCGTCTGGAGGCGCTCACTCAGGCGCACACCGACGCACACGTCGAAGTGGATCAGTCTGTCTCGGTGATCACGCGGCTTGTGCTCGACGCGAGTACGGATCTCTTCGACGCGCTCGGCGCATCGGCCACGCTTCGCACGGAAGGGCTCGATCGCTACTGGCGCAACGCGCGCACCATTTCGTCGCATAACCCACGCGTGTATCGCGAGCGGCAAGTCGGCGCGTTCGCCGTGAACGGGTCCGTGCCACCGAGTTTTTATCGCGTGGGCAAAGGTTGATTGCCGGGGCGAACGCACGCGCGAGGTCAGTTCGCGTGTGGCCGGAATCAGCACGTGGCCATAGTCGACGGCATCTTCGAGCGGATCGAAGCCGCGAATCAGGAACGTCGTGACGCCCGGCGCGTGATATTCAGCGAGCGTCACGCGATCCGAGGAGGCTAGCATCCAGGCATGCACGTTTTAAATATTGAATGCTGATAAACATTCCATTCGGACATGAAGTGATGCTGCCCGGCGAAAAAGGAAAGTCGGAATCATTCTTTGCCGGGATGCGTGAGCTGGCCAATACTCGAAGCTTCCGCGCCCCTTCTGTGCGCGCCTCTCGCAGGACGTCCTCATGAGTGAACTCACGCTGCCCGACCGCCACGCACACGAAGCGCTGCGTCTCATCGGCCCCGATCCGGACGACTGGGTCGTCAGTCGCGCCGGCATCGATCACAACGTCGTCGTCGTAGGCGGCGGCCAGAGCGGCACGGCGTTCGCGTTCGGCTTGCGGCGCGCGGGTATCGGCAAGGTCAGCGTGATCGACAGCGCCGCCGGCGCGCCGCTCGCCGGCGTCTGGACCACGCGCGCGCGTATGCAGCGGCTGCGCACGCCAAAAACGCTGCCGGGGCCGGAAGCAGGGGTCCCCGCGCTGGGCTTCCAGGCGTGGTACGAAGCGCGCCACGGCGAGGCTGCGTACGCGGCGTTCGACCGCATCGGCCGCGAGGAATGGGCGGACTATCTCGCGTGGTATCGGCAGTTCCTCGGCATCTCGGTTCGATACGGCACGACGCTCACGCGCATCGAGCCCATCGGCACGCACTTCAGGCTGCATTTGCTCGTTCGTGATGGCGAACGCGTCGAACAGCGCGTGGAAACAGCGCGCAAGGTCATTCTCGCGAACGGCGTGGCGGGCAACGGCAAGCCGAATCTCATTGCACCGCTAACCTCACTGCCGCGCACGCACTTCGCGCATACGTCCGACGCAATCGACTTCGCCGCGTTGCGCGGCCGCTCCGTCGCGATCGTGGGCGGCGCTGCCTCGGCTTTCGATGCGGCGGCGACGGCGCTCGAAGCGGGCGCCGCCGACGTGCATCTGTTCGTGCGGCGCGCGTTGCTGCCCAGCCTGCCGGTCACGCGCGCCCGTGCGTATCCGGGCGCGTACGACAACTATCCCGCGCTGCCTGATGTGCTGCGCTGGCGTCAGGCACTGCGCTTTCGCCGCGCGGGCTCGACGCCGCCTGCCGACGCGGTCTCGCGCGTGACGCGTTTCCCGAATTTTCATCTGCATCTGGACGCGGCATGGCAGGGCGTGAAGGTCGAAGGCGCCCGCGTTCAGGCGCATGTGAACGACACAACATTTGCATTCGATTTCGTGATCGCCGGGACGGGCTATGCCGTCGATCTGCACGCCCGGCCCGAGCTTGCCGATCTCGCCGCGCACGTGCGGCTATGGCGAGATCACTACACGCCCGCGGGGCATGAGCAAGACGATGCGCTGGGCGCGCATCCGTACCTTGGCGCTGCGCTCGAGTATCTGGAGAGGACGCCCGGCGCGGCGCCGTTTTTGCGCAACGTTCACGTCTTCAATCCGGCGGCGTTCGTCAGTCGCGGGCTGCCGGTCGGCGATGTGCCCAGCATGAAGCGCGACATCCCCGCCGTGATCCGGCGCATCAGCGAGGACCTGTTCATCGAGGATCTGGATGCGCACGAGGCGCGCATGAGTGGCCCGGTGCCCGCCGATTTCGAGCCGTCGTTCTATGCGGACAACGTGTACCGCGAGGCCCGCGCGGAGCTGGTGGACTCGCGCTAGGCGCCTTGGCGTGCCCGGCGTCAGCATCGGCGTCCCTTCTTTCCCGTCTTTTTACGTCTTCACCCAATGTCCCATTCTTTCCCACGCTTTGGCATCTGGGCGCTCGTGCATGGAAGCCGCGCGGCGCTGCAGGACCCCGCCGAACCCTACGACGCATCGTGGGCCCGCAACAAGGCGCTTGTGCTCGAAGCCGAACGCCTCGGTTTCGATTCCGTCCTCGTCGCGCAGCATACGGTCAATCCGCACGATCCCACGCTCGACCAGCTGGAGGCGTGGACGGCTTCGGCCGCTTTGGCGGCGCTCACGTCGCGCATCGAGATCATCGCCGCCATCAAGCCGTTTCTCTACCATCCAGTCGTGCTCGCGAAGATGGCGCAGCAGATCGAGCACATCAGCGGCGGGCGCTTCGCGATCAACCTCGTTAACGCATGGAACCGGCCGGAACTGGAACGCGCCGGCATTGCGTTTCCCGAGCACGACGATCGCTACGCCTATGGCCGCGAATGGATCACGGTGGTCGATGCCTTGCTGCGCGGTCAGAACGTGAGCCATCACGGCGAGCGCTTTCATATCGACGATTACCGGCTGCTGCCCGCCGATCCGTTCCGCGCGCGCCCGCGCATTTACGTGGGCGGCGAGTCGGAGCCGGCGCGCGAGCTGGTGGCCGCGCACGGCGACGTCTGGTTCATCAACGGCCAACCGCTCGACGACGTCGCGGGCCTGATCGGCGACGTGTCGGCACGTACGCGGCCCGACGGGCACGCTCCCTTGCGATTCGGTCTGTCCGCCTTCGTGATCGCGCGCGAGACCCACGCGCAGGCCGAGGCGCACCTCGATCGTCTGTTCACGCTGGCCGAGCGCGACAAGCCGCTGCGCGAGCGCCAGAAGGCCAACATCGACCCGAACGTCGAGATGTTCAAGACCTTCGCACGCTCGCCGCGCGTCGGCTCCAATGGGGGGACGGCGGCGGGGCTCGTGGGCGATTACGACACGGTTGCGCGACGTATCGCCGAATTCCACCGCGCCGGGATCGAACTCTTCATGCTGCAGTTCCAGCCCTTCGAGCACGACATGCGCCGGTTTGCGCAGGAGATCGTGCCGCGCGTGCGCCGCGAACTCGCGGCCTGAAGCAATGGGCGCGCGGCCCGGATCAGAAGAACGCGCCCGTTGGCGGGAGCTGCCCGGTCAGCAGGTTCTGACCGAGCAGACGCTCCTTGTAGAGACGCGGATTGTGCGAGGCGAGCACCTTGATATTGCGCCAATGCCGGTCCAGTGCGGCCGCGCTCGACACCACCGAGCCGGAGCCCAGGTCGATGAGCCAGCTGGCGACTTGCGGCGCGAGATCGTCGATCACGACCTTCGCTTCCGAGGCGGCGAGCGTCGCGGCGAGGGTGGCCGCATAGTCGTCGCGCGTGCCGCGGCTCTGCGCGGCGTGTTGCAGCGCCTGCACGGCGCGCTCGGCGCTCGCCTCGATGCTCGCGGCGTAGGCGCGAATGCGCCCCAACAACGCCTGTAGCGCGGGTTCGTCGGCGGGCTGTGCAGCTTCGCCATGGTAGAAGTTGCGCCGGCGCGCGCGCAGTACCTCCACCGCATCCAGAACCACGCGCCGCACGATGCCGGCGATGCAATTGGTGAGGTAGACCTGGTGGAACGTGAAGCCCCACGGCGCGGCCTCGGGCACTTTCGGCGGGTCGGGCGCGTAGACATGCCTCGGCTGCACCACGACGTCGCGGAATCGCGCGGTGCCTGAGCCGGTCAGGCGCTGGCCGAAACCCTGCCAGTCGTCTTCCGTGCCGACGCCTTCGCCTCGTTCGAGCACGTATTGCACGGTCCCGTTCGCGCGGCTTTCGACGGCGAGCCCGACGAATGCGTCGTTGTAGAGATTGCCTGTCGCATACACCTTGTCGCCCGAGCCCACGTAGACCTGCCTGCGCTCGTCCCATTCCAGCCGGCTCAGCACGCGGCTCGGCCGTGCGCCCGCTGCGGTCGCATCGCTTTCGACGAAGCTCAGGCCGATCGTCTTGCGTCGGCGTGCGAGGTCGAGCACGTGGGCGTGGAAAGGATGATCGCGGCGCTCGAGGGCCGCCTCCACTTGCCAGAAGTGATTGCGAAAGGCGTGGGCGATATTCGAATCGGCCGCGGCGACGTCGCGCGCCACGGCGAAAAGCCCGCTCAACGACACGCCGCGGCCGCCGTCATCGGCGCTCAGGCGCAATGCGCCGAAGCCAAGTGCCTTCAGTGCGGCGATCTCTTCGTGCGGCAGGCGCTGCTCGCGCTCGCGCTGTGCCGCCGTCGCGGCGATCCCGGCTATGGCTTCGGAGAACCCGAGCGACGCCGACAACGGCGAGACGAGCGACATTCCGCCAGGCGGTGCGGTGTGGGTTTCAGACATACGCTTTCCGGTTCATGCCGCCTTCGCATGCGTGGCGCGCGCGGCGTGTGTTTCGATGGAGCGTCAAACCTTGACGCTGTAATCGGCGACCTTGATGGGCGCATTGATGATCTTGCGTTGCGCGAGCCAGTCCGCCGCGCGTTGCAGTTGCGCCATGAAAGCCGCATCGTCCGGCTCGTAGAACCGGTTCACGCGCTTCAGGCTCGTCAGATAGTCGCGCACCGGATCCGGATATTTCGCCTCCTTTTGCACGAGCCCTTCCGACTCGGCCGGGTGCTGCGATTGCCAGGCGCCTTCCACGTAATACGCGTCGAGCACGGCGCGCACCAGCTCGGAGTTTTCCTCGGTGAACTTGCGGCGCGTCACGAGCGAGCTGTAGTCGATGAGGAAGTCGAGATCGCGTCCTTCGTTGAAAATGTCCTTTGCGTCGTTCGAATAGCGCGAGATATCGACGGCGGGTGACCACATCGACCACGCGTCGACCTTGCCTTGCGCAAACGCTGGCGCGGCATCGGGCGGATTCAGATAGACGAACTCGACCTTGTCACGGTCGACGTGGTGCTTTTCCAGCGCCGCGATGAGCAGAAACTCGCCCAGCCCCGAGCGGTTCACCGCGACCTTGCGGCCGGCGAGGTCGGCAACGGACTGAATGCCGCTCGTCTTCTTCACGATGATGGCGGTGGAGCGCGGCGAATACACGTCGAAGGCTGTGAAGACGAGGGGGGAGCCGGCCAGCATGGCGGCGAGCGCGGGTGTCGTCGATCCCCAGAAACCGAAATCCGCGCTGCCGCCAACCACGGCCTGGATCGACGGGGCATGGTTCGGAAACGGCCCGATCCATTCGACCTTGATGTTCTTCGCCGCGAGCGTTTTCTCGAACACGCCGCGTTGCCTCGCGATGTCGGGCAGGGCGCCATAGCCCCAGCCAATGCGAACCGTGTCGGTGTTGCGCGTGAGCCTGGCCGGCTGCGCTGCATGCGCGGGAAGCAGACGTGCCGCAGCGGCCCCGGCCAGCAGTCCGCCCGCCGCGCGCAGGAGCTGGCGGCGAGTCAGTGAAGCATCGTTCATTCGTTGTCCTTCCTTGTGTGTGGTGGAGGAGGCGATTCAGCTGGACTGAACGCCGAGTTCCTCGAGCAGCGCGCGCCGCAATGCCTGCGGCGTGTAATCTTTGGGGTGAAATGCAGCGGCGATGCGCCCCGCGCGCATGACGAGAATGCGGTCGGCGAGCGCGAGCGCTTCGTCGACGTCATGCGTCACGATGAGCACGCCCGGCGCATGGCGGGCGACCAGTTCCTTGACGAGCCCGTGCATCTTGATGCGCGTAAGCGCGTCGAGTGCCGCGAACGGTTCGTCGAGCAGCAGCAGCGCGGGATCGCGCACGAGCGCGCGCGCCAGTGCCACACGCTGCGCCTGGCCGCCGGAAAGATTGCGCGGCCAGTCCTGCTCGCGACCCGCCAGGCCGACTTCTGCCAGCGCCCGGGCCGCGCCGGCGCGGCCGACGCTCGACTCGTGCCCGAGCGCGACGTTCTCCCACAGCGTGGCCCAAGGCAGCAGACGATGCTCCTGAAACACCACGGACGGCCGCTCGGGTGCGCGAATCTGCCCGGCATCCGGCGTGTCGAGGCCGGCGAGCGCGCGCAGCAGCGTGGTCTTGCCGCAGCCGCTTTCGCCGAGCAGCGCGACGAATTCGCCTTTGCGGATATCGAGGTCGAGTGCGTCGATCACGACACGCGCGCCATAACGGCGCTGGAGTCCGCGCACCGATACGGCCAACGCCGATGCGGTGGTTTCGGTTTCGCGGCGCGTTACGGTGTTCGCGTGGCGGGGCAACGTGGCCGTGGCGCTCATTATTTCCCGCCCTTCGCGTAGTTCGCGTGCCACGACAGGAAGCGTGCTTCGAGCGAACGCACGAGGGCGTCAGCGGCGACGCCGATAATCGCGTAAATAATCATGGTCAGCAGGATGACGTTGGTCTGCAGGAATTCGCGGGCATCCATCGCGAGAAAGCCGATGCCTTTGGTCGTCGCGAGCGTTTCGGCGATCACGAGCGCGAGCCATGCGTGCGCAAGCGCGTAACGCACGCCTGTGAGGATCGCGGGCATCGCGCCGGGCAGAATGATCCGTCGCACGACTGCCGGCCATTTCATTCCGATCACGCGGGCGAGCTCCATCAGTTTGGGATCGATCTGACGAATGCCGAGCATCGTGTTGATGTAGATGGGAAAGAGGACCGCGAGCGCGACGAGAAAAATCTTCGCGACTTCACCCACGCCGAACCACACGATGACGAGCGGCAGCATCGCGAGAAAGGGTATCGCGCGCACCATCTGGATCGACCGGTCGATGAGCGCCTGGGCGAGCCGGGAAAAACCGACCAGTACGCCGAGAGCGAGCCCGATGGCGCCGCCGATCAGAAAGCCGGCCACGACACGCAGCAGCGAGACGCCAAGGTGAACGAACAGGTCACCGTTGCGGGCAAGATTCCACGCCGTTACGGCGACGCTGCTTGGCGCGGGGAGGACTTGTGCCGTGATCCATTGCGCGCGCGCCGCAATCTCCCAGAGAACGACGATGAGCACGGGGACCGCCCAGGAGAGCGAGTCGTAAAAGCGGTCCTTCGAGAGCCACGAACCTGCTCGCGACGACAGAACATGGCTGTTTGAAGAAGTGGCTACGTCAGCCATGTCGGTTCCTTGGTAAGTCGAGCCGAGGCCATTGGGAAATGCCCGCGTTGAACGCCCTCGCCCAGCGGCTGCGCGACGGGGAAATTGAACCATTCGATCGGGTAGGGCACGTCCTTCAACTGCCCCGACGCTTCGAGAATGCCGCACGTCTGGCGTTGCTGATCGCCGACCTTGAGCGTGGCGGAAAATGCCGCAACCGGCAGCATTGCAGCAATCGCGACGAGATAGCGGACATCAGCACGGCGAATGACATATTCCCCGGATAATGCGAATGACGAGCAGACACGATACGGAGCGCGTCCCTATAAGGCAAACGCATTGTTCTTCTATGGAAAGCTGGCGCAGAGCTTTGCGCGAAGTTTCAAGTCGGCGAAACTGACGCGCGCGGCCTTAAGGCGACGGCGGATCAGGATGTCGTCAGTGCTTGTGATCGAAGCGGCGAGTGAAAAATTCGCCGGCCAGCTGGATAACCGAGACGAGCGCGACCAGTATGAAGATCACGACGACCATCACCTGGGTTTCGTAGCGCTCGTAGCCGTAGCGAATCGCCATGTCGCCCAGGCCGCCGCCGCCAACGGCGCCAGCCATCGCCGACATGTCGATCATCGCGATTGCGGTTACCGTGACGCCGCCGAGAATGCCGGGCAGCGCTTCGGGCAACAGCACGTGGCGCACGATCTGCAGGCGTTTGCAGCCCATCGCGCGCGCGGCCTCGATCAGCCCCGGCTCTACACCGCCGAGATTGACCTGGACGATGCGCGCGAAGAACGGAATCAGGTTCGCGCTCAACGGTACGACGGCCGCCCACGCGCCCAGCGTCGTACCGACGATGAAACGCGTGACGGGCAGCAGCGCGACCAGCAGGATGATGAAGGGGATCGCGCGAAACATGTTGATCGCCGTCGAGAGCGTTTTGTGCAGTAAGGGCCGCGGATAGAGCCCGCCTGGCGCGCTCAGCGTGAGCACGATCGCGAGCAACATGCCAGCGACGATCGCGATCAGCATGGACGCGCCCACCATTAGCAGGGTCTGGAGCAGGGCCTGGACGTAGCGGTCAGCCAGGGTCGGCGACATAACCTTTCACCTCGCGGGTAATATGTGCAGGCATGCTAACGATCAGAATGCGGGAATCACAGAACCGTTGAAGTGCGTCTGGATATAGTGCCTGACCTCCTCGGACTGGTACGCTTTGACGAGCTTCGGCACCCACGGTGCGTTGCGGTCCTGCTCGCGCACCGCGATGATGTTCACGTAAGGGTTGTGCTCCTTGCGCTCGACAGCAATGCCGTCGCGCGTGGCGTAGAGTCCCGCCTCGGACGCCACGTTATTGACGATGGCCGCGGCGTCGACGTCGGGCAGTGAACGCGCCTGGACGAGCGGGTCGGCCTCGACGAAATTCAGCTTGCGTGGATTGGAGCGCACGTCCTGTAGCGAAACCGTGCCAGTGTAGGGATCGACGCCGTCGCGCAACGTAATCAGTTTGTGATCGCGCAGGATCACGAGTGCCCGGGTCTGATTGCTCGGGTCGGCAGGAATGCTGACCGTTGCACCGACAGGCAACGCTTCGAGCGACTTGTACTTTTTCGAGTAGAAGCCAATGGGCGAGATATACGTGTCGCCTACTGCCACGAGCTTATAGCCGCGCGATTTGACCTGATCGCGCAGATACGGAATGTGCTGGAAGGAATTGGCGTTCAGATCGCCATTGTTCAGCGCCTCATTCGGGCTCGCGGTGCCGCTGATCACGATTGCCTCAACGTCGAGTCCGTCCTTCTTCGCTACCTGCGTGACGACTTCCCAGATCTGCTCATCGACGCCGCCGGCCACGCCCACCTTGAGCGGCGTCGGCGCGCCGGCGGCGAACGCGGGGCCGCTGGCAAACGGCAGTACGAGCGCGAGGGCAGTGAAAATGCGCAGGGTTCGTCGAATCATGAAGATGGCTCCGGAATGAAAGGATGGGCTGACATGCCGGGCAATTATAGGAATGTAGATCAGCGTCGCACTACGAATGGATTGTCGAATGCTAATGACACGGGCCCATGCCGTGCGGCTCAGACGACGACCTGATCGCCACGAGCGGCGAGCGACGGTCGCGGCAGCGGGCCGCCTTCGGCGAGCACACGCGTGATGCTCCCGGCATCGAGCGGTTGACTGAAACGGAATCCTTGCGCTTCCACGCAACCGAGAGCGAGCAGGAACTCCTGCTGCGCGAGCGTCTCCACGCCTTCGGCGATGACGGACAAACCGAGCGCCTGCGCAAGCGTGACGATTGCCTTCACGATTGCACCGGTGTCCGTTTCCCCGACGCCTTGCACGAACATGCGGTCGATCTTGATTCGGTCAACCGGCAGCGTGCGTAACTGACTGAGGCTTGAATAGCCCATGCCGAAATCGTCGATCGCAACACCGATACCGGCGCAGCGAAATTCGTGAAGCCGGCGTACGGCGAGCTCCGGTTGCTTCATCAACGCAGTCTCGGTGACCTCGAGTTCGAGTTTCGTCGGGTCGACGCCCGTCTCCTGCAAAATGGTCTGAAACGTCTCGACAATATTCGCGCGTTGCAACTGAAGCGGCGACACATTGACCGATATGCGCACGGGCGCAATACCCATTTGCCTCCAAAGGGCCGATTGTCGGCAAGCCTCATGCAGCACCCACTCGCCGAGCATCGCGACAAATCCCGACGATTCCGCAATCGCGACGAACTCGGCCGGAGCGATCTCGCCGTATATCTCATCGTGCCAACGCACAAGTGCTTCGACGCCAAGCACCCGGCCGTTACGCATGTCGACCTGGGGCTGGTAGTGCACGCGCAGCGCGCCTGCTTCGATCGCCCTTCTGAGGCGGGCTGAAAGGACAAGCTTCGCGTCGGCATCCTCGCGCATTTCAGGCCGATAGCGTTCCCAGCAATTGCGGCCACGACTCTTGGCCGCGTACATCGCCATGTCCGCGCACGAGATCAGCGTTTCCACATTGCCTCCATCCGCTGGAGACACGCTGATTCCCGCGCTCGCGCTCACGACGATCTCATTGCCTCCGACGAGCGCTGGCTTCGCGATCGCCGCGAGCATGGCATCGGGAAGATCGAAGGGCGCTGCGTCGTCTCGCCCGCGCGGAGTCACGACGATGAACTCGTCGCCGCCATAGCGACCAAGAATATCGCCCGGACCGGTGCAGGCCCGCAGACGCGCGGCCACCTCGACGAGCAACAGGTCGCCGATGCTGTGCCCGAGCGCATCGTTGACAGTCTTGAACGTGTCCAGATCGAGGAAGACGACATAGACGGATCCACCATGCCGGTCTGAGTCACTGAGGAGTGCCTGTAATCGTGCGCTGACCGCCGTACGATTCGCGAGCCCGGTCAGGCTGTCGCACTCGCTGAGTTCGCGCAAACGGCGTGAGCGATCGAGAAGCCTCACTGATACGTCATGGGTCGTTTTCGCGAAAAGGAGTGGATAAATGAAAATGATGGGCAGCCACAACGGCGCGATCCGACTATCCAGTGAAGTTGTCGAGAATCCAAAGATTGCCGCCCCCGCAATAAGACCTGCCGCACTCACGCCCACCCCGGCGGCGAAGATCGGCCAACCACCCACCGCCATGTTATCGAGCGCGAACATCAACAGGATCACGACGGACGCGACGGGTTCGAAATGAACGGCGGCGGTCAGCCAGCCGCCGAACGCCGAATCGAAGAGCATGTTCCAGCGCTCTTTGCGGGGCGCATCGTCAATGGCATGGCGTACACGCCACCAGGCGACATGCGGCCAGGCGAGGCAGATGGCGAGAACGCCGACGAAGAGCAACGCCGACCCATGTCGCGCGTGCAGCAAGGACAGCACGGGTATGGAGCCGATCGCATAGCCGAGGACCCTGAGGACGTAAATGCGCCGCAAAAAACCGGCGGTCCAGAACTTGTCGCCCGTGGCGGACGTGAGCACGAGGTCTCCCCCGATCAAATCGTACGATTTAACGAGAGTAGACCAGATCGGCTAATCGCGCGAGCCCCTTCGAGCCTGTGGATAAGGGATCAGAGCCTGGCAGGTGCGATGGCAGCGAACGCGACTACGAAAGGGGCAGGTTGTGCCTCGGCTGCGTCAGCATCGTTGGCTTGAGTATGTCTTCGAGTTGGGTCCGGGTGAGCAGTCCTCTCTCGATGACGATCTCCGCGACGCTTCTTCCCGATACGAGCGCTTCCTGCGCCACCTGGGTTGCATTCGTATAGCCGATATACGGGTTCAGCGCAGTCACGATGCCGATTGAATTTTCAACGAGCGAGCGAAGCCGATCGCGATTGGCCGTGATCCCGTCGACACACTTCGACGCGAGCGTGAGGCATCCCGCACGCAGGTGCGCGACGCTCTTGAACAGGCTGTGCGCAATGATCGGCTCGAACGCGTTCAACTGCAATTGGCCGGCCTCCGCAGCGAAGCTTACCGTTACGTCATTGCCGATGACTTCGAAAGCGATCTGGTTCACGACCTCAGGAATGACCGGGTTGACCTTGCCTGGCATGATACTGGAGCCCGCCTGAACCGGCGGCAGATTGATTTCGCCAAGACCCGCGCGCGGGCCGCTCGAAAGCAGGCGAAGGTCGTTGCAAGTCTTCGAGAGCTTGACGGCCACGCGCTTGAGGACCCCCGACAGTTGCACGAACGAGCCGACGTCCTGCGTCGCTTCCACGAGATTGGGCGACGTCGTCACAGGGATGCCCGTGACGCTGGCCAAATGGCGGCAGACGAGCGGCGCGTAGTCGGGCGACGTGTTGATGCCGGTACCGATTGCTGTGGCGCCCAGGTTGATTTCGCAAATCAGTTTCGACGCTTCCCTGAGGCGTTCCTGATCCTCGTCGAGCATGACGGCGAAGGTGCTGAACTCCTGTCCTAAGGTCATGGGGACGGCGTCCTGCAGCTGTGTTCGTCCCATCTTCAGATCGTCGCGAAACTCCTGCGCCTTTCGCTCGAACGCTACGCGCAAGACACCCATCGCATCGACCAGTTGCGCGATGCCCATATAGGTGGCGATTTTCAACGCAGTCGGATAAACGTCATTGGTGCTTTGACCGAGATTCACATCTTCGTTCGGGTGCAGCACCGCATAGTCCCCGCGTTCGTGGCCAAGATGTTCGAGCGCGAGATTTGCGATCACTTCGTTCGCGTTCATATTGGTCGACGTGCCGGCGCCGCCTTGAATCACATCGACGACGAACTGGTCGTGGGCGATCCCATTGCGGATCTGCTGGCACGCGTGAACGATGGCCTTCATCTTGTGCTCGGGGAGCAGTCGCAACTCGTAGTTCGCCAGCGCCGCGGCCTCTTTCACATACGCCAGGGCGTTGATCAGGTTCGGATAGGTCGAAATCGGAATACCGGTAATCGGGAAATTGGCGAGCGCGCGAAGCGTATGGACTCCGTAATAAGCTTCGATGGGCACGGCGAGGTCGCCGAGAAGGTCGTGTTCGATACGTTCAGAACGGTTCGACATGTCTTTGCTCCGTGGGAGAGTGTGTGGATCAACCGATGGCTGCGTCGACCGATAATGCATACGTGACGCAGCGTCGAGCGAGGACGTCCGTGGGATCGACCAGCCTGACGCGAGCACCACCCTTGCCCACGAATTCAGTCCCGGTCAAAAGGAGCGGGAGCTCGGTGCACCCAAGGACGACGACTTCAACGCCATCGGCAATCAGTTCTTCCATGGCGGCCGCAATGTCTTCCTGACACTGCCCCGTCGTCAATCCCGCCTTGACGCCATGCTTTCCGTAGATGGCTTCCATCACGCGCGCCTGCAGCGCGGGGGAGGGGGCGACCTGACGAAGACCTTGCGATTCGAGCGCCTTTCGATAAACCCCGCTCGCAATCGTGCCCGATGTCGCCAGCACGCCAATATCACGAAGCGCCGGATAAGTATCGCGCAAATAGCCGACCGTGACGGTCAACATGTTCACAATCGGGATGTTGAGGTACGGCTGGATGCGCTCGACAAATGCATGAGCGGTGTTGCACGGAATCGCGATCATGTCCGCACCGCCGTCTTCGAGCCGCTTGCACGTCGCATACAGCGAGACCGTTGGGTCCGCGCCGTCGCCAATCAGGTTCTCGGTGCGGTCGGGAATCTGCGGGTTTTGTTCGACCAGCAGCTTGATGTGATCCTGGTCGCGTGTGGCTGGCGTATTTCGGACAATCTTCTGGAGAAAATCGACCGTTGCCGCGGGGCCGACCCCGCCCACGACGCCAACCTTGAAGGCGTGCGCCGGAGAACCATAACCGCCAGATACGACGTACTGCGCATACGCCTGGTTGGCATCGACGAGCGGTACGCCCAGCGGGCCGATTTCGTCCGCAACCAGAGCGATTTCGGTCATGCCGGGCACGATGACCTGTGCACCTTGCTCGATCAGATCCTGGCAAGCCTTGTGCAATAGCTCGACCGGACGGCCGCGCAGGTTCCCGCTCTTGATGCCATCCGATCCATATACGGCCTGCGTAACCGGATCGAAGCGCTCGTGGCATCGGGGATGGATGACTTCGAACTCTGGGGCCGCAAAGTACCGTTCGAACAAGCGTTTCTCCCGCGTGTAGTCGGAGGCGAGTACGCCGATGCGGCTCACGCCGGGGAACTTGCGCCGAACATGGCTGCGAACCGCCTCGATCATGTCCACGATCTGCAAGCTCGTGTTCGCGCGCAACTCGTCGATAAAGGTGTGACTGAGGAAGCACGGCAGCACGACCGTCGTCACGCCGCGCTTTTCGAAGTCCCGGATCATCTCGAAGATATACAGCTTGCGTTCCGTGGTAGCGGTGCTTCCGGAACCCGAGCTGGGAAATGGCGACTGCTGAAAGATGGCGTCGAAGTGCTCGGCATCGGTCGATGCGGGCGTCGCCTTCACCAGTTTGAAAAAAACGTCTGCGCTTGCGAGCGGTCCCAGGCCGCCGACAATGCCGAACTTGCGCTTGTGGCCGGCGACGTCGGAAGTCATTTTGCCCCACCTGGCGCCGGGCCGAAAACCTGCTCGTCGTCATCGACGAAGTCGGAGACGGTGCGCTGGCGCGCGCCTTCCCATTTCGCTATCACAGCGGTCGCCACGCTGTTGCCGATCACATTGGTCATCGTGCGGCCCATGTCGAGGATCTGGTCGATCGCGAGTACCATGGCCACGCCTTCGACCGGCAAGTGGAACATCGGCGCCACCGCCGCGACCACCACCACCGAACCGCGCGGCACGCCGGCCATCCCCTTGCTGCTGAGCATCAGGACGAGCAGCATGAAGAACTGCTGCGAGATCGGCATGTGGACCCCGAACGCCTGGGCGATGAAGATGGCCGCAAACGCCTGATACATCATCGAGCCGTCGAGATTGAACGCATAGCCCAACGGAAGGGTGAAGCCGACGACCTTCTTGTCGACGCCGAAGCGTTCCAACTGCTCGGTCAGCCGCGGATAGGCCGCCTCGCTGCTCGCCGTCGCAAACGCGATCATCGCCGGTTCGCGCACCGCCTTGAGCAAAGCGCCGACGCTACGGCCGAGGAACAGATAGCCGACGAAAACCAGGATCGCCCACAGCACGGCCAGCCCCACATAGAAGGAGCCAATCAACTTGCCATACGTGTAAATGACGTCGAGGCCGCGCAGCGTGACCGCCGAAGCGATCGCGCCGAAGACGCCGAAGGGCGCGGCACGCATGACATAGTTCGTCACGCGCAGCATGACGGGCACCATGCCGTCGATCATCTCGATCACGACCTTGACGCGCGCGTCCCGTTTCGTCGCGCTCAGCCCAAGGCCGAGAAAGACGGAGAAGACCAGGATCTGCAGGATATCGTTACGCGCCATGGCGTCCAGCAGGCTGGTCGGAAAGGCGTGGGTTAGCACGTCCTTGAAGTTCAAGGCCGAGGTATTCAGGCCAGTGTCGACCTCGCCGCTACCCGCGACCATGTGCAGGCCAGCCCCCGGCTGCAGGAGATTCGCGAAGACGAGGCCCACCGTGAGCGAAATCAGCGACGCGCAAACGAACCAGCCTACCGAGCGCAAACCGATGCGCCCGACATCCTGGCCGCTGTCCATGCCGGCCAGCCCCGACACCAGCGTGACAAACACCAGCGGCGCGATGATCATCTTGATGAGGCGCAGGAAGATGTCCGTGACGATCGAGAAGTAACCTGCGATGGCTTTGAGTGTAGCCGGATCGGATGTACTGGCGTGGCACGCGTAGCCCGCAACGACGCCCAGTATCATGCCAACGCCAATATAGAAGGTGAGGCGATTTTTCATTTCCGTCTGTCCTTGAGTGACGCAGGGCGGTCAAGACATGACCGGCGTACGTTGAGAGACGCCTTGGAGCGAGATCGACTGCGACTCGGTCAAGCGTTGACAGGCATATTAGGGACGCCAAAAGAAACGATGATGCCGTTGTGGCATGTGACTATGCGCAATTTGCATAAGGCGGGAAAACCCTAGACGCCGGACTGTAAAACCGCACGACAGTGCTGCCAGAGCGTATCGAGAAACTCGCTGCGGTTAGAGGCGTCGCGATAGACCCGAAGCTCGATATCCAGATTCCAGGAAGGCGGACCCGCGGGAACCAGTTCACCCGCGTCCAGCTCCGCGGCAATGGCGCTCTTTGGCAGCCAGGCCATCCCTTCGCCTTCCATGACCATTTTTTTGAGCACCTCGGCCATGTCCGATTCATAGTGAAGCAATAGCGCGGGTGCAGAGGAGGCGCGACCCAGCAGCAGCGCAAGGCAACGCCCGAAATAACTCGTCTCGGTGTACGAAATGTGAGGCAACGGCTGCTTTGCCGTTCCTGGCAGTCGATACATCGGTGCGGAACGCAGGTTTGGCCTGCTGGCCGGCATGAGTGTGTCGATACCCACGGTGAGATGCTCGTACTTCGCGGGATCGAGATGCAAAGGCAGTTCGGGATGGTGATAGGCGAACATCAATTCGCAGTTGCCATTCACGAGCATCAGGATCGAGTCGTGCACGTTGGTCGGCACCACGCGCGCGCGCACGTCGCCGAAGTGGGCGGAAAGCGCCTTGAGCCACGCAGGCAGGAAATTTAGCGCGATCGTGTGGCCAGCGGCAATCTGGAGGCTCTTGCCACCGATCCGTTTTTCAGTGCGGATGATGGCGCGTGTATCGAAGAGCCTGTTCAGGATATCTTCGGCGACCTCGCGGAATAATTGACCCGCGGGCGTCAACACCGGAGGGAAGCTGCTGCGATCGATCAATTCCGCCCCGACCCATTGCTCCAGCGATTGAATGCGCCGGCTGAACCCGGACTGGGTCACATTGCGGAACTCGGCTGCGCGCGAAAAGCTCTGGTATTGAGCAAGGGCGATGAAGTCCTCGACCCACTTGATTTCCATACGTCTGGCCCGCCTTGTGAGACGCGAAATACCGTTTTCAGGAAGCTCCGATCTTACGCCGGTGCCGTCGCATCAGGTCACGTCCCAGACCGCGCCTGACCGGGTGAAGGTCAGCGAGGGCATCCACGAGGATTGCGTCCGCACTAACTCAATGCGGACGCAATCCTCACCGGTTTCGGTCAGTAAGTAGCAGAGAAAGCTGCCTGCACCTGTGCGGGCGACGTGATCCCATTGGCGATCAACAGTTGGGTTAGCAAACGAGCCTTCTCAGGATTGAGATCGAGCGACGCGACAAATCCGCTTTTGTCATCGTCGACTTCGACGTTCCGGTTCACGAAGCCCGATCCAACCCGCGAAGACCGAACGACAACGACGCCCATTTTTGCGGCCCGCTGCATGGCAAGCATGGCGGCGTTGGACACGTCGCCATCGCCGACCCCGGCGATCACGATTCCCTTCGCCTTGTCCGCAATCGCGTGGTCGATCTGTGTCGCGTCCATGTTGCTGTGCGCGAAAACAATTTCGACCCGGGGCAATTGTCCGTCGACGGGCAGCGTGTACGGGGCCCGACGAGCCGAGAGAACAGGCGAAACGAAGCGGATCGATGCCGGATCCACATAGCCGATTGGCCCCGCGTTGGGAGACAGGAACGTCTGAACCGAAGTGGTGTTCGTTTTGGTTATCCAACGCGGATCATGAATCGTGTCGTTCATCACCACCATCACGCCACGCCCCTGCGACTGCGGGCTGGCGGCGACCTCGACGGCTTCGAGAAGGTTATTGGGACCATCAGCACTGGTGACGCCGCCCGGTCTCATCGATCCCACGAGGACGACCGGCTTGGTGGAATGGATAACGTTCTTCAGAAAGAATGCGGTTTCCTCCATGGTGTCCGTGCCGTGCGTAATCACGACACCGTCCGCCTCGCCGCGATCAAAAATCTCGTTGATGCGTTTGGCCAACTGGAACCAGACCTTGTCGTTCATGTCTTGCGAGCCGATATTCGAAATCTGCTCAGCCGAGATCGTGGCGAATTTCTCGATGCCGGGCACATCCTTGATCAACTGTTGTCCGGTTCGCTCACCCGAGTTGTATCCGATAGCCGAGCGGGCGTCTGCCGTTCCGGAGATCGTGCCTCCGGTTGCAAGTACGATGACGCGCGGCAGTTGTTTTGCCTGGCCGACGACGTTCGGTTGTTGATCTGCGCTGGCATCCGCGGCTGCCGCGGACGTGCAATAGAGGGGAAGGGCAATGAATACCGCCAGTGCAGCGGAAATGGTCGTATGAAATGGAACTGAAACGGGGCGCGCGAATTTTTTCATGATCGTGTACAAGTGGAAGAAACCTTTGACGGAAAGAACGGCGAAGTCACCGGCATATCGGCGAGCGAATGAGGGATCACAATCTCTGTTAAACGAACGCCGGGGCCGATTGAGTTTGCGCAGCGCACCCTGCGGACGACTCCGAATCTGGTTTGTAGCGGCTCTGATCACGCCGCGCGTTCGAGTCAGATCGGATGATAGAAGCAGCCAGGCAAAGGCCAATGCGGGGGTGGCATGTTCCCATGCGAATTCCGCATAACATGGGAAAACCCCAGGCGTCCAAGACTTCAAGCGGTCCGCTTGCGTCAGAAGTTGGAGCAACGTTTGATCGCTTTCTGGCGTTACTGCTCGGCCTTGGAAACCGACGGTCGGTGTTGGGTAATCAGCAACGATTGATCGTTCTGATCATCCGGCGCCTCGGGAGATATTTGCTATAACGAAAGACACCAACCAGGGTGGTAGTCCGTCTACCTACCAGTACTACGGAGGCTCCGATGAAATTCATCGTGCAGTGGCACAGGATTCCTGGCGTAACCCCGTTGCAGACGCGGCAAAAACGCCGGGAGGTGGAACCGCTACGACCCGCCGGACTTAAAGTGCTCGGCGAATGGTACGCCGTAGCCGAGCCAGAGGGAGTCGCAATAATAGAAGCCGATGATCCGCGTGATGTGGCGTTGCAGTTTCTTCGATATGCCAGTTATGTGAAATTCTCAGTCACTCCCGCCCTGTCTCGGGAGGAGTGGGAGGAAGTGCTCGCGAAACTTCCCGACAGTCAGACATGAATCCTGTCCGCGTCTGACCGGATGACTGGTGCCCTGGATAACGGAGCCCGGATCCATGCAGGAGGCGATCACGTCCGGCTTCTGCCGTTCACCCTTTAGCTGCGAGTGTCCGCTCTGAAGTCAGAGTGAGCCCCTCAGGGATAGACGTGTCTCTTGGCGAACTCGGCTGGCAGAAGCGTCTGCGGTAGTCGGATGGGGTTAGGCCCACGACTTTTCGGAACACGCGACGAAACCCTCCGACGTCAGCGTAGCCGAGACGCCACGAAATTTCCTCGATGCTCGCCTGCGAAAACTCCAGCATTTCGCGCGCCCTGGTAATTCGCAGCCTCTGCTGATATACGCTTGGCTTCATCCCTGTGGCCGCAACAAAACGACGCAAAAATGTGCGGGGTTCAAGCGCGGCATATCGTGCAATATCCGCAACGCTGACCGGACATTCGCGTTGAGTAAGAAGCCATTGCTGTGCTTTTAAAATGGTTCTATCGCCATGCTTCGTTCGCGGATCGAATTCGCTATAAAAGCGCTGCTCGCGTCCAGGCGGGTCGACGTTCATGAAACGTGCTGTTTCCAGCATGACTGAGGCGCCCAGAAACCTCTCGGTGAGCCGTAGCCCAAGGTCTGCCCACGCCAGTACGCCGCCAGCGGTGACAACGTCTCCATAGTCAATGATCATGTAGTCGGTTTCTGTAAGCACATCAGGAAATTGCAGGGCGAATCGATCGCTGAATGACCAATGTGTCGTGGCCTGCCGGCCGCGTAGAAGACCTGTTCTCGCCAGGATAAAGACACCACCGCATACCGCGGCGAGGACTACGCCTTCGGCATGGTTATCTCGAAGCCAGCGCAGTAGCGGACTATCCGTTTCGATCTTCTCGGGGGCTTGCACATTCCCGGGGATCACTACCAGCGACAATGCGTGCGGTGAACCCGGACAACTGTCATACGCACAACGGACCTCGGCTGTGCAATCGTCCACTCGCCAGTGCGTAATTCGCACAGGTGGCCGCGCGTCGCCGTTTTGTCGTTTCGCCGCGAACTCACCTGCGTATGTGAACAAATCAGTCAGGCCGTAGATACCTGCGTTCGAAGAACCCGCGTCGCAAGCGAGTCCAATCTCGATCCGTGGCGACGAAGCTAGTGCCGTTTTTGCCATGTTTTTTGTCACATTCGGCCGTTGTGGTGTTCGGGCGCACTGAATACTCTGACACTAGCAGACTCATTTCGACTGAAACCGGGGCAAGCACGGCCAGGGAGCCGGTATGCCCAGGTTCTAAACGTCAGTTCGTTGAGCCCCCAACTGTCGGGTCAATGCGGAGTACCGGTTTCCGAAAGTCACGTCTGCGCTCGTGGAACATTCATCCCTTGTTAGAACCGCCAAAAAAAGGATACGAGATGAAAGCGAACCCTGGAAGTGGATACATCACCACCGCAGACGGAACCCAGATTTTTTACAAGGACTGGGGCACCGGTGAACCATTGGTCTTTCATCATGGCTGGCCCCTTTCGGCTGACGATTGGGATGCCCAATTAATGTTTTTCCTCGATCAAGGATATCGGGTCATTGCTCATGACCGCCGCGGCCACGGGCGCTCTACCCAAACTGTGAGCGGTCATGACATGGACACCTACGCCGCCGACGTCGCCGAACTCGTTAAGATACTTGATCTGAAGAATGCGGTACACATCGGTCACTCCACGGGTGGTGGGGAAGTGGCGCGTTATGTCGCCCGGCACGGCACGGGCAACGAACGCGTAGCGAAAGCGGTACTCATTAGCGCAATTCCGCCTCTCTTCATGAAGTCAGAGAAAAACCCCGAAGGCGTTCCCAGGGAAGTAGTCGACGAGATCCGCAACGGCACGGCGAATCACCGCGCCCAGTTTTACAAGGACATCACCGTTCCGTTTTACGGCTTCAACCGCCCAGGCGCGACGGTCTCCGAAGGCATCCGGGAGAACTGGTGGCGGCAGGGCATGATGGGCGGCATCAAGGCCCAATACGATTGCATCAAGGTGCTTTCGGAAACGGAGTTCTACGACGATCTGGCGATGATAGACGTGCCAGTGCTGGTGATGCACGGCGAGGACGACCAGATCTGCCCCTTCGCGACGACGGGAGCGAAATCCGTCAAGCTTCTCAAGCACGGGACGCTCAAGTCATATCCAGGATTGCCGCATGGCATGCCCACCACGCATGCGGAGCAGATCAACGCCGACCTGCTGGCGTTCATCAAGGCTTGAGCGGTCTGATACGCCGGGCAACGCCGGGGCGCTCGCTCAGGCGTTATCGCCTCACTTGCCTCAGCCGGCCATGGCGCTGCAAGCCAGTCGGCGGACGAGCACAGGGCTGACGCATGGTTGACTGAAGGGAACAATTGAATTGCCATAGGCGATGATGTTTTCCCGTCGAAACTCGCCCAGAATCAGATCTATCCCCGAAGGCCGCGAACAACCCTTGACGGACGAACTTCGCCTTGTCCATAGGGCGGCTGCTTCCGAGGTTCAATGGCTATTTAACCCGCCAGTTCGGAGCGTGCTCGGGCTGGTCGGCGGTTCGAACGGTTCGAGCGGCTCGAAAGAGGTCGCTTCGAACGGATGCTTTCGACAAGCCATCGATTCGAAAGTCACTTCGAGGGGCCATGTTCCATACCCTGGTTAAACGCCAACGGAGCAAGAAAATGGGCAAGTTCAGCAATTACGAGTACAGGAATCTTCCCGGGTTCGACATGAAGACCTTCGCGGGCGCGAACCAGGCTATCCCGATGAAGACACTCGTGATCCACTGCCTTGACCCTCGGGCGGTTGAAATCCCGCAGGCCGTCGCTGACTATTTTGGGGACGAGGTCTACCCGGGAGAAATCATCACCGACGAGAATGGCACCCGAGTTGGATCCACGCGGACACTATTTGCCGCGACGAATGCGGGCGGACGCGCCGCCTTCGCTCTAGCGTCCGTGGCGGCGATGGATTATTTATTCGATGTTCAAAAGGTCGTTGTCGTTCACCACTCGTTCTGCGGTACGACGACCCTGACGCCGGAACTGATGGTCGAGGAGTTTCATGATCATCATCACGCTGATATCTCGACGCTGTTCGATCACGATAGCCTCGCCATCATGGATTTCGAGGAGTCGCTCAACTATGACATCAAGTTGCTTCGTTCGAGCCCGGCAGTGCCGAAGCACGTCAAGCTCTACGGCTTCTTCTATGAGATCAGTTCCGGCAAGTTGACGGAAGTGGTGCGGGACATTCCTGCATAGGCCGCGGTGTGAGCGAATTACCGGACACGCGAACGACGATGACCTCGGGTACGCATTTCATGCAACGGGCATGAGTCGACCCACACGGGACGATCGACTTTCCACCAGGCAGACGTCCAGGCCGGACTGGAACGCTTTGCCGAACGGCGCGGGTCGAAGTCGATGAATATAAGCGAATCGATTATCGACTTCTACCCAAAGGCATTTGATCGATAGGAGTCCAGCCATTTCAGTGAGCCATTTTTATTGGTGTGGGTAGAATCGCCAATTGGCTTCGAGCAGGCAATCGTCTAAATAAGAGGCCGAACCGTTCCCGCGTGAACAAGGCCGTCATGAAGCTCTATTTCAGCCGCAACCTGGCATGCGCGGCTCATGGAGATACTCGCCTGACGGGATCCATTCGTGGGGCTCGACGCGCCTGAACTGCCCCCGGTCATGGCGGAAACGAGATGATCAAGGCAAGAGCCGATTGGAGTCCGAAGCCTCGCGACTGATTGGGTCGTGGGCTTTGCAGTAATTTCGAAAAAATTACTGCAATTGATGCCGGCGGTGTTTTGCAGTAAAATTTGAAAAATTACTGCAATATCTTCGAGCCATGGACGGTCTACCCCTCTATCAGCGTCATGATCAGGCGTTTAGCTCCCAGTACGCGAACATCGAGCAGGCCAGCGCCGCGCAGGAACGGGTGCTCGTGGGAGCGCCGGGCACGATCATCGAGCACAAGCGCGGCGACGCCGTCTACTATGCCCGCCAGTTCATGAATGCGGAGGGCAAGCGGCAGCAGGAGAGCCTGGGCGGCCCCAAGGGCGACCCGGTGGCCGATGAACTCGTCACGACGGTGCAGGGGCAGATAGAAGAGACCAAGGATCTCATTGGCCGCATCCGCGAGCTTGCAAAGCTCGGCTTCCAGATCGCGGATAACAAGACCTATGCGACCATGGCCGTGCTCTATAACCACGGGCTCTTTCAGGCCGACGGCGTGCTCGTCGGCTCGCACGCATACGCCGTGCTGCTCAACAGCCTGGGCATCATGGCGCTCGCCTATGAGACCGAGGACATCGACATCGCTCGCGCCCGCCAGCTCGCACTGCGGGGCGTACCCTCCGGGGGCCTGCTCGAGATCCTGAAAGAGACGGGCATCGACTTCGTTCCGGTGCCGGGGTTCAACAGAGGTGACCCGTCCACATCGTTCAAGCAGGCCGGACGGACACGTTTTCACGTCGATCTGCTGGTGCCGTCGAAGGACAGCACCTTTCCGACCGTCGCCGTGCCCGAACTCGGCGCGCACGCGAGCGGCATGCCGTATCTCGCCTATCTGCTTGGGCAGTCACATATGGGCACGCTACTCTCACGGCACGGCGCCGTGCCGGTGCGCGTGCCGGACCCCGCGCGCTTCGCGATACACAAGATCCTTGTCTCACGTCTGCGTACCAACATGCTGGTCAAGTCGCAGAAGGATATTCAGCAGGCTTGCGTACTGCTCGCGATGCTAGGCGAGCATAGAAGCGGCGATATCGAACTCGCGTGCGCGGATTTTCCGCGTTCCGCGCGCACGTTGATCCGCCGCGCGCTGCCCGACGTGCGCCGCTCGCTTGACGCCCATGACGGCGCGTTAGCGGAACTGGAGGAGGGTCTCGGCGCATGAGCGCGCCGCTCGGCCAGTTGCCGATTCCTTCAAGGGACCAGATAGGATAACTAATCATGATCCGTTGCCAAATAGCTACGGCGCCGCCATCGCTTCGGTCGTCGGACGCGCCGCATAGGCACCGGCCATTGTTTCACGGTTCGTGACATCCCATCCCAGCCGGCCAATGTTTGCGTATTAGCCGGCAAAACGCGCTGCGTTCCTTGCCCGCGAGCCGCGCTGCCGCGCTCACGTTGCCCCCCGCGCGCGTGAGGATTTCGAGCAGATAGGTACGCTCGAACTGCATCACAGCGGTGGCTTTCGCGCTTTTGAAATCCTGCGCGGCGTGCGTTGCCGCGGCCGCTGCGCACGCATGGCCATGCGCGCGATGCCGGTCCGGTTGCGTGATGTGAATCGCGGGCCCGTCGCCAAACAGATACTCGCGATGGATCATGTTTTCGAGCTCGCGCACATTGCCGGGCCACGCATAGCTTTCGAGGAACGCGATAGTCTCGGGATGCAGCGCCTTGAACGGCTTGCCATAGCGCTCACTCAAGCGGTGGCTGAATGCCTGCGCGAGCAGCACGGCGTCGCCTGTGCGCTCGCGCAGGCTTGGTAGCCGTACCGCGAGCACGTTGAGGCGAAAATACAGATCGCTGCGAAAGCGTCCTTCGTTCGTGAGCGCTTCGAGGTCGGCGTTGCTCGAAGCGATTACGCGCACGTCGGCGCGGCGGCTCGTCTTGCCGCCCACCATGCGGTATTGATGGTCTTGCAGAAATCGCAGCATAACGATCTGCGTGCGCTGCGTCATCGCCTCGATTTCATCGAGAAGCAGGGTGCCGCCGTCGGCCTGGCCGACTAGTCCGATCGATGCCTCGCGCGCATCGGTATACGCACCGCGCACGTGGCCATAGAGCTCGCTTTCGAGCAGGTTCTCGGGAATGGCGCCGCAGTTCACGGGGATGAAGGGTGCGTCGCGTCGCACGCTCAAATAGTGAATGGCGCGCGCAGCGAGTTCCTTGCCGGTGCCGGTCTCGCCTTCGATCAGCACGGTCGCGTCGCATTGCGCCGATTTGCTGATCAAGGCCAGCGCCTCGACGAAGGCCGGGGACTCGCCTATCAGGCGATGGTCTCTTGCACCGCGAGCCACCGCGCACCCCGGTGCGGCGCCATCTCCGCGTGTCGATTGCCTCATCACAAACCTCGCTTTTCCAGGGCTCACTCTCAAGCCACCGGAGTCTGGCGCGCGGGATGCATCGGTGAAACGTGCAGCGTCGAACAGGCCCGAAAGCCGCATGAACGCTGGATTTGCGAGCCGGCGTTCATGCATGCTGCTCAACGATTATGGATGGCGGAATTGTCAGTTTCAAGGAAAATGTAATACGAATAGAAAGCTAACGTCAGGCAAAGTTTAGGGCTGGTTCAACCCTGACCAGGCGGTCGGGAGCGCGCCACCGTTCATTTGCACGAGCCCCGTGAACACGTTGCCTAGCACGGTGCCGATCACCGTCGGTGATTTCAGTCCGATGATGGCGGCGTAGCGCAGCGCAGCGATGACGGTGTTGTTGCCCAGCACCGCATACGTGGACATGACGGTCACTTCGCCCAGGGCCGACTCGACGCCTCTCGTGTTCGCCTGACGCGTCTGCGATGCGTTATTGGTGTAGTGGCAGGTCGTGACGCCGCCGATCATCGCCACGATCGACCCCGGTGCGGCCTCGACGCGGTTCGAGTGCACGTTGACCGTGCCGGCAAACGACGTCGTCCCAACCGGCGCGGTGATCGGCGTTGCTGGCAGCGCTTCGGATCCATCGATCAGGATGACAGACCATCCGTTGAGCTTCACACCGGTCTGCACGGTCCAGTTCGTCGTGCGAATCAAGTTGCCATCGAGGTCGAGCGTCTCGAACGGACCGGAGATGCCGACTGCGGACATGCGAACATTGCCGAGTTTGGTCGGCCCGACATCGATCATCTGGTTGCGCGAGAGTCGCATCACGGGCGTTTGCTCGACGTAGACCGCGCTGATCGGAATCGTCGTTTCGACCGGGGTTTGCGCGATTGTGTCCAGTCGGTTGTCCGCAAAGCAGAACGACGCGATCTGGCTCACCGACACGCAGCGCACCTCGCCGCCGACGTCGGCAATTTGTGCTTTGCCGACGGGCGTGAGCGCGTTGCCGCTCGCTGTGACGGTGTTGTTGCTCATTGTCAGATCGGCGTTTGGCCAGGCGGCGGCCCACAAGGCGAGGCCGCATTGCTCGAACACGTTGCGCTCGATGCGGATGACAGCCACCGACTTCGGGTTGGTCTGGCCGAGTGCAATCGCACGCGTCGCACAGCCGATGATCGCGTTGTCGACGATCGTCACACGCGGAATGACGGCTGCGTTGCCTTCGGTGCCGTCCTGGGGCTGCAGCATGATTGCCAACTGCGCGCATGCGAAGCGATTGCCGACGACATTGATCTCGCCCAGCACGGCTGCGCCGGGACCGGCCTGCAAATATTGCGCGACACCGGGCTTGCCGCCTGCCGCTGCGCCGTCGGCCGCTGCGGGTGCTGGAATGGTTGCACTGAAGAGCCCGACCGGCGTCGTCACGATGTTGGTATCGAAGTGGAGCGCGTCGAGCAGGTTGGAGCAGGCGACGGCCGCGAACGTATCGTTCGCGGCGGGCGCCACGCCGCCTGAGGGCTGCTCGCTGATGTTGAGCCCGCGCAGCGTGATTTGCTGGCTCGCGTCGATGGCGAGCGCGGCCGTGCCGAACGCCGGATCGCTCACGTAGTTGCCATCGGCGTTCGGCGCGGGCGTTACGCCTTGCAGCGCGAAATCGGCGAGCGTCACATCGGTGCTGCCGGTGATGATAAAGCCCATGCCCGCCGATGCCATCAACTGGGTCGCCGTGCGCTGGCCGCGCAGTGTCAGCGCTTTCGCGCCGCTGATCATCACCGGTTGGGCGAGCGTGTATTGGCCCGCCTCCAGACACACCGCGCCGCCGCCCATTTTGATCACCTGCTGCACGGCGGATGCGATCGTCAGCGTGCCTTGCGCGTGCGATTGCGGGCTCACGCAGACCGTGCACGCGCAGCTTTCGCTCGCGCCGCCCTGCGGTGGCCAGAATTGGCGGCAATCGGTGGGCGCCGTGGGCGGCGGGCTCACGAAGCCAAGCCGGGCGTAATGATGGTGGATGCCGCGCGGCGGTGCTTCGACGAGCTGCTCGATCGATGCATCGCCCGTGCGCGCGGCGAAGACCCAATAATCGCCGGTATGAAAGATGCCGCCCGCTGCGGCAATATCGAACAGCGCGACGATGCCGCTTTCGAGCGCGATCGCAACCGTGTTCGTGGCAGGCACCGTAATCACGCCGCCGTTCGTATCGGCATTCACGTAGTTGGAGGGCGGCGACGTGTCGGTGCGCAGCACCTGACCTTGCTGGTTCCAGCGGCGCACGCGTGTGCAAAGCGTCGGGTCGGGCGTGCCGACGGGGAACTGCGTGGCGTCGATCGGTGAGGTGACGGTGATCGTGAGCGTTGCGCTGTCCACGCCGTTGGTGGCGATCTGCAGCATGAGGCCGGGCAGGCCGTTTAGTTCGTGAGCGTTGTCGATCAGTTCGATCCAGTCGCCTCCTTGCAGGCCGAGCACCGCATCGCGGCCTACGCTGTCGACAGTGAAGCTCGTGCCGTTGACGACATTGAGCACGCGTGCCTCGATCGACGCGTTGTCGCGCGACCACTTGAACGTCGCGGTGCCGGGCGCGCCGGGATGGTGGATCTCGATTCGGTAGAGCTGGTTCTCGAGGCCCGTGTAGCCGCCCACGGGCGGGATGATGCATGGATCGGTGCTGCCGTAGGTTGCGGTCTGCGTACTGAGCCGTCCCGCCGTTGGGGCGATGAGCGTGCTCCAGCCCGGAATGTCGCCATCGGGCGACGAGCACGTGAGCGCGCCCGCGTTGTCGCCGAGCGACAGCAGCTTCACTTGCCAGACGAGTTGCGTGCGCGTCGTCGTATCGACGCCGCCGAGCGCCGGTTCAAGGATCTTGGGCGCTTCGTATTGCGTGACTTCGCGCCTCCATACGTCGAGATACGCGAGGCTCGTGCCGCTCGCCGGCAACGCGAGTGCATTGGGCAGATACGGTTGTTGCAGATACGGCGTCGGCAGCGTGCCGACGTTCTCGGCGAGCTTCGGATCCCACGCATAGGGCGCAAGCCCGTGATTCTGCGCGAGCAGACCGTCGACATAAATGCGGCCGACGCCGATCGTCAGTGCGTTGGTCGCGTCGAACGCGAGCTGGAACGCGTTGGGCGTGGACAACGGCACGAGCGCTGCACCGCCGAATGTGTCGAGCATGCTCGCCTGCGCGAGCCGGAAGCTCTCGGTGACGAGTTCGTTCCAGTCTGCATCGGTGAGCGGGCGGCCCTGTTGCAGGAGCACGCCCTGAAAATCGCAGGACGAATCGAACTCGCAACGGCTGTAATCTCCACTCATGGTTTGGCTCCTTCGTGGGCGGCTCGCGCGCGTCAGCTCGCGTAGATCACGCCTGCTTCAAGGCTGATGCGCAGATACTCGGCGAGCCGCACCTGCAAATTGGTTTCGCGTTGTGCGCCGTAGACGAAATTGAATGCGCCTGGCTGGCACTCGTTGTCGGCGCCAGTGAGGAGGTCCGCGCCCGACGTGGTCGCGAGTTGCGCATAGGCCGGAAAGCCATAGCGCAGCGTGGTGAAGCGCGGCATGCCCGCGGCCGGTGTGCTCGCCGACTCGGGCAGGCATTGATAGCGGCGCGGCACGCGCACGCTCGACGGTAGATAGCTGAAACGTATGCAGCCTTCCTGAAGCCGATCGGCGACGATCGCGGCCGCCCAGGTGTCGCCCGTTGCGAGATCGGCGAGCAGGATCGAGTTGCTCACGAGCGGCAGCGTTTGGGCATGAACCTTACCGATCACCGTGCATTGCTGCAGTTGTAGCGGCGCACCCGGGCCGGTGCCGTCCTCGCCCGCGTACGCGACGGCAGTCGGGGCCGTTGCGTCGATGATCGAATCCGCGGCGCTCAGGGTGCTATTCACATCGATGCGCTGCGGCCCGGCAATCGAGCACGAAAGCGTGACGGCCACGCCGGCAATACCGACCACGAGGCTCGGATCGCCGGGGTGCTGCGGTGTGCAGTCGGGCGCGAGCGAGAGGCCCGGCACCAGTGTGCAATGCGCGATGTCGAGCTGCGCGAGTGCGTTGCCCGCGCCCGCGTTCACGGCGAGCGTCGCGCCTGTGATCAGCAAGCCATGCAGGCCGATCTGCGCACCCGCGCCGCCGCCGAGCGACGATGCACCCGTGAGCACGAGCGTCGGTCGAAAACCGTTGTCCGCACGCACCACGATGCGCTTTCCGGCCGGCACGTTGATGGTCAGCGTCTCTTCATAGCGTCCGCTGTTGCCGATCACGACGACGCCGCCGTTCGCACCAAGATTGTCGATCGCGGTCTGCACGCTTGCGTAGTCGGCGGGCACGCGCACGAGCGCGGGTGGGGGTTCGGCATCGGTGACATCGGCGGTGCGGTCGTACTCGCCGCCGCCCAGCTCGGCGGAGAAACCGTACAGGAAGTCGACGAGCAGTTGCGTGCCCGCGGGGAGGTCGGGGCGCGAGGCGATCCGCCCGAGCACCGGATCGACCGCATACACGCCATTGGACGTCGGCAGATGCGCCCAGTTGCCCGCGACGTCCTGAAGATTGCATATGCACACGTTGTCGCCGTCGACGGCCGTGACGCCCGCCGCGCTCGACTCATAGAGGCACACGCTCAATGGGTAATAGCTGTTGCGCGCGGCGTCGAGCACGCGGCGGCTGATCGGCTCGGGCACGTCGAGCGGCGTCGAGAGACCCGCAAAGTCGTCGCGTGGTGCGGGCCGTGTATAGAGCGGCTGATCGATGCCAAGCGGATGAAACCGGTAGCGGCGCGCATCGACGGACACAGCGGGCGATGCGCGCAGCGCGTAGGCATCGATGCTCCAGACGAACATGCCGATGTTCGGAATGTTGTAGCGTCCGCGTCCGCTTTCGATGCGGCGCATCTCGGGGGTACGCATGATGGTGTCGAACGCGCCGCCGAGCCGCTCCAGCGGCTGCCATTGGCGCAGGTCGGGGGTCGCGAGACATTGCGCACGCAGATGGTTCATGTATTGCGTGACGATCAAGCGCTGGAAGTATTCGACGGCGGTCGCGTTCCAGCCGGTGACGTCGCGCGCGATCTGTTCGAGCGCGACGGCGGTGCCTTTGCGCCGTCGGTAGGCGATCGTGTGGGCGACTTCGGCGCGCGGGCTCGCGATCGCGGGGGTCACCCCGTGCAGCACCTGATAGCCGATCAGATCGCCGATATACGGCACAACCCAATCCGCGCAGGTCTCGACGAACTGGTCGTCGTAGAGCTGCTCGACGTTCTCCTGCAGCGCGGCGATCTGCTCCGCGATGACGCCGACGAGGCTCATCAGCGGTCCCGCCTGGGCACGCTGCTGAAGTTGCGCGAGTGTGTTTTGCTCCGTCGGCGTGAGCGGGTCGCCGTTGGCGACGAGCGTTTGCAGTTCGATCAGGGTGGCCTGGTCGTCGGCGTTCAGGATGCCGGGTGTGAGCTGCGCCCGGGCAAGATCACGGATGCGCAGGATGGCCGGCAGCAGCGTGAGCAGGTCCTGGGTAGCGAGGCTCATGGTGGTGTCTCCGTTGCGCCGGCGTGGCTCAGGTCATCACGCCCGCGTCGATCGCGCCGGCGTCGAGCGTGAGCAGTTCGGCGGGATTGACGCTGCCATCAGGCTGTAGCGCCGAGATGGCCGCCACCAGTTGCGCCGATGGCTGCGGCGCGAGCGGGCCGGTGTCGATACGGTAGAGCTGCTGGATGTCGGCCGCGAGTACGCCGCTGACACCCTGAATCACGGCATAGACCTCATCGAGCGTGACGGGCTGGCCGAAGTCGCGCGTGTCGAACGCGTAGGCCGCGCGCAAGGCCGCGATCACGTCGAGCGGCACTTGCGTCGGGTCCGCGTCCGGCGTGCATGTGATCGCGAGCTTGAGTGTGAACGTGGCGCTCGCGTAGCTCATGACGCTCACGGGAATCAGCGGGTCGCCGTGGCTCGCGAGGCTCGCGGCCAGGTTCGCCTGGGTGTCGCTGCCGGAGGGAATCGCGCTGCCGTTCGCGCCCGCGACACTCAGGTACATTCCGCGCGCGCGCCCGCCTGCGATCCACAGCGCGCTCGCCTTGGCGATGCCGGCGAAGGCGCTCGCAAAGTTCGCGTAGTCGTCGACGGAGACGACGCGATCGAGTGTGAGGATAGGCAACGGGGCGTTGAAGCGGGCGCTGTCGATGGATTCCGGATCTTGACCGCCTGTCGATGCGTTCGCGTTGGTGACGGCGCGCACGCCGAGGGGACGGGTGATCAGCGAGGTCAACTGACCGGAGCGCAGATTGCCGGCCGTGCCGAGTCCCTTGCGATACTGCAGCCGCACGTTGTTCTGGCCGCCCGGCACGCGCGCGCCTTCTACGCCGTCGCCGAACTGGATCGTCGTGACGGCGGTGGCGTCCTGACTCAGCGAGTAGACGTGCGCGTTGCCGGCCTGCGCATAGAGCGCCGGCACTTCCTGCCAAAGCAGATCGTTGACGCGCACCTGCAGCGTCGATTGCGCGCCCTGCGCCGCGCTGGCGCTGGATACGTAGGTGAGCGGCGCCTGGCGCAGCGTGAAGCTCTGATTCGCCAGTGCGGCGTTGCCGCTGCCTGCGATCTCGGTGACGGTCTCGCCGTGCGTCGCGTCGGCCACGTTCGCGTTGATGGCGAAGCTCAACCGGTCGTAGCAGTTGGCGAGCGACGACTGAAAGCGCAGCGTCGTCGTGGTGGCAGTCGCCGTAACGGCGTCGGCGCCGTCGTCGAGCAGCGCGACTTCGCTCAACACCGGGTCACTCGCGAGCGGCGCGATCAGGAGCAGTGCGCCTGCGGGGGCGGTGAGCTGGATGGTCGAGCCGTCGTCGTCCTGCAGCGTCCAGCGCCACGTCGCGCTCACGCCCGTGCCAGGCAGTGCGTCGGGCGTCAGCAACTGCCATTGGCCCGATGCGCTCTGCTGCGCGGGCGGCGCGAGCATCACGAAGCTCTCACCGCCAACGAGCGTGCGAATCCTGCCGCTCGCGAAGCTGATCGTACTTACGTCGCGCGGTAACGCTACGCGTTGCAGTTTGCCCGTGATCGCGAGCGGACGGCCCGGCACGAGACCGGCCTGACTGGAACCAAGCGTCAGCGTTGCACCGAATACCGGGTAGTACAGAGGACGCGCACACGGTGTGAGTTCATCGCTTTGCAGGTGTGCGATGGTCGTATTGAGCGGGAACAGTTGGACATTCGTGGGATCTTCGGGCGCGAGCCGCGTGATCTTCGCGGACAGGCCGAAGTCGGCGCGCGACACCTGACTTGCCGTTTGCACGCGATAGAGCGTGTACCAGCGCTCGTAATGGAAGCGGCTGCCGACGTTGATCGGCGGCGTTGTTTTTGTCACTGGCTGAGTGATGCCGGGAAACACCGTCGCGGCGGCGTTGGCCAATGCCGTGGTGTTCGGTGACAGGGCCTTGAAGCTCGCGGCGGACACTGGCTGGGCGGCCGTGATCAGTTTGGAGAAGTTCGGCGTGTTCAGCACAGGTGCGATGGCGGAATCCAGGTCGCTCAACGCGCTCGATGACAACGTGCCAAGCAGCGCAGGCGAAGTCGTGTTGTCCGAGATTGTCTTGAGCGTGGAGGCGACGTCGGCCGTCGCCGCCGCGATTGCCGAGCCGAACGATTCGAGCAGATCGACGGGGATGCTGCCGTAATACAGTCGCGGATACGCGAGCACGAACCAGCTCTGGTTGACTGCCTTCGGAAAGAGCGCGTCGAGATCGACGGGCCCGCCCGTGCTCACCGCGTAGCCCGGCCACGCCGTGTTCGGCGGCGAGCCGTTGAAGAGGTTCTGGTTCGTCGTGGTGTAGAGCAGATTGGGATTGGGCGCGGCCTGCCCGAAGAGCGCCCCGCGCTGGCGGAACACATAGACATGCAGCGCGAGTGCGGGCGGCGTGCTCCAGCCGCCGTCGAGCGCATCGCTCCACACGAGCCGCGTGAGGCCGCGCGTGCTGTCCTCTTCGACGCGGTCGAGCCAGCGCACATCCGAGAGTCCGGTGTCGGTCGTCGAGAGATAGCGGTCGCCGCCGACGAGTGCGATGACATCGCCGGGCTGGATCTGCAAGCCGGTGCCCGCAACGTACAGATCCGTGCCGCCCGCCTGCACAGCGGGCCATTGCGCGACTTGCGCGGCGAGCGCGTTCCATTCGACAAGCGCGGTGATGTCCTCGACGGTCTCGAAGTTCTGCGGCGACTGGTTCGGGTCGGGCACGCTCTGCACGCGCGTGCCGGTCGGAATCGTCACCGGCTGCGCGGCGAGCGCGGGCTGGCCAGGCGACGTATCGAGCGTGAATGCGAGCGCCGCGCTCGCCGCGACGCCGGGCGCGGGCCGATAGCCGATCAGCTGCGCCAGCGCTGTCACGGAACGCAATTCGGTCGCCGTGCGCAAAAACGATTCGTTGACGATGCGTTCCTGGTAGAACGTGATGACGTCGGCGGCGCAAGAAAACGCATCGAGCAACGCGATGGTCCAGTCGTCGTCGGTGCGCGCGGTGAGCGGCGCGAGCGCGGGATAGTCGGTGCTCGACAGGCGCGCGAGCAGGCTCGCCTTGAAGGCCGGCTGCGTGCCGATCCGGTAGACCACGGCGGGCAGTCCGGCGTCGTTGGTCACGCCGGTCGGCGTCTCGGTGCCGATGCCCGCGCAGCAACCGCAATTTCCGGCGTCGCTCATTATTTGCCTCCGTGCAGGTCGAGGCGCAACACACCATGCTCGGGAAAGTCGGGATCGTTATCGAGCCGTGCGATCTCGTACGGGCCGATCGTGAGCTCGCCCGTGATCAGGTAGCTGCCATCGTTCGTACCCTGACGCTGAAACGTCGTCACCTGCACGGCGGCGACGCCGGGCACCGAACGCGCGGCCTGATAGATCTGGCTCAGATAGACGCTCTGGCCGAACGTGTAGTTGTCGGGCCAGAAGAGGCCCGTGCCGCCGCCGGGCAGACGCCGGTCGCCGAGCCGCGCTTTGAGCCGCTGTGCGACGTCGCTGCGGAAATAGTCGCTTTTCACGCACACGTGCAGCGCGATTTCGAGCGACACATAATGCGGCGCGCTCACGTCGATATCGACGCCGGCCATGCGGTACGGGTCGAGTTCGCCGGGCAACGCCTCGTCGATCTGCGTGGCATTGGCGCCCGCGACGGGATCGGCGGTAATGAAGACCGTGTGCCAGCTGCCGGTCCAGCGCACTTGCGCAACCGCACGCTGAATCGAGGGATCGCGTTCGGCGATCGTCGCGTAGTCATCGGCGGTGACGGCGCGCTCCTGCGTGCGGAATGCCTGCGGCGCTTCGCGACGCACCGTCGCTGCGTCTTCGGCGTCGACTCCGCCGCTCGCCGCCAGCGGATTGCGCACGCCGCTGATCGCGCCCGTGGTGCCGACGACATGGCCGATCGCCTCGGCGCCGACGTTGCCTGCGCTGCCATTGCCGATGCGGTAGCGCGCGGTGAACGCCGTCGTCGAGGGCGGCCGCATGCCGTACGTGCCGTCGCCGAAGCGCAGCGTCGCGTCGCCGCGCTCGTCGACTTCGACGACGAAATTCGCATCGAGCCCGTCACTCTGGAGCAGCGTGCGCGCGGCCTGCCAGTGCGTCGCGACGCCGTTGTAAGTGCTGGCCAGCAGGATCTGCGGGACGACGTCGTTCATGTCGGTGTCGACAACGTCAGCGGCCGGACCGAGCGGATCGTAGGGGGAGGGCAGCGTGCCGGCCGCGCCGCTTGCCACGACCGTGAGTTGCCCGGCGGCCTGGGTGAGGGGCGTACGCGAGAGCATCGGCCGGTAGCGCGGCGGCACCGGCGCGGACGGATTCGGATTGCACGGATCGCCACTGCAGGCAGGCACGTCCTGGAGTGACACTTGCGGCACGCTGCCGAGATTCTCGGGGAGGATCGTCTGCCCGTGATCGACGAGCACGAGGTTGCCGCGCGCGACGCTGATATCGACGAGCGGCAGCGACCCGTGCGCGGCATCGGTATAACCGTTCACGCAGAGCGGGAACGGCAGCGCGTCGGCATTACTCCAGCCGATGATCGTCACGGCCTGAGCGTTGAGCGGATCGGCGCCGCTCGCATCGACGCTCGTGAGGCGCACAAAATGGCGATGTGTCGGGTCGGCGTCGCCGGGCTCGCCGGTCAGCGGGCCGATGCGCTCTTCGAAGACGAGCACGTCACCCTTTTGCAGTTGCGCGAACTGGCCTTTGAGCGTCGCGCTGGTCGCGCCGATCGGCAAGCAGCATTGGTCGTCGCTCCACGTGTAGAACGACATCGTGTCGTGCTGCTGGTAGAGCGTCTGCTGATAATTGCTCGCTGCGAAGCGTGGTTCGAGCAGCGCTTCGAACACGAGTGGCGCGAGCAGCATCGCGTTGGCGAGCTGCGCACCCGGCGCGATCTCGAATGGAAAGTTCGTGCATTGCGTGAGGAACTGCAGCCCCGGCAGCGTGAGCGTGACACTAGCCGCCGATAGCTGGAGCTGCACCCAGGTGCGTGCGTTGCAGCCGTCGTGCATCGGATAGTCGACGAGCACGGCATGGCGGCGCAGCGAGACGCGTCTTCGCGCGGTGCCAATATAGGCTTCAGTCGCGATCGCGTCTTGTTGATAGCTCAGTTGGTCGCATGCGTAAGCGATCAGCTCCGCGACCGCGAAACCCGTGTCGGCCTCGCTGCCCTGTTGCCACTTCGGCACGAGTTGCGCGAGGCGATCGAGCATCAACTGCCGGAATCCTGGGTAGTCCTTCGCGAGATAGTTGATGTCGGGTACGGGCGCGTCGGCGGGCGAGCACGTCGAGGACGGGGCGCAGTCGAAGTCGGACGGACATTGGACCTTGAAGCCGAACGCGATCTGGGACAGACGCGGGTCGAAGTTGGGCGGCGGATCGTCGTCGCTCGCGGAGGTCACGAGGCGCAACGTGTAGGTCGAAAAGTCGCCGGCCACCGCGGTGCGCACGACGAGCGTGCGCGTGCCATCCGCGAGTGCGCTGACGAGCGCGAGCGTGGCGGCTTCGGCGGCGGCGGTGTCGGGCGGCGCGGGCGTGGCGAGCGCCGTCGGCGCGGGCGAGCCGACCGACGCCCATTGCACCGCGATGTGGGTCACGCGCTCGCCGCCAAGCACCTGCACGTTGAGCGCGGTGAGCGCGGCGTTCCCTGTCGGCAGCGGCTTGAAGCAGTGCACGAGCAGTGTGCGCTGGCGCAGCGGATCGGCGTCGGGCAGATCGTGATCGATGACTTCGAGGTAATCGATGCCATTGAGCGTCGGATGCGCGATCACGGCTTCGCGGCGCTTCTCGTCGCAGCAGCGCCACACGATGTCGGCGACGGGGATTGTGCTCATGCCGCGCCTCCCGCGCCTTGCTGGAAGGTCTGCACTTGCCACTGGCTGTCCTGCACCGAGCGGAACGTCACGGTGACGGACAGCGTGGCGTCGGTCGCCTCGACGTTGACGTTTTGCACGACGATCAGCGCGCCGAGCCAGCGTTGCAACGCGCTCTGGATCAGCACCTGGGTCGCGCTCGCGAGTTCGAACGCGTTCGGCGCGAACACGAGTTGCGCGACGCCGCAGCCGAAGTCGGGCAGCATGACGCGCTCGCCGGGCGCGGTGAACAGCACCTGTTCGATCAGGTCGCGCAGATGCGTGTTGTCGTCGGTCTCGGCGGTGCGTCCGCGCGGGTCGTACTGGTAGGGATAGGCGAGATTCACGGCGCGTCTCCGCTGTGCGATGTGCTTGGCGTGGGTCAGGTCGCGACCACGCGCGTCTGCACGACGACGGGCACGAGCGGCGTGCCTGTCGGCGCGCACAGCGACACGCCGCTCTGGATCGCGAGCGGCTGGCCGAGCGCGCTCACGCGCGTGGCGCCCAGCGTCCATTGGCCCGTCGCGCACGGGCCCGGCGCGGGCGACACGAACGGGCAACCCGCGACAGCCCACGGCGCGGCGATGGTCGCGACCGGCTGACCGCTCACGAGCACGCGCGGCACCGGCGCGGTGGGCAGCGCACTGCCGCCATGCGTGCAGAGCACGGTGGCGCCCATATGAAGAACGGGACCCGGCATGATCGCCTCCATTGCCCTAGATGACGGTCAGCGCGCCGAGGTTGATGTCGACTACGTTGGCGGTCAACGTGATCGAGGCGCCCTGGCCGTTCTGGATGAAGATGCCCGCATCGTTGACGACAAGCATCGCGCCGCTCAGGCTCTTCAGCACGACGCCGCCAGTGGCGGGCGTGGGCGGCGCGTCGCTCAGCATCAGCATCTGCTGGCCGAGCGTTTGCAGACAGATGTTGGGCGAGCCGGGGATGCCCGCGAGCGCGAGCGGCGGAATGTCCGATGGCGCGCCCCAGCGGCAGCCGACCCACACCGGTTTTGACGGATCGCCTTGCTCGAACTCGACCCAGACGCCGGCGCCGATCGGCGGCACCATATAGACGCCCATGGGCAGGCCGGTCGGCCCCGCGAGCGGCACGCACGGTTCGGCCCAGCTAGTCGGCGTGAGGTCGCTGACATCGGGCACCTGCAACAGCAGGCGGCCGCGCATCAACGGGTCCAGATTGTCGAGCACGGTGCCGCGAAACTTGCCATAGAACGTGCGCGCCTGCGCTTGGGTGGTCGAGGCTGTCATGGCGTGACTCCTGAGACGTTGGCGACAAGCCCGTCGCGCGACAGGCTGAAGTTCTGCTTGTATTCGCCGCGTTTGAGCGAATGGGTGACGGTGTTCACGTAGTAGAGGCCGTCGTAGGCGATGCCCGCGCCGCGCACACCGACCATCATCCGTGCGCGCAGCACCTGACCGTAGCGCAGCACGTCGAGCGTGCCTTGCGCCGTGATCGAGTCGTTGGCTTTCCACACGACACCGAGTGCCTGGTTGGCTGCCGCGGCGAGAGAGAGCGTCGCGCCGCCTTCGTAGAACTCGACTTTCGAGGGCGGCGTGATGCGCTGGCCCATTGGCGGACGCAGCACGCTGATGTCGGGCACCGGAATCGGGATCGGAATCTTGTGCGTGAACGGATCGAGGACGGTGACGACGGTGATCTTCTTTTGCGTGCCGTCGAGGCTGAAACTCAGCGTCTCCACGTTGGTCGCCGCGTCCGAATTCACCGTGAGCGCGGGCTGCGGATCGGGAATGCGAATGTCGGGTCCGAAATACGCGATGTTCGCGCCGGCCACGGGTCCGGGCTCGATGTAGAACACGTAGCCGCTTTGCTCGGCCAGTTGCTTCAGATAGGCGAGGTCGGTGCCGATGTGCGTCGGCACTTCTTCGGTCGGATTCGACACGTCGGGCAGGATCGGCGGCACGGCGATCGGCGCGATGCCGAGCACCGCGTATTTCGCGAGAATCAGGTAGACGCGCGCGATCACCGGCATCGCCGGATAGCGCATGAACGGCATCTCGACGAGGTCCATCATGCGGCTCAGGTCTTCGCCCGTGAGGGTGAGCGTCGATTTGCCGACGTCGTTGCTCGGCGTGAGCTCGTGACGCGTGACCACGCCATCGGCGATCACGTTCGGCTGGCCGTTCACGGTCACGATCAGGATGATGCGCGTGACGATCGGATCGAAGGCGCCCGAGGGCAGCATCGACGTGAGCAGCGACGAGCCCTTGCCGACCGTGAACGTGAGCTGAAAGCCGGTCAGTTGCGCCGAGGTCGTGACTTGCGCGGTCTGCAAGGCGTCGATCATCTCCTGCGGCGCCGGTTGCGGAACGACCGGGCCGATCAGGATCGACAGATGGATGCCGCCGTTGAGCATCACGCGCCTCCATTTGTGCTGCCGGTATTGCCGGTGCCGGATGGCACGTTCTCGGGCAACGTGATGCGCAGCACGCGCCCGAGCGTGTCGGTGAGCTCCGATGGGCGCAGCGCGCGGTTTGCGTCGCACAGTCGCCAGAAAAGCAGGGGGTCGTTGAAGTACGTGTACGCGAGCGTATCGAGCCGGTCGCCCTGCACGATTGTGTGGCGTTGCAACGGCACGAAGCGCTCAGGCGGCGGCACGACGCGGCGCATGAGGTAGCTCACGGTGCGGCCGTCGGGCAGCGTCATCGTGCAGGTTGGCACGCCGTAATAGCGGCTGTTGGGCGCGAACGCCTGGCTCGCCGCGGCTGAACCTTGCAGGATCGATTCGAGCGTGTTCAATGCGTTGCTGGCTGCGCTCATGGAATGCCTCCAATGCCGAGCGTCGAAAGCGCGGGCGAGGGCGCGAGGCCCGCAAGACGCTCCTTCGCCTGCAGATAGTTGAGAAAGATCGACGTGCCGCGATGCGTGAACGGCAGGTCGTCAACGGTGAGCGTGCGCAGGCCGAGACTGAGCTTGGCGCGGATCGGGTTGAGCGACGGATCGAACGCGTCCTCGGTGACGCTGAAGTCGGTCACGCGCACCGGCACCACGCGTTGCGCGCTCCATACGAACAGCGTGAGCGGCGATTCGCTCGGCGCGATTTCCAGCGTGCCCGCCTGCGCGAGCGTGTTCTGGTTGATGAGCTCGACCGAAGTGGGATTGAGCAAGGCTTCAAGCGCGGCGATCTGCGGCTGCAGTCCGTATTGCACGGTATTGGGATTCTGATCGGGGAATTCGAGCTGATCGGCGGCGTCGAGTTCGGCTTCGAGCTTGAAGGTTTCGATGGCGGGGCCCTTCAGACGCAGCGCCTCGGAGCGGTCGCCACCTTCGCTGATGCCCTGGATCTGCAGCGTGCGCGTGACGGAATCGGGGTTGTACTGCAAGCTGATCACGCGCAGGACCTTGCCCGTCGACGGATCGAGCAGCACGATGCCCGCTTTCACAAGGCGCGGAAAGAGCTGGCTCATCCCTTCCTCTCATCGGCGCTTGCGGAGCCAAAGACGTTTTTGAGCAGCGTCTGCGGATCGAGATCGGGTTTGGTCACTTCGATATCCGAAGGACCTGGCACGTCGAGGCCTTTGTCGGAGCGATAGGTAAGCGGCTTCTTTACCTTGATGCCGAGCTGCAGACCTGTGTCGAACGTGCGTTCCGCGAGCGTCCACTTCTTCTCGGTCTCCACCTTGAACGGGCCAATGCCCGCCGATGCGCGAACCGATGCTTCGAGCGCGAGCCGGATCGCAAGTGCGAGGGTCGCGGCGAAATCGGCGCTCATCGTGTAGGTCGACTTCTCGTAGGTGAGCAACACGTTCGACAGCACTTCGCCATTCAGGCTCGCCGTGGCGCTGACCGTCAGATTGCCGGACACCTCGGCAACGACGACGTCGAACACAATCGATCCCGTAATCGCACCGGTGATGTGCGCCGATGCGCCGATCCATAACTGTCCGCCGATCTTGAAGGACAGGTTGGTGTCGTCTTCGAGCGGATCGAAATTGGCCTCGGCCGAGGCGTTGCGTATTTCTCCAGGACCGATCTGGTAGCCCGCCGACAGTTCGCCTTCGATGCGCGCCTTCAATCCGACTGGCCCGATACTCGCGCCGGGAATCGGAATGCTGATGCCGGCTTTGAGCAGTGTCGCCTGGCCGCCGAAGCCGTCGAACAGATGGATCGGCTTGACGAACGCAAGCTTGCCGCCAACGTGCAGTTTCTCGTCCTTGTCGAGGGCGACGGAGCCCGTCGCCTCGACGCCTTCGCGCACGATGATCGTGACGGAGCCGTCGCCCGTGAATTTTTCGGTGGGCAGCAGTTCGATGTTGAGCTTGCCGCGCGCGCGGCCCTTCGAGAATTCGAGCGAGCCTTTGCCCGAGAAGCGGCCGTCGAGATAGTGGACTTTCAGCTTCGCATCGAACCCCTTGTATTTGAAGCCGACGTTGTCGAGCTCGGCTTCGAGATGCTCACCGTCGTATTCGATGTAGAGATCGATGGGGTGCATGCGCGGCACGTCGAAGGTGCCTTTGCCCCTGAACATCCAGCGGCCTTCGGCGTTGCGCAGCGTGAGTGACGCATTCGTCACGCGTGGCAGGTCGAGCGTGACGGTGCCTTGCGCGTCGATGGCGAGTTCTTCGCCCGCGTTCTTGAAGCCGATGCTCACGTCGCCGCTCTTCACCCACTTGAACTTCTTTTGCAGGTCGGCGGCATGGGCCGTGACACCACCTTTCCAGCCGTCGGTCTTCGAGTATTCGACGACGCCGGTCGCCTCGACGCCGGGCAAATGCGCATTGAGATCACCCTTGAAACGCGGGCCGTTTTCGTCGGCGCTGGCCGTGAGCTTCGCATCGAGCAGGCTCTTGCCGCCCGGCGCGTAGTTGAAGGCGAGCACACCCTTGGCCGAGAGCGTCGGCGCGAGGCCGAGCTCGATCGACGCCTCCGTTACCTTCGTGTTAGGCAAGGGCGGCTTGATCGTGTTCGGGTCGATCTTCTTCGCTAGACCGAAGCTGCCATCCTGCGACTTGTAGGCGACAGGGAGGCGTCCCAGCATCGGCACGGTGGAATCGATATGGCCGCTGAAATCGACGCCGGTTTCGGTCTCGGTGAGCGACGTGATCTCGCCGGGCGAGAGGTATTTGTAATAGAACTTGAGGCGCGTGTCCTTCGCGTTGGCGAGTTTGACGATGTGCGTTTGCCGCGCGACCGTGAGCGTGACGTTCTTGCCCTTGCCGGTTTCGCCTGCGCCGAAATCGAGCGGCAGGCGGGTTTCCTCGCGTGTATCGATGGTCGCTGCGATGACGTCGTGCTGTTCGTTGCTGTGCTGCAGTGTCCTGAAGAGCAGGCCCGGAACCAGCGTGGCGGCGGCGTTGTTGCCGAGCTCGGTGAACTTGACGATGCGCTTCGACGTGCGCGCCGATGCGAACTCGCCCGGCACGGTCATTTCCGTCTCGTGATGGGCTGCCGTGGCGAGCACGTAGGGTTGGGTATCGTCGCTGTCCGCGGCTTTGGCGCCGACTTTTCCGATCTCCGCGCATCGCTCGACGGCGAGGCACGAGGGCTGCTTCTTGTTGGCCTTCTTCTTGCACGCGGCCGGAGGTTGCGGCTTCGTGGTTTTCGGCGTGGCTTGCGCGAAGACGAAGCGGACTTGCTCGACCTGATCCGTGTCGAAGTCGTCCGATTTCTTGATCGACTTGGCGAGGCCCGACAGCTCGGCCCAGATCGTGCCGCCCGAGGACTGGTTGTCGTCGGGATCGAGCGCCTGGATATTCTCGTTCGTGTTGTTGCCGCCGAGTTGCAGCTCGACGATGTGATCCATCTCGCAGGTCTGGCCGTTGAGCTGCGGGAACGGCTTGTCGCCGCCCGCGTCCTGCCAGTTGTCGTCGGCGTTCTGCGATGACCAGCCGTGGCGATTGAGCCAGCGCTTTTGCAGCTGTTTCGTGCCCGCGCGCTTTTGCCAGAGCGCGGCCTGCGGGTCGTCGCCGAGCTGGATCGTCGCGCTGAGCGCACCTTGCCTCGCGAAATCGTTGTAGAGGGCGCCCGCATTGGGGCCCTTGGTCTTGGGCACCACGAACCGGTCGATGGCGAAGGAGCGCAGTCCTTTGACCGAACCATCAGTCGGGTCTTTTTTCGTCACGGTGAAGGTGAGCGCTCCGAGTTCGCCCGCGTTGTCCACTTTGACCTTCACATCCTTCGGCGTCTTCGATTCGGGCTTCTTCGCGCGCGCCACTGTCGGCGCGCTATGCGTGATGCGCGGCGGGCCCGCCGTTGCGGACGGGCGGCGCATTGGCGGCGCGTTCACGTGCGCCGGGGACATCGGGAGTGACGCGGGCCGGTTCGCGTAGGCCGCCATGTCGTCGCGTGCGCGTGCGGGCGTGTCGCGCGCGGCCCCGTGCGGCGGCGCCGCGCCTTGCTGCGCGACGTGCGCGAGTTCGTGCGCGAGAAGGCGTGCACCCGACTCGGTGCCGGGCCGATACTCACCGCTTGCGAACACGATGTGCTCGCCGTACGTGAACGCGCGCGCGTTGAGCGCGTCGGCGGCGCGCGCGCCGCGCGGCCCTACGTGGATGCGCACCGCCGAGAAATCGCGGCCGAAGCGTTGCTCCATGAACGCGCGGGCAGCGGTGTCGAGCGAGGCGCCGCGCTCGTCGAGCACGTCGGCAAGCGTCGTCGAGGTCTCATGGCTCGCCGGTCCGCGCGCCTTGCGCTGCACGGGCGGCGCGGTTTCGAGCTTGCGCGGCGGCGCAGGTGGAGGCGCGCTCGCGTGCACGTCGGTCGCGCTCGGCGGTGCCGGGGCGGCGAGGGGCGCCGCGGCAGGCGCGGTGGCAGCAGGCGGCTTGGCGGAACGCGCGGCGTCCGCGCCTTGGGCCGGCGTCGCGAGCGGCGCGGGCTTCGTCTTCATCGACTGCCTGAAGCGGTCCAGGTCGGCGCGCATGCGTTCGGTGTCGGCGCGATATTTCGTGCGCTCGTCAGCGGCCGACGGCTTTTTCGGCTCGGGCTCGCCAGGAAGCCGACCGCCAAGCGTCGCGCCGACGTAGCTCGGCCGTTGTATCGGGCCTTCGTAGCGCAGGCCGAGATCGAGCCCGCTGTGACCCAGCTTCACGGGCGGCGGCTGGAACGGCAGCGGCGATTTCCCCGCCGCGAGTCCCGCGATCGCGCTGCCCGCCATCACACCGGCCGCTGCCGCGCCAGCGGGGTCATTGACGATGCGCTGGCCTTCGTCGCTCGCGGCGCCGATGATCTGTTTGCCCGGCGGCGTCTGCGCGAGCGCTTCGGCCACCTTGGCCGCCGCATCGCCGGCGCTGCTCGCGGGCGGCGGCTGACTCTTGTCCTGCGGATCGCGCTGCAACGTCCCTGTCGACGCACTCAGCCCGGCGGGCGGCGCATGGCGCATCACGGCATCGGCGGCGTGGTCCGCTTCGTGTTCGAGCGCGTCGCCAGCCTGCGAGACGCGCGACTTCTCCTGGCAGTACGGACAGCCGTCCTTGTGCGCATCTTTCGCCTTGCGTGCGAGTTGCGGCGGCGCGCGACGCAACGGAACGAAGCCGCGCGCGCTCATGTCACGCTCCGGACGAGCGCCTCGGCGAGCGCGCGTGCAATGTGGCGTGGATCGTCGTCGCGGATCGATGCGCGCAGCACGGTCACTCGCGTCGTGCGCCACGTCGCGCCGCCCGCGCGCGCGGCGAGTTCGGTGCGCAGATGGGCGAGCACACGCCGCGCGGTCCACTCGTCGAGGCCTGCGAGGCGCAGATGCGCGATCTCGATGCGCACGTTCATCGCGCGTCCTCCCGCAACCAGCTTTCCTGCCACGGTTTGTCGAGCTTCGCGCATTCGGCGCGCGCGGCCGCGATCACGTGTTCGAGTTCGATCGTGCCGCTCGTTTGCGCGGCGCGGCATGCGGCTGACCACGCGATGGCCGCGATATGGCCGCCCGCGATCGGCAGGCGCGCAAGCCGCACGAAGGGCAGCGCGGCGCACGGTGCGTCGGCGGGGAACGCGCGGGTCCAGATGTCGTGACGCGCCGCCTCACCCGGGAATGGAAAGCGCACGACGAACGCGAGACGGCGCAGGAACGCGGCGTCGAGCGCGCGGTCGAGGTTGCTCGTGAGGATCGCGAGTCCGTTGAAGGCTTCGATCCGTTGCAGCAGGTACGCAATTTCGAGGTTCGCGTAGCGGTCGTGGCTGTCCTTCACTTCCGAGCGCTTGCCGAACAGGGCGTCGGCTTCGTCGAACAGCAGCACGGCGCCGCCCGCGTCCGCGGCGTCGAATACGCGCGCGAGGTTCTTCTCGGTCTCGCCGACGTACTTGCTCACGACGCGCGAAAGATCGACGCGATAGAGATCGTGTCCGAGTTCGCGCGCGACGATGCGCGCCGCGAGCGTCTTGCCCGTGCCGGGCGGCCCGCTGAAAAGCGCGGCGATGCCGTGGCCGCGTCCGCCGCGACGCGTGAAGCCCCAGGCGTCGCCGACCACGGCGCGCGCCGCCGCGTGTTGCGCGAGGTCGCGCAACTGGCCCGCCTGCTCGGCGGGCAGCACGAGGTCGTCCCAGTTCACGGGTGAATCGATGCGATCCGCGAGCCCGCTCATGCCTGCTGCCGTGAGCGCGCGGCAGGCGCTTTGCGCGGCGCGCTCCGCGCGGGCAGCGCGGGCGTCGTCGTCGTTCGTGGCTGACGTCGAAGGCGTGTCGATTGCGATCTGCTCGGGCGCGTGGCGGAACTCGGCCGCGAGTCGCAGCGCGCCATCGCGGTCGAGCGCGGGATGCGTCGCACGCCAGCGCGCGGCATGCGCGACGATGCCGCTGCCGCCGATGCGCAGCAGCTTTTGCGCACGCAGGCCGTCCAGCGCGGGCGGGGTATCGGCGGCGACCACGCAGGTGGTGAGCCGTTCGAGCGCATGCAGCCAGCGCGCGGGCCAGCCGCTCGCATCGACGACCAACACGTTCGCTGCGAGCGCTGCTTCACGCCGCCAGCGGCGCACGAATTCGAGCGGATCGGGATCGGGTTGTTGCGCATCGGGCAGCGTGAGCAGCCACGCATTCGCGTCGATGAGGCGCGCCGCATCGAGGATGTGCGCGCGGCGTTCCGCGGCCGTGCCGCCGCATAGCACGACAAGCGGATCGTCATCGTCGGCGAGCGCGCGGGCGAGGGCGTCGGCGAGCGCCGGATCGCGCGGCGGCGTGACCGCCCGGCCCGGTAAAGCGCTCAGCCACGGCGCAAGCCAGGCGTCGATCGTCATGACTTCGCACAGCGCGAACACCACGCGCTCGTCGGCGTACAACGCGCGTGTGGCGAGCGCACCGTCGCCGCCGAAGCGCACGAGGTCGAACGCGCGCAACGGTGCGTCGGGCGCGAGCGCGGCGGGATCGGACGCGCCGAACAGACGCCACGCAAGCGCGAGTGTGGGCCACGGATGGCGCACGTCGCGCGCCGTGATGAGCGCGAGCGCTTCGCCGTCGAGGTCGGGCGCCGCGGCGAACAGCAGCAGGGCGCGAGCGAACGCCGACAGCCCGAAGCGCTCGGCCAGCGCGTCGAGCGCGGAGTCCGGCGCGGCGGGCCAGGCTCCCGCCACGTCGCCGCTGAGTTGCGTCTTCAACCAGTCAAGCTGGCGAGCGAGTCCGCTTGCCGCGTTCTCGCGCGAAGTGCCGGCGTCGACGACTTGTTCGAGCGTGCTCATCACGTCACCTCGATCGATGGTTGGCCGGGGGCGCCGCCCGAGAGGTCGACCGCGGACTGCGCGCCGTCGACGCTCAGCCGCACGAGCGTCGCGCCGGGCGTGAGGTCGGTCGGCACGGCTACGCTGATCGTGGCCGTCGTGTACGGCGGTACGGCGGGCTTGGTACGCGGCGCCACCGCAGCGGCGACTTCGCCGAACAACACGCTCACGTCCTGATCGAAACCGACGGGCGGCGTGACAGTGAGCGTGAGTGGGTTGCCGCGCCCGATCGTCAGCGGCAACGGATCGAAGCGCGGAATCAGCATGAACGCGACCGAATTCGATTCGAAGCCCGAGTGCGTTCCGCCACCTTGCGCGCCGAAATCGACGGACTGAATCAGGTAGACGGGCTGCACGCCCGCAGGCACGGTGTCGGGCACGCTCACCTGCACCTGCGTGCCGGTCGCGCCAGCGAGCGCGTTGGCGTTGACCGCGCCGATCTGCACGGTGGTCACGCCGGGTTGCCACAGTTGCGAGCCGGTGAGCGTGAGCGTGTCGCCCGCCGCTGCCACTTGCGGCTCGATATCGTCGATGCTCGGGTTCAGGAACGTCTGCACCTTGAGATTGGCCTGCGCCACCGGCTTGGCCGCCGCAACCTGGCTGGTCTGCTGGATCAGCACGCACGACGCCACATACGCGGCACTCGTGCGGTACTTCGCGCCGAACGCGGTCCATAGCCGCGAGATCTCTTCGGTCGAGAGCACCTCGGGCGTGAGCTTCACGAGTTCGAACTGATCGGCGAGACCCGACGTCGCAATCGCTCGCAACTGCGGCGGCAAGGCATTGGGATCGGGTGGCGTGACGCCCGTGAGCGCTGCGCGCAGCCCGTCGCGCGATAGCTGCGGCGTGTCGTGGAGCACCTGCATGCCATAGCCGAGCAAGATCTCGGAGTGCAGCTCCTGTGCGCCATAGGCCATCAGCAGATAGTGGAGATCGAGCGCGAGCGGCGGATTGGAAATGCGGTTGCCGTCGCTGCTGAATGCCGGGTAGCCCATGTTGCGCCACGCGGCGTTCTCGATCACCTGGTAGAGAAACAGGTTGAGCTGGCTGCGCGCGTCGGCGCCGTCGACGGGCACGCGATCGGGCGGGAGCGCCGTCACGGAGACGTCGCCGACCTGGGCCGCGACTTCGTCGTCGAGCACGCCATCGGTGAGCAGGTTCTTGAGCGCCTGCGTGACTGCTGCGACAGCGAGTGCCGTGCTCATCGCTTTGCGCTCCTTTGGGCGAGGTAGTCCGCGAGCGTGAGACGCGGCGTGCTCGCGGCCGTGCGCGACGTGCCGCTCGTCACGCGTGGCGCGGGCGGCGGCGCGACTTCGACGCGGCCAATGTGGATGTCGATCTGCAATGGGGCAACCGGTGTAGCGGGTGCGGGCGGTGGGCGTGCGCTTTCGGCGTGCCGCGGGTCCGCGCGGGGGACTTCCGGGTCCGTGCGCCTGCGCGGCACCGATACGCTCAAACGCTCGATGTTCCGCGCACGCGCTGCCGGTGGATTGGCGGTGCGCTCGTTCGCAATCTGCGCGGGCGGTGTCGCGACGCGCGGGTCGCGTGGTGCGCGATCACCTTCGTTTTGCCGAAGCGCGAGCGGTGCTCGCGCCATTTCAGACGCCGCGCGATGGGGCGCGACGAGGTCGCTCTGGTCCATGTCAACGTCGCCGCGTGGCTGGACGTCGCGCGACGGTTCGACGAATGCGACGTCCTCTTGTTGACGCTTGTGGGGTGGCGTCGCAGGCGTTGTGTCGTTGTCGATGGCGGGATCGAGATCGGCGCCGGCAAAGTCTCTGTGCGGCCGGATGCGCGCAAGCTCGCCGCGCGCACGCGCCAGCACGCCGCGAATGAAGTTCATGTGCCCTCCGCGCGCGCGAGATAGAAGCTCCGCCGCCATGCGCTCATCGCGAGCACGTCGGCCTCGCGCCAGCCGTAGGCGCGGCACAGTCGCGCGATGTCGTCGAGCTGGTCTTCGACCCAATGCCGCATGCGCTCGAACACGAAGGCGCCGGCGTCGAGCGGCACGGCATCGGCAGCGCCACACGCGGGGCAGACGAGATCGAGCGTGAGATTGGCGAGCGGCGCAAGCGCATCGAGCCTGGCCTCGCATTGCGCACGCAAGGCTGCGGGCAGATCGGTTGCGGCGCGTGCTTCGCCGTTGTAGCGCGCGCTCGTCACGCAGCGGCTAAACAATGCCGCTTCGCTGGCTTCCCCCGCCGGGAAGTCGAGTGCAGCGAGCACGTCGCGCGTATCGGGCACGCGCAGGCCGATTTGCCACGCGCCGTCGCGCACCTCGGCGATACCCGTCGGGACAAACTGCAACGCGGCGAGCGGCACGCAGATTTCCATGCGCTCGCCACATTGCGCGCAGATGGTCTCCGCGTCCAATGCAGCGCCCGCGACGCGCGCTGCAAGGCGCAGTGCGTCGTGTTCGCGCGTGCCGACGTCGAGCGCAAGCGGATCGTCTGCCCCTTCGCGCAGCACGGCGACGAGTGTGGCTGTGCGCGTCGCCGCCGGCTGCGCGAGTGCTGCCTCCCAGGTGCTCATCAGCGTATCGAGGTCCATGATCCGTGCGCTTGCGCGCTCAGTTTGGCGGCAGCGTGAAGCTCGGTTCGGTCGGTTCGATGACCGACGTATCGCGTTCCCAGCCTTCGTTTTCAAGCTTGATGTGCTGGATCGCGACTGCATTGGCGTTGGCGTCGAGATCGGGCAGCGCCTGATACTCGGACACCCATGCGCGATAGACCTTGTACGCAATCGCGAGCTGTCCTGCTTCGTTGTAGACCTCGAGGATCAGGTTCTTGCGGAAGTCCTTGAGCGACACTTCCGCGCCGAGCCCGGCGCCGAGATCCCACACTTTGTTCGCCCACTGCTCGAACGCGATGTCGTGCGTGACGCCGCGCTCGAGGGTGAGCGGCTCGTGCTTGGTGCGGCCCGGCGATTTGCGCGGCGTCGAAGGATCGCCGCCTTCGCGGTGCTCGATCACCTCGGTCGTGCGCTTGAGCGCGCTGCACTTCGACACGCCGGCCACGTAACGGCCATCCCACTTGAGCCTGAACTTGAAGTTCTTGTACGGATCGAAGCGTGTCGGGTTGACGGTGAACTGGGCCATGCGGACTCTCCTAGGACGCCTGCGCGATCATCTGCTGGATCTGGATCACGACGAACTCGGCCGGATCGAGCGGCGCGAAGCCGACGAGGATGTTGACGATGCCATTGCCAATATCGGTGGGCGTGGTGGTCTCGCTGTCGCATTTGACGAAGTACGCATCCGCCTGGCTCGTGCCCTGGAACGCACCCTGACGAAAGAGGGTCTGCATGAAGTCGCCGATATTCATGCGAATCTGCGCCCACAGCGCCGGATCGTTCGGTTCGAACACGACCCATTGCGTGCCTTGATACAGGCTCGATTCGATATAGAACGCGAGGCGGCGCACCGGCAGGTACTTCCACTGGTCCGCGAACATGTCGGCGCCTCGCAGCGTGCGCGCACCCCACACGACGAGACCCGTCACCGGAAAGTTGCGCAGACAGTTGCCCCCGAGCGGATTGACGATCCCGTTGTCCGCGTCGGTGATGAGCGCGGGATTGATGCCGTCGTAGGTGAGCGCGGAGACACCGGAGAGCGACGCATCGATGCCCGCGGGCGCCTTCCACACGCCGCGCTGCGCGTCGGTGCGCGCGTAGATGCCGGCGACTACGCCGCAGGGCGCGAACGATTGCAACTGGTTCTGATAGTTCGGGTCGGCGATCAGGAGGCGCGGGAAATAGATCGCGGCGTTGTCGGCCGGGGTGATTTTGGCGGCGCTCGTGAGATCGTTTGCCGCTTGCGAACTCGAGGTCCAGCTCGAAGGCCCATCGACGATCACGACGGCGCGCCGGGGCGCGCAATACGTGACGGCCGCGTCCCATGTAGTCTTTAGCAGATCGTTTCCGATATCGCGTGTGAAAGGCGGGATGCATAGCAGATTGAAGATCTGCGCCTTGTCGAGCAAATAGAGTCCCGTTCCCGCGCCGAGCGCGCTTGCGCCGACCACCTGCTCATCGCTGATGGCAACCCCGTCCGAGCCGCTTTTGAAGACGCCGGCGGCCGCGTTGGCCGAGGTCGTGCAATTGGCCGCCGCGAACGGATCGTCGCCGGGGTTGAGGTCGTCGTTCTTGGGAGGCACGTTGGCGCCGGTGACGATTGCGCGAACCAGCATCGACTGTTGCTGGAGGACGGTCACCACATAGCGCGCATCGGTCGACACGATCGACAGGTTGCGCCACATTTCGATGACGCCCGTACCCGCATCCTTCACGAACAGATTGAAGAGATTGGGGTTGGTCGGCGGCGTACCGGTCTGATAATCGATGTGGAAGCACAGTTGGTCGCCCCACGAACCTTCGTTGGCCGCCGTGAGCGTGAAGGTGGCGGAGAGCACGAACTGGGTCGCGCTCGCGGTGTTGACGACGCGGCAAATCAGCGCCTGGGTGCCGCCGTTCTGGAAGAAGTGCTGCACCGCATAGCTCACGGTGCTGTCGACCGACAGTCCGCCGTAGTAGCGCGTGAAGTCGCCATAGCTCTGCACGAGCAGTGGCTGGTCGCTCGGGCCGCGCAGCGTGCGGCCCACGAACGCGGTGATCGACGTGGCGACGCCGGTGATGATGTGCTGCCCGCTGGGCAGTTCTTCGACGTAGACGCCGGGAGAAGTCAAAGCGACGGGCATCGTAGTTCCCTCGTTGACGGTTGATGGAGGAAGCGCCCGCTTCAGCTTGCGTTGCGGCCGACGAGCACATGAATCACGATGTCGCCCTCGGTGTCGCCGCCGTAGCTGAAGGCGAGTTGGGCGCTACCGTCGCCGAGCAGCGACACCGCACCCGAGCCGACGAGCAGCAGGGTGCCGTCGAGCGCGGCGGTGATCGCGCCCGTCTTGTAGGTGAGTTTTGGATCGTGGATCGAAGGCTTGATCATGAGCAGCGACACGCCGGACCAGTTGCCGGGGCCGACGCTCAACGTGGCGCCCTGGGCCTTCGTCACGGTGACCTGAAGCTTGTCGTAGCCGTCGACGGCGGAGGTGCCAGCGTGGGACAGTTGGGGTCCGCCCGTCGCGCTCGCGGAAAGATTCCAGTTGAGCTTCTCTGACATGGTGCCTCCAGCCATATGGGCGCAGTAGTCGACATTCGGCGCTACGGATGCTTGTGCGGCGGCCTCGGCAGCGATCCGGCCGACCAGACCGTATTGCCATCGGGCAAGAGCGTTCTCGTGATCCGGCCTTCGCTCGCCAATTGCTCCAGCGCGGCTTCTACGAGCGCAAGCGCCACCTCGCGCTCGGGAAGCCACCAGCGCTGGATGCCGCGTGCGCTGTCCGCGGCAGCGGGGTGCTGCTGCAGATAGTCAACGATGCGCGACTTGATGGATTCGAACGTGGGGTCCGCACTATTCATCGCTGCCCGCCTGCGTGATGGCGCGCATCACGCAAGCGCCATACCAGTGGCGCGGCGACACAGAACGGCAACGGGAAAGAAGAACGGCGCGGCGATACGCGAAAGCGCAGGCATGGCGAATCCGCCATATGGGAAACCCCCGGTGAACACGCGCGAGCGGGGCGAAGCGCGGCACACGGGATGAGGCTTTCGTGCCTCACCCTTGAGGCGAAATCGGGGCCGCCATTCGATCGGCGGGATTGAGAAGAACCACACGTGGGACCGTCGTGGCGAATGTGCTTTTCGCTTGCTTGCCGAAGTAGCGCCCCTCCGTACGGTCTGCAACGCGATGTACGTGTCTCGCGTTAGCAAACCGTCGGATCGCAGGCACATCCGGAGGAAAGGGAGCAACTGCGGCACGCGAATCAAACACAAAAACGGCATTGCCCGGCGAAAATTATCGACTATTCTTTCAGTGGGGTTACGCGTGTTCGCGCCGATCGCCGGCCACGCGCGCACGCTCTACCGGCTTTCCAGCCGTCGGCCAGTGGTCTATCTGGCATATCGATCATTTTGTTTGCAGTCCTTTTTATCTCAACAGGACGCGGTGTGTCTGGACGAGCCGCGCGTGCCAGAAGGTGAACGCGATGTCTTCCTTCGACCAGCTGCTCCTGCAGACCATTCAGACGCCGGGATTGTTGTCTCCCGATGCGACGCTCGACGAGGAGCGCAAGCAGTTCGAGAGCGAACATCCAGAACCGCCTTTGCTGGTGCTCGATATCGCGCCGATTTCCGATCGCGCGATCAACATGATCATCGCATTCGAGGTCACGAGCGAAGCAGCGTATAACCGGCTCTATCAGCACCCGACCTGGCCAAAGGGCAACTCGGGCGTGACGATCGGCATTGGATACGACATCGGATATACGAGCGCCGCGCAGCTTGCGAAAGACTGGACGGCGTCGCTGGGCGCGGCGGCGTTGACGACGCTCACGCCGGCATGCGGCAAAACGGGGCCGGCGGCAAGCCAGATTCTGCCGCAAACAAAATCCGTGATTGTCCCGTTCCCGGCGGCGGACGCAGTTTTTCGCCAGACCGACGTACCGCGCTACACGTCGCGCACGCTTGGGGCACTACCGGCAGCCGCGGCCAACCTGAATCCCGACTGCCTCGGCGCTCTGGTTTCGCTCGTGTACAACCGTGGCGCGTCGTTCAACGCCGTCGGCGATCGCTACACCGAAATGCGCGCGATCGGCAACGACATCCAGAATCAGAAGTTAGCGGATATTCCCGCCCAGATCCGCTCGATGAAGCGTTTATGGGCCGGAGATCCGAATATGGCCGGCCTCGTACAGCGACGTGAGCTGGAGGCCGTGCTGTTCGAAGAGGGGCTTGCCGCGTGAGTGCGGTGCGAGGCCCCCGCGCAGGCAGCACGCGAAGGAGACCACGATGCCGATCCGCAACATTCCCGGTGGCGATATTGAGTACTACCTGATCCTGTTTGACGAGAACGGCCGCGAGCGTGCCGAAGCCGACGGCACGATGCTGAGTGCGGCGGTAAACGCGCGTCTCGCGGCGGCCGACGATCCGATCACCGACGTCTTCGTCTGCAGCCACGGCTGGCAAGGCGATGTGCCGGCGGCGATCGATCAGTACGATCGCTGGATTGGCGCGATGGCGCAGTGCCAGGCCGACCTCGCCGCCATGGAGGCGCGCAATCCGGCCTTCAATCCGATGGTGATCGGCGTGCATTGGCCGAGCCTGCCGTGGGGCATGGAGACCGTACCCGCGACCGCCGCCAGTATCACGTCGGCTTCCGGTGTGCTGGCACCCACCGATGACGCCTCCAGCAATGACGCGATCGACACGTTGGCCGGGCAACTGGGCGGCGACGTTGCCGCGCGAGACGCGCTGCAACGCATCTTCGCTTTTGCGGACAAGGCAAGCGACACAAACCTGCCGGGCCACGTGCTGGCGGACTTTGAAACGCTGTTCGTCTCTTCGAAACTGCGCACGGGCAGTTCCGCCGGCCGGCCGGGCGCCGATCAGGACGGCTTCGACCCGCAGGCGATCGTCGACGCGCTCGCCCCGCCAGCCGGCACGGCGGCGGCGCCGGCCGCGGGCGCGGCGGCGCCGCATGTGCTAGGTATCGTTAGCGCGATCAAGGATGCAGTGGTCGCGCCGCTGCGGCAGCTCTCGTTCTGGAAGATGAAAGACCGCGCTCGCACTTTCGGCGAGGGCGGCGCGCACGCGTTGCTCGGCGCGATGCAGAGCGCCAGCGCAACCGCGCGCTTTCATCTGATGGGCCATAGCTTCGGCTGCATCGTCGTGTCGGGCATGATCGCCGGCGAGAACGCCGCGAGCGCGATTCCCGCGCTGCGCCGGCCCGTCGATTCGCTTTTCCTCGTGCAGGGCGCACTGTCGTTGTGGTCCTTTGCGGCCGATGTGCCGTTTGCGCCGGGCACTTCAGGGTACTTCTCGCGGATCCTCGATGGCGCGCTGGTTTGCGGACCGCTGCTCACGACGCAGTCGACCTGGGACACCGCAGTCGGCAAGTTCTATCCACTCGGCGCGGCGGCAAAGGGACAGTTTCTGCTGGGCGCCGATTCGTTTCCGAAGTATGGCGGCGTCGGCGCTTTCGGCATTCAGGGCGCGCCCGAAACGGTGGCGTTGACGCTCGGTGCGCTCGACACGCGATACGACTTCAGCGACGCGCACGTATTCAACTTCGATGCGAGCGGCGTGATCCGCAACGGCAACGGGCCGGCCGGTGCGCATAGTGACATTGCGCATCCAGAGGTCGCGCATGCGTTCTGGTCGGCTGCACTCGCGGGAGCATCGGCGACTGCGGCCGGCACCGCGCACCGCGGCGCGGCTGCCGCCGAGGCCGCCGCGCTGCCGGCAGTGCGTCCGCCTGCGGCCACGCTGCCGTCGCGACGAGGCCTGCTCGACATCGAGGAAACGTTGGAGCCTCCCACTGGCGCGGCGAACGTGCAGCGCGGCGGCCTGCTCGATATTGCGGATGCACCGCAAGCCGATATGGCATCGGATGACGCCTCGTCGCCAGGCGGCAGCGCGCCGGCCGCTTCGTCACCGCCGACGGAGCCCGCGGCAGCCGCGCCCGGCAGCGCGCCCCCGCTTCCCGCAGCCGCACGCTGGATCAACGCCGGATTCGAGGACAAAGACCCCGCCGATCCGCTCGTCAAAGGCCAGTGGCATACGCTGGCCTTCGGCGTGGACGTGACCGCACATCAAGATGAGCCGGTCAGCGTGCCGTTCACGGAGCGTGGCGTCTTTGGCCCCGGCGACGCCACCGTCGTGCTCACGGTGCAGATCGACACCGACGACTTCGACCTTTCGGGGAAGACGGGCTTGATGCGCGTACCGCCCACGGGCAAGGGCTACTCGAAGGCGCGTTTCGACATCGCGGCGCGCAAGGACGGCCCGTGCGCGCTGAAGGCGACGATCCTGAAGGACGGTCAGTTCATCCAGCAGATCGACCTGATCTTCGACGTGGGATCGGCGACGAGCCCGGCCGTGCAGGTTGCCACGCGCGGCCGCGGAATCGACGGCCTGGCCGTGCTGCAGCCGCGCGACCTGAGTCTGCAAATTTATCCGGGCGCAGCGGGTGATTACGAGTGTGTGCTGTGCGGCGCTGTCGCGACGCACGTGCGCTTGCCGGTCAATGCCGCGTTGATCGACGCGTACATCCGCTCCGCCCGCGACAGCCTCATGAAAGTCGTCATGTATCGGGACGCGGGCGGCAACTATGTGTTCCAGAGCGGCATCGACGTGCCGCAGGACGCGCTCGACAAGGCGTTGCCGATCATGGCGGACGCCGGCGCGCTCCTCCTGAACACGCTCTTTTATGGCCCGGGCGCCGGCGACGACGTGCGCGCCGTCGGCAATGCGCTACGGCAGCTCGGCACGCGTCCCGATCTGCGGTTGAAGATCCAGATCGTGGCGCAGACGCTGCCGGTGCCGTGGCCGCTGCTTTACCTCGGCGACGTGAGCGGGGACGTACCGTACAGCTGGGACAATTTTCTCGGCATGCGGCACATCATCGAGCAGATCCCGTTGCAGAATCCGATGGCCGTGACCGAGCCGGAGATCACGAGCACGCCGAGCCTGAACGTGAGCCTGAATTTTCACGCGGGCATCGACGCGGCAATGGGCGTCGACGTGGTCGCCTCGCAGCGTGCATTCTGGCAGGCACGCGCGGGCACGACCATCGAAGACCGCGAGAGCGGCGACGATTTCATCAAGGCGCTGCGTCAGGCACAGACGCCCGATCAGATCCTTTATCTCTATTGCCACGCCGTCTCGAAGGGTTTGACGGATCCCGGCGGTCCAGGCGCATCCTGCATCGAGCTCACTGACCGGCTGGTCAGCCTGAACGACCTGAAGCTGCGCGCGCCGACCGACACGCGACTGGCCGGCAAGCCGCTCGTGTTCATCAACGCGTGCGAGTCGGCGGAAATGTCGTCGACGTTCTATGACGGGTTCGCACCGTACTTCATGGACAAGGGCGCGCGTGGCGTGATCGGCACCGAGTGCAAGACGCCGGCCCTCTTCGCTAAAGCCTGGGCCGACCGCTTCTTCGAGGAATTCCTGGCAGGCGTTGCGTTAGGCGACGTCATGCTCGGCCTGCGCGACGAGTTTCTGAAGGAGCATGGCAACCCGCTTGGCCTGCTTTACGCGGTACATTGCGACGCCGATACGCGGATCGATCCTGCGTTGCAAGCGTCGAAGACTTCGCCCGTCGCGGTTGCCGAAGGCGCAGTGAAGCGCCCCGGTGACGTGCCCGCGCCTGCGGCCGGAGCGGCGGGATGAGCGTCGTCCATAGCGTGGGCGACGCACCGGACCCAGCCGCCACCGCCTCCGCGTCGCCCGCGGCACCGCACGACTCCCCGGAGGTCGTGACGCTGCGCGGCGTGTCGCTCGGCCAGCATCGTCCGGTATTGACGAACCCGGCGTCGCGCGATTCAGCGCAAGCCGATGCGTCGAACGCGTCCACAGCGCCCAACGCACCGCTGCGAATCGAGGTCGTCAACGCCGACCTGAAGTTCGTCGACGAACCCGTGATGTGCGGCCACTATCGCGGAAGCGTCCTGGCAGGCGCGGAGTGCGTGCTCGACTGGCTGGTGGGGCGCGCGATGAGCACGTCGATCCGGCTCGGGCGCTATCCCCAGGCACTCAAGGCACAGCAGGTTTTCGTCAACGCGTCGGTCGATCGCGTCAATCCGCTGCGCAGCATGCCGCGTCCGGCGGGGGTGATCGTCGTCGGGCTGGGCGATGAGGGTCATTTGCGCGCGAGCGGTCTCGTGAACGCGGTGCGGCTAGGCGTTATCGCCTGGGCGCAACATGTGGCCGAAGATGCGCGCACGCGTCAGGGCGCGGCCGGCGTGCCGTGCGTGCCCGCGTGGTTCAATCTCGCGGCCACCCTGGTGGGCAGCGGCGGCACCGGCATGTCGCCGGGACTGGCTGCGCGCTCGGTAGCGGAGGGCGTGCTGGAAGCGAGCCGCATGCTCGCCGCGGTGACCTGGCCGAAAGTCGGCACGCTGACGCTGGTCGAGTTGTATCTCGACCGCGCTGTCGAAGGTTGGCGCGCCGTGCAACTGCTGAGCGAATCGGCACGCGGCTGTTATGACGTGCAGCACTACGTGCGGATCGGGACCGGCGCGCTGCTCCGTCCGCTGGAATCGAGCTATCGCGGCGCGGACTTCGATCTGATTTCCGCGGCCACGCAGATCGATCAGGACGGCGCGTCCTCCATCGTGTACACGCTCGACACACGCCGCGCCCGCACCGAAGTGCGCGCGGTCGCGGCGCAAGGGCGACTGCTTCAGGAACTCGTCAGCGTTGCGTCGTCGAGCACGTGTAACGACGCGAGCGTCGGCCGCACGTTGTTCAAACTGCTCGTGCCCGTGGAGATGCGGCCACTGCTCGACGGGTCGAGCGAAATGCAGATCGAGCTCGATTCCGGAACGGCGGCCATCCCGTGGGAGCTGCTGGATACGACGCGCGATCTGGAGAGCGCGGAGACCACCGGGAGTGGCGGCCACAAGCCCTGGGCGATACGCACCAAGTTGCTGCGCAAGCTGCGTACGCAGGAGTTTCGCCGCGAGGTGGAGGATACGGGGCGCGAAGCGCCGATCCTGCTGATAGGGGATCCATGCGCCGACGACCGCCGCTACCCACTCCTGCCGGGCGCGCGGCGCGAAGTGCGCACGGTGCGCGATCTTTTGACGAACGGGCTTGCCGGGGCGCGGCGCGTGACGACGCTCGTCGCGGACTCGGACACGGCACGCGGCCCCGACGCTCGCGAAGTGGTGGTCAATTTGCTCGATAGCGACTGGGGCGTCGTTCATATCGCGGGTCATGGCCAGCCGGTCACCGACCACCTCGCGACCACCGATGCCCTTGCGCCCCGGGGAGGGATTTTTATTGCACCGGCCGCCACGGCTATGGGAGGCCCAGGCGCGGCGCCGGCCGGCGCGGCTGCAAACGGCAACGGCGCGGGGCCGTCCGACCCACGCGCCACCGAAGGGGGCGCCGTCTCGAAGAGCGCCGCCGCGCGCGCGGGCGGCGTGGTGCTCTCGAACGGCGTCTTTCTCGGCGCGGAAGAATTCGCGAAGATGCAGCGGGTACCGGAGTTGGTGTTCATCAACTGCTGCTATCTGGCGCGCAGCGATCCGGGCAGTCTGCTGGAAGTCGTCGTGCCGCCACTGAACCGGCCGTACTTTGCCGCGAGCGTGGCCGAAGCGTTGATCCGCATCGGCGTACGCTGCGTGGTGGCGGCGGGTTGGGCCGTCGATGACGTCGCCGCCGAGAATTTCGCCAAGAGCTTTTACGAAGCGCTGCTCGATCGCCGCCGCTTTCTCGACGCAGTGGCGATCGCGCGCGAAGCGGCCTATTCGCCGGACAACAACACCTGGGCCGCGTACCAATGCTATGGCGACCCGGACTGGTATCTGCGTGCGCCGCTGCTGGACCAGGAAAGGCCGACGGCCGACGGCGTGCGGCGGCGCGACTTCGGGGAAAAGGCGTTGGCCGACCGCTACGCGTGCATCGCCTCCTCGCATGGCCTGATGATCGCCTTGCGGCAGATCCAGACCGAACTGCGCGTCAACAACGCCGACATCGCAGCGGCCAGAGCCCGGCTCGACTTCCTGCATGCGCAGTATGCGCAACCGGCGCCGCACTGGGAGCGCATCGGCGAAGTGGCCGAAGCGTTCGCCGACGCCTGGAAGGAAACCGGCGATCTGGAGCAGGCCGCGAAGTGGTATCAGATGGCGGTTCAGGCCAACGACGGAAGTGCGACGCTGCATGCGACCGATCAGCTCGCCTTTACACAGGTCCGGCTTGCGCTGCACCGCGTGCGAGAAGCGGCGGTGGGCGGCGATCCAGCACGGCTGCAAACGGCCGTCGAGGCGGCGCGCAGCATATACGGCGCGACGACCTCCAGCCTGGGTCATCTCGTCACCCTGTATCCGTCGATGGAGCGGCTTGCGCTATGCGGATCGGCAAGTATGCGGCTGGCGATGGTCGAGCGCTTCGCAGGCTGCCGCGAAGCGCAGCTCGCTGCGATCACCCAGGCCATGACCCACTACATCAGAGCCGAAACGACGGGCAGCGACACAGGCGATGCCAGGGTGTACTACGTACGTATCCAGCGCTGTGCGATAGAACTCGTCGCGCATCTCGCCGGGCAACTCGAACAGTACCGCGAGCCCGACTGGACCGTAATCGGCGCAGATTCGCCCGAGGAAGATGAGACCGAACCCGACTTCTGGAGCCGCTCGGCGCGCAGTACGGTCTGGATTTATCAGAGTGTCGCGCGCAGAGCGCTTGCGCAAAACATGCAGCCGGTGATGAGTGATCTTGCGGATCTGCACCGGTGCCTGCCCGCCCGCAACAACTGGAGCGCGCTCTACGATCAGTGCGATTTCGTGCTTGCCGAATACGCACAAGCGTCGGCAAGCCTCGAACGCGATGCGGCCCACTCGCTATTGGCGCAGTTGCTCGACTGGACCGCGACCGATACGGCACAGGGACCGTAGCGGCCGCGTTTCCGGCCTGCGCAGTCAAAGGTCCGGTAACTGGCTGATATAGCTCTTGCTGTGTTGCGCGACGCGATTGCTGAGATCGGGTTCCAGCGAGTCGAGAATCGCGGTGTCGATCTGCGCCTGCGAAGCGTAGTGGGAGAACTGGACGTCCTCATGCTTCGCCTTGAAAAAGAGCACCTGCGTGACGACGGCGTTGGCCTTGATCACGAAGGCCATCAGCGAGACGACGAAGCTGCCATCGGGCGCGGTTTCGGCCAACGCGACCTGAAAACTCGACGCATTCACAGCCTGCGTCTCGCGGTCGAAGATCGTGATCCAGGGCTTGCTCGTATCCATGGTCGCGAGCGCGTTGAGCGTCGTGCTGATCAGCGAGAGGGCGCTCACCGCACCGGGACCGAGGAGGAGTGTGGCGACGGCAAGGATCGCTTCGTGCGTTTCGAATTCGTTCGCCGTGTCGGCGGTGTGAGTCGTTGTCGTTGTCTGCACGAGCCAGCCGATGTTCGCGAGCACGGACGTGTATTGCTTGTACCAGTCGTCGATGTCGCCGCCGTCGGGCACCGCGCGGCGCGCGACGAGTTGCGCGAGCAACAGTGAGTTCGTGACGGCGAGTCGGCGCTCGGGCGGCACGCCTTGCGCGAACGTCACGACGCCCGAACCCACGACGACGGCCTGGTCCTTGCTCGCGTCGAAGCTGGGCGTGGTGTCGTCGAGCAATAGCGATGCGTGCGACTTGTCGACGGGCGGCAGCGTGACGCCGAGCAGATACGTGCGCGCGGAATCGATCGTTACGTTGGTCATGAGCGGCTCCTTGGGGAATACGCCTGCTTCGCAATACATCGTAGTTCATGCGCAGCGGGCGTGCTGCGGATTCCTTGTGGAGAGAAGCGCGACGCGAGAATGGTCCTTCGTTTGGCTCGTTGTTGCACGTGCCACGCGCCCAGCACAGCGACCTCGTCGACATCGGGAAAGCCGGGCGGTGTGGTGGGAGCAAGGCCAGCAGCGAGGGTGACGCGTTCTCGCGGCGTTATGTTTTAGTGACAAATACGTTCATTATGATAAGAATACTTATCGTTATAGCATTGTCGCATGTCTTGTTTTCGCGGAAAACTTGGTGTTGCTACATGCTTCGGCGGCGGCGCCTCTTCCCGACGGCGACGAGCGCTCTCGGGAGCCAGTCATGGGACAATCAGGACGGTACTAGCGGTGCAATCTGTTTAAAGTATGCCGAACAATACTCACCATTGAATCGCTCATCTTTGCGTCGATACCCATCGTTGGGTACTTGCGTATACAATAGTACGCATTATGGGGGTGCCCGCGTGGCCACCGCGTCCCGAGCCGCACGCAATGCGCGCAGTTGATGCGTGTCCTTGTCAGCTCCGCAATCGATAGGCCGAAGGTGAGTCCTTGAGCGAAAAATCCAATACATCGTTACGTGAGATCGAGCCGCCAGCGGATGCTGGGCAAGGCTCGCTTGCACAATATGTCTACACCCGACTTCGCCAGGAGATTCGCAACCGAGAACTCGTTTCGGGAACCCGATTGCGAGAGACCGATATTGCCGAACGGCTAGCCGTTAGTCGTACCCCGGTGCGCGAGGCGCTCAAACGGCTCGAATCGGAAGGCATGGTGCGCTTCGCGCCGCCGCGCGGCTTTGTCGTCGAGCAGCTTTCGGAGCGGCAGGTCATGGAACTCTACGCGATGCGCAAGGTACTGGTGGGCGCGGCGGCGCGTTTCGCGGCCGAACAGGCTTCGCCGATCGAAGTGCTCTCGATGAATCAGGTCGTCGCGCAACTGGAACGCACGAAGGTGCCAGAGGAAGTCGCGGCGCTCAATCGTCGCCTTCATGAAATCATCGTCGCCGCCGCGCACAACGAGTATCTCTCGAAGGCCGCAAGCGTCCTCGGCGACGCGCTCGCGCTGCTCGGCACGACCACGTATTCGCAGCCTGGCCGCATTAAGAGTGGACTCGCCGAGAACAAGCAGATTGTCGCCTGCATCGCGCGGCACGACGCGGACGGCGCGGAGAAGGCCGCGCAGGCGCACGTCGCAGCCGCGACGGAACTGCGCCTGCAGATGCTCTTCGGCCCGGAAAGCGGCCAGTCCGGCAGTTAAGCTTCAGAACCGCCCGGCCGCCGTGCCGAGCGGTTCATCCGGCGTCCCGGCAAGCGCGGGATTGATCGTTTCGAGCTTGCGCCCCGTCGTGCGTGCGCCGAACGCGAGTGTCACGGCGGCCACTGCGAGCCACGCCCCGGCGATATACGCGAACACCCAGACATAGCCGAAGCGCGTGAAGATCGCCGCGACGATGAACGCGTTGCCGACATTGGCGAGCCGTCCCACGCCATAAGCGAAACCCGCCCCCGTGTTGCGAATATCGGTGGGATATTGCTCCGGCGTATACGCGTAGCAGAGCGAAACGAAGGTCTGCGTGAGCATGCCCACGCAGAATCCGAATGGCACGATCACGAAGGGGTCAGTGCCGAGCCCGTAGAGCAGGCCGCACACGGCGATCAGCGCGGACGTGCCGGCTATGCTGAACTTGCGCTCCACGCGGTCGGCGAGCGCGGCTGCGAGCAGCGCGCCGGGCACCGCGCCCAGATTGATCAGCGTGATGTAGGTGAGGCTCTGCACCACGGTCACGCCATGCCGAACCAGCAAGGCCGGCACCCACGCCTGGAAGCCGTAGAAACCGACTGTCTGGAGGATCCAGATGGCCCACAACGTGAAGGTGCGCCCGGCGTAGGGGCGCTTGAAGAGCGCGTGCCAGTGCGTGCGCGGTTCGGCCGCCTGCGAGATCAGCAGCGGCGCGGGCAGCGGCCCGGCGCTGCGCTCGACTTCGGCTTCGATCGCGCTCAGCACGCAGTCTGCTTCGTCCATGCGGCCGTGTCGCGCGAGCCAGCGCGGCGACTCGGGAAAGGAGCGGCTGAACGCGAGAAAAACGGCGCCGAGCGCTCCCCAGACGAAGATGAGCCGCCATCCGTTCGGACCGAGCGGCACGACGAGCCGCGCCACCCAGCTCGTGATGGGCACGGCGCTGAGCGCGATCGCCATCGCCCAGCCTTGCCAGGCGCCACGGCGCGCGGCAGGGTACATCTCGACGATATAAGCGATCACCACCGCCGTCGCTGACGACACTCCGATGCCGGTCAGCAGCCGCGTGATCATCAGGAGCGGGACGTTGGGCGCGAGGGCGTTTGCGAGCGAGAAGAACGAATAGGTAGCCACGAACAGCATGAGCGCGCGTTTGCGCCCGATGCGGTCCGACAGAATGCCGCCGAGCGTCGCGCCGAGGAACATGCCGAAGAACCCCGCGGAGGTGAGCATGGCGATGCTGGTCAGAGAGAGCCCCCACTCCTTGACGAGCGCCGGTGCGGCATACGAAAACGTGAAGATGTCCGAGATATCGAAAAAGAACGGCAGACTGATGAGCAGCAGCAGCCTGCGATGAAAGCGCGAGACGGGCAGCCTGTCGACACGCGCGGCAATCAGTTCATCGTTCATGGTCAATGCGCCCTTCCATGTCGGCTTGCGATCAGGGGACCCAGGCGGTTTCGTCCGAACCGTCGCCGGGCGTCGTGCTCAGCGCGAGCGGCGCGCTTGCGCCGGCTGCGCCCGGTAGCGCGCGCCTCGCCATGAGCGTGCCGAGCAGGGCGATGTCACTGGCTTCGTCGATGGCTTCCAGGCGCTCGTAGAGCGCGAGCGCTTCGGATGTGCCGATCGCCCGACTGCAACGCGCGACAAAAGTATCGCAGCTGAGATGCGCGGGCGGGGTGGCGTCCGGGATGTCGCCGAGCGTGGAGGCAGCTTGCGCGAGCGCTTCAATCAGCGTGTCGTCCTGCGTGAGCTGCGCCGCAGCTCCAGTCTCGCCTTGTTCGGCCAGCATGACTGCCTGCAGTGCCACGCGGGCGCGTTGGCCCGCACGTAAGGGCGTTGCGAGCGCGTCGCCGTTCGCGGCGGCTTCGGGATCTGCCTCGTTCGTCGTCGATGCGCCGAGCACGAGCGCTGCCGCTGTCGCCGCAGCGTCGAAGCAAAGCAGGTGGCTCGCGGCCGCGACGGTAGCAAGGATCGTGGCGAGCCCAGGCGCGACGGTCGGTGCCGCACTGGCGAGGCTATGCGCGGCTGCGTCCCCGGCGAGCCACGCCGCATGGAACCGCTGGCCAGGGAGCTTGCGCGCTTCGGCCAGCGCGAAGAGGGCGGCGAAGCGCGCGGCATGGCCTTCGCCACTGCCGCCGCCTGTTTCGTGCGCTCCGGCGCTTGCCGCTGTGCCGTTCGCCAGCGCGGCGTCGAGCATCGCCACCCGCCGCGTGGTGCCGGCGGCGAGGCATGGCCCGCTTGCCGCGCGTGCGCCGGCGTTTTCAGCGAGCCACTGTGCCGCTGCGCTGCCCGAGCCGCTCATCAATGCGCCAACCGCTTTGATGATGGCTTCACGCGCCGCGGCCCTGGCGCGCGGCGCGGCAGCGCGCGCGTCGAATGCCGCGACGCGCACGGCCAGCGGCAGCGCGGCGGCGGTGAAGGTGCGCTGGTTCATTGTTGAGCCCTCGCTGAGCGCGTTCACGAGCGTGCCGACGTGCGGCCGGCAATGCGCCCGAACGTCGCTCCGGAAACGAGCCCCGTGCCCGCGGGATAGTTGTCGTAGAAGAGACCGCCGACCATCTCGCCGCATGCGGTGAGCCCTGGAATGGGCCGCCAGTCGGTGCCGATCACGCGCGCCTGATCGTCGATCTTCAGGCCGCCGAAGGTGAAAGTGATGCCGCCCGTGGCCGAATACGCATAGAACGGCGCCTTGTCGAGCTTGAGCGCCCAGTTGGTCTTATCGGGGCTCAGGCCGCGCGTGGCGAGGCCGTCCTTGCCGGTCGGGTCGAAGCCGTCCGCCGCGTCGTGGGCCGCGGCGTTATAGGCCTGCACAGTACGCAGCGCCTGTGCCTTGTCGTCGATGTCGATCTGGGCAATGAGCGCCTCCAGCGTGTCGGCCTTGATCGGCTCGCTCGTCGCGTAGCGCGGCTCCAGCAGGTGAACGGTCTGCGAATCGAAAAGCTGGTAGACCTTCGCGCCTGGCTCCGCGAGAATCGCGCGGCCGTATTTCGCGTAGGTGAACATCGCGCCGTCCTCGCCTTCGTCCACGAAGCGCAGGCCGTTTCGGTTGATCATCACGCCGTAGAGGTAGCTCAGGCGGTTGCTGCGGTCCGTCATTTCGCGCGGCGCGAAGTTGCCCCAGTCTGCACTGATCGGCGTGGCGTGGCAGCCGCTCCACTGGCCCCACGGCATTGCGCCGATCTCCATCGCCATGCGCAGGCCGTCGCCCTGGTTGTGGGGCGTGCCGCGCACCTTTGCCCCGCCCACGAGCGGTCCAATATGTTGCGTGCGCATCTGCACGTTCGCTTCGAAGCCGCCGCAGCCGAGGACCACCGAACGGCTGTTGAGGGTGTGGATGCCCTCGTCATCGCGCACGCGCACGCCGCACACGCGGCCGCTCGCGTCCTGCAGGATCGCCGTGACCGCTGCGCCGTAGCGCACTTCGACGCCAAGTCGTTCCACCGCCGCGAACCACCCGCGCGAAAGGCCCACGCCCTCGTGCTCGGCACGCACCACGAGCCCGCGTGCCCAGATGATCTGATTGCCCTTGCGCACGCCGGTGAGGCTCACCGCTGGCTCCATGCGGATTTGGCCGGTTTCGTGCATCCAGAACACGGTGTCTTTCGAATTGTCGACGAGCACGCGCGATAGCACGGGGTCAGTCTGGCCGCTCGTGACGCGCATGAGGTCGCCGTGGAAATCGTCGCGCGTATAAGGATTGATGCCGGCGTAAAAGTCCTCGAACTCTTTTTCGACCCCAGGCAGCAGCGGGCCGATCTCGCGCGGGTCGTCAAAGGCGAAGCGCAGGACGCCGCCGCTCCAGTGCGTATTGCCGCCGCGCATGCCGCGCGGGGCCTTCTCCAGCACGACGACGCGCTGCGCGCCATTTTCGCGCGCCGATACGGCTGCGGCGAGTGCGGCGTTGCCTGCGCCTACCACGATCACATCATAGTCGGTCATTCCGGGGCTCCTCTCGGTGGACGTTTGGGGGGCGTTTCGGTGTCAGCCTGTACGGGTGGTCCGCGCGTCTTGTCATGCCTGCGCCGACAATCGTTTCGCGCGCAACGAGAGCGGTTTCGCACGCGGCATGCAGACCGCCTGATTGTCCGATTGAGAGTACTAGTGTATACACAAGTACACCAGTAAGTACATTCCCTGGCTACATGACGGGTCGGGGAAAGGACTAGGCTTTCGCCATCTCGTCAGCCATGGCGAGTTGGGGCAGCGACGCCTCGCTGTGTGCCATGGCTTGCGCCGGCGTGCCTGCTGCGCCGGAAGGACTGCACCGATCCGGCAACCGCCATTACGCACGCAAGGCACGCAGGGCCGTGCGCCGCGGCGGCTGCGCCAGAACCACAAGAACGTGCCTCGGCCAGCGGCGTGCGTCCGTTGGCCCGAGCGTTTGTGCAAAGCCAGGAGAGACGAGTATGGCAACCCCGACCGGCCCCTTGTCGATTCCCGTCAGCAGTGCAGCCGCGATTTCGGAGCAGGCCACATACCGCAAGGTTGCGTGGCGCCTCACGCCGCTTCTGCTGCTGTGCTACGTGGTCGCGTATCTCGACCGCGTGAACGTGGGCTTCGCCAAGCTGCAAATGGCGGCCGACCTGCAACTCTCGGACGCCGTGTATGGGTTCGGCGCGGGCGTGTTCTTTCTCGGCTATTTCCTGTTCGAAGTGCCGAGTAATCTGATCCTGCATCGCGTGGGCGCGCGCGTGTGGATCGCGCGCATCATGATTACGTGGGGCCTGGTTTCGATGCTGACGATGTTCGTGCGCACGCCGGGCATGTTCTTTCTGATGCGTTTCCTGCTAGGCGTAGCCGAAGCAGGGTTCTTTCCCGGCGTGATTCTCTATCTGACGTACTGGTATCCGGCGAGCCGGCGCGGCATGACTACGGCGTGGCTCGTGACCGCCGTGGCGCTTTCCGGGCTGATCGGCGGTCCGCTTTCGGGCTGGCTGCTCACGGCGCTCGACGGCGTGAACCAGTGGCATGGCTGGCAGTGGCTCTTTCTCGTGGAGGGGTTGCCGTCTGTGCTCATCGGTCTCCTCGTGCTGGGGAAGCTCGACGAGCGTATCGAAACGGCCCGTTGGCTCAGCGACGAAGAAAAGTTGCTGCTTCTCGACAATCTGCGCGCCGATGCCGAAGCGAAAACCCAGACTTCGGTTCGCATGGTCTTCACGAATCCGCGCGTGTGGCTCATCTCGCTCATCCACTTCCTGTTCGTGATGGGGTTGTACGGCGTGGGCTTCTGGCTGCCGACCCTCATCAAGGGCACTGGCGTCGCCGATGCGCTCACGATCGGCCTGCTTTCGGCGATTCCGTTCGGCGCGGCCGTGGTCGTGATGCTCGCGGCGGCGAAGCATGCCGACATCCGGCGCGAGCGCCGCAGGCACGTCGCGGGGTCGGCATTGGCGGGCGCGCTCGGGCTCCTGCTTGCCGTGCTGTGGGCCGACCATACGGCGCTCGCCATGTGCGCGCTCACGCTCGCGACGGCCGGGATCATCACGACGTTGCCGCTGTTCTGGTGTCTGCCCACGGCTTTCCTGGGCGGCGCCGCTGCAGCGGCGGGTATCGCATTCATCAACGCGATCGGCAATCTCGCGGGTTTTCTGGGCCCATACGCGGTGGGCTGGCTCAAGGAAGCGACGCACAGCAGCGCGCCTGCCATGTATCTGCTCGCGGCTTGCATGGCGCTCGGCGCCGTGCTCGCGCTCGCGTTGCCTGCGCGGCTCGTGGACCGTTAGCGCGCGACGCTGTCACGCACCGCATGACCCGCACAACCAGCACGGCGCGCGCAACGCGCGGCCGGACAAAGGAGGCGATGTGGATATCAGGAAGTGTCGGCTGTATATCGACGGCGAACGCATGGAGCCGTACAGCAAGCGCGTGCTGCCGAGCGTGAATCCCTATACGGGCGAAGTGTGGGCCGAAATTCCCGAAGCCGGTGAACAGGACGTCGCGCGCGCGGTGGCGGCCGCTTCGCGCGCATTCCACGCAGGCTGGCGGCAGACCTCGGGCGTGGCGCGCGCCGCGCTCATGCTCAAGCTCGCCGCGCTGATCGAAGCCAACGCGGACCGCATGTCGGCGATCGAGAGTACCGACAACGGCAAGATCGTTCGCGAGACGCGTCCGCAAATGCTGTGGGTGGGGCGTCAGCTGCGCTATTTCGCGGGCTATGCCGACAAGCTGTTCGGGCAACACGTACCGCTCGACCAGCCGGATACACTCGATTACGTCTCGCTCGAACCCTACGGCGTGGTTGGCCTCATCACGGCGTGGAACTCGCCGCTGTCGCTGCTCGCGAACAAGCTCGCGCCCGCGCTCGCAGCGGGCAATTGCGTGGTGGTGAAGCCGTCGGAACACGCTTCGGTCTCGACGCTCGAATTCGCAACGCTCGTCGAGGAGGCGGGTTTTCCGCCGGGCGTCTTCAACGTGGTGACGGGCGGAGCCGAAACCGGCCGCGCGCTCGTGAACGATCCGGGCATCGCGCTTGTGAGCTTCACAGGGAGCGCCAACGTGGGCCGCGAGATCGCGGCGGCCGCCGGGCGCCGGCTTGTGCCGGTGAAGCTCGAACTGGGCGGCAAGTCGCCCAACATCATTTTCGATGACGCCGATCTCGACAAGGCTGTCGTGGGCGCGCTCGCCGGCATCTTCGGCGCAACCGGGCAGACCTGCGTGGCTGGCTCGCGCCTCTTCGTTCAGCGCGGCGTATATGGCGAAGTGGTCGAGCGCCTCGCCGCGCGCGCGCAGTCGATCCGCATGGGCGACCCGTGCGACCCCGCCACCGAAATGGGCACCGTGGCCAACGAGCCGCAGTTTCGGCGCATCCTTGCCGCCATCGACGCTGCGAAAGCCGCCGGTGCGCGCCTCGTCACGGGCGGCGCACGCGCGCAAGGTGCCGGGCTCGGCAAAGGCTTCTTCATCGAGCCGACCATTTTCGCCGACGTCGACAACCGCAGCGAACTCGCGCAGGAGGAGATCTTCGGACCCGTCCTCGCGATCATTCCATTCGACACGGAAGCCGAGGCGATCACGCTCGCCAATGATTCGCGCTACGGGCTCGCGGCCGGCATCTGGTCGCAGGACATCTCGCGCGCGATGCGCGTGTCGAAAGCGCTCAATTGCGGCACCGTGTGGGTCAACACATATCGCGCGCTCGCGGCGCAGGCGCCGTTCGGCGGCATGAAGGAGTCGGGCATCGGCCGCGAGCGCGGCGAAGCGGGCCTGCGCGAATACCTGACCACGAAGAACGTGATGATCGACTACTCAAGCGCCGTGCGCGATCCGTTTGCGATCCGCACGTAAGAACCGCGCGTCACCAGGAGAAGCAAGGACATGAATCCGTATTCCAGCATTGGTTTCATCGGTCTAGGCGTGATGGGCAGCGCCATGTGTGCGAATCTCGCGCGCAAATCGTCGCTGCCGGTCCATGTGTTCGACACCTCGAAGGAGGCGCTGGCCGAAGCCGTTGCAAGCGGCGCGCAGCCGGCGGAGTCGGCAACGGCGGTGGCACGCGCCGCCGATATCGTTTTCCTCTCGCTGCCTTCGATCGACCAGGTCGAGACGGTGTGCGCCGAACTGGCGCGCGCGGGCGAGCGCCTGACGACCATCGTCGACATGAGCACGAGCGACGTCGCGCGCACGCGAGCGCTCGCGAAAGCGCTCGGCGAGCGTGGCATCGCGCTGATCGACGCGCCCGTCGCCCGCACGCGCGAGGCCGCCGTGAAAGGCACGCTGATGATTTCGGTGGGCGCGAGCGACGCGGGCTTCGCGGCCGTGCAACCGCTGCTCGCGCTGATGGGCTCGGACGTGCTGCATTGCGGCCCGGTCGGAAACGGCCAAACGATCAAGATCCTCAACAACATGCTCGTGTTCATGACCGTCAGCGCGCTCTCCGAAATCATCACACTCGGACGGCGCGCGGGTTTCGACGGCGAGACGCTCTTCAACCTGCTTTCGAAGGGGTCGGCGGACAGCTTCGTCCTGCGCAACCATGGCATGAAGTCGCTCGTGCCCGACAGCTTCCCCGAAAAAGTGTTCCCGCTCGTCTACGCGATCAAAGACGCGGGCCTCGCGCTCAATCTCGCGCGGGAAGCGGACTTCGAGCCGCATATCGCGAACTACACCTACGACCTGATGTGCCGTGCGCGCGATGCGGGCTTCGGACAGAACTATCATCCGGCGATCGTGCAACTCGTGGACGGGCGCGTCACGCCGTCCACGAACGAGCCCGACTGAGCACCGAGCCGAGCTTGCCGCGGCGCATCGCACGGCGCGCCGCCCGTTGCAGCTTCACCGACGTCACGGAGGCGGACCATGGTCCCGCAGGAAGCCGAGGTCATTTCGAAGATTCGCCGGCACATCGTGCCGCTGCTGATGCTGTGTTATTTCGCGGCCTATCTGGATCGGGTGAATCTGAGTTTCGCTGCGCTTTCGATGAACGAGGAGCTGGGTTTTTCGCCGGCCGTGTTCGGCGCTGGAGCGGGCATCTTCTTCCTGGGCTATGTTCTGTTCGAAGTGCCAAGCAATCTTGCGCTACGCCGCTTTGGCGCGCGCCGCTGGTTCGCGCGCATCATGCTGACCTGGGGTGTGCTGTCTTTGCTGTTCGCCTTCGTGAGGACGGCGCCGCAATTCATGGGCTTGCGCTTCCTGCTGGGCGTGGCGGAAGCAGGCTTCTTTCCCGGTGTGATGCTGTTTCTCACGCGCTGGTTTCCCGCCACGCATCGCGCGCGCATGATCGGCGCGTTCGCCGTGGCGATCCCGGCTTCGGCGGGTATCGGCGCGCCGCTTTCGGGCCTGTTGCTGAACCTGCATGGTGTGGTCGGTCTGAGCGGCTGGCAGTGGCTATTCATCATCGAGGCGGTGCCGTCGCTGGTGCTTGGCGTGGTGCTGCTGCGCGTGCTGGTCGATTCGCCGGACAAGGCGTCGTGGCTCGACGACGCGGAGCGTCAATGGCTCAATACGCGCCTCGCTGACGAGCGTCGCGCGCTGCCGCCCGGCAACGGCCACGCTGGCGCGTGGCGCGCGCTGCGCAATCCGCGCGTGTGGGTGCTGGGTTTCGTGTATTGCGGCATCGTCGCGGCTAATTACGGTGTGACTTTCTTCCTGCCGCAGATCGTGCGCGCGTTTGGCGCCTCGTTCACGGCGGTGGGTTTCCTTTCGGCGTTGCCATTTGTCGCCGCGGCGATCGGCGTGCTCTGGTGGGGCGCGCGCTCGGACCGCCTGCGCGAGCGGCGCTGGCATCTCATGATTCCCGGCATCGTCGCCGTGCTGGCGCTGATCGTCGCGGCGTGCACGGACTACCCGCCGCTGCGTCTTGCCGCGCTGACCGCGGGTGGCTTCGGCGCGTTCGCCAATCTGCCGGTGTTCTGGGCGCTCACGCCCACGCTGCTCGCCGAGGCGGAGGCGCCCGCGGGTATCGCGGTCGTCAGTTCGATCGGCAATATCGCCGGGTTTCTCGCGCCGTATGCGGTGGGCGTGCTCAAGCAGGCGACCGGCACGTTCGCGGCGGGCATGCTGGGGCTGGCTGCCTTCGTTGCGCTGACCGTGATCGTCGCAGCCGTGCTGTTGCGCGCGGACCGAGCGGGCGGTGCGCTGGCGAGTGGCGCGGCGCACTGAATCGACAAGCAAGGGCGGCTTGCAGCGCGGTTAGCGGGCCGTGCGGAGGCGGCGCGCGCCCGCACGTTCTTCCACAACGTTCGCAGGACATTCCCAAATGGCCGACCTTGATGCGAAGCGTGACCCGTGGAGCGAGCGACGCGCGCGGCGAACTGCCGCGCCGCCGCATCGCGTGCGCGTGCGCCGGTTCTCAGGCCGGCTGGCGCACCGGTGCCCAGACGAACGAATCGTCCTCGCGCACCCCGGCCGCGCCCGATGCAACGAGTCTCGCGCACTCCTGCGCGCTCAGTCCGGCGGCTTTGAGGATCTCGAGGGTGTGCTCACCGAGTTCGGGCGGCGGCAGCGCGCCGGGTGCAGCCGCCGTAGACGCGGCGCCTGGAAACTCGGGCACCTCGAATGGCAGTCCGCGATAGTCGACCGAACGCAGTTTGCCCGGTTCGTGCGCCTGTGGCGCCTCCAGCACGCGTTCGAGCGGCAGGACTTCGGTGCAGCCCACACCGATCGCCTTCAGGCGCGCGGCGATGCTGTCGAAGGTGCAGGCGCGCACGGCGTTGCGCACGATTTCCTCGACGTTTTCACGCGCTTTCTTGCGCTGACGCAGCGTGACGAGCGACTCGTCGGTGGCCTGCGGCAACGCGAGCGCCTCGCAGAACTTGCGCCAGTGTGCGTCGTTGAGCATCAGCAGATAGATCCAGCGGTCGTCGGCGGTGAGATACGCGCCATAGCCCGGCATGCTGAATTCGCCGTGAGGTTCGCGCTCGGGGCGGCCGAAGAGATGCGTCTTCAACTGCACGCCGACGAGGTCACGCGACGCCACGTGCAGACCCGTTTCGTAGAGGCCCACTTCGACATGCCGGTCGTTGCCGTGCGCACCGTCGGTCTCGCCGAGCATGGCCGCGAGGATGCCGATCACGGCATAGGCGCCCGCGAACTGGTCGTGGTACGAAGGCCCGAGCCGGCTTGGCCGGCCGTTCACGCGATTGGCTTCCATCACACCCGTCGACGCCTCGGCGACAGGGTTCGATGCGAGATCGTCGGCCTGGGGCCCCGCAGCGTAGCCGCGAATATGGCAGTAGACGAGCGACGGATTGATGGCGCGACACGCCTCGCGCGTGACGCCGAGCTTGCGCGCGGCCTTGGGCGCGAGATTGTGCACCAGCACGTGCGCGCCGGCGACGAGCTTCATGAATGCCGCCCGGCCTTCGGGCTTGCCGAGGTCGATGCACACGCTCTTCTTGCCGTGACTGTAGGCGACGAAGGTGCCGCTCGGGCCACCGCGCACGAGGCTGCGCGTCGGGTCGCCGGCGGGCGGCTCGACCTTGATGACCTCGGCGCCCAGCTGCGCAAGGATGTGGCTGGCGAAGGGGGCGGCCAGCATGGTGCCCAGTTCGATGACGCGTCGTCCGGCGAGGGGTGTGTGCTTCATGGTTGCCTCGGCTGTGGGAATAAGAATGCATTCTATATTTCACGATAAAACGAGAAAACTCAATAAATGCGGGAAAAACCCTGACTTGCACCTTCTGAAATAGTTTATAGAATGCATTCTTAACGACACCAACAGGTGAGACCATGCGCAGAAGAACATTCGTCTTCAGCAGTGCGGCGGCCGTATCGGCCGGATTGCCCGGCCTCGGCTTCGCCCAGCAGGCGACGCCGGGCATCGACGCGGGCAGCAAGACCATCACGGTAGGGGCGTTCACGCCGATCACGGGTCCGGTGCCGTTCTATGCGATCGTCACGCGCGCGACCGACGCCTGCTTCAAGTGGGCGAACGAGACCAACGCGCTCAAGGGCTGGAAGATCAAGTACGTCATCTACGACGACGGCTACGAGCCCGCGCGCAGCGTCGCCGTCACGCGGCGGCTCGTCGAGGAGGACAAGATCTTCGCGCTCGCGGCGCCCGTGGGCACAGCGCAAACCGAGGCCGTGATCCCTTACGCGAAGGAAGAGGGCTTGCCGATGGTCGGCCCCGTGGGCGGCGCAAGCGCGCTGTTCACCGAGCGCCTGTCGTTTCCGCTGCTGCCCGACTACGGCTGGTCCGCGGCGTCGAACGCCGACTACGCGCTTAAGTCGCTCGGCGTGAGCCGCGTGGCGCTGCTATGGGAAAACGACGAGCTTGGGCGCTCGGCCAAGCGCGGCTTCGAGCGCTATCTCGATGGTGCGAAGAAGCAGGCCGTCGAATCCATTCCATTCGAAGTCCGAAATACCGACTTCACGCCTCACATTCGTCGTCTCGCGAACGCGAAGGCCGACGTCGTCATCCTGTTCGGCTCCAACTCCAATCTGGCCGCCGCGCTGAAATCGGCGGATCGTATCGGTTTCGAGGCGAAGTGGATGGCGCCGTTCTTCACCGCTGATCCCACCACGCGCAAACTGGCGGGATCACTGCTGGACGGTGTGTACTTTTCGTCGTGGCTCATGCCCGTCACCTCGAACGACCCTGACATCAAGGCCTATCGCGATAGCATCGCAAAGTACTACGCCAGCGACCCGGTGGGCGTGTTCGGTCTCAACGGCTGGAGCAACGGGATGCTGTTCGTGAAGTCGTTCAACATGCTGCTGGAGAGCGGCAAGCCGCTCACGCGCGCCAACCTCGTCGACGTCATGGAGACCATGCGCGATCAAAACATCGGTGGCACGCGCGGCGTGAGCTTCAAGCCCGGCGATCATCGCGGCGCGCGTCAGGAGGGCATCATCCAGGCGACCAACGACGGCTTCAAGCTGGTGCGCGATTTCAAGCCGTATCCGGAGCAGGTCTTCGACGCGAGGCTGTCGTGAGCGAAACGGAACTGGAGAACGTGTACGAGTCGTGGATCGGCCGCGAAGAAGCGCACGTTGCGCGCATCGAGGCCGGCACGGCGCGGGCGATGGCGGCCACGCTCGATCTCGACGCCGCGCCCGCCCCAGGCGAACCGCTGCCGCCGGGCTGGCAATGGCTCTTCTTCAATCCCACCGTCCGCCGCAGCGGCCTTGGCGCGGACGGGCATCCGCAGCGTGGCGGCTTCCTGCCGCCCATCGCGTTGCCGCGGCGCATGTGGGCGGGCAGCCGCATCCGCTATCTGCGACCCTTGCCTGTCGATGTCAGCGCGACGCGGCACAGCCGCATCCTGAAAGTCGAGAAGAAGTCGGGCAAGCGCGGGGCGCTGTGGTTCGTCACGGTGAGCCACGTCACCTCGTGCGAGGGCGCGCCGTGCATCGAGGAGGAGCAGGACATCGTCTACCGCGAGCCTGCACCGGCGGCCGCGGCGAGCGCCCCGACGCCCGCGATACACGAGGCGCAGCCGCAATGGACCCGCGCATGCCTTGCAGATTCGACGCTGCTCTTTCGCTATTCGGCGCTCACCTTCAACGGGCATCGCATTCACTACGATCAAACATATGCGCGCAACGAAGAGGGTTATCCCGATCTCGTCGTGCACGGGCCGCTCACTGCAACCCTGCTGCAGCAATTCGCCCTCGAGCACGGCGACGGGCGGCGTCTCGCGCGTTTCGATTTTCGCGGTGTGAGCCCGCTTTTCATCGACCGGCCGTTCTCGCTGGAAGGGCGCGCGGCGCCGGACGACGGTCTCGAACTCTGGGCGCGCGGCGCGCAGGGCGAACTGGCGATGTCGGCCTCGGCGACGTTCGAATAAGACGTAGCACGCCGCCACTGACATCCCCGGCAGTTACCCAACCTCAAGCGAAATACAGGAGACGCAACACATGGCGCAGCATTTAAGCGGTCCTGCGAATCTGGAAGGGCAGGTCGCATTAATCACCGGCGGCGCGGGCGGCATGGGCCGCGCCATTGCAAATACGTTTCGCCGCGCGGGCGCGCGCGTGATCGCCACCGACATTGGCGTGCACGAGAACATCGGCCCGGGCGTGCAGTATCTGCGCTACGACGTGACCTCGCGCGTCGAAACCGATCGCGTAATCGATGGCGTGTTATCGGATCATGGCGCTATCGACATTCTCGTGCTGTGCGCCGGCATCATCGCGCGCACACCGCTTGGCGACAGCACCGACGAAGAGTGGGACTCGATCATGTCCGTGAACGTGCGCGGCGTCGTGAACCCCACGCGCAAGCTTTTTCCGCTGATGTGCCAGCGCGGCTTCGGCAAGATTCTCGCCGCGGGCTCGATCGCCGCGAAGAATGGAGGCGTGGCGTCGGGGCCGGCCTATGTGTCGGCGAAGGCCGCCGTGCACGGCATGATGCGCTGGGTGGCCAAGGCGGGCGCGCCGCACGGCGTCTACGCCAATGTGCTCGCGCCCGGACCGGTCGAGACCGCGATGTGGTCGAACGTGACGGGCAACGGCGCGCCTTCGGCGAACGCGACTGTACCGCTCGGCCGCTATGGCAACGCCGACGATATCGCGCAGGCCGCACTGTTCCTGTGCTCGCCGGCTTCGAACTGGATCACCGGCACGTCGCTCGATATCAGCGGCGGCATGTGGATGGACTGAGCGCGAGGAGCGAGCCATGTCTACAGAGAACCAGGTGGTGATCGGCTTCGTCGGCCTCGGCGTGATGGGCGGCGCAATGTGCCGCAACATGGCGCTCAAGCACGCGGGCGGCGTCGTGGCGTTCGACACGAACGACCACGCCTTCCATGTGCTCGACGGCACGAAGACGCGGCGCGCGGCGTCGCTCGAAGACCTCGCCGGCGAGGCCGACATCGTCTTTCTGTCGCTGCCTGGCGGGCCGGCCGTGGAAGCCGTGACGCTCGGCCCGCAGGGGCTCGCGGGCGGCGTGCGCCGGCCGAAGGTGATCGTCGATCTGAGCACGACCACGGTAGCTTCGGCGCGCGAAGTGGGCGCGGCGCTGGCTGCGCGCGACATCGCGTTTGCGGACGCGCCGGTAGCACGCACGCGTGAAGCGGCCCAGCGCGGCGAGCTGAGCATCATGGTGGGCGCGGACGCCGCACTTTTCGGGCGCATCGAACCGCTGCTGCGCTACATAGGTACAGATGTCACGCACTGCGGCGCGATCGGTTGCGGCCAGGTCGTGAAGCTCATCAACAATGCGCTCGTGTTCGAGCACACCGTGGCGCTGGCCGAGATGATGGTGCTCGGCGAGCGCGCGGGCGTCGATCCGGGCACGCTGCTCGACGCGGTATCGAAGGGCTCGGGCGACAGCTTCGTGCTACGCAATCACGGGCGCAAGTCCATGCTGCCGCGACAGTTCCCGGAAAAGTCGTTTCCGCCCGAGTACGTGCTCAAGGACATCGGCTACGTGCTCGAGTTGGCCGGGCAGACGGGCGTGGCGACACGCATCACCGAGCTTGCGCACCGTTATTACAGCGCCACGGCGCAGCAAGGCTACAGTGGCCGCTATTTCCCGGCGGTGATCGAGCTGATCGCGCGCGATGCCGAACTCGTGCCGCAAGGGGCGCAGCCATGACGGACTTCCTCGGTCTCGTGTGGGCGGGCCTGGTGAGCGGATGCCTCTACGCACTCGGCGCCATCGGACTCGTCCTCATCTACAAGAGCTCGAACGTTGTGAACTTCGCGCACGGCAATCTGGCGGGTCTCGCCGCGTTCCTCGTGTATGGCTTCACGGCGGGGACATTCTCCCAGATGAACTGGGGTGCGGCCGTGCCGCTCGCGCTGATCCTGATGGTGGTCGTGGCGACGATCAGCTGTGCCGCGATCGCGCCGCTCGTGCTCAAGTCCGACCTGACAAGCACGATCGCCACGCTCGGCATCGGCCTGATTGCGCAGGGCGGCACGCAACTGCTGTTTGGCTCGAACGTCGTGTCGCTCGATCTGCCGTTGCCGTCCTGGCGCGCCCATCTCGGACCCGTACGCGTGACGTCCTACGACATCGCCGTGCTGGTGGCGACGTTCGCCATTGTCGGGCTGCTCTACCTGCTGATCGAGCGCACGCGCATCGGCGTGGCGTTTCGCGCGGTGTCGGCCAATCCGTTCGCGAGCCGCGTGTGCGGGCTCAAGCTCGGACGCATCCATCTGTTCTCGTGGGTGCTTGCTGGCCTGCTCGGTCTCGTTGCCGCGCTGCTGATCGTGCCGACCACATTCCTTTCTTCCACGAGCGTCGCTTCGTTCATGCTGCAGGCGTTTGCCGCGGCGGTGGTGGGCGGCTTCAGCAGTCTTCCCGGTGCCGTGATCGGCGGAATATTCGTAGGCATCCTGATGAACATGCTGTCGTTCTATCTCTCCGCCGAATTCAACAACACGTACATGCTCGTGCTGATGCTGCTCGTGCTCAACCTGTTCCCGCGCGGTGTGCTCGCCGCGCGAGGAGGCGCCCGTGCCTGATCTTTCCATCCCCCCGGCTGCCGCTGCAAGCGACACGCAGGATATGCCCACGCGGCGTCATCGGCCGTTGCGCGCATTCGGCACATTCGGTGCGGGCGGTGTTGCCGGGCTCGCGCTGCTCGTCTTGCCGCTCATCGGCGGCGGATACTGGATCTATACGCTCGGACTGTGCTTCGCCAATGCGATCGCCATCATCGCGGTGAGCTTTCTTGTGCGCTACGGCGGCGAGGTGTCGATCGGACACGGCGTGTTCGTGGCGGCGGGCGCCTATGTCGTGGCGCTCGTCGAGAAGAACTTGGGCCTGCCGGTTTTCGTGAGCCTGCCGCTCGCCGCGCTGGCGGGCGGCGTATTCGGCGTGCTGTTTTCATATCCATCGCGCCATCTCAAGGGCATTTCGCTCGCGGTGACGACCATGGCGCTCGCGCTCGCGTTTCCCGAGTTTCTCATGCACTTCTCGAAGATCTCGGGCGGCTACGAAGGTCTGTACGTGAAGCTCGACGCGCTCGCCGGCGTGCCGCGCAACCTGCAGCGCTATTATCTGCCGCTCCTCGTGCTCTTCGCCGTGGTCGCGCTGCTGCGGCAATTCCGGCGCTCGCGCCAGGCCATGGCGTTGCTGCTGATCCGCGATTCCACGCATGCTGCCGAATCGTTCGGAGTGCGGCGCAGTTGGGCGCGCGTCTCGTGCGTGGCACTGAGCGCCGCGATCGCCGCCATCGCGGGGGCGATGCAGGCGTTCGCTGCCTCGACCGTCTCGCCCAACAGCTTCACGCTGTGGACCTCGATCTTCCTGCTAGTGGGCTCGGTGGTGAGCCTCTACTCGCTCTCACTCGTGGGCGCGCTGGCGGGCGGGCTATTTCTGACACTCGTGCCCGTGCTGCTCGCAGGTGCGGGAGACTGGGTGCCGATTCTCTATGGCGCGGCGCTGCTGGCCGTCGTGCTCGGCGCGAACGCATTGCCCGCGGCGTGGCGTGCCCGGCTCGAAGGGAGGCGTCAATGAGCGAGGCGATGGCGGTACCCACCGTGGCACGCGCAACGGCAACTGTGGACGTGGCCGCACTCGTCGTCGAGCAGCTTGCGCTCTCGTTCGGCGGCAATGAGGTGCTGCGCGATGTAAACGTGCGGCTCGAGGCCGGCGAAATCACCGGGCTCATCGGCCCGAACGGTGCGGGCAAGACGAGCTTCTTCAACTGCCTGACCGGACTCTATGCGCCCCAGCGCGGCAGCATCTGCTTCGGGGGAGAAAACGTCACGCGCGTGCCGCCCACGGGGCGCGCTGCGCGTGGCTTCTCGCGCAGCTTCCAGCACGTCGCGCTATGCCCCGAGCTGACGATCGCAGAGAACGTGATGATCGGCCTCGACCGCGAAGCCGCTGCCGGTTGGCTCGATGCGTTCTTGCCGCTTGCACGTGGCCGCGCCGAACGCGCACGCCATCGCGACATGGCGCTCGCCGCGCTCGCGCGCCTTGGCATCGAGCAGGTGGCCGACTCGTTGCCCGCGCAACTGCCCCCGGGCGTGCTGCGTCTTGCGGAAATCGCACGGGCGATTGCGGGCGCACCGCGCGTGCTGCTGCTCGACGAGCCAGCGGCAGGCCTGAACTCCGTCGAAACGCGCGATCTCGCGAACGCGCTGAAGAAGCTGCGCGGGCCCGATCTTGTGCTCGTGGTCGTGGAGCACGACATGGATCTCATCATGGACGTGTGCGACACCATTCACGTGCTGAACGTCGGACGATTGCTTGCATCGGGCAGCCCGGCGCAGATTCGCGCGAACGCGGACGTGGTGCGTGTCTATCTGGGAGAAGAAGATGAGTGAGGCGCAAGCGGAGCGTCTTCTCGAGGTCGAGGATCTCACCGTGCGCTACGGCGCGGGCCCGGTCGTGCACGGCGTGCGCTTCGGCGTGCGTCGCGGCTGCGTGGGTGCGCTGCTTGGCGCGAACGGCGCGGGCAAGTCGAGCACGCTGCGCGCCATCGCGGGTCTCGAAGCCGCGCAAGGGCGCGTGCGCTTCGATGGCCACGATGTGAGCCACATGAACGTCGCGGCGCGCTTTCGCGCGGGCATCGTGTACGTGCCGGAAGGGCGCGCCATCGTCGCGGATATTTCGGTGGCCGAGAACCTCACGCTCGGTGGGTATTTCGTCGATGCCGGCACGCGCGTACGCCGCCGTGACATGGTGCTCGACTTCTTTCCCGAGATCGCCAATCGCCTGAAGGCGCCCGCGGGCCTCTTGAGCGGCGGCGAGCAACAGATGCTCGCGATCGGGCGCGGTTTGATGTCGGGGCCGCGTCTGTTGCTGCTGGACGAGCCGTCGCTTGGGCTCGCCCCGCTGCTTGTCGCGCGCGTCTACGAGCGGCTCGCACGCATTCAGCAGGAGCAGTCGCTGACGGCGCTGCTCGTCGAGCAGAGTTTTCACGCGGCCGCGAAGCTGGCTTCGCATGCGTGGGTGATGCGCCACGGACATATCGTCGGCGAACTCGACGAGCCGCTTTTGCGCAGCCGCGAAGGCCGGCAGCGGGCCGTTGACGCTTATTTGGGCGCGCGTCAGGACGAGCGCGCGGACGCACACATTTAGGACTGGAGAGGGCACGACGATTATGGGAGCTCGCATGAATCTCACCCTGCAGGGCCGCGTGATGGCGACTGGTCTGAAATTTCCGGAAGGGCCGGTGGCGTTGCCCGACGGCAGCGTGCTGGTGGTGGAAATCGCCGCTGGACGCCTCACGCGCGTGATGCCGGACGGTGAACTCAAGGTCGTGGCGGAAGTGGGCGGCGGCCCGAACGGCGCGGCGCTCGGCCCGGATGGCCACTGCTACATCTGCAACAACGGCGGCTTCAGCTGGCGCACCGACGTCGGCTTCACGCGCCCCACCGGCGCCGCAGCCAACTATGGCGGTGGGTCGATCCAACGCGTGAACATCGCGACAGGCGAGGTGATAACGCTCTACACGCATTGCGGCGACGTGCCCTTGCATGGACCGAACGACATCGTGTTCGATGGCGACGGGGGCTTCTGGTTCACCGACTTCGGCAAGACCTTCGAAGACCGCATCATGCGCGGCGCGGTGTACTACGCGCGCGCGGACGGCAGCCAGATCCGCTGCGCCGCGCACCCGGTGCTCACGCCCAATGGCGTTGGCCTCTCGCCCGATGGACGCACGCTCTACGTGAGCGAGACGGAGACGAGCCGCCTCTGGTCGTATCCCGTGACCGGGCAAGGCGAACTGGGCCACGAAGCGTGGCCTTCGCCGAATGGCGGCCGGCTCGTGCATGGGCTCGCGGGTTATCAGCGCTTCGATTCGCTCGCGGTGGAAGAGAGCGGCAACATCTGCGTGGCGACGCTGGTACGCGGCGGCATCAGCGTGTTCTCGCCGGGCGGCGAGTTGCTCGAATTCCACGAGGCGCCCGAGGGCTATTGCACGAACATCTGCTTTGGCGGCCCGGAACGGCGCACCGCGTTCATCACGCTATCCGGCTACGGCCAGTTGTTCGCGGCGCAATGGCCGCGGCCGGGGCTCGTGTTGTCTGCCTGAGCGGGCACGCCACGCGGCGCGATCGGTTGCGCACGCAACCGATCGCACGGTGGCCGCGCTCGTGGTTGCACGAATAACTAACTCGCTCTCAGGTATTGGCGGGCGTAACGAACTCGCAGGTTCGTTTCGTTATCTCAAAAAGAATGCATTCTGCACCATCTTCACAAACCTGATTAACCGACGGAGAAGCCACTTGGACACCACGATCCTCACCCCTGCCCAAAGCGACGTGGGCAACGCACCGGCCGAAGGCCGCATCACCGATCAGGCCATTGCGGAGGCGCGCGCGATGATCGGCCTGCAACTGCGCCCCGAAGGGCCGTATCTTCAGGATGCAAGCCCCGATACGCTGCGCAACTGGTGCAACGGTATTGGGGACCTGAATCCGCTCTATCGCGACTACGGTTACGGTCCTTCCACGCGCTTCGGCTCGATGGTCGGGCACCCGATGTTTCCGATGGCGTTCGGATGGCTCGGCAGGACGCGCTGGGGCCTTGCGGGCGTGCATGGTTTTTACGCGGGCAACGACTGGGAACTGTTCCGTCACGTGCGTCCCGGCGACCGCATCACGGCCATTGAGCGCGTGGTCGGTGTCGAGGAAAAGGAAAGCAAATTTTCGGGCCGGCTCGTGCTGCAGTACGTCGAGGCTTGCTACTACAACCAGCGCAGTGAGCTCGTGGCGCGCGCGCTCGGCACCTGCACGCGTCACGAGCGCAAAGCCGCGCGCGACACCGGCAAGTACAAGGAAATCGTCCAACACGAGTACAGCGACGAAGAGCGCGACCGCATCGACCTGATGGTGCTCGACGAGCCGAAGCAGATTCGCGGCTCAAACGCGCGCTACTGGGAAGACGTGCAGGTAGGCGAGGAACTGCCCACGATCGCGCGCGGCCCGCTCTCGCTCATGGATACGATGGGTTTTCTCGTCGGTTGCGGGCGCGGCCATACGCACGGCGTGGTGCTGCAAACGGCGGTCAAGCATCCGGGCCACTTCTTCCGCAATCCAGAGGCGGGTGGCGGCGTGGAATACACGGGCATTGGCCATCATCGCGAGTCGGTGGCGAAGGAAGTGGGCGTGCCCGGGACCTATGACTATGGTCCGCAGCGTTCGTCGTGGATGTGCTCGCTCGTCACGAACTGGATGGGCGACGCGGGCTTCCTGAAGCGTGTGCGCACCGAAATGCGGCGCTTCAACATCATGGGCGACACCACGTTCTGCAAGGGCAAGGTCGTGCGCAAGTACGTGAAGGACGGCGCGGGACTCGTCGACATCGAACTCGCGGCCGTGAACCAGCGCGGTGAAGTGACCACGCCGGGTCTCGCGACGGTGGCGCTGCCCTCGCGCGACGTGCGGCTGCCCGCCTTCATCGACGGCGCCGGCGTCGACCTCGAACTGCCGGTCGTGCGCTAGGCGCGTGTCGGCGCCTCGCCGCCGCCTGACCACACAACTGGGAGGGAGCACATGCAAACCAACGACGAACCCGCCGCCGCGCTTCCGCTTGCGGGCTGCCGCGTCGTGGAGCGTTCGCGCACCGTGGCGGGAGCCTGGGCGGGCCGGCTCCTCGCCGCGATGGGCGCACGCGTGGTGATGCTGGAACCGCCCGCCGGGCATCGCCTGCGCAGCGCGGCACCGTTCATCGACGCGGGCGGCGAGAGCGCGCTCTTCACGTATCTGGCGGCGGGCAAGCACAGTCTGATTTGCGATCCCGCGACCCCGTCGGGTCGCGCGGTGCTCGAGCGTGAACTCGAGCACGCGGACATCCTGATCGACGATACGCCGCTTGCCGAGCGCCAGGCGCAAGGGCTCGAACCGCAGACGCTCGGCGAGTGCTTTCCGCAGCTCGTGCACGTTTCAGTGCTGCCCTTCGGCGCGCACGGCCCGAAGGCGCATTGGGACGGCGAGGAGGTGAACCTCCTGCACGCTGGCGGCGAAGGCTATCTGCTGCCCAACGGCCTGTCCGGCGAGCTCTTTCCGCAGCGCGCGCCGCTCAAGATCTACGGCCATTTCGCGGGCTATCAAGGCGGCTGCGCGGCTGCGCTCGCAGCGCTCACCGCATGGTGGGCCGTCCCGCTGGCGGGCGGCCAGTATGTGGATGTCTCGGTGCAGGACGCGACGCTCGCGGTCGGAGCGTTCGCGCTCCAGCGTCTTGGCGACGGCTCGCTCGAACACCGTTCGACGCGAAGTTTCCGCTACGGCGGGGTGTTCGAGGCGCAGGACGGCTTCGTGGAGGTGCTCACGCTTGAGGACCGTCAGTGGAACGCACTGGTGCAACTGCTCGGATCGCCCGCGTGGGCGCTCGAAGAGGCATTCAGGGACCCGCTGGTGCGCAGCCGTCGCGGCGACGAGATCAACCGCCACATCCGCGAGTGGATGGCGCACGAGCGCGTGGAGGATATCGTGAGCCGTGCCCAGGCGCTCGGCGTGCCCGCCGCGAAGTACCGCACGCCCGCGGAAGTGTTGGCGGGCGAACACGAAGGCGCGCGCGGCCTGTTTGCGCGCACCGCGCTGCCGGGCGGCGAGACTGTCGACGTGCTGGTCGCGCCGTTCCAGTTTCGCTGCACGCCGCTCGCGGCCAACGCGCGCGTGCCGGCGCTCGGCGAACACGACATGGAGGAGTGCTCATGAAGCCAGCCGGGGCGCCGCTCGCCGGCGTACGCATCGCCGATTTCACGATTCATGCGGCGGGGCCGTTCTGCACGCACCTGCTCGCGCAGCTCGGCGCCGAGTGCATCAAGGTCGAGAGCCGCAACCGGCCCGACGCGTTTCGCAAACCGCACGCCGTGTATGGCCGCATGTCGGCGGCCACGTTCGACCAGGTGTCGTCAAACAAGCGCTCGGTGCGGCTCAATCTCAAGCATCCCGAAGCAGTTTCCCTGGCGAAGCGCCTCGTCGCCGTGTCGGACGTGGCGGCGGAAAGCTTCCGGCCAGGCGTGCTGCAACGGCTTGGCCTTGGTTTCGACGAGTTGCGCAAAAGCCGCCCCGACATCGTCATGCTTTCGCTCTCGTCGTGTGGGCAGAGCGGGCCCGATTCGTCGTTCGCAGGCTACGCGCCGCTCTTCGGTGCGTGGGGCGGCCTTGGCTGGATGAGCGGCTACAGCGACGGGCCGCCCGTGGAAATGCGCCACGTCATGGATCACTCGGCCGGACTGCATGCGGCGCTCGCGACGGTTGCGGCGTTGCATCAGCGGCGCGTGACGGGACAGGCGCAGCATGTCGATCTCGCGGCGCGCGAGGTGGCCTCGGCGATGATCGGCGATGCGCTCGTGCTCGCGAGCGCGGGCCGAACGCCGCAGCGCCCCGGCAACGGCGATGCCAGCATGGCGCCCCACGGTGTCTACGCCACGGCCACCGCGGACCGCTGGCTCACGCTCGCCGTGCGCGACGACGCTGCGTGGCGCGCCCTCGCACGCGTCGCGGGCTGGCCCGAGGACGATCCCGACTTTGCGACACAGGCGGCGCGGCACGCGCGGCGCGCAACGCTCGATGCACGCGTGGCCGCGTGGCTCGCGGGCTGCGATGCCGAGCCAATCGCGCAGGCGCTGCAGGAGGCGGGCGTGTGCGCGCACGTCTCCTGGAACATGGAGGACATCGCGCGCGATCCGCATCTGCGCGCGCGCGCCGCCGTGGTCGACGTGAGCGCGCCGGATCTTCCGCCGCGCGCGGCCGTGGGCGCGCCAGCACGGTTCTCGAAGACGTCCGGCGTGGGCATCCGTTCGCTCACGCCCGCGCTGGGGCAGGACGAGGACTACGTGTTCGGCGAACTGCTCGGCTTGAGCCGCGCGCAGCGCGCCGATCTGGAAGCGCGCGACGTCATTTGCTGAAAGCGGCGCCTCGCGCGCCATTGAGAGAGTGATCGAGGAGAAATTCGTGAAAGACGCCATCTATCTCGTGCTGGACATGGAAAACGATCTCGTCCACGCGGACGGCCCGAACGGCAAGGCCGGCTATGCCGAGCAAGTCAACGGCCGGCGCATCATCGAGAACACGCGGCGCGCCGTCGACAAGGCGCGCGCCGCGGGCGTTGCGGTGGGTTTCGTGCGCGTGGGCTTTTCGCCCGACTACCGCGAGTGCCCGCCCGATTCGCCGATCTTCTCGGGAGCCCGCAAGAACGGCATCTTCAAGCTGGGGACGTGGGGTACCGAAGTGCATCCCGACCTTGGCCAGCAAAGCGGCGACTTCGACATCGTCAAGCATCGCGTGAGCCCGTTCTACGCGACGAGCCTCGAAGCGATCCTGCGAGCGCGCGGCATCAGGCGGATCTACTGCTCGGGCATCTCGACGAACGCCGTCGTGCAGGCGAGCGTGCGCGAAGGCCATGACCGCGACTACCCCATGACGGTGCTCGAAGACTGCTGCTGCGCAATTACGGCTGACGAACACGAGAACGCGATTGCGGGGCTGCGGCGCTTTTGCACGCTCAGCACGTCGCGCGACGTGACGTTCGAGTGAGGATCGGCCCATGCGGATTGCACGCAGTTTGCTGTTCGTGCCGGGAGACTGTCCGGCGCGCTTCGAAAAGGCCGTCGCGAGCGGCGCGCACGAAGTGATCGTGGACCTGGAGGACGCCGTCGCGCCCGAGGCCAAACGTGCGGCGCGCGAAGCGGCGGCGGCCTGGCTGGGGGTAGGACGCGACACGCTCGTGCGCATCAACGCGATGGGCACCGAATGGTATGAGGACGACCTTCGCCTGCTCGCCCGTGCGCCGGGCGCGGCCGTGATGCTTCCCAAAGCCGACGAGGCCTCGCTACGCACAACCTCCGACGCGTTGCCCGGAAGACGCATCGTCGCGCTCATCGAGACCGTGCGGGGCTATCTGACGCTGCGCGCGCTCGCGGCGGTGCCGGGCGTGGCGCGTCTCGCCTTCGGCAGCGTGGACTTCAGCGCCGAGACCGGCATTGCCGACGAGGGCGGCGCGCTGCTCGCCGTGCGCACGCAGATCGTGCTGGAGTCTTGCCATGCGGGGCTCCTGGCGCCGGTGGACGGGGTGAGCACCGGCTTCGCCGACGCGCAGGCGCCGGGTGCCGATGCCGCCCGCTCGCGCGCGCTCGGCTTCGGTGGCAAGCTCTGCATTCATCCGGCGCAAGTCGCGGAGGTGAACGCGGCGTTCCGGCCGTCCGCTGGGGAGTGCGACTGGGCGCGCCAGGTGGTCGAGGCGTTCGCGGCGAGCGGCGGCGCCGCGACGGCGGTGGCGGGGAAGATGATCGACAAACCGGTGGTCGAGCAGGCGCGGCGCATTCTCGCGGAATCGGCCGCGGGCGACATCGCTTAAAATCTGCCCGGAGGCGGCCCCGCGGCGCGGCCAGACCTTGCGCGCCATGCGCGCCATCAGATCGAGACCCAACCGGCCCAGACCACAGCAAATGGAATACAGAACCAAGGAAGAGCAGGTTGCCGATTTCCTGCGCGAGCAGATCATCTCCGGTGCGATCGCGCGCGGCTCGCGGCTCAAGCAGGCCGAGATCGCCGAGCAGTTGCACCTGAGCATCACGCCCGTACGCGAGGCACTCAAGCTGCTGGAGGCCGAGGGGTATATCAGCGGAGACTCATATCGCGGAGCGCGCGTGGTGCCGTTCGACGCGGCTGCATCGTCGGAAATCCTGAACCTCCGGCTTCTGCTCGAAACGCAGCTCGTGAAGGGCACGGTCGAAAAGATCAAGGCGCAGGACATCGTCGAGCTGCGCCAGCTCGCCGAGGAATTCGCCGTGGCGTTCGCCAAGGGGGATCGCGCGGTCGCGCGAGGCATCAACTATCGCTTTCACCGGCGCATGTACGACATAGCGGACATGCCGCAGACCCTCCATTTCACGCAGATTCTCTGGGCGCGCTATCCGTTCGACATCATCAACGCCGCGCATGATCGCGGCAACGACGCTGTAGCCGAGCACGAGGAAATTCTCCAGGCCTTTGCGGCTGGCGACGTGACAGCCGCCATGCTCGCGATGCGCAAGCATATCGAATCAGGCTGGTCGGTACTCAAGGCAGCGAAGTAGAGAACCGGCACCTCGAGAAACCGACGTAGCGCAGAGTTCGCTCGCAAGCAGGTGAAAGGGGGCTAGGTTGCCAACGCCTTGATGCCGATAAACATCATCAGATACGGGACGGCTGGCTCGAGTCTCAACCGGGTATTGCGAAGCGGGATCCGTATCGTGCCCGACAGCCAGGCAAGGCCGCAGAGCATCAAGGTGAGTGTCAGGACAATGCCGACGATTGGCACGACGACTGCCCGTCCGCCTTGCACGCACAGCGGCACGTAGAGCGCAATATTGTCGAGGCTCGCCGCGAAGAGAATTGCCACGAGGCATGAAACGCGGCTCATGGTTCCACCCCCGCGCATACGCGGATCCGCGCCGGTGGTCTTGCCGTCGCTCGTAGGGCTACGCGACTTGCGATTGTCGAGCAACCTCTTTGCGCCGAGCGCAAGCGGCAGGAGACCCATCAGTCTCGATATCGAGAGTGGCAATGCAAGACAAACCGCCGCAAATAACATCGCCATGCAGAGCGCCAGTGTCGCGCAAAGCATTTTCGCGGCGGTTATCTCGCGAGTGCTGGCCTGCTGGCCCGCATACAGGCAGGCCAATAGTGCAAAGTCGTCGATGCTCGACGCCAGGAAGGCCAGCACGATGGGTGTCACCATGCCGAACATGGCGTAGGGGGCGTTCAAACCTGTCACGGTCGGGCACTCGTGCGGTTCTACCCACGCACGGGCGCTACTTCGACGCCGAGTGTCTCTCGCACGGCGTTTCGCATCAGATCGACCACCTCCTGTACACGCGAGCCAAGCCGTTCGGTCGGGCCGGAAACGAGAAGCGCGTAGTGCCGCCCCGGCAACGGGAGAGCGAGGGCGATCCCCATGAGGCCCGGGGAATATTCTTCGATGCCAATAAACCATCCCTGCTGGACGGACCGCTCGATTTCAGCATCGACCTCATCCGGGGTCATGAGGGTCTTGGCCGTGTAGTGGATATATTCTGCTCTCCTGAGGAATGCCAGCCGGTCGGCGTGCGGACGTTGCGAAAGCAGGGCACGTCCTGCAGCCGTGGCGTGCAGCGGCACGCAGTTGCCAACCTGCGTCGTGAAGCGCACCGGATACGCCGACTCGCGCACGCCGACGAACATGGCCTGTCCGGCATTGGGCGCGGCAAGCGCCGCGGTTTCGGCCGTCGCGTTGGCGAGGTACTCGAGCAGCCCGTCCATTTCAACGGGCGGTGTGTCGCCAATCCTGATCGCATCGAATAGCTCTGCCCAGCGAGGCGACGGGTAGACGCCCCCCTTCGGCCGCGGTTCATAAAGATAGCCAAGCGATTTCAACGTTGAAAGCAGATTGAACGTGCTCGAGCGCGGCCAGTTCAGGGTTTCAGAGATTTCCGCGAGTGCTGCTGGACGCTTGACCTGGGCGAAAAACTCCAGCAGTTCGAGCACCTGGGCGGCTTGTCTGACCATCGACATTTCATTTTTTCCGTTGGATTGGAGAATTCTGCGCAGTTTACCTGTGTCGCTTTCGGTCACCGCAACGAGCCGTGAATCGGACCTTGGTTGTCGATTCAGTGTTGATGCACGGGCCCTCAGAGTCCTCTTCGTATCCTGTTCGATCGCTCTAGGGTTCATCCCTGGGGACAATTTGTTCCTGTGTGTGAATAATAAACCCATCGCCAGCCGCGTTCAAGCGCACCGCAGGGACCGACGCCCGGACCCGCCGCTCTTCAAATCGCGGACCTTCACGGAGAGGCCATGAAGCTAGCGAAAACGGAGGAATTGCCGCAGTCGAGTGCCTGGTGGGCGCCCGGCTGGATGTCGCGCCTCGACACGCGAGGCAAAAGGGCGTTCGCGGCCTCCTTTGGCGGATGGGCCATCGATGCGTTCGATTTCATGATCTTCAGCTTCGTGATTTCGGCGCTCACGCGCGGCCTTGCCATCGACAGGGGGAAGATCGGTCTGATCGGCACCGCGACGTTGCTTGCCTCGGCGGCAGGCGGCTGGATCGCGGGAATGCTGGCTGATCAATTCGGGCGGGTGCGCATGCTGCAGGCGACCATTCTCTGGTTTTCCGTTTGCACCATCCTGATTGGCTTCGCGCAGAATTTTGAGCAGCTCCTTACGCTCCGTATCCTTCAAGGCCTCGGCTTCGGCGGCGAATGGGCGATCGGTGCGGTCCTGATTGCGGAAACGGTGCGCGCGGAAGATCGCGGCAAGGCCGTGGGCTTCGTGCAAAGCGGCTGGTCGCTTGGCTGGGGCGCGGCGGCGATTGCCTACAGCCTCGCGTTTTCCCTCCTGCCAGAGCAGCTTGCCTGGCGTTCGCTGTTCTGGGCCGGCGCGTTTCCCGCGCTGATCGTGCTCTTCGTGCGGCGCAACGTCGACGAGCCCGACATCTTTCTTCACACGCGCGCGAAACAGAGAATGTCCGGCGAGAAGCCGCACCTGCTGGCGATTTTCGCGCCGCCGCTCGCGATGACGACCCTCAAAGCCTCGGCGCTCTGCACGGCGCTCACAGGCGGCTACTACGCCATGTCGACCTGGCTCCCGACGTTTCTCAAGGTCGAGCGGCATCTCTCCGTGCTCAACACCGGCGGCTATTTGATGGTCTTGATCGTCGGTTCGTTTTGCGGATTTATCGCGGGAGCGTATCTGGCGGATCTGTGGGGCAGGCGCCGGACGTTTATCGCTTTTTCACTGGCGGCGGCGGTGTGCCTGTACGTGTACCTGAAGCTTCCGCTTACCGATGCGCAGATGCTTGTCCTTGGCTTCCCGCTCGGTCTGACGTCTTGCGGCGTTTTCTCCGGCATGGGCGCGTATCTGAGCGAGCTGTATCCCTCGCACGTCCGGGCTTCAGGCCAAAGCTTCTGCTACAACTTCGGCCGCGGCATTGGTGCGTTATTTCCCGCGCTGGTCGGTTTTCTGAGCGAATCGTCGTCACTCGGTAACGCGATCGCGATCTTCGCCGGTTTCGCCTACGCCATTTCGGTCGTGATGGCGGTAACGCTGCCGGAGACGAAAAGCAGGCAGTTGCAATGAACCCGCGTACAGACTGCGATACGGCCGATATCGATTTTCCGATGCCACCCGGCGCGTGTGACTGTCACACGCACGTGTTTCCGAATGACGCGCGCTTCCCGTTTTCCCCTGCGAGAAAGTACACGCCGCCATTCGCGAGCGTTGAACAGCTTTGTGCACTGCTCGATCGCCAGCGGCTTCAGCGCGTGGTGATTGTGCAGCCGAGCGTGTACGGCGCGGACAACTCAGCAACCTTGCATGCCGTCGAGGCGATCGGACAGCGGCGGGCACGAGCCGTGGCGGTGATAGACAGCGGCGCGCGAGGCGCCCACCTCGACGCGCTTCACGCTGCGGGCGTGCGCGGTGTGCGTGTGAATCTGGAGATGCTGGGCGAAAGCGACCCCACGCGCTGCGGCGATCTGTTGCGACAAACCGCGCGGCAGATTGCCGGCCGCGGCTGGCACATGCAGATCTATAGCCGGCTCGATGTTGTCGCGGCCCTGAGCGGTGTGATCGCCGCACTCGATGTGCCCGTGGTGCTCGATCACTTCGCGCGGGCGCGTGCCAGCGACGGTCCGGCGCAGCCTGGCCTCGAAGCCATATTGCGGCTGGTGCGCGAAGGCCGCGTGTACGTGAAGCTGTCCGCGCCTTACCTGTGTATGCAAAGCGACGCGGATCGCACCGGCCTCGGCGCGATCGCGCGGGCGTTCATTGCGGCCAATGCGCAGCGCGTGGTCTGGGCGAGCAACTGGCCGCACCCCGACGCCTCGCACGGCGGCAAGCCTGACCTCACGCGCATCAGTCCACCCTGTGCGGTGAACGACGGCGAACTGCTGAACCTGCTGGGCGAGTGGGCGCCCGACCCCGCGATACGCCAGCGCATCCTCGTCGACAACCCGGCGAGACTCTATGACTTCGACGACCTTGCCTGTGCCGATGGCGTCGACACTTGCGGCGCGAGTGCCGCCGAGTGAGTTTCCTCCAGGAGCCGAGACATGCAAACCTTCGAATCGACCCCGTCCTCTTCCACCATTGTCCGGAGCACCGCCGAATGGCTGAGCGCGATGGCCGAGCTGGAAAAGCGCACGAAGCCCACCTTCTTTCATGCGCGCGCCCAGTTGCCGGAGCAAGGACGCACGAACATCGTGCTCGGTGCGACGCGCACGCTCAGCGTGGTCCTCAAGACATACGCGAGCGGCGGCGAAAACGAGCTGCACGCGCACACGAATGAAGATCACATGTTCTACATTCTGCAGGGAAGCGCGACCTTCCACGGACCCAACGGGGAAGTGCGGGTCGTGTCGAAGAATGAAGGCATTCTGCTGCCGCGCGGTACGTTCTATTCCTTCTGCGCGGACGAACGCGAGCCGCTGGTCATGCTGCGCGTTGGCGCCGTGGTGGATGCGTCGACCGATCCGCTTGCACGCGTCGGTATCGACAATTTGCCGCTTGACGGTTTTTCCGAGGCGAACAAGGAGGTGCCGCTGATTCTCGGCGACCGCTGGTTCGCCTGAGTATTTCGGGCGGCACGCTAGCGCGTGCGGCGCAGCGTCATCGAAAACGTGAAGCTTTCGGCGGGATAGTGGGCGATCGACACTTCGGCAGTCTTCCCCGAAGCGATCCGGAACGTGCGGATCACTTCGACCGACGTCTCACCGGGATCGGCGCGCAGGGCGGCCGCCACTTGCGTGGGCATCGGGGAGGTGCGCAGCGTCTGCTCGACCTCGACGATGCGCTCGCCATAGAGCGTCTCGATCAGCTCGAATATCGGCCCCTTGTTGTGGTCCAGCAGGCGCGCCACGCCCGCGTAGTCTTCGTGAACGAACACTTCCATCCAGCAGGCGGGCGCTTTGTCATCGGCGGGGAAACGAAAGCCGTCGACGCGCAGCCACTGTTCGCCCACGCTGGCGCCGAGCCGCGCCGCGAGCGCGGCGTCTGCCGTCACCATTTCGATCGAGTCGATCTGGAACTGCAGGGCCGAAACGAACGAGAACAGGTCGTTGATCGAAGCGATTTCGTGGATGTACGCGCCGCTGCCCGCTGCCGGCCGCACGACCGTGGTCGGTGCGCCCCGGCGGGACGCGATGAGACCGTCGTCGCGCAGCCTGCGCAGTGCTTCGCGGATCGTATGGCGGCTCACCGAGAAGCGGTTGGCGAGCAGATCCTCGGAAGGCAGTTGCGTGCCGACCGGATAGACGCCCTTCAGGATCTCCGACTTCAGAGTGGAGACAACCTGGCCATAGAGCGGCTCCGACCGAGCCTTCACGCCGCCCGCGCGTTTTGCCGGGGCTTGTGCGCCCTTTGTCCGTTCACTCTTTGCCTTTGCGGCCGATGATGCAGTGCGCTGACCCAACGAATCCCTCCATGCCCAAAATGCGCTGTGGAACTTTACCACGCTGGGCGCGGGGCTCCGGCGTGCGGCGCGGCTGCATCGGCCGGTTGCTTCGATTACCGGCCTGCCGTCACATACGCCTCGGGACGATTCGCATGAAGCGTTGGCACAGCGTCCACGTGCGGTGTCGGACGCGTCTCGCGGTGGGGCGCTTCCAGCCAGGCTTCGTTCAGCTCGCTGGTGCGCGGGCAGCCCAGTTGCCCGCAAACGAGATCAAGCTCCTGCCGAAGGATCGAAAGCGCACGCAGCGCGCCTTCCGTGCCCCCGGCGCTCACGCCGTAAGCCGGCGCGCGGCCGACGAACGTGAAACGCGCGCCGAGGCACAAGGCGGTCGCTACATCGGCTCCGCGGCGAATCCCGCTGTCGAGCATGACCGTGACCCGATTGCCCACGGCCGCCACGACGTCGGGCAGCGCATCGATTGGCGCCCTCGAACGATCGAGCTGACGGCCGCCATGATTCGAGACGATGATGCCGTCCACACCGGCCGCGACGGCTTTCGCTGCGTCGTCGGGGTGCATGATGCCTTTGAGGACGAGCGTGCCGCTCCATTCGCGGCGGATCCTCTCGATCGTCCGCCAGGACTGCGCGGTTGGCACCTGCTCCGCATAGAAGCTTGTAAGCGCGCGTGCGTTGGTGCCGGGCGGTGCGTAGCGGCGGTAGTTCTCCATAAACGGCAGGCCGCTAGTCAGGTATTCGAGCACCCATGCAGGATGCCGGGCTGCCTCCAGCATGACAGGCAGCGTGGGCTTGTACGGCCTCACCCAGCCACTGCGGATGTTGCGCTCGCGCTTCGAATGCAGCGGCACGTCGACCGTGACCACCAGCGTCATCAGCCCGGCGTCGGCAACGCGCCTGAAAAGATCGCTCGCCATGGCTTCGTCGCGGCACGGATAGTGTTGATACCAGGATTTGGGCGCCACAAGCGCAATGTCCTCGATGGACGCGGTGCTTGCGCCCGAGATCACGAACGGCACATCGGCCTGCGCCGCCGCGCGCGCGAGCATCAGGTCTGCGTCGGGCCGCACCATCGCGATCATGCCAGTGGGCGCGATACCGAAAGGCGAGGCATAGGTCTGCCCGAACAGGCTTACCGACTGATCGCGGCGGGAAATGTCCACGAGATAGCGCGGAACGAATTTATGCCGTGCGAAGGCGGCGGCGTTCGAGTCGAGGCAGACCTCATCTTCGGCGCCACCTTCGAGATAGTCGAAGATCACCTTGGGAAGGCGCGCTTTTGCGAGCTTGCGAAGGTCGTCGATGCTCAAAGCCTTGTGAACTTTCATGGGTTGCCTCAGGAAAAAATCGCATCGGTCACGGCTGTGTGAGTCTTGTCGAAGTCCGTTAACCTGTACGTATAAGATTTTGATGTCTGATGGGCTAATTCTGGCACGCCGGAATTGTAGGCGCAATAAGTAGGGCTATTAGGTGTTTATCCCAATGCGTTTGAGCGTGTTGGAAGAATTAACATGTACGTACATCTTTTAATCAAGTCACCTGATCTTCACTCTGAGGACACGCTATGTTCGCACCGCCGCCTGCCGTTCAAGCTGAGGAGTTCGTACGGATACCTTCCGAATTTCACGTCAAGGGTCGTCGCTCGACGTGGGTGGACGTGCAGCTTCATGGCGCTAACGCGCCGGCATTCCTCGAAGGGCCGTCGTTCGATCGCGAGGGTAACCTCTGGGTCGTCGATATTCCCTGGGGGCGTCTCTTCAAGATCACGCCCGATGCGCGTGTGAGCTGCGAACTGGAATACGACGGCGAGCCGAACGGCCTGAAGTTTCATCGCGACGGACGGGCCTTCATCGCCGACTGCAAGAACGGCCTGATGGTGTTCGATCCCGCAACGGGAAAGATCGAGCCGTTCCTCGAGCGCGCGCTCGTGCAGCGCTTCAAGGGGCTAAACGATCTCGTGTTCGCGTCGAACGGTGACGTCTATTTCACGGACCAGGGCCAAACGGGTCTGCACGACGCGACTGGCAAGCTGTATCGCCTCGATCGCAATGGCCGCCTCGACTGCCTGCTCAGCAACGTGCCGAGCCCGAACGGACTGGTGCTGAACGAGAAAACGAATACGGTGTTCCTTGCCGTGACGCGCGACAACGCGATCTGGCGCGTGCCGCTCGTGCGCGACGGCCTGGTGACGAAGGTCGGCGTTTATGTGCAGATGTCGGGTGGCGGCGGCCCGGATGGCGTCGCGCTCGGCGCCGACGGATCGCTGGCCGTTTGCCACGTCGGCCTGGGCGCGGTCTGGATCTTCGGCCCGACTGGCGAGCCCGTGCTGCGCATCAATTCCGCGCACGGCAACATGACGACCAATTGCGCGTTCGGCGGCGCGCAGAACCGGCGCCTGTTCATCACGCAGGGCTGCTCGGTGCTGATGGCGGATACGCCTGTCACCGGCGCTCGCATGTACTCGCACGCCGAGGAAGACACGCTTCCCACACCGGGGCACTAACGACTGGTCGACGGCAGTGCAAACCTGGGCGGCCACGCTGGTCGCCCGTCACTTCGCAGAACTTCGATTCAATGAAACCGCAAAAGAACATCGCGCAAATCATCGCCGACGCGGGCAAGCGCCATGGCGTGCGCCGGATATTCGGCGTCCCCGGAGGTGGCAGCAGCCTTGACATCATCCAGGCGTTCGCCGCGCTCGACGTACCGTTCGTGCTGGCCCATACGGAAGCTGGCGCCGGCATGATGGCGGCCGCTGACGCGGAAGCGAGCGGCCGTCTCGCGATCGTCGTCACGACGCAGGGGCCCGGCACGGCGAGCGTTGCCAATGCCATCGCGCAGGCGAGTCTCGACCGCGCCCCCGTGCTTCTGATCACGGACGGCTGGACGAGCAAGCAAGCGCAGACCGACTCGCACCAGGTCTTCGATCAGCGCGCGCTGCTCAGTCCGCTCGTGAAAGCCCACTCGCGGCTCGAAGGCGACGACGTGGAAGCGGAACTGGAGCGGCTCATCGCGCTCGCGCATACCGCGCCATGGGGGCCGGTGTATATCGAACTCACGGGCGAGAATGCGCGCCGCACACTCGATGTGCCCACAACGACTGACTTCACCTCGCTGCCGCACCAGGTCGTGCCGCCCGTCGCGCAACGCGACGAGATTGCCGCTGCGAAGGCGATGATCGAGGCGGCGCGGCGCCCCGTTGTCGTCGCGGGACTGGAAACACGATGCTCCGAGGCGGCGCCGGCATTGCGCACGTTCGTCGAGCGGCTCGAGTGCCCGGTTTTCACGACGTACAAGGCGAAGGGCGTGGTGTCCGATCACGACGACCATGCCGTGGGTTTGTTTACGGGCGGAGCGCTCGAACGTGAATGCATCGACAGCGCCGACCTGATCGTTCTGTGCGGACTGGACCCGGTTGAGTTGATCGGGCGCCCATGGGCATACGGCGCGCCGGTGCTGGACATCGGACCCGTCGAGCATCGGCCGCATTATGTCGCGCCGCGCGCCACGGTGCGCGGGCCCCTTGCCGCCGCGCTCAGCGCGCTCGCCGATGTCGACCGCGCGCCCGGTTGGGAGCCGGGCGAGATCGTACGGCACAAGGAGCGTATGCGTTCGCGCCTCGCCTATACCGGACACGGCGCCGGACTCACGCCGGAGCAGGTCGTCAAGATCGCGTACGAGCGCGCCGAAGACCTCGACGCGCGCGTGACGGTGGACGCCGGCGCGCACATGTTCTCCGCCATGGCGTTCTGGCGCGCGCGTCGCGGCTCGGACGTGCTCATCTCGAACGGCCTGGCTTCGATGGCGTTTGCGCTCCCAGCCGGCATTGCGGCGAGCCTCGCGTCGCCCGGCCGGCAGGTCATCGCTTTCACGGGCGATGGCGGCTTGCTGATGTGCATTGGCGAGCTGGCCACTGCCGCCAGGGTGGGCGCGAAGCTCTGCATCGTGGTATTCAACGATTCGACGCTCTCGCTCATCCAGATCAAGCAGCAAGGCCGGGGGATGGCGCGCGATGGCATCGACTGGCCGCGCCAGGATTTTGCCGCGATCGCGCGCGGTTTCGGTTTGCAGGCCTGGTCCGCCTCAACGCCCGAGGCGTACGAGGCCGCGCTCGCGCGCGCATGGGAGACGCAAGGACCGGTGCTCATCGACGTTCACGTCGATCCGAGTGGTTATCTGGAGCAGTCAAAGGCGCTGCGCGGCTGACCGGCGCGAACGCAGGCAAAAAGTCAATAACAAACAGGAGACGTCATGAGTCGCATATCCGCAGGAGGAAGATCCGGGGCAGGGTGGTACTGGGCCTTCCTCATCCCCCTCGCGCTCGTCGTGGGCGTGCCGTTCTACAACCGGGTCGAGCCCCGGCTGTGGGGCATCCCGTTTTTCTACTGGTCGCAACTGCTGTTCGTGATCATCGGCGCGCTGGTGACGTGGCTGGTCTACTGCGCCACGCCCGAAAGCGGCTCGACGATGCCGGAAGACGGAGAGACGCCATGAACGTCATCGCCACCTCCGTATTCATCGCCCTGTTCCTGTTTGTCACGGTGGTCGGATTCATGGCCTCGCGTTGGCGGCGCGGCAACCTCGACGAGCTTCACGAGTGGGGATTGGGCGGCCGTCAGTTCGGCACGCTCGTGACATGGTTTCTGCTTGGCGGCGACCTGTTCACGGCGTTCACCGTCGTCGCCATTCCGGCACTTGCGTTCGGCACCGGCGCGATGGGCATGTTCGCGATTCCGTTCTGCATCGTGCTGTTCCCGTTCATCTTCATCATCTTTCCGCGGCTCTGGAACGTCGCGAAGCGGCACGGCTATGTGACCGTGGCCGACTTCGTCCATGCGCGCTACGGCAGCAAGACGCTCGCGCTCGCCGTTGCTGTTACGGGCATCGTCGCGCTGATGCCGTATATCGCGCTGCAGCTCGTCGGTCTCGAAGTGGCGATCGGCGCGCTGGGGTTCGATACGCAGGGCATCGCGGGCGACATTCCGCTGACGATCGCCTTCGCGTTGCTGGCGGCCTATACGTGGAAGTCGGGACTGCGCGCGCCGGCGCTGATCGCGGTCGTGAAGGACATCCTGATCTACGTGACCGTCATTGCTGCGGCGATCATTATTCCCGGACAGCTTGGCGGCTTCGAGCACATCTTCGCGGCTGTTCCGCAAGCGAAGCTGCTGCTGCACTCGCCCACGGCGACGAGTCTCGACCAGTACAGCGTCTACGTCTCGCTGGCGATCGGCTCGGCGGTCTCGGCGGTGCTGTATCCGCACGCGGCCACGGCGCTGCTCTCGTCGAAATCGGGCAATACCGTGCGCCGGAATATGGCGCTGTTGCCGATGTACACGCTGTTGCTCGGCTTCATTACGTTGCTGGGTTACATGGCGATCGCAGCGGGCGTGCGTGATATGCCTGAGTTCGCGCGCTTTTTCACTGCGTACGGCGCGAATTTCGCGGTGCCCGCGTTGTTTCTACACTTCTTCCCTTCGTGGCTGGCAGGACTCGCGTTCGCGGCTATCGGGATCGGCGCGCTGGTGCCCGCGGCCATCATGTCTATCGCCGCGGCCAATCTCTATACGCGCAATGTGCACCGCGCATTCATCAATCCGCACATGACGGGCGCGGACGAAACGCGCGTATCGAAGCTCGTCGCGGTGGTTGTGAAGGTTGGCGCGGTGGCGATCATCTTTGCGCTTCCCGTGCATTACGCGACCGACTTTCAGCTGCTTGGCGGCGTGTGGATCATTCAGACGCTCCCCACCGTGCTCTTCGGTCTGTTCGGTAGACGCCTCGATCACCGTGGTCTGCTGGGCGGCCTCCTGTTAGGGCTTGCCTGTGGGACATGGATGGTCGCGCAGATGCATTTCAAGTCGTCGGTGTATCCGCTCCAGCTTGGCGGTTATACGGTTCCGCTTTATTCGGCCATCTGGGCGCTGATCCTGAACATGGCCGTGGCGTGGGTAGTCAGCGCACGCCTGAAGTTCCGCCGTCCGGCGGGTTCGAACGATGACGGCCAGCCGGGCGCAGGCACGAAGAAAACCATGGAGGGTGTATGAACAGCATCGATGCGCAGGGCGGCCACCCGCGCTACGGCAATTACATTGGCGGCCACCAGGTCGCGGCGCGCGAAAATGAGAGTTTCGTCTCGATCAATCCCACGACGGGGCGCGAGTGGGGCACGTTCGCCCAGTCGACGGCGGCGGACGTGGACGACGCCGTCCTCGCCGCGAGTGCCGCGCTCAAGGGGCCGTGGGGGCGGCTTTCGCCGAGTGCGCGAGGGCGTCTGCTGATCGCATGGGGTGAAAAAATCGCAGAGCATGCGCTGCCGATCGCCACCCTGGAGACCGAGCAGAACGGCAAGCTGCTCGCCGAAATGCACGCGCAAGCGAAGATCGTGAAGGACTGGCTGTTTTATTTCGGAGGCCTGGCCGACAAGGTCGAAGGCAGCGTCATCCCGCTCGAACGACCAAGCGTGCTCAACTACACACTGCGCGAGCCGCTCGGTGTGATCAGTGTGATCGTGCCGTGGAATTCGCCCACGCTCATCACGATCATGAGCATGGCGCCCGCACTCGCGGCGGGCAACACGATCGTGCTGAAGCCATCGGAAATCACGTCTGCCTCGGCGTTCGAACTGGCCCGGCTTGCCGAAGCCGCCGGCATTCCGGCTGGGGTGATCAACGTCGTCACCGGTGCGCGCGAGTCGGGCGACGCGCTCGTCACGCATCCGGGAGTCGCCAAGATCTTTTTCACGGGCAGCGAGCCGGCCGGACGCAGCATCGCCGCGAAAGCGGGAAGCCGGCTCGCGGGCTGCACGCTCGAACTGGGCGGCAAGAGTGCGAACATCGTATTCGCGGACGCGCGGCTCGACCAGGCCGAGGCCGGCGTGCTGGCGGGTATCTTCGCAGCCGCTGGGCAGACCTGCATCGCGGGCTCGCGCGCCTATGTGCATCGCTCGATCTATGAGCCGTTCGTCGAGCGCCTCGTTGCGCGCGCGCGGCAGATTCGCTTGGGCAATCCACTGCTGGCCGAGACACAGATGGGGCCGGTCGCGACGTCGGCCCAACTCGCGAAGGACATCACGATGGTCGGCCAGGCACGCGAGGACGGCGCCGAACTGCTATGCGGCGGAACTCGCGCAACCGTGCCCGGTTACGAAGATGGCCTCTTCTTCGAGCCGACCATATTCGGCGGCACGACGCGCGCGCATCGCATCATGAACGAGGAAGTATTTGGGCCGGTGCTTTGCGTGACGCCATTCGATGACGACGAAGAAGTGCTCGCCGAAGCGAATGGCACGCGCTTCGGCCTCGCCGCGGGCATGTGGACATGCAGTCTCCAGCGCGCCCATTCGTTCGCCAAGCGGCTCGAAGCGGGCACTGTGTGGATCAACATGTACCGCGCGCTGGCTTTCAACTCACCGTTTGGCGGCTACAAGGCGAGCGGAGTGGGGCGTGTAAACGGGGCGCAGGCGATCGAGCAATATCTGCAGACCAAGAGCGTGTGGTGCGAACTCGGCAACGAGGTGCAGGATCCGTTCGTGCTGCGTACCTGACGTCGTGAGAAGGGCGCGCCTCTCGCGAGGCGTGTCCGGTGTTTGGCAGAGAGACGGGGATCGGCCGCCAGTGAAGCCGATATTCGAACGTTCCAGAAAAAATCAGGCTATCGAAACAAATAAGGATGCCGAATTAACCAAGGAGACTTAAATGAAGTTTGGAAAACTGTCGATTGCCGCTGCCGTCAGCGCGCTTGCGGGCACGCCGTTCGCGTACGCGCAAAGCAGCGTCACGCTATATGGCGTGATCGACGCAGGCATCAACTATACGAGCAATGTTCAGACCGGACGCACGGCTTCCGGTCTGCACGGCGCGGATCAGTACTCGTTTCAGGACGGCGCGACGGGCGGGATACGCGGCAGCCGCTGGGGGCTCAAAGGCGTCGAGGATCTGGGCGGCGGCCTGAAGGCGATTTTCGTGCTCGAAAACGGCTTTGGGATCGGTAATGGAACGCTCGCGCAAGGCGGCGCCGAATTTGGTCGCCAGGCTTATGTCGGCTTGCAGAATCCCTATGGGAGCGTGACGCTCGGGCGACAGTACGACTCGGTCGTCGACTATACGCAGCTGTTCCAGTCCGGTGCGATCTGGGCAGGCTACCTCGGCGCGCACGCAGGCGACGTGGACAACACGTTGAACACGCGCCGCATCAATAACGCGATCAAGTTCGCCAGCGCCGACTACCACGGGGTGAAGTTCGGTGGCCTCTACAGCTTTGGCGGCGTACCTGGTTCGATAGGGCATAACCAGGTATGGTCTCTCGGTGCCTCGTACTATGGCGGCCCCTTCGGTTTGGGCGTGGGCTATCTCAACGCGCGCAATCCAAACCTGTCCTTCTACGGTACGAACCCCAATGCGGGCACCACGGCGGCGAGCAATAACCTCGGTGGCCTCGGTTCCGCGACGACGCCAGAGTCGAATCCGATCTACGCCGGCTACGCGTCGGCCTCGACGACTCAAATCATCAGCGCAGCCGGGTCGTATCAATTGGGCAGCGCAACGTTTGGCGTGAACTACTCGAACGTGCAATTCCGCGGCCTCGGTTCGAACTCCGGACCCAACCCGTTCGGCTATTCGGGCAATGCGTCATTCGACAACATCGAGGCGAACTTCAGGTATCAGATCACCCCCGCGTGGCTGGGAGGACTTGCCTATGTCTACACGCACGCGGGCGGCGCGGACGATCGCGGCGTTGCGATCTATCACCAGGTTCAGGCGGGCACTGACTATTTCCTTTCGAAGCGCACCGATACCTATCTGATCGTCGTCTATCAGCATGCGAGCGGGACCGATTCGTTCGGTCAGCCGGCCGTGGCCTATATCACGGGGCAAACCCCTTCGGCGAGCAATCACCAGATTGCCGTGCGTGTGGGTATTACGCACCGTTTCTAGTCTGCGTGGGCGCTCGAACGGCGGCCGGAGATCCGGCCGCCTTTGTCCATTTCTGGAACCGTATCGAATGCTGTCCTGCTCAGCGAGCGGCGGCAAGAACGAGCCGGGCGCGCTGGATCACGGGCGCGTCGATCATCTTGCCGTCGAGCACCGTTGCCGAGCCTGAGCTGGCCTCGGCGGCCTCGATTACGCGTTGCGCCCAGACGCGCTCTTCCGTGGCGGGCGTGAAGCCGCGATGCGTCGGCGCGATCTGGCGCGGGTGGATGCACAGACGCCCGCCAAAGCCGAACCGCCGTGCGCGTCGCGCGGCGGCTTCGATGGCGTCGGTGTCGTCGATGGTGGTGGTCACGCCGTCCACGGGAGCGCCAATGCCGGCCACGCGCGAGGCGAAGGTCATGAGCGAGCGAAAGTAGGCAAGCTCCTCGCCATCGCCGCCGATGCTGGTGTCGACCTGGAAGTCGACGGTGCCGAACACGAGCCGCTCGACGCCGGGTGCCGAGGCGACTTCCTGTATCGCCGCAAAGCCAGCGGCCGATTCGAGCAGGGGAACAAGGCGCAGGCCTGCGCGCGAACGAGCCCGTATCGCGGCGAGCGCCGAAGTATCGGCAGCCTTGGGCAGCATGATGCCGCATACGTCGGGACGGATGGCGAAGGCGCCTACGTCGTCGGCGAACCACGCAGTGTCGGCCCCGTTGATGCGCACGAAGATGTTGCGGCTGCCGCCAGCTCCGCCCGCGTCGAGCCATGTTGCGACGTCGTCTCGCGCGCGCGTCTTGTCGGGCGGCGCAACGGCGTCTTCGAGATCGACGATGACGGCGTCTGCACCCGCAGCCAGCGCTTTCGCAAAGCGGTCCGGGCGGTCACCCGGTACGAAGAGCCAGGAGCGGGGTTCGTTGTGTGTATCGGAAGGGAAGATGGGCATGGCAATGGAGTGAAAAGTGAACGTTGACAGGACGGTGTTACGACTCGTGCCCATGGCTGCCGCTTATGAGCGCGGAAAGGCTCAGGTTCGAAGCGTTGGCGTCCTCCTCGGGGGCGAGCGCTTCGAGCGAGAGGCCTCGCGTCTCGATGCCGAGCGTGGCCACCACGAGTACCTGCACGACGAGCAGCACAAGCATGGCCGTGACGACGCCGGTGAGTTGATAGCGCCCGTAAAGCCAGACGACGAGCCATGGCGTGAGCACGGTCATCAATCGGCCCAGCGTGTTACAGAAGCCCGACCCGCGCATACGCAGATCGGTGGGAAAGAGCTCGGGCACATAGAGGGCCCACGCGAATGCCACCATCGTGTAGATCGTGGTCACAAGCGCAAAGCCAATGACAGCGAGCAGCGCAGGAGCCGAGACGTTTGGATAGAGCGCCCCGAGGACGATGGCCAGTGCAGAAAAGATCACGATGCCTGGCTTGCGGCCAATGCGGTCACCGGCCAGCATGCCGATGACGCCGCCGACCGGGCCGCCAAGCGACATCAACGTGGCGAAGCCGAGCGAACTCACGATACTCATGCCGCTTTTGGCCATGAACGAGGGGATCCACGCGATGAAGCCGTAGATCACGGTATTGAGCACGATCAGAATGACGCTCGCCACAATCGTGCGGCGAAGCATTGCGAGCGAGAAGAGCGCCGTGAGCGGACGCTGCCGGGGCGGTTGCGCGAGCGCAGGCGCGACACGCGGCAGCGGCTGCACGTTCCCGGCCTCTGCTTCGATCGCTGCGAGCACGCGCTCCGCTTCCTCGTTACGCCCGTGCGATTCCAGCCAGCGCGGCGACTCCGGCATCTTCTTTCGCAGATACCATACGACCAGGGCCCCGGTCCCCACGATCACGAACATCCATCGCCAGCCATAGTGCGGAATGATGAGGTAGCCGAGCAGAGCGGAGACGAACAGCGAGAGGTTCGTGAGCGCCGAGAGCGCCGAGCCCCAGCGGCCACGCTGCGCCGGTGGCACGAATTCGCTTACGGTGACGTAGCCAACGACGATCTCCGCGCCAAGGCCGATGCCCATGAAAAAGCGCGCGATGACGAGCCACGTCATGTTCGGCGCGCAGGCGCCCGCAAGCGATGCCACGCCGAAGAGCAGCAGGTTGGCCTGATACGAAAAGCGCCGTCCATAGCGGTCGCCAAGAACACCGGCGAGCCAGGCGCCCAACACCATTCCAGCGAAAGTGAGCGAGACGAATTGTGCGTTGTGCGCGAGATCGGACCAGCCGTTCTTGAGCAGCGCGCTGAGCACGGCTGCGCCCAGATAGATCTCGAAGCCGTCGAGGAACATGCCTCCCGCGACGAGACCCACGATGCGCCAATGAAATCGCGATACCGGGAGCCGATCGAGGCGCGCGCCGGCGTTGGGGCTTGCTGTTTGCATAGCGTCTCCTTTACATCGTCGCTTTGCGAACGATGCTCACTTTGTCCGAATCAATACATGTACGTACAAGATAAAACGAAATCCATGCCTGTAAACACCTGGATTGCCCGATTCATACGAAATTCGCTGCTTGATTGTGATGTACCGGTTGACAGCATCATATCTCAAGAATAAAGTTGTCCGTACATGTTGTGTCCGAAATTGGTAAATCAAAATCTTATGGAGGAGCAAGGAATGAATGACCGGACCATTGAGCCTGCGGAGCAGGCGCAGTTGCTGGATGCCATCGATCGTTGGCTCAAACGGGAAGTCGAGCCAGTGGCGATGCGTCACGACCATGAGGACAGCTATCCGACCAGGATCGTCGAACAGATGAAGGAGCTGGGACTTTTCGGCGCGACCGTGAGCCAGGAGTACGGCGGCCTCGGACTGCCCGCCACGACGTACGCGCAGATCATCATGCGGATTTCGTCGGTGTGGATGGCGATCACGGGCATCGTCAACTCGCATCTGATGCTCGCGCTTGCTATCGAAAAGTTCGGCACCGACGCGCAAAAGGAAAAGTGGCTGCCGAAGCTTGCGAGCGGCGAGATCCGCGGCGGTCTCGCGCTGACCGAGCCGGATGCCGGCACCGACCTCCAGGGCATTCGCGTGACCGCGCGCCGCGAGGGCGACCACTACGTGATCAATGGCACGAAGACCTGGATCACCAACGGTATTGAAGGATCGTGTTTCGCTTTGCTTGTAAAGACCGACCCGGACGCGGTGCCGCGCCACAAGGGCATGAGTCTCTTTATCGCGCCGAAAGCCGAAGGCTTCACGGTTGGCCGGAAGCTGGAGAAGCTCGGCTACAAGTCGATCGACTCCGCCGAACTCGTGTTCGACGACTACCGGGTGCCCGCCGACTGCCTGATCGGTGGCGAGGAGGGGCAAGGCTTCTATCAGGCGACGGGCGGCCTCGAACTGGGTCGGATCAACGTGGCCGCGCGCGGGGTGGGCATTGCGGAGGGCGCGCTTGCGCTTGCGACGCAGTATGCGCAGATCCGCAAGACGTTCGGCAAGCCGATCGCGGAACATCAGGCCATCCAGTTGAAGATCGGCGAGATGGCTACCCGTGCACGCGCAGCGCGGCTCCTCGTGCTCGACGCCGCAGAGGCATTCGATCGCGGTGAACGTTGCGACATGCAGGCGGGCATGGCTAAGTACTTTGCTTCGGAAGCGGCGCTCGAGAACAGCACGGAGTCGCTGCGCATACACGGCGCGTACGGCTATTCGAAGGAATATCCCATCGAACGGCTTTACCGCGACGCGCCGCTCACCTGCATCGGCGAGGGCACCAACGAGATGCAGCGCATCATCATCGCGAAGCAGTGGATCAAAAGGAATGCGATCGCATGAAACCGCTCAACGGAATCCGCATCGTCTCGGTCGAGCAGTTCGGCGCGGCCCCTTATGGCTCCATGTTTCTGGCCGATCTGGGTGCAGAGGTCATCAAGATCGAGAACGCCGCCATTGGCGGTGACCCCGCACGGCGTACCGGCCCACATCTCCTGGGAGACGAGGACAGCCAGTATTTCCAGACCTGGAATGCGAACAAGCGCAGCCTCGCTATCGACCTGCGTACCGACGAGGGCAAGGCGACGCTGCGCAAGCTCGTGGAATCGTCGGACGCGCTCGTCAACAACCTGCGTGGCGATCTGCCCGTGAAGATGGGGCTGGACTACGCAGGCCTGCGCGATGTCAATCCAGCTATCGTGTGCCTGCATATTTCCGCCTACGGTCGCGACAACGAGCGCGCGTCATGGCCGGGGTACGACTATCTGATGCAGGCAGAGTCGGGTCTGATGGACTTGACCGGCGAGCCGGACGGTCCGCCCTCGCGCCTCGGCGCGCCTTCGATCATCGACCACATGACCGGCATCACCGGCGCATTGGGATTGCTCGCCGCGATTCTCGGCGCGCGCGCGAGCGGCAAAGGCTGCGACGTCGACACATGCCTCTTTGACGTGGCGCTGCACCAGTTGGGCTACGCGGCCATCTGGAACCTGAACGAAGGGCACGACGTGACACGTCAGCCCCGGAGTTCGCATTTCTCGCTGACGCCTGTGCAGACGTTCCCCACTGCAGACGGCTGGATTTTCATCATGTGCATGACCGACAAATTCTGGCAGGCGCTGCTCGATGGCGTCGAGGCGCGCGAACTGGGCGACGATCCCCGCTTCGCGGACGCCGCTTCGCGTCACGCGAACCGCCAGGCGCTCAACGAGCGGCTCGACGCGATTTTCCGTGGCGGCACTTCCGCGCATTGGCTTGCGAAGCTGCAGGGACGTCTGCCGATCGGGCCAGTGCTGAGCGTTGCAGAGGCGCTGCGTAACCCGCTGCTCACGCGTAACGGCATGATCAGCCACGTGCCGCATCCCGCGCGCGCCGACTTCCGCATGCTGGCCAATCCGTTGAAGATCGACGGGCAGCGTTTGACGCAAAAGTCGTGTTCCGCACTCGGCCAGGATAATGCCGCCATCCTCCAGAGCCTTTCGCAACAGGAGGAGGCGTTGAAATGAAGCTTGCAGGCATTCGCGTACTCGATCTTTCCTCGTTCCTGCCCGGGCCCTACCTCACGCTGGCGCTCGCCGATCACGGTGCGGAGGTGATCAAGGTCGAGCAACCCGGCGGTGGCGATCCAGGACGCCAGATCGGCCCCGTCGAGGGAGAAGCAACGGTGTTCTTTCGCAACCTGAATCGGGGGAAGAAGAGCGTCACGCTCGATCTGAAGACTGAAGCGGGGCGCGAGGCGTTGCTCTCGCTTTGCGAAACGGCGGACGTATTGGTGGAATCGTTTCGGCCGGGTGTGGTCAAGCGTCTTGGCGTGGACTACGAGCGCGTGCGCGAGCGCAATCCGCGCATCGTGTATTGCTCGATCAGCGCGTTTGGGCAGACTGGGCCTTATGCGGCGCGCCCCGCACACGATCTTGCCGTTGAGGCGCTTAGCGGCGTGCTCAGCATGACATTGGGCGCGCAGGACGAACCGGCCATGCCCGGCGTGCCGGTGGCGGATCTTCTGGCGGGGCTGCAGGGACTCTCCGGCATATTGATGGCGCTGCTCGCGCGGGAGAAAACCGGCGTGGGTGACTTTATCGATATCGGCATGCATGACGCGATGCTTGCGGGTTGCCTGAACATTCTCGGGCCCGCGATGGCCCATGGCGAACAGCCTGTCGCCAAACACCAGCGCACCACGGGCGGCGCGGCGTTCTATCGAACCTATCGGACTGCTGACGGTCGCTATGTGTCATTGGCGGGGCAGGAGCCAAAGTTCGTCGAGTCGCTGCTCGGCTTCCTTGGGCGGCTCGATCTTCAGGTGCTATGTACGCGCGGACCCGGGCCGCATCAGCAACCGGTGATCGACTTCCTCGCCCAAACGTTCCTCACCCGAACCGCAGCCGAATGGGATGCGAGCCTGGCGACGCTCGACCTCTGCTACGCCGTCGTGAAGACTTTGCCGGAGGCACTCGATGACGAGAACGCCGTGTTCCGCGAGATGGTTGTGACGGACGAAGCGGGGCGGCGTCACATTGCACCGCCCATCCGCTTTGCCAGAGAACCGTCCGAACCGAACCTGCGCGTGCCTGGGCTCGGTGAACACAACGCTGAAATCCTTGGCTCGAGCCAGACGGCGAGCGCTTCGAAATGACCCACTGAGAGGGAGCAATTGTAATGAGTGAAACGATGGCAAAGAGTGTGCGCTTTCGGGATGCCGCTGGCCGCTATTTCGAGGATTTCGAGCCGGGGCACATCTATGAGCATCGGCCCGGCCGAACGATTACGGAAACCGACAATATCTGGTTCACCTTGCTGACGATGAACACCCATCCGCTGCACTTCGACAACGCTTACGCGGCGAAATCGGAGTTTGGGCAGGCGCTGGTGAACAGTTGTCTCACGTTGTCGATCGTCGTAGGGATGAGCGTGCGAGACGTCAGTCAGCATGCGATCGGCAATCTCGGCTGGGACAAGGTGTTGCTCACGTCACCGGTGTTCGTGGGAGATACGATTTACGCCGAATCGGAAGTGCTTTCCAAGCGCGAGTCGAAATCGCGTCCGACGCAAGGGATTGTTACCGTGAGAACGGTCGGGCTCAAGGCGGACGGAACGGAGTTTCTGAGTTTCGAGCGCACCGTGCTTGTTCCGAAGCGTGGTGCGGGAATTGTCGTGTGAGAGGGCTGCCGACGCGAAAGCGCGTCGGCTGTTTCGTCAAGCGAAGGAGACAGGATTTGAAAGTCGTCGTAGCAGTGAAGCGGGTGGTGGATGCGAACGTGAAGGTCAGCGTGAAGTCGGACGGCACGGGCGTCGACATCGTCAACGTGAAGATGTCGATGAACCCGTTCGACGAAATCGCCGTGGAAGAAGCGGTGCGTCTGAAGGAAGCGGGCGTGGCGACGGAAGTCATCGCCGTTTCGGCGGGTGTCACGCAAGCGCAGGAAACGCTGCGCACGGCGCTGGCCATCGGCGCGGATCGCGCGATCCTCATCGAGTCGAACGAAGACCTGCAGCCGCTGGCTGTCGCCAAGCTGCTGAAGGCGCTGGTCGACAAGGAACAGCCGCAACTGGTCATTCTCGGCAAGCAGGCCATCGACGACGATTCGAACCAGACCGGCCAGATGCTCGCCGCGCTGGCTGGATTGCCGCAAGCCACGTATGCCTCGAAGGTTGTGGTCGCGGACGGCAAAGCCACCGTGTCGCGTGAAGTGGATGGCGGTGCGGAAACACTCTCGCTGACGCTGCCCGCAGTCATCACGACGGACCTGCGCCTGAACGAGCCGCGCTACGTCACGCTGCCGAACATCATGAAGGCGAAGAAGAAGCCCCTCGAAACGGTCAAGCCGGAAGACCTGGGCGTTGACGTCACGCCGCGTCTGAAGACGCTGAAGGTTGTCGAGCCGCCCAAGCGTAGCGCAGGCGTGAAGGTGCCGGACGTGAAGACGCTGGTCGAGAAGCTGAAGACGGAAGCCAAGGTGCTGTAAGGAGATCAGACGAAAATGACGAATCTGGTGAATCTGGTAATAGCTGAACACGACAATCACTCAATCAAGGCTGCGACGCTGAACACCGTCGCTGCAGCACAGAAGATTGGCGGCGACGTGCACGTGCTGGTCGCGGGCCACAACGCCCAGGCCGCGGCGGACGCAGCCGCGAAGATCGCAGGCGTGGCGAAGGTGCTGCTCGCCGATGCGCCGCAACTCGAACAGGGTCTCGCAGAGAACGTCGAAGCGACGGTTATTGCGATCGCCAAGAACTACTCGCACATCCTGGCTCCGGCTACCGCAGCGGGCAAGAACGTCACGCCGCGTATCGCCGCGAAGCTCGACGTTGCGCAGATTAGCGACATCACCGCAGTCGATGCGCCGGACACGTTCGAGCGTCCGATCTACGCGGGCAATGCGATCGCGACGGTGCAATCGGTCGATCCGGTCAAGGTCATCACGGTCCGCACGACCGCGTTTGACCCCGTTGCAGCCGAAGGCGGCAGCGCAGCGATCGAGAAGCTCGAAGCGGCAGCAGACAGTGGCCTGACGCAGTTCGTCGGCCGTGAAGTCACGAAGCTCGACCGTCCGGAACTCACGAGCGCGAAGATCATCGTCTCGGGTGGCCGGGGCCTGGGCAGTGGCGAGAACTACACGAAGGTTCTGGAACCGCTCGCCGACAAGCTCAACGCCGCGCTCGGCGCCTCGCGCGCAGCAGTCGATGCGGGCTACGTTCCGAACGACTACCAGGTCGGTCAGACCGGCAAGATCGTCGCGCCGCAACTGTATGTGGCAGTCGGCATCTCGGGCGCGATCCAGCATCTGGCCGGCATGAAGGACTCGAAAGTCATCGTCGCGATCAACAAGGACGAAGAGGCACCGATTTTCAGCGTGGCCGATTATGGCCTTGTCGGCGATCTCTTCGCCGCCGTGCCGGAACTCGTCAGCGAGATTTCAAGCGCCGTCTGACTGGATCTTTATACCGTGCTCGGCGCGCTGATCGAAAGCCTCGGCATGATCGTCATCACCGTACCGTTGCTGGCACCGGTGTTGAGCGGCTACGGCATCGATCCGGTCTGGTTTGGCGTCGTGGTCGTGATGTTCATCGAGATGGGGCAGATCACTCCGCCGATCGGCATCAATCTATTCGTTATCCAGAGCATTTCAAAAGGATCGATCACGGAAGTCGTGCAGGGCACGATTCCCTTTCACCTGATCATGTTCGTGTTGCTGGCGCTGCTGATGGTGTTCCCGCAAATCGCCCTCTGGCTCCCCACGCGCATGATCGGCTAATGGCATCAAGGAGGCGCATTCTTCAGCCCGATGACCGAACCGCTCTACCGGATCGATTCGCGGGCGACCTCCGTATTGAAATTCGGAGTGTCGGCTGGCGGCATGCCTGAGTATCCCCATGCCGGGTGAGTTTGCAGACCCGGTTGAACAAGCGCAGAACATGCGAACAAACGGAGCGAAGTTATGGAAACGTTGGTGAGGCTGGAGGGTACGCCTTTAAAAGAGGGCGTGGCGATCGAAGTGCACGCGCAGGTGGATGATTTCCTGCGCGGCGTACGGCCAATCGAAGAACTGGAGGCGCTTTGGCGAGCGTACCCCGTGCTCATCTTTCGCCGCCAGTCGGTGCTGGAGGAGGAGCTGGTCGGCTTCTCGTCGCTGCTCGGCGAGTGCGAGGTCGTGAGCCGCAAGGATATTCTTTCGCCATACTCCGATAAGGTCATCTACTTCAGTACGCTGCGGTACGCAGATGGCCGCAATCTGGGCGGCTTCGCTGGCGGCGAAGACGTGGACTGGCATTCTGACCAGACGTTCCGGCCGATGCCGTCTACTGGCGCGATTCTCTATGGCGTGGAGGTTCCGCGCGATGGCGGCGATATTTACTGGGCGGACCAGTATCGCGCGTGGTCACTGTTGCCTGAGGAAGTGCAGCGCAAGATCGACGGCCGGACCGGAACGTACCGTTACGGCAAGCGGCTTGCGATCATGAACGCGACCGAGTTGAAAGGGAAATTCGATGAGATGTCGCGTGTGCCGGACGTGCAGCATCGCGTGGTGCTCGAACATCCGCTCACGGGACGCAAGGCGCTTTACGCCGACCCAACCACGCTCGTCTCCATCGAGGGCCTGACCGAGGAAGAGAACGCACGCATCCTGCCGGTGCTCTTCGCCGCGGGCGGCGATGCTTCGGCGGTCTATCGCCATAAGGTGCTCTCTGGTGACCTCATGATGTGGGACAACGGCTGCACCATGCACCGCCGCGACGTGATGACGCTCGAACAGCCGCGCCTCATGAAGCGCACGACGTTCCGGCTGCCGGCGGCGAAGTACTGCGTGCCGCACTAGTCCGTAAGGCGCGCTTGTGCGCGCCTTACCCTAACCGCTGTTTTCCGCGTGATCGGCGTCGAAGGAACACATCAGGTCGTCGAGCCCGATGAGCGAACCGAGGCGGTTAGAGAGCAGTTCAATGGCGTCCCGGTTCCGGGAACCCACCCTCAACCAGGCGTGGCAGACCACACCGCGTGTCGTGATGCGCAACGACATGAGTGCGACGCCGGTTCGCCGCGCACAACCGGTCACGCGCTCAAGAGACGCGTAGGCATCCTCACTGTTGCTCGTAAAAGTGACCTGTAACTGATGACGGAAGCAGTCGTTGTCGAACATGGCGATTCTTGTTTGACGAAGCGTTTGCTTGAAGTGTATCTGTCCATGCCGACGCTGCTGCCTGCGTGCGGATCCTGAAGTTCACATTGCAACATTCTGCCGCGCGCGTATGACGGGGCAGCCGGAACGAAATCTAGCAACATGCTTGAGTCCGTTGCGCACTGTTTGCCCAAATCTTCCAAAATTCAAGAGTGATCCTCGCAGCGCCTCGTCCGATCTAATGGATCAAAGCTTGGAGACCGTGGCGAAGTTGCTAAAAAGATTGGCGTGAACCGCCCAACGTTGTACATCTGGAGACATTGGTTGCTCGGTCCGGTCGAGTGCGCAGATCGATGATCGATGTCTGCGTGAGCTCTCGCGCGTACTGAATGCCGGAAGCGTCAGTCGCGTGGTGGACTGGCCGGCTTGATTCGACGCTGATCATTTTACATAATATAATTTATCGCATTTTTGATTGTTAGGGCTTTTTTGAAATGTCCGGTTCTGGCTATTTACAGATGTCGCGTTTTAGACCGCTGGCATGCTGGTCGGCTCGTGCGAACTGCGGAGCCGGCCATGCGACCAGGCGAACTGGTGACACTGACGATGCGAGAGCTTGACCGACTCAAGGTGATCCAGGCGGTAGCCGAGACGGGTTTGAAGCCCGGGCGAGCCGCTGAACGGCTGGGCCTGAGCGTGCGCCAGATTGAACGGCTGGTGAGCCGGTATCGCGAGCACGGACCAGCCGGCGTGGCTTCGGGGCGACGCGGACGGCCAGGCAACCGGAAGCTCGACGAAGGCCTGGCGTTACGGGCGCTGACGATCATCCGTGAGCGCTACACGGATTTTGGGCCCACGCTGGCCGCCGAGAAGCTCTGGGAATGCCATGGCATCCAGCTGGCGAAGGAAACGGTGAGGAAGCTGATGACGGACGCAGGACTCTGGATTCCACGCGCGCAGCGCCCGCCGAAGGTCTACCAGCCACGCTCGCGTCGCGCGTGCCTGGGCGAGCTCATCCAGATCGACGGCAGTGACCACCGCTGGTTCGAGGAACGCGCGCCGGCCTGCACGCTGCTGGTGTACGTCGATGACGCGACGAGCCGCCTGATGCACCTGCACTTCACGGTCACGGAGTCGACGTTCAGCTACTTCGAGGCCACGCGCGCGTATCTGGAGCGGCATGGCAAGCCGGTGGCGCTCTACAGCGACCGCGCCAGCGTGTTCCGCAGCCCGACTGCCGGCAAGACCGGGCGCAGCGTGACGCAGTTCGGACGCGCGATGTACGGGCTGAACATCGAGACGATCTGTGCGAACTCGAGCCCTGCCAAGGGTCGCGTGGAACGTGCACACCTGACGCTGCAGGACCGGCTCGTCAAGGAACTGCGGCTGCGTGGCATCAGCACGCTCGCCGAAGCCAATGCCTGGGCGCCCTCCTTCATGGCGGCCTACAACGCACGCTTTGCGAAGCCGCCCAGGAGTGCGTTCGACGCGCACCGGCCGTTGCGCGCTGACGAGAATCTTGATCTGTTGATGACGTGGCGCGAGACGCGGCGCGTGACGAAGTCGCTCACGGTGCAGTACGACCGGGTGATGTACCTGCTCGACGATACGCCCCGGAACCGCAGGCTCGTGCATCGCTACATCGAGGTCTGGGAGTACCCGGACGGGCGCATCGAGATTCGCGCCGAGGGTCGCGTGCTGCCGTACCGCGAGTATGACCGGCTCACCGAGGTGGACCAGGGCGCGGTGATCGAGCACAAGCGTCTGGCGCACGCGCTGGAGGTCGCGCAGGCGCTGCAGGCGCAGCGTGATGGCCGGCGGGCTTCGGGCTCGCCTTCGCGCACCCACCGCGGCGTCGAGGCACGCCAGGCTGAACGGGTGCCGGGCACGAAGAAGACACGCGAGTTCACGCAGGCGGACATGGAGGCCGCCATTGTGAAACTCGCGCAGCGCAAATCTGCAGCAGTTCAGTCAGCCAAACCTGGCCCGCGGTCAGCCAGGGCCCGTTGAACAAGCGTAAGCGCCCTGCTGCTTCAAGCTCTGATCTTCAGCAATGCACGCGAACCGAACCATGAAAGAGATACGACATCTGTAAATGGCTGGCAGTACGACATCTGTAATGGAATGAACGCGTCCCACCCCGTGAATGAGTCAGAGAACATTGGACCCTCGCGGGCCAACGGCATCGGAGACTCCAAATTGGAAGATCATGGAGGTGTCTCCATCGGCAAACCTTAGGGGCGGCCACCATGAATCGTACAGCGGTAGGTGTGGATATTGCGAAGCACGTCTTCCAGGTGCACTTTGTCGATCAGGCAACTGGAGAAATCGTGAACAAACCGATCAAGCGCGCGAAGTTCCTCGAGTTCTTCATAAACCGTCCACCCTGCCTAATCGGAATGGAAGCATGTGGAGGTGCACATCACTGGGCGAGACAACTGATGAAGATGGGGCATCAAGTCAGACTCATGGCGGGCGAATACGTAAAAGCATTCAACATCGGAAACAAGAAAGATGCTGCCGACGCTCGCGCGATATGGCTGGCAGTCCAGCAGCCAGGTAAGCCAGTGGCAGTGAAGACGGAAATACAACAGGCGATGCTTGCGCTACACCGGATGCGTGAGCAACTCGTGAAGTTTCGCACAATGCAAATCAACAGCCTACGCGGGCTGCTGACGGAGTACGGCGAAGTGATGGGCAAGGGGCGCTCCGCTCTCAATACGACCATACCGGAAGTGCTCGGGCGCGTTGCCGAGCGACTGCCAGCCGTGGTAGTCGATACGTTGCGTGAGCAATGGAGCGGGCTCACGAAGCTCGATGAACAGATTGCCAGTATTGAGCGTCGGATGCGCGAGTGGAAAAAGGAGGATCAGACTGTGAGAGCCATCAGCGAGATCCCTGGTGTCGGGTTGCTGACGGCAACGGCAGCCGTCGCGATGATTGGCAACGCGGCGACGTTTAAGTCTGGACGCGAATTTGCAGCGTGGGCTGGACTAGTGCCTAAGCAGACTGGATCTGGCGGCAGAGTCAACCTGCACGGCATATCGAAACGCGGAGACATATATCTGCGCAAGCTACTGATCCACGGTGCGCGAAGCGTCTTGACGCACGCAAAAGAGCCGGGACCCTGGGTTGAACAGATGAAGAAGCGACGCCCGCCAAATGTGGTGATCGTGGCGTTAGCGAACAAGATGGCGCGAACGATCTGGGCGGTGCTCGCCCATGAACAACCGTATCAGAAGAATTACGTGAGCGCAAAGCCGGTCTGACCGACGAATGCAACGTAGAAGTTCACGTTTGACACAAAAACAAGCGTCGAAAGCTTGCGTTGGCAAGCGGATGTAGTGACAAGACAGGTAGGACCGGGACTCGCTAAACCTGGATGGCCAGTAGAGCTTCGAGCTCGTATCTGTAATGAGGCGCGAGTCAGCGGATTTCATAGGGGCCCGCAGCGGACGTATTGGCTGCAATAAGGCCGGATACATAGCTGCAACCCATCCTGTCGATGTTGGAACACCGAGAGCTTGCGCAATGGGACGCGTTCATACATATCTGGCCATGACATTGATTGGGGTCTGGTGTTAGAATTTGAATCCTCACACCACGACGAACCGGGTTGCGGCTCGCACGGTGCCAACCGGATAATCAAGCCTTGATGGCACCGATCGGCGGCGCGACGCCTGCAATGCATGACAGATGATCTGAAAAACCTCGCCAGAAGTGAGGACTACCGCCGCTGGCTGTCCGAGCTGAAGCGGCGCGTCGAGCGCGCTCGCCAGCGTGCGGCCGCCAGTGCGAACCGCGAGCTGATCACCCTGTACTGGCAGATCGGCAGCGATATCCTCCAGCGGCAGCAGCAACAGGGATGGGGAACCGCCGTCGTGGATCAGCTGACGCGTGACCTGAAGTCCGCATTCCCGGATATGCGAGGGTTCTCGCCGCGCAACCTGAAATACATGCGCGCCTTTGCCCAGGCATGGCCGGATCCGGAAGTTGTGCAGCAGCCTGCTGCACAATTGCCGTGGTTCCACCTTTGCACCTTGCTCGACAAGGTCAAAGATACCGCGCATCGCGACTGGTATGCCGCCAAGGCGCTCGAACACGGCTGGTCGCGCAGCGTGCTGACCATGCAGATCGAGACGGCCGCGCACGCGCGCGCCGGCAATGCGGTCACCAACTTTGCGGAACGCCTGCCCCCCCCCCCGCAATCCGATCTCGCGCGCGACGCGCTCAAGGATCCCTATATCTTCGACTTCCTTCTGACCGAGAATGCCCAGGAGCGAGACATCGAGCGCGCGCTCACGCAGCACATCACGCGCTTCCTCCTTGAACTGGGTGCCGGGTTCGCGTTCGTGGGTCGCCAGTACCGGCTGGAAGTCGGCGGTGACGAGTTTTTCGTCGATCTGCTTTTCTAGCATCTCAAGCTGCGTTGCTATGTCGTCGTCGAACTGAAAACGACGCCGTTCAAGCCCGAATATGCGGGGCAGCTGAATTTCTACCTCTCCGCGATCGATGCGCAGGTCAAGGCGGCCGAGGACCAGCCGACCATCGGCCTGTTGCTGTGCAAGGAAAAGAACCGGCTCGTGGCGGAGTATGCGCTGCGTGGCGTGGCGTGGCCAAGCCAATGGGTGTCGCCGAGTATCAACTGATGCGCGAGGTGCCATCCTCGCTGGAGACTGGACTGCCGACCATCGATCAGATCGAGGCCGAACTGCGTCCCGACCTGCCGGACGGCACCGTATAAACATCGTTGGGCAACCGCCCTGCCGCTTTCACCCGCAGACGCTAGCGTCGGAGACTGAAAAGCCGCAGCAGCTCGTCGCGCAATCCGGAGATATCGAGGACATGCTGTGCGCGGGTCACGGCCACGTAGAGCAGCCGCAGCTCGTCGTCGTCCGGCATCGGGTTGCCCTCAGCACCCCGCAGGCGGAAATCGTCGGCCACCCTGACGCGCTTCCATTCAAGACCCTTCGCGCGGTGCACGGTCGAGATCACATAGTCGGCGGCGCCTTCCGCCGCCGAGCGCTGTGCCAGGGCCCGCAGATAGCCTGTACCCAGCTCGTCGACGATGCGCACCACCGGCAGCAGGTCCTGGCCAAACGCACTGCGCGCGAACGCCTGCGCCTCGCTCCAGTTCTCGAACAGCGAAAGCGCCGCCGGGCGGAAAGCCCGCTGGCCGGCCAGCAACCGGTCCGCGCCATCAGCGTAAGCGAGAATCTCGGCCGGACTCATCCGGATTGCCGGTCGATGTCCCGCTTCGAGTCCCGCCGCGAACTGCCAGATCGCCGTGACGTTCTTCCGGCACAGGATCGCGTCGACCGGCGGCGCCAGCTCGGGATCTTCCACCATGAGCGAGCCGATCGCTTCCTGTCCCCGGATGGGCGTGCGTTCGCCCAGCAGCGTGAGCAGACGGCTCGCGAGCACCGCGAACGTGTCGCCAAAGCGGAACGACTCCGTGAGCGCACATTCGGGCGCGTCGATCTGCGCCATCGCGTTGACCGCGCCGCGCCACTCGTAGATCTGCTGGTAAGGGTCGCCCACGTAGATGATCTGCGCGTGGCGCTGCCGGCCAAGGACCGAAAGCATCACACCGTCGCTGTCCTGGGCCTCGTCGAAGAGGATGAAATCGGCTTCGACGCGCGGCTCGGAGAGCGCCCAGAGTTTAAGGAGCACGTCTGGCGAAATGGGCGTTCCTGTGTGGGCTGCCGTGCCCTCTTCCCAGAGCCGCCCCACGTAAGGCAGCAGGTAGGCGCGCAGTTGCGCGGCCACCTCGCCGTCGATCTTTTCGTCGACGACGATATGCTGCGTTGCCGGCTGGATATCCGCCGACCGGCAGAACCGGTCGAGCCCGTCGGCGATCATCCGTCCGATCTCGAACGGAGCAATCTCGACGGCCTTTCCCGTCACCGTGCGCACTTCCAGCGGACCCAGTCCGTAGCGTGCAGCCAGTTCATGCGGTGGCTCGCCCTGAAGACTCATCCGGCTTCGCAGCAACGGACTGACGCAGGCCCATGCCAGCGAATGCATCGTCCGCGAGACGACGTGCGGCGGAAAGCGCCGGACTGCGCTCGCGGCGATTTCCCGATTGAAGGCGAGGTACATACCGCGCCGCAGGCCGAACTGCTCTGCCACGAGCTGAAGTGTCGAAGTCTTGCCTGCGCTGGCAAATGCCTTGACCTTCAGGTCGCCGGCGCAAAGCGCCGCGTCGATCACGGCCTGCTGCTCTGCAGTAGGAATCAAGCTTCTCTTCACGCGATACCCGGCCTCATGTGCGATCGCCCCTGGCGATGTGGATCTGCCGATTCTCGCATAGCCCACAGCCGATCGAACAGACGGGCCCCCGGGGCATCATCAGCACAGTCGAGCATTTGAGCACCGGAAACAGCACACCTGGCGTTGCGGAAGGCAGCAGCGCCCGTCACGTGTCAACAGGGTCAAGCCCGTTTTCGGCGCACCATCGATCTGAAACCAGCGTTGTTTCAGATCAGAAACATAGGAATGCATATTAAAAAATTGTTTATGTTAATAATGTTGATTTGCGTTGGGAAGACATACGCAATGTACCGCGTTTGTCACAACCGGAGGCTCATCACCACTCGCATATGGAGACGTGAGGCGCGCGACCCAGAGTGTGTCGACGGGCTTCGGCAGGCGAGGCGCTGCCATTTTGGGGAGCGTGATGGCTTGGTACGGGCAAGCATCGTTCCCGCAACCGAGTCCACGATGCGGTTATAGTGGCATGCACTTCAAGCCTTAGGATCGTTACCTATGTTCTCTGCGGCAATCTTCGACATGGACGGGTTATTGATCGATTCCGAGCGAACGATCATGAACACGTGGATCGCTGTCGGACGCGAATTGGGGGTGCATATCCGCCCTGAAGACTATGTCGAAATCATCGGAAGGTCGCTGCAAGAGTGTCACGCGATGCTGGCCACGATGTTCGGAACAGAGCCGGTCTTTCGGGAAGCGCTTACGCGAGCCCGACAGCGACTGCAGTCCCCAACGACACCACCGCGGTATCCATTGAAGCCCGGCGTACATGCCCTGCTGGCCACGTTGAGCAAGGCTGGAGTCTCGTGCGCGGTAGCGTCGTCATCGAGCGGAGAAGAGATTCGAACTCGACTTGCACGGGTCGGCGTGCTCGACTTCTTTGAGGCGATTGCCGGAGGGGACGAAGTCTCCCGTGGTAAGCCGGATCCGGCGGTCTATGAGCTTGCCGTTTCTCGTCTGCGGAAATCGCCGAGCGATTGTCTGGCGTTCGAGGACAGTGAGAACGGTGTGCTTGCGGCACACCGAGCGGGAATACGAGTCGTGACGGTGCCTGACCTGAAGCAGCCGTCGGTCGAGGTCATTGGGATCAGCTTGACGATGCTTGAGAGCCTGGATCAGGCGATCGAGCGCGTTTCTGCGTGGTTCGGGAAAGACCACCCTGCGTGAGTGCTTCCCCGGCTCACACGCTTTGGCGCGAGCCCCACTTTGACGATCGGCCATGACGGCCTGTGGTCGGCCATGCCCGGGTGCTCAGGAGTCCGCCCCGCCAGCGTGCCCGTACATGATGACCGTGATGAAACGGATCGGCAGCTTGATCAGACGCTCTGGTCCGTGGGGTACCGATCCGCGAAACGTGAATGCATCGCCCGGTTGCAGCAGGTAGCTGCGATTGCCGTGCCGATACTCCATCTTGCCTTGCAGCATGTAGATAAACTCGGTGCCGGGATGCTCGAAAGTCGGGAAGATCTCGGACTCGTCGTCCATCGATATGAGGAACGGCTCGAACAGCTTGGCGGGCCCTTGATCGTAGGCCAATAGACGGTAGGTGTGCCCCCTGGTCGTCCCGCGCCGAACCACTTCCATGCCCGTGCCGGCCTTCACGTGTTGCGCGTTGCCTTCCTGGCCTTCGAAATTTCGAAACAGCGTTGACATCGAGATGCCGAGCGCGCGCGCGATACTCACCATCGATTCGAGGCTGGTGGACACCTGTCCGTTCTCGATCTTTGAGACCATGCTGCGCGACAGCCCGCTCTGCTCCGCCAGCTCGGCGATCGTGAGCCCCTGATTCGTGCGATTTTCGCGCACGACCTTGCCGATGAAGTGCTCGATCGACATCGAGTGATCGTGCACTCCGTGTGCGGCCCCCGGCGCGTCTGTGTCATTGCGCTTCGTCATCTGCCTGTCCCCGTTGATTTGCCGTGCCTGCCGCACGGCCCGCGCCCGACGCTTGTCCCGCCGCCAGAGCGCTGTCGAGCATGTCCAGTGCTTGCGGGAATTCGTCGTGCGCAAGCACCCAACCGACTTGCGCCGTGGCACAGAACTCATGCCCATCGATACGCACCGGACGGCCTACGATGTCGCGCAATCCTTCCGCGACGATTTCGAAGGCGGCCGTGCTGTCGTCCCGCACCAGCGCCGCGACCTGCTCGGCGCTCTCGCACCAGGCTAGCGCTGTCGCCGTAAAGTCGGTGAGCATGATCGCAAAATCCTGTTTGTCGAGCAATGTCGCGCAGTTCAAGTCGCTCTGGATGGCCTGCAAGCGCCGCCCCAACTCGACAAGCACACGGTCGGCGTACTCCGCGCCGAAACGCACGGTCACTCTCTCGAAGTCGGTCACGCGAACCGCGAAGACCGTGCACGGCTGCCCGTTACGCCGCGCAAACGCGACTGCAAAGCTCAACCGGTCCATGAACATCGCTGAATTTGTCAGCCCCGTCGAGCGGTCGAACACGAGCCGGCGCCGTGCGCTCTCCTCGGCCATCTGCCGCCGAGTCACCTCGATGATGAAGCCTTCCAGGCCCAGCAGTTCACCGCGTGCGGAGAAGATCCCACGCCCCTGGTCCCACACCCATTTGGCCTGGCCGGCGCGGTCGACGATACGGTAGGTCACCTCATACGGTTCGCCGACGGACACGCGTGACTGGATTTCATTCCAGACGAACTCGCGGTCCTCGGGATGGATGAGCGAGACGAATCCCATCACGGCTTCGTCGAGCAATTCGTTCGGTTCGTAGCCGGTCAGCTCGAAGCAGCCCTCGCTCACAAACTCCATCGACCAAAGGCGGTTGTTCTGCCCGCGATAGATCATCGCGCGCACGTTCGCGAGCAGCATGCGCAGGCTGCGGCGGCTCGCGTGCAATGCCTCCTCGTTGCGGCGGCTATTCGAGACGTCGAGCGCGAGCCCCACCGCGCCGATCAACTGGCCCTCTTCGTCTGCCACGCCGCGGCAGCGCAATTCGACATGGAACATCGTCTCGTCGGCGCGGATCATGCGCACGACCGTGATCAGCTCGCTCAAACTACCGTCGAGTAGCGTCGTGAGGCGCGTCGTGAGCATCGCCCGATCCTCGGGATGCACGAAGCCGGCGAGCGGGGGAAAATCGCCTCCCCCGCCGACGACGCGCAGCATGCTGCGCCATGCAGGGTTCACGAAGATCAGATTCTGCTCACGATCGATGCGGAACAGCGCCTGCGGCAAGTGAGCGACGAGATCCTGGCAGTGCTGCTGGATCTGCGCTTCGCTACGTTGTGCGTCGGCGCTCGCATACGGCGCCTGAAACTGCAGCAGCGTCAAGCGCGAGCCCCTGCCCCGCAGCACCGTCACGGGTTGGCGCCTGGACGTGCCGTCACCGTATGCAAGGCGCAGGGATCCGGAGGTGCGCTCGCTCTCGTCGCCGGCCTGCGCCAACAGCTTCGTCAGATCCAGCTGCGACTGCGGATGCACGAGATTGCCGAACGGCATGCCGACGATCTCGTCGGCATGGTGCTCCCAGCGGGCATGCTTGAGAAACGCACCGTTGACGAATACGACCGCATCGTTGTCGAGCAGCACGGCCGGCGTCGAAAGATTTTCGGCGAACGAGGTCAGCTCGGGCGCCGCCGAAGTGCGCATGCCACGCCGCACCGCCCGCTTCGCACCGAACGCAAAGGCAAGCGCGAGCAGTCCGCTTGCCAGTGCAAGCGCAAAGGCAATGGCGATATACAACAGCACGTCGACGCCCTGACCCGGACCGAGCCTCGGCAGCACCAACCCCACTACAACCACCAGCAACGTGGTGGAAAACAGATAAACTGTCATCATGCGTTGGCCTCGCGATTCCGCAATCCGGGCGTGGTGGTCAGAGCCCGCCCCCCGCCCTCTTCGCTACTTGTCTCGAGATGAATGCCGCCGACCGTGCCTGGCTGCGTCGCTATCCGCTTTATGCGAAAACCTGCATCGTGCTCGCGTGCCTCGTCGCGCTGATCGCCGTGCTGTTCGTTTGCACGCGCGTGCAGTTGGACAACAAGGGTACCTACGAGCAGGCGGCCGTCACGCTCGCCGATGCGGCGCGGCTGCGCCGCATCGCTACGAGCATCGCAGCCGCGGCACCCGATGCCGCCGCCAGACTCAACGCCCAGGCCGCAGAGCTCGTACACAACGATACGTTGTTGGCCCACTGGCGGCAACATGGCGCGCCCACGCCGGACATCGCCGCTCAACTGGTCGCGCTCGAAAACGCACATGCTGCGTCCGGGGAGCTCGATGCGCTAAGGGCCGAGATCGTGCGCCAGAGCGACGCGCTGGAAGCCGTCATCACGCTGCTCGAGGCCTGCATTGCGGCGCTGCTGTTCGCCGGCATCTTCTCGCTTGCATGGGGCGCGCGGCGCGCACTTGTCGTGCATCCGGCGCTGCCCCTGCATATGCTGGCAGAGGCCGAGCACACCGTGCCCGCCGGACGCGACGAGATCGATCGCCTGATCCTGGTGATCAACGGTCTCGTGGCTCGGCTGCGTAGCGAGCAGGACGAATCGGCACGCCTCAAGCGCATTGTCGAAGACCATATCGCATTTGCCGACCAGTCGCTCGACCTGCTGCATTATATCTGCGCGCAACTCGCGGAAGACGTGCCGACCGGCGGCACGCTCGAAGCGCTGCTGCAGCGCTTGCTCGGCATCCTGCGCGTGCAACGCATTGCGCTCGTGCTCTCCGAAACCTCGGCGCAATTGTTGGGCGTCGACCCCATCCTGGCGCCTGGCGGCCATGCGCCGCACATCGTGCGCGACCACGTCGTGAACGAGCTGATGTCGCTCTCCGGGGTGCGCTCGCTGCCCGACAGCGAGACGGGCTGCCTGTTGACGGTGCTTGCGGTGCCGGTGCGCGTGCCCTCGGGCACGTACGGCGTGCTGATCGGCGAAGCCAGGTCCGACGCGCGCTACGAGCAGCGCCACCTGCATCTGCTGGAGACAACCGCAAGCGTGCTCGCGCACGCCATCTCCAACCTGAGCCGCGACGTGCGCGACCGGCGCATGACGCTGCTCGAAGAGCGCAACGCCATTGCGCGCGAGCTCCACGATTCGCTCGCGCAATCGCTCTCGTACATGAAGATCCAGCTCGCGCGGCTGCAAGCGGTGCTGCCCGAAGAGCTCTCCCAGAGCGACGCCGGCCAGATCGCGAAGGCCATCCGCGAAGGCATCGACAGCGCCTATCGCCAGCTGCGCGAGCTGCTCACCACGTTCCGCACGTCGGTGCACGCGCGCGGCCTCGCCGCGACGCTCGAGGAGGTTGCCGAAGAGCTGTCCTCGCGCAGCGAAGTGCAGATCTCGGTCGACAACCGCATCCGCCGCGTGCGGCTCACCGTCAACGAGGAGCTGCACATCGGTCAGATCGTGCGCGAGGCGCTCACCAATGTCGTACGTCACGCGCGCGCATCCAGCGCGCTCGTGACGCTCTCGTCGAATGAGCGCGAGGTGACCGTCACGATCGCGGACGATGGCCGCGGCATCGCCACCGAAACCGGCGGTGAGCATCACTACGGGCTCTCGATCATGCGCGAGCGCTCACGCAGTCTCGGCGGCCGGCTCGAGATCCGCTCGAACGAGCCCGGCTCGTGCATCGTGCTCACGTTCGTGCCGGCCTCCTTCGCGCAACAGGCGCGCATCGGATTGGGAAGCTCCATGCGGTAAGTCAGCGCGCGAGCGCGGGCGCAAGATTGCCTGTGACTGGCACGCTGAGCACTGCGGTGCCCTGCACTACCTTCTGCAGGTTCAGGCACAGCTCTTCAGGTTCCATGTCCTTGAGCAGATAGCCGTGCGCGCCGGCACGCAGCGCGGCCACGACGTCGCGCTCGTTATCGGAGACCGTCAGCATGACGAAGCGCGCCTCGACGCCCTGATCGCGCATCAGGGAAATGGTTTCCACCCCGCTCATTTCCGGCATGTTGAGGTCAACCAGAACCACATCGGGCTCGAGTTCGAGCGCCATCGCCACGCCGTCGCGACCCGACCCCGCCTCGCCCACGACGCGAAAGGCCGGATTCATCTCGATGAGCTGCGCCACGCCTGCCCGGACCAGGGCATGATCATCGACGAGAAGTACGGTGGTGACAGACTCCATGCCCCTTTCCTTATGCAAAACGGCGTCAGGCCTAACGATGCCAGTATGGCGCGCCGGCGGCGAGCGGCAATCCGCAAGAGGAGGTTCTCCTTTGGAGGTAGCGGGCTGAGTGGGGAACAGAAATAAAAAAGGCTCACGTAATACCTCACGTGAGCCGGGTAAAAGCGGCAACGCCGCCACTAGAGATAAGTGTGCTCGATCTCAGGCAACTCGCCGGGCACTTCGGCGTCGGCTTGCACGCCCATGAATGCCGCGAGCCGGCGCGAAAAGTGATCGCGCACGAGCAGGCGCCTGCCGCAACCCGCGCAGGGCACCAGGTTGGCCGTCACACCCTCGTTCATCGCGCGGCAGTGGATGCAGTAAACGCGCCGGTGCAGGCTCCCGCTGTGCACCACCCGCACGGCCTCCGGTGCGATGCCCACACGCGCGGCGACCTGCTGCACCGACCAGATGAATGGCTCAGTGCCAAGCGCATAGACGCGCAGACCCACGTGGGCGTGGCGCAGCGCAACGGCCAGCGCGCCGAGCAATTCGTCATCGCCGTCGAAGTGGTGCGCCACGGCGTTCGCCAGCGCGCAGGCGGCGCCGGCGCCCGCGTGCGCCATGTCCTCGTCGACTGACCAGATTTCAAGCGGCGACACATTGCTCAATGCGCTGAACGCGCTGGAGCGGGCCGCCTCGGTCGCGCCAGAGGTCACAAGCCAGTGCTGCGTGCCGCGCGGGTCGGCTTCGAGCGGCGCATACACCGGGCGGCTCTTGTTAAGCGAGGTCATCATCGGGGGCGCCCTCCGTCTCGACAGTCGTCAATAAATTGCAAGGCTGTGGGTCACCACGACCACGGCAACGCCGGCTGCGATCGTCAAATAAGGCAGTATCCCGGCGCGCTTCACAACCTTTCCATCCCCCACTAGTTCCATGTCTTCCTTCATCGTGTCGGGGAAATGTCCCTTGTCGGTGATGTAGTGGCGAAACAGGAAGACGGGCAGGATCAGGGCGGCGAAGCACAGCCCCGAGACCAGCGTCCCCTGGCCCCATGTGTCCGCGCCCATGCCCATGAGCGCGAGATTGACGAAGGAGAACAGCGTGCCGAGCACGATCAGCCAGTTGGGCGCACGGAAGGGGCGGTGCCAGTTGCCGCGGTCGAGGCGGTGAATCCACGCGGAATTCAGGTTCAGGAAGTTGAAGATGATGTAGCCGACGTTGGACATCGCGAGCACGAACACATAGTCCGACATCATCAGCAGGATCAGGTTGAAGCACAGGTCGGTCCACATCGCGCGAGTGGGCGCGCCGTGCTCGTTGACGTGCGAGAGATACTTCGGCAGCCACCCGTCCGCCGAGGCCTGATACAGCGTGCGAGACGAACCCGCCATCGAGGTCATGATCGCGAGCACCAGCGCGAGCACCAGCATCACGACGAGCACGCGCTCGACCAGCAGACCGCCGCCGATCATCGGCGCCATCGCCTTGGCCACGCCCATGCCGCTGTAGATGTCCGGCGAGAGCATGCCGCTATAGAGCGCGGGCGTCACCACGTTGCCGGCGGCGTCCTTCACCTCGGGCGTAACGAGGTGGCCGAGGCCGAGCACGCCCTGGAACGAGAGCGGCACCACCGTGAAAACGAAGATGCAGAGGAGGCCTGAGTACAGGATCGCCTTGAACGTGTCGGCCTTCGGGTCGCGAAACTCACGCGTGTAGCATACGGCAGTCTCGAAGCCGTAGGTGGACCAGGCGGCAACGAACAAGCCGCCCGCCATCAGCGTGATGCCTGCACGCCCCCAGGTGCCGTCGATGATCTGCCCTGCACTGTCCTTCGCGAATGGCACGAGCGGAAACAGGTTGTGCAGGGGCACATCGCCCGTGAAGAGCGGCACCGTGCCGACGAGAATCAGCGGAATCAGCGCGGCCACGCCGAGGATAGTCTGGATGCGCGCCGCGTTCATGATGCCGCGGTGCTGGATCGCGAACGTGATCAGCAGTATCGCCGCGCCCAGTATGAATGTCGCGTTGATCCGCAGGCTCAGGCCGCTGCGCAGCCAGTCGAGGCTCACGAGCGTGATCTGCCAGGTATTGATGGCGGAGTCGGCGGGAAAGAGAATCGAGAGCACATATCCCGCCGCGAGCCCGGAGCCGATCGCGAGCACGGGTGACCACGCGAACCAGTTGCACCACACGGACAGCGGCGCGAACAGCTTCGAGTAGCGCACCCAGGCGATTGCGCCGTACACCGACGCGCCGCCTGACTTGTGCGGGAAGAGCCCGGCGATCTCCGCGTACGAGAACGACTGGACGAAGCCGAGGCCGATCGAGATGATCCACACGGCCCACGACAGTTTGCCCACGGTCGCGGCAATCGAGCCGATCGAGAACAGCACGAGCGCCGGCACGCCGCTTGCCACCCAGAACGCGCCTGTCCAGCTGATCTTGCGCTGTAAGGACCCTTCCACTTCAACGACAAGGTCTTCGCGAATCGCATTCATATCGGTTTTCCTTACTCTGGTGAGGGACCGCTGTGGGTGGCGGCCTGGATACGGAATGTGGGGTGCGTCCGCAACTGTACGTCGCGCTCAGCGCGCGGCGCGGTTACGGGATAGGGCTCAAGTGCTGGCAAAACTCGGTTTCGGGTGAACATGGCTGGCTGGTGCGTCTGCGCCCCGCGCCTCGCCGCGCTGCGGGGTCAAGCGTTCGACTTCCGGCTGCGTGCCGATGGTGGTCGGCGCCCCGTCGTCGAATTGCGAAAGCCATTGCGTAGCCATCTCGCGATAACGGACGAGCCCCTTGTACTCGGCAAGCTCGGGCGGCAGCGTGCCCAACACGCGGTGCAGCCGCTTGCCCCATTTCGGCACGCGGGCCAGCTCGCCAAGGCCAATCAGGTAGCAGCGCACGCAGAACAGGATGGCGTTGCTGCGCGGCAGCCTGAAAAGCGTCTGTAACTCCACGCGCAGATGCAACTTGCCGGCAACGTTCTCCGGCGTGATGCTCGCGCGGTCGGGACCCCACTCGGGATATTGCTCGGGAGAGGTGTCGAGACGCGGATTGACCGTCATCGTCCAATTCAGGCGCCGTACCGGCGAACCTGATTGGAGGCGCAACAAGAATTTCAGCGCACGCTCGAATATGCCGGCCTGATGAGCGAGCGGCACCGGACCGTGCCATTCCATAAAGCTCATGCCGAGGTCGAAGTCGAGCGACCAGTCGGCCTGAGTCGTCACGGTGCCCCCGTCCATGAACAGATTGTCCTCGCGATGATCGAGCAGGCAGAAGTCGCCCTGCGCCTGGCGCGTGATGTACTCGAACGGCGGGCACGGCAACGTGGCCGCATCGCCGAACACGAAGTTCTGCGTGAGCCCGAGCGGGCGGTTCGTCCACGTCCAGCGCGTACCGTCGCGCTCGAGCTGGAAATGCTCCGGGTAGTCGCGCGCAAGGCTCTCCATGATCAGTTCCAGCGTGTCCCACTGGGCCGCGTCCATGTGCTCGAGCACCTGGCAGCGCAGCGGATCGCGCTCGAGCGTAAGCGCGCGGTCGCGGCACTCGGCAACGTAATGCTCGTCCACGTCGAATGCCGCCCGGTAGACCGTTCCGGCATCACCGGGCACATGCGGCTCGATGTTCACCGAATACATGTAGCGGTCTTCCGGAAACGGAAACGGATAACGCAGAATCGCTTCGTCGCTGTTGCGAAACGTGTAGGCGTCGCGAAACGACTCGTCGGGCTTGAAGGCTATGGACATGGCGTTGGGCTTCCTCGTATTCGTCAGATGTTCAGCACGAGACGCTCGCTGCGTGCGCGGGACACGCAAGGCAGCACGCTGCAATTCGTCGCCCGCTCGGCGGCGCTCTGGAAAAAGTCGCGATGTTCGGGCTCGCCTTCCAGCACCTCCAGCGCACAGGTCCCGCACGCACCGCCGCGGCACATGTAGGGCGCGTCGATGCCGGCCGCTTCGAGCGCTTCGAGCAGGCTCTGGTCGCCGCCCACCGCCACCTCGCAGCCGCTCTTCGCGAGCACCGCCACGAACGGTTCGCCGTGCGAGGCCCCGCCGAAGCTCTCCTGATGAAAATGACTGTCGGGCCAGCCCAGCGAGCGTGCGAGTTGTGCGAGGCCATCCATCAAACCGGCGGGGCCGCAGGTGTAGAGATGCGTGCCGGGGGGCTGCGCGGAGAGCAGCGCACCAAAACGCGTTTCGGAGTCCTGCACGTCGGTGTAGATGGCAACACCGCCAACGATGCGATCGGAGATCAACGCGCCGAGCGCCTCGGCATCCTCGGGGCGGCAGCACAGATGCACTTCCACGTGGGCGCCGCTCGCCGCAAGCTCGGGCAACATCGATAGAAACGGCGTGATGCCGATCCCGCCCGCGACGATCACATGCTTGCCCGCGCGCCGTGCGAGCGGAAAGAAGTTCGACGGCATCGAGATTTCGAGCCGGCTGCCCTCTTGCACCTGCGTGTGCATGAAGGCCGAACCGCCGCGCGAGGCAGGCACGCGGCGCACCATGATCTGATACGCGTCGCGTACGCCCGCCGGCTTCGTCAACGAGTAAGCGTTGCGCCAGGTGCGCGCGTCGCCGCGCATGGTCACCACGACATGACTGCCGGCGGAATACGCCGGCAGTTGCCCGCCCTCTGCCGGCACAAGCGTAAAGCGCCGGATATCGGCCGTGATGTCCTCCACCCGCTCGACACGTACTGGAATCGCCTTCGGTCCTTTCATGGCCATTGATCCTCAAGTCAGATGAACGCGCGCCCAGTCGATGCTCAGGGAAGACCCTGAACCGGACACACGCATGCATGGCAGCGAATCTGTACGAGAAGAATCGGCGAGCAAAAAAGGGAGATCAATGATTCATAGGGGGTAGCCCCTGCGCTACGCCCGCGAGGGTGCATTCAGACTCCATTCACGACGTCGAATGACCGCCGGATGGCCGTACAACAGGCGTGCGGCACATGTCTGCGCGGATACACCGCCACGCGATGCAACGTTTTGTGAGGCATTCGAAAGACTCCCGCGACGGCACGAAGTAGTGTGCCTACCCACTCGGAGGTAGCGCCTCCGGGCGATTGTGACGCCGATTTTAACGACCGAGACTGATTGCCATCCAGCGGCCCTCGTTCCGGCCAATCGGCTCAGATGCGTCGGCCTTTATTCATGTAAGTCACGCAAGGCTCTCAACCTCGGGAAAACGCTATGACCAGGCAATCAATTTTGAATATCCGCCATCGCGAGCTGGGCTCGAAGCTGGACGGCGATATGTGGAACGACATGCCGCTGCCCTGGTACTACAACAGCGACCCGAACGACGAGGTGGTCGCCGTGCGCTCGACGGCGGGCCTTTACGATATCAGCGCGCTGAACATCCTTCGCGTGAGCGGCCCGGACGCCTGCGCCGTGATCGACAGCATCTGCGCAATCGACGTCACGAAGATGAAGCCCGGCACGGCGCGCCTTGCCGCCGAAGTCGACGAACGCGCCGTGATCTGCGACGACCTGATGGTGATCTACGACGCGCCGAATCAATACCGCATCTCGCACGGCGGCGGCTCGACACAGTCTCATCTGCGCCGCGCGGCGGAGGGCCGCGATGTCGAATGGCACCAGGACTTCGACGTACACATGCTGTCGCTGCAAGGTCCACGCGCCGCGGCCATCCTGCAGCCGCACATCGGCATCGATCTCGCGAAGCTGCCGTATTTCGCACACGTCGAGACCCAGCTGTTCGACCGCAAGATCATCATCTCGCGCGGCGGCTATTCCGGCGAGCAGGGCTTCGAAGTCTCGTGCAGCGCCAGCGACGCCATCGCGCTGTGGGACGCCATTCTCGAAGCGGGCAAGCCGCTCGGCATCGTGCCGGCTTCGTGGACCTCGCTCGAGCTTGCGCGCATCGAAGCCGCGCTGCTCTTCTATCCGTTCGACATGCCCGAACGCGACGTCACGCCGTGGGAAGTGAACCTCGACTGGATGATCGACGTCGACAAACCCGGTGACTACATCGGCAAGGCGGCCCTTCTCAACGCACGCGGCAAGGAGCGCTTCAAGCAGGCGGGCGTGCTCGTGAAGCACGACGGCGCGGTCGCGGCGGGCTCGAAGATCTTTATCGGAAAGGAGCAGGTGGGTGTCGTTACGAGCGCGACGTTTAGCCGATATCTGATGCAGTCGCTCGCGATGGTCCATCTAAAGCCTACGCATACGGCGCTCGGCACCAAGGTAGAGATTCACGACGCCTCGGGCACCTTTAGCGGCACCGTCACTCGCACGCCATTCTATGACCCGCAACGCGTGCGCACGCGTGTCGCGGCCTGAGTATCGACCACGTAGCCACGAACTAAGCATCACGTAGCCAGAATACACAACAGGAGATATGTCCCCATGTCCCGCGATCCCCGCTATGACGTGTTGTTCGAGCCCATCCAGATCGGTCCGAAAACGTTGCGCAACCGCTTCTATCAAGTCCCGCACTGCATCGGCGCGGGCAGCAACCTGCCCGGCTTCCAGGCCGCGCACCGCTCGATGAAGGCCGAAGGCGGCTGGGCGGCGATGAACACCGAGTACTGCTCGATCCACCCGGAGTCGGACGACACGCACCGCCTCTCCGCCCGCATCTGGGACGAGGGCGACGTGCGCAATCTGCGGGCGATGACCGAGGAAGTGCACAAGTACGGCGCGCTCGCCGGCATCGAAATGTGGTACGGCGGCTCGCACGCGCCCTGCATGGAAAGCCGCGCCACGCCGCGCGGTCCCAGCCAGTTTGCTTCGGAGTTCGAAACGCTTACGTACTGCAAGGAAATGGACCTCGACGATATTCGCGACGTCCAGCAGTACTACGTCGAAGCGGCCCTGCGCGCACGCGACGCCGGTTTCGATATCGTCTACGTGTACGGCGCACACTCGTATCTGCCGCTGCAGTTCCTTTCGCCCTACTACAACAAGCGCACGGACGGCTACGGCGGCTCGCTCGAAAACCGCGCACGCTTCTGGCTTGAAACACTCGAGAAAGTCCGCAATGCAGTGGGCAAGGACTGCGCCATCGCCACGCGCTTCGCCGTGGACACGCTCTACGGCAGCGGCGGCGTCGAAGTCGAGAACGACGGCATGAAGTTCGTCGAAATGGCTGATCCGCTCGTCGACCTGTGGGACGTGGACGTGGGCGACATCGCCGAGTGGGGCGAGGACGCGGGCCCCTCGCGCTTCTATCTGCAGGGCCACCAGGTGCCCTGGACGAAGTTCATCAAGCAGGTCTCGAAGAAGCCGGTGCTGGGCGTGGGCCGCTTTACCGACCCGGAGAAGATGACCGAGATCGTCACGAAGGGCTATGCCGATATCATCGGCGCCGCCCGCCCCTCGATCGCCGATCCGTTCCTGCCGAAAAAGGTCGAGGAAGGCCGCATCGACGACATTCGCGTCTGTATCGGCTGCAACGTCTGTATTTCGCGCTGGGAAATCGGTGGGCCGCCGATGATCTGCACGCAGAACGCCACGGCCGGTGAAGAGTACCGCCGCGGCTGGCACCCGGAGAAGTTCGAAGAATGCAAGTCGGGCGACTCGGTGCTCGTGGTCGGCGCGGGCCCGTCGGGCTCGGAATGCGCACGCGTGCTGATGCAGCGCGGCTACACCGTCCACCTCGTCGATTCGGCGGAGAAGATCGGCGGCCATCTGAATAGCGTCGTCACGCTGCCGGGACTCGGCGAATGGGGCTATCACCGCGACTACCGCGAAACGCAGATCGCCAAGCTGCTCAAAAAGAACAAGCAGAGCCAACTGGCACTCGGCGTGAAGCCGCTAACCGCCGCCGACGTGCTCGACTACGGCGCTGAAAAAGTTGTGATCGCAACCGGTTCGCATTGGGTGGGCGACGGCACCAACTGCCTTACGCACGATCCGATCCCCGGTGCCGATGCCTCGCAACCTGACCAGTTGACGCCGGAGCAGGTGCTTGCGGGCAAGAAGCCGATCGGCAAGCGCGTCGTGATCCTCAATGCGGACACCTACTTCATGGCGCCAAGCCTCGCGGAGAAGCTCGCGGCGGCCGGCCACGAAGTGACGATCGTAAGCGGCGTGCATCTGGCGAACTACATGCACTTCACGCTCGAGTATCCGAACATGATGCGCCGCCTGCACGAGTTGCACGTGACGGAGATGGGCGATCACTTCGCGAGCCGCATCGAGAAGGGCCGCATCGAGATCTACAACATCTGGGGCGACGGTTCGCGCCGGACCTACAAGGGCCCGGGCCAGTTGCCGCGCGACGCGAACAAGACACACCGCTGGCTCGAGTTCGACTCGCTCGTGCTCGTGACCGGCCGCCGCTCGAATGACACGCTCTACCGCGAAGTGAAGGCAAAGCAGGATCAATGGGAAAGCAAGGGTATCAAGGCGGTGTATCTGATCGGCGACGCCGAAGCACCGCGTCTGATCGCCGACGCGACCTTCACGGGCCACCGTCTCGCGCGCGAGATCGAGGAGGCCAACGCGCAGTTCCCGTTGCCGTACAAGCGGGAAGTGGCCGTATGGGGCACGCCGCACCTGCCCGAAGGCACCTACCAGATCCACTACAAGAAGTAGAAGAGCACGGAGTCCGGCTCCGGCACCGTGGCAACACGGTGCGCGGTTTCGTCAGGCGCGCTCGACCGCCTGGCACGGGCGCGCTTTGCCTGTACAAAGCGCGCCCTCCCCTCCATCCATAAAACGGACGAGCCATGCAAACCTCAGCGACATTCGACCCCGCGACCGTCACGCGCATCCTGTTCGAGGGCTTCCCGTCGTTTGCGATCGCGCTGTTTTATCTCATCGGCCTCACGGCAGTTGGCGCGTTTGCGTGGGGAGTCTACGTCCAGATCCGTAAATATCGGCGTGGCCAACCCTTGTCGAAGTCGTTCGGCAAGATCGACCTGCAAGCGCGCTTCAAGGACATGGTGCGTGTCGTGCTGAGCCACCGCACCGTCGCGCGCCGCGATGCCGCCGCGGGCCGCGCACACCGGATGATTTTTTACGGCTTCGCGGTGCTGTTTCTCGGCACCGCCACGGTCACCGTCGACTACGACGTCACCGCGCGCTTTCTCGGCTTTCACTTCTGGAACGGCGATTTCTATCTGCTGTTCAAGCTTGCGATGAATCTCGCGGGCGTCTCGATGATCGCCGGGCTCATCTACATGATGGTGCGCCGCGGCTGGATCAAGCCGCCCAAGCTCGACTACAAGCGCCCGGACCGCCAGCCCGGCGACCCCGACTACGACCGCAGCGGCTACCGGCGCGAAGACTGGGCGTTCCTCTGGACACTCGTGCTGATCGGCATCACCGGCTTCGTGCTGAGCGCGCTGCGCCTCGTCTGGCTGCAGGACCGCGCCGTCGTGTGGGACACGCGCTGGTGGTCGCCCGTGGCCGCGCTGCTCGCCGAAATGATCAAGGGGGTGGGCGTGAGCGCCTCGGCCGCTTACGCGATGCGCACCGGCCTTTGGTGGTTCCACGGACTGCTCGCGCTCACCTTCATCGCGCTGATCCCGTACACGAAGGTCAAGCACATTTTCACGGCCTCGGGCTCGCTGATGATGCGCGACCCGCTCGCAGCGCAACGCCTGCCGCGCGTCGAGCCCGATAGCGAAAAGGTCGGCTACAAGACCATCACCGATTTCACCTGGAAGCACCTACTCAACCTCGACGCCTGCACGAAGTGCGGCCGCTGTCACGAGGCCTGCCCGGCGAACGCAGTGGGTGCACCGCTTTCGCCGCGCGACGTGATTCTCTCGCTGCGCGAGTTCGCCAACGAAGCGCTGCAGAAGAACGCGTTGCCCGACGAGGTGAAGCTCGACGTGCATGGCAAGGACATCGGCCAGGTGTTCATGGAAACCGTCTGGTCATGCCGTACCTGTATGGCCTGTGTGGAGATCTGCCCCGTCGCGGTCGAGCACGTGCCCATCATCGTGCAGATGCGCCGCAAACTCGTTGAGGATGGCGAAATGGAGCCGCAGGTGCAAAAGACGCTCCAGGCCATCCACAAGAACGGCAATTCGTTTAACGAATCGAAGCGCAAGCGCGCCGCGTGGACGAAGCCGCTGCCCTTTCAGATCAAGGATGCGCGCAAGGAGCCGGTCGATCTGCTGTGGTTCGTAGGCGACTACGCCTCGTTCGATCCGCGCAACCAGCGCGTGACCCAGGGCTTCGCCACGCTGCTACATAACGCCGGAATCGATTTCGGCCTGCTCTACGAGGGCGAATCGAATGCGGGCAACGACGTGCGGCGCGTGGGCGAGGAAGGGCTCTACGAACTGCTGGCGGAGAACAACATCGCGATGCTGGGGCAATCGCACTTCAAGCGCATCGTCACGACCGATCCGCATTCATACAACACCATCCGCAACGAGTATCCCGACTTCGGCGGCAAGTTCGAGATCGAGCACTACACGAGCCTCGTCGCGCGCATGTTGTCCGAGGGGGCGCTCGAGCCGAGGCGCAAGCTCGGCTACCGCGTGACGTTCCATGATCCGTGCCACCTCGGACGCTTCAACAAGGGCTACGACGCGCCACGGCAAATCCTCTCCGCGATCGGTTGCGAGCTCGTGGACATGCCCCGCTCGCGCGACAACTCGTTCTGCTGCGGCGCCGGCGGCGGCCGGATCTGGATGAGCGATCCGGTCGGCAAGGAAAAGCCTTCGCAGAACCGCATGCACGAGGCCGCGCGTATCGAAGGGCTGGAGGTGTTCGTGGTCTGCTGCCCGAAGGATCTGACGATGTTCGAAGACGCGCTGAAGACGAGCGGCTACGAAGGTCGGTTCGTGGTGCGCGAGCTGATCGAGCTGATCGCGGAGAGCCTCGCGCAGCCGGCCGGCGACGATCCGGCTGAGCCGGGCGGCGTGCGCGCCATCGCGGCGGCCTGATCCACAGCGAGGATTGCCAGACATGACGCCCAGCTCCGTCCCTGTGCAGCACAGGCCGCGCACGCCGACGATGCGACGGCACTGGCGCGAGCTGGTCGAACTCGCGCTCGCTGCAGAGGACATTTACGCGGCCGCGGCACTCTACCCGCACGCAGATCATGCCGCACGCGAGCGGCTGGGCACCCGCCTCTTCGCCGAGCGGCGTGACTGCCTCGCGCTCGCCGCCTGCACGTTCGCCCACGGCGCGGTGCTCGCCGTGGTCGCGCGGCTCGCGGCGGCCAATCGAGACGAGACGCTGAAACTGCGCCTCGCGAGAAATCCCGCGACGCCTGGTGACGCGCTCGCCCTGCTCGCGCAGGCAAACGAAATAATCGCCCCGCGTCTCGCGTGCCTGCTCGCACGGCACGCTAACGCGCCGCATGCGCTACTCAGCGCGCTCGCCGCGCAGAGCGAGGACATCGACGTGCTGCGCGCGCTCTGCGAAAACGTGGGCGTGCCCTCTGATCTGCTCATTCTGGTCGAACAGCGCGGCATCGCCGTGCTGCAACGGCTGCTCGCAATCCATCTCGCGACCGACGCGCAGACGCTGCTGCATCTGTGGAAGAACACGCACACGAGTGCCGTGCGCGCCCAGGTGCTGCGTCATCCGTGCTGCCCCGAAGCGCTGCTGCGCACGCTGCCTTCGTCGTCTGCCGAGCGGCGCAGCCTCGCACTCCAGGCACGCACGCTCCCGGACATCCTGGCGCTGCTCGCCCGCGACGAAGACCCCGGCGTGCGCCGGGCCGCCGCGCTCAACGCGAACACGCCGGCGGGCGCATTGATCGGCCTGTGCTTCGACGCGCAGGCCATCGTGCGGCGCGTCGTGGCCACGCGCCACGATCTGCCGCTCAAGGTGGTGGACTGGTTCATCGGCAACGCCGATACGTGGGTGCGCCGTACGCTCGCGCGCAATCCGGCCTGCCCGCCCGAATGGCTCGAGCGGCTCGTGCACGACAGCGAGCCGGAAGTGCGTCGCGCAGTGGCCCGCCACCCGCGCTGTCCCGCGCGCCTCGTCGCCGTCCTCGCCGCCGATCCGGTGGCGTGGGTCCGGGCGGGTATCGCGTTGCGCGAAGACCTGCCGGCCTCACTGCTGCGGCGCCTCTGTGCCGACGAGGACATCGACGTGCTCTCGGGCATCGCTCGCCATCCCGCGACCCCGCAGGCGCAGCTCGCACGGCTCGCGGCCCATGCCGTGGCGGATGTGCGCCGCAGCGTGACCCTCAACCCGCGGGCAACGCGGCGCGTGCTGCTGCAATTGCGCCACGAGCCGTATCCGCTGCACCGCGTGCTGGTGTTCGAGCACCCGAACCTGACGGACGCCGACCGTTGGCGCATGCGCTTCGATCCGGACCGCGAGGCGCGCTCACGTCTGTTCGCCCACTTCGGGCGCACGCTCGGTCCCGTGGTGGCGTCCGCCGCGCCGCTCGCGCCGCTTGCGGCCGTCGCACGCGCCGATCAGAACGATTTCCCGCATCCGCTGGACGAGGATGCGCCGCAGCATGAGCACCACGATTCACCCTCTCCGACGAACACGATGGAGTCAAGATGAAAATACTAGTCACAATCAAGCAGGTCGCTTCGCTCGACGAGGACTTCGAGTTGAACGACGACGGCCGCGACGTCAGCGCCGATTTTCACGTCTTCGACCTGAACGAGTGGGATCACTACGCACTGGAAGAAGCGATGCGCCTGAAGGAAGGCGCAAACGGCGATGTCGAGATCGTGGTCGTCACGGTCGGACCCGATAGCGCCGATGACGAATTGCGCAAGTGCCTCGCCAAAGGCGCCGACCGCGCGGTGCGCATATGGAGCGACGCGCTCGAAGACGCCGACCCGGTCGCCGTCGCGCGCGTACTTGCCGCCCTCGCGCGCAAGGAAGCGCCCGACATGATTTTCGCGGGCGTGCAGGCGTCCGATCACGCCTATGGCGTGACCGGCATGGCGCTCGCGGGCCTGCTCGACTGGCCGCATGCCGCCGTCGTGGCAGGGCTTGACTACGCGCCGGGCGCGAAGACGGCCACCGCCCGACGCGAGCTGGAAGGCGGCGCTTACGCGACCGTCGACGTGCAGTGCCCCGCCGTGCTGACCATCCAGCTTGGCATCAACACGCCGCGCTACGCGTCGCTGCGCGGCATCAAGCAAGCCGCCGCGCGGCCGATCGAAACCCTCGCGCCGGAAGAGCTCGGCCTCGCCGCCGGCGAAACCGGCGCGGCCGGATCGCTCTCGCGCATCCGGCGCGTCTATGTCCCGGCCGCGGGTCGCGCAAACATGATCGGCGGCACGCCGGCCGAACAGGCGGCACGTCTCGCAAGCCTGATCAAGGAATTCAGCGGAGAAGCGAAATGAGTGGAATTCTGGTAGTGGTGGAACACCGTCAAGGGCAGTTGCGCCCGGTTAGCCTCGAAGTCATCGGCGCGGCCGCGGCTGCGAAGGAATCGAGCGGCGAAGCCGTTACGGTCGCGGTACTCGGCGCGCAGCCCGAGGCGTACGTGGAGAGCCTCAAGCTCGCAGGCGTGGACGAGATCCTGAGCGTCCAAACGGCTGCCGACGCCTTCGACCCCGAAACTTACGAAATCGTTGCGCGCGCACTCATCGAGACCCGAAATCCCTCGCTCGTGCTCCTGCCGCATACGATCGACACGCTCGGCTACGCGGCGCCGCTTGCCGTCAAGGCCAACTACGGGTTCACGACCGACGCATTCGCCCTGACCCGCGACGACGCGGGCTGGGTCGCCACGCGCTCGGGCTATGGGCAGAAGGTCAACATGGAGATCGAGTTCCCGGCCAAAGAGACCGTCGTCGTGACGTTGCGGCCTGGCTCCTTCAAAGCGCCCGAAAACGTTTCCGCTCCCACGCTCAGCACGTTCGCGGCGCCTGCCGTTACGCCGCGCAGCGTGCACAAAGGCTTCGAGGAGCCGGCAGCGAGCGGCGATGTCGATATTCCGGGCGCCAGGTTCATCCTCTCCATCGGCCGGGGCATCGGCGAAGAGACCCACGTCGAGCAGTTCAAGGAACTCTCGGAAACCGTGGGTGCAACGCTCGGCTGCTCGCGCCCGATCGCCGACTCGGGCTGGCTGCCGAAAGCGCACCAGGTCGGCCAGTCCGGCAAGACCGCCGCGGCCTGCAAGATGTACATCGCGATGGGGATATCGGGATCGGTGCAGCACATGGCCGGTATGAAGCATGTGGAGAACATCATTGCCGTCAACACCGACCCCGAAGCGTCGATCTTCACGATCGCGCGCTATGGCATCGTGGGAGATATCTTCGATATCGCCGAGGAATTACGCAGTCACTTCTGAAGCCCTGTGAAAGTCGTGAGTTCGGGCCGGCCCATGATGGGTTGGCCCCTTTTTTTCCCCGCAGTGAATATTGTCCATCGGGATTCCACGCGTAGACTTAAGGCTCTAATCCAGGAAAAATCTGGTAGCAGCGAACAAAGTGCTGGCGCTCACAAGTGCACATGCACCCAAAGACGGGTACCACGCCGTTCCAGTAGAGACAGGTAGTCTGGTCAACGCGCCAAGGAAGCCTACATGCCCCCCCATTCCGTTCTGCTCATCGACGACCATGCACTCTTTCGCAAAGGCGTCGCGCAGCTTATCCAGATGAATTCGTCGTTCTGTATCGCGGGCGAGGCGGCCTCGGGCCGCGCAGGCGTCGAGATGGCCGTACGCCTGAAGCCCGAGATCGTGCTGATCGACCTTAACATGCCGGAAGTGAGCGGCATCGAAACGCTGCAGTTGATGCGCGACGCCAGCGTGAACGCGCGCTTCATCATGCTGACCGTCTCGGACCATGAACGCGACGTGGTCGCCGCGCTGCGCGCGGGCGCTCACGGCTATTTGCTCAAGGACATGGACCCCGAAGACCTCTGCACGACGCTCCAGAAGGCCTTGACGGGCGCGGCGGTGCTCAGCGATGCGGTCACCGGCAGCCTCGTTCAGGCCCTCTCGGGCGGCCAGCGCATGCCGCCAGTGGAGTCCGATCTCACGGCACGCGAGGTCGAAGTGCTCGACTACCTCGTCGAGGGCATGTGCAACAAGGTCATCGCACGCAAGCTCGGCATCAGCGTGGGCACCGTGAAGGTCCACGTCAAGCACGTGCTGCGCAAGCTCGACCTGCACTCACGGCTCGAAGCCGTGGTGTGGCGCCACGAGCACGGCGCACCGCGCGAGCGCTGAAGTCCGGCAATACCCACGGCAATCCTCTGCGGGACACGCGTCTACCCACAAAGAGGTAGCACTTCGAGGCGAATTGCCACTGGATTTTCTGCCGCGAATAATCGGATGCAGGTTGGCGAAATCGCTTTGATTCGTCCACGATGCATTCGTTATTGGCGGTCGGAAAATCTGGAGACGCGTGTCATGCAGTCAGCCCAATATGCCGAAGAACGCGTTGAACGTTTAGCCCGCACCGGCGCGGTCGACAGCGCATTGCGCCAGCGGCTCGGTCACTACGAGCCGAGCGCGGCGATCGTGCGCTCATGGACACGCTGCCTGCACGACTACGGGCTCGATCCCGACGCGTGCCGCCCGCCGCCCGTGCTGACGAGCGCCGAGCTAGCACAGCGCCGCGAGCGCCTCGGCGACTTGATCGGCTGCGCGAAGCTCGAAATGACGACGCTCTACCAGCAACTGGGCGATGCCGATCTCGCGGTCGTGCTGACCGACGCGGAAGGCGTGATCCTGCACCTCGTCTCGTCCACGAGCTTCGCGGAGCAGGTCGAAGACTGGGGCTTCTGCGTGGGCGCCGTCTGGAGCGAGCGCGAAGCGGGCACCAACGGCATGGGCACCTGCCTCGCGGAAGGCGAAGCGCTGGCCGTGCGCCAGCACGAGCACTTCTTCTCGCGCTACGCGGGCCTCACCTGCTCCGCCGTGCCGGTATTCGACGAGCGCGGCGCGATTGCCGGCGTGCTCGATGTCACGAGTCGCTCGCACCTGGAGCAGCAGCACTCGCTCGTGCTCGTCGGCATGTCGCGGCAGATGATCGAAAACCGCCTGCTCGATGTGCGCCATGCACAGGCGCACAGGGTGCATTTCCACAGCCGTCCGGAGTTCGTGAACACGCTGCACGCGGGCACGCTCACGATCGACGATAGCGGCATCGTGCTCGGCGCGAACCGCAGCGCATTGTTCCAGCTCGGCTTCGCCACGCTCGCCGAAATCGCGGGCAAGCCCATCACCGGCCTCTTCAACGCAAAGCTCGCGGACCTCCTCACGCGCAGCGCCCAGAGTTCCTTCCATCCTGTCGCGGTGTACCGTGCGCAAGCGCCGAATCGCTTCTTCGCGGTCGCGCAGGCACCGCTCAAGCACCCAGCGGCAATCGCAACGCAGCAGCACGCGGCGCGCGTACCCGTCGCGCGCCGGGAGCCTGCACGCGGCACCGAACGTCATGGCTCGGGCCCGCGCGTCGAATTCGGCGATGCTCAGCTCGCGAGCCAGCTGAGCCTCGGCGAACGCGTGATCGATCGCGGCATTGCCGTGTTCGTGCATGGCGAGACCGGTGCAGGCAAGGACGTCTTCGCCAACGCGCTGCACGCCGCCAGCGCTCGCCGTAATGGGCCGTTCGTCGCGATCAACTGCGCGTCGCTGCCCGAGCATCTCGTCGAAAGCGAGCTGTTCGGCTATCGCGCCGGCGCCTTCACGGGTGCGCAGCGCGAAGGGCGGCGCGGAAAGATTCTGCAGGCCAATGGCGGCACGCTCTTTCTCGACGAGATCGGCGACATGCCGCTCGCACTGCAGGCTCGCCTGCTGCGCGTGCTCGAGGAGCGAGAGGTGACGCCACTAGGCTCCGAAGCTGTCATCAAGGTCGATTTCCAGCTCATCAGCGCGAGCCATCGCGATCTGGGCGAGCTCGTCGCCAAAGGACAGTTTCGCGAAGACCTCTACTATCGCCTGAGCGGCGTTGCCCTGCGCGTGCCGCCGCTGCGCGAACGCGAAGACAAGCTCCCGTTGATCCGGCATCTACTCGAACAGGACAACGAAGTCGCGCCCCTGCTTGGCAAGGACGCGCGACAGATCCTGCTCGATCATCCCTGGCCGGGCAATGTGCGCCAGCTGCGCAATGTGCTGCGCACGGCGGCTGCGCTGTGCGACGGTCCGGAGCTTACCGCTGCGCATCTGCCCGGCGACCTCGTACGCAGTGCGGGTCGGGCCGCCAGCCTGGCCGTGGCAGCCGCGCCGCTTGCGGTAACGGCAGACGCGGCTTCCGACTGCGGCGAGGACATCGATGACGACGATGGCACGGCACCCCTCAATGCCATCCTGCAGGCCGAGCGCGAAGCGCTCATGGGCCTGCTCGACACGCACCGCTGGAACGTGAGCGAAGTGGCGCAGGCGCTCGGCGTGACGCGCAACACCTTGTACCGGAAAATGCGGCGCGTCCACATTAAACGCTGACACGCCGCTCCCTTCCATTCAGGCATACGTCCCCGCAGGGCCGTCGTGCCGATAAGCGGCGGCCTCAGGGTGCATTGCGCGTTCAGGCTGATTCCGATGATGCGGACTGCCAAGCAGATCGAGCAGTTCGCTGGGCGTGTCGATGACGCGCAGACACGGCAGTTCTGAAATCGACTGATCGGCGCAGGCGCCATAACTCACGCGGATCATCGGCATACCGGCCGCCTGCGCGGCCAGCGCGTCGTTTGCCGAGTCGGCCACGTAGAGCGCGTGCGCCGGCGCGACAGCGAGCGCCTCGCAGGCGTGCAGAAGCGGCGCGGGCTGGGGTTTGCGCTGCGCGAGCGCATCGCCTTCCACAACGATGTCGAACCACACCGACAACCCGAAGCGCTGCAGCAGCGGCTCGACCTGATGCGCCTCCTTGTCGGTCACGACACCGAGCTTCAGGCCCATCTGGCGCAATCCGTCGAGTGCCGATTCGACGGCCGGAAAGAGCTCGGTGAGGTGGCCAGCTATGCTCCTGCCGTGCAGGATGCTGGCGAGATCGAACAGAACGGCGTCGACGGGCAGATTGCGCGACATCACTTGCATGAGGTATCTCCTGTTATTAAGCCGCTAACTGGCGGCCGAGTTTCCAGAAAGCGCGCGCCTTATCGTTACGCCGCGCGTTGCTGCCGATCGATCATCTTGAGGATCATCGGCGTGAAGATCAGTTGCATCGCGAGCCCCATCTTGCCGCCCGGCACGACGATCACATTTGGCCGGCTCATGAACGAGTCTTGCAGCATCGTGAGCAGATAGGGGAAGTCAATGCCTTTCGGATTGGCGAAGCGAATCACGACAAAGCTCTCGTCGGCGCTCGGAATATCGCGTGCCGTAAATGGATTCGACGTGTCGACAGTCGGCACGCGCTGAAAATTGACGTGCGTCCGGCTGAACTGCGGGCAGATGTAATGGGCGTAGTCGGGCATGCGGCGCAGGATGGTGTCCATCACCGCTTCCTGCGAGTAGCCGCGCAGCGTCTTGTCGCGATGCAACTTCTGGATCCATTCGAGATTGATGATGGGCACGACGCCCACGAGCAGGTCGGCGTGCTGCGCCACGTCGATGCCGTGTCCGACAAAGCCGCCGTGCAGACCCTCGTAGAAGAGCAGGTCCGTGTCCGGCTCGACGTCTGACCAGGGCGTGAACGTACCGGGCTCCGCGTCGTACTGCAGGGCTTCTGTCTCGTCGTGGACGTATTTGCGCACGCGCCCCTTGCCCGTTGCACCGTATTGCCGGAACAGATCTTCGAGCCGGTCCAGCACGTTCGCGGCAGGACCAAAGTGGCTGAACTGTTGCCGCTTCTCTTCCGCTTCCTTCATTGCGATGCGCATAGCCACGCGGTCGTGACGGTGGAAGGCGTCGCCCTCCACGATCTGCGCCTTGAGCTTCTCGCGCCGGAAGATGTGCTGAAAACTATTCATCACGGTGGTCGTGCCGGAGCCGCTCGAACCGGTGACGGCCACGATCGGGTGTTTGATCGACATGATGTCTCGCTTGAGTCCTCGTCCGTGTGCGGCATCAAGCGCATGCCTCGGGGCGGTACAACGAACGCTCGTTGAACAGCGGTGAGATGAACGGCCTGTCCACGCCGCGCTCGTACTCGCGGTAGTAGCGCTCGAGCCGCTCGACTTCGCACTTTGCGCCCAGAGCAACGCCGGCCCGTTCGCCGAGCGATGCAGGCCGCAGTTCGAGCACGCGCTCGCACCCCGTGCTCGCCGCGCCGCCCGCCTGTTCGACGAGCCACGCAAACGGCTGGGCCGCATGCAAGAGGCTCAGGCCCGCGCCGGGCGCCCCGTGGGGCTCGCAAGGTACGATACCCATACCGCCGCGCATCAGAATGCGGTGTACGTCCGCAACGGCGCAGCCGCTATAGCGCATGCTGAAGTCCCGCTCGCGCTCGCCCATGTTGCCCTCCCGGCATTCGCGCACATAGCGCAGCACGGGCGGCGCCCAGCAACGCTCGCGTGCGCCGTCGATCGACAATTCGGCACTGTCTTCCGGTATGCGCATCGAGCGGTGCGTGAGCACGAAGGCGCCGCTCTCGCGCGCCAGCGTGAAGCCGTGCGTGCCGCGTCCGAGCGTAAGTACGAGCGTCGTCGACGGACCATAGACGGCATAACCCGCTGCACGCAGGGCCACGCCTTCGCACAGCAATGCCCGCTCGTCGCCCATGGCCTCACCCGTTGCTTCGCGCACGGAAAAGCTGCTGCCAGCCATGCCGTTTTCGCCGGCCTGCCCGGCGCCGTCGAGTGCGTCGAAAGCCAACAGCCAGGCGCCGCGGGTCGAGGCCGCCGTGGCTCGTGCGGTGTCCACGCCGCTAGCCGTGTAGCCCGCGATGCTGGCGCTGCGCTCGCACAGCGCTACCAGTACTTCGCGCGCCGCGATGTCGACCGGCTCACGCATACCGCCCTCGGGCGTGCCCCCTTCCAGCGCAAACCGGTCGATCAGTGAAGCGATGAAGCGCACCGCCTGGGCGATCTCGCCGAGCAGGACAGGCAGGCCGGCGGCAGAAGATACGCCATCCTGGCTCGCCAGCTCACTGGCAAGGAAATCGTCGAGCGTCACGTGTTTGCTTTGCATGGTGGCCTCAGTGCTGGGCAAGGTCGACCGTTTGCTGACCCGTCGGCGCCATGCGGGCTTCGCCGGCGGCGGGTTCTGCGTGGGGCATTACGATCATGTCTTTCTCCAGGAGCGCCGCCACATGCGGCGACACAACAGATGGCAGCCCTACTGCACGAGCAAGATGCCTGCCAGCGCAGCGCCCCACCGCATCAGTTGCGTCCGCCAGTGCGCGTCTCGACAGCGTCAGCGCGGACGGCGTAGCGCTGCGTGCGGCCGGGCACTTCCTCGCGTTGGAGATGAAAGCCCTGCTCCACGGGCGGACGGTTGACGATGAACGATATGCGCATCGTCTCGAAGCCACGCGTCGAATCGAACACATTGAGCTCGATGTGCTCGTGCGGATGCGCCGGGCGGCACGCGTTCACATCGAACAGCACACCGGCCGCGCCGCGCAGGTCGAACATCGGCGGCCCCGCATTTCCCGATAGGTATTGCACGGATGCGTGTCGCTTTTCATCACGCCCGCCGCGTAGCGATCTCTCGTGGATTCCGTTCGGGCTTGCATTCAAAACTCCTTGATCCGGGTAAACCGTAGGCGTGTCTGCCGCGCTCTACATCGCGTAACACCTGGCACGCCTCTACGATAAAGCGCTGCGCAAATCAGTGAAATTCAAATATTCTTAGTCGTCCTATAAGGGAGCCCTTACCTGTCTCCGCGCGTTGCGCGCGCTTTCCAGGCGATTACCGGTCATGCTCAATTTCGTTCGTACGCTCACGCTGCGCCAGCTGCAGATCTTTGCCGCCGCGGCAACGCAAGTCAGCTTCGCGCGCGCGGCGCAAGACCTGCATCTCTCGCAGCCGGCCGTCTCCATGCAGATCAAGCAGCTCGAAGAAGCCGTCGGCCTGCAACTGTTCGAGCGCGTCGCGCGCAAGATGGCACTGACCGAAGCCGGCCAAACGTTCGCGCATCACGCCAACCGTATTCTCGGCGAAGTGAAGGATGCGCAAGACGCACTGCAGTCGCTCTCTCTCGCCGACAGTGGCGCAATCTCCGTCGGCCTCGTCAGCACCGCGTGCTATTTCGTGCCGCAACTCATCGCACGCTATTGCGCGCAATTCCCGAAAGTCGAAGTGCGCTTCACGATTGCGCATCGCGAATCGTTGTTGCACATGCTGCAAGACAACGCTATCGACCTCGCAGTCATGGGCCGCCCGCCGCGCGAGCTCGACGCCGTCGCCGAGCCGCTCGCGTACAACCCGCAGGTCATCGTCGCCGCGCGGGATCACGCGTTCGCCGTAGCCCGGCGCATCGACGTGCAGGAATTGCGCCATGAGACCTTCCTGATGCGCGAGCCGGGGTCCGGCACGCGCACGGTTGTCGAACAGATGTTCAAGCACCACCTCTTTGCGCCTGCGAAGGTCGTCACGCTCGACAGCAACGAGACCATCAAGCAGGCCGTCATGGCGGGCATGGGCATCAGCCTGCTCTCGCTGCATACGCTGCGGCTGGAGTTGCGCACCCGCGAAATCGCCCTGCTCGACGTGAGCGGCACACCCATCGACCGCGCGTGGCAGATCGTGCATCTACGCGCGCGCCAGCTCTCGCCCACCTGCCAGTCGTTCCGCCGCTTCGTAGTGGAAAACACCGAGACGTACCTCGCCGGCGAATATGCGGACCTGCCCACGGCGCCCGTTCGGGTCCGGCGTGGCGAGTGACACACTGTCACCGATACGGCACACGCACGCGGTGAACAGGTCGCCGTTCTCGATGCGCAGGTCACGCACGCTCACCACACGCACGCGCATCGGACCACGCGTCTAACCATCTAACAGCCCGCGTATAGACGGAAATTCGCTCAGCGAAGCGCGCATGGCATGACGCTTGCGTCGGTCGGCCCGGACCCGATGTCCGCTCACCGATCCGAGGAAGCGCCCATGACGCAATACGCCACGACGCCACACCCTGCGAAGCAAGCGAGCGCCGTCACCGTGAACGCACCCGGGCGACTGCATCTCGGCTTCCTCGATCCGGGGGCGTCGCTCGGCCGGCGTTTCGGCAGTCTCGGCCTCGTGCTCGACGGCATCAGCACGACGCTCGAGATGCGCCTCGCTCACCGTGGTGACGTTGGCAGCGACACGCCTGGCGATCAATATGCGGCCCCGCCCTATGCAAGCGAGGAGCTGCCGCGTCTGCGCGCGCACATCGAGGCGCTCAAGCGCCTGAGCGGGCATTGCACGCCGCTCGACGTGCGCTTGCGCCATGTGCTGCCCGTGCATGCGGGGCTCGGCTCCGGCACACAGCTCGCGCTCTGCTCGGGCCATGCGTTCGCGCGCCTGCACGGGCTCACACTCGATGCCTCCGAGCTCGCCCTCGCGCTCGCGCGCGGCGCGCGCTCGGGCATCGGCGTAGCGGGCTTCGAGCAGGGCGGACTGATACTCGACGGCGGCCCGCGCTCGGCCACGGAGCTGCCGCCGGTGCTCGCGCGCCTGCCGTTTCCCGACGAATGGCGCGTGCTGCTCGTGCTAGACGACGCGCGCAGCGGCTTGTCCGGCCCCGCCGAGCGCAAGGCCATGGCCGAACTGCCGCCGTTTCCGCAGGCGCTGGCCGCGCACGCCTGCCACCTCGCGTTGATGCAGATCCTGCCGGCCGCGGCCGAAGGCGATTTCGCGCCATTTGCGCGCGGCGTGAGCGAGTTGCAGGACGGCATCGGCCGCTACTTCGCGGCATCGCAGGGCGGCATCTATACGAGCCCCGCGGTCGCGCGCGTGCTCGACTGGGTCGGCGCGCGGCATTGCGCCGGCATCGGGCAAAGTTCGTGGGGCCCCACGGGCTTCGCCATCCTGGCCTCGCACGATGAGGCCGCGCAAGCCGTGGCCGCGGCGCGCAAGGCCGGCGTGGTCGGCCCGACGCTGCGACTCGAAATCGTCAAGGGGCGCAACACCGGCGCGACGGTCATTCATACGCCGGCCGTCGCCTGACGCGCCTTCTCAACCTCTCTTCGAGAATCGAAAAAACGATGGAACGTCCCTTCATACTCCATATGTTCACGCCGAGCCGGCAAATGAGCCCCTTCGACGTGAATATGGCCGTCGATGCGGGCTATCAGGTCGTCGTGCCCTACGCCGACGTCGGCATCGACAACATCGCTGCGCTCACGCAGGACGCGATCTTTTCACGCGGCCCGAAAGGCGTGGCGCACACCGGTCTCTTCATCGGCGGCCGCGATGTCGTGCTCGCCGCCGACATGTTGCTGCGCGCGCGCGAGGCGATGGTGCCGCCGTTCGAAGTCTCCGTATTCGCTGATCCGAGCGGGGCGTACACCACGGCCGCCGCGCTGGTCGCAGGCGTCGAGTGGCATTTGCGGCGTTCGCACGACACGGACTTCGAAGGCAAGCGCGTCGTCGTACTGGGCGGCACGGGACCCGTGGGCGTGATCGCGGGCGTGCTCGCGGCGCGCGCGGGCGCGCTGGTCTCGATCGCGAGCAGCCGCGGGCTCGAAGCCGCGCAGGCCGCCAGCAGCCGCATCAACGCGCGCTTTAACGTGCAGACGCGCGGCGCCGACGCGCAATTGACCGAAGCGCTCGACACCACGCTCTCGCGCGCAGACGTGGTCTTCTCGACCGCGGCGGCCGGCGTGCAGGTGATGAACACGCGCCAGGTCGATCAAGCTTCGCAACTGCTCGTCGCCGCCGACGTGAACGCCGTGCCGCCTGCGGGCATCGATGGCGTGGGCGTGGCTGACGACGGCAAACCGTTCGGCTTGCATCGGGCGCTGGGGATCGGCGCGCTGGCGATTGGCAACGTGAAGTATCAGGTGCAGCGGCGCCTGTTCGAACGCATGCTCGCGAGCGGGAAGCCGGTTTATCTCGGCTTCGAAGAGGCGTTCGCACTCGCGCGCGAAGTCGTGGCCGAGCGCGAGGCGCAGGCTGTCTGACCGGGCGATGCGCGACGTGAAACCCCGCCTCCCCAGCATGCGAACGCAGCCATGACGAGGCCCGGCATCGTCGTTGCCGGGCTGTCCGCGCGCATGCTCGCCGAGTCGGCGCAGCGCGCGGGCTGGCGAGTGATTGCGCTCGACGCGTTCGGCGATAGCGACACGCGGCGCGCCGCTGCATGCTGGGAGCCGATCGGCAACCCGGCGACGCTCACGCTCGATCCAGCCCGCACGCGCGCCGCGCTCGAACGCGCGAGCGGCTTGCGAGGCGTGACCGGCTGGATCGCGGGCAGCGGCTTCGAAGCCTGCCCGGAGCTGCTGCACACCGGCATCGAGTCGTTGCCGCTGATCGGCAATTCACGCGAGGCCTACGATGCGGTTCGCAGCCCCAAGCGTTTCTTCGCATTGCTCGAGGAATGCGGCATCGCGTTTCCCGAGACGCACATGGAACGCCCGCGCAACCCGCAAGGCTGGCTATGCAAGCACGCGAATGCCACGGGCGCCTGGCATATCCATCTCGCCGATGCAACAGACGATTGCACGCGCAACGATTCGTCCGATACGTATTACCAACGGCTCTGCTCCGGGCGCTCGATGTCAGCGCTGTTTCTCGCCACAGGCCGCAGCGCCACGGTACTCGGCATCAACGAGCAGATCGTCGTACCACACGGGGCGCATCCATTTGTCTGGCGTGGCGCGATCGGTCCGATTCCTGTGCCACCCAGGCTCGAGAAGCAGGTGCGCCATGCCGTGCAGACGATCGTCGCCGCGAGCGGTCTCGTGGGTCTCAATAGCCTCGATTTTCTGAGCGACGGCGAGCGTTGCATCGTGCTCGAAGTCAACGCACGGCCTTCCGCGACGATGGCGCTCCATGACCACGGCACGCGCGCTCCCCTGCTCGCGCAGCACGTCCGCGCCTGCCGCGGCGAGCTGCCGGAAATACCGGACGCAAAGGACCGACCGGCGCCGCCCGTGCATGGCCAACTGGTCGTGTTTGCACAGGGCGACCATATCGCGACGCCCGCCTTCGACGCCCAGGCGCGCCGCCTCGGCTGGTGTCACGACATTCCCGTCGCCGGCAGCACGATCGCCGCCGGCACGCCGCTTTGCACCGTCTCGGCGGCCTGTGCGCCGGGCACATCCGTCAATGCGATGCGCACGGCCCTCACCGTGCGCGCCGCCGCGATCGAACCCTTGATGAAGGTGTCCCATGAACGCTCACTCGCCCATCGTTGAATTCGCAACGAATGCCACGCCGCTCAGCGTCAACGCGCTCGCGCAGCCCCTGCTCGCATCGCTCCTCGAGCGGCAGACCGAACTCGGCCTCGCGGTGCAACGGGATGCGCGGGGCGTGCTGATCGTCGACGCCGGCATCGACACGCCCGGCAGCGTAGCGGCCGGCGCCGAAATCGGCGCCATCTGCATGGGTGGGCTCGGCAGCGTGCAGGTGCGCGCGAACGCCGGGGCGAGCGCACGCGACGAATGGCCCACCGTGATCGAGATCGCGAGCGCACAGCCGGTGCTCGCGTGTCTCGCGAGCCAGTACGCGGGCTGGAGCCTGTCGGCTTCTAAAGAGGAAACCGGCGGCAAGAAGTTCTTCGCGCTCGGCTCCGGTCCTGCGCGCTCGCTCGCGTGCAAAGAACCTCTCTACGAGGAACTGCGCTATCGCGACACCTCGTCGAGCGGCTGCCTCGTGCTCGAAGTGGACCGTGCGCCGCCCGAGGTCGTGATCGACAAGATCTTGCGCGATTGCTCACTGGACGCGCGCGGTCTCACCTTGATCCTCACCCCCACGACGAGCCGCGCAGGCACGACACAGGTGGTCGCGCGCGCGCTCGAAGTCGCGCTGCACAAGGCACATGTGCTGGGCTTTGCGCTAGAAGACATCGTCGAGGGCCGCGCGAGCGCGCCCTTGCCGCCGCCCTCGCGCGACGCCATCGAAGCGATGGGGCGCACCAACGACGCGATTCTCTACGGCGCTCGCGTGCACCTCACGGTGACCGGCAGCGACGATGCGGCACGCGATCTCGCGCAGCGTCTGCCCTCGTCGGCGTCACGCGACTTCGGCCGTTCGTTCGCCGAAATCTTCACCGAGTACGACTATGACTTCTATCGCATCGACCCGGCGCTGTTCGCGCCCGCCGAGGTGTGGGTGAGCAGTCTCGAAACAGGCCGCACCTGGCACGCGGGCGCCACGCGCTTCGATCTGCTCCATCCGCTCTGGCTCGGCGAGGCCTGACATGACCGCAAGAACGCTGCGCGTCGCGATCATGACCGACGAGACCGGCTGGCATACCTCGCGCCTCAAGCGTGCGCTGCGCGCGCGCGGCGCGCAGGGCCGCTGCGTGGACCTCGCCGACTGCCGCATCGACACCACCTGGGCCGCACACGGCCTCGTGATTCCGGGCTATGGGCGTGGCCTGCCGGACGCGGTGATCGTGCGCGGCGTCGCCGGCGGCAGCTTCGAGCAGGTGACCGTACGATTAGGCATCCTGCACGCGCTGCGCGAACTCGGTGTGCCCGTCTACAACGACGCACGGGCGATCGAGCGCAGCGTCGACAAGTCGATGACCACTTTCCTGCTGCACCGCGCGGGCATCGCCACACCGCCCGCCTGGGCCGGCGAGTCCTTGCCTCACGCGCGCCGTGTCGTGATGCGCGAGGCGGCGGCGGGCCGCGAGGTCGTGCTCAAGCCGCTGTTCGGCTCACAGGGCAAGGGCCTCGTGCGCCTTGGCGGCAGCGGTGAGAACGGGTGCGCTGCGCTGCCTTCTTTGCGCGATTACGGCGGCCTCGCGTATCTGCAACGGTTCGTCCCGCCCACGCGCACGCCGGGGTTCGACTGGCGGGTGCTGGTGGTGGGCGGCAAGGCGGTGACCGCCATGCGCCGGGTAAGCGAGCATTGGGTGCACAACGTCGCGCAAGGCGGGCGCTGCGAAGCGCAGCCGTTGACACCCGAACTCGCTCAACTCGCCGAGCGTGCCAGCGCCGCGCTCGGCCTCGACTACGCCGGCATCGACGTCGTGCCGTGCGACGACCCGGAGCGTGGCGCACAGGTCATCGAAGTGAACGGCGTGGCCGCGTGGCGCGGACTGCAGTCGGTGACTTCATTCGACATCGCGGGCTGCATCGTCGACGACCTGCTCACGCGGCGGCTCGCGCGTGCGCAAGCCGGCGCGCCTCGCGAGGCTGTCGCATGAACGCCCCGCACGACCCCGGGACGACGGCGAGGCTGGAAGCCGCGTTCCTGTGGGCCTGCGAGCAGGACGTCGTGTGCGCGAAACCGGGCAACGTCAGCTTTGCGTCCGCCGGACACGGCATGAGCGCCGAACTCTTCGTCGCCAGCGCCCGCGCGGCTTGCGCCCCGCTGACACGACGGGGCGCGCCGGTGGGCACGCGCATTGAAGCGGCCATCGCGAACACGCGCGCCGCCGCTGGCTGCAATACGAATCTCGGCATTGTGCTGCTGTGCGCGCCGCTCGCGGCGGCGTTCGAAGCGCCGCCGCCGCACGTCTGCCCGGCGCCCATCCAGGCGGCGCAGTCGATGCAGTCCGTGCAGCGCGTCTTGCGCGCGCTAACGGTCGAGGACGCCTGCGCCGCCTATCGTGCGATTGCGCTCGCCAACCCGGGCGGCCTCGGCAACGCGCCGAGTCAGAGCGTGGGCACGACGCCCACCGTTGACCTGCGCGCTGCCATGGCGCTCGCCGCCGATCGCGATAGCATCGCGCGCCAGTATGCGGAGGACTTCTGCGACGTGCTAGGCTTCGGTCTCGCGACTTTCCGTGCGGCCTACCTAGCGCGAGCCGAATCGCGCACGCCGCTCGCCGACGCGGTGCTGCTGACCTGGTTGCGCTTCCTCGCGCGCTGGCCCGATTCGCACATCGTGCGCAAGCACGGCGCGGCATGTGCACAGCACGTGTCGAACGAAGCGGCGGCCTGGCTCGCGCGCGGGCCGGATCGCCTTTGCGCGCCTCGCGCGCTCGACGGCTGGGACGCCGAACTCAAGGCGGCCGGCCTCAATCCCGGCACGAGCGCGGACCTGACGGTGGCGACGCTTTTTGCCGCCGCCTGCATGGACCCGTCACTGATTGCGCCCACAACGGCTTTTCTACCGGAGACACACTCATGACAAAGATAGACCGCGTGCTCGTTGGCGAATCGCTCGTCGGCGAGGGTAACGAAGTCGCGCACATCGACCTGATCGTTGGACCGCGCGGCTCGGCGGCGGAGAGCGCCTTCTGCAACGCGCTCACCAACAACAAGGACGGCTTCACGTCGCTCCTCGCGGTGGTCGCGCCGAATCTTCTTGCCAAGCCCAATACCGTGCTGTTCAACAAGGTGACGATCAAGGGCGCGAAGCAGGCCGTGCAGATGTTCGGACCGGCGCAGCGGGCGGTGGCGCTCGCGGTGGCGGACAGCGTGGAGGACGGCACCATACCCGCGGACGAAGCCGACGACGTCTTCATCAGCGTGGGCGTGTTCATCCACTGGCAGGCCGACGACGACCAGAAGATCCAGGACTACAACTATCGCGCCACACGCGAGGCGCTCAAGCGCGCGATCAACCGCGAGCCGCGCGCCGCCGAAGTGGTCAGCCGAAAAGGCGGGGCGAAACACCCGTTCGCTGCCAGCTGACGCCCCCACGAATCTCACCCGGCCGAACAAGCCGGACGGTCGCGGCGACGCCCGTCCGGCCATCCTTTCAGCGGCTGCCTTCGGGCGGAAACATGCCGGCGCCGAGCAGCGCCAACGCCACGCCTTCGCGCCGCGGCGCACCGCCCGTTGGCGCGCGGCGCCGCTCGATCGTGACACCCACGGCCTTCACATTCGCGAACTTGCGCGGCTTCACCAGCGCGACGCGCACCCAGTGCGCGCCGAAGTCGACCAGCAGCATCTGCGCGATCGTCTCGGCCAGCGCCTCGAGCAACTGCACGCCGTGGTTTTTCAGCAGCGCCTGCAACGCGCCGTGGACCTTGCCGTAATCGATGGTGTCGTGAATCGCGTCGGTCTCACACGCGCGGCTGCGCGGCAGTCCCGCCCAGAGGTCGATCTCCACCGGCTGCGGGTCGTGCAGTTCTTCCGGATCGATGCCGATCACCGTCTCGCCAGCAAAGCCCTCGATGAAAATGATGTCCATCGGCTGCGCGCCTTCGCCTTCGGTCTGACGCGACGTGCCGTCCGCGTACCGTGCGGGCCGGTCGAACATGCTCGTGTCGATTGCGTTCATCCTTGCTCCTCTCGCTTGCATGGGAAATGCCGGCACGCTCTTGTGCGCTCGCGTCGCGGCTCGCCTCGCGCCACCGGGGCGCGGGGTCTCGCAGCTCTCATGCAAGAACCGTCCCAGGCACGAATGTCGCAAGCAGAAGAAGCGTACGACGCCCATGTGCGGCGCGCGGGCAGGCCACAGGGGGCACCGGCAAGGCGAGACCCGTTGAGCACGCGCCTGCGCCCGTGACACTGTGTATCGCAAACTGCGCAACTCGCCGGAGCATCATGATCATGGCTGCAGTCCACGCCTACAACGAAGGTGAACGATGACCCAACCGCGGCAACCGGAAGACCCGCAGGACGACGCAACGCTCGCGAGGCCGCGCCTCGCGTGGGCGATCACCGGATCGGGGCACTGTCTCGAAGAATCGCTCGCGCTGGCGGCCGAGTTCCCGCACGTGGACCTGTTCCTCTCGCGCGCCGCCGCGGAGGTCTTGCCGCTCTACAAGATTGGCATCGCGCAACTCAAGACGCGCTTTCGCGTGTTTCGCGACAACAGCGCGAGCGCGGTGCCGGTGGGCATGCTCTACGAATCCGGCCTCTATCACACGCTGGTGATCGCTCCCGCCACGAGCAATACCGTTGCGAAATGTGCATTCGGCATCTCCGACACGCTGCCCACCAATCTGTTCGCCCAGGCGGGCAAGGTGGGTATTCCCGGCATTGTGTTCGCATGCGACACGGAGCCGGTCGTCGTCACGAAAAGCCCCCTCGACTGGGTCGAGCTGAGGCCGCGCAACATCGAGCTGCGCAACGTCGAGCGCCTGCGGGCCATCGATCACTGCCTCGTACCCACCTCGATCGATGCGTTGCGCGCGGCGCTCGAGACCCGGTACAGGTCGCTCGGTCTGCTCGACGCCGTGCACGGCTGCAACCTCGCTTGAGCACAATCGCCATGGAACATATCGTCTTTTTCACCGGACGCCTCGCCCAGCCGGGGCTGGAGCGGGTGCTGCGCAGCCTCGAACCCGCGCCGTTCACGTGGGAGATCCGCGAGGTCGGCCTGCAGGTCGCGGCGCTGATGACCGCCGACATGATTCGCCGCCGTGTGAGCGCGCCCATCGCCGCCGACCGCGTGATCGTGCCGGGCCGCTGCCGCGGCGACCTGGCCGCGCTCTCGGCACACTACGGCATGCCCTTCGAGCGCGGCCCCGAAGAGCTCAAGGACTTGCCCGCGTACTTCAACCGCACGGCGCGGCCTGTCGATCTCTCGAAGTACGACATCGCGATCTTCGCGGAAATCGTGGATGCGCCCAGGCTCGACGTCGAAGCCATCTGCCGGCGTGCCGAGCAACTGAAAGCCGACGGCGCGGACGTGATCGACCTCGGCTGCCTGCCCTCCACCGCGTTTCCTCATCTGGCCGACGCCGTGCGTGCGCTCAAGGAGCGGGGCTTGCGTGTCAGCGTGGATTCGATGGACGCGAAAGAACTGGTGCGCGGCGGCCGCGCCGGCGCCGACTATCTGCTCAGCCTTTCGAGCGAGACGACGTGGATCCTCAATGAAGTCGAGTCCACGCCCATCCTCGTGCCGCGTGAGCCCGGCGACGAGCCGTCGCTGTTCGCGGCGATCGAAGCCGTGAGCGCCATGGGCCGTCCGTTTCTCGCCGACCCGATTCTCGACCCCATTCCGTTCGGGCTGCTGAAGTCGCTGGTGCGCTACCAGCGCGTGCGCGACGCGTTTCCCGACGCGCCGATCATGATGGGCGTCGGCAATGTCACCGAGCTCACCGAGGCCGACACCTGCGGCATCAACGCGGTCCTGCTCGGCATGGGGGCGGAGCTGGGCATCTCCGCCATCTTGACGACCCAGGTGAGTCAGCATGCACGCCGGGCGATCCGCGAGGCGGACGTTGCGCGGCGCGTGATGTACGCCGCGCGCGAACAGCGCACACTGCCCAAGGGCATCTCTGACGCCTTGATGACCGTGCATGCGAAGCGGCCCTTCCCCGACACGCCCGAAGAAGTCGCCGAGACCGCGCGCGCCATCCGCGATCCGAACTTTCGCGTGCAGGTATCGAGCGCCGGCGTGCACGTCTACAACCGCGACGGTCACCACGTGGCCGCCGATCCGTTCGCGCTGTGGCCGCGCCTGAAGCTCGAAGGCGACGGCGCGCACGCGTTCTACATGGGCGTGGAACTCGCGCGCGCGGAAGTGGCGTGGCGGCTCGGCAAGCGCTACGCGCAGGATCAGTCGCTCGACTGGGGTTGCGCCGCCGAGCGCGATACCGAGAACCTGCTCGAGCAATGCGCGCCCGGCACGACGATGCGCAAGGAGGCCTGAATGATTCACGAGACCGTCGTCACCACCTGCTCGCTCACAGGCATGCGGCATGTCGCGCCGATGGGCGCGCGCTTCGAGCGCGAGAAGGTCATCCTGATGCCGTTCAGGCCGTCCACCACGTACGACAACATCATGGCGACCGGCTACGCGGTGATGAATTTCACCAGCGACGTGCGCGTCTTCGCGGGCTGCGTGACGGGCCGCAAAAGCTGGCCGACGCTGCCCGCCGATACCGTGCCGTGCGTGCGGCTGGCAGGCGCGCTGGCTCATGCGGAATTGCGCCTCGAACATGCAGGCGGCGACGCGGGCCGCCCGGTGCTGACCTTACGGCGCGTGGCCGAGGCGAATCACGCGCCCTTCACAGGCTTCAATCGCGCGCAGGCCGCCGTGATCGAAGCGGCGGTGCTGGTGAGCCGATTGCACCTGTTGCCGCGCGAAAAGATCGAGACGGAGATGGGCTGGCTCACGATTGCGATCGAGAAGACGGCCGGCCCCGCCGAGCACGAAGCCTGGCATTGGCTCACCGAAGCCGTAGCCGCTTATTACCCACGCGACGAGCGCGCCATCGAGCGCGAAACATCATGACCCGACTCCTCACCAGTGTGCGCGACCTCGCCGAGGCGCGCGAAGCGGCCGCAGCGGGCGCGGATTTCATCGACCTCAAGGAGCCCCGCGCGGGCGCGCTCGGTGCGCTGGCGCCGGCGCGCGTCTCGAGTATCGTCCGCATGTTGCGCGACACCTGGCCAGACCTGCCGGTGAGCGCGACGATAGGCGACCTGCCAGCGGGCGACCATGCGGCCATCGTCCATCACGCGGATCGTATCGGCCGCTGCGGCGTGGACTACGTGAAAGCGGGCGTGGCGCCTGGGCCCACGGCGCACGAGACGCTCACGCGCATGCGCGCGCTGCCTTGGGCCATGGTCCCCGTGCTGCTTTGCGACGACGGACTCGACCTCAGGCTCGTCGAGCACGCCTGCGAACTCGGCTTCGCCGCCGTGATGGCCGACACGGCGCGCAAGGACACAGGCAGCCTGTTTCACTGCGTGCCGCTCGCCGTGCTCGACAGCATGGTGCAGACCGCGCGCGCTCACGAGATCATGGTCGGACTGGCCGGCGCGCTGCGGATCGAGCATGTGCCGCGCGTGCGCGCACTGCAGCCCGACTTCGCCGGTTTTCGCAGCGCACTCTGCAGTGGCGCGCGCACGGGCCGACTGGAAGCCGCGCGCGTGCGCGAACTGCGCGCGGCGTTGAGCGGCGCGGCGCAGGTCGTGCCGCACGAGGCCGTGAAGGCCGCATAGCCGGTTCAGGAAAACTCAGGACGTTGCCGCGTGCAGCAGCAGTTCGCGAACACGCGGCCAGTCGTTCTTGCCAAGGATGTCCAACGGCCAGGAGGCGTCGCGGGAAAAGTGTGCGAAGCGCCGGTCGAGCACGCCTTGCTCCACATGTTGCGCGACGCTGCGCGCCGGGTCGATCTCGCACGATTTGACGATCAGGAGCCGCTCGGCGTTCAGCCGGTTGGCAAGCCACGCGGCGAGGCTATCCGACGTCACGTCCCAGTTCGTGAGCATGTCGGCCTGCTGCCGCAGCAGGTCGAACGGCGCCCATACGGCGGTCCTGCCTTCGTGCAGCGCGTGACGGATCTGGACCTCGCGCGCCGCCACCACGAGACGACGGCACAGACCCTGCATCATCAGCGCGTGCTGCGCCATCGCCAGCACTGCCATGTTGTGTGCGGCGACGTCGTCGAAGCGCCATACCGATTGATGCTCGCGCACCTGATCCGCGAAGCCTCCGCCTCCGGGCACGATGACCACGCGGCCACCGCCCAACTCGCTCAATTCGCGCAGCCACTCTCGTAGCAGCGGGTCGCGGCTCAGGCTGCCGCCGAGCTTCACCACCCACATAGGCGCCCCCCCGTCGGCATCGGGCACACCGCCGCGTCAGGCAAGCGCCGCATCGGCACGTTGTGCACGTTCATTGGCTTGCGCGAGCAGCAGCGCGACCGCCGCAGCGGGCGCGCATACTTGCGCCCAGTCAGCCACCTCGGCACGGGTCTCGATGAGCGTGGCGAAGCGCACGGCCTCATACCCGCACGACGCCGCCACAGCCTCCCCGAGAAACGCGCCGCAACCGGCCGCCACCACCACGACCGCGTCGCGCGACGGCGCACACGCTGCCAGCACGCGTGTCAGATTCGTGGCCAGATGCGCCAGTTGCAGGTCACGCCATTGATGGGCGAATGCGTTCCATTCGGCTTCCGTTGCATCGCGCGCATCATGGCCGATCATGCGTGCGAGACGCCGACGCGTTGCCTCAGCGTCCTTGCCGCATCCGTCAGCGGCGGGATGCTGGTCGTGCGCGGACTCCAGTTCGCCGGTGAGGCGGTAGATGTCGGCCGTGGTCGCAAAGTATTCGTTCATCACATTCCACGTCGCGCCGCGAAACCCGATACGTTGCGTCAGCGCGCACAGCGGCGTACGCACGACGCCCTGATAGACCAGTTCGCCCGTGCGCAGCCGCCCCGCATCGTCCGCGCCGTGCGCGACGATCCGATTGCCACGCACCGGAATCAGGTCCGTCGTCGTGCTGCCGATATCGATCAGCACCGCGTTGGACAAGCGTCTCGCGACCACCTGCGCCGTGGCTTGCCAGTTGGCCGAAGCGATGCGCGCCCAGTGCGCCGCCACGCCGTCGAGCGCACACCAGAACCCGTTCTCCTGCGGACCGGCGTAGAACGCAACGCGCTCGCCCAGATGCCCGGCAAGCCGCTGCGCGAGCGCCACCACGCCGGCTTCGCGGTGCTCGAACAGATCCACCATTTCGCCCGTCATCGTCACGGCGTGGCCGGCGCAGGCAAGATCGGGCCAGCGTGCCGCCACCTGCGCCAGCACGGTGTCCAGTTCCCCAAGACCCTGCCAGAGTGGACAAGGCCATTGCGCGACGTCGAGCACGCGGCCATGCTCGACGCGCGCGGCCTTCACGTGCGCGCCGCCAATGTCCCACCCGATCACGAGATCATGCTGCATGGCAAACCTGCTGCGCGGCGCTGTTCGCTTCCAGGTGCGCTTCGTGATGTGCCGCCAGCAGGCGCGCCGCCAGATTGGTTTCCAGGCGTTCGGACAGCCCTGCGTATGCACACGTCACACGCGGATTGACTTCGATGAGCACGGGCCCGCGCTCGCGATGCCAGACCAAGTCGATGCCGACGAAGCCCTGCAACCCCGGCAACGCGTGCGCGACGCGCGCCGCCAGTTCGGCGCAGGCGCGGCCAACGAGGCTGCTGAGCGAGATCGCGCCGACCGTCACGCCTTCATAGGTGAGCCGGCCCTGCGCGACGTCGATATGCTGCCAGTTCACGCTCAGCAGCTCCGCCTGGCCCTGCGTGCACAGCAGCGAGAGGCTCAGCGCGTCGCCTTCCACCCACTCTTCCAACGTCACGCGCTCCTGGGCGGCGAGGCGTTGGTGGAACGCGGACTCCGCCTCGCGCAAATCGTAGTAGACGTGCGTTGCGACCGCGCCCGCGCCATCGTCGGGCTTCACGACCCACGCGGGTGCGCCGGGTTGCAGGGGCGCGTCTGCCGCCCATGCCCGCGTCGTGGCAATCCCGGCCTGCGCGAGGCGCCGCGCCGTCTGGCGCTTGCTCAGCGCAATCCGCAGCGAGGCGGCGTCACAACCCATCCAGCGCGAAGCATCCACCGCATCACACATCGCGGCGAGCACGCCCGCCGTCTCGGGCGCGATCACCCAGACCGCGTCGTGACGCAACGCCTCATCGCGCACGACCGCGACGGCATCGTGGCCGCGCGGCAGCACGCGCCATGCCAGCGCACGCACATGCGCTGCGGTTGCGGCCGCTTCCCCGGCAGCGCAAACGCAGGTCACCTCGACGCCGGGGATGCGCGCGAGGTCACCCGCAACCGCGTCGCGCATCGCGCGCCCCATCGCGAGCAGCGCGGGCGATTCGAGGGCTGCCGCATCGCCGCCAGCACTGATATATTCGTAGACCAGCACCTTAGTCATCGCTCGTTTCCCCCATGCAGATCATTCCCGTTATCGACGTGCTAGGCGGCACCGCGGTGCGCGCCGTACGAGGCGAACGCAGCCGCTACCGCCCACTCGAATCGCAGCTTTGCCGCGGCAGCGATCCCGTTGACGCCGCCCGCGCACTCCTCGACTACTGCGCCGCTTCCATCCTCTATGTCGCCGACCTCGACGGCATCATGCGCGGCGCACCGCAACGCGACCTGCTCACCCGTCTCGCCGGCGCGCTGCCCGGCGTCGAACTATGGCTCGACGCCGGCTTCGCCGATCCCCCCTCGGCCGGCGCCCTCATCACGCCGCTACGGGAAGCCGGCGCCGCAATCACGCCCGTCTTCGGCAGCGAATCGCTCCATGCCGGCGCGATAGCGCGGCTGCCCTCGGACGCCATCCTCTCGCTCGACCGCCGTTACGACACGCCGCTGGGCGACCCGCACTGCTGGACCGACGTGACGCACTGGCCCGCGCGCCTGATCGTCATGACGCTGGAGCGCGTGGGTTCGTTCGACGGCCCCGCGCTTTCCACGATTGCGGAGGTCCGGCAACGCGCGGGCCAACGCGAGATCGTCGGCGCGGGCGGCATACGCGATGCAAACGACCTCCAGGCGGCGGCGGCCTCGGGCGCAACGGCGTGGCTCGTGGCCTCGGCATTGCACGAGCGGCGCATCCCTGCTGTGGTCTGAGCGTTTCGAAGATGCACGGCGCGAGCCACATCGCAACAATCACGTTTCATGCCAGTGAGGGGCACGGCCAGTCGCGCGCGCACGGCGCGGCCTCGAGGCGTGTACGTCCGTGAACAGGGCGTGACACTGTGTGACGTCGGACGGTGAACGCCGTGCGCATAGTGTGCCGTGGATGGCGCGCGCAGACGCCAGGCACCACGAATGAAACAGCGCGCCAGCACCGTCGCCGCTGCAACAACGCGCATGGCATGCGCCTTGCAATTCGGCAGGCATGGATGCCACTCTTCACTCCCCGCCCTGGACATGCCCGTTCTGCGCCTTGCTGTGCGACCGATTCGGCGTCGTCAAGGGCGAGACGCTGAGCCCGGCAGGCACGCGCTGCCCGCGCGCCACTCACGCGCTTGCACAGTTCGGCGCCGCGCCGTCGCGGGCGGCACCTTCGGTAAACGGGCAGAGCGTCGACGGGCAAACCGCGCTCGACACCGCGGCGCAGTGGCTGAGCCGTGCGCGCCAGCCTCTTTTCGGCGGCATGGCCACCGACGTGGCAGGCGCGCGCGCGCTCTACCGGCTCGCCAATGCATGCGGCGCGATCGTCGATCATGCGCATGGCCGCACGCTCATGCACGGCTTGACGGCCCTGCAGGACCGCGGCGCCTTTACGACGACGCTGGCGGAGATCCGCAATCGCGCCGATCTCATGGTCTGCATCGGCGCGTCGCCCTCGTCGAGGTATCCGGAATTCTTCGCGCGCTGCGCGGTGGGCGTCGATGCGCAGCAAGTGGGACCGGCGCGCCGCACAGTGGTCTTCCTTGGCTGCGACGCCGATCCCGCACTCGCGGACCGCTCCGACGTCGAAGCGATCTCGGTTCCATTGTATGGCGACCTCTACGACACGCTCGCCACGCTCAACGCCCTGCTCGGTGGCAAGTCGCTGCGCGGGCCGTCGGATCCCACACTGGCCGGCGCGGCCTCGCTCGTCGAGCGCATGCTCGCGGCGAACTACACCGCCATCGTATGGACTCCTGCTGACTTACCTGGCTCGCACGCTGCATTGCTCGTCGAAGGATTCGATCGACTGCTGAAAGCGCTCAACCGCACCCGGCGCGCGGGCGGTCTTGCACTCGGCGGCGACGATGGCGGCGCGAGCGTCAACCAGACGCTCACGTGGCTGTCCGGCCTGCCTCTGCGCACAGGCGTGCATCGCGGCGGCCTCGAGCACGCGCCGCAACGCTACGACACAGCGCACCTCCTTGCCGACCAGGCCGTCGACGCGCTGGTCTGGGTCGCGAGCTTCGGCGCGCACCTGCCGCCCCCGCGCGCGCCGATCCCGACGATCGTGCTCGGTCATCCGGGTCTCGCCGCCGCGTGCGCGGACCGCGAAGGCCCCTCCGTGTTCGTGCCGGTCTCCACGCCGGGCATCGGCTCAGCGGGACACCTCTTCCGCGCGGACGGCGGTGTCGTGCTGCCGCTCTCGCCGGTCTATGAAGACACGCTGCCCACGGTCGCCGCTTTCGCCGGCAAACTGGGTGAAGCGCTCGCGCCACGCAGGGAGGACACCGCATGAGCACGTTTCGTTTGCGTGGCGGCCGCGTATTCGATCCTGCCGGCGGCATCGACGGCAAGATCGCCGACATCTGCGTGCGCGACGGCCGCATCGTCGATCTGCCCGCCCATGAGCAGGTGAACCGCGAATACGACGTCACCGGCATGACCGTAATGGCGGGCGGCATCGATATGCACTCGCACATCGGCGGCGGCAAGGTCAACCTCGCGCGCATGCTGATGCCCGAGGACCATCGGCTGCGCGTGCAACGCGAAGAAGCTCAGAACGCGCTGGAGCTGGCCTCGTGCGGCGTCTGCACACCGGGCACGTTGGCGACCGGCTATCGCTATGCGGAGATGGGCTACACAGCGGCGTTCGAGCCCGCGATGATCGCGTCGAACGCGCGCCACACCCATCTCGAGATGGGCGACACGCCTATCATCGACCACGGCGCCTACGTGATGCTGGGCAATGACGAGTTGTTCCTGCGCCTGCTCGCGCAGGGCGCGGATTTCGAGCGCCTGCGCGACTACGTCGGCTGGTCCATCAACGCGACGAAGGCGCTGGGCGTGAAGGTCGTAAACCCGGGCGGCATTTCCGCGTTCAAGTTCAACCAGCGCAGCCTCGATGTCGACGAGGCACATGCGCACTACCCGATCACCCCGCGCCAGGTCCTGCACACGCTCGCGCGGGCCTTGAGCGAACTGGGTGTCCCGCATCCGCTGCATATCCACGCGAGCAATCTCGGCGTGCCCGGCAACGTTGAATCGACCCTCGCGACCATCGAGGCACTCGAAGGGCTGCCGGGCCATCTCACCCATATCCAGTTCCATAGCTATGGCACGGAGGGGCCGCGCAAGTTCTCCTCGGCGGCCGAGCGCATTGCCGAGGCCGTCAACGCCAATCCGCAGATCTCCATCGACGTCGGCCAGATCATGTTCGGGCAGACGGTGACGGCCTCCGGCGACATCATGAAGCAGGTGAAGCAGGCCGACTTTGCCTCGCCGCGCAAATGGATCGCCGGCGACATCGAGTGCGACGCCGGCTGCGGCGTGGTGCCGTTCCGGTATCGCGAGCAAAGCTATGTCAATGCGCTGCAATGGACGATCGGCCTCGAACTGTTCCTGATGGTGAAGAACCCCTGGCAGATCACGCTGACGACCGATCATCCGAACGGCGGACCGTTCACGAGCTACCCCCACCTGATCCGGCTGCTGATGGACAAATCGTTCCGTGACGAGCAGCTCGCGAAGCTGCATCCCGAGGTCGTGCAGCAGTCGGCGCTGGCAGGCATGACGCGCGAACTGAGCTTCGAAGAGATCGCGATCCTCACACGCGCCGCGCCTGCGCGCCTGCTCGGGCTGCGTGACCGAGGGCGCCTGGGTGCGGGCGCCGCCGCCGACATCGCCGTGTATCACGACAACGACGATCGCGAAGCCATGTTCAGCAAGCCTGAATACGTGTTCAAGGACGGCGAACTGGTCGCCCGGCACGGCCGCATCGTCGCGACGCCCGTGGGCGGCACGCATTTCGTCGAGCCCGAGTTCGACCGTTCGATTGAACGCACGCTGGAGGAGTACGGCGAGCGCCATCTCGCGTACAACTTCCGCCACGCCGCCATCGGCCGCGACGAGCTGTGCTCCTGCTGCAACGGTGGCCGGCTGCTGCCCGCGGTATGCGGCGTCCACCACGACACACCCGGAGGACGGCCGGCATGAACGCGACCCCGGGCATGACGGAAAAACCGCCGCTCACGATCAACGGTGTAACGATCGACGACACCTTCGCCGAAGCCTTTCCGATGAAAGCGACCCGGCTCGTCATCACCGCGCGCAACGCCGTCTGGGCGCGACACGCGGCCGTGGCGGCGACCGGCTTCGCGACCTCGGTGATCGCTTGCGGCTGCGAGGCCGCCATCGAACGCGAGATCGCACCGGATGTATCGCCCGACGGCAGGCCAGGCTTCGCGATCCTGCTCTTTTCGATGTCCGGCAAGGAATTGGCCAAGCAAGTCGAGCGGCGCGTGGGCCAGTGTGTGCTGACCTGCCCGACCACGGCCGTCTACGCAGGTATCGCGGAAGGCGAGGCCATCGCGCTGGGCAAGAACCTGCGCTTTTTCGGCGACGGCTGGCAAACCTCCAAGATGATCGACGGTGTGCGCTATTGGCGCGTGCCGGTGATGGACGGCGAATTCGTTGCGCAGGAAACGACCGCCGTCATCAAGGGCGTGGGCGGCGGCAACCTGCTGCTGCTGGCGCGCGACCCCGACGCCGCGTTGGCCGGCGCCGAAGCGGCGGTCGAGGCGATGCGGCGCGTACCCAACGTCATCATGCCGTTCCCTGGGGGCGTGGTGCGCTCAGGGTCGAAGGTCGGCTCGAAGTATGCGGCGCTGCCCGCTTCGACCAACGACGCGTACTGTCCCACGCTGGCCGGTCTCGCCCCGTACACCGCCTTGAGCGACGAGACGCGCTGCGTGCTGGAGATCGTCATTGACGGCCTCAGCGAAGGGGATGTCGCGCACGCCATGCGCGCCGGCATCGAAGCCGTCACCGCGCGCGGCGCGCGAACCGGCGTGACACGTATCGCAGCAGGCAACTACGGCGGCAAGCTCGGCCCGTTCCACTTTCATCTGCATCGGCTCTGCGGCGACGGAGAGAACTCATGAAGCGCACCACCCTGCGCATCAAGCAGCCTCCCGCGCTGCGCATCGACGCGCGAACGCTGCTGCCGGTTACGCTCGCGGCGCTCGACAAGGGCGAGATCGAGCGCCTGCCGCTCTGGCATGGGACCGAGCGCATCGTATTGGCGGACCTGTTCGAGGTGAGCGCGCAAACCACGCCCGAGTGCGGGCCGTGCGTCGTGTTCGAAGGCGACATGCGCCGTTTCGACCGCATCGGCAGCACGATGGAAGCGGGCGCGATCGTCGTGGAAGGCGGCGTTGGTGACCTCTTGGGCGTGCAAATGCGCGCGGGCGAGATCATCGTGCGCGGTGGCAGCGGCAGTTTTGCCGCTTGCGAGATGGCGGGCGGCCGCATCGAGATTGGCGGGAATTGCGGCGATTTCGCCTCGGCGGCGCTGCCGGGCAGCATGGACGGCATGCGCGGCGGCACCCTCGTCGTGCGCGGCGATGCCGGCGAGCGCCTGGGCGATCGCATGCGCCGCGGCACGGTCCTCGTGTTCGGCAACGCCGGGGCGTTTGCGGCCTCGCGCATGGTGGCGGGCACGCTCGGCATTGCTGGCAGCGTGGGCGAGCACCTCGCCTACGGCATGCGGCGCGGCTCGCTGATCCTGCCCGGCGTCCGGGCGTTGTCGGGCACCCACCGCTTCGTAGAGAACCATGCCGACGTGGATGTCTTCTGGCGGCTCATCACGCGCAGCCTCGCTCGCGAAGGTGGCGCGTTCGGCGAACTCGCACAACGGGCGCCGCTGCGCTTCGTGGGCGACGTTTCCGTGGGCGGTAAGGGGGAGCTGCTTTTCGCGGGCTGAGTGAGTGTGTCGATAGTCACGCTTCTGCGGCGGCTTTCTGCGCCTCGTCGATCAACGTCCGCTTGAAGGCTTCGACCGCCGCGGAAAGGCGCTTGCTCTCGCGATGCACGATATACAGATAGCGCACGATCGGGAAGCGCTCAACTTCCAGTACCTTCAGGCGCAGTGTTTCCAGCTCCGGCAGGACCGTCTGCAACGGCACAATCGACAGCCCCATGCCCGCATGCACGCAGCATTTGACGGCATCGTTGCTGCTCACTTCGAGGCCCGGACGAAAGCGGATGCGGTGCTCGGCGAAGAAGCGCTCCATCACGCGCCGTGTGCCTGAGCCCGGCTCGCGCACCACGAAAACCTCGTCCTCGAGTGCGCTCAGCGCAATGGCGCGTTGCCGTGCGAGCGGGTGATCGGGCGGCGCGACCACCACAAGCGGGTTCTTCATGAACGGCTGCCCAACGAGCCCCTGCCCTTCCGGCGGCTGACCCATGATCGCGAGATCGGTCTCGTTGCCGGCCAGCGCGCCGAGCACCGCTTCGCGGTTCGCGAACTTCAGGCAGACACGCACGCCGGGAAACGCCTTCGTATAGCGCGAAATGCACTCGAGCGCGAGATGGCCCGCCGTCCCGGTGACGGCGCACACCTCGATCTTGCCCTGCTTCGTGTCGCGCAACTGGTCGAGCGACTCTTCGAGTATCGCGAGTTGCTGCTGGATCGAGCGTGTATGGCTATAGACCTCGCGGCCCGCTTCGGTGAGAAAGACGCGCCGCCCGATCTGCTCGAACACGGGCATGCCGATCGTTTCTTCCAGACTCTTCAACTGCGCGGAAACGCCCGGCTGCGTCAGATGCAGCTCTTCGGCCGCGCGCGAAAAGCTCAGGTGACGCGCCGCCGCCTCGAAGACCCGCAATTGCCGCAGTGTCAGGTTAAGCATCCACTTCCTCTTCCGCTTACGAGCCTTCAGGGGGCCGTCAAAACGATCACCCGTCCTTGCCGTCACTGTACCAGCGCCGGCTAGTGCGGCAATGCCCACGACGGGGTATTCCTGCGCGTGCGAAGCCCGTCGCCATTGGCGCACAGGCGAGGTTATGGGTCGGATAAGAAACCGGAATGAGCGTTTTCGGCGTTGCGCCACTACCATCGTTCTCAAGTTCACGACATTGACCATCGACACCGAGGCGCCCATGTTCAGCTTCCAGCAGACCATTGCAGCAACCGATCCCGAATTGCGTCAGGCCATCGTGGCGGAATCAGTGCGGCAGCAGGACCACATCGAACTGATCGCGTCGGAGAACTACGCGTCGCCGGCCGTGATGGAGGCGCAGGGCTCGCCCCTCACCAACAAATACGCCGAGGGCTATCCGGGCAAGCGCTATTACGGCGGCTGCGAGCACGTGGACTTGGCCGAGCAGCTGGCGATCGACCGCGCAAAGCAGCTGTTCGGCGCCGAGTACGCGAACGTCCAGCCGCATTCGGGCTCGCAGGCGAATCAGGCCGTCTATCTCTCCGTGCTCAAGCCCGGCGACAAGATTCTCGGCATGTCGCTGGCTCATGGCGGCCACCTCACCCACGGCGCTTCGGTGAACGCAAGCGGCAAGCTCTTCGATGCCGTGGGTTATGGCCTGCACCCCGAAACCGAGGTCATCGACTACGACGAGGTCGAGCGCCTCGCGCACGAGCACAAGCCGCGCATGATCGTCGCGGGCGCCTCCGCCTATGCACTCGTGATCGACTGGCAACGTTTTCGCGCGATTGCGGACAGCGTGGGTGCCTGGCTCTTCGTCGACATGGCCCACTACGCCGGCCTGATCGCGGCAGGCCTCTACCCGAGCCCCGTGGGCATCGCCGACTTCGTCACCTCGACCACGCACAAGACGCTGCGCGGCCCGCGCGGCGGCCTGATTCTCTCGAGCGCCGAGCACGAGAAAGCGCTCAACTCGACCATCTTCCCCGGCATCCAGGGCGGGCCGCTCATGCATGTGATCGCAGCCAAGGCCGTCGCGTTTCGCGAGGCGATGAGCGATGAATTCCGGCTGTACCAGCGCCAGGTGATCACCAACGCGCAAGCGATGGCGCAGACGCTGCAGGAGCGCGGGCTGCGCATCGTCTCGGGCCGCACCGAGTCGCACCTCTTTCTCGTCGACCTGCGCGCGAAAGACATCACCGGCAAGGACGCCGAAGCGGCGCTTGGCAGGGCCGGCATCACCGTCAACAAGAACGCCATTCCGAACGATCCGCAAAAGCCGTTCGTCACGAGCGGCATTCGCATCGGGTCGCCGGCCATGACCACGCGCGGCTTCGGCGAGACAGAAGCGCGGCAGCTCGCCCACCTCATGGCCGATGTGCTCGAAGCGCCAGCCAACGATCTCGTGATTCGCCGCGTGGCCGACGCCGTGCACGCCCTCACGACACGCTTCCCGGTTTACGGTGACGCGCCGCAGCAGTTGCAAAGTGCAGCGGCAAGCGGCTCCGCCACCTGATTCGCCAGCCTCATCAGGAACGTCACATCGTTCGAATAACATAGGAGTGCAGACATGTCGAATACCACAGGAACGCGTATCCCGGGCCGCAACATTCTTGCCGTCCCCGGCCCCACGAACATTCCCGACGCCGTACTGCGCGCGATGGTCGTGTCGATGGAGGACCACCGCTCAAGCCGCTTTCCCGAACTCGCGAACGGCGTGCTGAGCGACCTGAAGCGCCTCTACAAGACCACGAGCGGCCAGCCGTTCATCTTTCCCTCGTCGGGCACCGGCGCGTGGGAAGCCGCATTGACCAACACCCTCTCTCCGGGCGACCGTGTGCTGGTCGCGCGCTTCGGGCAATTCAGCCACCTGTGGGCGGACATGGCGCAGCGCCTCGGCTTTGAGGTCGATATTATCGACGTCGACTGGGGCGAAGGTGTCCCCGTTGCGCGCGTCGAAGAGGTGTTGCGCGCCGACAAGAAGCATCAGATCAAAGGCATACTCGCGTGCCACAACGAAACGGCCACCGGCGTGACGAGCGATATCGGCGCGCTGCGCCACGCGATGGATAACGCCCACCACCCGGCGCTTCTGTTCGTCGATGGTGTGAGCTCAATTGGCTGCATCGACTTCCGCATGGACGACTGGCGCGTCGATCTCGCCGTCACCGGCTCGCAGAAGGGGCTGATGCTGCCCGCCGGCCTCGGCATTCTCTGCGTGAGCCCGAAGGCCCTCAAGGCGATGGAGCATGCGAAGTCCAAGCGCTGCTACTTCGATCTCGGCGACATGATCAAGGCGAACGCGACCGGCTATTTCCCCTACACGCCGGCCTTGTCGCTCCTCTATGGCCTGCGCGCGGCGCTCGACCTGCTCTTCGAGGAAGGGCTCGACAATGTGTTCGCTCGCCATCATTACCTCGCGGCCGGCGTGCGCGCCGCCGTGACCGAAGGCTGGGGCCTCGAACTGTGCGCCAAAGCGCCGAAATGGCATTCGGACACGGTGACCGCCATCGTCGTGCCGCAGGGCTTCAACGCGGCGCACGTGATCGACACGGCGTTCCGCCGCTACAACCTCGCACTGGGCGCCGGGCTCTCGAAGGTGGCGGGCAAGGTCTTCCGCATCGGCCACCTCGGCGATCTCAACGAGCTGATGCTCACGAGCGCGATCTCAGGCGCGGAAATGGCGATGCTCGATGTGGGCATCGACGTGCGCCCCGGCAGCGGCACCGGCGTGGCCACGCAGTACTGGCGCACGCATGACCGCACGCGCAAGGCGCAGCAGCCGGCGCAAGCGGAGCCGGTCGAACCGCTGCGCCGCGTGAGCGCCGCCTGATCGCTTCCCTCAACGCCCATCACGACCAGGCAGGACACCGAACCATGCGACACGACATCGTCTTTCTCGACCGCTCCACGTTGAAGGCCGACGTGCGGCGTCCCGCCTTCGATCATTGCTGGGCGGAGTATGACGTGAGCGCGCCGCACGAAGTCGTACGGCGGCTCGAAGGCGCGACCATCGCCATCACCAACAAGGTGCCGTTGCGCGCGGACACGCTCGTGCAGTTGCCGCGCCTCGCGATGATCGCGGTGGCCGCCACGGGCTACGACGTGATCGATACGGCGTACTGCCGCGCGCACGGCATCACCGTGACGAACATCCGCAACTACGCGACGCATACGGTTCCCGAGCACACCTTCGCGCTCATTCTCGCGCTGCGGCGCAATCTGCTCGCTTATCGCGACGACGTGCGGCGCGGCCGCTGGCAGGCATCGAGCCAGTTCTGCTTCTTCGATCACCCGATTCGCGATCTCCATGGCGCCACCCTCGGCATCGTCGGCGACGGTTCGCTCGGCCGCGGCACCGCCGCGATTGCACGCGGCTTCGGCATGCGCGTGGTGTTCGCCGAGCACGAATCGCAGAAGGCGAAGCCGCGCGATGTCGCGTTCATGCCGCTCGAACAACTGCTGCGCGAATCGGACATCGTTTCGCTGCATACGCCGCTGCGGCCCGAAACCCGTCATCTGATCGCGCTCGACGAACTGAAGTCGATGAAACGCACCGCACTCCTCATCAACACGGCACGCGGCGGCCTGGTTTGCGAAGCGTCGCTCGCGATGGCTCTGCGCGAGGGGCTGATCGCGGGCGCTGGCTTCGACGTGCTGAGCACCGAGCCGCCCAGGGAAGGCAATCCGCTCCTCGAGCTCGATCTGCCGAATTTCATCCTGACGCCGCACGTGGCATGGGCGTCGTACGGCGCGATGCAGTTTCTCGCGGATCAGTTGATCGACAACATCGAGGCCTATGTAAGCGGCGAACCTCAGCATCTGGTCGCCTGATTGCCTGGCGACGCCCTCTTTCTCACACGTTTGGAACGACCATCATGGACATTCACGAATATCAGGCGAAGGAACTGCTGTCCGGTTTCGGCGTGCCCATCCAGCGCGGGCTCGTCGCCTACACGCCCGACCAGGCCGTGTACTGCGCCACCGAACTGGGCGGCTGGCACTGGGCCGTCAAAGCGCAGATTCATTCGGGCGCACGCGGCAAGGCCGGCGGGATCAAGCTGTGCGAGACCTATCACGACGTGCATGAGGCGGCGGCTTCACTCTTCGGAAAGCGTCTCACCACTGCGCAAACCGGCCCGGAAGGCAAGGTCATCGAACGTGTCTATATCGAAGTCGCCGAGAAGTTCGAGCGCGAGATCTATCTGGGCATCGTGCTCGACCGCAAGGCCGAGCGCGTGCGGGTGATCGTCTCCGCGCAGGGCGGCATGGACATCGAGGAGGTCGCCCACACGAATCCGGAGGCGATCCTGCAGGTGATCGCGGAGCCTGCGGTCGGCCTGCAGCCGTTCCAGGCGCGCGAGCTTGCCTTCGGCCTCGGCCTGAACATGAAGCAGGTGAGCCGCGCCGTCGCGGCGATCATGGGCGCTTACCGCGCGTTCCGCGATCTCGACGCGACGATGGTGGAAATCAATCCGCTCGTCGTGACCGCTGACGACCGCGTCGTGGCGCTCGACGCCAAAGTCACCTTCGACGACAACGGGCTGTTCCGCCACTCGCATGTGTCCGAGATGCGCGACGGCTCGCAGGAGGATCCGCGCGAATCGGAAGCGGCGCAGTTCGGGCTCAACTACGTGGGCCTCGACGGCGACATCGGCTGCATCATCAACGGCGCCGGTCTCGCCATGGCGACGATGGACACGATCAAGTACGCCGGCGGCGAGCCCGCGAATTTCCTGGACGTCGGCGGCGGCGCTTCACCCGAGCGCGTGGCCGCGGCCTTTCGTCTCGTGCTCTCCGACACCAACGTCTCGGCGATTCTCGTGAACATCTTCGCGGGCATCAACCGCTGCGACTGGGTTGCCGAGGGTGTCGTGCAGGCCGCGAAGAACCTGCGCGTGCCGCTCGTGGTGCGCCTCGCGGGCACGAATGTCGAAGAGGGGCGCCGCATCATCCGCGAGAGCGGGTTGCCGATCATCGCGGCGGACACACTGCTCGAAGCGGCCCAGAAGGCCGTGGAAGCGTCGAAGGCGCATCGCGCCAGAAAGAGCAACTAGGAGCGCACACATGAGCATCTTGATCGACGAAAACACCCGCGTGATCCTGCAGGGCTTCACCGGTGACAAGGCGACCTTTCACGCGAAGGAAATGATCGCGTACGGCACCAACGTGGTGGGCGGTGTCACACCCGGCAAGGGCGGGCAGCGTCACCTCGAGCGCCCCGTCTTCAACACGGTGAAGGAGGCCGTGCAGGCCACCGGCGCCACCGCGAGCCTCGTGTTCGTGCCGCCCCCCTTCTGCGGCGACTCCATCATGGAAGCCGCCGATGCGGGCCTGCAACTCGTCTGTGTGATCACCGACGGCATCCCGGCGCAGGACATGATGCGCGTAAAGCGCTATCTGCTGCGCTATCCGAAGGAATCGCGCACGATGCTGGTGGGACCGAACTGCGCAGGCATTATCAGCGCGGGCAAGGCGATGCTCGGCATCATGCCCGGCCACATCTACCGGCGCGGCTCGGTGGGCATCGTCTCGCGCTCGGGCACGCTCGGCTATGAGGCAGCCGCGCAGCTCGACGCGCTCGGTCTCGGGGTGACGACGGGCGTCGGCATTGGCGGCGACCCGATCAACGGCAGCTCCTTCCTCGACCACCTGCGCCTGTTCGAGAACGACCCCGCAACCGAAGCCGTGATCATGATCGGTGAGATCGGCGGCCCGCAGGAGGCGGAAGCCTCGCGTTGGGTCCAGGAGCACATGTCGAAGCCCGTGGTAGGCTACGTCGCCGGGCTCACGGCGCCGAAGGGCCGCCGCATGGGCCATGCCGGCGCGATCATCTCGGCCGCAGGCGACAGCGCCGCCGAGAAGGCCGAGATCATGAAGTCGCATGGCCTCTTCGTCGCCCCCAGCGCCTCCGAGCTGGGTTCCACCGTTGCTGCGGCGCTCGCTCAACATGATGCCCGCCGCGTCGCTTGAGGCCGCCGAGGCCGAGGCGCGTGCCGTGACGCCGCGCGGCGTGGAGGCGCCGCGCGAGCCCGCGACCCCAGCGCCTGCTCAGCCCTCGCCGCCCGCAGCGCTCGAGCGCCTCGCCGCGGCAACCGTGGCGCTGCCCACGCTCGATGCCCAGGCCTACGAACCATGCGTGGTCGAGCTGCTCTTCGGGTTGCTGTGCGACGTCGCGCAGCGCCGCCAGCCGCTGGTCGCTCGCGCGCTGCGCGGCGAACCGCTGCCCCCGGACGTCCCACGCGCGGTGTGGCGGCGCGCGCTGCAGGCCCAGGGCATCTGGTTTCAGCTGCTCAGCGTCGCCGAGCAGAGCACCGCCATGCGCCGGCGCCGCGAGATCGAGATCGAAAGCGGCTATGCGCGGCTCTCGGCATCGTTCGCGCGGGTGGTGGCTGACGCAGCCGCGGCCGGCGTGAGCGCCGAAGAAGTCCGCGAGGTGCTCCGGCATCTGAAGATCCGGCCCGTGATCACCGCTCACCCTACCGAGGCCAAGCGCGTCACCGTGCTCGAAATCCACCGGCGCATCTATCGCAAGCTGATGGACCTGGAGTCGCCGCGCTGGACACCGCGCGAGCGGCGTGCGCTTGTCGCGCAACTCGGCAACGAGATCGAACTGCTCTGGATGAGCGGCGAGTTGCGCCGCGAGAAGCCCACCGTCGCGCAGGAGGTGGCCTGGGGGCTGCACTTCTTCGGCGAGACGCTCTTCGAGGCGGTGCCGACGCTATTCGAGCGGCTCGAAGACGCGCTGCATCAGTTCTACCCCGGCGAGCCCTTCGAGATCCCGCGTTTCTTCCAGTTCGGCTCGTGGATAGGCGGCGACCGCGACGGCAATCCCTTCGTCAACAACGATGTCACGCGCGCGACGCTGTACGAGAATCGGCTTGCGTGTCTGAAGCGCTATCGGCAGCGGCTCGTCGACCTCGCGCAGACGCTCAGCATCACCGCCGAAGCCTTGCCCGTACCCGACGCGTTTGCGAGTGAGTTGGCGCGCGCGCTGGCGCAAAGCGGCGACGGCGCGGCCATTGCCGCGCGCAATCCGGGTGAGGTGTTCCGCCAGTATCTGACCTGCATGCTGCGCAAGCTCGACGCAACGCTCGCCGACGCGCAGCGGCGCGGCACGCTCACGCCGGTGCCGGGCGGCTACGCAAGCGCGGACGAACTGGCCGCCGAGTTGCGCGCGATGGAGCAGGCGTTGCTGGCGTGCGGCAGCGACGCGCTGGCGGCAGCCTACGTGCGCCCCCTGCGCCGCGAGGTCGAAACGTTCCGCTTCTCGACGGTGCAACTGGACCTGCGCGAGAACACGACGGTCACCAACAAGACCCTGCTCGCGCTTTGGCGAGCGCGTGCCAGGCCCGGCTCCGAGCCGCCCGATCCGCAGTCCGAGGGCTGGAAGTCGTGGCTGCTCGCGGAACTGACGCGCCCGCTTGGACAGGATCGTCGGCATGGCCACGAGACAAACGCCGACACCCTGCCCGAAGTCGAAGCGGAAACGCTGCAGATCTTCAGCATGGTTCGCACGATGCGCGAACAGGTGGACCGCAATGCCTTCGGCGCGTTCATCCTGAGCATGACGCACCATGCAACGGACGTGCTCGGCGTCTATCTGCTGGCAAAAGAAGCGGGACTTTTCAGCGACGCCGGCGGGGTCGAAAGCTGCACGCTGCCCATCGTCCCGCTGCTCGAAACCATTGACGACCTGCGCCGCGCGCCCGACATCCTGCGCGAGTTGCTGGCCGTGCCGATGGTCAAGCGCAGCATCCGCGCGCAAGGCGGCGTGCTGGAAATCATGATCGGCTACTCGGACTCGAACAAGGACGGCGGGTTCTTCGCGAGCAACTGGGAACTCTCGAAGGCGCAGACGAAGATCGCGCGAGTCGGGCGCGAGCTTGGCATCACGATCTCGTTCTTCCACGGGCGCGGCGGCTCGGTGAGCCGCGGCGGCGTGCCCGCGGGCCGCGCGATCGCGGCGCTCCCCGCCGGCTCGGTGAACGGGCGTTTTCGCGTGACCGAGCAGGGTGAAGTCGTCTCCCACAAGTACGCCAACCGTGGTACCGCGCAATATCACGTGGAGTTGCTCGCGTCGAGCGTGCTCGAACATACGTTCAAGTCCGACCGGGAAGACGAGCTGCTGCCACGCGGCGACTTCGACGATGCCATGGAGGCGCTCGCGGGCGCATCGCGCGCGGCCTATGTGAAGCTCGTCGAGCGGCCCGAGCTGATCGCGTACTTCCAGGCGGCCAGCCCGCTCGAAGAGCTCTCCATGCTGAACATGGGCTCGCGCCCCGCACGACGTTTCGGCGCCCGCAGCCTGCACGACCTGCGCGCGATTCCGTGGGTGTTCGCGTGGTCGCAGAACCGTCACGCGCTGACCGGCTGGTACGGCGTGGGCAGCGCGCTTAGCGCATTCCTCGCGGTGCGCCAGGCGCGCGGCCTCGACCTGCTGCGCCGGATGTTCAACGAGTCGCGCCTGTTCCGGCTCATCGTGGACGAGGTGGAAAAGACGCTCGCCCAGGTCGATCTCGACATTGCGCGCGGCTACGCGAGCCTCGTGCCCGACGCGCAAGTGCGAGAAACCATCTTCGCGCAGATCGACGCCGAGTACCGGCTCACCGTGGAGACGGTGCTCAAGGTGAGCGGCGGCGCCACGCTCGCGGAGCGCTTCCCGCAGTTTCGCGAACGGCTTGCGCGCCGCCTGCCGGCCATCAACCAGGTGAGCCGCCAGCAGATCGAACTGCTGCGGCGCTACCGTGCGGCCGACGCCGATCAGGAACGTCGCGGCTATCTGGTGCCGCTCCTCCTGTCCATCAACTGCATCGCATCGGGATTCGGCGCGACGGGCTAAGCCGCGCGTCCCCCACTATCGAGGAGATGACTCATGAGCTTTACCGCGATCGAACAGGCTACCCCGCGGCTGCATCGTTCGGAGCTCGCCGTGCCCGGCTCCAACCCCGCCATGTTCGAAAAAGCCGCACGCTCGGCTGCCGACATCGTCTTTCTCGACTGCGAAGACGCGGTCGCGCCCGACGACAAGGAACAGGCCCGCAAGAACATCGTCGAAGGCCTAAACGACATCGACTGGGGCGCGAAGACGATGATGGTGCGCATCAACGGACTGGATACGCATTACATGTATCGCGACGTCGTGGATATCGTCGAAGCGTGCCCCCGGCTCGACATGATCCTGATTCCCAAAGTGGGTGTCGCCGCGGATGTCTATGCGATCGACATGCTCGTCACGCAGATCGAGACCGCGAAGAAGCGCACACGGCGTATCGGCTTCGAGGTGCTGATCGAGACGGCACTTGGCATGGCCAACGTCGAAGCGATCGCACAGTCGAGCCGGCGGCTCGAAGCGATGTCGTTTGGCGTGGCCGACTACGCCGCCTCCACGCGCGCACGCACGACCGTGATCGGCGGTGTGAACCGCGACTATGGCGTGCTGAGCGACAAGGACGACCAGGGCAAGCGCGAGTACTTCTGGAGCGACCAGTGGCACGCGGCGCAGACGCGCATGATGGTCGCCTGCCGCGCATACGGGCTGCGGCCGATCGACGGTCCCTTCGGCGACTTCAGCGATCCGGATGGCTACGATGCTGCTGCGAAGCGCGCCGCGGTGCTTGGCTATGACGGGAAGTGGGCGATCCATCCCTCACAGATCGAGCTGGCCAATCGCGTTTTCACCCCGAGCGATGCTGAAGTCTCCCGCGCACAACGCATCATGGACGCGATGGCGCAGGCGGCGAAGGACGGCAAAGGCGCGGTGTCGCTCGATGGCCGGCTGATCGATGCGGCAAGCATTCGCATGGCCGAAGCGCTGCTTTCGACCGCGCGCGCGATTGCGGCGTCGTCCGGCAAACGTTAGGTGGATGCGTGGTCCATGCAAGGCGCGGGACTCGGGCAGGCGGCCTCGATACATGCGGCCGCCTGCCGTGTCGCCCGCCAGGCCTCGATCATCGAATCGGCGGAACGATCGATATCGTCCCCGGTGGTCGGCCACGCGATCACCGAGAGGCGCATCACGCGGCGCCCCCGCCAATGTGCGCCGTGCGCGAAGCAGATTCCCGCTTGCCGGATGCGCTCGAGCGTCGCTTGCGTGAGCGCATCGCCGCGCGCTGCCGGCTCGTGCCGCCCGAACCGCACGACGACCTGATTCAATTCGACTTCGTTGAGCACCTCGATGCCCGGCTCGGCGCCAAGGCGGTCCGCGAGGCGTTGCGCCATCGCGCAATGCCGCTCGATCATGGCCGCGATGCCGCGTCTGCCGAACGCGCGCAGCAGCGCCCACAATGCGAAGCCGCGGGCGCGGCGCGAAAGTTCGGGCGTGTAGTGGAGCGGATCGCGAATGCATTCGCTGCCTGCGGGCGGCAGGTAGCCCGCGCCCATCGTCATCGCGCGCCGGTGCGCATCGGTATCGCGCACGAACGCGCAGCCGCACTCGTAGGGCGCCTGGAGCCACTTGTGCGCATCCGTCGCCCACGAATCCGCGAACTCGACGCCTGCGGCGAGCGGCGCGCGCGCCGGGCACGCCCTCGCCCAGAGGCCGAAGGCGCCATCCACGTGCAGCCAGCCGCCGCGCTCGCGCGTGAGCCTGACGATTGCCTCCACGGGGTCGAACGCGCCGGTCATGATGTGCCCGGCCTGCGCGATCACGACATGAGGTCCGCCGCACTGGGCGAGCGCCGCACGCAACGCCTCGACCCCCATTCGGCCTGCGCTGTCGCACGCAATCCTCACGACCTTGCGTTCGCCGAAACCAAGGTAGCGCAACGCGGCGAACACGCTCGCATGCGCTTCCTCCCCGGCGAAAACGGTAATGGGCGGGGCACCGGACATCCCGTCCGCCTCGACATCCCAGCCAACGCGTTGCAGCAATGCGCTGCGCGCGGCCGCGAGGCAGACGAAGTTGCTCATCGTCGCGCCCGTCGTGATACCCACCGAGCATTCGCGCGGCAGCCGCAGCACGTCGACGAGCCATTGCGCGGCTACCTGCTCGGCCACGGCGGCCGCAGGCGCACCCTCGTAGCAGGCGGCATTCTGCCCCCAGACGCTGGTGAGCCAATCGGCCGCGACGCCGGCCGGATGCGAGCCGCCGGCCACCCAGCCGAAAAAGCGCGGGCCCGCCGTGCCCATGAGGCCCGGGCCGGCCGCAGCGGCAAGCTGCTCGATGACCTGGCCTGCGGGCACGCCAAGCTCGGGCACGGGGCCGCCGAACGCGTGCATCAGCGCGCCAAAGCCGGCCGTTGCGGCAGGCGGCAGCGATCCGCGCCCGCGATGAAAGGAGAGCGCATGCCGATAAGCGGCCTCGAGTGCGGTGCGCGCATCGTCCGCGTCGTCCAGATCCATCGACCATTCAGCCACGGCCGCGCCCTCCCCGCCAGACTCGACAACCCGCGCGCTAACGCGCCGGCACCTGCCAGAACGGCTGCGCCGGATGAAACGCCTCGCCTTGCGCGAATCGCTCCGCCGAGCGCAGCGTGTTCTCGATCAGCATCGTCACGGTCATCGGCCCCACGCCGCCGGGCACCGGCGTGATCCACGCGGCACGTTCGCGCACGGCCTCGAAATCGACGTCGCCGACAATGCGTCCATCAGCGAGTCGATTGATCCCCACGTCGATCACAATGGCGCCTTCCTTCACCATCTCCGCCTTGATGAGGCCGGGCTTACCCGCCGCCACGACGAGAATGTCCGCGTGGATCGTGTGATGCGCCAGATCGCGCGTCTTCGCGTGGCAGATGGTGACGGTCGCCTCCTTCTGCAGCAGCATCAGCGCCATTGGCTTGCCGACGATATTGCTCGCGCCCACCACCACCACGTTCTTGCCCGCCACGTCGATGCCCGTGGTCTCCAGCAGCAGTTGCACGCCGTAGGGTGTACAGGGCGGAAAGATCGAGTTGCCGACCACCAGTGCGCCCACGTTGTAGAGGTGAAAGCCGTCCACATCCTTGTCGACGACGATACTCTCGAGCACGCGCCGCACGTTCACCTGGGGCGGCAGCGGCAGTTGCACGAGGATGCCGTGCGTGGCCGGGTCCAGGTTCAGCTCGCCGATGCGTTCGAGCAGTTCCGTTTCCGTACAGGCGGCGGGGAACCGGTGCATGAACGAACGCACCTGGCTCTCCTCGCACGCCTTCACCTTGTTTGCGACATAGACCTGCGACGCCGGGTTGTCGCCCACCAGCACGACGGCGAGTCCCGGCACGACGCCGCGCATGGACAGCGCGGCGACGCGCTCGCGAAAGCGCGTGCGCAAGCGCCGCGCCAGGTGCTTCCCATCGATGATCTGCGCCGTCATCGCGGTTCAGACTACGCCCGGGATCCAGTTGGTGCCCGCGAGCGGCACCCGCGCCATCGCCGCTGCCTCCACCGTGAGCGCGACGAGGTCTTCGGGCTCCAGGTGATGCACGTTCTGCTTGCCGCACGCACGCGCTATCGTGGTCAGTTCCATGTTCAGCGTCTTCAGATAGTTGCGCAGACGCTTCGCGCCCACCTCGGGCTGCAGACGCTCCTGCAGCACCGGGTCCTGAGTCGTGATGCCCACGGGGCACTTGCCGGTGTGGCAGTGGTGGCAATAGCCCGGCGCGGTGCCCAGGTTCGCATAGTCGTCGAGCGCCGGGACGTGCTGCCCCTTCTCCATGTATGACGCGCTGTTGCAGCCGAGCGAGACGAGCACGCCCTGGCCGATGGCCACGGCATCGGCCCCCATGGCCAGCGCCTTCGCGACATCGGCGCCGCTGCGGATGCCGCCCGAAATGATGAGCTGCACCGTGCCCTTCATGTTGAGGTCCTCGAGCGCGTCCACGGCCTGGCGCAGTGCGGCGAGCGTAGGAATGCCGACGTTCTCGATGAAGCAGGTCTGCGTGGCCGCCGTGCCGCCTTGCATGCCGTCCACCACGATCACGTCCGCACCCGCGTGCACGGCGAGCTTCACGTCGTTGAACGTGCGCGTCGCGCCCACCTTCACGTAGATCGGCTTTTCCCAGTCGGTGATCTCGCGCAGTTCCTGGATCTTGATGAGCAGATCGTCAGGGCCGGTCCAGTCCGGATGACGCGACGCGGAGCGCTGGTCGATCCCTTCGGGCAGCGTGCGCATCTTCGCGACGCGCGGCGAGATCTTCTGGCCGAGCAGCATCCCGCCGCCGCCCGGCTTCGCGCCCTGACCGATCACGACCTCGATGGCGTCGGCCTTGCGCACGTCGTCGGGATTGAAGCCGTAGCGCGACGGCAGGCATTGATAGACGAGCGTCTTCGACGAAAGCCGCTCCTCCTGCGTCATGCCGCCGTCGCCGGTCGTGGTGGACGTGCCCATCTCGGTCGCCGCGCGGCCGAGCGCTTCCTTCACGTTGGCGGACAGCGCGCCGAAGCTCATACCCGCAACGGTGATCGGGATCGCAAGCTCGATGGGCTTCTTTGCGAAGCGCGTGCCGAGCACGGTTTTGGTCGTGCACTTCTCACGGTAGCCTTCGAGCGGGTAACGCGAGAGCGACGCACCCAGGAACAGCAGGTCGTCGAAGTGCGGCACATGGCGCTTCGCGCCGAGGCCGCGAATCTCGTATAGCCCGTGCGCAGCGGCGTTCTGGATGTAGTTGATCGTCTTGCGGTCGAAGCCCCAGGATTCTTCGGTGGCGATTTGCTTCAGGTGAATCGGCTTGATTTCCATGGCGGGATCCTTGGGTCAATATTCCTGTTTCGCGTCGGCGTTCCAGTGATAGAGCGAGCGGGCCGAGGCAATGCGCTTGAACTCCTTCGCCTCGATGCCGGCGAACGCGGGGCCTGCCACGCGCAGCAGTTGCGCCACACCCTCGATGTCGGCGGCGGTCATCGGCTCCTCGCGTGCGTCGGCCCCGAGCGACTTGATGTTGCCTCGCACGTACAGCACCGCTTCGTACAACGAATCACCCAGCGCATCGCCCGCATCGCCGCAGATCACCAGCCTTCCGGCCTGCGCCATGAATGCCGAGAAGCTGCCCACCGAGCCCTTCACGACGATATCGGCGCCCTTGAGCGAGATGCCGCAGCGCAGTCCCGCATCGCCCTCGATCACGAGCAGGCCGCCCTGGGCGGAAGCGCCCGCCGCGTTCGACGCGAAGCCCTTCACGTGTACGCGCCCGCTCATCATGTTTTCCGCGACGCCGGTGCTTGCGCTGCCCGCAATGGTGACCTTCGCCTCCTTGTTCATGCCGGCCGCGTAGTAGCCGGCATGGCCGTCGATCTCGACTTCGATCGGCAGGTCGAGCCCGACCGCGATGTTATGCGCGCCGTCGGGGTTCGCGATGCGCACCATTTGCACGCCCTTGCCCGCGGCGTCCTTGTGCAGGAAGCGGTTGACTTCGGTCACCGACGTGCCTGCCAGGTCAAAGTTCACACTTTCCATACATACATCTCCTCGGGTGCCGGTTCGAACACGTTTGCATGCTTGATGTCGGGCAAATGGGCGAGCGAGCGGAACTCGGACGCAATCGCCACGTAGTCGTCGGTCTCGGCCACGACAGCGGGCTTGCACGCGAACGGGTCGCGGATCAGCGCGAGCTTGTCGGGCGTGCCCATCAGGAACGTATAGAAGCCGTCGAGCTGCTCGAAGCCCTTTTGCAGCGCGGATTCGAGGTCGTCCCCTTCGCGCAGGCGGTATTCGAGGAAGCGGCAGGCCGCCTCGGTGTCGTTGTCGGTCTCGAAGTGGATGCCATGCGGCTCCAGCATCCGGCGCACGCCATACGGGTTGGAAAGCGAGCCGTTGTGCACGAGGCAGAAGTCCTCTCCCGCCGTGAACGGGTGGGCGCGGTCCGGCGTCACTGCGGACTCGGTCGCCATGCGCGTGTGCCCGACCAGGTGCGTGCCGCTCAGGTTCTGGAACACGTAGCGGTCCGACACTTCCTTTGGCGTGCCGATGTCCTTGTACAGGTCGATCGCGCGGCCAGTTGAAAGAATATGCAGGCGCGGATGCTGCTCGCCGATCCAGCGCTTCGCGGTTTCCGGCGCGATGCTCACGCTCAGCACCGCGTGATTGCCCTTCGCGTGAACCGAGGCGCCCGCGCCCAGGTGCGTGTTCAGTTCGTGCGCGAGCCCTTGCCAGTTGAAGTCCTCGCCCTCTTCCGTGAGACCGGAGTACAGGCTGATCTTGCGGATGTCCCCGGCCACCGGCTCCGTGAATACGGCCAGTCCCGCCGAATCGGGCCCGCGCTCCGTCATGCCGAGCAACATGGGCACCATCAGCTCGCCCAGCCGCTCACGCAGCGACGGCTGCTTGATAAGCAATCCTACAATTCCACACATGATTATTCTCCTGCACCGGTTTCCCGCGTTCTATGGATGATTGGCTTGTCGCTGCCGGCGTGGCGCCCGCGCGCGCTGCCGTCTGCCTGTACGTAAGATCAGAAAAATTCGAGGTAGGACTTTTGTTCCCAGTCCGACACATGGCGCATGTACTCGATCCACTCCATGTGCTTCAGACGCAGAAACTCGCCGCCCGCCGGCCCGAGCGCCTCGAGCATCACTTCGTCGCGTTCGAGCGCGTGCAGCGCCTCCTGAAGGTTCTGCGGCAAGATGCTGATCTCGCGCTTGCGCAGGTCTTCCGCGCTCATTTCGTACAGGTTCAGATTGCACGGCTCGCCCGGCTCGAGCTTGTTGTTCACGCCGTCAAGGCCGGCCGCGATCACGGCCGCTGTCGCGAGATAGGCGTTGCACGCAGCATCGGGCAGGCGCAGTTCGATGCGCCCGCCAGGAATGCGGACCATCGAAGAGCGGTTGTTGTCGCCATAGCTCACGTAGGCCGGCGCCCACGTCGCGCCGGTGAGCGACCGCCCCACCACGAGGCGCTTGTATGAATTGACGGTAGGCGCGCAGATCGCCGAGAGCGCCGCGGCATGCTTGAGCAGGCCTGCCGTCCAGTGGTAGGCGAGCTTGGAGAGGCCGAGGCCGCGCTCATCGTGCTTGTCGGCGAACAGGTTGCTCTCGCCGTCCGAAATCGACATGTGCATATGCATGCCGTTGCCGGGCCGGTTTGAGAACGGCTTGGGCATGAACGAGCAGATGAGGCCCAGTTCGTTGGCGATCTCGGCAGCCGCCATCTTGAAGAAGACGTAGGAGTCGGCGGATTTCAGGCAGTCCGAATAGGTGTAGTTGATTTCGAACTGGCCGTTCGCGTCTTCGTGATCGATCTGATAGACGTCGATCCCGCACTTGATCAGCGACTCGGTCAGACGCTCGAGGAACTCGCGCGAGCGCGAGAGCCCTTTATAGTCGTAGCACGGCTTGGGCAGCGCGTCCGAGTCATCGCAAGGCACGATACGGCCGTCTTCCGTGCGCCGCAGCAGCGAGAATTCGGGCTCGAGGCCGGTGTTCAGAATCCAGCCGTGCTGTTTCAGGCGATCGACCTGCCGCTTGAGCGTCACACGGCTTTCGAACTGCCACGGCTCTTTTTTCACGTAGCCGTCGCAGGCGATGCGGGCGTAGCCGGGCTGCCACGGCACGAGCGTCAGCGTGTCGAGGTCGCCCACCGCCATGAAGTCCGGCCCCTGCGGATCGATGCCAAGACCCCACACCGCGAAGCCGGCAAAGCCTGCGCCTTCCTTGAGGATGAGGTCGAGATGCGCGGCGGGAACGGACTTCGTCTTCGCAACGCCGTGAATGTCGACAAATTGCGCGAGGATGTACCTCACATTGTTGTCTGCTAGGAATTGCTTGGCTTCTGCGGGGGTCATGTCGATTGTCCTCAAGCGTCCTGAATACGCGATGTCGAGGAAGCGTCCGGCGCGCGCCGGGCGCTTCCTCCCGGTGGCCTACCTGGTCGGTGCCTGGTCGATTTCGTTGATCACGGCGAGACCGACCGGCCCGCCTCCCAGTTCGGCGGCAATGCCGGCGAGGGTTTCCCACAAGTACACGCCGTACGTGCCGTCGGCCCACAGACGGTAGTACGGCCGCCCCAACCGCTCGCCCGGCAGGACGGTGACAGCGACGCCCGCCATCGAAGTCAGCACGACGGGTCGGGTCGCGAGGTCCAGCGCGCGGAAGTTGACGTTGCAGGTCTGCAGCAGCAACTCGCCGATCGCTTCGCCACACAGCACGAGCGCGAGGTCCTGGCGCAGCACCGGGTAGACCCGCAGCGCCGGCTCGCGGTGTGCCAGCTTCGCCGAGGTCCGGCCACTGATGCCGTCCTCGATCAGATATTCGGTCAGGCCGAGGCGCGCCACGAGTCCGCCGTTCGCGAGCGGCGCCCAGGTATTGGCCACTTCCGGCACGGGCATGCCCTGCTCGGCCAGCCACGCGGCGACGCCCTGACCTTTGAAGCCCATGCGGTACAGGTGCGACACGTCCGTGATGCCGGCGCTGCGCGCACGCGTCTCGTCATTGGCGCCGAAACGCTCCACGATCTGCATGTTCTCCACCACACGCCACTCGGGCCTGACGGCGTGCAACGCGTCGCGTACCGGACTTGTGCGCAGCGATACGTTCGTTGCGCTCGCAAGGTTCGATGCACTCATGCGGTCTCCTTCCTCGGTGCGCCAGCCTCTGCCAGCGCGGCGTCCTTCTGGCGCAGGTTCTCGGGGTCATAGAACGGCGTGGGCACGACCGTGGCCGCCACCATGACGCCGTCGCTCAGGCGAAAGCGGATACGCGTGCCCGGCTTCGCCATGGAGGGACGCACGAACGCGAGGCCGATCGTCTTCTGCACCGTCTCGCTCCATGACACGCTCGTCACACGCCCCGCGATCTCGCCGCCTTCGATCACGAGGTGACACTCGCGCAACGCCGCGCCCGTCGCGCCATCGTCGAGTGCAAAGCCCACGAGACGCTGCTGCTGCGGTTGCCCGTCGATGGCCTGCAGACTGCGCTGGCCGACAAAAAACGGCTTGTCCATCTTGACCGCCCATTCCATGGCGGCGTCGCGCGGGGTCGTCAGGCCGTCGGTGTCCTGGCTCACGATCACGTGGCCCTTCTCCAGGCGCAACAGCCGCTGCGCCTCGACGCCGAACGGCCGGATGCCGAATTCCTTGCCCGCCTCGTAGAGCGCGCTCCACAACGCCGCGCCATATTCAGCGGGAATGTGGATCTCGTAGCCCCATTCACCGACGAAGCCCACGCGCATCAGCCGGGCCGGCACGCGGTTCGCGCCGAGCGCGATTCCCGTCACGCGGATGCCGAGATACGGAAATGCTTCGGACGACAGATCGAGATCGACCAGCCTCGCCAGCACGGCGCGCGAGGACGGACCTGCGAGGTTGATCGCCGCATAGGCGCCTGTCACGTTGACGATGCCGCAATCGAGCCCCCAGATCGTGTTCAGGCGTGACAGCTCGCGGTAGATCAGCGCGGCGCCGGAGGACGTGGTCGTGAAGTAGAAGTGATCGTCGGAAAGCCGTGCCACCACGCCGTCGTCGATCACCACGCCGGTTTCGTCGCACATGAGCGCATAGCGGGTCATGCCGGACTTCAGCCCCGCGTATTTCGACACGTAGACGCGCTCGAGGAACTGCGCGGCCTGCGGCCCGCGCGCCTCGAGCTTACCGAGCGTTCCCACATCGATCATGGCCACGCCGTTGCGCACGGCATGGACTTCCTCCTGGATGCAGCGCGCGCGGTCCTTGCCCTCCACCGCGTAATACTCGGGTCGCTGCCACACGCCCGCGGGCATCCACTTCGCGCCATGGCGCTCGTGCAGTGCATGGATCGGCGTGCGGCGCTCGGGGTTGAAGCCGCGGCCGGCGAGCAGCGCCATCGGCACCGGATGAAAGAACGGCCGCGCGGTGGTCGTCCCCACTTCCTGCGGCGCCTTGCCGGTCAAGCGCGCAAGGATACGCAGGCCGTTCATGTTCGAATGCTTGCCCTGGCTCGGGCCCATGCCGTTGGTCGAGAAACGCTTGAGCAGCTCGATGTTGTCGAAGCCTTCCTGGACTGCGTTTTCGAAGTCCTTCAGTTGCAGGTCTTCGTCGAAGTCGACGAAGTTCTTGCCCGCCGGATGCGGCACGATCGGCCACGCGTGAGAAGGCGACTCGGGTTCGGGCGCAACCGTGACTGCATCGAGGCGCTCATGCGCGCCGGACTCGCCGCCCGTCACCCCCGCGTGCGTTGCCGCAAGCGCGCCAGCGCGGCGTCCGTCCTGCAGCTTGCTCTCGAACGTGTACACGCCGTTCACGCGGCCGCACGCGAACACGCCTTCCGGCAAGCGCTCGGGTACGAACTGCTCGACGCCTGTGTCGTAGCGCATCGCGGTGCCCGCCTGGTAAAGCAGGTTGGCGGCCGGCGCCCAGCCGACGCTCACCAGCAACGTGTCGCATTCAATCTGCCGCGTGTGATGGTGCGCGGCGCTCATGCCCGCGGGCGGCGTCGGGCCCACACGGACCGCCGCGAGGCGGTCGCCCGCCGCGTTGGGCACCGCTTCGATCACGCAGCTCGAGCCCAGCACTTCGACGCCGCGCGCTGCGAGCTCGCGGGCGAGTTCGCCACAGCAATGCGTGGCGCGCAGGTCGATCAGCGCGGTCACCTTGATGCCGCGCTCGAGCATGTCGAGCGCCGCGCGATAGCCGTCGGCGTTGGCGGCCAGCACGGCCGCGCGCTGGCCCGGCGCCACGCCATAGCGCCAGGCGAGGCGCTGCGCCGCCGAAGCGAGCATCACGCCCGGCAAATCGTTGTTGCGGAACACCGCGGGCTGCTCGAACGCGCCGCTCGCCACCACCACCGCCTTCGCACGCATCTTCGTGATGCGGTCGGCGTCCACGAGTGGCACCCAGTGGTCCGCGTAGTAGGCGGCGGCCAGCGTGCCGTTGAACATGCGTACGCGCGGATGCGCGCGTACTTCGGCTTCCAGCGCGCGCACCGCCTCGAGACGCTCCGGGTCGCCGCCCGCCTGATAAGTGCCGCTGCCGCCCGAGCGCGCGTTCTCGTCGACGATCACCACGTCGGCGCCTTGCCGCGCCGCCGCGAGCGCCGCGGCAAGGCCCGATGGCCCCGCGCCGATCACGAGCACGTCGCAGAACCCGTAGCGCTTGGGTGTGCGCACATGCGGCGCGCTGAGGTCGACCGCGCCGAGCCCGGCCATTTTGCGGAACATGCGCTCCCAGCGCGGAAACCAGCGCTTGCTGTAGAACGCCTTGTAGTAGAAACCTACCGGCAGGAACGGCGCGAGCTTGCCGACCCAGCGGCCACGGTCGGCGGCTACCCCGCCCGAGGTGTTGACGGCGCGCCAGTGCGCGCCGGCGATCAGCTCGGTCACGTCGGCGCGCACGTTCAGGCGCGCGCCGTCCTGAAACATCGCGTTGACATCGTGGTTCGCGAGCGAGAGCACGCCGCGCGGCCGGTGATACTTGAAGCTGCGCCCCAGTACCGAGACCTTCGACGCCCATAGCGCGCTCGTGATCGTGTCGCCGGCAAAACCCGTGTAACGCTGCCCTTCGAAGCCGAATTCGACCTGCCTGCTCCGGTCGATCCATTCGCCTGCATGCGGTGCCAGACGCATTTAAGCCTCCTCGTCATTCAGATACGTGCGGATGACACGATCCTTCGCGGTGTCGCGCTCGGCAATGAACCAGGTATTGCTCGGCGTGTGGCACCACCACTCCTTCTTCACGCCCGCGGCGCCATTGCGGCAGAACACGTAGTCGGCCCATTCATCGTCGCTCGCGGCCGTGGGGTCGGGCATCTCGCGCATCTCTCCCCAGTAGACGAACTCGGACACGGGGCGCGCGCCGTTCACGGGGCAGCTCATGATTTTCATTGTCGTGTCCTCCGTTCAATGTCCGACCGATGCCGCGCCCTTCTCGCCCGTCAAGGCATAGCGGCGGAAGCGGTCGAGCGTGAAGCCCTCGATCAGCGGATGATTCGTGTCGTTCGCAACGGTGTGCGACATCGTCTTGCCGCAAATCGGCGTGGCCTTGAATCCCCATGTGCCCCAGCCGGCGTCGAGATAGAAGCCTTCCACCGGGGTCTTGCCCATGACGGGTGCGAAATCCGGCGTCATGTCGGCCATGCCGGCCCATTGGCGCATGACCTTGGCATTCGAGAGGAACGGGAACATCTCCAGCATGTGTGCCGTCAACCCCTCCACGAAATCGAGCGTCGAGCGCGTGGCGTGCAGCTCGTAGGGGTCGAGCGAGGCGCCCATCACGAGCTCGCCGCGCGCCGACTGGCTGATGTACACGTGCAGGCTCCCCGAAACCAGGATCGGGTCGAGCCAGGGCTTGAGCGGCTCGCTCACCATCGCTTGAAGCGGATGGATGTAGATCGGCGTGCGCAGACCCACCATGTCGGTGAGGCGTGGCGTGGAGCCCGCCACCGCGCACAGTACCTTGTTGGTCGAAATGTAGCCGCGCGAGGTCTGCACGCCCTTGACCTTGCCGCCCACCACGTCGATGCCAAGCACTTCGGTTTGCTGATGAATTTCCACGCCACGCTGGTCGGCGCCGCGGCCATAGCCCCACGCCACCGCATCGTGGCGTGCGACCGAGCCGGGCGCATGATAGAGCGCACCCAGGATCGGCGCGACACCGCCGCACGAAAGATCGATCATCGGCGCCGCCGCCTTGATCTCCTTCGGCCCCACCACCTCGGAGTCCACGCCGAAATGCTTGTTCACCTCCGCGCGCCAGCGCATCGTGCGCATCGCTGAATCCGTGTGGGCCAGCGTGTAGTGGCCGCGCGTCGAGTAGAACAGGTTCAGGTCGAAGTCCTGCGAGAGGTCCTGCCAAAGCTTCACCGACGCGTCGTAGAACTTCACGCCTTCGGGCGTCAGGTAGTTCGAGCGGATGATCGTGGTATTGCGGCCCGTATTGCCGCCGCCGATATAGCCCTTCTCCAGCACCGCCACATTCTTGATGCCGTGCTCGCGGGCGAGATAGTAGGCGCTGGCGAGGCCGTGACCGCCCGCGCCGATGATCACAACGTCATAGGAACGACGCAATGTGTCATGCCGGGTGAACATCCTCGGCTCGGGATGCTTCTTCGAAACGGCAAAACGCACGAGACGCCACGGCATAGCTCACTCCTTGTTCGCGCGCCCGCGCACAGGGGCGCGCGGGCAATCCGGGTTGGACAGCAGCGCTGTTTCTAGCGAAGAACGATCGTCTTGTTGCCGTGTATCAGCACGCGGTCTTCGAGGTGGTAACGCAAGCCTCGGGCCAGCACGGCCTTCTCAATGTCGCGGCCGAGGCGCACGAGGTCGTCGGGCCGGTCCGAATGGCGCACGCGTATGACGTCCTGTTCGATGATCGGCCCTTCGTCGAGGTCTTCCGTCACGTAGTGGCACGTGGCGCCCGTGAGCTTGACGCCTCGGGTATAGGCCTGGTGATACGGCTTCGCGCCCACGAAGCTCGGCAGAAACGAGTGGTGAATGTTGATGATCTGCCCGGGGTATGCCGCGCACAGCTTGGGCGAGAGCACCTGCATATAGCGCGCGAGCACCATGGTGTCGGCGCGCGAGTCCTCGTACAGGCGCTGCACTTCGTCGTAAGCCTGCGCCTTCGTCTCGGCCGTAACCGGCACGTAGTGAAACGGAATGCCGTGCCATTCCACGAAGCTGCGCCACGTCTCGTGGTTCGAGATCACGCAGGGAATGTCGATGTCGAGTTCCCCGGCTTTCCAGCGCGCGAGCAGGTCGTACAGGCAATGCTCGAGCTTCGAGACCAGAATCACCACGCGCTTTTTCTTCGAGTGGTCGGTGACCTTCCAGTCCATGGAGAATTCGCGGCCGATGCGGGCGAAACGCTCGCGAAAGCCTTCGAGGCTGATGGGCAGCGAGTCGGTCGCGATCTCGTGGCGCATGTAAAAACGCTTCTCGATCTCGTCGGCGTGGTGCGTCGCCTCGATGATCCAGCCGTGATGTTCGGCAATGAACGCACTGACCGCGGCTACGATGCCGACCCGGTCGGGAGCCGACAGGGTCAAGGTAAAACGACGGGTATCAGACGTGGTGGACATGGAAATCGCCTGGTTCTCGACAAGATTTAGGTGTTGATTAAAAGTAATCAGCGGAATTTCACTTGTCAACGCCAATAAACTTTTTTTCCTGTCAGGAACCCACTCAGCTATACCTCTTTCTGGGTAGACGTTACCTACCCGAGCGTAGTGAGGCCGCGAAGAAGGCTACGCGCGCGCTGCGCCACGGCGCCGAAGGTAGAGTTCCCAGCGGTACCGAGCCATGCTGTACGCGTCGAGCACGGCGATCGCATAGACGAAGAGGCCACCCGCGTGGCGGCCCACGAACGAACGCTCGGGCGCCGCGAGCTGCAGCGTCAGGAACCCCAGCGACAGCATGAAGAACACCATGATGAGCGCCCGAGTAGGCATGCGGTTGAGCACTTGCCCCGCGCCCGGCAGCAGGACCGCTGCGGCCAGCACGAGGTAGGGATGCGGCGGGCGGCGCATGCGCGGCTCCTGCGCCCCTTCCGATGCCTCGTTGACCGACGCGGCGGCATTGACTTCAGGCGTTCGCATGGTCGCTTCCTCGCATCAGATCGGCACAGACAGCCGTGGCCCGCTCGAGCAGCGACTCGAGCAGCGCGACGCTCACGTGCGCGCCGCGGAACGTCGCGGAGCGCAGCACGAGGTACTCGCTGCGGTCCGCTCCCTGCACCTGATAGACGATGCGCACACCGCCCGGCATCACCACCAACTCTTTCGCACGCGGATCAGCAAATAACGCCCTCACATGCGGATCGAGCGCGCCCAGCGGTAATTCAAAAGCCTTGCGGTCAGACTTGAGCGTCGTGTGATCCGGCCAGCCGCCGGGCAGCTGGACGCACCACGGCAAGTCCGCGGCCGGCGAATAGAACTCGACGTTGCGTCTGCGGGCAAGCAGGTCGAACGTACCGGCGATGGGCAAGTCCTGCCTCACGGACACAACGAGCCAGAGCGAGGGCACCTGCCGGAAAACAACGCCATCCACGACCGGCTCGATGCGGACGTGGTGATTCCGCCAGCACCCGGTGAGCACGGGCCAGGCGACGTCGTCCTGCGTCAGCACGGCGCGCTCGAAGAGCGCAAAGCACCCGTCGAACAGTCTCATTCGCTGCGCCTTGCACACACTGCGCTCGCGCCGGTAGAGAATAACGAGCGCCACGGCAAACGCCGCGGCGAGCGTCATGCCAGCGACAGGCATGATGAGATCCTCCGTTCATGCGCACAGCGCGAGCGGTGTCACCCGCTCGCGCCGTCGCCGATGCCGATATGGCGGAATCAATAGTCTTTTGGCCGTGGCCAGTTCATCGTGAACTGGTCGCCGCGTTTGACATACTTGTAACGATGCAACGCGAACCAGATCGACGCGACGATGTAAAACGCCATGATCGATAGCAGCGACGCGCCGTAACCGAGGTACGTGGCGAAATAGGTCGCCGCGCACAGACAGACCAGGACGATCGCCGGAATGGGATGGTAGGGGTGCACATATCCCCGGTTGATGCTGCCGAGCGGCCACATCCGGCGAAACCGCACGATGTTGATCGACATGAACGTATAGCCGAGCAGCCCGGAGAGAATCGAGAACGTGATCACCTGATCCAGCAGGCCCGTGAACGCAAACGAAATCGCAATCGGCACGAGGAAGATGATCGCGCGGTACGGCGTACGATAGCGCGGATGCACCGCGCCAAACCACATCGGCATATAGCGATCGCGCGACATCGAGAACCACGCGCGCGACGCGTCGTTGATGCAGCCATTCGCCGATGCGACCGCCGAAAACAACGTGCCGACGAACAGCAGTGTCTGCAGGCCCCGGTTGCCCGTGAGCCGCGCGGCATCATAAAGCGGCGTCACGGCCTGGCCGAGATACTCCCACGGCATGAGGCCCGTGGCGACATACCATGTCAGCGCGGCGGCGATCAGCAGCGTGATCATGCCGCTCATCGTCCCGAGCGGGATCGAGCGCCCCGCCGAGCGCACCTCTTCGGCGGCCTGGCACGTGCCTTCAATGCCGAGGTAGTACCACATGCCGAACTGCAGCGCGGCGACCACACCGAGCCAGCCATACGGCAGTTGGGTCAGCAACTCGCGATGCTGAAGAATGTGTCCCGGGTTCCACGGCTGTACGCCGAAGAACAGCACGACAATGGCGAGAAAAGCGATGGCCGTGATCACGAAGTTGACGGTTAACGTGACGAACACGCCGCGATAGTTGAGCCACGCGAGAAAGGCGATCGTGACGAGCGCAAAGGGCCGCGAGTCGAGGTTCGCATACCCCGAGTCTGCCGCCACCGCCTTGATCAGGTCGCCGACCACGAGCGCATCGGCCGCTTCGAGCATCGTATAGGCCATCACGAGGTAGAGCCCCACGTTGAACGCCATGAGCGGCCCGATAATGTGTTTCGCCTGCGTATACTGGCCCCCGGCCGCGGCCACCGTGGAGGTCACCTCCGAATCGATCATGGCGACGCAGGTATAGAGCAACCCGATGATCCAGCAGGCGATCAGCGACCCATATGCGCCGCCCTTCGCCACTGAAAAATTCCACCCCATGAATTCGCCGACCAGCACGATACCGACGCCGAGCGCCCAAACGTGAATCGGCCCCAGCACCTTCAAAAGCGCGATCCGCTGGTCTTGCTGCACTGACGCTGCTGGATGACTCATTAGCTATCCTCTCTATCATGAGCGGATTCGGAGCCATGACTCCGGACCCATGCAAAACTGGGCGTTAGGGAAAAAGCCCCACCGACGGCGCCTCGCTACCCTATTCGCTCCCTTCTGTCGAACTCATCAGGAAGTCGTCGTCGTATTCGCGGCGAACCCGCAACGCGTCGACGATGATCCACGCGAACAGCAAGATAGCCACCGCCCAGGCGGCATGACTCAGCCATTGCCAGAAGTTCATCGTGTCACTCCGGGAATTTTTCGGCGATCACCTGCCGGTATTGCTTTTCAGAAACGCGCAGCACGAAGACGAAATAGCCTACGATCACGAGCGCCGTGACGATCAGCGAAACCGGATCGATCGTGTAGTCGAACCGGGTGGTGATGATGGGTTTGGCTTGCTCGGCGTCGAAGCCGAGTTTTTGCCATTGCGCCTGCATCGTGGGATTCTGGCCCAGCGTTTGCCACGACACCTGCGTCTTGATGGCCTGCGCGGGATCCGGTTGTTTGTCCGGCGCCTTGAGCAGTAACGGGGCAAGGAGGCTGCAGTAGACGAGGACAAGCAGAAATAAGCTATCCACCAGTTGGCCGAAACCTTTCTGCACGGGAGGCACGTAGTCGGATGCCATGTCGAGTTTCCTCTTTGTCGGCATTGCGTTGGCGGGACCTGCATCGTGGGGGACAACGGCGCAACGAAGGCACGCAGCGCCGCGAAGCGGGGCTATGCGAGCGCCTCTTCCTCGTTGTCATCGAGCGCGGCTTTGCGCGAGCGGTTTTCGTCGAGATGGTGGATGTCGAGGCCATAGATATGGTCCTTGTCCTCCTTGTAGTGCCGCACCATCGCAGTCACCGAGGCCGTGTTGAACACGAGCACGCCTGCGGCGCCAATGGTCAGCGCGACGCGAACCGCAGGATCCGCTGCGGAAAGGCTAACCGCAAAGTAGACATACCCCAGGGCAATCCAGAGGGCCACTAACGCGATGCCCGCCATCAAACGGTCTCGGCCAAACATGCTGTCGATACGCTTTCGCAGTCTGTGATCCACGTTCCAACCCTCCATAGGCAATGCGACGCGATGGGGAACCTCGATGTGAGCTTTCGCGTGTTTCCCTTTCAGCAACAAAGTTTCACCGTGGTATTTATTGTGGATTCCCCTTGCGGTGTCAATATTGTTTTTGTGGGTAGATAGAGACCCTGGGTCGCGTGAGCCCCTGCGCGCTATGCGGTATTGCGCAACGCATGTGCAGCTCGCGAGAAATGCTGCATGAGCACAGCCTCAACCTCGGCGTCATAGCCGGGTGCCGCGATGGCCTTCTTCATGCACGCCAGCCAGGCCTCGACTTGCGCGGACCCGATCTCGATGTGCGCGTGCATGGAGCGCAGATTCGCGTGGCCCATCCGCTCGAGGTAGTACTGAGGGCCGCCGAAGAAGCCCGAGAGAAACTCGAACTGGGCCTGCCGTATGTGCGCGAGGCCGAAGCCCTTCACATGCAGTGCATGGACGTCCGCCCCGTCGGGATCGGTTTCAATGATGTCGTAGAACGTTTCGACGAGGTGTGCCAGCGCCGCCTCGCCCCCTAGCATCTGGTGCGCCGAATTTCGTCCTCTCTCCACGATTTCCTCGGCCATACTCGTTATTCGCCCGCGAACAAGGCCCCGGTGATGATGTGGACAAAACAACGATCTTTTCGACCCGCTACCGGGACGTGCGCCGTCTGGATTGACGTACCCCTCATATCTTAGGGGAAGGCTCGCAGGGTCGGCCTCTCTCCGAAGAGGTAGCTCACGATACTCCCGTCCGCCTCCCGGCGAAGGACGTGGCGCGAGCGGTTTGCACCGCGCATTCGGCCATGTGCGGGCGGCTTGCCACTTACCTCCTGGGGGTTACCTACTACGCAGCATTGATGGGGCAGTTTTGTTCCCTGATGCTTGCCGCATTGCTTTTTCTCCCCGCCCCACGCGCGCCGCCCCATGAATACATGCCGCTTCGACGATTTCGTGGCTGGACGCGCTCTCGCCATGCGCGGGCCGTGCGCCCGGATCACGGCCCGGCACCGCGGCGAACTTGCGCGCGCACTGGACAGCGTGGATGCCGCGCGCAAGGACGGGCGCTGGATCGCCCTGCTCGTCGATTATGAGGTCGGTTACTGGCTGGAGCCCTCGCTTCACGAGCCGATCGAGCCGGCTCACGCGCAGCGCCCTTGCCTTACCGCGCTCGTCTTCGACCACGCCGATGAGGAGCCGCCATGCGAATACCCCGGAAACGATTCGGATAGCGATATTATTTCGATCAAGCCGCGCATCGACAGGCAGCGCTATATCGCGCAGGTTTCGGCGATACGCGACCTGATCGCAGCGGGTGAGGTCTATCAGATCAACTATACGTTTCCGCTCGACGTGAGCACGCGGGGCGACGCCCTGACTCTGTACCGCCGTCTTGCCAATGCGAATCCGTCTGCGCACGCGGCGTATATCGAGGACGGCGAGCGCCGGATTCTTTCCTTTTCTCCCGAGCTGTTTCTACACTACGGCGGCGGCAAGCTGACTACGCGGCCGATGAAAGGCACCGCACCACGCGACGCCGACCCGGCGCTCGACACCCGTCTTGGCGCGCAGTTGCAGGCGAGCACGAAAGACCGGGCCGAAAATCTCATGATCGTCGACTTGCTTCGCAATGACCTGGGGCGCATTGCGCGTACTGGTTCGGTCGCGGTGGAGAACCTGTTCGCGCTCGAACGCTACGCAACCGTCTGGACGCTTACGTCGACGATCACCGCCGATATTGGCGAAGCGAATCTCGAACGCATCCTGCGAGCGCTCTTTCCCTGCGGCTCGGTCACGGGTGCGCCGAAAATCGCGGCCATGCGCCACATACGGCGCCTCGAAATCGCACCACGCGGCGTGTACTGCGGCAGCGTAGGCTGGCTCGCACCGGATGGCCGGTTCTCCATGAATGTCGCGATACGCACGCTCGTCCTGGATCAGGATGGAGAGGGTGTGTACAGCGTGGGGGGTGGCATCGTCATGGACTCCGACCCCGCGCGCGAGTGGGAAGAATGCAAGTGGAAATCCCGAATCCTCGGTTCGTGGTAAGCAATTCGCCCATGTGCTTCGCATAACTTATTAATTGCCGGAACGTGGGCGTAGATTTCGTATCGCGAGTTGATCCTTCAACAACGGCGCGGACCACCGTATCCGCAGCCGATCAACAAGGAAACAAGGCTACCCCATGAGAAAACGCCATCTCAGCGCCGGCTTTGCGGCGCTCCTTGCCTCTGGCACCACATACGCCCAGAGCAGTGTCACGTTATACGGGACGATCGACGACGGCTTGAACTACACATCGAACGCGCGCGGCCATAGCGCTTGGGCCATGGTGAGCGGCGACAGCACCGAATCGAGCTTCGGCTTCAAGGGCAACGAGGATCTGGGCGGCGGACTTTCCGCCATCTTCACCCTGGAAAGCGGCTTCAACCTCAACAGCGGTCTGTCGAACGAGGGCGGAAGACTCTTCGGACGCCAGGCGTTCGCCGGGCTGAATTCCACCGCTTACGGCACGCTCACCCTCGGGCGCCAGTACGACGCAACCGTCGACATGTGGGCGCCCTTCACCGCGGCGGGCGCCACCATCGGCGACTTCGCGGCACACCCGTTCGACAACGACAACGCCGATCAGGATTTTCGCTTCAACAATGCGGTCAAATATGTAAGCCCGACCTTTCTAGGCCTCCAGGCCGAAGGCGTTTATGGATTCAGCAATGCCACCAACTTCGCCGACAATCGCGCGTATAGTGCCGCGCTCAGCTATGCAATCGGGCCGTTCTCGGCCGCGATTGCATATCTGCGGCAGAACAACGGCAACGTGAACAGCACGGGTGCGGTGGGCGGCGACGGGGTGTTCACCGCCGCGCGGCAGCAGAACATCGGCGCTGGCGCGAAATGGACCTTCGGCGACGGCTCGAACGTCGCCCTCGCGTACTCGCACGTCGACGTCTATCAGCCGACCGCCAACGCCTACGCCCCCGACATCGGGACTCAGGCGTGGTCATCGTGGAAGTTCGACAACATCGAAGTCAACGGACAGTACTACATCGACCCCGCATTGTCCTTGGTCGCCGCCTATACGTACACGCACGGCGATTTCAAGGAGGCGGCCGGAGGATCGAGCCCGAACTGGCATCAAGTCGCGCTCATGCTGAACTACTCGTTGAGCAAGCGCACCCAGGTCTACGTTCAGGGCGCCTATCAGCACACCAACGGCTCGACGGGAACCGACCTCGATTCCGCACATATCGTGGGCTCCGCGGATATCTCTTCTAGCGGCAATCAGACCGTTGTGCGGCTCGGCTTATTGCATCACTTCTAGGCACGCAGCAGAGGCGGCTACCACGCGAGGCGTACCCCCTCTTCTGGATGGCAGTTCCGGCGCAGATCGGAAAAGATGCCGGACAGGGAGACGGCGTGCACCAGCGTGCGCGGGCGGGGGCACCGCAGCATGCCGACGCCGCCTGTCGCCCTCCCATCGTTCACCTTACGGAGAGTCACCCATGGCAAACTCGTGGCGTATTTCGGCGCTTGCGGACCGGCATCGCGCGCTAGGCTCTCGCCTGGAAGACTGGAACGGGATGGGCATGGCATGGAGCTACGCGACAGATCTCGCCGACCATCACGAAGCCATCCGCACCAAAGCCGGACTCATGGACGTCTCCGGCCTGAAAAAAGTGCATTACGTGGGCCCGCACGCACAGAGCCTACTCGACTGGGCGACCACGCGCGATATCGGCAAGCTCTATCCGGGCAAATCTGCTTACGCCTCCATCCTCAATGAGGACGGCAAGTTTATCGACGACTGCATCATTTACCGGACCGGGCCGAATGCATTCATGGTCGTGCACGGCGCGGGCACGGGCTACGAGCGCCTCGTACGCTCGGCGCAGGGCCGCCAGGTTGCCGTGCTGTTCGACGACGATCTGCATGACCTGTCGCTGCAGGGGCCTGCGGCCGTCGACTTCCTCGCCGAGCACGTACCCGGCATACGCGACCTGCCTTACTTCCACCACATGCAGACTCGCCTCTTCGGCCGGCCGGTCACCATTTCGCGCACAGGCTATACGGGCGAACGCGGCTACGAAATATTCTGCAAGGCGCAGGACGCCCCGCTGATCTGGGACACTATCCTCGCGAAAGGCGCCGGATTCGGCATTGTTGCGTGCGCGTTCGCGGCACTGGATTGGTTGCGCGTGGAAAGCTATTTGCTGTTCTACCCGTATGACAATTCGGAAACCTATGCGTTCGCCAACGAAAAGGCGGGCGACACGCTGTGGGAACTCGGCCTCGAATTCACCGTCTCGCCTGGCAAGACCGATTTCTGCGGCGCGAACGAGCATTTCCGGCTGGCAGGCAAAGAGCGCTTCAAGATCTATGGTGTCGATGTCGCTTCGTCAAGAGCCACGGCTGCAGGTGACACGCTGTGGCGCAACGGGCGCCAGGTCGGCGTGATCACGTGTGGGATGTACTCGCGGCTGACGCGCCGCTCTCTCGCCATCGCCCGTCTGGACGTCGAGCAGGCCCGCGACGGCGTCGAGCTCGAAGTGAGAGGCAGCATCGAAGCCCGCGGCACCGTGTCTGCCCTTCCCTTCGACGACCCGGAGAAGAAGAAACGAACCGCGGTGGGGTGAGGGTCAGGCGTCAGTTCTGCTTTCGGCATCAAACGGACGTCACCAGCAGAAACGCTCATGAAGTGTCGCAAATGAACCGCACGCATACGAGAAATCTGGTCAGGCAGGTTGCACAGGACTGCGATCCACAGGCTGCGCTGTCGCTCTACGACCAGAGCATTGCGTCGGGGCACAAACGGATCGCATTGCTGCGCTATCTGGATGCGCGCGACTTGTCCGTGCCGCTTACGCCGCAGCACCACGCCTATGCACGCGCAGTCGCGAGCGTTCTGAGCGAGCGCGACATGGAGATCATCGCGCGGGAAGCGCTACGGCGCAGCCGTGAGCGCCAAACGTTGCCCGCCCTGACCGAGACCGAGCGAAATTAGAATTGGGGGGCGAGGCAATCGAGCGCTCGATGGTGGCGCACGACGTGCGCACGCGACCGGGCGGTCGTTACGCAACTCGCCGCAAGCCCATCGCCGGCCGTTCGCAGGACGGCGGGAAGACCCGCCAGAAGCCATCGTCGTGCCGGAAGAAGAAGAGCGCTCGAGGATGGGTCGGATGCAGGACCTCGACGCAGACAAACCGCTTGTTGCCGACCGCCGTGCGGCCGAACTGCGTCACATGCGCAGGCACGTCCGGCGTCGGCGCCAGCCACTTCTCCACCAGCCCTTGCAGACTACGGTTCCGAGTGTTCATCTCTTGCTTCCTTGCTTCCGCCCTGCCTCGTTCCAGCTCTCGCACGTCCCGCCGCCACGGCATCGCGTTGCTCATGCCACCGCCCTGACGAGTTCTTCGGATAGCCCGAACTCGCGCGCGATCGTCAGGAGCCGCTCGCGCCACTCCCATCTGCCGAACACGTCGTGGACATTCTGTGGATAACTGAGCAGTTCGACCGCGTCGGCGTCGTAGACGTTGATTCGCGCGCGAAGCACAGCCCGGCGCAGCGCGGCGACGCCTACGTCCATGTACGCGGGTATCGCGTCCAGCGACTGTTTGCCGATATAGCGCACAGGCACGCTTCGATCGAATGCAATCGGAAGGCTTGATGAAGCTGCCGACAGGACAACCACCGCAGTAGCCGCGATAAGCGCCGCCACCACGTGGCAACAGCGCCGCGCGGTCGTGGCAGAAGAGATGCGCCACTGCCTGGTCGAAGATCTGTTGAGAAGTCAGAAGTCACGGCATTTCATGATGCTGCTCCACCAAGCCTTACACTGATTCGTGTCTCCAGTATGGCCGGTTCACAGCGCCATGAAATCCGCCAGAGGGGGCTCCTCCTTTTGGGGTATCCGGAGCGGTCATCGCGACAAGCGCCCGGCGGCGAAATGCGTCAGTTAGGCCGCCTTTCACGCCTTTCCCGCAAGTCCTCACCCGTAATCCGCGATGTTTCCGCCTCTTGTCGGACGACTCGAGCACTTCGAGCGACATGGGGTATTCGTGCTTTTCACGCATTTTCTGGCGGTAACGGCCTGAGAAGCCGCTTGTAGCAAGGCTGAGCGGCCTCAGACACTTTTGCAACTTGACGTATTTTCAACTCAATGATTTGAATCGGAAGTTCAAACGATAGCTTTGCCCGCCTCCACGTCGAGGAGTCCACCCACTGGGACACGGTTGCGCCGTGCCGTCAAATCCGCGACGATCGACAATGCGATCTCGGGCGGCGTGCTGCCGCCGAGAAATATTCCTACCGGTGCGCGCAGCGCGTCGAGCGCCGAGCCCGTCACGCCAAACAGTTGCAGCCGCTCGCGGCGCGCCGCGCTGTTGCGCCGCGAGCCGATCGCGCCCACGAAAAACGCCGGCGTCATCAGCGCTTCCATCAAGGCAAGGTCGTCGAGCTTGGGGTCGTGGGTCAGCGCGATCACGGCCATGCGCGCATCTGGGCGCATGGCAAGCACCGTATCGTCGGGCATCGTGCGCACGCAAGCGACGCCCGGCACACGCCAGTCGTCGAGGTAGTGCTCGCGCGGGTCGCACACCGTCACCGCGTAGCCGAGCGGCAACGCCATCAATGCCACGTATTCGCTCAATTGCCCGGCGCCAATCAGCAACAGACGCCACGCAGGACCATGCACCGTCGCGAGCCGCTCACCGTCGAAGCTGAATGCGTCGGCATCTGTATGCGCATGGACACGTGCCAGCGTCACCGCGCCACTGCGCATGTCGAGCGTGCGCCGCATCAATTGCCCGTCGCACAGCGAGCCAAGCAGCGAATCGAGTCCACTGTGCGCGCCCAGCGTTTCGCACGCGAGCCGCATGGTGCCGCCGCAAGGCAGGCCGAAGCGATGCGCTTCGTCGGCGCTCAATCCGTATTCGACCGTCGATGGCCGCATCGAAGGCGGCCCTTGCGAAAGCAGACGGTCGACGAGATCGTCTTCGATGCAGCCGCCCGAGACCGAGCCCGCCATGCGGCCGTCCTCGCGCAGCGCCAGCATCGAACCGAGCGGACGCGGCGACGAGCCCCACGTGCGCACGACCGTATAGAGCCACGCGCTGCTGCCCGCCGCGACCCAGCGCGCCGCCGCTTCAAACACTTCACGATCCGCGTCCTGCATGTTCACGTTCGGCCTCCTTGCCGCTGTGGTCCGGCTAGCGCATCACGTCCGGGCCGGCAAGCGCTCAATGCGTCTGCGCGCGCAGGCGCGCAGACGCCGCGGCGAGATCGCGCCATGCCGGCTGCCCCGGTGCATAGCGCGCACGAATGTAGCCCGCGAGTTCGGCCATCTGTTGATCGTCGAAACTGTCCTTGAATCCCGGCATATAACCGAGCCCCTCGGTGGCCGGCTGGTCGATGCCGTGCATCAGCACATGCAGCAGATTGTCGGGGCTCGCCTGGCTCACGCTCGTATTCAGTCCCATGAGCGGCCGCACGCCAAGATGCCCGACACCGCCCGATTCCGCATGGCACACCGCGCAGGCCGCTTCGAACATGCGCTGGCCGTTCTGGAAGCCGAACGCCGTGAGGGTCTCGGCAGGCGCGCCCGCTGCCCGTTGCGCCGCCGCCTGCGCGGCGCTGGCCGCATCGACGGGCGGCGAGAGCGAGGCGATGTAATGGGCGATCGCGCGCACGTCCGATTCGGGCAATTCCGAGAGCCCCGCGACAACGGGGGCCATCGGCCCTGCGGCCACGCCGTGCTCTGCAGAAAAGCCTGTACGCAGGTAGCTGAACAACGCGTCTTCGCTCCACGGCACAGGCGCGCCTTGCTGCTTGTCGCGCGCAGCGATCAGCGAGGGCGCGTCCCAGCCCTCGGCGTTCCCGCCCGTGAGATAAGCGAAGCCGCCCTTCTCCGCGCCAAGTGCGTTGCGCGGTGTATGGCAAGCGCCGCAATGGCCCGCGCCATCGACGAGATATTTGCCGCGATTCCACTGCGCCGACTGTTGCGGGTTGGGCTGGTATTGCGCCTCATCGTGGAAGAGCCAGTTCCAGCCCGCCACGAGACGGCGCTGGTTCATCGGGAACGGCAGGCGTGTTTGCGGCGCGGCCTGCTTGACCGCGGGCTGCGACATGAGCCACGCGTAGAGCGCCGTCATGTCGGCGTCGCTCATGCGCGCGAACGCGGTATACGGGAACGCCGGATAGAGATGGCGGCCGTCGCGCGCGATGCCGTGACGCATCGCGCGCGCGAAGGCCTCGTAGGTCCACGCGCCGATGCCGGTTTCACGATCCGGCGTGATATTGGTGGACCAGACCGTGCCGAACGGCGTCTCCAGTGCGAAGCCGCCCGCGTTCGTCCGACCGCCGGGCGCGGTATGGCACACGGCGCAATCGCCCGCGAGCGCGACCTGACGTCCGCGCTCGAGCATCGCCGCGCTCCACATCGAGGCGTCCGGGCCCGCGCCCGCGGGCAGCGGCGCGATGGGCGCGGGGCCGGGCAGCATCGAGCAGGCAAGGCCGATCAGGCCGCCCGCCACGCCGCCCATGCCGCCGCCAGCCAGCCAGCGTTTCCAGCGCGACGGGCGGCGCACGGCGGCGGGCGCTTCGAGGGCGACCGCCGGGCCCGCTTCGGCGAGCGTGCGGCGGATGGTGTCGGCGTCGAACGGCGGCGCGCGAAACCGCACACCGGTGGCGTCGTAGAGCGCGTTGGCAATTGCGGCGGCGGCGGGCGCGGCGGCCTGGTCGATGCGCGCGTCGTCGTCGGCACTTCGATGAATTACTTCGTTATCCGTAGCGTTCGACGGCGCGACGATATCGTGCGCGATCGATGCATGCTGCGCCGAATCTCTGCCCGGCTCGTCGTAGTTGGCCCGAGCGATGCGGCGCGTGCCTGTCGCGCGCGCGATCGCCTCCTCGATTTGCCATGCGGGCATGCCTGCGAGCACGGCCGCATTTGGCGTGCCTTCGCCCTGCCCCGCCACCACGCGCCGCACGGCGATATCGCCGGTCTTGCGGTTGACGTCCAGGTCGACGACCCACGCGGACCAGCTTGCCGCCTGCGCCGCGGCTTGCGCTTGCGCGTAGTCGAGCATCGGCGTCGAAGCCGCGTTCGCAGGCGTGTCATGCCGCGCGCTCGAACCGTCGAACGCAAAGCCGCGCCCCCGCGCCCACGGCGAAGCCGGCTCGCTCGCGACGGGCGGCGTCACGCCCCACGCCGCGCGCTCGCTCACCATGCGAATCACTTCGCGCGCACCCGCGTCGCGCGCCGCGTCGAGATGATCGAGACGTAGCGCAACCGGATCGCGATGCGCCTCGTGCGCGATCTCGTCGATGAACGACTCGCGCGCGAAGGTGTGCGCCTGCAGGGGAATTGCCTGCGCGGGATCGTCGACGGCGACGCTCGCCTGCGCATGGCGATAGAGCAGCGGCGGCACGGACAGCGGCGAAGGAGTCGAAGCCGCCGCGCCCGAATGTCCGTCGATGCGCGCGCGGTAATGCCATGTTTTCATGATGCCGTCCGGCGCGAAGCTCGCAGCAACGGCGAGTTGCGCATCGGCATCGAGACCCCGTGCAGGCCACGCGTACTGCGCACGGCGTCGCGCACCCGGTGCGCTTTCGTCGTCGCCGTCCTGCGCGGTCAGCGCATGCGCATCGTCTTCATGCTGGCGCCATGTCTGCGGATCGTGCTCACTCATCGCGCCTCAGTTCCCTTGTTCCTGTTGCAGATACAGCGCCGCGCGCTTCACCGCGCGCACGATCTCCAGGTGCGTGCCGCAACGGCACAGATTGAAACGCAGCGCGTCGCGGATCGCCTCTTCGTCGGGCGTGGGATTGCGCGCGAGCAGCGCCGCCGCGCTCATGATCATGCCGTTCAGGCAATAGCCGCATTGCGCGGCCTGCTCGTCGATGAACGCGCGCTGCACCGGATGCAGTGCATCGAGCGTGCCGAGCCCTTCGAGCGTCGTCACTTCGCGCTCGCGTGCCGCCCCCGCCGGCACCACGCACGAGCGCGTGGCCTGGCCGTCGACCAGCACCGTGCAGGCGCCGCATTGGCCGAGTCCGCAGCCGTATTTGGGGCCATTGAGCTCACAGTCGTTGCGCAGGATGTAGAGGAGCGGTGTGTCGGGCGTGGCGCCCTCGATGGTGCGCGTCGTGCCGTTCACGCTGAGCGTGAGCGGCCCCGCGGGGGAACCGGAATGCAACATGGACTGACTCGAAATTAGGGTAAGCACAGGCTGCGCGGATGCCGTTCCGCAGCCCCGGCGGCGCGCCGCGTGATCTTCACACACGACGCGCCGCAAAGGAGCTTATAACCCGCCGAAAATCGGCGCGCTTCAGCCCGCTGCGCTCAGCGCTTCCTGGCTTGCGTCCTGTTTTGCGCCAGCCTCTTGCGGCGCAACCAGCGGCACGTTGAACACGTCGTAGGCGAACACCCACGCCGGGTCTTCGTTCGTGCGCAGCCACGTGTTGTTGTGCGAGACCAGTTGCACCTTCGACGCGCGCGCCGCGCGGTTCGCCTCGTACAGCGCGAACGCGCCCGTGTAGTCGGTCGTGCCCACCTCGTCGAAGCAGCGCGTGAGCATGGCCGCGTCTTCGATCGCCATGGCCGCGCCCTGCGCCATGTGCGGCTTCATCGGATGGCAGGCGTCGCCGAGCAGCACCAGGCGGCCGCGGCTCCAGAGCGGCAGCGGATCGCGCTCCAGCAGCGGCCACTTGGTGATGGACGGCGAAACGTCGATCAGGTTCAGCACGTCCGGGTGATAGCCCTCGAACGCCTCGCGCATTTCCTCGCGGCTGCTTTCCATCATCGAAACGCCCGTGGGCCATTCGGCCTGCGGCACGCCCGTGACGTAGTAATACTCGTCGCGCTTCTCGGTCACGTAGTAGACCATCATGTGACGGTCCTGCGACCACCACTTCACGCACATGTCATACGGGTGATTGCCGAGCAGCGAGGCCGGAAACACGGCGCGATGCGCGACATAGCCCGTATAACGCGGCGGCTCCGCGCCCAGCAGATGCTCGCGAATCTTCGAGTTCACGCCGTCCGCGCCGATCACGATGCCGGCCACTTCCACGCTGCCGTCCGTGAACGTGAGGCGCACTTCGCTGCCGGTGTCCTCGACCGACTGCAGGCACTTGCCGAACGCGATGGTGCCCGGCGCGACGGCGTCGGTCATCAGCTTGTGGAAGTCGCCGCGATGCACGGTCAGGTAGCTCGCGCCGTAGGTCTTGAGGGCGTAGTCGCCGAGCGGAATCTGCGAGATCGCCTCCGCTGTCTGCCAGTCGCGGCTGTACCAGTAATCGGGGTGCGAGCCCATGGTATTGAGCGCGTCCTCGCAACCGATGCGCCGCATGATCTTCATGACGTTCGGACCGAGGTGGATGCCCGCGCCGAGGCGCGAGAACGCGGGCGCCTGCTCGTAGAGGCGGACGTCGTGGCCGCGGCGCTGCATCAGCGCGGCAGCCGCCACACCGCCAAGACCAGCGCCGATGATGGCGATACGGGGTTTGCTCATGGGTTCTCCAGGTCGTGCGCCCGCGCCGCATGGTGCGCCGCCGGGCCAGGTTGAGTACGAATCGGTGCGAAGTGAAATGTAGCGTACACATTAGAAAATAAATCAGCAAGCACAAACTTTCCCTGGCCACCTTCGGCACTAACCCGCAAAAATTCACCTATATATGAAGCGACGCGTTTGAACAGATTATTTTCCCCGTTGCACATTTAAAACGTACACGCTAGAGTTTGCTCAAATCTCGACGACACCTGCGAAGGCGGGCCTCGTCGCCGCCCAACCGCAATGGAGTGAGCGTCATGAGCAAGACTTACCGCATCGGCCAGATCGTGCCGAGCTCGAACACCACGATGGAAACGGAAATCCCGGCGATGCTTCGCCTGCGCGAAGCGATCCGCCCGGAGCGTTTCACGTTCCATTCGAGCCGTATGCGCATGAAGAAGGTCGTGAAGGAAGAGCTCGCCGCGATGGACGGCGAATCGGACCGCTGCGCGGTCGAGCTGTCCGACGCGCGCGTCGACGTGCTCGGCTATGCGTGCCTCGTCGCGATCATGGCGATGGGCCGCGGCTATCACCGCGTCTCGCAGGCGCGCCTCGCGAAGCACACCGCTGAGAACGGCGCCGCGGCGCCGGTGCTCACGAGCGCGGGCGCGCTCGTCGACGCGCTCAAGGTGATCGGCGCGAAGCGCATCGTCGTGGTGGCGCCGTACATGAAGGCGCTCACGGAGCTCGTGGTCGACTACATCCGCCATGAAGGCTACGAAGTGCTCGACTATCGCGCACTCGAAATCCCCGACAACCTCGACGTAGGCCGCCACGATCCCGCGCGCCTGCCCGAGATCGTCAAGACGCTGAACTACGCCGACGCCGACGCCATCGTGCTCTCGGCCTGCGTGCAGATGCCTTCGCTGCCCGCTGTCGCCAAGGTCGAGGCAATGACCGGCAAGCCCGTCATCACCGCCGCGATCGCCACCACCTACGCGATGCTGCGCGAGCTCGATCTCGAGCCGATCGTGCCGGGCGCGGGCGCGCTGCTCTCGGGCGCGTATTGACTAAGCCAGCGTCTTTCAATCGAGTCATTCCTCGGAGCCCAGCATGCCCAGCACCTTTCTCTACGGCGCGAACGTCGCCGCCAACGGCATTCGCCAGCACTATCTGCGCTACGGCGGCGCCAGCGGCGCGCGCGCCGCTCGTGCGGCGGTCATCGTGATTCCAGGCATCACGAGCCCGGCTATCACGTGGGGCTTCGTCGGCGAGGTGTTCGGCGCCGCATTCGACACCTATGTGATCGACGTGCGTGGACGCGGCCTCTCGGAAGCGTCGGACACGCTCGACTACAGCCTCGACGCCCAGGCCGATGACATCGTCGCGCTGGCCGCCGTGCTCGGGCTCGAGCGCTACGCGCTGGTGGGTCATTCGATGGGCGCGCGCATCGCCGCACGCGCCGCTTTGCGCGCATCGCGCGGGCTCGCCTCGGTGGTGCTGGTCGATCCGCCGGTCTCGGGCCCGGGGCGCCGCGAGTATCCGGGCAAGCTGCCCTGGTATGTCGATTCGATGGCGCTCGCGCGCAAGGGCACCGACGCCGAAGGCATGCGCGCGTTCTGCCCCACGTGGACCGACGACGAGCTGCGCCTGCGCGCCGAGTGGCTGCACACCTGCGACGAGCGCGCCGTGCTCGCATCCTACGAAGGCTTCCACACTGACGATTTTCACGCCGACGCCGCACAACTGAAGGTGCCGTCGCTGCTCGTCACGGCCGCGCGCGGCGACGTCGTGCGCGACGAGGACGTGGCCGAACTGCAGCGCGCCACACCCGCGATGCAGCACGTGCGTGTGCCCGACGCGGGCCACATGATTCCGTGGGACAACGCGGCCGGCTTCTATGCGGCGTTCGGCAGTCTCCTCGGCGCACCGCTTGTCGTAGAAGCCACCGAAAACGCCGTCGCCTGACGCACGCCAACCGGAGACCACACGATGCCCATCAGCGACCATCGACTGATCGAAGCGTGGAAGGAAGTGCTCACGCTCTCGCGCCTCGAAGCCGGCCAGACCGTCACGATCCTGACCAGCGCCGCCACGCACCCGCAGACGCTCGCGTGCGCGCTCATCGCCACGCAGCAGATGGGCGCGATCGTCAATCGGCTCGATCTGCCGCCCGTGAACGGCGACAAAGCGTTCAGCCGCGACTCGCTCGCCTATCTCGGCACCACACCGCTCACCGGCAATCGCGCGGCCATTGCTGCGCTCAAGGCCAGCGATCTGGTGCTCGATCTCATGACTTTGCTGTTCTCGCCCGAGCAGCACCACATCCTCAAGTCCGGCACGAAGATCTTGCTGGCCGTCGAGCCGCCCGAAGTGCTCGCGCGCCTCGTACCGACGCTCGAAGACCGCGCGCGCGTGCTCGCCGCCACGAAGAAGATCGGCGCGGCGCGCGAGATGCGCGTCTCCTCGCCTGCGGGCACGGCGCTCGTGTGCCCACTCGGCGAATTCGGCCCGACCGCGGAATACGGTTTCGTCGATGAGCCGGGCCGCTGGGATCACTGGCCCAGCGGTTTCGCGCTGACCTTCCCCGACGACCGCACCGCGCACGGCACCATCGTGATCGATCGCGGTGACATCCTGCTGCCGCAAAAACGCTATGTGAACGAGCCGATCGTGCTGACCGTGGAAGGCGGCTACGCCACGAAGATCGAAGGCGGCGTGGACGCCGCGCTGCTGCGCGACTACATGGAAACGTTCGGCGATCCGGAAGGCTATGCGATCTCGCACATCGGCTGGGGTCTGCAGCCGCGCGCGCGCTGGTCGACGCTCGGCCTCTACGACCGCGAGGCCACCATCGGCATGGACGCGCGCGCCTTCGAAGGCAACTTCCTGTTCTCGCTCGGACCGAACAACGAAGGCGGCGGCAGCCGCACCACGACGTGCCACATCGACATTCCACTGCGCGGCTGCACCGTCAAGCTCGACGACGAGACCGTCGTGCGCGACGGCCGCGTGGTCGCCTGATCGCAGGATCGCAGGATCGCAGGATCGCCCTTCATTTACGCCGGATTCTCAACATGAACGAACTTTCGCAACACGCCGAAGCGGCGGTTTATCGGCAGCAGGGCTTCGGCACGCCGCTACCCGTGCACGGCAACATCGGCCTGCTCATCGTCGACTTCGTGGTCGGGTTCGCCGATCCAGCCACGTTCGGCGGCGGCAACATCGTGCCCGCCATCGCGCGCACGCAGGAGGCGCTCGCGCTCGCGCGCCAGCATGGCTGGCCGGTTGCGCACAGCCGCATCGTCTACGCAGCGGACGGCAGCGACGACAACGTGTTCTCGATGAAGGTGCCCGGCATGGCCACGCTCACCGAGGACCATCCGAACAGCGCGATCGTGCCCGAGCTCACGCCCGCGGCGGGCGAACTCGTGGTGCGCAAGACGGTGCCTTCGGCGTTCTTCGGCACGCAGCTGGCCCCCTGGCTCGCGCAGCGCGCGGTGCAAACGCTGCTGGTGGCCGGCGCGGTGACGAGCGGCTGCGTACGCGCGAGCGTGGTCGATGCGATGTCGCATGGCTTCCGGCCGCTCGTGCTATCCGACTGCGTGGGCGACCGCGCGATCGAGCCCCACAACGCGAATCTCTTCGACATGCAGCAGAAGTACGCGGCGGTGATGCCGCTCGCGCAGGCCATCGCCCAAATCGAGGCGGCGCGGCGCTGAATGTGCGCGGCATGTGCACAATGCCGGCACTGGCAGCGATGGCCGCCAAGCCTGCGCCGGTATTTGACGCGATGTTTTTGGCCGCATAACGTCACGCGTGGCCGCGGGTGCCCTGCGTGAAGGCACGCGTGCCTTCGTGCATAGCCGATTGCCGCGCGCCCCGCCCCCACAGGAATTCTCTGCCGTGAACCGCTCCGAACTGCTCGTGCGCGAGAGCTGCCTCACCGTCGTGCGCCAGCCCGCCCCGCCCGTCAAGCCCGCACCCGGGCAGCCGGGCAGCCTCTCGTCGTTCGTCCCCGCCGTCGCCGAAGTGTTCGTCGCCGTGCTCGACGACGGCCGCCTGCTCGCGTTCAACGGCCACGTCGATCTGGGCACGGGCATTCGCACCTCGCTTGCACAGATCGTCGCCGAAGAGCTCGACGTGCCTGCTGCGCGCGTGGCGATGCAACTGGGCCACACCGCCGCCACGCCGAATCAGGGGCCGACCATCGCGAGCGCCTCGATCCAGATCTCCGCGACGCCGCTGCGCTGCGCGGCGGCCCAGGCGCGGCTTGCGCTGCTGCAGCTCGCCGCCGAGCGCTTCGGCGTTGAGGCGCAGGCGCTCGCGACCGACAACGCCGAAGTGTTTTTTGCCGATGCGCAAACCTCGGGCGACACGCGCCGCGTGAGCTTCGCGGACCTGGTGGCGGGCCAGCGCATCGCGCTCGATCTTGACCTCAAGACGCCGGTGAAAGATCCGTCGACGTATCGCGTGATCGGCAAGTCGTCGCCGCGCGTCGACATTCCCGCGAAGGCGACCGGCCAGCTCACTTTCGTCCACGACATACGCGTGCCGGGCATGCTGCACGCGCGCGTGGTGCGGCCGCCCTACACCGGCATCGACAGCGGCGCGTTCGTCGGCCGTCTGCTCGACGAAGTCGATCGCGATTCCGTCGCGCACGTGCCGGGCTTGCGCGCCGTGGTGGTGCTCGGCGACTTCATCGGCGTAGTGTGCGAGCGCGAAGAACAGGCGATGCGCGCGGCGCGCGAGTTGCGCGTGAAGTGGAGGCCGCTGCCCGCGCTGCCCTCGCTCGACGACCCGGGCGCCGCGATTAAGGCCGCGCCCTCGCAGCGCCGTCCGCTGCTCGAAGAAGGCGACGTAGAGGCCGCGCGCGAGGCGCCGGACACGCAGACGATCTCGCGCACCTACGTGTGGCCGTTTCAGATGCACGGCTCGATCGGGCCGTCGTGCGCGCTCGCCGACTATCGCGAGGTGGGCAGGGGCCGCATCACCGTCTGGGCGGGCACGCAGAATCCGGTCTCGCTGCGCTACGACCTCGCGACGCTCGTAGGCCGCGACGAAGCCGACATCGACATCGTGCGCATGGAGGCGGCAGGCTGCTACGGCCGCAATTGCGCCGACGATGTCTGCGGCGACGCGCTCCTGCTTTCGCGCGCCGTCGGTGCGCCGGTGCGCGTGCAACTCACGCGCGGCGACGAACACGCATGGGAGCCGAAAGGCACAGGCCAGGTCGTGGACGTGACCGGCACCGTGACGCGCGATGGCCGCATGACGGGCTACGACTTCGTCGCGCGCTATCCGTCAAACGATGCGCCGTTGCTCGCGTCGCTGCTCACGGGCGCGGTCGCGAGCGAACCGCGCATCTTCGAAATGGGCGACCGCACGGCGGTCTCGCCCTACCTGAGCGCGAACCGCCGCTTCGTTTGCGAGGATCTCGCGCCGCTCGTGCGCGCATCGTGGCTGCGCGGCGTCTCGGCGCTGCCCAACTCGTTTGCACACGACTCGTTCGCCGATGAGCTCGCAGCAGTGAGCGGCGTCGACGCGCTCGAATTCCGCCTGCGCCATCTCGACGACACGCGCGCCGCCGAACTGCTCGAGGCCGTGGCCCAGCGCGCAGGCTGGAAAGCGCGCTCGCCGCGCAGCGAGCCGTTGCGCAGCGGCGAGCGCTATGCGCGCGGCCGCGGCATCGCTTACGCGCGCTACGTACACAGCCGCTTTCCGGGCTTCGGCGCGGCGTGGTCGGCATGGGTCGCCGACGTGGTGGTTGACCGGGTGACGGGCGAGGTGCGCGTGGAACGCATCACCGTGGGGCAGGACACGGGCACGATGATCAATCCGGATGGCGTGCGCCATCAGATCCACGGCAACGTGATCCAGGTGCTGAGCCGCTCGCTGAAAGAGCGCGTGCGTTTCGCCGACGGCAAGGTGGCGAGCCGCGAATGGGGCAGCTATCCGATTCTGACCTTCCCCGAATTGCCCGCCGTGGACGTGGTACTGATGCCGCGCCAGGGCGAGCCGCCATTGGGGGCGGGCGAATCGGCCTCGGTACCGGGGCCGGCTGCGCTAGCCAATGCGATTTACGACGCGACGGGCGTACGTTTCTGCGCCCCACCCTTCACGCCGGACACGATCCGCGCGGGGCTGCGCGAGGCGGGCGTGCTGCTGGAAGCGAAGCACGCGGCGCTTGCCTGAGTGGCGCTTTTACTGGTCTTTCTTCTGGATACTCAACGGCGACAGCGAGAACGACACCTCGTGGCGCTCATTCGCTGTCCAATTCCATCATCTTGCGCAGCAGGAACAGCAGCCCTACGCGCTCGCCCGCGTTGAGCGTGCCGTAAGTACGCTCGGTGACCTGCTTCGCGAACGGAACCGTGCGCTCGATCAGCGCGATGCCGGCGGGCGTGGTGCGCACGAGCAGCTTGCGGCCGTCGGTGGGGTCTGGCAGGACTTCAATGAGCGCGCGCGTTTTCAGCCGCTCGACCACGCCGCGGATCGTGGCCTGGTCGATGGCCGTGGCCTTGACGATGTCGTTGAGCGAGCAGCCCTGGGTCTCCTTCACGGCGCAGAGCGTGACGAACTGGGCGGCCGTGAGATCGGAGTCGGGAATCGCTTCCTGAAAGATGGACGCGTGACGCTGGTAGGCGCGGCGCAGCAAATGGCCCACCTGATCGTGGAAGTCGTAAGAGTCCTTGTGCGACGGCATGAACGTGCAGCCCTGACGGGCCTTGAGGAAGAAAAATGTAGTGTACACCGTCGAGATAGCCTGACAGTACGCGTGCGACGAGAAGACTTGCCCAATGTCAGCCCGGAGGCTCTGGAGACGACGCCACGTACAAACGCATCGAGACGTTTGAGCGGTACCACATTGGGGACCCGGTACGATTTGCGTTCGCCCTCCCGCAGCGCGCTGCGTGCGCCCGCTTACGCACGCAAAGCCCTCGACAGCGCCCAGCGCCCGTGCCGGAAGCACCGTCCGACGATCCAGCGACAACACTGCATATTTGAGCGCATACGCACAAATACCGTGCTTGACGGCACCATTGTGCGTCATTCAAAACGGACAGCCAGCACGAAAAATATACCTGAATTATCAGGTGCCCTCGCGCTTTTCAGTGTGCCCATATGAAAACCGGAAATGCTTTCCTTTCCCAGGTATTTTAGAGTGTATACGCTTGTATTTTGACATGCTATACATCTACCTGTGAGCGCTCGATGTGTGCACGCATCGGACGGCCAACCTCAATCCGACTTGTCCCAACCGGGAGTCCATCTATGTCAACCGTGCAATCCGGCACCGCCGCCCTCTCCCCTGCCGGCGCGCAACACGGCGAGCTATACCGCAAGGTCACGTTCCGCCTGATCACCATCTTTTGTCTGTGTTATTTCGCAGCGTATCTGGACCGGATCAACATCGGCCTCGCGAAGCTGCAGATGCTCGACGCGCTCAAGTTCAGCGATACCATCTACGGCTTGGGCGCAGGCCTGTTCTTCGCCGGCTACATTCTGTTCGAAGTGCCAAGCAATCTGATCCTGCAGCGCGTAGGCGCGAAGCTGTGGATCGCGCGCATCATGATCACGTGGGGCATCCTTTCGGGCGCGACCCTGTTCGTGACCACGCCGATGCAGTTCTACATCGTGCGCTTCCTGCTGGGCGTGGCCGAGGCCGGCTTCCTGCCGGGCGTGCTGCTTTATCTCACGCAGTGGTATCCTGACGCGCGACGCGCACGCATCGTCGCTCTCTTCATGGTCGGCCTGCCACTCTCCAGCATGATCGGCAGCCCGATCTCCGGCTGGATCATGCGCTTCTTCGACGGTGCGCACGGCCTCGGCGGCTGGCAATGGCTTTTCCTGATTGAAGCGTTGCCGTCGATCCTGCTCGGCTTCGCGATCCTGCTCTGGCTGCCCAACAGCATCGAGTCGGCGCCGTGGCTCGACGCGCACGAGAAAAAGACACTGCGCGCCAATCTCGACGCCGACCCGGCCGGCAACAAGAGCCATGCGCTCGGCAAGGCGTTTGTCGATCCGAAGGTGTGGGCGCTCGGCCTGATTGATCTGTGCGTGCTGCTTGGCCTCTACGCCGTGAGCTTCTGGCTGCCTTCCATTCTGCGCGATACCGGCGTCAAGGATGCCTACACGATCGGCTGGCTGATGGCCGTGCCCAACGCGGTCGCCGTGATCGGCACGCTCTGGTGCGGCGCGAGCTCGGACCGCCAGCGCGAGCGCCGCTGGCATATCGTCGTGCCGTTCCTCGTCGCCGCGGTGGCGCTCGTCGTAGCCGCCAGCGGCACGCATGGCACGCTCTCCACGGTGATCCTGTTCTCGCTCGTCAATGCAGGGGCGGCAGCGGCGATGCCGGTGGTATGGTCGCTGCCCTCGACCTTCCTCAAGGGCTCCGCGGCGGCGGGCGGCATCGCGTTCGCTTGTTCGATTGCGAATCTCGGCGGCTTCGGCAGCACGTATTTCATCGGCTGGCTGCGCGATACGTTCCACTCGCAAAGCGCGGGACTTTATGGCTTCGCAGTGTGCATGGTGATCGGAAGCGCGCTCGCGCTGTCGTATCCGAAGAAGGTGGTTAACCGCTGATTTTCGCGGCACGCGGGAAAGGCGCTCGCCAGGCGCCTTTCCCATCGTTATCGCAGTTCACCGTGCCCGCTTCGGGCGCGGCAGCCTTCGAGATTTCCCCTGCCTCAAGGGCGCGCACAGACCCTCCTGCTGCCCCACGCGCCCCTTTGCGCCCCGCTATCGCGCGACGCACTCCGTTCGCCTGAGCACGCGCCTCGTTCGTCTCGTTCCCCCACAACCTCCGCATCGCTTCCACGCCCGGCGCAGCGCATCACGACGCGTCCATAGCGACCCGTGTCACACGCCACAACCCAAGGTTTTCCCTGATATTGAGTCGCTTGACTTGTGCTAATTGGAACCTTAACTTTGCACCTGTTCCTACATGTACTTTTTTATAGAACAGGTTGGCCACTGGAACGGCCCCAATCAACCGGTCACAAGGATCTCCAATGTCCACCCGCCCACTTCGTCACGCTTGCGTTCTCGCTGTCTGCGCGCTGCCGCTCGTTGCACGCGCCGACTCGGGCGTGACGCTGTACGGCATCGTCGACGAATTCGTTCAGTACGTGAACACCGGCAACGGCTACACCGCCGCGGTCGGCTCGTCGGGACAGTGGGCGAGCCGCATCGGCCTGCGCGGGCACGAAGACATCGGCGGCGGCAACTACGTGGGCTTCGACCTGCAAAACGGCTTCAATCCGAACGATGGCACGTTCGCCTCGCCCGGCTCGATCTTCAACCGCCAGGCGTGGGTGGGCATCGGCGGCAACTGGGGCGAAGTGCGCCTCGGCCGCCAGAATTCGCCGATCTTCAACGATCAGGGCGGCCTCGATGCGTTTGGCGCCTCGACCCAGGCCTCGGGCTTCAGCAACATGATGACCTACGCTGTGCGCACCAGTAACACCGTGTCGTACACGTCGCCGACGATGTCGGGCCTGCAGTTCAGTGTCTATGTCGGCTTCGGCGACGCGGGAGGCCTGCGCTCCGCGGGCGCGAGCTATCAGGCGGACCTCACCTACGCGAACGGCCCGTTCTCGGCGGTCGCCGCCATCCAGGGCGTGCGCAGCCCCGACAACAGCACGCTCGACCACACGGCGGAAGTCGGCGCGTCGTACCAGATCGGCAAGACCACCGTTTATTTGGGCTGGAGCGGCGCGAAGTGGGACGATCTCGCGCTCGACGTGAACATCTACGGCATTTCCGCGCTGTATCAGCTCACGCCCGCCCAGGCAATTGCGTTCGGCGGCACGCTGCTGCACGACGAAACTGGCCAGGGCGACAACGCCCGGCAGATCGCCGCACTCTATACATATACGCTTTCGAAGCGCACCTCGCTGTACGGCGCGGTGTCGTTCCTGCAGAACCGCGGCGAAGCCTCGTACCGCCTTGCGGGCTCCGCCAACGCGGGCCTGCCGCTCGCCTATGCGGGCGCGGACGCGCGTGGCGTCCAACTCGGCATCGTCCATCGCTTCTGATTCGAACCGTCACGCCGATCATGCTGCGCGCAAGCCGATTCCCCACCCGATGCCACCCGTCAGAAAACATGTGCATACTTGTGCCTTTTACAAGGCGCGATGAGCGCACCGGCTCCCTCCGGTGCGCATTTGCACCGATTGCTCACGGGAGACTGAAGATGGTTCGAAAATCGGCCAAGGCATCCGATGTCGGGCGCTCGAAAGCGCACATGGTCGCGGCGGCGCTCGAGCGCGACATCCTGACCGGAAGGCTGCCCTACGGCCAGCAGCTCGAAAGCGAAAGCGAACTGGTGGAGCGCTTCGCGGTGAGCCGCAACACGGTGCGCAAGGGGCTCGACCTGTTGACGACGAATGGACTGATCACCCGCAAGGGCGGCGTTGGCTCGTTCGTGACGTTCAACGGCCAGGCAATCGACGGCTCGCTCGGCTGGAGCACCGCGATCGAACAGGCCGGCGGCAGCGTGCAGACGAAGCTCCTGCAGATCGCCATCGTCGAAGACGAGGCGCTCGCGAGGGAGCTGCGCCTGCGCAGTTCGCGCTTCGTCGCCATCGACCGGATGCGCCTGATCGGCGACCCCGCCACCTGCATCTCGCTCGAACGCAGCCGCCTGCCGTTCTCCGACGATCTCGCGGCGCTGCCGCTCGAAGGTCTGGTGGGCGGCTCGCTGTACCGCACGCTCGCGGCCCATGGCATGGTCGCCGATCACGGCGAGCAATGGGCCGAGGTGGTCGGCCTCGAAGCCGACGACGCCAAACTGCTCAAGCGCCGCGCCGGCACCTCGTTCCTGCGCTCGCGGCGTCTGACCCGCGATCGCGACAACCGCATCATAGAGTACGTGGTCAGTCTGCTCGACCCGGCTCACTTCGCCCTGCACCTGGAATTCTGATGTCGATGTCCCGCTCTCCTTCTTCCGCTTCGTCGGCGTCTTCAGCGTCCACGGACGCCCGCTTCGACCGCGCACGTGGCGCGTTCTACGGCCTCGCGCTCGGCGACGCCTTCGGCATGCCCACCCAGTCGCTGAGCCGTGAGCAGATTCACGCGCGCTACGGCCGCGTCACGGCGCTCCTCGACGCCGACGCCGACCAGCCGATCGCCCCCAGGATGGCCGCTGGCTCGATCACCGACGACACCGAACAGGCCGTGCTGGTCGCGCAACTGCTCGTCGACGGCCACGGCACGATCGAGCCGCTGGAGTTCGCGCGGCGGCTGATCGCGTGGGAGGCGGCGATGAAGGCGAAAGGCTCGCTCGACTTGCTCGGGCCGTCCACACGCCGCGCCACCCAGGCGATCGTCGACGGCGAGAACGTCCTGGTCGCGGGCCGCTTCGGCACGACCAACGGCGCGGCAATGCGCGTGACGCCGGTGGGCATCGCAGCCTCGCTCGCCAACCCGGACGCCTTCGTCGACGCCGTGGTCGGCTCATGTATCGTCACGCACAACACCACGCTTGGCATCGCGAGTGCAGCCGCCGTTGCGGCGGTCGTATCTGCTGGCATCGAAGGCGCGACGCTGCCCGAGGCGCTGGCGATCGGCGCCGACTTCGCAGAGCGCGGCGAACAGCGCGGCTTCTGGGTCGCCGGCGCGCGTATCGGCGCGCGCATCCGCTGGGTCGCCGATCTCACTGCGCAGGCGGGCGGCGACGCGCTCGCCGGCCTGCTCTACGACGTGGTCGGCACCTCGGTCGCCTCGCAGGAATCGGTGGTCGCGGCGTTCGCCCTCGCACACGACACGGCGCACCGCGGCACCCCCATCGAAAGCTCGCTCGCGACCGCGGCCAGCCTCGGCGGCGACACCGACACCATCGCGGCCATGCTCGGCGCCATGCTCGGCGCGTGCGCCGGCTACGACGCACTGCCGCGCGAACCCGTCGAGACCGTTCGCCGCGTCAACGCGCTCGATCTCGATCCGCTCATCCGGCAGTTGCTCGACCTGCGCGGCCCGCGCGGCTAAGGCGCTGCACCCTACGACCCAGGAGACTCACAGATGGCTTCGTCAAGCAATTCCGCCAACGCAGGCAAAATCGAGGCGCGCGGCATCGAACCCGTGCCCGAGAACGAATGCCGCGGCCATCCGCTGCAACTCTTCTGGGTCTGGTTCGCCGCCAATATCAGCATTCTCGGGCTGCCGCTCGGCGCCACGCTGGTCGCATTTCAGCATCTCGCGTTCTGGCAGGCGATGCTGGTCGCCGTGATCGGCGCGGCCGGCTCGTTCGCCATCGTCGGCGTGATCTCGATTGCCGGCCGGCGCGGCCACGCGCCGAGTCTGACGCTCTCGCGCGCCATCTTCGGCGTGCGTGGCAATATCGGCCCGACCATCGTCTCGTTGCTCTCGCGACTGGGCTGGGAAACCGTCAACACGACCACGGGCGCGTTCGTACTGCTCTCGTTGTGCTCGATCGTGTTCGGCACGTCCGCCGACGCGAAGGCCTCGCCGGCGCTCACGCTCGCCTTTATCGCGGTCTTCGTCGCGGCCACGCTCGTGGTGTCCGGCCTCGGCCACGCGACGCTGCTCGTGATCCAGAAATGGTCGACGTGGGTGTTCGGCGCGCTCAATCTGGTGGTCGGGGCGTTCCTCGCCGGTTCGATCGACTGGCATGCGGTGTTCGCCGCCGCGCCGGCACCCGCAAGCGCGGTCGTCATCGGCATCGGCACGATCGCGGCGGGCACCGGCATCGGCTGGGCCAACGCCGGCGCGGACATGTCGCGCTATCAAGCGCGCGACGTGAAGGCCGGCGCGCTGGTGGCATCGGCGGCGTTCGGCGCGGGCATTCCGCTCGTGCTGCTCGTCACGCTCGGCGCGCTGCTTTCGGTCGGCAACGACACGCTCGCTTCGGCGACCGACCCGATTGCCGCGATCCGCGAGCTGCTGCCGCACTGGATGGCGATCCCGTATCTGATTGCTGCATTCGGCGGCCTGCTGCTGTCGAACTATCTCTCGGTCTATTCGGCTGGCCTCACGACGCTCACGCTCGGCCTGAAGGTCAAGCGCGTGCAGGCGGTGGTGGTCGACATCGTGGCGATTACCACCGGCTCCGTTTACTTCATGCTGATCGAGGGCAGCTTCTACGGCCCGTTTATCGGCTTCATCTCGCTGCTCGCCGTGCCGATCACGGCATGGGTCGCCATCTTCATCGTCGATCTCGCAGGCCGCGATCACTATCACGCCGAAGCGCTGCTCGACGTGAGCCCGCGCAGCGCGTACTGGTATCGCAACGGCATCGAGTGGCGCGCGTTCGGCGCTTGGGCAATTGCGATCGTGCTGGGCTTGTGCTTCCTCTCGATCGGTGAGCATGGTTTTCGGGGGCCGTTCGCCGATAGCTGGCTCGGACACAACGGCCTTGGCTGGATCGTGACGTTCACGGTCGCGGGCGGCCTTTACGCGATGCTGGGCGGCGCGCGCCGCACCCAAGGTTTGCAGGAGAGCACGACATGAAGTTGGAAGTTCCCCGTTTGATTCACACGGGACAGGTCATCGTCGATCTGGTCATGCGCGTGGGCGCACTGCCGCCGCACGGCGGCGACGTGCTCGCGTCGGATGCGAGTTTCGAAGTGGGCGGCGGCTTCAACGTGATGGCCGCCGCACGGCGCAGCGGGATGGATGTCGTCTATGCGGGCGGCCACGGCGACGGCCGCTTCGGCGACCTCGCGCGCGAGGCGCTTTCGGCTGAGGGTGTCGAGGTCGCAGCTGCGCGCACAACGGACCGCGACACCGGGATTTGCGTCGCGATCATCGATGCGGGCGCGGAGCGCACCTTCGTGTCGCATCTCGGCGCGGAGGCTGAACTCCATCGCAGCGTGCTCGACGCACTCGCGGCCACTTCGCGCGACATCGTTTATGTCAGCGGCTACAGCCTCTGTGTGCCGGGCAAATGCGCGATCCTCGCCGACTGGCTCGAGACCCTGCCCGACGACGTGTGCGTGGCGTTCGATCCAGGCCCGCTAGTCGGGACGATCGATGCGGCACTGCTCGCGCGCGTGATGAGACGCACGCATATCTGGACCGCCAATTGCGGCGAAGCGCTGCGCCAATCAGGACGTGCGCAGGCTAGCGAAGCTATTGCCGAAATCGCCGCGCAACTGGCAGCCGGCGCCCTGACGATCGTACGTGACGGCGAGCGCGGCTGTCTCGTGTGGATGGAAGGCGCGGTGCATCGCGTCAGCGGCTTCGCAGTCACGCCCGTCGACAGCAATGGCGCAGGCGATGCACATACGGGTGTTCTGCTCGCGTCGCTAGCAGAAGGCCGCGCTCCCCTCGAGGCAGCGCGACGCGCTAATGCTGCTGCAGCGCTTGCAGTGACCCGTTTCGGTCCTGCGACAGCGCCTGTGCGAGAGGAAATTGACCGGTTGATCGAAACACGATAATCGCTCATCGTTTGAAAGTGCGGGAAATTGCGATGGCGACATCAGCCTCGTTGAGCCCCCCTATCGGAGTGGTGTGTCAGAGTTCCGTCGCCGCCCGCTAGGCAGGCGCACAGCGCCGACTCAAGTGCAACCAGAACGAAGTCCGTGGTCATCGACAAACTGACGCGCCAGCCAACGATGCGAGAGGCGAACACGTCGAGCACGTGCAATGCAAGAACGCACGCGACGGCGGAACTCGCGGGTATGTGGACCTTCAAGAGATGGCGTGCAACGTCACTATAACGATAAGTATTCCTATCTTATGGCTACCCAATCAAAAACGACTTGCGCGCCCCGCTCGGGAAGTCTGTCGGCCTACCCACATTGCCGCCTCGCGAATCAATCAAAACCACCGACGATAATTTTTTTATGTACAATTACTCAGGAATCCTGTTTATAGTTTGGCCAAGGAGGTATTCAGGCCGTTAACAAGTTCTAAACACGCAGGCGCGGTGCGGGTCTGGATTCGTCCCGTGTGTGGCGCGTCTCCCGGCGTTGACTGACTGGCGGAATGTTGACGCATCCTGCGCCTGCTTCCCGATGACCGGTCTCCCTGCATAGCCTCATGCGAGATAGCTCGGTCACGGTGTTCCTGTCGCGCATCCGTGTTGCTTCCTGTGAGGGCGAAAAGCTTCGTCGGCTCTCCGCACCGGCCGGTCATCGACCCATTCTGAAGCCCGGCCATCCCGGCGCGTCCAGTCGGTTAAAATCCGTCGGCATTCCGAAGGCCGCAGCAAAGCGGCCTGCAAACCCACCACACTTCGCCATGCCTACAGTTTCCATCGTTGTCCCCTGCTTCAATCAGGAAGCGTTCATCGCTGAGGCCCTTGATTCCTTGGTCGCGCAGTCATACACCGACTGGGAGTGCATCGTCGTGAATGACAGCTCGACCGACGGCTCCAAGGCCATCGTCGACGCCTACGCGAAGAAAGACAGCCGCATCCTGTCATTGACCAAGGAAAACGGCGGCGTCGCGGCGGCGCACAACTTCGGTTTCTTCCAGGCGAGCGGCTCGCTCTTTGTGCCGCTTGATGGTAACGACAAAATCCACCCTGACTATCTCAAGCGCGCCGTCGAGTGTTTCGAGGCGTTCCCCAATACCGTGCTTGTGCATACCGGTACGCAGAGCTTCGGTGAAAACCGCAAGGTCTGGCGGTCGCCGGAGTACAGCTACGAAAAGCTCCTCTGGCAAAACCTGATCGTCAAAACGACCATGTACCGCCGCGAGGCGTTCCAGCGCGCGGGGGGCTATGCGCCGGAAATGGTGCATGGGTTCGAGTACTGGGAATTCTATGTGCGCCTGCTCGGCCCGGATGCGCATGTGCAGTACATCAGGGAGCCACTTTACCTCCACCGCATCAAGAAAAGCTCGCGCTCGACCGACCTGGTGGAACAGGGCAAGGTCGAGGAGTCGCAACGCCTCATTTACGAGCGCAACCGCGAGCGGTATGCCGATCACAATGCGAACCCGATCAGCATATTCGACAAGCGCATGAAAGACTTCGCACCCATGCACGCCGCGCGCTACAAGCGGCAGGCCCGCTATCTGCACGCCGGATATGGCGTGCTCGTCGTGGTTCTGCTTGGCGTTATCGGCTTGCTCGTCGCGGCAGGCTAGAACAACGATTCCGGTCTGGATGCCACGTCGACGTAGTCAGCATGTGATTGATTGCAAAAAGAGTTTTTATAGGGCCGCAAGGCAAAGGCTCGCCAGGCTTGAGTCGCTGTAACCGGAAAAAAATGCATGAAAAGCAAAGGGCCCCCGTCTATCGCGTCATCTGACAGCTGGTGCGGCTTACAAAGAACTTTGATGCGTTGTAGTGCGGGTGGATAGACAGGGCCCAACGCCTTGCTGCCGCCAGGTCTCATGACGCACGAGGTTCCTCGTTGGCTACTGGCTCCCCAGGAACTTCGCCTGGATCACCCTGCGAGTTGACTTGCACGCGTTTCGGAGAGGTCTCGATATTATAGTTGCCTTATCAACTACAATGAGATTACCCCGCGGGGCAAAACAACCGCTACAGCGCGCTCGCAGAGTTCGCCATAGGCGTTACGCTGTACACGCTCGGGAGAGCGAAGCTCAAATTAGGACTTGCAATCCGGCGAATCGAGCGGCACGAGAAATACGCGGACAGCGCACGCGTGACTCAAAAAATCCCCAGGGCAATCCCCGCCGCAAGCCCCGCGCCAAGCTCGGCGCAACGTGCAAGATCGTCAGCGCCAATGGTCTTGGGCGCGAGGATGCGCTCGGGCGTCTGCGCATGCGTGCATACAATGACGCCCTCTGCCACCGCCTTCAACCGCCAGCCCGTTGCAATGCGATCGATCTGGCGCAGCGCGTTCTGCCCGTCACTGCCCGCGCAGATCATGACCGCATAAGGTCGACCGTTTACACGGTCGAGCGCCGCGTAGTAGCTGCGGTCGAAGAAGTCCTTCATCAGCCCGGACATGGCCGCGAGATTCTCCGGCGTCGCGAAGAGATAGCCATCGGCGGCGAGCACATCGTCCGGCTGCGTTTCGTCCGCAAGCTGGAGTCTGACCGTGACTCCCGATTGCTCGCGCGCAGCGGCGGCCGCTGCCTCGGCCATTTGCCGTGTGCCCCCCGTCATCGTGTGATAGACGATCAGCAGCGTCTTCATGCGTCTTTGTCCCGTAGGTTCATGATGAGTCTGCCGACGTGCCGGAGCGGAGCGCCGCATCGTTTCGATGATACCGCACCGACAGCCATGCCATTCCGCTGCCGGAGAGCAGCACTGTCCGGACCGTCCCAGTGTGCTGATGACCTAACACCAGTCCACCGCCGACAAAGCGAGCTGGCGTGGTCGGGCATTGTCGGCGTTCTTGCTTTACGGCGCCCGGAATCTGCTTCCATGCTCGACGCGGTCTGTTGAATGATCAGATCGAAGACAGATAATTTGCACTCCGACTAAACATTGATCATAAAGCCTATAGTAACTTTCGTAGTACTACGAGTGATAGATTAGCCATGACTGGACGTAGACAGGACGTGTCACCGCCTCTGTGCTCAAGCGCTTGTTGACGCCGCTGCGGCCAATCGCCCAAAACATCAGCAGTGGCTGCCTCCAGCCGCTTATCGGCCATCCCGTGGCGGAGAGGCGGTACTGCCCACATATCGTAGGAAACCACTGTTGAGGTGGATCGCGTCAAGACCGGGGTTTCGTTCGAGCAAACGTCTGCCGCAACCTGCGCGTGACGGGTTGCTCCTCGGCCAGCAAGGTTCTTTTCGTTCGCCGGAGCCCGAAGGTGAGGTTTTCCTCAAGATCATGGTCAGCGCAGCAGGCGCAGTTTCCCGTCCGGATCGCGCGCAACACGGGAGCACCAATGCACTGGGCCACCCTGCGCTGTAGACCAGTCTTCGTCGAGACAATATCGACCGTCATCCGAAATCGACCACCGTGCCTGGGCTTTCCGCACTCCCTGTTTCGACCCGGGACCTGGCAGTCGGCTAACTGTCGCGGTTCCGTCCGCGTCATTAGTCCATTCACGAATGCCACCATTTTGCCCGATCCGACTCATGGTCGCTCCCGGCACCATGGAAAGTGCCTCCTCGCGCGTGAGCGCCACGTCCTCATCCGCCAACGCACTGACCTGAATAAGGCAACCGGTCAACAACACGATCAATGCTCGCATGCTCCCTCCCACATTTCTTTTGCTTCACACGCGTAAGAATTCGGGAAACGCTTCGGCAGAACTGCGCGGACTCATCGGCCGGCGGCCAAGTCTAGTTCAGTATGTCGACAAAGGGATCCCAACGGGTGCTCATGACTTTCGCCTGGCATGCGCCCGTTTTCGTGTCCGAAGACTGTCGTCAAATGTAGTGGCGATTTTCTCGACACCCGTTCCGAATTGACCGATCCGCGCCACGACGATACCAGTGGATATCGAGAGCGAGCACCAACTCCGCGCGGTGATCGGCGAGGTCGAGGACTTCAATACGCGGGCCGAGTCCAAGCTCTCTTCGCTCGATGACTTGCTGGCCGAAGCATAAAATCAATGTTCGGAAACATCGATAAAATGCGATATTGACTGAACTCCGACCGCGCGCTTGCTAACTGAGGAGTTTAGCGGCCGTTCGCACGATTTCCGCGACGAACACTTTGACCATTGGATGGTTGCGTTCGCCGCGGCGATAAGCGACGTAGATTTTTCGGCGAAGCTCCGGCCTCAGCTTTACCCATGCGACGCCCGGAGGTAAGCGTAGCCTCCTGAGTCCAGGGACGATTGACACAGAGCAGCCGGAGGCCACCATCGCTTCGATCATCTCCGATCCACGGCATATGGCGTTGGTCCGAGGCTCGTACCCGGCGCGGCGGCACAAGTCGGCTACGAAGCTGCCAAAGGGTCCACCGGTCGATTCGATCGCCCAGGTTTCGTCCTTGAGATCGGCCAGGCTGAGCGACGGCTTTTTGCTCAGCGGATGGTCAGTCGACAGTGTCACGTACCAGACATCCTCGGCCAGCGGCACAATCGCGATGTTTTCCCGATTCTCGCCCGCCACGATTGAGAGATCGTCAATCAAGGCGATGTCCGTTCTCCAGGACCGCAGTGCCGCGACTCCATCAATTGCCTCCAATTCTTCGATTCCGATCGCCAGACGCGGATACGCGTGCTGCAGCGTCTTGACCGTGTCAGGTAGGACAACCGAGGCGATCGACTGAAACGCGGCAACGCGCAGCTCGCCGGCGATCTCACGCCGAAGCTCTGCCATTTCCGAGCGAGCTTCGTCCAGCACAACCATCAGCCGCTCGGCGTAGCCCACCAGTGCGTGGCCCGCGGGTGTAAGCCTGACCCTGCGGCCGATGCGCTCCGTGAGCGTGACGCCCGCCTCATCTTCAAGTTGTGCGATCTGCTGAGAAACCGCTGAGGGCGTAAGGAACAGAGCTTCGGCGGCAGCGGCAATCGTGCCACACCGCGCCAGCTCCAGGAGTGCCCGCATTCGACCGAGCTCCAAGGCAGGTACCTCCTGAAAGAACAGATTGATTCCACAGAATTGCTAATGTATTACGTAAAAAATGATAAGTATACGTAAGCATACTGGCCGCCTAAGATTGAATCGTCGAACAGCGCAATAGAACGGCCGCAACGCACATGCGTAGTGTCGAGTTCGACCAGCGTCACTGGTGAACAACTTTCTGGAGATTATTATGTTTGCCTTCCTCCTTACACGGGTTAGCCGCTGGTTCGAGCGCGCTGAACGAAGCCGCAATGACGAGTACCTTGCAGGCGCTCGAGACATTGCCGAGCTCGAACACCGGATGCGCTCGCTGGAAAGCGGCCGCTAGCTGATGTCAGGCTTGCGCGAAATCTTTTGGTTGGCTGGCGCGCTTACCCTCGATGCTCCCACACGCGCCTTGAGAGCGATCCTCGGGCGCTGACTGCGAAGGTAGCGGAGCACGATTTCACTGGACTACGCTTGGCGATAGGCTGACGCGCCGGCCCGCGGTCCGATGTCGGCCCGATCTCTGTCCGGATGACCAGGATCAATCGTTACAATGCCTCGACGAGTTCCCTTCGACAGCATCGAATGCGAAATATCCTGACCTCCTTTTTCTGGAGCGGCGACGCCATCCGCAGTCGACGCGTAAGTGACATCGTTTTATCCGGAACGCTCGATCTGCCGGCGCCTTCTGCGGCCGTGCTTGCGGATTGGCAAAGAGAGACGGCGGTGCGGCTCGCCCTGGAACCTGGGGATGTCGAGGCGATGCATCTGGCGCGCACGCAAATGCGCTGGCCGGACTACAGGCGCTGCATTCAGGCCATGTCCGCCTGGACGGGCGCCCTTGGACTGCCCGCCGCGGTGCTTGCAGATAGCGACATGGCGCTGATGGCCTGTCGTGGCGCGAGGTATCACCACGATGGCGACCAATACGGCGATACCGCTTTCTGCAATCTCTTCCTGAGTGAAGACAAGGGTCTGGACTTGCACTTTCCCTTTACGGGCCAACGCATTCCCCTCAAGCGGGGAACAGCCGTGATTTTCGATCCGGTTCAGCCCCACGGCGTCATTCAGCGCGGCAGCGACAGTTTTTCTGCGGCCGAATTCGCCCCGGACCAGGACTTCGACCAGATTTTCCTGACGTGGGAACTTCCCATCGAAGACGCCGATATTGGAAGCGCGCTAAAGGTCATCTTCGATATCGCCCCCTCAACGTCGCAGCATCTCGAGAAAGAGCAGGTCTGGTTCAACGGTTCACCCGCCGCCGTCTGCCCGGAATCTGGTCGCTGGCTCCCCGTTAGCTGATATCGACGTCACGGCCAGTGTTGACGGCGGCCTGCAGATCGTGCCTCTACCGGTTTCGCTCGCGCAAAGCCACACACGCTTTTCCGTCGAGTCCCTGCTTCGGCTGATAGTCAACCTGAAGGCGCCGCGCGAGCAGCGCCTCTCCCTTCGCGGCGGATCAGAGACGTCCTGATGTGACGAAAATGTGCGCCGCGTGGATGGCATGTTCATTGTCACCGTCCAAGAAGCTAAACACGAAAAATATTCGCAATCCTTATTTAAAGTTAGATCATTTAAGGACTGGCGCGGAGGCTTCTCGGCGTGTGACGCCGCGCTCAGCAGATTCCAATTCCCCGAATTGGCGAACAGCGGCTAAACGTCGACGATTCCTGCCGATGACACATGGTTAATCGCATTGAGGCAGCCCTCTCAAAGCGACAGGCCGAGGCACAGAATTCCCGCCCATCAACTCTCTTTCCATCTGCGCGCCATTGGATTTCAGTCCCGAAGGCTGATAACCCTGTCAAAGCCTTATCCGTATTGGGCTTGGAGGTTCGGTAGATTAATGATCCACCATCTGGCCCACCACAATTTCGTGGTTTTACCCGATACCATTTGGACGCTGGCGGTAAGTATCAATGATGGGTAGGGTTCCGCTTTGTGACCACGCAACCGCATGACCCACAGCGCAGTCGCCTTGCTCGGAACGTTATGCCCGTTCGTTCCGACCCGGGTGGGATTCTCATTGTTGCCGCTCAGGCCGGCCCGATATGGGATGGGTCGATGTGGCGAATTCCGGCCTAGTTCGGCTCCCGACTCGCCGCGACTCCTACTGTCCGCACTTTCTCACTTTGGGATTCCGTCCGGAGTTCGCCGACACTCCATTACCGCTCGCACTGCGACACACTGGGCACGCCACCCGGCAATAGCAGTCATTCTGCCCGGAATGTTCACGGCTAAACTGATTGCGAACGGGCGCTTGGTTGAAACGGTTCAAATTTGACTCTCCCGATTACGTGGGCAACGCACAACTCGACGCATCCGGTGCAGTCAATCTGGTTCAATGAACTAGCCGGCGGTTATGGCGTTTCCCGAGCGTTAGTGCCGCGTCGTCTTCGGGCCAAATCCTGGCAAAACGACGCGCGGCAGTTTGGTCCACAAGGTCGATGAAATGCTCTATAAAAGGGTGCAGGCTTGGTCGAATTCGAGGCGCGGCGCACGCGCAAACAGCTTTGATTTGTCGCCGTACCCGAGATTGCAAAGGAAGTTCGACTTAATATGCCCTTCAGGAAAGAATTCCTGGCTGGAGTTCGGCTCGCTTGTTCCGGCACCAAAGAACTCCTCGTCGACTTTCGCGTTGTCGAAGCCAGACATCGGTCCGCAATCTAGTCCTAACGCACGTGCAGCCAGAATCATGTAGGCGCCTTGCAAACTGGAGTTGCGTTTCGCAGTAGCGTCGACTAGTTCCGGTGCATTGGCGAAGAGATCACGCATGCCAGGATCGTGCGGGGATAGCTGTGGCAACTTCTCGTAGAACTTCAGGTCGTGAGCGATGATGGCCGTCACCGGGGCACTCATCGTCTTGTCCACGTTCCCAGGTGCGAGTGCCGGCAACAGCCTCTCCTTAGCCGCCTTGGTGCGTAGGAAAAGGACCCGTGCGGGATTTCCGTTGGCGCTGGTGGGAGCCCATCTCATCAGGTTGTAAACCTGGCGCAAGGTCTCGTCCGACACCGGTTCGTTCAGCCACGCTCTGTACGAACGTGCCTCACGAAAAAGAATATCGAGCCCAACATCCTCTATAGCGTTTCTCATAAATTCTCCCAAAGCAGAAGACCGCGACTGACTCGCACGACGTGCTTGCTCACGCGGCCACAATCAAACAGCTCACTCCATCACGACAATCCTTTTGTCGCGCTGCTATCCACCGCCAGTGCCAGTGGGGTGGCAGCGGTCAGCCTTTTCATTCCGCTTTGTCTACTTGTCGCGTCACTCTCGGCTTACGATCGGATGCCCGGTCGCAGTTTCCCTTGCGATCACCGAGCGTAAACGACCTGGAAGTCTTTCTTTCGTCTTTGCAGAATGCTCTACCCGTACATCTTGCGCGTATCTACTCTCTATGAGGGCGCCGACAGTCCCAAGCCATCGTGGTTACGCAGCACTTACCGCCTACGGCCTCAAGCAACGCGGCGGAACACGACGCCGCTACCCTCTATGTTCGCCGACGTGGGGAGCGCTTCCATTGAGCCCCCTCGGCGGCGAAAGAGAGTCATTCCGTTCTACAAGGAAGCACTCAATGAAACGCACATCCGTGGCCGAGAATGAAGAACACTTTGAAAGATCAACGAACCATCGTCTGATAATAGATTGGCAGCGAAATCATGCATATGTCCTGAATTGCAATGCAACTTTGCGCTCGCTAGAACGCCGAGCGAAGGCAAGAAAGAATGTCCGAAGTACTGAACCATGTGCGCACGGCGGATTTAAACCCGACGCCCCTGCAACAAGTGATGAAGGGTACTGCGTGAACGCTGTGGCCCCTTACTGAGTGTGGATTGGGGGGACGGCGGCATGTGGAGCGCTTCGTCCATCCCGGCGGGCTGTTCATAGTGATTTGCACCCACGCCGTAGAGTCCTGTGGACACCAACACGTCGACGCGCAGCCCGCTCCGTCGCGACGGATCAAAACTTCTGTTGCAGACCCACCATGACGCCAAGCTGATCCATGCCGGCCCCGACAGTGCCTCCGGCTGCAACGGCGTTGGCGGCCAGCGCGCTGTTGAACATGTACCCGACCGACGTGTACACCGTGGTGCGCGGCGATAGCAGGTAATTCACACGTCCGACCAGCAGCGTCGAGCTTGCATCGTTCTTCCCCGCTGCCCCTCGCTGCAGGTAACGCACGCCCTCAGCATCGAAGAAAAGCGCTGGCGTGGCATAGTACGTCGCCCCCGCAAAGAAAATGTCGTACTGCAAATGGGTCGCGGCCGCCAGGTTGTTTCTGATCCAGCCGACACCGATTTTGGTCGATCCGAAAATCACGTAACCGTCGACGATATTGTGCGTATCGGTGTACGCGCTGTTGTTGAGCGGTGGCGAAGCACCCGCGCCACCGCGTGCCACGTCGTAAGAGGCGGCCACGCCAAAGCTCGCTGAATCGTACGCGAGCATCGCGGTGTATTGCCGGCACGCTATGAAGTTGCCCGCCACCTGACCTGGGCAATTGGTCGCCGCCGGTCCCGCAGGACCCGCTGCGTCACGGCCAAAACTGTATGTGCCGCCGAGAGTGAAGCCATGGAATTTGCCGAGATAGCCAACCGCATTATCGCTGCGCGAGTTCGGTATATATGGATCAAAACTGGCCATCGAATGAATCGAAGGACCGATCACATCCGCGTTCGTCAGCGCGTACATCGTCATGTTCATCTGCCGGCCGAGAGTGACCGAGCCATAGTTGCTGCTTACGCCGACGTTCGCTTGCCGACCGAAGAGGCGGCCGCCGTAGTTCAACTCCCCGGTGCCCGGTTGAAAGCCGCTCTCCAGGACGAAGAATGTCTTGTAGCCCCCACCAAGGTCTTCGGTGCCCTTTATGCCCCAACGCGACGGCACTTCACCGGTCAGAAAAGGCATCCCAACCGATGATCCGCCACTGGCTGTTGCATGGTTGTAGTACGACACCCCGGCGTCGACGATCCCATATAGCGTGACGCTGCTTTGGGCGTATGCGACCCCTGACGCCGCGACGAGCAACGCCGCGCTCCATTGAGTTTTCATGACGATCAAATCTCCATTTTTGTGGCGCAATCTCTTGTTCTGGACGGCTTGGGGGAAACGCAAATCTTTGTGTTATCGTATTTAATTAGTAATGCGAATCTTTGTAGCGTCAGGAACGTGCGAAAACGGACCTGAATCTGTCTCCTCCTGACGCCTGTGTACGGCGGAGTTCAAGACGTCGGCCGTGCGACGAATGCGGGACCGGCAACGTACGATCGCCGGGTCCCGCGAGCGGGTCCCTCAGCTGTCTGTTCGGGTGGCGTCGGCAGCCCTGAACATGGTCTCGAGCGTACCAATGCGTTCGATCCAGACTTCGATTTCGTCGCCGGGCTCGATAAACTGCTTATGTGGCATGCCGACACCAGCCGGCGTGCCGGACAGGATCACGTCGCCCGGATATAGCATCACGCGGCTGCTCAGGAAGGCGATCTGTTCAGCCACGCTAAAGATCATTTCCGCTGTACTCGAGTCCTGACGCACTTCGCCGTTGCGCCACAGACGAATCTTCAGTGACTGCACATCCGGAATGTCTTCCGCCGGCGTGATCCAGGGTCCTAGCGGACAACTGCCCTCCCAGCATTTCTGGGAGATCCAGTCGAAGTGGAACGGTGAATGCACGCCGATGTAGTCGCGGACGAATACATCCCGTAGCGAGAGATCGTTTGCCACGGTGTACCCCGCAACATACGACAGTGCATCCTCGACTCCGACGTTGCGTGCTGGACGGCCGATGACCACCGCGAGCTCGGCTTCCCAATCAACGTTGCGACTGTACGGCGGCAAGGTCACCTGCTCGCCGGTACCCGTGACCACCGAACACGCGGGTGCCTTGATGAAATGCCACGGCGCCCCCGACACCGTGTGCGGATCGGGCGACGGCGGCATGTTGAACGCGCGGTCCATTTCGGCAACGTGGTCATAGTAATTTGCACCCGCGCCGTAGATGGTTCGCGGTAGCAGCGGTGCCAGCAGCTTTACCTCATCGAGCGCGAGGCCCGGCAACGGCGACTTCGAAGTCGCAACGCGTACCGCCGCCTCGCGCAACAGAGGGCCGAAGCTGTCCCACCGTTCGATCAGGTCAGTGACCGTCTGCTCACGCATTTCAAGCTGAAGCAGTTCGCCCAGTTGCGGGCCATACGGATAGACACGTTCGTCAATCAACAGGCCCGCACGTGTTCGACCTTCGTCGTCATAACTCAGTAGATGATAGTGGCCGTTCATGTCGGATTGTCCTGGCCTTAGAAGCGATCGCCGAAATCGAAAACATCGTCGTGCTGGAAGCCCTCGTAGTACTGGAACTCCCACCAGTTGTAGTCGAGGTCCTGAAGATAGAACGAGTACACGCCGTGTTGCAGCGTCGTCTCGGTGATCTGCCGAATCTTGTATTGATCCTTGTATTCGTGCGCTGCGCGATGCGCCGCGTCGACTTCTTCCCGGGTGCGTACGTCCAGTCCCCAGTGGGTCAGGAACGAGACGTCGTGAATCTTGTCGCCCACTTCGACGCAGAACACGTGGAACTTCAGGCCCAGCCGGAACGCAAACGCAGGCGCCGCATGGCGCACGGTTTCAAGGCCGAGGAACTCCTCGTAGAAGCGACGCGTTTCGGTAATGTCGCGGCACTCCAGCGTGCCGTGGCCAAGCACATACGGCTGATTGATCGCGCGGCTGTTTTTCAACGGCACAACGGCGTCGTCAGGGATTTCAAGCGTCATGGGATGTCTCCATTGTGTCAGGTGCAGTTGGTGTATCGATCTGCGACTGGGTGGCTCTACGCTGCGGTCTCGGCCTGTGTCAGGAACGCATCGGCGTGGAAGGCCGCTGGGGGAAGCCCGCACGTGCGCGTGAAGTCTTCCCGTGCTGCGTTGACCATCGCTGGCGCGCCGCACGCATAGACCTCATATCCCGAAAGATCCGGAAAGTCCTCGACCACCGCCTGATGAACCCAGCCCGTGCGCCCGGTCCAGTCGCAATCCAATCCCGGTTCGGACAGCACCGGCACGAAATGGACGTTCGGATGATCCCCCGCCCATTTGTGCGGGAGATCGGAGAGATACAGGTCGCGCCGCCGTCGGCCACCCCAGTAGATGTGGAATTCGCGAGCGCTCCCGCGTTGCAGTGCATACTCGACGATGGCCTTTACAGGCGCGAAGCCGGTTCCGCCCGCGAGCAGAATGACGGGCTTCTCGGTCGCCTCTCGCAGGAAGAACGCGCCGAACGGCCCTTCGAAGCGAAGCATCTGCCGGGGTGCAAGCTCCGAAAATACCTGTTCGGTAAAGCGACCACCCGGGTGATGGCGGATGTGCAACTCGATATGCGTCAGCGACACCGGATCGGGCGGCACGGCAATCGAGTAGCTGCGGCGCACGCCGTCCGGCAGCAGCATGTCGATATACTGACCGGCGCGGAAGAAGAAGTTCTCGTTCAGCGGCAGGCGCAATCTCAGTACGGCAACATCAGGCGCGGGCCTCGTGATGTCCGTCACCCGGCAGGGGAAAGTCGAAGCCCTGACGACATCGAGGCCGGTTAACTCCTCCACCTCGATGGTCAAATCGGAAAGCGGCTTCGCCGAGCATAGCAATGCGTAGCCGTCCTCCCGCTCCCCGGGTGGCAGGGCTCGCTCGAGTACGTGTCCGTGCTCGACCCGCCCCTCGACGACGCGCCCCTTGCACGCGCTGCAAGCGCCCGAGCGGCAGCTATAAGGAACGAAAAGACCGGCCTTCATGGCTGCGGCCAGCACCGTTTCCCCGTCCTCGACGACATAGCGATTTCCGCTTGGCTTCAATATGACTTCATAACTCACTTTCATTTCTCCATTCCCGAGCCCAGCCTCCAACCCACTACCCTTCACGTTTCGAATCCGCCACCGGTGCCTGAAGGCTGTTTTCCAGGCAAACGAATCTGAATCACTGCCGCGATGCGCCATTCCGCTCAGCGCCGGCATCGTCTCCGTGTTTCCATGCGTCTGAATTCACGCTTCGCGTTTGCCAGCAGTTTCCGCACGCACTCCCGCGTGTTCCGCGCTTTACGCATTCGTGTTACCCATCTGGCTCACACCGGTTCGGCAACGATCCGATTTTCAATCGCCCCGATCCCTTCAATTTCGGCCCGCATCACATCGCCCACTTTCAGGTACACGGGCGGGCTCATCGCGACGCCCACGCCCGACGGTGTCCCCGTCGCCAGGAGATCGCCCGGTTCGAGCGTAAAGGCCGTGGACAGGTGAGCGATCTGGTCGTGAATGTTGTGGATCATCGAATCCGTCACATCGTCCTGACGCAGCTCGCCGTTCACCCACAACTGCAAACGCAGGGCGAGTGGGTCACCGATTTCGTCGGGCGTGACGATCCATGGACCGGTGGGTCCACAGGTATCGAACGACTTGCCAATCGTCATGGTCTGGGTGGCGAGCTGCCAGTCGCGCACCGACACGTCATTGCAAACCATATAGCCCGCGATCACCGAACTCGCTGCGTCGCGGCTCACGTGCCTGCAGCGTTGACCGATCACCACGCACAGTTCGACTTCGTAATCGAGCTGGTTCGATACTGCCGGCAGATGTACATCGCCGAACGGACCGTTGATACAGGACACCTGCTTGTTGAACCAGACCTGGGTCGGTGGTGTCTGCACGCCGACACTGGCTGCCTCTGCCACGTGTTTGCGATAGTTCATACCGATGGCGAGAAACTTCGACGGGTTGGGCAGCGGCGCGAGCAGCGTGACCTCCGACAACGCGACGGCATGCTTGCCGCGTACGGCACGCGCACGCGTCATTGCGTCCGGACCGGCTTGCAACAACGCCATCATGGTGGGCGGCAAGTCCGGATCATTCCGCGGCAGGTCAATGACCTGGTCGCCTTCCACCTTGCCGATCGAGACGGTGCCCTGATGCTGATAAGTAACGAGTTTCATGAGTGTCGAAAAAGAATGAGTTATGCAAGGCTCGGGTGGGATTGATCATCCGCCGCCTGCTCGTGCGCGGGAGGCTGAACGGGATACGGGTAATCGCGCGGTAGTCGCAACAGTAGCCATCCGGCGCAGATGAGCAGGCCCACAAACGCAATCAGCGCAGGTCGATAGGATCCCGTAGCATCATAGGCCGCTCCCATCACGAAAGGCCCGAGTCCCGTGCCGACGGTGAACACTGCGAACAGGTAGCCGTAGATCTGACCAAACGCGCGCAAGCCGAAATATCGGCTTTGCAGATAGCCGATCAGATCGACTTCCGCGCCCATGCCGAGGCCGACCAGTACCGCACCCATGGTTGTGAGCGAAGGTTTGGCGCTGCCCAGCAGTGTCAGCACGCCCACGGCCGGCAGGATCACGAACGCGATCGCGACGTAGGGACCGAAAAGCCGGTCGAGCAGTACGCCGCACAACATGCGCCCTGCGATCAGCGAAGCCCCGATGCCCGACAACACGGCGACGGCCTGGCCCGCCGGAATGCCGCGATCAGTCAGCAGCGGCACAAGGTGCACGACGGTGCCGTTGACAACGATTGGAATGCACAGGAACACCACCGCCAGCTTCCAGAAATTCCGGTCACGCACCGCCTCGTTCGCTGCGAGCCCGGCCAGGCCGGGACCACGCACGTTAGCTTGCGCCGTGCGCGCAGCGCCAGCCGGATCACGGACGAATAGCCCGACGGCAAGAAATGCAATGACAAACACGGTCACACCAACCGCGACATACGCGCCTCGCCATCCAAGCCTGTCGAAATACAGCTGGGTAAGGCGAGGCACGAGTGCTGCACCCAGTCCCACACCCGTCATGGCGATGCCCATGGCTAGACCGCGCCGCCGATCGAAGGCCGCAGCGATTGCCTTCGCATAAGGCAGCGGCGCCTGGCCGCCGCTGAACAGGCCCATCATGGCGAACATGGCGAGAAACACCGCGGGGACGGCCGGTGCCAGCGACATGGCGGCGATGGCCAGCGCAAAGAGCGCAATGGCAGCCAGCGTCACGCGCCGGACCCCGCGCCTGTCGATCAGCCGGCCAGCGACGGGCGTGGCAATTGCGGCGAAGATCGACCCCAGCATGACGGCGGCGGACATCACTCCGCGATCCCAGCCGAACTCCGCCATGATGGGCTTCATCAGCACCGAGGTCGAAAACTGCAGGACCGTGACGTTACCGACCGTCAGTCCGAGAACCGAGCCGAACACGATCCACCAGCGGCTCCTGAATATCCGTTGCACTATCGTCTCCAGTTGGTCTTTGTTGCTGGCAGGGATCCGCCGACCTGGGGCTGCGGATCCGGGTTCGTTGTCATGCGGTGGCGCTGTGCTCGAGGAAGCGGCCAGCATGGAACAGCAGCGGGGATTCACTGCCGTAGTGGAAGCGCTCGACGTGACCCAGAATCATGACGTGGTCGCCGTAAGTCTCGATGCTCGACGTCCGGCATTCGAAGCACGCCAGCATGTCGCCAAGCACCGGCACGTCGCCGAGGCCTGCCTGCACGCGTTCGCTGAACGGCGCGAACTTGTCTTCAGCAGACCTTGCGAAATGGGTCGCGAGGTCTTGCTGACCTGCTGCCAGAACGTGCACGGCGAAGTAACCCGAGTCTCTGAACACGGGCAGGCTTGGAGCCTTGTCGTTCAGATACCACGCGACCAACGGTGGATCGAGTGAAACCGAGCAAAACGAGTTGATGGTCAGTGCGGCCTTCCGGCCAGCGTCAGTGCGGGTTGTGACGACGCAGACACCCGTGGCAAAGCGACCCAGTGCGTTGCGAAGTTCGCGGCTATCGATAGGGGACGTGCTCATGCTTTTTCTCCAACCAGTTCAGGCGTGGCGTTCGCGCCGGCACCCGTGAAACAGCGCGGATCGCGCACCGATCCCCAGTAGTCCAGATTACCGGGCGTGGGCTCCATGCGTCGCGGCTCACGGGGATGCGCCTCAGGAAAGGCTTCCATGCCGAAGCTGTATTCCATGGTCAGACCATCCGGGTCGAGGAAATACAGAAAGATGCTGTCTGAAGCCGGATGCCGGCCAGGTCCGAACACCACGTCCGAGCTGGCAGCCTTCAGGCGCGAGAGCGCCCGGCCGACGTCGTCGATCTCTGTCACCATGAAATTGACGTGGTGCAAACAGTGGCGTTCGAACCTGGCGATACCAATACCGTGGTGCCACGGGCTCGGCCAACAGCGCATGAAGGTGACGAATTCACCCAGCGAGTCCGACTCCCGGAAATTCAGCACGTCACGCCAGAATTCAATGGCGCGTGCCGCGTCGGGCGTATTGAAGACAACATGCCCGAGTCGCTGGATGCGCGCGACCGACGGCTGGAAAGGACGCTCCGAGTCCGGCAGCGGCACATAGAACTCCAGCGTCGCGCCGACCAGCGGTTCGAAGATGCGCACCGCACGCAATTGCGCGCGTGCGCGACACGTATCCGCTTCGATTTCGTGCACCTCGAGACCGGCCCGGGTGAGTCGCTCGATCAGCGGCTCGAACTGCGCGACGTTCTCCAGCATGAAACCGGCGCACCGCAGTCCCGCGTCTGGGGCCGCGTGCAGCACCAGGTTATGGTGATCGTGATCGCAGCGCAAACGGATCCCGCCATCCGCACCCGTGTCTACGTATTGGAGTCCCACCACTTCTTCATAGAAGCGGCGCGAGCGCTCCAGGTGAATGACGTTGAGTTCGACGCGCCCCAGCTTCTGATATCGGACCATCACACGCTCCCCTTCAATATTGGCCGCGCGGCGGCAGACCGAGGCGCATCTGCCCGTACATCGTGGACACCGCATGCCAGTTGACGCTGATATGGTGCGCAACGGCATTGATATCGCGCCACGCGCGCTGGATACCGCTGTCCAGCTGGATGCCGGTTCCGCCCACGACGTCGTAAAGCGCGTTGATCGCCTCGACGCACAGACGTACCGCGTACGCGTGTCCGCGCCGAACCGTAATGCGCTGCTCCTTGCTCAACTTCTCACCGGCGTCCACCCACTCGGCGACCTGTTGCAGGTCACGTTGCAGAATGAGCTGCGCGGCGTCGACAGCTGCCTCGGCTTGCGCGACCGCCGACTGGACATGCCCGAACTGGGCAATCGATGCACCGCCGCCCGAGAACGCCCCGCGCGTCGCGCGTGCGGCGATGCTGTCGACGAATTCATCGAGCGCGCCGCGCAGCGCCGCCACTGCCGGGTTGGCCAGCAACGGCGGAAAGCCGCTCAGGAAAGGCACCCGGTACAGCGCCGAATCGTGAATGTCAGCACCCGGTGCTTCCTGCTCGAGCACCTCCGAGAACGCCACTGTGCGATGCGCCGGAACAAACACTTCCTCTTCGATGACGATGTCCTTGCTGCCGGTGCCGGCCAGGCCCACCGTGAACCATGTGTCAGCAATCCGGTACTCGCCCTGCGGCACCAGCAGGAAGATCGCCCGGGGCGGTGCCCCTTCGGCCTGCTCGACCATCGCGCCCAGCGACAACCACTGCGCGTTATCGCTATTGCTGCCGAAGCTCCAGCGACCCTTCAGCCGGAAGCCGCCCTCGGCCGGGGTGGCCTTGCCAGTCGGCGCAATGCAGGAGGCAATCAGCGCGTCGGGCGACTCGCCCCACACGTCGTGCTGCGCCTGCTGCGGGAACATGCCGACCACCCACGACGCCGCGGCGCTCAATCCGTAGCACCAGCCAGTGGACGCACATCCCTGACCGACTTCGAACGCGAGGCGGCGCAACGCCTCCAGGCCCAGCTCATATCCGCCGAAACGCCGCGGCTGAACTACCCGGTACAGACCTGCTTCCTTGAGCAGGTTGGTAACGTCTGCTGAAACGCGACGGTCCTGTTCAGTCTGACGGGCGCGCTCCGCAAGGAGGGGCCGCAGTTGTACGGCGGCCTCCAGCAGGCGTGCGAATACGTCCGTGTCAGCCGATGCCGCACCTGACGATGCGGGGGCGCTCAAAATCGGTGTCATTCCTGGTACCTCCAAAAATATTGCAAAAGCAACCAAACCGTGATCGAATTAAACCTCACAACAGTTGCTTTTGCAACCGTATTTAGCTGGTCACCAACCAGGAGTTACCCTGATGAACACCGCAAACCCGTCATCCCACTGCGGATGCATCGACATCCATACTCATATCGTTCCGCATAATTTCCCGGCGTACCTGGGCCGCCATCCAGGCGCCCCGTGGCCATCGATGCGCGACGGCAAGCCGTGCCACCGGCACGTCGTCATCTCATCCAAGGTGTACAGAACGGTGTCGAATCAAGCGTGGGATGTCGACATTCGACGCGACGACATGGACCGGACCGACATCGGGCGACAAGTGCTTTCGCCGATGCCGGAACTGCTGTCGTATTGGCTCGCCCCCGAAGACGGCGCGGCGCTGGCGCGTTACCTGAATGAAACGCTTGCTAACATGGTGACCCGGTCACCGGATCGCTTCAGCGCGCTCGGCGCTGCGCCGCTGCAGAACATCGACTGCGCGATCCGGGAACTCGAATTCGCCGTCGGCACGCTTGGGCTGGCTGGAATCGAAGTCGGCAGCAATGTGGGTGGCGTGCCAATTGGCGATCCGCGCTTCTGGCCCTTCTTCGAGGCCGCCCAGGCGTGCAACGCGGCGATCTTCGTGCACCCGTTGCGCCCGGCCGGCATGGACCGACTGGTTGGACCGGCATCACTGGAGCAGATCGTCGCGTTTCCGGGTGAGATCGGTCTCGCTGCCGCATCCCTGATTACCGGTGGATTGCTGAAACGGTTTCCGCGCTTGCGCATCGCGCTAAGCCACGGTGGCGGGGCGATCCAGGCGTTGCTGCCACGCATGCAGTTCGCCTGGGAATGCCAGGAGGCATTGCGTGAGGCCATTGCCGTAGCTCCGGTCGACGCGGCACGGGCGCTTTACTATGACGACCTGCTCTACAGCACCACTGCTATCCGCGCACTTATCGAAACAGTGGGGGCAGACCGCGTGATGATCGGGACCGACTACCCATTCGCGATCATGGACCCCGATCCCGCAGCGCGCGTTGCCGCACTCGGATTAGATGCCACCGTCCAGGAGGCCTTACGCTGGAAAAACGCGGCCACCTGGCTCGGGCTCGAATGATCCCGGCCCGCACGCTTATCCGGATCCCTTAAAACTGTAGCTTAAGCTATCATTCAGGTTCGAATCCGAGCGACGAACGCCATTCATGACCACTTCCGATTCAGCCACGCAGGCGCAACGCGCCGCCCGCCATGCCGACACGCAGCCATTGCCCACGGAACGTCCAGATCACGATCTGGACAATTCGATCGGCTATCTGCTCAATCGCGCGGCTAGCATCATCGCGGCGCGCTTCTCCGACGATCTGAAGTCCTGCGACATCAACCTCCAGGGCTGGCGCGTTCTGGCTGCGCTGCGCCACGAAGATCATCAGACCTTGTCCTGCCTCGCAAGTCATACGGGATCGGAACTGTCCTATTTGTCGCGAGCCGTTGGCGCACTTGAATCCAGGGGCTATATTCAGCGCAGCGAGTCCCCCACCGATCGTCGTACCATTCGGCTGTCGCTGACCCCCGAGGGGATTTCGACCGTGAATGAACTCGCCCCGCGCGCATGGCAGATCGAACGCATGTCGGTCAAGGGAGTGTCTGCCCGCGAGTTGGAAAACACGCTCAAAACCCTTCGGGCAATCTATTCGAATCTCGTCGACAACAGCGAGGACGCGCCCGTGATCAATCGCAAGCTCACTGTGGCGCGCCGCGCGCGCCGACGCGAAACGCGCGACGAAATGTCCGGCTGATTCTCGTGCCGCGTCGATAGGCATCCCGCACCCACGATCGGTGCGCATGGACTGTGGCACTTGCATGTCGCAGCGGTTCGAAGGTGTCCTAAGCTCTTCTCTGGTCACGCGCCGTTGCGTTTGCTGGCAGTCCTGCGTTTTTGGTGTGCGCGAATCGAGCTCCCAGTATTCTGCTCCGTTGACGTCAGCGCGCTGCGCGAATACATGACAGTAAAGAGCGGAACGGAATACTAGCCCAACGGCAAGAGCAGGCGGCTAGCCATTGCGGATGTCCGATCACTCTGCCCCGTTGCACCTTATGCTTCGTCGCCCTTCGATCTTCTCCAGTATGCAGAAGAACGAATCGCGTCCTTATCGTGCCCTTTCCCCTCAACCAATATTTCCCGTACTGTCGCTGCGATTGCCGCTTCGGCACCGCACCATATGTAGCCCTCTCCCGAGGGAACGTGGAATGCCCGCACTGCGTCTACGAGTGCCTGCTCGTCGTCGGCCCAGTTCACGTTGAACACGGCCTTACTTCTAAGGCGGCGCCGGTCCGCTCGATCTGCAACAAGCAAGAGCACCTGCGCGACGGCCCCGGACGGAAGCTCTTCGAGCCGACGGGCCACGGCAGGAAGCGCCGTGTCGTCTCCGATGAGCAGATGCCATTCGTAATCGGTTGGCACGATCATCGATCCGCGGGGCCCGGCGATCACCGCGCGCTGCCCCAGACGTGCCGAAGCTGCCCAATTTGAAGCGAAACCGTGCCCATGCAGGGCGAATTCGATCGTCAACTCCTTGCTGACGGGGTTAAAGCGCCGCGGCGTGTAGTCTCGCGCAACCTCTCCGTCACCAGACGGCAGGATGAGCTTCACGTGATCGTCAAAACCATCGCTCCGAAAACTGGCCAGCGCTTCGCCCGCAAACGTCAGGCTGCGGAAATTCGGACTGATCTCGTCGATGCGGATCACTTCGACGTCGCGTCGAACGGGCTCGTGCCGTACGCGAGTTACCCGGCTGCCGGTCGTCGTGGTATCCATCTGGCCACCCCATTAGTAGACAATGTCTCCTATGCTATAAAGATAAGGAGACAATGTCAACCATTTCCCGGATCCGTACCCTGGCTAAATCGATGAAAGACTCTCCAGACGATTTGTTGGACCTCGTGCACACCGTCATGCATGAATACCGCTCTTTGCAGTACCGATTTCTGCGCGACGGCCCCCATGACATCACGCACATGGATGGCAAAGTGCTCGCGTACTTCGCCGTCCATCCGGGAGCCACGCAAAGCGAGTTGGTCACCTTTAGCGGGCGCGACAAGGCTCAACTCGGGCGCCTGATCAAGGGGCTCAAAGAAAGGGGCCTGCTGGACGCGAAGGCGGATGCTACGGACCGACGCAGCATCAGGCTTTCGCTGACCGCAATGGGACAAGAGATCCACGCTGCACTTCAACGCCAGGCAAAGCGCCTTTCCGCGAAAGCTGTCGCAGGGCTCAATGCAACGGAACAGAAACAGCTCGCGAAACTGCTTCGGGCGGTCAAAAACAATCTCAGCGCAGCGGACGCGTCAGATTGCGAGGCTGATCAATGCGGGACGAAGAAGTCTGTCGTTGGCCGCACGCGGCCTGACGGGCGTGCCGTCTGATCGATCGACGAACGGCTTACCGTTCCGGCGGGTAGGCTCAACTCCGCCGGCGGCAATTTTTTTGCGGCCTTCGAATCTTTAGTCCTTTCCGGGTAAGGCAGAGCGTTGGTTTGTCCGTGCTGCGGATTGGTAATGTATCGCTGAAAGGACGGTCAACAAGGATCCAATGACGGTCACTCCCACGACAAAGCCAGTCAGCGTCCTGTTGATTTTGAACAATATGGTGTAAGGGGCTGGTCGGAAAGGCACTTCGCAGTTAGATCAGGCTAACCGGAAAATTGCATGAAGATCAAACCTACCCCTGCATCCGCGCGCGGAGTTCGTCGCGGGCGTAGATCTGGTCGCCGTCGTTGGTCTCTACCTCGAATTGCTCTCGCAGGCGGTCGATCACGGACGGAAAAACTCTTCGGGTTACCAGGATTCTTTCCTTCACGCCAAAACTCCGCCAGGCTGAACTGGAACGGTGCTGCCGAGGAAAACGGCTGCACTCACATCTGCCACGGCGCGACGGTCTCAACGGCCGTCTTGCCGTAGCGCTGCCGTGCATGCGCCACAATCTCCACGCCGATGGCTTGCTCGTCGGCGAGCGCCTTCAACGCTGCGAGTACGATCGACGCACGGTCCACTTCGAAGAGGGGTGATCGTCCTTTTCGTGAGAATTCTGGCGATTCAAACTGAGAAGGCTCGATTAATCAATGGCTTGCAGTGCGCTTCGATCGCACCAAACATGACGACCCGCAAAGCCTTGCCGCAGGCGACTCGATGTCAACTTAGCACCATTTTCTGCACGAAAAGTGCGATTACCCCGTCTCGCGGGTGATTTCCAGATCGGCCACCCAGGCAGACCAGCTCGCCGGCTGGCCTTCAGCCCCGGCTCGCGCCGCGTCATGCAGTGCTCGTTGGGCCTACGCCTGACTCGCCCCGAGAACTCAACCTACTGCCATCTGCGTGGCAGCTACCACGCCCCTCCTTCTTGCCTTGCCTTTCCCGCGGTCTGCGCGACCCGCGCCAAGCGTTATGGATCGCCCGCATGGTGCAGCAGGCGCTTTGGCTATGACAATAGGTCAATAAAAAAGGACGGCCCGCGTGGGTGTGTCAAGCGACACCATGCGGCATCTGCGCCGCCTTCGACAGCACACGGACGGCCACTGGGTCATCGCGGCCTCTCAGTCGTGCGGAGAGTAGCGGCAGGCCGGCTGCTGAAACGCCCGCATGCTGGAAGACTTGTTCTGAGACGATCGCCTCACAAGCGATCTCCTTTGTCATCTGCTCAAGTCTCGAGGCCACGTTCAATGGGTCACCAATTGCAGTGAATGTGGCATGCTCGCGAAAGCCAATCTCCCCCATTACTGCCTGTCCGCAATGTAATCCAATACCAAACCGGATTTTTGCTTGCAACTGCTGCTCGAGCGCAGCGTTGAGTTCGTCAATATTGGCTGCCACCAGCGGCACTGCGCCGAGCGCCTGACGACAGGCGATGGACGGCTCTGTGCTTAAGCCAAATATCGCGAGCACTGCGTCGCCCATAAACTGGTTTGGCAGGCCGCCCGCCTGCATGACTGCGGAGCTGACTGCACTCAGGAATCGACTGACCACGAACAGGCTGTCGAACGGTAGTTGTGTCGCCGCAAGCCTTGTGGAATCCCGCATATCCACGAACATGAACGCCGCGAAACGCTCTTGCGGCATGACATCCCGCTGGCGCCGCTGCAAGAAGGCCACTGATGCTGTCGGAGGCACCAGTGGCCACACGGAGAGATCATGAGCCGGCCGCAACTGGCAAGCGAGGCGCACTGCCTGCGAATCAGCGCCCAGCCGCTCCAGAACGCGACGCTCTGCCTCGGCAGGCGCGGGCAACGGCACAATGCTGAGCACGCGTACCCGGCACAACGTGCATCGGGCGCGGCCACCGCAGCTGCTGGCGTGGGGAACACCGCCCATTCGGCTAGCCTCAAGCACCGAAAATCCGAGCGGCGCGAATATTTTTCGCCCGTCAGGATACCGAACGCAGAACCGCCCGATCCGGCGCTCCCGTATCGTGCGCATCAGCCGCGCAGCGAGCACCAGCAGCAGTGCACCACCGTCGAAGAGCAAGAAGTCGTTGCGCAGCCCGGCAAGCCCATGATTTTGCAATCCCGTTCCGATAATCGTTGGCCGGATTGCCGTGGCGCGCCAGACTGGATCTTGCGCGAGCGCGATCACTTCCCGTCCACTCTGCAAGAAGCCTAGCAGCGCGAGCACCGGGAGCAGGACGGCGGCGCTCAACAGCACACTGCGCCACGCTCCGAACCAGGGTTTCAATCGCAACCAGAACCAGATGCCGAAACACCCATGCAGCCAGGCGACCACCAGCAGCGTCAGTTGTACACGGCCGAACATCGGCGAATCGATCCAGAACGAGTACAGCAACTGCGCGTAACCCTTGTTCAGGCCGAACTCGGCAAAAGCGACCCGCGTATTCACAAGGTGGTTGGCTAGCAGCGGTGGTATGCACAAACCCAGAACGAGTTGCGCAACTTCACCCGGAGTCCAGTGCAACGAGCGTCGTTCGTAGAGAGCCCACAGCCCCAGGAAGAAGTGCGTCACGAGAGCGCTGTACAGCACTGCCGTTCCAAGCCATCCCTGCCAGATGAACTTCTGTACGAGCAGATCACGCTCCATCCATTTGAGTGAGATATTCCCGAGCGAATGATTCAGGAGGTGCGTGCCCACGTAGGTGAATACCACCAGCCCCGTGGTCAGCCGGACCGATCGCACACCCGCCGGACGAAGCCATTGAGGATAGTGAACGTGTGGCATGCTCGACTCTCCGCACATCTCGATACGCACATTCTTGACTATCTCGCTACATCGTGTCGATTCGGAATGCGTTCGATACGAATCGAGCTACAGACGCCGGCTTCAGAAGTTCGGCCACCCAGCTTGCTCATTCGCTTTCGAGGATCTCATGTCGTCACAGAACGTCACAGAACCCATCAAACCCGTCACGCCGCGGGACCTCGAAATGCGCGGCCTATGGGGCGGACTCGGGACACTGTTTGCACTTTTCGGCAGCGTACACGTCCTGGGTGAGCGCCGAGTTTTTCCTTCTTATCACGAGATATCGATTTTTCCATCAAATTACACGATTTCAAAAATCGCCGGATGTGGTCGCGCGCCCCGCCCTCCGCTGAACCTGTCGGCTTTCCCGGTGCCGGTGAACTCGCAATCCTCAACTCCAGCGAGATGAACGCGCAGCGCCTGAGCTTCGTGTCAGTCCAGGCGTTTCATCTGTAATGGGATGGTCACCCCCACCTCGCAGCGAGGTGTACTCTGCCGGGATTCCTTGGGAGATCTGCCATGCAAAACGTCACGCTGGTTGGAATTGATCTAGGCAAGCACGCTTTTCACCTCCATGGCCAGGACAAGGCAGGTACGGCCGTGTTTCGCAGAAAGGTATCGCGCAAGCAGCTGATCGAGTTCTTCGCGACGTTCCATCCATGCACGGTAGTCATGGAGGCATGCGCCGGTGCGCATTGCATGGCACGCAAGCTCGCCGAACTCGGGCACGAGGTAAAGCTTATCTCGCCGCAGTTCGTACGCCCGTTCGTCAAGAGCAACAAAAACGATTTCGTCGATGCGGAAGCTATTTGCGAAGCTGCTTCGCGACCGTCAATGCGCTTCGTCACACCGAAGACTGTATCGCAGCAGACATTGTCGGCTTTGCACCGGGTACGCGACTCGCTCGTGCGCGACAAGGTGCGCACCACCAATCAGATGCATGGATTCCTGCTTGAATTCGGCGTCACGCTACCTGTCGGCAATGCCGTTGTCAGGCGCCTGCCCACTTTGCTGGCCGAACATTCCCTCCCGCCGCGTCTTGTCGCGATTCTTGAGCGCCTGCATGCACATTTCAAATATCTTTCGGAGCAGATTGGCGAGATCGAGAAGGAACTCGGTCGGCAGCTCGCAGATGACACTATTGCCCAGCGACGACTTTCCATTCCCGGTGTTGGAGCGATCACCGCAAGTCTACTTACCTCCGAACTCGGCGATGGAAAGCTGTACCGATGCGGCCGCGACTTTGCCGCTGCCGTTGGATTGGTACCACGCCAGTACAGCACGGGGGGCCGGTCGAACCTGTTGGGAATTTCCAAGCGGGGAGACAAGAACATCCGCCGGTTGCTCGTCCAGTGTGCACGTGCCTTCATGCTGCATCTGAACAAGCACTCGGGCAAGATGGCCGACTGGGTGCGTTCAATGCTCGCACGGCGACACTCAAATGTGGTGGCATGTGCCCTCGCTAACAAGTTCGCGCGAATAGCCTGGGCCATTGCGAGTCGCGACACAGTATTCGACGCATGCATGCGAAGTGCCGCTCGATGAGCAAGCACCCGCGCTATCGCTTTACCGAAGTCAACCCATCTGGTTTTGCGAATGTTGATACTGATGACGTGAACGGCAAACCGGCCTGACGGAAACCCTGAGAGGTTAACAGCTTCTGAAGCTGCCCCTGTTATCAGGACCACCAGGCGCGATTCTCATCGAGGCGCAACGGCTCATCCAGCCCTGACGCCGGATAGATTTAAGCAAGCCCAACATGCCATGAAATTCAGCATTGCAAAAACGGGGGTGACCATAGATTAACCTCCACGTTCGCCCCGGTAACTCGCGCGGGCGTTAGAGCCGATATAAAAGAATGGCGGTTCGCGAGGCGTAGAATACGCCCTTCATTCAACGCATCCGGCTCCGGGCGCGTCGCCTCGAATAACCTGAAATCCAGGCTCTGAGTGTGTCGTTGGTTGGCGAACTTGCCTGAGCGGCGGCCGGGCGAACAAACAAAGGCTTTATCAGCTTGACGGCAAGAAAGGACGAAGAGCTCCATTTGGCTTTGTACAAGGGTGTTCTCCATGCAGCCAGGCATCGGGATATGGGCGTCTTGCCAGGGCGGCTCGTCAGGCGTGGGGAAGCGTGCGTAGTACGGCATCAACTGATTAGAGAACGAAAGAAACATGCAAACCGTTGCGGTACTCGACTTCGAGACAACCGGGCTTTCGCCGAATCTGGGCGACCGCGCTACCGAGATTGCCGTCATCCTCCTGCGTGACGGTCAGATTGTTGATCGTTACCAGAGCTTGATGAACGCAGGACGGCGCATCCCGTCCGATGTCGTTGCTCTCACCGGCATCACGAACGACATGATCGCCTCGGCTCCTCCTGTATCGAAAGTCATGAGGGAATCAGTAGCGTTTGTTGGAAACCATCCCGTCGTTGCCCACAACGCCGGTTTCGATAAGCGGTTTTGGCAGGCAGAACTGGGGCTTCTTGGAGTGCCAGCGGGGCATTCATTTGCTTGCACAATGCTCGTCGCCAGGCGGATCTACCCACGCGCCCAGTCTCACCGCCTGGCTAGTTTGGCGGAGATGCTTCAGTTACCGAAAACGGGTCGCGCTCACCGGGCGATGGTTGACGCTGAGGTCGCCAGCCATCTATGGTGTCGATTGCAGCACGACATCGCTCAAACTTACGGGCTCAAGCGAATCGATCACGCCCTCATGGCTCGATTGCAGAAAACCAGCAAGGCGAAGGTTGCGACATTTCTGGGTTCGCTGTCTAGCGACTGAGCCCACAGCGCCGAACAACCTGGACCGCCCCCTCTATCCGTAGGGGGCGACCAAGGAGGCCTTCCAGAGGCAAGCCTGCGCACGGGGCGCCTTCACTGCCGTCTGCGCCCCTTCTGCTTGCGAGCAGGCTCAACGTCTGAACCAAATGGCTCGACTGCCCGCCCGTATTGCCCACACCAAGCTCGAAACAAATTCAACATGTTGCCGGCCGGTCAAAAGGCAGCTGTGAGAGAGTCTGCTTCGCTGGCCCGTCCCTGCTTGCCGAGTACCCGGACGAGGCACTTTAGGCTCTCTTCAGTATCAGAATGCCCGGCGGGCAACGCGACTGACCGTTGGCCCCAAGCTTGTCGATAGAAGTGTTCCGCTTCGCGATACTGTTCCTTATGTTCAAGCACGATTCCAAGCTTGTGCATGCTGGCGGCGGTCGCAAAGTGTCCCTCCGGCAGCACTTTCAGCCTCAGCTCCAGTGCTTCCCGATGCAAACTTTCCGCTTCGTCTACGGACCCGAGCTTGAATAGCACCTGGGCAAGATTATTCAGGCTAGGTCCAATGAGCGGACTAGTCGCGGGCAGTGCATCGCGTCTCAACTTTAACGCAAGCCGATAGAACGGCTCGGCATCCTCGCTACGTCCGAGCCGGTACAGTGCCGTTGCAAGATTATTTTGAATCGCCGCGATATCGGCTTTCGCATCCGGCGTCAGTTCCTCCCTAATGGCCAATGCCTGCCGATAAAGTGGCTCCGATTCGGAATAATTGCCTTGCTTGTCCAAAGCATCGGCGAGCGAATTCAAGGTAGTCACGATTCGCTGATCATTGTTCCAGCGACCTTGCTTTTCTATCGCTAGCGCCCGGCGGTAGGCGGATTCGGCCTCCGCGTACTGCCCCTTCTCGTAGAGCAAATTGCCAAGCGTCTGTCCGACCAGATTCATCACAATTCCAGGAACCTGCTCGCCTTCCGCGATCTCCATGGCGGTTCGGCAGAGTTGCTCCGCTTCGGCAGATTTTCCTTGCTCCTCCAGTTCTCCCGCAAGATTAGCCAAGGCCAACACGGTAGCGTGATGCGCAACAGGAAACGCCGCAGAAGTGATGTGCAATGCCTCGCGAAACAGCCTCTCAGACTCGGCATGTCTGCCCAGGTTACTCAACACATGCCCGAGGTTATTCAAGCACGTTGTGATCATCGGGTGCCCGGGCGGCATTGCGCGCTTCGTCAACTCGAGCGCCTTCCAATACAGCGGCTCAGCTTCTGCGTAGCGTCCCTGATTCTCCAGATTGATGGCCAGGGTGTTGTAAGGCGCAGCGGCGATGAAGTGCCCATCCGGTAACGCTTGTGCAAGCTCCATCGCCTCGCGCGCGAGCTTTTCGGCTTGTGCGAGATTCCCCAGAGCTTCCTCGGCGCCAGCCAGATTATTGAGGTTTTCGATCATATGCGGATCGCCCGCGCCCAGGTTTTTCCGGTTCATCTCCAGCAGCAATCGATAGAGATTCGCGGCGTCTTCAGCACGGCCCAGCGCGTCTGCGACATACGCCAGCCCAAAAACAACTTTCTCCGTCGCATTGCCGCTTTTGGCGATCGCCGACCAAATCGTCGAATATAATTCTTCGGCCTCCGAAAGATTTTCATCTCGCACGAGTGTGGCGGCAAAGTTGACTAAAAACTGAGAATTTTCGCTTATATCTTCAAGCGTAGGCGAGACTTTATCGGCGAGCCGCCGATAGATCTGGACGGCATCGCCGTGGCGGCCGCAGGCATCCAGATAAACGGCGAGATTGTTATGCGCTTTGATCTCGCCACACTGGTTCAGCGAAGGCAACCATTTTGGCAACCAGTTCATGACGCACGTGTGCCATCTCGCATATTGCGCATTTTTCCCTATCAGCTCGGCCAATAGAACATCCGCAATCGACTGACGGCCGTCGACTGCGTCGACATAAAACGGATTGCTCCTTGAATCCGTGAGCCAATCGAGCAACGTTTTATGAAACAGGGCAAGGCCCGAACGCGACTCGACCAGATAACTTCCCAGCGCGCGCCGTTGTTTGTGGAGTCTTTCTTTGGTCCAGTCCAGCACTTCGACGATCAGGCTTTCGGGCAACGGATCACCCGCAGCGACGAGCAGCCTGAGCAGTGGCTGGACACTATCTTCGTAGCATCCAGATGCTTGCCCGAAACGACGCTGGAAGCTCAACTGATAGAGACTATTCAGGCCAGGTATGCCGGCATAGATTGTCTGAATCTGTTCCAGATCGAGCACATGGTCACGCAATCCACGTTCGACCTGAACCAGGTACAAAAACATCCCTTCACTGCGCTCAATCAGTAGCGCTTGCATCCGCTCCTGCTCCGGTGCGGGCATAGCCAGCATCTCCGGCCGCACGGCCAGGTGCTGGGCATACCAGGCGCGCAAGTCCGCGCGATTGCGATCGTCTTGAGCGTCGAGCTCAAACGGCTTGTACCGTTGAAGCCGCGATACGACAGCTGATTCCGGGCGGCTCGTCACCACGAGACCGACCCAGTCCGGCAATCGACACAAATCGCGTGCAATAAAATCCGCAAGCGGATTGTTGCCTGCGTCGTCAGTAGCTTCGTCCAGTGCGTCGATCAGGATGACCAGCTTGTGCTCACGCCAGATCAGTTGATCCCTGCCAAGCGGCTCGATTACCAGCAAATTGAGCAAGTCGTGTGCGTTCAGCTTGTCCAGGGCTTTTCGGCTCTCGTTCAACTGATCGGCTACTGAATGCGCACTGACGCCGAGCGCGCGCATCAAACGCACCCTGTAGTCTTCGAGCCGCAACGCGAGCTGGTACGCCAGACTCCGCACCGCCCGTTCCGGGCTGCGCAATTCCGCACTGTTGGTGCTGCAGAACCAGTTCGCGACAACAGTATTTCGATTTCGCGTGACCAGATTGGCCGCAAGCGCCGTTTTGCCGTTCCCAGGGCCCGCCTTGATCCAGAATAGCCGCGATCCGCTCTGATGATCCACCCAGTCCTGATACGCCTCGAACACCCACTGTCGGCCGACAAAGTCGTCCAGATGCTCGGCAATGCGTGACTCGAAACTGGTTGGCCGCAGGATGTCGCGAAGCACTTCGATCTCGCTCGCGTAGGCGCCTGCTTCGCCTTCAATTTTGGCTATCAACTCGATCAGGTGCGATTCGTACCAGCGCTTCCAGTCCACACCGGGCACCTTGCCCGCGCGAATATCGCGCCACTCGTGCAGATCCGGCCACTGAAGTTCTCGCAACGTGAGAGGAATGTCGTTTTCCAGTGCAGCTTCGAGAACGACGGGATAAACCGTACCAAAGCGGTTCAATCCGAGCGAAATTTCATTTCGGCACACACCCGGATCACGTAGGGCATGTCTGGACATGAAAGCCACCATCATGTTGCTGGAGTCGATCCCGCGCGTAATGCTTCCCTTCCAGTCGTCCCAGGTCCCGATATCTTTTGCGTCGAACCAGATCCGGTGGCCGCGCTTCTCGAGATCACCCTTGAATATCTCGACAAGTTCGCGGTTATCGTCGTGAGCGTAGCTGAAGAAAATGTTCTGAGGGCTGACCGCCTGGCCGTCCGCGCGATTTTCCTGCGCCGCTATCACGCCTTGAAAACGTTGCTCGCATTGCTGGCATTCCCACAATGCGACCTTGCTTTTGTATACGAGGTCGCTGCTACCGCAAAATGGGCATGCCGATGAAAGCGGGTTTCCAGCCTGGTCCTGCGCGTTACTATCCGTAGACATATCCCCCCCGAAAACCGTGTGTATTCATTGCCTGCATGATCGGCAGATCTGCAGACTTTAGGTGCTGTTTGATCCTTGAAACGCGGCTAACCCGCGTGGATTTCCTTGGTGCGAAGGGCAACATGCCATCCAGCGGCCTCGCCGGACACTAGTCGATAGAACGCCTGAATGACATTGTGCAGATACGCATCATCCGATTCGCCATCGGCACAAATCCGTGCGAGTTGTTCGCGCAGGACGGCAAGTTCCTCGCACATCTCATTGGACTGCTGGTGCAGTGTCGCGAACTCGCCGGCACTTGCAATGCCGTGACAAGCCGCGGCAAGAGTCGGGAACATGACGGCAAAGAACGACAGCCACTGCGAATGCCAGAAGAAGTGCGCGAGGCAAATGGCAATCGTCGCAAGGAAGCATCGAAACGCGATTTGATGCAAGCGATGATGAATACGTTCGCACCGCGCCGCGTTGATGTAGTGATAGGCACGCTGCTGGTCAATGACCTCAATGCCGTAGGCACAGTATTGCGTCACACCGTGCACGGACGCTTGCGTCCTGGGAACGCGCTCGGCAATCTCCTCGTACCACCGGATGAATGGGCTCGTGAACCGCTTGTGGAGGAAGTCCCCGGAAAGCGGCTGAATATCGATTGGGCCTCCCGGCAACGCCAGCAACAACCCGGCATACCGTAGTTGCTCCGTTAGCACGCGGTTCGCAACCCACTTGCGGCGCCACGCTTGATTGAGCGCCAACCCGCGCCGCGCCAGCCACGCGCGTAACGGCCGATTCGCTGCGCCGTGCACCCTGCCATGTAGCCGGGCACGAGACACTCCGTGGGCATGCGACTGTTCCCTTCCGACCAGATAGACGAACAGGATGCACAGGATGCACGCGGCTTCAATCACTGTGCATACCCAACCGTAGAGGTGAGATATTTCTTCGGGCAGCACCAGCGGAAGGGCTGCGGCAGCCACCGCCACGACGCCCAATCCGAAGTTGATCAGGAAGCCGCTCCGGTAACGTGTCGCATAACGCTCCGAAATCGCCTCCCTTCGCATGAGCGCACGATTTATCTTCCGCTTGATCGATTCGGGCAACGCCAATGCAGGCAAAATGCCTGAGTGCGGCATACCGGAAGGGGCTAACCCGTGCGGAACAACCGGCTCTCCCCCGATACAGCGACGGAACGTCATCCAGACGTTTTGGCAAATCTGGTCTACGAGGCGCATCTGCGAGATGTCTTATGTGTGAAATAATAATTGAGCGAATCCCACTGCTGGATTCTGCATGATTCTTGCCGATGGGCTGGGCGAGCGTAGCATTGTCTACGCGCTCAGTAAATGTTTCCCCCATTGTCCGCAACGCCGATTCAACAGAACATGAAGCTCGATCTCTCAAGTGATTCAAATGCGCGCCGTTATTCAAAGAAGCCCGATGCGCTTTCCGTTGAATTTGCGTCCGCAGGCGGCGTGCTGGCGACACTCGAGGGAGACGTGACATACGTGGCCGGTGATGCGTTGTTGACAGGTCCAGCCGGGGATCGCTGGCCCGTTGGCCGACAGCATTTCAATGCCGCCTATATCGCCATTGCTCCCACCGTCCAGGGGCAATCAGGACGCTATCGCCGAAAGTCCAATGTCGTGTGGGCGAGGCAAATGACTGCTGCGTTCGAGGTCAGCCTGGACGCCCGTGGCATATTGCGCGGCAAAGCCGGAGACTGGCTTGTGCAATACGCACCGGCGGATCAATCGATCGTGGAGGAAAGTATTTTCGCGCAAACATATGTGCCCGTGGACTAACCGCGCAACGTCTGCGCACGCCAGCGCTCACGGATTCAAAAGCCAGCTCGCACATTCGACCATGATGTCACCCTCACCGATGCCCATGCCGTGGCAGCTTCCCGACGTATCGCTTCTGAACGTTTGCGCGCAGATCCGCGTCGGCCCGGAAACCCTGCTCGACGAACTCGCCAAGCTGGCGAAACTGCAAACCGCCGCACTGCCCGACGCCGTTGCCTTCTTTGCAGGTCGCGTGCTCGAGGGGCTGGCCGCCAGCGCCACCCAGGCTTTCCAACTTCGTCCGGCGGAAACGGTGATCGAGAATCTGGATGCGCTGGCGCTCACGGGCAGGATCGATGACGGCATTCTGATGTGCGCGCATGCCATTCGAAGGCTGGCAAACGAAGCGCGTCACCTCGAGCGATCAATCGGTGTCGACGAAGAGGCAACCATCGTCGCACTCCTGCAAATCTGGATTGAGTGGTATCTCTCGGCCGCGGACGGCGCCGCTGACGCGCACACAGCGGACTGGAACGACTGGTCCTCGCGCACGCCCGTGCTGCGCACGCTCGCCTTTGGCGCCAGGGACGCGATCATCGCTCCGACGACAAACGAGGCCTTGACGCCACTTCTCGCGGACGCCTCCACGGCCGCCTTCGCGGGCGAGCGGCTGATCGACTGCCGGACGCCCGCTGCCGAAGCGTTCACCCGGGCTGCCATCGACCGCTACCCGCGCAACCGGCGCGTCGTGCAAGTGCGCGCGCTGCATTTCAGCCGCACCGGCCACATCGATCAGGCCGAGCGCCTGCTTCTCCCTATACGCAACGGCAATCCCAGGCGCCTCGACGCAGAAACCGTCGGCATTCTTGGCGGCGCCTACAAAAACAAGTGGATGCACACCAGGAACGTCAAGCATCTGCAGTCAGCCTGGCAAACCTACGGCCTGAGTTTCCCTGGAGCCGCCGACAGTTACTACCTGACGATCAATGTTGCGGCGACTGCCTTGTGGCTCGGCAAGAACGGCGAGGCACGCAGCAAGGCTCAAGCAACGCTCGAGCTGCTCGACCAGAGGGGGATCGCACCGACGCTCGCTCTCGAACAGCACGTCAGCTACTGGATGACCGCCACGCTCGCCGAAGCCCTGTTGCTCGTTGGCGATAGCTGGAAGGCCTCGATGCTTTATTCCAAGGCAAAGCAACTGGATTCCCTGGGCGGGCAATGGTCGAGAACCGCAGCCCATTTGTCGCTGCACCTCGATCGTCTCAATGGACTGGAGTACAGGGAAACACTGGAACGCCTGCTCTCAGGTCAGCCTTGACTCTCAACAGCCCGCGAGTCGATTCCTTTGCGCTTTAGTTCCCTTTTATTGCGATTCAGGCGCGAGGGTGAAGCGATGCCACGGTGCGTCACCGGAACCCGGCTTGGAGCAGGCTTGCCCGGGAGTTGCATGCGGCAATTGAGAAAACCTGTAAGCGGCTCGTGCCGGCCGTTGTAGACGGTGGCTGAGGGCGGCATCAAAGTGATGCCCATCATTTCCGATCTGATGGGCATCACTTTGACACAGTCTGCAGAGAAGAAG
>NZ_CAJHCQ010000011.1 GCF_904848665.1 Paraburkholderia hiiakae
ATCGAACAATTGGAATTGCGGCGCCGATGCTGATTCTCATCAGCCGTTTGTTACAGGGACTGGCTGCGGGCGGTGAAATCGGTGCAGGCGCTGCTTACTTGATGGAAGCAGCGCCGCTTTCGAGACGCAATTTTCTGGTGAGCTGGCAAATAGTTGGGCAAGCCGCTGCCGCCATCCTGGGGGCGCTGCTGGGCGCTCTGCTATCCAGCAGTCTGTCTGCAGGGAATCTTGCTGCCTGGGGGTGGCGCATTCCCTTCCTGATTGGCTTGCTGATCGTGCCGGTTGGCTTGTTTGTCCGGAGGCGGCTACCGGAAGACACCGCGCCGGCAGGAGCAGCAACTCGCAACCGTCTTCAGTTTTCCGAACTTTTCAGAACGCATGGGAAGAAGCTCACACTGGCAACGCTGATGATGACAGGGCGCACGGTGCCAGCCTTCGCTGTTGTCTACTACATGCCGAGTTACCTGACCCATGTATTGCATCTGCCCGCGGTCACCGGATTCCTTTCCTCCGCCGTCTCCGCGCTCGTACTGATGCTGGTCGCTCCGGTATCCGGCCTTCTGGCTGACCGGTTCCAGCACCGCAAACCCTTATTACTTTTCGCGTACGGCGCTACAACCCTTCTGATCTATCCCGTTTTCCACCTCATTACTCATGCGCACTCCACGGCCACCGTACTCGCAGGCGTTGGTCTCATCAGCGTGTTTGTCGCGCCTTGCAGCAGCGTCGGCACCGTATTGGTCATGGAATCATTTCCAGTTCGGATGCGCGCCACTGGTTTGGCCGTTTCTTATGCACTGGGAGTGGCCCTCTTCGGAGGGACGGCTCAGGTGATCATGACCTGGTTGATCAAATGGGCCAGCGATCCCATGGCTGCCACCTGGTATGCCGCGCCGGCGTGTCTTGTCGGTTTCTGTGCGCTCCTGATGTTCCCGGAGCGACGAAACAAGGGACTGTCGTCCCCGCGACAGTAAGCAGCCTCTGCGAGCTTGCGGTTTTGAGGGGTGGATGCTCGCCCCCCGACGCGGGTAGCCCAATCGAATCGTGTTCAAAATCTGAGGCTAATGTCTCGGGCGCCTTAGCAGTCGGCAAGATTGAAGAATTTCCGGCGAGCGGCCAGAAGTCGAACGAAAGACGCCGCTCAAATGACCGGGTGTCCATTGCAGCGAACGACGCTTCATGGCCGATTGTCCTCATTCACAGAGACCGCTTGAGAGCCGCCTTCGATGATTTCAACGTCCGGCCTGTGGAGACTCGTCGAACTGGTGCTATCGGCCACGAAGCGACATTCGCGAGGGCACAGCCCCCGCCATCCAGATGATGGTTCAGCGCAACAGAACGCTCATAGACGGACGCGGGTCGCGCGCCGGCGCTCCGGGCTAACGCCCGGACCCGGGGAAGGTAAAGCTGTCAGGCGAGCGGCAAGCTGTCCTGCGTGCAAGCCAGCGACTCGCTGACGGCGACCTGGCGGTTGTCCTCGTTCGCCATCCAATGAATCGGATTGACGCCGATGTCCGACAGCGAAGCCAGAATGAAAATTCAGGATACGTCGGACGTCGTTCGCGACGGACTGACGGAGAGGCTCTTCTCATCACCTTTAGTGTGAATGAGACGTTCCCTCTGGGACCGTGAACGTCACCGTCTGCCTGCACTCAGTGCACCCAGCGAATAGGTGGTGTTGAGCGTCGACCAACTCGACAAGCATCTTGTGCTTACCGGGTGGCAGGCCCGCCACGCTGATTGTATTGACGTTGTTCGCTTCTACCCAACCCCAAGGCAGGTCGTCGATGTGTACGTGCAGATGCCCGATTCGTGGAGAAACGTTGAGCGCGCCTGGCCCGAACACCGGCAAGATATGCACGTTCTCCACCCGATACTGGATCCAGACGATGCCGTGAGCCAGTCCTGCGGCAAGCGGCGTGGGGTCCACAATCAGTTTGGGTGGCGGCTCGTTATCGATGGTGACGTACGGTGAAGCGACGCCGACCTCCCCTGTGCTCTGGGCGGAGGCGTTCGTTGCGAGCACGATACCAGCCGCGATTGCGGCAAGCGTCTTGATCAGCATGTTTATTTGCGTTCTCACTATTTGATCCCCACAGGGACAATTTTCGGCTAACTTGGACTGGAATCGCCGAGGGTGTCATGGCAGTTGCACAAGCAGACCAGGGCCCGAACCAAACGGCAGATCAACGCGAACAACATCGCATGGACCCGACTGGCACGATTGCATCGAGGAGCGCTCCGACGCATGCGCGTCGGAGCGCTTCGCACTTCAGGCGCGCAAGGGCCTTAACCCTGTGCGCACTTCGTTCGCGAAGATCATCGGTTCTTCCCATGCCGCGAAGTGCCCGCCCGTTTCGGGTTTGTTGAAGTAAATCAGGTTGTGATAGGCCTTCTCGGTCCAGCTCTTCGGCGCCTGGTAGTTTTCACCCGGAAACGCGCTGACAGCGGCGGGCACGTTCACGTCGGCCGCGAGGAAGAAGTTCGCGTGCGACTCCCAGTAGAAGCGCGCCGCCGAGATGCCGGTGTTGGTCAGCCAGTAAAGCGTGATGTCGTCGAGTACGTCGTCTCGCGTCAGGGCGCCTGCTGAATGACCGTTGACGGGATGACCGAGCACGGCTGCGCTCAACGCCGCCGCGGGCTGGCCGTAGCCGTCGCCGTGGTCGAGCAGCCAGGAAGCCAGCGCGACGGGCGAGTCGGCGAGTCCATACAGGGTTTGCGGGCGCGTACCCATTTCGAAAGCGTAACCGCGCTTTTTCTTGAAGTTGGCGCTCAACTGGTCATACGCGTGCTTCTCCTCGTCCGATAAACCGGCAGGCATCGGGTCGCCCGCTGCAAGCGACTTCAGAATCTCGGCCGGAACAGCCGCAGGGAAGTTCACATGAATACCGATCAGTTCGGGCGGCGCCTGTTTGGCCATGATGTTCGTGACAATCCCGCCGAGATCGCCGCCTTGCGAAGCAAAACGCTCATAGCCGAGGCGTTTCATCAATGTGACCCACGCCTGCGCGGTGCGCTCCGGTCCCCAGCCTGTCGTGGTCGGTCTCGCCGAAAAGCCATAACCGGGTAATGAGGGAATCACGAGATGAAAGGCATCCGAAGCCGGTGCGCCGTACGCGGTCGGATTGACGAGCGGGTCGATGATCTTGAACTGTTCGATGACCGAGCCGGGCCAGCCGTGCGTGACGATCAACGGCATCGCGTTTTCATGCTTCGACCGCACGTGGATGAAATGGATATCGAGTCCGTCGATCTCAGTGATGAACTGCGGATACGAATTCAGCCGCGCTTCGCATTTGCGCCAGTCGTATCCAGTTGCCCAATATTGTGCAAGTCCCTGAATGGTGGCGAGTTGAATGCCCTGAGATTCGTCGGGCACCGTCTCGCGATCGGGCCAGCGCGTGGCCTTGATGCGGCGCCGCATGTCGATAAGCTGCGACTCGGGGACGTGAACGCGGAACGGCCGGAGCGCTGTCTTGTCGCCGTTCGCGGGTTCGGTGATCTTGCCGATTGCCGGGCTCGTATCCGCGAAGGCGAGCCGGCTGAGCGAGCCTGCCGCGAGCGCCGCGGCGGCCACGCCGACAAAGTGCCGGCGCGATGAGGATTGGGGCGTGTCTGTTGACATGGGATCGGTCTCCTGCCTTGGTTCAGCGTGTTGTGGTGCGCGTGAAGTCTGCGATGTGCAGTTTCACGAAGTCGGACATGCTCATGGGTCTGCGGCCCGTGAGTTCGAACAGGTCGTTCGTCATGCGGTCGTATCGTCCCTGCACGTGGAGGTCGGCCATCACGGCCAGATGCCTGACGACGTGATCGGGAATGCCAAGTTCGCGCAATTTGTCCGACCACGGCGCGACGGGCACGTTCCGGTAACGGATGGACCGGCCGAGCGCCTCCGAAAAGACGCGCGCGGCCTGCTCGAGATCATTGGATTCGAGGCCCGTCAGGTTATAGATCTTGCCGATATGCGGAGCAGGGTTCTCGAGAATCACCGATACCGCATTCGCAACGTCAACCGCAGAAATGGGCGAGGTCCTGCTATTTCCGAGCGGCAGCGCAAGTTCGTCGTTATCGCGCACGCCGGCTGCGCCCAGCGTCAGGAAGAAGCTTTCGAGAAACGCCGTCGGCCGCACTGTGACGACGGGCAGACCAGACCACTGCAGTACCTGTTCGGCAAGCCAGTGCAGCTTGTGCTGGGGGCTGTCCGTTGTCTGCGTGATGCTCATTTCCGTGACGGTCATCTGCGACATGTTCACGACGGCTTCGACGCCATGATGACGCGCCACGGCAGCAAAATTGACGGTTGCTTCGAGATAGGCCGCCGAGACGGACATGCCGAAATAGACGCGCGAACAGCCTTCGATTGCGCGGTGCATCGAGGCGAGGTCGGTCAGGTCGCCGACCACGACTTCGGCGCCAAGGCGGCGCAACTCGTTCGCACGATCGTCGTCCTGGCGGACGAGCGCCCGCACTTTATAGCCCTTCGCGAGCAATGACGTTGTTACATTGCGGCCGATTCCACCAATCGCGCCTCCGGCGCCCGTCACGAGAATGGGCCGATCATGGGCAGGTTTCGTTGTCATATCACTTACCTTTCAACAAGAGAGTTCACTTTATTTATATGTGCATATGCATACATATACGTAAAAATGTGCACGTGCATACGTCGCTCAACGCGACGATCAGGTCATCATCCGCGTGTACCTTGCAGAAAGCCGAGCATAGTTTTTGTTACCAGCTCGGGTTGCTCCTCCTGGATAAAGTGTCCGCTGTTCTCTACGTCGACGGCGCTCATATTGACCGCCTTTTCACCGACGACCATTTTCATCCACTTGTAGGCGGGACCGCCCATCACGAGAACGGGCATTTGCAGCTGGCCATAACTCTTGTTGTCGCTGATGTCCTGAGGGAAGGCCTGATACCACGCGTTGCCTGCGCGGATCGCGGCGGCGCTGTCATAGGCGTGCTCGTACACGGCGCGGTCGCGCATGTCGACGGCTTTCTCATTTACAAGAAAGTAGTGAAAGAGCCAGTCCTGTTCAAGCCGGACGCGGCCTGCCAGCAGTTGCTCCGGCAAACCTCTGACCTGGTTGAATGCAAACCACCACAGGTTCGGGCGCGCCGAACCCAGCTTGTCACCGTATGCGCCCTGGGCGGGTAGAAGCGGAAACGTCTGCAGGCTATCGTCGGGATGGGGAAACTCCATCATTACAAGCTTGTCGGTGGCTTCCGGATAGTTCTCCGCGTAGGCGAACGCCACAGCCGAGCCGATGTCATGTCCCGCGATCGCAACCTTGTCATATCCAAGCGATTGCGTTAGTTCATGAATATCGGCGGCCATCGTTTTCTTGTCATAGCCGTCGGCGGGCTTTGACGACGCGCCCATGCCGCGCAGATCCACGACGATCACGGTGTAATGCGTGGCGAGCGCCGGCATGATCTTGTGGAAGGTCCACCACGTTTCGGGCCAGCCGGGCAGCAACACGAGCGGCGCACCCTTGCCGCCGACCACATAATGCAGCCGTACGCCGTTCACCGTTGCATACCCATTTCTGAATCCGGGCAGCGACTTCACCAGTGTGCTGTCCGAAATGTCGGTCCTGGCGGCCACGGGTTTGCGCGCATGCGTTGTGACGGGTGCATCCGTCGCGGACGTCTGTGTATAGCCGGGCGAGGCGGCCGCCATCAGCGCCGCAATCACGATGCTTGCGCAGCCGGTCCTGATCATTGCTTTCAAGGCAAATCCTCCTTCGATAGAGGGGCAATTCGAAGTTCGCAGGTCATGCAGCCACGGTGCGTTGATCGTCGGAATCCCGGTCGTTGACGACCATCGGGTGCGAAGCGCGTTCGTGAACATGCGCGGTCGACGTACGGTCGATCATCAGGCTCAGCAATTCAGGGCGGTTGTAGTGGCCGGCCGAATCCATCAGCATCTTGCGGCGGTCGATTTGCGTGAAGTCGAGATCGACGATCACCTCGCCTTCACCCGAGCGCAGCGGTTCGGCCATGAGCGTGCCGTCAGGAGCGACGATCGTGGTGAAGCAGCCGCCCGAGATCGGACCGATTCCGCAACCGGTATCTTTCATGATTTGTGCCTGCTGATCCGCGTCCAGCCACGCCGTCGCATTGACGACGAACGCGCCGGATTCGAGTGCATGCTGGCGGATGTTGATTTCCATGCGCTGGGCAAAGCCCTCGCCAAAAGCGGAACCGGGGTACATCGCCGAATGGATCTGCTCGCCGTCGGCGATCATCGCGTAGCGGGCAAGCGGGTTGTTGTGCTCGAAGCATGCGAGTTGCCCGATGCGGCCGACTGCGCTGTCGACTGCACGCAAGCCCGAGCCATCTCCCTGACCCCAGATCATGCGTTCGAAATGCGTCGGCGTGATCTTGCGGCGGCGCTGGATCAGCGTACCGTCGGCATCGAAGAGCAATTGCGTGTTGTACAGTGTGCCGCCATCGCGCTCATTGACACCGATGGACACGACCATGCCGGCCTTGCGCGCGGCTTCGCCGATCGCTTCCGTCGCAGCGGATGGCACCGTCACAGCCTGTTCGAGCAGGCGCAGATGTTCGGTGCCAGAAAGAAGTTCGATGCCTGTCTGGACGGCAGCAAAGTAAGGGTAATAAGGCACGACAGTTTCGGGGAAGGTGGCGAACTGCACGCCTTTCCGGCCGAGTTCGTGAATCTTCTGCACGACTTTGGCGACGGTTGCTTCACGGCTGTAGAGCACCGGGCTGAACTGGACGGCTGCGGCTTTGACGACTTTCATGAAAAACTCCTTGATGATGGGTAGGGGTACCAGGCATTGGTCGATCTTGCATATGCAACATCGAACGAGAAACTTCAGACCATACGCAACGGCAATTTGCGCGCGATATTCATGAGCTCATGGGCGCCGTCTTCGCTGAGGAGACGCGTTGCGTGGCTCTGTGCAGCCGACCACCCGCTCGCGGCGTTTTTGAGCAGCGCCCGGCCTTCGTGCGTGAGCGAGAGCGGGCGGCTTCGGCCATCGCTTGCCGGGACGCCCTCGGCAACCCAGCCCTGCGCGATCAGCGGCTGCAGATTCCTTGTCAGGGTCGAGCGCTCGTGATGATTCCGCCGGCCCAGATCCGAGCGGCTAATCGGCCCGAATTCCGCGATCATGACAAGCAATGAGAACTGCGGTGCCACGATGCCGAATGGACGCAGCGCGTCGTCATAGACGGACGTCAAGACGCGGGAAATCTGGCGGGCGCGCGTCATCAGACAATTGCGCGCAATCTGGCTGCTCAGCGGTTCATCCGCGGTGCGGTCCGGTTCAACGGTTCCATTCGGCTCGTGTTGCATATGCACTACCTCGGTCAGCCCAGTTTTGCGGTGCGGCGGTTTGCTCGCGATGGGCGTATTTGAGCGGACGAATGTATCCCGCCTGTGTCCGAAAGTCGGTTGTGCGTAAGCGTGCGTATCCCGATCTGGTAGGGATACGTTGAGATACAAAAAGACAGTGCGGGAAAAGAGGGAAGGAAATGATCAGGACTGCGGTGTGAGGGTCTCGCGACGCCTTAGCCGCCGTTGCGGCCCGACTCGGCTTCTCCATTCTCCGCGGTGGCTCGCGAGAACCGCATTTGATATTCACTCGGCGACAACCCGGTCTTGCGCTTGAACAATTGCCGAAATGTGCTGATATCGCCATAACCGACCCGCTGACTCACCGCCTCGAGCCCAATTGGTCGCGTTTCCAGCAGCCTTTTCGCGACCTCGATGCGCAGATTCTGCAGATACGTCAACGGTGCGAGCCCGAGGGCTTCCTTGAAACGGCGATTGAGCGTGCGTTCGCTGACAGCAAGCGACGCCGCCAGATCGCTCAACCGGAATCCCTGCTGCAACGTCGCCTCCATCTGCTGCTGGGCGCGCGCGACGAGCGTGTCGGTATGCCCGTGTTCGTCGAGAAGCGTTGCAAAGGAAGCCTGCGAAGTCCGGTTCATGTCGATCAACAGCGCCTTCGCGGTCATTGCGGCGAGTTCTTCGCCGGCGAAAGTTTCGACGAGCCGCACCGCGAGATTCAGATACGACGTCACAGAACCGCCCGAGATGATGCCGTCTTGCGCGATCAGCACTTCCTGTGCGCGAACTTCGACACGCGGATAGCGGCGCGCGAAGTCCGCGGCTCTCGCCCAGTGTGTCGTTGCGGCGCGGCCGTCCAGCAGGCCCGCCTCGGCGAGCAGGTAGTTGGCGGTGCAATACGCCGCCAGCACGGCACCTCCCTTGCGTTGACGCCGCAATGCGGAAGACAGCGCGTTCAACTGCTCGCGGCGCCCGATGAACTCGTCGATGTTCGAGAAAAACGGTGCCGTCAGCAGAACGGCGTCCGCCCGTTTGCGCGGGTCGATCTTGCCGTCGACGTGAACGATCTGGCCCGACGCAGCCGTGACGGGTTGTCCGTCGAGAGATTCCACGCGCCATGCGAACGCGGGCGCGGATGTCGTGCCCGGCGCAGCCTTGCGCGCACGGAATTGATTGGCCGCGCTGAAGACGTCAACCGGGCCGGCGACGCCTGACGCGAGGATGCCGTCATAGACCCAGATGCGGATGATGGCCATTTGCGTGTCCGAAATTCCCTGAATAATGGCGATCCTGCCACTTTCGCCCGCACGAGTAAACCCCGATCATGGCCGCATCCAATGACCCGAAAGCAGGAGCAACACCATGCCAATGATCGATGCACTGTGGCCCGAAGACGCCTTGACGCCCGAGGCCGAGGCCGTCCTGATCAACGAACTCACCGACATTTTGATCAAGGCCGAAGGCTATGATCCGGCCAATCCGATCGCACGCGCCGTGACCGTGCTTCACCTTCATCGCCCGGCGGCCATCTACGTCGGCGGCGAACGTACGCAGGCCCAACGCTACCGGATCATCCCGTCCGCGCCCGAAGGGCAATACACAGATGAATCGCGCCGCGCGCTGGTCAAAGCCGTGACCGAAGCGGTCTCCCGTGCAGAGAACCGGCCGTTCGACGAAGTCGCTCCGCGCGTCTGGGTGTTCCCGACCGAGATCCCGGACGGCACGTGGGGCAGCCGCGGCGCGATCTATACGCTGCCCGACATTCATGCGCTGCTAGCCGGCGAAGCCGAACGAGTCGAAGGCGAAGAACGCCTCGCGCGACGCCGCCGCGAAAAGGCGCGCATCACCTTCGAAGCCGCGCTCGATGCCGTTAGCGCAGGTATGGCGAACAAACCGCAACTGGAGCGCTCAGCATGAAATTCAACGACACAGCCCCCGTGCTGGCGCCTGCGGGCGGTGTGCCGCTCTGGCTGACGAGGCTCGCCGAAAACGCGACGCTCGAAGCCACCGTGCTGAAGCGTCCGATCGAGGGACGAGCCGATATTCTCTCCGTGATCAAACACGCGGTCTCGCTCTACGAATTCCAGCATCACAGCTACAAGGGCGAAATCGGCAACGGTTTGTATATGGAATCCTATCGGTCGCAAATCCATGGAGTGCCGATCGAAACGGTGGTCGTTGCGCATCTGAACGAACAGGGCGAGACGGATTCCGTGGTTATCAATCATCGCCCGCTCCGTGCAGCGCTGCTGTTCTCGAAACGGATGGGGGAATGCGTCGATGAGCGCTTCCGTGATTGCTATCTGACGGGACCAGAAGCCGCAGCGCTGAATACGGCATCTGGTGTGGCCTCCCGCCAGCCTTAATTTGACAACAGCCTCTGTGCTGGTCGCTTCTGCTGGAGTCTCGATGGCGCAAACCACTCCGATGTCAACCACGCCAACCACGAAGATATTGGCGATTGGCACCTTTCCACCGGGCACGGACATGCAACTTGTCCAGCGCATTCTTCCGACCGAAATTCGCGAGACGGCACGCAAGATCGGCGTGGTCGGCGTGCATGTCGGCTTCGTGGATACGGATCTCACCAAGGATTTCGACGTGCCGAAATTCAGTCCCGTCGATGTCGTTCGTCAGGCCTACGACGCACTCGAAGCGGGCGAAAGCGAAGTGCTGGCGGATGCGGGGAGCCGCGAGTTGAAGCAGTCGCTTTCGGCTGCGGTGCCGGGCTACATCGACCCCACGGTGCTTCAGGCATAGCAATACGGGACCGGTCAATCGCCCCTCGGTAAATCCAGCTGAACATCGAGCCCAACGATTCGCCCATCCACCACCCGATTGCGCAGCACGAGCGTGCCGCCATGCGCTGCCGCCACGCTGCGCGCAATCGTAAGCCCCAATCCCGTACCGCCAGGCGCATCGCTACGACGCGAATCGATGCGGAAATAAGGCTCGAACACGCGTTCGAGCAACGCGGCGTCGGCAATGCCCGGCCCGTTGTCGCTGATCACCACGCGCACGGCATCTTCAACGTCGGTCACGGTGACGCTCGCCTCCTCGCCGCCATAGCGAATCGCGTTGTCGAAAAGATTCTGCAGGCAGCGCTTGAGGTTGCGCGCAAAGCCCGGAATGGGCGCGCGCACGCTGCCCGTCACGCTCACATGATGGCCCTGTTCCCATGCATCGCTGGCGAGGCCATCGAGCATCGAAACGAGGTCGATGCGCTGGCGCGGTTCGGTGATCTCCACGCCCTGTACGGCGTCGAGCGTGGCGCGAACCATGCCTTCCATGTCTTCGAGGTCGCCGCGCAGACGCTCGCGCGAAGCCGGGTCCGGCAGCATTTCCACCCGCAAACGCAGCCGCGTGAGCGGCGAGCGCAGGTCGTGCGAGACCGCGCTCAGAAAGCGCGTGCGCGCAGCAAAGCTGTCGATCAACTGCTGCTGCATGGCGTTGAACGAGTGCGCCGCATTGCGCACTTCGCGCGGCCCGGCCTCGGCGAGAGGCGCGCGGTAAATGTTGCGCCCGAGCGCTTCGGCCGCCGCCGCGAAGCGGCGCAATGGCGCAAGCGCGAAGCGCACCGCAACCATCGCGATCAGGCACACGGCGGCGAAGCGCAGCAGATAGATGCGCAGCAGGTAATCCATCACGAGCGCGCCGCGCTCGGTATGCATGCCCGCCTGGCCTTCGTTCGCCTGGATATCGAGCCACCCTTGACCCGGCACCTGGAGTTGCACGTGAAAGTCGCCGGTCGGCATGCGCGAATCGAACAGGCTCAGCACGCCGCCTTCGCGACGCGCGCCGTCGCGCACCTGGGCGTCGATGAGATGCACGTCGATGGGCTCGGAGAGGCGCTTGCGGATCACGCCTTCGATCAGCCCGGCGGTGGCGCGCTGCGCGAGCGAAAGCGTCGCGGGCACCGGTAGCGGCGCGCCTTGCACCCACTGGAGGCGGTAACGGTCGTCGCCGAGCGTGCCGACGATCGCCTCGCGCGTCGCGGCATTGGGCGCGCGCTGGATGAGGCGCACGGTATCGGCGAGACGGCTGCCGAACAGGCGCGCAGGAATTTCGAGCGTACGGTTGTCGTGCGTTTCGAACCAGATCGTGCTGGTCAGCAACTGGCCCGCGAACATGCCCGCCGCGAGAATCACGACGAGGCGCCCGAAGAGCGTGTCGGGCCAAAGCGACCAAAGCCGCCAAAGCCGCAACCTCGATGCGAAATGAGCGAACCGTCTCACGCTTCGTACCCGACGTCGGCCACGAGCATATAACCCTCGTTGCGCACGGTGCGAATGAGCGTGGCTTCGCGCGCCGAATCCCTGAGCTGCTGTCGCAGCCGGCTCACGCATACGTCGATGGCGCGGTCGAGCGGCGTCATGCTCTTGCTGAACACCTGGTCGAGCAGGAATTCGCGCGAGAGCGGGCGGTTCGGATGGTCGAGCAGGGTGCGCAGCGTGCGGTAGTCCGAGCCGCCGAGCGAGACGACCACGCCGTCGGGCGCGTGCATCTGCTTCATGCGCGTGTCGAGGCGCCAGCCCGCGAAGGTGATGAACGCGTTCGCGTCGGCGGGGCGCGTGCCCGGCACCGCGCGCGTGCGGCGCAGGACCACCTTGATCTTGGCGAGCAGCTCGCGCGGATCGAAAGGCTTGGGCAGATAGTCGTCGGCGCCCATTTCGAGGCCGAGGATGCGGTCGAGCAGTCCGCCGCGCGCGGAAAGAATGATGACGGGCGTGTCGTGGGCCCGGCGCAGCTCGCGCGTGAGGTCGAGTCCATCTTCGCCGTCGAGCATGAGGTCGAGCACGATCAGGTCGACCTGGGCGGTGCCGAGTATCTGCTTCATCTGCGCGCCGTTGCTGGCGGCGCTCGCATGGTAGCCCATCTCACGCAGGTAGTCGCGCAGCAGTTGCCGGATGTTGGCGTCGTCGTCGACGACCAGTATGTGATCCATCTTTTTCTCTTGCCGCCGCGGGATGTTAAGCCGCGCCAACACATTCCATTACAAAACGGCCGGTTTCAACACATCGCCATTACAAACGGCCGTTAAAGTTTCGCTCGCAAATAGCAATCGTTCGCATTTACAGAATATATCATGTTGACCTTTCGATTGATTCCGGGCCTGGCCCGCGTGGCGCAGCGGCGCGCCGTACTGGCCGCGACTTCGGCCATCATCGCCTTGAGCGGCAGCGCCGCCGTCCAGGCCGCCACGCCAGCGGTGACGCAGACGGAAGAGGCGCCGCTCGTCGTTACCGATCTCGCGGGCCGCACGATCAAGGTGCCGGCCGAGCCGCATCGCATTCTGCTTGGCGAGAGCCGTCTGCTTTCCGCGGTCGCGCTCCTCGAGGGTCAGAAGCCGCTCGCGCGTATCGTGGGCTGGCAGGGCGACCTGCCGACCATGGACCCGCAGACCTACGAGGCGTACGCGCAGCGCTTCCCCGAGATTCGCCAGATTCCGCTGATCGGCAAGGCGACCGAGGACAGCATCAGCGACGAGAAGGCGCTCGCGCTCAAGCCCGACGTGGCGATCTTCAGCGTGGCGGGCCACGGCCCGAGCCGTTACAACGCGCTCGTCAAGCAACTCGAAGCGACCGGCACGACCGTGGTGTTCGTCGACTTTCGCGTGCATCCCATGCAGAACACGCTGCCGAGCATCAAGCTGCTTGGCGAGGTCTTGCACCGCGAGAAGGAAGCCGATGCCTATATCCAGTTCTATCAGCAGCATCTCGCGCGCGTGCAGCAAGTGGTGAATGCGATTGCCGAGTCGCAGCGCCCGAAGGTGTTCGTGGACATGCTGGCGGGCGTGTGGGACGCGGGCTGCTGCCACACGGCGGGCAAGGGCAACTTCGGCGAGTTCGTGGATGCCGCGGGCGGCCGCAACATCGCGGCGGGCCTGTTGCCCGGCGTGCTCGGCGATATCAGCATGGAGCAGGTGATCGCGGCACAGCCCGACGTGTATATCGCCACGGGCAGCCGCACGAAGCCTGGCCTCGCTTCGCTGCGCGTGGGCGCGCTCACGAGCGAGCACGACGCCGACGCGAGCCTCGCGCGACTGGCCGCGCGCCCCGGCTTCAACGCCATCAAGGCGATTCACGATGGCCGCGTGCACGGCATCTCGCACAACTATTACGACTCGCCGTACAACATCGTCGCGATCGAGGCGTTCGCGAAGTGGTTCTATCCGCAACAGTTCAGCACGCTCGATGTGCACGCGACCGAGCGCGAGCTGTATCGCCGTTTCCTCGCGATTCCCGATACAGGCACGCAGTGGGTCGATGCGCCGTTGCCTGCGACGCAAGCGCAGCAGGCCGCGCGATGAACGGCGCACGCCTGGCCGCGGAAGCCGCGCGCCCCCTGGACTCGGCGCCCGATGCTCGCGAAGCGACGGCACAGATGCGCGCCTACGCGCGCCTCACGCGCCGCCGCGTGCTGTGCCTCGTAGCGGTCGCGGTGCTGATCCTGGCCTCGCTGCTGTTCGACCTCAGCTCCGGTCCTTCGGGCCTGCCCATTGCGACCTTGCTGCGCACGATCTTCGTGCCCGCCTCGGCGGACCCCGCCAACAGCGTGATCGTCTGGCAGATCCGCCTGCCGTATGCAGTCATGGCGCTCGTGGTCGGCGCCTCGCTCGGCATTTCGGGCGCGGAGATGCAGACGGTCCTCAACAATCCGCTCGCGAGCCCCTATACGCTGGGCGTTTCGGCGGCGGCAGCCTTCGGGGCGTCGCTCGCCATCGTGCTCGACGTGGCGATTCCGGGCGTCGCGCAAACGTGGATCGTTTCGGCCAACGCGTTCGTGTTCGCGTTTGCTTCGGCGCTGCTGCTCGATTTCGTCGCGCGCTGGCGCGGCATGAGCACGGCGGGCGTCGTGCTGATGGGCATCGCGCTGGTGTTCTCGTTTCATGCGCTCGTCGAGCTGATGCAGTTCATCGCCTCCGCCGACGCGCTGCAGGGCCTCGTGTTCTGGACGCTCGGCTCGCTCGCGCGCGCGGACTGGCCGAAGATCGGCGTGCTCACGGCGGCGCTCGCGCTCGCCGTGCCGTTCTCGATGCGCAACGCGTGGACGCTCACCGCGCTGCGCCTGGGCGAAGAGCGCGCGGCGAGCTTCGGCATCGACGTGCGGCGGCTGCGGCTTGGCACGCTGTTGCGCGTGTCGGCGCTTTCGGCGCTCGCCGTGTCGTTCGTCGGCACCATCGGTTTTGTCGGGCTGATCGCGCCGCATATCGCGCGCACGCTGTTCGGCGAGGATCATCGCTTCTATCTGCCGGGCAGCCTGCTGCTCGGCGCGCTGATGCTTTCGCTCGCATCCATTGCCTCGAAGCTGCTCGTGCCGGGCGTGCTCATTCCGGTGGGGATCGTCACGGCGCTCGTGGGCATTCCGCTCTTTCTCGGCATCGTCGTGCGCTCGCAGGGGATGTCGCAATGAGCGGACTGTCGATTCACGGGCTTTCGGTGCGCTACGGCAAGCGCGAGGTGCTGAGCGAATTGAGCGCCGGGCCGCTCGCGCGCGGCGAGATCACGGCGCTGCTCGGGCCGAACGGCAGCGGCAAATCCACCTTGCTGCGCACGCTGGCGGGCCTGAACGCGCCACGCAGCGGCTCGCTCACGCTCGATGGCGCGCCGCTCACGCTGACGGCCGCGCTCGCGCGCTCGCACAGCGTGGTCTATCTGCCGCAGGCGTTGCCGTCCGGCGTGCGCCTCGCGGTGCTGGAGTCGGTCGTGGTGGCCGCGCGCGCGGGGCGCAATGCGGCGTCGCACTTTGGTGCGTCGCGCGGTGGCTCCGCAGCGCAAATCGCACACGCGCATGCGGTGCTCGAGCGGCTTGGCATTGCGGCGCTCGCGGGCCGCTCGCTCGACGCGCTCTCGGGCGGGCAGCGCCAGTTGGTGGGTATCGCTCAGGCGCTGGTGCGCGATCCGCAGGTGCTGCTGCTCGACGAGCCGTGCTCCGCGCTCGACCTCAATCACCAGTTCCAGGTGATGCAGGTGCTGCGCGACGTGACCCGCGAGCGTGCGATCGTCACGGTGGTCGTGCTGCACGACATCAACGCGGCCGTGCGTTCCTGCGACCGCGCGATGCTGCTGCATCGAGGACGCATTGCGCGCCATGGCGCACCAGTCGAGGTCGTCACTGCCGATAGCCTCGCCGAAGTGTTCAGCGTTCGCGCGCGCATCGAGCCATGCTCGCGCGGACAGCTTCAGGTTCTGATCGACGGTCTCGCCGGTCAGCAGGGCATCGCCAGCCGCCATTAGCGCGGCCCAGCCAGCCCGTTCTATCCGCCGTTTCAGCGCGTGTCTTCACGACGCCGGACCGCATTCGCACCGCGCGAATGCGGGGCCGGTTCGCGCGCTGTGCGGTCATCGCTACACGCAAAACTCGTGACAACTCGAAGGAAAAATAATGAAAAAGACGCTCGTCGCCGCCGCCCTTGCCGCGGCTTATGCATGCGGGGTCCACGCACAAAGCAGTGTGACGCTCTACGGCGTGATCGACGCCGGCCTCTCATACAACAGCAACGCAGGCGGCCATAGCCTCTTCGCGGCTGGCAGCGGCAACGTCACGGGCAGTCACTGGGGCGTGACCGGCAGCGAGGACCTGGGCGGCGGCACACGCGCCATCTTCCGCCTGGAGAGCGGCTTCAGCGTGACGAACGGGACGTTGCGCCAGGGCGGCCGCATGTTCGGCTACCAGGCCTATGCGGGCCTCGAAAACAATCGCTACGGCGCGCTCACGCTGGGCCGGCAATATGACTCCGTGGTTGACTATCTCGCGCCGCTCAGCTTCACGGGGCGTCATCCGGGCGGCAACAATCTCTCGGCTCACCCGTACGACAACGACAACCTCAACAACTCGTTTCGCGTGAACAATGCGCTCAAGTACGCGAGCGCGAACTATGGCGGCGCGAAATTCGGCGCGCTCTACGGGTTCTCGAACGAAGCGGGCGGCTTCGACGACAATCGCCTCTACAGTTTTGGCGCGTCGTACGATTTCGGCGGATTCGAGTTCGGCGCGGGCTACCTGCAAGCGAACAACGGCGGCAGCAGCAACACGAACGGCGCGCTCACGCTCACCGATCGCACGTTCATCGCGGCTCAGCAGCGCACCTATGGCGCGGGTGTGAACTACGTCACGCGCAATGCGCGCTTCGGCTTTGTGTGGACGCGCACGCAACTGGGCGGCCTCGACACGATCAATGGCGCGAACAGCCTCGGCCTCGTGCAGAACGGGCAGGGCGCAAGCTTCAGCAACTACGAGGTGAACGCGAGCTACATGTTCACGCCGCAATTCAGCCTGAACAGCGCGTACACCTACACGCAGGGCGCACTGTCGAGCTCAGGTGGCGAGCATCATCCGCGCTGGCACGAGGTGTCGGTGCAGGCCGACTACTTCCTCTCGAAGCGCACCGACGTCTATGCGCAGGCGAGCTACCAGCACATCAGCGCGGATGGATCGGGTCTGGGTGCGGATATCAGCGGGCAGTCGCCGTCGTCGACGAATCAGCAGACAGTCGTCGCGCTCGGCATGCGGCACCGGTTCTGAACGAGGCGCGCAGCCTGAAGCAGCCTATAGCAGGCTGACAACGCTGACGATGCTGCTCACGCCGGCGTCCGCGCCAAGGCTGGCACCGGTTCTGGCGAGCATCGTCCCGCGGCAAGCAGGCGCGCCGCAGCGGCAGGCGTATTCGCGCACGGTATCTTCGCAGGCGTCGTCGGACAATTCGAGCGCGTAGTCGATGAATAGCTCTTCGCCAGGCAGGATGTCGCGGCACGCGTCGATGAATACGTGGCCGTTTATTTCGACCGTTTCGCAGTTCGCCTGGCACGCGTGATTGAGCCAGCGCGCCCAGTTGCCGCCCTGGCCGCCGTCGATCACGCGGCCATCGGAAAGGCCGAAGAGAAACGTATGCGCGCCGTCTTCACGCAGACGATAACGCCGGGCCGCGCTGCGCCAGGTCATGATCTTGCCTTTGTATTCGAAGATGCGCTCGCCCGCCCGCAGGGGGCGCAATGCGTAGACGCCTTTTCCGTGCACCGGCGACTGCCGGACAGTCATTCGTTTGCTCATGGCTATCTTCGCGCGCGTTGAACGCGTGCAGTATAAGCGGCCAGGACGCAAGCGAGTGATGAAAATGCATATGGGCGTTGGTGCTGCATATTGCGCCTTCGCACGTTGCATGCACCGTGTTGAAGCAGACCGCGCTCGGCTCACCGCTGCCGACCCGCGCTTGCCCCACAGTTGACCTCGCGGGCAGGATCAGGGCAACATACCCGGGTTTCTTTCGCAGGTTTCCGGATCCAATTCCAGAGTGGGTATATGGCAAGCACGAATGAGCCGGGCGCAGAAGCCTCGTTGACCTATCGGCTAAAGGCATTGACCAAGATCGCCGATCGTATGAGCAGCGAGATGTCGCGCGACAAGCTGGGTGTGCCGTATCCGGAGGCGAGCATCATCGCCGCGATCGGCACGTTCGGTCCGCAAACCGTGATGGATATCTCGCGGCGCGCCAATCTCGACAAAAGCCAGGCGAGCCGCACGGTCGAGGCCATGCTCTCGAAGGAGATCCTCGCGCGCACGGGCAACGACAAGGACGGGCGCAGCGTCATCATTTCGCTCACCGCCGAAGGCCGCAAGATTTTCAAGAAGATCGGCCCGGCGTTGGACAAGCGCGACAGCGACCTTTACCACGGGCTGAACGAGGCCGAACGCGTCGCGCTGCGTTTTCTGCTCGACAAGATCCTCGCATCACACGGCTGGGACGCCACGCCCTGATCTCCTCCTTATCCGTGCGTGGCTCCCGGCACGCGATCAGTCATTGAATTGTCATCAAACTGCCGCCGCGAGCCGTAGTGCCGTTTCGTGGCGGGTCAGGCGCTAACGCCCAGCGGCACCTCACCATAAAACCCGGTGGTTTCGTAAAGCACAGACTGGGCAGCCAGCTGCATGGTCACGACTGCTTCGGCGCCTGAATCATCTTCCAGCCGTTGCCGGCAGGGTCGCGAAAGCCAGCGTCGACACTGCCATAACGGTCAACGGGCTCCTGAGTGAATTCCACGCCCTGTGCCTTCAGGCGTTCGTAGCTGGCGCGGCAGTCCGTCACGGCGAGCACGAGGGGCGGCATGGCGCCCTTGGCGACCATGGCGCGCAGCGTTTGCGCGGTGGCCTCGTCGTGAACGGGCGGCCCGGGCACGAAGAGCCCGAGCTGGAACGAGGGCTGCTCCGGGTGCTGGACCGTGAGCCAGCGGTACGCGCCATTGCGCACATCGGTATGCACACGGAATCCCAGCTTGTCGACGTAGAACTTGAGCGCCTCATCCTGGTCGTCGACGTACAGGCCTACCACATCGATACCCTGATTCATCACACCTCCCTGGTTAATGTCCACACTTCAGGGCCGCACTTTAGCTTTGCTCGCGCGCCGGCGCTTCTCCAAAACTGCTGTGGTGAGGTCGGGGCGCTGCGCGGCTTTGAGCACGCAGGCGGGCACGCGGTCGATCTCGGGCAGGTCGGCCCGCGCCTGAACGCGCATGGCGCTGGGGCTCAAGCCGGTAACGTCGCGAAATGTGCGGCCAAAGGTGCCGAGACTCTCCCAGCCGGTGGCGAAGGCGATATCCGTGATGTCGAGTTCGGTATCGCGCAGCAGGGTGGAGGCTTGTTCGATGCGCCGCGTGAGCAGATAACGATGCGGCGGGAGTCCGAAGGCGCGCTTGAAGGAGCGCGCGAAATGGGCTTCGGAAACGCCGCTGACCTCGGCCAGGCGCTTGACGGGCCAGGCCTCGTGGGAGGCGGCGTCCATGCGGTCTTTCGCGCGCAATAGACGGCGCAGCAGGGCCGGGTCCTGGAGGGGTTCGGCTTCGGATGGTTCAGGCTGCGCGTGGTTGACGGCGGGTGCGCCGGAGGTGAGGGCTGCGCTAGTCGACATGCATTCGTCTGAAGTGGGCGGCATGCCGGTAGTTTAGGCCCAACGGCGGCCCGCCACGCCTCTACTTCAGCCGTCCCGCCAGGAATTGCTGCAGCCGCTCGCTGCGCGGCGCATTGAGCACTTCCTTGGGGTCGCCTTGCTCTTCGATCTTCCCTTTATGCAGAAACACGACGTGATTCGAAACGTTGCGCGCGAAGCCCATTTCGTGCGTGACGACGATCATCGTGCGGCCTTCCTCCGCGAGTTTTTGCATGACCTTGAGCACTTCGCCCACGAGTTCGGGGTCGAGCGCGGAGGTCGGCTCGTCGAACAGCATCACTTCGGGCTCCATCGCGAGCGCCCGGGCGATCGCCACGCGCTGCTGCTGCCCACCGGAAAGGTGCGACGGGTACTTGTGCTCGACACCGGCAGCCAGCCCTACCTTGTCGAGGTATTTGCGCGCGCGGGCCTCGGCTTCGCTGCGGCTCAGTCCAAGCACGCTGAGCGGCGCCTCGATGATGTTCTCGAGCACCGTCATGTGCGCCCAGAGATTGAAATGCTGGAAAACCATCGAAAGGCGCGTGCGCATTTTCTGGAGCTGTTTCGGATCGCTCACGCGCAGCGCGCCACCGCGGTCCGCGCTCGTGCGGATTTCCTCGCCATTGAGCGTGATGCGTCCCGAGCAGGGCGATTCGAGAAAGTTAATGCAACGCAGAAACGTGCTCTTTCCCGAACCGCTCGATCCGATCAGGCTGATCACGTCGCCAGCCTTTGCCTTGAGCGATACGCCCTTCAAAACCTCGTTCTCGCCGAACTTCTTGTGCAGGTCGTCGACAATCAGCTTGTACATACTCGGTTCACTCCATCAGGACTGCGGGAAATTCTTTAGTGGCCTTGCGGCTTCAGATAGGCCAGCACACGTGTTTCGAGGCGGCGGAAACCCCAGATCAGGGCGAAGACGATGGACGCATAGAGCGCCGCTGCGATGCCGTACGCCTGAAACGTCATATAGGTGGCGGAATTCGCATCGCGCGCCACCTTCAGGATGTCGGGCACGGTCGCGGTGAACGCGAGCGTCGTGGCGTGCAGCATGAGGATCACTTCGTTGCTGTACGAGGGCAGGGCGCGCCGCAACGCGGAAGGCAGGATGATGCGCGTGTAGACCTTGGTCTTCGACATGCCATAGGCCTGGGCCGCTTCGATCTCGCCATACGAAGTTTCGCGAATCGCGCCCGCGAAGATTTCGGTGGCATAGGCGCACTCGTTCAATGCAAACGCCAGCAGCGTGCAATTCATGGCACTGCGAAAGAAGTCGCCAAGAACCGGATTGGCATGCACGAAGTGCAGGCTGTAGAGGCCGGTGTAGCACAGCAACAACTGCACATAGAGCGGCGTGCCGCGGAACACGTAGGTGTAGACCCACACCGGCCGCGAAATCCACCGGTTGCGCGACGCGCGCGCAATGGCGAGCGGCACGGCAAGCAGGAAGCCCGCCACGATCGAAACGACCAGCAGCCAGAGCGTGATGACGAGGCCGCTGGCGTTGTAGCCGTCGCTGAACAGATAGTTGGGCCAGTATTGGCGAAGCAGTTCGATCACAGCGCTGCCCTCCGCACACCGGTCGAATAGCGCTTTTCGAGGCGGTGCAATGCCAGATTGGAAACCGTGGTGATGGCGAGATAGATCGCGCCGGTCACGAGCGTGAAAAAGAAGAACGACTGGGTGGCCTTGCCCGCGTCCTGCGCGGCTTTCACCACATCGGCGAGGCCGATAATCGAAACGAGCGCCGTGGCCTTCACGAGCACTTGCCAGTTATTGCCGATGCCGGGCAACGCGAAGCGCATCATCTGCGGGAACAGGATGCGAGTAAACACGCGCGTGGAACTCATGCCGTATGCGAAGCCCGCTTCGATCTGTCCGCGCGGAACAGCGAGAAACGCACCGCGGAAGGTCTCCGTGAAATACGCGCCGTAAATGAAGCCGAGCGTGATGACACCGGCCACGAACGGGTCGATGTCGATCTGGTCCATGCCCATCATGTCGGTCGCGTCGTTGAGCCAGATCTGGATGCTGTAGAACAGCAGCAGCATGAGCACGAGGTCGGGTACCGCGCGAATGAGCGTGGTGTACGCCGTGCCGATACGCGCGAGCACGCGGTTGGGCGAGAGCTTCGCGGCAGCGCCCGCAAGCCCGAGCAAAAACGCGGCACCGAGCGAGAGCACCGCGAGCTTGATGGTTTCCCACGTGCCCGCGAGGAGCAGCGGGCCGAAGCCTTGAAAGACCATGGAAGAATGTCCTCGTTCAGGGGAGCAGCGCCCCCCTTTTGTCGTTGCCGGAGAAGACTGGGGCGCTTAGCCGCCGTACACGTCGAAGTCGAAATATTTCGACTCGATTTTCTTGTACGTGCCGTCCTTGATCATGTCGGCAATCGTCTTGTCGATCTTCGCCTTGAGGTCGGCGTCTTCCTTGCGCAGGCCGATTGCGGCCGCGCCGGTGGGGATTTCCGCGCCCGCGAACGCGAAGCCTGCGCCGCGCGGCGTCTTCAGGAAGCCGAGATTGGCTTGCACTTCGTCTTGCAGCGCGGCGTCGAGCCGCCCGGACTGCAGGTCCAGATAGACCTGGTCCTGGTTCTGGTACGGAATCACGTTGATGCCCTTGGGCGCCCAGTTCTGCTTTGCGTAGGTCTCCTGAATCGAGCCCTGCTCGACGCCCACTGTCTTGCCTTGCAGCGAAGCGATAGTCGGCTGCAGCGGCGATCCCGTTTTCGCGACGAGGCGCGTAGGCGTGTTGAAGAGCTTGGCCGAGAAGGCGATCTGCTGTTCGCGCTGCGGGGTGATCGTGAGCGCGGAGAGCGCGCCGTCGAACTTCTTGGCCTTGAGGCCCGGAATCATGCCGTCGAAGTCCTGCTCGACCCACACGCATTTGGCGTTCAGGCGCCGGCAGATTTCGTTGCCGAGGTCGATGTCGAAACCGACCAGCTTGCCATCCGTACCCTTGGATTCGAACGGCGCGTAGCTCGCGTCGGTGCCGAAGCGAATGGTGGACCAGTCTTTCGCATACGCGCCACCGGCGGCAAGGGCGAGGGCGACACACAAGGCTAGTTTCTTCATGAAGTCTCCGATAGGAATGGTTGGCGTGTGCCCGGTCATGGAATGGCGGTTCGGCCCGGCAAGTTGTCTATACAATTATCGATGCGTCGAGAAGGCCGGCAATCGGTGTTATCACCTGGGGATTTCACTGTGCTGTAATCGAAAGATGGCGTAATTCATGCGTCAGGAAGCGAGGGGTGCGGGTATACGTGGAGCAGATTGAACTTGTATAGACAAGCTAGGTTGGGTAATCTGATTCCACCTTGTCCAGACAACTTCGACACCGCAATGAACATCAAACTCACTCCCGGCCATCTGACCCTGCCCCAACTGCGCCAGATCGCGCGTGCCCATGAAAACGACGGCGTGAAGCTCGAGCTCGATCCGGCCAGCTTCGCGGCCATCGACGCAGGCGCACGCGCCGTTGCCGAGATCACGGCGAAGGGCGAACCCGCGTATGGCATCAATACGGGCTTCGGGCGTCTGGCGAGCACGCATATTCCGCTCGACCAGCTCGAACTTTTGCAGCGCAATCTGGTGCTTTCGCACGCTGTGGGCGTGGGTGAGCCGATGTCGCGTCCGGTCGTGCGTCTCTTGATGGCGCTGAAGCTGTCGAGCCTGGGCCGCGGTCACTCGGGCATCCGCCGCGAAGTCATGGATACGCTCATCACGCTCTTCAACGCCGACGTGCTGCCCGTGATTCCGGTGAAGGGCTCGGTTGGCGCCTCGGGCGACCTCGCGCCGCTCGCGCATATGTCGTGTGTATTGCTCGGCGTGGGCGACGTATTCGCGAAGGGCGAGCGTATGAGCGCGCTGGAGGGCTTGCGCCTCGTCGGCCTCAAGCCGCTCGCGCTGCAGGCCAAGGAAGGTCTCGCGCTGCTCAACGGCACGCAGGCTTCCACTGCACTTGCGATCTACAACATGTTTGCGATCGAAGACCTGTACCGCACGGCGCTCGTTGCTGGCGCGCTCTGCGTGGACGCAGCAGCAGGTTCGGTGAAGCCGTTCGACACGCGCATTCACGAACTGCGCGGGCATCGCGGCCAGATCGAGGCAGCCGCGGCCTATCGCACGCTGCTCGAAGGCTCGGCGATCAACCTCTCGCACCGCGACTGCGGCAAGGTCCAGGACCCGTATTCGCTGCGCTGCCAGCCGCAGGTGATGGGCGCGTGTCTCGACCAGATGCGTCACGCGGCGCAAGTGCTGCTCATCGAGGCGAACGCGGTTTCGGACAATCCGCTGATCTTCCCGGAAACGAACGAAGTGCTCTCCGGCGGCAACTTCCACGCCGAGCCGGTGGCCTTCGCCGCCGACAATCTCGCGCTGGCCGCAGCCGAAATTGGCGCGCTCGCTGAGCGTCGCATCGCACTGCTGATCGACGCCACGCTCTCGGGCCTGCCGCCTTTCCTCGTGAAGGACGGTGGCGTGAACTCGGGCTTCATGATCGCGCACGTCACGGCCGCCGCACTGGCTTCGGAAAACAAGACGCTCGCGCATCCGGCATCGGTCGATTCGCTGCCGACTTCGGCGAACCAGGAAGATCACGTTTCGATGGCGACGTTCGCCGCGCGCAAGCTCGCCGATATCGCCGAGAACACGGCCAACATTCTTGCGATCGAACTGCTCGCCGCGGCCCAGGGCGTGGACCTGCGCGCGCCGCACCACACGAGCCCGGCGCTTGCGCACGTGATGCAGTCGGTGCGCGCCGAGGTGCCGCATTACGACCTCGACCGTTACTTCGCGCCGGACATCGCCGCCATGGCGAAGCTCGTGCAGAACGGCGCGATCGCCAAGCACAGCCCGCTGGCATTCGAGTCCGAGCAATAAGCATTAGCGACTCAATAAAAACAGCATTCCTGAATAACATCCGAGACGAAGACGTTATGAACCACCCGAACTTCACCGACCCCCGCCTCGACCCGACCCGCACGATCCGCGCGCCGCGCGGTGCGCAGAAGGTTTGCAAGACCTGGATTGCGGAAGCCGCCTACCGGATGATCCAGAATAATCTGGACCCCGAAGTCGCCGAGCACCCGCATGCGCTCGTGGTGTACGGCGGCATTGGCCGCGCCGCGCGCAACTGGGAGTGCTTCGACCAGATCCTTGCCTCGCTCAAGGACCTGAACGAAGACGAAACGCTGCTGATCCAGTCGGGCAAGCCCGTGGGCGTGTTCCGCACGCACGCCGACGCGCCGCGCGTGCTGCTCGCAAACTCGAACCTCGTGCCGCACTGGGCCACGTGGGAACACTTTCACGAACTGGACCGCAAGGGCCTCATGATGTACGGCCAGATGACGGCGGGCAGCTGGATCTATATCGGCTCGCAGGGCATCGTGCAGGGCACCTACGAGACGTTCTATTCGGTCGCGAACCAGCACTTCAACGGCGACCCCAAGGGCCGCTGGATTCTCACGGGCGGTCTTGGCGGCATGGGCGGCGCACAGCCGCTCGCGGCGACGATGGCGGGCTTCTCGATGATCGCGGTGGAGTGCGATGAAACGCGCATCGACTTCCGCCTGAAGACGCGCTATGTGGACCGCAAGGCCAAAACCATCGACGAGGCGCTCGCCATCGTCGAGGAAGCGAAGCGTACGGGCAAGCCGGTTTCGGTGGGCCTGCTCGGCAACGCCGCCGATGTGTTCGCCGAGTTCGTGAAGCGCGGCATCACCCCCGACTGCGTGACGGACCAGACGAGCGCGCACGACCCGATCAACGGCTATCTGCCGCAGGGCTGGACGGTGGAGCAGTGGCGCGAGGCACAGAAGGTTGCGCCCGAAACCATCGTGAAGGTCGCGAAGGAATCGATGGCCCATCAGGTGCGCGCGATGCTTACGCTGCAGGAGCGCGGCGCGGCCACGCTCGACTACGGCAACAACATCCGCCAGATGGCGCTGGAAATGGGCGTGGAAAACGCGTTCGATTTCCCGGGCTTCGTGCCGGCGTATATCCGCCCGCTGTTCTGCGAAGGCAAGGGCCCGTTCCGCTGGGTGGCGCTTTCGGGCGATCCTGAGGATATCTACAAGACCGACGCCAAGGTCAAGGAGCTGATCCCTGACGATCCGCATCTGCACAACTGGCTCGACATGGCGCGTGAGCGCATCGCGTTTCAGGGTCTGCCGGCGCGCATCTGCTGGGTGGGCGTGAAGGATCGCTACCGTCTGGGCCAGGCGTTCAACGAAATGGTTAAGAACGGCGAGCTGAAGGCGCCGGTCGTGATCGGCCGCGACCACCTCGATACCGGTTCGGTGGCGAGCCCGAACCGCGAAACGGAATCGATGAAGGACGGTTCGGACGCCGTGAGCGACTGGCCGCTGCTCAACGCACTGCTGAACACGGCAGGCGGCGCGTCGTGGGTCTCGCTGCACCACGGCGGCGGCGTGGGCATGGGCTTCTCGCAGCACTCGGGCGTGGTGATCGTGGCGGACGGCACGCAGGCGGCTCACGAACGGCTTGGTCGCGTGCTGCACAACGATCCGGCCACGGGCGTGATGCGCCACGCGGACGCCGGCTACGAACTCGCGCAGCAGACCGCGCGCGAGGCAGGCCTCAAGCTGCCGATGCTCGGCCGATGAGCGACGTGACGCCGCTGTTCAAAGGCGGCGGCGTCACACTCGCTCAGAGCGTTTCAGGCAGCCGGTGTGAGTCGTTGTCTACGCAACAGACAAGCACCTCGGCATCCTCGGCACCCGTGCTGAGATACACGTGTCCCACGGCGCTGTCGAAGTAGAGGCTGTCACCGGGCGACAGCTTGAAGATAGTGCCGTTTTCGAAATGCAGTTCCAGCTCGCCGCCCAGCAGGAACAGAAACTCCTCGCCGCTGTGGCGGATGTAATCGGGAAACGCGTCCATCGTACGGGCGTGGATGCGCCCGCGCATCGGCACCATGCGCTTGCCGGTGAGGTCGTTGGCGATCATGCCGTACTCGTAGTTCGGCGTGTCGTAAATCATCTGCTTGCCCGCGCGCGTGAGCGACGGCTTCATCGGGCCGGCCGCCTTGCGCTTCCTGCGTCCGAATATCGTGTCGAAGTCCACGTTCAGCGCGTGTGCGAGGGCGGCGAATTTGTCATACGTGAGCGCAATGTCGCCGCGCTCGGCCTTCGAAATCGTCGAGACCGCGATGCCGGACAACGCCGATAGCTGCATCAACGTCAGTTCGCGCGACTTGCGCGCTTCGCGCAAACGCGCGCCAACGGCCGCGTGATCGATCTCCGTTGCCGCCTCAGTTGCGTTATTTAGTGTCGCGCGTTTTGCCATAGAAGGGACGGTTCCCGGTTACGGGTTTTGTCGTATACGAGAAATGATTTTTTCTCGTATATGATAACTCGCATTTCGACTCCCTTTTGAAGGAGCAGCGTCGTGGCGTCAATTGCACTGGGAAAAGCCGGCCTTTCGAAGGGCCAGGTCATTGCCGCCACCACGCTGGGCACGGCGCTCGAGTACTACGATTTCACGATTTACAGCTTCTTCGCGATCCAGATCGGCAAGCTGTTCTTTCCCTCCGCGTCGCCGGTCAATCAGTTCCTGCTTTCCATTGGCCTCTTCGGCGTGGGCTTCGTGGTGCGGCCGCTCGGCGGCATCGTCATCGGCGCCTATGCCGACCGCGCCGGGCGCAAGCGTGCCATGGTGCTCACCATCATGTTGATGGCGCTGAGCTGTGCGCTGATTGCCTGCGCGCCGCCATACGCGGTGGCGGGCCTCGCCGCGCCGCTCATCGTGCTCGCGGCGCGCCTGATTCAGGGCTTCGCGGCGGGTGGCGAGTTCGGCCCCGGCACCACGCTGCTCGTGGAATATGCGAGCGACAGCACGCGCGCGTTCTTCGCAAGCTGGAACTTCGCGGCGACGGCGCTCGGCCTCGCGCTCGGCGCGGTGGTCGCCACGCTCGTGAACGTGCTGCTGCCCAAGGAAGCGGTCGATAGCTGGGGCTGGCGCGTTCCGTTCCTCGTGGGCATCGTGGCCGCGCCGGTGGGCATGCTGATTCGCCGCCGCCTCGAAGAAACGCTGAGCGCGGCGCCCGCGCACGGCGCACAGCGTAGCGGCGCATTGAAGGCGGCGCTCACCACCCATCTGAAACTCACGATACTCGGGACCTTCGCGGAGCTGGGTGGTTCGGTGTCCATCTACATCACGGCGTTTTTTCTGCCGAACCACGCCGTGCGGGTGTTGCATCTTTCGTCCACGGCGGCGGTCACGTCGGGCGTGGTCAGCTCGCTCGTGCTGTTCGTCGCTGCACCGCTCGTGGGCAAGCTCGCCGACCGCTACACCCGCAAGCGCGTGCTGGTGATCTCGCGCGTCGTACTGCTGCTGAGCGTCTATCCGGCGTTCGCATGGCTTTCCGCCGCGCCTTCCATGGCGCTGCTCTGCGCGGTCTCCGCTTTCCTTTCCGTGTTCGTGGCGGGGCAGGTCGTGCCGGTGCTCGTGATGATCCCCGAACTATTCCCGCGCGAAGTGCGCGCCACCGGCATTGCACTCACCTATGTCGTGAGCGCCTCGATCTTCGGCGGATTTTCGCCACTTGTGGCAAGCTGGATCGTTGCGCGCACAGGTAATCCGCTCGCGCCCGCCTGGTATGTCGCGGCTGCCTGCGCCATTTCGCTGATCCCGCTCGTCTGGCTGCGCGACCGTACCGGCGAGGCCATCGGCTGAACACCACTTCATCAGGAAACCGAACGATGCTTGACAAGACCGAACTGGTCAGTCTGTCCGCCGTCGAACTGCGCCGCCTGATCGGCGCAAAAGCCATTTCGCCCGTTGAACTGCTCGATGCGTGCATCGAGCGCATCGAAGCCGTCAATCCGGCCGTCAACGCAATTACGGCGACATGTTTCGACGCCGCGCGCGAAGCGGCCAAAGCTGCGGAGCAGGCCGTCATGGACGGCAAGCCGCTCGGCCTGCTGCACGGTTTGCCGCTTGGCGTGAAGGATCTCGAAGATACGGCGGGCCTGCTCACGACCTACGGCTCGCCGATGTCGCGCGGCCACGTGCCTTCTCGCGACGTGGTGCTCGTGGAGCGCCTGCGCGCGGCGGGCGCGATTCTCGTGGCGAAGACGAACGTGCCGGAGTTAGGCGCTGGCGCGAATACGCGCAACCCCGTGTGGGGTGCGACGGGCAATCCGTTCAACCCCGCGCTCAATGCCGGCGGCTCGTCGGGCGGGTCGGCTGCGGCGCTCGCGTGCGACATGCTGCCGGTTTGCACCGGCTCCGACACTGGCGGGTCGCTACGCATACCCGCCGCGAAATGCGGCGTCGTGGGCTTTCGTCCGTCGCCCGGACTCGTGCCCAATTCGCGGCGCCTGCTCGGCTGGACGCCGATCTCGGTCGTCGGTCCGATGGGGCGTGACGTCGCCGAAACGGCGCTGCAACTCGCGGCAACGGCGGGCGAATCGGCGGGCGATCCGCTGAGCTACGCCGTGGACGCCAACGCGTTCGCCTTTCCCCCGCATATCGATCCGTCTACGCTGCGCATCGGCTATACCGAAGACTTCGGCTGCTGCGACGTCGACCCGCAGATTCGCGCCGTGTTCCGCGCGCGCATGGCGCAACTCAAACGCATCGTCCACACGTGCGAGCCCGTGGAGTTCGATCTTGGCGACGTGCATCGCTGCTTCGACGTGATCCGCGCGGAAAGCTTCGTCGCAGGCCTGCATGCGGCGTACACGCGTGACCCGGGCGCGCTCGGTCCGAACACGCGCGCGAACTATGAAATGGGCGCGAAGATGTCGCTCTCGGACAGTGCGTGGGCGCAAGCCGAGCAAACGCGCATCTTCCAGCGCTTCCAGAGTGCGTTCGCCCGCTACGACGTGATCGTTTCGCCCACCACGCCGGTTACGCCGTTCCCGTGGAGCGAACTGTATGCCGCGCAGATCGACGGCCGCGCGCAGGAGAATTACTATCGCTGGCTCGCGCTTACCTACGTCGTCACGCTCACCACGCATCCGGCGCTCGCGCTGCCGTGCGGCGTGGATCACGCGGGCATGCCGTTCGGACTCCAGATCGTGGGCCCGTTCCGCGGCGACATGAAGACGCTCTCGGTCTCGCAGGCGCTGGAAACGGCGTTTTCAGCGTATCCTGATCTGCGTCGTCCGCGCCCCGATCTCGCACGTTTGGCACAAGCCAATCCGTCGCTGACTTCCATCGTGACGGCACCTCCCATTGACAACCCAACCGGTAGCGACGCTGCCGGTCTTTCGGCGGTATGAACATGAGCAACGACATTCAAAGACTGCAAACGAACGCGCGCATGAGCCAGGTCGTGATCGCGGGTGGCGTGGTCTATCTCTCGGGCCAGGTGCCCGATACGGCAGGCGCACCGATCGACGTTCAGGCAACCGAAATTCTCACGCGCATCGACAAGCTGCTCGCATCGGCGGGCGTGGACAAAACGCGTGTGCTGACCGCTAACGTGTGGCTGAGCGACCCGAAGCATTTCGACGCTTTCAATGCCGTATGGGAAGCCTGGGTTGCGCAAGGGCACGCGCCGACGCGCGCCTGCGTGCAGGCATTGCTGATGCGCCCGGGCCTCGACGTCGAAGTGGCCGTCACCGCGCTCGCGTGAGCGCCTTCGAGCCAGGAACATTGCGTGATGAAATTCGATTCGGTCGTGCTTGGCGGCGGTATCGTCGGTGTGTCGGTGGCTTTGCAGTTGCAGCGGCGCGGCCTTTCGGTCGCGCTCGTGGACCGCAGGGCGCCGGGCAATGAAACATCGCACGGCAACGGAGGATTGATTCAGCGCGAGGGTGTCTACCCTTACGCTTTTCCGCGCGAGCTTTCTACGCTGCTGCGCTACGCGCGCAACCGCTCGACGGACGTGCGCTATCACCCGGGCGCCATGCCCAGGCTGCTGCCATTTCTCTATCGCTACTGGCACCATTCGCGCGCCGACCGGCACGCCGGGATCGCGCGCGCGTATTCCACGCTCATCGAGCACTGCGTGACCGAGCACCGCTCATTGATCGAGGCGGCGGGGGCAGAGGCGCTGTTGCGCACCAACGGCTGGATGAAGGTGTTTCGCAGTGCGGCCGCCATGGACGCCACCGTGGCCGAGGCGCAGCGCTGGCAGCGCGAGTACGGCGTGGGCCACGAGGCGCTGGACGCCGCGGCGCTGCGCACCGCCGAGCCCGCGCTGAGCCACACGCTGGTGGGCGGCGTGCGCTACACCGATTCCGATTCGGTTAGCGATCCGAAGGGACTGGTCACGGCGTACTCGAAGCTCTTCGAGCAACTAGGCGGCCGTGTGCTGGTTGGCGACGCCGCGACGCTCGAACCGTCGTGGCGCGTCATGACACAGGACGGGCCCGTGCTGGCGAAGTCGGCGGTCATCGCCATGGGGCCGTGGTCGGGCGATATCACGGCGCGGCTGGGCTACGCGTTGCCGCTTGCCGTGAAGCGCGGCTATCACATGCACTACGCGGTGGCGGATGGCGCGAAGCTGAACCAGCCGGTGCTCGACGCCGAAGCGGGCTTCCTGATTACGCCGATGCTGCGCGGCACGCGCCTCACGACCGGCGTCGAACTCGGCTTGCGCGACTCGCCCAAAACGCCCGTTCAGCTCGAAGCGGTCGAACCGCTCGCGCGCGGCATCTTCCCGCTGGGCGCGCGGCTCGATGCCGAGCCGTGGCTGGGCCGCCGCCCCTGCACGCCCGACATGATGCCGATCATCGGGCCGGCTCCCGGGCACGACGACCTCTGGTTCGCCTTCGGCCACGCGCACCACGGTCTCACACTCGGCCCGGTCACGGGGCGCCTGATCGCGGAAATGATGACGGGCGCGCCGACGGTGGTGGACCCTCGGCCATTCCGTGTCGAGCGGTTTTGACTCGGCGCGACGCGGCGCGTGCGGTCAGAACCGGTAATTGAGCCCCGCGAAAGCCGTGATTTCGCGGCGGCTCTCGGTGATCGGGCTGTCGGCGGCGTAGTGCTGAAGGCGTCCGAATGTCGCGTTCACCGAGCCGACCCAGTGCTTCGAAAAGTCGTGCGTCATGTAGAACGTCATGTGCAGATCGCGAATGCCGGCGCCGGGCGAGTAGGCCGGCAAGCCGGATGCCGCGCTCTCGTCAGGCGTCACGCCGAATAGCGTGCGCGTGTAGACGCCGTTGGCCCACGTGAGCCCCGGTCCCACTGAAAACAGCCACCCCGTTAGCGGCAGCGACACATAAAGGTCCGCCGTCGCCGTCGTTCCCTGCCCGTGGCCACTGATGTCCTGATACATGGCAACGGCGCCTGTGAACGCCCACAGCGTGTAATCGGCGAAGAGGCGCAGCTTCGGGCCGTCATCGACATTGCTCAGGCCGTGCAGATGCGGGTCGTCCGACACGGTGCGCGACTGGAAATCGAAGCTCAGCGAAGCGCCCACATGGTAGTTCGGCGCGGAAATCACGTTCACGCCCAGCACGTCCGGCCCTTGCGAGAAGAAGCGGTCGCGGTACGAGATGTCGAGCGACGGGAACGGATAGAACTTCATGTGGCGCGCGCCCGGATACTCAGGCGCGAAATACGCGCCGGGGCCGATCGATATTTTCCACGGCGAGTCGGTTGCGGCGGGATTGGACGTATCGGTATCGGCCCATGCGTGCGAGGCCAGGGTTAGCGCGGCGACGCACGCCAGCCCTTTCATTGCTACGGACAGCTTCACGTATTTTTCCTTCCCACCGCCGCCAGTTGGCGCAGACGCCGGGCGAGCGCCTTGGAGACGACCGGCGCGTCCTTCGCGCTGCGCGCGACTTCGCTCTCGCGCAGAAACAGAGCCGTTTCGCGCGCAACGATCTCGCGTTCGTTGTCCGAGGTGATCATGTGGTACGAATCGTCGAGCCACAGCGTGCGCAGGAAGTTCGAGCCGATACGGTCGATCACGTGGCGCGGATTGCGCGGGCTCGACGTTTCGTCGTCGATTGCGTGGATCACGAGCGTGTCGTTTTCGATCGCGGGAACATCTTTGCGCGCGGCGCGCGCGAGGCGCAGCGCCTGATGCAGCGCGGGCAGCGCAATCGTCGAAGGGCCGACTTCGCTGAAGTCGCTGCGTTGCATGGCGCGCGCGATTTTCTTGCGCAGCGCTTCGTTACGCACACCGAACGGTTCGGCCTCGCGATAGCGGTAGCGATGGCGTAGCGGCGTGAAGTACGCCCAGTCGAGCAGGAAGCGATACCACGGGATCGCCCAGCCGTCGTAGGCGAGCGTGAGCGAGAGCAGGACGAGCGACTGCGCGGCGGGCCGCTCGCGAATCAGACGCAGCGCGAGCGCGCCGCCGATCGAAAGGCCGCAGATCGAGACGCGCTCGTAGCGTGCCGCGAGAGCATCGAACTCGCGCACGGCGTTTTCGACCCATTGCTCCATCGGCAACTGGCCCGTGCCAGCGCTATACCCGTCGATGACGGGCGCGCACACCGTGAATCCTTCGCCTTGCAGATAGCGCGCGAGATAGCGCAGTTCGATCGGCGAGCTGGACAGGCCGTGAAGCATGAGGACGGCGTGGCCGTCGCCTTCGCAGAAAAAGCGCGTGGACTGCACGGCTGGCGCCTCGGTGGCGGCCAGCTCCATTTCGAGCGTCGCCATGTCAGCTCTCCGTGCGCAGCACGAGAAAATCGCCCGCGTGAGTGGTGAAGCGTTCGCAGCTGCAATTGGCGTGCCGGTACTCGCGCTTGTGCTGTTCGCTGCGCAGACGCACGCGATGGTGGCCCGGCGAGAGTGAGTGCGTCAGGCGCTGGACATCGTCGGGATGCAGTGCGCCGAAGAGCGGGCCGGGCGCGACTTCGGCGGCGGCCGGCAGCGCTTGCGACATGCTCTGCCCCACGCTCGCGCGCTGGGCGGCATTACGCTCGAGCCCCTTGATGAGGATGAAGCCATCATGATGCTGCGCGAGGTGGCGCAGCAGCCGATGCGTCTCATCGACGGCGCGGCGTGCCAGCGCGCGCTCGTTGTCGTGACGCAGCAGCAATTCGTAGCGGGACTGCGCGACCGAGGCGATCAACTGCGCGCGAAACTGCTCGCGCCGCAGACGCTCGATCAGCGTGATCACGATCGCCGTGACGAGCGGATAGGACACCAGCAGGATCAGATCGTGGGTGTCGAGGAACGTAATGTAATTGTAGGGCGGCACGAACATATAGTCCGCAATGGCGAGACCGAGCACCATCACGGTCAGCGCAGGCGCGAGGCCGAGGAAGTATTCGACCAGCGAAGCGGCAATACAGAACGTCGTGCCCGGCATCATCGGGCCGAGCAAGGGATGGAGGGCGAAGCGGACGGCACTCGCAAGCGCGAGCGCGCCAGCGGCAATACACCAACGGCGCGGGCCTCTTGGCGCCCAGAGGCGGGCGTTACGGACTTTCATGATTTCCCGGGTCGCCCGCCACGTGACGGGCCGTCGCGCGCGTATTGCTCATGGGCAATCGCTGACGCTTTAGTTGTAAGCAGTGCAAGGAATTCGACAGGAACGGCAAGACGGAGCGGCGGTGACCGACCAGTCACCGTCAGCGCTCTGACAGAATTTTCGCGTTCGGAATATTACCACCGTTTACAAACATGCGATTGGCGACGCCACGTCACCGGAAAGTCGTAGCGGGACTCGGGCGTCAGGATTCCACATCGGCCAGGCTGAATATCCCGGTCTTGTCGTTATACGAAAAGATCTCGGCGTAGCGGCCCCAGGCGATCACGGCGTCGAGCGTTTCCTGCGCGGCGTCGTCGGCAAGCAGGTCCTCCAGTTCCTGCTCGAAGCGCACGCGCGGCGCGCGATGTCCGGGGCGCTCACCCAGCACCGTATGGATTCGCGCGGCCAGCGGCACGTTGCGCAGCAGATGCTCGGCGAACATCAGCTTGCGCTCCTGCGTACTGAATTCGTTGAAGGTCTTGCCCGCGTGCGTGAGGACCACGTCGCCTTCGCTAACCTCCGCAAAGCCGAGGTGCTGCAGCATTTCCGCAATCGGGAAGAGGTCGTCGACTTCGAGTTGCAGCGTACGGGCGATTTCCGGCATGTCCGCGCGCCCGTTGTAGGGCGCCGCAGCCAGGGTTTCGATCAGGCCCGCCATCAGGTTGATCGACACGCCGGGCAGCCAGCTGCCCGCCTCGAGCTCGGGTTTCGCCGGCCCGCCCGGCTGGCGCGCGGTCATCTTCGCGTAGATGTCGTCCACGAGCGTGCGAAACACCGGATCGAGACGATTGCGCGGGTGCTTGAACGGCACCTTGATTTCCGCCGACACGCGTCCCGGGTTCGACGAAAGCACGAGAATGCGGTCGCACATGAACACCGCTTCCTCGATATTGTGCGTGACGATCAGCACCGACTTGATCGGCAGACGCCCTTGCGTCCACAGGTCGAGCAGATCGGTGCGCAGCGTTTCAGCGGTCAGCACGTCGAGCGCCGAGAACGGCTCGTCCATGAGCAGGAGCGTGGGGTCGACCACGAGCGCGCGCGCGAAGCCCACGCGCTGGCGCATGCCGCCGGAAAGCTCGCGCGGGTAGGCGTTTTCGAAGCCGTCCAGACCGATCAGGTCGATGGCGGCGAGCGCGCGCTTGCGACGCTCATGCGGGCCGACGCCGATCGCCTCCAGTCCGGCCTCGACGTTTTCCAGCACGGTGAGCCACGGGAACAGCGCGAAGGTCTGGAACACCATCGCGACACCTTCGGCCGGACCGCTCAGTGGCTTGCCGAGGTAGTTCACGTTGCCGCTCGTTTGCGGGATCAGGCCTGCAATGATGCGCAGCAGCGTGGACTTGCCGGAGCCCGAACGGCCCAGCAGGCCGACGATCTCGCCTTCGCACAGCGTGACGTTCACATCGTCGAGCACCAGTTGCTCGCTCGGGGTCTTGCCGAAGCCGCGGCACACGTGCTGGACGCACAGCACTTCCTGGCCGGTGCCAGGCGGCGTCTGCAGCACGCCGGGAGAGATTGTTTTGAGGTTTTGCATGAGATTCGTACTCAATCAAGGCAGAGCCGGGACTCGGAATACGCGTATAGCGGGCGGGGCAGCGCGCGGTTGAAACGCGTGGCGACCACTCGATTCATGGCGAAACGAAAAGGCCGTGAAAGGAAATGTTCAACTCACGGCCCCGCTCAGTGAGCGCCACCGCTTTTTCAACGATGGCGGATCTTCGTGACCGGAGTTTGGCAGAACTTAGGAAAACCGGGACTTGAGGCGGCGCCACAGGTCTTTCAATGTGTGACGGGGGACAGGGTCGAGCGACAGCAGCGCTTCGTAGTGGGGGCGCGCCTCGTTGACGTGAGGCAGGTGCGACAAAAGCAGACCGAAAATCATGATGTTTCTCCGGACATCTGGCATGGATGGGCGAGTGCAAAGCCCGCAGACGTCCGCTCGCCGCGCAGCGGCGCGGTTGCATGGGGCTACGTGCTTTCCTCGGGCAAGACTGAAGGCAAGCGGTAAGGACAACTGTCACTGTCGGGCATATTGGCTCCTTTTCATGCTGGGCGAACGCCAGCGCCCCCGGTACGACGCGGGGCAGAGGCGAACGGCGGCCGCGGGCGCAAGCGCTCGCAAGGTTGTGCCAATGCGAACGCGTGCGAAGCCCGCGTCGGCATGGCGCTACGGTTTGGGGTGCACGAAGGAAGACTGCTACGGCGCGCACCGTCTGCCTGCTGGCAGGACGGCGGCTCGGGAAAGGGAGCGGATGTCCTGCCGGTCAGGCAGCGAAACTATTCGAAGATCGACTACTGCTACTGTCCAAGGCATCAGCCCCATTGAGAAGACGGGCGAATTCTAGTCTCGGTAAAAACGCGAAGTCAATCAAAATTGCTAAGCAGAGCAGAGATTCAATTCTGAAGGTTGGAGAAACGCGATTGAAAGGAACTGGAGTCTGCGGCGCTGTTGCCGGCAAGCCGCGCCTTATGCTTTTTTTACTTGCGTTTTTATCTGCGTGCCCAATACAATCCGCCCCGTCACAGCAAAGGAGTCCTCCGTGGACGCATGTTCCAGTAGTGGAAGTCCGATGCCGGCCAGCGCCGGCAGCACAACCGCGAGATAGTCGCCGCAGGTTCGCTCCTTCGCCGCTAACTCGCTTACGCCGGGTTAGCGCGCTTCGTTACCGACTGGTCTCGGTCGCCATTGCGACCAGTCTCTCAGCAGCACGCTCCCTCTGATCGATTGCCATTTGCAAATTTGCAAGCTTGCTTGCAGGAATGGCTGCGCTTTCGCATTTCGTCCGCTTCTCGAAGCGGCCAACGCGGAGGGATGATGTTCGTCTTTCTCTTTCCTGTCTTTCAACTGCGCGCGTTGCGTGCTGGCTGCCGTCGCGCACGAATTCTGCTGGCCGCGGCGGCGCTCGCCTGCCTGCACGGCTTCGCTCCCGCGGCTGCGGTTCGCGCCACGCCCGCTAGCGCGCGCCGCCGTTCGCTACACCTCGCACGCCGCGCCGCGCATATGGCGGCACGCGGCGCGCTGCGCACCGTTCACGCGGGGCATCCGCTCACGCCCACGGGTTACGCGTTTCTCGGCGCGACCGTAGCGGCGGCCGCGCTGGTCTCGCTGCTGTGCGCGTGCGAGCCGGAGCGACCTTTATGGCCGCGTTCGCGCTTCGCGTAGAAAACCTGCGCGCCGGACACCGTTTCATCAAGCTTCGCAGGCACGCTCTGCGTTGAACAGCGGACTCGTGTCCGCGATTTACTACAGCCCCACAAATACTATGAAAAACACCCTCAAGAGCAGGCTGCTCGGTTCGGGCGGCCCCATCACGCTGAGCGCTGTCCTCTCACTGGGCATCGTGCCTGCCGCCTTCGCGCAGACCAGCGGGGAAGGTTCGCCCGCTCAACCTGCCGCTTCGCCGGCTTCCTCATCCGGCACAGCGGATCAGCAACAAGCGAGTGCCGCCGATCAGAGCGCTGCTGCGCCCACGGGCCTTTGGGAACGTTCGAACCTCTTTGGCGATATGGGTGGTTTGCGGCCCTGGCTCGCGCAGTATGGCTTGTCGTTCGGCCTGCAGGAAACCAGCGAGTATATGGGGAACGTGAGCGGCGGAACGAGTCGTGGGGGCGCCTATCAAGGGCTCACTGAGTTCAGCCTCGGCATGGATACACAAAAGGCGTTCGGATTGCCGGGCGGCATCTTCAACGTCTCCGGCTTTCAGATTCACGGCACGAGCCTGAGCGCGCGCAACCTGCAAACGCTGCAGAGCGCGAGCGGCATCGAGGCCGATGCCTCGACCCGCTTGTGGGAGCTGTGGTACCAGCAGACGCTGCCCGGCGGCAAGGTCGACGTGAAGGTCGGTCAACAAAGCCTCGACCAGGAGTTCATGATCAGCCAGTACGCGAATACGTTCATGAACGCGACGTTCGGCTGGTCGGTGCTGCCGTCTGTCGATCTGCCGGGGGGCGGCCCCGCGTATCCGCTTTCATCGCTCGGCGTACGCGTGCGCGCCACGCCTACGGACGCGATCACCGTGCTTGGCGGCGTATTCGATGGCAACCCGGCGCCGGGCCAGGGCGATCCGCAAAAGCTCAACGCGAGCGGCACGAATTTCAACCTGGGCAACGGTGCACTGGTTATCGGCGAGATTCAGTACGCAATCAATCAGCCGTCGACCAATGGTTCGGATACCAAATCAAATGGAATGCCTGGCACTTACAAGCTTGGCTTCTGGTACAACAGCAACCGTTTCTCCGATCCGGCAACGGGCCTGTCGGGCGTAGGCGGCCCGGTTAGCTATCGCGGCAACTACAGCATTTATGCCGTGGCGGACCAGATGGTGTGGCGGCCGAGCGCCGATAGTCCGCAGTCGGTGGGCGTGTTCGCGCGCGTGATGGGTGCGCCCGGCGACCGCAACCTCGTGAACCTCGGAGTCAACGCGGGCGTGACGCTCAAGGCGCCGTTCAAGGGACGCGACAACGACGTGGCAGGCCTGGCCGTGGGTTACGCGCACATCGGCTCGCATGCACAGGATTACGCGAGCGCCCAGGCAGCCTCGACGCCGGGCTACCCATCGCGCAGCGCCGAGACGGTTCTGGAAGCGACGTATCAGTACCAGATCGCGCCGTGGTGGCAATTGCAGGCGGACTTTCAGTACTTCTTCCGGCCTGCCGGCGGCATTCCGGACCCGCAGAATCCGTCGCGACGCATTGGCGACGAGGCAGTGCTCGGCCTGCGTACGACGGTCGTTTTCTGATTGGAAAACGTCGCACCTGCCGCAGGATTCGCGGCGGCAGGTGCGTGCAGGATGACGAAGTGCTGAGTTGCGTGCGTGAAGATGCGAACGAAAGACGAGGGAAGACCCCGATTGGTCGTACTTGTGATTGATCTAGACTCCAGGGGCGAGTGCTGCGCAGCTATTCGATGCGGCACCAGTTTCCAAACGCAGATTTCGTTCCATGAAGCATCCGACCCAGGGATGGCTTTTGGGTGTCTTTCTTCTGGCGCTCGCCAGCGTCTCGGCGGCCGAGCCCGTCAAGGCGGCGCGCACCCAGAAGCCTGTCCAGAAGCACATCCAGAAGTACGCGAGGGGCCACGCCCCGAAACACGCCGTCGCGGCCGCGCCTGCGCCGGCGGCGCCAGCCGTCTCCCTCCCTGCAATTGCGAAGCGCTACGAATACCAGTCGCCGTTTGAAAGGCAGTACGCCGCGCAGCTGGCGAAAACCACCGCTGTAACGCCTGGCACTCCGGACGACACCGGCGGCACGCTCGATTCAGGGACCAACGGGGCGCGCACGCCCGGAGCCCAGGTCGATAGTAATGGGGTCCCGAACCAGGCGCTTCATCCGCAAACGCCGCCGCTCGTCACGGTTGGCGACTGGGATCTCTCCGCCGATGCGCACCTTCCGCTCACGCGCTCGCATGATACGGGTGCGGCTATCAGCGCCCGGCATGGGTTCTAGAAAAATCCCCCCGCCACCCACTTCCTTACCGCCGAGCGGTAATCGGTAAGGCATTGCCGTTGTCACGCGTTGCTCCCGGGAATGCGAATGAGGCGAGCCAGTAAGCTGACAAGCTCACATCTCGCAAAAGAATCCTCCCCGGACTCACGCCTTATGTCACAACGACGCCCAACCTGTTCGCGCATCCTGGGTCAACTCCTGCTCCCGGTGCTGCTCAGCTCGACGCTGATGCTGCAGGGCTGCGCCACGACCGCGGAAAATCTTGCCCTGGGTTTTGGTCTCGGCTCGGTCGGTACCGTCTCCGCGCTGGGCTGCCTGCTCGCCTGCCAGATGAACGACGCGCGCTGGTAACCGGCGCTCAGTAGTACATCCACCGCCCGTACTGCGGCGACCAGTACACCCAGCGTGCCGGCGGTTGCTGGTACTGCGCACCCCAAGGTGCGGGCGGCGGGTAGTACGCGGGCCGGGGCTGCGCGTACGTGGGCTGCTGCTGCGGGTATTGCTGCTGGGCGTACTGCTGCTGGGCGTATTGCTGCGCGTACACCGGTTGCTGCTGTTGCGCATAAGCGGGCGGCTGAGCGTAGGCCGGCCGCTGCTGGGCATACGCAGGCGGCTGCTGGGCATAACCGTACGGCTGAGGCGGCGGCGCGTATTGTTGGGCCTGCTGCTGGGCCGGTGGCGGGACCCGTGGTTGCGGCGGCTGGGAGTAGGGTTGGGCGTAACCCTGGCCTTGCGTCGAGTAGATCTGCGCGGAGCGCGGCGGCTCCGACTCGTCGACGGCTTCGTCGTTCGCCAGCGATTCCGGCGGCGCAACCTCGTCCTGCGCGGGCGGCGTTGTCGCAACAGCGCGGTGGTTCGCGCTTGCCTGCGCATAGGCGCGGGGCTGCGATTGCCGCTCAGCAGGGGCGGGCGCCGCGTTGGCATTGGCGACGTTCGCGCGCGCGTTCGTCTGCGCGGGAGCCGCCGCTTCGGCCGGCGCCGCGGCGGTGGAGTCCTGCACGTCTTGCGCCGCTTGCGCTTCCTGCGTCCCTTGCGCGCTCTGTCCGCCTTGTTCATCCCCGAGCGGCTTGACCACGACCGGCACGGTCATCACCGTCGAGACCTCGCCCGCGTCGTTATATGTGTGCTTGATGTCGAGGATCGGCTTCTGGGCTGCCACGCCGGCGGCCTTCTTCGCGGGCGCTGTAGCCGGCGCCGCGGCAGGCGCAGGTGCCCCCGTTTGCGCCATCTCCTCTTTGGCTGCCTTGTAGCCCCGGTCATAGGCCGCCTGGACTTCGCGGTCCTGCGCCGCGGTCTCTTCTTCCTTGCTATAGGCGTGGGACGCTGCCGATATTGCGCAGCCCACTGCAAGCAATGCGATGGCTGTCGCGTGCCTTGCGGTTGTGTCCATGGCGGGACCTTTAATTCTGTTATCCGATGATCTCATCGTACTACGCGGCTGATGACATTCAAGCGGCGGGAAACCCCTTGGGTATGCAGCCGAACGCAAGCGCTCAACCCGGCGACGCTTGCGCCGGCAACCGCTGCCGGAACGCGGCGAGGCGTGTGCTTTCGGGCACGACGCGCCTGCCGTCGGCCGCCGCCGAAATGGCGAGCGCCGCGCGATCGAACGAGGGACGCGGGCGGCCCGTCATCGGCAGGCTGTTCGCGGCGAACCCGTCGCGCCAGGTCACACGGCTCAACGGGCTGTCGATCGAACGGCAACTTGTATTCATACGGTGACGATGGCCGTAAAGGCCGCTCTTGCCGGCGTCGTGCGCGCGGTCGATCCCGAACAACGGACGAGGTTCGGATTGAGTAACAGAATGCGCGCAGCAGGCATCTGATTCGTAGCCGCGGTGCGGACAGATCAAAGCGGATTCGAGTCCTTATCCAATTGAGCGCTGGCCGATGCGATTTTCGTGGCGCGAAGTTTTGCTGCATTGCGTAAACGGCGCAAATAGCGGTTCGATCGGCGTCGGCAATTCGTCATCAATAACCGGTGCTTCGATCCCTTACGTTTCGTATTCAGGTGCCCAGGACTAGTGGTTTCCCGATGTAATAAGCGGTATCGTCAGGCGATTCTTGAACTAGACTTTAAGTCTTGCTGAATTCCAGAGACTTTCCAATGTAAGTTGATGCGGCGATCGATAAGCAAAGGGGAAAGTTTTATGGCTATCGTCGTACACAACATCACTGTGGGCCATGCGAGCCGGAGCGTAGCGTGACGGCGAGCGATGCCGCGCCCGCTACGAGCGCCTGGCGGCATATCGTGCGCGCCCAGGGCATCAGCCTGTCCTACGGCAAGATACGCGCGCTTTCCAGCATCGACCTCGCCATTGGGCGAAACGAGATCGTCGGTCTGATCGGCGATAACGGCGCGGGTAAATCAACGCTCATCAAGGTGCTGACCGGTGTCGTGCGGCCGAGCACGGGCAAGCTGTTCATCCGGGACAAAGAGGTCGACTGGAGGCGCTTTTCCGTGCGCGAGGCGCACCGATTACGCTTCGAGACGGTCTATCAGGAGAAATCGCTAGGAGAGAAGCAGCCGCTGTGGCGCAATTTCTTTGTTGGCCGGCAAATCACCAACCGATTCGGTTTTATCAATGTTGCCGAAGAACGCCGCATTGCCAACGATATTTTGAAGCATCAGCTCGGTTTCCGCGGCGAGGGAATCGACGCGGATTCATTGATTGCGAAACTCTCCGGTGGCGAGCGTCAGGGTGTCGCGATCGGACGGGCGATGTATTTCGAAAGCGATCTGATCGTTCTCGATGAACCAACGGTGGCGCTTGCCATCAGCGAGGTGCGCAAGGTTCTCGACTTTGTGCGATCGATCAAGGAGTCCGGTCGCGCCTGCATCTACATCGAACATAACCTTGCCCACGTGCACGAGCTTGCCGATCGACTGGTCGTGCTCGATCGTGGCCGGATCGTCGCGGATATCAAGTCAGGTGAGATGAGCCTGGAAGAACTCACGCGGTATTTGATTTCGCTGCAGCAGAGCGGACACGGGCCGGCGCCGGTTGCGGGGACAAGGACGTGAGTGATCCGATAAAAGAAAAACGGCCGGCGCGATTCGTGTGTTTTCGCCTGCCGGATTTTGCTCGCATGGAGGGATTGCCGAGCCTGGTCGTGTTTGCGTTGGTGGTCGGCCTGTTCATGGCAACCGCACCGCGCGTCTTTTTAGGCTGGCCAATCTATTTCTCCTTCCTGACCACCGTGCCGCCGCTGGCGGTATTGGCGATCGGGCTGACGCTGGTGATTGCGGCGGGCGAGATCGATCTGTCTTTCCCCTCGGTAATGGCATTTTCGGGCTTTCTGTTCGCCTGGTGCGTGAACACCACCGGATCAGCCTGGCTCGCCATTATTGCGGCGTTGGCTGGCGGCGCGCTGGTCGGCGTGGTGAACGGGGTGTTGGTCGCGGTGGTCGGTGTGCCGTCAATCATCGTGACAATTGGCACGCAGTTCCTCTGGGCGGGTGTTGCCTCGATCCTTTCCGGCGGGCTCTCCAATGCGCTACAGCAACTCGCCAGCGGTTCAGCCTATGCAGTATTCGCGGGCACATTGTTCGGTGTGCTACCGATGCAAGCGCTCTGGGCGCTCGGGCTCGCAATATTCATGTGGTTCATCCTGAATCGCCACCGTTTTGGCGAGCACGTGCTGTTCATCGGAGACAACCGCAACGTGGCGAAGGTCGTCGGCATCAATGTACTGCGTGAGACGGTGAAGTTGTTCACGCTGATGGGTGTGCTGGCCGGTTTCGCCACAGTCTTGCTCACGCTCGAGAATCTGAACTATTTCTCGACCCAGGGGCAAGGCTACCTGCTGCCGGCGCTGGCCGGTGTGTTCATCGGCGGAACGTCGGTGTTCGGAGGCACGGCAACGATCGTGGGTACTTTCTTCGGCACTTTCGTGATTGGCATGCTGGAGGCCGGAATCGTTGCGACCGGTATCGCCGGCTTCTGGGTGCAGGCGATCGAAGGGGTGGTGTTCATCGTTGCAGTGATCCTGCATCTGTTGGTTGAGAATCCCGCCAGGCTACGCGTGTTGCGCGAAAAATTCAGGCTTGGGCGGCGATAAAGCCGTTAAATCAGGAGATAGGAGCAGAAATGATCAAGATCATGACGGGAATCCTCCTGGGGGCGAGCGTGCTTGCGTTCGGCCTCGCGCCGACTGCCGGTGCCACTGAGCCGACCACGACGGGGCAGCTTGGCGCCGGTATGACGATGTATATGCAGATGGGCGGAAACCCCGGCGACGGCGCGACGCTACCGCGTCAGACCGGGGCTGCGGACGCGGGCCATGCCTTCGGCATCAAGGTGATCGAACAGTTCTCGGCCTGGAGCCCGGAGACGATGCTTGCGCAGTTTCGCCAGGCGATGGCGGCGCATCCCACATGTATTGGCATCATGGGCCATCCGGGCGATCCAGCCTTCGCACCCCTGATCAAGCAGGCGGCAGACCAGGGCATTATCGTTACGGTCGGCAATACGCCGCTACCCGACAACCAGAAGCTCTACGACGCGAAAGGCTTCGGCTACGCCGGCGTAGAACTCTACGTAGGCGGGCAGATTACCGCTCAAGCGATGCTCAACGCTGGGCTCAAGAAGGGTGACGAGGCGCTCGAATACGGCGTCTTCAACGAAAGTGTGCGCAGCCAGTCTGACCGTGGCCTTACAGAGACGCTGGAAAAGGCCGGCGTGAAGGTAACCCGGCTCAATATCTCACCTCAGGTGGATGCCGACTCATCGCTCGCCGTGCCGATCCTGGTCGCCTTTATCCAGGCGCACCCTGATCTGAAGGCGATTGGCACTCAGCACGGCGGCGTGACCGGGTTCATTCCGCAGGCGCTTCAGCAGGCCGGCAAGAAGCCGGGGCAAATCATCGTGGGTGGCATCGATCTGGCGCCCGCCACGATTGCCGGGCTGCAGAGCAAATACCTCACCGCGACGCTCGACCAACAACTGTATCTGCAGGGCTTCCTGCCGGTCACGCAGTGCGTGCTCTCGGCTGCTTATCATTTCGCCGGACTGACCATCAACACCGGCGCAGGTGTCCAGACACCCGCGACGATCGACTCGCTCATTCCGCTGATCAAGCGCGGGATCCGCTGAGGGGCTGGCGTGTGGGATACCAGGCGATCGGCGATGCGGGCCATGCAATGTCGCGACTCGGCTAGACGCGCAGTGGCATGAGCCCCGCACGAACCTCCTGCGAGAACAACAATCAGGCGATGCTTACAGGCTGCTGAACAGCCCGGTTGTGTTGCTGCCTTTTTTCGCGAGCGCGAAGAGCGTGCTGACCGTCGTTGGCTTGCTCCTGGCGCTCTCTCTCAAGACTCCCCCCTCCAAACCCAGGGCGATGCAGTTCTTATCGCTCCGCGGACGGTCCGCGCTCATCAGACGATGCAGCGACCAGTCTGGCGCCGCCTCGCCAAATCGCTTCAAGCCAATTCTCGATTTTTTCGAATCGCCTGAAGGTCTATCAAGTTTGAGGGTAGTTATCCCGCCAGGAAAGAGGTTTATCTTGCAGTCAATGCAAGCGGGATCCCACTCACCCGGAGCCGTCGAAGCTGCGGACCTGAAAGCAGTCAGGTGAAGTTGAATGGACCCGGGATGACACCTTAGGCGCTCGATCTGAGCGTGGAGATAAGCGGATATGCCTTTTGAAACAGCGTTGACGAAAGCACTGGATTTACGTGTACCGGTCCTGGCGGCGCCTCTCGGGCGAGGCTCGAGCGCGGAATTTCTCGCAGCAGTGGCCGGGAGCGGCAGCTTTGGCTTTACCGCGCTGGCGCACATGCCGGAAGACGCGGTAAGCGGCGAGCTTGCGAAAATGCAGCGAGCCACGAACGGTCGGTTTGGCGCGAATCTGACGCTGGTCGTTGACCAGCGCAAGCGGCTCGCCGCTGCATTGGATGCAGGGGTACGCGTATTTTCCGTGTGGCAGGGCGATATCGAACCCTATGTTCGCCTAATCAAGGATGCGCACGGGCTTGTGTTCTGGACGGTGGGTACCCCGGCGGAGGCGGCGCGAGCAAAGGATCTGGGCGTCGATTTTATTGTTTCCCAGGGACGCGAGGCAGGCGGGCATTTCGTGGGAAGTGCGCCTACGATGTCGCTCTTGCCGGCTATCGTCGACGCCGCCAAAGGGGTACCCGTGGTGGCCGCCGGTGGTATTGCGGAGGGACGGGGCCTGGTCGCCGCGATGGCGCTCGGCGCCTGCGGGGTCTGGATGGGAACGCGGTTCGTCGCGAGCAAGGAATCGGCCAACCATCGCGGGTACAAGGAGCGGGTTGTCGCGGCTCGCGCGACAGACCTCGTGGAGACCGAGATCTTCGATCCGGTCGGGCAGGAGTGTCCGCATTGGGTGATACGCAATTCCACATACTCCAGGTGGGAGGATGCGGGGTGTCCGCCCAACGGCCAGCGACCAGGGGAAGGCGAGCAGATATCGCGCTTTCCAAACGGAAAGCCGCTCTATCGCTATAACGCCGCGGCTGCCTGGGACGCCATGGAGGGCGATTGGGAGGCAAGTCCGCTCTATGCCAGCGCAGCGGTCGAACTCATACACGATTTGAAGTCGGTCGCCGAAATCGTTGCGGAAATCGAGGCGACGGCGGAAGCGGCGCTCGATAAAGCCGCGCAATTACGGACCGGTCGCTAAAGCGATCCCGCAAGGAAAGGTCCACAGCAATGCGGGCTATCCATCTCCCACACACCAAGGAGTTTCAATGTACTTCGCTATCGTCGCGATCGACCGACCCGGAATGACTGAAGTCAGAGCCAGGACGCGCCCGGCTCACCGTGAATACCTGCGTACGCTGCCTGATGGCGTGGTGTACAGACTGGGCGGACCGCTCATGGCGTCAGACGGCGCGACGGCGATCGGCACGTTGCTCGTGATCGAAGCGCCAGACCTCACGACCGCTGAACGGTTCTCGGCCGGCGACCCTTACAGCAAGGCGGATATCTTCGCGCAGGTCTCCGTCAGGGCTTGGGATTGGGGAACGGGCAACCCGGACAGGGCATGAGGGCGATAAGGCCAAAGCGTTGAGCAAGGGCTTCCTTGCACTGCGCGCGAACGACAAGATCCTGGCGCTGGCCGGGTCGCGCGCAATCCTCATCTGTCTTGCAGAGTAACCTGGAAGCGCGCGGCTCCCCGGCGATCGGCTCACGTCGGGCGTCGACGCTCCAGGTTGCCTTGACGCTTCGAACGTACAAAAAGCGCTCGGGAGCCTGGCACTGCTGATTATTTCATTTACTCAACGCGCCGTTGGCTGTCCTTTCGGCGGTACCCGAGAAGCACTGCAGAGCTTTCGATTTTCGCAACATCCGGGAATTCTCCATGAGCGCATACGACTTTGACCTGTTCGTGATAGGCGGTGGATCGGGCGGCGTCCGCGCAAGCCGTATAGCGGCAGGTTATGGCGCGAAAGTCGCTGTCGCGGAAGCGTACAGGCTCGGCGGCACATGCGTCATTCGTGGCTGCGTGCCAAAGAAACTGTTGATGTACGCAGCGCAATTCGGAATGGCGCTCGAGGAGAGCAAGGGATTCGGCTGGCAGGTGCCGGACGCTTCACACCAGTGGGAAAGCCTGATCCGTGCGAAGGACACAGAAGTGGACCGTCTGGAGCATGTCTATGAGGGGCTACTCGGCAGCGCGGGTGTCGAAGTGTTAAAGGGGAAAGCAACGATCGTTGGCCCGCACGAGGTTCGCGTGAACGATGTGCGGTTTACAGCAGATCACATCCTGGTCGCCAGCGGAGCGACGCCAGAGTTGCCACAGATTCCCGGCGCCGAACTGATGATGACGTCCGACGACGTGTTGGCCATGGAGCATGCTCCAGAAAGAATCGCAATTGTTGGCGGCGGATATATCGCCTGCGAATTCGCCGGTATTTTCAAGGGCCTGGGATCAAGCGTGTGGATGGTCCATCGTGGCTCGAAGCTGCTACGCGGATTCGACGAACAGGTGCGGGAGCATATTGGAAGCCAACTGGCGGCGAACGATATCCAGATGCGACTTGCCAGTACAGTCGATGCAGTCGAGCGCAAAGGCAATGCGTACCTGCTTTACCTCGCTTTTGGGGAGATTCTGGAGGTGGACCTGGTGATGGCCGCCACAGGGCGAAGACCGAACACAGACGGTTTGGGCCTCGAACGTGTCGGCGTGCAGGTCGACGCGCGCGGAGCGATCCCGGTGGATAGCTATTCGCGCACGTCGAGCGATCACGTCTACGCGGTGGGTGACGTGACGAACCGCCTTAACTTGACGCCCGTCGCTATCCACGAAGGCCACGCTTTTGCCGACACCGTCTTCGGCAACAGGCCCCGTCGAACCGACCATGATGGCGTTCCGTTCGCCGTATTCAGTCAACCGCAAGTCGCCGCGGTGGGTCTCACCGAGGAAGAAGCGTGCGCGAAACACAGCGCCGTTCGCGTGTACAGCAGCACGTTTCGTCCAATGCGGGCTGCACTTTCCGGGCGAAACGAACGCGTCCTGGTGAAACTCATTGCGCACGCGACGACCGATCAAATCCTGGGTGCACACATCGTTGCCGCGGACGCCGCCGAGATCATTCAAGGCATTGCGATCGCGCTCAAGGCGGGAGCAACGAAGGCGGACTTCGACGCGACACTCGGTGTCCACCCGAGCGTGGCGGAAGAGTTCGTCACGCTAAGAGATGCAAGAATTTCAAGCAGGAGAGGAAACGATGATTGATCTATATGCCTGGGGGACACCCAACGGAAGAAAGGTTTCCATCGCTTTGGAAGAGCTATGGATCCCCTTCAAAGTGCACATGGTGGATATCACGAAGGGCGAGCAATTCGAGAACAGTTTTCTCGCCATGAATCCAAATAACAAGATCCCGGTGATTGTCGACCCGAAAGGACCGCAGGGGAAGAAGATCACGCTGTGCGAATCCGGGGCGATTCTAATTTATCTCGCCGACAAGACGGGAAAATTGTTGCCGCCCTCCGGCGTCGAACGTCACGAGACGATTCAGTGGTTAATGTTCCAGATGGGCGGTATCGGCCCGATGTTCGGGCAGACGCATCATTTCCGCCGCTACGCGCCACAGGAGACATATGGCCTCCAGCGCTACACGACGGAAACCCATCGACTGTACAAGGTATTGGACGGCCGCCTCGCAAAATCGGAATACGTCGCGGGTAATGAATACTCCATTGCCGATATTGCGATCTACCCATGGGTGGCGCGTTTTGAATTACACCAGATCGCGTGGGAAGCAATTCCAAACGTGAAGCGTTGGTACGATTCGATCGGTTCGAGGACCGCTGTACGGCGAGGCATGGAGATTTTGTCATGACAACCAGTGAGGCTTTGACGGTTCTCGGCAGGAGCAACTCCTCCAACGTGCAAAAGGTCATGTGGTTGCTTGATGAAATCGGGCAGCCATGCGTGCGCGTGGATGTGGGCGGCCAGTTTGGTGGCAACAAAGCCGCCGATTATCTCGCGAAGAATCCGAATGGCGTCGTTCCTACGTTGATTCATGGAGACGCCGTGGTATGGGAGTCGAACACGATACTGCGATATCTCGCCCATTATTTTCGCGCGGACAGCTTGTATCCAACTGACCCCGTTGGTCGTTCGTGGGTCGATCGCTGGATGGACTGGCAGTTGTCGTCCTTAGGGCCGGCGAACCGAACGCTCTTTCAGAGAATTGTCCGAACACCGCCCGAACAGCGCCGTCAGGACGCCATTGAGGAAGCCCGTGCCCAAAATGCGGAACTGTTCGGTCTGCTCGATGGTTATCTCGAGCGATCGGAATATCTTGGCGGCGCATCTTTCTCGATTGCAGACATCGCGGTAGGGCCGTTGGCGTACCGCTGGCTAACGCTCCCGGTGGAACGCCCGAATTTGCACCATGTAAAGCGATGGTACGACCTGCTTTGCAAACGTGATGCGTTCCAGAAGCACGTAATCGAGATCGGGTTGAGCTGACCTGCAGCTAAACAGGCGCGATTATCCGGCAGCGCCTGAGAGTCTTTCCAGTTGAGGCAGGTTTATTCCGGCGCCCATCGACGGTATCTTCATTCGTACATCTACGCAATCTACAAGTCTTAGCCACCTGAAGGAGACAATGATGCCCTATGCCATCCGCGTTCGCGAGACCGGCGGTCCCGAGAAGCTGCTCTGGGAGGAGATTGCTGTTGGCGATCCCGGCCCGGGACAAGCGCGCATTCGCCAGACGGCCGTCGGCGTCAACTTTATCGACATCTACTTTCGCGCCGGGCTCTACGATCAGCCGCTGCCCTTCATCCCGGGGCGCGAGGCCGTTGGCGTAGTCGAGGCAATCGCACCTGACGTGACTTCGCTGAAACTGGGCGACCGTGTTGTCTATAGCGGCGTCCAAGGCGCCTATGCGCAGGTTCGGCTCGTGCCGGCAGATCGCCTGGTCAAGGTGCCGGATGGCATTAGCGACGACGTCGGTGCGGCGCTGATGCAAAAGGGCATGACTGCCCAGTTCCTGTGCCGCCAGACCTACCGCGTTGGCAAGGGCGACACGATCCTTGTGCACGCCGCCGCGGGTGGCGTGGGCCTCGTGCTGTGCCAGTGGGCCAAACATCTAGGCGCAACCGTTATCGGCACTGTATCGACCGAGGAAAAGGCAGCGCTCGTGAAGGCCCACGGCTGCGACTATCCGCTGGTGCATGGGAAGGACGATTTCGTCAAAGCGGTGAAGGAGATCACGGGCGGCGTCGGCGTGCCGGTTGTCTATGACTCGATTGGTAAGGATACCTTCATGCAGTCGCTCGACTGTCTCAGGCCGCGCGGGCTGATGGTGCTCTTTGGTCAGTCGTCCGGCCCGGTGCCGCCATTCGACCTCAGCATTCTCGACAAGAAAGGCTCGCTGTACCTGACGCGGCCCACCCAGAATGCGTATCTGCCGACGCGCGCGAAAGTCGAGGAGGGTGCCCAGGAGGTGTTCGACGTGGTGCAGTCGGGAGCGGTCAAGGTTCACATCAACCAGCGCTTTGCGCTCAAGGACGCGGCTGACGCGCATCGTAGCCTGGAGTCCCGCAAGACGACCGGTTCGCTGGTTCTGCTGGCCTGAGGCGCCGCGCCGCCGGCGCTTGAAGCTGCATCGCGAGCCGGTGGCATCGGTCGTTGCGAAGATAAGGATAACGAAGTTACAACGGAAGGAATATCTCGATGGCACACATCAGCCTGGACATGGATGCGGTAAGAAGCGAATTCGGTCCGTATGCGGATACACAAACGCCTCTCGCTGAACGCGAGCAGGCTTACAAGGACCTCGTCGGCTTCGTGCCGCCACGCATCGCCGCCAGACTGGCCGTGACGGGTGCGCTCGACCCTGCACTCCTTCGCTTGCAGGAAGAGGTGCGCCATCACGCTTTGTATCCCGACTGCTTCGATACGAAGACCGCCCAGCTTATGGTGTTCGGCATGCTTCTCGCCAAACTGCTCGACGCGGCCATGTTGCACGCGCGCGCTGCGCGTCGAGCAGGCGCTACGTGGGAAGAGATGCAAGCGGTAGTGAGCCTGGCTTACCTCTATGGTGGAATTCCGTGCGCAAATCGCGGTGCGGAGATCATGGCTCAGTTGGCCGAGGCTGAGAGCAAGGACCGGCGCGATACCGCCGCCAAGTAGGCCAACCACGGCGAAGTTCGTAAAAACCTGGGGTAGATCGCGCGACACACACGCGACGTGCCCCTGCTGCAGTTACTGAGGAAACCATGCCGGGAATTTATTCCAATCTTATCGGCGGAGAATTCGCTGCAGGATCGAATGCCTCTCGCAACATCAACCCATCGAATACCAATGACGTTGTCGGAGAGTATGCCCAGGGGTCCGTGGCGGACGTGAACCACGCGGTAGGGGCGGCCAGAGGCGCCTTCCCGGCCTGGAGCCGTTCCACACCCCAGGCTCGCCACGATATCCTGAAGAAGGCGTCTGATGAGATCCTCGCCCGCAAGGACGAGCTCGGGCGCCTTCTCTCGCGCGAGGAGGGCAAGACGCTTGCTGAAGGGGTCGGCGAGGTGCTGCGTGCCGGACAGATTTTCGCGTTCTTCGCCGGCGAATGCCTGCGTGCCGGGGGTGAGGCGATTCCCTCCGTGCGGCCTGGCGTAGGTGTCGAAATCACCCGCGAGCCGATAGGGATCGTCGGGATGATCACGCCATGGAACTTCCCGATTGCGATCCCGGCGTGGAAGATCGCGCCGGCACTCGCGTGGGGCAATTGCGTAGTCATCAAGCCGGCCGACCTCGTGCCGGGCTCGGCCTGGGCGCTCGTGGACATCATCCAGCGCGCGGGGTTGCCCCGGGGCGTACTCAATCTCGTCATGGGCCGCGGTTCGGTTGTCGGCCAGGCGCTGCTCGAGCACAAGGACGTGCACGCCATTTCCTTCACCGGGTCGGTGTCGACCGGCCGCAGAGTGGCGGCTGCCTGCATCGCCTCGAACCCGATGAAAAAGGTCCAGCTCGAGATGGGGGGGAAGAACCCGCTGGTCGTGCTCGACGACGCGGACCTCAACACGGCGGTCGAAGTGGCGGTCAACGGCGCCTTCTTCTCCACCGGCCAGCGCTGTACGGCGTCTTCGCGCCTGATCGTACAGGCTGGCATCCATGACCGCTTCGTCGAGGCCTGCATCGAGCGATTGAAGGCCATTGTTGTGGACGATGCGCTGAAGCAGGGCACTCACGTGGGACCGGTGGTCGACCAGAGTCAGCTGGAACAGGACCTCAAATACATTCAGATCGCGAAAGACGAGGGCGGCAAACTCGTCTTCGGTGGCGAACTCCTCCAGCGTGAGACACCAGGCTTCTATCTGCAGCCCGCGCTCTTCACCGAAACGACCAACAGCATGCGGATCTCGCGCGAGGAAGTCTTCGGCCCGGTCGCCAACATCGTGCGTGTGAGGGACTACGACGAAGCGCTCGCGGTGGCCAATGACACCGAATTCGGCCTGTCCGCCGGGATCTGCACGACCTCGCTGAAGCATGCGACGCATTTCAAACGCAACAGCGAGGCCGGCATGGTGATGGTCAACCTGCCGACAGCCGGCGTGGACTATCACGTGCCGTTCGGCGGCCGCAAGGGCTCGAGCTACGGCTCCCGTGAGCAAGGGACGTACGCCAGGGAGCATTACACCACGGTCAAGACGGCCTATACGATGGCTTGATGGCGAATGTGGACAAATCGGCGTCTGTGCAGGCTGCTGACGTCATCGAACAATGTTAGGGGAGTTTGGATGGTGGATTCATTCGATATCCTGATTGTCGGCGGCGGGCCGGTCGGCCTTTGGCTGGCCTGCGAAGTCAGACTAGCCGGCGCGAGCGTGGCAGTGGTCGAGCGACGCCAGGAAGGAGTCCTTCAATCTCGTGCGGGGACAATGCACAGCCGCACACTGGAGATGTTCGCGCTGCGCGGTCTGGCCGCCAGGTTTCTCGCTTCGGGCAAGCGGCAGCCGGAATGGCATTACGGCATGCTCGATACGCTGCTCGACTACTCGCGCCTCGACAGCCGATTTCCCCAGACGCTCAGGATTCCCCAGGCGACTACCGAGAAGCTGATCAGGGAGCGCGCAGCCGAGCTGGGCGTCGTCTACCTCTCTGGGCACCAGGCCGAAGCGATTCGGCAGGACCACTCGGGCGTTACGGTCGAAGGAACAACGGACAAGGGGCGGTTTCATCTGCAGGGGCGCTACCTTGTCGGCTGCGACGGCGCGCGCAGCCTCACGCGTCAACAGGCGGGCATCGCGTTTCTGGGCCACGAGCCGACGCACACGTGGCTTCTGGGTGATGTCAGGCTCGACCTGCCGGAAGGCGCACCGACGATGACGAAGTACAACGAGCACGGCGGCCTTCTGATTGCGCCACCCGGCGACGATGGCCGGAGCCGGATCGTGGTGACGACGCCCGACGAAACCAATCCTGCGCTTTTCCGGCAGGAGCTGACGTTGGAAGAGTTGGCCCGCAAGACTCGAAAGATTCTCGGCACCGACTACAACATGCGTGATCCGTTCTGGCTTTCGCGCTTCTCCAACGAGACCCGGCTCGCCGAGCGCTATCGAAGCGGGCGGATATTTCTCGCGGGCGATGCTTCGCACATTCACGCTCCCTTTGGCGGCCAGGGCTTGAATGTCGGCCTGCAGGATGCGTTCAACCTGGGTTGGAAGCTCGCCGCGGTCATCAATGGCGAGGCGCACGACGTCCTGCTCGACAGCTACGAGGCAGAGCGTCGGCCTGTCGGCAAGCAGCTCAATGACAGCACACTGACGCAAAACGTGCTCATGACGGCGTTCAGCCGGGGTGGACTGGGCCTGCGCAAGATGGTCTCCGATTGTCTGGCTTTTCCGGAGGTGAACGAGAAAATCGCCGGGCAGATTTCAGGTTTCAGTGTTGGCTACGAGGACGTCGGGCCGTTGCGTGGCTTCTCCGAAACGCCGTGCGTGACGGGTGTCGGCATGCGCGCGCCCGATTGTAGCGTCCGGCGGGAGGACGGCTCGGAGACCACCGTGTACCAACTCCTTTCCTCCGGCCACTGGCTCCATCTGTCGTTCGGAACGGACGCGACCGTTTCGCTTGTCGATGCCCTGCGAGAAGAGTCGGTCATCCAGATACGCAGCGCCGAGCGGCCGCACAAATTCTTCGAGGGCGCCACTGCCGTGCTGATCCGCCCCGACGGCTATTCCGCCGGGGTGCTTTGATGCATTTCCTCTTCTGCACGGGGCACAAATTCAACCGCCTTTCCCGGACATAAATCATGCCAAAAGTCGTCAAGATTAAAAACTTCGGTGCTGCCGAGGTTATGGAAATCACCGAAGAAGATAACGCTCCTCTCCAGGCTGGAGAGGCAAGGGTCGAGCACATCGCGGTCGGTCTAAATTATCTCGACATCATGCATCGACAGGGGCACTATCCATTGCCGTTGCCAACAGGTCTTGGCGTCGCGGGTTGCGGCGTGATTCGAGAGATTAGCCCGGAAAACCCTGAATTAGCAGTGGGCGATCTGGTGACCTATGCGGGCACTCCGCCGGGCAGCTACGCGGAACAGCGCGCTGTTCCAGCGGATCGATTGGTGAAACTTCCGCCCGACATCGAGCCAACGGTTGCTGCCGCGGCCCTCCAGCACGGCATTACAGCCGCGTTCCTGATCGAAGATGTTTTCCCGGTCGCGCGCGGGCATTTCGTCCTTGTTCACGCTGCGGCGGGTGGCGTGGGCACGATCCTTTGTCAATGGGCAAAGGCGCTTGGAGCCACCGTCATTGGCACGGTAGGCAACCAGGAGAAGGTCTCGCACGCTATCGAACACGGCTGCGATCACGTTATTGTTTCCACGGCCGAGAATGTCGCCGAGCGCGTGCGCGCTATAACCGCAGGCCGCGGCGTCGACGTCGCATACGATTCTGTGGGTAGGGATACCTTTGAATCTTCGCTCAAGAGCCTCGCATTTCGAGGCATGCTTGTGAGCTTTGGATCTGCATCCGGAGACCCGTCGCCCGTTCCTGTTGGCGATCTGGCGGAGGTCGGCTCCGTCTATCTGACGCGACCGCGGTTCATTCACTATACGCGGACAAGATCGGATCTGTTGCGCTATGCCACAGCCTTCTTCGAAAGGATACGCAACGGCCTGAAAGTGCCGATTGGGCGAACCTACCATATCGACGAGGTCGTTCTGGCTCACAAGGATGTCGAAAGCAGAAAAACCAAAGGGTCCAGTGTGTTCGTATTTTAGGGGAACACGGATCGATTCGAGCAGAGGAAACACGTGCATGACATTTGACGTTGAAATGCTTTTTGTGGACTCCGTCGATGGGGCCGAGCGCGTGGCCACGTCCATCACGCATAAGGACATCGTTACCGGCCTGTCTGCGGCGCTGGCCCCTCAGGCCGTTGCCGTGCTGCATATGTTGTATCCGCGCACCGACGCGCGCACGCACGCGAGCCTCGACGCACTGGTCGAGGCGCTGAACCGTCACAGCATGCATCAAGTCTCCCGCCTCATTGCCGAGAAAGCGCACTATCTGCTGTTTCGCAATCCCGTCAAGGCGTCGCGGGTGCTTCACGAAATCCGCAACGATTCGCTTGCTATCGGCGTGCATGTTTACTACAAGGGGCTCGCGGGCGGTGCGGCCGAACGCTTGCTCGATGCCGACGCCCGTGAACTGCGCCAGCGCTAGCGGCTGGAATTCAGGGCCGCTATCGGGCCGGGTACAGGACAGGTGTGATTATCCAGTGGCGCCTGAGGGTCTTTCCACGCGCGACGTGTTTATTGTGGCGCTGGTCGAGGGTATCTTCATCCTGTCTTGATACCGGTGCACGAGGGTGAGGGTGTTTCTATCCGGCTGGCTATGGATGGCGGCCAAATAACTGCGAGGGCGATACGATGGCAGGAGAAACAAAAAACTTTGGACTGCGAAATTGGCCACCGGCGCCGGCGATCCGCCCGTTCGAGTTGACGGCGCGCCAGCAGAAGCTGGTCGATATGGCACGGGCCGGACTGGCCGAACCGTTCCGCGGGATAAGCCACCCCGGTGCGATTGCTCAGGGCCTCGTGCCGACCGCAGGCCCCGGTGCATCGCTCGCCCCGGTGGTCAATGCGGCGCGCGCCTTCGTCGCGTGTCTCGACGCCGATCAGTGGCGCAGCGCTTGCCTCGCAATCGACGACGAGGCGTGGCGGCAGTGGTCCAATTTCCATCCCTGGCTGATGCCCCGCAGTGGGATCTGCCTTGCCGATCTCAGCCAGGCCCAACGCGAGGCGGCGTTGGCGCTGATGCGCGAGACGATGAGCGAAACGGGTTATGGCACCGCGCGCGACGTCATGCGACTCAACGAGCATGCCCTCGAAATAACGGGGAAGCCCGAGGAATACGGTGAGTGGTACTACTGGATCAGCATTTTCGGGACACCGTCGCCGGACGAACCCTGGGGCTGGCAGATCGACGGGCACCACCTCAACATCAATTGCTTCATGCTCGGCGATCAGCTCGTCACGACACCGGTCTTGATGGGTTCCGAGCCGGTCCTGGCGCGGTTCGGCAAATATAGCGGTCTGCGTGTGTTTGCGGCTGAGGAGGAACAAGGTCATGCGCTGATGCGCGCGCTGTCGGGTGAGGCGCGGCAACAGGCGACGATCGGCACTGAGCTACCGTGGGAAGTGTTCGCGGGTGCTTACCACGATAACCGGCATATCGAGCCGGTCGGTATCCGTTACGAGGACCTGCCACAGGAAGGCCGAGAGCGTCTCGAGGCGCTGCTGGCGACCTATATCGGGCACATTCGCCCCGGACATTCCGAACTGCGCTGGGCCGAGGCCAGGCGCCACCTCGGCGATACGCTTTTCGCCTGGATCGGGCCGTTCGACGATAGCAGCCCGTTCTACTACCGCATCTTGAGTCCAGTGATCCTGGTCGAGTTCGATCACCAGCCCGGCATCGTGTTCGATAACGACAAGCCGTCCCGCGATCACATCCACACGCTCGTGCGCACGCCGAATGGCAGAGACTATGGCAAGGATCTGCTGCGCCAGCATTACCTCCAGTGGCATAGGGATGTGCTTGACCAACGGCTGAAGGTCTGACCGGTCGCAAAAGAAACCATCACGACGCTGGGTGAGTGCGAGCTTACGCGTCATTTATCTTCTCACTTGTTTCGTTAACCTAACGGAATGAATTCGAAATGCACATCGGAATACCCGCGGAAACACAGACAAACGAAACCCGCGTGGCCGCGACCCCGGAGACGGTCAGGAAGTACGTCTCGCAGGGGCATCGCGTCACGGTCCAGGGAGGCGCCGGCGCGGCAGCGAGCTTTCCCGACGAGGGCTATACGGCCGTGGGCGCGCAGCTCGCCGATGCGGCCACCACCTTCGGCGCGGACCTCGTGCTCAAGGTTCATTCCCCCGCGCCCGGCGAACTGGCGCTCATGAAGCGCGGCGCCGTGCTTGTCGGCATGCTGGATCCATTCAACGCGGAAAACACGCGCAGGCTCGCCGAAGCGGGTCTAACGGCCTTCGCGCTCGAAGCCGCGCCACGCACCACGCGCGCGCAAAGCCTCGACGTGCTCTCCTCGCAGGCCAACATCGCGGGCTATAAGGCGGTGTTGGTCGCGTCGAGCCTCTATCCGCGCTTCATGCCGATGCTCATGACCGCCGCCGGTACGGTGAAGGCCGCGCGCGTGCTGATTCTCGGCGCGGGCGTGGCGGGGCTGCAGGCCATCGCGACCGCGAAGCGCCTCGGCGCGGTGATCGAAGCCTCGGACGTGCGCCCGGCCGTGAAAGAGCAGATCGAGTCGCTCGGCGCGAAGTTCCTCGACGTGCCTTTCGAATCGCAGGAGGAACGCGAAGCGGCGGCGGGCGTGGGCGGCTATGCGCGTCCCATGCCGCCTTCCTGGCTCGCGCGACAGTCCGCGCTCGTGCACGAGCGGGCAAAGCAGGCCGACATCGTCATTTCGACGGCACTGATTCCGGGCCGCGACGCGCCTACGCTGCTGCCTTCGGAAACCGTGCAGGCGATGAAGCCGGGCTCCGTGGTGGTCGACCTCGCGGCAGGGCGCGGACGGGTTGCCGATCCCGCCACAGGGCGGCGCGGCGGCAACTGCCCGCTGAGCGAACCGGACAAGGTGGTGCTCAGACACGGCGTGACGATTGTTGGCTACACCAACCTGGCGTCGATGGTGCCCGCCGACGCTTCGGCGCTCTACGCGCGCAATTTGCTGGACTTCCTGAAGCTGGTTCTCACGAAGGAAGGCGCGTTGAACATCGACACGGCCGACGACATCGTCGCGGCGACACTCCTCACACGCCACAGCGAAGTTGCGTGCGAGGTAGAACGATAAAGGAGAACCGCGATGGAAATCGTCAACCATACCGTCATCAATCTGATCATCTTTGTTCTCGCGGTGTACGTCGGTTATCACGTGGTCTGGAATGTCACGCCCGCGCTGCATACGCCGCTCATGGCCGTAACCAATGCGATCTCGGCGATCGTGATCGTGGGTGCGATGCTCGCCACGGGTCTCACTGTTGGCTTGCCGGGCAAAGTCTTCGGCACGTTTGCCGTGCTGCTCGCGGCCGTGAACGTGTTCGGCGGGTTCCTCGTCACGAGGCGAATGCTGGAGATGTTCCGCAAGAAGGAGCCGAAAAAGGCTGTCGTGAAGGAGGGGGTATAGATGAGTGCGAATGGGGTTACGCTGCTTTATCTCGTGGCGTCGGTCTGCTTCATCCAGGCGCTCAAGGGGCTGTCGAATCCGAAGAGCGCGCGCGCCGGCAACATGTTCGGCATGGTCGGTATGGCCATTGCCATCCTCACCACGCTTGCGCTGATCACGAAGGAGTCCGCACAGTTTGGCTCGAATCTCGGGCTTGGTCTTGCGCTGCTGTTCGGGGCGCTCGTGGTGGGCGGTGGCCTTGGGGCCTTTGTCGCCGCGCGCGTCGAGATGACGAAGATGCCCGAACTCGTCGCGGCCATGCACTCGCTGATCGGTCTGGCGGCGGTGTGCATTGCGTATGCGGTCGTCTCTGAACCGGCAGCGTTCGGGCTGGTTGCAGAGGACGCGCCGTATCCGGGCTTCCTGCCGTACGGCAACCGCATCGAGCTGTTCATCGGCACGTTCGTCGGCGCGATCACGTTCAGCGGTTCGGTCATAGCCTTCGGCAAGCTCTCGGGCAAGTACAAGTTCCGCCTGTTCCAGGGCGCGCCGGTGGTTTATCCGGGCCAGCATCTGATCAACCTGATGCTCGCGATCGGCATGATCGGCTTCGGTATCCTGTTCTTCATCACGCAGTCGTGGTTGCCGTTCATCATCATGACGCTGATCGCATTCGCGCTGGGCGTGCTCATCATCATCCCGATCGGCGGCGCGGACATGCCGGTGGTCGTCTCGATGCTGAACTCGTACTCGGGCTGGGCGGCGGCGGGCATCGGCTTCTCGCTGAACAACGCCATGCTGATCATCGCGGGCTCGCTCGTCGGTTCTTCGGGCGCGATTCTCTCGTACATCATGTGCCACGCGATGAACCGCTCGTTCTTCAACGTGCTGCTGGGCGGCTTCGGCGGCGAGGCGGGCGCGGCGGCGGCGGGCGGCGCGCAGGAGCAGCGTCCGGTGAAGTCGGGTTCGGCCGATGATGCGGCGTTCATGCTCGGTAACGCGGAAAGCGTGGTGATCGTTCCGGGCTACGGCCTTGCGGTGGCGCGCGCGCAGCATGCGCTCAAGGAATTGACCGACAAGCTCGTCGAAAAAGGCGTGGACGTGCGTTACGCGATCCATCCTGTGGCGGGCCGCATGCCGGGCCATATGAACGTGCTGCTCGCGGAAGCGGAGGTGCCCTACGACATGGTGTTCGAGATGGAGGACATCAACAACGAGTTCGGCCAGACCGATGTCGTGCTCGTTCTGGGCGCGAACGACGTGGTGAATCCGGCGGCCAAGAACGACCCGAAGTCGCCGATCGCGGGCATGCCGATCATCGAGGCGTACAAGGCGCGCACGATCATCGTGAACAAGCGTTCGATGGCGGCGGGCTACGCCGGGCTCGACAACGAACTGTTCTACATGGACAAGACGATGATGGTGTTCGGCGACGCGAAGAAGGTGATCGAGGAGATGGTGAAGGCTGCCGCGTGATGAGCCAGCGGGTAAGTGCTTGCGGGCGCTGAGAATGAACTGGCCGCGGTCCTTCGCGCGGCCGGAAAACGCCAGCGCCCGCTTTACCAGCCTGGCATGGCATCGAGCCAGCGCTGCCCGTCGGCAAACCGCTCGACCAGCATATCGAGGAGCAGCCGGACCTTGGTGCTCAGCTGTCGCCGATGGGGGTAGAGCGCGACGATCTCCAGTTCCTGGGTCCGGTAGTCGGGTAGCAGCGGCACCAGCACGCCGGAGGCGAGGAGATCGGAAACGACAAACGGGGGGCACAGACACAAGCCGAGTCCGGCAGCGGCAGCCGCGCGCATCACCGTAATGCTGGCAGTGACGAGGTTGCCTGACACGCGAGTGCTCGTTGCATTGCCGGCAGGGTCGACGAAATGAAAGTCGTTGCGGTAGATCGAATGAGCGTAAAGCAAGCAATTGTGGTCGGCCAGGTCGGCCGGGCTGCGTGGCGCGGAATGCGCTTCGAGGTAGGCGGGCGCGCAGCACAGCACATAGTTCCACCTCGCCAGGGTCCGTCTTACCAGCGTCGAATCAGGAGGGGACGCCGGCATGATCGACAGGTCGAATCCCTCCCGCGCAGGGTCGATGGGGCCAACCATGGCGTCGGTCTGGAAATCCAGCGAGACATCCGGGTAGTCGCCGGCGAAGCGGGTGGCGATCGGCGCGATGGACCGCTCCAATGCCTGGTGGCAACGCAGCCGCAGCCGGCCGCGCGGCGTGACCTGTAACGCGCTGGTGATCTCGTCGGCTTCCGCCAGTTCCTGCAAGATTTGCGAGCAGCGCTCGTAATATTCGCGACCGATCTCGGTCAGACCCACACTACGCGTGGTGCGGTTCAACAGACGCACACCGAGGCTGTCTTCAAGCGCCTGAACGTGATTGCTGACCGTTGTCGTCGACAGGTCGAGGCGGCGCGCCGCCGCGGTAAAGCCGCCGCTCTCGACGACGCGGACGAAGGAGGTAACACTGGCCATCCGATCCATGCGTTCCCTCTGATTATCAGGTCACGGTTGAGAGAGTCACTTTGAGTAGCGCGTCAATCTTAGGATTCGCCAATATATACTTCCAATATAAATATTGGCCATCGTCTATAGCCGTATGGCTATGGGTCCGGAGATTCCTCGCATGCGTACGTTCGACCCCTATTTCACATTGCAAAAGCTCGAAGTGTTCTGTCTCGTCGCGGAACTACAGAGTGTGACGCGCGCGGCCGACCGGCTATGCGTTGCGCAGCCGGTGGTCACCGCTCATCTGCGGGGCCTTGAGACCAAGCTCGGGGTCTCGCTCGTCAAGCGCGTCGGCCGCAATATCGGGCTCACCGAAGCCGGGGAGCGCGTGTACAAATGGGCGAATGATGTCCTCACGCGCACGCGCGAGATGGAGCGCGAGTTGTCGGGGCTCGAGGATGGCGCGGCCGGCCGCGCAGTCATTGCCGCATCCATGACGCCCGGCTCCTATCTCCTGCCGGCGCTCGTATCCGACTTTTACGCAGCCCACCCGGAGGGGTTGGTCAGCATCGAGAGTTCGAACCCGCAGGCGGCGCTGGATGCGGTACGCACCGGTGCGTGCGATTTTGCGGTGCTCGTCATGCATCCGTCGGAGAACCGGGAGGGTCTGACCGTGTACATGCTGTGGGAAGAGGCGTTGCTGCTGGCAAGCGCGCCCCACAGCAAGCTGACCGGCGCCGTCGCGCAGCCTCGCGAGTTGGCCGCACTACCTTTCATCAGCGCGCCACGTCATATCGTGCGCCGCGAACTCGAGGAAGCGCAACTGCGTGAACATGGCATCGATACCCGCAACGTGATCCTCGAGTTTGGCCATCCGGAATCGCAGAAGCACGCGGTCAAACGCGACCTCGGCTTGTGCTTCTTTCTCGAGTCGGCAATCCGCGCAGACGTTGAACGCGGCGACCTGCGCGTCGTGCAGACGCCCGGGCTGGAGATGTCGGTTCCCCTTTTTCTCATTCACCGTCGCGACAAAGTGTTGTCGCCATTCCAGAGGGCCCTGATGGAGCACATCAGGGCATCCACATCATCTTCCACAAGGTCGACGCGTGCATCGGGATCGCGCGGGTGACGATCACGTGGGCCATCGTCTCCGGGCTCATGACCGCGCCTTCAACTTCGGGGCGGACTTTTCCGTGCGGTGGGCCACCGCAATCGCCTCAAGGCCCGCCATCACGAATCGCACGTAGTCCTCTACAATCGCGTCACGGTCGGTAGTCGCGGCGGGTAAAACCGCCGCCTGGATCTGCCTTGGCGCGATCATCATGGCGATGCAGGGCAGCACGGTGAACAGCACCGCGCGTTGAACGGCGGCGTCACCGGGCTTCATGCCCAGCGTCTGTGCAACGAGCCCCAGCATGAAGGCCGCTTTCGGCCGCACCGCCTGCTCGATGAGCGCAGGAACGGCGGGCGAGGGCGCAAGCACTTCGCGCAGCATCAGCAGGAATCCCCACGGCTTTTCGGCGTTTGTGGCGAGGCTCACAAGACGCGTGAGCACCGCGCGCAATTGCGCCTTGGGGTCGCTGGGCGCCTGCGCGAGCGAGGTGAGTTCGTCCAGACCCACGACGTGCTTGTGCGCCTCGACCAGCGCGGCCTCATAAAGCGCTTCGCGGCTACCAAAGTGGTAGTTGACCGACGCCATGGGCGTGCCCGCGCGCTCGCAGATCTCCTTGCTGGTGGCGTCCGCGAAACCGCGCTCGGCGAACACGCGTCCCGCCACGTCGAGCAGATGCGCGCGCGTGGCGGCTCCATCGGGGCGGGACGCGCGGCCGGAGCGGGAGGTGGCGGGCTTTTTCGGGCTTGTCGGCATGGTGGAATCGGTGCTTCGAGAAATAGTTTGAATTTGAATTTTAATTCACATATCATTCATTCTACTTCATCTGCGTCCGGACTGCGAACGGGCGCGAGGCCGGGGCGCGCCACGCACCGGGTCGGCTACGCCCGCGCAGATCACCCGTCACAACGGCTACGGCCGGACGCTTTTCGATGGAGCCAACTCATGCCGCCAGCAGTCGCCGGGTTCGAACCCGGCCAACGCCGCCTCAACGGTCACCAGACAACCGGGCGCGAATACCGCAATCTTTCCGTCGCCGCATTTGATATGGACTCCGAATTCGATGTGCCCGTGCCGATGCGCGATGGCATCGAACTGCGCTCGGACATCTATCGGCCCGCAGCGTCCGGTCGGTACCCGGTGCTGGTCTCCGCTTCGCCGTATCCGCGTCAGATTCAGAACCTCGGCGCGCCGCTCGGCTTCATCGAAGCCGGTGCAAGCGACTACTTCGTTCCGCGTGGCTATGTGCATGTCATCGTCAACGTGCGGGGCACGGGCGGATCAGGCGGGACGTTCGGGTTTTTCGACGCGCAGGAACGGCAGGACATGTACGACCTGGTGGAATGGGCCGGGCGACAACCCTGGTCCGACGGTAACGTCGGCATGGTGGGCATCAGCTATTTCGCCATGACGCAGCTCGAAGCGGCGGTCGAGCAGCCGCCTTCCCTGAAGGCGATTTTTCCGGTCGCGGCGAGCATCGACCTTTACGAAGCCGCTGTTCACAACGGCCTGGCTAGCACCCACTTTCTCACGCCGTACCTTTCGATGATCGGCATGACCTCGGCGCACGAAAGCGGATTCTTTCGCAACCGGATCGTGGATGCTGCGCGCTATCTCCTGAAAACGCCCGCCATTCATAAGCACTTCGAAACCACGAACGGAGAGGCCGCGATAGCCGGCCTCAAGGGATTGCTGAAACTGCACCATGCGCCGCACCCGTGGGACGATCTCTGGCGCGCCTGCGTCGTGGAGCATCAAACGCGCGACGCGTGGTGGGAGGCGCGCAGCCTCGTGCCGTTGCTCGAGCGCGTGAAGGTGCCCGTTTATCTCGGCTGCGACTGGGACAACGTGCCGATGCATTTGCCATCCACGTTCAGAGCCTGGCATGGCCTGACCAACAGTCCTGCCGTTCGCGTTGCGATGCTCGGCGAGCATGGCCTCGCTTGGCCGTGGGAAAGCCTGCATATCGAGGCACTTGCGTGGTTCGATCACTGGCTGAAGGGGCGGGACACGGGCATTCTCGAAGGCGATCCGATCCGCTACTACATGCCCGGCGCGGACGAATGGCGCACTGCTGCCGCGTGGCCGCCGAAGGGGACTGGGCATGAGTGGCTCGCGTTGCGCGCGGACGGCGTCCTGGATGTCGAGGAGGGCCCCGAGGGTTGCCGGCAACTGATCGCTTTTGGCCACGGCTTGAGCGGCCATCGGACCAGCGTGGCCGATCCCGCGACGAGCCTCGTATGGCATAGCGCGCCGCTGGAAAACGACGTGGACGTGGCCGGCGATGCGGAAGTGCGGCTCGAGGCCACGAGCACCGCGCCGGACACGGCATGGATCGTGATGCTGCAGGACGTCGATCCCTCGGGCGTCGCGACCAACGTCACGGCAGGGTACCTGCGCGCGAGCCTGCGCGAAGTCGACGAAGCTGCGAGCCGGGACGGATCGCCCGTGTTGCCGTGCAAACAATTCGAGGCGGTGCCGATCGGCACGCAAGTGCAGTACCGCATTCCGCTCGTTGTCACCGCCAGGCGTTTTCGTGCCGGTCATCGCTTGCGGTTGCTCATCACGAGCGACGATCAGGATGCCGATGTCCCCGCCATGCTCGGCTTCCGGCATGCGAGTGTCGGTACGAGCAGCGTCAACACGATTGCCTCATCGTCGCGCCTCCTCTTGCCGGTTTTGCGGTAGTGGCTTGCCTCGCCGCGTGCCCGTGCAGGTGCGCGTGATCGCCGCGACGCATCGCGACCTCATGCGCGGTGTGCGCGAGGGCAGCTTTCGCGAGGACCTGTATTACCGGTTGCATGTCGTGCCGATCCACCTGCCGCCGCTCTCGGCGCGCATTTCCGACATCGTGCCGCTCGCCGAGCATTTCCTCGCTCGCTCGCTCGCGCGGGCGCGCGCAAGCATCTTTCCGCCGACGCCGCGGCGCACCTGATCCGTTATGGCTGGCCCGGCAACGTGCGCGAGCTGAAGAACGCACGTGCGAAAGCGCGCCTTCTGAGCGCTGCCCCGAATGTATTATCTGGATTCCGAAATAGTTGCGGGTGCCGCATAGCCAAGTTCCGTCGCCGCCCTTTCCGCCAGGGCCAGGAGCGCATTGTCCGTGGTTGGCGTAGGCGGTACGACGTAGAGATCGGCAATATCGGTCACCGGGTCGCTGAATGGCGTCGGCGCGCTGCGCTGGGCGTGCAGAAAATCGCGGATCGGCGAAGCGTCCGCGAGGCCCAGGAAACGGCCGATGCTGGCGATGGTCGTGTCCGCATCCTCGATCAGATTGCGATAGCCGATCGTCAATGTCTGCTCCGCCGGGACTTCAGCAAAGAAGTCGATGATTTCGGTTACATACTGGCCCCACACGCGAACGCCGTCGTTGACGGACCCGATCCAGTGCTTGCGCACCAGCGAGTTGGCGACCCAGCCAGGGTCGCGATGAAGATGAATGAAGTGTGCGTTGGGTAACAGCTCGTGTATGAGCCGCAGGCATGACCCGGAGCGCGGCAAGCGCTCGATTGCGCCGATGCGGCCGGAAAGAATCGTAGGATCGGCGTAAGGGGGATGCTTGTCGCCCCAGATGGGCGCCGACATTTCCAGGTCTTCACGATAAAAGCGCTCGACCCAGGCGCCAAGCGTGCGGCGGCTAAAGGCGTTGAAGCGGTCGCGGCAGGCAGGGCTCAGCAGATCGGGGCGCTGGCTGCCCACATCCAGCATTTCCTTGACCAGCGCGAACACGCGGCATTCGTTGGTGAGCTGGATGTGGGGGTGCGCGTTGAGAACCGAGCAGAGAAACGTCGTTCCCGAGCGTGGTGCGCCGACAATGAATAGCGGAAAAGAACGCATTCTGCCATCTCCCTGGTTCGTCCTGCGTCGTCCTGCGCCGGTTTTGCGTGATGCCTTCGTTTGCACCGATGTTACCGGCCGATGCTGGCGCGAAACTGACAACGCGATGGCGGAGGCGACAATGCGCCGGCTGCGCCGCGCGGGCTATGGCTCCATCGCGTTCACCGGAGCAAATGCCCGCTGCGGCTTCATCAGCATGAGCGCACCGGCTGAGGCCAGCGCCGGCAGCGCAAGCATGGCGAAGAGGGCGTCGAAATTCCAGCCGAGCCCGAGCAGCGCCGCGCCGACGAACGAACCGGCCATGCCGCCCACGCGGCCCACGCCCTGCATCCACGCTACGCCCGTCGTGCGAGCTTCGGTCGGATAGATCATGGACGCATAGGTCGACATCGACGTCGCCGCGCTCGTGACGAGCGCGCCGCACAGGAAGAGCGCAACGCCGAGCAACATGGGGTGGTCCACGCTCGCGCCCAGCACGGCGACGAGCAGCGCGGAGAGCAGATAGTCGACGGCGATCGTGCGGTTGGCGCCAAAGCGGTCCATCAGGCGGCCGGCGATCAGGTTGCCAATGAGGCCGCCAAGCGGGAACACGGACGCCATCAACGCACCGTGCTCCACGCTGAAGCCGGCCTTGCGCAGCAGTGTGGGCATCCAGTTCGTCATGAAGTAGTAGACGAGAAGGCTCATGAACATCGTGAGCCACAGCAGCAGCGTGCGGCGCCGATAGTCGTGGGCCAGCAGAAGCGCCAGTGCCGCTTTGCCGCCTGATTTGTCGCGCGTCGCCAAAGGCGCGGTGTGGGCAACGAAGGTGCACCCCGTGAAGTCCCTGCCCGGCGCGATGCGGCGCAGAATGCGCGCGATACGCCGCTCATTGCCGGGGCGCACGGCGAGAAATTGTGCGGATTCCGGCTGGAATACGAACAGGACGAGGGCCAGCGCGAGCGGCACGACGCCGCCCGCCATCAGCACGCTGCGCCAGCCGAAATGCGGAATGAGCCATGCCGAGGCCGCGCCGCCCGCCATGAGGCCGCACGAGAATCCGCAGTACATGGCGTTGACGGAAAGGGCGCGAAAACGCTGCGGCGCGTATTCGGACATCATGGTGATGGTCGTGGGCATCGCAGCGCCGAGACCGAGTCCGGTAATGAAACGCAACGCGGTGAGCGCGCCGATTGACTGGGCCTGCGCCGCAACGAGCGTGCAAATGCCAAACGCCGTGACCGACGCAACGAGCACGCATTTGCGGCCGAAGCGGTCCGCCACCGGCCCGGCCAGAATCGCGCCGAGGCCAAGCCCCGCGAGCGCCGCGCTCATCACGGCGCCCAGTTCGCCGCGGGCCACGCCCCATTCCTGGACGAGAGACGGCGCGATGAACCCGATTGCGGCGGTGTCGTATCCGTCCGCCGAAACAATCAGGAATCCAAATAGAAGTACGAGCCACTGCAATGGGGCAAAGCGCTCGGCGTCGATGAACGATTGCACATCGATGGGGTGGGGTATGCGATTCATCGCCGCCTGTCTCCTGAGTGGTTTTCGAAAGTCCCGGGCGCTTCAGGCCGCGAGATAGCCGCCGTCCACCGGCAAGGTCACGCCGGTGACGTAGGTGGACATCGGCGAGGCGAGAAACAGCACCGCGCCGACGAGTTCTTCGGGTTTGCCAACCCGCTTCATGGGTACGCGGCTCATGAAGCGTTCGAGCTTTGCCGGGTCGTCGCGCGTGAACACGGTCATGGGCGTTTCGATCACGCCCGGCGCGATGGCGTTCACGCGGATGCCGTCGCGCGCGAGATCGACGGCGAGCGACTGGGTCAGCATCTTCACGGCACCCTTGGAAGGCGAATAGCCAAGCGTGTTGGGCTGGCCCGAGAACGACGCGATCGACGCGACGTTGACGATCGCACCGCGCGTCTTGCGCAGCGAAGGCAGGCAGGCGTGGCACACATTGAACGTACCTTCGTGATTGACCTTCATGACGCGCTGAAGGTTGGAGAGCGCGTTCTCGCTGTCGATGCCTTCGCGCACGAGGATGCCCGCGTTGTTCACGAGCACGTCGATTGCGCCGAGCCTGGCCGCGATATCTTCGGCCACGGCGCGGCATTGGGCGGCGTCGGTCACGTCGAGCTGGCACGCGTAGGCCGCGTGCCCGTGGGCTTCGATGGTGGCGGCGGTCTCGCGGGCGTTGGCTTCGTTCATGTCGGAGACAACGACGGATGCGCCCGCCTCGGCGAGTCCGATGGCAATGGCGCGGCCGTTGCCTTGGCCTGCGCCGGTGACGAAGGCAATCTTGCCGACAAGAAGTGGGAGAGTGGATTTCATTAGCGTAACTAAATGATTGAGGAATCAGGCGGGAGCGGATTCGTCTAAAGAAGGCGCTCAGTGCGCCACGAGCGAGGCTTGCGCCGGTATGGAATTCGGTTCGGAATTCACCTGCCGTGCGCGCTCGGCAATATGGTTGGCCGCGATAAAACCGAATGTGAGGCCAGGTCCAAGCGTGATGCCCGCGCCGTTGTATTCGCCGCCCATGATGCTGGCGGCGTCGTTGCCCGCGGCGTACAGGCCGGCAATGGGCGAGCCATCGCGCGCAAGGGCCTGGGCGTGCTCGTTCGTGCGCAGACCCATGAACGAGCCAAGGTCGCCCGGCACGAGCTTGATCGCATAGAACGGTCCGTTGGCCAGCGGCTCGACGCATGGATTGGGCGCGTGCAGCGCATCGCCCTGGTAGCGGTTGTAGGCCTTGCTGCCACGGCCGAATTCGAGGTCGCGGCCAACCCGCGCGCATTCGTTGTACTGACGCACGGTCGCCCCGAGCGTGGCCGCATCCACGCCAATCTCGCCGGCGAGCGCTTCAACCGTTTTGCCGCGCTTGAGATAGCCATTGCGCAGGTGCGCGCCGAGCGGCATGGGGAAGGGCTTGACGAAGCCGAGCCCGTAGCGCCGGATGGCCGCGTGGTCGGCAATGAGCCAGCACGCGGTTTCCGTCTTGCCCTTCGACGTGGCGATCATCGCCTGCACGAGGTCGTGGTACGAGTTCGCCTCGTTCGCGAAGCGCCGCCCGTCGAGGTTCACCGCGATCACTCCGGGTTTCGCCCGGTCGATGAAGTGCGGCATGATGCCAGTCGACCCATCCTTGCGCGGCACGAGCGACATGGGCGTCCACGCGGCAGCATTCGAAAGGCTTCTGTCGAACACGCCGCCCACCGCTTCGGCCATGCGGATGCCGTCGCCAACGTTGGTCTGTGGCGTAGGCGAGTAGTGGCCGTGCCCTGCCTGCACATGCGGATAGGTGGACTTGCGCCGCTCGATGTCGTGCGGGAAGCCGCCCGTTGCGAGCACGACGGCGTGCCGCGCCTTCACTTCGATTCGTTCTCCTGCGCGTTCGAGCACCGCGCCCGTGACGCGGCCGCCCTCGCACAGCAAGCGTGTGGCCGGGCATGAGAGCCAGACGGGAATATCGAGGTCTGCCGCGGATCGGGCAAGCCGCGCAGCGAGCGCGTTGCCGTTGGTGAGCGTCATCCCCCGGCCGAACTTCATCACTTCCCGAAAGTGCTTCATAAGACGCTTGGTCACGTACCAGGCGGATTCGAGCGAGCGCGTCACGCGCATGAAGTGGACGATGTCCTTGCCCGAGCCGATCGTGACGCCAAAAACCGTCAATTCCGGCAGCACCGGGCCGAGGGTCTTGAGCAGTGGCCCAAGCTCGCGCGCGTCGTAAGGGCGCGTGACCATCGAGCGGCCGCCTTGCGCCGCGCCGGGCGCTTCGGCGTGGTAGTCCGGGAACGTGAGCGGCATGTCGAACTGCACCGCGGTGCTGGATGTGAAGAATTCCACCGCCTTCGGGCCGTTCGCGAGAAAGGCGCGCACGCGCGCTTCGTCGAATCCGCGGCCCGCCTGGTCGCGGATATAGGTCAGCGCCTGATCCGTCAGTTCATGGTGGCCCCACGCCTTGGCGAGATGCGTGTTGGGAATCCAGAGCCAGCCGCCCGAGCGCGCGGTCGTGCCGCCGTAGTACGCGGCCTTCTCGGCCACGATCACCTTCAACCCGCGGCTCGCGGCGGTAATAGCCGCCGACATGCCGCCCACGCCCGAGCCAATCACGAGCACATCGCATTCTGCTTGCGTTAAAGACATCGCCTTCTCCGTTCTGATGCGGACGGCGTCGACCAACGCCGTCTCCTTGATTGTTAGATTAAACCTAGCTCGCTAGAGAATATCTTGTAGTTAACCCTATGCAACTGCACTAGATAATGACTAATGCTATACTGCGCCCACCTTTGGATAACGGGGACGGACGTGGAAAACACCGAAACGGAGGCAGTGCCTGAGCGCGAGCGCCGTGGCATACAGTCGATCGAAGTGGGAGGAGAGATCCTCAAGGTGCTGGCCGACGAGGCAAGGCCCATGGCGCTGCGCGACCTTGTGAAGGCCGCGGGCATGCCGTCGGGCAAGATCCACCCGTACCTGGTGAGCTTCGGCAAGATCGGACTGGTCGCGCAGGACCCGGCCACGGGGCACTATCTGCTCGGGCCCATGGCGATCCAGCTGGGACTTGCCAGCCTGCAGACGCAAAACCCCATCCGCGAGGCCACGCCCTTTGCCGAGGCGTTGTCGGAAGAGACTTCGCATGCGGTGGCAATCGCCGTGTGGGGCAATCTGGGCCCGGTGATCGTGCGCCTGATCGACGCTTCCTATCCCATCCACACGAACATCCGCACGGGCACGGTCATGTCGCTCGCGAATACGGCGACCGGCCGCCTGTTCTCGGCGTTTCTCCCGCGCAAGTTCACCGAGACGCTGCTACTCGACGACCGTATCCGGCTCGGCCCCGACATTGCGCATCCGCTGGAAGCGTCGGTGGTCGAGGCGATGATCGAGGAAGCGCGCGAGCGGCGCATGGCGCGCAGCATCAATCATCCGACGCCGGGCATCGTGGCGTTCTCCGCGCCGGTCTTCGACTACTCGAAGAACATTGCCTTGACGCTCACCATCATGGGCCCGACCGGCACGCTCGATACCGATTGGGACGGCCCCGTTGCCCGCGCGCTGCGCGATTGCGTGGAGGCGATTTCGCGGCGGCTGGGCTACAGGGCGGCATGAAGGGAAGCGGGAAAGCTAGCGCAGATTCGCCTGGAAGAACGCGAGCACGCTCGCGTCGAGTTCCTTGTGAAAGGCGACCCGGTCGAAGCCGTGCTCATCCACGCAGATCTCGGGCATCTTCTCTTTCATAGCCTCGTCGCAAGGCGCAAGAAAGGCGAAATGCGCCGAGTCGGGCACGAAGTGATAGTCGGGTTTGCGAGGCAGCGTCCTCGCAAGCGCGGGCGCGTTGTGGGGCAATACGCCATCGCCGCCATACTGCGAAGCCCACACCTGGATGGGCGCTGTCACGTTCTTCAGATCACTCGCAGCAGGGAATTCATTGAGCGGATCGGCGAGCACGAACGCCTTGATTCGCGCATCGCTCGGCAACGGCTGCGTGGGCACTTCTCCACGCGCGATTTCGGCGCAGACCGGCGGCCCCGTGTCCGGGCAAGGCACATCGGAGTGCTGGAAGTCCGGCGCGCCGCCCGCTAACACCAGACCCGTATAGCCGCCGCGCGAAAAGCCAAAGAATCCGATGCGTTGCGGGTCGATTTTCGCGGCGTCCGGCGAGGCGCTCAGCATGTAATCGATCAGGCGCTTGATATCGGTCGGCCGCTCGATGAACACGGACATATCGCCCGCGCGGCTCGGATCGGCGAACGAGTCGCCGGGGTGGTTGATTGCGGCCACAACGAAGCCCGCGTTGGCCAGCGTCTCGGCAAGGTCATGGTGACCCAGATATGAGCCGGTGTGGCCGTGCGAAATGACAACGAGGGGAAGCTTGTCGCCAACGGTCGGACAGTCGCGCCGCCCGTGCAGGATGTATGGGCCGAACGGCACGTCCTGCGCGGGCTCCGCGCATGGCGTCCAGACCATGGCTTTCAGTGCCGGGCCATGGGCGTCGGCGGGAATGTCGAGGCGCTTGAGGCCTGCCGCGTGCGCGGTTGCCGCGAGCAGGCAGAAGAGCACGGTCAATATCGAAGCAGCGGCATACGGAAATCTCTTGTGGGTTGTCGTCATGGCGCGTCCAAAGAGGTTGTCGAATATTTCCACCTTCTCTCTACAAGATCCGCTACGCCTGTGCCGATACCGCTGTCCAGGCATGATCTTTTTCCTGGTGTTCAGTCAGCTTGCAGCTACGGGATTATATCGAGGCAAATTGCTCACGGCGCTCCACCTGCCGTTAGCATCGCAGCAATTCACCGGATCAGCTAATACGGATCACTAACTAACAACGGCCCCACATCGGGCACGGCGACTTCCGCCGCCATCGAGCCCGCCATCATCGCGGGGAATTCATCGCTGAAAATCGGGCCAACTGGCTTTTTACCAGCGGACACAAATGTTGTTCCCGTGCGGCTCTTTATCTTAAGTGGTCGCCTATTTACCATGCATTCACCTGCTGCAAACAACCGTTCGCAGCCCTTCAAAACCTTCGAGGTGAATCATGAAAGTGAAAGTTCTGGCTTCGGCCCTCTCAATCGCCGTGGCCCTCGCCGCGCCCGCTATCGCATTTGCCCAGTCCAACGGCGCGCTCACTCGCGCAGAGGTTCGCAATCAGCTTGTCCAACTCGAAAAAGCGGGATACCGGACCGGAGACGGCGACCAGACGACTTACCCTCAGCAGATCCAGCAGGCGGAAGCGCGGGTGTCCCGTTCGGCTGCGGCATCGAGCGACTTTGGCGGTGTGGTCAGTGGAACGTCGGCGTCCGGGCAAGCCATGTCGGGCGCACCCCAAGCGGATATTCCGGGTCTGCGACCGATTTACTCCGGCCAATGACTCCCGCTTTTGCGCCCGGTTCGATCACGCAATCGGGCGCCTCTAGCTGGCGCGGCGTAGTACGCGCGCGTTACACGCAGGAACAACTGAATTGCCGCGAAGCCGGGTGATCATCGGCGGAAGGTTTTGCAAAATAAGCGGCGTCGATCTCTTACCCGATTTACGGAATTGTCTGCATGCTGATCCCCTCTCCCGAAGCGTTGCCGCAATCGAATCCCGGATTTTCGCGCATGTTCTCTCCTGGACGGCTGACGCTCGGGGTGTTGTTTGCAATCGAATCGTATTCGGGCGACGCACCGAGCATGCGTAACCAGATTGCGCTGGCTCGTGTGGCCGAGGAGGGCGGTTTTGCCGCGCTCGGCGTACGTGATGTACCGCTGCGCGATCCCAATTTTGGCGACCTTGGGCAAATCTACGATCCCTGGACATGGCTCGGCTATGTAGCGGGTCAGACTGAATCTATCGCGCTCTTTACGGCTGCGATCGTGTTGCCGTTGCGTCATCCGATCCATACGGCAAAGGCGGCGGCGAGCATCGACCAACTCACCGGCGGCAGACTCGTGCTCGGCATCGCCTCGGGCGACAGGCCCGTTGAATTCCCGGCGTTCGCAGTGGATCGCGAGGGGCGAGGCGAGATGTTTCGCGAGCAGGTCCGATATCTGAATGTGGCGTGGGGCAGCGCGTTTCCTGAAATTAAAAGCCGCTATGGCACGCTGGGTGGCGCGGATATCGTACCCAAGCCCGTTTCGGCCAGGGTCCCGCTGATCGTGACAGGCAATAGCCAGCAGTCGATCGAGTGGATCGCGCAGAATGCCGACGGATGGATCACGTATCAACGCTCGCTCGCAAGCCAGGTGGAACTCGTCCGGTACTGGCACGAGACCGTTGCACAAGTCTCCCCAGGTAGGTTCAAGCCGTTTGCACAGCCTTATCACATCGATCTGTCCGAGAACCCGGACGAAGGGCCCACACCGATTCACAACGGCCACCGTCTTGGCCGTAACTGGCTGATGCGAACGCTGGAGGCGCTCGAGCGCGCGGGCGCGAACCACGTCTTGCTCAATCTCAAGTACGGAACACGGCCCGCCGAAGCGGTCATCGAAGAACTGGCAACGCATGTTGTGCCCCGTTTTCTGGCCCACGGGGTGGGTAATGCCGGGAAAGCGCGAGCAGCATTGCTCAATAGTGGTGCTGAGGCGTTAGCTTCATGAAGAAAATGGCAATGGGTTACGACAATTGCGCCTCGATCGCAGCCTTGTCGATGATCGACCATACCCGCGCAATTTTCCCGCCGCGCCACGCGTAGAACACATTCTCCGAAAACGCGATTCGCCGACCGTTCACAGGCAAACCGAGAAAGTCTTGTCGGGGCGTGCAATCAAAACGTAAGCGGCTGGCAATGACCAGAGGCTCGGCGACCAGCAGTTCGATTTCGAAGCGCAAGTCGGGAATGTCGCGGACGTCTTGCTCCAGCATGGCGCGATATCCCGCGAGACCAAACGGACGATCGTTATGGACGACGTCGTGGGCGACGAAGTCCCCGAGGCAATCCCAATCCCGTCGGTTCAGGCAGTCGATGTAGCGCCGGTAGAGCGCGCTCAGATCGTGTGCGTCCAATACGGTCTCCTTATCGCATGACGATGCACTCGCGATCGTAGACGAAAGCCGCGCACGGGGCGTCGAGCGCGCGGAACGGCGACGGCGTGCCGAACGAATAACGCAGCCCGGTGGTCGGCCCGTGAAAGAGAGGAACGGATGTTGCGCTACGCAGGGGTCCGCCCGCGGGCTGCGTCCGCGCGTTGCGGCAACGTTCCAAGAGGAGAGAAGCCCTTCCATGCCGCAGGAAGCACTTTGGTTTCTGCTGATAGGCGTGCTGCTGATGTTCGTGGCGCTCGCGCGGGGCCCTATCGCGCGCCTGCCGCTCACGGGCGCGATGATTTATCTGACCGTTGGCGTCGTGGTGGGGCCGGGTTTGCTCGGTCTCGTTCATACCGACCTCGCGCAGAATGTGCGCACGCTCACCGTGTTGGCGGAGGCAGGGCTTGTGGTCTCGCTGTTTTCGGTGGGCATGCATCTGCGCGTGCGGCTGCGCGAGCCGCTCTGGCGCTTGCCGCTGCGCCTCGGCGTGCTGGCCATGGTGCTCAGTGTCGCGCTGATGTTCGCGTTCGGCGTGGCGACGGGTGCGGCCACGGGCGTCGCGTTGTTTCTCGCCGCGGCGCTCGCGCCGACCGATCCGGTGCTCGCGAACGAACTGCGCGTGCATGAGGCCGGCGACGCGGAGCCCGTGCGATTCGCGCTCTCGGGCGAGGGCGGCCTCAACGACGGCGCCGCCATGCCCTTCGCGGTGCTCGGCCTTGCGCTGTGCGGCGTGCACGGCGCCAACACGCAAAACGCGGCGGCGTTCGCCGCGTGGGTGGCGTGGGGCGTCACGGGCGCACTGCTCGTTGGCGGGGTGCTCGGCATGCTCTGCGTGCGCAGCGTCTTCTATTTGCGCACGCGCCATGGCGAAGCCGTGGGGCTCGACGGCTTCATTGCCATCGGGCTGATGTCGGTCACCTACGGCGTGGCGCTGCTGCTGCATACGTATGCGTTCGTGGCGGTCTTCGCTGCGGGCGTAGCGTTGCGTCATGAGGAGCTTCGCGCGACAGGCGAGCGCCGCCCTGCCGAGGCGCTCGAAAGCGTGCAGCTCGGCGAGCGTACCGAAGTCGCGACAGATCCCCAGCGCGCGCACATGTGGCTTGCCGAAGGTATGACGGGGTCCACGCTGGAAATCGAACGGCTGGCTGAGTTCTCGGTACTGCTGATCATTGGCTGCGTAATTTCGGCGCATTGGCGCGAGATGCTCGACCTGCGCGCGGTGCTGTCCGCGCTCGTGCTGGTGTTCGTCGTGCGGCCTCTGGCCGTGCTCGTCGCAATGATGGGCTCGAGCGCTCAGGGCCCGCAGCGGCTCCTGATGGCGTGGATGGGCATACGCGGCGTGGGCGCGTTCTACTACGCGGTGTGGGGGATCGACCAGGCGGGCGACGTGCTGCGGCCCGTGCTGCCCGCCGCCCTCGATGCGATCGTGCTTTCCGTCGTGCTGCACGGCGCGACGGCGGGCTACGTACTCGATCGCTATTACCGGCGCCAGGAGGCGCGCGCCGAATCGGAACACCAGTTGCGTCCGAGACAGGCAGCCCGCTCAAGCTCATGATGGACTAGCGGGTGACGCCTCGCAGCATCTATTGCGTCTTGCCGACTTTCAGATTGTTGGTGACGGATACCACGCCGTTCAGGTCGTGCACGACGCTTTCGGCCTTGTCGCGTTGTCCTTCGTCGGGCACGGTCCCCGTTAGCGTAATGGCGCCGCGCTTCGTGCTGACGTGCACGTCGCTGGAGGTCAAGCCGTCCGCGCCGATCAATGCCGCCTTTGCGTGCGCGGTGATGATCTCGTCACTTGCCTCGCCGCCATAGCCCGGGTCTGCCGCCGCCAGATTGTGCGGGGGCAATGGATTGGGCCGCGAAACCGTATCGCCGGTTTGCGCAAACGTGGCTTGCGCTGCGAGCACGAAACAGAGGCCCACGAGGCCCGCGTGAAGAAGGCACTGCGGAAGGGACTGCGCCTCGTGCATGGCGCATCGCGTCTGGTTCATGACTGTCTCCTTCGCTTGAGAGCCCCAGGCCGCTTGTCGCGCAATGGGCGTGCCGCGAGGGGTTATGGCGTATCGAACCCTCGCTCCCGGGCGAAAACCCGCTCGGGCACAGCCGGTGCGCATAGAGCAGGATGCCTTCAAAGGAGCCGGCAATGCTTTACTACGCGATCGTTTTCTTCGTGATAGCCATCATCGCGGCTGTCTTCGGATTTGGCGGGATTGCCGCTGGTGCGGCGGGCATCGCCAAGATTCTGTTCTTGATCTTCGTGATTCTCTTTCTGGCCAGCCTGCTTTTTGGTATCTCGAGGCGCTAACCCGCCCTCAGGCGCGGCCGCACGGCGACGCCTGAGCGGTTGCTCACCCGATATTCAGGAGTCCACCCATCATGAACATTTCCTTTCCCGAAGGTCCAGTCGAGTACGACACGCAGGAGTTCGCGCTAACCTTTGTTGCGCTCGCGGATTCTGTCCCTGTGGACTGCGCGATTACGGCTGAAGCGCTGGAGGATCGCTTCGGCGCGAAATCGTTGCGAGAGCCCGACCTGCGCCTCGCGTTCCACCGCAACCGCGCTGCCATCGAGGCGGCGGCCGCCCGGCTCATCGAAGAGACGGACGGCAAGCCGGTGACGCTTCACAGCGGCTACTTGCGCTTCTACGGCACGAGCAGACACTGACTATTCGCCTGACTGCGCGCCCGCTCCCGCCTTGCAACGCGCAATCTGCTTCTTCGCTTCTTCCACCACGTGCTCAGGCGTGAAGCCGAATTTGGTCAGCAGCGCCTTGATCGGCGCGGAGGCGCCGAACGTGCGCATCACGATCTGCGAGCCGAAGCGGCCGACGTAACGGTCCCAGCCGAGCGACGCCGCCTGCTCCACGGCCACGCGCGCACGGACGTCCGGCGGCAGCACCGAATCGCGGTACGCCTCGTCCTGCAGTTCGAACAAGCCCCATGAAGGCATCGAGACCACGCGCGCTGCGATCCCCTCCTTTTTCAGCGTTTCGTATGCGGAAATGCACAGCGAAACCTCGCTGCCCGTGGCGAGGAGCAGGACTTCGGGCTGCTTGCCATCGGGTGCGTCGGCGAGCACGTATGCGCCGCGCTGCACGCCTTGCGCACTCGCGTATTTCGTGCGGTCAAGCGTGGGCAGCGCCTGGCGCGTCAACACGAGGCAGGCCGGTTCATGCGTCCGCGTGAGCGCAACGCGCCAGGCCTGCGCGACTTCGTTGGCATCGGCGGGGCGCAGCGTGAGCAGGTCCGGTACGCTGCGCAGCGACGCGAGCTGCTCGATCGGCTGGTGCGTGGGCCCGTCCTCGCCGAGACCAATCGAATCGTGCGTGAACACGTAGACCACGGGCAACTCCATGATCGCCGCGAGCCGGATGGGGGGCTTCATGTAGTCGCTGAAAATGAGGAACGTCGATCCGAACGGCCGCAAGCCCGAAAGCGCGAGGCCATTGCAGACCGCGCCCATGCCGTGCTCACGAATGCCGAAATGCAGGTTGCGGCCTTCGTAGTGGTCGCGCTCGAAGCTTCCCGCGCCATCGAACTTGAGATTGGTTTTGGTGGACGGCGAGAGGTCGGCGGCGCCGCCGATCATCCACGGTACACGTTGCGCGATCGCGTTGATCACCTTGCCCGACGAGTCGCGCGTGGCGAGGCCCTTTTCATCGGCGGCGAAGGTGGGAATGTCGGCGTCCCAGCCCTCGGGCAGCTTGCCCTCGAGCATCAGGCTCAGTTCCTTCGCGAGTTCGGGGTAGCGCTTCGCATAGTCGTCGTAGCGTTGCTTCCACGCTTCGTGCGCCGCCTTGCCGCGCGCGCCCATGCCTTGCGCGAAACGTTCGTACACGCCGTCGGGCACGAGGAACTGCGCGTCCTCCGGCCAGCCGTACGCGCGCTTGGCAAGCCGCACCTCTTCCTCGCCCAGCGCTTCGCCGTGCGCCGCCGCCGTGTCCTGCCGGTTCGGCGCGCCCCAGCCGATGATGCTATTCACCACGATCAGCGTCGGCTTGTCGGTCACAGCCTGCGCTTGTTCGATGGCGGCTTCGATGGCGTTCGTGTCGTTGGCGTTGTCCACGTGCAGCGTGTGCCAGTGGTAGCCGCGAAAGCGCGACTCGACATCGTCGCTATAGGCGAGGTCGGTGTGGCCCTCGATCGTGATGCGGTTGCTGTCGTAAAACCAGATCAGATTCGAGAGACCTAGATGGCCCGCGAGCGACGCCGCCTCGTGCGAGACGCCTTCCATCATGTCGCCGTCGCCGCACACCGTATAGACGCGGTAGTCGAAGATCGTGGCGTCCGGGCGATTGAAGTGTTGTGCGAGCCAGCGCTCGGCCATGGCCATGCCCACGCTGTTGCCGAGCCCCTGGCCGAGCGGCCCGGTGGTCGTTTCGACGCCCGTCGTCCAGCGATATTCCGGGTGCCCCGGCGTCAGGCTGTCGATCTGGCGAAACTGTTTGATATCGTCGAGCGAGACCGCGGGCTTGCCCGTGAGCTTGCCTTTTTCGTCTATGGCTTGCACGCCCGTGAGGTGCAACATCGAGTAGAGCAGCATTGAAGCGTGGCCGTTCGAGAGCACGAAGCGGTCGCGGTTGGGCCATCGCGGCGCGGCAGGGTCGTAGTGCAGATGATGCTGCCAGATCTGGTACACGAGCGGCGCGAGCGCCATGGGCGTGCCGGGGTGGCCGGAATTGGCCTTTTGCACGGCGTCCATCGACAAGGTGCGGATCGTGTCGATGGCGCGGCGGTCGAGATCGGATGGGTCGGCTTGGGTGGGCCCGGCATTCGACGTTGAATTCGATGACATGAGCTAGGACTCCTCGGCTGGGGCGCGCTTGCCAGGCGGGCGGCGCGCGAAGGGAATGATGCGCAAATGCGGTGCCAGCTAGTGCACCGCGTTTTGCGCCGCGCTTGGGATCAGCTTGGGACCATACGAGCATAGGCTTTGCGGTTTGGCACTATCACGTCCCTCCTTTTTGCTTACCGAGCCGATGCACAGAAAACCGCAACACAGGATCGCTGACCTGTGGGGGCGCGGGCGTGGGCCGCGCCGTTGCTGAAGCTTTCGCGCTTGCAAGCTACGACGTCGCGCTGCTTTCGCGCGAACCCGAACGGTTCGCGTGAAAGCAGCGCAATTACAGGCCGCCTACACGATGTGCGCGCGCTCGCGGAGCCCACCGACGTGGCCGACGCACAGGCTGTCGAAACGGCGGCAGCGCGCGTAAAGCGCTAACTCGGCGAAATCGACGTGTGAGTGAACATCGCCATGGCGACCATTTTCGCGCCGGTCTCGACCAGGAAGCGCGCAACGGCAACATGCCGCTCTTCACAGAGCGGCATGTTCACGCGTTGACGGGCGGTGTGGCGATTGGCTTCCTTGGCGTGGCGATGGCATTTGCGCGCTTGCGCAGGCAGGCACGGTCACGCTGGTGATCGTATTCCTTTTTGGGCACGCTCGCGCTCGGCACGCACAAAGCGCATGAAAGCATGGGCGGCGTGTGCGAACGCTGGACCCACGGCGTGACGCTGATATTGCTCGATAGGTCCGGGGGCGGACAGTAGGTGCGAGATAGGACCGCTTCTAAACCAGCGCGGCGCAGCGGTCCACTTGTTCGAGTTCGAGCAGCGCGGCCTTGCGATCCACGCCGCCTGCGTAACCGGTCAGCGCGCCGTTTGTCGCGACAACACGGTGGCACGGAACGATCACGGAAATGGGATTGCGGCCTACTGCGCTCCCCACCGCGCGCGCGTGCCCGGAGTCCAGGCGCAGGCGCCTCGCGACCTCCGCGTAAGAGATCACAGATCCATACGGAATGGCCTCGAGCTCCTTCCAGACCCGCCGCTGAAACGGCGTGCCCCGTAAGGCAATGGGGAGCCCGAAGTCCCGTCTCTCGCCCGAAAAGAACTGCGTGATTTGCCGCTGGGCGTAACGCGCGAGTGGCGGCGCTCCTGTTCCAATGCGCGTAAGCGACATCTGCGGAAAGTATTTTTGGCCCACGAAAAAGAGGCCGGTCAGGAAATCGTCTTCTACGCGCAGCGCGATATCCCCCAATGGACTTGGAATCACATAGCCGGGTGTCATGAGTGTTGGCCCTCGAGTTGGCTCCACATGTGGAGGGTTGCGTAGGCGCGCCACGGTTCCCACTGTTGCGCATGGCGGCCCAGTGCAGATGCGCTCGCATAGCCCAGTTGCTTTTTCAGCGTCAGGTCGCAGGGTGGAAAGGCATTGGGCCACGCGAGGGCGCGCATGGCGATGTACTGCACCGCCCATTCACTCACCCCCTGAATGCTACGCAGCGCGCGCAGCGTGTCTTCCAGCGGCGCGGCGGGCTCGAGCCTCATGCGGCCCGACGACACTTCGCTTGCGAGCGCAACGATCGCATCGGCGCGCTTTCGCGTCATACCGGTGTCCTCGAGTGCGCACGCCGGCGCGCGCGCGAGCGTGGCCGCCGAGGGAAAAATGCGGGTCAACGCTTGCGGTGCGCTGACCTGTGTGCCAAAGCGCTCGGCAATGCGTGAAAGGATGCTTTGCGTGCTCGATGAATGCAGCGACGGTCCGGCCAAGGCGCACACCGCGATCTCGAAGCCGTCCATCGCGCCCGGGACCCGTATGCCCGGTGAGCCGGCCGCCAGATCGCCGAGATGCGGGTCGATCAGATCGGGGCGCGCGTCCAGATCGAACAGACGTCTGACGCGCGGCAGAAGCTGTCCCACGGCCGGCATGAGCGACATCGGCAAAGTCACTTCGAGCGCGTAGCGCTTCGGTGTGTGTCGTGCGCTGATCCAGCCGTGGATCTCGCGGCCGTGATGGCTCAATGCGAGCGTGCGCGTATAGATTTCGTCGCCGATATGCTCTACGCCGGCAATCTGGCGGCGTGCGAGGAACGCGAGAATGCCGGACCAGCAAAACGGCGGTCGATAGACCAGCGTAAAGGTCACGCTTTGCGCATCCGGAGCATGACGGGCATCGGTTTGCTTGCGGAATCGCAGCGGGTTCAGGCCGTATTGCTTCAGGAAAAGGTCGTTGAACCGCCGCACGCTTCCGAATCCTGCCGCGAGGGCAACCGCGTTCACGGGCAAGCGGGTATCGGTTAGCAGCCGCTTGGCCATCAGAAGCCGTTGGGTTTGAGCAAACTCCAGCGGCGACACGCCGAATTGCGCATCGAAGATCCGCCGCAGGTGGCGATCGGTCACGCCCACGCGCGCAGCCAGGTCAGCCAGGCTGCCGGTGTTGAGGAAGCCCTCTTCGATCAGCATCGCGGCGGCGTGCGCGAGCCTGCTCGATACGTCGAGCAGCCCGTTGCCTGGGGCCAGTTCAGGGCGGCATCGCAGGCAGGGGCGAAAGCCCGCGCGCTCAGCCGCTGCGGCATTGGCGAAAAAGTGGCAGTTCTCGCGCCGTGGCGCGCGAACGGGGCAGACCGGCCGGCAGTAGATCCCGGTAGACGAAACGCCGACGAAAAACCAGCCGTCGAAGCGGCGGTCTTTCGAGAGCATGGTCTGGTAGCAGGTGTCGGGATCGAGGCGCATGTCCAGACTGTAAAGCAGATCCGGGGAGGAATCTGGCCAGATTCGGACATGAGTATTCGAGCCCGGCGCGCCGTTCAAGGGCGCACGCGCCGTATGCCTTAACAGCGCCTTTATGACTCGAACGGATAAACGTATCGGATTTGCTTCGTTGTCAGCCGGCGTATGGATCACGTAGATTGAAGCCATTGCTTACCTGAAAGGCTTGCTGCGTGACTACCCCTGCCACATTCACCGCTTCTGCCGCTGCTCTTGCCCCTTCAAGCGCGGCCGCCGCGTCCCAGCACTTCGAGATTCTTCCGTTGAATGCGCCACTTGGCGCGGAAGTGGTCGGCCTCGATCTCGCGAAGCCGGTATCGAGCGACGATTTCGCACGCATTCATCGCGCCCACCTCGATCATCACGTGCTGGTGTTTCGCGACCAGCGCATCACGCCGCAGCAGCAGGTCGAGTTCAGCCGCCGCTTTGGGCCGTTGCAGATCCACGTGCTGCATCAGTTCGCGCTGGCGGGCCATCCGGAGGTGCTGATCGTCTCGAACATCGTGGAGAACGGCAAGCCCATTGGCCTTGGCGATGCCGGCCACTTCTGGCATTCCGACCTTTCATATAAGGAGAAGCCGAGCCTCGGTTCGCTGCTGCACGCGCAGGAGTTGCCCGCAGAGGGCGGGGACACGCTGTTCGCCAACATGCATCTCGCGTGGGACACGCTGCCTGCGCATTTGCGCAGCGCTGTGGAGGGGCGGCGTGCCGAGCATACCTATCTCGCGCGCTATGCGGAACTCCAGGCGCGCAGCCCGTGGCGGCCAAATCTCACGGCGCAGCAGATCGCGGAGGTCAAGCCCGTTGTGCACCCTGTCGTGCGCACGCACCCCGAAACGGGCCGCAAGGCCCTCTTCGTGAGCGAACACTTCACGACGCGCATAGTCGATCTGCCCGAGGACGAAAGCCGCGCACTGCTCGACGAACTGTTCGCCCACAGCGTGCGTGCGGAGCATTGCTACCGCCACGAATGGCGCGCGCATGACCTCGTGTTCTGGGACAACCGCTCGCTCATGCATCTTGCGGCGGGTACGCCCGATCACCTGCGCCGCAAGCTCTATCGCACCACCATCGAAGGCGACACGCCGTTTTGATACGCGCTGCGGGGCGATTTTCGCGCGTTGCGTATTACGCAGAATAAAAAGGAATCCATAGCATGTCGTTTTCTATTGGTAATGCGTTCGCAAGCCGCGCGAACGTGTGGCGCCGCGCGGGCGCGGCTTCCCTCGCCATTGCGCTCGCATCGTTTGGCCTGAGCGTGCCAGCACCCGCGCGCGCAGAAGGTCAGCTCCGCATCGCGGAGCAGTTCGGTGTTGTGTATTTGATGCTCAACGTTGCGCGTGACCAGCATTTCATCGAGCAGGAGGGCCGCAAGGCGGGCGTCGATATCAAGGTCGACTGGCTGCGCCTTTCCGGCGGCGCGGCCGTGAACGACGCGCTGCTTTCCGGCGCGGTGGACGTGGCCGGCGCGGGCGTGGGCCCGCTGCTCACGGTGTGGGACCGCACGCATGGCAGGCAGAACGTGAAAGGCGTGGCGTCGCTCGGCAACCTGCCGTACTACCTCGTCACCACGAACCCGAACGTGAAGACCATTGCCGATTTCACGAGCAAGGACCGCATTGCCGTGCCGGCAGTGGGCGTTTCCGTGCAGTCGCGCGTGCTGCAATACGCGGCGGCGAAGCAGTGGGGCGAGAAGCAGTTCGACCGGCTCGACGCCTACAGCCAGGCCATTCCGCACCCGGACGCGACGGCCGCGATCATCGCGAATAGCAGCGTGATTACGGCGCACTTCGGCAATCCGCCGTTCCAGCAGCAGGAGCTGGCGGCCAACCCGAAGGCGCACATCGTGCTCAACTCGTACGACGTGCTGGGCGGCCCGAGCTCGGCCACGGTGCTTTACGCCACGCAGAAGTTCCGCGACGAGAATCCGAAGACGTATCGCGCATTCGTGGCGGCGCTCGCCGACGCGGCAAACTTCATCGCAGCGCACCCCGAGCAGGCGGCGGATATCTATATTCGCGTGAACGACTCGAAGATCGACCGCAATCTGCTCCTGAAGATCCTGCGCGATCCCCAGGTGCAGTTCAAGACGGCGCCGCAGAATACGCTGGGGCTCGCGCAATTCATGTATCGCGTGGGCGCGATCCGCAACGAGCCGAAGTCGTGGCGCGATTACTTCTTCGACGATCCAGCGGTTGCCAACGGCAGTTGAGCCACGCGCGGCATTAGCGCCAGATAACGGGCCCTTCGCGGGCCCGTTCGCATGCATGGCGTGTATTCAGGGCTTATATGCAGGCCTGGTTTAATTATGCCGATTCATTGGTTGGGCAGCGCGCAGGGTGCCCGTATGTTGACGTTTTATCTGCTGGATTTGCGAAAAGTGAACGTCACCACCACCAGATTCTGGGAGCGCGCGCCGGCCGTGCGCCGTGAAGCGGGCGCGGCGGAACGCGTCGTTGTGGGCGAGCGGCCTACGCATGCCGAACGCGCAGTGCAGGCCGGACCACATAGCGAACGCCTGCTTGCCATCGAAAACGTCAGCCTCGAATACCGCAGCCGCGAGCGCATCGTGCGCGCTACGCAGGACGTGAGCTTCGACGTCTACGGCGCCGACCGCTTCGTGCTGCTCGGTCCTTCGGGCTGCGGCAAGTCCACCTTGCTCAAGGCGATTGCGGGCTTTATCGAGCCGGTGTCGGGATCGATCTCGCTGGCGGGCGAACCCGTGCGCGGACCGGGCGCGGACCGCGTGGTGGTGTTCCAGGAGTTCGACCAGTTGCCGCCCTGGAAAACGGTGGCCGAGAACGTGGCGTTTCCGCTGCGCGCGGCGCGCAAGCTGTCGCGCGCCGAAGCACGCGAACGCGCGCTCCATTACCTCGACAAGGTAGGACTCACCGCTTTCGCCGATGCTTATCCGCACACGCTTTCGGGCGGCATGAAGCAGCGCGTGGCGATAGCGCGTGCGCTCGCCATGCAACCACGTGTGTTGCTGATGGATGAACCCTTTGCCGCGCTCGACGCCCTCACGCGCCGCAAGATGCAGGAAGAACTGCTGCGCCTGTGGGACGATGCGCGCTTCACGCTGCTGTTCGTCACGCATTCGATCGAGGAAGCCCTCGTGGTCGGCAACCGCATTCTGCTGCTCTCGCCGCATCCGGGGCGCGTGCGCGCCGAGGTAAACAGTCACGCGTATTCCCATGCGAGCATGGGCGGCGTGGACTTTCGCGAGAGTGTGGCGCGCATCCATCGTCTGTTGTTCGATACCGATACAGAAGCCAATCACGAAGCCGGAAAGGAGGCCAGCCGATGAGCACGCCACACCCTACGCTGCCGCCCTTGCCACCTGTGCGCGCGGAATACGAGCGTCCCTTGCTGCCGGTGCAGACGGGCGCGGACTCCGCGCCGCTGCCGCTCGCGCGGCGCGTGCTCGACGCGGGCTGGTTTCGGCGCACGCTGATCGCGCTCGTGCTGATTGCGCTCTGGGAAGTCACGGCGCGCGTGGTCGCGAACGACCTGCTCGTTCCGACTTTCGGCGCAACGCTTGCCGCCTTCGTGCAGGGCATTGCGAGCGGCGAATTGCTCGTGAAAACGGGCATTTCGATGTCGGTGCTGCTGCGGGGCTATGCTCTCGGCGTGCTGCTGGCGTTTGTGCTGACGTCGCTCGCGGTTTCCACGCGTGTGGGTCGAGACTTGCTTTCCATGCTCACTGCGATGTTCAATCCGCTGCCTTCCATCGCACTCCTGCCGATTGCGCTGCTCTGGTTTGGGCTTGGCACCGGCAGCTTGCTGTTCGTGCTTGTGCATGCGGTGCTGTGGCCACTCGCGCTTAACATGTACACGGGGTTTCTCGGCGTGCCGGCGACGCTGCGCATGGCGGGGCGCAACTATGGATTGAGCGGTTTGCGCCAGGTCGTGCTGATTCTCGTGCCAGCGGCGTTGCCCTCGATCATCGCGGGACTGCGCGTGGGTTGGGCCTTCGCATGGCGCACGCTGATCGCGGCGGAACTCGTGTTTGGCGCGAGCGCCGGGCAGGGCGGGCTTGGGTGGTACATCTTCCAGAACCGCAACGAGCTTTATACCGATCGCGTGTTTGCCGGGCTTGCGGCCGTGATCGTGATTGGGCTGCTCGTTGAGCATCTGGTGTTTGATACGCTGGAGCGGCTTACCGTGCGGCGTTGGGGTGTGCAGCATTGAGGTTGTGGGGGGGTGGGGCTTTTTTGTTGTGCCTCTTGGCGCTTTGGGCTTTCCTTGTATTCGCGTCGGTTTGCAAGCGTTGCCCCTGTGCGGGGCGGCACCTACTTTTCTTTGCAGCGGCAAAGAAAAGTAGGCAAAAGAAAGCCGCTCAAACCGCCAGCGCCTGCCACAGTTCACCTCTGGCCGTACATGCCAGTGGCTCCGGAGCGTCTGTCGCCTCGCACCACCGAACTTAGTGACAAAGGGCTCATGCATCCCGCTGCTCGCTACGCGCGCTGCGGCCGGGTCTACAAGGGAAACCAAAGGTGTGAATGAGGTCGGCGAAGACTCGCGCGCCCCAATGGTTTTTGATTATGCCCTTCGGGGCGCGTAGCGCCGCCGGAAGGATGAGCGCCTTGTCACGCCGGTTGTGGGCGAGTGGTGGCAGACGCTCCGGAGCCACGGGCATGTACGGCCAGAGGTGAACCGTGGCAGGCGCTGGCGGTGTGAGCGGCTTTCTTTGCCTACTTTCTTTGCCGCGGCAAAGAAAGTAGGTGCCGCCCCGCACAGGGGCAACACTGGCATACCGACGCGAACACAAGGAAAGCCCAAAGCGCCAGGACCAGCACCCTCAACCAATCTCAACAACAACCTTGCTAGCCGCACTACCATCGGCGACGGCTTCATAACCGCGGTCGGCGTCCGCGAGCGCAAAACACCGCGAATCCACCCGCGGCGCAAGCAGGCCCGCTTCGGCAAGCCGCGTCGCCTCGGCGAGCATCTCACCGTGATGCGCGCGATACTTCCCGCTCAACAGCGGATAAAGCGTAAACACCCCCGAATACGTCGCCTCACGAAACGACAGCGGCGCGAGCGCATGCGTACCCCACCCGAGCGCGCTCACCACATGGCCAAAGTGCTTGACTGCGGCAAACGAAGCGTCGAGCGTCTTGCCGCCCACGGTGTCCACCACGAGATCGAAGCCGGCGCCCGCCGTGTGCGCCTGAACATACTGCTCGACGCTTACCGCACCATAGTCGACAGGCGTCGCACCCAGTTGCGAGATCACATCCGCGCTGCGTGCGCTGCCCGTCGCGAAGACATTCGCACCGAGCGCACGCGCAATCTGCACGGCCACGTGGCCGACACCCCCCGCGCCGCCCTGAACCAGCACGCTCTGGCCCGCAGCCAGATGCGCACGATCGACGATGCCCGACCACGCCGTGATGAACGCAAGCGGCAGCGCAGCCGCTTCGCGCATGGAGAGATTCGCGGGCTTGCGCGCGAGGAGGTCCGCGTCGACGGCGGCGTACTCGGCCAGCGCGCCTTGAAGGCCGCCCACGCCGCCCGTCATGCCATACACCTCGTCGCCGGGCGCGAAACGGGTGACGCCCGCGCCTACCGCTTCCACCACGCCCGCCATGTCGATACCGAGCACAAGCGGCAACGGATGCTTCGCATGATCGGCTTTGCCCGCGCGAATCTTCACGTCGAGCGGATTGAGACCCGCCGCATGAATACGCACCAGCACCTGGCCTGTTTGCGGCTGCGGGCGATCGAGCGTGGCGAGTTCGAGCGGACCATCGTATTGGCTGAGAACGAGCGCTTTCATTTTCGGTGTGTGTGTCCTTGCGAATTAAAAAGGTACCCTAAGCGAAATTCGCTTAGCCCTTGTGATTCAGTTGCGAGGCGGCGTCGCGCAACGCTGTGCGCAAGCCTTCTTCCACTACGGGGTGATAGAACGGCATCGCCAGCATGTCGTCCACGCTCAGCCCCATCTGCGCGCTCCACGCGAGCAGGTGGCCGATATGTTCCGCCGCCGGCCCGAGCCATTCCGCCCCCACGAAGCGCCGTGTCGCGCGATCCACGTAGACGTGGCCCAAGCCGTGATTCTTGAGCATCACGCGGCTGCGGCCCTGGTCCTCGAAGCTCACGGCGCCCGTCACGAAGCTACCTGCCACCAGTTCCCGGTGAGACTTGCCAACCATGGCGATCTGCGGATCGGAGAAGACGATCGCAAGCGCCGCGCGGCGCGCAACGGGTTCGACTTCCGGAAAGCGCGCGGCATTGCGGCCGGCAGCGCGCCCCTCGTCGGCGGCTTCGTGGAGCAGCGGCAGCACGTCGTTCGCGTCGCCCGCCACGAACACCGGCGCAGCGCCCGCCTGCAGCGTAGCCGGGTCGAAGCGCGGCACGCCGTGCGCGTCGAGTTCGAGCGACGTGTTCGCAAGGCCGAGGCTCGCCACGTTGGGGTGCCGACCCGCTGCCGCCAACACGTAATCAAACGTTTCTTCGGACTCCGTGCCATCGGCACGGGCGTACCGAAGCGTCACGCCCGTATCGTTGCGCGCTGCCGATACGACACGTCCCTGCGTTTCGAAATGCATGTCTGCGCCAAACACCCGGTGCGCTTCGGCGATCAGACGCGGGTCCGTGAGCGGGCCCACGCTGCCGTGCGAGCCGCCGTACAACGTGACCCGCACACCGAGCCGCGCGAGCGCCTGGCCGAGTTCCAGGCCAATCACGCCCGCACCGACCACCGCCACGCTGCGCGGCAAATCCTGCCATGCGAACACGTCGTCGTTGACGATGAGTCGCTCGCCGAGTCCCGCGAGCGACTCGGGGATCGTGGGCGTCGAACCCGTTGCGATCACGACGCTTTTTGCGCGCACCCGCGTATGTTCGCCAACCTCGATCAGGCCGTCGTCGATGAAGCGCGCATGCCCAACCAGGCGATCCGCTTCGGGCAGTGCGAGGACGCCATCCACGACGAACCCGACGAAACGGTCGCGCTCGCTGCGCACGCGGGCCATTACCGCACGGCCGTCGATTTCCATGCCGAGCGGGTTCACGCCGAATCGTGGCGCCATACTCACCGCGTGCGCCGCCTCGGCCGCCGCGATCAGCAGCTTCGAGGGCATACACCCCACACGTGCACACGTCGTTCCGTAGGCGCCGCCTTCAATGATGATTGCGCTCGCACCTTCCGCCTTCGCGGCGCGGTAAGCGGAGAGTCCGGCCGTGCCGGCGCCGATGATGGCGACATCCGTTTGCAGAGTTTGCATCGTGTTTCCTTGAGGGGTTCATGCATTCGTTTCGATGACCCAGTCTAGGAGGTTCACGCGCGAGGGTGAATGTCGGCGCTGCTCAAGTTCATGCCCGATCGTCTCACGCGAGGCGAATCGGGGCGGTTGCGCCGCTCACTCGGGCATGTGCTGCGCGAGCCAGTCGATCAACACGCGCACCTTCGGCGGCAGAAAGCGGTTGGGCGGATAGAGCATCCACACCGGGCCGCTGTACGCGCGCGGCGCAAGCAGCCACTCGGGCAGCACGCGCACGAGCAGGCCGCCGCGCAGCGCATCTGCGGCGGCGAATTCGGGCAGGCTCGCTATGCCCCGGTCCGCAAGCGCCGCATCGCGCCGCGCCCCCACGTCGTTGGCGATATAGCGCCCCTTCACCTCGACGGTCTGCGTTTGCGCACCGCGGCGGAACGTCCAGCGGTTGTCATCGGGCGTTTCGCCGAGATAGAGGCAGTCGTGGCGAGCGAGATCCTTCGGGTGCTTCGGCGTGCCGCGAGCGCGCAGATAAGCGGGGGACGCACACGGCATCCATTGCAGCGTGCCGAGCCGCCGCGCCGCCAGCCCCGGCGGCGGCGTGGGCGTGGGGCGAACCACGATATCGACGCCCTCGCGTACCGGATCGACGTCGCGGTCGGTGAAGATGAGTTGCACCGCGACGTCCTCATACGCGCGCAAAAAGCCGGAAATCAGCGGATGAATGACGCTCTGCGCGAACGAAATGGGGGCGCTGATGCTCACGCGCCCATGCGGGCGGCCGGTCAGGCGGCTAGCGGCTTGCGCCGCGCTCGCGGCGGCTTCGACCATCTCCGTGCAGTGCCGGTAGACCTCGGCGCCCGATTCCGTGAGCCGCAGGCTGCGCGTGGAGCGCTCCAGCAGGCGCGTGCCGAGTGCGCGTTCGAGCCGCTGCATCTGGCGGCTCACGGTGGAAGGCGTGCTGCCGAGCTGGCGCGCCGCAACCGAGAAATTACCGGCATCGACCACGCGGGCGAAGGTGGCGAGATCGGGCAGCAGGGGCAGGAGGTCGGAGGGTGTCATGGCAGGCGTGGCGAAATCATCTGTGCATTTGAAGCATAAATGATGTTCGGGCGAAACGGATTATCGCCGTGAAAGCATTATCGGACAATGTGTACGTCCCTAACCGATCTGCGAGTTCGTTCCCCATGAATGCCCTGACCCGTTCGTCCCGCACCGTCGATCTGCTGCTCGTTGCCGTCGCGCTCATCTGGGGCACGAGCTATGGCGTGGTGAAGGGCGTGTTGCTCGTCTACCCGGTGCTGGGTCTGCTGGCCCTGCGTTTTGGCATCACCTTTGTGCTGCTTTCGCCCTCGCTGCGCGGGCTGCGTCATGTGATGTGGCGCGACCGGATCGGCGTGCTCGGTGCGGGCTTGTTGCTGCTCGGCATCTTTCTGGCCGAGACGTTTGGTGTTTCGCTCACGAATGCCTCGAACGCCGCGTTTCTCATCAGCCTGTGCGTGGTGCTTACGCCGCTCGTGGAGTGGGCGTGGCTCAAGCGCGCGCCGCGCCCGGTGGAATGGGCGGCGGCCGGCGTGTCGCTGCTCGGCGCGCTTCTCCTGACGGGCGGGCACGTTGCGGCGAGCCCCGGCGACCTGCTGGTCCTGCTGGCCGCGTTGCTGCGTGCGTTGACCACTTGTGCGGTCAAGCGCGTGATGAAGTCGGGCGCTGTGCCGCCGCTCACGGTGACGGCGGTGCAATCCGCCGTCGTCGCGATCGGCTGCGCCGCGCTCGCACTGACTGTCGCGCCCGCGCAATGGCAGCCGTTGCCGCACTGGCAGGGGCACGGCGTGTTCTGGGGCAGCGTGATCTATCTCGTGGCGGGTTGCACGCTGTTCGCCTTCTTCGTGCAGAACTACGCCGTGAGCCGCAGCAGCCCCACGCGCGTGGCGTTGCTCATGGGCAGCGAGCCTGTGTTCGGCGCCCTCTTTGCATGCGTGTGGCTGGGCGAGCGGCTGACTTTGCCCGCGTGGATCGGTGGCATGCTGATTGTTGCGGCTTCGCTTTTCGCGCTCAAGCGGGAACCGCATCGCGAAGCACGAGAGGCACAAGAAGCTGTGAAAGCGTAGGGCGCCGCGTCCACGTCCACAAAAAAGCTCATATGCAATTGCGAATTAACTGGTAGGGGATCGAGACGCGGGCTGTTCCAATGGGCGATTGGACCCGTTCGACGCCGCAGGAGATAGCCCTACGATGGCAAAAGCCAACAAACCCATATTGCTCAACGCGTTCAACATGAATTGCGTGGGGCACATCAATCACGGACTGTGGACGCACCCGCGCGACCGCTCGACCGACTACCGCACACTCGCGTACTGGACGAATCTCGCGCGCACGCTCGAGCGCGGCCTTTTCGACGGGCTGTTTCTCGCCGATATCGTGGGCGTATACGACGTCTATCAGCGCAACGTGGACGTGACGTTGCGCGAGTCGATCCAGTTGCCGGTGAACGACCCCACGCTCGTCGTGCCGGCCATGGCCGCGGTGACCGAGCATCTCGGCTTTGGCGTGACGGTGAACCTCACCTACGATCAGCCGTATTTGCTGGCGCGGCGCTTTTCCACGCTCGATCACCTCACACAAGGCCGCATTGGCTGGAATATCGTGACGGGCTATCTCGACAGCGCGGCGCGCGCGATGGGGCTTGAGCAGCAGCTTCCGCACGACGAACGCTACGACCGTGCGGACGAATACCTGGAAGTCCTCTACAAGCTCTGGGAGGGTAGCTGGGAGGCGGGCGCCGTGCGGCGCGACAAGGCCGCGCGCGTGTTTGCCGACCCAGCGAGGCTCCATCGCGTGGAGCATGCCGGACGCTACTACCGCGTGGACGGCTATCACCTTGCGGAACCTTCGCCGCAGCGCACGCCGGTGCTGTTCCAGGCGGGCAGTTCGGGGCGAGGGCAGCGCTTTGCGGCGCGCCATGCCGAATGTGTGTTTATTTCTCCGCCCAATCGGGCCGCCGCGCGCGAGACCGTGCGCGCGCTGCGCGAACAGCTGGTGCAAGCGGGGCGTCGCCCCGACGATGTGAAGGTTTTCGTGGGCGCGGCGGTGGTGCCGGGTGCGACCGAGCGCGAAGCGCGCGAGAAGTATGCGGACTACCGCCAGTATGCGAGCCGCGAAGCGGGGTTGGCGCATTTCGCGTCGAGCACGGGCATCGACTATGCGCAATACGATCTCGACGCCCCCGTGGACTACGCCCCGGGCAACGCGATCGAATCCGCCACGCGCACGGCGAAGCAACATGGCTGGACGCGGCGCAAGCTGCTCGAGATGTTCGAACTGGGCGGCCGTTATCCCGCGATTGTCGGCAGCGCTTCGCAGGTGGCGGACGAACTGCAGGCGTGGATCGACGAGGCCGATGTGGACGGCTTTAATCTGAGCCGGACCGTGGTGCCCGAGAGCTATGAGGATTTTGTGGATCTCGTCGTGCCGGAGTTGCAGGCGCGTGGGCGCTACAAGACGGCGTATGCGCCTGGCACGTTGCGGGAGAAGTTGTTTGGCGATGAGCCTACGTTGCCGCAGCGGCACGCGGCGGCGGGGTTCAGGCGCGTGACGGAAGCGGCCTGAACAACGATGTAACGCAAAATCGCCGGTGATTCGGATAACGAATCACCGGCAATCGATTGTGAATCAGGCGCCTTTACTGCTGCGGCGCGTCCTTCCACGCGGGCAGCGTCGCCCCGTGATACACGGCAATGATCTCGGAAGCCACGTTAGGCTGCTGATAGCTTTCCACGAGCGCATGCACCCAAGGCGCGTTGGCGTCCTTCTCATTCACGGCAATGAAGTTGCGATACGGATTGCCAGTCACCTTCTCCTGAGCAATGCGCTCCTGCGGAATCTTGATGCCCGACTTCACGGCCCAGTCCGTATTGACGATGGCCGCATCCAGATCGCCAATCGCGCGTCCGACAATACCCGAATCGAGTTCCTTGATATGGATATTTTTCGGATTTTTCGCGATGTCGCGTGCGGTCGGCAAGAGGCCGACATCGTCGCGCAGCGTAATGAGCCCTTGTGCCTGGAGCAGCAGGAGCGAGCGGCCTTCGTTGCTCGGATCGTTCGGCACGCCAATGGTCGCGCCTTGCGGCAGGTCCGCCACCGACTTCACCTTGCGCGAATATAGCCCGATAGGCTGCACGTAGGTAAAGCCCACCGGCACGATCTTGTAGCCGCGCGCCTTGATCTGCGCGTCGAGATACGGCTTGTGCTGGAACGAATTGGCGTCGAGGTCGTGGCTCGACAGCGCTTCGTTGGGCTGAGTATATTCGGAGAACGTAGTCAGCTTGATCGTGAGGCCATGCTTCGCAGCGTTGGCGGCAACCACGCGCCACACGTCCTCGTCTTCACCCGACATGATGCCCACGCGCAACGTCTGGTCCGCCGCGTGTGCAAGCGTCGCGCTCCCGAAACTCACGCCCAGCGCGAGCGAGGCCAGCATCGCGCCCAACAAGGTTCTTTTCTTCATAGGATCCATTATTCGAAGAGTTGTGGATAAGGCGATGCTAAGGAGCGCGCCGCAAGCGGACAACCAATTTCGGGAGCATTGCTTAGCTATATTCGTCGTTTTGCGGCGCGCAACGGCGTGGCTAGGATGCAGCGATTGCATTTTTCAAGCGAGTTCCTTTCCATGTCCACTCTCGCCGTTCCTGCTTCTGAAGTCATTGAAGCCGCCGGGCAAGCGCCTGGCTCGCAACATGCCGTGATCCGCTCGGCGCAAGACGTGGCGCGCATCGTCAGCGGCGGGGCCGCACAAGGCAGCAACGCGCGCATCGTGATCGCCATCGCACTGGGCGGCGTGTTTCTCGATGCCTACGATCTCACCTCGCTCGCCTATGGCATCAAGGACATCGCGCGCGAGTTCTCGCTAACGCCCGTGCAGGTCGGCTTCGTCTCGGCGGCCATTACGTTCGGCGCGATTCTCGGTGCACTGTTCGGCGGCTATCTCACCGACCGCATCGGGCGCTACCGCGTCTTCATGGCCGACATGCTGTTCTTCGTCGTGGCCGCGATCGCGGCCGGGCTCGCGCCCAACGCGTGGGTGCTCGGCGGTGCGCGCTTTCTCATGGGCTTTGGCGTCGGGCTCGATCTACCGGTTGCCATGGCGTTTCTCGCGGAGTTTTCGCGCGTGGCGGGCAAGGGCAACAAGGCGGCCAGCGTGGCGGCGTGGTGCCCCGCGTGGTACGCGGCCACGAGCACCTGCTATCTGCTCATTCTCGGCCTCTATGCCATGCTGCCCGCGCACCAGCTTGGCTGGCTCTGGCGCATTACGCTCGCGTTCGGCGCGGTGCCGGCGCTCGTCATCATCGCCGTGCGTAGCCGCTATATCAGCGAGTCACCGGTGTGGGCCGCGAATCAGGGCGATCTGGAAGGCGCGGCGCGCATACTCAAGCGCTCGTATGGCGTGGATGCCGTGGTCGAGCGCGGCGAGGCGCCTGCGCGCATCACGCGCACCGCTTCATGGCGCAATTACGGCGTGCTGTTCAACGCCACGTATCGCCGTCGCACGATTCTCGCCACAACGATCGGCGCGGCGTCTTCGTTCGGCTACAACGCGATCATCTTCGGCCTGCCCGTGATCATCGCGAGTTTTCTCCAGCAAGGACCGCTCACCACGATCCTCGCTTCGCTCACGTTGAACCTCTTGTTCGCATTCGTTGGCGGCTTGATTGGCGTGCGCACCGCGCCCACCGTTGGCGCATGGAAAATGACCGCGCTCGGCCACACGCTGCAGTTCGTCTCGCTCATCGGTCTCGCGCTGATCGGCCATCCAGGCAGTGGCTTACTCGTTGCGCTCGCCATTCTGCTGCTGGGCGGCTATCTGTTCGGGCAGGGGTTCGGCCCGGGGTCGCACAGTATGACCTACGCGGCGCTCAGTTATCCGACTTCGCTGCGTGGCATTGGCGTGGGCTTCAATCAAACGCTCGTGCGCTCCGCTTCCACGGTGTCGCTGTTCCTGTTTCCCGTACTCGCCGCGGCGCTCGGCACGAAAGTCTTCTGGGTGATCGCCATCGCGCCGCTCGCTTCGCTGCTTGTGTTGCTCGCAATCCGCTGGGAGCCCTCGGGCTACGACATCGATAGCGAAGATTACGCCGATGAGCGCGATGCAGCGATTGCATAAGCAACGAAGAACAAGTTATTTCGGTTTCGAAGATCAGCATTCCATACTGATTGGCGAGGCACGCGCTTCGGGATGCGTAGCGCCTGCTTAAAGGCGACATAGTGATCGCCGCAAACGGGGTTTGAACAGGGGAAAACCAACTATGAGCGATTCGACTCTTGCAGCCGAGGGCGGCAAGCACACGCGTGGGCAGGCCGTGGCGGCTCAGCGCAAGCCCATCGGCACGGAAGACTGGTGGGCGGTTGCGATCGGGCTCTTCGTCATTGCGATCGCATATGGGCTTTTTGCTTCCGGCAGCAGCATCAAGAGCCTTGCGGTGGCGCCGGCGCGCTGGAACGACTTCGGCGGCCTTGCGCGAGACCTCGCAGCGCACGCGGGTGGATACGCGGCGCTGTTCGTCGGGTTCGCGGTCGTATTTTCCGTGGCGATTGCGGCGCTCGGCTTGCCGGTTGCGCAATTCGTCGGAGGATTCTTCGTCCTCTTCGTGGTCTCGGCGCTCATCTTCGTCGTGGGGGCGTGGGCGCAGGCTACGCGCTACAACCTGGAGCCGCCGCTCATCGCGCTGGCGCTAGGGCTGATCGTCTCGAACGTGTTCACGTTGCCCGCCTGGCTCGCGCCGGCGCTGCGCGTGGAGTTCTACATCAAGGTCGGGATCGTGCTGCTCGGCGCGACGCTGCCGCTCACACTGATTGCGTGGGCCGGTCCGGTTGCCGTGGGGCAGGCCACCATCGTTTCGCTCGTCACCTTCTTCGTGATCTACGGCACCGCGCGGGCGCTCAAGATCGAGCAGCGCTTTGCCGCGGTGCTGGGCGTGGGCGGCGCGGTGTGCGGCGTTTCGGCGGCGATCGCGATTGCGGGCGCGGTGCGCGCGCGGCGCGAGCAGGCTTCGGTGGCGATCACGCTCGTCGTGGGGTGGGCGATCGTCATGGTCTTCGCGCTGCCCGCGCTTTCGCGTGCGTTCGGCCTGCCGACAGGGATCGCCGGCGCCTGGATCGGCACCTCGGAATTCGCGGACGCGGCGGGCATCGCCGCCGCCCAGGCCTATGGCGACCTCGCGCGACATGCGGGCGGCGCAGTAGCGGGGGCGCCCGACGCGGCCCTGCAAGCCTTCGTGTTGATGAAGGTGGTGGGACGCGATATCTGGATCGGCATCTGGGCCTTCGTGCTCGCGATCGTGGCGACCACGCGCTGGGACCGCGAGGCCGGCGACGAGGTCCGCACAACTACGCGCGCCCGCGAAATCTGGACCCGCTTTCCCAAGTTCGTGATCGGGTTCGTCATTGCTTCGGCGTTCGTCACGTGGGTCGCCTCGCATTACACGCTGGCCGAATACCGCAGTGTCGTGACGCCGGCCTTCGTCGCGCCGATCGTCGCGTTGCGCACCTGGGCGTTCACGTTCTGCTTTCTCAGCATTGGCCTCACCACGCGATTCGCCGCGCTTTCGTCGACGGGCGTGAGGCCCCTTGCCGCGTTCACCGTCGGCGTGGCCGTGAATGTGGTGCTCGGCTATCTGCTCTCGGCGCATGTGTTCGCACCGTACTGGCTGGCACTCGGCCAATGAGCATGAACGGCGCGGCTGATTCCGCAAAGCGGCCACAGTGCGGGCAGTGTGCGCACTGGGCCGAAGACCGCGCGGTGCTGGAGGCGCGCATCGCGGGCTTAGCCTCGTTCGGGTCCGCTTATGGGGCGAGTGTTGGGGAGAGCCGATTATGTCTGCGGCACGACCGGCTGACTCAACCGGAGGACCGCTGTGCGGCATTCGTTGCGCGCACAACGTAAGGTGCTCATCGAAGCTCGGTGTAGCCCTGCTGCGCGGCCGCGTTGGCCATATCCTCGATTTCGGCGTAAGCCTCGCCAGTGAGTCTCGCGAATCCGCGCAGACGCAGCGTGCGCGCACGTTCGGGATCGGCTGCGAGAGCGGCGTCCAGCGCATCACGCAGCGCTTGAGCCTCACCCTCGCCAAGCGCGCGTGAGGCGATCAGCGGAAGGCCGGGCGCGGAGGCTGTCATGCCGATGGTCCGCACGCCGTCGAACGATTCGGGGTGCGAATCGCGCAGCAACGCAAGCGTGACGCAGTCGATGGCGCCTACGTCGGCCGCACCGCTCGCCAGCGCCTGTAACGTGGCTGCGTGCGAGCCTGTAGAGAGCACCGAGGCGAAGAAACGGCCGTCGCGAGCGAGGGGCGCGAGCGCGTGGCGAAACGCGTTCATGCCGCTATGCGAATCCGCGCCGTTGCACGCGGCGCGCAGGCCGTGGCACGCTTCGAGCGTGTTCGCGCCGCTTGCCCAGGCTCGAGCAGAAACGACGAGCGCGCTTCGGTAGCGCGGACCTTCGCAACCGGGGGCGTCGAATATCGGGGTCGAAATCAGATGGACTTCGTCGGCAAGGCCGAGCATCCGGTACGGAAACCCGCAGGTCTGCGAGAGCAGTAAATCCTTGCGGCGCCAGTGGGGCATGAGTTCGCCCTCGGGCGCGTTCACGATCGTGACGTCGCCCGGGTCGAACGAGCGCGCAGAGACCCGCGCAAAGTCCGTCACGCAGTCGCTCAAGAGCGAGTGCCACAACGCCGCATGTCGCGGCGTCACGTTATACATCGGCAGGGAGGCGATCCAGCGGCTCATCGGCGCATTCTACGCTGCGCATTCCTGGCGCGTCGCGCAGCGCGGCGAAATAAGCAAATGGCAAATCGTTGTTTGGTGAAGCGCGCCGCGTTCGGTATGGTGAGGGCCTGAATTGCTTTGCTCTCCGTATGGAGTGGCACCATCCTTCATCGCGGGAGCTGGCGAACATGGCCGAATACTTCGACGCAGACCACGCGCAGGAAGTCGCCGCGCTCGGCACAGGCTTCACCGCGCGCACGGAATGGCCCACCTGGCTGTTGATCGCCGTGATCTACGGCGGCTGGTTTGCGGTGCTGGCACTCCTGCGTTCAGGTGTCCTCACGCTTGCGGCCGCCACGCCTTGCCTTATCGTGCTGTGCGCATGGCATATGTCGCTCCAGCACGAATTGCTGCACGGTCATCCCACCCGGTTCGCATGGCTGAACATGGCGCTCGGCTGGCCGCCGCTTGCGGTGTGGTTTCCCTATGCCGTGTACCGCGAGAGCCATATGGCGCATCATCGCGACGAAGCGTTGACCGTGCCCGGCATCGACCCCGAGACGAACTACGTGCAGCACGAGCAATGGGCTCGCCTGCCGCGCTGGCATCGCGTGTTATGGCGCGCACGCAAGAGCTTCGTGGGGCGCGTGGTGATCGGCCCGCCCATGAGCGTGGCCGCGACGCTCGCCGGCGCGGTGAAAGCGTTGTGCAGCGGCGAGTGGCGACACGTGCCGATGTGGCTCGCGCACCTCGCCGCCGTCGTGCTGCTGCTCGCGTGGGTGCAGCGTTACGCGGGCGTGCCGTGGTGGTGGTATCTCGCCGCTGTCACGTGGCCCGCGCTCGGACTCGCGATGGTCCGCTCGCTGTACGAGCATCGCGCGGCGTCGCATCCCAAGGCGCGCATCGCCATCAACGAGGCCGGGCTCGTCATGCGCTTTCTGTATCTGAACAACAACTACCATCTCGTGCATCACGACCTGCCGCGCTTGCCGTGGTTTCAACTGCCGCGCGCCTACCGTATGCGGCGCGATGATTATCGGCACAAATGCGGCGGTTTCGTGATCGAAGGCTACACCGCGCTGCTCAGGCGCTACGCGTGGCGTGCGACGGATGCACCCGCGCACCCGTTCGGCGATAACGCGGCGCAATGATATTCACTGGCGGAACCGTTTGAAAAAGCGGCGAATGTCGGCGGCGAGAAGGTCGGGTTCTTCCATTGCGGCGAAATGACCGCCGCGCGGCATGTCGGTCCATTGCGGGACGTCGAACACACGCTCGAGCCACGACCGTGGCGGGTGATTGATTTCCTTGGGAAAGCGCGCGAACGCGACCGGCGGCGCCACGCGTTGCCCGGCCGCGAACCGGAACGGCTGGAGACGGTTTTCCCAGTACATCTGCATGGACGTGCCAATGCTGCCCGTGAACCAGTACAGCGAGAGGTCCGTCAGCAAGGCGTCCTTCGAGAACCGGCGCTCGATCACGCCGTCGCAGTCACTCCATGCGCGAAACTTCTCGCCGATCCACGCGGCAAGTCCCGCGGGCGAGTCATTGAGCGAGGCCGCCGCGGTTTGCGGCCTGGTGGCGTGCATATGCGCATATCCGCCCTCCAGCGCTGCCCAGTCGGCCTTTTCGCGCAGATAGTCCTGTTCCTCTGAGGTGAGCGGGGCTTGCGCGGTATCGATTGCGGGTTCGTACGAGGTGGGCAGGAAGTTCAGGTGGATTCCGTCGACGGCCTGACTGTGCCGCGCGGCTAGCGCAATAGAAACCCCCGCGCCGAGGTCGCCGCCTTGCGCGCCGAAGCGCTCGTAGCCAAGACCGCGCATGAGCGCGGCCCACAGGTCTGCGACCTGGAACGCGGAGGAGCCGGGCGCGGCCGGCGCGGGCGAAAAGGCAAAGCCTGGCAGCGACGGGGCGACGACATCGAACGCATCCGCCGGGTCCGCGCCGAATGCGGCGGGGTCGCAAAGCCGGTCGAGCAGCGCGTGGAATTCGAAGAACGAACCTGGCCAGCCATGCGTGATCACGAGCGGGTAGGGCTTCGGGCCCGCGCCGCGCCGGTGCACGAAGTGCACGCGTTGGCCAACCGCACCACCTGCACCACCCTCACCACCCACTTCGGCCATGAACTGCGGCAGCAGGTTCAGCGCGCGTTCGGCGGCGCGCCAGTCGTATTCGTCTGCCCAATACGCGACGAGCTCGCGCAGCCATGCATTATCGGCCCCTTGTTGCCACGCCGGCGAGGGCGTAGCGTTGGCCCAGCGCGTGGCGCGCAAACGCCGGCGCAGGTCGTCGATTGCATCCTCGGGAACGCGAATTTCGAATGGGTCGATATGCATGGCGGTTCATCCACGTGATGTCGGGCCAAAGAACTGACCATTATGAGCGAATTCTCCGCCGCACAGCGGCCGCCCCTAAGGACCCTTCGAATTCCCTCCATCGCTTACCAGATGTTTATCGAGGCATCCGTTTTATTTATCGGCGATTCGAAACTACGGCGGGGCATCTTTCGGGCCACGGGGCGCTACGCAAACGCCAAGACGTCCGTGGTTTCCGGCATTCCCGGCCGTCGGCGGCCGCACGCGTTGATTGGCACAAGTGCGGTTTTTCGTGCAATCTAGGTAATTGCCCTGGCTACTAGCGCGGTGGGGCCAATTCGTACCGTAGCGCAACGATTCGAATCAGCAGCAGAGGTCCCAATGATCATCGATATTCATGGCCACTACACCACGGCGCCCAAAGCGCTGGAGGCGTGGCGCAAGCGCCAGATTGCGGGCATCGCCAATCCGTCCGATATGCCGAAGGTATCGGAGCTGAAGATCGGCGACGACGAATTGCGCGAATCGATCGAACTCAATCAACTGAAGCTGATGCGCGAGCGCGGTCTCGATCTCACGATTTTCAGTCCGCGCGCGAGTTTCATGGCCCATCATATTGGCGACTTCCAGGTGTCGAGCACCTGGGCCGCAATCTGCAACGAGTTGTGCCACCGCGTGAGCGAGCTCTTTCCTGAGCATTTCGTGCCGGCCGCGATGCTGCCGCAAAGCCCGGGCGTCGATCCCGCCACGTGCGTCGAGGAACTCGTCAAATGCGTGGAGCAGTACGGCAATGTGGCGGTCAACCTGAATCCCGATCCCTCGGGCGGCCACTGGACGAGCCCGCCGCTTTCCGACCGGCACTGGTACCCGATCTACGAGAAGCTCGTCGAATACGACATTCCCGCGATGATCCATGTGAGCACGAGCTGCAACGCGTGTTTCCACACCACGGGCGCGCACTACCTGAACGCGGATACGACTGCCTTCATGCAGTGCCTCACGTCGGACCTGTTCCGCGATTTCCCCACGCTGCGCTTTGTGATTCCGCACGGCGGCGGCGCGGTGCCTTACCACTGGGGACGCTTTCGGGGCCTCGCGCAAGAGCTGAAGAAGCCGCCGCTCAAGGAGCATTTGCTGGGTAACGTGTTTTTCGACACCTGCGTGTATCACCAGCCCGGCATCGATCTGCTCACGCGCGTGATTCCCGTCGACAACATTCTGTTCGCGAGCGAGATGATCGGCGCGGTGCGCGGCATCGACCCTGAGACCGGCCACTACTACGACGACACGAAGCGCTATATCGAAGCCGCGCATGTCGATGCCGCGGACCGCTACAAGATCTACGAAGGCAACGCGCGGCGCGTGTATCCGCGTCTTGATGCGCGGCTCAAGGCAAAGGGCTTGTGAGCTCCCTCTCGATCGAACGGAAGTCAATGACTAAGGATGACGTGAAAAGCAACGCCGCTCTGGCGGGTGTCGGGTCGATGGCGACGCGCCTCCTGCTTGCGGGTCTCGCCGAGCAATACACGCGCGAAACGGGGCAGCGGCTGACTGTTGCCGCGATAGGCGGCGTGGACGCCGCGCGGCGCGTGCAGGCGGGTGAAGCGTTCGATTTCGCCGTGCTGGCAACGGCTGCGATCGAGCGCCTCGCGGCGGCCGGGCACCTCGTTGGCGCCCGCATGGACGTCGTGCGCTCCGGCATGGCGGCGGCCGTCGCCACTGGCGCGGCGCCCCCGGATATCGGCACTGAAGGCGCACTGCGCGAGACGATGCTGCGCGCGGAGCGCATCGGCTATTCAACGGGGCCTAGCGGCGACCATTTGCTGGGCCTGCTCGAACGCTGGGGCCTGGCCGCAGCGCTCGCGCCGCGCCTCGTGATGGCGCAGCCGGGCGTGCCGGTGGCGAGTCTCATCGCGGATGGCGAGGTCGAGATCGGGTTTCAGCAATTGAGCGAGCTAAAGGACGTGCCGGGCGTGGACGTGATCGGGCCGCTTCCCGCCGGGGCTCAACTCGTTACGGTCTTTTCCGCGGCGATCTGCGCGGTGTCCCAGCAGCGGCGGGCGGCGGCGGACTTCCTTGCATTCCTGGGTTCTGAACGCGCCGAGGCGACCAAGCGGGCGTTTGGCATGGAGCCGGCGGGCGGCGCGGAGTACGGGCAGTAGCAGGGCAGCAGGGCACGAGCAAGGCGGCAATAAGAGAAACCGAAGGAGCAATAAGGCGATTAGATCCGACATCTCTTGTCACATGGTCTACGCGTTTACGTTAATTAGACATCCTAATCAGAAAAAACAGAATCGGAGGCGTGAAAAGTGAACCAGAAGAACACCAATACGTACAACATCAGGAGGCAACCATGAGAAACCCGCATACCCAGCGGCTTTACACGAGCGCTCGCGCTCGTGCGGCCTCGCTGCTCTCGCTGTTCGCCATCTTCGCGGCGGCCACACTCGTCGCCGCGTGCGGCAGCGGCGGCAGTGGCAGCAGCACTGGCGGCGATGCCTCGAAAGCGCCGCTCGCAGTCGTGGCGCCCGTAGTGGATTGCTCGAAGCTGGCTTCGGTGGATATCACCGATATTGGCGGTTCGGGCAGCACGATTACCTCGGCTACCGTGACCACGGCGACCATCAACGGTGCTTCGGTCAACTTCTGTACCGTGAAAGGCACGCTCGCGCCTTCGAATACGTTCGAAGTGGCGCTGCCGGTGAGCACGTGGACGCAGCGCTTCGCGGCGCTAGGCTGCGGGGGCTTGTGCGGTAACGTGAGCGACCCGACCCAGCAGTCGTCGTTCAGCTTCAGCTACACGTGTCCGCTCGTGCAGGAAGGCGGCTTCGTGACGGCGGCGACGGACATGGGCCACTCGGGCAACGACGCGGCGTGGACCACGGACCCGCAAAAACAGGCTGATTTCGCGTATCGCGGGCAGCACGTCACGACGCTCACGGCGGAGAAACTCATCAAGGCTTACTACGGGCAGACGCAAAAGTACGCGTACTTCATCGGCTGCTCGGATGGTGGCCGCGAAGCGCTCATGGCCGCGCAACGCTACCCGAACGACTATAACGGCATCATCGCGGGCGCTCCGGCGGCGCACTTCCAGATCCAGAACTCGCTGTATCACGGCTGGAGCGTGGAGTCGCAAAGCACGACCGGCGACAGCACCGGAAACGCCACGCTCTATGCCGACAAGGCGCTCGTGCTGCACAAGGCAGTCGTGGCGGCATGCGGCGGCCAGGCGGGCGTGCCCGACGGCCTCATCGCCGATCCGCGCACCTGCAATTTCGATCCCGCATCGATCCAGTGTGCGCAGGGCGCGACGAACACGAGCAACTGCCTGACCGCAGCCGAGGTGGCCACCGCGAGCAAGATCTACGGCGGACCGGTGGACGCGACATCCGGCGAGCGCATGCTGGCGGGCTCCCCGCAGATGGGTTCGGAAGAGAACTGGGTGGGCGTGGAAGTGCCGACGACGAACTCGACGGCCGCGCCGGTTTCGGTGAAGAGCCTGTTCAGCTACATGATCGTGACGGGCGCCTATAACCTGATCTTCACGGGCTCGCCCACGATGCCGACCATCGACACCTTCGGCTACACGAATGCGAGCTTCTACCCGACCTACCTGCAGGCCAACCATCCGCTGATGGACGCGACGAGCCCCGACCTCTCGGCGTTCAACAAGGCGGGGGGCAAGCTGATCCTGTGGCACGGCTGGGCGGATCAGCATATTTCGCCGCTCTTCACGATCCAGTACTACGAGGCCATGCAGAACACGATGGGCGCTTCGAACGTGAGCGCTTTCGCGCGCCTGTACCTCGTGCCGGGCGTGGCGCACTGCGGCGGCGGCGAAGGCTTCCCGAACATCGACCTCGTTTCGCAGATCACGGCGTGGGCCGAGCAGGGCACGGCGCCGAACGCGGTCATGACATACCAGACCGATTCGTCGAACAACGTGACGGCTAGCCGACCGGTTTATCCGTACCCGGCCGTCGCGCAGTTCACGGGCACCGGCGACTGGCACCTGGGCGCCAACTGGACGCAGGGCGCACCGCTGTACAACCAGCTCACGCATGCCTGGGCGGGCTCGAGCTTCTATACGTCGTACACGCCGACTACGCAGGGTGTTGCCGCGCCTTAACGGGAAGACTCGGAGTTGAACCTGCCAGCCCTTCGGGGCTGGCTTCGTTTGGATTTCGATAACTAAATCGCATGGCCAATGCGCGGTAATGGCAGTGAGTCCTATCGCGGCCTCCGGCGATGTAGCGGCAACTGAATTCCGCACGATCGTCCATCGCCTTTGCGAATCCTTTCGGAGAGCATCGATTTTGTTTATCACGCTGGATTCGATTCCAGTCGCAGGCCGCGACAGGTAAAGCACGGGCTGGTCGCGCCCGGCCTTTATGCGGCGCGGCTTCCAGGGCGATACGGCAGGCGCGGGCGTGCCGAAATTGCCCATGCGGACGAGCATAGACGTATCGAATATGTGGTTAACCCGCACTTTCAGGCAAGGGGTTGGCCACCTATCGTGCCCCCGACGGATAGCAGTTCGTAGATATTCGACTCGGGCACGAGCGAGCGGCAGACCACAGAACGGACAGGAGACTACAGATGTCTGGCAGCAAAACAATTGATATCAAGGCGTTCATCGACGAACGCCACATTTCGGCCTACCAGTGGCTACTGGTGGCGCTGTGCTTTCTCGCGGTGACCGCCGACGGCATGGACGTGGCCATCATGGGGTTCGTGGCGCCCTCCATCATTCACGAGTGGGGCATTTCGCGCCCCGAGTTCGGGCTCGTCATGAGCGCGGCGCCCATCGGCCTCGTGATCGGCGCGCTGGCGGCCGGCCCTGCCTCCGACCGCGTTGGCCGCAAGTGGGTGCTGATTACCTCCGTGTTCCTCTTCGGCGTGTTCACGATCCTCACGGCGTTCACGCAGTCACCGGTTTCCATGGCCGTGCTGCGCGTGCTGACTGGCATCGGTCTTGGCGCCGCCATGCCGAACTCCACGACGCTGCTCTCGGAGTACTCGCCGCAACGCCGCCGCGCACTGCTCATCACAATCATGTTCACGGGCTTCAACCTCGGCTCGGCATTGATCGGCTTCGCGGCGGGCTGGCTCGTGCCGAACCACGGCTGGCGCGCAGTGCTGATCTTCGGCGGCGCTATTCCGCTCGCACTCGTGCCGCTGCAGGCCTGGCTGCTGCCCGAATCGGCGCGTCTGCTCGCCGTGCGGGGCGCCACGAGCATGCGCATTGCCGCGACGCTCAACCGCGTGACCGGCGCCAACTTCGCGGGCGACGAGAATTTCGTCTCGACGGAACCGCCGCTGCCCACGCGCAAACCGATTGGCGTGCTGTTCTCGCAAGGCTATGGCGTGATGACCCTCGCGCTGTGGGTCACGTATTTCATGGGCCTGCTCGTGATCTATCTGCTCACAGGCTGGCTGCCCACGCTGATCAAGGACGCAGGCCTCTCCATCACGGTGGCGGCGAACGTCACGGCCATGTTCCAGATTGGTGGCACGATCGGCGCGGTGCTGGTGGGCTGGATCATGGACAAGGTGCGTCCGGCGCGCGTGATCAGTGCGGCGTATGTCGGCGGCGGCATTTGCGTGCTGGCGCTGGCCGGCGTGGGCGCGCTTTCCTCGTCGCTCGCACTGCTGGTGTTCGCCGCGGGCTTCTGCATGAGCGGTGCGCAAACGGGCCTCAACGCCTACGCGCCGGGCCGCTATCCGACGGTTGCGCGTGCAACGGGTGTGAGCTGGATGCTGGGCATGGGCCGCTTCGGCAGCATTTTCGGCTCGGCCATTGGCGGCGCGCTGCTGGGCCTCGGCTGGGAATTCGCCGCGATTCTCGCGATGCTCGCCGTACCGGCCGTGCTCGCGGCGATCGCGATCCTGGTTTCGCAGCGTGCGCGTGATTCGGCACCGGCTACGCAGGTGAGCGCAGCACACTGAGTTTTTGATTCGGAAAAAAGCTGGATTGAGCGGCGCGGCGGTGCGGATTGCACTGCCGCGCCGCTTTTTGTTTCGCGCGGGGACGGGAGGCGCGGCCTGCGTTCGGCGCGTTAGATTCTGAATGCCCCCACCGTTTCGATCACGGTTTGCGCGTTCCTGCCGAGCGAATTGGCCGAAATCGAAAAGTGATTCACGAGCGCGCTGTCCTGTTGCGTGAGCGCTTCGATATGATCCAAAGCCTGCTTGATTTCGGCAATGCCCGCGCTTTGCTCACCGGTCGCGGTATTGATTTCGTCGATTAGCACATCGACGTCGCGCACTGCCTGAACCGCCTGCCGCATCTTTTCGCGGGCCGTTTCCGTGAGTTGGCAACCTTCCTGAACCTTCTGTGTCGAGTCGACGATGAGTCCGGCGATTTCCTTGGCCGCCATGGCCGCGCGACCCGCGAGATTGCGCACCTCGCTCGCCACCACGGCGAAGCCGCGCCCATGCTCGCCCGCGCGCGCCGCCTCCACGGCCGCGTTGAGCGCGAGAATATTGGTCTGGAAGGAAATCCCTTCGATCACCTGAATGATCTCGCCGATCTTGCGGGAGGCCTCGGTAATGCCCTGCATCGTCACCGTCATGGCTTCCACGGCGCGGCCGCTGTCTTCGGTAATGGCGCGTGCGTGGCCCGCGCTGGTGGCGGCCTGGCGCGCCGCATCGGCGGTTTGCCGCACATTGGCCGCAATATGCTGCATCGAGGCCGCAGATTGCTCGAGGCTCGCCGCTTGCGATTCGGCCCGTGCCGAGAGCGTCTGGCTGCCTTCGGATACGGTCACCGTGGCCGCGCTCATTCGCGCCATCTGGTCGCGCGCGTCGCCGACGATGGCGCGCATGTTCAAACTGACCTGGTTGACCGATTGTTCGAGCTTGCCGACTACGCCGGTGGGCTTCCAGGTGTTCTCGACTTTCTGCGTGAGGTCGCCCATGGCGAGCCGCGTGGCCGCGCCGAGCAGGCGGCGCAACGGGTAAATGAACATGAAGCGCATGCGGTATTCGGCTAGCACGCCGAACGCCACGCAGGCCGCAAGGCCGATCGCCGTGCGCACGGGCGTGATCGACGACGCGCCGCCGTCGACGATGACCCCCGTGACCATGCCCGCCGCCGCCAGAGCGCTCGTGAGCAGGTAGGTCTGCGTCTTCATGGTGGGATGCACGAAGCGCGAAAGCCGTCCGACCATGTCCTTGCGAACGATTGCGCCTGCCTGCAGATGGTGTCTATGCCGGCCGGCTCTTTGCTCTGCGAGCAAGGTTGCATACAGCGCTTCGGCGGCACGCACCTGATCGCGGGAAGCGGCGGTGTGCACCGCCCGGTATGCCACGACATGCTGCCCTTCGACGATGGGTGTCACGCCAATCTGCACCCAGCAATGCCGAGCGTGGCTGAAGCGGTTCTTTAGCACGCCGATCCATGGCTCACGCCTTTTCAGCGTGGCCCACATGTCGCGATAGACCTCGGCGGGCATGTCGGGGTGGCGCAGGACGCTATGAGGGTGCCCGATCAGTGCCTCGCGGGAAAAGCCGCTGGCTTCGATAAACGCGTCGTTGCAGTAGGTGATCACGCCGCGCGTGTCGGTCGTGGAAACGAGCAGCTTTCCGGCAGGCAGAGCGGCTTCTCCGCGTTGATTCGGCGTGGTCGATGGTTCAGTGTGCACTCGTGGTCTCCTTTGTTTTTGATTGCCTTGTTCGGTCGTTCGCTGCTTATCGGCCGGCGATTTCGATCATGAATGGGGCGATTCAAGGCGATAAAGCCACGGCCGCCGCGCAGCAGGGCGATAAACGAAGCGAAGCGCGGTGGCGTATCCCGGTTCGCCACGGCTGAAACGCCCACGGCATAAGGATCGCGCCCAGGGATGAGAAGCGCGCATGCGGTTTCGGCGCCCGCTTGCAGGCACAATGCCCGATAAGCGATTCGCAAGCCTCGCGAAGCAGATTCGATACGACCGTTCGAAATGCGCCGGCCAACAGTCCGGCGGCCTCGGCAGACTCACTTCCTGGAGGCGCGGCAAGCGACGGAGCGCATACAATTGAGCCGGACACACTCGGAGTTGAACGGCGATGCGCATTCTTGTGATCGAAGACGAGCCGAAGACCGGCGCCTATCTGAAGAAGGGCTTCGAGGAATCCGGCTACGCTGTGGACGTTGCCGCGGACGGCGCCGAAGGCTTGATCCTCGCGAAGGAGGCCGCGTACGACGTGATCGTGCTCGACGTCATGCTGCCGGCCATTGACGGCTGGACGGTGCTCAAAACGCTACGCACCACGCACACCACGCCCGTGCTCTTCCTCACCGCGCGCGACGATATCAGCGACCGCGTGAAGGGCCTCGAACTCGGCGCGGACGACTACCTCGTCAAGCCGTTCGCGTTCGTCGAACTGCTCGCGCGCGTGCGCACGCTGGCCCGCCGCGGCCCTCCGCGCGAGAGCGACGTGCTCGTGCTGGGCGACCTCGAAGTGGACGTGACGCGCCGACGCGTGAAACGCGGGGCCGCGCGCATCGACCTTACGCCGAAGGAGTTCTCGCTGCTGCAACTGCTCGTGCGCCGCCAGGGCGAAGTGCTTACGCGCACGCAAATCGCTTCCTACGTGTGGGACATGAACTTCGACAGCGACACCAACGTCGTGGAAGTCGCCATCCGCCGTCTGCGCGCGAAGGTGGACGACGCGTTCGACGTCAAGCTGATCCACACGGTGCGCGGCGTGGGCTACGTCGCCGAAATCAAAGGGAACGCCTGATGCCGCGCATGGCGGTGCGCTCGCTCGCCACAGGCCTCGCGCTGAGTTTCGCGGGCACGACGCTCGCCGTATTCGCGCTCGTGGGCAGCACGCTCTATTTCACGCTGGACCGCGAAGTGAAACAGCAGGACGACCTCGATATCGTGCTGATTTCGCGTCACACGCGCCGCCTTGCACAAGAACTGCACAGCGAGCACGACGTACGTGAACATGCGGAGCGGCTCACGAGTCAGGTGCTTGGCAATCCCGCGCTTTCCATGGAAATTCTCGGCACCGGCGGGGCGCAACTGGCCGAACACAACACGGCGGGCATTGCGGACGCGGCGTTTCCCGATGCGGCGCTCGCCCGGCGCCTTCCCCCCGCGCAACGCATCACCGAAGGCGACGTGGTGGCGTGGCGCAACGCGCGCGGCGTGCCGGTGCGCGGGCTTGCCACGGACGCCGCGCTTGCGGACGGCACGCCGGTCACCATCGTCATCGCGCGCGACATGACCGACCGCTGGCGTCTGCTCGACCACTATCGCGAGCGGCTTTATGGCTTCGGCCTGGCCGGCATGCTGCTCGCGTTCCTCATGAGCTGGCTGCTCGTGCGCGAGTCGCTGCGCCCGCTGCGCGAGATGGCGGCGCGCGCGGCCACGGTCACGGTGGACCGGCTCGATACGTCCATCGAAGTCGAAGGCGCGCCGAGCGAGCTGGAAGCGCTCACGAAGTCGCTCAACGCCATGCTCGAGCGCCTGCACGGCGGCTTCGAGCGCATGTCGCAATACACGGCCGATCTCGCGCATGACATGCGCACGCCGCTCGGCAACCTGCGCGGCGCGAACGAAGTGGCGCTCGCGCGCGAGCGCAGCACCGCCGAATACGAGGCGTTGCTCGAATCGAATCTGGAGGAATGCGAACGACTTTCGCGCATGATCGAAAGCGTGATCTTTCTCGCGCGCGCGGAGCACCCGCAATTCATGACGACGCTCGCGGAGTTCGACGTGCATGATGCGCTCACCCAGATTGCCGAGTACTTCGAAGGTCTCGCGGACGAAGCGGGGGTGCAGATCCGCGTGCAGGGCGCGGGCCGCCTGCGCGCGGATAAGGAACTGTTCCGGCGCGCCGTGGGCAACCTGCTCGCCAATGCGCTGCGCTATACGGCGCGCGGCGCGGAAATCACCCTGAGCGTCGAACAGACGCCAACGGCTGTCGAGGTGACGGTCGCCAATCCGGGCACGCCCATCGCGGCCGCGCTGCTGGAGCGCATTTTCGACCGCTTCTATCGCGCCGATGCGTCGCGCCACAGCGAGCCGCGCGCGGGGGCTTCAGCGGGGCTAGGACTCGCGATCGTGCGCACGATCATGGCGCTGCACGGCGGCTCCGCGCGTGCCGAAAGCGATGCTGCCGGCACGCGTTTCATCCTGACGTTCGCGCGCCCTTAGCGCTCAGGTTGCTCAGCGCAGCACGGTCCCAGCCGCCGCCGAGCGCCTCTAGCAGATGCACGCTCGCGTCGAGCCTTCTACCCGCGATCTGCTCCTCGTTGCGTTCGTTCGAGAGCGCGATGGTCTGCGCCGTCACGACATCGAGATAGTTCACAGCGCCCGCCTGATAGCGGTTCGTGGTGAGCTTGAGCGAGAGTTGCGCGGCGGCCGTGGCGCGCTGCTGGCTTCCGGCTTCGCTCGACAACGTATCGAGCGCGCTCAGGTTGTCCTCCACTTGCTGGAACGCTGTGAGCACGGTTTGGCGGTAGCCGGCCACGGCCGCGTCGTATTGTGCGTTTGCACCTTTTAGCGTGGCGTCGCGCCGGCCGCCGTCGAAGAGCGTGCCCGCGAGTTGCGAACCGATCGACCAGAACAGGCTCGGCGCGCTGAGCCACGGCGCGAAGAACGTGCTTTCGAGGCCGGCCGTGGCGGAGAGCGTGAGGTCGGGGTAAAAGGCCGCATGCGCCTCGCCGATTCTGGCATTGGCCGCCGCCACGCGCCGTTCCGCTGCGGCGATATCGGGACGCCGTTCGAGCAGCGCGGAGGGCACGCCTGCGGGAATCGACGGCACGATGGCAGGATCGACGCGCGGCGGCAGACTGAACGTCGAAGCGGGTACACCGATCAACGTGGCGATGGCGTGCTGGCGTTGTGCGCGCTGAATGTCGATGTCACTGTCCGCCGTGCGTGCGCTTTCGAGCTGCGTTTGCGCCTGGGCGACGGCCGAGGCGTCGATCGCGCCATCGGCGAGCTGCTGCTGCACGATGCGCAGCGCGGCTGTGTATGCGGTCACGGTGTCGTCGAGCAGCTTCTTCTGGCGATCGAGCGAACGCAAATCGAAGTAGTCCGTAGCAAGCTGGCTCGTCATCGCAAGGCGCACCGATTCGAGGTCGGCTTCAGTGGCCTGCGCGTTGGCATGCGCCTCGGTGGTTGCGTCCTTCACGCGGCCGAACAGGTCGGGTTCCCAGCTTGCGGTCAGCCCCGTCGAATAGTCGGGAATCGTCTTGCCCGCAAGCGAATGGTCCACGAGATTCTGCGAGGTCCGGTAGCGCTGCGCCGCCACGCCCGCCGTGACGACAGGCGCATAGCCCGCGCGTTGATAGTCGATCATCGCGCGCGCGGCTTCGAGATTGGCGACGGCCTGGCGCACGGTCTGGTTCGACACATCCACGCGGGCTTCGAGCTGGTCGAGGTCGTTGTCGCCGAAGAGGGTCCACCAGGGGCCGCGCGGTTTGGCGTCGGCGGGCGCAGCGACGATCCAGCCGGGCGCCGCTGCGGGTTGTGTTGTTTGTGTGGCGTAGTGCGCGGGCACATCTGCCGAGGGCACGCTGTAATGCGGCAACGTGGTGCAGGCTGCGAGCGATGCCGCTGTGCAGAGCACGGCGATCCGGCGCAGCGCAGGGAGAGGGCGTTCGAACATGGTGAGCCTCGCTTACGCTTTCGCAGCCGTCGAGGCGGCCGCCACACGTACGCTCTGGCCGCTGGCGACGGCGTCGCCGGGATTGTTGATGACGCGATCGGTTGGCGTGAGGCCCGTTGCGATTTCCACATAAGTGCCGAAATCGCGGCCTATGGTCACCTTGCGCAATTGCACCGTGTTCCTCGCATCCACCACTGCGACTGTCACGCCGTCCGGGCGGAACAGCAGCGCACTCACGGGCAGTTCGAGTGCAGGAGCCGCAGCCGTGAGCGCAAGATGCACCTGCGCGTAGGCACCAGGCATCAGCGCGCCGTCGTGGTTGTCCACATCGACTTCCACGCGTAATGTGCGGCTCACGGGGTCGATCACGTTTGAACTGCGCGCAACGCTCGCTTCGAAACGGCGCCCCGGATATTGTTGCGTCGTCAACCAGACGGTCGTGCCGGGCGTGACGAGGCTCGCGTCGTCCTGCGGCACGTCCACATATACGCGCAGCCGGTCGGTCTGCGCGATATGGAACAGCTCGCCGGGCATGGTGGCAAGGCCAGGCGTGCCGCCCGCTGTGACGAGCGCGCCCACCTGCACGTTGCGCGCGGTGATCACGCCGTCGAAGGGCGCCGTCACGTTCTGGTACGACACCAGCTCCTGGAGCCGCGCGACGTTGGCCTGTGCGGCCTGGAGCGTGGCGAGTTTCGCGGCGGCGTCGCTCGTTTTCGCCTGGGCGTCCTGCTCGGAAACCGATTGTGTCTGCAACATCGTCTGCCAGCGCTGCGCCGTGCTGCTCGCGAAGCGATAGTTGGCCTGCGCCGTCGCTTCGTCGGCGCGCGCCTGCTGGAGTTGAGCGTCGAGTTCGGGTGTGTCGATCTGCGCGAGGGTCTGGCCAGCCTTCACATGCGCGCCGATATCCGTGTACCAGTGCTGCACGTAGCCGCTCGTGCGCGCATAGATCGAGGCGTCGGCCCACGACATGACCGATCCGGGCAGCAGCAGGTCCTGCTTGGCGGGCGCGCGCGTTGGCGTGACGGTGGAGACGATCAGTTCGCGCTGCGCCGCGACCTGCTGGGCCTGCGCCGTGCGCGCCTCGAGGCGCGGCACGATGCCCGCTGTGAGGAGCACTGCGGCAATTGCGAGGCAGGTAAGGCCGATGACGACGGTCGTGTGCTTGCGTGCGGCCACGGCGGGTGTGGCCGGTTGCGCTGGGCTGTCGCGATGCTCGTGCGGAGTGAGCGGCTTCATTCTGGAATCCTTATTCAACGTGAGTGGTTGCACTGGCTTGCGCAGCGTCATTGGCGTCGCGCGCGGCGCGGCGTTTCGCGAGCCAGCCGTGCACCATGCCGAACACGACCGGAACGAATACGAGCGTGGAAAGCGTGCCAATAGCGAGGCCGCCGATCACGGCGCGTCCGAGCGGCGCGTTCTGCTCGCCGCCGTCGCCGAGACCGAGCGCCATCGGCAGCATGCCGATCAGCATGGCGAGCGCCGTCATGAGGACCGGGCGAAAGCGGTTGAAGCCCGCGTCGAGCGCGGCGGCGAGCGGCTCCATGCCCGCGGCGAGCGACTCGCGCGCCGTGTTGATGACGAGAATGCTGTTCGCCGTGGCAATACCCATACAGAGGATCGTGCCCGTGAGCGCTGGCACGCTGAGCGTGGTTTGGGTGACGAACAACATCCACGCGATGCCGGCGAGCGAGGCCGGCAGGCCGCTCACGATGATGAGCGGGTCGAGCCACGACTGGAAGTTCACGACCATCAGCAGGTAGACGAGCGCGATAGCGAACACGAGGCCTGCCGCGAGGCCGCTGAACGAGGCGTTCATCGACTGCACCTGGCCGCGCATCACGATCGACGAGCCCGGCGGCAGTTGCGCGCGCGCCGCGTTGACGAGACGGTTCACGTCGGAGGCGACGCCGCCCAGGTCGCGCCCCTGCGTCGAGGCGAAGATGTCGAGAACGGGCTGCACGTTGTAGTGCGAGACCACGGCTTGCTGCGAGCTGCGTGAGACGGTGCCGAGCGTACCCAACTGGTTCTGCGGCGTGAACGTGACGGATTGCGATGTCGTCACCGGAATATTGGCGAGCGTTTGCAGCGAATGAATGTCGTATTGCGGCATTTCGGTCACGAGCGGATAGCTCACGCCGTTCTTCGGATCGAGCCAGAAGTTAGGCGTGGTTTGCGAACTGCCCGAGAGCGCGATGAGCAGGTTCTGCGCGACGTCGTGCTGCGTGAGGCCCGCTTGCAGCGCCTTCGTGCGGTCCACATCCACGTTGATGGTGGGCTCGTCGCCGGGCTGCTGGATGCGCGCGTCGACGAGCCCGCGCACGCCGCGCATTTCGTCGAGCAGGTGGTTCGCCACGACGCGGTTCTGCGCGAGCTTGTTGCCGACGATCTGCACATCGATGGGCGCAGGCAGGCCGAAGTTCAGGATCTGGCTCACGATGTCGGCCGGCAGGAACGCGAAGGTCACGCCCGGAAACGAGGCGTTGAGCACGTTGCGCAGCTTCGCGACATATTGCGCGGTCGGCTTGTGCTTCGGCGCGAGCGTGATGAGGATGTCCGCATCCTCGGTCCCGATGGGGTCCGACGAGTCGTACGTGAGATTGATGCCGCTCACTGGCACGCCGATGTTGTCGAGCACCGCGGCCTGTTCGGCGGGCGGAATCACGCTGCGGATCTTCGCTTCGACTTCATCGGTGATGCGGGCCGTTTCCTCGATGCGCGTGCCGGTGGGCGCGCGCAGATGCAGGCGGATTTCGCCGGTATCGACGGCGGGAAAGAAGTCGCGGCCCGTGAACGGCACGAGTACGAGCGAGCCGAGGCAGAGCGCGACCCACAGCACGACGAAACGGCGGCGCTGTGCAATGGCCGCCTGAAGCAGCGTGCGATAACGGTTGCGCACCGCTTCGAAACGGTGTTCGAAGCCCGCCTGAAAGCGCGTCAACGCACCCGCAATGCCGCGCGATGGCGCGGCGTTCGGCGTGCGCGCCCGCAGCAGGTACATGGCGAGCGTGGGAATGAGCGTGCGCGAGAAGAAGTACGACGCACACATCGCGAACACGACAGCCTCGGCGAGCGGCACGAAGAGATAACGCGCGACGCCCGAAAGCAGGAACATCGGCACGAACACGATGCAGATGGAGAGCGTCGAAACAAAGGTCGGCACGGCAATTTCGCCGGAACCGTTGAGAATCGCGTCGTGCAGCGGCGCGCCGCGCTCCAGGTGATGCGTGATGTTTTCGATGGCGACGGTTGCGTCGTCAACGAGTATGCCGACGGCGAGCGCGAGGCCGCCGAGCGTCATGATGTTGATGGTTTCGCCGAGCGCCGCGAGCGCGATGAGCGACGTGAGCACGGCAAGCGGAATGGTCACGGCGATGATGAGCGTGGCGCGCCAGCTGCCGAGAAAAAGCAGGATCATCGCGGCAGTGAGGCAAGCCGCAATGAGCGCTTCGCGCACCACGCCCGAGATCGCCGACTTCACGAACACGGACTGATCGGAGAGCGGCGTGATCTTGAGCGCTTTCGGCAGGCCTGCTGCGATCTTCGGCAACATCGCCTTCACTTGCTGGATGATCGTGAGCGTCGAGGCACTGCCGGTTTTTTCGACGGTAAGGAGTGCCGCGCGTTTGCCGTCTGCGCGCACGATGTTCGTTTGCGGCGCGTAGCCGTCGATCACGTGCGCCACGTCGCGCACATACACCACGCTGCCGTTCACGGTCTTGACCGGCAGGTCGTTGAGCGCCGCGACCGTTTGCGTGCTGCCGTTCATCTCCACGTTGTATTCGCGCGAACCGATTTTGGCCGTGCCGCCGGGCAGGATCAGGTTCTGGGCGTTCACGGCGTTCACGACGTCGGCGGGCGCGAGACCTTTTGCCTGCAGCGCTTTCGGATCGAGCTGCACCATGATCTGGCGGATCTTGCCGCCATAAGGCAGCGGCACGGCCGCGCCCTGGACGGTGGCGAGCTGCGTGCGGATGAAGCTATTGCCGAGGTCGTAGAGCGACTGCTCGGGCAGTGTCGCGCTGGAGAGCCCCAGTTGCAGCACCGGCACCGTGGAGGCGTTGTACGTGATGATGTTCGGCGGCAGCGTGCCCGGCGGCAGGATGCGCAGGATCGAGGCGGAGTTCGAAGCCGCCTCGGCGATCGCGCGGTTGATGTCGGCGCCGGGATGGAAGAACACCTTCACGACCGAGACGCCGTTGAGCGACTGCGATTCGATGTGCTCGATGTCGTCCACGTCGGAGGTGAGGGCGCGCTCGTAGTTCGAGGTGATGCGCTGCGCCATGTCCTCGGCGGAGAAGCCGTTGTAGGTCCAGACGATGCTGACCACGGGGATATTGATGTTCGGAAAAATGTCCGTGGGCGTGCGCATGATGGCGAGCGGCCCGAGGATGAATAGCAGTACGGCCAGCACGATGAACGTGTAAGGCCGTCTGAGAGCCAGTTTGACGATCCACATGACGGTGTCCGGGTTGAGGCAGGATTGGCGCAAGTATCGGGAGGGCGCGCTTACCCGGTGCTGACCTCGACATTACGGATTTGTCATCTTTCGCGCGAAGGGGCGTTGGCCGCTGTGGGCGCGTTGCGCCCAGATAACGAACTCGTAATCAGCGGGTCAGCTTTGGGTCAGCGCCGCGCGCCCAGAATGCAGTCAACCTTCGCGATATTGCCGAGGGCGGCCAAGGCGGCATCTCTTCCCGATGCAGCGGCCATTCATTGAGAGGTGAACATCATGAAAGCACTCGTTTCCACATTGCTCGTTGCCTGCGCTCTGGCCGCACCGGCCGCCGCTTTCGCACAGACCGCCAACCCCGCCAACACGCCGGTCACGCGTGCGCAGGTTGTCGCCGATCTCGTGCGGCTGGAGCAGGCGGGGTATCGCCCAGTGGCGAACGACCTCAACTATCCGGATGACATTCAGCACGCGGAGGCGATCGTGGCCCAGGAGCAGGCGCAAACGCAGACGCAAACGGCGCAGCAGGCCGCGCCGGGCAGCACGGCGGTTGGCGGCGTGGCGATGACGGGCAGCTCGGACGCGGGCGCGCCGCTCGTGGCCAGCGTTGACGGGCAGTCGATCTATGCGCATCACTGAGCGCACTACAGAGCGCACTACAGAGCGCACTACAGAGCGCACTACAGAGCGCACTACAGAGCGCACTACAGAGCGCTCGAGCGCGGTGCGGCAGCCCCGGCGATCAAGCCGGGCGCCGCCGCGCATTCCGATTGACTCGATCAAACGTTTGCGTGGCGCGACTTCGCACACCATCCCCCGCCTTAATTGCGCAGTCACGTTAAAATCCCGACCCTCAATAAAAATGAAACGTTGAAACAGGTGTCATGCGTATGCGAAGTGGACTGGATATGCGTCGGGAGGTCCGTACGCCGCTGTTGTTCGCCCCGCTGCTTCTGAACAAGGACGGCCGCGCTCTCGCGCAGGTCGCCGACCTTAGCTCGCGCGGGGCGCTCCTGCACGCGCGCAACGGTCTGCTCTTCCGGGGAGAGACGGTCTCGGGATGGCTGCAGTCGGCGCCGATCGACGACGAAGACGAGATCGTCCTGGCCGTCGCGCTCGATGTTCGGTGGATCGCCGAGGATCAGGAGAGAGGATGGAGCCGTGTGGGTTGCGAGATGCATGCGCTGGATCAGCGCTCGATGGCCCGTCTGCAGGACCTGATTGCGAAGGCCGCGCCCTAGCCGTTCGACAAGTCATGCCTACGCGCCAAAGTCTGCGCTAAAGTTTGTGAGCCGCCCGCCGAAAATCAGGCATGGCGCACGAACAACCCAAACCCCCTCAAAACGATCCGATCCGGGCAGAAGCACGGGCGCTGGAGGCCAGCATCCGCGCGATCAGACGGGCACAGGGAAAGAGGAACCCTGAAGATTGTGTGCCGGGCAGCCCGGAACGCCTCGCGATCATGGAAGCGTTCGTGCGCGATGTCGGGCGTGTGCTTGCGCTCGATATGCGCGAGCTCGAAAAGGACGATGACAGCGATCCCAACGGTAGGGGTTCGGCCGGGTAGGCCGAGATTCAAGACCCCACAGGCGTGAAGCCGTCAGCACTCCAGTCTTCGCTGCCCACTCCGTGGTGCACGAAAAAGAACCCTTGCGGATCGTAGCGATCCTTGATGGCTTTCAGCCGCGCATAGTTGACTCCCCAAAACGCCTCGCGCCAATCGCTGCGAAAAAAATCGGTCTCCGAAATATAGGAGCCGCTTCGCGGCGATAGCGCCTTGAGAATGGCCGCAGCCTTGCCCACATTCGCGGCGTTGCGATGTGCCTGCGCCATGTCAGGCGGCGGGATGGGGAGGCCCGGAAAGGGCGGTGGGCCGCCTGTGGCGACGATCATCAGGCCGAAGGCGTCGGCCACTTTCGGATTCATGGCGCACTGGCGCGCCTCTTCGTTCACCTCCGGCGGCGCGCCGGCGAGCCCTTTGTTGAAATGCAACTCTACGGCTTGAAACTGGGCCGCCGCGACGAAGGCATCGGCAAGCCGGCCGCGTTGCGCCGGTTCGAGCAGGGCCGCGGGCAGCCATTGCGACTCATAGGCGTGCAGGAACGCGGAGGCCTGCTCGCCGTCGCCTTGCCACCAGCCATGGTTGTGTGTGGCGTTGGCGCGCGGGTCTGCCACGAGTCCCGGGTTGGCGTCGACGTCCCACCAGCGACGCGACGGGCCAGCGCCGACGTGAGGTCCTTCGTTCAAGCTGAAGTCCATCGGCGAGGCGCGCACCCAGTCGATGAAAGGCGCCCAGACCGACTTCGCCTGATGGTCGTCGAGGCCCTGGCACACCATCGCCACTTCGATCTCATCGCTGTGAAAGATGAATCGCTCGCCCCATTCAGGATTGAACAGATTGTCTGCATAGTGATCGAAGAGTCGCGCAGCCAGCCGCCGGTAAGCCTCGCGCGACGAAGCCTTGACCTTGAACCTGGCCCAGCCGAAGTTTTCGGGCAGGTCATGGGTCTGTAGCGTGATCTTCGTCACCGCGCCGAAACTGCCGCCGCCGCCGCCCTTGAGCGCCCAGAAGAGATCGGGCTCCTGGCATGCGTTCACCGTGCGGACAACGCCGTCGGCGGTGACGATCTCGGCCTGTAGCAGGCTCGCGGCCGCGAGGCCATAACGCTTCGACCACGACCCGAAACCGCCGCCTAGAACGAGGCCGGCGACGCCCACGGTCGTGCATCCGCCACCCTGAACGTAGCGTCCCGCCTGGGTCGTGACGGCGGTGTAGGCGTCGATCCACATGCAGCCTGTCCCGAGCGTCACTGCAGGCTTCGGTGGCGTCGAGCAGCCGGCTGGAACGAACGCGTCATGGAGTTCGATGCGGTTCATCCCGCGCGTCCAGATCAGAAGAGAATCGGGCGCGTTCGAGCCGCCGAGATAACTGTGGCCGCCGCCTTTCACCACCAGACGCAAATTGTGCTCGCGCGCGAAATTGACGCCCGCAACCACGTCTGCGGTAGAACGGGCCGCCACTGCGTAGGTGCTTGCGTTCGCCGTCCAGGCATCGAGCCAGCCGGAGATCTGGGTGGCGCCCGGATCGTCGCCGAGCGCGAACGGGTTTCGCGCTTCCTTGATTCTCGCGAGGCACGCTTGCGCGTGTGGCGTTTGCGCGCAGGTCTGCCAGATCGTGGTGGGTTGCAGCAAATTTCCGCCGACCGCCTGGCTCAGCGCTTCCCATTCCGGCGCTTTCGGCCAGGCAGGATCGCCTGGCCGCACGCGAGCCGCGCGAGCCGAAGCGGGCAGCACGCCGGCGAAGGTCGAGGCGGTGGCGAGGCACGGCAAGGCGACAACTCCCTTGAGCAGGCATCGTCGTTTCATGACGTCTTTTCTCCTCGCGATGGGTGAAACGCTTAGTTTTCCCAATTATGATGCAACGCCGCCAGAGCACGCTGAAGCGCCTGCTGATCGACGGGTTTGACGAGGTGATAATCGAAACCGGCCGCGCGCGAGCGCTGGAAATCCTCGGCCTGGCCGTACCCCGTGATGGCGACGAGACGAAGGCCCGCGAGCTGAGGCATCGTGCGCAGTGTCTGGGCAAGCTCATAGCCGCTCATGCCGGGCAGCCCGATGTCGAGCAGCGCGATCTCGGGAAGAAACGCTGCGGCGAGCCGGATCGCCTCGGGTCCGCTGTAGGCGACGGCCAGCGTATGCCCTTGCAGCGCGAGGAGTGCCGCGAGGGAATCCGCGCCGTCCTTGTTGTCGTCCACCACGAGCACGCGGCGCTGATCCACATCGGCGGCACCGGCGGCGGCTACCGGGGCAGCGGGGCGCGCAATGCGCCGCAAGCGGATTTCGAACGTCGCGCCATGTCCGATGCCAGGGCTTTGCGCGCTAATCGTTCCCTGGTGCATTTCCACGAGGCGTCTCGCCACGGCCAGCCCGATGCCCAAGCCGCCCTGAGCGCGATCGAGCGTGCGCTCGCTTTGCACGAACAGGTCGAACACATGAGGCAGCAGCTCGGCCGAAATGCCCGAGCCGTTGTCCGAGATGCCGATGACGACGTGGGTGCCTTCTGGCCGGGTCCAAACGCGGATCGTGCCGCCGGGGTTGGTGTACTTCACGGCGTTGGAGAGCACGTTGGCGACGCACTGCACCAGCCGCGCCATATCGCCATCGACGTATAGCGGTTCGTCGCGCTTTGCGGTTTCGACCGTGAGCGTATGCTGCCTTTCGCGCAGCTGCGGCTCGACCGTTTCGATACCCAGGGCCACGACGTTCGCGAGATCGACCGCTCGCCGCCGCAATTTGATGCGGCCCTGGGTGATGCGCGAAACATCGAGAAGATCGTCGACCAGGCGGCTCAGTTGGGTGGTTTGCCGCTTGATCATGTCGATGGCATGCTGCGCCTCGGCATCGCCCGTCAACATACGCGAAAGCAGCTCGCCGGCATTGGTGATGGGCGCGAGCGGATTGCGCAGCTCATGGGCCAGCATGGCGAGAAATTCGTCTTTCTGCCGGTCGGCAACGCGCAGGGCGTCGGCGCCGCTCGCGCGCTCCTCGGCCTCCTGGTGGTGAGAGATGATGATGGCCGCGGTCTGTGCGAGGCGCATCGCGAGTTCACGATCGAGAGGGGTGGGCTTGCACGGGGCCTCGTGATACATGGCGAACGTGCCGACCACCTTCCCGGCGGAAGTCTCGACTGGGAAAGACCAGCAGCCGCGATAGCCGTGCTGCTGTGCGAGCCACAGCCATTCCTTCCAGGACGGATCTTCGGTCACGTCCGGCGTAATGACGGGCTGCCGCGTATAGGCGGCCAGCCCGCAGGAGAACGAGTCGGCGGCGATGCGGAAACTCTCGACGCTCGCAGCGTACTCCGCGCCCATGCCGGTGACGTGCCGCAACTCCGTCTGCTCCGCGTTGGCGAGATAGAACGCGCAGCGGGCGCGGGCGCCCATCTGCCTGACCGCCGCCTTCGTGAGAACGTCGAGCGAGACGGCGAGCGGCGCGTTGTTCACGGCCGCCTGGAAGGCTTCCTTCTGCGCGGCCACCCACGCCGCGGTGTCGCGCAGAACCGTCTCGACGCGCTTACGCTCGGTCATGTCGACCGCCATGCCGAACCATTCGACGATCTCGCCGTGGCTGTCCAGCACCGGGATCGCGCGCGAAAGCGTCCAGCCGGGCGTGCCGTCGACGCGCCGCACGCGATGCTCGAGTTCGAACTTGCTCTTGTTGCGAACGGCCAGTTCGATGTGGGCGAGCACGGCGTCGCGATCCTCCGGTGCGATGTAGCGTTCGAGCCAGCCTGAACTGGCACCTTCGGTATTGGCGATGAAGTCTCGCCCCTGGAGAAAGCGCATTTCGCTCCAGTCGGCGCTCACCGAATAGACCGCGTCCGACGACGCATTGACCAGCGCGCGAAATCGCTCTTCGCTTCTGCGCCGCAATGCCGTGAGTTCGAGCAGCGCGCCGATGCGGGCGACCAGTTCGCGAGCGGAGAAGGGTTTGACCAGATAGTCGTCCGCGCCCGCACCCAGACCATCGACGCGTGCCTCTTCCCCTGCGCGGGCGGAGAGCAGGATGACGGGGATATCGAGTAGCTGCTTGTCGGTGCGCACGGCCCGCAGCAAGCCCAGGCCGTCGAGCCGGGGCATCATGATGTCGGCAAGAATCAGGTCGGGCCGCTGCCGAGCCGCGGCTTGCAGTGCCGCGGCGCCGTCCGGGACGACCTCGACGGCGTAGCGTCCGGCCAGCAGGCTTCGCAAGTAGGCGCGCATGTCGGCATTGTCGTCGGCGACCAGCACACGCAGCCGGTCTTCCGCCGCGATGGCGGGCAGTGCGGCGACCGGCACTGCGTCGGGCACGATGTCTGGAGGACCTGCCGGTTCGTCGACCACGCTCTCGGGTATCCAACGCAACGCCTCCTGCACGAAGGCTTGTGCGTGGATGGCGCTCGGGTCGCCGGCGTGCGCCGGCTTGAGCCGATCGGCGCTCAAATGCGTCGAGCCGAGCGGGATACTCACCACGAATCGTGTGCCGCTGCCGGGTTCGCTGGCGGCGGTGATCTCGCCGCCATGAAGCTTGACGAGTTCCTGGACGAGAGAAAGCCCGATGCCCGTTCCTTCCTGAGTGCGCCCAGCGACCCCTTCGACACGATGGAAACGCTCGAAGATGCGGGGTAATTCGTTGTCCGGAATACCTGCGCCGGTATCGCTCACTTCGAGCAGCGCCTGTGCATTGCGCGAACGCAGCCGAACGGCGATCTCGCCGCGCAGCGTGTATTTGAAGGCGTTGGATAGCAGGTTGAGGACGATCTTTTCCCACATTGGCGGATCGACGTACACAGTCTCGGCGAGCGTTTCGCACTCGACGGTGTACGTCAGGCCGCCGCGTTCGATTGCGGAGCGAAAGGTCCCAGCCACGTTGCGGGTGAGCGCCGCGAGATCGGTCGGCTCATAGGAGGCCTGCACGCGACCGGCTTCGATGCGGGAAAAATCGAGCAGCGTGTTGACGAGCCGCAGCAGCCTGAGCGCATTGCGATGCGCCAGCGCGAGCTGGGCGCGCGCCTGGTCTGGAACTGAGGGGTCCGAAGCAAACTCGGCAACGGGGCCGAGCATGAGCGTCAAGGGCGTGCGGAACTCGTGGCTGACGTTGGAAAAGAAAGCCGTCTTGGCGCGGTCGATGGCGGCCAGCGCCTCGGCTCGCTTGCGCTCCTCTTCGAGCGCCCGCGCGTCGCGGATGCCGGTGACGACCTGCGAGGCCGCAAGCTCGAAAAAGGTGCGATATCCCGCGTCGACCACGCGGTGCGGACTGAGGCCACAAATAAGCACACCGAACGTGCGGGACCGATCCGAGGAGGCGAGCGGCAGCACGATGGCCGAACGTGTCGCCTCGTCCCACGGACTGCGGGGCAGCGCATCCGCATGTTGAGGCAAAAGCGCCACGATCTCGATACGCCGCTCGAGCACGGCTTCCCGTAGCGGCCACGGCTCGTCGGCGTTCGCGTTGGCGAGTTCGACCTGTGCCGGCGCCAGGTGTTCGAGAGCCTGCGCGCTCACGCCTGCGCTGGCCGCTCTGCGCGCGCGGGTGCCGTCCTCGTTCAGCAGATAAAGCAGCGCGAACGGCACATCCCAGGCGTTGTCTTCGAACACCGCAGCGGCGTTCGCGCACACCTGTTCGGCAGTTTGCCCGTCCGCGTGCGCCGCGCCGCGCGCGCCGAGCTCGCGCAACGTGCGCAACTGTCGCTCGACGAAGATCTGCTCGGTCGTCTCCGTGACTGTCGCGAGGACACCGCCGATGCCCGACTCGACGGACGCGTCCGGCACCGGGCTGTACGCGAGGCGGAAATGGGTTTCTTCGCGCGGCACCTTGCGCTCGATGAGAACGGCGATATCGTCGTTCACCGATGCCGGCCCCCCGCGAAAAGGCCGTTCGGCCATCGGGCCGAGGATATGAAAGACCTCGCTCCAGCAGTCGCGAAACCGCTGGCCCATGGCTCGGGGATGCTTTTCGCCGAGCACGGGCCGGTAGGCATCGTTGTAAATCTGGACGAAATCGGCGCCCCACCACAGCAGCATGGGCGAGTGATTGTGCAGGACCAGCGACGCGGTGGAGCGCAACGCCTGCGACCAGCCGTCGACCGGCCCGATCGAGGTTTGGCTCCAGTCGACCGCGCGGGCGAGTGCGCACGCCTCGCCCGCACCCATCAGACATGCGGGGGCCGCCGTCGCCTCGCGTGGCAGTCGTTGCGTGTCCGGGAAACGGTCCTCGGTTGACGACATCGGGTGCCTGCGCCTCCAGCGTCCGCGATTCCTTGCGGCCCGGTCTCCATTGGCAATGGAGAGGGGTCAAGGGCTGTTTTTTATGATATCAGCAATGCGGCGCGCGGCATGTCGCGGTCGCGGCGCTTGCGCCTCGCGGTCGTCATGCGCTTTGTCCTCGATTGCCGTTACTGGTCAGCGTGGGAAACGACGCTCAGGGTCGCGAGCGAATTGTTGCCCTTGGGGCCGCTGGTCGGGCGTCCTGTTTTTCATCTTGCGCCGCAGCGCGTCCCGGCACGCGCCCGAGCACCATCGGCCGGGCAACGCAAGCGTCACTCATGCTGCGCCTGTGCGCCGCGCAGCACGTACAGCGTCACGCTCTGCGCGGGCAGGCTCGCGCGCAGCGTGCCGTCCCGGTAGGGCGCGTCGGGCATGCGCGACAGCTGGTTGTTCGCGAGCCGCCAGGTTTCGGCCACGCCGCTCGCCGCGAAATGGTCGAGCGTGACGGCGGCGTCTGCGGGGCGGTCCAACTGCTTGTTGATGACCACGAGCGTCAGCGCGTGATCGCTCTCGCGTAAGGCGGCGAATGCGGAAACCGTGTCCGGGTCGGGCGCGCTTGCCGAGATGCTGGTCGCACCGAACGCCGCGCCGTTGCCGTCGTAGTTGCGGTAGAGCTTGAACGCTTTGTACACCGGCATCGAGGAATCGAGCGTGCCCCAGCGCGTGGCGATATCCAGCCCTTCGCAGCCGAAAATGCCGAGCACGTCGGCCTGGGCAGTCGCGCCGTTCATCAGCGTGTCGCCGCCCCAGTTGTATTCCGTGATGCCGATGGGCGTGCCCGGGTAGTAGTACGTATCGACCCAACGCCGCATCAGCGGGATCAGCGCCACGACGCTGTTGATCCACGTGGGGTCTTTGTAGTTCGGGTCCCACAGGTCGCGCGTGGAGCGGTTGCGCATGAGCGCGACGGCCTGCGAGTTCGTCGCGCCCGTTTCGGCAAATTCGCCGCCCTGCGGGTAGAAGTGGAGGCTGAACACATCCACCGGATGGCCCGCCGCTTTCCATTGCGTGAGCAACCAGGGCACGTAGGGCATGCCCTGAGTTTCGCCTGTGCGGTCGGGCGCGTGATCGAGGCCGTGGTCCGCTGCGTACTGCTGGTCGAAGCCGCTATAGAAGTAGCCCTGCCAGCCCCATTCTTCCGGCGCGACGATCTGCGCGTGCGGGTCCGCGGACTTCACGGCGCGCGAATAGGCGATCACCTTGTTTGCGATTTCGCTCGCATGCGCGCCCGTGGGATGCACGTCGCGGTGGATGAGCTGCCAAAGGCTCGGTTCGTTGTCGAGCGCGTAGTAGCGCACGCCGCCCGCGCTCGCGCCGCCGAACTGCTTGACCAGATCCGCCACGCGCGCCTGTTCGTTTTGCGGGTCGTCGGGTGTCGAGGCGTCGTTCGTGTCGTTGCCGTCGATTGGCTTGCCACCTGGCGCCACGCCATTGCCGGCGTCGGCATGGCCGTTCACGTCGTAGTTCGGCTGCGGGCCGTATTTGGCGATCGAGAAGCTCGCGAGCGTCGCGCGCGCCGGCCCGAGTTTCGCCACACGGCCGAGCATCGGAATGGTCACGATGGGCGTGGCGCCCGCCGCCTGGGTGAGCGCGACGAAGCGCTCGCCGAACTGGTCGTTGATATCGGCGGGATTGACGGCGAGGCTTTCGAAATACCAGTCCTTGCCCGCATTGCGCGCGTCGATGCGCCAGTTATAGGCCGAGGCGCTGTTGCCGCCCGAGCGGTTGACCGGCGCGCGCAGGTCTTGCAGGACGGCAGTCGTGCCGAAGTTGATGCCGTAAATCAGCGGGCTGATGGGATGCCGGCCTGCCGCGGCATCCACCGAGATGGCCACTGGCAAGGGCGTGCCGGAGGTCGCGTCGGTGCAGGCCGCCGCGCCCGATATGAGCAGCGCGCCGATCAGCACCGTATGCAGGTTAGGGCGCTTGAGGCTGCGGGCGGTAAGCGTCGTCAGCCCGAGGACGCGGGCTGGTCGGAGTATGTTCATCGGGCGCGTGGGTGAAGCGGTGGCTGGCGGTTCCTGATCTCTTGTCAGTAACGGCAGGCATTGCCGTTAATCAAGGGTGGAACTCGCACGAAATCATCACGAATGTCAGTTTGATGCGACATCCGGGATGTTTTCTTACGTATTATATGCGCCGTCGAATCTTCACAGTTGGCCCGGGAACGGCGCGTCGCGCGGCGCGGGCTCAAGCAGTTGAACAAGCTGCGCGGTCAATCAGGCCGTTGTGCGTACAACGAGCTTGAAGCGAAGCCGTGCGGGCCTGGTTCATCGCCCCGGCTGCAACTGGCCCCAGCTCACGAGAATGGCCTGAATGCTGCGCGCGTAGGCATCGCGCTCGTGCGGCGACTCCGAGTGGTACGCGCCAATGGCGCGCCACGTGTTGCCGTATCGCACCATCTTTTGCTTGAGCAGCCAGGCGGCCACGAAGATATTCACGCACGGGTCCGTGAGGGCACCGTGCGGAATGCCCTCGCGCGAAAGCTCCGAAAAGTGGATCGAGTTGATCTGCGCTTGCCCAACGTCGATCGAGCCGTTGGCATTGTGATTGACGGCCGCGGCGTCCCCTTTCGATTCACGCCACGCCACGGCGCGCAGCACGAGCGGATTCACGCCCTGGTAGGCCCCGGCCTTTTCAAAGCATTCATTGGCGGGCGGCGCGGCGTGCGCGGCCGTTGCGCCGAGCGCCGCGAGGCTCACGAACGCGACCCACGCGCGGACGACTCGCGATCGCAGGCTCAGGGCGTTGGTCTGCTGCTGCATGGGGCGAAGCTCCGGGTTGGGCGTCACTGCGCGACGTCACTGCGCGAGAGCGGAATCGAGCTGCTGCTCGATGTCCTTGAGATAGGCGCGCGAAGTGTCGGAGACAACGAGGCGCGGCGTGGGCATGGCGCAGTGGCAATCGCGCTGACGCAGCTTCTTCTTGTGCGAGGACGAATGCGGCGAGGGAAGCTCGTCGTCGTCGCCGGTGGAGGGCGGCAGCATGGCGAGCGTGGGCAGCGGCGGATAAACCTTGTCGGCAGCGGGCGTGGCTGCGGCGGCGACAGTGGTGGCAACGGTGGTGGAAACCCCGGTGGCGCCACCGGCGGCAGGCGCGCTGGTGGCGGGTTGGGCCGCCCACGCGGCGCTACAAAAGCCGAGTGCGGCGGCGAAAACGATCGGACGCATCGTGTCAGCTCCCCGCATGCAACGGCTCGATCGAGACGCTGTACGTCTGGTTCGCGCCGGCCGTCAGGTTTTCGAGCGTGGGCTTGGGCCCCTGCGCGCTCACGCCTCGCCAGATGGCCTGATTGATGTACTTGAGGTCCTGGCCGAGGGCCGTCACGCGGATCACGGTGGGCTGCTTCTGCGCGGCGGCGAGCGCGCCCGCCTTGGCGAGCACCGCGTTCAGTTGCGGGTCGTGCGCGCCGAGCGCGTCGGCGGGAATGTCGAACTTCATGATGACGTTCGACACGGCGGGTTTCCCGGTTTGCGCCGTGGTGGGCGGCTGCAGTTGCGCGCAGCCTGTCATAACCATTACGGCAAGTAAAAGCAAAACGCGCGTCACGGCCGGGTCTCCAAAAAATCGTGGCGATGTACGCGTTTTCGGCCGCGCGCGCGCGGACTTGATACCCGGGTGGCAAACGTTTGCGAAAAAGAAAGAGTTCGCTCGCGCAGTGCCGCTTCCCGAAAGGTCGCGCGCGCGTGCGGCGGCGTTCGGGCAGAGAACTGCCTCCCGGACTGGCGGGAAATGCGCCGCGCATGGGGTGTTTAAGTATGAAGAATGGCAAACAACCGCGCGGCACCGGCCCAGGTGCCGCGCGCCGGTTCGCTTTAATTGAGCTTGCCGAGCACCGCGCTGAACTCATCCTTGCTCAAGGCGCGCAGCGTTTGCGTGCGGATATTGCCGAGCGACCCGAGCGCGAGGCCGAACGCCATGAAGCTTTGCTCGTCGGGCGCTTCGATGACCGTGACGATGTCGTATTTCCCGAGCGTCCAGTAGATCTGCTTCATTTCACAGCCGAAAGTTTTGGCTAGTTCCGCTGCCTGACCGGCCCGCTGCGCGCTGTTTTTGACAGCGCGAATACCCTGGTCGGTGAATTGCGCAAGCACCACATAGGTCGACATGACGATTCCCCTTACGATGACATCGAAACGCGGATCACTGGCTCCCCTCGGCCGACCCTTCGGGCCGGATGTTCTGGTTATGGCGGAAAAGGTTGTGCGGGTCGTAACGCGTCTTCACTGCGACGAGACGGTCCATGTTCGGACCATAGGCCGCCTCGACGCGCGTGCGTTCGTCGTCGGTGAGGAAGTTCACGTAGACGCTGCCGAGCGCATAAGGCGCGGAAGCTTCGAAAAAGTCGCGTGCCCAGGCAACGCAGCGTGCGTCGTCGGCGGGATCGGTCCAGCGGCCGTGCACATTCATCACGTAGAGCGCGTCGCGGTTCGGGTAGGCCATCGCATCGGGCGCGACGCGCAATGTCGCGCCGCCGATTTGCCCGAAGAAGATTTCGCACTGGGGCGAGGGCAGTGTGGCGATCGCGTCGGTCAGCGTGTCGATGAGACCGTCGGGCAACGTGGCGAGATTGTGCGATTTCCAGTAGTTGCGCGCGCCCGGCGTGAGAAGCGGATCGAATGCCTGTTGCCACGCGGCGTACGGCATCGGCCCGAGATGTTCGCCATAAGGCTTGCCGAAGCGGCGCACCACCTCCACCGCGTTCGGCCCGTTTTCCAGCGGCCCCGAATAGCAGATCGCAAAGGCAATGATCGGCTTGCCGTGCACCTCGGGCGGCAGGAAAGGCAACGGCGGTGCGAGGCGCGACACGCTCCACACTGTCAGGTCTTCGGGCATCGTCTCGACCGCCTCGCGATACTTCACGAGCGCTTCTTTCGCGGCGTCGAACGGCAGGACGACGAGACCGCCGTAGATCTCGGGGCCGACGGGGTGAAGCGCGAACTCGAACATCGTGACCACGCCGAAGTTGCCGCCGCCGCCGCGAATGGCCCAGAACAGGTCGGCGTTTTCGTCGGCGCTCGCGCGCAGCAGATCGCCGTCGGCGGTCACGATATCGGCGGCGACCAGGTTGTCGACCGACATGCCGAAGCGCCGGCTCAGCCAGCCGAAGCCGCCGCCCAGCGTGAGACCGGCCACGCCCGTTGTCGAATTGATGCCAAGCGGCGTGGCGAGGCCGAACGCCTGCGCTTCGTGGTCGAAGTCGCCCAGCGTGGCGCCTGGCTCCACATACGCCCGGCGCGTGGCGGGCTCGACTCTGACCGATTTCATCGGCGAGAGATCGATCACGATGCCTCCGTCGCATAGCGCGCTGCCCGCGATATTGTGGCCGCCGCCACGCACGGCGAGCGGCAGCCCCGTTTCACGCGCGAACGCCACGGTTTGCCGCACGTCGGCGCAGCCCCGGCAGCGCACGATGAGCGCGGGGCGTCGCTCGATCATCGCGTTCCAGATTTGTCGGGCTTCTTCGTAGGTTGCGTCACCAGGTTGTAACGCCTCGCCGCGCAGCGCGCTTTTCAATGTGGCGACGGATTCGCTCGACAGGCTGGACATGGCACACCTCTCAATTCAACGGATCGGACAAACGCGCGCCAATAGCCGGGCGTGCGTTTTCATGGACTGAACGGAACTGCGGGCGACCGCTTCAATTGTCGAATCAGTGCGGCTCACGCACGCGCGAAACGCGGCGTGCGTCCGGTCGGGAAAGCAGGAAGGAAGGGCTTTCGCTAAGGGCGGCGGGGGCAGCCTCTGGCCGGACCGCGAGGGGCCGGGCGGCGAGCGTGACATCGCCGGGTTTCTACCCGGGCCGCCACCGAGCCTCGCAGATTAATTAGATAACCTAAATTATGCAGCTTGATAAATAAAATCGCGTGCAATTAATTCAGATTATTGTCGCGCGTGGATTCACTTTAATAGTCTAGCAAGCGAAATGCATGGATTCTATAATTTTCACGCACGCACGGGCAGCGTGTGTCTTTTCACCAGCCCAACGAGAGGTCTCACCATGACGCGAAAGTACATTGACTGCAGGGAGTTCCCCAGTGAGATGAACTGCTCGGTTGCGATCTCGGCGGATTCTGAGCTTCTGGAAGCTGCCGTGCAGCACGCGGTGAGTGTGCATCGTCACGCCGATTCGCCGGAACTGCGTGCGCAGCTCAGCCAGCTCTTTCACGAGGGCTCGCCGCCCGAGGCATTGCCACGCGCATGACGATAAAGAGGGCCGGCATGCAAGGTGCCGGCCAGTGCGCCCGCTCCACACAGCGCGCGCGAGAAATCCAGCCCCGCCACCCACGCGTTTCTGGCGTGCGAATCCAGGCCGAGACTTAAGCGCCAGCAGACTGCGATTGCCACCCGTTCGCCCCGGCACGTTCGTCCGTGGCAGAATCAACCGCGTCCCGCAGTCCCAACATCAGCGTAAGGCCTTTCCAGCTGGGAGCCGCCCGTGAAATACCCGCTAATTGTTGGTTTGAGTATCGTTTTCGTCGATGTCGTCGTGTGGCGTGCGCAGATTCCTCCACATGATCTGGTCAGGCTCTTCATACGGCTCGCGCTCTTCGCGGTGTTGAGCTGGGTACTGTTTTCATCGGGCATGAATCCGTTCGGGCAGGCTCCGTACCGGGACGCGGCAGCGCTCCACTGGTTAGCCCAGGTTCTGGAAATCGTCTGGTGGCTGATGGCGGCGCGACTGTTTACCCTGTCGCTCGACTCTCTATTGCTGCCTCGCGCGTGGCGAAAGCAACGACTCTTCTCGGACGTCTTCGGCGCCGTCGTTTTCCTCGCTGCGGTCGTTGCCGCACTTGCATTCGTGCTTGAACTGCCGGTGCGCGGTCTGGTCGCGACATCGGGCGCACTGGCAATCGTGCTCGGCCTCGCCATTCAAAGCACGCTAAGCGACGTTTTCGCCGGCATTGTGCTCAACGCCACGGAGCCGTACACGGTTGGCGACTGGGTCGTGATTGACGATGTGGAAGGCAAGGTCGTCGAAATGAACTGGCGCGCCACGCATTTGTTGACCGGCCAGGGAAACACGCTCATTGTCCCGAACGCGATGACTTCCAAGGCGAAAATCTCGAACAACAGCAGGCCGGCGAATGTTCACGGCCTTTCACTCGTGCTCGAGATCGACCCCGAAGCGCGGCCGAAGACCGTGATCGACGCGCTGGAACGCGCGCTGACTGGAAGCAACGCCATCCTCAAGACGCCCGCGCCCTATGCCCGCATGCAGCGCGCAACGCTGAACTCGATCCATTACGAGGTGGTCGGGTTCGTTGACGATATGAGTAAAAAGAGGGTGACGTCCAACGAACTGTTCGATTTGTGCTACCGGCACCTGGCTGCCTCCGGGGTATCGTTGCGTGCACTGGGCGTGCCGGCGCCCGCAATCGAAGCGCATGACGCGAAGGAGGCGCTGCTCAAGCGCGTGTCTCTGTTCGAAAGCTTGAGTGCCGATGAAGTGAGCCAGCTTGCGAAGCGCCTTTCCCGGCACGAGTACCCGGCCGATCAACAGATACTTGCCCCGGATACCGTGCCGGATAGTCTCGCCATTATTTATGCGGGCGTGCTCTCGGTGACTTTCCGTGAATCGTCGGGCGTGCGCGAGCTTGCCCGGATTGGCCCGGGTGAAGCATTTGGCGAGGCGGGACTGCTGGCAGGCCTGCCCATGCATGTGTCCATTACCGCACTAACGCCATCGGTGCTTTTCGAAATCGGCAAGGACGACATGACCTCGTTCCTGAAAGAGCACCCGGAAGTCGCGAAACAACTGTGTCAGCTATTGGCATACCGGCAAGACAAGATCGTGAAGTTGACGACGGCGCTCCCCGCCGAACAGGAGCAAGGTCATTCGCTCTTTGAGTGGCTCTTCGGCAAGGTGCGCAATATCCACTCGTTGTACGATTCCTGATGGGCTCTATTTCAGCGCGCCACGGCGTTTACCGCTCGGATTCGATCGGCAGAAGGCCAGGAACCAGACGCCGGCACGCCGCATGAAGGATACATCGGGCTCCGAATCATATTCGGTCACGGTTCCGTTCGCGGCCGCGTCGATCCAGACGAGTGCCGCCTCCCATCGGCAATAGCGGTAGGAATCATGCGCTTTACGTTGTAATATCGACGCATTCCAGCCCCGCATTGCCCCATGACCAACGTCGCCCCCGACGAAGTGCGCCTCGCCGCCGAAATCGAGCGGCTCAAGGCCGAGTTTCCCAAAACGCGCGAACTGTATCGCGAAGTGTGCGCGCTCATGTTCTTCCGTTACGGCATCACGCCCACGGCCAACCGGCTCTATCAGCTAGTGCGCCGCGGCAGCATGAGCACGCCGACGGCAGTGCTTTCGGAGTTCTGGGCCACCCTGCGTGAAAAAAGCCGCGTGCGTATCGAGCACGCCGATTTGCCTGAGGAGCTGCAAGGGGCCGCCGGCGAACTCATGGGTGCGCTGTGGACGCGCGCCACAGCGGCCGCGCAGGCTTCGCTCGAGGCGCTGCGGCTGGAAGTGGAAGACGTGCGTCTCGCTGCGCAAGGCGCAACCGCCGCCGTGCGCGCGGACCTTGCGCACACTGAGGTGGCGCTCGAACAGCGCACCGCCGCGCTGCTCACGGCGCAGGTGCGCATTCAGGAACTGGAGCAGGCGCAGGCCGCCGCCGTTGCTACGCGAGGCGCACTCGAAGCGGAACTCGCGCGCGCACGCGACGCGAGCCGGGAAGGCGACACCGCGCTGAGCCAGGCACGCGCCGATTTTGCCGCCGAACGCGACAAGTTGCGTGCAAGCGCCGAACTCGCGCAAACGCACTGGCAGGCAGCGGAGCAGCGCGCGGCGCGCACGGAAGAAAGCGCGCGCGCCGAAATTCAGGCATTGCAGGCGCAACTGGGCGATTTGCGCCACCAGGTGGGCATGCTCGAAGGCCGGCTCGACGCACTGCGTTCGACCCGCGAAGTTCCGGTGCGCGAGCGGCAGAAGACGCCCGCGAAGCCGCTGCGAGCGGCGCGCAAGACCGGGCAAAAGACGTAAGCCCTTGGGTTACGCGATGATTCCTTCGGCATCCTGACTGAAGAACCGGGTTCGCAGCGTATCACTCGTCGCGCACGCGCACCGGCAGCTCGGTTTTGTACTCCACGCGGCGCAGTGCCACGGAAGTGTGAATGTCACGCACGCCCTCGATCTTGGTGAGACGCGTCATGACGAAACGCTCGATGCCCGCAATATCGCTCGCCACCACGCGCAGCATGTAGTCGAACGCGCCCGTCATCAAATAACACTCCATCACTTCGTCGCAGTTCGAGATCGCGCGCTCGAATGCGGCTAGCCGTGTCTCATTCTTCTTCTCGATCGCCACTGACACATACGCGTTCACGGGAAAGCCCGCCTTCTCCTGATCGAGCAGCGTGACGTACTGCGTGATGACGCCGCGCTCTTCGAGCATGCGGATGCGCCGGTAGAACGGCGAGAGCGAAAGCCCGAGCGATTCCGCGAGGTCGGCGGACTTCACGTGCGCGTCGCGCTGCAGGGCGTGCAGGATGGCCACATCCACGCGGTCGAATTTCATTGGCCGGCTTTCCCAGAAAAATGTGATTTTGGGGCGAATGTTGCTAATTCGCTAGCGATCTGTGGCTCAGTTTGGCACGAATCGCCGCTATTGGCTACCTAGAATTCGGTAATACCCACAAGCCGAACAGCGGAGACAACCATGAACATGCGAGCCGTCGAGACCGAGCGCCAGATCGATACGGACTATCGCCTCGAAGACCGCTACCTGCGCGAAGACGGCGCGGTTTTTCTCACCGGCACCCAGGCGCTCGTGCGCATCCTGATCGAGCAGGCGCGCGCGGACCGGCTTGCCGGGCTGAAAACGGCGGGTCTCGTCTCCGGTTATCGCGGCTCGCCGCTCGGCGGATTCGATCAGGAACTGTGGCGCCAGAAGACGCTGCTGGCGGACTTCGACGTGCGCTTCGAGCCGGGCCTGAACGAAGACCTCGGCGCGACGATGCTGTGGGGCGCGCAGCAACTCGATGCGTTTCCCGGCAAGCGTGTGGAAGGCGTGTATTCGATGTGGTACGGCAAAGGACCTGGCGTGGACCGCACGGGCGACGTGTTCCGCAACGCCAACATGCTCGGCACGGCGCGGCACGGCGGCGTGCTGGCCGTGGCCGGCGACGACCATGCGGCGCAGTCCTCGATGTTCCCGCACCAGACGGACCACGTATTCGAAGGCGCGATGATGCCCATCCTCTTTCCGGCCTCGGTCGAGGAGTACATCGACTTCGGGCTGACGGGCTATGCACTTTCGCGTTTCAGCGGGCTGTGGGTGGGTTTCAAGGCGATTACGGAGACGGTGGAAAGCGGCCGCTCGATGCGTGTAGGTCGCCGTATGCCGTTGCGTTTGCCCGAGGACATTGCGGTTCCGGCGCAGCGCGGCTTCAACTACGACACGCAATTACGCTGGCCCGCGGAGCGCGCCGAACTGGAGCGCCGCGTGCTTGAAGAACGCCTGCCCGCCGCGCTCGCGTTCATGCGGGCGAATCCGCTCGACCGCGCGTTGCTGCGGCCCGCGCATGCGCGGGTGGGCATCGTCACGGTGGGCAAGGCGCATGCGGACGTGCTGGCCGCGTTCGAGGCGCTCGGCCTCACGCCCGAGCGCCTCGAACAGCTCGGCATCGGGCTCTACAAGGTCGGCATGATCTGGCCGCTCGAGACGGAAGGGCTCAAGGCGTTTGCACGCGGCATGCAGGCGCTTTTCGTCGTGGAGGAAAAGCGCTCGTTCGTGGAGCGGCAGATCAAGGAAGCGCTCTTCAACGTGCGTGCGGACGAGCGGCCGTCCGTGCACGGCAAGACGCTTGGCGAGCGGGAGCCGCTGCTTGCGGCGGCGATGGAGTTCGCGCCGGAGCAGCTTGCCCGCGCACTGCAGCGGTTTTTTCAGCACGTTGCGGTTGATGTTCCGCATATCGTTGCGGATACAACGAATGCGCGTTCGGGCGCGCAGCGCGTCATCGCGCTGGCTTCCGTACCGCCGGGCGAACCGCTCACCCGCCAGCCATTCTTCTGCGCGGGCTGCCCGCACAATACCTCGACACGCCTGCCGGACGGCTCGCATGCCGCGGCCGGCATCGGCTGTCACATCATGGCGCTCGGGGAGTCGGGCAACACGGCGACGTTTTGCCAGATGGGCGGCGAAGGCGTGCAGTGGGTCGGCATGTCGACGTTCACGGATATGCCCCATTTGTTCGTGAACCTCGGCGATGGCACCTACCAGCATTCGGGCAGCCTTGCGATTCGCCAGGCCGTGGCGGCGCGCGCGAACGTCACTTACAAAATTCTTTTCAACGATGCGGTCGCCATGACAGGCGGGCAGCCCACCGAGGGTGGCCTCACCGTGCATCGTGTGGTGGCGCAGGTTCAGGCGGAAGGCGTGTGCGAAGTCGTCGTGGTGACCGACCGGCCCGAGCAATACGTGGGCGCGCATGGGTTGCCCACGGGCGTGACGCTCTTGCACCGCGACGCACTCGATGCGCTGCAGCGCCGCTTGCGCGAGCAGAAGGGCGTTTCGGTGATCGTCTACGACCAGACCTGCGCCGCCGAAAAACGCCGCCGCCGCAAGCGCGGCAAGCTGATCGATCCGCCCACGCGTGTGGTGATCAATCCGGCCGTGTGCGAAGGCTGCGGCGACTGCTCCGTGCAGTCGAACTGTATTGCGATCGAGCCGCTCGAAACGGAACTGGGCCGCAAGCGCGTCATCAATCAATCGAGCTGCAATAAGGAGACCTCGTGCGTGAAGGGCTTTTGCCCGAGCTTCGTGACGGTCGAGGGCATGGAGCCGAAGCGCCCGGACGCCGCGCGTATTCAGCGCATCGAAGCCGAGTTGTGCGCCACGCTCGCACCGCCCGCACGCGTGCCGCAGGCGCTGGAGCAGCATCTGCGCATGGTCGTGACCGGTGTGGGCGGCACGGGCGTCGTGACGATCGGCGCGATACTCGCCATGGCCGCGCACCTCGAAGGGCGCGGCGCCTCGACGCTTGACTTTACCGGTCTCGCGCAGAAGAACGGCGCGGTGTTGAGCCACGTGCAGATCGCAGCGAGCCGCGGGCTCATCACCACCTCGCGCATCGGCGCGCATGCGGCCAACGTACTGCTGGGTTGCGACGCCGTGGTGGCCGCGTCGTCCGGCGCGCTCTCGCGCCTGCCGGCCAACGGTGCGCGCGCGATCGTGAACGAGCGCATCACGGCAACGGCCGACTTCGTGCGCGATGGCGATCTGCCCGTGAGCAAGGCCGTGCATCAAGCGGCGATAGAGAGCGCGATGGGCGCAGAGGGCGCGGAGTTCTGGGACTGCACGGCGGCCGCGGAAGCGATATTCGGCGACGCCATCGCCTCGAACATGATGATGGTGGGCTACGCGTATCAGATGGGCCTCGTGCCGCTCACCGAGGCATCGATCCAGCGCGCAATCGAACTCAATGGCGCGGCCGTGAAGATGAACGAACGCGCGTTCCTTTGGGGACGTTTGATCGCGCAGGACGCTCGCGCGCTCGAGCGCGTTGCGGGAGCGGACGTTGCAGTCGCGAACACGCCGTTCGATTTCGCACGCTTCGTGGCCGAGCGCGAGCGCGATCTCACGCAGTATCAGAACGCCGCTTATGCGGCGCGGTATCGCGCGCTGATCGAAACCGTCGCGCAGGCGGAGCGCCGGATTGAAGGTGCAAACGGTGATCTTGCCCAGGCGGCAGCGCGCCATTACTTCAAAGTGCTCGCCTACAAGGACGAGTACGAGGTTGCACGTCTGCACACGAACGGTGGCTTCGGCGCGTACCTGTCTGGTTTGTTCGATGGCACGGCAGGCAAGAAGACGTTCCACATGGCGCCGCCGCTCCTCACGCGACGCGACGCGCAAACGGGACGCCGCAACAAGATCGCGCTGCGCGGCGTGTGGGCCGAGCCGCTGCTGCGCGTGCTGAAGCACGGTAAGGCGTTGCGCGGCACGCCGCTCGATCCGTTTGCACGCCAGCGCGACCGCGTGATCGAGCGCGCGATGATCGGCGAATTCGAGGACGACGTGCGTCTCGTACTCGGCAAGCTCACGCAGCAGACGCTTGCGGCTGCGATCGGCCTGCTCGGCGTGCCGGGCGCGGTTCGTGGGTTCGGTATCGTCAAGGAACGCAATTACGAGCGTTCGCGCGGTGTGCGTGAGCGGTATCGCGCGGAACTGTCGGGTGAGACGGTTTGAAAGATCGGATAACTAATAGATATTCAACGGAGGAGATTCAAATGATTGTGCAGGACAAGACGTTTTTTATCACGGGCGGCGGTTCAGGGCTCGGTGCAGCGGTCGGGCGGCATCTGCTCGAACGCGGCGCCAACGTCGTGTTCGCCGATATCGACGTGGCCCGCGCGCGTGACGAGGCGGCGTCTGGCGGCGAACGTGCACTGGCCGTTGAGGTCGATGTGACGCAGGCAGCAAGCGTCGAGGCGGCGATTGCGCGCGTCACGCAGCGCTTCGGTGCGCTGCATGGCGCGGTCAACTGCGCGGGGATCGCGCCTGCGCAACGCATCGTCGGAAAAGAGGGCGCCCATTCGCTCGATCTGTTCGCGAAGGTCGTAAGCGTCAACCTCATCGGCACCTTCAACGTGATGCGCCTCGCTGCCGTGGCGATGGCGAACAACACGCCCGACGCCGGCGGCGAGCGCGGCGTGATCGTCAATACGGCTTCGGTGGCGGCGTACGACGGCCAGATCGGGCAATCGGCCTATGCGGCTTCCAAGGGCGGTGTGGTTTCGCTCACGCTGCCTGCGGCCCGCGAACTGGCGCGCAACGCGATTCGCGTGGTGACTATCGCGCCTGGCATCTTCGAAACGCCGATGCTCCTCGCCATGCCCACCGAAGTGCAGCAGGCGCTGGGCGCGGGCGTGCCGTTTCCGCAACGCCTCGGCCAGCCCGCGGAGTTTGCGGCGCTCGTCGAGCATATCGTCGGCAACCGCTATCTGAACGGCGAAGTGATACGGCTTGACGGCGCGTTGCGCATGGCGCCTCGCTAGTCGACGATTTGCGTTGGGCTGGCCGCCGCTGGGACGCCGAAGACCGCGTATCGTAGAATCGGAATCATCGACTCACGATATTCGAAAATCACATGGCCAAGGACGTGACTTTACGGCAGTTCCGCTACTTCGTGGCGGCGGCGCAGAACGGGCAGTTTTCGATGGCGGCGGCGGCCGAGCATGTCTCGCAGTCCGCGATCACCAATGCGGTGCTCGCGCTCGAGGAGGCGCTCGGCACGCGACTCTTCGTGCGCTTGCCTCAGGGCGTGGAACTGACGCCCGACGGGCAGGACTTTCTCAATCACGCGCGCCACGTGCTGGAGTCGGTGCGCGACGCGCTGCACAAGGCGCCGTTTCGCGCGCACAGCCTGCGCGGTACGGTGCGCATGGCCGCTTCCTATACGCTGCTCGGCTATTTTCTTCCGGAACTGCTCGCGCGCTTTCGTGCGACTTATCCGGAGATAGAGATCGATCTGCGCGATCTCGACCGGCCGGCTATCGAGGAGGCGGTGCTCGCGGGCGACGTCGATCTTGGCGTGGTGCTGCTCTCCAATGTGGAGCGGCGCGCGCGTTTTGGCCACCATGTCTTGATGCGTTCGCGACGGCAGTTGTGGGCCGCGCCAACGCATCCTCTCGCGCAGATGGGCACCGTCACGCTGCGCGACATCGCGCGTTACCCTTATATTCTGATCACGGTGGACGAGGGCGAGGCCTCGACGCTGCGCTACTGGAAAAAGCGGCGCGTTGCGCCGAATATCGCGTTTCGCACGAGTTCGATGGAGGCGCTGCGCGGCCTCGTGGCGCATGGCTTCGGCGTGACGATTCTCTCGGATATGGTGTTCAGGCCGTGGTCGCTGGAAGGTAAGCGCATCGACGCTTGCGCCGTGGAGGATGCCATTCCGCAGATGGAGGCGGGCATGTTGTGGCATCCGGGCGCGGTGTTGAGCGATCCTGCACGAGCGATGCAGCAGTTTTTGATTCATGCTTGCGGGAATTGAGGGGCGGCGGCCATCCCTCTTTTCGAATTCCTTCGATATCCCCGCCACCCCCATTTCCCTAATCTGACGCCTTCACCGGAATCATTCGCGCTGGAGGCAAGTCATGGGTCCGCAACTGTTGCTCGATACGTCGCATCTGATGAAACACGTCGATGCGCTGGGCAAGTCTATCCGCACGCACGTTGACGTCCAATCCGCTGGGCGTCGCGAGCGTGTCGTCGTCGATTTCGTTCAACGCCAGTGCGCCGAGATCATCGATCTCGGCGTGGCGCTTGGCTGCGCGGCATTTTGCATGGGTATCGTGCTCGGCGTGTACCTTCTGCTCGAACGCCTCTAATCCATTCAAAGAGGCCATTTCAATGTCCAAACCGCGCGAACATTACCGAGCGGGAAAAGAGCCGGTCGACCCGGATAGCTACCTCGCGGCGATCATCGAGCGTCATTGGCATTTATATGCCGACATCGGGATGTGCATCGGCGTTTTGGTGGTGGTCGTCTGCCTGGTTGTTGCCGCGCACGTGATCGTCGACTGGCTCAACCTCGCGATCTAGTCGCCAACGGCCGGCCTGACACGCCCGTTCCTCCCACCATGCCTTCATGGCAAGATACGCTTTCCCTCGCGCCACCCCGGGCACCGTACTCGGGCAAAAACAAGGAAGCGTCATGTCGGCCGTGTCGGCGTTCAAGCTCGTGCTCCTATCGCTCATCGCCATCATCGCGCTCGAGCTGCTCGCGAAACGCCTGCGCCTGCCGCCCGCTGCCGCGCTGCTGGTCGGCGGCGCCGCCATGGCGTTCGTGCCCGGCCTGCCGCCGGTCGTGATCGACCCCGACCTCGTCCTCGTCGTGTTCCTGCCGCCCTTGTTGATGGACGGTGCTTACTTCTTCGTCTGGTCCGATTTCAAGCGTCACCTCGCGCCCATCCTGCTCTTCGCCATTGGCGCGGTGGCCTTCACGACGTGGGCGGTCGGCGTGGTTGCGCATTGGGCCGTTCCGTCGCTGCCGTGGGCCGCATGTTTCGCACTGGGCGCGGTGGTGTCGCCGCCGGATGCCGTCGCCGCGAAAGCCGTGCTCGAACGGCTCGCGTTGCCGCGCCGCCTGATGGTGCTGCTCGAAGGCGAGAGCCTGCTCAACGACGCCGCCGGTCTCGTGCTGTTTCGCTTCGCCGTGGCGGCGGCATTGACGGGGGCGTTCAGCGAACCGAATGCGGCGCTCAGCTTCGTCGGGCTCGCGCTCGGCGGGATCGTGGTTGGCGCTGTCGTGGGCTATGTCGTGGTTTGTCTGCTGCGTCAGCTCGAAGATGAATATCTGATCATCACCGCATCGGTGCTGGCGGGCTGGATCGCCTATATCGCGGGGGACATGCTGGGCGTTTCGAGTGTGATCGCAACGGTCACGTGCGGCATGCAGCTAGGCTGGCATCAGCACGAAGTCTTGTCGGCTACCGTGCGCAGCCGCGGCACGGCGTTCTGGCAGGTCATGGTTTTCGTGCTCGAGGCGCTAGTGTTCGTGCTGATCGGTCTCTCGCTGCGCGCGGTCATGCTTCGCCTCGGCGGGACCGGCAATGCGGTCGCGCTGCTCGGTCCCGCCGCGATGGCCGTGGTGCTTGCCGTCGTCGTTTCTCGCTGCGTGTGGACCTATGGGATCGAGATCATCAGAGCAGCGTTGCATCGGATGATGCCCAGCCGCGTGAGCGCCGCGGACTTTCGCGGCGCGGCGGTGGTGAGCTGGGCCGGCATGCGCGGCGTGGTCACGCTCGCGATTGCGCTCGCGTTGCCAGAGGCGATGCCAGGGCGTGACCTCATCCTTTTCGCCGCGTTTGCCGTCATTCTGTTCACGGTGCTGCTGCAAGGCACGACCATCGGACCGTTGATAAAACTAATCAGGCCAGCGAATGATCTGGAAGATGAATCCGCCTACCTCAACGAGCCGCAGGCGTGGGCGCGCCTCGAAGCGGCGCAGCTTGAGGCGATCACGCCGCTCGTGCATGGACCGGACGGCAGTGTGATTCATCCGCGTTTGCTGGAGCAGTACACGTATCGGGCGACCCTCACGCGCAATTATGCGAACGCCGAGAGCTATCCCCAGGAAATGCGCACCTCGCATTACGACGTCGTGCTGGCCGCGGTGGAAGCCGGGCGCGCGGAGCTGCTGAAGCTGCACCGCGCCGGCCTCATCCACGACGAACTGTTGCGCGTGCTCGAACGCGATCTCGATCTGGAAGAGCTTTCGGCGCGGCACGGGAGGGGCTGATACTTCCCCTCGCGGCTTTCAGGTGTGCACGACGAGCGGCGCAAACAGGCGCGAAAGGTCGCGCTGCTGGTCGAGACTCCAGAGAAAACCAAGAGCATCGCCGGCACGTGCCTGGCCGATCGCGGGCGTCGCGTTCTTGCGGAACTTCACCTCGAAGTCGCCGCGCTGCATCGGCCGCGTGGCGAAGCCCGGAATGTCGTCCACGCGCTTCGACACGGTTTGTCCGTCCGTGAGCGTGGCGCTCACGATGGTCGCGTAATATTTCGGATACAGCCGGGTCAGTTCGGGATCCTCCACAACTTTTATCTTTTGCATGAACGTGCGGATCTTCGGGTCATGCAGCGCATCGGAGCGGTAGCTCGCCAGGCTGATATCGCCGTCGAACATGGCGCGCGCGGTCACGTAGGGCAGGCTGTGATCGGCGGTTTCGCTCGTTTCCGGCGCCCATTTCTGCGGGTCCATGCCCGCCGAGAAATAGCCTTCGTGCGAGGTGCGAATCTCCATGCTGGCGATACGGTTGAGATCGCCCACCTGCTTCGCAACGTCGATGCCCGCGGCAATGGCCGTTTGTGTGAGCGCCTGCGCCGGGTAGAACTTCACGGCACAGTCGTTGATGCGAAACGGCCGGCCTTTGCCGCCGAAACTCGCCGTGTCGATGCTGAATGGTCCGGATACCTGCTTGAACAGCCCCGCATCGCCCTCGAAAATCGGCGCGGGGCCCGTGAGTCCGTCGCGTGCGAGGGCGGCCGAAAACACGGCGTTACGCGCAGCGTCGGCATCGGCGAGACCCTTCCAGTTCGACATGGTTTGCACGCGCGTCTGGTTCAGCGCGAGATGGCCATTGAGCGCGATGTTGACGGCTTCGGCCAGTTGCCGCTCGTCGAGCTTCATGAGCTTGCCTGCCGCAAGCGCGGCTGCGGGCAGGCTGAAGATGGGGTGATCCCAGCCGCGCGAGCTGATCGAAGCGGCGTCCATGAGGCGGCAGTCGATTTCGTAGGCGAGGGCGATGGCGACAATCAGGTCGCGGCCGTTCGCGCCTTCGGCTTCGGCCTGCGCGAGACACGCCGCGATGTTGTCGCTGGGGTGGCCGATCTCCTTGCCCGCATAAACGTCGTTGAGGTCGTAGTAGCGGATCGCCGCGCCATTCGCAAACGTCGCGAGATCGGGCGACGTGCGCCGCTGCGTGCCGAGCACCGTCGCGCCCTTGCCGTCGCCGCTCGCGTAGTTCAGCGCGACCTGGCGTGCGATGCCCACGGGTTTCTCGCCGAGTGCGGCGATGCCGCAGCCCAGCGCGTCGGCGGTGTGGGTCTTGACCACTTCGATCGTGCCCGCATCGAGGTCATCGTAGTTCAGCGCAGCGGCGTAGGCGGCAAGCCGCTGCGCGATGGTGGACGAAGCCGGTGCGGACGCAACCTTCTGGGCGCGCGCCGCGCCCATGCCGCCGAATGTGCCCGCGCCCGCGGCGAGCGCCGTGAGTGACGCCATGAATGCACGTCGTTGCATGCGGTGTCTCCTTGTTTCTGGTTAGATTGAAGAAAGCATGCGAGTCAAACGAGCAGCAGCAGCGCGGCGCCGAACACCACGGTGCCGAGCAGGAAGGTCATGACCGTGAAGCCCAGCACGCGCTGCACGCCAATGCCGGCCATGGCGACCACGGGGGCGGCCCAGAACGGCTGCATCATGTTGGAGACCTGTTCACCCATTGCGACGGCCATGGTCGTGGCCGGCATGGAGGCGTGCAGCGCGATCGCTGCGGGCACAACGAAGGGGCCCTGCACGGCCCAGTGGCCGCCGCCGCTCGGAATGAAGAACGTGACGATCAGCGAGCACACATAGCTCCAGAACGGCAGCGTGTGCGTGTTCGAGATCGCGATGAAGAAGTGCGAGATCACGTTGGGCAGGCCCGTGGCGTCCATCATGCCCATCACGCCGCCATAGAGCGGGTACTGCAGCATCATCGAGCCGGTTTGCTTCGCGGCGTTCTTGACCGCGTCGGCGTAAGCGAGCGGGTAGCCGTGCAGGATCACGCCTGCGATGAACATCACGAAGATCACGGCGTTCACGCCGGAAAACGCTTCGATGTGCTCGATGTGCGCGAGCACGAGGAAGGTCACGCCCACCGCGCCAATGAATGCGCTGCCGATCCAGGAGTATTCGAGCCACTTCGCGAAGCTCAGCTTGCCTTCGGGGCGTTTGCGCGGTTCCGGGTCGGGGTTCTTGTCGATGTCGAGCACGACGGCGTCTTCATCGCGTGGCTTGAGGAACGCGAGCAAGATGGGCGTGGCGATGAGCATGACGACCACGGGAACGAGGTTGAATGCCGTAAATACGGTGTCGCTGAACGGCAGGACTTCGCCCGTGAGTTTTTGCACGACGTTCATCGCGCTGCCGGGCGTGGATTGCGCGAGCGCGATCGAACTGGAAATGCCGCTCGCCCATACGACCCAACCGGAGAAGCCCGCTGCGACGATCCATGCGAAGTCCACGCGCATGCGCTTGGCCACCTCGCGCGCGAGCAGCGCGCTGACCACGAGGCCGAGGCCCCAGTTGAAGAACGAGGCCACGGCCACGAGCACGAAGGTGAGCGCGGCTGCCTCTACCGGCGTGCGGGCAATCCCCACAAGCGCTTTGAACACGCGCTGCACGGGCGCGGCGTGAGCGAACGCGTGGCCCGTTACCAGGACGAGTGTGATCTGGAAGGCGAACGTCAGGATATTGAAGAATCCCTTGTACCACCCGACCACGAGCGTGTTGAGCGTCGCATGTGGGGCGAATATCGCCGAGAGTGCGGCCACGACCGCGGTGATGAGGATCGCGAGCACGAACGGGTCGGGAATGGTGCGCTCGAACAGGCTGATCGTCGCATCGGTGAAGCGCGTCTTGCGAGGGGGGGCGGCGGTGGCGGTGGACTTCACGTGGTGTCTCCTGGTGCTGAAGGTGGCCGCGCGTACCTGGCGCGCGGCTGTTTGTATCTGGGGCGTCGTGGCGCTAGTTCATCGGGCGAAGCCGTAGAGCTCGGCGGGGTTGTCCACGAGAATCCGCTTGCGTGCGGCTTCGTCCTCGACCCATGTGCCGAGCAGATCGAAGATCGCGGCGGTGTCCGGCTTGTGCGTTTCCGTCACGTGGGGCCAATCGCTGCCCCACACGGTGCGCTGCGGCAGCAGCGCGGCCCATGCGCGCGTGGTCTCGGCGAGGTCGGCGTAACCGCCCGCGAGTCCCACTTGCGAATCGAGGTAGGCGCCCGAGAGTTTGACCCACACGCGCCCGGAGGCCGCGAGGCGGCGCACCACGCCATACGCGGGATGCGAGGTGCCCACGGGCGGGGGCAGGCGTGCGAGATGGTCGAACACCATCTTGCAGGGCAGGCGCGTGAGCAACGCTTCGTGCTCGACGATCTGGTCGGCGGTCCAGTGCAACTGCACATGCCAGCCGAGTTCCGCGATGCGTCGCGCAAGCGGTTCGACCATGTCGAAGGTGACGACCGCTTGATGCGGCGTATACAACGTAAAGCGGATGCCTCGTATGCCGCCGCGATCGAGCATGTCGAGTTCGGTGTCGCTCACATCGGGCCGCAGGACGGCTACGCCGCGGGCGTTGTCGATGCCCAGTTGGCGGATCGCGTCCACCGTCACGCAGTTGTCGGTGCCGTAAGGTCGCGGTGTCACGATCACGGTGCGCTGCGTGCCGGTGCGTTCCTGGACGCGGCGATAGTCCTCGACCGTTGCGCGATCAACAATATGTGCGCCGTTGCCGGGCGACGCCGCGAAGCGGCGATCATAGATGTGGATATGCGAATCGCACGCGAAGGCGGGCGCCTGTATGCGCGCTTTGGGGGTGTCGATGGTATGGACATGCTGCTCACGGTCCATCGCGTTGTCTCCTTGTTTGCCACGCACGCTAACGGGAATCGACGTGCGCGGTTGCGGTCTTCTCTGTTCAGAGCACGGCGTGCTCGTTTCGCAATCGTTCGATCTCCGCATCGCTCCAGCCGGCCTCGCGCAGCACCGTATCGGAATGCTCGCCAAAGGCGGGCGCGGCGATCGAATCGGGTGCGGGCGTTGCGCCGAAGCGGATCGGCTCGCGAAAGCCGCGATACGCGCCTACGCCGGGATAGTCGTAGCGCGTGACCATCTCTTCCGCGAGCACCTGCGGGTCGTCGAACATATCTTCGACCGTGCGCGCCGCCGCGCAGGGCACGGCTTCGCCAAAGTGCGCTTCCCATTCGAGCGCGCTGCGCGCCTGCAACGCGGCGTGCAATTGCGGCACGATCTCGTCGCGATGCTCGGCACGTTTGCGCACCGAATCGTAGCGCGGGTTCTGCGCGAGTGCAGCGAGTCCGGTTTTTTCGCAGAGCGCCTGCCAGAAATGCGGCGTATTCGCCGAGATGTAGAGCCAGCCTTCGCGCGTGGGATGAATGCCGGTGATGCCGCCCGAGCGCATGTCGCGGCCTACGTCCTTCGGTTCGTCGTCGGCCCAGATCATGCGCGCCGACTGCATGGTAAGCGCGCTGCGCAACAGCGAAACGCCCACGTACTGGCCCGCGCCGCTGCGCTCGCGTTCGAACAACGCGGAGGATACCCCGGCAGCCACGAGCGCGGCGGCGTAGTAGTCGACCACCGAGCCATAAAGAATCTCGGGCGGGCCGCCGCGCTTGCCCTGGAACGTGCACATGCCCGTCATGGTCTGCAGCACCTGGTCGTAGCCGGCCTTGTCCTTGTTCGGGCCCTGGTCGCCGTAGCCGGTGACCGCGCAGTAGATGAGCCGCGGGTTCACTTCGCGCAGCTGTTCCCAGCCAATGCCGAGACGTGCTGGCACGCCGGGCCGGAAGTTGTGCACGAGCACGTCCGCCTGTTCGACGAGACGCAGCAGCACCTCCTGCGCGCGGGGTTGCTTCAGGTCGAGCACGAGGCCCCGCTTGCCGCGGTTCACACCGAGAAAGGCGCGGCTCTCGGCTTCTAGCGTGGAAGGGTACTTGCGCAGATTGTCGCCCGTGGGCGGTTCGATCTTGATGACGTCCGCGCCCTGATCCGCGAGCAGCGTGCAGCCATACGGGCCCGCGATATACGCGCTCAGATCCAGCACGCGCACGCCAGCGAGCGGGCCGCGCGGCGCGGCGTTCGTTTCGGCAGGTTGTTTCATTGGCGCACCTCGCTCGACGTTGCGCACGCAACGAGACCAAGCCGCTCGGCGCTTTGCACGAGCGCGCGGGCGCGCTCGACGAAGGGCGCATCGATCATCTTGCCGTCGACGACATAAGCGCCCACGCCGTCGCGTTCGGCGTTGCGCGCGGCTTCCACCACGCGCAGCGCGTGGGCGATTTCTTCGTCGGACGGACGGAACACGTCGTTGGCGAGCGCGATCTGGCTCGGGTGGATACAGCTCTTGCCGAGGAAGCCGAGCGCGCGGGCCAACTCGGCTTCAGCACGAAATCCTTCGGTATCCTTGATATTCGCGAAAGCCGAATCATAGGCGAACACGCCGGCTTCGCCCGCAGCGAGCCGCAGGCTGAACATGGCTTGCTGCACGGCCGCCGGGTCGCGCCGCGCGATGCCGAGCGGCTCGAACAAGTCGCCGAGACCCAGTTGCAGTCCCGCCACGCGTGCATGGGCGGCCGCGAGCGTCGCGGCTTCGCGCAGCGCGCGCGGCGACTCGACGTTGAGCAGCAGCTTCACGGGGCGGCTTACGCCATTGGCGCGCTCCGCGCGCTCGATGGCGGCGGCGGCGGCGCGCACGTCGTCGGCGGATTCGGGTTTCGGCAGATTCACGTAATCGAGGCCGGGCTGAACCACGGCGGCGATATCGTCGGCGAACCACGGTGTATCGAGCGCGTTCACGCGCACGATCAGCACCTTGCCGTGTTCGCGCATGGCGGGCGAAACCAGCAGTGCTCGCAGCGCCTCACGTGCGTCGGGTTTACGCGCAGGTGCAACCGAGTCTTCCAGGTCGAACGACAACGCGTCCGCGGCGCTCGCGAGCGCCTTTTCGAACAGCTCCGGGCGCGATGCCGGCACGAACAGTTTGCTTCTCATTTCCACGCATTCCGTATAGATCACCACTGAAGGGCAGTCTACGATCGGTAACGATTTAGATAAACTATGCGGATCTATCTTTAAACCATAGAAATGCTACGGTTATGGACACTGGCTTTCTGAGCAATCTGCTGCTGGTCGTGGAGAGCGGCTCCATGGCGGAGGCTGCGCGTCGCGTGGGCGTGACGCCCGCCGCGATCGCGCAGCAAATCCAGGCACTCGAGCGCGAGCTGGGTGTGGCGCTCGTCATGCGCGCGGGGCGCACCGTCATTCCCACGGAGGCGGGCCAGCGCGTCGTGGAGCGCGCCCGCTCGCTCGTGCGCGGGTTCGATGAGCTCAAAGCGCTGGCGCAGGAGCAGGAAATGGGCGGCGAACTGCGTGTGGGGACCATCACATCGGCGCTGCTGAGCGTGCTGCCCGACGTGCTGGCGCGCTTCGCCGCGGCTTTTCCGCAGGTCAAGCTGCTGATTCGCGCAGGCACGTCGACGGAACTCTTCGAGGCGCTGCAGCGCGGCGAGGTGGACGTGGCCATCTGCCTGCACCCGGCCTTCGCGCTGCCGAAATCTTATGACTGGCATCTGTTGCGAGAAGAGCCCATCGTCGTGCTCGCGCCTGCAAGGTTCGCGCGGGCCGACCCGCACGAACTGCTGCGACGCGAGCCGTTCATTCGTTACGACCGCGCGCTCGGCGGCGGCAAGCAGGCCGACCAGTATTTGCGCCGCGCGAAGATCGCACCGCGCGAGCTGTTCGAATTGAACTCGCTGATGGCGATTGCGCTGATGGTGGATCGCGGCCTTGGCGTCTCGCTCGTGCCCGATATCGGCACGCCGCTTACGAAGGGCTTGCGGCTCGCGCGCCTGCCACTGCCCGAGGAAACCGAGCCGCGTCGTTTCGGCATTCTGTGGTCGCGCGCTTCCACGCGCAGCCGCGTGATAGGCGGGATGATCGAATGCTCCGCGGAGGTGCTGCGCCGGTGACGACTGGGCGACACGGTCGCGCGGGGTTCAAGCGCTCGCTGGCTTGCCGATGCGCTTGTACCAAAGTTCGATGAACGACTCGGCGGCGGGTGAAAGCGAATGCTCGGCGCGCCGGATCAGATTGACGTCGCGCGTGACAACGGGCGCTTCGAGCTTGCGCGCGACGAGATCGCGGTGCGGAAACGAGCCGAGCAGCATGCCGGGAAAGATCGCGATGCCGAGTCCGGCCTCCGTCATCGAAAGCCCGGTTGTCATATAGGACACCTCATATTCAATGGACTTGCGCTCACCTAGCGCGAAGAGCGTCTCGTCGATCAGGCCGCGAATGCCGCTGCCCGGCTTCACGCCGATCCATGGGTAGCTGAGCGCATCGGCCCACGTTACGCGACGCTTTTTCGCGAGGGGCGAGTCCTTACGGCAAATCGCGCAGAGCCTGTCGCGCGCGAGACATTGCAGCGTGATGCCTTCGGGTTTGTCGCTGATCGTGCCGATGCTGAACTCCACGTCGCCGGTGAGCGTGGAAGCGGTGAGCCGGTCGGGCGCGGCGTCGTCGATCGAAACCTCAATGTTCGGATACAGCGCGCGGTACTCGGCCACGAGCCGCGGCACGATAGCCGCCGCGATGGAAGGCGTGGCGGCGAAGCGCAACTGCCCGCGCTCGCGCCCAGCCAGCTCTTTCACGCTCGACTGGATCGATTCGAGGTCGCGCAGCATGCGCTCGACAGTGGGCAGGATTTCCTGCGCCGCCACCGTGGGCCGTAGCGAGCGCGACGTACGGTCGAAGAGGCGCATGCCGAGCGCTTCCTCCATCTGCCGGATCAGCACGCTTACGGCCGGTTGCGTGATGAACATTTCGTCGGCGGCGCGCGTGAGCACGCCGAAACGGCAGACGAGCGCGAAGGCGCGCAATTGCTTGATGGTCGGTTGCATAAAGTAACTTTATGGAGCCATTGATTTTGTTCGATTGTCTTCATGACTATAGTGCCTTACATTGCATTGCGGCAGATTTGCATGAAGTCGACAACGAACCGATAGCAGCAGCAATAAGAGCAGGCCAGCCGTGAGCTGACCGCATGGAGACAGTCGTGAGAGCAATGGATACGCGCATTCGCTGGCGCGGCGCCGTGGCGTCGACGCTCGGCAACGTGCTGGAGTGGTACGACTTCGTCGTATTCGGGTTTCTCTCTATCATCATCGCCAGACAGTTCTTTCCCGGCAACAGCGAATACGCGGCGCTGATGCTGACCACGGCCACTTTCGGCGCGGGGTTCGTCGTGCGGCCGCTCGGCGGCGTGCTGCTCGGCATGTACGCCGACCGCAAGGGCCGCAAGGCGGGCCTCGCACTCGTCATCGCCTTGATGACGCTGGCGGCCGCGATGATAGCCTTTACACCCGGTTTCCAGCAGATCGGACTCGTTGCGCCCGCAATCGTCTTGTGCGCACGACTGCTGCAAGGTATTTCGGCGGGCGGCGAGTTCGGCACGGCCACGGCCATGCTGATCGAGTACGCGCCCAAGGGGCGGCGCAACCTATACGGCAGCTGGCAGATGTTCGCACAGGCGCTGGGCGCGCTGCTGGCCGTGGCGATGGGCAGTGCGCTCACGCATCTCTTCACGCCGCACGCGCTCGAATCGTGGGCGTGGCGCATTCCTTTCCTCTTTGGTCTGCTCATTGGCCCGGTGGGCTTCTATATCCGCCGCAGTCTGCCGGAGACCGAGGCGTTCGAGCAGATAGAGAAACGCGTAAAGGCGCCGTTTAGCCGCGTGGTGTCGCAATACCCGCGCGAGCTTTTCGTGGCGACGGCGCTCAGCGCCGCACTTAATGTCATGTCGTACGTGATCATCACCTATCTGCCGATTTATTCGGTCCAGAACCTGCACATGCCGGTGACGCTGCCCTTTAACGTGCTGCTTGCGAGCGTGTTGCTGCGCGTGGTCACGATTCCTTTCTTCGGCCATATGGCGGACCGCGTGGGTGGCAACCGCATGATCTGCGGCTCGCTTATCGTATTTCTCATCGTGCTGTATCCGGCCTACTACTGGATCGTGAGCGCGCCTTCCATCGTTTCGATCATGACGGTCGAACTGCTGTTCGCGTTGCTGATCGGTGCTTCGAACAGCCCGATCCCCACGGCGCTGGCAGCGCTCTTTCCGACCGAGGTGCGCTCCACCGGCCTCGCGATTTCGTACAACATCGGCGCGGCGATTTTCGGCGGATTCTCGCCGTTCGTGCTGACCTGGCTGCTGCACACCACGGGCAACAACATGGCGCCTGCCCACTTCTGCGCGGTGTTCTTCGCGCTGGGTCTTGTCGGCGCATTCATGCTCAAGCGCGAGGCGCCGCATTTGAACGATCTTTCGGCGCCTTCGTCCATTTGAGGTGAACCTCGCAACACATACTCGCCGACGCTTCGATCCATACAATAAGGATGACGAAGCGTCGTACATTCCATCGGTGAATCTCGAACAGGAGAAACCAGCATGCCCGTCATCGACGTCCATACCCATATCTTCACGCACAAATGGCTCGAACTGCTCAAGGAGCGCGGTGGGGCCTACAACATTCAAACGCGGCCCGACGGGCAGCAGGAAGTGTTTCGCGGCAACACGCCGGTCGTGATTCCGCAGAAGGGCCATTTCGATTTCGATCTTCGCATCAAGCACATGAACGAAGCGGGTATCGACGTGTCGGTCGTTTCGCTGACGTGCCCGAACGTATTCTGGGGTGACGAGGAAACGAGCTGCCAGGCCGCGCGCGAGACCAACGACACGATTGCCGAGGGACAGGCCGCTCACCCCGAGCGTATCCGCTGGTTCGCTTCGCTGCCGTGGGAGTATCCGCAACGCGCGGTCCAGGAGCTGGAGCGCGCCTGCGCCAACGGAGCGAGCGGCGTGATGGTGCTCGCCAACGTGGCGGGCCGCAGCCTCACGGACCCGATGTTCGCGCCGATCTGGGCCGAGATCGACCGGCGTTCACTGCCGGTGCTCGTGCACCCCACCGATCCGCCGGGCGCCGAGCAAATGGACATGACGAAGTTCGACCTGAGCTGGTCGGTGGGCTTCATGTTCGATACGACGCTCGCTATCACGCGCATGATCTTCGAAGGCTTCTTCGACCAGTATCCGAACCTCAAGATCATCGCCTCGCATGCGGGCGGGGCGCTGCCGTATCTCGCGGGCCGCTTCGGCAAGGGCGACGACGTGGAAATTCCGCAGCGCCGCCAGATGAAGCGCAAGCCTATCGACTACCTGCGCCACATTTACTACGACTGCATCACGTATAGCCCGGCGTCGCTCGAGTTCCTGATTTCGGTGGTGGGCGCAGACCAGGTGATGTTCGGCACGGACTGGCCGCATCAGGTGCATGACACGCGCGGTGCGTTTGCCAATACCGCGCGCTTGCCGAAGGCGCAATGCGATGCGGTACGCGGCAGCAACGCGTTGAAGGTGTTTGGATTCTGAGCCAGGCAGACGGCAGGCGCGGCTGTTGGGCCGCGCCTGGCCGGCATGAAAGCGGCGCCTATTCCGCGAAAAGATCCGGCCCGAAGACTTCGTAGTGAATCCGGGCTTCGTGAACGCCGAGATTCTTTACCGCGTCGTGCTGCATACGCATGAAGGGAATGGGCCCGCAAATATAGTAGTCGGCGTCGGGTTGCAGAACCGCCTGCTTGATCTGGCCGATGTCGACGAACCCCGCGTAATCGTAATCGCGTCCATGGACGTCACCGGGCAGCGGCTCGTTATAGAAAATCACGAGGTGGAAGTTGGCGTTCGTGGCTGCGGTCTCGCGCAGACGGTCGCGCATGGCATGCACGGCGCTATTGCGTGCGCCGTGCACGAACACCACCTTGCGATTCGGGTCCTGAAGCGCTCGCTTGAGCATGCTGATCATCGGCGTGAGACCCACGCCGCCGCTGATGAGCACGATAGGCGTCGACGCGTTCACGTCGATATGGAAGTTGCCGTAAGGCGCGGCCAGTTTCACTTCGTCGCCCACGTTCACGTGATCGTGCAGCAGGTTCGAAACGTAGCCGGCCGGCTGCGGGCCGCCGGCCTCGCGTTTCACGGAAATGCGGTAGGTCCTGCCATTGGGCATATCGGAAAGACTGTATTGCCGAATCTGCTGCAAGCCGAGCGCCGGCACGTTCACACCGATGCTGATGTACTGGCCGGGCTCGAAGTTCGCGACCGGGCCACCGTCGGCGGGTTCGAGCACGAACGAGGTAATGATGCTGCTCTCCAGCCGCTTCTCGCGCACGACGAAGGTGCGCCAGCCGGTCCAGCCGCCGAGCTTGTCGGCGGAACCTTCATACAGCTGGCATTCCATGCCCATGAGCACGTCGGCGAGATTGCCGTAGGCCTGCGCCCAGGCGGAGATGATGTCCTCGGTGGCCGCGTCGCCGAGCACCTCCTTGATCGCGGCTAGCAGATGTTCGCCGACGATCGGGTAGTGCTCGGGCAGCACGCCGAGGCTTGCGTGCTTGTTTGCGATGTTCTTGAGCACGGCCCCGAGGCTCGAAGGGTCCTCGATGTTTTCCGCATACGCATAGACGGCGCGCGCGAGGGCCTGCTGTTGCTGCCCCTGTTCCTGGTGCGCCATGTTGAACACATTCTTCAGTTCGGGGTGGGCCTCGAAGAGCCGCGTGTAAAAACGCTTGATGATGGCGTAACCGTGGTCCGCAAGCACGGGCGCGGTCGCCTTCACGATGTCCTTCGTTCGCTGCGTGAGCATTGCCGGTCCTCCTTTCGCGCGCGGGGAAGCGCGCATAGTCGTTCCAGTCTAGCCAATGACCGGCGCGATCGCAGGGACCGGCGCTAATGCGTCACGCCTCCTTGTCGTCCGCTGCGCTGGTACTCGTGATCATGCGCACGCGTTTGCGGATTTCCGAATCGAGAATCAGCCGCCCGCGCAGTTTGCCTTTCATTCGCTTGACATGTTTGGGCGCCTCCGTCATGTGCTCGACCATCAGCGCGCGCACACGCTCGACGTCGCGCTCGCGTGCGGCCTTCACGATCTCGCGGTGAATCTTGACGTTCGAAGCGCCAAAGCGGCGATGCTCCGCAATCGGCGTGTCGTTTCGAAACTCGATCAGCTGGCGGATCATTTCGTTGATCAGCTCGCAGATAAAGCGCAGGAACGGATTGGGATTCGCGGCCGCGAGTATGTCGTGAAAGGTCATGTCCTCCTGGCGCTGACGCACGAGGCGGCCGTGGTCATGGGGCCCGCTCGCACCGTCGCAGCATTCAATGTTCGCTTCGAGCGCGGCAAAATCCGCTTCGGTGAGATGCGGCACGGCGCCTGCGGCGAGTTCGGGTTCGAGCTGCTGGCGCACGGTATAGATGTCGTCGATCGAGACATCTTTGAAGAACAGATAGTTCTGCAGCAATTGCAGCGTGCGGTCGAGCGGTACTTCCACCACCATGCCGCCGCCGCTCGGCCCCGTGGATACCTTGATGAGACCTTGCACCTCGAGCGACTTGAGCGCCTCGCGGATCGTGCTCTTGCTGACCGAATAGAGCTGCTGCAACTCGGCTTCGCGCGGCAACCGGTCGCCCGGTTTCAGATCCTTTTCGGTAATGAGGCGCTTGATCTCCTCGGCGACGAGATCGGCGCGCTTGGGCTGCTTGATTTCGACGGCGGTCCCCGATCTGACCCGGTTCGTGACCATCTTCGCGACTCCCTGGGTGATGTTGTTTCGTTATTTCGCGCCGGCCGCGCCGCCGTTCATGGGAAGGCGCGGCGAGGCAGACGAGGTTTTTGACGGATTGACACTGAAATTAATTATACCTAGCATCGGGTTCATTCTATTTATCATGATAAATAGAAATCACCGTCTCGCAGGCCGCCTCGTATGCGCCGGTACGGTTTTGCAGTCTGCCGCGTCGTTCGTGTCTGTGTTTCCCCACAAGGAGCCTCAACTTGAATCGCCGAGAACTGTTGAAACTGGCCGCGCTGTCGGCCATGCCGGGCGCGCTGAGCGTCCTCTCGTCCTCACGGGCGTTCGCGCAGGGGGCAGCCGGCGTGCAGCTCGCGTGCCCCGTGCCGATGTCGGGGCCGTTCGCGGCCAACGGCAAGTACGCCGATCTCGGCATGCAGCTCGCGGTCAAGCAGTACGGCAAGGTGCTCGGCTTGCCGCTCGACTACACCACGCTCGATACCGAGGGCAAGCCCGCTACGGCCGTGCGCCGCGTGCAGGAGATCGAGCAGCAGAAGGGCGTGCGCTTCTTTGCGGGCGGGGTGCTGTCTTCAGAAGCACTCGCCATGGGCAAGGAAGTCGACAAGAGCGGTGGCGTATTCATTACCACGGCCGGCGCCGACGAAATCACGGGTAAGGACTGCAACGCCGCCACGTTCCGCTGGTCGGTGCCGACCTTCGGCGCAATCGATCAGACCGTGCGCCCGCTCATCCAGATGCAGCCGAAGGCCAAACGCTGGTACACGATCACGCCGCAATACGTGTTTGGCGAGGGCCTGCTGAGCGCTGCGAAGAACGTGTTCAAGGAGAAGGGCATCGAGCACGTGGGCAACAGTTATCACTCGCTCACCGAGAAGGAATTCAGCGGCTATCTGACGAATGCGGTGGCGGCCAAGCCCGACGTGCTGCTCATTCTCAACTTCGGTTCGCAGTCCTCCGATACGCTGCGCCAGGCCGTGAGCTTCGGCATGAAGAACAACTGCACGATCCTCATGGCGTGGGCCTCGGGTCTCGAACAGTTCGAGGCGCTGGGCGCAGACCTGTGCGATGGCGTGTACTTTGGCGCGCAGTACTGGCACGGCATCGACACGCCGCTCAATCACGACCTCGTGCAGCGCACCCAGGCGGCCTTCAAGGCGAACCCGAACTACAGCCTCGCGGGCTCGTACATCTGTTCGAAGATCTTGCTCGACGGCATGGTGAAGGCGGGCAGCGCCGACCCGAAGAAAGTCATTGCCGCGCTGGAAGGCATGAAATACGCCGGTTTGACGGGCCCGGAGGAGATCCGCAAGGGTGACCATCAGGTGCTCAAAAACTACTATCTTTTGAAGGGCAAAAAGAAATCGGCGATGAAGAATGGCGACGACTACGTGGACATCGTCAGCTCGGGCCAGTCGTTCCTTCCGCTCGACAAGACGGAGTGCAAGATCGCCTGAGGTATCCATTGCGGCCTCGGGTGCCGCTCGTTCGTCACTTCTACGCTACGCACGCCATGAATGTCTATCTGCTGCAGATCATCAATGGAATCGGCGTCGGGATGTTGTATTTCCTGCTGGCGGTCGGCCTCTCGATCGTCTTTGGCCTGTTGCGCTTCGTGAATTTCGCGCACGGCGCGTTCTACCTGCTCGGCGCGTATTGCTGTTATCAGTTTCTGCAGTGGTCGGGCAGTTTCTGGCTCTCGCTCGTGGTCGTGCCGATCGTGGTGGGCGCGCTCGCGTGGATCGTCGAGAAACTCGTATTACGGCATATCTATGCGCAGCAGCACGAGTTTCATATTCTCGCGACAGTGGGGCTTGCGCTGGTGATCCAGGAATGCGCGATTCTCGTGTGGGGACCGCTCGGCGACAACGTGGCCGTGCCCGACGCGCTCAATGGCGTGGTGATCTGGGGCAGCTTCGTTTATCCGAAGTACCGTCTCTTCGTGATCGGCTTCACCGCCGTGCTCGCCGTGCTGCTCTGGTGGGTGCTCGAAGGCACGCGGCTCGGCAGCGCGGTGCGGGCGGGCAGCGAGTCGTCGGAGATGGTGTCGCTGCTCGGCATCAACGTTACGCGCGTGTTCAGCCTCGTGTTCGCGCTCGGCGCGGCCACGGCGGCGCTCGCGGGCGTGCTGGCGGCGCCTATTCGCGGCGTCGATCCGTTCATGGGGCTCGAGGCGTTGAGCGTGGCCTTCGTCGTCGTCGTGGTGGGCGGCATGGGCAACTTTCTCGGCGCACTGGTGGGGGGGCTGCTGGTCGGCATCGTCCAGAGCCTCATGAGCACGCTCTGGCCACAGGGCGCGCAACTCATGATTTATGTGGCGATGGCGGCCGTGCTGCTGCTGCGTCCCAACGGACTGCTCGGGAGGGCCGCATGATCGAATCGACGAAGCTCGCCGCTGGCGCGGGCACACGCGATGCGGCCGGACCTGGCGGCCTGCTGCGGCGCTATCGTTATGTTCTCCTTGCCATCGTCGTGGTGTGCGCGCTGCCGCTCACCATCCGTTCCGGATCGCTCGCAACGGAAGTGCTCGTGTTCGCACTCGCGGCGCTGGGCTGCAATCTGCTGCTGGGCTTTACGGGACTGCTCTCGTTCGGTCAAGGCATTTTCTTCGGACTCGGCAGCTACACCGCCGGCATCCTGCTCACGCACGGCGTGCCTTCGGTGCTCGCGGCGCTGGCGGCCGCGGCTGTGCTGGGTGCGCTCGCGGCGGCGATTGTCGGCTGGTTTTCCATACGCCAGCGCGGCACGTATTTCGTGATGCTCACACTCGCGTTCGGCCAGCTCTTCTACTTTCTCGCCTATTCGTTGCCCGATATCACCGGCGGCGACAATGGCCTGCTCGACATTGCGCGTCCCGCGCTTTCAATCGGATCGCACGCGCTTATCGCGCTCGATTCGCCGTGGCAGTACTACGGCTTCGTCGCGGCGGTGTTCGTGGTCGTGTTCGCGTCGATGGTGCGCGTTTCGCACTCCGTGTTCGGTCGCACGCTGCTCGCGATTCGCGACAACGAGGCGCGCGCGGGCGCGGCGGGCTATCACGTGAGCCGCTTCAAGTTGATGGCGTTCGTGATCTCGGGTGCGGTCACCGGTCTCGCCGGCGCGTTGCACGCCATGATGACCGGCATCGCGCCGCTCTCGAACATCGACTATCACACGAGCGAAATGATCCTGCTGATGACGGTGATAGGCGGTAGCGGCAACCTCTTCGCCTCGGTCATTGGCGCTGCGTTCTACGTGCTCTTTGCCGACTGGCTCTCCACCTTGTGGCCGCGCTGGCTGCTTCTGCTTGGCCTCGTGCTGATCGCCGTGAGCCTCTTCATGCAGCGCGGTCTGTGGGGGTTGGGTGAGCGCGTCGTGGCCGCCCTGCGGCGTACCGATGGCGCGGATGCGCACAGCAAGGAGCAGCCATGAGCGAAGCGATTCTGGAGGCGCGCGGCGTTGTGAAGCGCTACGGCAAATTCACGGCGCTTTCGGGTGTGGACCTGCGCATCGCGCCGCGCACGGTGCATTCGGTGATCGGGCCGAACGGTGCGGGCAAGACCACGCTCTTTCACGTGCTCACAGGCACGGTGCCGATTTCTTCGGGTTCCATAGTATTCGACGGCCACGACATCACGCGTGAGCCCGATCACAAGCGCGTGCGCCGCGGTATTGCGCGTTCGTTCCAGGTGACGAGCCTGTTTCAGAACCTGAGCGTGCGCGAGAACCTGCGCGTGGCGGCGCAGGGCGTGCAGGCGCGCCGCGCGCTCAACGCATGGACCCCGCCGCACGGTGCGCTTGCCCACGCGGAAACGGTGGAGCGCGTGCTGGAGCGCCTCGCGCTGCAACGCCATGCGGATACGGCGGCGGGCGCGCTCTCGCATGGCCAGCAGCGGCGCCTCGAAGTGGGCATGGCGCTGGCCGCGCGGCCGCGCGCGATCTTTCTGGACGAGCCTACCTCGGGCATGGGCATCGACGATCTCGACGACATGAAGGCACTGATCCGCGGCCTGCGCGACGACTATACGGTCGTGCTCATCGAGCACAACATGGGCATCGTCATGGACATTTCCGACACCATCACGGTGATGCAGCAGGGCCGCGTGCTCGTGGAGGGCAAACCCGACGCGATACGCGGCGACGAACGCGTGCGCAGCGCCTACCTTGGCAACATGATTACGGGAGGCCGCGCATGATGCTCGACGTGCGGGACATTCACGCGTACTACGGCAAGAGCCATATTCTGCAGGGCGTGTCGCTGCAGGTGAACGAGGGTGAAACGGTCACGCTGCTAGGCCGCAACGGCGCGGGAAAGTCCACTACGCTCAAGACGATTGCGGGTGTGATGGCGCCGCGTGGCGGTGTGATCGAGTTCTCCGGCAAGGCAATGAGCGGGCAGCCCGCGCATCGTATCGCGGCGGGGGGCCTGTGCTTCGTGCCGGAGCATCGCGGCATTTTCCGCTTGCTGAGCGTGGAGGAGAACTTGCGCCTCGGCGCGCGCAAAGGTTCGCCGTGGCAACTCGAAGACATCTACCGGATTTTCCCGCGCCTGAAGGAGCGGCGCAAAAACGGCGGCGCGCAGCTTTCGGGCGGCGAGCAGCAGATGCTCGCGATCGGGCGCGCGCTCATGAATCATCCGCGCCTACTGATGCTCGATGAACCCGTGGAAGGCCTCGCGCCCGTGATCGTCGAGGAAATCGTCGAACAGCTCAAGCAGATCAAGGCGGCGGGCGTAGCGATCGTGCTGGTCGAACAGAACCTCGAAGTGTGCACGCAACTGGCGGACCGGCACTACATCATCGAGCAGGGCGTGATCGTCTACGCGAGCGACAACGCGGAGTTCGCCGCCGATCATACGGTCAAGGACCGATATCTGGGCGTGGGCGTGGTTTGAGCGTCGCATCCCATTCAAGCAAGGAACCCAATCGATGCAAGTTCAGGAAATGACTCGCGAGCCGGTCGCCGGCCTGCGCACGAACGGCGCACGCCTGTGGGACAGCCTCATGCGGCTGGCCGAAATCGGCGCAACGGAAAAGGGCGGCGTGTGCCGCCTCGCACTCACGCCGCTCGACCGCGAAGGGCGCGATCTCTTCGTGGCGTGGGCGAAGGAGTTGGGCTGTACGATGCGCGTGGATGCCATCGGCAACATCTTCGCGCGGCGCGCGGGCGAGCGAGACGACCTGCCGCCCGTGATGACGGGCAGCCATATCGACACGCAGCCCACAGGCGGCAAGTTCGACGGCAACTACGGCGTGCTGGCGGGCCTCGAAGTGCTGCGCACGCTGGAAGAAGCGGGCGTGCGCACGCTCGCGCCGCTCGAAGTGGCCGTGTGGACCAACGAGGAAGGCTCGCGCTTCGTGCCGGTGATGATGGGGTCCGGCGTGTTCGCCGGTGCGTTCACACTCGAGCATGCGCTCGTGCAGCGGGATTGGGATGGTGTGTCGGTGTCCGAAGCGCTTGCGAAGATTGGCTATGCGGGCGAGGGCCCCTTTGCGCCGCATCGCGTGGGCGCGTATTTCGAAGCGCATATCGAGCAGGGGCCCGTACTCGAAGCGCACGAGAAGACGATAGGCGTGGTGCAGGGCGCGCTCGGCCAACGCTGGTACGACGTCACGGTGCACGGCATGGAGGCGCATGCGGGCCCCACGCCGATGGATTCGCGCCGCGACGCGCTGCTCGTTGCGGCGGCACTCATTCAGGAGGTGAACCGCATCGCGCTTGCGCACGCGCCGCATGGGCGAGGCACCGTGGGCTGGCTCGACGTGCGTCCCAATTCGCGCAACGTGATTCCGGGGCGCGTGACGTTGACGGTAGACCTGCGTGCCGCCGATGACGATGCACTGTCCGCGATGGACGCGCAATTGCGCGCGGCGTGCGCCGCGGCTGCGCGGCAGGCAGGGATGAATATCGACGTCGAGCAGGTCGTGTACTTCCCGCCGCAGCCCTTCGATCCCGCGCTCGTGGAAGCCGTGCGAGCGGGCGCGCAAACGCTCGGGCTTTGCGCCATGGACGTGGTGAGCGGCGCGGGACACGACGCCGTCTATCTCGCGCGCGTCGCGCCCACGGCCATGATCTTCGTGCCCTGCAAGGACGGCATCAGCCATAACGAAATCGAGGACGCGCGCCCAGAGCATCTGGAGGCCGGCTGCAACGTGCTGCTGCACGCGATGCTGGCGGCGGCGGGCGTGGCTGCTACGGGTGAGGAGGGCGCTGCATGAAAGTCCTGATCGCACGAATGAATCACGAAACGAATACGTTCTCACCGGTGTCCACGCCGCTTGCGGCGTTCGGCGGCGATGGGCCGGCGTGGGGCGAAGCGGCGTATCGCGAGAACAAGGGCATGCGCACGGCGATGTCGGCGTTCATCGACGCGGCCGAGCGCGAAGGCGCGCAACTCGTCACACCCGTTTCGGCTTCGGCGAATCCGAGCGGCCCCGTTGCCGCCGATGCATACGATGCGATCTGCGACGCCATCGTTGCTGCTGCGTCCGGCTGCGACGCGGTGATGCTCGACCTGCACGGCGCGATGGTGGCGCAGCAGTCGGCGGACGGCGAGGGCGATCTGCTCGCACGCGTGCGCGCCGCGCTGCCCGATGCGCCGATTGCTGTCGCGCTCGATCTGCACGGAAACGTCACGCAGAAAATGATCGACAACGCGGATGTGATCGTGAGCTTCAAGACTTATCCGCACGTCGATATGTACGAGACCGGCGAACACGCGGCGCGCTTGCTGCTCGATCGCATGCAGGGTCGCGCGCAGCCGGTGCTGGCGTGGCGGCAGCCGCCTCTGCTCACTTCGACGCTGCGCAGCGCGAGCGCCGAGGGTGCGATGCACCGCGCCGTCGAAGCGGCGCGTGAGGCCGAGGCGCAGGGCATGCTGGCCGTTTCGGTGCTCGCGGGCTTTTCGCTTGCCGACATTCCCGCACCGTGCATCAGCGTGGTGGTGGTGGGCAACGGCGACGCGGCGGCCGCCGAGGCAGTTGCAGAGCGTATCGCGAGGCAGATCTGGAACGAACGGGGCGAATTCGTTTATCGCAGTCCCCCGCTCGAAGCGTCGATCGCTCAGGCGGCGCAACTGGCGCCGGGCGCCGACAAACCCGTGCTGCTGCTCGACCACGGCGACAACTGCATGTCGGGCGGCACCTGCGACACGATGGACCTGCTCGAAGCCGCGCTCACGCAAGGGCTCACCGGCATGGTGAGCGGCCCGCTATGCGACCCGCAAGCCGTGGCGGCGCTCATTGAAGCGGGCGTGGGCGCCAGGGTCACGCTCGGCGTTGGGAACAAGCTCGCGCGCGAAGGTGCGTCACCGCGCGCGCCCTTCATGGCAACGGGCGTGGTGCGAGCGATCACCGACGGCGAATATGTGATCACCGGCCCGACCTACACAGGCCAGCGCGCGTACATGGGGCGCGCGGCGGTACTCGACATCGGTGCCGCGACGCTCGTCGTGACCGAGCGCACGCACGAGCCGTGGGACCTCGGCGTGTTCGAGAGCGTGGGCATCGACCCGCGCCGCGCGCGCTTTCTGCTGCTGAAGTCGCGCATGTATTGCCGTCCGGTGTTCGTGCCGATCGCGGCCGCGCTCGTGGAATGCGACAGCCGCGGCGTGACCGGTTCGGACTACGGCCTCTTTCAGTATGAGAGGCTTGCGCGCCCGGTGTATCCGCTCGATGCCGATATGACGTGGCTTACGAGGTGAACATCGGACGAGCGTTGGTCACACTTTGGGGTTTGCATAACTAGCCAGGCAGTGCGAAGAAAACGTCCTCCACTTCGAAAGGAAACCTTCATGCGTTTGCTGCTCGCGATGTTCAAGCACGAAACCAATACTTTCTCGCCGGTTCCCACGCCGTTCGAGCGCTTCTTTCGCCGCACGGGCGGCGCCGTCGCGGGCCCGGAGGCTCTCGAAGCCTACCGCGGCACGGGCGGCGCGCTGGGCGCCTACATCGACGTGGCGGACGAGCTTGGCGCGCAAATCGTGCTGCCCGTTGCCGCCGACGCCTTTCCGAGCGGCCCCGTGCATGACGACGCTTATCGCCGCATCACGGAACTGATTCTCGACGCGGTTGCGAAGGGCGGCTACGACGGTATCCTGCTCGATCTGCACGGCGCGATGGTCACGCAATCGCTCGACGACGGCGAAGGCACGCTGCTGCGCCGCCTGCGTGAGATCGACCCGACTACGCCGGTGGGCGTGACGCTCGACATGCACGCGAACGTGTACGACGACATCGTGAAGCACGCGACGGTCGTCACCGGCTATCACACGTATCCGCACGTCGACATGTACGAGGCCGGATTGCGCGCGGCGCGCATAGTCGCGCGCACGATCGCGGGTGAGATCAAGCCGGTGATGGCGTGGGGCAACAAACCGATGCTGCCTCACGTGATGCGTCAGGGCACGCACGCCGAGCCGAATCGATCGCTGCAGGCACGCTGCATGATGTACGAGCAAGGCGACGCGCTGGCGGCCTCGCTGTTCGTGGGCTTTCCGAACGCCGATATCGAGAACGCGGGCCTGAGTGTCGTGGTCTGTACCGATGGCGACAAGGCGAAGGCGGCCACGCTGCGCGATGCGCTGCTCGACGAAGCGTGGCGCGAGCGCGAAAAGTTTCTCTATGCGAGCGAGCCGCTGGCGCAATCGGTTGCGCGCGCAAAGGCTTCGACAACGGCTGGCCCGCTCGTGCTGCTCGACCATTGCGACAACACAGCGTCGGGCGGGACGATGGATACCACCGAGGTGCTGGCGGAGGTCCTGAAACAAGGGCTCGACAATGCGGTGTTCTATGCGATCTACGATCCCGAGGCGGTGCAGCAGGCGATAGCCGCGGGCATCGGCAATGAAGTCACGCTTTCGTTGGGCGGCAAGCTGCCGATGCCTGCATTGCAGGAGACGAGCCGCCCCATCGAAGTGACGGCGCGCGTGAAGCTCGTGTTCGACGGCGTGTTCCGCAATCGTGGCCCGATGTATCGCGGCGCGCTCAACAATACCGGTCCGACCGTGGTGCTCGATACCGGCAAGGTGGAGATCGTGGTGGTATCGGCGCATCAGGAGCCGTTCGATCTGAACTGCCTCTCTTCAGTGGGCATCGACCCGACGCAAAAGCGCTATATCGTGCTGAAAAGCCGCGTGCATTGGCGCGCCGGTTTCGGCGACCTCGCGCGCGAGGTGATCGAATGCGCGGGCGTGGGCGTCACGACTTCGGATTACGGCAAGCTTGAATTCAGGAAGGTGCGGCGGCCGATTTATCCGCTGGATGCGATGTGACCGCCGCGGAAAACAGACTTAGTACCCCTGCACCCAATGCCCCGGAATCCACACCCACTGGTTGCCATCCCAGCGGTAGTGGCCCTTGGCCCAGGCGTAGCCTTGGGCGGGGGCGGGCGGCGGTGCCTCGACGCGCGGCGCCGGCTCCGGTGGGTGGGCGGGCTCCACGATGCAAGCGGAAAGCAGGGCGGCGCACGCGACCAGGGTAACGGGGTACAGTCGTTTTATCTTCATGACGGTTGTCCCCCACTGATTTACGTTGTTTGGTTATCCGAACGGATGCCTGGTCTCATCGCTCGTTCACACTCTTATCAAACCCGTAATCGCGTATTTCGTGCCTGCGTCGCCGAATAGCGTCGATGCCGTACGCTGCGGATCGAGCCCGAGACTCTCGGCGGCAGCACCGGCTATCAATGCGTCGAGTGAGGCGGTGGGCTTGAGATCGCGCGACTCGTAGAGATCCGCGGTGCGCAGTCCCGGCCAGTCGGTCTGTACGCGCCCCCCCGCCACGGCGCCGCCCACGAGCATCGCCACCGAAGCCTGCCCGTGGTCGGTGCCGCCCGTGCCATTCGCCGCGGCCGTGCGGCCGAACTCCGTCGCGACGAGCACCGTGGTCTTGTCCCACGCGGGGCCCAGGCCGTCGCGCAGCGACGCGAGCATCGTGTCGAGCGCTTTTAGCTGATTCGCGAGCCGCGCATTCTGCGCGCTGTGCGTGTCCCATCCGCCGGTTTCGATCATGGCGATGCGCGGGCCATCGGGGCGCGAAAGAAAGCTCGCTGCCAGCTTGCCGACGCTCGCGGGGTCCTGGCGTGCGCTGGCGTCGCCGGCGAGTCCGCGTGCGTTCATTGCCGATGTCCAGAGTGAGCGCAGTTGCGGATCGGCTTCGTAGAGCGCCGAAACCCGCGTGAGCAGATCGTCGGAAGCGTTGGGCAGCGCCGAGGGCGCGTACGAACTCACCTGGACCGAGCCGCGCAGCGCGAGCGGCACGGTGGGCGCGAGCGCAATGGCGTTTTCGCGCGAGGCAGGCAGCATGGCGACGAGGCGGTTGAGCCAGCCGTCCTTGACCTGGTAAGGCGCGCGGCCGCCCGTTTCCAGCACGTTCTGACCGTCGAAGTGCGAGCGGTCACGATACGGCGAGGCGATCGCATGCACGAAGAGGGCCTGTTTTTCGCCATACATCTGCGCCATCTGTGCGAGTGACGGGTGCAGCGCGAACGTACCGTCGAGTTTCGTGGCTCGGTCAATGTCGATGGCGAGCGGGCCGCGCAGCGCGGCATAGGCAGGCTCCGCATAGGGCACGACGATGTTGAGTCCGTCGGCCGCACCGCGCTGGATCACGAACACGAAGCGGCGCTCGGTTTCGGCGCTGGCGAACACGATCTGTGGCGCGACGAGCATCGCGCCCGCGCCGGCGGCGGCGACGCGCAGGAAATGGCGGCGGGAAACCATGGCGGTTATCTCCTCAGGAAATCGGGCGAGACGAGCAGCAAGGCGATCGCAGTGGATGCGCTTTCGGCGTGCGCGACCGCGGTGGCCGTGGGCGCGCTGAGCGTGGCGCCCATGAGGGTGTCGCCGAGCGTGCGCGGGTCGAGCCGGTCGCCCACGCGCGCCGAGAAGCGCTGCGCGACTTCCACGCGGCGCACGAGCGCATCGGGCGCGGCCCAGCTTGCGGCGATATCGTCGTAACCGGCGGGAGAACCCGGCCGCCACACTGGCTGGCCAAGCTGCGTGAGCAGCGGCGCGGCATTGATGTCGCTCACTTCACTGAGTCCGCGCCAGCCTAGACCGCGCATCGACGAAACGGTCCATTCCCACGGCGTCTTGAACTTCGCATCGACCGGCGCCCACGCTTGCGGCGCTTCGACGAGCGCGCGGTACACGGTCGGGAGATCGCCGCCGCTTTGTTCGAAGGCGAGCGCGAGGCGCTCGGTGAGTGCGGGCGGCGGATTGTCGGCGACGAAGTGGCGCGCGAGCTGGAACGCGATATGGCGGCTCGTGGCGCTCGCATGCGCGAGGTCGTTGAGGATGGCGAGCGCCTGCTGCTCGCCCGGTTGATCGTAGCGCTTGCCCATCACGGTGCGCGCGCCCGGCTCGTGCTGTGCCGGGCGGAACACGAAGCTGCCGGGCGCTGCTGCATTGGCCTCCGCATTGGCCACCGCGTTGGCCGCATTCCCAGGCTGCGGCCCGCGCACCCCCGCCACGCTCCAACCCGTGAGCGCACGTGCGAATTCGGTCACATCGTCCTGCGTGTAGCCGGTGCGCACGCCGAGCGTGTGCAGTTCCATGATCTCGCGTGCGAGGTTCTCGTTCAGACCACGCTTGTGCGCGGGGTCGCGCTCATCGGCGCGTAGCGCGGCCCGGCTGTCGGGCCCAACGGAGCGCGTCTGGTCGAGAAAGAGCTGCATGGCTGGGTGCTGCTCGACCGCGACCAGCATGTCCGCGAAATTGCCGAGCACGTGCGGGCGTATCGCTTCCATTTCGAATGCGCCCGCAATGCCTGCAATCAGCGCTTTATCCACCGATACGGCGAAGTGGTTCGACCAGAAATGCACGAGGCGCTCGACGAAAGGCGTGTCGGTCTGCAAGGCGCTCGTGAGGCGCGCGTTGACGGCGCTGCGGTAGATGCCCACGCTCTCGCGGCGGATCGCCTGATTGACCGCGCGGCGTGCGGCTTGTTGTGCGTCGGGTTGCCCGCTGGTTCGTGCGTTGGTGTCCGAAGCCGCGCTCGCTGCCGCGTCGCCCGCCATGCCTTGCTGGCGCTCTGTGCCGAAGCGCTCGGCGAGCGCCAGCGTACCCGGCTCGTTGCGCCATGCTGCGGGCAACGGTTCGTATGCGGAGAACTGGCTGAGCAGCCAGCCTTGAGGATTGGCGGGCGGCGTTTCGTCGGCGCGCGCGCCGAGGCCGAAGCGGTTCATGGCGATCGCGCCGGCGCGGGTATTCGAAAGGCTTTCCATGCGCGGTCCTTGTACTCGTTGGAGCGTTGCGTATTCCCGTTAAACGGTCGTCGCTCGCGTTATCCGTCGCTGGTCCGCCAACTTTTTTATTGCGAGCCGCCTGCGTCGCTTACGGCATGTTGCGGCTGCTTTTGCTGCTGCGCCGGCAGCCGCCACTGGCCGCGCTTTTCGAGTCCTTCGACGAACTTCACGCGTTCTTCGGGCGTGAGCGTGGCCGCGAAATCGACCACGCCGCTTTCGACTTGCGCACGCAACGCGCTATCCGCTGTGCGCGTGCGCGTGAGCGCGGTGTCGATGGCGTTGCGGTCGAGTTGCGGCGCGGCGAGCAGGTCGAGCACCTCGCGCCGTCCGTCACGTCCGTCGCGCGCGTACTGGCGGCCTTCGCGGCGCGAGGACTTGAGCGCTTGCTCGAACTGCTGCTGGCGCTGCGCCGAAAGTTCCTCGGTGGCGAAGCGCAACGCCACGCGCTGCGCGGGTTGCACCTGCGGCTCGCCGCGCACGGCGAACCAGCGCCAGGCGCCGCCCGCAATGGCGCCGAGCAGAAAGACATTCAGGAGTACCGAGCCGACGAGGAGCGTCTTCCATGAGCGGCCGTTCATTCGTCACTCCCTCCGGCGCCGGGGTTGAGGTTCGATTCGCTCCAGTCCGAACTCGTCCCGCCAAAGCTCGTGGTGAGCCAGGTCTCGTGCGGTGCTGCGGGCGTCGTGCCGCCGAGCACGACAAGCGATATCGTCAGCGCGCCCGCGAGCGCTCCGGCGAGACCCACCCCCGCGAATGCCGCGCCGGACCACCAGAATCTGCGGCGCTTCGCGGCGGAAACGGGCTTAACTGCGGGCCTGACTGCGGGCTTGACCGGTGCGCCCGCAACGATCTCTTCGAAGCGCGCGCGCGTGGGCGGCGCAACCATGTCGCGGGAGAGCCAGCTATCGAGCTCCATGGCTTCATCGAGCGCCGCGCTCGCTTGCGCGCGATGCGCGCGCGCCCATTCGAGCGCGTCGTTGCGCTCGCGCTGCGGCCAGCGCTGCGGGTCGGCGCCATAAGCCGCGACGAGGGTGTGAAATCGTTCGAGTGTCATACGGAGTCCTTACCGGCAGATTCGCCGGCCAGTTGAGCGCGCAAGGTGCGCCGGGCGCGCGCCAGCAGGCTTTCGAGCGCGTCCACCGAAATATCCATCAGGCCGGCTGCTTCGAGGTTCGACAGCTCCTGATAGTAAGTGAGCACGAGCGCTTCGCGCTGACGCACGGGCAGCGCCGCGAGTGCGGCGCGCACGCGTTCGTCGCGCGTGCGCGCTTCGATCTGCTGGTCGGGCGAGCCTGCGGGATCGGGTGTCGGCTCGCTCAGGGCGTGCACGTCTTCTACGGTCTCTTCGCGGCGTCCGCGCAAGCGGTCGTAACACAGATTGAGCGCCACGCGATGCAGCCACGTGTCGAATTTCGCTTCGCCGGTGCGCCAGGCCGGCGCCTGTTTCCAGATCCGCATGAAAGCTTCCTGGGCGACGTCTTCGGCTTCGCTGCGGTCGCCCAGCATGCGCGTGGCGAGTGCGATAAGGCGCGGCAGCTTGCTTGCGACGAGCGCGCGCACGGCAAGCGGATCGCGCGCGCCGACGCGCGCGACGAGGTCCGCGTCAGGATCGCGTTCGTTCAAGGCCTTCCTGGCCCTGGAGGTCTGCAAAGTTTGAACCGCAGGCGAACCCGCTGCCGCGCCGTCATTGTCGTTTCTCAGTTTGAAGTCGGGCATTCACGCGTTATGCCGATCTACGCCACGTCATGCCCAGTGGCCCGGAATCCATCGCCAGTTCGGGCCGTCCTCGACCCAGTGGTCAACAGCCCCTATATGACTTGAACGGCGCCGCGGGGAAAATCCGTCGCGGGCCGTTTAATCCGCATGCAATTTCCGCGCTCAACGTCGAACTTACCGATTCGGAAAGTATGTTGCTTGACAACTGCAAGATCCGAACCCGAAAGACTTACGTTAAGGGTTTATACCTAATATGAACCGCCACAAAATTGTTAAATTTCTGTCTTAGAATGGACATTCTAGATTGACTGCGGCAATGCAACATTAGTTTCCAAACATAGGAATACAGCCGTAAGTCAAGCCATCGGGGGTTGGCGCTTTCATTAGTATGACTAACCAAGGAGCATGAACTGATGTCCGTTTCCGCACCCGAACAATTCCGCGCGAACTACCAGGCTGGCGTCGCAGCGTTCTTTGCGCTCACGAAACCCGTTTTCCAGGGTGTGCAGGCCGTGATCGATCTCAACGTGCAGGCCAGCAAGGCTGCTATCGCTGAAAGTGAAGCGACACTCAAGGGTGCCCTGCAGAGCGGCAATCCCACCGAGTTCCTGACGCAACAGATTGGTGCGTCGCAGCAAGCGGCCGCCAAGGCCATGTCGTACGGCCGCCACCTCGTCGACATCGCGACGACGACGCAAAACGAGTTGATCCAGGCCGCCCAGGCGCAATCGGGCGAGCAGGAGCAGCGCTTCAAGGCCTTTTCCGAAGGCCTGACGCAAAACGCACCGGTCGGCGCGGAGTCTTTCGTCGCGGCCATGAACTCGACGTTCGCCGCCGTGAACAATGCCGCCGAGACGCTGCGCGGCGTGACCCGCCAGGCCATCGAAACGGCCCAGAGCAATTTCCAGAACGTTGCCGCCTCCGTCCAGGAAGCCACGCCGGCAACCGCTAAGGCGACGAGCCCGGCCAAGGCCTGATTTCCGTTCCTGCCAGACCGGCAAGACCCCAAGACCCGCCTTCGTCGTCGTAACTAAACGACGAGGGCGTGGCATTTGCCGGCTCAGCTTTCAAAACATCGATATTTCAGCGTAATTGCAGAGCAGGAGCTCAACATGACTGACATTGTGATCGTTTCGGCCGCACGTACGGCAGTAGGCAAATTCGGCGGCTCGCTCGCGAAGGTGGCGGCGCCCGACCTGGGCGCCATCGTCATCAAGGCCGCGCTCGAGCGCGCCGGCGTGAAGCCCGACCAGGTGAGCGACGTGATCATGGGTCAGGTGCTGACCGCTGGTTCGGGCCAGAACGTGGCGCGCCAGGCATCGATCAAGGCGGGGCTGCCCACGGCCGTTCCCGCCATGACGATCAACAAGGTGTGCGGCTCGGGCCTGAAGGCGGTGATGCTGGCCGCCAACGCGATCATCGCGGGCGATTCGGACATCGTCGTCGCAGGCGGCCAGGAAAACATGAGCGCCGCGCCGCACGTGCTGCCGGGCTCGCGCGACGGCTTTCGCATGGGCGATGCGAAGCTCATCGACAGCATGATCGTCGACGGCCTGTGGGACGTGTACAACCAGTACCACATGGGCGTGACGGCGGAAAACGTCGCGAAGGAATACGGCATCACGCGCGAGGAGCAGGACGCGTTTGCGGCGCTCTCGCAGAACAAGGCTGAGGCTGCGCAGAAGGCGGGCCGCTTCGATGCGGAAATCGTGCCGGTGGCGATTCCCCAGCGCAAGGGTGAGCCGCTGCAGTTCGCGACCGACGAATTCGTGCGCCATGGCGTGACGGCCGAATCGCTCGCGGGTCTGAAGCCGGCGTTCAACAAGGAAGGCACGGTGACGGCGGCGAACGCCTCGGGCCTCAACGACGGCGCGGCAGCGGTCGTGGTGATGTCGGCGAAGAAGGCCGAAGCGCTGGGCCTGAAGCCGCTCGCGCGCATCAAGGCGTACGCAAGCGGCGGCGTGGACCCGAAGATCATGGGCATGGGCCCGGTGCCGGCTTCGAAGCGTGCGCTGGAGCGCGCGGGCTGGTCGGTGAACGACCTCGATCTCATGGAGATCAACGAGGCCTTTGCCGCCCAGGCGCTGGCCGTGAACAAGCAGATGGGCTGGGACACGTCGAAGATCAACGTGAACGGCGGGGCGATTGCGATCGGTCACCCGATCGGCGCATCGGGCTGCCGGATTCTCGTGACGCTGCTGCACGAAATGCAGCGCCGTGATGCGAAGCGCGGTCTCGCCTCGCTGTGCATCGGCGGCGGCATGGGTGTGGCGCTCGCGCTCGAGCGCGCTTGAGTTCGCTTGATCCTGCTTGATGCCGCTTTCAAAGCACTAAGCAACGTAGTAACCAGGTAGCAAGCGGCTCGTCGCACGCGCAAGCAGCGGCGAGCCGCCCGTAGCAGCAACCACGCGCAATACTAGAAATTGACCAGAAGCCGCGCGGTATTCGCCTTGTCTTCATCCTGGGTGGAGGGTGAAGCTGGGCAACAGTGTATGTGGCGCCTGCTCGCGTAACGCGTAACGCCACGGATTAAATGACGCACAACTCTCGCGGATATATAGGATGACGAATCGTATTGCATTGGTAACAGGTGGTATGGGCGGCCTTGGCGAGGCCATCAGCGTGAAGCTGCATGATGCGGGCTATCGCGTCGTCGTGACGCATTCGCCCGATAACGCGGGCGCCAAAGACTGGCTGGCGCGCATGAAGGAGACCGATCGCGAATTCCACGCATGTGGCATGGACGTAGCCGACTATGACTCGTGCCAGCGCGGCGCGAAGAAGATCCAGAGCGAAGTCGGCCCTGTCGATATTCTCGTGAACAACGCGGGCATCACGCGCGACATGACGTTCCGCAAGCTCGACAAGGTCAACTGGGACGCCGTGCTGCGCACGAATCTCGACTCGATCTTCAATATCTCGAAGCCGCTGTGCGACAGCATGGTCGAGCGCGCGTGGGGCCGCATCATCAATATTTCGTCGGTGAACGGCTCGAAGGGTTCGGTCGGCCAGACCAACTATGCCGCCGCGAAGGCCGGTATGCACGGCTTCACGAAGTCGCTCGCGCTGGAAGTGGCGCGCAAGGGCGTGACCGTGAACACCATTTCGCCGGGCTATCTCGCCACGAAGATGGTGACCGCCATTCCTCAGGACATTCTCGATACGAAAATCCTGCCGCAGATCCCGATGGGCCGCCTCGGCAATCCTGGCGAAGTCGCGGCACTCGTGCTGTTCCTGTGCTCGGACGAAGCGGGCTTCGTGACGGGCGCAAATATTCCTATCAACGGCGGCCAGCATATGCAGTAAAGCTATGCTAAACATGTGCCGCGCATGAATGATGTCAGGCGAATATCGCCTGATGGATGCGCGGCGCATGTGGCACCGGTAATCCGTACCGACCGCCGCATTGCAGGGCGCGTGTAAAGCGCGCCCTGCAATGCGGCGGTTTTGCATGGTGCCGCGGGGTTTGCGGGGCACGAACGCCCTGAAGCGTGCCGCTATAATTGGCCACCTCAAGCATGACCGGAGACCGGCCTTTGTCGAGCATTGCGAAACTGCTGTCCATCCTCGAACTCTTTTCCGAGGCGCGGCCTTTTCTTTCCGCCGAACAGGTGGCGGCCGAACTGCAATGCTCGGTGCCGACCGCTTACCGCTATCTGCGTGAACTCGTCGACACCGGCATGCTGCTGCGCTTCGTGGGCGGCGAATATGGCCTCGGCCCGCGCATCATCACGCTCGACTACCATCTGCGTATTTCCGATCCGCTGCTCAAGGCGGGGCAGCCGGTCATGCGCGAGCTGGCGGAGCAATCGGGCTTCGACGCCGTCATGTCGCGCTGGTATGGCAACGAACTCGTCGATACCCATCGGGAATCGCACGACGCCGTTTTCGACCTGCGCTATGGACGTGGCCGTCCGCGTCCGCTCTTTCTTGGCGCTGCGCCGAAGGCGATCCTCTCCACGTTTCCCAAGGCGAAGCTCGCCGCGCTGTTCGAGCAGTACCCCGAGGACATCGCCGCTAGCGGACTCGGCGCCTCGCTCGAAGAATTCCGCGCGAGTCTGCTCAAGATCCGCCGCGCGGGTTTCTATCTCTCGAAGGGCGAACTCGAAGCGGGCATGTCCGCCGTCGCTTCGCCGCTCTTTACCGACGCATCCGGCGAAGCCGTGGCCTCGCTTGCGCTCGTCGTACCCGAGCAGCGCCTCGCGTTCTTCAACCTCGAGCGCGTGGTCGAGGCCGTGAAGGAAGCCGCCGCGCGCATTTCCACGCGCGTGCGTGCATTGATCGAGTCGTAAAGCGGTGGAACGGCGTCACGCTACGCCCATACGCACCGCCATCTCCCTCTCCCACACCGCGCGCGGCCGAAACCCCGGCAACGCGCTCGCATGGCGCTCGACCTCGGCTAGCAACGCCTCGTCGGGCAGCGTGAAGTCCACGCTCACACGCATGGGCTGATCCACGTACCACGGCGTATCGATGAAAATCTCCAGCCGGTTGCCTTCCGGGTCGCGTGCATAGAACGAAATCGCATTGCCGTGCGTGACCGGAACGATTTCCTCCATCCCTTCCTCTACGAAGCGCCGGTGAAAGTGCTTGAGCGTGGCGAGGCTGTCCGCCTCCAGTGAAATCTGGTTGATCGGATTGAACGGCAACTGTTCGGGCCTGCCGCTCGCCAGCACGATCTGGTGATGCACGCGGGGATCCCGGCTGAGAAAAACCAGGTTGACCGTGCCGCGCGGCGAGGGCAGCGTGCCGCGGTCCGTCACCGTGAATTCGAGCACTCGCGTATAGAAGTCTTCGACCTTCGCCATGTCGGTCACGAAAAAGCCCATGTGGCTGAGCGTGAGGCCGGTTCGCTTCGTGGCTTGTTCGGTGTTCGGCAGAGTCATGCTGTCTCCAGTAGTAGTGATAAACCCTGATAAAAATGAAGTTGTGCAGGGCGTTTTGCGTAGTGTATTCTCAAAATACGATAAACGCACCAAAAAATACGCGTCCCGATTCCAGAGAAAACCCACTTTTTATCACCGGAGCATCATGAAACTCGCCAGCTTTTCCACCCATGAAGGTTCGTCGTTCGGCGTTGTGCGCGGCGGCGCGGTTTTCGACCTCAAGAAGCGCCTCGACGGCCGCTATGCGGACCTCAAGTCGCTGATCGCGGCCGGCGCGTTTGCGCAAGCCGAGCACGCCGCGAGCGAAGGCAAGGGCGACTATCCGCTCGCCGAAGTCACGCTCGAACCCGTCATTGCGAATCCGCAGCAGATCTTCTGCGTGGGCCTGAACTACGCGGAGCACGTGAAGGAGACCAACCGCGAGACCACCGAGCAGCCCGTGATTTTCATGCGCCTGCCGGCATCGCAGGTGGGCGCGGGCGAGCCGATGCTGCGTCCGCGCGAGTCGACGCAGTTCGACTATGAAGGCGAGATCGCCGTGATCATCGGCGAGGGCGGACGGCGCATTGCCGAGGCCGACGCGTGGCGCCATATCGCGGGCTACAGCTGCTACAACGACGGCTCGGTGCGCGACTGGCAGCGCCACACGGGCCAATGGGGGCCCGGCAAGAACTTCTACCGCACGGGCGCGTTCGGCCCGTGGATGGTCACGAGCGACGAGATCGAGCCGAATGCGCTGATGACGCTCGTCACGCGCCTGAACGGCCAGGAAGTGCAGCGCGCGACCACGCAGATGCTGATTCACGGCATTGCGAAGCAGATCGCGTATCTCTCCACCTTCACGCCGCTTTTCCCCGGCGACGTGATCGTGACCGGCACGCCGGGCGGCGTGGGTGCGAAGCGCAATCCGCCGCTTTTCATGAAGCATGGCGACGTGGTGGAAGTCGAGGTGGATCGCATCGGCACGCTCAGGAATGCCATCGCAGACGAAGCGTAAGTTGCAGGACGCCGTCCGTACGATGCGGGCGGCGCGGTCATCCACGGAGTTATCCACGCAGTTAGCTATGTATCAGGTGAATGGGATGAAGGATCTCGTAAGCAATTCGGTATGCGAAGCAAATCCGGCGCCCGACCATGATGTCGCGATCATCGGCTTCGGGCCGACGGGCGCAACGCTCGCCAATCTGCTCACGCTGCGCGGCCTGAAAGTCGTGGTGTTCGAGCGCGACAAGGACGTGTTCCAGCTGCCGCGCGCTGTGCACTTCGACGGCGAATGCATGCGCGTGTTTCAGGCCGCCGGGATCGCGCAAATGCTGCTGCCGAACCTCTTCGTCGGGCCCGGCATGAAGTTCGTGAACGCGCGCGGCGAGCTGATGATCGACTGGAGCCGGCCCGGCGGCATTGGCCCGCAAGGCTGGTGCGCAAGCTACAAATTTCATCAGCCGGATCTCGAACGGGCGTTGCGCGCGCAACTTTCCGCGCGCGGCGGGGCCGACGTGCGTTTGCGTCACGAGGTGTTCGCGCTCGACGAACGCGACGACCACGTGCGCATCCGCTTCGAGGATACGGCGCAATGTCGTCTTGACTGCACCACGGCGCGTTACGTGGTGGGTTGCGACGGCGCGCGCTCGACGGTACGCCGCTTCATCGGCACGGAGCTTGCCGATCTGAAATCGCACGAGCGCTGGGTTGTGGTGGACGTGCTGCTGGAAGGCGAGCGCGCCGATCTCGGCGACTACTCGATCCAGTACTGCGACCCTGCGCGCCCAACCACCTACACGCGCGGGCCGCACAACCGCCGCCGCTGGGAAATCATGGTGATGCCGGGCGACGACGAGCGCCGTGTCGGCACGGCCGAATGGATCTGGGAGCGGCTCGCCCGATGGATCACGCCCGAGCACGCACAACTCGAACGCTCGGCGATCTACACGTTTCATTCGGTGATCGCGCAAGGCTGGCGGCGCGGCAGGCTGCTGATCGCGGGCGACGCGGCACATCAGACGCCGCCGTTCATGGGACAGGGCATGGCGGCGGGCATACGCGACGCCTCGAACCTCGCATGGAAGCTCGCCGATGTGATCGAAGGCGCGCTGCCCGAAACGCTGCTCGATACCTACGAGAGCGAGCGCGAGCCGCACGTGCGCACGTTCATCGAAACGGCGGTGCAGTTGGGCGGCGTCATTCAGGCGACCGATAGCGACGCCGTGGCCGCGCGCGACCGCGCGATGACGGCGGCGATTCGCGAGTTCCGCACGCCGGAGCCGCGTTTGGGGCCGGGCTGGCATGCGGGTGCCGCTGGCGGCGATATCGGGCCGCAACCCGTGTTCGAAGACGGTACGCGTCTGGACGACGCCGTGGGCTATCGCTTCGCGCTGGTCGTTGACGAAGCGCTTGCGCAACGCGCACACGACGCGCTCGCGAACACACCACAACGCGAGCGCGTGGCGATCGTTCCGGCTATGCAAGAGCCGCTTCGAACCTGGCTCGCGCAAGCCGGCGCGCGCGCCGTGCTGCTGCGGCCCGACCGCTATGTTGGCGGCGTGGCGCACGATGCGAGCGAACTGGATGCGCTGCTCGAACGCGCAGGCGTTGCGTGTGCGCAGCAGCGGCGCGAGGCCGCGGCAGCTTAATCCGGCTTGACGCCGCTTTAACCCGCTTGACCCCGCTCGACCCCGTTTGACCCGGCCTCAGGGCGGCGCAGTGGAACGCGGCCGCCCGGGCCGATGCCTTTGAAGCCAGGGCGCAGGACGAAGATCCGCTAACAGCCCCCAAGCGCCGCCAATTCCATCATTAAGGAGAGCATATGGAGACGACACCCTCACGGCCAGCATCGCAGGCCGCGGCACCTGGCCTGACCCGCGCCCAATGGAAAATGATCCTCATTGCGAGTCTGGGCGGCTCGCTGGAGTTCTATGATTTCGTGATCTACGGTTTCTTCGCGCACTCGATCGCCGCGCAATTCTTTCCGGCGAGCGATCCGCTCGTGAGCATGCTGCTCACGTTTTCCGTGCTCGCCATCGGCTATATCATCCGGCCGCTCGGCGGCATCGTGCTCAGCAGCCTTGGCGACCGCATCGGCCGGCGGCCCGTGTTCGTGGGCTCGATCGTCGTCGTGACGCTGGCGACCATCTGCATTGGCTTGTTGCCCAATTACGCGCGCTGGGGCGTTGCCGCGCCCATCGCGCTGATTGGCTTGCGTGTGCTGCAAGGCTTTTGCGTGGGCGGCGAAATGCCCGGTGCGATCACCTATGCGGTGGAAGCGGCGCCGCGCCGCGCGGGCCTCGCGGCCGGGGTGATCGTCTGCGCGATCAATACGGGCGTGATGCTCGCGACGATCGTCAATCTCGCCGTGCAGTCCGCGCTGACGCCTGCCGACGCCGCGAGCTACGGCTGGCGCATTGCGTTCCTCGTGGGCGGTGTGTGCGGGATCGTTTCGTATCTGTTGCGACGCAATCTCGACGAGTCGCCCGAGTTCAAGCAGATGCAGGGCGCCGTGGTGAAGCAGCCATTTCGCGAAACGCTGCGCCATCATCGCGGCGCGGTGGTGGGCGGTGCGCTTTCGATTGCGGTGATGGCGGGCTTCAACGGCGTGCTCTACGGCCACATGCCCGCGTATCTGATCGAGACGCTGAACTACGCGCCGCGCGAGGCCGCGCTCGCACAGAATGCGTATTTGCTCGTGAGTTCGGCGGGGCTGCTCGCGGCGGCCTGGGCTGGCGACTTCGTGCCGCGTCGATACTTGCTACGTGTTTCGTGCGTGCTGCTCGCCGCGCTTGCGTGGCCTTTCTATACGGCGCTCGCGTCGCACAGCATGAACGTGGTGGTGTTGTTCGTGCTTGCTGCGCTGGTGTTCTCGCTCGCAAGCGGCACGTGGGCTTCGGTACTTGCCGACCTCTTTCCGGTGCAGGTGCGCTTTAGCGGCATCGCGCTCGCGTACAACGTTTCGGTGGTCGTGTTCAGCGGCTTTGCGCCGTTACTCTGCGCGGCCTTCGTGCGTGCGAGCGGATCGCCGGCGGCGCCTGCGTGGTACGTGATCGGTTCGGCGCTGGTCGCCCTGGTGGCGAACCTCGGGCTGCACGCTTCGTCGCGCTCGCGGGTGGAGCGCCAGGCGGCCGCGGCAGGCTAGGTGTAGCTGTAGCGGCGGGATCTGGGCACGCCCGATGCGCTAACTGGCAAGCGGCAGGAGAAAGCGCGGGTCGGGCCGGGAACTGCCACCTGTCGAAGCCCGCAAGGAGAGAGCCATGTCTATGCTCGTTGCGGGCCGCTTCACGACCCGACCCGCAGCGTCGAACCGTTGCGCGAATGAGCGCAGCGGTATTGCATTGCAAGGAGGCAGCCATGAAGCATCACGAGAGCGCGGACGACGACGGTACGAACGTCAAGCATCCGCAGCATGAAAGCAGCGAGCCGCTCGCGCGGCGTCACCCGCATGAGCCGCGCTCGGTGGGCCGCCAGGGGCATAGCGACGTGGAAAGCGGGCAGGAGGACACGGACCGCCGGGGCGCCGATGCACACCAGCAGCGCACGAAGAACGATGCTCAAGTGAACCGCAATTCGCGGGAGGGGCGGCGCTGAGTTCGCTCAAGCCTGGCGCGCGCCCCTGTGTGCGGCCTCTTACTTGGGCGAGACGTCGATATCGCCGAAGTATTTGCGTGCGAGCGACGTGACCGTGCCGTCGGACTCGATCTTCGCGATGGCCGCGTTCAGGCGATCGCGCAACGCCGTGTCGCCCTTGCGGATGCCGAACGCCACGCCGCTGCCTAAAATCTTGTCGTCGCGCACGGCCTCGCCCACGAACGCGAAGCCCTTTCCTTCGGGCTGCGAAAGAAAGCCTTTCTGGCCCGCGGGCGCGAGCAGGAGCGTCGCGTCCAGACGCCCCGCGCCGAGGTCCGCGTAAATCTGGTTCTGGTCCTGGTAGGGCACGACCGTCACGCCGGCCGGCTCCCAGTGCGCCTTTGCGTAGGTTTCCTGAATCGACGACTGCAGTACACCCACTCGCTTGCCCTTGAGCGAGGCGGCGGTGGCCACGAGTCCGCTGTCACCGCGCGCGATCAGGCGACTCGGCACGCGATAGATCACAGTGGTGAAGTCGATGGCCTCGCGGCGCTTTTTGGTGGCGTTCATCGCCGAGTTGATGGCGTCGAACTTGCGCCCTTGCAGCGCGGGAATCAGGCCGTCGAACGACGTTTCCACCCATTTGCAGGTCATGTTCGCCTTGGCGCACACGGCATTGCCGATGTCGATATCGAAGCCCTGCAGCGTACCGTCCGAGGCCTTGGTTTCGAACGGCGCATACTGCGCCTCGACGCCGAAGCGCAACAGGTTTGTGTCGGCGAATGCCGAAGCCGGGCCGAGCACGCCGTACACGCATGCAAGCGCGAGGAGCGCGTTGAGTCGCTTCATGATGATCTCCTTGCCTATCAGTTTCGTTGTGTTTCGAATGCAGATGCCTTAAATCGCGCAAAGGCGACGCGCGCCTTCGAGCAATGTTTCGTCATCCTTGGCAAAGCTCAGGCGGATGATGCCTTCATCTGTGCCGTCGGTGTAGAACGCCGAGAGCGGAATCGTCGCCACGCGGGCATCGCGGATGAGCCTCAGCACAAAGTCGCTGTCGCGCTCGTTCGAGAAAGACCGGAAGCGCGCGAGCATGAAAAAGCTGCCTTCGCTGGGCAGCAACTCGAATCGCGAGGCTTCCAGCGCGCGTGTGAGCAGCTCGCGCTTGTGCTGGTAGAAGGCCGCCAGACCCAGATAGCTTTGCGGTTCGGCAAGTGCCTGCGCGAACGCATACTGCATAGGTGTGTCGGCGGAAAACACCATGAACTGGTGGACCTTGCGGATTTCGTCCATCAGCGCGGCGGGTGCGAGGCAGTAGCCCACGCGCCAGCCCGTGACGTGATACGACTTGCCGAACGACGAAACGATCACGCTGCGTTCGGCAAGCTCGCGGTAGCGCGCCATGCTCCGGTGCGGCGCGCCGTCGAACACCACGTGCTCGTACACTTCGTCGGAGAGAATCACGATGTCGGTGTTGCGCGTGAGCGCGGTGAGCCGCGCAATGTCGTCCTCGCCGAATATCGTGGCCGTGGGATTGTGCGGCGTGTTCACGATGATCATGCGCGTGCGCGGCGTGATGGCCGCGCTCACCGCATCCCAGTCCACGCGGAAATGCGGCTGCGCGAGCTTGATCGCCACGGGCTTAGCGCCCTGCAGGCGTACGATGGGCGCATAGCTGTCGAACGCCGGCTCGAAATAGATCACTTCGTCGCCGGGGTGCACGAGCGCGCTGATCGTCGAGTACAGGCCTTCGCTCGCGCTCGCGAGCACGGTCACTTCGCTCGACGGATCGTAGTGCGCACCGTGAAGCGTCTCGAACTTGGCGGCGAGCGCTTCGCGCAAGTCGGCGAGGCCCGCCATCGGCGCGTACTGGTTGTGGCCTGCGCGCATGGCGGCGGCCACGTCGTCCACGAGCTTCGCGCTCGGGTCGAAATTCGGCGCGCCTTGCGAGAGGTTCAACGCTTGATGCTCGGCCGCAAGCTGGCCGATCACCGTGAAAATCGTCGTGCCCACATCGGGCAGCTTCGAGCGGGCCTGGGCGGCGCTCTGCATGGTCGGTCTCCCTTCGGGCGGCGCGCGGCCGCGTGGCTTGAAAGGTGCAAGGCCGCGCAATGAGCGCGCCTCGCACGGAGCGGCCCATTACGCCGAAAGAGCGGCCCGCATGCAATCGATTAATTCTCATGCCCGCCATGCACGGCGCTCATGGGGGCGCGACGGACGGCATTACGGCGTCGCGCGGTCTTGCCCGATCCACTCGCTGAACAACTGCACCTTCTTCTGCTGGGCCACGCACTCGGGGTACACGAAATAGTAGCGCGAGCCCGTGGGCACGGCGAGGTCGAAGGGCATGACGAGGCGCCGTGTCTCGACATCCTCGCGCACGAGCGTGCGGTCGGTAATGGCGACGCCAAAGCCCTGCATCGCGGCAGTCGCCGCGAGATCGAGCGATTCGAACGTAGGGCCGAGATCGGCATCGACCTTTTTCGCGCCTGCGCGCGCGAGCCACAGGCGCCAGTCGGCATGGTCGCGCGTGGGGTGCAGCAGGGTCTGGTGCGCGAGGTCGTCGGCCTTGACGAGCGGGCGGCGCGAGAGCAGTTCGGGCGTGCAGACGGGCGTGAGGTATTCGTCGAAGAGCGGCACCGCGTGCACGTCGGCGCCGGGCGACGAACCGTAGATGATCGCCGCGTCGAACGGCTCCGCCTGGAAGTCGACTTCGTGCCCCCACGTGGTCGTGATCTGGATCTGCAGGTCGGGGTGCTCGTTCTGGAAGCGCATGATGCGCGGCAGCATCCACCGCATCACGCAGGTCGGCACCTTGAGCGCAAGTTCGGTGCGCTGGCGCGTGAGCCGTTGCGAGGCTTCCTCGATGCGCCCGAAGCCGTCGCGCACGGCGGGCAACAGCTGTTCGCCTTCGGCGGTGAGCGTGAGACCCTTGGACGAGCGGCGAAAGAGCGGCAGGCCGTAATACTGCTCGAGCGTGAGGATTTGCCGGCTCACCGCGCCTTGAGTGAGGCAAAGATGCTCGGCCGCGCGCGTAAAGCTGCCGTAGCGGGCGACCGTTTCGAAGATTTGCAGGGCGTTGAGCGGGGGAAGGCGTCTCATGGCGGTCGTTGGGCGGCCGGGCGGGCGCACGCATCCGGCGGGAATCGAGCCGCTATGATACGACGGCCGCCCGCTTCAATCGTCCGCGCCGCCTGCGCTCGGCGCCCGGTCTGCCGCGCGTTTCGCATCGATCGTTGCGTGCGCACCGAACAGGGCGTGAATGCCGGACTCGGAAAGGAACATGGCCTCGGCGTTGTGGCCCGCATCCGGCACCTCGAACCACGCGTGGCGCAACTGCGGATGCCTGGCACGCAGGTAGGCGTAGTAGGCGCGGGCGCGCGCAAGACGGTGTGGCCCCTGCGCGCTGGCCGCGCACGAACGGTCGAGCGCCGCATGCGCGGGGTCGCAATCGAGTTCGCCTGCCAGATAGACCACCTCTCGCCCGACATAGCGGTGTTCGAGCGTAGCGGCATCCGGCGTTGCTGCCGCGTAGCGCGGGAGCTTGCGCATGCCGTACTTCCAGTCGTCTACGTCGGGGCATGCGGTGTGATCCGCGGGGCCGAAGGCGCCATCCGGTTGTGGGCGCAACGAATCGAAATACACCCAGGAAGAGGGATTCGCGATCACGAAGCGCAGGCTCACGCCGAGTTGCGCGCATTGCTCGGGCGCGGCGCTCAATATCGCATAGCGATGCGCGACCTGAGCCCCGCCTGAATGTCCCGCGATCACGATCTCGCGTAGCGCCGGATACCGCGAGCGATCGGCAAGCTGCGCGACGAGGGCATCGAGGGCGTCGAACGAACTCAAGGGTGCGGGGCCGCGCGCGTCGGCTCCGCCCATCCACGCGGTCCATTCCCAGTGCAGGAAGTCCGCATGCGCGCGGTGGTGCTCGACATCGGCGCTTGCCAGGAACTGCGGCACGATGACGAGCGTGGCGTCGTCGTGCGCAGAGGAAGCGGTGCGGGCGCGCAGTGTCGAGCGCAAGTAGGCGTCGGCGTCGCGCAGGCGGCCATGTAGCACGACAAGTGCACGCGTGGCTCGCTCGCTCGCCGCGCAGCCGCCGACGAACATCGGCACGTTGCCGCTGCCTTGCGCCGTGACGACAGGCAAGCGGACATCGCCGATAGCGCGCACCGGGTACTCGTTGCGCGGGCGTTTGTCGCCCGCGCTGCTCACATCACTCACGTCGCTCACGATGGGCTGCACGTTCATTGCGACTCCGATTCCGCCGGCCACGCATTGGGCTCGCGCAGCAGGCGCCGGCCCGACACGCTCGCAAAGACCAGCACGAGCGACACGATGCCCGTGACGATGAGATACCACGCCGGCACGATGCGCGAGCCGGTCACCCCAATGAGCGTCGAGACCGTGAGGGGCGCCATGCCGCCGAACAAGGTGACGGCGACGTTGTACGAGAGCGCGACGCCCGTGGAGCGCGTGGACGTGGGGAAAAGCTGCGTCAGCATGCCGGGGTGCGCGCCGGACATCAGGCTCAGCACGACGGTCGCGACCATTTGCGCGGCGAATACGCGCTCGGGCGTGGGCGCGGCGAGCACCCACGCAAAGAGCGGCCAGGCGGCGCAGATCCAGACGAGCGTCACCGGCAGGAAGAGCCGGTAGGCGCCAAAGCGGTCGGCGAGCTTGCCTGCGAGCGGATAGCCGATGATGCCGATCAGCCCCGATGCCGCCGTGCCGAGCAACGCGCTCTTGAGCGGCAGATGCAACTGGCGCTCGACATAGAGCGGCATATACGAATGCCAGAGGTAGTTGGTCGCCGCGCCCACGGCGATCACGCCTACGGCGCACAGCGCCGCGTCGCCGCGCTCGCGCAGGAACGCGCGCAAGGACTGGCGCGGCGCGTGGCCGAGGCGCGCGCGCAGCTGCACGAACTCCGGCGATTCGGCGACCTTGTGGCGGATATAGAAGCCCACCGGGCCGACCAGCGCGCCGAGCAGGAAGGGCACGCGCCAGCCCCATTCGACGAGCGCGGCGGGCGTGAGATGCGTGGTCAGCAGAAAACTGCACGCGGAGGAAAGCAGCAGCGCCACGGCCTGGGACGTCATCTGAAAGCTGCCGTAGAACATCTTGCGGCCGGGCGGCGCGTACTCGGTGAGCATCGAGGCGGCGGTGGCGAACTCGCCGCCCACCGAGAGCCCTTGCAGGATGCGCGCGAGCAGCACGATGAGCGGCGCGGCAATGCCGATTGACGCATAGCCGGGCGTGATGCCCATGAGCAGGGTGCTCGCCGCCATCAGCACGATCAGCGCCGAGAGGGTCCGGCGCCGCCCGTAACGGTCGGCGAACGCGCCGATCACCACACCGCCGAGCGGCCGCACGACGAAGCCGATCGCGAAGGTGGCGAGCGTGAGCGTGATCGACAGAAAGCTGCTGTGCACGGGGAAAAACACCTGCGCGATGGTCTTCGCGAAGTAGCCGTAGATGAGGAAATCGAACCACTCGAGCCCGTTGCCGATGACGGAGGCGAGCACGGCGCGGCGGACCTGCGAGGTGGTGAGGGCGGGCGCGTCGAGCGTGGCCTGCCCCGCTTCGAGAATGGATTGCATAGGTCTCCGGATGTCGTCGTTGGTGTTTTCCTCACAGACTAGGGAGTTGCGCGGCAAATGTAAAATACATATCGGATGGGGTTGCCATATCCAATACCTATATCGGAGCGTCCCTATGGAGCTACGTCACCTGCGTTACTTCCTCGTGGTTTGCGAGGAGCGCCAGTTCACGCGCGCGGCCGCGCGCCTGCACATGCAGCAGCCCCCGCTTTCGCAGCAGATCCAGGAGCTCGAGCAGGAACTGGGCTTCGCGCTTTTCACGCGCCAGCCGCGCGGCGTGGAGCTGACCGCGCCGGGCGAGGCGTTCGCTGCTTGCGCGCGCAACCTTCTGCGCACGCTGGAGCAGGGCATCACGCATGCGCGGCGGGTGGCGCTCGGGCAGGCGGGCAAACTGCATGTGGCGCTCACGAGTTCGGCCGCGTTTCATCCGCTCGCGCCCGCCGTGATCCGCGCGTATCGCGACGCGCATCCCGACATCGCCATCGAGCTTAGCGAGATCAATGCAGCCGAGATCATCGAGATGATGATGAACGGACACGTCGATGTCGCGATCCTGCGTAAGCCGATTGAGACGCCCGCCGAGTTGCGCTTCGAGCGCATCGCTCAGGAGCACATGCTGCTCGTGCTGCCGGTGGGGCACCGGCTGGCGGGTACGCGTGCGGTGTCGCTCAAGCGCCTGGCGGGCGAGCCGTTCATTTTCGTGCGGCGGCCAGGCGCCCCCGGCATGTACGCCGATTTCGTGCGCGCCTGCGAAGCCCAGGGCGTGCAGTTGCGCGTGGTCGACGAGGTGCCGCGCATGGTCACGGCGATCAATCTCGTGGCCGCGGGCGGCGGCGTGACGCTCGTGCCGGCTTCCATGCGGCGCTATCAGCAGGAGAGCGTGCGCTACTGCCGCGTGGCCGGGGACGAGGCGTTTCGCGCACCGCTTCATCTCGTGACCAAGCCCGCCGTGCGCAATCCGGCGGTGGAGCGCTTCCGCGAAACCGTGCTTGCGTTTGTGGAGCGTTCGCGCGAAGGCGGCTGAGCCCCTCAAATATTTTCGTCCGGCCCCTTTCGGATTGCTTCGACCTGCCGTTAACCCGTATGCCTCGCTACGGGCGCGAGGCGCAATCACAAGAGCAAGACGAATAGACAGTGGCAACGAGAATCATCGAAGGAGCGGCAGTGCGGGCCGCCACCGGGCGCGAGACGCCCATCGCAGGCCGCCCGGCGGCGGTGCGCGTGCTCAGCAAGCTACGCAGCCACAAGTCCAGGCTGGCGCTGCTGGCCGTCGCGGCGGGCTGCGTCATTGCGTTCGCGTCCTGGCTGGACGGACAACTGCGGCCCGCGCTCGAGACGCGTGAGCGCAACGAGCAGGCCGCCGAGGATCTGCGCGAGCGCTTCGCGCCCTGCTTGCCCAATGCCGGGCGCAGCGCGAACTCGTGGTGCGGCGCTGTGAGGATTCCGCCGCCGCCTCCGCGACCTGTTACCCCGCTTCCGCTGATCGCGGGTGCGCCCGCGGCGTTCTGCACGGCCAACGGCAGCCCGTCCTGCTGATCGCCGTCATGCGCGTTGCCGGGTAGCGTCGATACCGGTAGCCGCGCTCGTCTTTTTCGTGCTCCGTATTGCCAACTGATTGTTAGCAATGTTTGCACAGCGATTCGAACTTGCTAGCATTCATTCGAGGAGCCACGCAATGGCAAATCTCACGATGCCACGTTGCGAGCGCACGAACGGCGGATCGCCGAAACTCTCACGCAGACGCGTCAGCATCGCGCTCACGGCCGGCTTCGTGAGCGACAAACGCTGCGCGGCGCGCGTGACGTTGCTTTCGTCGAGCAAGGCGTCGAGCGCCCGCATGATTACTCGTGTCCACTGCACCTAAACCGACAGCATCGAAAGGTAACGAACATGAACGAGATTTTCTGGCCCGAAGACTTTTTGCCCGGCACGGACTGGCTCGACGGCCTGGTCGACGCCGCGCGCAACGCCACGGGAGCACGGCCATGAAGGCCGCCGTGGTGCGTGCGCCGGGTGGCCTCGACCGGATCGAACTGCGCGATATCGCCGAGCCAGGCGCCCCCGGCACCGGCGAGATCCGCGTGGAACTTCATGGCACCTCGCTCAATTTCCACGATCTGCTGGTGGCCAACGGCGCCATTCCCACCGCGGACGCTCGTGTGCTGATGGCGGATGGCGCGGGCGTGGTGTCGGCCGTGGGCGCGGGCGTGACGGAGTTCAAGCGCGGCGACCACGTGGTGTCGTGCTTCTTTCCGCAATGGACGGACGGCTCGCCTTGGCAGGCCGTGGGCAACTTCGCCCAGACGCCCGGTGACGGCGTGGACGGCTTCGCGACCTTGCACGCCGTGCGGCCCGCGAGCGCCTTCACGCTCGCGCCGCGCGGCTGGAGCCACGCCGAGGCCGCCACGATCACGACGGCGGGGCTCACGGCATGGCGCGCGCTGGTGGCCGACGGCGGCCTCAAGGCGGGCGACACGGTGCTGACGCTCGGCACCGGCGGTGTATCGATCGCGGCGTTGCAGATCGCGCGGATGATGGGCGCTTCGGTCATCGTCACGTCGTCGTCGGACGAGAAACTGGCGCGTGCGAAAGCGCTGGGCGCCGACCAGGTGGTCAACTACCGGCAGCACGAAAAGTGGGGCGCGCTCGTGCGTGACATGACGGGCGGCAAGGGCGTGGATCACGTGATCGAAGTGGGCGGCCCGGGCACGCTCGCCCAGTCGATCGACGCGGTGCGCGTGGGCGGCCACATCGCGCTGATCGGGGTGTTGACCGGACGCGAAGGCACCGTGCCGACCTCCGTGCTCATGGCGAAACAGGCGCGTCTGCAGGGCTTGATCGTTGGCAGCCGGCGCCAGCAACAAGATTACGTCGCGGCGCTCGACCAGGCCGGCATTCGCCCCGTGCTCGACCGCACGTTCGCGCTAGACGAGCTTGCCGACGCGTTTCGTCATCAGCAGGCCGGGGCGCATTTCGGCAAGGTCTGCGCGGCGTGGTAAAGCCAATGCGGCGCCATGGTGGCGCCGCGTTCCTGGCCGTTGCGAAAATTGATTTGGATAGCGAACTAATAAAAACAGTAATCGAAGCGCAATGTTTCCGTTCTTTACAACGCATCACGAAGTGATATAAATAGATAGCACACGGAAAATTCGCGAACGAATCGGCCAGCCAATCGGCGAACAGCAAGAGCCGGGTACGTTCCATGCTCAGGAGCCCCACCATGCCGCTTTCCCGTCGTCGCTTCATGATCCTTGCCGCCTCCGTGGCTTCCACGGCGGCGCTTTCCAACGAATCGCGCGCCGACGCGCCGGTGCTCTCCGAGAGCGACCCGACCGCCATGGCGCTCGGCTATAAAGCCGACGCGAGCAAAGTCGACAAGACCAAATTTCCGCACTTCCAGGCGGGGCAGACCTGCGCGAACTGTCAGCTGTTTCAGGGCAAACCGGGCGCGCCGAATGGCCCGTGCGCGACCTATGGCGGCAAGATCGTCGACGCCAAAGGCTGGTGCAGCGCCTACGTGAAGAAGGCCTGACATATGCCCCGCGAGGGGCACGCTGCAAGCCGTTGATCAATGCGTTTCAGGAGGCGTCATGAAGGCGGTGTGCCCGCTGCACGGGCCAACGACCATCGTCGGTACGAACGCGTATGGGTTTCCGGTTTATGCGTGTTGCCGCGACGACATTCCCTTTGTCATGCCACCGGACGCCTGTACGCGCGAGCCGGTGCAATCCGGGGATGAACCGACTCGCCAACCCCGGCAACCCACGACCGACAAGGAGCAACGCTGATAACCCAGTCACCCCGCACACGAACGCGGTTGCCCGCGTCCGTGTGCGTCGGCATCAGGTTGCCGGCGCGCTCAGCGACGTGTTGTACGTGGTGCCCGCGATCACCACGTTGGTCAGGGTAATGCCGCTCACATTGCTCACGAAGACCGGACCCGGCGCGGCCGAGGCAGACGTCGAAGGCGTCGTCGGCACTGCGCCCGTGCACACCGGGTTGCCGAGGTTGCAGTTCGAGATCGTGACGCCGCTGATCGGACTTACAGTCGGCACGGGCAGCGGACCGTTGTAATCGACGGCCTCGGGGCCCTGCATGACGAGCGCCTGGAAGCACGAGTTCGACCCGGCCACGAAGCCCGAAGGCATCGAATACGACACCGAGCCCGACACGTTGGTCGCGTTCACGTTCGTGATGTTGATGTTGCTGATCACGGACGGACTAAAGCGGACGGCGTCGCCGGACGGACTGTAGTCGCAGTCGAACGTGATCAGGCCGCCCTGGCCCGTAGACGGGTTCGTCGCGAGACCGGTCGTTCCTGTACCTGTGATCTTGCTGATCGCGGCGCCGAGCGACCCGCCGCCGTACTTCCCGGCGAGGTTCACACCGTTGGACAGCGTCACGCCGTTGATCCAGACGTTGTTGATGAACCCGCCACGGTTCATGTTGCTCTTGAACCGCAGCGCGATGTTCAGCGGATTGCTCGCCCAGTTCTCGTTTTGCATCGTCAGGTTGCGAGCGTAGACGTTGCGCACGCCCGCGCTCATTTCGCTGCCGATCGTCAGACCGCCGTGCCCGCTTTGCATCGTGCAGTTCTGCACGACGATGTTCTGCATCGGACCGTACTCGGTGTCGAGGTACTTGCCGGACTTGATCGCGATGCAGTCGTCACCGGTGTTGAACTGAACGTTCTGCACCAGCACGTGGTTGCACGCGTCCGGATCGAAGCCGTCGTTGTTCGGTCCGACGCTGTCGGCAAACACGCCGTCGATCACTACGTTCGTGCAGTCGGTGGGATGGTGCTGCCAGAACGGCGTGTTCTGCGTGTGATAGTTCTGCAAAAACACGTTCGTGCAGCCGATGAACTCGATCATGCACGGACGCAGATAGTGACCGTTGCCGAAAATGCGGTTCTCGAACGGCACGCGCAACTCGGAGAGTGCGGGCAGATAGTTCTGATCCTGGTTCCAGCCCGTGCCCGTGAGCAGGCCCATCAGCGAAGTCGTCGCGCCGTACTGATTCGTGAAGGAGACGTTGGCCTGCGGGTTCTGGATTTGCGAGGCGGGGAGGCTGGTGAGCGGGACGTTGTTTGGATTTACATAAGCCTGCGAGGGCGTCGACGAGCCTGCGCAGCCGTACGTGTTGCTGCTTCCCTTGTAGGTCCACCAGCAGGAGGTTGGCGCCTGGGTGCTCAATTGCATTGGCGTCATTGCCTGACCGTTCAGCACGCAGGTGTTGTCGTCGGCGGTCACGGCAATGTTGGTCTGGCGGAATGCGTAAATCGGCGAGCCGAAATTCAGGCAGTCGTTCGCCTGCCAGCGCGTGTGATACAGATTGCCGTTCGCTGTTTTGTACGGGCCATTCTTCGCGTAGTCCGCCGGGTTCGGGCTGAAATAGATCGTGCAGCCCGATTCCAGATGGAGGTTCACATGGCTGAGCAGCACGATCGGACCGCCGCAATACCAGTTGCCGGCTGGCACCACCACGCGGCCGCCACCGGCGCGACTGGCGTCCATGATCGCGGTGTTGAACGCGGTGCATGAGTCGTATTGCGTGCCCGTGTAGTCACACGGAACCATCACGCCCGAGCCCGGGCTTTGCAGGTCGCTGGTCGGATGCGCGGTCTGTTCCGTGCCGCCCGTCACCCATGGAATCTTGCCGCTCGGCCAGGCAGTCGACGTAATCAGCGCGGAGGCAGGGAGCGTGCGCGCACCGTAACTCGTTACGTGAAATTCGGCGCGGGAGAAGAGCGAATGATCGACGTGGGCGAGCCTTCTGATGATGGCCGTGGCCTGTCCGTCCGGGCCCCAGATCGGGTCGCCGGCGGGGTGGCCGGGCGGCGGCGGAAGGTGCCCGCCGAACGTGGCAGGCGTGGGAAACATGGAGTCAGCTGCTGCCGCGCCGCGGCTGGCCGCGAGGAGGCTTGCGCCTGCGGACGCGCCGGCAAAGGCCATGAACGCGCGCCGTTTGGGCGAGGCGGGCGCGTTCGCGCGGCCTTCGGAGAGTTGGGGATCGTCTTGGTCATGCGTTGCCATTTTGTTCGTTCTCCTATGTTGTCTCGCTGGATTGTTTCGCTGACGGGGTGACTGGACTTCGGCGGCCATTGGGCCGCGTGGCGACGCTAATGCGAACGGGAGAGGCACGGTTACAGCGAAGAGATCGAACAGGAGCGGCTGGCCGATCACCATGGATATTGTTGTCAGACGACATCCAAATCGTCAATCAGATTTATCTAGGTGATGTACCTGGTGCTTCCAGTTGCCGCGCATATCTACAGCTAGCTTACGGGCGTAGGGAATTTGTCTGACGAGCGAGGTGAGGTTCTCTGATGTGAGCGGCTCTGTCTGGTATGAAGTCGTGTCGGGTGTTTGTAATGGAATTCATGTCGACGTTGAGGTTCACGATGCAAAAGCACAGGCAAAAATTGTTTGCGGTCTTTTGACGTCCGAACGACGGAACAGCGTTAGCTGATGACGAAGCCCGTCTTCGATTGTTCGATTCGCGTGTCTGTCGAGGTGTGAACGGCGGCGTGGCTGGTGTGAATGACAAATTGCTATCGTTCGGACTCCTCATGTCGAAATGACAGATCCCGGGTTCAGTGGTCATCCGCGCCTTCGCGGTAGCCGCGACGCCTGGAGAACTCAGTTGGACGAAGCCGCGCGCGACGTCGGCCATGTCAGTCTGAATCGGACGTTGCCGCGCGTGGGAACATAGAGTGCGCGAGCACGCTCCACGCCGTCGAATGTGGCAACGACGCGGTAATGGCCCGGGGGCAGCCGCGCAAACAGGTAGGGGCCGGCCGATGTACCCGCGAAGACGACCTTCCCGTCGGACCCGAATATCTGCACCGCGACACCCGACAGGTACTCGCCTGATGCGGCAGTGAATGTTGCCCGCATGCTATAGCCGGGCGCGAGCCTGCGAAGCGCACTGGCTTCATCCTCGCCCACGCCGCCCGTGACATAGGGGATACCGCGGTCGTTTCCGACCGGTATGTCGCTGCCTGGCATCTCCTGAGCAGGCGTCCTGATGGGCGGCGCCACAGTGGGGGGCGTCTTGTGGTCGGGTGCCTGCCGGGCAGGCGCGACGGCCTGTGCGTGGAGTCTGCTGATACCTGATTCGCAATCCAGTCCGGGTAGGGTGCCATTGGGGCCACCGAACCCGTTCAGCGGACGTCCTTCCAGCAACCAGCGCGGGAGGGAAAGATCTTGTGCTTTTGCACGGGGAATGAGCGTATTGCGTATGCGCTCCACGACCACGCGACGCTCTTCGAGCGTCGACGCACGGTGCATCTCTGCGCAGAACTCAATGCGTTCGTCGTCGCTCAGTAAGAGGGAGGAAATCGATTCGGGGGGCACCTCCGACTGCCTCGCGTGCCTGGCAAAGACTGCCGTCGATGCAGTACACACAGCCACAACCAGGACGGTTCTCGACAGGCCGGAAAATGTCGTGAGCATGATGAACCTCCGGGCCAATCTCGGGAGTGCGGCGCCGGGTTTGTCCCGGAGGCGTCTGCGAGAGCACTCGACTTACTTCAGACGTTTCAGACGGGCAATGGCGATTGACTTGTCTTTTACGTGGTGAGATGCAACAGGCGTAAATACCACCGCAGTGTAGCAAGTCGAACGGACACGAGCCGGCCGGTTGGTCCACCGAGTACGCGAGCGGCAGTATGAGGCTGGGCTCGATGGCGGCATCATTCTCGATGGCACCCCCGCGCATGAATGGATTCGGTGGCTCGCCGTCCGTTCCTCGTCGCGTGGTATCGGGATCGGTCAGTGTCTGGTCGAAGACGCGATTGACCGATTGGGAGACTCGGCTCGCATTTCGGTAGACACTTTCCGCGAAGAGAATATCGAGCGGCGTGCGGCATTCGAGCGCGTAGTCGAAAGTATTGTTTCGCTTAATTCATTTTTTATACTAAGGCTCTACTGTCGCAGCAATAAAAAGCCATCTCCATTCTCTTGCCGCCGCGGTATTGGCATTGCCTCGTGCTCAAAGCGACGCGGCGCATCAAGGCCCACGTGACAGGTCGTTATCCGGCACAGAAAGTTATCAGACGATTTGCGCATACCTGTCCCGGAGCAGCAAATAAACAACACTCCGTAACGAATAGTTGTGCCTCAGCGAAATGACACGCTACGCTCCCGTTCACGGCCTTATTGTTCGAGCGTGGAAAAACTTTCCCAGTTCATCACCAATTACTGAGGATTGCTAATGAAAAGAATACTTATTTCCAGCGCGGCTGGCGCGCTTTTCGCTGCCGCCGCGTCGTCGGCATTCGCACAAAGCTCGGTCACGCTGTACGGCATCGTCGACGAAGCCATCCGGTATCAGACGAATGCTGGGCCGGGCGGCAACGACCAGGTCGCCATGACGTCCGGCCCGGAAACCCACAGCCGCTGGGGCATGAGGGGCAGTGAGGATCTGGGCGACGGCTGGTCCGCGATCTTCCGCCTCGAAAACGGCTTCGAAGCCTTCAATGGGCAACTACACGTCCCTAACACACTGTTCAGTCGGCAAGCTTTCGTGGGGCTGTCGAACAAAACGTGGGGCTCGCTGACCTTTGGCAGGCAATATGCGCCCGCCTACGACACCTTGGGCGATATCTTCGACCCGCTGACCGTTGGCAACTATTGGCAAAACAGCTGGATGTATAACGGCATCGGCCCGTACCTCGAAGTCAATAATTCGATCAAGTACAAGGGCAGTTTCGAAGGTTTGGATATCAATGCCCTTTACGGTCTTGGCAACCAGCCGGGCGCGCTCGGTCTCGGCGCCACCTATGCCGTGGAACTGACTTACACGTACGGCCCTGCCATGCTCAACGCAGGCTTCCAGCAGGTCTCCGTTCCGACATCTGCGACTGGCTCTTCGGTTGGCACCAGTGTCGGCAGTTCGATCAATGGCGGCAAGAGCAACTTCCTGCATATCAGCGGCGCGTTTCAGGTCACCCACGACATCCGCCTCCTGGCCGGCTGGCTGCGGGGGCAGGACCAGACTGGTTTGACCGACATCTACATGCAGCAATCCGGCGCGCCCACACTGAAGGGTCCCGGCAGCCCCAACCGTATCGACGACACCTATTACATCGGTGCGAACTGGCACGCCATGCCTGCGCTACTGTTCACGTTCGCCTACTACTACGGGCAGACGCGCAATGCTGAACTGCTCGACGGCACGCTCGGCAAGGGGGTGAACCAGTCGGCTACGGTTCTCGCCGAATACTCGTTCACGAAGCGCACGGAAGTCTACGGGATCACTGACTTCGCGCGCGGCACCGGCGCCTTCTCCGCCGACTACCCGGGCGGGGTCAACGGCGAGGGCGTTCCGACGAACACGATTGGCCGGACCAATCAGGTGGGCGTGGCAGTCGGACTTCGCACGATGTTCTAAAGACGCGTTCATACGTTGCGACACGGACCCCGCGCCGGGTGCTCGGGCCAGCTTGGCGGCGTCGGTCCGTTGTCGAGCGCCTTGTTCAATCAATTCGAGAAGCCGCAGTGGCTCCAGCGCTTCTCATCCGGGTTGAAACTGCTGGCACTCCGTGTCGAACCAAGAGTTGACCAGGCGCTGCGCAGCCTCTAGATCCTCGGGATAGTAGGGGTCGTTCCATGGCGACGGGTTGTAGCCCGCTTTCCTCAGAGCTGTGAGTTCGCTGGCGTGTTGTGCCATCGTAGGAGGCGCGTTGCGTCTAAGCGAGGCCAGGTCACGGCACTCCGTTGGGCTCAGATGGGGTCCGCTTTGTGGCACGCCGCCGCCGGCGGTACATCCACTCAGCAGAAGCACCAACGCAATCAGCGTCGGGCGGATTTTGGGAAGGCTTTGCATAGCGCACCTCCACGTGTCTGATGGTCCAGTGCATCGCGAGCATGCCGCAGATGGCCGTAGGGCATCAATGCCCAGTCCGGCTCCAGGCCGACGAGAGATGGAAGAATTGCGCACTGTGTTTGGGCAGCACGCGCACCGCCATTCACCCAGCAACGGACTTTACACGTTGTTACCGGCGCGCCGCGCACGTCCGCGCGGGCTTTCCGTATACTGCCGCCCTTGTCGCCCCCCTCTTTACGCGTGCCGTGCCCGGCGCGGCAGCAATGCGAACCACACTGTGATGCCCATGTTCTCTACCAGGTCCGTCCTCACCGCCGCGCTTGTCGCTGCAGCAAGTCTCTCGTTGTCAGCATGCGTCGCCCCGGGTTACACGCCGTACGGCGCACAGCAAGGCTACTCGGCCCAGTACTCAGCGCCAGCGTATAGCCAGCCCGCCTATGCGCAAGCGGGCACCGTGCAGCAACCCGCCTACGCGCCGCCGCCCGCGCCGCAACAGCCGTATGACACGCAAAGCAACGGCCAGTACGGTTCGCAGTACAACTCGCAATACGGCAACCAATATGGCACGCAGTACGGCACGATCTCAAGAATCCAGCCATTGAGTAGTGCCACGGGTGCGTCGGGCATCGCCGGAACCGTGGTCGGTGCATTGGTTGGCGGTGTTCTCGGGAATCAGATCGGAGGTGGTCACGGTCGCGACGCCGCGACCGTCATTGGCGCGCTCGGCGGAGCTTATGCAGGCAACCAGATCGGGCAACAGATGGGTCAGCCCGCAGGATTCCAGATCGACGTGCAGCTGAGCGATGGCTCAACCCGCGCGTTCAACGTGCCGACGCCCGGCGTACTGCGCCCGGGCGACCGCGTGCAGGTCAACGGCAGCCAGCTTGCGCGCTACTGATTCAGGCGGCGAAGTCGGTCGACGTCGACAGGTCCTTCCACGTTTGCGTTTCCTGCGCCACATAAGCGTTCTTCGCAGCGATGGCAGCCAGTGTGTCCGTGCCGAGTGGAAGGCGCAATGGTGGGTTAGTCGCGTCGACAAGTGCGATCAATGCGGCCGCAAGCTTCGTCGGGTCGCCGGGCTGGTTGTGATTCATTTGCACGGCCTTGCGGCGAACTGCACCCGAGGTTTCGTCGTAGTCGTCGATCACGTCAGGCGCAACGACCAGCGAAGACGCATCCAGAAAGTCCGTGCGGAAATACCCCGGTTCGACGACGGTCGCGTGAATGCCTAGCGGTTTCAGTTCGGCATGCAATGCTTCCGTAATCCCCTCGACGGCGAACTTCGTCGACGAGTACACGCCAAATCCGGCCGCGGCCCGGTAGCCGCCAATCGATGAAATATTGATCACATGGCCCGAGCGGTTTGCGCGCATCGTCGGCAACACGGCGCGCGTGACGTTCAGAAGTCCGAATACATTTGTGTCGTACATGCGGCGCACGTCTTTGTCCGCGGATTCCTCGACCGCACCGAGCAGACCGAAGCCGGCGTTGTTGACCAATACGTCGACGCGGCCGAATTTTTCAAGCGCCAACTGCACCGCCGACTTTGCCTGGGCCTCATTGGTCACGTCCAGCGCAACCGGCAGCAGCGCAGCCGACTCGCCGAGACGCTCGACGATAGCCTGGACGTTACGTCCGGCAGCCACGACTGCGTTGCCGTTGGCGAGCGCTGCTTCGGCAATCAATGCGCCAATGCCTCGCGAAGCGCCGGTGATGAACCATACGCGTTTAAAGCCACCTTGTTGAGCGTCAGCCATGATGTCTCTCCTACGTGTGTGATGAGGTGATGCCATGGTAAGCGACGCGATTGACACAAACTAGCCGTATATTACTGGAGTGATAATCAACGTTTATTTGCGAATCAGGGGCGCCGGAAATGAACGAAATTCGTGCGATCACCACTTTCGTCCGTGCCGCGGCGCTCGGTAGCCTGCGTGGCGCGGCGGTCGACCAAGGCATCTCGCCGCAGGCCGCGAGCCATGCGGTGATGCAGTTGGAGAAGGCGCTGGGCGTGCGGCTCTTTCATCGGACCACCCGCAAGCTGAGCCTGACCGAGGAGGGCCAACGGCTTCTCGACAGCGTGGAACCGGCGCTCGCCATGCTGTCGTCTGCGCTCGACGAGGCGCGGCACTCGAAAGAAGACGTGGCAGGCATGCTGCGCGTGAGCGCGCCGCGCGCATTCGGGCTCCCGGTCCTGTGGCCGTACTTCGAGGAATTCCAGAAGCGCTATCAGAACGTGCAACTCGAAGTGCAATTCGACGATCAATTCACGGATCTCGTGACTGACCGCTCCGATGTGGGATTTCGCGGTGGACCACCGCCTTCGGGCGGCTCGATCGCACGCCGGCTGGTGCCGATCCAGCTGATCGTGTGCGCGTCGCCGGACTATATCGATCGAAACGGCGCGCCGCGGACCATTGACGAACTCGCTCAACATCGCTGCACCGGGTACCGCCGTGCAAACACGGGCAAGCTTGCGCAGTGGCAGTTTCGTATCGGCGATGAAATCGTCTATCGCGACGTGCCCGCTGCCATCTGCGTGAACGACACGGAACTGGAAACGCAGGCTGTGCTTTCTGGTCTCGGCATCGGGCAGTTGGGTAGCTTCAACGCCACGATGCATATCAGAAGCGGTCGACTCATTCCGTTATTGATGCAGCACGCGACCGAATACGGCACGATCTACATCTACTATAAGCATCGAACCGAACAATCGCTGCGCGTGAAGACATTCATCGACTTCATGGTTGAGCGCATGGCCGGCAACCGGAACTTCTTTCTCGATCCGTCCGAACTTCGCGATGCGCAGCAGCCTCAGCCGAAACGTGCCGCGAAGCGACGTGGATAGTCGCCACGCGTTGCACCTCTCAAACAAGCAAGGTTTACTGGCTTATTTGGTTAGCCCTCGTGTGCGAAGGCGTGTGCCGTGCGAACCCTGGGCGGCCGGTCGCGCAGCAGCAGCGGCGTTAAACGCCGGTTGGCTGTCTGCGCCGCCCACTCGCAATACGCGGCGCTGCCGAGCACCCAACCCTTGAGCGTGGACTGCATCAGATTGTCGACCTCGCGTTCGTCAAGAGGCTGTGCGCCCAGATCGCGGTATGACTGCTGGCGCTCGAGCGGCGTATTGCCGAGCGCCCGGTAGAGGGGATGGTCCTTGATGAAGCGATCGACACGCAGTCCGATGTGGTGCGTGTAGCTCGACCATGGGTAGTTTCCCGGTTCGGCCACATGGCGGTTGCGCACCGGCGCATGATCGATGACCTGGCTCGCGAGCAGGAAATACCGGTCTGGCTCGATCACGGTTGCATGGTACCCGCCACGCCACACCGTACCGCGGCGTCCATGGCGGCGGTTGAAGGTCTCGACATAGCGACGGCCAACCGCCTGCATCGCCATGGCCAGGCTCGACTCGTATGAAGGCGTGACGAGGAACTGCACCGCGTCGGGCATGAGTACCCACGCGTGGACTGCCAGATCGGCGACGCGCGCGGCGTCCGCCAGGCAGGCGAGAAAGTAAAGGTAGTCTCCTTCGTCGAGGAATGCGGGCCCCGTGAGCCCCTGCAAGATAACGTGCTGCGGTTGTTCTGGGACGTAGTGCCGTGCGAGCCGTGTCATGCTGAATTAACCGGAAATCCGATTTGAGAAAGCGATCCGACTGGTATCGGACGCTCGCCGTTGTGTAACGTGCGTACACGATCAAATTCTATGGGGCACGCGCGTACATCTGCGTCGCGAACAAGCCTTTTTTCTGGCCTCACTTCGCTGTTTTGACGGTTCGTATGCGGCCCTTTTTTATGTCACCGCTGAATAGCAACGCTGCGCCCCAGACTCCATTCGCAGACATCTGAACCGGTGATCCGTATCGAGGCGTCACGTGTTGCCGGTTGGAACGATTCCCGTGGCCTCGACCATCAGGATCACCGTTTTCTCAGGCGCTCGCGGGCGATGCAGCAGCCCTTTGTGGACGACAAACGCTTGCCCCGGGCCCAAATCCACGAGCCTGTCTTCAAGATCGATTAGAAAGCGGCCACTCACGACATAAAAGAATTCGTCCTCTGCGTCGTGTTTGTGCCAGTGATATTCGCCCTGAACGACACCCAGTCGGACCACCGACTGGTTCACTTCACACAGCGTCTGGTTGTACCAGGGATGGCTGTTTGCGGCCACGAGAGCAGGCACGTCGATGATTTCGCCGGCGGCGTAGAGGACGTTAATACGGGTCAGATACGGAAAGGCATCGGTGCTCACATGGATCTCCATGAACGCTAGTTCGTGTCGAACATGCGAACCACTTTAGGCGGTGCCAGTTCTGTGGGTCTTGTACCCGAGCGTCACTCTTTGGTACAGGAGCGATCTTCGAGCAACTGCGCGCGGTACGCGCCGGGGGGTAGGCCCATCTTGCGACGAAAGACGCGCGTAAAGTGGCTTTGGTCGGTGAAACCGGCGGCCTGAGCAATGGCTGCGAGCGAATGGTGCCCATTGGTCAATTGAGCGCAGGCGAAGTCGAGCCGAAGCTGACGCACGTACTCGCCCACAGTACAGCCAAAGTGCTTGCGGAATTCACGCGCGAGGTGGTCGGCGCAAACATGGCTGTCCGAAGCAATTTCATCCAGCGTCAACGACTCACGAAAGCGATCGTGCAGTAATGCTTCCACGCGACCGAGCCATCGACGTGAACCGCCAACCGCCGCCGCAGGCGGGACGGATCGCTCGCACGCTGCAAGAAGTTCGAGTACCAGACCTTCAACGGCCAACGGTGTGGCCGAATCCTGTTCACGACACTCGCGGACCAGACGGCGCATGAACGACAGCGGCGCTCCGTTGGCAAAGTCATCTGGACGATCGAGGACCCGCGCGCGGCCACCAAGCCGCTGCAGCCACAAGGACGAAAACTCGAGATGGAGTGCCTTGCCGCCGGCGCCGTACCAACAATTTGCATGCGGTACGCCTGCGGGGAAAAACGTCAATGACATCGGCCCGTCTTCGCCACGGCGTGTCGGCCAGGATCGTGTACCGCGGCCGTTCAGCACGTAACAGAAAAAGGGATTCACATGTTCGTGCTGGGGGATGATCAGATCCGTTGCGAAACGAGTCTCCACGACCGAGATGCCGTCATCGCCGTATTGCAGGGTGGTGGTGCCGAAGTAGTCGCCCGGTTCAAGTACCCTCAACATGGGACCGCTCCCCAAGAGATTTTGCAGTCGATATTACACACTTCGATGGAAGCGAAATTGCGGACTCGGTCCCACTTTGTATTTGAGTGTATCGACTGCGTGCGTTGATACGTGCGTCTACAAAACCGCCGTTGCAGGAAACGAATGAGATACATCCTCGCGTTCCAATAGCGCATGACGAGTATGACGAGCCGCAAGTTCCATGTTATTCGTCGCGAGCGAAGCGCGTGACGGGAAAAGAGAGGGTTTTCAGTTATGGGTTCATTGAGCATCTGGCATTGGATGATCGTTCTACTAATCGTGGCACTAATTTTCGGTACGAAGAAGCTACGGAACATCGGTGGCGATCTGGGCGGCGCGGTGAAGGGCTTCAAGGAAGGCATGGCGCAAAGCGAAATGCCCGAAACGCAGGGTGAATTGCCGCACAGGGGTGCCGTCGACAGGCAAGCAAAGGACGTGACGCGTTCGAGTGACGTTAGCTAGCCACTATCGTTTCAGTCTCGTTCAGCGTGAACATGCCTTCGCGCCAGCGGAACGTAAAACGGGCGACGATCGAGAGGAAGCATTCGGCCACTTTGAGCGCGGCCGGAGCGAGTGTTCGGAGGGTGGTGCAATATTGAAAGCGGCCGGCGCATCCCTGCGCGGCAAAGACAGGAGTGGGTCATGAAATCGAACCTGCGATGCGCCTTGTGTGCGTTTTTTCTATTGACCGCTGCTGGCATGGCTCATGCCCAGTCGGCAAGTGCGCCAATGGACGCGTCGATGGCGCCGGCCACGACGCAGGCGGCGCCCAGCACGAAGCAAGCGGACCGCGCACTCGCCCGTGCTGTGCGACGCGCATTGTCCAGGGCGCAAGGATTCAACGTTTCCGGCGTATTCGTTCGCGCGCGAAGCGGCGCCGTGACGCTGAGCGGGACGGTTCGCACTGGCGACCAGATCCGTCAGGCGGAAGAGGTTACGCGTTCGGTGCAGGGCGTGACTTCGGTATCGAACAAGCTGACGCTCTTTCACGGCGGAAACGGCTGATTGGGACTTCACCGCGACGGCAACACAGGCAGGAAAAGCCATTCGCGCGCTGATTGCACCCGATGCAATCAGCGCGCGACTCACATCGAGATCCCTGCAAGCGCGATCACGGCGGCAAAGACACCAAGTGGCACAAGGTGCGTGAAATCGCGGTGACGCAGAACGGTCAAGAACGCCGCCGCGATGATTAGCGCCCCAAGCGCCAGGCCAACCATGCGACTGGCAGGAAGCGCAATCAGAACGGCGCACATCATCTCCAGTGCGCCGGTTAAACGGCCCCACCAGCGCGGGTAACCCCACCGGGCGAAATCGCTTTGCGTCGCGGGCGTGCCGATCGCGTTGAAGAGACCTGCGCCAAAGAAGCCGGCAACGAGAAGCCAGACCGAAAGAGTAGGGATCATCTTAGTGCCCGCCCATCATCATCGAAATCGCTGTGAAGACCATCAGCGCGGCTGTCGCGCCGTGCATGCCGAAAGCGCTTTTGGTTGAGCCTTTCGCTGCAAGAATGAGCAGCATGTCGCCAACAGGGATGAGGGCTAGCGCAAGCAGGATGGTGCCGATTCCGAGAGGCGTGCCGCAAACCATAAACGCCAGCACTGCCAATCCCGACGCAATGTCGCGCACGCCCTTGAGGCGCAGCCACCAGGCGATGTTGGCGCCGTTTTCAGGAAGCGGCAGGCCGAAACTGCGTGTCGCGGTCATTGGCCTTACAAGATATTGGGTGCCGATCGCGATAATCGCGATGGCCAGAAACAGCGCCAGTCCAATCGAAAGCCAATGCATCGCGGTGTCCTATGCTTTGTCGTGTAGTGACAAAATATAATCTAGCGTTGCTATATTTTCAAGCTTCCGTATCATAACAAGGCATGTGGACCATCGTGGTCAGGGAGATGACAAGTTGAGTATCGCCGAGCGCAAAGGCAGGCAAAGGGCCGAGCGCGAGTCCCGCATCATCGCGGTAGCGCGGTTGATCGCGGAGCGCGAAGGATGGGATGCCGTAACGGTCCGCCGCCTCGCCGAAGAGATCGAATACAGCCAGCCGGTCCTCTACTCGCATTTCGAGAACAGGGACGCGATCGTGGCAGCGGTTGCAGTCGAGGGTTTCCAGGAGCTCGCGATCGCGCTTCGGGATGCGACGCATGGATCGACTGGGCAACAGAGCGCCCTCGAACATGTCGCCATGGCCTATCTCGGCTTTGCGGGGCGGTGTCCTGCGCTTTACGAGGCCATGTTTACCCTTCCGACGGATCTGCGCTTTGCTGAAGCCGAGACCCGACCGGAATTGCGAGCGGGTTTCGAAGCGCTCGCGTCGGTCGTCACGCCGTTCTGCACCGATGTCGAGGACGTGACCGAGACCTTTTGGGCAGCCCTGCATGGGCTCGCGGAACTCGAACGCTCAGGCCGAATCCGTCCCGGCGCGCGGGTTGAACGCATCATGCTCGTTGTTCGGGCGGTCACCGTTTCAGGTCGGGCGTCTTCGACGCACGGCTACGCTATTCCCCGGTAATCCTCGGGCGATAAAAAAATGGCGCCGCAGGCATTCAGCCTGCGGCGCCATTGCGTGGCGCTACGGTGCGGATCTACGACACAAGCCCCGCGCCGTACCCCAACATCACACTTACATCGTCACCGTATCGGCCACTTCCTTGAAGTCTGCGATCTGGTCGAAGTTCATGTACTGGTAGATCTTGTCGCCGTTGGCGTTGAGCACGCCCATGTCGGCCATGTACTCTTCCTTGGTCGGGATCTTGCCCAGACGCGAGCAGATCGCCGCCAGTTCCGCCGAGCCAAGGTACACGTTCGTGTTCTTGCCCAGACGGTTCGGGAAGTTACGCGTCGACGTCGACATGACCGTCGCGCCTTCGCGCACCTGTGCCTGGTTACCCATGCACAGCGAGCAGCCCGGCATTTCGGTACGCGCGCCGGCCGTGCCGAACACGCCGTAGTGGCCTTCTTCGGTCAGCTGCTTCTGGTCCATCTTGGTCGGCGGCGCGACCCACAGCTTGACGGGAATGTCGCGCTTGCCTTCGAGCAGCTTCGACGCGGCACGGAAGTGACCGATGTTGGTCATGCACGAGCCGATGAACACTTCGTCGATCTTGGCGCCGGCGACATCAGAGAGCGTCTTCACGTCGTCCGGATCGTTCGGGCAGGCCACGATCGGCTCATGCACGTCGGCCAGATCGATTTCGATGACGGCAGCGTACTCGGCGTCCGCATCCGGTTGCAGCAGTTGCGGATCGGCCAGCCATGCTTCCATCGCCTTGATACGGCGCTGGAGGCTGCGCGGGTCCTGGTAGCCCTGGGCGATCATCCACTTCAGCAGCGTGATGTTGCTGTTGAGGTACTCGATGATCGGTTCCTTGTTCAGGTGCACCGCGCAACCGGCGGCCGAACGCTCAGCCGATGCATCCGACAGTTCGAACGCTTGCTCGACCTTCAGGTCGGGCAGGCCTTCGATTTCGAGAATGCGGCCCGAGAAAATGTTCTTCTTGCCTTGCTTGGCGACCGTCAGCGTGCCTGCCTTGATGGCGTACAGCGGAATGGCGTTGACGAGGTCACGCAGCGTGACGCCCGGCTGCATCTTGCCCTTGAAGCGCACGAGCACCGATTCCGGCATGTCCAGCGGCATCGTGCCGGTGGCTGCCGCGAAGGCGACCAGGCCCGAACCCGCCGGGAAGCTGATGCCGATCGGGAAGCGCGTGTGCGAGTCGCCGCCGGTGCCGACGGTGTCGGGCAGCAGCATGCGGTTCAGCCACGAGTGGATCACGCCGTCGCCCGGACGCAGCGCGATGCCGCCACGGTTGCTGATGAAGTTCGGCAGCGTTTGGTGCGTCTTCACGTCCACCGGCTTCGGATAAGCGGCGGTGTGGCAGAACGACTGCATGACGAGATCGGCCGAGAAGCCGAGGCACGCCAGGTCCTTCAGTTCGTCGCGCGTCATCGGGCCCGTGGTGTCCTGCGAGCCCACCGACGTCATCTTCGGTTCGCAGTACGTGCCCGGGCGCACGCCCTGGCCTTCCGGCAGACCGCACGCGCGGCCAACCATCTTCTGCGCCAGCGAGAAACCCTTGCCGCTGTCGGCCGGCTGCTGCGGCAGGCGGAACAGCGTCGACGGTGCCAGACCCAGCGCTTCACGCGCCTTGGCGGTCAGGCCGCGGCCGATGATCAGCGGAATGCGGCCGCCGGCGCGCACTTCGTCGAACAGCACGTCGGACTTGACCTGGAATTCGGAGATCACGGCGCCGTTCTTGAGTGCACGGCCTTCGTACGGGCGCAGCTCGACCACGTCGCCCATTTCCATCTGCGACACGTCGAGTTCGATCGGCAGGGCGCCGGCGTCTTCCATCGTGTTGTAGAAGATCGGGGCGATCTTGCCGCCCAGGCACACGCCGCCGAAGCGCTTGTTCGGGATGAAGGGGATGTCTTCGCCCGTGAACCACAGCACCGAGTTGGTGGCCGACTTGCGCGAGGAGCCGGTGCCGACCACGTCGCCCACGTAGGCGACCAGGTGACCCTTTTCCTTCAGCGATTCGATGAACTTGACCGGGCCGCGCTTGCCGTCTTCTTCCGGCGTGATGCCGGGACGGGCGTTCTTCAGCATCGCCAGCGCGTGCATCGGGATGTCCGGGCGAGTGGTGGCGTCCGGGGCCGGCGAGAGGTCGTCGGTGTTGGTTTCGCCCGTCACCTTGAACACGGTGATGGTCAGGCTTTGCGGCACTTCCGGACGGCTCGTGAACCATTCCGCGTCCGCCCAGCTTTGCAGCACGGCGCGTGCGTTGGCGTTGCCTTTGTCCGCGAGTTCCTTGACGTCGTGGAACTGGTCGAACATCAGGAGGGTTTTCTTCAGCGCGTCGGCCGCCACGGTGCCCACTTCGGCGTCGGACAACAGTTCGATCAGCGGCTGGATGTTGTAGCCGCCCAGCATCGTGCCGAGCAGTTCGGTGGCGCGAGCGCGCGAGATCAGTGCGCAGGCGGTTTCGCCCTTGGCCACGGCGGCCAGGAACCCGGCCTTCACGCGGGCAGCTTCGTCGACGCCTGCGGGCACGCGGTTGGTGATCAGCTCGACCAGCGTTTGCTCTTCACCGGCGGGCGGGTTCGTCAGCAGTTCCACCAGTTCGGCGGTCTGCTGAGCCGTGAGCGGCAGGGGAGGAATGCCGAGCGCGGCGCGTGCGGCTACGTGAGCGCGAAAATTTTCTAGCATTGGGGGACCTACTGGTATTGCGTTTGAAGGCGAAGGCTTTTCAGGCACTCCGAGGCTTTTCCAGGCACTGCTTTGGCCACGATTTTAATTGCAATGCTCTCTAACGTCAAATGTCTTATGTCTTATATAAGAGTTGGGCGCGACACCAATGCCGGCGTGAAAAAGCCTGCGATTTTTCCTCAGGTTTTGCGGCCGAACGCTTCGCGTAGCTTTCCCTTGGCTTTCACAAGCGTGTCGCGCCGCGATTTGGGCAGGTTTTTGCCCGCGCGATTGATATAAAAGTTCAGCATCGACATGGCCGACTGAAACGGCGTGCCCTTACGCCGCCGGCTGCGCAGCGACGATTCCTTGAGCGAACGGGCAATCGCTTCGGCGCTGCCCGACTTGAATACGCCGGCTTCGATGTCCATGGCGTCGCTCGTCTCGTTCACGTGCTTCGACCATTTATTCGTGGCGCCGCTCGAGGTGCGTTTCGTGCGACTTTTAGCAGCGCTCGCGTGGGCATGACGCTGGCGTGCGGGGCGGCCACCCTTGCGCCGCGTGGACGGATGCTGGCTCGTGCTCATGAGATCTCCCTTCTGACGATTCACCCACTGCGCAAATGCAATACCGTGGGGTCCGGCACGCTCCATGCATCCATGCGTGTGTGCAAGCGCGTGGCGTGAGGAAAACGGCTCGCGCGCGCGGAACCGGCAAAGGAGGCGGTCGATCATGAAGTCAACTCCACGCTACGAAGTGAACGTATGCGGAGGCGATTTCCAGCATGTCCGGGAATGCTTTCGCGAATGGAAAAATGAAACGCTTATCTACCGCCAGCACCAGAAGATGTTTGAGGGCCGTAACGAGGTGCGCCCGTTGGAGAAGCGCGAGTACGACAACACGGAGCAGGCGCGCAAGGCGCTGCAAAACGCCTGCGACCCGCACGATCCCTATGCGCTGGCTGCCGAGGTGAGCAATGGCGAACGCGACATGTGGATTGTGATGGCGGCTTATCGGGAATAAATGATGGGCGCAGCATCGGCGCGACACAGAGTGCGCCAGTCCAGAACCGAAGGATCGGACAGACGGGGAACGGGGTAGAGAAATTACAAGCGTGGCGGGCGGAATTGCAATTGCCGCGCACAAGGGAAGATCAGATGAAAAGCACTACGAAACCGTATACGGGATGTGCGCGCAACGATATCCCTGCAGGTATGCCGTTCAAGGAGCAGAGTATGGGACTTTCGACACACAACCCCACGCCGAACGAGGCCAATGAAACCGGCGGCGCACGCACCGCCGGCAAACAGCCGGCGCAGGAGAAACCCGCGCGGGGCGTGCCGGGTAGCTTCGATCAGCCAGAGTCACGGCCCGAGGTGATGCCGCGCGAGGGCGGACCGCATCCGGAGCAGACGGCGGAGGTGCCGCTGGGCCACCACGGTAGGGCGGAGCCGCCAGGGTCGTTCGGGCACAACAGCGCGCCCGTGAAAAGAAAGAACGGTTAGTCATGCGAAACAAGCGGGCGAGCTAACTTAGCGCCCTGCGAGCATGCGCCCGCCCAGCCCGATCAGCACGACGCCCACCACCGAGTCGAGCGCGGCTTTGCGCCGAACGAGGAACTGGCGCACGGTGGGATGCGAGGCGAGCAGGGCCATCGTGCAATACCAGGCGCACGATATGAGGATGGCGATCACGACGACGGCCACTTCGAGCCAACGCGGCGCGGCGGCGGGCACCATCAACGCGAAGATGCTGCCGTAGAACGCAATGGCCTTGGGATTCGTCATGCTGACGACATAGCCCTTTTTCGCGGCGGCCCAACCCGATGCGCCCGCCTGCGCCGAGACCTGCAAGGGCTGGCGCGCGGTGAGGAGCATTTTTGCGCCGAGCCAGATCAGATAGCCCGCGCCCGCGATGCGCAGCCCGGTGCCGATCCAGGCGACATGCGCAACGATCAGGCTCAAGCCCGCGATGGCGATCCACGCCCACGTGCCGGAAGCGGCGGCAAGACCGAGGCCGGTCGCGAGGCCGGCGCGGCGCGAAGCCACCGCCGTGGAGGTGACGATGACGAAGTTCGGCCCGGGGCTTGCGACACTCAGCAACAGCACGCCAGAAAGCGCGAGCAGGACATTGAAATAGTTCACGATGGCAGGCTCCACGGCAGGTTCGATGCGCCTTCAACGACGCATCGTTAAGCCCGTCATGATACTCCGTGCGACTGCGAGGCACGGCGCTTGACGGTTCGACTCAGCTACGTTTCATTAAACGCCAAAGCGTCGTCCGCCCTATGCCGAGGGCGCGGCTGGCGGCCGCCCGATTACCGCCATGCGTGGCGAGTGCGCGTTCGACGTCTTCCCGTGTGACCGGGGTGGCGTCGTCGCGGCGCGCTCCGTTCGAGGCAGTCGCCGCGCGCTGCGGCGCATCGCTCGCCTCGTCACGCTGCGCGAATTCCGGGAAAGAATCGTACAACGAACTATCTGCGGGCGCGCCGCTGGCTTCATCAGCAAGGAAGATGGCCGCGCGTGCAAGCAGATTCTCCAGTTCGCGAACGTTCCCCGGCCACGCATAGCTCGCGAAATACGGCGCGAACAGTGCGAGTACGCGCTCGATCGCGGCGGCGCGCAGCGCGTAGCGATCGGCCATGCGTTCGAGCAGATGGCGCGCGAGCGCGGCCATGTCCTCGCGGCGTTCGCGCAAGGGCGGCAACGGAATGTGCAGCAAATTGAGCCGGAAATACAGGTCGGCCCGGAACGCGCCTTCCTGCACCAGCGCGCGCAGGTCACGGTGCGTGGCGGCGATCACGCGCACGTCCACGGGCGTGGCGCGGCTTGCGCCCAGTTTCATCACCTCGCGCTCCTGGAGCACGCGCAGCAGGCGGCTTTGCAACGCGGGCGGCATCTCGCCAATTTCGTCGAGAAAGATCGTGCCCGTATGCGCGACTTCCACGAGGCCGGGTTTTCCGCCGCGCCGCGCGCCCGTAAACGCACCTTCTTCGTGGCCGAACAGCTCGCTTTCGATCAGCCCCTCGGGTAGCGCCGCGCAGTTGAAGGCGACGAAGGGATTGCCGCGCCGCCGGCTCGCATTGTGGATGCCCTGAGCGACGAGCTCCTTGCCCGTGCCGCTTTCGCCCGTAAGGAGCACGGTGGCGTCGTGTGCCGCGCTCATCGCCGCGAGGCGCCGCACGCGCGCCATGGAGGGCGCAACGCCGACCAGGTCGTCCAGTTCGTAGCGCGCCACGAGATGCCGCGGGCGCTGGGTCGTGCGCAGCGACCGGTCGATGCGCTGCGCGACGAGCGCATCCTGCGCCGTGACCACCGCGCCCGAGCGCGCGCCTTGTTCGACGATCGGCACGCAGCTCACGATGAGCGAGCGCCCGCCGATCTGTTCGATGCGCTCGTCGACGGCCGCGTCGCCGCCGGCCATTTCGCGCAGCAGCGGGCCCACCGAGCGGACAAGCTGTGCGCTCACATCGCGCGCGCGGTCGAGACCGAGCAGATCGAGCATGGCCGGATTGACCGCTTCGAGCTGACCGGCTTCGTCGAAAGCGGCCACGCCATCACGCAGGTGCGCGACGATCGTGTTCAGGCGCACGCGTTTGGACTCCTTCTGGCGGCTCACGCGTGCGAGTTCCACGGAGCGCTCGAAGGCCTCGTGCACCGCACCCAGCGAATAGAGGAACACGCTTTCGAGCCCAGCCGCCTGGGCGAGGTCGCAGGCCATGCCGGGGCCGATGATGACGCGGCAGCCCTCGGCTGCGAGCGCCGTGACGGCGTCGCGCACTTCGTCCACCGTGCGATAGGCGCGCTGCGCGAGGCGCAGGTTGAGCCACGCGCCGAGGTCGGCGAGTTCGTGCGAGACGCTCTCGTGCAGGATCAGCCCTATCGGCGCGCCGGGCCAGGTGGCGTTCGCGTGCGTGATGCCGGCCAGCACATCGAAGCCGTTCACCTTCACCATGACCACGGGCACGCTCAGGTTGTCGCGCAGGTACGCGCCGTTGGATCCGGCGGCGAGCACCACGTCCAGGGTGCCCGCTTCGATATAGGGCTGCAGCGCTGTGACGGCGTCGCCATAGCCTTCGCGCACGTTGAAGAAGCGCGCTTCGCTCGCATAGCGCGGCGCGACGGTTTCGCAAAGATTGCGCAGCCGGCTGATGCTCACGAGCGCGATGCTCGGTCGGCTGGCGGTCTGGGGCAGGCTGGATGGAGGCACGGCGGAATCTCGACACGAAAGGGGTGTTCTGGAACGTTTCATGAAACGTTCCAGAGATTGTGACATGAAACGCTCGTCGTGCTTAGGGTCCAGCTAAGGTATTGTTTTGTATGGCTTAGGCCTGGCTCGTGCCCGCTGGCATACATCGTGCAAATGTCTGAGCCATCTCAAAACCCACTGAACGCATCAACTGAACGGAGCCATCGCGATGACCACCTCCACCGCCGCCCGCCGCGCCGCTTTCCGCGCCAAAGTCAACGAACGCCGCGGCCTGCTCGTGCCGGGCGCCTTCAACGCCATGAGCGCCCGCGTGATCGAGGACGCCGGCTTCGAGGCGCTCTACCTCACGGGCGCAGGCGTGACCAACATGTCGTTCGGCCTGCCCGATCTCGGTTTCATCGGGCTCTCGGACGTTGCCGAGCACACGGCGCGGGTGCGCGACGCCGTCAACCTGCCGCTCATCGTCGACGCCGACACGGGCTTCGGCAACGCGCTGAACGTGCGCCAGACCGTGCGCACGCTCGAGCGCAGCGGCGCCGACGCGATCCAGTTCGAAGACCAGGTGATGCCGAAGAAGTGCGGCCACTTCGCCAACAAGGAAGTGATCGGCGCGAGCGAGATGGTGGGCAAGATCCGCGCGGCCGTGGACGCGCGTGAAGACGGCAACCTGCTCATCATGGCGCGCACCGACGCGGCCGCCGTGCACGGCATCGAAGACGCGATTGCGCGCGGCCATGCGTTCATCGAGGCGGGCGCGGATATTCTCTTTATCGAAGCCACGGAAAAGCTCGAGGATATCGAGCGCCTGCCGAAGCTCATCGACGCCCCGCAGCTCATCAACATCGTGATTGGCGGCAAGACGCCGGTGCAGTCGCGCGAAGCGCTCGCGGGCCTCGGCTACGCGCTGGTGCTGTACGCGAACGCGGCGCTGCAAGGCGCGGTGGTCGGCATGCAGCGTGCGCTCGGGCAGTTGCGCGCGAACGGCCGCCTCGACGAAGACGCGAATATCGTTGCGCCGTTCGCCGAGCGTCAGCGCCTCGTGAACAAGCCGCTGTTCGACCGGCTCGATCGCGAGTACGCACCGAAGGACTGAACGCCACCCCCGGCATTTTGAAAAACAAGAGGAGGAGACACGCATGTCGAATGAAGTGGACTTCGGAGTCCGAATCGATAACCAGACGGCAGAAATACACGCTGCACCGATCGCGCGGCCGCGCATCCGCTCGATCGTCGGGGGCCTGGCCGGCAACCTGATCGAGTGGTACGACTTTCTGGCGTACAGCATTTTTTCGATCTATTTTGCGAAGTCGTTTTTCCCGAGTGACAAGCCGACCGTGCAACTCATGAATACCGCTGCCATCGCGGCCGTGGGCTACGTCGCAAGACCGCTCGGCAGCTGGCTCGTGGGCTTCTACGCCGACCGGCACGGGCGCAAGTCCGCGCTCACGTGGTCGGTCACGGCCATGTGCATCGGCTCGCTCATGATCGCGCTCACGCCGGGCTACGCGAGTATCGGCGTGCTCGCGCCGATTGTGCTGATCGCCGCTCGCCTGCTGCAAGGCCTGAGCATGGGCGGCGAGTACGGCACCAGCGCGACTTACCTCAGCGAGATTTCACCCGCCAACCGGCGCGGCTTTTATCTCGGCTTTTTGCAGGTGAGCGTGGTGGCGGGGCAACTCGTTGCGCTCGCACTCATGCTCGTCATGCAGAACCTGCTGATGACGGCGGAGCAGATCGAGCGCTGGGGCTGGCGTGTGCCGTTTCTGCTAGGCGGCGCGCTCGCGCTTTTCGCGCTCTATATGCGGCGCAACGTGACGGAGACCGAAGCATTCGAGCGCGGCAGGCGTGAAGCCGGTCCGCCTGTGCTCAAGCAATTGCTGCTGCACTGGCGGCAGATTCTGCTTGCGATCGGCATTACCGTGGGCGGTACGGTGGGCTTCTATACGTTTACCGTGTACATGCAGAAGTACCTCGTGAACACCGTGGGCCTTTCGAAGGAAATGTCGACGCTCGTTTCCACCGGCGCGCTGCTGCTTTACATGCCGCTCCAGCCGCTCTTCGGACTCGCTTCCGACGTATTTGGCCGCCGCCCGGTGCTGATCTGCTTTGGCCTTTCGACCACGCTATTCTCCGTGCCGCTTTTCACGGCGCTCAGCCATACGCGCGATCCGCTGGTGGCGTTCCTGCTGTCGTTCGCCGGGCTCGTGATGCTGAGCGGTTTCACCTCGGTCCACATGCTCGCGAAAACAGAGTTGTTCCCCACGCGCATTCGCGCGCTTGCGGTGGGGCTGCCGTATGCGCTCACCACGGCGATTCTCGGCGGCACGACGGAGTTCGTCGCGCTGCGCTTCAAGGCGAGCGGGCACGAGCAGTACTTCTACTGGTACGTCACGGCCTGCGCGGCGATTTCGCTGATCGTGTATCTGCGCATGCCTGAAACGCGCGGGCGCACGGCGGAGTCCGTGTGATGCCGGTTAGGGGGCGCGGCGCCTCACGAAGCGCTGCTCCGTGACCTTCGTGCCCCACTGGCCCCCATCGAATTCCTCTGCCAACTGGAAGCCGAACGACTCGTACAGATGCCGCGCGGCGTCGAGGCCCTTGAACGTCCACAGGTAAGTCTCGGCGTAACGCGCATCGACGAACTGCATGGCGGTCGTCATCAACTGCCTGCCGATACCGGTGCCGCGCAGTGAGTCGTCCACGATGAACCAGCGCAGATGGGCGACGCCTGCGTCGCCGCTCCCGTGTCCGTCGATAGCAAGCGAAGCCAGTATGCGATCGCGCTCCACCGCGAGCCACAGCGCCCGGCCTTCGGCGGGCAAGGCGCCGGCGAATTCGGCCAGTTCCGTCGCCACCTTCTTCTCGAAGTAAGCGCCGAAGCCCCAGTTCGCCGCGTAGAACCGCGCGTGCAGGCTCGCGATGTCGCCAATGCAGCCGGGCAGGTAGCCTTCCACGATCTGCACGCCCGCTGTCGACGCGGTTGCGCTGTCCTCGTTGGGGTTGTCGTGCGCGAGCGCGTCAGCGTAGAGCGCGAGCGCGCGCACGAGCGCCTGCTGATCCGTGGGAACCAGCCGCCGCAGCGCGTGGGAAACCTGGTCCGTGGCGAAGCGGTCGATCTTCGCGCGCAGCTTCTGGCCCGCTGCGCTCAGGGTCAGTTCGGAGGAGCGCGCGTCGTCGTCGGCGGTCTTGCGTTTGACGAGACCGGCCGCCTCGAGCCGCGCGACCTGCCGGCTCGTGTTCGACTTGTCGAGCCGCAGGATGTCGCCTAGCGCTCTGGCGTTGATGCCCGGCTGCGCGCCGATCTCGATGATGGCGTGCACGGCGGAAGGGGCGAGATCGCTGTCCGCGAGTGTCGTGCGCATGAAGCCGAGTTCGCGCACGAGCCGCCGCGAGAACTCGCGCAGTTCGAGGATGGTCGTCTCGCGGGGCTGGGCGGGCACGTCGACAAAATCCATGATGGTCTCCGTTAGGGTCCTAATGCAGATGGTTGCGACTCGCAACTATCCGCAATCGAAATATAGGCATCCCTTGCGAATAACGCAAGTGCGCACAGCGCAGCCGCGAAATTGCCGTTCGACCCTTCACCCGTTCGCGCTCAAGAGGAACGCCGCTTGCGGGAAGGTCAAGCCTCCACGGACGCCGCGCAGCCATGCTTCAGGAACGCCTCAACCCACTCAGAGAAGCGCCGAAAGAGAAGGCGCGCAACCCGGACGACGCTTCCGGCCAGCGCGTGCTGGTGCTCGGTGCGCTCGGTGTGGTGTTCGGCGACATCGGCACGAGCCCGATCTACGCGCTGCGCGAAGCGGTCCAGACGGCGCATTCCACGGCGCAGCCCGTGGTAATGGGCGTGCTCTCCATGATCCTGTGGGCGGTGCTGATCGTCGTGGTGCTCAAGTACGCCTTGTTCGTCATGCGCGCCGATAACGAAGGCGAGGGCGGCATCGTCGCGCTCACGGCGCTCGTGCGCGCCGGGTTCGCGAAGGCAGGGCGCCCCGCGCCGCGTCTGCTCGTGCTCGCGGGGCTCGTTGGCGCGGCGATGTTCTACGGCGACGCGATGATCACGCCCGCCATCTCCGTGCTCTCCGCCGTGGAAGGGCTCAAGGAAATCAATCCCGCGTTCGATAGCGCGGTGCTGCCGGTTTCGCTGGCGATTCTCGTGGCGCTCTTCGTGTTCCAGTCGCGCGGCACCGCCGTGGTCGGGCGCACGTTCGGTCCCGTCATGGCGCTATGGTTCTTGAGCCTCGGTGCGGTAGGCGTTTATCACATCGTGCGCTATCCCGCGATTCTCGCCGCGGTGTCGCCGCTATGGGCCGTGCGGCTTACGCTCGCGCATCCGGGGCTCGCGTTCGGCGTGCTCGCCGCCGTGATTCTTGCGTTGACTGGCGCTGAGGCGCTCTACGCCGACATCGGCCACTTCGGCACGCGTTCCATTCGCATTGCGTTCTTTTGTGTCGTGTTGCCTGCGATCGTCACTGGCTATTTCGGCCAGGCCGCGACCATACTGTTCGAGCCGAGCGGCGCCAGCCAGCCGTTCTTTCGCTCGATGCCCCAGTGGGCGCTCATTCCGGCAGTTGGCATTGCCATGCTTGCGACCATCATCGCTTCGCAAGCGGTGATTTCGGGCGCATTTTCGATGACGAGCCAGGCCATCGAACTAGGCTTCCTGCCGCGCATGCGGACGATAGAGACCTCGAGCAAGCGGCGCGGCCAGGTGTATGTTCCGGCGGTGAACGCGGGGTTGCTCGTGGCCGTGGTGTTTCTGGTGCTGTTCTTTCGCAGTTCGGAGCGGCTCACTTCGGCGTATGGCCTCGCGGTGGCGATGACGATGGTGACCACGTCGATGCAGATGTTATCTGTGTGCCGCGAAGTGTGGGGCTGGCCGCGCCTCCTCACGGCGCTCACGTGCGTGCCGCTGCTGCTCGTGGACGGCATGCTGCTCGCGGCAAGCTTGCCGAAAATTCCCACGGGCGGCTGGTTCCCGGTCTCCGTGGGCGCATTGCTGTTCATCACGATGAGCACCTGGAACCGGTGCCGCGAACTTGAGGCGCGCCATGCGGTACGCGGCGAGTCGGTGGACGATTTTTTGCGCGGCATCTGCTCGGCCGATCCGAAGCCGCCCCGCGTGCCGGGCACCGCTGTCTACCCGGGCAACGTACCCGGCATGACGCCAGCCGCGCTCGCGAGTAACGTGCGGCACAATCACGTCCTGCATCGCACGGTAATCGTGTTCGCCAATGTTTCGGAGTCCGCGCCACAGGCGGACGACGAAACGCGCATTGAAGCGCGCGACCTCGGCGCGGGCTGCTGGGAGATCGTCGCGCATCATGGCTTTGTCGAGCGGCCCAATCTGCCGCACCTTTTGGCGTCGCTGCAAGGCCGGCTGGGCGACTGGCGTTTCGACCCGCGGCAGACCACCTACTATCTGCCGCGCGACGAAGTGCTGCGACAGCACGCCCAGCAAGACGTGAGCCGCTGGCGCGCGCGGCTCTTCGCTTTCATGTCGTATCACTGCGCTTCGAGCGCCGAGTATTACGGCCTGGCTCCCGAGCATGTGGTCGAACTGGGCGTGCAGGTGGCGCTCTGAGCATGGCCTTGGCCAGCGCTGTCATGCCGTGCCTGCCGCCGCTGAAAGCGTGGAGATGATCTCCGCATTGAAGGCGGGCAGGTCGTCGGGCTTGCGGCTCGTGATGAGGTTGCCGTCGTGCACCATGGTCTCATCGACCCACTTGCCGCCCGCATTGCGAATATCGTCCTGCAGCGAGGGCCAGCTCGTCATGGTGTGCCCCTTGACGATACCCGCCGAGACGGGCAGCCAACCGCCATGGCAGATCACGGCGATGGTTTTGTGCGCGTCGTTGGCCGCGCGCACGAACGCCTGGGCTTCCGGAATCAGGCGGATGGCGTCCCCGTTCACCACCCCGCCGGGCAACACAACCGCGTCGTAGTCATCCGCTTTCGCGGTGCTGAAAGTGCGGTCCACCTTGATCTTGCTGCCCTTGTCGACGTGGCGAAAGCCCTGAATTTCGCCGCTTTTCTGCGAGATTACGTCCACCTGCGCGCCTGCTTCCTTCAATGCGCGGCGCGGTTCGGTAAGTTCGACTTCCTCAAACCCGTCCATGGCAAGGATTGCGACCTTGCAGTTGTCGAGCATGTTAGCCATTGCGATTTCCTCCTCGTTTGAGAGCGTTGAAACCTCGATTTGCCGGCTTTGCGCCGGTTTGCATGCATTTGCCGGTACAGCAAGGCGGATGCCGCGCCGCGTGTGCAACGCGAGCAAACGGAAGCGGCGAACAGTCGGGCTTCACTCGGGTGTCGCTCGCTGGCGGCATGGCGCTTGCGGAAGAAGAGGTAAGCGTGGCGCGGCGTCAGCACGCCACGCAGCAGTTTCATCCACAACCTCAAGGAGAGCGAAATGAATGGATCGATCAAGCAATTGCTGGCCGGGGTCGTAATCGCAACGTGTTCGGCGGTTGCACTCGCGCAAAGCGCTGGCGGCGGCACGGCCGGGGGAGCCAACGGCGGCAGCAATGGGGTAGGCGCGGGCGGCGGCACGACGGGCGCGGCGGGCATCAACACGGCACGCTCGCCGGGAAGCGCCGCAGGCACGCGCTATGACAACAGCGGCTACGGCGCGCCGGGCACGACGGCGACGGGCGGCGGCCAGGGAACGGGGACTGGCGCGGCGCCTGCGCCTGCACCGGGAACTCGGCAGAACATGCCGTATAACAACGGCAATGGCGCAATGAGCACTCAACCGAACGGTGGCGCGCAGGGAGGCCAGTAAGAACGGAGTTGTGTAGTTAAACTAAATTTCTCAGAATAATCGATGACGTAATGTGAAGGGCGGGCGGCGCAAATTGCGTTCGCCCGCCCTTTTTCAAGGTCGCGTACTTTTGACTCGACCGTTCAGTCGATCGCCTTGTTGCCGGTTTCCTCGAACAGGGAAACGGCGATGAGCGAAATCAGCACGCAGCCGATCATGTACCACGCGGGCGCCATCTTGTTGCCCGTGACATGGATGAGCCAGCCGGCCACGAGTTGAGCCGTGCCGCCGAACACCGACACCGCAATCGCGTACGCGCTCGACATATAGCCTGCGCGCAGATGCTTCGGAAAGTTTTCCGGCATCAACGCGTAAGCGGGAGCGGAGCCCATCGTATAGAAGAGCATGAGCACGATGAGCGCGCCGAGCACGACCGGCAGCGAAGGAAAGTGCGTCATGAGCCAGAACGCCGGGTAGAGCAGCAGGATCAGCGCGATGCGACCGATCACCGTGAGCGGCTTGCGACGGCCCATGCGATCCGACCACGCGCCGTAGATCGGACACATCACGAGCGAGATCGTGCTGGACGCCACGCCCGCGAGGATCGACATTTTGGGTGGCAATCCCAGGTACTGGATGCAGTAGGTCGGCATGTAGTACATCATCACGTACGTCGAAACCGACATGCCCATGATCGCGAAGATCGTGAGGAACCAGTTGCGCACGTACACGCCTCGCTTCGGGTCGTCACGGTCCGCGACCACGCGCTGCGCTGGCGGCTCCTCGCGAATGTGCCGGCGCAGATAGATACCGACCGGCGCGATGAGCGTGCCGAGCAAAAACGGAATGCGCCAGCCCCAGCTATGCATCGTGTCTGCAGAGAGCAGAAAGCCGAGGCTCGCCGCGAGGCCCGAGCCGAGCAGCGCCGCCGCGCCCTGGCTCGCGAGCTGCCAGCTCGCGCGAAAGCCACGGCTCGCTTGTCCGCCCATTTCGAGCAGTGTGGCCGTTGCCGCGCCGAACTCGCCGCCTTGCGCGAAGCCCTGCACGAGGCGGGCGACGACGATAAGCAGTGGCGCAGCGATACCAATCTGCGCATAGGTGGGCGCAAGACCGATAGACGCGGAACCCACCGCCATCAACAGGATGGTGAGCGTGAGCGCCGGCTTGCGGCCCGCGCGGTCCGCGTAGCGGCCGAGCACGATGCCGCCGAGCGGGCGCATGACGAAGCCCACGGCGAACACCGCGAATGCAAGCAGCAGCGACGTGACCTGGCTGTCGGCCGGAAAGAACTGATGGCCGATCGTCAGCGCGAAATAGCTGTAGACGGTGAAGTCGAAGAATTCGAGCAGGTTGCCGATCACCGCCGCGAGAACGATCTTGCGCTGGTAGGCAGGCGAGAGCGCGGCTTCGTCGGCCGCTTTCAGAAGCGGTTCGGTCGTGGCGTTCATGCACGGTCCTTGCTGAGGAAGCGTTCGACGAGACGCGTCCAGAACGCAGCGCCAATGGTCAGGTTCTCGTCGTTGAAGTCGTAGCGCGCATTGTGCAGCATCGGCCGGCCTTCGCCATTGCCAAGGCGTACGAAACAACCAGGGCGCTGCTGCAGGTAGTACGCGAAGTCTTCGCTGCCCGCGATCGGCGGAAACGGCGCGATGACGTGCTCCGGCCCGACCAGTTCCTCGGCCACCTGGCGTGCGAATTCGGTTTCGGCTTCGCTGTTGATGAGCACCGGATAGCCGCTGATGAAGTCGATGTCCACCGTCGCGCCGTAGCTTTGCGCCTGCGCTTGAACGAGCGCGCGGATGCGTGCTTCGAGCGTCGCGCGCACTTCGGGCGAGAACGATCGCACGCTCATTTCGAGCACGGCGTCTTCGGGAATCACATTCGGCGCATGGCCCGAACGGAACGCGCCAACGGTCACGACGGCGGCTTCGGTGGGGTCGACGTTGCGCGACACCACCGACTGCAAGGCCATCACGATGCTGCTGCCCACGAGCACCGGGTCCACGGCCAGATGCGGGCGCGCCGCGTGGCCGCCCTTGCCGTGAACGCGCAGCTTGACGGTGTCGCACGCGGCCATGAGCGGGCCGGCGCGAAAGCCGAACGTGCCGGTGGGCACGCCCGGATGATTGTGCAGGCCGAAGATCGCTTCGCAGGGAAAACGATCGAAAAGGCCGTCGGCGATCATGCGCTCGGCGCCGCTGTCCGAGCCGGCTTCCTCGGCGGGCTGGAAGATCAGGTGGACGGTGCCGTCGAAGTTGCGCGTTTTGGCGAGCTGGCGCGCCGCGCCGAGCAGGACCGTGGTGTGGCCGTCGTGGCCGCACGCGTGCATCTTGCCCTCGTGCACGCTCGCGTAGTCGAGGCCGGTGAGCTCCTGGATCGGCAGGGCGTCCATGTCGGCGCGCACGCCTACCGTGCGCGCGCTCGTGCCCGCCTTGAGCGACGCCACCACACCGTGGCCGCCCACGCGGCGCGTGACGTCATAGCCCCAGGCCGCGAGCTTGTCCGCGACGAAGCGCGACGTGTCGGCTTCCTCGTAGGAGAGCTCAGGGTGCTTGTGGAGGTGATGACGGATTTCGTCGAGTTCCGATCGGGCTTCGGCCAGGTCGGCGACTTCGCAGTAGTGGTGCTCGCTCATGGGGGACTCCTTTTATTGGAATAGGTTCGGGCAAAAGCCAAAGGCCGAGTATTGCATCGACGAAAAACTCGACCCATGACGGAAAAGCGTCGAAAATGTTGACTTGAAGTCAACGGTCGATTGTCGCGGCGCAGCAAGACAACGCGCGCGAAAGGAGCAATGCAATGCGGGGAAAGGTAGATCGGGAAGATGCGGCGCGAGGCGCGATCGACGATATTGGCGAGCGGCCGCTGCGCTATCTGGCCGAAATCGCGGCGGCGGGCGGCGTGCGCCTGGCCGCCGAGGCGCTGGGCATCAACGCCTCGGTCATCAGCCGCCAGGTGGCGGCGCTCGAGCGGCGGCTGCGCTTTCCGCTGATCGAGCGGCGCGGGCGCAGCGTGGCCGTGACCGAGATCGGTCAGGTGCTCGTGGACCATTATCGCGACGGCCAGCGTCGCCAGCGCGATCTGGCCGCGCGCCTGGAGGAGTACCGGCACCTGAGGCGCGGACGCGTGGCGCTGGGCGTGGGCGAGGGCTTCATCGGCAATCTGATCGCGCGGGCGCTACAGCGATTTTCGATGACGTACCCCGACATTCTCGTGGAGATCCGTTCGGGGCCGACGCCGGTCGTGCTGTCGCTCGTGCGCGACGACATGGTCGATATCGGCTTGTGCACGCGCACCTCCGACGACCCCGCCATGCGCATTCACCCCTTTGCGGGGCGCCCGCTTTGCGCGCTCGTCGCGCCCTCGCACCGCTTCGCGAAGATGCAGAAGGTGGCGCCCGCCGAACTCGCCAGCGAGCGTCTGATCTTCATGACCGAGGCGTTTGGCGTGCAGCACTTCGTGCAGTCGCTGTTCGACGACGCGCGCCTGAACGTGATGCCCGCGTATCGCGTGGATCTATTCAACACCGCCCAGACGCTCGCGGCTGCCGGGCTGGGCGTGGCGTTCATGTCGTCGATTACGGCGCGTCGCGGCATCGATCTGGGCGAACTGGTGGCCGTGCCGATCGATCATCCGATCGCCGCGGGCTTTTCGAGCCAGATGGTCACGCGCGTGGGCCGCAGGCTATCGCCAGCAGCGGATCACTTGAGGAAGCAACTCGCGCAGAGTTTTTTGGAGTCGGCGGCGAAGTAATCGAGATACGTTGCGCGCGCAACGCATTGGGATGGCTGACGCCCGGTTGCCGATCTACTCCTGCGCCGAAGGCGCGTCCCCAATCCTCAACACCGCATCGCGTTTGGCAAGCAAATGCTGCCGCAATATCGCCGCGAGCCGCTTGCCGTCGCGCGCGTCGAGCGCTTCCAGCATTTCGCCGTGCTCACGGATCGCGCGATCCCACTTTGGGGTCTCGAAGTTCGAGCGAAACCGCAGCGCCTGCAAGCGGCGGTTCACGGCGATATACGTTTGCCGCAGCGCCGAATTGCGCGCCGCTTCGTTGATCTTGTCGTGAATCGCCTGATTACGGCTGTAATAACCGGCCAGATCGTTCTGCGCGCGGCAGGCGAGCATGGCGTAGTGCAGCGCTTTGATCTCGGCGATTTCGGCCGCGGTGATCCGCTCGCAAGCCAGTTCGCCTGAAAACGCTTCGAGCCCGCTCATGAGTTCGAAGGTCTCGCGCAGTTCCGCCTCCGACATCTTCGAGACCGAGGCGCCGCGATTCGGCGAAATCTCGATCAACCCTTCGGAAGCGAGCACCTTCAGCGCTTCGCGCAACGGCGTGCGCGAAATGCCCAGGGTCTCGCACAGCTCGCGTTCATTGAGCTTGCGGCCGGCCTCGAGCACGCCTTCCACGATGAACCGTCGCAGATGGTCGACGACGGTGTCATGAAGTTGCTGGCGCGCAATGGGCGGCAGTTCCGGGCTAATGGCGGAGGGGTTCAGGTTCGGGTTTTGCATGCAAAAGGCATTTTCATCGATTTCCAGCGAATTCTAGCCCAAGGACAGGATCTCAAAGCAGCAAGCTGTGATTGGGGTAAACCACATCAGAATTGTCTGTCTGTACGTGGGCTGGCTGGATTATAGTTTTTTGAATGCAAAATTCAAAACAGGAGCGATTGCATGTTGAAGCTCGATTTCCATCCCGCCGGTCGCCACTTCCTGCAGATACCCGGGCCGAGCCCGGTGCCCGATCGCATCCTGCGCGCGATGAGCTATCCGACCATCGACCACCGCGGCCCCGAGTTCGGCGTGCTCGGGCTCAAGGTGCTGGATGGCATCAAGAAGATCTTCAAGACGCAGCAGCCGGTGGTGATTTATCCGGCCTCGGGCACCGGCGCGTGGGAAGCCGCGCTCACCAACACGCTGAGCCCCGGCGACACGGTGCTGATGTACGAAACGGGTCATTTCGCGACGTTATGGAAACAGATGGCCGAGCGCCTTGGGCTGAAGCCGGAATTTCTCGGTCTGCCGGGCATTGAAGGCTGGCGGCGCGGCGTGCAGGCCGACATGATCGAAAAGCGTCTGCGCGAAGATTCGCAGCACGCCATCAAGGCCGTTTGCGTGGTGCACAACGAGACCTCGACCGGCGTGACCTCCGACATCGCCGCGGTGCGCCGCGCGATCGACGCCGCAGGGCATCCGGCACTGTTGCTCGTGGACACGATTTCGGGTCTCGCGAGCGCGGACTACCGGCACGACGAGTGGGGCGTGGACGTGACCGTCTCCGGCTCGCAGAAGGGCCTCATGCTGCCGCCGGGCATCAGCTTCAACGCGGTTTCGGCGAAGGCGCTGGCGGCCAGTGAGCATGCAAAGCTGCCGTGCAGCTTCTGGGGCTGGGCCGAGATCATCGAGATGAACAAGAGCGGCTACTGGCCGTACACGCCCAACACGAACCTGCTCTACGGCCTTTCCGAAGCGCTCGACATGTTGCAGGACGAAGGGCTCGACAACGTGTTCGCGCGGCATCGGCGGCTGGGCGAGGCGTGTCGGCGCGCGGTGCACGCGTGGGGCCTCGAGATCCAGTGCGCCGACCCCGCCGTCTACAGTCCCGTGCTCACGGGCGTGATGATGCCCGACGGCGTGGATGCGGATGCGGTTCGCAAGATCATCTACGAGCGCTTCGATCTTTCGCTCGGCACGGGTCTCGGCAAGGTCAAGGGGCGCATGTTCCGCATCGGGCACCTGGGCGACTGCAACGATCTCACGCTGTTGGCGGCGTTGGCCGGCTGCGAGATGGGCCTGCGCATTGCGAACGTGCCCTTGAAGGACAGCGGCTTGCCTGCGGCGATGGAATATCTCGCGGCGCAGCCCAATGTGGTTTCGCTGAAAGCAGCCTGAAACGGGGGGAGCGGGCGCACACCACGCGCATACCACGCACATGCCGCGCACGGGGCGCGGCATGACAGGCTGATTTCCCAGCTTGTCCCAGGTCGTTCCCATGCCGGACGCCCCTGCAAGAAGGGCGATGCGGCCGATAGAACCAGCAACGGAGACAGACGATGAAACGGTATCGATTGACGAGCGCGAGCAGCATCGTGCTGATCATGCTCTGCATCATGTACTTCATCACCTACCTCGATCGAGTGAACGTGAGCACGGCGGCGGCGGGCTTCGGCAAGGAGTTCCAGCTTTCGCATACCCAGGTAGGGCTGGTTTTTTCGGCGTTTGCGTATCCGTATCTGCTGTTTCAGGTCATTGGCGGCTGGGTGAGCGATCGCTTCGGCGCGCGGCGCACGCTGCTCTTCTGCGGCGCGCTGTGGGGCGTAGCCACGGTGCTCACGGGCATGGCGGGTGGCCTCGCCACGCTGCTCGCCGCGCGCCTGTTGCTCGGTTTCGGTGAGGGCGCAACGTTTCCCGCCTCGACCTCGGCCATGTCGCGCTGGGTCGCGAAAGAGCGGCGCGGCTTCGCGCAGGGCATCACGCACTCCGCGTCGCGCGTCGGCAATGCGGTGGCACCCGCTGTCGTGGTGCTGGTGATGGCGCGCTACGGCTGGCGCGAATCGTTCTACGTATGCGGCGCGCTCAGCCTGCTGTGGGTGGTGGTGTGGGCGGTCACGTTCACCGAACATCCGAAGGATCACCCGCGCATCACCGAGGCCGAACTCGCCATCCTGCCGCCGCCTAAGCCGCGCGTGACAGGCCTGCCGTGGATGGCGCTCTTCAAGCGCATGATGCCGGTGACGATCGTCTACTTCTGCTACGGCTGGACGCTGTGGCTTTTCCTTAGCTGGATTCCGCAATACTTTCTGCACAACTATCACCTGCAGTTGGGCAAGTCGGCGATCTTCGCCTCGGTGGTATTCCTCGCGGGCGTGGTGGGCGACACGCTCGGCGGTCTCGTGACTGACTGGCTCTTTCAACGCACGGGCAACCTCAAGCGCGCGCGCAGCTGGATGGTCTCCGTGTGCATGCTCATCACGTTGATCGTGCTGGTGCCGCTGATGTTCGTGCACGATCCCGTCATTTCGATGGCATGCCTCGCGGCGGGTTTCTTCTTCGCCGAAATGACCATCGGCCCGATGTGGGCGATTCCCATGGATATCGCACCGGAATTCTCCGGCACGGCGAGCGGCATGATGAACACAGGTTCGGCATTGGCCGCGATCATCTCGCCCGTGGTGGGCGGCTTTCTGATCGACCGCTTCGGCAACTGGGATCTGCCGTTCGTGGGCAGCATGGTGCTGATGGGCTGCGGCGTGATTCTCGCGTTCCGCATGCAGCCAGATAGCCGCTTCGAGTTGGGCAAGCCGACTGAAGAGCCCACGGGTTCTCATCAGGGAGTGTGAACAGCGATGGAAGGCGCACGCACCTCGGGCATGCTGATCAAGCCGATTCATCTGGTTCCCTCGAGCGCGGGCCATGGCTCGCCGCTCGCGCGGCGCCTGCGTGACGCACTGCGCGGCGACGTATTTTTCGACGCCGCGAGCCGCGGCCGTTACGCAACCGACGCCTCGATCTACCAGATCATGCCCATCGGCGTGGTGGTGCCGCGCGATCAGGACGACTTGCGCGCCGCGCTGGAAGTGGCGCGCCTCGAGCATGCTCCTGTGCTGGCGCGCGGCGCGGGTACGAGCCAGTGCGGCCAGACGGTGGGCGAAGCGCTCGTGATCGATACGTCGAAGTGGCTCAACAATATCGTCGATTTCGATGCCGATGCGCGTACGGTGACGGTCGAGCCGGGCGTCGTGCTGGATCATCTGAACGCGTGGCTCAAGCCGCACGGGCTGTGGTTTCCCGTGGACGTTTCGACGGCCGCGCAGTGCACGATCGGCGGCATGGCGGGCAACAATTCGTGCGGCTCGCGCTCGATCGAATACGGCAACATGGTGCACAACGTGCTCGGCATCGACGCGATTCTCGCGGACGGCAGCGAGGCCCGTTTCCAGTCGTTGAAGCTGCCGCACGAGGGCGCGCGGCTGGCGGCGCTGCTCGAAGGTGTGCAACGCATCGCCACGCGCGAGCGCGGCGAGATCGCTGAACGCATGCCGAAGGTGTTGCGCCGCGTGGCCGGCTACAACATCGACCTGTTCGACTGCCAGAACCCGCTCGCCTATACCGACGACGGCGTGGCGAATCTCGCGCATCTGCTCGTGGGCTCCGAAGGCACGCTCGCATTCAGCCACCAGATCACGCTGAAGCTCGCGCCACTGCCCGCGCACAAAACGCTGGGCGTGGTGAGCTTTCCGACCTTCTGGCAGGCGATGGATGCGGCGCAGCACATCGTCAAGCTCAAGCCGACTGCGGTGGAGCTAGTCGATCGCACGATGATCGAACTCGCGCTTGGCAATCCGGGCTTTAAGCCGGTGATCGAAAAGGCGCTGGTGGGCAGGCCCGAGGCGATCCTGCTGGTCGAATTCGCTGGCGAGAATCGTGATGATCAGGTGCGCCGCCTCGATGGTCTGGTTGAACTGATGGGCGACCTCGGTCTGCCGGACTCAGTCGTGAAGATGACCGATGCGAACGAGCAAAAGGCGCTGTGGGAAGTGCGCAAGGCAGGCCTGAACATCATGATGAGCATGAAGGGCGACGGCAAGCCCGTCTCGTTCATCGAGGATTGCGCCGTGCCGCTCGAACATCTCGCTGAGTACACGAGCCGCCTGACTGAAGTCTTCCATCGGCATGGCACCGAGGGCACGTGGTACGCGCACGCGAGCGTCGGCACGCTGCACGTGCGCCCGATTCTCGACATGCGCCGCGATGGTGCGACGAAAATGCGCGCGATAGGGGAAGAGGCTGCAGAACTGGTACGCGAATACAAGGGCGCGTTTTCGGGCGAGCACGGCGACGGCCTGTGCCGCGGCGAATGGATTGCCTGGCAGTACGGACCGAAGATCAACCAGGCCTTCATGGAGATCAAGCAGCTGTTCGATCCCGAGAACCGCTTCAACCCTGACAAGATCGTCCGCCCGCCGAAGATGGACGACGCGAAGCTGTTCCGCTTCGCGCCGGGATATCGCGAGCGCCAGATGCGGCCGATGCTCGACTGGTCGGCGTGGGACGTGGACCGCGATCCGCTAACGGGTGTTGAAACGCCGCCCGGCAGCGGCGACGACCTGACTGGCGGCCTCGCGAAAGCCGTGGAGATGTGCAACAACAACGGCCACTGCCGCAAGTTCGACGCGGGCACGATGTGCCCCAGCTATCGCGTGACGAAGGACGAGAAGCATGTGACGCGCGGCCGCGCGAACACGCTGCGGCTCGCGATTTCGGGGCAGTTGGGCGAGGACGGACTCGCGAGCGATGAGGTCAAGGACACGCTCGACCTGTGCGTATCGTGCAAGGGCTGCAAGCGCGACTGCCCGACCGGCGTGGACATGGCGAAGCTGAAGATCGAGGCGCGCGCGGCGTGGAATATGAAGCACGGCGTGAAGCTGAGGGAGAGGATGATTGCGTTTTTGCCGCGCTATGCGCGCCGTGCGGCGAAGGCGGGAGGCTTCGCAGCGGCTGGCGAGCGGATTCCTTTGGTATCCGCGTGGGTTAAGCGCGCGCTCGGTCTCGCGCCGCAACGCTCGCTGCCTCAGTTCCGACCGTCGTTCCTTCTGGCGGTTGCGGCCGCAAAGCGGGACGCAGCAGCGGCAACCAAAGAGGTGGTGCTGTTCGTCGATACGTTCAACGACAACTTCGAGCCCGAAAACGCCCGCGCCGCGAAACGGGTGCTAGAAGCGGCCGGTTATTTCGTGCACTTCAATGTGCGCGGCGAAGAACGCCCGCTATGCTGCGGGCGCACGTTCCTCGCAGCGGGGCTGGTGGACGAGGCGAAGCGCGAGGCGCGGCGCCTGCTCGACACGCTCATGCCATTCGTCGCGCGCGGCGTTTCGATCGTCGGGCTCGAACCTTCGTGCCTGCTCTCGATGCGCGACGAGTTCCTGCAATACGGCTACGGCGACGAGGCCCGCGAGCTCTCGGCCGCGGCGTTCCTGTTCGAAGAATTTCTCGTGCGCGAGAAAGGCGCGGGCCGATTCGATCTGGCCTTGCACCCACTCGACGCGCCGCGCGCGTGGGTGCACGGCCATTGTCACCAGAAAGCGTTCGACGCCTTCCGGCCCGTGCTCACGGTGCTGGGCTGGATTCCGGGGCTGGACGTGAAGCCGATCGAATCGTCATGCTGCGGGATGGCGGGGAGCTTCGGTTACGAAGCGGAGCACTACGAAGCGTCGCTTGCGATGGCCGAGCTTTCGCTGTTGCCCGCCGTGCGCAAAGCGGATCGCGCCGATCTCGTCGTGGCGGATGGCACGAGTTGCCGCCACCAGATCCACGACGGCGCGAACGTCACGGCGCTGCACGTGGCGCGCGTGCTGGAAATGGCGATGAATTAGTTTGCGAGTGTGCTCGTGCCCTGGCGCGAGCACACGGCATCTACGGCGTGCAGCATCTTGCCGAAGAACGTATCCGCGAATGCTGAGTCGAGCCAGCGCACGATCAGCGCGATCTTGCGCTCGGGCTCGATCCACATAAACGAGCTTCCCGCGCCCACGCCAAAATAACTCGATTCGGGCACGCTGGGAAACACGCGCCGCTCCGTATTGAGCCAGACCAGTGAGCCGTAGAACGGCGCGAGCGGGCAGGGTGTGCGCATGCGCGCGATCCATTCGCTCGAGAGCACGCGATTGCCAGAGGCTACGCCATCGTCGAGCAACATTTGTGCGATCTTCAATTGATCGTTCGCGCTCACCGACATGCCGCCGCCCCAATGCGAGCCGCCGGGCACCGATTGCACGCGTCTGCCATCCAGATCGATCCACGCGTTGTCGTAGCCGACCCATTGCCAGTTCTCGCTCGCGCCAACGGGCCGCATGATCGTCTCGCGAAATACTTCGGGTAACGAACGACCGAACAGATGCAGGAGCGCGAGCGAAAGCTGGTTGATGCGCACGTCGTTGTATTCCCAATACGTGCCGGGCGCCTGCAACGGGCGCAAATCGCCTTTCTTCCCGTTGGGCGGCTCGCCGAAGGTGACGGCGCGATAGTGATCGGCCTGATCGGAAAGGCCGAAGCACTTGCCCGTCCATTCGCTCGTCTGTTGCAGCAGATGCGTCCACGTGACGGTCGCGTTGTGGTCATCGTCGAAGCCGATGCCGGGCACGCGCGCGCGTACGGGCTCGTCGGGATCGGGCAAGAGGCCGCGGTCGTGCGCCACGCCCGCGAGCAGCGCCAGATATGTCTTCGCGATGCTGAAGGTCAGATCGGGCCGATCGGGCTCGCCCCATTGCGCGAGCAGACGCCCATTCACGGCAACGGCGCCCGACACAGGGCCACGATCGTGGATGGGGCCGAGCAACCGGTTCCACGGCGGCGGGTCGTTCACGTGCACGCCGAAATTGCCATCGGCGTTACGGTCCCATGCCGATTCGTGATCGACGGAAAACTGGATGGCGTCCTGAAGTTCTTGCGGCAAATCGTGTTGCATACGTGCGTGTTTCCTTTTGCTTGTTCCTGTACGGCGCCGGTTCAACGGGCGCCCAGCTTGACGCGCGCCCAGATCAGCGTAGCGAGGCTCAACACGGCCGCGAACATCAGCCAGAGTCCCGGCGCGAGATTATTGCTCGTCGCCGCAATGAGCGAGGCCACGGCAAGCGGCGTGAAACCGCCGAATACGGTCGTGCCGACGTTGTAGGCGAGCGCCATGCCCGTGGTGCGCGTGCGCGTGGGGAAGAAGCTCGCCATGAGCGCCGGAATCGAGGCGAAATAGGTGACTTTCAACACCGCGATCCAGATCACGGCGGCCAGCAGCGTGGGCAGCGAAGGACGCGCGTTCAAGAACATGAACGCTGGATAGACGGTGAGCAGGAACAGCACGCCCGCTACGAACATGATGCGCGTGCGGCCCACCTTGTCCGACCAGTGGCCCACAATGGGCGTGAGCACGATGGCAATCAGGCCGGCCACGAGCGTGGCGATAAAGCCCGACGAAGGCGCGAGACCGAGTTGCCGTGCGGCATAGGTCGGCATGTAGAGGAGCACGTATTGGGCCGATGTGGTCAGTATCAGCACACCAATCGATGCAATCACACCCGACTTTTGCGTGGGGAACAGTTCGCGCACGGGCGACTCGGCTTTTTCGGCGCGCTCGAATTCGGGCGTTTCGTCGATGCGTCTGCGGATATAAAGACCCACGGGTCCAATTAGCACACCGAACAGAAATGGAATGCGCCAGCCCCAGCTTTCGAGCTGTGGCTGCGTGAGCGTGCCCATGATCACGGCGCCGAACAGGGAGACGAGCACCGTGCTCGCACCCTGGCTCGAGAACTGCCAGCTCGACATGAAACCGCTGCGCTGCGGCGCGTGTTCGATCAGGAAGGCGGTGGAACTGCCGAACTCGCCGCCTGCCGAAAAGCCTTGCAGAAGCCGCGAGGCGAAAAGGCCGATGGGCGCGAGTATGCCGATCGTCGCGTAAGTGGGCATGAGCGCGACCATGCCGGTGCCGATGGTCATCATCGATATGGAGAGCGTGAGCGACGCCTTGCGGCCCTTGCGGTCGCTGTATGAGCCGAGCACGAGCGCGCCGAACGGCCGCGCGAGATACGAGAGCGCGAATGTGCCGAGCGTGAGCAGCAGCGAAATCGTCGCGTTGTGAACGGGAAAGAAAAGCTTGGAGAGCGTCGAGGCGAAGTAGCCGTACGCCAGCAGGTCGTAGAACTCGAGCGCATTGCCTATCGAAGTCGCGATGATGAGCCGCGAGACGCTCTTGCCTGAAGTGCTTTGCTCGGGCGCTGACCAGGGCTCGCTGCCGTGATGCGCGGGTAGGGAGTCGATGCTCATTGCCGCCTCCTCATGCACGTGTTGTTGGATGTGGTGCGGGGTTGGACGCGCCGGCCTCTCTAGCGCCGAGGTCCCAGAAGAGGCCAGCCATGATGCGCAGCCCGTCGCGCACGACCGGGCCGAGCAGGTGCTCGTTCGGTGCGTGTTGCGAGCAGCCTGGATACGAATGCGGCACCCACAGCGTGGGCATGCCGAGCACTTCGGCGAATACGTCATTGGGCAGCGTGCCGCCCAGGTTCGGCAGCAGCACGGGCTCGGCTCCCGTGGTCGCGCGCAGCGAGCGCAGCGCCCATTGCACCCACGCGTTGTCGGGATCGACACGCGTGGCCGGCGCGCCGCGCTCCACGTCGAGCGCGATCATGTCGAAGCCGTGTGCGTCGAGGTGCGCGCGTACGATGCGTTCGAGGTTCTGCCAGCGGGTGCCGACGACGAAGCGAATCTGCATGTAAGCGATAGCGTGCGGTGGAATCGCGTTCACGGGCTTCTCGGGGTTGCCTGTGCGGAACGCGAGCACTTCCAGATTGTTCCAGCCGAACACGCGCTCGGTGGGTGTGAGGCCCGGTTCGCCATAGTCGCGATCGACTTCGGGCTCGCCCGGACTGCCGCCCACGCGAATATCGGCGAGCGCGCGGCGCACGGATTCCGGAATGGGCGGCGGGCGCAGGCCCTCTACGAGAATCTTGCCGTTTGCGTCGACCATCGAGGCGATCGCGTTCGCGAGCACGACGCCCGGATTGCGCAAGAGGCCGCCCCAGTTGCCCGAATGATGGCCGCCTTCGCGCAGCGTCAGTTCGAGCTTGAAATTGACGAGGCCGCGCGAGCCGAGAAAGATCGTCGGGCGGTGCGCGCCAAGGCGCGGGCCGTCGGAGGCGATCAGCACGTCGGCGGCGAGTTCGTCGCGCAACTGCGTGCACAGTTCGTGCAGACCCGGCGAGCCGACTTCCTCGCCCGTTTCGAAGAGCAGCTTGAGGTTGAAGCCGAGCTTGCGGCCGCGCGCGTCGAGCACGGCCTTGAGCGCGGCGAGGTTGATGCTGTGCTGGCCTTTGTTGTCGGCGGTGCCGCGGCCGTACCAGCGTTCGCCCTCGACGGTCACGTCCCACGGCGTGAGCCCTGTGCGCCATTGCGCGTCGTAGCCGCGCACCACGTCGCCGTGGCCGTAGCTGAGCACGGTGGGCAGCGCATCGTCTTCGTGACGGTGGGCAATCAGGAATGGGCCCGCGCCTTTGGCGGGATTTTCGACGACACGGCAGGTAAAGCCCCATTCGATAAGGAGCGGTGTGAGCTCATCAACCAGATAACCGCGCAGGCGCTCGCCGCTGTCCGGCTCCTGGCTCTCGGTGCGATACGCCACACGGCGGCGCAGATCGTTCAGGAAGTGACCTGAATCGTATTGACCGGCTGCGGTTTGAATGGCGGTGTCACGGGTCAACTCATGTCTCCCTGTTTTAAGGCCGTCGAACGATCCTGCAGCCGCCGATATTTCGGCACAATTACAATATTTGTGATCTATCTTTGCCGAAACGGCAAAGCGGACGAGGCCGCGCTCATCGACATGGACAACACCGCACTGCGCTATTTTCTGGAAGTGGCCCGCAGCGGCTCGCTGAGCAAGGCGTCCGAACGGCTTTACGTGGCCGTTTCGGCGCTCAGTCGCCAGATCGCCCGGCTCGAGGAAGAACTCGGCACGCCGTTATTCGAGCGGCGGCCGCGCGGCATGGTGCTGAGCGAGGCGGGGCGCATGCTCGCCGAGCACGCGCGGCGCAGTCTGCTCGAATCGGAGCGCGTGGTCGGCGAGATTCGCGGGCTGAGCGAGGGCGGTCGCGCGACCATACGCGTGGCGAGCTCCGAGGGCCTGGCGCCCGATTTTCTGCCGCAGGTGTTCGCGCATTTTCTCAGGACATATCCGCAAACGCATTTTCAGCTGGACGTGTCGGCGCCCTCTGTTGCAACGCAGCGTGTGAGAGAGGGCACGGCCGATATCGCGCTGTGCTTCAGCCTCGCGCCGGAGAAAGAAATTGCGGTGCACTATTCGCAGCGCGCACCGATATTTGCGCTCATGCGTCGCGATCATCCGCTGGCGGCGCGCGAGTCGCTTTCGTTGCGCGATTTGATTCCGTGGCCGGTCGCCATGAACAACCAGGGCGTGACGATCCGCCAGCTACTCGACATCGCGTGCAGCCTCGAAGGGTTGATCTTCGAGCCGGTGTTCGTCAGCAACTATCATGTCGCACTGCAAAGATTCGTACGCCTGACCGATGGCGTGACGTTCACCGGCTTTCTGACCGTGCGCGGCCGTCTCGAGGTAGAGGGGCTTGCCGCGGTGCCGCTCACGAACCCGGAACTGCATCAGCGCACGCTGCAGATCCAGACGATGGCGGGCCGCACGCTGCCGCAGACCATGCGGGCTTTTCTCGACCTGCTCACGCGCGCGATCGACGACGAGGATCTCGCGTGCGGCTGATTTCGCTTAAATCGTGAGCCCGGCCGTAAGCCTCGCGGCGAGCCTGCGCATGCCGGCGAAGACGGCGTCGGCTACGTCTTCGGGAAAATCGACGGGGATCTGCTTCGAGACGGCTTCGATCACACGCGGTGTTTGCGCCGCCACCTGCGCGAGCATCGCTTCGACTTCCGCCATGGCGAATCCCACGCGCTGGCCTTGCGCGATCCAGTGCCGGGGATAGATCTCCTCGACGCGATAGTGCCGGTTGCGCCCGCACACGGCCATCGCGAGGCTCACGCGCTGCGGCGGAATATGATTACGGCCCCGGCCGATGAGAGGATGCGCGCTGAGCACGTCGTAGAGCGGCGTGGTGGCGTACTCGCTGCCGGGCAGCAGCGCAATGCTGTAGTTCTTCGCGTGGCCGTCCGTTGCCGCGAGCAGCCAGAAGACGATTTGCGTCACGAAGAAGTGGCGGCGGTCGGCCGTGGCTTGCGCGGAACCGTCGAGGACTTGCATGATCGCGTCGATGCCCGGGCCGCCGTCGGCTTCGTACTTCACGAGCCCGGATGTGCCCGTGGCCTGGCACAGGTCTTCCTGCGGCAGGCGCACGATCCATTTGCCGTCGCTGGCAAGGCGCCGGTCGAAACGCTCCACGACCAGCGCCTTCGTATCCTCGAATTGCGCGATTTCGCACGGCGCGACGGGCAAGCCGTAGGCCGCGATGATTTGCGTGCACAGCCACTCGTTTTCCACCGAGGTGCGCATGTCGGCGCGCATGTTGCCGACAAGGCCGAGCGGCAGTTTCAGGATGTGCGTGGTCGGTGTGCTGCCTTCGGGAAGCAGCCACTGCCCGCCATGCCGCAGCAGCGCGGTCTTTTCCTGCGCCCCGGCAATGGACAGCCGCAGGCTGTCCACGGAATCGTGCTCGCCCGCGTGCGGCGTGGCAGTCGTTTCGCGCAAGAGTTGCGCGATGTCGCTTTCGCTCAGGACGCGCCCCTTGATGCTCCTCAGGCTGGTGGGCGCAACGCCTGCGGGGAGAATCTGCAGTGCGCCCACGCAATCACGACCGAGCGCGGCGAGCAACTCGAACGGCGAGGTGCCGCCCGTCTGGTAGCGCGCGGCGATGCGTCTGCGAATGCGGTCGCTGTCCGGCAGCAGATTGTCGAAATAATCCGCGACCATCTGGCCGCGCCAGGGCTGGTTGCCGGGCGTGAACGGCAGCGAGAGGGAGAGGGGGCGCCCTTGCTCGTCGTCGAGCCAGCTGTCGAGGTACACGAGGCGTTCATTGCCGCGCACGCTCTCCCAGTAGCCCACGGCCAGGCCGTTCATCCACAGGTCGAGCCGGTTGGGTCGACGTGGGCGTGCGCTCACCAGTTCTCCCTCGGCTTGCGGCGTGTGGCGGGCTGGGGCTGCGGCGCTTCGGCTGCCGGCGTGGTGCGGGTTGGGGTGAGGGTTGGGGTGCGGGTTGGGGTGCGTTTGCTGGCAGCCGGGGGCTTGGCCGTGCTCGACATCCTGGCTGCAGCCGCGGGGGCTTTGGCTGGGCGTGGCGTGGCTTTCGCGGTGACCGGCGATGTCTTGGCTTCGGGCGCGCCGAGTTTGATTTCGACGTCGACGAGCCGCAGAACCCGAACGAGCCGCTCGACGCTTGCCGCTTCGGGATTCGCCTCGAACGCGGCGTAGCTTTGCTGCGAGATGCCGAGCCGCGCGGCCACGTCTTTCTGGGTGAGGCCGGCTTTCTTGCGGAAGCCGACGAGAATCGGGCGCAGTTGGCTCAGAGTCTTGAGAGGGTAGTCCACGGCAACTCCGGGCGGCTAAATGCGGATGCTGCGGATACAAGCGGCCGATGCAAACGGAAACGCGCGGCGCAGGCAAATACAGTCTATACGTTGTAAAGTAAAAATACAAACCATAGACTGTAATTTTCAAATACAGCCCGCAGGTTGTACCAGGTGCCGGGCGAGTGCGGCCGCGGGGTGTGGTGCCGATCAAGCTGCAATTGTGAAACTGCAGTAAACCTGCAACTAACTGTCGAGCGCGGCCTACCACCGCCCAGCCGCTTCGCGGCCAGAGCGGTCTGCCTTCAGGCTGTCGAGCGGAGCCTTCCTATTATCAGGAGTCCGATTAGCGTTCGGCGCCTTGCATCGGCTCGCCAAGCACGAACGGGCCGCCCTGATACAGCTGCGCAGCGTCGGCAAGCTCGGCGTTCGGTGCGGCCGCCGGGAAGCGCTCAGCGTACGCCGCCGAGCTGTCGCGCGGCCGGTAGCCCAGGAAACCCGCGTTGCCGTTGTCCCACCAGCTTGCCGGGTTGTCCGACACGCCATAAACGATCGCATGACCCACGCGGTTGGTGAACAGCGAGCAGCGCACGAGTTCGATGAAGTCGCGATAGCTGAGGAACGTGACGAGCATGCGTGCGTTCTTCGGTTCTTCGAACGACGAACCAATGCGCAGACATACCGTTTCCATGCCGAAGCGATCGAAATAATAGCGCGACAGCGATTCGCCAAAGCATTTCGTCACGCCGTACAAGCTGTCCGGCCGGTGCGCGGCGTCGGTATCGAGCACGCTCGTGACCGGATGGAAGCCCGTGACGTGATTGGAACTCGCGTAGACGATGCGCTTGATGCCGTGCTTGCGCGCGGCTTCGTAGAGGTTGTACGTGCCGCGAATGTTGGCTTCGAGCAGATCGTCGAACGGCGCGTCGATGGAGATGCCGCCCAGATGCACGATCGCATCCACGCCTTCCACGAGTTGCATGACCGCCTCGCGATCCGAGAGGTCGACGCGGTGCGTTTCCTCGTGCGGCGCCGCCTCGCCCAGGTCCGTGATGTCGCTGACGCGAACGACGTCGGCCCAGTTCGCGAGCGCGCCGCGCAACTGACGCCCCAGATTGCCGCCCGCGCCAGTAAGAAGAAGGCGGCCGAATGGTTTGGCGGAAAGTGAATGTTGCGACATCAGGGCTCCCTGGGAATTATTTTGATATTCGTAGACACGAGGAAAACGTTTTCCGAATATAGCCACCGGCAGTCGCAGCGTCAATGGAGGAATACCTGCTCCGAATACGGGGTTCACCCCAGGTCCGTTTCTGCGACAATGCTCGCCGTCGATCATCCTTGGGCGTTGCCAACCTATGAAAAGTGGTTCCCCGACGATTCGCGATGTCGCCGCCATGGCCGGCGTCTCGGTCGCGACGGTATCGAAGTACGTGAACGGCACGCAACGCTTTTCGCCGGCGGTGGAAGCGAAGGTCAAGGACGCCATCGAGTCGCTCGGCTACCGCTCCAATCCGCTTGCGCGCTCGATGATCACGGGGCGCACGCGCACCATCGGCATCGCCATTCTCGACATCGCGAACCCGCACTTCACGAACGTGGTCAAGGGTGCGAACCGCGTTGCGCTCCAGCACGACTACACGCTGCTTCTCGTGGACGCCGAGGAAAATCTCGCGCGCGAGCGCTCGCTCATCGAAGCGCTTTCGCCGCGCGTGGACGGGCTCATCGTCAGCTCGCGCGCGTCCGAGGAAATCGCCAAATGGACGATGAAGCTGGGCAAGCCCGTCGTCATGCTCAGGACCGTGCGCGGGCTCGACATTCCCACCGTCGGCTTCGACAACCGGCTCGCGACTTCCATGCTGGTGCGTCATTTGCTCAATCTCGGGCACCGGCACGTTGCCTATCTCGGGTTCGCAGCGGCGACCATCAATGACGAGCGCATTGCCGGCGCAACCGAGGCGCTGGCCGAAGCCGGCCTCACGCTCGACGTGTACGAGACACACGCGCCGACCGCCCTGGCGGGCGAGCAGGCCTGCTCGCGGGTGATGCTGGGCCCGAAGCGCCCGCAGGCCGTGATCTGCTACAACGACCTCATCGCGCTTGGCTTCATGAAGGAGGCGAGGTCACTCGGCTTTCGCCTGCCGCAGGATGTCTCGGTCGCCGGCATCGATAACGTGCCGTATGGCGAATACGTGGAGCCGCGCCTGACCACGATCGACGGGCAGAGCGAGCGCATGGGCGAGTTGGCCATGCAAAAGCTCATTGACGTCCTGGCTGGCCGCCCGGATGTCGAGCAGGTCGTGCTCGAACCTCGCCTCGTCGTGCGCGACTCGACCGCCGCCTGCCGCTGATTCCCTGATTCCCGAACTTCACGCCCGCTGGCCGCTAATCGACGGCTGGCGGCTTCGTCACGCCTGCTCCCGATGACCCGCTCACGCGCACCTTCGCGCCGCCGCTCCGCGTAACTACCTACTAGCCATTTCGAAAGGAACGCATTAAATTTGAGAAAACGTTTTCCAGAAGTGGCACGCGAAGAACAAAAGGAGATCGGAGAATGTCGGAGAACACGCGCCGTTTGAAGCGCGCCGTTGCCGGGGTGGCGATTGCGGGCGCTGCGCCTGCTTTTGCACAAAGCAGTGATTTGCAACGGGCTAAAGCTATACGCGCAACGCGAGCCAACGGCATCACGAGCCGCGCGCAACACCACCAGTTCAACCTCCCGAAGGACTACACGCTTTCCAGGCGCACGGGACTCAATGCGTTGCAGGCTTTCCAGCGTGCAAACGGCGAGGCCCTCACGCCGGCAGAAAGCGCTACGCAAATCATCAACGCGACCGCGACGATCGGCGACGGCTTCCAGGCCGCGTCGTCGTCGTCTCGCAGCATGGTCGCAGTAGGTGCAGGCGTCATCCACCGGTTCTGAGACACCCGGTTGGCCAGCTAATCAGCCCACACACGGCTCGAAAACAACTCTTCCATTCATGGGGCAAGCGATGAAAAAGACCTTTCGCAACTCACATAGTGCGCGCACCGCAAAGACCGCAATGACGGTTCTGGCAGCGGCACTCGCACTCACCGCTGGCGCCGCGCAAGCGCGCGTGTTCCGCGTAGCCGATGTGCACAGCGACACCTTCCCGACCAACATGGCGCTCAAGCACATGGGCGAAGAGATTTCGCAGGCGACGGGCGGCAAAGACTCCATCAAGGTGTTCGGCAACAGCGCGCTGGGTTCGGAGAACGATACGATCGATCAGGTGCGCATTGGCGCGCTCGACATGGTTCGCGCCAATGGCGCTGCGTTCAACGAGATCGTGCCGGAATCGATGATTCCGTCGCTGCCGTTCCTCTTTCGCGACGTCGACCATTTCCGCAAGGTGATGTACGGCCCCGAAGGCCAGAAGATTCTTGACGCGTTCAAGGCCAAGGGCATGATCGCGCTGACGTTCTACGAGAGCGGCGCGCGCTCGATCTACGCGAAGCGCCCGATCAAGTCGCCGGCCGACATGAAAGGCCTGAAGGTGCGCGTACAACCGTCCGACCTCATGGTCGACGAAATCAAGGCCATGGGCGGCACGCCCACGCCGATGCCGTTCGCCGAAGTCTATACGGGCCTGAAGACGGGCCTCGTGGACGCAGCTGAAAACAATCTGCCGTCGTACGAGGAAACCAAGCACTACGAAGTGGCGCAGGTGTTTTCCGAAACCGATCACGCCATGACGCCGGAAGTGCTCGTGTTCTCGAAGAAGGTGTGGGACACGCTCACGCCGCAGGAGCAGGAGACGATCAAGAAGGCAGCGGCGGACTCGGTGCCGTACTACGTGAAGCTCTGGACGGCGCGCGAAGATACGGCGGGCAAGACGGTGCAAAAGGGCGGTGCGACGATCATTCCGGCCACGCAGGTCGATCGTGCAGCGTTCGTGAAGGCCATGCAGCCTGTGTGGGCGAAGTATGAAAAGACGCCCGAGATGAAGCAGATCGTGGACGAAATCCAGGCGATTCACTAAAGCCCGGGGCTCCGCGTCGCAAGCGGCGCGGAGCCGAAAGAACGCAGTTGTGAAGTCTGTACCGCGCGAGGATGGATCATGACCTTCCTGAAACTCCCCAACGATTTACTGTTTCGCCTGCTGACGATCCTCGCCTCGGTTGCGCTCGCCGCGCTGACGATTCTCGTCTTTTACGGCGTAATCATGCGCTACGTGTTCGAGAGCGCCCCCGATTTCGTGGAGCCGATCGCGTTGCTGCTGGTGGTCACCATCGCCATGTTCGGCGCCGCGCTCAAGGTGCGTGAGCGCGGGCATATCGGTCTCGATTCGCTCGTCAAGAAGCTTTCCCCACGGGGGCAAGTGATCGCAGAGGCGTTTCAGCACCTCTGCCTGATCGCGCTTGGCGTGGCGATTTTCTTCGGCTGCCTGCAAATGGCGGAAACAACCATGGACGACCGCATCGCGATTCTCGGCGTGCCGGAAGCGGTGCGCTACTTCATTCCGGTCGTGGCCGGCACCTGCATCGTGCTGTTTTCGCTCGAGCATTTGTTGGCGCTATTCGTACGCAAGGCAAAGTAGGGCAAACATGGAACTCGCAATTCTTTCGCTCAGCTTTTTGGTGCTCCTCGCCGTTGGAGTGCCGGTTTCTTTCTCCCTGGGTCTCGCCTGCGTCGGTACGTACCTTTACGAAGGACTGCCGGCCGCTACTGCAATGCAGTCGATGATCTCGGGCATGAACGCGTTTTCGTTTCTGGCCGTGCCGTTCTTCATCTTCTCCGGCGAGTTGATGCTGCACGGTGGCATTGCGGACCGCATTCTGCGCTTCGCCCAGGCCGCCGTGGGGCACTTCCGCGGCGGCCTCGGCATGGCCAATGTCGTTGCGTGCACGCTCTTCGGCGGTGTTTCCGGTTCGCCTTCGGCCGATACGTCTGCAATGGGCGGCGTGGTCATTCCGCTCATGAAGCGCGAAGGCTATAGCGCGGCCTACGCGGTTAACGTGACGACGCACTCGTCGCTCGCCGGCGCGTTGATGCCGACCTCGACGAACATGATCATCTACGCGTTCGCGGCGCAAGGCATTACGGGCACGCTGAACGGTCAGCAGATGAGCGGCGTTTCGATAGGTGACCTGCTTTTCTCGGGCCTGCTGCCGGTCCTGTGGGTCATGGGCTTCGTGCTGGTTGCCGCGTACTGGCAGGCGCGCCGCTTTGGCTATCCGCTCAGCGCGGACGGCTCGACCAAGCTGCAAGTGTTCCCCGGCTGGCTCGCCGTGGTGAGGGCTTTCCTCGGCGCGCTGCCTGGCTTGCTCGTGATCGGGATCATTCTTTTCTGCGTGGCCCGAGGCATTGCGACCGCGACGGAAGCGGCCGCGATTGCCGTGGTGTATTCGCTCGCGCTCACCGTGGTCGTGTATCGCTCGATGACGAAGGAGAAGCTGTTCTTCGCCCTCTCGCGCGCGGCCAAGACCACGGGCGTCGTGCTGCTGCTGATCGCGGTGTCGAACATGCTGCGCTACCAGATGGCGTATCTGGAGATTCCGGAGGCCATCGAGCGCGTGCTCGAACACGCCACGACCCTTCCCTGGCTGATGCTTCTCTACATCAACATCATTCAGGTGTTTCTGGGCACGTTCATCGACATGGCGGCGCACATCCTCATCACGACGCCGCTCTTCCTGCCGCTCGCCATGCATAGCGGCGTGGGGCCGGTGCAGTTCGGCATCATGATCCTGCTGAACTGCGCGCTGGGGCTCGTGCATCCGCCGATCGGCTCGGTGCAGTTTATCGGCTGCGCAATCGGCGACGTGTCGATCGGGGAGACGACCAAGGTCGCGTGGCCATACTATCTCGCGATTTTCAGCGCGATCAATCTGGTCACTTACTTTCCGTTCTTCTCGACGTGGCTGCCTAGCGTGATCAACGGGCATCCGGTCTTCTAAAGCGACGTTCACACCCAAAACGAAGCGGGCACCTTGAGTGCCCGCTTCGCATTTCTGCGCACGTGCTGCTAGGCCACGCGTATCACCACCTTGCCAAAATGCTTGCCGGCTTCGAGCCACGCGTAAGCTTCGGGCGCTTCATCGAAACCGAACACGCGATCCACCACCGGGCGAATCTGCTGCGCAGCGATGAAACGCGTGAGATCGTCGAGCATCGTGCGGCTGCCGACCATGAGGCCGTGCAGCCGCTTGAAACCGCCAATCACCGGAAGCAGCCCAAGTTCGGGGCCCGCGAAACTCGTCACGCCGCCGATGATCGAAACGAGCCCGCCCATCTTCGCGGCGGCCACCGAGCGCGGCAGCGTATCGCGTCCGCCCACTTCCACGACGATATCCGCGCCTTCGCCCCCCGTGAGCTTGAGCACTTCGTCCTGCCATTCGGGGTGCGAACGATAATTGATCGTCTCGCTCGCGCCAAGCGAGCGCGCGCGTTCGAGCTTCTCGTCACTCGACGAGGTGACGATGGTGCGCAGGCCCGCCGCGTGGGCGAGTTGCAGCGCCCAGATCGACACGCCGCCGGTGCCGAGGAGCACCACGGTGGCGCCGGGTTTAGCTTGCCCATCGACGAAGATCGCGTTCCAGGCCGTGATGCCGGCGCACGAGATCGTCGCGGCCTCCTCGTAACTCAGGTGCGCGGGAATCGAAACGAGTGAGGTTTCCGCCGCGACGAAACGTTCGGCCAGCACCCCGTCGAATTGCGCGCCAGGCGTCCCGTGCACTTTCCAGGGGGCGGGCGCGCCATCCACCCAATGCGGAAAGTAGGTGTTGATCACGCGGTCGCCAGGCGTAAAGCGCGTGACGGCCGCGCCGACTTCGACCACTTCTCCCGCGCCGTCGGCGACCGGCACGAGCGGCGTGTCGCCGAGTCCAAGGTAATCGCCGCGCGCGAACATCAGGTCGCGATAGTTCAGCGATGCCGCGTGAATCTTCACGACCACGTCATGCGGGCCGGGTGCGCGCGGCGTGAAGTCGGTGCGCGCGAGTGCGCCATAGCCGCTGCCGGCCTTGAGTGTCCATGCGTTCATGACTGCTCCAGTGCGAGTGGGAGCACCTATGATAGTGTTGCTTGTGCGGCGACATTGGTGAGAATCTGGAGCTTGGTTGTTGCCGTGAAGGATACAAAAGGAGTCAAGCAATGGACGATCGCCTGAGCGGCGTGGCCGAATTCGTGGACGTGGTGGACGCGGGCAGCTTCTCGGCCGCGGGCGAGCGCCTTGGCGTGACGCGCTCGGCGGTGGCGAAGATCGTCGCGCGGCTCGAGCAGCGCCTCGGCGTGCGTCTGCTGCAGCGGACCACGCGCAGTTTGAGCCTGACCGACGAAGGTCACGCCTACTACGAGCAGTGCCGCCGCGTGCTGGGCGAGCTGAGCGCCGTGGAAGCCGCCTTCGATCACGGCCGGCGCGAGCCCTCGGGGCGCTTGCGGATCAGCGCGCCGGTGCTGTTCGGGCGCCAGTGCGTCGCGCCCGTGGTGCGCCGGCTCGTGGAGGAGCATCCGCGGCTGAATGTCGAACTGTCGTTCAGCGACCGCGTGGCCGATCTTGTCGAGGACGGCTTCGATCTGGCCGTGCGCATCGGCACGCTGCCCGACTACGGCACGCTCGTCGCGCGCCGGCTCGGCGTGCAGCGTATGGGCATCTGCGCGTCGCCTGCGTATCTCGCGCAGCACGGCAAGCCCGCCGACGTCGCCTCGCTCGCCACGCATACCGGCATCGCGTATGGCCGCGCCGGGCAAACCCCGGCGTGGCGTGTGCGCGGCCCGGGCGGCGAAGTCGAAGAGTGCCGGCTCGCGTCGCGGCTGTGCTTCGACGACCTGCTGGCGATTGCCGATGCGGCCGCCGCCGGCGCCGGTCTCGCGTGGCTGCCGTGCTGGCTCATGGGCCCGTATTTGAGCGACGGACGACTCGAGCTCGTCATGGACAGCAAGAGCGTGATGGGCGACGAAGTCCACGTCGTGCGACAGAAGGCGCGCCATATGCCGTCGAAGGTGCGCGTGGCGGTGGATGCGCTCGTCGCGGATATTTCCCGCATGCTCGGCGCTGAACAGGAGCACGCGGAGCACGCCCACCTGGACGCAAATTGACGAAATTTCATCAAGATTTCCGTTGAGCGCGACTGGCGCGCCGCTTATGTTTGATCCCAAGAAGATGTTGCCGCTCGAAGCACGGCCAACGGGATCAAGGAGACTTCGGTGTCGAACACGGAAACCAGCGCAATCCTGTGGGCGATGCCCGCGTTCTTCCTCCACGGCACGCTCAACTCGCTGCTGGAAATCGGCGACACGCTGCGTGCCGATACGGTGATCGTCGGCATTGGCGTCGAGCCTGCCGATGGGCTTGCACGTGCGGCTGGAATCGAGGTCGTGCGCGGGATCGTCCTGCCTGGACGCGAAAAACGGAGACATGATGGCGCAACGACTCCTGGTGTTCCAGTCACTCTGGTCGATGGAACGCCGCCATACCGATGGCTACGAGCGCACGCTCGAAGAAAACGTGCGGATGATCGCCGAAGCGGGCTTCGACGGCGTGAGCGCGCATTGCACGAATCGCGAGGACGTGAAGCGTGTCGCAGAGTTACGCAAAACATACGGACTGGCGGCGGAAGGCCAGTGCTTCCCCGCGACCGTGGACGACCTGCAGCCGGTGCTTGAAATCGCAACCGAATTCGGCCTGCACCATGTCGACCTTCAACCCGACGTGCGCCCGCGCACGCAGCGCGAGGCGCTCGTGTTGCTGGACGGATGGCAGCGCCTGGCCGAGCAGGTGAACATACCTGTCTACATCGAAACGCATCGCGACCGCATGACGACGGACCTGTATTTCACGCTCGATCTGCTCGACGCGCGGCCCGACCTCAAACTGCTCGGCGACATTTCGCACTACCTGGTGGGGCGCGAGTTCGCATGGCCGGTATCGGAAGAGAATCACGCGCTCATGCATCGCATACTCGATGCTTCCTGGGCGTTTCATGGCCGCGTGGCTAGCCGCGAACAGGTGCAGATCGAGCTATCCTTCGCGCCGCACCGCAAATGGGTGGATCTCTTTCTCGACTGGTGGCGCTATGGCTTTCACTCGTGGCGCAAGCGTGCGGGCGCGGACGACACGCTCGCGTTCACCTGCGAGCTGGGGCCGCAGCCCTATGCGATCATCGGTCCGGACGGCAACGACACGACCGACCGCTGGCGCGAATCGCTGCTCATGCGCGACTGGATTCGCGCGCTGTGGCGAGAGGTGGAAAAGGAATCTGGGCGCGCAAGTGCCGCAGCTTGAAACTGGAAACTCAATTTCCAACGCCCAGATACGGATTGCGTCTCACATTCGCCGAGCAGAAAATCCGGAACTCCACCGGCCCCGGAGGCGCGGGCGTTTCGAGCACGCCGCATGCGTTGAGCGCATGCTGCAGCGCTGAGATGACCTGCCCGTCGGGGTCCTGGTCGATGGCGATGTCCATGGTCCCCTCCTCGATGTACTGGCGGTGCAGGTCGAGCATTTCATGGCCTGCCCACACGATCTTTCCCGTCGCGCCCACCTTGCGCAACGCGGCCTCGATTCCCGCCGACGCGTAGCCGCTGTTGTAGATGCCGACCACGTCGCCGCGTTTGAGCGACTTGAGCACCGCGCGATGACATTGGTCCACGTCATCGAGCGTTTCCACGGCTTCCTCGTCGCAAACGAGATGCGGAAACGATTCAGCCAATTGCTCGCGGCACCCGCTGATCCGCTCGATATGCGCGTGATAGTCCTTGCGCGAGCAGATCAGCAGCACGCGGCCCGGCTCTTTCGCGAGGCGCCCGACGAAATAGCCCGCCGTGCGGCCCGCAAGCCGGTTGTCGATGCCCGCGTAATGCACGCGCTCGACCGCATCGATATCGGTGACCATCGTCACCACGGCCTCGCCCTGGGCGATCACGCTGCGCAGCGCGTCGCGCACCGCCGCCGTATCGTGCGTGGTGACGATCAAGCCCGCGCGTTTGTAATTCGGCTTCAGGATGGCGCGGGTAATGACGGCGTCGTCGGCTTCGGGCAGGAACTGCCGGTGCAGCACGATGCGCCGGTCGAGCATTTGCATGGAGCGTTCGAGGCCCAGTGTCAGCCGCTGAAAAAACGGCGTGCTGTTTTGCGGCAGCAAAACGTCGATATGCACCAGCCCGTGATGCGTTTCGGGTAGTACACGCGGCACGCCGAGCTGGCGGGCGGCCGTTACGACACGCGCGCGCATCGCGGCGGACACGCTGCCGCGCTCGTTGAGCACGCGGTCGACCGTGGCGGGGCTCACGCCCGCGGCTTCGGCAATCTCCACGAAACGCGCCGTGCGCTTGCGGCGCGGCGAAGCGGTGTCCGTCATGGGGCGTCTCCATCCGTTTTGTTGTCTGCTCGGCATTGACAAACCCGCGCGCGGCGTAGTCGCATTGCAGCACGAAGCGGCTTGATCCGCCGCGTTGCCGCTGACGAAAAATCATCAATCTTTTCGTTGAGGCGAGTCATCATCATCACCTCGCGGGCGAAGACATTTTCTATCCCGATCTCACGGGCCTCGTGCACATCTCAGGCGTGGAAGACAGCGCGCGGAAAGTGGACGAGATGCGCGACGGCCATCGCGTGCTCGTGGGCCGCGACGACTGTCTCGGCAACGTGCGCCAGCTCGCGGCGCTGCGCGCGCGTGGCTACCGCGGTTACGCCTCGTACGAACCGTTCGCCGATGAAATCGCTCAGGCCAGCGACATCGAGCAGCGTCTCGCGGCGAGCATGAGCCATATCCGCGAAGCGCTCGACGTCGCAATGGATGAGCCACGCCAATTGGCCACTGCGGCGTAGGGAGTGCGCATTGGGAATGCGTCATGCGTCTGATTTCGACTCGCAGGTGACGCCTCCATCGAAGCAAAAACGACGTCCTTTGATACACTGCCGCAGGAGCGAGGCCGGTGTTCGTGCCGTGCAAACTCACGCAGACAGACGAGAATCATAATAAGGAACGTCATGACAAGGAATGTTCGATGGAGTTCGGCCCTGCGGACTACGATTGGTCTGGTCGGCCTGCTGATCGCGCACGCGGCGCTGGCAGATGGTCAGTCGTCCTATGATGATTGTATGCTGTCTGGATTGCGCGACGCCCGCAATGAGGCTGCATCGAACTATATCCAGCGCTCGTGCTACGCGCTGTATCGGAATGGCGAAATGCTGTTGCCGCGCGAGAAGGCATACCACGAGTGCATCCTGCAGAATATGCCGGGCGCGAGAGAACCGTCCGCGATTTCACGGATCGCTCAGATCTGCTCCCGGCGGGGGCAGATGTAAGTCCGTGTCCACGGGCTCCCTGCGACGCGCCATAAAAAAAGCCCACGTGAAGTGGGCTTTTTTCCTCTCACCAACAGTCGTTACTTCGCCACCGGCATCGAAAACTCCGCACCCTTTTCGGTGCTTTCCGGCCAGCGCTGCATGATCGACTTCTGCTTCGTATAGAAGCGCACGCCTTCTTCGCCATACGCGTGCATGTCGCCAAAGAGGCTGCGCTTCCAGCCGCCAAAGCCGTGCCATGCCATCGGCACCGGAATCGGCACATTGATGCCCACCATGCCCACTTCGATCTGGCGGCCGAACTCGCGCGCCACGTTGCCGTCGCGCGTAAAGCAGGCCACGCCGTTGCCGAACTCGTGGTCGTTGATCAGTTGCACCGCTTCGGCAAAATCCCTGGCGCGCACGCAGGCGAGCACCGGCCCGAAGATCTCTTCCTTGTAGATGCGCATTTCAGGCGTGACGTTGTCGAACAGCGTGCCGCCGGTGAAGAAGCCATCTTCATGGCCGGGCACCTTCAGGCCGCGCCCATCGACCACGAGCGTCGCGCCTTCTTCCACGCCGGTCGCGATATAGCCTTCGATGCGCTCGAGCGCCTGCTTCGTGACGATCGGGCCCATTTCCGCGTCGGCTTCCATGCCGTTCTTGATCTTCAGCGTGCGGGCGCGCTCGGCGAGGCGCGGCACGATCTTGTCGGCGACATCGCCCACCAGCACGGCCACCGAGATCGCCATGCAGCGCTCGCCGGCCGACCCGTAGCCCGCGCCGATCAGCGCATCCACGGTTTGTTCGATATCGGCGTCGGGCATCACGACCATATGGTTCTTCGCGCCGCCCAGCGCCTGCACGCGCTTGCCGTGCTTCGCGCCGGTCTCGTAGATATAGTTCGCGATCGGTGTGGAGCCCACGAAGCTCACAGCCTTCACGTCGCGGTGCGCGAGGAGGGCGTCGACCACGACCTTGTCGCCCTGGACGACGTTGAACACGCCGTCGGGCAGGCCCGCTTCCTTGAGCAGACGCGCCATGAAAAGCGAAGCCGAAGGATCGCGCTCGCTAGGCTTGAGGATGAACGTGCAGCCCGCTGCGAGCGCCACCGGGAACATCCAGCACGGCACCATGCAGGGGAAGTTGAACGGCGTGATGCCGGCCACCACGCCCAGCGGTTGGCGCACGGTCCAGTTGTCCATGCCCGTGGAAACCTGCTCGGTGTAGTCGCCCTTGAGCAGTTGCGGAATGCCGCAGGCAAATTCGATCACGTCGATGCCGCGCGCGACTTCGCCCTGCGCGTCGGAGAACACCTTGCCATGCTCGGCCGTGATGATGGCCGCGAGTTCGTCCTTGTGGCGATTCATCAGTTCGAGAAAACGCAGCATGACGCGCGCGCGGCGAATGGGCGGCGTGTCGCGCCAGGCCGGGAACGCGGCTTTCGCGCTCGCCACGGCGGCGTCCACATCGGCCGCTTCGCCCAGCACGAGGCGGCGCGCGGTGGCGCCGGTCGCGGGGTTGAAGATCGCTTGCGTACGGTCGCCCGCGCCGCGTTCGGTCTTGCCGCCGATAAAGTGGATCACGTCTGCGGAATCGGTGTAGGCCTGCATGTCATCTCCTCGTCTGGTGAGTGCGTGCCGCCAGTCTACGGAGACCGCGGAGGCGGGGAAAGACTCTGTCGCTGAATTGATTGTTTTCAGCTGTGAACAATCGCTTGCAGAGTCTGTGAAAGATGCGCAGACGGCATGCTAGTATCGGCGCGGGGATCACGAGTTTTGACGCGGACTTTCGTTCATGGATACGCAGCGAGTCGAGGCACTCTGGACGCATTTGCACTGGCTCAATGTGCTCGCCACACAGGGCAGCTATACCGCGGCGGCGGCGCGCCTGGGCGTAAGCAAGGCGGCCGTGAGCCAGCGCATTGCCGAACTGGAGCGGGTGGCGGGCGTGCCGCTTGTGCAGCGCACCACGCGCAGCGTGCGCTTCACGGAGGCGGGGCTGCGGCTCGTGGAAGACACTCGCGCGCAGTTCGACAGTATTGCCGCCAGTTTTGCGAGCGTGCGCGAGATGGCCGATGTCGCGCGCGGCACCGTGCGCGTCACCGCGCCCGTGGCGTTCGCGCGCCAGCAACTGGTGCCGCGGCTTGCGCAGTTTTCGCGCGCCCATCCCGAAGTGCGCGTGCAACTGGAGCTTTCCGACCGGCTGACCTCGATCGCGACCGAAGGGTTCGATCTCGCGATCCGCCATAGCGCGCAGGTGCCCGAAACTCACGTGGCCTGGAAGCTGTGCGACACGCGCTCGGTCATTGTCGCCACGCGCACTTACCTCAAGCAGCGCGGCACGCCGCAAACGCCCGCCGATCTCGCCCAGCACGACTGTCTGTTCTATCCCCGCGCGCTGGGCGCGGGCGTGTGGACGTTCGAAAAAGCCGGCCGCCGCGCGCAAGGCGCGCGCGAGACGGTGACGGTGAACGGCCCGTTCTCGGCCAACAACAGCGAAGCGCTGCGCGACGCGGCGCTCGAACATCTCGGCATCGCGCTGCTACCCGACTTCAGCGCGCAGGCCGCGCTGCAGGCCGGCAAGCTCGCGGTGCTGCTGGCCGACTGGCGTCCGGTGGGCGCGTTCGCTTCGCAACTGCACGTCGTGCGGCCGTATGGGGCGCAAGTGCCGCGTGCGGTCAAGCACTTTACGGAGTTCCTGCGGCAGACGTTCAAGGATGGCTTTCCGCTGGTGTGACGCGCGCACGCAGCCATGCCTTCGCCTTGCTGATGTGTTTTTGATAGCTTTTTGGTATCCCCGGCGCCGGGTGCCAACGCTATGCTTGAGTCAAATCGGAGGCAGACGCATGAATCAGCACGAGACACCCGTGGTGGATTTGGGGCGGCAATGGTACGCCGAGCGAGAGTGCTCGCTAGAGGCATTCGTGAACCGGCTGCACGACGACGGCCGCTCGTTGCGTTTCGCGAGCGATGTGCGGCAGCGCATTCCCGTGTACGGCTGCCAGGCACTCCAGAGCGTGCTTGACGACGCGACGCAGCGCGCGCAATTGCAGGCCGAGTGGGCGTACGTGCTGCACGACGGCGCCGGCGTGCTGGTGCTCGAACGCGCTTACGCCAACACGCAGCTAGTGGACGAAGCGACCGCCGTGTTCGAATCCATCATTCGCGACGAGCGGGAGAAGGGCGCGAGTGGTGCGGACCATTTTGCCAAGGCAGGCGCGAACGACCGCATATGGAACGCGCAACAGAAGCTCTGCCTCGAGGCGCCCGCCGTATTCGTCGATTACTTCGCGAACCTGCCGCTCATGGCCCTATGCGAGGCATGGCTCGGCCCGTGCTATCAGATGACCTCGCAGGTCAACGTCGTGCGTCCTGGCGGCGCGGCGCAGGAGGCGCACCGCGACTATCACCTGGGATTCCAGACGATCGAGGAGGCGCAACGCTATCCGGCGCACGTGCATCACGTATCGCCTTTCCTCACGCTCCAGGGGGCGGTGGCGCACAGCGATATGCCGCTCGAGAGCGGGCCGACCAAACTCTTGCCATACTCGCAGCGCTATGCAGAGGGCTATCTTGCATGGCGGCGCGCTGATTTCCGCGCGTATTTCGAAGCGCATTGCGTGCAGTTGCCGCTCGCAAAGGGCGACGCCTTGTTCTTCAATCCCGCGCTATTTCATGCGGCGGGCGCGAACCGCACCGCCGACGTGCAGCGCATGGCGAACCTGCTGCAGGTTTCATCGGCGATGGGTCGCGCAATGGAGGCGCTCGACCGCACGAGCATGTGCGAAGCGATCTATCCCGTGCTGCACGAGCGCCGAACGAAAGGCGGCTCGGGGGTTGCAGTCGAACTCGCGAGCGTTGCGGCCATCGCGTCGTGCGCGGAAGGCTATCCGTTTCCCACGAATCTCGACCGCGACCCGCCCGTGGGCGGCCTCGCGCCAGAAAGCCAGCAGGCGCTCATGCAGCGCGCGCTGCGCGAGGACTGGGAACCGGGCAGATTCGCGCAGGCGTTGCGCGCGCATGACGCGCGACGCGATCCTGCGACCTGAAGCTCACACCTCGGCGAAGCGCGCTTCGTTCAGATCGGCGATGAGCGTCGGACCGGTCGGGCGCCAGCCGAGCCGCGCCTGGGTGAGCGCGCTCGAAGCGGGCATGTCCATACCGACGAACATACCCATCCACCCGAAATGCGCGGCCGCGTCCTCCGGCGCGATCGAACCGGCCGGCAGGCCGAGCCCGCGGCCGAGCGCCTCGGCGATTTCGCGGCTGCTCACGCCTTCTTCGCCGACCGCGTGATAGCGCGCGCCGGGCTGCCCTTTTTCCACGGCGAGGCGGTAGAGGCGCACGACGTCGGACAGATGGCCGGCCGGCCAGCGGTTCTGACCGTCGCCCACGTAGGCGCAAACACCTTTTTCGCGTGCGATCGCTACGAGCGGCGTAATGAGCCCCTGGCGCAACGGGTTGTGGACTTGCGGCAGCCGCACCGCGCCCACGTTGAGCCCCTGTTCCAGCAGCACTTGCCCGGCCAGTTCGGACGCAATGCGCGGGTTGGGATGGCTCGTATTGAGGACGTCTTCGCTCGCCAGCTCGCCGTGCGCTCCGCTGCCGATGCCCGTGCCGGAGGTGATGAGCAACGGTCGCCCGGAGCCGGCGAGCGCGGCGCCGAGTGCCGCAATGGCGCGCTTGTCCTTTTCGCAGTTCTCGACGAAGCGCGAGAAGTCATGATCGAAGGCGGTATGGATCACGGCGTCCGCCTGCTCCGCGCCGCTGCACAGCGTTTGCGGGTCCTCCAGCGTGCCGCGATGTACATGGGCGCCCGCCTTGGCGAGCGCCTGTGCGCCGGCTTCCGAGCGGGTCATGCCAATCACCTCGTGACCGGCTTCGATGAGTTCCGGCACGAGCGCCGAGCCGATGAAGCCGGTCGCACCGGTCAGAAAAATACGCATGGTCGCTTCTCCTGGGTCGTGACTGGCGTACTATCTCCAAATTCTTTATACCGTTAAAGTAGTGAGTTCATCATATTAAGATGACTAACAGGCTGTCCATTCCGATCCACTCGGCCGGCTCGCTCGGCGACTTCCTGAGGCGTTGCCGCACGCGGCTCGACCCGGCGAGTTTCGGCTTCAGCGGCCGCCGCCGCACGCCCGGGTTGCGCCGCGAAGAAGTGGCGCAGCGCGCCAACATCAGTCCGACCTGGTACACGTGGCTCGAACAGGGGCGCGGCGGCGCGCCTTCGCCGGAGGTGCTCGAGCGCATATGCAGCGCGCTGATGCTCACCGATCCGGAGCGCGAACACCTCTTCATGCTGGGGCTCGGGCGGCCGCCCGAAGTGCGCTACCGGCCCGTGGACGGGGTCAATCCGCGGCTGCAACGCCTGCTCGACTCGCTGCGCTTCAGCCCCGCCATCGTCAAGACGGCTACCTGGGAGGTCGTAGCCTGGAATCGCGCCGCCGCCGTCGTGCTGACTGACTACGGCAAGCTGCCGCCCGGTCAGCGCAATATTCTGCGCTTCCTGTTCTGCAACCCGGACGTGCGCGCCAAGCAGCACGACTGGGACAGCGTGGCCCGCTTCGTGGTGGGCGCGTTCCGGGCCGACGTTGCGCGCGCGGGCCTGGTTTCGGCAGTGGGTGAACTCGTCGAGGAGCTGTGCAGCGTCAGCCCCGAGTTCGACGCCCTGTGGCGCGACAACGAAGTGCTCACGCACGCGGAAGCCGACAACGTCAAGCGCCTGCACCATCCCACGCTCGGGCTGATCGCGCTGGAGCAGTCGGCGTTTTCCGTCGATGGCCGGCCGGACCTCCACATGATCGTCTACAACCCGGTCGACGCCGGGCAGGCCGAGCGCATCAAGGCGCTGATCGAGCAGTCGTGACGACGCTGTGTCCATCCTGACCTCCCTGGTCTTCCTCTCTCATCGCAACTAACCGCCTGTCCCCACGGCGGGCGCGAAGCTTGCGCGCAAGGGCCGTCCGCTGCTCGAAGTGGCGAGCGCGTATCGCTTCGCGGCTGCGAGGCAAGGACGCATTGCCTGCGCCGCATCCAACCGGGAGACGTGTCATGGGAGACGAGATTCACGAGAATCATGGCTATGACCGGCGCCGTTTTCTGGCCGGTGTAGCCGCGGTTGCTGGCAGCGTTGCGCTGTCGGGGTGCGGTGGCGGCGGCGGGGGATCGGGCGCTCAGGACGGCGAAGCGCCGGCGCCATCGATTGCCGACGTTCCCTCGCCAGACGGCGCCGACCGCTATAGCCTGCCGCGCCAGGCGCTGCCCGATCCGGCGACTTCGGGCATCGATTTCATCGTGCTGGTCACGATGGAAAATCGTTCATTCGACCACTTCCTCGGCTGGGTGCCGGGCGCCGAAGGCATGCCCGCGAACCAGCAATTCGCGGACGCGTTCGGCGTGATGCAAACGCCGTTTTCGCTCGCGGCGAATTCCGCCTATGGCTACCAGGCGTGCTCGTACCAGGACCCCAATCACAGCTACGACGGGGCCCGCACGCAACTGGCTTCCGGCGCGATGAACGGCTTTCTCCTCACGCCGGGCACGAGCCTGCACCAGGGCGACTTGCTGCCGATCGGTTACTACACCTCCGCCGATGTGCAGTTCTTCGACGCCGTGGAGAGCAGCTACACGATCGGCGACTTCTACTTCAGCGGCATCCTCACCAGCACGTTTCCCAACCGCCTCTACCTGCACAGCGGCGCAACCGATCGCCTCGACGACAGTATCGACAGTGCGTCGCTCCCCACGATCTGGGACAGGCTGAGCGCCGCGAATATCGGCTGCAACTACTACTATCACGACGTCCCGTTCACGGCGCTTTACGGCACGCGCTACGTCGGCATTTCGCATTCGTTTTCGGATTTTGTCTCGCATGCCGCGGCGGGCACGCTGCCACCGTTCTGCATGGTCGATCCGGCGTTCGCGGGCGAGCCGCAAGGCACGTCGGCGGACGATCATCCGCACGCGGACATCCGCAACGGGGAGGCATTTCTCGGGCAGGTCTACGAGGCGTTGCGCACGAGCCCGACGTGGAACCGCACGCTGATGATCGTCGTGTACGACGAATGGGGCGGTTTTCTCGAGCACGTCGTTCCGCCCACCAGACCGATCAGCAAGAACGAACTCGCGCTCGGCAACGACGGCAAGCTAGGTTTTCGCGTGCCGCTCGCGTTGTTGGGGCCGCGCGTTCGTGCGGGCACGGTCACGCGCTATCCGTTCGATCCGAGTTCGATTCACGCGCTGCTGCAATGGCGCTTCGGCTTGCAGCCGCTCGGCGTGCGCGGCAGCGATCCGGCGACGGTCAATCTTGCCTATGCGCTCGATTTCACCGACCCGCCTCGTACCGACGCCCCGGCGTTCACGATTGCCCAAGGCACGTTCGGCGGCGAGTGCTCAGGATTGCCCGGATTGTCGTCGTCAAACCCCGTGTCCTCGATCGATCAGTCGCAGCTTGCGACCAACCCGAACGTTGACCGCTTCGCAGACTTGCGCGCGAAAGCGGCTTCGTTAGGATTCCAGACGGGAGGTTAGCGCCGCGGCGTGGCCGCCTGTGTTCCGGTGTCGCCGTGTCAGCGCGCGGCGATCGATGCCGCGATGCGGTCGGCGAGTTCGCCGAGTACGCGGCTGAGCGCGGCGATGATGAAACAATAGCCGCCCGCGCCGATCGTGCCGGTAAGATTCTGCGTGACGCGCAGGCTGCGCGGCGCGCGGGCGTTCGCACGCCGTACCGGGGGTTATCCCCGGTCTTCGGTTCTGCTGCGGTTCAAGGCCCATGCCGCGCCGAGCGCGAAGCCAACGGCGGCGGCGAGCCCGATCGCCGTCATGGGCTTGTCGGCGACGTTGTCGCGCGTGGCGTCGGCGGCATTGTTCAATGCCTGCTGCGATTTGCCATATAGCACTTTGGCCTTGCCGGCCAATCCCGTGGCGGGGTCGCCCAGCACGCTGCCGGCCAGGTGCTGCGCTTCTCCCGCGACCTTGTTCGCGATGGCGTGTGCGTCTCTCGTGTCCATGATCGTCCTCCGGTGTGTTTCTCTAAAAGCCTTGCATGTCGCGCGATTGACGACGCGCGCGACAGGGGTGTCGCAAGATCAGTACCCCGAATGTCCCAAGCGCACCAAGCGCAGCAGGACGTCGTAACGTCAGTGCCAAAAGAGCGCGATGAGAATGATGATCGGAATCGGAACGCCGAGCAGATAAAGAAGAATCGAGCGCATGTGAGCCTCCTCACGGTTCGGAAATTGGCGTCATTGCCATGTCGGTAAAATTCGCGTCAAAACTCGCGCATCCGGCCGCCGATCGTCGCCATGAGACTCGCGGCAAAGGCACCCATCAGCAGGGAGATGAAGAGCCACAGCGTGACGTGGACAGTCGCCTTGCGGGCCGTTTCCACCGCAGCGCGCGCGGCGTTTTCCTCGGCTTGCGCCTTCTCCTGCAAGCGCGACCAGGTGGTCGTGACGCGGGCGCGGGCATCTGCCGGCGCGAGCCCCGTTTTTTGCGCCACGATGCGCGCCACGTAGTCGCTGTCGTCGGGCGAAAGCGCGCCGCCGGCAGGCAAGCTGTTGAGGAAGATGCGCGCAATCTCCTGCTTCTGTTGCGCGGTCGCGAAGACCGGGTCCGCGCCCGAGGTGTCCGAAGCGCTTGAAGTGCCTGCGGCGGGGCGCAGCATGCCGTCGATCAGATAGCCCATGGGCCAGGTGCTGTAGGCGGTAAGGGCGTTGCCACGGTTGAGCGCGCCGGTGCCGCTCGCCATGCGTTCGGTGCTTTGCGCGCCCACGCTCACGCCCTCGCGCGCCAGCCCCGAAATGGCCGACGTGAGGATGGCGGCGGAGAGGAGCGTGGCGAGCGCCCAGGCAAGAAAGCCGTGGGCGGTGTCGCGAAAGTGGGTCTCGTCGGTGCCGATGCCGGGCCAGTGCCGGCGCAGCCGCCCCGCGAGATACCCGCCGAGGCCGGCGGACATCACTTGCGTCACGCAGATCCAGATAACCGCCGCCACGCCGAAGGTTTTGGCGTGCGCGCCGCTGCCGGGCCATGGCGAGAGGGACGAAAGGCCGAGGCCTGTGCCGAGCGTGAGCAGAATGAGGGAAAAGGCGGCCATGCCCACCGCGCCGGCCACAATCGCGCTCCAGGAAACGGCGGCGCGTGCGCGTCCATATGGCTGTTGCTCGGCGCTTGCCGTTCCGTATTCAGCCGCAAGTCGATCGATATCTTCCATGGCGCTCCCCCTCGTCGGTCGTGGGCCTGCGCGGCGTAGTAAGCCGGCAGCAGGCGGGTCGAGAGTTGCAGCGCAGGAAGCGTGCCGCGCGCCGCGTGCTGGACGGCGGCGTGCTTATCAGCGGCTTATCAGCGGCTTATCAGCGGCTTATCAGCGGTTTGTCAGCGGCTTTTAGGCGCGTGCAGATGCCAGTAATGGTCTTCTTCCATCATGACGATGGCAGCGGGTACATCGTGCACGAGCGCTCGGCAATGCGGGCGGCTCCGCTCGAGCGGGGAGGCATACCCCGCTGGCGGCCACGCCGTCACGGGCCGAGCAGGCCTTCGGTCGGCAGCGACAGCTTGCCGTGGTCGACAAAGCGAGTGCCACCGCCTATGCCGCCTGCCAGGCGCCCGCGTATTTCGTAGGGAATGCTGCCGGCCTGTGCACTGCCCGCAAAGGCGAAAGCCTGGCGCACGGCGGCGAATGCCGGCACGGTCAACGGTACGACGACCACCGCTTCACCGTAGCGCGGCACGACGCCGCCTTGATCGCTCACGCCGCTGGCGAACGATTGACCGTTAAGATCCAGTTGCAGCGACACGCCGCTAAATTCGACCGGCGCGTCGTTGGGATTCTGGATGCGCAACTTCACGTTAAAGCGCATCTCCATGCCTTCGCCCTGGAGCGGCTCGAGCCCCGCGACGTTGACCCGCAGCGGGTCCTGACCCATCCCCGCGCAGCCGCCCAGCCAGAAAACCACGCAAAGCAAGGCGCAGAGCAGTCGAAGTGCGCGTCTGGTGTCAGGTGCTGGCATGGAAGGTACCTCGCCCGTAGAGTCCGCAGGAGCCGTTTAGTGTAGCGTCGATCCGTCGCGCGTTTCGTACAGTGGCAGGGATCCAGGCGAAACCTGCGATACGATATGTCCCCGACGCTTATGCGACACGCGCGATATGCGCAACTCGCGGCTAAAAATAGTTTCAATTTGCTTTCAACGATCAGGCGTTGCCTCGCGCGTCCCTGATTCTCTCCTTTCGTTGCCCGGCCCGTTCTCATGCTCAGCGCAATCGCTCTATTCGGGATCTTGATCGTATCTTGCCTGATGAGCGTCGCCATCCTGGGCTCGCTGATTCGAACCGCCGTGCCGGGCGTGCGCCGCTGGTGTCTGGGCTATGCGCTGCTGGCAGCGGCCTCCGCCTGGATCGTGCTCGCCGGCGCGCGGGCTGGCGGGATGACGATCGTCGGCGCTTCGATCGCGACCTTGGGCGCCGTGGTACTGCTCGTGCAGGGCACGCGCCAGTTCTTCGGCAAGCGTGCCGTGTGGGGCGCGGAATCCGCGGCGCTTGTTGTGATCTGTGCAGCGCTCGTGTATTTCACGTGGGTGTCGCCCAATGTCGACGCGAGGGGCGTGCTCATTTCGCTGGGCCTCATCTATGGGCGGCTCGCGGTGGGGACATTGGCGCTTCGCCATGCCTCGTGCGAGGGCACGCGCTACCCATGCCGGCTCATCGCCGTGGCCGCCGGGCTCGGGGCGCTCGTTTATGTCGCGCGAATCGGCGCGATTGTCTTCGGCGCCGCGCCGTCACTTTCGTTTGTGCAGCCGTCTCCCTGGAACGTGGTGCTGCTCGGGCTCGCGATCCTCACGTTGCCCTGCATGTCGATCGGTATGGTGATGCTCGCTCACGATCGGGTCCTGGGGAGAATGGAAAAGCTCGCGACGATCGACGAACTGACGGGCGCACTCACGCGCGGTGCGTTCATCGCCCGGGCGCAAGTCCTGCTTTCGCAAGCGCGGGAGAAGGGCGATCCCTTGTCGATCGCCATTCTCGACATCGACAACTTCAAGGCTGTCAACGACGGCTTTGGCCACGCGGTGGGCGATCGCATTCTCAAGCACGTCGCCTCGGTCGTCACCGGCCAATTGAGGTCGTGCGATCTGTTCGGACGGCTGGGTGGCGAAGAGTTCGCGATCCTGTTCGCCTACGCGCAAAAGCACGACGCAGCGACGCTGACGAATACGCTCAGGCTCGCTGTCGAGCGTTCGCCCGCCGAAGGCGTGCACTGCACGCTCAGCGCGGGCGTTGGCAAGTTCGTGCCGGCCGATACGCTGGAGAGCGCGATGGTGCGGGCCGACGCTGCGCTTTATATGGCGAAGGCGGCGGGGCGCAATCGCGTCATCATGACATCGGACGCCGAAGAAGGCGAAGCGCGCTACCTCGCCGAATCTCGTTGAATCGCGCTGAATAAATGCTTGCCCGGTAAATTTATTCCAGGGAGAATTCGCGCTGACGAAGCCGGCATCGACGCTGGCTTCGTGCGACCCGGTGCGTCGTACCGGGCAGGTCAATCATTTCTCGGGCAATGGCGTCCGCAACGGTGGTCATGCCGGATAACTGCCCATGTTCAAGCGCATTCTTATCGAACTCGCCCGTGTGTTCGTCCCGGCCTGGCGAAACTCCGACTTGCCCGCTCTGCTCGACCTCTCGCGCAGCGCTTTCGATAGTGCGGCCATCGAGCGGGAAAGCGCTCTGTCCCGATTGCGCGACTGTGCGGGCATGCGTGCGGCCCGCTCGCGCCGCCGCGTCTGGAGGCTTCGCGAAGATCGCTATGGTCGGCAAGGTGCATTCCCCCGCCGTCACTAGTTTAGGGGTCTTCCCTGCCATGCAAGCGGGCTGGCCCGGCTCCTCCTGAGTTTCTCCCAGGGTTCTCCCGCGCCATAGGTGTTTTCGCGTGTTTTTGACGACTCGACGCGAGTATTCTGGACTGCTACCTTGTCTGGCGCAGGTGCACCCACGGCGTCGACCACGCTTGCGGCGCGTGCCGCTGGGGAACGTCCGCGCGCAACCATGCGGGCGGAGTCCATGTCTTGAGCACTCTGTCTATCCAGAACCGAGGGAGATCCCATGAAAAAGTTGTTTGCAGCCGTGTCTATTGCCTTGATCTCCGCCACGGCCAGCGCCGGAGCATTTGCGGCGGACACCATTCGCTTTGGTGTCGATGCGAGCTATCCGCCGTTTGAATCGAAAGCACCGGACGGCAAACTGGTCGGCTTCGACATCGATCTCGGCAACGAGATCTGCCACCGTCTGAATGCGCAATGCGTCTGGATCGAAAACGACTTCGACGGCATGATCCCGGCGCTCAAGGCGCGCAAGTTCGACGGCGTGCTCTCGTCGATGTCGATGACTCCTGCGCGCAAAGAGCAGATCGCGTTCTCGGACAAACTGTTCAACACGCCGACGCGCCTCGTCGCCAAGACGGGCTCGGGCATCAAGCCGACTGCGGAATCGCTCAAGGGTAAGCGCGTGGGCGTGGAGCAGGGCACGATTCAGGAGGCCTACGCAAAGGCGCATTGGGCAACGGCTGGCGTGGAGGTCGTGCCTTACCAGAACCAGGACCAGGTCTATCAGGACCTGCTGGCCGGCCGCGTGGACGCGGCGCTGCAAGACGCCGTGCAGGCCGACGTGGGCTTCCTGAAGACGCCGCGCGGCCAGGGCTACAGCTTCGCGGGCGGCGACCTGGATGACCCGGCTACGCTCGGCAACGGCGCCGGCATCGGCCTGCGCAAGGAAGACACCGCGCTCAAGACGAAGATCGACGGTGCGATTGCCAGCATCATCAAGGACGGCACGTACAAGAAGATCGAGAAGAAGTACTTCGACTTCGACGTGTATGGCAAGTGATGTTTGATCAATGACGTGCGCACGGCGCGAAAGCGGACGCATTGCTTTCGCGCCGCGTGCACCCTACGCGGCCTCGCGCATTGCCTTCGCCTGGCTCGACTCTTTTTTCGGTGGCGCGCCAAACATGCGCGTGTATTCCCGGCTGAACTGCGAGGCGCTCTCGTAACCCACTTCGAATGCGGCGGCCTGTACGCTCATCGACAGTGAAAGCAGCAGTCTACGGGCTTCCAGAAGCCGCAATTGCTTCTGGTATTGAAGGGGCGGCAGCCCCGTCAACGCCTTGAATTGGCGGTGGAACGCCGACGCGCTGAGCTGGGCGAGCGCCGCCAGGTCTTCCACCCGCACGGGCTCGGCAAACCGCTTCCGCAAATTTTCTACTGCGCGCCGCAGACTATGAGACGGGCTTTCGGTCGACGCGAGCCGCGCGATTTCAGATCCATTCGGACCCCTTAGCAGCCAGTAGCAAATCTCGCGCATGAGCATGGGGTACAGCATGCCGATTGCGTCGGGCGTATCCAGCAGGCGCACGGCGCGCAGCGCGCAATCGGAGAGGGGGCCATCGAAGTTCGCGACGAACACGCCGCGGCTTGCGTCTGCCGCCGGCACGGGCGCAGGCGACATCTCTCTCGCTACGGCGCGCAGCGTGGCGAGCTCCAGCTCGAGAATCAGAACCAGGCAAGGTTTGTCCGGGCTCGCTTCGAACACGCGGCCCCGCGACGGCGTTTCCACGCCGACCACGAGCGCCTGACCGGCCCGGTATTCCAGTTGCGCCCCACCAAAACTCGCCCATTTGGCGCCTTGAGCGACGATGCACAAAGCCGGGCGCGCCGAGCGAAACGTGGGCGGGGCGGGGTGGTCGGAGCGCAGAATGAGCAGTCCGTCGGCAGCGGTGCTGTATGGGCTCGTGCCTGGCTGCGTTTGCGTATAGCGCAGCAGGGCGGCGGCCAGTTCGTTCGTCATGGCGGCTCGATCAGGAACGCGCGATGGAAAGCGCCCGTCGACCCATCTTAGTCAGCGAAGCAGGATTAGGCAAGAATCGGGCAGATTCGGGTATTCACTCGCAGGGGGCGCCAGGCTCAGAATCGACGCTATCCAAACTAGCGAGAGGTGCCAAATGGCAACGAACAAAGGCAGTCAGCCGGGCGCGAAAATCGCGGTCATCACCGGAGGCAGCCGCGGCATTGGCCGCGACACCGTTCTGCGGCTGGCAAGCCGCGGCGTCCACACGGTTTTCACTTACAACACCAATCGAGCCGAGGCAGAGAAGGTCTGTGCGGAGGTCGCTCAAGCGGGCGGCCGGGCGATTGCGCTGCAATTGGACATGGCGAATTCGGGCGCGTTCGACGACTTCGTCGCGCGCCTGCGAGAAGCACTTGGAACGCTGAACGCGAAGGGCTTCGACTATCTGGTGAACAACGCCGGTATTTCTTCCACAGCCACGCTTGCGGCCGGCACCGAAGCGGAACTCGACGCGCAGTTCGCGGTGCACTTCAAGGGGCCGTTTCTGCTGACGCAAAAGCTGCTGCCGCTCATTCATGACGGCGGCCGGATCGTGAACCTCTCCTCGGGCCTTGCGCGTTTCGCGTTTCCGGGCCGCGCGATTTACGGCCCGATGAAGGCGGCCGTCGAAGCGCTCACACGCTATATGGCGCTCGAACTCGCGCCGCGCCGAATCGCGGTCAACGTCGTGGCGCCAGGCGCCATTGCGACCGACTTTAGCGGCGGCATCGTGCGGGACAATCCGGAGGTCAACAAAGCCGTGGCGGAACATACCGCGCTGGGCCGCGCGGGATTACCGACTGACGTGGGGCCCGTTATCGCGGGTTTATTGTCGGATGACTTTGGCTGGGTGAATGCGCAGCGCATCGAGGTGGCTGGCGGCATGCATATTTGATTGCGCCGGTCATGGCGTGACGCTTGTGCCGGACGCGTCGACTTCGATGCCCCAGTCGCCCTGTTCGAGCCAGTCGTCGCCGAGCAGTTCGGCCGGATGCTGCGTGCGGCTCTGGCCGTTGCCGCATCGCATGTCGTTGGCGGGGCAGTAGTGGTCGCATCCCCAGCACAAGCGCTCTGGGTGCGGTGGGTGAATCGGAAACTTCTTTGCCATGATGTCGCCCCTGTGCGATCTCGAACAGAACGCAATAGCAAGATTGTCGTCCTTGCGTGGCACGGTGGCTGATGGCAGAGTGTCGCGCCCAGCTAGCGCGGGGAGCGAAGACGCGAACGAAAGGCGCAGCGCCGTGCGTCCGCGCAGTTGCCGCAGGGTGTCGCATCGTCATGCTATGGTCGTACGGCATCCGGCCAATCCGGTCGCAGCGCCAGGAAGCGCTAAACAAATCGATCCGCATGCTCAGTCATGACCCGTTCGAGCCTTTCTTCGCAAAAGCGGCGCCGCGCGTGGCCGCTGATGTTGTTGTGTGCCGTCGTCATCGTCCTGGCCGCTGTGGTGCTGGCGGTCTGGCTGACATTGCGCGCCAGCTTGCCGCAACTGGACGGCACGCGTGCCGCGCCGCTCGTTGCACCGGTGACGATCGGGCGCGACGCGGTTGGCGTACCGACGGTGCAGGGCAGCACGCGTGGCGACGTCGCGTATGCGAGCGGTTTCGTTCACGCGCAAGACCGTTTCTTCCAGATGGATTTGTTGCGCCGGGTCGCCGCTGGCGAGATGGCGGCGCTCATCGGACCGGCGGCGTTGCCTCTGGACCGCCGCGACCGGCCCTTGCGCTTTCGCGAACGCGCACAGACGGCGCTCGCCGCGCTCTCCGCCGACCAGCGGCAACTGATCGAACGCTATACGGCGGGCGTCAACGACGGCCTGCGCTCGCTTCGCGCGCGGCCGTTCGAATACTGGTTGTTGCGCACGCAACCGACGCCGTGGCTTCCCGAGGACACCGTGCTCGCGGTCTATGCGATGTACTTCGATCTTCAGTACGACCAGGTGAGACGCGTGCTGTCGCGCGCGGCGCTACGCGAGCGCGTCCCCGCCGAACTGCTTGCGTTCCTGCTCCCTGAGACGAGCCACTGGGACGCCCCGCTCGACGGGCAGCGCGCATGGGTGCAGCCGCCGGCGGCGCTGCCCGCAGCGCCCCCATCATGGCTCCCGGCAACGCAGTCCGCCGTCGATGTCGAACCGGATGCCACAGCGCTGCTCAGCAGCGTGCCCGGTTTCGCCGGCAGTGAGAGCGCGGTCGATTCGATGGTCGGCAGCAACGGGTTCGCGGTCGACAGCGCGCATAGTGCACACGGCGGCGCGCTGCTCGCGAGCGACATGCACCTCGGCCTGTCGCTGCCGAACGTCTGGTACCGCATCTCGCTCGTCTATCCCGCGCCCGATGGCGGCGAGCGGCGTATCACGGGTGTTAGTTTGCCGGGTACGCCGTCCGTGGTGGCCGGCAGCAATGGCCATATCGCGTGGGGCTTTACCAACAGCTATGGGCGCTTCGTCGATCTGGTCGAACTTCAACGCGATCCGGCCGATCCATTGCGCTACCGGGTGCCGGGCGGCGGATGGGAGAGGGCGCGGGTGATCCACGAGCGCCTCGACGTGAACGGCGGCGCGAGCGTTGATCTGCCAGTCGTGCAAACGCGCTGGGGGCCGCAACTCGTGGCCGGCGAACACGCGTATGCATTGCATTGGGTCGCGCAAGATCCCCAGGCGACCAATATGAACTTCATGCGGCTCGAAGGCGCCACGAACGTCGCCGACGCGTTGCGCGCCGCGCAGACCTTCGGCATGCCGACGCAGAACTTCATGGTGGCCGACGCGCAAGGCCATATCGGCTGGACGCTCGCCGGGCCGCTGCCACGCTTCGCGGACGCCGACGGTGATGCGGCAGCGCTCGCGAGCTTGCCGTACCGCTCCGAAACGTATGCCGGCTGGCAAGGGTATCGCCCGCCCGATGCGTATCCGGCGCGCGTCGATCCGCCAGCCGGCCGCATCTGGACCGCGAACAACCGTACCCTGCCGCTGGAGGACGTGGCGCGCATCGGCGACTCCGGCACGGATCTCGGCGCGCGCGCAACGCAGATACGTAACGACCTGCTTGCGCTGCCGCATGCGACCGAGCGCGACCTGCTCGCAGTGCAGACCGACGACCGCGCGTTCTGGATCGCGTACTGGCGACGCGTCGCGCTAGCGCCGCTCGATGCGCGCGCACTCGACGGCCATCCCAAACGCGCCGAATTCCAGCGGCTGGTTCAAGCGTGGGATGGCTGCGCCGATGTCGATGCAGTCGGCTACCGGCTGGTGCGCGCGTTCTACGATTCGCTCTACGAATCATGGTTCGGTGTACTGGACAAGCAGATGGCCGCGATTGCGCCGGACCTGAGCTATCGCGCGGCGAACTCGCGTTACGAAGCGACCATGGAGACACTCGCCGACCATCACGCCTGGATACCGGGTGGTTTCGCGGACTGGCGCGCGTTCATGCTGGAGCGCATCGACCACACGATCGAACGCTTTCCCAAGGGCACGAAGCTCGAAGACGCGCGCTGGGGCGAGCGCAACCGGTCGGCAATTGCGCATCCGTTCGCGCGCATGGTGCCGGAGTGGCTGCCGTGGGTTCGCGGCTGGCTCAGCGCGCCGCACGACCCGCTGCCGGGCGACATCAATATGCCGCGCGTGCAGACGCCGGTGTTTGGCGCGTCCGAGCGTTTTGCGGTGTCGCCCGGGCGCGAGCAGGACGGTATCTTCGAGATGCCGGGCGGCCAGTCGGGCAATCCCATGTCGCCGTATTTCCTTGCGGGACATGAAACATGGGTGCATGGCGACGCTGCGCCGTTCGTGCCGGGTCCCGCCGTTCATATACTCAAGCTCATACCGGCTCGCGCGCAGGCTGGAAACTGAGGCTCACAGGTTAGCGAGCGTGGCGACGATCCTGTTGCAGTGCCCTAAGTTGTCGCATAGAATCGCCGGGCTTTCGGAGATGGCATTCCTCCCGTAACCGCCCTGCATTCCCGCAGCGCTGATGATGCCTACGAGTTCCTGGGTGCAGGAGGTCGTAGGCCGTCCACGCGACGCCCCCTGTCGCCCAGGTACGCAAATGCGACGCAAACGCGACGCAAACCTGGACCGCAATGAAACCCCTGAAGTCTATCGAGCCGTTCGCGATGGTTCCGTACCTCGCGCGCTGGCTGCTGCTCTCGTCCGTCCTTGGTGCCCTGGCGGGCAGCGCATCCGCCGTGTTCCTCTATGCGCTCGATCGCGCGACCGATATCCGCGTCGCCCACGCCTGGCTGCTCTGGCTGTTGCCCGTTGCCGGCTTCGTGACCGGCTGGGTCTATCACCGTGTCGGCAAGCCGGTAGAAGGCGGGAACAACCTGCTGATCGACGAAATCCACGACCCCCGAAAAATCGTGCCCAAGCGGATGGCGCCGCTCGTGCTCGTCGCCACCGTGGTCACGCATCTGTTCGGCGGCTCGGCCGGGCGCGAGGGCACGGCCGTGCAGATGGGCGGCGCGCTCGCCGACCAGGTGACGCGTCTCTTCGGCCTCGACCGGGAAGACCGCCGCATCCTGCTGATGGGCGGCATCGCCGCGGGCTTCTCGTCCGTGTTCGGCACGCCGTTGGCTGGCGCGATCTTCGGGCTGGAAGTGCTCGCAATCGGGCGCCTGCGTTATGACGCGTTGCTCACCTGCGTGGCGTCGTCGCTGGTCGCGGACCAGGTGTGCCGTGTTTGGGGCATCCATCACACGGTCTACAGCATTGCGTTCGTTCCGCCCGTCTCGCCGCTCGGTCTTGCATCGGTCATCCTCGCGGGCATCGCGTTCGGCGTGGTGGGCATGCTGTTCGCCGACTCGACGCACGCGCTCTCGGCGTTCATCAAGCGCAAGATTGCCTACGCGCCGGCGCGACCGTTCGTGGGCGGCATCGTCGTAGCGGTTGTCGCAACCGCGCTGAACGTGCCGCAATATCTCGGCTTGGGCATTCCGACCATTGTCGAGTCGTTCAATCATCCGTTGCCCGTCTACGACTTCGCGGGCAAGTTCGGCTTCACGGTCGTGACGCTTGCCTCGGGTTTCAAAGGCGGCGAAGTCACGCCGCTGTTCTATATCGGCGCGACGCTCGGCAATGCGTTGGGGCATGTGCTGGCGTTGCCGATGCCTGTGCTCGCGGGCCTCGGTTTCGTCGCCGTATTCGCTGGCGCCGCTAACACGCCTGTCGCTTCGACCGTCATGGCAATCGAGTTGTTTGGCGCCGACATCGGCATGTATGCGGCGCTGGCCTGCGTGGTGGCTTATCTGTTTTCTGGCCACACGGGCATCTACCGCGCGCAACGCGTGGGGCAGGCGAAGCATCCACTTCTGCCCGCTGGCATGCGGCTTTCGGACATCCCCGCGTTGCGCCGTGCACGCAACGACGATTGAGCCCCAGCAACGCGACATCGTTGTCTTGTCCACCTAAAAGCGAATCGCGCCTGGCTGGTTAGCAGAAGTCCGCTGACGACGCTAGAAGCGCCGACTGATTCTCCCTATATCCGTTCCCCGCCTACCCTCGGTGGGGTGATTGAGTCAAGCTTGCCGCGCTCGCGTCGAGGCATGCTCTCGACGCGAGCGACATAACAGGGAATCGAATAAGGGGACAGCCATGAAGTGGCTCGATCGCATGACGGTATTCAAAAAGCTGCTCACAGCGTTCGCCGTTGTGATCGTATTTGCGGTAGCCGTCGGTGTTGCCGGCGTCTCGTCGCTGGCGTCGATGCACGATCTCGCCGATGCAATCTGCAACCGGCACATGAGCGGCCAGTTCTGGCTGGAGGAGGCGGCCCGCAGCAAGCTGAGCACGGACCTCGACGCAGCGAATCTGGGCTACGCCGATGAAGCGGGTCGCCATCGACTCAAGGAAGACATCGTCGCGCAACTCAAGCGCATGCATGAGTCGCTGGATCGCTACGCCGATGCAGGCGTGTCGGCTGGCGACCGCGCCCTTTATGACGACGTGCTCAGGAAAACCTCGGCATGGGAGGCGATCGTGCATCAGCAGATCGGTTTCGAGCCGGTGCCGACAGGCGTGGACAATGCCGAACTCGTGCGCCGCGCGATTGCGGCGAGCGTTGCGTTGGGCGACAGCGTGACCGCACTGATCGATTCGCTGCAACGCGAGGCGAAAAACGCGCAGACCGAAGCCACGGCGCAATTCCAGCACATGCGCACCCTCATCATGGCGATTCTGCTCGGGGCGGTCGCGACCGGCGCGCTGCTAGCCTGGTTGATTTCGCAACGGCTTTCACGCCAGCTGGGCTGCGAGCCCGCTCGCGCCATGGAGATTGCTGGCCGTATCGCGGCCGGCGATCTTTCGGTATCCATAGAAACGCGTGCCGGCGATTCGAGCAGCCTGCTACACGCGCTGGGCGAGATGCGTGTGCAGCTCGCGGGCATCGTGGCCAACATTCATGACTCGAGCGGCTCCATTCTTCTCGCTGCCCGCGAAATCTCGCAGGGCAACACCGACCTCTCGCAACGCACCGAAGAGCAGGCGGCGTCGCTCGGCGAAACCGCGACGAGCATGGAGCAACTGACTTCGACCGTGCGGCAGAATGCCGGGAACGCTAGACAAGTGGGCGGACTCGCCCGCGGCGCTTCGGAGGTTGCGGCGCGCGGCAGCGAGTTGGTGAGCGAAGTGGCGAGAACAATGAACGAGGTGGCGCAGGACGCGAAGCGCATGACCGATATCATCGCGACGATCGAAAAAATCGCGTTCCAGACCAATATTCTCGCGCTCAACGCCGCCGTAGAATCGGCGCGCGCCGGCGAGCAAGGGCGCGGCTTTGCGGTCGTCGCGGGCGAGGTGCGCGCGCTCGCGCAGCGCAGCGCGGCTTCGGCGCGGGAGATCAAGGCGCTGATTGAAGCCTCGACGGCGGGTGTCGCAAACGGCGCAACGCTGGCGCAGCGCGCGGGCTCGACGATGGTCGAAGTGACGGCGGCGGTGCAGCGCGTCACCGACATCATGGGCGAGATCGTCGCCGCCTCGGGCGAGCAAAGCACGGGCATCGAGCAGGTCAATCGCGCGGTCGCGCAAATGGACCAGGTCACGCAGCAAAACGCGGCCCTGGTCGAACAGGCGGCCGCCGCTGCAAGCTCGATGGCCGATCAGGCGGCGCAGTTGCAGCAGGCCGTTTCGGTATTCAGATTCGCGCATTAAGCCGCTTTTTGCTTCGCTTACATCGCCGGCATGCTGTTCGCCTCGCGCGGCATGCGATGCTTGCCCAGCCATTTCGCGAGATCGCCGGCGGACATCGCCTTCGCGTAGTACCAGCCCTGGCCATACTGGACGCCTTTATCGCGCAGCCACGTCACCTGTGCGCCCGACTCCACGCCCTCGGCGACGATTTGCAGGCCCAACTCATGGGCCATCGAAATGATGTGCGGCGCGACGACACTCGAGGCGGTGTCCTGGACAATCGTATCGACGAACGACTTGTCGATCTTCAGCACGTCGACCTCGAAGGTCTGCAGATACGAGAGGCTCGAGTAGCCGGTGCCAAAATCGTCGATATAGATGGGATGACCGGCGGCCCGGAACGCCGCAATGAAACCGCGCGTGGCTTCTGCGTTCATGAAGCTGCGCTCCGTCGCCTCGATGCGGATTTGCGCGGGCGCGATGCCGGTTCCATTGAGCGACGCGGTAAGGAGGTTCAGAAAGCGGAAGCTCTGCAGATCCTCGCCGCTCACGTTGATCGAGACATAAAACGAAGGATTCGCCGTGAGCAATTTCCCGAGTTGCGCGATGGTCTTTTCGAGCACGAGATCGGTCAAAGGCTGAATGAGGTGATTGTCTTCGGCCACGCGCACGAAGACCTCGGGCGAGATGGCGCGTCCGTTCAGCGTCCAGCGCACCAGCGCTTCGGCGCCGGCGCACTGGTTGTCGGCGAGCCGCACGATGGGCTGGAAAACTACGTCGATCTTGCGCCGGGAAATGGCCCAGTGCAGCGTCGCGGGAAACGAGAGTTGCCGCGAAACGCGCTTGTAGGCGAGCCAGCCCAGCGCGGCGCCCGCGAACACGCCGATGGTCAGCCACGCGGCGAGCAGTTTGGGCCAGTCGCCCGCGACGCTGCTGCGCGGCGACATCACCACGACGCCGAGCGGCCGTGTCGACGAATGGGCGACAGCGTAATTCCACTCGTCGCTCTTCACGTTGCCGCTGTGCTTCCACGCATTGAGCATGTCGTCGGGATCCGCGCCAGCCGAGATGGCGAGCAGCCTGCCCGTCGTAATCTGGACCACGGCGATGGGGCGTCTCGCCGGATCGATGAGATCGACGTAGGAGCCCGGATCGATGGAAACGTAGTGGCCATCGCGGCCCATCTGAATGTCCTTGCGGACGTCGCTTAGCGGGCTCTTCTGCTCGAACCACACCAGGTAGCCGTCGTTGCTGCGATAGTCGGGCGGCGGCAGCGTGAGATCCTGGTTGCGCACGTCGCCAAGCAGCGGAGAGCAGAGATAATGCCCATCGGCGTAGGTGCCGGCATCCTGAACATAGCGGTAGTTGTAGATGACACGCGCGGCCTGTTCGAGGTTGGACGGCGAGCAGGGCGCGCCCGGTTCCCGGTCCAGGTCGGAAAGGGCGGCGATGGCCTGGTACGTGACGAGGTCCGTGCGCATCACCGCCTTGTCGGCGAACTCGCTGAGCTCGAGACGGTCGCGCCGCTGGACGTCCTTGTTCGCGACGTAAAGACTCGTGAAAACGGGGACGAGGGTGGCGAGGCACCCAAGGGCGACCGAAGCCGCAATCAGCGTGATGCGCTGGATCATTCCGCACCCCGGGGGTATGGAACGTTAGGAAACGAACCGCAGACCGGAAGGGCACGCGCGGCGCGCCTCCGATATTCTGGAGCCCGAACATCACATCGAAGCATACTCCCGCCACCGATGGCTTGCCGGTAGGACCATGGTCCGATTGTCCGCATCGGCCACGCCCGGCATGATCTGCACGTGTTGTTCGCCAGGTTCGCGGCTCAAGGGGGCGTGAATGGGGACGCTGTCCAACAACGTGAAGCGCGCGTGGCTTGCCGCCGCGATGGCGCTCGTGGCCGGTTGCGCCCAGCCGTGGCAAAGCGTCGAGCCGGGCACTGACCAGTCCGCGTTGATCGCGCGTCTCGGGCCGCCGCGCGAAACCTATAACCTGCCGGACGGCGGCAAACGGCTCATGTGGCCGACCCAGCCGATGGGGTCGACGAACACCGTGGCCGACATCGACGCGAGCGGCAAGGTCGTGAGTGTGCGCCAGGTCTTGCAGGAGAGCGAGTTCTATCGCGCCAGAGTCAACGAGTGGACACGTGACGATGTCCTGATCAATTTCGGCCGGCCCGCGGAGACCGCATACTTTTCGCGCATGCAGCGGGAAGTCTGGTCCTACCGCTACATCGAGAACAACATCGACTACATGATGTTCCACTTCTACTTCGACGATCAGGGGATCTTGCGACTCACGCAAAAGACGCCTGATCCGATGCGCGACCGGAACCTGAGGCGCGGGTTCTAGGGACGCTCAATTCCAGTTCCGGTCCGCTGGCGTGCGCCGCACGGAGGCGTGTATGCGTAGCGCGTGGCGTTCGCCGACCTTGCACAGCCTGACGCGTGTGTGGCTATTTGCTGCGCTGCTCATGCTCCCTGCCGTATCGCGGGCAATGGAGTTCAAGATCTATTACCAACCCGATCTAAAACTGAAGGTGATCATCGGGAAGGGAAAGATTCAGAGCGGCGACGCCGAAAAATTTCTGGCGGCCGCCAAACTTGCCGGCCGTGATAGCGAAGGGCATGTTCTCCTGGTCCTTGATAGCCCGGGCGGAAATGTCGAAGCGGCTTTCAGGGTTGTGGATGCAATGGATCAGGTCAGGGTATATACGGCCGTCCCGGATCATGCGAGGTGCGCGTCCGCATGTGCTTCGATTCTGTTCGCCTCGGGGGAGCGTAGAAGTGTCGTGGGCACGGGACAGCTCGGCTTTCACAGCTGTTATCGGCGCGCCGGGAGCACGTATGCCGAGGACTCGCTCTGCAACGAAATCATCGCGGCGAACGCCATGCAACGGGGCGTGAGCCACGCCGGCATCAATCGCTTCGTCAAGCAATACGGCGCGGCGGACATGGCGTGGGTAGGGCGCAATATCGCGTGCACCTCGCTTCAAGGGCTGTGCAGGCCTGGGTTGCTGGAAACGCAACCCGCAACGAAAGCGGCGCTGACGCAAAGCTTCGATTGCAGCGAACTCATCTCTGCTCAGGCACAGCTTGTTTGCGGAGATTCCGAGCTTGCCCGCATCGATAAAACCATGGCCGAAGTCTTTAACCAGAAGCTGATGGTATCGACTAATAAAGCCCGGCTAAGAGCAGCGCAACGGGCGTGGCTTCGAAACTCGCGTAATGCGTGCGGTGACAAAGCGTGTCTGTTGAAGAGCTATCAGGTTCGGCTGGCTGAACTGAAGCGGAACGGCTAGTGGTAACTAATGGCAATAGAGATCGTTTTCAGCATTGAACATGTCGAACGCAAGGCTTATCGCCTGATCCTTGCGCACGGTCGCGAGCCACCGGCTACGCCGCCATTGCGTCACCGTGTTGTCGACAAAGACGGCGCTTGCCGCATCGCCCGCGCGCGTCGCGATGAACGCCGCCTGCGCAGCAATCGTTCCGGGCAGCGGGCGATAGTAGGACCAGTCTGCCTGTTTGAGCAGCCCTTCGATCACGAACTCGTCGTCGACCAGTGCGGCGCAATCGCCCGCCTGGAACGCCAGCAGGGCATCGAGCGGCCGGTCGAAACCGTGCACACTCGCGTGGAACTCGCGCGCCGCACGAGCGGCATACGGGTTGCCTTGCGACGCGCAAATCGCGCGGCCGCGCAGGTCGCGCCATGCCCGCACATTGCCGTGGTTCAGGACGAGCGCCATGCCGCGGCCGCTTGTGTACGAAGCCGGTGCGAACGCCACTCGCGCGTCGGGCGAGAAGCTCAGGCCGGCGATGGCGGCATCGGCCTTCCCTGACTGCAGGGCGGCGCGCGCGGCCGCCGGTTCGGCCAGCAGATACTGCACGGGCAGCCCCACGCGGCGGGCGAGGTCGGAAGCGAGCGCAGCCGCGAACGGATCGGGCGCGCCGACCGTGCGGTCGACCTTGCCGACGTAAAGCGTAGGCGCGGGGCGCGGCGGCACCGCCACGATCAGCACGCCGCGCGCGGCCGCAGCGGCGAAAGGGCGCTCGTTGTCGAGAAGGTTGCGTGGAAAGTCGTTTTTCAGCGCCCACGCGAGCAGCGCGAGACAGGTGAGCGCAGCCGCTAGCGCGGTGGCCGGCCAGTGCAAGCGCCGCGGAACTGGCGAGGCGGCGAGCGGAGCGTTCCTAGCCATTCTGCGCGAGTCCGACGCGCCAGCGCAGCAGTTGCCGCTCCAATATCGACAGGCTCTGATTGATCAGCAGTCCAAAGATGGCGAGCAGGACGATGCCCGCGTACATGTCGGGAATCTGAAACGTCTCTTGCGAATTGAGCGTATAGAAGCCGAGCCCCGAACGCGCACCGATCATCTCCGCCGCCACCAGCGCGGTAATGCTGTAAGCGCCCGCGAGGCGCACGCCCGTGAGGATCTGTGGCAGCGCTGCAGGCAACACCACCTTCGTCGCGATGAAGCGCTGCGAAGCGCCCATCGAGCGCGCGCAGTCGATCAGCACGCGCTCGACCTGCTTCACGCCCGCAATGGTATTGAGCAAGACCGGCCAGAACGCGGCCCACACGACAATGGCGATCTTCGACGATTCGCCAATGCCGAGAAACAGCATGAACACGGGAAAGAGCGCGAAGGCCGACACCTGCCGCAGCAGTTGAAAGACGGGGTCGACAACACGTTCGACGCGCCGGAACCAGCCCAGCAGGAAGCCGCACACAATACCGCCCGCCACGGCGAGCAGCAGGCCGCTAAGGGATCGCACGGCGCTGGCGCCGATATGCGTCCACGCGTCGCCGTTTTCGAAAAGCCGCGCGATCGCGAGAGCGACCTGCGAAGGCGGGCTCAGATAAGCCGCATTGACCACGCCGAGCCGGGGCAGCAGCTCCCATAACAGCAGGAAGGCGACGAGCGCAATGGAGCGCTCGACACCGACGCAAACACGGGCGATGGACGAGCGAACGCGCACGCGCCGGGCGCCGCGAGGCAGAAGAGCGGGCGATTGGCGGACCGCGCCTGGGTCGGACATCGAATCAGACATGATGGGCTCCAGTCACTGCGTGCGCTTCGGGTTCCGCCGTACGCCGCGCGTCGAGCTCCGTGCTGAGGCTTTCCCATGCGCGCTGCCGCAACGCGATGAACGCCGGCGAGTGACGCAACGCGGCGTCACGCGGGCGCGGCAGATCGACGTCGATGATCTCTTTCACGCGCCCGGGGCCACGGCCGAGTATGGCGATGCGATCGGAGAGAAAGATCGCCTCGTCGATGCTGTGCGTAACGAACACGACAGTCGTCGCGCTTTGCTCCCAGATCGCGAGCAATTCCTGCTGAAGCAATTCGCGCGTCTGCGCGTCGAGCGCGCCGAACGGTTCGTCCATTAGTAAAATTTCGGGGCCATACGCAAGCGCGCGTGCGATGGCCACGCGCTGGCGCATGCCGCCGGAAAGCTGATGCGGATAGTGATCGGCGAACTCCAGCAGGCCCACGAGGCGCAAAAAGCGTTCGGCCTCGCTGCGCCGCCCGGCGCGCTTCATGCCGCGAATTTCCAGCCCCGCTTCCACGTTCCTGCGCACGGTGCGCCACGGAAAGAGCGCATAGCCCTGGAACACGAAGCCGAGTTTTTGCCGCACGGCGCTCACGGGCTCCCCGTCCACGCGAATATCGCCCGAGGTTGGCGGCGTGAGGCCGGCGAGCACGTTCAGGAACGTCGACTTGCCGCACCCGCTTGGACCCAGCAGCGAAATGAATTCGCCTTCGCGCACGGCGAGATCGAAACGCTTGAGCACCGTATGGTGCGTGTCCGTTTGCACGTTGCTATAAGTGAGCGAGAGATCGCGCGTGACGATCTTCTCGCGTAGCGCGGTCGTCGTGCTCACGAGCGTGTTCCGTTCGGCGATGTCGTCACACTGGCCTGGGCCTCGTGCTTCGCAAACGGATTGAAGTCGTTCGTGTAGACATCCTTGACGTTGACCTTGCCCTTCGGAATCTTGCCGGCCTGTTCAAGGATGTCGATGTAGTACTGGATGGGCGGCTCCGTGACCACGAGGTCCTTCACGTAGGCATAGCGCTCCACGAGCCGGACGTCGATACCAAGCCGCTCGGCCGTGAGCTTGCGCGCTTCGTCGGGATGCGCGTTGACCCAGTTGCCCGCCTTCGCGATGGCGGTGACGAAGTCGCGCACCGCCTGCGGGTGGGCGCGCGCGAACGCGCCGTTCACGCTATAGGGCGCCATGCCGCCAAGACCGTGGTCTTCGTCCCAGTCGCTCCACAGCTTGCGCAATTGCGGATCGGCTTCGGCCGAGCCGGAAAAGGGCGGATGAATGATCGCAACATCCACGTTTTTCGTGACGAGCGCCTGCTCGGACTGATTGTCAGGCACGACGAGCCAGTTGACCTTCGAGACATTCACGCCGTGCTGCGCCAGATACTTTTTGGTGACGAACTCCGCGCACGCGCCGAAGCTGTTGAACGCCACTGTTTTACCTTCAAAGTCCTTCGGCCCGAGAATTCCCGAATCCTTGCGCACGAAATACTTCATGTGCGGCGCGTCGGGCAGCGTTTCGCCGCCCGCGGAAATGACCTTGATATCCGCGCCGCTGGCAATCGCGGAGATGACGAGCGGCACCATGCGCGTGCCGAAATCAATATCGCCGGTGCCCACGAGCGGAATGATCTGCGGCGCGGAGATCTTGCCGACATATTTGGGTCGCGTGCTCGTGTTGTCGAAATAGCCCAGCTTGTCAGCGAGATAGACAAGATCGAACGCGGGATTGTCGGGATACTTGAAATACGTGATTTCCTGCTGCGCCGACGCCTGGCTTTTCGATGCGGCCGTGTCTTGCGCCTGATCTTCATGCGGCTTGCAGCCGCTTTGGAGAATCAGGGCGGCGGCAGCGCACGCGGTAAGCAGGAGGGTTCCGGCACGGCGCCGACGGATATTCGAGGAGAACGCCTTCATGGGCTCAGGCTCGGCAACGAGCAGGGTAGTTGAGTGAATGGACGATGCTCGATGATTGTCGATCTGCAAGGGTTACAGGCAAACCAACGAATTATGATTTGCTTAGTTGTTCATATCGACAACGCGCCAATTCGTCTGTTTCTGCTGTTACGTCGAAATATCCGCTGCTGCCCTAAGGTGAGCGAGCGGGGAAGTGGCAGGGCAGGCGCGTGCGCTCAACGAGTCTGTTCGTTTGTCGTGCACTGGGAACGTCCCATTGCATCGCGAATCGTGGCCATCAGGTCGTCGGGATGCACCATCAATTCGCGCACGAGGCGCAGCATCGCGTATTGGTGAAGCACGGCATGCCAGCGCGGCGATTGGGTGAGTTGCTGCCAGACCGCATCCAGTATTTCCGGATCTGCACGTTGCCCGTCCCGCTGGGCATTGGCGAATTCAAGGCTCGCCTGTGCCGATAGAAGCTGCATGCGGCTCGCGGCATTGAGCATTCGCGGGGCGCTTTCGGCAGGCGCGTCGCAGCAGTAGAGAATGGCTTTCATCAAGCCGGACTCTTCGGTGCCTTGCGCGCGTAGCGATGCGCCGTTCAACTGCACAGGGCCCTGATGCGTCTCGAACGTGTACACGACGTTGTCTTCGGCGTGCGCGAGCAGTCGCAAACCGCGCATGAGCCGCGGGAGGTCGGTCGTTGCGGACTCGACGGATGACTTCGCTTCGACGAGCAGGCGCACGTTCCAGACCGGCGCGGTATCGAGGGTCTTCGCGTGCAGCCGCTCCAGGAGGACCACGTCCCATTCCGTTTTTGCGCGCTCGTGCTTGCCCGGTATCGAGGCCGGAACGCGCATCGAACTCACGACACGGTAAGCCTGCGGGTTCTCCTGCGCTGCGTTGAGCCGTTGAGCCAGTGCTTCGAGCGCGTGTACGGCCAGCGCTTCGACAGCAGCGCCGCGCCGCTGCGACGCCCGGCCTTGCGCCAAGGCCGCCGGCGTACCCGGCCGTGGACCATAGGCATCCAGTAATGATACGTACTGCTGTACGAGTGGTTCCGACGCCAGGGCTTCGAGCCGGCACAAGCGCGCGAGTGCCGGACTGTCCAGCAGATCAGCCAGCGCGTGCTCGAAATCCGCGTCCTTTGCCGCAAGCTCCGGCGCGGTGAGAAGGGTTCGCAACGTATCGTCTAGCCCAGCGTAGTGCGCCTCGTGGTGCGCAGAAGACGCGGACGAATGCAACTGCGCGAGTGCTTCGCGCAGCCACGCTTGCGGGGCGCGCTGCTGCCTGGCCGGATGCGCGATCGCATTGACTGCGGCATGGATCTGCCGGCGGTCCTGGTCGGCCTGCGCCGAAAGCGACGCAAACTCGCGAACTTGAGGGGCGCGATGCCGCAGAACCATCGCCTGGTAGGCCCGGTCCCCGGAATCGGCGCGTATTGCCTCGGCGATCATGGCGCCGAGCGCCTCGATAAAGCGCGGCTTGAGCGTCGGGTTGGGTGTTGCGCCGTGCGCCGTGGCTTCTCGCACTTGTTCAATGACGAGCGCCAGTGCGCAGGCCGGACTCGCATTTCGAAGCTGCATCCCTGACGCCGCAACATCTTGCGGTAAGCGATAACGACGGGGGACGTCGCGCAGGATGTTTTCGAGCAGCAGGGCGGGAGAGGACATCGGCGGAGTTGTGGCATGCGTGTGCGGGGCGATGAGGCACATAGTCTCATAACCCCGCGTGCAAGCCTGGCCGCCTGAGCCGAGCCTGCGTCGCGCTAGTGGCGTGTGTGCGCGCGTGCGGCGCGTGTCTTCGCGGCCTTTTTTGCCGCGGCGGAACGGCCCGCGGCGCCCTTGGTCTGCGCAGCCTTTTTCGCGGCCGCCGAACGGCTTGCCGCAGGGCGGCGCGCCGCCGCGGTCTTCGCCTGCTTCGACACGGCTTGCGGCGATGCCCCTGCCTTACTCTCGCGCTTGAGCACTTGCGTTGTTGCGCGCGAACGTTTGGCCTTCGATTCCGTGCCCGCGCGGGTCTTTTTCTCGCCGTGGCCTGCCGCGAGATCCTTGGCGGCCTTCTTGCGCGTCGCTTCGCTGGTCTTCCCCTGCGCCGGCGGCTTCAGGTCTACACCGGCGCGGCGCGCCTTCGAGAGGCCGATCGCCACGGCCTGCTTCGCGGAGCGCACGCCATGTTTGCCCTCGCGCACGCGATCGAATTCCTCCTTCACGAATTCGCCGGCCTGGGTGCTTGCGGATTTGCCCGCGCGCTTGTCCGCGCGCGCACGCTCGATCGTTTTCTTCTCGGGCATTTTGGCTCTCCTTAGTCAGTGACCCACTCGTCCCAGCAAGCGCCGTTCCGCGCCTGCGCGGCAAGACATCAGACCGGAACAAAAGCCGGGCGCGGATCAGCCGCGAGGATTTCGGCCACGAAGTCGAGAAACACGCGGGTCTTGTTCGGCAGCCGCCTGCCTGAGGGATGCACGCCGTGGACGGGCAACGACGGCGGCGCGAAATCCTCCAGCACGCTGACGACCGCACCGCTCGCAATCTCCGCTGCGAAGAGCCAGCCGGGCGCCTGCACCAACCCCATATGGGCGAGGACTGCAGCGCGAATCTGTTCCGCGTCGCCGGTGCGGAAATTGCCGGACGGAACATACAGGCCCCGCCCTTCGACATTCGCGAAGCGCCATGCTCGCGGCTCGTGCATGGGCGCGAAAACGACACAGGTATGGTGTTCGATATCTTGTGGCGACTCGGGCCGCCCATGCTTTTCGAGGTATTCCGGCGTCGCGACGACAACGACCGGAGTCGAGGCCAGGTGCCTCGAAATCATCGAGGAGTCGGCGAGCGGTCCGCTTTTGATCGAAAGGTCGAAGCCTTCCTCGACGAGATTGACGTTTCGCTCCGTTGCGGAAAGGTCCACGCACACCTGCGGATATCGGGAGAAAAACACCGGCAGGCGCGGCACGATATACAGCCGGCCAAAAACCGGCGGCACGGTGACGCGAATCAGCCCGCTCGGGGACACCTGGCCGTGCCCGACGGAAGCCTCGAGCTCGGTGAAGTCGCCGATGATGCGCAAGCCCGCTTCATAGACCGACTGACCGGTCGCGGTGAGCGTCATGCTGCGCGATGTGCGTCTGACCAGTTGAGCGCCAAGATAGCGCTCGAGCGACGCGATCTGCTTGCTGACCGCAGGCTGGCCCACGCCAATGTCGCGCGCCGCCGCAGCGAAACTTCCGCTTTCGACGATGCGGATGAAAAGTTTGAGCGCATCGAGCCGGTCCATCTCTTCTTCCCCAAAACTTCCTGGATGGAATGGATTCTATTCCACTTGGCCTTCTTCCATGGCCTGATTGGAATCGATATCGTCATGCCCATCGACCACGCATTCACGCAACGAAGGAGCCATGATGAGCATCGGACAACGCGCAAACCTGATCGAAATGCGGCACAGCCTGAGCGACAGCGACCGTGACGCAGCGAGCGCCGCGATCGCGCGCTCGCAACGGCATTTCAACGAATTCAGTGGAACGATGCGTGAGGCGTACGACGCCATGACCGCGCAGACGCCGGTGGCGGATGGCGTAGGCCTCGAGCGCATCGACCACGCGGACGCAAAAGGGTGGTGGATTCGGCCGCCATCCGCGCCTGCCCGCCGCGCGATCCTGTTCCTGCACGGCGGCGCCTTTGTGCTCGGGTCTGCGAGCGGGTATCGCGGTTTTGCGAGTCAGATCGCGGTGCGCGCTGGCGTTGACACCTTTGTTCTCGACTATCCGCTTGCGCCCGAGCATCCGTTTCCCGCGGCGTACGATGCCGTGCTTGCCGCGCTGCGGTGGTTCGCGAACTGCGGCATACGCGAGGTCGCCCTCGTTGGCGATTCTGCGGGCGGCGGCCTTGCGCTTGCGGTTGTGGGCGTCGAGGAGCGGCGGGCGTTGACCATCGCGAGTGTGGCCGCTTTCTCGCCGTGGGTCGATCTTGCGTTCACGGGGCCGTCGTTCCATAGCGAAGCGACCCAGGACCCCGTCTTGACGCGGCCCGTGCTCGCCAATGCCGCCGCGGCGTATCTTGGCGCTGCCGATCCCACAGATGGACGCGCGTCGCCACTGCATGCCATTGCGAAACACCTGCCGCCCATCGCGCTCCAGGTGGGCACGGACGAACTCCTGCTCGACGACGCGCGGCGTTATGCGACGGCTGCGGCGGAGCAGGGCAACACGGTGCAACTGGAAGTCTACGAAGGACTGCACCACGTGTTCCAGCGATCCACCCATGAGCTGGCGAGCGCCCGGTACGCGTTGGATCAGGTTGCGAGCTTCATCTCGCGAAACTGGACGCTTGACGCTTAAGGCACGCCTCAGCCCTGCTTGCGCACTTGTCCGATGGCGCGATCGCGCGCAGCCTGCGCTTGCTGAACGAGCCGGTAGGCGGCGTAGTACTTGTAGATATTGCGCACGTAAGTGGTCGTCTCGATCCCGATTTTCTCGCCAACCACGATCTCGACGTTGTTGAACCATTTGTCGGGTGAGAGTCCCCGGTCGGCTGCTTCTTTGCGCATCTTCGCGATCCTCGCCGGACCCGCGTTGTAGCTCGCGAACGCGAAGAGCGCGCGGTCCGAGTCGGAAAAATGCGCATCGGGGAAATAGCGGGACATCAGGCGATCCAGGTATTTCGCGCCGGCATGGATGTTCGATTCCGTCACGCGGATGTCGCCGACAGCCAGTTCCTTCCCGGTTGCCGGCATGAGCTGCATGATGCCGATCGCCCCAACGTGACTGCGGGCACTTTGGTTGAGCTGCGATTCCTGGAATCCCTGCGCGGCAAGCATCAATGGATCGAAGTGATATTGCGCACCGTACTTTTCGAAGAGGCCGACCGTTTGCGTGAAGCGCTTCAGTTCTGCTTCCTCGGTATTGCTGGTGATCTGCTTGACGCGCTGCAGTTCCTGTTGCAGGCGCACTTCCGCCACGCTCTGCTTTTTCACGTAGCCAACGTAGAAGTCGTTGATGGCCTGCTGGAGTTTGGGACTCTGCTTGCGAATCGCCCAGCCGATGTAGCCGGCGTCGCGCACAGACATGTTGTCGTGCACAACGATGCCCGGCAGCACCTGCGCCCAGAATTTCGCCTTCCAGTCGTCGACGACGAGGATCTGGACCAGCCCGACATTGAGCATCTCCATGGCGTCCTCGTCCTCGAGCGCGTCGGGCAGCATCACCAGCTTCATCGGCGGCTTGCCGTCTTTTTTGAAGCGTGCGTTCAGGGCGCTCAGGCTCTCGAAGTAGCTGCTGCTCGCGCGTACGTGCACGGTCTTGCCGCTCAGGTCGTCGAGTTTGGCGAGCGCGGGTGACTTCGGACCGGTGACAACCAGTTCGCGAACCGCCTTGCGGTCTCGCGGCGCGACGAAGTCGACCTGCTTCAGCCGCGGTTCCGTGGCGGTCAGATTGCCGGCGGCGATGTCGCCTTTCCCGGCAAGGAGACCAGGAATAAGCTGATCGCGTGTCGTCGGGATCATCACGAGCGTCAATGGACGTTTGCCGAGGCTGCTCTGGTACGTCTTGTTCAGGTAGCGCTCGAAGTCGCGCATGAGCCCGGCGGTCAGCCCGCGCTCATGACCGAGTTCGTTGAAATAGAGTGTCCTGCTGTACGGCACCAGTACGCGGATCAACCGGCGGTTGAGCATGGCGTCGAAATCGCCAAACTTAGGCTGGTTCGCGAGGGTGAGCCGGCGGGCTGCGGCGTCAGCAGGCGGCGCTGGAGCACTGGCTGGCGCTGTTGCCGCGGCCTGTGACGCAACGGCTTGCGCAGGCGTTCCCTGGGCCGCAAGGCAATCTGCCTGCCGGCCGGCAATACCCATGCCGAAAGCCAGGATGATCAGCAACGTATGAACAATACGCATGGCGCCAGGGCGAGTGTTCCGCTCATTCCCATCATGTCACAACCACACAGGCTGAATATTGGCCGATGGTCCTATAGAGCCGGTTTCCCGGCGGCGATCTGGCGCCCGGTTGCGGCGAGTGAGAATAGTCGCTATTTCGCTGACGTCATGACGTCGCAACCGCCGTGGGTGCCGGTGTTTTTCAGGGTAAGCGTAAGCCGGCTGCCCCTGTTCGCCGTGATGATCTGCCCATAGCTCACCGTGGGAATGAACTGGATATCCGGCGCGACCGCCACAGGGGGATTCCTTGCCCCGTCGACGGTCAGGTCGAGTTCCACGGTGACCGAGTCGATTGCGGCGCCCATATCCGGCTTCCGGTCGGCTTGTTCTTTCCTGAAATTGCACAGGCCCGTGAGAATCTGCTCGAGGGCGGTCGGGATATCAACCGGCTTGCCCGGTGGGATCGGCGGTGTGTTGCAGCCAACGATCAAGAAGGGCAAAGCGCAAAGGACCACATATCGGCAGGCGCGCATCGGGTTCCCCTGTTATGAGCCGAAGGATGGCTTTGCCGAAGGGTGCCACGTGTGGACGCCCAGTCAATCGGACCTAGGTCCTAGGCGGAAGCTACATTCCTAAAGCTCGCGTGTGTCCCCGCCGATATCAACGCTTGCGGCTACGACATCAAGGCCAATAGCATGCACATTGAAAGCGATGCCGCGTACCGCTACGGGAGTTTCGGCAAACTGGAAGACCAGTTCGATCAGTCGGTGACGGGCCTTAAAGCGTGCGAGCAAGCCGTGGTGGCGATGATTGGACTGAGGTTCCCCCGGTTTTTCGCCTTCCAGAGGTCACGGGTTATGCAGCCGCATCCCTTGTCCGCTGAGCCACAAGCCAGTCTTGCATGAACTGGGTTGGCGACATGAAACC
>NZ_CAJHCQ010000012.1 GCF_904848665.1 Paraburkholderia hiiakae
GTGCCGTGAACCTTGATGCCGAGCGTCTTGCAGTCGGCGCTGAAGCGGCGCGCGAAGTCCGTGCGCACCCCCTTCTTGATGTTCACGAGAATCTGGTCGTCGCCCGACTCGAAGCCCACGAGCAGCAAGCGCAGGCCGTTTTCCTTCATGACCTTGAGCGTCTTGTACGGCACGTTCGCCTTGGCGTTGCACGACCACGTCATACCGAGCTTGCCGAGCCCGAGCGCGATCGCTTCGGCGCGCGGCAAGTCGTCGGTGAAGGTGTCGTCATCGAACATGAGTTCCTTGACTTCCGGCATGTTGTCGCGGATCCACTTCGCTTCTTCGAGCACGTTCTCGACCGAGCGCGTGCGGTAGCGGTGGCCGCTCACCGTCTGCGGCCACAGGCAGAACGTGCAGCGCGACTTGCAGCCGCGACCCGTGTAGATCGACACGTACGGGTAATTCAGATAGCCGATGAAGTAATTGTCGATCTTCAGGTCGCGCTTGTAGATGGGCGCCACGAACGGCAGCGAGTCCATGTCCTCGAGCACCGGGCGCGATGCGTTGTGCTCGATCGAGCCGTCCTTCGCGCGCCACGAAATGCCCTTGACCTCGGCAAGCGGCATGCCTTCGGCGATTTCCTTGCACGTGAAGTCGAATTCCTCGCGGCAGACGAAATCGATGGCTTCGGTCGCAGTCAGCGAATTGTGCGGATCGACCTGCACCTTCGCGCCCACCAGACCGATGACGATCGAGGCCTTGCGCTTCTTGAGGTCTTCGCAGAACTGCGCGTCGGTCGGGAACGACGGCGTGCTCGTGTGGATGATGACCAGGTCGTACTGCGCTGCGATCTTCAGCGTCTCTTCCACGCCCAGGCCGTCGGCCGGCGCGTCCAGCACGCGGCTGTCGGGCACGAGGGCCGCGGGCTGCGCAAGCCAGGTGGGATACCAGAACGAGCGGATCTCGCGCTTTGCCTGGTAGCGCGAGCCCGCGCCACCGTCGAAGCCGTCATACGACGGGGCCTGCAGAAACAGCGTTTTCATGCGATGAGTGCTCCGGGTACCCGTTGTGTGTCGGGTGATGATTGAGGTGACATTCGGTAGAAAGCGGATATCAAGCGGATATCAAGCGCCGGCATTAAAACGACGCGCTCAGCGAGCGTCCGATCCTTCGACGGCAGGCCGCTGCGCGCGCGCGGGCCTGGCCATGGCGGAAGGCGCATCGGCCTCGGGATTGGCGACGCTCACGCGTACGCCGCGCCAGATCACGTGCGAGCCGAACGCGGCGGAAAGCCACTGCAGGGCCAGCAGCACGTCGCGCAGCGGCACGAGCGGCAAATCGCGCCAGAACGCGCGCCAGCTTGCGCTCGCTCGCGTGTGCAGTATCAAACGGGCAATGATACCCGCCATCATGGTCGTGGCGAGCGCGGCCAGCGCCGTGCGCGTCGTCGCGCACGCGCCGATGCCGGCCCCCGCCGCGAGCAGGCCGTAAAACAACGCACCCAGCACAAGCCACGGCGTGGGAAACGTAATGAACAGTGAAGCGAAGCCCGCCGGATTCACCGAGCGGATGGTGCGGAGCCAGCGCGTCTCGCGCAGCCAGAGCGAGCCGAAGGTCGGCTCGATCACGTCGGTGGCCACCACCACCGGCGCGAGCACCGTCGCGAGGCCGTGATCGCGTGCGTAACGGGCAAGCAGATAGTCGTCGGCGAGGCAGTCCTTGAGCGCGGCGAAGCCGCCGATGCGCTCGAGCGTCGCGCGGGATAGCGCGAGCGTCGCGCCAAAGCCGAACGCGCGTGAGCCCGTGGAATGCGCCACGCGCACCGAGGGCGCGAACCACTCGTTGATGAAGAGCGCGCCCACGCGCGGCCAGAAACCGCCGATGCTGCGGGCGCTGTAGAGGCAGGTCACGACGCCTACGTCCGGGTCGGCTAGCGGCGCGGTGACGATCTCCAGATAGTCGGGTTCGACGGCGATATCGCTGTCGGCCACGACGATCGCGTCGTAACGCGCGCGCGCAGCCAGATTGATGAGGTTGCTCACCTTGAGATTGCTGCCGTGCACGCGCGGGTCGATCACGAGCTCGATGTCATGGCCCGGGTACGCCGCCTGCAGCCGGCGCACTACCGCAATGGCCGGATCCGCCGGCGAGGACACGCCAAACAGCAACTGAAAGCGCGGATGCCGCTGCTCGCAGAAGGTCGCGAGATTTTCGTAGAGGCGCGGCTCGGCGCCGCACAAGGGCTTAAGCACGCTCACGGGTTGCGGTTGCGCACGCCGCGCGCGGCGCGCGGCTTCGCGCACGAGCGCGGCGGAACCCAGGCGCGGCATGGTGAGCGCGGCGACGAGGCCGTAGAAAGCGGCAACGCCGCACAGCACGACCACGACCCAGACGAGCACGGGCCAGGGCGCCGACATGGCGAAAACCTGCGACACCGTCATAGCGCGCCGCCTTGTCGGGTTACGTGGGGCAACCCGCGCTCGCCGCCGGCTGCGCGCAAGGGGTAAAGCTCCTGCGGTGCCCCGACCGGAATTCGCGTTTCACCACGTACCATTTCCCTGCCCTGAAAATCCAGAAATAGACCGCGCATCGTAGCCGCATTACACATTCGAGGCTAGAAACCGGCCAATTGAAACCGGCTTACACGATGCAAGGCAATTGAATAAACAACGAATGGAGATAAACCATCGGTTGAAACGGCCGTATATGGTCGATCCCCGATTCGACGCGGAAAATTGTATCAGCAAGCTCCGTCGGCTGCTTCCGACAGACACGAGAAAATGCGTTGCCAAAGTTGCAAAAAAAGTAACTATTTCAGCGATTAAACAGGCGCCTTCCAGAGCTTTTCCATCCCGAATAAAATCGGTAAGCATATAGAAATGATTCTTTAATAATTTTGAATTAAAAACGCACTCCTTGCATTTAAACAAGAGTAATTCTCGTTAATATTCAAATCGACGGTGCGTAAAAGCAATCAACCGTATCGGAATCCATGCTAGTGGCATGGGTTCCTGAAAGCCTCCAGCACGAACGAAAGTGGTTTGGCACAATAGCCGCACCTTGCGACTGCCTTGCGGCCTCGCGTCGAGAGACCGGCGCACCGCACGCGCGCCGCGCTCCCTATACCAGGCCCCAAGCTAGCCCATGACCCTATTCTCCGTACTCGACCTCTCGCCGATCCCGGCGGGCTCCCATGCCGGTGCCGCCCTGCACAACACACTCGATCTCGCCCGGCACGCCGAACGCCTGGGTTATCACCGCTTCTGGCTGGCCGAGCATCACAACATGACGGGTATCGCCAGCGCGGCGACCTCGGTGGTGATCGGCTACGTGGCGGGCGGCACGCAATCCATCCGCGTGGGCTCGGGCGGAATCATGCTGCCGAACCATGCCCCGCTCGTGATTGCCGAGCAGTTCGGCACGCTCGAAGCGCTCTACCCTGGCCGCATCGACCTCGGCCTCGGGCGCGCGCCCGGCACCGACCAGACCACGGCGCGCGCGCTGCGCCGCGACCTGCAAGGCAGCGCCGACAGCTTCCCCGACGACGTGGCCGAATTGCAGCGCTATTTCGCCGCGCCCGTGGAAGGCCAGCGCGTGCGCGCCGTGCCCGGCGCGGGGTTGAACGTGCCGCTCTATATCCTCGGCTCGAGCCTGTATGGCGCACAGCTCGCGGCGGCGATGGGCCTGCCGTTCGCGTTCGCCTCGCACTTTGCGCCCGACCATCTGCTCACCGCGCTGCGCCTTTACCGTTCGCAGTTCCGTCCGTCTGCCGTGCTCGCCAGGCCGCATGCGATGGTCGGCGTGAACGTGTTCGGCGCGCCCACGAACGAAGAGGCGCGCTTTCTCTTCACGTCGCTGCAGCAGCAGTTCGTGAATCTGCGGCGCGGCACGCCGGGGCAGCTGCCGCCGCCGGTTGAGCAGATCGGGGCGAATGAGTTCGAACTGGCCGGTGTGTCGCACTCGCTCGCCTGTTCCGTGGTCGGCGACCAGGAAACCGTGCGCGCGGGCCTCGCCTCGGTGATCGAACAGACCGGCGCGGACGAACTCATCGTCACCGCGCAGATCTACGATCACGCGGCGCGCCTGCGTTCATTCGAGATGGCGGCGCAGGCCCGCGAGGAACTGAAGGAAGCCGCCGCGCGACGGTAACCCGAACGCGAGGCTTGCCTCGCGTTCGGTCAGGCAAACGCACCCTCAGTGCGATGTGTTCAACGCATCGAGGCCCTTGAGCAGCGCGGCATGAAACGCCTGCGGATCCTGCATCTGCGGTGCGTGCCCGAGCTCGGCGAACTCCACGAGCGTCGCGTGGGGAATGGCGCGCTGCGCGGCTTTGGCCAGCACCGGATAGTGCCCGAGCTGCGCGCGCACCTCGGGCGGAGCGAGATCCTTGCCGATGGCGGTCGTGTCCTTGTCGCCGATGAGCAAGAGCGTCGGCATCTGCAACTGGCCGAGCTCGTAGACCACCGGCTGCGTGTAGATCATGTCGTACAGCAGCGCGGAGTCCCACGCCACCCGCGCCTTGCCCGGCCCGCGATACATGCCCGCCAGCATCTGCACCCACGGCTCGTAGGCCGGCCGCCACTGACCCGCGTAATAGGTGGCCTGCTCGTAGCGGCGAATGCCGTCGGCGTTCGTCTTCAGTTCGCGCGCGTACCAGTCGTCCACCGGGATCGAGGGCACCCCCTTCGCCTTCCAGTCTTCGAGCCCGATCGGGTTCACGAGCACGAGTTGCTCCGTTTCGCCCGGATACATGAGCGCGTAGCGCACCGCCAGCATGCCGCCCGTTGAATGGCCGATGATCGTCGCGTCATGCACGCCGAGCGCCGCGAGCAGCGCGTGCGTGTTGCGCGCGAGCTGCTGGAAGCTGAACTGGTACGAAGCGGGCTTACTCGATTTGCAAAAGCCGATCTGGTCCGGCGCGATCACGCGGTAGCCCGCGGCATGCAGCTCGCGGATGGTCGCGTCCCACGTCGCCGAGCAGAAGTTCTTGCCATGCAGCAGGACCGCGGTGCGTCCGTTCGGCTTCGCGGGCTGCACGTCCATGTACGCCATATGCAGCGTTTGCCCTTGCGAAACGAACGCAAAGTCATGCACGGGATGCGGATACTCGAAGCCCTGCAGCTCGGGGCCATACGCGGGGCCGTCGGGCGTCTGGGTCGCGACTTGACCTGACGACGCGCCCATCGGCGCGGCCCCGCTCGCCTCAGGGTCTGCGGCGAACGCGACGTGACAGAGCGCGGCCGCACTCAACGCGGCAACGAAAGGGGCAAAGCGGGCAAGCGTGGGGTTCAGGATGGCGCTCATCGATCAGGAATCGGGCGAAAGGTCGGACAGGAAACAGGACGGCGAAATGGCGCCGATACAGCCAGCGATTCTAGCGGCCCCGCCCCGCTCTTGCCGCCTTTCGCGCCCCGCTTGGGCGTGCGGCATGCCGTTTGCTGCTCACGAACGCCTCGCACACTTGTGGCGGGCATGTCCGTACCTGCGGAAAGGCAATTCGCGCTACGCTGCATTCGGTGCTAGAACAGTCAATACAGGACGCACGAGACGTCCGCGGCGCACGGCACGCTTGCTGCACTGCGAAACGCGCCGCATCAGGGACGCGACAGGCACACCAGAGAAGGACCGCACAGGCCCGGGCAGGACAAGGCGGGCCGCGGCGGCCATACCGGGGGCACAACAAGGAGACGTCCATGGAAACTCCGGCAAGCCTCAACGATCTGCAACGCACCACCCTCGCCATCGTGCTCGCTGGCGGCCGCGGCACACGCCTCGGGCCGCTTACCAACAAGCGCGTGAAGCCGGCCGTGTACTTCGGCGGCAAGTACCGCATCATCGATTTCGCACTCTCGAACTGCCTGAATTCGGGCATCCGCCGCATTGCGGTCGTCACGCAGTACAAGGCGCACTCGCTCTTGCGCCACCTGCAGCGCGGCTGGGGCTTCCTGCGCGGCGAATTCAACGAGTTCCTCGACCTGTGGCCCGCGCAGCAGCGTGTGGAAGGCGCGCACTGGTACCGCGGCACCGCCGACGCCGTGTACCAGAACATCGACATCGTCCGCTCGATCAGCCCGAAGTACGTGGTGGTGCTGGCCGGCGACCACATCTACAAGATGGATTACACGCGCATGATCGCCGACCATGCCGCGAGCGGCGCCGACTGCACGGTGGGCTGCATCGAGGTGCCGCGCATGGAAGCACGCGCGTTCGGCGTGATGGCCGTGGACGAGGCGCGCCGCGTGACCGGCTTCGTCGAGAAGCCCGACGATCCGCCCGCCATGCCGGGACGCCCCGACATCGCGCTCGCGAGCATGGGCATCTACGTGTTCGACACGAACTACCTCGTCCATCTGCTCGAAGAGAACATCTCGCGCTCGGCCACCGACCACGACTTCGGCAAGGACATCATTCCGCGCGTCGTGAGCGACGGCCACGCGATCGCACATCCGTTCAGCATGTCCTGCGTGTCGTCGGACCCGGCCGCCGAACCGTACTGGCGCGACGTAGGCACGGTCGACGCCTACTGGTCCGCCAACCTCGACCTCGCCTCGACCATCCCCGCGCTCGACCTCTACGACCGCCACTGGCCAATCTGGACCTACCAGGAGCAGTTGCCGCCCGCCAAGTTCGTGCGCGACCTCAACGGTCTACAGGGCTCGGGCACCAACCTGATCGTGTGCGGCGGCAGCGTGATCTCGGGCTCGCAGATCTCGCGCTCAGTGCTCTCGTCGAATGTCGTCGTGCAGTCGTTCTGCAACATTGCCGAGGCAGTCTTGTTGCCACAGGTGACGGTGGGCACGAGTTGCCGGCTGCGCAAGGTCGTCGTGGACCGCGGCTGCACGATTCCCAACGGCACCGTGATCGGCGAAGACGCCGCGCGCGACGCCGAACGCTTTTATCGTACCGAGAGCGGCGTCGTGCTCGTCACGGGCGAGGCGCTGGCGAAGTTGCCAGGCTAGCCGAGTGCCTGGCGAACTGCAGACGCTCAAGGACGCGCCAACCCGCAAGCAACCCGAGCACCGAGAGGACTGACTCCCGATGACCATTCGCGTCCTGCACGTAGCCAGCGAGCTGTATCCGCTCCTGAAGACCGGCGGCCTCGCCGACGTCACCGCCGCCCTGCCCGCAGCGCTGATCGAACAGGGCGCCGACGCGCGCCTGCTGCTGCCGGGCTTCGCGCCCGTGGCGGCGGGCCTCGCGGACCTGCGGCCCGTCGCGCGTCTTGCGCGCACCTTCGGCGCGCCCGAGGCGACGCTGGAACTCGGGCGCCTGCCCGGCAGCGAACTTGCCGTCTACATGATCCGCGCCGACGCGTTCTACGCGCGCCCCGGCAACCCCTACCTCGACGCCGAGCATGTGCCCTACGGCGACAACGCGCAGCGTTTCGCACTGCTCGGCTGGAGCGCCGCGCAGCTCGCACTGCATCTCGATCCCGACTGGGCGCCGGCCATCGTGCAGGCGCACGACTGGCACGCGGGGCTCGCGCCGGCCTACCTGCGCGCGGCGGCGCGCGAGCGCGGCGCGAGCGTGGCGCCCGGCGGCGCGCGCTCGATCTTCACGATTCACAACCTCGCGTACCAGGGCATCTTCCCCGCGCAGCAGTTCGACTCGCTCGGCCTGCCACGCGACTTTTTCGACATGCATGGCGTGGAGTTCTACGGCCAGCTTTCGTTTCTGAAAGCCGGCCTCTATTTCGCCGACAAGATCACGACGGTGAGCCCGACCTACGCACGCGAGATTCAGACGGTCGCCCAGGGCGGCGGCCTCGAGGCGCTGCTGCGCGGACGCGCGCACGACCTCGTGGGCATCCTCAATGGCGTGGATTACGCCGTGTGGAATCCGTCGAGCGACACGGCCATCGCCACGCGCTATTCGGCCACGCGCCAGAGCGGCAAGATGCGCTGCAAGGCGGCACTGCAGACGCGCCTGAAGCTCGCGCAAAAGCACGACGCGCCGGTGTTCGGCGTGGTGAGCCGGCTCACCGAGCAAAAGGGCCTCGACCTGCTGCTTGCGGCGTTGCCCGAGATCGTCGCGCGCGGCGGCCAACTCGTCGTGCTCGGCACCGGCGACGCCAGCCTCGAACAGGGCTACGCGCGCGCCGCGCACCAGCATCCCGAATCGGTGGCCGTGGAGTTGGGGTTCGACGAGACGCTCGCGCACGAGATCGTCGCGGGCGCCGACGTGATGATGGTCCCCTCGCGCTTCGAGCCGTGCGGCCTCACGCAACTCTACGCGCTCGCTTATGGCGCGCTGCCGCTCGTGCACCGCGTGGGCGGACTCGCCGATACCGTGGTCGACGCCTCGCTGGAAAATCTCGCCGATGGCCTCGCCACGGGCTTCGTGTTCGAGCGCTTCGAGCCCGACGCGCTCACGGCCGCGATCCGCCGCGCCTTCGCGCTCTATGGACGCAGCCGCGACTGGCGCGACACGCGCTCGCGTGCAATGCAGCAGGACTTCGGCTGGGCGGCGTCGGCGCAACGCTACATGACGCTCTATCGCGAGCTGGCCGGTCAAAACGTCGTGGCTTAGCGTCTCCCCAAGCGAAATGCAGGCGCGCTCGCAGGCGCGCACGCAACACCGCGCCCACGCATCCATCGACTGCGCGCGGCGAATTCGGTTATCGTTGCTGCACCTGCGCAAGGGGCGCCATGCGAAGCGCGCCGCAAGCCACAACGAAATCTGGACCGGCCATGAAAAACGTTTTGAGCATCCAGTCCCACGTCGTGTTCGGTCACGCGGGCAACAGCGCCGCGGTGTTTCCCATGCGCCGCCTCGGCGTGAATGTCTGGCCGCTCAACACGGTGCAGTTCTCGAATCACACGCAATACGGCCACTGGACCGGCGCCGCCATCGGCTCGGACGAGGTCGTGGATCTCGTCGAAGGCATTGGCGCGATCGGCGTGCTGCCGCGCTGCGATGCGGTGCTCTCCGGCTACCTCGGAGCACCCGAGCAGGCCCAGGCCGTGATCGACGTGGTGCGCGCCGTGAAGGCCGCCAACCCGCAGGCGCGCTATTTCTGCGACCCGGTGATGGGCACGCTCAACGCCGAGAACGGCTGCCGCGTCGAGCCCGGCATTCAGGAGTTCCTCGTCCGCAACATGCCCGAGGTCGCCGACGCGATGACGCCCAATCACAGCGAGCTGCAACGGCTCGTCGGCCGCGAGCTCGAGACGGCGGAAGAAGCCGTGCTCGCGTGCCGCGAAGTGCTCAGGCGCGGCCCGAAGCTGATCCTCGTGAAGCATCTGCTCGACCGCAACAGCCCCGCCGACCGCTTCAACATGCTCGTCGTGACCGAGCACGAAGCCTGGCTCGGCCAGCGTCCGCTCTACCCGTTCGCGCGCCAACCGGTGGGCGTCGGCGACGTGACGAGCGCGGTGTTCGTCGCGCGCCTGATGCTCGGCGACTCGCTGCGCCGCGCGTTCGAGCACACGCTCGCGGCGGTGAACGCGGTGGTGAAGGCGACCTATGACGCGGGCCGTTACGAACTGGAGATCGTCGCGGCGCAAGACCAGATCGCGCGCCCGCGCGAATGGTTCGACGCCTGGTCGGTGGATGCCGCCTAGACTGAGGAGGTGCGCGCGCGGCCTATAATGCCGTTCGCATGATATGCGGCAGATGCAGATGCAGCCGCGGCGCCCACCGTCTTTAGATTTAGAGAATGACCGATGTCCGATTCAATCCGTAGCGAACAGGAAGAGTATTTCGAGCAGCTTTGCCTCGCCGTCGACGCCGGCGAGACCCACGTGCAGGAAGCAATCGAATACTTCGAGGAACAAAGCCACGAAAGCGAATTCGACGCCGCTGTATGGCTCGACATCGCGCTTTACCATGCGCCCGAGGTCGCGCGCGGCATCGTCGACTTCGTCGACGAGAGTGACCGCGAACGCAGCGACATCGCCCAAACCATTGCCGACACGCTCGACATCTCGTACGGCGACGACGAATGCGAACGCTTCGAAGCGACGATTCGCTTTGCGCTCGCCAACGGCATTCCCGTCGATCTCGACGTGGTGCTCGACGGCTGCAATCGCGCGCTCGACGACCTCGAAGGCTGGGCGAGCGCCGACACCATGGCGCCGCTCGTGCGCCTGCGCGACGCGCTCTTCGAGCTGCAACGGGACAACTAGTCCTACCCGCGCGACATTGTGTGAGCAGCTGAACGCGCGGCTGAATGACCGGCAGACCGGGCAGCCTGATATATTGCTCGCCATCCGCCGCCTCACGAAGGCCGGCGCCCGGCCGGCGCACATGGGGAGCCGGCCGAGACACCCCGCCCACGCGCGCAGCCGTTCGCACAGCACGTTCTGGCAAGCCGCAGCCGCAAACAGCAAGACCCGAAGACGAGACGCCCCGCTTGCGCGCCACCGCCGGCGCGCAAGCGGGGCGTACCTGAAAAAAACGCCCACAAGAGCACCGCGCCGCTGTCGCGCAAGGAGTCACGATGAGTCTCGCCGCCGCGCTCAGAACCGCCACTGCCTACGCATTTGCCACGGCGCGCCGTGGGTTCGGTAAGCGCCGCCCATGCGACAAGCTAGCGGCCGGGCTCCTGATCGGCACACTCTGCGCACTCGGCGCCAGCAGCAACGCTGTGGCCGCCAGCCCGCTCAACGTACGCATCGGTTTCGTCTCGCCGCTCTCTGGCGAATACGCGGACTACGGCCGCGACCTGGAAAACGGCGTGCAGCTCGCCCTCGACGAAGCGAACGCGCAAAACCTCAAGATAGGCGAGCAAACGGCGCACTTCGAGCTCGTGCCCATCGACGACCGCAGCGATCCGCGCCTCGGCGTACAGGCCGCCGCGACGCTCGCGAACCAGGGCGTGAATGCCGTGGTCGGCCACTTCAACTCGGGCTCGGCCATTCCGGCCTCGCGCATCTACGAGAGCGCCGGCATTCCGATGATCAGCCCCGCAGCGACCAATCCCGTCATCACGTCCCAAGGCTTCGCCAACACCTTCATGGTGATTGCAAACGACGCGCAAAACGCAGGCGTAGCCGGCGCGTGGGCCGTGGACGTGATGAAGGCCAAACGCGTGGCCATCATCGACGACCGCACCGCCTTCGGCCAGGGCGAAGCCGACGTGTTCGAGCGCGCGGTGCGCGAGCATGGCGGCAACGTGGTCGCGCGCGAGTTCGCGGAAAGCATCGCGAGCGACTTCGGTCCGCAGCTAGCGAGAATCAAGGCCGCCGATGCCGACCTGCTCTACTTCGGCGGCCTCGCCCACCAGGGCGCGGCGCTCGTGAAGCAGATGAAGGCGCGCAGCATGAACGCGCAGTTCGTAGGCGGCGGCGGCGTGGCGAACACCGACTTCACCCACGACGCGGGAGCCGCCGCCGAAGGCGCGATGGCCTGGGAATACGGCCGCCCGCTCGCGCAACTGCCCGATGGCCCGCGCTTCGAGCAGGCCTATAAAAGCCGCTTCGGCGCCAACGTGCTCGCCTACGCGCCGTTCGGCTACGACGCGGCGTGGGCCGCGATCCATGCGATGGTCAATGCGAAGTCGGCACAGCCCGAGGTGTACCGTAGCGCGCTCAAGGCGCTCGCCTTCGACGGCGTGACCGGTCGCATCGCCTTCGAGCCAGACGGCTCGCTCAAGAACGGCGCCTCCACACTCTGGCAGGTGAAGAAAGGCGTGTGGGTGCCGGTGACGACGCGCGGCGGCTGAGCGCCGCTCATTGCGCCCGCGGCGCAAGCGCTCCCCGCACGACGATCTGCGCGTGCGTGTCGCGCTCGATACGGACGAGCGCGTCGCGCATCTGCGCGAATTCGTCGGCTGTGCACATCTGGTGGCCGAAGCGCGCCGATAACCGCCGCTCGATTTGCAGCGTGCGCGAGCGCGCGTCGAACACGTAGTGCGATGTGTAGTCGAGAAACGCGTCGTTCACTTGCGTATCTTGCGGCACGTCGGTCACGCGCGCGAACGCGGGCAACTCGATTTGCGCGCTCTCCGCAAACTCCCCCCCGATGCACGCCCAGGGTTGCGTACGGCGCGGCTGCGCAAGCCAGTTGTCGATCTGCGTGGCGATGCCGCCCGTAAAGCTGCTCGTCGTCGTAATCGCGGTTGTGCCGTCGCGCCAGACCACGTGATCGAGCGTGCCTTGCATCGTCACCGAAAACGGACCGTCGGTCGCGTCCGTGGGGCTCGTGCTCACGCGCACAGTGCCGGCGAGCCCGGTGAGCCGCAGGCGCTGCGACGCGAGTTGCTGTGCCCCCGCGCGCGTCGCGCGGCGAAACGAATTGCGCTCGGGCTCCGCGCCCGCGCCCTCGTCTTCCACGTAGTAACTGTAGGCGGCGTCACCCGTCGCGCCCACCTCGAGCGAAAGGCGCGCCGTGCGCTCGCGCCGCTCGGTCGCGGGCGTGCGTGAGAGCACACCGTCGTCGACAAGCAGGACAGGCCGGTCCATCACGCCCGGCGGCAGGTAGCCGAACGCGTAGCCGCCCGACGACGTGTCCGCGTACAAGCCAAGGTCGGGCAGCCAGGCGATCGCGTGGTTGATCGCATGCGCGCCATAGCCCGGCACGTCGGGCAGCGCGTAGACGGGGCCGAGATTGAGCAGCACGGGCTCGGCGCGGATGCCCACCGCTGCGAGCAGCGCGCTGAAAAGCGCCACGTGGTCCTTGCAGTCGCCGTAGCGGTTGCGCAGGATGTCGGTCGCGCGATGCGGCACGGCCGCGGTCTCGCCAAGAAAGAGCGCGACGTAGCGAATGTTGAAGCGCATCCAGTCGTAGATGCGGCGCGCCTTCTCTTGCGGGTCGCTCACATCCGACGTGAGCGCAAGCGCCAGCGATGCAATGGCCGGATCGGTCGAGGTGGGATCGGCGGCGGCTTCGCGGTAGCGCGTGGCGAACGCGGCGAAGTCGGGCACGGTGGTTACCATCAGCCGGTCGCCCCAGTTCACGTAGGCCACCGCTCCCGCTTCGAGCGGCGCATAGGGGCCGTGCCGGTAGTCGAATGCGTAGCGGGTGCGGCCGTTCGCCGTCTCGGGGGCGAGCGCCGTGTAGCCGCGCGCATCGACGTGGAGCGGCACGTTGGCGGGCAGATCGAAGATGAGGCGCTGAAACTCGACGGGTTCGCCGGTCGGCTCGACGAAGTACGAAAACGTGCCCGCATCCAGCGCCTTCGCGCGGCGCTTCGCGAAATGCAGATGCACGCGCGAGCCAACCTGGACGCCCGGAAAGATCACCGTGCGCAGCACGCCGTCCTCGAACGTGGGCGCGCCCGCCGAGCGCGGCTCCTGCACGTCGCGTATGCCGCTCGCGCCAACCGCGTGCGTGGCGCCGTCCGGGTCGATGGTTTCGGCCGAGAGCTTCGCGATCGTTTCGATATCCTTATTGAACCAGACGTAGCGCTGGGCGATCTCGTCCACGCCGGCAGTCGTGTTCGCGCGCAGCACGGTGTCGTCGTCCTCGACGACCGAGCCGTCCTGCTGCACCACGAAGAGATGTACGTCGCGCTCGAGCGTGTACGGAGGGACGTCGTTTTGCGCGGCGCTATCTGTGGTCCCGGCGCGAGCATGTCCGCTCGCGATTGCCAGGCTCAACGCAAGGCACGACGCGACGCACCGGGCGGCACGCCTGAACGACTCGCCTCGCGTCATGGGCGGTTCAGGCGCGCACCGCCGCTTGCGCGGCGTTCGGCCATGAGGTCTGCGCGAGATGGCGCTCGCGCTGCGCAGCACGCCATGCGCGCGGACTCGCGCCGAACTCCGCGCGAAACGCGGCATTGAAGTTCGAGAGGTCGTTGAAGCCGCTCGCGAGCGCAACGTCGACGATCTTCGCTTCGTCGTCGGCGGCCAGACGCAGCGCGGCGCCGCGCAACCGCGCACGCAGCAAATATTGATGCGGGGTCACGCCGGCAACGACCGAGAAGGTGCGCAGAAAATAGAACTCACTCACGCCCGCCGCGCTCGCGAGGCTGGCGAGCGTATGGGCGTCGTCGGGCGTCTCGTCGATCAGGCGCAGCGTCGCAACCACGCGCGCCGCCGCGGCGGCGCCGGGCGTAGCGGGAGCAAGCGCGTCCTTGCCGCTCGCCACCACACGCAAGGTCGTGAGCGCCAGTTCTAGTGCGATTTCATCCCACCCTGCGCCGCCGCCCCCGCTCGCGTGAGCCCGCTCCTGCGCGAGCGCGTCGGCGCAAGCGTGCGCCACGAGTGGCGCGAGCGCGCGCCCCGGCGGCACCCGCGCGGCGCGCCAGCGCCTGGCGCCCGACGCAAGACCCGCGGCCGCGGCCTGCTCGTCGAGCCAGGCTGGGTCGTAATGGAACGAGAGGCAGCGGTCGCCCGCCGCATGACGATGGCCGCATTCGAAACAGGCCCCGGCAACGCCCAGCATGAGTGCGCCGGGCGTCATGAGCGCGCGCGCGTCGCCGCTGCGGTAGCCGAACACGCCTGCTGCCACGATGGCGAGGCACGCGCTCGTGTGGCGCTCCTCGTAGGGCCGGTCGCCGGGGCCGAGCGTGCAGACAACATCGTCAACCGACCAGCCAGCGCCTCCCGCGAGCGGACGCACCGTGGGCGCACGGCCGCTATCGGCGCGGCCTTCGCGCTCGCGCTGAGCGAGCGCGCGTTGCAGTGAAGCGGCGAGACCTTGCACGGCAACCTCGCGGGAAGTGAGCTACGTTCGTGGGCTACGTCTGCCGTTGTAGCACATCGACGCGGCCGCCGCCGAGCCTGCCCCGATCCTCGCACTGGCCGCTATCCCCTGCGCTCGTCGATGGCGCGCAGCAGCGAAAGCGCGATGCCCTCGGCAGCAAGGCGCACCGCTTCGAGCGACGGAAACGACGGCGCGATGCGCAGATGGCTGTCGTGCGCATCGACGCCATAGGGAAACGCCGCGCCCGCGGGCGTGAGGACGAGGCCCGCCGCCGCCGCGAGTTCGACAGTGCGCCGCGCGCAGCCCTCGGGCGCATAAAGGCTGATGAAATAGCCGCCCTGCGGCACGTTCCAGCTCACGCCGGGCACGCCGGTCAGGCGCGCGCGGAACACCTCGTCGACAGCGTCGAACTTCGGCTTGAGGAGCGCTCGATGACGCGCCATCAGTTCAGTGAGCGTCGCGCGCTCGCGCAGAAAGCGCACGTGGCGCAACTGGTTGAGCTTGTCCGGCCCGATGGTGCGCACGGCCGAATGCGTCTGCCACCAGGCCACGTTGCGCGGCGCGGCGGCGAGCCACGCGAACGCCCCGCCGCCGAACGTCACTTTCGACAGCGATGCGAACATCAGCGCGCGCTGCGCGTGGCCCGCCGCCGCGCAGGTCTCGAACACGTCGAGCGTCGTGAGCGCTTCGTCGGTGAGATGGTGGAAGCGGTAGGCATCGTCCCAGAAGAGGCGGAAGTCGGGTGCGGCGGGCATCGCGGCGAGACGCCGTATCACCTCGTCGGACCAGATCGCGCCCGTCGGGTTGCTGTAGAGCGGCACGCACCACATGCCCTTGATCGATGGATCGTCGCGCACGAGCGCTTCCACGCGGTCCATGTCGGGACCGTCCTCGCGCATCGGCACGGCGATCATGCGCACGCCGAGCGCCTCGCAGATCGCGAAGTGGCGGTCATAGCCCGGCACCGGACACACGAAGGCGATCTCGCCTTGCGCGCGCCACGGCGCGCTCATGTCCGCGCCCTCGCCCACCGGCACGCCATGCAGCAGCGCGAATGTCAGCGCGTCGTGCATGAGTTCGAGGCTCGAATTGCCCGCAGCGATCACCTGCGCGCTCGGTACACCGAGCAGCTGCGCGCCCAGCTCGCGCGCCTCGGGCAAGCCGCTCGCGAGGCCGTAGTTGCGGCAGTCAAAGCCGTCGCGCGCGAGATAGCCCGCCTGCCCCGCTTCATCGATAAGCGCCTGCGAGAGATCGAGCTGCTCGGGCGAAGGCTTGCCGCGCGACATGTCGAGCCGCATGTTCAGTTGCTGGAATCGTTCGTAGGTCAAATCGACGGGCGGCGACATCAACATGGGCTTCTCCGAAAAACGAAGGACTGCGCGGGGAACAACGTGAACGGTCGGTACGTCCCCAGTATCGGCCTGCCCCCGCGTTCAGACAAACGCGTTATATTGAAGGCTTCGATCAATTTTTCTTATACCAATGAAGACCCTCGACCTCGACGTGCTCGCCATGGTGGTGGCCGTCGCCGACGCCGGCAGCTTCGTGCGCGGCGCCGCGCTCGTGCACCGCTCGCAGGCGGCGCTCAGCATGCAGATCCGCGCGCTCGAGGAATCCATCGGCAAGCCCCTCTTCATCCGCGCGCCGCGCAGCGTCACGCCCACGCCCGATGGCCAGACGCTCATCGCCTACGCGCGGCGCATGCTCGCGCTGCGCGACGAAGCGTGGGCCTCGCTCGCGCACCCGGAGGTGACGGGCCGCGTGTCGATCGGCGTGCCCGACGACTACGCGTCCTCACTCATGCCGCCGGTGCTGCGCAAGTTCTCGGCGAACTGGCCGAAGGTGGAAATCCAGGTGATCGGGCTGCCAAGCAGCGCGCTCATGCCGCTCCTGAAAGACAACAAGATCGACCTCGCCTGCATCACGCGCACGCGGGGCCTCGCGGGTGAGTTCATCCGCTTCGAGCCGATGGTGTGGGCAGCGCCTCCCGCGGCCGTGAGCGCGGCGAGCGGGCGCGAGATCTGGCGCGAGCGGCCGCTGCCGGTCGCCCTCTTCGGCGGCGGCAGCGTCGCGCACACGAACGCGATCCAGGCGCTGGAGCGCGCGAAGATCGCTTATCGCACCTCGTATGAAAGCCCGAGCCTGATGGGCCTGTGCAGCATGGTGGCAGCGGGTCTCGCCATCGCGCCGCTCGCGCGCTGCGCGGTGCCCGAGACGTTCGTCACGCTCGGCCGTCAGCATGGCCTGCCGGAACTGCCCGAGCTGGAAGTGGTGCTCGCGCGCAGCGCACGCTCGAACCGCCCGCCGTGCGACTTTCTCGCCGATCAGATCCTCGCGGAGTTGCGCGTACAAGAGCGCTGACTTCAAACGATAACTGCGCAGACGATGCTTCGGGCAACGAATCAGTCGTCGCCCAGTCGAGAAAGCAGCGCGTAAAGGCGCGAGACATGCCGCAGCAGCATTTCGCGATGCTTTTCAATCTGCTCGAGGCGGCCTTCGAGATCGGCGCGCACGCGCTCGTCGGGGTCGGCGTAGTTGATCACGTCTTCGATGCGCGAGCGCAGCACCGCAGGCTCGACCGGCGGCACGCTCAGGTAGCGCTCGAGCTTGCGCACGTCCTGCGCCGCGAGATCGCGGATCTTGCGCATGCCCGCAAGACGCCGGTGCGCCTCTGGCGTTGCCGTCACTTCCTCACGCTTCGCGCCCTGGCCGAAAATCGGCTCCACGCGCAGCACAGGCGCCTTGCGCACCGGATGCGCGGTGCCGCGAAAGCGCGCGCGCGGCGTCTCGCTTGCGATCGCCTCGCGCGTCTCGTCGGGTACATCGGCGCTCTCGTGCTTCACGTCCATCCAGCCTTCGGGCAGGCCCGTGACGGCTTCCACGCCGCGCACGAACTCCGCGCTGAAGTCGCGCTCACCCGACACGATCAGCTTCATGTGGCTCGCGGAAAACGTCATCATGCGCGCGAGCCGCGTCGCAGAGCCGACCTCGCGCGTAAGCAGCGCCAGATTGGCCCGCCACATCGGCATGAGCGTGGCGTTGGCATCGTCCATTGCGGAGCTCCTCCTTCGTTCGCGTCACCCTCCAATGATACGGGCTGCGGCGCACCACGCGCGCTTTCTCGGGCCGTCTGGCCCCATTGGCGCGATGTGGTCGACAATCTGAAAACGCAGCAAGACGCATGCCGACGACAACCGACCGGGCACGGGGAAAAAGCTGAGGAAATGGCGAGATAGAGCGCTGCACAGGCCACGCGCGAGTTGCGCGGGCTTAGAAATGCCCGGTGAAGCGGTAGCGGCTGCCCGGATGCCAGAGGTTGGCGACCGAAGCGACGAGCCCGCGCGAGCGCGTGCGCCGGTGCAGCACGAGGCACGGTTCGGACTCGCCCATGGCGAGGTGCACGCGCGTATCCGCCTCGGGCGCGAGCGCCTCGATGCGGTACTCCACGCCCTGCAGCGGCGCGACATGCACGAGGTACTGGTTCGGCGTGATGTGCGTGAAGTCCTGCGCCGCGTAGTCGGGCGCGATGGCGGGATTGACCCAGCGCTCTTCGAGCTGCACGGGCTCGTCGTTCTCGAAGTGGAGCACGCGCGAGTTGAACACCTGGTCGTTCGCGGCGAGCCCCATTTCGACGGCGAGCGCCTCGTCTGTACGATGCACGCCGATCTCGAGCACCTGGGCGCGGTAGCGGTGCCCGCGCGCGAGGATTTCGTCGGAGATGCTGCGAATGGCGACGAGCGTCGATTCGTACTTGGGCCGCGCGACGAACGTGCCCGCGCCCTGTACGCGCGTGAGCACCTGTTCCGCGGTGAGTTCTCGCAGCGCCCGGTTCACGGTCATGCGCGCGACCTTGAACTCGCGCGCCAGTTCGTTCTCCGAAGGCACCTGGTCGCCCTCGCTCCACTCACCGGCGTGAATACGCGCGAGGATGAAGTCCTTGATGCCCTGGTATGCGGGAGCGTTCATCGCGTTGGCCCGTGTCGCAGCAACGCGGCTTAGCGCGCCTCGGACTCGAATGCCAGCGGACTGTGCGAAGCAATCGCGCCGTTCTGCACGAGACGCGTGATCGCTTCGATGTCCGGTGCGAAGTAACGGTCGAGGTCGTAATGCGGCACCTCGGCGCGCACCGACTGCATCACGTGCGCAAGCGCCGGGCTCGTGTGGTGCGGTGCGCGCAGGTCCACGCCCTGGGCCGCGGCGAGCAGTTCGATCGCAAGAATGTTGGCCGTGTTGTCGGCGATATCGGCGAGCTTGCGCGCGGCGAACGTCGCCATCGAAACGTGATCTTCCTGGTTCGCCGAAGTCGGCAGCGAATCGACCGATGCCGGATGCGCGAGCGTCTTGTTTTCCGACGCCAGTGCGGCGGCCGTGACGTGCGCGATCATGAAGCCCGAGTTCACGCCACCGTCCTTCACGAGGAAAGGCGGCAGGCCCGAGAGCGTGGCGTCGATCAGCAGTGCGATGCGACGCTCGGCGAGCGCGCCGATTTCGGCTGCGGCCAGCGCGAGATTGTCGGCGGCGAAGGCCACCGGCTCGGCGTGGAAGTTGCCGCCGGAGAGCACTTCGTTCGTTTCCGGGAAGATCAGCGGATTGTCCGAAACCGCGTTCGCCTCGATGAGCAGCACTTGCGCCGCGTGACGCATCTGGTCGAGACACGCGCCCATCACCTGCGGCTGGCAGCGCAGCGAATACGGGTCCTGGACCTTGCCGCAGTCGCGGTGCGAGAGGTTGATCGCCGAGCCTTCGAGCAGCGTGCGATAGGCCGCGGCGGCATCGATCTGGCCGCGATGACCGCGCAGTTCGTGAATGCGCGCGTCGAACGGCTTCACCGAACCTGCCGCCGCATCCACGCACAGCGCGCCCGAAACGAGTGCCGTGCGGTAAAGATCTTCGATCGCGAACATGTTGTAGATGGCGAGCGCGGCGGAAGCCTGCGTGCCGTTGAGCAGCGCGAGCCCTTCCTTCGCCTGCAGCGCGAGCGGCTTGAGGCCCGCAGCGGCGAGACCCGCCTCGGCGCTGGCGCGCTCACCGCGGATGAACACTTCACCAATGCCGAGCAATACACACGACATATGCGCGAGCGGCGCGAGGTCGCCCGAGGCGCCAACCGAGCCCTTCACCGGAATCACGGGCAGCACGTCTGCGTTGAAGAGCGTGATGAGCGCGTCCATCACTTCACGGCGGATGCCCGAATAGCCGCGGCCGAGGCTCGACAGCTTCAGCGCCATCAAGAGACGCACGACCGGACGCGACATCGGCTCACCCACGCCCACAGCGTGCGAAAGCACCAGGTTGCGCTGCAGCAGTTCGAGCTGGTCGTTCGGGATGTGCGTGCTCGCCAGACGCCCGAAGCCCGTATTGATGCCGTAGGCGGGCTCACCCTTCGCCGTGATCTCGGCAACGGCGCGTGCACCTGCGTCGATGGCCGCGAAGCTGGCCGGATCGAGCTCGAGCCGCACTGCCTCGCGCGCGATCTGGCGCAGTTGGGGCAGGGTCAGATGGCCGGGCGTGAGGCGAAGGGTCGGGAGCATGGTCGAATCCTGTCTATACAAGTCGCGAAAGTGGCCGAAGTCTAGCCTGGCGCGCCTGTCTATACAACTCCCCTTTGCGACCCTTGTGTCCTGGGACTATCCACGAGAGCGCCGCGAGCGCCCGTCACTCGTCGAGTTGCAGCCTGCCCCCAATAAACGCGAGAAAGCATTGCACGCGCGTCGCGAGCGCCGCGCTGCGGTAGTACACGGCGTGGATCGGCTGGCGCGATTCGATCAGCGCGTCGTCGAGTACGGTGACGAGGCGCCCCGCCTCCCGGTCGGCCGCGGTGAGGAAGTCGGAGAGGCACGCGATGCCGCTGCCGGCAAGCGCGAGCTGCCGTATCGTCTCGCCGCTCGACGCCGAAAGCGCCGGGGCGATCGTGTAGCCGGATGCGGTCTCTTGCGTCTTTGTGGCCGTGCCCGCTTCGTCGCCGCCAGCGATACGCAACGGCCAGCCGTTGAGATGCGCAGGCGCCGTAAAGCCGATCAGCCGATGTTCGCGCAACGCGGCTACGCTGCGCGGCGTGCCGTGCGCCGCGAGATAGCCGGGACTCGCCAGGATGCGCAAACGGCTCGAGCCGAGCGCGCGCGCGTGCAGCGTGGAGTCCTGCAGCGTGCCGATGCGAATGGCGATATCCACGCGCTGCTCCAGCAAATCGACAATGCGCTCGTTGTTCGTGAGCTCGAGTTCGATCTCGGGATAGGCGTGCGCGAACGCCGCGACGTGCGGCACGATGCAGTGAAGCATGAACGGCGTGGCCGCATCCACGCGCAAGCGCCCGGAAGGACGCTCGCGGTGGCGCGTGACGGCCTCTTCGGCATCGGCCATCGCCGTAAGAATGGCGCGGGCGCGATCGAGGAACAGTTCGCCCTCTTCCGTGAGCTGCAAGCGCCGTGTGGTGCGCAAGATCAGCGCGACGCCCAACTGCTTTTCGAGCCGCGTAAGCGCGCGGCTCACGCCCGATACGGTCTGCTCGAGCTTTTCAGCGGCGGCGGTGATCGACCCCGCATCGATCACGGTGACGAATACGAGCAGTTCGTCGGTCGACGTCTTCATCGTTGCTATTGTTGATTTGCAGTCAAGATTCATTTGAGACTAACACGGTTTTTGCAAACCCCGGATACCGCGATACTGGCTCCCATCGCAATCGAGAACAGGACGAGGAGCAACCCATGAAAGTATTCGTGACAGGCGCAGGCGGTTTTATCGGCGGAACGATCGCGGCGCATCTCGTGCGCGCGGGCCACACGGTGCGCGGCCTCGTGCGCCGGCCCGAGCAGTTCGCCGACCTCGAAAAGCTCGGCATCACGCCCGTGCAGGGCGATCTCGACGACCGTGCGACGCTCATGGCAGAAGCGCGCGCCGCCGACGCCGTCATCAACGCGGCCAGCAGCGACCATCGCGGCGCGGTCGAGGCGCTCATCGACGCGCTCGAAGGCTCCGGCAAGACGCTCCTGCACACGAGCGGCTCGAGCATCGTGGGCGACGCATCGGGCGGCGAGGCGACCGAGCGCGTCTATCACGAAGACGCCCTGCCCGAGCCGACCGCTGACAAGGCGCCGCGCGTGGCCATCGACACTCTCGTGCTCGCGGCGGCGGCGCGCGGCGTGAAGAGCGCCGTGCTGTGCAACACGCTGATCTATGGTGTGGGCGCGGTGCCTGCAGCCGCGAGCGTGCAACTGCCGCGGCTCATCCGCCAGGCGCAGAAGAGCGGCGTGATGCGCCACGTAGGGCGCGGCCTGAACATCTGGTCGAACGTGCACGTCGACGACGTGGCCGAACTCTATCGCCTCGCGCTCGAAAAGACGCCGGCAGACACGTTCTATTTTGTCGAAAGTGGCGAAGCGAATTTCCGCGACATGACCACGGCGCTCGCCGACGTGATGGGTCTCGGCGCGCCGCAGGACTGGCCGCTCGAAGCCGCGATCGAGGAATGGGGCTACGAAATGGCGTCGTACGGCCTCGGCTCGAACAGCCGCGTGCGCGGCAAGCGCGCCCGCACGCTGCTCGGCTGGCAGCCGCAGCGCACTTCGGTCACCGACTGGATTCGCAACGAGATGCCAAAGCCGCAAAGATAAGTGCTGTAGAGCACGTTATTGTTGCGTATCCGTAAGGTCGATTCGCTAGAATCCGAGCGTCTTGCACTGCCGCCGGCGCGTTGCGCGCCGGCACCGGATACGCCGATGCTACTCGCGCTGAACTTTTACTGGCTGACCAATCTGCTGGCTGTCCTGTTCATCGTCGCGTGCCTCTACGACACGCTCTACGACGAATATGGCACGCTGACGCTCGCCGCCGGCGCGATGGGACTCATCGTGATGGCGATCGAAGTGCTGCTGCGCCCCGCGTTCGAAATGTCGCTCTAGCTCGCGCGTTTCTTTCGCGAATTCTTACGCTGATGGCGCAGCGTGCTTTCGTTGTGCTAACAATCACCTTTCTCCATTGCGCTCATTGCGCTCATTGCGCTCATTGCGCTCATTGCGCTCATTGCGCTCATTGCGCGGCAACTATGGCTTCTCGTGCGCACAGCACGATGACTGCGCGGGCGCATCGTCATAGCGATCGTGGTGACGCATCCACTCGCGCATGTCCTTTTCTTCGTTGCGTCCCTTCGCGGTGAGTTCCAGCATCGCATACGTTCCGATCAGCATCTCCCCGCCGCGCGCGTATGTTGAATACGTGTGGTACACGTTGCCCGCTTCGTCGCGATAAAAGGCGCTGACGCCAGGCAGCTCGTCGCTCATGTATTCCTGCTCGGTGTAGTTGTAGATCGCGTTGCCGCGCGCCTTGTCGGCTTCGCTAAACGACACGTGATAATCAAAGTTGAAGTCGCTCGCATTCGACGATACCCACGGAAACCGCCAGCCCATGCGCTGCCTGAACGCCTCGATCTTCGCGAGCGGCGCGCGCGAAACGGCCACGTAGGTCACATCGTGATGCTCCAGATGCGGCAGCATGCCGTCCACGTGATCGGAGAGGAACGAGCAACCCGGGCACCCCTCTTCCCAATCCGGCCCGAGCATGAAGTGATAGACGATCAGCTGGCTGCGCGGCCCGAATAGCTCGGCGAGCGTGCGCGCGCCTTGTGGCGTTTCGAACGTATAGGTTTTCTCGACTTTCACCCACGGCAGCGCCTGACGCTTTGCCACCAGCGCGTCGCGTGCGTGCGTGAATGCGCGCTCCTCTGCCAGCAATGCCTTGCGCGCCTCAAGCCATTCGGCATCCGAAACAATCTTGTGCGGTTCCATCGTCCAGTCCTCCTTTCGGTTGCATGAGCGCCGCCGTTCAGTCGAACAGCGCCACCAGTTGATCGATCGAGCTCGTCCAGCCTTCGTTGTGCGAATCGCGCGCCGCTTCGTCGAAGAAGCGTTCGTGCTTGAGCATGAGTTCGGTGGCGGCCCCATCGGCACGCAGCGTCACGGTGACGAGCGACTCGCGCTCCGGCGTGCTGCGCCAGGCCCACGTGAATACGAGCTTTTCGTCCGGTACCACTTCGAGATACGTGCCGCTCACGTCGTGCTCCTCGTCGTTCGCGCCGCGCAGGATCACGCGAAAGCGCCCGCCCACGCGCACGTCCGCTTCGGCGTGGATGCAGGTGTTGTCGAGCGGCTGCATCCAGCGCATCAGTTGCGCCGGCTGCGTCCACGCGGCGTAGACCTTCGCGGCGGTGGCGTTGAGTCGCCGCCGGATGGTGAGGCTCGGAGCTTGATGGGCGGCGCTGGGTCCGGCTGCGGGTTGGGTAGACATGCATCTTCCTCCACGAAAGCGGCGAGTCGATCGAGCGTTTCACTCCAGAAGCGTTGATAGTGCGCGAGCCACTGCATCGCGTCCTCCATCGGCCCCGCGGCGAGGCGGCACGCCACGGTGCGGCCGGTTTTCGCGCGCGTGACGAGGCCCGCCTGAGCGAGTACGTCCAGATGCTTCATGACCGCGGGCAGCGACATCGCGAACGGCTGCGCGAGCGCGCTCACTGAAAGTTCGTCGTGCTGCGCGAGGCGCGCGAGCAGCGCGCGCCGTGTGGGATCGGCGAGCGCCGCGAAGGTGCGGTCGAGGGTGTCGTCTTCATACTTAACCATGCGGTTAAGCATAGACGGCAAGAGCGCGATGTCAAGGAAAGCGTCGGCATGAGCTGGCAGCGGCGCGCACGACCGCGCTGCCGCCACTAGAATGGCCAATTCACTGCGCCGCGCATTGCCACCTCTGCCACGTCCCACCATGCCGTCCAAAATCCGCAACTCGCTGCTCTGGATCTTCGACACCTTCGAGCGCGAGCCCGGTTACGTCCGCAAGCCGATGTTCGGCTGCGACGCCGCGTATCTGGACGGCATGCTGTGCCTCGTGGCCGCCGATCGTGACGCGCCGTTCAACGGCGTGCTCGTCTGCACGTCGCGGGAGCACCATGCAGCGCTCATCGAAGCGATGCCGGCGTTGCGAACGCACCCGGTGCTCGGCAAATGGCTCTACGTGCCGCAAGCGGATGCGGCGTTCGAAGATACCGCCGCGCAGTTGGGCGCACTCGTCCTCGCGCGCGATCCGCGCATCGGCGTGGAACCCAAACCACGCAAGCCGCGCAAATCGGCCAAAGGGCGCAACAGCGTGCTGCCGGAGTAACGCGCCAAAAAGCAACGTGCAAAAGCCACACGGCCCGCGCCGCCGTAAAGCGACGCGGGCCGTGCAGCCGCCCGGACAAGGCCGCCGTGGCCACCGGGCGAAGACCGGGTCATCCGACTATCAGATGGCCCAGCCGCCCAGGTAGAACGCGGCCAGCACGCCGGCGATCACCACCGTGCCCACGTTCAGCTTGCGGATCTCGCCGCTCACCACGCGGCCGATCACGAGCGTGCAGAAGCCCAGCATGATGCCCGTGACGATGTTCGCCGTGAGCACGATGAAGACGGCGCACACGAGGCCCGACATCGAATCGACCATATCGGTCATGTCGAGGCGGCTCACGCTCGAGAGCATCATGAGGCCCACGTACATCAGCGCGGGCGCCGTGGCGTATGAGGGCACGAGGCCCGCGAGCGGCGCGAAGAACATGACCGCGAGGAACAGCACGCCCACCGTGGCGGCGGCCAAGCCCGTCTTCGCGCCTGCCGCCACGCCCACCGTCGATTCGATATAGGCCGCCGCCGGCGCGCCGCCGAGGAAGCCCGAGAAGATCGAGCTGACCGAGTCGGCCGTGAGTGCCCGGCCGCCGTTGACGATACGTCCGTTCGCGTCGAGCTGACCGGCCTGCCCCGCCACAGCGCGGATCGTGCCGGTGGCGTCGAACACGGCTGTCATCACGAGCGCGAGCACGCTCGGCAGCACGGCGAGCGAGAGCGCGCCCTTGATGTCCATCGCACCGATCAGCGAAGCATGGCCCGGCGCCGAAAGCGAAGGCCACGCGAACACGCCATGAAAGCTCACAGCCGGGTCGATGGCGAGGCCGAGCGCCGAGATCGCGACGATCACGATCAGGATCGAGCCCGGCACGCGGCGGCGCACGAGGCCGAAGATCGAGGCGAGGCCGACCACGGAGAGGATCACGGGCAGCGAGGTGATATGGCCGAGCGAGACCGGCAGGCCCGCGCCCGGATTCTTGACGACGAGGCCCACGTCATTAGCGGCGATCAGCAGCAGGAAAAGGCCGATGCCGATGCCCGTGCCATGCGCGATGCCGTGCGGAAGGTTGCGCAGGATCCACGAGCGCACACCGGTCACCGAAATGCCCGTGAACACGAGGCCCATGAGAAACACCGCGCCGAGCGCCACTTCCGGCTTCAGGCCCTTGCCGAGCACGAGGCCGAACGCGGTGAACGCCGTGAGCGAGATGGCGCAGCCGATGGCGATCGGCAGGCGCGCCCACAAGCCCATGAGCAACGAGCCGAACGCCGTGGTCAGGCACACGGCCACGAACACGGCGCTGGTGTCGAAGCCCGCCTTGCCGAGCATGCCCGGCACGACGAACACGGAATAGACCATCGCGAGGAAAGTCGTGACGCCCGCAATCGCCTCCTGACGCAGCGAGCTGCCGCGTGCGGCAATGTCGAAATAACGGTCGATGAAGCCCGATGCCTGGCCCAACTCGATGGGCTCAGCTTCGGCGGCGGACGTGCCGGCGAGCGGCTGCGCGTGGGGTTCGATCATGGTGAGTGCCTCCTTTATCAGCATGCTGAAACGGCTCACGGCTCACCAGCCGATCCGTCATCAGGTTTGTCTCGAATGATTTAGTTGTGTCGACGCGTTGCCGGCGCTTGGTTTAACTTCCAGCGCTCATCGTTTGGATATCTCTTTATGGATGCAGCGAAGGTTAGGCGAACACGATTTGCGCTCCCATCGCACGAGTCGCATTGAGTTCATGCCGCGATGCTTATATGCCCGTGTACAGGGCACGCCACGTGACCTGGCCCCGCGTTTACACCTGGAAGCATCGGGACTCACCGGAACGCGGCGCGGGCGGTTTCCGGGCGATCGGGGCCCGCTTCGTCTGACGAAGGTGTGACGAATGGCCATCGACCCGGCTCGAGCGGGCATCGTGCCGCCCGGCGCGGCGCTTGCGGCGCCTTGAGCGCGTCGTCGTTAAGCGGATCGGCCCGGTGCGCGGGTTACACTCACGCATCCCGACCCGGTTTCCCCTGCCGCGCGCGTCGCGCCGGCTGCTCCAAGGAGTTTCAGTAGATGAGACGCGGCATCTTGCGTTCCGCACGTCCTGTTTTTCACTTTCCGTACGCCCTGACGCTGCTGTTGCTGCTCACGCTCTCGGGCTGCAGCCTGTTCCGGCCGGCCCCGCCGCCGGAGCCGGAAGCGCCCGTGGCCGCTGAGCCCGAGCCTTCCGCGAGCGAGCCCGAGGCCGCGTCCGCGCCCGAGGCGGCGAGCGAGCCGGAAACGGAAAGCACGACGAAGCCTGCGCCGAAGAAGCCGCGGCACACGCTCGTGCCCCACCGCCGTCCGCCGCCGCCACCGCCCGCGCCCGCGAGCGCCCCACCGGCGCCGCCCCCGGCGCCGCTCGTGCAGGTGCGCACGCTCGAGCGCGGCACCTTCCGCACGCTGCTCGACAGCGAAGTGCAAAAGACCGACGGCAAGGTCGTAGGTCGTGCCGTCGACATGGTCACGGGGCCCGGCGGCAAGCCTGTCGACGTCGTGGTGAACCTGCAAGGCTTCATGGGCATTGGCGACCGCAAGGCCAACTTCCCGTGGAGCGGCGTGCGCGTGAGCACCCAGCCAAAAACGCCCGCCATCACGCTCGCCCTGCCGGCAAGCCAGCTGCAGGTGCCCGACCGGCCCAAGGCCGGTGCGCCGCAGCCCGGCAACGCCGAGGCGAGCGCGACGCGCCTGCCCATGCTCGACGCGGACGTGGAGCGTGCCAGCGGCGCCAAGGTGGGCCGCGTGGTGGACGTGCTGCTGGACGGCAGCGCCGCCCCGCAGGCCGTGGTGCTCGATGTGAGCGGCACGCTCGAGAAACGTCATACGATCGCGGCTGACTGGTCCGCGCTGCACTTCGTCACGAAGAACAATGCGCTCGAAGCCCAACTCGAAATGAGCGATCAGCAGGTGGATGCCTCGCCGCCCTACGCTCCCGACCAGCCGGTGCGCGCCGTGACGCCCGCGGCCCCGCCGCCCCCGGCCTCGGCCGCCCCGGCTGCTCAAGCCGCGCCCGCTGCATCGCCCGTCGCCTCCGCAGCCAATGGACACGGTGCCAAATGACGGACGGCACCATGCAACAACCCAATCCAGACCAGCGCAGCGTGCGCGCGCTCGACTGGCTGAACTTCTTCGTAGCGAACGTGCAAACGGGCTTCGGGCCGTTCATCGCGTCGTATCTGGCATCGCACAAGTGGACGCAAGGCGAGATCGGGCTGGCCCTTTCGGTCGGCACGATCAGCGCGATGGTGAGCCAGGTGCCGGGCGGCGCGGCGGTGGACGCGCTGCGCAACAAGAAGGCCGCCGCCGCGTGGGCAATCATCGCGATCATCATCTCCGCCGTGCTGCTCGCCTCGAGCCCGACCGTCGTGGCGGTCATGGCCGCCGAGATTTTCCACGGCTTCGCCAGCTGCATGCTCGTGCCGGCCATGGCGGCGCTCGCGCTCGCGCTGGTGGGCCGCCAGAACCTGGGCGACCGGCTCGGCCGCAACGCGCGCTGGGCCTCGATCGGCAGCGCGGTGGCCGCTGGGCTGATGGGCTTGTGCGGCGAGTACTTCTCGCCGCGCTCCGTGTTCTGGCTGACGGCCGCGCTCGCGCTGCCCGCGCTCGTCGCACTCGCGATGATCAAATACGACCAGAATGCCGCCTACGCCAAACCCGCGGCCAAGCCCAGCAAAGCTGGCGCCGCGGCGAGCTCGGGCGACTCTCGCGAGACGATCTTCGACCTGCTGCGCGACCGGCGCATGCTGACTTTCGCGGCCTGTGTGGTGCTGTTCCACCTCTCGAACGCCGCGATGCTCAACCTCGCCGCCGGCGAAGTGACGGCCGGCATGGGCGACAACGTCCAGCTCGTGATCGCGGCGTGCATCATCGTGCCTCAGGCGATCGTCGCGCTGATGTCGCCCTGGGTGGGCCGCACCGCCCAAGCCTGGGGGCGCCGTCCTGTGCTGATTCTCGGCTTTTGTGCGCTCCCGCTGCGGGCACTCCTCTTCGCCGCCGTCGGCAACCCGTACTTCCTCGTGCCGGTGCAGATGCTCGACGGCCTTTCGGCCGCCGTCTTCGGCGTGATGCTGCCGCTCATCGCCGCCGACGTGGCGGGCGCCAAGGGCCGCTACAACCTCTGTATCGGGCTCTTCGGACTTTCGGCGGGGATCGGGGCAACGCTGTCGACGGCGCTTGCCGGCTTTATCGCCGATCACCTGGGCAATACGGTGAGCTTCCTCGCGCTCGCGAGCGCGGGCGCCGCCGCTGTGCTGATGGTCTGGCTTGCGATGCCCGAGACGCGCGACGCGCTCGAAGAAGAAAACGCCCGCGACGCTACTGTTTGAGTGGTGCGCCTCTGGAGCGGGTGCCGGTTGCGCCTGCTCCAGCGGACGGTGGCAACCCGCCTTTGTCCCAGCACACGAACGCCGACGCCCCTAAGGGCGCCGGCTCGTACAGATTCATGACGTTGGGATGACGAGGTGTGGCCGGGCTCAATGCACGCGGACAACAAACGGCAAGCCCGGCAACCCTGCGCGGGCGACCGGTGCGCCCGGGCAAGCCGCTCAGGCGGCCAGCGCCTCGTCCAGACGCGCCGCGACGACGGCGTTGGGAAGGTTGTCGAGCTTGCTCGCGAGGATCATCGCGTCGGCATTGGCCGGGCGATGACGGCGATTCGGGCTCGGCCGGAACACCGCGTCGCCGCGGCGGATCTTCTCGCCGGTCAGCGCACAAACGGCACTGCGGCGCGCCGTGCAGACCCGCCACAACTGGTCGGAGTAGCGGCCATAGGTGGCGTCGCTCCAGCAAACGGTGATGCTGTCCGGATCATGCCGCCGAATCAAGGTGATGCCCTGCGCATCCCACGAACGCACGGTGGCGCGCCGCCGGTTGGCTGCCTCCGATGCGCCGCGTGTGATGGGTACCGGTTTGCAACTTCTGCCGCCTTCGAATTCGCTGTCAAGGCTTAGCGGCTCGGAAGCCGCGGACAGAAGGTCAATGGTTTGTTGCCAAACGCTGCCGGTATCTAATTTCGTCATAATGCACCTCGTGCACGTGGAAACGATTCAAATATGCCGGTCGAATAAGCACTCTGCCACGTCCGGATTATAGCGTGTCTAACTCGCAATCCACAGGAAAAACGCAATTTTCACACGATAATGCCGAACGCAAAAACGAGATGGCGGAGCTTTCAGTTCCGACTGTAAGCCTCCAATGTTGGTTTCTTTACATCCGCAAACTTTTTTGCCGATTTGATGATACTTAACAATCCCACTGCGGAAAAAATAACCGGTTTCGGGCTTGATGTCACTAGTGGCGTGGCTTTCCAACATAACTGAATTGTTACAGCACCCGCTGCGTCCGGTGGACGGACGGCGCCCGAAACGCCCGTCCATGGCCGGCCTGACGGCCTTCACCGGGATCACGCCGGCTCTACTCTTACACACGGCACGTGACCGATCAATGAAACGCAATGCCCTATTCGGCATAGGTCCATCAGACATACACATACTAAACGTCAGTCTATTTGACGATATATTCTCGCACGAAGCTTGCATCACCTCGCGCATCGAATATCGAGACATTCCACTATTCGGAATAGCAATTAATGGATTTTGAATATTCCTTTAGAGGCTTCACCGCCCGTCAATGCGGTCATTGTGCGACTCGCGACATACGAATAGCAACAAAGCGGTGATGTTTCAAGCGCTGTCATCTGCACCGAAAGTACGCACACTAAACACGATTGAATCCGCGGATAAAGACAAACGAATGAAGATATCGCGCGGCCCGTCTTAGGTGCCGCGACCCTGATCGAGAAATTCGCCGGCGCGCACCCTGAGCATGGCGCCGAAGTCGTCGAGCCAGCCAATCGAAAGCCGCCAGCTCTGCCAGTAGAGTTCGACGTCGAGCGCCCGGCCCGGCGTGAGTTCGACGAGTTCGCCGCGCGCGAGATGCGGCGCGATCATGCGCTCGGGGCACATGCCCCAGCCCAGACCGTTCAGGCAGCAGCGCAGAAAACCGGCTACGTGCGGAATCCAGTGCAGCGGCGCATCGATCTGCGCGCGCGTGATGCGGCGAATGAAGCGCTTTTGCAGTTGATCTTTGGGATTGAACTCGACGCACGGCGCGTAGCGCAGCGTGTCGCGCGTCACGCCCCGCGCGAAATGTTGCTCGAAGAACGCCGGCGAGCACACCGCGAGATAGCGCATGCGACCAAGGCGTGTAGAGCGGCAGCCCTGCACGGGCTCGGCCTGCGTCGTGACGGCGCCCTGCACGCTGCCGTCGCGCATGCGTTGCGCGGTGTGATCCTGGTCGTCGATCACGAGGTCGAGCAGAATGCCGCGCTCAACGCAGAAAGCCGCCACGGCGTCGATGAACCAGGTGCCCACGCTGTCGTCGTTGACGGCCACCCGCAGCGTCGGCCGCGCCCCGCCCGGCGCACTCGTGAAGGTGGGCATCGCCCCGCCCAACTCCGCCTCGAGCAATTGCACGCGCTCCGTGTGACGGCACAGCAGCGCGCCCGAAGCCGTCGCGACGCAAGGCTGGCCACGTTTCACGAGAACGGTGCCCACGCGCTCCTCCAGCAGCTTCACGCGCTGCGAGACCGCCGACGGCGTGACGTTGAGCGCGCCCGCAGCACGATCGAACGAACCATGCCGCACGACGGCCGCGAGCGCATCGAGCAAGGCATAGTCGAGCATTAGCGTTCCTTAATCCGGTTAATGAAAATGAGCTTCTCTTATGTACCTCATGGCGGCAGACTAGCGCCATTCCCTGTCGATGTCCAATGACCGCAGCCGCCGCGCACCGCGACGCCCGCGCTCCCACTTTGCCCGCAACCGTCATGAACTGGCTCGCTTTTACTCACGGCGCGGCGCTCTGCGCCTCGCTCATCGTCACGATCGGCGCACAGAATGCGTTCGTGCTACGTCAGGGCATCTTGCGCTCGCACGTCGGCAAGATCGTCCTGCTCTGCACGCTGTCCGACTTCGTGCTGATCGGCTCGGGGGTGGGCGGCGCCTCGGCGCTCGTCGAGCGCTATCCGACCTTCGTGCACATCGTGCTGTATGTGGGGCTGGCCTGGCTCGTGTGGTTCGGCATTGGCGCGCTGCGGCGCGCGGTGCGCCCTTCGCACGCGGTGCTGGAGAGCCATGCCGCGACGGATGCGCCCGAGCAGCGCGCGTGGCCGATCATCCTCATGACGCTCGCGCTCACCTGGCTCAATCCGCACGTGTATCTCGACACCTTCCTGCTGATCGGCACGGCCGGCGCGCGCGAGCCGCAGGGCAGCCGCCTCGCCTTCGCGATCGGCGCCATGTGCGTGAGCGCGGTATGGTTCGTCGCGCTAGGCTACGGCGCGCGTGCGCTCGCGCCGCTGTTCCGGCGTGCGAGTGCGTGGCGCGTGCTCGACGGCGCCATCGGCGGCATGGTGCTGTGGATCGCCTTCGCGCAATTGCGCTAAAGCCCGGCCCCTTGTGCGTCGTTCGGGCTTGGCCGTTTCCCCCGCTACTGCGCGGGGCCCTTCGCTTTCTGCTGCTGCAGCAGGCCCTCGACGAGTTCCGGCGACATATAGTGCGGCCCGTCGAAGAGATACACGCGATAGCCGTGATAAGCCTCGAGCTGCGGCGCCAGTTCTGCGGCCGTGGCTGCGCGAAAGCCCCCGCCCTGTTTGGGACGGAACGCCTCCGCGATGATGCGCACGCGCTTGTGGCCCAGGTGCGCCGATAAGGCGTCCGCGTATTCGCGCGCGGCCGTCGGGCCGCGTGCATAAACGCCGCAGCCGTCCTGCAGCAACACGCCGACATCTTTCGGCAGCCAGGTGTCGAGCCATTTCGCAAGCGCCTCGCCGCCCATGTTGCTGGTGTCGTACACGCTGATCCACAACGGATGCGGCAGCTTTTCCAGCAGCGGCGCCATGCGTGGTGCGTCGGTCCAGGTGGGATCGACTTCGACGGGGAAATACCATCCGGTGATGTGCACCGGCGGCCGCACGGCCGCGAGCTTGAGCGAACGTTCGACCAAAGTTTCGAGGTTCTCGCGCGCTTGCTTCTCGTCCGAATAGCCCGCAAGCCCGACGATCACACCACGCGCCCATGGTTCGTTGGCAATGCGCACCCAGTCGGGCACGCGCGGCGCGGGAATGCCCGCGCCCGCCATGAACGCGACGTCGTCCACGGCGATCCACTGCACCAGCAGCTCGTTCACGCCTAGCCTGTCCCAGTCGCCGCGCAGGTCGAGATGGTCGTTATCGGGCTGCCAGACGATACCTTGCGCGAGCGCATCCGCGTGTGCGGGCACCTGCAGCGTGCAACCGGCGGCAGCTAGCGTGCACAGCGCCGCGCATGCCAGACGCGCGCAGCGCTGCGCGACGCGCGAGCGCTTTCGTGCGGATTCCCCTGCATGGCCCGTGTCGCCCTGGGCCTTTCTTCGCACGATCATCAGGTTTCCTCAATAAGAGAGCACGGCGCCGAAGAACACGCCACCCGCCCGGTCGTCGCCCGTAACATGCCAACGGTACTGCACCGTCACGTCGACATACGAGCGCGGCGCATCGTAGAAGTTGTCCCGGAACCAGTAGCGCGTGGAGACGCCCACGCCTATCCCCACCGGCACGCTGTGGTTGATGCTCGAATCGTAGTCCACGCCGGCCACGGCGTACGGAAAGACCGTGAGCTTCGGGCTGATGGTGTCGAGCCGCCACGTGCGGCCCGCCTCGAGATAGCCGGTGCCGTAGTTCCAGCCGTTGCTCACGTAATGGCCGACTTCGCCGTAGTCTTGCACCGTCCACCACGACGGCACGTCGAGCCGCCGCTCGGTGCCGATGCCGCCCGAGTATGCAAGACGCAACAGCCAGTCGGACGGCGCACGCGAGCCAATGGGGATGAGCCGCTCGAACGCCACCACCGCATTGATCGACTCGAACGGCTTCGCGCGCGCGCCGATGGCCCCGAGCGCCGTGGAGACGCCGCTGGGCGCGTCGCCCTTCGCGCCGACGTCCTGATAGACGCGCGCGTAGACCTCGAAGTTGCGGTCGCCGAGCGAGCCGAACGGCCGCCAGTATCCTTCGAGGCCCATTTGCCAGTTGTTGTACGAGCCGGGCACTTCGCCCGTCGACACACCGGGCTGCAGGCCTGAGCCGCGATAGTTGACCGAGGCGATGGCGCCCCAGTCGCGCGTGACGTCCGCGTGCGCATTGCGCAGGTCCTGCAGTTGCACCAACGTGGCGGGCGCAACTCCGGGCGGCGGCGAGGTGCCGTAGTCGATCGCGCGTTTGAAATAGCTTGCGGCCAGCGCGTCGAAATGCGCGCGGTAGGCGCTGTAGCCCGCATCGCCGGCGGCTTGCAGCGGCAACTGGCCGGCTTCGTCGGCTCGCGCGAAATACGTGGCCGCGCGGCGGTCGTCTCCCGCGCGTTGCGCCACGTACGCGGCGGAAAGCGGCGGCAACGCGTCGAGCAAGCCCGCGTCCGTCATGGCGCGCGCTTCGCGCTTCGCACCCGCGGTGTCGCCCGCGGCGGTGAGCGCGTCGATCAGTTCGAGCCGATGCTGCGGATTGCGCGGGTCCGCGGCTACGGCCCGGCGCTGCGCGGCGAGCGCCGCTGCCTGATCGCCGCGTTGCGCGGCGACGATCGCGGCGCGCCGGTCCGCGAAGCCGGGATCGGCCGCGTAGACATCGCAGGCGCTGCCGTACTGGTCAATCGTGCAATCGAGCACCGGGCGCGCCGTCGTGACAACACGCTCGCCGGGCGTAGATGGACCGGCAGCCTGTGCGAGCGCCGCGCGCGCGTAGTAGCGGCGCATGGCGATCAGCGCGTCGGTGTCGTCGCCAACGGGCGGCAGCGTGGCGAGAAGGTCGAGCGCGCGCTGTGGCTGGCCTTCGGCCGTCCACACATCGGCGATGATCGCGTGCGCCACGCGCTCATCGCGCACCGAAGCGCCTTCGCTCAGCAGCGCTTGCGCGAAATCCTCATCGGCCTGCGCCGCCCTGCCCTGTGCCGCACGTGCATAGCCGCGCAACACATACGGCATGAGAGTCGGCGTCGCGCCCGACGCAATCGCATCGCCCGCCGCGGCCTCGAGGCCGGCCATGTCGTTCTGTTCGAGCAGCATCTGGCAGAGCAGCAGCCGGTTGCCGAGTTGCGTCGGCGCGTAGCCGATCGCCTCGTGCATGAGCGCGATCGCCTGCGCGTCGTCGCCGCGCGTGCGCGCCGCCTGGGCCGCTTGCACCGCAGCGGGCGCGAGCCGCGCGCCGATCTGTGTGCGGCGCTCGCGCAGCGCCTGGCTGTCGCCGAAACGCCGCTGCGCTTCCTGCGCCGCCTGCCAGGCTTCGCGGTCGTGGCCGCCGGCCGTGGCGGCATCGATGGCGAGCAGGCGCAGCCGCAATATGTCCGGCCGCAACGCGATCACGGCGTTCGCCTCGCGCCAGGCGCTGTCGTACTGCTTCGCGCTGTACGATTTGTAGGCATCCTGAGCAAGCTGCCATGCCCGGCCGGTCAGATAGTCGGGCGGACCGGACCCCGGCGGCGCAGCGGCGCGCGCCGTGCGGCCGCCACCTGTTGCGGCACCTGGCCGCGCCAGCGCCGCCACCTGCGCATCGACCTCGCGACGCCGTGCCGTGAGCGTTGCGTCGGGACCGATCTGTGCGATCGCATCGGAAAGCGTGCGGCTCGCCTCGCGCCACTGCCCGCGCGCCGCCTGCGAATTGGCTAGCAACAACCGCAGCGATGCGAGATCGGGCCGTTGACGGATCGCCTCGCGCGCGTAGCGCTCGGCGCCCGCGTAATCGCGGCGTCCATAGGCGTCGTAGCCTTGCTGGGCGACGCGATAGGCCGCGCCGCTCAAGGGCAATGGTTGCGTGCCTTGCGGGAGCGCTTGAGCGTGAGCGCGCCCCACGCCCGCGAGCGCGGCCCACAACGCGGCGAGCAGCAGCGCTCGGGGCACGTTCGCACGACCGCATGAAGATCGCCAAGCCGCAAAACGATTCGGAGTCCGTCTCATGACGTAGCGGCACCTTCGGCGCGCAAGCGTTCCTGCTCGGCGATCGCCGCGGCCAGCGCATCGCGCGTGATCACGCCCTGCTCCACCATGAAATCGCCGATGCGCCCGTGCTCGGCCGGCCGGTAGCGTTGCAGCGCGCCGTCGAACGCGGCCCGCTTCACCGCGCCACGTTCGATCAGTAGATCGCCCAGCAGCGGTATGCCCGGCGTGGCGGCGCCGTGCGCTTCAGCGTTCGCCTTCGCTTCATGCGCTTCGCGCACCTGCACCGGCGGCACGCCGCGCAACAGGCGCAAGCCGTCCGCCACCTCGCCCTCGCGCACGATGCGCTGCACGATCGGCAACGCGCATTGGGCCTGCAGCGCTGCGAGCGCCGGTTGCGCGAGCGGGCTCGCGCATAGCAGCACCTCGTGCCCCTTGCCGTCGTCGCCTTGCGGCAGCACGCGGTAGCGCACCGCGAGTTCTAGCGGCAGATCGCCTGCGTAACGCGTGAGCCGCTCGCGATCGAGCCGGCCACGCGGCAGGTCCGCCTGAAACGCGATGGCCTCCGCGAGCGTTTCCTCATCGAGCCAGCCGTGCGCCATCAGCACGCGCCCGAGCGGCGCTTCATGCGCGTGCTCCTGCGCTAGCGCCTGCTCCAGCTCCTTCGGTCCGATCGCCTGCCACGAAAGCAGCAGTTCGCCGAGGCGCTGCTTGCGATCCGTAAAGCCGTCCGACGAGGGGAAGTCGTGCATGGTCTTGTCCCACACGAGCCGCTTGCCGGTGACGAGATACGCGAGATACATCTTCCACGCGCGCGAAACCGCCATGAAGTTCACGAAGTTGCCGATCACCATGCGCGGCACCGAAAGCACGCCATGCGCCCAGCCGTACAGTCGCGAAACGAAGTACACGCGCTGGATCACGCGTAGCAGCAACGCGACACCGTTGGCCCACAGCACGATGGTGAGAAAGCGCGAACCCGCGAACGGCGAAGCGATCAGATCAGGCCGGATGCCAAGGAACTCGGCGTACGCAAAGAGCAGGAACTGCGCGAGCAGCACATAAGCAATGATGCCGACGAACGCCGTGACGATGCCCTTGCGGTCCCTCGCAAGCAGATAGCGGTTGGCGAGCGTGCCGACCCAGCCCGTCTGCTCCCATCCCTGCAGGCCGATGCCGAGCGTCCAGCGCGCGCGTTGACGGTAAGCGGTCCGAAACGTATCGGGAAAGAACTCGCGCACGCACAGCGGCATGGTCAGCGTGACGTCGCGCTCGGGCCCGAAGCCGAACCACGACTTGCGCCGCGTGGCGAACTCCACGGGAAAACGCGCGAAGATCGAATGCATGCCCATGCGGCCCAGCCGCTCGCCCACGTCGTAGTCTTCGGTCAGCGTCTCCGTATTGAAGGGCTGATTCTGCGTCTCCTTCGCGAGCCCGGCCAGCGCGCGGCGCGAAAAGCACGTGCCCACCCCTGCCGACGGCACCGTGCCAGCAAGGCTCTCGCGCACCACGAGATCCTTTGCATGCCACTCGGCGAACTCGTCCATATACGTGCCCGCAACGAGTTCGTACCATTCGCGCTCGAGCGAGGCCACCGGCAACTGGATCATGTCCTTGCGCGGCAACAGGTAGTTGAAGAAGCGCAACTCGAGCGGATGCAGCACGTCCTCGCTGTCGTGCAGGATCACGCCCGCGAATTCGATGCCGGTTTCTTTTTCCATGCGAAAGATCGCCTGCACGATCCAGTTCAGGCAATCGGCCTTGCAGGTGGGGCCGTCGTGCGGCACCTCCACGCGGTGGAGCTGCTTGTAACGCCGCCGCATGCGCTCGACTTCGGCAATGGTCGCAGCATCGTTCTGATAGGTGCCGGCGAACACGACATAGTTCTTGTAGTCGAGCACGCGCACGAGGTCGGTCACCATCGAGGCGATCACATCCTCCTCTCGCCAGGCGGGCACCATGATCGCCAGCGGCTGCTGCTCGCGCGTGTAGAGCTGCTCGGCGCGCAACGGCTCGTAACGGCGTTCGATCGTGAAGTGGCGGATGATCCGGCGAACCCAGTACCACGCGTCGATGAAAAGGTCGTCGATGCTCGATAGCAGGATCACCACCGCCACCACCGCCGCGAGATACTCCATGCCCTCGTAGTAGCGGCCGGCGTAGTAGTTGAGCCACCAGTCGATGGCGTGCGCGCTCACGATCCGCTCTGCTGGTTGTCCGGGTTTGCGGCGCTCTCCTGCGCCGCGCGCGCCGCGGCGGCGGCCGCCGTCCTCGCCCGCGCCCGCTTGCGCGCAAAGCCCGCGGCAAGCAGCAGCAACACCAGCACCGCGACGGCGATGCTCGGCACGCCCCAGCCCGCCCAGTGTCGCGTGAGCCACGCGCGCTGATCGTCCGTCGGCGGCACGCCGCCTGGGTACTGCGTGTCGAAGGTCTTGAGCACACCGCTCGCGTCGACGATGGCCACGTCGCCCTGCTGCAACTGCATGCCGGGTGGCAGAACGGGTGCGTCGCCCACGCTGCGGTACACGATGCCAGGCGTCGTGCCGGAGCGCACCACCTGAATCAGGCCGAGATTCGCGAGACCCGAAATGTCGACGAGCATCGAACCGCCGCGCGCCTTGAGCGTGAGGCGGCCGTCCGCGAAGCTCGCATGGCCCGCCTCGCTGTCGAGCGCGACATCGGCGGCGAGGAAGGCGTCTTTCGGCTGCGCGCTCTGGCCGTTCGGCACCACCTGGAGCGTTGCGCGCGTGGGCGCGACGCCTGCCGCATTCGCGAGCCGCGCCACGCGCGGCAGCGTTGTCACCGGGTCGGCCAGATAAGCGTCGGGCACGAGCACGTCCGCGGTGCGCGAGAAACGCGCCACCATGCCTGTGAAGTTTTCGCCAAGCGGTCCCTGGCCGATAATCAGGTGGCTACCCGGCAGGACGGCTGCGGGATAGCCCTGCTCGCGCGGCCGGCAGCCACCCGCCGGCTGGCGCTGGAACAACACGCGTAGCGTGTTGGTGGTGCCGAGCGCATAGACGGGAATGTCCGCGCTCACACGTTGCGCGTGACCGTCGGCGTCGAGCAGATGCGAGCCGATCAGCACGCCGTTGAAAAAGATCGACGCCGTCTGGCCATTGCGGTCCGCTGCGGGCGCGGCAGCCAGATCGAGAACGACGCGGCGCGGAATCCGCCCATCGCCCGAGACCGCCGCGAGATCGAAGTTGGCCTCCCACGCCGCACTCGTCAGCACATCTAATGTTCCCGGTGTGCCCCCGATCAGCGAAAGTGCGATCCGGTCGCTCGAGCCCCCCGCGCTCAGGTTCGGCGACGCGGCAAGCTCGTGCACGACAAGCCGGCGCGACACGTCGATGCCGCTCCACGTGCGCGAAAGCGCGCTCACGCCGGTGTCGTCGCCGACCACCACCGTGGGCAGGCCGCCCAGATGCGCGAGGCGCAATTCGCCCTTCTCGAACGGCGTGGCTAGCGCGCCGCCAGAATGCGTGCGCCATGCATCGAAAGCGCCCGCGGCATCGGCGGAAACGGCCAGTACTTCGCCGCGCAACGCGTCGAGCGCGGCGCCCGCCTGCGCGCGCAGCGCGTCGTCGGCGACCACGACGTTGGGCGCGAAAGCACCCGCTGGCGCGAGCGCAATGAGCGCGCCCAGTTCGGCGGGGTTCGCGATCTTGTGCGAGCCGCCCGCTGCAAGCGCGGCGAAAGCGGGCACGGCCTGCAACGCAGCCGGGATCTGAACGGTGCCGAGATTCACGGTGTCGCCCACCGCGGGCATGCGCGTCGTGACGGGCGTCGCGCCGCCGCGCATCAACAGGGCTTCGAGCCGCCACGCCACGTCATAAGCCGCGGCGTCGAGCTTGCCGCCGCTTACGAGGACCACGGGCTTCGCAGGCAGCGCGCTCCACGCGGTGCGCACGTCGTTCACGGCGGAGGTGTCGAACTGATACGTGAGGCGCGTGGTGGGCGCGACCTTCCAGACATTGCCGATTGCCGTCTGGTCCGTGCACACATTTTCGTTGAGCACCGACGACCATTGCAGTCCCACGCGCACGAAGCCCGAGGGGCGCGGTGCGCCGTCCACGCCGATGCTGAGCGAGCCGTCGCCCTGTGCGTCCGTAACGTTGCGCGCCTGCACGGGCGAGCCGTCGAGCGAGAGCAGGAAGGTCGTGCGCCCGCCGTTGCCGCGCAGATAATTCGCGTCGAGTTGCAGGGTCGCGTTGCTGATCGGCAAGCCCGCGGGCACCGGCAGATAGAGCTCCTGGGTCGCATCGGGCGCACGCAGCACGACCGGTTCGCGCACGCCGAGATCGGCCAGCGCCACGGTTCGCGATTCCACGCGCCCCGCTCCGAGCTGCGCGAACGCTTGGGCCAGGTCGCCAGGCGCCGCATATGCGCAGCGGCCCAGCACCGCGAGCAGCGCTGCGGCCACATATACGCAATACGTCGCGCCCACGCGCTTGCACCCCGCTGCGCTCACCTGCCGGATCGGATCAAATCTCACGTGTCATGCCTCATGATGTCGGCGCGGCAGCGCAACCGCCGCGTGGCGGTGCTTGCCGTCCCGCCTTTTTGAATTCACTGGTTGCCTGGCACTACGATACAACTGATACGTCGGCATCGAGTCGACGTCAAGACGCCGCGTCGGCCTCGTCCGCCTCGCCGGGCTCCGGTCGCATGGCGACCACCGGATGCCGGTAACCAGGCAACTCGCGGCTCGGAAATGGCTCGAACGGCTTGCCGGTGAGTGCGGCGACGATGCGCTCCGAAGCGTGCCCGTCGCCGTAGGGATTGACGCGCCTCGCATAGGCGCGCCGCTCGTCTTCGTTCTCGACGAGTTCGAGCACCGCGCGCACGATAGCCGCCCGATCGGTGCCGATGAGCTTCACGGTGCCCGCGGCAAGCGCTTCGGGGCGTTCGGTCACGTCGCGCATCACGAGCACGGGCTTGCCGAGCGCGGGCGCCTCTTCCTGCACGCCACCCGAATCGGTCAGCACGATCGAAGCGCGCTGCATGAGGCGCACGAACTCGGGGTAGTCGAGCGGATCGGTGAGATGAACGTTTGGCGCGTTGCCAAGCGTGGCGAGCACGGGGCCGCGCACGTTGGGATTCAGATGCACCGGATAGACGATTTGCATCTTGCCGGAATGCGCGAGCGTGGCGAGCGCCGCGCAGATATGCTCGAAGCCCTCACCGAAGCTCTCGCGACGATGCCCGGTGACGAGAAGCAACGGGCGCCCCGTGTCCGCCGGTTCGAGAAACGGGAATTGCGCATCGAGGCGCTCGCGCAACGCAGCGTCCTTGTCGAGCCGCTCGCACATGAGATGCAGCGCATCGATCACCGTATTGCCCGTCACGACGACGCGCCCGCCCAGCGCCTCCGCTTCGAGATTCGCCCGCGAGCTTGCCGTGGGCGCGAAGAGCAGATCGCTCACGACATCCACGACGCGCCGGTTCATTTCCTCGGGCCAGGGCTCGAACAGATTGCCCGTGCGTAATCCGGCCTCCACGTGTCCAACCGGTATGCGCCGATGAAAGGCGGCAATGGCACCTGCCATGCTCGTCAAGGTATCCCCATGCACGAGCACGCGCTCGGGTTGCTCGGCCGCGAGCACGTCGTCGAGCCCGGCGAACAGGCGTCCGGCGAGACCGTTGAGCGTCTGATTCGCGGTCATCGCCCCAAGGTTGTGGGCAGGCACGATGCCGAACAGATCGAGGACCTGCTGGAGCATGGTCTGATGTTGCCCCGTCACGCAGACGACGGACTGCACGCCGGGTTCCGCTTCGAGACGTTTGACGAGCGGCGCCATCTTGATGGCTTCGGGCCGCGTACCGAATATCGACAGGATGCGCACAGGCAGGTTTCCGGTTAGCTGGAGTGTCCGGGCGCCGCGGCGTTGCCCGCATGCGACGCCCCCTTTTACCGACTGTCTTCATGGCATTGGCGCCGGCCATCTGTTTCGCCGCCGCTTGTCGCGAGGCGGCGAAGGGGCCGGTCAGCCGTACTCTACCCGCTTAATTAGACCATTGCGCGCAGTCGTGCCGCGCCCCAACGCTCGGGCCCGATTGTTCAACGACTCGATATGGATCGACTCATTGTTTCGCACAGCGAGATGTATTGGATTTTGATGCCATGTTCATTCAAGCGCGGAAATGAACGATAGCTAACGATTCGACGAAACGTCACGCTCGTCGCGTTTTGCGCGGGTTCGAAGTAAGCTCGTGCGACGATGGCGATCTCTTCTGCATCACGGCGTGCACGCGCGGCGACACCGATCAACGGCTCCTGTCAGGCCCCCTGTCGCCGCGACACGCGACTGTGAAAAATCGCGTGCGTTAGCCACCAGCAAAAGAACAGCGAGATGGACGACCTGATATTCGACGCCTTCGATGCGTCGCAACTCATTCCCGGCTTCAATGCGCCGGCGCTGCCCGTCGAGCGTCCAGACCGTGAGACGCTCGACGCCGCCGAGCGCAACACGCGCCACTGGACGAGCCGCGTCAATGGTGCGCTTACGCCCGGCACCGACGTACACCGCGACGAAATGTGCCGCATGTTCCGCGAGACCTTCAATCCGTACCGGCCCTCGGTTCTCGATTGGCCGCAGCTCGAGCCCGCGGCGCTCAAGCGCATCACGGATCTACCCATCTGGGACATCGCCGTGCAAACGGAAGGCCGCGCGCGCCTGCGCATGGCCGCGTACGCCGCCGCGCTCGACGACGCGGTGATGCGCGACGCGCTCGCGCTCAACGCGTGGGAGGAGAACCGGCACAAGGAAGTGCTCTCGCGCATGGTGGCGGCGTACGGCATCAAGCTCGCGAGCGAGCCGCCCTACGTCTATCCTAAGGATGCCGAATGGGCTTACCTCGTGACGGGCTATAGCGAATGCGCGGACAGTTTCTTCGCCTTCGGCCTCTTCGAAGTGGCGCATCGCTCGGGCCTCTTTCCGCCCGAGCTGATCGACACCTTCGAGCCCGTCATGCAGGAAGAATGCCGCCATATCCTGCTGTTCGCGAACTGGGTCGCCTGGCACCGCGCGCGGCTCTCCTGGTGGCAACGCATTCGCTTCGAACTGAAAGTGGCCGGCGTGTGGGCCTTTCTCGCCTGGGAACGGGTTGGCCTCGCGCGCGCGATGGACGCCGAAGGCAACGAGCACAAGCACGACAACAACTTCACGATGAACGGCGCGCAGCAGGTGACGGACGTGGACATCAGCGTGCCGGAACTCATGCGCCTGTGTCTCGCCGAAAATGAACGGCGCTTTTCGGGCTACGACACGCGTCTGCTGCGGCCGGACACCATGCCGCGGCTCGTACGCTTCGCACTGCGCTTCGTGCGCGACAAGAAGAACTGACGCTCCCTCACCCCTCTACGCGCGCCGCTTCGTTCGAATGGACGATTGCGGCGCGCGCGGCTTTCGTGCGACGCTTCGCGCCCATGCAGGTTGCGCGGCGCCGCTTCAGCGCACTCGAAGAATGCCTTCCACAAAGCTGAATTCCGCGCAGCTCACGCGTCTGTCACAGTGACGAAGTTCTTCGTCAACGACGAACGCATTGTCCCTATCGAGGAGAAAGAGCTTGAAAATTCTGGTGCCCGTCAAGCGCGTGGTCGATTACAACGTGAAAGTTCGTGTGAAGTCGGATGGCACGGGTGTGGATATCGCCAACGTGAAGTTTTCGATGAACCCGTTCGATGAAATTGCGGTTGAAGAAGCGGTACGCCTGAAGGAAGCGGGCGTGGCGACCGAGGTCATCGCCGTGTCGTGTGGTGTTTCGCAGGCCCAGGAAACGCTGCGCACGGCGCTGGCCATCGGTGCGGATCGCGCCGTGCTGATTGAGTCGAACGACGACCTGCAGCCGCTCGCGGTGGCGAAGCTTTTGAAAGCGCTCGTCGATAAAGAGCAGCCGTCGCTCGTCATTCTCGGCAAGCAGGCCATCGACGACGATTCGAATCAGACCGGGCAGATGCTTGCTGCTCTTGCGAATCTGCCGCAAGCGACCTTCGCTTCGAAGATTGTCGTCGCAGACGGTCAAGCCACCGTCTCGCGCGAAGTGGATGGCGGCGCAGAAACGCTGTCTTTGAAGCTACCCGCTGTCGTGACGACCGACTTGCGCCTGAACGAACCGCGCTACGTCACGCTGCCGAACATCATGAAGGCGAAGAAGAAGCCGCTGGAGACGATCCAGCCTTCCGATCTGGGCGTCGATATCGCGCCCCGTCTGAAGACGCTGAAAGTCGCCGAGCCGCCAAGGCGCAGCGCAGGCGTGAAGGTGCCGGACGTTGCGGCGCTAATCGAGAAGCTGAAAACCGAAGCCAAGGTGCTGTAAGGGAGCGATTTCAAATGACGAATCTGGTGAATCTGGTAATAGCCGAACACGACAACGCGACGGTGAAGGCCGCAACGTTGAACACCGTTGCAGCAGCACAGAAGATTGGCGGTGACGTGCATGTGCTGATCGCGGGCCATAACGCGCAGGCCGCTGCCGACGCGGCAGCGAAGATCGCAGGCGTTGCGAAGGTGCTGCTCGCCGACGCGCCGCAACTCGAACAGGGTCTCGCAGAGAACGTCGAAGCGACGGTCCTGACTCTTGTGCAAAATGCGGCGAAGCACTACTCGCACATCCTGGCTCCGGCAACGGCAGCGGGCAAGAACGTCACGCCGCGCGTTGCCGCAAAGCTCGACGTCGCGCAGATCAGCGACATCACCGCTGTGCACAGCGCCGACACGTTCGAGCGTCCGATCTATGCGGGCAATGCGATCGCAACGGTTCAATCGCAAGATGCGATCAAGGTCATCACGGTCCGCACGACGGCGTTCGATGCAGTTGCAGCAGAGGGCGGTAACGCAGCGGTCGAAAAGATCGAAGCCGCGGCAGACAGCGGCCTTTCGCAGTTCGTGAGCCGCGAGGTCACGAAGCTCGACCGCCCGGAACTCACGAGCGCGAAAATCATCGTCTCGGGCGGCCGTGGCTTGGGCAGCGGCGAGAACTATACGAAGGTGCTGGAGCCGCTTGCGGACAAGCTCAACGCCGCACTCGGCGCATCGCGTGCGGCAGTCGATGCGGGCTACGTGCCGAACGATTATCAGGTTGGTCAGACCGGCAAGATCGTCGCGCCACAACTGTATGTGGCAGTCGGCATCTCAGGCGCAATCCAGCATCTGGCAGGCATGAAGGACTCGAAGGTCATCGTCGCGATCAACAAGGACGAAGAAGCGCCGATTTTCAGCGTGGCCGATTATGGCCTCGTGGGCGACCTGTTCACGGCCGTGCCCGAACTCGCCGGCGCAATCGGCTAATACCGCTACGAAGGCAGCAAAAACTAAAGGCGCCTTTGTGAAAACAAAGGCGCCTTCTTTATCGGGTTCACTACAGCAACATCAACGATATCGGTGAGCCGTCAAACACCCAGAATTCGCCGCGCCTTGAGGATCACCGGCATGTCCACCATCTTGCCCTCCAGCGCCACGGCCGCTCCGCCGCTCGCCTGCACCGCGTCGAGCACCCGCTGCGCCCATGCGCGCTCCGCCTCGCTCCATGCGTACGCGCGGTGCACAGGCTCGATCTGCTTCGGATGAATGCAAAGCTTGCCGCCGTAGCCGAATCGCCGCCCGCGACGCGCTTCACCCTCGAGCACCTTTGCATCGTCGAATACGGTCGAAACGCCGTCGACGGGCGCCGCAATGCCCGCAAGCCGCGAGGCCAGCACGATCTGCGAACGAAACGCGTCGAGTTCCTCGCCGTCGCCGTCGATCCCCATATCCACCTGAAAGTCGAGCGTGCCGAACGCCACGCGCAGCACGCCTTGCGCGCCACACAGCGCATTCAGGCCCGCGATGCCGCGCGCGGTTTCCACGATCGGCAACACATGCAGCGCGCTGTGTGCGCCTGAGCGCACCGCCGCGACCTGTTCCGCACTTTCCGCCTTCGGCAGCATGATGCCCGCCACGCCCGCATGTCGGCCAAGTGCGGCGACATCGTCGGCGAACCAGGGCGTGTCGGTGCCGTTCACGCGCACCCACACGGGGCGCGCAGCGTCCAGCGCGGCGAGCACGGCGTCGCGCGCCGCGCTCTTCTCCTGTGGCGCAACCGCGTCCTCCAGATCGACGATCACGGCATCGGCACCTGCGCCACGCGCCTTTTCGAAGCGCTCGGGCCGGTTGCCCGGCACGAAGAGATACGAACGGGAAAGCGCCGCGCTCATGCGCTCGCCCCTTCGCCGAACAGCGTGCTTACGCGCTGCGCCTCGGCGATCCCCCACGCCGCGTCGAGCAGGCGCTGCGCCTCTTCCCCGCTGGCTGCGCCCGAGAATGCCGCGAGACGCACGAACTTCGCTGCGATCTCGTCTCGCGAGAGCGTATTGCCCGGGTCGCCCTTCGGCTCATCCACGCGCCCTTGCAGCGTGCGGCCGTCGCGCGTCGTGACAGTGACCTTGCCGATCCAGCGAGCGGGATACGCGCGGTCGACCTCCTCGTCCAGCGCCATCGTCACGCGCTCACGAAACGCGGCGATATCGCCCGCCGAATAGTCGCGCTCGAACTCGTTCACGCCCGCGTAGCCGCGCCAGGCGACAAGGCCAAGCACGGTCCCCATGTTGAATTTCGCCTGGTGAACGGTGCTCGGCACGACCACGCTGCCCAGCACGTCGATCGCCCCCTGATGGACATGCGCTGTCACGCTCGCGATATCGTCGGGGTCCAGTCGGTACGCTTCGATCACGGACAGCAGCGCGTCGGCGGCCGGATGCGTGTGGCGGCACGCCGCGTGATACTTGAACGACGTTTCGACGGTGGCCCAACGCTCGCCCAGCCGATCGACCAGCTTTGCAGGATCGGCGTCGCTCGACATGCCCGCCGCCATACCTTGTGCGCCTTCGAGAATGCGCTGTGCGCCACGAAAACCGTCCGCCGCGAGTTGGGCCGCCATCAGGCCGTTCGCAGCCGCCATGGCCGTGTGCAGTTGCTTCGAATCGGCCGCGTCTCGCAGGAACTCCCACAAACCGCTCGCCTGCGTGCCCGCCGAGCCGAACGCGTCGAGCGTCTGCTCGGGCGTGAGCTTGAGCATTCGCGCCGCCGCGGCAGCCGCCGCGATCGTGCCCACGGTTCCAGTCGTGTGAAATATCTTGTAGTGCGAACGACCCATGAATTCGCCTACCCGTATGCCCACTTCATAGCCCGCAACCGAGGCCGCGATGAACTCCTGCCCTGAAGCGCCGAGCGCCTGCGCGAGCGCAAGCGTCACCGGGAACACGACGGTAGCCGGATGCAGCACCGAGCCGTTGTGCACGTCGTCCTGCTCGACGAAATGCGAAGCCGCGCCGTTGGTCATGGCGGCGAAATACGCCGTGGTGCGCGTGCGGTCGGTGATGACGTCGCACGCGCCTTGTGCCTCGGGCGCGCCGCGCGCGGCGCGCGCGAAGCGCGCGATCGTCTCGACCGGACGCGCGCCCTTGCCGCCCAGCGCGGAGCCGAGCCAGTCCACATAGAGATTGACAGTGCGCTCGACCACGTGAGGCGGGATCGAATCGAAGCGCAGTTGCGAGGCGAAGGCCGCGAGTGCGCGGCTGGGATGATCTGTCATGGCAGCGTAGTTCAGTGAAGTCGGTTTGCGAGGCGCGAGGCGCGATCAGATTGCTCCGGCTTCGCGCAGCGCACCGATACGCGCCGCGTCGAAACCAAGTTCACGCAAAATTGATTCGGTATGCTGACCGAGTGCGGGCACGGCATCCATGCGCGCATCGAATGCGCCAGGCGCGCCTGGCGGCAGCAGCGCGGGAATGGCTCCAGCGGGCGTTTGCACCTCGCGCCAGCGCTCGCGCGCCTGCAGTTGCGGATGCGCCCATACGTCGGCCATTGTGTTCATCTGTGCGTTCGCGATACCGGCGCGGTCGAGCCGCTCGATCACCTGCGCGGCGCTCAGCTTCGCGAACACGGCGACGATCAGCTCGCGCAATTCCGCGCGACGCGCGGAACGCTGTGAATTCACGGCAAAGCGTTCATCGGCGGCAAGCTCCGGCTGCAACAGCACGTGCTCGCAAAAGAGCTTCCATTCGCGGTCGTTCTGCAGGCCGAGCATCACCGACTTGCCGTCGCCGGCAGGAAACGGCCCATACGGGTAGATCGTCGCGTGCGAGGCGCCCGCGAGCGGCGGCGGCGATTGCCCGTCGATCGCGTAGTAGAGCGGGAAGCCCATCCACTCCACCATGCTCTCCAGCATCGAGACGTCGATGCGACAGCCGCGCCCGGTGCGCCCGCGCATCAGCAACGCACTCAGAACGTTCGAATAGGCATACATGCCCGCGGCAATGTCGGCAATCGAGCAACCCGCCTTCGCGGGCTCGCCGGGCGACCCCGTGATGGAGAGAAAGCCCGATTCGCTCTGGATCAGCAGGTCGTAGGCCTTGCGATCGCGGTAGGGACCGTCGTCGCCGTAACCGGAGATATCGCACACGATCAGCTTCGGGTAGCGCTCGCTTAAGTCCTCGTAGCCAAGCCCAAGCCGCGCGGCCGCGCCTGGCGCGAGATTCTGCACAAGCACGTCGGCATCGGCGAGCAACATCTCCAGGATCGACGCCGCCGCCTCGTGCTTCACGTCGAGCGAGAGGCTTTCCTTCGAGCGGTTCGTCCATACGAAGTGCGAAGCGAGTCCATGCACACGCTCGTCGTAGCCGCGCGCGAAGTCGCCTACGCCAGGCCGCTCGATCTTGATGACGCGCGCGCCGAGATCGGCCAGCTGGCGCGTGCAGAACGGCGCGGCAATCGCATGTTCGAGCGTGACGACCTTGATACCGTCGAGTGGTCTCATGGCGCGCGCCTCCGGTCAGAACGAACGCGGCAGGCCGAGCACATGCTCCGCCACGTACGAGAGGATCAGATTGGTCGAGATTGGCGCGACCTGGTAGAGGCGCGTCTCGCGGAACTTACGCTCCACATCGTACTCGCAGGCGAACCCGAAGCCGCCGTGGAATTGCAGGCAGGCATTCGCGGCTTCCCAGGAGGCGTCGGCGGCCAGCAGCTTCGCCATGTTGGCCTGCGCGCCGCAGGCCTCGTGCGCGTCGAAGCGGCGCGCGGCCTCGAAGCGCATCAGGCTCGCCGCTTCGACATTGACGAAGGCGCGCGCAATGGGAAACTGCACGCCCTGGTTCTGCCCGATAGGCCGTCCGAACACGATGCGCTCCTTCGCATAGGCGCTCACCTTGTCGATGAACCAGTAGCCGTCGCCGATACATTCCGCCGCGATGAGCGTGCGCTCGGCGTTCAGGCCGTCGAGGATGTACTTGAAACCCATCCCTTCCTCGCCGATCAGGTTTTCCGCCGGAATTTCGAGGTTATCGAAAAAGAGTTCGTTGGTCTCGTGATTGACCATGTTGAGAATCGGCTGCACGGAAAGGCCGTGGCCGACGGCTTCGCGCAGGTCGACTACGAAAATCGACATGCCTTCGGACTTCTTCTTCACGTCGGCGAGCGGCGTGGTGCGCGCAAGCAGGATCATGAGGTCCGAATGCTGCACGCGCGAAATCCACACCTTTTGTCCGTTGATCACGTAGCGGTCGCCCTTGCGCACGGCCGTGGTCTTGATCTTCGTGGTGTCGGTGCCCGTGGTCGGCTCGGTCACGCCCATCGATTGCAGGCGCAGTTCGCCGCTCGCGATCTTCGGCAGGTACTTGCGCTTTTGCTCGGCCGAGCCGTGGCGCAGCAACGTGCCCATGTTGTACATCTGGCCGTGGCAAACGCCCGAGTTGCCGCCCGAACGGTTGATCTCTTCCATGATGACCGATGCCTCGGTCAGGCCCAGTCCCGATCCGCCGTACTCCTGAGGAATGAGCGCCGCGAGCCAACCGGCTTTTGTGAGTGCATCGACAAACGCCTCGGGATAGCCGCGCGCCTCGTCGATCTTGCGGAAATATTCGCCGGAAAACTGCTGGCACAGATCGCGTACGGCTTCGCGGATGTCCTGAAACGAATCGTGTTGCGTGGTTTGCATGATCAATATGAATTCGCTATGAATGTTCGTGTTGCCGTTCAGGCCAGTGTTGCGGTGGCCTGCATCGTCAGATAGCCGTCGCGGTCTTTCGCCCACAGTTCGACCGAGCGAGCGTCGTCCGCAAGCTTGCCGCACAGCGTGAACGCGTTGCCCGCGAACGTGGGCCGTACCGCGCGAAACGCGAACGTCGCGATCGTGGCGTCGGACCGCTCACGGTGCACGAGGTCGAGCAGCAGTGTGGCGATGAGCGGGCCGTGCACGACGAGGCCCGGATAGCCCTCTTCCTGCGTGACGTACGGGAAGTCGTAGTGAATACGATGACCGTTGAAGGTCAGCGCGGAATAGCGAAACAGCATGAGCGCGCTGGCGGTGAGCGTGCGCGACCATGTCTCGCCTTGCGGCGCCACGACCGGCTTCGGCGCGCTCGCACCGGGCTGCGGCGCGTCGCGATAGACGATGTCGTGCTCTTCCTCGATGCACAGCGCCCCGCCGCTCTCGTAGCGATGCTGCACGGTCACGAACACGAGGCGGCCGCTACGGCCGGTCTTGTCCTCGATGTTCGCAATGGTGGACGTGCGCGCGACCTCGCTGCCCGCGCGCAGTGGCGCGTGAAAGGTCAGGCGCCCGCCTGCCCACATGCGGCGCGGGAGTTCGACCGGCGGCAGGAAGCCGCCGCGTTTCGGGTGTCCATCGGGGCCCGCTTCCGCCAGCGGGGAGACAGGCAAAAAATAGAGCCAGTGCCACAGCGGCGGCACGGCGCTATCGGGCGCGTCGCGGTCGAGTGTGGCGGCGAGCGCGCGCAGCGGAAAGGCGGTGATGTCGTCGGTGAGCGTTTCGGTCTTGTCGAGCCACGCACTGAGCGATGGCGTTTGCGATTCCGGCATGGCGTTTCTCCGTTGCGAGACGAGTTGCCATACTATGAACGGCTCACGCCGTTTCGCGAAGTTGCCTTTGCCGAATCAGCCCTTTCGCTTTCGTTAATCCCTCGATCGTGGCTGCGCGATACTTGCGCGCGGCTTTCAACCAGGCCGCGCGCCGGCCTCACGCTTCGCCGCGCAGATGGGCGGAGGCTTCGTCTTCCACACGCTGCCACAACTCGAACGACATGGGGCGCTCGCCCTCTTCGAGCAGATGGCCCACCAGGCCAATCGCGCGCGCCATCACACCGAAGCCGCGCACGATCCGCCACGGAAAGCCGAATTCGCAGCAAATCGCACCGATTGCGCCTGTCGCGTTGATCGGCAGGGCTTTGCCCGATACGCGTTCAGCCTCGGCGCCAATCAACTGCATAAGCTTCACGTAACGCCCCGACATGCCGTTTTGCGCGGCCAGTTCGAAAAGGCGCGGCGTTCGCGGATCGATGGGCTTGTGCAGCGGATGACCGAGCCCCGGAATCGGCGTGCCGCGTGCGCGCCATGCGGCGACCGTATCGACGGCAAGTTTCTCCAGGTCATCGCAATGACCGTCATAGGGAAGCGTTTCGGAGAGCATGCGGCACGCGCCTTCCATGCTGCCGACGAACACTGAGCCAAGCCCGCATAGCCCTGCTGCGACGGCCGCCTGCAGCGATTCGGGCGCGCCCGCATACGTCATGCGCGCGGCGATCGCGCTTGGCGTCATGCCATGTTCGACCAGCGTAATCACGATGGCATTGAACATCGCGGACTGCTGCGGCGTGGCAGTCTTGCCCGTGAGTTGCAGAAACGCGAAGTCGCCGAGATTCATGTGACCGAGCACTTCGTCGGGCAGGCTTTTGCCGCGCACGACGATACGATCGGGCGTGCTGTACGCGATATCGGAGCGCACGAGCGGTTTCGGTTGACGGGCCATAATCTTGATTCCTTCGTTATACAGAATAGCGTTCAGCGTAGTTGTGCGCGGCCATGGTTGAGCACGAGCACGTCGCGTTCCAGTACGCGCGCGCGAAAACCCACCTCGTTGCCGTCGCGCCACATCTCGGTGCGGATCGTCTCGCCCGGATAAACCGGCGCGGTAAAGCGCGCGTGAAAAGCCGCGAGGCGTTGCGGGTCGCTGGCGCACAGCGTCTTGAGCACGGCATGCGCGGCCACGCCCCACGTGGCGAGTCCGTGCAGGATGGGTCGCTCGAAACCCGCCGCGCGCGCAACCTGCGGGTCGGCATGCAACGCGTTGTCGTCGCCGCACAGCCGGTAAAGCAGCGCTGTTTCCGGGCGCGTAGGCAAATCGCAATGATGATCGGGCGCGCGCTCGGGCATCGGCGGCGGCGGCGCGGGCGCTTCATCGCTCAAGCCGTTGTTCTCGCTGAAGCCGCCATCGCCCCGGCAGAACGTGAGCTGCGTGACGGTGGCGTACAGTTCGCCGCTTGCCTTGTCCGTAATGCTACGCTGGATTTCGAGCAGCGCGCCTTTGCCCGTGCCTTTATCGACCACGCGCGTGATGCGCGAGCGGCCGATCACGGTCGCGGCCGGCGGCAATGGCTTGTGCATTACGAGGCTCTGCTCGCCATGCAAGAGCCGCACCCAGTCGATGCCCGAGCGCGGGTCGCGCGCCCAGAAGCCGGGAAAGCCGAGCACGACGGCAAGCGTCGGCGGCACGCGCAACTCCTTTTCGTAGACGAATGCCAGGTCGTCCGAATCAACGGGATTCGCGCCGTATCCCACGGCAAGGCTGTAAAGCATTGCGTCGCGCGCGGTATAGGTCTGCTCGACGTCCTTGAACGGCCAGTTGCGCAGGGTGTGATAGTCGATCGTCATGGCAGTGTGGGCAGTGGGAGATCAGGCCTCGGCGGCGGGCCACTTGAAGAGCGGATCGGCCTTCTCGCGAAAGCGCTTCACGGCTTCACGATGAAATTCGGTAGTAAATGCAATGCCCTGCGCCGCCGACTCGATTTCGAGCATCGCGCGCAGGTCGCTGCCCAGCGACTGGTTCAGCGCGCGCTTGGCGAGGCCGAAAGCAATGGGAGACGCCACCGCGAGGCTGGCCGCGACCTGCGCGGCGCGTGCGTGAAGCTTCTCCGGTTCGGTCACTTCGAGCACCGCGCCCATCTCCTTCGCTTCGGCCGCGCGTATCTCGCGCGCCGTAAAGACGAGATCCTTCGCGCGCGCGAGTCCCACCACGCGCGGCAGCGTATAAAACGCCCCGCAATCGGGCACGAGACCCACTTTCATGAAAGGCATGCAAAAACGTGCACGCGTGCTGGCAATCACGAAGTCGGCGGCGAGTGCGAAGCTGAAGCCCGCGCCGTAGCACACGCCATCCACGGCTGCGATCACTGGGCGGTCGAGGTCGATCAGCGTGCTCACCCAGCCATGCAAGTCGTCGATACGATCGCGTCCCGCCTCCGCGCTGGTCACGTTCATGCCGCGTACATCGCCGCCCGAGCAAAAGTCATTGCCCGCGCCGCGCAAGATGACCGCACGCACGCTGCGATCAGCACGTATGCGCTGCACGGCTTCGAGCAGTTCCACCCGCATCTCGCCGTTGAGCGCGTTCCTGGCCTCCGGGCGATTGAACGTGAGCGTCGCGACGCCCGCCTCCTGCTCTACCAGTAACGTCTTTTCGCTCATGCGCTCACCCCAGCGATCGCGAGTTCAGCGAGCGCCTTGTCGAGCGCAGTGATGAGATGCACAGGCTCGACGCCCGCGAACTCCACGTCGGGGCGCGCGAGAAATGCCTCGATGTGGGCCGCGCACGCCTCCCGCGTAGCGGCGAGTCCGGTGAAACCGTCTTCGAGCCAGGCGACCGAAACCAGCGGACGCGGGTGCCAGTCGCCATTCACGATCGCTTTGACCACCGTGCCGTCACGCACGAGCAGGCTCAGCCAGATCAGCCCAGCCGGAGCCTTTTCGCGTCCGCGCACGATACGGTCGCCCGTTAGGGCGATCGGGCTGTAACGCGTGGCCTCGCTTTTTTCGTGGAACCAGCTTTCCTCGTGGAGTTCGCGCTCGTATTGCTGGGCGAAAACGAGCTCCCCGCTACTGAGCGCGCCAGGCTCGAGCGCCATTTCACCGAACGTGCGGCGAACGCAGGCCGTAACCCAGGCGCTGAGTTCATCGGCGCTCACTTCGCGGCCCAGTTCCTGCTCCAGATACGTATAGCGCGAGCCGAGATCCTTGTGCTTCTTGTCCTTGACCTTCTCCGGCGCCATGGGCATCGCGCGCGCCGCGATCGCCGTGTCGATCGCCTTCACGTTCAGCAGTATGCGGAACGTCAGCACGCCACCTTCGATCTTGAGCGAAGTGGCCACGAGCTTGCGTCCGTCGATCTCGACATCGTTGAGCGGACGGTAAGCGGCCTGCAGGCCAAACACATCGCGCAGCGCCTCAGCGACGTGGCCGAGTATCGTGGGGAACGCTTGCGCCGCCGTTTGCGGCACGCCGGGCAGACCAATCGGCAGATAGAACGCGAGAAATGCCGAACCGCGCCCCGCATAGATCGCACCGCCGCCACTCACGCGCCGCCGCGCGATTACGTCGTTGCCGCGGCAGAACGGCAGATCGAGGACCTGGTTCGGATCTTCGTTCACACCTACGGTAATGCTGTCTTCGTTGAAGACGTTCAGATATACCGTGGGCGGCGCGAGGTTCTCGGCGACCGCGCGCTCGACGGCCGGCGACACCGAAATCGAGAAGTCCGCGTAGCTGTGGCCGCCTACGACCAGGCGCCACGGGGCTTGGGTGTTCGTTGCGCTTGCATTCATGTTGATTGTCTCCGTTGATCTTCTACGAGCGTTCCGTCTTCGAGCTTCCCCACGATCTCGATCGCGTCCGCGTGTATCAGCGTCTGACGCTTGAAGCGCTCCGCAATGGCCTCGATGACGGAACCCTCCACCGCCCCTTCCACCTGCAGCGTGAGATGGTCGCCACCATGTTCCTTGCTGCCGACCACGAGCCGGTACGCACCCGTCGCGCCCTCCACGCCCAGCAGCACCGTCTTCAACTCGGATGGATAAACCTTCACACCCTTGATCTTCACCATCGAATCAGCGCGGCCGAACACCACGCGCGGCAACGACACCGTGCGCCCATGCACGGGTGCGGTCCGTTCGAGCACAGTGAGGTCGCCGGTGCGGTAGCGCACGAGCGGCTGCACTTCCTTCTTCAGATGCGTGAGCACAAGCTCGCCACGCTCGCCTTCGGCAACAGGCATGCCGGTGTCGGGGTCGATGACTTCGGCGTACAGCAGTTCATCGAACACATGCACGCCTGTACCGCCGGGGAACGTACGCGCAACGGGCAGGCATTCGGAAAGCGAGTAACTGTCGATCAGCAACGTGCCCGGCATCGCTTCGCGCACGCGCGCGTAAAGCGCGGCGTTGCCCGTGAACGCCTCGCCGCCCGCGAAGAACACGCGCGGAACCGGGCACCCCGCTTCGATGAGTTTGAGCGCGTGCGACGGATTGCCGGCCAGCACCGTCACGCCGCATTGCTGCGCAACGCGCGCGGCGCGCTCGGTCTCGCCCGGGCCGTGCGCAATGCATGCCACGCCGCGCGCTTCCATCTGGGTCTGATAGAAAAGCCCCGCAACGAAGAGGTGATAGCCAAAGGTCACCATGCAGACGTCGCCCGGGCCGATGCCGCATGCGTCGAGATGCTGGTCGCACGCCGCGACGATTGCGCGCAGATCGGCCGCGCTCTGCAGGATCGGCACGAGCGAAGCGCCCATCGGCGTGAGGTGCACACGAACCGGCGGCACGGCAGGCGCAAACGCGCCGTAGCCCGGACGATTCATCTCGGCCACGAGTTCGGCGCGCGTCATGAGCGGCACGCGCTCGGCGAACTCCGCCGCGCTCGCGACGCTACGCGGCAGACGTCCCTCATAGAACGGGTGCGCTTGCAGCCGCGATAGCTGCGCGTTGAGTGCATCGAGCATCGTCTCCTCCTTTTTATGTTCAGTAGGAATGCGAAGCGTTCGTACTCACGCCGCACGCTCAAAGATAGCCGCAATACCCTGACCGCCGCCGACGCACATCGTTTCGAGACCGTAGCGGCCCTTGCGTCGCTGAAGTTCGTGGAGCAACGTGGTCAACATGCGCACACCGGTCGCGCCGATCGGGTGACCGAGCGAAATGCCCGAGCCGTTCACGTTCAACCGCGATTCGTCGTGCCAACCCCAGCCCTTGAGCACCGCGAGCACCTGGCACGCGAAGGCTTCGTTCAGTTCGACGAGATCGAGTTGATCGAACGTGAGCCCGGTCTTTTGCAGCAGCTTTTGCACCGCGGGCACCGGGCCGATGCCCATCGTCGCGGGCTCGCATCCAGCGGCTGCCCAACCGGTCAGATAGCCGAGCGGCGTGAGGCCCAGTTTATCGAGCTGATCTTCGGCGACGATCAGGCACGCGGCTGCGGCGTCGTTCTGCTGGCTCGCGTTGCCCGCCGTCACCGTGCCGCCCTTTATGAGCGGCTTGAGCTTCGCGAGCGACGCTTCGCTCGCATCGGCGCGCACGCCCTCGTCGCGCGCGAACAGGACCGGGTCGCCCTTGCGTTGCGGTACCGAAACCGGCACCACCTCCCCGGCGAAGCGGCCCGACTCCCATGCCGCCGCCGCGCGCTGGTGGCTGCGCACCGCATAAGCGTCCGCTTCCTCGCGCGTGATGCCGTACGCCTTCGCGAGGTTCTCGGCCGTTTCGATCATTCCCGAGATGTAGCCAAAGCGCGCTTCGGGCTGCGAACGCTCGCGGCCACGCTCGAGACGGTCGTGCATCTTCACCGAGCCCGCGCGAGCGCCCCAGCGCATATCGGTCGTGTAGTACTCGATATTGCTCATGCTTTCCACGCCACCGGCCACGACCACGTCCGCCGCGCCGCTCTGCACCATCATCGCGGCGGTCACGACCGCCTGCAACCCGCCTCCGCAACGGCGGTCGAGCTGCATGCCGGGCACCTGCACGGGCAACCCGGCTTCGAGCGCGGCCCAGCGGCCAATGCAAGGCGTTTCGCTGTTTGCGTACGATTGCGCGAAGACCACGTCCTCGATGCGCGCCGGGTCCACGCCGCTGCGCGCGATGGTTTCGCGCAGCACGGTGGCCGCGAGCGTTTCGACGGAAACGGGGCGCAGGCTGCCGCCGAACGTGCCAACCGGCGTGCGCACCGGCGCGACTATCGCTGCTCTTCTCATTTCGGATTCCTTTTCATGTTGTCTGCTTCTCCGCCGCTTCGCCGTGCGCCTACATGGTGTCAAGCCGCGAGCGTATCCCGTCGCGTATGGTGCTCTGCGGCGAGCTGTTCGCGCCACTCGGGCGGCGCGATGGCGAGCATGCGCTCGACGCGCTGTGCGAGCGTGAGCCCGCGCAGGTCCGCTACGCCATGCTCGGTGACGATCACCGCCGCGTCGCTGCGCGGCGTGCTGACCGGCCCGGAAAGACGCCCGACGATGCGGCTGCCATGCCGCGTGCTGGCGGCGAGCGCAATGATCGCGACGCCGCCGGCCGAGCGCGCCGCGCCGCGTACGAAATCGAGCGCCCCACCCACGGCGCCCACATAGCGGCCACCTGCGGCTTCCGCATTGACCTGTCCTGTCAAGTCGACTTCGAGCGCCGAGTTGATCGCCACAAAACGATCGAGGCTGCCGAGCACGTCGATGTCGTGCGTATAGGCCGTGGAGCGAAACTGAATCTGCGCATTGCGGTGCGCATGCGCGTAGACCTTGCGCGTGCCCATCATCGTGCCGGCCACGCTCACGCCTCGATCGCGCGACTTGCGGGCATTCGTCACCACACCGGCTTCGATCAAATCGACCATGGCATCACCGATGGTGCCGCTGTGCACGCCAAGATCGCGACGGTCGTGCAACTGCGCGACGATAGCCTCGGGCAGCGCGCCTAGCCCAAACTGGATCGTCGCGCCGTCTTCGATCAGCGAAGCGGCATGCTGCGCAATGCGCCGCTCGGTGTCGCCAATCTGCGTAGCCGGCGCTTCCAGCGGCGCGCGGTCGGTGTGGATCAGCGCGTCAAAATCTTCGGCTCGCAACGTACGCTCGCCATAGGTCCACGGCGCCGCCGCATTCACCTCCGCGATCACCACGCGCGCGCTGTCGATCAATGGCACGAGATACTCATGTGCAATCGAGAGGCTGTAGTGGCCCGCCTCGTCCGCGGGGGCGACTTGCAGCAGTAACACGTCGATGCGATTCGGACCGCTGGTCAGCACGCTGCGAAACTGCGAGTAGTGACACGGCAGGATATCGAGCACGCCCTCGCGTTCGAGCCGCCGGTTGGTACCCGATGCGCCATAGGCCACGAAGTCGACGCAATCGGCATACGCGGGGTCGAGCGTTTCGGACCACGAAGCGCCCACGAACACGCGAAATCGCCCGCCCATCTCCTTGCGCTGCGACATCAGCAGCGCGGTGAGCGTGCATGGCTCGGCGCCGCACTGGCCCCACGCAACCGTGTCGCCCGGGCGCACGTACTGCGCGAAATCGAGCTGCGCGGCGTCGACCTGGCGCGCTGCGCGGGGGCTGCGCCTCATCAGACGGGGTCCCAGCTAAAGACGTCGGCCGAAACGTCGAGCGTATGGAACGACTTGCGCAGTGCCGGCATGGCATGCTCGGCAATCGTTTCCGGCGTCCAGCCCTCGCCGCGATGGACAGAACGCACGGGACGGGGCTGACTCATCAGGAAGATTTCGTTGTTGCGGACGGCGAAAATCTGGCCCGTCACGTCGGCGGCCTGCTCACTTGCGAGGTAGACGGCGAGCGGCGCGATCTTCGCGGGCGTCATCTGCTTGATCTTGGCGACGCGCGCTTCCTGCTCCGGCGAATCGACCTTGATCGAGTTGATCATGCGGCTCCAGGCGAACGGCGCGATGCAGTTCGAACGGACACCGAACTTTTCCAGATCGAGCGCGATGGATTTCGAAAGGCCCGCAATGCCGAGCTTCGCCGCGCTGTAGTTGGCCTGCGCAAGATTGCCGATCAGCCCGGACGTGGATGTCATATGCACGAACGCGCCGCTGCGCTGCTCCTTGAAGTGATCGGCGGCGGCGCGCGAGACATAGTACGAGCCGTAGAGGTGAACCTTCAGCACGGCGTCCCACTCTTCTTCGCTCATCTTGTGGAAGAAGCGGTCGCGCAGGATGCCCGCGTTGTTCACCACGCAATCGATGCGGCCGAAAACATCCAGCGCGTTCTGCACGATGCGCCCGGCGCCTGCGGCGTCGGCCACGCTGTCGGTGTTCGCGGTGGCCTGCCCGTCGAAAGACTTGATCTCGTTCACCACGGCCTGCGCGGGGCCGTCGTTATGGCCCTCCCCGGTGAGCGAGGCGCCCACGTCGTTGACCACGACTTTCGCGCCGTGGCGCGCCATCATGAGCGCGATGTCGCGGCCAATGCCCCCGCCCGAACCCGTCACCACCACGACCTTACCGTCCAGCATTCGTTGTGTCGTCATCGTTTTCGCTCCTCCAGCCCGCTTTGCACCGGGCATTCATTCGATTTGAATCGTTATGCGGCAAGCTGTGCCGTTCGTGTTGCAGCTTGACGCATCGGATACGGCTACACAATTTGGATATGCCGAACGCCCGTTTCGGCCAGGATTAACCCGTACTATCGCTAATGGCGCGCATTGCGCTGCGGCGCAATAATGCTCAGAGTCTGTTCGTCCGCCACGTTTTGCGCATCCCTCAAACGAACGAGCAGACAGACGTAGGCAAGAAAACCAGCAGAAATTGGAGTCACGGCAAGTCAACCCATGCATTTCGATCTCGTCGACCTGAAGCTCTTCACCCACGTAGCCGAGGCGAGCAGCCTCACACGCGGCGCGGAACGCGCGCACCTGTCGCTGCCCGCGGCGAGCACGCGTATCAAGAATCTCGAAGAACAGGTGGGCGTGAAGCTCCTGAGCCGCACGAGCCAGGGGGTCACGCTAACGGGGCCCGGTGAGACGCTGCTCGCGCACGCGCGGCGCGTGCTCAAGCAACTCGAGCAACTCACGGGAGACCTGCAGGAGTACTCGCAGGGCGTGAAGGGTCATGTGCGCGTGTTTGCGAACACCACGGCCATGAGCGAGTTCCTGCCGGCCGTGCTGCGCACCTACCTTATCAACCATCCCGACGTGTACGTGGACATCCACGAGCGTCTTTCGCCCGACATCGTGCGCGCCGTGCAGGACGGTACGATCGATATCGGCATCGTGGCCGGCAATGTGCGCACCGAGGGCTTGCAGGTTCTGCCCTACCGGCGCGACCGGCTCGTGCTTGTCACGGCGCTCAGCCACCCGCTTTCGCAAGCGAGCGAAATGGCCTTTGCCGATACGCTCGACTACGACTTCATCGGGCCGCCGGATGAAAGCGCGATTTTCTCGTTCCTCAAGCGCGCTTCGTCGGATTTGCAGCGCACGATACGCTGGCGCATCCAGATCGGCAATTTCGAGGCCGCGTGCCGCATGATCGAGGCGAACATCGGCATTGGCGTGCTGCCCGAGGGCACGGCGCGCCGCCACGCGCAAACCATGTCGCTGAAGATCGTGCCGCTCACCGATGAATGGGCCGTGCGCAAACTGCAAATCTGCATCGCCGATCGCGACGCGCTGCCGCTTTTCGCGCGCAAGCTCGTCGATCTGCTGGTGGCGGACGGCATCGGCCGGCTCGAATAAACCCATGACGCGGCGCGCGTGCTGCGCGCCGCGCCTCACGCTTAGCGCCCGCCAGCCGCGCGAATCATGTTGCGCGCAATGACGATCTGCTGGATCTGGCTCGTGCCTTCGTAGATACGGAAAATGCGCACGTCGCGGTAGAAACGCTCGATTCCATAGTCGGACATATAGCCCGCGCCGCCGAAGATCTGCACCGCGCGGTCGGCCACACGCCCGCACATCTCGGATGCGAACAGCTTCGCACACGCGGCTTCCGTACTCACGTTCTGGCCTTCGTCGCGGCGGCGCGCCGCGTCGAGCACCATGCAGCGCGCCGCATAGAGTTCGGTCTGGCTATCCGCGAGCATGGCTTGCACGAGTTGGAACTCGGCGATCTTCTCGCCGAACTGCTCACGCTCCATCGCGTAGCGCAGCGCGTCGTCGAGCATGCGCTGCGCCACGCCCACGCAAATCGCCGCGATATGGATACGCCCCTTGTCGAGCACCTTCATCGCCGTCTTGAAGCCCACGCCTTCCTTGCCGCCGATGATGTTCTCCGCGGGCACCTTCACGTCCTCGAAGATGACGTCGCACGTATGCGCGCCGCGCTGCCCCATCTTCTTGTCACGCTTGCCGAAGCTGATGCCCGGCGTTTTCGCATCGACGATGAACGAGGTGATGCCGCCCGCGCGCGGCTCATCGGGGTTGGTGCGCGCCATCAGCGTGAACATGCCGGCCTGCGGCGCATTCGTGATGAAACGTTTGGTGCCGTTCACCACATAATGGTCGCCGCGCCGCTCGGCGCGCGTCTTGATGGAGGCGGCGTCCGAGCCCGCGCCCGGCTCCGTGAGCGCGAAGCTCGCGATGATCTCGCCGCTTGCAAGCTTCGGCAGCCACGTGGCCTTTTGTTCTTCGGTGCCGTCGATCACGATGCCCTGCGAGCCGATGCCCACCGTCGTGCCGATGATCGAGCGAAATGCGGGCGAGGTCTTGCCCAGCTCGAACATCACGAGCACCTCTTCTTCCATCGTGAGATCGAGCCCGCCGTACTGCTCCGGTATGGTCAGGCCAAAGAGGCCCATGGCCTTCATATCGTCGACGATGTCGGCCGCAATCTCATCCGTTTCGGCCACGCGCTCTTCGTTCGGCACGAGACGCTCGCGCACAAAGCGCGCGACGTTGTCGAGCAGAACGTTCATCGTTTCCTGGTCGCGAATCATGGTGTATGCCCTGCAATCGTTGATCGGGCGGCACAGCGCCGCCCGTGAGAAAGAAAAAATCGGGAATGCTCAGCGAGCGCGCACAGCGCGTTTGGCCATTTCGCGCAGCGGCTGCTTTTGCAGCTTGCCGCTCGCCGTAGTCGGGATCATGTCGATGGTCACGATTTCCGAGGGGCGCTTGTAGGCCGAGAGCCGCTCGCTCAGGTAGTGCGCGAGATCGGCTGCGTCGATCGTGGCACCCTCCTTCGCTTCCACGAAGGCCACGACTTCCTCGTTGCCTTCGGCGTCGCGCCGCCCCACTACCGCGCTTTGACGCACCGCTTCGTAGGTGTTGATGACCGACTCGACCTCGATGGGATAGACATTGAAGCCCGAGCGAATGATGAGATCCTTCGAGCGGCCCACGATGAAGAGCGCGCCGTCTGCGTCGAGCCGCCCGAGATCGCCGGTCTTGAGCCAGCCTTCTGCATCAAGCACTTCGGCGGTCAAGCCCGGCTCGCGATAGTAGCCATGCATGACGCCGGGACCTCGCACCCACAACTCACCCGCTTCGCCGCGCGGCACATCGTGGCCGTCGGGTCCGACCACGCGCAACTCGGCGCCCTCGACGATCTCGCCCGAGGACACGTCCTTGCGCGGACGGTCCATGCGCGTGATGAAGAGCGAGCCCGCGTACTCGGTCATGCCGTAGCCGTGATGCAGCGGCCTGCCGAAGAGCGTTTCGACCTGCTGCTTGAGCGTGGGATCGAGCGGACCGCCGCCCGTATAGAGGTAGCGCAGACGCGGCGCATGCACCGTGCCGCCGTGCTCACGCACATAGGCGACGATGCGCGTGAAGAGCGTCGGCACGCCCTGAAGAATGGAGATTTCGGATGCGCCGAGCGCCTTCACGACCTCTTCCGCCGAAAAGCGCGCCGCGAGATGCAGGCTCGCGCCCGCCTCGAAGGTGGCGAGCAGCAGCGTGGCGAGGCCGAAGATATGCGACATCGGCATGACCGCGTACGCGCAGTCCGCCTGCGTCATGTCGCGCGATGTGGCCGAGACGTGCGCGAAATGCAGCAAGCCGCGATGCGTGGCCATCACACCCTTGGGCTGGCCCGTCGTGCCCGACGTATAGATGAGCACCGCGACCTCGTGCGCGAGCGCTTCGGCCTCGCGGACGGCGTTGGGCTCGGGTGCGGCCATCATGAGCGGCCCGAGTCCGGCAGGTGCGATTTCGCGCGCGCGATAGCGCACGCCGTGACGCAGGGCGTCAGGCGAAGCGCCGTGCGTAAACAACATGAGACGCGGCCCGCAATGCGCGCGGATCGTCTCGACCTCGCGCTCCGAAAGCCGCGCGTTGACCACGGCCGGCCACGCGCCGATTTCCGAAAGCGCGAACAGCAGCGTCACCACGGCCGAGCAGTTTTCGGCCACGATCAGCACGCGGTCGCCCACGTCCACGCCCTGTTCGCGCAAAAACCGCTGCGCCTGCCCAACGTCGCTCCAGAGCTGCCCGAAGCTCGTCACCTTTGCTTCTTCGCGAATCGCCATGGCCTCGGGCGACACCTCCGCCCAGTGCCGCGCGATATCGCTGATCTTGCGCGCCGCTCGCCTCACCACTGTCACCTCCCGTCGTTGCTCTTTGACTGCGTACGGCGCGCCGTGGCACGCCGCATCGCGACAGGTATCAGTGTGGTTCAGGCGCGGCCTGCCAACAATTCGTTTTCGATAAAGCCGGCATTCGTCTGCCGAGAAGTCGGAGTTCACCCCGATGGCCGGGGCTTCGAGACGATTGTCGCCTCGGTCCGCGCGGGTGTTCGCCGGGCGCTTAGTCCTCGCAGGTTACGCGAGCGAGGCGCCTGCGCGCGGTAGCGGCGGCCCGATCCGCGCACAGCCCCGCGCTCGCAGTCCACGCGCCGTAGCCGCCATGCCCGTGCGGGCGCCTCGCGGGTGCCAGCGCGGCCAGACGCAGACGCTGCCGCCAATCACTCCACCTGCGCCGCCGCACGCTCGCCTCCCATCGTGCCCTTAGCGGCGCTATTCGCCCGATGAATCGCCACGATGCCCGCGAGCGAGACGCAGGCCGGCACGGCCGCCGCGAGAAAGAGCGACGAGGACGACCATTGCAGGTGCAGGAGCGCGCCGCCCAGCACCGGGCCGACGACCGAGCCGATACGGCCCACGCCGAGGCTCCAGCCAATGCCGGTCGAGCGCAGCGAGGTCGGATAGTAGGTCGCGGCGAGCGCGTTGAGCGCCGGCTGCCCGCCGATGATCGTAAAGCCCGTGACGAAGATCGCGACGAACATCGCGGCCGCGGAGAACATCACGGCCGGATTGCCGATCGCCGCCGTCGAGACGATGGCGATCAGGAACGTCGTGCCGAGTACGCGCGTAAAGCCCGCCATGTCGATGATGCGCCCGAGCAGCAGGGTGCCGATCACGCCGCCGCCCCACAGCGCGGTGCCTGCGAACACGGCGGTCTGGGTCGAATAGCCGGCGTCGCGGATCACGGTCGGCAACCAGTTCGAGAGGAAATACATGGCGAGCAGGTTCGCGAAGTTCACCACCCACAGCAGCACGGTCACCCGCGCGCGCCCTTGCCGGAACAGCTCGACGAACGGCACGCCGCGCGAGCGCGTTTCCGCGATCGTGAACTGCGCACCAGCCGGCAGTTGCAGGGCAGGCGCCACGCGCGACAGATTGCGGCGCACGCGCGCCTGGGTTTGCTCACCGCGGCCGCGAAACAGCAGGAACTGGATCGACTCCGGCAGCGCGAGCCACATCAGCACGCCGAGCACGAGCGGAATCGCACCGCCCACGAAGAACACGGCGCGCCAGCCGAACGCGGGAATCAGCGCCGCGGTGATGAGCCCGCCCACCACGCCGCCCAGCGTAAAGCCGCACGAGACGATCATCATGAGCGTGACGCGCATGCGGCGCGGGCTGTACTCGCCCGCGAGCGCCATCGCGTTCGGCATGATGCAGCCGAGGCCGAGCCCCGCGACGAAGCGCCAGGCCACCAGTTCAGAGATCGAATGCGCGAAGCCCGTGGCGACCATGCACGCGGAAAAGAACAGCGTCGCGCCGATCAGCACGGGGCGGCGGCCGATCTTGTCGGCAAGCGTGCTGAACGTGAGCGAGCCCACCAGCATGCCGAAGAGGCCCGCGCCGAACACCGGCGAGAGCGTTTCCTTCGCAATGCCCCACTCGCGGATCACCACCGGCGCCACATAACCCATTGCCTGGACATCGAAGCCGTCCATCACGAGGCATAGCGCGCACAGCGTGACCACGAGTAACTGATACGGCCCGAACCGGCTCTCGTCGATGATGCCGGTGACCTCCACCGCCTTGTTCATGTTGTGTCTCCAATCCTTGTTTTATCGTCTCGATCGCACTGCGGCGACTAGAGTTCGAGTATCAGCCGCCCGCTTTTCGCGCGCGAGCAGCAGGTCATCATGCGGGTTTGCGTCTCGCGTTCGGCGCGCGTGAGCACCACGTCGCGGTGATCGATCTCGCCCGCCAGCACGCGCACCTCGCACGAGCCGCACAAGCCTTCTTCGCAGTCGCTTTGCACGTCGATGTTCGCGCGGCGCAGCGCGTCCAGCACGGTCTGGTCCGCGCCCACGTTGAGCACCAGGCCCGAGTCTTTCAACTCGACTTCGAACGCCTGTTCCTGCGAGGGGTCGAGCTTGCCGCCGCTCGCGGCGAAATGCTCCACGCGCAACGCATCTTCGGGCCACGCTTCGCTGCAAACTTCGAGCGCTTCGAGCATGCGCGCGGGACCGCAGGCGTAAACGCGCGCGTGTTCGTCCACGTTTAGCGCGGCGAAATCGTTGCGCGTGCCTTCTTCCGATACGTGCATATGCAGACGTTCGCCGTGCAGTTGCGCGAGTTCATCGGCAAGCGCCATCGTCTTGCGCGAACGCCCGCTGTAGTGCAATTCGTAATCGATGCCCAGTTCGCGCGCGCGACGCGCCATGGCGCTCACCGGCGTGATGCCGATGCCGCCCGCAATGAAGATCGCGCGAGCGCCCTCCTCGTCGAGCCGGAAGTGATTACGGGGGCCGCGAATCTTCAGGCGCATGCCCGCGCGCAGCGTGTCGTGCATCCAGGCCGAACCGCCGCGGCTTGGCGTTTCGCGCAGCACGGCGATCTCGAACGCGCCCACGTCGGCGGGGTCCGAGCACAGCGAGTACTGGCGCGAGATGCCGGTGTCGCCGCATTCCACGTCGATATGCGCGCCCGGCGCCCAACCCGGCAGCGCGCCGCCGTCCGGCGCGACGAGTCGCAAACGGACGATGCCTTCGGCCACGGCGTCCACACGCTCGACCACCACGGGCCGCGAAAGCGCGTGCGCCGAGGGCTCGCCAATGCGCACCGGCACGTGCGCGCCGAGCAGCGCCGCATTCGTGCGCTCCGGGTTCTGCGCGGGGTCCCATTGCACCAATAGATGCTCAGGACCCCGGAACGACGTGTTGGGCACGTAGGTGAACGTCTGCTCGGCCAGGCGCATGTGCGGCAAGCGGCGCGTCAATTCTTCGAGGAAGATCTGCATCTCCATGCGCGCGAGATTCTTGCCCATGCACTGGTGCGATCCATAGCCGAACGTGACGTGATCGCTTGCGTTGTCGCGGCGAATGTCGAACAGGTCGGCGTCCGCAAAATGACGCTCGTCGTGATTCGCGGAAGACGTCACGATGAGCAGTTTCGAGCCCGCCGCAATGTCGATGCCGCCAATCTGCACGTCCTTCGTCGCGAGGCGCCGCCAGGCCGCCACCGAACCGTTATGGCGCAGGCACTCTTCCACCGCGTTCGGAATGAGGCTCGGGTCCTCGCAGATCTCGCGCCACGAATTCGGGTGCTGCAGCAGCAGCTTCATCGCGTTGGCCGTGGCGTTGGCCGTGGTCTCGTGCGCGGCCACGATGCCGGCCATCATCATCGAATGCAGATAGGAGTCCGTGACGACTTCCGGATGCGTCTTCTGCTTGCGAATGCCGTACTGCATCCAGCCCGGGCCATCCGGGTTCTGGCGCATCTTGTCGAGCACCTTGCCCGCGAACTGCCAGAAGTTGCCCACCGCGTGCGCGACTTCGACCTGCTCTTCGGGGCGCGGCCGGCCCCATGTATTGACCGTGTGCGCGATCGAGTACTTGCGCAGCAGGTCCATGTCCTCTTCAGGCACGCCCAGAAAATGCAGCGCGACGGTGAGCGGTACTTCCCAGAGCATCTCGTCGACAAGATCGGCGCGGCCTGCGTCGATGAAGCGGTCCACGTATTCGCGCGTGAGACGGCGCACCATCGGTTCGTGGTGCTTGAGATGGTCGGGCGTGAACGGCTCCATCAGCACGCGCCGGCGCGGCATGTGGGCAGGTTCGTCTTCGTTCACGAGCGTGCGGTTCATGGCGTAGCCGTACGACTCCAGTACCGCGTTCGCCTCCGGCCCCGTGGGCGTGATCTTTTCGAGCGCGATGGACGGCGAGAACGTGAGGTTGTCGCGGAAGATCGCCTTGATATCGGCGTAGCGCGTGACTACCCAGTAGCCAAGCTGCGGGCTGTAGAACACCGGCTCCTGCTCGCGCGCCCAGCGCACGTACTCGGGCGGGTCCTGCTGGTAGCCGTCGCTGAAGGGGTCGAATGCCGCGGCGTTGGCGCTGACCGGGCAGCGCGGCGCGGCGCCTCGCGCCTCGCCTGCTGCGTGGGGGAACGGGCAGCGGCCCGTTGACTGGGAAGGTGTCTCGCTCATGTGCGTCTCCTGCAACCTGCGTGCGTTACGTTTTGCGTAACTCTAGTACGCATTGCGTAATCACGAGATAGGGGTTAACGTGCAAGCGTGGCAGGCACTGTGCCGCGCCTACGCGCCCTAAAATCCCGCGTGAACCCAACCGATTCCCCCACGTCGCCGCCCAGCATGGAAAGCAGGAAAACCACTCCCCGCCGCCCCGCCGCCAAAGCCGCCGAGGCTGCCGAAGCCACGACGGCCCCTAAAGTCGCGGGCGAGACGAAAGCCGCCGCCGCGCCGCGCGAACGCCGCCAGCGCGTGCAGTCCGCGCAAACGGGCATGGCCGTGCTGAAGGGGCTAGCGCGCCTGGGCGGCCGTGCGAGCCTCTCGGGTCTCGCCGCCTGCGTGGGCGAAAGTCCCGCGAAGGTGCATCGCTATCTCGTGAGCCTGATCGAGGAAGGTCTGGTCGCGCAGGACACCGCGACCCAGCAGTATCTGCTCGGCGTCGAGGCGATGATGATTGGCGTGGCCGCCATGCGCCAGGCCGATCCGGTGCGCATTGCGGAGCCCGCGCTCGTGCGCCTGCGCGAGACGCTCGAAGTGACGTCGTTCGTCGCGGTGATGGGCAACAAGGGGCCCACGATCATCCGTTTCGAGGAGCCGGGACTGCCCGTGACGGTCAACGTGCGGGTGGGGTCGGTGATGTCGCTGCTATGGTCGTCCACTGGCCGTGTATTCCTCGGCCTGCTCGACGACACGCGCGTGCTCGCGCAAGCCGAGGAAGAACTCGCGCACGCCGACGCTTCGTTGCGCGCGCAACTGAGCGCGAGCGACCCGATCGGCACGCTGCGCCGCGACGTGCAGGCGGCGCGCTGCGCGAGCGTGCGCGATACGAATCTCAAGGGCATCAGCGCCGTTTCGGCACCGCTCTTCGATCACACCGGCAAGCTCTGCGGCGTGCTCACGGCGCTGGGCGCCACGGGCGGCTTCGACGCTACGCCCGAGGGCCCGAACGGGCGCGCCGTGCGCCGCGAGGCGCAGGCCGTGAGCGCCCTGCTCGGCTACGTGCCGCGCGGCGCCTAACGCTTCGTCAGCGTGGCCGGGGGCGGGGTGACCGGATTGGCGGGCGCCGGCAGATAGCCGTCGTTAAGCGTTTTCAGAAAGGCGATCACGTCGTCGATATCGCGTGCGTTCCATGCCGGGCGCTCGCCCGCTTTGCGCGTGAGCGGCTCGTCCACCGTATCGATGTTGGCGCGCAGTTCCGGCGGCAAGTCGTCGAACTTCACCACTTGGCCCCGCGCATCCTTCGCATACCACTTCGCCGGATTCGTGTCGCGCTCCACGTAAAAGCGCAGCGCGTCGCGCAGCGTATGGAAGCGCCCGTTGTGGAAGAACACCTGACGCGTGGCGACGTTGCGCAGCGTCGGCGTCTTGAAGAGCCCGCAGTACAGACGATTGTTCGCCACGTCCGTGCGAATCGGGCCGCACAAGCCTTCGTCGTAGTACTTCGGATCGCGGTTCGCGCGCAGTTCGGGGTTGCGCGGCACGCCGAGCGCCTCGAACTGGAAGTCGGTGAAGAGCGGATGCGCGCCGTTCGCGCCCGGCTGATCGATATGGCACGACGCACAGTTGCCGCTGTTCGGATCGTCGAACAACTTCTTGCCGCGCATTTCGTTTGCGGTGAGTTGCGCCCGGCCGTCGAGATACGCGTCGAACTTGCTCGTGTACGGACGGAAGCCCGGATCCTCGAGTTCGTAGCGCTCGACGGCGGCCATCGCCTGGCGCAGCGCCGTGTCCTTCGAGACGAAAATCGTCTCGCCGAACACCTGTTTGAAACGTGCCGCGTATGGCGCGCGCTCGAGCTTCGCGACCACTTCGCCCGCGTCGCGATTCGCCATTTCGTTCGCATTGAAAAGCGGGAACAGCGCCTGGTCGTGCAGCGAGTTGAAGCGCCCATCCCACGCGAAGCCGCCGGACGGCGGGCTATCCGCGTCCGTGAGCCGCTCGTAGATGCTCGCGGCCTGCACGTGCGTCCACACCGGCGTGCGGTTGAGCACGTAAGCGAGCGTGGGCACCGCGCGCGTGCCCTGCGAGCGCAGGTCGGGGCCGCCGAACTGAGCGGCGAGTCCGTTGGGCGGACCATAGGCATGCGCGGGACTATGGCAGCTCGCGCACGACATGCGCCCCGATGCCGAAAGCGCCGGGTCGTTGAAGATCAGCTTGCCGAGCGCCGCGACGTCGCTATAGGGAATGCTCGGGGCGCTCTGCTTTGTAGTGGCCACGGTAAGAGGCTGCGCCGCATCCGCCCCGGATACGGAAAACGCCGCCACCGCGGCAGCGGTGACGGCGAGCGCAGCGGTCACGGCGCGGCGCGCCGTGTGGCTTGCGAAAAGAACGGTCATCGGCTTAGAGATTCGTGAAGATGTCCTTGCCGAAGCTCTCGAGGCCAGACTGCCCCGCGTAGCCGAGATAGCCGAGCCCGAACATGTCCTCGATACTCTTGAGCATCGAATAGTGGTTGTACGGCACCGTCGAGACCGTGCCCGGCTTGATGAACTTCGAGATCATCACCGCGCCCGTGCGGTCGCCGCCGTAGCTTTGCTTGTTGAGCACGAGGTTGATGTTGCCCGTCAGGCCCGGCGCGTTGATGCCAAGCTTCGACAGATACGCTGCGGGCACCGTGCCCATTGCCGAGCTTTGCGGGAACGTGCCGAGGTTCGGGCCCTCCTGCTGGCCGCAGCAGGTATCGCCCGAGAATGTGAAGTCCACTTCGCTCGCGTTCGGCATCGTCACCTGCGCGTAGCTGCTTTCATCGAAGTTGATGATGAGCAGGCCGTCCTGCTGGAACGCGGGCGACGCCGTGATGATGGGCACCCACTTCTGCAGGAACGCGTCGGCCGAAACGAGGCCGCCCGTCGCGCCGTTCGCGCACGGCGAGTCGTGGCCGTCGTCGCAGGTGCTCGGCGTGATGAAGTTGAAGTTCGCGGTGGTCGACACCTTCTGCAGGTCGGTCGTGAGCTTGTCCAGGTTCACCACGTTGTTGCCGCAATCGATCGAGTCGATGATCGAATGGAAGTACATGAACGGGTTGTGGCGCGTGGCGTACGAGTCGCCGGCCGGGGTCGTCGCGTTCGGCGCTTCCTGGGTGTTCGTCAGGTCGGTGGTGCCGAGAGCCGGGTGGCCGCAGGTGGCCGATTCGCGCGCCGGGTCGTTGCCCATGTCGCCTTCATAACCCTTCCACGTGTAATGCGCCGCCGTGAGCTGGTCCGCAATCGTCTTCACGCTCGACGGATACACGCAGCCGGTGCCGATCGCCTGACCGTCCGAGGTCATGCCCGTGAGGTTGAAATCCTCATAGGTCGTGCAGTCGTTGTCGGTCTGGAGCGTGGGCGACTGGCCGCTGATCATCGAGATGTAGTTGTCGAGGCTCACGTGACCCGTGCCGTAGTACTGCTGCACGAGCGCGCCCTGCGCGGCGAGCGTCGTCGCGAGATACGGCGCCTTCGTGTTTGCGCCGAACGTCGTCGTGTAGTTCTCGTTTTCGAGCGTGATGATAAAGACGTGCTTGATTGCCTGCACGGTGCCGGCCGTCTGCGGTGCATGGGTCGACGAACCGCATGCGCTCACGAAGAGCGAAACGAACAGCGCAGCAAAGAGGGAAGCAATCGACGCGGAAAAGCGCGCGCCGATCTTGCCGGTTAAGCGAACAGCCATGGGAGGTCCTATGTGTGTCGAGTCGTTTTTGGTTTATTGCCGCTGTGGGGCTTGGGAGCGTTTGCGGCTTTCTGCACCCTGTCGATGCACAATGCCAGGGCGGCGCAAGCTTACGAATCCTTTGTGACGCTTACGTGAAAAAATGGGGGTTTTACGACCGGACGTTCGAAAATAGTTCCATGGAACCATGCTTGCGCACACAACGAACTGGTTCACGGGATGAGGCGCCGCTATCGCGAATCCCCGCCCGTCGCGGTGCAACCGGCTATCATGTGAATTCAAACGGTAGATGGAACGACTCAATCACATGGCTTCCCCACAGGAAAACGTCAGCATGGCGGTGTTCTGCGACTTCGAGAACGTCGCGCTCGGCGTGCGCGACGCGAAGATCGACCGCTTCGATATCCAGCCCGTGCTGGAGCGGCTCTTGCTCAAGGGCAGCATCGTCGTGAAAAAAGCCTATTGCGACTGGGAGCGCTACAAGGGCTTCAAGGCCGCGATGCACGAGGCGAGCTTCGAGCTGATCGAAATTCCGCACGTGCGCCAGTCTGGCAAGAACTCGGCCGATATCCGCCTCGTCGTGGACGCGCTCGATCTCTGCTATACGAAGTCGCACGTGGACACCTTCGTGATCGTGAGCGGCGACTCCGACTTTTCGCCGCTCGTCTCGAAGCTGCGCGAAAACGCCAAGAAGGTGATTGGCGTGGGCGTGAAGCACTCCACCTCCGACCTGCTCGTCGCCAATTGCGACGAGTTCATCTTCTACGACGATCTGGTGCGCGAGCTCGTGCGCGATCAGCAGGCGCAAGGCAAAGGCAAGAATAAGGAAGGCGGCGGCGCGAAACGCCAGGGCGGCGAAGAGCGTCAGCCGAAGCAAGACGGCGACGAGCGCAAGTCGAAGGCCGTTGCCCTCGCGATCGAAACGCTCGACGCGCTCGTGCTGGAGCGTGGCGAAAGCGGCAAGATCTGGGCCTCGGTGCTCAAGAGCGCCATCAAACGCCGCCGGCCCGAGTTCAACGAAACGCGCTATGGCTTTCGCGCATTCGGCAATCTGCTCGAAGAGGCGCAGTCGCGCGGCCTGCTCGAAGTGGGCCGCGACGACAAGTCGGGGACTTGGGTGTCGCGGCTGAACCCGCCGCCCCTCCCGGCTGCCGCCGCCAGCGTGCCGGTGCCGGAAAGCCCGGCGCCGCGCACCGAGGAGCCGCGCGGCAGGCGCAAAAGCCGCCGCAATGGCCGCGGCAGCGGCGCGGAGCACTCGCGCGAAGCCGCGGTCGAGCCATCGGTCGAGGCGCAAAGCGAAATTCCGTTCGAGCCTGACGAGGCGCTTGCGCACGCAGCGCATCGGCACGAGGCCGCGCCGCCCTTCTTCGCCGAGCCGTTCGACGCGAACGAGCGCGCCCACGCGCCGCAAGAGGCACACGAGACGCCCGAACCGGCTGCCGATATCGACACCGCCGCGCCCGCCCCCGCCCGCGCGCGCAAGACGGCTGCACGCAAGAGCCCCGCGCGCAAAAAGACGTCGAAGAAGGCGGCCGAAGCGGCGCCCAGCGCCGCGGACGAACCGGCGAGCGCCGCCGCTACGCCGGCCGAGCCCGCTGCCAGGAAAGCGCCCTCGCGTGCGCGCCGTACGCGCACCAAGGCTGCCGCGGAAGAAAGCTGAAAATGGCGCCGCGCGCGGCGCTCGAGATGGGCGGCGCGCGGCGCATCGATCATCCGCCGAAAGGATTCGCGGGCCGCTTGGCGCTGCCCGGCGGCGCTTCCTCGCTCGCAGGCGTGGTACTCGCGAACGGATCCTGCTTGCCCGACGGCTTCGCGTCGCCAAACGGGTTTGCGGCCGTTGCGGGCTTCGACCCGCCAAGCGGATTCTCCGCAGCTGCGCGCCTCGCTCCACCGAACGGATCGCGTGCGTCGGGCGCCTCTCCGGCATCATCCTCCACGGCTTCATCCTGTGCCTGCGTGAGGTTGTACTCGGAGCGCACCTGCTCCAGCACGCGCGCCACGCTCGCTTCGAAGCCGGCCGCGTTGTGAAAGTGCTGCATCGTCCAGTTGCAGCCGCTGCGATCGGGCTCTTGCCGTTGCGGGCGCGGCACGCCGATCTTCACGCCGTCGTCGACCACCTCCTGCAACCGGTGGATGCGCCGGTGCACTTCCTCCTGCAGCCGCGAAGCATTGAGCGTCTTGCGCAACATTGCGAATCTCCTTTCCTGTACGCGTCACGTCGCGCGAGTCTAGCGCAACGCCTCGCTCACGTCGCTACGTGGCCGGCGCATTCATGTGCGCGAGCGCGTCGCGCATCGAATCGCTCGGCACCACGAGTTGCCCCGTAAACGGCGTATCGAGATCGGCGATCACATAGACCGCCGACGAGATGGACACCGCACCCAGCACGATCAACACAATAGCGAGCGCGTTATGCGGCGCGACGAGCCCGAAGCTCAGAAAGATCAGGACCAGCCAGAGCGCGAGCATCGAGAAGAACGGCCGCGAGATCGTGCCATGCGCCTCTTCGATGAGACGCCAGCGCGTATCGGTCACGCGGTCGAACAGCTGCGAGAGCGGGCTCACGAGCGCCTGGTGGTAGGCGTCGTGTGGCGCGAGCGTTTCGATTTCGTGCCCCACCGAGTCGAGCAGCGCGCCGAGCGGCCGGCTCTCGAGTTCGTCGTTGCCGACGCCTGGATCATGCGGATAGTAGTTGCCCGGCGGCGGCTTTTCCTGCGCCCAGGTCGAGGCAATGGCGCTTGCCGTATAGGCGCGCAGCAAGGTGCGCGCCGCCGCCGCGTCGGGGCCGTACTCGCGCAAGCGCTGATCAAGCTGGATCAGGTCGGCGGCGTAGGCGCGCATGTCGCCCGTCGCCGTATCGAAGCTCGATTTCGCCGACGCGGTTAGCAGGCTCAGCACGAGCGCCGCAAACGTCACCAGCATGCCGATCACGAGTTGCACGAGCTGCACGGTTTCATGCTTGCGATGCTCCTCGGGCAAGAGCGGCCGCAGCATGACCCCCAGGCCCGTGCCGCCGAGCAGCAGCGCGAATACGAGCAGGGCCTGCTGAATTTCGGTCATGGCGACGGCCTCCGTTCTTCGGCGGCGGCGTTCTCCACCTGCGCGGCCGTATCGGTGGGCGCCGCTACGGGCGCTGCGGGTGCCGAGGACTCCGTGTGCGCTTTGGCGCCGCCAACGTTCAATGCGTCGATGCGCGTATGAATCGCCTTCGCGTCGGCCTCGCCCGGCACCAGATCCGGGTGCGCCCGCGGCACCGCGAGCTTCCACGCGGCGTCCAGTTCGCGCCGGATCGAATCGTAGATCTCTTTCGAAATGGAGCGGTCTTCGTACATGGCCTGCACGCGCTCACGCCCTTCACGCAGCGCGTAGAGCAGCAGCATGCGCCGCTCGAGCACGTCCGCCGCCTGGCCGAAACACTGGCGCACGTCCTCGAGCCCGTACTCGGCCTTGTCGATGCGAGCCTTCAATATCGTCTTGAGCAGCGCCGCGAGACGCTCGCCCAGCAGCGGCGTGAGGCTCTGATCGTTGAACACGATCAGCTGATGCAGCACTACCCGGCGACACATCAGGAGTTCGAAGCGATCGGCGAGTGCGTCGACATACGGCTGCTGCACGCGCAGCCAGCGATAGAGAAGGCGCGCGACGCGCATGCCCGGCGTATCCGCGAGGATTTTCGCCGCGGCGCGCTGATAGCCGAGGCGCCCGCGCGCGCGCGCCTCTTCGATCATGGCGTCGGTGTTGCGCATCATGGCGTCGAGATTGCCGATCGTGATGATGCCGCTGCCGTATTGCGGAATCAGGTCGCGCTCCTTCGCCGCTAGCGTAACGAGGCCGATGACGAGACGCTCTCGGTCGGAAAGCGCGGCTTCGATATCGAATACCGTCGCGCCGACATACACGCTCTGCCGGAAGGTGTGACAGGCCTCGTCGGCGATCGCATCGGGAATGTGAAAGGTGCGTGCCGCCATATGCACGCGCGCGGATACGCCGATCGACGAAAGCTGCACGGCCTTTGTCTGCAGCGCCTGCTCCTGCGGCGAAAGCAGATCGAGGTGCAGCCGGCGGATCAGCAGCTTGAGCGACGTGCCGTTCACGATCAAGCTCACGAGCACGAAGCCCGTCGCGAGAATCGCGACGAAACGGCGCGTGGAATCGGGCAGCGCCGTGTCCTGCGCGAGGCCGAGCGCAAGCACGAGCGTCACCGCGCCGCGCAACCCGCCCCAGGCAATCACTCGCTTGTAGGCGGCGCTCACGGGCTCGGTGAGCCGCAGGCGGCTCAAGAGCGGAAGCATGCCGAACACCACGACGACCCGCGCCGCGAGCGCGGCCACCACCACCACAGCCAGCGCGACGAGATCGATCCACTGCGCGTTGCGCAGCGTGGCCGGAATTTGCATGGCCGCGAGCAGAAAGATCGCCGCGCCCGCCATGGCCGCGATCTGCTCCCAGATCAGTTGCAGATGCTTCCAGTTCACCGGCGACAGGCGCGTGCTCCCCAGGCCGCTGATGACGAGCCCGGCCGCGACCACAGCCACCACGCCCGAGACGTGCAACATCTGGTCGGCGAAGAGATAGAGCGGATACGGCAGCGCGAAACTGAGCGAGATCTCGGCCTTGCCTTCGCCGCCCAGCGCCGGCAGTAGCCACGCGAATACGCGCCCGGCCAGCGCCCCGACCAGAAGGCCGCCGCCGAGCGCGACGCCGAGCGCGCGCAGCGCGGCCGTGGCCGACACATTGGCGGCATCGCCCGTGATCACGGCGATCAGCACGCCGGCAATGGCAATGGCGGCCGCGTCGTTGAGCAGGCTCTCGCCTTCCACGAGACGTACCAGCCGCTCGGGCGCGCCCACTTCGCGGAACACGGCTAGCACGGCGGAAGGGTCGGTCGTCGCGATCATCGCGCCGAGCAGGAGGCCATCGGCGAGCGGACCCAGGCCCGTGAGCCGGACCGCGCCGCCCACCACGCCGGTCGCGACGAACACGGCCACCACGGCGAGCAGCAGAATGGGCGCCGCGTCGCCGAGCATCTCGCGCACGTTCACGCTGAGCGCGGCCTGGAATAGCAGCGGCGGCAGGAAGATCCACAGGTACGCCTCGGGCGGCAGCCGCGGCGCCAGCGCCGGAATCACGAAGTTCGCGGAGAGCGCGGGCCAGGCCTCACCGCTCACGAGATAGATGCCCCCGAGCGTGAAACCCCACGCGGCAAGCAAGACCGATTCGGAAATCGACCAGCGCAGGCTCACCGCCTGGACGAGCGCGATACTCGCCAGCAGAAAGCCGCTCAGGAGAAGGACGTGGATGACCATGGCGTGCAACCGTCACGGCGCCGGCAGCCACACCACCGTCAACGACCTCACCCCTTGTGCACCCTGAATCAGCACGCCTTCGATATCGGCCGTCGCGGACGGCCCCGTAACGAGCGCCGCGTAGCGCGCGCCGCGCAAATCGTCGCGCCGGTAAGCGTCCTGCAAGCCCGCCACCAGTTGCGCGGGATCGAGCAGCACCACGAGATGCTGCACGAGATAGCCAAGCGCGTTCACCACGTACTCGCGCTCGCTCAGCCACAACGAGCCCGTTTCCGCCACGCCGAAGCGCGCGCGCACCACACCTACGTCGACGTCTTCGAGCGAGGCCGGCTTCGTGGCAGCACTGACCTCGCGCGTGCCCTGCACCTCCGGCGTGGCCGAGGCGATCCGCGCCTCGCTGCCAAAGCGGCGCAAGATCATTGCGCGCACATCGGCCGCGCTTTGCACCTGCGTCTCGCCGCCGCCCATCAGTTTGAGCGCGGCGCCAAAGCGCTCGCGCAGATCGCCGGCGGGCGCGGCGAACAGCGGCACCTCGGGCAACGGTTCGTGCGCGGGTTGCGCGGCGCGCACACGCGCGAGAAACGCCTCACGATCCGCCATCGCCGCCTCCCTTGCGGTTTTTCCGGTACCACGTATGGAACGTGGTGCGCGGCACATGCGGCAGATCGCGCTGTTTGCCCCAAATATTGAGCGGGTTGTAGAGCATGAAGTTGGGCAAGCGACGCAACGCGCCCTCGAGCGACTTCACCGTGCCGCGATAAAGCGTCGGACTGCCGAGCAATCGGCCAGCCATCTTCAGCACTTCCTGCTTCACGAACGGCACTTCGTGCTGTGCCGCGATAACCTGCCGCCACTGGTAGATCTGCTCGTGAATATTGATCTTCACAGGGCACACATTCGTGCAGCTGCCGTTGAGCGTCGAAGCGAACGGCAACGCGCTGAAGCGCTTGAGGTCGAAGGTCGGATTGATGATCGCGCCGATCGGCCCCGCATAGGTGCTGCCGTATGAAAGGCCGCCACTGCGCCGGTACACGGGACACGTATTCATGCACGCGCCACAGCGAATGCACTTGAGCGAGTACCAGAACTCGGGCATGGCGAGCCGCTCGGAACGGCCGTTGTCGACGAGCACGAAGTGCATTTCGGCACCGGGCCGAGGCGCGCGGAAATGCGAGGTGTATTGCGTGATCGGCGAGCCGAGCGCGCTGCGCGAGAGCATGCGCACGAATACGCCGAGATCGGAAACGCGCGGAATCAGCTTCTCGATGCCCATCGAGACGATATGCAGCGGCGGCACGTTGGCGGAAAGGTCAGCATTGCCCTCGTTGGTGCACACCACCACCGTACCCGTTTCGGCCACCGCGAAATTGCAGCCGGTCATGCCTGCCGTTTTCTCGCGCACGAACCACGGCCGCGTATTCATGCGCTGACTTTCCGCCAGATAGTGAATGTCGGTGTTGTGCGGGTCCGTGCCGATGGTGCGGCCGAACACTTCGGCGACGTCGTCGCGCAGCTTGTGCACGGCGGGCACGACGATATGGCTCGGCGGCTGCTTGTCGAGTTGCTGGATGCGCTCGCCAAGGTCGGTCTCCATCACCGAAATGCCGCGCGATTCCAGATACGGGCGCATTTCGCACTCGTCGGTGAGCATCGACTTGCTCTTCACGAGCGCTGTCATGCCGCGCTCGCTCAGAATGCGATGAACGATTTCGTTGTGCTCCTCGGCCGTATCTGCGAAATGGACCTGTACGCCGTTGGCCTGCGCCGTACGCGTGAAATGGTCGAGGTAGTCGGCGAGATGCGAGAGTGTATGCGCCTTGATTTGCGAGGCGAGCGTGCGCAGCATTTCCCATTCGGGAATGGCGTGAGCCTGCGCGTCGCGCTTCGAGCGCAAATCCCAAAGACGCTTGTCGTGAAAGGCCACATGCTCCGGGCGCGAAAGAAACGCGCCAGCGAGCTTCGCGTGTTCGACTCGCTTCATTCGCGCGCTCCGTTGAGTACCTGGGCAATGTGAATGAAGCGGATGTCCGCGCTCATGCGTTCGGCGCAGCCCTGCTGGTGCATGAGGCAGGACATGTCGGCGGAAACGATGTATTGCGCGCCCGCGCTCACGTGATCGACCACCTTGTCCTGGCCCATGCGCACCGACACCGCCTCTTCGGTCACGGCGAACGTGCCGCCGAAACCGCAGCATTCGTCGGGGCGCGCCGGCTTCACGAACTCGATGCCCTTCACATTTTCGAGCAGCGCGAGCGGCTTCGAGAACACCGGGCCTGCGATTTCCGAAACGGACGCTTCCTTCAAATGGCGCAGCGCGCTGCAGCTATTGTGCAAGCCCACACGCCAGGGAAATTCGGCCCAGGGAAATTCGCGCGCGCCGAGCACGTCGTGCAAGAACTCGACGAGTTCAAACGTGCTCTCGCGCACCTTGCGCACGGCGTCGGTCTGCTCGATCGCGGTGAAGTGGTCGCGCACGTGATTCACGCAGCTCGCCGAAGGCCCGACGATATAGTCGTAGCCCGAGAAGGCGCGCGCAAACACCCGCTCCGCGCCGGCTGCCTCGGCCTGCGCGCCGCTGTTGGCCATGGGTTGGCCGCAGCAGGTTTGCTCGAGCGGATAGTCGACCTCGCAGCCGAAGCGCTCTAGCAGTTCCAGTGTGGCGATTGCCACCTCGGGGTAGAACGCGTCGATGAAGCAAGGGACGAACAAGGCAACTTTCATGCGCGGGCTCACACGAAAAGCGGACCCGAACATTCTACTGCCGAACGGCGCGGGCGTCGCGCGAAGCGTGCGCGCGCCCTGGGTTGCCGCGGCGCATCATGCGCCGCAACTGCTCGTTTAAAAATTGTGGCGAATGCCCGCGATCACGGCTAGCTGCTTGTCGGTGTCCGAATTCACGAGATTCGGGATCTGCGCGAGATTCTGCGTGGCACCGCTCGCTGCATCGATCCCAAGCCCTGCCCCCGACGACTTCTGCCCGATCGCCACCGCATAAACTGCCGTGCGCTTGGACAGGCTGTAGACCGCACCCAGGTTGATCTGATGCAGCCGCGTGGACGATCCGCCGTCCGGATGCGCATCGTTGAAGATATAAGCGAAGCCGAACTGCAGCGCGGGCGAGTATTGCCACGACGTGTTCACCTCAGCGATGTCGAACGAGATGTCCGCGCCTTGTGGCCGCGCCGCGTCCGCGAAATAGAGACTCTGCGAGAGACGCGTGTGCGTATAGCTCAGCGCCACGCTGACCTTGTCGAACGCGTACGAGCCGCCCGCGCCAAAAATGCTAATGCGTTGCGCGTTTTGTAGTTCGCAGTACGATGCATTGGGATTGCTGCAGCTAAAGTCGCCGATATAGCCGCTCTCGCCGCCCAGCGCTGCCTGCAGCGGATTGCGCAACTCGAGATAACCCGCGGAAAGCGAAAGCGGCCCGTTAGCGTAATTCGCAGCCAGCGACCAGCCGCGGTTCTGCGAAAAATTCCCCGCGACGCCGCCAAAACTGAACAGGCCGCCTAGCGTGAAGCCGCCGAAGCTCGGGCTTACGTATTTGATCGAGTTATTGAAGTTGAACGCTTCGTTGAGATTGTCCACGTCCCCGAAGTGCGCGCCATATAGCGTTGCCCAGTTGTTGCTCGACACATAGGCGCCCAGGTCGTCGGAGAACGGATCGTACTGGCGGCCCAGCGTGAGCGTGCCGTAGCGGCTGTTTGCAACACCCACCCAGGCATTGCGGTTGAAAAGCGTGCCGCCCTGCAGCAGCGCGCCGTTCTGCGAAAAGAAGCTGTTTTCCAGCGTGAAGTTGACGCTCGTGCCGCCACCGATGTCTTCGCTACCCGTGAGGCCCCAGCGCGACGGCACAAGGTTGCCCCCGCCCAGTTGCCAGTTCGCGTGGCCGCTCGTGCTGCCGTCTGCGTGCGTGGTTTGCTGGTTGGTCGAATAAATGAGGCCCGCGTCCACCGTGCCGTAAAGCGTGACTGAAGATTGCGCGTGCGCGCTAATCGCGAGGGCGCAGGAAGCCAACGCCAGCGCCGTGCGCTTGACGGTATTTGCCATGTCGTTGTCTTTTCGAAGAGAGGTGGGCCGCGCCGCTGCATGCACGTGTGCGACCGGAGCGCGGCGCGCCTCGCGCGCCGCCCTTGTCAGGAACTGCTGGGAACTGCTTGAACCGAGGGCTTCACGCGCAGCGCGTCGCGGCGTGTGCCCGGTGTGGTCCTATTGACCGAATCGCACGTAGATATCCGGGCGCGAACGCTTGAGGATGAACGCAATCGCCACGCCGATTAGCGCGACCGTAAGCACGATCCAGGGGAACGCGCGCACGACGGGGCTATCGGAGCCGGCGAGCGCGTCGAGGTTGCCGATCAGCACGATGCCAATGGAGAGCAGACCGCAGCCGCCGAGCACCGGTGCGAGGAATGCGTGCCAGAGGCGCGTGTCCTTCTTCGTGGCGCGGAAGAATGCCGCCACCGAGAAACTCGTGACCGCCTGCAGCATGACGATACCGATGGTCCCGAGCGCCGAGCCCCAACTGAACACGATATTGAACGGATCGCTGCCCGCGACGACGAAAAGGCCCACCGGCACCGCAACCGAAAGCGTCTGCAGATAGCTCGCGAGATACGGCGAGCCATACTTCGGGTGCAAGCGGTCGAGCGCGGACGGAAGAATCCCTTCACCCGAGAGTGCGTGGATGTAACGCACGATCGTATTGTGGAACGACAGCAGGCTCGCGAAGATGCTGGAAAGCAGCAGGAAGCTCATCGTCGTGGTCATCGCGCCGCCCAGGTACTTCGTCGACTGGATGAACCAGAAGTCGCCCGGCTGCTTGGTCGCCACGTCCTGGACATTGCTGATGCCGTAGGCGCAAACGATAGCCCACGTGACAAACGCGAAGAACACGAGAATCAGCGTGACGGAAACATAGGTCGCGCGCGGCACGGTAACCTTCGGATCGCGGCACTCCTTGCCGTAGATCGCCGTGGCCTCGAACCCGATGAACGACGCGAGCGCAAACATCACCGCGATGCCCAGGTGACCGCTGAACACATGACGCGGCGAAAACGGTGCGAGCGTGAGGCCGTCCGGTCCGCCGTGATGAATCACGATCGCGAGGCTCAGCACCAGCAGGATGCCGAGTTCGAGACACATGAGCACGCCGAGCAGACGGCTGTTCAGGTCGATGCCGCGAATGCCGGTGAACTGCACGACGACGAGGCACGCGAACGAATACGCGTACCACGGCAGCGAACCATGCATCAATGGCCCGAGCACCACCGTGCAGAAGAAGCCGAACAGGCCGTACAGCGCGATCTGGATGCTCGTGTACGAGAGCAGCGCGACGAACGCGCCGGCCATGCCGACGGGACGGCCGAAACCCGCCGTGATGTAAGCGTAGAACGCGCCGGCGCGCACGATGTGCCGGCTCATCGAAGCGAAGCCCACGCTGAATACGAGCAGCACCAACCCCGCGATCACGAATGCTCCGGGAATGCCCGCGCCGTTGCCAAGGCTGATGGCCGGCGGCACTGCGCCCAGCATGCCGGTGAGCGGCGCCGCTGCGGAAATGACCAGAAAGACGATCTGCCAAAGCCCGAGCAGGCTGCGCTTTGAGTCCACTGCCACGTCGTCTCCAACGAGGTGAGCGGGAGAATACGGTTCGTTCATCGTTGCCTCTGCTGGTGTCGGTTCTGGGTTCGCCATACGACACGATGAAGAACCGCGTGCCTCTGGCGCTCGACGAATCGAATTTGCCGATTCGGATTGAGCGCATGGTAGGCAGCTAATAAATTCGCCGACTTGGCGCAACGCGCCAATTACTCGATAAAGTGCGCCAGGGCTGGAGCGGGTTTTCACTTAACCGCGTTGAAGCGGTCGATATTACCTTCGGCATCCTTATCAATACCGCAAGCTGGGAATTAGTACTTTATTCAGCTTACAAACTTACTGAAAGCCATCAATTCGCTTTCATGACTTAAACACTAGCGCGTTCGTTTGACGCCTGCGCGGCCCCAGTTGCGCGTCGCGCGCCATAGCACGGTGGCATCGGCATAACCCACTGCGCGAGCCACAGCCGCGTTGGTCATGCCCTCCTGCTCGCGCAGCACCGCCACGCTGCGTTCGCGCTCCTCACGAATGATCTGGCGTACGGAAGTGCCGGCATCGGCGAGATGCCGCTGCAAGGAGCGGTCCGAGAGCCCGAGGTCCTTCGCGATATCGCCGACCACGAGCTTCTCGCGCGCAAGCCGGCGCGTCACGAGATCGCGCACCTGGTCCACGAGGGTATGAGGGATCGTGTCGCGCGAAATGAGGTCCGTGGCGTGGCGCTCCATCATGCGCGCCATCTGCACGTCGGCGCTCTTGAGCGGCGTGTCGAGATCGTGCGGGTGCACGACCACGCCGTTCGCAGGCTGCTGGAAGCGCACCGGCACGCGAAAGAGGCGCATATACGGCTTGAGATCCTCGGGCGCCGCGTGCTCGAAATGAATCTCGCACGGCGTCCACGCCGCGCCCCGCACCTGGCGAATCATGTGGCACATGGCGGACACGCTGTATTCGGCGTCCTGCCGGCGCGGCCAGATCTGCGTATGGGCGATGCGGTAGCTCCACATCGGCCATGCATTGTCGGTCACGAGGTCGACGGCCGTCGCGCTTTGCCACGAGCCGAGCGTATCGGTGAACTTACGGATCGCGGCGCCGAGCGTGGGCGACGACATGAAGACGAGGCCAGCCGGCCCCAGTTCCGTGAGCTGCAATTCGGCGCCTAAACGCAGACCGAGAAAGGGTTCGTCGAGCACTTGCGCAGCGCGTTCGAATGCGCCCACGTAACGCCCCAACGCCACGATTTCATAGGGATTGGAAAGCTGCCGGCGGCTCAAGCCGAACTCGGCCAGCAATGCATCGCAGTCCGCACCAGCGGCGTCGAGCGCACGCACGATGGGACCCATCACAGCGCCACGAATCATCGGGAAACCGCTATTGACAGGCACTCTTTTCATGTCTCGCTCCATTTGGGCCTGTATGCGCCGGTGGTTTTAACCATCGATCGTCTCTGGCGCACTCTATCGCCCCTTTGGCGCGTTCTGCAAGCGCGAAAAAAATACGGCGTTTCTACGATTGACCCATCGGCATTGCGTGAGACGAATGCGAATTCCTCATACCGTTGCACGCCATGTTGCGCCCACCGTCATCCTTACGAAACGCTTATGAACACGAATCCGAACGCGCATCCGCTCGACCCGTTGAGCCTCGCCGAAATGCAGCTTGCCTGTGACATCGTGAAAGCCGCGGAGCAGCTCGATGAATACGGGCGCTTTCCCGTCACCGAACTACATGAGCCGCCCAAGGCGGAAGTGCTCGCCTACAAGCCCGGCGATTACTATTCGCGCCGCGCCTTCGTCATCGCGATCGATCGCACCCGCAGCCAGACGCTTGAATTCGTCGTGGACCTGCGCGAGAAGAAGGTGGAATTGCGCAAGGCGCTCGCATTGCAAAGCGCGCCCTATGGTCAGCCACCCGTGATGATCGAAGACTTCATGAATGCGGAGCGCATCGTGAAGGAAGACGCTGCGTGGCGCGAGGCCGTCAAGAAACGCGGCCTGAGTGACGACGAGCTCGAGCGCGTGCAAGTCGATCCGTTCTCGGCGGGCGCCTTCGACCGTCCGAACGAAAACGGCCGCCGCCTCGTGCGCTGCGTGAGCTACTACCGCGAGTCGTTGACCGACAATGGCTATGCGCACCCCATCGAAGGCGTCGTCGCGGTGGTGGACCTGCTTGCGCACAAGGTGATCGAGCTGATCGACGACGGCCGCATCATCCCCATTCCGCGCGCAAAACACAACTACGACACGCCGAGCCTGGGCGAGCCGCGCGCCACCGTCAAGCCGCTCTCGATCAGCCAGCCCGAAGGGCCGAGCTTTACGATAGACGGCTGGCAGGTTAGTTGGCAGAACTGGAAATTCCGCGTGGGCTTCACGCCGCGCGAAGGGCTCGTGCTGCACCAGATCACCTGGGACGACGGCAAGAGCGCGCCGCGCCCTATCGTCTACCGCGCGAGCGTAACCGAGATGTGCGTGCCCTACTCGGACCCCACCACCAACCACTACTGGAAAAGCGCGTTCGATGCGGGTGAATACGGGCTCGGCAAGCTCGCGAACCAGCTCGAGCTGGGCTGCGATTGCCTCGGCACGATCCGCTACTTCGACATTCCGTCCGCCGACGACTTCGGTAACGGCTTCACCATGAAGAACGCCGTGTGCCTGCACGAAGAAGATTACGGCACGCTCTGGAAGCACTATGAGTTCCGCACCGGCGTGTTCGAGATGCGCCGCTCGCGCCGTCTCGTGATCTCGTTCTTCGCAACCGTGGGCAATTACGACTACGGCTTCTACTGGTACTTCTATCAGGACGGCACGATCCAGCTCGAATGCAAGCTCACGGGCATCATCCAGACCTCGGCGGTGGCGGATGGCGACACGTACCCGTGGGGCGGCATGGTCACGGAGAACCTGGGCGGTCCAACGCATCAGCACTTCTTCAATGCGCGACTGCACATGATGGTGGACGGCGAGAAGAATTCCGTCACCGAGCATGAATTCGCGCCGCGACCTATGGGTGCGGAGAATCCGTACGGCAATGTGTTCGATACGACGAAGCGCGTGCTCAAGACCGAGCAGGAAGCGGCGCGTAACGCCAACGGTCAAACCGGGCGTTTCTGGAAAGTCGTGAACCCGAACGTGAAGAACCGTGTGGGCGCGAATCCGGGCTACAAGCTCATCGTCAACGACTCCCCACTCATGCTCGCCGATCCCAACTCGAAGGTGCGCCAGCGCGGCGGCTTCGCCACGCGCCACGTGTGGGTCACGCCGTACGACATGACGCAGCGCTACGCGAGCGGCGATTACCCGAACCAGCACGCGGGCGGCGACGGCCTGCCGTGTTATATCGAGGCGAACCGCAACGTGGAGAACGAGGACATCGTGCTGTGGCACAGCTTCGGCCACACGCACGTGTGCAAGCCCGAGGATTTCCCCGTGATGCCGGTGGAGTATGCGGGCTTCATGCTCAAGCCCAACAACTTCTTCCACGGCAATCCGGCGATGGACCTGCCGGGCGGCCGCGATCCGCACAGCGTGCGGGACGGCGGGGACGCGCCCGAAGCCAAATCGTGCTGCCACAGCAAGCAGTGAGCACGCGATGATGCCGCGCGAGCGCCGCCTGGCCGTGATGCACGTGGCACGCCTCCTGTATGTCTGGGCGGCGATCACGGGCGGCGCAAGCGCGCTTGCCGCAGGCGGCATGATCACGGCAATGCAGGCAGGCGCGCCGTTTGCCGCATTCGCCGCGAGCGCGCTTGCCTTGCTTGCGATGGCGCTGATTCCCGGCGCGCTTGCACGCTGTTTCGTCACGCGTGCCACCGTACCGGTCGCGAGCGCACTCGTCCTCACGATGGCGGCAATGGCCGAAGGCGCGCGCGCAGGCGCAGCGGGCGCAGAGACGCCGCTCATACTGGGCGGCGTCGCCCTGATCGCCGTCGCGTGCCTGCATTTGCGGCATACGCGTGAGCGCGCCGCAAGATCGACGCATAGGCACGCAGCGACACCCGCGTGGCGCAACGGCATGCTGCTCATCGCACCCGCGCTGCTTGCTGGGCTATCGAGCGGCGTACTCGCGCGCTTCCAGTTCTTCGCGCTCTGCGGAGGCACTGCGATTTCCGTGACACAGGTAGCAATATCGCTCGCCGCGGTGAGCCTCGCAGGCTGGCTCGCCGATCGCGTCGATTACCAGCGCGCGCTTCTTGTGCTCTTCGTACTGCGCGGCTCGCTGCTCGCAGCACTCACGTTCGATTCGCTCGCGCCGTGGGCGGCGGTCGCCGCGCCCGCATTCGCCGTATTCGACTATCTGACGCTGCCCACGCTCATGCGCGGCGGGCGAGCGTCTCGCGCGTCGGGCGCGGGCTGCCCCGGCCTCGCACACCATGCGGGCATGCTGGCAGGCGCGGCGCTCGCCACCACGTCATGGGGCTTTGGACAAGGTTTCTACGTGCTGTTCCTCGTTGGCGGCGCGCTCAATCTTGCATGTGCATACGCATTCGCGGCGCCACGCCGAATCCGTACGCATACGCCCTACTCCGCTTCAGCCGCACTCGCTGCGGGCAGCACAATCGACTGACACTGAAACCACCACCGAAAAACATTCGCATTACTACCGAAACCAGGAGACGGTATGGACCGCCAGGACTTCACGCACACGATCCGCACGCAGATGTTCATCGACGGACGTTTTAGCGAAAGCGGCAACGGCCGCACGTTCGCCGTATTCAATCCCGCCACCGGCGCCGAGATCGCTCAGGCGCCCGACGCCAGCGATGCCGATATCGATGCCGCCGTCACGGCCGCGCGTCGCGCTTTCGAAGCCGATACGTGGCGACGTCTGTCGCCGGCCGCGCGCGAGCGCCTGCTGCTCAAGCTCGCCGATCTCGTCGAGCAGCACGGCGACGAACTCGCGGCACTCGAAACGCTCAACCAGGGCAAGCTGCTGGGCTTCTCGAAGATGCTCGAAGTGGGCGGCAGCGTGCAATGGCTGCGCTATATGGCCGGCTGGGCGACCAAGATCGAGGGCAGCACCGTGGATCTCTCGCTCGCGTTCCCGCCCGGCGTGCGCTACAACGCCTCCACGCGGCGCGTGCCCGCTGGCGTGGTCGCCGCGATCGTGCCGTGGAATTTCCCGCTGCTGATGGCGGTCTGGAAAATCGCCCCTGCACTCGCCTGCGGCTGCACCGTCGTGCTCAAGCCCGCCGAGGAAACGCCGCTCACGGCCATACGCCTCGCCGAACTCGCGCACGAAGCCGGCTTTCCGCCGGGCGTGTTCAACGTCGTCACGGGCCAGGGCGAAACGGCGGGCGCGGCGCTGGTGCGCCACCCGCAGGTGGACAAGGTCACCTTCACCGGCTCGACCGAAGTGGGCCGCATCATTGGCAAGCAATGCGCGAGCGACCTCAAACGCGTGTCGCTGGAACTGGGCGGCAAGAGCCCCGTGATCGTGCTCGACGACTGCGATCCGCAGCGTGCTATCGAAGGCGCGTCCGCCGCGATCTTCTTCAATCACGGCCAGGTGTGCACGGCTGGCTCGCGCCTGTATCTGCCGCGCGCGCGTTACGAGCAGATCGTCGATGGCATCGCACACGTTGCGCGCGCAACGGTACTCGGCTCAGGCTTCGACGCGGCCACGCAGATGGGCCCGCTCGTTTCGGCGCGCCATCGCGCCAAGGTCGCGGGGATGATCGCGCAGGGACGCGCCGAAGGCGGCGAAATCGTGGCAGGCGGCGGCGACGGCAATCGTCCCGGCTTCTTCATCGAGCCCACCGTGATCTCGAACGCGGCCAACAAGCCGCTAACCGTCGTGCGCGAAGAGGTGTTCGGGCCGGTGCTCGTCGCCATGCCGTATGACGATGTCGAGGAAGCCATCGCCGCGGCGAATGCCTCCGAGTACGGTCTTGGCGCTAGCGTCTGGACCAACCAGCTCGACCGGGCACTGCGTGTGGTGGACGGCGTGCAGGCGGGCACGGTATGGGTGAACACGCACAACATGGTCGATCCGGCGCTGCCCTTCGGCGGCTTCAAGGCCTCGGGCATTGGCCGCGAGCATGGCCGCGCGATCATCGACGCTTATACGGAGACAAAATCCGTCTGCATCGCCTATTGAGTGCCGCAGTGCGGCATTGTTAATCGAAATGGAATGATGAAACCGGGCGGCATGCAATGATCGCCGCCGTGGTTTCGTTCATGATCGAGCCCGTTCACACCACTCACGAGCGGGACTCCGATCATGAACGCATCCACGAACTCGCGCGGCATCGCCATCGTCACGGGTGCCTCGCGCGGCATAGGCGCCGCCATTGCCGAGCGTCTTGCGCGCGACGGTTACGCCGTTGTCATCAACTACGCTTCGCGCAGCGCCGAAGCCGAGGCGCTCGTCGCCAAGATCGCAGCGGGCGGCGCACGCGCCATCGCCGTACAAGCGAACATCGCGAAGGCCGATGAAGTGCGCCGGCTCTTCGAAACCACCGCCGAAACGCTGGGCCAGCCCACGCTGCTGGTGAATAACGCGGGCATCATGAAAACGGTCACGGTTGCCGAATCGACCGACGCACTCTACGACGAAACCTTCGACATCAACGTGCGCGGCACGCTCAACACGCTGCGAGAAGCGGCGACGAAGCTCGCGGACGGCGGCCGCGTGATCAACTTCTCGACCTCCGTGCTCGCGATGAACCTGCCCGGCTACGCGCTCTATACGGCGAGCAAGGCGGCCGTGGAGACGATCACGCGCGTGTTCGCACGCGAATTGCGCGGACGCGCCATTTGCGTGAACGCGGTCGCGCCGGGGCCGGTGGCGACGGAACTGTTCGTCACCGGCAAGACCGAAGAGCAGATCCAGCACTTTGCGAACCTGCCGCCGCTGCAGCGCCTCGGGCAACCCGACGACATTGCGAGTGTCGTGTCGTTTCTCGCGGGCCCGGACGGCGGCTGGGTCAACGGCCAGGTGCTGCGCGCGAACGGCGGGATCGTCTGACACGCCGCCCGGCGTGGGTTCGCGACAGTATCCGGGCAAGATGTGGTCTGAGGGCAAAGCGCCGTGGCAAGAAACCGCTGGTCCCAGCCGGTGCTACACTCCGTGCTCGAAAACGGTAGAAAAAAGAGCCGGCGGCATGGCGCGCCGGCTCATATTGCGCCCTCAACCACTTCAGACCATGTATCTGTCCATCCTCGCCGTCGGCATTGGCGGCGCGCTCGGTTCGCTGCTGCGCTGGGTTCTCGGGCTGCGCCTGAACGCCCTCTACCCCGAGCTGCCGCTCGGCACGCTTGCGTCGAACATCATCGCGGGCTATGTGATCGGCGTCGCGGTCGCGTACTTCGGACGCATGCCGCAGCTTTCCGCCGAATGGCGCCTCTTCGTGATCACCGGCCTCATGGGCGGCCTCTCCACGTTCTCGACTTTCTCCGCCGAAGTCGTTTCGCATCTGCAGCACGGACGTTTCGGCTGGGCCGCGGGCGAGATCGCCATTCACGTATGCGCCTCGGTCATCATGACGATCCTTGGGATCGCAACGGTCTCGGCACTGATTCGCTGATCCGCAAAGAAAACGGCCGCGTTCGCCATTCGCGAATCGCGGCCGCATGGGTGATGCGACGGGAAGATCAGGCAGGACGCTGATAGCCGCCCAGCAAACCATTCCTCGAGAACACCCATTGCCACAGCTGGATGTCGCGCGCACGGAACGCCCCAGCGCACGAAAGCAGGTAGTAACGCCACATGCGATAGAACCGCTCGCCCATCTGGGCCTTGAACCGCGGCCACGCGGCCTCGAAATTCGCGTGCCACGCCATGAGCGTGCGGTCGTAGTCGGCGCCGAAGTTATGCAGGTCTTCGGTCACGAAGAGACCGCCCGATGCGTCTGCGATCTGGCCGATGGTCGGCAGCTCGCCGTTCGGGAAGATGTATTTGTCGACCCACGGGTCGGGCGTCGTGTCGCGGCGGTTCTTGCCAATGGTGTGCAGTACGAAGAGACCGTCGTCGGCAAGACAGCGCTGCGCGACTTCCATATAGGTGCGATAGTTCTTCGGACCCACGTGCTCGAACATGCCCACGCTCGCAATGCGGTCGAACTTCTCGTCGAGCAACCGGTAGTCCTGCAAACGGAATTCGACCGGCAGATCCTTGCAGCGCTCGGCGCCCAGCGCAGCCTGCTCCTTTGAGATCGTCACGCCCACGCACGACACGCCATAGTGTTCGGCCGCGAACTTCATGAGGCTGCCCCAGCCGCACCCGATGTCGAGCAGGCGCATGCCGGGCTTCATGCCGAGCTTGCGGCAGATGAGATCGAGCTTTGCCTCCTGCGCCTCGTCGAGCGTCTTCGCGCCGCCCGACCAGTAGCCGCAGGTATAGGCCATGTGCTTGCCGAGCATCGCCTCGTAGAACTCGTTGCCGATATCGTAGTGCTGCTGGCCCACCTTCCATGCCCGGCGCACGGTCTGGCGGTTCATGAGGCGCGCTTTGAGCGCGTAGAAGACGAGACGGGAGGGATCGATCTGGTCATCCAGATGCGCGCGCAACACATGTGCGAAGAATTCGTCGAGCTGCTCGCAGTCCCACTGGCCGTCCATGTAGGCCTCGCCAAGGCCCAGGTTGCCTAGCGCCAGCACGCGCTCGGGCACCTGCGGGTCGTGGATGCGCATGTCCCACGGCCGGGTGCCGTTGTACTTCACGTCTGCACGCGCCAATAGCTGGGCTGTAAACCGCCAGGCCCCCGAAACGGTGGCCTCACGAACGGAGGGAGCTGCTTCGAGATCAGTCGTTGCCATACGTGCTCCATGTCGGCTGGAGTTGGGTCCTTAGTCCCTTGCTCCGGTGCCATTCAAGAAGGTTGCTATCAAGACATTCGTCGTCGCGCGCGCCGCGAGAAACTCTATGATGCACCCACTTCAAAAAATGTGCAGGAACACGCACAGCCCATACAGGGCGGGCCATAATCGCAAACTCGACAAAACCCATCGCCGCGGCGCGAGCAAACGGCGAGCACAAACTGGAGAGACCGACCATGGCCTACGACGACAAGAACATCTTCGCGCGCATCGTGCGCGGCGAAGCACCCTGCATCAAGGTGTACGAGGACGACGCGACGCTCGCGATCATGGACGTCATGCCGCAATCCGAAGGCCACCTGCTCGTGCTGCCGAAGGAAGGCGCCGAGTTGATCTACGATCTTTCGCCGGAAGCCGGCGCCGCCGCAATGGCAACGGTGCAGAAGATGGCGGCTGCGGTGCGCAAGGTGCTTGCGCCCGAAGGCCTGCTCATCGCGCAGTTCAACGGCGCCGCCGCCGGACAGACCGTACCGCACGTGCACTTTCATTTGATTCCGCGCCGCGCGGGCGAAGAACTTCGCCCGCACGCGCGTGAAATGGCTGACATGGCTCAGCTCGAAGCGCTCGCCGTGCGCATTCGCGCCGCACTGTAAACGATGTGTATTTCTAACGTTGGCTCTTTTTAAAACTCAAATGCCGTCGAATTGAACGAATTCGTCGAGCGGTACGCGAGCCGAGCGCCATTGGTTAATGGGCGCGCGCGTGTCTTCATGACCGACCGCCATGCCGCAGAACACCATGCGTTCGCGTGGCAAGGCAAGAAACTCGCCGACGCTTTGCGCGTAGCGCGCCCAGCATTCCTGCGCGCAGCTATGCAAGCCGGCTTCGCGCAGGAGCAGCATCACCGTCTGCAGGAACATGCCGAGGTCGGCCCATTGCGGCGGCCCCATCTGACGATCCACGCTGCAAAAAAGCGCGAGCGGCGCGTCGAAAAAAGCGTAGTTGCGCGCGAACTGCCGCAGCCTGCCAGGCCGGTCCTCGCGAGCGACGTCGATGCTGCGGTAAAGATCCTCGCCCACCTGGTAACGACGCTCGCGATACGGCGAACCCAATTCGCGCGGATACACGTCGTACTCCATCTGCTCGCCCCCAGGCGCCTGCGCAACGCGATCGGCCATGATCGACTTGAGCTTCGCGAGCGATTCGCCGCCCACGACATGAACATGCCATGGCTGCAGATTGCCGCCAGAGGGCGCGCGCGCAGCGGTATCGAGCACGCGGCGAATGACGGCGGGGTCCACCGGATCGGGCAAAAACTGACGCACGGACTTGCGGCTGGTAACGGCTTCGCTGACCTTCAAGCAGATTCTCCTCGGGGGATCGACGAAGCATTATCGGCGATCCCCCGCGCGGCTGCCGACGCTCGCCGCATGGGTCCGCGCTGGCGTCAGAACTTGTGACGGATGCCCACCACGACGAGCGCCTGATTGTCGACGCCCGAACTCACGCCGAAGTCGCCGATCGATGCCTGCGCAACGGTGCTCGAGCCCTTCGCGTCGAGCGTGCGGCCGCTCGCCTTCTGATAACCGGCGAGCGCGTAGAGATCGGTGCGTTTGGAGAGCGAGTAATCGCCGCCGAGGTTCACCTGGTTGTAGTGCGCAGACGAGGGGCCGGTGAGCGACGTGTAGTTGTAGCCCGCGCCCGCGCGCAGTGCCGGTGTGATCTGATAGTTCAGGAACGCCGAGCCGCTATTGAATTTCGCGGTTTGGTGGAAGGTCGAGTACGCATCGTTTCCGTATTGCGTGTTCGAGTAGGCCAGCCCGAAACTCAAGGCTCCCACCGAATAGCAAGGCCGGTGCGGCAACGTTACGGAAAGCCTGGGAAGCGGGGAACGAACGATTTCTGCGTTGCTTAGGGGGTGTGGCGGACTTTGCAAAGCGCAGACCGTGCCAGCTTCTGCACGTGCGCTTTCCTCCTGCGCGCGGACTCTGCTATAATTCGCCTCCCGCCGGAGAGATGGATGAGCGGTTTAAGTCGCACGCCTGGAAAGCGTGTATAGGTTAATAGCCTATCCGGGGTTCGAATCCCCGTCTCTCCGCCAGAACTAAATAAAAACCCCGTACAGTCAATGACTTACGGGGTTTTCGTTTTTTCGACCCACAAAATAAACCACGTGCGCGTCGATACCTGCGCCGCTCAATCCTCTGGAGCGCGACAAAGTACCACCGACCGAACTCCGGCTCGAACAGCCCAATCCCGTCACAGATTGAGGCCGCCGCCGTGCTTGCGGCACAGCTCTGCTGGCTTCAGGCCAGCCTCGGCTTCCTTCAAGATCCCGATGACTTGTTCTTCGTTGAATCGCTTCTTCATTGCCGTTCCTCTTTCGGTCGGACTCTACACCGTCACCGTACCAAACGCGGGGCGCAGATCAAGTGCATCAAGGACAACCATCGCAACATGCAGGTGCCGCGCCGTGCGCGGACGCGCCGCCAGCGCTATTGCTCACCGTCAATAAATCGCAACTTTCAGACTGGGCCGCATTGAGGCGGGAGCGCGCCACGGTTAAAAGGCTGTAGGGCTTAGATAGCTCCGCATCGCGGCCTTCCCCACTTATGCAGTCCCGATGTACCGGGCCGCGTCTCCCACGACAATCAGCAAGGAGGCCAGCCGATGGCATACCTGCAAGAAGCGCTGCCAGATATACCGGGCCGCCAGGAGTATTACCTGAGCGTTCCCGGCGTTGATTCTGCGGCGCAACTCTCGGTGGTCTCATTCGAGGCGACCGAGGCGATGAGCCAGCCCACCGAGGTCCGCATTACGCTGACCCACCCACAGCGACTTCCCCGCACGGACTATTTGAACCTCGACGCTGTTTTCAGCATCGTGGCCGACGATGGAACCGTGCGGAAGTTTTCAGGCTATATCGAGCGTTTCTCTGTCACCCAAGGCACGAACGATGAAGTCAGGCATGAAATCGTCCTGAAGTCGCACGTCGGACGGCTGGCGGCGGTCACGCGCACGAAAATCTATCAGCATGCGAGCACGCCCGACATTCTGGCGGCGGGGCTGCGCGAACACGGGATGCGTGAGCATCAGTTTAGTTTCCGGCTGCGCCGCGCCTATCCAAAGCATGCCTTCCGCATGCAGTACGGCATGGCCGATAGTGCGTATGCCCACATGATGCAGGAGAAGTCCGGCGTCTTCTTCTTTATCCAGGAAACCGAATACGGCGATCAGGTGGTCTATGGCGATGACGTGGATCACTACCTCTACGAGCCGCGCCTGATTGTGCCGTATCGCGAAGCGGCTGGCCTGGAGGCCGGCGGCGTCGAAGCGGTCGCGTCGATCAAGACCCATGCCGTGACCGTGCGGCAGTCGTTCATTGTCGCGGATTACAGCCCGCAAAAAGCGTGGGAGCGTTTTCGGGATAGCGCAAACGTCGCACCGCAGGACCCAACCACCTACGGCACGCCGTATGTGTACGGGACTCACCACCTGGACCAGGCCGGGGCGAAATGGGAGGCGCAGCTTCGCCACGAAGCGGCGATTGCTTGGCAGATTGTCTATGAAGGCGAGAGCAATGTGCTGGCGTTGCAGCCGGGGCGCGTGTTCGAAACGGATATCGTTCTGCCCGATGCGCCGAAAGGCCAGTTGATTGTCGAGATCACGCACAGCGGCGCACGCGACAAGCCCTATACGAACCGCTACAGGGCCATTCCCGCCGACCGGCGCTTCCGTCTCAAGCTGGAACCCCAGACCTGGGCCAAAGTGACCGGCACCCTCTCGGCACGCGTCACAAGTCCGGATTCCTACACGTACTCCTACATAACCGCAGAAGGCCACTATACGGTGCGTTTCGATGCGGACTTCGAAAGGTGGTCCAACGGCGGCGAAAGCGTCCCGCTACGCCTGGCGAAACCGTTCGCTGGCAAGCTGCAAACCGGCATGCACTTTCCGGCGCTGGACGATGCCGAGGCGGTGATCCAGTGCCGCGACGGCGACCCGGACAAGCCGGAAATCACGGCCTTTCACCACCATAGCCAGGCGCGCGACCTTATCACAAACGATCGGCGCTGGCTCTCGCGCAACGTGATCCGCACGCAGAAGAACAACAAACTGCGTATGGAAGACTGGGCGGGTCAGGAAGGCATCAAACTCAGCACGGAACACTCGGGCAAGTCGCAATTGAATCTGGGTTACCTGGTTAACAACAAACTCGACTACAGAGGTGAGGGCTTTGAGCTTCGCACATCCGGTTACGGGGTTAGCCGCGCGGGTAATGGCCTGCACCTGACGACATACGACCGCCCCGACGCAACCGGCCAGCTACTGGACATGCATGAGGCAATTGCGCAACTTGAGAGCGCACTGGCGACCGCGAAGGCGCTCGCCGCATCCGCGAGCAGCGCGAAGGCCGAGCCTGCCGACACCGACGCGCAGCAACAGGTGAAGGACGATCTGGATGGCCTGAAGCAACCGGGGCTGCTGATGAGCACGCCCGCATCGGCGGCGCTTGTCGCGGGCCAGGGCATCCAGTTTGCGGCGGAGGACAGTATCAATGCCGTCGCGGGAAAAAGCACTGACTGGACCGTGCTGAAACGCTGGACCGTTGCGGCAGGCGAAAGGATATCGCTGTTCGCGCAGAAGTTCGGCATCAAGATTTTTGCGGCCAAAGGTCCGGTTGAATTCCAGGCCCAGGGCGGCCCCATGGCGTTCATCTCCGACAAGGACATGGCCATCGCCAGCACCACCGGAAAGGTCATGGTCTCGGCTGCCAAGGAAATCATCCTGGAGTGCGGCGGTGCGTTCATCCAGTTCAAGGACGGCAGTATCACGCTCGGCGGACCCGGTGACCTGTTCCTCAAGACAATCACGGTCCAGAAGAAGGGCAAGGCGCAAATGCATCTGGCGGCACCTGCGTTTTCGTCGACCATCGTGCCGTTTACATTCAGCTGCAACGCGTGGCGTCGTCCAGTTGGCGCGGACAATACTGCACCACCGCCGCCCGCTCCAGAAACCTCAGACTGCGACCACCTGGGCAATCAGGCGACTGGCAACCCCGAAGCCCCAGACCCCGTTGCCGCCCCCGCTTCCTCGTCAAAAAGATCGTCGACGCCACAACCACCGCAGCAAGGCGCTACAGGTTCCACAAATACGCCTGACGCATCATCTAGCGCGGATCAGGATTCGGCGCACGAGCCGAAAAAGCCGCGTGCGGATGATGCAAGCGTGCCGATCAAGTTGGCTCCGCCCGTTGTTTGTGACTGGCATACGCCGGCGTTCACGATGGAGTGTACGGACACAACGGAAACGGGACAGTATCACGGCGTTGATGACCACAAAAATGCATGGCCAGATGCGCAATCCCTGTCGGGTGCGCAATTTGATACTGCATTTGAATTGTCATATGACCAAGAGAAGAAAACACTCTATGCGACGGTACGCGTGCAGGTCATTCCAGTTGATCTGTTTAAATGTGATGAATCGGGAGTACTGATACCAGGAACAGACGGACAACCGCAATCGATACCATATCATCACGACATACATGCCTTCGCCGTCGCCTTTGGAACTGACAGGCCGGTAAATGGATATGTCATGAAATACAGAAATTCGACGGGGCCGAATTTTGACGCCTTCGCAAAGTCCAGTCAGATTGAGTCTGTCCTCAACGAGCATAAGAGCAAGCTAATCTTGAATGGTTGCTCCAGGGACACTGCTTGCGGATGCCGTGTGTCAGTCGTATTCAAAGTCGATCTATCAATTAGCGTCAATGCAGCGGAAACGCCAAATACAAAGAAGGCGCACAAGACAATTCATCTATTCCCCAAAACCCAGCGCGCTGATGGTGGCTCTTGGGGGGAAGGAAACATGTATCCCGAAGCGGAGCCCGATAAGAGTGCAATCTGGAAAGACATGCCATATGATACGAACGTCCTGGCGCATGAATGCGGCCATCTCTTCAACTACCCTGACGAGTATTCCGAATTCGGAGGCTGGGTTCACGAACAGTACATCAAAGATAAAAAATTAAATTTCATATTGGGTGACGCTAACGCAACCAAAGAGACGTGGCAAATTAGTTCAGCAAAAAACGTGATGGGGGGCGGCTGTAATAAGCGGATTTCAAGCGCAAAAAATTCGCCGAGCGCGACCGTCCATCCCTACTATCTGGAATATATCAGGCGACACTTCTGCGAATTGACTGGGGAGCACCAATCGCAGGCAAGCGGCGACAAAAAGCGCTGGAAGAAGTGGAGAATTGGCTACGATGGTTAAGAAAATCGGATTTATTCTCTCAAAATCAATTACTAATGCGCTTTTCATCATTTTATTTCTTGGAGTGTTCACTATGCCGAAAATAGCTAATGCAAAAATGGACGATTCCGTAGTCGAGCGATTCTCTGTTAGCATACTGGGCGATCATCAATTTGGCACAAACTCCGTCGGCGTATGGGTCGAGTCGGGGAAAATTCGTGTGAACTTGTCAAATGCGTTTGACAAGCAATTCGATGGAGCGGGTGTAATTGATGCCCAGATGTCAAACGACGATATCGGAAGGGCTTCAGATGTTTTCGGAAAATTATGTAAAGCTTCAGGTGCGTCACCGGCAAACAAATTACCCATCGACACCTTAAATATTTATTCGATCAATTGCATGCAGGACGGAAAACCCATCAGGCATCAAGGCCGTCTGTCCGACCTGCAACGTGATTTGGCACTTGAGGTTTTTGATTTTTACCAAAAATCACTAGAGAAATATATTAGAAACGGTCGCGCAATAGAAAGGATCGGCGTGACAGTTTCGGAGGTTCAACGCGAGAAAGAGGACTTTCTAGTGGGGGTAACGTTCGTCAACGGTGGACAGTACGCCATTAGCATGCGAACCCCAGATCAATGGAAGGCAATTTGGCAGGAAAAACTTGATATCGGCGGAAAGCGTATCGAAGGGACCGATGAGTGGAGAGCCAGCCTTGCGGGACTTCAGATTGCGAACAAGGCTGAACTATCGATCAAAACGGAAAATCTGACTATGGGCGAATCAGGTACCTTTGTTACGATTCCGGCCGGCGGATCAGTAACATTCAAATTTCGCGTTAGGCCGCACGGTAAAATTCCTAAAGGGACTTATAAATTTGGTGTTTTGATAGTCACCACCATGACGACGTTGGGCGATGCTCCAAATTTAAGCCGTGTTAATTTTGGGTCCAATTCGGAGAAGTCACCGAGTTTCACTTTCGACACTGACTATCCTTCGACACCCGACGAGTGGAATGACTACGAAGCGCACCAGCGGCAGAAGATGTCGTCACAACCGGTCCGCCCCGGCGAAGCGGTTGTCGAACCCGGTTACTACCGCAACGTGTCCGCCAGCGGCGAACGCGGCCAGTTCGTCGTTGGCCTGCTCAGAGGCGAGCGAACCGCGACCCTTGACCGTGCGTCTGACCGTTGGGTATGGGATGCTGACCTGGCGCTAGAGGCACGATGCAAGCCAGGTAAGCCCTGCGCCCGCGAAGGGCGTTGGGTAGCTCGAACCCTGATGATGGGCTTGGGTGACAGAGACGAAACACATCCCGAATTCGAGCGCTATATGCGTGTTGGTGAGATAGCGCCGGAGCTCAGCAGTTTGGGCGGATATGCGCCATATCACTACTGGCAGTGGCTTGGCGTGTGAGCGGCGATACGTCATGTGAGATGGCGTGTTCAGAGCAAAAACCCCCGCGTACGGCAAGGTGGCAAACGATATCGAAATCCCGGCAGCAGAAAAAGACGTCGGGCCGTGGCCCGACGCCAAATTCCCGCGTACTGCTTCGAGGACCGGCGCGGGAACGAGAGGCCTTCAGTATCTGCTCTCCCGCCCGCCTTTTAAGTGCTCGACCGCACACCGGCAATCAGGTCCCCGCCCTCACGGATGGCGGATATAGTCCACCAACGCAACCGTATACGCGTCAGGCTTACGATCGAGCAGACTCACGCCAATCGCCACAAGAAAGCCTGCTGGCACACCGAACACGCCCGAACTGATCGGCTCGATGCCAAACCATCGCGGACCCTCAAAGCCCGTGAGCTGCGTAAAGAACGGGTACGTCGAGACGATGTAATAGACACACACGGTCAGGCCAGCAATCATGCCGGCCACGGCGCCCAGACGCGTCGTGCGCTTCCAGAACACGCCGAGCACGAGCACGGGAAAGAGACTCGACGCCGCGAGCGAAAACGCCGCCCCCACCAGAAAAAGGATGTTGCCCGCGTTGAGCGACGCCACATACGAAGCGAACAGCGCCACGCCGAGCAGCAGGATCTTCGACATCGTCACGCGCCGCTGGCTCGACGCGCTCGGATCGACCATGTGGTAGTACACGTCGTGCGAAAGCACGTTCGAGATCGTGAGCAGCAGACCGTCCGCAGTCGAGAGCGCGGCCGCGAGCGCACCCGAGGCGATGAGCCCGGACATCACGTACGGCAGCCCGGCGATTTCCGGTGCGGCGAGCACGACCATGTCGGGCTGCATCTGGATGTCGCTCCAGCGCACCACGCCGTCGCCATTCACATCCGCGATGCCGATGAGATACGGCTCGACGCGCCGCCATTGCATGACCCAATGCGGCAAATCGTCGAAGCGCTGCCCCACCAGATGCGTGAGGATCTCGAACTTGATCAGCACCGCGAGCACCGGCACGGTCAGATAAAACAGCGCGACGAAGAAGAGCGTCCAGCCGACCGATCGCCGCGCCGAGGCCACCGAGGTCGTCGTGTTATAGCGCGTGAGTATGTGCGGCAGGCTCGCTGTGCCCAGTGAAAGGCACAGAAGTAGCGAAAGGAAGTTGCGTTGATGAATGCGCCGCTCGGCATCGTCGGCGGCGGGGAACGGTTCGTTCATCGGTACGGGCGGCGCGGCGCGCTCAAGCAGGTCGTCGCGCTGCCGCGTCCACACCATGCGTGCGGCGTCCACGTCTCGCGGGAAAGCGTTCAATTCACGCTGAAGTGAATCGATATCGCGCAGCGGACCGTTGTGGCGGCGCAGGTCCGCAAGCGACTCGACGAGGTGCGTCTTCTGGGCGACGTACGACTGCGGCAGCGTGTCGAGGCGCGTCTGCCACTGCGCCGCGCGCTTGCGGTATTCGTCGCGCACGGTGGCTTCGGCACTCGCGCCGCGCACGTCGTGCTCGAGCGCTTCCACGCGCTGCATCACGCTGCCGTAGTCGACTTGCGGCAGCCATCCAAGGCCGTCGCGATGCGCGATCAGCGAGACTGGAATCAGGATGGCCGCAATCAGGATGATGTATTGCGCGACCTGCGTCCACGTGACGGCGCGCATGCCGCCGAGAAACGAACACACGAGTATGCCCGCCAGCCCGCAAAAGATGCCGATGGCGAAGTCCACGCCGATGAAGCGCGTGGCGATCAGTCCCACGCCCTGGATTTGCGCGACAAGGTAGACGAACGAGCAGAGGATGGTCGCAAGCACGGCGAGCGCGCGCACGAGGTTGCTCGAAAAGCGCGTGCCGAGGAAGTCGGGAATCGTATAGCGCGCGAGCTTACGCACATACGGCGCGAGCAGGAAGGCGACGAGGCAGTAGCCACCTGTCCAGCCCATCAGATAAGCGAGTCCGTCGTAGCCGCTCGCGTAGAGCGAACCTGCAAGGCCAATGAACGACGCAGCGGAAAGCCAGTCGGCGGCCGTCGCCATGCCGTTGAAGAACGAGGGCACGCGCCGCCCGGCCACGTAGTATTCGACGAGGTCGGAAGTGCGCGAGAGCAGCCCGATCACCGCGTACACCGCGATCGGCACGAACAGGAACACGTAGCCGATCCACATGCCGGGGCCGGTGGAGAGCTCGATGCGCCACATCACGTAGACAAAGGCGAGAAAGCCGAGCGTGTACAGCGCGTAGGAGCGGATCAGCCGGTGCGCGAGCTTCATCGTTGCTGGGCCCTGCTCGCCTCGCGTATGGCGAGGTCGGCTTCGAGCGCGGCCTGCAGCACGCGGTCGGCGCGCTGCATCAGCACGATATAGATCGCGACGAGCAGCACGTAGAGCAGGATCGCGCCCTGTGCGCCAAGGTAGAACGGCAAGCTGAAGCCCGCGAAGCGCACGTCGGCGAGCGTGCGCGCAAAGAGCGGCGCGACGAACGAGACAAGAAAGCCGATCGTCATGAGCACGGCGATCAGCGCGACGTTGAAGCGCCAGTAGCGCCGATGCGCGCGAGCCATCGCCTCGCTCACCGGGGGCGGCTCAGGCAATGGATTGAGATTGTTCTGCGGTGTAGTGTGTGGCGCGGCCATGCGCCTGTGTAGCAAAAACGCGTATTGCCGGCAATCAGGGGCAATGCGGGGCAAAGCGGGGATCGATGCTGTGCGCGGCGCCAGGCAAGGCGCCGCGCGAACCTCAAGCGTTAGAGCGATTCCCCAAGCTGATCCAGAATCGCCGGGTTTTCCAGCGTGGAAACGTCCTGCGTGATCGCCTCGCCCTTCGCGAGCGAGCGCAGCAAGCGGCGCATGATCTTGCCCGAACGCGTCTTCGGCAGGTTTTCGCCGAAGCGGATGTCCTTGGGCTTGGCGATCGGTCCGATTTCCTTGCCCACCCAGGCGCGCAGATCGTTGGCGAGCTTCACGGCCTCGTCGCCCTGCGGACGCGTGGCCTTGAGCACCACGAAGGCCACCACGGCTTCGCCGGTCGTGTCGTCGGGGCGGCCCACCACGGCGGCTTCGGCCACGAGCGGGTTCGCCACCAGCGCCGACTCGATCTCCATCGTGCCGAGGCGGTGACCCGAGACGTTCAGCACGTCGTCGATCCGGCCCATGATCGTGAAGTAGCCCGTGTCCTTGTCGCGCACGCTGCCGTCGCCGGCCAGATACAGCTTGCCGCCCAGTTCCTCGGGGAAGTAGCCCGACTTGTAGCGATCCGGGTTGCCCCACACGTTGCGGATCATCGCGGGCCACGGGCGCTTGACGACGAGAATGCCGCCCTGCCCGTTCGGCACGTCCTGGCCGGTTTCGTCGACGATCGCGGCCATGATGCCCGGCAGCGGCAGCGTGCACGAGCCTGGCACGAGGGGCGTCGCGCCCGGCAGCGGCGTGATCATGTGGCCGCCCGTTTCGGTCTGCCACCACGTGTCGACGATCGGGCAGCGCTTCGCGCCCACATTTTCGTAGTACCACATCCACGCTTCGGGGTTGATCGGCTCGCCGACCGTGCCGAGAATGCGCAGCGAAGAAAGGTCATAGCTCTTCGGGTGCACCTTCGCGTCGGCTTCGGACATCTTGATGAGCGAGCGGATCGCCGTGGGCGCCGTGTAGAACACGGTGACCTTGTGCTTGGCGATCATGTCCCAGAAGCGGCCCGCGTTCGGGTAGGTGGGCACGCCTTCGAACACCACCTGGGTCGCGCCGATCGTAAGCGGACCATAAGCGATATAGCTGTGGCCCGTGATCCAGCCGATGTCGGCCGTGCACCAGAACACGTCGCTCGGCTTGTGGTCGAAGGTCCACTTCATGGTTTGCGCGGCCCACAGCAAGTAGCCGCCCGTGCTGTGCTGCACGCCCTTCGGCTTGCCCGTCGAGCCCGACGTGTAGAGGATGAAGAGCGGGTGTTCCGCGCCCACGGGCACCGGTGCGCACGTGTCGCTCTCGGCCGCCGAAAGCTCGTGCATCCACTGGTCGCGGCCTTCGTGCCATGCGACCTTGCCGCCCGTGCGCTTGTAGACGATCACGCTGTGCACCGCTTCGCAGCCGCCCATGGCGAGCGCTTCATCGGCGATGTTCTTCAGCGGCAGCGCCTTGCCGCCGCGCATCTGTTCGTCGGCGGTGATGAGCGCGACTGCGCCAACGTCGACCATGCGCTCGTTGAGCGACTTCGACGAGAAGCCGCCGAACACCACCGAGTGCGTAGCGCCGATGCGCGCGCAGGCCTGCATGGCAACCACGCCTTCGACCGACATCGGCATGTAGATGACCACGCGGTCGCCCTTCTTCACGCCGCGTTTCTTCAGCGCATTGGCGAAGCGCGAAACGCGCGCGAGCAGGTCCGTGTAGGTGACGTTCGTCACGGTGCCGTCGTCGGCTTCGAAGACGATCGCGACGCGCTCGCCATTGCCCGCTTCGACGTGGCGGTCGAGGCTGTTGTACGAGGCGTTGAGTTCGCCGTCTTCGAACCACGTGTAGAACGGCGCCTTCGATTCGTCGAGCACCTTCGTGAACGGCTTTTGCCAGCTCAGCGTTTCACGCGCGAGGCGCGCCCAGAAGCCTTCGTAATCGCGTTCGGCTTCGGCGCACAGCGCCTTGTAGGCGTCCATGCCGGACACCGTGGCGCCGGCCACCGTTTGCTCGGACGGCGCAAAGACGCGGCGTTCCTGAAGAACCGATTCAATCGCAGACATCGACAACCCCTTGGTGAAGATGAAACGTCAAACTCGCGGACGCGCACGTGCATCTTCGATGCGCGTGCGCGCCGTCTCCGTGCGCCGCCGCCCGCATACGGGCGCGGCGCTATTGGCTTGCGCTGCAAGCCACCATTGTGGCATCGCAGCATGCATGGGTGCGCGCGCTTCACAGTCCGCTTCACAGCCTGATTCGCAGCACGATCCGCAGCACGATCCGCAGCACGATCCGCAGCACGAACGTGCGACAAGACGATCTTCGCAAACCACCCATGCCGGCAAGATTAAGCGTAGCAACTTACCGGCCACTTACGCGCGCACATGCAGACATTGCAGGACGCGCGCCATGGCGCGCAAGTAAGCAGACATTTAGAATGCTAACTGAACTGCGCACCCGGATTCCAGCTTGAATCGCTATTCTCTGTTTCTCATCGCCTCGATGCTGCTCGTGGGCAGCAACGTCGGCATCGGCAAGTCGATCGTCGCCTTCATTCCCGTTCCCCTCTTCGCGCTGCTGCGCTTCGTGATCGCCCTTGCGGTGCTCGGGCCGCTCCTGCGTCGCGCCAAAATGCGGCGCGTGAAGCGCGGCGAATGGGTCAATCTGTTCCTCCAGGCGCTGTTTGGGACATTCGGGTTTACGCTGCTGATGCTCGGCGGCGTACAGCGCACGAGCGCGGTCGCGGCCGGTGTCATCACGAGCACGATTCCCGCGGTGGTCGCCCTCCTCTCGTGGCTCTTCCTGCGCGAGCGGCCCGATGCGCGCGCGCTCGCTTCCATCGCGCTCGCCATTGCGGGCATCGCGGTCATCAATCTCGCGCACGTAGGCGGCAGCGGCGAGACCGGCGCGAGCTCGTTCGTCGGCAACCTGATGGTGCTCGGCGCGGTGTGCTGCGAATCGCTCTATGTGATCCTTTCGCGCCGGCTCACCCAGACGCTCGCGCCGCTCGACATCTGCGCATACACACACCTGTTCGGCTTTCTGTTGATGCTGCCCGTGGGGCTGCCCAGCGCCCTGTCGTTCGATTTTTCGGGCGTGCCCGCGGGCATCGGGTGGCTCGCGCTCTGGTACGGGCTTTCGGCGAGCGTGTTCTCGTTCTGTCTCTGGATGATGGGTATTCGCCACGTGCCGGGCAGCATTGCAGGCGTGTTCACGGCGGTGCTGCCGGTGGCAGCGGCCGTGTACGGCATCGCGTTCCTCGGCGAGCGGCCCACGCCCGCGCATGGCATTGCGCTCGCCTGCGTGGTGGCCGGCATCGGGCTCGCGAGTCTCAAGACGAAGCGCCTGCCGCCCCTAGCCTCATGAGCACCGCGTAATCGATATGAAAGCATCGGAACGCGAGCCGCGCTGTCGGAATCCCGGCGAGCCCTTCCTGCGACGCTGTACAATAGCGCCCGCCCGGCCCCTCGCGCGCGCCTTCTGGCCCCAACCAGACGACCCCGCCCTGGCGGCCCCGCCTGATTTCGCCACCGTGATTGCCCATGTCCGCCGCACGCCCCCAGCCGCCTTCCGCCGCCGCACCGGGTAAAGCCCGTCGCCGCATGCGTCCGCTGCCCAGCATCATCTTCATGAGCCGCTGGCTGCAGGTGCCGCTCTATCTAGGTCTGATCCTCGCGCAAGCCGTGTACTGCGTGCTGTTCCTCAAGGAGGTCTGGCACCTCGTGAGCCACGCCACCACGCTCGACGAAACCAGCATCATGCTGGCCGTGCTCGGCCTGATCGACGTGGTGATGATCTCGAACCTGCTCATCATGGTGATCGTGGGCGGCTACGAGACCTTCGTCTCGCGCCTGAATCTCGAAGGCCATCCCGACGAGCCCGAGTGGCTCGACCACGTGAACGCCGGCGTGCTCAAGGTGAAGCTCGCCATGGCGCTCATCAGCATTTCGTCGATCCACCTGCTCAAGACCTTCATCAATCCCGACGCCGCTTCGGCGCATACGGTGATGTGGCAGGTGATCATCCATGTGGCGTTCCTCGCTTCCGCGCTCGTGATGGCGTGGATCGACCGCATCACCACGCATACGCACCCCGAACACTATCAGGAGCTCGCCGCGCGCCATCCGGTGCCAGGCGGGCATGCCGCTGCGCGTCAGGCAGTTCCCGAGCACGCCGAGTCAGACTAAACGGCGCACGCTGCACACACTATTCAAAACACCCGTCCCCACAGAAGCTAGCCATGACCGTCATCAAACAGGAAGACCTCATCCAGAGCATTGCGGATTCGCTGCAATACATCAGCTACTACCATCCGCAGGACTACATCGAGGCGCTCGGCCGCGCGTACGAACTCGAAGAGAGCGCGGCCGCGAAGGACGCGATCGCGCAGATCCTCACGAACAGTCGCATGTGCGCCGAAGGCCGCCGCCCGATCTGCCAGGACACGGGCATCGTCACGATCTTCGTGAAGGTCGGCATGGACGTGCGTTGGGACGGCGCCACGATGGGCGTGACCGACATGATCAACGAGGGCGTGCGCCGCGGTTATCTGAACCCGGACAACGTTCTGCGTGCCTCGATCGTGAGCCCGCCCGAGGGTGGCCGCAAGAACACGAAGGACAACACGCCGGCCGTGATCCACTACGAAATCGTGCCGGGCGACAAAGTCGATGTTCAGGTTGCGGCCAAGGGCGGCGGCTCGGAGAACAAGTCGAAGTTCGTCATGCTCAACCCATCCGACTCGATCGTCGACTGGGTGCTCAAGACCGTGCCGACGATGGGCGCGGGCTGGTGCCCGCCGGGCATGCTCGGTATCGGCATCGGCGGCACCGCTGAAAAGGCGATGCTGATGGCGAAGGAATCGTTGATGGAATCCATCGACATCCAGGACATCATCAAGCGCGGCCCGAAGGACTGGATCGAAGAGCTGCGCGTGGAACTGCACGAGAAGGTCAACGCGCTCGGCATCGGCGCGCAAGGCCTGGGCGGTCTCGCCACCGTGCTCGACGTGAAGATTCATGCGGCTCCCACGCACGCGGCTTCGAAGCCCGTCGCGATGATCCCGAACTGCGCCGCCACGCGCCATGCGCACTTCGTGCTCGACGGCTCGGGCCCGGCGAAGCTCGAAGCGCCGTCGCTCGACGCATGGCCGAAGGTCAACTGGGAACCGAACACGGAAACGAGCAAGCGCGTTGACCTCAACACGCTCACGCCGGAAGAAGTCGCTTCGTGGAAGCCGGGCCAGACGCTGCTGCTCTCGGGCAAGATGCTCACGGGCCGCGACGCCGCGCACAAGCGCATCGCCGACATGCTCGCCAAGGGCGAGAAGCTGCCGGTGGACTTCAAGAACCGTGTGATCTACTACGTCGGCCCGGTCGATCCGGTGCGCGACGAAGTGGTCGGCCCCGCAGGCCCCACCACGGCCACCCGCATGGACAAGTTCACCGACCTGATGCTCTCGCAAACGGGCCTCATCTCGATGGTCGGCAAGGCCGAGCGCGGCCCGGTCGCGATCGAGGCGATCAAGAAGCACAAGGCGGCTTACCTGATGGCGGTTGGTGGCGCGGCTTACCTCGTTTCGAAGGCGATCCGCGGCTCGAAGGTCCTCGCGTTCGAAGACCTCGGCATGGAAGCCATCTACGAGTTCGACGTGCAGGACATGCCGGTGACCGTCGCAGTCGATTCGTCGGGCACCTCGGTTCACAAGACCGGCCCCGCCGAATGGCAGGCGAAGATCGGCAAGATTCCGGTCGCCACGGTTTGATGCCAGCCTGATGTCTGTTTAAAAACCGGGGCCTCGCGCCCCGGTTTTTTTTGCGCCACACAAAGCGTACTGAGATTAATTCTCAGCACTGATTAAATCGCCGATATTTACTGCAATTCAACGTAGATTCGGCCTTGGCTTTTGTGTATTGAGCGTTTATTGTTGGAAACCAGTCACCGCCCCACAAAGAAAGGAACGACTATGCAAGGCGACAAGAAGGTCATCGAATATCTGAACGCGCAGCTCAAGAACGAGCTCACGGCTATCAATCAGTATTTTCTGCATGCCCGCATGTACAAGCACTGGGGCCTCGAGAAACTCGGCAAGCATGAATATGACGAATCGATCGGCGAAATGAAGCATGCCGACTGGCTCATCGAACGTATTTTCATGCTCGACGGTCTGCCGAATCTGCAAGACCTGCACAAGCTGCTGATTGGCGAGGAAACCAAGGAAATCATCGAGTGCGATTTGAAGCTCGAGCAGATTTCGCAGTCCACTTGCAAGGAAGCCATTGTGTATTGCGAATCGGTGCGTGATTTCATTTCGCGCGAAATCTTCGTGAAGATTCTCGACGACACGGAAGAGCACATCGACTGGCTCGAAACGCAGCTCGACCTCATCGGCAAGGTCGGCATCCAGAATTACCAGCAGTCGGCCATGGGTTCGGTAGAATCCTGACCGCACGCCTTAGCGCCTGCCGCGTATCCGTCCGCCCTGGCGGTTGCGCCCCAACCCTTTTGCGCCCATCCCCGTGAACCTACCGGCCTCTTCCAGCGCTGCGCCCATCGGCATTTTCGACTCCGGTCTCGGCGGCCTTTCGGTGTTGCGCGCGGTGCGCGCGCTGCTGCCCGCGGAACGGCTCGTGTACGTCGCCGACTCGCGCTACGCGCCGTATGGCCAGCGCGACGACGACTTCATTGCCGACCGCACGCTCGCGATCTGCGAATGGCTCGTCGCGCAGGGCGCGAAGGCGCTGGTGGTGGCTTGCAATACGGCCACGGCGCAGTCCATCGCGCTCGTGCGCGAGCGCCTGTCCATCCCGCTCATCGGGGTGGAGCCCGGGATCAAGCCGGCGGCGCTGGTTTCGAAATCGCGCGTGGCAGGCGTCCTCGCCACCCAGGTCACGCTGCGCAGCGCGCGCTTTCAGGCGCTTGTGGAGCGCCACGCGACCGACCTGCGCGTGCTGTGCCAGCCGGGCCATGGGCTTGTGGAGGCCGTGGAGCGCTGCGATATCGGTTCGGCCGAATTGCTCGCGCTGCTGCGCACGTACGTCGAGCCCATGCTCGACGCGGGCGCCGACACGCTCGTGCTCGGCTGCACGCACTACCCCTTCCTCGATACCGCGATCCGCTCGATCGTCGGCGAACGCATGACGCTCGTCGACACGAGCGTCGCCATCGCACGGCAGCTCGAACGCGTGCTCGACCAGCACGGCCTGCGTGCGAGCGGCGAGCCTGCAGGCGCGGGCGCCGACGACATTCGCTTCTGCTCGACGAGCGACGGCGCGCATTTGCACGAACTGGCCGCAGCGCTGCTCGGCCTCGACGCCAATGTCGAACGCGTGGTCATCCCCTCGCGACGCACGCGGGAACTGGAAACGAACGCGGCCTGACGCGCCGACGCCACAGTGGGCGCGATTCCGGGTTCGCGATGCGCGCTTCACCAGGTGTTCGCGTTTCAACCCCGTTTCAGCATACCTGGCTCACCACCCTCGCCCTATCTGGCTCCTGCCAGCAAGCCGCTGGCGGACTCCAGCGGCGATGCGCAATCCCATTAGGACTGGCGCCACGAGTAACCGCTAGCCGGCCCGCCAAACGCCCTGGCGAACGCCCGACGCTCCCCTGCCTTTTCCTGACGCAAAGCAAAACCCCTGCTAAGCATCCGGTTTTGTTACAAAAAAACCGTCTACCCGCTTGCCAAACCCAGCAAACATAATGATAATAATTCGCATTAACTCTCTCTATTGCGGTCCATCATGATTGTCTGCGTTTGCAAATCCGTCTCCGACCGGACGATCCGCGCCTCCATCGAGGAAGGCATGGATTCTTTCGACGAGCTGCAGTTCGAGCTCGGCGTCGCGACCTGCTGCGGCAAGTGCGAAGAATCCGTTCGTGACGTGATGGCGCAAAGCGGTGTCTGCGCGAGCCGCTGCGGGGTAACGCAACCGGCGCACCCCGCCGCGGTCCCGCATGCGGTTCCGCTCACCTTTTACGAGCGCAAGGCTGCCTGAAGCCATGGGGCGCATCCGGCCACCGATGCGCGCCCGCCCCGTCCGCCCGCTTAGCCAAAGGCGGACATCAAACCGCCGCCGACAGCAAGCCCGTCTCTCGACCAGCCAGCTACCGCTCGTGACCCTCAAAGGAGATCGTGATGGAATTGCTGATCGGATTCGTAACGACGCTGTGCATCTCGCTGTTGATCTTTCGCAAATAAAGCTGCCCGACACGACGCGCCGGTTCGCCTGCACGCCGCCGTCCGCATGGCAGCCACGCTAAACATGCAGGCTTTCCAAACCACCGCTGGCACGCTGCCGTCTTCCTCCGTTCGCGTCAATCGCCGTGTCGTCACGGCGAGCGCGATCGTGGTCGCGCTGCATGCCGCGCTCATCGGCGTCGTGCTGATGAAGCGCGAACCCGTGACGCCCATCGCACTCCAGTCGCAGACGATGACGGCCGAACTGCTCAAGCCCGAGCCGGTCGCCGCACCCGCTGCGATCCAGTCCACGCCCACGCCACCTCCACCCAAGCCGGTCCCGCACGTGACGCGCGAGAAACCGAAGGTTCAGCCCAAGCCCAAGCCAACTCCGCTGCCCGTGGCCGAAGCGCCCTCGCAGCACGCGATCGAATCGGCCGCGCCCGCCACGCCTACGCCGCCGGCTCCCACGCCGCCCGCGCCCGCACCTGCGCAGCAAGCCGCCGCGGCCACCGACGCCAAACCGACCATGGCGCTTTCCGCGCCGAAGAACGTATCGCACCTCGACTGCCGCATCGTGCAGCCCGACTATCCGACGCTCTCGCGCCGGCGCGGCGAAACGGGCACGGCCTTCGTGCACTTCGTCGTGGGCCTCACCGGCAAGATCGAGAACATCGAGCTGAAGAAGACGAGCGGTTCCACCCGCCTCGACGACGCCGCGCTCGACGCGATGCGCCAAAGCTCGTGCAAGCCGTACCTGGAAAACGGCGAAGCCGTCCGCGCGGCCTACACGCAACCATTCGAGTTCAGCCTGAACGATTGACCGGCTGAAGTCACACGCTTTCATGAATTGAATAAAGAGGACTAAGAATGCAGAACTACGGTATCGCCCACGTCTGGGCGCAAGGGGATTTCGTGACGCGCGGCATCGCGCTCGCGCTGTTGATCATGTCGGTGCTGTCGTGGTGCGTGATCGTGGTAAAGGGCTGGAACGTCGCCCGACTGAAGCGCCTCACGAAGAACGCCGAACAGCAGTTCTGGCATTCGGACGATCTCGCCGACGGCGTGAAGAAGCTCGGCAGCGGCTCGCGCGAAGACAACCCGTTCCTCGCGCTCGCGCTTTCGGGCCAGGAAGCCGCCGATCACCATCACCAGACGCAGCCGCATCTGCACGACCGCATGGATGTGTCGGACTGGGTCACGCGCTGCCTGAAGGACACCATGGACGAGTCGGTCGCGAAGATGCAAAGCGGCCTCGCCATTCTCGCCTCGATCGGCAGCACGGCGCCGTTCGTCGGCCTGTTCGGCACGGTGTGGGGCATCTATCACGCACTGCTTACGATTGGCGCGACCGGCCAAACCTCGATCGACGCCGTCGCCGGCCCCGTTGGTGAAGCGCTCATCATGACCGCGTTCGGCCTCTTCGTCGCGATTCCGGCGGTGCTTGGCTACAACGCCCTCACCCGCGCCAACAAGGCGATCGTCACGAAGCTCAACCGCTTTGCGCACGGCCTGCATGCGTTCTTCGTGACGGGCGCGCGCCTCACGTCGACGGCCCGCGGCCAGTCGAAGGACGGCAACACCGGCAACCTGCGTGTCGCCGCGCGCAGCCACTAACGAGCGGAGGCAAGCACCATGGCGATGAGCCCCTTTGCCAGCGAAGAAGACGATGGCCTGATGAACGAAATCAACATGACGCCGCTCGTCGACGTCATGTTGGTTCTCCTGATCGTTTTCATGGTGACGATTCCCGTGATTCGTCACGCCGTGAAGATCGACCTGCCGCACGCGAGCAGCCAGAAGGAAGACGCGAAGCCCGCGCAGATCAATATCTCGATCGAAGCGGACGGCACGGTGCTGTGGGACGGCACGCAGGTCGACGACGCGGCGCTGAACCAGAAGATCGCCGCTGCGGCGCAAACCACGCCGCAGCCGGAATTGCATCTGAACGCGGACCGCAAGGTGCAATACGAACGTGTTGCGCAGGTGATGTCTGCCGCGCAAAGCGGCGGCCTCACGAAGCTTGGCTTCGTCACCGATCCGGCGCATCACTGAGCGGCTCGCTGCGTGCGTCACTGCGCGCAGTACGCTTAATTCAGCGGTACAAAGTAAAAGGCCTTCATCGTCAGATGAAGGCCTTTTTTCGTGCGCACGCGGCGCATTCGGGCGGTGGCGGCGACTCCCCGACAATCGATCGGTTCACACCGGCACATGCGACTGCCGTGGGCAACACGGACTGCGCTTTCGGCCCTGAAGGCCCACTATGATAGCGGCCATCAATTCCCGCTCAAGACCGGTGCTTGGCGAGAAGGACTTCAATATATTCCTCTCGCTTCACGCCTACAAGCGTTATGCCATTGAAAGTAGCGATGGCTGGGCACGCTTGCATGCCTAAAAACAAATGGCGTTATACGTAGCGCGAAAATTCACTGCGCAGGAACCCAAGCTTCATACAAGCGCACGCGCGTGCACGTTCGCAAAGCTTCATGCTGTTTCGATCTTGCTGGCGTTCTTCGTGCGTGACAACCCACCCTGCGCGCTGGGTGCGCTGCGCCCTTCTGCGTTCGCTGCAAGCGCGGCGACGTCCTCTCTCAGCGGACACTCCTGCTGCAAGCCCTTATCGGCATCGAGCACTTCCACGAGGTAATCGACGAAGGCGCGCACGGCGGGAACCATGCCCTGGCGCGAGAGAAATACCGCATAGAGTTGCGGCACCGGCAGCGTCCAGCCCGGCATCACTGGCGAAAGCTTGCCCGAGCGCAGCGCGGCGCCATACATCATTTCCGGCATCGCGGCGATGCCGAGGCCTTGCAAGGCGGCTTCACGGATCGTCGTGAGATCCGCGGTGATGAGGCGCGGCTCGTGTTCGTGTGAGTGACGCGTGCCATCCGGTGCGATGAGCTGAAACACGTGGCGCCCATCGCCCGTTGGGGTATCGAGCGTTTCAAAGCGCGTGAGGTCGTCCGGCGTGAGCGGCGGCGCGTTCTGCGCGAGCAGACTCGGCGCGCCCACCAGCATCTGCTCGGTGCGCCACAGCGGCCGCACCACGATATTGGCGTTCTGCGGCGGCTCCGAGCGCACGCGCAGCGCGATATCCACGGAATCTTCGAACAGGTCGATCACGCGGTTCGTCACGCGCAACACCACCCGCACCTCGGGGTAGCGATGCATGAATTCCGGAATGATCTGCGAAAAGATGGTCTGCGAAAGCGTGACCGGCACGCTGACGCGCACCGTGCCGCGCGGCGACGAGCGCAGCGACTGAACGACGTTCACTGCGGCCTGCGCCTCGGCAAGCATCGCACGGCAATGCTCATAGAAAAGCTCGCCCGCTTCGGTGAGCGCGAGCTTGCGCGTGGAGCGCTGTAACAGGCGCACGCCGAGCGAGGCCTCGAGTTCGCTCACCCGCCGCGACAGACGCGACTTCGAGATGCCGAGCACGCGTTCGGCAGCGGAAAAGCCGCCGTGCTCGATCACCTGCGAGAAGTACATCAGGTCGTTGAGGTTATGCGAATCGATCTTCATGTCGTCGTTCCAGCGATGGGACAATCCATTGCGATGAGGCCGTAAAACAGGCCAAATTGGCTACCTATAATAGCGGTTTGTTTCGCATATAACGCAATTCCCACAATTCGAGGTGATATCCATGACCACGACCCGCACGATCGAACGCGTTTATCCCGCGGTTCGCACCACCGAGGGTGGTGGATTCATCGTCCATCGGCCGTTCCCGACCCGCCAGTTGATGGACTTCGATCCGTTCCTGCTGCTCGACGAAATGGGCCCAACCGACTACGCGCCCGGCGAAGCCAAGGGCGCGCCCGACCACCCGCATCGCGGCTTCGAAACCGTCACCTATATGGTCGAGGGCCGCTTCGGCCACAAGGACTCGGCGGGCCACTCGGGCACGCTGCGTCCGGGCGATGTGCAATGGATGACGGCCGGCGCGGGCGTGATTCACAGCGAAATGCCCGACCCCGAATTCACGCGCACGGGCGGCCGCATGCATGGCCTGCAGTTGTGGGTGAATCTGCCCGCGCGCGACAAGATGATGGCGCCGCGCTACCAGGAGCTGCCCACGGAGCAGATTCCGGTGGGCCGCTCGAAGGACGGCAAGGTCTCGGTGAAGGTGATTGCAGGCGAGGCGCTGGGCGCGAAGGCCGCGATCGAGACGCGCACGCCGATCCTCTACCAGCACTTCACGCTCGCGCCCGGCGCGCGCGTGGAGCAGCCGGTGCCGCGCGAGTATCGCGTGTTTGCGTACGGGCTCTCGGGCACGGGTCTGTACGGGCCCGACGGGCAGGCGATCGTTGCCCAGCAGATGGTGACCTTCGCGAGCGACGGCGACGCCGTCACGTTCGCCGCTCCGGCTGACGCGAGCGCGCCGCTCGACGTGCTGCTGATCGGCGGCGTGCCGCTGAACGAACCGGTCGTGCGCTACGGCCCGTTCGTGATGAACACGGAGCAGGAGATCCGCCAGGCCGTGCTCGATTATCAGGCCGGGCGTATGGGACGCATCGCTCATTGATGTCGAGGGCGGCCGTGGCGCGGGTTCCGAAGCATTGCCACAGGCCCGCCCGCTTTCCGTCACAATAAGGCTTCCGGGGCGCGCACCGCAGTTCGCGCGCCGGTTCCTCTTTAACCGTCCCGCCCGCGAGGAGCGCATGGCCGAACCCGCAGTCACCGCACACATTGGCTCGACGAACTATCAGGTCCAGTTCGACGACGGCACACACACCTGGATCGCCGACGAACCCGCCTCGCTCGGCGGCGGCGACCGCGGACCGTCGCCCTTCTCGCTCTTGCTCTCGAGCCTTGGCGCCTGCACTTCCATCACGCTGAAGATGTACGCACAGCGCAAGGAGTGGCCGCTTGAAGGCGTACGCGTGAAGCTCACGATGGAAACCGGCAGCGAAGGCACGAAGATCGACCGCCAGATCGTGCTCGAAGGCGCGCTCACCGAAGAGCAGCGCGAGCGCCTGCTGCAGATCGCCAACGCCTGCCCGGTCCACAAGGTCCTCACGAACACGATCACCATCCGCACGGGTCTCGTCGTCGCTTGAGCGGCGGCGCAAGGACACAGATACAGGAAGGCGCCGCCTTGAATTTTGAACACCTCATCCAGATCAACGATCCGCTGAACCCGCTCGTAGAGGCCATGACGCGCGAGCAGCTCTGGGAAGGGCTCGTGCTGCGCGCCGAGCAGCCGCAGCTCTTCGTGATCGGGCTCGACAGCTGCACGATCCTCTCGCGCACCGAGAGCACGATGGAGCGGGAGCTGCACTATGGCCACGCCACGGTGCGCGACCGCGTCACGCTCACGCCTAACGAGAGCGTGCGCTACGACATCATGGCAACGCCCGAGTACGTGGGCGGCTCGCTCACGATGACGATCGAGCAGCCCGATCCGCTGCAGCTCTTTCTGCGCTTCGAGTACCGCACGACGTTGCCGACCGCCGATACCGAGGACGATCGACAGACTTCCGAAATCGTGAAGTCGGCCTATCGCGAGTCGGATATCGACACCGTGCGGCTCATCCGCCAGTTCGTGCAGGGCAACGGCAGCGCGCCGAACGCGCTGCACTGAAATCCCTCGGCGTTTGTCGGACCGCCCCGCGCGGGACGGCAAATGCCGATTCGATTCGTCACGCAGCGCCCCGCTTCGGCTCAGGCTATCGACGCTCGATTTCGATGAATATCTCGTAGTTGAAAATGGGAACGATTATCATTTAGAATCATTCCATCGAATCGAGACAAAGACGTCACGTTCATGACCGAACTGAACCGCACCTCCCCGCTAAGCTTGCGCCGAAACGGCGGCTCGGCATTGACCGGCGCGCGGCCGAAGCCTGCCGTCGCACAGCCGAAGCCGAGCAAGGTCGCCGAAACGGCGGTCGCCACGGCGATCGACGAGCGAAAACTGGATAGCGCGGCGCTGCTGCAAGGCCGCAGCCATGTGAGCATCATGCACAACGGCGAGACGTATCAGTTGCGGGCCACCCGGCTCGGCAAGCTGATCCTGACGAAATAGGAAACCGCGAGGTTTCAACCGGGTATTGTGGGGACCGCCTCCACCGAGAGGCGTTGGGGCATTAGCCAGCAACGACGGCTTGCACGCGAGATCTAGACCCCTTCGTGCAGACATCCTTCAAGCTTCAAGCCAGCCGTCGAAGCAAGCCACGCCATTTTTTTGTTCTCATACCTGAAACGGGGCGGCGCGCGAAGCGTGAGCCGCCCGAGGCAAGAGCCGCGGCATACGTCCGCGGCTTTTGTTTTTCTGGCGCCGCCACGCGCGACGATGGATGCGCTTACTCGACCCCAAGCGCCGCTATGCCCGCGCGCGCAATCGCGGCATCCTGATCGGACTTCACGCCCGAAACGCCTACCGCGCCAATGACATCGCCGTTCACGATCACAGGTACACCGCCTTCCAGCATGCCGGTGAGCGGCGCGCTGAGAAACGCCGTGCGGCCCTGCTTGATGACGTCCTCGTAGACCTTGCTCTCGCGGCGGCCCAGCGACGCGGTGCGGGCCTTGGCCACGGCGATTTCGGCAGTGATGGGCGCGGCGCCGTCGAGCCGGCGCAGATGCAGCAGATGGCCGCCATCATCGACGAGCGCAATCGTCACGTTCCATTCATTCGCTCGGGCGTGCGCGACGGCTGCGTCGGCTACCCGGATCACGTCTTCGTCGGTCAGTACTGCTCGCGTTCGCATGCGTCTCTCCGAAAAGTCAAAAGCCGGGTTTGGCATGTCCCGCGCAGAGCGCAGGCCAACCCGGATTTTTGAGAGTAACACCCAGACTTGTGCCGCGACACGCTGACGCCGCGTATGCCGGCTATATCAGCGGCAGACGAAGAAACGTCGGAAGTAGTGTCGACGCATGCTCAGCGCACCCAGCCCCAGAACATGAGCCACCACGCGCTGTCCACCACGGCGAGCGCGAGCGTGAAGCCCGCTAGCGCGAGCACGCGCTGCCAGAACCGCGAGCTGTAGCGGCCCGTCACGCGCCACGCGAGCCAGGCGCTCCAGAGATTCGTGATGACGAGAATCGCAATGCGCACCTCGGCGGCCCAGTCGAGCGGCAAGTGCTCCGCGCGCAAGAGCGAGAGCGTCGTGGCGGAGAGGCCGAGGAACACGCCCGCGCCCGCCAGCGGAATCAGCGACTGCGCGAAGTGATGCAGGCGCCGCATCTCGAAACGCCCGAGCACGGCCGTCGAGCCCGCGAGGATCGCGAAGAGCGCGGTGCCATAAACGAGCGCCGTTGCAACGATATAGCCGACGATCATCGCGCCGTCGAGCCACGAGAACACGTCGTTCTGCGCCGGGTAATGCGTGAGCAGGAACCACGGTGCGTTGGTGTCGAGCGGCCAGGTGATGTCGCGGTCGATGAGCCAGCCCGCGAGCCACTGCTTGATGCCGATGAACCACGGCGAGCCCGTCCAGTGGAATGCGCCGATCGCCACGCCGAGCAGGCCGTAGAGGATCAGCGCGGTGTCCCACGGGTTCGCCTGGCTATCGCCAAGCTCGACCACTTCCTCTGCGGGCGAGCGCCACGCGAGCGCAATGGCGTCGCGATGGCCGCTGCAGCGTCCGCACATGTGGCACTCCGCGGCGCCCTTCATGTTGCGCAACGGCACGAGCGGCGCGCAGTTCACGGGAATCACGCGATGGCCGCCGTGCTCGCCGTGCGTGTAGGAGTTGCGCCAGGCGTCTTCGTCGACCTTGTAGCGAAACGGCGCGAGACGCGCCAGAAGCGCAAAAACCCCGTTCACAGGGCAGAGATACTTGCACCAGACGCGCTTCTCGCGTCCGTACAGAAAACCGATCACCATCGCGCCGAGCGTCGAGCCGCCCAGCACCAGCAGCACCGCTTTGGGGTACTGGTAGACACTCACCATCTGACCGTAGATCGTGGTGAGGCCGAAGGCCACGAAAGGCCAGCCGCCCCAGCGCATCCAGTGCGGAATCGCGCGGCCACGTCCGAACTTGCTGGCGAACTCGGTGAGCGCCCCTTCGGGGCAGAGCACGCCGCACCACACGCGGCCGAGCATCACCATCGAGAGCAGCACGAACGGCCACCAGATGCCCCAGAACACAAACTGCGCCGCGAGCGTGAGGTTGTTCCACAGGTGCGCCGTGTCGCCGGGCAGCGGCATCGCCGCCGGCACGAGAATCAGGAACGCATAGACGGCGACGACGAACCACTGCACGGCACGGATCGCCGCGCCGTGCCGTTGCATCCACTGGCCCGCCTGAGCGAGCTTGCCAGGACGCCCGGTTGCCTGCGGCGGGCGAGCGGATGCACAACTCATGCTGCCTTCCTGTTCGCAACCGCGCCCGCGCGGCCGGTGGCGCGCCGCACGAGGAACCACGCCACGAGCCAGTACGCGGCATAGGCGATCAGGTTCATGAGCGCCGGATGGGCGCGGTATCCCGTGAGTGTCGCGACGAGCGAGCCGAAGGTGCTCGAGTCGTCGAGGATCGCCGAGGAGTTCCACATCTGGTCGATGATCGTCGGCAGGATTTCCTTGTCGATCAGCTTATCCACGCCGGTCTGGAACAGGCCCGCGCCGAGGAACAGCAGCATGATCTCGGTGATGCGGAAGAAGTGCCGCCACGAGAAGATCTTGCCGCCCAGCTGAAGGAGATAGAACGTGAGGAACGCCAGCGCGAGGCCGATCAGCACCGCGAGATACTGGCTCGCGTCCACATGACCCGACTGGCCGAAGCCAAGGCCGTAGAGAAAGATCACCGTCTCGCTGCCTTCACGCGCGATGGCGAGCGCGACGAGAATCGTCACGCCCCACCAGTTCGCGTCGCGCGTGCTCTTTTCCAGCGACTCTTCCATCTCGCGCTTGAGCGTGCGGCCGTGCCGCTTCATCCACAGCACCATCTGCACGATCAGCACGCACGCCACCAGCACCATGCCGGTCTGGAAGTAGTCCTGCGCGTCGCCCGAAAGCACTTCGGTGAAGCCGACCAGCGCCGCGCCGAGGCCGATCGCGGCAAGAATGCCGAGCGCCACGCCGCCCCACAGGTACGGCACGCCGCGCCGCGCATCCGCGTCGCCGTTTTTCAGCCACGCATAAAGAATCCCGACGACGAGCAGCGCCTCGACGCTCTCCCGCCATACGATGAACATCACCTGACCCATTCAACACCTCCTGCTACCGGCGATACCCGCCAGCGGCCTTACTTCGCGACGATGACTTCGCTACGCTCATTTGGCGACGATCATTTGGCAACGATCACGCCCTGCGCCTGCTGATGGAAATCGTCGAAGAACTTGTACTCGCCCGCATCGAGCGGCGCGATCACGACGAACGAGTCCGCGCCCGGTGCCAGCACCTTTTCCTTGCGCAACTGAACGCTCTCGAACTCAGCCGCGCCCTTGCCCGTATTGCGCACCTCGATCTTGATGCGTTTGCCCGCCGGCACTTCGATGCGCGCGGGGTTGAGCTTGCCATCGTTCATTTCGAGCTTGAACGTCGGCAGATCTTCGGCGTGCGCCATCGTGGCCACGCCCGCCAGCGACACCGCAAAAGACGCGCTGAGCGCGAGCGCCGCAAACTTCCGCTTTACAGTCATTGGTTTTACCTGCTCCTTGCTGCCATTCATGCGGCGGCGCTGCACACGATGCGCCCCGCCGCTCGAACTGCCGGGTGACGGCTTAATAGCCGCCCTTCTTGCCGATGCCCGCGAACGGGAAATCGTATTCCAGCGTGATCGGCTTGAACCACGGGCCCACGCCCGTTTCCTTGTCGACGTGACGGCCGAACGCCATGTGGCCCGTTTGCATCGGCGCTTCGACGATCAGCTTGAGGTGGTACTTGCCGGGACCGGCGAGCTTCACGTTGTCGCCATAGTGCGGGCCGTCGTTCGCGACCATCGGCATCAGGTCGCCCTTTTGCACGTAGCTCGAACCCGGCTTGGTGAGTTCGTAGTGAACCTGCAGATACGGCATCCAGTCGCCTTCAGCGAAGCCGGTCGGGTTGTTCTTGACCGCGTGGATGTCCGATTCGAGGTGAATGTCGGAATCCGAGGCCTTGCGCATCATGCCTTCCGGCTCCATCGTGATCGGCTGCAGATAGACCGCGCCGATTTCCATGCCGCCCTGGATTGCTTGCTTGCCGATCGGGTATTCAGCCGCGTTGGCCGCAAAGGCCGCCGTGGCGGCCGCGATGACGGCAGTGCCGCGCAAGAGAGAGTGAATCCGCATCGAAACTCCTGGTTTTTATATGAGGGTTACGTCCGACATACGTTCGCTGCGCACCTGTAATAATGCTAATGCGAACAATTCTCAATAATGGGGGGGAGTTTAACACCGATGCAGATGAGGGACAAATTCGGCGCCCCGGAAAACCCAACCGCGACAGGGTTTTAGCAGCGTTTCATTAACACACGCTTACGGTGCCTGCCGGCCCGGTTTCAGGGCCGGAAATTCACGAAAGGCATTCGAATGGTATAGGCAGGATATAGCGGGTGCGGCGCGTAGCCGCCCCACCCGCCTCGAGGCTCGGCGCTCAGATCGGATGGTCGCCCACGTTTGCCCCGAACACGCGCTGGCGCAGCAGCGCGAGCTGATCGCGCGCCTGCGCGGCCTTCTCGAATTCGAGGTTCTTCGCGTAGTCCATCATCTGCTTTTCGAGCTTTTTGATTTCCTTCGCGATCTGTTTCTCGGACATGTCCTCGAACTTCGCGCGCTCCTGCTGCTCGCGCAGCTCGGCGCGGGCATCATCGACGTTATAGACGCCGTCGATGATGTCCTTGATGCGCTTGACGACCCCGCGCGGCACGATGCCGTGCTCCTCGTTGAAGGTGATCTGCTTGGCGCGGCGGCGCTCGGTTTCGTCGATGGCTCGACGCATCGAGTCGGTGATGCGGTCGCCGTAGAGAATCGCCTTGCCGTTCACGTTACGCGCGGCGCGCCCGATCGTCTGGATGAGCGAGCGCTCGGCGCGCAGGAAGCCTTCCTTGTCGGCGTCGAGAATCGCCACGAGCGAAACCTCGGGGATGTCCAGGCCCTCGCGCAGCAGGTTGATGCCCACGAGCACGTCGAAGGTGCCCAGACGCAGGTCGCGAATGATCTCCACGCGCTCGACCGTGTCGATGTCGCTATGCAGATAGCGCACCTTCACGCCGTGGTCGGCCAGGAACTCGGTGAGTTGCTCAGCCATGCGCTTGGTGAGCGTGGTGACGAGCACGCGCTCGCCCACGGCCACGCGTTCGTTGATCTCGCCGAGCACGTCGTCGACCTGCGTCGATGCGGGTCGCACCTCGATCGTCGGGTCGACGAGGCCCGTGGGGCGCACGACCTGCTCCGCGATCTGGCCCGTCACCCTCTTTTCGTAGTCGGCGGGCGTGGCCGAGACGAACACCGCCTGGCGCATCTTGCGCTCGAACTCGTTGAACTTGAGCGGCCGGTTGTCCAGCGCCGAAGGCAGCCGGAAGCCGTAATCGACGAGATTTTCCTTGCGCGCGCGGTCGCCGTTGTACATCCCGTTGAACTGGCCGATCAGCACGTGCGACTCGTCGAGGAACATCATGGCGTCGGTCGGCAGGTAATCGACGAGCGTCGGCGGCGGCTCGCCGGGCAGCGCGCCCGAAAAGTGCCGCGAGTAGTTCTCGATACCCTTGCAGAAGCCCAGCTCCTGAAGCATTTCCAGATCGAAGCGCGTGCGCTGCTCAAGACGCTGCGCCTCCACGAGCTTGCCTTCCGTATGGAAGAACTCGAGACGCTCGCGCAATTCGGACTTGATGGTTTCGACGGCGCGCAACACGGTTTCGCGCGGCGTGACGTAGTGCGACGACGGATAGACCGTGAAGCGCGGAATCTTCTGGCGCACGCGGCCCGTGAGCGGATCGAAGAGCTGCAGCGTTTCCACTTCGTCGTCGAACAGTTCCACGCGCACGGCCATTTCAGCGTGTTCGGCCGGGAAGATGTCGATGGTGTCGCCGCGCACGCGGAACGTGCCACGCTGGAAATCCTGCTCGTTGCGCGTGTATTGCATGGCGATCAGGCGCGCGATGACGTCGCGCTGGCCCAGGCGATCGCCGTGGCGCAGCGTGAGAATCATCTGGTGGTACTCGGACGGATTGCCGATACCGTAGATCGCCGAAACCGTCGCAACGATCACCACGTCGCGCCGCTCCATCAGGCTCTTGGTGGCCGAAAGCCGCATTTGCTCGATGTGCTCGTTGATCGACGAATCCTTCTCGATGAAGAGATCGCGCTGGGGCACATAGGCTTCCGGCTGGTAGTAGTCGTAATACGAGACGAAGTACTCGACGGCATTGCGCGGAAAGAACTCGCGGAACTCGGCGTAGAGCTGCGCGGCGAGCGTCTTGTTCGGCGCGAACACGATGGCGGGGCGGCCCAGGCGCGCGATGGTGTTCGCCATCGTGTAAGTCTTGCCCGAGCCCGTCACGCCAAGGAGCGTCTGGAACGAGAGGCCGTCCTCCACGCCTTCCACGAGCGTTTCGATGGCCGTCGGCTGGTCGCCGGCCGGCAGGTACGGCTGGTAGAGCTGGAACGGCGAGCCTTCGTACTGGACGAATTTCGACTCGTCGAGCGCGGGCGCGTCGGCGACGGTGTGGTCGGGCATGGGGGCATCCTGTGCGCGGAGCAAACAACTATTCTAGCGTCTCGCCGGATCTTGCCGATGGGCGAGCCTGGGGCGAGACGAGGTGGGCTGAACCATACATGGGGCGTACCGGCGGCACTGCAAGGGCCGTGCGTCGCAGCAGCGGCCACACCTAAGCGAGCGCACGCCAGAAGTCGCCCAATCGTGCCGGAAATAGCCCTGAAAGCGGCACGGAGAATGGCAAATCCGCGGAAATCCGGCTTGAGGATTCGTTACAATAGCGAGTTCCGTGGCCGGTGCAGCACGTGGCCCAACCGATCTTCCTTCACTTTTGCCGAACGATCATGTCCCTCTTTTCCGCTGTCGAACTCGCCCCCCGCGACCCGATCCTGGGTCTGAACGAAGCCTATAACGCCGATGCGCGCGCGACCAAGGTGAACCTCGGCGTGGGCGTGTACACCAACGAAGAAGGCAAGATTCCGCTGCTGCGCGCGGTGCGCGAAGCAGAAAAGGCTCGCGTGGAAGCCGGTCTGCCGCGTGGCTATCTGCCGATCGAAGGTCTCGGCGCGTACGACGCCGCCGTGCAAAAACTGCTGCTCGGCGACGACTCGCCGCTGATCGCCGCGGGCCGCGTCGTCACGGCGCAGGCACTGGGCGGCACGGGGGCGCTCAAGATCGGCGCCGACTTCCTCAAGCGCGTGAACCCGAGCGCCAAGGTCGCGATCAGCGACCCTAGCTGGGAAAACCACCGCGCCCTGTTCGAAAGCGCAGGTTTCGAAGTCGTCGCCTATCCGTACTACGACGCGCAAACCAACGGCGTGAACTTCGAAGGCATGCTCTCCGCACTGAACGGCTACGCCGCCGGCACCGTCATCGTGCTGCACGCATGCTGCCACAACCCGACCGGCGTGGACCTCACGGTCGACCAGTGGAAACAGATCATCGAAGTCGTGAAGGCGCGCAACCTCGTACCGTTCCTCGACATCGCGTATCAGGGCTTCGGCGACGGCATCGCGGAAGACGGCGAAGTCGTGCGCCTCTTCGCCGCTTCGGAACTCAACGTGTTCGTTTCGTCGTCGTTCTCGAAGTCGTTCTCGCTGTACGGCGAGCGTGTGGGCGCGCTGTCGATCCTCACGAGCAGCAAGGAAGAATCGTCGCGCGTGCTCTCGCAACTCAAGCGCGTGATCCGCACGAACTACTCGAACCCGCCGACGCACGGCGGCTCGGTGGTCGCAGCCGTGCTCGGCTCGGCCGACCTGCGCGCCATGTGGGAAGCGGAACTCGGCGAAATGCGCAACCGCATCCGCGCGATGCGTACGGGCCTCGTCGAGCGCCTTACGGCCGCCGGCGTGGACCGCGACTTCAACTTCATCAACGTGCAGCGCGGCATGTTCTCGTACTCGGGCCTGACGGCTGCGCAAGTCGACCGCCTGCGCGAAGAGTTCGGCATCTACGCCGTGAGCACGGGCCGCATCTGCGTGGCCGCGCTGAACACGCGCAACCTCGACGTCGTGGCGAGCGCTGTCGCACAAGTGCTGAAGTAAATTCGTTCGTCAGCACATTGCGCCGCTGCAACGCGGCGCGCTGACGCGACAAAAAAGGCGTCCGTTCGAAAGAACGGACGCCTTTTTCTTTGGCGAACGCAGCGGAAAACTCAGGCGGCGTGGCCCCGCATGTCGCGATGGATATCGTGCGTGACGAAACCCGAGTCGTTATCGGGCTTGTCGAGCCAGCCCGGCTGCGCGAGCGAAGCGCGGATATCCTGCAAGCCGCTTGCCCAATGCTCGTGCATGGTCGAGAGGCCGAACTGGTAGTCCTTGAAATGCCCCTCGTATTCCTTCTGCCGGTAGATGAGGTGGATCACGTTGTACTTCTTCGAGCACGAAAGCTCGTCCGCCAGCGCGACCCACGGATCATTGCGATGCTCGGGCGCGACGCGATCGAGCACCTCGCGCAGCACATGCCGATAACGCTGCGAGCGCTGCAGGATGTCGGTGACGAGACGCGTGCGGCTCGAATACTGAATGTCCTTCACGCGGCCCTGCACGTCGATGAGGTTGTCGGGCACCGGCCCGCGCGCGCTCCAGAGATCGACCTGGAACGCGAGCGTGTCGCGCCGCGGCGTGGTCTGGATCACCTCGTAGAGCGGCGTGTTCGACATCAGGCCGCCGTCCCAGTAGTACTCGCCGTCGATCTCCACCGCCGCGAAGCCGGGCGGCAGCGCGCCCGAGGCGATGAAATGCTCGGGGCGCAGCTTCGTGGTCTTGTTGTCGAAATAGACGAAGTTGCCGCTGCCCACGTTAACCGCGCCCACTGACACGCGCGTTTCGCCCGAGTTGATGCGCTCGAAGTCGCACAAGCGTTCCAGCGTCGCCTTGAGCGGCTTCGTGTCGTAGTAGCTGGCCGTTTCGGGCGAGCCTGATCCATTGGGCAGCGGCGGCGGAAAGCGCGGCACGAAAAAGCCCTTCTGCCCTTCCACGATCGCGCCTGCCGCCTGCATGGCCGTGAACGTCTTACGCACGGCGGCATTCGAATTGAAGAGCGCATGCTCGACGAAGGGTGGCAACGGGAAACTGTAGGCCGGCTGGCAGATCGTCTGCCAGAACTCGCGCAGACGCGCCACGCGATGCTCAGGCGCATTGCCCGCGATGATGGCGGTATTGAGCGCGCCGATTGAAATGCCCGCGATCCAGTTGGGCGCAATGCCGGCCTCGACGAGCCCTTCGTACACGCCCGCCTGATACGCGCCGAGGGCGCCGCCCCCCTGCAGCGTGAGCGCGATGGTTTCCCACTCTTTCGCCTGCGCGCCGCACTGCGAAACGTGCGGCTGCGGCGCATTACCGATATGCGCGCCGGTATGCGCGCCGACCTCGTCGTCGACCGCGCTCGACTGGACCTGCCCCTTCTTGCGTTGCGCCATTGCTGCGCCTCCTGCGCTCGATGTCTGCGTTATTGCATGAACCAGCCGTGGCTCACCACGAAGGACTGGCCCGTGAACGCAGCGCTCGGGAACGCCGAGAGGAACAGCACGGTTTGCGCGACGTCCTCGACGGTCGTGAAAATGCCGTCCACCGTACCGCCGAGCATCACGCGCTTGACCACTTCTTCCTCGCTGATGCCGAGTTCCTTCGCCTGCTCGGGAATCTGCTTTTCCACGAGCGGCGTGCGCACGAAGCCCGGACACACCACGTGCGAGCGCACATTGTGCTTGCCGCCTTCCTTGGCGAGCACACGCGCGAGGCCGAGCAGCGCGTGCTTGGCCGCGACATAGGCCGACTTCAGCGGCGACGCTTCGTGCGAATGCACCGAACCCATGTAGATCACCACGCCGCCGCGGTCATCCTTGTACATGTGCTTGAGCACCGCCTTGGTGGTGAGGAATGCGCCGTCCACGTGGATGGCCTGCATCTTCTTCCAGTCGGAAAACGCGTAGTTCTCGATCGGGTTCACGATCTGGATGCCGGCGTTCGAGATGAGGATATCCACCGGACCGAGTTCGGCCGCGACGCGGTCGATACCCTGATTCACGGCGTCTTCATTGGTGACGTCCATGGCGACGCCGATGGCCTTGCCGCCTGCGCCCTTGATCTCTTCGGCCACGGCGTCCGCGCCGCTCTGGTTCAGGTCGGCGATGGCGACTGCGGCGCCTGCCTGCGCGAGCGTGAGCGCGATCTGCTTGCCAATGCCGCTGGCCGCGCCGGTAACGACTGCGACCTTGCCATCGAGTTTCGAGTTCAGTGAGAGAGACGACATCGGGCACCTCCAGGTGAGTGAACGGGACAGGATGAAACCTCGGAGCGCGCGCCGTCAAACCTGACGAATGGCTTATGCCATCCGGCCGGATGTTGCGTCGCGGCCAACCGGGCTATTGTGCATGAACACGCGTGGTCGAAGCATCGAGCAAGACAGGCAAAAGAGTTTTTCGCCGCACCGCAAGGCGCAGCGCGGGAAGCCAGCCAACGCAAGCCCGTTCAGCAACAATGGCCAAGTCGTGCTAGCTTTATCGGCTCACAAGGAGGCGTTAATGAACTATCGGCGACTGGGCCGCTCAGGCCTGCAGGTAAGCGAACTGTCCATCGGCTCGTGGGTTACCTATGGCAACCAGGTCGACGCAAAGCTCGCACGCGAATCGCTCGCGGCGGCGCGCGACGCGGGCATCAACTTCTTCGACAATGCCGAGGCCTACGCCGGCGGCAAGTCGGAAGAGCTCATGGGCCACGCCCTCAAGGAGCTCGCGTGGCCGCGCGTGAGCTACGTGGTGTCGACCAAGTTCTACTGGGGTTTGAACGAAGCGCCCAACCAGTACCACACGCTCAACCGCAAGTACCTCATGGACGCCATCGACGGCTCGCTCAAGCGGCTGCAGCTCGATTACGTCGATCTCGTGTTCTGCCACCGCCCCGACCCGAACACGCCGGTCGAGGAAACCGTCTGGGCGATGAGCGACATGATCACGCGCGGCAAGGCGCTTTACTGGGGCACCTCGGAGTGGAGCGCCGACGAAATCCGCGCCGCGTGGGAAATCGCGGAGCGCCATCACCTGCACAAACCGGTCATGGAGCAGCCGCAATACAACCTGTTCCACCGCACGCGCGTCGAAGACGAATACCGCAGGCTCTACGAGGACATTGGCCTCGGCCTCACCACCTGGAGCCCGCTCGCCTCGGGCCTGCTCACCGGCAAGTACCGCGGCGGCGTGCCGTCGGGTAGCCGTGCGGAACTCCAGGGCTACGACTGGCTGCGCAAGAACGTCACGGACCCTGACAAGAACGAGATCGTCGGCAAGCTCGCCGAGTTCGCGAAACAACTCGACTGTTCGGTTGGGCAACTGGCGCTCGCGTGGATCCTGAAGAATCCGCGCGTAAGCACGGTCATCACCGGGGCCTCGCGTATCGAGCAGATCGGTGAAAACATGAAGGCGCGCGACGTGGCGCAAAAGATCACGCCGGACATCAAGGCGCAGATCGAGGCGATCGTAGGCGACGCTTACGACTGACGCCTCGCGTATGCCCGGAACGCGCGTCACGCTCACCAGCGTCGGACGGGCTCACGTGAGCCCATCCGGGCGTCGACCGTATCTGCAGGTGACTCATTGCGGTGGCGTACAATACGCGGCCTCGCTGCGCGCGCCGCTACTTCGGTAGCGGCGCAGCAATCGCGCCGCCGCCGTCTTCCCCGTTCTCACCGGACCTCGTGTCCCGTCCATCATGCTGAGCTACCGTCACGCCTTCCACGCCGGCAATCATGCCGATGTCCTGAAACACGCCGTCGTCGTGCAATTGCTGCATTACCTTGGCAAGAAGGACAAGGCGTACTGGTACATCGATACCCACGCGGGCGCCGGCGCCTATGCATTACGCGAAGGCTACGCCACGAAGAACGCCGAGTTCGACACGGGCATCGGCAAGCTGTGGGGCCGCAACGACCTGCCTGCGGCGCTCTCAGACTACGTGGACGAAGTGGCGGCGCTGAATCCCGACGGCGAATTGCGCTTCTACCCGGGCTCGCCCTATCTCGCGTGGCGTCTCATGCGCGAGCAGGACCGCATGCGGCTCTTCGAATTGCACAGCACGGAAATCGACGTGCTGCGCCACCGCTTCCACGACGCGGGGCGCCGCGTGATGATCTACGCAGGCGACGGCTTCGACGGCATCAAGGCGCTCCTGCCCCCGCCGCCGCGCCGTGCGCTCGTGCTGATCGATCCGTCTTTCGAGGACAAGCGCGACTACGCGCGCACGCTCGCGTGCGTGGAGGAAAGCCTCACGCGCTTCGCGAATGGCACTTATGCGGTCTGGTATCCGCAGGTCACGCGTCCCGAGTCGCAGCGCTTCCCGGAGCAACTCAAGCGCCTGCAGAACAAGAACTGGCTGCACCTCTCACTTTCGGTGAGCCATCCGCCCGAAGACGGCTTCGGCCTTTACGGCAGCGGCATGTTCATCCTCAACCCGCCCTACACGCTCGAAGCGACGATGAAAGAGGCGCTGCCCTGGCTTGTGAAAACGCTCGGCCAGGACGCTGGTGCACAGTTCAAGATCGAATCGCGCGGCGACTGAACCGCGGATTCGCTCACGCGAGCCGCGTCACTGCCCAGACGGTAACGGCTGGGGAAGCGGCGGCGTTGGGCGATGAGGGGGGCGTGGCGGGCGCGGCGGCGGATTCGGCCGCCCGCCGCCCTGCTGCACTTCCACGTACGGCGCGACGACATACGGCTGCGACGAATCCGGCACGAGACCCGCCGGCTGCGCCGCCTGCACCATCGGCTCGCGCGAGAGCGGCGCGTTTTGCAGAACCACGCCCGGTTGACCGTCGCTAATCCCTCTTTGCGTATCCAGAATCAGCGGCTGCCCCGCATGCACGCTGGCGCTAACGCACGCCATGACGATGGCGATCAGGCCCGCACGCGCAACAGAAAAACGATGCAACGCGCGGCGCGGCGACACCAACGTGCGGTGGAAAATGCGGTCTTGCACCATGAATGGCCCCCGAAGTGAAAGCGACACCATTGCTATGACGGCTTGTCGCAAAAAGACTTTACCTTACCGTCGTGGCAGGGCTCAGACTCTGTTCCATCGGCGGTGCAGAAATGACAAAGCCCCGCCAATGCGGGGCTTGAGACTCTGCTGATCTCACCGGATCGCAACCCGGTCAGAATTCGCTTATAGCGTCGGCTTACAGCGAGCTGTAGCCAGTCGACTCGATCGAACGAATGCGCTGCTCGAGCTGGACGATATCGGCCGACGATGCGAGATACGCTTCGCGGCGGCGACGTTCAGCAGTTTCAAACCAGTTGCTCAGCTTTTCAAGAAGGAATGCAAACATGATGATGTGCTCCAAGGATTCGATTCGGCGATCCCCGGTGAATTTGCATCAGGGATAACCCTCATAAGGGATAACCCGCATTATAGCGGTTGCACCGAACTTTGCTAGTGAATTGCCCGAATACCGTGCATTCCATTTTGGAATAACAGTAAGGTGTGAATCAGCATCATCATGTTTTATCGACACATTTTCCGGTAACTTCGCAGACACTTGGCGGCAATCATACGAAAAAGCACCAACGTGGTGCGCGCAGCCAATCAGGTTGCGTCAATTTGCCCTGTGCGGTTGCACCTGCCTTCAGTGCGCGTGGCCGGGCTCGTGGCAGTCCGGCGTGGTCGTGGCGGCAAGCCGTTCGATGATCGGGCAGTCGGGCCGGTCGTTGCCCTGGCAGTGCGAGGCCAAATGAGCGAGCGTGTCGCGCATCTGGGACAGTTCGGCGATGCGCTGGTCGAGTTCGGCGACATGTTCGAGCGCGATCGACTTGACCTCGGCACTCGCACGCGAGCGGTCGTGCCAGAGCGCCAGCAGGCGCCGGATGTCGTCCACCAGAAAGCCGAGCCGGCGCGCCTGCCGGATGAAGCGCAGCGAATGCACCTCCTGCGCGCCATAGACCCGGTAGCCGGACTCCGTGCGCCCTTTGGGCGCCAGCAGCCCGACACTTTCGTAGTAGCGAATCATTTTTGCCGTGACGCCCGATTCGCGCGCCGCTTCGCCGATGTTCACGCCGTTCTCCTGCTGTTTGATCAATGGCTTCATCGTACACCTTCCCATGATGGGAAGGTCCAGCGCGACCACCGGCCCAGGCTGGCATAATCCGCCGGCGGCCTCATATCGAGTAGTAGCAAGCCTCAATCTCTGAAAAAGGAACACACGATGATCCAGTTCAACGTCGAAGGCATGAGCTGCCAGCACTGCGTAGGCGCCGTCACGCGCGCGATCCACGAGCACGACGCGCAAGCCAGGGTCGAGATCGATCTGGCCGCCGGCCGCGTGAAGGTCGAATCGAGCCAGAGCGCCGAAGTCCTGAAGTCGGCGATCGACGAAGCCGGCTACACCGTGGTCGGCACGGCCAGCGTCTGACAGGCCGCGCCATGTTCAAGGTTGCCGTGATCGGCGCGTCCGGCCTGCTAGGTCGCGCCATAGTCCGCGAACTCGCAGCAGTTACCCCCTGGCAGGTCGTGCCGACCGCGTTCCGCCACGGCGGCCCGCAGCAAACCGTGCTCGACGTGCGCGACGCGCAAGCCGTGAACGCGTTCGTCGAGCACGAGGCGCCCGACGCGATCGTGCTGGCCGCCGCCGAGCGCCGCCCCGACGTGTGCGAGCACGATCCGGCGGCAGCGCGCGCGCTCAATGTCGATGCGGTGCGCAGCGTCGCCGCGGCGGCGCGGCGGCGCGGCGCGTGGGTGCTCTCGATTTCCACCGATTACGTGTTCGACGGCACGCAGCCGCCCTACCGCATCGACGACACGCCGAATCCGCTCAACGCCTATGGTCACAGCAAGCTCGAAGGCGAGCAGGCCCTGCTCGAAACCAGCGACAACACTCTCGTGCTGCGCCTGCCCTTGCTGTACGGACCGATCGTCGGCTGGCACGAATCCGCGGTCACGAGCCTCGTGCCGGCCATCCTCGCTGCGGGAGAGCCCGGGGCACAGGCGGCGCCGATGGACGCGTGGGCTACGCGCTACCCCACTTTCACGCCCGATGTGGCGTTCGTGATCCGTGAGCTGCTGCTGCGCTGCGCGGACGGCGCTCCCGTGCGCGGCGTCGCGCAATGGTCCGGCGACGAGCCGATGACGAAGTACGACATCGCCCAGCGGATCGCGCACGCACTTGGCATAGAGGCGCGTCTGCTCGCACAGCCGACGCCCACCGACGCCACGCCGCGCCCACGCAACTGCCATCTCGATTCGAGCCGTCTCGAAACGCTGGGCATGGGCCGCCGCACGCCGTTCGACGCGGCGATTCGCGCCGTGCTCGACGCTTTCATGAGCGACGGCGAGCAGCGAAACACGTAGCGCGCGAGCCAGCCGCTCTCCAGCGAATATTCAATGAAAATTCCGGCTCTCTGTTGCGAGCCGCCCGAGCAGCCGGCTGTGGTCCTCCAGCCGGTGCGCCACGAGGTGCACCACCTCGCCTTCACGCTGCACCACGCCCGCCACCGCCAGCAGCGAAGACCCTAGCAGCTCCTTGCGCTGCGACTCGACGAGCGCCGCGTGCACGATCACGTTGACGCTGCCGGTCTCGTCTTCCAGAGAAACGAAGATCGTGCCGTTCGCCGTGCCCGGCCGCTGCCGCACCGTGACGATTCCGCACACGCGCGCGAGCATGCCGTGCCGGCAATGCGCCAGTTGCTCCGCCGTGCGAAAACGCTGCTTTGTGAGGCCGTGGCGCAGCAGTTCGAGCGGATGGCGATTGAGCGTGAGGCGCAGGCTCGCGTAATCGGCGACGATTTCCGCGCCCTCGGAAGCACGTGGCAACGCGAGCGGCGTCTCGGCGATAGGCGCATCGCGCAACAGCGCAGGCACCGCGTGCTGCGCCGTCACGGCCCACCACGCCTCGCGCCGGTGGCCCGCAATGCTCGCGAGCGCGTTCGACGCCGCCAGGGCCTCCAGCTCGCGCCGCGTGAGCGCCGCGCGGCGGGCGAGATCATCGACATCGGCGAACGGTGCGCGCTCGCGCGCCTCCATCACACGCCGCGCGGCATCTTCGGAAAAGCCCTTGATGAGACTGAAGCCGAGGCGCACGGCTGGCCCGCCACGTCCATAGCGCCGCGGCGCGAGCGCAATACGTGAGCGCACGATGCGCTTCAGGCCGTCCATGAACCTGTGCCGCCGGCCGCCGCGCTTGAGCGTGCCGCGGCGCAGCAACGCGACCGCGGCCAGCCGCGCGCGATACCGCAGCACCTCGGCATTGCCCACGCGCAGCGCCTCGGCATCAAGCCGCTCGCCGGGTGCGCCACGCCGCTCCAGCACCGACTCCCAGTCGCTCAGCGCGATATCGGGCGCACGCACCTGCACGCCGTGACGCTTCGCATCCTGCACGAGCTGCGAAGGCGAATAGAAACCGAGCGGCTGACTGTTCAGCAGTCCTGCCAGAAATGCCGCGGGCTCGTAACGCTTGAGCCACGAACTCGTGTAGACGAGCAGCGCGAAACTCGCCGCATGGCTTTCCGGAAAGCCGTAGTCGCCGAAACCCTCGATCTGCTTGCAGATGCGCTCGGCGAATTCCGGCGAGTAGCCTTTCTTGAGCATGCGCTGCGTGAGATCCGCCTGATACGGACGCAGATCGCCGTCGCGCCGCCATGCGGCCATCGCGCGGCGCAGCTTGTCGGCCTCCTCGCCGGTGTAGTCGGCGGCGACCATCGCGAGATGCATCACCTGCTCCTGGAAGATCGGCACGCCGAGCGTGCGCTCGAGCACCGGGCGCAATTCTTCCTTCGCGTACTCCACCGCTTCGTCGCCGTGCCGGCGTTTCAGGTACGGATGCACCATGTCGCCCTGGATCGGCCCGGGCCGCACGATCGCCACCTGAATCACGAGGTCGTAATACGTGCGCGGCCGCAAACGCGGCAACATGCTCTGCTGCGCGCGCGACTCGATCTGGAACACACCGACCGTATCGGCCTTGGCGCACATGCGATACACCGCCGGGTCCTCGACTGGAATGTCCTGCACGCGCATCTCCGGCAGAGCGCGCCTTAGCGCCACGAATTCGAGCGAGCGCCGGATCGCCGAGAGCATGCCGAGCGCGAGTACGTCCACTTTCAGCAGCCGCAGCGCGTCGATATCGTCCTTGTCCCACTCGATCACGTAGCGGTCCTTCATCGCCGCGTTTTCGATCGGCACGAGCCGCGAGAGCTTGTCGCGCGCGATCACGAAACCGCCCACGTGCTGCGAGAGATGGCGCGGAAAACCGCGCAGCTCGCGCGTGAGACGAATGAGTTGCTGCGTGACGTGCGAGTCCGGTGAAAAGCCCGCCTCCTCCAGATGGCGCGCGATCGAATCGGGGCCGTCCCACCACTGATGCGCGCCCGAGAGCTTTTCGACGAGCGCATTGTCGAGGCCGAGCGCCTTGCCCACGTCGCGCAACGCGCTGCGCGAGCGATAGGTGATGAGGGTCGCGGCCAGGGCGGCGCGGCGCGTGCCGTACTTGCGGTAGATGTACTGAATGACCTCTTCGCGACGCTGATGCTCGAAGTCGACGTCGATGTCGGGCGGCTCGTTGCGCGCGCGAGAAAGAAAGCGCGCCACGAGCATGTTCATGCGCACGGGGTCGATCTCCGTGATCTTCAGGCAATAGCAGACCACCGAGTTCGCCGCCGAGCCGCGCCCCTGGCACAGGATCTTCTGATCGCGCGCGAAGCGGACGATGTCGTGCACCGTGAGGAAGTACTTCTCGTACTTCAGCTCATCGATGAGTTCGAGTTCCTGTTCGATCTGATCGCGGCGCTTGTCGTTCAGGCCGTCGGGCCAGCGCTCCAGTGCGCCCTTCATCACGAGCTTGCGCAGCCATGTCTGCGGCGTCTCGCCGGGCGGCACCAGCTCCTCGGGATATTCGTAGGCCAGCTCGCCGAGCGAGAACGTGCAGCGGCGCGCGACGTCGAGCGTCGCGTCGAGCGCCTCGCGCGGATAAATCGCGCCAAGCCGCACGCGCGAGCGCAGATGCCGCTCCGCATTCGCTTCCAGCGCGCGCCCGCACGAAGCGAGCGGCTTGCCGATGCGGATCGCGCTCAACGTGTCCTGCAAGGGCTTGCGCGAACGAGCGTGCATCAGCACGCCGCCCGCCGCGACGAGCGGCAAGCCGCTCTCCTGCGAGACGTGGCGCAGCACTTCGATCTGCGTGTCGTCGCCGCCGGTTTGCCAGAGTTCGAGCGCGAGCCACGCGCGTTCGGCCGCGAAGCCCGCGAGCCAGTGCGCGGCGCGCAGCGTTTGCGCGAGCGTGGCCGTGCGCTGCGGCACGAGCATCAGCACGCAGTCGCGCAAGTGCTTCAGATGCTCGAAGTCCGGCTCCGGCCCGGTGAAATCGGCGGGATGCACGCGATAGCTGCCCTTCGTCGCACGCGAGCGCGCGAGCGTGATCAACTCGCATAGATTGCCGTAGCCTTCGCGATTCGTTGCAAGTGCAACGATCGTGCAGAACGGCGCGCCATGTTCATCGACGAGATTCAGCTCGCTGCCGATCAGCAAATGCAGCGACGGTTCGAACGGGCTCAAGGCCGCGGCGGCTGAGTTGCCGCCGCGTTCGTGTGCCTCGCGCACGGCTTCGTCATGCGCTTTTTTGCGCGCCTCGTCGTATTCGTTGAGCGCGCTGTAGGCGCGCACGACGCCCGCGAACGAGCATTCATCGGTGATCGCGAGCGCACGGTAGCCGTGGCGGATCGCCTGCTCGACCATCTCACCCGGGCGCGACGCGCCGTGCAGGAAGGTGAAATTGGTGAGGCAGTGCAGTTCCGCGTAGTCAGGCAATTGCGCAGGCAACTGCGCTGGCAATTGCGCTGGCAACTGTGGAGGCAACGACGCGCCCGTCCCGCTGGTCGACATGATTCCTGAAACCCGAATGAACGACGAATCAGCGCTAGCCGAAAAGCCCTTGCAAATACCACTGGCCGCCAATGCGCTCGCGATACAGCCAGAACATGCGGCCCTGGTCGTCGGCGGCGACGTAGTAGTCGCGCCCGACGCCCTCGCCGTCCCACCAGCCGGACTCGATGCGCTCGGTGCGCGTGAGCGTCTTCAGCGGCCGTCGATAAACCGGGCGATCGCCGCGCATTGCGAGCTTGAGCGGCTTTTCGAGCAGCCACGCCGGACGCGGCTGCGTCGGCAGCGGCACCTCGGGCAGATCGAAAGCGCTTTGCACGGGCGCGCTCGCGAGCGCTTCCTGCTGCGGCTTGCCTGCCTTGCGCGGCTTGCGTGCACGCTTCGCGCCGCTCTCGCGGTAAGGCCGCGCCGACATCGCAAGCTCGGGCCGATGATCGTCCTCGACGAAAAGCTGCAGCACGTTCTGCTCGCCAAGCCGCGCACCGATGCGCTCGAAGAGCTGCCCGAGCGACGCCTCGGCGGCCTCGGCCATCGGAAAGAGCGTGTCGGTGGGCGCCGCGTATTCGCTCACCTGTGAGGCGACGAGCGCCAAGCCGATCACGGGCGCGGCAAGCTCGGTCTGATTCAGGCGCTCGCGCAGCAGCCACAGCAGATGCTCGGCGTCGCGCGAAGGCGACGCCCAGGCGAGCGCGAGCGTCGAGGTGCGCGGCGCATGCCGCGAAGCCAGTTCGTGCTCCAGACGCAATTCGAAGCCGCTCAACGCCGCGTGCTGCGCGGCGAGCCAGCCGGCCAGCTGCATCACGAGCCGGCGCGCGGCAAAGAGCAGCGCCTCGGCGCTCTCCACGCGCGCCTGCAATTCGAGCGCCGCGTGAAACGACGGCGGCGCGGCGAACCAGGCGCGCGGATCGGGCGCCTCGCCGCGCGCCTGCGCGAGCCAGCCGAGCACGCCGTCACCGAAGCGCCGCACGATGCCCTCGCGCGGCAGCCGCCGCAGATCGCCAAGACTCGCGCAGCCGATCTGCGTGAGCGCATGGTCGTGCTGCGCGGCGAACGGCGCGAGCGTGACCGGCAGTGAATCGAGCACGCGCGCGAGCGTCGTTTCCTTGAGCACGTGCCAGCGGCGCGACGAACGCGTGACGCGCGCCTGCACGAGCGTCCACGCGCCCCACGCCGTGGGCGCGCAAGCGACGCGCGCGGCGTGCCCGCAGCCCGCCACCGTCGCCGCAACCTTCCCGAGCAGCGCGCGCACGCCACCGAAAAGACGCAAGCTCGAGCCGACTTCGAGCAACAGCGTATGCGACTGCGCGAACGACACCTTGGGCGTATAGGCGAGCAACGCGAGCGCGAGCGCCTCGAACGCGCGGGTCTCGCGCGCCGGATCGGCTTCGAGCAGCACGAGCCCCGGCGCGAGTGCCAACGCATGCGAGCGCGTGTTGCCGGGCTCGACGCCTGAGCGCAGCGCGTCGAGATCGGCGATCAGGATGCGCGTGTGGTCGGCGAGCGCGTAGCAGCGCGGCGCGCTGGCGGCATCAGTGGCAGCATCAGCATCGACACTTTCAGGCAGGCGCGATGTTGACGGCACCGGCGGCATCAGAGGTCTGACGGCCTCCAGCGGCAACAACGGCAAGGTGACGGCGATCCACAGCATGATTGATCCCGGGCCACGGCATGACGACGGAGGCTGCATCCGGCTGGGGCAGCACCGCGTCCTGCAGCGGCAATGTAATGACGAGTGGCTGGGCGGGCGGCGGCCCGCGGCGCTTGAAGATATCGACGGAAAGCGCAGCGAGCTGCATCCATTGCCGCCGGTTCAGGTTCGCGTCGTCGGGCGGCGGCACCGGCGAGCAGGTCATACGCAGCGGTGCCGGCGACGACTGGTTGCGCGCGGCGAGCGGCCGCACGAGAAACGCGAGCGCCTGCGAATCCTGAGCGGCGACCTGCAGACGGCGCACAGCGTCGGCGCGCGCCTTCGTCTGCCAGAGCAGCACGGCGCCCATGCCTTCCTGCTTGAGCGCCTGCTCGGCCACCCAGGCGGCCTCGTCTTCGGCCGCGCGCACCCAGATCACGCGCTCGAGCGCGAGCCCCCACGCCTTGAGCGCGCAGGCGTACGGGCGCCACGGCGGCGCGACGAGCAGCACGTGACGGCCCGCCTGCGCGGTGAGCGCGCGCAGCGCCGGCGCGACGAGCCGCATCTCGCCCACGCCGCCCTGCTCGACCAGCAGCTCGGTCAGGCTGCCCGCGGGCCAGCCGGCGCCGGGGAGCTGGGCGTCGAGCGTGGCATGGCCGCTCGGCACCGAGCGCTCGCTGGTGTGCGCGAGCTGATCGCCTTGCCACACGCGGCTTTGCAGCCGGGGGGGCAAGTGCGCGGCAAGTTGCGCGGCGGTCTGCGCAGTGATCTGGACTGCTGCTGCCATGGTTCGTGGCCTGGTTGATGGGAACGCTCCGCCCTGCCCAGCAAGAAATGGGGCATCGGCCAGAAGGAGGTTGGCTCGCCTCCACCTGTATATTTATACAGTATTTTATGGGATTAGAGGAAGCAGGAAATGGGGGAAGGGTCACTTTGCGATCCATTTCAAAATACGCAAAATGCCGATCCACGCTCTTGTGCAATGGAGCGCACGAGCGACAGCCGGACCGCTCCCGGACGTTGTGCTTACGCCCGGGGCAAACGCTGCTTAATACTCATCGACAGCCCGACGCGGGTGACCTGCGATAGAGGGCGCAGGTTGACATCAGGATCGCGCAGACAGGCGAGTAGCGCGCACGCCGAAGGGCGCTGAGGAAAGCACTGAGGGAAGCACGGACGCATCCCGCCCGTCGCTTCCCGCCGATCAGGAGGCCTGCGCCGATGTCAGGCTGAGTGCCACGGCTTGCGCCACTTCGATGCCGTCGATGGCCGCCGAGTAGATGCCGCCGGCATACCCGGCGCCTTCGCCGGCCGGATACAGGCCTTCGACGTTCACGCTTTGACAATCGTCTTTGCGACGAATCCGCAGTGGCGACGAAGTGCGCGTCTCGACGCCCGTGAGCACCGCATCGTGCATCGCAAAGCCTGCGATCTTCTTGTCGAGCTGGGGAAGGGCTTCACGGATGGCTTCGATCACATAGTCGGGCAGCGCGGTGCTGAGATCGGTCGGGTGCACGCCCGGCTTGTAAGACGGCACCACGGAGCCCAGCGACGTCGACGGCCGGCCGGCGATAAAGTCGCCGACCAGTTGACCCGGCGCCTGGTAATTGCCGCCGCCGAGTTCGAACGCCCGCTCTTCCCACTTGCGCTGGAACGCGATGCCCGCGAGCGGTCCGCCCGGATAGTCCTCCGGCGTGATGCCGACGACGATGCCCGCATTCGCGTTGCGCTCGGCCCGCGAATACTGGCTCATGCCGTTCGTGACCACGCGGCCGGGTTCGGAGGTCGCCGCGACCACCGTGCCGCCGGGGCACATGCAAAAGCTGTAGACGGCCCGTCCGTTGTTGGCGTGATGGACCACCTTGTAGTCGGCCGCCCCGAGTTCCTTGTGGCCCGCAAACTTGCCGAAGCGGCTGCGATCGATCACCCCCTGCGGATGCTCGATGCGAAAACCCAGCGAAAACGGTTTGGCTTCCATGAACACGCCGCGATCGTGCAGCATCTGGAACGTGTCGCGCGCGCTGTGGCCGACGGCCAGCACGACGTGGTCGCACGGCAGCGTCTCGCCGTTCGAGAGCTTGAGCGCGCGCACCTTGCCCTGCTCGATTTCAATGTCTTCGACGCGCGTTTCGAAGCGCACTTCGCCGCCCAGTTCGTGGATGGTGGCGCGCATCTTTTCCACCATGCTGACGAGACGGAACGTGCCAATGTGCGGGCGGCTCAGATACAGGATGTCTTCCGGCGCACCCGCCTTGACGAACTCCTCGAGCACCTTGCGGCCGTAGTGGTTCGGATCCTTGATCTGGCTGTACAGCTTGCCGTCGGAAAACGTCCCGGCCCCGCCTTCGCCGAACTGCACGTTGGATTCAGGGTTGAGCACGGACTTGCGCCACAGGCCGAAGGTGTCCTTGGTGCGCTCGCGCACGGCCTTGCCGCGTTCGAGGATGATGGGACGAAAGCCCATCTGCGCGAGGATCAGTCCTGCGAACAGCCCGCACGGCCCCATGCCGATGACCACCGGACGGGGACGCGTCGAATGCTCCGGCGCCTTCGCCACAAAGCGATAGGTCATGTCCGGCGTCACCCCGCAATGCGGCTTGCCGGCGATCCGCTTGAGCACCTTCGCTTCGTCCTTGACTTCGACGTCGACGATATAGGTCAGCTTGATATCCGAGCGCTTGCGTGCATCGTGCGCACGGCGAAAGACGGTGTAACGGAGGAGCGCGTCTGCCGCTACGCCGAGTTCCGCGAGGCGTCCCCGAATCGCGGCTTCAAGATCGCTTTCGGCGTGGTCGAGAGGGAGTTTGACTTCGGATAGACGTAACATGGCTGCCAGGGTGCGATCGCCACGGGAATTGTGGCCGATCCGTATTTTATAAGCTCGGCGGCTTTTCAAACGGAACGCAGCCGTACGACGAAACGCGAGCGCAAGCGTGAGAAAAAGAAAAAGGGGCTACAGGCCAATGGCGTGTAACCCCTCGGTATTACTGGTCGGAGCGATAGGATTCGAACCTACGACCCTCTGATCCCAAATCAGATGCGCTACCAGGCTGCGCTACGCTCCGACGAATCAGAGATTGTATCGGTACTACCCCCACTCCGTCAAATCCCCGCAACGCATAAAGACGAAAAACGATCCGCATCACGCGCTTGCCGCTCACCAGCGGGGCGCGCACCATGAGAGCACACGCCGCACGTGCCCCCAATCCGCCAAAAAAGGAGACGCCATGCACCTCATCCTCTGGCGCCACGCCGAAGCCGAAGACATCGCCGCCAGCGACCTCGCCCGCCAGCTCACCACACGCGGGCGCAAGCAGGCACAGAACGTCGCGCGCTGGCTGCGCGCGCGCCTGCCCGACGACGCCCTCATCCTCGCGAGCCCCGCCGCGCGTACCATCCAGACCGCAGAGGCGCTCACCGATCAATATCGCGTCGTGCGCGAACTCGCGCCCGATGCGAGCGTCGAGCAGGTGCTCGCCGCCGTGGGCTGGCCTGAGGGCCTCTCGTCCACGGTCGTGGTAATTGGCCATCAGCCCACGCTCGGCGAGGTCGCGGCGCGGCTGCTCTCGGGCGGCACCGATTCGCGCAGCTGGGCCGTGAAGAAAGCCGGTGTGCTCTGGCTCGCCAGCCGCGATCGCAACGGCGGCGGCGAGGCCGTCCTGCATGCGGCTATCACGCCCGATCTCGTGTAGTCCTCCCACCGGCCCCCCGCCTGCCCCACCGGGCCGCCCGTACGCGGCCCCTAAAGCGGTTCAAACGCGCAGTTCAAACGCGCCCGCCGCCCCTGGCCTTTCGGCCATCTCGTCCGTCTGCCTTACACCACGTCATCGAATCGTCATTGCGTTTTCATGGAAACGTAACCGCGTATTACTAAATTGCCGGAAAAGTTCTCTTACTTCCGACCAGGACGCCCCATGCGAGATCTGCCGACGCCCTCCCTGCCGTTTGCCTCGACGCTGTTCGAGTCGAACCGGCGCTTGCCGCGCGCCGAAGAAACGGTCACCGCGCAACATCGGCTGCAAGTGGCCTGGGCTCGCACCGACGAGGAACTGCGCGAGGCCCAGCGTCTGCGCTACCGCGTGTTCGCCGAAGAGATGGGCGCACGCCTGAGCGGTCCCGCCGGACTCGACGTCGACGCCTTCGACGCCTACTGCGACCACCTGCTCGTGCGCGACCTCGACACGCTCAAGGTCGTCGGCACCTACCGCGTGCTGCCGCCGCACCAGGCGGCGCGCATCGGCCGCCTCTATGCCGAAAGCGAATTCGACGTCTCGCGTCTCGCGCATCTGCGCCCGAAAATGGTCGAAGTGGGCCGCTCGTGCGTGCACCCCGACTACCGCAGCGGCTCGGTCATCATGTCGCTGTGGGGCGGCCTGGGCGGCTATATGCAACACAACGGCTACGAGACGATGCTCGGCTGCGCGAGCGTCGCCATGGCAGACGGCGGCCATTACGCGGCGAACCTGTACTGCGCGCTCGGCGCGAACGCGCTAACCGCGCCCGAATATCGCGCGTTCCCGCACACGCCGCTGCCCGTCGAGGAACTGCGCACCGGCACGGCCGCCGTGCCGCCACCGCTCATCAAGGGCTATCTGCGCCTCGGCGCGAAGATCTGCGGTGCGCCCGCCTGGGACCCCGACTTCAACACCGCCGACTTCCTCACGCTCTTCCGGCTTTCGGAGATCAACGAGCGTTACGCGCGCCACTTCCTCGGCGAAGCCGTCGCGCGCTAAGTCCTCATCCGCCCTTCAGTGGGCACATTTGGTGGGCAAAATCAGCGGACGAAAAAAAGCCCGGCTCTCAAATGAGCCGGGCTTTTTCATTAGCGAGGCGCGTCGCGCGCGGCGCTCACTCCTCCGTATAGACCACACGATACGGAATGCCGATCTTGCCCCATTCCGCCGCTTCCTGAACGAGGTTGTAATCGGTGAGCGGATTGTTCTGGACCCACGCATTGGGCAGCAGCACTTCATAGCCGTTGCCCTCTTCCTCCACCGTGATATGCGGCAGACCGACGTCGGCGCGGCGGCGCGTCAGCAGTGCGGCGAGACGCAGGCAGAACAGCAGCGGCCACTCCACATCGCGCGTTTGCGAGAGCTTGCCAAGCTTGCCCACGTGGCCGAGCACGAGCGCGGCGAGGCGCGCCTGGTCGGTGCGCGAGAAGCCGGGCATGTCCGCGTTGCTGGCGATGTAGGCCGAGTGCTTGTGATATGCGCTGTGTGAAATGGAAAGCCCGATTTCGTGCAGCGACGCCGCCCACGTGAGGAACATGCGGTTTTCTTCGCGGCGCTCCTCGTCGGGCTCCTCGAACTGGTCGTAGAACTTCACGGCCAGCTCGCCGATGCGCCCCGCCTGCGCGCGATCCACGCCATAGCGGCGCATGAAGCCCTCTACCGTGACCGTACGCATGTCCTCGTGCTGCGAACGGCCTAGCAGGTCATAGAGGACCCCCAGGCGCAGCGCGCCATCCGTGGTATCGACGTAGTCGATGCCAAGCTCCTCGAACACCGCGATCATGATCGAGAGACCGCCTGCGAGCACGGGAATGCGGTCGGGCTTGAGCGCGACGAGCTTGAGCCGGTTCACGTTCTCGGCCTTGATGAGCGCGCGCTTCAGGCGTTCGAGCCCGCCGCGCGAAATGCCGTGCGTGATGCCGGGATCGTTGAAGCCGTTTGCCTCGACGAGTTCCGCGAGCGCGCGCGCCGTACCCGACGAGCCGATCGCCTGGTCCCAGCCGGTCTTGCGGTAGTCGGCGGAAATGATCTGGATTTCGCGCGTGGCCGCGAGTTCGGCCTGGCGCATGGTGTACTCGTCGACGTTGCCCGAGGGGAAGAACTGGCGGCTATGGCTCACGCAGCCGATATAGAGGCTTTCCATGCGGATCGGCGTGTAGTGCGCGCCGATGATGAACTCGGTCGAGCCACCGCCGATGTCCACCACGAAGCGCTTGCCCGCGCTCGCAGGTACCGAGTGCGCGGCGCCTGCATAGATGAGGCGCGCTTCTTCGCGGCCCGCGATCACTTCGATCGGGAAGCCGAGCGCGGCTTCCGCCTCGGCGAGGAACTCGCCCGCGTTCTTGGCCACGCGCAGGGTATTGGTCGCCACCGCGCGCACCTGGTCGGGATGGAAGTCGCGCAGCCGCTCGCCGAAGCGCTTGAGCGCGTCCCAGCCACGCACCTGCGAGGCGCGGTCGAGCAGTTTGTCCTTCGAAAGGCCGGCCGCGAGCCGCACGGGTTCGCGCAATGCATCCACCGGGTAGATCTGGCTGCCGGCGTCGGTTTCCTCGACGCGGCCTACGATCAGGCGAAAGCTATTCGAACCGAGATCGACGGCGGCAAGCAGTTGGGGATTGGTGACCATCGAGGGGGCAGGCTCCATGCGTGCATACGTAGACGACCGCGCAGCCATGCGGGCTTGCTGCGCCGCCGCCGCGCTGTCCAAATGCGTCATTTTAAGCGTAGCCGACTTCACCATGTCGCTCCTCGCATTGGTCATGACCATGGGTACTTCTACCCAGCGTGCATGTTCGCAACGCGACTTGTCGATTTCGTGAAAATGCGGCGTAAAATTTATGACACACCGAATGTCACAATAAAGTCATATTACTGTGAGAATTTCCGAGCGTCCGTTCGAATCACTCCCTGACATTCCGTTTTCACTGCCGATGTCCATCCGCTACCCCCTACTCAATCGCGAACTGGGCATTCTGGGATTCAATGAGCGCGTGCTCGCACAGGCGTCCGATCCCGCTGTTCCTTTGCTGGAGCGCTTGCGCTTCATCTGCATCACCAGTAGCAACCTCGACGAATTCTTCGAAGTCCGCATGGCCGGGCTTCAGGAGCAGATGCGCGACAACCCGGGCGTACTCTCGCCCGACGGCATGTCGCTGCAGCACGTGTATGACCTCGTGGTCGAACGCGCGCAGCGTCTCGTGCATCGCCAGTACCGCATGCTGCACGACACCGTGCTGCCCGCGCTCGAACAGGAAGGCATCTATTTCCACGGCACCGACGCCTGGAACGAAGCGCAAACCGCCTGGGCGCGCAAATACTTCTTCGACGAACTGCTGCCCGTTCTCACGCCTATCGGGCTCGACCCCGCGCACCCGTTCCCGCGCGTGCTCAACAAGAGCCTGAACTTCGTGGTCGAACTCGAAGGCAAGGACGCCTTCGGGCGCCAGGCCGTCATGGGCATCGTGCAGGCGCCGCGCGCGCTGCCGCGCCTCGTGCGCATGCCGCAGGAGCTTTCCGGCTTCCAGCACGGCTTCGTGCTGCTCGGCTCGCTGCTACAGCGCTTCGTAGGCGAGCTGTTCCCGAGCCTCGTCGTGCGCAGCTGCAACCAGTTCCGCATCACGCGCAACAGTGAACTCTTCGTCGACGAAGACGAAATCACCAACCTGCGCGTGGCGCTGCAGGGCGAATTGCCCGCGCGGCATCTGGGCAATGCGGTGCGGCTCGAAGTGTCGGCGGAAACGCCTCCGCATCTCGTGAAGCGCCTGCTCGACGAAAGCGGCCTCAACGAAAAAGACTGCTATTTCGTCGATGGCCCGGTGAATCTCGTGCGCCTCATGCAGTTGCCCGAGATGGTCGATCGCCCCGACCTTAAGTTCGTGCCGCACGTGCCCGCCATTCCGCGGCGCATTGCCGCGAACAGCAACATGTTCGACGTGATCGATCAGGGCGACGTGCTCCTGCATCATCCGTACGAGAGCTTCCAGCCCGTGCTGGAACTGCTGCTGCAGGCCGCGAACGATCCGAACGTGGTCGCGATCAAGCAGACGATCTACCGCACCGGCACCGACTCGCCGCTCATGGACGCGCTCATGCAGGCCGCGCGCAACGGCAAGGAAGTGACGGTGGTCGTGGAGCTGCTCGCGCGCTTCGACGAAGAGACCAACATCAACTGGGCCGCGCAGCTCGAAGCCGTGGGCGCGCACGTGGTGTACGGCGTGGTGGGACACAAGTGCCACGCCAAGATGATGCTGATCGTGCGGCGCGTGCCCGTGAACGGCCGCATGGTGCTGCGCCGCTACGTGCACCTCGGCACCGGCAACTACCATCCGCGCACGGCGCGCCTCTACTCCGACTTCGGCCTCATGACCTCGGAGCCGAAGATGTGCGAGGACGTGCACCACGTCTTCCAGCAGCTCACGGGCATCGGCGGCGAGTTGCAGCTGCATGATCTGTGGCAGTCGCCGTTCACGCTGCATCCGAAGATGATCGAGGCGATTCGCAACGAAGCCGAAGCCGCGCGCGCGGGCAAGAAGGCGCGCATCGTCGCGAAGATGAACGCGCTGCTCGAGCCAACCGTCATCGACGAGTTGTACGAAGCATCGCAGGCTGGTGTGAAGATCGATCTCATCATCCGTGGCGTGTGCTCGTTGCAGCCGGGCGTGCCGGGGCTCTCCGAAAACATCACGGTACGCTCGATCGTCGGGCGCTTCCTCGAGCACCATCGCATTTACTACTTCTATGCGGGCGGTAAGGAAAACGTCTATTTGTCGAGCGCGGACTGGATGGATCGCAACCTGTTCCGCCGCGTCGAAGTGGCGTTCCCGATCCAAGACCGCAGGCTCAAGCGTCGCGTGATCGCCGAAGGGCTTTCCACCTTCCTCGGCGACAACCAATCGGCGTGGCTCATGCAAAGCGACGGCCACTATCGCCGCCGCCGGGCAGGACGGGCCGTGCGCAATGCGCAGTTGAGCTTGCTGGCGAAGTTCTGTCCGTGATGCGCTAACGCGCCGATCACGCTGCACGCAAAAAAGCCGCTTCGAATGAAGCGGCTTTTTCAATTGCGGCTGCAGGTTCTCACACCGGCGCCGGCTGCCTTCTGGTCGTGCGCGCGCTCGGGAAACGCACCGTGAATGTGCTGCCCCGCCCTTCCTCGCTCTTCACTTCGAGCGCCGCGTCGTGGCGCTGCAGCACGTGCTTGACGATCGCAAGGCCGAGCCCCGTGCCGCCCGTGTCGCGCGAGCGGCTGCGATCCACGCGATAGAAGCGCTCGGTCAGGCGCGGAATATCGGCGGCCGGAATGCCAAGGCCGCTGTCGGTGACGGAAAACACCGCGCTGCCGCGTTCCGCGCGCCAGGACAGATGCACCGTGCCGCCGTCCGGCGTGTAGCGCACCGCGTTGGTCGCCAGATTGCCGAGCGCGCTCATGATCTCGGTTTCGGAACCGGTGACGCTCAGGCCATCGTCGAAATCGGCCGTGATGCGGTGATGGCCGCCCGAAAGGCTTTCGGCGTCCTCGCGCACGTGCCCGAGCACCGCGCGCATATCGACCATATGGTCGCCGGGCTGACGCCCCTCGCCTTCGAGTTTCGCGAGCACGAGCAGATCGGTAACGATGTGGCGCATGCGCGAGGCCTGTTGCTCCATCAGCTCCAGGTAGCGATTGCGCTCGGCTTCGCCAAGCGGCAGCTCGCGCATCGTCTCGAGAAAGCCCGAGAGCACCGTGATCGGCGTTTTCAGCTCGTGCGAGACGTTGGCCACGAAGTCGCGCCGCATGGCGTCGGTGCGCTCGAGTTCGGTGATGTCCTGCGAAAGAACAAGCTTACGGCTCTCGCCGTACGGAAACACCTGCACCGAGATCACGTTCTGGCGCTTGGCGCCCATGCCGCGCATGATCAGCATGTCCTTGTAGTCGTGCGAATTAAGGTAGCGCACGAAGTCGGGCTGACGCACGAGATGCGTGATGTGCTGGCGCAGGTCGCGCCTCGCGTCGAGGCCGAAGTGAATTTCGGAGATCGCGTTGCACCACTCGATCTGGTCGTGGTCGTCGAGCATGGCGACGCCGTTGGGCGAGGCCTGGATCGCCTGGATGAACCGCGAGTGCTGCTGCTCCACCTGGCGCACCTGAGCGTGCCAGCGCTTCGCGAGCTTGTGCAGACGGTAGTAGATTTCGCCCCAGATACCGGGGGCGCTGGGCACTTCGCCGTAGACAGGGGCGTCGAGCAGGCGCCAAAGACGCTGCTTGTGGAACGTGCCGAAGAGCATTTGCGCGAGCAGCGCAAGCACGGCGATGCCCAGCGCGATCTTGACGCCAAAAATCGCGCCAATACCCGCGCAAATGAGCGCGAGCAATACGATCGATACGAGGGAGCGCGCCCAGATGATGTTCATGTTCCTGCGATCGAAGAAAAATACGGTCGGATGCGGGCACGCGACATCTTGTTGCCACCGCTCGATTACCGGCGGCAGTCAAGCGGTCGCGCCGCCCGGTGACTCACCCTGCGGCGCGGCCATGGCTCCAGCTTAGGCGCTCTTGGCGAGACGGTAACCGCTGCCGCGCACCGTTTCGATCATAGCATCGCACCCTGCCGGCTTGAGCGCGGCACGCAGACGCTTGATATGCACGTCCACGGTGCGCTCTTCCACGAACACGTGATCGCCCCACACCTGGTCGAGCAGTTGCGTGCGGCTGTGCACGCGCTCGGGATGCGTCATGAAGAAGTGCAGCAGGCGGAACTCGGTCGGGCCGAGGTCGAGCTTGATTTCCGAGCCTTCGGCCGCGGCCGCCACGCGGTGCGTGGCCGGATCGAGCTTCAGACCGTTGATCGCCACCACGTCTTCCGTGAGCTGCGGCGCGCGGCGACGCAGCACCGCCTTGATGCGCGCCATCAGCTCCTTGGGCGAGAACGGCTTCGTCACGTAGTCGTCAGCGCCGATTTCGAGGCCGAGCACCTTGTCCTGCTCGTCGCCACGCGCGGTCAGCATGATGATCGGAATATGCTTCGTGCGCTCGTTGTTGCGCAGATCGCGCGCGAAGTTCACACCCGACTTGCCCGGCAACATCCAGTCGAGCAGGATGAGATCGGGCAGCACGTCGCTGATCAGGTTCTGCGCCTGTTCCGCGTTGTAGGCCCGGATCGGGCAGTGGCCTGCGTGCTGCAGGTTCACCGAGATCAGCTCGGAAATGGCGGGCTCATCTTCGATGACGAGAATGCTGCTAGGCATCGGCACCTCTTGACCTTGTTACCTGTGGAGTGATTAGCTGAGTGCTTCGCGTTCGAGCGCGTCGCGCGACTTGTGCCGCACGTCGGTGCCCTTCACGATGTAAATGATGAATTCCGCGATGTTCTTCGCGTGGTCGCCAATCCGCTCGATCGCCTTGGCGATGAACAGATAGTCGAGGCCCACGGAGATCGTGCGCGGATCTTCCATCATGTAGCTCACGAGCTTGCGCACGAACGCGCGGAATTCCTCGTCGATCGCCTTGTCGTCGCGCACGATCTGCGCGGCGGCCACGGTGTCGAGGCGCGCGAACGCGTCGAGCGCGCGGCGCAGGATCGACACGGCCATCTCACCCGAGACCTTGATCTCGGCGATGTTGACGGTGCGCGAGGCCCCGTCTTCCATCAGGCGCTTCGTGCGCTTGGCGATCTTCTCGGCTTCGTCGCCGGCGCGCTCGAGGTTCGTGATGGTCTTCGAAATGGCGAGTACGAGGCGCAGATCGCGTGCGGCCGGCTGACGGCGCGCGATGATGTTGCTGCACTCCTCGTCGATCTCGACTTCCATCGTGTTGAGGCGCTCTTCAGCGGCGATCACGCGCGCGGCAGCTTCGCCGTCGAAATCGTTGAGCGCCTGCATTGCCGTGATGATCTGCGATTCGACGAGGCCGCCCATTTCGAGCACCTTCGACGAAATGAGGTTCAAATCGGCGTCGAACTGGCTGGACAAGTGTTTGTCGGACATGATTTGCTCCCTGCAACGATCAGCCGAAGCGGCCAGTGATGTAGTCTTCCGTTTCCTTGCGGACCGGCTTGATGAAGATCTTTTCGGTGTCGCCGAACTCGATCAGCTCACCAAGGTACATATACGCAGTGTAGTCCGAGCAACGCGCGGCCTGCTGCATGTTATGGGTGACGATCACCACCGTGTAGTCGCTCTTGAGTTCCGCGATCAGCTCTTCGATACGGCCCGTCGAAATCGGATCGAGCGCCGAGCACGGCTCGTCGAGCAGCAGCACTTCGGGGCGGATCGCAATGCCGCGCGCGATACACAGGCGCTGCTGCTGGCCGCCCGAGAGGCCGTAGCCGCTCTGGCCGAGCTTGTCCTTCACTTCGTTCCAGAGCGCGGCCTTGGTGAGCGCCCACTCCACGCGGTCGTCCATTTCGGGACGCGAGAGCTTCTCGAACATCTTCACGCCGAATGCGATGTTGTCGTAAATCGACATCGGGAACGGGGTCGGCTTCTGGAACACCATGCCGATGCGCGCGCGCAGCAGCGAAATGTCACGCTTGGTCGCGAGCAGGTTCTCGCCGTCCATCACGATCTCGCCTTCGGCACGCTGCTCCGGATAGAGCGCGAACATCTTGTTGAAGGTGCGCAGGAGCGTGGACTTGCCGCAGCCCGACGGACCGATGAACGCCGTCACCTTGCCTTCGGGAATCTGCAGGTTGATGTTCTTGAGCGCGTGGTACTTGCCGTAGAAGAAGTTCAGATCCTTCACTTCGATCTTCGGCTTGCCCAGCGCCGGCAGGCGTGCGTTCTGGGCGGGATCCGCAGGTTCAAACCCAGCGGAGGGCGCATTGCCGTGCGCAGCGGTGTTGAGGTGACTCTCAGCCATGTTCATCGGGAACTCCGCCCTTACTTGTTCGAAAAGACCGTGCGCGCGAGGATATTCAGACCCAGCACGCCCAGCGTGATCAGGAAAACGCCGGCCCACGCAAGCGACTGCCACTGCGCAAACGGGCTCATCGCGAACTTGAAGATCGTGACCGGCAGGTTCGCGATCGGTTGATTCATGTCGGCGCTGAAGAACTGGTTCGACAGCGCGGTGAAGAGCAGCGGCGCGGTTTCGCCAGCGATACGGGCGATGGCGAGCAGCACGCCCGTCACGATGCCCGCAATCGACGCCTTGAGCGTGATGGAGAGCACCATCTTCCACTTCGGCGTGCCGAGTGCGAAAGCCGCTTCGCGCAGCGCGTTCGGCACGAGCTTGAGCATGTTCTCGGTCGTGCGAATCACGATCGGCACCTGCAGCAAGGCGAGCGCAATCGCGCCGGCCCAGCCACTGAAGTGCCCCATCTTCGCGACCACGAGCGCGTAGACGAACAGGCCCACGACGATCGAAGGCGCCGACAGCAAAATGTCGTTGATGAAGCGCGTGACGCTCGCGAGCCAGCCCTTCTGGCCGTATTCCGCGAGGTAGATGCCCGCAAGAATGCCGATCGGCGTGCCGACGAACGTTGCGATCACAACGAGCAGCAGGCTGCCGACGATGGCGTTGAGGAGACCACCGCCATCGGTGTTCGGCGGCGGTGTGGACTGCGTGAACAGGTCGACCGAAAGACCGCCGATGCCAAGCGAAATCGTCGTGTAGAGAATCCACACGAGCCAAAGGATGCCGAACGCCATGGCGGCGAGCGAGAGCGTGAGCGCGATCGCGTTGGTCACGCGGCGGCGACGCTGCAGCTTGTCGCGCATGCGATCCAGTTCGGGGCCGTAAGTCGCACCCGGAATTTTCATCATCGGTTCGCTCATCGCGCACCCTCCGATTTTTCAAGGCGCAGCAACATGAGCTTCGAGATCGAAAGCACGATGAACGTAATCACGAAGAGGATCAGGCCGAGTTCCATCAGCGCGGCCGTATGCAGGCCCGGGCTCGCTTCCGCGAACTCGTTGGCGAGCGCCGACGTGATGCTGTTGCCCGGCGAAAAGAGCGACACGTTGTCGAGCAGGTTCGTATTGCCGATCACGAACGTGACGGCCATCGTCTCGCCAAGCGCGCGGCCAAGGCCGAGCATCACGCCGCCGATCACGCCGGTCTTGGTGAACGGCAGCACGATCTTCCACATCACTTCCCAGGTCGTGCAGCCGATACCGTAGGCCGACTCCTTGAGCAGCACGGGCGTGACTTCGAACACGTCGCGCATGACCGAGGCGATGTACGGAATGATCATGATCGCGAGAATCACGCCGGCGCACAGAATGCCAATGCCGATGGGCGCGCCCTGAAACAGCGCGCCGACGATCGGCATGCCGCCCAGCAGCGAACCGAGCGGCTTTTCGAACCACTGCGCGAAGATCGGCGCGAACACGAGCAGACCCCACATACCGTAGACGATCGACGGAATCGCGGCGAGCAGTTCGATGGCGATGCCGAGCGGCCGGCGCAGCCACGCGGGCGAAAGTTCGGTGAGGAAAAGCGCGATGCCGAAGCTCACGGGCACGGCGATGATGAGCGCGATGAGCGAGGTGGCGATCGTGCCGTAGATGGGCACGAGCGCGCCGAACTGCTCGCTGGGTGGATCCCAGTCGGCAGTCCAGAGGAATGCGAAGCCGAATTTCTGGATCGTCGGCAACGAGGCGACGATCAGCGACACGATGATGCCGCCGAGCAGCAACAGCGTGACGATGGCGGCGAGGCGCGCGAGGCCGCCAAAAATGATGTCCCCTGCCGGGCTGGGCGCTTTTTGCTGCGCAGCGTTGCCGGGCGGGTTCGACACGAGCGGGACGTCGGACATGATGACCTGGGTTCCAGTTGCCGCGAGCGCGGGGCTCACGACGTTGACGCAGCCGTGGGACTGCAGATCGCCCGACTTCCGGCCGTCAATACTGACGACCAGGCCGGAGGGCGGGCGGCACATCATGGACAGCGCGGAATCAGGCAAGCCACAAGCGAACAGGCCGCGCGCGTCACGCGGCGGCCTTTTTTACGCTTACCTGACGCCTTGCTTACTCAGCGACCGGCTTGCCGCTCGCGTCCTTTACCTTCTCCTTCCACTGCGACTTGATTTCGCTCACGACCGACGGCGGCAGCGAGATGTAGTCGAGGCTGTCAGCAGCCGGCGTGCCATTCTTGAAGGCCCAGTCGAAGAACTTGAGCGTTTCCTTGCCCTGGTCCGGCTTGTCCTGCGCGGTGTGAAGCAGCACGAAGGTCGCGCCGACGACCGGCCATGCGTCCTTGCCCGGCTCGTTCGTGAGGATCTGGTAGAACGACTTCTTCCAGTCCGCGCCAGCGGCGGCTGCCTTGAACGTGTCGGTATCCGGCTGAACAACAGCGCCCGACTCGTTCTTCATGGCAGTGTAGACCATGTGATTTTGCTTGGCGTACGCCCACTCGACGTAGCCGATCGCGCCCGGCAGACGCTGCACGAAGGCCGCGACGCCGTCGTTGCCCTTGCCGCCCGTACCCGTCGGCCATGCCACGGTCGTGCCTTCGCCGACCTTGCTCTTCCAGTCGGGGTTGACCTTCGAGAGGTAGTTCGTCCAGATGAAGCTGGTGCCCGAACCATCGGCGCGGCGGACCACGGCGATGTCGAGGTCAGGCAGCTTGACCTTCGGGTTCAGCGCGACGATGGCCGGATCATTCCACTTCTTGATCTTGCCGAGGTAGATGTCGCCGAGCACCGGGCCCGACAGCGTGAGTTCGCCGGCCTTGACGCCCGGCACGTTGATCGCCGGCACGACGCCGCCGACCACCGTCGGGAACTGGAACAGGCCTTCCTTGGCCAGATCTTCGTCCTTCAGCGGAGCGTCCGAGCCCGCGAAGTCAACGGTCTTGGCCTGAATCTGCTTGATGCCGCCCGACGAGCCAATGCCCTGGTAATTCACCTTGCCGCCGCCCGACTTTTGATAGGCATCCGCCCATTTCGTATAGATCGGTGCTGCGAAGGTGCTACCCGCGCCAGTGATGTCAGCAGCCTGCGCTGCGATCGCGAAGAGCGCGCCAGCAACGCCAGCGAGCGCGGTTTGCATCAATTTCATGAGACCTCCAGTGTGTGAGCGGATGAACGACACCGCGAAGCTTAGGGGGTCTCTGTGACAGTACTGTGACGATTCATGAAGCGAACGTGACAGTACGATTACTGGCTGAAAGGCGCGCGGATATGCGTATTGGGCGATTTGCGAGGCGCGATCGCGACATGCCCAGCAAGGGCGGCGGTGGCTGGAAAGCCCGCCAGACGGGCGCTCGGATGATGCCCCGGAGTCCGGTAAAAAAATTCGAGGAATTCCTCGAAAGTGGTTTGCAAACCGTTACGTGAATGTTTTAAATATTTGCCCGATTCTGTTTCGAAGCCGAAATAATCGCAGAAAAAGATGCGCATAAAACGATGAACACGGCGACACGTTGTTCCCTCGTGCTCATCGTTTTGGCGCTGGCGCAATTCAGCGGCCGGCGATCACGCGATCGAACGCTTGACCACGTTGGCGATCGCCTCGGCGTAATGCACCGTGTCGCGCTCCTCGCGGGCCTCGACCATGACGCGTAGCACCGGCTCTGTGCCCGACGCGCGGATCAGCACACGCCCTTTGCCCTTCAATTCCGCCTCGGCGGAAGCGATCGACTGCTGGATCTCGGCGTTGCCTTTCCAGTCGGCGCCTTGCGCGATGTGCACGTTGATGAGCTTCTGCGGAAACAGCTTCACGCCGTCGAGCAGTTGCGCGATCGTCTTGCCGCTGCGTTTCATCGCCGCGAGCACGAGCAGCGCCGAAACGATGCCGTCACCGGTCGTGTGCCGGTCGAGCGAAAGAATGTGACCCGAGCCTTCGGCGCCGAGCTGCCAGCCGCGCTCGCGCAGTTGCTCCAGGACGTAGCGGTCACCCACGTTCGCGCGCACCAGCTGCACGCCAAGACCTTCGAGCGCCTGCTCGATCGCGAGATTGGTCATAAGCGTGCCCACCGCGCCTTCCACCTTGCCATCGGTCGCGATGCGGTCCTTTACGAGCACGTAGAGCAGTTCGTCGCCGTTGTAAAGGCGGCCTTGTGCGTCCACCACCTGGAGACGATCGGCGTCGCCGTCCAGCGCGATGCCGAGGTCGGCGTGATTCGCGCGCACGGCGCGCACAAGCGCGTCGGGCGCGGTCGCGCCCACGCCGTCGTTGATGTTGAAGCCGTTCGGCGACACGCCGATCGGAATCACGTCCGCGCCCAGTTCGTGGAACACGTGCGGCGCGATGTCATAACCCGCACCGTTGGCGCAGTCGATCACGAGCTTCAAGCCGCGCAGGTTGAACGCCTGCGGGAACGTGCCCTTGCAGAACTCGATGTAGCGTCCGCCCGCATCGTGCAGGCGGCGTGCGCGGCCTAGCTGCTCGGACGGCGCGCAGTCGAGCGGCTGCTCGAGCTGTTCCTCGATTTGCGTCTCCACTTCGTCGGGGAGCTTGTTGCCGTCCGCGGAGAAAAACTTGATGCCGTTGTCGTAGTAAGGATTATGCGACGCACTGATCACGACGCCCGCGGCGAGCCGCAGCGCGCGCGTGAGATAGGCGATGCCGGGCGTCGTCATCGGGCCAGCCAGCATCACGTCGATGCCGGCAGCCGAAAGCCCCGCTTCCAGGGAAGCTTCGAGCATATAGCCCGAGATACGCGTGTCCTTGCCGATCAGCACGGACGGACGCGGCCCGGATCCCGTCGCCGAACCCGCGAGCACCTTGCCTGCCGCGTAGCCTAGCCGAAGCACGAAATCGGGCGTGATCGGCGCCTCGCCGACCTTGCCACGCACCCCATCAGTTCCGAAATAACGACGTCCCATCTTTCTATCCCTCGGTTTGGTCCTGCTTTGTCCTGTATTTTCGCCACCCGTGCGTCTGCGCTTCTCGCGTTGGAAAGCGCTCGCCAGGCGATCGCTTAGCCTCGCGCGGACTGTGCGACGCCTGCCATCGCGTCGCGCGTCGCCGCCCAGACCTTGAGTGCGTCCACGGTGGGCGCGACGTCATGCACGCGAATGATCGCCGCCCCGCGCTCTGCCGCGCACACCGCCGCTGCCAGGCTCGCCGCCACGCGTTCGGGCGCGGGCCGCTTCACGAGCGCGCCGAGCATCGACTTGCGCGACATGCCAGCGAGGATCGGATACGGCGCGACGCCGGTCGCAACCTCGGGCGTCGTTTCAGACAGGTGCGCGAGCAGCGCGTAATTGTGCTCCACCGTCTTGCCGAAGCCGAAGCCCGGATCCACGCTGATGCGCGCCTTCGCGACGCCCGCCGCTTCCAGTTCGGCACAACGCTGGGCGAGAAACTCGCGCACATCGCGCACGACGTCCACGTAGTCGGGCTCACCCACCTGCATGGTCTGCGGCTCGCCGAGCATGTGCATCACACACAGCCCGCAGTCGCTGCCGCGCACGGCGTCGATCGCACCAGGCATCCGGAAACCCCAGATGTCATTGATCAGGTCGGCGCCTGCCGCGAGCGCCGCGCGCATGACTTCGGGCTTGTACGTGTCAATCGAAAGCGGCACGTTCGCGCCCTTGAGCTTTTCCACAAGTGGAATCACGCGCTCGAGTTCTTCGTCGAGCGGCACGGGCGGCGCGCCCGGCCGAGTCGATTCACCGCCAATGTCGATGATATCGACGCCGTCGAGCATCATCTGCTCCGCGCGGCGCAACGCGTCGCCAAAAGCGATATAGCGGCCGCCGTCGGAAAACGAGTCGGGCGTGGTGTTGAGGATGCCCATGACGAGCGGACGCTCGAAAGTCAGCGTGAAGCGGCCGCACGCGAGCGGTTCAGGTAGGAGACTACCCTGCGAGGAGATGTTGGGCACGTCAAGAAACGTCAGATGTGTAACGAGATGCGGCGGCACACAGGCGCGCCAGAAATGCAAAACGGGCCGATGTGAGCATCACACCGGCCCGCAACTTTACTCGATAAGGATCACGCCGGTGCAGTGGCGCTGCCGGGCTTGACCTCGGTACCCGTGCTGCCGCCCGAGGACGCGTCGCCCGTAGACGGCGTGCTCTTCGGCGAACGCGGCGGACGGCCGGCCATGATGTCGTTGATCTGATCGGCGTCGATCGTTTCCCACTCCATGAGTGCCGCGGTCATGGCTTCGACCTTGTCGCGGTTCTCGTCGAGCAGGCGCTTCGCGAGGTTGTACTGCTCGTCGAGCACGCGGCGGATCTCCGCGTCGACCTTCTGCTGCGTCGCTTCCGAAATCGTACGCGTGAAGCCCTTGCCGAACGGGCTGCCGTCGCTGTCGTCGTCGGCGTAGACCATCGGTCCGAGCGCGTCGGTCATGCCGAAACGCGTGACCATGGCGCGGGCCGTTTGCGTCGCCTTGTTGAAGTCGTCCGAGGCGCCCGTGCTGATCAGGTTCATGAACAGCTCTTCCGCCACGCGGCCGCCGAACAGGATGGCCAGACGATCCAGCAGATAGTCCTTCGAATACGTTTCGTTGTCGTGCTCGGGCAACTGCCACGTCACGCCCAGCGCACGGCCGCGCGGAATGATCGTGACCTTGTGCACCGGGTCCGCCTTCGGCAGCAGCTTCGCGACGACCGCGTGGCCCGACTCGTGGTACGCCGTGGCGCGCTTCGCTTCTTCGCGGATCACGGCCGACTTGCGCTCCGGACCCATGAAGATCTTGTCCTTCGCGTCTTCGAAATCCTGCATTTCAACGATGCGCTTGCCGCGGCGTGCCGCGAAGAGCGCTGCTTCGTTCACGAGGTTCGCGAGGTCGGCGCCCGAAAAGCCCGGCGTGCCACGCGCGATAACGGCTGCATCCACGTCGTTGGCGATCGGCACCTTGCGCAGGTGCACCTTCATGATCTGCTCGCGGCCGCGAATATCCGGCAAACCCACATACACCTGGCGGTCGAAACGGCCCGGACGCAGCAGCGCCTTGTCGAGCACGTCAGACCGGTTGGTCGCCGCGATCACGATGACGCCCGAGTTCGCCTCGAAGCCGTCCATCTCGACCAGCATCTGGTTCAGCGTCTGCTCGCGTTCGTCGTTGCCACCGCCCATGCCGGCGCCACGATGGCGGCCGACCGCGTCGATTTCGTCGATGAACACGATACACGGCGCGTGCTTCTTCGCCTGCTCGAACATGTCGCGCACACGGGCGGCGCCCACGCCGACGAACATTTCCACGAAGTCCGAACCCGAGATGCTGAAGAACGGCACCTTCGCTTCGCCGGCAATGGCGCGCGCAAGCAGCGTCTTACCCGTCCCCGGAGGGCCGACGAGCAGCACGCCGCGCGGAATGCGTCCACCCAGCTTCTGGAATTTTTGCGGATCGCGCAGGAAGTCGACGAGCTCGGACACTTCTTCCTTCGCCTCGTCGCAGCCCGCGACGTCGGAGAAGTTGACTGCGTTGTTGTTCTCGTCGATCAAGCGGGCGCGCGATTTACCAAAGGAGAACGCCCCGCCTTTGCCACCCCCTTGCATCTGTCTCATCATGTAGAACCAGAACACGATGATGAGGATGGTAGGCCCGAGGTAGTACAGCGCGGAAACGAGCGCGTTCGGCTCTTCGTCTGCCTTGCCGCTCACCTGCACACCATATTTCATCAGGTCGCCGACCATCCAGATGTCACCCGGGGAAACGATCTGGTATTTCTGGCCATCCGCCGGAGTGACCGTGAGGTTCCGCCCCTGCACCACGACAGTCTTGACCTTGCCGTTCTTCGCGTCGTCCATGAACTGCGAATAGGAAACGCCTTCCTGGACACGGGGCTTGTCGAACTGCTTGAACACCGTAAACAGCACCAGTGCGATTACCAGCCACACTGCTGCCTTCGAAAACATGTTGTTGTTCAAAGCACCACTCCTTCACTCATAGATGGGCGCCTACATTTGCCTTGCGACACCACCAAAGCATTCTAATCCAGTACACCGACCCCTGCCATAACGTTTCGCTACAGCAGGAATAGCCCGAGCGCCTTGTCCTGTCCGCCTCTTGCACCCATTTCGCGGCCAGTTCGCGCCTTTTGCACGGCAATCATGCCCCGTTTAACCGGGACGCTTCAGATGTTTACCCAATATAAACGTTTCGGACGATTTATCGCGCGAAGCCTTCGGTTTGCGCGCCGCCACGACCTTGAACTGCTGCTTGAACTTCTCGACGATCTGGCTGTAACCGCTGCCGTGGAAACATTTGACTAAAAGGGCGCCATCGGGTTTCAGATGATTCTGCGAAAACTCGAGCGCGAGATCGCACACGTGTTCGATACGCGCCGCGTCAGCCGACGCGACCCCCGAAAGATTGGGCGCCATGTCCGAAATTACAAGATCGACTGGGCGCCCACCCACCAATTCTTCCAGTTGCGCGAGCACGTCGTCCTCGCGGAAGTCGCCCTGCAGGAACTGCACGTCGGAGATGGGTTCCATGGGCAGGAGGTCGACCGCGATGATCGTGCCGTCGATACCGCCTGGCCGTTCGTCGTCGCGCTTCGTGCCTTGCGCAAGCTTGTTGCGCGCGTACTGGCTCCAGCTGCCGGGCGCGGCGCCCAGGTCCACGATCACCATGCCAGGGCGGATCAGCTTGTCCTGCTCGTCGATTTCCTTGAGCTTGTACGCGGCCCGAGCGCGATAGCCCTCCCGCTGCGCCATTTTCACGTACGGGTCGTTGATATGGTCGTGCAGCCACGACTGATTGAAGCGATTTTTTGCCATTAAAGATGAACTCTTGCTGCGTGATTCCGCGCTTTTAGCGGATAATACGCGTTTTATTCGTGCGGCCGTCGCGGCCCGCTTGGCCGGATGTTCTTTTCTCCGCCGGCGTTTTTGCCCGCGCCCTGCCGTTCCCCACGGTTTTCCGTTGTTCCGACGCGCTTTGCCCGCTGGCGGCCCGCTACTCGCGGATCGCACTCACGTCTGCCCAGGTTGTGAATTCATGCCTGTCGACTCGCGCGGCGCCGTCATTTTAGTCGAGTCTGCCACATCCCATGCCCGCCCTCACTCTTTCCGCCGAACAGCGCTCCGAGCTGCGCTCCCAGGCTCACGCGCTCAAACCGGTCGTACTCATCGGCGCCGAGGGACTGACCGACGCCGTGCTCAAGGAAATCAAGGTTCACCTCGCCGCGCACCAACTCATCAAGGTGCGCGTGTTCGGTGACGAGCGCGAAGAGCGTCTCGCGGTCTACGAAGAGATCTGCGACCGCCTGAGCGCCGCCCCGATCCAGCACATCGGCAAGCTGCTCGTCATCTACAAGCCTGAGGAAGCCAAGGCGAACGCCACGACCGCGCGCGCCGGCGCCCGCGGCACTGTGTCGCGCCCGTCGGCCGACGTACCGAGCGTTCGAGAAGCGGGCAAGCGTGGCGCCGCTCCGCGCACCGTCAAGGTCGTCAAGGCCAGCGACAACCCCATGCGCAAGCCGAAGTCGCAAAAAGTGACGGTCAAGGGTAACGAACGCGTCACGCAAGGCGGCAACATCAAGCGCGCCAAGAAGCGCCAAACCAGCTCCAAGCGCCCCCACCAGGGTTCGAAGTAAAAAAGCGCGGCCTTCGAGCCGCGCTTTTTTGTCTGCGCCAGCGGCTGGGGCGCTCACTTACTACGCGGTGGCTCCGAGACGCTGCGGCAGCGTGCCACGCGCCGAAGGCAGCAGCCAGACGAGCCACGCACCCAGCAGGCTCTGCACGAGGTAGAACAGGCTCGACACGCCGTGCAGCAAGCCAAAGCGGCTCGCATACGGCGAACTGGCCACATCCATGCCCGCGCTCATGGCCTGAACGCGCAACGCGTTCATGAACGGCTGCAGCGCGAAATAGCCGATCAGCACACATAGCAGCATGGCAGCCAGAATCCACCGCAACCGGCGATAGCCCGGCGCGCCGCGGCGCGCGAGCACGTTTGACAGCCCGAGCAGCAGCACGCCACACACCACGCCGATCATGCCTTCAAGACGAAAGAGCTGCGCGGCAAGCCCGCCGGCCACCACCCTTTCGAGGGACGCGAACAAAACGGGCGCGACCGCATAGCCGATGGTCAGCTGGCTACCGACCCACAACATGGCCAACAGCCCGAAGATCCGGTGTGGAACGAGCGAAACGGGAGCGGCGTAACCCGCCTGACTTGCGGTACTCACGTCGATGTGCCCTCAGACGTAGCGAACCTCGATGACCTCGTACTCGCGCACGCCGCTCGGGGCCTGCACTGCGGCGACGTCGCCTTCGGACTTGCCGATCAGCGCGCGCGCGATGGGCGAACTGACCGAGATCAGGCCGTGCTCGAGGTCGGCTTCGTCGTCACCGACGATCTGGTAGGTCACCGTCTTGCCCGAATCGAGGTCTTCGAGATCCACGGTCGAGCCGAACACCACGCGGCCGTCCGCTTCGAGCGTAGCCGGGTCGATGATCTGCGCAGCCGCCAGCTTCGACTCGATCTCGGCAATGCGGCCTTCAATGAAGCCCTGCTTTTCCTTTGCGGCGTCGTATTCCGCGTTTTCCGACAAATCGCCTTGCGCGCGCGCTTCCGCGATCGAATTGATGACCGCCGGACGCTCGACGGATTTCAGGCGCTGCAGCTCTCCGCGAAGTTGGTCTGCGCCGCGCTTGGTCAAGGGAATCGTGCTCATAAACAACTCGTATGGCCGGTTAGGCCCTCAATGAGGCCGCGGCACGCGCGCTGCTCGCGCACGTTGCGGCCATAAAAAAAATTCCGCGGTTAAGTGCATCCTGCGAGGGCGGCCGCGCGGTCCGGCGCAGCCTGAAAACCCTGTTAGGACGCCGCTTAACCGCGGCACATTCAGCTTTTTTAGCCTGCCTCGTTGAGTGTTAGACAGACAATTGAAGCCTTAGTTTAGGCGAGCATGGAGGCCTTGTAAATCATAGACTTCCAGGTTCTTCAGGTAGCGCAGCCCCTCGACGGCCGCGCGTGCGCCCGACATCGTCGTGTAATAGGTGACCTTGTTGGCCTGCGCGCTCATGCGAATCGAACGCGAATCGGCGATCGCCGAGCGGGTTTCGTCGACGGTCGTGAAGACGAGCGAAATCTCGCCGTTCTTGATCATGTCGACGATGTGCGGACGGCCGTCCTTCACCTTGTTCACAACCTTCACCGGCACGCCGGCCGCCTCGATCGCGGCAGCCGTGCCACGCGTGGCGACGAGTCCGTAGCCAAGGTCGTGCAGCATGCGCGCGACTTCCACGGCCTTGGGTTTGTCAGCGTCCATCACGGTGATGAAGACGGTACCCGACTCCGGCAGGCGCGAGCCCGCTGCGAGTTGCGACTTGAAGAGCGCCTCGCCGAAAGTCTTGCCCACGCCCATCACTTCGCCCGTGGAACGCATTTCCGGTCCGAGCACCGGGTCGACGGTCGGGAACTTGACGAACGGGAACACCGCTTCCTTCACGCTGAAGTACGGCGGCACAACTTCCTTCGTCACGCCCTGATCCACCAGCTTCTGTCCGACCATCGCACGCGCCGCGATCTTCGCGAGCGGCAGGCTGGTCGCCTTCGAGACATACGGCACCGTACGCGAGGCGCGCGGATTCACTTCCAGCACGTAGATGATGTCCTTCTTCGAACCGTCATCCTGCGGGACTTGCTGGATCGCGAACTGCACGTTCATCAGGCCGATCACGTTCAGCGCCTTGGCCATCGCGGCGGTTTGACGCTTGAGCTCGTCAACCGTTTCCTGCGACAGCGAATACGGCGGCAGCGAGCAAGCCGAATCGCCCGAATGCACGCCAGCCTGTTCGATGTGCTCCATCACACCGCCGATGAACACGTCGGTACCATCGGAGATGCAGTCCACGTCGCATTCGATCGCGTCGTTCAGGAAGCGGTCGAGCAGCACCGGCGAATCGTTCGACACCTTCACGGCCTCGCGCATATAGCGCTCGAGGTCGCGCGGCTCGTGGACGATTTCCATCGCGCGGCCGCCCAGCACGTACGACGGACGCACGACGAGCGGGTAACCGATTTCGTCGGCGAGCTTGAGCGCTTCGTCTTCGGCGCGCGCGGTGCGGTTCGGCGGCTGACGCAGGTTCAGGTCCTGCAGCAGCTTCTGGAAACGCTCGCGGTCTTCGGCTGCGTCGATCATGTCAGGCGACGTGCCGACGATGGGCACGCCGTTCGCCTCGAGATCGAGCGCGAGCTTCAGCGGCGTCTGCCCGCCGTACTGCACGATCACGCCAACCGGCTTTTCGAGGTCCACGACTTCGAGCACGTCTTCGAGCGTGAGCGGCTCGAAGTACAGGCGGTCGGACGTGTCGTAGTCGGTCGACACCGTTTCCGGGTTGCAGTTGACCATGATCGTTTCGTAGCCGTCTTCGCGCATGGCGAGCGCGGCGTGCACGCAGCAGTAGTCGAACTCGATACCCTGACCGATCCGGTTCGGGCCGCCGCCCAGCACCATGATCTTCTTGTTGTTTGTCGGGTTGGCCTCGCACTCTTCCTCGTAGGTCGAGTACATGTAGGCGGTCTTGGTGGCGAACTCGGCCGCGCAGGTGTCCACGCGCTTGTACACCGGGCGCACGTTCAGCTCGATACGGCGGCGGCGCACGTCGGTCGCGTTGCTGCCGAGCAGCTTCGCGAGACGACGATCCGAGAAACCGCTTTGCTTGAGGTAACGCAGCTCGTCCTTCGTGAGGCTCGCGAGCGTGCGGCCACGGGCGGCCTCTTCCTTCTTGACGATCTCTTCGATCTGCGCGAGGAACCAAGGGTCGATCGCGGTTTCTTCGAAGATCTCTTCGCGCGTCATGCCCACGCGGAACGCGTCGCCCACGAACCAGATGCGGTCCGGGCCAGCTTCGCCGATCTCGCGGATGATCTCGTCGCGGCTCGTGGTCTTTTCGTCCAGACCGTCGACGCCGACTTCAAGACCGCGCAGCGCCTTCTGGAACGACTCCTGGAACGTGCGGCCGATGGCCATCACTTCGCCCACCGACTTCATCTGCGTGGTGAGGCGCGGGTCGGCTTCGCGGAACTTCTCGAACGCGAAACGCGGAATCTTCGTCACGACGTAGTCGATGGTCGGCTCAAACGATGCCGGCGTCTGACCGCCCGTGATTTCGTTCTTCAACTCATCGAGCGTGTAGCCCACTGCCAGCTTCGCCGCGACCTTGGCGATCGGGAAACCCGTAGCCTTCGAGGCGAGCGCCGACGAACGCGAGACGCGCGGGTTCATTTCGATCACGATCATGCGGCCCGTGCGCGGGTCGATCGAGAACTGGACGTTCGAGCCGCCCGTGTCCACGCCAATCTCGCGCAGCACAGCCAGCGAGGCGTCGCGCAGGATCTGATATTCCTTGTCCGTGAGCGTCTGCGCCGGCGCGACCGTGATCGAGTCGCCGGTGTGGATGCCCATCGGGTCGAGGTTTTCGATCGAGCAGACGATGATGCAGTTGTCCGCCTTGTCGCGGACCACTTCCATCTCGTATTCCTTCCAGCCGAGCAGCGATTCTTCGATCAGCAGTTCGCGCGTAGGCGACAGATCGAGACCGCGCTTGCAGATCTCTTCGAATTCTTCGCGGTTGTACGCGATGCCGCCGCCCGAGCCGCCGAGCGTGAACGACGGACGGATCACGACCGGGTAGCCGCCACTGCCGGTGGCTTCGGCGATTTCGCCTTGCACCTTGAGCGCCTCTTCCATCGAGTGCGCGACGCCCGACTTCGCCGAACCCAGACCGATCTTGGTCATCGCGTCCTTGAACTTCTGGCGGTCTTCGGCCTTGTCGATGGCTTCCGGCGAAGCGCCGATCAACTCGACGTTGTACTTCTTCAGCACGCCATGGTGATGCAGGTCGAGCGCGCAGTTCAGCGCGGTCTGGCCGCCCATCGTCGGCAGGATCGCGTCGGGGCGCTCCTTCTCGATGATGCGCTCCACCACTTCCCACGTGATCGGCTCGATGTAGGTGACGTCGGCCGTGTTCGGGTCGGTCATGATCGTCGCCGGATTGCTGTTGACGAGGATGACCTTGTAGCCTTCTTCACGCAGCGCCTTGCATGCCTGCGCGCCCGAATAGTCGAACTCGCACGCCTGGCCGATGATGATCGGACCCGCGCCGATGATGAGAATGCTCTTGATGTCTGTCCGCTTGGGCATAACGCTCTCGCTAAATATTCCTGTGTCTTTTGCGTCTGGCGGCTGACTTCTTGCCGCCCGGGTGCGCGCGTGGGCCGTGTCTGCAAACTACGTCAAACCGGCTCGCTGCGCACCCTGCTCTGCTCTTTCGCTTCAACTCTGCGCGGCGCTTACGCCTTTGCCTTGTCCATCAGCGCCGTGAAGCGGTCGAACAGATAGCCGATGTCCTGCGGGCCCGGCGATGCTTCCGGGTGCCCCTGGAAGCAGAACGCGGGCTTGTCGGTCAACTCAAACCCTTGCAGCGTGCCGTCGAACAGCGACACGTGCGTGACGCGCGCGTTCGCGGGCAGCGTGGCGGCGTCCACCGCGAAGCCGTGGTTCTGCGACGTGATGACAACGCGGCCGTCGGCAAGATCCTTGACCGGGTGGTTCGCGCCGTGGTGGCCCGTCTTCATCTTCAGAGTCTTCGCGCCCACGGCGAGACCCATGATCTGGTGACCGAGGCAGATGCCGAACGTCGGGATGCCGCGCTCGATGAAGGCTTGCGTCGCCTTGATCGCGTAGTCGCAGGGTTCCGGATCGCCGGGGCCGTTCGAGAGGAACACGCCGTCCGGGTTCAGTGCGAATGCGTCTTCAGCTGTTGATTGCGCCGGCAGCACCGTGACGTCGCAGCCGCGTTCGGCCAGCATGCGCAGGATGTTCTGCTTCACACCGTAGTCGAACGCCACGACCTTGTACTTAGGCGCCGACTGCGTGCGGTACCCTTCGCCCAGGCGCCATTCCGTGGTGTTCCACTGATACGGCTTTTCGGTCGACACGACCTTGGCGAGGTCCATGCCCGCGAGGCCCGGAAACGAGCGCGCGAGTTCGATGGCCTTCGCTTCGTCGTCGGAACCAGCGAGGATCGCGCCGTTCTGCGCGCCCTTGTCGCGCAGGATACGCGTGAGCTTGCGCGTATCGATGCCGGCGATGGCGACCACGCCTTCGTCCTTCAGATACTGACCGAGCGTGCGCTCCATGCGGAAATTCGAGGCGAGCGCGGGCAGGTCGCGGATGATCAGACCGGCGGCATGGACTTTCGTGGCTTCGACGTCTTCGGCATTGACGCCGACGTTGCCGATATGCGGATACGTGAGGGTGACGATCTGGCGAGCGTAGCTCGGGTCGGTCAGGATTTCCTGATAACCGGTGATGGCCGTGTTGAACACGACTTCACCGATTGTATGACCCGGCGCGCCGATCGAGTAACCACGAAAGACCGTGCCGTCGGCGAGCGCGAGCAGAGCGGGAGAGAATGACGGCAACACGGGAGACTCCTTGGGGGAGCACCCTGTGCCGACCTGTTATCCGACGTTGCGATCTTGCGACCTGAGAGCGGCTGCGGCGTCGGCATCCTTTTCCGTGAAGGTCAGGATGCGCGCGCGGCGCACTCGCTACGCGACGTCTTCGTGCGGTCGGCCGTTGTGGCGCCGGGCCACGAGCGCGCGTTTGCGACGCAGGATCGGGCGGCAGCCGGCCAGTTGACGATGAAGCGCGGGCGGCGGATGAACGGATGGGAAGAGGTAGGCGCTAGGGTGCGGGTTGATAAGCTCAAACCTTGAAATTATAGCGCGAAAGTCACCTTTCCTTCAAATTCCAGGATGACGCTGGCGACGGGGAGCGTGCTCGCAGCCCGGTGCGCGGCCCTTTCAACTATAGCGGGCGCGGGCGTGGCGGCAAGCGCCGCCCGCTCGAAATCGCGTCGCCAGTTTTTGGCACCTACCAACGAAAACGCCGCCACCTGGCGGGGTGACGGCGTCAAACACAACAAAAACGGAAAAGTGATCGGAGCGAAATACCATGCGCTGCCCCCGCAACGCATGTTTGAGCACCCTTCGCCAGCCGCTATTTTGTCTGGTGCTTCTGCGCGTGGGTTTCGGCCTTCGGGCGGCTTGCCGCACCCTTCGACGCCTTGCTGGGCGCAGCGCTGACCGTCCTGGCCTTGACCGGTTCGGAAACCTTCACGACCTCGGTGTGCGCGCGACCGTGCTTCTTATCGTATCGCGACTTCGACCCGGTGTCTGCAACGCGGGTGCCAATTCGCTGCACGCCACCGCCAGAAACGTTCGTTGCCAGACGTTCTGGCCCCGGTTCGCTCGGCATTGCCTTGTTGACCGGCACGTGCAACACCAGCACCTGGCCCGGCGCGACGTAGTCGCGATGAGTCTTGTTCCACGCCTTCAACTGACCGAGCGAGACGCCATAGCGGCTCGCCACCGTTTCCATCGACTGCTTGCGGCGCACGCGGATCAGCATCTTGCGCGTGTCGGGCACATCCGGCTCCATGGCCAGCACGGCGCTTTCCGCCACGTCGGCGCTGATGTCCTCGTCGTCGCCATCGTCGGTGCGTGGCACCACGAGCGTCGAGCCCGCCTTCAGGCGCATGCCTGCAGGAATCTTGTTCACCGACATCAGCGTGTCGGCGTCCACGCCGATCTTCTGCGCGATCGCGGCCGGTGTGGTGCGCGAGTCTGTCGTGTAGACGGTCCAGGAGGAAAGCTGGCCGGAATACGCCTTCAAATTGCGCTCAAATGCGCTCGCGTTGTCGAACGGCAGCAGGATCTGCGGGTCGGTCGCGCCGAGAATCACAGGCTTCTTGAACGACGGATTGAGCGAGCGGAACTCGTCGGTCGTCATGTTCGCGAGCTTGGCGGCGACGTCCACGTCGATGTCGTGCGAGGTCGTGACCGTGACGAAATACGGGTGGTTCGGAATGGACGGCAGCGTAAGCCCGTACTGCTGCGGGTTCATCACGATGTTCTTGACCGCCTGCAGCTTCGGCACGTAGTTACGCGTTTCGTTGGGCATGCGCAGGCTTTGGTAGTCGGTGGGCAAACCCGCCGCCTCGTTGCGCGCGATCGCACGCTGCACGTTCCCCTCGCCCCAGTTGTAAGCGGCAAGCGCGAGATACCAGTCGCCGAACATGTCGTGCAGGCGCGAGAGGTAGTCGAGCGCGGCGCTGGTCGAGGCCAGCACGTCGCGGCGCTCGTCCTGCCACATGTTCTGCTTGAGGTTATAGGTGCGGCCCGTGCCCGGCACGAATTGCCACATGCCGGCAGCCTTCGCGACCGACAGCGCCTGCGGGTTATACGCGGATTCGATGAACGGCAGCAGCGCGAGCTCGGTGGGCATGTGGCGCGCCTCGAGCTCTTCGACGATGTGATAGAGGTACTTCTGCGAACGCTCGGTCATGCGCGCCACGTAGTCGGGCCGCTGGGCGTACCAGTTGGCGTTCATGTCGACGAGGTCGCTCTGCAGGTCGGGCATCTGGAAGCCGCGACGAATGCGCGCCCAGAGGTCGGCGTCGGGACTCGTGAGCTGATCGACGGAGCCTTGATCGACGTTAATGGTTTCCTTCGCAGCGGAGGTCTTACGAATGAGGTCGGCGTTGGCCTGGGCGTTGGCTGGTGCTAGAGAACTCGCAGACGGTCCCCCACTCGCACAGGCGGCGAGCATGAGGACCAGCAGCGCACTGATTATGAATCGCATGAAAATCTACATCCGCATGGCTGGAATTTGCAGCCGATAGTACGGAACGTGTCGGTTTCCGTCAATCGGAATTATTGGAAAAAAATCCATGAAATCCGCAGCTTGGGCGTGATTCCATACGATTGGGTTGAGCATGCCCCCTGACCGCGGTGGGTCAGCGGAACCGATTCTTCCATTCACGCATCATCGCGAAAGCAGCCAGCCGGTCCGGCACCGATTCGTGCAACGCCTCGGTGAGCGCGGCTTGCACCGCCGCATCGCTCGCGCGCAGGAACGGATTGACGGCGCGCTCGTGCGCGATCGTCGTAGGCAGCGTCGGCACGCCGCGCTCGCGCAGCGCCGCCGCCTCGCGGCTCCATTCACGCAGATCGGCGTTTTCGGGATCGCAGGCGAGCGCGAACCGAATGTTCGACAACGTATATTCGTGTGCGCAGTGCACGTGAGTATTGCCGGGCAGCGCCGCGAGCGCGTCGAGCGAGTCGAGCATCTGCGCGGGCGTACCCTCGAAGAGGCGGCCGCAGCCGCAGGCAAAGAGCGTGTCGCCGCAGAACACGTGCGGCGTGCCGTTGGCATCTGACGCCTGGAAATAGGCGATGTGGCCGCGCGTGTGGCCTGGCACGTCGATCACCGTAAAGTCGAGCGCGGGGGCTTCCAGATGGACGGCGTCTCCACCCTTCACGCGTGTGACGAGCGGGTCGAGCGGGCCAAGCGCCTCGCCCGCTGGGCCGTACACGGGCAAATGAGCAGGCACGCGGGCGTCGGAGAGCAGGTCCGCCACACCGCCGACGTGGTCGTTGTGGTGATGGGTGAGTAAAATAGCGGCGAGCCGCCAGCCGCGTTTCGCGAGGTACGCGCGAACCGGCGCGGCGTCGCCCGGATCGACGGCAACGGCATTCTGGCCGTCCGAGACGACCCAGATGTAATTGTCTTCAAAAGCCGGAACCGGTACGTACTCGTAGGCGCACGCATCGCTCGGACGCGCGTACTCAAGCGGACTCTTCATGGGGCGACGTATTCTTCGACATGTCTGACCGATTGATTATAGACTGGCCCGCCTGGACCGCCTCGCCCGCTGGCAGGTATGTGCTCGGCTGGGAGCAGGAGCAACTCGACCGCGTGGTATCGAACGTATTCGGCTACCATGCGCTGCAGCTCGGCTTGCCGCAACTCGACGCCCTGCGCGAGAACCGCATGTCGTGCCGCGGCCTCGTGCTCGACGCCGCCAGTGCGGCAAGCGCCCCCTACTCCGCACCCGGTGCATCGGCGCATCCGCATCCGAACGGGGGGCAGACGATGCCCGGCGCGGGCGGCGCAACGCAAGACCGCAGCCCGGCTGCGGGCGAAACTTCGTTGCTACACGCGCCCGCCGGCCGCAGCACTGTATGGTGCGACTATCTCGATCTGCCGTTCGAGGCGCAGAGCGTCGACCTCATCGTGATGCCGCACACGCTCGAATTCACGAGCGACCCGCACCGCCTGCTGCGCGAAGCCGAACGCGTGCTGATGCCCGAAGGGCAATTGCTGATCGTCGGTTTCAACTCGCTTTCGCTGTGGGGCGCGCGCCAGTCGGTCGGCAAGCTGACCGGCCATCCGTTCCTGCCCGCGCGCCAGGACCTGATCGCCTTCACACGCCTGAAAGACTGGATCAAGCTGCTTGGCTTCGAGCTTGAACGCGGGCGCTTCGGCTGCTATCGTCCGCCGCTCGCGACGGATCAGTGGCTCGGCCGCTACGGCTTCATGGAAGCCGCGGGCGACCGCTGGTGGCCGATTTTCGGCGCTATCTATATGGTGACGGCGATCAAGCGCGTGCGCGGCATGCGCCTCGTCGGGCCACGGAAGGTCAAGAAGCCGGTGCTGGCCGCGAGCCTTAAGCCTGCGGCCACCACCCCTTCCCCAACACGCAACAAGGACACATGAGCACACCCGACTTCGTCGAAATCTTCACCGACGGCGCCTGCAAGGGCAACCCGGGCCCCGGTGGCTGGGGCGCACTGCTGCGCTTCGGCGCGCAGGAAAAGGAACTGTTCGGCGGCGAGGCCGGCACGACCAACAACCGTATGGAGTTGATGGGCGTGATCGCAGCACTCGAAGCGCTCAAGCGTCCGTGCAAGGTGATCGTGCACACCGACTCGCAGTATGTGCAGAAGGGCATCAGCGAGTGGATTCACGGCTGGAAGAAGAAGAACTGGATGACGGCCGCCAAAACGCCGGTCAAGAACGACGACCTTTGGAAACGCCTGGACTCGCTCGTCGGCCAGCACGAGATCGAGTGGCGCTGGGTGAAGGGTCACGCCGGCCACCCGGAGAACGAGCGCGCCGACGCGCTCGCGAACCGCGGCGTCGCCACGCTCGCCGGACACTGAGACCGCTTTCTGAGACCGCCTCGCGCGGCTGACCCACGCTTTCACGCTTTACAAGACATGCGCCAGATCATTCTCGATACCGAAACCACCGGCCTGAACGCCCGCACGGGCGACCGCATCATCGAAATCGGCTGCGTCGAGCTGGTGAACCGCCGGCTCACCGGCAACAACCTGCACTTCTATGTGAACCCGGAGCGTGACAGCGACCCGGGCGCACTCGCCGTGCACGGTCTCACGACCGAATTCCTCTCCGACAAGCCAAAGTTTGCCGAAGTCGCGGACGAGATCCTCGACTTCATTCGCGACGCGGACATCATCATCCACAACGCGCCGTTCGACATCGGCTTTCTCGACGCCGAGCTCGCGCAGCTCGGCAAGCCGGGGTTCAAGGAGCATTGCGGCGAGGTGATCGACACGCTTGTGCAGGCCAAGCAGATTTTCCCCGGCAAGCGCAATTCGCTCGACGCCCTGTGCGATCGCTTCGGCATCAGCAACGCGCACCGTACGCTGCACGGCGCGCTGCTCGACTCGGAACTGCTCGCCGAGGTCTATCTCGCGATGACGCGTGGCCAGGAAAGCCTCGTCATCGACATGCTGGGCGAGCATGCCGCGCCCGGTGCGGCCGCTGCGCCGCGCGTGCAGCTCGAGTCGATCGATCTGCCGGTGATCATGGCGAGCGACGAAGAAGTCGCCGAACACAACGGCGTCCTCGATGGTCTCGACAAGGCAATCAAAGGGACGTCGGTTTGGCGCACCGAACCCGCCCCCGCCGAAGCAAATTTGGCCGATGCGCAAAATGCTTAAAAAAGGGCTTTACAAGATCGGAAACGCCCTGCATAATCTCAATCTCTTCGGGTGGTTAGCTCAGCGGTAGAGCACTGCCTTCACACGGCAGGGGTCACTGGTTCGATCCCAGTACTACCCACCAGAATTCCTGGTGTTGGTAACGACAAACACCGAAGAATAAAAGGCCTCGTTGCGAAAGCAACGAGGCCTTTTGCTTTGGGCTTCCGCTTTGCGCGAGACAAAACGACATTGAACACTCCACTCGCGCGCCCCACTGAGGAATTCCCTGCCCTACCCGGTTGGGGGGGTCACCCAGGGTGGCCTGACTCCTAAGGTAACGCCAGACACAGGCAACGCCGAAGCGCGAATCAGATTCGGAAAGCGCGCGCGGACAAGGAGACATCATGAAAGCAATGGGCGTCACGGCTCCCCCCTCCCATCCCGAATTCGCGGCATCCCCGTACTGAACCAACCCACAGCACCGGCCGCTGCGCGTACAAGCCTTCGCCAGTCCGGTCGCGCCCTGGCGTTGCCCCTATCAGCCGGCGCCAGCCGATACAACGAGATTGCCCATGCTCAGCTCAACTTCCTGGCAGCCAAAGTCCGCCTGGACCAACACGGCCCTCCTCACCGGACTCTCCACGATCAACTTTCTCGACAAGATCGTCCTGGGCATGGTCGCCGTGCCGCTCATGACCGAGATGCATCTCTCGCCGGCGCAATTCGGCTTTGTCGCCGGCAGCTTTTTCTGGCTCTTCTCAACTTCGACCGTGCTCGTCGGTTTCCTCTCGAATCGTGTCCCGACGCGCTGGATCCTGCTCGCCATGGGCGCAAGCTGGGCGCTGTTGCAGATACCCCAGGCGTTCACCACGAGCGCGTTCGCGCTGCTGCTCTGTCGCGTGATTCTCGGCGCGGCGGAGGGCCCCTCGTTTCCGGTCTCCGTCCACTCGCTCTTCAAGTGGTTCCCGGACCACAAACGCAGTCTCCCCGTGGCCGTCATCAATCAGGGCGCGGTCGGCGGCATGGTGCTCGCCGGGCTCGTGATTCCCGCGATCACGCAGCGCTGGGGCTGGCGCACGAACTTCTTCGTGCTAGCCGTGGTGGGCGCGCTCTGGTGCGCGCTGTGGCTGGCCTTTGGCCGCGAAGGCACGCTCGACGTCGTGCGGCGCAAGCAGCGCGAACCGGCCGCTGCCAGCACCGTGGCCGCGCCGCTGCCCTATCGCAGAATCCTCACGGACGCGTCCGTTCTCTCGGTCTTTCTGCTCGGCTTCGTGGCCTACTGGCTGCTTGGCCAGACCATCACGTGGTTGCCCACCTATCTCGAGAAGGGACTCGGTTTCGGCAGCATCGCGTCGGGACGCCTCTTCGCACTCGTCATCGCACTCGCGGCGCCAGTCAATATCGGCCTGAGCGCGCTTTCGCAACGCATGCTCCGGCACGGCGCGACCTCGCGCGAAGCCCGCGTACGGCTCATGTGCGCTGTCATGATCGCGGGCGCACTCCTCTTCTTCGCTTTAGCGACGATCGACCTGACGCCCATGCAAAAGGTGCTCTGCTATGCCGTTGCCGCCGCGCTGCCTACTTTCTGCTTGACGCTCGCCCCCACCATGCTCGCCGAAATGGTGCCGCTCGCCCAGCGCGGCTCGGTCATCGCGATCAATACCGCGGTGGCGAGCCTCGGCGCGGCGATCGGGCCAGCTCTCGTCGGCCGGCTCGTCCAGTCGTATGCCGCGACGGGCGCGCACGCCTACGAAGTCGCCATCGCAGTGACGGCGACGCTGCTGGTCGCCGCCGCGCTCGTGGCGCTGCGCTGGCTGCACCCCGAACGTTCGCTGCGCGCAGCTGGCAAGGACACGGCGCCACTCACGGCCTGAAAGAATACGTCACGCGTTAAGTTCGAACCGTAATGCGTGAGCCGCTAACGGCCGCGCACGACGACTGCAGATACCTATCGTCAATGGAGAATCACATGCAAGCAACCGTTAGCGAACCTAACGAGTTTCAGGCCAGCGCAGCCGACACCGAAAGCTGGCCTTTCACGCTCATGCGGCATACACCGACCATCGGCGCCGAGATCGGCGGCATCGACTTGCGCGAGCCACTCGGCGACGCCACCTGCAGGGCCCTGCGCCGCGCGCTGCTCAAGTACAAGGTGCTGTTCTTCCGCGACCAGGACATCACGCCCGCGCAGCACGTGGCCATCGCGCGCCGCTTTGGCGAACTGGAAGTCCACCCCACGTTTCCGCATCACCCGGATCACCCCGAACTCGTCATTCTTGGGCGCAACGATTCGAAGCGCGGGCGCGAGAATCTCTACCACTCCGACGTGTCATGGCGCGAAATACCTTCGATGGGGTCGATGCTGCGCTGTGTGGCGTGCCCCGAGGTGGGCGGCGACACCATGTGGATCAACATGGTCGCAGCCTACGAGGGCCTGCCAGAAGACGTCAAGACACGCATTGCGAATCTCACGGCCGTCCACGATTTCCTGCCGTTGTTCGGGATTGTCATTCCAGAAGATCAGCATGCCGAAATGAGAAAGCGCTTTCCGCCTGCCACGCATCCCGTGGTGCGCACGCACCCGGAAACGGGTGAAAAGATTCTCTATGTCAACGAGGCGTTCACCACACATCTGGCGAACCACGGTCACAAAACCGCGGACCAGTACCGCGTGGGCTTCGACTTCAAGCTCGCCGAAATGGAACTGCTGCAGTTGCTGTTCCGGCAGGCCCAGGTGCCCGAGTATCAGGTGCGGCTCAAGTGGCGCCCGAACACGATCGCCTTCTGGGACAACCGGTCGTGCCAGCACTACGCCATTCAGGACTACTACCCCGCCGTGCGGCACATGATGCGCGCGACCATCATCGGCGATCGGCCGGCTTGAGCTCGTACTCACGCGACCTGGGAAATGCATCATGAAAACATTGAACCGCTTCTATATCGACGGACAGTGGGTCGAGCCGGCGCAGCAAGGCGCGCGCGCTCGCTCATTCGATATCGTCGATCCCGCCAGCGAAGAGCGCATCGGCACGCTCGCCATGGGCAATGACGAGGACGCCGACCGCGCTATCGCCGCCGCGCGCGCCGCCTTTCCCGCGTGGTCGGAGACGAGCCGCGAAACGCGGATCGCCCTGCTCGAGCGCATCGCCGCAATCTATCAGCGTCGCCTGCCCGAAATCGCCGAAGCCGTGCGCCAGGAAATCGGCGCACCGGTCTCGCTGTGCAATGCGTTGCAGGCACCGATTGGCCTCGCGCACCTGCACGCAACCATCGATGTCCTGCGCGACTTCCCGTTCGAAACGACGAACGGCAAGAGCTATGTGCGGCGCGAGGCGATCGGCGTCGCCGCCCTCATCACACCATGGAACTGGCCGCTGAACCAGATCACGGCCAAGGTCGCCCCCGCGCTCGCCGCGGGCTGCACGGTCGTGCTCAAGCCTTCGGAAATCGCGCCGCTCGATGCGATGATCTTCGCCGAGATTCTCCACGAGGCCGGTGCGCCCGCGGGCGTCTTCAACATGGTGTTCGGCGAGGGCCGCACCGTGGGCGCGCGGCTCGCCTCGCATCCGCAGGTGGACATGGTTTCCATCACGGGTTCGACGCGCGCGGGCGTGGAAGTGGCGATCGGCGCCGCGCCCACGGTCAAGCGCGTCACGCAGGAGCTAGGCGGCAAGTCCGCCCTGCTCGTCCTCGACGACGCCGATCTGGCGTCCGCCGTGGCGAGCGGCGTCGCGCAGTGCATGGTGAATTCCGGTCAGACCTGCATCGCGCCCACCCGCATGCTGGTGCCGCGCGCACGCTACGACGAAGCGGTCACCATCGCGGCGGCGGCCGCGAATGCGTTGACGGTCGGCGATCCGGCTGACCCGGCCACGCGCATGGGCCCCATCTCGAACCGCGCCCAGTACGACAAAGTGCAGCGCATGATCGAGACGGGCATCGCAGAAGGCGCGCACGTGGCGGCGGGCGGCCCGGGCCGCCCGTCCGGGCTCTCGCGCGGCTTCTACGCGCGGCCCACGATCTTCGCCGGCGTACACAACGACATGGCGATCGCACGCGAGGAAATCTTCGGCCCCGTGCTCGCGATGATTCCCTACGACGATGAAGAAGACGCCATCCGGATCGCGAACGACAGCCCCTACGGGCTTGCGGGCTATATCGCGACGAGCGATCCGCAGCGTGCGCGCAAGGTGGCGGCGCGACTGCGCGTAGGTTCGGTGCGCATCAACGGCGCGATGCTCGATGTGACCGTGCCGTTCGGCGGCTACAAGACCTCCGGCAATGGCCGCGAGTACGGCGCCGAAGGGCTGGCCGAGTTCCTGGAGTGCAAGTCGGTGACGATGTAAGCCTTAAAGAGAAACGGGACCGTTCACGGTCCCGCTCTTCCCGCACATGCTGGATCGAAGCCTTAGAACGTCGAAAGCGTCAGCGTGTTCTCCACCGTGGTCACGCCAGCCACGCCCTGGACGATCCGCGTCGCCTGATCGATCTGCGCCTGCTCCGGCACCCATCCCTCCAGCTTCACCGCCCCATTGCTCGCGCGCACGGTAATGCCGCCCGCGCGTAGTCCCTTCGCTTTCGCGAGCGCGTTCAGCACGCGCCGGCGCAGCGAGCGGTCGGCTGCCTTCTGCGAAGTCGGCGTTGCGCTGGTGGCTGAAGAAGAAGCTGCCGCGGCGGGAGCAGCGGGCGCGGAAGACGCCGCTCCGCTGTCCTGCGCATGAGCCTGCAAAGAGGCAGCAAAAAAAGCAGCAAAAAGCGTGGCCACGGCTAGCGCGCGGCCGTTGCGAATGACATCCATCCTGGTCCCTCCTCGTTGATTGCGAATTGCGGCCGCGCCGAAGCGCGGCGTTGCCTTGTCAGAAGCGATGCGTCATACCGAGCACCGCGAGCACCTGTTTCGTATCTGCGCTCGTGACCGCAACGCCTGGCCAGCTCATCGTCGCGGTGCCGTTGTTCTTCAGGTAGCCCGCGCGCATATAAAGCGACGTGCGCTTGGAAAGACTGTGGTCGTATCCGATCTGCACGCCCGGCGTGTTGTCGTGCGCGCCGCGCACGTTGCGCTCGATCCCGGCGATCTCGACCGTGTCGGCCGGCGAGGCCTGAATCGTCGCGCCGAACTCCATGACGCTCGACGACTTGCCCGCGCCGAGCAAGGCCGCGAACGAGTGCGCCGGCGCGTCGTGCGGTTTGTTGTACGAATAATTGAACTGCAGGTTGACGATGCCAATGCGGTAGCCAAGCGCGCCCGTGTAGTGCTCGGTGCCGAGCAAGTTGAGCGGGCCGGGCAACCCGGCGATCGTCTCCGTGCCGGGATGCTGATACTGGTAGGCGATGCCCGCGTAGAGCCCATAGGCCGAATACGAGAGACCAAGATCGAGGAAGTTGCCTGAAGTCTGCGGCACCGGTTGGGTGATGGTGGCCGAGAAGGCGTACATCGCGTACAGCTGCAGGCCCGCGAGATTCGGCGATTTGTAGAGGACCGAATTGCTCGTGCGGCCCGTGACAGACTGACTGGCGAGCGTATTGCGATCGACCGCGAGCACGGCGGCGGAAAGCGGCGAAAGCACTTCGTTGCCGCGAAACGGATCGGTCGGATAGACGACCCAGAAGGTCGGCTGATACTGACGCCCGAACGTGAGCGAGCCGTATTTGTCGTGCGTGAGTCCCACCCACGCCTGGCGGTAAAAGAGCGTGGTGGTATCCGCGAACAGACCGCCGTTGTTGATGTTGTATCCGGTCTCGACATCGAACGCGGCCTTCAACCCGCTGCCGAGATCTTCGTTACCCTTCAGGCCAAACATCGACCCGGTGTTCCCGCCGCTTCGCAGCGAATACGAATGATTGCCACCGTTATCCAGATATTGCACGAACGTATCGGCCACACCGTACAACGTCACGCTCGACTGCGCCGCGGCGCTACCCGCCACCACTGCCAGCGTTGCTCCGCAAATTCCCTTGCTGATAAAACGCATGCACGTCTCCTCATTATGATTGCCGCGTGCAACATGCGCGGCGAATGTGTAACCCGTTCGGCACCGCGAGCCACATGCGGCGCAGTTTTGCAGGGACATTCAGGGGGGCAACTACCCAAACGGAGTGGGGACGGGAATACCCCGAGCGGCAAGTGCTTCGCGGTTCATGACGCGAGGTGGCTGGAAACTGGCCACCCGCGCGGGGTGGGGACACCGCGCCGTGCGCCAGGCATCATCGCGATATCGCGCCTGTCGTTGCTCTGGCGCATTCAGGAGCGCAATCGCATGTCTCAAAATGCCACTGCAAGCGCGCCGCGCAAGGTGGCGCACGTGCGCCAGATCGTCTGCCCCGGGTACGCGCGCGAAGACGACCTCTACGCCATCGAAGCCCGCGTGACGGACACGAAAGGCCGTGACTCGGCCTTCCTGTTCAAGGACGTGGCAACTCGCGGCGCGATTCACGACATGTGGCTCCGGTCGATGCGAACCTCCTGATCCGTGCCGATGTCTAGCCGCTCTCGCCTGCACGTAACGCACCCCGTTGCGCTGCGACAAAACAGCACGGTTCGCCGGTCGCGCTCGCCCGCGTGGCCGCGCAAGCGCACGCGCTACAATAGCCCGATCCTCGTTTCGTCATCGGGCGTGCGCATTCATCGCGGCGCCAGGACTGCAAAGCGCACGCGAATATGCCGCAACGCTGGCCCGATTCCCCTTCCGTCGCTGCCGGCGCAGCGTCCCGCGTGATGGCGCCGCGCAGCAAAACACGCGTCGTCGCGCGCGAGCGCGTGGTCGGCCAGTTGATCGAGGCACGGCGCAAGCGCTGCATCGTGCTCCAGGGTCCTGCCGGCTGCGGCAAGACCACCACGCTCCTTGCCTGGCGCGAGGCGCTCCTGCCGCTCGGCTTCGACCTCGCCTGGCTCACCCTCGCGCCGGAAGACGACGACCTCTCGAGCTTCGTCGACGGTCTCGTGGCGAGCCTCGCCCAGGTCGATCCGGCCATCTGTCGCGAAGCCGCGATTCTCGGCGGCCGCGGCGCGGACGACGAAGCCGTCGAGCGCACCGTGATCGCGCTCGTGCGCGCCATCGCCTCCCGCTCCTGCGACCTCGCCCTCGTCATCGACGACCTCGATCACGTCACCAATGCGCGCAGCCATCGCGCGCTCCAGTGGCTCATCGACTACGCGCCGCAAAACCTGCACCTCGTGCTGGTGTCGCGCGGCAACGTTCCCGTGTCGCTCGGCCGCCTGCGCGACCAGGATCTGATGCTCGAACTCAACATGCGCGACCTGCGCTTCACCTTTGCCGAATCCGCGCAATATCTGCACGCGCAACTCGGCGAGGTGAGCGAGCGCGACGCGCGCGCAATGCACGAGCTAACTGACGGCTGGGTGGCGGGTCTGCAGCTCTTCGCCATCCAACTCAAGCGCCGGCGCACGACGGCCGGCGCGGCGGACGTCACGGCGTCGCTTGCGAGCACGCATCTGCACGACGCGCGTGCGTTCGGCGAGTACTTCGAAGGCGCGGTGCTGTCGCGTCTTTCCGCCAGCGAAGTCGAGCTGCTCGTGCGCACGTCGGTTTGCGCGCGGCTGTGCTCCTCGTTGTGCGTCGCGCTCGTTGGCGACGAGCAGCCTGCGAACGAAGTCCTCGCGCTGCTCGCGCGCCTCGAGACCGACAACCTCTTCATCGCGCAGATCGAACGCGTGGGCAACGAGACCTGGTACCGGCTCAACCCGCTCTTTCGCGAAACCTTGCTCGAGCGCCTGCGCACGCGCAGCGAAGCCCTGCAGCGCGCGGTGCATCACGCGGCCTGGTGCTGGTTCCGCGATCACGGCCTGCCCGAAGAAGCGGTGCGCCACGCGCTGCACGCCGGCGAATCGGCGGCGGCCGCCGACCTCGTGCTTGCCGTGGCGCGCGACCTGCAGATTTCCGGCGATTTGCGCAAGCTCGTCTCGCTCATGCACCTGCTGCCGCACGCCGAGATCGAGACGCGCGTGGAGTTGCGCCTGTGGCGCCTGCAGCTCGAACTGTATGCGCGCGACTTCGAAGCCTGCGCCACGACCCTCGCGCGCCTCGAAGCCGACATTCCCGAAGAGAACGCGCATGCGCGCTACCGGCTCACGCTGCTGCGCGCCGCCGTCGACGTACAGCGCGACGACGCCGACAGCGTAGCGGCGCGCCTGCCGCAGATCCTCGCCGCGCCCGCGGACGCCACCAGCATGTCGATCGGCGCGCGCAACAACCTGCTCTCCTGGCTCTACATGCGCCTGGGCGAATACGACGAAGCGCGCGCGTTCCAGACCGACGCGACGCGCCCGCTGCTCGCCGGCTCGCCGTTGATGGGCACCTCGGCCGGCGTGCTCAACGGCCGCTGCATGGCCGGCTTCAGCCACGCACTCGAAGGCCAGTTCCTGCAAGTCGAGCGCATCAGCCGCGACGTCCTCGCCGAGGCGGACGAGCGAGGCAGCAGCGCGGCGGAGCCCGCGTGTCTCGCGGCCGCGCAACTCGGCGAGGCGCTCTACGAATTCAACGACATCGCCGGCGCAAGACGCCTGCTCGAAGACCGCGTCGACGTGCTCGAGCGCGTGTCCATACCGGACTCCGTCGTGCGCGTGCTCACGGTGCTTGCGGCCGCGCATTGGGCCGAGGGTCATCGGCTCGACGCGTTCGCGTATCTCGAGCGGCTCGAGGAGTACGCGAGCCGGCACGGCCTGCCGCGCCTGCTCGCGCATAGCCTCGCCGCACAGGTCCTGCAACATCTGCAATGCGGCCAGTTCGACGACGCGGAGGGCCAGCTCGCGCGCCTCGACACGATCGCGGCGCGCCTGCGCCCCACGCGGCCGCACGCGTGGTACGACGTCCACGCGCTCGCGCAGCGCTCCCATGTGAACTGGTGCATCGCGCACGAAGACTTCGAGGGCGCGGCCCTGCGTTTGCCGGCGCTCATCGCGCTTTGCGGCGAACGGGGCTGGCAGCATCGCGTCGTCCAGCTGCGCATGCAGGCGGCTCTCGTGGACCAGCGGCGCAAGCGCGCAGACGCGGCACGCGAAAACGCGCTCATGGGCCTGCGCCTTGGCCACCGGCTCGGCCTCGTGCGCAGCGTGCTCGACGCGGGCCCGGACATCGTGACGTTCGCCGAACAGGTCGTGCGCGGGATGCCGGGAGTGTCCGCCGATCAGAACCCGCAGGAAAACGGCGGCGACCCGGTGCTGGCGTTTTACGTCGACCGGCTACGCGCGGCACAGGAATCGACCGCTGCGCTCGTAAGCACGACGAACGAAACGGCGCTTGCGCGAGGCGCGGCGCCGAACGTCGCCGAAACCCTCAGCGAGCGCGAAACGAAGGTCGTGAGCCTGCTCGCCCAGGCGCTGCCCAACAAGAAGATCGCCCGCACGCTCGGCATCTCGCCCGAAACGGTCAAGTGGCACCTCAAGAACATCTACGGCAAGCTCGGCGTGTCGAGCCGCGATGAGGCCGTCGCGCGCGTGCGCGACCTCGGCATCGACACCTGAGCAGCATGGCGCGGGCTCGCGCCCAGGCGCTACCCGGTTCGGGTGGTACGACCCGCCTCCCCACCCGCTATGCTTGTTTTAAGGGGTGGCGCCCAGCGGTACCCCTCCCGACAAGTTCAACGTAGTGCGCCCGCCAGGTCGCACACAAACGTTCAGGAGACACGGCTCAATGAGTACGCTCACGGCCAGTCATTCGCCGGCGGTCGCCGTCCGGCCGGTCTGCATGCCTCACCGCCAGACCCTCGTCGAGCGCCGCAATGACGGCAGCCTGATCCTGCGCTCGGCCAATCCGCCCCCCGCCATCACGCAAGCGAGCTTCGCGGACTTCATCGAAGACTGGGCAAAGACGCGTGGCGAGACGGCCGCCTTCTGCGAACGCGGCAGCGATGGCGCCTGGCGGTGCGTGAGCTGGCGCGAGCTGTGGCAGCAGGTCCAGTGCGTGGGCGCGGCGCTGCTCGAGATGGGCCTCGATCAGGCGCACCCGCTCATGCTGCTCTCGGGCAACTCGATCGAACAAGCCATCGTGCTGCTTGCCGCCGAATACGTGGGTATTCCCATCGCGCCGGTGTCTCCCGCTTACTCGATGCTCAGCCAGGACTTCGCACGCCTGAAGGCCGTAGTCGAACTGGTGCCGCCTGCCGCACTGTTCGTGCAGGATGCCGCGTCCTTCCAGCGCGCGCTCGCCGCGCTCGCTCATCTGGACGCACCGGTCATCGCCGTGCGCGGCCCCCGCGCAGATCAGATCGACTGGGCGACGCTCGCGCAGACTGAGCTGACCGAGCCGCGCCGTGCGGCCGTTGCCGCCGCGCGCGCGGCAATCGCACCCGAAGACACGGCGCGTGTGCTTTTCACGTCGGGCTCGACCGGCACGCCCAAGGGCGTCAACCTCACGTACCGCAATTTCAAGGCGGTGGCCTCCTATTTCGCGGACAACCTCGCCTTCCTGCGCGACACCGAGCCCGTATTCCTCGACTGGCTGCCCTGGCACCACGGGCTGGGCGGCGTGCTCAACCTGGGCCGCTCGATCCAGTTCGGCGCGACTCACTACATCGACGACGGCCGCCCCGTGCCCGGCATGATCGAGCGCACCGTGCGCAACCTGCGCGAGGTCGCGCCCACGATCTTCACGAGCGTGCCGTCGGCCTGGGCCGTGCTCGCGAACGAGATCGAGCACGACGCCGAACTCGCGGCGAACCTGTTCTCGAAAGTTCACTTCTTCGGCTACGGCGGCGCGAGCCTGCCCACCGAGGTCTGGGAACGCATCCAGCGCGTCGCGGTGAAGACCATCGGTCAGCGCATCGCCTTCGTGAGCGGCCTTGCCTGCACGGAAACGGCGGGCATGGGCACCTTCTGCGGCTGGCCCACGGATACTGTCGGCAACATCGGCACGCCGGTGCCGGGATCGGAAGTGAAGCTCGTGCCGCTCGAAGGCGAAGATGCACGCTACGAGATCCGCATGCGCGGCGCGAACGTGTTCGGCGGCTATATCAAGCATCCCGAACTGAGTGCAGCGGCGTTCGACGAAGAAGGCTTCTTCCGGCTCGGCGACGCCGTGCGCTTCGCAAATCCGGAAAATCCGTCCGAAGGCCTGCTGTTCGCGGGGCGGGTGGTCGAAGACTTCAAGCTCGCCAACGGCACGTGGGTGCGCACGGGCGCCATGCGGCTCGGCCTGCTCGATCGCTGCGCCCCGCTTCTCACCGACGCCGTGATCTGCGGACACGATCACGCATACGTCGCCGCCCTCGCCTGGCCAAACGTGGCCGCATGTCAACGTTTCGCGCCGGAGCTCGCCGGGCTCGACGCTGCCGCGCTCGTGCGGCACCCCGTTCTCATCGCCGCGCTGAGCGAGCGCCTGCACGGACAGCGCGGCCAGGGCGCTAGCGTTCACGTCGAGCGCCTCATGTTGATGGCCGAGCCGCCTTCCATGGACGCCAACGAAATCGCCGACAAGGGCTACGTCAATCAGGCCGTCACGCGTGCGCGCCGGGCCCACCTCGTCGAGGCGCTCTTTCACTCAGAACCCGCCGCGCATGTAGCACGCGCACGGTAATCCACCCTCGACTCATACTGCTTACGTTCACCGAATCCTATTAACGCTAAGGACTCCGATATGCATATCAACCGCAACGTCTTCCGCGACGACCACGAAATGCTGCGCACCACCGTGCGCCGCTTCCTGGAAAAGGAATGCGCGCCGAAGCAGGCCGAATGGGACAAGGCCGGCAAGGTCGATCGCGAGACCTGGCTCAAGGCCGGCCGCGAAGGCCTGCTGTGCGTCACACTGCCCACCGAATACGGCGGCGGCGGCGGCGATTTCGGCCACGCGGCTGTCCTCAACGAGGAGATCAACCGGGCCGGCGTCAGCGGCCTTGGCTTCTCGGTTCACTCCGACATCATCGCCCCGTATATCGCGCGGCTTGGCAACGAGGAACAAAAGCAGCGCTGGCTGCCGAAGGTCTGCTCAGGCGAATCTATCCTCGCCATCGGCATGACCGAGCCGGGCACGGGTAGCGACCTGAAGGCCGTGCGGACGACCGCCATCCGCGACGGCGACGACTATGTGATCAACGGCAGCAAGACCTTCATCAGCAACGGCCTGAATGCGGACCTCATCGTCATGGTCTGCAAGACCGATCCGGCAGCGGGCTCCAAGGGCGTGAGCCTGATCGTGGTCGAAGCGGACCGCGAAGGCTTTCGGCGCGGCCGCAAGCTCGAGAAGGTGGGCCAGCACGCGCAGGACACCGCCGAGCTTTTCTTCGACAACGTGCGCGTACCCGTATCGAACCGCCTCGGCGAAGAAGGCAAGGGCTTCGCCTACCTGATGGCCGAGCTGCCGCAGGAACGCCTCTCGATCGCCATCGGCGCCGCCGCGAAACTGGAAACCTGCCTCGAGCACACGCTGAACTACGTGAAGGACCGCCGCGCGTTCAACCAGACGGTGTGGGACTTCCAGAACACCAAATTCAAGCTCGCGGACATCAAGGCCCAGGCCGTTGCGGTACGGCTCATGGTCGATCACTACTTGTCCGAACACGTGCGCCGCCGTCTCACGCTGGAAGAAGCCGCCGTTGCGAAGCTCTTCGCGACCGAGGCGCTCGGCAAGGCGCTCGACGAGATGGTGCAGTTGCATGGCGGCTACGGCTACATGCTCGAATACCCGGTGGCCCGCGCATTCGCCGACGCGCGCGTGATGCGCATTTACGGCGGCACGAGCGAAGTGATGCGTGACCTCATCTCGCGCAAGCTCTAAAGAATTTCCACTTTCTCAGGACTACTGATATGACTAAAAACGTATATGTCGCCGGCGTCGGCATGATTCCCTTCAAGAAGCCCGGCACGAGCGACACCTACGACACGATGGGCGCCACCGCGATCCGTCAGGCGCTCAGCGACGCAGGCCTCGACTACACCGACGTGCAGCAAGCCTACGCCGGCTACGTCTATGGCGACTCGACCTGCGGACAGAAAGCGCTCTACCACGTCGGCATGACGGGCATTCCCGTCATCAACGTGAACAACAACTGCGCGACCGGCTCGACCGCGCTATTCCTCGCGCGTCAGGCGGTGCAAAGCGGGGCCGTGGACTGCGCGCTCGCCGTCGGCTTCGAGTTCATGGGCCCGGGCGCCCTCAAATCGGTGTGGACGGACCGCTCGAGCGCGCTCGAGCGCGCTAACGTCATCGTCGACGAACTCGTCGGACGCCAGGAAGGACTCAGCAACGCCATTCGCCAGTTCGCGGGCGCGGGCATGTCGCACATGAAGAAGTACGGCACGAAGCTCGAAACCTTCGCGAAGATCCGCGCGAAGGCGAGCCGCCACGCGGCGCGCAACCCACTCGCCGTGTTCCGCAACGTCGTCTCGACCGAAGACGTGATGGCCGCGCCCATGCTCTGGGAGGGCGTCCTCACGCGCCTCATGGCCTGCCCGCCCACCTGCGGCGCGGCGGCCGCGCTCGTCGTCTCCGAGGCGTTCGCGAAGAAGCGCGGTCTGCGCACCGATGTGATCATCGCGGGCCAGGCGCTCACCACCGACACGCCGAGCACGTACGACGCGCGCGACATGATCCGCGTGGTGGGCTTCGACATGACGCGCTCGGCGGCGAAGAGCGCCTATGAGCAAGCTGGCATCGGACCGCGCGATATCGACGTGATCGAGTTGCACGACTGCTTCGCGCAGAACGAGCTGATCACCTACGAAGGGCTTGGCCTGTGCGCGCAAGGCGAAGGCGAGAAGCTCGTCAACGACGGCGACAACACCTATGGCGGCGAATGGGTCGTCAATCCTTCGGGCGGCCTGCTCTCGAAGGGCCATCCGCTCGGCGCAACGGGGCTCGCCCAATGCTACGAACTCACGCATCAGTTGCGCGGAACCGCGAGCGAGCGCCAGGTGGACGGCGCGAAGGTCGCGCTGGCGCATAACGTGGGGCTGGGCGGCGCGTGCGTCGTCACGGTCTACAAGTCCGATCGAGCTTAAGCATGGCTAACGATATGGAGCGATCCTCATGATCGACAGGCAACACATCGGCAGGACGCTGCCCGCATTTCGCGCGGTGGCCGAAGCGGGCCGGCTGCGCTTCTTCGCTAAGGCGATCGGCGAAACGAACCCTGTGTACTTTGACGAATCGGCAGCCCGCGACGCGGGCCATCCGGGCCTACCGCTGCCGCCCACGTTTCTCTTCTCGCTCGAATTCGAGCAGCCCGATACGTCGTGGCGCGACGAAATCGGCATCGAGCTGCCGCGCATCCTGCACGGCGAGCAGTCCTTCACATATCACCGGCTCGCCTACGCTGGCGACGTGCTGCTGTTCGAATCTCGCCTTGCCGACATCTACGAAAAAAGGGGCGGCGCGCTGGAGTTCGTCGTGCGTGAGACGCGCGTGACGAACCAGCGCGGCGAACACGTGGCCGATCTGCGCAGTGTGATCGTGCAACGCAACGGCTGAAGGGAGACCGCGAATGACTATCCAATACGACACGATTCAGGTGGGCGATACGCTTCCCGCGCTCGAACTGCCGCCCGTCGACCGCAAGACGCTCGCGCTCTTCGCGGGCGCTTCGGGCGACCACAACGCGGTGCATATCGACATTGACTATGCGCGGCGCGCAGGCATGCCCGACGTGTTCGCGCACGGCATGCTCTCCATGGCGTGGCTCGGACGCCTGCTCACCCAATGGGTCGATCAGCGCCAGTTGCGCGAGTTCGGCGTGCGCTTCGTGGGTATCACGCATATTGGCCATCGCATCGTCTGCACGGGGCACGTGGTCGAAAAGTTCGAGGCTGAAGGCGAGCGCCGGGTGCGCCTCGAAATCCAGAGCGCCAACCAGTATGGCGAGCCGCGTGTCGTGGGCGACGCCGTGTTTTCACTGTAAGCAATCCGAATCAAACAATCGAAGGAGATAGCAACATGGGTAAGCTCGATGGAAAAGTGGCGCTCGTCACCGGTTCGGGACGTGGCATTGGCCGCGCGATCGTGGAAAAACTCGCCAGCGAAGGCGCGCGCATCGTCGTGAACGACCTCGATGCCGATCCGGCGCACGAGACGGTCGAAGCGCTGAAGAAAACGGGCGCCGAAGCGGTGGCCTGCGTGGGCAACGTCACGGCGCCTGACTTCGCCGAGCGTTTCATCAACACTGCGATGGGCGCGTACAAGGGCATCGACATCGTCGTCAACAATGCCGGCTACACGTGGGACGACGTGATCCAGAAGATGACGGACGAGCAGTGGTACGCAATCCTCGACTGCCACATGACCGCGCCGTTCCGCATTCTGCGTGCCGCATATCCGCACGTGAAGGCGCTGCATGCCGCCGATGTCGCCGAGGGGCGCGAGGTGTATCGCAAGATCGTGAATATTTCGTCGGTGTCGGCGCTCAACGGTAACGCGGGGCAGATGAACTATTCGTCGGCCAAGGCGGGTGTGATCGGCATGACGCGCGCGCTCGCCCGTGAATGGGGGCGCTTCAACGTGAACGTCAACGCCGTGGCGTTCGGCCTGATCCACACGCGCATGACGACGGCAGACGCGAAGGCCGGCGCGACCGTGAAGATCGAAGGCCGCGACATCCGCGTGGGGCTGAACCCCGAGTTGCTCAAGACGCATGCGCAGCGCAATCCGCTTGGCCGCGGCGGCACGCCTGAGGAAGCGGCGGGCGGCGTTTATCTCTTCTGCACGCCTGAGTCGAACTACATCACCGGGCAGACGGTTGCCGTGGCTGGGAATCTTCAGTAAAGCGAAGAAAACAGTTGGTCATAGCGGGAAAACCCGCCATTGCGCGGGTTTTCCTTTTTCGGCCTGAATTGGGACCTGCCTCGGGTCCTGCGCGCCCTACTCGCCGCCAGCGTCGAGGCCGATGCCGCGCGCCATGCCCGTCGCCGCGATCACCATCACGACGAGCAGCAGCGTTTGCCATCTGCCGATGCGCGCGTATTTCGGCGCTCCGGTGAGATCCGGCACGTCGCCACGCCGCACGGCGAGGCGCCAGCGCAGGAGCGCCATCATGGGTGCGATTTCGAGCAGAAGGATCAGCACGAGCGCACCCATCTTCACGAGAAAGAGCGGTTCGTGGATGTAGTACGGGGCGCCCTTCTCGAAACCGCCGAACGCACGCATCGCGCCCGTCACGATCAGGACAACCGCCGAGCCGCCCCAGCCGTTGTCGGCGCTGAAGATCATCGGCAGGTCTTCGGTGGAAGTGCAACGGCGCAGGCCGCGCGTGCGCCGCAGGATCGACGCGAGCGCGAAGCCGAAGGCGAGCAGATGAACGGCGGCGAGCAACCAGCGTATCAGCATTGCGACTCCTTCGAGTGGACGACAGGAACGGCAAGCAACGGTAAAGCGGCTCAAGCGCGGACGCGGCGCGTCTGCGAGCAGTGCGTCAGACCTGCTTCAGCGCGGCGTCGAGCGCGCGCGCAGCCGTGCGGTCGCCTTCGGAGGCGAGCCGCGCGCGAAACACAGTCTGACGGTTGTGGCCCGCAGCAGCCGGTGAATCCCAGAGCAATTCGATCTTTGGCCGGCGCGCGGGCTTGTCCCCATGCGGCGCCGCTGATCCCACGGCATCCGGCCGCGCCGCGGCAGATGCAACGGGCTCAGGCGTGGCCGCAGACTGCGCAGTCCCTTGATCTGCGGTGGAATCCGAAGAATTCGAAGCGGCAACCGTTTCGGCAACGTCAGTAGCGCTCGCAGGAGCGTCGGCCTGCACCGGCGCGGGCAACAGCGCGGGGCCGGGCGCAATCGCCCCGCCCTGCGGCGCCCCGGAGAGCCAGCGCACCGACAACTCGCGTGCATCGTACTGCCCGACCTTGCGGCTCTCCCGCCAGACGACCGTCGTGCGCGTGGCCGCATCGATCGACACGGCGAAGCGCCCGATCGCGAAACGCCGCGCCGCGAAGTTGCTGCGCCAGAGCGCGCGCGGCCGGCAAATCCAGACTACGGCGGCGTAGAGCGCGGGCGCGGCAACGAGCCAGCCGTTGGTATCGGCCACGGCGTGGAAGGTGCGCCGCCAGCCGGCGGTCCAGACAAACACGCCGATCGAGCCGATCGCGAACAAAAAGCCGAGCACGCCGAAAAAGCGCAGCGCCTGGCGCAGCCACTGCGGCAGCGGGTGAAACGGCCGCTCGACGCGCGCCTTGGCGCCCGGCAGCACGATCAGCAGAAACAGGAAGACGAGATTCAGGCTCGCCGCGGGCGACGACGCCATGCCTTCGAGCGCGGTAAGGAAATTCATTTGCGCCATGGAGTGCAGCCAGCGCGCCAGGATCACGAGCCCGATCGCGCGCAGCGCGAAAAGCGTCCCGGCACCGGGTACGGTGACCGTGGGCGTCGGTCGGGTTCTGGCCAAGGGACTACTCCTCATCTCGCTTGCGTGGGCGCCGCGGATTTTACGGCACGGCCATTATAGGGACATTAAGCGTGCGCCTCACTTGCCGCCGCCGCGAATGTGACAACGCCCCGGTGCACGGGCATCGGGGCGTTGGGGAAAAGCGGGAAAAGGGCGCGCCGCAGCGCGTCCGTTTTCAGTACATACCTTAGCCGGCGTTGACTTCGCGCAGCACGGTGCGATGCTTCTGACGCAGCAGATCTTCGTACACAGCCACGTAGTTGCGCGCCATCACCTTCGACGAGAAGCGCGCTTCGAACGCGGCGCGCACCTTCTCGCGCGACAGCGTCGACAGGCGCTTGACCGCTGCGACGGCGCTGATTTCGTCTTCGACGACGAAGCCCGACACGCCATTCTCGATGACTTCCGGCACCGAGCCGCGCTTGAACGCGATGACCGGCGTACCGCAGGCCATGGCTTCGATCATGACGAGGCCGAAGGGCTCCGGCCAGTCGATCGGGAACACCAGTGCATGCGCATTGCCAAGGAACTCGCGCTTTTCGTGCTCGCCGATTTCGCCGATGTACTCGACGTGCGGCAGCGCCATCAGCGGCTTGATGACTTCTTCATAGTAGGCACGGTCGGCCTTGTCGATCTTGGCGGCGACCTTGAGCTTCATGCCTGCCTGCCCGGCGATGCGGATCGCGCGGTCAAGCCCCTTCTCCGGCGAGACGCGGCCGAGGAATGCGAGGTAGCCGGGCTCGACGTTCGGAATCGGCGTGAGCACGTTTTCCGGCAGGCCGTGGTAGACGGTCTGCTGCCAGTTGGCTTGCTGCAGCGGAATGCGCTGGTTGTCCGAGATCGAAACGACCGGCACGTCGTTGAACGCGTTGAACACCGGCTGCAGTTCCGGCAGATCCAGACGGCCGTGCATGGTCGTGACGAACGGCACCGGCTGGCGCTGGAACAGCGAGAACGGGTAATAGTCGATGTGGAAGTGCAGCACGTCGAATTCGTCCGCGCGGCGGCGAACTTCTTCGAGCAGCAGCATGTGGGGAGCCATCACGTCGCGAATCGTGGGGTCGAGGCGCAGTGCCTGCGGCCAGAACGCTTCGAGCTTTGCCGAGGTGATCGAATCGCCGCTGGCGAACAGCGTGACATCGTGGCCCTGTTCGACCAGCGCTTCGGTCAGGTAGGAGACCACCCGTTCCGTGCCGCCGTACAGCTTGGGAGGAACCGCCTCGTGCAACGGAGCGATTTGAGCGATTCGCATAGTGGTGAACTCCTTCCTCGTAATAAATCGGGCAATAGACTGCAAATTTGACAATCGACCTATGCAGGCTGCGGCTTCCTTGTCGCCACGCGCCTTACAGGCGTTCCGTACCGCTAACCGCGCCGGAAATCCGGACACAGAGCCGACGCAGTTGTGAAGCGGCAAGAGAGCGCACACGCGGCGGTTCAGGCGGTAAACGCGCAGGGTTCGCGGCCGTTGACACAAAAGCTGTCAAATTCCCTACGCCGTCCGAGTCGGCATTATCCCGGTCCAGGGTAAATGCCGGCTAGATCATTTCAAAGTCTTTACGTTGTTACAAACCGGAAACACTCCGCAACCCATTGTTTTCCAAGAGAGTTCTAGATTGGGGGCTGCGCTGCGGAAAACAACTGCGGGCGATTGTCGCGGCACGGTGCGCATCAAACGATCGCGCTCGTACGGTTCCTGATTCGCTACCGGCGGACAGCGCGTGGCGAGCGAGCACAGCGGCGCTTTTCCGAATGCAATCCGTAATTCTATCTCTAAAACACCCATCTCTAAAACGGTCCACGATTCCTGTTGAACCTCCGCTGCAACAACGTGTCCCCAATCTGTATCCCGCGCTATCGTGTCGCGATATGATGCGCGTCCGCCGGGCACAGGCGGTGCGCGAGGCGCATGGGGTGTTTACAATGCGGTAAGTCCGCCTTCGTTGCCGCGCGCCCGAAGCGTTCGTCACCGTAGCGCGCCAGCTATCTTTCTTTGAACTTGCACGGACGAAGTTCCGTCAGACCGACCACCCGATCAATTGGAACATCTGACCACCGCCCAGCGTAACGCCCACAACGCAAAGCTCGCGAGCTATGCGCGGCGCCCGCTCGCGTTCCTTTTCAGCTACATCAAGCGCCATCCGTTCGCCCACAGCGTGGTGCTCGCCAGTGTGTTCGCGGCCGTAGGTTGCGCGCTTGCGTCGCAGTACGCCATCAAGCATCTGATCGACGTGCTCGGAGCCGGACGCCATCATCCGGGCCCACTGTGGACCGCTTTCGCCATCCTCGTCGGCCTGATCGCCGCCGACAACCTGCTCTGGCGGGTCGGCGGCTGGTTCGCCGCGCACACCTTCGTCACCGTGACGGGCGACCTGCGGCGCGACCTCTTCCAGTACCTGAGCGGCCACTCGCCCACTTACTACGCCGAAAAGCAGCCCGGCACGCTCGCCAGCCGCATCACCGCGACATCGAACGCCGTCTACACGGCCGAGAACACCACCGCGTGGAACGTGCTGCCGCCCTGTATCGCCGTGGCCGGCGCGATCGTCATGATCATTGCGGTCAACCCGCTCATGGCGGCGGGCCTCCTGCTCTGCTCGGCCATCCTTTCGGTGATCCTCTTCAAGCTGGCCGGGCGCGGCTCGTCGCGCCACCACACCTTCGCCTCGAAAGCGGCCGCGGTGGACGGCGAGCTCGTAGACGTAATCGGCAACATGGCGCTCGTGCGTGCCTTCGGCATGACGTTTCGCGAGCAAAAGCGCTTCGGCTCGACCGTCAAGGCCGAGCTCGACGCCCGCCGCTCGAGCCTGCTCTACCTCGAAAAGCTGCGTCTGCTGCACGCCGTGATCACGGCCATGCTGTCCGCCGGCCTGCTCGGCTGGGCGCTGTGGCTCTGGGATCAGGGCAAGGCGACGTCAGGCGACATCGTGCTCGTGAGCTCACTCGGCTTCACGATCCTGCACGGCACGCGCGACCTCGCTGTGGCGCTCGTGGACGTGACCCAGCACGTGGCGCGCCTTGCCGAGGCCGTGCAAACGCTGCTGGAGCCGCACGGCATGCCCGACCGCGACGACGCCAAGGAACTCATCGCCCAGGGCGGCCGCGTCGACTTCGAGGGTGTGACCTTCGCGTATCCGCACCGCAAGCCGATCCTCGATCATTTCGACCTGCGCATCGAGGCCGGTCAGCGCGTGGGTCTGATCGGCAAATCGGGCGCGGGCAAGACGACGGTGCTCGCGTTGCTGCAGCACTTCTACGACACGCAGGGTGGCGCCATCAAGATCGACGGCCAGGACATCGCGCATGTCACCCAGGACAGCCTTCGCCATGCCATCGCGCTCGTGCCGCAGGACATTTCGCTGCTGCACCGCTCGATCTACGAGAACATCGCCTACGGCCGCCCCGAGGCGAGCCGCGAGGAAGTGGTCGCTGCGGCCCGCGAGGCGCGCTGCGCCGAATTCATCGAGGCGATGCCCGAGGGCTACGACACGATCGTGGGCGACCGCGGCGTGAAGCTGTCGGGCGGCCAGCGCCAGCGCATCGCGATCGCGCGCGCCATTCTCAAGAATTCGCCGATCCTGCTGCTCGACGAAGCCACCTCGGCGCTCGACAGCGCGTCCGAAGAGGCCATCCAGCAGGCGCTCGACCGGCTCATGGTGGGCCGCACGGTGATCGCGATCGCCCACCGCCTCTCCACACTCAACAACTTCGACCGCATCATCGTGATGAGCACGGGCAAGGTGATCGACGACGGCACCCCCGAAGAGCTGCGCAACCGTCCGGGACTCTACCGCGACCTCCTCGCCAAGCAGTACGGCAAGCACTCCACGCTGCATCTGGGCAGCAAGAAGGCCGACGAAAAACACGTGGCCTGACACCGCCCGGGCGGGCGCCTCGCCCGCCGCGTTTTGCCGCAGACACCCGGACGTAAAAAAGCCGCTTCAGTGCATCGACTGAAGCGGCTTTTTTCGCTCTCGCCCAGGCGCGCGAGGCGTGGGCGCTCAGCCCTGCGCGCGCTCGAGTGGCGGCAAACTCACTCCTTGCCGCACGCTGACCTGCCCGAGATCGCGCATGAAGCGATCGCGCCAGACCGAGACGTTGTTCTCGCGCAACTGGGCCATCATGTCCTGATAGCGCGCGAGCCGCTCGGCGAGCGGCATGGAGAGCGCGGCACTGAGCGCGTCGGCCATGCCGTCGATATCGAGCGGATTGACGATCAGCGCGCCAGAAAGCTCCTGCGCCGCGCCGGCGAAGCGTGAGAGCACGAGCACGCCCGGATCTTCGGGGTTCTGCGCCGAGACGTATTCCTTGGCGACCAGATTCATGCCGTCGCGTAGCGGCGTGACGTAGCCGACGTTCGACGCCCGGAACAGCGCGGCCAGCACCGCCCGCTCGTACTGGCGGTGGATGTACCAGATCGGTGTCCAGTCGAGTTCCGCGTAACGGCCGTTGATGCGCCCCGACTCCGCCTCGAGGCGCAACCGGATGTCCTGATACGCGTGCAGGTCGGCGCGGGTAGGCGGCGCGATCTGCACGAACGAGACCTTGTTGCGCTGCGCCGGCGCGTGGTCGAGCAGGCGTTCGAAGGCGCGAAAGCGCTCCACGAGCCCCTTCGAGTAGTCGAGCCGGTCAACGCTCATGATGACCTTGCGCCCGTGCAGCGTGGCCTTGAGCGTGCGCACCGGCTTGCCGCGCTCGCCGGCTCGGGCGAGTTCCGCGATCTCATCGGGATAGACGCCGATCGGGTAATCGCCTGCGCAGAGCGTCTGCCCGAACGCTTCGATGCGCGTGAGGCCGTCCGGCTGCATCGCAGTCGTACCGCCTGCCTCGTTCACGATGTAGTCGCAGAACGCACGCAGATCGGGCCTGGTCTGGAAGCCGAGCAGGTCGAACGCGCATAGCGCCTGAACCAGCTCGCGATGCGGCGGCACCGCCAGCAGCACCTGCGAGGCCGGAAACGGAATGTGCAGGAAGAAGCCGATGCGGTTCTTCACGCCCGCCGCGCGCAGCGCCTGGGCGAACGGAATGAGGTGATAGTCGTGGACCCAGATCACGTCGTCTTCGCGCAAAAGCGGTACGAGCTGCTGCGCGAGCCACGCGTTCACGCGGCTATAGCCCTCGTACTCGTGGCGGTCGTACTGGACGAGATCGGCGCGGTAGTGGAACGCGGGCCAAAGGGTTGCGTTCGAGAAACCGCGATAGTACTGGTCGTAGTCACGCCGCAACAGGCCGATGGTGGCGAACGTCACGGGTCCGCGCTCTTCGAGCGCGATCTGCGGCTGGCCGGAGGTGAGGACGTCCCCGCTCCATCCGAACCACATGCCGCCGGTTTCCTTGAGCGCGTCGTACACGCCCACCGCAAGGCCGCCCGCGGCCGGACCGCCCTCGGAAATCGGCGCGACGCGGTTCGACACGATGATCAATCGGCTCATGAGGGGCGGGGTCCGTACAGGAAATCGGGAAGGCGTGGCGCGCGCGAGGCACCGCCTCGCGTGATGCAATCTACGTGGGGAGTGAAGCGAGGCATGCGCGCGGTCACCGGGCGCCCGGCATCGCCGCGACGAGCGATGCGAGCCAGCCGATCAGCGCGTCGACCGAATCGACCCGCGTCTGCGCGATGGTGTCGCCGCCGCCGACCTTGATCGACAGCCCGCCCAGCGCATTGACGACGGCGAAGCCCTTCTCGTCAGTCAGATCGTCGCCGGCGAACACCGGGCGGCGCCCCGCGAACGGCGGCTCGTCGAGGAACGCGCGCAGCGCGCGGCCCTTGTCGACGTCCTTCGGCTTGATTTCGTAGACCATCTTGCCGGGCTGCAGCACGTAGGCGTCAGCGTAATCGGCGGCGAGGCGCTCGGTCGCGGCGCGCGCGGTACCCTCGTGTTCCGGGGCGTTGCGGTAGTGCAGCGCGAGCGACGCGCCCTTGATCTCGAGCAGCATGCCCGGATGCGTGCGCACCACCTCCGCGAGCACCTGCTCTATGTGCAGCAGACGCTGATCGTTAAAGCCGACACGCTGCGTGTCGCCGTTGGCGTCGCGCCGCTCGGCGCCGTGCAGGCCCGCCACGGGCAGATCGGGCATGCCAAGGAAACCGTCGATGCTCTCGATGCCGCGCCCCGAGACGATCGCCACGGCGCCGTGCGTCACGCGGCGCAACTCGCGCAGCAGCGCGAGCATGTCGGGGCGTACGAGCACGCCGTCGGGCGTGGGCGCGAGATCGACGAGCGTGCCGTCGAAATCGAAGAAAAATGCCGTCTGGTCAGGCGGCAGGACTGCCGGAAGTGCTTGCATTGCGTTCTTTTCACCCATCGGCCCGCTGGCCGGGTATGGCCCCGGGCTGCGCCCAGGGAAAGTGTGCGAATCTTACCGCGCCTTGGATCGATTATCGAGAAAGTAAGGGGCTGACCGGCTGCACAGGCTTGGCCGGACTCGAATCGACTTGTCTGCGGTCCGATTTTTCGAGAGTTGGACACTCCGCCAGGGCGGCCATTCAGCCGATGCGGCATATCGACGCGTGCGATCCGCACGACCGGGGCGCTCGCGACGGAGCGGACCCAATTTTGCTACAGTCGCAGCGACAAGCCGAGCCCAGTGGTCTGATCGAGCGCGGCCAACGTAATCCAATCGAGTCGACGAGATTGCCTTTGTTCCTCACCTTCGGGCCCACGCTGCGCATGTTCCACGCCCGCCTCTGCGGCGGTGCGCGCAGCCTGCGGCACGCGGCGCTCGCGGCGGCTGCCTTGCTGCTCGTGGCATGCTCGCACCCGGGCGAGCCGTGGCAGCTGACGAACGTAAGCGGCCACTTGCCCGACCTCGACTTCGCGCTCACGGCCGACAACGGCCAGCCCGTGACAGGCGCGAGTTTTCGCGGACGCACGACGCTCGTCTACTTCGGCTATACGCATTGCCCGGACGTCTGCCCGGAGACGATGGCGCGCCTGATGCAGGTTATAGCGAAGCTCGGCCCCGATGCGCAGAAAGTGCGGATACTCTTCATCAGCGTCGATCCGGCGCGCGACACGCCGCAGGCCTTGCACGCCTACGTCGGCGCATTCGATGCTCAGCATGCGCGCGGCCTGACCGGCAGCGACGGCCAGATCGAGTCGCTCGCGCGGCGCTACCGCGTGGCCTACCAGATGGAAAAGCGAGACCCGGACGGCAGCTACGAAGTCACACACAGTTCGGCCGTCTACGTGTTCGACGCTCAGGGTCACGCGCGCCTGCTCGCCACCGACCACGACACACCGGACGCGATCGCGCATGACCTGCGCCGCGTCATCGACGACACGGCGTGAACGCACGCCGCCTCGCGGGTCCAATCCTCGAGTCTTGACGAAACAGCAATCGCAACAGGAAACCTTATGACGAAGAACCTCAAGTCCCTCACCGTCTCGCTCGGCTGCGCGCTGAGCACCTTCGGTGCGCTCGCCGTATTCGCGCCCGCCGCAAACGCCGCCGCCGGCGCGCTGAGCACGCAGGACGCGTGGGTGCGCTGGCTGCCCAACGACCTGCCGGCCGCGGGCTATGTGACGCTCAAGAACGATGGCGACCAGCCGGTCGATCTCGTGAGCGTATCGAGCGACGCTTACGGCATGGTCATGCTGCATCAGACGGTCTCGAATGGCTCGACGCAAAAGATGGTCATGGTGCACAAGGCGACGGTGCCTGCGCACGGCACGCTTGCGATCGCACCGGGCGGCTACCACCTGATGCTGGAAAAGGCGAAGCACAAAATCGCGCCGGGCGACACGGTGAACGTGAAGCTGCAGTTCTCGGACGGCGAGACGCTCGACACGCCGTTCGCAGTCAAGTCGCCCTCGGGGCAGTAACGCCGCAGCAAGACAAACGCGCGCATTCTCTGTGGTTGCGCGCGCAAGCATGTTGAATCCGCGATGAGGCCGCCGCCATGCTCGCGATGACCCTGCTCTACTGGCTCCAACCGTGGGAGCCCTCGCCGACCGTGATGATCTGCACCCTGCTCGCGGCGGTGCTGTTCGTGCGCGGCAAACGGCACGCGCGGGTGTCGCTCGCGCGCCAGATCTCCTTCTGGTTCGGGCTCGGCGCGCTCTACGTCGTGCTGCACACTCGGCTCGACTACTACTTCGAGCACGAGTTCTTCATGCATCGCGCGCAGCACCTCGTGCTGCATCATCTGGGGCCGTTCTTCATCGCACTCGCCTACCCGGGCGCGGCGCTGCGCGCGGGCATTCCGTTCAAATGGCGGCAGCGCTTCGTGCGCCCCGTGCTCGCCGCGCGGCCCGTGCGCGTGGCGCTCGACATCGTCATGCACCCCGTCGTCGCGGTCGGACTCTTCGTCGGGCTCATCTACTTCTGGCTCTTTTCGCCGATCCACTTCATCGCGATGCTCGACTGGCGCCTCTACCGCGTCATGAACTGGAGCATGGTGATCGACGGGCTGCTGTTCTGGTGGCTCGTGCTCGACTCGCGCCCCGCGCCACCCGCGCGCCTCTCGCCGGGCAAGCGCGTGCTCGTCGTGATCGCGGCGATTCCGGCGCAGATCGTGCTCGGCGCATTCATCTTCTTCACGCCGCGCGAGCTTTATCCGGTCTATTCGATTTGCGGCCGCGCGTTCACCTGGCTTTCGCCCATCCGCGACCAGCAGATCGGCGGGCTGCTGCTGTGGATTCCGGGGTCAATGATGAGCGTAATCGGCGCGCTGGTCGCGCTGCGCCACTGGATGCGACTATCCGCGCGCGGACGTTTGCAGCAGGACCGGCGCGCCGGCGTGCGCGCCGCAGAGGGTGCGCCCCCGAAGGAAGGGCGCACGCTGCGCACATGAATTCCGGCGCAACCTGCGACAAACATCGAATCAGGCCAAGCGCATCCACACATGAGGAATGCCGTCTTCGTCGTGAATCCCGCCAACGGGTGAAAAGCCGAACGCGCCGTAGAACTTCTGTAGATGCGCCTGGGCGTGCAGACGCATCGCGACGTCCGGCCATTGGTGCACGATCTGCGCGATGACGCGTTCGAGCAGCGCGTTGCCGAGCTTGATGCCGCGATGGTTCTGCGACGTCACCACGCGGCCGATACGCACGTCAGCGTCCTGCGCGTCGGGCAGCAGCACGCGCAAATAGCCGGCTAGCTCTCGCTCGCCGCCCTGCTCGCTCCATGCGAACAGATGCCACGCGCCGAAGTCGAGACCGTCGATATCGCCATACACGCAGTTCTGCTCGACGACGAACGCATCGGAGCGCAGTTTGAGCATGGCGTAGACTTCACGCGCGTCGAGCGCATCAAAAGCTTTCCATTGCCAGTCGAATTGGGGCGGCGGCAAGGCGGTGGACTGCACGGTCATGGTCTGTGATTTCCATCTAAACATCGTGAATGGCCACGATTATGCCGCGCGCCGCGCGCGCCACAAAACCGCCACTCAGGTAGCACTCAGGTACCCCTCACTTTCGCCGGCGCGGTTGCTCGTATTTGCGCCAGTACTGGAACGGATCTTCATGCAGATCGATGTCGAGATCGACGATGCGCGCCTGCATGCTCTCCTGCGCGTCGGCAATGGCCTTGTTATAGACCGCCGGCGCGATCTCTTCGAGAAAGAAGCCCAGCAGCGCGCCCGCCGCGACGTTGCCGATCGGCTCTTCCATGTTCGCGTCGAAATAGCGCTGGATGGAGGCGATCGCTTCGCTGCGCGCGTCTTCGGGGAGTTCGATGGACATGTCGGGAAACCGGAGAGGATGGGTTCCGGCTATTTTGCGCCGCGTGCGCGGGCACGTAGCCAAAAACGCAGCAATCCGGCCGCAAAAAACAAAAGCCACCCGAAGGTGGCTTTTGTTTTGCATCTGGAGGCGCGAGCCGGAGTCGAACCGGCCTACACGGCTTTGCAGGCCGCTGCATAACCGCTTTGCTATCGCGCCAGAAGCGGACTGACCGGAATGAAGCAAACATGACGCACACTGCGTGCGCCCGCAACGACCGGACAGATTTGTTTGATGGCTTTGGGATGGCTATATACGCTGATCAAAGCCTGCCAAACAAAAAGGGAAGCGCTGCTTCCCCTTGGCATTTGGAGCGGGAGACGAGTCTCGAACTCGCGACCTCAACCTTGGCAAGGTTGCGCTCTACCAACTGAGCTACTCCCGCAAATGTCCTGCTTTACTGCGATTTTCCTGCTTCGGCGCTTCGTTTTTCTCTACTGCAAAAACGCCGCACCTTAAATTCTGGAGCGGGAGACGAGTCTCGAACTCGCGACCTCAACCTTGGCAAGGTTGCGCTCTACCAACTGAGCTACTCCCGCATATTTGCTTCAGACTTCGCCGAATTTGCACCTAACTTCAGCTTATCTTCTGCTATCTCCACCGCATCTGCCTGTTTGCTACTGCGTCGTGCAGCGGAGAAGTGAGATTATGTATAACCCTCAGAATCGTGTCAACCCCTTCGTGTGATCTTTTTGGAAAAAGACGCATGGGGTTCACAGCAGTCTGCTCACAGACTTCCCCGTTCGCGGATCTGGGGCCAAGCGAGCTTCATGTAATAGAGCATCGACCATATCGTGAGGAACGCCGCGACGTAGATGAGCCACGCGCCCCACACACGCGAGTCGAACAGCGTCACGCCGCCGAGCGTAAGCGGCGCGTAGAACAACAGCATGGGAATCGCGATCATCTGGCACGCGGTCTTGAACTTGCCGAGCGAATTCACGGCCACGCTCTTCGACGCGCCAATTTGCGCCATCCATTCGCGCAGCGCCGAAATCGCGATTTCGCGTCCGACGATCACGAGCGCGATTACAGCGTCGAGCCGCTGCAGATGCACGAGCACGAGCAGCGCCGCGGTCACCATCAACTTGTCGGCAACGGGATCGAGGAATGCACCGAACGAGGACGTCTGATTCCACTTGCGCGCGAGAAAACCGTCGAACCAGTCGGTGAGCGCCGCCAGCACGAAAAGCAGCATCGCCAGCACGTTCTGCTGCATCGGGGAAAGCATCGTCTGCGGCAGATAGAACACGCCAACCACGAGCGGAATCGCCAGGATCCGCAGCCAGGTCAGGAGAATCGGAATATTGAACGGCATCGGCTGGCGCTATCTGTCGGGGGAGATGCAATTATGGGAGATGCAATTGTGCCGCGTCGCCGCACCTGCCACAAGCAACCGTAAGGATTGGCCGGGCCGGACCCGGCCTGCGAGGCCGCCGCATCAGTGAAGCTGCTGGTAGATCTGCTCGGCGAGCGAGTGCGAGATCCCCTCCACGCTCGCCAGATCCTCAACGCTGGCCGCCATCACGCCGCGCAGGCCACCAAAGCGCGCGAGCAGCCGCTGGCGACGCTTCGCCCCCACGCCTTCCAGTTCTTCGAGCCGCGAAGTCTGGCGCGTTTTGCCGCGCTTCGCGCGCATGCCCGTGATGGCGAAGCGGTGGGCCTCGTCGCGGATCTGCGCGACGAGCATGAGCGCAGCGCTCTCCTTGCCGAGTTCAAGCGGCGCACGGCCATCGGCGAACACGAGCGTTTCGAGACCGACCTTGCGCCCCTCGCCCTTCGCCACGCCCACCAGCATCGAGGGATCGAGACCCAGTTCGGTGAACACCTGACGCGCGATCTCGACCTGCCCCTTGCCGCCGTCGATCAGCACGATGTTGGGTAGCGTGCCGCCGGGCGGCGGGGCTTCGAGGGCCTCGACGGCCTCGTTGGCTTCCACGGCGTCCGACGCTGCATTCGGGTCAGCGGGATCGGGCGCCGGGACGGGTGGCGGCGCCTCAAGGCTTTCAGCGCGCGCCGCTTGCGCGACCATCTTCTCGTAACGGCGCGTGAGCACCTGGCGCATGGCGGCGTAGTCGTCGCCGGGCGTGATGCCGGTGATGTTGTAGCGGCGATATTCGGCCGACTGCATCTTGTGATGGTGATAGACCACGCATGACGCCTGCGTCGCCTCGCCCATCGTGTGGCTGATGTCGAAGCACTCGATGCGCAAATGCGCGAGATCGTCGAGCTCGAGCCCGAGCAGTTGCGCAAGCGTGCGCGTGCGAGCCTGCTGCGAACCCTGCTCGGAGAGCAGGCGCGCGAGCGCGAGCCGCGCGTTCTGCTCGGCCATCGCGAGCCATGCGCGCTTCTGACCTTGCGGCTGACGCAGCACCGTGACCTTGTGCCCGGCTTGCTCGCTCAGTACATCGACGAGTTCGCGGTTTGCGGGCGGATGACTCACGACCAGCACGGGCGGCACGCGGTTGCCGAAATAGTGCTGCGCGATGAAGGCGTCGAGCACTTCGGATTCGATGCCGATCTCACGCTTCCTGCGCGAATCCGCTTGCGGCTCGAGCGCGGGCGTGGCGGCGGGTGGATCGGATTCGGCATCGCCTGCATCGTCGCTTGCATTGTCTTCATCGTCCGCGAGGTCGGCCGCGATGGCGAGCGGATCCGCTTCGAGCGCCGCATCGTCTCGCGCGTCGGCCTCTTGCGCTTCCTCGACATAATCCTCCACTGTCTTGCGCGCAAGCGAAGGCAACGACTTCAGCGCGCTCGCCGCGACCACGGTATCGCTGTCGATTTCCTCGGCAACGCCGCCCTCTTCGTCGGTGAGCGCGCGCTCCACATGCGCCGGGAAATACGCCTTGTCGCCCAGATGCCGGCCGCCGCGCACCATCGCAAGATTCACGCAGACGCGCCCGCCCAGCGCCACCACGGCAAGAATGTCGACGTCGCTCTCGCTACCCGTTTCGATGGCCTGCTGGTGCAGCACGGTCGATAGCGAACTCATCTGGTTGCGCACCGATGCCGCCTGCTCGAACTTCAGCTCCGAGGCGAACGCATGCATCTTCGTCTCGAGCTCCTTCATCACCTCGTTCTGACGGCCGAGCAGAAAGCGCGAGGCGTTGTTCACGTCGCGCGCGTAATCCTCTTCGCCGATCGCACCCACGCAAGGCGCCGTGCACCGACCGATCTGATGCAGGAGGCAAGGCCGCGTGCGGTTGTTGAACACCGAGTCCTCGCAGGTGCGCAACTGGAACACGCGCTGCAGGATCTGGATACTCTCGCGCACGGCCGAGGCGCTAGGAAACGGCCCGAAGTACTGGTTGTTGCGATCGACTGCGCCGCGGTAGTACGCCATGCGCGGGAACGTGTGCCCGGTGATCTTGAGAAACGGATAGGACTTGTCGTCGCGAAACAGGATGTTGTACCGCGGCGTGAGTGCCTTGATGAGATTGTTCTCGAGCAGCAGCGCCTCGGCCTCGGAACGCGTGACCGTGGTTTCGATGCGCGCAATACGCGTGACCATCATCGCGATGCGCGGCGAAAGCTGCGTCTTGGTGAAGTAGCTCGACACGCGCTTTTTCAGGTCGCGCGCCTTGCCGACGTAGAGGACCGCGCCTTGCGCGTCGTAGTAGCGATACACGCCCGGCAGATGCGGCAACTGCGTGAGCGCCTTTTTCGGGTCGAAAACGTCGGTGTCGGTCATCCAGTTTCGGGGACGGGAGTTGCGTCGAGATAGGTGAGACGTTGCAGAGCGCGCCGCCGTCGCGACGCGTTCATGGCTGTGTCCTAAAATCGCAATTTTAGATCATTCCATGCCGCACGGAATCAGTGCCGAACTTGCCAGCCGGGCGTTCTACGCCCGCTTGGGGCATGGCAGTCATGTTTCTGCGCGTCGCGCGCCACCCCACGCTACCCATGACAGAAGCTCACACTCCCGCCGCCGCTGACGATAGCACCATCGCCTGCGACCTCTTTTGCGCCGTCATCGACAATTTCGGCGACATCGGCGTGTGCTGGCGGCTCGCGCGCCAGCTCGCGCATGAGCACGGCTGGCAGGTGCGTCTGTTCGTCGACGACTTGCACGCGTTCCAGAAGCTCTGCCCCGCGCTCGACGCGAGCCGCGCCACGCAATCGGTCGAGGGCGTGCTCGTCGAGCACTGGCACGAGCCCGGGCATGCGGGCGACACGCTGCAGATCGCCGATGTCGTCATCGAAGCGTTCGCGTGCGAGCTGCCGCCCGTCTACGTCGCGGCGATGGCCGAGCGCGTGCGCAAACCCGTCTGGCTCAACCTCGAATATTTGAGCGCAGAAGACTGGGTGGCCGATTTTCATCTGCGACCCTCGCCGCACCCGCGCTACGCGCTCGCCAAGCACTTCTTCTTTCCCGGCCTTGGGCCCGGCACGGGGGGCGTGCTCAAGGAGCGCACGCTCGACGCCGCGCGCGCGGACTTCGAGCGCTCGCAAGACGCCCGTGCTGCGTGGTGGCAGCGCGCCACGGGCGGCCCGCCTCCCGGGCCGGAAGCCACCGTGATCTCGCTTTTCGCCTACGAGAACCCAGCCGTCGATCACTTGCTGGAGCAATGGCGCGACGGCCCGGCGCCGGTGGTTCTGCTCGTGCCGGAGGGCCGGATCTCTGGCGCGCTCGCGCGCTTTTTTGGGGAGCCGGCGTTCCGCGCGGGCTCTCAGGCCAGGCGCGGCGCGTTGCACGCGCACGCGCTTGCGTTCACCGAGCAGCGCGGTTACGACCCTTTGCTCTGGGCGAGCGATCTGAACTTCGTGCGCGGCGAGGACTCGTTCGTGCGCGCACAATGGGCCGCGCGACCGTTTGTCTGGCACATCTACCCGCAACCCGACGACGCTCACCTGCCAAAGCTCGACGCTGCGCTCGCGCACTACGGCCGCACGTTGCCAGAGGCGCCGCGCGCCGCGCTCGAGCGCTTCTGGCATGCGTGGAATGGCCGCGGCACGCCAGACTGGGCCGAGTTCGCGCAACATCTGCCCTTCTACGCGGCGCGCGCGAACGCCTGGGCCGCCGAGCTCGGGCAGGTTGGCGATCTCGCCGGAAATCTCGCCGGATTCGCAAAAAGTCAGTTAAAATAAGCGGTTATCCGACGGCAGCCGTCTCAAGCGCTTCGCGTTTCGCGCCCTCGTCGTTCATACGCGAATGAGGGTCGCAGTAACTGCACCAGCAGCACCAACCGAATCCGCTTGCGACGTTTGCCGTCGAGCACACTCGAAGCTACTTAAATCTGGACAGGACAGTTTTTTACTATGAAGACCGCACAGGAACTCCGCGTCGGCAACGTCGTGATGATTGGCAGCGACGCCATGGTCGTGCAAAAGGCCGAGTACAACAAATCGGGCCGTAACTCCGCCGTCGTGAAGATGAAGTTCAAGAATCTGCTGACCGGCGCGGGCATGGAAACCGTGTACAAGGCCGACGACAAGTTCGAAGTCGTGATGCTGGATCGCAAGGAAGTGACCTACTCGTACTTCGCCGACCCGATGTACGTGTTCATGGACGCCGACTACAACCAGTACGAAGTCGAAGGCGAGATGATGGCCGACGCCCTGAACTACCTCGAAGACGGCATGGGCTGCGAAGTCGTGTTCTACAACGAGAAGGCCATCTCGGTCGAACTGCCGACCGTGCTCGTGCGCGAGATCATCTACACGGAACCGGCCGTCAAGGGCGACACGTCGTCGGGTAAGGTCCTGAAGACCGCCAAGCTGAACACCGGCTTCGAACTGCAAGTGCCGCTCTTCTGCAACATCGGCGACAAGATCGAAATCGACACGCGTACGAACGAGTACCGCAGCCGCGCCTAAAGCCCTCTGCTGGCCACTGCGGTCTACTGCAGCGCAAGGACGCCTGCCCCGCTGCCCTCGCGGCAAAGGCGGCAAGCGTCGTGAAAGCGCCCCTCGGGGCGCTTTTTCTTTTTTTGCTGAACGTGTATGTTTGAGAGTGCTACGGAAAACCTTACCGGTTATGCCTAACGAATTGCGTACTTGCCGCCTTCAGCAAGCAGGCGGCGAGCAAACGCAGCGCGCACCGGTCAGAGTGACTCCCGCGGCACGGTTTCTGCTGCAAGGTGAGAGAGCATGCGTTCCACACTCTTTCCCCCTTATCAGGAGAAACACAATGAACAACGACATTGCTGAAGGCAAGTGGAAGCAGTTGATCGGCAAGGCCAAAGCGGCGTGGGGCGAGTTGACGGACGACGAACTCGCGAAAGCCGAAGGGCGCGCGGATCGGCTCGCCGGGCTAATCCAGGAACGTTACGGCAAGACGCGTGACGAGGCAGAACTGGAGGTGCGCCGCTGGTTCGACGCACACCGGCCGCTCGACTGACGTACCGTCCGCGGCATGGCCGGTACGGTCGCCGCCCACTTGCAGGCAAACAGGGGGTTGCACGCACGCCAAAGCGCCAGGCGCTTCGGGCTTGCGTTGCTGCCCGGCCGCCACGCTGCCGGGCAACGCCGTCGCGCCCCCGCTCTGGCGCAGCACAACTGGGAGGACCGGAACTGAACACCCCGCTTCGAGACATCTCCGTGGTCTCGGTGAAATCTTTCGCATCGTGCCGCGCTTACGCGCGCCGCGCGGCTGTCTGCCGGGGCGCGCACGCTACCCCGCGCGGGCAGCGCCGGCGCGCATGCGCTCATCCGTAAGCTGCTACCGCCATGCCACACGCCCTGATTGTCGAAGACGATCCCAATAGCCTGTCAGGTCTCTCTGCGATCCTGACGGCCGACGGGTTCTCCGTCGACACCGCCGCCACGCTCGCGCAAGCGCGCGCCGCACTGGCGCGCTTCATTCCTGATGTCGTACTCGTCGATCTGAACCTGCCCGACGGCGGCGGTCTCGAACTGCTGCCGCACTTGCCCGCGCAGCCGCCAGGCGGCGCGCTGCCCGTGATCGTGATGACCGGCAACGCCACGGTCGAAAGCGCGATCGAAGGCCTGCGCCACGGCATCTGGGACTATCTGCTCAAGCCCGTCAACATTCCACGCCTGCGCAGCCTGCTCGCACGCATTCCGCGTCCCTACGAGCTGACTGAGGAAGTACGCACGCTACGCACCACGCTGCGCCAGATGGGCCACTTTGGGCCAATGCTCGGACGCAGCAGCGCGATCCAGCATGTCTACGACACGCTCGAACAACTCGCGCCCACCGAAGCGGCGCTGCTCGTGCACGGCGAAGCCGGCACGGGCAAGGAAGTCGCCGCGCGTACGCTGCATCAGTTGAGCCGCCGCCGCAAGGGGCCGTTCGTCGTCTGCGACGCGCGCTCGCTCGTGGCAGAGGCGGCCGCTGGCCGCCCACTCGCGAGCGTGCTGTTCGGCCATGAGCGCGGCGCGTTCACGGGCGCGGAGCAGCGCGAGCCGGGGCTCGTCGATCAGGCGAGCGGCGGCACGCTCTTTATCGACGAGCTGACCGACCTGACACGCCAGCAGCAGGAAACGCTGCTGCGCGCGCTCGATTCGCAGACCTTCATGCGCGTAGGCGGCAACAGCGAGGTGGGCACCGATTTCCGCCTGATTGCCGCCACCCGTGCGATCCCGCGCGAAGCTGTCCAGCAGGGCGCGCTGCACGACGATCTATGGCTGCGCCTCGATGCCGCGGCGATCCCGCTGCCGCCGCTGCGCGAGCGCGACGACGACGCCGCCCTGCTCGCGCTCGCCTGCATTGACGAACTCAATCAGGAAGCCCAGGCGCGCGGTCTGGCCGGCGCGACGCGGCTCGTCGCGCCAGCGTTCATCCGCGAGTGCCTGGCGTATGACTGGCCGGGAAACGTGCGCGAGCTGCACGAACGCGTGAGGCGCGCGTGGCACGCCTCGGGCGAGGTGCTGGAAACCTTGCAGGCCGAGGAAAGCAGCGGCGCGGGGCCGCGCGACATGAACGGCGGCCGCGTGCAGGTGACCGTGGGCACGCCGCTCGCCGACGTGGAAGAGATGCTGATCCGCGCGACGCTCGACGCCGTAGGCGGCACGCGACACCGCGCCGCGTCGTTGCTCGGCATCAGCCCCAAGACGCTCTACAACAAGCTGCAGCGCATGCGGATGAACTGAGTCCGCGTGAAGTCCACTAAGCACGCCCGGCATGTTAAAAGGCGGCCCTTCGTTTCCGAAGGACCGCCTTTTTCGTTTTGCCGGCGCGGCAATCAGGGCATCAAGGCAACACGCTGCGCAGCAATGCCTGCGCCTCGATGTACCCCGGATCCGCCACCATCTTGTCCCAGCGCAGCGCCTTGCCGCGCGCGCGCATGCGCTTGATGCGCAGGCCCGAAGCCTTGGCGGCGCGGCGCGGCTCCATGGTGCGCAAGGCGTCCAGCACCTTCTCGGCCTCGTGCGGCTGGTTGCAGATCAGCACCATGTCGCAGCCCGCTTCGAGCGCGGCGCGTGCGCCCTCGGTGAGCGTACCGCCCTGGCGCGCGGCCTCCATCGAGAGATCGTCGCTGAAGATCGCGCCCGTGAAGCGCAGCCGCTTGCGCAGAATCTCCTCGACCCAGGTGCGCGAGAAACCCGCGGGCTTCGAATCGACCTTCGGATAAATCACGTGCCCCGGCATCACCGCCGTGAGCGAGAGCCCGAGCCAGTCGTAAGGCAGCGCGTCTTCGCCGAGGATCGCCTCGAGCGGACGCTCGTCGACGGGCACCGCGACGTGCGAGTCCGCCGTCGCGAAGCCATGACCCGGGAAGTGCTTGCCGCAATTGGCCATGCCCGCAAGCGATAGCCCGTGATTGAGACTCTTGGCGAGCAGCGTGACGACGCGCGGGTCGCGATGGAACGCGCGGTCTCCCACCACCTTCGACTGGCCGTAGCCGAGATCGAGCACCGGCGTGAACGAGAGATCGATTCCGCACGCGCGCAGCTCGCTCGCGAGGATATAGCCCACGGCCGTCGCGAGCTTCGTGGCGAGCAGCACGTCCTTGTCCCACAACGCGCCGAGGCGCCCCATGGCGGGCAGCACCGTGAAGCCGTCCGTGCGAAAACGCTGCACGCGGCCGCCTTCATGATCGACGGCGATGAGCAGGTCCTCGCGCACCGCGCGAATGGCGTCGGTCAGCGCGACGAGCTGCGCGCGGTTCTCGTAGTGGCGCGCGAACAGGATCACGCCGCCGGTCATCGGGTGCGCGAGGCGGCGCACGTCGTCGTCGTTCAACGTGGTGCCCACCACGTCGAGCATGACTGGCCCGGGATTATTCTTCATCGATGAGTTTTGTGTAGATGCCGCGCGACGCACGGCGATGGATATCAGCCGTTGACTGCGACGTTCACTTCCGCGATCACGAACGACACCGCGTAGTCGTGCTCGTCGGTGATGCTCACGCGCGCTGTGATGCCGCGTTCGTCGAGCCACTGCGCGAGTCCGCCCGAGGCGACGATCACAGGCCGGCCGCCGGGCTCGTTGAGGGTCTGCATGGCGCGCCAGGTCATCGGCATGCGCATGCCAAGGCCAATCGCTTTCGAGAACGCCTCTTTCGCGGAAAACCGCGTGCACAGGTACGCGAGGCCTCGCACTTCCGAGCGCGCCTTGCGCGCCTCGTAGACGGCGAGTTCGTCCGGGCCGAGCACGCGCGGCGCGAAGCGCCCGTTGGTGCGCTCCATGACTGCCGCCACGCGGCTCACCTGGATGATGTCGGTGCCGATACCGTAGATCGCCATGAGATTCCCGTCGATAGATGTCGATTGCGTGTGCGCGACGCGTGGGTTTGCAATCCGTGCAATCAGCCGCGTGTGCCGAGGCGCGCCGCGACCATGATCGCCTTCATTTCGCGCACCGCGTTCTCCCAGCCCGCGAAGATTGCGTGCGCAACGATCGCGTGGCCGATATTCAGCTCGACGATGCCGTCGATGGCCGCGATCTGCTGCACGTTCGTGTAGTGCAGGCCGTGGCCGGCGTTCACCTTCAGTCCGAGGCTGTTGCCGCAGTTTACGCCCGTCACCACGCGCTCGAATTCGCGTTCCTGCTCGCCCGCATCGTGCGCCTCGGCGTAGCGCCCCGTGTGCAGCTCGATCACGGGCGCGCCCGTTTCGTGCGCCGCGCGGATCTGCGTTTCGTCCGGGTCGATGAAGAGCGAGACGCGGCAGCCCGCATCCGCGAGCTGACGGCAGGCGGCGGCAACGGCGTCGAAGTGGCCCGCGACGTCGAGGCCGCCTTCGGTCGTCAGCTCCGCGCGCTTTTCGGGCACGAGGCAGACGTCGTGCGGCTTGATTTCGCACGCAATGTCTAGCATCTCAGCCGTCACCGCGCATTCGAGATTCATGCGCGTTTTCAGTTGCGGGCGCAGCGCATGCACGTCGGCGTCGACGATATGGCGGCGATCCTCGCGCAGATGCAGCGTGATCACGTCGGCGCCCGCCTCTTCGGCGAGAAGCGCCGCGCGGATCGGATCGGGATAAGCGGTGCCGCGCGCGTTGCGCAGCGTAGCGACGTGGTCGATATTCACGCCGAGGTCGATCACATTGGGCGAAGTGAGAAAGAAGCTCATAGGTTCTGCAAGTCGATCAGGATCTGGCGCGTCGCGAGCGGCGTGCCGCCAAGGTAAGTGTTCAGCAGGAAGCGCATGAGCGCCTTGCTCTGCGCAACCGTCTGGGCTCGATGGTAATCGTCCTCTTCCATGTCGAGCAACGTCTGGCCCGAAAGCCGGGGCCATTGTGCGGGCCATTCGTCCGATGCTTCGCGCACGCCGCGTTCCGGATCGAACACGTAGCGGCCCTCGGCCACCACGGCCTTGCGGGTCACGGTGCGGTTGAGCGCGAGCGCGTAGCCCGCCTCGCGCAGCAGCACGCGCTCGAACGAGCGCAGTACCTGCACGGGTGGCTCGTCGTGCGCGAGGCGCGTGAGCGTGACGACGTAGTGGCGAAAGAGTTCGGGGTGCGGGTCTTCGCGCGCGATGAACTTCACGAGCAGCTCGTTCACGTAGAAGCCGCACAAAAGTGCGTCGCCGGTCAGCGGTAACATGCCGCCGACCCACTCGGCGCCCGTGAGCGTGCGTACCTCGCCCTTGCCGGTCCACGAAAGCGCGAGCGGCTGGAACGTTTGCAGCACGCCGCGCAACGCCGAGTGCGGACGCTTCGCGCCCTTCGCGACGAGTGCCACGCGGCCGTGATCGCGCGACAGTACGTCGATGATGAGGCTCGTCTCGCGGTACGGATAGCTGTGCAGCACGAAAGCCGGCTGCTCGGCGATGCGGTAGTCGGGGGTCGTGCTGCGTGAAGCGCGCGGCAGTTGTGAGCGCGCGGTGGTCTTACGGGCCGGCCGCGGTTCGGCGCGGCCTTCGAGCGTGGCGTCGGCGCCCTCGGTCATCGCGTGGCGCGTGACGGCGCCTTTCGTCACCTTCGTGCTTCGCGTGCTCGTCGTGCTTTTCGTGGGCGAGCGCCGCGTGCCGCGGGAATCGGACGCTTCGCCCGGTGCGAATGCCTCGTCGGCCTGCGCTTCGTCGTGCGCGGGCCAGTCGTCGTGCAGGGTTCCGGCTGCGCCGTCACTCATACGCGGTGCCCGTTGTGCTTACTCGTAACCGTAGGCGCGCAGCCCGGCTTCGTTGTCGGCCCAGCCGCTCTTCACCTTCACGAAGGTTTCGAGATAAACAGGACCGTCGAAAAGCTTCTCCATGTCGAGGCGCGCCTCAGTGCTGATCTGTTTGAGCTTCGCGCCCTTCTGGCCAATCACCATCGCCTTCTGCGTGTCGCGCTCGACGAGAATCGTCGCGAAAACGCGCCGCAGCCGCCCTTCCTGCTCGAACTTGTCGATCAGCACCGTGCTCGTGTACGGCAGTTCATCGCCGGTCCAGCGGAACACTTTCTCGCGCAGGATTTCGGCGGCGAGGAAACGCTCGCTGCGGTCGGTGAGATCGTCTTCGCCGTAGATCGGCTCGCCTTCGGGCAGATACGGCTTGAGCGTCGCGAGCAGGCGCTTGATGTCGTCGGGGTTTTGGGCGGAGAGCGGCACGATCTCGCGGAACTCGCGCAGACCCTGCACCTGCTGGATGAACGGATACAGGGTGCCCTTGTCGCTCACACGGTCGATCTTGTTTGCGATCAGGATCGTGGGCGCATTCGGCGGAATCAGGTCGAGCACCCTCTGATCGTCGGGGCCGAACTTGCCGGCCTCGATCACGAACAGCACGGCATCGACCGAGCTGAGCGTGGAGGTCACCGCGCGGTTGAGGGAACGGTTGAGCGCCGTGCTGTGGCGCGTCTGGAAGCCGGGCGTATCGACGAAGATGTACTGCGCGTCGTCGATCGTGTTGATGCCGGTGATGCGATGGCGCGTCGTCTGCGCCTTGCGCGACGTGATGCTGATCTTCTGGCCGACCAGTGCGTTCATCAGCGTCGATTTGCCAACGTTCGGACGGCCGACGATCGCGACCATGCCGCAACGGAAACCGGCAGGAGTGGAAGTGGGAGCGTTCATGATCGGACCGAAATAGAAAAACGGGAGGCGCGCCCGCGGCGCGCCTGGGTGGAATCAGTGGCCGGCATCGGCCGCGCGCACGGGGATGGCCGTACTCGCTTCGGCATGCGTCTCGGCATCGGCGCTGGTGCCGCTGCTAGTCGCGGTTTGCGCGCGCTCGACGGTGCGCAGCGCCGATTCGGCTTTCACGGGGGCCGAGCGGTGGCCCATGGAGGCGGCGCTCGGAACGGCATCGAAGCCCGCCGCTTTGTCGGCTGGCTTGTCGCTCACTTTGTCCGCACCGCGTTCGGCTTTCTCCGCGGGCTTTTCAGCCGGCTTGTCCTTCTCCGCCACGCGCTCCTGCACGTGCGCGGCACGGATCACCGCGAGCGGCGCACCTTCGGCCGTCGCGGTTTGCGCCGGACGCTCGGTACGCACCGAAAGTCGCTCACGGCGCTCCGGTGAACGCAGATCGAGCGCGCCCTGCACGCCCGTCACGCCTGGAACGACCTCCGGCTCTGGCTTGGGAGCACGCGCGCCCTTCGAGCGGCGCGGCTTCGCAACCAGCGCCGGCGCCGCGGCCATGACTTCGTCGAGCGCCTTTTTCGCCGCGGCCTGCTCCGCCGCGCGGCGGCTCGCGCCCGAGCCCGACACCTTCACGTCCAGCTTCGGCACCGTGCATTCGACTTCGAACTGTTGATTGTGCGCCGCACCATGCGTCGCAACGACCGTGTAGGTCGGCAACGCGATCTTGTGGCCTTGCAGGTACTCCTGCAGCAGTGTCTTCGAATCCTTGCCGAGTGTGCGCGGATCGATGTGGTCGAGGATCGGCACGTAGAGGCGCTTGATGACCGTCTGGGCGGCGTCGAAGCCGCCGTCGAGGAAGATCGCCCCAAAGATCGCCTCCAGCGCGTCCGCGAGGATCGACGGGCGGCGGAAGCCGCCGCTGCGCAGCTCGCCTTCGCCGAGACGCAGGCCGTCGGCAATATTGAGGGCCTGAGCGATCTCGTAGAGCGACTGCTGCTTGACCAGATTCGCGCGCACCCGCGAGAGGTCGCCTTCGTCCAGCTTGCCAAAACGTTGGAACAATAGGGCAGCCACCGCGCAATTCAGAACCGAATCACCGAGAAATTCGAGGCGTTCGTTATGCGTGGCACTGTGACTGCGGTGAGTTAAAGCCTGACGCAACAATTCCGCATTGCGAAATTCGTAGCGCAAACGGCTTTCCAACGGAGATTGGGGCATGGGGAGAGTATAACGCGCCCGCCGCCCCCGGCGAAAACGGGGGGCGGCAGGCGAAAAACCGTGATGAAGCGACGTTACCGAGGATTCTTCAAGTAGCGCGCGAAGATGCAAGGCGAGTTGTGCGAGCAAGACTCGTGTTCGCGCATACGCTTTTTGTTGCTGCCTCTATGGCTCCTTCGCGCGGCGTGATCAACGTGCATCGCACGTCGATCAAACACACGTTACTCGAACGAACCGATGCGACGCAGGTTGCTGAAGTTCATCCAGATGAAGAACGCGCGGCCCACGACGTTCGCGTCGGGCACGAAGCCCCAGTAGCGGCTGTCCGCGCTGTTGTCGCGGTTGTCGCCCATCATGAAGTAATGGCCTGCCGGCACCTTGCAGATCACGCCGCGTGCGTTGTACTGGCAGTTATCGCGATACGGATAATCCTCTGCGCCCACGATGAACGGCGGCACCGCGGGGTTGTTGAGGATGTTGTTCTTGCGACCGTTGCCGAGGTCTTCCGTGAACTGTTTCGCGTACCCAATGCGCTCTTCGTCGAAGAAGTCGCTTTGCGGCACTTCAGGCACCGGCTTGCCATTGATCGTGAGCTGCTTGTCCTGATAGGACACCACGTCGCCCGGCAAGCCGATCACACGCTTGATGTAGTCGACCGACTCATCCTTCGGATAGCGGAACACGACCACGTCGCCGCGCTCGAGCGGCCGGCCCTGCGTGATCTTCGTGTTCGTGATCGGCAGGCGGATGCCGTAGTCGAACTTGTTCACGAGGATGAAGTCACCCACGAGCAGCGTGGGCACCATCGAACCCGACGGGATCTTGAACGGCTCCACGACGAACGAGCGTACGAGGAACACGACCAGGATGACGGGAAAGAAGCTCGCCGTGTACTCGAGCCACCACGGCTGGCGCAGCTTTTCGTTGCGCAGGTTCTGACGCGTGACAGGCGCGTTTTCATCGGCAAAACGCTCGCCGATACGCTCCTGCTGACGGTCGAACTCCGCGACCGCCGCATCGGCGGCGAGGCGCCGGCGCGGCATGAACACCAGTTTGTCTGCAACCCACGCAACGCCCGTCAAGATGACGAGCACAAAAAGTATCAGCGCAAAATTCATGTAGAGATCCGTTGTCCGGCTTATTTGCGTTACTTATTTATCTTCGACACGAAGGATGGCGAGGAAGGCCTCTTGCGGAATCTCGACCGAGCCGACCTGCTTCATCCGCTTCTTACCTTCTTTCTGCTTTTCGAGCAGCTTCTTCTTACGCGTGATGTCGCCGCCGTAGCACTTGGCCAGCACGTTCTTGCGCAACGCCTTGATGTTCTCACGCGCGATGATGTGCGCGCCGATCGCGGCCTGAATGGCCACGTCGTACATCTGGCGCGGAATGATCTCGCGCATCTTCGCCGCCACTTCGCGGCCGCGGTACTGCGACTGCGTGCGGTGCACGATGACGGACAGCGCATCGACCTTGTCGCCATTGATCAGCATGTCGACCTTCACGACGTCCGAGCTGCGGTACTCCTTGAACTCGTAGTCCATCGACGCATAACCACGCGACACCGACTTCAGACGGTCGAAGAAGTCGAGCACGATCTCCGCCATCGGGATTTCGTAGGTGAGTTGCACCTGGCGGCCGTGGTACTGCATGTTGATCTGGCTGCCGCGCTTTTGCGTACAGAGCGTGATGACCGAACCCACGTAGTCCTGTGGCATGTACAGGTTCACCGTGACGATCGGCTCGCGAATCTCGCCGATCTTCGAGGGCTCCGGCATCTTCGCCGGGTTCTCGACCTTGATCAGGGTGCCGTCCGCCTGCACGACTTCGTACACCACGGTCGGCGCCGTGGTGATGAGGTCCATGTCAAACTCGCGCTCCAGACGCTCCTGCACGATTTCCATGTGCAGCAGACCGAGGAAGCCGCAGCGGAAACCGAAGCCCAGCGCCTGCGAAACTTCCGGCTCGTATTGCAGCGAAGCATCGTTGAGCTTCAGCTTTTCGAGCGATTCGCGCAGCGCGTCGTACTGGTTCGCCTCGACCGGGTAAAGGCCCGCGAACACCTGCGGCTTCACTTCCTTGAACCCCGGCAGCGGCTCGGGTGCCGGCTTCATCGCGTGCGTGACGGTGTCGCCCACCTTGGTCGAGGCGAGCTCCTTGATACCGGCGATGATGAAGCCCACCTGCCCCGCCGAAAGCTGCTCGAGGTCGCGCGACTTCGGCGAGAACACGCCGACGTGCTCGACCGGATACTGCGCGCCGGTGGCCATCAGCTTGATCTTGTCCTTCGGACGCAGCGTGCCGTTGACGATACGCACGAGCATCACGACGCCCACGTAGTTGTCGAACCACGAGTCGATGATGAGCGCCTGCAGCGGCGCTTGCGGATCGCCCTTGGGCGGCGGCACCTTGGCGATGAGCGCTTCGAGCACGTCCTCCACGCCGAGGCCGGTCTTCGCGCTGCAGCGCGTGGCGTCGGTCGCGTCGATACCGATCACGTCCTCGATCTCTTCGATGGCGTTTTCGGGGTTGGCGGCGGGCAGGTCGATCTTGTTGAGCACCGGCACGACTTCGACGCCGAGTTCGATCGCGGTGTAGCAGTTCGCCACCGTCTGCGCCTCGACGCCCTGGCTCGCGTCCACCACGAGCAGTGCGCCCTCGCATGCGGAGAGCGAGCGGCTCACCTCATACGAGAAGTCGACGTGCCCTGGCGTATCGATCAGGTTCAGGTTGTAGACCTTGCCGTCACGCGCCTTGTACGAGAGCGCGGCGGTCTGCGCCTTGATCGTGATGCCGCGCTCGCGCTCGAGATCCATCGAGTCGAGCACCTGCGATTCCATTTCACGGTCGGACAGGCCGCCACACAGCTGGATGATGCGATCGGCGAGCGTCGACTTGCCATGGTCGATGTGCGCAATGATCGAGAAGTTACGAATATGATCCATTCAGTACCGATCAAGCGAAAAAGGCGCGCCCCAAACGATAGCTGGGCACGCCTCGTAAACAGATGAAAAACCGGACTATTTTAGCCGAAAAGGGGTCCCACAGGCGAACCGTCCGGGACGTATTGGAAGTCTCATGGCGCGGGTGCACGTCACGCGGCGCACCGCACGCGCGTTTCACGCACCGCTCGGCGCCTGCGGCAGCGCGCTCGGTGCGTCGGCGCCCAAGCCCAGCGTAGCGCGCACGCGCGCCTCGTCGAGATGGTAGTGGCACAGCTCGATGCCGTCGCAAAGGAGCACCGGCACGAGTTCGCCGTAACGCGCCTCCAGCGCGGGGTCGGAATCGACATCGACGAGGTCGAGCCGCGCGCCCGCCGCAGCGGCGAGCGGCTCGAGCGCCACGCGCATCTCCTCGCACAGATGACACCACGCGCGCCCGTACAGCACGAGGTGCGCGCTCGCACGCTCGAGCGCGCCCGGCGCTGCCGACGAATACCGCAAGGGCGGGCGCATCGGCGTTACTTCTGCCCCGGCGCGCGCGGGCGCAGCGGCACAAACTGCGTGTTGTCGCCGCGCCGCACGAGCACCGCCACCATCTTCTGCGGGTCGAGGTGCGAAGTCACGTCCTGGAACTGTTTCGCGCCCGTGATATCCGTGTCGCCCACGCGCAGGATGATGTCACCCTTTTGCAGGCCGGCGCGCGCTGCCGGGCCGTCCACCGCATCCACCATCGCACCGCCCTTGATCTTGAGCTGGGCGAGCTGGTCGGCGGGGATATCGACCACCGCGATACCTAGCGCGTTCAACGCGCGCGGCTTGGGCTCGGGCACCTTTTTCGGGTCGGCCTTCGCGCTCTTGTCGGTCTGCATCTCGGCGATCGTGATCGGCAGATCGCGCGTCGCGCCCTTGCGCCAAACCGTGACGGTCGCCTTGGTGCCCGGCTTCGTATCGCCAACCATGCGCGGCAGGTCGGTCGCGGCTTCGACGCTCGTGCCGTTGAACTTCAGGATGATGTCGCCCGGCTGGATGCCCGCCTTGTCGGCCGGGCCGCCCGGCTCGACGCTGGAGACGAGCGCGCCTTGCGCCTTGGGCAAACCGAGCGAGTCGGCCACGTCCTTCGTCACCTCGCCGATCGCCACGGCAATGCGGCCGCGCGTGACCTTGCCCGTCGACTTGAGTTGATCCGCCACGCGCATCGCCTCGTCGATCGGAATCGCGAACGAAATGCCCATGAAGCCGCCAGTGCGGCTATAGATCTGCGAGTTGATGCCGATCACCTCGCCTTGCATGTTGATGAGCGGCCCGCCCGAATTCCCGGGGTTCACGGCCACGTCGGTCTGGATGAACGGCAGATAGTCGCCCGTGTCACGCCCCTTCGCGCTCACGATGCCCGCCGTCACGGTGTTCTCGAGGCCGAACGGCGAACCGATCGCTACGACCCACTCGCCCACGCGCACCTTGTTCGAATCGCCCATCGTCACGGCCGGAAGATTCGCGGCCTGGATCTTCACCACGGCAACGTCCGTGCGATCGTCCACGCCGATCAGCTTCGCCTTGAATTCGCGCTTGTCGGTCAGCGTCACATAGATGCTGTCCGCGTCGTCGATCACGTGCGCGTTGGTCATCACGTAGCCGTCGCTCGAGAGGATGAAGCCGGAGCCGACGCCGCTGTTCTGTTCAGTGTCGTTGCCGCTGTCCGGGCCCGAGTCCGAACCGCCGCCGCCCTGGCTTCCGCCTTGACCGCCGCCGCCTTGCCCCCCGCCTTGACCGCCGCCTTGTCCACCCTGCGGCCCTTGCGGAAGCGGGATGCCAAAGAAGCGGCGGAAGAATTCCGACATGTCGCCTTGATCCATGCCCGGCGGGAGTCCGCGCTGGGCCGTGGAGACTCGCGTGGTGGTGCGGATATTGACGACCGACGGCCCCACTTTGTCTACGAGGTCGGCGAAGTCGGGCAAGTTGGCGGCCGGCGCCGCCGATGCCACGTGCGGTGCGAACGGCAGGCACGCCGCCACGACCGCGGCCGCGAAGAATTTGCGCAGCGGGAGAATCGTCATATCGAAGTCAGCCGAAGGAAGGAGTTACCTGGGAGCCTTGTATTCTATGGCAGACGCGAACTGCTGCAACGTGGTCTGGGGCACTTCGCCAAGCAACGTGATGAAGTAATCGCCGTTGCGCTTCACGAGCACGTGGGTTGCGCCACTGCTGCCCGAGCCTTCCTTGCGACTGTTGTTCTTGACCGGTTCGATAAAGACCGAAAGCGTAGACAGTCCGTCAGAGAATACGGCCTGATCGACCGGAATAGGCGGTTCGCTCGCGTCGCGTGCGGCCATGGGCCGCCGCACTTCGCGAACCTTCTGAAAGCCCGGTGCGGTCTGGCCGAATGACCAGCCCTGTGCTTCGATGTCGACCGGCTGGAGCGGCGGGCGCACCACGTTCCAGCCCTCGATATTGCGCATGCCGTTCACGATAGGCGTCTTGTCGACGGGACCACCGATGCGCACTTGCGTGAACGCGAGCTGCTGGAGCACCTGGCCATTCGAAGGGTCGAGCATCTGCGAACGCAGCAGCAGACCGGTTTTCGCGTCAGCCCACAGCTTGTAGGCGAAGCGGAAATTGTCCTTCGGGTCGAGCTGGATCACCTGGCTGTCGAGGCCCGCCACGCGGTCGTTGCCGAGCATCTTCGGCTCGTAGACGCTGAGCACCTGGTCACCGCTCGTGGAAAGGAGCGCCGGGAAAGCGTCCTTGTTCTGGCGCTTTTCGACGACGAGCAGCTTGCGCTCGGGCACGAAGGTATAGAGGTCGTCGTTGTGGCGCAGCATCGTGCGCGGCTTGCCGTCGAGGCTTTCGAGCTTCTCGAACTCGCCGTCCTGTTTCGAGGCGTAGTGCGTGATACGCGAGGACTGTACGAACTCGCCGCGCTGATAAACGAAGGTGCCTTCGTAGCTTTGCTGCTGGGCGGCCTGCTGGATGCGGTCGAGCAACTGTGCCGCGCTCTGGCGCGTGGCGGCATCAGCCGCGGACGGGCCTTGCGCGTGGGCACGCGGGGCGACAGACAGAGCGGTGAACATCACGGCTGCGCAGCACAGGAATGCCGGCAACCGCCCCCAGATCGTCTTTTTATTCAACCGCAATGTCTGCATCAAACTTATTGGCCTTGCGTGGTAAGAGCGGCTGAGCGGATGTACGGCATGGAATCCGATATAACCGGCTGCTGCGCGAACTGCTGATGCGCCTGGAGATATTCGTCGAGGCGCGCGTCGCGGATGATATTACCGTCCTGAGCCCCCGCGACTGGCGCCGGCGTGGTGTTCAACGCCACGCGCTGCACACCGTCGCCCTGCGACTGAACGGCGGCGATTTGCGGCGCGCCGGCCATGCCCACGCCGCGCATTTGCGGCATGACGATCCACGTGAGCGTGGCAGCCGCGGCAGCCACGGCCAACGACGGCATCACGCGGCGGCGCAACGCCAGAATACGGCCCACGCGCTCATTGCGGCCAGCCTGCGCCTGCGGCAGCGCGGCGGGCGCGAGCAGATGCGGCTCCGCTTCGAAGCGCGCGGCGAAACCCGTCATGAAGGCGCGGCTTGCCGCCTGACTGAGTGCCAGATCGTCCGAGCGCAACACGTCGCCGATCAGGTGGTACTCCGACCAGGCTGCGCGCCCTTCGCCGTCGAGTTCCAGATAATTTCCGTTCAGATGCTCCTGCGCCGACGCTTCACCGTCGACGAAGGCGGACAGACGCTCGCCGCGCGAGCTTGATACCGATTGCATCGAGACCGAACCCATGATGCTCCCCATTCCCTAACAGACGTCCCTGGTGACACCAACTCATTCTGGTGAATCGCATCGCCGCCCGGGGCGACGCTGGTTGTTCTTCTTACCAGCGCTTGCCTTCCGGAGTGTCCAGCAGCGGACGCAATTTTGCCGCAATGGCTTCCCGAGCGCGGAAAATTCTCGATCTGACGGTGCCGATCGGGCACCCCATCATTTCGGCGATTTCCTCGTAGCTTAGGCCTTCTATTTCCCGAAGCGTAATGGCGGTGCGCAACTCTTCCGGTAAAACCGCCATTGCAGCATTGACCGTCTGTGCGATCTGCTTGCTCATCAACATCGACTCGGGCGTATTGATATCCCTTAGTTGATCGGCGTCCGAGAAAGTTTCCGCTTCTTCAGCATCCGCCTCGGTAGATGTCGGTGCGCGTCTTCCCTGCGTCGCAAGGTAGTTCTTTGCCGTATTGACAGCAATTCGGTACAACCACGTATAGAAAGCCGATTCGCCACGAAACTGCGGAAGTGCGCGGTAAGCCTTGATGAAGGCGTCCTGGGCCACGTCCTCGACCTCGGCGGGATCCCGCACGAGGCGCGAGATCAGCCGGATGATCTTGCGGTGGTACTTCGAGACCAGGAGCTCGAACGCGGCCTTGTCGCCTTTTTGCACGCGCTCGACCAGAACCTGATCAATTTCTTTTTCGCTCACCTGAAAAATCCGTTAGCACATGAAGGAGACGTGGGGGCACCATTGTAGCGTCCCCGCCACGGTCTCACGTTACGCGAGTAACAGCGGTTACAAGCTTTACAGCGAAAGGAAGCTCAGCGACCGGCCGCGCTGCGGGCGCGCACGGCGAGTGTACGGAAGATATCTGCCGGAACGGCGTCGGCGGTAACGAGAATCGTCGCGCGGCGTGCGCCCTGCTCCACGACGAGTGCGAGCAGCCATGCGCCCCATTGCGACGCGCCGGCGAGCCGCCCGGCCGCGAGGCAGGCGCCATCACGCGAATACGCCGCGAGGAAATCTGACCCGATTTCGATGAACGCCGGTTGCTTGCGACGCCAGGCCGCAGCCGCAAGACCACCGGTCGCGAGGAATGCCAGCGCGACAGGCAAGGCTTGCCAGACGCCGAGCCACGGCGCAAGCGTCGTGTAGACGGCGGCCGTGGCCACGCCCAAGCCCGCGGCAACGAGGCATTGCAGCGCGAGAGACGGACGCAGGGAAAGAAGCGGCGCGCCCGCGCGCCGCGAGGGGAAAGCAGGAACGCGGCCGGCCGACGGAGTCGGCGCGGCCGCTGTCTCGTCGTGCGGAATCAAGCGTGACGCTTGAAGACGAGCGTGCCGTTCGTGCCGCCGAACCCGAACGAGTTCTTCAGCGCGACGTCAATCTTCATGTCCCGCGCGGTGTTCGCGCAGTAGTCCAGGTCACATGCCGGATCCTGGTTGAAGATGTTGATCGTCGGCGGCGACACCTGGTTGTGCACGGCCAGCACCGTGAACACTGATTCCAGGCCGCCCGCGCCACCCAGCAGGTGGCCCGTCATCGACTTGGTGGAGTTCACGACGATGTCCTTCGCATGATCGCCAAAGGCGCGCTTGATCGCCGTGGTTTCCGCGAGGTCGCCCAGCGGCGTGGACGTGCCGTGCGCGCTCAGCCAGTTCACTTCGTTGGCGTTGACGCCCGCGTTCTTCATCGCGGCGATCATGCAGCGGCGCGCACCATCGCCATCTTCCAGCGGAGCGGTCATGTGATACGCGTCGCCGCTCATGCCGTAGCCGCCGATTTCCGCGTAGATCTTCGCGCCACGTGCCTTCGCATGCTCGTACTCTTCGAGCACCATCACGCCGGCGCCCTCGCCAAGCACAAAGCCGTCACGGTCCTTGTCCCATGGACGGCTCGCCGTCGCCGGATCGTCGTTGCGCTGCGAGAGAGCGCGCGCCGCCGCGAAGCCGCCGATGCCGAGCGGCGACACGGTCGATTCCGCGCCACCCGCGATCATCACGTCGCAGTCGCCGTATTCGATCAGACGCGACGCTTCGCCGATGCAGTGTAGACCGGTCGTGCAAGCCGTAACCATCGCCAGATTCGGGCCCTTGAGGCCGTACTTGATCGACAGATGGCCCGAGATCATGTTGATGATCGAGGCCGGCACGAAGAACGGCGAAATGCGGCGCGGACCGCGATTGAGCAGTTCGGTTTGCGTGACTTCGATCATCGGCAGACCGCCGATGCCCGAGCCTACGTTCACGCCGATCCGTTCCGCGTTCGCTTCGGTGACTTCGAGCCCACTGTCCTTGATCGCCTGGATACCCGCAGCGATGCCGAAATGGATGAACGTATCCATATGGCGCGCTTCTTTTGCCGGCATGTAGTCTTCGACGTTGAAGCCCTTCACTTCGCCGGCAAAACGGGTCGAGAAGTTCGTAGCGTCGAACTTCGTGATGTTGGCGATGCCGGACTTCCCGGCGACCAGATTGGCCCAGCCGTCGGCAACATTATTGCCAACAGGCGAAATCAGCCCCAGGCCTGTAACAACAACTCGACGACGGCTCACGGTAACCCCTTATCCATAGATGACAAAAACAAAAGCCACAGAGGCCACAGGAAATGCTCCTGTGAGCCCTGTGGCTAGTTGACCGGCAGATGCCCCGCAGCGAGTGCGGCAGGCGTATGCGGTTTCACGGGCGAGCGTCCTCGCGGGCCGCCAGCGCGCATGCGTTGCGCGGCCCACGCGGGAATCGGGCGCTTAGGCCTTGACGTTCGCGCGAGCGTAGTCGATCGCTTGCTGAACCGTCGTGATCTTCTCGGCTTCCTCGTCCGGGATTTCCATGCCGAACTCGTCTTCGAGAGCCATGACCAGTTCGACGGTGTCGAGCGAGTCGGCGCCCAGATCGTTCACGAACGAAGCTTCGTTCTTGATTTCAGCTTCGGCGACGCCCAGTTGCTCGGCGACGATCTTCTTGACGCGCTGTTCGATGTTGTCCATTACCCCTCCAAGGGAAAAAAGTTAGCTCATGAATGCGAGTGCGCGCATTTTATCAGGTTTGACCTGGCTGAAAAGCGGCGCTCAAGGTTCCGGAATGGCTATCCGCGACGGCGCTTGAGCAAGGTTTTTGCATCAAGCGCATCAAGGCGCGGATAGTACCTGAATCCGGTTAAGACATATACATGCCGCCGTTCACGTGCAACGTCGTGCCCGTGATATAGGCCGCCTGCGGCGACGCGAGGAATGCGACCGCGTGCGCGATGTCGTCCGGGCTGCCGAGGCGGCCCAGCGGAATCTGCTGCTTGAGCGCGGCTTGCTGCTCCGCCGGCAGGTCCTTCGTCATGTCGGTGTCGATGAAACCCGGCGCGACGCAGTTCACGGTGATGCCGCGGCTACCGATCTCGCGTGCGAGCGCGCGCGTCATGCCCGCCACGCCGGCCTTGGCAGCCGCGTAGTTGGCCTGACCCGGGTTGCCCGACGAGCCCACCACCGAAGTGATGTTGATGATGCGGCCGCCTTTGGCCTTCATCATCGGGCGCAGCACGGCGCGAGAGAGGCGGAACACCGACTTCAGGTTGGTGTCGATGACCGAATCCCACTCGTCGTCCTTCATGCGCATCGCCAGGTTGTCCTGCGTGATGCCCGCATTATTGACGAGAATCGCGAGACCGCCGAATTCCTTGACCGTTGCGTCGATGAGCGCTTCCGCCGCAGCGGCGTCGTTCACGTTCAGCACGGCGCCGCGGCCCTTCAAGCCCGCTTCTTCGAAGGCGGCCGAGATCGCCTGTGCGCCGGCTTCGCTCGTTGCCGTGCCGATCACCGTCGCGCCCTGGCGCGCGAGTTCCAGCGCGATCGCGCGGCCGATGCCACGCGTGGCGCCGGTCACGATTGCGGCTTGATTGTCGAGAGTCTTTTCCATCGTTTGAATCCGTTAGCGGTGGTGGCGAGGCGCTTACGCCTTCACAAGCGCGAGCGCTTCATCGAGCGACTTCGGATCGAGCACCGAGGCGCCGACCAGGTTGCCGTCAATACGCTTCGTGAGGCCCGCGAGCACCTTGCCCGGACCGCATTCGACCACGTGCGTCGCGCCTTGCGCAGCGATGGCCTGCACGCATTCGACCCAGCGCACGGCGCCAGCGGCCTGGCGCACGAGCGCGTCGCGGATCTTCGCAGGGTCGGTTTCGAAGGCCACGTCGACGTTGTTCACCACGGGAATTTGCGGCGCGTTCAGCGTGACGTTCGCGAGGTAGTCGCGCAACTGATCCGAAGCGGGCTTGAGCAGCGACGAGTGGAACGGCGCCGACACCGGCAGCGACAGCGCGCGCTTGGCGCCCTTCGCCTTGGCGATTTCACAGGCCTTCTCGACCGCGCCCTTGTGGCCTGCGATCACGACTTGCGCCGGCGCGTTGAAGTTGACGGCTTCGACCACGCCGCCGCTTTCGGCTGCGGCTTCGGCGCAGACTGCACGCACCGTGTCGTCGTCGAGACCGAGCACGGCGGCCATGCCGCCTTCGCCCACCGGCACCGCGCTTTGCATGGCCTGGGCGCGAAAGCGCACGAGCGGCACGGCGTCGCGGAACGCGAGCACGCCGGCGGCGACGAGCGCTGTGTATTCGCCGAGGCTGTGGCCCGCGACGATGGCCGGCGCCGGGCCGCCCGCCTGCTGCCACGCGCGATAAACAGCGTAGGCGGCGGTAAGCATGACCGGCTGCGTGTTGGTGGTGAGGTTGAGTTCTTCAGCAGGGCCTTCGGCGATCAGCTTGCCGAGGTCCTGGCCGAGCGCGTCGGACGCTTCTTGCAGCGTCTCGCGCACGGTGGCGTTATCGGCGAAGGCGTCGAGCATGCCAACGGCCTGCGAGCCTTGCCCAGGAAAAACGAACGCAAATTTCATAACGTCCCCAAATTCGATCAATACGGGTGGGCAATGCGCTCGGATGAACCGCCGCTGGCTGCGCACAACGTGCATGTCGTACGTACAGCCCGGCTGCGGGAGCGCGAAAGCCCGCTCAGGATGCCTAGAAGCGGATGACGGAGGCGCCCCAGGTGAAGCCGCCGCCCACGCCTTCGATCAGCACGTGCTGGCCGCGCTTGATGCGGCCATCGCGCACCGCGACGTCAAAGGCGAGCGGGATCGAGGCCGCCGAGGTGTTGCCATGCTCGCCCACCGTCACCACCATGCGCTCGGCGGGCAGGCCGAGCTTGCGGCAGGTGCCCTGCATGATGCGGATGTTGGCCTGGTGCGGAATCAGCCAGTCGACCTGGTCGGCGGTGAGTTGCGCCTTGTCGAGCGCCTCGATCGCGACCTTTTCGAGCACGTTCACGGCGAGCTTGAACACGGCCTGGCCGTCCATGTGCAGGAATGCGTTGCCGGCGATCACGCCGCCATTCACGTTGCCAGGCGTGCACAGGATGTGCGCGTAGCTGCCGTCGGCGTGAAGCGCGCTCGAAAGCACGCCCGGTTCGCTCGACGCCTGCAGCACGATCGCGCCTGCGCCGTCGCCGAACAGCACACAGGTGGTGCGGTCGTTGAAGTCGAGAATACGTGAGAAGGTTTCCGCGCCGACCACGAGCGCCGTGCGGTGCTGGCCACTGCGGATCAGGCTGTCGGCCACCGAAACGGCATACGCGAAGCCCGAACACACGGCCTGCACGTCGAACGCCGCACCGTGATTGCGGATGCCGAGCTTGTTCTGCAAGAGGCAGGCCGTGCTCGGAAACACGAAATCGGGCGTGGAAGTGGCAACGATGATGAGGTCGATCGACTGCGGATCGACATCGGCCGCCGCGATCGCGCGCTGCGACGCCGCAAGCGCGAGATCGCTCGTGGTGACGTCGGGCGCGGCGAAGTGGCGTGCGTGAATGCCCGTGCGGGCCACGATCCACTCGTCGCTCGTCTCGACGCCTTTCGCGGCAAGCCGTTCGGCCAGTTCCTGGTTGGTGACGCGATCAGGCGGAAGATAGCTGCCCGTGCCGATCACGCGGGAATAGAGAGTCGATTGAGCCATTATGCCTTCGAGGATGATGCGGCGCCGGGTGGTACCTCGCCCGCTGCCTGGCTGGGCGCGCTAGTAGCCTGCCCCGCCTGCGCGGCTTGCACGTTCTGGGCGCCGCCGGGCTCGTCTGCCGCCTGTTCGAGCGAACCGGCGTTTTCTTCCATGGCGCGAGCGAGGCGCTCCAGCACGCCATTTTTGACGGCATCATACCCGCGATTGATCGCACACTCAAACGCGTAGGCATCGGCCGAGCCGTGGCTCTTGATGACGAGACTCTTCAAGCCGAGCAGCGCCGCGCCGTTGTACTGGCGATGGTCCACACGCTTCTTGAAGCGCATCAGCACGGGCAGCGCGGCAATCGCCATGAGCTTCGTGAGCCACGAGCGGCCGAACTCTTCCTTGATCATGTCGTTGAGCATCTGCGCGAGGCCCTCCGACGTCTTGAGCGCGACATTCCCAACGAAACCATCACAGACAATGACGTCGACGGTGCCCTTGTAAATGTCGTTACCTTCGACGTTGCCGCGGAAGTTCAACGTGCTCGCGCGCAGGAGCTCGCCCGCGCGCTTGATGGTCTCGTTGCCCTTGATGACCTCTTCGCCGATATTCAGGAGCCCGATGGTTGGGCGATCCTTCCCCTCGAGCGCCGCGACGAGCGCATGACCCATCTCCGCGAACTGCAGCAGATGCTGCGGCTCGCAGTCGACGTTCGCGCCGAGGTCGAGCATCGTCGTATAACCGCGCGGATTGGGCAGAGCAAAGGCGATAGCCGGGCGTTCGATGCCAGGCAGCGTCTTGAGCACATAGCGCGAAACGGCCATCAGCGCGCCGGTGTTGCCGGCCGAGATGCAGGCTTGCGCCTCGCCCTCTTTCACGCGATTGAGCGCGACGCGCATCGACGAATCTTTTTTCTTGCGCAGGGCGACTTCGACTGGATCGTCCATTTCGACGACCTCAGTGGCGGGCACGACGGTAAGCGCGGGATGGTCCGCCGCCTTCAGCTTTTTCAACTGGGCGCGAACCGCCGACTCGACGCCCACGAGCATGAGATGCGCGTCGGGGTGCGAGCGGACGAAATGGACTGCGGCAGGCACCGTCACAGACGGGCCGTGGTCGCCTCCCATGCAATCTATCGTGAGCGTAACAGTCATGGAATGCGACGGATTTCAGGCATAAAAAAGCGGCAGTTAAATGCCGCCTTTTTGCCGAGCCGAAATATGGTCAAGCGAACGGAATCGTCAGATGCGACGCCAGGCTGGAAGCCACGCGCCGCAAGCTGGAACGATTAGTCGTTCTTGGTCTTGACGACTTTCTTGCCGCGGTAGTAGCCGTTCGGGCTGATGTGGTGACGCAGATGCACTTCACCCGTGCTCGGCTCGACGGCCAGCGGCGCGCCCGTGAGGAAATCGTGCGAGCGGTGCATACCGCGCTTCGACGGCGACTTCTTGTTTTGTTGAACTGCCATGATAACTCCTGAAAATTTTCCGAATTCTAACACAGCCCGATCCGGCCGCCGCCACCCTTGGGTGGGTGGCCGGACTCCGGGCTCAGGCCCACGCGTCTGATACTGCCTGTCCCACGCAGCCGCCTAAGGCTTACCTTAGTGCTTGCTGCCGGGACCGTCCTTCTTGAGCGATTCGAGCGCCGCAAACGGGTTGACGCGCTCTTCCGGCTCGATTTCCTGCTCCGGCACGTCGTCCACGGAATCCACGCCCTCCGCGCCGTCGGGGCCCGAGGCGAGACTTTCGTGAATTTCCGGACAGACTTCGTGCTTCGGCACCAGCGGCAGCGAGAGCAACAGCTCCTCTTCGATCAAGTCGACGAGATCGAAATGGCGCGAGCCCACGATCACTTCGACTTCATCGTCGTCGAGCGGCAACTCGTCCGCCTCTTCTTCCGTCTGAACGATACGGAAGGTCGCACCCGCATTGAATGCCTGCTCGTACGGAGCGAGGCACCGCTGGCACGTGAGCCACGCGCCACCGTGAACGGCGAGGCGCAGGTATGGCTGCGGCCCTTCGGTGCCGTTGTCCTGCAATTCCTGCTGGATAAAGCCCGCAGCCTGCCAGGTGAACGCGGTATCGCGATCTGGCGCCTCGGCCGGGACTTCGTTTAACATGCGCGGCAGTTGCGAGACGCGCACGACGCCTGCTGCCTCGCGCTCGCTGCGCGCGAATTCGAAGATATCGAAGTCGCGCGGGTTCAGTTCAGCGCCAGCAGGCTTACCAGTTTGTTCGGTCATGTGCGCTCTCCTGCTTCAAGGCTTGGGCGACCGGCGAGCGATGCGCGAAAGCCGACAGTGGCTCGCAGCAATCCAGCTTGCACCGGCCCGCACTGGCCTGCATTGACCATCGGCACGCTACTCTCGGCAAGACCTTTCGAGCCTTTCGCGTCGCTTTTCATGTCGTAACGCCGGAAAATACAGGCGCCCACACAAGACGTGCGACGAGAGCATACCGATGAAAAGCCCAAAATCATATCGCCTTTATCTTTGTGAGTCAAACACTTAAGCTCGCGTACGCAAGTGTCTGTGCGAGCGCGGTTTTCCGGCGTCCCTGACGGCGCTTTGCGGGAAATCCGTCCCCGTTTTCGAGACAAAATCGACCCGAAAACCCCAAACCACAGTCGCCCATTCCAGTCACGTCAGTCACATTCGGCAGCCGTTTTCATACTTCGATCGAACATGCAGGATTCTCCCTCGCAGGCCCCGCGCACGGGCCGCCCTACTCTCATCCTCGCCTCCAGCTCGCGCTACCGGCGCGAGCTGCTCGAACGTCTGCGCATTCGTTTCGAGACTGCCGTACCCGCCATCGACGAAACGCCGTATCCCGGCGAAACGCCTGAGGCGACGGCGCTGCGTCTCGCCGCTGCGAAGGCCCGCGCCGTGGCCGCCGCCCTGCCCGCGGGCGCCGCGCGCACGCTCGTGATCGGCTCCGACCAGGTCGCCACCTTCGATGGCCGCCAGATCGGCAAGCCCGGCACGCACGAACGCGCGCTCGAACAGCTGCAGGCCATGCGCGGCCGCGACGTGTTGTTCCATAGTGCCCTGAGCCTGCTCGACACGGCTACTGGCCAAACGGATACCGTCGATATCGTCACGAAGGTGCGCTTTCGCGACTTGCCCGATGCGGCGCTCGACGCCTATCTGCGCACCGAAACGCCGTATGACTGCGCGGGCAGCGCGAAATCGGAAGGGCTCGGCATCGCGCTGCTCGAAGCGATCGAATCGGACGATCCCACCGCCCTGATCGGCTTGCCGCTCATCGCGCTCACGCGCATGCTGCTCGCCGCGGGCTATCCGCTGCTGGAGACGCAAGTATGACGAACGCAACGAGGGGCACCCTCTATTTGATCCCCAACACGCTCGGCGAAGGCGACGATGCCGCGCTCAACGCCGTCCTGCCCATGCCCGTACGCGAACGGGCGGGCGCGCTCGCAAGCTACATCGGCGAAAACGCGAAGACCACGCGCGCCTTCCTCAAGCGCGTGGGCACGACGCGTCCGATCCAGGACATCGAAATCCGCGAACTGAACGTCAACACGCCCGCAGGCGAAGTCGACAAGCTGCTCGCGCCGCTCGTCGCGGGCATCGACACGGGGCTCGTTTCCGAGGCGGGGGTGCCCGCAGTCGCCGATCCCGGCGCGCTGCTCGTGCGGCGCGCGCACGAGCGCGGCATCAAGGTCGTGCCGCTCGTGGGCCCGAGTTCGATCCTGCTCGCGTTGATGGCGTCGGGCCTGAACGGCCAGAGCTTCGCGTTTCACGGCTACCTGCCCGTCGACGCGAACGAGCGCGTGAAAAAGCTGCGCGAGCTGGAGCAGATCTCGCGCAAGGGCAAGCAGACGCAGATCTTTATCGAGACGCCCTATCGCAACCGCACGCTGCTCGACGCTCTGCTCGCGACCTGCGCGCCCTCCACGCTCGTGTGCGTCGCCGCCGATCTCACGCTGCCCACCGAGACGATCGTGAGCCGCGCCGTGTCCGACTGGAAGAAGAAGCCCGCACCCGAATTGCACAAGCGGCCGGCGATTTTCCTGCTGCTCGCGAACTGAACTCGCTTTCGTGCAGAAAAACGAATCGGCCGCTGCGCAACCATCGCGCAACGGCCGATTTTTCTTGACGACGAGCGCAAGCCGCAGTGCCGCCAGCGCTCAGTGCATCGACAGCTTGCCGCCCATCAGCAGCGAATGCACGGCCGCGGAGCCGATGTTCGCGCCCACGCGCTTCGCCACGCGATCGGTGAGGCTCTGCTTGACCGTGTAGTCGACGACGTCCGGCGCCTTGATGACTTCGCGCGCCACGTAATCGGTGTCGCCGTAGCCGTCGGCGAGACCGAGCTCCACGCTCTTCTGCCCGGTCCAGAACAGGCCCGAGAAAATATCCGGTGAGTCCTTCAGGCGCTTGCCGCGACCCGCCTTCACGGCGTCGATGAACTGCTGGTGGATCTGGTCGAGCATCTCCTGGGCGTGCGCGTCCATTTTCGGCGTGTCGGGCGAGAAGGGATCGAAGAAGCCCTTGTTTTCGCCGGAAGTGCGCAGGCGCCGCTGAACACCGAGCTTGTCCATAAGTCCGGTAAAGCCGAAACCATCCATCAGCACGCCGATCGAGCCCACGATGCTCGCCTTGTTGACGTAGATCTTGTCGGCGGCGGCCGCGACGTAATAGCCCCCCGAAGCGCACATGTCGCCCACCACCACATACAGCGGGATGGCCGGGTATTTCGTGCGCAGACGGTGGATCTCGTCGTTGATGATGCCGGCCTGCACCGGGCTGCCGCCAGGGCTGTCGATGTGCAGGATCACGCCCGCAGTGCCGTCGTCGTCGAAGGCGCTGTCTAGCGAGCTGATGATGTCGTCGGCGTTCGCCGAAGTGTCGGAGCCGATTTCGCCGTCGAGCGAAACGAGCGCCGTATGACGCCCTTCACTCTCCACACGCGCGCCAGAAAGATCGAGGATCGCCCACGCGATCACCACGAACACAGCGAGAAACGCGAAGCGAAAGAAGATGCGCCAGCGCCGCGCCGCGCGCTGTTCGGTGATCGCCGCGAGCGCGATGCGTTCGAGCGCCTCGCGCTCCCAGCCAGGCGCGCCGCGGTCTGACGAAGCCGCGCGGGGCGCTTCGTTCGATTCAGGGGTCGGATTATCGGACATGCGAGCGGGTAACGGGTCGAAGGTCGAAGGTCAGGTTGGGGTCGGACGCAAAGCATCGTCCGGCAGCCAGAATACCGCACGGCCCTCTGGCGTGTCGCGTTCCTCGACTCGCACAGGGCGCAAACGGCCGCCGCGGCACGGGCCGCCCACGCACTTGCCTGTGTCGGGCTGGTAGATCGCGCCGTGCGTGGCGCACATCAGATAGAGCCCCGACGACTCGAAGAACTGGCCCTCGACCCAGTCGAGTTCCATCGGCACGTGCGCGCAGCGGTTCAGGTAGCCGTACACCTCGCCGCCGTATCGCACGAAGAACACCACGGCATCGCCGCCCGCATAGGTCGCGTTCATGCGCCGCCCCTCGCCGCCCTCGGCGAGTTCTTCGGCCGCGCACACGCGCACCGGTTCGGGCGCCGGGGCCTGCGGCGCCGTGCTCATGCGTTCTCCCGCAGCCAGCCGGCGAGCGCGGCCACGTCCTGCGCGACGAAGCGCGGCTCGAGCTTTTCGAGCGCGCCGGACGCATGCGCCCCATACGCCACGCCAATGGCCGCCGCGCCCGCGTTGATCGCCATCTGCAGGTCATGCGTCGTGTCGCCGATCATCACCGTGCGGCCGAGATCCTGCCCCAATTCACGCGTGAGCTCCTGAAGCATGGCCGGATGCGGCTTCGAGAAGGTTTCGTCGGCGCAGCGGGTGCCGTCGAAGAGGCTGGTGAGCCGCGAATCCGCCAGCGCACGGTTCAGCCCCACCCGACTCTTGCCCGTCGCCACGGCGAGCAGGTAGCCGGTGTCGCGCAGTTCCGTGAGCATCTCGCGCACGCCTGCGAACAGCTCGGTTTGCTGGTCCTTCAGCAAATAATGGATGCGATAGCGCTCCACGAGCCGCGGGTAGTCGGCTGGATCGAGCGTGGGCGCGGCAATCTGCAGCGCCTCGCGCAGGCCGAGGCCGATCACATAGCTCGCCGCCTCATCGCCGGGCACGGGCAGGCCGAGGTCGCGGCACGCCGCCTGGATACTGCGCGTGATATGGGCGGTCGAATCCATCAGGGTGCCGTCCCAGTCGAACACAATCAGGTCAAATAACTCTCGAGCCATGCAGGACTTCTCCAAACGCTGTCAGATTCAGTGTCATTCGGGACGCTCCGCGTCAGGCCGGGCGGCGTTAGGCCGGGCTGCCGCGGTGGTGTCTTCGCCAGCGCCACCCTCGCGCTGCGCGCGCAACGCGTCGACGAAGCCGCGGCAATCCGGCGGCAACGGCGCCTCGAACTGTAACGGGGCGCCCGTAATCGGGTGAACGAGCTTCAACCGGTGCGCATGCAGAAACATGCGCTTGATTCCCGGCCGCGCACCAGCGCGCGCGAGTTCCTTGTTGAGCGCGAAGTCGCCGTACTTGGCGTCGCCTACGATCGGCAGCCCGAGATGCGCGAGGTGCACGCGGATCTGGTGGGTGCGGCCCGTCTTCAACTCGGCTTCCAGCAGCGCGTAACCCTGCCAGCGCTCGACGAGATTGAACACGGTATGCGAGGGCACACCGTCCGGCTGCACGCGCACGCGGCGCTCGCCTTCCGGGGTCAGATACTTATGAAGCGGCTCCTTCACGGCGCGCCGACGGCCCCAGTCGCTTGCCCATTCGCCGTGGACGCAGGCGAAATAGCGCTTGTCGGTCTGGTTGTCGCGCATCTGCGCATGCAGGCCGACGAGCGCGGCGCGCTTCTTCGCGAGCATGAGCACGCCTGAAGTTTCGCGGTCGAGCCGGTGGACCAGTTCGAGAAACTTGCCCTGCGGGCGCGCCTCGCGCAACTGCTCGATCACGCCGAACGCCACGCCGCTGCCGCCATGCACGGCCACGCCAGCGGGCTTGTCGATGACGAGCAGCGCGTCGTCCTCGTAGATGATCGGAAAGTGGGCCGCCGGCACAGGCGCAGTTCCAGCCGGCGCGCTCGATTGCGACGTGCGAATGGGCGGCACGCGCACGATGTCGCCTTCTGCGAGGCGATATTGCGCATCGACCCGCCCCTTATTTACGCGTACTTCCCCGCTACGCAAAATGCGATAGATATGGCTCTTCGGCACGCCTTTGCAGACGCGCAAGAGAAAATTGTCGATGCGCTGACCGGCCGCGCCCTCGTCGATTTCGACGAACGAAACCTGGTCGCTTGCGACCTGATTCTGGGATGTTTTGCCTAACCCTTTCATTCTGAATATAATTTGCCCAGCGCCGACGCAATGGTAGGCCAATACGGCCAAATGTCCTGCGAACCCCAAGAGGGTTATCCTGGACTCGGACCACGCGGCGAGCGCAGGCTGCAAGCGATAAACGGTTATTTTACTTGCGCCCGGGGCTGGTTGCTCACCCCGCTTGATGAGAAGCAACGAGTTGCACGCACGGATTACCACTCCGGCAGGGACGGCGCCCACAGGCACGTTCGGTCAGGAGCGGCTCCGACGGTAACGGAACATTGGTATAAAGAATTTATCCGGCGCGTCCCGCGGCGCGGTCGAAGTGACCGCCGAAGGGAGGCGCAGGTGGCGAAAATACGGCGAGCGCCCGAAGTTCCCGGCAATGTGCGGGACACGGCGACGTCAAAAGTGGTGAGACACCCCGAGGGGGAAGACGGGCGTTCCTGAAAAGCTTCCCGTGCGCGGCCCTGATTGAATCTTGAGGCCGCGAACCTGATCCAGTCGCAAGCGCGCGCGGTTCGCCGCTGCGGCGGGCATCTGTCACGGCCAGTGCGATGGGCACAACCATCGGCACGATCATGGCCACGGCAATCAGGTGGAATGGAAGCGCAGGAAAACGTTGCCGTCGCGAACCCGCGGCATGCCTCTTCGCTTCTTGAAGACGTATTTCGCATGTGCCCACGCGGCCCCGTCCACGGCAACGCAACGCCGGACCGGCGCCCAGAAAAGGCAATTCTCCCCGCCATCGTTCCCGCTCCAGCGTGCTTGTGACAACACAATAAGGCGCGGCTCGCCGCTGCCCGCACCGTGCTGCCTGGCGTCGCCGCCGCGCACCGTGCGGCTCGCGCGCGAACGTACTGGAGTCGTTCAATGAAACGAATGCTGTTCAACGCGACACAGCAGGAAGAACTGCGTGTCGCCATCGTCGATGGACAGAAGCTCATCGACATCGACATCGAAACCGCCGGGCGCGAACAGCGCAAAGGCAACATCTACAAGGGGATCGTCACCCGCATCGAGCCTTCGCTCGAAGCCTGTTTCGTCAACTATGGCGAGGATCGCCACGGCTTCCTGCCGTTCAAGGAAGTCGCTCGCCAGTACTTCCGCGAAGGCATCGACATGCGCGGCGCGCGCATCCAGGACGCCCTCAAGGAAGGCCAGGAACTGATCGTCCAGGTCGAGAAGGAAGAGCGCGGCAACAAGGGCGCCGCCCTCACCACGTTCATCTCGCTCGCCGGCCGCTACCTCGTCCTCATGCCGAACAACCCGCGCGGCGGCGGCGTCTCGCGCCGCATCGAGGGTGACGACCGTCAGGAACTGCGCGAAACCATGGCGCAGCTGCAACTGCCGGACGGCATGAGCATCATCGCGCGCACGGCCGGCATCGGCCGTTCCGCCGAAGAGCTCCAGTGGGACCTGAACTACCTGCTGCAACTCTGGCACGCCATCGAAGCCGCGTCGCAGGCCGGCCAGTCCGGTCAGCCCATGCTGATCTACCTGGAATCGAGCCTCGTCATTCGCGCGATCCGCGACTACTTCCAGCCCGACATCGGCGAAATCCTCATCGACACCACCGAGATCTATGACCAGGCACGCGCCTTCATGGATATCGTGATGCCGGACAATGTCAATAAGGTGAAGCGGTATCACGACGACGTACCGCTTTTCTCGCGTTTCCAGATCGAGCACCAGATCGAGACGGCTTACTCGCGTACGGTGCCGCTGCCCTCGGGCGGTGCGATCGTGATCGACCACACCGAGGCGCTCGTCGCCATCGACGTGAACTCGGCGCGCGCCACCAAGGGCGCCGACATCGAGGAAACCGCCGCGCGCACCAACCTCGAAGCCGCCGACGAAGTGGCGCGTCAGCTGCGTCTGCGCGACCTCGGCGGCCTGATCGTGATCGACTTCATCGACATGGAGTCGGCCAAGAGCCAGCGCGAAGTCGAGCAGCGCCTGAAGGACGCGTTGCGCCACGACCGCGCGCGCGTACAGATGGGCAAGATCTCGCGCTTCGGCCTGATGGAACTGTCGCGCCAGCGCCTGCGCCCGGCCCTCTCGGAAGGCAGCCACGTCACCTGCCCGCGCTGTAACGGCACGGGTCATATCCGCGATACGGAATCGTCGGCGCTTCAGGTCCTGCGCATCATCCAGGAAGAGGCGATGAAGGAACACACCGCGGCAATTCATTGCCAGGTGCCGGTCGAAGTGACCGCCTTCCTGCTGAACGAAAAGCGCTCGGAGATCAACAAGATCGAGTCGCGCTTCAAGGTCGGCGTCGTTCTGATCCCGAACAAGCACCTCGAGACGCCGCACTACAAGCTCGAGCGCCTGCGTCACGACGATGCACGCCTCGACGACCCGCGCGCCTCGTGGAAGATGGCCGAGGAAGCGGCTCGCGAACTCGAGTCCGAAACCGGCTACAGCAAGCGCACCGCCGAAGCCAAGCCCAAGCAGGAAGCTGCTGTGAAGGGCATCACGCCGGAGCGTCCGGCGCCGAGCGCACCGGTCAAGGCCGTCGAAGCCGCGCCCGTCGCAGCGCCGGTGGCCGTCACGCCCGCGGGCGGCGGCTTCTTCGGCTGGATCAAGCGCCTCTTCGGCGGCGAGCCGGCTGCGGCACCCGCACCGGCACCGGTTGCTCAACCCGAAAAGACCGGCCGTCCGACCCGCGAAGCGCGTACCGAGCGCGGTGAGAAGAGCGGCGGTGACCGCAACCGCAATCGCCGCACCGGCGGCCGCGACGCGGCAGGTCGCGGCGAAGGCGCAGGCGGCGCACGCACCACCGGCCAGCAGGCTGGACGCCGTGAGGAGCGCGAGCCGCGCGAGCAACGTGAACCGCGTGAAGCACGCGAAGGCCGTGGCGCCCGTGAACCGCGCGAGCCGCGTGAACAACGTGAGCAACGCGAACCGCGCGAGCAACGTGAACCGCGTGAAGCACGCGAACCCCGCGCCGAGCGCGAACAGCGCATCGAGCGCGTCGAGCGCGGCCAGGACCGTAGCGATGTGACGGCGGAAGCCGGCGCCGCACGCGGCGAGCGCCGTGAACGCGGCGAGCGCGGTGAACGTAACGAGCAGCGTCGCCGTCAGCAAGCCGAGGCCTCGGAAGCCGCGGAAGCCCAGGAAGCGCGTCTCGACGCCGCATCGGCAGACCTCGAAGCGCCGCAGACGGAAGAGCTGCCCGAAGGCGTGAGCGCGGGTGCCGACGAAGAAGGCGCACCGCGTGAAGGCGAAGAACGCCGCCGCCGTCGTCGTGGCCGCCGTGGTGGCCGCCGCGAGCGCGAGACGGATGCAGCAGGCCTCACGACCGGCGCGGACGCACCGGAAGGCGAAGAGGAAGCCGCACCGGCTCAACCGGCCATCGAGCAGCCTGCCATTGCCGCGCAAGTGCATGAAGCGCATGAAGCACCGGCTGTGGAAGCGCGCACCGAGGCTGTTGTCGAGACTGTCGTGACCGCACTGCCGGCCGCAGCCGTCGTCGCCGAAGCCGGGCACGTGCCCGCCGCCGCCGTGACGACTACGCCGGTCGAAACCGTTGCGCCCGCTGCAGAGCAAGTGCCGGCTCCGGCACCCGCCGAAGCCGCACCGGTGAGCGTGGAAACCGCGCACGTGGTCGAGCCGAAGGCCGAGGAACCCGCAGCACCGGTGGCTCCTGCCGCTCCTACCGCTCCTGTGGCGCCTGCTGCAGCGGTCGAACAGGTTGCACCGGCAGCCCCGGCCGAGCCGGTCCATGCCGAAACTCAGCCTGTCGTGCGTGAAGACCGCGTCGAAGCGCCGCAGACCGAAGTGCCGGCGGCAGCGCCTGCCGCACAACCGGAGCCGGCGCAAGAAGCTGTAGCCGCTGCTCCGGCGGTCGTCGCGATCACCGAGCCGGCTGAAGAGCGCCCGGCCCCGGTGGCAGTGGTCGCGCCCTCGTCGGCTCCGGCCGCCGCGGACACGCTGCGCCCGATGCTGGAATCGGCGGGCCTCGTCTGGGTCAATACCGACGCCGACAAGCTGCGCGCCGCCCAGCAAGCCGCCGCGCAGGTGGTGAAGCCCGCACGCGCGCCGCGCGAGCGCAAGGCGCTGTCGCCTGTCGACAGCGCGCCAATGCAGCAGGTCGAAACCACGCGCCAGCAGTAAGCGCTGCACGCGCAACTGGTCGCGCGCCGGGCCTCGAGTCCGGCGCGCCCCGAAAAGCCCGCCCCTCCCGGCGGGCTTTTTTTTGATATATCAGCGTTCCCCCTCGTCTGTCGGTGCGCGCTGGTTCGGCTAGAATCGAACCAACGCGAGAACGAAGAGACCATGACACGACGCATCATCCCCGTTACCGATGTTCGATCGCTGCCGCCGGAGCCCGGGCAGGCTGCGGGGACCGTGCGCGCGCCGTCTGGCGCGGTCTTCGACGCGCTAGCCAGACCCCTGCGCGACCTGCGCATCTCGGTCACGGACCGCTGTAATTTCCGCTGCGTGTACTGCATGCCGCGTGCCGTGTTCGACAAGGACTACCCGTTTTTGCCCCATGCCGCGCTGCTTTCGCTCGAAGAAATCGAGCGGCTCGCGCGGCTTTTCGTCGCTCACGGCGTCACCAAGATTCGCCTCACTGGCGGTGAGCCGCTGCTGCGCAAGAACATCGAATTCCTGATCGAGCGGCTCGCCGCGCTGCGCACGCCCGAAGGCCAGGCGCTCGACATTACGCTCACCACCAACGGCTCGCTGCTTGCCCGCAAGGCGCGCGCCCTGCGCGACGCGGGCCTCACACGCGTGACAGTGAGCCTCGACGCCCTCGACGACGCCCTCTTTCGCCGCATGAACGACGCCGATTTCGCGGTGGCCGATGTGCTCGACGGCATCGCGGCGGCACACGCCGTGGGTCTCGCGCCGATCAAGGTCAACATGGTCGTCAAGCGCGGCACGAACGACGGCGAGATCGTGCCGCTTGCGCGGCATTTCCGCGGCACGGGCGTGACGCTGCGCTTCATCGAGTACATGGACGTGGGCACCTCGAACGGCTGGAACATGGCCGAAGTACTGCCGTCGGCCGAGGTCGTCGCGCGTCTTGCCGAGCACTGGCCACTCGTGCCGCTCGAACCCCACAATGCCGCCGAAACGGCGCAACGCTGGGGCTACGCGGACGGCGCGGGCGAGATCGGCGCGATCTCGAGCGTGACCCGCGCATTCTGCGGCGACTGCACGCGCGCGCGCCTTTCGACCGAAGGCAAGCTGTACCTGTGCCTCTTTGCCTCGGTGGGCTACGACTTGCGCGCGCTGTTGCGCAACGGCGCCACCGACACGGCGATCTCCGGTGCAATCGCGCAGGTGTGGGAAGGCCGTGCTGACCGCTACTCGCAATTGCGAGGGAGCGCGCAGGCGCCGGGTTCCGCCGAAGAGCGGCGCATCGAAATGTCCTACATCGGCGGCTGAGAAGCCAATGACGCCGATGAGCGCCAGTGCCATTTCCACCGGATCGATCACGGGCCTCGTGCTCGCGGGCGGCCGCGGCCAACGCATGGGCGGCGCGGACAAAGGTCTGCAGATGCTGCACGGCCAACCCCTCGCTGCCCACGTTCTCGCCCGCCTCGCACCCCAGGTGGGCGCCCTCGCGATCAGCGCGAACCGCAACGGCGGCGCCTACGCGGCGCTCGGCGCGCCATGGCGAGCGAGCGTGCTCGCCGACACGCTGCCCGACTTCCCCGGCCCGCTCGCGGGGCTTCTCGCCGGACTGCGCGCGGCGCAGACCGAGTGGCTCCTCACAGCGCCCTGCGACTCGCCCTGGCTGCCAACCGATCTCGCCGAGCGCCTGGGCCACGCCGCGTTGGCGCAGCACGCCGACATCGTGACCGCGACCACGACGAATGCCGAAGGCGACGTCTCGCTGCACCCCGTCTTCGCACTCGTGCGCACCTCTCTCGCCGACGACCTCGCCGCCTTTCTGGCGGCCGGCGAGCGCAAGGTTCGCGCGTGGTACGCGCGCCACACGGCCGCCGAAGTCGCCTTTGCCGATGAACGTGCGTTTTACAATATCAATTCCTTACAGGAACTGGCCGAACTCGAACGCGCCTGAATTGCAATCGGGCGGCGCCCGGCCAGCCGCCGTCCCCGGCACACGGCCGGCACGCCCGCCTGGACGATCGCCGCACAGGCCGTGCGGATGCGACGCTTCCTCATTCGATGACCACGCTTAACCATCCCTCCGGCAACGCCGGGTGCATCAGCCAATACGATCCGCAAGCTTTGCCCGTCAGCGCCGCACAGGCCATCGTGCTGCAGTGGGTGACGCCGCTCGCGGCGAGCGAACGCGTGCCGCTACGTGAGGCGCTCGCGCGCGTGCTGGCCGAAGACGTGATTTCGCCCATCGATGTCCCCGCGCACGACAATGCGGCGATGGATGGCTATGCGTTCGACGGCGCGGCGCTGGCCGACGGCTCTGGCCATCTCTCGCTCGCTGTGACCGGCAAGGCCTTCGCCGGTCACGCCTACTCAGGCGAAGTCGCCGCGGGCGCCTGTGTGCGCATCATGACCGGCGCGCCGATGCCCGCGGGCTGCGACACCGTCGTGCCGCAAGAGCATGTGTCGGCGCAGGGCGACATCATCGCTTTCGAAGCGAACATCGTCAGGCGCGGCGCGAATGCGCGCCGCAAGGGCGAGGATCTTGCGCGCGGCGGCGTGGCGCTCGCGGCGGGCCGCGTGCTGCGCGCGTCCGATATTGGCTTGCTGGCCTCGCTCGGCCTCGTCGAGGCGAACGTGAAGCAACGTCTGCGCGTGGCCTACTTCTCGACCGGCGACGAGTTGCGCTTGCCGGGCGAGCCGCTCGAGCCCGGCTGCATCTATGACAGCAACCGTTACGCGCTCGGCGCGATGCTCCAGCGCCTGAACGTCGAGGCGATCGACCTGGGCGTCGTGCGCGACGACCCCGCGGCGCTTGCCGCCACGCTCAAACTCGCTGCCGAAACCGCTGATGTCGTGCTAACCTCCGGCGGCGTCTCGGTCGGCGAAGCCGATTTCACGCGCACCCAGTTGCAAACGCTCGGCGACGTCTCGTTCTGGGGCCTCGCCATGCGCCCCGGCCGCCCGCTTGCGTTCGGCCGCATCTGGTCGGGCGGACGCCCAGGCGCCGGCCGCGCGGCGCTCCTGTTCGGCCTGCCCGGCAACCCGGTCGCGACGATGGTCTCGTTCTACCAGATCGTGCGCCCCGCCCTCATGGCGATGGCGGGCGCGCAAGCGCAGCCCGTACCGCTCGTGCCGGCACTCAGCGATCAGCCGATCAAAAAGCGGGCGGGGCGCACCGAGTTCCAGCGCGGCCTCGCGCGCCGCGACGACAGCGGCCAGTGGCGCGTCGCACCGACCGGCTCGCAAAGCTCGGGCGCGCTCAGCACGATGAGCGAGGCGAACTGCTTCATCGTGCTCGCTCACGAAGCCGGCGATCTCGATGCCGGCGACGCCGTCGACATCATGCTGTTCGATGGACTCGTCTAGCGCGGCGGCGCCTCAGAGGCCATCAAACGTATCCACACGTCCAAACCTGCATAACGGACCGACTACTATGAAAAAACAGATCTCGTTCATCGCTGCGGGCCAGACCGCCAAGGCGCTCATCCTCGTGTACCTGACCTTCAGCGTGCCTATCGTGCTGCTCGGCGTGCTCGTGGCGTTCGTGCGCTACGGCTCGGTCGAACTCTCGACCATCTTCAGCGCGCTGCTGCTCAATGCGATCGTCGGCTTCATCCTGCTGTGGATCGCCTGCCACGCGTACAACTGGGTGGCCTCGCGCTTCGGCGGCATCGAGATCCATCTCTCCGACGTGCCCGAGGAAGCGTGATGGCCGCAACGATCCGCGCCGCCACGCCCGCCGACGTCGGCGCCATGCACGCGCTGATGTATGAACTCGCCGAGTTCGAAAAGCTCACGCATCTGTTCACGGGCACGGCCGATGGCCTCGCCGACGCCCTGTTCGGCGCGCGCCCCGCTGCCGAAGCGCTGGTGGCGGAAGATGCCGGCCGCATCGTCGGCTACGCGCTCTTCTTCCACAACTACTCGACGTTCCTGAGCCGCCGCGGCCTTTATCTCGAAGACCTCTACGTGCAGCCGTCGCAACGCGGCACCGGTCTCGGCACGGCGATGCTGCGCGCGCTCGCGGCGATTGCTGTCGAACACGGCTGCGCCCGCTTCGAATGGACTGTGCTCGACTGGAACACGCCGGCTATCGGCTTCTATGAAAAGCTCGGCGCCACCGTGCTGCCCGACTGGCGCGTGGTGCGCATGACCGGCGACGCGCTCGAAAAGCTCGCAGCGCCTGGCGTGACGGCGCTCGGGTAACCGAACCGCAAGTTCGAATGCAAACGGGCCGCCTGATTCAGGCGGCCCGTTCTCTTTTGGCGCGGCGGTTTCCCTTACTCGTCGCCGAATCCTCCTTCAGCACCCGGTTCGCCCACTTCGTCATTGCGCAACGCATCGCCGAGGAGATTCGCGGCGGTCTCGCCCGGCAGCGCCTCGACGTCGCGCAGCTTGCGGTTCATCGCACGCGTGCGCACCTCGGCGGCCTCGATGGAACGCGTGACCGTTTCGAGCTGCGACTTCGTGCGCGCGAGCACGTCGCCGAACTTGCCGAACTCCGTCTTCACCGCGCCGAGTACCTGCCACACCTCGCTCGAACGACGCTCGATCGCCAGCGTGCGAAAACCCATCTGAAGGCTGTTGAGGAGCGCCGTGAGTGTAGTCGGCCCCGCCACGCTCACGCGGTAGTCGCGCTGCAACACATCGGTCAAACCAGGGCGGCGCAGGATTTCCGCGTAAAGCCCTTCGGTCGGCAAGAACAGCAGCGCGAAATCGGTCGTGTGCGGCGGCGAGACATACTTCTCGGCGATGGTGCGCGCCTCCGCGCGGATGCGCAGTTCCAGCGCACGGCCCGCCTCCTCGATCGCGGGCACGTCCGCGCGCTCCTGTGCGTCGATGAGGCGCTCGTAATCCTCGCGCGGAAACTTGGCGTCGATGGGCAGCCAAACCGGCTCGCCTTGATCCCCAGCGCCAACGCCACGCCCAGGCAGACGAATCGCGAACTCCACGCGCTCACTGCTCTTGGGCACCGTCGCCACGTTCTTCGCGAACTGGTCGGGCGTAAGCATCTGTTCGAGCAACGCTTCGAGCTGCACCTCGCCCCAGGTGCCGCGCGTCTTCACGTTGGTGAGCACCTTCTTCAAGTCGCCCACGCCCGCCGCCAGCGTCTGCATCTCGCCAAGCCCGCGATGCACCTGCTCCAGCCGATCCGAAACGAGCTTGAACGATTCGCCAAGACGCTGTTCGAGCGTAGCGTGCAGCTTCTCGTCGACGGTGCGGCGCATTTCCTCGAGCTTCGCCGCGTTGTTCGCTTCGATGTCTTTCAGACGCTGTTCGAGCGTCGCGCGCACTTCGCCAAAGCGCCGGTCGTTGACTTCGGTGAGCTGTCCGAGCTGCTGCGTGAGCAACGAGCCGAAGTGACGAAGCGCGGCGCCCTGCTCGTCGCGCGCCAACTGGGCTTGCTGATGCAGACTCTGGCGCACGGCGTCGAGCTGCTGCGTATTGGCCGCCGTGAGTTTGGCGAGCTGCTGGGCGAAGCCGTCGATCTGGCTGTTCTGCACCGTCGCGATGCTGCCGAGCTGCGCCGCAAGCGCCTGCTGCACCTGCGCGAAGCCGCCGCCGAACTCACTGCGCGACGCCTGCGCGGTGCGCGCGATCTCGTTGCGCAGCTCGCGCTCGATGCGCTCGGCCGCGCGCGCCTGCGTGTCGGTCGAGGCGGCGAGGCGATCGCTCAGTTGATCGAGCGCGTCGAGCGTGGCTTCGGCGTCGCCCTCGCCATGACCGTGACGCGCGCGCACCAACGCGACGAGCGTTACGACGAACGCGATCGCCAGCGCAACGACTGCCAGCGACATGACTGCGAGCTCACTCATGTACGCGCTTTCCCCAGCACGGCGGGGTTGATCGGGTTAGGCGGCTGCCCCGCGCGCGGCCCCTCGCCGAGCGCGGCGATGAGGTTGTCGGCGGCGAGGTTCGCCATGGCGCGGCGCGTGGCTTCGCTCGCGCTCGCAATGTGCGGCGTGAGCACGACGTTCTCCACTTCGAGCAGCGCCGGATGCACGCGCGGCTCGCCCTCGAACACGTCGAGGGCCGCCGACGCGATCTGGCGCGTGCGCAGCGCGTGCGCGAGCGCGGCGTCGTCGACAATGCCGCCGCGCGCGATGTTGGTGAGCGTGGCCGTGGGCTTCATCAGCGCGAGTTCGGTTGCGCCGATCGTGTGATGGTTCTGTGCCGTATAGGGCAGCACGAGCACGACGTGATCGGCCGCTTTGAGCAAGTCTTCCTTCGAGAGATATTCGGCGTTCAGCTCGCGCTCGATCTCTGGCGCGACGCGCGAACGGTTGTGATAGACCACGCGCATGTTGAAGCCGAGCGCACGGCGCGCGAGCGCCTGACCGATACGGCCCATGCCGATCACGCCGAGCGTGGCGCCATAAATGTCCGAGCCGAGAAACGCGTCGAACGACCACTTGTCCCATTTGCCCGCGCGCAGAAAGTGTTCGGACTCCGTCACGCGGCGCGCGGCCGCCATCATCAGCGCCCAGCCGAAGTCGGCCGTGGTTTCGTTGAGCACGTCGGGCGTGTTGGTGCCAAGCACGTTGAGCGCGTTGAAGGCGGCGATGTCGAAGTTGTTGTAGCCCACGGCCATGTTCGACACCACGCGCAAGCGCGGCGCGGCGGCGAGCGCTGCGGCGCCGATCGGGTCGCCCGCGGTGAGCGCGCCGTCCTTGTCGGCGAGACGCTGGTGCAGCGCCTCGGGCGAAAGCGCCTCGCCGTTATTCCAGTCGACGTCGAAATAAAGCTTGAGCCGATCGATCACGTCGGGAAAGATCGGGCGCGCCACGAGAATCTTTTGCATCGTTGCTCTCCACACTTCAGTCGTTGTCCGTCATTGTTGCGCGTGACGGGGCGCTCAGGAAAGTCTCGCGCGCATTGCGCAGCCCGGCTCCCAGGCGGCTTTACGGCTAGACGAAAAAGAGCCAGGTGGCCGCGAGAAAGACCGGCGCAAGCAGCACGCCCGACCAGCCAAGATAGCCGAAGAAGCCCGGCATGCGCACACCACGCGACTGCGCGATCGCCTTCACCATGAAGTTCGGGGCGTTGCCGATATAGGTGAGCGCGCCCATCCACACGGCGCCCGCCGAAATCGCGGCGAGCGTTTTCGCGCCGCCTGACATGAGCGCATTGGCGTCGCCGCCCGCGAGATTGAAGAACACGAGGTACGTGGGCGCGTTGTCGAGAAACGACGAGAGCAGACCCGTCGCCCAGAAGTACATCGCTTCGTTGGGGCGGCCCGGTGCGTCGTTCACGAAGCGGATCAGCGCGGCGAATGCGCCCGCCTCGCCCGCGCGCAGTATCGCGATGACCGGCGCGATCGTCACGAAAATGCCCGCGAAGAGCTTGGCCACCTCGACGATCGGCGCCCACTCGAAACCGTTGTCGGCGCGCGCCGTCTTCGACGTGAACGCGAGCGAAATGAGTGCGAGCGCAACGAGTCCCGCATCGCGCACGAGGTTCTGCACCTGCAAATGAGCGCCCGCGACTTCGAAGGCGATACCCGGACGCCATATGCCGCTCATCAGCACGAGCGCGATGAGCAGCGCGAGCAGCGCGAAATTCGCCTTGCCACCGATGGAGAGCGCGCGCGTCTCCGGCGTCGGGTCGAGCGAGGCGGCGCGCACTTCCCCGGCGCGGCTGAAGTACCAGCTATCGAGCGCGTAAAACACCGCGAGCAGCACGCCGCAGACGAACAGCATCGGCCACGCGAGATGCTGCGCAGTCCAGAAGAATCCCACACCGTTCAGGAAGCCGAGGAAAAGCGGCGGGTCGCCGAGCGGTGTGAGCAGGCCGCCCGCGTTCGCGACGAGAAAGATGAAAAACACGACCACGTGCACATTGTGCCGGCGGTTGTCGTTGGCGCGCAGGAGCGGCCGGATCAGCAGCATCGCCGCGCCCGTCGTGCCCATCACGCTCGCGAGCACGGTGCCTAGCGCGAGGATCGACGTATTCATGCGCGGCGAGCCACGCAAATTCCCATACACGCAGATGCCGCCCGCGATCGTGTAGAGCGCGCCGAGCAACACGATGAACGGAAGATATTCGTCGACCACGGCGTGCACGAGGAGCGGATACATCGCGCCAAAACCATGCGTGGCCGCAAACGGCAGCAGGAAGGCCAGCGCCCAGGCTGCCGAGATCTTGCCGAAGTGGTGATGCCAGAACGTAGCCGCGAACATGGGGAAGAACGCGATCGAGAAGAGCATGCCGGCAAAAGGCAGCGCCCAGGCGGCGCTGAGCGATGCGCCGTCGAATGTCGCAGCGCTTGCGTTCGTGCTGAACAGCGAGAGCGCGGCGAAGAGCGTTCCCGCGCAAGCGCTCGCCGCGTTGCGCTTACGCGCCATGCACGACGATCACATGCACGCGATACGGCCCGTGCGCGCCGAGAATGATGGTCTGCTCGATGTCGCCGGTGCGCGAAGGCCCCGAAACGAAATTGACCGCGCGCGGCAGTTCTCCGCGTTCGGCGCGCATGAGCGCGAAGGCGTCCTCGTGGCCCGCGACGATGCGCGAAGCGGGCACGACGGCGATGTGCGTTTCGGGCAGCAGCGCGCCCGAAGCCCAGGTTTGCGGGCTGGAGAGCAGCACCAGCGTGCCGGTTTCAGCCGTGGCGCAAAAGCATCCCGTGAGTCCGACGAGGTCGCGGTCTTCGGGCTTGCGGAATTGAACGGCGAGGCCTGCGCCGGCCCAGTCGAATGTTTCGAGCGTTTGCCACGCGACAGCCTGCATCGGCAGGCTGCGCTCAGCGAGATAACGTTGCGCGGCGGCGGGCACGTCAGCCAGTTGCTGGACTTCGTCGACGGTGCTCGCCATCTTGCGTGCCTCGCCAACGAAGCGCGCGGCAAGGTCGCCTTCCAGCGGTGGGCGCGGACCTTCGGGATGACGCGCGATGTAGTCGGCCACGGCTTCCCGCTCGTGCGCCGCGGGCGTAGCCTCACGTCCCTGCGCCGCGCGAATGCGCGCGAGTATGCTGCGGCGGGCGGCCGTCGTGTCCATGAACGTCCTCGTCAGATGAAGAAAGGCGACGCGCCGATTATACCGGGGCGTCGCCTTGCGATTTGCGGGTTTCGTGTGCGCTTATTTGCCCGCGCACTCTTCTTCCACGGGCTGCTCGATGCCGAACACCTGGCGCAGATAGGCGAGATACGCCTTGTCGTCACACATGTTCTTGCCCGGCGAATCGGAGAGTTTGGCGACGGGCTGACCGTTGCAGCGAACCATCTTGATGACGATCTGCAGCGGCTGATAGCCGAGGTCGTTGGTGAGGTTCGTGCCCACGCCGAACGCGAGGCGGCAGCGCTCGCCGAAACGCTCGTACAGGCGCAGCACCTTGGGAATGTCGAGCGCGTCCGAGAAGATCATCGTCTTCGTGCGCGGGTCGCAGCGGTTGTCCTCGTAGTGCTTGAGCAAGCGCTCGCCCCACTCGAACGGATCGCCCGAATCGTGCCGCGCGCCGTCGAAGAGCTTGCAGAAGTACATGTCGAAATCCCGCAGGAAGGCCCGCATGCCGTAGACATCCGAGAGCGCGATGCCAAGGTCGCCGCGATATTCCTTCGCCCACATCTCGAAGCCGAAGATCTGCGAGTCGCGCAGACGCGGCCCGAGCGCCTGGCACGCCTGCAAATATTCGTGCGCCATCGTGCCGAGCGGCGTGAGGTTGTGCTTCATCGCGTAGTAGACGTTGCTCGTGCCGGTGAATTGCTCACCGAGATCGTCCTTGAGCGTGAGGATGACTTCTTCGTGCCAGCGTTTGGAGAAACGGCGGCGCGTACCGTAGTCGGCGATCTTGCAGTCGGCGAATTCGGGTTTCGCGCCGAGCAGCTCGATCTTGTGGCGCAGGCGCTCGCGCCCCTCCTCGTACTGCGGATGATGCTGCGTGTTGCGGAAATACACCTCGTTGACGATGGCGAGCACCGGGATCTCGAAGAGGATCGTGTGCAGCCACGGCCCCTTGATCTCGATGTCGATCTCGCCATTGCCCTTGGGCGACGGCGTGACCGAGATGTACTTTTCGTTCAGGTGAAAGAGCGCGAGAAAGTCGATGAAGTCGCTCTTGATGAAGCGCATCTTGCGCAGGTATTCGAGTTCGGTCTCGGCGAAGCGCAGCCTGCAGAGCTTCTGGATCTCGCTGCGGATCTCGTCGACGTAGGGCACGAGGTCGACTTTCGGCGTGCGGCAGCGGAAACGATATTCCACATTGGCCGCGGGGAAATGATGCAGCACCACCTGCATCATCGTGAATTTGTAGAGATCGGTATCGAGCAGCGAAGTAATGATCATGATGGGCCAGCCGGACTGCAATCGGATAGCGCCCGCGAAGCAGGAACCGGACTCGCTGCACGGCAGATGCCTCGCAGCGGCTCCGGACGGCGGACGCCAGCGGTGCGCCCATGTTACCCGAATGCCTGTGCGCCCAGCGTGCCCGCCGGCACGTCCCCTTGCGCGCAAGGGGTAAAACGTTGCGGATCACCCCATCTTATAAACTAATCACGAAACGATATAAGGACGGTTGCGGGCCCGTGGCTGGGGTAATTCCTCATCAGTTACAATAGCGCCTTTGGCGAACCGCCATCCCCCGATACAAAAAGCTTGCAGGAGTTGCCTGAATGACTCACGTTGTGACCGAAAGCTGCATCAAGTGCCGCTATACCGACTGCGTCGATGTGTGCCCGGTGGACTGCTTTCGCGAAGGTCCCAACTTCCTCGCGATCGACCCGGACGAGTGCATCGACTGCGCCGTGTGCGTTGCCGAATGCCCGGTGAACGCCATTTACGCTGAGGAAGACGTGCCTGGCGACCAGCAATCGTTCATCGAGCTGAACGCCGACCTCGCGAAGGGCTGGCCGAGCATCACCAAGACCAAGGCCCCGCTGCCGGAAGCCGACGAATTCAAGGACGTGAAGGACAAGCTCGCGCTTCTCGCTCGCTAATCGCACGGTGACCGCTTGTCGGGGTGTCCCCCGTCGCCTACGCGGACAGCCCCTTGCGCAGCGGATTGCCATTAAAGAGATAGCGACAGGGTATTGACAGGCCAAGCCAGTCCCCATAGAATCTCGTTCTCTGCTTTTGTTGATCCCCGATAGCTCAGTCGGTAGAGCGCCGGACTGTTAATCCGTAGGTCCCTGGTTCGAGCCCAGGTCGGGGAGCCAAGATTCGCAAAAGCCCGTTTGTGTTGATCACAACGCACAGCGGGTTTTTTTATGACGTAAAGAGTTGTAGCTGTATTGCTGTTCCCCGATAGCTCAGTCGGTAGAGCGCCGGACTGTTAATCCGTAGGTCCCTGGTTCGAGCCCAGGTCGGGGAGCCAAAATATCGAGGGGTTGCGTGTTTGCACGCAACCCCTTTTTCTTTTGCTGCGCGTGTTGCGCGCGCAGCGAGGCTGCACTGTTAGTGCACCAGAATGTCTTCGCCGTCTCGCCCTGACATCCCCCACCCTCCCCGATAATGTCGCTTCGTCATCTTCGGGAATCCGCATGAAAGCCACCCGCCTTGCCATTCGCCCCACGCGAGCGCTTCTCGCCTGCGCGAGCCTCTTCGCCCTGGCCGCCGCCCACGCCGAACAGATCGGCAGCGTGAACACCAACTTCCGCGTCACCGGTTCCGACAAGGTCGTCGTCGAGGCCTACGACGATCCGCAGGTGCAAGGCGTCACCTGCTACGTCTCCCGCGCCCGCACGGGCGGCGTGAAGGGCACGCTCGGCATTGCGGAAGATCCGACGGAGGCGTCCATCGCGTGCCGGCAGGTCGCGCCGATCTCGTTCGCGGGTCCGCTCAAACAGCAGGCCGACGTCTTCAACGAGCGCATGTCACTCCTCTTCAAGACGCTGCACGTCGTGCGCGTGGTCGACGCGAAGCGCAACGCGCTCGTGTATCTGACCTACAGCGACCGGGTGGTGAGCGGCAGCGCCAAGAACAGCATCACGGCCGTACCGGTGCCGGCTGGCACGACCATTCCGCTGCGCTAAACTGGGGATCCGAGCAGGATCCTCCACCATGACCGACGCCCGTTTTCGAGATTCCGCACGCTACTGGCGCACGCCGCTTCTGCCCGGCGCGGATCTCGTCACGGCCGAATACAACGAACATACGTTCGCGCCCCACTGGCACGAGGCCTACACGATCCCTGTGATCGAAGGCGGCGCCGAATGCTATCGCTATCGCGGCGCGCAGCATGTCGCCGAAACGGGCAGCGTGCCGGTCATCAATCCCGGCGAGTTGCACACGGGCTCGCGCGCCGCCGAGGAAGGCTGGAGCTATCGGGTGATGTACGTCCCGATCGACTTCCTGCATGAGTTCGCCGGCGAAATCGCGGGCCGCGCGCAGCCGCTGCCGTGGTTCGACACCGAGGTGATCCACGATCTCGATCTCGCGCATCGGCTCTCGCGCGCGCACCGGCTGCTGGAAGCCGACGCCGACTGGCGGCGCGCCGCAGCCGTACCGGAATCCGGCGCAAGCGGCGGCGTGGCTGGCGTGGCGGCGCTTGCGGCGCCTTCCGGTGCGCCGTGCTCAGCGCCGTGTTCAGATCTGCTCGCTGTGGAAGGCGCACTGCTCGACGCGCTCTCGACGCTGCTCACGCGCTACGGCCGCACGCGCGAGGCGGCGCTCAAGCACGGCCCGAACGATCCGCGCGTGGAAACGATGAAGGCGATCCTCGCCGCCGATCTCAGCATGCCGTTGCGCGTGGCCGATCTTGCCCAGGCGGTCGGCCTCTCGCCGTTTCACGCCACGCGGCTCTTCACGCAGGCGACCGGGCTGCCGCCGCACGCCTGGCGCACGCAGTTGCGCCTGCAACGCGCGCTCGGTCCGCTGCGCGAAGGCGCCACGGTGGCCGATGTCGCCGCGGCGAGCGGCTTCACCGACCAAAGCCATTTCACGCGGCACTTTCGGCGTATGTTCGGCGTGCCGCCGGGGCGCTGGCAGTCGTCCTGAGCGCGCCGGCCCGGCTCGCGCCGCAAGAACGTACAAGCCACCCGCGCAGGCGCCCGTTATGCTGTCCCCTTGTATCAGGAGGACAGTTTGACCACGCATCCCAATCGCTTCACCGAATTCATCGCCGGCGCGCGCGACATGATCCCCATGATGATCGGCGCCGCGCCCTTCGGCGTGATCTTCGGCACGCTCGTCACCTCGGGCCCGCTTTCGCTCTGGCACGGCCAGTTCATGTCGCTCGCCGTGTTCGCCGGCTCCGCGCAGTTCATCGCGCTCGGGCTGATCGCCTCGCACGCGAGCTTCGCGGTGATTCTTGCTACCACCTTCATCGTGAACCTGCGGCACGTGCTCTACAGCGCGACGCTCGCGCCTTATGTCTCGCACCTGCCGCTGCGCTGGCGCCTCGTGCTGGGCGGCCTGCTCACCGACGAAGTCTTCGCCGTCGCGTGGGCGCATTTCCGACGCCATCCGCCCGGCGACGACGTCTCGCCATGGCATTTCCTCGGTTCCGGGGTCTCGATGTACCTGAACTGGCAACTCTGGACCGCGGCCGGCCTGCTGTTCGGCGCGGCGTTCCCGGGCCTGCAGTCACTCGGCCTCGACTTCGCGATGGTCGCGACCTTCATCGCCATCGTCGTGCCGCAGTTAGTTGCCTTGCGCTACCTCGCGGCCGCCGCGACCGCGGGCGCGCTCGCCTTTTTCTGGCAGGGCTGGCCGTACAAGCTCGGGCTGCTCGGCGCCGTGTTCGCGGGCGTGGTCGTGGGCGTCGTTCTCTCGCGCCCGGGTTCCTCGCGCGGCGCACGCGCCGGCAGCGAGTCTTCCCGCAAGCCCACCAACGTCCAACGCACCGCAGGAGCCGGGCAATGAACTACATCGTCCTGATTCTGGGCATGGCCCTCATCACCCTGGTCATTCGCACCGCGGTATTCGTGCTCGGCGACCAGCTGGTGTTCCCACCGCTCGTGCGCACCGCGCTCGGCTTCGTGCCCGTCACCGTGCTCACGGCCATCATCGTGCCGATGGCGGTCTCGCCCCACGGCCAGGGCGCCGAGCTGACCTGGCGCAATCCGCAGCTCGTTGGCGCGCTCGCGGCAATTGTCGTCAGCGCGCTCACGAAGCGACCGCTCCTCACCATCGCGGTCGGGCTCGGCGTGTTCTTCGTCTGGCAAGGCGTCGTCCTGCGCTAGAGGCGGCCCTCGCCCCTTACGCTCAAGTTTCACCCCGGCGCGCCGTTAAACCCGTCAAGGCCTGCTCTGGCAGGCCAATGCTCGAATGGCGAGAGCACGCGAGAAGCGCTAAGGATTACACCGGGGCAACCACAATGGGGCATATCACCCTCAACCTGAAGGATGAAACGCTTGCGTCGCTGCGCAAGGATTTCGACGCGTTCCTGCGCGTCTCGCTCAAACTCGACCCGCAGTTCGCCACGCCGGAATTCGAGGATTACCTGCGCGCGAAGCTGCTCGACAACATGACGCCGCTCACGGAGCACGCCGTCCAGCGGATCCTGCAAGGCGGCCAGTACGCGTGGGCCAAGCGCACGCTCGACAAGGAGTTCCCCGAGGTCGTCTCGATCCTGATGCGCCAGGCGGGCGAATTCGGTTTCGGCTTCGCGTCGCGGCCCGAATGGACACCGGACGAACTCTCGAAGCAGTGCCGCGACTGGGCGGCGGCCATCGTGAGCGAAGCCCAGGGCGACGACACGCTGGTCGATCCGCTGGCCGCGCAGATCAAGTCGGGCGTGCAGGACATCCAGGCGCTCGAAGAGTCGATGCAGACGCCCGCGTGGCGGCTCACCGAGTCGCTGCGTCAGCGTGTGTACGAAGCGAAGATCGGCTGTGAACAGGCTAGCGGGAGCGCTGCGCGCGAGCGTTTGGGTGAGCTGCGCGGGCTGCTGAGGCTCGGCGTCACGCATGGCGTGTTCCAGAAGCAGGAAGCGCAACAGATCATGGAATATCTGCGCCTGCTCAAGCCCGAGATTTTCGTCGAGGAGCCCGACGACGTCTTCACGCGCCTGGCCGCGTGGATGCGCAACTTCTTCATGCCGCCCCAGCACGGCACCGCGCGCGAGCAGAAGCGCTGAGCGCGCCTCTTAGTCCCACATCCTCCTGAGCTTCGCGGCGATCTCGACCTTCGCCTGCGCGGCGGCGGCGAGTCCCGTCGCGCTCGGCGCGCTCGCCACGGGCGCGGGCGGCCATGCGCGCGATTCGAATAGCGGCAGCATGGGCGTGGCGATGAAGCGCGTGCGCGAGGCCCACACGTGCCGGTCGCCCGACGCCACCTGGTTGTGCACGTAAAAACGCTGCGGCACGACGATGTGCAGATCCTCTTTCGCGCGCGTCATCGCCACGTAGAGCAGCCGCCGCTCCTCCTCCAGCTCCTCGTCGCTGCCCGCGCCGAGATCGGACGGGATGCAGCCGTCCACGCCATTGAGCACAAACACGTTGCGCCACTCCTGCCCTTTCGCCGAATGGATCGTCGAGAGGATCAGATAGTCTTCGTCGAGCAACGGATCGGCGGATTCGGCGCTCGTGGCGTCGGGCGGATCCAGTGTGAGTTCGGTGAGAAAACGCTCGCGCGAGGCGTAAGTGCTCGCAATGCTCTCCATTTGCAGCAAATCGGCGAGCCGCACCTGGGCGTCCTCGTGGTTGCGCTCGAGGTGCGGCTCGTACCAGCGCCGCACGCGCTCGAACTCGGCGGGCCACGGCGTCGAGCGCATGGAGAGGCTGTCGATGAGCGAGGCGAACGCCGGCCAATCCTCGGCCGCGCGCGGCGGCGGCGCGAAGGCGGCGAGCGCCTCGGCGGCGCGATACGCGCCCGTGCACGCGGCCACCTGGTCGAGCAGGCGCGCGGCGTTGGCGGGCCCGACGCCCGGCAGCAATTGCGTCACGCGAAACCCCGCCACGCGATCAAGCGGATTCTCGGCCCAGCGCAGCACCGCCAGCACATCCTTCACGTGCGCAGCGTCGAGAAATCGCAGTCCGCCGAACTTAACGAACGGGATATTGCGCCGCGCCAGTTCGATTTCGAGCGTGGCGCTGTGGTGCGCCGCGCGAAACAGCACGGCCTGCTGCTTGAGCTTCATGCCCGCTTCACGCGCCTCGAGAATCTGCTCGACGACGTAGCGCGCCTGGGTTGCCTCATCGGCCACCGTGACGAGGCGCGGGCGCTGCTGCGAGGGGCGCTCGGTCCACAAGTTCTTGGTGAAGCGCTCGGCGGCGGCGTCGATCACGGCGTTCGAGGCTGCGAGGATCGGCGCCGTCGAACGGTAGTTGCGCTCGAGCGTCACCTGGCGCGCGGGCGGATCGAACTGCGCCGGGAAGTCGAGAATATTGCGCACCGTCGCGCCGCGAAACGAGTAGATCGCCTGGGCGTCGTCGCCGACCACGGTCAGGCCACGCCCGTCGGGCTTGAGCGCGAGCAGGATCGAGGCCTGCAGGCGGTTGGTGTCCTGGTATTCGTCGACGAGGATGTGATCGAAGCGGCCGGCGAGATCGGCCGCGATGGCGGGCTCCGCAGCCATGTGCGCCCAGTAGAGCAGCAGGTCGTCATAGTCGAGGACGTTCTGCTTCTGCTTGGCATCCACGTAGGCCGCGAACAGCGCGCGCAGTTGCGGCTCCCATTCGAGGCACCACGAGAACGAGCGGTTGAGCACATGGGCGAGCGAGTCGCCCGTGTTGACCGCGCGCGAGTAGATCGCGAGGCAGGTCGATTTCGAGGGGAAGCGCTTTTCCTTCGCCGAGAATCCCAGCTCGTGGCGCACGAGATTCATGAGATCGGCGGAATCTTCGCGGTCGTTGATCGTGAACGCCGGCGAAAGGCCGATGTGATCCGCGTACTCGCGCAACAACCGTGCGCCTACGCCGTGAAAGGTGCCCGCCCAGCTGAGCCCTTGCGCGAGCACTGCGGCCGCGCCTGGCGCGCTGGCGGCGATGCGCGCCACGCGCCTCGTCATTTCCTGCGCGGCGCGCCGCGAGAACGTGAGCAGCAGGATGCGGTGCGGGTCGGCGCCATTGGCGATCAAATGCGCGACGCGGTGAGCGAGCGTATTGGTCTTGCCCGACCCGGCGCCCGCGATCACGAGCAGCGGGCCCGGCAGCGCCGAGCCCGGCGCGTAGCCCGCTTCGCCGCCATGCTCGACGGCCTCGCGCTGCGCGTCGTTGAGTTTCGCGAGCCATGCGGAAACGGCATTGGCCGCGTCGGCGCGCGCCTGGCTGGCATCGGAGACGGAGGAATCGGCAACGGAAACAGTGGACACGGCGGGCGCTGGGACGATGAACGTGGCGAATCGGAAGGAAGCGACGCATACTGTATATCCATACACCCCGCATCCGCAAGCGCCTGATTCCATGGCGATCTGGCGAGATTTAACGACAACGCTGCGGCACGGTTCGCCACGCAATGCGCGCCGGCGCCATCAAGCGAAGCGGCGGCGTCCGTTGCCGGACGCCGCCGCTCGTAGACCTGCCAACAAGGTCAGCGCCGCCTGCATCAGCCGCGCGACATTGCGGTTATTGCGACTGGCCGCCCTGCTGCTGCGCCGACATGCCGTTCATCTGATCCTTCATTTCCGAATCGTTGGCCTGACGGTCGGCCTTGTGGTTGATCTGCGCGTCCTTCACCTGCGCCTTGTACTGCGACTTCGCCTGCTTCTTCGCGTCGCTGTATTCGGCGTTTGCCGACTTCTTCGCGCTGCGGTATTCGGCATTCGCCGCGGCGTTCGCGTTGCGCTTTTGCACCAGCGGGTCGGCGGATTGCGGGGCGCTCAGGGCTTGCGGCGCGGGCGCGGGTTGCGCGATCCCGGCGGCCGCCGGTGCGTGGGCCGGCGCCTGGCCAGTCATCTGGCCTGGCATTTGACCTGGCGCGGCACCCGGCGCCATGGCCGGCGCGCCAGAAGGCGCCATCGTGGGGGCTTCGCCGGCCGGTGCAGCGCCCGGGGCCGCGTTTTGTTCCGCAGTTTGTGCATACGCACCCTGCGCAAATACGGCGGCAGTGGTCACGGTGGCAAAAGCGGCGGTAGCAGTGAGCAGCTTGCGAATCTGGGTCATGGCGTATCCTCTTTGCAGTGGTTCCGAAGGCGCTTTTGCAGCGGGCAACCCCGCCAGAGCCGCGCCCCCGCTCGATGGAGCCGCTCCGTGCAAACTTGGGCGGCGCTGTCGATCCGGGTGAAACCATTTTGGTGTGAAGATCGCTGTGGGGTCCCGCGACGTTACTCAACGTTTCAATTGCTGACGAATTCATAACATCTGGCCCCGAGATGTGACGGACGCCGCGGAGGCCGCCATCGCTTATGATGCTCACCCTTCGCGCGCTTGCCGCACGCCCTTCGAATTCCGATCCGCCATGCCCAACCTCGATTTCACACTGACCGGCGACTACGTCGAACTGCACAACCTCCTGAAGATCACCGGACTCGCCGACAGCGGCGGCTCGGCCAAACAGATCGTCGCCTCGGGCGCGGTGAAGGTGGACGGCGAAGTCGAGCTGCGCAAGACGTGCAAGGTCCGCGCGGGCCAGGCCGTGCTGCTGGGCGACACGCGCATAGCCATCAAGGCGCACGAGTGAACCACGCCGGAACTTGCCCGCACGCGCCAGCTATGCACCAGATTTGAGCATCTGGATCGACAAGGTCGCTGTCTCGCAATAAGCTTTCAGTTTTGACAGACGAACCCTGCCGCGCGGCGCGCTTTTCGCGCCGCTTGTTTTTCATGACTCGAACTACGCTTTCCCGACGCGCCGTTGCGGCGCCGCCCACGCTGCGCCGCCATGCCGCCGACACCGCACGCCTCGCCGGCCCGCTCGCGATCGCCCAGCTCTCGCAGATGGCGATGAGCGTGACCGACACCGTGCTGCTAGGCTCGCTCGGCGCCGACGCGCTCGCCGCTGGCGGCCTTGGCGCGAACATGTTCTTCGTGGTGGTGACCGTGCTGCAAGGTGTGCTGACCTCGGTGAGCGTGAGCGTCGCGCAGGCGCGCGGCGCCGACAACGAAAGCCACGTGCCGCACATCTACTGGGCCGGTTTCGCGTTGTCCCTGCTGCTCTCGGTGCCGGCGTTCGCGCTGCTCTCCTACGCCGAGCCGATCCTGCGGGCGCTCGGAGAGCCGACGCTGCTCGCGCATCACATCGGCGAATACACGGCCGTGCTGCGCTGGGGCGCTCCCGCCAGCCTCATCGGTGTTGGGCTCATGCGCTCGTTCCTGCCCGCCATTGGCGCGGCGCGGCGCCTCCTGTGGGTGTCGATTGCGTGCGTGTTCATCAACGGCTTTCTCAACTACGGGCTGATCCACGGTGCGTGGAGCCTGCCGCGCATGGGCTTTCTCGGCTCGGCGGTGGCCACCACGATCACCGTTTGGCTCACCGCGTTCGTGTTGATGGCGCTGCTCCACCTGCGGCCTTCACACCAGCATTTCGTCGTTGCGCGCCGGCCTACGGCGCCGCTGATGGGCGAACTCTTCACGATCGGCTGGCCGGTTGCGATCACCTATGCGGTCGAGGCGACGCTCTTTCTCGCCACCGGTCTGCTCGCGGGCCTGCTCGGCGAAACGCCCCTCGCGGCGCACCAGATCGCCCTGAACGTGGCCTCCGTCACCTTCATGGTGCCGCTCGCGATCGGTCAGGCGGCAAACGTGCGCGTGGGCTACTGGTCTGGCGCCGGCGTGCCGCGTGCGGCCCGCCATGCGGGCTTCGTCGCGCTCGGGCTCGGCGTTGGCTTCATGTCGCTCTCGGCGCTCGTGATGGTGCTCGCGCCGCACTGGATCGTCGGGCTCTACCTGCACCTCGACGACCCTGCCAACGCGCACACGGTCTCGCTCGCGGCCACGCTGCTCGGCGTCGCGGCGATCTTCCAGATCGTCGACGGCGCGCAGACCGTCGGTTCGGGCTGCCTGCGCGGCCTGAAAGACACGCGCGTGCCGATGCTCGCGGCGACGCTCGGCTACTGGGGCATCGGCTTTCCGCTGGGCTACGCGCTCGCGTTCCGCTTCGGGCTCGGCGCGCTCGGGCTCTGGTGGGGGCTGGCGGCCGGGCTCACCACTGTCGCCGTGCTCATGACGTGGCGCTTTCACCGTATGAGCCGGCGCGCACAGGCTCACGCCGCCGCGGCGAGCCGCGCTGGCTGAAACGTTCACTTAACCGGCCGGGCCATACCAGCGCGACCGGTTAAAATACGCGCCTGGCGCCGCGAGCGGCGTCCGTCCCACGAGGGCAAGAACAGTTTGGAGACAGCTGCGCCCACCGAGCGCCGCCGGCCACCCCGGCTACGCTTGCCACGCGCGCAGCGGTCGGGTCGCCCGCATCGACGCCACGCCACGATCCGACGCAAGAGCGCGACGCAACAGCGCGACCACCAGCGCACGCGCCCAGAGCGCGTGAGCGCTGAAGCCTCCCGCGCCACGACATAGAACGAACCCACTCACGGACCACCCTTTCATGCTTGCCCCGATTACCCGACTCTTCCCGCTCTGGGCCGTCCTCGTTTCATTGCTGGCCTACTTCGATCCGGGCCTGGTCGCCCCGATCGCGCCGCACGTGACGACGCTCCTGATGATCATCATGCTGGCGATGGGCGTCACGCTCTCGTTCGCCGACTTCCAGCGCGTCTTCACGCGACCGGCGCCGGTCGCGGCAGGCATCTTCCTGCACTACCTCGTCATGCCGCTCGCCGCCTGGGCGATCGCCAAGGTGCTGCACATGCCGCCCGATCTCACGGCAGGCATGGTGCTCGTGGGCAGTGTGGCGAGCGGCACGGCATCCAACGTGATGATCTATCTCGCGCGCGGTGACGTCGCGCTTTCGGTGACGATCAGCGCGCTTTCCACCCTGGTCGGCGTGTTCGCGACGCCGCTCCTCACGCGCCTTTATGTCGATGCCTCGATCGTCGTCGACGTGCGCGGCATGCTCATGAGCATCCTGCAGATCGTCGGACTGCCGATCCTGATCGGCCTCGTCGTGAATCGCCTTGCGGGCGGCCTCGTGCGCCGTGTGGAGCCGGTGTTGCCGCTCGTCTCCATGGTGTCGATCCTCGCGATCATTGCCGCCGTGGTGGGCGGCACGCATGCAAGCATCGCCACGGTCGGTCCGCTCGTCGCGCTCGGCGTGGTGCTGCACAACGGCATCGGCCTGCTCGGCGGCTACTGGGGCGGGCGTTTGCTCGGCTTCGACGAGTCGGTGTGCCGCACACTCGCCATCGAAGTGGGCATGCAGAACTCGGGGCTCGCCGCGACGCTCGGCAAACTCTACTTCTCGCCGCTCGCGGCCCTCCCGGGCGCGCTGTTCTCGGTGTGGCACAACCTGTCAGGCTCGGTGCTCGCGGGCTACTGGGCCGGCAAGCCGGCGCGCGGCAGCACGCGCAGTGCGCCAGGCGCCGCGAACGCGTCGCCCGAGCGCGGTTGATCCAAACGGTGGCCGAGCGCCGGGCCAGGGTTCCAGCGCTTACGCCACACGCTCCTGCGGTGCGCGGTTCCGCGACCACGCCAGCCTGCGTAGCGCCGGCCTTGCATGGAGCCATGCTCGCAGTTGCGCGAAGCGCCACTTGTGCGGTGGAGCCAGAGGCTCCAGCTCGCAGCGCACTTCGAAGCGCACCCCCTCCCGCCAACCACTAATGCGCGCCCGCTCGCCGGGCGCGAGGGGCAGCGCTTCGCCCGGTTGGAGCCAGTAGTCCTCGGCGTCGCCCTCGACCGTCATCCAGACGCGGCCTTCGAGCGCCATCACCACGCCGCCCCGCGCCACATGAATCGCGCGGCAGGCGCCACACGGCACCCACAGCGCAAACGCATCCGCGAAGTCTGCGCGGGTACCCACGCGGGTTCCTGCTCTCATTGCGCTCTCCCGTCGTTCAAGATGCGCGCAGTGTCGCGCCGCAAGCGCTGCAGACATTTCCGGCCGCGCTGAAACGTCTGCGCAGTACGGCCCGAAAATTGCTCAGACAGCGTGCTCGCCGCCGCAAGCCCGGCGGGCGGCTTCCCGTAGAATCCTCGCGAAGCCGTGCAATGAAAACGAACCAACACGCGGCGTGCCGCCATGGAGAATCCGTTTGCCCGCGCATCCCGCCCCATTCGAAGCCGTCACGCGGAGCGTGAGCACGCCTTACCCCTCGCTGCGCGCGCCCTTCGCTGTCTTCGCGCTCGTGTGCCTCGCGCTGGTTGCCGGCTGCGCGACGCGCCCGCCCGCCACCGACTACCCGCGCCAGACGAGCGCGGCGCTGCCGGCCTCGCAAGCCAGCGCCACGCCGCTTGGCGCCGCGCTCGCCGCGCCCGAAGCCGCGCACCCGGGCGAATCGGGCTTTCGCCTGCTCGCGACCGGCCCGGACTCGCTGCAGATGCGCGTCGCGCTCGCGCGCGCGGCGACGAAGACGCTCGACATGCAGTACTACATCGCCAACGAGGACACCACCGGCAAGCTGCTGCTAGGCGCGGCGCTCTATGCGGCCGATCGCGGCGTGCGCGTGCGCATGCTGGTAGACGACCTGAATTTCCACGACATCGACCGCCTGATGGCCGCGCTCAACAGCCATCCGAACATCCAGGTCCGCGTGTTCAATCCTTACGGCACCACGAGCGAGTCGATGTACCTGCGCACGCGCAACTTCTTCTCGAACGTCGACCAGTTCACGCGGCGCATGCACAACAAGGCGACGATCGTCGACAACGAGATGGCGATCGTCGGCGGTCGCAATCTCGGCGACGAGTACTTCAACGCAAGCCCGACGCTCGACTTCCGCGACCTCGACGTGCTTACGGCCGGGCCGGTCGCGCAAAGCATCTCGGCAAGCTTCGACGAGTACTGGAACAGTTCGATCTCGTACCCCTTGAGCGTGCTCAATCATCAGAAGTTCGACGCGCACGATCTCGACACCGCGCGCGACGACCTGCGCAAGCACTGGCTCGAAAGCGCCGAGCCCTACAACGCCAAACCGCTCAACGCCACGCCGCTTGCGCAGCAAGTCGCGGGCAACACGCTCGGGCTCGTCTGGGCGAAATGGGAGTTCGTCGCCGACTCGCCCGGCAAGATCGCGGGCAGCGAGAAAGGCGAGTTGGGCGACGCCATGCGCGCGCTGCTCGAGCGCATTCATCAAGCACAAAGCAGCGTGCTCGTGTTCTCGCCGTACTTCGTACCGCACGACACGGGCGTGCAGACCATCCGCGCGCTCACTTCACACGGCGTGCGCGTGGCGATCCTCACCAATTCGCTCGCCGCCACTGACGCCGTCGCGGTACAGGCCGGCTACAGCCCTTACCGCGTGCCGCTGCTCGAGGCCGGCGCCGAGCTCTACGAGTTCAAGCCGCAGCAGCCGGAGCACACCGACCAGCGGCGCTTCGGCGTGGTCGGTTCGCGCTCACGCGCGAGCCTGCACGCCAAGGCCTACGTGATCGACGACAGCACGCTCGTGATCGGCTCGCTCAATCTCGACCCGCGCTCGGCGCGCCTGAACACCGAGCTTGCGCTCACCGTGGAGAGTCCACCGATCGCGCACGAAGTCGCCGACCTGTTCAAGCGTGCGACCTCGCCGCAGGTGAGCTACCACGTGACGCTCGCAACGCCCGCGCAACTGGCGCAGCTCCAGGGCATGCCGGTCAACTCGCCGCTCGTCTGGACCGACGAGGAGAACGGCATGATCCGCACCTACAACCTCGACCCTGGTGCGGGTTTCTACAGAAATGTCCTAACCGGGCTATTCTTGCTGTTGCCGGTCGATAGCCAGCTGTGAAGCGCCTGCGCCCACGACGTCGCTATCGGCCGCGCAAAACGTAGATCGCTTAATTTACGTCGTATCGTCCGCCGTCGAGCCAGCCGCGAAGCCGTCGTCATCGCCATGAGCGTCGCGCCTTCGCTGCGGCCGCGCAAGCGCGAGGCGCAGCGCCGCCGCAGCCCAGCCACCACGCGGATCCGAACCCGTCACGAAAGCGGCGCCCTCGCACGCACTACAAACAGCGCGAGCGGAAGGCGCCGCCTCAATCACCGGAGTATCAAATGACCGCAAGCAACGAAAACGTCCGCATGGAGCGCGACACGTTCGGCGAGATCGCCGTGCCCGCCCATCAGCTTTGGGGCGCGCAAACGCAGCGATCCCTGCAGAACTTTCGCATCTCCACCGAAAAGCAGTCGCCGGAGCTGATCACCGCGCTCGCGACGATCAAGCACGCCGCTGCCGAAGTGAATCTCTCGCTAGGCGTGCTCGACGAGACCAAAGCGAACGCGATCATGCAGGCCGCCGACGAGATCATCGCGGGCAAGCATCCCGGCGAGTTCCCGCTCGCCGTGTGGCAAACGGGCTCGGGCACGCAGACCAACATGAACCTCAACGAGGTGATTGCGAACCGCGCGAGCGAGATTCTGGGCGGCGAGCGCGGCGAGGCGCGCAAGGTGCATCCGAACGACGACGTCAACCGCGGCCAGTCCTCCAACGACGTGTTCCCGACCGCAATGCACGTGGCTGCCGCCTACGGCATCGTCAAGCATTTGCTGCCGGCGCTCAAGACGCTGCGCGATACGCTCGACACCAAGGCAAAGGCCTTTGCCGACATCGTGAAGATCGGCCGCACGCACCTGCAGGACGCCACGCCGCTCACGCTGGGCCAGGAGTTCTCGGGCTATGTCGCGCAGCTCGATCACGGCATCAAGCACGTGGAATCTTCATTGCCGCATCTCTACGAACTCGCGCAGGGCGGCACGGCCGTGGGCACCGGCCTGAACGCGCATCCGCAGTTCGCGCAGAAAGTGGCGCAAAGCATCGCGAAGCTCACGGGCGTGCCCTTCGTCACCGCGCCCAACAAGTTCGAAGTGATGGCCGCCGCCGACGCGCTCGTGTTCGCGCACGGGGCGCTGAAGACCGTGGCCGCGAGCCTCATGAAGATCGCCAACGACATTCGCTGGCTCGCAAGCGGCCCGCGCTGCGGTTTGGGGGAATTGTCGATTCCCGAGAACGAGCCGGGCAGTTCGATCATGCCGGGCAAAGTGAACCCTACGCAGTCCGAAGCAGTGACGATGCTCTGTTGCCAGGTGTTCGGCAACGACGTGGCCGTGAACATGGGCGGCGCGAGCGGCAACTTCGAACTGAACGTGTTCCGCCCGATGATCGCGCACAACGTGCTGCAGTCCATCCGCATGCTCGCGGACGGCGCGCTCAGCTTCAACGATCACTGCGCGGTGGGGATCGAACCCAACCGCTCGCGCATCGACACGCTGCTCAACGAGTCGCTCATGCTCGTGACGGCGCTCAATCCGCACATCGGCTACGACAAGGCCGCGCAGATCGCCAAGAAGGCGCACAAGGAAGGCACCACGCTCAAAGCCGCCGCACTCGCGCTCGGCCACGTGACCGAGCAGCAGTTCGACGAGTGGGTGAAGCCCGGCGAGATGGTAGGCAACGCGAAGAAATAAGCCTTATTCGAAGGGCTGAAATGCACAACGGGCGGCGAGGGTCACACCTTCGCCGCCCGTTTTTTCATGCTGCCGCTACGGCGCGCGTGCGTATCAAATCTGCCCTTTCGCCACTTCCTCGGGCTTGAGTTCGACGATCGCGTCGAGCGCTTCCTTCACGTCGAGCGCGTATTTCGCGAGGCGCTTCTGCTCGTCCGTTTCCGGCACGTAGGTCGGCACGGGAATCGGGTTGCCGTTTTCGTCGACGGCCACGAACACGATCAGGCAGTCCGTGGTGAGGCGCAGCTGGCCGCTCTTCGGGTCGCCGGCGTGCACGGTGATGTGAATGTGCATCGACGTGCGGCCCGTGGCGACCACGCGCGCGCGCAGCTCGACCATGTTGCCGACGAGAATCGGCCGGCGAAAGCGGATGTTGCCCACGCTCACCGTCACGCAATAGCGGCCGGACCAGACCGCGGCACACGCATACGCCGTCTCGTCGATCCATTTCATCAGCGCACCGCCGTGCACTTTGCCGCCGAAGTTCACCGAAGTCGGCTCGGCGAGGAACCGGAACGTCGTTTCCGAACGGTCCAGCGGCTGGGTAGGCGTCTTCATCTCGGCTTGGCTCATGGCGATTACCGCGTACGGCGGCTCGGATTGTGGGGTAGGGAGGCGTCGATTATACGAGTGCAATAAGGCAGACAGTCGCAGCCGCCTGCGAAACGCCATCTGCGATTGTTCTAGCTCGCCGCGAATCGCGCCCGATAGTCGAGCGGCAGCACGCCGTAGCACCGCTCGAACGCGCGCCGCAGATTCTGCTCGGTGCCAAAGCCGCAATCGGCCGCAATACGCTTGAGCGGCCGGCGCGACTGCGCGAGCGCGTGCGCGGCGGCCTCCACGCGCATCGCCGCGACCGTGCGCGCCGGCGTGCGCCCCACCGCGTCGACATAGCGGCGCGCAAAGGTACGCGGGCTCATGCGCGCTTCTTCGGCCAGGCGCTCGACGCTCAGCTCGCCGTGCAGGTTGGCGGCCATCCAGCCGTGCAGCGCGTCGAACTCCCCGCCCGCAGTGGCTTGCGCCGCAAGCGCCTCGCTGAACTGCGACTGGCCGCCGGGCCGCTTCATGAACACGACGAGGCGGCGCGCCGCCTGCATCGCGACCGCATGGCCGCAGTCTTCTTCGATCAGCGCGAGCGCGAGATCGATGCCCGCCGTCACGCCCGCCGACGTCCAGACCACCCGGCCGTCGCGCTCGTCGCGGATGAAGATCGGCTCGGGATCGACTTCGACGCGGGGAAAACGCCGCGCGAGCTGGGACGCGTTGCGCCAGTGCGTGGCGGCGCGGCGGCCGTCGAGCAGACCCGCGCCGGCGAGATAGAACGCGCCCGTGCAGACCGACGCGACGCGGCGCGCGTGCGGCGCGGCCGCCGCGATCCAGGCGACGAGTTCGGGTTGCAGCGCAGTGGTGTCGTCGATGGGGACGCCGGGCACGATCAGCGTGTCGATCGTGGCGGGGTCGAGCGTGTCGAGCCGCTCGGTGACGATGGGCATGCCCGCGAAGGTCGGCAGCACGCCGCCAGCGACCGATGCGAGCGTCGTGCGGTAGGCGCAAGGCTCGGCGCCGCTTGTACCACCACGCGTGCCGCTTGCTGCGCGCATTGCCAGCTCGGCGCGCCAGAATGCCTCGACGGGGCCGCAGGCGTCGAGCAGCACGAGCTCGGGCGCGACGGCGAAGACGACGTGGCGTGCAGCGGCAGGGATGGACGGCTGAGACGGCATGGCGGCGAACTCGATGCTGACGAACTGTCCGCATGATCGCACGCACGCCCTTGGCAGTCTGGTCAAAGTGACATCAAATCCTGCCAGCCGGTCCCCAGCGACTACAGGAGCGCCTGACCGCTCACTTATGGAACGTGATGCCTTCGTCGATCGTGCCGTACATCGTGATGCCGCTCGCGCTGCTCGACGACGGCGTGGAACCGCCTGCACAGGCGGCGCACAAGGCGGCGAGCGCGGCGGCGGCAAAAAGAGCCAGAAAGCGTTTCATAAAGGGAGCAAGCCGTTTGCGTGAATAAACGATTTTAGCGCCGCGCTCCTACACGCCGCAGTACGTACCGCCGTGTGTGCGACGCGGCGCCCCATCGAGCGGCCGCAATCGACACTTCACTGCAGACTGAAACGTCGAATGCGCCATTTCGCTAAAGTAACGGTGTGGGCGAAATCCGCCGCCATCGCAAGCCATGATGGAGATGGTATGGACGCCTCCCTCTCGCGTCGGGTTGCAGGGGCAGTAGAAACGGCGGAGCCCTCGCTGTACCCGGACGGCATCAGAGTGCCAAAGTGGTGGTGTTGAAACGACCACACAGGGTAAGGAGGGCTCGAAATGAAGACTACGACATTCGGCGTGGACTTGGCAAAGCGAGTGTTCCAGATTCACTGGGTCGACATGGAAACAGGCGAAGTCGGAAGGCTGAAACTGAAGCGGGTCGAGCTGCGCTCGTTCTTCGCGAATCGGGCACCGGCGATAGTCGCCATGGAGGCATGCGGCAGCGCGCATTACTGGGCCCGGCAGTTGGTGGCGCTGGGGCACGAGGTGAGGTTAATTGCCGCGCACTTTGTCAGACCGTTCGTGAAGCGCAACAAGACGGATGTCGCCCATGCCCAGGCGATCTGGGAGGCGGCGCAACGTCCGGAGATGCGCTTTGTCGCTGTCAAGAGCGAAGCTCAGCAAAGCGTGCTGACGTTGCACCGCGTGCGTGAGCAGTTGA
>NZ_CAJHCQ010000013.1 GCF_904848665.1 Paraburkholderia hiiakae
TCAGGCAAAAAACCGCATTCTTGAGTCCCTTCGAAATCGCGTTTCGGGGCCATTCCAGGTGGCCTCATTACGCCGATCATCCCCGGCTCGATTACGCCGATCCGTGACACCCGTAAAAACGTAACGCCATTTGCCCGTCATCGCTTGCAACTCTTTCAGCATTTCCACCGCTTGCGTTGCTAGTGGCACTAAATGTTCCGTGCTTGTCTTGGAAACGATATAGCGCCATTCGCGCCGTTCCAGGTCAATGTGCGCCCACTCGGCCTGCCTCAACTCGCCGGGTCGCACGAATAGCAGCGGCGCAAGTTGCAGCGCCACGCGCACGACCAACGTTCCAGTAAAACCATCGAAGGCGCGCAGCATTTCCCCGACCCTCTGTGGATCCGTAATCGAGGCGAAATGGGTATGCCGATTAGGTCGCAGCGCGCCGCGCAAATCGGCGCTCACATCCCGCATCGCGCGCCCGGTTACCACGGCGTAGCGAAAGATCTGGCCGCAGTTCTGCTGAAGCCGGTGTGCGGTGTCGTGAGCACCGCGCTTCTCAGCACGGCGCAGCACTTCGAGGACTTCAGGCGGGCTGATGTCGGCAATGGGGCGCGGACCCAGCCAGGGAAACAGGTCCTTCTTCAGCCGCCCCATGACCTTCTCGGAGTGGCTAGCTGCCCAGCCGGGCTCCTGCTGCTCGAACCACTCGAGCGCGACAGCTTCGAAGGTGGAGGCCGCGTTGAGCCGCGCCAGGCGTTTCTTGTCCTTCTTAGCCTGGCCGGGATCAATGCCATCGGCGAGCAGCGCGCGAGCTTCATCGCGCTTCCTTCGCGCGTGAGCGAGCGTCACATCGGGATAGACACCCAGCGCCAGTCGCCTCTCCCGGTCGTTGAAGCGATATTTGAGGCGCCAGTACTTCCCGCCGGAGGCGGTAATTTCGAGATACATTCCACGGCCATCGGAGACCCGGTACGTCTTCTCACGCGGCGCGGCGCGGCGAACTTCCAGATCGGTAAGAGGCATCGGACACCTCCCGTTGCGTGGGGGCACAAATTCTGGCCGGCTAGGAAATAAGGCCTAATGCCCCCAAAGCTGCGCCGAAATGCCCCCGGCTGTCAACGGAAACCACATCCAAAAGTGGAAACAAAAACCCCGCGAGCCTTACGGGACGCGGGGTTTGCGGAATACTGCGGAACTGCCTGGAATGTCTGATGGTGGAGCGGATGAGGATCGAACTCACGACCTTCGCATTGCGAACGCGACGCTCTCCCAGCTGAGCTACCGCCCCAACGAACTACCGATTCTACACACACAAAATCCGTTTTGCCAAGCGTCAAATTTGACCCCAAGCAAACCTACTTCGAAGACGCTCCAGCGAGCACCCAGCCCACGACGGATTGGATATCGGCGGCGCTCATCCCAGGGTGAGAGGGCATGGGAATAGCCCCCCAAACCCCAGCCCCACCGTCGCGCACCTTCTTCTCCAGCTTGGCCTGCGCGGCGGCATCGCCCTTGTACTTGGCAGCGACATCCTTAAACGATGGCCCAACAAGCTTGCGATCGACCGCATGGCATCCCATGCAAGCATTAGCCTGAGCCACCTTCAACCCATCCGCCACGGCAGCAAAAGCCGGCGCAGCGAACCCAAAACCAGCCCCAACAACCACCACCGCCGCAACAAAAACACCAACAAAACTCCGCATCACAAAGCCCCCGAATTCCCCGACCGCGTAGCCGAAGAATTCGTTACCGGCGCGGGCGGTTGGTGGTCAATCGGCTGCGAGGTCACGCCCGAATCCGGCACTGCCCCCACCGTCGGCGCATCGGCAGCAGGCGCCGCCGCCGGGGCACTCGCCGCAGCCGCTGTCGCCACCGCCGCCTGCTGCGGATCGATGTACTGATAGCACTTCACCACCTGCGCCACGCCCATCACCCCGGCAGTCGCATTAGCGGCGATATTGCCTTCATCGGGCGTAACAAGCCCCATCAGATAGATCGTGCCGCGCTCGCTCACCACCTTGAAGTTGTTCGCGGAGATGTCCTTATAGGCAATCAGCTCCGCCTTCACGCGTCCTTCGAGGTACGAGTCGTTCGCGCGCGAGGAGAACGAGCTAGCCGGCTGTACGGCCAGCTCGTTGACGATCGACTCCACGTTCGTCACGGCTCGCACAATGCTCTCGGCCTTCTGCTTCGATGCGTCGTCGGGCACTTCACCCGTAATCAGCACGCGCTGGTTGAACACCGCCACGTTCACGTGCGCCGTATCGGGCAGTTGCTTGCCAAGATCGGCCAGCGCCTTCACCTGGATCTCGCGGTCCTCGGTTTGCGAGCCCACCGTGCGCCGGTCGGTTGCCACCAGTGCCGTGCCGCCTGCCGCGCCCGCCAGCGCCAGGAAGCAGCCCTGCAGGCTTGCGCAAAGCGAGGCTGCGAAGCCGATCGTCAGCGTGGTCCGTGCCAGCGCGCGCGTCATGCCGTATCTGCTCATCAACTTCCCCTCTCTTTGTCTTACGGTGTCAGTCTTCGCCCAGCAGCATCGCGTCGATGCCATCGCACAGGCAGTGGAGCGTGAGCAGATGCACTTCCTGAATACGCGCCGTCCGCTCGCTCGGCACGCATAGCTGGATGTCGGTATCGGCGAGCACGCCATTCACGTCGCCGCCGCCCTTGCCGGTCAGCGCGATCACGACCATTTCTCGTTCGTGCGCTTCCTGAATGGCGGCCAGCACGTTCACGGAGTTGCCCGACGTCGTGATGGCGAGCAGCACATCGCCAGGCTGGCCGAGCGCGCGCACCTGCTTCGCGAATACCTGCTCGTACGCGTAGTCGTTGGCAACGGCGGTGATCACCGACGCGTCGGTGGTCAACGCGAGCGCGGGCAGCCCCGGGCGTTCGCGCTCGAACCGGCCGATCAGTTCAGCGGCGAGTTGCTGGGCGTTGGCGGCGGATCCGCCATTGCCACATGCGAGGATCTTGTTGCTGTTCGCCAGCGCGGCGAACATCGTATCGACCGCGGCGGCAATCGGGACCGCCAGGGTTTCCATGGCCGCGAGCGTAATGGCTGCGCTATCGCGGAAGTGCTGTTGAATGCGTTCGACGGACATCGACTCTCTAATCTGTACTGCGGGTATCGCAAAATTTCCGCGTGTTGCGGCGTGCCGCAAGTTTAGCGCACTCGAGGGCGTTCATTTTCACCCTTCTTTTTATTGCCTCAGTTTTAGCTCTCGTGCGCTTGCGCCTGAAACGCGTCGCGCAGCCACACGAGACGGCCGCTCTCGAACGCGATCACGTCGAAGCGGCACGCGGGCGGTGTTCGCACTTCCGTGTTCGCTTTGCCGTTCACATCGGCACCTGGCCACGTCGCGAGGAAGTAGCGCGCCGCGCGCAGCACGCGTTGCTGTTTGCGCCAGCCCACGCTTGCCGCCGCGCCGCCGAATTCCGGCCGCGCGCGTGCGCGTACTTCCACGAAAACCAATGTGCCGTCCCGCTCGCGCATCACGAGATCGAGTTCGCCGCCTCGACAATTCACGTTGCGCGCGACCAGATCCAGCCGCTCGCGCCGCAAATACGCTAACGCGTGCGCTTCGAAGCGCGCGCCCGTCGCGCGGCGTTTGGCATTCGACTGCGCTCGCGCACAAAAGTTGTCTGCGCGCGCGCGTTCGCTCGCGCCGCTTCCCTCGGGTGCGCTCGCGCCCGCGTGGCACAATGTCGGCCTCTTCCCCTGCATTCGCGCGTTGCGTGTCATGACGTCCCTCTCGTCCCCCTTCGAACTCGCACAGGCCCAGCAGTATCCGGCCGCCACGCTGTACGTCGTGGCAACGCCCATCGGCAATCTCGCCGACATCACCTTGCGCGCGCTGCATGTGCTCGGTCTCGTGGATCGCATCGCCGCCGAAGACACGCGCAACACCGGCCAGCTCCTCGCGCGCTACGGTATTTCGAAGCCGCTCGTCGCCGTGCACGAGCACAACGAGCGCGAAGCGGCGCAACGCGTGATCGAGTTTCTGCGCGCGGGCGAGCGCGTGGCCTGTGTTTCCGACGCGGGCACGCCCGGCATTTCCGATCCGGGCGCCAAGCTCGTGGACGCCGTGCGTGCCGCAGGCCTGAACGTCGTGCCACTCCCCGGCGCGAGCGCGCTCGCAACGGCGCTTTCCGCTGCCGGCGACTGGGTGTCGACGTTCACGTTCCTCGGTTTTCTGCCGCCCAAGCCCAAGCAACGCGCAGCCGCATTACAGCCGCTCGCCGCGCATACGCACGTAATGGTGTTTTACGAAGCCCCGCATCGCATCGTCGAAACCGTGCAGTCGCTCGCCGATGCGTTCGGTCCCGCGCGCCGCATCCTCATCGCCCGCGAATTGACAAAGCTACACGAGTCGCTCTGGAGCGGCACCCTGGCCGAAGCGCCAACGTGGCTTGCAGCGGATGCAAACCATCAGCGCGGCGAGTTCGTCCTGGTGGTGGAAGGCGCGAGCGAGCAGGCACAAGGCGAAGCCGATCACGACGCGCTCTTGCGCGTGCTGCTTCAGGAAGTGCCGGTGAAGGGCGCGGCGAAGATCGCGGCGGCGCTCACAGGCGCGTCGCGTAACGCGCTCTACGCGCGGGCGCTGGAATTGAAGGGTGAAGGCGAGGAAGAATCAGACGACTGAGCCGCCCAGCCGATAACGGCCAGAGGCACGAGGCAGAAAAACCGAAGGGCCGCCTGAGTCAATCAGGCGGCCCTTCGCGTATGCATCCAACACTACCAGGCGGCTCAGTCTCGGGCGCGTCGCGGCGCACTCAGCGCCACGCCCAAACGAAACGCTTAGTGGTCGATGTTCAAGTTCGCAGTAACCATCTCCGCTTGCGCGACCTTCGCTTCCTGGCGCGAGAGGCCTTCGATGTTCACCTTCGCCGTACCCGCGTGCTGCACGCCAAGGAGCTTGGCTGCGGCATACGAGAGGTCGAGCACGCGGCCACGTGCGAACGGGCCACGGTCGTTGATCTTCACCACAATCCACTTCGACGTGCCAGGCACGCTCACGCGCACATACGAGCCGAGCGGCAGCGTGCGGTGGGCAGCCGTGAGCGCTTGCATGTTGAAGCGCTCGCCGCTTGCGGTGCGTCGGCCATGGAACGCGCGGCCATACCACGAGGCGCGGCCGGTCTGGTGGAACGAGTGGACGTCCGGGCTGTTCTCGTCGATCGCCTCGGCGTTCGCGAGCGAGTTGTCCTTCTCGGTACCCGATGCGGGCAGCGCGGCAAGCGCGGAGCCGTAGCCCTGCGGCGCAGTGAAGGCCGCGTCCGTCGTGCGAAGGGCGTCGCTGGCCGCCTGGTCCTGCTGGCCGGGCGGCATGGCGCAACCGGCCAGTATGGACACGGCTGCGAGACTCCCGAGTCGTCGTCGAGTCAGTCTAAGGTTCATAACATTGCCATCACGTGTTCGAAGCCTGTCCCGCGCCATGAATGCGCGTTATCGGAAGGCTACGGCGGTCGCAGGCATGGCTTCGCCATCGCGCGCCTGGAATGAAAAAGGCGAACGCGTGCCAATGCCCGGATGCAGCCCTAATAAGCCGCTAACCGCTAGTTATCTTTCACGTCTGGCGCAACCTGTCCCCGGCAGCCTGACCAGACCCCACATGCCGCCATCGAACGATGAAACTCGTTCAGGCACGCCGGAAACTCTCGGCGCACAGGAACGGCGGCGTAGGCCCCATCCAGCGTCACGGCATGTAGGCCGTTGCAGGCGCGTGGCACCTGGCTGGACAAGACGTGCGGCATCGAACGGATCGATACCTGATTTGCTATCTTGTAAGGCAGCCTCTTTCGGCCGGCCTTCAACAACAGCACTGCTTGACGGCGATGTATGCGACCTCTTTTTATGCGAAGGTCACACCGCCCTTTGAAAGCACGAATTCCGTGCGTTGATGGGTCGCATTATACCCAAAAGTTATTCCTGTCACGCCGATGCCCCACAAATCTCCATGATTTTTCACTATTGATGTAACAAAGCCGTTCGTCTTGCGCAGCCAGATCCCTTGTCAGACAAGGGATTCGGTCCGCCGCGGGCCGTGTCGGCGGCGCTTCCTGCACACCGGTACAATCGGTCCTTTGGCTGGGGCCACCGCCGCGCACCGTCGCTTTCGAAGCGCGGTTGCGTGCGCCCCGCGACACCCGAACCCCACATGAAAATCACGCTGATTCCCGTCACGCCGTTCCAGCAAAACTGCTCGCTACTTGTCGACGAAACGACGAACCGCGCTGCCGTCGTCGATCCGGGCGGCGACCTCGAGCGCATCGAGGCCGACATCGAGCGCCAGGGCGTGCAGCTGGAAAAGGTGCTGCTCACCCATGGCCACCTCGACCACTGTGCCGGCGCGAAGGCGCTCGCTACGAAGTTCGGCGTGCCGATCGAAGGGCCGCAGGAAGACGAGCGTTTCTGGATCGATCAATTGCCGCAGCAGAGCGTGCGCTTCGGCTTCGGTCACGCCGAGGCGTTCGAGCCCGCGCGCTGGCTTCACGACGGCGATACGGTGCGCTTTGGCGACGAGGAACTTGAGGTCTATCACTGCCCCGGGCACACGCCGGGTCACGTGATCTTCTTCAGCCGCAAGCACCGGGTCGCCACGGTGGGCGACGTGCTGTTCGCGGGTTCGATCGGCCGCACGGACTTTCCGCGCGGCAATCATGCGGACCTGATTCGTTCGATCCGCGAAAAGCTCTGGCCGCTCGGCGACGACGTCACGTTCGTGCCGGGCCACGGCCCGGTTTCGACATTTGGCGAGGAGCGCCGCTCCAACCCCTACGTCGCAGATGGCGTACCTGGATGAGAGTGAAAAGTACGATGAATCAAGCCGCTATTGAGGAGATCTACGTCAGCACCGACGTCGAGGCCGATGGTCCCATTCCCGGCCCGCATTCGATGCTGAGTTTTGCTTCGGCGGCGTATACCGCCGACAAGCGTTTGATCGCCACGTTCTCGGCCAATCTCGAGATGCTCGAAGGCGCCGCGCCGCACCCCGTGCAGGCCGCCTGGTGGGAGACACAACCCGAGGCCTGGGCCGCTTGCCGCAAGGATCTGCAAGATCCGGCCGCGGCGCTCGTCGCCTATGTGGAATGGGTCGAGGCACTGCCTGGCAAGCCCGTGTTCGTGGCGATGCCGGCGGGCTTCGATTTCACCTTCATGTTCTGGTACATGATGCGCTTCGCCGGACGCTGCCCGTTCTCGTGGTCGGCGCTCGACATCAAGACGCTCGCCTTCGCGATGACGGGCCTGCCGTACCGCAAGTGCATCAAGCCGCGCTTTCCGAAACACTGGTTCGACGACCATCCGCACACGCACGTCGCGCTCGACGACGCGATCGAGCAAGGCGCCCTCTTCTGCAACATGCTGGCCGACCTGCGCGTACAGCAAGCCGCGCTGGCCGCAGATGGGGACGACTCAGGGGAAAACGCCGCGAGCACTCCGGCAAATTAGGTGATCTCCCTCGTCAGCAGCGCTTTACATTGCGTTCCGTTCTCCTGGCCTCTAACATTCAGGAATACAGCGACGCAATGGAGGCGCAGTTGACACTCGATACGTTCTCTCAGAAGATCCTGCGCCTGCTGCAGCTCGACGCGCGCCGCTCGGTGCAGGAAATCTCCGACCAGGTTGGGCTTTCCAGCACGCCGTGCTGGCGCCGTATCAAGGACATGGAACAGTCGGGCGTGATCCAGCGCTACACGGCGCTGCTCGATCGCGAGAAGCTTGGCCTGCACGTCTGCGCACTCGCGCATATCCATCTCACGCGACACACCGAAGGCGGCGTCGAGGCCTTCGAGCGCGAGATCGCCACCTGCCCCGAAGTCACCGAGTGCTACAGCACCACGGGTGAATCGGACTACATCCTCAAGATCGTTGCGCCCGACATCAAGGCCTATGACGCCTTCCTGCACGAGCGCATCTTCCGCATTCCCGCGGTGGCGCAGGTGCGCACGAGCGTCGTGCTGCGGGAAATCAAGTTCGACACGCAATTGCCGCTTTGAAGCCGCGAAGGCGCGGCGGCGTTTTTGCCGTGCCTCTCACCGCGATTCAATGTGTCTCGCGCGGTTTATCGCGCGTGGCCGGCGTGCCGTGCGTATCGAGCGACTGCATCACGTCGAGCTTGCTCGCGCCAAGGCTCGCGCGCAGCGCTTCCAGGTCCATCGAGGCCACGCGGCGCGCGTCGTCCGCCGCGGCCAGCACCACCTGAATTTCCAGCCCCGTACTCAAGTAGTGCAGCGTCACCGCTTCGACATGCACGTCATGCTCCGACAGCGCGTTTCGCAGCCGCTCCGACACGTCGTCGCGCGGCGGCAAGTTGGCCACGGAGCGCACATGCATGTCGTCTTCGGGATCGACGTGAATCAGCGCATCGAGCACGCGTGAATCGGTGAGCAGGCGAGCGCGCGCCGTCTCCGCAATGTAATGCCCTTCCGAAACCGAAATCAGCGGATCGACGAGGATGTGCGCATCCACGAGCGCGAGGTCGCCGGTCTTGCGCGTGCGCATCTCGTGCACGTCGAGCACACCCGGCGTGGTCGTCAGGAGCGCACGCAGGTCAGCCGCGGCGGCTTCGTCGAGTGCGCGGTCGGAGAGGTCCTGCAGCGCGTCCCAGCCGAACACCCAACCCATGCGCGCGACCATGAAGCCGACAATGGCCGCCGCGATCGGATCGAGCAGCCGCACGCCCGCGAGGCTGCCCACGATGCCGATAGCCACCACGAGCGACGAAGCCGCGTCCGAGCGCGCATGCCACGCATTGGCGATCAGCATGGCCGAGCGCACGCGCTGCGCCTCGCGCAGCATGTAGCGAAACAGCCCCTCCTTGGAAACCAGCACGAGGAGCGCAACGATCAGCGCGCTCACGTGCAGCGCCGGAATATCGCCGAGATTCATAAGGCGCGTGCCGGCGCGCACCAGCATGCCAACGCCCACCGCAATTAATAATGCGCCGAGGAATAACGACGCGACCGTCTCATAACGGCTGTGGCCGTAGTTATGATCGGCGTCCGGTTTTGCGCCGCTATGCCGGTTGGCGAGCAGCACGACAAAGTCGGAAACGATATCGGCCAGTGAATGAACGCCGTCGGCGATCAACGCCTGCGAATGCGCAAACACGCCGATGACGATTTGCAGCACCACCAGAACACTATTGACGGCAACGCTGACCCACGTGGTCCGGCGCGCGACCTCGTGTTTATCTGATAACGGTGGGGCGGCGGAAGAAGTCATACGCGGCGAGAGAGCAAATTAGGGAATAACCGCGATTGTAGCGACCGTATGCGTCGATTTTATGGATAGCCCTAAAAATCTCTTTTAAATCAGATGCCTACAATACCAGGAAGCATTCGCATTCACGCCATGGGTACTGCCCGTTCCGACCCGGAGGGGCGCAACGCGGCGCAGAAAATCAAAAAGCCGCGCGTCCCCGGACTGCGCGGCTTCTGGTTTTCGGGAATCAGGAGATACCTTGCCTGACTCCGCTCCTGCTTCGACTCATGCGCAGCGCGTTCAAACGCGCCGCTGATAAGTTGATTTACTTCTGGATCAGAAAACGATCGCGGTCTTGACCGGCGATCCAGCGCGGCGGCTTGCCACGGCCCGACCATGTGCTGCCGCTGTCGGGATCGCGGTATTTCGGCGCGACGCTCGCACGCGAACGGCTGGCTGCCTTCGCGGCTTTGGCGTTGGCGCGGCCACCACCGAGTTCTGCCAGGGTAATGCCGTAGTCGGCCATTTTCTGCTTGATTTCGTCGAGGACCTCGGCATATTCGCGAGCCTTCGCCTCTTCAATCTGCTTTTCCAGCTTTTCTCGCTGAGCGAGGAGTTCCTTGTAGGAAGACATAGGTGCCCTTGTGGTTTGATCTTAATGGCTACTGATCTCGCGCCAGTATGCCGATTGATAGACGCGTGCCTCGGAAATCGGTGGCGAGATTAACACAGAATTGAATGCCGGGATGCGCGTAAGAAGTAAAAATAATTTAACCCAGATTTCGAATCCTGTCGCTTCCAACAAGGGCCTAACTCATTGTCATTTCGTGCAAATCGGTATTTTTACTAAATCTCGCATTTGCCGGATAAATTCACATCTCGTAATTAGCAGCAGATGAAAATTAAATGCTTTGAAATACGTCAAACATTTCATCGCATGAGAACTTTGAGTGAATCAATGGGGACAGAAAGCGATTGCTGCGAAGCAGCATGAAACGGCACGCTATATAGGCAGCCGGATAACGCCCGCATTGGCGGAAAAATCCCGTCAGGGCATATGACGCTCAATGCAATCCGCTAGCACCGCATGCAAGGATTGCAAATCAGACTGCGGCGCATCGAAAACGAAGCGCGTGCGTGCGCCGTCGATCACGAGATCGGCGCCGTAGCGGTCCACCCCTGCCAGATCCAGTCCGGCGCGGCGCGCGGGGTGGGCTTCGAAAAAGCGGATCAGCGTGATTTCGTCGGCGCTTGCGAGTGGCTCCAACGGGTCGAAGTCGGTGCCGTCCATCCAGCCCATCGCGCCGAAGCCGCCGATGTAGCGCAGCCGCTCGATCTGCATCACCCAGAACGTGAAGTCGCCGAGTGCGAGATAACGCTCGGCGTCCGGGTGATAGCGCACGTAGCGCCGCGCCAGCGCCTCGCTCCCTTCGCGGGCGGCGGCATCGACCGGTTCGAAGCGGCCGAGCAGCGTGGCGCGCGGTGCGTTGAGCACATCGGCGTCGGGCGAGTGCGCGACGAGAAAGCCCGCGCGCGGGTCGTCGAGCAGATTGCGCGTGTGCTCGGCCAACCGGCTCACGAGTATCACCGGGCGGTGCCGCGCGTCGGGAGCGAACGGCAGCAGCGTGGGATACGGGAAGCCGCGCGGCTCGCGCGAGTGCGTGGCGAGCGTGCCGGTGGCCGTCTGATGCAGCAGATGCAGCGGGGCGTGAGCGGGAATCTTCAAGGGCGCGTCCTCGAACGATGGATCCTCCCGATATTAGAGCAGCTGGCTCGACAAACGCGTTCCGACAGGCGAGTCGGACCTTCGTTAGAATCATCGTTTGCTTTCAGGCGCCTTCCTGGTCCCTTCTCTTCCTTCTGCCCGAAATTCCCGTGTCCGACCGCCCGACCGATCCCGCCCTCCGCGTGGCGAGCCCCGCCGCCCACCATCGGGCGCTGCCTGCCGCCACGCGTCATCGCGCGCGCATCGCGACCATGGCGCTCTTTTTCGTTGCCGGAATGATGTACGCGTCGTGGGGCGTGCACGTGCCGACGGTGCGCGACAAGTTCCATCTGAGCCCGGCGCTGCTTTCATACGCGCTTTTCGCGGTAGCGGGGGGCTCGATCGCCGCGATGACGGCCATCGGCGGCTGGATCGCGCGCGTGGGCTCGCGACGCGCGTGCCTCACCGGCGGCCTCACGATGTCCGTGTGCGGCGCGCTGATCCTGGTCGTCCCGTATTACTGGATGCTGATCGTCGTGCTCGCGTTTTTCGGCGTGGGCATGGCCACGCTCGACGTCGCCATGAACGCCGAGGCGAGCGCCGTGGAAGAAGCCGTCGCCAAGCCGATCATGTCGGGGCTGCACGGCATGTTCAGCCTGGGCGGCATGGCCGGCGCGGCGATTGGCGGCGCGCTGCTCGCGCGCGGCATGGCGCCAGCGCTTCATCTCTTTCTGGCTTCGGCGCTTGCGGCGCTCGTGCTCTTTGTCTCGTGCCCGGCCGTCCTGCCGCATGTACCGCACGCCACGCACGGTGAGCACGCGAAAACCGGCAACCGCTGGCGTACGCCCGCGCTCTGGGCGCTCGGCGCCATCGCGCTCATCGCGCTGATCGCCGAAGGCGCGATGTACGACTGGGCCACGGTCTATATGCGAGACGTAGTGCTCGCAACGCCTGCGCTCGCCAGCGCAGCGTACGCGGCGTTCTCGGGCGGCATGGCCGCGGCGCGCTTCGCCGGCGACGCCGTGCGCGCACGCTTTGGCGCGCCGCAGCTCGTGATGGCGAGCGCGTCGCTGGCATGCGCCGGCATGATCGGCGCACTGCTGCTGCCGTACTCGTTCACGGCGCTCACGGGCTTCACGCTCATGGGCCTCGGCCTCGCCAACATGATGCCGGTGCTGTTCGCAGCCGCCGCGCGCGTGAAAGGCATCCACGCGGCCGAAGGGCTCGCGCATGTGGCGGGCATCGCGTATTTCGGCCTGCTGTTCGGGCCGGTGGTGATCGGCGGCATTACGCAGGTGACCAATCTCACGGTCGGGCTCGCCGTCGTCGCGTTGTGCGCGGCACTCGTGGCGTTTGCGGGGCCGAAGGTGTTGCGGCGGCTGGGGATCTAACAGCGCACCGGTTGCCGCGTCACGCGAAACGCCAAACAAAAAAGCCCACGGGTCCGAAAACCCGCGGGCTTTTTCAATCGCGTGAGCGAAATCGCTAAGCGCGATTTACATCTTCACGACGTCGAGCAGCGACTTCTTGCCCGACTTGTAGTTGTACAGCGAGATCACGCCGTGCTTGAGGTCGCCCTTCGAATCGAAGGTCGTCTCGCCAATCACGCCCTTGTAGTCCGTGGTCGGCATTTCGGCGAGGATCTTTGCCGGATCCGTCGAGTTCGCACGCTTCATTGCGTCGACGATGATGTACACAGCGTCATACGTGAACGGTGCGTAGATCTGGATCGGCTGGCCGAAGCGCTTCTCGAACTTGGTTTCGAATTCCTTGCCGCCCGGCATCTTTTCGAGCGCCATGCCTGCTTCCGAACACACGATGTTGTCGGTCGCGTCGCCGGCGAGGTCGGCCAGCTTGTCGGTACAGACGCCGTCACCCGCGAGCACCTTCGCGCGCAGGCCAAGCTGCTTGGCTTGCTTCGCGAACGGGCCGCCGGTGGCGTCCATGCCGCCGTACATGATCGCGTCGGGGTTTTCGCCCTTGATCTTCGTCAGAATAGCGCGGAAGTCCACGGCCTTGTCGTTGGTCGCGTCATGCGACACCACGGTCATGCCGAGCGCCTTCGCGGTCTTCTCGAATTCGTTCGCGAGACCCTGGCCATAAGCCGTCGAGTCGTCGACCACAGCAACGGTCTTGACCTTCAGGTTCTTGGCCGCGTAGTTCGCGAGCGCCGGACCCTGCTGGGCGTCGGTCGCCACGACACGGTAGGTCGTCTTGAAGCCTTGTTGCGTGTAGGCCGGGTTCGTGGCCGACGGCGAGATCTGCACGATGCCTGCATCGCTATAGATCTTCGATGCCGGGATCGACGTGCCCGAGTTCAAGTGGCCAACGACGGCAACGACCTTGTCGTCGACGAGCTTTTGCGCGACCTGGGTGGCCGTGCGCGGGTCAGCCGCGTCGTCTTGTGCGTCGAGCACGAGCGTGATCTTCTGGCCGCCGATCACGAGGCCCTTCGCGTTGATCTCTTCGACTGCGAGACGTGCGCCGTTTTCGTTGTCTTTGCCGAGGTGCGCAATGCCGCCCGTCAGCGGCGCGACGTGACCAATCTTGATCGTTTCGTCAGCGCTCGCCACCGTTGCGAACGACGCAGCCAGCATCGCCGCAGCACTAATCGGCAACAGCTTGTGAAGCTTGATATTCATGTAAGTCTCCAGTTTCGAACCCAAAAGCTACGTAATCGCCCAGTGCTCCCGCGCCCCGAACGTGTCGCTCCCCGTGCGGACGACCACGCAGGATGCATCCTTGATGCACCTGGCCAGCATGGCGAATGACCCGTTCATGGCGGGCCGCCCATCCATACTTGCGCGCAAGTGTAGGTGATCAAATTAATTTGGGGGACTTTTTTCAGATATTGGTGCGAGTACCAATATGCGTACTGCAAGAACAGTTCGAAACCCTGATCAATCGACCGCAAGCCTTGTGTAATAAGGCATCCCGACTGTGGGTCCAATTATTGGGAGATTCCCTGAGGCGCCCGGCGCGAATCGTTTTTGAGATTATTTAACAGGAGTTATTGGTGTGTTAGCGCACCCGTTCCGGGAATACACCAGGACGTGTTGCGACGATATGAAAATCCCTCGCATTCTCGATAACGTTTGCGAGTCGCACGGCTGTCGCCCACGCGCTTTTTAGCGCGTACCGGTTCAAGTAAGTATTCGATTAATTTCGGATGCCGATACGTTGCCACGCGCATCTGATGCGACTACGTGTCTTACGACGCGTGACTGAGTTTGCAGAGCACCGCGCGCCATTCGGCATCGAGGGCTTCGACGATTTGTCCGGCGCCGAGACCGTCGTCGCGCGTGCGCGAGAGCGGCGCGCCCTGCCCCGACCACAGCGAAAGATAATCGCCGTCGTTCTCGCGCGCTGCACGCTGCCGCAACGGCTGCGTGAGTGCGTTCTGCACGGGGTACGGCGCGACCGTTTCGTGCCGCGCCTCGAGTTGCTGCATGAGCCGATTGCGAATGCCGCGCGCGTGGCGCCCGGTGATCGCGCGCGTGACCGAGGTCGCGGTATCCGTCGATGCACGCAGCCGCGCCTTCCAGTCGGCAGGAATCGCGCTTTCGGCACAGCCGAGAAACGCGGTGCCCATCTGCACGCCTTGCGCGCCCAGCGCGAGTGCCGCGACGATGCCGCGTCCGTCCATGATGCCGCCCGCCGCCAGCACAGGCAGGCCGACCGCATCCACAAGCTGGGGCACGAGCGCCATCGTGCCGACGAGCGCGTGCGGCGCCTCGCCGATGAACGTGCCGCGGTGGCCGCCCGCTTCGGCGCCTTGCGCGACAATGGCATCCGCGCCCGCATCGCGCCACGCGAGGCCTTCGGCCACGTGCGTCGCCGTGCCCATCACGTAGCTGCCCGCCGCGTGCAGGCGCACGACATCGGCTGCGGGCAAAAGGCCGAACGTAAAGCTCACCACCGGTACGCGCAGCTCGATCACCGTGTCGAGCTGTGCGCGAAAGTCGGGCGCGTAACGGGCGAGCGCAGCGCCCGGCGGCAGACCGAAGTGCGCCGCCAGCGGATCGACGGCTTCGAGCGCGCGGCGCACGGTGGCTTCGTTGGGATTCGCCGCGTCGAGGACGAAGAGATTCACGCCGAAGGGTTTGTCCGAGAGTGCGCGAATCGCGGCGACTTCGCTCGCGATCTTCTCGGGCGCAAGCGCCGCCCCAGCGAGAAAGCCGAGTCCGCCTGCGTTCGAGACCGCCGCGACGAGCGCGGGCGTGGTCGGACCGCCCGCCATCGGCCCCTGCACGAGCGGCAGGCGCAAACCGAAGCGGCGGCTGAACGGTGTGGAAGACTCGGGCGACGTGCGCAACGCGGGAACAGAACTCATGACGCGATCCTTATATAGCTGAATGAGGCGTGACGATACAAATCGCTACCGACTCTAGCCAAAGCCCGTCTGCCCGAAAAATGAATAATCGAGATCATTACGATCCGCTTGCGAGATTGACCGGCGCTGCAGAGGTTCAAGGGCCTATGGCAAACTGGCTCCCCGATTTCGCGATGCGCACGGGCGGCGCGCTGGCCGCTTGCCAGTCCACCGCCAGCCCACTGCGGCGCATTGCATGACTCGTTAATGAAGACGGAGAAACAACATGAGCGTTTCGACCAAATGGATCGACATTCCCGCCGGCAATGACAGCTTCGGCGCGTATCTCGCGCTGCCCAAGGGCGGCAAGGGCCCGGGCATCGTCATCCTCCAGGAGATCTTCGGCGTGAACGGACACATCCGCGACGTCGTCGAGCAATACGCGCTCGACGGCTACGTTGCGATCGCGCCCGACGTGTTCTGGCGGGCGGCCCCGCGCGTCGAACTCGAATACGTCGGCGCGGACCGCGATCGCGGCATCGCGCTGATGCAGAAGACCGACGTCAACCTCGTGGTCGAGGACATCGCCGCGACGGCGGCCGCGCTGCGCGCGCTGCCGGAGTGCACGGGCAAGGTCGCGACGATCGGCTACTGCTTTGGTGGCCGTCTTGCCTACCTTGCGGCCGCGAGCGGCTCGGTGGATGCGGCGGTGTCCTACTACGGCGGCGGCATCCAGAATCAGCTCGACCTCGCCGACAAGGTCACCAAGCCGATCCTCTTCCACTACGCCGAACTCGATCACGGCATTCCGCTCTCGGCGGTGGGCCAGGTGAAGGAGCGTTTCGCGGGCCGCCCGAACGCCGAGTTCCATCTGTACCCGAACGCCGATCACGGCTTCAACTGCTCGGTGCGCGCGTCGTACAACCAGCACGCTTCGGCGCTCGCGCACGGCCGCACGCTGAGCTTCCTCGCCGAGCACCTGTAATACCGTTGTCCCACGGGCGGCGGCGGTTGTTGCGTTGATGCCTCGCCGCCGCCCGGCTGTCGTTGCCCGCGCATGCCCTGGCGCATCGATGCGTGCGCAACGACACGCCCAGCGAGCACGCTGCCCGCTTACACTCCTTGCGTACGCTGCCTCTATCGCCCCAACGCGGCCCGAACGCGGTCCCAATCCAGCCCAGCCCCAACCCGAAGACGAGGAGTGCGCGCCTTGCAGTCCGACTATCTGGAATACGACGCCATCGGCCTCGCCGAACTCGTGCGCCGCCGCGAAGTGAGCGCGCGCGAACTGCTCGACACCGCCATCGCCCGCGCGGAAGCCACCAATCCCGCGATCAACGCCATCGTCCTCAAGGACTACGAGGCCGCGCGCGAGCGCGCGCTGCGCATCGAGGCGTCCGGCAACGGCGTGAACGCGCTAAGCGTCGGACCGCTCGCGGGCGTGCCGTTTCTCGTAAAGGACCTCGGCGCGGCGGTGGCCGGGCTGCGCATGACGTTCGGCAGCCGCCATTACCGCCACTACGTTCCCACCGCCGACGCGCCCGTGGTCACGCGTTTTCGCGCTGCGGGCCTGAACATCTTCGGCAAGACGAGCGCCTCCGAACTCGGGCAAATGCCCTACACCGAGCCCGAGCTGTTCGGAGCGTGCCGCAACCCGTGGAATCTCGATCACACCCCCGGCGGCTCGAGCGGCGGCGCGGCCGCTTCGGTCGCGGCGGGTATCGTGCCGCTCGCGCACGCGTCCGACGGCGGCGGGTCGATCCGCATTCCGGCGTCGTGCTGCGGGCTCTTCGGCTTCAAACCGTCGCGTGCGTTCCAGCCGGCGTCCGACGTGCCGCCGCCGCCCGGGGCGCTCGGTGTCGATCTCGCGGTTTCGCGCAGCGTGCGTGACAGCGCGCTCATGCTCGACCTGATCGCCGGCGACCCCGCGCTGCCCACCGGCGCGCCCGGCACGTTCCTCGACGCCGCGCGCACGCCGCTCGACGGCTCGAAGCCGCTTGCCATCGCGCTACTGACTGAGCCGATGTTCGCGGACACGCTCTCGCCCGAAGTGCGCGGCGCGCTCGACGATGCCGCCGCGCTGCTCACTTCGCTCGGCCATCGCGTGGAGCCGTATTCGCTGCCCGTGAATTACGGGGAGGCGCGCGAAGCGTTTCTCATGCTGTGGTCGGTGGTGGCCGAACAGTACGTGCTGCACGCGGACGACATCACGGGCACGAAGCCGCGCCGCCAGGAGTTCGAGATCGCGACGTGGGCCATGGCGCACATCGGCCAAAAACTCGGCGAGCGTGAGCTGCCCGCGGCGCTCGACGTGCAGCAGCGCATCACGGCACAACTCGCCGACCTGATGAAACGCTACGACGTGCTGCTGTGCCCGACGCTCGCCGCGCCGCCGGTGAAGATCGGCGAACTGAAGCCGAGCCAGAGCGAACGCATACAAATGCGCGCGGTCACGGCCATGCCGATGGAAGTGCTGATGAGAAAGATGCTGACCGAAGCCTCGAACAAGGCATTCGCGTGGGCGGGGTGCACGGAGCTTTTCAACCTGACGGGCCAGCCGTCGATGTCCGTGCCGCTCGCGTGGAACGCTCGTGGGCTGCCGATTGGCGTTCAGTTTGCCGCACGCGAGGGCAACGACGCGTTGTTGCTGCGCCTCGCGGCGCAACTGGAGGCGGCGCGGCCGTGGTTCAACCGTCGGCCGCCTTTGCTGCTGGCGCGGCTCTAGCGCGCCCGAGCTTTTACGAACGACGCGCGCGGGCGGTGAGGCACGTGTGGGGTCTACGCGCTGCGCCGCCCGCGCCGTTTCATCACGCCTTCTTGTTATATGCGCTGCACCAGCCCTTGCCCGCGACCTGCTTGCCGCCGAACATCGGGCACGGCGCGAAAGCGTCGGTGGCCTTGCCCTGGTAAAACGTGCAGTTGCTGCAGTCCTGGCCGGCGGCGTACTTCGCGAACTTCGCCTTGTCGACCTTGGTCGCGTCGAGCTTGTAGCCGAGCGCCTGGGAGGTGGGATCGGATTCGGCAGCCTTGGGCGCGTCGGCGAAGGCCTGGCGCGAAAGCGCGAGCGTCGAAGCGACGCCGATGCTCGTGATCAGAAAGCTGCGACGGGACGATTTCATATGACTCACTCCAGTATTGTGGCGATTCGTTCGCTGGGTTTTCGCACGGCGCTTTTGTGTGGCTCGCGCCGCGCATGCCTCTGAGCCGCTCTGGTGGCGGCGTCGCGAAGAAGCTTAACAACGAAGCAAGCCCCGGTGACGCTGCAATGGTGGAGATAAGTGAGCGGCATGATGCCGCCCGCGGAAGAATGGAGCGAAGCCGGATCAATCGAACGAAGCCATCTCGCACACGCGCTGAGCGATCGCGAGCGACGCTGTGAGCCCCGGCGACTCGATGCCGAACAGGTTCACGAGCCCGCGCACGCCGTGCGAAGCCGCGCCCTGGATCATGAAGTCGGCGGCGGGTTCGCCCGGGCCGCAGAGCTTCGGGCGGATGCCCGCGTAGGCCGGCTGCAGGGCGCCGTCGGGGAGCGCTGGCCAGTAGGTGCGGATCTGCGCGTAGAAAGATTCGGCGCGGCGGGGATCGACGTCGTAATCGACTGCATCGATCCATTCGACGTCGGGGCCAAAGCGCGCCTGGCCGCCCAGGTCGAGCGTGAGATGCACGCCGAGACCGGCGTCGTTGGGCATCGGGTAGATGAGGCGCGTGAACGGCACACGACCCGAAACGCTGAAGTAATTACCGCGCGCAAGATAAAACGGCGGCACGTGGCGCGCGTCGAACCCGCGAATGCGCTTCGCGAGCTTCGTAGCGTAAAGGCCCGCGCTGTTGACGACACAGGCGGCGCGAATGTCGATTGGCGCGTCGCCGCCCGTCCTGACGGTGAAGCCGCCGCCGGTCGCATCGATCGACTCGACGGGCGACTTCAGCGCGATCACGGCGCCGTCGCGCTCGGCGTCGCCTTGCAGCGCGAGCATGAGCTGATGGCTGTCGACGATGCCGGTTTGCGGCGAGTACACGGCGGCGACGCATTCGAGCGCCGGTTCGAGCGCGAGCGCCTCGCTCCCGCTGATGCGCGTGAGGTCGAACACGCCGTTTTCCTTGCCGCGCGCACGAATCGCCTCGAGTTGCGGAATCTGGTTCGCCGCCGTGGCGACGAGCAGTTTGCCGCAGCGCGCGTGCGTGACGTTGCGCGACGCGCAGTACTCGTAGAGCATTTCGCGCCCACGCACGCAGAGCGTCGCCTTGAGCGAGCCGCGCGGGTAGTAGAGCCCGGCGTGAATCACCTCGCTATTGCGCGAACTGGTGCTGGTGCCGATGGCCTCGGCGGCTTCGAGCACGATCACCTCGCGCCCGCGCGCGGCAAGCGCACGCGCTACGGCGAGGCCGACCACGCCCGCGCCGATCACCACGCATTCGATCTGGTCCATGTCCCTGCGTCCCGCCTTCGCCGCGCCGGCAGGCACGTCGGCCGCGCCGCGATCCTCTCTGCCATGGGGCCGGTAGCGCAAAAATCGCGCCACCGCATGACAAAAATTGTACGCCGCCCGGCAGTAAGGCTACGCCAGACTCTCGCCAGGAAGGAGCGGAAGGGAACAGAGGATGGGAGTTGCGAGGCTGCCGAAGCCTCAGTTGGCGGCGCTGCGAACGTGGAAGAAGCCCGCCGTGGCCTGCTCGCGCGGCGCAGTGTAGCCGCCCATCGCGTATTGCTGCGGATAAGCCGGCGAATTCGGGTCCAGACTCAGTTCGCCGTGAGCACGGGCGCTGGCCAGTTCGGCCTTCACTTCCGCGCGCGTCTTCGGGGCATCGTTCGTGGCGACGGCCGCGACGGGAAGCGATTGAACCGTCGATGTCGGCGCATCGCCGCTCGCGAATGCGGGCGCGGTGGCAAGGGCGGTGGTGGCGCTGACCAGCAGGGCAGCAAGCGTAACGGACGTCTTCATGGCGATGCTCCTTCGTGGCGATGCCCGGCAAGGTTTGCAACGCATGCTGGCCAGCCGGCGGAATCCAAACGACGTGTTGGACACGTCGAAGCCAGTGTAAACACGGGCTATCGAAAAACCATCCCGATAAGCAACAAGTCAGCGTTGCAGTCACGACAACAATCTGCGACAAATCCCCCCACCATATTTGTAGTTGTTGCGCTTCAATAACCAATCGCTCGGTGCGCTATGGTTGAAGCGCGCCCGCCGCGCCCCCATCTCCACTGAGCCGCTGCGGTCCGGCGTTTGCGAACCCGGTATAGGATCGATGGTCAGAACGTACCCGCCCCGCCGTAGCGTTGCCGACACTGTCGCCTCGCGCGGCGCCGTGCACGGAGCCACCCATATGAAGTTGTGGAAACATTGCCTTGCCGTGACGCTGTTCGCCGCCCTCGCGGGAACGAGCGTGTGCGCGCTGGCGCAAGGAACGCCGCAGGCGGCCTATGCGCCGGCTTCGGAACCGCCCGTCCCGCCGATCGCGCAAGCCCCGACGGAACCGCCGCCGCCGCCGCCGACTGCCCCCGCCGCGACTGCTGTGGCACCAGCAACGGCACCTGTGACGCAGGGCGCTGTCCAGTGGGAGCTGCAGGTGATGCGAGACGGCCAGCAAATCGACGCGTTCAATGCCACGACCTCGATCGGCCAGGCGCACACCGACACGCATCACAAGGTCGTCTCGCACAGCGTGGGCTGCAAGGATCAGCCGGCAGGCAGCATCGATCTGTCGCGCACGATCACCGTTTCGCCGCTGCAGGTGCGCGCGAACCTGGTCGTCCTTTCGATCGACGCGCAGGAAACGCTCGAAAACGACGCCACGCCGAGCACGCCCGAAGGCTGCCGGCTGCCGCCGCAGCCGCGTCAGGTGAATGCGAGCCATCCGGGCCTGATCGTGCCGGACGGGCAATGGGTGACCTGGCAGATCGTCGACCAGCACCCCTCGCTTGCGTACCGGGTGCGCGCAACGCTCGCGCCGCCGTCCGCGCAGTGAGCGCGAAGTGAGCGTACAGATCCAATGCATGACCCGGCGTGACCCAATCCGTTAGAAAAGAACGCATGCGAAATCCCGAACAACCGCTCATCGACACCTCGCCGAGCAAAGACTTCGTCGCCGTGAGCTGGAATCTGCATAAAGGCCGCTCGCCGCTCGGCTTCGAGGCCTGGGAGGCCATGCGGCGCTGGGTGCAGTCCACCCACGCCGACGCCTGGTTTCTCCAGGAAGCGATGGCCCGCCGCTTGCCGCGGCCGATGCTGGCCTCCGCCTTCGGCGCGCAGCTGGGCGACCCGCTCGACGACGTCTGGCACTGCCAGGCCACCGAAATCGCCACTGCGCTCGAATTGCAGATCGCCCTCGGGCCCAATGTGTTCAAGCCTTCCTGGCGGCACGGCAATGCGATTCTCTCGCCGCATCCCCTCGACCTGGGCGGACGCTGGGACATCTCCGCGCACCGGTTCGAGCGGCGCGGGCTGCTCGTTGCGCGCGCAAACGTCGGCGGACAGTCCGTCACGCTGCTGTGCGCGCATCTCGCGCTCACGCGCAGCGCGCGGCTGCGACAGATGAACTGGATTGCACACTGGATCGTGAAGGAGGCGCCGCAGGGGCCGCTCGTGCTGGCCGGCGACTTCAACGACTGGCGCAACGACTCCGTCCCGCTTTTTGCAGAGCATGGTCTGCAGGAAGTCGCGACGCTGCTCGGTGAGCCCGCGCGTACTTTCCCGGCGTTCTCCCCGGCGCTCGCGCTCGACAAGATGTTCGTGCGGGGCCTCAAGCCCGTCGAGCTGATCCAGCCCGCGCAGGAAACCGCCTGGCTCTCCGACCACCTGCCGTACATGGCGCGCCTGCGGCTCGAAGAATGACGCGCTGAACAACGCCGCGCTGCCCAGCCGAAGCATCCGCGCGACACTCCCCCGTTCGGGGCCAGCGGCGCGCCCCGCCAGGCACCGGCCCGCGCTAAGATGTCGCGTCGCGCGCGCCGAGCGTTTCGTCAGGTGTCCTCAGATGCATTACCTCGCCACGCTGCTGCAGATCGTTGTTGTCTATCTGTTTGCGCTCATCAGCCCCGGCCCCAACTTCTTCATGGTCACGCAGCTTTCGCTTGCCGGCCGCCGCGGGCTGGGCGTGGCCTCGGCGGCAGGCGTCGGCGTAGGCTCCACACTCTGGGCGGCGCTCGCCATGCTCGGTTTCGCGGCCGTGCTGCAGCACATTGGCTGGCTCTACAACGGCGTGCGCGTCGCGGGCGCGCTCTATCTCGTCTGGTTCGGGCTCAAGCTGCTGCGCTCGGGCGTGCGGCGCGAACTGGCCGCCGCGGCGCAAGCCGTAGTCGCACCGCTGCCTCCCGCCGACCGGCGCACGTGGCTACGCACCTGGCGCGCGGGACTCATCACCTGCCTCACGAACCCCAAGTCGTGCGTGTTCTGGACCAGCGTGTTCGCAGCCGTGTTTCCGGCGCACCCGCCGCTGTGGTTCTATGGCGTCGCGCTCGCCACGGTCGCGACGATGTCGTTCGGCTGGCATTGCAGTCTCGCCTTCCTGTTCGCCGACGACCGCACCCAGCGCGGCTATCGCCGCCTGCGCCGCCCCATCGACGCATTTTGCGGCGCCGCGCTGATCGGGCTCGGCGTGAAGCTCGCGGCCGACCGCTAAGTCGGGTCATGCGCCTCACGCGCCGCGACGCACTGCCGCATCACTGCTGCAGCGTCGAAAATGGCGTCATTACGCGCGCATCGGCGCCTAAAGACCACGCCGAAACTGCCCCGCCAGCAGGGTCAATGCTGCGGGCTGTCAGACCTTCCGGTATCATTTAGCCGAAAATTCGCACGCGCCGTTCGCCTTATCGGGATCTGGCACGCGTTGCCAGCGGTACGAGGACTCGCTCTCGCGGGTCCTGGCAAGGTCCAGTCCGGCCCGCGAGGCCGTGAGGCTGACCTCGCCGCCACCTTTTGCCGTCGCCAGCAAACCCCGCCGATGCGTGTTGTGCCCGCGTGCGGGAGCCAGCACAACGCCGCAGCGAGCCGCGTTCCCTTGCGGCGCTTGGGGGACCCAACCCGGGCGAGGCGGCTCGACAAGCAGGATCGACCGCGTCCTCGCGGCTCGAGCGCGGTAAAATAGTGGATTGCGCTTCGTTCGCAGCGAAGCGAACTGGCAACACAACAGGGACTTGCCTGCCGTGGCCTAAAGCCTTGCAGCCGGGTCCCGGGCATATCGTCAAAGCTACGCTGTACTGGACAGCAGGCCGGCAGGATCGCCGCAGTCAGGCGGCGCTTGTTTCGCACTTCAGGAACCATGAGCAAATTCACCGAAGAAACCGTTCTGAGCGTCCATCACTGGACCGACACGCTTTTCAGCTTCACCTGCACGCGCGACCAGGCCCTGCGTTTCGACAACGGCCAGTTCACCATGGTCGGCCTCGAAGTGGACGGCAAGCCGCTGATGCGCGCGTACTCGCTTGCGAGCGCGAACTATGAAGAGCATCTGGAGTTTCTGAGCATCAAGGTGCCGGACGGCCCGCTCACGTCGCGCCTGCAGCACCTGAAGATCGGCGACAAGGTTCTGATCGGCAAGAAGCCCGTCGGCACGCTGGTGGCCGACAACCTGCTGCCCGGCAAGGTGCTGTGGCTGCTCTCGACCGGCACGGGCCTCGCGCCCTTCATGTCGATCATCAAGGACCCGGACATCTACGACCGCTTCGACAAGATCGTGCTCACGCACACCTGCCGTTTCGTCGACGAACTCGCGTACAAGGACTTCATCACCGAAGAACTGCGCGAGCACGAATACCTCGGCGACATCGTGCGCGACAAGCTGGTGTACTACCCGACCGTCACGCGCGAAGTGTTCGACAACCGCGGCCGTATCACCGAGCTGATCGACACGAAGAAGCTGTTCGAAGACCTCGACCTGCCGCCGTTCTCGCCGGAGCGCGACCGCATCATGCTCTGCGGCAGCACGCACATGCTGCGCGACACCGTCGAGCTGCTCGAGCAGGCCGGCCTCAAGGAAGGCAGCAACAACCAGCCGGGTCACTACGTGGTGGAAAAGGCGTTCGTCGGCTAAGCGCCGCGCCCTGGTCGCTCACGACTCGAAGAACCGGAGCTTTGCGCTCCGGTTTTTTTTCGCCCGCGCGCTTTAATTTGGCCCCTTATTTTGTCGCTGACGCCGTTACAGTTGTCACACAAATACGATACCTTCTCTGTCAGTATTTTTCCTACATGACAAAGGCCCGTGACCTCATGCTACACCTGAGGTTTTGCCGCTAACCCTTGTCCAGACTGAAGTTTTTCTTTTTTTAAGATATTATCGCAGCGCAACATTGGATACACTGCATCGTGTCCAGGGGCAGAGCCAGGTTGTTACGGGTTGTAAATTTCGTTACGCTGCGCCGTGCTGTTCACCGTCACGCCGGGGAGTCCAATCCCGACGGATGTCTAATAGCTGGAACCGGTTCCTGAACGGGGGAAGGATGGATACGTCGAGATACGCCGCGCCGACCGCGCGCACGCCTGCCGGCGATGCGCCGCGCGCCGCTCATGGCGTCGACGCCCTCGCGTTCCTCGCATGGTCCGCCGCCGACGATGCGGCCACGGTGACCGCGCTCGAAGACCTCGACCGGGCGCATCGGCAAATTGCCGCGCCTGCGCGCGGCGAAGGCCGGCGCGCCAGGCGGGCGCTTTCCCACGGCGGCGCCGCCCAGTCCATTCACGCCGACGAAGCCGCGCGTCACCGGCTTGCACGCGACCTGCACGACAGCGTTGGCGCGGAACTCGCCGCCACGCACTTCGCGCTCGCCAACGTCCACACCTGGTTGCCCGCCAACGCCCCGCCGCAATGCGCCGAGGCGCTCGCGCTCGTGGCCCGCTCGCTCGAAGCCGCGACCGGCGCGATGCGCCACGTGCTCGACGGTCTGCACGCGCCGCAACTCGATGCGGGCTTGGCTCCCGCGCTCTCGGGCTGGGTGCGCGGCTTCGCGGCGCGCACGGGCCTCGCCGCCCGCGTGGCCGGCGCCAGCGACGACGCGCGCCTCGCCCGCCTGCCCGCCGAGGCCGCGCTCGCCGTGTTCCGCGTAGCCCAGGAAGCGCTCGCCAACGTGGCGCGCCACGCACAGGCCACGTGCGCCGAGGTGCGGCTCGAAAGCACCGCGCGCCACCTCACGCTCACCATCGCCGACGACGGCATCGGCCTCGCGCGCAGCGCCGGTCGCACGCGCCGCAACCCAGCAGCCGGGCAGGACAAAGGCAGCACGGAAACACGCGACACTCGTTCCGGTCATTACGGCCTCGCCGGCATGCGCGAGCGCTGCGCCGCCTTCGGCGGCTCGCTGCGCGCCGCCAAGGGCGGCATCGCGCGCAGGGTTCACGACGACACACAGCACGAAGCCCCCCAGCGCGGCACGACCGTGCGCGCGCGCTTTGCCTGGGACGCGCTGCTTGCCGTCTCCCATTCCGCCTCGCCCCTCCTCATGAAAGAAGGCGCCCGCTCATGACCCATCGCATCCTGCTCGTCGACGACCATGCCGTCGTGCGCCAGGGCGTTCGCCAGTTGCTGCTCGATCGCGGCATTGCCGCCGAGGTGATCGAGGCGCAAACGGGCGCTGAGGCGCTCGCCGCGATCGCGAAGCATGTGTGCGACGTGGTCCTCCTCGACATCTCGCTGCCGGACATGAACGGCGTGGAGGTGCTCAAGCGCGCCAAGAGAAAGGCGCCACGCGTGCCGGTGCTGATGTTCTCGATGTATCGCGAGGATCAATACGCGGTGCGCGCGCTCAAGGCGGGCGCGGCGGGCTATCTCTCGAAGACGGTGGACGCCGCGCAGATGATCGCAGCCATCCAGCAGGTCGCCGCGGGCCGCAAGTACGTGAGCCCGGCCATGGCCGAAGCACTCGCCGACTACGTGCTGGTGGACGGCGAGCAACTGCCGCACGAGAAGCTCTCCGACCGCGAATACCAGACGCTGTGCATGCTCGCCTCGGGCAAGCGTCTCACCGACATCGCGCACGCGCTTTCGCTTTCGGTGAAGACGGTGAGCGTCTACCGCACGCGCCTGCTCGAAAAGATGAAGCTCACCAACAACGCCGAGCTGACCTTCTATGTGATGAGCAACCGGCTCGTCGACCTCTCGCCTACCGTCAGCGCCTGATATCCAGGCGACGCTTCGGCATCAAGGCTGCCTTCTCGCCACAACCCGTTGATCCGGAAATGGAATTCGCCGTTTGCGCGGGTCCCGGCAAGGATCGCGCTCGCGCGCCCCGGTTTGCGGCGGATTCGTCCGCGCCACGCGAGCGTTTCCGACCCTGCTCAACCGGTCTCTCGCACCACATCCGCTAAAATTTAGGGTTTCCCCCAGACATCCGGCACGCGAAGCCGGCGAAGGCGGGCGTGGATCACCGCGCCAGTGCCGCGCCTTCGCGCGTTTTACGTGGAGTTCCCCGCCAAATGTCCCTCTTTCGCAAGAAGAGCGTTGAGCACATGTTGCAGGCGAGCGCCAAGGGCGCCGGCCTGAAAAAAGCACTCGGCGCACTCGACCTCACCTTTCTCGGCATCGGCGCGATCATCGGCACCGGCATTTTCGTGCTGACCGGCACGGGCGCCGTGCAGGCCGGCCCGGCCCTCATGATCGCGTTCCTCATCGCCGCCGTGGCGTGCTGCTTCGCGGCGCTCGCCTACGCCGAGTTCGCCTCGACCATTCCGGTGGCCGGGTCGATCTACACCTACTCGTACGCGACGCTCGGCGAGCTGGCCGCGTGGGTGATCGGCTGGGACTTGATGCTCGAGTATGGACTCGCCACTTCCGCAGTCTCGGTGGGCTGGTCGGGCTACCTGCAGTCGCTGCTTTCCGGCTTCGGCCTCACGCTGCCCGCCGCGCTTTCGGCCGCACCCGGCGCCGTGCCCGGCGTGCACACGCTCTTCAACCTGCCCGCCTTCCTCGTGATGATGGCGATCACGGCGCTCCTCTCCGTGGGCGTGCGCGAATCCACGCGCATCAACAACATCATGGTGGCGATCAAGGTGACCGTGGTGCTGCTCGTGATCGCCGTGGGCGTGTTCCACGTCACCCCCGCGAACTGGCATCCGTTCATGCCCAACGGCTGGCACGGCGTGTTCGGCGCCGCGGCCGTGATGTTCTTCGCGTTCATCGGCTTCGACTCGGTGTCTTCCGCCGCCGAGGAAGTGAAGAACCCCAAGCGCGATCTGCCCATCGGCATCATCGCCTCACTCGCCGTGTGCGCGGTGCTGTACGTCGCCGTGGCGGCGGTCGTGACCGGCATCGTGCCCTCGCAGCGGTTCGCCCATGTTGGCCACCCGGTCTCGTTCGCGCTCCAGGCGGTGGGCGAAAACTGGGTCGCGGGCTTTATCGATCTGGGCGCCGTGCTCGGCATGCTCACCGTGATCCTCGTGATGAGCTATGGCCAGACCCGCATCATCTACGCGATGTCGCGCGACGGCCTCCTGCCCCCCAAGCTCTCGAAGGTGCACCCGCGCTTCGCCACGCCGTTCTTCACGACATGGCTCGTGGGCATTTTCTTTGGTCTGATCGGCGCGCTCGTGCCGCTGAACGTGCTGGCCGAGCTCATCAACATCGGCACGCTCGCCGCATTCTCGATGGTGTCGATCGCCGTGCTCGTGCTGCGCAAGACGCACCCGCACCTGCCGCGCGCGTTCCGCTGCCCGGGCGTGCCCGTGGTGCCAATTCTCGCGGTGGGCTCGTGCCTGTTTCTCATGATCAACCTCCAGCCGCTCACGTGGATCGCGTTCCTCGTCTGGACCGGGTTCGGCCTCATCGTCTACTTCGGCTATTCGCGCCGGCATTCGCGCCTCGCGCACGCACCGCACGAGCCAGTGCATCACGATTGATCCGCGCGTGATCTCGCGGCGCTTCGATCGCTGCACTGCAACGCAACGGCCCGCCCCGAATCATCGAGGCGGGCCGTTTTTTTTCGCGCGCCGCAAGCGTTCTGGAGGGTAAAACCCCGCGCAGCGGAATTCAGCAAATTGTGCTTTACTGTCCACGCGTCACCCCCAGGCTTCACTGAACAGCAAGGCACCAGCCGGACCCAGATTCCGCTCCACCCGTATTGGTTCAATTCGCCCGAGCCGCCCCGCGCTTTTTTGCGCGGTGGTTTGCCTTGCGCTCGCAATGAGGCGCAATGCGTTAGACGGGCAAGTTTTACTGCGGGCGGGTATGGCGGTCGATTCAGTGTGATAAAGCGGGCCCAGGCAGGTCTCTATCCCATCGCATGGTATGGGACCGGAGTCACGCAGCACCGGCTCCGGTCGACATTGGAGACAATCAATGGCGATCAGAATTAGCCTCACGGTCAACGGCGCGCCCGTGACCGCCGAGGTCGAACCTCACACGCTCCTCGTCCAGTTCCTGCGCGAACAGCAGCGTCTCACCGGCACGCACGTCGGCTGCGACACGGCGCAATGCGGGGCCTGCACCGTCCACCTGAACGGCCGCGCGATCAAGTCGTGCAACCAGCTCGCGGTGCAGTGCGACGGCATGGAGGTGACGACGATCGAAGGCCTCTCGAAAAACGGCACGCTGCATCCGATGCAGGCCGCGTTTCGCGAATGCCATGGCCTGCAATGCGGTTTCTGCACGCCCGGCATGGTGATGTGCGCGACCGCGCTCGCCGCCGCCAAGCCCGACCTCACCGAAGCGGACGTGCGCGAAGGGCTCGACGGAAACTTCTGCCGCTGTACGGGCTATCACAACATCGTGAAGGCCGTGGTCGCGGGCGCGCAGGAAATGCGCGCTCCCGCCCCCGCTGCCGCCACGACCGCTTGATTCGGGAGGCCACCATGAACGCACCCGAGCCCAATCGCATGATCGGCGCGCCAGTCAAGCGCAAGGAAGACTTCCGCTTCCTCACCGGCGCCGGACAGTACACCGACGACGTCGTGCTGCACGCGCAAACCTATGCCGTGTTCGTGCGCTCGCCGCACGCGCATGCGCGTCTCAAGAGCATCGACACGAACGCGGCGAAGGCCTCGCCCGGCGTCGTGGCCGTCTTCACCGGCGCGGACCTCGCGGCGGAAAACGTGGGCGGCCTGCCGTGCGGCTGGCTCATTCACAGCATCGACGGCACGCCGATGAACGAGCCGCCTCATCCTGTGATCGCGCACGAGAAGGCGCGCCACGTGGGCGACCAGGTCGCACTCGTGATCGCCGAATCGCTCAAGGCCGCGAAGGATGCTGCGGAACTGATCGAAGTCGATTACGAAGAGCTGCCCGCCACGGTCGACACGGCGCACGCCGCCGACGCGGGCCAGCCGCTCGTGCACGACGGCGTGGCGAACAATACCTGCTACACGTGGGGCCACGGCGACAAGGCCGCGACCGACGCCGCGTTCGCACAGGCCGCGCACGTGACGACGCTCGACATCATCAACAACCGCCTCATACCGAACGCCATCGAGCCGCGCGCCGTGAACGCGAGCTACTCGCAGCACGACGACAGCTACACCGTGTACGTGGCGAACCAGAACCCGCACGTCGAGCGCCTGCTCATGGCCGCGTTCGTGCTCGGGCTGCCTGAAACGAAGCTGCGCATCGTCGCGCCCGACGTGGGCGGTGGCTTCGGCTCGAAGATCTTTCTGTACGCCGAAGATGTCGCGCTCACGTGGGCCTCGAAGAAGATCCGCCGTCCGGTGAAGTGGACCGCCGAACGATCGGAGTCCTTCATATCCGACGCACACGGCCGCGACCACGTCACGAAAGCCGAACTCGCGCTCGACAAGGACGGCAAGTTCCTCGCCATGCGTGTTCACACCACGGCGAACATGGGCGCGTATCTTTCCACGTTCGCCTCCAGCGTGCCGACCATCCTCTACGCCACGCTGCTCGCGGGCCAGTACACCACGCCCGCGATCTACGCCGAGGTGAAGGCCGTGTTCACGAACACGGTGCCGGTGGATGCGTATCGGGGCGCGGGGCGCCCGGAAGCGACCTACGTGGTCGAACGTCTGGTGGAAACAGCCGCGCGCGAGATGAAGATCGATCCCGCCGAGATCCGCCGCCGCAACTTCATCACGAGCTTCCCGTATGCGACGCCCGTGGGCCTCACCTATGACACTGGCGATTACGAAGCGTGCCTTGGGCGCGCGCTCGAACTCGCCGACGTAAAGGGCTTCGCCACGCGCCGCGACGCATCGAAGGCGCGAGGCTTGCTGCGCGGTCTAGGCTACTCGTGCTACATCGAGGCGTGCGGGCTTGCGCCATCGAACATCGCGGGTGCGCTTGGCGCGCGTGCGGGCCTGTTCGAAGCGGGCGAGGTCCGCGTGAACCCGACCGGTTCCGTCACGGTGTTCACGGGCTCGCACAGCCACGGCCAGGGCCACGAGACGACCTTCGCGCAAGTCGTCGCCGATCGCTTAGGCGTGCCGATCGAGCAGATCGAGATTGTGCACGGCGACACGGGCCGCATTCCCTTCGGCATGGGCACCTACGGCTCGCGGTCGATCTCGGTGGGCGGCTCGGCCATCATGAAGGCGCTCGACAAGATCGAGGCAAAGGCGAAGAAGATTGCCGCGCACATGCTCGAAGCGGGCGTGGAGGACATCGAGTTCGCCAACGGCGTGTTCCGCGTGGCGGGCACCGACCGCACGAAGACTTTCGCCGAAATCTCGCTCGCCGCGTACGTGCCGCACAACTATCCGCTGGAGACGCTCGAACCGGGCCTCGACGAAAGCGCGTTCTACGACCCGACCAACTTCACGTATCCGTCGGGCGCGTATCTCTGCGAAGTCGAAGTCGATCCCGATACGGGCGAAACGCGCATCGAGCGCTTCACCGCCGTCGACGACTTCGGCAACGTCATCAATCCGATGATCGTCGAAGGCCAGGTGCATGGCGGGCTCGGCCAGGGTATCGGCCAGGCGATGCTCGAACAGTGCGTGTACGACAACGAGAGCGGCCAGTTGCTCTCGGGCTCGTACATGGACTATGCGATGCCGCACGCGTCGGATGTGCCTTCGTACACGGTGGAAACCGCGAAAGGCACGCCGTGCACGCACAATCCGCTTGGGGTGAAGGGCTGCGGCGAGGCCGGGGCGATCGGCTCACCGCCCGCCGTCATCAACGCGATTCTGGATGCTCTCGCGCCGCTCGGCGTGAAAGACCTGCAGATGCCGGCCACGCCGCATCGTGTATGGCAAGCGATCCAGGCCGCGCAGGCCCCTTCACAACCTTGAGCGGAGGCGCTCCATGTACGCATTCGACTATCAGCGCGCCAGTGACGCGCAAGGCGCCGTGAAAGCCATCGCGGCCGATGCCGACGCCAAATTCCTGGGCGGCGGCCAGAGCCTGCTCGCGGCAATGAAGCTGCGCCTCGCGCAGCCCACCACGCTCGTGGACGTGACGCGCATTCCCGAGCTCAAAGCCGTGCAGGTGGACGGCAAGGTGGTGAAGGTCGGCGCGGCCGTGTGCCATGCCGACGTCGCCGAAAACGCGCAGATCCGCAACGCGCTGCCGGCGCTCGCGGACCTCGCGGGTATGATCGGCGACCGCCAGGTGCGCGCGCTCGGCACGCTGGGCGGCTCGCTCGCGAACGACGATCCCGCCGCCGATTATCCGGCCGCGGTGCTCGCACTGAACGCGACGGTGGTGACGGACCGGCGGCGCATCGCGGCCGACGACTTCTTCCGCGGCATGTACGAAACGGCGCTTGCGCCCGACGAGCTGATCGTGTCCGTCGAATTCCAGGTGCCCGAACGCGCGGCCTACGAGAAGTTTCGCAATCCGGCCTCGCACTTCGCGCTCACGGGCGTGTTCGTCGCGAAGTACGCCGGTGAAATTCGTGTGGCGATCACGGGCGCCGGAGCTTCAGTGTTCCGCGCGGGCGCGCTGGAAAGCGCGTTGAAGACGAATTTCGCGCCCGAAGCCGCACGCGCGGTGAAAGTTCCCGCCGACGACCTCAACACCGACCTGCACGCGAGCGCGGCGTATCGCGCGCACCTCATACCGGTGCTCGCGGCGCGCGCGGTGGCGAAGGCCAACGGCTAGGCTTGTCCCGAGGGCGAGCGCTTCCGCGTAGACAGGGAAGCGCTCGCCGCCTTTGATCCGCGAGCGCAAGACAGACTCATGCAATCCGCCTCGATCGACGACACCCTCGCGCAACTCGAAGCGCACGGCTATTTCGCGAGCCGCGAGCTCGCTACGGCGCTCTTTCTCTCGCTGCGCATGGAACGCCCGCTCTTTCTCGAAGGCGAACCGGGTGTGGGCAAGACCGAACTCGCGAAGGCTGCCGCGGCGATGCTCGGTACGACGGTCTTGCGCCTGCAATGCTACGAAGGACTCGACACGGCGAGCGCGCTCTACGAGTGGGACTACCCGCGCCAGATCATGGCGCTGCGTCTTGCCGAAGCCGCCGGCGAAAAGCCGCGCAACGACACGCTCTATCGCGACGAATTTCTTTTGAAGCGCCCGCTGCTCCAGTCCCTGCAGCCCGATCCGCAAAACCCTGGCGCGCGCCGCGTGCTGTTGATCGATGAAATCGACCGCGCCGACGAGCCGTTCGAAGCCTTCCTGCTCGAACTCCTTTCGGACTTCCAGGTATCGATTCCCGAATACGGCACCGTTCGCGCGAGTACGCCGCCGCTCGTCGTCATCACCTCGAACCGCACGCGCGACGTACACGACGCGCTCAAGCGGCGCTGTCTTTATCAATGGCTCGGCTACCCGGACCGCGCGCGCGAACTCGCGATCGTGGCCGCGCGCGCGCCTGAAACCGCCCCGGAATTGCAGCATCGCGCCGTGGCGTTCGTGCACCAGTTGCGCACAATGGACCTTTTCAAGGCGCCCGGCATTGCGGAGACGATCGACTGGTGCCGCGCGCTTTCCGCGCTCGCCGTGACGGAACTCGATCCGCAATCGGTGCAGGACACGCTGGGCGTGCTCCTCAAGTACCAGGACGACCTCGCGCAGCTCGACGCGCAACGCATTGTGCAAACGCTCGCGCTCGCGGAGTGAGCGCGATGTCTGCCCCCTCCATGTCCGAAACGCCCGGAACCCACGCCACATCGCCCACCGCAATGCCCGCGCTCGCGCCGGTGTTCGCGCGCAATGTCGTGCATTTCGTGCGCTTGCTGCGCGGCGCGGGCCTGCCGCTGTCGCCTTCGCGCGCCGTCGACGCGATCGAAGCGCTGCGCCATATCGACCTCGGCCGCCGCGACGACGTGCATGCGGCGCTCGCAGCACTCCTCACGAGCGCGCCCGACGAGCGAGAGATCTTCGACGCCGCGTTCGCCCTCTTCTGGCGCGATCCGGATTTCGAAGGCAAGCTGCGCGCGCTTTTGTTGCCAAAGGTACAAGGCGGCGTGCCGCCGCCGCGTCGCAACAACCGCCTGGCCGACGCGCTCGCCGCACGCCCCGCCACACGCCCCGGCGCGAAGCCGCCGCCATCGCACGAAGAACACGAGTTGCGCGCGCACGCCACGTTCAGCGCCGAAGAGCGCCTGCGCCAGCGCGATTTCGACACCCTTTCCGCCGACGAGTGGCGCGCGCTGCGCCATCTGATCCGCGCGCGCCGCCTGCCGCTCGCCACCGAACGCACGCGGCGCCTCAAGGCATCGTCGCACGGCACGCACGCCGATTTGCGCGCGAGCGCGCGCCACGCGGTGCGCGCGGGCGGCGACTGGACCGTGTGGAAATATCGCGCGCCCGTGGAGCGCAAGCTGCCGCTCGTGCTGCTACTCGACATTTCGGGCTCGATGAGCAGCTATTCGCGCGCGGTACTTTACTTCTGCCATGCGCTATTGCAATCGCGCGAACGCCTGCAGGTGTTTCTGTTCGGCACGCGCTTGACGCACGCCACGCGCGCGCTGCGCGAACGCGACCCCGACGTCGCGCTCGCGCAGCTCGCCACTCAGGTCGCGGACTGGTCGGGCGGCACGCGCATCGGCGCGACGCTAGCCGAATTCAACCGCCGCTGGGCGCGCCGCATGCTCGGCGGGCGCGCGACGGTGCTGATCGTCACCGACGGGCTCGATCACGATGATTGCGGTGTCCTAAACGACGAGATGGCGCGCCTGCATCGCTTCGCGCATCGCGTGATCTGGCTCAATCCGCTCTTGCGTTACCGCGATTTCGCACCCAAGGCGCGCGGCGTGCAGGCGATGCTGCCGCACGTCGACGCGCATTACCCCGTCCACAATCTCGACAGCCTCGAAGCGTTCGCGCGCAGCCTGTGCGAAGCCGCGCCGGTTGCACATGCGCCTCGCACGGCACCTCATCTGGCACAACCGGCACGCGTATTGCGCACCTTGCAGGGGCGCCCGGCACAAGGAGAAACACGATGGAGCTGACCGAAAGCCACACGCTGCCGGTGCCGCAACAGCGCGCCTGGGAAGCGCTCAACGACACGGCAATCCTCAAGGCGTGCATACCGGGCTGCGAAAGCATCGAAGCCGATGGCGAGAATGCCTACGCCGTCGCGTTGACCGCCGCCGTGGGTCCGGTGAAGGCGCGCTTCAAGGGCCGCATGCAGCTCGCCGATATCGACGCCCCGAACAGCTACACGATCGTCTTCGAGGGCCAGGGCGGTGCAGCGGGCTTCGGCAAGGGCGACGCGCACGTGAAGCTCGAATCCGCCGGTGACGAGTCGACCACGCTCACTTACACCGCGAACGCCCAGGTGGGCGGCAAGCTCGCGCAGATCGGCTCGCGCCTCGTGGACGGCGCAGCGCGCAAGATCGCCGGCGAGTTTTTCAGGCGTTTCGGGGAACAGCTGGGCGGCGATGCGCAGCAAAATATCGACGAAGCGGCCGCAGCTGGCGCGAGCGACGCAGAAGGCCAGCCGCAAGGCGAAGGCGCAGAGGAAACACCGAAGAGGAAACGATCATGGACAGCGTGGATCTCGAAGTCCTGAAATCCAGCGTGCACTGGCTCGACGCAGGGCACCGCGCGCTGCTGGTGACAGTGGTGAAAACGTGGGGCTCGTCGCCGCGCCCCGAGGGCGCGATGCTCGTGGTGCGAGACGATGGGCACGTGGTCGGCTCCGTTTCGGGCGGCTGCATCGAGGACGATCTGATCGATCGCGTGCGCCGCGAAGGCGTCACGATCGCCAGACCCGAGGCCGTGAAGTACGGCATCACGGCGGAAGAGGCGCATCGTTTCGGACTGCCATGCGGCGGCACGATCCAGCTCGTGCTCGAACCGCTCTCAGAGGCCTCGGGCATTCGCGAACTGCTCGAAACGGTCGAGCGCGGCGAACTGGTTGCGCGCACACTCGATATGGCGACCGGCCGCACCACGCTCGGCCCCGCGAAAGCGACCGATGGCGTGGACTTCGACGACGCGCGCCTGCTCACGATTCACGGCCCGCGCTACCGCATGCTGGTGATCGGCGCGGGGCAGCTCTCGCGCTATCTCTGCCAGATCGCGGTGGGGCTCGATTACCAGGTGACCGTGTGCGACCCGCGCGAGGAATACACCGACACCTGGGACGTGCCCGGCACGGCGCTCGTGCGCACCATGCCCGACGACACCGTGCTCGACATGAAGCTCGACGAACGCTGCGCCGTGATCGCGCTCACGCACGACCCCAAGCTCGACGATCTCGCGTTGATGGAGGCGCTCAAGACGCCCGCGTTCTATGTGGGCGCGCTGGGCTCGCGGCGCAACAATGCGGCGCGCCGCGAGCGGCTCAAGGAGTTCGACCTGAGCGAGGCGGAACTCGCGCGGCTGCATGGCCCGGTGGGCATTTACATCGGCAGCCGCACGCCGCCGGAGATCGCGGTGTCGATCCTCGCGGAGGTCACGGCGGCGAAGAACGGTGTGTCGCTGCCGACCATTCTCCAGGTGGAAGGCGCCAAGGCCGCGCGCGAACACGCGGCGGGCGCAGGTTCGACGTGCGATGTGTGAAGCCGCTTCGCTGCTGCCCGTTGTTGCCTTCACGCGTGAGGCGAGCGCCCGTCGTGGTCGGCCTCGTGCTTGCGCTCGCGCTCGTGCCTGCGCTCCCGTCTTAACATCGACGCGCGCAGCGACCTAAGCATGCGCGTCCAGCCCGACGGACGCGGGTCCGCCAGCATGCTCAGCGCGCGCGCATAGTCGAGCGTGAGTCCCGGCGTCCACGCCATCGTCTGGCCGCGTTTGCGCACCTGTGCCGCCACCCATAGCTCCGGCGTCATGAGCATGCGCGCGAACGCGAGCCACCCGTGGCCCCACACACGCGGCGTCGCGCCTTCGAGTGCCGCCTCCAGCGCGTGCGAAACCGTGCTCGAGCAATTGCGGTGCGTAAGGTTATAGGTCGTGTCCTCGCGATAACGCTGCCAGAAGCTTTCCAGTCGAAGTGGATCGTAGTTCCGGATGCGCACCTGACGCGTGGACGGACACCACGCCTTCGACTCCGTCACGTAGTCGGGCTGGAAGAGGCCCGGCACGTCGTTCTCGCGGGTCGCGCGCAGGGTGCGCGTGAATTCATCGGGAGAACGATCGATTTCCACAGCCGGGTAGAGACTGATGTACACGCGCTCGGGCGATTCGAGCGCCGCGTGCCCCGTGGAAATCACGCCATCGCGATCGACGGCGGCAATATAGCGGTTGATGAGCGGCTGGCGCCGCGCCTCGGACTTCGAAGTGCCCACCGGCGTCCACACATGGACCGTAAGCGCACGCTCTTGCGGCTCGGGCGGCCCATCGAACACGGTTTGCGCGAGCTTCGGATCTGCGCCCTTTGCCGAATTCGCCGCGCCCACCGCGCTCGCCACGAGCGCAGCCGCGCCGCCCTGCGCCGCGGCCGGATTGACGGCGAGCCGGCGCGCGCGCAAGGCGAGCAGCAGCAGGTTCCAGCCCGCGAACATCAAAATGAGTCCGAGGCAGTACGGTACGGTGCCCTTGTAGTGCGTGGGATAAGGCTGGTAGAGAAAGATGGCGATGGCGATCTGCAGCGCGCCGCCCGCCACCGCGAGACGCCACGTGCGATAGCGCACGACCCAGGCCGAGGCGATCTGCAGCATGCCATCGGCGAGAAAGAGCGTGGCGAACACCATCGAAATGATGAACGACGCGTGCCGGTAGCCCGAGAGCACGAGCACCGCCGTCATGCAAAATCCGAAGCCCTTCACATAGCGCAGCGTGCGCTGGCCGCCCATGCCGGTCCATGCCACCGCGAGCGTGGCGAGACCTTCGATCAGCAGCAGCCAGGCGAACGGTGCGATATGGAAATACAGCACACCGTCCAGCGCGTCGATGAAAAGCGCCGCGCCCACGAGGGCGCTCACCACGCCGGCGGCCATCACGCCGCGCCAGCGCTCGCGCAAATACTCCACGCCCAGCAGGATCATCATGATCCGCACCATCGCCCTTCTCCGGCAGCCGCGTACGAAAGCGCATCGTACTGCGGTGCGGCGACGGTTTGCCTGCAATGTGCGCGGGGCGCGTCGCCTCCATGGCGTTGCTACGGACCCCAAAAAAACGGCGGGCCGCGACTCGCGTCGGCGGCCCGCAGCGCGGGGTTTCTTTCGGGGGCGGCGGCCGCCGCCCGGCTTCCCTTCAAGGCATCAGCCGAACAGCTTCATCGCCTGCGCGAGCGTGTTGGTCACGCCCCACACGAGCGGCACCAGCACGTAGAGCCAGAAGATCGCCATCAGCGCCTTGTTCGACGATTTCGGGGCAGCTTGAGTAGACATTGCGCGTTCCTCCTTATTTACCGGCGGCGAGTTGCGTCTCGCTCATGTGATGCTTTGCGTCCACACGGCGCACGAGCAGATTGCAGATAAAGCCAAGCACGAGCAGCGAGGCCATGATGTGCACGGTCATCGTGTACGCGTCGGCCTTCGCCACGCCGTGCGCGACCTGATAGGCGCGCACGTAGTTCACGAGCACCGGGCCCGCCACGCCAGCGGCAGCCCATGCGGTCAAGAGACGGCCGTGAATGCCGCCCACGAACGCCGTGCCGAACATGTCAGCGAGATACGCGGGCACGGTCGCGAAGCCGCCGCCGTACATGGAGAGAATCAGGCAGAACGCGAGCACGAAGAACACGATGTTGCCGCTCTGCGCGAACTGCGGCACCGCGTAATAGAGCAACGCGCCGAACACGAAGAAAATGAAGTAGGTGTTCTTGCGGCCCACCCAGTCGGAAGCCGAAGCCCACACGAAGCGCCCGCCCATGTTGAAGAGCGAGAGCAGACCGACGAAGCCCGCCGCCGCGCCGGCGCTCACGGTGTCCTTGAAGCTCTCCTGGATCATGACCGAGGCCTGGCCCAGAATGCCGATGCCGGCCGTCACGTTGAGGAACAGCACGAGCCAGATCAGGTAGAACTGCGGCGTCTTGAGCGCCTGGTCGATATGCACGTGCTGGTTCGACACGAGTTTTTTCGCCACGACAGGCGGCGTCCAGCCCGCGGGCTTCCAGTCGGGCGCGGGCACGCGGATGGTAAGTGCGCCAATCGACATCGAGATGAAGTACGCCACGCCGAGCACCACGAAGGTCTGGGCAACGCCCACGCTTGTGTCGCTCGCGAAGTGCTTCATCAGATTGACCGAGAGGGGCGCGGCGATCATCGCGCCGCCGCCGAAGCCCATGATCGCGAGGCCCGTGGCCATGCCGCGGCGGTCGGGGAACCAGCGGATCAGCGTCGAAACCGGCGAGACGTAGCCCAGCCCGAGGCCGATGCCGCCGATCACGCCGTAGCCGAGATAGAGCAGCGCGATCTGATGCAAATACACGCCGAGCGCGGAAACGAGGAAACCACCGCCAAAGCAGCATGCGGCGGTAAACATCGTGCGGCGCGGGCCCACACGTTCGAGCCACTTGCCGCCGAAGGCGGCGGAAAGCCCGAGAAACACGATTGCCAGCGAGAAAATCCAGCCAAGCGTGGTAAGCGACCAGTCATCGGACGCGGACTGCGTAATGCCGACCACCTTCGTGAGCGGCGCGTTGAACACGGAAAACGCGTAGGCCTGGCCGATGCACAGATGCACGGCCAGCGCCGCGGGCGGCACCATCCAGCGCGAAAAGCCCGGCGGGGCGACGGTCGCCTCTTTGGAAAAGAAGGGTGCGCTTTGCGCATCGCGCGTCGAATCTGCAACGCTGCTCATGGGATCTCCCGAATCGACCAGAGGTTGAGAGAGGGGTGAACGCTCGCTCTGGTCCCATCCAAAATGGCTGTTGGTAGGCGTGGTCTTTCGTGTTCTTTTATGCGCAAACGCACAGAACACTTATTTGCCGCTTGACGGCTGCACGCACCTTAGTCCCCAAGCGCTGCCTTGGCAATATGAGGTAAACATACATATGTCATTCAGCGGCCCGTGCGCCGTTATGCTCGATCGATTGTTGCGCGCGCAGCAAACTGGCGGCAGCCACGTAGAACGCCAGGGAGAACGACGCAAGCGGGCGTTTCATGGCTCGCCCCAGCATGTAGACTCAATGCTCGATACAGGGCCCCCTGTGGGCTGTGTGCGGGCCACCCGCTTGACAAGCGGGTTGTATGACTTTTAAGTGGCAGAAGTAGCGCTCATCCGCGCCCCGACACCAGCCGAGCCCCCCCATGCGCCTCGCTCTCGCTCTTTGCCTAGCCGTGCTCGGCCCCGCCACGGGAACCTTCGCCGCCGACCTGCGTCCGGGTGTGGCGCAGCTCACACCCGTGCCCCTCGAAGCGAGCGCGCTGAATCCGGCAGGCAGCGCCGCGCAGGCGCCCTACACCAACGAATCGGAAACGCAGACCTTCACGGTCAATGCGGACGGCTCGTACACCAAGCTCGACTCGCTCACGCTGCGCGTGAACACCGAGGCCGGCATCGCGCGCGCGGGCCAGTATTACGTGTGGTTCAACCGCGAGATGGCCCACGTGGACGTGCTCGAAGCGTGGACCGAGGACGCCCAGGGCGGCCGTCACGACGTGCGCCCCGAGCAGATCCGCGACGTGCAGGAAGTGCGCTCGTTCGACGCCCCGATGTTCCAGGACGTGCAGGACAAGGTGATCGTGTTCCCGGCCGTGGAGCCTGGCGCGCGCGTGCATCTCACGTGGCGCAAGATCCAGCGCGTGCCGCTCGTGCCCGGTTGGTTCAGCGACTTCACGCCGCCCGACCTCGCGCCCACGCACAACTTCCGCGTGATCTACGACCTGCCCGCGAAAGTGCCGCTCTACGCCGACGCGCGCGGCTTCACCGTGCTGCCGCCCGCCACGGTGAACGGCCGCACCCGTTATGAGTATCGCTACGACAAGTCGATTTTCCAGCGCCTCGAATATGGCTCGGTGGCCTACGTGAGCTACGGCGACCGGCTGATGGTGTCCACCTTCCCCGATTACGCGGCCTTCGCGAAGGTCTATCGCGAGGCGGCCGCCGATCCAACCGTGCGCGACCCGGCCATCGTGCATCTCGCGCAGACGCTCACGGCGCGCGACGACACGCCGCGCGCGAAAGCGCAAACGCTCTACGACTGGGTGCGCCGCAACATCCGCTACGTGGCGATGAATATCGGGCGCGGCGAGATCGTGCCGCACAGCGCAACCGACGTGCTCGCGAACCGCTATGGCGACTGCAAGGATCACGTCGCGCTCTACGGCGCGCTGCTCGACGCCGTGGGCATCCGCAGTACGCCTGCGCTCGTGAACAGCGGCACGGTCTACACGCTGCCGAGCGTGCCCGGCTTCGGCGTGATCCATCACGTCATCACCTGGCTGCCCGATCTGCAGATGTTCGCGGACTCGACCGCGAGCAACATCGAGTTCGGCTATTTGCCGTCGACGGATATGGACCGCGAGGCCGTGCTCGCCGGCGACGGCACGCAGGTCCGCACGCCCGCCACGGCCTCGACCACGCGCGAGAGCGATCTCGACATCACGGTCGCGCCCGACGGCTCGGCGCGCTTCATCTTCCGCTTGCAGGCAGAGGGCTGGTCCGCCGAACAGACACGCAGCGTGCTGCGCCTGCAGACGCCCGCGCAACGCGAGGAGTCGCTGCAATGGGAGCTGCGCAACGCCAACCTGCGCGGCAACGCCACGCTCGCCTCCAGTCCGCTCGATGCGACGGCGGGCCCGCTCGTGCTCACGCTCACGGGCACCTTCGACGGTTTCGTCGACCCCGAGATGACCACGCCTGTGCCCACGCTCACGAGCTTCGTGGGTGGACTCGACGCGAATCTACGCTACTGGCTTGGCGAGCCGCGCCGCACGCAGCCCTTCATGTGCCGCAACGTGGTGATGACCGAGCGCGCGCGCATCGTCCTGCCGGCGGGCATGCGCGTGCTCGACGTGCCCATGCCGCAGCACGCCGATAACCGTTTCATCGATTTCACTTCGCAGTACTCGCTCGACGCGCAGGCGAACGTGCTGCGCGTCACGCGCACGGGCCAAACGCATTTCGCGAGCGACGTGTGCAGCGCAGACGATTTCGCGCAGATGCGCCCAGCGTTCGAGACGATGGCGCGCGACCTGCGCGCGCAATTGATCGTCAAGCCGTCTGCGCAGGGCGCCACGCCGGGGAGTCCGGCGAGTGCGCAGTGATTCTGCGCACGACCTTCACACGGGCCAGAGCGGCCCTTCCTGCATCGCGCCGATCTGCTCGCGCAGTTCGAGAATGCGCTCTTCCCAGTAACGCTGCGTGTTGAACCACGGGAAGGCGGCCGGAAACGCGGGATCGTGCCAGCGGCGCGCGAGCCAGGCCGAATAGTGGATGAGGCGCAGCGTGCGCAGCGCCTCGACGAGATGTAGCTCGCGCGGCTCGAATTCGCAGAAGTCCTCATAACCGGCGAGTAAATCCGCCATCGCACGCGAGGCGCCCGCGCGATCGCCGGGCAGCAGCAGCCACAAATCCTGGATAGCGGGACCCATGCGGCTGTCGTCGAAGTCCACGAAATGCGGGCCGGCGTCGGTCCAGAGCACGTTGCTCGGATGGCAATCGCCGTGCAGTCGCAGCGAACGCAATTCGCCCGCCCGCTCGAATGCCGCCTCCACGCCTTCGAGCGCGAGCGTCACCGCGGCCTGCCACGCTTCGCGCACATCGGAGGGCACGAAGCCATGTTCGAGCAGGTAGGTACGCGGCTCGTAGCCGTATGTCTGGATGTCGAGCGTCGGCCGTGCCTGGTACGGCTCGGTCGCGCCCACGGCGTGAATGCGGCCAATGAAACGGCCCAGCCATTCGAGCGTGTCGCTGTGGTCCAGATCAGGCGCGCGGCCGCCACGGCGCTCGAAAAGCGAGAAGCGATAGCCATCGAACTCGTGCAGCGTGCGCCCTTCGAAAGCGAGCGCGGGCACAACCGGAATCTCGCGCGCGGCGAGTTCGGCGACAAAGGCGTGCTCTTCGAGTATCGCCTCGTCGCTCCAGCGCTCGGGGCGATAGAACTTGGCGATGACCGGCGGCCCGTCTTCCACGCCCACCTGGTACACGCGATTCTCGTAGCTGTTGAGCGCGAGCATGCGGCCGTCCGTGCGGCGGTTGGCCGGAATCAGCACGCCATCGACGGCGTCAAGCACGCATTCGGGCGTCAGGCGCGCGTACGGCGCGGCTTGCTGGTCGCTGGAATCGCCGGGACCGCAAGGCTCGCCCGGGAGAGGAGAAGGATCGTGATTCATACCCGCGATTGTGCCTCTTGCGGGCAATGCCTGCGAGCGCGCCGTATTCACGACGGGCACGACAGACACAATGAACACAAACGCGCGGCGCACAACGCTGCGACGAGACGCGGCGCGCCTCGTCAACGTGTCACACGGCCCAGGCTCAGTGGATCTGCGCGCCGGCGGGCATGACGTGCTCGCCCGTATCGATCAGATCTTCGAGAAAAAAGGGCTCGGTGCTGAGCTGCGCCGACGAGCCAGGCTCCCCGGCATACCAGGTCACCATCGCCATGTCGCCGAGAATGCGCATCACGATGCCGCGCGCGCCCTGTGGCACGGCGATATGAACGGAACGAACAATAGAACCGATTTGCATGATGTTTCCCCGTTACCTCGCTACCTTCGCCGGCTCCCTCGAAGGAAGACCGGTCGGCATGCTGACAAAAAACCGATGCGCACCAACGGTTGCGCGCGCATCCAAACGTGCCTCGGGCGACCCGCTTTTTGCGCGCGCTTGAGCACGGCCGGACCCTTGGCATACCCATTGTTGCTTGTTTGAGCGCGTGAGCAAAGCAAAAAAATAGGGGGGTGTATCAACGGCAGCATGCAGACGCCGCGTTGCGCCGTCACAACCTCGCCCTGCCTCGCTCACGCAACTTACGAAAGCCTGACTGTAACAGATGGTAAACCCCATTCCCCGCGCGCTTGCTAGCGCAGTCCCTGAAAAAGTACGCTGATGCGTGGTGACTGGCGCTATAGTCCTGTCCCAACCGTGCACCATAAAGGCTCGGCGCAGCACAGGCAATGACCTCACGCGCGCCACAATAGCCGGCCACGGTACCGATAACCTAAACGCTCGCCACCGCGGCCAGACCAGCCGCGCGAGCCACACTCCGCCACCAGCGAAGGAACCCGCCGTTCCATGTGGATCGTTCGACTCGCGCTCAAGCGCCCGTACACGTTCGTCGTGCTCGCGTTGCTGCTCTTGATCGTCGGGCCACTGACGATCCTGCGCACGCCCACGGACATCTTCCCGAACATCGACATACCGGTGCTCTCGGTGATCTGGACCTACACGGGCCTGCCCGCCGACGAGATGGAAAAGCGCATCGTGCTCAATTACGAGCGCGGCCTTTCCGTGGCGGTGAACGATATCGAGCACACCGAATCGACGTCGCTCAACGGCATTGCGGTCGTGAAGATCTTCTTCCAGCCGCATGCCAATATCCAGGAAGCGCTCGCCGAAGTCACGGCGCTGTCGCAAGCGCAGCTGCGCTCGCTGCCGCCTGGCATCCAGCCGCCGAACATTCTGCGCTACAACGCCTCGACGGTGCCGATCCTGCGCCTGTCGCTCTCCTCGTTGCAGCTCACCGAGCAAGAGCTGTTCGACTACGGCAACAATTTCCTGAAGACACAGCTCGCAACCGTGCCGGGCGCCTCCGCGCCGCTGCCCTATGGCGGCAAGCAGCGGCAGATCATGGTCGACATCAACCAGCGCGCGCTGCAGCAGCACAATCTCTCGCCCATGGACGTGGTGAACGCGATCAGCGCGCAGAACCTGATCCTGCCCTCGGGCACGGCAAAAATAGGTGCAACCGAATATTCGGTGACGATGAACGCAAGCCCCGACAGCTTAGCGGGCCTGAACGACATTCCCGTGAAAACCACGGAAAGCGGCACGATCTACATACGCGACGTGGCGCACGTGCGCGACGGCTACGTGCCGCAAACCAACATCGTGCGCGTGGACGGTCAGCGCGCCTCGCTCCTCACCATCAACAAAAGCGGCAATACGTCCACGCTCGAAATCGTCGATCGCATCAAGGAGATGATGCCGACGCTGCGCAATCTCGTGCCGCCGTCGCTCAATATCGATCCCGTCGCGGACCAGTCTCTCTTCGTGCGCGCCTCCGTGCAGGGCGTGCTGCGCGAAGCGCTCATCGCCGCGGCGCTCACGGCGCTCATGATCCTGCTGTTTCTCGGCAACTGGCGCGCCACGCTCATCATCGCGATCTCGATTCCGCTTTCGATGATCACCTCGGTCATCGCGCTCGCGGCGCTCGGCGAGACCATCAACATCATGACGCTCGGCGGGCTTGCGCTCGCGGTGGGTATTCTCGTTGACGACGCAACGGTCGCCATCGAGAACATCAGCCAGCAACTGGAGCAAGGCAAGACGCTGGAACAGGCGATTCTCGACGGCGCGCAGCAGATCGCGATTCCCACGCTCGTCTCCACGCTCTCCATCTGCATTGTGTTCGTGCCGATGTTCCTGCTCACGGGCGTGGCGCACTATCTCTTCATCCCGCTCGCGGAAGCCGTGGTGTTCGCGATGCTGGCCTCGTACTTCTTCTCGCGTACGCTCGTGCCCACGCTCGCGAAGTACCTGATGCGCCATCATCACAAGGCCGCCGACCTGCATCACATGCATGGCACGACGCGTAATCCGTTCATGCGCGTGCACCTCGCGTTCGAACGCGGCTTCGAGAGGTTGCGCGAGCGCTATCGCGTGTTTCTCGCGGCGCGCGTGAAGCATCCCGTGTGGTTCGTCGTGGCGTTTCTCGCCTGCTGTGGCGCGTCGCTGCTGCTCATGCCGTTCCTCGGGCGCGACTTCTTTCCGCAAGTCGATGCAGGCACCATCGCGCTGCACGTGCGCGCGAAAACCGGCATGCGTGTGGAGGAAACCGCCGTGCTCGTCGATCGTATCGACAAGCGCGTGCGCACGCTGATTCCGCCGGACGAACTGCATTCGATCATCGACAACATCGGCCTGCCGGTTTCGGGCATCAACCTCTCGTACAGCAATACGGGCACCATCGGCACCTCGGACGCCGACGTGCTGATCTCGCTGAACGAGGACCACCACGCCACCGCCGGTTACGTGCGCCTGCTGCGCCGCACGCTCAACGACGAGTTCCCGGGCGTGCAGTTCGCTTTCCTGCCCGCCGACATCGTGAGCCAGACGCTGAACTTCGGCATGCCCTCGCCCATCGACGTGCAGATCGTGGGACGCGACGTGGCCGGCAACCGCGCGTTCGCGGCGACGCTGCTCTCGCGCTTGCGCGGCGTGCCCGGTTTCGTCGACGCGCGCATCCAGCAGCCCGCCGACCTGCCGCGCATCTTCATCGACGTGGACCGTACGCGCGCGCAGCAGGCGGGCTTCACGCAGAAGGACGTGGCAAGCGATCTGCTTATCACGCTCTCGGGCAGCCAGCAGACCACGCCCACGTTCTGGCTCAATCCGATCAACGGCGTGAGCTACAACGTCGTGACCGAAGCGCCGCAATACACGATCGATTCGCTGCAGTCGCTCGCCAACATTCCGCTCACCGCGAACGGCCGCAGCAATATTCTCGGCTCGCTCGCGAGCATGCAGCGCGTGTCGGGCGACGCGGTCGTCACGCACTACAACGCGCAGACCACCATCGACATTTACGGCACCGCCGACGGGCGCGACCTGGGCGCCGTTTCCGACGACATCGCGAAGATCATCGACCAGACGCGCGGCGAGCTGCCGAAGGCCTCGAGCATCCAGCTGCGCGGCCAGGTGCAGACGATGAACGATTCGTTCTCCGGACTGTTCGGTGGTCTCATCTTTGCGATCGTGCTCGTGTATCTGCTGATCGTCGTGAACTTCCAGTCGTGGCTCGATCCGTTCATCATCATCACGGCGCTGCCGGGCGCGCTCGCGGGCATTGTCTGGATGCTGTTCCTCACGCACACCACGCTTTCCATTCCCGCGCTCACCGGCGCGATCATGTGTATCGGCATCGCTACGGCGAATTCGATTCTCGTCATCAGCTTCGCGCGCGAGCAGTTGCACCTGCACGGCGACGCGGCGCGCGCAGCAATCGAAGCGGGCTACACGCGTTTTCGCCCGGTGCTGATGACGGCGCTCGCCATGGTGATCGGCATGGTGCCGATGGCCATCGGCCTTGGCGAAGGCGGCGAGCAGAACGCGCCGCTCGGGCGCGCCGTGATCGGCGGCCTCGCGGTGGGCACGCTCGCCACGCTGATCTTCGTACCCGTGGTGTTCTCGCTCATCTACCGCAAGCTCGGCGAGCGCCGCCAGCGCGCCAGTGAAAACGTGGTGCCCAAATCATGAATACCCTGTCATGACGAATCATTCGCAAACGCCCCCGCCGCAAGAGCCGCATCGCCCACATAAACCGCGGCGCTGGCCCATCGTGATCGCCGCGCTCGTCGTGATCGGGCTCGCCGCGCAGGGCATCTGGTCACGCCATAGTGCGCATGCGGCGCTCGAACGCGACGCGAAAGCCGCGAGCACACTTTCCGTGCAGGTGGTCGCGCCGCAGCGCTCGGCGCGCGCGCTCGACCTCGTGTTGCCCGGCAACGTGCAGGCGTTTCTCGACACGCCGATCTACGCGCGCACCAACGGTTATCTGCGAAAGTGGTACTTCGACATCGGCGCGCACGTGAAGGCGGGCCAGTTGCTCGCCGAAATCGACGCGCCCGAAGTCGATGATCAGTTGCGTGCCGCGCGCGCCGATCTCGCCAACGCCGAAGCCAATTACGCACTCGCGAAAAGCACCGCCGACCGCTGGACGCAGATGCTGCAAACGCGTTCGGTGGCGAGGCAAGACACCGACGAAAAAGTCGGCGACATGCTCGCGAAAAAGGCCACGCTCGATTCCGCGCGCTTCAACGTCTCGCGTCTCTCGCAACTGCAGTCGTACGAACGCGTGACGGCACCCTTCGACGGCATCATTACCGCGCGCAACGTGGACGTGGGCGCGCTCATCGACGCGGGCAACGGCGGCACCGCGCAAAAAGAGCTGTTCCATCTCGCGCAGGCCGACCGGCTGCGCGTGTACGCGAACGTGCCGCAGGCTTACGCGCAGCAGATCCGCGTGCAGCAGCGCGCGTATCTCACGCTCAACGAGGAGCAGGGCAAGCACTTTCCAGGCATCGTCGCGCGCACGGCGGGCGCGGTCGATGCGCAACAGCGCACGATGCTCGTGGAAGTCGATGTGGACAACCGCAGCGGCGAGCTGCTGCCCGGCGCTTATGCGCAGGTCCACTTCGCGCTCGACGGTTCGGCCACGCCGATGACGCTGCCGGGCAACGCCTTCCTGTTCCGCCCGGACGGCGTGAAGGTGGCGACCGTCGATGCGCAAGACCGCGTGCAGCTCGTGAAGGTCACGCTCGGCACCGACTTCGGCACGCGCGTCGCCGTGGCGGCGGGGCTCACCGGCGACGAGCGCGTGATCGTCAATCCGCAGGACGCGATCGTCGACGGAACGCCGGTGCGCATCGTGCAGCCGCACGGCGAGCACGAAGCAGGTGTGGCGCATGGTGCGAGCGCTGTGGGCCATACCGCGCAAACGCAGGGCGAATGATGAAGCACGCACGCGTTCGACTTCTCGCGTTGGCCATGCTTGGGGCGCTGAGTGCCTGCACGGTCGGGCCCGACTACGTGCGCCCCGCCATGCCCGTGGCCGCGACGTTCAAGGAACTCGAAGGCACGGGCTGGACGATTGCGCAGCCCGCGGACAACGCGACGCGCGGCGCGTGGTGGACGATCTACGAGGACGCCACGCTCGACGCACTCGAAGCCCAGGTCGAGAGCGCGAACCAGAACGTGCAGGCCGCACAGGCGCACTTTCGTGCGGCGCGCGCGAACGTCGCGCAGCAGCGCTCGAGCTATTTTCCGCTCGTGACGGCAAGCGGCGACTATTCGCGCTACCGCACCTCGCAGAACGTGCTCTACACGTCGAAGGCCGGTCAAACGATCAACGATTACGCCGTCGGCATCGACGCCACGTGGGAACCCGATATCTGGGGCCGCGTCGCGCGCAACGTCGAGGCCGCGAAGGCGAGTGCGCAGGCGAGCGCCGCCGACATGCAGGCCGTGCTGCTCTCCATGCAGGCCGAACTCGCGACCGACTACTTCGAGCTGCGCGGCATCGACCGCGAACGGCAGCTGCTCGACGACACGATCGAGGCCTACCGCGAATCGCTCGAACTCACGCAGCATCGCTACGCGGGCGGCATCGCCACCGACGCGGATGTGGGCCAGGCGCAAACGCAACTGCAGACCACCCAGGCGCAGGCGATCGATCTCGGCGTGCAACGCGCGCAGCTCGAGCACGCCATTGCGATTCTGATCGGGCAGTCGCCTTCCACGTTCACCCTCGCCGCCGCACCTAAGGAGGCCTACACGGTGCGCGCGATCGCGAGCCCGCCAGGCGTGCCCTCCACGCTGCTCGAACGGCGCCCCGACATCGCCGCTGCCGAGCGCCGCGTGGCCGCCGCGAACGCGCAAGTGGGCGTGGCGACGGCGGCGTTCTTCCCGAGCCTCATGCTCGCAGTCACGGGCGGCCTGGAGGCGACCAACTTCAGCCAGTGGCTCGTCGCGCCCGCGCGCTTCTGGTCGCTCGGACCGACGCTCGCGGGCACGCTGATCGACTTCGGCGGCCGCGAGGCGGTGCGCAACGAAGCGCGCGCCCAGTACGACGAGAACGTGGCGCAGTATCGCCAAACGGTGCTCGACGCCTTCGGCGATGTCGAGGACAACCTCGCGGCCCTGCGCGTGCTGGAGCAGGAGGCGACGGCCCAGGACCGTGCGGTGGACGCCGCGCAGCGCACGCTCGTCACCATCAACAATCGCTATCTCGGCGGCGCGATCACGTACCTCGACGTGGTCGTCGCGCAAACCACGGCGCTCACCAACGAACGCCAGGCCGTGACGATCTCGCGCCGTCGCATGGCGGCGAGCGTCGCGCTCGTGAAGGCGCTGGGCGGCGGCTGGAGCGCGGCGGATTTGCCGAGCGATGCGGCGCTCGTGCACCCGGACGACGCGCAAAAAACGCAGCCCGCCAGCGGGCCACAAGGCGCTTCGGCGCGCGCGGCTCGCAGCGCGCAGCCGGGTACGGCGCGGGCACCGGGCTAAAGCGGCCACGCGATTGCGCCGGGCAGCGCGGGGCACCCGGCCTGCGGCGCTCGACAGCGCCGTTCGCCCAACAGGCGTATCGTTGCGCCTTTGCAATTTGCTGGAGATCTTGCCGTGACTGCATCACCGGGCGCCTCGCGCAATTCCGCGCCCTCCGCCGTTCCGTACATCGAACGCGGCACCCCCGAATTTTGGCGCGCGAGCCTCGCGCTGCTGTTCGCCGGCTACGCCACCTTTTCGCTTCTCTACTGCGTGCAGCCGCTCCTGCCCGCGTTCTCCGAAACCTTCGGCGTGAGCCCCGCGCAGAGCAGCCTCTCGCTCTCGTTCACCACGGCGGCGCTCGCCATCGCGATCTTCGTCGCGGGCTTCGTCTCCGAAGGCTGGAGCCGGCGCGGCATGATGACCGCGTCGCTGTGCGCCTCGTCGCTGCTCACGCTCGCCACCGCCTTCGTGCCGCACTGGCATCAGTTACTCGTGCTGCGCACGCTCCAGGGCATCGCGCTGGGCGGCGTGCCCGCCGTGGCCATGGCCTGGCTCGCCGAAGAAATGCACCCGGATGGGCTCGGGCTTTCGATGGGCCTTTACGTGGGCGGCACGGCCATCGGCGGCATGGCGGGGCGCGTGATCACGGGCATCGTCACCGACCTGTTTGGCTGGCGTGCGGCAGTCGCCGTGATCGGCGTGCTCGGGCTCGCCTCCATGTTCGCGTTCCGCTCGCTCCTGCCGCCCTCGCGCCACTTCGTGCCGAAGAGCGGCCTCGGCTTCGCGCATCACCGCGCGGCGCTGCTGCGTCATTTCGCGCGGCCGGGACTGCCCATGCTGTTCGCCATGGGCTTCGTGCTGATGGGCAGCTTCGTCACGCTTTACAACTACATCGGCTACCGGCTGATCGCGCCGCCGTATCACATGAGCCAGGCGGCGATCGGCGCGATTTTTCTCGTCTACCTGACCGGTGTGGTCGCCTCGCCGTGGTCGGGCCGCATGGCCGACACCTTCGGGCGCGGCCGCGTGTTGATCGCCAGTCTCGCGCTGATGCTCACGGGCGTCGTGCTCACGCTGTTCGCACCGCTCGCGGCCATTGCGGCGGGCATCGCCTGCTTGACCATTGGCTTCTTCGCTGGGCATGCGGTGGCGAGCGGCTGGGTTGGACGGCTCGCGCGCGAAGCGAAGGGCCAGGCCGCCGCGCTTTACCTGCTGGCCTACTACCTCGGCTCGAGCGTGATGGGTTCGATCGGCGGGCACTTCTGGACTGGGGCAGGCTGGGGCGGCGTGGCCGGCCTCGTGATCGTGCTGCTGGTCGTGGGGCTTGCGCTGGCGCTCAAGCTGCGAGCGCGCGAGCGTGCTGGCGCGGCCTGAGCCCGCGATATCGCCCGGCGCGGCACGCAACATGCGCAGTTTCATCCTTGTGCGCCACGCGCCGCTGCAATGGAAAGGCGTCCGTAATATTCAGACGACTCGCGATTTGAACCCTGCGCGCATCGCACCGCAGCGGAACTCCGCCCCTGGCGGCCTTTTGCGGCGCGGCATGAACGTCGCGGGGAGCCTCACGGCGCACACGCACGCCGCTACGCTCGCCGCCCTCACCTATACTCGAAGCGTCCTGCCATGGGCATGACCACCAGAACGACAACCGTTGCGAGCCTTTGTCGCCCATACGATAAGGAGACGAGCATGGAAGGTTATTTCACGATCGGCGATTTCGTGATGATCATCCCGATGGCCCTCGCTGGCGCGCTCTTTCTTGGCGCGGTGCCGTGCGCGACGGAATTCAGGCACAACACGCTGCGCGTGATCGGCGCGCTGATCGGCGTGCTCGCGGCCGTTGCGCTTGTCGAGACGCTGCCAGCGCTGATGTAGCGTACGTTTTCGGAATACTTCGCACGCGCGGCGGCTTGCGATGCGCCGCGGCTTGCGCGCATGCGCGCCATTCGCTCGCACCATCCCTCTCAGCCGGGATCAACGCCCGGCTGCAATCCTTTGAACTGATGCAACGCGGCGGAGACATAGCCCGCTCGCGCCTCCGCGCGTGCGGCCCCTTCGGCGTGCGCGAGCGCGGGCAGCGCCGTCCACGGCAGCGTCGGATGCAGATGATGCTGGCGATGCAGATGATGATTCATCAGCACAACGCCCAGACCGCGCGGCACGCGAAAATCCCGCGCGCGGCCCGGTTCGTCGAGCGCGACCCCGTAGTGCGGCAGGTTATCGGCTATCGATAGCCACAGTCCGCGCAGGTACATCGCCGCGAGCAGCACGGGCCAGGCCTTGCCGTACAGCGCGAACGAAGCCGCGTAAAGCGCGAGCGAGGCGAGCCAGTCGCGCCGCGCGCGGCGGCGCCTCACAGGATCGGCGGCGTGGTTTGCGAAGAGCCGCTGCACCTGCACGCCCTCGCGGCCATGCGCGCCCACGCCGCGCGCGATGATGGCGCGTGCGAGCCGCACAGGCATAAAAGCCAGCAGCGGCAGCAGTAATTCGGCGACATACAGGCCGCCCATCAACCGCGCGTAATACGCAATACGACGACGCCAGCGCGGGCCGCTCGCGTCGTGCACATCGGGCCGGTCGAACGGCTCGCGCGTAAAGCGGTGATGCATCAGGTGTCCGAAACGCACGGCGTCGAACGGCATCGCCAGACCGATCGCGAGCACGCGCGCGAGCCACTCGTTCGCTCGCCGGTCGCGCGCAAGTTGCCCGTGTATGCCTTCGTGGATGAGCCCCCAGTGGATCGGCGTGGCCAGCACGACGGGCGCAAGCGTTGCCAGCAGGGCGAGCGTCGGGCCGCCTGCTGCGCCCAGCAGAAGCGGCAAGCCGATGAGTTCGTAGCACAGCGCCGTGAACGCAAAGGCGATCAGCGCGGCATTCGTGCGGACCGCCGTCGCGGGCTGCGGCGGGCGCATCGCTCGTTCGGGCCGCCCGGCGGGTTCGGCGCGCGTGGCGGACGGGGAAAGCGCTTCAGATTCGGCGCTCAAGGACTCCATGGTGATTCCTCGCAGCAAAGGCAGCCGCGACGGTAGCAGGGCCACATGACAGTGCGAAGAACGGCGCGCAGTGCGGCCGCGGCACGCAGTTGCCCGATCATTCGCGCATAAAAAAACCGCCTCGCAAGGAGGCGGTTTTTCGAGTCGGGAAACGTGGCTCAGACGCGCTGATCGGTCGACGGCTTCTCCCACAGGTTCACGCCGCCTTCCGTCGCATAACGGTCGATCTCCGCGAGTTCTTCCTTCGAAAATTCCAGGTTCTTCAGCGCCGCGACGTTCTCGCGCACCTGCTCCGCGCGGCTCGCGCCGATCAGCGCCGAGGTGACGCGGCCGCCGCGCAGCGTCCAGGCAATCGCCATCTGCGCGAGGCTCTGGCCGCGGCGCAGCGCGAGGTCGTTGAGCTTGCGCACGTGCTCGATGTTCTGCGCGCTCAGGTGCTCGCTCTTTAGCGAGCCGCCGCCCGGGCGGTTCACCCGCGCGTCTTCGGGCACGCCGTTCAGGTACTTGTTCGTGAGCACGCCCTGCGCGAGCGGCGTGAACGCAATGCTGCCCGTGCCCAGGTCCTCGAGCGTGTCGAGCAATTCTTCCTCGACCCAGCGGTTGAGCATGTTGTATGACGGCTGGTGAATGAGCAGCGGCACCTTGTATTCGGCGAGAAGCCTGGCCATTTCGCGCGTCTTGGCGGGCGAATACGACGAGATGCCGACATACAGCGCCTTGCCCTGCTGCACGGCCGTGGCCAGCGCGCCCGCCGTTTCCTCGAGCGGCGTTTCCACGTCGAAGCGATGCGAATAGAAGATGTCGACGTAGTCGAGCCCCATGCGCTGCAGGCTCTGGTCGAGGCTCGCGAGCACGTACTTGCGCGAGCCGCCGCCCTGGCCGTACGGACCCGGCCACATGTCCCAGCCCGCCTTCGACGAGATCAGCAGCTCGTCGCGGTACGGACGGAAATCATCCTTGAAAATGCGCCCGAAGTTCGTTTCGGCGCTGCCGTACGGCGGGCCGTAGTTGTTCGCGAGGTCGAAGTGCGTGATGCCGAGATCGAACGCGGTGCGCAGGATATCGCGCTGGGTCGAGATCGGCGTGGTGTCGCCGAAGTTGTGCCACAGACCGAGCGACAGTGCGGGCAGCTTGAGCCCCGACTTGCCGCAAAAGCGGTACTGCATGTCCGAATAGCGTTCTGAGGCTGCTTCGTAAGCCATGGTGTGATCCTCTGCGAAAACCGGTATGAGCGAAGGGATGGGCACGGGCGCGCCGTGGGGCGTGCCGCTCGCGTGAGGCAGCTATGTTAGCCAATCCGCCCAAGCCGTGCAGATGCCCACTATGCGGGAAAGGCGATGAAAGACGCGCCAACGCGCGCGTCACGGCGCCAGAAAAACCGCACCCTGGACGCGCCGCGGCCACTCGCCTACACTGCGGCGTCCATCCTTTGCGAGAGGTTGTTCATGGCCAAAGCGATTTCGATCGCGCTCATCGCCTGTGGCGTCGTCCTGTTGTACTTCGGCGGCCAGTCGCTCCACTCGTTCGCGAACGACATGTCGCGCCTCTTCACCGGCGCGCCCACCAATCGCACGATCCTCTTGATTGGGGGCGGCATCGCCGCGACGCTCGCGGGCATCACCGGGCTCACGATGTCGGGGCGCCGGCGCTAAGCGAAAGCCACCCAGCGCCGCTTCAGAACTTCACCTCGGGCTTCGACGCCGAGCGCGTGCCCGGCAGCGGCACGTTGCTAGCGCCGTGATACGTGTACACGAGCGAAAACTTCACCTGATCGCTCTGGTTTTGCCCCGCCGAATGCAGCGTGTTGCAGTGGAAGAAGACCACGTCGCCGGCGGCGAGCGTCGGGGCGATCGCGCGGTCGATCCACGCCTTGTTCTCGGGCAGGTCGGCGCGGAAGAATTTCGCGGCGTCGAAGCGATCCGAGGTGAACGGCGCGTCGTGCGAGCCCGGCACGAACCACAGGCCGCCGTTTTCCATCTTCTCCGGCCCGAGTGCGAGCCAGACCGAAACGAGGTCGTCGCGCTCGAACGACCAGTAGCGTACGTCGCGGTGCCAGCCCGTGAGGCTGCCGTAGTGCGGGTGCTTCGTCATCATGCAGTTGTGATGCACGCGCGAGAGGACCGGCTCCTCACCGAAATACAACTCCATCCACCCCGCGATTTCCGGCGACGTGGCCCATTCGCGATACAGCGCGTGGCGCGAGTAGGCGTCGAGCAGGCGCCGCACCGTGTGGCCGCCCGGGGCGTCCTTCGATTCGGGCGCGCCGGGGTAGCGCAAATCGGCTTCGAATTCGAGCGGCGTGGCAGCCGCTTGCAACTGCTCCTGCGCCACCCGCTTGATCGCCTCGCAGCGCTCGGGCGAGACGAGCCCCGGCACGACCACGAAGCCGCGCTCGCGCAGCGCCTGCACCTGTTCTTTCTTTGACTGGACTGACATGGGACTTCCGTTATGCGATCTCGATGCGAGCAAGGGCCGCAGCCTGCGTTCGTGGCTTCGCGAAACGACAAGGCTGAGGCGTCGGCGCGCGCCGACGCTTCGATTGTAAAGCGTGCCGGCACGGCGGGAAGGACCACGCGGTCGCACGAGGTGGCTCCATGCGCCGCGTCGATCGCGTCGCACGCGAATGGCGCGCACGCACCGCGATGAGGACAAAGGGTGGGATCGTGTGCATCAAAGACGCGCAGGGCCGGGTATTAACCGACTTTCTGCGGTCATGATTCGCGTGTAGCCTGTTGCGCATGTTGTTTCACTTCGCCGAATTCTCATCGCACCGACGGATCGCCGTGAACGCCTTGCCACACAAGGCGCTCCAACAGAAGAATCTGTCGCGTCGCGTCCCACGCCGCGCCATGCTGCCCGTCTCCCGTCCACCCAGATCGTGACGCCCTGGAAGACAGGCACGTTTGCTGCTCGACGCAAAGCGTCGCGCAAGGCGCACCTCGAACCCGATTGCTCAACCGCCATGCATACCCTCTTCGATACTCAACGCATGACCCACGCCGCTCATACCGCGCTGAAAGCGGCACGCCCCGCCCGCCGACATCTGGTGCGCGCACTGCGCCACCACACTGCCCGCACCCGCGCGCTCGCACAGCAGGTGCGCGAGACGAAGCCCGTCGACAGCATGCGCACCTGGTTCCATTCGTTCTTCGCTGTGCTGCGCATGCGCTCGGGCACGCGCCACTTCTCGCTGCGCACGCTGCTCTATCGCCCGAACGCGCCACTGCGCACGCTCGCCGCGCCCGCCACGGTTCATGTGGCGCGCAGCACGCGCAAGCCGCGCCGCATGGGCGCGAGTAGCGAGGGCTGGTTCGGTTTCGCGATGCGCTAGGACCCACGCCGCGCAGGTCCGCAGAAAACAAAAACCCCGCACGGGCTTGCGCCCTGCGGGGTTTTTCTTCGCGTCGCTTCGCGCTTTACCGGCGTTGCCGCCGGCCGGCGCGAAGCCAGCTTGCGTACGCCTACGCGACGGCTGCGCTCACCGGCTCCGTGCCAGCGGCTTCGGCCAGCGCGAGCGCGCGGTCGGTCGCTTCCCACGAGAATTCCGGCTCTTCGCGGCCGAAGTGGCCATAAGCGGCGGTCTTTTCGTAGATCGGACGCAGCAGGTCGAGCATCTGGATGATGCCCTTCGGACGCAGATCGAAGTGCTCGCGCACGAGCTTCGTGATGGTCGCGTCCGAAACCTTGCCGGTGCCGAACGTGTTGACCATGACAGAAGTCGGCTCAGCCACGCCGATCGCGTACGAAACCTGGATCAGGCAGCGCGACGCGAGGCCAGCGGCCACAATGTTCTTCGCGACGTAACGGCCTGCGTAAGCCGCCGAACGGTCCACCTTCGACGGGTCCTTGCCCGAGAACGCGCCGCCGCCGTGCGGGGCTGCGCCGCCGTACGTGTCGACGATGATCTTGCGGCCCGTGAGACCGCAATCGCCCTGCGGGCCGCCGATGACGAAGCGGCCGGTCGGGTTCACGAGGAACTTGATGTCGCCCTTGATGAGTTCCGACGGCAGCACCGGCTTGATGACTTCTTCGATCACGGCTTCGCGCAGCGTGCCGAGGTCGATGTCCGGCGAGTGCTGCGTCGAGAGCACGACGGTGTCGATGGCGTGCGGCTTGCCGTCGACGTAGCGGATCGTGACCTGCGACTTCGCGTCCGGGCGCAGCCAGGGCAGACGGCCGTCGCGGCGCAGGTTCGACTGGCGCTCGACCAGACGGTGCGAAAGGTGGATCGGCAGCGGCATCAGCTCGGGCGTTTCGTCGCACGCATAGCCGAACATCAGGCCCTGGTCGCCGGCGCCCTGGTCGAGGTTGTTGTCGTGCGCGCGATCCACGCCCTGGGCGATGTCCGGCGACTGCTTGTCGTAAGCGACGAGCACCGCGCAGCCGCGGTAGTCGATGCCGTAGTCCGTGTTGTCGTAACCGATGCGCTTGATCGTGTCACGCGCGACCTGGATGTAGTCGACGTTGGCCGTCGTGGTGATTTCACCGGCGAGCACGACGAGACCCGTGTTGCACAGCGTTTCCGCTGCAACGCGCGAGTACTTGTCTTGCGTGAGGATGGCGTCGAGGATCGCGTCCGAGATCTGGTCGGCGACCTTGTCCGGATGGCCTTCGGAGACGGATTCGGAGGTGAAGAAATAGTCGTTTGCCACGTGTCAGGCTCCTGTAGCTGGTGACGGTTGAAGTTCACGTAGCCAGCTTCGGGAGCTTTGAAGCGGCGACGCTTTAGCGGATTTCCTGTCCGGTTGCCGCCAATGACGGCCATCCGGCTTCGCCCCGCAAGTTGTCTGTTAACTCGGCGAAGCCCTTATTATAGCGACTTCCTTAAATTGTCGCAGAGTGTCCCCCGCGTGCCGCCCATCGCCCTGTCCACAGTTCGCAAGCCTCGCCGCGGAGTTGCCGCATGCTAGGCAAACTCGGTTCCCGTTTCGCCATCGGCTTGCTCAAGCTGTTCGCGATCCTGCCCTATGGCTTTGTCGCGCGTCTGGGCGACGGCCTCGGCTGGCTGCTCTACAAGATCCCGAGCCGCCGCAAGCGCGTCGTTCATACGAATCTGCGCCTGTGCTTCCCCGAGTGGAGCGACGAAAAGCGCGAGGAAGTGGCGGGGCTGCACTTCCGTCACGCCATTCGCAGCTACATGGAGCGCAGCGTGCAGTGGTTCGCCTCGGCGAAGAAACTTGAAAAGATCGTCGAGCTCGACAGCGAGATCGATCTCACCGATCCGAACCTGCCGCCCACGCTCTTCCTCGGCCTGCATTTCGTGGGCATCGAGGCGGGCTCCATGTTCCTCAACTACTCGCTGCACCGGCCCTGCGGCTCGCTCTACCAGCCGTTCTCGAACCCCGAGTTCGAAGCCGCGGCCAAGGCCGGACGCAGCCGTTTTGGCGCGGAAATGGTGAGCCGCGCGGACAGCGCGCGCGCCGTGCTGCGCTGGCTGCGCGACAAGAAGCCCGTGATGCTCGGCGCCGATATGGACTACGGCATGCGCAATTCCACGTTCGTGCCCTTCTTCGGCGTGCCGGCGTGCACGCTCACGGCGGTCGGGCGTTTGGCGAAGGTGGGTCATGCGCAGGTCGTACCGTTCATCGGCGAGGTGTTGCCCAATTACAAGGGTTATCGGCTGAAAGTGTTCAAACCTTGGGAAAATTATCCAACCGGCGACGACGATCTCGACGCGCGCCGCATGAACGCTTTCCTCGAAGAACAGATTCCACGCATTCCCGAGCAGTATTACTGGGTCCACAAGCGCTTCAAGACGCGGCCGCCGGGCGAACCGAGCGTCTATAGCTGAACGTTGCGCACACGTTCGAGGCCCGGGTTTTCGCCCGGGCCTCGCTTACAATGACGGCATGAAACTCAAATTCACCAAGATGCACGGCGCGGGCAACGACTTCGTCGTGCTCGACGGCTACAGCCAGGATCTGGCGCTCACGCCCGAGCGCGTGCGCGCGCTCGCCGACCGCCACTTCGGCATCGGCGCGGACCAGCTGCTGCTGGTCGAGAAGCCGACCGTGGAAGGCGTGGACTTCCGTTATCGCATCTTCAATTGCGACGGCGGCGAGGTCGAGCACTGCGGCAACGGCGCGCGCTGCTTCGTGAAATTCGTGCGCGATCGCAAGCTCACCCGTTCGAATCGCGTGCGCGTGCAGGTGCAGAAGGGCACGATCACGCTCGTCGTGCAGGAAAACGGTGAAGTCGTCGTCGACATGGGCCGCCCCGAGTTCGAACCGGCGCACGTGCCGTTCAACGCGAACGGTCTTGAAGGCCGCCGCGAAGGCAACGACACGCTCTGGCCCCTCGACCTGGGTGGCGAAATGCGCGGCGCCCGGCGATGGGTGTCGGTCGTCTCGATGGGCAACCCGCACGCGGTACAGGTCGTCGAGGACGTCGAAGCGTATCCGGTGAATGCAGAAGGCGCGGCCATCGAAACCTATGAGCGCTTCCCGAACAAGGTGAATGCCGGTTTCATGCAGATCGTTTCGCGCAACGAAGTGAAGCTGCGCGTATTCGAGCGCGGCGCAGGCGAAACGCTCGCGTGCGGTACCGGCGCGTGCGCGGCCGTGTCGGCGGGCATTCGCCGCGGGCTGCTCGACACCCCCGTGAAAGTGCATACGCATGGCGGCATGCTGACCATCGCCTGGGACGGCGCACGCGACGAATCCGCCGCGCTCACCATGGCAGGCCCGGCCGCCACGGTGTTCGAAGGCGAGATCGAGCTGGCCGACTAGCGCGCGCCTCCGGTCGATTCGGGCCTTGCGGCGCACGCAACGAGAGAACGTCGCGCCGCACGAAAACTCAAACGCATGACAGACTGCGCGCCGCCGTGCGCGCCTTACAACTACAACGCGTCCACAACATGAATGATCGCGAAGTTGCCGACTATCTGCTCGCCCACCCCGATTTTTTCGTTGAGCACGCCGAGCTGCTCGCGACGATCAAGCTAGGCAATCCGCACGGCAAGGCTGCCGTCTCGCTGCAGGAGCGCCAGATGGAAATGCTGCGCGAGAAGAACAAGCATCTCGAGCGCCGGCTTTCGGAACTGCTGCGCTACGGCCACGAGAACGATTCGATCGCCGCGAAGTTCAACCGCTGGACTACGCGCATGATCGCCGAGCGCGACCCGTATGCGCTGCCGCGCTCCATCACGCAGAATCTGCGCGATGTGTTCGACATGCCGCAGGCCGCGCTGCGTGTGTGGGACGTGGCCGAGGCCTACGGCCAAGCCGATTTCGCGCGTCATACCGGCGAGGAAGTGCGCATCTTCGCGAACAGTCTCGACACGCCGTACTGCGGCGCGAACACCGGCTTCGAGGCCGCGCAATGGCTCGACTCGAGCGAAGGCGCGGCCGAATCGGTCGCGATCATCGCGCTGCGCGTACCCGCCGTTGCCTCGAACGACGCGCCCCAAGGTGAAGCCTTCGGCCTGCTGGTGATGGGCTCGCCCGACCCGCGCCGCTTCCACGACGGCATGGCCACCGACTTTCTCACGCAGATCGGCGCACTCGCGAGCGCGGCGCTCTCGCGTCTGCTGCCGCACTGACGCTCACCCAAGCCGCCCACCGTGAACCCGACCGATCCGATCGCCGACTACCTCGCGATGCTCGAACACGAGCGGCGGCTCTCGGAGCACACGCTGCGCGGCTACACGCATGAACTCGGCGAGCTGAAGAAGCTCGCCAACGGCAAGCCGCTCGAAACAGTCACGCCCGCGCAAGTGCGCGGTGCGGTGGCGCGCGCGCACGCGGGCGGCCTCTCGGCGCGCTCCATCGCGCACCGGCTGTCGGCCTGGCGCGCCTTCTATCGCTGGCTCGCGGGCCGCATCGAAATCGACGCGAATCCCGTGGCCGCAGTGCGTGCGCCCAAACGCGCCAAAACGCTGCCGAAGGCGCTTTCCGTCGACGACGCCACGCATCTCATGGAAGCGCCTGCCATTGCCGGCGTGGAAGAAGGCGGCCCCGAGGCGTTGCGCGACCGCGCGATGCTCGAGCTGTTCTACTCGTCAGGGCTGCGTCTCGCGGAACTCGTGGGGCTCGACGTGCGTTATATGAAGCGCGACGGCTACGAATCGGCGGGTTGGCTCAAGCGCGACGCCGCCGAAGTCGAGGTGCTGGGCAAGGGCAACCGTCACCGCATGGTGCCGGTCGGGCGCAAGGCGCTCGACGCGCTCGACGCCTGGCTCGCCGCCCGCAGCGCCTTCGTGAAGCACGACGACGCCCCGCTCTTTCTCTCCGTGCGCGGCAACCGTATGGCGCCGGGCGTGGTGCGCGAGCGCGTGAAGCGCGCCGCCATTGCCGCGGGCATTCCGGCGAACGTGCACCCGCACGTGCTGCGGCACTCGTTCGCCACGCATCTGCTGCAGTCGAGCGGCGATCTGCGCGCCGTGCAGGAACTGCTCGGCCACGCCAGCATCTCAGCCACCCAGGTCTACACGTCGCTCGACTTTCAGCATCTCGCGAAGGTCTACGACACCGCGCATCCGCGCGCCAAGAAGCGCGATTGAAGCGCCGCGGAGTACGCGCCACGTGGCTCGCAACGCCGCGCAGCGCCTGCCCCGTCACCCAGCATTGAAGCCATCATGAATATCGTCACCCTCAAGCCGTCTAAAGAAAAATCCCTGCTGCGCCGCCATCCGTGGGTCTACGCGAACGCGATCGACCGCGTGGAAGGCAAGCCCGCATCCGGCGCGACCGTCATCGTGCGCTCGGCCGACGGCCGCTTTCTCGGACGCGCCGCCTACAGCCCGCATTCGCAGATCCGCGCGCGCGTGTGGAGCTTCGACGAAAACGAGCCGATCGACCATGCGTTCTTCAAGCGCCGCGTGCAGCGCGCCGTGGCCGACCGCCGCGCGATGGTGAGCGGCACGGGCGCGGTGCGCCTCATCTTCGGCGAGGCCGACGGCCTGCCGGGTCTGATCGTCGATTACTACATCGAAGATGCTGCGGGGGGCCGCGGCCAGCTCGTGTGCCAGTTCATGGCGGCGGGCGTCGAGGCGTGGAAGGAAGCGATCGTGGCGGCACTCACCTCCGCAACGGGCTGCCCGAACGTGTATGAACGCTCGGATGTGTCGATCCGCGAGAAGGAAGGGCTCGAACAAATCACCGGCCTGCTCGCCGGCGACGAGCCGCCCGCAACGATCATCACGAGCGAGAACGGCGTGCGTTATCACGTGGACGTGCGCAACGGCCACAAAACCGGCTTCTACGTGGACCAGCGCGACAACCGCGCGCTCGTGCAAACCTACGCGCGCGAGCGCGAGGTGCTCAACTGCTTCTGCTACACCGGCGGTTTCTCGCTCGCGGCCATGAAAGGGGGCGCGAAACGCGTGGTGTCGATCGACTCGTCGGGCGACGCGCTCGCCACGGCGCAGAAAAACGTCGAGGCGAACGGCTTCGACGCGGCGCTTGCCACCTGGCTCGACGCCGACGCCTTCAAGACGCTGCGCCGCCTCTACGACGAAGGCGAGCGCTTCGACCTCGTGGTGCTCGATCCGCCCAAGTTCGCGGCCTCGCGCGAGCACGTGGACCGCGCCGCGCGCGCCTACAAGGACATCAATCTCACGGGTCTCAAGCTGCTGCGTCCTGGCGGTCTGTTGTTCACGTATTCGTGCTCGGGTGCGATCGATTCGGCGCTGTTCCAGAAGATCGTGGCGGGCGCCGCCGCCGACGCCAAGGTAGACGCGCGCATCCTCAAGCGCCTGGGCGCCGGCGTGGATCACCCGCTGCTCACGGCGTTCCCGGAAGGCGAATATCTGAAAGGCCTGCTGTTGCAAATCGCCTGAGACGGCCTTATCTGAGGCGTTTCGGCGGCGCCGCTTGAGCGCCTTTCGGCGCGTTCGTTCGCACCCCGATTAGGCCTCGCGCCCGGCCGCCGCATGCGGGCGCGGCGCAGATATGTTTCAATAGGAAGTTATGTTGTAACACTCGAAGGCAGCGACAGCACGAAGCGGCGCGCCTGAACGTACCCCTCGAACACCTACCAGGCAGACAGCATGGCAACCAGCATGATTCCCGTCACCATCCTGACCGGCTTTCTCGGCAGCGGCAAAACCACGCTGCTCAAGCGCATCCTGAACGAGAAGCACGGCATGAAGATCGCCGTGATCGAGAACGAGTTCGGCGAAGAGAACATCGACAACGAAATTCTCGTGCAAGACAGCACCGAGCAAATCATCCAGATGAGCAACGGCTGCATCTGCTGCACGATTCGCGGCGACCTCGCGCGCGTGCTCGGCGACCTCGCGCAGCAAAAGCGCGACGGCAAGCTGGACTTCGAGCGTGTGGTGATCGAAACCACGGGTCTCGCGAATCCGGGTCCGGTCGCGCAAACGTTCTTCATGGATAACGAGATCGCCGACGAATTCCTGCTGGACGCGATCATCACGCTCGTGGATGCCAAGCACGGCAATCATCAGCTCGACGAGCACGAAGTGGTGCAGCGCCAGGTGGGTTTCGCCGACCGCCTGTTCATCACGAAGGCCGACCTCGTCGACGAGAAGGAACTTGCCGACCTGCGTCATCGCGTGCTGCATATGAACCCGAAGGCGCAGATTCGCCAGGTGAATTTCGGCGAGGCAGACATCAAGGAAGTGTTCGATCTGCGCGGCTTCAACCTGAACGCCAAGCTCGAAATCGACCCGGACTTCCTCGCCGAAGACGACCACGACCACGACCACGATCATGCCCATGATCACGATCACGGCCACGATCACGCCGACTGCGACCACGATCACGGCCAGTGCAGCCACGAAGGCCACGACCACGGCCACCATCACCATCACGCGCACCACGACGACAAGATCAAGTCGTTCGTCTACCGCAGCGACCGCCCGTTCGATCCGAACCGTCTGGAAGACTTCCTCGGCGGCATCCTGCAGATCTACGGCGAGCGCCTCCTGCGCTACAAGGGCGTGCTCTACATGAAGGGCGTGGACCGCAAGGTGGTGTTCCAGGGCGTGCACCAGATGATGGGCAGCGATCTGGCCGCCAAATGGCTGCCAATCGAGAAGAAGAACAGCAAGATGGTGTTCATCGGCATCGAGCTGCCGCAGGACCTCATCACCGACGGGCTCGACGCCTGCCTCGCCTGACGGAATCCTCCCGCTTTTTAGGCTTTTTTCAGATACACGCCCGGCCGCGAGCCGGGCGTTTTCGTCTGGACTTTTCGCGCCGCAACGTCGCGCCTGCGCTGCGTTTGCGGCCTGCGCGAAGACCTCTTCCCGCTTCGTGCGCCAAATAACGTACCCGACCATCGCTTTTTCACGATTGGCGCGTTATATTTTCTGGATATCGACCGGTCCGCGAACTGCCTGGAGACAGGCGGGCCACTGCAGGGATTTCCCGCTTGCGGCGCGAGTTTGCGGTTCGGTTACAATACGGCCCCACTGGAAGAGAGGTGCCCCGGATATCAGCCGAGGGACGCCCCACCGGCAGCGCATCGCGTCGCAGCGCGCAGTCGGTACGATATATGCCTCAGGAGCATCTGAAGACCGGTTTCCAGAGGAGTTCGGCCCCGCAGCGGCGCTTCGGGCGTCACGACAGTTCATCGTCCGTGCCCGCCAGCGCGCAATAACGGCGCGGTAACTGCGCCTGGCAAAGTGGTAAAGGTTGGTAAAGGCCACCGCGGCCACTGCGGGCAACACAAAAGTGCAGGCAAGATGTGCCAGTTTTGCCTCACTCATTGAAGAAGCAAGCCAGATGACGACGAAACGACTCTTGACCGAAGCCGAAATCCTGAAGATGAGCGACAAGGATTACATGAACGAGGATCAGCTCGCCTTCTTCAAGAACCGGCTCGAACAGCTGCAGGCGGAAATCCTCCGCAATGCGGGCCAGACCACTGAGAATCTGCGCGAAACCGTGATCGTTCCCGATCCGGCTGACCGCGCGACGATCGAAGAAGAGCACGCGCTCGAGCTGCGCACGCGGGACCGCGAGCGCAAGCTGCTCAAGAAGGTGCAGCAATCGCTCGCTCGCATCGATTCCGGCGACTACGGCTGGTGCGAAGAAACGGGCGAGCCGATCGGCATCCCGCGTCTGCTCGCGCGCCCGACCGCCACGCTCTCGCTCGAAGCGCAGGAGCGCCGCGAACTGCGCCAGAAGCTGTTCGGCGATTGAGCTTTTTTCTGGCCGCAAAGCCCTGCTTGCGCGGCTAGCGACTTGCCTTCCCTGTCGAAGCGCACGGAGCACCGTGCGCTTTTTTCTTTTGCGCGCGCGCGTTTTTCTTCAGCCTTCTGCATCCTTCCCCCGTGCGCGCTCGCGCCGTTGGGCACCTCGCCACCGCGCCGTTTTCTGCGCCCGCGGCCCTTGATATGCCCATCGCCGCCCTAAACTTCACGTGATATGCGCTCGCCGCGCGCCAGAGGCGCTCGCGACGCACCCGGATTCAGGGCAGTGGCGCCGCAATGCACGCAAAGCGGCATGCGAAACGCGCGAGCGCCGCTGCGCCCACCCGAAAGCGGCAGGCATTCCACCTACGCATCCAACCCGGCATCAACGGTAAAAAGGAACGCACATGGAGCAATTTCACGGCACGACGATCGTATCCGTGCGGCGCGGCGACAAAGTCGCGCTCGGCGGGGACGGCCAGGTCACGCTCGGCAATATCGTCATGAAGGGTGGCGCGAAGAAGGTCCGGCGCATTTATGGCGGCAAGGTCATGGTCGGCTTCGCCGGCGGCACCGCCGATGCGTTCTCGCTGCTCGACCGCTTCGAAGCCAAGCTCGAAAAGCATCAGGGCAACCTCACACGCGCCGCCGTCGAACTCGCCAAGGACTGGCGCACCGACCGCATGCTGCGCCGCCTCGAAGCCATGCTGATCGCCGCCGACGCGACCACGACGCTCGTGATCACCGGCAACGGCGACGTGCTCGACCCCGAAGAAGGGATCTGCGCGATCGGCTCGGGCGGCGCGTATGCGCAGGCCGCGGCTCGCGCGCTCGTGGAGAACACCGAACTCTCGCCGCGCGAGATCGTCGAAAAGTCGCTCGCGATCGCGGGCGACATGTGCATCTACACGAATCACAACCGCGTGATCGAAATCATCGAATAACTCGCGTAACCCGCCGGACACACGAGAAGGAATCAGGATGAGCACCATGACCCCCGCCGAGATCGTCTCGGAACTCGACAAGCACATCATCGGCCAGGCGAACGCGAAGAAGGCCGTGGCCGTCGCGCTGCGCAACCGCTGGCGCCGCCAGCAGGTGGCCGACCCGCTGCGCCAGGAAATCACGCCGAAGAACATCCTCATGATCGGGCCGACGGGCGTCGGCAAGACTGAGATCGCGCGGCGTCTCGCGAAGCTTGCCGATGCGCCTTTCATCAAGATCGAAGCGACGAAGTTCACCGAAGTGGGCTACGTCGGCCGCGACGTGGACAGCATCGTGCGCGACCTCATCGAGATTTCGGTGAAGCAGACGCGCGAATCGGAAATGCGCAAAGTGCGCAGCAAGGCCACCGACCAGGCCGAGGACCGCATTCTCGACATCCTGCTGCCGAGCGCGCGTCCCGTAGGTTTCGGTTCGTCTGATGCAACGAGCCATGCCGAAGGCGGTGACAACGCCACGCGCCAGACCTTCCGCAAGCGCCTGCGCGAAGGTCAGCTCGACGACAAGGAAATCGAGCTCGACGTCGAGCAGCCGCAAGCGGGCATGGACATCATGGGGCCGCCGGGCATGGAGGACATGACCGAGCAGATCCGCTCGATGTTCGCCAATCTCGGCGGCGGCAAGAAAACGCGCCGCAAGCTCAAGGTGAAGGAAGCGCTCAAGGTTCTCACCGACGAAGAAGCGTCGAAGATGCTCAACGACGAAGAGGTCAAGGCCAAAGCCGTGCAGAACGTCGAACAGAACGGCATCGTGTTCCTCGACGAAATCGACAAGATCGCCTCACGCAACAACGAAGGCAGCGGCGGCGGTGAGGTTTCGCGCCAGGGCGTGCAGCGCGATCTGCTGCCGCTCGTGGAAGGCACGACCATCAACACGAAGTACGGGATGGTGAAGACCGATCACGTCCTGTTCATCGCGAGCGGCGCGTTCCATCTCTCGAAGCCGAGCGATCTGATCCCCGAACTGCAGGGCCGGTTCCCGATTCGCGTGGAACTCGATTCGCTCTCCGTGAAGGACTTCGAAGCGATTCTGGTCGCGACCGATGCCAGCCTCGTCAAGCAGTATCAGGCGCTGCTCGCAACCGAGGACGTGCAGCTCGACTTCGCCGAAGACGGCATTCGCCGCCTCGCGGAGATCGCCTTCTCCGTGAACGAGAAGACCGAGAATATTGGCGCGCGCCGCCTCTACACGGTGATCGAAAAGCTGCTGGAAGACGTGTCGTTCGCGGCCGGCAATCACGCGGGCAAGAGCGTGACGATCGACGCAGCCTACGTCGACAAGGCGCTCGGCGAAGTGGCGCAGGACGAAGACCTGTCGCGCTACGTGCTCTAAGTACGAAGCATGACGCATGAAAAAGGGACCCCGCGGGGTCCCTTTTCTTTTGGCGCGTCTGGTGTGTTTACTGGCGCACCGGGCGCTTCGCGAGCTTGCGTTGCAGCGTGCGCCGGTGCATGTTGAGCGCGCGCGCCGTGGCCGAGATGTTGCCGTTGTGCTCGGCCAGCACGCGCTGGATGTGCTCCCATTCGAGGCGCGCAACCGAGAGCGGCGCCGGGTGCTCGATGGCTTCTTCGGCCTGCATCGCGCTCGCATCGCTTTGGAGTGCCGAGAGAATCATCTCGACGTTCGCGGGCTTGGCGAGATAGTTGTCCGCGCCGTCCTTCACGGCTTGCACCGCGGTGGCGATGCTCGCGTAACCCGTGAGTACGAGCATACGGGCGTCCGGCTGCAGTTCGCGCAGCGGCGCGATGAGCGACAGGCCTGAATCGTTGCCGAGATGCAAGTCCACGGTGATCTGCGAGAACTTGTGCTGGTTGGCGAAACGAATCGCCTCTTCCGCATTGTGTGCCTGCTTCACCTCGAAGCCACGCCGCGTGAGGCCGCGCGTGAGGATGTCGGAGAACACTTCGTCGTCGTCGATGACCAGAAAACTCATATCGCTCATGCCTAATTCTCCGTGTTGTTACGCGGCGTCGGGCCGGCCCGGCCCCTCGCCTGATCCAATCTCCGAACCCGCGGACGCTGCGACTTCTCGCGCCGCTGCCGCCGGGTTCGCCTGACCCGCCTCACCCGCCTTGACCTGCTTCGCCGGCAAGCGCAGCACCGCACGGGTGCCGCGCGCGCGGCGCGTGCGCGTGCCGCTGCCGGTTGCGGCTCCGGCCGACGTCCCGTCGTCCGCGCCACTCACTTCGCCCGACGCGCTGCCGGGCGGCGTGACGTCATTGAGCTCGATCGAGCCGCCAAGCCGCGCCGCCGACGAAAACGCCAGATACAGGCCGACGCCGTGACCGCCCTGGGTGCTGTCCACGGGCGCTGCGCCGAGCGAGGCGCGCAGCGATGACGGAATGCCAGGCCCCGCATCGCAGACTTCGAAATCGACATAACCGGCTCGCGCGGCGGCATAGGCGCGCAAGGTCACGAAATCGCGGCTGGCGCGCGCGGCGTTGTCGAGCAGGATGGTGAGGATCTGACCAACCGCGACGGTATCGTCGAGGGCGAAGTCGCCCGGTCCATTGTCGACGAGTTCGAACTTCACATGCGGATGGCGCAGGCGCCATTGCTCGACGAACGGCCCGAGCCATTCGCTCACGACCTGGCGCGCGCCCGTGGACGAAGCGCGGCTCCTGAGGCGTGCGAGCGCCGAGGTGCAAAGCGAGATCTGCTTGTCGAGCAGTTCGAGGTCGGCGGAGTACGGCGCGAGGCCCTTGTCCGTGCGCGCGACATCGCGCAGTTCCTCGGTCAGCATGGCGATGGTCGAGAGTGGCGTGCCGATCTCGTGCGCCACCGTGGCGGCCTGCACGCCCAGCGCCACGGCGCGCTCGTCGCGCAACAAGCGCTGCTGCGCGTCGCCGAGCGCGGTGTCGCGCTGGCGCAGCGCGCGCGACATACGCGCGACGAACCACACGATCAAGCACACGCTCACCATGAAGTTCACCCACATGCCCGCGCGATAGTAGTCGAACAGGTTGGCGGGATTGTCGAGATTGAGCGGAACGTTGTCGAAGCCGAGCAGCACGTAGCAGGCCACGGCGAAGGCCGCGAGCCACGCGGTGAGATACCACGGCAGCACGGCAGCCGCGATGGCGAGCGAGGGCAGATAAAGCGAGACGAACGGATTGGTCGTGCCGCCCGAAAGAAAGAGCAGCGCGGAGAGCGCACCGAGGTCGACCCAAAGCTGGCCGAACAATTCGAGATTCGACTCGGGACGATCCTGCGTGACGCGCAGCCAGGTCACGCCGTTGAACGCCACTTCCATGGCGATCACGAACAGCATGGCGGGCAGCGGCAACTGCACGCCAATGAAGAGTTGCACGAACGCGATCGTGCAGAGCTGGCCGATGATGGCGAGACTGCGCAGCCAGAACAGATGGCTGAGATTGACACGAGCACTGACGGTTATGCGATGCATGCTGTCAGTTTACCGGTTAAGACTTGTCTGATTCATTATCTTGAAAAGGTTTGCTTCAATCTATGTCATCCGCCGACCACATTTACTTCGGCGCTTTCTGACAAGCAAGAAGGAATCATGCAGACCTCGCTTCCTCGCGCGCTCCAACCTGTGCGCAATCTCTTTCTCGATTTCATCGACGCGGCGGCGGCCGGTGGGACCGCCAAGGCAACCGATGCGTCCGCACACGAATTGCTGGCCGCCACGCGCACCTTGATGCGTGGCTTCGACGACGACACACTCATGCTCATCGCCGCCGGCGCTCAGGATAGCGCTCTGGCGGAAGATGCCGTGCGCGTGAGCGCTGCGATCGCCCGGCTCGCGCCGAAGCGGGCCGCCGCGTGGTTCGCAGCGGGCCTTGCGCTGCAGTTTGCAAACCGTCACGCCGAAGCGGTAGAACCTTACCGCCACGCGCTGACGATCACGCGTACGTTTCCAAATCTGCGCAACAATCTTGCAACGGCATTGATGCAGATCAATTTTGGAGATGCCGAGATTCTGCCGCTGCTCGAAGAAACGGTCGCCGAAGAGCCCGGCAACGTCAACGCCTGGATCAACCTTGCGCGCGTATTCCCAACGGACAGTGACCCGGCGCGTCCGATCGAAGCCAGCCGCCGAGCGCTCGAACTCGCACCGCAGAGCCCGCTCGCCCTGAACAACTACGCGATGGCCTGCAAGGAAGCGCAGCAGTGGGACGAGGCCGAACGCGCCGCGCGCGCCGGCTGCCAGTATGCGCCCAACGACGCATCGCTACGCCTGAACCTGTCGATGACCCAGCTTCTGCGCGGTAACTATGCCGAAGGCTGGCCCGGACACGAGATGCGCTGGCAGGGGGCGAGCGAGCTGGCCGCGGGCCGCCCGGTCTTCCCGAAGCCGCAGTGGCGCGGCGAGCCGCTCGCGGGCCGCACGTTACTGGTATGGGGCGAGCAGGGCATGGGCGACCTGCTGCAGTTCTGCCGCTACGTACCCATGCTCGCCGAGCGCGTGCATCGCGAAGGCGGCCGGCTCGTCTGGAATTCGTTCCCGCAGATGGGCGCCCTGCTCGCGCGCAGCCTGGGCGGTCGTTGCGACCTGTACTGCGCGGGTGGACCCGTCGAAAACCTGCCGGACTACGATTGCGAAGTCTCGCTGTTGAGCCTGCCGCTTATTTTCGGCACGGAGGAAGTGACGATCCCGGGCCCCACGGGTTATCTCAAGGCCGATCCCGAAGCGGCGGCGCATTGGCGCGAGCGCCTTGCGGGCGAAAAGCGCCTGAAGGTCGGGCTCGCGTGGACGGGCAGCCTCACGCACAAACGCAACCCCTTTCGTCGCGTCGGGCTCGACCGGTATGCCCAGCATTTCGGCGGCATCGAGGGCGTGGCGTTCTACTCGCTGCAGCCCGGCGCGGAGAAAGACGTCGCGGCGGCGCATGAGGCCGGCTTCGAGGTGAGCGACTTCAGCGCGCAGTGGAAAACCTTCGACGACTCCGCGGCCTTCGTCGACTCGCTCGATCTGGTGATTTCCGTGTGCACGTCGAGCGCACACCTCGCGGGTGCGCTCGGCAAGCGCGCCTGGGTCTTGCTCGACGTGAATCCGCATTGGGTCTGGCTGCTCGACCGCAGCGACAGCCCGTGGTATCCGAATACCCGGCTGTACCGGCAAAAGACGTTCAAACAGTGGGAGCCCGTGCTCGACGAGGTGAGCGCCGATCTCGCGGCGCTCGCGCGCGGTGCGCAACTCGGTGCGCGAGTCAAGGCATAGCGTTCCCGCCCTTCGGCGCGGCTCCCACGCCCGGGGCCGCCGCCGCCGCAAGGCATTCGGGGCAGAGGCAGCGCCCGCGCGGGTCGAGCTTACTGGAGGGCAAGGCGGGCAGCGACTTGCACCAGCAATCAAAGGGTTCAGTGTTCCTGCCGCAGTCGAAGCTGTTCCCGCAGCGCGGGCAGCGGGGGCTTTTCATGCCGGTGGCGGGCACGGCGGAGGCGGTCATGGCGCGCACTCCTCTCGAAGCCATGGGTTGGCGACACACAGATGATGCCACAGCCCGGGCGCGTGTCCTTCGCCGGGCTTTTCACGTCGCGCCTTTCCCTCCCGCCTATTTCTCGCGCATCTTTCTCCCGATTTCGCCCCGTTTTGCCGCGCTGCCGATGCAATGGTGCCCATGTTGCGCATGCGCCTCGCTGCTGCGTTCGATGCGCGGCGCTTGCCCGCCGTTTTCCCTGCTGCACCGCGCCAGTCCTGTACAATCCGGCCTGTTTCGACCGTTTTACGGCCGCGTTTTTCGTCCGCGGATCTTCGTCCGCGAGTTTCGTCCGTTTTTCGTCCAGTCTCCGCCGCCATGTCCGAGCCTCTCGACCTTACGCAGATCGCACCCACCCTGAAAGCCGAAATCCTGGCCGAAGCGCTGCCTTACATTCGCCAGTACCACGGCAAGACCGTCGTTATCAAGTACGGCGGCAACGCCATGACCGAAGAGCGGCTCAAGCAGGGCTTCGCGCGCGACGTCATCCTGCTCAAGCTCGTGGGCATCAATCCGGTCATCGTGCACGGCGGCGGCCCGCAAATCGACACGGCGCTCAAGAAGATCGGCAAGCAAGGCACCTTCATCCAGGGCATGCGCGTAACCGATGAAGAGACCATGGAAGTCGTCGAGTGGGTGCTCGGCGGCGAGGTGCAGCAGGACATCGTCACGCTCATCAACCACTTCGGCGGCCACGCGGTCGGCCTGACCGGCAAGGACGGCGGCCTGATCCACGCACGCAAGCTGATGATGCCGGACCGCGACAACCCCGGTCAGTACATCGACATCGGCCAGGTGGGCGAAGTCGAGGCAATTAACCCGGCGGTCGTGAAGGCGCTTCAGGACGACGCGTTCATTCCGGTGATCTCGCCGATCGGCTTCGGCGAAGACGGCCTGTCGTACAACATCAACGCCGACCTCGTGGCGGGCAAGCTCGCGGTGGTGCTCAACGCCGAAAAGCTCGTGATGATGACGAACATTCCCGGCGTGATGGACAAGGCGGGCAACCTCCTCACCGACCTCTCGGCCCGCGAAATCGACGCCCTGTTCGAAGACGGCACGATCTCGGGCGGCATGCTGCCGAAGATCTCGTCGGCGCTCGACGCGGCCAAGAGTGGCGTGCGCTCGGTGCACATCATCGACGGCCGCATCGAGCACTCGGTGCTGCTGGAAATCCTGACCGAACAGCCGTTCGGCACGATGATCCGCTCGCATTAAGCACCTTCCCACCCGCGGCGGCAGCGTGCCGCCGCCGCGTCTCACGCCCGAGATGACCGACTCCAGCCTTCATGCCAGGCGCGCCCGGCGCCGGCCGCGCCGCGTCGCCCGCACGACGGGCGGCCCTGTCTGGCTCTTCGATCTCGACAACACGCTGCACAATGCGTCGCGCGCGATTTTCCCGGCCATCAACGCCGGGATGACGCAATACATCATCGATGCGCTCGGCGTGAACCGCGACGAAGCCAATCACCTGCGCACGAGCTACACGCGCCGCTACGGCGCGACGCTGCTCGGCCTCACGCGCCATCATCCGATCGACCCGCACGACTTCCTCAAGGTCGTGCATACCTTCGACGACCTGCACGGCATGCTGCACGCCGAGCGCGGCCTCGCCCGCACGCTCGCCGCCCTGCCGGGGCGCAAGATCGTCCTCACCAACGGCCCCGAGAACTATGCGCACGCGGTGCTCGCGGCGCTCGGCATCGAGCGGCTCTTCGAGCGCGTGATCGCCATCGAAGGTATGCGCTCGCGCAGCCACTGGCGCGCCAAGCCCGACCGCGCGATGCTGCGCGGCACGCTGCGCCGGGCGGGCGTGGCCCTCGCGGATGCGATCCTGATCGAAGACACGCGCAGCCACCTCAAGCGCTATCGGTGTCTTGGCATCCGCACCGTATGGATCACGGGGCATTTGCCGGCGCATCTGCCGGGCACTGGCAGGCCCCACTATGTCGATCGTCGCATTCGTTCGCTAAAATCCCTGAAACCAGGCCTGCAGTCGGGACGCTCGAAGTAAAACGGGGGAGCGTAAGCCCAGAGGCCAACGCCAGGGACGATATCCATGCAGCCGACAGAAACGCGTGAAGCAGTCGAAGCAGCAGAATCGCCGGGCGCGGCCCGCCGCGCCCCCCGCCCGAAACCGGGCGAACGCCGTATCCACATTCTCCAGACGCTCGCCACCATGCTCGAGGCGCCGCGTGGCGAGAAAATCACCACCGCGGCGCTGGCCGCGCGCCTGGGGGTTTCCGAGGCCGCGCTGTATCGCCATTTCGCGAGCAAGGCCCAGATGTACGAGGGCCTGATCGACTTTATCGAGCAGACGCTCTTCGGGCTCATCAACCAGATCGTCGAAAAAGAGCCGAGCGGCGTCCTGCAGGCGCGTGCGATTGCCCTGATGCTCGTCAATTTTTCTACGCGCAACGCGGGCATGACCCGCGTACTGACCTGCGAAGCCCTTGTGGGCGAGCACGAGCGCCTCGCCGAACGCGTGAACCAGATGCTCGATCGCGTCGAGGCGTCGCTGCGTCAGTGTCTGCGCGTTGCCGTCGCGCAAGAGGCGGAGCGCAGGGGAATTTCAGGGTCTGACCATGTCAACGCGAAGGCCACCGCCAAAGGATACGATCCAACGGTCCGTGCGAATCTGGTCGTGCGCTATGTGATCGGTTGCTGGCATCGCTATGCGCAAAGCGGTTTCACTCGGTCACCGAGCGAGCACGCAGACGAGCAGATCCGCATCATTCTTCAATAGCGCGGCCGCGCGGCGTTCTTTCGTGGCGGCTGCTCGCGTCGCTACAAGGAGAACCGCCGCATGAACCGTCCCGTTCCTCCCTTCGGCCTTCCGCCCATCCTGACGGGCCTCTCCGCCCATTGGGGATGGCTCATCGCGCGCGGTCTCGCCGCCATCATCTTCGGCGTGCTCGCCTTCTCGCTGCCCGGCCTCACCGTGCTCACGCTCGCCATCGTCTGGGGCGCCTACGCCATCGTCGACGGCGCGTTCGCGCTTATCTACGGTGCGCGCGGCGGCGGCACGCGGCGCTGGACCTACGTCATCATCGGTCTGATCGGTGTGATCGCCGGCCTCGTGGCGTTCTTCTGGCCCGGCGAGACCGCCATCGTCCTCGTGATGATCATCGGCGTGTGGGCGTTCTTCACGGGCATCTTCGAAATCGTCTACGCGATCCAGTACCGGCACGCCATTGCGCATCCATGGGCGGTCGGGATTTCGGGGCTGCTGTCGGCCACGGTGGGCTTTTTCTTCGCGATGTTCCCCGGCGCGGGCGCCCTTTCGCTGATCTGGGTGATCGCCGCCTACGCGGTCCTCTACGGACTCTTGATGATCATCGCGGCCTTGCAGCTGCGTCGCTGGCGCAACGCGCATCCGTCTGCGCCCGGGAAGTGATGAGGCTTCGGGGCCTCGCGCGGCGCGCGGGCGCATGAAGGGAGGCGCAAGTGCGCCGGGCGGCGCCGTAGCGCCCGGGCCGCCTTTCCTGCGCTGCGCGTCGCTTTGCACTTTTTCCGATATACTCTGCGTTCCTTTTGCTATACCCACGCGCCGATTTGCTGACTCGATTGCGGGCGCGTGAACTCCGAGGGCTTCTAGCCTGGAGTTCGATATAAATGCGGCTAAAGAGGTCGTCAGCTGCGCCAATCCTTTCGCACTCCGCGCCCGCCGACACCGTTTAGCCGCCCGAAAAACCAAGGCGGAACGAATGGAATCGATCGGCATCGTCGCTCCTCAAACACTGCATTTCGACGAGCCCCTGCAACTGCAGAACGGCACGGCGCTGGCCGGGTACGACCTCGTGGTCGAGACCTACGGCACGCTCAACGCCGCGCGCAGTAACGCGGTGCTCGTCTGTCACGCGCTCAACGCCTCGCACCACGTGGCGGGCGTCTACGAGGACGACCCCAAAAATGTGGGCTGGTGGGACAACATGGTCGGCCCGGGCAAGCCGCTCGATACCAATCGCTTCTTCGTGATCGGCGTGAATAACCTGGGCTCGTGCTTTGGCTCGACGGGCCCGATGAGCATCGACCCGGCAAGCGGCCAGCCCTATGGCGCGAAGTTTCCGGTCGTGACCGTCGAGGACTGGGTGGACGCCCAGGCGCGCGTGGCCGATCGCTTCGGCATCGAGAAGTTCGCCGCGGTAATGGGCGGCAGCCTTGGCGGCATGCAAGCACTTGCATGGAGCCTGCGCTATCCCGAACGTCTCGGCCACTGCATCGTGGTCGCCTCCACGCCCAAGCTCTCGGCGCAGAACATCGCGTTCAACGAGGTAGCGCGCTCGGCCATCCTCTCGGACCCCGACTTCCACGGCGGCGACTACTACGCGCACAACGTGAAACCGCGCCGCGGCCTGCGCGTGGCGCGCATGATCGGCCACATCACCTATCTGTCCGACGACGACATGGCCGAAAAATTCGGCCGGGCGCTGCGCCGCGCAGAAGGCGCCGTCGACGAGTACAACTTCAACTTCGACGTGGAATTCGAAGTGGAGTCGTACTTGCGCTATCAGGGCGACAAGTTCGCCGACTACTTCGACGCCAACACCTACCTGCTGATCACGCGCGCGCTCGATTACTTCGACCCCGCCAAGGCGTACGACGGCGACCTCACGCGCGCGCTCGCGCACACGAAGGCGAAGTACCTCGTGGCGAGCTTCGCGACCGACTGGCGTTTCGCGCCCGCGCGCTCGCGCGAACTCGTGAAGGCGCTGCTCGATCACAAGCGCCAGGTCACCTACGCGGAAATCGACGCGCCGCACGGCCACGACGCCTTCCTGCTCGACGACGCGCGCTATCACAATGTGGTGCGCGCTTACTACGAACGTATTGCTGCTGAGGTGGGCGCATGAACCAGAGCGCTTTCGACAGTCTTTCCGGCCGTCCCGACTTTCGCACCATCGCGCGCTGGATCGAACCGCGCGCGAAAGTGCTCGACCTCGGCTGCGGCGACGGCTCGCTGCTCTCGCTTCTCACCGAGGAGCTTGAGTGCACGGGCTACGGCATCGAGATCAACGACGCGGGGGTGCTCGCTTCGGTGAAGAACGGCATCAACGTGATCCAGCAAAACCTGGAAGACGGCCTACGCCTCTTCGAGGACGCAAGCTTCGACTTCGCGATCCTCTCGCAAACGCTGCAGACCATTCACCAGACGGCCGCGATCCTGCGCGAGACGGCGCGCGTGGGCAAGGAGTGCATCGTCTCGTTTCCGAACTTCGGCTACTGGCCGCACCGGCTTTCGGTGCTGCGCGGACGCATGCCGGTTTCGAAGTCGCTGCCCTACCAGTGGCATAACACGCCGAACGTGCGTGTTCTCACGGTGAAGGACTTCGAGGCGCTCGCGCCCGAGGTGGGCATCGAAATTCTCGACCGCGCCGTACTCCATGGGGGCCAGACCGTTCGATGGGGCGTGAACTGGCGTGGTAGTCTTGCGGTCTATCGCGTGAGAAAAAAATGACGCCGTGCGCGGCGTCGCGTGTTTTTCTGCCCGACCGGTTCACCTGCAACCGCACCCAACACCGCCGCCGCTAACGACGACATGCAGAATCCGCCCCACGAGGCACCCGCTCTTACCGCTCACGAATCCCACCCCGGCTGGCGTGCGTATCTGAATACGCACATGCTGATCTGCGTGTTCCTCGGCTTTACCTCCGGGCTGCCGCTCTTCACGCTCGTCTATCTGGTGCAGGCGTGGCTGCGCTCCGAGGGCGTCAATCTCAAGGAGATCGGCCTCTTCGCGCTGATCCAGTTCCCGTATACCTGGAAGTTCGTCTGGGCGCCGCTCATGGACCGCTATGTGCCGCGCCTGCCGGGCTGGCGCCCGGGCCGGCGGCGCGGCTGGATGCTCGTCACGCAAATTCTGGTGGCGCTCGCCATCGGCACGCTCGGCTACGTTTCGCCGAAAGATTCGATCTGGACCGTGGCCGCGCTCACCGCGCTCGTGGCGTTCTTCGGCGCGAGCCAGGACATCTCCATCGACGCCTACCGGCGTGAACTGCTCACCGACACGCAACAGGGTCTCGGCAACGCCGTGCACGTGAACGCCTACAAGATCGCGGCGCTCGTGCCAGGTTCGCTCGCACTGATCCTTTCCGACCACCTGCCATGGAGCACCGTGTTCGTGGTCACGGCGGCGTTCATGATTCCCGGCATGATCATGACGCTCGTGGTGAGCGAGCCCGAAGTGCACGGCGCGCCGCCGAGGAACCTGCGTGAAGCGATCGTGCAGCCGTTCGCCGAGTTCGTGCGCCGCGACGGCCTCGCCGCGGCGCTGTTCGTACTCGCCTTCATCTTCCTCTACAAACTCGGCGACACGATGGCGACCACGCTGTCCACATCGTTCTTCCTCGACATCGGCTATTCGCGCACCGAGATCGGCGTGATCGCCAAGATGACGGCGTTCGGCGCGAGCCTCGCGGGCGGCATTGTCGGCGGCGTGGCGCTGGTGAAGATCGGCATTGGGCGCGGGCTCTGGATCTTCGGTTTCCTGCAGATGATTTCGACGCTCGGCTTCGCGTGGCTCGCGCAGCTCAGCGCGGCTTCGCCTTCGCTCGCGGCCATCTACGATGCCGTGCTCGCCGTGAGCCACGCGGTCTCGTGGGCCGCAGGTTTCTTCGGCGCGAACGTGCAATTCACGCTCGACCCGCGCGCGGTGGCGCTCGCGCTTGTCTACGGATTCGAGACCTTTGCAACGGGACTCACGCTCGCCGCGTTCACTGCCTATATTGCAAGCACGACCGATCCGCGTTACACCGCCACGCAGTTCGCACTCTTCACGAGCCTGGCCTCCGTGCCGCGTACGCTGGCCTCCGCCGCGAGTGGCTACGTGGTCGCGAAGATCGGCTGGTCCGACTATTTCATCGTCTGCACGGTGCTCGCGGTACCGGGTATGCTCCTGCTCATTCGTATTGCCCCGTGGAGAGTCCGGTCGTGAGCGTGCACGAGACCGCCGTGCAAAGCCAGCGTGCGCGGCAGCGCCGAGGCAAGCGCGCTCGCGCGCTCGCGATGGTCCTTGCCGCGGCCTGGCCGGCCCTTTCTGCCTGGAGTGCTTCAGCTGCCGATAACCCGGCCGCCACGAGCGCCCCGGCGGCCGTGCCGGGCAACCCCGCAACGCCGCCAGCGGTCAGCGCCGCGAGCGCAAGCATCGGTGCAATCAATCCAACGAATAGCGCAAACGGTGCAGCAAACAGCGGTGCGAGCACGAATGCCACGCCGGACAACGTCGCCCCTGGCGCGCCGAACACGGGCCGCGTGGTGCGCTTCGGCAACGCCGCGGTGTACCGCAACCTGATTCCCTCGCCGATGCTCGAAGCGCAGGCCACTGCGGAATTCAACGAGATCGTGCGCGGCGCGGCCCATTCGAATCGCCTCTATGCCGAAAGCGATCCGCACGTGCAGCGCGTGCGGGCGTTCGTCGACCGGCTCGCGCCTTACGCGCTGAAGTGGAGCGATCGCGTCAAGAACTGGAAGTGGGAAGTGGCGGTGATCCGCTCGAACGACATTCGCATGTACGCCCTGCCGGGCGGCAAGATCGTCGTGTACGGCGGCCTGCTCGACCGCGTGAAGCTCAACGACAACGAGTTCGGCATGCTGCTCGGCCACGAGATCGCGCATGCGGTGCGCGAGCACGTGCGCGAGCGCCTTGGCGAACAGCAGGCCGCGCAGATCGAATCGGGCAGCGTGCCGCAACTCTTCGGGCTCGCGGATCTCGGTGTGTTTCCGCTCGGTATCGGCTCACAGCTCGTGGAGATGCACTACGGCCGCGCCGACGAAACCGAAGCCGACGTGATCGGCAGCGATATCGCCTCGCGCGCGGGCTTCGATCCGCGCGCCGCGCTCACGCTCTGGGACAAGCTCGCGGTGGCGACACGCGCCGACCGCGACCAGGGCTTCATCTACGTGCATCCGTACACGCCGGCGCGTCGCGCGGACATCGCCAAGCGCCTCGCGGACATGATGCCGCTCTACGCGAAGGCTATCGGCAAGCCGCTCGCCGAGTTGCCCGACTACGAGGGCATCCCGGCCGTGCAGAAGCGCAAGGTGGTTTCGGCGCCGTGAAAGCGGGTTCGCAGCGCGCCGGGATGAGCGTCAGCTCTTGACCTTGTAGTCGTAGTCGATAGTCAGCGGCGCGTGGTCGCTGAACTTGATGTCCTTGAAGATCGACGTTTTCTTCGCCTTGTGCGCAATGCCGGGCGTTGCGATCTGATAGTCGATACGCCACCCCACGTTCTTCGCATACGCCTGGCCGCGGTTGCTCCACCACGTGTACTGCTCGGGGCGCGGGTCGAGCGTGCGGAACACGTCCACGTAGCCCACGTCGTCGAAGAGGCTCGTGAGCCACGCGCGCTCTTCGGGCAGGCAACCCGAATTCTTCTGGTTGCCCTTCCAGTTCTTGATATCGATTTCCTTGTGGACGATGTTCACGTCGCCGCACACGATCACTTCGCGCTCGCGCTTGAGTTCAGCGAGATGCGGCATGAATTCATCCATGAAGCGGTACTTCGCGGCCTGACGCTCGTCGCCGCTCGAGCCCGAAGGTACGTAGACCGAAATCACCGAGAGCTTGCCGTAGCGCGTTTCCACGTAGCGCCCTTCCGGGTCGAACTCCTCACTGCCGAAACCGATGATGACGTCATCGGGCTCGTAGCGCGAGTAAACGCCCGCGCCGCTATAGCCCTTCTTCACCGCATGCTGGAAGTAGCCCGTGAAGTCGTGCGGCGCGAGGAACTCGGGCGTCATGTCGTCCTGCGAGCACTTGATCTCCTGCACGCAGAGCACGTCGGCTTTCTGTTCGCCGAACCATTCGAAAAAGCCCTTCTTCGCCGCCGAGCGGATGCCATTCAGATTCGCGGTGATCACACGCAACATGTCTTCTTTCCTCTTGATTTTGCGTTGCTTTTACGTTTTCTCGCGCCGCGGCGCTGGACTGCACTGCCGGGCGCGAGCGGATACGGTCGGTCTCAGTCGATCTTGAGACCCTTGAGCTCGGGCTTGGCCGGCGGGAATTCGAGCTTGAGGCTTTCCATCAGGCGCAGCAGCAACTCACCCACCATGACGTTGCGATGCGACTTCGAATCCGCGGGAATCACGAACCACGGCGCGTATTCCGTAGAGGTGGCCGCGAGCGCGTCCTGGTACGAGGCCTGGTAGGCGTCCCATTGCTTGCGAGCTTCGAGATCCGATACGTCGAACTTCCAATGCTTGGTCGGATCGTCGATACGCGCCTGGATGCGGCTTCGCTGCTCGTCCTTCGAGATATGCAGCATGCACTTGATGATCGACGTGCCGCTCTGCGCGAGCAGCGCCTCGAAATCGCGAATCTGGCGGTAACGGCGCTCGCATTCGGCAGAGTCGATCTGGCCGATCACGCGCGGCACGAGCACATCTTCGTAGTGGCTGCGGTTGAAGATGGCAAGCTCCCCCGCCCCCGGCACCTGCAGATGCACGCGCCAGAGAAAGTCGCGCGAAGCCTCGATGGGCGTGGGCGCGCGAAACGGCACGATGCGCAGGCCGAGCGGGTCGACCTCGCGGAATACGCCGCGGATCGTGCCGTCCTTGCCGCTCGTGTCCATGCCCTGCAGCACGAGCAGCACGCGCTGGTGACGCTGTGAATGCAGACGCTCCTGCAGCACGTCGAGCTTCTTGCCGATTTCGGAGAGGCGCTCGCGGTCGCCGTCCTTGCTGCCGCTCGAAAACGGTTTCGCGGTGGGGTCGAGCGCGCTGAGCGAGAAGGTCTGCGTCTTCTTGTCGCTGAAGTACGGCACGCGGTAATCGTCGAGACTCGGGACCTTGGACATGCTTTGTTCTCCTCTCTCTCGTGAATACAGATGGCAAAGCGAGCTAACGCCCTGGCGCTCGCCTGAAGCGGCAAGGCGGCGCCGCACTGCTACGCACGACGCCGCCTTGCCAGCATGCCCGAATCCGGCGGGCCGCACCCAAACTCAGCCCAGCTTCTTCTTCAGCAGTTCGTTGACCTGCTGCGGATTCGCCTTGCCCTTCGTCGCCTTCATGGCCTGGCCGATCAGCGCGTTGAACGCTTTTTCCTTACCCGCGCGGAATTCTTCCACCGACTTCGGGTTCGCCGCGAGCACCTCGTCGATGATCGCTTCGAGCGCGCCGGTATCCGAAATCTGCTTGAGGCCCTTCGCTTCGATGATGCGGTCGGCGGCGCCTTCGTCTGCTGCCTTCTCGTCCCACATCGCCTGGAACACTTCCTTGGCGATCTTGTTCGAGATCGTGCCGTCGGCGATGCGCGCGAGCAGCACGGCGAACTGCGCGGCCGAGACCGGCGAGGCTTCGATGTCGAGGCCTTCGCGGTTGAGCTGCGACGAGACTTCGCCCATCAGCCAGTTGGCGGCGGCCTTGGCTTGCGCTGCGCCGGCCTTCGCGACGACGGCTTCGAAGTACGAGGCCATCGCCTTGCTCGACGTGAGCACGTTCGCGTCATACGGCGTCACGCCATATTGCTCGACGAAGCGCGTTTGCATTGTCGCGGGCAGCTCGGGCATCTCGCCCTTCACGCGCTCGACCCACGCTGCATCGATCACGAGCGGCATGAGGTCGGGGTCGGGGAAATAGCGGTAGTCGTGCGCGTCTTCCTTGCTGCGCATCGAACGCGTCTCGCGCTTGTCCGGATCGTAGAGGCGCGTTTCCTGCACCACCGTGCCGCCGTGCTCGATCAGCTCGATCTGGCGGCGCACTTCGTACTGGATGGCTTCTTCGAGGAAGCGGAACGAGTTCAGGTTCTTGATCTCGGCGCGCGTGCCGAATTCCTTCTGGCCGACCGGGCGCACGGAGACGTTCGCGTCGCAACGGAACGAACCTTCCTGCATGTTGCCGTCGCAAATACCGAGCCACACCACGAGCGTGTGCAGCGTCTTCGCGTAGGCCACGGCTTCCGCCGCGCTGCGCATTTCGGGTTCCGTAACGATTTCGAGCAGCGGCGTGCCCGCGCGGTTCAGGTCGATGCCCGTCATACCCGCGAAGTCTTCGTGCAGCGACTTGCCCGCGTCCTCTTCCAGATGCGCGCGCGTGAGATTGACGGTCTTCTCGTACGCGTCCGTGCCGGCCTTTTCGTTGGCCGGCACCTGGATCGTAATCTGACCGCCCTGCACGACCGGAATCTCGTACTGGCTGATCTGATAGCCCTTCGGCAGATCCGGATAGAAGTAGTTCTTGCGCGCGAAGATGCTGCGCGGCGCGATCGTCGAGCCGATCGCAAGGCCGAACTGGATCGCGCGCTCAACGGCGCCGCGGTTCATCACCGGCAGCACGCCCGGCAGCGCGAGATCGACGGGGCAGGCCTGCGTGTTGGGCGCGGCGCCGAACTGCGTCGATGCGCCCGAGAAGATCTTCGACGCCGTCGACAATTGCGCGTGCGTTTCGAGACCGATAACGACTTCCCACTGTGTTGCCATGTTCACACCCCTGCCGGCGCTTTGCGATGCCAGTCGGTCGCGCGCTGGAAAGCGTCGGCGACCTGCAGCATGCGGGCCTCGTTGAAATAGTTGCCGACGATCTGCAGACCGACGGGTCGCTGCGCGTTCGCACCCGCGCCGAATCCGCACGGCACGCTCATGCCGGGCAGGCCCGCGAGGCTCGTGGAAAGCGTGTAGATGTCAGCCAGGTACATCTGCAGCGGATCGTCGCCCTTCGCGCCCAGGTCCCATGCCACGCTCGGGGCCACCGGGCCCATGATCACGTCGCACTGTTTGAACGCTTCCTGGAAATCTTGCGCGATGATGCGGCGGATCTTCTGCGCCTGCAGGTAGTAGGCGTCGTAGTAGCCGTGCGACAGCACATACGCGCCCACCAGAATACGGCGCTTCACTTCGGGCCCGAAGCCCTCGGCGCGCGACTTCTTGTACATGTCGAGCAGATCGCGGTATTCCGCCGCACGGTGGCCAAAGCGTACGCCGTCGAAGCGCGAGAGGTTCGACGAAGCTTCCGCCGGGGCGATCACGTAGTACACGGGAATCGACAGCTCGGTCTTCGGCAGCGTGACTTCCACGAGCGTCGCGCCCAGCGACTCGTACGTCTTCAGCGCGGCGTCGATGGCGGCGCGCACGTCGTCGGCAAGGCCCGCGCCGAAGTACTCCTTCGGCAGGCCGATGCGCAGGCCCGCGAGCGGCTTGTCGGCGCTGGCGTGGGCGCTCCACGTCTGGCCGAGAAAGCGCGTGTAGTCCTCGTGCTCGTGCGTGAGGCTCGTCGAGTCGCGCTCGTCGAAACCGCCCATGGCGTTCAGCAGCAGCGCGCAATCCGTCGCGTTCTGCGCGAACGGGCCGCCCTGGTCGAGAGACGAAGCGAACGCGATCATGCCGTAGCGCGACACGCGGCCGTACGTGGGCTTGATGCCCGTCACGCCCGTGAACGACGCCGGCTGGCGAATCGAGCCGCCCGTGTCGGTGCCGGTGGCGGCGGGCGCGAGGCGCGCCGCGACGGCCGCGGCGGAACCGCCCGACGAGCCGCCCGGCACGGCCTTCGTGTCCCAGGGGTTCTTCACGGCGCCGAAGTGCGAGTTCTCGTTGGACGAGCCCATCGCGAATTCGTCCATGTTGGTCTTGCCGAGGCAGACCATGCCCGCGCGCTCAAGCCGTTCGACCACGGTCGCGTCGAACGGGCTCACATAGTTTGCGAGCATCTTCGAGCCCGCGGTCGAGCGCCAGCCGCGCGTGACGAACACGTCCTTGTGGGCGAGCGGAATGCCCGCGAGCGGGCCCGCGTGGCCCGAATGCAGAAGCGCGTCGGCGGCCTTCGCCTGAGCAAGCGTCAATTCGGGATTGACGTCGACGAAAGCGTTCAGGTCTTGATGCGCCTCAATCCGGCCCAGAAAGTGCTGGGCCAGTTCGACTGCGGAGCACTCCTTCGCAGCCAGCGCGGCGCGCAGTTCGGTCAAGCTTTTGTCATGCATTGCGTGATTCCTGGAAGAACGTCACGGCGTGGTCGTAATCAGATCGTTGCGCCGTCCGAAAAGCGGCTCGACAGACGTTGACAAACGTGTAGGCCATTTCTCGGCAAACCCGCGAAAACTCGGGAGTCCGTGCCTTTTCGAACTGTTCCGACGACTCGAAAGGTTTCGAAAATGGCGAAAAAATGCTGCGCGTTTACTCAATCACGCGCGGTACAAGGTAAAGTCCGTCCTGCACCGCGGGCGCAGGACGTTGCAGCGCTTCGCGGTCCACGATTTCGGTCACGGCGTCCTCGCGCAGGCGCAGCGCGACGTCCTCGATCTGCTCGATCGGGTGGGCGAGCGGCGCAATGCCAGTCGTGTCCACGGCCTGCATCTGCTCGACGAGGCCGAAGAAGTCGTTGAGGCGTTCGAGCGTATTGCCAGCTTCGGCGTCGGCCAGTTCGAGGCGCGCAAGATGCGCGATGCGCTTCACATCGTTCAGGGTCAGGGCCATGCGGTCACCGGAAAAAGAGGCTGCGGCAGTTCGGAAATTCGGTGCTGCAACAGCGGTTTATCGCGCCGGATCCGGCTCTGGAGGAAAGCTTCGATGAGGTCAAAAACTGCCTTCCGGATCCTGCAAAACAGGCAAAATTATAAGGTATCATTACGCGTTCGACCCAAACCCGGACCGCCTTGCATCCGCCTTTCAGTTCTGTACGCAACTCAATGCGGCCAGACAAGATGAAATGGGCGGCGCAGCGTGGCTGCCTCCGGTAACCATCCCCGCAGTCTCAGGCCCCTCGTGGCGCCCCTTGCGACTCCCTGCGCAGTCCGCTCGTGGTGCTCTCGTGGCGGCGCATAGCGCCCTGAGGCTGTTTATTTTTCCGCTGCCGCCCTCGCCCCAGAAGCTCGAAGGTCGGCCACAAGCGAGACAGGATTTTTGAATGTTCGGTTTTCTGCGTAGCTACTTCTCCAACGACCTGGCGATCGACCTCGGCACCGCCAACACCCTGATCTATATGCGCGGCAAGGGCATCGTCCTCGACGAACCCTCGGTCGTCTCCATTCGCCAGGAAGGCGGCCCGAACGGCAAGAAGACGATTCAGGCAGTCGGCAAGGAAGCCAAGCAGATGCTCGGCAAGGTCCCGGGCAACATCGAAGCCATCCGCCCGATGAAGGACGGCGTGATCGCCGACTTCACCGTCACCGAGCAGATGATCAAGCAGTTCATCAAGACGGCGCACGAGTCGCGCATGTTCTCGCCGTCGCCGCGCATCATCATCTGCGTGCCGTGCGGCTCGACCCAGGTCGAGCGCCGCGCGATCAAGGAAGCCGCGCACGGCGCGGGCGCCTCGCAGGTCTACCTCATTGAAGAGCCGATGGCCGCCGCGATCGGCGCGGGCCTGCCGGTTTCGGAAGCCACGGGCTCGATGGTCGTCGACATCGGCGGCGGCACGACCGAAGTGGGCGTGATCTCGCTCGGCGGCATCGTGTACAAGGGCTCGGTGCGCGTGGGCGGCGACAAGTTCGACGAAGCGATCGTGAACTACATCCGCCGCAACTACGGCATGCTGATCGGCGAACAAACCGCCGAAGCCATCAAGAAGGAAATCGGCTCGGCCTTCCCGGGTTCCGAAGTCAAGGAAATGGAAGTGAAGGGCCGCAACCTGTCCGAAGGCATTCCGCGCAGCTTCACGATTTCGAGCAACGAAATTCTCGAAGCGCTCACCGACCCGCTGAACCAGATCGTCTCGTCGGTGAAGATCGCACTCGAACAAACGCCGCCGGAACTCGGCGCCGACATCGCCGAGCGCGGCATGATGCTCACGGGCGGTGGCGCGCTGCTGCGCGACCTGGACCGCCTGCTCGCCGAAGAAACCGGTCTGCCGGTGCTCGTGGCCGAAGACCCGCTCACCTGCGTGGTGCGCGGCTCGGGCATGGCGCTCGAGCGCATGGACAAGCTTGGCAGCATCTTCTCGTACGAGTAAGCGCGCCGCGCACCGCTGCGCTCGCCCGCGGCGCGGTTTCGGCGTCGCCGCGCCCCTGATGGCGTGGCGGCACGCGCGCCGCCCCGGCGCCCGCAACGGGGCGGCCTTCGGGGCGCCGAAGTTTCACACTTCGTTGTGCCCTCCGTTACACCCTCTGTTTCACCGAACCGCACACGCCCCCGGCGCCGACCATGGAATACAGTCCGCCGCCCCTCTTTAGACAGGGCCCATCGGCACTCGCACGGCTGATCTTCTTCGTCGTGCTGTCGCTCGCGCTCCTCGTCTCCGACGCGCGCTTCAAGACGCTCGAGGTCGTGCGCGGCGTGCTCGGCGCGGGCCTGTACCCGCTGCAACGCGCGGCCCTCGTGCCGCGCGACTTCTTTATGGGCGCCGCCGATCTGGCCGTGACGAGTTCCACGCTGCGCACCGAGAACACGCAACTGCACGTGCGCAATCTCCAGCTTTCGCAGCAGGCCAACGCGGCCGCGTCGCTCGTAGCCGAAAATACGCACCTGCGCGCGCTGCTGCAGCTCTCGCAGCGCATTGGCGCGCAAACCACGCCTGCTGACGTCCAGTACGATACGCGCGACCCGTTCACACAGAAAGTCGTGATCGGCGGCGGTTCGCAGCAGGGTATCCAGAACGGCTCGCCGGTATTGAGCGAGGACGGCGTGATCGGCCAGGTCACGCGCGTGTTCCCCATGCAGTCCGAAGTCACGCTCGTGACCGACAAGGACCAGGCGGTGCCAGTCGAAGTCGTGCGCACGGGCCTGCGCAGCGTGATCTATGGCACGGCGAAGGGCGACCTGCTCGATCTGCGCTTCGTGCCGATCAGCGCCGACCTGCAAGTGGGCGATGAACTGGTGACGAGCGGACTCGACGGCGTGTATCCGCAAGGACTGCCGGTCGCGAAGGTGCTGCGCGTGGACAAGCAGGCCGATACGGCATTCGCACGCGTGGTCTGCCTGCCGCTCGCCGCCGTGCGCGGGGCGCGCCAGGTGCTCGTGCTGCACTATGTCCCGCAGGTGCCGCCCAACCCGATCGCCGCCGAAGAAGCCGCGGCAGCCGCCGAGGCGAAGGACGCGAAGAAGAAGCCCGCCAAGGCCGCAGACAAGAAGGGCGACAAGAAAGTCGACGACGCGAAGGCGAAGCCCGCCGCAGCGGCAGGTGCGTCGGGCGCAACGGCGCCGGCCGCCCCCGCGCAGCAGGCGAAGCCTGCAGCAAACGCGCCCGCCGCCGACAAGAAGCCGGCGGATAAAAAGCAGCTCGAGAGAAGGCCCAAGGAGAGCATGCGGGAAGAGGCAGCGAAGGCCGTTGAGCAAGGGGGCCATTGATGCCGCGTCCGCAATACATTCTCCAGCCGGTCAATCCGTACTTCATCGTTTTCAGCCTTGCGGCGGCGTTCCTGCTGAACCTGCTGCCCTGGGGCAAGCTGGCCGGCGTGCCGGACTTCGTCGCGCTCGTGCTGCTGTTCTGGAACATTCACCAGCCGCGCAAGGTCGGCATGGGCGTCGCGTTCTTCCTGGGGCTCCTCATGGACGTCCACAACGCGAACCTGCTGGGCGAGCACGCGCTCGCGTACACGCTGCTTTCGTACGGCGCGATCACCATTCACCGCCGCGTGCTGTGGATGTCGATCGGCCTGCAGATGTTCGCTGTCACGCCCATGCTGGTCGGCGCGCAAGTCGTGCCGTTCATGATCCGCCTGCTGATGGGCGCTTCGTTTCCTGGCTGGGGTTACCTCATCAGCGGCTTCGTCGAGGCCATCCTCTGGCCGTTCGCGAGCGTGCTGCTGCTCCTGCCGCAGCGCCGCCCCGTCGATCCCGACGACACCCGGCCCATTTGAGCGGCGCGCGCTCGCCGCTGGAAGACTCGCTTGACTACCTCTTACGCACCCCGGCCCGCCGTTCCTCGCGATTGGAACAGCGGGGCCTGGGTCTGACAGCATGACCGAATTCAAGGACACCCAGCAGCAGCTCACGAAGTTCCGCTTGCGCGTCGCGGCGGCGGGGCTGTTCGTGTTCGTCTGCTTCGGGCTGATCGCGTTCCGCTTCCTCTATCTGCAGGTCTGGAACCACAGCAAGTACTCGCTGCAGGCGGATGAAAACCGCATTTCCGTCGCGCCCATCGTGCCGAACCGCGGCATCATCACGGACCGCAACGGCGTCGTGCTCGCGAAGAACTACTCCGCGTATACGCTCGAAATCACGCCCTCGAAGCTCACCGACACGCTCGACGACACGATCGACCAGCTCTCGACCGTGATCCCGATCGATGCGCGCGACCGCCGCCGCTTCAAGAAGCTGCTCGAAGACTCGAAGAACTTCGAGAGCCTGCCGATCCGCACGCGCCTGACCGACGACGAAGTCGCGCGCTTCACCGCCCAGCGCTTCCGCTTCCCCGGCGTGGAAGTGCGCGCGCGTCTGTTCCGCCAGTACCCGCTCGGTCCGACGGCTGCACACGTGATCGGCTATATCGGCCGTATTTCGCAGCGCGACCAGGAGCGCATCGACGACGCCAGCGACCAGAACGACAACGATCCCGAGCACTACGATCCGCGCCTCGACGCGAACAACTACAACGGCACCGACTACATCGGCAAGATCGGCGTCGAGCAGAGCTACGAAACCGAGCTGCACGGCCTGACGGGCTTCGAGGAAGTGGAAGTGACGGCGGGCGGCCGCCCCGTGCGCACGCTCTCGCGCACGCAGGCTACGCCCGGCAACAACCTCGTGCTGTCGATCGACATCGGTCTGCAGCAGGTCGCCGAGCAAGCGTTCGCAGGCAAGCGCGGCGCGCTAGTCGCGATCGAGCCGTCCACGGGTGACATTCTCGCGTTCGTCTCCGCGCCGAGCTTCGACCCGAATTCGTTCGTGGATGGCATCGACCAGCAGACCTGGGACGAGCTCAACAACTCGCCCGATCACCCGCTGCTGAACCGTCCGCTGCACGGCACCTACCCGCCGGGCTCGACCTACAAGCCGTTCATGGCGCTCGCCGCGCTCACGCTGCACAAGCGCACGCCGCAGTGGGGCTTCTCGGACCCCGGCTACTACATGTTCGGCGGCCACCGCTTCAACAACGACGTGCGCTCGGGCCAAGGCTGGGTCGACATGAACCGCGCGATCATGGTGTCGAACGACACCTACTTCTTCATGCTCGCGCACGACCTGGGCGTGGACAACATCGCGAACTTCATGAAGCCGCTCGGCTTCGGCCAGCTCACCGGTATCGATATCGCGGGCGAGGCGCGCGGCATCCTGCCCTCCACCGAATGGAAGCGCAAGGCGTACCGCAAGCCCGAGCAGCAGAGGTGGTACGAGGGCGAGACGATCAGCCTCGGTATCGGCCAGGGCTACAACTCGTTCACGATCCTGCAGCTCGCACACGCCACGGCCACGCTCGCCGACAACGGCATTCTGATGAAGCCCCACCTCGTGAAGGAGATCGAGAATCCGATCACGAAGCAGGAGCGCCTCACGGTCCCGAGCCAAAGCGGCCGCCTGAACGTAAGCCAGGCCGATATCGACGTGGTGAAGCGCGGCATGGAAAACGTGACGATGAATCAGTCGGGCACGGCCTTCCAGGTGTTCCGCAACGCGCCGTACACGTCGGCGGGCAAGACCGGCACGGCGCAGGTGTTCTCGCTGCAGGGCGGCAAGTACAAGGCGCATGCGCTCGCCGAGAATCTGCGCGACCACGCGCTCTTCATCGCGTTCGCACCGGCCGAGAAGCCGCAGATCGCCATCGCGCTCATCGTCGAAAACGGCGGCTGGGGTGCGCAGGCCGCAGGCCCGATCGCGCGCCGCGTGCTCGACTACTACCTCGTCGACCGCCTGAAGCCGGGCGTCCAGCAGGCGGCGGTGACCGCGGCGGCTTCGGCCACGGAAGACGCGTCCGCGCCCGTGATCGGCGCGCCGCCCGAGGCGGCGTCCGGCGCGGCTTCGGCCACGCCCGCGACGCCCGCGCCGCCCATCGTTCAGCCTGTCAGGGTCGCCGCTGGCTTCACGCCGCTGCCGATTCCCGGTGCGGCATCGGCGGCCGAGGCGGCTTCGGCTGCGGCGGCTGCCTCGGAAGCGTCGGGCGCGGCCGCTGCGGGTCCGGCTTCGGCCTCCGCTGCCAGTCCCGCTTCGGCCGCCGGCGCAGCGGCGCGGCCCACGCCCGCCAGCAGCGCAGCCGGCAAGGCTCGCAAGCCCCTCCAGAACGTCAGCCCTGATGCGCCCGCTGCAACCAACGCCGTGAACGGCGGCACCGCCAGCGCGGACAGCACGCCCGACACGGGCGCCGCCCGCCCCGCGCCGGCCCCGGTGCCCCGCCACTTCGGCCCTGGCCCCCATCGCCCGCGCCGTCCCGCCAGCGCGAGCGACGCGGCCACGCTCGCACCGCCGCCCAAGCCCGCAACGGGCGGCATCGACGAGTAAGGAGTCACCATGCCTTTCTTCCAGCTCGACAAGATCGACAAGCGCGCCGTGCTCGACACGCTGCGCAAGATGTTCCTCGGCTTCGACCGCCCGCTCGCGCTCACCGTGTTCCTGCTGCTGTGCGTGGGCATCGTCACGCTGTACAGCGCGAGCCTCGACGTGCCGGGCCGCGTAGAAGACCAACTGCGCAACATCATGCTCACCTTCGTGCTGATGTGGGCGCTCGCCAATGTGCCGCCCAACACGCTCATGCGCTTCGCAGTGCCGATCTATACCTTCGGCATCGCGTTACTGATTGCCGTGGCGCTATTCGGCCTCACGCGCAAGGGCGCGAAGCGCTGGATCAACGTAGGTGTGGTGATTCAGCCCTCGGAAATCCTCAAGATCGCGACGCCGCTCATGCTCGCGTGGTACTACCAGCGCCGCGAAGGTGTGATGCGCTGGTACGACTTCGTCGTCGGCTTCGTGATTCTGCTCGTCCCGGTCGGCCTGATCGCCAAGCAGCCCGATCTCGGCACCGCCGTGCTCGTGTTCGCGTCGGGGCTCTTTGTCATCTATTTCGCCGGGCTCTCGTTCAAGCTGATCGTGCCGGTGCTGATCGCGGGCGTGATCGCGGTAGCCTCGATCGCAGCGTTCCAGGACAAGATCTGTCAGCCGCAGGTGAACTGGCCGCTCATGCACGACTACCAGAAGCACCGCATCTGCACACTGCTCGACCCCACGTCCGATCCGCTCGGCAAGGGCTTCCACACCATCCAGGCGGTGATCGCGATTGGCTCGGGCGGCCCGCTCGGCAAGGGCTGGTTGAAGGGTACGCAGTCGCATCTGGAATTTATCCCCGAAAAGCACACCGACTTCATCTTCGCGGTGTTCTCCGAGGAGTTCGGCATGGCGGGCGGCCTCGTGCTGCTCACGCTCTATATGTGTCTGATCGCGCGTGGGCTCTATATCGCCGCGAACGGCGCGACGCTCTTCGGGCGACTACTGGCCGGATCGCTCACGATGGCGTTCTTCACCTACGCGTTCGTCAACATCGGCATGGTGAGCGGCATCCTGCCCGTGGTGGGCGTGCCGCTGCCGTTCATGAGCTATGGCGGCACGGCGCTCACCACGCTCGGCGTGGCGATCGGGCTCATCATGAGCGTGGGACGCCAGAAGCGGTTGATGCAGAGTTGAGGGCACGGCGCGCGGCTTGCGCCCACTCGATCGATGCAGCAAAAAAAAACGCGCTCACTCGAGCGCGTTTTCGTTTCAGTGATCGCTTTCTGGCGCTTACTGCGTAGGCGCCGACTTCATCAGTTGCGCGCTCAACTGCTGGTACTTCAGCCGCGCCACGGGATCGCCCTGTGCCGCCGCCGCCGCATAGTACGCCCGCGCGACGTTGAGGTTCTTCGGCACGCCGTCGCCGCCGCGCTCATAGAACGACCCGGTCACGTATTGCGCCGTCATGTCGCCGCCCTCGGCAGCCTTCTTGTACCAGTAGAACGCCTGCTTGTTGTCGCGCGTGGTCCCGCGCCCATCCAGGTACTGATTCGCGAGCGCAAGCTCCGCTTGCACATGGCCCTGCTTCGCCGCCTTGAGGAACCACTGGTGCGCCTCTACCGGATCGCGCTCGACGAAGTCGCCGTCGTCGTACATCTTGCCGTACACGTACTGCGCGTGCGACATGTTCGCGTCCGCCGCCTTGCGCAGCCATTTGCGGCCCTCGCCGACGTCGGCGGCCCCGCCTTCGCCGTTCACCAGCATCATCGCGTAGTTGAATTCCGCCAGCCGGTTGCCGCGCTCGGCCGCCGCCTGGAACTCGGCGCGCGCTGCGCTCAGATTGCCCGCGTTGTAGTCGGCAACAGCGTTGGCCGTTTGCGGATCGGATTCGGCGCCAGTGGTGGCGCTGGCGCCATCGGCTGCCGCCGCGACGCCGCTCACGCTGAGCGCCGCGCCCGCCACACAGCCGATGGCGACCGCGCGCGCTATCCGCCCAAAGAGCCGCTCAAAAAGCGCTTTCGGACGCTTCATGATCTCGCCTCCTGGAGCGCCTGGCGCGTCGCGCGCACGAGCCACATCACGTCCGCGGCAAGGGCGATGAAGCTGAAGCCCATCTCGCGATACTGCCTGGCCGCGGCCGCATCCATCGCGAAAATGCCGGCCGCCACACCCGCTTCGCGCGCAGCCGCGACGATGCGCTGCACGGCGGCGACCACGTCCGGATGCTTCGAGTCGCCGAGATGGCCAAGGCTCGCCGCGAGATCGGCAGGCCCCACGAACAGGCAGTCGACGCCCGGCACCTTCGCGATATTCTCGACGTCGGCCAGCGCCGCCGCCGACTCGATCTGCACGATCGTCGCGATCTGCGCGTTCGCGCCCTGAAGGTAGTCGCGCCGCGCCCCGTAGGCCGCCGCGCGCACCGCGCCCGCCACGCCGCGCTGGCCGCCGGGCGTGCGCGCATCGGGGTACTGCGTGAGGCTCACGGCACGCGCAGCCTCTTCAGCCGATGCCACGTTGGGGAACATCACCGTGCGCGCGCCCGCGTCGAGCACATGCTTCACGAGCCAAGGCTCGCTGTCGGGCAGACGCACCACGGGTTCGGTCGGCAAATGCGCGGCGGCAATGGCGCGCAGTTGGGCGATGGTGTCGGCGCTGTCGTTGGGGGTGTGCTCCATGTCGATCAGCAGCCAGTCGAAGCCGGCGTGCGCGAGCGCCTCGGCGGCGGTTTCGCTGCCCATCGAGAGCCATAGACCGAATAGCGGCTCCGCCTCCTTGAGGCGTTCCTTGAGAGGATTGGTGAAGGTGTTCATCGCCGTGCTCCCGGCGAGGCTGCGGGGCGCGCACGCGAGGCGCGGGCGGTTGTTCGCCCGGCAGCGCGGCGGCGGCAGGTCTCGCTCCGTTATGTGTTTGTCGGGCCGCACGCGGGGATGCGCAGGCCTTGCGGCAATGATCATACCGCGACAAAAATTTGCCGGCCGGCACGGAAAACCCGCCTTGCGCGGGTCGTCGGAGCGAGTGTGAGACGACTGAGGCGGAACTTGCGAGCGTCAGTCGCGCGTGACTTCGGCCCAGCAGTTCGGCGTCTCGTACAGGCGCAGCTTGTGCAGGCGCAGATTCACGCCGTAGTGCGCGTCATACACGTTCGCGAGAATATCGAACGCGATGGCTGCGAGGTTCTCCACGGTCGGAATGCGGTCGATCACGACCGTCTTGTGGCCCGGCAGCGTTTCGAGAAAGCCGCGCACCTGCGTATCGCCCGCGAAGACGAGGAACGCGTGGTCCCACAGATCGACGAGATACTGGTTCGCGAGCGACTTCACGTCGGCGAAGTCCATCACCATGCCACGGTCGGGCGCGCCTTCGGTTTCGACGAGGTCGCCTTCCAGCGTGATTTCGAGCACGTAGCGATGGCCGTGCAGATTGCGGCACTGGCTGCGGTGGTCGGGGATGCGGTGGCCCGCGTCGAATTCGAGTTTTCGGGTGATCGTCAGCACGGCGCTTCTTCAGAAAAATTCGCGTGAATCAGGGAATGTTCAGGTATTTGTGGGTCTGCATCGACAGGCGCCACTGCGGATGGCGCTTGCACCAGTCGATCGCGAGTTTCGTGTTCAGGTCGCGCGACGGGCCGTCCATGGGCTGCACGAGAAAATACTCGAAATCGAGCTTCGCGTACTCGGCCAGGCGCTGATTCTCCTGCGGCACGACGACTTTGAGCTCGTTGCCCTTCGTGACGACGAGTGGCGCGTCGGCCTTCGGGCTCACGCAGATCCAGTCGATGGTTTCGAGCACCGGCAGCGAGCCGTTCGTTTCGATCGCGATCTCGAAGCCGGCGGCGTGCAGCGCGTCGACGAACGGCGGGTCGATCTGCAGCATTGGCTCGCCGCCCGTGCAGACCACGAAGCGGTTGCCCTCGCCTTCGGGCCACAGCGATGCGATCTTCGCGACGAGCTCTTCAGGCGTGCGGAATTTTCCGCCGTTCTCGCCATCGGTGCCGACGAAGTCAGTGTCGCAGAAGCGGCAAACGGCTTGCTCGCGATCTTCCTCGCGGCCCGACCAGAGATTGCAGCCGGCGAACCGGCAAAACACCGCCGGACGCCCGGCGTTCGCGCCCTCGCCCTGCAACGTGTAGAAAATTTCCTTTACCGCGTAAGTCATGCTGCTGCCTGGTTCTGGCTCATCGGCGCGAGGCGCGCGCAAAGCCGGTTGGTCTCGGGCGCGGATTCAACCTGCTGGCAGGGCGCACCGCCCGTGCGCTGCCCTGAGCATTTTCGCTGCGAAAGTCGCTGTGCGCGGCCCGAGGCCTACGCTCAGACCGGTGCTTCCGTCACGTTCTCGCCAGCGAGATACGCTTCATACCCGCGCTTGCGCAACTTGCACGCCGGGCACTCGCCGCAGCCGAAGCCCCACGCGTGAAGCTCGGCGCGCTCGCCCACGTAGCAGGTGTGCGTTTCGACGCGCACCATGTCCACCAGCGCTTCGCCGCCCAGCTTTTCGGCGAGCCGCCACGTGTCGGCCTTGTCGAGCCACATGAGCGGCGTTTCCAGCACGAAGCGCGTGTCCATGCCGAGATTGAGCGCCACTTGCAGCGCCTTCATGGTGTCGTCGCGGCAGTCGGGGTAGCCCGAGAAGTCGGTTTCGCACATCCCGCCCACGAGCACCTTGAGCCCGCGACGATAGGCGATCGCCGCGGCGATCTGCATGAACATCAGGTTGCGGCCCGGCACAAAGGTGTTCGGCAAGCCGCTCGCCGCCGTTTCGATCTCGATCTCGCGCGTCATGGCCGTGTCGCTGATCGAGCCGAGCACAGAGAGATCGATCATGTGATCGTCGCCGAGACGCTCGCCCCACTCAGGGAACGTGCTGGCGATCGCCGTGCGAAAGCCTTCGCGGCACTCCAGTTCGACGCGATGACGCTGGCCGTAATCGAAGCCGAGCGTCTCGACGCTCTCGTAGCGGTCGAGCGCCCATGCGAGGCACGTGGCCGAATCCTGGCCGCCGGAAAACAGTACGAGCGCGCCCTTGGCTTCTGTTCGAGTCACCGTGAAACTCCGTGTATGAGGTTTCCGCGCGAATGCTTTCGTTGCTTGCTGCTGTTGCTCGCTTTTGTTACTTGAAGCGCCCGGGCGGACCGGCAGGGACAACCCCCGCGCCGGCTCATGCAGTATAGGCTCGGGCCCCTGCAAGGGCATCGGCGCACCCTTATACCCTGGATACCGTCGATGTCTGGAATTCGAACCGCAAGACAACGAGCACAACGAAAAAGCCCCAGGAATCGAACGATCTCCTGGGGCTGCATTCTGGTGGCCTGGGACGGAATCGAACCATCGACACGCGGATTTTCAATCCGCTGCTCTACCAACTGAGCTACCGGGCCAACGAAGAAAAAAGATTATAGCGATGAATCTGGCGTTTGCCAAGTGGCTTTCGCAAAAATTCGTGAGCCGGACTGCGCCGCTCGCTTTCGCGAGCGCGCACTCTCACCCTCACTCGCCCTTGCTCTTGCCGAGGTCCACGCCGAGCTGCTTGAGCTTGCGATACAGGTGCGTGCGCTCAAGCCCCGTTTTTTCGGCCACGCGCGTCATGCTGCCGTTCTCGCGCGCGAGGTGGTACTCGAAGTAAGCGCGCTCAAATGCGTCGCGCGCGTCGCGCAGCGGAATGTCGAACGAGATCGAAGCCGTCTGCGTGGCCGTCGCGCCCGCGTGCATGCCATGAACGCCGTCGGCGGCCAGCACCGGCAGCGCCGCCGCCGATGCCACGACTGCGGGTCCGCCCGCCGCCGACTTCCCCGCCGCCGCCGATGTGGCCTGCGTGACCGGCGCCGCCGTGCCGCGCGCGAGCCCCTGCTCGACCGCCTTCAACAGCTTTTGCAGCGCGATCGGCTTTTCGAGGAAGTTGAGCGCACCGATCTTCGTCGCCTCGACGGCGGTGTCGATGGTCGCGTGCCCGGACATCATGATGACCGGCATCGTCAGATGGCCCTGCGCGGCCCATTCCTTGAGCAGCGTCACGCCGTCGGTGTCCGGCATCCAGATATCGAGCAGCACGAGGTCCGGCACGTGGCGCTGCCGGAAGTCGCGCGCCTGCTGCGCATCTTCCGCGAGCTCCACGACGTGTCCTTCGTCGCTGAGGATCTCCGAGAGCAATTCCCGGATGCCCATTTCATCATCTACCACCAGGATGGTTGCCATTTACGCTGCCCTTGTCTGCACTGTTGCTTTTGATCCCCGTTCCGCTTCGGCACGCGCCTGCCCCTCCCCGGATCGGCCGGGTCCTGGCGTGGCGGCATCGTCTGCCAACTGGAGAAAGAGAATCGAGATCTGCGCGCCTTCGATCACATCGCCCGCTCTCATTCGATTGCGGATGTCGATGCGCGCGCCGTGCTCGTCGACGATCTTCTTGACCATCGCAAGCCCGAGTCCTGTTCCTTTGGCCTTCGTCGTCACATAGGGTTCGAACGCGCGCGTGAGGATGCGCGCCGGAAAACCGGGGCCGTTGTCCGAAACCGTGAGACGCACCGCCACGCGCGTGCGGCCTTGCGCGTCGGGGTCTCCGTATTCTACGGCGCGGGTCTCGAGCGTCACGTGAGGATTCTGCGTGTCGGCCACCGCGTCCTGCGCGTTTTGCAGCAGGTTGTGGATCACCTGGCGCAATTGCGTGGCGTCGCCCCGTATGACCGGCAACTCGGAGAGTTCGACCTTGATCGCACTCTTGCCTTCTCCCACACCGTAGAGCGTGAGCACTTCGCTCACGAGCTCATTGAGCTGCAGGTTCGCGAGCACCGCAGGCGGCGTGCGCGCGTAATCGCGGAAGTTGTCGACCATCTGCTTCATCGCCGCGACCTGATTGACGATGGTGGTCGCGCCGCGCTTGAGCACTTCGGCGTCCGTTGGCGCGAGCTTGTCGGAGAGCTTCATCTGCAGGCGTTCGGCCGAGAGCTGAATCGGCGTGAGCGGATTCTTGATCTCGTGCGCAAGACGCCGCGCGACTTCGCCCCACGCCACCGAGCGCTGCGCCGAGATCACGTCGGAGATGTCGTCGAACACCACGACGTAGCCCGAGGTCTGCATGTCGCCCGCGTCGCGGCCCGTATCGGATACGAGGCGCGCGCCGCGCACGAGCAGCGTGAGCGGATCGGTCTCGCCCGGAATCGGTACGGAGAACTGCTGCTGCCAGTGGCCGCGACCGCGATCGCCGTCGCCGCGTGAAGCTTCCTGATCGGCGAAGGCCTTGCGCACCATCGCGCCGAATTCCGTGAGCGCGCCGATATGATCGAGCGCAACGCCGAGCTGCGTCTGGAACGGCTGACGGAAGATGCGCTCCGCGCCCGGGTTCGCCGTCGTGAGGCGGAACTGCCGGTCGAACACGAACACGCCCGCTGTGAGGTTCGCGAGAATGCTTTCGAGATACGCCTTCGAATGCTCGAGCGCGATGCGGTTCTTCTCCACGGCCTGGCGCGCTTCGGAAAGCTGGCGCGTCATCGCGTTAAACGACTGGGTGAGGAAGCCCAGTTCGTCGCGCGACTTGATCTCGCGCTTGGGCGTGTAGTCGCCCTCGGTCACTTCCTTCGTGCCCTGCGCGAGCAGGAAGAGCGGCCTTGCAAGCTGGTTGCCGAGCGCGAGCGCCAGCATCATCGCGACGAACGTGGCGAGAAAGAGCGCGAGCGTGAGCGTGCCGATGTACATCTTGCGCAGGCCGGTGCGGCCAAGCGCCTTCTCCTGATATTCGCGATATGCGCGCTGCACGGCGTCGGCGTTACGCGCGAGCGCGGCCGGCACGGGCTGCTCCAGTTGCAGGAAACGCTCGGCCGGCTGCAGATCCGTTGTGTTCGCATCGGGAATACGCGTGACCACGCGCAATCGCAGCGCGCCCTTCGAGCCAAGCTGATGCGGGTCGCCGTCCACTTCGCCTTCGATCGCCGCATAGCCGCGCCCGCGCGCCTGATCGAGCATGAGCGACGTGGGCATATCGGCGGGCATGAGCGACGAGAAGTTGCTCGACGCCTGCGCCACCACGTGCATTTCCGGCGCCGCGCCCGACATGCTGCGCACCGGCTCGACGATCATCGCGTCCTGCACGCCGAACTGGTCGCGCGCGCGCAGGAGCGTGAGCGTGGTGCCCGCGGCGTCGCCGCTCGCGATCTGCTCGGCCATGAGACGGCCCTTGGTTTGCAGGTCGGACAGCGATGCGTCGAGCATGCCGCGCCCGAGATTCAGGCCTGCCGTGAGCGCGGTTTCCACGTTCACGTCGAACCAGGACTCGATCGAGCGCGAGACGAACTGATAAGAAACGATATAGATGATGCCGCCCGGCACCACGCCCACGAGCGCGAAGAAGAACGCGAGCTTCGCGAGCAGCCGCGTGCCGAACTTGCCGCGTCTAAGGCGCACGACGATCACGATCATGAGCGCCGTGACCACCGACAGGAAGATCAGCGCAACGACGATATTGGCCGCGTAGAGCCAGCCGTAGTAGCGGTCGAAGAACTCGGTGTTCGCGCTCGCCGCGGCGAGCAGGACGAGCAGCAGCGTCGCGGTGAACGCGACGGTGGAAACGAGCAGCTTGACGACGACGCTGCTGAAGCTGGTGGCGCGGCGTACTTTATTTAGCACGTTCGGTCACCGTGAAGTTAAAGCGCTTCCAGTCGGAAGCGAGATTCCAGTCGCGGTTGTTCACGGCGTCGATCTGGAACGGCTTGGGCATCAGCGCGACGTCGAGCTGCATGCGCACCGAGGCCGTGTACGTTTCGCCGGCATGCACGTCGTTGCGGTCGATCACGTGCCACGAGGTGACGTGCTTGATGACCGCGAGCGCGTCCGCGAGCGTCGAGAAGCCGAGCTGCAGGCCGCCGCTGGAGACGCGGTACTCACGCGTGAGCGGCTGGAACGACAGGCGAATGCTTTGCGAAACGCTCACCGGCTGTTCGTCGAACCAGTACCAGCGCGCGCGTGTGAGCTCGAAGTCGGTGGTGAAGTAGAGCGGAATGCCCTTGTTGACCGCGTCTTCCAGGCTGCTGTTGAGGTCGAAGTCGAAGCGGGCGTCGAGACTCCAGCCGTTGCTGTCGGCCTGGAGCGACGCGCGCTGCACCGAGATCGAGTCGGCGCGCGCCGGCGTAGCGGCCACGAAGCCGACGACAGCAAGCACCAGCCAGATCAGGGCCGCGAACCGCAGCGGGAAGAAGCGTTTGATGATCACCGTTTCTGAAAGCGCGCGTAGAAGAATCCGTCGTGATCTGCGGTGCGATCGGGAACGGGGCAGTCGGTTGCCGTCACTTCGGCCTTTGCATCGGCATCGTGCCGCGCCTCGTCGGCTGCGCCGCATTCTGGCCCTTGGGCCGGCGCGCCGAACGCCTCGGGCAGCAGTTGCCCCGGGGCGTCCAATCGTACCGCATCCGCATGGGTGCTTTCAAACCAGCGCGCCTGCGCCTCGCCTTCCTCGGGGAAGATCGAGCAGGTCACGTAGAGCAGTTCGCCGCCCGGCTTCACGAGCGGCCACAGCGCATCGACGATGCGGCGCTGCTCGGCGGCAAGCGCCGCGATGTCGCTCTCGCGGCGCAACCAGCGAATGTCCGGATGGCGGCGCACGATGCCCGATGCCGAGCACGGCACGTCGGCGAGGATGCGATCGAACCGTTCGCCGTCGTGCCACGCGGCGGGATTGCCCGCGTCGCCGACCACGATCTTTGCGTGGCGCGCCGGATGCGCGGGATCGTCTTGCGCGAAACCAAGCCGCGCGAAGTTCTCGCCGATGCGCGCGGCGCGTGTGGCATCGCTCTCCAGCGCGATCAGGTCCATGTCGGCAAGCTCGAGCAGATGGCCGCTCTTGCCTCCGGGCGCCGCGCATGCGTCGAGCACGCGCATGCCGTCGCGCACGTCGAGGATTTGCGCGGCGACTTGCGCACCGGCATCCTGCACGGACACGTCGCCCGCGAGGAACCCGGGAATGCGATCCACCGGCAGCGGCGCGGACAGGCGCACGGCGTGTTCGCCGATCTGCGTGGCGGCGATGTTTTCGGCGGCGAGCCGTTGGACGTATTCGGCGGCGCTCGCACGGCGCGCGTTCACGCGCAGCGTGAGCGGGCCTTGCGTGTTGCCAGCGGTGAGAATCCCCTGCCACTGCGTGGGCCACGCGGCACGCACCGCGTCGATCCACCAGCGCGGATAGTTCCACTGCGCGGTTTCATCGGCCTGAGCAGCGGCAAGCGCCGCGTCGCGCTCGCGCAAAAAGCCGCGCAGCACCGCATTGACGAGCCCCTTCGCAAAGGCGGTCTCGCGGCGCGCGCCCACGGCGCGCACGGCCTGATCGACGACCGTAAACGGCGTGTAGGCGGCGCTCGCCTCGTCTTCTGCGAGCAACGCCAGCGCGCAGGCCAGCAGATTCGCGACGGGCGGCGGCGGCGCCTTGCTCACGCGCTGCCGGATCAGCCATTCGACCGTGCCGAGCCGCCGCATCGTGCGATACGCGATGTCCTGCACGGCGCCGCGAACCTGCGGCGCGAAATCGGCAGGCAATGCGGTGAAGGCGCTCGCGAGCGCGGCGGGCAGCGCCGCACCGGCGTGCACCGCGCCGACCGCGTGTGCAGCCAGGTCGAGCGCGAAGCCGAGCGAATCGGGGGCCAGGTGCACGGCGTGGCTGCGCGCCGGCACTGCGCCCTGCTGGCGCGCAGGCGATGCGGAACTCTTTTTGCCGTGAGATGGCTTGCTGGGTCGCCGGGATGGGCTGGATATCATGAAGAAACCGGATGCGGGCCGCGGTGAATCGCGGCGTCAACGATGCACAAGCGAGCCATTGTAGCGTGGCGAGCGCGCAACACTGCTAGCCCCGTTCGATTCGAGTTGACCGCGCCACGCGCGCAGCCCGGCGGCGATGAATTCGTCTGGATACATCTTGGCGGATACCGACTAACGGCTCGCCGCAAGATGTCGACAGAAAACACCTCCCCCAGCTTCGTCGCGGCCATCATGAAACCACTCGGCAAGAAACACGATTTCGCGTTCCTGGCCTTTGTTGCGCTCTTTTCCGTGTACCAACAGGGACGGGGAAAGCTGTTCTCGCCCTTCTGGGACTACAAGGTGTACGCATACGCGCTGGACCAGTTCAAGCGCGGCGCAAATCCGTATATCCCGCACGGATTTCCCTTCGTCTATCCGCCCATCTTCCTCAATCTCTTCTCGCGCATTCCGTTTCACTGGCTCTATCTGGCGTTCGTTGTCGCGTCGCTGCTCTATCTCGCCTGCAGCGTCCGGCATGCGGATTTCGTCGTCGCGGGTGCGCTGGGGTTTCTGACTGGCGGCGCGGGCGTGGGGGGCATCCTCACGGGAAACTTCGCGATCTTCGGTCACCTGCTGATCATTGCGCTTTTCTATGCGGCTTCTCAGGACGCTTCCGGTTCCGCGCGTAGTTCGGAGCACGCCTCACGGCCGAGCCACCGCGCGACGGCAAAGTATTGCGCGCTGGTTTTTTTCATCGCCCTTTTCGCCTCCATCAAGATCTATTTCCTGACGTACGCCCTCGTGTTCTTTTTTATCTCCAGGGGCATGCGCTATTTCTTCGCCGTGCCTTTGTGTGTTGCGCTCGCAACCATTGCGCAACTCGCGCTGGAACCGCGTCTGTGGACCGACTTCGAAACCCTGCTGCGCTGGCAGATGCTCGCCCAGAACGATTCCGGGCTCGTGCTGTTCGGGATACTCGAACAGCACGTCCGGGCGCTATCGACCCTGGACGACGTTCTGTTCTACGAAGCGGTCGTCGTGGCGCTATTCGTGTACGCGGTCAACCCGTTGCGCGGGCGCCGGCTCATGGTGGCCGAAAACGAAAACGTACCTGGCAGGCTGTTCTATATTCTCGCGTTCTGTCTCGCGCTGAATCCGAGAATGAAGGAATACGACATCGCACCGTTTTTCGCGTGCTGCTACGTTTCGCTATTCCAGAGTAGCAAGGGCGATAACCGCATGGATCGCGTGATCTTCTATGCCGTACCGTTGGCGTTCATCGCCGCGTGGATCGTCGCCAAGTTCGGACACGTGTACTACGCGCTCGACGTGTCCTGGTTCATTGGCGTCTATTTCGTGTTCTTCGTCGTTTCCCTGCGTCAACGGGCATTGCGGGTTTCGGCTCGAACCGACGTGCGACACGTAGACGGCGACGCCACGGCGGCCGGCTGAATGAAAAACGCCTCCGAAGAGGCGTTTTTTTCATTGCTATGTGTCGCTTTAGCGTCTGGTGCCCGCAGCGATCTCCATCAACCGGCGGATGCGCTCTTCCGTGGACGGGTGCGTGCTAAAGAGGTTCTGCAAGCCGCCGCCCGACAGCGGATTCATGATCATCATCTGCGCCGTGGCCGGATGCTGTTCGGCCGCCGGGAACGGAATGCCCTGCGCATAGCGATGGATCTTGTCGAGCGCCGAGGCGAGCGCCTGCGGATCGCCCGAAATCTCAGCGCCGCCCCGGTCCGCTTCGAATTCGCGCGCACGCGAAATCGCCATCTGGATCAGCGCGCCCGCGATCGGCGCGAGCAGCGCCACGGCGATGCTCGCGATGGGATTCGCCGGGCGGCCGTTTTCGTCGCGGCCGCCGAAGATCATCGCAAAGTTGGCGAGCGCCGAGATCGCGCCGGCCATGGTGGCCGAGATCGTCGAAATGAGAATGTCGCGGTGCTTCACATGCGCCAGTTCGTGCGCCATGACGCCGCGCATCTCGCGCTCGGACAGCACGCGCAGAATACCCGTGGTCGCCGCGACCGCCGCGTGCTCGGGGTTGCGGCCCGTGGCGAAGGCGTTGGGCGCGTCCTCGTTGATGAGGTAGACGCGCGGCATCGGCAAGCCCGCACGCGTGGCCAGATCGCGGACCATGCGATAGAACTGCGGCGCCGTGGTCTCGTCGACTTCCTGCGCGTTGTACATGCGCAGGACCATCTTGTCCGAATACCAGTACGAGAAGAAGTTCATGGCGAGCGCGAAGAACAGCGCCAGCACCATCCCGCGATGCCCGCCGATCAGCCCGCCAATCATGATGAAAAGGGCCGTAATCGCGGCCATCAACATCGCGGTTTTGACCCAGTTGAACATGTGCTGTGCTCCTTCACCCACCAGGGGATCAAATCGATCGTTGAACGCCCGCCGCCAGCCGGTCAGCCGTATGCGGGCGCATTGTAAGCGATTTGTTAGATATGGGCAGATGCGAAAAATTCAATCTCAGCGTGTGGCCGTCGCGAGCTTCAGGCCCAAGCCGACAAACGCCGAGCCAACCGTGCGGTCAAGCCACTTCTTCACGCCCGCCTTGCCCGAAAGGCGCTGTGTGACGCTGCCGGCCACCCACGCAACGAAGCTGCTCCAGACCGTGCTCATCAGCACGAACGCGGCACCGAGCGTCAGGAAAGCGAGCGCCTTGTGCTCGCTCCCCGGGCTCACGAACTGCGGGAAGAACGAGACGAAGAACAGCACTACTTTTGGGTTGAGCACGTTGGTGCAGAAACCCGAAACGAAGAGCTGGCGCAGCGGCCGCGCCGCAGCAGCGGGCGGCGTGGCTTGCGCGGCGCCTTCGGCCGGCTTGACCTCGTGTTTCGTGAGGACGAGCCGCACGCCCAGATACACGAGATAGATCGCGCCGACGATCTTGATGACCGTGAACGCCGTGGCCGACGCCGCGAGCAGCGCCGTCAATCCGAACGCACAGGCGAGCGTATGCACGCAGCAGCCCGCCGAAATACCCAGTGCGGAGACAAGGCCCGCGCCGCGGCCCTGCGCGACGCTGCGGCCGACGATATAGGCCGTATCGGGCCCCGGTGTCACGTTCAGGAGAAACACGGCGACGAGGAAGAAACCAAAATGGGTGATGCCGAGCATGACAACCTCAAAATCGAAAAACGCGCTTCAAACGCCATTGATTCTAGCGCGCTGGTAACTGCGCGGCATTTGGGCCATCGGCTATTTTCAGGCGATGGCGCGAGCCTGGGTTCAGGCCGCAGGGGCCTCGGGCAGCTGGAAACGCTGGCCCACCGCTAGCGACATGCCGGCCAGGAATTCGCGTGCGGGCAGGCGCTTGCCGCCCGGTTTTTGCAGCTGCGTGAGGCGCAGCGCGCCCTCGCCGCAGGCCACCACTACGCCCGCCGGGCTCACATCGAGAATCTCGCCCGGCTCAGCGCTCGCGCTGGCCGAGCGCTCCACAGGCTCGGCGGCCCACAGCTTGAGTTGCGCGCCGTCCAGCGTGGCGGCGCCGCCCGGGAACGGGTCGAACGCGCGAATCTGGCGCGCGAGCGCCACGGCCGGCCGGCGCCAGTCGAGCGCCCCTTCCTGTTTGCCGATCTTTTCGGCGTAAGTCGCGCCCTCTGCCGGCTGCGGCGTGGTGGGCAACGCGCCGTCGCGCTCGAGCGCGACGAGCCCATCCACGATCAGCGTCGCGCCGAGCAGCGCCAGGCGGTCGTGCAGCGTCGCCGTGGTGTCGCCCGGCGCGATTGGCGTGCGCACCTCGGAGATCATCGGGCCGGTGTCGAGCCCCGCGTCCATCTGCATGAGCGTAATGCCGGTCTCGTCGTCGCCGGCTTCGATCGCGCGGTGAATCGGCGCGGCGCCGCGCCAGCGCGGCAGGATAGAGCCATGAATGTTGATGCAGCCGTGCGGCGGGATGTCCAGCACCTCCTGCGGCAGCAGCAGCCCGTAGGCTGCGACCACCATCACATCGTGCGGCGTGGCGCGCAGCAGGCCCAGCGCCGCGGCGGCTTCCTGCGGATACTTGCCCGTGCGGCGCAGCGACGGCGGCTGGGCGACGGCTATGCCGTGCTCCTGCGCGTAGCGCTTGACCGGGCTCGCCTGGAGCTTCATGCCACGACCCGCCGGGCGGTCCGGCTGGGTGAGAACGAGCGGCACGGCAAAGCCCGCTTCGTGAATCGCCGCGAGCGCCGCGGCGGCGAATTCCGGCGTGCCGGCGAAGATGACGCGAAGGGTGTGGCTCATGGGCGCTCGGTGCTCAGTTTGCTGAAAGCGGGTTGACGAAGAAAGAGACGGCGCGGCGCAATACGATCGAATTACGATCGAATCGCGATTACATCGCGCGTTCGAGCTTCTTCATCTTGCTGCGGATGCGAGTTTGCTTGAGCGACGAAAGGTATTCGACGAACACCTTGCCCATCAGGTGATCCATTTCGTGCTGGATGCAGACCGCGAGCAACCCTTCGCAGTCCACCTCGTAGGTCTCGCCCTTTTCGTTCATTGCGCGCACGCGCACCTTTTCCGCGCGCTCGACTTCGTCGTAGATGCCCGGCACGGAAAGACAGCCTTCCTCATGCACTTCACGCTCGGCGCTCGACCAGATGATTTCCGGGTTGATGAACACGCGCAGCTCGTCGTGCGCGTCGGATACGTCGATCACCACGACGCGCTCATGCACGTCGACCTGGGTAGCCGCGAGGCCGACGCCCGGCGCGGCGTACATGGTTTCGGCCATGTCGGCGACCAGTCTGCGGATGCGATCGTTGACCACCTCGACCGGCTTCGCGACCTTGTGCAGACGCTTGTCGGGGTAATGAAGAATGTTCAGTAGAGCCATGATTTGACGGGTTTCTCGTTGGGCGCCTGAAAGAGCCAGGAACAGGGAACGATGCGCGGCCTGGCCATTCGGCCAGCTTGCGGGTCCCATGCCGGATACGGAGGATATGCACGCATATTCGGACGAAAGGACCGCAATTCAACGTTGAACGCGCGCTCGCCCGTGCAAACGCGCCGCGCTTGAAGGCGAGCGCGCAGTGCCACGGGTAAAGACGCCACGGTGTATTTCGGATGGTGAAAATTTTATCACGAGGTGCGGCAAACCGTCCGCGCCCGGGGAACGCAATGCCGACGACCTTGCCGCTGTCTCCCGAGGAACTGGCCGCCTGGCTGCGCCTCGCCCTCGCGCGCGGCCTGCGGCCCACCGCGCTGCGTGCGCTGCTCGGCGCGTTCGGCCTGCCTCAAAACGTGCTGGCCCAGCCATTTTCCGCACTCGCCGCGGTCGCGGGAGCACAAGCCGCGCACGCCGCACTGGGCGAGACCCGTCCGGACTTCGCAGCACAGCTCGAAGCGCTGCAGGCGTGGCGCGCGGCGCCAGGCAACGCGGTCATCACGCTCGCCGACCCGGCTTATCCGGCCCGCCTGCTCGACATGCCCGACCCACCGCCGTTGCTCTACGCAAAGGGCCGGCTCGAGCTGCTCCACGCACGCGCGGTAGCCGTCGTGGGCAGCCGCAACGCCACACCCCAGGCCATCGAGGACGCCGCGCGCTTCGCGCGCACACTCGCTGCGTCGGGTCTCACGGTCGTCTCGGGGCTCGCGCTCGGGGTAGACGGCGCCGCGCATCGCGGCGCGCTCCACGAGCATGGCGGCACCGTCGCCGTGATCGGCACCGGCGCGGATCTCGTCTATCCCCCGGCCCATCGTCCACTCGCCACGGAGATTGCCGCGCACGGCGCGCTCGTCTCCGAATGGCCGCTCGGCACCCCGGCGCGCTCCGCGAACTTTCCGCAGCGCAATCGCGTGATTGCCGCGTTCGTGGAAGGCGTGGTGGTGATCGAGGCCGCACAACGTTCCGGCTCGCTCATCACGGCACGCCTCGCCAACGAGATGGGGCGCGACGTATTTGCGCTGCCCGGCTCGATCCACGCGCCGCTCACGCGAGGGTGCCACGGGCTCATCAAGCAGGGCGCGCAGCTGGTCGAATCGCCCGAAGAGGTACTCGATGCGCTAAACGTCGGGCAACCCTCGGGTAGCGGGCGCGCGCTCGCGTCGCGGCGTGAGCCACGCCGCCAGAAAGTCTCGGTTCCTTTCGATCGCCCACCGCGCGACGCTGGCGAGACTCTGCCGCTGCCGCTCGAAAGCCCGCGTGGCGAGCCGTTGCGCGCTCATCGCGGTGAAGCACGAAAGCCGACCGCCAGCCTTGCCGCCGAGGCCCGGCGCCTGCTCGAAGCGCTCGGGCACGCGCCGGCCACGGTTGAAATCCTCGCCCAGCGCACCGACATGCCCGAAGCGGTGCTGCAAGGCACGCTGCTGCAACTCGAACTCGCGGGGCACCTCGATGCCCTCCCCGGCGGCTGGTTCGTGCGGGCCAGTCGTGGGCAGTGAGCCGGCTGATGTCGTGGATCGGGGGAGCATCACTGCCCGCGCGCCGCCGTGATACATTCGCGCCAAATACCCCGCTCTATATATAAGAGAACGCAAGGAACGACCATGCCCGCGCTAGACCTCGACACCGACGCCGACCTGATCGCAGAGCGCGTCAGCAATCAGGACACGCTGTTCGTCGCGTGCCTGTGCGCACAGTGGTGCGGGACGTGCCGCGACTACCGGGCCACGTTCGACCGCATCGCCGAGGCGCATCCCGATGTCTGCTTCGCGTACATCGACATCGAAACCCACGCCGACCGCTTCGACGATCTCGATGTCGAGAACTTCCCGACGATCCTGATTGAAGACGGCCACGCCACGCGCTTCTTCGGCACGGTCCTGCCGCATGCCGCCGTGGTCGAGCGCATGCTCGCGGACCTCAGGGCGCTGCCGGGCGTGGCCGATGCGCCCAAGCTGCGACCTGCCCTGAGCGCGGTTTGAGCGCAACGAACATCTGACTCCGATCAGACGCGCCGCTTGCCGCACGGCCTGGCGCGCCCTTATGATTGGGCGCCCTGGCGGGTGCGCGGGTGTCGTCATGAGATGACGCAAAAATCGACGCCGACGCGCCATGTGCTATAAAGCGGTCGAGAACGGCCCCCCGAGCGGGGCAGCAACGCCGGGCATCGAGCCCAAGCGCCCATTCAGGCGGCATCGGCCCCGGGGCGCCAACCGGATACACCCACAAGCAACCAGTCATGTCCAAAGCTCTGATCATCGCCGAGAAGCCATCCGTCGCGAACGACATCGCGCGCGCGCTGGGCGGTTTTACCAAGCATGACGAGTACTACGAGAGCGACGACTACGTGCTCTCGTCGGCGGTCGGCCATCTGCTGGAAATCGCCGCACCCGAGGAGTACGAGGTCAAACGCGGCAAGTGGAGCTTCGCTCACCTGCCCGTGATCCCGCCGCACTTCGACCTGAACCCGATCGCCAAGAGCGAATCGCGGCTCAAGGTCCTCAACAAGCTGATGAAGCGCAAAGATGTCACGCAACTCATCAACGCCTGCGACGCGGGGCGCGAGGGCGAGCTGATCTTCCGCCTTATCGCGCAGCACGCGAAGGCGAAACAGCCGGTCCAGCGCCTGTGGCTCCAGTCGATGACGCCGCAGGCGATCCGCGACGGTTTCGCGAATCTGCGCAGCGACCACGACATGCAGCCGCTCGCCGACGCCGCTCGCTGCCGCTCGGAAGCCGACTGGCTCGTCGGCATCAACGGCACGCGCGCGATGACTGCCTTCAACAGCAAGGGCGGCGGCTTCTTCCTCACGACAGTTGGCCGCGTTCAGACGCCAACGTTGTCGATCGTCGTCGAACGTGAAGAGAAAATCCGCCGATTCATCCCGCGCGATTATTGGGAAGTGCGCGCCGAATTCGTCTGCGCGGGCGGCTTCTATGAAGGCCGCTGGTACGACCCGAAATTCAAGAGGGACGAGTTCGATCCGGAAAAGCGCGACTCGCGCCTCTGGAGCCTGCCGGCCGCCGAGACCATCGTCGCGGCCTGTCACGGCCGTGAAGGCACGGTGAACGAAGAATCGAAGCCATCCACGCAGCTCTCGCCCGCGCTCTTCGATCTGACGAGCCTGCAGCGCGAAGCCAACGGCCGCTTCGGCTTTTCGGCCAAGAACACGCTGGGTCTCGCCCAGGCGCTGTACGAAAAGCACAAGGTGCTCACCTACCCGCGTACCGATTCGCGCGCGCTGCCCGAGGACTACCTCAGCACCGTGAAAGATACGCTCGAGATGCTCAAGGAGAGCAACAACTACCTGCCGCACGCCAAGCAGGTGCTCGACAAGGGCTGGGTGAAGCCGAACAAGCGCATTTTCGACAACTCGAAGATCAGCGACCACTTCGCCATCATCCCGACGCTGCAGGCGCCGAAGTCGCTTTCCGAGCCCGAGCAGAAGCTCTACGACCTCGTCGTGAAGCGCTTCCTCGCCGTGTTCTTCCCGGCGGCGGAATACCGCGTCACCACGCGCATTACTGAAGTCGCAGGACATCACTTCAAGACCGAAGGCAAGGTGCTGGTCGAGCCGGGCTGGCTGCAGGTCTATGGCCGCGACGCGGCTGGCGACGACGCCAACCTCGTGCCGGTGAAGAAGGACGAGAAGGTCAAGACCGACAAGATCGCGGCGCATCAGCTCGTGACCAAGCCGCCTGCGCGCTACAACGAAGCGACGCTGCTCTCGGCGATGGAAGGCGCGGGCAAGCTCGTGGACGACGAAGAACTGCGCGAGGCCATGGCCGCCAAGGGCCTTGGCACGCCGGCCACGCGCGCGGCGATCATCGAAGGTCTGCTCGGCGAAAAGTATCTCGTGCGCGAAGGGCGCGAGCTGATTCCCACGGCCAAGGCGTTCCAGCTCATGACGCTGTTGCGCGGCCTGGGCGTGGAAGAACTCACCGCGCCGGAACTCACCGGCGAGTGGGAGTACAAGCTTTCGCAAATGGAGCGCGGCAAGCTTCCACGCGACGCATTCATGCAGGAAATCGCCCGCATGACGCAGACCATCGTGAAGCGCGCGAAGGAATACGACTCGGACACGATCCCCGGCGACTACGCGACGCTGACAACGCCGTGCCCGAATTGCGGCGGCCAGGTGAAGGAAAACTACCGTCGCTTCGCATGCACGAAGTGCGAGTTCTCGATCTCGAAGATTCCGGGTGGCCGTCAGTTCGAAATCCCCGAAGTGGAAGAGCTGCTGCAGAACAAGACGATCGGCCCGCTCTCGGGCTTCCGCAGCAAGATGGGCCGGCCGTTCTCGGCCATCCTCAAGCTCTCGTTCGACGATGAAATCAAGAACTACAAGCTCGAGTTCGATTTCGGCCAGGACCAGGGTACCGAAGATGGCGAAGCGCCTGACTTTTCGCAGCAGGAGCCGGTGGGCGCCTGCCCGAAGTGCAAAGGCCACGTGTTCGAACACGGCATGAGCTATGTGTGCGAGCACTCGGTCGCGAATCCGAAGACCTGCGACTTCCGCTCGGGCAAGGTGATCCTCCAGCAGGAGATCACGCGCGACCAGATGGCGAAGCTGCTGGCCGAAGGCCGAACCGACTTGCTGACCAACTTCAAGTCGTCGCGTACGGGCCGCAACTTCAAGGCTTTCCTCGTCAAACAGCCGGATGGCAAGATCGGCTTCGAGTTCGAGAAGAAGGAGCCGAGCGCGAAGACCGCGGCCAAGACGGCTGCCAGGAAGTCGGCCGCATCGACTGAGGCTACGGGCGATGCCGCGAACGACACGGCAGATTCGGCAGAAGAAGGGAAGGCCAAGCCCGCGCGCAAGACGGCGGCCGCCAAAGCCGCACCGGCACGCAAGACGGCCGCCCGCAAGACACCGGCGCGCAAGACAGGTTCGTAAGCGGTCGGAATCTGCCAGCGCGCAGCCAGACAAAAAGGCGCAGCTTCTCACGAAGCTGCGCCTTTTTTATCGGCCGATGAACGGTGATATCGGGCTTATAGCGGCGAGATGGCCGACGTGCGGGTGCGCGCCGCCGAAGCGCGCGCAGTCTTCGGTGCGCGCTCGGCGTCCATCCCATTGTGCTCGCCGTCGTGCAGGCTCCCACCCGGCACGGGCTGCGCGCCATCGTACTCCTCGCTCGCGACGCCATTGCGACCCGCCACAGCCGGGCGCGCGAGACCGTCCTTGACCCACTGCTCGCCGAGCTGGCTGTTCGGCGTCTGGCTGAAGTGCTCGACAAGGTGGTCGATGAACGTGCGCACCTTGGCCGGCAGGTGACGGCGGCTCGGATACGCGACGTTGATCTCCACCTGCGGCAGACGATAGTCGCCAAGCAGCCGCACGAGACGCCCGCGCGTCATGTCGCGGCCAATCAGATAGCTCGGCAGGATCGCGATGCCCATACCGAGCAGCGCGAACTGGCGCAGCATCTCGGTGTTGTTCGCCACGATCACGTTGGTCGGGCGTACGCGGACTTCGCCCTCCGGCCCCGTGAAGACGCGCTCGTCGCCCCAGTACTCGGAGGGCAGCGAGAGGCTGGGGTGCTCCATGAGGTGCTCGGGGCGCGTGGGCGTGCCGTGCTTTTCGAGGTACGCGGGCGTCGCGCACACCGTCATGCAGCCGGTCGTGAGGCGGCGCGTGACAATGCTGGCGCTACGCATCTGGCGTGCGGTCACGACGCCCAGATCGAAACCTTCTTCGACGAGATCGACCTGACGGTCGACCAGCGTGACGTCGGGAATGACCTGCGGATACCGCTGCGTGTACGTCTGCAACACCGGAGCGAGATTGTGAAGCCCGAAGACGACCGGCGCGACGATACGCAGCGTGCCGACGGGCTCGTGATTACGCGCGACGACCATCTGTTCGACGTCCTCGAGCTCATCGAGAATCTGGCGGGCGCGCTCGAGATAGACCTGACCCGATTCGGTCAGGGAGAGACTGCGGGTCGTGCGATTGAGCAAACGCGTGCCGAGCCGACCTTCGAGGTCGGCAACATGCCGCGTCGCAACCGCGTTGGAGATATCCATCGCTGAGGCGGCCCGGGCGAAACTGCCGAGGTCGGCGACTTTGACGAATACTCGCATCGACTGCAAATGATCCATGAGACAACTCCTGCCTGTTACTACCCCGCTGTTAATCAGCGGAGGAAACCGCGAATTCTCCTACGACAGCAGAAAACGTGCAGAAGTTGCCTCCGAAGCCCCTATTTTCTTTACGAATTCTTCGACTGCGCCCCAAAATGCATCAACGGCGGTTCGATTGTTACCTCAACCGAAACAATTTTGCGCATTGCAGCGAGATAACTGGTCAAGTGCCGAACAGACGGGCCTCTGCACTGCAGCAATGCATTCGACCCCGCAAATAAAAATGGCCGCCCGCAGGCGGCCATTCAGTTAGTGAGCGCTCACATTATATGATTACAGGCGTGTTTCGAGCGCCTTGCGAGCGTCCTTCAACACTTCCGGCAAACCATGAGCGAGTTTGTCGAACAGTTCGGCGTGCAGCGCGAGTTCGGCCCGCCAGGCGTCGGCGTCCACCGATATCACCTGTTCGAACTGCGCCTGCGTGAAGTTCAGACCCCGCCAGTCGAGATCGCCATAGCGCGGCGACACGCCGAATGCGTGCTCGTCACCCGTGGCCTTGCCCTCGATACGGCGCACCATCCACTCGAGCACGCGCATATTCTCGCCGAAGCCCGGCCAGACGAACTTGCCATCCGGCCCCTTGCGGAACCAGTTCACGCAGAAAATGCGCGGCACCGTCGCGCCGGCCTTGGCGAGGCGCTCGCCCACATTGAGCCAATGGCCGAAGTAGTCGGCCATGTTGTAGCCGCAGAACGGCAACATAGCGAAAGGATCGCGGCGCACCACGCCCTGCTGCCCCGCCGCCGCGGCCGTGGTTTCCGAGCCCATGGTCGCGGCCATGTAGACGCCGTCGGTCCAGTCGCGCGCCTCGGTCACGAGCGGCACGGTGGTCGAGCGGCGGCCGCCGAAGATGAACGCGTCGATGGCCACGCCCTTCGGGTTCTCCCATTCGGGATCGATCGACGGGCATTGGGAAGCCGGCGCCGTGAAGCGCGCGTTCGGATGCGCAGCCTTGCGGCCGGTTTCCTTGCCGATGGCGGGCGTCCAGTCGTTCCCCAGCCAGTCGATCGCGTGTGCGGGCGGCTCGTCGGTCATGCCTTCCCACCAGACGTCGCCGTCGTCGGTGAGCGCGACGTTCGTGAAGATCACGTTCTCCTTGAGCGTCGCCATGGCGTTGAAATTGGTCTTTTCGCCCGTGCCCGGCGCCACGCCGAAGTAGCCCGCCTCCGGATTGATCGCGTAGAGGCGTCCATCCGCGCCGGGCTTGATCCACGCGATATCGTCGCCGATCGTGGTGATTTCCCAGCCGTTCATGGCAGGAGGCGGAATCAGCATGGCGAAGTTGGTCTTGCCGCACGCCGACGGGAACGCCGCCGCGACGTGGTACTTGCGGCCTTCCGGCGAGCGCACACCGAGAATCAGCATGTGCTCGGCGAGCCAGCCTTCGTCGCGGCCCATGGTCGAAGCGATGCGCAGCGCGAAACACTTCTTGCCGAGCAGCGCGTTGCCGCCGTAACCCGAGCCATAGCTCCAGATCTCGCGCGTTTGCGGGAAGTGGACGATGTACTTCGTCTTGTTGCACGGCCACGGCACGTCCTTCTCGCCCGCCGCGAGCGGCGCGCCCACGCTGTGCACGCACGGCACGAACGCGCCGTCTTCGCCGAGCACGTCGTACACGGCGCGGCCCATGCGCGTCATGATGCGCATGTTCACGGCCACATAAGGGCTATCGGAAAGCTCCACGCCAATATGCGCGATAGGCGAGCCGAGCGGGCCCATCGAGAACGGCACGACGTACATCGTGCGGCCGCGCATCGAGCCCGCGAACAGGCCGTCGAGCGTCGTGCGCATTTCAGCGGGCGCGACCCAGTTGTTGGTGGGGCCGACGTCTTCCCTGGTGGGCGAGCAGATGAAGGTGCGGTCTTCCACGCGCGCGACGTCCGAGGGATCGGAGCAAGCGAGATACGAATTCGGGCGCTTCTGCGGATTGAGGCGGCGCATCGTGCCGGCCTCGACCATCTGCGCGCACAGGCGGTCGTATTCCTCCTGCGAACCGTCGCACCAGACGATGCGATCCGGCTGCGTATGCGCTGCGATTTTCTGCACCCAATCGATCAATTTCCGGTGCCGGACCCAGGCGGGCACCTGCGCGGCGGCCTGGGCTTGGTAATCGGGATGGTTCATCGAGCTGTCTCCATTTTTAGGGCTGTAAAAAGGGGATCGGCCCTTTTAGACGCTGCACGCGAGAGGCGCAACTCATACGAACCAAAAGTTGATGGCAGATCAACATGCGAATCGGTCCGCACAGTTGGGCAGGTCGTCAAGGTCCTTTAGCCTGGGGTTCGAAACCGTCTGTAAAGCGGCTTGCATCGGAACCCGACAAGCTGTTAAAAGTTGCAAAATCGCGGGTGATTCCCGCGACAAAAACTCTGCGTGCATAGCCTCGGGTTTGCGCAATTGCAATACCTGCTGCGGCACGCGGCGAGCGACGTGAAGGCTCCCCATATTCATACCAGCCTTCGCGGCGCTGCATAGTGGGATAACCACCAGATGAACACCGAAGTCGCGCCCCGAACGGCGCGATGCAAAACACGCAAAACAACCCGCCGCCATGAAAATTGCCATCCTTGACGACTACCAGGACGCCGTCCGCAAGCTCGACTGCTTTCAACTGCTCGCCGACCACGAGGTCAAGGTTTTCAACAACACGGTGCGAGGCCTCGGCCAGCTCGCCAGCCGCCTCGCCGAAGTCGACGCGCTCGTGCTGATTCGCGAACGCACCCGCATCACCTCGCAACTGCTCGACAAGCTCCCGCATCTGCGCATGATCAGCCAGACGGGCAAGGCCGGTCCGCACATCGACATCGACGCCTGCACCGAGCGCGGCATCGCCGTACTCGAGGGCACCGGCTCGCCCGTCGCGCCCGCCGAACTCACGTGGGCCCTCATCATGGCCGCGCAGCGCCGCATTCCGCAGTACGTCGCCAACCTCAAGCAGGGGGCGTGGCAACAGTCGGGCCTCAAGACGTCCGCCATGCCACCCAACTTTGGCCTGGGCCAGGTGATGCGCGGCCAGACGCTCGGCATCTGGGGCTACGGGAAGATCGGCCGTCTCGTGGCCGGCTACGGCAAGGCCTTTGGCATGCGCGTACTGGTGTGGGGCCGCGAACATTCGCTCGAAGCGGCGCGCGCCGACGGCTACGAAGCCGCCGCAAGCCGCGAGGCAATTTTCGAAGAGAGCGACGTGCTGTCGCTACATCTACGCCTGCACGATGACACGCGTGGGATCGTGAAGCAGGAAGACCTGATGCGCATGAAGCCCACGTCGCTGCTCGTCAACACGAGCCGCGCGGAGCTGATGGAAGAAAACGCGCTGCTCGGCGCGCTCTCTCACAACCGGCCGGGCATGGTCGCGATCGACGTGTACGAGAGCGAGCCGATCCTGCAGGGCTACAGCCTGCTGCGTATGGAAAACGTGATCTGCACGCCGCACATCGGCTATGTGGAGCGGGAGAGCTACGAACTGTACTTCGGCGCGGCGTTCCGCAACATCCTCGCGTTCGATGCGGGCGACCACGCAAGCGTCGCGAACCCCGAAGCGCTGCAGGGCGGTCGCCGCAGGTAAGCGCGACCGCACGGGGGCGGCGCGCGCCGCCCTCTCCGCGTCCTCCCGGCTGCTTCTGATCCGGCCGCGTGCGCTCAGGCGTGCGCGGCCGATTCCATGACGTCTGGCAAACGCGCGAGGAAACGCTCGCCGTCCACACGGCCGAGGTTGTAGGCGTGCTGCATCTGCTGCGGGCTCGTGTAGTCCCAGCTCGAGATCGGTACCTTGGCCGATGGCTGCACATAAAGGCGCTGCTGCACGCCCTGCGCCGCCTGATGCCGCACCACGAACATCTGCGGGCGCGGATAGAGCCGCGTCACCATCACCAGTACACGGCCGGGCGTCTCGTCGAGCGCGCCGACCGGCACGTTGTCGACCATGCCGCCGTCGAGCACCGGGCGGCCGTCGCGCCGCAGCACCGGCGTGAACGGCGGTGTACACGACGACTGCAGGATGAGATCGGCCAGATCCTCCACGCTCGCGCATTCCTGCGCCGTCACGAACTCCGGATGAAACCCGAGCTTGCGCCCGAGCGTGGGATGCAGCGTCTTGCGGATGTGTTTTTCGATGTTGTACGCGATAAGACCCGCCGCCACGGCGCTGCGCGCCCCGAGCCAACGCGGCACATGCGACACGCCGATGCGGATCTCAGGCGCGTCCTGAAGCTGCGTGAAGGGCTCGCCGTAGATGTCGAGCAGCGCCTGGCGATAGATGCGGTAATGCGGAAACACCGATTCGCCACGCAGCAGATTGCCCCAGTAGGCGTTGCGCTTGTTGTGGCGCAGCGCTTCCTCGTAATAGCGCATGACCCAGTCGGCGTCGCGCGTGTAGAGCATGCACGCGGTGGCCGCGCCCGCCGAAATGCCCGTAATGACGCGCGGGCGAATGCGCAGCTCAGGCTGGACGATGTCCCAGAACCCCGCCTGCCACCAGCAGCGATTGCCGCCACCGGCGAAAACCACCTGATCGAACATGCCTTCTACGTCCTTCGAAGCGACCGAAAACGATCGGAAGCGCCAAGCTTAATCGAGCAGCGCGTAAGTCGAGGTCGCGTGAACCGCCATCCGGCCGTCTTCGTCGTAGAGTTCTATTTCACCGAATACCAGACTGCGGCCCATGCGCAGCACACGCGCCGTAACGAGCACGTCGCCCTTACGCACCGCGCGCATGAAGTTGGTGTTCAGCGCAACGGTCGTCATGGGCTTGAACGCGCCGAGCGCGGCCGTTATCGCAACGATCATGGCCGTATCCGCCGCCGCCATGAAAACCTGCCCGCAGATCACGCCGCCCGAGTGGCGCAGCTCGCCGGAAAACGGCAAGCGCAAGGTGGCGCTGTCTTCCGAGACCTCGACGGGCTTCATCCCGAGTGCGCGCACCCACGGGGCCAGCACGCGCTCCAGCAGCGCGTCGATTGCGTTGTCGTCCATCGTTTGCCTTTGTGGATTGCGTGCGACGATTCCAGCCGATTACCACCAACCTCAGCCAACCTCAGTGAACAGGCGGCGCACAACGACTGGCTCGAAACCTGGTTTGACGCCAGGCGTGGCGACATCATACCGGGACAGCACGGCCCGCATGGTAAAGGCGCAAACTCCTGCGGAGATGGGGCTTGCGCCGCATCGACACACTATTTTCAGGAAATTTGCGAAAGGGGCTTGCCAAGTCCCAAAAAGTCCTGCATAATCTCGTTTCTGTTGGGGGCGTTAGCTCAGTTGGTAGAGCAGCGGACTCTTAATCCGTAGGTCGAGTGTTCGAGTCACTCACGCCCCACCAGCAATTTCAAAGGGTTGCACGCGAAAGCGTTGCAGCCCTTTTTCGTTTTTGGGCTCCATGTAACCGCTGTGTAACCGGATTTCGGCTATCGCAACCAGCGGCAGCGCCAGTCATATGCGCTTGCTGGCACTGGCACTGGCACTGGCACTGGCACTGGCACTGGCACTGGCACTGGCACTGGCACTGGCACTGGCACTGGCTGCCACAGCTTGACACGCTGCTGCGCTTAGACCAACGATCAACGCCGTCGATACAGAACCTTGCGGGGAGACACAATCGCTTACAGGTAAAGGCAGCGAGCGGATGACGTCAATTTTGTGTACCGAAGTGTGTACCAAAAACGTGTGGCGTCGGGGTTCACCTACGCAGTTGGCGCCTTTGGAGCCGAGGGCCTTTCGACAAGCTGAGAGTCCTGACTCAATCAGGCTCAAGGCTTCAGTTTGCCAATGTGCTCGATTACTCGCTGTGCGATATCGATGGCCTGATTGGATTTAATCTTGCTGAACGACAGCGCCAAATCATAATCCGCATCATTTCTGCTCACTCGCAGAGAGTCCAGCCTCGATGCAACTTTGGCCTCGCCGATTTTTAAGTAATGCTGTCGGGTGAGCGAGTGAACTGTGCTCGTCGAATCCGCGATACCCGCAGTGTTACGCGCATAGAGGAATGCTGCGTAGTAAGCGCGACTGACGGCAGATCGCAGCTTTGCCTCTTCCGTATTCTGCGCGCCCTGATGCAACTCGCGCGCTACCGCTAGGAATTCGCGGGGCTCGCAAGCCATGTCAGCGAACCCTTACGATTACTTCATCGAGTGCGTTCGCCATCCGGCTGTCTCCGCAAATTTCGTCCAGGAAGGAATCTTCGAGTTCCAAAAAACGCTCTTGCGAAGCGAGCGTTGTTTCAACATTTAGAAGCATCTTTTCCCAACCTTCCTCTGGATCGGAGTACATCGTGAGCTGTAAATGTGCTCCGGCGAAATGTTTTGCTGCAACGCCCCGGATTAGGTCGACACCAGAAAGCGTTTCGAACTTGGCACCGGCGAGATAACGTCGTGCTGCTGCACTCTCCGTCATAGTTGCGCCCACGTTTCTTCCTTCTCGCGATCTTGGATCGGTTGATGGCATCATCGAAACGAACTCACTAAGCCCAAGCGTGTTTGGACCGAGACTGGAAGTCGACTGACGTGCCTTACGCACCTGTAATGCGATACGCGGGTCACTCTGCGGGCGCGAACCCGTCTGCAACCAGCCAGCCGAATACGAAGTGGTTGCGGCCGTCATTGATCCTCCAGCCCAATGGCAATCAATTGTTCGCGGTTCAGCACATTGCGCATGATCACTTTATTGTTTGGCTGCAACAGTCCCTTGAAAGCAACCTGCAAGAACTCCTCGTTCTCGTCGTCAGACGCAGACGACAGAGCCTTCGGCAGATTGTCCTTGAAGGTCACTTGAGCTAAGTGGTCGATTGACGCGGTGAGGCGACCATCGATATTCGCGCTCGTGAGGTTTAGGACGTTCAACAACTGGCGATTGGCGAACTGGGTTTCCGCCGCCGGCCCGTCGCCATCATTCATGGTTAGCACGAACCAACCCTGATATACATGCCAAAGAGAACCAACCGCTAGTGTATTCGCAGGCAAGTATTGGGAATCAGGATTGAAAACGTCACTAATCAGGTAGGGTTCCGGGTCCGTTTCGTAGACGAATTTGTCAACGACTTGAAGCGCGATCTGACTGAGCGGGTTTGTCTCCGAGGCGATCTGTCTCACGACTTCAGTCATGAAACGCTTCGCCTCTGGCCATACATTTCGCCATGAGTCGTAGTCAAGGCAGTTCACGACAACGGTCTGATCGGCGGCCCGAACAACCCAAGCCGGTGTGCCGTCTTCCTTGAAACGCTGGAGCAACACTCCATTCGGAGCCGCCTGTTGCGTGATGCTGGGCATTCCAATATGGAATGCAATGCCCTGGAGTGTCTCGAATCGCGGCAGATCCGAGCGCAACGTCTCACGCAAAGTAGCCAGGCGCGCCACTTCCGCTGCATCAAATGCACGCGAGAAAGTGAGAACAAAGGCCATGGCCTCTATAGCATTGTGCTGACGGATCGGTTTTGCGATTGCCATTTTAAATGGGACAGGTCGAGCGGGTGCCTAGGCGCGTAAACCGGTGCGAGTATAGCTGATCCTGTATATCGGCCGATTATCACGAACCCTTATGCACACCATCCGTGCGATGGAATACGCTCGACGTTCACTTGCGGTGGCACCGATCGGGACGCCCCCGTTTTTGGAATGCGCGGCGCATGCGAGCGATTCGCCCACCGGGTCAGCGGCTAGGCGAGACGCATCTGGATTGCCGCGCGGCTACGCGAATATCGATCGCGTAGGTAGTCGGGTCGCATCTGACGCCTAGCGCTTTTTAAGGATCAAGAGCCCGTTTGAATGAGAGACCTCCTTGTACTCGCGTAAGGACGTCAATGCGCCAACGCCACCTGCAGCGACGGCCACGGCAATTGCTGCATATGTGGTCGGCCCACCCAAGACAGCAAGGGCAGCAGGAGCTGCAGCGACGGCCGCAACTTCGGACGTTCCCCCGGTCGCGATAGCCGCAATAGTCGCGACGACCACGATGGCAATTGCCGCTATCGCGATAGCCCAAGCGACTTTGCCGGTTGCGCGAATACGGACAACCTTCGTGGCGAGGTCACCTTCGACCTCGATGTAGTCGTCGCCTCTCTTGAGGGCGTCCGCCAAATCCTTGTTGGTTCCGATTGCCATGCGGTCTGCCTCCAGTAGCCGATGACAGATATTTCGGCCGCAGTTCTTGAAACTTTAACGCCCCCGGAACGGGCCATACCAGACTTAGGCATTGCTTCGAAGCCGACAATCGCCGAACCTCGCGTGTCATGAAGGGATCGCTGGCCGCTTTTCATTCTTCGACATCTCACTTCGGAAGCGCGAATTTCGTGGCCTTACCGCGATCGAGCGTTTACTCCCACTCGGCGACGCCGCGATGACGCGAGCACGTGCCCGCATGATGCTGGCTGAAGCTGTATGTGCCGTCACTGCACCTTGCGGTGGCGCCGATCGGCACAGAGCCATTTCGGGAGTGCGCAGGCGAATGCACTTCATGCCCGTCGTGGTTCACGTAGTGGCCGTGCTCTTGCAGTTGGGAATCGTCTGGGGGCGATGGCTGGTACGCGTGGGCGGCTCTTGCGAGCGCCAACAGGGCTACGAGACTGCCGCATCGAGCCGCGGCCAATACATGCGCGGCAACACGACCGCGACTCAAGCTGATTCTGTTCATCCCCGTACTCGTTCTGATCTTATGGTCCCGGTCAGCTTGTTGCAGGCCGGACCCCAGTATATCGAGCGGCATGCTACAAGCCCGACAGGATGGCGAAAACGGCCGCAGATGCGATCCCGTGTGGGCTACACCGCCATCACCATCGCCACAACTCCCGTGCCGTCATCCTTGGACCATACTGGCGCCGCAAATGACGGTACTCAGTGTGCGAAACTAGGCGGCACAATCTGGACACAAACCTTTACACCACCGGGGAAACCAAATGTCTAATTTCGACCCGCTCAACTTACGAGTCAATCTGCCGACGATACCTACTATCGAACCGCCCCATGTTTATGCATTCAAGACTTTCGTCGAGGAGGTTCGAGCATTTGAAACCTCCCTCGTAGAGGGCGAGGCCGTCGGTGCGATGCTGGCCTCATTTGGGAAATCTGTGATGCTACAAATCACCCAGATCTCGCGGGCCGGACAGTTCTTCTGCTTCGACGGAATCACTGAAAATGGTGACAGCGCACGCTTGGTTCAGCACTACACGCAGGCATCGATTCTTCTGATAAAACTTCAGACAAATGAAGCTTCGCGTCCTATAGGCTTTGTGCATCACAGTTGACCGGATAGTGCATAAAAACCGTCGCATGATGTACGCCGGAGCGCGCCGCCCGCCTTTTATCCCTATCGGCAAGCGTGCCCTTCTCCTATACGGCGCCCTGCGCGGCGCTGGCATCCGTGCGCGGTAATTCACAGATCAGCCAGATAATCGTGAATTTCGTCCTTTTGCCAGACGGTGCAGCGCTGGGGTAGTTGGATTGGTTACCGAACGCACGCCCTCCTCTGCGTGCAGACCGAATTCCGCCTTCAGCTCCAGCACCATCGCGACACCTGGATCGAGCGCCGCGACGATCGCGAGATGCACCTTGAGCGTCTCCGGTGGCATCGGACGCTTGGTAGCGGCGCGGCTCGCGCCTGCGAAACCCAGCGACGCGTTACCGACCTTGTCCACGAACGGTCGGCGCTTGATGCCGTGGAGCGCGGCCCCGATATGCCATGCAAGATCTTCTTGCCGAGATCCCTGCGCATGTCCGGCATCTGCTCCTTCACGGACTTGCGCTCGGCGATGCCCACGTTGCGCACCGCTTGCTCTTGCTCGGCGTCGAGGGGGCCGATGTAGTTCGCCGCGCTCTGGCGGTGGAACTTGGCAACAGGGCCGGCGCGCCTTGGCGGCTGACGAGGTCGGGCTGGTCGGGGTTGGCGTCGGCCGGGCGGTCGCTGCCGGTGAGCTTGAAGTCCTTGGCGTCCTCGTCGGCCTGGGCCTTGCCTTCTTCTTCGAGGGCGGCCTCGGTGCGCGCAGTGGCCTCGTCGTGCGTCTCGCCCTTCAGCGAGAGCCCTTCTTCGCTTTCGCTTCGCGCACGCGCCGCATCGCCTGGCTCATCGTCACCAGGACGTGGAGCGTTCGTGTCCGGTCGGCTGGCTTCGAGTCCTTCAGCTTCTCCAGAATCCGCTGCACGCGCGGCGTCATCCCTGGAATCGTCAAATTCGGGTCCGTCGTGGCTCCAGCGGGGATCGTCGGCGTCGAACGGGATGTCGTAGTCTCCGAGTTCGCGCTCGTGGACTTTCGCGAGGACGCTTTCTTCCTCGGCGGTGAGAGGACCATCGTCTAGTTCCTCGTCGGTAATGCCACGTTCGTGTTCAGGCAGCTCATTGTATCCCGCTGCGCGGCCGTCCTCGTCCTGCACGTGACGCGTCACCTCCAATTCGATGCCCTGACTGGCCGAGGTATCGACTCCATCGTTTCGGCCTAGCGTACGTCCGGCCATCGGCGTGCTAATGTCGAAGTGACCGGGCCCGCTGGGGTGCGCGCGGATTCCCGTTGGCACCCCAATCATCATCGGCGCGCTCATCATCACCAATTGCAACAGGAACTAAGTTCATGAGCGCCATTTATGGACTCAGGAAACGGTCACAATCCGATGGGCTTGATGTCATACAGATCGACCGGTCCGCGCCGATCATCAACAACGCTGCCATCCAGGCCATGTCCCAGTGACCAGCCCTGATGCGATAAGGAGCATCGATGGACACGCTGAAATTTGCACTCGCGTTAGAAGGCGAAGGCATGGATCCCGAGCAAGCATCCATCATCGCCACCGAGATGTACAGAATCTATGCTCACTCAGTACTCGGTGGCGTCTATAAACCCGTGGACTATGGCGATTTTGAGGCACTTCGCATCAAGGCGAACCTGATGCGAGCCAAGTCAGAAGCGATGACCAACGTGCTACGCGCGATGAACGCCAATGACGCCGACCAAGAGAAGCATTGGCAGGGTGAAATGGAGCGGATCGACGCAGAGAGAAGGCAGCGGGGGTTCATCAAGTGATCGACTCAAAAGACGATTCACGTCATCGTTTGTATAGGTCGGTCACTCACGCGTCTCATCCGCCATGCGAAGCCATTCCCCGAGTGTGGCCCGGACATACTGTTGGCATAAGTCGATACTGACAGCGTTTCCGTCCCCGAAAATCGAGTAATAGCCCCCGTGGAAGGCGATCGACAACCGCTCATCCCACTCGCCATCTTCACGTGTCAGGCGTTTGCGGAATCGCAGTTTCCTTTTCTCTATCAGCGCAAACCTGCAATCGGCAAACGCGCTAATCAGTGTAGGAGGATTCCTCCGTCACGCGAGCCCCCTCCCTTCCGTCCACGGAGAACATCAATGGCAATTCTGTCACTTCTGGCGATCAGCCCGACTTCGAACGGCAACTGGCGTCGAAAGTGGCAGCTCAAGAAATTCCGTCTCCGCCAGTTCTGCCCATTCCACGGTGAACGGCAGGTAGAGGCGAACGATCCAGGTGAACCCCACCGTCCGTCCGTCGCGACGGACCGCATACGGATGGAGGATCTCGCCATCTGCGCGCACCCGGTCGAACTGCAGCAGACGTTTCCTCGGATACCGACCACTGTCCACCCGCTCCTGCATCATCCGCTCGACCACCTCATGCGGAAAGCCGGGATGTCCTGACGCACAGGACTCGTCGAGGCTCGCGAGGATTTTGTCTTCCTCTGACAGGTATGCGCCTTCCAGTTCGACCTCGTCGAACACGACTTCATCGACCATGTACGGCGGCCCCCGATACCAGACCGGATCATCCTCGTCGAGCCGGATGGCCGTCACTGTACGTGTGCCGACATCCGTGCAGCGCCACCAGAAAGGCCCACACAAAAATTCAAGACCAGTATGAAAGTCAGAAGGTTTCATCATCTACCGTTCGATTGTCGGCGCAGGCAACGTGATATGACAGCCCGTGAGATCCCGATGCTAGAGGGGCATGCGCGCGTCAATCACGGCCCGGCGCTTCGTAAGCGCCGAAGAAAATCGCGCAATCTCCGCCTGCAGGAGCGCCGTGTTGATCTCCACGCGATCTAGACCCGCCTGCAGACCGTGCACTTGGTCGCGCATTTCAACCTCGAACTCTTGCAGCGCCGCTTCGAGCTCCAATACCCCGGCCAGAATCAGCTTCCAATCTTCCGATGTAAGGTCGCCAGTCTCGTCCGTCATCGTCGGCCTCCCACTGTCTTACGGCCAGTATAGACTGCGTTGCCTCCCGGCAAGCTGCACTGACGATCTTCGCCGTGAGCGCTCCACTACACGGCCGAATGGTTACCCGATGCGAGGGGCGGCCCGAACGACGCGCAGTGCTCGTGCGCGTGTCCACGGTATCGCGGCAGCCGACCGCGCGGCACCATCGTGCTGGCGCGCAGCCGACGATATGGACCAACGGCGTCAAATCTGCTCCGCCAGCTGTCCCTGTCTGCACCCACGTGACCGATGGGACCCGTTCGGGAAACGCAAAGCGGGTGTGCCGGGGGGCAAAAAATGACCAAACACACCCGCCATTCAGACACCACAAATAATACGCACTCGCCGCACTCTGGTTACATGGCGGTTACACGCAGATACCGAGTGATGGCAAACACTGCATCCCGAGTCTTGCGCACCGCATGGAACGGTCATCCGGAAGAAGACGTTGGCTGCGCAACCACGGATCACCAATCCGCAAATTCAGGCTTCTTTGCTCGCGGCGCGTGCCCGCTGGCGACAGGTTGGGCACCCCCCGTAGCCCGTGTTGCACAACTCGACGCGCGCCTGCCAGACGTGCGTCGGGTCAGCTCGGCACTGCCACCACACCTTTTGACCGCTTCCCGGCAGTACGGCTTCGACACCCCGGTCGTTGAGTTCGGGATGCCATTCACCAGCCAGATCGGGTCGCACTGCGGCGAGCGATCTCTTGGGGTCGGTTTTCCTGCCACCACAGTAAGGACAACCAACCCTCAGCCGAGTGCGATTCGCGACGGACGCAGCCCACTCATGGCCCGGATCCACCGGACATCGCCACCACACAACCTTGTGGCTTCCCCTTCCGACGTCCTCAGGCCGGAGCGGGGAATTCCTTTCGTAGTGCCACTGTTTGGCAAGTCGGGGTTCCAGCCTAGCAAGGCAATTTGCCCGGACGATCTTCTTGTTTGAACAGATCGGGCATCCGTTTCCTCCTACCCGACTATTTACGACCGCCTCCCACTCGTGCCTCTCGTTTCGCCGGCAGCGCCACCAGACTTTTTTGTTACTACCCGGTGCGATCTGGGTGGGAAGCCTGTCACCGTTTCTAGTCGAGTGGAACTCGCTGGCAAGTTCGGGATGCAGCTGCGCGAGCGAATCCTCGGCAAGTACGACGTACCGCCTGCAATACATGCAGCCCTTTCCGAGAACCCGGTCCCGCACAGTGCCGAAGTAGGCACCATGCCGGTCGCAGCGCCAGTACACCTTCATGCCGCTTTTTGCGGTTACGTCGGATGGGGACAGGCGCCCGTTCTTTTCGACATGCCACCGGGCAGCGATATCGGGATACCGGTCCTTAAGGGACTTGCCAGGCAAGGGCCCGGGAAGCGAAGCACACAGGCCAAGATAGGCCTCATCTTCCGCAAAGCGATCGCGGGCAAGGTACTGGCGAATGATGCGCACATACTTGCGGACGGGCACAACGGAAGGCAGCAGCGCAACAAGACGTTTGATGTCCTCAACCGACAAATCGAGCCTTTCGTTGATGGGCAGTGTTACACCGATGTGAGGCAGTGATCGATCACGGATCCGCACCACGCGAAATCCTAGCGTCTCAAGGGCTGCGGTATTACGACGATCGCGTTCAACTTTGGGCGAATGGAACCGCTTGCCATCGTACTGCACGACGAGCTTCAGTGACGGAATCAGCAGGTCCACCTCAAGCCTTGCGCCGACGCTGGCCCGGTGACAGATGTCGGGAAAGATCGTGCGCAATTCACAGAAGAGCCGTAACTCAGGCGTAGAAGTCTGCCGCGTGCACTTCGGACAACCACTCCCAAGCCTGACGCGATGATCGATACGGGCCGCCCATTCGTGCCCAAATTTACAGAGCCACCAAGGCTTCACATCGCTGCCAAGGGATAGGGAGGCTGGATTGAGCGAGCCGTTCTTTACAGGATGCCAATCGGACAGCAGGTCGGGGCGCCGTGCGGCGAGAGAATTCTCCGGCAGGACGGCGCGGCCGCTGCAGTAAGGACAGCCCTTGCCACTGACCCGTGAGTACACCGCGGCCCTCCAATCATGGCCCATTGGACAACGCCAGTAGACCCTCCTATGCGTACCCGGCGGAACATCCGTCGGAACCAGCGTACCGTTCTTGGTCGGGTGCCATTGAGCCGCAAGGCTGGGATGGGTCGTGGCCAGGCAGTTGGTTCCATCGATACGCCGTCCGGCGCAATACGGGCATCCCGTCCCGCCGTAGTGACGGTTGGAAGGCGACGCCTGCCAGCAATGCAAAGCATTCTTCCCGCAGCGCCACCACACCCTGCGATCGGAACCGAGTGTCAGGTCCGAAGGAAGAATATCTCCGTTGAGCTTCCAATCCCATTCAGGGAGGAAATCTGGATTGGCCGCAGCCAGAGTTGGATAGTGGCGGGGTTTTCGGTAGGGTTTTCGACGCCTGGCCATTTCTTCTCCTGTTCAGATTTTCTTAATGATGTTTAGATTTCCTAAATATTTATGCCGAAAGTGCCATCGGATTCAAGGCCGGTCGAAAATGAGGAGGAGACCTGCTGATGACGGCACGCAGAAGCTACTACAGACTTCTTTCCGTCGACAATCCCCGTAAACCTTCGCTGGCGAAACCCGACGACTGCTCGTCACCGATTACCAGAGCCGAACACGGACGTCTTACCTCGTCGTGCGGGATCGTGATAGCGGCGCGTCAGCGCGTTCCAAGCATACGACCATCGCCGCTCGGGCGACACAGGGGCCTTGAAGCCGTCCGTCGTCTTCACTCCGCTTTGCGTTAGCCCTTGGCACAGGCGAGTGGATTCGGGTACGCCGTTCACAAAGCGTGTCGGCCAAAACGTGCGATCGGTGTACCGCGTTCGCGCGCGCGCGATACCAGTATGCGTTCACGACGCTTAGCCGAGTAAAAGCGCTAAGCGGCCGTGTAGGTCCGGTGGATATTGCTGTGCGGCTTACGGGTGCACACGAGGTGCATACATCTAAGAGGGCTAAGTCAGCCTCTGGGTTTGTTGCAGTTGTCCCATTCGAATTGCAATTGCGCTGGAATGCTAACGGTTGCTCTATTGCTCCCATTCTGACAACCGCGTGACCGTGCAACGTGGGGACGAAAACAACCAAGGACACAAAACACCCCCTTTCATAAGGGGGTGTGTCTTTTGTGTCTTATGTCCCGCGAAGGAAAATGCAAAAAGTGACCATTTTTGTCTTTGGTCAGAGTCAGACAAGGTAAAGGCGGCCGTCGGTCACGCGAAAAATGTCCTTTTCGTGCAGAGCACGGATGACCGTGCTTGCCATCGTCCGCTTGCGACGCGGCTCGCACGGCAGGGCAATTCCGGCAACTTCAACTGCGACGCCCATTTCGACATACTGGCTGCCGTCCGAGTCTACGTCCACCCTGAAGCCTTCTGCAAATAGAGCAGCGATGGCGTCATACACCTTGATCTGGTTCTTGCCGCGAGGCGCCTCGCCGAACGTCCGTGCAGCAGCGCCACTGCGTTCGATCACGCAGCTCGTGATGGCATCACCTTCATCATCCTGGCCCAGATCGACGACCGTCAGGCCGAACGGATGACACAGTCCGCTGACGTCATCCTTCGATTTGGCCACGCGCCACTCACGCGTGGTTTTGGTCGCGCAGACTTCAATCGCCGCATCGAGTGCCGCGTGCAGGCTCGAATGCCCACGCAGGCCCTTGCTCGCGTCCTTACCCGTGTGGTGAACCAGCATGACCACGCCCCCCACTTTCTCCTGCAGCGTGTTCGCGGCGGCGACAATGTTACCCATGTCGACGGACGAGTTTTCGTCGGCTCCCGGAACTGCGCGGCTCAACGTGTCGAGGATCACGAGACCGCCGTGGCCGCCAGCATCCTGAATCGCACGAGCGAGTTCCATGATCTCCTGTTGGCCAGCCAGCAGGTTGAACGGCTGGGTCACAAACTTGAGTTCCTCGGGCACCGGCTTTCCAGCGTTGTGCTTCCAGGCAGCGAGACGCTTCCCGATTCCGCCTTCGCCTTCCAGCACGCAGTAAATCACCGTGGCTTGTTGTTTGACGGAGTAGTCGAACCAGCTCGACTCACCGCTCGCCACAGCGCAGGCGAGGTCCAGCACAAGAAAGGACTTGCCTGAGCCCGACGCGCCAAACACTGTCACGAGTGCATTGCGTGGCACCACACCACGGATCAACCAGGGCTGCGGCGGAGCATTCAGCAGGTCCTCTGCGGAGCGCACCACAAAGCGCGAGCCGGGCAGCGTAACCGATGCGTGAGCCTTCTGCCGCGACTTTTCCTGAGCCTCCTGCACCCACTTGATGAGCGTTCCGATGGTTGCCGCATTCTTCCGTTTGCCGTTGAACGTCTCCCACAACTGCTCGCACTGGCCGGGCTGGTACATAGGTTGACCGTCGTCGTCGACGCGCTCATCCCCCGACGACCAGTTGTCCCACATTTCGCACCAGTCGTCGTCGCCGTCGCCCTGATGCTCCAGGATCATGCCCAGAGCCAGCCAGCGAGAGCGATTCCACATCTCGTCGTTCGGGTCGAGGTGCTGCAGCAGTTCACGTTCAACACGCTCCTTCGTCCACCGGGCGTCCGGATACTTCAACTCAAGCGCATCGATCGGTTCGCCGCCCGAGGGAGACAGCGACCGAGCCGGAGCTGCCATCTCAGCGCCCACGGGAGCAGGACACATCGCAAGCCAGTGGTCTGGATTCAGGTATCCCGCCCCCTCGTGAACGAAACACATGTATTCCGGCGCTTCGGCGTTGACCGCCGGGAGATACATGATGCGTTCAGCCTGACTGGAACCTTGGTCGAGTGTCGCGTTGAACTGTGGCGCGATCAGGCCGACGAGAATGGCATGTTCGTCCCGCGTCACATCGCGCGAGAGCGGGATATACACGCGCAGGCGCGGATTCTCCGCAGTATGGGTTCGGGTCGGATGTGCGACATAGTCGAATTCGCCAAGTTCGATGCCAATGTCCAGATCGAACAACAGCGCGTGCGCGTTGGTGTCGAAATCAAGGGCAAGCGCCGAACGGCACAGAAGCGTGCTCCCGGAACGCACGTTGCCCGCAAATTCTGCAAAGCAGACGAACGGGTCCTTTGCCTTCTCGGCCTGACGCTTGTCGCGGGACAAGGCCAAGAAGTCGGCATGGCGAATCTGGCGGCATTGCGCGTTGCGGACGAGGGCCTTTACGCCGTTCCAGTCGAGCATTTTCGTGGCGCTCACCTTACCGCGGTCTCCCTGCCCGAAGGAAGTCACGATCGGGCGACGTTCCCCCGTGACAGGCTGCGCCACATAAAGAGGTTCAGTTGCCTGCATGCGGCACCTCCCCGGAGATGCGGCTCGCCGCAGTAAGAACCGCCGCCGGACGGCTCGTGCGGAGGGAGGGGATTGCCGCGACAACGTCCTCCTTGGGCATGGACCCGCGGCGAGCGCGGGTGCACCGGATGGCAGCCATCAGTGCGATGACCGCCTCGCCAATATCAGCATTGCGGCCGCCGACACATGACGCGTCCGTGGCGAGGATCGTCCCGGACGCGTGAGTCACGTCCACACGGCAGATGTCTGCTGCGCCCGGGCCATCGACAAATTTGAACTGGGTGGGCGCCATTAGCACACACCTCCGTTCAGCAGCGCGTAAAGATCGGCGATGCGCCAGGCAAGACGGCCATTGATGCGGATCGGACGGATCGGACCGTTTTCGAGGCAGGCCCACTTGCGCAACGTTTGCGGCTTGCGGTTAAGAATCGCCGCAGCGGCGTCCGTGGGAAGGACGCCCGGCAGAACTTCACTCGCCGGGACGACGTTGACCGGAGAAGTTTTCATGGGATTACCTTTTACTGCCGTTCGGCAGTGTTGAAAGGAACCCCATCACGAATTGCGGTGCTGGCTCGTCGGCTTACGGCCGTAGAACGCCTTCAGGCGCAGCGCAGGTTTGCGGACGCGTCGCCGTATATAAACCGTAAGTCATCACCGCAAGTAGTCGCTTTTTTCGACCCACTCCTTGTTCCACAGCCGCAGGCTCGCCTGCTCGAATACCCGATCCAGTTTCAGCAGCGACACCTCCCGATCAAATAGCGCCAAGGCGATCCTCACCGGATCCCACGTGGCACCACCGACCGGAGATCGCCGGCCAGGAGTCCTGCGCGCCCTGGCCAGCCAGTGCGGAGGATCCCCCAGGTTGCGGGACCATTGCTTTTGATCCCATGCATTCAGCCCGTCGAACGCAGCCGCGATCACCCGTGACGGCAGCGGTAGAGGGCCGCCCTCCGGCTGGCTCGGCAATGGACTTCCCCCCGCCGGGCCCTCCTGTTTTGCCTGCGCCTGGTCGGCACCCTTGGCCATGAGCCACTGGTCGATCCAGCGGTCATACTTCCAGCCCGCCTTTCGGGCGATATCGAGCCAGTCGGGAAGCGTCCTCGTAACAGGGTCGACATCGTGAAGCGCCGCGAATTCATGCAGGAGAACGCGGTAGGCATCCGGGTCCGCCGGTTCAGAAGGAGCCGTTGAGAGCGTGTCGACGCGACAAAGCACCCCAGCAGCGTCCTCGTGTTTGACGCGACGGCTGCTCCACCAGACAGATGCATGCATGGCTTCATCCCACCACGCGACGGCGTACGGGTCCGGGAAGCCGCCCTCACCGTCGACGGGAACGGCAGTGACAGGTGCGCCGCAGAAGGAGCAGCTCGCGCCAGCTGGTTCGATCACCCGGTTCTCGACCGCGACATGTTCAACGTTTCTGCACGAATTACAGCGATAGGCGAATCGGGTTACCTGTTCCATCTGGGCGCGTTGGGGAATGGAGGTGTCGGCGTGCGGATCGGGCTGCCAATACCATAGGGACGGGGCAGCATCTACCGAGAATCGACTGGTGGACGCCGCCACGGTCGACGATTCTATCCCGGCACGCGAGCGTCGGCCGTCTCGGCTAATCGAGTTGCTGCGCAACGGACATGTGGAAGACGGGCGCCTGCGCCGCTTCTCACTTGACTAACGCATCCGATATGTACGGTGAGGCCGTTCCTCCCGGAGACGGCCGCACGCGATGCGCCGTTTAATTCACGACACGCAAACTCACCACCTCATTACTTGCTGACAATGCGACGCACGCCTGTTCGAGCATCCAGGCTTCGATCATGTCGTGCCACTTGCGAAGGAGGTCCAGCGGACGGCGGACATAGTGCTTCTCGGCAATCGCACTGGGTTTGTGCCCCTGGATCTGCGCCACCACGCCGGTCGGGCACTCGACCCACTCGCTGAGCGTTGCGAAGCTGCGGCGCAGGCCGTGCAGGCTCACGTGGGGCAACCCGCCAGCTTCAAGGGCGTGAGTATGGGCAATACGCGGCTCGGCCAGTTTGCCGTCCGCAGATGTCCTGCTTGCGAACACCCACGGCGACGGTTCCCACGTTCCCTCCTCGCCCCGGTTATGCGCGACGACCGGCGGCATGGCGTTGAGGCGCTGCAGCTCGCGCAGCAGCGCGTGCAGATACGGCGGAAGCGGAATCACGCGGCCTCCCGCCTCGACCTTGTCGGCAATCCGCAGGCTGCGCCACTGGAAATCCACATCCGTCCACCGCAGGCCCGCCATCTCCTCGCGCCGGGCTCCCGTGAGCAGCAGGGCCTGAAGGTAGGCCGAGATAACCGGATTCCGGATCTGCCGCACGGCGCTGAACCAGGCGGACAGCTGCTCACGCTCCAGCACGTCACCCTCCTTCGCCTTGACCCGTGGCACAAGTTCTTTCACGCTGCGCGTCTTGTAGGCGTCCGCCGGAATCACACCGCGATAAGCAAGCGTGTCGGTGCTCCAGCGGATAAAGCCGCGCAGCAGGCGGAATGACAGCGCAACCATCGTTGGCCGCGCTTCCGATTCGGCTGCGAGCCACTGGGCGACATGCTCTGCAGTGAGTCCCGCCAGCTTCAGCGGCCGCAGGCTTGCCAGTGGACCGGCCACGGTGAGACCCGGTCCACGCTTCTTCGGCTGCCCGCCCGCATCGGCGTGCTGCACGTGGTCACGGTAGTGCCGCTCGCTCCAGCGCGGCCGGCGGGCTTCGACGTAGACGTCCCACGCCTCGCCAAAGGTCACATTGCGGCGGTGCGCCTCGGCGCGCCGCGCTTCATCAGCGGCGCGCTGCTCCGCCCGTTCCTCACGCGGATCCTTGCCAGCATCCAGGAGGATCTGCAGGCGGTGCGCCTCCGCCCGCGCCTTATCGATGGACCAGTTGCGCGGGTCGCCAATGGTCACCCGGACGGTTCTGCCGTGGAGCTTGCCCTGGACGATGTAGGACTTAGCCCCGGCCGCCGTAGCCCGCAGCCCAAGGCCCGGCGCCCGGCTGTCCCAGAGGAAAGACTGCGAACTGCCAGGCGGACACTGGTGTGCCTCGACACGTGCCGCCGTGAAACTGACCTTCGCCACATTCACCTCGCCCGGAGTGGGTTGCACGGCTCCATGTAACCGCCATGTAACCCGATTATGGGCAAAAAGGTCAATTCGGGTCAATACGACATTCTCGGAGATTGCCCCTTAACACCTGATTTTTAAAGATTTTTTTGAAGGCGTCCGTCACAATCAACATCGTTCAACACGAACTTTCGCGGACTCTTAATCCGTAGGTCGAGTGTTCGAGTCACTCACGCCCCACCAGCCAATTCAGCCAAAAAGCCCGATCCTTGCGATCGGGCTTTTTGCATTTCTCCCCGGCCACTTCCTTGGGTTACTTCACGCGCCTCACATGACGTGACGCCTGCTTCGGACGCGGCAGCCAGCGGCTGAGCGCCTCGAAGCCGTCGAGCTGGCGAAGCAGCATGTCGACGGTCGAAAGCTGAACGTGAGTCAGGTGGTTTTGTTTGAGAAGCGCGTGCAAGCGCTTGCGCCAGTACGCGACACCCATCACCGGCATCTCGAAATCGCCGGCCAGCGACGGCGGCATCACGCGCGCGATGTGCGCGATTTCCTGTTCGACGAATGTCATGGCTTTCCCCGTTGGTCCTGCCGTAGTTTCTTATCGTATGAAGTACTGTAAGACGCTCCGGGGCGCTCGCCAGCCTACCCGTATGGATAGGTAACAAATCGTCCGGCAAAATCGGGGACCGAAACCACGACAACCGGCGCCTCGCTGCCCGACTCTCGCGCTTTGTCGTTCGACGGCAGGCCGCCCATTCACTTTCCACGCTTGCCAGATCCGCGACGACATAGGCGGAAAATAATTTCGGAATCCGAAGGTTTTAACTCCGAACGGGCTATCTCACTTTTCGGACTCTTCCTATAGGGTTTTTCTGACCAGATGCTGATCATAGTCAGATCAACTGTTCTAACGAGGTAAATCATGATGCACGGTCATCCTGTCGACCGGCTCGTGGCAGGCGCAATCGTCGGTGCGCTCGTCACGACACTTCTGGTCCTGCTCCTGGTCTGGCTGGATATTCCGCCCGAGAAGCATGTCAGCCTGGCTATCCGCCTTGCGGTGCCGGTCGTGATAGCGGCATGCGCACTCCTGATCCGCCCCTTGCTGATGAAAACGGTGCTGCGCGACCGGCGTGACCCCATGATGCTGGACGAGGATCTGAACCAGCTACTGGTCGGCCGCACGCTTGGCGTGGTTGGCGGCTTCTTCTTCGGCATCACGCTCGCGACCCAGATCCTCTAGCCGCCAGCGTTCAGAGGAAGGGCTTGCCGTCCACCTGTTCATAGACGACGTTGCCATCGTCGTCTTCGAATTGCTCGAGGTAGTTGCGGGCGCCACACAGCGGGCACCGGAACAAGGGCCCCTGCCCTTCGTTCTTGATCACGACTTCGCTCTGTTCCCACGGGGTGCCGCACGACTGGTTGCGGCAAACGAATGTACTCGACATGCAGACTCTCCTGAGTGTTACGGGTGCAAAGCCTACCGCAAGTGCGGCCCGCGCGCCGCAAATCTCCGACCCCCGCAGAAATTCCCCTTCCACGCTGTTCACTTTCTGAGCAGTTGAATGCCCCCTGCTCCGGCCTGACGCAACCCACTGATCGCATGCATGGCCCAGCTATCACGCATTTTCAGGGCACGCGCGCGCCGGGCCGGTATCGTGCGGCGCGACGCTGCTGCACCGCCGCGCTGGCATGGTTCTCGCGTTAGCGTGCGGCGGTAGCGCGGCCTCGCCGCGTCCGTCCACATCGAGATCGAGAACACAGAGGAGCACGGAGATGAATCACGCGGAGATGCAATTCCTGACCACCGAATTCCCGTACAAGAAGCAGTATGGCAACTTCATCGGCGGCGAGTGGGTGGCGCCGCTCGGCGGCGAGTATTTCGACGACATCTCCCCCATCACGGGTCACGCATTCACGTCCATTCCACGTTCGCGCGAAGCCGACGTCGAACTCGCACTCGACGCCGCACACAAAGCCAAAGCCGCATGGGGCAAGACCTCGCCCACCGAGCGCGCCAACATTCTCAACCGCATCGCCGATCGCATCGAGCAGAACCTCCACAAGCTCGCCGTGGCCGAGAGCATCGACAACGGCAAGCCGCTGCGCGAAACGCTCGCCGCCGATATCCCCCTCGCCGCCGACCACTTCCGCTACTTCGCGGGCTGCGTGCGCGCGCAGGAAGGCGGCATTTCGGAGATCGATCACGACACGGTCGCCTATCACTTCCACGAGCCGCTCGGCGTGGTCGGCCAGATCATTCCGTGGAACTTCCCGATCCTCATGGCCAGCTGGAAGCTCGCGCCCGCGCTCGCGGCCGGCAACTGCGTGGTGCTCAAGCCCGCCGAGCAGACGCCCGCATCGTTCCTCGTGCTGGTCGAATTGATCCAGGACTTGCTGCCCGCCGGCGTGCTCAACGTGGTGAACGGCTTCGGCCTCGAAGCCGGCAAGCCGCTCGCTTCGAACAAGCGCATCGCGAAGATCGCCTTCACGGGCGAAACCACCACGGGCCGCCTCATCATGCAGTACGCGAGCCAGAACATCATCCCCGTGACGCTGGAGTTGGGCGGCAAGAGCCCGAACATCTTCTTCGCCGACGTGCTCGACCACGACGACAGCTATTTCGACAAGGCGCTCGAAGGCTTCGCGATGTTCGCGCTCAACCAGGGCGAAGTGTGCACGTGCCCGTCGCGCGTGCTCATCGACGAAAAGATCTATGACCGCTTCATGGAGCGCGCGCTCAAGCGTGTGGCGGCGATCCAGCAAGGCCACCCGCTCGACACGAAGACGATGATCGGCGCCCAGGCCTCACAAGAGCAGCTCGAGAAGATCCTCTCGTATATCGACCTCGGCAAGCAGGAAGGCGCGCAATGCCTGATTGGCGGCGAGCGCAACAAGCTCACCGGCGAACTCGGGGACGGTTACTACGTGAAGCCGACCGTCTTCCGCGGCCACAACAAGATGCGCATCTTCCAGGAGGAAATTTTCGGGCCCGTGGTGTCCGTCACGACCTTCAAGACCGAAGAGGAAGCGCTGGAAATCGCCAATGACACGCTCTACGGCCTCGGTGCGGGCGTGTGGACGCGTGACGGTACCCGTGCCTACCGCTTCGGCCGCGCGATCCAGGCGGGGCGCGTGTGGACCAACTGCTACCACGCCTATCCGGCGCACGCGGCGTTTGGCGGCTACAAGCAGTCGGGCATCGGACGCGAGAACCACAAGATGATGCTCGACCACTACCAGCAGACGAAGAACCTGCTCGTGAGCTATAGCGAGCAGCCGCTCGGGTTCTTCTGATCGCACTGCGTGCTCTGCGCGTCGCGCGCGGTGTTTTGCGCTCCATGAGCCGCCACTGCCCGCGACGCTTTCTTCGTTGCATCTTGAGAGGAGCGTCACGAGATGGTCGAACGCGTTACCGCCACGCCGGCCGCGCTCGCGCTGATCGAGCAGCTAACGCGCGAACACGGCCCGGTGCTCTTTCACCAGTCGGGCGGCTGCTGCGACGGCAGCGCGCCCATGTGCTTTCCCGTCGGCGAGTTCATGGTCGGCAATGTCGACGTGCAGTTGGGAGCAATAGGCGGGATGCCGTTCTATATGACGGAGGCGCAGTTTGAGTACTGGCAGCACACCCAGCTCATCATCGACGCCGTGCCAGGCAACGGCGGCATGTTTTCGCTCGAACGACCCACGGGCCTGCGCTTTCTCACGCGCTCGCGACTCTACGACGATGAAGAGAGTGCGTGGCTCGAGACGCATCCGGTGACGCGTGTGAGTTTGTGAGGCTCGAGCGCCCGACACGCCAAGGGCGTCTCCCGGAGCGCGGTGCTATCTTGCACCGCATGCAGCTGCGCATCCGCGCGGCCACCGCACCTGGAGACGCCATCATGCAAAACTACGACGTGAAGCTCCTCACCCTCGAGCCGATGGACCTGCTCGCCGTCAGCCACCTGGGGCCGTACATGAAGATCGGCGATGCGTTCTACACGCTCGCGCAATGGCTCAGCGAGCGCAACGTGCGCACGTCGGGCGCGAAGATGGTCGGTATCTTTTACGACGATCCCAAAACGGTCGAAGAATCGAAGCTGCGCTCGAAAGCGGCGCTGCATCTGGGGCATGAAACCGATGTGGAGATCGTGTCGCCTGTCGAGAAGTTTCAGCTGCGCGGCGGCGAACACGCGATAGTGCTTCACAAGGGGCCGTATCAGGGGCTGCACCAAGCGTGGATGTGGTTTTACAACGAAGGATTGCAGAAGCTCGGACGCACGCCGGACTTTTCGGCGCCTTCGTTCGAGGTTTATCTGAATACGCCCGACGAGGCGGCGCCGGAGGACCTGAAGACGGAGCTTTATATTCCGCTGGCTTGAGCCGCGCGTTTTCACAGGGTTAGAACGATGCCGCCGGGACGTTTTACGGCGGCATCTTCGTTTCCGATGCGAGGGTTCTAAGGTTTTAATAACGTATGTATACGTAAACGTAGTAGTAGTTAACAAGCCCCTGGGTATTCTGTGGATAACCGTGGAAAACCATTGAGTAAACAAGGTTGTGGAAAAAACATAACCTTGCGGGTGTTAACGGGACAACGCCAGGCAGCTGCTGGCAACTTTTCCACAGTTTTCGCGCCGCCGAAGTTATCCCCTTTTCATGCACAATGATTTCCAGGGGTTTTCCGAGGGTTATCCGCTGGGGGCTGTGGATAGTTTAGAGCGCGCGTTCCTGTTGTCTTTCAGATGAAAAACTAGCGCCTCTGGGTATAGGGACCTCAAGGCCGGGCACGCTGTCCAGAACATGCTGCTCCAGGCTGCCGCGTTCGGGCTTGTCGCGGTGCCCGTGGGGCCCGTTCACGGGGCGCAGGCGGCTATGCTTGCCCTCCCTGCAGGGCGTCGCCTGGCTCATCCCGGTGGGCGTTGTGGCATGAGTTGCGGCATCAAATGAAAACGCCCGGTTTCCCGGGCGTTTGTTTTTCAATGGCAAGCTTCAGACGATCAAACGTCAATATTCCCCGCCCGCAGCGCATTGCTTTCGATAAACGCACGACGCGGCTCGACATCATCACCCATGAGCGTCGTAAAGATGCCATCGGCGGCGATCGCGTCCTCGATCTGCACGCGCAGCAAACGCCGCACGGTCGGATCCATCGTCGTTTCCCAAAGCTGCCCGGGGTTCATTTCACCAAGCCCCTTATAGCGCTGCTTCGACACGTTGCGCTCGGCATCCGCGATTAGCCATTTCATCGCGCTCTTGAAGTCGTTCACGGCCATGCTGCGCTCGCCGCGCTTGATCACGGCGTTCTTGCCGATCAAGCCCTTGAACGTATTGGAAGTATTCACGAGCTGCTGATAGTCGGCGGTAAGCTGGAACTCCTCGTCGATCACCGAGACCTTCACGTTGCCGTGATGGCGTCGCTCCACGCGCAGCGAACGTTGCTCGCGCACCTGGTCGTACATCGGCACCACGCTCACCTCAGGCTTGAGCGGATCGTCGCGCAGTTGCGCTTCGAGCGCACGCGCCGAAGTCTGGGTCGATTCTTCGCTCGACAGGTCGATCGCCACGCCGTCCATGATTGCTTCGAGCGCGCGCTCGTCGTACAAACGCGAAAGACGATCCACAACGCCGCGTGCAAGCTGATACGAGCGCGCGAGTTCGCCAAGCGCGTCGCCGGAGATTGGCGTTGCGCCTTCGTTCGGCACGAGCTCCGAGCCTTGCAGCGCGAGACGCAGCATATGCGCGTTCAGCTCCGAATCGTCCTTGAGATAACGCTCGTCCTTGCCCGCCTTCAGCTTGTACAACGGCGGCTGCGCGATATACACGTAGCCGCGTTCGATCATCTCCGGCATCTGGCGATAGAAGAACGTGAGCAGCAGCGTGCGAATGTGCGCGCCGTCCACGTCCGCGTCGGTCATGATGATGATGCGGTGATAGCGCAGCTTATCGAGGTTGTAGTCGTCCTTGCCGATGCCGCACCCCAGCGCGGTGATCAGCGTGACGATCTGCTCGGAAGACAGCAGCTTGTCGTAGCGGGCCTTTTCGACGTTCAGCACCTTGCCGCGCAGCGGCAGAATTGCCTGGAACTTGCGGTCGCGGCCTTGCTTGGCCGAGCCGCCTGCCGAGTCGCCCTCGACGATATAGACCTCCGACTTCGCCGGATCCTTCTCCTGGCAGTCCGCGAGCTTGCCCGGCAGGCCCACGCCGTCGAGCACACCCTTGCGGCGCGTCATCTCGCGCGCCTTGCGCGCGGCGTCGCGAGCACGCGCGGCGTCGACGATCTTGCCGCAAATCGTTTTCGCGTCGTTCGGCGTTTCCAGCAAGAACTCTTCGAGCGCCTTCGCCACGACATCCTCGACCGGCGCGCGCACTTCGGAAGAAACCAGCTTGTCCTTCGTCTGCGAGCTGAACTTCGGCTCCGGCACCTTCACCGAAAGCACACACGAGAGACCTTCGCGCATGTCGTCGCCGGAGGTTTCCACCTTGGCCTTCTTCGCGATTTCGTTGTCGGCGATGTACTTGTTAATCACACGCGTCATCGCCGCGCGCAGGCCGGTAAGGTGAGTGCCGCCGTCGCGCTGCGGGATGTTGTTGGTGAAGCACAGCACGCTTTCGTTGTAGCTGTCGTTCCACTGCATCGCCACTTCGACGCCCACGCCGTCCTTCTCGCTCGACACGTAGAAGATATTCGGGTGCAGCACCTGCTTCTGCTTGTTGATGTACTCGACGAAGCCCTTCACGCCGCCCGCGAACGCGAAGTCGTCTTCCTTGCCGGTGCGCTGGTCGGTGAGGCGAATATGCACGCCGTTATTCAGGAACGAGAGCTCGCGAATACGCTTGGCGAGAATGTCGTAGTGATACTCGACGCTGCCGAAGATGGTTTCGTCGGCCATGAAGTGCACTTCGGTACCGCGATTTTCGGTGTCGCCGAGCAGTTGCATGGGCGAAACCGTGTAACCGTCGCGCTCTTCGAGCACGCGGTTCTGCGGCACGCCACGGTGGAATTCCATGAAGTACTTCTTGCCGTTGCGGCGAACCGTGAGGCGCAGAAAGCTCGAGAGCGCGTTCACGCAAGACACGCCCACGCCGTGCAGGCCGCCCGAGACCTTGTAGCTGTTCTGGTCGAACTTGCCGCCCGCGTGCAGCTCGGTCATCACGATTTCGGCGGCGCTGCGCTTCGGATCGTGCTTGTCGTCCATTTTCACGTCCGTGGGAATGCCGCGGCCGTTGTCGGTGATCGAGATGGAGTTGTCCGCGTGAATCACCACGTGGATCTCGTTGCAGTAGCCGGCGAGGGCTTCGTCGATCGAGTTGTCGAGCACTTCGAAGACGAGATGGTGCAGACCGGTGCCGTCCGACGTGTCGCCGATGTACATCCCGGGCCGCTTGCGCACCGCCTCCAGTCCTTCGAGGATCTGGATCGACGAGGCGCCATAGCTGCTGTTGTCGGGTTGCGAGTTGTTCGTATCAGTCATGGAATTTTCCGGTTCTGCGTACTGCCTGTGTTACTGCTCGAGACTTTTTCAAAAAGCCATAAAAACGCCAAAGGGGCGCAGCGCCCCCTGGTGTTCTTCTTCTGTCGCGCTTTTTAGATGCGCATCGGCATCACCACGTACTTGAATTCCTCGTTCTCGGGAATCGTGATGAGTGCGCTGGAGCTGGCGTCGCCGAGGCTCACTTCCAGCGTGTCGACCTTCAGGTTCGCAAGGACGTCGAGCAGATACGTGACGTTGAACCCGATGTCGATGGTGTCGCCCTGGTAGGCGATTTCCAGCTCTTCCTGCGCCTCTTCCTGGTCGGCGTTGGTCGACATGATCTTGAGCTGGCCGGGCTCGATGATGCAGCGCACGCCCTTGAACTTGTCGGACGTGAGAATCGCCGCGCGTTGCAGCGAGCGTTGCAGTTCTTCGCGGCCGATCTGGAAGGTGTTCTTGTGCGCCTTCGGGATCACGCGCTGGAAGTCAGGGAACTTGCCTTCCACGAGCTTCGAAACCAGTTCGACCTGGCCGAACGTGAATTTCACCTGCGTCGAACCGATGTCGATCTTCAGCACGTCGTCGATGTCTTCGAGCAGGCGCTGCAGTTCGAGAATGGTCTTGCGCGGGATGATGACTTCCTGGCGCGCGAACGAGCCTTCGATCTTCATCGACGAGAACGCGAGGCGGTGACCGTCGGTCGCGACCGCCATGAGCTGGTCGCCGTCCACGACGAGCAGCATGCCGTTCAGGTAGTAGCGGATGTCTTGCTGCGCCATGGCGAAATACACCATGCCGAGCAACTGGCGGAACGTCTTCTGCGGCACCGCGAGGTTCGCGCCGAAGTCCTTGGCCTGGGCCACCGTGGGGAACTCGTCCGCGGCGAGCGTTTGCAAGGCGAAGCGGCTCTTGCCCGACTGCACCGTGAGGCGCTTGTCCGCGAGCGTGAGCGTGACCTGGCCGTCGGGCATGGCGCGCAGGATGTCGAGCAGCTTGCGCGCGGCGACCGTCGTGGCCACCTGGTCGTTGCCGACGCCGAAGTCGGCGGTCGTGGTGATCTGCAACTCGAGGTCGGTCGACAGGAACGAGACGTCGGAACCGGTTTTGGTGATCAGCAGATTAGCGAGGATCGGCAACGTGTGGCGGCGTTCGACTATGCCGCTCACCGTTTGCAGCGGCCTCAGCAGGTTATCGCGTTCGGTCTTGACCAGTTGCATAGAGTTCCTTCGTTGATGTGACGGTCTGCGCGCCCGCCTGGCGCCGGTTTTGCCGACGTGACCCACGAATCGCATGTGTGGTCGGCGGCTTTGGGGCCGCTCAGGCGGTTGATGCAGCACAGGCCGTGGCGTGGTTCCCGCCCCGGACCGCCGGGCGGTTAAACCCATATTGTGCCTGAAAACGGACCACTTCCCTAAATTGGGGGCGATCCGCGAAATAAACAGGGCAAACCCTTCGGGATGCGACTGTCCGCCCCGCCATTCAGGTGCTACCTGGCTGCGTGTTACCCCTTCAGCGTCTGCTCGAGCACGTGCAGCTCGTGGTTGAGCTGAGCGTCCTTGGTGCGTTCGTCGGCGATCTTGCGCACGGCGTGCAGCACCGTGGTGTGGTCGCGACCGCCGAACAGTTCGCCGATTTCCGGCAGACTCTTCTGCGTCAGTTCCTTGGCCAGATACATGGCGATCTGGCGCGGGCGCGCGATATTCGCCGGGCGTTTCTTCGAATACATGTCGGCGACCTTGATGCTGTAGAAGTCAGCCACCGTCTTCTGGATGTTTTCGACAGAAATCTGACGGTTCTGCACCGTCAGCAGGTCCTTGAGCGCTTCCTTGGTCAGCTCGATCGAGATCTCGCGGCCGTGGAACTTCGAATACGCGAGGATCTTGCGCAGCGCGCCTTCGAGTTCGCGCACGTTCGAGCGCAGGTGCTTCGCGACGAAGAACGCCACATCCTCGTTCAGGCTCACGCCTTCCGATTGCGCCTTGCGCATCAGGATGGCCACGCGCATTTCCAGCTCGGGCGGCTCGATCGCCACGGTCAGACCCGAGTCAAACCGCGAGATCAGGCGGTCGTCGATACCCGAGATTTCCTTCGGATACGTATCGCTCGTAATGATCACCTGCGCCTTGTTGGCGACGAGCGCCTCGAACGCGTAGAAGAACTCTTCCTGCGTGCGCGACTTGCCGGAGAAGAACTGAATATCGTCGATCAGCAGCAGGTCGAGCGAGTGGTAGTAACGCTTGAAGTCGTCGAACGCCTTGCGCTGGTAGGCCTTCACCACGTCGGACACATACTGTTCGGCGTGGATGTAGCGGATGCGCGCGCCCGGCTTGTCGAGCAGGAGCTGGTTGCCGATCGCGTGGATCAAGTGGGTCTTGCCGAGGCCTACGCCGCCGTACAGGAACAGCGGGTTGTACGAGATGCCCGGGTTGTCGGCCACCTGGATGGCCGCGGCGCGTGCGAGCTGGTTCGCCTTGCCGGTCACGAAATTGTCGAACGTGAGCACCGGGTTGAGCTTCGAGCGCTCGTAGGTCGGGTCGGGTTCGCTGCTGGAGGCAGCCGCGGCGGCGCCCTGGCCCGGGCGCCAGGTGCGTCGGCCGGCGGCAGCTTCGTTGGCGTCGAGACTGGGCAGATCGAGATCGGCGGCGTCTTCAGCGGTGGCCTGCGCGGCGGCGGCCGACGCGGCTTGCACCATGCCGGCGAGGCCCGTACGGCCAGTCACGGCGGCCGCTTGCGGCGCGACGGTGGCAACAGCCGGTGCAGGCGCATTAGCCAGAGGCGCACGCGGCGCGGCAGCAGGCGCGACGTGAGGCGCGCGCATGCCCGCCTTCGGGTCGAGGACGAACTGCACGTCGACCGGGGTCTGCCAGAAGTCGCGCGCCAGATCGGTGATCCGGCCCGAGAACTGGCTCTTGACCCAGTCGAGCTTGAAACGGTTGGGAGCGGCTATCTGCAGCGTGTTCGCCGCAGCATCGAAGGCAACCGGGGCCAACGGTTTAATCCACGTCACGTACTGCTGGGGCGTTAGCTCACGCTCCAGTAGTGCGGAACAGTGTTGCCAGAATTCGTTCATCGAGTTGCTGTGGTCGTTTTGTTTGCATGCATTGCTGTCGCTCCGCTCTTGTCGCACATACGCGACGAGGCCCTGACGAGGCGACGGAAATTGCTCCGGAAGCCCGTGCGGCAAGGGTCTTGCGGCAAGCAGGCGGGCCGGAGCGGCATGCAGGATTCTTGGGATAGCCGAGATTCTAACGCCGAAATCCCCTCACCAGGAAGTTATCCACAGGGACGGAACAACGCACGCTCGTTCGTGCCCTCTGCAGTCAATCCAGGTGCGATGTGCCCGCTTCAGAAGGTTCGATCGCCTAACCTATTGACGGCCAACGAAAAAGCGGCTTAAATAGCGGGTTCCTCGAAAACCAATCCCTAGTACCACCGGCCATTGCCTTTTTCCGCGATGCTCGCCGCGGTCAAAACTCAACAGTGAGAGCAACATGAAACGTACTTTCCAACCTTCCGTTACCCGTCGCAAGCGTACCCACGGTTTCCGCGTGCGCATGAAGACTGCTGGTGGCCGCAAAGTGATCAACGCACGCCGTGCGAAGGGTCGCAAGCGCCTCGCCGTCTAAGTCGGGCAGCATCGCTATCAGCGAAATCACGGGTAGCGGCCCGCTCGCGAGCACGGCGAACAGGACGAACCCGGTAACTGATCGGGGCGTCATGCCGTCGCGAACGCAAGCCGCTTTTCCGAAAGCCGCAAGGCTACTGAAAACGGATGAGTTCTCATCCGTTTTTCGTTTGCGTCCCTGGCGCCGCACCGAACACTTCGTCGTGTACGGCCGGCCCACGGGCAACGAGGCGCGGCTCGGACTCGTGATCGGCAAGAAGTACGCACCGCGCGCGGTTACGCGCAACCTGGTGCGCCGTATTGCCCGCGAAGCGTTTCGTGTGCGCCGTGCGCAGTTCGAGGGTTTCGACCTGCTGCTGCGCCTGCATACGAAGTTCGACCGCAAGGCGCTGCCGGGCGCGTCTTCGCCGGGGCTCAAAGCTTTGTGCCGCGGCGAGATCGAGACGCTGCTCGAAAAAGCCGCGCGCGAAGTCACGCGGCGTGGCAGTGCTGCGCCTGCGACATCTGCGCGCACTCCTTGCGCGACACAGGCCACGGTACCAACTGGGCAACCAGAACCGGCGCGTGCCCAGGCCGGTAAAGATCTGCCGCCGGACCACGGCAGTTCCCGCACGTCATGAGCGGGGCGCGCGAGTCCGGCATATCCGACGTAGACGCCGCGCAAGCGGCACGTGGTTCGTCATCGAGCGCGGCGCAGCCAGGCCGCAACGCCATGCAAACGGTATTGATCGCACTGCTGCGTTTCTACAAGCTTGCCGTGAGTCCCCTCCTCGGCAGCCGGTGCCGTTTTTATCCTTCCTGTTCGGATTACGCACGCGAGGCAATCCAGTATCATGGCGCCGCGCGTGGGACTTACCTCGCCGCGCGGCGGCTGTGCCGCTGCCATCCGTTTTCGGCGGGCGGCATCGATCTCGTCCCGCCTGCATCTCCGAAAAAGCGCTGACGCGCCATTCCATCGACACTGAGACAACGCATGGATATCAAACGCACCGTCCTATGGGTCATCTTCTTCATGTCAGCTGTCATGCTGTACGACAACTGGCAGCGCGACCATGGACGCCAGTCGATGTTCTTCCCGAACGCGACGCAAACGCAGACGCAAACCGCCGCCAACGGCCCCGCGCCCGCTAGCGCCGCCAACGGCGCGTCCGACCTGCCGACGGCCGCCGCCGCCGCGGGCCAGGCGCCGACGAACACCGCCCAGCCGGCTGCAGCCGCAGCACAGCTCGTACATTTCCGCACCGACGTCTACGACGGCGTGATCGACACGCGCGGCGGTACGCTCGTGAAGCTCTCGCTCGTGAAGGAAAGCGCCGACGGCAAAGGTCCCGACCAGTACATCACGCTGTTCGACCACACGAACGACCACACGTATCTGGCGCGCACGGGCCTGCTCGGCGGCGACTTCCCGAACCACAACGACGTGTTCACGGCAGTCGATGGTCCGCGCGAGCTGACCGGCGACGCCAACACCTTCCAGATCGCGCTTCAGTCGCCCGAGAAAGGCGGCGTGAAGGTCACCAAGACCTACACGTTCACGCGCGGCAGCTACGTGATCGGCGTGGACTGGAAGGTGCAGAACGTGAGCGGCGCGCCCGTTTCGCCGACGCTCTACATGGAAATCGTGCGTGACAGCGAGCCGGTCGAAACGCCGCGCTTCTCGCACACCTTCATCGGCCCGGCGGTGTACTCGAACGAGCATCACTTCCAGAAGATCACGTTCGGCGATATCGACAAGAACAAGGCCGACTTCGTGACCCAGGCCGACAACGGCTGGATCGCGATGGTGCAGCACTACTTCGCGACCGCGTGGATTCCGCAGCAAGGCGCCAAACGAAGCATCTACGTCGAGAAGTTCGACAACTCGCTCTACCGCGTGGGTGTGAAGCAACCGCTCGGTACGATCGCACCCGGTGCGACGGAGAACGTGCAGGCACGCCTCTTCGCGGGTCCGCAGGAAGAGCGCATGCTCGAGGGCATCGCGCCGGGTCTGGAACTCGTGAAGGACTACGGCTGGGTGACGATCATCGCCAAGCCGCTCTTCTGGCTGCTCGAGAAGATCCACAGCTACGTGGGCAACTGGGGCTGGTCGATCGTGCTGCTCACGCTGCTCATCAAGGCCGTGTTCTTCCCGCTCTCCGCCGCCAGCTACAAGTCGATGGCGCGCATGAAGGAGATCACGCCGCGCATGCAGGCGCTGCGCGAGCGCTTCAAGAGCGACCCGCAAAAGATGAACGCGGCGCTCATGGAGCTCTACAAGACCGAGAAGGTGAATCCGTTCGGCGGCTGTCTGCCGGTGGTGATCCAGATTCCGGTGTTCATCTCGCTGTACTGGGTGCTGCTCTCGTCGGTCGAAATGCGTGGCGCGCCGTGGATTCTCTGGATTCACGACCTTTCGCAGCAGGACCCGTTCTTTATCCTGCCGGTGCTGATGGCCGTCTCGATGTTCGTGCAGACGAAGCTGAACCCGACGCCGCCGGACCCCGTCCAGGCCAAGATGATGATGTTCATGCCGATCGCGTTCTCGGTCATGTTCTTCTTCTTCCCGGCGGGCCTCGTGCTGTACTACGTCGTGAACAACGTGCTGTCGATCGCGCAGCAGTACTACATCACGCGCATGATGGGCAAAAACAAGAAGAAGGCAGCCTGAGTGCAGGGGGCGGCAGTGACGCCGCCACTTGAATCAAGGCTCGAAAAAAAAGCCGTCCGGTGTGAACCGGACGGCTTTTTGCATGATTGGATCGCCATTTCCTTGACGGCGCAGAGCGCAGCATTCGTGCGCACGCGTTAGTTCTTCTCCGCGTCGCCGTAGAATTGGGCGACCAGTTCCTGCACGAGATAGCGGTGATGGGCGCTGAGCGACTCGATCTTCGAGGCCAGTTCGAGCGTTTCCTCGGAAACCGGATATTTGTCGTCAGGCTTGCGGGGCCGCGGCACGGTCGAGCCCGCGCTGCCCGGCGGACCGTAGTGCAGCCAGTGGATATCCACGTCGAACCACTTCGCCAGCGTCTCCAGCTTGTCGTGCGTGGGAATCGTGCGGCCGCTCATCCACTTGTGAGCGGTTTGCGGCGAAACCGGATGCTCGCCGTGATGGCGCAGGTTGAACCGGTTAGCCAGATCGGTACTGCCGCGCAGTTTTTCGGGCGCGCGTTTCATGGCGAACTTGAGACGTTCGGCAAAGGCGGCTTTTTCGTCGGATGTCGGCATGGGCCAGATTGTGCAGCCCGAAATTGACGAAGATGACAACCAGTTAGGCTATATTTAACGCATGTAAGTGAAAAATCACTTGCTTCTGGCCGCCCTATGACTTCAATCGAGTTCCTCGCAAATTCCCTTGTACGCAAGCGGTTGGCGGGATTTCGCGCTCGCATCACCTAAATTCTGACAGAATCTGTTAAGACCAATCTTATCTAATTTAAGATAAAGCGAGACGAGTCTCGGCCACGTTCCCAGCCGGAAAGCGCTTTGTTTGGCGCGTTACAATGCCTCGCGTTTTGAGAGTGCTTACGCGACCGTAGTCGGTTCCGCACTCAATCCTGATTCCAGCCCTGCTCCACGGTCCACGCCCATCATGCTCGCCACCGATTCCGATCCCATCGTCGCCATCGCTACTGCGCCCGGACGCGGCGGGATCGGTGTCGTGCGCGTTTCGGCCGGCCGCGCTGGCGCGGCGGCGACCGTTGCGTTGATGCAGGCCCTCACCGGCCAGAACCTGGTTGCGCGCCACGCGAGCTACGTGCCCTTCCTCGATGGGGTCGGCACCGTGCTCGACCGGGGTATCGCGTTGTCCTTCCCTGCGCCGCATTCGTACACGGGCGAGCACGTGCTCGAACTGCAGGGGCACGGCGGCCCGATCGTGCTGCAACTTGTTTTGCAGCGCTGCATCGAGGCCGGCCGCGAGTTCGGGCTGCGCCTCGCCGAGCCTGGCGAATTTACGCGGCGCGCGTTCCTCAACGACAAACTCGATCTGGCCCAGGCGGAAGCCGTGGCCGACCTGATCGAAGCGAGTACGGAGGCGGCGGCGCGCTCGGCCGGCCGCTCGCTCGACGGTGCGTTCTCGCGGGACATCCACGCGCTGGTGGACGACGTCGTCACGCTGCGCATGCTCGTTGAGGCGACGCTCGATTTCCCGGAAGAAGAGATCGACTTCCTGGAGGCTGCAGACGCACGCGGCAAGCTCGCGCGCATTCGCGAGCAACTCGACCACGTGCTCTCCGAGGCGCGCCAGGGTGCTCTGCTGCGCGAGGGACTTTCGGTCGTGCTCGCGGGGCAGCCCAACGTGGGCAAGTCGTCGCTGTTGAACGCGCTGGCAGGCGCGGAACTCGCGATCGTGACGCCCGTTGCCGGCACGACGCGTGACAAGATTTCCCAAACCATTCAGGTCGAGGGCATTCCGCTGCATGTGATCGACACGGCGGGCTTGCGCGACACGGAGGACGAGGTCGAGAAGATCGGCATCGAGCGCACGTGGAACGAAATCGGCCGCGCAGATGTGGTGCTGCATCTGCTCGATGCGCGCACGGGCATGAACGCCGAAGACGAGGCGATCGCCGCGCGCTTTCCTGCCGGCGTGCCGGTCGTCCGCGTGCTCAACAAGACCGACCTGACCGGCGTGGCGCCCGAAGTGGCGAAGCGTCGCGCAGTCAACGGCAGTGAAGTCTGCGAGTTACGCCTCTCGGCGAAACAGGGCGCCGGGGTCGGGCTGCTGCGCGCCGAGTTGCTGCGCATCGCGGGCTGGCAGGCGGACGCGCAGAGCGTCTATCTCGCGCGCGAACGGCATCTCATCGCGCTGCGCGCTGCGCGCGAACATCTCGCGCATGCAGCGGCGCACGCCGACCAGAATTCGCAATTGCTCGATCTGTTCGCCGAAGAGCTGCGCCTCGCGCAGGAGTCGCTGAATTCGATTACCGGCGAATTCACGTCCGATGACCTGCTGGGCGTGATCTTCAGCCGGTTTTGTATCGGGAAGTAACCCGGAATCGAGCAGCGCTCCACCCTATTCTTCTGCCGTCTGGAACGATCCATTCGAAGGATGAGGGTTAACCCGCTGCCCCAATCCTCCTAGACTTTCGCTCATCGGATGCAGACATGTTGTCGCACCGAATCAAAAGCCAAAGGAGGTAGTTAGCATGAAGTCCCTGATCCAGACCGTAGCCGTTGCCGTTGCCCTCGTCGTGCCGGTGGCATCGTTCGCGCAATCGAATGCACCCGTTACCCGCGCCCAGGTGCGCGCCGAGCTCGTGCAGCTCGAGAAGGCGGGCTGGCGTCCGGGCGCAGGGGCGGACCCGCACTACCCCGACGATCTTCTCGCCGCCGAAGCCAAGGTGGCGGCCGCGAATGGCGCAACGAGCGGCTATGGCGGCGTGGCAACCGGCAACTCGGATGCGGGCCGCCCGGCAGTACTCAAGTCCGACTGGAACGCGATGTATAACCATCCGTAACACGATAATTTCGCTGAAACGCTTGCCATCATCTACCGCGGGCGATTCGCATACCTAAATGAATACCTCCGCCGTCGTTGACTCGACGGCTTCGCTCAGGCCTTAGGGCCTGGGCGCTTTTTCCGGCGACCGTCAGGCAACCTGGCGACGCGCGCAAAAGCAAAGCTTGTTCAGCCTCGCCTCTGCGCACTACGAGCTAACTGCAACATCATTTAATTCGTAGTGCGATTCAATTAAAAATTCACTAGCAGGCGATTGTTTAACGGGCTCGCCGTCTCTTCCGCTCGCTAACAGGACTCTCTCTCCCTCTATAAAGCCACAGCGTCCGTTGCGGGCGGCTGTAATTTGTAGACACACATCGTTGCTTTTCCAAACCCTTGGCTCGACGTGGCTAGTCGACAATCGGTGGCATAGGAGAACGACTATGAAAACACTCTTCTGCGCGATTGCTCTGGTTACCTTGTCGGCCGGCCTCACGGGTTGTGTGGTGGCGCCGCCGTACGCGTACGCGCCTGCGCCGGCCTATGGCTATGCGCCGGGCTACTATGCGGCGCCGTCGGTGGATATTGGGGTTGGCGTGGGCGGCTATTACGGTCACGGGTGGCGACATTAAGGGGATCGTATCAAGCCCTTTGAAAGCTTGAGGTCTGATCTTTGAACTTGACCTATCCGATGTGATAGCTGTGCATGCGCCGCCGCCGAACTAAAGTGGCGAGCCACGTTTTCATAAGACGTTGGACCAGTACACGGGGGCAATCATGAGATTCATCGACGACGAGATCGCGCATATCACGCGCGCCATGGCGCCCTCGTTATCTGCTGGCACGACGCCCGCAGTCTTTTCATTCAATTACTGGTACGAGCGCCTCTCCGCGCTGCTCGACCTTGCCCAGATCACGCAAACCCAGTTCCGTTCGGTCGATGCGCTCATGGTCGAGCTTGAAACGCGTCAGGCTGCCATCGGCATGAAGGCGCGAGAAGCGCTGGCTGCATGACTCACCAATTTACGACTTTGCTTCGCGAGCGTCCGGCGCTGCGAATTCCCGATTAACCTCGCCATGTCACCCGAGCATGGATTGGCCCGCGCAAGCGGGCTTTTTTCTTTTCTATGGCGGCTCGCCAACGGGCTGCCTGACGCAAAAAAGACCGCGGCAGGGGCCGCGGTCAAGAGCTTGCCATTAGGCATCCTACGCGGCGCCGAGGGGTTGTCGCCGCCTCACCATTCTCGCGGCGCGCTCCTGGCGCAGCAACGGTTTGCACCCCGATTTAACAATCCTTAACGTTTTGGCCGGCCCGGCTCGCACTCTTGAAAACGTCGCGCGCCCCCTGCATGTACGGCCCACTTTTTACGGAGATTCAGATCGTGGGCAGACGACCTTCCTTTATTGACGATCTGGCTCGCGGCGTCCCTCCCGACGGCGCGGGCCAGCGCCCGGGCATCGACGACGGCGCGCTCCTCGACGCCTATTCCCGCACCGTGATCGGTGCACTGGAGCGCGTGCAGCCGGCCGTCGCGCACATCGCTGTCGAGCGCCGCGCATCTGGGCAAGCGCCTGCGCGCGGCGGCAGCGGCTCGGGCTTCCTGTTCACGCCGGACGGCTACCTGCTGACGAATAGCCACGTGGTGCATGGCGCAAGCAAGCTCAGCGTGACGCTCGCGGACGGCTCGACGCAGAGCGCCGACCTCGTCGGCGACGACCCGAGCACGGACCTCGCCGTGTTGCGCATTGGTGCGCCAGAGGCGCTGCCGCACGCGCAGCTGGGCGATTCGGCAGGCTTGCGCGTCGGACAGATCGCGATCGCCGTGGGCAGCCCGCTGGGCCTCGCGCAAACGGTGACGACGGGCGTCGTGTCGGCGCTTGGCCGCTCGCTGCGCTCCGAGTCCGGCCGCATGATCTACGACGTGATCCAGACCGATGCCGCGCTCAATCCGGGCAATTCGGGCGGTCCACTCATTAATTCGGCGGGTCAGGTGATTGGCGTGAATACGGCGATCATTCCAGGTGCACAGGCCATCTGCTTCGCCACGGCCATCGACACGGCAAAGTGGGTCATCACGCAGCTCTTTGCGCACGGCCGGGTGCGCCGGGCCTATATCGGCATTGCCGGCACCACGGTGCCGATTGCGCGCAGGGTGCAGCGTTATTTCGACCTGAGTGCGACAACCGGCGTGCGGGTGATAGATATCGTCAAGGGCAGTCCCGCTGCGCTCGGCGGCCTGCGCGTGGACGACACGATCGTGACGATCGACGGCGTGCCAGTGGACGGTATCGACACGCTGCAGCGTCTCTTCGACGTTTCGCGCATTGATCGCGCCGTGGATATCGGTGTGATCCGCTTGACGCAGCGGCTCGACCTGAGGGTGACACCCGTCGAACAGACGGGCTAGGCGAAAGGAACTATCCGTGTGAAGCGCGGCGCGCCGTGGTACGCGCGCCGTCGCATGAATTACCAGCCGCCGCCCGGCTGGGCATAAACCGGCGGTTGTCCATAGCCGGGCTGCTGCGCGTAACCGTCGTCGTATTGGGGCGGCGGCGCGGGCTGCATCGGCGCGCACGGCACATAGCGGCCCGAATACGGGTCGTAACACGCCGCGCCGGCCGGCGCGGCGGCATAAACCGGCGCGGGCTGCGCATACACTGGCGCAGGCTGCACATTGGCCGGCTGAGCTGGGTAGGCCACCGCCGGGCCGCTGTTCAGCACGGCGCCCACCGCGGCGCCAATGAGCGCGCCCCCAACCAGCGCACCCACTACATCACCGCCGTGGTCGTGCGCGCTCGCGGGGCCTGCAGCCACCGCACACCCCGCCAGCACCAAAATGGCCGCCATCTTTCGCATGTCGTTCTCCCTGAGAACCTTTGAAAACATGCGACCGATTGTCAGCTCGATTGCTGGATACAGGTGCTGCAAGTGGTAACGACGAATTACGGGAAGATGTGGCTTGCCAGCACGCGCTGGCCGGGAGCGAATCCCGTCAGCGTGCGTGCTCGCCGTCGTGCGCGTCTGCCTCGTTTGAGCGCGGCGTGCTACCGCGCTGCCCGGCAGACGGACAGAGAAGGGTGAGCGCGATGGACAGCACCATCAGCACGAACAGTGCGACGAAGTACGCCATCCATGAGAACTCGATTTCCACGAGCGCCACCCATGTGCTTCGGCGCGTTCATCCGCCCGATGCGTGCTCCCGCTCAGTGATGCAGGAAGCTGCGTAGCGGATGACGCCAGTCCATATGATGTCCGTCTCCCGCTTCTACGCGCTGTCGATGCTCCTCGAGGATCTCGTCGGAAAACAGGAAGACGACGATGACAAGGGGGATCACCAGAAACGCGCCCAGTATTACGTGTTCGATCACGATTACCTCCTGGTTGTCAAGCGGTTTGCAACTGCATTGTAGCCGGGACGCGACAGTTTGCACATCCGGCGCGCACCGAAGCTTCAAAACAATGTTCGCCAACCATCACAAGCCCGACTGAGCAGCCCGCGTGCCCGGTTCACGGACCTCAGAACGTGGTCCGTGTCACGGTCGTCTTCGAGCAAAACGAGGCGCTTATGCTACCGACTTCCTCCATGCGGCGGCAAAGAGCCCAGCGCCGATGAGCAGCGTGCCGCCGGTGCGATTGATCGCGCGCTGTACGCGCGGGCTGCGCACGACCTTGCGCGCGGCCGCCGCGAGCAGCGCATAGGCGATTGCGTTGAGCGTCGCGAGCACGAGGAACGTGGCTTCGAACACGACGATCTGCGGCGTCATGGCCATATGCGGGTCGATGAACTGCGGCACGAAGGCGACGAAGAAAATGATGCTCTTCGGGTTGAGCGCGGTGACCGCGTACGCATGCGCGAAGATGCGGCCAGTGCGCGTCTCGGAGGTGTCCGGAGCATCGCCTTCGCCAACGGGCGCGCGCCAGAGCTTCACGCCGAGGTAGATCAGATAAGCCGCGCCAACCCATTTCAGCGCCGTGAACAGCGTGGCGGAGGCCGCCAGGACCACGCCAAGCCCGAGCATGGAAGCGGTCATTGCCGTGAAGTCGCCAAGCGCGACGCCCGCCGTGGTTGCGAGTGCGTAGCGGCGGCCGTGGCCAAGCGCGTAAGACACGACGAGCAGGACGGTGGGGCCGGGAATGGCAACGAGAATGGCCGACGCAATCGCGAACGGCAGCCAGTGAGCGAAAGTCATGGGGTTCCTCCATTGGGAAGCCCGATTTATCCACGAACTTTTGCGCTACGCAAGCGTGGCGCGTGGTTTCTTTTCGATCGCTTCCTGAGCGCCCTGGCATCGAATTTATTCTGTCGCCAATCCATTAATGCGCTACCGCTCAATTGGCACGCATGTGACTTTAGGTGCGCCGCGTCATTGCCTGGTCGAGCATCCATGAAGCCGTTTAAATCAAAACAAGCGCGATTGTCCTATTCCGGTTATAACCGGCTGCGCCTTGTTGCATAAGGCGTGGGGCTTTGTAATCAATACTTCGGAGTGCTGCTGGACGCCCTTTAGAGTCAAGCTGAACGGCATCGTTTCGCTCGACTCCGCGCTGCAGGCGTCCGCGACTGCTGCAACCGCACACAAGTCGCGCTTGCAGTCTTTCAACAGTTTTCTATGTTTAACAACGCGGGTGCGGCATGAGAGTTAAATACATAGCTAACCTGAGTAAAAACCCGCAGGAGGCAAAAATGAAAGTGCTATCCGGTATCGCCGTCGTGGCGGCCAGCCTTACTTGCGCCTTTGCGGTGCAAGCTCAGGATGTCGGGGTCAAGCCGCAGCAAACGGTGCAACTCAAGCCGGGTTCCTATGGCTGCCTCACGAAGGACAAGCTCGACGCCGTCGCGCTGCACGAGCAGGCCGGCGAGCGTCAGCAGATGCAGGAGTACTTCACAGGATTCCAGTGTCTGTCCACGCCCGACAACCAGTCGTTCCGCGTCGTACAGGTGGTGGGTCATGACGTCGAGTTCGTCAATGCGGCGAACACCGATGAGCAAGGTCTCTGGACCACCGACCGCTTCATCAAGCAGTAAGTCCGCATCGCCATCTGCCGGAGATTGCGCTAGCCCGCGAAGCGTGGGAGTCGCGCCCGGAAAGATACTCATGAGGTGTCAACGCGCGCCTCGCAACATGGCCCGACGCACTTGCGCCGGGCCATTGTGTTTGCTGGGCACGCTCCCGTGACGTGATGTAACGCGTCGCGCACCGCTGTCAAACCCCCGTCATCTTCTCCTCGGACCATCCGCATTGCGTCGTCGCGCGTCGCCTCGACGCGCTACGCGTCCAATCGGCCGGCACGTAGCTTGCTAGAAACTTCGCTATCATGTGCGGCTTTCGCGCCTGGAACTCGGTATGGCACTCAAATCGACCATCTACAAGGCAGAACTGCAGATCGCAGACATGGATCGGCACTATTACGCCGACCATGCGCTCACGATCGCGCGCCATCCGTCCGAAACTGACGACCGCATGATGGTCCGCATCGCCGCGTTTGCGCTCTTCGCGGGCGAGCGGCTCGAATTCTGCAAGGGCCTCTCCGACACGGACGAACCCGACCTCTGGTGCAAGGACTACACGGGCGCCATCGAAACGTGGATCGAAGTTGGCCAGCCCGACGAGCGCCGCATTGCCAAGGCGAGCGGCCGCGCGGGTGAGGTCGTCGTGATCGCCTACGGCGGGCGGACCTCGGACATCTGGTGGCAAGGCGTGCGTAACAAGGTTGAGCGCATGCGCAACGTCACGGTCTGGTCGCTGGGAGAGGGCGTGGCCGCCTCGCTCGGCGCGCTGGCCGAGCGCACCATGCGCCTGCAATGCACGGTGCAGGACGGCGCAGCGTGGATCGGCAATTCGAGCGCTGAGCCCGTAGCAGTCGAATGGAGCGTGTTCAAGGCGCCCGAAAACGTGTGAAAGCAGGCTGCGCGCGTTCAGGCGTGCGGCGGCCCCTTGAGCTCCACCATGTTGCCTTCCGGGTCGAACAGATACAGCGACGGCCCCAAACCCTCCGCTCCATAGCGCTCGACGGCAGTGCCGGGGCGCGCTCCATGCTGCGTCAGATGTGACGTGAGCGCCTCGGCGTCGAACGGCTCCACGCGCAGACAAAGATGATCCATGTTGCCGCTCGCGCCAGCAGGCGGTGCGCCGGCGCCCCGGTCGAACGGGCCGCCGATCGTCACGAGATCGATGAGCGAGCGTCCTGCGCGCAACTGCACGAGCCCGAGATCGCGCTGTTCACGCTCCGGCTCACAGCCGAGCACTTCGCAATAGAAACGCGTCATGGCGGCCGTATCGGCCGTTCGAATGACGACGTGGTCGATCTCACGAATCTGGATCCGCATGGCGTCCTCGTGGTCGTGGAGGGCTTCCATGATGAACCCGCGGACACAAGGCTGCGCAGAACGCGCGCATTTCAGCGAGCCGCGCGAACTGCAATCGGCGGAAAATAGCGGGTGGAGTAGAGAAACGCTGGACGAAAAAAAGCCCGCTGCTGTGAGCGGGCTTAATCCATATCAGGAGGAGACATGGAGGAGACAGGAACGACTATACCGAGTCGGCTGACGCGATGCAACAACTTTTTAAGGGAAAACCCGCAAAGTTGCCATTTTGTCGCACGGGAAACTGCAACGCGCCACCAGGGATTCACCGAAGGTCATAAAAGTGCCAGATAAGCGCCACTTAAGGGCGCGATCATGGGCATGCCGACCGCAATGACAGCGCAAGATCCGGCGCGCCTCCGTCCGTAGGCGAAGTTAGAGTAAGGGCATACACACAGGCACTTCGAGGAGCCCTCAAATGAGCGCCGTCCCTGAAATGAAACCAGCGATGAAACCCGCAAAACCCAAGGACACGCCAGACAGCGAGTGGACGAACGACGTCGACCGCTGGCAAGCCGTCACGTCGCGCGACGCCCGCGCCGACGGCGCATTCTTCTACGCCGTGCGCACGACGGGCGTGTTCTGCCGCCCGTCGTGCGCGTCGCGGCTCCCGCGGCGCGAGAACATCGAATTCTTCGCCGAGGCCGACGATGCCCGTGCCGCCGGCTATCGCGAATGCAAGCGCTGCCGCCCGGGCGGCCTGCCGCGCGAGCTGGAAATCGTGCGGCGCGCCTGCGCCGCGCTCGACGCCGACCCGCAAGAACGGCTCACGCTCGCGCAGCTGGGCGAAGCCGTGCATCTCAGCCCGTTTCACCTGCAGCGCCTGTTCAAGCGCGCGCTGGGCGTCTCGCCGCGCCAATATCAGGCGGCGCGACGCGGGGCCGTACTGCGTGACGCGCTGGGCGAGGGCGCCGACGTCACGCGCGCAAGCGCGGACGCCGGCTTCGGCTCGTCGTCGCGGCTCTATCACAGCGTGCCGGGCGAACTGGGCATGGCGCCTTCCGCGTATCGCCGCAAGGGCGCGGGATTGACGATCCACTACGCCGCCACGCCCACGCCGATCGGCTTTGTGCTCGTCGCGGCAACGGAAAAGGGCATTTGCCGGATCGCGTTCGGCGACGATGCCGCGACGCTCACCGCCGCGCTCACGGCCGATTTCGCGAACGCGCAATGTATTGAGGACAAGACCGCGATTGCGCCGTTCGCCGCGCAAATCGACGCATATCTGCACGGCCGGCGCGAGCGTTTCGATCTGCCGCTCGACATTGCGGCGACGGCGTTCCAGCAGCGCGTGTGGGACGCGCTCCAGCGCATTCCCTACGGCGAGACGCGCAGCTACACGCAGATTGCCGAAACGCTCGGCGCGCCGCGCGCGGTGCGGGCGGTGGCGAGCGCGTGCGCGTCGAATCCGGTGGCGCTCGCCATTCCGTGCCATCGCGTCGTGCAGAAGGGCGGCTCACTCGCGGGTTATCGTTGGGGGCTCGAGCGCAAGGCGGCGCTGATCGACGCTGAATCGCGCGGCGGTGAGATCCGCGCATCGCAAGGCGCAACTCGAGGACCAACGCGAGGAACAAAAAGCGCGAAAGACAACCATTCGACTTCGAACCGCGCCAAAACGCCGGAGACCGCCGCTTGAGCGCCATCGCCCCACAATCCGAAGCACAAACCGAGGCGCAGACACACAGCGCCACACTAGAGCTGCCGTTTCGCGCGCCCTACGACTGGCCACGCGTCCTGCGCTTTTTCAGCGGCCGGGCAACGCCGGGCGTCGAAGCGGTGGAGGACGGCGCCTGGCTGCGCGCGATCGACTTCAACGGCGCGAGCGGCACGCTCGCCGTGCGCCGTCACGCGCGCAAGCATTGCCTCGTCGTGCAGATCGACGGGCCCGTGAGCGCGCACGCGGCGGGGCTCGCCGCGCCGCTCTCGCGCATGTTCGACCTGCACGCCGATCCCGCCGCAGTCGCCGCGCATCTGCGCAACGATCCGTGGCTCGCGCCGCTCGTTGCGGCCGTGCCGGGGCTTCGCGTACCCGGCGCGTGGTCGGGCTTCGAGCTCGTGGTGCGCGCGATCGTCGGCCAGCAAGTTAGCGTGAAAGCAGCGACGACGATCATCGGGCGCCTCGTCGAACGCGTGGGCAAGCGCATCGACGACCATGCGCACGCGCGCACGGCGTGGCGCTTTCCCACGCCCGCGGCGCTCGCCGCCGCCGATCTCGCGGGCATCGGCATGCCGGGCAAGCGCGTGGCCGCGCTGCAGGGCTTTGCGCAGGCCGTGGCGAGCGGCGCGGTGATCATCGAGCGCGACTACGCAGAGAAAGATCAGAACAAGCCGCGCGGCAAGCGTCAAAACAGACAAATCGACGCTATCGCGCCAGTGCCCCCCGACCTCGACGCGATGCGCGCCGCGCTGCTCGCGTTGCCGGGCATCGGCCCGTGGACCGTCGAATACGTCGCGATGCGCGCGTGGCGCGACGCCAACGCGTGGCCTGCAACCGATCTCGTGCTCATGCAGGCCATCGCGGCGCGCGACCCGGCGCTTGTGCGCGCGACCCAACAGCGCACCCGCACCGACACATGGAGCCCCTGGCGCGCGTACGCAGCCATGCATCTGTGGAACGAAATCGCCGATCGGGCGGGCGCGGCGCGCGGCGGCTAGGGCAACGGAAGGCAGCGCAAGGAACCGGGCGGTGCCCCCGAGACGCGCGTGCCGACAGGCCAAAACCCCACCTGAGGCGGGCCCAAGCAGGTCTTTCGGCGAGATGTTAAAGTGCCCGCTACCGAAAAGAATCCCGGCCGGCGAGCGTTCGCAGCACAGCGCCGCCGGCCCGAGCCCGACTTGCCTCAATGCCAGACACGATCTCTACACGCACGAACGACGTTCTCGCGCAGCGCCTTTCCGTGCTGGGCAACGGGCCACATCGCGGCGCGCTCACGCGCGGACTGCGCGGCATCGAGAAGGAGAGCCTGCGCGTGACGCGCGACGGCCGTATCGCGATGACGCCGCACGCCGCGGCGCTCGGTTCGGCGCTCACGCATCCGTCGCTTACCACCGACTATTCGGAAGCGTTGATCGAGATCATCACGTCCGCCGAGCCCGATGCGTCGATCACCCTCGCGAAGCTCGACGAGCTGCATCGCTACGTCTACGCCGTACTCGCGCGTGACGGCGAAATGCTCTGGAACGAATCGATGCCGGGCCTCTTGCCCGACACCGACGACGGCATTCCCATCGCGCACTATGGCGCCTCGAACATCGGCCGTCTGAAGTACGTCTACCGCATGGGCCTCGCGCTGCGATACGGGCGCACGATGCAGTGCATCGCCGGCATCCACTACAACTATTCGCTGAGCGACGAAGTGTGGCGCGTGTTGCACGCGCATCATCAGTCCACGGCCTCGCCCACCGACTATCAGTCCGAGCGCTACCTCGCGCTGATCCGCAATTTCCGCCGCACGAACTGGCTGCTCATGTACCTGTTCGGCGCTTCGCCCGCGCTCGACGCGCGCTTCCTGCGCGGCCGCGAGCACACGCTCGAAGCATTCGACGCCGACACGCTCTATCTGCCGTACGCGACGAGCCTGCGCATGAGCGATCTCGGCTACTCGAACACGACGGGCCAGTCCGCCTTGCGCGCCGACTACGACACGCTGGCAGGCTATCTCGACGCGCTGGCGCAGGCCGTGAGCCAGCCGTATCCGCCGTACGAGGCGATCGGCACGCATCGCGACGGCGAATGGGTGCAGATCAACACGAACGTGTTGCAGATCGAGAACGAGTTCTACTCGACGATTCGCCCGAAGCGCGTGACGCATCCCGGCGAGCGGCCGCTGCATGCGCTCGCCGCGCGTGGCGTGCAGTACGTCGAGGTGCGCTGCATGGACATCGACCCGTTCGAGCCAACCGGCATCTCGCTCGAAACCGCACGGTTTCTCGACGCCTACCTGCTCGCGTGCGCACTCGATGAAAGCCCTTTCCTGCCTGCCGACGCCTACGCCGAATCGAACGAAAACTTTGGCCTGGTGACGAAAGAAGGGCGCCGCCCGGGTCTTGCGCTCAAGCGTGACGGCAAGGACGTCCCGATGCACGAGTGGGCCGACGAGCTGTTCGAGAAGATCGGCCACGCAGCCGCGGTGCTCGACGCGGCGCACGGCAGCGACGAGCATACGCGCTCGCTCGCGGCACAACGCGCGAAGCTGGCCGACCCGTCGCTCACGCCATCGGCCCGTGTGCTCCAAACCATGCGCGATAGCAAGCAGTCCTTCCTGCAATTTGCACTCGCACAAAGTGAACGCCACGCCGCGCAATTCCTCGCGCGCCCGCTGGACGCGGCGGTCACGGCCGAGTTCGACACGCTTGCGCGCGAATCGCTCGCAGAGCAGGCGCAACTCGAGCGCGACGAAGTCGGATCGTTCGACGCGTTCGTCGCCGCGTATCGCGCTTATACGCTCAATCGCTTCAGCGTCTGAGCCCGGCCTCTGGGCCGCACGCCAGTGCGCCATTGCGGCGCGCACATCCCATCGAAGTTTGCCCCAGGCACCGCATTTGCTCGCAACACCAGCGTGCAGATGCGGTCCAACCAGGGTAGGCGCCGCGTCACCGAGCTGCGCGGACGACGAGCGCACCGGGCGAACGAAGCTGAAAACACAAAAAATGCACGGGCCGCGCGCCATGCGGCTCACTCTGGGAGGAATCCACGCGATGAAACGAACTCTTGCGATCCTGCTGTGCGCGACGGCTGCGGCCTGCGCGTCGCGCGGGCAGGTCAATCCCGACATCATGCAGATCGCGACCGCACCGCTCACCTGCTCGAACAAGGCGGAATGCGATCTCTGGTGGCAACGCGCGGAAGACTGGGTGCGCAGTCATTCGAAGTACGAAGTGCAGACTGTGACCGACACGCTGATCCAGACGTCGGGCCCGGGCGGTGGCCGGCGTCTGCTCGCCTATGAAATCACGAAGTCCGCCAACCCCGACGGCACGGCCACGATTGGCTTCGCCGCGCACTGCGACAGCTCGCTCGGCTGCAAGCCGAACCCGTGGTCGGCGGGCGCGGCGTTCAAGCAGTACGTGCGCACGGGCGTCGATGCGCCCATTCCCGGCGACACGACCACGGGCGCAGGCGGCGACACGGCCGGCGTGAGTGGTGCAGCGGTGGCCGAGCCGGCCTCGAGCGCGCATTGATCGTTGCGCATTGGTCGCTGCGCAGTGATCGCTGGATTAATGGCTGCACTTGGCTCTGGCCGCGCGTGGTTAGCGCTGGCGCGCGCTCAGAGTGGCGACTTTGCGAATAGCGACTTTCGAATGACGTCTGTTGCCGATTTAGGCATTGTCTGATTGAGCGAGGGATTGGGGAGCCCGTATCTTGGGTTGGTTTCGGCCTGCGTGGTCCGGGCCGTTCATCCTCATCCACAACTCGAATCGACAATGAAACTGCGCCTTCTGTCCGCCAGTGCCGCGGCTGCCGTAATCGTCGCAGCCGCAGGCTGCACTACCGCCTCAGGCCCCACCCACAATCTCGACGTCGTCACGCTCGCTAACGGCTCGCAGGCGTACCGCGTGCAGTGTCTCGGCTTGCTCGAAAGCTCCAGGACCTGCATGGCGAAGGTCAATGAGATCTGCGGCACCAAGACGCCGCTGCGCGTCTCGTCGGTGGATCGCGCCGCTTCCGGGTTCAAGCCGGAAGACGATCCGCGTGAAATCACCTTCATCTGCCAGACGCCGCAGCCGCCGGCCCCGCCGCCGGCGCCGGTCGTGCAAGCGCCGACTCCGGCCCCCCAGGTTCAACCGCGCACGATCACGCTCAATGCCGACGCCAACTTCGCGTTCGACAAGGCCGACCTGCTGCCCGCCGGCAAGCAGACGCTCGACCAGTTCATCGGGGAAAGCAGCAGCGTGAATATCGGCGCGATCGTGATCAGCGGCTACACGGACTCGGTTGGCTCGAAGGCTTATAACGACCGCCTCTCGCTGCGCCGCGCGCAGACGGTGCGCAACTATCTGCAGTCGCACGGCCTGCACGCTAGCCAGTATGAAGTGCACGGTTACGGCTTCGCGAAGCCCGTCGCGTCGAACGCCACGCCTGAGGGCCGCGCGAAGAACCGTCGTGTCGAGATCGAAACGAGCGGCATCACGCAGCGTCAGTAACGCAGCGCGCAACGCGCACCCGGGCGCCCGCGGCTTTACGCGGGCGGCCTTTCGCGGGACCGTCAATGACCCATTGCCGGTCCCGCGCCCTTTTTCGGCTTCGTCGCCCACACCAGCAGGGCCAGCACGACAAACATCACGCAGGAAATGCGGAAGAAGTCGTTGGTGGCCATCATGTAGCCCTGAGTCGTCACCACGTCGTTGAGCTTCGCGGTCAGGCTTTGACCTGCGAAACCGAGTTTTGCGAGCGCGTCCTTGTAGGCGATGGTGTTCGGCGAATACTGGCTCACCGATTCCGATAGCACGGCATGGTGATAAATCGCAGCGTCTTCCCAGAACGTCGTGCTCACCGCCGTGCCGATTGCGCCCGAAAGCGTGCGCAGAAAGTTCGAGAGGCCCGAGGCGCTCGCGAGCCGCTCGTCGGGAACGCTCGAGAGCGTGATGGTCGTCATCGGCACGAAGAAGCAGGCCACGCCGATACCCTGCACGAGACGCGGCAAGATCACGTGGTTGAACGGCACATCGAGTGTGAACGTCGAGTTCCAGAGCGAGACGAGCGCGAACACGACGAACGCGAAGCTCGCGACCATGCGCAGATCGAGTCGGTGCATATTGCGCCCGATGAGCGGCGAAAGCACGAGCGCGAGCAGGCCCACCGGCGCGGTGGCCAGACCCGCGAGGCCCGCGGTATAGCCCATGACCGTCTGCAGCCAGAGCGGGAAGATCACCACCGAGCCGAAGAAAGCCATGAAGCCGAACGAGATGATCATCGCGCCGAGCGCGAAATTGCGGTCGCGAAAGAGTGATAGATCGACCACGGGGTCCTTTTCCGTCGCCTCCCACGCAAGCATGAACGCGAGCGCAACCACCGCGATGATCGCGAGCGTGACGATGAACGTCGAGTTGAACCAGTCGCGGTCCTTGCCGAGGTCGAGCATCATCTGCAGGCAGGACACGCCAATCACGAGGAGTGCGAGGCCCACGGCGTCGATGCGCTGCTTCGTCGTCTTTGTTTCGCGTCCGCGCAGCAGCAGGTACGCGCAGATGCCCGAGAAAAGGCCAATCGGCACGTTGATATAGAAGATCCACGGCCACGTGTAGTTGTCCGTGATCCAGCCGCCCATCACCGGTCCGAAGATGGGCGCGACGATCACGGTCATCGCCCAGAGCCCGAGCGCGAGCCCGCGTTTGGCAGGCGGGTAGGAGCGCATGAGGATAGTCTGCGAAAGCGGGACCATCGGCCCGGAAACGAGCCCTTGCACGAGACGGAATGCAATGAGCGTCTCGAAGTTCGTCGCGAAGCCGCACGCGGCCGAGGCCACCGTAAACAGCAGCACGGAGAGCGTGAAAAGGCGTACTTCGCCCACGCGGCGCGCGAGCCATCCGGTGAGCGGCACGGCAATCGCGGAGGCAACCGAATACGACGAGATGACCCACGTGCCTTCGCTGTTGGCGACACCCAGGTTGCCCGAAATGGTCGGGACCGCCACGTTTGCGATCGAGGTGTCCAGCACTTCCATGAAGGTGCCGAGCGCGAGCCCGACCGTGAGAAGCGCGAGCCTACCGCCGGAAAACGGTGCGGGCTCGGCCTGTGCGGGCACCGCGGAAGAAGTTGCCATGTTCCGTGTCCTTGTTGGCTCGGCCGTTGCCGCTGCACCCCTGGAGCAGCGCACGCCAGCGTGTTATTTCATGCCAGTGCATTTTCTGCCCAGACAGTGATTCGATCGAATTGCGCCACTGCTGCGCCGCAGCGCGTCGGGCGACCTTTCTAGTCGCCGCCTTCCTGCGCCGGCGCTTCTGCGTCCTTGTCGGCGCCGTCCATCGATCCGCAAATCGGCGTGGTCGAGCCGTCATTGGCAATGAAGCGCTGCAGCAAATGAACGAGCGTCGCGACTTCTTCGGGAGTGAAGCCGCGCAACTGCTCGGACATCTCCGCGGCGATCAGTTCAGGCAATTGCTGCGCCGCCGTGCGTCCCTGATCGGTCAGTGCGAGTTCCACGACCCGGCGGTCCGCCTGGCTGCGCTGCCGCTCGAGAAAGCCCTTTTTCTCCAGTCGGTCGAGCATGCGCGTCATGGAGCCAGTGTCGTACGAGAGCGCGCGCGACATCTCGTTCGGCGTGCTGGCGCGCTCGAACCACAATAAAAGGATCACACCGATTTGCGACGATGTAAGTCCAAGTGGCGCGACCGCACGGTCGATGCGCCCGGCCAGCACATTGCGCGCAGTCGAGAGGAAATAGCCGAGACTTGGCTCGACGCCCAGCCTGGCCGGGACGAATGGACCGTCGCTCATGGCAGTTCGCTTTGCAGCGTCTCAGAAAACGAGCGGATTATAGCGGGTTACTTCGCTGCTCAGGCAGATAAATCAGTCAGCAGGTCGCAACCGTCTCTGCTGCAGTAATCGGCGCGTAAAAACAACAGTTGCATTGATGCGGTGCAAAGTATGTTGTGATTTGATTGCATAGTCAATATTATGACAGGCAACCAGTTTCGTTCATCTCCGTTCACCCGTTTGGGCATCATGCTTTACCTGATCAACGCGCTTGGCGGCCTTGGCCGCTCCGTCACCGACACCGCCCGCCTTGCTTTCGCGAGGGCTGGCGCGGGTTCGTGGTGGGTGCGCGGGCGCAAGCTCGCGTTGTATGCGGCCATGTTTGCGCTGCCGGGCGGCTCGATCGCGGTAGTGGCTGTGGTGTGGGCGCAGCGTCGGCGCGCGCGGCACGAACCTGCAGCAGCGGGGGCTGTCGTGCCGGCCACGCCCGTCAACCCGGCAGCGGCAACGGCTGCACCCGCGTGCGCAGGCGGCCAACTCGCCTGCCGCGCACCGAAGCGCCGCCGTAACGACGCGTAACCTGCGCGTCTCGCGCCGTAACACCCGCCAACCCTTCCAACGCGTAAGCTTTCGGATTCCGCGTAATGACTAGCGCGTGCGCTACCATTGCCGCAACGCGACAACCCCGTGCGCGCCCGGCCGCCTGACTGCGCGCCGGTTGCATCGACAGGAATCCTTGCATGCCTTGCCGTTTCGTCCGTCCCGGCGCCTCCGTTGGATCCGCCGGGTCCGTGGCGCGCAGCGCGCCCACACCGCTTTCCACGTTAGCGCTGTGCGCAGCCGCCGCGCTCACCTTCCAGTTGACTGGCTGCGCCGTCGGCCCCGACTATCACCGGCCCGCCGCCGCCGTGCCCGCCTCGTTCAAGGAAGCGCCCGAGGGCTGGAAGGTCGCGCAACCCGGCGATACCGCCGACCGCGGCGCCTGGTGGCTGATCTACGACGATGCGCAGCTCAATGCGCTGATGGATCAGCTCAACACCAGCAACCAGACAGTCGCGCAATACGCTGCCGCTTATCGACAGGCGCGTGCGCTCGTGGGCGAGGCCCGCGCGGCGTATTTTCCGGTGATCAGCGGTTCGTTCTCGGGCACGCGCTCGTACACGCCCACGCGCGTGGCCAACTCGAGCGGCGGGTTGTCGAGCGGCAGCATCAACAACAACGTCAACCTGGGGCTCGACGCCACCTGGGAACCCGACCTCTGGGGCAAGGTGAGCCGCACCGTCAGCTCGCAGGAGGCGAGCCAGCAGGGCGCCGCCGCCGATCTCGCGAACGCGCGTCTGTCTGCGCAAGCCACGCTTGCGCAGACCTACTTCACGTTGCGCTCGCTCGACGCGCAGCAGAAGCTGCTCGACGACACGGTTGTGGCGTACCAGAAGTCGCTGCAACTCACGCAAAATCAGTACGCCCAGGGCGTGGCGGGCCGCGCCGACGTGATCCAGGCGCAAACCCAACTGCAGTCTGCCCAGGCTTCCGCGATCGACAACGGTGTGGCGCGCGCCCAGGACGAGCATGCGATTGCCGTGCTGGTCGGCCAGCCCGCCTCCACGTTCTCGATCGCGCCGTCGCCGCTCACCGCCACGCCGCCCACGGTGCCGCTCGCCATGCCGTCCGCGTTGCTCGAGCGCAGGCCCGACATCGCCTCGGCAGAGCGCAAGGCGGCGTCCGCCAATGAGCAGATCGGCGTCGCCATCGCAGCGTACTTCCCGACGCTCACGCTTTCCGCGAGCGGCGGCTTCGAAAGCTCGGTGCTGTCACAGCTGTTGCAGATGCCGTCGCGCTTCTGGACACTCGGGCCGTCGCTTGCCGGCACGATCTTCGACGCCGGGCTGCGTAAAGCGCAGACCGAAGCCGCGCGCGCCGCCTACGACCAGCAAGTGGCCACCTACCGGCAAACGGTGCTGGCCGCGTTCCAGGACGTGGAGGACAACCTCGCTTCGCAGCGCATCCTGGGGCAAGAGGTCGGCGTGCAGCAGCAGGCGGTGGAGTCGGCACAGCATGCGCTCGCGATCGTGACGAACGAGTACAAAGCAGGCACGACCGATTTCCAGAACGTGCTTTCCGCGCAGGCCACGGCCTTCACCGCGCAGCAAAAGCTCGTGAGTATCGGCGGCCAGCGCATGGTGTCGTCGGTGGGGCTCGTGAAGGCGCTGGGCGGCGGCTGGGATGCCGCGCAGATGGATCGCGAGACGGGCAGCGTGGCCGCGCCTTCGGTCGCTTCGGCGGCATCCGCGCCGGCGTTTGTGGCGACGGCCGTCCAGCCGCAGTAATGCGTACGCGCCCGCGCAGGCGGGCGCACGCTCAAACCGTGAACGTCAGCGGATGAATGTCAGCGCGACGGTTCCCGGCCCAATCGGCCGACCCAGCAGATTCAAGAGGCCTGCCAGATTGTCGCGCTGATCCGGCGTCGCGCTCGCGGTGCCCTGGAACGAGGCGGACGCGCGCGAGAACGAGCCGCGCCCCTCGAGCATCAGCGGGCCTTTCTGCGTCGAGAGATCGAGCGTCGACGTCGCCCCTTGTGCCTGCAACACGACCTGATACGTGCCGAGCGGCTTCACAAGCGACACTCGCGAACTCATGTCGGCGAGCGACACGCTCAGTCGTCCGAACGCATCCGTGCCGAACATGCGCCACGGGCTCCACGAAAGCCGCACCTTGCCATCCAGATCGAGCGTGTTGAAGGGCGCACCGAGACCCGCGAGCAGCGAGGCCGGCACGGCTATCGTGCCCGCGCTCACGTTCGCGCCACGCAACGTCGCATCCACCGTGACTGCGTCGGGCATCGCCTCGGTCTGCAGCATTTCCATACGCACGCGCGCGACGAAAAGCGGCCAGAACGCCGTGCGCCAGACGATGCGCCCCGGCAGCAGCGTCGCGCCGCGCGCATCCTGGCCCGCTGCGAGCATCAGCGTGGCGGAGCCGTGCCAGAGCGAGCCTTCCGGATCGATCAGATTGACGTGCCCCTGGGTCGCGCGCGCGAACTGCGGCGCGATCCAGGCTGCGGGCAGGCGGGCGAGCAGCACGACAGCGCTCGACAACAAGCCCACGATCAGCCAGGGCAACGCGGCGCGCAAGCGCCGCATCCAGTAACTCATTGCTTATTTCTCCGGCGATTCTCAGTGCGCGCCTCTCGATGCGCGCTTTTTCTTTTTAATGCGTATTCGCCGGTTGCAGCGAGGCCGTCAAGTCGACCTGGCCATCGGCCTTCAGCGCAGTGATGTGCGCCTCGACCACCTGCACCTTGAACTGCTTGCGCACGTCGTCGAGCCACGCGGCCCACGCCGGAAACGACGCATTCTTCATCTGCACCTGCACCGTCGTGCCGATCAGCTGAATCTGCGCGCCCGTGAGCGCGTGATCGGCAAGCGATGCGGTGACTGCGTCCTTGAGCGCCTGGCCGCCCGGCGCTACGCTCGCCGCGGCGCCCGCAAGCGAGCGCGCCTCGTCGGCCTCGGCCGTCATCTGCGCGAGTCCGCGCTGCATGCCGGGCAGGCTCTCACGCAGGCGCGCGCGGCCGTCGGCGGCGGGCTGCCACAGCACCGACCAGCCGATCGCCAATGCAAGCACCGCGCCACCCCACGTGAGGAGCCCCTTTTCGCGCGTCGTGCGCGCTTCCCAGAAGGTCGCCCAGGCCTCGGCCCATGCGCCGCTCATCGCCGTTGTCTTCACGCTGCGCTCCTGATGGTCCATTTGCCCGTGCTGGCATCCACCGTGCCCGCAAGGCCGTTGCCCGCGAGGCGTTTCGCGAGATCGGCGTCGACGTTGACGCCTGGCTTGAAGGTCACGTCCAGACGCCGGTCGTGATAATCGAGCGCCGCGATGCCGTTCGCGGGCACCGGACCGAGCGAACGAGCGAGGCCGTCGGACAGCGCGAGGAAGTCGTCGGGCGAGGGCTCGCCCGCGGCCAGGCGCAATTGCTGCAACTGGCGCGCCATCTGTCCGGCGGGGTCGAGGACGACGGTCGTCTTCGGGAACGCGTTGAGGAGCAGCTCGGTCATCTGCGCGCTGATGGCGTCGCGCTGGCGCGCCATCATGAGCCACTGGATATTCGCCCCCACGACCGCGACGACGAGCGACGCGGCCACGAGCACGATCGGCACGCGCAGACGCCGCAGCGTCGCGCGATCGAGCTGCCACGGCTGCGAGGCGAACTCGAACTGGCAGAGGTCGAAGCGGCAGGCGAGCGCGCGCCGCGCGAGCGCCTCGAACGTGAGCGTCTGCGCACCCGGCAACGCGGCGGCCAGCGACGCGCGGGCGGCCGCGCTCGCGGGCTCGCCCGGGAGCTGGGTGAGGACGTAGCCCGAGACCGGCGCACCGCCGGCGAGCGCCGTGACGGTGGCCGCTACGCTCGCGGCGGGCACGGCGAAGCCGTCGGCGAGCGCGCCGCGCACGATCGCGAGTTCGAGCGCCACTTCCGTCGTGGCGGCCGCGGGCTCCAGCGCGACGCCGGGCAGCAGCGCGGGGGCGGTGGCAACGACATGGCCCAGCACGCATGCGGTGACGGGATCGAACGCGGGCGTGGCAGCGGAGGCGGGATTCGCGGCAGCGGACGTTACGCGCGGCTCTGCGGGCACGGCAGGCTCAGTTACTTGAGCCTCGTGAGCCGCCTCCACCACCTGCGCGGCCGGCAGGCAGCGCGCCACGGGCACGGCGCGCAGATTGCGGTGCCCCGCGGCGGTGAAGCCTTCCAGGAGAAAGCGGAACCAGCCTCGATCGATGGCCGCCACGACCTGCCGGCCATCGGCCAGGCGCTTCGGGTCGAGCGCGAGATGGCAGGTCTGCGCATCCTGGATCAGATGATCCTCGACCACGTTCGGCAGCGCCTGACGCAGACGCGGTCCCCTGAGCGGCGGCACGGTGGCGGCGAGCATGAGCAGGTCGCGCGCGGCGATCAGCAGGATGGTGGCCGAGGCCTTCGGCAGCAGCCCCAGCGCCGAACGGCCCGCGCGCTGCGTGTTGCCCGTCTTGTCGAGCAGCACGAAGGGCAGTTCCGGCAGTTGCCATTCCTGCGAGTGGACCGCCGGGTCGCGGGGCGGCATGAGAACGATCAGCGTGCTCAAACGCACCTCTTTTCGATGTTGGTCGGGGACGGTTTCATGGTTCGTCGCTAACGCGCACGATGCGCGTCGTATGAGTGAGCGGATCGCGCCAGACAAGTGTCGTGCGGTCCACCTCGGCGCGCTCGTGCTGCACGCGCCCATGGACCAGAAAATAACTCGTGTTGACGTCGATCTGCGTGGTGTCGATCGAGACCTGCTTCACGCCCACCCCTTCGAGCGCGAGTTGCACGTCGCTCACGTTGCGGAAAAACACGCTCTGGCGATGCGCGACGAGGGCCTGTGCATTCGAAAGGCTCATACCCGTCACGACGGAGGCGATCACCTCGGCGCTCGCCGTGTTCATGTTCACGGGCGTCACGGTGGGCAGAATTGTCACGAACGGGCGCAGCCGCGCGACGGCGTCGGGCGTGAAACCGGGCACATCGAGGAGCGAATCGACGCTCGTCATCAGCAGCGGGGCGACGCCACTGTTGTTGTCGGGCTCCGAGAGGCCGGGGTTGTCGGTGTAGTTGCCGCCGCCAGTCGTTCCGCCGCCTGCGAGCACCTCGGCTTGCGACCCGGTGTTCGTCGTGGCGGTTTGCGTCTGGAAGCGCGTTGCCGAGTAGGCAAGCCCTGAGCGCAGGTACACCGCGGTGTTCTTCGCGAGTGACTGGTCGATGCCGAGAATTTGCAACAGGCGCGCGAATGCCTCGATCTCCGTGACGTTCAGCTGCAGCGAGCCGGGCGTGCTGGTTGCCGCGAGATCGCGCAGATTGAAGCGCGCCTGGGCGTCTTCGATCGAACCCGAGAGCCAGGTGTCCGCGCCCTGTTGTGTGCGCGCTTCGCCGATCTGGCCGAGGAAGTCGGACAGGCGCGTTCTCGCGAGCGGGACGCCCCACGCGCCGCCAAGATACGTGATGCCCGCCGACGTATCCGCTTCGGAGCGCAGCACGAGGCGCGTCCAATCGAGCGAGGCGCGCGCGATCCATTGCGCCTGCGCGAGTAGCCGCTGATTCTCGATGCGCCGCAACTGCACCTGCTGGCGCCACAACATGCCCGAGACGATGATCGCCGAAAGCGCAACGACGAGTAGCGCACTGATGATGGCCGCCCCGCGCCGTGCGCGCGTGGAACAGCTGGATCGTCTGGTTTGCCGGGCGGCGGTTCGTTGTGTGCGCAACGTCATTCCCCCACCAGAAACACGCGGGTCACCGGCCGCTCGAGCGCATGCGAACCCACGCTCACCTGCACCCCCGTCACCGCGCGCGGCAGCGGTGCGTTACCGAGTTGCGGCACCTTGAGATCGTTGTCATTGCCCGTTACCTGAGAGCGCACGTCCTGCATGTTCGCCGTCCAGCCCGTCTTCGGCACGTACAGGCGCGCGTTGATGACGTCCACGCCGCTCATCATCGGCAACGCGCCCCAGTTGTCGCCTTCGCCGCCGCGCAGTGCACGCCGCAGCGCCCCGAGATTGGCGAGGGGCGGCGACGCATAGCGCACCACCTGGCCGCCCGACACGCGGTAGCGCACCACTTGCAGGCGGGGCGCCGCGCCCGGCGGCACCGCGAACGCGCGCACGATCTGCAGCGCGCCGCCGTCGAGCGAGATGGCGACGCCGCCCGCTTCGTCGTCGGAGGCGGCTTCGCGCAAGTCGATGCGCATCTGGTCGAACATCTGCGCGAACACGCGCTCCTGCGCCATCGAGCGCGTGATGGTCTCGCGCCCGCGGACAATCTCGTCGAGGCCGCGCCACGAGAGGATCGCCACCACGGCCATGATGGCGATCGCAACGAGCAGCTCGATCAGCGTGAAGCCGCGCGCTGATGCGGCGACGCGCACGCGGTCACAACGAGCGGTTCGTCTCATTGGCGAGCACCGTGACGAGTTGCGCGAGATTGCCGGAGCGGCCGGGCATCGTCACCGACACCTCCACGCGCCGAAAAACGGGGTTAGGCGTTGCCGCGACATGCTGCGTGCAGGTCAGCCGCAGATTACCCTGCGAGCAGTCGAAGCTGCTCTCGCCAAGGTCGGGCCACGCGTGCACGAGTCGCAGTTGTGCAAGCATGTTGTCCGCACTCCAGCCCGCAAGCAGGCGGTCGTGCAGGTCGGCTTCGCTCGCGGCAAGGCTGCCCACGGCGCGCAACGAAGCGGCCAGTGCAATCGCGATGATTGCGAGCGCAACCAACACTTCGATCATCGTGAAACCGCGCTCACGTACCGAACGTACCGGACGATCCAGGCGAGCGCTGCGGCCGCGCTTTCCTCCACGTATCGAGAGCCGCATCTCAGCGCACCTCGAAGCGGCCAGTGCCGGTGCCGACGATCGTCGCGCGGCCGGCTGCCGAAAAGAGTGTGATCTGCACCGGCACGTCCACGGCCTCGGTGCCGAAGATGAGCCGGTTTGCCTGCGTGTCGTCGCCGCCGGGGTAGGTGATCGCCACGCCGGTCACGCCGCCTTCCCACTGGCGCGGTCCGAGCAGATCGTCGCGCAGCGGACGCCAGCCGTCTTCCGTATGGACATCGAAGCGGAACCCGCCCGCGAGCGGCTGCCATGCAATGGGCCGCGCCCGCACCTGCGCCTCGTCGCCCGCCGATTCGAACAGGAGCGCGAGACGCTGCGCCTCTTCGTTCAGATCGGTGCGCGGATTGCGCGTGAGCGTGAGCGAAGCGAGCGAGATGAGAATCCCCGCGATCAGCAGCACCACGAGCATTTCGAGCAGCGTGAACCCCGCCGCGCGCGAGCGCATGCCCGCGCGTGAGGTGCGCGAAAAACGGCGGTCCCGGCAAGGGGAAAGGCGGCTCGGTTGCATGGATGCAGCGTGGCGGATGACTTACTGCCAGGAGCCGACATCGGCGTCGTTACCTTCGCCGCCAGGTTTGCCGTCGGCGCCATAGCTGAATACATCGATCTCGCCGTGCACGCCCGGGTTCAGGTACTGGTACGGATTGCCCCACGGGTCATTGGGCAGGCGCTCCAGATAGCCGCCGTCCTTCCAGTTGTTCGGCACGGGGTCGGTGGTCGGCTTTTGCACGAGCGCCTGCAGCCCCTGGTCCTGGGCCGGATAGCGGCCGTTGTCGAGGCGATAGAGCTTCATCGCCTGCATGATCGTACCGATATCCTGGCGCGCGGCGACGCGGCGCGCTTCATCGGGACGACTCATGATCTTCGGCACGATCAACGCGGCCAGAATGCCGAGAATCGCGATCACGACCATGATTTCGATGAGCGTGAAACCGCGTTGGCGGCGCGTGCGCGTGACTTCGATTTCGGCACGGCGTTTGGCCCATATGGACATGAATTCTTTCCTCCCTCGCTAGATATGGTTGCGGTGCACGCTTGTGCGCCGCGCTTCGTCCGCTTGCAATCGAACCGCCGCTTGAATCGGCCGGGTCCTCGCACGCATGACGGGTCATTGTAATGTCACACGATGACGCCTTTCCGACGCCTTGCAGGCATGGCAAACGCGTACATCAAAAATTTCATAAACCTTCGTACAATGAGCGCATGAACCCACTGCAAATCCGCCTTCTTTCCCTCGCCGCGTTTGCGGTGTTCTGCGCCACGGCCACGTGGTGGACGATCACCCTCGCCACGAACCGCGCGGCACCGGTGCAGGCTGCCGCCGCTCAGCCGCCGATCTCGCTCGACCAGGCCGGCACGCTGTTCGGCGGCAGGCTCGAGCGCAACCCCGTGCAGGACATTCACCTGTTCGGCATCCTCTCGCTCGCTCAAGGCGCCGCGGCGATCGTAAGCATCGGCGGCGAACCGCCGAGAGCCATCTCGCTCGGCGGCCCAATCGACCAGAACTCAAAACTCTTCGAAGTGCGCCCCCGCTCGATCGTCATCGACCGCCACGGCGTGCACTCCGAAATCTTCCTGCCGCCCAACGCAGCCGGTCCCACCATCTACATGCGCTGAGTTGCGCGCGCCCGGCTTCGTGCCGGCCGCCTCGCGCAGTTCGTACTCGTTCGTACGCCTTACTGCACGAGGTTGTTCAGCTCGATGATCGGCAGCATCACCGCGAGCACGATCACGAGCACCACGCCGCCCATCGCCAGAATCAGGAGCGGTTCGAGCAGGCTCGTGAGGAACATCGTGCGCCGCTCCAGTTCGCGCGCTTCGCCTTCGGCCGCGCGGTCGAGCATGGTTGTCACGTCGCCGGTCGCTTCGCCGGATCGGATCAGGTGCACGAGCACCGGCGGAAACGTCTTCGTATTACCTAGCGCGCGAGAAAGCGACGTGCCTTCGCGCACACGCACGATGGCTTCGTCGATGTTCGTGCGCATCGCCTTGTTCGAGAGCGTTTCGCCCGCCGCTTGCAGCGCGCGCAGGATCGGCACGCCCGCCGCGGAGAGAATGCCGAGCGTGCTCGCGAAGCGCACGGTGTTGTAGCCGCGCACGAGCTTGCCCGCGAGCGGCGCGGTGAGCATCCAGCGGTCGAACGCGAGACGCGGCCCGGGCCTGCGCAGAGTCGCGCGCACGATCCACGAAACCAGCGCCACGGCGATCAGCACCGCCCACCACCACTGCCGCACGAATCCCGAAAGCGCCATCATCACGATGGTGAGGAAGGGCAGTTGCTGCTTGGTGCTCGCAAACACGTTCACCACTTGAGGCACCACGTAGCTCAGCAGGAACGTGACGATGCCGAACGCGATGATCGTGACGATCGTCGGGTACGTGAAGGCAAGCACGATCTTCTGCTTGAGCGCATTGCGCTGCTCGATGTAGTCGGCCAGACGCGAAAGCACGATGCCGAGTTTGCCGGTGTGCTCGCCCGCAGCCACGAGCGCGCGGTAGATGTCCGGGAAGTCGCGCGGATGCTGCTCGAGCGCGCTGGCAAGCGAATGGCCGCCGAGCACCTCGGCGCGAATCGCCGCCATCAGTTCCCGGATGTAGTCGCGCTCGGACTGCTCGGTGAGCACCGCGAGCGCCTCGCCGAGCGGCAAGCCCGCTACCAGCAGACTGGCGAGCTGGCGCGTGAGGATGGCCTGCTCGCGCTGCGAGAGCTTGCGCCCGAGCGCAAGCCGCTGCGCACGCGCGCCGCGCGTGCGGGTCGCGGCCGGCTCGACCACGAGCGGCGTGAGGCCCTGGCCACGCAGCAGCGCGCGCGCGCCGCGCGCGCTGTCGGCGTCGAGCACGCCTTTTTGCGGTTTGCCCGTGGCGTCGATGGCTTCGAAGCGAAATGCCGGCATGTTGCTGATCGACCTCGCTTTTATTGAACGTCCATCTTGTGGTTCATCTTGCGGCCCATCACGCGCCGCCCGTCACGCGCAGCACTTCTTCGAGCGACGTCCTGCCCGCATCGATCCAGCGCTCGCCGTCTTCACGCAGCGTGCGCATCCCTTGCGTCCGACCGGCCTGGAAGATCTCCGCATCGGCGGCATTGCGGTGGATGAGCGCGCGAATCGGCTCGTCGATGAGCAGCAGTTCGTATACGCCGCGCCGTCCCGAGTAGCCCGAATGACCGCAACGCTCGCACCCCACCGGATGCCAGCGCTTCCTGCCGTCGTCTTCCACGCGCTCTTCCTTGCACACGGGGCAGAGCTGGCGCACGAGGCGCTGCGCAAGCACGCCGAGCAGCGACGAAGCGAGCAGATACGGTTCGACGCCCATGTCGGTCAGACGCGTCACCGCCGAGGCGGCGTCGTTGGTATGGAGCGTGGCGAGCACGAGGTGACCCGTGAGCGAGGCCTGCACGGCGATCTGCGCGGTTTCGAGGTCGCGGATTTCGCCGATCATGATGATGTCCGGGTCCTGACGCAGGATCGAGCGCAACGCGCGCGCGAACGTCATGCCGATGCGCTCGTTCACCTGGGTCTGCCCGATGCCCGAGAGGTCGTACTCGATCGGGTCTTCCACGGTCATGATGTTGGTCGTGGCCGTTTCGAGCCGCGACATTGACGCGTACAGCGTGGTTGTCTTGCCCGAGCCCGTCGGGCCGGTCACGAGCACGATGCCGTGCGGCTTCGCGATCAACTGGTCGAACTTGCCGAGCGTGTCGCCGGCCATGCCGAGCGCTTCGAGGTTCAGACGCTGCGCGTCTTTTTCCAGCAGACGCAGCACGGCGCGCTCGCCGTGGCCCGTGGGCAGCGTGGAGACGCGCACGTCCACCGGTCGCCCGCCTACGCGCAGCGTGATGCGACCGTCCTGCGGCAGGCGTTTCTCGGCAATGTCGAGCTGCGCCATGATCTTGATACGCGAGATAAGCGCACCGTGCAGCGCCTTCTTCGGGCGCACGACGTCGCGCAGCGTGCCGTCCACGCGAAAGCGCACCACCGAGGCATTCTCGAACGGCTCGATGTGGATGTCCGATGCCTGCTCGCGCGCGGCCTGTGTCAGGAGCGCGTTGATCATGCGGATGATCGGCGCGTCGTCTTCGGACTCCAGCAGATCTTCCACTTCGGGAATGTCCTGCATGAGGCGCGAGAGATCCACTTCGCCTTCCACTTCGCCCACTACCTGCGCGGCGCTGCCGTCCTGGCGCGCGTAAGCCTGGTTGATGGCCTGCGCGAGTTCGTCGGCCGGCAAGCGCACGAGCGCGAACGCGCCGAAATTGCGCGCGACCTCAGCGATGGCGGCCTGCGACGTGCGCTCGCTGATCCACACTTCAAGGCCCTCGGCGCGCTGGTGGGCCACGAGAATCTGGCCGCTGCGCGCAAAGCCGTACGGCACGAGGCGAGCGGCGAGCGGCGAGGGCGGCTCGCGGTCCGCGCCGCTCGTGGCCGCAGGCGCGTGAGGCGTGCTCACGGCTGCACCCGCGTCGTGGTGGGCACCGCCTGTTGCACCGGCGTGGTTTCCACGGGCGCGGTTTGCAGGGGTTCGGCGGGCTGCATCTGCACGGCGCTTGCCGGATTTGCAGGAGCCGCGGGCGGCACGCCCACCGCCTGTTGACGCCGCATCTGGTCGAGATCGAACAGGTTCAGCGCCGATCCGCCCTGGCTCGGGCCGAGCGGCATCGGCGGCACGACCGGGTCGTCCTTATCCTTGATCAGGTTGTTGTCGGACTTGTATGCGCCCGTCACGCCCTGGATATAGTCGTAGCGATTCGACGTGACCGCTTGCGCCGTGTCGCGGTCGCTGATGATCACCGGACGCAGGAACACCATCAGGTTCGTCTTCTCGCGCGTCTTGTTTTCCGAGCGGAACAGCTGGCCGATCCAGGGAATGTCACCGAGCAGCGGCACCTTGCTGTTGGCGACCTGGTAGTTGTCCTGCATCAGGCCGCCGAGCACGATGATTTCGCCGTTATCGGCCAGCACAGTCGACTGGATCGAACGCTTGGTGAACTCGGGGCCGGCCGGGTTGGTCGACGCGTTGGTCGTACCCGTGACGATCGCCGAATCTTCCGTGTATAGCTGCAGCTTGAGGATGCCGCCGTCGGTGATCTGCGGCTTGATGTGCAGCGTCAAGCCTACGTCCACACGGTCGTAGGTGTTGAACGCCGTGCTCGCCGTGCCGCTCGTGAGGTTCGAGTACGAACCCGTCTGGATCGGCACGTTCGTACCGACGACGATCTTCGCTTCCTGGTTGTCGAGCGTGATGAGGTTAGGCGTGGACAGCACGTTGGCATCGGCCGTTTGCGAGAGCGCCTGCAGCAATGCGCCAAGCCCCTGCACGCCGAAGATGTTCTTGATCCAGCCCACATTCAGGCCCTGCTGGAGGCCGGATGCCCCGAGCGCGTTGGCGAGGCCGCCGGTAGTGGCGGCGGCGGCCGCTGCCGTCGTCAGGTTGACAATGCTGTTGCCGCTGCCGGTGGCCAGATTGGTGCCCGCGTACACATTGCCGCTCGCGACCTGCCACTGAATGCCCAGGTTGGCGTTGGTGGTCGAGTTCAGCTCGACGATCAGCGCTTCGATGTAGACCTGCGCGCGACGCGCATCCAGCTGGTTGATCACGGAGCGCAGGTTGCGGTACACCGCGTCCGGGGCCGTGATGATCAGCGAGTTGGTCGCCGGGTCCGCCTGGATCATGCCGCCCGGCTGGTTGTCGTCGCCCTTGTCCTTGTCGCCGCCGAGGAACGGCGCTTCGTTGCTGCCGCCGCCGCTGCCGTATGAGCTGCCCCCGCCCATCGAACTGCCCGACGACGTACCGCCGCCGAGCGAACTCGACGGCAGCGGCGGCGTGCCGGAGGTGCCGGTCGACGTGCTGCTGCCGCCACCGCCGTTGCCGCTCTGGTTGAAGCCATTCGCGTTGCCCGACGACGACGTATCGTTGCCGCCCTTGCCGAGCATCCCGCGCAGCGTCTTGGCGAGTTGCGTGGCGTCGGCGTTGCGCAGCGGGACGACGTGAATGTTGCCCGGCATGCTGGTCGGCGCGTCGAGCTGCTTCGAGAGCTGGACTGCGGAGGCGAGGCGCTGCGCGTTCGAGGCACGCAGCATCAGCGAGTTGGTGCGCGGGTCGGCAACGACCGAAACCTTCAGCGACGGGTCCGAGGCGCCGATCGCGCCCGGGTCGAGCATCTTCGCGATTTGCGGCGCGATGTCGAGCGCATTGGCGTTGTGCAGCTGCACCACCTGCACCTGCTGGCCGGCGGCCGAGTCCACACCCGCGATGATCGAGGCGATGCGGCGCACGTTGTCCGCATAGTCGGTCACGATGAGCGTGTTGTTGGCCGGGTAGGCGGCAATGGTGTTGTTCGGCGAGATGAGCGGGCGCAGCACCGGCAGGAGGTTGTTCGCCGACTCGTGCCTGAGCGTGAACACCTGGGTCACCACCTGGTCGCCGCGCGCGGTAGGCGCATTGCCGACATAGGTGGGCACGCCCTGCAGCTTGGCGTCCGCCTCCGGCACGACCTTCAGTACACCGTGATCCTGCACGAGCGCGAAGCCTTGCATACGCAGCGCCGACTGCAGGGTCTTGAGCGCCTGGTCCTCGGGTACGGGGTTCTCCGAGACGAGATTGAGCTGCCCCTTCACGCGGGGATCGACGATGATCGTTTTGCCGGTGGCGGCGCCAATTGCCTTCGCCACCTGATCGATGTCGGCGTTGACGAAATTGAGCGTGACCTGCGCATAGGCAAGCTGTGCCGTAATGAGTCCGCTCACGAGCAGCGCCGTGGCGACGCGACGCAAAGCCATACGATTTCTTCTCATGGGTGTCTTATCGAAGCCAGCGGCAGACGCGCGCGGCTATTCGTTCTCGACGTGCGGCTGTGGGGCCGACTCGCCTGTGCTTTTCTGACTAGTGTCGGCGCCGGCTCTCCTCAGCCCGGACGTCCGTTAGTCAACAAAAGATGGAACAGTAGCAGTTTTTCATGTCGAATTTGTCACAAAAAATGGGTCTCCGGGGAATTCTTCTAATCCGCGAGCCGCGCCAGCCATCAATCCCAAGCTATTTGTAAGCATGCGGGCGTCTTGTCCGGGCGGCCAGCTTGACGCTTCATCGGTGACCGGTATCATACGAGCGGCCCGAAGGTTGCCCAACGCACTTTCGGGCCTTATTTGTGTGGGAATTCCCGCATTGCTCGCCAGAAAACAGGCCGGCCCGCGAGAGATTGCGTCATTCTTCAGACTGCGTCGTTCGGTTCTTTGCTTGCCGTTTTGTTTGTCCTTTTGTTTGCCCTTTTTTCAGCTTCCGCGCGAGTCGCCATGCAGAACATCTGGTCCGCTACGCTTGCCGCCGCCGTGGTGCTCGTCACCGCGAGCGCCAGCACGCTCGCGCACGCGGACTGTTTCGACGAGGCCGCGCACTACCAGAAGGTCAATCCGCTGATCCTGCGCGCCATCGCCTGGCAGGAGTCGCACAACCGGCCCGACGCGGTACACAGGAATGCGAACGGTTCGATCGACTATGGCGTCATGCAGATCAATTCCGTGCACCTGCCCGTGCTCTCGCAGTACGGCATCTCGCAAAGCACGCTCATGGAGCCGTGCAAGAACGTCTACATTGCCGCGTGGCATCTACGCCAGAAGATGAACAAATACGGCAACACGTGGGCGGCGATCGGCGCTTACCATTCCGAAACGCCAACGCAGCGCGACCAGTACGCGCAGCAAATCGCCGACATTCTGCGCAAATGGCATCTCATGCAGTAGCGCACTCGAGCGCATACTGCGTGCTTGAGCCCTGAAAGCGGCGACACGCGTGCCCGGCGCCTGGCGCGTGCATGGTGCAAAATACTGGCTGGCGCCGCTCCCTTACGAGGATTTCGATCCTTTCGCGCGGCGCGCCTCCCGACTCACTTTCTGCACCCCAACTGCGATGAACCAGCCGCCACTGCCCGTCACCGTGCTCTCGGGTTTTCTGGGCGCGGGCAAGACCACGCTGCTCAACCATATTCTTTCGAACCGCGCGGGCCTGCGCGTGGCGGTGATCGTCAACGACCTCGCGTCGGTGAACATCGACGCCGCGCTCGTGCGCGACGCCTCGGCGCTCTCGCGCGTGGAAGAGCGCGTGGTCGAAATGTCGAACGGCTGCATTTGCTGCACGCTGCGCGACGACCTGCTCACCGAGATCCAGCGCCTCGCCGACCCCGCGCACACCGGCCAGCGCTTCGACGCCATCGTGATCGAATCGACCGGCGTGGCCGAGCCCATGCCGATCGCGGAAACGTTCACCTTCGCGGGCGAAGACGGCGTCGCGCTCGACGCGTTCGCGCGCCTCGACACGATGGTCACGGTGGTCGACGCATTCAACTTCCTGCGCGACTACGCGAGCGCTGACCAGCTCGCGCAGCGGGGCGTGGCGGCGAGCGAGGAAGACGACCGCGCGATCGTGGAGCTGCTCGTCGATCAGGTGGAATTCTGCGACGTGCTCGTGCTCAACAAGGCCGACCTCGTGAGCGACGACGAACTCGCGCGCCTGCAGCACATTCTCGCGCGCATCAATCCGCGCGCCGTGCAGGTGGTGAGCCGCTTCGGCGATGTGCCGTTCGAGGAAGTGATCAATACCGGGCGCTTCGATTTCGATGCGGCGTCGAGCGCACCGGGCTGGCTCGCGTCGCTGCACGACCATGACCATAGCGATGACCCGGCGCATTGCCACGATCCTGCGCATACGCATGCGCCGCGCAGCGAAGCCGATGAGTACGGTATCAGCAACTTCGTTTATCGCGCGCGCCGTCCGTTTCATCCCGAACGCTTCTGGGCGCTGCTCAACCAGGAGTGGAAGGGCGTACTGCGCTCGAAGGGCTTCTTCTGGCTAGCCACGCGCAACGACATAACGGGCACGCTCTCGCAGGCAGGCGGCGTGTGCCGCCACGGTCCCGCGGGCACGTGGTGGGCTGCGCTGCCGCGCGAGGAATGGCCGCAGGACGCCGAGCTCGAAAAGGAAATCGCCGCCGACTGGCAGGGCGATCTCGATGACCCCAGCGTCGGCGACCGTCGCCAGGAACTGGTGATGATCGGTGTGGATCTCGATCGCGACGCCTGGCGCTCGAAGCTCGACGCATGTCTTCTCACCGACGAGGAGTACGCGGCTGGTCCCGAAGCCTGGCTGAACTACGCCGACCCGTTCCCGTCCTGGGAACTGGACGACGACGATCACGATCACGATCACGGCGATCACGGCGATCACGGCGATCACGGCGAAATCGTCCATCGTCCCTAGTCGTCCCGAGTAGTCAGAGCGACGCGCTCAATCAACAACGGCGCCGCATTATTGCGGCGCCGTTTGCTTTTTCGCCCGCGCTGCACGAACCGCGCGGGCGAAAAAAAACCCGCCAGGGGCGGGTGTCAACTTAAAGCGGCAATGGCTTAGCGCTTGTTGACGGCGTCCTTGAACGCCTTGCCAGCCGTAAACTTGACGGTCTTGGCTGCGGGAATCTTGATGGTTTCGCCGGTCTTCGGGTTGCGGCCCGTACGGGCTGCGCGCTTGCCCGAACCGAAGCTGCCGAAGCCGATCAGCTGAACCGCGTCACCCTTCGACACAGCCTTCTTGACCACTTCGAGGAGCGTGTCCAGCGTCTCGCCGGTTTGTGCCTTGCTAGCGCCCGTCTGTGCTGCGACGGCGTCGATCAGTTCCTGTTTATTCATTGAGAAGTTCCTTTCTGTGTTTAGGTTGACACGAACAGCGCGAACGCGCCGATTATACGGACGCGTGCCGCGCCGTCGAGCAGCGACGGACCCGGAGCACCCCGGCGTTTTCGCGTTGCGGCGGCTAGCGTGTGTCTTATGCCGCAACGTCCGTGCTGCCGCTTCCCTGGGCGGCGCTTGCTATGATAGCGCAGCGCAAACCCAATAACGACAAGGGTTTCGAAGAATTCGCGCGGGAATTGCGGCTTTTTTGGCGCCTACAGACGTTTTAGGGGTATCCACCCCCGCAAATCCCGCTGCCTGCGGCATTTTTCCCGCCGCACGCGTTGCGCGGCGCCAACGCAGCACGCGCGCAAACGCAGGCCTGGCAAGCGTTTGCGGCCATGCGGCAAGCCTTCGCCATACGCTTTTTCCCGTCTCGCTCCTTTCTCGTTTCTTCCTCACTTCTGGCTTCGCGTTCCTCATGACCGCCACCCTGACACCTGCCACGCTCGCTTTTCGGGAAGACGGCACGCCGTTTTCGCCTATCTATGGCGACGTTTATCACAGCACTGCAGGCGCATTCGCACAGGCCCAAGCCGTCTTTCTGAACGGCAACGCGTTGCCGCAGCGCTGGCAAGACCGGCGGATCTTCACCGTGGTCGAAACCGGCTTCGGCATGGGCGTGAACTTTCTCGCGACGTGGTCGGCATGGCGCGACGATCCGGCGCGCTGCGAACGCCTGCATTTCGTTTCGGTGGAAAAACATCCGTTCGCGCGCAACGACCTGCAGAGCGCGCTCGGCGCAATCGTTGCGCACACACGCGAAGCGCCGCTCGCGCGCGAACTCGTGAACGCCTGGCCGATGCTCGTGGCGGGCACGCATCGACTCGAATTCGATGACGGACGCGTCACGCTCACGCTCGTTTTCGGCGACGCGCTCGAGGTATTTCCCAAAATGTGGATGCGCGCCGATGCGATCTACCTCGACGGCTTCGCTCCCGCGAAGAATCCCGAGCTCTGGTCCCCGGCCATTTTCAAGGCACTTGCGCGCATTGCCGGCGAGGACGCGACCTTCGCGACCTGGAGCAGTTCGGGGGACGTGAAGCGCGCGCTGGAGCAAAGCGGCTTCGAATACCAGAAGGTAAAAGGCTTCAACGGCAAGTGGGCGATGCTGGTCGGACGCTTCGCGCCGCGCTGGCGCGTGCGCCGCTACGAGCCGCCGCTGCCACTTGCGCTGCGCGAGCGGCACGCCATCGTCGTGGGAGCGGGACTCGCCGGCTGCGCACTCGTCGAGCGGCTGGCCGTACGCGGCTGGCGCGTGACGCTCATCGAACGCAACGCCGCACCCGCGCTCGAGGCATCGGGCAATCCGGCCGGCGTGTTTCATCCGCTGATTTCCCGTGACGACAGCAGCGCGTCCCGCATCACGCGCGCGGGGTTTCTCTACGCGCTCCGGCGCTGGGCGGCGCTCGAAGCCGCGGGCCATGCGCCCAGGCGCTCGCACGCCGGCTTGCTCCATCTCGCCACCGACGACGAATCGCGCGCCGTCGCCGCCGCGCTGGAATCGTTCGGCTATCCCGAAGAATTCGTGAGCGCCGTCACGCGTGAGCAAGCGCAGGCGCTGGCCGGCGTCGCGCTCAATCAGGGCGGGTGGTTCTATCCGCTAGGCGGCGCGATCTCCCCGGCGTCGCTCTGCCACGCTCAATGCGCCTACGCCGCCGCGTTGCCTCGCGCACAGGTCGAAACACGTTTCGGTGTACGTATCGGTCATATCGCGCGCGCAGGCGTTCAAGAATCCGACGAATGGCAGGTGTTCGACGACGCCGGACGATTCGTCGCCCAGGCGGGGGCGGTGATCTTCGCCAACGCCCAGGACGCCTCGCGCGCCGCCACGCTCGAGCATGCGCCCACGCGCATCGTGCGCGGTCAGCTCACGCTCGTCGATCCCAGCCCGCTCGCGAACCTGCGCGTGCCCGTGATCGGCGAAGGCTATGCGGTGCCGCTCGACGACGGCGTGACACTCGCGGGCGCTACCTACGAAGTCGACGACGCCGACGACGCGCTGCGCGCCGCCGGCCATACCGAGAATATCGAACGCGTCGCCCAAATGCTGCCGGAACTCGGCGCGGCTCAAGGCGAGCGCGACTTCGCGGGCCGCGTGGCGTTCCGCTGCGTCACCAGCGACCGCATGCCGATGATCGGCCCGCTCGCCGACGAAAATGCCGCCCGCCGCGATGCGCAGCGTCTGGCCGGCGCGTGGCCGCTCGACCTGCCGCGCGCAAGCGGCCTCTACGGTGCGTATGCGTTTGGCTCGCGCGGGCTCGTGTGGGCGGCGCTAGGGGCGGAGCTGATCGCCTCGCAGCTGGAAGGCGAACCGTGGCCGCTGGAGCGGGAACTCGCCGATCAGGTGGATCCGGCGCGCTTTCTCCAGCGCGCCTTGCGCCAGCGCAGTCTTTGAGCGCGGCGCACGGAAAAGGGCTGAAAAGGGCCGCCCAGGTTATCCACGCGAATCTGTGGATAACCGCGCGAATTACCAGCGAATCGAGTGTGGAGCCGGTGTGGACGTAAACGGGGTAACTCAGCACACCCCCTTCCAGGCCAAAAAGTTGTTCTTCGAAGCGCGCGCGGACCGCACACACTTTGCGCCCGGTTGTGCGAGCGCCAACTCGCGGATTCCTTTCGGTAAACCCCGGTTATCCACAGGAAACCCAGGCCCTTGTTAACTTCTACTACGTATACATACGGTAAACCGTAAACCCGAAGCTAATCCCATCGCTACCGGAAAGCACGACGAAACCCGAGCTTGAAAACGCCGACGAAAGCCGCCTCTCGATGCGGTCATTTTTTCCGCATACGTCGCCCGAAGCGCACAATGAGGACGCTATTACCGCCTTCGTCGATGCTTTCGAAGAGCGGGGGGCAATTGCAAAAAAGCTATGGCACAATCGCCGTTCTTTCCGCGTCAAACGCCGCATCAGACGGTCGACGCATCCAAGGAACGGTTGCCCCTCATCCTGAATCTGAGTGCTCAGGGTAGACAGCAACGTTCGTTCATCCAACGCGGGCGCAGCCACACCACACGCAAGGCGCCCGTACCGGCTGTTCGCCGCACCGTCATGTGCCGGCGCACTGCTTGCCGCAGCGTTTTGCCGTAGCGTTTGCCGCACGAATTGCCCGCACTCGCCGCAGGAAGCGCTAATTCGCGCCAGCTCGCCATGTCGTCAGATCGTTGAGCCAGCCGGCTGCATCGGTTGGCGCGAACCGCGCCAGGTGCGCAGCAAGCAGGCACCGGACGGGGAGTAGAGGTGTCGTTCGCCTCGCGCGGCACGCGGCTTGCCTGCTAGCCAGCCGTATGTCGATCTAACGTCGGACAGCCGGATTCGATCCCACGCAAGATGTCGTTGCCAAGGAGAAGCCACCACGATGAAGTCGGCGTTTTCGTTTTTTCCCGCCTGGCCGTTGCCACTCGACGGTATTTTCTGGGCCGGGCTCGCGCTGCTCGCCGCCGGTTTGTGCGGCGAGCTTTGTTATCGGGCGTGGCGCTTGCCGCGGATCTCGGGCTATGGCGTGATCGGGCTCATAGCCGGATCGGCCGGGTTTGGCGTGATCGACGCCAATGTCGGCACGTCCGCGCGGCCGCTGCTCGACGTTGCGCTCGGCCTGCTGCTGTTCGAACTGGGCAGCCGGCTCGACCTGCGCTGGATCCGCCGCAATCCCTGGCTCATCCTTTCGAGTCTCGCCGAGGCCTCGCTCACCTTTGTGCTCGTGCTCGCGGTGCTGCTGTTTCTTTCCGTGCCGACGATGATCGCGCTCGTCGTGTCCGCGATCGCCATGGCGACGTCGCCTGCCATGGTGATCCAGCTCAAGACAGAGTTGCGCGCGGAAGGCCAGGTCACGCAACGCTTGCTCACGCTCACGGCGCTCAACAGCATGTATGCGGTGATCGTGGAAAAGCTCGCCTCGACCTGGCTGCATCAGGAAATGTACGGCAACGTATTCGCGACGATCCTGCAGCCGCTCTATCTGCTGATCGGCTCGCTGATTCTCGCGTTCGTGCTCGCCCGCGCGTGCACGCTGTTTTACCGGCGGCTGAGCCCGCAGGACGAGCACTCGTTTGTCGCGCTCTTCGGCCTCGTGCTCCTCGCGATTGCCATTGCGCACCTGCTCAAGCTTTCGACGATCCTGAGCCTGCTTGCCGCCGGCATCATCGTGAAGAATCTGGAGGCGCGTCCGCAATTGTGGCCGCAGCATTTCGGCACGGCCGGATGGCTGCTTACGGTGATTCTGTTCGTGCTCACGCTCACGACCTTCGAGTGGCACGACATTCTCGTGGGCGGCGCGGCCGCGGCAGGGCTGATCGTCGCGCGCCTCGTGGCCAAACTCGTCGGCGTGCTGATGTTCGCCAAACCGAGCGGGCTGCACTGGAAGCAGGGTGTGGCGCTCGGCATTGCCTTGACCCCGATGTCGGCGCTCGCGCTGCTGCTTGTCGAGGACACCTACGAGCTTTATCCGACGTTCGATCCGCGCCTGCGCGCGATCATTCTTTGCTCGATCGTCGTGCTGCAGCTCTTCGGACCCTGGCTGGTCTATCGCGCGCTTACGCTCGTCGGCGAACGCGGCGAAAAATGAATCTCGCGTCGCGCGCGGCCAACGGCATGCGCGCGACGCCCTGAAAGGGGACGCCATGTCACTCGAAACGTTTGTCGATTCGAAGCCGTTCACGTTCGGCATCGAACTTGAAATGCAGATCGTCAACACGCACGACTACGATCTGACCAAGGCGGGTAGCGACCTCATGCGCCTCATCAAAGATCAGGAGATTCCGGGCAACATCACGCCCGAAATCACCGAAAGCATGATTGAGCTTTCCACCGGTATCTGCACCAATCACGAGCAGGCCGTGGCCGATCTGCGCAAGATTCGCGACGTGCTCGTCGCCGCGGCCGATCGTCTCAATGTCGGTCTGTGCGGCGGCGGTACGCACGCGTTCCAGCAATGGAGCGACCGGCGCATCGTCGACACCCCGCGCTTTCAGTATCTTTCCGAGCTGTACGGTTACCTTGCGAAGCAATTCACGGTGTTCGGCCAGCACGTGCATATCGGCTGCCCGGATGCGGACAGCGCGCTTTTCCTGCTGCACTCCCTTTCGCGCTTCATTCCGCATTTCATCGCGCTCTCGGCGTCGTCGCCCTATGTGCAGGGTGTGGACACCGGATTTCATTCGGCACGACTGAATTCCGTGTTCGCGTTTCCGCTGTCGGGCCGCGCGCCGTTCGTGCTGAGCTGGGAGGAGTTCAAGGAGTACTTCTCGAAGATGGTGCACACGGGTGTTGTCAACAGCATGAAAGACTTCTACTGGGACATCCGCCCGAAACCCGGTTTCGGCACGATCGAGGTGCGCGTGATGGACACGCCGCTTTCGGTGGAGCGCGCCGCTGCGATCGCCTGCTACATCCAGACGCTCGCACGCCATCTGCTCACCGATCGACCGATCGCGCCGCTCGAGGACGACTATCTCGTGTACACGTTCAACCGCTTCCAGGCGTGCCGCTTCGGCCTCGCCGGCACCTGCGTGAATCCGCAAACGGGCGAGCGGCGTACGATTTCCGAAGACATTCTCGAAACGCTGGATCGGATCGCGCCGCACGGCGAAGCGCTCGGCTCGACGCGCGCGCTCACCGAGATCGGCACAATCGCCCGCGCGCAGAATAACGACGCCACCTGGCTGCGCAGCGTGGTGGCCGAGGAAAAATCGCTGCACGAAGCTGTGCGGCAACAGTGCCTGCGCTGGCGCGCCTGACGGGAATCAAAAAAGGGAGCCGGCGGACGCACAGGACCACTGACCGATTTTCGCGGGGTGCCAGAAGCGCCCCGCGCCGGCAAAACAGGATGCAAGGGCAGCTTTCGGGCTGCCCTTCGTGCTTTCAGGGGCCGGGAAGTGGGCAAGAAGCGGGTAACAAGTGGGTCAAAAACGGGTCGCGTTGGTTCCGCGCGCCACTTTTTTCGAGGTGGATGAAATTTTTTTTGCTGGCTTCGAGGTACCTGGGGGTTCTTATTTTTTTGACCTGGGTCCCGACATGGGCCATATTCATGGACAAACGGCCCCACGCCGCTGTGGGCAACCATCGATTTCCCTGCAAACTCAATGGACTACGTAATGATTGGTTAGCGACAATCGGGCAGATTCCAGTTGCGTTCGAGACAGAAATCCGCGATAACCTGCATGAGTCATGGGGCGACGATTGCGAGCAGCCAGGAACCTGTCCACATAGCAATGGCGTGCTTATCAACGGGTTATCCACAATTCACGTTGGATAAGTTAGCTGTGCGATTTGCCGCTCTCGCATAGAATGTCGGTTTGCTGCACTGGCGTCGGGACTTGAAGGATGTTTTCGGGGCCTGCGGCAAGGAAAATGACAGTGCAACGCAGCTATGGCGTGCGCGTTGCAGGTTTTTTCCAGATGGTGCGGCGTTCGGGATGACCGGGCGCCAGCGTTCCCACAGGCCGTCGGTCAAAGCGGCGGCTGACGATGCAGCGCAAGCTGCCAATAACCAGCGAAAGACTATGAGCGAAGGCGTATATGGAGAGCAGGCAGCCGGGCGGGTGACCCATAGCCTGCTGCGACTTAGCACGGCTATGCGGAGCCAGGCGTGGGACTGGGCCGAAGGCGCAGGACTCACGCCTACCCAGGGCGAAATTCTCGTGCTGCTGATGCAGCGCAAGGGGCCGATGCGCCTCGGCGAGATCGCGCGTGAAACGGCCCTCACGGCCGCTACCACCAGCGATGCGGTGAGCACGCTCGAAACCAAGGGGCTCGTCGAAAAGCGTCGCGCGCTCGACGACGGCCGCGCACTCGCGGTGCGTCTGACCTCGCGCGGCCGCACGGCGGCGAAGAAGGCGTCGCAGTGGCCTGACTTCCTGTCGAAGGCGGTCGGCACACTGAAGGCGGACGAACAGTCCACGCTTTATCGCACGCTGCTCAAGACGGTTTATCTGCTCGAATCGCAGGAAACCAGCCCGCAACACCGCATGTGCCTGACCTGCTCGCATTTCGAGCCGAGCAAGAACCCGAAGAAGACGCCGCATCACTGCCAGCTTCTGAACATCGATATGGCTGACACCGATCTGCGTCTCGATTGCTCGGTCTACGAACAGGCCGACGTGACGACCCAGAAGAAAAACTGGAAGATCTTCGCGGTTTAAGGCCAAAGCTGCGCCGCCGCCCCAGGGCGGCCGGCGCGCGTTGACGCCTGCGCGCGTCATGCATGTAATGCACGGCAATGCGAAGCATCGCGATGTCGATTGCGTGCCGGTATTGTGTGCGTGGCGATTTGTGTAGTTCTCGCAAGTATTTGCCACAAGTATTTGCCACACGTTTTATGGCACGACCGTAGGCGCAAGCGTTCGCAAGCGCCGTACAAAAACGGTAACGTGCAGCCGTCCACAGCCGACCCGGGAATTTACCGATGAATCGCGAAGTATTGGCTGTGCGCCATGTCTATTTCGAGGACCTCGGCAGCTTCGAACGTGTGCTCGGCGACCGCGGACGCCCCGTGCGCTACGTCGACGTCGGCTTCGCGCGCGTTGGCGCGCTCAATCCCTTGTCGGCGTCGCTCATGGTCGTGCTCGGCGGCCCGATCAATGCGTGCGACGACGCACGCTATCCCACCCTGGTTCCTCTTGCCGCGATGATCGAAAAGCGCGTCGCGGCGGGTCTGCCCACGCTCGGCATTTGCCTCGGCGCGCAGCTCATCGCGCGCGTGCTCGGTGCGCGCGTGTATGCCGGGCCCCAGCCCGAAATCGGCTGGACGCCGCTCACGCTCACCGACGCTGGCCGCGCCTCACCGCTGCAGCACCTCGACGCCGCGGCGACCTCCATGCTGCATTGGCATGGCGATACCTTCGATCTGCCGCAGGGCGCGACGCGTCTTGCTTCCACGCCGCTGTGCGAGAACCAGGCGTTTTCATGGGGCGACCACGTGCTCGGCCTGCAATGCCATCCCGAAGTGCGCGCCGACCGCTTCGAGCCCTGGCTGATCGGTCATGCCGCTGAAATCGCCACCGCGGGCGTGGATGTCAACGCGCTGCGCGGCGATACGGCGCGCCACGGCCCGACGCTCGAAGCGCAGGCGAGCCGCATGTTTGGCGAATGGCTAGACGCCGTCGACGCACGCATGGCGGCGCGCCAACCCTGACGCACGCCTGAACCCGAGCTGAACCACCTCACGCGGGCGCACGTCGCGTACGCGTTGTTCCCTGTCGAACGCGTGAAAAAAGCGCGTGATATTCTCGGACGCTTCTGCCAACCGTCCGTGGACCTCCCATGAGCAAGCTCTTCACTCCGCTCGAACTGCGTGGCGTGACGCTCGCCAATCGCATCGTCGTCTCACCGATGTGCCAGTACTCCGCCGAGCGTGGCGAAGCCAACGACTGGCACATGATCCATCTCGGCCACCTGGCGCTTTCGGGCGCCGCGATGCTTTGTATCGAAGCGACGTCCGTCGAACCCGACGGTCGTATCACGCCGGGCGATCTCGGCCTCTGGGACGACGTGACCGAAGCCGCGCTCGAGCCCGTCATCGCCGCTATCCGCCGCCATTCGCCAATTCGCGTCGCCATGCAGATCTCGCACGCGGGGCGCAAGGCATCGAGCCATGTACCGTGGGAGGGCGGTCAACTGATTTCGGTCGCCGACGGCGGGTGGCTGCCGCACGCGCCTTCGGCGCTCGCGCACAAGGAGGGCGAGGCGCCACCGCTCGCACTCGACGTCGCGGGTCTGAATCGCGTGCGCGATGCGTTCGTGGCCACGGCGCGCCGCGCTGCGCGTCTTGGCATCGACGCCCTCGAAATACACGCGGCGCACGGCTATTTGCTGCACCAATTTCTCTCGCCGATCGCGAACCAGCGCAGCGACGAGTACGGCGGCTCGCGCGAGAACCGCATGCGTTTTCCGCTCGAAGTGTTCGACGCCGTGCGCGCCGAATTTCCCGCCGATCGCCCGATTGGTGTGCGCGTTTCGGCAACGGATTGGGTTGAAGGAGGCTGGACGCCTGAGGACACTGTCGTGCTCGCGCAGGCGCTCAAGGCACGCGGCGCGGACTGGATCGACGTGTCGTCGGGCGGTGTGTCGCCTCTGCAAAGAATTCCGCTCGAACCCGGCTATCAAGTGCCGTTCGCACGCCAGGTGAAGGCCGAAACCGGCATGACGACGATTGCGGTGGGCCTCATCACCGACGCCTTGCAGGCCAACCAGATCGTCGAAGACGGCGAAGCCGACATGATCGCGATGGCGCGCGCGATGCTCTACGATCCGCGCTGGCCGTGGCACGCCGCGGCACAACTCGGCGCGAGCGTGAGTGCGCCACCGCAATACTGGCGCTCGCAGCCGCGCGAGTTGAAGAAGCTATTCGGCGAGACGACACTCGGTCAGCGCTGATACGCTGCGCGCGGCGCTTGTCTCACGGCGCATATGGGTTGAACGAAAGAGGCGCGAGCGTGTACGATGCCGTCTGTGGCGCGCCGGGCGTCGCATGAGCGCGGCGCCCAATCGGCGCCGCGTTTGCGTACGGAGCGCGACGAGGCAGGACGCGAAGTTTGATGCAAGGGCCGATGCAAGGCCAGGCAGACCGTCAGGCACGGCTTCATGAGAGAGCCGCAGGCGGCGCGCGAGGATGTGTTCCAAGCCGCCTGTCATGACCGGGACAGTCTCCCCCAGTACTTCACAAGGATTCATTCAATGAGTGAACGCAGGATCGTCGTGCGCCAGTCGGGCGTGCACGGCAAGGGCGTGTTTGCGGCGGTCCCCATTGCGACCGGCGAACGACTGATCGAATACAAGGGCGAGCGCATCTCCTGGAAGGAAGCGCTGCGGCGTCATCCGCATAATCCTGACGAGCCGAATCACACGTTCTATTTCGCGCTCGACGACGGCGACGTGATCGACGGCAAGGTGAAGGGCAACAGCGCGCGCTGGATCAATCACTCGTGCGCGCCGAACTGCGAAGCCGAGGAAATCGAAGGACACGTCTATATTCACGCGCTGCGCGATATCGCGGAAGGCGAGGAACTCTTCTACGACTACGGCCTCGTGATCGACGCGAAGCAGACGAAGAAGCTCAAGCGTGAATACGAATGCCGTTGCGGCGCCCGCAAGTGCCGCGGCACAATGCTCGCGCCGCCCGACGACGACAAGTCTGCGAAGGGCGCAAAAGCGGCGAAGGGCAAGAGCAAAAAGAAGAAGTAAGCGCCGCAACGCGCGTCGCATCGCATCAAGCACAAGGGCCGCATGAGCGGCCCTTGTCGTTTTCGTGGCGTTTGCCGCCTCAGAGATCGATGCTCGCCTGATGGGTCGGTTTCTTCTCGCGTGGCGGTTCGTCGGACTTGAGCGTCTGGAGCTGTGCGGTCTCGGTGGCGCTGCCTTCCTTGCTGTCTCGCTTGTCTTTGACGTCCGTGCGCACCGGCGTGCGGAGATTCGCGAGCGGCACACGCACGATGAAGCGCGCACCGCCTTCCGGTGCATCGTCGTAGTGCACGCTGCCACGATGCAGCGCCATGATGTCGTGGACGATTGCGAGACCAAGGCCCGCGCCGCCGTCCACGCCGTTCTCGCTCTGGGCGTCGCCTCGGAAGAAGCGCTTGAAAAGATCCGATTGTTGCAAAGCGGGCACGCCGCCGCCGTTGTCTTCCACGATGATCTCGGCCATCGGTACGCCGTCTGCGGAGGACTGCGAAACAGTCACGGTGATACGGCCGCCCTCTAACCGCGCGGGCGGCAAATATTTGAGCGCGTTGTCCAGCAGATTCGCGATGACCTCGTGCAGCAGCACGGGGTTGCCGCGCACCATCAACGGCGTGTCGTTTTCGGGGTCGTCGAGGCGCTGGAAACCGAGGTCGACATGGCTCGCCAGCGCGCGCGGCACCCACTCGGCTCCTGTCTCGAACGCGAGCGCGGCCATGTCGATATCGACGAAACGCGCGGCTTGCTCACCCGGCTCCGCGCGAGCAAGCGAGAGCAACTGATTGGACAGACGCACCGCGCGATCGGCGGCCGCGCGCAGCTCGCGCACGGCGTCGTTGACCTTTTGCGGCTCGCGCGCATTCACGGCCTGTTCGGCGTGCAGCTTCACCGCGGTGAGCGGCGTGCGCAACTGGTGGGCCGCGTCGGCGATGAACTTGCGCTGCGCGTCGAGCGCGGTCTTCAGACGGCCGAGCAGCGCGTTGAGTGCGCCGGTGAGCGGACGGATCTCGACGGGCACGTAGGTCTCGTCCACAGGTTCGAGGGACGTGTGCGTCTGGCGGTTGAGTGAGTCGGCGAGCGCGGTGAGTGGGTTGAGCTGCTGGTTGACCACGCGCCACACGATGACCCAGCCGGCGAGCAGCAGGAGCAGCAACGGCATCATGATCGCGACGAGAAATTCGGCCGCGATGCGAAAGCGATGATGCACAGGCTGACCGACTTCCACGACGATCGGGTTGCCGTGTGTCTGCGGCACCCGCACCTGGGCGACGCGCACGGTCACGCCCTTATAGATCGTTTCGAACACGTACGCGTAGTGCATGCGGCGCACGTTGGTGCCCTGCAGCGGCAGATCGTGATCGCCCGCGATTTCGGTTTCGCCGTTGCTGATGCGATAGATGAGGTGCTCGACGGGGTCGGAAAACATCGCCTGCGCGAGGGGCGGGACGGTACTGGCGGCATCGTCGCCGGCGATTTGGATCTGCCGGGAAATGGCCGTGGCGAGGTCGGCGAGCGAGCGATCGACTACGTGCTGCGTGTACTGCCAGGCGAGCCAATAGGCGATCAGGCCGCTCATCAGTGCGAGCAGCGAAAGCGGGGCGGCGAGGCGCCGTAGCAGCGTGCGCCGCAGACTCGTTGCGGCCGGTGAGGACATGATGGCTTCGGGGCGAATAATGAATCGTGGGTGCGGCGGCGTGCGCCACACGGGATCGATCCATTGTACGCGGGCCGCGGGCGTGGCGGCTGAAGTCCCATTGATGCGCCATTGAAGGGCCAATGAAGGGCCATCAAGCGCAAACGGCGGCGGAATGTTCCGCCGCCGCTGGCTGGCTCAGGAAGCGAGGCGGATCAGGCCGCCTGGCGGATTTCCTGCAGCAGGTAGCCGAAGCCGCGCACCGTGACGATTTCGACGCGGCAGTTCTCGAGCTTCTTGCGCACGCGGTGCACGTAGACTTCGATCGCGGTGTCGCCGAGATCGCCGCCGAAGTGCGTGAGGTGGTCCTGCAGTTGCGCCTTGCTCACCACGCGGCCATGACGCAGCAGCAGCATTTCGAGCACGGCGAACTCGCGCGGCGAGAGTTCGAGCGGCTTGTCGTCGTTGAAGATGCGGCGATCGACGCCCGACAGGCGCACGCCGCCGAGCGACACTTCGGGGCGCGGCACGTCGCCGTGCGGGCCGCTGCGGCGCATCACGGCGCGAATGCGCGCTTCAAGCTCGGCCGGTTCGAACGGCTTGAGCATGTAGTCGTCGGCGCCGGAATTCAGGCCCTGGACGCGGTCGTTCAGTTCGTCGCGCGCGGTGAGCACGATAACGGGCGTGTGGCGGTTGCTTTGGCGAAAGCGCGAAAGCAGCGTCATGCCGTCGATGCCCGGCAGGCCGAGATCGAGGATCACGAGCTCATGGCGATTCTGCGTGAGGGCCTGTTCGGCGAAGATGCCGTCGTGGACCATGTCGACCGTGAAGCCGGCTTGTTCGAGGCTGGACTGGATGCCGCGTGCGATAGGGCGGTCGTCTTCGATCAGAAGGAGTCGCATGGGATTCGCTCAAGTACAATGGGTTTTAGCGTTCAGGCACGCAGTTCGCGAAGCGTCGCTTGCTGAGCTCACAGCACAGCCCGACGGTTGCGCGATCACGATCCACATGTCCGATATTTCGATCACCGAACTCGAAGCCGCGATCAACTTCTGGCGCAACCGCTCGCCTTCGATTGGCGACGAACTCGCGTTGTGCCAGGAGGCGAGTGCGCTCTCCAAGCCTTATGCGCTGCTGATTGTACAGCGTCAGAACGCCATATCACCGGAACGTTTAGACCCGATTGCCCGAGCTGCCTGGGAGTCTTACGTATCCATCAAGAATAGCCTTCAAAGCTGAAGGTTTGAAGGCCACACACCCTGCATTATGCTTTCACGACACGCTGTGCGTGAGTTGTGTGCACTTGCCCTGCGCACAGCGTACCCATGTGTAGTCCCGCTGCTTATGCGCTGAGCGGTCCCGGCGCAATCGAGTCGATGAAGCGCGCGAGTTCGATGTCGCGCGAGGTGAGGCCGTCGGCTTCGTGAGTGGAAAGCGTGATTTCCACGCGGTTGTATACGTTGAACCACTCGGGGTGATGGTTCATTTCCTGCGCCTTGATGGCCACGCGCGTCATGAAGCCGAATGCCTCATTGAAGTCGGCAAAGCGGAAATGGCGCTGGATCGCATCGCGGCCGGCGACGGCCTGCCAGCCGCGCAGGTCGGCCAGTTGCGATGCGCGCTCTTCGGATGTGAGTCGGTTGATCATCGTTGCACCTCTGTTGAGCTTGGGGCCAGGCGTGCGCCGTTAGCCGATCAGCCATTTTTTCACTTATGGGACGCGTGTGCGAGCGGTCCGGTCAAGCAACGTGCGCTAGCTGGGGCGCAAAGGGCAGTTGGTGCCGCGTTGCGCGCCGTGTTGCGTCCGATGTTGCGCCTATCTGTCGCGCTGCCCAGCCGCCTTTCGTTCAGACGTCTCCGTCATCGAGCCAGCCCTCGCCTGTGCCGCGCGTGATGATCGTGTCGCTGTGCAGCACGTCGCCTGCCGCGTGAGGCTGCGCCGCGATGAGCGCCGCCGGATCGTCAAGGCGCGAGGCAATGCCCGTGCCCAGCGCTTCGAAGAGCTGGGCGAACGAGTCGATCACAAAGTAGGTCTTCTGGAATGTGTCGATGCGATAGCGCGTGCGCAGCACGCGGTCGAGGTCGAACGCCAGCCGGTTCGGCGCCGCGCTTTCGACGCTGTAGAGCATCTCGCCCTTGCTCGACACGATGCCGGCGCCGTAGATCTTCACGCCGTTGGGCGTGCTCGCGTCGCGCATCAAACCGAACTCCACCGTGTACCAATAGAGCCGCGCGAGCAACGGCAACGCGCGCTCCTCGACGGCAAGCGCGGCACGGCCATAGGCGTGAATCGCATCGGCGAAAGTGGCGTCGGTGAGCAGCGGCACGTGGCCGAACAGGTCGTGGAAGCAGTCGGGTTCCTGCAGATAGTCGAGCTGATCGGGACGGCGCATCCACCAGGTGACCGGAAAGCGCCGGTTAGCAAGGTGTTCGAAGAATATGCGGTCGGGCACGAGGCCCGGGACGGCCACGATGCGCCATCCGGTTGCCGCCATCAGACGCTCGTTCACCTGCTCGAAGGAGGGAACGTGGGAAACATTCAGGCCGATGCGCGTGGCGCCCTCGAGGAAGGCCTCGCAGGCGCGACCTTCGAGCAGCGCGCGCTGGCGCCGGTAGAGCTGATCCCATACGGCGTGATCGGCCGCGCCGTAGCGTTCGAGCGGCTGGTCTATCGTGAAATCGGGACGGGTGGTGAGACCCGCGTCGAACTGCTCCTGCAGTTTCGCGGTGGCGGCGGCCATGTTCGTAACGCTCCACTAAAAAGGCTTGCTGTGATGCAAGTCTAGAGCGATTGGCGCGCGGCATGTGCGCGTACTGAACGTGATTTACATCAAATATGCAATAATCGAGCGCTATCAAGTCAATCAATGCGGATTTAATTCATGCTCGAACTCGACCATTTCGATCTGGCGCTCCTCGACGTGCTGCAGCGCTTTGGCCGCGCCACGCATCAGCAGCTTGGCGAGCAGGTGCCGCTCTCGCCCTCGCAGATCGGCAGACGGCTGCAGCGCCTCGAGGCCTCGGGGGTGATCGACGGCTATCGCGTGGTGCTGCGGCCCGAAAAGCTCGGGCTGGGCGTGACCGCGTTCACGAGCCTCAAGCTCAAGCATCACGGGGATTCGATCATCGAGCAGTTCCAGCAGCAGATCGACGTGCTGCCCGAGGTGCTCGAATGCCACGCCGTGGTGGGAGACGCCGATTATTTGCTGCGCATTGTCGCGCCCGATCTGAACGCGCTCTCGACCTTCGTCATGAAGAAGCTCATGCGCGTGCCCGGCGTGGACAGCGTGCGCTCGAACATCGTGCTGACCACGTTCAAGCGCAACGGGCCGCTGCCGCTCGGTCATCTGGAGCCGGGCGCGCCGGCGGCGTGAGCGGAGGGCCCAAGAGGGCCGAAGGGCCCGCTTGCTGATTGAAGATGTCAGGCCGCGCTGGCCGTATTGAGCAGATCCACGTAAGCCACGGCGACGAGATCGCTTTCATCCACGCCGAGCTTCGCGAACACCGCGTGCGCTTCGGCTTCGCCGCCTTGCTCGTCGTCCTCGGGGCCGAGCACCACTTCCAGCTCGACAAAGTCGCCCAGGCCGTCCACGCGGTCCAGATGAATGCGCGTGCGGCCCGCCAGATACACGTGGCGCTCCTTCGAGACAATGCCGCGCGTGGTGAGCGCCGTGGCGAGCAGCGAGTGCATGGCCTCGGCATTGGTGACGGGGCTGCGCGTGTAGTACGAGGCCTTCGGGCCGTCGCGGTCGTCGCGCTGGTAGAAGATCAGCTCGGGCGGCGTGCCGTCGTCGAACTGGCGCAGCTTCAGGCGGCCGCGCGGTACATCGTAGAAGAAGTCCTGCTGGCGAAAGATCAGCGGCGCATCGGATGCGAGCTGGGAAGCGCGCTCGCGCAGGGCGTCGAACTGACGGGCGCGGGCTTTGATTTCGATGTTGCGGGCCATGCAAGGCTCCTGTCGAACGAAGGGAACAAGGGGAACGATGGGAGAGGCTGGAAACGCGCCGCGCAGGGTGAGCACACCGGCAGGCGTGCTGAAAACGCGGAGCGAATTCCCAATCTATCAAAACTTGTGTGACAGCGCTGTTACGCGAGCCGTTCGGCGCTCACGTCAGACATGAACGGCGTACGCGCGTCTTCATGAGCGCGGCTCATATCGCCCACTGCGTTTCGATCGACTTGAGCGCCGCCGCGATGGTGGGTTCGTCGCGCCGCGCGGCGAGCGTGATGAAGGTGAGCTCCGTGGGCACCGCCACGCCTTCGACGATGGCGAGCCCGTGCGCGTGCGCTTCGGCGAGGGCCGTGGAATCGCGCGCGAGCGTGAGGCCCACGCCCGATTTCACGAGATCGAGCATCGACGGTTCCTGGTCCACCTCGGCCACCTTCACGGGCCTCGCATGCGCGGCCTCGAAAAGCGTGGTGAGCAGGCGATTGTGCGCGGAGGCGGGCGGCGTCCAGATCCACGGTAGCGCGGCGAGCGCGCGCCAGTCCCGCGCGTCCTTCACGCGCTCCTTCCAGCCCGCAGGCGCTAGCACACGATACTGAAAGCGCGTGAGCGTGATGGCGTGGAAGGTATCGGGGGCGGGCGTGGGCTGGCCGATGTAGTAGCCCACGTCGAGTTCGCGCGAGCGCACCTGGTCGAGCACCCAGCCGGACATGCCGTGGCGTAGCGCCGTTTCGATCTGCGGCCAGGTTTCGACGAGCTGGCGCAGAAAGCCGCCCAGGCGCAGGAAGGCCGGATCGAGAATGGTGCCGATGCGCAAGCGCCCACGCACCTCGTGCCGCAGCGCAGCAGCGGCGCGCTGCACGTCGCCGGCGGCGGCGAGCGCGCGCTCGGCGTGCGGCAGCAGCGCCTGGCCGTCACGCGTGAGCGTGAGGCCGTGCGAGGTGCGCGTGAAGAGCGAGACGCCAAGCTGCTCCTGCAAATGCTTGATCTGCAGGCTCACGGCCGGCTGCGTGAGATGCAGGTGGGTGGCCGCGCGCGTGAGGTTGCCCTCGCGCGCGACCGTGACGAACGCTCGAAGCAAGGTCAGGTCCATATCCTGATATTAAACCGCCTTATATCGCTGTTGAGCATTAATCATTGGATCGCGCCCCGGCGTCCCGATTACGCTAAGCGCATCGAGGCTTCACGACAGAAGAGGCACACACATGGGCGAGACACATCAAAGCGATGCGGGCGTGCGTACGCTGACGCATTTCGTCAACGGCAAGCCGCTGGCCGGCACGAGCGACCGTTACGGCGACGTATTCAATCCGGCGTTTGGCAAGGTGAGCGCGCGCGTGCCGCTCGCCACGGTGGCCGAAGTCGACGCCGCCGTAGCCGCCGCGCAGGCCGCGTTTCCCGCGTGGGCGGAGATGGCGCCCATCAAGCGCGCGCGCATTCTCTTCAAGTTCAAGGATCTGCTCGACCAGCATCACGACGAACTCGCTGAATTGATCACGCGCGAACACGGCAAGGTGTTCTCTGATGCGAAAGGCGAGGTGATGCGCGGCATCGAGGTGGTCGAGTTCGCGTGCGGCATTCCCAACCTGCTGAAGACGGACTTCACCGACCAGATCGGCGGCGGTATCGACAACTGGAATCTGCGCCAGCCGCTTGGCGTCGTGGCGGGCATCACGCCGTTCAATTTCCCGATGATGGTGCCGTGCTGGATGTTCCCCATCGCGCTCGCGTGCGGCAACACCTTCGTGCTCAAGCCTTCGGAGCGCGATCCCTCGGCTTCTGTGCGGCTTGCCGAACTGCTCAAGGAAGCGGGTTTGCCCGACGGCGTGTTCAACGTCGTGCACGGCGACAAGGTGGCCGTGGACGCGTTGCTTGCGCATCCCGAGGTCACGGCGCTGTCGTTCGTCGGCTCGACGCCGATCGCCGAGTACATCTACACGGAAGGCACGAAGCGCGGCAAGCGCGTGCAGGCGCTGGGCGGCGCGAAGAATCACCTCGTCGTGATGCCGGACGCCGATCTCGACCAGGCCGTCGACGCCCTGATCGGCGCGGCATACGGTTCGGCCGGCGAGCGTTGCATGGCGATTTCGGTTGCGGTGGCCGTGGGCCATATCGCGGACGAACTCGTCGAGCGCCTCACGCCGCGCGTGAAGACGCTGCAGATCGGCAGCGGCATGGACGGTGCCTCGGAAATGGGGCCGCTCGTCACGGGAGCGCATCGCGCGAAGGTGCAGGGCTATATCGAGGCGGGCGTGGCGGCGGGCGCGAGGCTCGTGGTGGACGGGCGCGGCCACGAGGTGGACGGCCATGAGGACGGCTTCTTCATGGGCGGCACGCTGTTCGACGACGTGAAGACCGACATGACGATCTACAAGGAAGAGATCTTCGGGCCGGTGCTTTCGGTCGTGCGCGTGCCCGATTTCGCGAGCGCCGTCGAGTTGATCAACGCACACGAATTCGCCAACGGCGTGTCGTGCTACACCTCGGACGGCGGCGTCGCGCGCGCGTTCTCGCGCCAGATCAAGGTGGGCATGGTGGGCATCAACGTGCCGATTCCGGTGCCGATGGCGTGGCACTCGTTCGGCGGCTGGAAGCGTTCACTGTTCGGCGATCACCATGCTTATGGCGAGGAAGGCGTGCGCTTCTACACGCGTTACAAGAGCATCATGCAGCGCTGGCCCGACAGCATCGCCAAGGGCGCGGAGTTCACGATGCCGGTGGCGAAGTAGGCGAGCAGGAGCTGGGCGACTTATGAAGCATAACGAAATATTTGATGGTGCCCGGCTTGGCAATCGTGGTTCGAAAATCACAATACAAAGAGAAGGGCATTAGCTGGAGACAATCATGCCTGCACCGGGTGAAGTTCAAGGAGCACGCGGCGCTTCCTCGCGCCGCCTCGAAGGCGAATTCGATTATGTGATCGTCGGCGCGGGCACCGCGGGCTGCGTGCTCGCCAATCGCCTGACCGAAGACGCGGACGTTTCCGTGCTGCTCATCGAAGCGGGCGGCACGGATGACTATCACTGGATCCACATTCCCGTTGGCTACCTGTATTGCATCGGCAATCCGCGCACGGACTGGCTCTACAAGACCGCCGCCGAAAAAGGCCTCAACGGACGCGCGCTTTCGTATCCGCGCGGGCGTGTGCTGGGCGGCTCGTCGTCGATCAACGGCATGATCTACATGCGCGGCCAGCGCGAAGACTACGACAGCTGGGCGCGCGAGACCGGCGATTCCGGGTGGTCGTGGGACAGCGTGCTGCCAGTGTTTCGCCGCAGCGAAGACCATCACGGCGGCGCGAGCGAGTTTCACGGCGCGGGCGGCCAATGGCGTGTAGAGAAGCAACGCCTGCGGTGGCAGATTCTCGAATCGTTCGCGCACGCGGCGCAGGAGCAGGGCATTGCCGCGACCGACGACTTCAATCGCGGCGACAACGGTGGCGTCGGCTATTTCGAGGTGAACCAGAAGCGCGGCGTGCGCTGGAACGCGTCGAAAGCGTTCTTGCGCGCGGCAATGAAGCGGCCCAACCTGACCGTCGTCACCGGGGCGCTCACACAGCGCGTGATTTTCGAGGGCAAGCGCTGCGTGGGCGTGGAGTATCGCGGGGACGTGGACTACGTCGCGCGTGCGCGTTGCGAAGTCATCTTGAGCGCCGGCGCCGTGAATTCGCCGCAACTGCTCGAGCTTTCGGGGATCGGCGACGCACAGCGGCTCGCGCAGCTCGGCATTGGCGTCGTGGAGGATTTGCGCGGCGTGGGCGAGAACCTCCAGGATCATCTGCAATTGCGCATGGCGTTTCGCGTGAACGGCGTGCGCACGCTCAACACGCTTTCCGCGCACTGGTGGGGCAAGCTGATGATCGGCATGCAGTACGCGTTCTTCCAGAGCGGGCCCATGTCGATGGCGCCGTCGCAGCTCGGTGCGTTCGCGAAATCGGACCCGAACGATCCCGCGCTCACGCGGCCCGACCTCCAGTATCACGTGCAGCCGCTGTCGCTCGACCGCTTCGGCGAGCCGCTGCATCGCTTCAACGCGTTCACGGCGTCGGTGTGCAACCTGCGGCCCACGTCGCGTGGCAGTATCCACGCGGTTTCGGCGGACCCGTCGCAAGCGCCCGCGATCGCACCCAATTATCTTTCGACCGATCACGACCTGCGCGTTGCCGCCAACTCGATCCGGCTGACGCGGCGCATCGCGAATTCCGCAGCGCTCGCGCGTTACGAGCCGCACGAGATCCTGCCCGGGCTCGCATTTCAGAGCGAGGAGGAACTGCGCGAGGCGGCGGGCAACGTCGGCACGACGATCTTTCACCCGGTCGGCACGTGCCGTATGGGCCGCGCCGACGATCCGGACGCCGTGGTCGACGCGCGCCTGCGCGTGCGCGGCGTGGAGGGCCTGCGCGTGGTGGACGCCTCGGTCATGCCGACCATTACTTCGGGCAACACGAATTCGCCGACGCTGATGATCGCGGAGCGCGCCGCCGAGATCCTGCGTGCCGATCGTCGCGAGCGTGCGCGTGCGCAAACGGAGGCCGCCGCCAGTGCGACGTTGACGACCGCCTGAGGGCAGGGGGCGACGCGCAAGATAGCGTCGTATCGACAACGATATAAGACGCGCGCGCAAGCGCTTGCGCGCGCGTGTTGCTTTACGTCTGTCAGATACGCGTTTGCGTCGATCATGCGACTAACCTGCGCGTATTGTTCATCGAACTGTCGTCAACTGTTGATTTAAACGTTTACTGTCCTTGTGACGCCCCCTTAAGTGCAAATCCCAATGATTGCGCTGCATCATTGGCGAGACAATGACGCGATGTCGGCAGGCGCGCGTTGCGCGCATCGGGAGGCGCGCCGCAACGTCCGCGCCGGACCTCACCGTGCACCACAAGTCACGGACGGTCTGCAGTGTTACGCCTTACCACGCTCGGAAGGGGACATGATTCTCGGCGACACGATTCTGGAGACGCGCGACCTCACGAAACAGTTCAAGGGCTTCACGGCCGTGAACGGCGTGAACCTGCGCGTGTGCCGCGGCTCGATCCATGCGCTGATCGGACCGAACGGCGCAGGCAAGACCACCTGCTTCAATCTCCTCACCAAATTCCTCGTGCCCAGCGCGGGGCGCATCGTCTTCAACGGCATCGACATCACGCATGAGCGGCCCGCGCAGATCGCGCGGCGCGGCATCATCCGCTCGTTCCAGATTTCGGCCGTGTTTCCGCACCTCACGGCGCTCCAGAATGTGCGCGTGGGGCTGCAGCGCTCGCTCGGCACCGCCTACCACTTCTGGAAAAGCGAACGCACGCTCGCGGAGCTCAACGACCGCGCCATGGATCTGCTCACGCAAGTGGGCCTCACCGATTTCGCCGATGTGCCCACGGTCGAACTCGCCTATGGCCGCAAGCGCGCACTGGAAATCGCCACGACGCTCGCCATGGAACCCGAGCTGATGCTGCTCGACGAACCGACCCAGGGCATGGGCCACGAAGACGTCGACCGCGTGACGGCGCTCATCAAGAAAGTATCGAGTGGCCGCACGATCCTCATGGTCGAGCACAACATGAACGTGATTGCGGGCATCTCCGACACCATCACGGTGCTCCAGCGCGGCGAGGTGCTCGCCGAAGGCAGCTACGCCGAAGTCTCGAAGAACCCGCTCGTCGCCGAAGCCTATATGGGCAGCGCGGACGCGGCGCTCACGGGGGCGCACGCATGAACACGGTCACCGAACGCGAGACGGCCGCCGCTGCTGGCGCGACCGAAAGCGCGAAGGCGCTGGAGATTGCGGGGCTGCAGGCGTGGTACGGCGAGTCGCACATCCTGCACGGCGTGGATCTTTCCGTCGGGCGCGGCGAGGTCGTGACGCTGCTCGGGCGCAACGGCGCGGGCCGCACCACCACATTGCGCGCCATCATGGGACTCACGGGGCGGCGCACCGGATCGATCCGCATTGGCGGGCGCGAGACGATCCAGATGCCCACCTATCGCATCGCGCACTGTGGCGTGGGCTATTGCCCCGAGGAGCGCGGCATTTTCTCGAGCCTCTCGTGCGAAGAAAATCTGCTTCTGCCGCCCCATATCGGCGCAAAGGGTGAGAAGAGGGCGAAGTTGGCAGAGGGCATGTCGCTCGACGAGATCTACGCGATGTTCCCCAATCTCGCCGAACGGCGCAACAGCCAGGGCACGCGGCTTTCCGGCGGCGAGCAGCAGATGCTGGCCGTGGCGCGCATTCTGCGCACGGGCGCGAATCTGCTGCTGCTAGACGAGATATCGGAAGGTCTCGCGCCGGTGATCGTTCAAACGCTCGCGCGCATGATCCTCACCCTGAAGGCGCGCGGCTACACGATCGTGATGGTTGAACAGAACTTCCGCTTCGCGGCGCCGCTCGCGGACCGCTTTTACGTGATGGAGCACGGGCGCATCGTCGAGCACTTCGGCACTGCCGAGCTCGAGGGGAAGATGCCGGTGCTGCACGACCTGCTGGGCGTTTAATTTTCGGTCTGGTTTTGCGCGGCGCGGCACGAGCGCCGCGCGAATCGTTTTGCCTCCAGTGTTCATGGAGTGTTCCTGAATAACTACGCAACCAAGGAAGGAGACTGCAATGAAGAAAACCACGTTCGCGCGGCTCGCGGGCCTCTTTGCCGCTTCGGCAGCTGCGATGGCGTTCAGCGCGGGGAGCGCGCAGGCCGCCGACGACGCGGTGAAGATCGGCTTCATCACCGACATGTCCGGCCTGTACGCCGACGACGACGGCCAGGGCGGCCTCACCGCGATCAAGATGGCGGTCGCGGACTTCGGCGGCAAGGTGCTCGGCAAGCCGATCCAGATCGAGTACGCCGATCACCAGAACAAGGCCGACATCGCCGCTTCGAAGGCGCGCGAATGGTTCGACCGTGACGGGCTCACCATGTTGCTTGGCGGCACGAACTCGGCGACGGCGCTGGCGATGAACCAGGTCGCGCAAGAGAAGAAGAAGGTGTACTTCAACACGGGCGCGGGCACGGACGCACTGACGAACGAGCAGTGCACGCCGTACACGGTCCACTACGGCTACGACACGGTGGCGCTCGCGAAAGGCACGGGCCTCGCGGTGCTCAAGCAGGGCGGCAAGACCTGGTTCTTCCTGACCGCCGACTACGCGTTCGGCAAGTCGCTCGAGAAGAACACCGCGGACGTCGTGAAGGCGAACGGCGGCCAGGTGCTCGGCGAAGTGCGCCATCCGCTTTCGGCGTCGGACTTCTCGTCGTTCCTGCTGCAGGCGCAGGCGTCGAAGGCGCAGATTCTCGGCCTCGCGAACGCGGGCGGCGACACGGTCAACGCGATCAAGGCCGCGAAGGAATTCGGCATCAACAAGACGATGAAGACCGCGGCGCTGCTGATGTTCCTGCCCGATGTGCACAGCCTCGGGCTCGACACCACGCAGGGCCTCGTGCTGACGACCGGCTGGTACTGGGACCAGAACGACGACACGCGCAAGTGGGCGCAGCGCTACTTCGACCAGACGAAGAAGATGCCGTCCGAACTGCAGGCGGCTGACTATTCGGCGGTGACGACGTATCTGAAGGCGGTGCAGGCAGCCGGCACGACCGATTCCGACAAGGTCATGGAGCAACTGAAGAAGACGAAGGTCAACGACTTCTATACCAAGGGCGGCTATATCCGCCAGGACGGCGTGCTGATTCACGACATGTATCTGGTCGAGGTGAAGAAGCCGTCCGAGTCGAAGAAGCCGTGGGACTACTACAAGGTGCTGCAGACGATCCCGGGCGAGCAGGCCTATACGACGAAGCAGGAGAGCAAGTGCGCGCTGTGGAAGTAAGCGCGAGCGCGTAAATGCTGCAGTCGTATGCCGCGCCCGGCACACCGAGGTTGGTGCGCCGGGCGCGGCGTGATTGCGTAATCCGTTAATGCGTTAATGCCTCGATGGGCGGCTTTCATGACGATTTTTGGCATTCCGCTTCCGGCAATGCTGAGCCAGTTGCTCCTTGGGCTCGTGAACGGTTCGTTCTACGCGATCCTGAGCCTTGGCCTCGCGGTGATCTTCGGCATGCTCAACGTGATCAACTTCGCCCACGGCGCGTTGTTCATGCTGGGCGCGATGCTCACGTGGATGGGGCTCGCGTACTTCAATCTGCCGTACTGGGTGATGCTCGTCGTCGCGCCACTCGTGGTCGGCGCGTTCGGCATCGTGATCGAGCGCACGATGCTGCGCTGGCTCTATCGGCTCGATCATCTGTACGGACTCCTGCTCACTTTCGGGCTCACGCTCGTGGTGGAGGGCGTCTTTCGCTCGATCTACGGTTCGTCGGGGCAGCCCTATGACGTGCCTGATCTGCTCGCGGGCGCGACCAATCTCGGCTTCATGTATCTGCCGAACTATCGCGCGTGGGTGGTCGTGGCGTCGCTCGCCGTGTGCTTCGCCACCTGGTTCGTGATCGAAAAGACACGCCTCGGTGCGTATCTGCGCGCGGGCACGGAGAATCCCAAGCTCGTCGAAGCGTTCGGCATCAACGTGCCGCTCATGATCACGCTCACCTACGGCTTTGGCGTCGCGCTCGCGGCGTTCGCGGGCGTGCTCGCCGCGCCCGTGATCCAGGTGTCGCCGCTCATGGGGCAGTCGATGATCATCACCGTGTTCGCCGTGGTCGTGATCGGCGGCATGGGCTCGATCATGGGGTCGATCCTCACGGGCCTCATGCTCGGCGTGATCGAGGGCTTCACGCGGGTCTTCTGGCCCGAAGCCTCCGCGACCGTGGTGTTCGTAATCATGGCGATCGTGCTGCTGATTCGCCCCGCTGGCCTCTTCGGCAAGGAACGATGATGCAAAGAAAAGCGCTCTATGGGTTGTTGCTGATCGGGCTGATCGTCGCGCCGTTCGCTGGCGCCTATCCGCTCTTCGTCATGAAGGTGCTGTGCTTCGCGCTGTTCGCCGCGGCGTTCAATCTGCTGATCGGCTACACCGGTCTGCTCTCGTTTGGCCACGCGATGTTTCTCGCGAGCGCGGGCTATACGGCCGGCTACGCGATCCAGTCGCTCAGTTTTACGCCCGAGCTGGGCGTGCTCGCGGGCACCGCGGTGGCTACGATACTCGGGCTCGTGGTGGGCATCTTCGCGATTCGCCGGCAGGGCATCTACTTCTCGATGGTCACGCTCGCGCTCGCGCAGATGGTCTACTTCGTGTTCCTGCAGGCGCCGTTCACGCATGGCGAGGACGGTCTGCAAGGCGTGCCGCGCGGCAAGCTGTTCGGCGTGCTTTCGCTCGATTCCGATCTCACGCTCTACTACGTCGTGCTCGTGGTGATGGTGCTCGCGTTCATGCTGATCGTGCGCATCGTGCATTCGCCGTTCGGGCAGGTGCTCGTCGCGATCAAGGAGAACGAGCCGCGCGCGGTTTCGCTCGGCTACGACACCGACCGTTTCAAGCTGCTCGCGTTCGTGTTGTCGGCGGGGCTCGCGGGCCTGGCCGGTGCGCTCAAGGTGCTCGTGCTCGGCTTCGAAACGCTTGGCGATGCGTACTGGACCATGTCCGGCCTGGTAATCCTCATGACGCTCGTGGGCGGCATGGGCACCCTGTTCGGGCCGCTGCTCGGCGCCACGCTGATCGTCGCGCTCGAAGACCGGCTGGGTGACATCGGTACGGCGCTCGCAAGAGGGACGGGCGTGGAGTGGTTCCGCTCACTCGGTGAGTCCACAACGATCGTCACGGGCATCATCTTCATTGCCTGCGTGCTGGCGTTCCGGCGCGGCATTGTCGGCGAGATCGTGGCGCGCGTGCGGCCCTTGCGCGCGTGACGAGCTGGCGTGCCAGGACTGCTCTGGACTGCGATAGAATGAGCGTCCCTCGCACCGAACTGGGAAATCCACGCAAACATGTCGCGTTGCGGCATGCCCGAGCGGCCCGCCGTGCGACAAACCTGTGGCGCCGCGCCCCATTTCGGTGCCGCACTGCACCACTAGGGTAAATGCTAGTTGCTGCTGAGGGGGGTGAAGTTTAAAGTTGCACCTAGTTCTGATGCACCGAATTTGCAGGTGGAGAACGAGGAGACAACTGAGGCACCAAGTGCCCGGACAAGGAAGCGCTGTTGGATGAGAGTCCAACAGCGCTTTTTATATTTCTGCTCGCCTTCTTTCAACGGCGCGGCGATTATCTTTTCCCCTCTGCCTGGTGCACGATTTACGCACCTTCGCACGCGCAGATTATCCTTTCCCAAATTACGCAATTCAGGCCACACGGGCTGCTTCGCCTGCTGCATAAGCATTTGCGCATTACGCAAAGTGAGCGCGTATTCCTGCGCGCTGTAAGCAGATGGAAAGCACTTGCCATCTGAATACGCAGACCGCTACACTCGCCAATCACCGACCATGCGGTCAGCATTTTTGCGTTGATTTCCCGCAGCGAATTATCGATTTGTATATGAGGTAATCGGCCGCGGTGCGCCACAAAATCCGTAGCAATAAAGAAAACGAATATCGAAGGAGTGGAGATGCAGTTGGTTTTGCGTTGGATGGGGGCGGCTTGCGTCGCGACCGGGGTGCTCGCGGCGACGGCCGGCGGCGCGTATGCAGACGTGAAGATCGGCGTGACGCTGTCGGCTACGGGGCCGGCTGCTTCGCTCGGCATTCCGGAAAAGAACACGGTTGCGCTGCTGCCGAAGGAAATCGCGGGCCAGAAAGTCGATTACATCGTGCTCGACGACGCCACGGATTCCACGCAGGCGGTGAAGAACGCGCGCAAGCTCACGAGCGAAGATCATGTCGACGCCTTGATCGGCTCGACCGTCGTGCCCAACTCGCTCGCCATGATCGATGTGGCTGCTGAAACGTCCACGCCAATGATCTCCATGGCCGCCGCGGCGTCCATCGTCGAACCGATGGACGCCAAGCGCTCATGGGTTTTCAAGACGCCGCAGAACGACGCGCTGATGGCCGGCGCCATCGCGCAGCACATGGCCGCGCACGGCGTGAAGACGGTGGCCTTCATTGGCTTTGCCGACGCCTATGGCGAGAGCTGGTACAAAGAATTCAGCGCTGCCGCCGCGAAGCAAAACATCAAGGTGGTCGCGAACGAGCGCTTCGCGCGTAACGACGCCTCCGTCACCGGCCAGGTGCTCAAGATGATCTCGCAGCACCCCGACGCGGTGCTCATCGCAGGTGCGGGCACGCCGGCCGCGCTGCCGCAGAAAACGCTCAAGGAACGCGGCTACGCGGGCAAGTACTATCAGACACACGGCGTCGCCAACAACGACTTCCTGCGCGTGTGCGGCAAGGACTGCGACGGCACGTATCTGCCTGCCGGACCGCTGCTCGTCGCCGATCAATTGCCTGATTCGAATCCCGTCAAGCAATCGGCGCTCGCGTACAAGGCCGCGTATGAAAAGGCCTATGGCGCAGGCTCGATCTCGACCTTCGGCGGTCACGCGTGGGACGCGGGCCTCTTGCTTGCGCATGCCATTCCGGTCGCGCTGAAGGCCGGTCAGCCGGGTACGAAGGCGTTCCGCGAAGCGCTGCGCGCCGCGCTCGAAAGCTCGCACGATGTGGCGGGTGCGCACGGTATCTTCAACATGAGCGCGACGGACCATGCGGGCCTCGACCAGCGTGCCCGCGTGATGGTGGAGATCGTCGGCGGCAAGTGGAAACTCGCCGGCGATTGAGCGTCGGCTGAATGACACACGGAACACGAAAAAGGCACGCTCGATTGAGGTGCCTTTTTTGTTGCCGCTACAACGGTTTTGCAGCAGCAGGAGAGCAGGGCGGTACAGCGGTTCAGCAGTCGATAAAACGGAGAGCGCACCCAGACATGCGGCGGCTTGTGCGGCGCCGCAGGCAGGGAAAACCATGCATTACACGCGCGATCCCGATTACTACACTCAAAGGCCGGCGCCAATTTACGAACATCCTAGTAATCGGCGCAGGATCAATCGACAACACGCAGACCAAGCGTTTGGAGACGCGCAATGAAAACGAAGAAGTGGGTTTTGAGCTCGATTAGTGCCGGACTCGCAGCGGCGCTGATGGGCACGGCAGGCGTAGCCGCCGCGCAGGTGAAGATTGGTGTGACGCTCTCGGCAACGGGGCCGGCGGCGTCGCTCGGCATTCCCGAGAAGAACACCATCGCGCTGCTGCCGAAGGAGATTGCGGGCAAGAGCGTGGAGTACATCGTGCTCGACGACGCCTCGGACACGAGCAAGGCCGTGCAGAACACGCACAAGCTGATCGACGAAGACCACGTGGACGCGATCATCGGCTCGTCGGTTACGCCGAACTCGCTCGCGATGCTCGACGTCGTCGCGCAGGGCAAGACGCCGATGATCTCGCTCGCCGCATCTGCCGCGATCGTCGAGCCGATCGACGCGAAGCGTCAGTGGGCATTCAAGACGCCGCAAAACGACAGCCTGATGGCCGACGCGCTTGCGGGCTACATGGAGAAGCAAGGCGTGAAGACGGTGGGCTTCATCGGCTTCACCGATGCCTATGGCGACAGCTGGCTCAAGGAGTTCACCAGCGCGGCCGCGAAGCACAACCTCAAGATCGTGGCGAGCGAGCGCTATAACCGCACGGACTCGTCGGTGACGGGCCAGGCGCTCAAGTTGATGTCGGCGAACCCCGATGCGATTTTGATCGCGGGTTCAGGCACGCCTGCGGCGCTGCCCGCAACGACGCTCAAGGATCGCGGCTACAAGGGCAAGGTCTATCAGACGCACGGCGTGGCGAATAACGACTTCCTGCGCGTCTGCGGCAAGGATTGCGAAGGCGAGTTGCTGCCCGCAGGCCCGATTCTCGTGGCTGACCAACTGCCCGATTCGAACCCTGTGAAGAAGTCGGCGCTGGCGTATAAGGCGGCCTATGAGAAGGCCTATGGCGTTGGCACGGTGGCGACCTTCGGTGGCCATGCGTGGGACGCCGGCCAGTTGCTCCAGCGCGCGATTCCGGTCGCCTTGAAGGCGGGACAGCCTGGCACCGAGGCGTTCCGCGTGGCGCTGCGCGCCGCGCTCGAAAACTCGCAGGACGTGGCGGGCGCGCACGGCATCTTCAACATGAGCGCGACGGATCATGCGGGCCTCGATCAGCGCGCGCGGGTGATCGTCGAGATCGTCAACAACAAGTGGAAGCTGCAGAGCGAATAACGTGCGGCGCACGGGAAAGCGCAGCGCGTTTTCCCGTGGAACACACGCGCGTGTCACGGCGTCATTCTGGCCGATGAGAATGACGCACAAGAACGCACAAGCATGACCGGTGCGCGGCTTCATCGCTGCGCAGCGGCTTTTCACACATGAAGTCCGAACCGCGTGTCTGACGGTTCACGCCAGCGTTTCCATTTTTTCGACGTCGCTGTTTTTCCAGGTTCCAGAAGGTTTCAGGAAGAGGGGAGTATGGATTTATCGATCGCCGCGATCCTCGCGCAGGACGGCATCACCACCGGAGCGATCTACGCGCTGCTCGCGCTTGCCCTGGTGCTGGTGTTCTCAGTCACGCGGGTGATCTTCATTCCGCAGGGCGAATTCGTTTCGTATGGCGCGCTTACGCTTGCCGCGCTGCAATCGCAGAAGTTTCCCGCCACCTGCTGGCTACTCGTCGCGCTCGGCGCGGCGTGTTTCGTCGTCGAGACCGCCGGGCTCGTGCGTCATGCCGAACGGCGGCGCCACGCGGCGCGCTCGCTCGTGACGCTTGCGGGCAAGTATCTGCTCTTTCCCATTGCGCTCTATGCGGTGACGCGCGGGGTAGCGAGCCAGCAATTGCCTATGCTTGTGCAGATCGCGCTCACGCTCGCGATCGTGGTGCCGATGGGGCCGTTCATCTATCGCCTCGCGTATGAGCCTATCGCCGAGGCGACCACGCTGCTGCTGCTGATTGTGGCGGTAGCCGTGCACTTCGCGATGGTGGGCCTCGGGCTCGTGATGTTCGGCGCGGAAGGCTCGCGCACGAACGCGTTTTCCGACGCCACGTTCAACATCGGCAGCCTTTCGATCTCGGGGCAAAGCCTCTGGGTGATCGGCACGGCAGCTGTGTTGATCGTCGCCCTGTATCTTTACTTCGACCGCACGATTTCGGGCAAGGCGCTGCGCGCGACTTCAGTGAACCGGCTTGGAGCGCGGCTCGTCGGCATCGGCACCACGCAGGCGGGGCGGCTCGCGTTCACGCTCGCCGCCGGCCTCGGCGCGCTGTGCGGCATTCTCGTCTCGCCGCTCACCACCATCTACTATGACTCGGGCTTCCTGATCGGCCTCAAGGGCTTCGTAGGGGCCATTATCGGCGGCCTGGTGAGCTATCCGCTGGCTGCGGCAGGCTCCGTGCTCGTGGGCCTGCTGGAGTCCTACTCGTCGTTCTGGGCGAGCTCTTACAAGGAAGTGATCGTGTTCACGCTGATCATCCCGGTGCTGCTGTGGCGCTCGCTTTCGACGCCGCACGCCGAAGAGGAAGAGGAGTGATGCGATGAAACGATTCGTCATGCACAACCGCTTCTTCTGGCTGTTCCTCGTGGTGATGTTCGCGTTGCCGGTGCTGCCGCATCCGGTGCATGTACCCGAGTATTGGATCACGCTACTCAACTATATCGGCCTGTATTCGATCGTCGCGATCGGGCTCGTGCTGCTCACCGGCATCGGCGGGATGACGAGCTTCGGGCAGGCCGCGTTCGTCGGGCTCGGCGCGTATGCGACCGCGTATCTGACGACGCAGTACGGCGTTTCACCCTGGCTCGCGCTCATTGTCGGCGTGGTGATCACGGGGCTCGTGGCGCTCGTTCTGGGGCTCGTCACGATGCGCCTGTCGGGCCACTTCCTGCCGCTCGGGACGATCGCCTGGGGCCTCGCGCTGTTCTTCCTGTTCGGCAATCTCGACATGCTCGGCAAGTACGACGGCATCAACGGCATTCCCGTGCTGAACGTGCTGGGCATCGATCTGGAGTCGGGTCGCCATATCTACTACCTGATCTGGGTCGTGGTGCTGCTGTCAGTGCTGTCTGTTCAAAATCTGCTTAATAGCCGCATGGGCCGGGCGATCCGCGCGCTGCGCGGCGGCGGCATGATGGCCGAGGCAATGGGCGTGAACACCGGCTGGATGCGTGTGGTCATCTTCGTCTATGCGGCCGTGCTCGCGGCCGTTTCGGGCTTCCTGTACGCGCATTTGCAGCGTGCGGTGAACCCGACGCCGTTCGGTCTGAATCACGGCATCGAGTATCTCTTCATGGCCGTGGTGGGCGGCGTAGCGCACGTCTGGGGCGCCGTGCTGGGCGCAGCGATCCTGACCGTGCTGCAGGACTGGCTGCAGACGCTGCTTCCGAAGCTGCTGGGCGAGAACGGCAACTTCGAGATCATCGTCTTCGGCATTCTGATGGTGCTGCTGCTGCAATACGCGCGGCGCGGCGTCTGGCCGTTCGTGGCGCGCTTCTTCCCGCGTGGCCCGCAGGCGCATGTGCCCGAGCATGCCGAGGCTTTGCCGCAGCGCAGCAAGCCGGCCACTGGCGAGATGCTGCTGACGGTGAACAAGGCGCGCAAGCAGTTCGGCGGCCTCGTGGCCGTGAACGACGTGAGCTTCGAGGTGAAGGCGGGGCAGATTATCGGTCTGATTGGTCCCAACGGCGCAGGCAAGTCAACGACCTTCAATCTCGTGACCGGCGTGCTTCAACCGACCAGCGGCGAGATCACGTTCCGTGGCCAGCGCATCGACCGCCTGACTTCACGTGAAATTGTCGCGCGCGGCATCGGTCGCACTTTCCAGCACGTCAAACTGCTGCCGACGATGACGGTGCTGGAGAACGTCGCCATCGGCGCGCACCTGCGCGGCCACGCGGGCGTACTGCGCAGCGTCGCCAAGCTCAATGCGGCGGAAGAGGGGCGGCTCATGAGCGAGGCGGCGAAGCAGATCCGCCGCGTGGGCCTCGAGCAGCATATGTATGACGAGGCGGGCAGCCTCGCACTCGGTCAGCAGCGGATCCTGGAGATTGCACGCGCGCTGTGCTGCGATCCGACCTTGCTGCTGCTCGACGAGCCGGCGGCCGGCCTGCGTTACCAGGAAAAACAACAGTTGGCGGCATTGCTGCGCAAGCTGAGAGAAGAGGGGATGAGTGTGCTGCTGGTCGAACACGACATGGATTTCGTGATGAATCTCACCGACCGGCTGGTGGTGATGGAGTTCGGTACGCGCATCGCGGAAGGTTTGCCGGAAGAGGTACAGAAGGATCCGGCCGTGCTGGAAGCGTATCTGGGCGGGGTGGAATGATGACGACACCCGTACTGGAAGTCTCTGGACTCGCGGTTCGCTACGGCAAGATCGAGGCGCTGCACAAGGCGGCGATCAAGGTGGGCGCGGGGCAGATCGTCTCCGTGATCGGTCCGAACGGCGCGGGCAAGTCCACGCTGCTCAACGCCATCATGGGCGCGCTGCCCGTAACGGGGCACGCTAGCGGCCGTATCGCTTACATGGGCGAAGAGATCGGCGCGATGCCGATTGAGCGGCGCGTGGCACGCGGTATGTGTCTCGTGCCGGAGAAGCGCGAGTTGTTTGCCTCGATGACAGTGGAGGACAACCTCGTGCTCGGCGCCTACCGGCGAAAGCGCGCCGGCGAACGCAATTTCCTCGATCAGCTTGAGCCGGTTTTCACGCTGTTTCCGCGCTTGAAGGAACGCCGCGCTCAGGCCGCTGGCACGCTCTCGGGTGGCGAGCGCCAGATGCTCGCAGTCGGCCGCGCGCTTATGGGCAAGCCCGATTTGCTGATGCTTGACGAGCCGAGTCTCGGTTTGGCGCCGCTCATCGTGAAGGAAATCTTCCACATCATTAGCGCGCTGCGGCAAACCGGCGTTGCGACGCTGCTCATCGAGCAGAACGCACGCGCCGCGCTGCAGATTTCCGACTACGGCTACGTGCTGGAAACCGGCGATCTGGCGCTCGAAGGACCGGCGGGGGATTTGGCGCAGAATCCACGCGTGATCGAAACGTATCTGGGCTTGGCGAAGAAGCCGGTCTGACTTCGTCTATCGCTGTAGAAATGAGCGGCGTGTTTCACGTGAAACACGCCGCTTCTTTTTTTGCGGCGACGCGCTGCGCGGAGTGCCCTGCGTGGGGCCAGAGTAAGGACTAAGGCGCTAGCTCTGGCCGACACATTATTCGGGTGTGAACGGCCTTAAACCTTAAACCGTTATAATTCGCGCATACCACTTTTTCTGAGAAGGCTCACGCGGTCGTTTCCGTCCATGCGTGAGGTCCCGCCATGCTTTATCCCACAGAGTTTGACGTCATCGTCGTCGGCGGCGGTCACGCCGGAACCGAGGCTGCGCTTGCCGCCGCCCGCATGGGCGTCAAGACGCTCCTGCTCACGCACAACATTGAAACGCTCGGCCAGATGAGCTGCAATCCGTCGATTGGCGGCATTGGCAAGGGTCATCTGGTCAAGGAAGTCGACGCGCTCGGCGGCGCCATGGCCGCTGCGACGGACGAGGGCGGGATCCAGTTCCGCATTCTCAATTCGTCCAAGGGCCCGGCGGTCCGGGCGACGCGTGCACAGGCAGATCGCATCCTTTATAAGGCGGCGATCCGTCGGCGCCTCGAAAATCAGCCGAATCTCTGGCTGTTCCAGCAGGCCGTGGAAGACCTGATGGTCGAAGGCGACCGCGTTGTTGGCGCCGTCACGCAGGTGGGGATCCGCTTCCGCGGCCGTGCAGTCGTGCTGACGGCGGGGACTTTCCTCGACGGCAAGATCCACGTGGGCCTGAACAACTATACGGGCGGCCGCGCTGGCGATCCCGCTGCCGTGACGCTGTCGTCTCGCCTGAAGGAGTTGAAGCTGCCGCAGGGGCGCCTGAAGACGGGCACGCCGCCGCGTATCGACGGCCGCACCATCGACTTCTCGGTACTCGAAGAGCAGCCGGGCGACCTCGATCCGGTGCCGGTGTTCTCCTTTCTCGGCCGCGCGGAGCAGCATCCGCGCCAGATTCCGTGCTGGGTCACGCATACGAACGAGCGCACGCACGACATTATCCGCGGCGGTCTCGACCGCTCGCCGATGTATACGGGCGTGATCGAAGGGGTAGGGCCGCGCTATTGCCCGTCCATCGAGGACAAGATTCATCGCTTCGCTTCGAAGGAATCGCATCAAATCTTCCTCGAGCCGGAAGGCCTGACGACGAACGAGTTCTACCCGAATGGGATCTCCACGAGCCTGCCGTTCGACGTGCAACTCGATCTCGTGCACTCGATGCGTGGCCTCGAGCACGCGCACATCCTGCGTCCGGGCTACGCGATCGAATACGACTACTTCGACCCGCGCGGGCTCAAGGCTTCGCTCGAAACCAAGGTGATCACCGGTCTGTTTTTTGCGGGCCAGATCAACGGTACAACGGGCTATGAAGAAGCGGCGGCGCAAGGCTTGCTCGCTGGCATGAACGCAGGCCTGCAGGTGCAGGGCAAGGACGCATGGTGCCCGCGCCGCGATCAGGCATATCTTGGCGTGCTGGTCGACGACCTGGTGACGCGTGGCGTATCCGAGCCGTACCGCATGTTCACGAGCCGAGCTGAATACCGCTTGAGCCTGCGCGAAGACAATGCGGATATGCGCTTGACGGAGGCCGGTCGCGAGCTGGGTTTGATCGATGACGCTCGTTGGGACGCATTCTCCCGTAAGCGCGATGCTGTTTCACGTGAAACAGAGCGTTTGAAGTCGACGTGGGTGAATCCCAAGACGCTGTCTGCTGAAGAAGCGACGGCACTCCTCGGTAAGTCGATTGACCGCGAGTACAACCTCGCCGATCTGCTGCGTCGCCCGGGCGTGAGCTATGACGGCGTTTGTGGTTTGCGTGATGGCGCCTGCGCGCCGGAAACTGCGCTTGCCGACGACGAAGTTCTGCTCGCTCAGATCAAGGAGCAGATCGAGATCGGCATCAAATATCAGGGTTATATCGATCGCCAGGCCGACGAGATCGAGCGCAATGGCGCGCAAGAGAATACCCGTCTGCCGGAGGGTATCGATTACGCGGAAGTGCGAGGCCTTTCGTTTGAAGCGCGTCAGAAGTTAACTCAGTTCCGACCCGAGACCATTGGCCAGGCATCGCGCATTTCCGGCATCACGCCCGCTGCGATCTCGTTGCTCATGGTTCACCTCAAGCGTGGCCTTGGACGCCGTCGCCAGAATCCGGGTGCTACGGATGAAAATGGCACCGACTCGACGCCGGTGGCGCAATGACGGGGCGCTCGAGGCAACCCGGCATTGCGGACCGTGACGCGCTGGCTCATCTGCTGAAAGATGGCGCAGAGGTGCTTGGTGTCGAACTCACCGAGCGCCAGCACGAGCAGTTGCTCGACTACGTTGCGCTGCTCGCGAAGTGGAACGCCGTGTACAACCTCACGGCCATCCGCGATCCGCGTCAGATGCTGATCCAGCACATTCTCGACTCGCTTTCGATCGTGCCGCATCTGCCGGCGCGCACCGACGCAACGGTGCTTGACGTCGGCTCCGGTGGCGGGCTGCCTGGTATCGTGCTCGCGATCGTGCGGCCTAACTGGCAGGTCACGCTCAACGATATCGTGCAGAAGAAGTCGGCGTTCCAGTCGCAAGCGAAGGCCGAACTCGGACTCGCGAACCTCTCGGTGGTGACCGGTCGAGTCGAATCGCTGCGTCCCGGCGTGGAAGTACCGAAAAAATTCGATTTAATCGTGTCTCGGGCATTCGCGGATCTCGCCGATTTCGTTACACTGGCCCGTCATCTCGTTGCCGAGGGCGGCGCGATCTGGGCGATGAAGGGCGTGCACCCCGAAGGCGAGATCGAGCGCTTGCCGTCGGGCACCAAGGCGCTGAATACGATCCGCCTGAGCGTGCCGATGCTCGATGCGGAGCGTCACCTGATCCTAGTGTCGGTTGAGCCGGTCGCAGCGGCGTAACGTAAGCAAACTTCTCAAGGCAGTAAAAGGGACACACAAAAGATGGCAAAAATCTTCTGCGTTGCGAACCAGAAGGGCGGCGTCGGCAAGACGACGACAACGGTCAATCTCGCCGCGAGCCTCGCATCGCAGGGACAACGTGTCCTTCTCATCGATCTCGACCCGCAGGGCAACGCCACGATGGGTAGCGGCGTCGACAAGGCCGCGTGCGAGAACACGGTGTATGAGGTGCTGGTCGACGGCGTCACGGTGGACGCCGCGCGCACGCGGCCTGAACAGGTAGGCTACGACGTGTTGCCTGCCAACCGTGAACTGGCTGGCGCCGAAGTTGAATTGGTGGCGGTCGAGCAGCGCGAGCGGCGCCTGAAGAACGCGCTCGCCGAAGTCGACGCTGAGTACGACTTCGTCCTGATCGACTGCCCGCCGGCGCTTTCGTTGCTCACGCTCAACGGCCTGTGCGCCGCACATGGCGTGGTGATTCCGATGCAGTGCGAATACTTCGCGCTCGAAGGCCTCTCGGATCTCATCAATACGATCAAGCAGGTCCACGCGAACATGAATCGCGACCTGAAGGTGATCGGTCTTCTGCGGGTGATGTTCGACCCGCGTATTACGCTGCAACAGCAGGTTTCCGAGCAATTGAAAGAGCACTTCGGCGACAAGGTCTTCGACGCCGTGATCCCGCGCAACGTGCGCCTTGCCGAAGCGCCCAGCTACGGCTTGCCGGGTGTGGTATTCGATCGCGCCTCGCGCGGCGCACAGGCCTACGTGCAGTTCGGCGCGGAAATGATCGAGCGCGTGCGCGCACTCTGACGAGAGACTGGGGAAGCACGATGAATGCAGTAGCACGGAAGAAGGGGCTGGGCCGGGGGCTGGAAGCATTGCTCGGCGGCAGCGCGGACATCACCGAGGCGGTGAAGATCGAAGGCGCGCCTAACACGCTGCCGCTCACGCAGATGCAGGCCGGCAAGTACCAGCCGCGCACGCGCATGGACGAGGGTGCGCTCCAGGAACTGGCCGCGAGCATCCGCGCGCAGGGTTTGATGCAGCCCATTCTTGTGCGCCCGATTGCGACGGGGCGCTACGAAATCATCGCGGGCGAGCGACGCTTCCGTGCGGCGCACATCGCCGGGCTGACCGAAGTGCCAGTGCTCGTGAAGGACGTGCCCGACCAGGCCGCCGCTGCGATGGCGCTGATCGAGAACATCCAGCGCGAGGACCTGAATCCGCTGGAAGAGGCGCAGGGCATTCAGCGCCTGCTCGACGAGTTCAGCTTCACGCACGAACAGGCGGCCGAGTCGGTAGGGCGTTCACGCAGCGCGGTGTCGAACCTGCTGCGTTTGCTCAATCTTGCGGCGCCCGTGCAGACCATGCTGCTGGCCGGCGATCTCGACATGGGGCACGCCCGCGCGCTGCTCGCCGTGGACGCCGCCACGCAAATCACGCTGGCGAACCAGGTGGTCAACAAGCGCATGTCGGTGCGTGAAACGGAGAAGCTCGTTTCGGCCACGACGAAGGCCGCACCGGCAGTGAGGGCGAAGGCCGCGCACGACGGCGGACGCGACACGCGCCGTCTCGAAGAGGAGTTGTCGGACCTGCTCGCGGCATCTGTGAAGATCAAGCTCGGACGACGCGGGCGAGGGCAACTCACGGTCGACTTCGGAGACCTCGACGCGCTCGACGGCATTCTGCTGCGTTTGCGCGGCGAAACTGCAGCGTGATGACCGCCATGAGCGTGATGCGCGTCGCCGCGGCAAACGCGCGCGCCGGCGCATAAAGCCGGTGCGTGAATCGGAGCAGGGCGCGCGTGAGCCCTTGAGCCTGTTGCGCCGTGTCGGCGCATTCGCCGCATCGGAGCCCGTGCTCGCGATTCTTGTCGTGGCCTTTGTGGCGTTGCAGATTTACGCGCCTCGTTCCATCGCCTCGCTGCCCGCACTCGTCGACTGGCAAACGGTGATGACCCTCGCGGGGCTGCTTATTCTGACGAAGGGCATCGAATATTCAGGACTGCTGACCTGGCTCGCGCACAAGCTCGTCCACCACATTCACTCGGAACGCGGGCTCGCGTTGCTGCTGGTCGCGCTGGCCGCGGCGCTATCGACGATCGTGACCAACGACGTGGCGCTATTCGTCGTGGTACCGCTCGTGCTTTCGCTCCACAAGCTCACGCCGCTGCCGCTCAAGCGCCTCGTGATCGTCATCGCGCTTGCCGTGAACGCGGGCTCCGTGCTCACGCCGCTCGGCAACCCGCAGAATCTGTTTCTCTGGCAGGTCAGCGGGGTGTCGTTCGGACGCTTCGTCGTTGGGCTCGCACCGCTTTGCGCGTTTCTCATGACGATGCTGATCGTCCTTGCCGCGTTTCTTTTCAAGGCCATACCGCTCGATCTCTCGAAAGACGCCGCGCCGCAGCGCGTCGATCGCGCGCTGGCGAGCGTCGCCGCCGTGCTCTTCGTCGCGTTCGTACTGCTCGCCGATGCACACCACGCAGGCGTTGCGCTGGCTGCCGTTGCCGCGGGTTTTGTGATCTGGCGCATTCGCATCGTGCTCAAGATCGACTGGCTGCTTCTGCTGATCTTCGTGCTGATGTTCATCGTCCTGCGCAGTGTGGCGGCGCTGCCCGCCATTCATCACGCACTGACGTCGTTGTCGCTGCAAACGCCTATGCGCGCTTTTGCCGCAGGCGCGGTGTTGTCGCAGGTCATCAGCAATGTCCCGGCTGCCATTGTGCTCGCGGGCTTCACGCACGACTGGCGCGCACTCGCATTCGGCGTGAGCGTGGGGGGCTTTGGGGTCGCCATCGGCTCGCTCGCGAATCTCATTGCCGTGCGTCTTTCCGGCGAGCGCGGCGTGTGGCTGTCGTTTCACCTGATCGCCGTGCCGTTCTGGTTGGCGGCCTTTTTGGGCGGCGCGTTGCTGCTACATCTGTTTTGATGTCACCCCATCCCGAATCCTGGCGCATACTCTGAATTGCGCGCCAGATGATTTCTGTAATTACTTGGTCATCCTGACGATTGTTTCTTGTTTGCTTCGTCCCTTACAGTTACCGGTCACACCCGCGCGGCGCCGCGTTTCCCGCATCATGAAGTCCCATCTCACGGGTGTTATTGAAGGGCCTAAAGTCTTGAATTGCCTGCAACTATCGCTTACAATCGCCCGGATTTATTTGGTTGGCGATGCCGTAAGTGCGCTGTAATAAAGGGCGTGCCAGGCGAATTTCCGGAATGAAGCGATGGTGGGTCAGAGGCCAGATGAAGCGCCGCAGGCGCATGAAGGGCCCGATGTACCGCCGGGCGAAGTCGGAGCATCCAGCCGGGGGCGGGATGCAGCGGCAAACCATTCCGCACGCGTTGATCACAACGTGCGCTGGGATGAGCTGGACGCCAGCCAGCAAGATAACAACGACATCGTTCCGCTCACCCGGGCCGAAGCCGAACAGATCTTCGGCGCACAGGTGAGCCGCCCATCGCGCGTCACGCCGTTTCGTGTTGTGGCGGCGCAAGTGGTTTTGTCCCTGGTTGCAACGTTGGCGTGGTGGCTGTTTTATAAGCCGCCGGGCAGTGCTGCGTTGTCGGCGTTCCTGGGCGGAGCGATCTGCTGGTTTCCCGGAGCGCTGTTCGCAGCGCGCCTCAGGCAGTTGAGTCGTGCCGGCACCGTGCTGAACTGGATGCTCGGCGAAGCCTTCAAGATGGGGGCGACGATTGCGATGTTCGTCGCCATCGCGTTCTGGTATCACGACGTGCTGTGGATTCCCTTGCTCGTCACGTACCTGATCGCACTAAAGACATACTGGATCGCGCTCGCTTGGCGCTGATCCACCAACATCGCGCCGCCTCAAGTCAGGGCGTCGAAGCGATGCAGGTGGAACTCGGCTAGCCGATGCGAAGCAGATAAGACACGATCCACGGCGGTGCGTTCCCGCAATACAGTATTGCGGCGGGAGCGGCCGAAAACGATTTTCGACAATTTGGGTGGCTTTAACGATATGGCAGCTAGCGAAGGAACGAGCGCACCGGGTCCGTCCGAGTACATTGCTCACCACTTGCAGAACTTTGCGACCTCGCACCAGACGTCGATCGTCGACTTCAGCGTCTGGAACATCGACACGCTGTTCTGGTCGATCTTGTGCGGCGTCGTGACGATCCTCATCTTGCGTCTCGCTGCGCGCAAAGCGACCCCGGGCGTACCGGGCCGCTTCCAGTGCGCTATCGAAATGCTGGTCGAGATGGTCGAGGACCAGTCCAAGTCCATCGTCCATGGCAACCGCGCATTCATCGCACCGCTCGCGCTGACCGTGTTCATCTGGGTCGGGCTCATGAACTCGCTCGACTTCATTCCCGTTGATCTGCCGGGCCGCGTGATCGGCTGGCTCGGCCTCTCCGAAGCACTGCCGCACCAACGCATCGTTCCGACTGCCGACCTCAACGGCACGTTCGGCATCGCGCTCGGCGTGTTCGTGCTGATGATTTACTACAACCTCAAGATCAAGGGTCCTGGCGGCTTCGCACACGAGTTGCTCTCGGCCCCGTTCGGCGCGCATCCGCTGCTGTGGATCCCGAACCTTGCACTGAACATCATCGAGTTTGTCGCCAAGACGGTTTCGCTCGCCCTGCGGTTGTTCGGCAACATGTACGCAGGCGAGCTGCTGTTCCTGCTGATCGCGCTGCTGGGCGGTCTGTGGAGCTTCGGCGCGGACACGACGGTGCTTGGCTTCATCGGCCACGTGATTGCGGGCAGCGTCTGGGCGATCTTCCACATCCTGATCGTTCTGCTGCAGGCGTTCATTTTCATGATGCTGACGCTGGTGTATATCGGCCAGGCACACGACAAGCACTAAGTGCTCGTCAAACCAGATTTGTAGTTTTAAATCCCCAGTTCCAGAAAATCTCACAAAGGAGTGATCATGCAAGCTTTCATCGCCAACATCCAGGGTTTCACGGCCATCGGTATCGGCATCATCATCGGCCTGGGTGCAATCGGCGCCTGTATCGGTATCGGCCTGATGGGCGGCAAGTACATCGAAGCCTGCGCACGTCAGCCTGAACTGATGAACCCGCTGCAGACGAAGATGTTCCTGCTGGCTGGTCTGATCGACGCGGCGTTCCTGATTGGCGTTGGTGTTGCAATGCTGTTCGCGTTCGCTAACCCGCTGCTCTCGAAGCTCGCGGGCTAAGTTCCCTGGAAGGTTGCGCCTGACCTATAACGGGTAGTGGGCGCATGGCGGAACGGGAGACGAGGCGCTGATCGAGTTTCACAACCGATGAGCGCCTTGCCGTTTCAATTCCCCGGAATAGCAACGATTAAGGAAACACCGTGAATCTCAACGCAACCCTGTTTGCGCAAATGGTCGTGTTCCTGATCCTCGCGTGGTTCACGATGAAGTTCGTGTGGCCGCCGTTGATCAACGCCCTCGACGAGCGCTCGAAGAAGATCGCAGACGGCCTCGCCGCTGCGGAAAAGGGCAAGGCGGAACTCGATGCGGCGCACAAGCGCGTCGGCGAAGAGCTCGCCACGGCCCGTAACGAGGGTCAAAGCCGTATCGCCGACGCCGAAAAGCGCGCGCTGGCTGTCGCAGAAGAAATCAAGGCTCAGGCACACGCGGAAGCGGCACGCATCATCGCTCAAGCGAAGGCCGACGCCGACCAGCAGGTCGTCAAGGCACGCGAAGTCCTGCGTTCCGAAGTCGCGGCACTCGCTGTGCAAGGCGCCGAGCAGATCCTGAAGCGCGAAGTCGATCAGTCGGCCCACGCCGAACTGCTGAATCAACTGAAAGCCGAGCTCTGATCATGGCCGAACTTGCAACCATCGCCCGCCCGTACGCAGAAGCATTGTTTGGCGTGGCCGAAGCTGGTGACACCGCCGCCTGGTCCACGCTCGTTTCGGAGCTGGCACAGGTTGCGGCCTTGCCCGAGGTGCAGTCGGTCGCGACGAGCCCGAAGGTGAGCCATGCCCAGGTCGTCGAGCTGCTGCTCGCGGCGGTGAAGTCCCCGGTCAAGGAATCGGCCGAGGTGAAGAACCTCGTGCAGATGCTGATCGAGAATCATCGCCTGGCACTGCTGCCGGAAATCCAGTCGCAGTTCGAAGCGCTCAAGAACGCCAAGGCAGGCGCTGCTGACGCAGTGATCGTCAGCGCGTTCCCGCTCGAAGGCGCACAGTTGAACGACCTCGTCGCCAGCCTCGAACGCAAGTTCAAATGCAAGCTGAAGCCGACCGTCGAGATCGACAAGTCGCTCATCGGCGGCGTGCGCGTCACGGTCGGCGACGAAGTGCTCGATACCTCGGTCCGCGCGCGGCTCGCCAGCATGCAGGCGGCGTTGACCGCCTGAGCGCCCCGATTACAAGAATCGGGCGCGGCGGCTGGCACGCAACAGAATTGAACATCAGGAGCGAATAATGCAACTCAATCCCTCTGAGATCAGTGAGCTGATCAAGAGCCGGATCCAGGGCCTTGAAGCGAGCGCCGACGTTCGCAACCAGGGCACCGTGATCTCCGTGACCGACGGTATCGTGCGTATCCACGGCCTGTCGGACGTGATGCAGGGCGAAATGCTCGAATTCCCGGGCAACACCTTCGGCCTCGCGCTGAACCTCGAGCGCGACTCGGTCGGCGCCGTGATTCTCGGTGAGTACGAGCACATCTCGGAAGGCGACATCGTCAAGACGACGGGCCGCATTCTCGAAGTGCCGGTGGGTCCGGAACTGATCGGCCGCGTGGTCGATCCGCTCGGCAACCCGATCGACGGCAAGGGCCCGGTCAACGCCAAGATGACCGACGCGATCGAAAAGATCGCTCCGGGCGTGATCTGGCGTGAAGGCGTGTCGCAGCCGGTGCAAACGGGTCTGAAGTCGATCGACTCGATGGTGCCGATCGGCCGTGGCCAGCGTGAGCTGATCATCGGCGACCGTCAGTGCGGCAAGACTGCAGTGGCCGTCGACACGATCATCAACCAGAAGGGCAAGGACCTGATCTGTATTTACGTCGCCATCGGTCAGAAGGCTTCGTCGATCCAGAACGTGCTGCGCAAGCTCGAAGAAACGGGCGCGATCGAATACACGATCGTCGTTGCCGCTTCGGCTTCGGAATCGGCCGCGCTGCAGTACCTCGCGCCGTACGCCGGCTGCTCGATGGGCGAATACTTCCGCGACCGCGGTCAAGACGCCCTGATCATTTACGACGACTTGACCAAGCAAGCCTGGGCCTACCGTCAGATTTCGCTGCTGCTGCGCCGCCCGCCGGGCCGTGAAGCGTACCCCGGCGACGTGTTCTATCTCCACTCGCGTCTGCTCGAGCGCGCGGCACGCGTGTCGGCCGACTACGTCGAGAAGTTCACGAACGGCGAAGTGAAGGGCAAGACGGGTTCGCTCACCGCACTGCCGATCATCGAAACGCAAGCCGGCGACGTGACCGCATTCGTTCCGACGAACGTGATCTCGATTACCGACGGCCAGATCTTCCTGGAAACCGACCTCTTCAACGCAGGCATCCGCCCGGCAATCAACGCCGGCGTTTCGGTGTCGCGTGTGGGTGGCGCGGCGCAGACGAAGGTCGTGAAGAAGCTGTCGGGCGGTATCCGTACCGACCTCGCGCAGTACCGTGAACTGGCGGCATTCGCCCAGTTCGCATCGGACCTCGACGAAGCGACCCGCAAGCAGCTCGAGCGCGGCCGCCGCGTGACGGAACTGCTCAAGCAGCCGCAGTACCAGCCGCTGCAAGTGTGGGAACTGGCTGTTGCGCTGTTCTCGGCGAACAATGGCTACCTCGACGACATCGAAGTCAAGGACGTCCTGCCGTTCGAAAAGGGCCTGCGCGAATACCTGAAATCGAAGCACGCTGACCTCGTCGCGCGCATCGAGGACAAGAAGGACCTGTCGAAGGACGACGAGAACGCGCTCCACGCGGCTCTCAAGGACTTCAAGAAGTCCGGCGCATACTGATCCGTCCGGGAATCAATCACGATAAACGGACTGGGACCCGAGTAAGCGCTGAAGCGCAAACTCGGGTCGACAAAGGAGCAAGCAATGGCTGGAATGAAGGAAATTCGCGGCAAGATCAAGAGCGTGCAAAACACGCGCAAGATCACCAAGGCGATGGAAATGGTCGCGGCGTCGAAAATGCGCCGTGCCCAGGAGCGCATGCGCGCCGCCCGCCCGTATGCCGACAAGGTCCGCGACATCGCTGCGCACATGAGCCGTGCGAACCCCGAGTACCGCCACCCGTTCATGGTGGAAAACACCGGTGCGAAGGTCGCAGGCGTGATTCTCGTCACGACCGACAAGGGTCTGTGCGGCGGGATGAACACCAACGTGCTGCGCGCGACGCTGCAGAAGATCAAGGATCTCGAAGCATCCGGCACGTCGATCGAAGCAACTGCGATCGGCAGCAAGGGCCTCGGTTTCCTGAACCGTCTGCGCGCAAAGGTCGTCTCGAACGTTGTGCAACTCGGCGATACGCCGCACCTCGAAAGGCTGATCGGCGCGATCAAGGTGCAGCTCGACCAGTACTCGGAAGGCAAGCTTTCCGCCGTGTACCTCGCGTACACGCGCTTCGTCAACACGATGAAGCAGGAGCCTGTGATCGAGCAACTGCTGCCGCTGTCGGCCGAGCGTCTCGAAGCGAATGACGACGGCACGACGCCGAAGTCAGCGTGGGACTACATCTACGAGCCGGACGCGCAAACCGTCGTGGACGAACTGCTGGTGCGCTATGTCGAAGCCCTGGTCTATCAGGCCGTGGCGGAAAACATGGCTTCGGAGCAGTCGGCCCGTATGGTCGCGATGAAGGCGGCGTCGGACAACGCGAAGACGGTCATCAACGAACTGCAGCTCTCGTACAACAAGAGCCGCCAGGCCGCGATTACGAAGGAACTTTCGGAAATCGTCGGCGGCGCAGCAGCCGTCTGATAGGCGCGCACCGATTGCGAAACCGCGCCGGTGTTGATCCGGTGAGCGAGTGAAGAATTCAGGTATCTAAAGGAAAATCGATGAGTACAACTGCTTTGGTAGAAGGCAAGATCGTACAGTGCATCGGCGCGGTGATCGACGTGGAATTCCCGCGTGCGCACATGCCGAAGATCTACGACGCGCTGATTCTCGAAGGGTCGGAATTGACCCTGGAAGTGCAGCAGCAGCTGGGCGACGGCGTTGTCCGCACCATCTGTCTGGGTGCTTCGGACGGCCTGCGTCGCGGCACCGTGGTCAAGAACACGGGCAAGCCCATCAGCGTGCCGGTCGGCAAGCCGACGCTCGGCCGCATCATGGACGTGCTCGGCCGCCCGATCGACGAAGCGGGCCCGATCGTCAGCGAAACGACGCGTGCGATCCACCAGAAGGCACCGGCGTTCGAAGACCTGTCGCCGTCGGCGGAACTGCTCGAAACCGGCATCAAGGTTATCGACCTGATCTGCCCGTTCGCAAAGGGCGGCAAGGTGGGTCTGTTCGGTGGTGCCGGCGTGGGCAAGACCGTCAACATGATGGAGCTCATCAACAACATCGCGAAGGAGCACGGTGGTTACTCCGTGTTCGCGGGCGTGGGCGAGCGTACCCGTGAGGGCAACGACTTCTACCACGAAATGAAGGACTCGAACGTTCTGGACAAGGTCGCGCTGGTGTACGGCCAGATGAATGAGCCGCCGGGCAACCGTCTGCGTGTGGCGCTGACGGGTCTCACGATGGCCGAGCACTTCCGTGACGAAGGCCTCGACGTGCTGTTCTTCGTCGACAACATCTACCGTTTCACGCTGGCTGGCACGGAAGTGTCGGCACTGCTCGGCCGTATGCCGTCGGCAGTGGGCTATCAGCCGACGCTGGCAGAAGAGATGGGCAAGCTGCAAGAGCGCATCACGTCGACCAAGAAGGGCTCGATTACGTCGGTTCAGGCCGTGTACGTCCCTGCGGACGACTTGACCGACCCGTCGCCGGCTACGACCTTCGGCCACCTGGATGCAACCGTCGTGCTGTCGCGTGACATCGCCTCGCTGGGTATCTACCCGGCAGTCGACCCGCTCGACTCGACCTCGCGCCAGATCGACCCGAACGTGATCGGTGAAGAGCACTACTCGATCACGCGTGGCGTGCAGCAAACGCTCCAGCGTTACAAGGAACTGCGCGACATCATCGCGATTCTCGGCATGGACGAACTGTCGCCGGAAGACAAGCTGTCGGTCGCCCGCGCACGCAAGATCCAGCGTTTCCTGTCGCAGCCGTTCCACGTCGCGGAAGTCTTCACGGGCTCGCCGGGCAAGTACGTGCCGTTGAAGGAAACCATCCGCGGCTTCAAGATGATCGTTGAAGGCGAGTGCGATCACCTGCCGGAGCAGGCGTTCTACATGGTCGGCACGATCGACGAAGCCTTCGAAAAGGCCAAGAAGATCCAGTAAGGGTTGAGTTGCAGGCAACGAGGCGAGATTTGTCGCTCAGGTATCAGTCGGAGTTGACTGATCTCGCCGCCGCAACCCCTTGACCCCAGGAGTCGAACATATGGCAGCAACCATCAAGGTAGACGTCGTCAGCGCCGAAGAGAACATCTTCGACGGCCAGGCGAAGTTCGTCGCGCTTCCCGGCGAGGCGGGCGAGCTGGGCATTCTGCCGGGCCACACCCCGCTCATCACGCGTATTCGTCCGGGTGCGGTGCGCATCGTGGCGGAAGACGGCGGCGAAGAGTTCGTGTTCGTCGCAGGCGGCATTCTCGAAGTCCAGCCGGGCGCCGTCACGGTGCTCGCTGACACTGCGATCCGCGGCAAGGACCTCGACGAGGCGAAGGCCACGGAAGCGCGCAAGCGCGCTGAAGAGACGCTGCAGAACGCGGGCTCGAACCTCGAGTACGCCACCGCCCAGGCCGAACTGGCCTACGCGGTCGCGCAGCTCGCGGCGATCCAGCGCCTGCGCAAGATGAACCAGCACTAATTGGTTCTCGTACGCGCGCCCTTGTAGCGCGACGTCCGAAGCGAAAAGGGCTCCCCAACCGGGGAGCCCTTTTTGCATTTGCGCGCTGCGGATTGGGCACGGCCCGATGGCATCGCGATGAAAAACGCGGCATAAATGCCGTGAGCGACGGAGGTCGACAAAAACGCTCTGGCATACTTGACGTTTACGGAAAGGTAATGCCAAATCATGCGTTCGCGGCCGGCCCATCAAGCGGCGCCGGACTCGGCCCAGACATGCGCTGCGGGTAAGACTTGATGCCGCCCCCGGGAAGGCCGGTGGCACAATGGTTTTCAAATTCATTTCAAACGCGGGAGTGACGCTCCCCAGGAGACAGCCATCATGGCAATCGACGCAGCAGGCGCGCGCGCCGCGCCCGGTGTACATGAGCCGCTTATCGCGCCGAAAGACGGACTTTCGTATGTGCGAGGCACGACCGACGTGCCGCTCAGCGACGCGACCCTCGGCACGTTCCTGCAGGAGACCGCGAAGCGGTTTCCCGAGCGGCCTGCCGTGGTGTTCCGCGAGCAGGGTATCCGCTGGAACTGGCGCGAGTTCGCCGCTGAAGTGGACGTGCTCGCAGCCGGCTTCGCCGAGCTAGGCATCGTCAAGGGGGATCGCGTCGGCATCTGGTCGCCCAATCGCGTCGAATGGCTGCTCACCCAGTTTGCGACCGCGCGCATCGGCGCGGTGCTCGTCAACATCAATCCCGCGTATCGCCTCGCTGAACTCGAATACGCGCTGAACAAGGTGGGCTGCAAGGCCATTGTCTCAGCGGAGAGTTTCAAGACCTCGAAGTATCTGGAGATGCTGCAGACGCTCGCGCCGGAGCTTGCGAACGCTACGCCCGGCCAGTTGCAGGCCGGGCGCCTGCCCGAACTGCGCGCGGTCGTGCGCATGTGCGATACGGCCACGCCCGGCATGCTCTGCTTCAGCGAACTCGTGGAGATGGGCCGCGAGCGCATTGCCCGCGACGGCACGGCGTGGCTCGACACCATCGATGCGACGCTATCTCCCGACGACGCGATCAACATCCAGTTCACAAGCGGCACGACCGGCAATCCGAAGGGCGCGACGCTCACGCACCGCAACGTGGTCAACAACGGGCGTTTCATCGCCCAGGCGATGCGCCTCACGGAAGCAGACTCGCTCTGTATTCCGGTGCCGCTTTATCACTGCTTCGGCATGGTGCTCGCAGTGCTTGCGTGCGTTTCGGTGGGCGCGAACATGGTGTTTCCGGGCGAGGCCTTCGATCCGCGCGCGACGCTTGCCGCCGTCTCCGAAGAGGGCTGCACGGCGCTGCACGGCGTGCCCACCATGTTCATCGCGGAACTCGATCATCCGGAGTTCGCCCGCTTCGATCTTTCGAAGCTGCGCACGGGCATCATGGCCGGCTCGCCGTGTCCGATCGAGACGATGAAGCGCGTGGTCTCGAAGATGCATCTAGCCGAAATCACAATCGCCTATGGCATGACGGAAACGAGTCCGGTGTCGTTCCAAAGCTCGACAACCGACCCGCTCGACAAGCGCACGACCACGGTGGGCCGCATTCAGCCGCATCTCGAAGTCAAGATCGTCGATGCGCTTGGCACTACCGTGCCGGTGGGCGAAACGGGCGAGCTGTGTACGAAAGGCTATTCGGTGATGCAGGGCTACTGGGGCGACGAGGAGAAGACGGCGGAGTCGATCGTCGACGGCTGGATGCATACGGGCGATCTGGCCACGATCGATGCCGAAGGCTACTGCAACATCGTCGGCCGTCTGAAGGACATGCTCATTCGCGGCGGAGAGAACATCTACCCGCGCGAGATCGAGGAGTTTCTGTTCCGCCACCCGAAGGTGCAATCGGCGCAGGTATTCGGCGTGCCCGATGCGAAGTACGGCGAGGAAGTGTGCGCGTGGATCGTGCTACGACCGGGCGAGGTGGCAACGGCGGAAGACATTCAGGCGTTCTGCCAGGGCCAGATTGCGCACTACAAGATTCCCAAGTACATCCGCTTCGTCGACGAATTACCGATGACCGTGACGGGTAAGGTGCAGAAGTTCGTGATGCGCGCGCGCATGATCGACGAACTCAAGATCAGCGAGCAGAAGACGGCTTGACGCCTGGTTTGAGGCAATGCTGCGGCGGATGAATTACCCCGTCGCGGCGCAATGCCTGAGCGCGCAAAAAATAATCGGGAAACCGAACGATTGCGTGGCAGTGGAGGGTGTGGGTGCGCAACGATGCCTGATGAATAACGAAACGTACAGGCGAAAAAAAAGCGGGCCTGGAGCCCGCTAAAAACCACACGCTACGGGGTTAGCGCGAGGAGACCAAAGGAGGAGCCGGGTCATGAACGTCTTCGACGCCGGTCACGGCTCCAACAAGGATGCCCCTCGAGAGGGCTTCGGCGTAGTGCCGACCGGCAGGTGTTTTGTGTCCGCTCACACTGGCACCGAGCCACATCCGTGTTGAAACCGTTGAAGGCCATTGTGGGCGAATTAAGGAGGGTTCGCGGTAACAAAGTGTTTCAGGTTGTAACGCCCGTCAGATAAGGCTCCGAGCCTCTTTTTGCCATCCTGAGCGTCCCGCGGAAGTCATTTTTACCGCTATTTTCCGGGGCTGTCTGGCAGCCCGAAGGGCACGCTTGCGTGCGAGGATTCGTATCGCATGAGGAAAGGCCCACGGCATGGGCCTTTTGCGCGTGAGGCGCTCCGTACGGAATTACCGGTTGCGCACATGCGCAATGCGTCGACATTGCACCTGTGCGTGAAATACAAACTTTGCGCGCCTCGTGTTACGACATCGTCTGCAACTCACCGTAGCAATTCGAAGGGCCATAACAACGTGGCGCGGGCCAACAGGTCACTTCAGCCACTTGTCGGAGATTGCCTGATATTCGCCACTCGCCCGCGCGAGATGCAGCCACTGATCCACATACTGCTGGAACACCACGTCGCCGCGCGGCACCATCCACGCTTTCTCGCCGTACTGGAACGGCTTGTCGGGATGCACCGAGCACAGCCCCGGGTTGAGCTTCTGCTGCAGCAGGGTCTCGGAAGCGTCGGTGACCATCACGTCGGCGTTGCCTGCGAGGATCTGCTTGAAGATCGTCACGTTGTCCGGATACATGATGAGATTCGCATGCGGCAAAAACTGCTTCGCAAAGCGCTCGTTCGTGCCGCCCGGATTCATGATCACGCGCACGGAAGGCTGGTTGATCTGCGCGATGGTCTGGTACTTCTTGACGTCGTCGCATCGCACGATCGGTGTCTTGCCGTCGACTTGATACGCGTCCGTGAAGAACGCGCGCCTCTGGCGCTCGAGCGTCGTGGAGACGCCACCCACCGCGACGTCGCACTTCGCGAGGAAGTCGGTCATGAGGTTCGACCACGACGTCTTCACGAACTCGGCCTTCACGCCCAATGACTTCGCAAGCGACTCCGTCATGTCGATATCGATGCCTTCGAACGTGCCGTCCTGCCTGTAGAACGAGTAGGGCTTGTAGTCGCCGGTCGTGCAGGCGCGCAGCGTGCCGCGCGTGAGGATTTCATCGAGGCGCGAAGGGGCGGTGGCGGTCTGCGTACCGTTGGTCGACGTACCGGCGGACTGGTTCAGGGCGCATGCGCTCAGCAATGCGGCGCTAACGATCGTCAGGCCGAGGGCGGCTCTTTTCATCGTGTCTCCGTCTATGGTTTTGATCGATGTAATTTTTTAGAAAGCCGCCTGATCATAGTCCTCGCATACCCCTACGGATAAGCGCGGACTTACCTGGGTATGCAAGGACCTATACTTCGGTGTTGTTGCGCTTTCTGATCCCGCCCATCAGCGGCATGGCGCGGCGGCCGGTCCGGTAAAATGGCCGCTTGCTTCCGAACCTTGGCGCGACTTCGCGCATCCAGCACGTGGCCCACACTCTCCTGAACGACACCTTCCTGCGCGCGCTGTTGCGCCAGCCGACCGAGTACACGCCAATCTGGCTGATGCGCCAGGCAGGCCGTTATCTGCCGGAGTACAACGCCACGCGCAGCCGCGCGGGCAGCTTCCTCGGCCTTGCGAAGAATCCCGATTACGCGACCGAGGTCACGCTGCAGCCGCTCGAGCGCTTTCCGCTCGACGCCGCGATCCTGTTCTCCGACATCCTGACGATTCCCGATGCGATGGGCCTCGGCCTCTCGTTTCAGGCGGGCGAAGGGCCGAAGTTCGCGCATCCCGTGCGCACCGAAGAAGACGTGGCGCGACTCGCCGTGCCGGACATCGGCGCGACGCTCGGCTATGTGACCGACGCCGTGCGTGAAATTCGCCGCGCGCTCACCAACGCAGAGGGGCGCCAGCGCGTGCCGCTCATCGGCTTCTCAGGCAGCCCGTGGACGCTCGCCTGCTACATGGTCGAGGGCGGCGGCTCGGACGACTTCCGCACGGTGAAGTCGATGCTGTACGCGCGCCCGGACCTCATGCAGCGCATCCTCGAAGTCAATGCACAAGCCGTGGCGGCCTACCTCAACGCGCAGATCGAAGCCGGCGCGCAAGCCGTGATGATCTTCGACACCTGGGGCGGCGCGCTCGCGGACGGCGTCTACCAGCGTTTTTCGCTCGCGTACATCGCGCAGGTCGTGGCGCAGCTCAAGCGCGAGCACGATGGCGAGCGCGTGCCGGTGATCACGTTCACAAAGGGCGGCGGCCTCTGGCTCGATGAAATCGCCAACTTGGGCGTAGACGCAGTGGGCCTTGACTGGACCGTCAACCTTGGCCGCGCGCGCGAGCGCGTGGGCGATCGCGTGGCGCTCCAGGGCAACCTCGACCCCACGGTGCTGTTCGCAACGCCGGCCGCGATTCGCGAGCAGGCGCGCGCGGTACTGGACAGCTTTGGTGCGCACCCGGGGCACGTGTTCAACCTTGGCCACGGCATCTCGCAGTTCACGCCGCCGGAAAACGTGGCCGAACTCGTGGACGAAGTGCATCGTCACAGCCGCGCGATTCTCGCGACCGGTGCGTGACGTTTTTGGTGCGTTGCACCAAGCTGGGCTCTGGGCATCAGGGTATGGCCGGGCTCAAGAGGCCACCCAGACGGCATCGCGGCCCTGTCAAGCGTTGACTTATGCACACTTGCCTCGTTGCGGCGCGCAAGAGGGAAAGGTTGTCGCAGGCGCCCGCTTAAGTCTGAGCAGAATCAATCAGACCCTTGACAGACAAGGCTTTCGGCGCTCCACGGCGCTCTGTGCGGTATCCCACATAACGACCCTGCGCGGGCGCCCTGCGGCGGCGCCCGACAAGTTCTCAACAAAGTTATCCACAGGCGCAGATTCGGGGGCGCGATTGTTCTGCGGAATCCAAAACTTAGCGCGAAATCTCAAGTATTACTTTAGGTTTGCGTGTCTGTGCGCTGGCGTACGGAACTTCCCTGGGAGTAGGGCATGACAGGGCAGTACGTGCGCGTGGCGCTGGACCACCCTCTGGACGCGCTCTACGACTATCGCTATAGCCTCGACTGCGCGCCCGCACCCGGCATGTTGGTGCGCGTGCCGTTCGGGCGCCGCGATATGGTCGGCCTCATCTACGAAGTGAGCGCTCACAGCGACGTACCCGCAAACAAGCTCCGTGACGTGAGCGCGGTGTGCGCCGCCTGCCCGCCGCTTTCGGCGCAATGGCTCGCGCTGGCAGGCTTTGCCGCCGACTACTATCAGCGAGGCTTGGGCGAAGTCGCCTTGCCGGCGCTGCCGCAGGCGTTGCGCGATCCGTCGCGCTGGGCGCGGCTGCTCGCCCCCGAGGAGCGCTATCGTCTGCTGCCGGAAGGCCGCGCTGCACTCCCTGACGCCTTGCCGGCGCGCGCTCAGGCGCTGCGTCGTCTCGCGCAATCGCTGGCCGATGCCGTCGAACTCGACGCAGCCGCGGCCCGCGCGCTGCATCCCAAGGCGATTGCGACGCTCGAAGCCTGGGGCGAGGCCGGCTGGGTCGAGCATGAATGCATCGAGTTCGGCGCGGCCGCAAGCGTGGCCAACAGCGCGGCGGATGCCGCCGCCGCTGTGGAGATCCCGCGCCTGAGCGACGAGCAAGCCGACGCCGTGGAAGCGATCGGCGCCGCGAGCGGCTTCGCGCCCTTCCTGTTGCATGGCGTGACGGGCAGCGGCAAGACCGAGGTCTATCTGCGCGCGCTCGCGGCGCTGCTCGAGCGCGACCCGGGCGCTCAGGCGCTCGTGCTCGTCCCCGAAATCAATCTCACGCCGCAGTTCGAAGCGGCCTTTCGCACGCGCTTCGCGGCCACGCTCGCAAGCGACGCCATCGTCACGCTTCACAGCGGTCTGGCCGAAGGCGAGCGCGCCCGCAACTGGCTCGCGGCGCACACGGGCCGCGCGCGCATCGTGCTCGGTACGCGGCTCGCGGTGCTCGCCTCGCTGCCGCGTCTCGCGATGCTCGTGGTCGACGAGGAGCACGACCCCGCGTACAAGCAGCAGGAAGGGCTGCGCTACTCGGCGCGGGACCTCGCGGTATGGCGCGCGAAGCAACTCGGCGTGCCGGTCGTGCTGGGCTCGGCCACGCCTTCGCTCGAAAGCTGGTGGCAGGCCGAGCAGGGGCGCTACACGCGCCTCACGCTCACGCGCCGCGCAATTGCCGACGCGGTGCTCCCCACCGTCAAGCTGATCGACCTCGAAGAGGAGCGGCGACGCGGCCGCGCCTCGTTCGAGGGGCTTTCCGGGCCTTTGGTCGCGGCGATGAAGGCGCGTCTCGAGCGCGGCGAGCAGAGCCTCGTGTTCCTGAACCGTCGCGGCTACGCGCCCACGCTCGCGTGCGATGCCTGCGGCTGGGTGGCGGGCTGCCCGCGCTGCACCGCCTACGTCGTGCTGCACAAGCCCGAGCGCGCGCTGCGCTGCCATCACTGCGGCTGGGAATCGCGTATTCCGCATTCGTGCCCCGAGTGCGGCAACGTCGACATCGCGCCCATGGGGCGCGGCACGCAGCGTATCGAGGAGGCACTCGCGAGCGCCGTGCCGGGGGCGCGGGTGCTGCGCATCGACGCCGACAGCACGCGCCGCAAGGGCAGCGCGCAGGCGCTGTTCTCCGACGTGCACGCGGGCGAAGTCGACATCCTGGTGGGCACGCAGATGATCGCGAAGGGGCACGACTTCCAGCGCGTATCGCTAGTTGGCGTGTTGAACGCCGATAATGCGCTTTTTTCGCACGATTTCCGGGCGGGCGAGCGCCTGTTCGCGCAACTGATGCAGGTGAGCGGGCGTGCGGGGCGCGCCGGACTGCCCGGCGAGGTGCTCGTGCAGACGCGCTATCCGCGCCATGCGCTTTATCACGCGCTGGCACGCCAGGACTATGTGGGTTTCGCGAATACGCAGGTCGCGGAGCGGCGCGATGCGCACCTGCCGCCGTTCGTCTATCAGGCGTTACTACGTGCCGAAGGGCGCACGCTCGAGGCGGCGCTGGCGTTTCTCGCCCAAGCCGCAGCTGCGCTCGCGGCGATTCCGGGCGCCGAGCGCGTCATGGCTTACGACGCGGTGCCGCTCACCATCGTGAAGGTGATGAACGTGCATCGTGCGCAACTGCTCGTGGAAAGCCAGTCGCGTGCCGCGCTGCAGGCGACGCTGCGCGCGTGGCAGCCCGCACTGCGCGCGTTGCGCGGCGTGCTGCGCTGGAATCTCGAAGTCGATCCGCTCGATATCTAGCAGCGGACGTGGCCCCGCGGACGTTCACCCTGCGGCAACAGCGGGGCCACCCGGCATCAACTTCCCGTTTCCTTCCTTACTGGCCGACGGTATCGGCCACTTCCCTACGCGACGCTCGCTTCAGACTCATGCGACGCTCATCCGGCGCGGTCGCACCGCGCATGAAAAGTACGGCGCACATGGCGCACATCGTCCAGATCCCTGCGACTACCAGCAGCTTTTCCATTTTCCGGTCCCTTCGCTCTTTCTTGTGACCAACAACCCCCGCTTTGTTTGTATAACGGCACGGCCGCGGAATCGATTAGGGTTGTCCAGCGTGTTGTAGGACCAGGGAAAATACCGAGCGCAACCCGCGCGGCCCGGTGGGCGGCCATCGGCCGTAAAGCCCGGCTGCACAAGGTTTCCATAGTGGTGCAACCATATCGAGAGAGTGGTTGCACCTTTTTATTTGTAGGGTTACGATTCGCCAACTTTTTAGTCACCGCCGGTGTGGATCTGCCGGCATACGAAGGAAACATGGCTAGCACCACACTTGGCGTCAAAGTCGACGATCTCCTCCGCGCCCGCCTCAAGGACGCCGCCACACGGCTCGAGCGCACGCCGCACTGGCTCATCAAGCAAGCCATCTTTGCCTATCTCGAGAAAATCGAGCACGGCCAGCTGCCTCCCGAGCTCAATGGCCATGTCGGTGCGACCGATCTCGCCGAAGGTGCTACCGCCGATGACGACGAAGCGGCCTCGCACCCCTTCCTCGAATTCGCGCAGAACGTGCAACCGCAGTCGGTGCTGCGCGCGGCCATCACGGCCGCGTACCGCCGACCGGAGCCGGAGTGCGTGCCGTTCCTGATCGGCGAGGGGCGGCTGCCGGCCAACCTCACGGGCGACGTGACGAAGCTCGCCACCAAGCTCGTGGAAACGTTGCGGGCAAAGGGCACCGGCGGCGGTGTGGAGGGCCTGATCCACGAGTTTTCGCTGTCCAGCCAGGAAGGTGTGGCGCTGATGTGCCTCGCCGAAGCGCTGCTGCGCATTCCCGACCGCGCCACACGCGACGCACTCATTCGCGACAAGATCAGCAAGGGCGACTGGAAGTCGCACGTGGGCCACGCGCCGTCGCTGTTCGTGAATGCCGCGACCTGGGGTCTCATGATCACCGGCAAGCTCGTGACGACGAACAGCGAAACCGGCCTGTCGTCGGCGCTGACGCGCATGATCGGCAAGGGCGGCGAGCCGCTGATCCGCAAGGGCGTGGACATGGCCATGCGCCTGATGGGCGAGCAGTTCGTGACGGGCGAGAACATCTCCGAAGCGCTTGCCAACAGCCGCAAGTTCGAAGCGCGTGGTTTCCGCTACTCGTACGACATGCTCGGCGAAGCCGCGACGACGGAAGCCGATGCTCAGCGCTACTACGCATCGTATGAGCAGGCGATTCACGCGATCGGCAAGGCCGCGGGTGGACGCGGCATCTACGAAGGCCCGGGCATCTCGATCAAGCTCTCCGCGCTGCACCCGCGCTACTCGCGCGCGCAGCAGGAACGTACGATGAGCGAGCTGCTGCCGCGCGTGCGCGCGCTCGCCGTGCTCGCCCGCCGCTATGACATCGGCCTCAATATCGACGCCGAAGAAGCGGACCGCCTCGAACTCTCGCTCGACCTGCTCGAAGCGCTGTGCTTCGACCCGGAACTGGCGGGCTGGAACGGCATTGGCTTCGTGGTTCAGGCTTACCAGAAGCGCTGCCCGTTCGTGATCGACTACATCGTGGATCTCGCGCGCCGCAGCCGTCACCGCATCATGGTCCGCCTCGTGAAGGGCGCATACTGGGATACGGAAATCAAGCGCGCGCAAGTGGATGGCCTCGAAGGCTACCCGGTGTACACGCGCAAGATCTACACGGACGTGTCGTACCTCGCCTGTGCGAAGAAGCTGCTCGGCGCGCCGGATGCCGTGTATCCGCAGTTCGCCACGCACAACGCGTACACGCTCTCGGCGATCTATCACCTCGCGGGCCAGAACTACTATCCCGGTCAGTACGAATTTCAGTGCCTGCACGGCATGGGCGAGCCGCTGTACGAAGAAGTCACGGGCCCGCTCGCGCAAGGCAAGCTCAACCGTCCGTGCCGCGTCTACGCGCCGGTCGGCACGCACGAAACGCTGCTTGCGTATCTCGTGCGCCGCTTGCTCGAAAACGGCGCGAACACGTCGTTCGTGAACCGCATCGCCGATGCATCCGTGCCGGTCAGCGAACTGGTCACGAACCCCATCGACGACGCCACCAAGGTCGTGCCGCTCGGCGCGCCGCATGCGAAGATTCCGCTGCCGCGCGAGTTGTACGGCAACGAGCGCTTCAATTCGATGGGCCTCGATCTCTCGAATGAGCATCGTCTCGCTTCGCTGTCGTCGGCGCTGCTGGCTAGCGCCCATCACCCGTGGCGCGCCGCGCCGTTGCTCGCCGACAACGTCATCGCAGACAGCGCCGTACGCGACGTGCGTAATCCCGCCGATCATCGCGATCTCGTCGGGACCGTTGTGGAAGCCACGAGCGAGCACGTGAGCGCCGCGCTCTCGCACGCCGTGGCCGCCGCCCCGATCTGGCAGGCCACGCCCGTCGAAGCGCGCGCAGATTGCCTCGCGCGCGCCGCCGATTTGCTCGAAGCGCAGATGCACACGCTGATGGGCCTGATCGTGCGCGAAGCGGGCAAGTCGCTGCCGAACGCCGTGGCCGAAATTCGCGAAGCGATCGACTTCCTGCGCTACTACTCCACGCAGATCCGCGACGAGTTCTCGAACGACACGCATCGTCCGCTCGGCCCCGTGGTGTGTATCAGTCCGTGGAACTTCCCGCTCGCGATCTTCATGGGCCAGGTGGCCGCCGCGCTCGCAGCCGGCAACACGGTGCTCGCGAAGCCTGCTGAACAAACGCCGCTGATCGCCGCGCAAGCCGTGCGCATCCTGCGCGAAGCCGGTGTGCCGGCGGGCGCGGTGCAACTGCTGCCGGGCAACGGCGAAACCGTGGGCGCGGCGCTCGTCGCCGATCACCGCACGCGCGCCGTGATGTTCACGGGCTCGACGGAAGTTGCGCGCCTCATCAACAAGACGCTTTCCGAGCGTCTCGACTCCGAAGGCCGCCCGATTCCGCTGATCGCTGAAACTGGCGGCCAGAACGCGATGATCGTCGATTCGTCGGCGCTCGCCGAGCAAGTGGTGGCCGACGTGCTGCAAAGCGCGTTCGACTCGGCCGGCCAGCGCTGTTCCGCGCTGCGCGTGCTGTGCCTGCAAGACGACGTGGCTGACCGCACGCTCGAAATGCTCACGGGCGCGATGAAGGAACTCGCGGTGGGCAACCCCGACCGCCTCTCGACCGACGTCGGCCCCGTGATCGACATTGACGCCAAGCGCGGCATCGACACCCACGTGGCCGGCATGCGCGAAAAGGGCCGCAAGGTCCAGCAGATGCCGACGCCCGACACTTGCGCGCAAGGCACGTTCGTTCCGCCCACGCTCATCGAGCTCGACAGCCTCGACGAACTCAAGCGCGAAGTGTTCGGCCCGGTGCTGCACGTGGTGCGCTATCGCCGCAGCCAGCTGGACAAGCTGCTCGAGCAGATCCGCGCAACGGGCTATGGCCTCACGCTCGGCATTCACACGCGTATCGACGAAACGATTGCGCACGTGATTGGCCGTGCGCACGTGGGCAACATCTATGTGAACCGCAACGTGATCGGCGCGGTGGTGGGCGTGCAGCCGTTCGGCGGCGAAGGCCTGTCGGGCACGGGTCCGAAGGCGGGTGGCGCGCTGTATCTCTCGCGCTTGCTCGCGAAGCGTCCGGCAGGTTTGCCGAAGTCGCTCGCCGATGTGCTCGTCGTGGATGCGCCGCAAGGTGCCCAAGGCACCAACGGCGCGCCGCAATCGGCACCGCAGTTTGCCCATTCGGCGCTCACGACGCTGCGCGACTGGCTCATCGCCGAGCGCGAGCCTGCGCTCGCGGCCCGTTGCGACGGCTACCTCGAATACGTGCTCGCGGGCGCCACGGCGGTTTTGCCGGGCCCGACGGGCGAGCGCAACACGTACACGCTTTCGGCGCGCGGCACGGTGTTGTGCGTGCCCTCCACGGCAACGGGCGCACGCGCACAACTGGCCGTTGCGCTCGCAACGGGCAACCGCGCGTTGTTCCAGGGCGCAGCAGGCGAAGCGCTGGTGAACGCGCTCCCGGCAACACTGAAGGCACACGTGGCGATCAAGAAGACGGCCGACGCCGACTTCGATGCGGTCCTCTTCGAAGGCGACAGCGACGAGCTGCTCGCACTCGTGAAGGAAGTGGCCAAGCGTCCTGGCCCGATCGTCTCGGTGCAAGGCGTGGCAGCGCATGCGCTCGCCAACGGCGATGAAGATTACGCTCTCGAACGACTGCTCGCGGAACGTTCGGTCAGCGTGAATACGGCAGCAGCAGGCGGTAATGCAAATTTGATGACGATCGGTTAAGCGCAAGCCATACTGTCGGTCGTCTCAAGACAAGGAAGCGGCAAGGCTCATCGAATCCGAAGCCGCTCGTTTGATACCTGGTACCAAGGAGAAGCAATGCAACACACGATGAAGCAGCTGGCAGGCGCAACGCTTGTTGCCGCCCTGTCGCTGGCGGGGACTGCGCACGCACAACAAGCCGAAGACGTGAAGATCGGTTTCGCCGGTCCGATGACGGGTGCGCAGGCGCACTATGGCAAGGACTTCCAGAACGGCATCACGCTCGCAGTCGAAGAAGAAAACGCAACGAAGCCCATGATCGGCGGCAAGCCGGTTCACTTCGTGCTCGACTCGGCCGACGATCAGGCTGACCCGCGCACCGGCACGACGGTCGCACAGAAGCTCGTCGACGACGGCATCAAGGGCATGCTCGGCCACTTCAACTCGGGCACGACGATCCCGGCTTCGCGCATCTACGCGAACGCAGGTATCCCGCAGATCGCCATGGCGACGGCGCCTGAATACACGCAGCAAGGCTTCAACACCACGTTCCGCATGATGACCTCGGACACGCAGCAAGGTTCGGTGGCGGGCGCGTTCGCGGTGAAGAGCCTGGGCATGAAGAAGATCGTCGTGATCGACGACCGCACGGCTTACGGCCAGGGTCTCGCCGACGAATTCTCGAAGGCTGCGAAGGCTGCGGGCGGCACCATCATCGACCGTGAGTACACCAACGACAAGGCCGTCGACTTCAAGTCGGTTCTGACGAAGGCGAAGGCGATGAACCCCGACCTGGTCTACTTCGGCGGCGCGGATTCGCAAGCGGCACCGATGGTCAAGCAGATGAAGTCGCTCGGCATCAAGGCCCCGCTGATGGGCGGCGAAATGGTGCACACGCCGACTTTCCTGCAGATCGCGGGTGACGCAGCGAACGGCACGGTGGCATCGCTCGCCGGCCTGCCGCTCGACCAGATGCCGGGTGGCAAGGACTACGTCACGAAGTACAAGAAGCGCTTCGGCGAAGACGTGCAGACCTATTCGCCGTACGCCTACGACGGCGCAATGGCGATGTTCGCGGCCATGAAGAAGGCCAACTCGACGGATCCGGCGAAGTACCTGCCGTTCCTCGCGAAGACCAGCATGCAGGCTGTCACGACGTCGGACCTCGCGTACGATCAGCGCGGCGACCTGAAGAACGGCGGCATCACGCTGTACAAGGTTGTCGACGGCAAGTGGACGACGCTGCAAAGCGTGGGCGGCAAGTAAGCATCTGACGCCCGGCTGAAGTCAAAAGCCCCGCGGGATCGAAAGATCTGCGGGGCTTTTGTTTATGCGCTCACAATGACTCATCCAGCTCGAAAGGTGAGCTTATTCAGGATTCCTTTTCAGTCACCCGCCGCGTGTTTTCTTGCCTGCCTCGCGAATCTGTTCGAGCGTAGCCGCAGGCGTGCTCGCTTCCTTCGTCACACGGATCTCGATCAGTGCGGGTTTGCCTGCCGTGAGCGCGCGCTCCAGCGCGCTCGCGAATTGCGCCGTGGTCGTGACGACTTCGCCGTGCGCGCCGAACGACTGCGCAAACGCCGCGAAGTCAGGGTTCGTGAGCTGCGTGCCATGCACGCGATTCGGATAGTGGCGCTCCTGATGCATGCGAATCGTGCCGTAGTGCGAGTTGTTCACGACGATGAACACGACATTCAGCCCGTACTGCATCGCCGTGGCGAGTTCCGATGAGGCCATCATGAAGCAGCCATCGCCCGCGAGCGCGACCACGGTGCGCGAAGGATAGAGCGACTTCGCAGCGATCGCGGCGGGCACGCCGTAGCCCATCGCGCCGCTCGTGGGCGCGAGTTGCGAACGGAAGTGGCGATACGCGAAATGGCGATGCAGCCATGTCGCGTAGTTGCCCGCGCCATTCGTGACGATCGCGTCGTCGGGCAGGCGTGCGCGCAGTTGCTGCATGACTTCGCCGAGTTGCACGTCGCCCGGCATCGGCAGCGGCTTGCGCCATGCGTGCCACGCCTCGTGCGCTTCGGCGGCACTGCCGGCCCACGCCGGTTGAGCGGGTGCGGGAAGCTCTGCGAGTAGCGCCGCGATTTCCGCGAGGCCCGAAACGATCGGCAGATCCGCTGCATAGACGCGACCGAGTTCCTCCGCACCTTGATGCACGTGAATGAGCGTTTGCTTCGTCCTGGGAATATCGAAGAGCGTGTAGCCGCCCGTCGTGGATTCGCCCAGACGCGGACCGAGCGCGAGCAGCACGTCGGCTTCGCGAATGCGCTTCGCGAGCGCGGGATTCACGCCGAGACCCACATCGCCCGCGTAGTTCGGGTGCTCGTTGTTGAGCGTGTCCTGGAAGCGGAACGCGAGGCCGACCGGCAATTGCCAGTTCTCGACGAAGCGCTGGAAGTCCGCGCATGCCTGTGTGTTCCAGCCATGTCCGCCCGCGATCACGAACGGCTTCTTCGCACCCGCGAGCAGTTCGCGCACGCGCTCCATCTGAGCCGCGGAAGGCGAGGCCTGCACGCGCTGCGCGGGCGGCGCGATGGGTTGCGCTTCGGCTGCGGGAATCGCGCCGCTCAGCATGTCTTCGGGCAGCGCGAGCACGACCGGGCCCGGGCGGCCCGACATCGCAATATGGAACGCGTGGCTCAGATATTCGGGCACGCGGCGCGCGTCGTCGATCTGCGTGACCCACTTGGCCATCTGGCCGAACATGCGTCGATAGTCGATTTCCTGGAACGCCTCGCGGTCCATCTGATCCCGCGCGACCTGGCCGATCAGCAGGATCATCGGCGTGGAGTCCTGGAACGCCGTGTGCACGCCAATCGAGGCGTGCGTGGCGCCCGGCCCGCGCGTGACGAGCGCGACGCCCGGCTTGCCCGTGAGCTTGCCGATCGCTTCCGCCATGTTCGCCGCCGCCGCCTCGTGACGGCACACCACGGTTTCGATCTTCGCGGTTTCGTCGGACAACGAATCGAGCACCGCGAGATAGCTCTCGCCCGGTACGCAGAACACGCGCTCGACGCCATTGGCGACGAGTGCGTCGACGACGAGGCGAGCGCCGGTGGTGGTGGCTTCGGTAGTGGCGGATGCGTTCGGCTGCTGCATGACGGTCAAGTCTCCTTCGATCGTTACGTGATTACGTCTGGATACTTCGGGCAAGGCGACAGCGCTTGAACGAATCAGCACTCGACGATGTTCACCGCGAGGCCGCCGCGCGAGGTCTCCTTGTACTTCGTTTTCATGTCGGCGCCGGTCTCGCGCATCGTCTTGATGACGGAGTCGAGCGAGACATAGTGCGCGCCGTCACCGCGCAGCGCCATGCGCGCGGCGTTCACGGCCTTCACCGAAGCCATGGCGTTGCGCTCGATGCAGGGAATCTGCACCATGCCGCCGACGGGATCGCAGGTGAGGCCGAGGTTGTGCTCCATGCCGATTTCGGCGGCGTTTTCCACTTGCAGCGGCGTGCCGCCCATGACGGCTGCGAGCGCGCCCGCAGCCATCGAGCAGGCCACGCCCACTTCGCCCTGGCAGCCCACTTCCGCGCCGGAGATCGACGCGTTGAGCTTGTAGAGAATGCCGATGGCCGCTGCGGTGAGCAGGAAGTCGATCACGCCTTGCTCGTTTGCGCCAGGCGTAAAGCGCACGTAGTAGTGCAGCACAGCGGGGATGATGCCCGCTGCGCCGTTCGTCGGCGCCGTCACCACTCGCCCGCCCGCGGCGTTTTCCTCGTTCACGGCGATCGCGTACAGGTTGATCCAGTCGATCATCGAGAGCGGGTCTTGCAGCGCGCGCTCGGGGTTGCTCGTGAGCGCGCGGTACAGCTGCGGGGCGCGGCGTTTCACGGCGAAGGGGCCGGGCAGCGTGCCGTCGGCGTCGGGATTGTTGATGCCGCAACCGCGTGAGACGCACGATTGCATCACGTCCCAAATACGCAGGAGACCTGAGCGGATCTGCTCGTCGCTGTGCCAGACGCGCTCGTTTTCGAGCATCAACTGCGCGACGCTCTTGCCCGTCGAGGCGCACAGCGCGAGCATCTGCGCGCCCGTGCTGAACGGATTCGGCAATTGCTGCGCGGCGGCGAGTACCTTCGAGTTCGGCGCGCCGGCCGTGACGACGAAACCGCCACCCACCGAGAGATAGGTACTCTCGCGCAGCGTGTCGCCACCCGCGTCGAGCGCGCGCAGCTTCATGCCGTTCGGGTGTTCGGGCAGCGCCTGGCGATAAAACGCCACGTGCTCCTTCGGCACGAAGCCGATCGGATGGCGGCCGAGGAGCGCGAGCTGGCGCGAGATGCGCACAGCTTCGAGACGCTCGCTGATCGTATCGGGATCGACGGTGTCGGGCGCGTCGCCCATGAGGCCCAGCATGACGCCGCGGTCGGTGCCGTGGCCCTTGCCGGTTGCGCCGAGCGAGCCGTACAGCTCGACCTTCACGGCGGCGGTGCTCACGAGCAGGCCGTCGCGCTCGAGTCCTTCGGCGAACATCAGCGCCGCGCGCATCGGCCCGACCGTGTGCGAACTGGACGGCCCGATGCCGACTTTGAAGAGATCGAAAACGCTCACTGCCATGGGTACTGCTCCTGCTTGTCTGACGTTGGTTTGCGGGGATGCGGCGCGGAAGTCACGTTCCGCGGCATCGTTAGTTCCGTGCCGCCGCCGCAACCCGGGCGCGGTTTACCGCGCCGGCAACGGCAGACAGACGGCGAGCCACGCGGGCGGCGTGGGCGCGAGTTTCAGCGCGACCGGCGCAAAGCGGCCGTCGAGTCGCGCCGCAAGGTGAAACAGTTCCGCGGCGTTCTTCGGGTCCCACTGGCCGGTATAGCCTGGCAGGCCCGCTTCGCGCCGCTTGGCGTCGAACGGTACGTTCGAATGCACGAATTCCTCGTGCGATTTCTGGCCGAGCGCATAGGGCGTGAGCCAGTCGAGCGCACCCGCGAGCGTGGCGCCGTTGGCCGCGCGTTCGGTCAGCCAGTTGCGGTTGTGGCGTCGCGCGGCGAGCGCGGCGGTCACGAGCGGCTGCAGATCGTAGGTCACGTAGTGCAGCGCGTCGCGCTCGGTGAAGTCGAGCGTCGAGCCGTCGGGCGCGACGTTGTCGCCGAGATGCTCCACGAAGAGCCGTTGCGCCGTCGCGATCATCTTGCGGTTGTCGAGCGTGAACGCGATCATCGCGATCAGTTTGACCCGATGGCTCTGCCAGTTGTTCGCGAAAGTTCCCTTGAGCGGACGCGACTGCGCATCGACCTGCGCGATATAGCCGTTCGCGAAGCTGTTCAGGAACTGCATCGTCGCATTGCGCGTTTTTACGGGCAGTGCGCTCGCGGTCATGTCGTAGGCGAGTATCAGCCCCTCGAAACGCGTTTCGTCGATGGGATTGAAGCTCGGCTTGTACGTGGTAACCCACGCGAGCAGAAAGCGGTCCACGAGCCTCAGAAAGCGTTCGTCGCTCGTTGCGCGCCACGCGAGCGCGGCGTTGCGCATGAGGTCGAGCTCCTTCGCGGCCTCGACACTCTGATCGTAGATGCCTTCGTGCGGCAGCGTGCCCTCGGTGTGCAGGCGCGGCAATGGACGCGGCATGTCGTTCACATGCGTCAGCACGTCGGCCACGAGCGCCTTCACGCCCGGGTCGGAGTTGGTGCGCTCGCTCGATTGCAGCGCGGGTGCCGCGCAGAAGTTCATCGCCGCGTGGGCCGTGCCAGCGAAGGTGCCGGCGAGCGATGCGCAGGCGAGCGCCAGCGCGGCGGCAAGGCGCTGCGGGCGGTTTTGCAACGTGCCGCGCGCGTGCCGGGTCTGCCGGACCGAATTCCGCGTTGCGGTATGCGGTAAGTCCCGCAATGAGTCCCGCAGTGGAACCCGCAGTAGATCCGTTTCCACCTTCCGCGCCATGCGCGACTCCCTGATTCAAGGCTGACAGGTGTGTGATGTTAGCGGTTTGCGGCGGCAAATGTGAGGGGGATGACTGCCGCTGCGCTAACCGGAGGTAACGCAGCGGCGCGGACCAGGCTTATTCGCCTGCCGTTTCATCGGCATATTCGCCGATCGGTACGCACGAGCAGAACAGGTTGCGGTCGCCGTACGCGTTGTCGGCGCGGCCAACCGGCGGCCAGTACTTGCGAGCGACGAGCGACGCGACCGGGTACGCAGCCTGCTCGCGCGAGTAGGCGTGCCTCCAGTCGTCGGCGACCACGACGGCGGCCGTGTGCGGCGCGTGGCGCAACGGGTTGTCCTCCTTGTCCGCTCGGCCATCTTCCACGGCGCGGATTTCCTCACGGATTGCAACCATCGCGTCGATGAAGCGGTCCAGCTCCTCCTTCGACTCCGACTCGGTCGGCTCGACCATCAGCGTGCCCGGCACCGGGAAGCTCATGGTCGGGGCGTGGAAGCCGTAGTCCATCAGGCGCTTGGCCACGTCGTCTACGGTGATGCCGCTTGCATCCTTGATGGGGCGCAGGTCGAGAATGCACTCGTGCGCGACGAGCCCGCCCGGGCCGCTGTAGAGCACCGGGAAGTGCGGCGCGAGCTTGTTTGCGACGTAGTTCGCGTTGAGGATCGCGTTTTCGGTCGCGGCGGTCAGGTTGGCCGCGCCCATCATGGCGATGTACATCCACGAGATCGGCAGGATCGAGGCCGAGCCATAAGGTGCCGCGCTCACCGCGCCGATACCGTGATCGTCGCGCTTGTAGCCCGACGAAAGCTGGTTCGGCAGGAACTGCGCGAGGTGCGCGCCAACCGCGACCGGACCGACACCCGGGCCGCCGCCACCGTGCGGAATGCAGAAGGTCTTGTGCAGGTTCAGGTGCGAGACGTCGCCGCCGAACTGGCCAGGCGCCGCGAGACCGACCATCGCGTTCATGTTCGCGCCGTCCACGTACACCTGGCCACCCGCCGCGTGCACGATCTCGCAGACTTCGCGCACGTTCTCTTCGAACACGCCGTGCGTCGAGGGGTACGTGATCATGATCGCCGCGAGCTTTGCCGCGTGCTGCTCGGCCTTGGCCTTGAGGTCGGCGAGATCGATGTTGCCTTGCGCGTCGCAGGCGACCACGACCACTTGCATGCCGGCCATCTGCGCCGATGCGGGGTTCGTGCCGTGCGCCGAAGCGGGGATCAGGCAGACGTTGCGATGCGCATCGCCGCGCGAGGCGTGGTACGCCTGGATGATGAGCAGGCCAGCATATTCGCCCTGCGAGCCCGCGTTCGGCTGAAGCGAGACGGCCGCGTAGCCCGTTGCGGCCACGAGCATCTGTTCGAGCTGATCGACCATCTCGCGATAGCCAACGGTTTGCTCAGCCGGCGCGAACGGGTGGATGCGGCCGAACTCGGGCCACGTGACCGGCAGCATTTCCGAGGTCGCGTTGAGCTTCATCGTGCACGAGCCGAGCGGGATCATCGAGCGGTCGAGCGCGAGGTCCTTGTCGGAGAGGCTGCGCAGGTAGCGCAGCATTTCCGTTTCCGAATGGTGACGGTTGAACACCGGGTGCGTGAGGTATGCGCTTTCGCGCACCAGCGCGGCCGGGAACGTCAAAGCGGTGTTTTGCGTGAGTTCGGCGTCGAGCTTGTCGAGCGGAGGCGTTTCGCCCGCAAACGCGGCTTGCGCGAACACGGCGAGCAGGTCGGCCAGATCGGCGCGCGAGGTGGTTTCGTCGACGGACACGCCCACGCGCGTCTCGCTGACATGGCGCAGGTTCATGCCGCGCGCGAGCGCCGCGTCCTGCAGCGCCTGGGTGCGCGGGCCGGCTTCGAACGTGAGCGTGTCGAAGAACGCTTCATTGACCAGCGTGTAGCCCAGTTGCTTCGCGCCCGCGGCGAGGATCGCGGCGACGCGGTTCACGCGCTGCGCGATGCGCTTCAAGCCTTGCGGGCCATGGTAGACGGCATACATGCTCGCCATGATCGCGAGCAGCGCTTGCGCCGTGCAGACGTTCGAGGTGGCCTTCTCGCGGCGGATGTGCTGTTCGCGCGTTTGCAGCGCGAGGCGCAGCGCCGGGTTGCCTTGCGCGTCGACGGTCACGCCGACGAGACGCCCCGGCATCTGGCGCTTGAATTCGTCCTTGACCGCGAGATACGCGGCGTGCGGGCCGCCGAAGCCCATCGGCACGCCAAAGCGCTGCGAGTTGCCCACGGCCACGTCCGCGCCCCAGTCGCCCGGCGGCGTGAGCATGGTGAGCGCGAGCAGGTCGGCGGCGGCGATCACCGCGCCGCCGGCTGCGTGCACGGCTTGCGCGAGCGCGCGGTAGTCGCGCACGTCGCCGTTCACGCCCGGATACTGGAGCAGCACGCCGAAGGCGCCTGCATTTACAGCTTCAGCGGCCGGACCGACCTTCACCTCGATGCCGATCGGCTTCGCGCGCGTCTTCACGACTTCGATGGTCTGCGCGAACACGTCGTCGGCGACGAAGAACACGTTCGACTTCGACTTGCCCACGCGCTGCACGAGCGTCATGGCTTCGGCGGCGGCGGTGGCCTCGTCGAGCAGCGACGCGTTCGAGATGGCGAGGCCCGTCAAGTCGGTGATCATTTGCTGGAAGTTCAGCAGGGCTTCGAGTCGGCCCTGCGAGATCTCCGGCTGGTACGGCGTGTACGCGGTGTACCACGCCGGGTTTTCGAGCACGTTGCGCAGGATGACGGCCGGCGTGTGTGTGTCGTAGTAGCCCTGCCCGATATACGAGCGGAACACCTGGTTCTTGTCCGCGAGCGCGCGCAGGGCGGCGAGCGCCTCGGCTTCCGAGCGCGGCTGCGAGAACGGCCCGAGCGGCAGCGTCTCGTTGCGGCGGATCTTCGCCGGAATCACCGCATCGATCAGCGCGGCGCGCGAGGTGAAGCCGAGCGCGTCGAGCATCGCCTGCTGGTCGGCCGTGTCGGGGCCGATGTGGCGGGCGGCGAAAGCGTCGTGCGCTTCGAGCGCAGCAAGCGAGAGCGGGGAGTTCATCAGACGATCCGGGTGTTCGAGCTTCATAGGGATTCCGGGTTTTTACGGCCGGCGCGGGCGGCGTTGTGAGCGCGCCGCCGCGCCGTGGCGGTTAAGGCAAGGTTGCGAGTTAAGCGCCGATAGCCTTTTCGTAGGCGGCGGCGTCGATCAGCGAATCGAGCTTGGCGTCGGCGGCGGGCTTGATCTTGAAGAGCCACGACTCGTACGGCGCGCCGTTCACCTGGTCGGGCGTATCGACGAGCGACGTGTTGGCTTCGATGATCTCGCCTGCGACCGGCGCGTAGATGTCCGAGGCGGCCTTGACCGACTCGATTACGGCAACGGCGTCGCCGGCCGTGACCGCGCGGCCGGCTTCCGGCAGCTCGAGGAAGACGATGTCGCCGAGCGCTTCCTGCGCGTGGTCGGTGATGCCGATGGTCAGCGTGCCGTCGGCTTCGGTGCGGATCCACTCGTGCGATTCGGTGTATTTCAGATCGGCCGGGATGCTCATGGTTGCTCCAGTGCGTGGTTCGGTTTTTGTTGCTCGAAAGGGGGAGGGCGTGCGCGGCGGCAGGATCCTCGCGGATCAGGCGGCGAGCACCTTGCCGTTGCGCACGAACGGCAGTTTTACCACGCTTGCGGGAAGGGCTTTGTCACGGATCTGCACCTGCACGACATCGCCCGGCTGCACGCCCTGCGGCACGCGCGCGAAGGCGATGGATTCCTGCATGCTCGGCGAGAACGTGCCGCTCGTGATCTCGCCCTCGCCATGCGGCGTGAGCACTTTCTGGTGCGCGCGCAGCACGCCGCCGGCCTTGCCGTTTTCCTTCTGCAGGATCAGGCCGACGAAGGCCGAACGCGAGCCGTTCGCTTCCAGCGCCGGACGGCCGACGAAGTCGCGCGGCTCCTTCATGTCGACGGTCCAGGCGAGGCCGGCGTCGAGCGGCGAGACGCCGTCGTCCATGTCCTGGCCGTAGAGGTTCATGCCCGCTTCGAGGCGCAGCGTGTCACGGGCGCCCAGGCCGCAGGGTTTCACGCCCTGGCGCTGCAGGGCGTCCCAGAACTCGCACACGGCCACTGCGGGCAACACGATTTCGAAGCCGTCTTCGCCGGTGTAGCCCGTACGCGCGATCATCAGCTCGCCGAACGGCGTGGCTTCGATCTTCGCGGCGTTGAAGGGTTTGAGAACTTCGGTGTCGCTGCGCGACGAGGGCGCGACCTGCCAGACCTTTTCGCGCGCGTTCGGGCCTTGCACGGCGACGATCGCGAGATCGCGGCGCGGCGTGATGGTGAGGCCGAAGCCGCCTTCGGCGTTGAGCTTCTCGAACCAGGCGATGTCTTTTTCGGCCGTGCCGGCGTTGACGACGGTGCGGAACTGGTCGTCGGCGAAGAAGTAGACGATCAGGTCGTCGATCACGCCGCCTTCGGGGTTCAGCATGCAGGAATACAGCGCCTTACCCGGCGTAGTGAGCTTGGCGACGTTGTTGGCGAGCGCGCGGGAGAAGAACTCGCGCGCCTTCGGGCCCGAAAAGTCGACTACGCACATGTGCGAGACGTCGAACATGCCGGCGTCGGTGCGCACGGCGCGATGCTCGTCGATCTGCGAGCCGTAGTTGACGGGCATGTCCCAGCCGCCGAAGTCGACCATGCGGGCGTTCAGCGCGCGGTGCGTGTCGTTCAGCGGGGTGCGTTTGAGTTCGGTCATGGGGCCTCAGGCGGTCGCGAAAGTTCGCGCGAAAACGAAAAAGGCCATGCAGGAAGCGCCGCAGGCACGATGCCCGTGGTCGATTCTTGCATGGCCCCTCTGTCCTCGGTACCTGAGAGATTGCGCCTTTGATGCTGGCGCGCGCCCCTTCGGTGGGCAGCCTGAACGCGTGGGGGATTTTTCCGCCGCCGCCCGCTCTACTGCCGCTCTCCAGAGTTGCGGACTGATCAACTGCTTCGCGTTACCTCGCGCAAAAAGCGCAACTGCAGCGAATCAGCGGTCCGGCGCGCACGGTCCTTTTGCCTGAGAGTTTGTGGGTTGCCCCTTCGGCGGCGCCGGTTGCACTAGCGAAAGCAAACTAGAGCAAACGGCGCGCTCTCCCGGCGCGCGCAGCGATTGTGCGCGACGCCTCGGGGCTATGTCAATGCGGAAAAATTCTGTGTGCGGCGCGGGCAAAGGGCCGTGGGGCGTGCTGGTATTGGCTGGCGCGCAGCGGCAGCACGGATTATGCGGCGCCGATAAAAAACGGGGGCGGTTCGGGTGTGAGCGCGGAAGAGGCACGAACCGCGAGCGCGGTCCGTGCGTGTGAGGCAAATGTGCGTAGCGCTTACTCGCCGATGGCGTGGGCGGCCGTGTCGAGTTCCTGGTTCAGCACGCGCTGCTCCTCGGGCGAAATGCCGCCGCCATGCTGCGCAGCCATGTCGTGGGCTTCACCGCGGATCGTGTCGAGACGGTGATGGAGCGCGTTGCCCTGAGGCGGCGGGTAGTAGCCCTGATTCACGCGCATGTCGATGCGGTGGCCCAGGTTGTCGATCCGGCCATCGACCTGATGCAGGCGGTCGACGGCGACTTCGTGCGGGTTCGGGCCGGGCGGCGGAGCGGGCCGCTGCGCCGGCTGGTTGACCACGCACGCGGCAAGGGTCGAGACGAGCGCGCCAGCGGCGATAAAACGCAGCGCGTGGGTGTAGCGGGTCATTCAGACTCTCCTTTGTCTTGTCGTTGCTGCTTTTTTGTCCAGCATGTCTACAAACGTCTTCCTATTGCCGCGTGATGACCCGACAGCGGCAAGCAGATGTAACCGTTTGTATGGACCTTTCAGCGGCGTCGGCGCAATGCAAGGTCGACGCCGCTCCGAAAGCGCAAGCCAGGGCGATCAGGACCGGCGCACGAACGCCAGCGTGCGGCCTTCCTTCGCGCTTTGCATGGCGAGCTCGACGAGTGTCATGACGTCGATGGCGTCCTGCGGACTCACCGGGAACGGCTTGTCCTCGCGGATCGCCGCGGCAAGCGCGCGGTACAGATCGGCGTAATTGCCGGCTGCGTTGGGAACTTCGATATCGGCTTCCTGGCCGTTGTCGCGCAGTACGTGCAGGCGGCCGGCCTCGTTGCCCGCGCCGAAACCGGGCTGGCCCGGGCGCAGGCCGTCCTTGAGCTGATCTTCCTGGGTGTCGAGCCCGTTCTTCAAATAGCTGCCACGCGTGCCATGAATCGCGAATCGCGGCGCGTAGGCGGCGAGTGCGCTGGCGTGCAGCACGGCGTCGTGGGTCGGGTAGCGCAGCACGAGGTGCGCATAGTCCGGCGCACTCGCGTTTTCGCGGCGCGTGTGGACGAACGCGGTGATCGACTCGGGCGCGCCGAAGAGCGCGAGCGTCTGGTCGATCAAATGCGGGCCGAGATCGTAGAGCAGGCCGCCGCCGCGCGTGGCGTCTTCGCGCCAGCGCGGCTTCACTTGCGGGCGGAAGCGGTCGAAATGCGATTCGTAGTGCGTGACGCGCCCGAGTTCGCCGCCTGCGATCAGCTCGCGCACGGTGAGGAAATCGCCGTCCCAGCGGCGGTTGTGAAACGGTGCGAACACGAGGCCACGCTGCTTCGCGATGGACGCGAGCGTGCGCGCTTCCTCGGAAGTGAGCGTGACCGGCTTGTCGACCAGCACGTGCTTGCCGCGCTCGAGCGTGCGGCGCGCGAGGTCGTAGTGCGTGTCGTTGGGCGTGGCGATCACGACGCATTCGATGGCGTCGATCGAGAGCAGCGCGTCGAGGTCGGGCACGATCGCGGCGTCGGGATAGTCGGCCTGGGCGCGCTCGCCCTGGCTCGTTGCGATGGCCGCGAGCTGCGCGGCGCCGCTATGCGCGATCACGGGGGCGTGGAAGGTCTGGCCGGCGAAGCCGTAGCCCATCAGGCCGATTTGCAGCGGTGCAGTCATTTAGCGCTTCCTTTTTCCAGCGAGTGCGGGTGGCGGGAGCCCGTCATTGTGGCACGGCGCGTAGAACGTGCGAATCGAGCCGAGGGACGGATGAGCGACCAAGAAAGGGAACTGGCGACACAACATCGGGGGCGGCATCGGCGGATCGCTGCGCCGTGTTAGCATCGCACCTCCCGCGTGAGAGGCCGCTGCGACGTGCGCACGCCTCGCGCCGTGCGGTGCGCCGCGCTTCGGCGGTGATTGCCCGAAGCCGCGGCGTCACGAATTCCCGCATCCCAGCCGTACCACCCGTTTTTCCAATCCAGCAACGATGTCCGCAGGCCTCAATTCCGCCCAGAACGAAGCGGTGCGCTACCTCGACGGTCCCTGTCTCGTGCTCGCCGGCGCGGGCAGCGGCAAGACGCGTGTGATCACGCAGAAGATCGCGCACCTCATCGAAGCGAAAGGCTTCGAGCCGCGCCATATCGCCGCCGTCACCTTCACAAACAAGGCCGCCGCCGAAATGCGCGAGCGCGTGGGCAAGCTGCTCGAAGGCAAGACGCTCACCACGCCCGGCAAGGAAGGCCGCAAGGTGCCGGCCAACCAGCTGACGGTCTGCACGTTCCACTCGCTGGGCGTGCAGATCCTGCGCCAGGAAGCCGAGCATCTGGGCCTCAAGCCCCAGTTCTCGATCATGGACTCCGACGACTGCTTCGCCATGATCCAGGAGCAGGTGGGCTCGACGGACAAAGGCTTCATCCGCAAGATCCAGTCGATCGTCTCGCTCTGGAAGAACGGTCTCGTGATGCCCGAACAGGCGCTGGCCACGGCCTCGAACGAGGACGAGCACCAGGCCGCCATCGTGTATCGCAACTACATGGCGACGTTGCATGCCTATCAGGCTGTGGACTTCGACGACCTGATCCGCCTGCCTGCCGAGCTGTTCGCGAAGAACGAGCAGGTGCGCGACCGGTGGCAGAACAAGCTGCGCTATTTGCTCGTCGACGAGTACCAGGACACCAACGCCTGCCAGTACGAGCTGCTGAAACTGCTGGCGGGCCCGCGCGCGGCGTTTACGGCCGTGGGCGACGACGATCAGGCGATCTACGGCTGGCGCGGCGCCACGCTAGAGAACCTCGCGCAGCTCGGCAAGGACTTTCCGAAGCTGCACGTCATCAAGCTCGAGCAGAACTATCGCTCGACGGTGCGCATTCTCACGGCGGCGAACAACGTCATTGCGAACAACCCTAAGCTCTTCGAGAAGAAGCTTTGGTCCGAGCACGGCATGGGCGACACCATCACCGTGACGCCTTGCAACGACGAAGAGCATGAGGCCGAATCGGTCGTGTTCCGGCTTTCGGCGCACAAGTTCGAGCGGCGCGCGCAGTTTCGCGACTACGCCATTCTTTATCGCGGCAACTTTCAGGCGCGCATCTTCGAACAGGTGCTGCGCCGCGAGCGCATTCCCTACGTGCTCTCGGGCGGCCAGTCGTTCTTCGACAAAGCCGAGATCAAGGACATCTGCGCCTACTTGCGCCTGATCGCCAATCACGACGACGATCCCGCGTTCATCCGCGCGATCACCACGCCGCGCCGTGGCGTGGGCAACACGACGCTCGAAGCACTCGGTTCGTTCGCGGGGCAGGCGAAGGTGTCGCTGTTCGAGGCCGTGTACATGGGCGGCATCGAGGCGCGGCTGTCGGCGCGCCAGGTCGAACCGATGCGCGTGTTCTGCGACTTCATGCAGCGCCTCGCCGAGCGCGCGCAGAAGGATCCGGCGACGGTTGTGCTCGACGAGCTCATGGATGCGATCCACTACGAGGCGTATCTGTACGACGCCTTCGACGAGCGCCAGGCGCAGTCGAAGTGGCAGAACGTGCTCGAATTCATGGAGTGGCTCAAGCGCAAGGGTACGAAGCCCGAGCAAGACATTGGCGAAGACAGCGAGGCGACCGGCTATGACAACGCCGACGGTCTCGCCGACACCGGCAAGAACCTCATGGGCCTGATCCAGACCGTCGCGTTGATGTCGATGCTCGAAGGCAAGGAAGAGGACCCGGACGCCGTGCGTCTTTCGACCGTGCACGCGTCGAAGGGGCTGGAGTATCCGCACGTGTTCCTCGTCGGCGTGGAAGAGGGGATCATGCCCCACCGCGGCGGCTCGGAAGACGACGTAATCGACGAAGGGCGCATCGAGGAAGAGCGCCGCCTCATGTACGTGGCGATCACGCGTGCGCAGCGCAGCCTGCATCTGAACTGGTGCAAGAAGCGCAAGCGGGCGCGCGAGACGGTGGTGTGCGAGGCGTCGCGTTTCATTCCGGAAATGGGCCTTGACGACGCGCCGCCGCCAACCGCCGAAGAAGCGCCGATGACGCCGAAGGACCGGTTGGCGAGTTTGAAGGCGTTGTTGCAGAAGGGGTGAACGCCGCTGCCCTCTGATCGAAAGCACGAAGGGCCGCATCGATGATCGATGCGGCCCTTCGTGTTTCTGCGCGATGCGCGTGTGAGTCGCTTACTTCGCCGCGCTAACCATGTAATCGACGGCGGCCTTCACGTCGGCGTCTGGCGCCGTCGAGCCACCCTTGGGAGGCATCTGGCCCTTGCCGTGCAGCGCGTAGTTGTAGACGGTGTCCATCGGCTCCTTGAGACGCGGCGCCCAGTCGGCCTTGTTGCCGAACTTCGGCGCGCCCAGCACGCCCGCGGCGTGACACGCCTGGCAGACCTGCTGATAGAGCGCCTTGCCCGCCTGCGAGGCGTCGGCGCTTTGCGTGTCGCCGCCTGCCGCGGGAGCGGACGACGCCTGCGGGATGGCCGCGATCGCCGCCGCGGCAGCCTGCGCCTGGGCGGCGTTCGCATCGGCGCCCGCTGCGCCCGAGGCCGCTGCAGCGGCAGCCGCGCCCGATGCTGCGTTGGCTGCATTAGCCGCGCCCGGTGCGGGCTTGGGCGGGTCCTGGAAGTTCGCGCCGGCGTGGTTCGCCATATAGGCGACGGCGAGGCCAATTTCGTAGTCGCTGTAGTCGTCGGGGCTCGTGCCACCGCGCGGGGGCATCGCGCCCTTGCCCGAAAGCGCCGTTTTCCACAGCGTGTCGAAGCCCTGCGCGATGCGTGGTGCCCAGTCGCCTGAATTGCCGAACTTCGGTGCGCCGGCGGCTCCAGAGGCGTGACACGCGGCGCAGACAGCCTGGAAGACCTGCTCGCCTGTCTTATAGACGCGCGGCGCGTTGGCGTCGCGCACGTTGACTTGCGCGACCGGCGCAATGCGTGCGGCGACCTGCTGGGTGGAGAGCTCGTCGGTGCCCGCGCCGGTGCGCGTCGTGTTGTCGACGTAATAGGCGAGCAGAATGATGATGACGATGGGGACGGCAAACCCGGCGATGACAGCGGCGATCAGCTGGCCGGGCGTTTTGATCGGGGCTCCGTGGGGTGCTTCGCTCATGCTTGTCTCGACTCCCGTTGGTTTTATGGTGAGCGGTACAGCAGGACGGCAATGGCCATGCGGCAGATCAAACACCGACGATTATAGACGGAAGGTTTTCCGGCTGGTGGGCGTGTGCGGACGTAGTTCAGCGGGCGTTTACCCGGAGCGGGAGGGCTGGCGGTGGCGTGTGGCGCGCCGTGATGCAATATGACCCCGAATAACCGGCGGGAAGGCCGCGCGGTGGACGGTTTAACCGAAACCGGTTATTCTCTCGGTCTCTCTTCGGTGCTGCTTTCCCCGAGTTCTTCGGTCAGACGGCAGTGTCAGCAAGTCAATGCGCCCGTAGCTCAATGGATAGAGTACTGCCCTCCGAAGGCAGGGGTTGCTGGTTCGATCCCAGCCGGGCGCGCCAAGAATCTATTGTTTTCCCCCCGTCGCTTCCTTTTTCAGATTTGCCACTATCCGATCCGTTGGGGAAACCGGCTTTCGCATTCGTGCGGCGTCAAACGGTGAATTGCCGGTGAACTCCGTGCCAGCTTGGAGGATTGCGGCACAAGGGCATGGCTTAGACTGCCCCGCAGTCCAATTGCATCCAGAACAGCGCCAGCTTGCCCATGTCTGATATCCACTCCCCGAGCGGGGACGCCGCCGCGGACGAAGCTGTCCCCCAGGACTCGCCCGCGGCGACGAGCGCGCGTGCAATGAATAATCGCGTCTTCCAGATCTTTTACTCTCCGGAAACTCAGGCGGGTCTCGATTCCGGCTTCCTCCCGCTCGACAACACGGGGCAGCGGCCAGACTGGTACGAATACTGGCCGATCAGAAGCTTTCTGATGCGCGAATCGCTCGACGAGAACACGCGTTACGGCTTTCTTTCACCTAAATTCGCCGGCAAGACGGGTTTGGATTCTGCGCAGGTCATGCAGTTTCTCGCGGAAACGCACGATGACGTCGATGTCGTAACGTTTTCGCCGTTTTTCGATCACTCCGCGCTTTTTCTCAACGTTTTCGAGCAGATGAAGTTTCTGCATGCCGGTAGCGACGAAATCATCAAGCAGGCGCTCGAACTGGTTGCGCCGGGCATAGTGGTCGATAGCATCGTCATGAGCACCGCTAGCACGATTTTCTGCAATTACCTCGTCGCGAAGCCAGCGTTCTGGCGCCGCTGGCTGGAAAAATGCGAGCTTCTGTTCAATCTCGCCGAAGACGAAGCCAGCGAGTTCGGCAGGCTGCTAAGCGGCGATGTCAAATACGACCACAAGGCCGCGCCGGCGAAGGTCTTTCTCGTTGAGCGAATCGCCTCACTGATCCTTGGTACTGAGCCGCGATGGAAAGTGCGTAGCTTCAACGGGATGAAACTGCCGTTTTCATACAACTCGCCGCTGATGGGCAATGCCCTGGATCTCGTCGCAATGGACGCGCTCAAACGCGCGGCCACGGAAACGGGGCATCCGGAATTCCTCACGGCCTTTTTCCTGATGCGAGCCAGTCTGCTCGATCGTCTTGCTACCCAGCGCGCTGCGCAGGCCTAGTACCAATACGCTATTCAAACCAGTCGCCCCTACGAGAGGTTCGCGGTGCAACCCGTTCAAGACATCCAGCAAACACCGATTAACGACATTCACAATGCCGATGTCCTTCATTTAATGCGAAAGGACGCCGCCTGCGTGGTGGAAGTCGGATCCAGCAGCGGTGCGCTGGCGCGCGCTTATCGCGAGCTCAATTCCGATTGCCGGTACGTCGGGATCGAAATTGTCGAGGAATACGCGCAGGCGTCCAGGCGCTATTGCACGGACGTGATCTGCGGCAACGTCGAGAAGCTTGACGACGAGGCCTTCAGCGACCTTTCCTCGGCCCAGAGCTGGGTATTCGCCGACGCGCTCGAGCACCTGTACGATCCGTGGAAGCTTCTGAAGAAGATCAGGCAGGAGGCGAGCGGTCCTGTGGAGGTGATCGCCTGTGTGCCGAACGCACAAAATTGGAGTCTGCAGACCTGCTTGAACACGGGCCGGTTCATCTATCAGGACTCGGGGCTGCTGGACCGTACGCATATTCGCTGGTTCACGAGGCTCACGCTGATCGATCTGTTCCACTCGAGTGGATTCCAGATCGTCGATATGCGCGCCCGCATCTTCCATCAGCCTGATCCTCAGGTACTTGCCGCCATAGGACAGATGGCTCAAGCGTCTGGCGTCGATCCGGAGCAGGCGAAGCAGGACGCGATTGCGTTTCAGTACGTGGTCAAGGCGGTTGCCGAACCGGTAGTCGATCAAACGCCGCTGGCCCCGCGAGCTAAGGTCAAGCGTCGGAAGGCGGCGTAAATCGCCCGGCGAAATCAGTGAAGCCGATGCGCTGAACTTCGGCTTCCAGTTGGGGGTACCACGACTCCAGCGAAGCGTCGAAGCAATCGTTGCGATCGTATTCAGTCCACCAGCTATCGGGCCTGACGAATGCCTGGCCTGCATCTGCCGCGCCCGATCGCTGCTTGAATTTGCGGAAAAATTCAAGGCTCTGGCAGGCGTAATGATTGATCCTGAAGTACTGGTGGGTGGGATCGTAAGGGGCCGCCCCCGTGGTTACCTGCCGCATGTTTTCATCGACGGTTCCATACGGCGTGTTGAAAATGTGGGCGTTGGGACCGACCGACGTATTTTGCCTTCCCCTAACGATGCTTTTGACGTGCCTGTTGGCCGGTGCGTCGAGGGCGAACCGGTGTCGGTAGTTCTTCACAATCAGGCCCGCGGGTTCGTCCACGTGGCCTGAACTTCCAAAGCACGACCAATACGCGCCGATTGCGGAAATCTTCTCGTAGTTGAACCGGTCGAGCGCTGCGCCAATCGTGCGGTCTGCGACCGGAAACAAAAACTCGTCCCCATCGATAAACGCAAGCCAGTCGCACTCGTGCCCGAAATTTTCATAGGCATGTTGATAAGCGCTTAGCTGGACGCGATTTTGATCCGTGGTAAGCGTAAACGACTTGATGTCGTAAAGCTGGCCCAATCTCTGCAATACCTGCGCCGTATCGTCGGTGCAGTTGTGGGCGTAAAAATAGAATCTGTTGAAACCGGCCAGATGGTGAAACGCAATCCATTCCGGAATCCAGGGAGCCCGGTTCTTTTGTATTGTGACAATTCCAGTGCGCATGATAGATCGCGTTATTCGGCCGTAAGGTTACTACTTCGCATTGCCTTCAACGACGAATCGTGTGGCGACGCGTGCCGCTTACTTAGGTGGTAATTTGTAAGGCTTCCGACACGTAAGTGACCCGGAGCCGACGTTCCTGCGCGCCCGGCTTGGGCGGCCGCTGCAAATATATCGGAAATCCCACGACCGAACACGCCTTCGAAAGCCTGTCGCATCGACCTGGCGTCGTATGGCGCTTGCATCCGGGCATCGCCGCCGAACTGCCGCGATTCATGCTGTTTCTCTTCTGAAAGCATCGATTTTCTCTTGTGAAACGTTTGCGCCTTTCTTGCGCAAACCGTCGGCAGTGCTTATTTCATCGGCCTCCTTACAAATATTCTGAAGTTCTTACCAAATTTTTCTTCCAAACCCTTAACTCGCTCTGGCCGGTGCCGTTATGCACGGAGGCTGCACTCTAGCGCTGAGAGCTCGGGCAGTGGCCAATGTTTACAAAGAGCCGACACTTTTTGGTTTGGGTGATTGTCGGCGGCAAAGGCTGCAGTTGGGCCACACGCGAACCTCACTGGATGCAATCGGAAGGAAAATAAAACATGACTTCGATCATCTCGTCGCTAACACCGACCCAGGTCGGGCAGCTGTCAACACAGCAATTTGCGACGTTCACCACGGCCGATGTCGCAGCACTGACAACAGCGGACATGAGCAGCCTCACTTCGGGCCAGCTGAACGCGATCAGTGCATCGGCGATCGTTTCGCTTAGCAGCGCGGCGATCAACCAGCTTCACTCAGAGCAGCTTGCGGGGCTGTCCACTTCGGCCCTCCAGGCGCTGAAGACAGGTCAGATCGCAGCGATCAGCGCAAGCGCAATCGTCGGTCTGGGCACCAACGCGATCGGCACGCTGCAAACGTTCCAGATCGCCAGCTTGAGCACGGCTCAGCTGTCGAATCTCACCTCGGCTCAGGTCGACGCGCTGAATAGCGCTGACATCAAGGCGCTGAGCACAAACCAGGTCGTGAATGGCCTGGGTACGGCGGGTATCGCGGCACTGACGTCCAGCCAGGTTGCGCAGCTCGGCACGGCGGACCTGAAC
>NZ_CAJHCQ010000014.1 GCF_904848665.1 Paraburkholderia hiiakae
GATGGGCTCGTTGAAGGACCATAACCGCCACATCGTGGAGCAAGCACGCCTGTGGCTGGTAGCGACCACTGACGACCAACTCGTCGCTGTGCAAAGCCGCTTCGCTGCGGCCAGGAGTACCACGCCGGGCAATGCGAAGCCCTGACCGAAGTCGGCTGGGAAACTCGCAGTCGGCCGGGCGGACGAACATCGCGGTACGCCTCGCCCCAGGCGCAATCAGGCCGAGTACGGCCATGAAGCGACGGTTGCGTACTGCCGATCTATGACTCTTCGTTGGCTGACAGCAGACAGACGCGTCCAGGACAGGCGCTACAAAACCGGGAACTGCGCGCTCGCTTTTCAGATGGCCATCTGTTGCCCGCGATTCTCAGTTTGCGTATCACAACGGGCGTGGCGTCCTGCTGCACAGGCGGAATTAAGGCGGCCCTCTGCCGCCTCTGGTCCGCCCGCTCACCCGCTTCCGGCGCCTGTGCTGGCGCCAGAATGGTCAGTTCAGTTCGAACACCGTGCCCCAGCGGCCGCTGCCGCCGCCCACGGAGGTCGTGCCAAACAGGCTGCCCTGGCTGTTCATGAGGAGCGCCGCGTACGGGCCGGATCCCTCACCGGCGATGAAGGCATGCAACTGGGTCGCGAGCGCGGCGTACGTCCCCACGCCGGTGCTCTTCACCTCAAAGATCGTGCCAAGGCCGTTGCCGCCGCGCACGGTTGTGCCAAACAGATTGCCCTCGCGGTCCATGATCAGCCCCGCGAACGGAGTGCTTCCGCCACTGCCCGTCTGGAAGGCATACAGCGTGGTCAAGTTCGAAGCGTACGTACCCGCGCCCGTGGACTTCAGCTCGAAGACCGTACCACCGGTGTTCACGCTGCCGCCCCAGCTATTCGTTGTGCCAAGCAGGTTGCCCTGGCTGTCGATGATGAGTCCGCCGTTCGGGCTGTATCCGTCGCTGCCCCCCTGGAAGGAGTACAGCGTGGTCACGTTCGTTGCGTAAATGCCCGCTCCCGCGGACTTGAGCTCGAAGACCTTGCCATCGTCGATGCCGGACCCGGTGCTCGTCGTGCCAAAGAGGTTGCCCGCGCTATCCATGAAGAGTCCCCCGTTCGGGGAGGATCCGTCGCTGCCCCCCTGGAAGAAATACAGCACGGTCACGCTCGTTGCGTACGTGCCCGCTCCCGTGGACTTCAGCTCGAAGACCGCGCCGTAGCCGAGGCCCCCGCCCCCCGGGCCACCGATCCAGGTCGTACCAAACAAGTTGCCCGCGTTGTCGATAACGAGGTCCCCGTTCGGCATGCCTCCGTCGCTGCTCCCCCCGTGGAAGGAATACAACGTGGTCAGGTTCGATGCGTACGTGCCCGCTCCCGTGGACTTTAGTTCGAAGACCGTGCCACTACCGTATGCGCCCGCTAAGCTCGCCGAGCCAAACAGGTTGCCCTGGCTGTCCATGACGAGTCCGCCGCTCGGGAGGGATCCGTCGCTGCCCCCCAGGAACGTATACAGCACCGTCTTGGTGTACCCTCCGCTCGCATTAGGCGTCAACTCGAAGAGCGTACCGCTTCCGCCTGCGCCGCCGTCCTCGGTCGTGCCAAACAGGTTGCCCATGCTGTCCATGATGAGCCGCCCGCGCGGGTTGAATCCGTCACCGGTCGTGCCAACCACACTGCCTGTGAAGGCGTACAGCGTGGTCAGTTGCGGCGCCTGACAAGCGACGGCGACGTTGCTGACATTGGCCGATACCGTGCCCGAGCCGTTGCTCACCTGGCAGGACAGCGCACCGGTTCCGGCGGAGATGCTGCTTACCGTCACGGCATAGCTGCTGCCTGCCGACACCGGCGTACCGAAACTGAAGGGCACCGCACCCGTGCCTGAGGCCGGACCGTTGACTACCGTGGCTTGCCCTCCGTTAAGCGCCACCGTGACGCTCTGGCCCGTCGTGAGACCGGATACTGTGCCCCCGATCGCATACGTCGTCACGGGCGAAACAGAAGTGCCTGGCGTAGCTGGTTTGCCGTCGCCACCGCCACAGGCGGTCAGTGCGATGGAAAAGGTGGCCGTGCAAAGCAGTCGCGCCGCAAGGGCGGATCGGGTAATGATGTCAGGCATGGGGAAAGGTCTCAATGGCGTGCGTAATAATGATTCAGGCTGGACTGGGCCAGCTCTTTGTTCGAAGGACTATGAGTTCGCTTGTTGCGAGCGCATCTATCTACTTTTTTACGTACACGCGTCCACAGGACGAACCCCGCTAGTTCAGCTGGTTCGCGCATGACCATGCTTTCACGTTGTTGAAATAACAACTTGCACGTGAGCAGACTCGCGCCGAGCTAACGCGCAATTCGCGAGATCGTCGTCTTGAGCAACGAACGATGGGCTTCCAAAAGTGCATGAGGCGGCTTTTCTCATTCTTCTAGTCAGGCGACGTCATGCACTCATCACGAGAAAGGAGTTCGTGAGCGTGAAATCGGTTTGCCGAGGCTGCCCTCAGTCCGACGTGAACGATGGTCATATCTGGGTGCTTAATCAATCACGATGGAGGTGATTTTTAACTAGTTGCACAGTCCGCCGTCACATGCATGCGGCTCCCCGGACTGGTTGATTAACTGACGGCCTGATGGCGAGGTCATCCGTGCAACGGCGCGAATCTTGCCCGGGTAATCAAACTTCGATTTTGTCCAGGCTACATGGACTTGGCTTTGCCGTGCGTCTCAGAATTCGTGCGTTTCGCGCAACAGCGTCGCCTCGCGAGGTACTGTTGTATCCGTCGAATCTCGAAGGCACGCCGGCATTGGGTCCGATTCCGTCTCGCGCGACCTCGGCACAACACCCACTCTCGAATAAGAAGGGGGCGATCGGGTCATGACCGTCGAATGGCCGCAATGCAGCGACGTTGCGACCTTTGGGGAAGACCGCCGAAAGGCCGGTACGGGTCGATATGACCCATTCGCTCTCCCCTAAACGCGACATCGGCATTGCAACTGGAAACGTCCGCACCGACGCACTCACCAAGACGTTCGTCTAGCGAATCTCAACATTACAGCCCAACACTCGGCATGGAGAAGGCTCACTGTACCGTTCAGCCTTCCAAGGGACAATCCTGGGGAAAACTGTCGCCTGCCCAATGTATCGTCGCTGAAGAGGGTCGGACAGTGCCCAGCTCCGGTCGGGCCACGACAGTGAATTTAGCCACGATTCATCCTACTCGGCTCGACGCCTTGGTCGTTCGAGACGTCTCGCATGTCGTTCAATTGCCGAATCAAATCGCAACGGCACAACGGCTGCGCGTTGTTGAAGAACCGAACGTCGGTATCCGTTGCACCCGATAGTTGTGTCCGGAAAAACGACACGGTGAAAGGCAAGGAACTCGCTTACGCCGCTATCGGCGGAGCGTCGTCCATTTGGGCACTCGCGTCGATCACCTTCTTCGGCATGGGGCAGGTGCGGACAGCGGAACCTAACGTCTCCCGTCGCCTGCCAGGAAATACGCCCCCCAGAAATATGGATGCCGATAAAGCGAGCCATCCTTGCCCGCTGCCATCGCACGCTCGGCCTGTGCGAGCGCATCGGCTTTCGAGAGCGCCGGATCGCGCGCATAGGCCTCGAATAGACTGGTCGTGACAAGTGCGGCCGAGCGCGATTCAACGGCCCATTGCGTGACGAGCAGTGTGCGCGCACCCGCCGAGAAGAACGCGCGCGTCAGCGCCGAAACCGAGTCGCCGGCCCCTCCGGTCGCCAGCCCTGTGTTGCATGCTGAAAGCACGACCCAGTCAGCGTTCAGCCGCAGCGTGACGATATCGTCGGCGGTCAGGACCGAGTCGGGCAGTCCGCGGCCCTCATAGGCAAGTGCGAGGCCTGAATTACGCAAACCCGGCACCTCGCCCGGTAATACGCCGTGTGTGGCGAACAACACGACGCGCTCATTCGAGAGATCCTGCGCAAGCACGTGGCTGCGCGAGGCGGCCAGGCCCGAGATTACGCTGTCTTGCGATGCGCCCAGCGCCTTCGCGATCGCGTTGGCTTCGCCGAGCGTCTCCGGCAGGGGCGCGACGCGCCGATAATCGAACGAGAGCGTGCGCACATCGACGGGAAATGCACGCGCGCCAGCCGTCGCGACCGTGTCACTGTTCGCCACACCTGTTTGGGGCGCCGTCGCGCTACCGTCGAAGCTCGGATCGGCGAATGCGACGAGGGCGTCGCTCGCGTGCGCACCGCGCACGGCACGCGCGCTCACGAGCGCCGACGCACTCGGCACGCGCGCCGGCGTCGTGCTGTTAATCCACCAGTCGGCGCCGGCGAGATTCAACGCGGGGCGACGCAGCAGAACTTCATAGGGAATACTGGATAAAATCCCGCTCGTCGAAAGATAGACCGTCTTTGCCCCTTGCAGGTCCGATTCGATCGGCGCGATCAGTGCGCGATAAAGCTGCGCAGCGGCCACTAGGTCGAAGCCCGCGAGATCGCCGGGCTGCTCAGGCGGTGTGGCTGCATCGAACGCCGCGCGCAGCGCCGCGACCTGCCGCGCGATCGCCTCGCGCGTCACGGGCAAAACGACCGCATGCAGCGGCGCATCAGACCGCACCACAAATGCATAGCTCGCGTCACGCCCAGCGTAGAGATCGATGTAAGCTTCGTTCGTATGTAACACTCCGGCGACGTCTTCGGGTTTCGGGATCGCAGGCGCAATTAGTTGCTGATAGCGCGGAAACTCCGCAACGATCCGGGCATGCAACGCCCGCAGCTTGTCCTCCGTACCCGGCGACGGCGTCGCGCTCGTGGCGAGCTGGTAGCGCAACGTCGCTTCCTCCTCGACGAGCGCGCGCAATCCTGGCGTCTGCGCCGCGAGGCGCGCCGCCCCGTCGTTCATCGCACCCTGCGTCGCGTTCGAATGGAGCAGCTCGGCTACGCGGAACGCCAGCGCGCCGCCCTGCACGCCTTTGCTCATGAGGCGCGCCATCGAGAGCGCGAGCACGCCGTCATCGATGGTGCCACCACGTGTGTTGTCATCGTCCCAGTCGTCGTAGCTGTTGAACCAGGGATCGACGTAGTCGGCGATTTCGGCTGCGCTCACCCCGCCTCGCGGGTCTTCGAGGCGATAGAGCATCGCGAGCGCGGAGCGGAACTTTATCCCGGCACGGTTGGTGGCGGACCACGCGTTGTGTTTCTGTCTTCGGTAGCTCATCGAATTGCCAGAACTCATGTTGAGTTGCGGCTCTGCGGCTATGCTCCGTTGCGCGCCAGTCCAGTCACCATTCACAGCGAACGCGAGCGACCGGTCAATTACCACGCTGGTGGCTGTGCCTTCCAGCGGGTTGGCTGAGGCGGCTACTTGCAGGCCAGCCAGATCCGCGCGGTAATCGCCGATGCGTTCCATCGCAAGTGCGATTAACAGGCGCAGCCGCAACGACTCCGCATATTGCGTGGAGGCCGGCGTCAGCCCGGCCGCCCGAAAGCCCTCGATGGCTGAATTGATCGACGCGAGCGCGGCGTCGTAGTCGTCGAACGCGGTCAGCGCGATCGCCCGTGCGCGCGCGACCTCGGCGCGTTGCAACGGCGTGGAATGGGGTGAAGAGCCGTTGTCAAGATCCCAGCGTAGCTCGTCGACTTGGCTTAGTGCTTCCGCAGCCCGGTTCCAGCGGATCAGCATGCTGACTTCGCGCGGCGCGGCGCTGGTCAGCTCGTTGACGGCAGCCTCGCGGCGCGCGGGACTCAGCGCAGAATTGGCGAGATCCCGCCAGCCGAGGTCGGTCGCCTCGCGGCCCAGATGCAACGCGACGTCGTACTGACCGCGAAAGCGCCACGCGAGCTCCGCTTCAGCGTGTAGCGCCGCGAACGTAGGATCGAGGGGAAGATGTTCGCGCTCCGAGTCCTTGACTTCGTCCGCATATCGCTTTGCGTCATCGATCATGCGTCCACCGCGAGCTAACTCGCCTTCGGCCAGATAAAACTCAGCCAGCTCCGATGCCGCGAGCGAGCGACGTCCCGGTGAGATCGCGCCGTCGCTCTCAATCAGATCGAGCACGTGGTAATAATCGACCATGCGGCCCGCGCGCTCGTCCTCGCGCGCGACGCCGTCGAGTAGCGCGAAGCGTACCTCGCAATCAGGTGTCTGCGCCAGTTGCTGCCGTACGACGTGTTCGCCTGCCGCGTCGCGCGTCTCTTCGTGGTGGCTGCCGTTGCCGAGGTGATGGCCCTTGCGGCTGTGGGCGACGCTGTCAGCGTCGAGCGTCTGGCACGCGACACAGAGCAGCGCGAGCGCCAGCATCGCAAAGCCACGCGCGGCCAGTTGAGCACGCGGTCGATGGCGGGGCCTGATGGTGCTCCCCTCATCGCGCGATGTAATGAATGGCCGGTCGATCGAACAAAGGATCTGACGGTGTAAGGTCATCATAAACCCCACGGCTCGCATGCGGGCTGTCATGGATACCGAGTAAAGCAACGTAACCGGTGCCGGTCTACTGCGAAACCAAGCCAACGTCAACGCATTCGTCAGGAGGTTCGCTGTGTCGCCTGATTGACCGGCCAGGCACGACTGTGCGATGAGCCGTGCGTCCGTGAGCCAGTCCCCTGCGCTTAACCAAGTCGGAAAGCGCTTGCAATTGTCGACGCACTACAAACCACCGCGTCATCGACGTATTAGCGGCCAGCATCACCGACCAAGGCATATGCACCCCAGAAGTACGGATGCCGATAGAGGGGCCCTTCTTTGCCTGCGGCCATGTCACGCTCCGTACGTGCCAGTGCATCGGCCTTCGATAACGACGGATCGGCCGCGTAGGCGCGGAACACCCCGGTTGTCACTTCTGCCGCCGACTGCGACTCGACTGCCCATTGGGTAACGAGTACCGAACGCGCGCCCGCCGCGAAGAACGCGCGCGACAATTCAGAGACCGCGTCCCCCGCGCTCCCGCTGACGAGCCCCGTGTTGCACGCGGACAGTACCACCCAGTCGGCGTTCAGCCGCAGCATCACAATGTCATCTGCAGTTAGAATCGAATCGTCCAGGCCACTCCTCTCGTACGCCATCGCGAGGCCCGACTTGCGCCAACCGGGCACCTCCCCTGCGACGATGCCGTGCGTGGCGAACAACACCACTTGATCGGACGACAAATCCATTTTCATCGCTTCGGTACGCGAGGCGTGCGTCCCCGACACCACACTTTGTTCGGGCGATCCAAGCGCGTCGGCAATCGAGCGCGCCTCGCCAAGTGTTTCAGGCAGTGGCGCAACGCGATGATAGTCAAACGTGGGCGTGCCGTTGTCGACCGGGAAAGCACGCGCGGCGGGACCGACCGCTCGCACGTTGCTGTTTGCAGACCGCTCCCGGCCGTCAAAGCTCGGGTCGGCAAACGCGATAAACGGCTGGGCCGCGTGCGGCGCGGGATGACTGCGCGCGAACACGAGTGCAGAAGCACTCGGAATGCGCACGGGCGTGGCCGCGTTGATCCACCAGCTGGCGTCCGAGAGCATAGACGTCGGCTGCGTGACCCACACATCGAACGGAATGCTTGCAAGAATGCCGCTTGCGCTGATGTAGACCGTCGTTGCGCCGCGGATCTCATCCTGTATCGGTGCGATCAAGGCCTGGTACAAGCTTGCCGCCGCGCCCAGATCAAAGCCGGCAAGGTCCCCGGGATGCTGCGGGGGGATCCCCGCATCGAACCCGGCGCGCAAGGCGCGCACCTGTTTCGACAGGGCTGCTCGAGTCGCCGCCAGACGGACAGCGCGGAATGCGCCCCCAGAGTGCACCACGAACGCATAGCTCTCGCTGCGCCCCGCATAGAGGTCCAGGTAGACCTCGCCCTGGCGCAGCGCCGCGCCGAGCGTGGCGGGTGTCGGGATCGCCGGTGACACGAGTTGCCGGTAGACAGGAAACTGCGCCACGATCTGCCGGCGCAGGCTCGAGAGCTTGCCATCGATGGCCTCGACGGACTTCTTTTGCTGAGTGACGACCGTACTGGCGAGAAATTCCCTCGACTCAAACGGCCACGGTCCTTGCGACTGTTCCAGCTTTCTTGTTGCGCGCGCGAGTTCAACGTGTGCCGTGTTCTGCTCGTATCGCAGTGCCTGCTCCTGCTCTACAAGCGCACGCAGTTCTGGGGTCGATGCCGCAAGGCGCGCCGCGCCGTCAGTCATTGCACCTTGCGTCGCGTTCATGTGGAAAAGCTCGGCAATCCGAAAGGCGAGCACTTGCCCTTGCTCCCCCTCGTTCATTGCACGGCTCATCGACATGGCGAGTGCACCGTCCTCGTCGTAGGCGCCGCGGGTGCTCGAGTCGTTCCATTCGTCTTCGGTGCCGACGAGCGGCGTGACATACGCTGCAATGTCCGCCTCGCTCACCTGCCTCGCGGGATCTTCCAGCCGGTACAGCATCTGCATTCCTGCCTTGTATTTATAGAACGGACTCTCCGGTCCCTGATGGCGCAGATCCACCTTCATCTGCGCTGCAAGCCGACTCTCAGCTTCCGGCCAGCGACCGTGGGCGGCCTGAACCAGTGACTCGAGTTCGTTCATGCTCGGATTTTGCGCTACGACCGGATTGACGCTCGCCGCAGCTTCCCAGGCGTCCGCATCCGCCTGATAGTCGCCGATGCGCCCCAGCGCCAGGGCGACCATCAGGCGGTGGCGTAGCACTGAGCCCAGAAGCTCCGAGTGCGGAACGGTGTCGGCCTGCCGGAGGCCTGCAATGGCTGCGTCGATCGCCGCGAGCGCGCCGTCATAGTCGTCGTTGGAACACAACGCAATGGAGAGCCCTAAATCGACGTTCGCACGCTGCGTGAGGCTGGGCTTGAGGTCGGGCCGGTTGTCGATGTCCCAGCGCACTTCGTTTGCATAGCTCAGTGCCTCCGTGCGGCGATTGTTCTGGACCATCAGCCGTATCACCGACCCGAAGCTGTCCAAAATCTCATTGGCCGCGGCACGGTGGCGCTTTTCGCTGAGTGCCGGGTCGTTCAGGTCGCGCCATGCGAATTCCACGCCCTGCCTGCGCCGTTGAAGCGCAAGGTCGTGCCGGTTCAGGCCACCGCGATCGATCTCCGCCTCGGCGGCAAAGTACGCGTAAGACGGAACGCTGGGTAGCATCTCCAGTTCTTCCGGCGTGGTCTCACGCGCAAGCGTTCTGGCCTGGTCGATCAGGTGCTGGCTTCGCGAATAGTTGTAGGTAAGCGCGTAAGCAATGGCAAGGCTGGAGGCCGCCAGCGAGCGCCGACCTGCATTGATCTGCGTGTCATTGACGATTTCCTCGCGAACGCGCATCGAATCCGCGACCATGCCGACCTGAAAGTATTCCGATGCGAGGGTGTCATACAACGCGAAACGCGCTTCCTTATCCGTCGTGTCGCTTAACTGGCGGCGCACAACCTGCTCGCGTTCGATCACGGCCTGCTGTTCGGGAGAGCCGGCTGTCGACTGCGCGAGCGGCTGGGGAGACTGAATGTTCGCAGACGTCTTGACCTGCCCGAACGACAGAGATGGGAAACACGCCAAAATCAGAGCGATCAGCATTGCCAGCGAGGTCGGATAACGGCAGCACGTCTTCATGTGGCCCGTCTCCTTCAGTCCGTCGCACTTTCCTCAAAACGCCATTCATCGCCTTTCTGCGATTCTAAAAATTGAAGCAGGGCCGCGGACGGTATCCAAGGTGACTACCGTGGCAGATGTGTGGCAACGCACAGATGCGCAGCGCGAAGGGAGCGTCGTATCCGAAGCGAAGGGCATTTTTGCTCCGGCTGGCGCCTATCTATGACGGATCGGGCGCCATACCCTGAAAGCCGCCATCGCGCTCGCTCTGTGTTAGGCGGTGGCAATGGGTCGGCTCTGGTCGACCGCATCGGGCAGCAGTCGGCCAACTTTCATCCATCGAGCTTGCGAAGCAGCAGGACATCCATAAGCCCGTTTCTCATCAACAAGCCTTCATTCAACCACTGACCGTCGACGTCTATCGTTCGGCCATTGCTGACATTCGACAGTTACCCGTCATGCGTCTGCTGAACATCACCCGAGGTGCACGTCCCAGCTTGCGGCTGGGTCGAACGCGTCCTGTCGTCCCGTTTCTGCCTGTCGAGCCATCAGATTTGAAAATGCCGGTCGCAGCCGGAGGTTTCCACTGTGCCAGCATGACCGAAGATCAGCGGGCCGCGTCACCGGCGAGAACGTATGCGCCCCAGAAATACGGGTGACGGTAGAGTTCCCCATCCTTCCCGCTAGCCATGTCACGCTCGGTGTGCGCTAGTGCTTCGGCCTTTGATAGCGATGGATCGTTGGCATAAATCCGGAATACACCGGTCGTCACCTCCGTCGCCGATCGAGATTCGACAGCCCACTGGGTGAGGAGTATCGAGCGTGCCCCCGCCGCAAAAAAAGCGCGGGATAGTTCCGAAATTGCATCTCCCGCGTTACCGGTGACGAGTCCCGTGTTGCAGGCGGACAGTACCACCCAGTCGGCATTCAACCGCAAGGTCACGATGTCGTCCGCGGTGAGAACCGAATCTGGCAGCCCCCTTCCCTCATAGGCCAGTGCGAGTCCCGCCTTGCGCCAGCCTGGCACTTCGCCCGCCACGATGCCGTGCGTAGCGAACAGGACAACCCTATCGTTCGACAGATCCCGCTTCGTCACTTCGCTGCGCGACGCGTTCTTTCCCCACAGCACGCTGTGATCGGGGGCATCGAGCGTCTTCGCGATCGATGTCGCCTCGTCGAGCGTCTCGGGTAGCGGTGCGACGCGATGGTAGTCGAACGACGCAGCACCCCCATCAACCGGAAACGCGCGCGCGGGCGTTCTGTCCACAGGGTGGGCGGCGATCGTGGCTGGATCGCGGCCGTCGAAGCTCGGATCGGCGAACGCGATCAACGGCTCGGCAGCGTGCGTTGCCGGATGACTACGTGCAAGCACAAGCGCCGAGGCATTCGGAATACGCACCGGCATGGTCGTGGCGATCCACCAGTGCGCACTCGCAAGGTCCGTGGCGGGCGCCGTCATGAGCACATCGAACGGCAGGCTCGAGAGAATGCCGCTTGTGGCGATGTACACGGTTGTCGCCCCTTCGAGATCGGCCTGGATCGACGAGATCAACAAGCGATAGAGATCCGCTGCCGCTGTCATGTCGAACCCTGCCAGATCACCCGCCTTACGCGGCGGAACGCCCGCATCGAATGCATTGCGCAGCGTCAGGATCTGCTTTTTCAGGTCTGCGCGTGTTACGTTGAGCCGTGTCGCATGCAGCGAGCCTTTGGCGTTGACGACGAACGCGTAGGTCGCGTCGCGCCCGACGTAGAAGTCGACATACACCTCATCGGAATGCAGCGCCGCCCCTACCTGTTCCGGGGTGGGAACGGCGGGCGACACAAGCCCCCGGTACTCGGGAAACTGCTTGTTGATGCGGTCGTGCAGTGTGGCCAGATCCTCGGCCGAGGCATTCATGGCTTTCTCGGCATCTTCGACACTAGCGATCGCCCCTCCTTTATTTCCGGTATTTTCCGCGTCGACTTTGGCAAGGCGTGTGCTCAGCCCCGAGAGTCCCATGCGTTCGGTATCCTGGGCACGACGCGCCATCTGCTCCTGCTCAACCAGGCTGCGCAGTTCCGGTGTGACTGCCGCCAATCGCGCTGCACCATCGCTCATCGCGCCCTGGGTCGCATTCATGTGAAACAACTCGGCGATACGGAAGGCGAGTGCCTGACCTTCTGCGCCGTCGTCCATGAGGCGGCTCAGACACATGGCAAGCGCGCCGTCCTCGACAAAAGCCCCTGCGCTACCGGAAGCGTCCCAATCGTCGTTCTGACCAAGCATGGGCGTCACGTATCTGGAGATCTCGCTCTCGCTGACCTTTCTTTCGGAATCCTCAAGGCGATAGAGCATCAACATGGCAGACTGATACTTGACGAACGGACTCTGCGCCCCCTGGTCCTTAAGGTTGTACGCCAGCACGCGTGAGATGCTCGACTCGGCTTCTGGCCAGTTCCCCTGCGTCGCGAGTATCACAGACAGCCGCTCGTCCTTGCTCGGTGTTTTAGCCACGACAGGATTGATCGAAGCCGCGTATTGGAAACCCTCTGCATCGGCCTTGTAGTCGGCAAGGCGATTCGTCGCAAGCGCGATCATCAACCGAATGCGCAGCGCCTCCGCATAGGTGAACGCATAGGGGAGCACGCCGGCGTCCTGATACCCCTTGATGGCTTTATCGATCCAGAAGAGTGCGCCATCGTAGTCGTCGTTGGACATGAGCGCGATTGAGACTGCCACCTCGACGAGGGCGCGCTGGATGGCGTTAGGCTTGAGTCGCGGATCGTGGTCGATGTCCCAAAGCATCCCGTTCGCGTAGTTCAGCGCCTCGGTGCGTCGATTGTTCTGCGTTTGCAAACCCACGAGATGCTCGACTTCGTCGAGCAGCTGATTGGCGGCTTCTTCGTGACGATGTTCACTGAGCGACGGGTTGTCGAGATTTTTTCTTGCCAGATCGGCCGCCTCGCGCACCTTGCGCAACGCCGTGTCATGTTGATTCAAGGCGCGGCGCGCAAGCTCCGCCTCGGCAGAGAGATACTCGTAGGCAGGTTCTTCCGGAAGGGTTTCAAGCTCGGCGGGAGGCGTCTGGTCGGCCAGTTTCTTCGCCTGATTCACCAGTCTCTGGCTTCGCACGAAGTCGTTTTCCACTGCATACGCAAGGGCGAGTCCCGACGCCGTCAGCGAGCGTTGGCCGGTCGGGATCCGCCCGTCATCAACGATGCTTTCCATCACCCGCCTCGCGTCGGCAGGGTCATCCGCGTCGAAGTAATCCTGGACGAGCACAATCAGCAGCGCAAGCCGCGTATTTCCGTCCGAATTCTCGTCGAGTAGCTTGCGAATGGCCTTCTCTTCATCGACGACGGAGGGTTGTCCCGACGTCTTGTCGATTTTTGCCGCCGGCGCATTCACATCTTGAGGCTCACCTGCCAGCGAAGGCCGGAGCAACCCGCAAAACGATCCGACGATCACTGCCGCGAGGACAAACAGCATAGGCCTCAGACACCACCACACGACCTGTGATGCATTCTCGGATCGGATGACCATCTTTGCCTCCGGTTCACACGTCGTTGCGGGCCTCGCCAGGCTACGGCGCGCGCATAGCGCGTTTTCACAGTGCTGTCGGTCCGTACCGTGCGAGCGTAATCGCCATGCAGCGATGTTCCCGCGCGCTTCGTACTTCTGCGGCACGCCTCCACCGGCTATATCAACTACTATTGTTGGGTGCTCCCGGACAGCGGGATGGCCCTGAAGTGGGGACATACGTCCTCACGGGCGATGCCGCTAGGTGATTCCTACGATGGGGTCAGCCGATTCGGCATATGGAAGCCAGGTGCGCGCAGCCAGGCTGCTATCAGACCGCGCCGCCTCAACTATGTCTCCGGAACAAAAAACGCACTCGCCGGCATTTCAGACATTACTGCCGCCGTGCACGTTTTCAGGAGTCGGGAATTGGCGATCTTGTCGGGACTGGATATATCGATGTGGCGTTGTCGTTCAAGCGCCCGCAAAAAATCGGACTTCAACTCGTCGTCATAGGTTCCGCGCTGTTCGATTTTGCGGCGTATCGTTTCGAGGTCATACTCAAGGGCCTGATAGGCCGCGATCGTCATTTCGTAAGCTTTCAATGTTCTTCTGAACTGAATCGCCGGCCGGATGGCTGCGACGAAGGCGGAAAACGTCCCGAGGCCTTGCCAGATGTGCTTGCCCATATCCGTCTTGAAGAACCACAGGCCGGCGACTGCCGATGTCGGCGCCGCGATGACGAGCGCCAGGTCCATAGCCATATCCAAATGTTCGAGACGACGCAGTCGTTGACTGTAATATCGGACATTGAGCCGAGCAGTGCGGAGCATGTCATATACCGCCCAGACAGGATGGTTCTCGCGTTCCATGATTCCCCCGTACACGTGCGGAGAAAAACAATGAAAGCCAACAAACACAGCAGAGGCGTTCTCGTATTGCTGCCGGCGCTGTTGTGCTGGTCGACTCTCGCTAAGGCTGAAATGCCCGAATTGAACACTTCTGCCTCAGGCAACGTGAAAGCGCCGACAGATGCGAGCGTGAAGGTCCCTCCGCACGCTGCAAATGCACAGACCGCGGACGGAGCAAGCAGCGCCGCTTCGCACCCGGACAACAGAAGTGCGCCGTCCGGTACACGTAGCCTCGTTCCCGAAAGCCCCCATCCGAGCGTCGATCCTACGCAACCGTGGCCGCGTCACGGAGCCGTTGACGAATCCAAGTAGCGACTCGACAGGTGGCGGGGGCGACACGGCAATCCAGATTGTCTTGCGGACGATGCGGTTTTAACCCAGGAAAGGATACCTGCTGCTGCAACGCGGCGTGCCGTTACACTACCAGCTTCCCGCGTGCTGCCACCTTTACGAACTGCCGACATGTCGCGCGTCTTTGAAGGAGACGCTGGCGGTTGTTGGCATAATGAAAGCGCTCCTGCGTCACCGACCAGAGCATAGGACCCAGAAGCACGGGTGGCGCTGGTGCGGTCCACCCTTGCTGCCGAATCGTCGGCCTTTCCCAACGTTCGATCACCACCCGTGGTACGTCCGCTCGATACCTGTTCGAAAATTTTACGCCGTCGATCGACAATACGCAGCGGACAAGAAGCGAGCAAATCAATCGCGCAATGTGCGCTACCGCACTGTGCGGCAATGGACAAGCGTGATTAATTTTCTACGATTGAAGTGCTGAGACTGCTGACGCTGGCCGAATATATTAAGTGGAAGACCAATTAAAAGGATCTAAATTCGGCGTATCGTTTGAGTACGAAAAGCATGGAGATAATCGCGACCAATGCGCCGAGAAAATTGCCGGTCGCGTAATTGCAAAACGCGAACAAACCATTGTTGCCGGCCAGTTCCTGGAAATAGTGGCATACATGCGACCTGCCCATACTTCCTTAGAGGGTGTCAGGCACCTTTGTTGACGGCTGCAAAGTGAACCAGCATAAGCACGGAGAATACGACGCAGTGCAGGCCAGCCAAGGTTTCCGGCAATCGCTCGTATTCTACGGTGCCCCGAGGTATCAGCCGCCCTAGAAGAACGATGAAAATGGAGGCCGGTGTCATGCAGATCCGCTTACGTTGGCTAGTTCCGCGGCCTGTATCGCATCTCGCGCTGGCATTCGCCGCCCTCGCGGGCGTAGCGTGCTCCTCGACTCAAACATCTCGACCGCTTGAGACCGTTTCAGGTGGCGCGGCTCAAGTCGCCGTCGGCTCGCCGCAACTCCAGCTACAGCAGCAACTGCAAGCCATCGTCGAACGCGAGCATCAGGTCCAGCGTCAACTGGCCGACACAGCGGACGGCGAGCAGAGATTCGCATTGATCGATTCGCTCTCGTCCGCCTACTTTAATGTCGGCATGGTGATCGACTCCATGCGTGTACGTGAGCAGATCGTCGACGATCCGCGCATTCCCGCCGGCCGGCGCTCGCTCACGGCTTCCGATCTCGCAGCGGACTACGCGTTGGAGGACGACCATAGGCGCAGCGAACACCTCATTGACCGTGCGAAGTTGCTTGCTCAGGAAACGACGTCGACGGAACTCGAAACGCTGCCGCTAGAGCCCGCCTATGCGTACTATGCCGCCGAAGCGCAACTTGCGCTGCGCGACATGAATCGTCAAGAGGAGGCCCTGCTCAAGCGGCGCGAGATCGCAGACCTGGCGTGGCACAACCTCAATGACCCAACGCTCAGTGAAAACCGTCATCGCGCGGCGGCGAACGAACTATTGTCCATCACTGCGGAACTTGTCCAGTCTTTCGTCCAGAACAACCAGCGCGACGAGGCACTCAGCTATGCGAATGAAATCCGCTGGGACCTCGACAACTTGCCCCCCTTGAAGCCCACCACAGCCCAGCGGGCCACTGCCGCTGTGGCGCTGGCCTTGGCCCTTGCCTCGAACGACGACTACGAAGCCGCCCTCAAGGCGGTCGACGAGGCGGTCGACGGCTATCGTCGTGCCGGCGTCGAGCCGTGGTCGACCGAATATGCATTCGCACTGCGCATACGCCTGATAGTCGCTCTTGCGTTGGGCCGGATCGGCGACTACCGTGCCGATGCGGATGGCTACGAAATTGCGGCGGCAGTCAATCCTGTCGAAGCACATGCCGAACTGGCGAGTGAGAGGGAATCGCTCATCGCGGCCGCACGCGGGCAGTGGTCTTTCGCGGAAACAGACATCGCAGCCGCCAAGGCAGACGCGTTGCGCTGGCAGGGTCCGGAAAGCCCGATCTACAAGTACCGGTCGGCAATGCAGATGCTGTATCTGCTCGACGACCCATCTTCGAACGTGACCAACGCTGACATTGCCGCTTACGCCGGCCCCATCCTCGGAAATGATGAGGAAGGTAACGCCTCGCCAACGCGTGGAGCCTATGCGGAAGATGGCGCGTTAGGGGTGTCGATAGACCTGCTGATGCAGGGCAAAGCGCACAACGAGACGTTGGGGTTTCGCATCGCTGAACTTTTCCACATGAATGCGACGGGAGGGGCCATGAGCGATGGCGCTGCCCGGCTCGCGGCGACGACACCGCAACTGCGCGCGTTGGTCGAGCAGGAACGGCAACTCACTTATCAGGAGAACGACGCGCACCGAGCATTGGGACAACAGACGCCGCGCGGAACCGAAGACCAACTGCACGCGTTGCGCAAGCAGATCGCAGCGCAGTTCCCTGTCTACCGTCAACTCACGGCACCGGTGATCCCCACGCCCGACGCGCTCGGCGGCGTACTGCGTGAAGGGGAAATCTATCTCAACCTTTACGCGGGGCGCGACGCGAGCTATGTGTTCGTCGTCCACCCGGGCGGCGAACTCCATGCGGTGATGCTCACGGCGACGCGCGCTGACCTACGCAAAATGGTCGTAGCGTTGCGGGCAGGTTTTGATGCGGGACGCCCTCCAGATAAGCCTGGCGATCCCGCCGGTTTCGATCTCGCGGCTGCCTCGGGACTCTACCAGTCGCTGATCGCACCGATCGAGGACGATCTGCGGGGAGTGACGACCGTCTACATTGCAACCAGCGGCATCCTCGCAAGCGTACCGTTCGACGCGCTACTGACGAGCCCCGCCGACAATCTCGCTCAGGCTGCCTGGTGGATCGACAAGGTCACGCCCGTGCGCATCCCGAGCGCTTCGGCGCTCATGCTTGCGCGCAGCCTTACGGCCACGCACGCGAGCGAGCCGTTCATCGCATTCGCCGACCCGAGCTTCGATGGAGACGACACCCCTGCGTCCACGCTGCAAGCAGTTCCCAGCGCTGTGGTCGCGGCGCGCGCGTTTCCGCTCGATAAAACCACCCGCAGCCTCGATTATCACCGCGTCGCTCCGTTACCCGAGACCCTGGACGAGGCGCGCGCTATTGCGAGTGCGCTTGGTGCACCCGATCAGAGTGTGATCTGGGGTGCGCATGCTGCGCGCAGTACGGTGATGAAAACGGACCTCTCTAACGATCGCGTCGTGCTGTTCGCGACGCACGGCATTGTGCCGGGTGAGGTGCCGGGATGGCGCAAGGCGGGCCTTGCGCTCGCCTACGAAGGCAATGGTCTTGAGGACTCTGTTCTTACCGTCGATGACATCGTCACGCTGCGACTCAACGCGGATTGGGTGGTGCTTTCTGCATGTAAAACAGGGCTCGCGACGGGCAATGCGGGCGACGCGATTTCCGAGCTTTCGCGCGCGTTCTTCGCGAGCGGCGCACGCTCGATGCTGGTGACGCAATGGGCGGTCGAGTCGCGATCTGCGGCGGCAATCACAACGGGCGCCTTTAAGACTTACGCTGCCGATGCATCCCTGTCAAAAGCCGACGCCCTGGTCCATGCTGAACGCGACATGCTCCACGGAAAGTACGGTCTGTTATATCGCCATCCGTACTTCTGGGCAGCCTACATATTGACGGGGGATGCGGCACGCTAAACCGTTGCCAGTCGTCGAAGATCGCAGAGGCTGAGGCGATCTCGGCGGAGACAAGGGCCGGAAATGTCGTGGGCTATAGGTAGTCCGCCATGCTTTCCGTGATAGAGGTCACAGCTAACAGGTAGCTTCCAGTGGCGGCGGGACACGCACCCCGTCCGACGAACGCTTCAACATCGGCATTCAAAAACAAAGGGAGATGATCGTCGCCTGCCGTGAACGCTAGCCGAATGCATGGAGATAGCCATTATGCAGATGCATGGTCGTTGTTTGCCCTCTTTGGTCATGCTGATCGTGGTGTGCCTCCTCGTTATGTCATGCGGGACAACCCCGACGTCTCAATACTTCAAATCTTCCGCGTCATTCAGGCCGGCCGACGTCTCTGTTCCGAAACACGAGCAGGCGGTGCGTCGTCAACTGAGCAACACGCCAGACGGCGAAGCACGCTACGCGTTGCTCGATTCGCTCGCGGCGGACTATTTCAAGGCCGGCATGGTCGCCGATTCGATGCGCATACGCGAGCTAATCATCGATGACCGGCGCATTCCGCCTGGCCGGCGCTCACTCGAGGCTTCTTTGCTCGCAAGCGCGTACGCAAAAGACAACTACAACCGAACCCAGAGCCTGATCGAACGCGCCCGGACGCTCGCGCGAGAGACGACGCCGGCCGAACTTGAGACGCTACCATACGTGCCGTCGTGCGCGTATCTCTCAGCCGAATCGGATCTCGAAGGCCGTCAGGGCCGGCATGAACAGGCGCTGTTGAAGCGCCGCGAGCAGGCGGACCTTGCGTGGCACGACCTCTACAATCCGACGCTCAGTGAGCGGCGCCACCGGGCAGCGGCAAACGTGCTCCTCCAGGAGTCCCCCTGGCTGATCTCCTTAATGCAGATCCATCATCGCATCGAGGCGCTGAGCTACGCCAACGAGATGCGCTGGGACGCCGATAATCGGCCGGATATGAAACCGAGTCCAAGGCAGAGTGCGGAGGTCGATATGGGGCGGGCGTTCGCGCTGTCGTCGAACGACGACTACGACGGTGCGCTCACGGCGATTGACGCCGCGATCGATGGCTTTCAGAAAGCGAACGTCGAGCCGTACGTGCCGACGTACGCGGCGGCGCTGCGCCTTCGTCTGACGATCGCGCTCGCGCTGGGGCGCATCGGCGACTACCAGGCGGACGCGGCGGCGCTCGAATCCGCGGCGAGTATCAATCCGTTCGTCGCGCAATCCGGCGTGGACGAACGCGAATCGCTGATCTTCGCCGCACGCGGGCAATGGCGGGCCGCCGAAACACGCATCGCGGCGTCTATGGGGCCGCATCCTGAGCCGTGGAACTGGCCGTATCTGCCAAACCGGCTGCCGCCTCCAAGCCCGGAAGGCTCCTACTACAAATACACGGCCGCGCTGCAGATGATGTACCTTCTGGAAGATCCCACCGGTCAGGTCGGCTACGCAGAGATCGCCAGCTATGTCACGCCGCTGCTCGGCACGCAGGACCAATGGAACGACTCCAGCGCGTACAACGAGGACGGCGCGCTTGAGTTGTCGATGAGCCGCGCGACGAGCGAGGGTGATCAGGGGCAAGTCCTGGCATTCCAGATCGCAGAGCTTTTCCACATGAACGCCACGCAAGGCGCGATGGCCGACGGCGCTGCGCGCCTCGCAGCCTCGACGCCGGCGCTGCGCGCGCTCGTCGAGCAGGAACAGGCCCTGCGATACACACGGGATACATCTCACGCCGAACCCTTGACGAACTCCGTGGCCGACAAGAAGCTGGCCATTCTGCACAAGCAGATCGCTTCGGAATTTCCACTGTACCGGCAACTCATGTCTCCGGACGTGCCGACGCCCGTCGCCTTGGGCAAGGCATTGCAGGAAGGGGAAGTTTACCTGGACTTCTATGCGGGGCGTGACGCGATCTATGCGTTTGTGGTGCATCCAGGCGGCGCGTTTCACGCAATTGGTCTGGCGACGACGCGTGCCGCGATCACGAAGCAGGTGGTGGCGTTGCGTTCGAGCCTTGATGCGGGAATACCGCCGCGGCGACCTGGCGACCTCGCCGGCTTCGATCTGGCCGCCGCAGCAGGCCTTTACCAGGCATTGATCGCTCCGGTGCAGGAGGACATCAAAGCAGCGAGGACGGTGTACATTGGTACAAGCGGCATCCTCGCGAGCCTCCCCTTCAACGTGCTGTTGATCCGTCCGGCGTCGAGCCTCGCAGACGCGCAATGGTGGATCAGCACGGCAACGCCGGTGCGCATACCGAATGCGTCTGCCTTCGTGATCGCCCGTAGTCATCCTGCAACGCACGCTAGCGAGCCGCTCATCGCGTTCGCAGATCCGAGCTTCGACGGCCGCGAACCGTCCACGACCGCCGACGCTCAAATGGACAGAGCTACCGCGCGCGCGTTTCCGGTAGATGATCGTGCTGCCTCGTTCGACTACCATCGCGTCGCACCGCTCCCCGAGACGCTAGATGAGGCAACTTCAATTGCGAAGTCGCTCAATGCCACCGATCAAAGCGTGCTGTGGGGAACGAGCGCCTCGCGCAGCGAAGTGATGAAAAGGGACCTTTCGAACGACCGCGTGGTGCTGTTCGCGACACACGGCATCGTGGCGGGTGAAGTGCCAGGCTGGCGCAAGGCAGGACTCGCGTTGGCCTACGAGGGCAGCGGGCTGCCAGATTCGATTCTCACCGCGGACGACATAGTGACCTTGCGGCTGAATGCCGACTGGGTGGTGCTGTCCGCCTGCAACACGGGACTCGTCACGGGTAATGCGGGAGACGCGATGTCGGAACTGTCCCGCGCATTTTTCGCGGCGGGCGCACGGTCGGTACTCCTCACCCAGTGGGCGGTCGAATCTCGATCGGCGACGGAGGTGACAACCGGTGTGTTCCGGATTTATGCCAACGATCCAGCGCTATCAAAGGCCGAGGCACTAGCGCGCACCGAGCGCGATATGGCTAATGGCAAAGTCGGCGAACTCTATCGTCATCCGTATTTCTGGGGCGCATACGTTCTCGCCGGTGACGCGGCCCGCTGATCTTCGGTCATGCTTCCCCAGTGGAAACTACCGGCTGCGGTCGGCATTTTCAAATATGATAGCTCGACTGGAAGCAACGGGTCGACAGGACGCGTTCAACTCAGCCGCAAGCACGGGACGTGCACCTCGCGTGATGTCCAGGAGACGCAACTGTCGAATGACAGCACGACCGATCGATCGACGTCGACAGTCAGTAGCTAGATGACGGCTTGTTGATGTAAAGCAGACTTTTGGATGTCCGGCTGCGTCGCAAGTTCGATGGCTGAAAGTGGCCGATCGCGCGCGCTCACCGACTTCGCCGTTGGCTGTCGTTCAAAACATTCCCTGGCGCGAGCGGCAGCTTTGTGGCGCTAGGGCTCAGCGGGTGAAACCGGCCACAACCTGCCTTTCAGCGAGCGGGGCAACCTGCCGTTGGAACGGCTGCATTACTCCGGAACCTGACGGACGAGCTACGTGCACAATTCGGCCATAGATGCTATGTGGGACTACCGGAGAAAGGTCCGTTTAGCTAAAACGGAATTTCCAACTCTGTGCGAAGGAGACGGAAATGCCCACGAACCAAGCAGCCCCACAAGACGAGAATACGGCGATCGAGGTCGAGCTGTACATAAGCTTCGAGCTCGGCGACAAATCCTGGAAGATGACCGCCAGCGACGGGCGGCACGGCCCGAGCCGCTATAGTGTGCACGCGGGTGACACCACTGCCGTACTCGACTGTGCACGGCGGGCCAGGGAGCGTTGCCGCCTCGACCCGCAGGCCAGGGTTCACTCCTGCTATGAGGCCGGGCGTGACGGCTGGTGGCTGCACCGCTGGTTGACCGGGCAAGGCATCGACAACGTCGTGGTTGATGCTGCCAGCATCGAAGTAAACCGACGCGCAAGGCGGCCCAAGAACGACCGCCTCGATGGCGACAAGCTGCTCTCCATGCTCAGGCGCCATCACGCCGGTGAGCGCGTCTGGGCGGTGTTGCGCGAGCCCACACCCGCGCAGGAAGATGCTCGCCGCACGCACCGCGAACTCGCCCGGCTGACCCAGGAGCGCGTCGCCCACATGAATCGCATCCGCTCACTGCTCGTGCTGCACAATGTGCGTCCACCGGTCGTCATCGGCGGGCGCGACTGGTCACGCTGGTGGGCCAACCACCGGGAGCAGGTGCCACCCATCCTATGCGGCGAGATCGAGCGCGAGAGCGCGCGCCTGGCGCTGGTCAGGCAACAGATAAAGATGCTTGAATCCGCGCGACGCGACGAGCTGGCCGAAGGCAAGCACCCGCTGGTGGTCCAACTGGCGCGGCTGCGTGCGATCGGCTCCAAAAGCGCTTGGGTGCTGGTCAAGGAAGTGTTCGGCTGGCGACGATTCGCCAACCGGCGCGAGGTCGCTGGGTGTCTCGGGCTGACACCTACGCCCTACGACAGCGGAGATAGCCAGATCGAACAGGGCATCAGCAAGGCAGGCAATCACCGGGCGCGTACGATGCTCGTGGAACTCGCATGGCGCTGGCTGCGCCTCCAGCCAGGCAGTCTCCTGACTGAGTGGTTCAACCGGCGCTTTGCGGGCAACGGCAAGCGAATGCGACGGGTGGGCATCGTCGCGCTGGCACGGCGTCTTGCCATTGCGCTATGGCGCTACCTGGAACACGGCGAGATCCCGGCCGGGGCCTCGCTCAAACCTGTTGTCCCTTGAAGTGCCGGGTCAACATCGTTCGCCTGGTCTGGCAAGGAACACATCATGATGAGAGGTCGACGCGCCCGTACCGTCGGCGGGTCACCGCACGGTGACCGAAGCCAAAGATGGGGCGCGCCGGTAACTGGGGTTTGCCAGTGCGCCTTGCGCGCATGCTGCATGAGGTGCAGGCCATCTATGCACTGCACGGATAGAAGTTCGTTCCGGCACTGGCTGGAACGCTCGCCACACCCCGACCTCGGATCAAGATCGAACCACCGTGCGACACGACCGCTTCACATCACTCGCAAAACAAAGGTGCCGGGATGAAATCTGATCCATTTACCTGACGATCAAACACGGCTTGACAAACAAGTCCCCATAGAAGCCGACGGTCGGTGATGGGCGACGTGAGGCGGTTGCACATTCCTTTCCGGACATTCGCAAACCGGCGTCTACGAATGGCAACACTCATCACTGTCGAATGAGTCATGACGACCCGTTGCTGACCGTCGCCAGTTCAGGGCCATAGACAGCAAGGTGGCGGAAAGCAGCCAGTGCGCCCCGATGCGAGTTGGCGCACGTCCGCCAGCAATTGCTTCACCACAGACGACCCTGAACCCATTCCAGAGCACGTCAAGCGCGCCGGCACAACTCTTCAAGATGCCCTGACATACTTCCACAAACCGTCTCGAGCCTTCCGAGCCACGCCTCTGTTCGAAAGATCTCCAAGAGCCTTCACTACGGAATCACGCGGCAACGCGAGCAACATCGCTATACGGCCTTCATCGATCCCCGCCCGGCGATTGACATAGGCCTCAAAGAGCAACACGAGAGCGCGCTCGGCAACCGTCGCCTCCGAGTGACTTTCGGAGCTTTCATTGCTCAACCGGTCACGTGCCCACTTGAACAAGTCCGCCGCACTGGTGATCACCTTGGACGCCGCAGCCACTCCACCAAAGATTTCCGCCAAAGATTTAACGAAGTCCATGAACATGGACACCGTAAATGGATCGCCGAAGAAGTGCTCTTCGGAATGAGCCTGTTCGGCATCTTCCTTGATGACTAGCCGCAGGATCGTCGATTCGTTTGCGGCGGCAAACGAACGCACTTCCTGCTCATCCATAATTGAAAGCTTCATACTCTGTCCTCCGAAATCAGCCGCACGCCGACATCGCGCAAGCGTCTGCCCAGCTTCAAGATGATGGGCACGCCGTTTAGCTTGAATGTCCCAAAGAACCAACAATCTTCCTTCTGTCGTTCACTTACCGCCTTATCCCAGCCTATTTGTTCGGCTCGTGTAAGAAAGGGATCCATCACCTCCGCCTTCAGCTTGCTAAGCGCGCTGGGCGAGTACCGGACAGGCTGGCCCGTGAAAGTCCTCAAACGACCATCGTTGATATGTGGGCCGTCCTCGTCGAACGCATACCGCACGTATTCGACTCCATCGTCTAGCAGGCTTCTCATGTCGGCGGCCCATAACGATTGGTAGTGGATGTGCAACAAGCCGACAGCATGACTTTGCCAGTCAGGGACAAAGTCCAATGCAATGTGGTCTAGATGGTGAGCAAGCACATCCATCCGGACGTGATCTTGCGGGTGAGAAACACTCTCGATTTCACGTACTTCACTGATCGCCCTTACATAACGCTCTCGAGAACCTATGGCGAAGAGCACGAGCTGCCAGCATTCTATGGCGCTCGCCAACTGGTCCAGCGAGCCGCGTCCCGGTCGACCATCCGAGGATGTCAATACATGCGCATACGCAGCGAAGGCATCTGCGCTGAACTCATCGCGCCAATGCTCAAATACCGGATTAATAACCAGCATCCCCGTCGTTGTGCCGGGGATATCAAGCCTGTTATACAAAGTCCCGTCAGCGTGATACTTCAAGCTTTGCACGCTATCAGGATCAGCCAGTCCCTCCGGGAGCCCAAAAGAGAGTTTTAGATGCGGTCTGATGGTGCCTGTTGCTTCCCCGTACGAATGGCCGAGTTCGTGGAAAACCAAGAAGCTACTCGTCGCGACGAAAATGTCGTTCAAGACACGCTGTTTCTCACGACTTGTAGCCGCGAGCAGTTCACCCATAAATTCAATCGGTTCGGGGCGTGGGACAACGATTGAAAGTAGCATGAACGCCGACAGACACTGAGCAATCTGGTCATCTTCCCTGTCCAATCCCACGAGGTATATGAACGCGACGAGGCGTAAAAGAAGATCTGCGTCGATGAGCACGGCTATCTGCGACCCTTGCCGGACGGTGAAGAATTTTCCATCGGCGTCGCCGACAAATACATACGCTTCAACAGTCCACCTGGCATCGAGACACTTCGGTACTTCGCCACGAGCAAATCTTTGGTTGAGGTCGTGCACTCTGGAATTGAGAAGCAATGAGAGGCGCGCGCAGATTCCAGAGGTAACGTCACCAGCCTCCTCACCTTGCTGAAGATCTGCGATATATTCCGCGTATGCCGCCTTAACGTCGCCGAAGTCCTCCAAGTAGGAACGTACCTTGACTGTCATACAGGGATCCCTGTCGTGCTTGGTTGACGGGTCGAGACTGCGACACTATTCAGCACAAAGCTGCATCGGACGTCTTACGTCGAATGTTGCCTCATGGTATGCCATACAGGATTAGAGATGTGCCTTAATCGTCGTAATCTTGACCTGCGAACTATGTGGGGCGTCGCCGAGGTCAGGGCATGTGTCACGACGATTGGCTCTGTGTGCGTCTGTTCGCGGGGAAGTTAAGTGAGCATTGAACTTCTCTGTGGGGCAAAGACTTTCGAGACCGGTTCGCCGGACAGATATTTTCCGTAGGTCGTCAATTCCCGCCTCGAAGTCAGAGTCTCCTTCTTGATTCACAGCAGTCCATCGGCACATTTCGCCATACGACCGCTCCTGGCCGAGGCCGTGTGAAAACACAAGCCGAACGTGCCAGTCCAAAAGTTCGACCCTTCAGATCGCACTGTATCGGCTTCGCGGTCACTCGGGAAGGGTAAAGCGACAACCGAAAACCGGGTGGTTTCGCGTTTTCATACGGCCTCGGGCCGAGGGCGTGTGGAAACGCAATTTTCGCGGCTGAGGGCGAGGTTGGCGGTCGGGCTAATCAAGTTAGATGCGTCGAGCTTGCGCTATTCGAGCATCGCGGGCGCAAGAAGGCCCTCAGGGCCTCAGCTTCCAGCCGTCCTTATTGCCTTCATTGTCCTCGGAACCCCAAGTATATTTATGACTCGCTTGAGGTTGTAGGCCAGTACCTGAAGGCTCATTTCGGTACTCACTCGTCCGAGCGTCCGGGTCAGGAAGTGCGTGGCACCCATCCAATGCTTCAGCGTGCCGAAGACGTGTTCAACGGTGCTTCTTCGGATGGTCATTGCGTCAGGCTTCCGGTCGAGTCGACGCTGCATGGCTTCGAGTACGTGTTCGTGCTCCCATCGTCGGATGCGGCGATAGTCACTGGGCGAACATCGCTCCTTGAGATGGCAACGCGGGCATTCGCTGGGCCAGTACACGTTCAGATTCATGCCATTCTCAACGGTCTTGAATCGAAGAATTGAGCGCTCGCCAGCGGGGCATCGATACTCATCGTTCCTGGCAACGTAGATGAAGTCGCGTTTGGTAAAGAGCCCTTTCTTCCTCGACGCTGAGGTGAGCGGTTTCGGGACATACGTGGCGATCCCGGCCAGTTCACACACGCGGATGTCCGGACCGCTGAAGTAGCCGCGGTCAGCCAGCACCTTCAGCTTTAGCTTGCCCATCGCGTTCTTCGCCGATAGAGCCATCCTGCTGAGTTGGCCGTGGTCGCCTCCAATATTCGTCACCTCGTGCTCGACAATCAGATGATGCTTCGTATCCACGGCAGTCTGGACGTTGTAGCCGACGGTGCCGGTTCTCTTGCCACCGCTGGTCATGGAGCGGGAATCCGGGTCGGTAAGCGACAACTGTTTGTCCGGTTCTTTCTTCAGTTGCTCCCTGATCTGCTCGAGCTCACGCATCCGCTGACGCAGGAGCGCGATCTTCTCGTACAGGCGCATGGTCTTCACATCGAAACCTGTTGGACTGGTCCGGTCCGCAGTTTCAATCATGTCGAGGTATCGCTGGACGCTTTCCTCGATCTGTTGCTGGCGTTTGTCGATTTTGCCCGCAGTGAAGTTTCTGTCGCGGCTGTTCACAGCCTTGAACTTGCTGCCGTCGATGGCGACCATGTCGCTGGATAGCAGCTTCAGTCCCCGGCAAAGTTCGACGAAGCGACGGCATACGTTTCGAATGGCCGGTCCATTGTCACGGCGAAAGTCGGCGATTGTCTTGAAGTCTGGCGCCAGACGTCCTGTCAGCCACATCAATTCAACGTTGCGTTGGCATTCGCGCTCAAGCCGCCGGCTAGAGGTACGCGGTTCAGATATCCGTAGATATAGATCTTGAGCATCGCGCCTGGGTGGTAGGACGGGCGGCCCGTGAGCGCCGGCGTAGTACCGTTGAAGCCAAGTTCCGAAAGATCCAGCTCGTCGACGAAGGCATCTATTACCCTCACCGGATTGTCCTGTCCGATGTAGTCATCGACGCATTCGGGAAGTAGTGCGACCTGTTTGCGGTCATCGCCTTCGACGAATCGCTTCATGAGTCACCCAGTCTCAATGAGTTGATTCAGTTTAGGCGATGAGTGCGTTTTCACACACCCTCGGCCACAAGCAGCCGTTCACAGGTATCGCCTCCCGGACATTCAAACGTCGGGTTCGCGCCTATCAGGTGCCTCACAATGACCGACACTCCAACGTCATTGGCAATGGCCAATGGGCCTAAACCGTTCGCGCGGTATGGGGCTCCCTTCCGCCTCTGGCGGCGAATGACAGGTCGGCGACGCCGGTGCTTATGTTGGTGACTGAGGCAATCCACCTCGTTCTCCACCAGGAGCCCCGTCATGCCCCCCTCCGATCCGGCCATCAGCCCGCTGCGCCGCCGCATGGCTGATGACATGCGCACGCGCAAGTGCGCATCTAAGACCCAGTCCGGACATCTTCGTGCCGTACGCCCGTGCGCGAGGTTCCTCGGACCATTCACCCGATACTGCCTCCGTCGAGGACCTGCGGGACTAGTAGGTGCATCTGGTCGATCACGGTACCTCGCCGGTCTCGCTCAATGCCGCGATCAGCGCACTGAAGTTCTTACTCGACGTTACGCCCGGCCAGCCTGAACTGATACCCCGGATGCATCCGGTTCGTGTGCCCCGCAAGCTCCCGGCGGTACTGTACGGCAATGCCAGATCTATCAGGCGAACGTTTCGTCGAGCGCGGCCTCGATGTCCGCGATCAGATCGGCAGGGTCTTCCAGACCAATCGACATCCGGAGGTGACCGTACGTGCGAAATTCGGCTGGATAGTGCTCCGAGCCACCGCGTCCTGCCTTTCCGACGTGCACGATCAGCGACTCGTCATGACCAAGCGATACAGCCGAGGTAATGAGGCGCAGGTTGGCCACAAAGCGATTCTGTACCTCGGGCTCCCCTTTGACTGCGAACGCCATGACGGCGCCATACCCCATGCCGCCAAACTGACGTGAAGCAAGTTCATGCTGTGGATGAGATGGCAATCCGGGGAACGTGACGAAGGCTACGCGCGGATCCCGTTCGAGGACTTCTGCGACCATCAGCGCTGTTGACATATGCCTTGCCAGCCGCAGCGGCAAGGTCACCGAGCCCCGCGTGATCAGCCACGCGTTGAAAGGCGAAATCGAACCACCCACGTCGACGAGCGCATCGCTCTTCAACCGGCCGATCAGTTCTGCACGCCCGATGACGGCCCCACCCATCGCATCACCATGTCCGTTGATGTACTTCGTCAGGGAGTGAACAACAAGATCGACTCCGTGTTCAAGTCCCCGAAACATCGGCGGCGGCGTGAACGTCGCGTCGATCGATAGCATGGCGCTGGCGTTACGTGCGATTTCAGCAACTGCTCCGACGTCCGCCACTTTTGTGGTTGGATTTGCAATCGTCTCGGCGTGTATCAATTTCGTGTTCGGGCGAATGGCTTTGCGGACCGCGGAGAGGTCGCTGATGTCCACAAAGGTCGCTTCGATACCGTAACGCTGAGGAAGCAGTTCGCTAAAAAGGCGCCAGACGGCCTCGTACGTCACATCGCTGACGACGACATGATCGCCGCTCTTCAGAAACGTGAAGAAGATCGAATGCAACGCCGCGACACCCGTGCTAAAGACAACCGCATCTTCGGCGCGCTCCATGGCTGCCAGCTTGCGTTCAAGACAAAGCTGGTTGTAGCTCCGGTTGCGTGTATAAAACAGCGTTTGCGCATCCGACCAGTCGAGCGATGTCGGGTCATCTGGCAATCTGTACGAATTCGCCATGACAATAGGCGTACGGATTGCCCCTGCAGTGGTGTCGACAAGATTGCCGCCATGTACCGCCTGGCTGTCGAAGGATAGACTCGCCAGGTATGCCTTGTCAGGGCGTTGCTGAGTGTCTCTGGTTGTCATGGGCTACGTTCCTCCATCACTTCCCAATCCAGCTGCCTGGATTGACTCGACCGTTCTCCGGATGCAAACAACCTTCGGCTGGGTCATCTCTTCGTACGCGAAGCGCACGCCTTCCCGGCCGAGGCTGCCGTACTTGAATCCCCCGAACGGCATGGCGTCGAACCGGTAGTCCGACGAGTCGTTGATCATGACCCCGCCGGCCTCCAGGCAGTCGGCCGCCTTCAGGGCGGCATGCAGATTACTCGTGAAGATGCCCGCATGAAGGCTATACGCGGGAGCGTTGGCAAGCGTGAGCGCCTCTTCCAGCGTTTCGATCCGCTGAAGAACGACAACCGGACTGAAGATCTCCTGCGTCCAGAGTTCGCATTGGAAACTGACGTCCTCGAGCACAGTCGGCGCGTAGACCGAGCCGATGTAGGTATTTCCACACAGCAGTGTCGCGCCCTGCTCAACCGCCGCATCCACGATGCCTTTCGTCCGTAAAGCCGACTGTGCCGTGATCATCGGCCCGACGTCGGTGTCGGGCTGCGTGGGGTCCCCTGCCTTCAGTGCTTCAGTGCCGGCAACAAACCGCTCCTTGAATGCCTCGTAAATGGAAGACTGGACCAGGATCCGCTGGGTGCCGATACAGTTCTGGCCCGCAGCCCAGTAGGCTCCTGAAACACACGCTCTAACAGCGTCGTCGAGGTCGCAGTCAGCCAGAACGATGACGGGTGCGTTACCTCCCAGATCCATTGCCAGCTTTTTCAGCCCAGCGGATCTGGCAATTTTCTCGCCCGTCGAAAAGCCGCCGGTAAAGGAGACCATTCTTACGTCCCTGGACGAAACGAGTGCCTCCCCAAGTGCTGCGCGCCCCGTCGCAACCGACACGACGTTCGCCGGCATGCCCGCGGCCATGAGATAGTTGACGAGCTTGATCGTCGAAAGGGGTGTCAGCTCCGATGGCTTGATCACAACTGCGTTGCCACCGGCGATCGCTGGCCCCAGCTTGTGTGCTGCCAGGTTAAGCGGATCGTTATAGGGCGTGATGGCAACAATAATGCCGAGAGGTTCGCGGGTGAACCATCCCTGGCGCTTCTCCGATCCCGCATAGGCGTCGAACGGTACGACTTCACCGGCACTGCGACGCGCCTCGTCGGCGGACAGCTTGAGCGTGTTTACGCAGCGCAGCACTTCCTTTTTCGCCTGGCGGATCGTCTTGCCGGCTTCGGCGACGATGAGGTCGGCAAAATCGTCCTTGTCACGCTCCACCAGCGACGCGCAGTTCTCGAGCACGCGAGCCCGTTCATAACGGGACAGGTTCCTGCAAACACGCGCGCCCTCCCTCGCAGCCTCAATCAGCAACTGCGCGCCTTCCGGTGGAATGTTCGCGACGATCCCGACTTCGACACCGTCGAACGGATTGGTCACGGGAATAAAGCCATACGATGAGTCTGTGAGGAATGCAGGAACGTTCACGTCAAAGGGCCTCCGGCCGTATCTTTTAATGTCTGGAACATTGACGTCCGGCACACCGTCGCGGCACGGACACGTCGGTTTTCTAGAACGTCAGAGAACCTTCTATGCACGTCAAGCAAGCGCCGCCGACACGCACCTTGCCGCTCGCATCCACACTCACGTTGATGCGCCCGTCCCGACCGACGCAGCGGCCCTGGGTCGCCACATAATCCGTCCCACCGGGCGGTAACAGACCGCGCGCCCACTGGAACGCAGCTACGCTAGCGTTGCCACTCCCGCAGACTGGATCTTCTTCAACGCCGCAGGATGGCGCAAACGTACGCACTTCTATTGCCGGGTCACCATGCGCATGGGCGCCGAACACCGTTACGCCCGTGATGCCGAGGCGTCGCTCTAATTGAGCCAATCGCGTGAAATCGGGTCGAAGATCGAGCACCGAGCTTGCATCGTCCAACTGCGCAATCACCCAGACGGGGCCGACGTCAACGATGGCCGGGGCGCTTTGCACTGACACGCTGCAGCCAAGGATATCTTCCAGTTCCGCAATGTCATGCATTAGCAGCGGCCCCAACTTCGAAGAAGGAAGTCCGAAACTGAGCATCCGATCGCGGCCCTGCTCCTCTATCGTCAGTTCAACCAGGCCAAAGTCGCATTGCTGCACCAGCCTGCCGCCCGCACGAAGCGCGACCCGGTCCGCCTCGAGAAGGGCGTGAGCACTCCCCAATGTCGGATGCCCTGCGAAGGGAAGCTCGCTGCGCGGCGTAAAGATGCGTAGCTGATAGTCCGCTGCAGCTGTCGTGGGCGGGAGAACAAATGTCGTTTCAGAGAGATTCGTCCACCCGGCGATGGCCTGCATCTCATCGGCGCTCAACCCTTGCGCATCCAGTATCACAGCCACAGGATTACCTCGAAGGGGTCGTGACGCGAAGACGTCAACTACCTTGTAAGTTCGCTTCATGCTGGCCTCTGTTCAACATGCTCGCCGTCTTCGCGAGGCAGGCGAGCGCAGAAATGCAGCGGATAACCGCTATGAATCGCTGCCCGCCACCACACCGTCGATTTCGGTGTGGGTGATGCCGTACTTTTCCATGCGGGCGCGGTGATCAGCCGACCCGAGATACTTGCGCAGTTCGTCATTCACAGCCCGCAACAGACTGTGATTGCTCTTGCTAAACGAGAAAGCGCCAACGGGTGCGCGCCCAACCTTGTTAGCCTCATGTGCAACGGCTTCGAGTGCCTCGTTGGCGCTGGCCGCGGCGCGGTTGCCCACTGCCGTCGCCGCAAATGCGTCGACCTTTCCTGCGAGCAAAGCGGCGATCGCCTCGGGTTGATCGCTGAAGGTGACGATCTGGCTGTCGCTCACGCCTGCCGATTTGGCCGCGTCAAACTGTATTTGCCCTGGGATCAACCCCAGCCGCGCGTCGCTTCGGGCAGCCACCGCCACATAGCTGGTCAGCGCTTTCGGATTGCCGCGGCGCACGATGAATCCGTCTCCCAGTGTCCAGACCGGCACGCTGAACGCGACATGCCGCGCACGCTCGGCAGTCGCAAAAATGGGGACGTTCATATCCCAGCCGCCTTCCTGTACGCCAGACAGAAACTCGCCGAACGAGGTCAGCTGATATTCAATGGCCGAGACACCGATTGCCCGAAGCACGACTTCGGCAAGTTCGATGTCTGCACCTGTCGGAGCCCCGTCTTCACCGGTCCCGTAAAAGGGGGGTTCTTCGATATAAGCGACTCTAATTTTCATGGCTCTACTCCGCGTATCAAGGGGTGAAAGATCCGATCACCCACTGCCAGGTTGGTATTGCGTAGCCAGACCGGTGGATCGCTTTTGGGCAATGCCGCCTTCTTGCTGACGCCCACGTCTTGATCCCGTCTACGCGACTTTTTCGCCGCGTGTCCCACGGGGCGCTGCCCGCACGACGCAGCGCTGGTCACCGAGGCCGTCGATACCGCACGAAACGAGGTCGCCCTCTTTCAGGTAGTCCGGGTCCGGTTTGTTGTATGCAACGCCGTAAGGTGTTCCCGTCAACAGAAGATCACCTGGCAGCAGTGTCATGAATTCGCTCAAATGGGCAATGATCCGGTCGACGGCGAAAACCAGCTTGCTCGTTCGACTCTCCTGTCGCGGCTCGCCATTTTTCTCCAACCAGATCCGGAGATCGAGTGAGGGAGGCAACTCGTCAGGCGTGACGATCCAGGGTCCGAGGGGAGCGAACGTGTCTGCGCTCTTTGCCTTGCTCCACTGACCTCCACGGTCGAACTGCCACGTCCGCTCCGTAAGGTCGTTGGCGACTGCGAACCCGGCGACGAACGACATCGCCTCTTCACACGAAACGTTTCGTGCGACACCACCCATTACCACGGCAAGCTCAACTTCCCAATCGACCGCACTGGCCGTCTGCGGGATGACGATTGGATCGAAGGGGCCGCTCAGCGCCGTCGGAGACTTGAAGAAAACAAGCGGCTCCTGCGGCAAGTCGAACCCTGTCTCTGTCGCGTGATCGGCGTAGTTCAGTCCGACGCATACGATCTTGCCCGTTGCAGCCAGAGGGCAACCGAGACGAGCGCCCTTCTCCGCTTCCGGCAGCCTCAAAAGGTCGGACTTCGATACGTGCTTCAAAAAGCGGGCGCTCAACGAGTTTCCCGACCAGTCGTGAACTAGCTCGCTGGCGTCGCGCACCGTCCCAGCGGCATCGAGAATACCTGGCCGCTCCTCGCCGGGCGGCCCAAATCGAACCAGTTTCATTGCAACGCCCCCTGCGCTCAGGCTGCAACCGCGTCCAGCGCCGACGAGAGCGCAGATAGCGCGGAGCCCAGACGCTCGGGCGGCAGGTAACCAAAACCAAGCCGGAACACCCGACTGTTTTCACCAAACCATGCGCCCGATGCAAGCTGCAGGTCGTAATCAGGCAACACATCCCAGAACCGCGAGACGGCCACATCGTCGAACACATCGGACCGCAGACGCAGGCAGCACAACGCACCGGCGTCTGGCCGCACCCACTCGATGCGTTTGTGTTCGCCCGCGCACCAGGCCGCCAGTTCCTCAAGGGCGCCGGCGAGCAGCCGACGTCGCGGCGCGAGTACACCGTCCCGGCGGCGCAGCAGGACTGCGGCGAGCGTCTCATCGAGTACCGAACCCGAGATAACGGTATTCATCTTGGCGACCGTCAGACGTGCGCGAAGATCGGCATCTGCTACCGTGAGCCAGCCAGTCCTCAAACCCGGTGCACCGAGCGCCTTGGAGACCGATGCACCGGTGACGATGCGTGGATCGAGCGCGGCAAAACTGTCGAGCACGGCCTGTTCACCATAGGTGGCTTCGCGGTAGGTTTCGTCGATGAAAAGTATCGCTTCCGGGGAATGCTTTTTCATCAGGACAAGCAGCCCCTCAATATCCGCGCGAGTCACCTGAACTCCGCTCGGGTTCTGCGGTGACGCGAGACTGACCAGCCGCGTCTGCGGCGACAGGTTCGCCTCAATCTGCTCCAGGTCCAGCCGATAACCGTTCTCGAACGACAGGCGAACCTCGCGGACGTTGACGCCGACACCGAGCAGGCTGTCGCGACTCGGCGGAAAGCACGGCGTCGCGAGCACGGCCTCGTCACCCGGCCGGCAGACTTCGAACGCGAGAAGGAAGAGCGCGAGCGCGGTGCCCTGCGTCGTGATGATCTGCTCCACCGGGACCTTGCAGACGTCTGCAATGGCCTCACGGAGTTCAATCGCCCCTGCGGATCTGGAGTAACCGAGTTTCAGTTCCCGGATGCGCTCGAGTCCAGCGAGATCCAGGAGTTCGCCCACCGTCAGATCCCGCGAGGTGCTCTCCGCGAGATTAAGCGGTCGATTTACGTCGAGCAGCGAGATGATCTCGTTGTAGGGAAATCGGCCGCGCCACTCAGGAGCTTCCGATTCGCTGGAACCAGGCCGTGTCTCTTCGGGCGAGCGTCCCTGCAGTGTCTCGGTCGCGCTCGGGCCCGGGCGCAGGGAGCTATTAGGGGCAGACATCTGGACTCCTTCGGTCGGGACTGGAATACACGCATCGTAGCGCCCGACAACCGACCATAACAGCCACAATTTTCCGCTAGATGGACCATCACAGTTTTTCTTGGCGAACTGGAAGGTGCGGCTAGATAATGGCGTTCCAAGGTCACGAGTGCTCCCGTGGAAACGCATACGCCTTATCGTTACGAGCAGTTGGCCGAGCTTATCGTCGGCATGATCGACAATGGCGCACTGGCGCCAGGCATGCGCCTGCCCTCCGTGCGTACGGTCAGCGAGCAACATCACATCAGCATCTCGACGGCACTACAGGCGTATCGCCTGCTCGAAGATCGTGGTGTGCTTGTCGCGCGTCCTCAGTCGGGCTTCTACGTTGCGGCCGCGCGCCGCGGCGCCCTCGCGTTGCCTTCGGCCTCGCGGCCGCGCGCGAAGGCGTCGACCGTTTCGATCAGCGGAGCCGTTGCGGCGCTGCTCGAGCATGCATCGAACTCGACGCTCGTTCCTCTTGGCTGCGCTGTGCCCGACACCGCGCTGCTGCAATCGAAGCGGCTCGACCTCGCGCTCGCGCGCGCCGCACGGCAGCACGGTACGCGCTACAACACCTACTGCTCGCCGCACGGCGAGCCGCGTCTGCGCCGCGAGATCGCAAAGCGCGCGATGCGCGTCGGGCACGCACTCTCGCCCGACGACGTGCTTGTGACTTGTGGCTGCACTGAGGCGCTCGCGCTAGCGCTTTCGGCAGTCGCCAGTCGCGGCGACACAATCGCGATCGAGTCTCCAACGTACTTCGGATTCCTCCACACAATTGAAATGCTCGGTCTGAAGGCGTTCGAGCTGCCGACTCATCCGACACGCGGCATCGATGTCGGCGCGCTCACACGCCTGCTCGAAACAGAACCCGTGGCGGCCTGTTTGCTGTCATCGAGCTTCAACAATCCACTCGGCGCGACGATGGCCGAAGCCGACAAGCGTGCGCTCCTCGCCGTGCTCGCTCGACATGCCGTGCCGCTCATCGAAGACGACGTCTACGGCGACATTTACTTCGGTCGTGAGCGGCCGAAGCCGTTCATCGCGCTCGACGGCGGAGCCAATACGATCTACTGCAGCTCGTTCTCGAAGTCGCTTGCGCCCGGATATCGGGTCGGGTGGATTGCGGCGGGCGCGTACACCCAGCAAGTCATGGAGCGCAAGCTCGCGTTCAGCCTCTGCAGCCCGGTCTTGCCACAGATCGCGCTCGCGGACTTCCTGGAGAGCGGTGCATACGATTCACACCTTCGCGGCATCCGTAGAATCTTCGAAGAAAACCTTGCGCGCCTGACTCGAGCGATCGAGGAAAGCTTCCCCGCCGACACGAAAGTTAGCCGACCAGCGGGCGGCTTTGTACTCTGGCTCGAATTGCCGAGACGCTTCGATTCGCGCGCGCTCTTCGACGGGGCACTCGAGCAAGGTATTTGCTTCGCACCCGGCGATGTCTTTTCTGCGAGCAGGCGCTTTCGCAATTGCCTGCGCCTGAGCGCCGGGCATGCGTGGGACGAGCGCATGGAGGACGGAGTCCGCCGTCTGGGCCGGCTCGCCCGAGCACTTCTCGCTCGCCAACCGGCGTCGGTCAACGAATAGGTACGTGACGAAGACTCCGATTACTACCGCTCGAAGCTGGGAAACCATCCAAACCATTTCTTGAACCGGAGTTGACCATTCGAACGGTATCAAGGTGTCCCCTCCAGACGCTCCTGGCGCACGGCGAACCAGGGGCGAGACTCAACGAGTCTCGTTGGTTGTCGAAGGTCCGTTCCTGACCGGGAGCACCAGATATTCGATTCTGCACACACCGGGGGGTGACGCCGTCGAGGGCAGCTTTCGAGCGGTTTCCGTGAATGAGTACAGGTGGCCGATTCTGTTGAAAAACTCTGTGACCAAGCGTTCACTGGGGTTTTCAGATGTTCTCTTACCACTAGCCGATGCTCACGAGCGGTTTATGGGGCGATCTGAGAGGTCGATTTTTCGCGAGCCGGTCCTGTTGCGCAATGAAGAGAGTTTTTCAACACTATCGGCCATGAAGAGAAGTTCGTCGAAACTCTCTTTCGGACATTCGAACGTCAACTTCGTCGCAGGTAGCTGCCGTGCGAGCATATGTTGAAGTCAACACGTTTCGGCTCTGGGCTGCCTGAGCAAAGTGAACCAGTTGTTCGTGTTGCTATAACCCTGCTCGCATGCGTTCGCTGGGATGGCCCCCCCGCAACTGAGGGATGGTAGTAATGAGGTGCACAGGCCTCAAACCATCGGAGAAGCAGTGGAATTCACGTTGTAATTTCGCAATGCAGAACTGCACGGCGGTAGCTGCACAGAGCGCCGAGTGTTGCTTCTGGAGTGACCTGTTAGGTAATTCGTTCATTTTGCGTGAAACTGCCCAGTCCATTCACATTTAGACTGAGTGGGATCGTCGTCAAATTTTATCTTCGACGTCAAAATCAAGCTGCCGCGACTGCCCGAGAACAAAAACTGCTCGTTGAGATCCGCTGCTCCCCCGGCTTCCTTCTGACGAATTTTCTTGATCTTACCAAATGACTTCGCAACGTCATTCAAGAGATTCGTGAAGTTATCGCCCATACACAAGTGTTCGCCTGTGGCATTTATCACGAAAGTTGCGTCCCGGGTGACCCCGTCCGCAAGATTTTCGATGATTTTTGCGTCGTAACCAAACAACGGTTGAACGTAGGAAATTCGATTGTCCTCGATTGAGGCATCGGGGACTAGTTTCCCAACGTCACCGATTTTTGTATAAACCGGAACAACGAGGATATCGCTCAAAACTGGTTTCTGCGCGGGGGGCGGCGGAGCTTGCTGAGTGACCAGAGACTCGCTCGTATCGCTCGATGCCTGTTGACGCGTGACGACTGCCGGAGCTTGCTGTGCTATGGGTGACTCCTCACGTTTAACAGGTGATTCACAGTTCGGAAAACAGAGCCGCCATCCAGCTTCTGTGTACTGAATTGTGGCTCGGCCAGTCACAATCAACGCTAGCGCAGCGACCAAAACGACTACTAACATACCAAGGACGAACTTGTTCGCCAGTAGCCCCGCGATGACGTCCCACATGGTCCGCCCGATCACCTTGTTTCCGCCACTGTCTTCGGTCGCCATAGGAACCTCATCTTTCATGACCCTTGACTTAGTTTGACACCCGGCTTTCTGAGATTCAAGCGCGTGCTTCTCTTATAGCCTATACATCAAATATGCATTCCCAAACGCGCGGCCGATTCGCAGGCGGTCACAGCTGGTCGGCTTTCGGTTTCAGCCGCGAATGGCTGTTCCACTTCGTAAGCTCCCGTTTCATTCGCGTCGGGTCGAACGGTAGATGCAGTCCACAACCAGACGTTCGGCAACGCACCGTGCATCGTCGACAAAAGTTGGTAGCCTCGATGAGAAGGAAGAGGTCCGGCGAGCACTTAACCCAGCATTCTTCGATCCGAGATGGGACGCGTATCGCCGCCGAGAGGACAGTCGAAGCGACCAATCTTGCGAGACAAGCATGAATACAAAAAAACCGAAACGGCCAATTCTTGTATGGGTTGTCTTTCTTTACTATCTGGTGACTATTGTCCCTGCCGCCGGCGGACTTCTCCTCGTTTGGCACTCGGCGCCGTTTTCTGCGAAAGCACGGATGGCCGTCGAGTCGATGACGACGCTGGCTGGACACTCCTCGGGGTGACGTTGGCATTGGAGCTGGGTGGTGCGATCGCACTGTTCAAACTACGGCGTATTGCGTTCCCTCTGTTTGTTGGAGCGTTCGGCTGCACCCTCCTTCAGATGACAATGCACCATCAGGACAACACGGTTTCGGGACCTGGCAACCACTTTCCTGTGCTATGGCTGGTAATTGACCTTTTCGTATGCGCGTATGCCTGGCGTCTACGGTCTCGTTCTGCGCTCACCTGAATCGCAAGTGCCGGAAATGCCGAAGGTAAAAGACCTAAAGGGCCGCCATTCGGAATGTCCGCGGATCCCGGGTAAGATCACTTATGCTTTTTGCATGAAGCGCGCCGGGGCGATCGTCGCGCTCAGTCTTGGGACGCAGTGCGGCCACTAGCCGTCGTTCAAAAGCGTCGTCGGTCGGACGTTCAGGCGTCGGCTCCGTCCCGAAACCCGCCGACCGATTGTCAAAGACGACCGCTCCTTCACCGGTTGTTACTGTCGCTGGCGCGACCGTTGCCAAGCGGCGACGATGGTCAACTTTGCTGGCATCGGGCCCACGCTCGATTCGACAGGCAGTTGTGCTCTAGCTGCGAGAAAGCATGCGGTCCTAAGCCGCCCGCAAAGTCCGATAAGTCATGACCAGGCCAACTTCGTCCATTGTCCGGCGCGACCATCGAGTCATCCGGCGAACTAGGAACCTAGTGTTGCTACTGTTCGGCATCGCACTGATCATTCTCAAAGTGCCGTCAAAAATTGTCGCGAGTCAATGTGCGCCGTAGTCGAATGAAGTGGTCGATGCAGGATTCGAAACATCAGACGACCGTAAGAAAAACATTGGTTGGCCATGGATATAGCTCTGAGGCAAAGACGGAGATCGTCTGCGCTGATCCGGTCGCAAGGCGGAGTGGTCCGACGTCTGCAGGCGGTCCTGCTGATTACCTTGCTGGGCTGGATGGCGCTGCAATCGACGCATGCTACGCCACCAAGGCTCGAGCCCCAGCTAGCTCCCAGCGACAGCGCCGGTTTGTACGCCGCCCAGCGTGGGAAGGGCTATGTCGCAAACCTTGGGAACTCGGGCGAGGTTTCGCTCTGGCGGTGGGACGCGGACAGTAACCGCCTCGAACGAGTGCTGACCCTTCGTGACACCGCGTCCACGTTACGGCTTACAAATGACGGAGGCGCTGAGGAGCCGCTGCTGGCCGTCGGTACGTTCCACGGAGAGATCAAGCTTTACGACACAACAGGCCGGCTGCTGTGCCGTTCTCAACTGCCTCAATACGCTGACAGTTCTCAAGAGCCCCAAGACGCTGTCATCGTCCAGATCGAAGCGTCCGAGGCACAAAACGTCGTCGTCGCGGCCGATAACCGGGGTGCTGTCCACCTCTGGGACGCCCGGTGCAAAGAGCGCAAACTGAACGCATACAAGCACGACCTACCTGTGACGAGCCTCGTCCTGTCTAAGAACATTGCCATCACGGCTTCGAGCGACGGAACACTCGGCGCGATCGAATTGACCGGCGCCGAGCCACTGCCTCGGATGCGATTCTCCGAAGAGTTGTTTGGCATCAGGACGCTCGCCCTGGCGGAAGACGGCAGCCGCTTTGCTCTGGCCGTGCTCAGCGGCTTGTATCTGTTCGAGACGGGGCAGTTGGAGCAGATGTTCCGGTCCGGGCAAAAGCCGAAACTCCTCCGCAAACTGGAAGCATCAGCCCGGGCAGTCGCCTTATTGCGCCCCGGCGACCGGCTTCTTTACCAAGACTCATTCGCCGGGCTCATGCTGTGGGACCTGCGCACCGGCGAAACTAGGCAACTGCGGCAGGAGGTGTCCCAATTCTCGGTGGCCGCCGACGGTGCCACCGTCTACGTCGTGCCCAGCTATGCCCGGGACCTCCAGGTCTTCCGGCTCGGTTTCAGCCAAGCCGACCCTCCGGTTCGGTTGAGCTCAACCGAGGCCATAAGCGGCATTGCGATCGCGCAAGGCCGCATCGTGGCGGCGACGGCCCGAGGAAAAATCCGTTTTATCGATGCGGAGGGCATCGTGGAGCCTGTCGGAGTCGATACCGGCAAAGAGGTCTACACCTTCGCGATGTCGAAGGACGGCTCGGCCATCGCGCTGGCGAGCTCCGGCATCGGGATCGATGTTCTGGATGCCAAGACCCTGGCTTCCGAGAGCCACTATTACGGGGGGGTAGTATCCGAGCGTGCCTCGGGCAATTTGTCCGCCAACATGCAGACAACTGCGCTGGACTTCTTCCCCGACGGCAAGTCCTTCGCCGCAGTCTCCACATTCGGCGTCGTTAGCCTATGGGACAGGCACAAGGCCGGTCCGGTGCACGAATACACAGCCGATTCCGTGACACGGCTTCGCCTCTCGCCGGATGGCCAGCACGTCGCGCTCATGATTGACGACGACCTCGACGACAAGAAGGAGCAAATGATCATCATCGCTAACCTCAAGGACCGCGAGGACCGCGTCAAGATCCATGAGCCCCATGGCAGGAATCTCGTCACGTCAATCACCTTCTCGGCCAAAGGCGACCTGTTGGCGACGGTGGGTTCGGACGACCGCACCAAGGTGTGGGATGCCACGAGAGGCACGATGATTGAGGAATTCGCCATGGACGATCCCGTAGGTATCTACACGGCGGAGTTCATCGAGGGTGATCAGGCTCTTCTGCTGATCATGAAAGACGGTTCCGTGGCCGTGCTCGACCGCAAGGGCGGCGCCGCCCCCAAACTAAGGTACAGCTCGAATGCGAGCGCGTGGGCAGCGGGGCGACTGGAAGCGAGGGCAACGGCGGTCTCTCCGGACGGGGCGATAGCAGTGGTCGGAACCCGTGACGGTTCGGTGCTCGTCTGGCGCTATGGGTTGCAACTGCTCACCGAAGTGAGCTCCTCGAGCGTCAGTCTCTCCTCCATGGCGATTAGCTTCGCCTACCTGGTCTGCGGTTCCTCAAACAGTGTCCCCATGTGCTGGGATCTCCAGCGCGGCCTTTTGCCTGTGCCTGCGCAAGCGGAAAATGGCAGCGTGGAGTCGATCGCCGCGTCGCCCAGCGGACATGCGATCGCAGCGATCCGCCAGGTGGGGTATGTGACCGTCTGGCCGGCGGATTCGCCTAGGAAGGCCGTGACAGTCCCGACCGATGGCATTTCGGGGCAGTTGTGGTGGAGCCTAGACGGTTCCACGATCTACGTGGTGGGCGCAGATTACGGGAGCGACGTCGTCACGCGGCTGGCGGTGGATAGCGCAGGCGCGTCGGCGAAGGCCATGGCTCCCTGGAAGGCACCGGGACGCATCTCCGGTTTGTTCCCCTTGGAGGACGGAGGCATCGCCGTCATGGTCGGGCAGGAAATCCACGTGCTGCAACCATCGCTTCGAGAGACCGAACGCATCATCGTGCCCGAAAGCTGTGTGCAACACTTGCGGTTTCAGCCGGTGAGTTTCCTGTCCCGGGATCTTGTGGCCTACTCGTGCGATGAAAGTGTCCTCGTCATGAAGCGGGAGGGGAGTGGCTGGCGCCAAATATTGTCGCAGAAGACCTTCGGTATGCCGTCGGGATTCGGATTCGATCCCAAGCGAAAGCTTCTGGTGTCCGGCGACTCGCGAGGGGACCTAAATGTGTGGGACCTCCAGGCCGGCAAGCTGTTGGCAAGGCTCTCGGTCGGGCAGCCCATCCAAGCCGTGGGCATGCGTGGCGACATGCTCGTGGCCGGTACTGCCGACGGGCAGCTTCTCTTCTACCGCTTGAGCGACCAGGCCGAGCTCGGGCGGGCAATCCTCGACGCCGACGGGGCCATGGTGGCCAGCGCTGACGGCTGGTACGGCGTTTCCGGGCGCCCCGCACTTCAGTTGGCGGCCATTGAATCCTCGAAGGAAAGCGCATCGGAAACCATCTCTTCCCGCAATTCGATGGCCACGGTCAATGCGGTTCTGCTCGAACGCGATCAGTGGACCGTGAGGGTCAGGGAATTGCTGGCGAGGCAAATCTCTCTCGCCAGGGCCAGTTTCGTATCCTTGAGCTTCCTGGAGCAGTTGGGTGTCATCGCGGTCGCGCTCTACTCGGCGCTCGTCCTCGTGATGGCGGTGGCTTGGGTTTTCGCGCCGGCTAGGCTGTTTGTCTGGTCGTTGAAGCTGTCCAGCTCGTGGACGGCCAACAGCATGAGCCGACTCCAAGAGGGCGCCTGACATGGCCCTCGACATCGCGAAAGCCGTCAAATGGGTCGGCAAGACCGTGTTGCTGGTCGAAGCGTTCGGCCGCTCCGGCCGCCCGATCGCGGCCTGGCTGAACGGAAACCGCCAACACCTGGCGGCCACTGCCTTCGAGTCCCGTGAAGCCGTCCGCCAGCGCATTACCTACGTCGATCTCGGCGGCGAGGAGGTCATCCGAGACTCGCTCGAACAGCGCGGCGGCTTGCTGCTCTGGCTCTGGGGCGCGGGTGGCACCGGAAAAAGCACATTAGCTTTTGAGCTGGCCCGGCGCGCGAACGCGGCGGATTGCTTCATCCCAGTGCTGGTCGACTTTGGATGGCGCGGCTCGCTCGAGTCGTACGTCGCCACCTGCATCGGGGAGGTGGGCACGAGTGGCTTTTTGCCGGCGGAGGTAGTCTCTCGCATGCTGGCGTCTGGTGCGATTGGTCTTGTTGTGGACGGGCTCTCGGAACTGCAGCGCGCTGGTGCGGTTGAAGAACTGGAGGAGACCGCCCGATCAGGCAGGGTCAGGAACCTCGTGGTCACGAGCCGCAGCCCCTCACCGTCAGAACACTTCACCGCAAAGAAACTGGGCAATCTTGATCACGGCGCGTTGCGCGACTTGGCGGCCACCTATGTACCGGATCGGCCACAGCTGGAAGCCGCGCTCGATGCGATCGAGTCGTTCGCGCACCTCAGGGGGATCAGCCCACTGTTCGCGCGTATTGCACTGCGCCGATTCATGGAGGCAGGCCAACTGCCCTCCGGGCTGCTGGAATTGGCGCAGGAATACCTGCTGTCGCTGCGCAAACCCGCCGCCTCCGCGCCGACCGAAGAGGATCTGCTTCGAGCCTGCCGCATCGCGGCTTTCGCTTGCCTCGAAAGCTCGTTCACACCACATGCGGTGGATGAGCCCTACCTGCGCGGCTTGCTGGATTCCGAGGCATCGCGTTCTGCATTCGTTACCGACAACTACGAGAAGCTGACCGGTGCGCAGCTAATCCAGCAACTGGTCCAGTATGGGCTGCTTCATACGCGCGTGGTCAACGCCATGCACAGGATAGACTTCGTGCACCATCCGCTTGCCGAGCAGCTTGCAGCAGCTCACTATGCCAGCTTGCCCGAACGGGCTCGCGACGCCCTGCTGCAAGACATCGAGAAGTCAGATGCCGCACCGGGATTCAAGCAGGCATTGAGAGCGCTGGGGCTGCCTGGCGCTTGGCCCGAAGCATCGCTTCATTGATTTGCACAGAGCCCGAGCTCTGCGTTCGGCCCGGTGTGCGCTGATACCGCGGACGGCCAATAACGGGCAGCGTAAAGAAGGATCGCCGGCGCGACCAGATCCGGTTGCAAGCCAGCAGAAGCGGGTACTGCAGCGAAATTGCAGGCTGCAAACTGGCCACGTTCCGGTCCCCTCAACCTCCGGGAGTGCAATCAAATTCGGAGGTACTTCTGATTGTGTTGAAAGACTCGCTGCCTGTGGAATCGATCGTGGGCCCGATGTCAGTAAAGCCGACCATTGCCACCGCTTTTTATGGTCGCGCTGCGCGAATGGCCGTCCCAGTTTGGAAGCGGTCGTCGTGCTAACGCAGCCGCGTATGACCGGAGTGGGTCGAAATGCGCCCGCCGAGCGACGCACGGTTAGCGCGCCCACGCTAATCGACGAGCACTTCTTCGCCGGGTGTGTCTTTCGGCGGCCCATCGTTCAGATAGGACCGCATGATGGTCGCAAGGCTGAGGGGTGTCAGCTGCTCCGGTGTTTTCGCGAGATCGTCGACAGGCCACCAGCGAAAGCAATCCAGCACCTGCGCTTCGACGGGATCGGACATGACGGGATCGAAGCGGTTGACATGAACGATTCGGTACTCCTCGCGTTGGGAGATCCTTCTTGGTCCCCAGTCGAACGTGTGATGCCGCCGCCACACGAGCGGGCCGCATGCGAAGTCGGTGAGCCCGAGTTCTTCACGCAGTTCGCGCCGCAAGGCCCCTTCGACCGACTCCCCTTTCTCGATTCCGCCGCCGGGCGCGATCCAGAAGCACGCTGAGCCGTCCGGAGGACGGAGTCGCATGAGCAAGACTTCGTGGTCCGGCGTCAAAAGCAAAGCTCGAACACCTGTGCGATGAATCAACAAATCGGTTGCCCTGTGCGTTGCGTGGTTTCAACTACGGCGCTTTCGGGATCAAAGACCAGCGCCCATCGTTCATGGTCTCGCCATTCACCGTAGATTCGGAGGTAGTTCTGCGAAACTCCCTCCCTCTGAAATCCCTGGCGACGCACTAGGGCGATGGACGCCTGATTGCCTGGCTGAATGTTCGCCTCCAGCCGATGCAGTCCGAAATCGTGGAAAGCAAGGCCGATGGCGGTCCGCACCTCCTCGGTCATCAGCCCCTTCCTGGCGAAGTCACACATTCCATAGTAGGCGAGATAAGCACCCTGAAACGTGAATATCACTGAGATCGTGCTCGGTACGCACGCCGCGCGAATTTTTCCGGGCCGTCAGGGTGGCCCTGTAAATGTTTCCTATCGCGTGAGCAAACTGCCGCATATACTCCCCTGAACAACCTTTTGGCTGCGAGGCGCGGCATGAAGAAGAACAAGACGCAGGTCGCACTGGCCATGGTCAGTTTTGCGCTGGCCATTCACGGACAACTGGCGCTTGCCGATGGGCCCCAGGCGGCCTATGCCAATGGCGCGCCCGTTCAGGCTGCCGTGGACCCGAGCGTGTATCAGGTCAATGCGGATGGGGCGCAGGAAGACCCCAACCAGCGCATGAGCGACGTCGCGCGCGCCTACCGCAACGGCTACATTAACCGCGGCAAGGCCGACGACGAACGCATGGCGAAAGCACTCGCCGCGCAGCACGCTGCCGACATGGCCCAACTTCAGTCGTCGCATGATCCGCTGGGCTATCCCAGTGAGCCACCTCCACCGCCGCCGCCAGGCACCATCGCCGTCCCGCCTCCAGGCTTTGCCGGCGTGCCGCCGGACTATGTGCCGCCACCGCCGCGGGGCTATGCCGCGCCGCCCGCTGTCGTCCAGCAAGTCTACGCACCACCCGCGCAGTACGTGCCGGTCTATCCGTACGCGAGTTATGCCACCGTGCAGCCGGTGATTACGGTAGGGGCGTCGTATTACGGCGGTGGCTATCGCGGCTATGGTGGCTGGGGTGGTGGCTGGGGCGGTCGAGGTCGCTGGCACTAACCCAAAAACGCTATACCTCGCATTCCTTATTGGCTGCGAGGTATGTGTTGTCACCGACGCCGTTTTGATCCGGATGCCGAGATTCTCCTGAACCAGCCCATTGTATTCGCGAGGTCGCTGCCCGGATCATCGACGCGTCGTCAACCGGTTCAAAACGGCGTCGGCAGCAACACAACCGTCTCTTGTGGACTCCTCACCGGTCACTCGCTAGACTTGGCAACGAATGCCTGTTGAGGGTCGTCTACGGAAGGTCAAGGCCACGGCGCCTTCGATACTCGGATCCGCGCCCCCCTAATTCCGGGTTCGGCCATGAAGCGACAATCGCTCGCCGTGTAGTTCAGACCGTCAGGCGACCGATCCGCATCAGCAAACCGCCATTCAATACGCGGAAGGCATCCGGGCCAGCTACGGTTGAGCCCTTCCATCTCTCCTGTGAGCGCCATTGCATCGAACGCTGATCAACTCATGTGAACGCTGTTGACGCCGACGCCCAGTTGATCCACATGCCGAATTTCGCGTGATCTGCGGCGCCGCAAGTCGAATGGCTGCCCTGGGACGAGTTTGTCGGTAATGATGGTTCAGTGCGATCCCGGCATACGGGTCAAACAGACTTCGGCATCGACATGATCGGCACGCCTCGTTGACATCTCATATTGTTCTGACGGAAGTGCTGCCATGTCCTCTACTTCAGGATTCTGCGCACAGTTGTAAGATCGGGCGCCCAACAGTTTGGGGTTCGGTCAAATTTATGCTATCAACGTAAAGACCAACAACAAGAATCGATGCAGGTGTTTGCCGTTTTCAGCCGGGGGAAAGCTGGAATCAATAACGGAGGCACCCATGCACGAGCTCAATGATTTTCTCCTGTCGTTGCATTGCGCAGCCCGAGAGGTTCCCTTTGAGGACTTCCAGGCGCATGCGCTCGGCCTGCTCAAGCGTGTCGTGCCTTTTGACGCGGCGCGCTGGGGAACCACTCGCCATGATGAACGCGGAGCGGCGTACCACTCGCCCTATCTGTACAACGACTCACCGGACACGCTGAAAGACTACGACGCGGTGAGGGAAAATGACGAAGCGGCCACCTGGTGTCTCTCGCATCTCGACACGGTGACGAACTTTCAGCTGCATGACATGTGCGCCCGTAATCGTGATCCGGGCATGCTGAAATACGTCCGTGAGTATCGTCACATGCACGGGCTGATTGTTGTGTGCAGGACGGGCGAACACGGGTTACTTCAGGCCATCTCGCTCTACAGCGCGTACCTTGACAAGCCGTTTGATAAATCTCAGCGCAGCATGATGCAGATCGTGTTTCCGCATCTGCGGGAGGCACTGAACACGAGTCTTACCTTCCAGATGGAGCGCATTCGCCCGCGTGCCGGTGGGACCTTGTGGCATCTCGCGATCAGCGACTTCGCGGGGGATTTCCGGTTCGTGGAGCCCGGGTTTCGCGAGCTGCTGCGCCAGGAATGGCCGACGCTGATGCATCACGCCTTGCCGGCTGCGCTTGTGGGGCTGATCAATCCGCGCGCGCTGGCGCGGTTCCAGGGGCGCGCGGTGATTGCCTGGATCGATGTGCTGCACGACATGGTCTTTGTGCGGGCCCGGGCACGCATGCCCGTCGACGGACTTTCGCCCAGAGAGCTCGAAGTGGCGAAGCTCGTAGTCTCCGGTCTGACCTACAAGGACATCGCCAAAACCCTGGCACTTTCGCCCGCGACGGTTCGCAATCGTCTGCAGGCAATCCACGATCGCGTGGGTGTGCACAACAACGCAGAACTGACCGAAGAGTTTCGGCGAGCGGGTTTCTAGTTCAGCGTTGGGCTATGAGGCCACCAGCGGGCGGCCGGCATCTCCAGATGAACGAAGTGGCCGGCATCGACCTCGCTGTACTGCGCCCACGGAAAGAACTGCAGCCAGGTCTGGCGTTCGGCGTCAAGATCAATGAGCGGGTCCTGGCGCCCGAAGACGATTTGCACCGATTCCGGGCGGCTGGGCGAGGGTGGTGAGGGTTGTTGTGCGGCCCAGAAGTCCTGCACGATGACTTCGAACGCGCGCGAATCCACGACGTTCTGGTGCGCAACCAGGTCGAGGTACCACCGGCGACGCGCGTCGGCGGTGGGGCTCCAGTAAAGATCGAAGAAGTTTGCGAAGCTTGTGACCTGCGAGGCGAGCCGCGCAAAGCGCACGTGATCACTGCTCGCCTTGAACTCTTCGAGCGCGGCGAGCAGCGGTGCGGAGGTGGGTACGATCTCGAGCAGGCGTGTGCCGAGCCGCACGAACGCGTCGCCCAGGTCGTAGACGGGAGCCAGGAGCGAGAGGTTGCGGATGTGCTCCGGCGCGCGTGCCACCAGATGAAGTGCAAGATGCGCCCCGAAGGAATGCGCGATGACATCGACTGGGTGGCCTTGCGCCTCGGCGAGCGCGCGGACTTCGTCTTCGGCCGCTTCGACCAGCGCCGCGAAGGGCTGTGAGAACAGGACGACCGAGCGTGGCTGGTCCCACCAGTAGATCGGCAGCGTCCGGCCGTAGAGCTCACGCTCTGCGATCGAGGAGAGCCCCGGGCCGCCATGCAGGAACAGGGTGGAAGGGGATGAGTCCATGTTCGCTCCTGTGGGCTGCTCAAATTCGTCCTATCGCTGCGAGAGCCGGGTGTCGTCGGGGCATCTTCGCTTCAGTTCGGCCAGACGTTACCGGGATGAACGCCGCACATGCAGTGTGCACCGACATCCAGGCTCTGGTCTGCCAGACGACAGTTCCATCCGCGCGCGTGACAGGTCTTGGGGCCGCCGGCGCCGGGGGCTGCGGCGATCGGCGGGTCGGCGGCCGCCACCGGCGCGGGTCCGGCTTCGGCCTGTGCCGCCTGCTGCGCTGCGGGCTGTGCGGCGTTGTCCTGCGCCGAGGCGTTTGCGGCAACGAGCAGTGAGAGAAGTAAGGCAGTCAGGATCTTCATGGACGTCTCCAGAGACAGGCCTCGTGCTGCGGCAGCTTCGCGCGAGACGAGGCCGGGCAAGCGCCGAAGGGTGACGACCCTGGCGCCATGGAGAAATGGTGGAGCGTTCAGGCGGCGCGGGCAATGATGCAAATGCATCATGCTGCGGGGCAACTTCAGCGAGGTCATCGTTCGATTCACCCATCCGCGGACATCATCTTGATGTTTGCGGTGACCTCAGACTCAGGTAAATCCCGGCGACGGCGAAAGCAGATACGCGCGACTGCTTCGCGCGATTCAATATCGCCGCCAAAAAAGAATAGCAAGGATGCAAATGCACTATTGCTAATGCTAGATCCGCGTGGCTAATTGGCAATTCGGTGCGGTCTTTCGCGCCGGTCCAGGCGTACTTCCAACTGTTTGTGAATGCAACGTTTACTGCGCCCCGAGGCGCTGTACCACTTTTGTGTACAGCGGATGCCAATCAGGAGACCAAAATGTCTAACCACGGAAGGAGAGGATCAACTCGAGGATTCACGTGTCACTTCAATACCTTCGCTGGTGCGGCTGTCGTTGCTGTGCTGCTTGCTGCATGCGGAGGTGGTGGCGGAAGCGATCCGCCTGGCGCCACGTCCCAGAGCGCCTCGACGCCCGCCAATGACCCACCAGACCCATGGGCGAGCGCGCAGGCACAGGTGTCGAATTTTGGTGGCCCGGCCACCGTGGTCCAGCCTTCCGTCGTCGCGACCAATTCGGTCTGCAGCACCCTGGGAACCTGCGCGCCGGGGGGGGTCCGCCTTGACGAAAACTGCAGCGCTCAGGCGGTGGTATGCGGGCCTGCGGGGGTCGCAGTGGACGCGAGCGGGAACGTGTACGTCGCAGGCGGCAACGCAATCTACCGGTTCACGCCAGCGGGCGCGATGTCGATATTCGCAGGCGGTGTGAGCGCGGGGTATGCGGACGGCCAAGGCGCCTCGGCCCTGTTCGATGCGCCCCAGGGGATGGCGTTCGATGCGAACGGCAATCTGCTCATTGCGGACAGTGGCAACAACGTGATCCGGAAGATCACACCGGGTGGCACTGTCTCGACCGTTGCAGGGTCGTCCGCCGAAGGTAACGCTGATGGTACGGGCATGGCGGCAAGCTTTAGCGAGCCGGTTGACGTGGCGGTCGATGCGCGCGGCAACATCTTCGTTGCCGACGGCGGGAACAGCGCCATCCGCAAGATCTCCACGGCGGGTGCCGTTACCACGCTCGCTGGCGGCCAGAAGGCGTCGACGTTCACCTGGCCCACCGGCGTCGCGGTGGATCCGTCTGGAAACGTCATCGTGATGGACTTCGGCGCCCACAAGGTGCTGAAGGTTACGCAGGCCGGGACCGTTACGACGGTGGCCGGCACCGGTAGCGCGGGCTCGGCAGATGGAGCAGGCAACGTGGCGTCGTTTGGGTCTACGGGCCCGTACGACCCGCTTCACGCAGCGATCCAGTACGGCGCGGCGGGCATCGTCGTCGACAAGCTCGGCTACATGTTTGTTGTTGATCGGGGCAACAACGAGATCCGCATGATTACGCCTGCGGGTGTAGTATCTACGCTCGCCGGCCAGCCGGGTCAAACGTGGGGTACGGCCAACGGCCCCGGTTCGGGCGCGCTATTCGATACCCCAGCGCAGATTGCCATGGATGCCAACGCCAACCTGTACGTCACCGAGGACGGAAACAGTGATGTGCGCATGCTCACGCCGGTACAAGCACACTAAATGAGGTTCTTAAACTTCCAACGAAGCAGACTGATCTTGTCCTCCACTGTTGTGCACCTGACCAGCCGAATGCGTGGTGCCATGCGTGCGCTCGCACACCGACGCGCGCGCCACGCGCGTAGGGTTGCTCATGATATTCACCTATAACGAATGCTGGAAATGCCTCCACGCGCAATCCTGCCGGACAGCACGCATCGCGGGACCACCAACAGGAGACCATGATACACAATGCGGATCACGTCCCCGTGTTGACAGGGAAGGCGCGGTTTCACTCCAACAGTTTCGATGAGTCGCGGACCTGGTATCGTCGCCGGTCCTTTGCCTTCAAGAGCTTGGTGTCCGACATGTGCGCAATTTCCGCCGCTATGACGTCGGGCGCTGGATGACGGAAACGGGTCGAACTGGGACGGACAACCAGACTACGGCTTCAAGGGAAATTGTCCTGGCGGAACCAGAGCCCTGTTGAACTGGCTCGCCTGTCTGCTTGTCACTCATGTGAGCCGTGTTGCGCGTACATGGCATCCGTCCTTATCTGCTTCATTCCAGCAAGATAATCAGGACTCCTTTAGATATGCAGCGCACATGGAGCCGTTGTACGACAGGTGAACGGTAGTCCAGAAACCAACCGGTTCGTAGATTGAAGAGTCTGTGCAAATCCGCATCGTCTTTCGAGAAGGGTACCTCGCTTTCCTGCCTGGCGATCACCCGAGATGCCTCCACGAGCCTTGCCCGCTCCAGCCAGTCACATTCTGCGCCGTTCGAGGCCAGCCAGATCTGTGCCGATTCGATCAGATGATCGGTGCGCAGCCACACGCCCTCGCGGGCGAATGCAAAGAGCTGGCCGACCACAAGGAAGCACAGCAACTCGGTGCGTGCTTCGTCATCCAGAGGTCTCGCCACTTCCGTTCCGCCATGTAGGTCGCCCGCAGGGCCGATTGTCGGGGCTGGTTTCTCCTGATGCCGCAGCCGTACGGCCAGATCACTTTACCGCACCGATCGGCGGATCGCATGGGGACAGTTCATCGCCGCCCGCACGATTTCCCGGAAAGATTCGCCAGTTAAGGCTACTTGAACCGATCAGGCCACCCCTGAACATCCACCAGGAGATGAGTTTGGCAAAATTTGCCAAGGCCTGATAGACTGGTTCACATGAGCACGATGAACATCTCCCTCCCCGATTCGCTGAAGGAATATGTCGACGAGCAGGTCGGCGAGCGCGGCTACGGCACGAGCAGCGAATACGTCCGCGAACTAATCCGCAAGGATCAGGATCGCAAGCGCCTGCGGACAATGATCCTGCAGGGAGCGACTTCGGGCCTCGCAGATCCGGCCGACGCCGACTACTTCGAATCGCTGCGCGCCCGCGTACGTACTTCGCGCAAATGACGGCCAAGGCCGTCATCCCGACCCGGCTGGCCAGGCAGGACGTAGAAGACGAGCTGACACACTACCTCGTTGACGAAGGCTCGGAACAGGCAGCGCTCGGGTTCATTGCGGAAATCGAGCAGGCCTACGCGCATCTCGCCAAACACCCCAACATCGGCTCACTCCGTTACTCGTACGAACTGGACATACCGGGCCTGCGCTCATGGTCTCTCGATCGCTACCCGCACCTGATCTTTTACATTGAGCGCAAGGATCACGTCGAGGTCTGGCGCGTACTCAACGGCAAGCGTGATATTCCAGCTTGGCTGTTGAGCGATGACAGCGAGTTTCATTGACACAAACTGCACGGCACAAGGCCCGCGAGAAGCCATCTGGCTCGCGGGCTTCTTCATTTTCCGACCATGAGGCTCGAAAACCATTTGACGGCCGTGCCCCTTTCTACGCGCTTACGCTGAAGCCGCCTTTCGTTACACAGGTAGGGGGTTACCAGCCTTTTTTCCAGTCTTCTACGATCCGGTCCGCGTCACTTGCGACGTTCAGCGTCGGGACCCGGCACGGGGATAGTCCACTCAGCCACCACTTCCCCCGCTTCGGGTTCGCGCTCTCGCCGAAGCTCCAGGATGCGACCGTGAGCGACAACCACTTTCAGGTCAAGTCTCACGCCTTTCCGGAAGTGGAACAAATAAGCCGTGAAGGAGGCTGTGTTGCTGGCAAAGTAACCGTCACCCAGAAACTGTCGACGCGCGACAAGTCCATCGCTTGCCACCCAGTAATCGGCCATGGCGCAATCGAGTGACTTTGTCTGCCAGTCCTTTCTCGGCAGGTCTTCGAGGAACGGCTCGAAATCCTGAGAAAACTCGAATGTATCGTTCATCCTCGAGCGCGGCCTCGCTGGTGTTAGCGTCGACCAAGGGTAACATGGGCCTCCCCAGTCTCCGGGCGGGCACTGCAAAACTGGTTAGGGCCGCTTGCGCGCCACAGTTTGCTCGTCGCGGGAATGTGCGGGACGGGACCGCACAAAAATGGTGACGGAGACCGGGCTTTCGCGTGTGGCGACGGAGGAATCCGCAATGCGTCGATGTTTCTGCGACTCTTCTCAAGTGCCTTCCCTGCTCCATTTCAGAATCAGTCTTCGCGGCGCAGCCTGCAGGCTTCGCTGAGACTCCCGGTTGCAGGGTAGATCGCGATTGCCGCGCGGCAATCATACGGTGCCACCGTCAAGGGTTAGAACGACGAATGACTGCACCGGGCCCGGGCCTCTGAAAGCCGGACCCTGTGCCGTCCGTGGACCTGCTGATTGGCAGGTGTCATCCCGGCGTGGTAAAAAGTCGTCCCTTGCGGGTGATCGCCTCCATGCGATGCCGCATTCTCGCGATTTCAGGTTTCAACATCGACAGGATTCAAAAAATGGCAACTGGCACTGTGAAATGGTTCAACGATGCGAAAGGCTTTGGCTTCATCACCCCGGATGACGGCGGTGAAGACCTGTTCGCCCACTTTTCCGAGATCAAGACGGAAGGCTTCAAGTCGCTGCAGGAAAACCAGAAAGTAAGCTTCGATGTGAAGATGGGGCCGAAGGGCAAGCAGGCTGCAAATATCAAGCCAGCCTGACCTGCGCGCGTCGCATCCCGATGTGTGGCCCGCTCTGCGGGCCAGTTTTTCTTGCGCCCTGTGCATCAATCTCTAATGCAGCGATGGGCATCCGGCACATGTCCGCGCCATGCTGTTTGAGCGTCAACAGTAGTTTTGTGCGAAACACGATGTCCTGGTGCGCCCTCCTCGCGACATCGATCAATTCTCCGGATGATCGTTGACGAAGTGCAAGCGTTTCGCCACAGGCGTGAAGACGCAGGGCGAAGCGCGCGTTTGCGGTAGCGTTAATACCGCGCTTTCGACCACGCCGCCCGGATCCATCATCGCCCGGCAAAACAGCGGATATCCTGTGAAGGAAGACGGTTGAACTCCGCGGCAGCAATAACACGGTCCTCGACGAATCGACTTCCCCGACCAGAAGCACTACGATCAAAAACATGCCGGTCGCCATGGCAGGTGCTTGTCGCAGGATAATTTTCTGACGATTCGCACTCACCGTGCCAGACTGCCCACCGATGTGGTGGCCCATAGCGCCTCGCGACGCATGCGTAGTGAACCCGCGCGGTCCCGTGCATGATCGCGGCGACCGTGACGCAGTCCGCCGCGTAGATTGTTTGAATCAGGCGAGGAGGCAAGTGCCGGAAATGCGCGGCGCTATCCTCGGTGGGCGCCCGTCGATGCCACCACCCAGTGGATCGATGCCGGGAGCCGTGCTTTCAGGGGAATCGCCATGACGACGACTGAGTCACTTCTGACGTTGGCCGAGTATCTCGAGCTGTCCCTGAACTCCGGCGGAAGTGTGATCATGATGCAGAAATGCAATGACGTCTGTGCCATGTACGTTGGCGATGCCAGGAGAGATCAGGATCGCCTGAGATATCACGGGAACATTGCCGCAACCCAGGCCGAAGAGATTCTTGAGCAGACCCACGCTGGACGAAACCGGCTGGAGATCGGCGGACAGCTATACCGTTTCATCCGGAGCTTCAAACATTTTGAGGATCGCGGCGCGGTCGTTTTCGCGCCGTCGTGACACCGGAAGCATGACCATTTCGGGAAACCTAAATTTGACGTTGCCGGGTATGTTGTCCATTCCCAAATACTGAAAATCCTCATCAAGGACTTGTCAGGCGAAGTACGTTGCGCTCGAACAGGATCGAGTCGTCGAGTTGCCGGTCGACGGCGGCCAGCGTGATGAGCAGGTCATCAGAGCCCCCGCTCCATTCGCCGAAGCGCCGACTCTGTGAAATCAGAATGCCGCGCGTTGCCTTGAAAGGGTTATCGGCTTGCCGTCGGCACCGTTGACCAGTGCGCCGGGTTCATCGCGGATCCATGAATGATTACCTGAAATTCCTGCGGGACTTCATTCGTTATCCTCTACATTTCATATCCACTCTCAGGGAGCTGGTACTTCAAGGTGCCCGCCAGCCTCACCCGCGCGTACATTTACGCGTCATGGAGCGAATAACGTATCAAATACCAACATCGCCGCGTCTATAATAAACACCTGCCGGACACCAACGATCGCATGGAGCCCTACTTTATGAATCAAGCCCGCGGGCGATATGCGGGATCCCGCGACAGCGTCCAACGCCAACCTCGCCACGAAAAGAAATCTCAGCCCAACCGGCCGAAACAATCGTATGTGAAGGCGCCTGCGCAGGACTCCGCCCAGACCGCCTCCATTTTCAAGATACGGTCGTTCCAGTTTCTGGTCGATTCGGTAGGCGCAGAGAATATTGCCATCGCACTTGAATCCAGCATGACGCGCGTGGCCGAACTGTTGAAGGGCGAGAGGTTCACACCCGAGACCGCCTTTCATATGGAAACTACGCTCGGCCTGCCGCATGGCTTTTTTGACCAGCCCAATCCTGGGCTCACAGCCGAGACCATCGCCCGGCTGAAGTCGCCACTCGACCTTATTCAAGCCGACGATGGACCAGACGCGGCGCCCGAAGCACTTGAGCCGGCTTCTGCCCTGAGCGTCGACCCGCAACCATCTCTTAAAAACAGTTTGTCCGAGGAAGCACAAATGCCCAGGAAAGCAACTGGCGGTACGTCCAAAGCCGTCAAGAATACTCCGGGCGTAGCGGCCGGAACCCAGACGCAGCGAAAATCTTCGCGCGCAAAAGACAGGACGTCTCCTGAAACGGCCCAGCAGCAGTCGCTGGCTCTGAACGATGGCGCCGACGTAGAAAACATCCGACGCGCCAACCTCCACGTTCTCACGAGTCGCAACGGATCGAAAGCAAGACTGGGTGTGGTTATGGAGTTGAGTGGCTCCAACATGGCCCACCGGCTGCATGGCAAGAAGCGCCTGGACGCTGTCGAGGCAAACCGGTTCACGGAACGGCTTGGCTTGCCCGCTGGCTGGCTCGACACCCCGCGCTCTGAAGCCGATATTCCAGCGTCGGTGTCGCGCATGCTTGCGCCTGCTTCGCGCGGACGCGCAGCCGCTCGACTACCCGAACCAGTTGCGTCCGCAACAAACGATGACGTGGTAGTGAAACCCGCCGGCGCGAAGACGCGTACGCAGCGCACGCGGGCGGCCGATCCGGAAAGCAGGTCATCTGTTTCGGCGGATGTCGCCGCAGAAAAAGAGACGAACGTTGTCGGCCCGCAAGATCACGCAAATGGTTTTTCCGCCGACGTTACCGGTCACCGGCCTGAAGAAAGTAATGACGGGGCCCCGGCAGCTACACCGGCAACCCCAGAGTCGTTCGCCGCGTCCGCAGTACAGCAGCGAAACCCGGCGGCGCTCGCGCCCGCTTCCGCGACGAGCCTGGACAATCTTCACGGCATTGAGCCAATAGCGGAAGCGTTGCTCAAGACGCTGGCAGGCAAGGCACGCACGGGTCGCCTGGACGAACTGAAAGCGCTGGAACTGCTCCAGCAGGCGATCCTGCTATGAGCCGGTAGTAGCGCGCCAGGCCCCTCGCGCCATGACGCATAAAGCGCATCGAGGTGACCGGGTCCCGGTACGCAAAAAAATACGCCGTGTCAGGTCGACCTGCCACCGACCTGCATCGCCAGGTTGACCGGAGAGGTCAGTCACCTGACGCTGCCGGGATGGCGGAGACTGGATTTTCTCCCGGGTTTCCCTGGGCATACTGAACAGCGTGTGCCAGGCTATCCGCGGCGCGAAGTTCGCGTACCGTTCAATGGAGTCTGGACGTGTGACGACGGCGGGCAGTTGCCAGAAGCGGATTCTCGTCGGCTTCGGCGTCGCCCGATGGCGCACCGCCATCCGCAATGACGACGTGGACGTCCTGCGCGAAGGCATCTTCCAGACAGCTGCGCGCGCGTGCAACGCATTCATCAGCCGGCGCGTCGCCTGCACTCGCGGCGGCCTGGGCGGTCGCTTTCGCGGCCAGGCCAAACGCGGCGACTATCTCTTCCCATGTCAGTCCGGTCGTCATCGCTTCCTGCACGAGCTTGCCCGCGATAACGCCGATCCTTGCCTTCTGTTCATCGTCCATTGTTTTTTGCTCCCGCAATGCTTCCTGCTGCGCACCTGTGGCATTACGCGCCCCGTTTCCGCTGGTCAGGCGGGAGCGTCGCGCGCGGCTGAGGCTGACAGCACGGCTCTACCATCCGCTCACCTACCGTCGCCTCATTCCATTCTTCCCATGCCCGGTGAAGGAGGAAGTCAGCTGCCGCGTAGCACTACTGGAAGGACATCTCGAGCGATACGCCCGAGTAGTTGGCCCGCGGCGCCATCTGACGGCCGGGTCCCTTTTCAAAATGGATCAGCCCATACTGCTCAAGTGTCTTCAAGGTCCTCGACAGGTTCGACTTTGCCCTTCCCGTTCTGAGCGCGAGCTCGTTGACAGATTCGGGCTCCGTTTGCGCAATCAGCGCAAGGAGGGCACGGTTCTTCTCGGACAGGACCTGCGACAGGCTTTCGATGGACTGAAACCAGACCTTGGGTTCGTCCGCAGAGGGCTTGTATTCGCCTCGCGCGATCGCCATCGTCCTGGCCTTGTACTGCTCCAGCGACGCAATGCCGACTTTCAACGTGGTCGTGCTGGTCATCTTAATGGCTCCTTTCCTGCAGAAGGGCTTCAACTGCGGCCCAGAAATCTTCGAGCAACCCGGCGGCATCGAAATACTCGTAGAAGCGTATGCGCTCGCCCGAGTGTCGGTGATCGTACTCGATCCTTGTTCGTGCGCCTGGCCCCGATCCTTCCGTGACCGGGTGAGCATTGTCGAAGCCGAGAAGACGCTCGCCGTGCTCGTCATGCAAGGTCAGGGAGTATCTAAGTCCATGAGGGCGTTCAGGCGATACATCGACCTGTTTCACCTCAAACTTGACCCAGAACTTTCCTGCCCCGTCGACTACGAACACCTCTCCATCAAGCGGCAGGAGGGTGTCCAGGCTGAAGTCTTTTTTGGTCATACCGGATGTTATCATCGAATCATAACTAAGTACAGACGCCAACGCCTCCTGTCTGCCCCACACGCCCGCTCTTGCACGCCTGTACCGATGGCGCAGGGATGCGGATACCGCCGCGAGGCGCGGCCTGGAGAGAGGATGCGCAGACCGTTAGTCGCGTTTTTATCGCGTGACCGAAGAAGCTGTGGCCCGATCATCGAGGGACGGCCAACAAAAATGGGGACGACCGGCGCTACAACGACAAGTTTTGACGGATGCTCTTGCCCCCGGGCCAAGCGCCCCAATATTCAGACCCGAAATCCATTCGTCCATTCGTCAGCTGTCGAACATGTCAAGCAAAAACTATCGATCCTCGCGTCGGCCGTCTGCGGGTGCACATGCAAGGTCGCTCTTTCTCCCCATGCCCCGCAGGGAAGCCTCGGATCTCGCGTTGCGTGCACGGATCGCACTTGAGCGCCTACGCACCGGTGAAGCAGACCGACCACTGATCAATCTCGTCTCGCAGGTCGTCATCGTCGCGAGCTTCATCACCCGGGCGGGACACGGGAAGCTCGATATCGGAGAGATTGAGTGTGTCGAGCGTGGACTCGGAGAAGTGCTCGCCGAGGCAGACCGCACCGGAGTGTGGAATGTGCCCGAATCGTTGATCGAGGGCCTCACCGCCGTAATAAATGAGTACGATCGCCAGCTCTGCGTGACGAGGATGGAGATCGTCGTCCGCGCGAGTGATCACCTTGGGAAACTCGTTGATCTGGCCGCGCGTGATACCCGCGCCGACGACAGCCACCTTCAGGTCGCACGGTAGCTCATCAAGTTTTCCATGCCGGCATCACTCATCAGTCAACGCGGCTTGCATTAAAGCTTGCAGGCAGTGGAAGACACGCGGCATGAGAAAACCGCAAGCAAACGTCATACGGTTAGTTCTCGCCAACCCGACGGTAACCAGTTCCCATAGATGGCGACCAAACCACAGTGCGTACGCCGCGAAGAAAGAGGCATCGAGAGTGGCGCGCCCTGTTATTGCTCGCGAACGCGCGCAAGCGCTCACAACAGGCAATTCAGCAACGCCCAGCGGAACGAAGTCAAAGGTATCCCGCGCTACACTGCGTCCACAACCCACGCTCGGACAATGCGCTGCTGGCAACCACGTCCCCGAACGGTAGGGTCGAGAACTGGCGCGCGCACGTTAGGCTCCGGTGGCAATTCCACTGCTTTCGCAGTGCGCCTCAGTCCGGCTGCCATAGCCACGTTTCCAGCTCCCGCCTCGTCGAACGCAGCGGGCCGTTTTCCGGCACTACGCTCTCCTGTTTGCTTCATGCCAACGCTTATGGGACCTGTCGTGCTGAGGACGCTTTCGGCGCTGTCTGGTAGCGAACCTTGTAGCCGTTGAACAGCTTCAGTTCGTCGTACATCCAGCGTCTATAGGACCTACCTTGCTCCGACGATTTCGCGCCGGGGCGAGGAGGGCTTCTCCAGTTGCTTAGCGTGTCCTTGTCATCGTGCCATCGCTTCCACCCCGCCGAAGTGAAGTTTCCGTACCAGTCAGATTTCGGCTACTCATGCTGCCTTCGCCCTTATGTTGGGGGCTCGGCCTTCGGTGTTATCATTTTCGAGGCCACATCGCGTTCACTTTTGTTACGGCCCGATGACTCGCACTCCCCCAAGAGGGAGCTAGTTGATAGGCTTCAGAGTCTTGGTTTCCCGCCACCCTGCTATCCAAGCTACGGGGCGCCTGACTGTTACCCCGGCAGGACTGACTCCTGCTGAACACGCCAGCCTTAGCTGGACGCACAACAGAACATGGAAATTCGCGTCGCTTACGAACACAGTCTCGCCACTGCGCCTGAGGAATTCATCGTTCAGGTGCCTTCGCAGCTCGTGATCGATATTCCAGCGAACGTGCCGCGCGCCCTGTTGCCGGAGTTCATCGCAAACCTGATCGTCGAACGCTCACCAACAATCGGAAAGATTCGCAATCTCAGGATTCTCTAGCAGGCTTCTTTTGATCGTTGATATCTGGGTTATTGCCCAGCCTCAGCAAAACTCAGAAGAGGCTCTGTTGCCTGATATCGCGTGCTGGAGGCAATGACGGTTTCTGGCGTCGCGCGCCCGTGCGTCGGCGAATGACACGACGTACATGAGCGATCAGCTCGAAGCTCCCGTTCGCAAAACTGAGCGTGAGCCTGAACTGCGTCAGTCCATCCGGTCCGATACCGGGCTGCACCCGCAGCGACGCACGCATGTCGAGCCGACGGGCACGGTCCACGAGCTGCGCGCGGCTCATCCCATTCCATGCGACCGAGATCAGCCGACCAACCGCCGGAGGAACCGCTTCAGGTGGACAGTCAACTGGCAATGCGAGAGATACAAGTTCAAAACGGTAAGCCATTGGCTTGACGGCGCGCGGCCCTAAGTCCGCACTTCCTCACCTACAAACATGGCGCCGCTCTCATGTGAGGTGACGCGCGAAGGGACCTGAGTAATCAGTCGTAGCGGGCCGCGAATGCGGCGTGGCCAGCATGTCACCCCGCCAGCTACGACTGGATCGCCCGTTACCGGTTACGCTGCTGCGACTTCAGGCGTGGCAGCAGCTGCGGCCGGTGCCTTTTTAGCTGCAACCTTGCGCGGCGCCGAAGCCTTTTTCGCGGGTGCTGCGGCCTTGCGTCCACGCGCGCCCTTTGCCGGAGCCGCCGCTGCACGGCCAGCCTTTTTCGTGGCCACTGCCGTCGTCGCCGCCTTTTTGGCCGCGACACGCTTTACGCTTGCCTTCTTCGCAGCAGCCTTTTTCGCGGCAGCCTTCTTTGCAGGCGCTGCCTTTGCGTCGGCAGTCTTCGCCGTTGCCCCAGCTTCAATCAGGAATTTCGAACGATCCTTGACATCGCGAATCCAGAGCGGTGCGAGGCCACGGCCCGACCACGTCGCACCCGTTTTCGGATCCGCGTATTTCGGCGCAACGTGATGCACGACCGCGCCCGGGGCTTTTGCTGCTGCCTTCGCCAGCGTGGTCCCAGGTTTACGACCGCGTCGTTTTGCAACAAAGCCTTCGATGTCAGCGACAGTCAGTCCGTGCTTGTGCATCAGGTCACGGATTTTCGTCAGACCCACCGACGACTGCTTTTCGGCAATCGCCACTGCCTGCTTCTGGAGTTTGGCAATTTTCGAGTTGATTGCGTCCAGGGTAACCATTTCTATTCCTCGCTGTAGGGTTTACCGTTCATGCGATCCTGGAACTTCCCTGGCTAATTTCCCAGGCACTTCGAAGTTCGGTCTGCCCGTCAGAATTGACGCCATCGTCGCGGTCGTGATTATGACTTTATCAGTACGCTCGTGCAAATTGAAAGCACAGCGCGCAACGGTTTGAATGTCTCTGGAGTTCAGGAATAGATGCACGCCCGATGTTGCCTGTGCGTCCCGCAACGCTGCCTTTTCTTTATTTGAATGCTAATGCGCCGCAAAATGGCTTTCTCTCTATAACCAGACATGTACCCGGTATCGTTGGTCGGGGAAGTATGGGTCTTGAGTCAGCGATGGGCCTGTTCATCCCGCACGATGAATCGCGAACGCAACAAAAGAAGACTCAACGTGCGCAAGCAAACCTGGTGTCGCGCATAGGTTGTTTTATACTGCTTTCATGACGGTCGCCAGCCGCGGCGCCTCCCGCGCGCCGCTCCCAGCAAAACATGATTTAACCATGCTCCACCCTCTTCGCTGCCTCGGCATGGGCAGCGTTGGGTCGCGTGGTGTCCTGGCGGCACGCGATTTGCAATCACCTGCCAAACGACAGATTGTTGCGCGGAGAATACACCAGATGGATGAGAGAAAACGCGAAAGCATCGTGGCCTGGCTGCGACGACGGATGGCCGAATTTGGAATCGAACCGGAAGACATTGCTACTTCAATTGCAGCCGATCAGGAGCGTTTGCAGGCAGTGCGTTTCCGCGACGCTTCGGGCAACGCATGGGACGGCAAAGGCGTTCCGCCACAATGGGTGGTTCAGGCAATCAGTGCCGGCCAATCTCTTGAGCATTTCGCAATTGACGGCGCGTCGAATCGCGACCCGGGCAAACGCACCGGCGCCGACTGGCGCAATGACCCGTTTGCCGGCACCAGACTGGCAACTGTCAGTGCGGAGAGCGTTGGGACGGCCTGAGAGCGCAATGAAAGCAGCACCCCCCGCCGTCGAACGCAGGCTTTCAGGTTCAGGTCGTGAAGCGACGCCTGGCATCCAGTCGACGCAACAGACCCTGACGGCCGCCGCGCCACTCAGGCAGGATCTCCAGATTGTAGTGAGCGCGCGATCGGCCTCGCACCACGCAACGTTCGTCGCTTTGTTCAGCGTCGTTAATCCGGCCAGATCTCCACGGGCACCGGCCTGCCCCCAAGGTTTGAAGTCATCCGCGGAAATCCGGCAGGTCACGATTATGCCGACTGCTAGAATGGCTGCCTTTTTCAGGGGAGTTAAATGTCCTGGTTCATCTACGAAGTGCCCGAATACAACGAAGACGGGGCGCGCATCGAACCCTTCACCGACCTGCGTAGCCGTGTCCTGAAAGTAAGTGGGCAGGCTATGGCTGACGAACTGGAAAGCGTCCGCGAGAACGCCGCATCGACGGCGGACACGCCCTCGCGCCCGCTACGCGCCGCAGAGAATCCCCACGTATTCCCGATTCCTTATACCGACTCAATGATCCTGGTCGGGTTTATCTTCGAACTGAAGCGCGAGTCCCGGCAACTGGTGGTGTCACCCGTGGAAATGCCCTGGCTCAAAGACGCGTAGAAAGCGGGACGACCGAATCCACTCCAAAGCTGCGAGGCAGACTACCCTCCAGGCGGCGACCTCGTGCTTAAGCGCGCCTTCGATGAAGACCGCCATCTGCAGATGTGTCCGGTTCAATTCTCTGCGCAGTGCGGAGACATTTTCTTCATCCCTGGAAACCTCGACCGCATGCACGCAGTCACGCAACTGCCGGACGAAGAAGCCACACTGGGCATTTGCGCCGTCCGTCCGGTTGCGATGCGTCCTGCGCCGGGATAGCCGGGACGAGGGTCACTCGCGTCAGACGATCGAGATTACCTGTCGCCCAGGATAGCCCGGATCCTCGGATCGTATGGCACTCTCAGTGCCTCCGCGATAGTCGCTGAGGCAGCGCCGGGATGAAGAGAATTGAAAAGATAGTTGTACGAACGAGGAAGTATTGCACTCGGAACCTTGAGGAGCAGCTCCTGCCCTCCCGCCAGCCATTCGCTGCCGGCGGCCTGTGTCCAGTCCGCGTTCTCGCGCCAGTCGTCGGGGATGACGTTCGCCGTGAGTTCTGCCATCGCAACGTCCCCGGTAATCTCCACGCGCAGCAGTTGATAGTTATCTGGCAACGCCTGCGGAGACCCGAATTCGTGGTGCACCATCGTCTCAAGCAGCGCGAGCGCGGGGTTTTCCGCCAGATAGACGACCGGCTGCCCCCGATGATGCCACCGGCCGGGCGCCCTCAATCCGCCGATTCCCCGAAGGTCCGCGTAGTTGCTTATCCTCCAGAACTCCATCAGGCGAAGTATCCCTCGTCGATCTGAACCAGGGTGTCCTCAACAAGCCGTGCACCGTGCTCAGTCGATGCCATCTCGAGCGGCGTTTTCCCGGCGAATCGCTCCTTCTTTCCTCGAAGCCAGTTCATGGCCTTTTCCGGGTTTCCAAACACCGTCTCCGCCTGTGCAACGATCCTGGCGAGGCGGATGGCCTTGTCCGACTCGTCGGTCGAGAGCCGCTCGCCATTCTGACGACGATGCGAGAGCGTCCGGCGAGGAATGATGAAGAGCAGCTCGTCGGCCTTGAGTCCATGCTCGCCGAGACGGTCGATCACGTCCACGCCGACGCGCTCGGTCGCCAGCGCGGCAAGATCGCTCCCGGACCGGATGTGGGCCTGGAGCAGATCGCCCAGCAGCGAGAATTCGGTATGGCGCGGGTTGACGCGCCCAGTGGGTCGGTATTCAACAGTGGCCATGGTCTCTCCGAGCAAAATGCCCAAACAATGAAGGCATTTTGCCACAGATTGGGATATCCCGCTGAGCCGCGGCTACAAGCGGGTCTCGCAGACTCTGCCGGGGGCCGATCGGGCGCCACCGAACAGCCCCGGACGCCATCAACGCCAGGATAGGCGCAAGACACGGTAGTGCGCAAAGTACACCAATGGCCATCAGGCTATGCGACGGTGGTGAGCCCCTGGCGCGCGGTTGCCCGGGGTGGAGTGGTCATGGTCGCTCGCGGCGACCACGATCAGCCCCGTGCTTCAGATGCGCAGCGCAGAGACAATTCAGCATGATTTGAATAAAAAGCAGTCACACACCGACTGACCGCGTGACTTTTGCGAGCAGACCCGATACGATCACTGTATATATATACAGGTATTTATTGGGGGCACCATGGCGCTGCCGCTACTGAACGTCGAGGCGATACACCCGGATTTGTGGCGAGCCTCGCAGTTGGGCTCCGCCCACGGCCGCACGGTGACGAGCGGACATGAGGCGCTCGACGCGGAGTTGCCGGGCCACGGCTGGCCGACGGGGGCCCTGACCGAGGTGATCGTCCCGCAGCCGGGTTGCGGCGAACTGCGCCTGCTTAAAGCTGCGCTTGAAGCCGTCGCGACCCGGCCTGTCTTCGTTCTCCAGCCTCCGCACAGACTTCAGCCGGCAGCGTTCACCTGGTGGGGTGTGGGCGCCGAAAACATCCACGTGCTCAAGGCAGCCACGACCGCAGACAGCCTTTGGGCAGCGGAACAGATCCTTCGTGCCGGAACCGCAGGGGCGCTGCTTTTCTGGCAGCAGCAGGTACGCCCGGAGGCGCTACGTCGCCTGCACCTCGCCGCGCAGCACGCGGATACGTTGCTGTTCCTCTTTCGTCCTACGGCTGCGGCGAACTCGACGTCCCCCGCTCCGTTGCGTATCTCGATCGACGCGGCGCCCGACGGCGTGAATGTCTCATTCATCAAACGCCGTGGGCCGCATCGCGACAAGCCCGTATTCGTTGCGCTCTCCCCTTCGCCTGTTCTCCTGAATCGTCATGCACCACTGGATCGGCGTTCATCTGCCACGCCTGCCCATCGAGAGCTTCTGCCCAACCTGGTACATGCCGGTGTCTGACAACGGTTTCGTTGTTCTGGAAAAAGGCCGCGTGCTCGATGCCGACGCAGCCGCGCGGACGCAGGGGGTTGTCGATGGCATGCGTCGGGGCGGCGTGCTCACGCTCGCGCCGGACGCCGATCTCAGGGAGCGTGAGCTCACGCGTGAAGAGCAGACGGTACGGGGTGTCGCGTTCGCCCTGCTCCAGTTCACGCCAAACGTCGTGATCGCCGACGAGAACGTCGTTCTCGCAGATGTGACCGCCAGCCTGCGGCTTTTCGGTGGACTGCGCGCGCTTCGCCGACGCGTGCGTCGCACGGTTGCAGACTTCGGCGTGACGTGCACAGCTTCGATCGCACCGACCGCCGAGGCAACCTGGCTCATTGCGCGCGCCGGCGGTGGCGTCGCGCTCACACAGCGGTCCCTTTCGCGCGCACTCAGGCGCATCCCACTGGGCGTGCTGCCGGCTGCGAGACGTTTCGCCGACTGGTTTGATGGTCTTGGATGCACAACGATCGATGACGTGACACGCCTGCCGCGCGCCGGACTGAAAAAGCGCTGTGGCACCGCGCTGCTCGATGCGCTTGACCGCGCGAAGGGCGAGGCCCCCGAAGTCCACGAATGGCTCACGATGCCGCCCGCGTTCGATGCCCGTCTCGAGTTGCCGGACCGCATCGAGCATGTAGAAGCAGCGCTCTTCGCAGCGCGCCGGCTCACGCTGCAGATGACGGGCTGGCTTGCCGCCCGCCAGCTGGCCGTTGCGCGTTTCGTTGTCTCGCTCGAGCACGAGCGCGGCCGCGATGCGATTCCCCCAACGGACGTGGAAGTCGCGCTTGGCGAGCCGACGTGGCACGAGGAGCACCTCGTGCGGCTGCTGAAAGAGCGACTCTCGCGGATCGAACTCGCGGCCCCGGTCATTGCATTGAGGCTCGAAGCAAAGGATGTACGGGAAGCTGAGACACCGAGTGAGTCGCTGTTTCCCGAACCGGGAGGATCGCCGCAGGATCACGCGCGCCTTATGGAGCTGCTTACGGCAAGGCTTGGCACAGCCAATGTGATGAAAGCAGCGCCGGTCGCCGACTTCCGCCCGGAAGTCGCCGCGCAATGGGTGCCAGTCAGCAGCGAGACCAGACCCTCACGCACGAATCTGCCGCGCGACCTCCCGCGCCCGTCGTGGCTTCTTGAGGTGCCCATCCAGCTCATCGTGCGCGGCCATCGTCCTTTCTACGGTACGCCGCTGCGGATGGTGTCGCCCGGAGAGCGGATCGAGTGTGGCTGGCAGGACGGTCACATCGTGACGCGCGACTACTTCGTTGCCGAAGCCGAAAACCATCTGCACTACTGGGTATTTCGTGAGCGCGTCGGCAGTCGTGATGAGCGCGAACCACGCTGGTTTCTTCACGGCCTGTTTGGCTGAGATGCGGGCGTTGCTGCAGGGGCGCTATTGTTGTGATCCGTTGACCCGTCGGGCGTGCGCTTTTGCGCAGAACCGCCCTCAGGCATCCTGTGGCCGGATCGTCATGCCGCCGCCCGGCGAACGCTCCGGATACCGTCTGCCCGACTCAGGTGAGCGGGTTGTGAGGAACGGATGACGGCTTCGAGTGGAGCGACATGCAACTGCTCCTCGTGTAACGTCAGCAGTTCTGCGAACAGTTCGAAGGTTGCCGGATCGATACCCCAGATGCCAGACGCCAGCGCCGCGCGCAGGCTGCGCTCGAGCGCGTCGTGCGCTTCGGTCAAGCCCTCAATGCGCGCCCGGCCATACCCCGCATCGAAGAGGTGTGACGTACTGACGATGATCTGTGCCATCGTCACGAAATGAGCAAGATCGCCGCGCTGCAGCCGGAGGCTGGAAAGTGTGAGGTGATACGCGATCATCCGCTGACGGACGGCGCTCTCCGGCAGGGGAAGCAAACGAACAGCCAATGGAATGCCGCAGCGGCGCTTCGAAGCGCCTTGCCTGGTTCGGGCCATGACAGGAAAGGATCAAGGATGCTTTCCTTCGATAACGGCAAGATTGTTGTCGCGCTTCAATCCGGTCGCTGACCCACAAAGGCAATCCACGACAGAAGCTGCCTCAGGACGTCGATCTCCCGGTCACAATGGCAGCCGCCTGCTCCTGTACCGCAGGCGTCCCGGAACCAGAGCGCTTCCATGTCGTCAGCAACGCTTTCCTGCTATTCGTTATCCGGAAATCCGCCATCGGAAATCTGGTGCCTGCGGGACTGCGTCGACAGAAGCCGGGGCGGCTCAAGAACGATGCCCCACGCGGTCAGCAAACCATCAAAAGACAGTTGACCCGACTGCGCCCGGGGCGCGGGCAACGCGACTCCGGTCGCCCGATAGTGAACGCGATCCTTCGCGCTTGCACCTGAACGCACGATGCGCTCAAGCGCCCCATTGCGCAGCGCGTACTGCACAGCATCGGAAGCCGTGCGGGACTTCATCAGTCCGGACGCCACAATCTCGCTCACCGTCGCGCTTGCGCGTTCGCGAAACCACGCGAGGAGTACCTCAGCGTTTTCGTGCATGCTCATGTTCGGCCCTCCCTGCGCGCGGGGCTTTGCCGCGCCATATGTGTAGTGGTTGTCAATCCCGTGTCTGGCCCGTCAGCCCGGACCATGCAATGCCATGCTCATGCGCCTGCAAACCGTCATGCGTCTTTTTGTTCATCGAAGGGTACGTGTTCGCCCGTCGACGATTGCTTGCCAAGCTTGCTTTCATTTTCCATGGCGTCCTGCCACGCGAGCATGGCGTTCGCGACAGCGTCCTTCTCGCCGCTGAAGGACAGCACCGTCTCTCCGCACGACGGACAGATCCCGCCGAATGCAGCCTGGATACCCGCCATGTTTCGCGTGTCGAGCGCGTCGAAATCGCTGAATGCGGTCTTGCATGCACCACACACCAGCTTTTCCGGGCGCAACGCATCTATCTTCGCCTTTGCCTGCGCGATGCGTTGTTCCTGCGTCCCGCGCTGTTTTGCCTGTCCCATCGTTTGTGCTCCATTTGCTGTGAACCGGTTGTGGCCGGATTTTCCGCGATGTTAGCCCGCCGGAGTCCGGTTCATTCCGGAGAAAAGCCGATATTTTGGCCTTCCAGCCGGGTTGCGCTAGAATAATACTGTATAAATATACAGTATTGAGGGCGGAAAGACGGAATCAGGGCGTCCGGGTCCAATGGATCGGGTGCCGGCTGGGCCGCGCGCGCAATCTATGCCTGCACCTGGCTTTGGCGGACTGCCGGCGTATGCCGAACTCCAGTGCGCGTCGAATTTCTCCTTCCTCCGCGGTGCCTCGCACGCCGACGACATCGCCGCGCGTGCGGCGCAACTGGGCTATGCAGCAATCGCCGTCACGGACGAGTGCTCGCTGGCCGGGGTCGTGAGAGCGCACGTCGAAGCGAAAACCACAGGTATCCCGTTCATCGTGGGGTCCGAATTTGCGCTGACGAATGCCGACGGCTCGCACGCCCTGCGCTTTACCGCCCTTGCCATGACGCGGGAGGGCTACGGCAATCTCAGCGAACTGATCACGCTTGCGCGCATGCGCGCGGACAAAGGCAGCTACCGGCTCGCCACACGCGACCTGGATCACCCGGAGGCTTCGCACGGACACCTGAAGGGACTGCCGGACTGCATGGCGATCCTCATCCCGGAGTACCCCGCGAATGAGACGCGCCTTGATGCGCAACTCGAATGGTTCGCAGCGACGTTCGGTGAGCGCGCGCGGATCGCACTGACGCTTCATGCCCGCGCGATGGACGACCTTCACCGCGGAGCGATCGAGCGGGCTGCTGCACGCCATGCGGTGCCCGTGGTGGCCACCGGCGCGCCGGTCATGCATGTCCGCTCGCGCAAACCCCTTCAGGACGTGCTGACTGCAATCCGCCTCGGGCGGCCGGTTGCCGGGTGCGGCTATGACCTCGCGCCCAACGCCGAACAGCATCTGCGTTCGAGATTACGTCTGGCCAATCTCTATCCGGCAGGCGCCCTCGCCGAGACCGTCGAGATCGCACGTCGCTGCACGTTCTCTCTCGATGAGCTGCGCTACGAATATCCTGACGACCTTGTGCCCGAAGGCTTCACGCCCGAGGCTTACCTGCGCCAGGAAACCTACACCGGCGCGCACCGGCGCTGGCCATCGGGCATTCCGCACAAGGTCCAGGAACAGATCGAGCACGAACTCGCGTTGATTGCCGACCTGCGATACGAGCCATACTTCCTCACCGTGTATGACATCGTGCGCTTTGCACGCAACGAGGGGATTCTCTGTCAGGGACGCGGCTCGGCTGCCAACTCCGCTGTCTGCTACTGCCTGGGCGTGACAGAGGTCGACCCCGCACGCTCGTCAATGCTGTTCGAGCGCTTCATCAGCAAGGAACGTGGCGAGCCGCCGGACATCGATGTCGACTTCGAGCATCAGCGTCGCGAGGAAGTCGTCCAGTACATCTATCGCAAGTACGGGCGCGATCGCGCGGCGTTGACGGCTGCCGTGACGACCTATCGTCCTCGCAGCGCGCTGCGGGAGTCGGGTAAGGCGCTCGGCGTGGACCCGGCCATCGTCGACCGTGTCGCCAAGGCGCATCACTGGTTCGACTCGAAGGAAGACCTGCTCAGCCGCTTTGCTGAAGCGGGCCTTGACCCACAGGCGCCACTCATTGTGCAGTGGGCGAATTTCGCCGCCCTGCTGCCTGGCTTTCCGCGTCATCTGTCGCAACACAGCGGCGGGTTCGTCATCAGCCGCAGCAAGCTCTCGCGACTCGTGCCCATCGAGAATGCCGCGATGGTTGATCGATCAATCATCCAGTGGGACAAGGACGACATCGAGGCACTAGGACTCCTGAAGATTGACGTGCTCGCGCTCGGCATGCTGTCGGCCGTGCGCCGTGCACTTGACCTGATCTCGGAAAAGCGCGGTGAGGTGTTCGAGTTGCAGGACATCCCGGCCGAGGATTCCACAACGTACGAAATGATCTGCCGTGCGGATACGGTCGGCGTGTTCCAGATCGAGTCCCGTGCGCAGATGAGCATGCTGCCGCGCCTGCAGCCACGGCAGTTCTATGACCTCGTGATTGAAGTCGCAATCGTGCGCCCCGGCCCGGTCCAGGGCGGGATGGTCCATCCGTACCTGCGCAGGCGGCAAGGCATCGAGCCGGTAACCTTCCCGAGTCCACAGATGGAGCAGGCGCTCGCCCGTACGTTGGGCGTGCCGATCTTCCATGAGCAGGTCATGCAGGTTGCGATGCTTGCGGCGGGCTTTTCTGCAGGCGAAGCCGACCAGTTGCGCCGTGCGATGGCGGCGTGGCGTCGCAAGGGCGGACTTGGCGTCTACTACGACCGCATCGTCAACGGCATGCTTGAGCGTGGTTACGAGCGCGAGTTCGCTGAACAGATCTTTGCCCAGATCCAGGGCTTCGGCGAGTACGGCTTTCCGGAAAGCCACGCGGCGAGCTTCGCCCTGATGGTCTATGCAAGCGCGTGGCTGAAGTGCCACGAGCCAACGGTGTTCGCGTGCGCGCTGCTCAACTCCCAGCCGATGGGATTCTATTCGCCGTCGCAGCTTGTCCAGGATGCGAAGCGCCACGGCGTACGAGTACTGCCTGTCGACGTGACCGTGAGCAACTGGGATTGCGCGATCGAAGGCCCAACGACGCGCGATCCGTTGCGGCTCGGTATGTCACTGGTCCGCGGCATGAAAGCAGAGGCCGCAGCGCGCATTGAAATGGCACGCGCGGTGCGACCGTTCCGCGACGTGTCGGATCTCGCACGCCGAGCGCAGCTCGACCGGCGCGATCTTGAGGTACTCGCTTCTGCGAACGCACTGCGCGCCCTTGCGGGAGAACGACGGGAAGCACTCTGGCAGGCGGTCGCGGCTGTGCCCGACCGCGACTTGCTGCGCGGCGCCACCGATGACGACGAGACGCCGGAACTTGCGCCGATGACCGAAGGTCAGGAGATCGTGGGTGACTACCGTGCGACGGGCCTCACCCTCGGTCGCCATCCGCTCGCCCTGCTCCGCCCACAGCTTGCAAAAATGCGGCTCGTGCCTTCGGATGCGCTCATGCGCTATCGTAACGGACAACTTGCGCGCGCCTGCGGCATAGTCACGGTCCGGCAACGGCCGGGCACGGCGAACGGTGTGATGTTCATGACGCTCGAAGACGAGGCCGGCAGCGTGAACGTGATTGTCTGGCAGTCAGTGCTGGAGAAGTTCCGTCGTGAGGCACTCGGCTCGTCGCTGCTCGCAGTCTACGGCGTTTGGCAGCGCGAAGGCGAGGTGCGGCATCTCGTTGCAAACCGGCTCGTTGATGTGACTTCCATGCTTGGCGAGCTTCCAACCGTGAGTCGTGACTTCTGCTAGCGGAGAACCCGATGAACATCCGTGTTGGCACAGCGTCGTGGACCGATCCGACACTCATCAAGAGCAAACGGTTCTATCCGCCCGGGTGTAGCAGCGCGGAAGCTCGTCTGCGCTTCTATGCGACTCGGTTTCCGCTCGTTGAGGTGGACTCCAGCTACTATTCGATGCCCAACGGGAGCAACTCCGTTCTGTGGGTCGAGCGCACACCGTCGGACTTCGTTTTCAACATCAAGGCGTTCCGGCTTTTCACGGGCCACCAGACGCCGCGCGATATGTTTCCGAAGGACATGCAGCCCGCATTGCCGCAGAACGGGAAGAAGAACCTCTACTACAAAGACATGCCAGACGACATTCGTGCCGAGCTTTGGAGACGCTACTTCGAGGCAATAGCACCCTTGAAGGATGCAGGAAAACTTGGGGCAGTGCATTTCCAGTTCGCACCATGGATTACGTCGGCACCTGACGGGCGCGTGCACGTCGAACATTGTGCGGAATGGATGGCCGGTCGTCATCTAATGGCCGTCGAGTTTCGCAACCGCAGCTGGTTCGATACAAAGCATTCTGAAGCGACGCTCGCATTCGCACGTGAACATGGACTCATCAACGTGGTGGCCGATGAGCCTCAAGGATCAGCCAACTCGATTCCTTCCGTGTGGGAAGTCACGAACCCTGCGCTTGCGCTGGTACGCCTGCACGGGCGCAACCACGAGACCTGGAACATCAAGGGCGCAACCGTTGCGAGTGATCGCTTTAACTACGACTACAACGACGATTAGTTATCCGAACTGTCAGAAAAAATAAGGAGCATTGCTGCGTCCGTGGCACAGACGCATGTCGTGTTTAACAACAATCACGAAGATCAGGGGCAGCGTAACGCGCGCGTGCTGATGAGCCTTCTCGGCGACGGCGCGGTGTCGGCCGTGACATGAGCGATACCAGAGTGCGGCCAGTCTCAGCCGTTCGTGAACGCAGCAGTGCGGACATCCGGACATCCAAATGTCTCTTCGAGCCACGAAGCTGTCAGTCAATTCAAGCGAGAAGACTTAGAAGCTGTTGCGAAATTAATTAGACAGCTTTAGTCGACTCCAGCAAATCATGGAACAGGCAAGCGAAAGGAAGGCCTCGTGAATATAGGCATGTCGTTCATAGCGAATCTTCAAGCGTCTGAAGGAATGCAGCCAGGCAATCGACCGCTCGACGACCCAACGCGTTTTGCCCAGACCGCTACCGTGCGGTGCGCGCAGCCTGGCAAGCAAAGGAGTGATGCCACGCTCGCGCAAGCGTCGGCGGTGCGCGTCGGAACTATAGCCTCGGTCGCCTTGCACGATTTTGGGCTTGCGCAACGGGCGTCCGCGCTTGCCGCGCAAGCAGGGAATCGCGTCTACCAGCGCATCCAGCTGGGTGACGTCGTGAACATTCGCACCAGTCAGGATGACCGCGAGCGGGATACCTTGCGCGTCGACGATGATGTGGTGCTTGCTGCCGAGTTTGCGCCGGTCCGTCGGATTGGGGCCTGTTTTTTTCCCGCTGCCATCGCACGAATTGAAGAGCTGTCGACGATGGCGCGCGCCATATCGAGCTGTCCGCGACGACGCAACTCCGCCAACAGCGTCTCGTGGATACGTTTCCAGACACCCGCTTTCTGCCATGCGACCAGTCGTCGCCAGCAAGCGGTGCCCGAACCGCAGCCCATCTCCTGGGGAAGCAGATTCCACGCAATCCCTGAGCGCAGCACAAACACGATGCCGGTCAGTATGGCGCGGTCCGGCGTCGGTTTGCGGCCCGCGTATCGGCGATTGCGCGGCGCTCGCGCAGGCAGCAGTGGTTCGATGAGTGACCACAGTTCGTCGTCTATGAGTTCTTTGGCCATTGCTTCCTGTCGAGCAAAACAAGACAGAAAGTTAACAGCAGTCGGGAAAAGTTAACAGCCCCTATGGGTAATTTCGCAACAGCTTCTTAGCAGTGCAAGCGCGGGCACAGGCGACACGCAATCCAGGAGCGGGGCAACAGACTTCTCTTACGACAGGGAATCATGCCGCTGGTTGCGGTCAGCCTGCTCACAATGTCGGAACCGGGTAGCGAGCTCACCGCCGGTATGCCTCTCTTAGTGGCACTGGTCGTTCCAGGTGTCCATCGCCGAATCCTGGGTAAGACCGTAGTCCTCGACCCAAACACGTCCTTCCACCCCTTGCTGAGGATAGGCAACATCCTTCATCCCGTAGCTGCCGATATTACCCGCGACGACATCCCCCTGATCCGGATCGTGGCCGCCATACCACTCGAGAACATAAAACCCACGCTGTCCGCTGGCGATGAAATAGTCGCACCCCGACTGCGTGTAAACGACGACGGCGGTGTCGGCACGGGCGTAGGCACCGATAAGCGCGAAGGAACAGGCAATCGCCAAACCAAGCTTCTTGAACGTCTTCATATCAGAGTTTGAAAGCACAACCATACGCAATCTAAATACCGACCACTGACCAGTGAGCTGTGAAGCGGAAGCCTTTTAGCGATCTGCCGCTCGAGGATAACTACCCACCCTTCTCTTTCACGGGTCCGATGAACTGCTTGCATCCGTCAGCCGGCCTGTTCATGAGTGAAACGCGCCGTCCTGATGGACGCGTAGCCATGTCGAGGTGAGTAGGGAGTTCTCGGAAAGGCTAGTCACGCGCCTCGAAAACTTCGCGAGATTCGGATCGACGCGGGGCAACAGGACGCCTGAATACTTCACTGAACGCTCGGTCGCAGTGCTTTTCACCACAATCTGTCGCATTCCGCCTGTCGCCTCGGCTAGTCAATGGACATCCGTCTGCGAGCGAGACAGCGGAGTCGCTAACGAGTGTTAGCGAGATAGCCGCGCCTTTCGATGCACCGGCTCTCGCGCGGAAGGTCTCACTGTCGACAAAGCTCCGCTAGTTCAGGAGCATGCTGCCGTCCGATTCGAGGCTCGTTAGCATCTCCACCGGCACACCACGACCGGTTGCACGTAGACCGGCTGCATAACATATACCGGTCGTGACGCTTCCGCTGCTGCGGCTCCTGCTGCCACCGCAGCCGCACCGGCCAGAAGCCCGGCGCCGATAGCGTTCATCGTCTGTGCCCGCCTCGCCGAATCGGTTTCCGCTGCTAACGATGTCGTCTGGTACATCTGCAGCTCACCGTTGCATTTGTCGCCCCAGGTCGTGGGGTTCGCCGCTTTGCATGCCAGAAACGTCTGCCGGTCTTGCTGGGCTGCACTTTCCATTTCGGTTGTGCATCCACCAAGGAGCGAAACGGTCACCGTACCTAAAACTATTTTTTTCATGACTTAGACCCCGCTTATGTAGTTGATTTATCTCCTATATGATTCATTATACGGTGCTGCATAGTCGATAGCAGCCATGGGCCTGCTACCTGATGACGCTCGCGCCCCGATTGCGTCATGCCAGGACAATAGTCAGCAACCGCTAGCGCCACAACACGAAGCGTTTGGAGAGGCTGATACCAGAATCGGGGTTGCAGCGATTAACTTCTCAGATGGCAGTCGGCCAGCAGCGGGCGACCGTCTCGCTGAGTCAAGGGGCCTAAGACTCGCCAAAAGGAGACGCTACAGGCGACGCGCTTTAAACGAGCATTGGCGACATGGTGACGCATACAGATTTCTTACACCACCCTATATAGTTGATTAATCAACCTACTTTTCACGAAGGAAATCTGATGAAGGCCGCCATTCGAATCTTTGCAATCATTTGGCTATGTCTCGCTGGCGTCGCACACGCGCAAATCGGCTATATGCAAATGGGCAACCAGCGAAGCTATACCAATGGTGTTACGGCAACAGAAATCGGAAACACGACGATGTACAGCAACGGGATGTCGGCGACCCGGATTGGAAATCAGACGATGTACTCGAATGGAGCGACTGCTACGCAAATCGGCAACCAAACCATGTATTCCGACGGCGTAACTGGTACACAGATTGGAAACCAGACAATGTATACCAACGGTCGCACATGTACTCGACTCGGGAATCAGGTGATGTGCAACTAGTGCCACATCACACATCAATAGGTCCCGGGACATTGCGGCTCCAGGGAATCCTTATACTGATCTTTGCTCAGTGCTCGCCCAAAGCGAGTGTCGAAAATCATCTCCTACCGGAAAAACAAACTAGATATCTGTGCGGTCGCGGTCAGGGCCGCCCGCACGCATAACCTTGTGAGAGACCGTGGCTTTAACTCTAGTAATTCTCGTCATCCTCGTCGCGGCCCTGCTGTGGCGTTATTCAATCGCCACCAACGCACTATCTGCAAGCAAGAAGGAGTCGGCCGACCTAAGCGTGCGCTTCGAAGCGTTGCGAGCAGCAAAGGAAGAGAACGACGCTGCGAACGCGGCTGCGGCTGCAACTTTGAGGGAGCAACTGGTAGCAACGACAGCGGACAGGGATTCTCTCGCCCAGTTTTCGAGCATACGCGACACGTCGGTCGAGGCCGACCGAATAAGGGCCGAAGCTGCTCAGGTCCTGATCTTTGCTGAGAGCAAATCGGCTGCGTCGCTCGCGGCCGCCGAGAAAGAAGCAGCCCGCCTGGTCGCGGAGGCAACCGCAGAAGGCAAGAAGAAGCGCGGAGAGGCGGAACTGGAGATTTCGCGTGCCAGCGCGCACGCAGCGAAGGTTATCGAGGACGCTCAAACACGAGCAGAGGAAATTGGCGGTGATGCTCTGCGCGCGCTCCATGAAGCCGACCGACTGACGGCCACCGTTGCCGCGCTGAAGAACGTCATCGATGGCTATGGGGATTCGTATGTGATTCCCAGCCACAGTTTGCTGGACGACCTGGCACAGACCTACTCACATACAGAAGCCGGCAGGCAGCTCAAGGTTGCGCGCGATTATTCGAGGTTGATGGCAACGCAGAGGCGGGCGGCTGAATGCGACTATGTCGAGAAAGTCCGTCGAGATACTGCCATCAGATTTGTGGTTGATGCGTTTAACGGAAAGATAGACTCCATCCTTTCGCGAGCCAAGGTGGACAACTTCGGCACGTTGCAACAGGAAATCAGGGATGCCGCTGCTCTCGTGAACAACAATGGCGCCGCATTCCGCAACGCGCGAATTCGGAAGGAGTACATTGACGCGCGCGTTGAGGAACTGGTCTGGGCGGTGCGCGCGCACGAACTTCGCGAACGTGAGAAAGAGGAGCAGCGGCAGATTCGCGAGCAGATGCGTGAGGAGGAGAAGGCTCGCCGCGAGTACGAGCGCGCAATCCGTGATGCTGCAAAGGAAGAGGATCTAATTCGACGCGCCATGGAGAAGGCGCAAGGTCAGATTGCACGCGCCTCGGAAGAGCAGAAGGCTCAGTTCGAGGCCCAGCTCGCCGAGCTTGAGGAAAAGTTGCGTCAGGCGGAAGAAAAGAACCAGCGCGCACTTTCAATGGCGCAACAGACAAAGGCCGGCCATGTTTACATTATTTCCAACATTGGATCGTTCGGCGAACACGTCTACAAGGTTGGCCTGACGCGGCGCCTTGAGCCGTTGGACCGCGTCCGGGAACTCGGTGACGCGAGCGTGCCGTTCTCGTTCGACGTGCATGCAATGATCTGGTCGGAGAACGCCCCTGAGCTCGAGCGTACATTGCATCGCAAGTTTTTCGAGACGCAGGTCAACAAGGTGAACCCGCGCAAGGAATTCTTCCACGTAGGGTTGGCGGATCTGCGCGCTTCCGTTGAGCAGATGGGGCTCAACGTCTCGTGGACGATGACCGCCACCGCTGCGGAGTATCGCGAGAGCCTTGCGATTGCGCGACAGATTGAGGCTGACCCGGAGCGCCGCGACAAATGGTTCAGGCAGCAAGTCGCCTACGAGGCGGCCCTGGACAACGACGAGGAGAGTGCCATGGATGCTGCGGCCGTATAAGCAACTGAACGGGCCAACCTAACGTTGCGGCGATTCTGGCCCACTCATTCATCCATCCAAGGCGCGAAGCTATCCGCGTCGAGCGAGGACGGCGGGCACCACCGATCGTCGCCGTGAGCCTAGTACGGGGCACGCGCGAGCCGCACGCGCCGCGTCTCTAACGACAGGCCTACGACTTCACACATATCTTGGGATCCCTTTGATTTTCACGCGGTTTTCCGATTAGACCGCGCGAGGACTGTAGCGGCATTGCCTTTCGGCCCTCGCTGCGTCTTGCGCGCGTTCGGCCTTTCGGTTCCGCCGCTTCTGCCGCATGCACGCAGCGCGCATGTGCTTGTCCTCGAGCACGGCGACGTCCCCGAAATCATCGATCGTCTCTAAGCGCCCGATTCGCGCATCACATAACCCGCTTAACCAGCATCGCACGCTCTGCGCGGCGCTTGGGCAAACGGGCTGTGGCCGTTCGAGCATCAGGGGGTCGGCTTACTGTCGTCGGAGGGCTTTGGCCAATCCTGTGCCGGTCGATGGGTTTGGGGCTTTGGCGGTGGATCCGTAGGCGAAGAGGCACCAGGCGTGCCGAGCGCGTCCTGCACCTGCTGGTCGACGCGCGCGTGGCGATACTGGTCCATCGCCCGGTTCAGTCGCCCGTCGCTGAACTGCACGCGCAACCCGGCGTCCACGGCCACCCTCGCGGCCGCCAACTGGTACGCGTCGTCGCCAGTCAGTTCGAGCGTATGGCCGAACTTGCCCTGCGCGAGCCGCAGCCCGGTTTCGATGGCGGACCGCTCCGCCTGCAGCACCTGAACACTGGTGCCACGATCACGAACAATGTCGCGGCCGTCATACCGATAGGTGACGTGGCCACGCTCGTTCACCGACCAGGACAGACCAGGCGAGCGGAAAATGATCGCATTGTATTCGTCCTGCGCGTGCTGCCGTGGAGTGTTCGGCCGGATCACATTGAAGGCTTCGCCGCTGATCTCGGCATCGACTTTGACCGCCCCCGATACACGCTCCGGGCCGGCAGTGCGTCGCAACTCCTCGAGCGCGCGCTCATCGCCCTGCTCCGCGCGCGTGCGCAGCCAGCCGGAAAAGCTCGGGCCGCCTGCCGCTCCGAATTTTTCCTTGAGTGCGGCCCGCTCGCGTGCGATCGACTCCCGCAGCGCGTCGTCGCGGCCCAGTTGCCCGGCGCGTGCGAGTGACGTCGCCGCGCGTCGGCCAGCCGGTGTGAGTCGCACATCCCGCCGGATTTCCGCGCGCCTGGTGTCGAACGCGGCGCGGATCTCAGCGCGGCGCCACTGTTCATTTGCGCGCTGTGTGAGCCACGCGTCACTACGGGCCACGACATGCGCTTCGCGCGCGACCGAGTATTCGCGCCAAAGTGCCGCGCGTGGCAGCTCGCGCGGAGCCGGAACCGGCTCACCGGCCTGCTGTCGCTCATACACTGCGCGTAGCAATGGTGCGGCTTCACTCCACGACAGATTCAGTTCCTTAGTAAGGAAGTCCGACACGTTGAGGTTGCGCGAGCCCGCGCGGATGCGATCGGCGCCGTCGCGGCCCGTCGTGACCGCATATTTCGCGGGCCGCACGCCGTGTGTGTACGACAGTTCGGCAAGCAGGCGACTGGCATCGAGACCCTGGCGAATCTCACGAAACTCGGCGTGCTGACTACCTGACTCATCACGCTGCCGAAGCTCGCGCGCGAGTTGCGAGACTACACTGTCCGAGACGCGGCCAGTGTGTCGCGGTGTGGCATACGTGGCGTCGTCGGTGCGAGAGCGGCGCAACCGGTACGGTGGAACATCAACCGCGAATGCGTGCTGTGTCCGCAGGATTGGCCGGCTTGCCTCGAACTCGAACAACGCGTCGATCGAGTCGAACCGGTCTGGAAACGCGTCTCGCCGGTTGCCGGAAAACCAGCCTGGCGGCGACATGCCGGATGGTGTCCGTGCCGGATGCGGCTGCATCATTGGCAGGCTGTCGAACGGATCGCCGAACGCATAGTGCCTCTCAAGCGCACGGTTGTACGCGTCCAGCCCGCTGACTGAGGGGGCTGCGTGCCCTACTCGTTGCGCTGCAGGCTCTCCATCGCGATCTGCAGCCCGTCGCAGGCCGTGCGCGGATACGGCGCCGTCTGGCTCCAGCTGGTGAAACGCATGATGCGGCAATAGCACTGCAGATCGATGTCCGATGCCGTCCACAGGGCGGCCGGGCACGTTTCGCACAGCGTCGAAGGGTTCGGGCGCCGCGTGCGCCCCACCTGGGATAAGGTCAAACTCGGCATCGAGGCCGCCGTATCCATCATCGATGGGTTCGGGCGCGTCGAGTTCTGATTCGCGCGCGCCTGTCCCGTAGACTGCGTCGGGCGACTGGGCGCCGAATTCAAATGCGCGTCCGCTTCTGTGAAGGTGTCCGTCGAGGCCTGGGAGGGAGTCGTCTGCTCGTTCATGATGTGCCTTCAGATGTTGTGCGTAAAAGCCGCGTTCAAGATCCACAAGCATCAGCTCGCGGTCGTGGGGAGAGGATTCCTGATAACGCTGGTACTGACGGCTACCGCTGTTGAGATACTTCACTTCGCGCGCGCGGGTCGCGTACCACTCATCCAGCACGGCCGCTATGTGCGCTGGTGTGCGTCTGGGCGCAACACCCGCCTCATAACGGTCGGCCGCATCTGCCGACAGCGCCTGCAGCTTCTCTGCGGTCGGCAGTGCGATGAATTCAGGCGTGAATACGTATTCCTTGAGGTTCACGCCCTTGTCGGCGCCAGCCGGCTTCACATTCAGGTAGGCGTTGTCGAGACCGGTATTGCGCATGCGCACGGCACCGTGCTCGTGCAGCAGCGCCATGAAATCCGCATGGGTCTCGATCTGGCGATCCAGCACCGCGTCGAGAATCTGTTCCTTCAGCTCACGACCGTTCGCACGGAACAGGTCGCCACGGTAGCGGCTGATCATTTCCGATGCGTCGGTCAGCAACGTGCGCCGGTTGTCCTTCGGACTCGCAAGGCCATACTGCGCGTTGACATGCTCCTGGAACGCGTCGATGAAACTCAGGTTGGCGCGCACGTAGCCGAGCGGTTCCAGGTGCCTTTCAGCCAGCAGGTTCCAGCGCGGAATGACGATGTGGATGTGCGGCTTGCGCTCAACCAGTTCGCCAGTCCGCTGGTCCACATAGCTCTTGATCCGGGGCAGGTGTGCCTCGGCATAGAAGCTGTATTCGTCCGGGCGGTAGGCGTGCAGCGCGAACGCCTCGAACTCCCGGACGATCTGAAACAGCGTTTCCCGGGCGACGTGATCCTCCTTGAAGGAGAGCGTGATGGACAGGTAACGTTCGACACCGGGTGCGGCGTTGATCGACTGGATCACTGCGTCGGTCAGGTCGAGATCACCGGCGAGCACCACGCGCTCATCAAGGTCATCACGATCCAGGTCGCGGCCAACCTTGCGGCCTTCCTCGAGGTACTGCTTCACGCCGTCGTGACGGCCGTCCACTCTAATCAACACGATGAAGATGGGCCTTCAGCAGTTGCGTGATCAACTCCAGTTCGTCGACCAGGGCGACGAACGTGGATTCGGATAGCTGGCCAGCCACGCGCGCCGTATTCGCCACGTGGACCAGCTGGTTGAGGTTGTTGCCGGTCTTGTTGATCACGTACATGATCCGTTGTCGCTCAACGGACGCGGGTGGGCGCGCGACGATCTGCGTGCGGTTCGTCAGGATGCATTCGCGCAAAAAAACAGACGGACTCATGCCGGAACGTTCGACCTTTTCATTGAAGATCTGCCACTGGTCGTCGGTGAGCCGCGTGCTGACCGGCCTGCCAAGGGCCTTCTGCGCTTTTTTTCGTCCACGGCGCTTGGCTTCCGCCACAACATTGAGATCGTCTGCGCTCATCGCATGTTTTCCGTTACCAGAGAGACATCGGGCGGCGAACTGCCGCCACCGGCGTGCAAGAGTCAGGGACCGTACTGGGTTCGCCCGTATTGCGAATTGACAGGCCCCTTCACGTCACTCCCGGCCGACTGGCACTGGTTCAGGAAATCGCCTCGCGCGTTGGCCGTGCCGCCCTCATCGAAGTGACCGTGGTGAAAGCGGACGATGGAAAAGTAGCCCGTCTCGTATTCGGCGCACGTCTTGCCGCCATTGCCACCCATGATCAAGCCGGCAAGACAGAGCACCGCGCCACACGCATCCTGGTTATCAGCGGCGTGCGACGACGGCGTGGCGAGCGCGCAGGCCAGTGCCGCGCTGCACAGCGCGGCCGCAATCGCCCGTCGTTTCATTGCGTTCATGATCTAACGTTCCCCTCGAGGAGATGCGGTGGTTTTCGGCTAGGTGAGCGTGTGTGCCAGACGGGCAACGACCCAGATGAGCGCGGCGCCCGCGCAGAACGCAATGCCCATGAAGGCGACGAGCGAACCGGTTGCTGCAACTGCCGGATTCGTGGGTACGACGCGACCACGCGATTCAACGGCAGCCCGCAGCCGCGCCAGTTCGTCCACGACATCCGCTGTTGCCGCCCGTCGCGCCTGGTCAGCCGCCTTCGCGGCCACCTCGCCGATGAACGCCTGGCGCGATTGCGTGAGCAGCTTCGTCAGTTGCGTGTTCTCCTCGCGCAGCGCCTGCACCGTCGCGGTCAGTTTCTGGTCGGTGGACTCCATCAGCGCGACAACATGGTGTTGTGCATCCACGACCTTCATCTGCTCGATCAGGATCTCCGCGAGCACGGCCAGCTCGTTCGACGCCGGCATCGTGGCGATCACCTGGCCCAGGCGCTCAGACGCTCGCCCGGCGTGATCCGGCTGCGGCGTCGGCTCGTTCATGCATCTACCCCTGCCATCAGTGCGGTAAACGCCCGATCCAGCAACGGCTCGATCGACAGCGCCTTGCGTTTGAGGCCAACCAGCCTCACAAGACGGTCCTTCTCCGAGGCACTCGCAGCGTCGATCAGCTGCACCTTGTAGTCCACCCCGTCTGTCGCAATATCGTGGATCGTACGACCGGCGGCCGCCGCAAGCGTAAACACGTCGTTCTTTGGGATCAGCGCATCCTGATTAAGTTCGAAAGTCCGCTCCCTCTCATGCAGTTCGAACAGTTCCCAGAAGTGCCGGCGCAGCGTTATCTCGCGGTCCTCGCTCCTGACCAGATCGACCTTGTTCAGCAGCACACGGATGCGCGCAGGCTCGACGTCGAGATCCGCGAGCATGTTGATCGTCTTCATGGAGTCCTTCATCTGCTTGCTCTCCGGTTCGACCGGCACAACGAAGCACGCGTAATCCTCCTGTGCCCCTTTGGCACCATTGAGGCGGTTGAGATACTCCTCGACGTTCGACGCACCGATATCGACCAGCAGATCACGGCCGCGCATCAGCTCGTCATGCAGTTCGTCAAAGCGCGCGGCAATCATCACCTCGACCTTCGGGCCGGCCGAGTCATCCGTATTGGTTGACTCAATCTGGCGCACCAACATGGACGGCAGCCTTGGCGCGAGCAGTTCGCGGGTCACGGTAGTCTTGCCGACGTTGCCCGAGCAGTTCACGATAGCCATACTCATTTTGCAATCCTCATCAATAGTTGGAGTGCCGCCACTTACATCACCTTCGGTGCCAGGCCGCCTGTCTGCGCTTGCGCGGATAGCGGGATGTTCGACGGGCCCTGGGCAGGCGCGGCCTTCGGTGCCGTCCACGCCGCATGCAGCTCGGCCGCGCGCCTGTCGATCTCGGCCGGGCCGGCGTCACGACCCAGTTCGCCGCGTGCAATCCGGGCCTCGATCTCCGTGCCCGCCTGCATGCGGGCATCGAACCGGCGAATCACCTCGGCACGCATGCGCGTGGGGGCCCGCTCAAGCGACTTTTCAAGGACTTCGCGCAACTGCGCGACGGTTTTGGGTGCTTCAGGCGTGGGCGGTGCCGCCATGTCCTCTGCAGGCGAGAAACGCGCTGCGCTGGCCGCCGCTTCCGGTTTTGGGTTTGACGGCGCGCCCGCTGGATTCTCCTTCGCCGGGTTCGTCTTCTGCGCGACATCCGGCGCGGGCGACGTTCCGGCCTTGATCGTTAGCGCCGCACGTTCACGCTTCGCGGCCTCGAGCAATGCCTCATCGCTTTCGGCCGGCTTGAAGCCCTTTACATCCACACCCGCGAGGGACGCTTCGATCCACGCGTTGCGGCGGAACGTTTCGCTGCCGCGCACGACGATCGAATCCCAGTTCTTGGCCTTCGCCACCGCCACCATGTCGGCAATCGTTGCGCGATCGTTCTGCCGGGAGTTCAGGCGTGCCCCCACGTCCTCGAAGTGCGGCTGCGTGGTCGCGGTCGGATCCGACTGCACGCCCGGCTTATCTTCCATGCCTTCGAGCTTCCAGAACCGCCCATCCTTCACCATGTATCGCGAGGCGACGTGAGCGGGCACGTCGTAGCCGTATTTCGTCACGACCGGCTTGCGTGAGGCAGGGTCGACGCCGATCTGGTTGTCGCGGCTGTCGGCGATACGCGCAACGCCAGCCTCGTGCGCGTCTGCCGCTGCACGGGCGTCGCCCGCGTGCTGCCCTGGCATCGGCTTGCCCTGTTCGCGCAGCAACCGCTCGGCGGCCGCCCGCTCGCCGTCGCGCACGGTGCGCACGCGCTCCAGATCCTGCGTCGACACGGAATCGAACACCGGACGCTCCGGTTCGTTCGCCGGATTTCTTGCGTCCGCTTCATTCTGCGCAGACGTCTGCGTGCGCTGGATCTGCGTGTCGATCATGCCCGACACGGCTGGTGTGTTCATCGACGTATCGTTCGCTGCGCGGCCGGGCTGAACGACGGGTTCGTTAGCCGCCGCCGCGTTGACAGTCGGGCGAGCGACGTCCTCGTTGCCGGGTACGGCATTTCCCGTGATGCCACGCAGGCGCATTGCGTCGTCGATTGCCGCTGCATCGCCGACGTCGGCAAAGGTCACCGCATCGCCGTCCATCTTGACCTTCGGTTGCGCCTGCGGCGCCGGGGATTGCACCGGAGATGCATCGACCGGCCTCTCGAGTGCTTCACGCACGTGGGTCACGAACGGCTCGCGGGCGGCCGTCGACAGAAACTCAAGCTCCTGATCGAGCGCGGCGGCAACTTCAGGCGCGGTCCTGCCTTTCGCGAACTCCTCGCTGATACGCCCCGTCAGCTCGCGAAAGTCGGCCAGGTCTTTCGCCACCATCGGCCAGTCAGTTCTGTCCTCGTGCTCACGACCGGTCGCAGGCATGGCCTCCACGGGGTCAAACGCTTCCGCCATGTCCGCGAAGGTGGCAATGCCGTCATCGCGCTCTGGCTCGCGATGGCGATGCCGCTGTTGCGGCGCGACGCTTGCCCCGTCAACCTGAGGCGCGTCGTCCACCGGGTCGGAATCCGTCACGTCGCGCGCAGGCGTGCGCTCGTCGATTTCCATCGGACTCAAGCCCGCTTCATCGCGAAGTTTGGCCAGCGCTGCGGCTGCCCGTAGTGGCAGGGTCTCGGCCGCAAAACCCGTGCGGTTGCGGATCTGCTCGCCAATCGCGCGCTCGCCATCAACAGCGTTGCCGGACATGCGCCACGCTTCACGATGGATCGACTCCAGCCGCTGCTCAAGCGCCAGCGTATGGTTGACCTCGTTGCCACGCAGCGTGACCGCCGTCGTAATCGACTGGATCATTTCGCGAAAGCGCCGGCCGAGCGCCGCGTCGTCGAGCTTCGGCAGTGCAGCCTGCTGGCCAACACGTACGCCCTGTAAATACAGATGCTGCCGGTCGGCGAAATACTGGTGCCGCGCGTGGACACCGGCTTCCCGCACTCCGTCAATCATCTCGAACGCAGAGGCACCCTGCGCGCGCAACCGGTCCCGTGCCTCCAGCCCCGCCTTTTCCGCGGCGGCCTGAAGGGAGTCCCGCACGAAGGCGCGGGACTCATCGAGCGGTTGACCCATCAGTTCGCTCAGCCGTACGGCTTCCCGCTCGATGTCGGCTTCACTGCCGAACAGCGTCTGCGGCTGCCCGCGCACTGGTTGGCGTGCCTGCCGGGCGTCCTGCGCTGTCTGCGGCTCATGCGCAGGAATCCACCGCGCAAACGGCCCAACGTCAGTGCCACCCGGCACGTACCATTTTTTCGATCGCCGGTCGAACCTGGCGCCCAGATCGTGCGCCGCGTCCTTCTCCCTGAACGGGACGTCCAGATACGTCCGTTTGCCTTTTGGCCTTTTCGGGTCAGCCATTTGATACCTCCTGTGCTTCGTTGTCCGCCGGCGCGACAGACGCGAGCGCCGGTTCAATGCGGTCCTGGACGGCGTCATCCCCGCCTGCCACGTTGAAATCGATGCGGAGGCCCGCGAGCATTTCGTGCACGTCCTCACGCATCACGACACCGAGCTCGCCCAGGTCAGCCTCGAAGCCTGCGAGCGCCATGCCGGTCGCGAGCGGCCCGGGTGTGCGCTGGTCGAGCACGAGAAGCTCGGCCGCGGTCAACGGCTTTGCACCGGCCTGACGTGCAAGACGGATCTCGCCAGCTGCCCTCGCGGACAGCGCCGCGTGATACGTCTCCGGGTTGTGCGTCGGGATGCCGGTCGCGCGCAGCTCACCGGCACGCCAGGCCGCCTTGATTTCGTCTTCGTTGGGCAGGCGCTTGTTGATTGCACCGAGCATCGGACTGACCGAGCGCATGCGGTCGATAAACAGGTCATCCTCGTAATAGGTCGCCTTCTCGCACAGGATCGGACGCTGGAAGCCAAGCACGATTTCCTGGTCCTGCTCCATGCGCTTCAGTTCCTGATCGAGCATCAACGCGCGGCCCTGATCCGACGTGTTCGTGCCGGTCGAGGTATTACGGCCGTGATTACGGCTTTTCGAGGTTGCCTTTTCGGTGAACGTGCCCAGCGTCTCGGACAGTTCCTTTGCATCCTGCTGGTTGCCAGGCGCATACGCCACCAGCACTGCGTGGTTGGTGATCAGCGTGCGCGCCCCGGCCGGCCCGTACAGATCGTTCGGCTCCAGCTGCGCCTTCGACTGCAGGATCGTAAGCAGGCGAATCCAGTAGCCCGCGATGAACGCGTTGCCCTTGTCGAGGACCGCGATGCGACCGAGCGCGGTAAATTCGTCCCCCACGCCAAGACACTGATATTTGATGGTCGGATCGTCGCCCGGCAGCACGTCGAGGTTGTCCTCGATCCACTGCGTGTAGAACACGTTGCCGAGCAGGCTCGCGACGGCAAGCTCACGCACCGGCAGCACAATGTAGATCGACATCAGCTCGCGCCGCACGCGGTCGAGCTCGAAGTCGCATGCGCTCGTCGCCTGGTCGACGATCGGGTTGCTGAACAGGCGCAGACCGGCGTTAAACGTCGCAACAATGTTCAGCATCGTCTCGTCGGGCGAGGCCAGCACGCGCGAGAGCGCGCCCAGGCAGTCGCCCGACAGCGGCACCCCCTTCTGCGGTTCGTGCTGCATCAGGTCCGACAGGTGCTCACGCACTTTCCTGTCGGGCGTGGTCGCGAGCCGCAACACCTGTCCGAACGTACAGTCACCCGTCATCTCCATCAGGTAGAGCGCGAGGCCCATGAACAGGTCACTCGCCTGCTCATAGAAGAACTTGTTGCGACCGTCGGTCGTGTGATACAGGCGCGCTGCGATCGCCTGCAGCCGACCGACCCGCACGAAGGATGGACTCTTCGCAATCCTGAAAAGCGGATTCCAGCGGTGCGTGTAGCCAGTCTGATCAAATGGCGCCCAGCGAAACACCTGCTGGCCGCAGGCCTGCCGGTAACGCGACGTCAGGTCGTAGTTCTCTCCCTTCACATCGAGTACGACCACCGAATCCGGAAAGGTGAGCAGATTCGGGATCACAATGGCTGCACCTTTGCGTGAACGCGTTCGCGCAGCAACCATCACGAACTCCGTTCCGCGGAAAGTCAGGTACTTGCCCTTGTACCGCCCGACGATGATCGACGGGTCGCGGTGATCGCCCTTGCGGCCGCCCCTGTTTCGCCCGCGCCCGTTGGCCTCATCGAGCAGGCCGTACCGCCGAACCTCGTAGCTGTAGGCGAAGCGGGCATCGCCGTGCAGTTCGCGCTTCGGCTTCATGACCAGCGCCGCGACGATCGCCACTACCGGTACAAGTGGCACGATGACCGATGCCGCTGTCGCCATCTGCAGCGAGCGTTTCACCGCCTTCACATCGCCAAAGGCGCGCCAGTAGTCGTGCAGCGTCCACAGCCCGATTGCGGAGTCCGGCAGCTTTTCCAGCTTCGCAAACAGCATCGCGCCAACGTACTGGCCGGTGGCAGCGAGACCGATCAGAACCACCAGCGCAAGCAGACCGGCCGCGATGATCCGGTCGGCAAGCGTCGCGGTTTTTATCAGCACGGCGCTCGCACACACGCCCCACAACGCGCACGTCACGACGACGAGAGCAATCACGGCCCCCATTTCGACAGGATCGCTGATCGCGTCGAGATGAAGCAGACGGCCGGCGGCGAACACGACTGCGCCGGACACAATGCCAGGCAAGCCGCCAACAAGGAGACGGGCTTTCATGCTGACGCTCCCACTGCCGCCTGCGTCTGCCGCTCCTGGGGTTCCGGGCCGGTTTGCCCGCCACTGTCACCAATGGCGGAATCGTTCGGTCGCGCTCTCATGCATCACCTCGCAGCAGCCTGTTTTTCGTCGCCGGATCGAACCAGATTTCCGTCAGATCGCGGTTCTCCATGAACAGCACCACGTCGACCGTCGTGCGGATCTCGCGCATCAGGTAATCAAACGGGAGCGTCTGGCCGACCGGGCTTTGCTTGACCAGCGTGGCGATGCGCGTGAGCGTCGCGACCGAGTCGTTTGCGTGCACCGTCGTCAACCCGCCCTGGTGCCCGGTGTTGAGCAGCGTCAGGTAGTCCCAGGTTTCGTCGCCGCGCAACTCCGCAAGCAGCACGCGATCGAACTTCATGCGCAACGTCGCCTTCACCAGACGTCGCGCCGGAATCGCCTCGCTGTAGAAGAGGTGAACGTGATTTCGATGCAGTGGCAACGGCAGCTCGTGGGTATCCTCGATCGTCGCCAGACGCGCCTCGCGCGGAATGATCGGGATCAGGTCGGCCAGCGCCTTCATCAGCGTGGTCTTGCCGGAGCCCGTGCCGCCCACGAGCACGATGTTCATCCGGTTCAGTATGGCCAGCTTCAGAAACCGCACGACATCGCGCTGCGCGAGCGCGTCGAGCATCTCATGCTGAAAGCGCGCCAGGCCATAGGCACCCAGCGCCCGGGACGGATTGAATACCGCAGTGGCACGACTGACGTCCATACCCTCTGAGCCTGCCCGTGCCGCCGCAGCGTCGATCTCGCCGTTCGTCATTGCGCCACTACCGCCGGGTTCATCCCGGACCACATCACGGAACGTGGCGAACCGCCCGGCGTCCGACCACTGCTGTACCGAAAGGCGCGTTGAATTCGGTACGCGAATCGTCAGCGACACAGTGCCCGGCTCGCACGCCGGTGGAATCACAATCTGGCCGCGCTCCCCGTCGGGCAGGCGCACCGGCTTTTCCGGTTCGGCCGCCGAAAGCGGCGGCTTCGCCTTGTTGTAGATGGCCAGCGCCGGTGCGAACTGGTTCAGCATTTCCAGCGACGCATTCGGAAGATCATGGCGCTGCCAGCCGTCGCGCGTTTCGGTCCAGCCTTCATAAGGACGGTTAATCGCAAACTCGGTGACGCCGGGCATCGCCAGCATTGCGGCGATGCCGAGTGTCTTGAGGTGACTGCGTACCGTAAGACTGTCGTCGTATTGCATATTCATAAGCATCCCGAATTAACTGAGTCAACGCGTCACCAGTTCGTACACGTCGGAGAAGTCCACATCGCGCGCAACGAAGATTGTCGTCATCGACCCGTACTGCGAATACGCGGTCGGCGGCACGTTGATGGTGTTGCGCAGCGCTTCGGCCGCTACCTCACCACCGGCATTCGTGGTGTTGTTAAACTGGATCCCGCTACTGCCCGAGTTCGCGGCCAGTGTCGACAGCGCCTGACCGGCATCGCTGATCAGGCTGACCATCATGGCGCCGCCAAACCGCGTCCAGAAGTGGTTGTCGACGTAGGCCGGCAGGCCACTGCCGCCGAGCGCATCGGCCGCAGGCGAATCGAGTTGCACCTTTACGCCGTCAGGCGTCGTCAGCCGCGTCCAGATCACGAAGATCCGCGCCTGACCCTGCATCAGCGCCTGCCGCTGCTCGCCCACGACCTCGGAGCCACGCTCGACCAGCAGCACCTTGCCGTTCGCCGAGTACACGTCTTTCGCCACGTGGCAGGTGGTCATGCCCGGGTAGTCGGTCACGATCTCCGCACCCTGCACGCACGGGATCGTGGTGCCCGCGATCAGCAGGTAGTCACGCGACGGCATCAGTTCCGCCTTCACCGTTTCCAGCTTCGATGGCTGCAACTTGCTGTCCAGTCCATCCTTCGCAAATCCGGCATGCGAATTGGTCAACCCGGGCGTGCCATCAGGGGCTGCCGCGTCGGGCGTCTTCTCATCCTTGACGGTGAGCAGCACGTCGCCATCGAGCTTGCGTTGTGCCGGCGTCTCCACCGCGCTGGCCGCCGTCGCTGCAGCAGCGCCGTTTCCATTCGCCGCACTGGCTGCGTTCGCATGCGCAGGTGTAGCAAGCGCCGCGCTAGCCGCGGCCGCTTCCGACGCCATCGCCGCTTCCTCTGCCCGCTGCTTCTCGATCTTTGCCTTGTCGCGCGCAAAGTCGTGCCGGTCATCTGACGGCTTGTCCTTTGCCGCTTCCGCCCTTGCCGCCTCGGACTCGGCGTGATGCTGCGCCGACCACCGCTTGATCGCGACACCCACTGCGATCGCGCCGAACAGCAGGATCAGCACCATCCCAATGACGATCGGTAGCATCCGGAACGGGCTCTGGCGCTTCGTGCGGCCAACACCCGGCACCCCGCGCTCGCCTATGCCGGCGGGCTCGACCGGTGTCGGGTTCGCCAGGTTCGGACCGTTCAGATTGATATCGTCACTCACCGCCCGCCTCCCTTTGCTTCACGAGACGCACCGTGCCCGGAATCGTCGTGCCTGTCGGGTTCAGCTGGCCGTCTGGCCGGTATGCATTGTTGCGAATGCCGAGTACGGCGTCCCCCAGGCGCAGGTTGAAGCGCTGCGCCGTGTCGTGCACCACGAGCACGGGGCCGCGCACGTCATCAGGATTGACGAGCGCTTCCTTGCCGTCCCCGTACACGCGATAGATCTGCGGCAGGTCGCGGCTCGTACTGAACTCGAAGTAGGTAAAGCGGCCGTCATCCCACAACGCCGTTGGCGCGAGTGTCGTGTCACCATGCATCTCGTAATTGAAGTTACCCACGCCAGGCGTGCTGACGGTCTGCGCCAGCAGTGCCCGCGCTTCGGCCGAGCGCACCGCGGCGGCCGCCGACGCCTTTGCACGCGTGTCCGGATAATCGAAGGTCAGCGACCAGACTGCTTCCTCGTGCCTCCTGACCGGGACCAGCTTGAGCACATAGCGACGTCTGTTCGTGAGCAGAATCAGGTTGGTGGCCGCCTGCGGTGCCTTCGGCTTGAAGAAGAAGCCGTTGCCGGCCGGGCCAGCCGTCCATGCCTTACCGTCGCCCATGCCGCCGCCGTCGATTTTTTCGCCTTTCTCGAAGACGAGGACAGTCGCCTCGCCCGGGCGATAGGCGATCCGGTACGTCTCATTCGGGTCATACACGGCGCACGCAATGTGCCGGTCACTGCCGCACGCACCGGGCACGACTTCGGCGACAGCCCGTAGCGACATGCCGAATAGCGCGGCAGCGATCGACGCTGCAGTAAGCGCTTTCGGGAACCGGATGGTCATGGGTTGGCCCCTCCGGCCGGTGCGCTCAAGGACATACTTGACGGTGCCGACTGGGACGATGTGGCCGCGGACGGCATCGGTGTCGCGCCGTCTGCGGTGCTGCGCGTCCAGTCGCGGTCGACCGAGTAGCTGGTGACACGAAAGCCCGTTGGATTGAGCTCCTGTTCGTCGCTGCGGGTCGGCAGATCGCCTATCTCGTAGGTGATCGTCGCGACCCAGTATTCGGTTTTAGGCGGCGGTGGCGTCGAGCCGCCCAGCGACGGCAGCGAAAGCATCGTCTTCGAGAAGAACACCTGTGCGGTGGATCCAACGAACGTAATCGCACCTGGGCGCACGATCACACGATATTTGTCTGTGAGCACGTTTTGCGGCGAGTTCTTGCGGTTGTAGAGCGCCGCGTACAACGCCTGCTCGCGTGGCGAGTTCATCAGCGTCACGGTGTCGTACGCATCCTGGATCGTGTACCAGTCGTACTTCTCGCGCAGCTTGACATACGTGCGCAGTGCTGCCCGCACCTCGAGTTCACCGAACGTCACGGATCCGCTGTGCGCGACATCAATCACCTGCACGTCGCCGGTCGCGGTGTTGTCCTTAATAATCACGGGTGGTGACGGTCTCTTTAGTTCTACTAAAGCCGATGAGCCAAGAATTGAGATAAGTGCGACGAACATGGCCCCGCCCGCAACACGCCATGCAATCTTCGTCATGTTTTCCTGCAGCTGCTGCCGGGACTTCTCGAACGAGAGGGCTTCCCTGAAATACATCCGCGCCATCTCGCGCGGATCGGCGTCGGCGAGTTTCGCCGCAATGTGCTGCAGCGCGGCCGCGCAATTGCCGTCGACGGCAACGGCGACTGGCTCAGGCTGCGCCCGCGCCGGCTTGCATGGCATCCATTTCATGGCCCACTCCCCTGTGTCGCATGGTTGACGGGCATCCACGGCCCCTCCGGTTGCGTCGGCTTTGGTGTCGACGAGCACGCAGCAAGGAGCGCGGCGCTGCAAAGCACGACGATAAATTTCACGTCAATCTCCGATCGGGGTGCATTGTCCGCCGTCGCTGGCTGCTCCGACGGACGGCCCATCATTTACTTCGAGCGTTCAAACTCGGCTCCGGGAACAACAAGATGTCCAGTTGCCTTGTCGATCGTGATGACGTACGGAACCCCACCACTTACAACCATCTTTCCGTCCTGCGCTACGGCTGGCTCTCGCACGATTTTCCATTTATCCGCTTCGCCGTCGGCACCGAGATTGGGAACCTTGTGTGAAACGTAGAAGTCGTCTCCATCACCATTCCGGGCAATGTTCACTTCGAACCAGCCGTTCTGGCTGACGCGTTTCCATGTGCCCACGAATTCGTTGCCGTCATGCTTACCGCAACCGAATTGTGTCAATGACACAATGACCACAACTGCCGCAGTCATAAACCGGATGGCCCTCATCGATTCCTCCTGGTAGTAGTCAAGATCAAGCACGGCCGATCGAGTTAGTGGACGCTGACGATGCGCCACCTCCGGAACCACCCATCAGCTTCATCGCCCTCATGGCTCCACTGGCCGCGTTGCCGATCTTACCGACCATCGATGAGATACCTACGCCACCTGCCAATTGCGATGCAAGTGACGGCATGCTCAGCGACACGACGATGAACACCAGCCCTGCAGCGATAATCTTTCCTTCAATGGTGTAGGTCAGCATGACGTCGCTGACACTGAAGCTCTTCGGCAGCACCGAGGTCATAAAGCTCACCTCGATTGCACCCACCGCACCGAACAACGCAACGAGCAGACCATAGTTCAGGCATTGCCCAACCCAGTTTTGGAAAAATTGCCGTGTCGGGGGAAACAGCGCCGCAACGATGAACGCGGGCCCGAGCGCAAGCAGCAATCCAAGTGCGAACTTCGCAAGGATGATGTAGGCCGCCGCAATAGCAAGAAATGGCACGCCGACTAGGAGGATGCAGAGTGCGAGCACTGAAACCTCGACGAACAGACCAACATCAGTAACGCCTAATCCGTTGTACATGCTCTTGATAGCGGATATGTAGAGATTCAACAACGTATCGAGCCCACTACTCAGACTGTTGCCACCCATCAAGGCACTACTCAGATCGTCCCCGAGGCCATTGAAGAATGGCACCACGTACTCGCTGTAGTAGCTGATATTCATCCCGAGCGTGAGCACAGCCGCCCACCCTGCCATCTTCAGCAGGAAGTCGGATATCGGGCTGTCGTTGTGGCCACGCCAGTACGACACGAGTACGAGCAGGACGTAGAGACTAAAGCAGGCAGCGACCAGCGGACTGATCAGTGAGATCATCCGGGCCGAGCCGGTATTAATCGTGTTCAGCACGTTCTGGTCGAACGAGTTGAACATTTCGGTAAAGATCTGCAGTTGCATGGTCGCACTCCGCGTTATTGGTCGGCGTTGTCGTCGCCGTTCAGCCGTTGCTGCATGTCGCTATGGGCGGCCTGTTGCGCGAAATCCTTCTCCGCATCCTGAAGTCGCGCCGCGAGATCGAGGCGCATCTTTTCCGCGTTGATCGACGAGTTCTCTGCCGCCCACCGGTTTTGCAAATCGGCCTTCGCCGCCGGATCCTGCGTGAGGTTCGACTGCTGCATCAGCTGCTGGATGTTCGTCAGCCGGTCGATCGACGCCTGATACGAGCGCATCGCCATTGCCTTGTTGGCGGCCAGAGTATCGTTCAGACGTTGCTGCCCGGGCGTGTACGCAGTCATCCCCTCCTGGCTCTCGATACTGCTGGCGAGGCCGCTGATTCCGTTCAACTGCCCGCTCTTCACTTCGTCGTAGACCGACTGCCACTGATCCGGCAGGTAGTTGCGCAGCGACGGGTCATTGAAGATGTTTCCGAGACCGCGATTGCCGATTGTCGACTGGTACTGGTCCGAGAGCAGGCTGTATTGCTGCTCCAACTGCTTGACGGTCGAGATCGCCTGCGCGATCGCCTGCAGGTCGATCACCGGGACACCCTGCGCGTGCGCCGCCTGCATCGAGAACGTGGCCGCGATCAATGCGGTGCCCGTCAAATTGCGAATGATTTTCATCGTCATGCTCCCAAGCTGGACTGCTGTTGTCGGCAAACCATCGCAATACAATGCGGCGGCGGCCAGTCCAGCGCAGCCAGTCGAGCAAACCACAAGCAAAACGCGCTCGGCGCCCACTCTCCGGTGCCAGCGCCCGTCGTGCTCGTCCGCCCGCTCCTTGAGCTGTTCGCGCGTCGCTGGCTCGATCGCCGACGAAAGGTGAAGATCGTGTGTCGTCGTCATTCGGTTTCCTCAACAAGTTCGGCCTCGTGCTTGCGATCGCGTTTGCCCTTGCGGCGTGCCTGGAACAGCTGCATTCGCAGGTCCGTGTCGCCATGTGCGTCGCGCGTGCATTCTTCCCAGATCGCAACGTTGTCCAGACTGCTGGAAAGCACCGCGATCTCGTCGTTCATGCCGCCCAGGTCCAGTGTTGCAAACGCCGACTGGTTGCTCTGCTTGATCAGGAACGTACGAGACTCCTTCGACAGCCTCTTGAGCGTGTCGAATTCGCGGTCGGTCAGGTTCAGGAGCTTGTAACCGTCGTGCGTCGCGTCCGGATTCGGCAGATAGATCTTTGTCGCCGTCAGGTCGCGGATCTCAGCGAAAACCGGACACTGGATTGCGTCCTCCGGCGACTGCGAATCTAGGATCAGGAATTCGTCTGCCTTGCGGCCCGTCTTGAGTGACTTGCGGATCAGCTCCTGCGTGGTGGGGTAGCTGGCCGGCAGCCAGAATTCGGCAATCACCGTCGCGAGCAGGCCGCCCCTCTTCTGCATCTGGTCCTTGAGGTACAGCAGGTGTGCAAGCACCGGCTCCGTGGCCGCATAGTCTTTCTTCAGGAAGTCAGTGACGTCGTAACCGATCCGGCGCACGTCGGTAATGTTCGTCAGCGCATCCGGTACGTTGTCCAGCGCCCATGCGAATCGACCGTTGGTTGCGCCACACCACTGGCTCAGACGTACCCACAGGCCGTTCTCGTCGCTCGTATCCGGAATCGACTCCAGCAGGCGGCTGAACGTCCTGTGCTCGATGTTCTCCAGCTTCATGACGGTGTCGACCGCGTGCTTGATCTGCCGCTGGTCATCAGCACTGAGCTTGCCGTTCTCGTCGCGGCAGCAGGCACCCACCAGGTCGTAAAGGTGCGCGAGGTTGCGCTTCGTCTCGGGCAGGCCAAACGGCGCAAGACCGGTCGGCTCGCCTTCGCGCAGCGTGTAGTAAACAGCGCCCATCTCCTCGAGGAAGATCCGCAGACCCTGATCGAGGTCGAGCGCGAAGATCTTCGGGTCGAACCGCTCGAGGAAGGCGAGCAGCATCGTCTCGAGGGTGGTCTTGCCCGTGCCAGTCGAGCCGAGAATGAGCGTGTGGCCGGCAACCTTCTCACCCACGCTATCCTCATCCAGGCGCGAAGCGTGACAGTTCAGGCTGAACAGGCTCTTCGCGACGGTCTGCACCGGCATGAGGGCCGAGCCGTCGCCGAGCGGATTGCCGCGTGCCTTGCCGGCCGAATAGGTATGCATCGAAAACGACGACGCGAGACTGCGGGTGGATTTCGGCATCGGCCGCGGCTTCGTCCTGAATCCCGGCACCTGACTCATGTACGTGAACGGTGCCGATGCCGTCGCCTTCACGAACTTGAAACCGCAATCGTTCAGCGCCCGACTTGTTACGTACGCGCCGTTGCTGATGGCCTTCTCTGGCGTGTCGCCGTACACGACGAGCGCACCGTGATAGTCGCCGAATGCGAGATCCCGACCGGCGATCAGCGCCACCGCATCTCCCAGTTCGTTGATCTGGTGCTTCGCCTTGTCTTCGACCGACCGCAGGTGATTGATCTGGTCTTCGATCGCCTTCATCGCTTCGGCTGTGCTCAGACAGCCCAGGCTCTGCGTGAGGGTGAATTCGACGGGCAGAGACAGCAGCGGATTCGTCTGCCCCCAGCCGGCCTTCGGGAAATCCTTCAGGTCGTAACAGACCGCGAACCGGGTTGAGCGATCGGTGCGAATTTCAACCGTGTCGTAGTGGAAGTGCAGGTGCGACGTCTGGATCAGGTCGCGTCCGGTTGCGTGCGTGACCGGCACACGCTCATCGACGCCATTCACGAGCTCGCCGATGAACTGATACGCCTCCGAGAACAGGATGCCGTTGTGCCCGTATGTTTCGAGCAGTTGAGGATCGTAGGCAACGAGGGCTTTCATCAGCCCCTCGCCCAGCTCCTCGAGCTCGCGCACCGTCTCGTCCAGATCGTCGCCCTGCAGGATCGCGGTGATGTAGAAGCTGTTCTCGAAGTGATCGTGCCTGCGGAAGCGCTGCAGGTATTTGTCGACGGCCTGCTGGATGAACGGATTGTAGAAACGATACTCGTCGCCAAACGAGATGTTGCGCCGGCGAAACGTGGTCCACAGCGACAGGCGGCTGCCTTTCTCGAGCGTCATCGCGGCCAGCTGACGGTTCCAGCTGTCGTAGCGTGCTTCGATCTCTCCACGGCTCACCGATTCGAACGGTACACCGTTCACGCGCATCACCAAGAAGGCGCCGCCGTTGTCGACGCTCGTCGCCGTTTCCGACACCGGACGGCCGATGCGCGGCAGCTTGTCCTCCGCGGACGAAACGAGCCGGTTCAGTTCGTTGGTCACGCGCATGCTTCGTCTCCCGCGTACGGCGTGTCGTCCGCGCCGCGAATGCGGCGGCGCTCCTCCGCGAGCCGGCGAAACACGGCATACATTGTCTTGCCCGAACCGGGAGCAAGAGCCGTCATGGCGAAGCCCACAATAGGCGGGCACGCACTGTCAGCGCCATCTGATGACAACGCAGGATCGTGCGCAGGCTTGCGGTCATTCATCTTCGTCCTCCTCTGCCTGCGTAAGCAGGCGATGACGCAGCGCCTCAAAGCGCTCAAAGTCCCGGCCACGCGCGAACGCGCGGGTGTACACGTCCTGGTCGCGGCCGTAGTGCATCGGTGCGAGCGTGTACGTCTTGCCGAATACCGACACGCGGCGGCGATCCAGCCAGCAGCGAAATTCCAGCCACGTCAGGCGCAGTGCCTGGTCATCTGTCTCGCAGACATGCCGGAAAAACAGGAAGACGGGCACGCCAGCCGAGCCGATCAACAGGCCGCCAGGCCCAAGCACGAAGCCGCCGACCATACTTGTGATCAGCGATGTGCAGCCGATGATCAGCGCCGGAAACATCGGGACACCGCCGATCATCGCGGTACGGTTCAGACCCGCGTAGGAGGGGTACAGCGTGCGTTCGTCTTCCATGGTGATTCAGGCGAAGAGTCCGAACGCCCAGCCGGCGAGCACGAGTGCCGAACCCACGCCGGCCACCTTCGCGATGCCGCCACCGAAGTCATGAATCCAGTCGGCCTTATTGGACCAGCACTGGACCCCAACCCACAGCAGATACGAACCAGCCATCACGCCACAGAATCCGTAAAACCATAGCGTGAAGGTGTTGGCCGCTGACGTGCCCGCTGCTAGGCCACCGCCCGCCCGGGCTCCGCGGGCGGCCATGGACATGACCACGGCGCCGATGCGCCCGGCACTCCTGCCACGCAAACGCACCAAAGCCGCGGCACGGCCGGTCAAGGGTTCGAGAAGAATCGTCTTCATCTGCCTGCTCCGTCAAAAATCGCCCAGGGCGTCCCAGGCTGGATGGTGATTGACCGGTTGGGCGTGGTCGGCCCCGGTGTCGGTGCTCACTGAATCATCGGCCCGCCGCACGCGGGCCGGCTGCACTGCCGCGCGCGATGCCGTGTGCACAACGGGTGTCTTGCCCTCCGGTACGACGGCGATCGGCGGCACGACCGCAGCGCTGGCTTCGCTATCGGGCACGTTCGCAGCCACGCGCTGGACATAACTCGTGCCACCCACATCCGGTTTGAAGCCGCGCGTGAAATTGCCGCTGTAGTAGCAGCTAAGCGCCGCACGCACGGCATCCTGCGGCACGCGTCCGCCGGCGGCCGCGCGGGTGTAGCAGTCGGTGAGGATGGCGCCGCCCGCGCGCAGGTTCGCGCACGGATCGAACGCGGTTTCAGGGGTAAGGCCATAGACCCGCAGGTTCGCGCGATTGACCTGGGCCAAGCCCATGCTGTAGTTCCAGCCAGCCGCCTCAAGCGCACGCACGGTCGCCACCGCCTCGTCGCGGTTGCGCGGTTGGCGCACCAGGTGGCCGCCGACCACGCCGATGGCGAAGGGATTGAAGCCGGATTCGGCCTTGACGAGCGCCTGCAGGGTGGTCGGATAGACGGCCGGGGCGCATTGCTGTGCGAGCATCGCGAAGTCGACTGGCATCATGACCGCTCCGTTGCGGGCCCAAACGCGAGGTGGGTTTTCATGCGGCGTCTCGGTCGCGCCTGAGCCGATGCGCTACGCCTTCGGCGATGGCAACCGCGACCGCAGGCAACTGGGGCGTCACTCGCATTGCGGCCGTACCGCCCACGCCCAGGTCGAGAGCGTCCGGCACAATGGCCGATAGTGACGGCCCCTGCATCCGCTGGACGACCCAGCGTACGTAGTGTTCGAGAAGCCAGCCCAGACCGCCGCAGCCCCAATCGGCGAGCACGCCCAGCTGCAACAGGCCAATTGCGGCCCGTTTTGCAAGACGAAATCCAAAGAGGTCTTGCATGGCTCACCCTCCCCGCTTCTCGCGCGGCCAACCGCGCCTATAGGCCACGCAGCCGATCGCGGCCCAACCCAAACCCACGATCGCCACCGCAAACAGCTCGCGCGACGATGAATGCCGCTCAACCAACCAGTACGCGAAGCCAAGGAACGACGTCACCACCACGAACAGCAGCAGTGCGCACACGCCCTTTTGAACCAACCAAAAAACTGTGCCCATTTCCGTGCCCTCCGATGTGGTCAGTTCCCACTGGCACGCCATCGGCCCGGGGAGCCCTTCCTGCTATCTCTCCTGCCCAGCGTCACACGCACGAACGAAGCCGCGACAGGCCAACTCGTGCATTGGCTGGTCGAAGAAGCGGCGAGTTGCGATTTCGACGTGTGATACGCATACGGATGGGCTGCGCACAGCATCGCGATTGGCGCATCGGACTCACTCAGGTGTCCATATCATACAATTAGGAATGCTTTATATATAAAGCGACTGAAGATTTGCACTGCACGCTCCTTCGATAGAGATCACTCAATGGCAACAGCTAAGGTCGTGCGCGTTTGCCGCGATGCGCAGACCGTAGCTTGTGCCGTCAACTTCAGCAACGAAGCCCGCTTGAAGTCGCCGCTTTAGTCGCTCACCGTCGCCTACCCCTCCCTTTCCGGTGGTACTGCGTCAGATACGGGCGGCCGCACAATGAGCATGTCCTCATTTGCCTTTGAGCGTTCCTGCAACACTCCGCTTACGATAGATTGGGCGGCGTCTGCGTTGATTCCCTCAGCTTGATACCGGGACGCCGCATCGATCGAATTCATCCCGAACCTCTTCCAGGATTTTGAGTGCCATTCAAGCGCCTCTATACTGAGCAAGTTTGATCACATCTGCAGAATATAGGCACGTTTGTGCCACTTGTCAATTTTAAGAACATTTATGCCAGAAACCTTTGGCTCGCGACTTCTTGCGGAACGCGAACGGCTCGGACTCTCCCAAGGCGAGATGCATGCAATTTCCGGTGCCAGTCGTCGTGCGCAATTCAACTACGAACAGGGCGTGCGTCTGCCCGATGTCGGGTATCTGGCGGCTCTCGCTCAGCGCGGCTTTGACGTCCTCTACCTGGTGACGGGGACCCGTGTGATGCGCCGCGGTGCTGTCGATGAACATATGCTGTGCCGCGTCCTCGTCTCGGTCGATACCGCACTTGAAAAGCGTCCAATCGACGCAGAGAAAAAATCCAAACTGGTCGCCCTCATTTACCAAAGTGCGGCCGACTCCGGTCAGGTCGATCAGTTGCTCGTCAAGAAAGCAATCGATCTCGCCTTTTAGACGGCCTCGATTCTCAAGCGTGCTCCGAAACCTGCGGCGTAGTCTGCGGCGCCCTGACAGCGATGCCGGCGTCGCGTAAGGCATCGCCGATCTGGTTCGCAAACGCCACAGCATGGGCACCGTCGCCGTGAAGGCACAGTGTCCCTGGCTGAATTTTGATGCAGCGGCCATCAATTGCCTTGATCCGGCCATCACGCACCATGCCCAGCGCCTGCTGACACGCCGCTACATCGCTTTCCAACACGGCATTCGCCTGCGATCGCGGTACAAGCTTGCCTTCCGGGGTGTATGCGCGATCAGCAAAGCCTTCGTCAACTGCAAGCAATCCCTCTTCACGGGCCAGGCGGACGAGCAGACCACCAGCGAGTCCGTAGATAAGCAGCCCCGGGTCGTAGTCTTTTATCGCCTGCACGATCGCGAAGGCGAGCTCGTCATTTACTTCAGCCATGTTGTAGAGTGCCCCATGGGGCTTCACATGCACCAGGCGGCCGTTGAGGCCCGCCACGACAGCCGCCAACGCACCCACTTGATACTGCACGCCGGCATAAACTTCGTCAGCCGGTAGGTACATCGGTGCACGGCCGAAGTTCTCGCGATCAGGAAAACTCGGGTGCGCTCCAATTGCGACGCCTTGTCGAATCGCCTCTGTCGTGACCCGTCGCATCGTCAGCGGGTCGCCAGCATGCCAGCCGCAGGCGATGTTGACCGAACTCGCGATCTTAATCAGCTCGAAGTCATGCACAAACCCTTCGCCGAGATCGACGTTCAGATCGATTGACTTTTCATTCATTTGCACCTCCACATCAACAGGCACAGTAAGTTCGAAGTGCGTATCAATTGAAGTCGCATCATCACCAAGCACCCCATTCCTCGAGGGGCACACTTCGTTTCCCTTCATATAACGCCCTCGTAGATGTAGGAGCCCCACTGATCCTTGAAAACGTCGAATGCGCTCCGGCGTCGCGGACCGTTCCGATTACGACGGCCAGTGCATATGTCTCCGCTGCGGCGACAACGAAAGCAATCCTGGATCGTTTAATCATCCCAGGCCGCCGCGTCGAGGGATTCCACCAATCCCGATCGGCACCTAGTGTCGGCCGGAGCAGTCTGATGATTAATGTAGGCATCAAGAATGGCCTGACCAGCTGGCCCCACCCTACCTAGCCACTCGCGCGCCCTAGCCCGACCTTCGTTCTGCAGCGTCGCGCGCAGATCTGCCGAAATCGGATCCTCGATGACCACGCCGTTATTCTTCATGTGCGCATAGTCGGTCACCATCCGTTCAGGAAGTGCCTGCCATTCCGCACTCTGCACACCACGAGCAGCAGCTGTGATTTGCCGCTGCCGCTGAGCCGACAGCACTTTGAAGCGACTCTCGCTCATCACAAGAAACGAAACCGGGAAGGCGTATCGAACTGCAGCGAAATTCGGAAGTATGCCGGCGAGGGTGTCACCGACCGATCCATCCCCGGAAGACAGCACTGCATTGATACCACCCTCGCCGACTAACGACTTGACCTGCTCCATAGGCAAACTGGCCGCCTGTGCACCCACGTTGCCCAGCACGGTCGCCGACGTCTCGTCATAGGTACGAACTTTCAGATGCGTGATATCGCTCGCGCTCTTGAGAGGCGTGAGCGACCAGAGACCCGTGGGCGGCCAGGGCGACACCACCAGCAAATGCAAACCGGCTTTCGCAAGCGCGCGACGATAGGCTGGCTCCGCAATGCACGTCAATGTTTTCGCGTCCGCTTCGCTACGCGCCAGAAATGGCAACGTTGACAGTTCGAACAGCGGATCGAGCGTGGCCAGATTGCCACCGAAGATGTCCGCTGCGTCGACACCGCCCGCTCGTACGTCGTCGACCAGCTGTGCCGCGCGCCTGCTCGTCCGATACTGGATCTGCGGCGCTATGTAACCTTGCGTTTCCTTTGCGACGTGTTCGGCGAACGAGCGAAGACCGTGGCCTGATACGGTGTCCTCAGGGTATGACGTGACCATCGACCAGTACACGTGCTTATCTCCGAGAGCTGCGCGTGACTCACCAGCGACCAGCAGGCACGCTACCGTGAAGCAAACGGATCGAGCGAGAATCGTAGCTTTCATCGTCAGGAATAGAAGGAGCGGCTCGCAAACTTGAAGTCAATTTAGCCGACAAGCCTGCGTAAATTCCACTTTCTATTTTCTATTCCCAACGTCTGAAAAATATGATAGCCCTATATGCGCGACCAATTGTTTAGTTAATCAATCCGCATTTAAAGGCAAGTGCTACGGCTTCCTTGATGTGAGAGACACCCATTTTTCGAGTAATTCTTGGGTATACGACCTGCCTGACGTGGCGCGCACGCATATCCAGTGCGGTAGCGATCGTCTCTGCAGAGCTGTCCTTCCAATGCAATAGGGCACGCAAAACGGTCAACTCCTCACCAACGAGCTGAAACTGTGCTGCAAACTCGCGCAGCTGATTCAGCCGCCAGTCCGACAGGGCACCAGCGGCGCTACGCCACCTGTTCTGATTACGCGAAAGGATCCCATCGCCATCCGCGCTGTTCGCCCCGACAGCTGCCTGCAGAATTGTTAATGTCGATCTCGCGGGCTCGTGCACTGGACACGTGAGCATGCTGTACAAACCATGGCCCTGCGCTTCCTGAAGTAACCAGTGTTCTGTCACTCCGTTTTGAAGATCAGATGTCGTTACCGGAGATGCGTTTCGCTTCGCATATTCGAGCAGTGGGTCATTCATGTAGCCCGATCGATAGATGTACTTCTGCATCCAGGCAGGATCGCATCCGACGAGATACCGATGCTCCGCCCTGTCGCCACGACTATCGAAATCGATCCAGGTGATGCAGTATTGTTCGGCACCAAGCGAACTGGAAAGGTCATCCAGCAGCGCTGCCAGATCGTATTCATTGGTGCAGGCAGAAATGCTTTCCAGCACATCGTCGACGCTCACGGATCGAATGCGCCGTGTCGGGCGCTTCCTCCCATTGAGCGTCTGTAGGCACGCACTCTTGATCGCATCGTAGGCCGGCGCGAGAATGTCGCCCCACGGGTCAGCGCCCGAAAATTCCTGTAGCGCCCGCTCGCCGCGCAGCGGTAGAAGTAGCGTAAGACTCACATCATCCGGACGGGAGATCACCCGCTCGAGGATCAAGCGTCCCTCGCCATAATCCCGCAGTCGCAAAATGACGCTATCCGACCCGCCCCTCTCACGTCGTTGATACACGACGTTCGCGCGAGCATTGGGCAACTTTTCGACCACCGAGCCGAACATTACTGACCTACCTTAAGTTCAGTGATCGGCGCCGGACGACCACAAAGGTATCCCTGAAGTGACACGTCCTTGAAGCGCGATAACCATGCCGCCTGCTCCCGGGTCTCGACACCTTCAACCACCAGTGATAGCCCGACGTCCCGTGCAAGCCGAACAAGATTTTCAACCAGGGCTGTGGCCATCTTCTGATCCGGCGCTGCCTCGGTGAATTGCCGGTCGACCTTGATACCGTCGACAGTTTGCGAGGTCAAATGCGAAAGCGATGATTGACCGGTGCCAAAATCATCCAGCACAACCTTCACGCCCAGTCGGCGAATATCTTGAAGCCGTGATCGCAGTTCGCGGCTTCCGGAAAGCACCGCCGTTTCGGTTATCTCGAGCTGCAGTAGATCGGGATCCATCAGATTTTCGTTAAGGCATTCCTTGATGGTATGCGCCAACCCTCCCCTGGCGAGTTGCACTGGCGACACATTGACTGACAGAAAGAGCCGGTTGACGCTCGCTTCCTGCCAGGCCTGGAACTCGCGGCACGCCTGCCGCAAGACGTATTCACCAAGCTGCACTATCAGACTGGAGGACTCCGCGAGCGGGATGAACTGGTCAGGCTTCAATACGCCCTTCTGCGGATGCCTCCATCGGACAAGCGCCTCGACGCCGCGTAGCGTACCTTCGACGCTAACAATCGGTTGATAGAGCACAAAAAATTCACGATTGATGATTGCGTATTGCAACGCTTGCTGTCGCTCGATCAGCGATAGCGCGCGATCAGAAAGGTCACGGGTATAGATATGAAACCGACTTTCCTCGCCCGGGCGACCACGTTCTTTGGCCGCATACATCGCCAAGTCTGCTTTCGACAGTAGTCCAAACTCGCTGTCATCCGGATCGGTATGCAAGGCAATGCCGATGCTGACGTTGACGGTGTAGTCCTGCCCACGCATGACGAATACACGTTTGAACGCTTGAATGATATCGACAGCTGTCCGTTCGGCGTGCACGAGTGCGTGCTCACCTCGCAGGACGTACGCGAACTCGTCGCCACCTATCCGCGCCAGCAAATCTTCTGAAGCCGCACACTCTTGAAGACGAAAGGCAACGTTACGCAACAGGTCGTCCCCACCCTTATGTCCCAACGTATCGTTGATGGCCTTGAAGTTATCCAGGTCGACGTACAGGAGCCCTACCATGCCTGGTTCTTCATTGCGCATCCATCGGCGCGCCGTTTGCAGCATGAGGTGCCGATTCGGCAGCCCAGTTAGTGAGTCCGTCTCGGCCAGTTTCCGAAATCGACGGGTCACTACCACCTGCCAAGCAGCAGCAGCCAAAAGCGACAGGCTCAAAAAGGAGGCGATCACACAGTAGAGCACCTTGGCTCGGCGATACGGAGCCAGTGCGTCTTCGGCCGAAACGCCCGCGACTACTGAGACGGGATACCCAGACAGATGGCGATATGAAACTACACGCTGAACGCCATCCACGGGATCCTTAACAACCTTTCCCTTCGCTCCGGTCATTGCCGAATAGACCGAGGCGGGCGGCCCATTGGGCGACGCGGGCTCCCCACCGGCCAGTCGCGATAGCAAATAGCCGTTGTCGGACAGCACAGCCAGCATCCCGTGGAGGCCAAGGCCATCAAGGTTGTAGAACCCGTCAGTCAGAAAATTTGGATCTTCTGAGACAACGACCACCCCTGCGAATGAACCGTCAAGATGATTGAGTCGGCGGGTGAACTGAAGGGTCCAGTGTGACGAAACGCGTCCGAGCACTGGCTGGCTGATGTACAGCCCGATGTTCCCTTTCTCATGAACCCGGAAGTGCAGCCGATCTGATAGGTTCACGGCGCGCGCGTCCGGCGTCGTTGTTTGCACAACCTGTCCGGCCGCGTCGACGATCGTTACCTGTAACGCCGTATCGGCAGAGACAAGCCCTCGCTGCTTGTAGTCGGAGAGCGAAAATGTCGCCGGCGAGCGCTCGTACTCATACTTGACCCACTGCACGACTACGTCGGCGTCGTGAACAGTTTTTGCAATGTGCGCCGCGAAGGCGCTGGCCAGCTGTGAACTCGCGACGGCCGCGGCAATACGGGCCTGCTCACCTTCGTCGTGAATACGTTGAACCGTAACTGCCCAGATCGTCGCAATTAACACCAGCGCGACAAGTGGGAACGTGAGAGTGCGGTCCGCGTAGGCGCTCAACACTTCGGCCATACGACCAGGAGCCAAGGCAGCTCTCTGCGATTTCGACAAGGCCATCGCTGGTTCCCCCAAGACTTCAACGACACGAATAGTCTGAGGAAGAACCTGTTCAAATCGTGGAACGGTTACAAACTGTTTCTCATTATGTGAAATGGATATCAAGTGCTCCCGCGGTCTTCCACTCCGCCGGCAAGCCGGCTGGACCGTTGACGACGGAGCGCGCTGGCCAATGTTCCGCTGCCGAAGTGGGTCATGTGATGGCCGCGGCAAGTTCGGCCGTCCCGTCGGCAGTTCCCGCAGACCGACAGCCAGTGATCATGCACCACACACATGGTCTCGCGGAAACGCTACAAATTACGTTCTTTTTGCTACAACGCGCAGGTGAATGGGGACAAAAGCGCTGTCACTCACCAGGCAGGGGGCGAAATGGCGATCGGGCCACACGCCGACACCCTGTTTTCGTGAAACATTCCGCGAGGATCACTGCGCAAGCCTTGCCAGGCAACGAGTTTCGCCGACACAGCATGCGCCATGAAATGTTTCACGGCGACGACAGATTGGGCCTATTATCGCCTGAAGGTTCCCTAGTTTTCTTGAGCCCTCATCGCGATCGGGTTTCGCAAGGTGCCGCCTAGCGCGGAGCTCAACAACCGCTTTTTGCGGTTCATCGCGGATTACCGGCGAACGCAGCCCAAGTTGGAAGGAGTCCTGAATGATGCTTGATGCGAACAGGACGATCCTGACGGTGCGAAACAACCGGATATCAATCGAGGGCCCCTCTATACGAACCACCCTAGATATAGATGACGACTTGCTCGCCCTCGCGCGCGTCAACCGCGAGCACGTGTCGATCGGCCGCGTCATCTCGCAGCTCGCCCGAACGGCGCTGCAGCGCCCCTCAGTCGCAACCACCACGTGCAACGGCCTGCCGGTAGTGCGAAATGCGCACACCACCGGTACCGTCCCCGAACTCAGCAACCAGATGCGCGACAAGGCGCCCGGGTGACGTATCTGCTTGATATCAACGTACTGATCGCGCCGCTCGACGCCGGTCACGTACAGCACGAGGCTGCCCACGAATGGTTCGGTCGGGTCGGCCACTCGGCGTGGGCAACCTGCCCGTTGACCGAAAACGGCGTGGTGCGCGTCATCAGGCAACCCGCACTACCCGAACACAATGGAGACGCCGGCCCCGGTCGCCCCACCCGTCGGAAAGCTGCGCGCATCCTGGCCACATCTTTTTGTCCGACGACCTAAGCCTGCTCGATCGGGGACACGTCGACGCGAGCCGCCTCGCGACCGACCAGGTGACCGACACGTATCTGCTCGCGCTCGCGCGCCTGAATGGGGTGCCCTGGCCAGCTTCGGTCGCCGGCTGATGGTCGATACGTGCCGGACGGTGCGCGCCACCTCGAAGTCATTAGCTGATGCCGGCGCGGAGGCTTGATGAAACGATATGTCCTGCTTCACGCCAAACAATCACTTCCCGGCCGACACAACGATTCGCACCCGCACCCGCACGCCGCGGGCACGACAGTACTGCGGCATCTCGGCCGCACGGACCGCTGGCTGCGCGCAGCCGTCCCCGCGCAAAACAGGTTGCTAACGACTTGCAGATCGCCCCCACGGCTCACGGTAAATGCCGGCACCTCCTTCTCCGGTCAGTTTCAACGACATCATGCAAAGTTGCCGGTGCGCTGACCCGGCAGGTCTCTGATATGCAAGCCAGACGCTCGACGGGCCCGCATGGCGTCGCGGACGACGTGCCGGCGAGGGCAGCAGCGGCGCTTTGTATTAGCTTTTGGCGGACGGCGATGTACTAGGCGGGCGCCTACCGACCGACCTCAAGTGCGGCATCAAGTCAGGATGACGGGATTAACTGGAGGCCATGGATATTGGCGTTTCGAGTTACTTGGCGGGTTCTTCCGCCACACGGTCCATTCGACGGAATATCTCCCAGACCGTCAGGCCTGGTTTCAGCCTGTTCTCACTCAGGCAACACCTAACCTGCAGGCGCCGTATGCACAGGTCGCCATAGTGTCGGTACTACTGACACATCACGACGTCGCCCGAGCCGTGGCGCTATTCGGAGGTTCAGCGCGTCAGTAATACTGACACCTCGGCGTCCACTCGAGGCATAACGTGCAATGCGGGGCAAGCCGCAACGAAGGGTCGAAGTGTCGGTACTACTGACACAGCACGACGTCGCCCAAGTCGTGGCGCTATATGGGGGGTGCAGCGCATCGAAGCCTCGCGGCGCGGGCACGCGCTCTCCGAGCGCTGCCTGCAACTTCCCGTATTGCGGACACTTTAGTTCTAGTGTTACGGGCGCCCCGCTTTGGGGACGAAAAATCTATGGTCAGCCTGATTTTTGCAAGCAAGGTGGTGTGGGCATAAATTGGACGTGCGCAAATCTATCCGGGGTCGTTGTCGGAACAGATTCCCGCCCCATGATGAGAGCCGCGCCGGGCAACCCTCAAAAAAACCTCAGCGTCTAACGCTCTTTTACGTCTCAGGATGTTTGCCCGGCCGTTGAGTCGTTTATGTCTTCACGTATCTCGCGTCGCAAAACCAGGAGGTGACTGGGTAAAACCGGAACTAGGCGGCGCAGAGCGTCAGGCTGCGGCAACAGCCTGTTCGCCTTGGTAGCGCGTCCCTCTGGCGAGGATGGCCCAGGCGATCCTCGCCAATTTATTGGCCAGTGCGCAGGCCACGACGTTGCCATGCCGCCGGCTCAACAGGCTGCGGACCCACACCCCCAACCGGTCGCTGCGCCGCTCGACGTGTTGCATGATGGTACGCGCGCACTGCACCAGCAAACGTCTCAGATTCTTGTCTCCCCGCTTGCTGATTCCCAGTAACGTTGGCTTGCCGCCGGTACTGTATTGGCGTGGAACCAACCCGATCGACGCCGCAAACTGGCGCGCTGACGCGAACTGCCGGGTATCGCCCAATTCAGTTGTGAGTACGCTGGCCGTGATTGGGCCGATGCCCGGAATCTCCAGCAGTCGCTGGCTGCGCTCGTCCTCCCGGAGTTGCAGCTGCAACTCGCGTTCCAGCTGATCAATCTGTTCATCCAGGTACTTGAAGTGGGCATGCAGCCGCTCGAGCAGCGCGACCAGCCGTGGCGGCAACTCGTGTTTGGCGAGCACCGCCGGCAGCCGGCGGATGACGGCAGCCCCTTTGGGAAGGCTCACGCCGAACTCCAGCAGAAACGCATGGATCTGGTTGACCGTGCCGGTGCGGTCGCGCACCAACCCCTCGCGCACGCGGTGCAGCGCCGAGAGGGTCTGCTGTGTCTCGTTGTGCGCACTGACGAAACGCATGCTCGGACGCGATGCCGCCTCGCAGATCGCCTGGGCATCGGCGAAGTCGTTCTTGTTGCCGGTCAGGAAGGGTTTGACGAACTGGGGAGAAATCAGCTTGGCTTCATGCCCGAAAGACTGAATCCGTCGTGCAACCCAGTGTGCTCCGGCGCACGCCTCCATCACGACCGTGCAGCGGGGGCTGTTACCCAGCAACGTCAGCATCTGGCCGCGCGTGAGCTTCTTGCGGAACACCAATCGGCCCGACGCATCCTGCGCGTGCAGATGGAAGCAATGCTTGCCAAGATCGATTCCGATCAATGACACAGTGTCCATGACGATCTCCCAAAAAGGAAACAGCCCGATCAGCGTAAGCTGATCGGGCTGTTTCGGTCAGGCTGACCATCCCATTAAAACCCGCAAAATTGCGGGCTTCTGTCCAATAAGTTCGATTACTGCTGCGCGCTTGGTTCTTCCCTGTACAGCTCGCTGATAAGTTGCCGGATTCGAGCCTCTTGAGCTTCGCTAAGCGACCCGGTCTTGATTTTGACGGTGAACGAGTTCACGTCCTTCGTAATGCTCCCGGCCTGCTCCTTTCCCGAAAAGAACTTCGCGATGCTCCGCTCGCGGGCCGCCGCTCTCGAACCCTGACGGGTGGCCTGCGCTACGATCGCGGCAGCATATCGTCCCTGGAGAATTTCTCCTTTGACAACGTCCGACCACAAATCCTTTGCCGCAGCCAAACCGGCAGCGCCATGCTTCTTGATAGCCGACACAATTTCTTCTGCAGCGTTGCACCCAAGCAGCGCGGGCTGCAAGTCCAATTGCTCCTTAATGAAATCAGGCAGCTTGTCGAACGCCAAAAACTGATAAAGCCCAGTGCGAGACATACCGAGGGACTCAGCGAGCCGCTTTCGATTCGGAAACTCTGCTTCCGCACGACGCAGCGAAATCGCAATTTCATAGTCGGCTAGGTTGGATCGCCCGATGTTCTCTACCAACGCGAGAACAACCATATCCTCATCGGAGCACTCGACTATGACGGCCTTGATTTGCTCCATGCCCAAGATTTTGTGCGCACGCAATCGCCGCTCACCAGCAACCAGCTGATAGCCGGACTCAACGCGCCGCACCGCCACCGGCTGAACCAACCCCTTTTCGCGAATAGACTCGGCAAGATCCGAAAGCTCGGCCTCGACGAAAATCCGCCGCGGTTGCCATGGATTCGGCACAACCTCCGCAACGGGAATCGTTGCCTGCCCACCACTCGCTTCCAACTCTTGAATTTTGAGTTGTGCGGCTGCCAAGGCCCCTGCCATCCCTGGTCCTGTCTTCGGCTTCTCAACCACGGGCTTAGTCGCGTCCATCTCATCATCAGAGATTGAGGACGTCTTCCGTAGGTTGGCGGTTTGTAGCGCCATACGGTCACGAATACTGCTCATTGCGCGAGACTCCATTCGTCGACGTACATGTTGTCAATCCACCTGCAGTATTCAACCAGCGGTTGGCGCACACGCTGCACCGTCTTTGAGACCCCGTCGGATTTGCTGAGGTCAAACACTGTCGAAAGCGCAAGCGCGCCGTTGCTCATCACCGAACTCGCCGGAATCTCGGTCGTGGTCAGCCAGTCTTCATAGGCGCGTTGTGTCCACGAGCGAACGATGGGTGCTGACGACGTCGGGCTTGTATCGACCTTCGACAAAATGACGGAGATGAAATCGTAGACCTTGTCTGACTCCTTCTCCATGAAGTTCGCGGCAATATCTGAAAACAGCCCCCAGAACGATACCGAGCTGATGAAGTCCAGGCTCTCCGGCACCAAAGGCATCACCATCGAATCAGCCGCCATCAACGCGTTCAATGTGAGGTAGGAGAGGGAGGGCGCTGTGTCCAGAATGATGTAGTCGTACTTCTTCCGCAGCGGCTCTAGGCCTTTCCGCAGGATTGCCCAAAACTGATAGCTCGGCCGAGTCTTAAGCATCGAGGGGATGAAGAACTCAGCACTGAACAGCGATGGATGCGCGGGAATTACATCCAAGCCGTCCCAATAAGTTTCCTTGATGGCAGATTCCAGTCCGCCTTCCATCTCCTCGTTATAGATAAAAGGCAGAACGGTCGAGTCCTCGTCGACCTCGTTCTCGGCATAGAGTCCACAGAGTTCGGACAGGGAGGCCTGCGGGTCCAAGTCAACCACGAGCACTTTCCGTCCGCGCAACGACAACCCTTGCGAGATGCACATCGTCGTCGTGGTCTTCGTCGACCCACCCTTGAAGTTGGCAACCAGAAGAATCTTGCCGTCGGCATCGCGACCAGTCACGAGCGGCGACTGATAGATTTCCGACAACTGTTGTACGTAGGTACGCGCCTCGGCCAAGGTGAACAGGCGGCTACGGCCCGTGCCGTGCGCAACGCCCGGCGGCAACGCGCTTCCTTCCCGTGTCGCTTGGTAGTGAAGCTTAGTTCGGTCCAGGCCGCACAGGTCTGCCACTTCGGCAGTCGTAAAGTTTGGCGGCGCCTTTCGCGGCCTCGGCGTGAGAATCTGCTCGCGCAGCTCAGCCGTCAGCCCGTCCAGTTTTTTCGCAAATTTGGCGATCCTCGCGAGGGGAACCTTGCGTGTGATAGCGGGAAATTCGGCTTTAGACATAGTTTTTACACTTTCACCGGAAATCGGGACGAAGCGTAGAATACTCGAAAACTTTAAAAAAATCGCTCTCAAATAAGCCAGTTTCTTAAATTTTCCTCCTAACCCCTTGGAAAACAACACAAAACGATCGAACGACACAGGGAAAGGGCCAGAGCTAGAGGCTCGTCCGAAAGCATTTCGCAATTTCATGGTGAGAGAAATTGTTGAAATGCGCTGAAGGAGGCGGTGGCGGAGGCGGTGAACGAAGGTGAGAAGAATTGTTGAAATCTGCCTATTGATGTGCCTTTCCTCGTACTTTCAACAATTTCTCTCACCGTCCAATCGCAGGCACATCGCCTTGGCGCACAACGCGAAGCACCTTTGCCCCGGAGAGTTCCTGCGCAGCCTGGTCGCAAGTCTCCCGGCAGCCGATAACACAAGCGTTGCACCGGCTTTGACCGCGGGGACGACTGCAACTTGCCTACAAAAATGCTCACCATCATCAACCGACTATCGACTTATGCACAGATGCCCTGACCGCAACCTGCCGCGCGGCGAGCCTTGGTACTGTTCATGCCGGTAAACCGAGCAGCCCAACTGCGCCGCGCCACAAAAGCACTCACCATGCTTCAACAAAACGACTCACCCATTTAGAGCGATTTCCCGCGCAGGACCCCGCCTGGTAAGGCTTTCTGCAATCGTGTGCAACATTCAACAAAAATGCTCACCGTCAATCCGAGGCCACAGAATCGCTCACCTGGCGCTGGTAAACTTCTCACGCACGCAATGGATTTCTCCTCACTTTCGGCCCACAAAAGTTCTCACCTCAAGCACAAAATTGCTCACCTACATGGGAATAACCCATTGTTTTTACGAATCTTTGTTTTTCCCTGTTGTTAGTCCGTTGGTTTTTGCTTTTTAAAAGATTTTGAAAAACATACAACCGTCTCCCCGCACCCTCCGCCTCTCGAAAGCACAAAGGTGAGCAAATTTGTTGAACGGACATATGCCTACAGGAAGGTGATCGAAATTGTTGAAATGAACCCCGTCATGGTGAGTCTTTTTGTTTTGACATCTCACCTACGCGTGCTACAGTCTGCGCGACCGGCAACTAGGGACAGGGACCTCAATGGCAAACAACATCATGACGCGCGCAACCTCGCGCCAGCTGTCGTTTGAGCTGTTCGAGGAGATGCTCGCCACCGACACGCCAATCAATGAATCAACGAAGGAGATTGGCTATCAGCGCAATAACGTTTTTATCGACATTACCGATGTGGGCATTACAGCCAGGCGACTCCTGGATGCAGCCCACTTCATCGTGGCGCAGGAGCCGACCACCCCGAAGGTCTATGACGTCGAACTGAGCTACTTCCGATGGCTCATGCGTTATGACAGCTACAACTACAAGCACCTGCGAACAGTGGTGTCCGAGGCTCAAAAAGCCCTGATTCAAGTTTCGGCATCGCCCCCTGGCAGCACGTCCGCGGAGGACGAGAAGTGGGTGTCCGTACAGCTCATCGGTATCGTCGGTATCGACAAAGGGCGCATCACTTTTGCGGTTCCTGAACCGCTCATTCCGCACATCAAGGACCCGGTGAAGTCGCACTGGTTGAGCCTGAGAATCACCTCTGCCTTCACGCTTACCTATGCTCGAGCCATTTACGACCACGTCATCGGTTACGTGGCAGAAGGCATAACCGAGTGGATCGAAGTCGATGTGGTACGTGGTTGGCCTGGGAAGGCTGCGTCGACTGCAACCGAATTCAAGTATTTCAAACGCGACAACCTCGACAAGGCGGTTAAGCAGATAAACGCAGTCTCCGACATCGACCTGAGCTACGAGACTCGCACCGTGAGCCCGAAGTCGAAAAAGATTGACCGGATTCGTTTCAGGCTGACGCGAAAGGAAACCGCTGGAGCCATTCGAGCGAGCCTGCTTGGCGCGCAAGAGATTTACACGACGCTGAAGAACGAATTCGGGTTCACAGAAAAGCAGTTCAACACCATCTCGCAAAACCGCGCCGTGTGGTCGGATGAGCGTATTCTCCAGGCAATCGAATACACCCGCGCCAAGGTCGACTCCGGCCAAGTCAAGAAGAGTCCGGGCGCATACCTGCTAAAAGCTATCACTGATGGCTACAAGCTATCGGACGCTGACCGCAAAATGCTAACGGTACAGCAACAGCAGCAGGAGCAGGAGAGGGCGGAGTCCAGCGCGAAGCAACTGGCGACTGCGGCCGTCGCCGCAAGTACCGAGGCGGCAGAGGAGCGCAGCAAAACACAGACCGTCGAGAATGCTGACCTCGGTCGTGAGGCGTATCACAAGGCAGACGGGAAGGCGCAAAAGGACTTCATGCGCGCCTTTATCGCCTCCGCGGCCGGTAAACTGGCGATCAAGCGGGTGAAGCTCAACCCGGCGACGATTCATGAGTCGGAAGTGCTGGCGCATAAGGATCTTTCCTTTGCGCTCTACTCGTTCGTGTTTCTGCGCACCAAAGCGAAGACCGCCTCTAAGGCTTAACGGTACGCGAGCTCTCGGCTTTACACCGTGTAGACCTGCTCAAGCATCTCCCTCTAGCTCGCATACACGGTCGTTGCGGAAACCGAGACCGTTTCATCACAATGCTTCTCGTGCGGCCGCTGAAGGTGGCCGCGTCGCGGATGCGCGCTTTGCCTTTTGATTTGGAGACCGACCGGTTGATGGGTAGCGAGCATATCGATCTTCCACTCGATCTCGCTTCATGACGGGTATTCGCCTTCCACAACAATTCGTCCGTATTGCCGAGTTATAGGTCGGGTGCGTGAGAGAGCTGATCGAATGGCATTGAAAATAGAATGGCGATTTTTTCTTGGCCAAGATTTCGCATCGCGTGCGCGCGAAATTCCGCATCAGTATAGTTGGCATCACAAGGGATCGATTCGATAGCTGTTAGAACGCACCGTGTTGCGATCGCCGCTATGCGTTGCCGAACCCGCGCGTCGTGAAGTAGGTGGCACGACATGCCCAGGCAAGGAAGAATGCTGCCGACCTGCTTGTTTCAAGCGCGATGGATCACATGCCGCAAATCTTGTGGTTCGTCACCCGCAGGTGAGTGATTTCCGCCTCGCAATCCGCCGACGCGCGGCGGGTGTTGACGAGATCGTGCATCACCCGCCCGCTTTCCAGTTCCCGCTTCCCGAGTGCCAACTGCATCTAGAAAGCATCCCCTCGAGTCGGTGCGTGCGAAAGGTGCACGGTCATGGGAGTAGATCCGGCCCGGCGCGGTCTGCTGCCGGGCGCCAGATACATCCGAGCCCGGCCCGGTCGCATAACAAGGCCCAAGCCGAGTAAGGGATTGCGGCGTCTTCGCTGATCCAGCGGCGTACCTGCCGACCGCCGTATTCCGACAAGCCGAGATAACGCGCAACCGCGCGTCCAGGCAAGCCGGTGCGGCGGATAACCTCCTGAATTTCGGCTCCGTTCGGCTGTTCCCAGCCGTCCTCCGCCGATCGCAGGCAGGCGGCCCGGATTTCAATTTGATAGCTCATCCTTACCTCGAACCGCTTATTTTTCCATGTACTTCGTGACGATCCAGTCCCGACGGCTTACGCCGCGGGGGAAAATTGCGCCCTGTGGCGCTTGACGACGCCGGCTTGTGGTCGCCTTGGGCTATACCGCATCGTCCCGCCGCTTACGCAGCGCTCCGGTGCTCTTCCCATGTTCGACGATGCGGTCATGAGGACACCGTGCGCCTCGATCCGGGAGCACGGCGCGCGCGGTACTCCCGTGATTATCCAGCCCCCACGGCTCGCGCCGCGGGGGAAATACGCGCCCTGCGGGCGCTTGACGACCCCGGCTGGTGGTCAGCCTAGGCTATACCGGATCGTCCTGCCGCTGATGCGGCGCGCCGGCGCTCTCCCCATGTCCGACGATGCGGCCATGGGGGACCCCGTGCGCCTCGATCCGGGCGCGCGGCGCGCGCGATGCTCCCGTGATTATCCAGCCCCCACGGCTCGCGCCGCGGGGGATACACGCGCCCTGTGGGCGCTTGACGACCCGGTTGGTGGTCAGCCTGGCCTATACCGGATCGTCCCGCCGCTGACGCGGCGCGCCGGCGCTCTCCCCATGTCCGACGATGCGGCCATGGGGGACCCCGTGCGCCTCGATCCGGGCGCGCGGCGCGCGCGACACTCCCGTGATTATCCAACCTCCTGGCATGCAAGGGGAGGGGCGCCAGCGCGCGGCCGTCCGGTTAGCGTCGCGACAGATCGCGAGGCTAACGCGGTGGCGGTTGCTGGTTTCCAAGCGCCGAGCGGACGGCGTCGACCTGTTCGGGCGTTAGCCGCGACACCGCTACAGACGTGGCGCGCTCGTAGATCATCAGGCCGTACACGTCAGCCAGGGGGCGCGCTTTCGCACACAGCGCCCCGCCCTGGCCACGCGATTCCTGCGCGCACCAGTAGTTGATTGCCTGCTCGATTTCAGCAATGGTTAAGACGGCAGTCATGGTTGCCTCACGGGCCCGCGCGATTTCTACGCGGGCGTTGAATATTGCTAAGGATGCCGAAGTTTAATGCAGATTCCCGTTGTGCTCCATGAGCATGGCAACAGGTGCACAGGGCGGCACGCGCTCGAAACCAGCGAGGGCGACGCGGGCGATGGCGCGCAACTCCTCGCGATGTATCTCTACCGGATTGCCTTTGTGATCGAGCATGCTGGCAATGCGCCGGAGCGCATCGGCGGATTGTGCCGCCGCGTCAGCCGACAGGGCCATGCGATACAGTTCGCCGCGAACGATGCCACGGTCTCCGTACTGCCAGACAGCCAGGAGCGGCAGCAGGGCGGACAGCCACGTAGGACGGGTATTGAGCGGATCCATGTGAATTCCCCTTTATGGGTGCGCCCCGACCGGGAGGCCGGGGCGGTCCGGTTAGCCGCGCAGGCGGCGCAGTTCGTCAGCCAGCACCCACAAGGCACGATTCAGACGGATGTTTTGATCGATGCCCGCGACGGCTCGGGTCGTGGTCGCCTTGCCCTTCGCGTTCCGACCGTGCAGCCCACCGCGAATCATGTTTTCTTGCACACGGTTGAAGGTGGTCCAGATATCGGAGCCCTGGTCCTCGACACGACGCGGCGCGAGAATCTGCCGTTCCGTCACTGGCACAGGCGCGCCCTCGTCGTAGCGCAACGCGAGCGCTGCGCGGGCGAAGGCGACCTGTTCGCCCTCATCGAGCACCGTTGCCGCCATCCCTTCGCGTTGCTCTGCCGTCTCATCAAAGCTTTTCACCACCTTGAATGCGCCTTCGATGACCTCGCCAATCACATCACCCTTGTGCGGGATGCGGATATCGCTCGTCACGTTGCCGCATACGATGCCGTTCTGGCAGGCCCAGCGAATCATTCCGGCGATCATTTGGTAGCTCGATGCGCCATTGTGCGAGTTGACCAGGATAACCTCGTTGGCTTCGCGACCGCCGATCTGGTCGGCGTGGCGCAGGCGGATCATGTGCTTGGTGAAATCGCGCATGTCCTCATTGCGTACACGGGTCTGGCAGACCATGAAAGGCTGAAACCCCTCCTTGCGCAGGGCGTCGAGTACATCGACTGTCGGAATGTAGCTGTAGCGCGCCGAGCGGCTTTCGTGCGCGGTGTGGGCAAGAATGGAAGGCGCGACTTCTGCAATCTGGTCATTTGTCAAAGGATGCTGCGAACGCAGTGCGATGGCATTTCCGCTAAAACGGGTTGCAAGCTTGTTCATTTGATTCCCCAATGAGGGAGCCAACCCGGCCCGGGGGCCGAGGCCGGTCAGTTAGTCGATGGCGCGCAGGATGTTGGCCGCTTCCACGTGCTGCGCGGCGAACTCACGCAACTGGTGGTAACGCTCGATGATCGTGTCATCAAGCGTCTTTTCCGCGAGGTGGCAGAGGGCGAAGAGGGTGACGGTAATGCCGAAGGCATCCGCGCCCATCATGTCGCTGTAGCCGTTCATATGCCAGCGCACATGCACGCGGCCCATATCGACCGGAGCCATGTAAAAGCCGTCATTGGAGAGTGCGAAGAAATGGAAGAAACCTCCCTCGTATCTGCTGCACAGCCGCGCGGCCCAGTCATACACCATGGACTCCCCGGTGAGGTAGTGACGACCGAGGTAGCGCGGTAACACGTTCAGGCGCAACTCGTCGGGAACGACAGAAGAAGTAACGCGGTTTTGAACTTCAGTGGTCATCGGATTTCTCCGGTTCGGCCATCGCTTCATTGCGAGGCACACACTTATATTAGGACTAAAAGCCCTAACTATCAATGAATTAACTACGGTTTCCGATCGGATTTGTATACTGAAATAGATAATCAATCAGTTTTTTCAATTACCATTATAGGGGCTAAAAGCCCTATATAATTGAGTTGTGCCTCGCAATGAAGCGATGGCCGAACCGGAGAAATCTGATGACCGAACCCACCTCGAACGCAGCCGGTGGAATTCAGTACGTTCCATACAACCGCCTTTGCCTGTCATCCCTGAACGTTCGCAAGAAAGCGCCGACCGGCATCGAAGCCCTGGCCGAAACCATTGGCGAAAAAGGCTTGATGCAGAACCTCGTCGTGCATGAAATGAAGGGCCGCGCGAAGTTGCCGAAACTTGGCGTATGCGCGGGCCAGCGCCGCCTGGCAGCACTCGACCTTCTGGTTGAGCAGGGGCGGATTACTAAAGACTACGAAGTACCTGTCCTGATCGTCAGCCAGGGCGAAGCCGTCGCCGCGTCGCTAATCGAAAACCGCGAACGTGAGGCGATGCATCTGGCGGATGAGTGCGTGGCGTTCAGGCTGCTGACGGAGGAAGGAAAGAGCGTGGCACATATCGCGGCCCTGTTTGCGGTGCCGGATATCGCGGTACGCCGTGCGCTGAAAATCGCGAACCTTGCGCCCTCACTGCTCGACCTGTTGCGTGATGACAGGCTCGACTACGACCAGGCGAAGGTATTGGCGCTGTCCGATGACCACGCGACGCAGGAGCGCGTATGGGGCGATGCCATCAATAAATGGCAGCGCCGACCGGCCGAGTTGCGCGCGGCGCTCACGCATGCTGAAGTCAATGCGAGCGAAAACGCCCTCGCGCGGTTCGTTGGCTTGGACGCGTACGAGACAGCGGGCGGACGTGTTCGACGCGACCTGTTTAGCGACGACGCAAACGCGGGATATCTAGAAGACGCCGAACTGCTGCACCGACTTGCAACGCAGCGGCTGATCGAGCTATCCCAGGCCGTTGGAAACGAGGGTTGGGGCTGGATCGAGACCAGGACCCGTTATGAGGCAACGGAGATCCTGCGGCTTGGCCGCATCGGCTCGAACACTCGCAAGCCCACGAAGGCCGAGGAGGCGGAGCTTGCGACGCTTAACGCGACGCGCGACGCCGCTCAGGCCGAACTGGACGCGTATTACGACGAGGACTGCGAGCCGGACGAGGAGCGAGGCGAGCGGCTGGAAGCGGCGGCCACGGCTGCGACGATTTCGGTGGACCAGTACGCGGAGCGCTTCGAGACGTATGATCCGGAAGACATGAAGCAGGCGGGCGCGTATGTCTATCTCGATGACGAGGGGCGGGTGTGCATTGAGCGCGGTCTGGTTCGACGCGAGACGGCATCGACTACGCAGGCGGGCGCGGCGCACACGTGCAGCGCAAACGCCACGCGGGTCCCGAAGGAGCGCCCCCTGCATAGCGAAAAGCTGTGTAAACGGTTGACTGCGCACCGCACTGCCGCCGTTCAGATCGAGCTTGTGCAGCAGCCGACCGTGGCACTGGCCGTGCTGATGCAGCGCATGATTCCGGTTGTTTTCGCTGAAGTGTACGGGCGCTCGAATATCGATTCCGCAGTCAAGATCGATGTGCACACGACGCGAGATGCGCTGGTATCGAATGCCGACGACATGGCCGGGAGCGTGGCCTGGCTGGCGCTGGAAGGCGAGCGCGAGAAGTGGTCGCGCATGCTGCCCAGGCGCGTGGCAGACCTGCTGCCCTGGCTGCTGGAACAGGGCGAGGACGTGCTGTCGAATCTCTTCGCGTTCTGCGTGGCGGCGACGGTGGACGGTATCAGCAGCGCAGACCGCCCGCACGCGGTGAACGAGATCTCGAACACGCTTGCGGTGGATCTTTCGCGCTACTGGAAGCCGACGCGCTCCGGGTATTTCGAACACGTGGCGAAAGACCTGATTGCTGCCGTTGTGGGCGAAAGCGTATCGCCCCAGGCGGCAAGCGAAGTGCGCGGCATGAAGAAAGACGCCGCAGCGGAGGCGGCAGAGCTTCGCATGACGGACTCGGGCTGGCTGCCGGAAGTGCTGCGTAACCGGGAGGTTCCGGAGCGCGTCACGTACGGCTACCACGAGGACGACGAGGGGGGAGATGACGAAAACGGCGACGCCGCCGCCGAAGCGGACCAAGTTTCCGAAGCGCAGGCCTCGCCTGGGGAGGAGGAAGTCGAGCCGTACTGAGCGCGCGTCGTGCGCATCCGAGTAGTCCACACGAAGCCGTCCGGATGGAAGTCCGGGCGGCTTTTCATTGCACGCGCGAATGCAGGGTCAAATTACCGGCGCTTATGCCGGTTTGTCTTTTTCGGGGGGCACCGGGTCGAACGGGTTGGGCCAGTATTGTTTGACCTTGGCGTCTGCACGCGCTACGCGCTGTTCGTGCGTCAACAGGTGTTTCTGCTCGCGCGTCAGTTCTGCGGTGAGCCAGTCGTCGGGCAGCTTTTCGCCGACAGGCGCAATCGGGCGACGCTCACGCACGGCGGGGCGCGCAGCCGCCACAGCCGGGGCCGCGCCAGTGTCACGGTCGGGCAAACCGCGTTCGGTTGCTACCGGGTTAGCCGCCTGCCCTGGCACATCTGCGGGAGCACGGCTGACTGCCGGGCCGGTTTCCGCCTGTGACGCGCGCGCGAGGCGGGACACGATGCCCCGTTCGCGCCGGATTCTTTTGAGTGTCAGAGCGAAGGTCTGATAGGTGAAGACGAGTCCGGTTGCGGCGAGTTCCTGGATGATCGCGGCGTACCGGACGCCCGAGCGAATGGCACGTTCGACGCTCTCGAACACGTCGCGAAGCTGGGCGGTCTTGGACCGGCCATCGGACGAAGCCGCGAGGGCGTCGAGGCGTTGCGCGCGTTGTACGGCAATCAGGGCGTCCATTTTGAGCGCTCACGTCAGGGGGAACGGGCACAGTATGGCGCGAATGATCGAAAGCTGCATCCTATCTGTTAGGTATGCGATCTTTTCTGATCCGCAGGCTATCGAGAAATGGTTGAGATTCGATTCATCGTGATCCATAGGTGATCTATCGATCGGCGCTCGGCGGCAGGTCGAGGCACGACGTATATGTAGACGGAAATGCTGACGCATTTCCGTCTACATATACCGTGCTCCAAGGGGATACCCCTTGGAGAACCCGGCAGCCGCCGCCAACGAGCGTGCTCGGAGACCGGTGGCACGTGCGGCTAGGCACACCAGCAGTTTTACACCGAAGGAGTTGCATGCGCATCTCCGCAAAAGCGTCAGCGTCGGTGATCTGATTCGTACGTTTGACCTCGTCGCCGTGCGTGGTTCGGGTTTGGACCGAAGTTCCCAGCCAGAGCGCCAGTGCCGCAGATCGACGTTGAGCACTGGTGGTTGCCGGAGAGATGCAGGGCGGCAATGGCGGACCAGACTAGATAACTACGAGACGGACTACTTTTCCATCGTGCGTTATCACCGTGGCCATTTCGATCTGAGCGGCACGTCGAGCGCGCGCGGCGCTTACCTCAATCAGTGCCGTTTGGTTGGAGGCGGTCAGAAGATCTCGGTGAATTCGAAGTACGGAGGTGTCGAGAACGGTCCGTGAATCGGGTCTCTCAGGGCCCGGCGAATATCCGGGCTCGGGGCAGTCGGGCTTTTTATGTGCCGGCGGCGACGGGACCTCGGCGACGGTAAGATACTCTCAGCATTGTTCCTAGGACATCCGATAATACTCACATCTGCAAAAATTTTTTGGGATCATGGAGTCGAGCCGCGAGTACCTAGGGGGCGAGCTGGCCAGGCGATTCGATACTTCGATGGCGCAGATCAATGACATGCTTTGCACTCTTGCCGAAGAAGGTCTTGTGCGCATGTGCAGTCATTCATCACGCATCGCCCGCCTTGAACGGCTGTCGTTCGCGCCCCAGCCACCGAAACCGCTTGTATCCGACACGGCTTCACGTGCAGCTGTATCCTCCCCACCGTTCGCCCGCCAGACGAATGGCTTGTTGTGGGACTACGAGGCGTCGCTCCTGAGCGTGCACAGCCTCGCGATGTTCGTCCGACCTTCACACTGAGCGCAACATGGAACTTGTCGAGCGGGATCACCCCGGGACGGTGAGGCGACATCTGAGTGCTGAAGAAGCTGCAGCTGTGCGGCGGTTCTGCGCCGACGGACAGCAAGTCCGGCCTGAGGACGTCAGACTCGTGGAAGCCGTGCTCGAAGAGATGCACGACGGACGACATGTGCGTCTGTGGCTCGAGTGCGACTGCGTCAGAGCACCCGGTGGCCGGCCGCGGTTGACTGCTCGGATGCGTGAAGACGGCCCGCGTCATTTCGTGCGCATGCATCAATACGGCGAGCACCACTGCGCCTTGGCGTCGTTCCGGCAGACGCCGGAGCCGGAAGACGTTGAGACGGACGATGATCGCGCGCGCCCCGGCCAGCACAATCCGCTCAGACCAGTGGGCGACGCGCTTGACTATCTGGATAATCTGCATGAAGGCGCGGCACGGCCGGGTGGCTCGACTGGATCAGAGGGCGACGTGGGAGAGCGGGGGCGCCGCCTGCCGCGCCTCGGACGCATCTTGCACACGCTTCTTGAGGACGCCGACTTCGCACGGCTGCACGTCGAAGCGCTGAATGAAAAGTTCAGATCGTGGGAGCGACTCGAGGCATTTGCAGCCGGCCAGGCGCTGAGCCCGCAGCTATCGCTCTCGCAGATACTCTACTTCAAGCCATGGACTCCTCTGAACAGGAAGATGGCGGAGATCGACGCTCTGGTATGGCCGGAAAGGAAGGCGCGCAGCGCGCTCCTGCTGTTCGTCGCAGACGAGATTCGCGCGGGCGTTGCGATCAAGAAAACAAGCATGGGCGACTGTGTTGTGCGCCCTGAAAAGGGTATCCGCGCCGGTGGCCGCGATCAGCGACTGACGCAGCCGCCCTACTGGGTGCTCAGCGTTGTTGACCGCGATCGCGATGGCAACGCGCGCGTCCGGGAAGCGTTCGCGCAGTGTGCGTATTCTTTCGCTCAACCAGTACCGATGGAGAGCCGGTATGAGCGCGTCACGTTGAAAATGCTGTTTGGCGTCATGGAATGGGTAAGAAAGCACGGCGTTGAGGTGACGCTCTGGAAACCGTTGTTTGACCGGGAGGTGAGGCAGACCGACAAGCCGAGCCTGTGGTGCCGGCCCGACTTTGAACTGACGTTCCGTTCGACGGCAGCCAGCGGAGTCGCCCTCCGTTTGCACCGCCTCGTCATCGAAACAATGGGCGGTGATGATCCTGACTACCTTGAGCGCAAGTCGCGTACTCAGGAAATCATGCAACGACGCGGCATCCTGATCGAGCATCGCGTTGCCGACGATGCTGGCCAGAAGGAGCGGGACGACGTATTTTTCCGCAGGGTTGCTGCAAAGATCCTGCATCTCGCCGGAGTGCCACAGGCAAGGCCAGTCTGAACGTTTCACTGCGCTTCGTTATCCACCAGCCTTCTTGATTGATACCCCCCCGCTTCCGGGCGCTTGCCGGCAACATCCGCGCCCTCGCCAGAGCGACGCCGAGCATGACGACCGGAGTAGCGGGCCATGGTTCATTGTGTTGAAGCTGGCCGCGCAGGTTGACGGCTGGGTGGCTCAACTCCGGCCGCGCGTTTGACATTACCGGTTGAATGTCAAACCGCTATCCACCATCGCATGCTGCGGCAGTGCAGTCTCGATATGCGACTAACGGTCTTTCGGCTTTTCGACCGGACACGGAACGGCAGGATGCGCAAAGCTGGTCTTCAGGCAAAGGGGCTCTTTCATTGCGCGCTGCTGGGGCTCCGCCGCACGGGTGCAGAGCAGTGAGCTCGGCACCGTGAGCGACCGGCTCTTCGCACACGCTACGCCAGTTCAAGCCGGATTTCCGTTAACGCGTCGCGCATCGAGAGTGAACCGCTTGCAACGCAGAACTTCGCTAATTTCTTATACGTTAAATCTGGCTCGTAAGATAGTCTGCATGAGAGTCGCAACTAACGGTCGATTCAAAGGCAATCAGGCAGCAGCTTTCGCGGCGCCTAGGAGGGGGAAACATAGCGATCAGGGTCTGCAATCACTATTGACACCTTCGGTGGCACATGAAAATACCTTCGTTACCTCGGTCATTCGATTGCAGCTGATTTTGCAGTTAACATCGGATAACTAATCAATTTAGTCGGGCTGACAAGCTGATGGTGGTCGGGCGGCTTTACTCTTTTGCGAAACCCCAGTCTTCGTGAACGATACTCTCGGCCCATCATATCAGGGAGAACTTCCATCGGATTGTGGGCATTGCGCAAGCGAGGATATATGCAGGTACAGCGTCGCCTGTCGTGGCGCGCCATTCCCATTTCTGGTTAGCACTCAAATGCTCAAGGCCTGTTCGCGGCGGGGCGCGAAACGTCCGCAGGGCTTCGGTGGCGCTGTATTGTTCGGCGAAGTAGAGCCATCGCGCAGCACGCCGCCTGCCGAGTGCTTGGGGGAGCGTGAACGTCGAACCGCTGTCCGACGACGCACCGATACGGCTGTACGCGGAAGCAAACGTCGCATGCTCGGCCGCGATGACCACATCGCACGCGGCGGTGAGGGAGAGGCCAAAACCGGCAGCAACGCCGTTCACGCACGACATGACGGGCTTGCGCGAACCAACGATGGTTCGCACGCAGAGTTGAGCGTGGCGCACGAGCTTGCCGATCTGCCGTTTGCGTTCCGTGGGCTGCTCGCTGAGTGCGTCGTGCATCGCGTGCACGTCGCCGCCTGCCATGAACGCACGGCCGAGACCCGTCAAGACGATAACGTGGACGGCGGCGCGTTTCGTCGCCAGCCCCAGTTTCCCAACATGCCACGGGCACGCGAAGCCTGCGCACAGTGTGGTCGGTACGTTCTTTGGCGGCAATCATTCAGGGCTGGGTAGTGCTTGACATCGGCTTTTTTTCCGGCAAAAGTGTAGACACATGTGTGGTCTGTATTGCCGAAAAAAGAGGACTGATATCGTGAAGCTCTCTCAATGCAGTGTGACCGACGCGTCAGACAAGGCATCTTCTCCAGAAGCCCGCGGAATGTGGTCGGTCTTCAAATTGAACTCCACCGTCAACGGATGCTCCCGTATCACCTCTAGAATCCACGCTACGCGCCGCGGTCGCGAAACCGCTCGAACCTTCGTTTTTGACCCGCAGCAAATGGTCAGTCCGTTCCCAGGCGCGTACGGGACGGGCAGCAGCACGGAAAGCAGTCCTGGTACCCGTCTCATCGTCGTTCTGCTCGGATTCGCGGGAGTGTTGATGGGCGCGTTTGTTTTGATGCTTGCACGTGGCGTCCACTAGCCCAAACGATGAACAGACGATGGGCACAACACGAATGCTCATATTGGCCGGAAGACGATGCATACAGTGAGTTCGGGATGACACCTCGCTTGCAATAACCGAGGAAACAGTAGCTCAAGCCCCGGTTTGTCGTTGGCGAGCGAATCGCGTGGGCGCGAGTTCTGTTTCCCATTGGCGACCTGGTTCGCGCCGCACTTTCTGTGTCGCAAGCCCAGGCCGCTCGCGGCGTGTAATCCCGTTCCTCTGAACGCCTGGCGCGCTGCGAACGTGCGGCAGAAGCTGTGGGCCAGCTTTGTGTTTTGTCCGAGGGAGCCCACCAAAACCCCAGTTAAATGCATCCTTAAAAGTGCGCCGGAGAGGTCATCGGAGCACCAGACTGGGGAAAACTAGAATACAAAAGTGTAGACAATTCGATAGTCTGGAGGCGTCATGGGCGAGTGGGCTCTCCCTCTTTTGCATGCTCTGCATAGGGTTAGCAGCGCTGCTAAACGCGGAGTAGGCCTTGTTTGCTGGCAAGTCGGGAAGCCGGGGAAGCTGTGTTGGCCGGCCCCTCTGTCCCGTTTCTGCGAGTCGATGTTTTTATTGATTTCATTTTTTTCCGTTAAATTGTCGACACTTGTGTAGTCTAACGTTCCCATCAGATGAAGGGGTCTCACCATGAAGTTTGCGAAAGAGCTATGCATCAGCGTTGCTGCCGGCGCGTTGTTCTCCATGGCAGGCGTTGCGTCAGCACAGACGGTGTCGCTTGGCGCCGTGTTGCCCCTGACGGGAGCAAGCGCATCGGTCGGAGACGACCAGCGGCGTGGCGTCGAACTGGCCGTGGAGCAGGTCAACGCGCACAACGGCGTGCTCGGGCAAAAGCTTCAGGTCATTGTCGAAGACTCGGGAGGCGCCGCGGCAACGGCATTGAGTTCGGCCCGCAAGCTGGTGTCGGTGAACAAAGTGCCTGTCGTGATCGGGGAGTTTTCTTCAGGCATCACGATTCCCGTTGGGGAGTATGTGGTCCAGCAGGGCGACGTCCATATCAACATCGGCTCGTCGAGCCCGCAGGTGCGCAAGATCGGCAGCGGCTCATTTAGCGTGATTGGTCTCGACGACCTGTCGGCACGTTTCGCTGCAGGTGATGTTTTCGGGCAGAGCCTGAAAGACGTTGCGTTCATCGCCCCGAATAACTCGTACGGCCAGGGCGTCGCGAACGAATTCAAGAAGCGTTTCGAAGCGTTGGGCGGCAAGGTCTCGTCGGTGATTCTTTACAGCGAAGGGCAATCGACGTATCGCCGTGAGCTTCAGCAAATGTCGCGCTCGGCGCCGCAAGCGTATGTGTATAGCGCCTATGGGCAGGAAGCGGCAACCATCAATCGCGAGGCTTTCGAGCTCGGGCTGAACAAGAAGAAGTGGTATGGCATTTACCTGACAATGTGCACGAGCGACACGACGCCACAAGCCGCACAGGGGCAGGAAGGCCTCGAAGTCGCGTCGATAGGCGATGGTGGCAAGTCGTATGAGCAGGCGTATCGCGCCAAATACAAGGAAGCGCCCAAGTCGTCGTTTGGCAGCTATGCATACGACGGCGTGATGGTCGCGGTTGCCGCAATCAATAAGGCCGGCTCTGCCGACCCCGCGAAGATTCGCACCGCCATGAAGGCATTGGGGCCGTATAACGGCGCGACGGGGACGATTGCGTTTGATGACGCTGGCCAGCGTAAGGACCAGCCGTACGACAAGGTGAAGTTCGATTCGAAGGTCGTCAGCCGATAAAGCCAGCCGCGCTGCCAGGCAGCGCGGCTGGTCGAGGAGAGCCCAATGCTGCAATTCATCATTGACACTTTGATACGCACCTCAGACATCATGCTGGTCGCCGTTGGCCTGAGCGTCGTTTATTCGCTGGTCAAGTTCCCCAACATCGCTCACGTGCAGTACGCCATGCTTGGCGCCTTTGTTACCCTCGCGCTGACTCGCATCGGCATGCCGTTCGCACTGGCGCTGTTCGGCTCCTGCGTCGGGATGGGCGTACTCGCCGTGCTGCTGAATATTCTCGTATTCAAGCGGCTTTTGCGCTCAGGCAGCTCGATCGCGATGATCGGCTCCCTCGCCGTCTCGATGATCTTTATCGCAGTGATATTGGGCGTTGCTGGCTCTCGTCCTTTCCAGTACTCGTCGGGACTGTCGAATCCCATTCCCATCGGTTCGACGACGGTCTCGGTAGATCAGCTTACGTCGATCGCGTGTGGATTCGGGTGCGTCGGTCTGCTGGCCTTGCTGCTCTTCAAGACAAACGTTGGCCGTTCCATGCGGGCCATGTCGTCCAACTCAGCACTTGCGGCGGCCACCGGAGTTGACGGCGCGCGGATCGTGAACGGCATCACATTCTTGAGCGGAGCGCTGGCGGCGCTCGGTGGCACGATGCTTGGCCTGACCGAGTCCGTTCATATCGGGCTCGGGACGAACTTGTTGCTGCCAGTCTTCGCTGCGGCGATCCTGGGCGGTCTGGGCAACCCGCTCGGCGCGGCCGCAGGGGCGCTGCTCATATCGATTGCGGAAACCCTGGTTACGAATCTGGATTTTGGATGGATGTTTGGAAGAACAGATGTCTATGTTCCGATTACCTACATCAGCGCAGCGTCCTTCCTGATATTGCTTGTTGCACTTCTCTTCAAGCCGTACGGGATCTTCGACCGGGAGGTTCGCCGTGTATAGCTTTCTTTTGCACGTCGCGACGCTCAGCTGCATCTATGCCTTGCTCGCGCTCGGACTCAATCTTCAGGCAGGGTTCGCGGGCCTTCTGAACTTCGGGTTCGTTGCGTTCGTCGGCGTCGGTGCGTATGTGTCTGCCATCGCGTCATCGCATGGATATCCTGTTCCGTTCGGCATGCTCGCCGGGATCGTCGTCGCGATGATTGTCGGCTACGTCATGGCCCGGCTCGGACGAAACCTCGCCTCCGACTACTGGGCCATTGCGACCCTTGCCGTGGCGGAGCTTATCCGGACAGTCGCGCTCAACGAAAACTGGCTCACGGGTGGCGCGCAGGGCATCAGCGGAGTCCCCGCAATTTTCGGCAGCGCCGCGGGCGTCCAGTACGACCTCTCGTTCTTCCTGCTGGCACTCGCCATGGTTGTCATTGCGTTCTCTGTCTGCACGCGCCTGACGCGCGGCAGATTCGGCCGCGCAATTCGATTGATGCGCGAGGAACCCGCCCTGGCGACCAGCCTCGGCTACCAGCTCGTGCCACTCAAGGTCAAGGCCACGGTCACGAGTGCCGCGATTGCGTCCGTTGGAGGTTCGCTGCTTGCGCACTACATGAGCTTCGTCGGTCCCGACTACATGCTCTCGTCCGAAACCTTCCTTGTCTGGACGATGGTCATGATAGGCGGGTTGGGTAACAACGTGGGCGTCGTACTGGGTGCGTTGCTCGTCGAAGCGGTCTATAGCGCGGTTCCGTTTGTCAAAGACTACCTCGACATCAGCAGCGATATCGCAGGCGCGGTACGGCTGGGCACGATCGGCGTCGTCCTGCTCGTATGCCTGCTGGCCCGGCCCGGTGGTCTGCTTCCCGAAAAAATCCGGAGTGCGACATGAGCACGATGCTTCGCTTGCATGACGTCTATAAAGCCTTCGGCGGCAACCAGGTGCTCACCGGCCTGAACTTCAATGTGCGTCAAGGCGAAATCGTGGGTCTGCTCGGGCCGAATGGGTGTGGCAAGAGCACGGTCCTGAACGTCATCACGGGCTATTGTTCCGTTGATCGTGGAGAGGTGGAGGTTCGGGGCGAGCGCGTGAGCGGCATGGCCGCGCATCAGATCGCCGCGAGGAGCGTGCGGCGAACGTTCCAGCTACCATCCATGCCCGCGCGGATGACGGTCGAGGAGGTCGTGATGGCGGCGTCGACGGCCAGTCACGGTCTCTTGAGCACGCTGTGGCGCCCGGCGGCGGTCAGGCGGTTGGAGCAGGACACGCGCGAGCGCGCGCACCATCTTCTCGATGAACTGCTGCTCACGAAAGTCGCGCATCTTCCGGCCGCTTCTCTCTCTGGCGGCCAGAAGAAGCTCCTCGGAATTGCCTGTGCAATGATGGAGCAGCCGGCATTGCTCCTGCTCGACGAGCCGATGGCCGGCGTGCACCCCAACTTGCGCTCGGAACTCGTCACTACGCTCAAACGCATCAACGGACAGGGCATTACGCTGGTCATCATCGAGCACGACATGCACTTCATTTCCGAAACATGCAGCCGCTGCATTGTGCTGGACAAGGGCAGGACGGTCGCCGACTGTCTTCCATCAGAGCTGGAGAATCATGAGAGCGTTGTCGAGGCGTATCTCGGCAAGAAGCCGGGTGGGCAGTTTCAGGTTGCGGGAGCCGTCGCATGATATCGGTAAATAACGTCATAGCGGGCTATACGCGAGAGGTCGATATCCTGCGTGGCATCTCCATCAACGCGCGGCAACTGGAGATTGTGACCATCCTTGGCCCGAACGGGTGTGGCAAGTCGACCTTGCTCAAGACGGTGGCCGGCTTCGTCCTGCCCCGCGAAGGTACCGTCACGCTGGACGACGCCGACATCGGGCAAGTGCCTGTGCACCGGAAGGTCCGCAAGCACGAAATCGGTTTTGTGCCGCAGACTGACAATGTGTTCGGCGCGCTGTCAGTATGGGAGAACCTCGTGCTTGGCGGCCAGTTCATGCAGGAGAGGGACAGGAAAGCGAGGGTCGATGAACTCTGCGAAGCTTACCCTGTGCTCAAGCGGAAAATCCGCGCCCGCGCCGCGAGTTTGTCGGGCGGTGAACGGCAGATCCTGTCCCTCGCGCGTGCCCTCATGCCGCGCCCGCGCTTTCTCTTGCTCGATGAACCGTCCGCCGGGCTCTCGCCCAAAATGCTCGGCGAGGTCTTCAACGCGATCGTCGAGCTGCGCAATACCGAGCGAATTGGCGTATTGATGGTAGAGCAGAACGCGACCGAGGCTCTGCGCATTTCCGACCGTACCTATGTACTGTCGATGGGTCAGGTCGCACTGGAGGGGAAAGCGTCGGACCTTCTCGCCAGCGATGAAATGCGGCGCCTCTATCTCGGCGGCCGGGCGCACTGAGTTCGGGCCGGGCAGCGGCTTTTTACGGGCGCTGTCTGTCCGCCGTTGGCGACTCGCGTCGCTCCTCGAAACCAGGAGCGAGATGTGGAACTGGAAGACGCAACCAGGCGAACATACTGCCTCGAAGGAATGACCGTGACTTTGCGAACAGTGACTCTCGATGACAAGTACACCCTCGACAGCGGGCGCATATTTCTGACCGGTGTCCAGGCGCTTGTTCGTCTGCCATTGATGCAGCATCGCCGTGACAAGGCCAATGGCCTGAACACTGCAGGCTACATTTCCGGCTACCGTGGCTCGCCGTTGGGCACGTACGACGCCGAGCTAGGAAAGGCCAGCAAGTTTCTGGGCGAAGCCAATGTTGTCTTCGTGCCGGGTGTCAACGAAGACCTCGCCGCGACGGCGGTCTGGGGCGCGCAACAGGCCGAGGCAAGCGCAGAGGGCAAGTACGATGGGGTGTTTTCCATCTGGTACGGCAAGGGCCCTGGTGTTGACCGCAGCGGCGACGCTTTGCGCCACGCGAATCTCGCGGGTAGCTCGAAGCATGGCGGCGTGCTGCTGTTGATGGGCGATGACCACACGTGCGAGTCGTCGACGACCTGCCATCAATCGGAATTTGCCTTGGTCGACGCGTCGATACCCATCCTGAGCCCGAGTGGCGTACAGGAAATTCTCGACTACGGTCTGTACGGTTGGGCCATGTCGCGGTACTCGGGCTGCTGGGTCGGCCTCAAGTGCGTGAAAGATACCGCCGACGCCTCAGCGGCAATCGATGTCGACCTCGATCGCATCAGACCGCAGATTCCCACCGGCGTGGAAATGCCGCTGGGCGGCCTGAACCTCCGCTTGCCCGACACGCCCCAGGAGCAGGAATTCCGGCTTCACAACTACAAGCTCGATGCCGTTCGTGCCTTTGTTCGAACCAACAAACTTGACCGGGTCACGCTGGGCAAGCCCGGTGCGCGAATTGGCATCGTTACGCACGGCAAGAGCTATCTGGACCTCCTGCAGGCTATCGACGACCTGAACGTGACCGAGGCGGACCTGGAAGCCATGGGCGTTGCGATCTATAAGGTCGCGTGCACCTGGCCTCTCGAGCCTCAAGGCATTCAGGCGTTCGCTGCCGGGCTTGATCTGCTCTTGGTCGTTGAAGAGAAGCGCAGCCTGCTCGAGTCGCAGATCAAGGACATCCTGTATCGCGCACCGCACGCGCCGATCGTTATCGGCAAGCATGACGAGAATGGCAAGAAGCTCTTTCCGGTCGAAATGTCGCTGAGTTCGCTCCAGGTGGCTATCGCATTGGGCCAGCGGCTGGCGCAACACACAGGCGACACAGCCATCGCGGAGCGAGTTGCGTTCCTGACGGCGTTGAGCAAGGTCGAGTTCGCTCCCGAAGCCATGCTGCGCAGCTTCTACTTTTGCAGTGGCTGCCCGCATAACTCGTCGACGGTTCTACCCGAAGGAAGCAAGGCCTACGCTGGAATCGGCTGCAGCTGGATGGCGCAGACCATGGAGCGCAATACGCTGGGCTACACGCAGATGGGCGCCGAGGGGATGGCGTGGGTTGGCGAGGCGCCGTTCTCCACGCGCGCGCATATGTTCCAGAACATGGGCGATGGCACCTATTTCCATTCGGGTCTGCTCGCCATTCGCGCGGCGGTCGCGGCCGGGACCAATATCACGTTCAAGATCCTGTACAACGACGCGGTGGCGATGACAGGGGGGCAGCGGCACGACGGCCAGCTCAGTCCGGCGACCATCACGACGCAGGTGCGATCCGAAGGTGTGAGCCGCATCGCGGTCGTGTCGGACGACCCGTCGAAGTACCCTGCCGATGCCGGCTGGGCGCAGGGCGTGACGATCCACCACCGCTCCGAACTGCAAAAGGTTCAGGAGGAGCTTCGCGATATTGCCGGCGTGACGGTGCTGGTGTATGACCAGACCTGCGCCGCAGAGAAGCGTCGTCGTCGCAAGCGCAAACAGTTTCCCGACCCTGCCAGGCGGCTGGTCATCAATGACCTCGTCTGCGAAGGCTGCGGCGACTGTGGCGTCAAATCCAACTGCGTTTCGCTGGTTCCGCTCGAAACGGAGCACGGTCGCAAGCGCGCCATCGACCAGTCGTCATGCAACAAGGACTATTCGTGCAACAACGGCTTTTGCCCGAGTTTCGTGACCGTGCATGGTGGCAGTCTGCGAAAGGCGGGCACCGTCAAGCCGAACGTCGAACTGTTCCCGGCGCTGGTCGAACCTGAATTGCCGTCGGTCGAGAAGGGGGTGTATTCCATCATCGTGACGGGTGTTGGCGGCACGGGCGTTGTCACCATCGGCGCGATTCTTGGCATGGCAGCGCACCTCGAAGGCAAGGGGTGCGGCATTCTTGACATGGCAGGACTTGCGCAAAAGGGCGGCTCGGTATGGTCGCATCTGCGATTCGGCAAGAATCCGGCTGCGATCAAGGCCATTCGCATTGCCGCCGGTGGTGCCGATGCGGTCCTGGGTTGCGACATGGTCGTGGCCGCGAGCCGCAAGACGCTTGCCGCGACGCGAAAGGGCACAACGCGCATGCTCGTCAACACGCATGAAGTCATGACAGGCGAATTCACGCGCCATCCTGATTTCAAGTTCCCCGCGCTGGAACTGCGCAAGGGCATCATCGACGCAGTGGGCAGCGAGGGAGTCGAGTTTGTCAATGCAACGAAGTACGCCCTCAACATCTTCGGCGACACCATTGCGGGCAATATGTTCATGCTCGGCTATGCCTGGCAGCGCGGTCTCATCCCGATTGGCTCGGAGGCAATCAACGCCGCCATCGAACTCAACGGCTCGGGCGTCAAGATGAACAAGGAGGCATTCCTGTGGGGACGTCGCGCCGCACTGTCGCCCAGTTCTGCCGAGCGTGCGCTCGTCGCGGCAAAGCCGGTGAGCGAGTCGCTGCGCATCTCGTCGTCGCTCGATGAGTTCATCGAGCGCAAGGTCGAATTCTTGACCGGCTATCAGAATGCGGCGTATGGCGAGCGCTTTCGCAAGCTCGTGAGCAAGGTCCGCGACTGGGAGCGCGCGGTGATGCCACGTCAGGAAGCTGTTACGCGCGCGGTGGCGAGCGGCTATTTCAAGGTTCTCGCGTACAAGGACGAGTATGAGGTCGCAAGGCTTCATTCCTCACCGGAGTTTGTCGAGAGCATCAGGCAGCAGTTCGAGGGCGATTTCCGTATCGCATTCAATCTCGCGCCGCCGCTTTTCGCGCGCAAGGACGAACTGAGCGGCGAACCGCGTAAAAAGGAATTCGGCGCCTGGATTGTTCCCGCGTTCCGGATGCTCGCGAAACTGAAGGCGCTGCGGGGCAGCGCGCTCGACGTGTTCGGGTATACGGCGGAGCGTCGGATGGAGCGTGGCCTGATCACGCGCTATGAGCAAACGGTCGACGAAATTCTTCGTCATGGCACCGCGCGCAATTATCAGGCTGTGCTGGGTGCAGCGAGCCTGGTGGAGAAAGTGCGTGGGTACGGCCACGTCAAAGCGCGGAATTTGAGGTCCGTCGACGCCGAATGGACGAATGCCGTCGCTCAATTGTCGAAGCCGTCCGTGATTGAACTCAAGCAGGTCGCCTGAATATCGTAAAGACCCGGAGAACATGCGTGACGTTCGACTGTGACCTGGCACGCACGACCGTACTGGCAACAGGCGCATTCAGCGGACTGGGTCTTCACTTCTAGAAGCCGCAGGCGGCGCAGGGATGTCGAGTGGCAATGTGAGGGCGGCGCCTGCAATTCGGTCAGACGCTGGCTCAAGTGCTCTCAACTGAAGGCCATGCGGCTCATGCTTTCGAACTCGATGTCACCGACGCGAGTTCCGTTGCGCAGTGCATCGAGGAAGTCAGCTCGAAGCTCTGCCGGCCGACCGGCCGTGCTCGCGAACAATGCGGGCGTGATCCAGATGACCAAGGCGCTTGCACTCGAACTGGCGCGTTATCGAATTCGTGTGAATGCGATCGCGCCAGGCTATTTCGCAACGGACCTGAATCGGGACTGCTTCGTGACCGTTGACGGCGGCCGCCTCGTCAACTCGCTCTGAACCTCAGCGTTTGACCGGAAAGGCGGCGCTCATTGCGAGTAGAGCTTCACGACGCCAGCATCTACGACCTTGGTAATTTCTTCCATACGCCAGGTGATATGCGTTTCCGTCAGCTCCCGGCAACGCTTTGGATCACGCGCTTCAATCGCATCGAGAATGTCGAGGTGTTCCGAGAATGCGTCATGGCCGCGCTGTTCGAGGTCGACCCAGCGAACGAAATGAATGCGTGCGTTGATGGCGTAGAGCGCGCGCACCATTTCGTTGTTGCCGGAAAGGGCGACGAGGCGCACATGAAACTCTTCGTCCCGCGCAACCAGTTGCGTTGCAGGTGCATGCGCGGCCTTGTTCTTCATCACGTCCTTCCAGAACTTGCGCAATGCTCGCACGTCCTTGTCATCGGCGCGCTCGACGGCGAGCTGGACGGCTGATGCCTCAATACTGCGCCGAAGTTCGAACAGGTCGAAAATGTCCTGACGATTCAGCTCGCGGATAAAGAATCCCCGGTTCGGAACAAATGTCAGGAGATTTTCGGCGACCAGGCGATTGAGCGCTTCGCGCAAAGGCGTGCGGCTTACGTCGAACTTCTCTGCAAGCTCAAGTTCGTTCACACGTTCACCAGGGCGGATCGTATAGAGTACCGCCATCTCCTTTAACTGCTCGTACAGGTCGTTGACCGTGAGACCAGCCCGCTTTGGCGCGTTGGTCTCGCGGACTCGCGGTTTGGATTCCCGCAGGAGTGAGTTGTAGCCTGCCATTGTCTGTTTCCTTCCCGGTGCGGATGGCACCCTGCTTCCTGCTTTGGGGGCGTGCCCCTCCCGGCGGATCCTCGATCGAACGACCATCGCTTGAAAGGCGTAAGTGCCGCCGTGCTGATGCTGGCACTAACCGCGGGCCTCAACTTCGGGGTCGAGGGACCGCGGAGGTTGGAAAGTGTCGGCAACACTGTATTCTACAACAGCCGATGTCGTGCGCAGGCTTGCTGGATTGCGCGGCGACATTCTCAGCGTCTGGCAATCGTCGTCTCGACCTTGTCCACGAATCGATGCCAGGGGTGAACGAGGCTGGCGACACGCACGGCAACACCATGTCCGTGAATTTGTCTGAGCGAAGTAACGGGGACGGGCATGTCAGCGTCTGTGGCCGTGCCTGATAACAGGCGAGCAGCGCTTGCGCCCCAAACCGTGCTCATCGCAACGCCGCGCCCGGAGTACACGCCGGCAAAGAGAAGATTGGGCGCCAGCCTCATCAGCCTCGGTATGCGGTCGGGCACGACAGCCAGGGTTCCTTCCCAGTATTCAGTGGATTTGAGCCCGTCAAGCTGCGGAAAAACGGTCCGAAATTTTGCCATTACGGCGGCCTGGCCTCGCGCTGCTGCCTTGTGCCACAGCGTGTGGGTTCCGATGGCTTCCAGTCGGTTTTCACTATCGTAGCGGCAGGCGAAGAGATCTCTGCGTGTGTCCGAGACGCCTTCGTTGCCCGGCAGCACGGTGCGCCGTTGCTGTTCGTTTAAAGGCTCGGTCGCGACCTGATAAATGCGCACAGGTATGAGGGAGCGGCGCAGGCCTGGCCAGATGTCGCCGGTGAGTGCGTTGGTTGTGACGAGCACACCCTTCGCCGAAACCTCGCCAGCGGGTGTGCGCACGCTCCATTTGCTCGCGTCACGAACGATGGCAATTGCTGGTGACTTCTCGTACAGCCGCACCCCATCCCTGGCAGCGCCCCGAGCAAGCCCTCGGCAAAGGGCGTATGGGTTGAGATGGCCGGCGTGGGTTGCCTTCCAGCCACCCGCATAATTGACGCTTCCCATGCGTTCGGACAATGCGTCACGGTCGAGCCATTCGACGGAAGCACCGAAGGCCTTCCATTCTTCGTAGAAGGTTCGCCCTCTATCAAGCGCCTGCCTGGAATGGCAGGCCTGCATCCAGCCTTTGCGTACCGAATCGCAACGGATCTCATAGCGGTCAATCAGCTCGAACAGCTTTGTCGGGGCGGATGCCACGAGGCTGTTGTACCGACGGCCGCGTACGGAGCCGAGCAATTGTTCCATTTCGCTGGGGCTTGCCCTGGAGTGGTGGGGAATCACTTGACCGTTGTTCCGCCCCGAGGCTGCTTGCCCGATGGTGTCTTGTTCAAGCACGACCACGGAAGCACCAAGACGCGCAAGCTCGATGGCTGCATTCAGCCCCGACAATCCTCCACCCACGACGACATAGTCGGCCGTTTGCCCTCCAGAGAGAACTGGATAGTCGGCGGTGATCTCCTTCGAGATTTTGAGCCAGTGATGGGCTGCCTCGTTCATTTTCCATCTCCCGGCGTCATCCGTTTTGCGACCCGTCGGTTGACGCAAGGGCAAAGGTCGGCCACGGCGCACGCTGTCATGAAGTCAGACCTTCCATTGGGATCTCCGGCGTACGCCCCGCGATGAGGTCCGCGGTGATGCGAGCCGAGCCGTGAGACATCGTCCATCCGATGTGACCATGACCCGTGTTCAGGAAGAGGTTTCCGTATTTTCTCTTTCCGAAGCACGGCAGGTTGTTCGGCGTCATGGGCCGCAGACCAGCCCACATTTCCGCGCGATCGTAGTTGCCGCCGTCCGGATACAGCTCTTGCGTGACACGTTTCATGAACTCGAAGTCCGATGGCTTGTGCGCAGTGTCATACCCGGCGAACTCGGCGGTGGCGGTGACGCGAATCCTGTCGCCGAATCGGGAAATGGCGACCAGATTGTGCTCGTCGACGACAGCGACGTTGGGTGGCTGAATATGGCCTTCGATCGGGATAGTGAGCGAATACCCCTTCACCGGATAGATTGGCAAGTTGATGCCAATTTGCCCCGCGATTATCGGGCTATAGCTGCCGAGCGCGAGGACATAGGCATCGCCCTTCAGGCTACCCTTGTCCGTCCGGACTCCGGCGATCTGGCCACCGGCGACTTCAAGACCCTGAATATTCGTATTGTTCAGAATAGTCGCGCCGCGAGAAACGATGATGTCGGCCAGCCCTCTGGTGAACTTCGCCGGGTCCCCGGTCTCATCCGTTGGGCAATAAATGGCGCCTGCAATCTCGTCTTTCGCAGAGGTGAGCGAAGGATCGAGCGAGACAACCTCGCTTCGGCTGAGTACCTTGATGAGCTGCCCATCCGACTCCAGTAATTTCATCTGCGCAACGCCGCGATCCAGGGCCTCCTGGCTGCGATGGAAGTAGATGATGCCGCGGTCGTTACGATCGTAGCTAACGGATTCGGTCTTGATGACGTCTTGAAGGACTGACTGCGAATAGGCGGCGAGCCGATGCTTGAGCAGCGTATTGCGCCTTGCTTTTTCCGATGTGCACTCCCGCAGGAAAAGCCACGACCAACCGTACAGTTTCGGGTCAGACGAGAACTTGAAGCGCAGCGCCTGGTCCTTTAGCACCAGCGACTTGAGCAGCACCATGGGCGCTTTCGGCGAAGACCAGACGAATGAGTGTCCTGGCGCAACCATGCCAGCATTTCCCCAGCTCGTTTCGCCAGCGACCACGGGCTGCCTGTCAACGACCGTTACATCATGCCCATCCTTCTGCAACTGATAAGCGGTCGTCACGCCAACGACGCCGCCGCCAAGCACGATTACCTTCATGATGCCCTCGATCTCGAACGTTGAATGACTTCGCGTAAGGCGGTCAGGGCTTCGGCTCAAGGGCCCTTGCTCGCAAAGTGTCTACACAAATGTATATTACGAATAAAAAAAGAACGCAATGCGCGCTATCGATTACCCGGGAGTTTGCCTGGATTTGTCGATAAAAGTGTCGACAATTGTGTGTGACATGGGCTAGTCTGTGAACACTTTCACGTGAACTGATGGAGGGAGTTATGCAGATCAAGCGCTACGAGAGTGGCAAGCGAATGAGTCAGACCGTCGTGTACGGTGGTTTTGCGTTTCTTGCAGGGCAGGTGGCCAGCGACCCGAGTCAAGACGTGAAGGGGCAGACCGAGCAGATCCTCAAGAAGATCGACGCACTGCTGGAGCAAGCGGGCTCGGACAAGACGAAGATTCTTTCAGCAAGCATCTGGCTCGCTGATTACAAGACATTCAACGAGATGAACGAGGTGTGGGACGCATGGGTGCCCGAGGGCGATGCGCCGGCGCGTGCGTGCGTCGAGTCAAAGCTGGCGTTCCCGCAATACACCGTCGAAATCGCAGTCATCGCCGCAGTCTGATTCGTGGACCATGAACGGAGCGCTGGCGAGCGCAACTTAACCTGGCGGCAGTACGAGCCGACAACGTTGAAGGGGCAGGCACAGTATGGAAACCCTCGAGGCAGCGGAACGCTATGTGAAGCTCGGCTTCACGCTCGATAAGGGCATTTCGCATCGCGCTGCGATTGGGCTGGTCGTATTGGCGACCGACCACACGATCGAATACGAGTGGCGCAAGCTGCTCGCCGTCGACGGTGTCGGCTTCTACGAGAGTCGAATATCAAATTCCGCAGAAATCACGCCGGCTACGCTCAGAGAGATGGATAGCCTGATTGCTCCGGGCGTTGCTGTCATTCGGCCTGGAGAGCGGCTCGACGTTGTTGCGTTTGGTTGCACGTCGGCATCCATGGTGCTCGGCGAAGGCCACGTGATGGAGCGCATCAGGGAGGCCCGGCCCAAGGCTGCGTGCACGACGCCCATCACTGCTGCGAGAGTCGCTCTGAACGCGTTGGGCGCCCGACGCGTCGCGCTTCTGACGCCGTATCTGCGCGAGATTACGGAGTCCATGAAAGATTATTTGAGCGCCCGCGGGATGAACATCGTGCGAATGGGCTCGTTTGAGCATTCGGACGATAACGAGGTGGCGCGCATCGACGCACAGTCTGTTCGCAATGCAGTTCTTGAGCTTGGCCGGCACGACGACGTCGATGCGGTGTTCGTCTCGTGCACCTCGGTGCGGCTGGTCGACCAGGTTGCCGCAATCGAGCGCGAGCTGGGCAAGCCCGTGACGTCCAGCAATCATGCAATGGCGTGGCATGCCTTGCGGCTGGGCGGAGTGAAAGACGAACTGCCTCAGTTTGGACGACTATTCACCGTGCAGAACATCGAGCAGTAGCCAACGCCTTGTTGGTGAGTTTCGGGTCTCGCGGCCAATACTGTCGACGCGACTTTATCAGGGCCGCCGCGGAGCCGGCTAGCTGGCCGGACTTCGCAGCTCGCGCTTTTGATGCGCAGGCTGCCTTGCAGGCAACGCGACCTTTTGCCGATGCACCCTTCGCAAGAGCAGCTCTCATTTCTTTCGTGTGCATCGAAGATGTCGCGATCGGTCCTCTGTACGCCGGCAGTCTGTCATCGCACGCGTCGTCAACACATTGCATCGCCACTTTGGCGACACGTTCGCGGCGCTCGCGAGCCGTCTGCTCATGATGCTGGGCGAATGCACGCCCATAAGGCTAGCGGGCAAGATTTGTATCGCTGATCTCTTTCGGGGCGAGATAAGAAGGATTATCTCGATAGCTACATTACGATCTGATTTCCGGTGGAAATGTCAACACGTTGGCCAACCTGGAGACCGTTCTCGTACCTCTAACAGCGTCGTCTTGGCCCGCAGTCGCCCGATTTGCTTACCTCTGTCAGCTTTTGCAGTCGCTCAACGGAACGGTGGGCATACTTTTTCGCTAAGCGCGTCTGTATTACGTACGCCGCTAACTCAAGGCAACCGTTGCGCTTAAAAAGCTGGCTTTGAGCGATAAACGCCCTTGAACTAACCCGCTGACGCGGGAGTAGTTGGTTGGCCAGCGACATCGGCTCCGAGGTCATCTGCAGGGCGGCTCCGTTCCGAGTGGGATCATGGCGGCGCAGTTTGCTGCCGTGACCATTTCGAGCGGAGTCCATCATGACACCCCTACGTCGACGCATGATCGAGGATATGCGTGTGCGCAGCCTCGCCGCCAACACACAACGTGCGTATCTCCAGCAGGTGAGCAACTTTGCCAGACACTTCGGGCGGTCCCCTGAACTGCTCAGCCCGGAGGAGATACGCGCTTGACAAGGGCACCTGATTGAAGTTCAGCGACGCTCATCCAGCACCCACGTGGTGGCCACCGCGGCGTCCGGCGCGCTACCTGAAGGTCGCGACCAGCACGATCTGCGCGACGACCAGCCCGTTCGACCGGCTACCGTCAAGATCCCCACAGGCTTCATCCGAACCGCCGGTCGACCACGTCTGAACCGCGATGAGGGCCCCGGTGGAGTTGGCAGACATCCTACTCCACCACGGTCCGGCACGATTGCGGCGAATCTCATTGGTTCGATCGAAGCCGTGCACTTCCAGGTGGGCAACACGATACGCCAGGCGGGCGGCCACAATGCCGTCTACGCCGGTATCGAACTCAAGTATGGCTGGTAGGGCACGCGCGGGGTTGGCCGTGATGGCGACGCTCGCGGGCGCGATTGGGGTCTAGACACGTTACCTACGCTCCCTGCTTTCGGAGGCCGGCCCGTCATATCGAGACCGTCTGCATATACCGCGGCCGAACGTTGTGCAGCAGCGATATCCGATGCGCCCTTCAAGACGAGGACAATCGCCGAGACCACACGCGTGAATGGCTTTGGATAGTCCCGCGTATTTCAGCCGAGCATTCACCCGAATCGAAATACAGGGTTCAATGGTGGGGTGGCCTGCTCCGACGAGCCTCGTAGCTTTGCGCCTTTTCCAGGACGAGCGCGCGAATAGCAGCACGCGTTTGCGTGTCGAGATCAGGACAGACTTCAATACGTTTTCTCAACAATCTCTTGTCGCTGCGTGCAACTTTACACGCAAGACACGCGGATATACTCGTATTCAGATAAAGCTTGGGCAGTGAGATTTGCGAGAAAGAGAACCTGGTCCCTTCGGACCAGACAACAGTATTGGAGCATAGGTATGAGCAGTGAAGTCACCATTGTTGAAACGCGGTTTGAGGGGGTACGTGTCGAGGTCAGGACGCCCGCGCCTTTTGACAAAGTCGTGGACCGCCTTGGCAAGCTTTGCGGAAAGTCGTCAATTCCTGAACTGGTGAAGCTCGCAAGGGAAGACATTTCGGAAGCGACCTATGTGAGCGAGGTAGAGCGGCGTTTTGTTGGCGAGAGTGGCTTCATGCTCTTTAGCGAGATCGATCATGGGGGCTGGATAGGAAAATTTGGCATCAAACGCCGAACGGTACGCTGGATTCTGGGAAATCCGCTCATCGCGATTACGATGCTTCGTCACGATATTTCCGCTGGTCTGTTCGCACCCGTCGAAGTGCTGCTGACCGAGGCGGAGGATGGTGAGGGTACTGTTGTGACTTACGTTCGTCCCTCATCGCTCATCGTGCTCGGCGATAGTCCGGAACTCAAGAGTGCTGCGCAGGCGCTCGACCGGAAGTTCGAAGCATTGATCGATCGGATGACTGCACTGCGTTGATCTTCGCGCTGGCGCGCAGGAAGGCCTAATGGAATATATCGAGAGTTTGCGTGTGTTTTGTGCCGTCGTCGAGACAAAGGGTATCAGGCGAGCCGCCGCTACGCTGGGCACGACGCCCCCGACAATCTCCAGGGCCATCGCCTCGCTGGAGGCACGTCTCGGGATCCGGTTGTTCAATCGCACTACGCGGCAATTCTCCACGACTGAATCGGCCGACCGAATCTATGGAAAATGCCGCCGCATTCTGGACGACCTCACGAATCTCGAGGCGAGAATAACGAGCGCAACACAAGTTCCGACCGGTGTTTTGCGCGTGGCTGCTCACACCACGGCGACAATCAGCAGACTCGTTCCGCTCATATCGACGTTCAGGTCGAAGTATCCGGAAGTCACCCTGGATATTACATTGACCGAGCGCCCGGTCGATCTCGTTGTCGACGGGTTTGATCTGGGCATCGTGTTGCCTTGTATGCTGGCCTCAGACCAGGTTGTGAGCACTCTGCTGGAGCGCATGCCGCTCGGCATTTTCGCAACAGAGGGATACCTGAGAAATCGCTGTCGCCCCACGACGCCGGTCGGCCTTGGCAGGCACACATTCGTTGCCATGCCCCCTTCTTTGCGCAAGCCCGCGCTCACGTTTCGTGGTACAGGGCAACAGGACGTGACGGTTCAGATCAAATACGACATTGCTTCGAATAGTCCAATCTTCAATCGCGAGATGGTTCTGAGCGGGCTTGGAATCGGCGCATTGCCAATCCCTCTTGTCCAGGAAGACATCAAGTGCGGCCACCTTGTGAGGCTATTGGATCAGTTCGAGATAAAAGAGGGAGAGGTCGAGATCAGGCTGGCCTACGCCACGCGCACACTGTTGCCAGCGAAAGTAAAAGCGTTCATCGATCACGCCAACGCATTTTTTGGTCAAGCGACGCTTTCTTGAATTATTCGTAATTCAGGTGAACGCGGCGAAGCAAACCTTCCAGGAGGTCCGCTTCTGCGGGAGTCAGGCCAGTTTGAGCGTGTTGAAAGATGGAATCAATGATGGGCGGCACGCGCATTGCCAGCGACTTGCCGCATTCGGTCAGCTCTAGCCGAACCATGCGCCGGTCACTCGTGCTGCGGAATCGCTGGAGTAGGTCTAGCTTCTCTACGCGATCGAGAAGCCTCGTTACGGCGCCAAGATCGATGCCGCATTCATGAGCGATGGCCGACGCGCTGCTGCAGCGCCCGCTGGCTATCAAGTGAAGGGCCCACGCTTGTGGGCCGGTGATACCCAGTTCCGCTCGCGTTTGCCGATTGACCAGATGGGTGAGCCGCGTATGAACGCGCGAGACCCAGTATGCGAGAGCGTTGTCGAGCGCCGGGCCGTGTGTCGGATGGATAGACATGCCGCGATGGTACTTGCGCAGCGAGCGGTCAATCAACGCTGGCCAGTGCATCAATCTGTTCTGGATTCCGTCAACTGAGAGCGCTGCTTCACTGGCGGCAGCGCATTCATGACAGCCTCGAGTTGCGCTGGCCCGGCAGCGATGGCGCTCAGGAAAACGGAAATCGAGAAGTCGATCATCTGATCGAGCCGAATGGGATAGTCGGAACGTGGCACACGGTCGGAAAGTATCAAGGTTGCGAGCCCGTGCTCGACGCTCCAGGCAGCGTGCGTGACCAAAGTCAGCGAACGCTTTGGCCAGCCGTTTTCGAGCGCGACGTTCTCAACTACCGTTGCAAATAGCCGGAACGACTTCGCGCCTTCCTCGGTGAGCTCCGGATACGAATTCTGCGCGACGATCCGAGGCCCGATCATCAAGTCGAAAAGCCCTTTGTGTGCTCGCGCGAAATCGACATATGCGCGCATCATCTGATGGGCCTTCGTCATCGCGGAGCTATCGGACTGTATTATCCCGCTGCGCATTCGCGCAAGATCACGGAATCCATCGGCTGCGATCGCCGCGAGTAGCCCTTCCTTTCCTGCGAAATGCCGCGACGGCGCGGCCTCGGACACGCCGACCGCGCGCGCCAGGTACCTCAGACTTAGCTCCCGTGCGCCAATATCTTCGAGCGCACGGCGGCCCTCAGCGATGAGCGCATTGCGCAAATTTCCGTGGTGATAGGGCGTAGGGGCGGCGGTGGGCGGTTTCGAACTCACAGCATGAGTAGTGGCGTTCCAAGGGGAAATCATTATAGGCGGGCGTCTCCGGCGCGCGCAACGACCTCTGGCCGGCGCTCGAGAAAATGGGGCGTAATGGAGTTGGGGGTGTAGTTCGGACGCACGGGAATACCCTGGTTTGCTTCCAAGTTAACACTGTTATCATCAACTCACAACGAACTGTGTTCTGGGTTTGAACAGGTGTTTCTGGAAACATCGAAAGACGGTTCACAAGGTCCACAGTTCGCTTCGGTATCCTGAAGGTATTCCGATCGTTTAAACCTTATGTCCGACATTCCGTCGGGCTACGACGCAGGACGAGAAATGAGCACAGTCGTGTTTGAGAAGGACGGCGCAGTGGGCGTCGTCACGATGTCGAAGCCGCCTCACAACCTCATCGAGGATACGTTCCTCAAGGATCTTCTCGCTGCGTACAGCAAGGCCGTCGAAGAGGGATGCCGGTCCATCCTGCTGCGCAGCGCCATGCGCCATTTTTGCGCGGGCGCCGACGTTGCGGGCTTCGCCGGCGGCGGCCGGCGCCGTGACCAGGCCGGCCTCGACGCGTTGCTCGACGCGCTTGAAAACGTGCCGCTGCCTTCGGTCGCAGCGGTCCACGGTGGCGCGCTCGGCGGGGGATTCGAATTAGCGCTGACCTGCGACATGATCGTTGCGGCCGACACAGCCTTCTTCGCTGCAGCCGAGGCGAGTCTGGGTCTGCTTCCGCTTCTTGGCGGCGTGCAACGCGTGGTTCAACGCGCAGGATCGGCGCGAGCCAAGGAGATTGCGATGTTCGGCCGGCGTCACGATCCCGCGGCCCTGGAGCGGTGGGGGGTGATCAATCTCGTTACGGCCGAATCTGAACTGCCGGCTGTGTCGATGTCATGGGCGCGTCAACTGGCAGCGGGTCCAACCGTCGCACTTAAAGGGATCAAGATGCTTGCCAATCTGTCTGCGCGGCACGGCATCGCCGGCGCAGATGCCCGGCAGACCGAGATCAGCAACATGATGTGGGCGAGTGCGGATCAAAAGCGCGGTCTCGAGTCGTTTGCCAAGTCGGGCCCGGGTTCGGCCATTTTCGAGGGGAACTGATCATGGGTGCGCCTCTCGAGGGACTGAAGGTTATCGACTTCACGCGCGTGCTGGCGGGGCCGCTGTGTACGAAGACGCTGCGCGATCTTGGCGCCGAAGTGATCAAGATCGAGCCGCCCAGCGGCGATACGGGCCGTGGCGGCGTTCCCCATATCGGAACGATGTCCGTCTACTACGCCCAGCAGAACGCGGGGAAACGCAATCTCAGTCTGGATTTGAACTGGCCCGAGGCGCGAGCCATCGTCGCCGACCTGTGCCGCGAGGCCGACATCATTGTCGAAAACTTCCGGCCGGGCACCCTGGCGCGATTTGGTCTCGGTTACGAGCAGGTGCGTGATTTCAACCCTGCCGTTGTCTATGTTTCGATGAGCGGCTATGGTCAGACCGGGCCGTGGCGCAACCGACCGGCATTTGCGCCGACTGTCCAGGCGGAGACGGGGCTGACCGATATTTTGCGTGAGCACTATGACTTCGGTCCGGAGGAGATGAAGAACGACGCCTGCAGCCACGCCGACGTCTATACGGGTCTCCATGGCGTCATCGCCGTGCTCTCCGCACTCCAGCAGCGAAACCGGACAGGCGAAGGCCAGCACGTGGACGTTTCAATGGCGGCGACCATGCTGGCTGTCAACGAACGCGCAGGCGCGCAGTTGTCCGGCGTGGACACCAACGGTGAACCGCCAGCGCTGAGCGCCACGGAATCGCACATTTTCCGCATGCCGGATGGCCGTCATGTCACCATCGCCGCCAGTCCGATCTATACGCCGATGTTCATCCGGTTCTGTTCGATGATGCGGCGCACCGATCTGCTGCTCGATCCCCGGTTCGCCACTGCCCATCTTCGGCGACAGAACCTCGATGCGTTGCTTGCCGAGGTGCGGGCATGGATTCTGACGTTCACGGACCTGGACGAACTGCAGGCGCAGGTAAGCGAACAGGGCCTTGCCATCGGCGTCGTGCGTACAACGAATGAATTGGCGGATTCCGAATGGGCCGCGGAATGGGGGGCGATCGTCGAGATCGACGACCGGACCGGCGGGACGATGCGCATGCCAGGGCCGCCGTGGCGCTTTAGCGGTGCGACGCTGCCCCTACCCGGCATTCCTGCATTTCAGGGCGAACACAACGTTGAGCTGCTGACCGAGCGCGACGTCGACCCGGCACTGATTCAGGAGCTTCGCGAACGGCGGATCCTGTTGAGCCGCCGCAGCCTGCGCGGGGATTTCGATGCGCCTTGACCATACCCACGACGCCGCCGCGAAAAGTTGGGTCGAATCGGCAAACCAGCCTGAAAGCGCATTTCCGCTCCAAAACTTGCCGTTCAGTGTATTCCGGCGTGCGGGGACATCGGAGGCGTTTCGCGGCGGCGTCGCCTTGGGCGACTACGTCATCGACCTGAAGGCGATTGCGGCGCTCGGCGGTCTTTCGGGAAGCGCGGGCCAAGCTGTCCTGGCCTGTACTGAGCCAACGCTGAATGCTTTCCTGGCACTGGGGCCGAACGCGTGGCGCGCCCTGCGCCACGCAGTCTTCGCCTGGTTCAGCAAAGGGGAATCGCTGGCACCGAGTGCCCCTTCGGTTGATGAACTCGAAGGGTGCCTCATGCCACAAGCGGATGCCGAATACGCGCTGCCGGTTCAGATCGGTGACTACACGGACTTTTATACGTCGATCGATCACGCGCGAAATATCGTCAAGTTGTTGCGGCCGGATGGCTCGATTTCGCCGAATTTCCAGTGGATGCCGATCGCTTACCACGGGAGAGTGTCGAGCATCGGGTTGTCGGGGCAGGCCGTGCGACGGCCCGTCGGGCAACGTTTTGCTGCCGGAAAGCGTGAGCCTGAGCTTGGACCGTGTGCCCGGCTGGACTACGAACTGGAACTGGGCATTTTCATTGGCGTTGGCAATGAACAAGGCGCCCGCATTCCTGTTGAGTCGGCCGAGGAGCATGTGTTTGGGCTTTGTCTGCTCAATGACTGGTCGGCGCGCGATATTCAATCGTGGGAGTCAACCCCGCTCGGGCCATTTCTCGCCAAGAATTTCGCTACCACGATATCACCGTGGATCGTCACCATGGATGCGCTTGCGCCGTTTCGCACGGCGTGGGTCCGTCCGGAAGGAGATCCCCAGCCACTGGAATACCTGTCCATGCCGGAAGCGGATGATCAGGCGTTCGATATTCAGCTGGAGGTGGCTATCGAGACCGCTGACGCGCGGCGAAGTGGGAGGCGTCCCAGCCGGGTTTCGCGTACGAGCTTTCGCCACCAGTACTGGAGCGTCGCGCAAATGGTTGCACACCACACGATCGGTGGCTGCAATCTGCGCCCCGGTGATCTGCTAGGTAGCGGGACGATTTCCGGCCCGACTGCTTTGGAAGCCGGTGCGTTGATCGAGTTGTCGCGTGCCGGAGAGTCTCCTGTCGAACTTGCTGGAGGCGAGACGCGCGCGTTTCTCGAAGACGCAGACGTCGTTGTCATGAAGGGGTGGTGTGAGCAGCCTGGCTTCGTGAGCATCGGCTTTGGCGAAAACCGCGGCGAGATCTTCCCTGCAAAATGGGAATGAAAGCGTGACCATCTGCGGGCTAAACCCGGACGGTCAAAACTTCAGATGATCCTGGCAGAAGATCGGGACGTTTGTGCCTGGAGACGAATCAATGAGCGTGTTGTTCGAAGCAGACACAGTGAAACCGGTCAGTGAATCGGACCGTGAACTAAGCAAGGCATTTCGGTCGTCGGAGTGGCGCATTATCCCGCTCCTCTTTTGCCTGTGGATGTTGGCGTGGGTGGACCGCGCCAACGTGGCCTTTGCGAAGCTTCAGATGCTGTCCGATCTGCACTTTAGCGAAACGGTGTACGGTCTCGGCGCGGGGCTGTTCTTTCTAGGCTACGTCGTCATGGGGATGCCATCGACTGCGCTTCAACAACGCTGGGGCGCGCGGACCCTCATCTCTGCAATAGCAATTGGCTGGGGACTGACGAGCATCGCGATGATGTTCGTCAGTTCGCCAACGATGTTCTACGCACTTCGATTCCTTCTCGGCGCTTTCGAAGCGGGCTTCTATCCCGGTGTGATTCTCTACTTCAACGAATGGTTTCCGACAAAGCGTCGTACGCGCAATTTCAGCATCTTCCATTCTGCGGCTATCTGCTCGACCATTGCGGTTGGCGTGAGCGGCGGTTTCGTGCTCGAACATATGAGCGGGATTCTGGGGTTTGCCGGTTGGCGGTGGATGTTCGTGCTGCAGGCCGTCCCCACGGTGTTGCTCGGATGCGTCGCTGCATTTGTGCTTCCGGACGGACCGGCTACCGCCAGGTGGTTATCGGCGCGCGAACGCGAGATGATATCGCGCAGTGTCGCGGAAGCTCGCCTGAGCGTCACCCCAACGTCCGGAAAATCATCGGCGCTTTTCGCCAACCCGATGATCTGGATGTTGGCTGCGATTTACTTTTGCATTCTGACTGCGAATTCGGCCTTGGGCTTCTTCATGCCGACTATTCTGCGCGAAGCGGGCTTTGGTGGATACCGGGAGATCGGCAACGCAATTGCGGCAATCTGCCTGATCGGTGCGGGAGGGAACATTGCATTCTCGACCTTCGCGAGTCGTTATCGGGACGTTCGTTGGCATTGCGCGATTGCATCACTCGTTAGCGTTGTGAGCTTGATCGTGCTGGTTTTTTCGTGGCACAGCGATCAGACGACGACGTTTTTCACGCTCGCGGTTGCGATCGCGGGAACCGGTGCCGGCGTGTCGCTATTCTGGCAAATCCCGATGCGGTTCATGAAAGCCGGTGAAACGATCTTGGCCGTTCCGCTCATCAGTTCAGTAGCGAACGTCGCGGGTTTCCTCACGCCGTGGTTGACCGGTTATGTGCGGGATGTCTCTGGAAGTTACGCGAGCGGATTCATGACGGCGGGAGCCGTTCAAGCGCTTGCAGCCTTTCTGCTGGTTGCCGGGATTCCGCTCGTTGCCCGGCGACTGTCTGTCCAATAGATCGATCGTTTCCGTTCGCCCCAGCATTCATACAATCGCGCGATGCGGTGCCCGCAAAGGTGCGGGCATTGAGTGCCACTTCGTGAGTGTGTCTTGAATAATCTAATTTCGAAGAATCAATAATGATCAATTTTCGTTAAATCATTTAATTATTAAAAGAATAATCTGTGTAAGTTCGGAGAGGAGATTTATGGAAAAGGTTGCGAGAGATCATATTCTGGTTCTGTCTATTGCTATTACCGGGGCGACACCCACTCTCGCGCTTGCGCAGAGTAGCGTGACGCTCTACGGAATCGTGGACGCCGGGGTGAGCTATGTAAACAACGTTGCGGTGAAGCCGGGCAGTGTAGGGGCCAGCAAGTTTCAGGAAACGACGGGAGTTGGATTACCCTCGCGTTGGGGCATTCGCGGTATCGAGGATCTCGGAGGGGGGAATTCCGCTGTCTTCGTGCTGGAGAACGGCTTTAGCGTGGCAAACGGCACGATGCTGCAAGGCTCGCGCTTGTTCGGACGGCAGGCCTATGTGGGGCTGCAGAACAACGCAATCGGGACGTTCTCAATGGGGCGCCAGTACGAACCCCTCGTGGATTTCGTCGGACCGTTCGTGTCGTCGCGGCAATGGGGAACGCAGTACGGCGCGCACGTTGGCGACGTCGATAACCTCTACACCACATTTCGGCTGAACAACACTGTCAAGTTCGAGAGCAAAAATTTCGCTGGATTCACACTCGGCGGACTCTACGCGTTTAGCAATCAGGCAGCTGGATCAGACGGAGAAGGATTTGCGAACAACAGGGCGTGGAGTGTGGGCGGCAGCTACGCGCGCAATTCGCTTTCGTTGGGCGTCGCACATTTTCACCTCAGCGAACCGTCGGCAGGAGCCACAGGCGGGAGCAATACTTCTGGCGCTGTTGTGGGTGACTATTCGAGCACGACATCGATATTTTATGCGCGACCGGTAAGCACACAGGACATCACGGGCGGCGGAATTGCCTACGAGATGAGTCAGTTCACGATCGGGGGTGCCTATACCTTTGTCAAGCTGCGGTATGCGGATCACACCAATTTCTCGATCTCCAATTACGAAGTGAACGGCAGGTATCGATTCACGCCCGCCTTGCAAGCCGGCGTGGCTGTCATCTACAGCGTCGGCAACGTAGGAGGTGCATCGTCCATGGCCAACGTCAGCGATGGTCCTCATCCACACTGGCTTCAGTTCAACAGCGGGTTGGTTTACTCGCTGAGCAAGCTCACCGATCTATACGGTGCTGTGGTATATCAAAAGGCTTTGAACGGGGCACTGACGACGGCCATCAATAACATTGGCGGCTCAAGCGGCACGAATTCCCGTTATCAGATCGCTGCGACGGCCGGCGTGAGGCACCGATTCTAGCGAGCTTCGACAGGCTTCCTGCGCCGACGACTGGCGCAAGCGCCAACCCTCACCACGAAGGCACGAAGCCACCCACGGGCGGCAAATGGGGCACTATTCGCGTTGTCGATTTGTACAACACTTTCCTGCCTAAACCGAGGTTCATTGCGAAAGCGCGCCGACTTAGAATCGATCGTCGAATGATTCGAGTGGGAGCATCAGATGCGTACTGTTATCGCGTACGTTTTGCTTGCAGCGGTTGCTGTCGCGTATTTCACGCCATCCTTGATTGCTCGCCGGCGCATGAAGCAGGAAGCCGCGAGAATATTTCTGTTCAATCTGCTTCTTGGCTGGACGGTGGCGGGCTGGCTGGGCGTGATGAGTTGGGCCACAGGTTCACGAGAAGCCGATTCGCGAAGCGCGAAGAACGCGCTCCTGTGGCAGCGGTCAATCAGAGATTTGCGGCGGGGACGCGGACCTCGCTGTTGACCCAGTCAGCGATTCGCTGCGCCTCTTCGACAGCATTGAAGCGTCTTGCTAATACCTGAGCCTTGGCCATCGCGTCAACGCCATGCGGAAGCCGCGCGGTATTGCTGGCGAGTAAGCTCATGGCGAGCGGCGAGCCTTGTTCGTCAGACGCTTTTAGTTACGAAATGCTTTCTAAAGAGGCAGGCGATCATGGATTACGTTGAATCATTGCGGGTATTTCGTACGGTGGTCGAGGCGCGCAGTTTCACGCGAGCAGCTGACACGCTGGGCGTTACGACGCCTGTTGTTTCTCGCGCGATTGCGTCCCTGGAGCAGCGGTTGGGAAACCGGCTGTTTCACCGAACCACCCGCCAAATCTCGTTGACCGAGACCGCTGAGCGATTCTATGAACGTTGCGTCAGGATTCTCGATGATATCGACGCGCTCGAGGCGGAGACGTTCAACGAGGCCAGAGAGGCCACGGGAGTGCTACGCCTCGTTGCACATACCACAGCTACCGTGAACCTTCTGGTGCCGCTTCTCGCGAGCTTCAAGTTGCAAAACCCCAAGGTCAGCCTCGAAGTCACGCTTATCGAGCGCCCCGTTGATCTGGTTGCCGATGGCTACGACCTCGGGATCGTTGTGCCTTATATGCTCACGAGTGACACGACGGTAACCAAACTGCTGGAACGCATCCCGCAGGTGATTGTTGCCTCGCCAGAGTATTTAAAGAAACATCGCCACCCGGGTGAACCTGCTGATCTCGCCGAGCATGACTTTGTGGCAGTGTCTCCGTCGATCAAGAAGCCGGCGCTCGCATTCAAGGTAGGGCAGGAAGACGTTTCGATCCCGTTGAAGTTCGATGTCGCTTCCAATAACCCCATGTTCAATCGGGAGATGGTCCTGCGGGGCTTCGGCTTGGGCGTATTGCCGGAAGCGTTGATACGTGACGACCTGGCTTGCGGGCGCCTTGTGAGGTTGCTCGAAGGCTTTGATCTAGCCGATAGCGCAATTGAAATCCGGCTGGCGTATTTGACTAGAACCCTCATGCCCGCAAAAGTGCGGGCGTTTATCGATCACGCGACTGCATTCGCGCAATCTCATCTCTAGAGCCGATGGGATCGACGTCTTTTGTCACACTTTCGGGCTGGTCACTGTAACTCATTCGGCAAGAATCTGTTCGCTTCCAGTCATTTGTCGTTTGCCCAGCCTGACGTAGGCTACCTCGGAGCCGCAAGCACACGAAACGGTGCGGCGATTGTTCAGTTCAGATCCGAAGGGGTAGCGATGAAGCGGGTAGCAAGACTGGTCATTCTGGCGGGCGTTCTCACCGCGCCCAACCTCGCGAGCGCGCAATCGCCTTCGGCAGTGGACGGCCAACAGGTGCAGGCGCAATACGCGCAATCGCTCCAGGCCAGCAACAAGTCCATGAGCCCGGACGAGGTGCGTTCCGGACTCGATGGTCGCGTTCGTGAGAAAGCGGCGATTTCAACCAGCGATAGCGGGGCGGGTATCAACGGCTACAAGGGTGAGCGCTACCCGGCTGAAGTGAGATACAGCTCATATTCGCCTCCGATCTACGTCGCGCGTTAACCTGCGGGATGATACTCCGGCGCTGTACAAGCCAGCGCCGAGCGATGCATCGCGCACTACGATTTCGCTTCGTACGGGACATCAATGCGCGGCCGCGACGCCACAGCCTTTTCCATAGCGGCGATGCGTGCGTTCTCGAGTTTCAGCGTTTGCGCGGTGAAGACTGTGGTCCATGTTTTCCCGTCGATGCTCCACGACCCGCTTGGAATCTCTTCGATAATGCAGAAGACGCGCGGTCCGCTGCCGTCGCCTTTTGTTCCGTCGGCTTCAAGGACCAACTCGGTCAACTCGCGGGCGAGATTGTCGATGCGGGCCTGGTCCATGAACCCCGTCATGACCCGCACGTTGAGCCGGTAGATGTTTTGACCGGGTACGTGGCCGCCCACGGTGACATGATCGCGTGGGCGTTCGTCGAAGTAGACCCATGCAACGGAGCCCGAGGTTTCGTTGACTTCGATTCCCTCCCAACGCAGCGCAGTGGACCACATCTTGTCCGCAAGACGGCTGCGGGCGTCTGGGCTCAACGAACCCACTGCATAACTGAAATCGATAAGCGGCATGATTGCTCCTTGCGTTTAGGGGAGTAGTAATCCTGGTGCGTTTGACGATGGAGAACGCGCGCTGACGACTGCATTGCTGTTGCAGCGCAGCGACCGGTCGTTCGTTCGGCTATCCGTGATTTGGCGTTGCCGACGCAAGTGAAATTAGCAGTTGGGACGAGTGCGCGATTGCCTCTCCGTGCAGGGGGAGTTGCCGGAAAGTGCAGTCGAGGTGTTCCGCGCGGCAGCATGCTTGCGCTACAAGGCAAGTGCGCTTGCGCTGCGGAGCAACTCCGGCGTGGGCGAGTGATCTATCGTTGTCTCATCGGCGCGTGATTGTTATCCCCTGGTTGGGGGCCGACTTAACTACCAAGGAGACGACGATGGAAATCAAGGCGAAGATCCAGGAAGAGGCTGTACAGATCGACGAAATCCCCTGGAAGCCTTTTCCCGATGCACTGTCGCAAGGCGGTATTCGCTGGAAGATGTTGCACGCGTCACCCGAAATGGGTGCGTGGACCGCCATGTTCGACTGTCCCGCAGGATCGTCCTTCAACGCGCATTTTCACGTGGGCCCCGGCGAGTATCTGCTAACGAAGGGGCGGATGGATGTGCGCGGCGGGAAGGAGCATGGCGGCGACACTGTTGTCGCTCCGGCGTATGGCTATGAATCGGCCAACGCGCGGCACGATAAAACGTACTTCCCGGTGGACAGCGCGTTCTACATGACCTTTCTCGGTCCGCTGTCGTTTATCCGCGAGGACGGGACGCCGATCATCGTCGTGACGTGGGACGAGGCGCAGCGGGCGTACGCCGGTTGATCGTATTCGGGGCGCGCGCCCACTGGGTGCGCGTGCGACCCAATCCATTTGAGGAGCAGTTCGCTATGACTGAAACACCCGTAGAAGTCGAGGCGTCAACACAGCGAGTGTTCGAACACCATCTCGGTGCCTTTGCAGTAGGGATCGACGAGATCCTGAGCGATTACGACGAAAACGCTGTATTGATGACGCCCGGGAAGGTCTATCGCGGGCTTGATGAAATCAGGCAATTCTTTAAGGCGTTCGTCGATAGCGCCGAACCGGCGTTCTGGTCGGCATTCAAGATCACGAGCCAATGCGTTGCTCGCGAAGTCGCTTACTTCGCATGGGAAGCGAAGCCCTCGGTCACGCTTGCGACCGATACGCTCTTCGTGAAGAGCGGGAAGATTTCCATCCAGACCTTCACCTCGCTCGGCGCATAGTGGGTGCCGCTGCGCCATGCAATTCTGAAAAGGTTGAATAAATTAGCCAAGCTGATTCATACCATGATCCGGGTTCGGGAACTCGAGCGGTCGCTCGAGTTCTACCGGCTCGCCTTCGGGCTGATAGAAGGCCACCGGCTCGACTTCCCTGATTTCGCATTGGTCTACCTGCGCAATGCAGAGAACGATTTTGAAGTCGAACTCACGTGGAATAAGGGCCGCGAATTGGCTTACACTCACGGTGATGGGTATGGGCACGTGGCAGTGGCGGTTTCCGGACTTGAGGTAGAGCGGGCCCGTTTTGCAGAACTCGGATTCGGTCCAACGCCAGTGAAGGAGTTCAAGGACGGGGACACACTGCTTGCACGATACTTCTTCGTGCAGGACCCGGACGGATACAAGATCGAGGTGCTAGAGAAATCGGGGCACTACGTTTGATCATCGTGGCTTGATAGCCTGGAGTAAATCGATCGGGTCAGCTCGTCGCACGGCGCCCATTTCGACTTCGTTCGCGCGGCGCTCGAACAGTCGCAACGCCCAATCGTGTGATTAATAAAAATAGGGGACAGGCGTACGTGCACGGTGTTGCGCCGCATCACCGTCGCGTGATCGGGCGGCGCAATGCTGGCACAACACCCACGCGTGACCGTTGACTTGACGGTGATAGTTTGATGCCTTCGACGGGATGGATCGTTGGACTTGGCCCAGATACTCTGTCGGCATGAACACACTCCCACTCTACGTCGACGACTGCTTCGCTATTCGGCAAGCAGCCCGGCATATTTCGAAGCTGTACGAGCGTCACCTTTCCGAAGTGGACATGACACCGACCCAGTTCAGTATTCTGAGCACGTTGGCTCGTGCCCCGGGGCTCACCATGCTGGAGATGGCGGAGGCGATGGTGATGGATAGAACCACACTCATTCGAACGCTCAAGCCTCTGGAGCGAAACGGGCTCGTTGGCGAATCCTCGGAGCTCGGGAACAAGCGCCGGTTGAGATTGAATATCACAGCAGCCGGCCGAGCGAAGCTGGATGAGGCCATCGGTCATTGGCGCACCGCGCAGGCAAGTTTCGAAACCAGTTTTGGCGAACGTGAGGCCGCACGGCTGAGGCTGGAACTCTTCCGGCTGACGAGCGATAACAGCCAGCGGTAGTCGATCCGAGCGTCGAAACACCTGTCGACTGGATTGTTGTCGATCGGGTGAGAAATTGATACGCCTGGCGCGGTTGAAGATCGCGCAGGGGACGCGTACCATCCGCAGCACGTAACACCGCACCTCCAACTCGGCCGTACGTGCCGATACCCACCAGTCCTCATGCCGCTTTCGGGTAAGCAAAGAGCTTTCCGGAAAGCCGGTGCTCCAGCAAGTCGAATCCCCGTTACTCAAATAGTAAATCAGGATAACTGATAAATCGAGTGTTGCATCAAATCGAGTGGCTGCCAACTTACTGGATCTACAGCTCGCAACAATCTTGTGCCCCGTTGATTGTTGATGCTACCCAGGTCAATCACTAATCTGTGCACATACACCGATCGCCATGCGAATGCATGCAAGCGATATGTCTACCGGAAAAAGGAAGCCACGATGAAAGCGCATCGCCCGTTGAGAACCATCAGTGCCTGGATGTCTCCGCTAGCAGCCGCAGCCGCAGCCGCAGCAGCGCTGTGCCTCGCAGGTTGTGTCAACTACGCTGGTATCAAGAGCAATCACCAGATTGAAGAACCGGCGAAATATGAAACTCAACAGAGTTTGCCCGCTGAAGGCGGGAAATGGCCTTCGCTGGATTGGTCGGAGCAGTTCGGCGATCCGCAACTACCGAAATTGATTGACGAAGCGCTGAAGGGTAATCCGAGCATCGATGAAGCGCGAGCACGCATCGACAAGGCGACGGCTTATGCAGGCAGCGCGAAATCGGCACTCTATCCGAACGTAAGCGGCTCCTATTCCTTTTCGCGCAATCTCTACTCGGAGAATACGGTCTATCCGGCGCCGATCGGCGGAAACTGGGCCAGCGAGAACACAGTGCTGGCGGGTGCATCATGGGATCTGGACTTCTGGGGAAAGAATCACCAGCGGTTGAAGGAGGCTATTTCCGACCAGAACGTCGCCGAGGCCGAAATGGAAGCCGTGCGCGTTTCGCTCGCCACGTCGGTTGCCAGCACTTATAACGAGCTCGCGCGTCTGTACGAATTGCGCGACATTGCGGCGAATGAACTAAAGAACCGCGAAGAGATCGAGCACATTACCAACGGGCGCGTCAATGCTGGCCTCGACACGAACGTAGAACGGCAAACGGCCAATGGCGATACAGCGACCATTCGCTCGACGCTCACCAACCTGGACGGGCAGATCACGACGGTGCGCTGCCAGCTTGGTGCACTACTGGGTGCGGGACCCGATCGCGGACTCGCCATCGCAGTGCCCACGCTCGGGAACGGAGCTGCAGTTTCCTTACCGGATAACTTGCCGGCAGACCTTATTTCCCGCCGCCCCGACCTCGTCGCGGCTTACTGGCAAGTCGATGCCGCAGCGCATGGCGTCAAGGAAGCGAAGGCGGAATTCTTTCCCGACATCAATCTGTCTGCTTCGCTGGGGCTGGACGCTTTCGGCTGGGGGCGCTTTCTGAATTCTTCCAGCCGGCAGATCCAGGCCGGTTCGGCCGTTCACCTGCCGATTTTCGATGCCGGAGCGCTGCGTTCGCAATTGAAAGGCCGTTATGCCGACTTCGACTATGGCGTCGCGAACTACAACAAGACACTGATCAACGCGCTGTCTGAGGTTGCCACCCGGGTGACGCTGATCCACTCGACCGACAAGCAGCTCGTGGACGCGCAGGCAGCGCTGGACGCACAGGCGAAAGCGTACCAGCTTGCGGTCGTGCGCTACCGGTCCGGTTTGAATGAGCAGCTTCAGGTGCTTAATGCCGACGACAACCGACTCTCCGCCGAACAGGTCGTTGCGAATCTGAAGATGGATCGACGCAACATGCAGGTCGCGTTGATCAAGGCGCTCGGTGGCGGCTTTGATGCTGAAAAAACTGAGCTCGCAACGCAATCGGGTACACCGGATACGTCGCTGTCGGTCCTGCATCCAAACAAGTGAATTTCCCATCTTTAAACCGTTACGCGTCAATTGATGACGTTGGCCAAGCATTTTCGGAGTGAATCCATGAATCAGCCTCAACCCGCCGTGAAGATCGAGACCAGCGAGCAAGAAAAGAAGGGCGGCAAGCGCAAGTTCCTGCTTGGTGCGCTTGTCTCGGCGCTGGCAGGCGCTGGTGTTGCCTACGGCGCTTACTACTCGCTCGTTGCCCGCTATCACGTCGAGACCGATGACGCGTATGTGAATGGCAATGTCGTCCAGATAACGCCCCAGGTCACGGGTACCGTAGTGGCCGTGAATGCCGACAACACACAGATCGTCAAGATGGGCGCACCCGTTGTCCAACTGGATCCCGCCGATACGCGGATCGCACTCCAGCAGGCGGAAGCCAACCTTGGGCAGACGGTGCGCCGGGTGCATGGCCTGTATGCCGACGACGACCAATATCGGGCGGAGATCGCAGAGCGGCAATCCGATCTCACCAAGGCACAAGACGACCTGCGCCGCCGGCTCGCGACGGGGGGCACGGGCGCGGTTTCGGCAGAGGACATCTCGCACGCCCGCGACGCCGTCAACAATGCGAAGGCCGCGCTCGACGCCGCGGTCCACAAGCTCGGCGCCAATCGCGCGCTCACGGCGAACACGACGGTCGAGCAGCACCCGGATGTCCTTGCAGACGCGGCAAAGGTTCGCGACGCCTACCTGGCGTATTCGCGCACGACATTGCCGGTGCCGGTGACCGGCTATATCGCCCAGCGCTCGGTGCAGGTCGGGCAGCGCGTCTCTCCGGGTACGCCGCTGATGTCGGTCGTGCCGCTGAATCAGGTGTGGGTAGACGCGAACTTCAAGGAATGGCAACTCCGACATATCCGGGTGGGGCAGCCGGTGGAGCTGACGGCGGATGTCTATGGTTCGTCGGCCGTTTATCACGGCAAGGTGGCCGGGTTCACGCCGGGCACCGGCTCGGCACTCGCGCTGCTGCCGGCCCAGAACGCAACGGGAAACTGGATCAAGGTCGTTCAGCGCCTGCCGGTTCGCATCGAAATTCCTGTTGAAGAACTGGAAAAGCACCCGCTACGTGTGGGTTTGTCGATGAACGTCGATGTGAACGTCAAGAACGCGAACGCGGCACAGGCCGGCGCAGATCCCACATCTTCCTATCAGACGAAGGTGTTCGTGCACGACGGCGACGAAGCGAATGCCGCGATTGACCGAATCATCAAGGATAACGAATAACCCGGCCTGACGGTTCACGCGGCCATTTCGACAGTCAACCTTATCCGGATTGCCATGACTACCAGTCATCAGGAACACCCGCCCCTCAGTGGGGCGACCCTTGCCCTCGGCTCGCTGTGCGTGGGACTTGCAGGCTTCATGACCGTACTCGATTCTTCGATCGCGAATGTCGCCATTCCAACCATCTCAGGTAACCTGGGCGTTTCCGGCGACGAGGGAACGTGGGTCATCACGGTATTCGCCGCCGCGAACTCCGTATCGATCCCGTTGACTGGATGGCTGACACAGCGATTGGGGCAGGTGCGCCTGTTCGTGGGATCGATTCTGCTCTTCGTTATCGCTTCGTGGTTGTGCGGTGTGGCGCCAACGCTTCCCATCCTGCTGACGGCGCGAGTGCTTCAGGGCGCGGTGGCGGGGCCGCTGATCCCGATGTCGCAGGCTTTGCTGCTCAGTTCGTGGCCGAAGAGCAAGTCGGCGCTTGCGCTGTCGTTGTTCTCGATGATTGTCGTCACGGGGCCGATCGTGGGGCCCGCACTGGGCGGGTGGGTGACCGACAGTTATAGCTGGTCGTGGATCTTCTACATCAATATTCCTGTTGGGCTGTTATCGGCAGGGGGCGTTTGGGCGCTCTACCGCCATCGGGACACCGCGCGCAAGAAGATCCCGGTCGACATTGTGGGCTTGCTGCTGCTGATCGTCTGGGTGGCATCGCTTCAGGTGATGCTGGACAAGGGCAAGGATCTCGACTGGTTTTCGTCGACCACCATTATTGTTCTCGCGATCACCGCAGCGGTGGGGCTTGCGCTGTTTATCATCTGGGAACTCACGGACAAGAATCCGGTTGTGGATCTCACATTATTCAAAGAGCGAAACTTTCTGGGCGGAACGGTTTCGATTGCGGTTGCTTACGGGATCTTCTTCGGGACGCTCGTGCTGCTTCCCCAGTGGATGCAGGAATACCTGGGGTACCGGGCTGTGGACGCGGGCCTGGCAACGGCGCCACTGGGCATTTTCGCAGTGATCGGTGCGCCGATCATGGGTAAGATCCTGCCGCGCTCGGATGCACGAATCATCGGCACATGTGCATTTATCGGCTTCGCGATCGTGTACTACATGCGTTCGTTCTTTTACACCGATATCAACGAAGGCTTCATCATCCTGCCGACCCTGTTGCAGGGCATTCCGATGGCACTGTTCTTTGCTCCGCTGACGGTGATCATCCTGTCGGGCCAACCGCCAGCCAAGGTCCCTGCAGCAGCCGGACTTTCGACTTTCGCACGGATGTTCTTCGGCGGCATCGGCACCTCGATCGCGAATGTGATCTGGAATAACAGAACGATTCTGCATCACGAGATTCTCACGAATCAGTCGAGCCCGACCAACCCGATGTTCAACCAGCAGATCGATGCCTATCATTCGTTGCTTCACCTGGGCCAGGGTGCCTCATATGCACTCTTTGATCAAGTGGTGCAGAAGCAGGCAGCAATGATGGGACTGAACGACGTCTTCTACGGTTCGGCGCTCGTGATGATAGTCATTATTCCGCTGATCTGGATTACGAAGAAGCCGCGCAAGTCGGCTGCAGGAAGCGACGCCGCAGCTGCAGCGCATTGAGAGCCGAAGCGGCCAGACTCGCGGGAGGAACGCTGGGGGCTCTGAGTGCCGGTTTAGCTTGCGCGGTTCGCAACGATACTGCCCAGGGCTGCACGGCGGGCATCGCTCGGCGAGATCCCGTAGCGTTCCTTGAATGTCCGGCAGAAGTGACTGACTGAATTGAAGCCCCAGCGGAATGCAATCTCGGAGATCTGGAGCCTCTGGAAAGCCGGATCCGTCAGCGCCTGTTTGCATGCATGAAGGCGACTGTTGAGGATATATCCGGACACGGTCATATCGCTGCGCTGGAAAAGCATGTGGAGATATCGCAGCGAAATATGATTCGCTTCGGCAATGCGCGTCGGATTCAGATCGTCTTCATGAAGGTGCAGGAGAATAAAGTCCTGAACGCGTCTGAGCATCGCTGCGCTTGCATCGAAAACCGCAGAGGGTTGCAGGCCGGAGAGCGCGATGCCAAGCAGTTCCAGCGTGGATCGGCTCACGGATTCCTGAACGTTCTGATCCAGTGCGCCGATCTGATTGGATAGCGCAAGAAGATGAACCGCCAATAGCGAACCAACGCCGCTGCGGCTCTCTATCTTGCCTCCAGAAGGCGGTCGCTTGCGCTCCGGCAGGCGCTCCCGCATCAACGACCAGGGAATCATCAGCGTCACCTTGTGGAGACGCTCGATAACCTCGAACTGAACCACCTGATCGGATGTCCAGACCACCAGGTCGCCCGAAGTCACTTCCACTCCCGCATCCCCGATCTGGAATCGTTCACGGCCCGCCGTCGTCAACTGAACCCCCACGTACAAGTCGTCGTCGTGTCCTAGCTGGCGCCGTGTCCTTTGCCCTATGCAGGGATCGCAGACCGTTTCGACAATGCCGGAGCCTGCGAAATCATGCTGCTTTACCCGTGCATAGAAGGTTGCAGGAAGACGCTGAGGCACCTGCCACTCGCGGTAGCTTCGGCTTAGCGCGTCCTGCCATGCGTCTGTGCGATCGCTCGTGGGAACCTGCTCGATCGACCATTCGGTGAAAGCATTTCGCAAGTTCGTCTCCTGTCTCGAGTTGCGCGTCTCTTCTACTGGATGCGCTTGCTCAATCTTTAGATTACACCCTGTGGCCGCGTACGGCAGGCGGCATATTGCCGATCGGTGAATGCATCCGAGGGCTGAAGGCCAAGGTTACCGGAACGGCAACAAATTGATGTGCAGCATGGCGTTGTCAGGATAGGTCACTGTCATTAGCCTGCATGTTCGCTCAGTCGATTTCGGACGAGCCCGCGGTGCCTGGTCACACCACCAGTACGCGCTGCAAACATCAGGAGATTAACTTGTCAGAAATCGTAGTAGCTGCATTTGCGCGCTCGCCGTTTCACTTCGCCCGCAAGGGTGCGCTGATCGATGTCCGCCCCGACGATCTTGCTGCCCAGGTCGTTTCGGCATTGTTGTCCCGCACGGGCATTGAGCCTGCAATGATTGAGGACATCGTAGTCGGATGCTCTTACCCAGAAGCAGAGCAAGGCTTGAACATCGCGCGAATCATTGGGTTCCTGGCCGGATTTGGTGACACCGTCCCGGGCGTGACGATCAATCGTTTCTGTGGCTCTTCGATGTCTTCTGTGCACTACGCCGCCGGTCAGATCGCGCTCGGGCTTGGTGAAGCGTTCATTTGCGCTGGGGTAGAGTCGATGACGCGAGTGCCGCAGGGTGGTTTCAATCGCTCGCCCAATCCGAAATTGCAGGAAGACTATCCGCAAGCCTACGTTTCGATGGGCATGACGGCGGAGAACGTCGCGAAGGAGTTTGGTGTCGATCGCGCGGCCCAGGATGAACTCGCCATGATTTCGCACGCAAAGGCTGCGGCTGCGCGTGAAGACGGCAGGCTCGACGCGGAAATCGTCCCGATTGAGACCCCCCAAGGTCTGGTGTCGAAAGATAGCTGTATCCGCCCCGGTACGAATCTGGAGGCACTGCGCTCTCTCAAGCCCGCCTTCATCGAGGGAGGCAGTGTGACCGCTGGCACGTCCTCGCCGTTGACCGATGGAGCATCGGCGATCCTGCTCTGTACTGCAGAATTTGCCCGACGCAATGGATTGCATCCTCTCGCGAAACTTCGTAGTGCGGCGGTCGCGTCCTGCAAGCCGGAATTGATGGGAATCGGGCCGATTCCGGCGACTCGCAAGGCGTTGGCACGCGCAGGGATTTCCGCGCGTGATCTCGACGTGGTGGAGATCAACGAGGCTTTTGCCAGTCAGGCTATCGCTTGTGTCAGAGATCTGGAGCTGGATCCTGATCGCACGAATATCGACGGGGGCGCCCTCGCCATCGGTCATCCGCTCGGCGCGACGGGAGCGCGCCTGGTCGGCAAAGCCGCTGCGCTGCTTGCCCGGGAGGGCGGCCAGTTTGCTTTGGCTACCCAATGCATTGGCGGTGGGCAGGGTATTGCGACGATTCTCGAAGCGGTTTAGGTCGTCTGCGCCCGAGCGTCTTGCCGTGCGGGCCGGATCGGATCCAGCTTACCCCAGGTTTCTCAACGTATCGAGGATTTCCTGGGAGAGGGCGTTGGAGCGGACCGAGCGCGCCAATACCATGCCGCCCACCAGGGTCGCAAGAGTCGCGATGGCCTCCGCGCGCGACGCTGCGCCTTCCTCCTGTGCGGCAATCAGTTCGATCAGGCTATTGATGCCCGTTGCGAAAGCACGCCTTGCGTCGGCGTTCAGACGCGAAACATCCGCGCCGAGTGAGGGAATCGCGCAGCCCGCTTCCGGGTGATCGCGATGCGCCTGTGTCATGTAGGTGTCGAACATGGCGCGCCGGCGTTGAGCGGGCGGCGCTTCGGACACCGCGGTTTCGAGGCGTGCGGTCATCTGGGTAAAGGCCGCCTCGATGGCTTCGACGATCAGGGCGTCTTTTGATTCGAAGTGCGCATAAAAGCCGCCATGCGTGAGCTTTGCGCCCTTCATAAGTTGTGCGACGCCTATGCCGTCGACCCCGTGCTTTCGGAACGCCTTCGCAGCGGCGTTGACGATCCTGAAGTGGGTTTCTTCCTTGTGCTCGGCGGGGTAACGCATTGACTGGCTCCGGTTAGGCGGGTGCTGAAAAGTATGGTCAATATATAAGATGATGAACGTCATTGCATAGCGTTTCCCGTACGCGGGAAGGCGCACTAGGCGCTGCGCTGGGGTAAACACCTGCCGGGATTCGTCCGGCCAGCACTTGACCGCGACGATACAGCTCCATAGCATGTTATCGGTGCGTACATTGAAGGCTAAAGGAGGGTAGTTTGGAATTCAAAGGATCACAGCGCATCAACGCATCCCGTGCCGCCGTGTGGCAGTGGCTCAACGACCCTCAGACCTTGCAGCGATGCCTGCCTGGTTGCGAACACTATGAGCGCGCAGCAGATGGCAGCTATGACGCTGTCATCGTGGCGGCCGTCGGGCCGATCAAGGCGCGATTCAAAGGCAGCGCACGCTTCTTGGATCTGCGCGAGGACACCGGTTATCGAATTGAAGGGAACGGCAGTGGCGGGATCGCTGGCTTTGGCAAGCTAAGCGCCGACGTTCACCTGGAGGACATCGAAGGCGGAACCGCCTTGCACTATACGGCCACCGCGCAGCTTAGCGGCAAGCTCGCGCAAATCGGTTCCAGACTGGTTGGTTCGATCGCAAGCAAATTTCTTGCGGACTTCTTTTTGCAGTTTGAAAAGCAGGTGAGCGAGTGTGAGGATGCAGCCTCGCCCTGAAGTATGACGATTATCATTCAATAGATTGTCAAGGCTCCGAGAACCTCGATTTGTCTGGCTAGACGTGCGGACAGCGCGATAGGGTGATACCCATGCAAATACAAAATTCCGTCAATGATGTGCTGCGCACCATTGAGGCAGAACCAAGACAACTTCTTGTTCATGTTCTGCGAGATTTCCTGCGTCTGACGGGCGTGCATATCGGTTGCGACACCTCGCAATGCGGTGCCTGTACGGTTTTGATCGACGGAAAGTCTGCCAAATCGTGCACCGTCCTGGCGGTGCAAAGCGCAGGCTGCAACGTGCATACCATCGAAGGCATGGAGCAGGATTCCATCACTACGGTGCTGAAAAGCGCCTTCAACGAGTGTCATGGACTGCAGTGCGGATTCTGTACGCCAGGCATGCTGATAGCCGCGCGCGCGCTCCTGCTTTCTACTTCCGATCCCTCTGAAGAAGCGGTTCGCGAGGCGCTGCACGGCAACCTGTGCCGCTGTACCGGATACCAGAATATCGTGGACGCAGTCCTGCTTGCTGCGGCTCAACTGAGGGAACTTGCGGTTCAACCGGTAGCGGAGGTGAGCCATGAGTGAAGGGCATAACGACGTGGGCAATCGTTATATCGGCAAGTCCATCAAGCGGCGAGAAGACCAGCGCCTGATGAGCGGCAAGGGCCGGTTTACCGACGATCACCAATTCCCCGGGATGACATTCGCCGCATTCGTGCGGTCGCCTTTTGCGCATGCGCGGATCCGGGATATCGACACGGCGGCGGCGTTGGCGCTGCCCGGCGTAGTCGGCGTGCTGACCCATACCGACATCGCAGGCAAGATCGGCGAAATCCGTCCGAACTGGGTGGTGGGCAATTCCATTGTGCCGCCACACCCGGTACTGCCGGCGGAGTGCGTGCGCTACGCCGGAGAGGCGGTAGCCTTGGTGGTGGCAGAGACGCGCGAGGCGGCAGCCGACGCCGCCGAACTCGTGCAGGTGGACTACGACGAACTGCCCGTGGTCGTGGCGGCAGAAGCTGCGCTTCAGGACGGCGCACCGCAACTTCACGACAATGTGCCCGGCAACCTGATCGGCATATTCAAGGTGAAAGGCGGCGATTACGAAGAGGCTGTGAAGGCGGCCGACCGCGTCGTGTCCATTCGCCTCGTGAATCAGCGCCTGATTCCGAGTCCGCTGGAACCTCGTGCGCTCTGCGCGAGCTACGATGCCCTGGACGAACGGCTCACCTTCATTCTGCCCAGCCAGGTCCCGCACATGTCGCGCCGCTGGCTCGCCGAGACGCTGCGGTGGCCAGAGCATCGGATTCGCGTCGTTGCCCCGGATATCGGCGGTGGTTTCGGGTGCAAGATGCATTTCTACGTCGAGGAAGTGCTGGTGGCCTTTGCGTCCCGCAAATTTGGACGGCCGGTCAGCTGGACTGAAACGCGCAGCGAGAACCATGTGGCCACGACGCACGGGCGCGACCACGTGGAATATGTGGACGCTGCCGTCACGAATGCAGGGAAGGTATTGGGGATCAAGGTCCGCTCGTACGCCAACCTGGGCGCTTACCTCTCCAACATGGGAACCGGCATCCCAACCATCAACACGGCGAGCTACGTCACCGGCAACTACCAGATCAGCAATGTGGATGTACAGGTCGACCTCGTGACGACCAACACCACGCCTGTCGATGCCTATCGCGGCGCGGGGCGGCCCGAGGCCGCCTATATCATCGAGCGGACGATGGATGCGGTAGCCAGCGCGCTCGACATCGATCCCGTTGCGCTGCGCCGCCTGAATCTCGTGCAGGCGCACCAGTTTCCCTATCAGCCGCATAACAACGCGCGTGCCAAATGGGACAGTGGCGACTATGAAGCCTGCCTCGCGCGAGCCACGGAAATGATCGACTACGAAGGCTGGCGCGAACGACAGAAGACGCTGCGCAAGCAAGGCCGGTATATCGGCATTGGCGTGATCTGCTATCTCGAACTCGTAGGCATGGGGAATTCCCAGCTGTTGCGCCGGGTCGGCTTCGACCGTGGCGGCTGGGAAAGCGCACACCTGCGCGTGCATTCGGATGGCAAGGTGACGTTGTTCAGCGGGTCGATGCCCCAGGGCCATGGCCACGCCACCAGCTACGCCCAGATCGTGGGCGAGGCGCTGCAATTGCCGATGGAAGATATCGACGTCGTGCAGGGTGATACGGATCGCGTGCTGGCTGGCCATGGCACGTTCAACTCGCGCTCCATGCCGGTAGGCGGCTCAGCGGCTTACGTAGCGGCGGGCAAGATTCTGGCCAAAGCCCGAAAGATTGCCGCAATCATGCTTGAGGCGCAGGAAGAGGGCGTGCATTACGCAAGTGGGACGTTTTCCGGGGAGGCTGGCGCCACCGTGTCCTTTGCCGAGGTCGCCAGGATGGCTTATGTCGCAAGCAAATTACCGCGCGACATGGAGGCGGGACTGGATGAACGCGTGTTCTATGAGCCCGTCGCAATGGGTGCGCCGAACGGATGTCACGCTGTTGTAGTGGAGGTCGATCCGGAAACGGGCGTAGTGAGCATGCTCGACTACGTCGCGGTTGACGACGTCGGCACGCTCATCAATCCCATGTTGTGTCACGGGCAGATGCGCGGGGGCATCGCGCAGGGCATCGGCCAGGCGCTCTACGAAGAAGCCCGCTATGACGAGAGCGGCCAGCTTCTTTCCGGGTCCCTGCTCGATTACGGGTTCCCGCGCATCGAGCAGATCCCGCGTATGCGCACCGCCTTCCATGTGTCGCCGTCGCCGACCAATCCTCTCGGTGCAAAGGGTATTGGCGAGGCTGGCTGCGTTGGCGCGCCGCCGGCTGTCGTCTCTGCCGTCTGCGACGCGCTGAGGCCGTTTGGCATCTCACACCTCGATATGCCGCTCACGCCGCCGAAAATCTGGCGCGCGATCCAAACCGCCACCAGGAGTGCGGCATGATTCCCTTTGCAGTTGACTATGTTAGGGCCACCAGCGTGGCGCATGCACTCGACGTCCTCTCCAGCGACAGCGACGCCAGGTTGCTGGCCGGTGGCCATTCGTTGATACCTTTGATGAAACTGCGCCTCGCCGGTGTCTCCCGGTTGATCGATGTTGGCAGGTTGCCGGATCTGCGCGGCGTCGAGATCCATCACGATCACGTTGCAATTGGCGCCGCGACCACGCATGCCGAGCTTGGCAATGATGCGCGGCTGGCGGAGGTGCTGCCGCTGATCCGCATGGCGGCCAGCGTCATTGCCGATCCGGCCGTGCGCAATCGTGGAACGATCGGCGGCTCGCTCGTGCACGCCGATCCTTCTGCTGACTGGCCGGCGGTGATGCTGGCGCTCGATGCCCGAATGGAAATCGCCAGCGTTGCGGGTTCGCGCGTGGTCCCGGCGGATGCGTTCTTCACAGGCTTCATGTCGGCAGCGGTGCAGCAGAACGAGATGCTGACGCGTATTCTCGTCCCGTTGCCCGGCGCCGATCGCGTGGCATACCGGAAGTTCCGTCACCCTGCCTCAGGGTATGCAGTCGCGGCGGCCGCTGTCGCGTTGCGCTATGCAGGCGATCGCTGCACGGGCGGCATGATTGGTGTGACCGGCGTGGCCGAGACGGCATTCCGTGCGCGTGCGGTTGAAGCCGCGCTCGCTAGCGAGTTCAACGGGTCTTCAGAAGAGATCAATCGTCTCGCCGAGATCGCTTTCGTCGACGTGACGCCGCTCGAGGACGGTTTTGCCGACGGCGCGTACCGTAAGCAGTTGGCCAAGGTCATGCTCAGACGGGCACTTACAGATGCCGTGCGAAATACTTAGGATGACAGAATTATGAGGAGACACGGTTTTGCGCTCGTTGCCATCTTGATTGGCTTGGGCGCTTCCTCTATCACGACATACTGCGAGCCGCTAACCAAAATGGACACCAACACTGCAATTCAAACGTCAGCCACAGAGATTCAGGTTACCCACATCTGTCTGGACATCAAGGTCGATTTCGATCCGTTCACTCGACACCTGGAAGCCTTGCTGGGCCGCTTCGATCCCGCTTCACTGAAGGCGTTGCTTCAGACGGACCCAGCCGAGGCGGACACACGGTTGAAGCAGATGGAGGGGGACCAAGGCTTGATGATCTTTTCGATGCAGAACCACGGGATGCTCTTCAGCCTCGCTGGAATACAACGACACGCCATCCGCTATATCTTGGGAAATCCACGCATCGCGTTCCAGATGACGCGACACGATATTCGCGCAGGCCTCTATGCGCCGCTCTCTGTGCTCGTCTATGAAGTCGCACCTGGAATCGTGCGCGTGGAGTACGACCAGCCCTCCTCGCTGTTCGGGCAGTTTGGCAATGCCGATGTCGCGGCGGTGGGGCGCGAGTTGGATGGCAAGCTTGCCAATGTCATCGAGCATGCGGCTCAGTTGGCAACGCGGTCTTGAGAAGACCCGGTGCGTAGCGCAGGGTGCAGTGAAGGGGAAGAGATGGATAGTGTGGACATGGACGTCGTGAGGACCGCAACCCGCTGGCTCAGCGAAGGGCGCCGTGCATTGCTCGTCACCGTCGTCAGGACCTGGGGGTCCTCGCCGCGCGCGCCAGGCTCAATGCTTGTGATCCGCGAAGACGGTCTGGCGGTGGGCTCGGTTTCTGGTGGCTGCATCGAAGACGATTTGATTGCCAAGGTGCGTCATCGCGGCATCGAGCAGCGTCTTCCGGACACGCTGCGCTACGGCATCAGCGCGGACGAAGCCCATCGTTTTGGCCTGCCGTGTGGCGGCACCGTCGAACTTGTACTCGAACCGCTCAGCACCATGAGCGCAATGCCACAACTGCTGAACGCACTGGAGTCGGGGCGTCTCGTCACGCGCACCCTGGAGTTGTCGACAGGGGAGGTGAGCCTTTCACCCGCTTCCTTGATCGATGGCCTGCGCTTCGACGGCGCTACGCTTCAAACCGAATTGGGACCGCGTTATCGTTTGCTCGTGATTGGGGGCGGCCAGCTTTCACAGTATCTTGCGCGAATGGCTATTGGCCTCGACTACCAGGTGACCGTGTGCGATCCACGAGAGGAGTACGCCGACGTATGGGACGTGCAGGATGCAGCGCTCGTGCGCGACATGCCCGATGACGTCGTAGCGGCGATGCGGCTCGACGCGCGCAGCGCGGTCGTGGCGCTCACGCATGATCCGAAGCTGGACGACCTCGCCTTGATGGAAGCGCTCAGAACGCCTGCCTTCTACATTGGCGCGTTGGGATCGCGGCGAAACAACGATGCGCGGCGGCTGCGTCTGCGTGAGTTCGATCTGGATGACGAACAAATCGCGCGCATGAAAGGTCCCGCGGGTCTGCACATCGGGAGCCGCACACCGCCCGAGATCGCCATTTCGATTCTTGCGGAACTCACTGCCGCGAAGAACGGCGTTGCCGTTCCGGTGCACATGGAAGTGCGATTCGCAAAAGCGGGGCAACGCGAGCGCTTGAGCCGTGGCTGCGTGGTGGCGTGACCACATCATCTTGCTGCGTGGCCCTGAAATTCTGAACTGGAATACATCATGCCTACTTTGTTCGATCCCATCAAACTTGGCTCGCTGGAACTGCGCAATCGTATCGTCATGGCGCCATTGACGCGTATGCGGGCGGTTGACCAGCGAGCACCGGGTCCCTTGAACGAGGAGTACTACGTTCAGCGCGCCAGCGCCGGACTTATCCTCACTGAGGCAACGTCGGTGACGCGGCAAGGCGTTGGCTATCCGAACACGCCAGGGATCTGGGCGGAGCATCAGGTACAGGCCTGGTCGCATGTCACCGAAGCCGTGCATCGGGCCGGCGGCAAAATCGTGATCCAGCTCTGGCACGTGGGTCGCGTTTCCGACCCGGTGTACCTTGATGGCGAGCAGCCAGTGGCCCCGAGCGCCGTTGCACCGGAAGGCCACGTCACCCTGAGCAATCCCCGCAAGGCATACGACGTGCCGCGCGCGCTGCAGACAGACGAAATACCCGGCATCGTCGAAGACTTCCGGCGAGCTGCACAAAACGCAAAACGTGCGGGCTTCGACGGCGTAGAGTTGCACGCAGCGAACGGTTACCTGTTCGATCAGTTCCTCCATGACGGCTCGAACAAGCGCACCGACCGCTATGGCGGTTCGATCGAAAACCGGGCCCGCTTCCTCCTGGAAGCGGTCGACGCCGTATTGACGGTCTGGCCTGCGGATAGAGTCGGCATTCACCTGAACCTGATGTCGAGTTCGTATTCGATGTCCGATTCCGATCCGGTTTCGCTCTTCGGCTACGTGGCCGAGGAATTGAACCAACGGCGCCTCGCATTCATTTTCGGGCGCGAATCACTCAATACGCCGCGCCGGATTGCGCCGCTCGTCAGAGAGCGCTTCAAAGGCGCGTTTATCGCAAATGACGGCCTCACGCGGGAATCGGCGCGGCGCCTTGTCGAAGAGGGTGAGGCCGACGCGGTGGCGTTCGGGAAGCTTTACATCGCGAATCCCGATCTTGTCGAACGCCTGCGCCTCGAGGCTCCGTTCAATCAATTGGATGCCAGTACCATTTATGGAGCCGGCAGCGCAGGCTACACCGACTATCCGTCAATCACCGCCTGAACGCGCACATGGCAGGCAGGGAAACCTTTTCAAGGAGCATCGATCGTGAACAATCTGTTTGACCTCACAGGCAAAGTTGCCGTCATTACTGCATCGACAAAGGGCATGGGCTTTGAGATTGCGCGAGCACTCGGCTTGTCGGGCGCGAAACTCGTCGTTTCCGGACGCAGTCAGGAAACGGCCGATGCAGCCGCGGTCCGTTTGCGCGAGGAATGTGGATGCGAAGTCGCGGCATTCGCGTGCGACATCACCGAACCGGAGAGCGTGCAACGCTTCGCGGCCGATGCGCTTGCGGCGTTCGGGCGCGTGGATGCGCTCGTGCTCAATGCAGCGGGCAATCCGCCTGCCGGTTCGCTGCTGGGTCAGACGTCGGAGCAACTGGACAAGGCCATGGCCGACGGCGTACGCGGCAGCTTCGAACTCGTCGTGGCACTCGCTCCGCAGATGATCGAGCGTAAGTATGGTTCTATCGTCTTCATGTCGAGCCGCGCAGCGAAGCGGGGCACTGGGGTGCTCGGTTTGTACGGCATGTCGAAGGCAGCGATCGATCAACTGGTACGCAACCTGGCTGTCGAACTTGGGCCGTCGAACATCAACGTCAATTCGATCAACCCGGGCGCAGTGCGCACGGACTTCTCCCGCATGCTTTGGGAGAATCCCGAGCGCGAGAAGATGACCGTCGCGACGATTCCCATGGGGCGCATCGCGAGGCCCGAGGATGTGGCGGGGCTGGCCCTTCTGCTCGTCTCAGGGGCTGGCCACTATATCAACGGCCAGAATATCAGCGTAGACGGAGGCGCTACGGCTTAGCGTCGCGTCTCGTGATCGATGAGTACACGTTTCAAGCCCGACACGGCACGATACGCAAAGCCGGTCTTCAGGCAAAGGGGTATCGCGCGCGGCTGACGCGCCGACGCCGCACTGCTCTGACGTCCTGATGCCGCGCAGCGAACTGAGTATCGGGGGCGTTTGGCGCCTCGCACACCTTGCGCCGGCGTGAGTCTCTATACTCGTTTCAAACCCTGCTATCGGCGAGTGCCGCATTGAGGATGAAGCTTTCGCTGGAGGGATTGCGGGCGAACGATGTCAGCCACGCAGAACTAATGAATTCAACAAGGAATTATCGAACTATTCGCGATCCTATGTAATTGCGCAGAGAGGGACTGAAAATGAGAGCCCGAAGGACCGCTTCCAGCGGCAACGTTTTATTCCCGAATGGCGTAGCGATGCAAAATCATTCGTGCCGCGGTAGAAGTCGGGATGCCGGGTTGGGGGCGCAGCGACGAAGGAGAGTGCCCGATCACGGTCCACAAAATTGTCATACCATGGCGTCCGTTGGCACATCGCGAGACGACGCCCGGTTCACATGGTCACCACTTCGAATTCGAGGTTTATGACATTTATTTCAAATGTTGGCAAACCCACGCCTGGCTTGGGTGCATCTAACCGGAAAATTGTATGGAAATCAAAGTCATCCCTTCAATGGGCAACTCCATGTCCCCGGCACATTGTTCAGTCGGCAAGCATTCGCGGGCCTGTCGAACAAAACGTGGGGCTCGCTGACCTTTGGCAGGCAATATGCGCCGGCCTACGACACCCTGGGCGATATCTTCGACCCGCTGACCGTTGGAAACTATTGGCAAAACAGCTGGATGTATAACGGCATCGGCCCTTACCTCGAAGTCAACAACTCGGTGAAGTACAAGGGCAGCTTCGAAGGTTTGGATATCAATGCCCTTTACGGTTTTGGCAACCAGCCTGGCGCGCTCGGTCTCGGCGCCACCTATGCCGTGGAACTGACGTACACGTACGGCCCTGCCATGCTCAACGCGGGTTTCCAGCAGGTCTCCGTTCCGACATCTGCGACTGGGTCTTCGGTTGGCACCAGTGTCGGCAGTTCGATCAACGGCGCCAAGAGCAACTTCCTGCACATCAGCGGCGCGTTTCAGGTCACCCACGAAATCCGCCTCCTGGCCGGCTGGCTGCGAGGGCAGGACCAGACTGGTTTGACTGACATCTACATGCAGCAATCTGGCGCGCCGACTCTGAAGGGGAGTGGCAGCCCGAACCGTATCGACGACACCTGGTACATCGGTGCGAACTGGCACGCCATGCCAGCGCTGCTGTTCACGTTCGCCTACTACTACGGGCAGACGCGCAATGCCGAACTGCTCGATGGCACGCTCGGCAAAGGGGTGAACCAATCGGCTACCGTTCTCGCCGAATACTCGTTCACGAAGCGCACGGAAGTCTACGGAATCACGGACTTCGCGCGCGGCACAGGCGCCTTCTCCGCCGATTATCCGGGCGGGGTCAACGGCGAGGGCGTTCCGACGAACACGATTGGCCGGACCAATCAGGTGGGCGTCGCGGTCGGACTGCGCACGATGTTCTAAAGACGCGTTCATACCCTACGACGCGGACCCCGCCTCGGGTGCCCGGGCAATCGTTGCAACGCCGGTCCGCTGTCGAGCGCGTTGCTGACCTCGACCGTCCATGCGCAAGCAGCGGTGGACGGCTCTTGTTGGCTGACCTCCGCCCGATGCGCTAAATCGACCCTCTCCATTCATACAAGCTTCCGCCATGCAAAAGGCTACTTCCTGTGGAGCAGTGCGTCGGCTACCCATATCTGCCCCTGACCGGCTCGACTACGAGCCACCTCTGTCAAGCCGATGGGCCGACGCAAGCGTCGACTATGGATTGAGCTAGCGCACCGACGTCTGTGCAGTCTCGAAGAGCGAGGTGCCGGATGATGACCGTTCCCGATCAGGCAGCGTCGACAGGTGTCGCATCTGGTAACAGCGACAGCCGGAGTCCGATCAGCGTGTGCAGCACACCTTTGCGAAGCTTGTAGCCAGGTTCATCGGGCGCGGCCGCGAAGTCGGCCATGATCCGCGTGATGGCGGCATCGACGTCGACTGCTAGCATGGGCGGTATGGGTTGCCGCTCACCGGATTCGAGGCATCGTCCATAATGCGCCCGCACTTCGTCGATCACGCGGTTCAACACGACTGGTAACTCGCCGGAAAACTTGCCCGAGAGTCGGCGCAGGTCGAGTGTATTGAGCGCAATTCGCATGTCGCGCAGGCTCTCGGTTGACGGGTGCTTGAACTCCTCGCTCGGCGCCACGCGCGGAATGAGTTGCATGAGCCGGTCGAGCATGCGTGCATTCAAATCGCGCTGCTGACCGAGCGATAATGCCGAACCGCTCAAAACGACATCCCTCCAGCTGGATCGGGTCAGCCGCGAAGTCGCCGCGTCCGTTCCGAAAGGACGGATGACCCCCGTCATCACCGAAGCGAACATGACACCGGCGAGCCCTGCGAGATTGCCGTTCAGGAAGGTCAGAATGTTCGCGTCATAAACGCTGTCGATACCGAGAAAGGTTGCGGTCGTCAAAGCGACGAGCGTCGACATCAGCCCCCATTTCGGACGTGCCATCAACAGTCCGAGAGGAATGAACAGGAACGAGAAGAAAATGACGAGCAGAGGGAACTCCTGGCCGCTCGGCAACACGACAAACAGATAGAACGCCGAAATGACAACGCCTATCGTCGCGCACTTCAGGAAAGTGATCATCATCGGTACAGGCTCGTCGAGCGCTGCGAAAAAGCAGACGCCAATGGCGCCCAGGGACACCGCCGCCGCACCGTCTTGCCAACCCGAAGCAATCCACAGGCACGACGCAATGAAGATGACGAGCGCTGCCGAGCTAGCGGAGAACACGGCAAGGCCCTGGTCGAGAAACGCGTGCCGCGTGCCGATCCGCCAATGCCGATATCGTGGCCTCCAATGCCCGCTATCGTGAACAACGATACGGCGCAATGTCCGGCAATCGACCCACAGATCGACGAGTTGCCGCAAGCGCCAGAGCGCACTGGATAGCAGCGCCGTCTGCCACGTCGTCAGTTCGTTGCAGGCCGGATCCAGTTGTGCAATGCGCGTGCGGAATAGCGGCGCCTCGCGCTCGGGGTCTTCACTGAGTGGCTCGTCGATCCAGCGCTCAAGATCGCGCAGCAGTTCGGCGATTTCCGCAGGAATGACGCGCTCTGATTTCTGCGCCGCCGCTAGAATGTCCGCAAGTGCGGAGGTAATGGGTAGTATCAATTGCATTCGGCCATGCAGTTGCTCGCTGCGAGCGAGAATCACCGGGCTGACATGATCGTAGGCCAACTGGCTCAACAGGAATTCGAAGCCGCGCACACTCAACGCCATCTTCTGGCGGCTTCCCGTAACAAGCGCTCCCGCAACCTGCCCCGCCATCGATTCCTTCGCGTAGAGCGCAGCCTCGCGGAACCACGAGTCGGTTCGCTCGATCAGCGTCGGCGCGAGCCGGTTGGGGAAAAAGACACTGCCGACGATGCTCGCACAGACGATGCCGAGCGTGATTTCTTCGGTTCGTGCCACGGCCACATCGAAGATGCCCAACGGGTTAGACAATGCCGGTAGCGCAATGACGGACAGCGAATAGCTGGCGAGTAGAAAAACGTAATTGCGTGCGGCTCGCGTCGAGATCGAAATGTACACGAAGACACCGGTCCATAACGCAATGAGCGCGCTCAGCAGATAAGGCGTCTCCGCGAAAGGCGGCACAAGGGCAACGGAAGCGACTCCGCCAAGCACAGTGCCTAGCGCGCGATAAAGCGCCTTCGATCGTGTCGCACCGACAAACGGGTTCGACACGATATAGACCGACGCCAACGCCCAGTACGGCCTCGGAAGATCGTAGTAGAACGCGATGTAGAGCGCAAGCATCCCCGCGAAGAAGGTCTTTAGAGAAAAAATCCAGTCGCGCAGCGAAGGGAAATTCATCTTAGAAATCACGGGGGGATAGCAGTTTCTCGGCTGGCAGACCTGCCGGGCTCGCAGTGAAACGATCAACGGTATGCTGTGCTTCGCCAAAATCTGCCTGGTCGATCATACATGACTGCGGGCGCATCGAGGCGGCAACGCTGCGGCCTCTCCGCTGGGACGCTCACAGGACGTTGCTCTGTATCGAAGCATAACTCGGTGGTACACCCTTCCTTTGATGAGCGTCGGCTAATGAGTTGGTGTTTGACACACGAGTGGTCGCCCGCCGCGCTCGGCGAATGACGGGACCTGGGCCGGCAAGCGTCCGCGCTCGACTCCCAATCGTCGTAATCCGACTTTCCCGTGCTCGATTCAATATTCTCCGCGTATTGAGCTAACGGAGGAAATTTGATCGTCACAGGCGTCATCAGGTATCGTACGCATGAGGTCTTCAAGCGATGCTGTATCTCGAGCGATTACCTGCGGAAGATGCGAACGCAGAAATTCCACCCACGTCCTCGTCTTTGCATCGACGAATTTTCGCGAAGGATAAAGCGCGTAAACGTGCATTTTCTGCAAGATGTGCCGGGGCAGCACCCGCACCAGTGTGCCGTTCCGCAGTTCGTTGATAGCTGCATAGACCGGAAGCGGGCCGATACCAATTCCTTCACGGATTGCGACGAGGAGCGATTCAGCAATATTCACGTGGAGCGGACCATCGACATGCATCTCGACGTTGCCGTTTGGGCCCTCAAGCATCCATTCGTGTGCGGGAAAAGCCAGTGTCTTCAGTATTAGACACTCATGATGTGCGAGGTCGGCTGGTTCGCGTGGCGAGTCGTGCGCGTTCAAGTACGTTGGTGAAGCGCATAGAATACTGTATGTCGTTCCTAACTGATGAGAAACGAGATTCGAATCCGGCAACGCCGAAGAGGAAGCAACGAGTGATACATCGCTGGTACCCTCGAATAGATTCGGCATATGCTGCGACAGTGTCAGCTCGACGGTGACTTCGGGGTGCATGGCTCGGTAGCGCGAGATCGCGGGCAACACGTACTGCTGCCCGATGCTCGCGAAGCTGTGCATGCGCAGAACGCCTGCCGGGCGCTCGTGTGCGCAACTCGCTTCTTCCTCAGCGCTGTCGACATCTGCGAGGATCTGTATGCAGCGGTTGAGATATAGTTCGCCAGCGGGCGTGAGCGCTAGCCGGCGCGTCGAACGATTGAGCAGGCGGGTGCGTAGATGCGTCTCCAGTTCCGACAGGGCACGCGACATAGCGCCCGTCGTTGAATCGAGTGACTGCGCAGCGGCGGTGAAGCTACCGGCGTTGACGACGCGTACAAACACGCGCATGTTTTGCAGGGTATCCATTAAACCTTCTTGCTAGGCGCGTAAGAGAAATCCGGCTGTGATCCCAGTAGTTTGCGAACTGCTCAAATATCACGCGACGATTTCGCTCTTCCGTGACTGATTCTGCCAGGCGCGCTTCATAATCTTGTCTTTCGAAACAAGTGTGCCATTCGGATCGGCCAGCATCTCCAGAATACTGCGCGCGCCCGAGCAGAGCTAAGGTAGTCTATAGACCCAATACACAGACATGGCGTCTGCCGGGGAAGTAGTAGCACGTCGCCCCATGTTGGCACGTTTCGCTCTTCTGTTCTGGCCCCGTGTGGTTCGAAGGTAAAACCGTGTGCTGCCCTAAATCCCGTTAAGGGTTATTGGATTGGTCACACTGGCATCCGCCATTAAAACCTGCAATCGCTATGCGACGCTGATCATGATTCTTTTGGCGCATTTCTCTCGTAAGTGAGTATGGAACGACGGTAGCAGTACAACCGTGCCATTGCCTCCTGTCTTACTGAAAAAGTATGAAATATCCTGATAATTTGATGCCACACTTTCTTCGGGAAGGCGCGTCGTGGAAGGCGCGAAAGCCAATGCGCCAACGTCGACGCGTGGTGTAGACGTGTAAGCGTAGTGTTCGGCGGGTCCGAACGTATGGCGCACCATCGCAGGCAACGCAGGTGGAAGTTTCAACCAATGGCACCCTCCGGACCGGCTGTGTGCATCGGGTCAACGTAACGCATTACTCGCGATTCCCCAGCGAACAACGACCGGTTCTCATCTGCGGCAGCTCGCAAGTAGTCCCATAACGAGCGGATCCGACGCAATTTTCGCAGGTCTTCGCGACAACAGAGCCAGAAATGCCGAGTCACCGTGATTTCTTCGGGCAACACCGCTACCAGCGAGGGGTTCGGCTCGGCCATGAAACAAGGAAGGATTGCCAGTGCATTTCCTTCCAGCGTGGCATGGTATTGCGCAATGATGCTGGTGCTACATAGCTTCGTTGTTACGTTCGGAACGGCGCGCTCGAGATACAGGAGCTCTCCACTAAAGGCGAGATCGGCCACATATCCTATGAAAGCATGACTCATCAGATCTGAGGTTTGCTCCACTCTCTTGTGATGGGCTAGATAGTCGCGCGTCCCATACAGCTTCAGACGATAGTCACACAGCTTTGTGCATACATATTGGCCACGCTCTGGCCGCTCGAGCAGAACGGCAATATCGGCCTCTCGTTTGGACAGGCTGACGAAGTGCGGAACTGGAAGCAGATCAATTGAAATCTCCGGATGTGCCACCGAAAAGCGGGCCAACTGAGGAGAGATAAAAAAGCAGCCAAGGCCCTCTGTAGAGCCGATCCTGACGTGACCCGACAGAAAATGGCCGTCGCCGGAAAATTGCTCACTTGCGGAGTGAACAACCGTTTCGATCGAGTCGGCGTACGCAACCAGCCGGTGGCCCTCAGCAGTCAGAACGAAACCGCCTGCGCGAGACTTATCGAACAACACCGTGCCCAAGGCTGCTTCCAATTCCCTTACGCGTCGAGCGACAGTCGTGTGGTCGACGCCGAGTCGCTTTGCTGCGGAACTCGCCTTCTGCGTACGCGCCACTTCAAGGAAGAAGCGTAGATCATCCCAGTTCATCAGACGTCTCCGGTTTGTGCTTTTTTGAACAACTGATGGGCGTTTTTTTGTATTTCATGTGGATATTCAAGCAACTATACTAGGCACCATGTCGACGGGAGACTTCGGCGGCGAACCCGGACTTCGATTTCCCGGCCGCCGGAGCGTTCGAGACTCGGAGATTTAGATAGTCCTCGATTCAATCCCGTCGGATAGATGCTGATCTCGCTTTGCACGTGGCTGGAACGGCACGATACAACATCTTTCGAGTGGCGATGATTGAGTTTAGGCGTGTTGTTTGTAATAAGCCAACCCGTTTCGGTATGCCTGTGCCCAAGCGCTAGCCCGTCTGTCAAACAGATTTAGCTCGCTGTCTAACGTATTTTTTGCGAGTTCGGAGATAGATAAATGTTTCTTTGTAAATAAATAGGATGGCTAATAAACAATTAGAAAGTAAGTGATTTGCGCGTCAACCCAGATGTGAATATGTAGTCGAGGTATTGTTTAAATCAAATATCCAATTGTTGAAAGGTCGAGACGCTAGTCTCACTGGGGTCGACAGCGAGACAGAAATCAGGAGACAGCATGATGAAGATGCAGGCTAGTAGAGACAGTATGGCAGTCGTTAGTTCGCGGCCAAAAAGTACGAAGGAATACCTGTTGGCAGGATGGGCCAGTATGGCGGGTACCACGATCGAATGGTACGACTTCTTTCTCTATGGAACGGCCGCTGCCTTGGTGTTCAACAAAATTTTCTTTCCAACGCTCGATCCAATTCTGGGCACCTTAGCTGCCTTTGGGACATACGGGGTAGGGTTTATCGGTCGGCCGATGGGTGGGGTCGTTTTTGGACACTTCGGTGATCGAATTGGCCGCAAATCGATGCTGCTTGTAACACTGCTGCTCATGGGGGTGCCGAGTATGGCGATTGGTGTCATCCCCTCCTATCAGAGCATTGGTTACTGGGCCGCAGCGGCACTTGTCGCTATGCGGTTTTTGCAAGGCATGGCGGTTGGAGGGGAGTGGGGCGGAGCGGTCCTGATGGCGGTCGAGCACGCACCGCCTGGACGTAAAGGCTTTTTTGGAAGTCTGCCACAGACAGGCGTGGGTCTTGGATTGATTCTGTCTTCACTCGCGATGGCTGCAGTAACGACCTTGCCGGAAGCCGAGCTGCTCAGTTGGGGTTGGCGCGTCCCTTTCGTCTCAAGCATTCTGCTTGTCGGATTGGGGTGGTTCATCCGCGTGCGGGTTCCGGAGTCGCCAGACTTTGAACGAATGAAGGAGCACGGTGAGCCGGTGAAGGCGCCGATCCTGCAAGCAATCCGGCGTCATCCACGAGAGTTGCTGGTCATCATCGGAGCGCGAACCGCTGAGAATACCTGGTTTTACATCGTCGTTGCTTTCGCGCTTGCTTACGCGGCTAATCAGCTGAAGATCCCGAAGTCTGAAATCCTGCATGCCATAACCGCCGGTTCCGCGCTGTCGCTGGTTTCGATGCCGTTTTGCGGATATCTGAGCGACAAGATCGGCCAGAAACGGCTCTTTACGATCGGACTATTGATTATGTGTGCGTTCGCGGCGCCATTCTTCATGATGCTTGGTACCCGTGACCCCATTGCCGTGTGGTGGGCGATGGTTCTGGGTGTCGGCGTAGTGTTTCCAATCCTGTACGCGCCGGAGTCGCAGTTGTTCGCATCGCAGTTCCCTGCTGAAATTCGCTACAGCGGAATCTCGCTGTCTGTACAAGTGGCTGGAGTGCTTGGCGGTGGCGTAGCACCCGTGATCGCTACCGCACTGTTAGCGGTCGGCAAGGGCGATCCCCGTTACGTTGCGATATACATGATCGCACTCGGCGTCGTCGCTGTTCTCTGCACGCGGTTGATGCGCAATTGCGAGGCTTGATCCGGCGTTTTAAGGCGGCTTGGTTCCCATTCTACTGGCGATGACACCACGCTAATTGCGACGCTTCGGTCCGCCCCTAACTCATTCTGGCGGGAAGGCCAGACTTATTCAACTTAGAGAGCAAATCATGAATGCAGTTACACAGGAATCGAACGTGGTCATGAACACGGCCAAACTTCTGATCGACGGTGAGTTTGTCGAATCTGCGACGAGCGAATGGCGCGACATCGTCAATCCCGCGACACAGGAGGTGCTGGGTCGGGTTCCGTTTGCGACGGCCGGGGAGGTCGACGCTGCAATCCGTTCAGCACATGCTGCGTTCGCGACGTGGAAGAACACGCCGATCGGAGCCCGCATGCGGATCATGCTGAAGTACCAGGCCCTGATCAGGGAGCATATGCCGCGCATCGCCCGGACGCTCTCTGCTGAGCAGGGGAAGACGCTGCCTGACGCCGAGGGTGACATCTTCCGCGGCCTTGAGGTAGTTGAGCATGCATGCTCGATCGGCATGCTGCAACAGGGCGAGTTTGCGGAGAATGTCGCGGGCAGTGTCGATACCTACACGTTGCGTCAGCCGATTGGCGTGTGCGTGGGCATTACGCCATTCAACTTTCCCGCGATGATTCCGCTCTGGATGTTTCCGATGGCGATTGTCTGCGGCAACACGTTCGTTCTCAAGCCCTCGGAGCAGGATCCGCTTTCAACGATGCAACTGGTGGAGCTGGCGCTGGAGGCAGGCGTTCCTGCCGGGGTTCTGAACGTTGTTCACGGTGGCAAGGAAGTGGTAGATGCCCTGTGCACGCATGAACTGGTAAAGGCGGTTTCGTTCGTCGGGTCGACGGCGGTCGGCACGCATGTCTACAGACTGGCCAGCGAGCACGGCAAACGCGTGCAGTCGATGATGGGGGCGAAGAATCACGCCGTCGTGCTACCCGATGCGAATCGCGAGCACACGCTCAATGCGCTTGCTGGTGCAGGGTTTGGTGCAGCGGGGCAGCGTTGCATGGCGACCTCGGTAGTCGTACTGGTGGGTGCGTCGCAGCAATGGCTGCCGGAGCTTGTTGAGAAAGCGAAGACGCTCAAGGTCAATGCCGGGAATGAGCCGGGTACTGATGTTGGCCCGGTGGTGTCACGTGCGGCCAGGGCGCGTGTACTGGGTCTGATCGAAGCCGGTGTGAAGGAAGGCGCGACACTCGCGCTGGATGGTCGCGAAGTGAAGGTGCACGACTATGAGAAGGGCAACTTTATTGGCCCCACGATCTTCGCGGACGTGACGACCGAAATGGAAATCTATCGCACCGAGATTTTCGGGCCGGTGCTGGTGGTGCTGAGCGTGGCAACGCTCGACGATGCGATTGAACTGGTCAACCGCAATCCGTTTGGCAACGGAGTGGGGCTCTTCACGCAGAGCGGGGCGGCGGCCCGCAAGTTCCAGAGCGAGATCGACGTGGGGCAAGTGGGCATCAACATTCCGATTCCAGTGCCTGTGCCCTTCTTCAGTTTCACCGGTTCGCGCGGCTCTAAGCTTGGCGATCTCGGTCCGTATGGCAAGCAGGTCGTGCAGTTCTACACGCAGACGAAAACCGTGACGGCGCGTTGGTTCGACGACGCGACCGTGAACGACGGCGTCAACACGACCATTAACCTCCGCTGAGTCGCGTTAGATACGACCGCGCAGGTCGGCGGTCAATACGTTTGGCAGTCGCATGTCCAGAGATGGAAGGCCGGATTGAACGGCTTCATCCGTCAATTGATATTCAGTTCAGAGTAAAACAGGAGACAGTTGTGGTTGACATCGATACGCTATTTTCTGGCGTGCGTCTGGCCAGTCAGTACTACCATGAGCATATGACTCTGGGTATGCGAATGTTTGGTGGAAGCAATCGCGATCCCGCTGTGCCCGTTGACAAGGGCGACCGTCGATTCAACGCGCCGCAATGGAAAGAATATCCACTGTTCGACTATATAAGTCAGTCGTATCGGCAGACGTCGAAAGCGCTACTGGATGCGATTGAGCTTGCCCGACTGGATGAAACGACGAAGCAGAAGATGCGCTTCTACACTCGCCAGTACATCGACGCGATTTCACCGACGAACTTCGCCGTGACCAACCCTGAAGTGCTCGCGCTTGCGGCAGAGACAAAGGGTGTAAGTCTCGCAAATGGATTGAATAATCTGATGCAAGACTTAAAAAAGGGGCGAATTTCGTTGTCCCGCGATACGGCCTTCGAGGTTGGCGGAAATTTGGCCAATACGCCTGGAGCAGTCGTTTACGAAAACGAGCTGATTCAACTGATCCAGTACTCACCTGCGACCAGTGAGGTAAAGGAAATCCCACTTCTGGTCGTGCCATCGGTAGTGAACAAGTACTACATCCTCGACCTGACGGCAGAGACGTCACTGGTGCGATACCTTGTATCGCAAGGCTTTACGGTGTTCATAGTCTCGTGGCGCAATATTAACGTGTCGTTGCAAGGTAAATCGTGGGATGACTATGTGGATCAGGGCGTACTGAAGGCCATCGACGTGACGCGTGAAATCAGCGGACAAGACCAGATCAACGCAGCGGGCTACTGCGTAGGCGGGGCGTTGCTCAGCAGCGCGCTCGCGGTGCGCGCGGCACAAGGTGAGTGGCCGGTTGCAAGTATGACTCTGCTGATGGCGATGCTTGAGTTTTCCGACCCTGGCGAAATCGGCGTGTATCTCGATCCGACGATCATTGCGCAACGTGAGGCGATGTACGCCAATGGCGGTGTTGTCTCGGGCAAGGAGCTTACCATGGCCTTCTCGAGCCTTCGTGCGAACGACCTTATCTGGTCATTCGTCGTCAATAACTACCTCAAGGGTAAAGCGCCGGATCCGTTCGACCTCTTCTACTGGAACACCGACGACAGCAATCTCCCCGGACCGATGTTCTCTTACTACCTTCGTCACTGCTACATCGAGAACAAACTTGTGCAGCCGGACGCACTGTCCATGTGTGGCTCATCGGTCGACCTCAGGCGCATCAATATCCCCACTTACATTTTCGGGGCATCAGAGGACCATTTAGTGCCGTGGAAATCCGGTTATGAGAGCGTGAATCATCTCACCGGTGATCTCGAGTTCGTGCTTGGAGGAGGCGGACATATTACCGGACCGATTAACCCGGTGACAAAGAACAAGCGCAACTACTGGACGGGCGGACAGATCGGCGAGAGCGCAGAGGACTGGCTGGCATCCGCCCGATCTGTAAGCGGTAGTTGGTGGCCGCATTGGGCTGCATGGCTCGAACGACGGGCAGGCAGCACCATTTCTGCTGGTCAAGAACTTGGGAGCCGTGCTTATCGAGAGATCGAACCGGCACCGGGCCGCTATGTCAAGGGGCACGTGCATTGATCGGCACCGGTAGCACCGAACCTTCGCGATAACGCGGAAGACTGACTGACATCTGGAGCGTCGGCCCGAGCTAAACGGCGTCGACTGCTCTTCACAGGATAGAGGCTCCCATGCTGACAAACATCGCATTTCCACTGGCCGCTTCTAGCCTGTCGGCGCAGCGAAGCAAGGTAATGACCGCGCGCGAAGCCGTACGGCTCATCCGGGATGGCGATACGGTCGCCTTCTCCGGCCTGGTCGGTATCGGCTTTCCAGAGGGCGTTGCTCTTGCGCTTGAAGAGCTATTTCTGTCTACTGAAGAGGAGCACTTTCAGGCGAGTGGCAAACCACGTAATCTGACGCTTGTATGTGGCGCCGGGCCTGGTGATGGCAAGCATCGCGGGTTGAACGCACTCGCACATGAGGGCCTCGTGCGAAAGATGATTGGCGGACATTACAGTCTGGCGCCGAAACTGGGCAAACTCGCGACCAGCGGTCGGATCGAGGCATACAACCTGCCTCTAGGCGTAATTCTTGGCTTGTATCGTGATATTGCTGCGCGCAGACCCGGACATTTAAGTCGGGTCGGGCTTGGCACCTTCGTTGACCCTCGATTCGGAGGGGGCAAGCTCAATGACCGGACTGTTGACGATCTGGTCGAATTGACGACGGTGGGCGGCGAAGAGTTTCTTTTCTACAAAGCTTTTCCGATCCATGTTGGCGTAATCCGTGGCACCACCGCAGACCACGACGGAAATGTCACGATGGAGCGTGAGGCACTAAGCCTTGACATGCTCACGGTCGCCATGGCCGTGCGCAATTCCGGTGGAATAGTCATTGCGCAGGTCGAACGTCTCGCTGAACGCGGCACGCTCAATCCCCGTCAGGTCAAGGTGCCTGGCGTGCTGGTTGACTCCGTGGTGGTGGCTCCGCCCGAGCACCACTGGCAGACATTTGCCGAACCCTACAATCCGGCTTTCAGCGGCGAACTGCGACTGCCGCTGAATACGCTGCCACCGCTGGAAATGAGCGACCGCAAAGTTATCGCCAGGCGCGCGGCAATGGAATTGAGACCCGATAGCGTTGTCAATCTGGGCATCGGAATGCCAGAGGGAGTGGCAGGCGTATCCACCGAGGAGAAGATCTTCGACTTGATGACGCTTACCACAGAATCCGGCGTCATTGGAGGCGTCCCTGCATCCGGACTTGACTTTGGTGCCGTGATGAATGGCGAGGCCGTCATTGATCAACCGTACCAGTTCGATTACTACGATGGCGGAGGCCTCGACATCGCGTTTTTGGGTTTGGCGCAGGTTGACCGAGCCGGCAACCTGAACGTCAGCAAGTTTGGACCGAAGCTTGCCGGCGCAGGTGGTTTTATCAACATCAGCCAGAACGCAAAGAAGGTTGTCTTCATGGGTACGTTCAACGCGGGCGGCCTGAAAACTGAAATCGAGGACGGTCAGTTAAGAATTCGCGACGATGGAGCTGCTTCAAAATTCGTCGAGCAAGTCGAGCATTGCACCTTCAGCGGGCCATATGCAGTGCAACGCCGGCAGCCGGTGCTTTACATAACCGAGCGCTGCGTGTTCCGTCTGGGCGAAGAGGGCGTAGAACTTGTCGAAATCGCACCCGGGGTTGACCTCGAGAAAGATATCCTCGCCCAGATGGCGTTCGTCCCCGTGATGAAGGAACCGCCACGACTCATGGATCCGAGGATCTTTCGACCTGAACAGATGAAATTGCGTGATGAATTGCTACGTGTGCCACTCGAACGGCGTTTCGTGTATGACGCCCAGCGGAATCTGTTCTTCATCAACTTGACGGGTCATGCCGTCAAAACCCCAGAAGACGTCGAGCAGATCCGATCCCAAATCGAACTTCACCTTGCACCTTTGCGCCGCCGCGCGTATGTCATCGCCGACTACGACAACTGCACGATGACGCCGGACGTGCTGGATAGCTACTGCGACATGGTCAAGGAGATGAACGCCCGTTACTACTCTGGCGCCATGCGCTACACAACCAACAGCTTCCTGAGAGTCAGATTAGGAGACGCCCTGCAGCAGCGCGATGTCGTCCCACACATCTTCGAGAGCGCCGAGGAGGTCCGTGCTCATTTACGATGCCTTGAGCCGATCTAACGCAAATGACCAATCATCCAGAAGAACAAGAAGCGATGGACGAGTTTCCTGAGTCAGCGGTGGAGATTCTTTGCGAGGATCTCTACTTGCCGCAGTCGGAGTCAGGCGTGCGGATCCACCTGCGTCGGAAATGTCCAACGTCGAGTGCAAGGCGGAGCGGCCGTGGTGTGATCGTGTTCGTTCATGGCGCGACTTATTCGGGTGTACCGGCGTTTGACGCGGCGCTGCCGGGTGGATCCTGGCTGGAGTTTGCCGCCGCTGATGGCTATGACGCGTATGCCCTTGATGTGCGTGGCTATGGCCTATCGTCGCGTCCCTCTGCGCCGGCTGGGTATTTTGGCGTTCATAAGCTGTATGCCCGAACCGATGAAGCTATTTCGGACCTGACTGCAGCAGTGGACTTCATACTGGCGCGGACTGGCACCGACCATGTCGATCTCGTCGGCTGGTCGTGGGGTACTGCGATTTGCGGCGCTTACGCGTCGACGAATGCAGATAAGGTAAGGCGGCTCGTCTTGTACGCGCCACTGTGGATCTTGAGAAGAAAGTCCGACTGGCCTCTGGCGCTTGCGCCGCTCGCGGCGTTTCCTGCGCTTGGGCCGCTATATGCTGCCAGTCTTCCGTCCGTTCGCAGCGTCGAACTCTCGGACGTGCGCCAGCGTTGGTTTCGTGGTCTCGACATGCAGACCTCAGAAACACTTTGCCCGAGCGTTGTAGTGAGCTCCTGGTGGCATGCGACGGTCAGCGCGGATCCAGTGGGATCAGTTCAGACGCCCCCAAGGCTAATCGCGCCCAACGGTGTTGTTGCCGATTTGCTCGAATATTGGGCCGTCGGAATTCCGACTTACGATCCGGGGAACATTAAAGTTCCTGTCATGGTCATTCTTGGTGAGTGGGACGTTGATACCCCTCCAGAAATGGCGCAGGAACTGTTCAATCACTTGTCCGCTGCGCCGTATAAGCGCATGGAGGTGCTTGGACGTGGCACACATTCGATGTCGTTGGAAGTCAATCGTTTCGACCTCTATCGTCGTGTGGGATTGTTTTTGAGGTCTCGTTCCATTCCATCAAATTGAAGGAACGTTATCCAGCAAGAAGCGCTGTTGGCATGTCGCATAAAAATATCCGCACTTTCTTCGGTTTTTTTGCACAACCGATTGGCTTTTTACGATATTGCAGTGCGGATTCAAATGTCTATACTCGAATAAAAGCCACAGTTGATTTTCAGACTGCTAGGCCACAAACCTACCTGAGCAGACGGACGGAAGATTGGTCGAAGACCAGTAGATTAGGTCGCACGCGTACAGCTTTGTAGGGGCAACTAGAGTGAGCGGTCATCAGAGAGTGCCGGACAACCGACGCTGGTGACGGCGCACTGTTTCTACGGTGCGGCCGAGAACGGCGGTGTCAATACCATCATGAGCCTGCGCTGAGCGCCGGCGATGAAACACGAAGCGGAGACTGTTATGAAGATTGGCTTTATCGGCCTGGGCAACATGGGAGCGCCAATGGCGAAGAACCTGCTAAAGGCGGGGCATACGCTAAGCGTTTTTGACCTCAGTGCGCAGGTCGTTCAGGAAATGGTTGACGCAGGCGCGAAGGCAACGGAGTCGCCGAAGGCTGCGGCAACTGACGTGGAGTGTGTAATCACGATGCTGCCCGCCCCCGGTCATGTACGCAACGTGCTTACGGCAGAAAATGGTGTGCTAGCGGGTATATCGAAGGACGTGATCATCATCGACTCGAGCACCATTGATCCGGCTAGTGCGAGGGAGTTCTCAAAAATCGCGGCGCAGCACGGTAACCTATTCGTTGACGCACCGGTATCAGGCGGTACGGGAGGCGCTGCAGCCGGTACGCTTACGTTCATGGTCGGATGCGGTGATGAGGCGTACGCGAAGATCAAGCCTGTGCTGCAATCCATGGGCAAAAGCATTGTCCATTGCGGCGATACTGGGACGGGCCAGGCCGCCAAGATTTGCAACAACTTGCTGCTTGGCATCTCGATGGCAGCGCTCTCAGAAGCGATGGCGTTGGGGGAGGCGTTGGGAATCGATCCAAAAGTCCTGGGTGGCATCATTAACAGTTCAACTGGACGTTGCTGGAGTTCTGAGACCTATAACCCGATGCCTGGTGTGATCGAGAGTGCGCCGTCCTCGCGAGGATACGGGGGCGGGTTCGGAACGGACCTGATGCTCAAGGATCTCGCGCTTGCGACAGATGCCGCCAAGACCGTTCGCCAGCCGGCGTTTCTGGGTGCCCTTGCGCAACAGCTTTATCAGATGCTTAGCGCCAACGGAGACGGCCGACTTGATTTTTCTTCCGTCATTACCTTGTACCGAAATCACGGAAATACGTGACGGCACATTTCGGAATTGATCATTGTTGGAACTGTTCATCACAGGTCAGCAACGTAGCAAGTACTTTTCTTTGTAAATCGAGGAGACAACCATGTCCGGGTCATCCATGCAAGTGAAGCCGTTTGAAGAAGTAATTAATGCCAGTCTCCGCCAAACCGGGGAAAGCGATTTCAAGTCTGGAAGCTACAGGATGCTCCTTTGCAATCCGTTGGCATCGTTGGTCTCCAGCCTTGATGACAACCCCGCCAGTGCGAATGTCGCGATCCTTGGGTACAACTGAATCAGTTTGGCAGGTACTCGTGTGCTCATGCGCTGGCGCGCTGTTCGATCGCGTGCTAGCGACGCCCGGGAGCACTCGCTCACGTCTTCTGGGCGCACCGAGAGGCACATCAGGAAAGACCGCACGTGATATCGCGACAAGCTGGAAAGATGCCTTTCACGCTACCACCTTAATGAATTTGTGCCTGCGTCTTATAGTAGCTTCACTGCGGCAGGCAGTATCCGTTCGCAGTCGACATGGAGTAGCCGTTTGCACTGGAGAGCATGATGAAATCCCTGAAGATTGTTGTCGTCGCGTGTTCGATGTTTGCCGCCGCCACTGCCTGGTCACAAAGCCAGCTCTCGGCAGGGAATGCTTCGCAGCAGATCACGCAAACCAATAATTCGCAGGCGTCGGCGTATACCGACGCGACGAATCAGGAGAAGAAACAAGAGTGTGTCGGTCCCCCGAGCTTCTGCACGCTCTTCTTCGGGAGCTGACTGCCGACGCTTGGCGATTGCCCCACGCCGCGGTGCCTTCCAATCGGGCCCGCGGCTCTGTTCTACCGTATTAGATGACGAGCAAAGACGGCACGTGGGATATTGTGATCGACTTCGGTTTCAGGCATTGTCGACATAAGTCGCTGAATCACACGAAATTTCTGAGTCGTCTCATCAGCGCGCATTTCCCGATAGAGGCCTGCTTTTGTGATGTCAGTTCAATCGCCTGTCGCGTAATGCTCGGCCTCACTCGATAATATCAATATCGAAAACGCTTCCGCGCCACATAGCCGCAGTGACACGTGCTCTGTCACGGAGAGAGTGCTAAGGGGCGTTGACGCACATTTACGTTTCCGTCCGGTCCCACATGTTGCGCCCGAGGAAGGTAAAGGTTCGATCCCACGCCTTTTCCGTCCAAACTGGATCGAATTGCGTACGAGATATGCGCCCTGGACCGACGGCAGTTTCGTTCGTGAATCCATGGTGCGCCAGGTATCGATGGAAACGAACGTCGGCGCCGGCCTTCAGGAGCCGACGTTCCAGTTCATCGACTGTTTCGATCGGGAAGAACGCGTCCTGTATCGCCCAGTGGCCGATGAGCGAAGCGTGAATTTTCGCAGGGTCGAGGTATTCGAGGGGTGGGAAGCCATACCAGACAACTCCTGCCGAAAGCGAGGGATGACTGCACAGCGCGAGCAGCGTCAGCGCGCCCCCCATACAGTAGCCCATGGCTGCGGTGCGGTTTGCCTTCGTTCCGAGATATTGGAGCGCCCCAGTTACGTCCTGCGACGTAACTTCCGCGAAATCGAGGCTATTCATCAGATGATTTGCCTCTTCCTCTTCTACGGTTGTCTTTCCCCGGAAGAGATCGGGAACCAGCGCGAAATAGCCCGCACTCGCAAGCCGATCTGCCACTCCGCGGATCTGGTCATTGAGTCCCCACCATTCCTGAAGTACGAGTACACCGGGTGCTCCGGCCTGATCGTCCGGTGTGGACAGATAGCCTTCGAGTTCGCCTCCGTCCGGCCGCTTAAAACCAACCATTGTTCCGTTGCGTTTCACGATAGTTACTCCTCTCACGTATGCCGGCTTAGCGGCGCATATCTGGAAGGTAGCGGCCGGGTAACGCGTTCGCCACCAGTTGCACTGAAAAGTCCTGAAATGTTCCGGCTTGAGCCGAAATATCGCTTCTGAGCAAGCTTTCAGAGTGGACGCGTCCCAGGTGGCATCTGCCTAGCCACCGGGGAAAAAGCATTTCGGTCGAGCCAATCGGAAGAAGCGGCTGGTTTTGCTCCGCAGCACCACGGATGAAGTCCCATAGAAACGCGATACGGCGTAAGTTGCCGATTCAGGTGGCCTCGATTTGCGGCGATACGCGAGTTGGATGCGTCGCTCGCAACCTAGCCCACGCAGCGACAGAGCGCTGATTAATCGGGCTCTTGGAGTGCTGGACGCTGCAGTGGTCATCAACCAGCAGTAAAACATCGTCCTCGTGTTGGGGAGCCTTAGAGATGCTCTTGGTGGAAGCCGTCAACGGCGTCAACGGCTTCCCGCGCACCATTTTTTAATTTGCCGGGACAGAGTTGGCAGCCTGCTCGATGAGCTTGGCCGTTTCCTTAGGGTGGGAGATGTATGCGACATGGCTCGAATTGATCTCGATCGTCTTGGCATTCATGCGCTTGGCCATCTTGCGCTCCAGATCCGGGTTGATCGACCGGTCGGCGGTTGCCACCATATACCAACTGGGTTTGGCCTTCCAGGCGGGGGACGTTACGTTGGACGTGAATGAATCGGCAGAGATCAGGACTTGCGACTCGGCCATGAATTTGGCCTTTGCTGGTGGAACGTCCGCCGCGAAGTCACGCGGAAAGACCGCGGGGTCGATGTAGAAGTAGCCGTCACTGGTTTGCTTGATGCCTGTGATGGCCGGCGGCACGGACTTCTCGAGTTGGGCCGTGCTTTCGCCTTCGTCTGGCCCAAATGCCGCGATGTAGACAAGCGCTTGCACCTTGGGATCGTTTCCAGCCTCAGTGATGATGGTGCCACCGTAGCTGTGCCCGACGAGAACCACTGGACCTGGTTGGCTGTCAACGATCCGCCGCGTAAATTTGACGTCATCTGCAAGTGAGGTCTCGGGCTCCTGAACTACGGAAACCTTGTATCCGTCCTTCTTGAGGATGTTCGAAACGGCGTCCCAGCCTGAGCCATCTGCGAAAGCGCCGTGCACCAGGACCACGTTCGTGATGCCCGTCTGCGCCGTGGATTGCGCGGAGGCCACTTGCGGCGTTACACAGATCAGCGTAGTTGCCAGTGCGGCAACAATGTAAGGCTTGTTCATGATTTTTCTCCTGTGCGGTACTAGACAAGTGTGAGCGTAACGTCGACGTTGCCGCGCGTCGCATTCGAGTACGGGCAAACGACATGTGCCTTTTCGATAAGCGCTTGTGCTGCGTCGCGAGGCATAGTTGGCAGCGAAATCTTCAGTTCAACCTCGATGCCGAAGCCGGTCGGAATAGCGCCCATGCCTACGCTACCGTTGTTCGAAACTTCGGCTGGAATTGCGACCTTGTTTTGTGCGGCTACAAACTTCATGGCGCCCAGGAAGCAAGCGCTGTAGCCAGCCGCGGAGAGTTGTTCGGGGTTCGTGCCGTCACCGCCCGCGCCGCCAAGTTCACGTGGCGTGGTTAGCTTAAACTCGAGCTTGCTTTCGGGAATAACGGCACGACCGTCGCGGCCGCCAGTGGCTGCTGCATGGGCGCGGTAGAGAATTTTCTCGATTATCATAATAGGAATCCTAATTGATGGTGTATGTGGAGCAGGATGGATGATGGCGTGATAATCACCAACTCATGCCGCCGCGTTCGCTGGGCGAGCAGAACGGGCGATCGCGCTGTTGCCGGTCATCGTCGTCGCGGCTGCAGACTTACGCCGGAGTGGCCGTATGCATACCAAGCATAGGGGCGCGGCGACGTAATCGCCTCCTGTAAAACCGAAAAGTCCTGAAAACTTCTAGTTTCAGGCTGCGGAGTCATTCGGATACGACAAAATTCCGGGCGGAACGTCGAAAGGTTCGAACGACACGGGAATGGTCGGGGTGGGCGGATGCTCGAACGGGGATTTACCGAATAGTTTCCATAGCTGCTCGAGGCTACGGCCGCAACGTACCTCCCACGCCATGAACCCTCGGCGCCGTGCAACGCTTAGGGCGTTCCGAAGCATCTGTTCCGCGAGATGCGAGACGTCGGGATCCTCCCGCAGAAGTATGACTTCTGCTCTTGCGCGCAGAAGTTCTACCCAGGACAGGTAATCTTTCGCGGTCGTTGCCCTTGCGATGGCGCGAGAGAGCAAATCGCTCGCGTCGCGCACTCTACCGAATCTGGCCAATGCGATGGCGGTCTCGCCAAGGAAGGGCGACAGTGCGACGTAATACTGTGCGTTGCCAATTTCGTCCAGCGACGGGACAATTCTGGCGTCGTACGATTCGACATGACCCACGCGCAGTTCGATCAAACCCCGCCAAATTTCCGCGCGAGCCTTCCATGTCGACACGCCATGACGTCTGGTAGAGTCCGAGAGCATTTGCACCGCCTCATCGAGCCCCGCGTCGTCTTCGCGTAGTAATGCGGCCGGACACAGCGCTTCGCTCAACGCGTAACAGGACGAAGGCGTGTGGTCGAGCGCCTGGGCGTCCTCGAGTGCTTGTCGAGCTGTGCGTTCCGCCTCGCCGTGGCGATCGAGAAAGGCCAATGTCTGAGCAAGTACGGAGCGGGACATACAGCACTCGTCATAGAGGAACCGGATTCGCTCTGCGCGATTTGTGCGACCGACCGGCAAGCGGATGGACTCCAGTTCAGTGAGTGCTGCGTTTAGCTGCCCAAGGCACAGATGAGCTATTCCGGACATCCTGCACGCCACCATGCGGTCTCCGGGCCAGCGAGACTTCTTGGCCACCTCTGAAAAATGCGACGCCAGCGCCAGCGATTGTGCATATTGCCCATTGAGATAAGCGTGGCTCCAGCAGCCCCACAAGCCGCGCAACTGATATTCAGTACTGCGTGTCTCCTGTGCGAGGACGAGCGAAGCCGCAAACGCTTCGCAGGTCTGAGTACCGACATTCTGAAACAAGAGGCATGCGCCGCGTGCCGCCTGCAATTTCATTTCCCATTCGATCACCGGCAAATTCAGACGAGCTTGAGCGGAAAGTCGTGGCAGTGCTGTCATTGCGGCATCCACGCGGCAAAGACATTCCTCGATCAGGGCAAACTGCATGGACAGGGGGATGCTGGTCACGACGAGCTCGATCGCTATTACCGTTGTACTCTCGTCAGAGAAGCTCCATTCGACAGCCGAACGCAGGTCATCGAGGTAAAGCCCAAATGTGCGTTTCCAGTCGATTTCGGCTCGTTCCTGAGCTAGTTTGTCGGCCGACCGGAACACGCCCAGAACATGCTGCGCGTGACGGACCAACCAATCATGGCTCGTACCACTCTCGACAAGACGATCGCGCGCATATGCACGAATAGTGTCGAGTAGCCGGTAGTGCATCTGCGGGAGATTAGGGATCGCACACAAAAGCGACCGGTCGACGAGGTCAGCGATCGCGGCAGTCACTTCGTGTTGGGGCACGTCGGTGCCCCCAATCATCCGCTGGGCCGCGTCCAGCGTGAAGCTTCCGGCAAACAGGCTGAGCCGGCTCAACACTGTCTTGAGGACCGGTGACAAAAGCTTGTAGCTCCAGTCCACCGTTGCGCGCAGCGTCTGTTGGCGAGGTAACGCGGTTCGTGCCCCGTTTTGCAGGATCTGGAACCGGTCGTTGAGTCGATCGGCTACACCTTGAATGCCGAGACCAGCAGTGCAGGCGGCAGCAAGTTCGATCGCCAATGGGATGCCGTCCAACTGGCGGCAAATACGCGCGATCAGTGGTAGTGACGTATCGACCGCGGTATCCGCTCCCGAACCCATTCGTTCCAGAAATAACTCGATCGCGCCGAAGCGCTTCGCATCTCTCGCGTCGTCATGTGAGGGCATGTCGAGCGACGGCACCCGATAGACGTGCTCGCCGGCTATTCTCAGCGCCGCCCGGCTTGTTGCGATGACAGTCGAGCCCGGTGTCACCTGCAGCAACGTCTCGACTAGTTGAGCTGCGCTTTCGATGAGGTGTTCACAGTTGTCGACGACGATAAGGAGGTGCCGATCACGTAAGCCGGGTGCGATCTTTTCGAGGTCACGCGTTCCATCACCGGGGGAAAAACCGAATGCCGTCGCAACAGTGGCGGCCACGTGATCCGCTGACACGGTCGCCGCCAGTTCTACGAGTACGGCGCCGTCGGCGAAATTCGACGATAGTTCACTGGCCGCCTCGATTGCCAGGCGGGTCTTGCCGACGCCGCCGGCACCGATGAGCGTGACGAGTCGCCGCGACCGGATCAGATTCGTGACCTCGCCAAGCGAGATGTCCCGCCCGATGAGGCGCGATACGTGAGCAGGAAGAGGTTTGCCGCGTAGTGGATTCGGGCCCACCGAGCGCCCACTTAAGCTGTCTGTAGTGGTTGGGACATTAGTATCCAGATCCCCGACGAACTGGTAGCCACGGCCCGCGATAGTCCGTATTGCGTCGCGATCGGCACTCAGGGCACGTCGCAGGAGCGACACCTGACCTTCCAGCGTGTTCTCGCCGACGACTCTATTCGGCCAGACCACATCCATGATTAACTCTTTGCTAACGACGGTGCCTCGCCGCTCGATAAGCAGGATCAGAAGATCGAACGCACGGTCTCCGACGTTGACGCGCCCCCCGTCATAACTTAACTCACGACGGCCCGGATTGACGGTCGTTGCACCAAATCGAAACTGAACGGGTGTTTGTGGTGGCGTACTCATGATCCCACTCCGGACGGCAAATGCTGAGTAAAGTTTAGTCTCGCGAGCAAAAGTTCACCAATTTTCCGCCGTTATCCTCCAGGGAGTTTTTAGTCTGGCTATAGCTCGATGAAGGCAAAAACGAGCAGAAGAGCGCGATTGTCCAACCAGGCACGGGGAAACTATAGCGTGTCTCGCAGGAAGACGACTGTATTGTCAGCAGCCAGGGCCGGCGCGCCGACGGCGCTTACATGGGGACGTTACCGCAGACTTGCTGGAGCTCCCCGCATTCTTTCGCGGCCGCAATTGCTGTTTTATGTACCTACATCGTACTGACGAGCCGTTGCAGCAAAGAACGATCAATAGAGCCGACGCAAATGTCTCAAGCGTGTTCGGGAACTGGCTAGAATATTCTGGCTAGGAATGTGCGTTGGCACGACGCGTCGCGACGCACGGACGAAGAGGCGACTGGCAGCGAGCCCTTAGCGGCTCACGACGACTTCACGATTCATGTCGACCAGCCGCCTCACCCGATCAGCAGGTGAGACGGGCGGTATCTGGCAGACCTCGAATCTTCAAACGCGGTAAGAGTTGACGCGGATTATGGTCTGTAGGTGCGTTGTTTTCTTCTTTGTTTTTTGCGCCTCGGATTTCTCTACTGCCAATATTTCCTCTTGCTGGTCTTCCCAATTCCAGGGTTGAAACTATTGGTCGGATCGAGTTTCTTCAATTGCGCTTGATAACTCTCGGACGCGTGGTACAGGTTACCGACGTTATGCTCTGCAGGGTATTTTGCACCGCGTGTTTCAAGGTATGACAACACGTCTTTCTTGAACGCTACAGCATTGCATCCCGGCTTCAGGATGTAGTCCTGGTGATTCACAAAACAGAAGAAGTGCCCACAGCAAGAGTCCAGCAGAACTTGTTCCTGCAGGTGCGGTGGCAACTTTAGACGCCACTCGGTGTCGTTCCGGCGTAGTGCAACATCAAATGCCAGCAGTCTTTCGTTAGTGTCAATACCCTGACTGTCGCAGTAGCAAATGGTACAGGCGCCGACAGTGAAGCGGACCAGAAACGCGTCGCGTGCCTCTTCCTCGTCGCATTTGAAGTACTCGCCAGTTCGAGTCGAGAAAAACCGCTCGAGTAGCGCAGCCAGTTCTTCGGCATCGCCCCCGTCCGTCTTGATGACGAGGTGATGCTCATATAGGTCCATGTAGCTGGGGATACGCCCGGCTAGACCCATGGGGGTGAGCACATTTGTGATCTGAATGGCTTTGTCCACGGTGTTATCTGGAAGTATGGCGACTCGCCTAACGAGCTTGTCCCAATTCGCCTTTTGTGCAGTCAGTTCCGGGATCTTCTCAGGGCCGAAGAGCCGAATTGCCTTATAGATATGTTTTGCATAACGAACAGATAAATCCAGTGCTCCCTTGTGCATATACTCTGCCTGGATAGGTAATTTCGACAGACTGGTCAGCAGGAATAGGCGGAGTTGGACCAATTCTGCTTCGTTGTTGGTTCCAACATAGAAGGAGGTGGTGTTCAGCGGAGTGTCGAAAGTAGGCAGGCGCACGGCGAAGACCGCGAGCTTCCCGGCACAGCCTGCACTGTCATGCAGATACTCGGGATTTCCATTGTAACGCGCGGGACTATTGGCCGCCACGTCCCGCAACTTTTCGGCATAATTTTCCGCCCATAACTTTCCGTCCCAGTCGGGCGTATCCCCGATCGTGTACTGACTCGAAGTTAGATTGTCGAGAATTTCTTCTGGATCCTCCCCAAGTCTTATTCCGAGATTGTTCACGAGTTGCAGTTGCCCATTTTCGTCGACTCGGGCAAAGAGGGATTTTTCAGTAAAAGCAGGGCCTCGTCGAATCAGCGAGCCGCCGGAATTGTTGCAGATTCCGCCAACCACCGATGCGCCGATGCATGACGATCCAATGACTGAATGTGGTTCTCTTTTGTACGGCTTTAGGGCATTTTCCAACTCGGTTAGCGTTGACCCTGGAAATGCAATGACCTGCTTTGCGTCGTCGATTACCTGAACGCCTTTAAGCCGTCGTGTGCTAACTATAATGAGTTCTCTATCGTAATCCTCGCCATTTGGAGTTGAGCCACCGGTTACACCTGTGTTCGACGCTTGCATCAAGATGATTGCGTCATTATCGACGCAAACCTTGAGGACCGACCAGAGTTGCGATAGCGTACGGGGCAGTGCGACCGCGAGAGCCTTCCCGTGGCCAACCCGGAAACCCTTGGTGTAGAAGACTTTCTCGTCTTCACCATCTAACAAGTCGGCTTCAGCGAGCACCCCTCTTAACTTAGCCAACAGATCTTTGCTTGACATCTCTAACTCCATGAGGCTCATGAATCACCGCCTGGACCCAATAATAACGAGACAACCTGTTCTGAGAGGCACGCCGACGCGGTAATCATTGGTCTTTGGGGAAGTCTACTCGCAGGTGTATCATTTTTACGCGCAGGTGGCGTCCAAATATTCGATTAGGCGGCGCTAATGATGACTTCAATCAGATTTGCTTTTCCGCTTGCAATGCCAGCTTCTATCGCAGCGGCGATGTCGCTTGACTTTTCGACACGGCGCGCCGGGAGTCCAAAACCGCGCGCTAGCGCGACATAGTCGATGGCCGGTTGATCTATTTCCATCGCGATGAACTTACCGGTTTGGGCGCTGACATAGTGCTCCTGCGATCGCATGAAGTTCTTCAGTACGTTGTATTCTCGGTTATTCAGAACAACAAATGTAACCGGCAAGTTCTCGTGCGCGGCTGTCCAAAGGGACTGTGGAGAATAGAGGGCGGCACCGTCACCTACCAGACACACAACTGGCTCCCGCCCAATGCCGAGCGAGCAGCCAACTGCGGCAGGCATTGCCCACCCCAAGGCGCCTCCGCGCATAAAGGAATACTGATTACCCGATTCGCTATTGAGGAATTTCCTCACATGTGCTGACGTCGCAATGGCTTCATCGACGATAGGGATCTTAGGTCCGATTGCCCGAATCGCCTCGCGCGCGGCGACTAGCGGCGTCGTAGTAGAAAAATCCGATTGCGTCTCGGAAAGGCTGAGGATCGATCTCCGGCGAGCGACGTCTTTTTCCTTGGCCTTCGCGTTCAACTCCTCGTACAGCGCTCGTTGGGCGGAGGTTTCCTGCTCAAGGATAGGCAGCAGCGCGCGTAGCGAACCTCTTAGGTCTCCCACGACCGACAACTTCGTCGCGTACGTACGCCCCGCGTCGCGCATATTCGGCGTCAGTTGAAACACGTCGCAGCCAGCAGGTACCGCCGATCCCTCTGAGTAGAGGATCGTTATTAATGATTTGCCGCCAAGTGCGAAGATAGCGTCGTAGCTCGAAAGGATTTTCGCAATTTCGCTAGCCTTGGTTGGCAGATTTCCGGCCCAAAGTGGATGAGCGGTAGGGAACGGAATCCGCGAAGGCCACGACGAACCATACACGGGAGCTCCGAGTGCTTCCGCGAGGGCGACTACCTGTGCTGCGGCCTGACTCCAGTAAATCTCGTCACCGGCGAGTATCGCCAGCCGGCCAGGTCGGACCGCGGCAAGCTTGGCAGCCAGCGTCGGCAATGATCCGGCGATGGCGCTGCGATCTATAACCGACGGCTCTGCGATGGAGACGGAACTCATTTCTTCCATCACATCCATTGGAAACGACAGAAAGACTGGGCCGGTCGGGGCTGCATTCGCATCGTGAAAGGCACGTCGCACCAATACGGGCAATTGGTCTGCATGCGTGACTTCGCGCGCCCACTTGACCGCGGGCTCGGCAATCTTGACAAGGTCGCCCAACAGTAGTGGATCGGTTACCACGTGCCGGGAGTCCTGCTGGCCCGCCGTCACAATCATCGGTGTCTGAGAAACGCTGGCATTTAGCAGATTGCCCATTCCGTGGCCGAGTCCGCCTGCGGTATGAAGATTGAGAAAGGCAGGCTTGCGAGCGGCTTGCGCGTAGCCATCGGCCATCGCGACGACTGATGCTTCCTGAAGTGCAAGGACGTATTTGATCGAAGGGAAGCGTAGGAGAGCATCCATCAGTGGCAATTCGGTCGTACCGGGATTTCCAAAGATGTAATCCACCCCCTCGCTTTCCAAAAGTTCCAGAAGGACTTCGGCGCCCCTGCGAGCATTTGAACTTTTAAGGGACGTAACTGGACTAGCAGACATAGATCCTCCGTTTCAGCGTAACACGCCCATTGTGTGGGCGCCTCCGCTATATGCGGTTAGTGCTCTCTTGAAGCTCGCGCAGGTACGGAGCGCCAAGTTCGTTCGCCATGGTTTGGCTACGTGAAGGCGAAGGGCAGTATTGGGCAGTTCGACCGATAATGGAAATGCTTTGTTCGCATCGCACCGATGTTTGATTGTTATCAGATAGTGAAGTGGATATGCTGCCGTTGCACTCAAGACGGTCCTCGCGGCGCAAACGCGATGCTTAGCGTCACGCCGCTGGCGATCTGTACGCGGGATCAAGCGATCGTCATGTCGCGGTTTATCGCCTTCCGCGTCTGTCGACGGCGCATTACCTGGTGGCACACGCACCTAGGATAGTGGTGTCCCAACGCCGCCGCCTCCTGTTGCGCTGAAAAGTCCTGAAGACTTCCAGTTTCAGGCGGCTGTGTGCCTGAAGGCAAAGCAAAGCGCAACGGGTTCAAAAAGAATTTGTTCCAAACAATGCAAAGATCGCACTCGACGCATACGACGCTACGCACACGCCGGCGTCGTTCAACTCGCCATGGCATTGACTAAGCGGTGGAGGAACTGCGTCGGACTACGGACCGGTAATTGAGGTGACTTGCTATCATTGCGCCGATGTCAGTGCGTTATCAGGGGTTGGTATGGATATGCGTGCGCTGCGCTATTTCGTAGAGGTGGTTCGTCAAAACGGCTTTCGACGGGCGAGTGCGACGCTGCACGTCACGCAGCCGGCGATCAGCCGCGCTATCGGCCAATTGGAGGAAGAGTTCGAGCTTAACTTCCTCGTCCGCGAACCCCGCGGGGTATGTTTGACGCCCGAAGGTGACGTGCTCTATCGGCGCGCAAGTTTGATCTTGCAGCAAGCGGATAGTCTCGCCAGCGAGCTGCGGGATTTGCGCTCGATGGTCAGCGGGACGCTGCGAGTCGGGTTGCCACCCATGACAGGCTCAACGTTTTTCGGGGACGTGATCACGGAGTTTCGACGCCAGTATCCAGGAGTGCAGTTGCAGATCATCGAGTACGGCAGTAATCAGTTCGCCGGCGCGCTAAGCGATGGTCACGTTGAGATTGCAGCAGCAATGTTGCCGATTGAAGGAGAGGGCTTTCTTACGCAGACGTTTGCTCGCGAGAGACTTGCGTTGCTATGCTCGCGCGATCATCGGTTGGCAGCGCGAAAGAAGGTAACGTTGAGGGAGTTATCTGACGAAACGTTTGTCGCTTTCACGAGCGACTTCAAGGTCAACAACCTGATCGACAGGTTGTGTAACCAGGAGGGGTTTGAACCGTCTGTTTCCGGGCGCAGTAGTCATCTCGACTTGCTTGTTTCGATGGTCACTTCTGGAATGGGCGTGGCCCTTTTGCCCGTGACGGTCTGCAGGGGGATTCGCTCAAGTCGACTGAGGGTCGTCACTGTAATCGATCCAGTGATTTCATTCGATCAGGCGCTTGTGCGGCACCGGGACACGTATCTGAGCCGCAGTGCTCGGGCGTGGATTGAGATAGCGTCAGAGGTGCTTGGCTTTCACGTTGATCCAGTATTCGTCGCGTGAGAATCGATGAACGGGCCAGGTGCGCGGTGGCGAGGTCACGCTCCAGGGTTCGAAGTCGTCGTTTTCTGGAGCAGTGGAGGCTGCGAGCGCGAAGGGTCCTGCCGTGCATTTTGCCCATATGCGCAACCCGGGCGCGCGCCTTCCGGGCGTCGAAGCTCACCACATTCAACCGTTACCTGTACGGGACGCAGAAATCTAAAGATTCGCTCCGAACGCGGTACGCGACTGTCTTCAGTCTCGAGGTCTTACCGAAGTGTGAGATGGGAGAAATTCAGAACTTTTCAGCGTAAAGAGAGGTGATCGCGGCGACGATCCGTTAGGCTCAGAGGTGTTTACGCAGCGTAGCCGACCTGTCTTCGAGGAGGCGATGATGAAGCTCAACTACGAGATTAACGTTGGCATCGAGTGCCCGTGCGGAAGCGAACTCGACGACGATCTGGCGACACTGGGAATATCCAAACCGCAGCACAGTTCGAACAGAAGAATTCTTGTCCGCTCCCAGGTGCGACGTGACCGTCGTGGGAAAACACGCTCGTTACGTCGACGTTTCTCGCTCCGCCCTTGGTGCGGTCGGTGTTCCGGCGTAACCGCAATCTATCGCTGACCGGGGCTCTATATTCGAAACCTGACTGCGGGGGAATTCTGCAAATGTGCTCCTCCGAGGGATAGGTTTGATGCGCATGGAGGAGTGACCTCATGTCCAGTATAGCGAAGTGTCCGTTTGATCATGCCGCAGGCAGTGGCACGACGAACCGTGATTGGTGGCCGAAGCAGTTGCGTGTAGACCTGCTCCGCCAGCATTCGAGCAAATCCAATCCGCTGGACTCGGATTTTAACTATATCGAGGCTTTCAAGCGTCTAGACCTGGCAGCGGTGAAGACGGACCTTGCGGCGCTGATGACCGACTCGCAGGAATGGTGGCCCGCCGACTTCGGTCACTACGGTCCGCTCTTTGTCCGAATGGCGTGGCACAGCGCGGGCACCTACCGCACGGGCGACGGCCGCGGCGGTGGCGGCCGTGGGCAGCAACGCTTCGCACCGCTCAACAGCTGGCCGGACAATGTGGGTCTCGATAAGGCACGGCGTCTCCTGTGGCCAATCAAGCAGAAGTACGGTCAGAGCATTTCGTGGGCCGACCTGATGATCCTTGCCGGCAACGTCGCGCTCGAAACCATGGGGTTCAAAACGTTCGGCTTCGGCGGTGGTCGCGAGGACACGTGGGAGCCGGATCAGGATGTCTACTGGGGCGCCGAGCAGACATGGCTTGGCGGCGACCTGCGCTACGGTAAAGGCACGACAACCAATCAGGAAGGTGTGGTCGTCGCCGAGAAGGCATTACACGGCAACGAGACGAGCCGCACCGATCATGGACGCAATCTCGAGAATCCGCTGGCCGCTGTGCAGATGGGCCTGATCTACGTGAATCCGGAGGGGCCGGACGGCGATCCTGATCCAGTCGCAGCAGCGCATGATATTCGCGTGACGTTCGGGCGCATGGCCATGAACGACGAGGAAACGGTCGCGCTAATCGCAGGTGGCCACACCTTCGGCAAGACGCATGGTGCAGGTCCGGCAGACAACGTTGGCCCGGAGCCGGAGGCTGCAAGCCTCGAGAACATGGGGCTCGGCTGGAAGAGCAGCTTCGGCACCGGCAGAGGCGGCGACACTATCGCGAGCGGTCTGGAAGTGATCTGGACCACTACGCCGACGAAGTGGAGCAACAACTTCTTCTGGAATCTTTTCGGCTATGAATGGGAACTGACGAAGAGCCCAGCTGGCGCTCATCAGTGGCAGCCGAAGGGCGGCGCGGGGGCGAACAGCGTGCCCGATCCGTTCGATGCGTCGAAGCGTCGTGCGCCGTCGATGATGACGACCGACGTGGCGCTGCGTGTCGATCCGGCCTACGAGAAGATTGCGCGGCGATTCTATGAAAATCCGGACGAGTTCGCCGATGCCTTTGCTCGCGCCTGGTTCAAGCTCACACATCGCGATATGGGACCGCGCACCCGCTATCTTGGGCCAGAAGTCCCGACTGAGGAACTGCTCTGGCAGGACCCGATTCCAGCCGTGAATCATCCGCTCGTCGACGAGAAGGACATCGCCGCGCTTAAGCAGAAGATCATGGCGTCAGGACTTTCGGTGGCCGAGTTGGTCTCGACAGCGTGGGCTTCAGCTTCCACGTTCCGGGGCTCCGACAAGCGCGGTGGTGCGAACGGCGCACGCATACGCCTCGTTCCGCAGAAGGACTGGGCTGCGAATGATCCGCAGCGGCTCGCGAAAGTGCTGCAGGTGCTCGAAGGCATTCAGGTCGAATTCAATGGTGCGGCGTCGGGCGGCAAGAAGATCTCACTCGCCGACCTGATCGTGCTTGCGGGCGACGCTGGTATTGAATATGCGGCGCAAAGAGCAGGACGGAGCGTCTCCGTGCCGTTCGCACCGGGCCGCATGGATGCCTCGCAAGCGCAGACGGACGTGGAGTCGATGGGTTTCCTCGAGCCGCTTGCCGACGGCTTCCGCAACTTCCAGAAGGCGAAGTACCGCGTGCCGCCCGAAGCTCTGCTCATCGACAGGGTACAGTTGCTTACGCTGACCGCACCCGAGATGACAGTGCTAATCGGCGGCCTGCGCGTGTTGAACGTGCATACGGGAAAGGAAGCGCATGGCGTACTCACAGACCGTCCCGGCATGCTGACAAACGACTTCTTTGTCAACCTTCTCGATATGGGCACGGAGTGGCAGCCATGCTCTGCGGAGCACGACGTGTTCGAGGGGCGCGACCGCAAGACCGGACAGGTGAAGTGGGTGGGCACGCGCGTCGATCTCTTGTTCGGCTCGCATTCGGGGCTGCGCGCGCTTTCCGAGGTCTACGCAAGCACGGACGGCCAGGAAAAATTCGTGCGTGACTTCGTCGCCGCGTGGGCCAAGGTGATGAATCTCGATCGCTTCGATCTTCAAAAGCTGTGACGTGGAGTGCTCTCTCTGATCAACTACGCGGCGAGGTCTGGCTAGTCGAACAAGTTGCACCACGTTGACGCGAACTGATGGGTCAGCCACTTCACATCGATTGTCAAATGAGAGTTGACTGGTATTGAGGCCAGCTATTGTACTTTGCGTAGAGACACGTCAATTTTATGCGATTGGTCCTGTACGTAGTCTTTGCTATTGTCATCTTGACAACGGTTTCGTTGCTCTATGCTGAGGAGATCAACAACGCCGTATGCCAAGGTGCGCTCTGGCTTCGCGAGATCGTCACGCTCCTCGGTCAAGGGTGTGGGTAATGCACTGTGTAAATCTCGATTACGTAGTGGTTTCACTCTCACGAGCGTGGCGAATACTGCATGGACTACATGGCCTCGATCTCGGTTTGGGCGCGTCGTGGCGGATAGTCCAAAACATGAAGCGCGTTCCGGCCAAGTTATTTCATCGACACTCGACACTCGACAATCAGCATTTCACGAGCGAGGTAAAGGTGGATAGCTGCTACGTCTGGGAACGCATCATCGCTCCCCTTCTTGGTACTCCCATAGTATGCGAGCTAGCGGTGAGAAAAACAGCACGGCCGACCGGCGCATTTCGCTTGGTAGGGAATTGCATCGCCGTACATAGCGTCGAAAGGCAATCTGATCGATCGATGTTGGTTTCGTGGAGCGATTCGACGTTGGGGCACTTCGCAGACCAGCGCTGGGTCGGCTCGAAGTCACGTCATAAAGGACGTTGCGCGCTCTCGGGATGCTTGATTCGAAGAGGTGACCCGATTTATAGGCCGCAACGTCGAGGTTTGGTTTGCTTATCATTTGGACCTGAGATGATACTGGCCAGAGTGCTGGAAAGCATGGTATGAATAGTTTCCACTAACTCACACTACCGAACTTGACCCAGGAATTCGAGCAATAGCTCGCTAGTCTCGGCGGCCCGTTCCTGCTGGATCCAATGACCTGCTTCTTGGAGAAGCGTTTTCTTGACGAGATTTGGAACGTTCGCCTCCAGCTTCTCGTATTCCTTTGTTCTCATCTGGATCACCGGATCGAGCTCACCGGCGACGAACAGCGTTGGCTGCTGAATTTTCGCGCCATCAAGAAACGGAGTCAGTGCCCAGTTTCGATCGATATTGCGGTACCAGTTGATTGGGCCTCGAAATCCCGACACTTCGAACTGCGATGAATAGAAGTCGAGGTCGGCGTCTGTGAGCCATGATGGGGTAGTTGCGGGAATCGCGAGGTTATCTACGAAGCGCGTGGTTTTGTCGAACCGGACGAACGTCGTTGCGCGATCGACAGGATGAAGAATGCATTCACCGGAGACCGTATAGAGGATGCCTAGCAAGGACCTTTTGATGTCTTTTTCCAGTTCGGCTTCAATGTGCCCAGGCTGCTGAAAATAGTCCTGATAAAAGTGACGTTCCTGGGTGGCGGTGTGAAAGTATGCAGCAGGTCGGGCCCTTGAGCGCGGCAGGTACGGCACACTGAGTAGTGCGAGCGCCCGGAACATGTCGGGGCGCAGCAGTGCGGCAGTGGCTCCCACCATTGAACCCCAGTCGTGACCGACCAGGATGGCCCGCTCTTCCCCGATGGCGTTGACGAGCCCGACCAGATCGCCCGTGAGCGAAAACATATCGTAGGCCGTGATTTCCTGTGGCGCGTCGGTTAGCCCGTAACCTCGCTGATCAGGTGCGACGACCCGATAGCCGGCCGATGCAAGCGCCGATATCTGATGGCGCCACGAGTACCAGGACTCTGGCCACCCATGGCACAGAAGGACGAGAGGGCCTTGCCCTCGCTCGACGTAGTGCATCCGGATGCCATTGGTAAAGACGTAGCCGTGTTTGAAGTCGTCTGTCATAGGAAAACCCAATTATTTGCGGATGTGATACGCCACGTGTCGGGAAGACCAGTCATCCAATTATTCTGTACGGCAATGTGCGCGGTCAGCGAATCTTGCCGAGGAGTTCATCTAACTACCGCATAGGACCTTCGCCCCGGGCTCACCGAAATATGTCACCTGGAATGGCGACTTCGATGTGGACCTACGCGACAGTCGAGCTTGCGCACGACTCATCTTCGTTCGCATTCCAGCCGAATAAACAGCACCGAGAATCGATCACCCGAGCGGCGGCCTGTTGAGCGTGTGCGCCGCGTCCGGGAAACCCCGCGCTAAAGACGAATGCCCTGCCGCGAATCTTAAGCGTCTTCTGAATTTCAAATGTCGCTTGCAAATTGCAACCAATGTTGAGTAGCATAGTCGATGTGAATTGCAATTTGCAACTGACATTCAAACGAAGAGATGAAGGAGACGGAATGAAGGCAGGTCAGCCAGCTGAGAGCGCCGAGCGGCGGCGCGTCGTAATCGCAACGGGGATCGGTACCGCGATTGAGTGGTACGACTTCTTTCTCTATGCCCAGTGCGCCGCGATTGTGTTCGGTCCGCTCTATTTCCATCAATTCGGCGCCAGGTCGTCGTTACTCCTCTCGCTTGGAACGATCGGCATCAGCTTTCTCTTCCGCCCGCTTGGAGCCGTGATTGCAGGCAACTTTGGCGACAAGATTGGCCGCCGACGGATGCTGGTCGCCACGCTGTTCATGATGGGTGGAGCGACGGCTTTGGTCGGCTTGGTTCCGACCTCGGACCAGATTGGATTCGCTGCGCCGTTGATGCTCATGCTGCTACGCATTATTCAGGGGCTCTCGGCAGGCGGGGAATGGGGCGGGGCCGCGCTGATGGCGGTGGAGTCGGCGCCACGCGGGCGCCGCGGGCGATTCGGCGCAGCCCCGCAACTGGGGGCGCCGCTTGGACTGTTGCTTGCCACCGGATTTCTGGCGCTGATGGCCGCCATCACGCGCACGGAAGACGAATTTCTGGCCTGGGGTTGGCGGGTGCCGTTTCTGTTCAGCGCCGTGCTGATCTACGTCGGTTATGAAGTCAGGCGCCGCGTCGAGGAGTCGCCGGTGTTCGTGGAGATGTCGAGCGAAGGCGCGACCCGGCGTTTGCCCATCGTGCAATTGTTCCGCAAGAACGCTCTGCTGGTGATCGTCGCCGCGCTCGTATATGCAGGCAACAGCGGCGCTTCCTATATCGTCGCAGGCGGATTCCTGGAGCACTACGTCACGTCGCCTGACCGGCCGTCACCGCTTACAAGAGGAACAGTGCTCACGATCATCACCGTGTCCGGATTTCTCTGGGTCGTTGCGGTCTATGCGTCAGCCGCGCTCTCCGACCGTATCGGGCGCCGTAACACTTACCTCATCGGTTGGGTATTGACGCTGCTGACCACGTTCCCCCTGCTGCTTGCCATGCAGAGCGGCAACGTCTGGCTCCTGTTTCTCGGGATTACGGCTTACGTAGGGGCGAATATGTTCACTTACGGGCCAATGGCCGCGTACTTCGCCGAACTATTTCCCGCGAGCGTGCGGTATTCCGGAATTGCCATCGCCTATGCGATCGGATCGATTATCGGGGGAGCCTTTGCTCCGACGATCTCGGTCGCACTTGTTGCCGCGACCGGCTCGCTCTATGCAGTCGGTCTGTATGTTGGCGGCCTGACGCTTGTCAGTCTTGCCGCGACGCTTGTCCTGCGCGACCGCACGGACGTCGATCTTGGTCCGGACTCTCCAGACTACGCGCGCTCGCCGTTTTATGGCGCTCGACCCGCGATCGAGGTTCCTGGTACGCAGAACGGTACCCACGCATGAATCCCAAATTGACGAAGAGGCGTCATTCATGAACATCATCCGAAGCGATATCAATATTCCCTTGCCTGACGGCATCAACCTTGGCGCCTGGCTGTACACGCCCGACAATGACGGGCCTCATCCGGCTATCACGATGGCGCACGGCTTTGGGGGAACGAAATATCACGGCTTGGATCGGATCGCCCGGCGTATCGCGGAAGCGGGATTTGTCGTTTGCCTGCATGATCATCGCGGTTTCGGTGACAGCGATGGCGTGCCTCGGCAAGACATCGACCCGTACCGCCAGATTGAGGACTGGCGTCGTGTAGTCGCACATCTGCAGACGCTCGAGGTCATCGACGCCGAGCGGATCGGGATCTGGGGCAGCAGCTATTCGGGCGGACACGCGCTGGTACTGGGTGCAACCGATCGCCGGCTTCGCGCCGTCTACTCACAGGTACCCACGGCCAGCGGTTCCGAAAGCGGTCGCCGGCGAATTCCTCCTCATCTCGTCGCAGAGGTCGAACGTGAATTCGCCGCCGACGAACGCGCACAGGCCAAAGGAAGCGGTCCCGCCACGCAGCGCTTTGTCAGCGCTGACCTGGGTGAACGCGCGTCATACCGCAGTTCTGACGCGATCGCGTTTTACCTGCAGGATGTTCCGCCTGGGAAATGGGAAAACACCGTCACGATCCAGTCCAACCGACGCGCCCGTTCGTACGATCCCGCGCACTGGATCGATCAAATTTCCCCAACGCCTTTGCTGATGGTGGTGGCCGCCAACGACACTGTCGCGCCTACAGACCTGGCGCTTGCAGCGTATGAGCGGGCGCTCCAGCCGAAGGAGCTACTGCTTGTTCCCGGTGGTCACTTCGACCCCTATCTGAGCGGGTTTGAAACGACGTCCAGTGCGGCCATAGCCTTTTTCGCCAAACATCTGGGGCGCGGCTAAGTGGTAATCTATCGGCTTCGCAATTGATTTCGAGGGTCGACTGAATGAGACACCGTGATCTGACCAACTCCGCATGTCCTATCGACCGAAGCCTCACGGTCGTGGGGGATGCATGGAGTTTGCAGATTCTGCGCGACGCAATGCACGGAGTCACGCGCTTCAACGATTTCCGCGCGCACATTGGCGTAGCGTCCAACATTCTTTCGACTCGGCTTCAGAAGCTGGTCAATGAAGGCATTTTTGAAATCCATCAGTCGGAGCTAGGGAATTCCCACGATTACGTGCTCACGGAAAAAGGTCGTGATCTTCATGGTGTGCTCTCGGCCCTCCGCCAATGGGGGCAGAAGCACCTGTTCGAGGACACCGAGCTAGTCAACCGGGCCGTCGATGCGAAAACCGGCCTGCCGCCGCGGCCGATGGCGCTCATGGCAGAGGATGGTCGCGAGCTCACGCCCGATGACATTCTGGTTGTTCAGTCGCGGCGGTGCGATCCGATCGAACTCGCGGTCGTCGTCGACACTCCTCGTCGTCGCGACATGGAGACCACTGGGGCCTAGCGAAAGGCGGTCACTCAGGACGAGTGACGACCTCACTCTCCAAATAAAGCTTTCGCCAGCCTGTATCGCTTCGCCCCAAGTCACGCCTTCACGGAAGCGGTTTTGCGCTTGCGTGGCGCTTTCTTTTCGTTCCCCTGGTGGGTCATGGCGGCCGCCTCCTTTCTTGCAGGTGCACGCCTCGAAACCCGAATTCGCCGTTCTTCCGCGAAGGCTTCGGCACGGCTCGCTCGTTCAGCCGCCCACGCCGGATTCACCTGGCTATCCACCTGGCTGAAGCTGAAAGGCAAGTCTTGTGCGCCGGGCTGCCAGTGAGCATCGATGAGTTTGCCGGTACGGCGATGCTTCATCGTGACCGCGCTTTCGGCTTTGGGGTCCAGCCCGCAGTGCCGCATCCCCCACAGACGCAGCGTCAGCATCATGCCATCAAGCTCACGTGCCTTGTCGGTGATGCAGTAGGCGTATCGCTTCGGTCGCTCCTGATATAGCCGCCGCTCGATGAGCCCATTTTCCTCCATGGTCTTGAGGCGCTGGGTGAGCAGGTTGGGCGACATCGCGGTCTGCGCGAGGATGCCGTCGAAACGATCATTTCCCATTCTCAGTTCACGCAGGATGAGGATCGTCCAGCGGTCCGCGATCACGGCCGCTGCCCGAGCGATAGGGCACAACGTGTCGTCAGTGTTCTCTTGTTTCATCTATGTCCCTTAGGACCCTCTATTCTGGACCCGCACATCGGGTATTCCAAGACACCTGGCGTTGCCTGGATCCGATATTATCCTTTACAAGACTTGTGACTTCAAATATTGTAGTCACAAGTTGAACGCACCTGAGAGAGGACGGAAATGTCGGAACAAGCGAAGTCCGGGCTGACCTACGAGCCTGAGTTGACGGGGTTGCTTATCGTCGACCCTTACAACGACTTCCTGTCGGAAGGCGGAAAGCTCTTTGAGCTCAGTCGTTCGACCCTGGAAGCAAACAATGTGGTGGAGCATATGCGGGAAGTTCTGGCAGCCGCTCGTTCGCGCGGCGTGCAGGTTTTCATCGCGCCACACCATCGCTGGCGTGAATGTGATTTGCACAGTCGCTGGAAGACCATGCCGCCCATTGGTGCTTCCGCTGACAAGGGTCGCGTCTTCGCGGACGGCAGTTGGGGCGGCACTTTCCATCCTGATTTCGAGCCGCTTCCCGGCGACGTCGTGGCGCAAGAGCATTGGCTTTCCAGCGGCTTCGCAAACACAGACCTCGACCTCCAGCTCAAGAAGCACGGTGTCCGCAAGGTCGTGGTAATCGGGATGCGTGCCAACACCTGCATCGAGTCGACGGTGCGATTCGCTGCTGAGCTTGGCTACGAAGTCACGCTGGTAAAGGACGCGATTGGCAGCTTTGGCCAGGCCGAAATGGATGCGTCGCTGCAATTCAATATGCCAGCTTATGCGAATGCCATCGTGTCGACAGACGAGATCATCGCGAAGCTTTCTGCGTAAGGAAACAGACGAATGAGCGAGAAGGTCATTGCACAATCGACGGCTGAAGCCACGATTCACGCGCCAATCGCAGCTATCAATCTGCCTGAATGGGTATTCACTCTCACAGATAGTGAATACCAGGCGTGCTCAAAGAATCACATTGCGGCTGCCGCAACGTTCACACTCGAGGGTAAGCGCATGTCCATCAACGTGGAGCACGTCGGCAACCTGATGGTGCAACACTATGTCGAGGACATCTCGGAGCAGAGCCATTGTCGTCTGGTCTCGCTGTCCGATTCGATTGGTCCGGATATCGGCAGCCGCGCGAAGGTCACCGTGGTCTGGTCGTTTTCAGCCGAAGCGGTTGATACGGATACCACGAAGTTCACGAACAGCGTGGAGGTCCTGAGTGTGCCGGGCTACCTCGAGGCGCTCGAAAAGCGTGGCATCCCGTTCTCGAAGGCGAGCGAGTTTGCGCAACAGGCATTGACCGCACATAACGCCGAAGAGACGCCCTTGTTCGCCAAGGACATCGAGCGTAAAGCACTCGCCAGGCGGTGGGGCTGAGACGCAACTGGCGGATGGTTAGGGTCGGCGGAGTCAAAGCTGGACCCCGTTCAGTCGTCAATCGGGAGGTTTGTATGCGTGCGGCGTTCATTACGGGATACGGTGACAACACTGTTCTAAGGTCGGGCGAGCTTCCCGATCCCACGCCAGGCGCGGACGAAGCCCTCATAGAGGTGCGTGCAGCCGGCATCAACCCCGTCGAGATCGCGATGCGGCAAGGACTTTTCCACGCCGCGTTTCCCTTCAGTTTTCCGCAGGTGATGGGATACGACATTGCGGGCATCGTGCTCTCGGCACCAGCGAGCTCCGCGTTCAGGTCGGGAGACGCAGTTTGGGCCCGGCTGCCGAATTCTCGCCCTGGCGCGTACGCGGAACTTGCCGTTGTTCCTGTTGATCTCCTCGCCCGCAAGCCGCAGTCTCTCTCGTTTGAGGAGGCGGCGAGCCTTCCAACGGTCGCGTTGACGACGTGGCAGGCATTCACGGAGCGAGCCCACGTCAGTCCGGGGGAGCGCGTACTCATACAAGCAGGGGCGGGAGGTGTGGGTCTCTTCGCTATCCAGCTGGCGAAGCACATGGGGTGCCATGTTGCGGCAACCGGAGGTCCGTCCACCCAGGAATTCATGGCGCAGTTTGGCGCGGACCGCACAATTGACTACACCCGGGAAGCCTTTGAAGACGCCGGTCCGTTCGATGTCGTGTATGACGGTGTTTGTGGCCCGCTGATCGAGCGTGGGATCGACAGTTTGAGGGATGACGGCCGCTATGTTGGTCTTGTCCGCGTTGCAGATTCGCAGGCGTATTGCGAGATCGGATTCCCGCCACCCGTTGCTGCAAAAGCAGCAGCTGGCGTTCTCCCGTTCATCGAGCGCGCGCGTGCGCGTAACGCGGAGTTTCACGGCCCACTGACCCGGCCGGACGGTGCCGACCTCGAAGAGATTGCACGTATCGTCGATTCAGGAGCAATTCGCGCGACGGTGAGCCAAACCTACAGTCTTGATCAGCTTGCATCCGCGTACGACGCGCTCGCTGGCGGCCACACTCGCGGAAAGCTCGTTATCCTCCCTTGATATCAGGGCGTTCGAAGCGGAACTGGGGCCTTGACATCGTGTGCCAAGGCTGCGGCTGCCACCTGCCACTCGTTCGCCCTGGCGCTCCTCGCACGCGAGAGGAGCCGTCGTTGCGCGTCAGCGATCAACGGCTGGCGTCCCTGAAGCCCCCGTACTTTCCTTAGTTCGTGTCACTTGCAATTTGCAACTGACATGTTTATTCTTGTCCGTGTCAGTTGCAATATGCAAGCGATAGGTGCGGGACTCGCTGGTCGTCAATTCAAAGTGGGTTGAACTGCCGGTGGGAAGGTTAATGGCTCTGATTTTGGACATCCGGCTACGCGCTCTTGACGCGCGAGTCGCGCAATCGCTCGCACAACTGTTCGACTCTGAGCTGTATCTCGAGACTGGCCTTGCGCATTGTTGTGCGAGCAATCAATTTGATTTTATACAGACCTATAGTTAGCACTACTAGTAACAATATTGAGCGCAATTCATATACCAGGAGGAGATAATATGTCTGACCTTGCACCGGCAACTATTCGAGTTCAGAAGCTGCTTGATGCGTTCAGCAACGCCCTTACCGAGGGTCGGATTAACGACGCTGTCTCGATGTTCGCTCAGGACTGTTACTGGCGCGACCTTGTCGCCATCACCTGGAACATCAAGACTGTCGAAGGCCGCGACCAGATACGCGAGATGCTCGAAGCCCAATTGGCCAGCGTCAAACCGTCGAACTTCCATGTGACTAAGGGTGAAAGCGCGACGGAAGCCGACGGCGTGCTCGAAAGCTGGATTTCGTTCGAAACGGCGACCGGGCGAGGGTACGGGCTGGTGCGTTTCAAAGATGGTTTGATCTGGACGTTGTTGACTGCAATGATCGAACTAAAGGGCCATGAGGAAAAGTCGGGCTTCACACGTCCACTTGGTGCGAAACATGGTCAGAAAATCGGCGCCAGGACCTGGAAGGAGGAGCGCGAGGAAGAGACGCGCTCGCTCGGCTATGAAAAGCAGCCGTACGTTCTCGTCATCGGCGGCGGCCAGGGTGGTATCGCTCTCGGTGCCCGACTTCGCCAGCTCGGCGTTCCCACGATCATCCTCGAAAAGAATGAGCGGGGAGGGGATTCATGGCGTAAGCGCTACAAGTCGCTTTGCCTTCACGACCCGGTCTGGTACGACCATTTGCCGTACCTCGATTTTCCCAGGAACTGGCCTGTGTTTGCGCCCAAGGACAAGATCGGAGACTGGCTTGAGTTCTACACGCGAGTGATGGAACTCAACTACTGGACCCATTCGACAGCGAAATCGGCGAAATGGGATGACCAGTCAAAGGAGTGGATTGTCACTGTCGATCGGGATGGTGAGGAAGTCATCCTGCGACCCAAACAACTCGTCTTCGCGACCGGCGTGTCCGGCAAGCCGAACATTCCGCAGTTCAAGGGACGCGAGCGCTTCGACGGGGATCAGCACCATTCCTCGCAGCACCCGGGGCCCGACGGATACAAGGGCAGGAAGGTCGTGGTAATCGGCTCAAATAACTCCGCCCACGATATCTGCGCCGCACTCCACGAGAACGGTATCGACGTGACGATGGTCCAGCGTTCGTCGACCCATATCGTCAAATCGGACACGTTGATGGATCTCGGGCTTGGATCGCTGTATTCGGAGCAGGCGCTTGCCAATGGCGTCACGACGAACAAGGCCGACATGATCTTTGCTTCGCTGCCGTATCGGATCATGCATGAGTTCCAGATTCCTATCTACGAAAAAATACGCGAGCGAGATGCCGACTTCTATGCTTCCCTGGAAAAGGCGGGGTTCAAGCTCGACTTTGGCTCGGACGGCTCAGGCCTGTTCCTGAAGTATCTGCGACGGGGCTCTGGCTATTACATCGACATTGGTGCTTCACAGCTCATCATCGACGGCAAGGTCAAGCTGGCTTCCGGTGAAGTTTCGGAGATCACCGGAAATTCGGTGAAGCTCGATGACGGCCGCGAGATTCCCGCCGACGTGATCGTCTATGCGACGGGCTACGGCTCGATGAACGGTTGGGTCGCCGACCTGATCAACCAGGAGATCGCGGATAAGGTCGGCAAGGTCTGGGGACTCGGTTCCGATACGCCCAAGGATCCAGGACCGTGGGAAGGCGAGCAGCGCAACATGTGGAAGCCAACGCAACAGGAAGCGCTCTGGTTCCACGGCGGCAACCTGCACCAGTCGCGTCACTATTCACTTTATCTGGCCCTTCAGCTCAAAGCGCGCATGGAGGCGATCCCGACGCCTGTCTACGGCATGCAGGAAGTTCACCACAGCCAATGATTGTGGAAGTCAATAGAGACTGATGTCGCCGCGGTGGCGATGTGTCTTGAAGCCCAGCCACCGTGCACGTCTCCATCGTCATCCCGGATGTTCAGCTTCGTTGAACTTGGCAAGATCCAACAGGAGAGGATCAATGAGTGCGTTTGACCTGAAGAAACTCGGTTTGGACATTGAATACCCTTACCGTGCGCAGTACGAGAATTACATTGGCGGCAAATGGGTGCCGCCGGCCACTCAGGAATATTTCGAAAACGTCTCGCCGATCAACGGCGAACCATTCTGCCGCGTCCCGCGCTCAACCGCGGCCGACATCGATGCGGCGCTCGACGCAGCGCACGCAGCCCGTCGCAAGTGGAGCAAAACGTCCCCGGTCGAGCGTTCAAGTCTGCTGCTGGCTGCCGCGGACCGCATGGAGAAACACCTCAAGGTGCTGGCAGTCGCCGAGACGATCGACAATGGCAAGCCGTTACGTGAGTCGCTGGCGGCCGACCTTCCGCTGGCAATCGACCATTTTCGTTACTTTGCAGGGTGTCTTCGCGCACAGGAAGGCACCATTTCGGAAATCGACGACAACACGGTCGCCTACCATTTCCACGAACCGATTGGCGTCGTAGGTCAGATCATCCCCTGGAACTTCCCGCTCCTTATGGCCGCGTGGAAACTCGCGCCAGCCCTGGCTGCGGGATGCTGCGTTGTCCTGAAACCTGCCGAGCAGACCCCGGCCTCGATTCTGGTGCTCATCGAGCTGATTGGCGACCTCTTTCCTGCTGGCGTAATCAACATCGTGATTGGCTTTGGGAAGGAAGCCGGCGAGGCACTAGCCACGAGCAAGCGAATCGCAAAGATTGCGTTCACGGGTTCTACCCCAGTCGGGCAGCGCATTCTTCATGCGGCAGCGGACAACCTGATCCCCTCGACTGTCGAGCTTGGAGGCAAGAGTCCGAACATCTTCTTTGCCGACGTGCTTGACCATGACGATGCTTTCCTGGACAAGGCACTCGAGGGGCTCGCAATGTTCTCGCTCAATCAGGGCGAAGTCTGCACATGTCCGTCCCGCGTCCTCATTCAGGAATCGATATATGAGGAATTTATTGCCCGAGCTGTGGCGCGCGTCGAGCGTATCAAGGCGGGCCATCCACTGGACTTGGAGACGATGATCGGCGCGCAGGCATCCCAGCAACAGCTCGACAAGATCATGTCCTACATCGATCTCGGGCGAACCGAGGGCGCCCATTGCCTGACGGGTGGCAAGCGGGCCACGCCAGCTGCCGAGCTCGGCAAAGGCTTTTACATAAAGCCGACGATGCTGTTCGGCGACAACAAGATGCGTGTGTTCCAGGAGGAAATCTTCGGCCCCGTAGCTTCGGTCATGACCTTCAGGGATGAACAGGAAGCAGTCGAAATCGCCAACGATACCTATTACGGCCTCGGTGCCGGGGTGTGGACGCGAAACGGAACGCGCGCCTATCGCGTGGGGCGTGAAATAGAAGCCGGCCGCGTCTGGACCAACTGCTACCACCTGTATCCAGCCCATGCGGCATTCGGCGGCTACAAGCAGTCCGGCATCGGTCGCGAAACCCACAAGATGGCGTTGGCGAATTACCAGCAGACGAAGTGTCTGTTGGTCAGTTACCAGGCCGAGGCGCTAGGCTTTTTTTGAGCCCTTGACCGGGGCAGCTAAGTCCTGCGCGCGGCACTACGTCATTGCCCCGCGTGCGCCTAGCTTGCCATTCGCGCAGCAATTTCACTCATTTGCAGGCGGTCGGCCGCGAACTTTAATGTTCGTATACGTGCGCTTCGACGGCGTAACGCGCCGGATAACTACGGCGCGTTCTGTCAAATTTTTCTCCAGCGCTACTTGCTTGCATTTTGCAACTGACGTGTTTATGCTACCCAAATGTTGGTTGCATTTTGCAATCAAGAACTCTAATTGAAAGGGCCCGAGATGGTGACAACCTCTGCATATGCATCCATGACCACGGAGTTTCGCGACGGCGTGCTGTGGGCAACAATCAACAACCCGCCGCTGAACCTGGTCAACGAACCATTCGTCCGTGATCTTGTTGCGTTGCTCGATGAAACGGACAAAGACGGCACGTGCCGCGTCATTGTCTTCCGCAGCGCCGACCCTGACTTTTTCATCCCCCATGTCGACATGACGCAGATCGCGGCTTACACGGCCGCAGCGGCAAGCTCGGGCGGCCCGGACGACGTCAGCCTCGGTGCACTTTATCGCCGCCTCAGCGAGGCCCGACCGGTGACCATTGCAATGCTCGAAGGTCGTGCGCGCGGCGCCGGCGGTGAGTTTCTCTACGCCTGTGACATGCGCTTTGCGTCGCTTGAGCGGGGCATCATCGGCCAGCCGGAAATCGGCGTCGGCGTCTACCCCGGAGCGGGTGCCGTCCAGCACCTCGTTCGCCTGTGCGGACGCGGCAATGCAATGGAAGTTTTGTTGGGCTCGGACGACTGGAATGCCGGGGACGCAGAGCGCATCGGCATGGTGAATCGTGCGCTGCCCGACAGCGAACTGCTCCCCTTCGTCACCGCCCTGGCGCAGCGCATTGCCAGGTTCCCGGAAGCAGCAGTCAGACTCGCCAAGCGCCGGATCAACGCAGCGGGCCTGGCGCCGAAGGAAGACGTTCAGGTCGACTCGGGCTTTTTCCAGATCCTGGCGCGCGACGGGTCCAGCACGAAGCGCATTGCCGCATTGATGGAACAAGGTTTCCAGACGCGCAGCAGGGCAGAACTTGAACTCGGCACCGTGATCGGGGAGCTCTGACATGGAAATGGCAGGCAAGTCAGTGTTCGTTGCAGGCGCTGACGGAGGTATCGGCAGGTCGCTCTGCGCGCAGCTGGAAGCCACAGGCGCACGCGTATTTCAAGGCGTTCTGGCCGACGTCTCCGATCCTTCAACTGTGCGGCTCGACGTTACCGATCCGTCCTCCGTCGCGGCAGCAACTGCCAACCTGGGGCCAATCGACCTTGTGATCAATGCCACGGGAATCTTCCACAGTCCCGTTGAGGATATCGAAGAAGGTATCCAGTTGGCGCAACATGAGTTTGCGGTCAACTGCTTTGGGATGGTGCGTCTGGCCCGAGCGTTCCTGCCACTCCTGAGTCAGCGGCACGGCGGCAGGTTGGTCAACCTCCTTTCGGTTGCAGCCTGGGTCGCGTTGCCGTCGCATGCTGGCTATGCAGCGTCCAAGGCGGCGGCGTGGTCGTACACCAACTCATTGCGCCTTGAGTTTGCGAGTCATGGCGTTGGAGTGACAGGTGTGGTTCTCGGCTACACAGATACTGGAATGACGAAGCACGTCGAAGGGCCAAAGAACACACCGGATATGGTAGCGCGAGAGATCCTCGAGGGTATCGGAAGGAAGGCTGATGAAATACTGTGTGACGAGCGCAGCCGCAGCGTGAAATCGATGCTGACGGACGACGTCGAACTTATCTACCGTCCTCTTCTGGAGAAAATCGAGGAGCCTGCGCGATGAGCGAGTCCGTCAACAACGTACCCGGCGGATTCGCAAGCTATCCTGATCTGGATGGGGCTGCCTTCCTGGTTCTCGGGACAGGCAGCGGTGTCGGCGCACAGATCGTGCGTGCGCTCGATCAGAACGGCGCTGCAGTCATTTGCGCGGACATCGACCAGGTGGCCGCCCAGACAGCCGCCGCAACGCTGCGGCGTTCGCTGGCCATTTCGGTGGACGTCACTGACACCACCGCAATCACCAAGGCGTTCGATCAGGCGGAATCCGCGTTCGGACCGCTTCGTGGTGTGATCGATGTCGTAGGGATGCTGAAACCGAAGCGCATTGCAGATGCCGATGACGCACACTGGAAATGGCATTTCGAAATCATCTTCGACCATGCGCGGCGTGTTGCCAGCGAGGCTGCACGTCGCCTCGCCCCGGGCGCGTGCGTGACCTATGTCACTTCGGCTGCTGGTTTTGCTGGTGTTCCGGGGAACGCACCGTATGCAGCGGCCAAAGCGGCGCAGATTTCGTTGATCCGTACTGCCGCGGTCGAGTTTGCTCCGTTGGGCATTCGCGTAAACGGGGTTGCGCCGGGCGTGATCAGCAATCCCAGAATGGAAGCTTTCCTTGACGCATCTGGCCACCGTGCAGCTACCGAGGCAGCTATCCCGATGGGACGCCTGGCACAACCGCGGGAAGTGGCAGATTCGCTGCTGTTTTTGAGCAGCCGTTCGGCCTCGTTCATAACGGGTCAAGTGATTGTCGTCGACGGTGGTACACAAAACCTGTGGCCGTATCCATCACTTTGATACTGCGTCAGCGGATAGCTACTGGCTCATCCTTATGTGAGCATGCCGCATGAATGTGCGCTCGTAGCTGCCGCCAGGCTACGGGCGGCATACATACCGACGCACGCGTCGATTCACGTAACACCGTATGTGATTGATGTAGCTTGCTGGCGCCAACTCAATCGTTCCCGTGGCGCCGCCAACCTCGTGCGGCCAGTCGTTCTAGTAGACAACAACAAATCGGAGGAAACAACGAACTCATAGATTCATAAGTCTTTACGCTTCTCGCATGAGCGGATCGCGGCTGCGTTTCAAATCTTCAATGGACTGGCTCCTCATAATTCCAGGATGGCCTGTGTGTCCACGCACGGTCTCAACAATAAATTTGATCCTCCACGCGGATGCTCAGGGAGCAGCGCGACGGTTCTTGCGGCGCGTCTACGAGCGGGCGAGCGTTCATTCCGAAGATAGGCGACAGATTTGTCAGTTTTCTATAAGAAATATGTCAACGATCGTTGATACACAACAACCACAGTAGTTAATAAAGTTCAAAGGTGTGGAGACAATGAAAAAATCCAGATTTGTTTTATTAGCAATGCTAATTTCTGCATTTGCGTCCGCAAACGCTTTGGCTTCGGTAACGCTGTACGGTCTTCAGGATATCGGTCCTACCTACGTTTCGAACGTCGGCAAAGGCTCAGTTTTTGAACTGCAAGACGGAGTAGTACAACAATCTCGGTGGGGACTCACCGGAGACGAGGATCTTGGAGGAGGCTATCGGGCCGGTTTCAAGCTTGAGTCGGGGTTTAGTTTGACCAACGGCCAGCTATCCAGCGGTCTGGCGTTCTCACGAAAGGCCATCATTTTGTTGTCGGGCCCATTTGGAGTCTTCAGCATGGGGCGCGACACAAGCGTGCTAGACGATACTCTCGGGCCTTACACCGCCAGCATGCTGGTATACGGTCCAGGTTATCCCTCTATCCACCCCGGGAACTACGATCACGTCTTTGGAACACAGTACAACAGCGTGACCAAATACGTTTCGTCGCCGATTGGCGGTGTCACATTCCGACTCTCAGCGGCATTGGGAGGACAACCTGGCAGCATCGTCCAGAGCAGTAGCTTCGACGGTGGCATTAGCTATGTTGCGGGTCCTTTGAGTTTGGGTCTGGGCGCGCAGCGAGAGTACGGCGTAAATGGTGGCGATGTTTTACTTCAGCCGCAAGCTAACCCGTTCGGTCTATCTGGTAACCCTCTGAGTCACCAGGATTCCTATGGGTTTGGCGGATCTTACGACTTTGGCTTCTTGTTTGCGCATGCGCTGATTACGCAGGCGCACATCTACGGATCTGGATCGATAGGCAGGACTTATGAGGTCGGTATGAAGTCCAAGTTCAGTCCGTTTCTCATTTTCGGCCTGAATTACAACAGAACGCTGGTCAGAAAGAAGGCTGGTATGGGAATAATCTCCGCGTCAGCAGATTATTATCTTTCGAAGACCACGGACCTTTACTTCCTGGTTGCGCACGAGGACGTCACGGGCACAAGCGCCTCTGGCGCTCCTATGGTAGCGCAGATGGTAATTTTTTCGCCGTCATCGGGCAGGTCACAAACTGCTGTGCATATGGGTGTCCGGCATCTTTTCTGAAGGGATGTTGAACCAGCATCGCAAAAACCTCCGTGCTGAGTAACGTCAAATCGGTACGGTATCGTAGTTGGCACGGCACTAATTGTGTTGGCATGCTGAGATGTGAGCCTTTCATTGCCGGATGTAGCAATTGTTACGTTCGGCGTCTCAGCATGCCTGTTGGCGTTGACAGAACGGCAAACCTACTGGTGGGACTTCTGGGCGAGCGTCCCGCGAACTACATATCATGTTTAACGCCGCACGGGAGGCGAAGTGTCAACGTGGCCCATAATTTAACATAAATACAATTGCGACACTGCCGCTCAGATTCCTCACTCGAGCGTCGAGCCAGAACCTGAGAGAAGGTGGCGCGGCAACCAAAGAAGCATTCGTGTGATTGGTCCCTCCGCCAGAAATCGTTTTGCATACGTATTGCATCTCTATCGGATTCTTACCGAATGGCTATTTCAATAAACACGACTACATGATCCGAGTTGTTAATTACGTTATGGTTTGTTGCTTTCGAACCTGCATAGCTTCGTCCCGCAATCAGCCGCGAGATCCGGTTTCCTCCCAACGCCTCAAGAAGGAGATCACCGTCGGTTTGGGGTACTACAACATAGTCATGTTTATGCACGTGCCAGCCGGTCTGGGCACCTGGGTCAAATCTCCACTCTGTCACGATGACCCGCTCGTTGGACATTTGAGGAGTAGCAATTGCCGATGGACGGTTCATAAAGGCTTCCGGGGACGTGCGACAACAAACTTTCAGGTGGATCTGAGTGGCTATGTGCCCTTTCAGACTGTGTCGTTGCCTCCGACAATCAAGCATTTAACACCGACTTCTGCCGGAGCATGCCGATCAGATTGTCCGGGGGGACAACCTGATCCACTGCCGGAGCGATCTTTCAAATGAAGAATTACACTCCTCGATCGGCTTAGAAGCGATGCCGCACACCGACAACGGAAATCAGCTGCCGGTTAGACGTCGACGGGGTAGAGTAGGCGATTACTGCAACCGCCTTCTTACCCGTGGAATCGTAGCCCGATGCCATCTGATAGACGGCCATTGCGTAGACGTCGGTGCGTTTCGAGAAGTAGTAATCGACGCCCAGATCAACTTGGTTATAGCGTGCACCATCTCGACCAGCCAGTCCGCCGGCTGCCGTATATTCATACGCCGCACCAAGCATCAATGCAGGAGTCAGCAAGTAACGAACACTGACTTCCCCGATGTTGAACACTGCCGTCTTGCCCAAGGCTGCAGAGTTGATCCCTGTCACAGCAGTTGCACCGAGACTGTTGAACGACGAGTGCGTATAAGCGGCAGCTAGCGTTGCCGGTCCGATCTGGTAGCTACCGCCCACGCCAGCGGTTTCAAGGGACCCAGCGCCTGCGAGGCCCGAAATTACCGGACCGCTCATGTTGCTAGCGGTAGTGCTAGCCGATGCGTTGGTGCCGAAAACCGAATAGTTCGGGTTTCTTGCCATGGAGTACGCAGCGCCCAGCGATACCGGCCCATTCGCGTAGCTCACCGCAGCGGAGTAGTAGGAATTCCGCGATACGTCACCTGCAACTCCGCCAAAGCTATACATCGCTCCAAAATTGAAGCCCATGAACGTGGGCGACTTGTACTTCACCGCGTTGTTTATCCGCTGGCTGCCGTCCATGTCGTCCAGATCCGCCGGGTGGGCGCCGTAACCTGCGCCCGTGAGCGCCCACGAGCCGCCAGCGGTGAAAATGCCGACGTATTCGTACGTGATCGCATACTGCCGACCGAGAGTCAGCGTCCCGAGGTTGTTCGAGGAAAGGCCCACGAAAGCCTGCCGTCCGAACAGCGCTCCGCCCTGAGTCGAAGTTCCGTTAGAGCCATTGAAGCCCCCTTCAATGGTGAAAATCGTGCTCAACCCTCCGCCAAGGTCTTCAGTTCCCTTGAGACCCCAGCGGCTCTGACCTTCGTTACCGCTCGTCAGCGCGTATTGACGCTTGCCACCAGCGTTGGTGCTGAACGTCAGGCCTTCGTCGGCCACCCCAAACAACGTGACGCTGCTTTGAGCTGCGGCCGGACCTGCGTAACCGAACGCCATAGTCATGCCGACAGCGGAAAGCGACGCAACGAGGGCGAGAGATTTTCCATTCTCAATCAGAGTGGATTTCATTATTATATACTCCTAACCAATTGGATATTTTTTTTGCATCTTGGATTGCAGGTTCCCGTCCATCCGAGCAACCTCAGCCGAACGGGATTGGCACAACTTCGGTACGGATTAAGCTTCTCGAATGACCTCTGGTTCCGTCACGGAGCCAGCTTTCGAGATGCAGGCATAAGGCGATCCAGAAAGCTGACCAGTACGAACGCGCAGACGTTCACAGCGAGGGCGACGATACCCACGTTGATGTCCCGGAGGGAATCGGGAATGAATGGCAGCAGCGTCGATGTACGGGAACCAGTGAGCGAGATCACCGCAACGCTGAGTACACCGACAACAACTCCGCAGATCGCCCCCTTGGTAGTCGCGGGATTGCGTTTGCTCAGGCTGGCAAAAAACGCTGGTGCCAGTTGAGTCACAAAGTTGTAGCCCATCAACAGCAGCGCAACCACTGTCTGACTGCCCGACAAAGCGAAAGTAACGCATACGATCATGATGACCGGCACGGCAATCTTTGCCAGAGATACGGTAAAGCGATCGCTTCGCGCAGGATCAACCGCGCCAACCAGATCCCGGGAAAAAAGAATCGAGGTGGTGAGCACCAGCATCGAGCCTGGAACGATCGCGCACAGAGCGCCCGCCGAACCAAGAATGGCGATAAACCAAGCAGGCATGGCGCCAATCGCAAGCTTGAAGAGACTCAGATCCGCCTGTGCACCCGCCAGCCCAGGCACAACGCCAACTGCCGTGAACCCGACAAAAAACACGAGCGCGAGCAGGAGACTGTATGCCGGAAGCAGAATGGCGTTGCGGCGCAAGGTCGCGACACTGCCGGACGTGAATGTCGCCGCAAAGACGTGTGGCCACATGAAGAAGCCCAGCGTCGACAGGATAATTGTCGAAGCGAACCACACCGAACTGAAACCCGTTGGCGCAATGGCTGTGAAACCTGGCTTAGCTGCCTCCACAGAGGCGAACATTGCGTGGATTCCGCCGTAATAGTGCCTTGGGAGATAGATCCCGAGGAACACCACCAGCAGAACGATCGCGATATCTTTGACCGACGAGACCCACGCCGATCCATGGACACCTGACAGCAGAACATTGATCGTGATCGCTGCCGCTCCGAGGAGAATTCCCGTGGTCGGGGAGAGCGCGTTCGACGAAGCGGTGCTAACAATAATCGCCATGCCTTTGAGCTGAAGCACGATATACGGGATGAGCGCGACAACTCCGACGAGCGCAGCCAGTGCGCCGAGCGTACGGCTTTCGTATTTCTGCCGGAGAAAATCTGGCAGGGACACCAGTCGGTGCTGCTTCGCGTATCTCCAGATAACGGGAGAAAGCCAGAAAGACAGTGTGTAGGCGAGGCACTCGTACGCAAGAATATAGTAGACGGCGCCGCCATGTCCGTACGCAAAACCGCTGGCGCCAAGGACGGTGAAGGTCGTGAAACTTTCGCCTGCCATCAACAGAAATACGAACACAGTGCCGAAGGCACGATCGCCTACGCTCCATTGCTCCAGATCCATCTTCCTACCAAGTCGCGGTAAGGCGCTAAGCAGGATGGATGCGAAGACAGTAGCCAGAATGACAGAAGTCGATAAGTTCATGTTGCGTCTCCAGCCGCTTCTTCGTATTTACTATGGCTGACCCGATCGATGACAAGCAAAGCGATCGTCGTCAGAACGGCACAACCCATTATCCAGGCGAGCAGGAACGGCACGCCAAGAACGAATGGGGTGACTCGATTACCGAAAAAAATCCCCACGAAAATCAAGATGCAGGGGATTGCTGCTAATGTGTCGATTTTTTTCATTATTTGGTTGTCCTCTGGTCGTGACGCTATTCCCTCTCAAATGGGCAAGAGTCTTGCAACCAGTTGAGTCCAGTAAGACACGCCAAGTGGAATCACCCCATCGTTGAAGTCGTAGAGAGGGTGATGGAGACTGTGGGTGTGACCATCATCGTCATTGCCAAACCACACATAACAACCAGGCTTTTCCCGGGCGAAGAACGAAAAATCTTCAGCCGCCATTGACGGCAGGCGGCCTTGCAGAATGTTTTCCTTGCCCACGACCTGTGCCGCGACCTCACGCGCAATATCTGCACACGCGGCATCGTTAATGGTCGGCGGATAGTTGCGGCGATAACGGATCTCGACAGTGGCGCCGAAACCTGCAGCTACAGATCGAGCAACTTCCTGAACCCGCTTCTCGAGGAACTCGCGCACCGACTCCTTATGTGCCCGCACCGAACCACTAAGAATCACTCGATTGGGATGAACATGGTACTCATCGCCACCGTGGATCTTCGCGACGCCGATGACCGCGGAATCGCGCGGATGAACATTACGTGCCGGAATCGACTGCAAAGCGGTCACGATATGACAGGCGGCAAGAACCGAGTCGACACCTTCCTGGGGCATACCACCGTGACATCCCTTGCCAACCACTTCGATATCGAAGTAATCCACCGCGGCCATGGTTTCACCCGTGTGTACTACTACGGAGCCCGTTGGCATGCCAGGCCAGTTATGCAGCCCCCAGAACGAGTCGACCGGGAAGCGCTCCAGCAGTCCATCATCAAGCATTGCCTTGGCTCCGCCAGCACCCTCCTCGGCGGGCTGGAAGATCAGCACAACAACGCCATCGAAATCCCGCGTGCGCGCGAGGACTTCGGCCGCTCCGACCAGCATTGCCGTGTGCCCATCATGTCCACAGCCATGCATGTGATTTTCGTATGTCGAATGATGGGGAACGTCCTTGTGATCCGGCATCTGCAAAGCGTCCATATCGGCACGCAGCGCAATACGCCGTCCGCTCGCCACCGACTTTCCCTCGATAACGGCGACGACACCCGTTTGCCCGATACCGGTATGCACTTCGATTCCGAGGGCCTTCAGTCGCTCAGCGACGACGGCGGCCGTGCGGAGCTCCTGAAAAGCCAGCTCCGGATGACGATGAATGTCTCTCCTCAGTTCTACGAGGCTGTGGATGTGGTCTTCGACTTGCATTTTCTCTCCGTTGATGCGTTATGTCCGCTCACACAATCGGCGCGGCAATATGTTTAATGTACGTAGAGTAAAGCTATGCGTCAACGTAGGGATATACACCTATATCTCGTGCGAATTTGTCCAGACAGGCGAGCAGGATGGCGGAACAGGCTATTAAATAGTGGACCTACGGTATATCTAAGTATTCGTATGTATTGGCTGTTAACGCCAATGCACTTGCGGAGTACAAGTTGGAGAGGAGCGAGAATTTCTCGGCCGCAACCAGCGGGCAGGGGAAGGCCGCGGTCTGAGACGGCAAAAACTGCCGTCCTGAGCGCGGTGTATCAGCATGCGACCAGAGGTGGCGCGCGTGGAGCGACCATTGAGGCGATCGCTAAATCGTCTGGTGTGTCGAAAGTCGCCATCTATAAATAGTAGGCAGATCGACACACGCTACTCACGGATGTGTTTCTCTGGGAGATTGGGCTGGAGATGGTTTCGTCGCAATAAGGCGTACTGCTATGCTCAAGTGGTAAAGGTGAACAATGTGATCGATGAAGCAGAACCTGAATCCGGCAGTGGCGCGCGTGCTCAAGTGCCTGCATTACCCGCGTTATGCAATCCTGACGTATGTGCGTGGTACGTGTCCTATTCGCTAAGCCCGCGGAACCTGGAGGAAATGACGGCGAAGCGAGGCATCGCGGTCGATCATTCAACCGTGCATCGCTGGGCGCTCAAGCTGTTACCGGTGCTGGAGAAAGCGTTTCGCCGCAACAAGCGCCCGGTCGGCAAGAGCTGACGCGTCGACGAGACCTACGTAAAGGTCAGGGTCAGTGGAAATATTAGTACCGCGCCGTCGACAAAGCCGGCAACACCATCGATTTCCTGCTGCATGCTCATCGGGAAAAGGCTGCGGCAAAGCGTTACTTCGAAAAAGCGATCGCTCACAACGGCGAACCCGAGACGGTGACGATTGACACAAGTGGCATTAGTCTGGCGGCGCATAAATCCATCGATGCCGAGCGCGGAACACCGATCAAGATCCGCCAGACGAAGTAGAGAAGATGTCGACAAATTTGACGCGTATCTGAACCGTCTGGCGCAGGCGTTAGGGCACGCCGATCGTCATGCTGGCATCAACGGTTACTGTTCGGGCCTGTGGTTGCCGCTCTCGCGCAAGAGCGTCGAGCCGATGGCCGCGCACATTGACCCACTTCACGTGAGTGCGAAGCACCAGTCACTCCACCACTTTGTGGCCAAGGCAGGCTAGCCTAACCGTGCATCCACCTTCTCTTCTCGCCTACCGGCAGAACACGTCATCAACCAGTTGCCGAACGAACGCCGGATTGAGGTCAGAGAGATCGAAGATGAAGCGGTAGAAGATTGTTCCGTATATCTGATCGTAAAGCTCCTGAGCAGGACGCTGCGAGCGGATTGCGCCCGATCGCTGTCCAGCTTCAATCACTCGTGTACCGAGTTCACGCCGTTCCTTCAGATAACGGTCGAAGAAGGTCGCGGTGTCGCCAGATTTTGTCAGGCATTCCGAGAGGACGACTTTAAGCACGCGCCCCACATCCCCTCCCAGGAGCGAAACATATCTCGCCGCGTGCTGATGGATGGCTTGAACCGGGTCTCCTTCCGCCGAGAGGGGAATCTCAAGCCCTACATGCCAAAGAAAAGCGTCGGTCAGAAGGGTCTGCCTGTCAGACCACCATTTATAGATGGTAACTTTCGATACACCAGATGACTTGGCGATCGCCTCGATAGTTGCACCGCATCCTCCTTCTTTCGCTGCGTGCTGATAGGCCGCGCTTAGAACCGCAGTTTTTGAGGATTCCGACCGCGGACGTCCTCGGCCGCCCCCTTGCGGCTTGGGCAATTCAGGCAAGTCATCGGTGTTCGCCGGCGTGGATGCAATCTCGCTCTTTTCCACTTTGTTCTCCAAAGCTTCACGTGTTCTGTGCGTATTGTACATGAATTTAACATATACTGTACGTACATAAATTAATTCGCTACTCGCGCATTGCAATTGAGAACTGTGCAAAAACTTGGATCGCCATCAGGGTATGTCCGTATATTGACACGTTCATTTACGCGGTGTTCTCTAAATACAGAAGCCGCCAGGCGTTGCGTCTGATGGGTAATCGGGACTTCCCCGTCCTGAGGTCGCGGCGGAAGCCGCGAACGTTGGCATCAAAGTGCCATGATGGAGTGTCGAGCCTTCATCAACGCTAGTAGGAGGAGAAGTCCATGTCCTTCGTCACCGTCGGAATCGATCTCGCCAAGAATGTGTTTGCCATCCATGGGGTGAATGAAACCGGTAAGCCGATATTGGTTGAAGCCGAAGGTCATCCGTGATGAACTCGGGGCGTTCATCGCTCAGTTGCCAGCGCGGCAGCATAACGCCAAAACCGCTTGGAGGGAGGTAACACCCACTCACAGGTTTGCGAAGCTTCTCAAAGCGATGACGAAATAGGTTGAACCAGCATCCTGAAGCCTGTTTTTCGTGCCGGCTGCCACCTGTGGCAAGCCGCGATTTTGCTAAGGACGGGGTGCGCGGATCTCATCGAGGCTGCGGGCGTGCTTCGGCAACGGCCCATCTGGCAAGCCGGATACATGCATGCAGAGCGTTTCGACATCACGAACAAGGAGGTTGCAAAAGGCGTCGGTCCATACATGCATGAAAAGGGACGACCGCCCGAAGATGCGAAGAGCCGCATCAGAACCTTATCGATAGCGGTTGGCAACGTCGCGCGCTGCCGTCCTCGTCTAGACCGTCTCGTTCCGAATTCTTGATCGAGCGCGAATTTTTGCTCAGCGCCTTGGCGCGACAAAACCGGTTCAACAGGGTGGGCCAGAATTCAACGCAAATCGTTTGGGGTCTGGTTTCCGTGCAAATCGACACAACCGGATCTGTATGCGGTGAGCCATCGTTTTGGCGAAGTGCCGACTAGAGCTCTAAAGGTCCGACTGAAGGCCGCCTGATCGCAGAATCCAGATTGAAGCGCAACTTGAGCGAGAGCAATCGGCGCGTTCTTCATTAGAGCCTTTGCGAAGTCGACTCGGCGATGCATCATGTAGCGATGCACTGGCATGCCGAACGATTGTTTGAAAGAGCGATTGAAATAACTCACTGAAAGGCCGCACTCTCCGGCGAGAGTTGCCAAACTAAGTCTTTGGTTTCGGTTGGCATCGATGATGTCCATCACACGCCGCCGCTGCCACGGCGCGAGACCACCAACTCGTTTCGTCGATATCTGGATGTTTCCATAAGTACCAGCCACATGGCTGCAGAACATCAAAACGAAATGTTCAAAGGTCAAATTGCATATGCGAGCTTCGTCGCCAAGCCAAGGCAGGATAAACTTGGCAAGCCCAAACAGTACATCGTCTTTCTTCCCTTGGAGGCATGACATCATGTCAATGCGACGCAATTCACTGTCAGTAGTAAACGCGTCAAGTGTGCTTCGTGGCAGATTGAAATGCACGCAGTCGTACGCAGATGTCCGCCATGCTCTCGGATTTGATTCCATGTCATAGATGCCGATCCCCCCTTCGGCCCAGTGATCTACCGGCAGGAATATGCCGTCGACCCATGTTCCCCAATTATTGCACGACGGCTCGCGCAAATAGACCGGGATGGTGAATCCTTGCTCGGGGTGTATGGGACCTGCGGGATTTTCGAGGCCGCAGGGTACCGTGATCCGCGTGATCCCCATCTGCAATTGAGATTCCGACCTCAGCAGCAAGGAAGGGGCATCACGAAGTCTAAAGAAGCTTCCAAATTCGTTGCCAACATTCTGAATGTCAGCAGTCTGATGGTGTGCCATCTATCGCCTTCCGAGTGATTGTCTAGGCGACTTCGATCACGCTACCGAGGGTCGAAGGATGACCCTGCCAAATGTGATTCTACAACTGTTACAGTGCGCGCTCAACGCGCTCGACGACGACTGCGGCGATGGCGCCCGCCTCTCGCTTCGCCTCATCTGAAAGGCTAAGGCTACGTCTCACCGAACCTTTCCTGATTCTTCGGACTTTACCGTGGGCCGCCTGACGAGGCCGCGGTGGAGCGAGACGTGCCCACCACACTTGCCGTCCCAAAGCTAAAAGTAGGGTTCAGATCGACAAATTGAGCGTCATTGTTCAAGACCTTCATATGCCATTAGTAGAAGCTGAACTCAACGACGTCTCGCATAGTTGTGGCCTCGTGATCAACGTTTATGACGTGGCGTGAACCATGAGCTGACGTCCTGCGCACGTCCGCCTCGCCTCAATGTTCGCAGCGAATGTTGCCGGACCCGCCGCAGGGCAAGGCGTCGGCGCGATCGGCTTGTGCTTCACCGGCAACTTTGCGTGATCAATGATGCTTGGGCCCGCGATGCGCCGGTAATCTCCGAGCCTTCGCTACATCTGAAGGTGCCTAGACGACAGGAGATTTCGCCCGAGGAACTCCAGGCGGTGAAGGCCAGAATGGAGTACGAAAACCTCATGGCACTGGGGTACCGTTTTCGCGGCCGAGTCATTGAGGACGAGCATCCCAATCGCGAGGTCTCCGCTTCCTTCGTCAAAATTCTGCCGGCACCGAAGATACTTTATTTAAGTGTTTTACTAGAGGCTACTATCATGACAATTGAAAATGTTCTCTACCGCGCTCACGCGCGGGCTACTGGAGGCCGGGATGGTCGCGCGGTCGTTCCCGAGAGCAACCTCGAGTTCAAGCTGACCACTCCACGAGAGCTCGGGGGATCGGGGGGTGAAGGCACCAACCCGGAGCAGCTTTTTGCTGCAGGTTACAGTGCCTGCTTCCTGGGTGCCATGAAATTCGTTGCCGCGCAGAACAAGATCACCATTCCGGCTGACGTTTCGATCAACGGTACCGTAGGCATAGGCGTCATTCCGACCGGCTTCGGCATCGAGGTTGAACTGAAGATCTCGCTACCCGGTATGGCAAGAGATGCGGCGCAATCGCTTATTGAAAAAGCTCACGTCGTCTGCCCGTACTCCAACGCGACACGCGGCAACATCGACGTATTGCTCACACTTGTCTAATGGGTAAAAAACGCCAGCGATGAAATATATTCCGTCGAGATAAGGTAGTTCGTCACAGCCGTCACAGTTGATAAATGATCAGAATGCCACTGCGTGAACTGAGAGTCCCACCTCGTGAAAGAACTCGATGGTCCGAGCGCTGTTGAAGACGATTACAGGACAAATGTTATGAAAAACCTTTGCTTGGTAGCTACGCTTGCAGCTACGCTTGGCGGTGGAACCATCGAAATGTCCTCTGCACAATCCACGCCTCAGGCAGGAGACGATTCGCCAGCCGTCAAGGCGTCAGTCTCCGAACCGTCGAATATTGCCGCAACGGGCAAGGCCAATCACGCGGCAAATCGCAAACTCGAAAATGCGGTACGCAAGGCAATCAAAGGCGGAGGTGTCGACGCTTCTGATTTGAATGTGGTCGCGCGTTCAGGCACGGTTACTCTCACTGGATCGGTCGCAGACGGTGATCAGATTGACCTCGCCAGTCAGCGTGCACAAAGCGTCGATGGCGTGGCCGCAGTAGTTAATCGTCTCGTGACAAAAGGAACCGGAAACTAACACGAAATTGGCGCTTCGTCTCGCATGAGCCGTCCCAGAAGCAGAGGACGTAGGCAAGAATTCTTGAGGTCGCAACCGCTCGCCTTGCATCGCAACCAGCGGCGATATTATTCCAGGAGCGGCAACATGAGCACTAAGGTTGGGCTTGATCCTTGGAAGAACATTATCGATTCGCTTGTCGATGCGAACGATGAGGTCCACAGCGGCGCCGCAAATCAGCCCCACGCGAATGTCTACCGGTTTTGCAGTCGAACTGAGCGAGCTCAAGTCACCGTGAAACTCATAGAATGTCCAACGGACGATATCGTGACGATCGAGTGGCGCGATGCTACGAAATGCTGCTACCGTGAGCAGATTTGGCGCCGGGGCAAGGCGAATGCTTCTGGATACTGCGTACTGAGCGGTGCGAAAATTCGGCGCGGAGATGACGTCTACAGACCGCGGATGTTGGATTGCGTCAATGCTGGCGCCATGATTCTTTGTACGGCACTGCAAAGACATCTATTGATGCCATCGATCGACCTTTCGCCCGACATCGGGGAGTGCGTCTGAAATTCGACTGCGCGCTGCGGTGTCGGACTGACCGTTAAGACGGACCGCGACCACCCCATCAATATAGACTCACATTACATTCACTTTCGGGAGCAGATGGAGATGTGTAGCTTCCCGCCATTTGCAGATTTCGTATCTTGCTCCGATTTGTTGCTGTCCTGTTGTTGGAGAAGAATGGTGGAAGTAGCAGGGGGGAACGTGCTCATTCGCTGCGCGTACCGGTTGGCCCTGATTCGTTCGGGGCTGAGCCTTTTTGACACCATTGGAAGCAACATTCTCGGAGTTGGGATATGGGTCTTTCCGGTTTTAGTAGAGCTGGTCGCGAGCTATATTCATGCGGAATTGCCCAATCTGGGGGCCTATTGAGTGAAGGTCAGGCTCCGGTCGGTACAGCCGATCGCTTGAGATACAAGTACGGCGCGGACATTGGTATTTTGCGGGGGGAACTAAGGCATCGTACCAGTCCTCAGTCAGTCCGCCACGGCAGCGGTTTTGCGCTTGCGCGGCACTTTCTTTTCGTTCCGATGCCTTGCCAAGGTGGCCGACTTCTTTTTTTGCGGGTGCTCGCTTGGAAACCCGAATTCGCCGCCCTTCCGCGAAGACTTCGGCACGGCTGGCCCGTTCGGCCGCCCACGCGGGATTCACCCGGCTATCGACCTGGCTGAAACTGAAAGGCAGGTCTTCTGTGTCGGGCAGCCAGTGGGCATCGATGAGTTTGCCGGTTCGGCGATGTTTCATCGTGACTGCGCTTTCGACGTTGGGGTCCAGCCCGCAGTGCCGCATTCCCCACAAACGCAGCATCAGCATCATTCTGTCCAACTCACGTGTCTTGTCGGTGACGCAGTAAGCGTAACGCTTCGGTTGGTCCTGATAAAGTCGCCGCTCGATGAGCCCAAGGTTCCGGGGCGCGCTTGCCGGACGCGGGCAGCAACCGAGAGTGGAAACGGGATGGAGCTCTTGGGCGGCATTGCACGTATAGAGCATCGGCCGCCGAACCCGTGAAATGATCAAGTGGATTGCCTTTTGTGGCAACAGCCGCTCGTGCCTAACCGGATCAAGGGGTCGGAGCCCCGACGATCAGGGCAACAGTGTCGTGAACGAACCGTGTAAGCGCAATACGCTTACGATCACTTTGCATAGTAAAAGTGATCAACTTTTAATCTGCATTCCTATGTTTTTTCGCTGAGGCAACGGTGATTTCAGATCAATGGTATGCCGAAAACGGGCCTGCCCTTGTTGACACGTGATGGGCGCTGCTGCCTTTCGCGACGCCAGGACGGCTGTTTCCGGTGATCAAATGCGCAAGGGTCCCGAAGATACCGCGGCCGCCCGTCTGTTCGATCGGCTGTGGGCTATGTGAGAATCAGCAACTCCACATCGCCAGGGGCGATGGCACATGAGGTCTGATATTGCGTGAAGAAAAGCTTGATTCCTACGGCAGAGTAGCAGGCCGTGATCGACGCGGCGCTTTGCGCCGCCGACCTGGAGGTCAAGGCTTTGCCGGCGCAGGCAAGACTTCGACACTCCAGCTCGTGGCACAGCAGTTCGGTCTGCTGCGCGGTATTTACCTCGCCTTCAATCGGGAAATCGCCGCCAGCGCAGCCCGGCGTTTCCCGCCTCACGTCGTCTCGCGGACGATGCATTCGCTGGCATGGACCTCCGTTAGTCCGTCGCTGCGAAGCCGGAGGCGTTGTCAGGTTCGCGAGCGCGGAGCGATAAAATGAGGCGATGAAGAAAACGAAGTCGCTTTACCACGGTCACCGCCTCCCTGCGAGCGTCATCAACTGCGCCGTTCGCTGGTATTTCCGCTTCAACCTGAGCCTGCGCGCTATCGAGGAGTTGCGGCTCGAGCGCGGCGTGATGGAGACCTACGAGACAATCCGTTGCTGGTGCGACAAGTTCGGAGCTGCCATCGCAGGGCGCGCAAAGGCGGTGCGACGCAAGCCTGGCAACACGCGGCATCTGGACGAAGTGTTCGTGAAGCTGCGCGGCGAGCCCTACATGTTGTGGAGGGCCCTGGACGAACGCGGCGCCGAGCTGGATGTGCTTCTGCAGAAGCGCTGGGACTAGGCTGCAGCCAAACGCTTCTTCAAGTATGTGCTGCGATCGAATCCCGTGCCCCGGTAAATCGACACCGACCAACTGCGCAGTTACCCTGCAGCGAAAGCAGACATCGCAGAACTCGCGAGCGTCAAGCTGCACGGTTGAATAACCGTGCTGAGAACAGTCACCAACCTACGCGTCGCCGTGAGCGCGCCATGAACGGGTTTCGCGATCCACTTCGCATGCAGGTGTTTCTATTCAGCTTTGGTCCGATCCGTCAACACTTTGCATTACCCCGACACCGCATGACGGCGCAGTCCCATCGCACCACTCAACGCGCGCCTTGCAGCGTGGAATCGTCTGGCCGTGATTGATGTTGCAAGGTGTGGACGTGATAAGGATACCTATTTGTTACCCATGTTAAACGTCAGCTGCCGTCAAGTTGACAACGCCCCGACATCAGTCCTGCTCGAAAGCGGCGCTCTCCGGATCGGTATGCCGCCTCGCGCATTCCACGAAGGTGTCCAGACCCGGCGAGCCATAGCTGGGGTTCCACGCGATCAGCGCGGGGGACACCGCGCCCGCGTCCGCGTCCGCCGGCGGGACAAAGCACACCCCGCGCATGCCGCAGCGGGCCATGCTCTCCGGCACGAGCCCGATGTGAAAACCGTTGGCGACCATCGCCGCGATGCTCAGCCAGGTTCGCGCTGCGTGGCGTGTGCGCGGGTGCACCCCGGCGCGGCTGAACGCGGCGATGACGTTGTCATAGTTGGCGGGCGCGACTTCGCGGTCGAACATGACGAAGTGCTCGTGCTCCAGATCCGCGATGCGAAGGGATTCACGGTGCGCGAGCGCATGCGATTCCGGCAGGCACACAGCCAGCTTGTCCGCGCGTAACGGAATCGATTTCAACTGGGGCGGCGCGGTGGCGGCGTTGATGAAGCCAACGTGCAATTCACCGTGCAAGAGCGCCTGAACTTGTTCCGCCGAGCCGGTCTCGTGCAGGATGACCTCGATATTCGGCATCACCTCGTCGAATGCCGTGAGGATCCTGGGCAGCTCGCGATAGAAGAACGAACTGGTCACCCCCACGTCGAGGCGGCCGCGTCTGCCGCTGGCGACGGCCTTGGCCGTGTCCTTGGCGCGCGCAATGCGCTCCAGGATGATGCGGGCCTCCACCAGGAAGGCGGCGCCGGCCGGCGTGAGCTGGACCTGCTTGCTGTCGCGATCGAAGAGCCGGGCGCCGACCTCATCCTCCAATGCCCTGATAGCCGAACTCAGCGGCGGCTGGGTGATGGACAGGCGCTCAGCCGCACGTCCGAAATGTAATTCCTCGGCCAGCACCGCGAAGTATCGGAGATAGTGGATCTTCATATCGACATCGATAGCTATCTCTAACTATTTTAGGCTTCGTCGATATTTTCTGTAAATCGTCGGGTCGAGTCGTGCCTCATCGAGGCATCGTCGATTCGAAAAAAGGATCGTCCGAACCGAAAACGCAATTGGACGGGAATCGTCGCCCTCCCTACAGTCGCTCGCATGTCGCCGATATCTGATCGGCCGATGACCAACATGCAGGAGGCACGATGAAACCCGACGTAAATGCGGGCTCTGGAGACGAAACCGCGACGCAGACGCGTGGCGGTCCGCTGGCTGGCGTGAGGATCCTGGACTTGACCTCCGTCGTGATGGGCCCCTTCGCGACGCAGATTCTCGCCGCTCTGGGCGCCGAGGTGATCAAGGTCGAGTCACCCGATGGCGACAACATGCGCCACGTGGGGCCGATGAAGCACCCCGGCATGGGCCATATCTTTCTGCATGCCAACCGCGGCAAGCGCAGCCTCGTGCTGGACCTCAAGCAGCCTGAGGCGCGCAAGGCGGCGCTGCAACTCGCCGAGCGCTGCGATGTGTTGATCTCCAACGTGCGCCCCCAGGCGTTGGCGCGTCTGGGCCTCGACTACGACGCGGTGCGGGCCGTCAATCCGCGCATCATCCACGTGTCCTGTTGCGGCTTTGGCCAGGATGGTCCCTATGCCGCCAGGCCGGCCTATGACGATCTGATACAGGGCGCTTCCGGATTGCCCTGGTTGATGAGCGAGTATGGCGCCGACAAGCCCTGCTATGCGCCGCTCACGCTGGCCGACCGTGTCACCGGTTTGCACACGGTATACGCCGTGACGACGGCCCTCTACGAGCGCGAGAAGTCCGGGACCGGCCAGGCTGTCGTTGTGCCGATGTTCGAGGCCATGGCGCAGTTCGTACTGGGCGATCACCTCGCGGGTCTGAGCTTCGAGCCGCAGGACGGCGAGCCTGGCTATGCACGGCTGTTGACCTCGCACCGCCGGCCATACGAAACGAAGGACGGACACCTGTGCGTGCTGATCTACAACGACAAGCACTGGCGCGCGTTCTTCACCGCCATTGGTCAGGCCGAGAAGTTCGAAAGCGATCATCGCTTTTCCACCCATACCAATCGCGCGAAGCACATCGACGAGGTCTATGCCTGGGTTGCCGATTTGATGCGCACGCGTAGCACGGCGGAGTGGCAGGCGCTGCTTCAGCAGGCGGACATCCCGAACATGCCCATGAACTCGCCGCACGATCTCGTGGACGATCCGCATCTCACTGCCGTGGGTTTTATCGGCCACCAGGTTCACCCGACCGAAGGGCCTTTGCGTACCTTGGGCAATCCGACGACGTGGTCTCGTAGCGCTTGCGTCGAGCCGTCGCCCGCCCGGCGTCTGGGCGAGGACTCCGTCGATATCCTGCGCGAGCTGGGCTGGTCTGACTCCGAGATCGATGCCCTCGAGCAATCGCGTGGCACGGCCACGCCCACCTGAGCAGGATTCGATTCAGTTCTCTTCAAGAATCTCACGAGACACACCATGGATTTCGCACTAACAGAAGCCCAGCAGCAGATTGTTGATGCTATCGAGAAAGTCTGCACCCCGTTCGACGCCGAGTACTGGTATGCGCGGGACAACGATGGCGAGTTCCCCGAAGCGTTTTACCGCACGCTCGCCGATGCCGGCTGGCTGGGCATTGCCATGCCCGAGGAGTTCGGCGGCGCGGGGCTCGGCATTACCGAAGCGGCGCTGATGATGCACACCATTGCGAGCACCGGCGCGGGATTGTCAGGCGCGTCGGCGGTGCATATGAACATCTTCGGCCTGCATCCGGTGGTGGTGTTCGGCACGCAGGAGCAGAAGCAGCGCATGCTGCCGCCGCTGATTGCCGGCAAGGACAAGGCCTGCTTTGGCGTGACCGAGCCCAATGCCGGGCTCAACACGCTCAAGCTCAAGACGCGCGCCGTGCGAGAAGGCCACCACTACGTGGTGCATGGTCAGAAGGTGTTCATCTCCACCGCGCGCGAGGCCACGAAGATGCTGCTGCTCGCGCGCACCAAGCCGGTGGAGGAGTGCAGGGGCACTGAGGGCCTCTCTCTGTTCTACACCGACTTCGACCGCAGCAAGATCGAAGTGCACGAGATCCCGAAGATGGGCCGCAAGTGTGTGGACACGAACCAGTTGTTCATCGACGGGCTGCGCATTCCCGTGGAGGACCGCATCGGCGAGGAGGGCAAGGGCTTCGAATACATCCTGCACGGCGGCATGAACCCCGAGCGCATTTTGATCGCCAGCGAGGCGATTGGTCTCGGCCGTGCGGCGCTTTCGCGCGCTGCCAAGTATGCCGGCGAGCGCGAGGTGTTCAACCGGCCCATCGGCAAGAACCAGGGCATTCAGCATCCGCTCGCCGAGCGCTGGATCGAACTGGAAGCGGCCTTCTTGCTCGCGATGAAGGCCGCATGGCTGTACGACCAGCACAAGCCCTGCGGCGCCGAGGCCAATGCCGCGAAGTTCTTCGGCGCGGATTCGTCGGCATGTTTATCTTTGCGATTCTGTACTATGGCATTGTGAGCGATGCCGGCATGCTGGATCCCATCATCAACCGCATTCTGCGGGCGGTGGGCGGCCGCCCTACACGCATCTTGATGGGCACGGCGATGCTCGCGCTGCTCATTCACCTCGACGGTTCCGGCGCGGTGTGCTTCCTCGTTACGGTGCCGGCCATGCTGCCGGTCTATGAACGGCTCAACATGGACAAGCGCTTGTTGACCTGCATGGCGGCGCTGGGGGCGGGCATCAATTTTCTGCCCTGGAGCGGCGTCATGATCCGGGCTTCTGTCGCGCTGCATATTCCGGCCATCGATATCTTCACGCCGCTCATTGGCGCTCAGGCCGTAGGCATCGTCTTCGTGCTCGTGACTGCATTCGTACTGGGCAAGCGCGAAGAGCGCCGCCTGGGTCTGGTGCACGATGGCGCCGCGTTCGTCGTGCCGAAGCGCGAGTTGTCCGAACAGGAGCGGGCGCTGCGCCGGCCGAAGATGTTCTGGGCAAACCTCGCTCTGACCATCCTGGTGATGGGTGTGATGATCAGCGGCAAGGTAGAGCCGGTCGTGATGTTCATGATCGGCACGGTCATCGCGCTGTTTCTCAACTACCCGAATGCCGATGAACAACGCGCACGCGTCGACGCGCATGCCCGCGCCGCGCTGATGATGGCCGGGGTGCTGCTGGCGGCCGGCGCCTTTACCGGAGTCATGTCCGGAACCGGCATGCTCAACGCCATGGCCAACGCCGCCGTTCACTTCATTCCCGCTGAACATGCCTCGCATATTCCGTTCATCATGGGGCTGATTTCCATGCCACTGAGCCTGATTTTCGATCCCGATTCGTTCTACTTCGGCATTCTGCCGGTCGTGGCGAACGCGGCGCATCAGCTTGGCGTCCCGCAAATTCAGGTCGCTCAAGCCGCGATTCTTGGACAAATGACGACCGGCTTTCCGGTGAGCCCGCTGACGCCCGCGACGTTTCTTCTGGTGGGCCTGGCAGGACTGGAATTGTCCGAGCATCAGAAGTTCGCCATACCGTTCCTTTTTGGCGCGTCGGTCGTCATGACGTTGGCATGCGTGGTGATGGGCGTCTTTCCGCTCTGAATGCGGCGGATCAGATCGACCTGAAATGGGGGATGCGGGCCGCGCCTTCGAATATCACGAGGCGAACGAAGCCTTCTTCCTGACGTCCGCCACGACGCTGATGGCCGGTGCGTGCTACAGCAAGCTCGGCTCGCAGAAATGGGACCGATCTGGCTTTCGCTGTCCATCTGATCCCCGTCTTGCGGCATTCCTGCGCTACCGGTGTGCCCAGCTCGGCCGGCTTCGTTTTCTGAGCCAAGGTTACCGCGCTCGCGCACTCAAGATCGGCAGACCTGGATCAGGGGGGGCTTCGGTCTGCTACGACGATGCACTGCATTTTTGACATTAAGCCTTCAGATGTTAGTCTTGCCGACCAGCAAGCCTGTCCACTACAGACGCGGACAGGGGTGGCCAGCGCTGCATACATAATGGACGGGACTGCGGCAGCCAAGGGGCCACCTCGAGCATCAGCGTCATGCCACAATCGAGGGGTTTATGCGTATTGGTCTTCGTGTCGTCGCCGGATTGTCGGTGTGCCTCACTCTTGGAGCATGTGGTAACGGCGTCGACAAAACGCTCTCACGCAAAAGCGACTGGGATTATCACCGCTCACTCGATGAGGCGTTCAAGGATATGACGCCGCAACAACAACAAGCCTTTAACTGGGCAGTGAGCAACATCAACCTCGAACAACTGCTGTCCAAGTACCCGACGCTCACGCCTCGCAACGTTATCCAGCAGGAGGCGGACGAAACCATCACGGCAATCAAGCAGGATATGGAGGACCGGACTGCTCAATATCAGAAGGATGCGCCGGGCCTGAAGCAGGCAACCGACCAATCGAATGCAATCGCAGCCGAGCTCCAGAAAATCACCGCTTCGAACGGGGCGATCGTCAAGGACCCATACTCCTCCTTTGAAAAGAATCTCCGGTTCAAAATCTATAACGGCAGCCGGTACGGCATTTCACTCGTGGAGTGGGACGTCACGGTGTTCCTGAACGGAGAAACGACGTCCGACCGTGTTTGCCACGTGCGTGCGTTCCTTATGAACGGTCTGCCGGCCGGCGGTACCGCAGAATATTCCGATGATGTATCGCGCGACTGCTACATGCCTCTGGCGACGCCAGAAGTCCAGCATGCGACGTCCATTTCGTTCCAGTTCGCGCCTGACATCTCGTCGATCAAGGACTTCGGCGACAAGCAGATCTACGTCACGCCGCCCACCGGAGAAAGGGATTTTCAGGCCGCCCTCACGCAGGATAAGGATGTCCTCGCCGCAGCAGAGAGCGCAAAAGCCTCGCTCCAATAGCGTCAGCACAAAACCATCGCAGACCGGTCACGGACTCGCCCCATGAGGGACATGAAACGAGTCCGCGCCTGATTCGTTCGATGGTCCGCAGATCGGCTTCCGCGCGTTGCAATAGCTGATGCTGGCGAATGACTTCGTTCGCGTCTTACCGCGAATGGATGACGTTTACTTCGGAGTACGGTTATCGCATCGACGCGCGCCCGCCATCGACGTCTTCCACGCTGCAGCGTTCACGGAAGGTGCTTGGGGGCACGCCGGACCAACGTCTGAATGCATGCCGGAAGCTTGCGGAGTCGCTATAACCAAGCGCCTCCGCAACGTCGGCAACCTTCATGCCGCGCGCCAGCATTTCGCTGGCGCGTTGCCGACGGGTTTCGTCGATCAACTGCTGGAACGTCAGCCCTTCACATTTGAGGCGTCGGCTCAACGTTCTTTCGGTCATGCATAGATGCGCCGCGAGGCGGCCAATCGAGCTGAATGTCGGCAGGTCGTGCGCGAGCACCTGGCGCAGACGCGTGGCGAAATCTGACGTTGCGGCGATCACCCATTCGCGCTCCAGTTGCGTGCATTGCCGGTGCATGGCGTCGAAGCTCACCACGTTCGCCAGCGGGCACTGGCGGTCGAAGAGTGCGGCAGGAAATGCAATGCTGTTCTTGTTCGCGCCGTGGTCAATCTTGCATCCGTAGACTTGCCGCTGCGCCGCCAAATGGCCGGGTGCGCCGTGACGCAACGAGACCTCGAGCGGTGCGACCGCGCATCCGCTGAGATCTTCTACGATCGCGATCATCGCAGCGAGACACATGTCGGTGCACAGGAGTTCGAGCTCGCGCTCGTATCCGTAGCCGCTCACCTCGATTTCCACGCGCTCGTTCGTTTCGTTCACGCTTACGTCGAAGTAGAGGCCCATGAGCAGCGGGAACGCACGGAGGCACGCGAACGCATCGCGTACCGTGCCGCTTACGAGCATCGTGTAGCCGGGCAAGCCGAAGCAGGAGACATGCATCTGCCGCCCGATGGCGAGCCCGAGCGACGCATCGTTGGTGAGTCGCAGCAAGTTGGAGAATACCCGCAGTTCCTGCGCGCGATTGACGTTGAGTGTCGGCGAGCGCAACTGGTCCTCGGCGAGCTCGCTGCCGGCAAGCAACTGTGTGATGTCGATTTGCCGCCGCCGTGCGATATCGACGGCCACGACGATGACATGCGTGGTCGCCGGTACGTCGACGGGCGGCACGCGCAGCACGAGCGACGGGGCGGCGGAAGCCGCGAACGCGGTGGAGTCGGAGGTACGCGCCATAGTAGGTCCCTTGCGTAATGCTTGACGATGGAGGGATGACCACGAGCGTACGCGATTGCGGCTGACTTGCAAATCCGGGATCTATGCGGATGCCGGGTCCGCCGGACAAGGCGTCCCCGGACTGCCTTGTCCCTGGAACAACGGCGCGCTACTTAAGGGTCGTCAGGACGTCAACCGGGTTCGCAAGCGTATCGCGAATCGGTGAGCGCTCCTGAAGCTTGCGCACGAGTTGCTCGATCCGCGCGCGCGGCGTGCCGGGGCTTTCGACGGCCACGTCCACGCGAATCTGCTGCGCGCCGGGCCGGACGTTCTTGTCGATGCCGAGAAAGCCACTCAGATTGACGTCGAACGCCAGATTCACGTCCACGCTCTTGAGCGCGATGCCGTCTTGCGCGGCCAGCGCCGCGAGCGTCACCGCGTAGCAACCGGCGAGGCCCTTCATCACGTATTCAGCCGGGCTCACGGCGTGATCGCTGCCGAGCAGCGAAACCGGTTCGTCGCTTTGCAGCTTGAATTTGCCGCGCCGCGACGTATCGACATTGCCAGCCTGGGTAAGCGCGCCGGTTTGTGAATTCAGGCGCAAGCCGCCGTCAGTCTGGCCTTCGAGCGAGAACGTGACGTGGCCGAGCGACGGTTCGCGACGAACGGCGTCGACGGTATCGGCCAGGGCTTGCGGATCGAGGTAAGGCGTTGCATTCGACATGGTGTTCTCCAAATGGAAAGAAAACTGCGTGAATCAGGTGTGAATCAAGATGGCTCGGTCGCCGGTGCAGCGGCGTCGATGCGTTCGAGCATCAGTCGACGGACATGCTTCTTGTCAATCTTGCCGACCGCGGTACGCGGCAGGGCATCGACGAACTCCCAGCGCTCGGGCAGCCACCATTTCGCCACGCGCGGGATGAGCCACTGCGCGAGTTCGTTGGAGTTGGCAGCGTGACCCGAAGTGAGCACCACGACAGCGCCGGGCCGCTCCTGCCATCGCGCGTCGGGCAGCGCGACCACGGCGACGTCGAGCACCGCAGGATGGCTGCGGATCGCTTCTTCGAGCGCGAGCGAGGGAATCCATTCGCCGCCCGATTTGATTGCGTCCTTCACGCGGTCGGTGAGCGAGATGAAGCCGTCGGCGTCGATCGTGCCGAGGTCGCCCGTGCGCAGCCAGCCGTCGTGGAGATGCGCCTGATCGTCGAGGCCCAGATAGTCGCGGGTGACCCACGCTCCGCGTATCTGGATCTCGCCCACGCTCGCGCCGTCGCTGGGCAGCAGCGCCCCGTCGAGGTCGGCGACGCGTGCTTCGAGCCCGCACACCACGCGCCCTTGCGCCGCAGCGCAACGCGCCTGGGTCGCGCGATCGGCACTGGCAATCCAGCGCGGTGTTTGCGAAATCGCGGACATCGACGACGTTTCCGTCATGCCCCAAGCCTGCAGCATGCGTACGCCGAGCGCGGCGTAGGCGTCGATGAGCGATTGCGGCACCTGCGCGCCGCCGCAAGCGATCGTTGTGAGCGTGCCGAGGTTCGTGCGCTGCGTCGCGCGCAAATGCGCGAGCAGATCGGACCAGATCGTCGGCACGCCCGCGGCGAGCGTGGAACCTTCGGCGTCAATGAGCGCGAGCAGGTCAGGCGGTTGCAGCGACGCGCCTGGCAAAGCGAGATCCGCGCCCGCCATCAGCGCGGCGAACGGCAGCCCCCAGCCGTTGACGTGATAGAGCGGCACGGCGGGTAACAGCCGGCTCGTGCTGCCAAGTGCGAGCGAGTTCGCCGTGCACAGGCTCATCGCCTGGAGCCAGACCGACCGATGGCTGTAGCCGACACCTTTCGGCAGGCCCGTGGTGCCGCCAGTGAAGCAGAGAATCGCGGTCTCGTGCTCGTCGATGATGGGCCAGTCGAGGCGCGGTTCGCCTTCCGCGAGCAGCGCTTCATAGTCGATCGTCTCGTACGGCAAGGAAGCCGCCAGATCGCCAGGAAGCGGGCCGCCCACGATTACGAGCAGACGCAGGCGCGGCAAACGCGCAGCGAACTCGCGGAATTTGCCGAGATTGGCCGCGTCGACGATCAGCGCTTCGTCGTCCGCGAGCGAGGCGATGTGAACAATCTGGTCCGCATGCAGACGCGGATTGATGGTGTGCAGCACGCGTGCGCTGGCGGGCACTCCGAGATAGGCTTCGAGATGTTCGGGCGAGGCGCCCGCCAGCGTGCCGATCACGGCGCCGATGCCGAAACCGCGCTGCTCCAGCGCGCTGCCGAGGCGTCCGGCGCGCGCCGCCAGTTCCGCGAACGAGCGCGTGATGCGCTGTCGTTGCGCGTCGAACGAACCCACGCGCGAGCGGCCGTTGACGCTTGCGACGTGTCGCAGCAGCAATGGCAGCCCGAGGGGGCCGTCTTGCATCGTGCTCTTCATGAAAGTCTCCGTATTGATATGGATTACGAAGTACATGAGGTCGATAACCAGCACGTGCTGCGTGGCCCGCATCGGCCACGCAAACACGTGTACGGCCATTAGAGCTTGCCGTAACGCGTGTCGCGCCAGTCGAGCGCGCTGCGCAGGCCGTCCTGCTTCACGCGCTGCGTGAATTCGGCTTTTTCGGGCGAATACGCCGAATTGAGCGTCGCGGCGACGTCGAGATTCGCGTTCACGGCCTGGCGCAGACCCATTGCCTCATAGGCGCGCGTGAGCGCGATCTTCGTGAGTTTGAGTGTGATGGGGGGCGTAAGCGCGAGCTTTCTCGCGAGCTTTTCGACGCACCCGTGCAGTTCGTCGGGCGCGACCACGCGATTGATCATGCCGATGCGCTCGGCTTCGTGCGCGTCGATCACGTCGCCCGTGAGCAGCAGTTCATTGGTCTTCTTTTGACCGATCAGGAACGGCATGAGGATTGTGACGGGCCCGGAGCCAAAGCGGATTTCGGGCTCGCCGAACTGCGAGCGGTCCGTCGCGATCACCAGGTCGCAGGCCATCGCGAGCTCGCACGCGCCCGCGAGGCACCAGCCGTCCACGGCGGCGATGGTGGGCTTGTGCGAGGCCCAAACCGACATCGACAGATCGACGTTGCGCGTGAGCGCCGCGTGCCAGTCCTCGGCGCGCTCGATGCCGGCGGCCACTTCTTCGGCAATGTCGTAGCCAACGGAGAACGCCTTGCCCGCGCCTTGAATCACGATCACGCGTACTTCGGCATCGTCGTTGAACTGCTGGACCAGCCGCCGCATTTCGATCACGACCGTCGACGACAGCGCATTGAGCTTGGCGGGCCGGTTGATCGTGATCCACGCCGTACCGTCGATGATTTCGCTTGCTACTTCGTTCACGTCTTCACGCTTCATGAGTGACTCCGGGTTGAATGTCCTGCGTTGACTGGTACTTTGATGCGTCGCTGGCTCAATTCACGTCCACGAGCACGCGGCCGCGCAGCTTGCCTTCGAGCATGTCTTTCGCCGCGCCGCAGACGTCGTCGAGCGTAACGGTGCGGGCCGTGATGCCTTCGAGCATCGACATCGGCAGATCGGTGACGATGCGCTTCCACGCGTTCACGCGATCCTTCGCGGGCAGCATCACGGAGTCCACGCCGATCAGCTTCACGCCGCGCAGGATGAACGGCATGACGGTGGTCGGCAGGTCCGCGCCGCCCGCGAGGCCGCACGCGGCGACTACGCCGCCGTAGTTCATCTCCGCGAGCACGCGGGCGAGCACTTTCGAGCCGACCGTGTCGATGGCCGCGGCCCAGCGTTGCGTTTCGAGCGCGCGAGGTGCTTCGCTCCATTGCGGGTCGTCGATCACTTCGCTCGCGCCGAGGCGCTTTACGTAGTCGTGCTTGTCGGGATTGCCCGTGAGGGCGCTAACAGTGAAGCCGAGCTTTGCGAGAATCGCGACAGCCACGCTACCCACGCCGCCCGCCGCGCCCGTGACGAGCACCGGGCCGCTGGCGGGCGTCACGCCCGCCTGGTCGAGCGCGTTCACACAGAGCATGCCTGTGAAGCCAGCCGTGCCGATCATCATCGCCTGGCGGGTGCTGAGGCCTTCGGGCAGCGGTACGAGCCATTCGCCGCGTACGCGTTGATACTGGCTAAAGCCGCCCCAATACTTCTCGCCCACGCTCCAGCCGGTCAGTACGACTTGCTGGCCCGCGCGCAGATCCGGATTCGAGGTTTCGACGACCGTGCCCGCGAAGTCGATGCCCGGCACGAGCGGCCAGCTCTTGACGATCTTGCCGCTTCCAGTCACGGCAAGCGCGTCCTTGAAATTGAGTGTCGAGAAGTCGATCTTGATCAGCGTGTCTTCTTGTGGAAGCGCGTCGAGCGAAAGTGTTTCGATGGTGGCCAAGGTCTTCTTGTCTGCTTCTCGCAGCACCATTGCCTTGAATTGATTGTCGGTCATCGTGTTTCTCTTGAGTCTGGGATGAGGGGTGCGTTAGCGATTGCGGAGTGCGCGTAGAGCATTTAGCGCAAACGGATGATGGTTGACTTCAGTTCGGTGTACTTTTCGAGCGCGTGCAATGACTTGTCGCGACCGTTGCCCGACTGCTTGTAGCCGCCAAACGGGAAGCACATTTCTCCGCCCTCGTTGTAGCAATTGACCCAGACCGTGCCCGCACGCAGTTGTCTCGACACCTCGTGAACGGTATTGACGTTCGAGGACCAGACGGCGGCGGCGAGTCCGTAGTGCGTGTCGTTGGCGATCTCGACGGCTTCTTCGACCGTATCGAACGCGATCACCGATAACACCGGACCGAAGATCTCTTCGCGGGCCACCTTCGCGTGTGGCGTGACTTCGAACACGGTGGGCTCGATATAAAAGCCGCCCGTCTGCTGCTTCACGCGCGCGCCACCCGCGACGAGCTTGCCTTCGCTGCGCCCGGCCTCGATGTAGTCGAGCACCCGCGCGAGTTGTGCCTGATCGACGATGGCGCCCATGGCGACCGAGGGATCGAGCGGATTCCCGGGCTCGTAAAGCCGCGCGGCGCTCAGCAGCCGGTCGAGCAGCGCGTCCTTGATCTTGCGATGAACGAGCAGGCGTGAACCCGCCGTGCAGACTTCACCCATGTTGTAGAAGATCGCATTCGCGGCGGCTTGCGCGGCGCGATCGAGATCGGCGCAGTCTTGCAGGACGATGTTCGGCGACTTGCCGCCGAGTTCGAGCCACACGCGCTTGAGATTCGTCTGCGCCGCACATTGCATGATCTGCTTGCCGACCAGGGTCGAACCCGTAAACGCGACGCAATCGACGTGGTCGTGCAGCGCGAGCTGCTTGCCGGGCAGGCCGCCTCCCGTGACGACATTGAAGACGCCGCGCGGCATGCCAGCCTCGATCGCAAGCTGTGCGACGCGGATGGCCGTGAGCGGCGACTTTTCCGAAGGCTTCAACACGACGCTGTTGCCTGCGGCCAGCGCGGGTGCGAACTTCCACGCCGCCATGAGCAGAGGGAAGTTCCATGGCACGATGGCTGCCACCACGCCAACCGGTTCGCGCGTGACGAGCCCGACGAAAGTTTCTGGCGCCGGAGCGACTTCGCCTCCGATCTTGTCGATCGTTTCCGCGAACCATTCGATGCAGTAAGCCGATTCGGGGATGTCGAAAGCGACCGTGTCGCGAATCGGTTTGCCGGAGTCCACCGTTTCGAGGAGAGCGATTTCGTCGGCGTGTGCGCGTATCAGGCTTGCCCATCGCATCAGCACCGACTTGCGCTCGCGCGGACTGAGACCCGACCAGCATCGGTCCTTGAAGGTCCGGCGTGCCGCCGACACGGCGCGATCGACGTCGGCGCCGTCGCAGTCCGCAACCTGCGTCAAGACCTTGCCTTCGATGGGGCTGATGCAGTCGAATGTCCGGCCGCTTTGCGCCCACTGCAATTCGCCGTCGATGAAGGCACGCCCCTCGTACGCGAGACTCGATGCGAGCGCGATCCAGTCCGAAAACGCCTTCTGAGCCATTCCGTTTCTCCGCAAATTCAAGGGCGACGTACGTGCACGTCGCGTTGTCGAGGCCGCTATCAGTTGACGTTGCCGTGTGCTTCGAGCACGCTTTTCAGTGTCTCGACCATCCAGTCGATCTCGCCGCGCGAGAGAATGAGCGGCGGCGACATCTGGATCAGCGGCGTACCCTCGTGATCGACCGCGGCGCGGCAGAGCAGGCCGGCACGGAAAAGCGCGGGCGAAAGCACGCGCGAGACGAAATCGCTCGACGCGATATTCGCGGACCACGTGCGCTTCGTCTTGTCGGTGACGAGCTCGAGCGAATAGTGATAACCGTCGCCACGCAGATCGCCGACGAGCGGATGATCGAGCAAGGTCGCAAGACGCGAGCGGAAGTAGTCCTGATTGTTTCGAACGTTTTCCAGCACGCCTTCACGCTCCATGATCTGGAGATTCGCGAGCGCGGCTGCGCACGCGGCCGGATGGCCGCCATACGTGAGACCGTGCAGGAACATGTGCTGCGGACCTTCGAGCACGGTGTTCACGATGGTATCGGTCGCGATCAGCCCGCCGAGTGGCACGTGGCCCGAGCCGATCCCCTTCGCGAACGTGATGATGTCGGGCTCGAAACCGTAGCGTGTCGAACCGAACCATGCGCCGAGACGGCCGAAGCCGCAGATCACTTCGTCGGCGACGAGCAGGACGCCGTGCCGGTCGCAGATGCGCCGCAAGCCGTCGGCATAGCCGGCAGGCGGCGTCAGGCTGCCGCCCGCGTTCTGCAGCGGCTCCACGAAGATGCCCGCTACCGTGTCCGGCCCTTCCTGGACGATCAGCGATTCGATCTCTTCGAGCAGGAACTCGGTGAACTGCGCTTCGGTCTCCCCGATCGGCCGGCGGTAGCGTTTCGTGTTCGATACGTGGCGCACACCCGGCATCAGCGGCTCGAACGTCTTGCGGAAGTTCGTCATGCCGTTCAGCGAAAGTGCGCCGTAGCTGGTGCCGTGATACGAAACGCGCCGCGCGATGAACTTCGTCTTCGCGTGGTCGCCGCGCGCGATGTGATACTGACGTGCGAGTTTGATGGCCGACTCGTTCGATTCCGAACCGCTCGATGTGAAAAACACGCGGTTCAGGCCGTCCGGTGCGAGCGATGCGACCTTTGCCGCGAGTCGAATCGCCGGTTCGTGTGCGTAGCTCCAGTTGCTGAAGTACGGCAGCTGGCTCATCTGCTGCTGGACCGCGGCGCCAATTTCGCTGCCGTGGCTGTAGCCGATCTGCACGCAGAAGAGACCGGCGAGCCCGTCGAGATAGCGATTGCCCGTGCTGTCGTAGACCCAGCAGCCTTCACCTCGGGCCATGATTGGCACGTTTGCCTCGCGATAGTACTGGCTATGCGTGAAGTGCATGAGCAGGTGCTTCTTCGCCAGTGCTTCGAGTTCGGCGGTTTCGGACGAGCGCGACAGGATCTTTTCGTTTGCGTTCATGGAATCACCTCGATAGGAAAGGGAGACGGCAGGTCAGAAGCAGGCGTTCGCTTCTTCGTACTCTTCGATGCGTGGCGCGGGGCGGCGAAAGCCGCGTGTGAGCCACAAGAGCTGGCAAAGACCGACGGCAAGCCAGATGAGGCCGACCCGGAACGTCGTGGCCGAGAGACTCGTCCAGAGCCATACCGTCAGCAGGAACCCGACGACTGGCACGGCACCGTAGCGCAGCAGATTGCCTGCGCCGCGCAGGCGCAGCGTGCCGAGGTGGTGCCGGGTCGTCGAGAGATTGACGAATGAGAACGCGACGAGCGCACCGAAGCTGATCATCGTGGAGGCGAGATCGAGGCTGATCGCGAGCGCCGAAAGCGAGAGCACGCTCACCGCGACGGTGGCAGAAACCGGCGTGCCAAATCGCACGCTCCTGCGGCCGAAGATGCTTCGCGGCAGTACGCCGTCGCGGCCCATCGCAAAGAGGATGCGTGTCACGCTGGCCTGGGACGCCATGGCGCATGCAAAGCAGCCTGCCACGTAGACGGCCGTGAAGAACGCTGACAGCAGATGACCGCCCACGTGCTCCATGAGTTCGAGACTGGCCGAATCGGCGTCCTTGAACGATCTCCAGTCCGGCATCGCGAGCTGGCTCAGATACGCGAGGAAGATGAACAGGAGGCCGCTCACGAGCGTGCAGAGGATGATCGCTTTCGGAAGGAGACGCTGCGGATCGCGCGTTTCCTCGGAAAGCGTGGAGACCGCGTCGAAGCCGAGAAACGAGAGGCACAGCGTGGCGGCGCCCATGAAGAGACCGCTCGTGTTCATGCCGCGTTCGTAGAACGGTCTCACGAACGACACCGGAGAGCCGACGCCAATCGACTTGACCGACGCGACGACGAACACGACGATGAAAACGACCTGCACGCCGATCAACGCGAAGTTCGCCTTCGTCACGAGTTTGATGCCGAGCACGTTGAGCGCGAGAACAGCCGCAATGCAGCCGACGATCCAGACCGGCGAAGGTACGCCCGGAAAGTACTGGGACATGTAGATGCCAATGACGAGATAGCAGATCATCGGCATGAAGAGGTAGTCGAGCAGGAGTGCCCAGCCGACCATGAACCCGACGTTGCCGCCAAATGCCTTACGTGCGTAGGCATAGGCGGAACCGGCGACGGGCAAGGCGGCGCCCATACGGCCATAGCTGTATGCGGTGAAAAGCATGGTGACGAGCGTGACGACGTATGCGGCGGAAAGATGGCCGCCGGTGGTTTGGGTCACGATGCCGTACGTAGTGAACACGGTCAGCGGAACCATGTAGGCGAGACCGAAGAGCAGAAGCGAGGGCAGGCCTAAAACCCGGGCCATCTGCGCATGCGTTCGGTCTTTGGTCGTTTGCTGGGCGTGACCGAACTCATCGAGCGGCGGACTTTTCACTGCGATGTCATTCATGATGTGCACCTCGGTTTGATATGCGGCTGTGTCGGAAAAAGAACGGCACCTGCTGGCAATCGACTCGATCTGGGGCAATTGTTGGCGCCCAAAAATGCTTCGAGGAGGCGGGAAGAAGACAAAAAAGGGGATAGTGCGTACGGCCTCGGGAATGACCTGGTGCAGGTTGAATGGAAGAAGCTGGATTGGCGGGAAAGACAGGAGCGCTCGGGACGTTGATGTACGACCAGGGCGAGAAAATGGCGCTGTACTAGAAGCTCGCCGAGGCTACGGGTAGCGGGCGCACGTGGAAAGTGGTGCTGTCCGTGGATTTTTATAATTTAACATAAGCTTATTTATCGACATTTTTAATGTTAGGGCTTTTTTGAAATGTCCGGTTCTGGCTCATTAGAAATGTCCGATTCCTGCCCTGGTTGACGCGCACGCTCGCGTGAGGCGTCGACCAG
>NZ_CAJHCQ010000015.1 GCF_904848665.1 Paraburkholderia hiiakae
TGGCTGTGGCGCCGGGTTGACCAGAACCCATCGCGACGCAGCAACCCGTCATGCCTGATGACCATAGCGAGTTGGTCCCACCCCTTCCCATCCCGAACAGGACCGTGAAACAACTCCACGCCGATGATAGTGCGGATTGCCCGTGTGAAAGTAGGTAATCGTCAGGCTCCTTATGCTGTAACGTCCAGAACCCCGGTCTCTCCGAAAGAGAACCGGGGTTCTGGCGTTTGCGGCGGGCGAAGAACGCGACACCCCATGCAGGAAACAGAAAAGCCGTCCAGGGGACGGCTTTAATGCGTTAACCAGCTTCGCCAATCGAAGTCTTATTGCGCCACCTTCTGCACAGCTGCAGCGACCGCGGCGTCCTTCGCCAAAGCGACATCCCCTGCGACATCCGTGAGTTGCTCCTGCGTCAGCTCCTCGAGCAGCGCCAGGTCGCGCTCGATGACTTGCGGAAGATGCGCGCGCAAGAACTCCACCCACGTCTTGGTTTTCGCGTCGACGAACTTACGCGACGGATAAAGCGCGTACACGTTCGTCCTCTGTAGCTTGTGCAGCGGCAGCACGCGCACGAGCGTACCATTACGCAGTCCTTCGATTGCCGCATAGACCGGCAGCATCCCAATCCCCATCCCCTCGCGTATCGCCACCGCGAGCGATTCCGCGATATTCACCTGCACGGGTCCGTCGACCTGCATCTCGACGCTACCCTCGGGTCCGTCGAGCGTCCACTCATGCGCTGGAAACGCCGGCGATTTGAGAATCAGACAATCGTGATGCGATAGATCGGCGGGTGTGCGCGGCGCACCATGCGTATGCACATACCCAGGCGACGCGCACAGAATGCTGTACGTCGAGCCAAGCTGATGCGAAACAAGATCGGAATTCGGCAGCGAAGACGCCGTAACGACCGAGACGTCGCTGCTGCCCTCGAAGAGATCCGGCATGCGTTGCGAGAGCGTCAGTTCGACAGTGACTTCGGGATGCAGTGCGCGATAGCGCGAAATCGCCGGCAGCACGTACTGCTGACCGATACTCGCGAAGCTGTGCATGCGCAGCGCGCCGGCCGGGCGTTCGTGCGCGCAGCTTGCCTCTTCTTCCGCGCTACCGACGTCCGCGAGAATCTGCGAGCAGCGCTTGAGATACCGCTCGCCGGCGGGCGTGAGCGCAAGCCGCCGCGTCGAGCGGTTGAGCAGACGGGTGCGCAAATGCGCTTCGAGTTCCGATACCGCGCGCGACATCGCGCCGGTGGTCGAATCCAGCGACTGGGCCGCGGCCGTGAAGCTGCCCGCTTCCACGACGCGGACGAACACCCGCATGTTTTGTAACGTATCCATCAGACCTTCTTGACCTTCTTGTTCGGTGCAGAAACGATATTGTCCGCCTGTCGAGGCGCGTCATTGTTGAGTGATCTGGAACGGAGGTTCCCCGCGCGTCCCATTAATGCGGCGCAATGACGCTCCTACAATCGGCCCCTGTCTTCGAAACAGCCCGAGCGTTTGTCATGAGCCGCCAGCCTGCGATACATCGAGCGTTCGACTCGCGTCGGCGCGCGGAAATCATATGGCGCGCCGCCAGACGGGCTCTGCGCGACTGGCAGGCCACCGATGGCGCGATCTGGATTCATCTGCTGAAAACGGTGGCGGCGGGCTTGCTTGCCCTCGGCATTTCCATGCTGCTGGATCTGCCGCAGCCGCGCATCGCGATGACGACGGTGTTCGTCCTGATGCAGCCACTCTCCGGCATGGTGTTCGCCAAGAGCTTTTATCGCATCGTCGGCACCGCGGTGGGAATGGTCGCGGCAGTGGTGCTGGGCGGCGTGTTCGTCCAGCAGCCCGAGCTCTACATACTCGGGATGACGGGGTGGGTGGCCGCCTGTACGGCCGCCGCCATGAGGAATCGCCATTTTCGCTGGTACGGTTTCGTGCTCGCTGGCTACACGGCGGCGCTGATCGGCATTCCGCTCGTGATGCAGCCCAACGGTCTCTTTCTCGCCGCACTTGGCCGCGGCGCCGAAGTGGCCGTGGGGATTCTCTGCTCGGGCATGGTCAGCGCGGTGGTCGTGCCCCGGCAGTCGGGCTCGCTGCTCGAGCGCACCTTGCGCTCCCGATATCTCAATTTTACTGCGTTCGCTGCGGCGGTGTTGGCTGGGCGGCTCGAAAGGGGCGCGTTCGAAGGGCGATTCGCGAGTCTCGTCGACGATGTCGTCGGCTTCGAGGCCACGCGCGCTTTCTCATTTTTCGAAGATCCGACGATGCGCTCGCGCAGCGGCCTGCTTTCGCGCCTGAATTCCGAATTCATGGATGCCTGCGCGCGGCTGCACGCACTGCGCCAGTTGCTCAAAAGGCTGCATTGGAGCGACGCGGCGATCACACCGCTCGCGCCATATTTTGGCGAGCTTGCCGCGCTGCTCGCGCAACGGCCGAGCCGCAACGAAAGCGATCGCGCCTATGCGCGGCGGCTCGCCGACGGGCTCGAAGCCTTCCAGCGCACGCTGCCGCGTCATGTGCGCGAGACGCGGCGGCCGCTTGAACATGCGCTACCCGATGCGCTGCCCGACTTCGACACATCGGCCGAACTCATCTATCGCTTCACGACTGAGATCGTGCGCTACAGCCGCACGTGGGCATCGCTCATGGAGGCGCGCCCTGCGCAGGAGCCGCGCGCCGCACGCTACGTGCCCCGCACGAGCTGGCACGTGGTGGCGTTCACCTTCGTGCGCACCGCCGTGGTGGTCGCGGCGCTGGGCTGGTTCTGGGTCGAGACCGACTGGTCGAGCGGCGGCCTCGCGATGATCGCGGCCGCGCTTACGTGCGCGCTTACCTCGTCGGCGCCGAACGCGTCGCGCATGGCCGTGCAGATGGCGGTCGGCGCGGGCTTTGCCGCCGTGACGGGCTATCTCTTCACCTGCTACGTCTATCCCAATGTCGATGGCTTTCCGCTGCTCTGCGCGACGTTGGTTCCAGTGCTCGCCGTCGGTGCTTTTCTCGCCACGCGCTCGCGCATCGCGGGCTACGGCGTCGGCTTCTCGGTGTTCTTCTGCCTGCTGGCTGGTCCGGACAACGTGATCGTCTACACGCCGGATCTGCTGATCAATAACGGCATCGCCGTCGTTGCCGCGATGCTGGTCGCCTCGCTCGCTTTTGCGGTGGTGTTTCCGCCGCACATGAACTGGCTCGTCGAGCGTATGTGCGTGTCGTTGCGCGGCCAGGTCGTGCTGGCTTGTCATCGGGAACTGGATGGCCTAGGGCAGCGCTTCCAGTCCGGCACGCACGATCTGATGCACCAGTTGAGGCTTTTGCTGAACGGGCGCCGCCAGGCGCACCGGCGCGCGCTGCGCTGGATGCTCGTGACGCTCGAAGTCGGGCATGCGGTGGTCGATCTGCGCAACGAGGCGCACGCAGCAGCGTGGCTCGACCTTCATGACGCGCGCTGGCCTGCGGCTCTGGCCCGCGTGCGGGACGCTATCGCACATCTTTTCGAGAGCCCGGACGGGAGCTCGCTCGACCACGCGCTCAGTGCCGTGCGCGCTGCGACCTGGATCGTCCAGGAAGCGCTCGCGACGGTGCACCACGAGCGAGAAAGGCGGCACGAGGTGCAGCGGCTGCTAAGTCATCTGCACTTCATCCGCAGCGCGCTACTCGACCGCGACGCGCCGCTCGGGCCCCTGGCACGTCGCGCACGCCGCACGCGTGCGCCGCGGAGATCGTCGAATACACAATGAAAAAGCAGGCCCGCGCGATCTTGCTGCAGTCTGGAAATATGCCTTCCGCCTCGCCTCCTTAATCAATTCGACCCTGGGTCATATAGTCACATCACTGCTTCGCAGTACCCGTTAGCACTGGAGAGTAAAATGAAGTCCGTGAAGATCGCTGTTGTTGCCTGTTCGCTGTTTGCCGCCGCCGCTGCTTATGCACAGAGCGAAGCCCCGGCAGCGAGTGTCCCTCAGCAAGTCGCGCAGTCCGCTGCCCCGCAGGTCGGGCAAGCGAACACCCACCGCGAAATCGTGAAGCCGGCAAAGAAAGACGAATGCGTCGGGCCGGTCAGCTTCTGCAATATCTATTTCGGTAGCTGAGATCGAGCGGACGCCCGCCATGTGCAGGCATACGCCAAAATCTAATGCCGCGACGCCTTCATATGGGCGCCGCGGCTTTGCGCATTGTGGCTGCACAAAACACCGCAATGGTGTTTTGTGAAACTCGCAGTGCATGGCCGCCGATGCAAGACCTGAAAATGGGCACCAGGCGATCAGAGAGTTTGTGGAGACTGTGATGTACGAAGACCGTATTCGTTGTGCCGCTTTGCGCGGGAAAATCACTTCGGCTGCCGAGGCGGCCCAACTCGTGCGCAATGGCATGCGCGTTGGCGCGAGCGGCTTTACGCGCGCGGGCGACACGAAGGCCGTGCCAATCGAACTGGCGCGCCGCGCGCGCGAAGAGAAGGAACCGCTGCGTATTACGCTGATGACGGGCGCTTCGCTCGGCCACGACGTCGATCGCATGCTGACCGAAGCGGGTGTGCTCGAGCGCCGTCTGCCGTTCCAGGTCGACTCGACACTGCGTAAGGCGATCAACCGTGGCGAAGTGATGTTCGTCGACCAGCATCTTTCGGAAACCGTAGAGATGCTGCGCGCGAACCTGCTCGGCAAGCTTGATCTCGCAATCATCGAAGCCGTCGCGATCACGGAAACCGGTGCGATCGTGCCCACGACTTCTGTCGGCAATTCGGCGAGCTTCGCGATTCTCGCGGAGAAGGTGATCGTCGAGATCAATCTCGCGCAGCCGCTCGCGCTCGAAGGCCTGCATGACGTGTGGATTCCCGGCCGACGCCCGCATCGCGATCCGCTGCCGATCGTACGCCCGCAGGACCGCGTGGGTACGGCCGCCATCGAGATCCCGCCTGAGAAGATCGCCGCCATCGTTATCACGAACGAGGCGGACAGCCCCTCGACCGTGCTGCCCGCCGATGAAGAAACCGCGCGCATTGCCGGCCACCTCATCGAATTCCTGCAGCATGAAGTGAAGCACGGCCGCATGAGCGCGCAATTGCCGCCGCTGCAGGCCGGCATCGGCACGATCGCGAACGCGGTGCTCTCGGGCTTCGTCGATTCACCGTTCGAAGCGCTTACGATGTACTCCGAAGTATTGCAGGACTCGACTTTCGATCTGATCGATTCTGGCAAGATGGTATTCGCCTCGGGCGCCTCGATGACGCTCTCGGCGCAGCGTCAGGCCCAGGTGCTCGCCGAACTCGATCGCTATCGCGACAAGCTCGTGCTGCGTCCGCAGGAAGTGAGCAACCATCCGGAAGTGATTCGGCGCCTCGGCTTGATCGCACTGAACACCGCGCTCGAATGCGACATCTACGGCAACGTGAATTCCACGCACGTGGGCGGCACGCACATGATGAACGGCATTGGCGGCTCCGGCGATTTCGCGCGCAATGCGTCATGCGCGATCTTTGCGACCAAGGCGATTGCAAAGGACGGCCGTATTTCCAGCATCGTGCCGATGGTGCCGCACGTCGATCACAACGAGCACGATGTGGACGTGATCGTGACCGAACAGGGCCTGGCCGATCTGCGCGGTCTCGCGCCGCGCGAACGCGCAAACGTCGTGATCGAGCGCTGCGCGCATCCGCTCTATCGCGACCTGCTGCGCGACTACTATCGCGACGCCCTCAAGATCGGCGGCCAGACTCCGCACGATCTCGCGCGCGCCTATGAAATGCATCTGCGCTTCAATCAAACGGGTTCGATGCTGCCCGAAGTGACGGGCGGACTCGTCGCGAACGCATAATCGCCGGAGCGATCAAGCAATACGCAAAACAAAACGGGAGCACCGGCAACGGTGCTCCCGTTTTTCATTGATAGCGTGGATTCGCTACGCTCGTCTGATCAACCGGATGATGAAGAGCAGGATGACCGCACCGACAATGGCGGTAATGATCGAGCTGATCATGCCGGCGCCGATATGAATGCCGAGCACTCCGGCAAGCCAACCGCCGATGAACGCGCCGACAATGCCGACGATGATATCGACGAACAATCCGAAGCCGCCGCCTTTGACGAGGACGCCAGCGAGCCAGCCTGCGATTGCGCCGATGATGAGCCAGGCAATGATGCCGTGTTGCATATGAGTAGACTCCCCTTGTTGGCGTGAAAGAATCACGGTGAGTGGAGCTTAGTCCAAGGGCGAATAGGCGTCCATGAAACGCGGCCAGAATTGACAGTTCTTGAACACCATCGCGGATAGTTTTAAAAAGCGCAATGAATTAGAAATGCATTCGTAAGGAATGCGAGCCGATGCAATGCGCGAGCCTCATTCGGGCGCGATTTCGGGTTCCGCGGCAGTCCAGCTCACGCTGGAGACGCCTTTTTCCATGCTCAGGCGGCTCGCCATGAGTTCGAGCTTCGACTGATACTTCGGATGCAAGCGCATCGTTGCCGTCACGCGCAGGCGCGGCGGATCGCCGGCCAGGTCCTCGCTGGTGAGGCTTTGAAATGAAAGCGGCGTGGAGTACAAAGAATTTGAAAGCAACGTGCGGATGTGGACTTCGTCCTCATCGCGGCAAACCACGGTCAGCACATAAGCGCGCACGAGATCCGCATTCGAAACGGGCGATGCGTTGATGATGCGGCTCACTTCGCGCAGCACGGTATTCGTGAGTAGCACCACGACGGTGCCGGCCACCGCCGGGCCGTAATGCCCCGCGCCGCACAGCACCCCCACGGCCGCCGAGCACCATAGCGTCGCCGCGGTATTGATGCCCTGAATCGAGCCCTTCTCGCGCATGATGACGCCGCCGCCCAGAAAGCCCACGCCAGAGACGACATATGCCGCAATTTGCGTCACGCCGGTCGAGCCATTGCCGGTCAGCACGCCGAGCGTAACGAACAAACACGCGCCGCTTGCCACGAGCGTGATGGTGCGCAGACCGGCCGTGCGTTGGCGAATCTGGCGTTCGAGGCCGATGGCGACGCCGCAGGCGAACGCCGCGAGAAGGCGCAGGGCGAATTCGAGAGTCATCGTTTTGTCATGAAAACGCAGGGCGGCCGCACGCCATGCGGCTCTCGCGCAAGGCGTGGCGGGTGTATCAGGACTCGCCGAGGTACATCGGGGGCTCGTGGATCATACGCGGGACGGGGCTTTGCGCCAAGCTGTCCGCGCTGTCATGTTCGAGTCAGGATCAGGCCACGGCTCATGGGCGAAACTAGTTTCATTCGTATCGAGATGGGAAGGCAGGCCGAATGAACGGGAGTTTCTGATGGATACGCTGCGCAATATGCGGGTCTTCATGCGAGTGGTGGAGTCGGGCAGCTTCACGCGCGCTGCCGCGAGCGAAACGATGACGACCGCGCAGGTCTCGCGCGCGGTCACCGATCTGGAGTCGCGGCTGCGCACGCGGCTCCTTAATCGGACCACGCGGCGCATGTCGCTGACCGAAGCGGGCGAGCGCTACTTTCAGAGCTGCAAGCGCATTCTCGCCGACATCGAGCAGGCCGAGGCCGAAGCCGCCGCTGCGCACGCGAACCCCGCTGGCAAGCTGCGCGTGTATGGCGGCACGAGTTTCGGGCAGCACTATGTCATGCCGCTCATCGCGCGTTATCAGCAGCATTTGCCGGAGGTCTCGGTCGATCTCACCATTGCGCAGCAAATGCCCGACATCATCGAGGAAGGCTTCGACGTGGCGGTCGTGGTGGCCGCCGAACTCGAGGACTCCGCGCTGATCTCCCAGCACCTGGGCAGCACTGCTGCCATTCTCTGTGCTTCGCCGCAGTATTTGCGCACGCGCGGCGAGCCGCGATCGTTCGACGACCTCGAGGCGCATACCTGCCTGCATCTGACCGATGCGAGCCTTCCGCCCGGCCAATGGGTTTCCGAGGGGCCTCTCGGCGAGACCTTCCGGCATACGGGCGTGACACCCTTCCAGGTGAACAACCCCGAAGCACTCGCGCTTGCCATACGCGAAGGTATGGGCATCGGCCCGCTGCCGGTGCCGGTGGCGCTACCCGGTCTTGCCGATGGCACCCTCGTGCGCGTGCTGCCCACGCACACGCTGCAGAAGCTCAACATCTACGCGCTGTACGCTTCGCGCCGCTATCTGGACGCGAAGATCCGCACCTTTGTCGAGTTTCTGCGCGAGAAGGTGCCGCTCGTTCTTGCCGAACAGGAGGCCGCGCTCGCCACCTGTGACGACCCGCCACTTCGCGAGCTGGAGGCGCACACGGGTCCGCGAGGTACGCGTGCGCGTAGCGGCCGTGGCCGCAGTCTCAACACGCGCGACCTGGAGCGCCTGCGTCTGGTGAATTGAAGCAGTGAACTGAAGCAGTTAAAGAACTGCTCGCGAAGCGCGAAGCGATTACCGCGCGTTTCGCGGGCCGCTTTTCAAGCGCTTCGCGACGCTGCAGCGGCGATCCATCTGCGTTCCCGCGCGCTTTCGCGCGGCTCACGCGTTCCCTGACAATTTCGCCATATTGGCGCCAGCGACCTGCCACCGTCATTGCCTATGATGCGGCACCCGCTGGATGAATGCGTCCTCGTCTCAACCCCTCGCCTGAGTTGTCCGAAACACTGACATGTGGATTGTCAATCTCGCGCTGAAGCGACCGTACACGTTCATCGTGATGGCCATCCTGATCGTGCTGGCCACGCCGTTCGTGCTCATGTCGATGGCCACCGACGTGCTGCCGAACATCAACATCCCTGTTATCAGCATCATCTGGTCGTACACCGGTTTTTCCTCGAAGGACATGGCCGACCGCATCACCTCGGTCAACGAGCGCAGTCTCACGACCACGGTGAGCAACATCGAGCACATCGAGTCGCAATCGCTGCCGGGCATCGCCATCATCAAGCTGTTCCTGCAGCCGGGTGCGAGCCTGCAAACGGCGATCGCGCAGGCTGTTGCATCGGAGCAGGCGCAGGTGAAGCAGATGCCGCCCGGCGCCACGCCGCCGCTCGTCATCAGCTATTCGGCCTCGAGCATTCCGGTGATCCAGCTGGGCCTCTCCAGCAAGTCGATGAGCGAGCAGGCGCTTGCCGACGTCGCGATGAACTTCCTGCGCCCGCAGCTCATTACGATTCCCGGCGCGCAGGTGCCTTACCCGTATGGCGGCAAGACGCGTGTGATCTCCGTGGATCTCGACACGCGCGCGCTCATTTCGAAGGGCCTCACACCCGCCGATATCGTCAACGCGGTCAACGCGCAGAACCTCATTTTGCCGACGGGTACGGCCAAGCTCGGGCAAACCGAATATCGTGTGGACACCAATGCATCGCCCGATACGATCGCGGGCCTGAACCGCATTCCCGTGCAGACGGTAAGCGGTGCGACCACTTATCTCGGCGACGTGGCACACGTGCGCGACGGCTTCACGCCGCAAACCAATGTCGTGCGCCAGGACGGCCAGCGCGGCGTGCTGATGTCGATCCTCAAGACCGGCGACGCCTCGACGCTGCAGGTGGTAGGCGCACTCAAAGACCTGTTGCCCAAGGCGCGCGACACGCTGCCCGCCGACCTCGTCGTCAAGCCGCTCTTCGACCAGTCCGTATTCGTTTCCGCGGCCGTGCAGGGCGTGGTGCGCGAAGCGCTCATCGCGGCCGCGCTGACGGCGGCGATGATCCTGCTCTTTCTCGGCAACTGGCGCAGCACGCTCATCATCGCAGTGTCGATTCCGTTGTCGATCCTCTCCTCGATCATCGCGCTCTACGCGCTTGGCGAGACTATCAACATCATGACGCTCGGCGGCCTCGCGCTCGCTGTCGGCATTCTGGTTGACGACGCAACGGTCACGATCGAGAATATCGAACGGCACTTGCATCTGGGCGCGAAACTGCACGACGGCATTCTCGAAGGCGCGGGCGAAATCGCAGTGCCCGCGCTCGTTTCGACGCTATGCATCTGTATCGTGTTCGTGCCGATGTTCTTCCTCACCGGCGTGGCGCGCTTTCTTTTCGTGCCGCTCGCGGAAGCCGTGGTGTTCGCGATGATCGCGTCGTACATACTCTCGCGCACGCTCGTACCGACGCTCGCCATGCTGCTCTTCGAGGGCCACGATCCCACGGCGCATGCGCAGCGCGCGCATGGCTCGCTGTTCTCGCGCATACACTGGCGCTTCAATCACGCATTCGAGCGCTTGCGCGCCAATTACATCGCGCTGTTGAGCCTGCTGCTCTCGCGCCGCAAGCTCTTCGGGGGCACCTTCCTCGCGTTTTGCCTGCTCTCCCTCGTCCTCGTGTTCTTCCTCGGCCGCGACTTCTTTCCTTCGGTCGATGCCGGCAACATTCGCTTGCACATGCGCGCGCCAACGGGCTTTCGTATCGAGGAAACCGCACGCCTTGCCGACCAGGTGGAGCAGGTGGTTCGCGAAGTGGTGCCGCCCGATCAACTCGAGACGATCGTCGATAACCTCGGGCTGCCCTATAGCGGCATCAACCTCTCGTACAGCAATGCGGGGACGATGGGCACGCTCGATGGTGAAATCCAGATCGCGCTGAAGCCCGATCACGATCCTTCGCGCATTTATATCGACAAGCTGCGTACGTTGTTGCCGCAACGGTTTCCGGGCATCGAGTTCTTCTTTCAGCCCGCGGACATCATCACGCAGATTCTCAACTTCGGTCAGCCCGCGGCGATCGACGTGCAGGTGGTGGGCGCGAATCTGAACCAGGACATGGCACTCGCGAGCACGTTGCTCAAGCAGGTGCGGCAACTGCCGGGCGCCGTGGATGCGCACATCGAGCAGCGTAACGACGAACCCGCGCTCACGCTTGCGATGGACCGCTCGCGCATGCAGCAGTTGAACCTGAGCCCGCAGAACGTTGCGCAGGACGTGTTGATCGCGCTCTCGGGCAGCACGCAGACTTCGCCTGCGTTCTGGGTGAGCCCGCAAAACGGCGTGGAATATCCGCTCACGGTGCAAACGCCGCAATATCGCGAAACTTCGATGAACGAACTGATGGGCACGCCCGTTTCCGCGCGCAGCACGAACCCCAATGCGCCGTTGCAACTGGTGAGTAATCTCGTACAACTCAGGCCACATAACGGGCCCGCCATCATCACGCACTACAACATCCGTCCCGTGATCGACCTGCTCGTGAGCGTGGAGGGCAGCGACCTGGGTTCGGTTGGCGTGAACATCAACGACATCATCCGGCATGTGCAGGCGCACGCGCCGCGCGGCACGACCATTACCATGCGCGGCCAGATCGGCACGATGCGTTCGTCATACGTGGGCCTGGGCGTTGGCATTGCGATGGCGGTGGTGCTCGTGTATCTGCTCATCGTCGTGAACTTCCAGTCGTGGGCCGATCCGCTCATCATCATCAGCGCGCTGCCCGCCGCGCTCGCAGGCATCGCGTGGATGCTGTTCATCACCGGCACGCACCTGAGCGTGCCCGCACTCACGGGCGCGATCATGACCGTGGGCGTGGCGACCGCGAACAGTATTCTCGTGGTCTCGTTTGCACGCCAGCGTCTCTCCGCGGGTGCAACGCCGCTCGCCGCCGCGCTCGAAGCGGGCGCCACCCGCATACGCCCCGTGCTCATGACGGCGTTCGCCATGATGATCGGCATGGTGCCGATGGCGCTGGGCCTCGGCGAGGGCGCGGAGCAGAACGCGCCGCTCGGACGCGCGGTGATCGGCGGGCTGCTGTTCGCTACGGTCTCCACGCTATTGTTCGTACCCCTGATGTTTGCGACCGTGCATACACGGCTCGCTCACCGCGCCGCCGCGAAACGCGAGCGCGAAGCGCAGCGCCGTGGTGCACGAGGCGACACCCGTTAAGTCAAAATTGGCCGAAGACATGAACGAACCTCACCACCATTCATCTCTCGACATCAGCGTCGGCGGCGAGCAGGCCCTGGACTTGCCGGCGCGCGGCCAGGCGGGCAAGCGCGCACGCTTTGCGGTGATCGTGGTTGCGCTGCTGCTCGCTGCGGGCGCCACGCGCACCATCGTCTCGAACCTCATGAACGCGCACCATCTCGCCGATGTCACGAAGCAGAACGCGAAGCAGTACGTGAGCGTCGTGCAACCCGTGGCGGCGGGCGCGGACGGCCGCATCGTACTGCCTGGCACGCTGCGCGGCTATGTCGAAGCGCCGATCTACTCGCGCGCGAACGGCTACGTGCGGCGCTGGTACGCCGATATCGGCGCGCACGTGCAGCAAGGCCAGTTGCTCGCGGAGATCGACACACCCGAGATCGACCAGGAACTCGCCCAGGCACAGGCGCAGCGTGATCAGGCCGCCTCGACGCTCGCGCTCGCGAAGACCTCGTTCGATCGCGCGCAGCAGTTGCGCCAGCGAGATGCGGTCTCGCAGCAGGAACTCGACGACCGCCAGGGCGCATTCAACACGGACCAGGCGAATCTCGCCGCCGCCGATGCGAACGTGCGCCGCCTCATGGAGATGAAGTCGTTCCAGCGCATCGTCGCGCCGATCACGGGCATCATCACGCAGCGCAACGTCGATATCGGCGACCTCGTGAATGCGGGCAATGGCGGCGCGGGGCATGCGCTCTTTTCGATTGCGCAGTCCGACCCGCTGCGCCTCTATCTCGACGTGCCGCAGACCTATGCGCACCAGGTTGCGGTTGGCCAGCACGTGAGCGTGACCGAGCAGGAGTTGCCGGGTGTGACGTTCGACGGCACCGTCACGCGCACGGCGCAGGCCATCAACGTGGCCACGCGCACGCTGGAGGCCGAAATCTCGCTGCCCAATCACGACGGCAAGCTGCTGCCGGGCGCCTATGTGCAGGCCGCGTTGCAGACCGATGCGAAGGGCTTGCTCACGGTGCCGGGCAACACGCTGCTGTTCCGCTCGGAAGGCCCGCGGCTTGCCGTTGTCGATGCGGATGGCAAGGTCAAGCTCAAGGCCGTGGAAATCGCGCAGGACCTCGGGCAGACACTCGAGATCAGCCGCGGGCTCGAAGCGACCGATCGCGTCGTGCTCAACCCGAGCGATTCGATCGCGGACGGGGACAGTGTCGTCGTGGTCGCGCCGAACAAAACCGAAGCGGCGCATGAAGCCGCCAAGCGGAGCGCGACGTGACGATGCGGCAAACCACGCTGCCACGGCCGCTCGCTTATTTCACGGCGCTCGGCGCTATCGGTCTTGCGGCTTGCACCGTGGGCCCTGACTACCACGCGCCGCAGACGCAAAGCCCGGCGGCGTGGCGCGTCGATTCCGCCGATGCATACTGGCACGCGGCGCAGCCTTCGCATGCGCCGCTCGATCCGCAGTGGTGGAAGGCCTTCGACAACGCCGAGCTCGACGGTCTGGAAACCGCGGCGCTCGCCGAGAATCAGACGCTGCGCGTGGCCGCCGCGCACTACGCGCAGGCGCGCGCCACGCTCGCTTCGGTGTCGTCACGGCAAAGCCCGCAGGTCGGGCTCGACACGGGCCTCGCGCGCGAGCGCATTTCCGCGAACCGTCCGCTTACGAACTACGCGACGCCCAACACGTCGACCGTGCAGAACCAGGTCACCGTTGGCGCGACCGTGAGCTACGAGCTGGATCTGTTCGGGCGCATCCGGCGCATGGTGGAGTCGGCGCAGGCATCGACGCAGCAGGCCGGCGACGATCTCGCCAACGCGCGCCTCGTGCTCACGGCCGAACTCGCCACCGATTACTTCGCCATGCGCGAACTCGACAATGAGATCGACGTTGTGAACCGCTCGGCGCAACTGCAGCAAAAGGCGCTCGATTTCGTGACCGCGCAGCACGATCTGGGTGCGGTTTCGGGCCTTGAACTGCTGCAGCAAAAAGCCCAGCTCGCCGCGACGCAAACCCAGGTGCATCTGCTCGAAAACCAGCGCCAGCAGGAGCAGAACGCCATTGCCGTGCTGGTCGGCCGGGCGGCGCCCGAGTTCACGATCGCGCAGAAGGTCACGCCGCTGCCGGTGCCGCCGCTTCCCACGGGCCTGCCGAGCGAGCTGCTGCAACGGCGGCCCGACGTGGCTTCGGCCGAGCGCGCGATGGCCGCGGCCAATGCGCAGATCGGCGTGGCGCGTTCGGCGTACTTCCCGGACATCACGCTTTCGCCCACGTTCGGCTGGGAATCGACGCGCTTTGGCGGCCTTTTTTCCGTGCCGAGCCTGATGTGGTCGGTGGGCGCGACGGCCAGCGAGGTGCTGTTCGACGGCGGCAAGCGCGCGGCGGGCGTGGATTTCGCGCAGGCCGGCTACGAGTCGGCGCAGGCGTCTTATCGTCAGACCGTGCTCACCGCGTTCCAGGAGGTGCAAAATGCGGTAACGGGCCTTTCGGTGCTGGAGCGCGCATCGACCGATGGTCAGTCGGCCGTGGACGACGCACGCAAGTCCTTCGATCTCGCCAATGACCGCTATCAGGGCGGCCTCGTGGCCTTCATCGACGTGCTCAACGCGGAGCAGCAGTTGCTCGCCAGCGAGCGCCAGGAGGTGCAGATTCACGGCCAGCAGATCGCCACCGTGGTGTTTCTCGCGAAGGCGCTGGGCGGCGGCTGGAGCGCCGACGATCGCGAGATGGCATGCAGCGCGGGTACGTGCCGCGAAGTGCCGAAGGGCGAAGGTAGAAGCTAAGCGGTATGCAACGGCTGACATCGGGGTATATAAGAAGGCTTGAGCGAGCCCGGCGCCAGGGTATACAAAAGCGCGCAACGGCGGTCACGAGCCGCACCGGCTGGAACCGCCAGGGCAGCGCGCGAAGAGGAGGGCGGGCATGAAAGTATTGGTTATCGAAGACGAGCGCAAGGTCGTGGACTACTTGCGCAGCGGACTCACGGAACAGGGCTGGGTCGTGGACGTCGCCATGGACGGCGAGGAAGGCGCGTGGATGGCCACGGAATATGACTTCGACGTGATCGTGCTCGACGTCATGCTGCCGAAGCTCGACGGCTTCGGCGTGCTGCGCGCCGTGCGCACGAAGAAAGACACGCCGGTCATCATGCTGACGGCGCGCGACCGCGTGGACGACCGCGTGCACGGCCTGCGCGACGGCGCCGACGACTATCTCACGAAGCCGTTCTCGTTTCTCGAACTCGTCGAGCGGCTGCGCGCGCTCACGCGGCGCGCACGCACACAGGAATCCACGCTGATATCGGTGGGCGATCTGCAGGTGGACCTCATCAGCCGCCGCGCGACGCGCGATGGTGTGCGTCTCGATCTCACGGCGAAGGAATTCCAGTTGCTTTCGGTGCTCGCGCGGCGGCGCGGCGAGATTCTCTCGAAGACGCTGATCACCGAACTCGTGTGGGACGTGAATTTCGAAAGCAATGCGAACGTGGTGGAAACGGCGATCAAGCGGCTGCGCGCCAAGCTCGACGGCCCGCATGCGGAGAAACTGCTGCACACCATACGCGGCATGGGCTACGTGCTCGAAGTGCGCGAGGAAGGAGGCCAGACGTCATGAAACGCTCGATCTCGCTGCGGCTTTCGGCGATGTTCGCAGCGGTGTCGCTCATCGTGTTCACGCTCACGGGCGCCGGCCTCTTCTTCCTGATGCAGCGCCAGCTCTTCAACGAGTTGCGCGAAACGCTGGATACGCGCGCGCGCATTGCGAGCCTGATTATCTCGCACGCACCGGACGTGCAGAAGTGGGCCTTCGTGCAGGAAAAGCTGCGCGACCTCTCGCCCGCTGATAGCCGCATGCATTACTACGTCGAAGGCCCCGATCCGCGCTTTCGATTCGGCACGCCCATCGTCGGCAAGATCACGGGTGACGTGGGCCCGAACCATGTGCTCGTGCGCCCGCCCGGCTGCAGCTACGACATCATCACGACGACCTTTATCGTGCCCGCGAGCGGCGACCGGCCCCAGGTGAAACTCGTGGTCGGCAGCGACTGTGTGCGCACCGAAGGCATGCTGCGGCGCTTTGGCATTGCGCTCGGCGTGCTGATCGCGCTCTCCACCATCGCGGTCGCGTTGCTCAGCCGCGCGGTCACGCGCTTCGGGCTTGCGCCGCTCACGCGCCTCTCGCGCGAGGCCTCGCAGCTGAGCCCGTTGAACCGGCGCCAGCGGCTGCATGCGGACGAACTGCCCGAGGAGCTGCACGAACTCACCACGTCGTTCAATGGTGCGCTGGAGCGTCTCGACAAGGCCTACGAGCGCCTCGAATCGTTCAACGCCGATGTGGCGCACGAATTGCGCACGCCGGTGAGCATCCTGATCGGCCAGACCCAGGTGGCGCTCACGCGCGACCGTTCCGTCGAGCAGTTGCAACAGACGCTGCAATCGAATCTTGAGGAATTCGAACGATTGCGCGTGATCGTGAACGACATGCTGTTCCTCTCGCGCAGCGATCGCGGCGAACGCGCGACCGACCTCACGGAAGTGTCGTTGCGCTCGGAGATCGAACGCATGCTCGATTTTCTGGAAATGCCGCTGGAAGAGGCGCAGCTACGCGTGGAAGTGCAGGGAGAGGCGCGCGCGTGGGTGAACACGTCGCTGATTGGCCGCGCCGTGAGCAATCTGTTCGTCAACGCGATCCAGCATTCGCAGCCCGGCACGACGCTGCGCGCCACGGTCGCCCCGCAGAACGGTCACGTCGAGATCGCCGTTTCGAATCCTGGCGAGCCGCTCGACCCGGTGACGCGTGAGCATATTTTCGACCGCTTCTACCGCATTCAGGAAGCGCGCTCGAACAGCCACGAAAATCACGGGCTCGGGCTTTCGATCGTCAAGGCCGTGGCGGAAATGCACGGCGGCACGGTGTTCGTGCGCAGTGCGGATGGCGTCAACACGTTCGGGTTTTCGGTGGCCGTGGACGGCGTCGACGCGCCCGAAGCGCCCGTTGCCGGTATCTCGCGCCAGGGTCGTGCCGGCTTGCCGCTGCACGTCTCGCCCTGATGCTGCCCTGAAGCGGCGCTTACACGGGCTCGTCTTCCACGGGCGTGCTTTCGTTTGCGATGTTGTGCTGGTCCTTGCGCAGCAAGTCCCAGCAACTGATGAAGAGCGCAGCGATGAGCGGCCCGATCACGAAGCCGTTGATGCCGATGAGCGAAATGCCGCCGAGCGTCGAGATCAGCACGACCCAGTCGGGCAGGCGCGTGTCCTTGCCCACGAGCACGGGGCGCAGCACGTTGTCTATGGTGCCGATCACGACGGAGCCGAAGATGATGAGCCCGACGCCCTTCGCCACCGCGCCGGTAGAGAGGAAGTAGATCGCAATGGGCCCCCACACGAGCGCCGCGCCCACGGCGGGCAACAGCGAGAGCAGCATCATCACGAAGCCCCACAGCAGCGCGCCCTGAATGCCGAGCACCCAGAGCGCGATGCCGCCCAGCCCGCCCTGCACGACCGCCACCGCCACGTTGCCCTTCACGGTTGCGCGGATCACCGTCGTGAACTTGCGCATGAGATGCAGCTTGTGCTGCTCGTCGAGCGGAATGGCGTCGCGTATGAGCCGCGAAATTTCGCGGCCGTCGCGCACAAGGAAAAAGAACAGATAGAGCATCACGCCGAAGCTCACGATGAACTGCAGCGTGTTCTGGCCGAAGGAGAGCGCACGCGTGGCGACGAACTGGCTGATCTGCGCGGCGCCTGCGGACAGGCGCTGCTGCAGCCCCGGCAGATCCATGAGGTCGTAGCGCGCGAGCAGGTTCTGAATCGACTCGGGCAAGGCATGGACGATCTGCGTGAAGTAGGCGCCGAAGTCGAGACTGCCACTGCGCACCTGCTGATACGCCGAGGCGACCTGCTGCACCAGCGTGGCCGTCACGAGCGTCAGCGGAAAGATCACGATGACGAGACAGATCGTGAGCGTGATGAGCGCGGCGAGATTGCGCCGCCGCCCGAGCCGCGCGACGAGCCGACGCTGCACAGGCTGGAAGATCAACGCGAGTATGGCGCCCCAGAGCACCGTGCTGAAGAACGGCGCGAGGATGAAGCACAGCGCGATGGACACCGTGAACAGCAGCAAATAGAACGATGTCTGGTGAAGGGGCTTGTTGCCTTCCATGGGCGATGAATTCCGGTTAAAGCGTTCTGGCGGACGAACGGCGGCATCGTCGGATGATACCGGCAAGGCCGCGCGGGCCGTGGGGGCAGCGCGCCCAGCGGTTCACTGCGCGCCCACGAGCCTGACCCGCGTGATTTCCGAAGGCGCGCCGAGGCGCTTGGGCGGCCCCCAGTAGCCCGTGCCGCGGCTCGTATAGACCCACAGGCCGCCGAGCTTTTCAAGGCCCGCCGTGAACGGCTGCTGCAGCCGCACGAGGAAATTCCACGGGAAGATCTGGCCGCCGTGCGTGTGGCCGGAGAGCTGCAGCGTGAAGCCTGCGTCGGCCGCGGCGTGGGCCGTGCGTGGCTGGTGCGCCAGCAGCACACGCGTGTTGACGTCGGCGGGCGCGTCGCGTAGCGACGCGGCCGGATCGCTGCGGTGCGCGGGATCGAACTGGCCGCCCGTGTAGTCGGTCACGCCGGCCAGCACGAGCCGCGCGCCGCCATGCTCGATCACCACGTGCTGGTTCATCAGCACCGTGAGGCCGATGCGGCGGAACTCGGCGATCCAGGCGTCCGCGCCCGAGTAGTACTCGTGGTTGCCGGTCACGACATACACGCCGTGATGCGCATGGAGCTTGCCGAGCGGCGCGGTGTGCTCGGCGAGATGCGCCACGCTGCCGTCCACCACGTCGCCCGTAATGGCGACCACGTCGGCGTCGAGCTGGTTCACGGCGCGCACGATCGCATCGACATAGCCGTGCTTGATCGTCGGCCCGACGTGGATGTCGCTCAACTGCACGATGGTGAAGCCGTCGAGCGCGGCGGGCAGGCCGCGAATCGGCACCTCGACGTTGCGCACGCGCGCGCGCCGCCGCGCATTGAAGAAGCCGAACCCGGAAGAGAGGAACGCGAGCACGATCACCGCGGCGGCGCTCACGGTGCGCCAGCCGGCGAGATCGATGGCGTGTGGCCACAGCGCTTCCACGGTCATGGCCGAGGCGAGCACGATGTCGCGCGCGATCGTCAGCATGAGCAGCGACGAGAAGAAGCCCATGGCGAGCATGCCGATCCAGGCGAGACGGTCGCCGAGCGGCTGGCGCTTGAAGCGCCGCGCGAGCATGCCGGGCGGGATGAAAAGCACCGAGAGTACGAGCCACAGCACGGCGAGCCACTTACCGACGGCGGGCACGGGCAGGTCGGGAATCAGGCGAAAGCCGACATAAGCATGCAACAGCACGCCGATGGCGATGAAGCGGACCAGAAACGAGAGTCGGGGCATGGCGGCGCGAACGGAAGGGAGCGGAACGACGTGGATTGGCGTGCCGGGTACGGCGCACTGCAGCTGCAGCAAAGCGAAACCATCGAAACCCGGTCGAAAACCCGGCGGACGGGGCAGCGCAGTAGCTGCGTTGCATTTTACCGGCGCAGCAGACTTCGTGCCGCCAGGCGGCGGCGGTGCGTGTCAGCGTATGCTGCGACGCGTCAGGAAGCGATGCATCAAGGGTTAACTGATAACGTATCAACATACATGCATGCGTGTATGCATAGGCCCTGGCGCTTTGTCTCGTACGCGTGTGGCGGTGCGGCATTTCCCTGGATTGCCAGTGCGATCCCACTCGTCGCACTATGTTCTCGTGGGGCCGGGCGCACTCAATTAAACGTCCATTGAATCGGCCCTGGCGATGGACTATGCTCGAAATGACGCCCGCGCGGTTTCGGGCGCTCTGGGGGAGACGGATCATGAAAGGTATCCGGCCAGTCACACATGGGCTGCACGAAGGGCTCCATGGCCGTCACGTCGGGCACGAGGGCAGCCATGTCATGCTGCCGATGGTTGGGCTCTCGATCATGGCCATTGCGCTGTATATCGCGGTCAAGCGCATCGATATTCTCGAAATTGGCCGAAGCGCGCTATTCGACGTCGTGATGGTGTTCGTCGCGCTCGGTATTGCAGGCATGTTCGGCGTGCTGGGCGCCTGGCTGCGATCCCGCACCACCGACGAACCCGCCGAAGGCTTCTGCTTCGTTGGCGCGCTCATTGGCGCGGTGGTGTTCTACGTCGCGCTGCTCACCTGATTCGTTTGCCATGGTAGTGGCTGTCGGGTTGCGGTTGAGTGTCTGTTGATTCGCTGTCCTGCAGGAAGGCGCGGGCGCGCAGCGACCGGGGCCGTGCCGTGCGAAACTGCATGTTCTCCCGCTCGATTGAAGCATTCTCGATGTTCGATCTTTTCGACGATACCCCGGCCCCCGACGTGGCGTGGTATCCATCATGGCTCGCGCCCGACGCGGCCGCCGAGGCGCTCGCGCGCATCGTTGCCGAAGCCGGCTGGCGCCAGGAACGCATCCGCACGCCCGGCGGCTGGGTGGACCAGCCACGCCTTACGGCCTGGCAGGGCGACGAAGGCGCGGTATACGTCTATTCAGGCATCCGAAATATTCCGCAACCGTGGACTCACCAGGTCACCGAGCTGCGCGACGCCATTTCCGCGCTTTGCGGCGTGCGCTTCAACAGCGTGCTGCTCAATCGTTACCGCATGGGTACGGACAGCATGGGCTGGCACGCGGACCACGAACCCGAACTCGGCCCCGAGCCGGTGATCGCTTCGCTGAGCCTCGGCGCGACGCGACGCTTCGACTTGCGCCACAACGCGACGGGCGTCGTGCGCTCCTTCCAGCTGACAAGCGGCAGTCTGCTCGTGATGCAGGGCAAGACACAGGCGCAGTGGCGGCATCGCGTGCCGAAAGAACCGGCTGTGAGTGGCGAGCGCGTGAATCTCACGTTTCGTGTGGTAACGCCAGGTTTGCGAAAATAGGGTGATAGATAGAGAAAGATGAGTGATAAATCGTCGATTTTAGATGCGCAGACGGCTACGCGTGCGTGCGTAGCTTCGCGTTAGAAATCGAAAAAGAATTTATGCGCATAAACGCCATAGTCGGCGTTGGCGTCGCGTTCAGGCGTCTTCGCCGAGCCGGCGCCGCACGATCGCGACGAGCCGCTCCAGCGGCAAACCGGAGCCCGCGAGCGCCGCCACCTCGGGATATTGCTCGCGGGCGATGTCCGTGAGCACCTGGCCGGGCGGCGCTTCGACCAGCACGCTTGCGCCCGACTCGATCATGACCGTGAGCGCGTCGTACCAGCGCACCGTGTAGCGCATGTTGGTGGCGAGATCGGCGCGGATGGCGTCGGCGTTGTAGAGCGGCCGGCCGCCGCGATTGTCCACATAGACGCCACGCGGCGCGCGAAAGGGTATGTCGCGCGCCCACTCGATGAGCGTGTCGGCGGCATCGGTCAATAGTTCGCAATGCGAAGGAACGGCCACTGCGAGCCGTTGCGCCTTGCGCGCGCCAGCGGCGAGCGCGCGGGCCGCGAAGGCTTCGAGCGCGACATCGGCGCCGGCCACGACGATCTGGCGCGGCGCGTTGACGTTCGCCACGTACACCTGTTCGCCGCCCTCACGCACGTACGCGAGCGCGAGCGTTTCCACCTGCGTCTCACTCAACCCGGCAACGGCCGTGAGGCCATAGCCCGAGGGCCACGCGTTCTCCATCAGCTCGGCGCGTTTGCGCACCATGTGCAGCGCGTCGCCAAACGCCAGGGCCTCACAGCTTACCGCAGCCGCATACGCGCCCACTGAAAGCCCGGCGCTGAACTGCGGCACGAGGCCTTCATGCGCGAGCGCGCGCGCCACGGCGACGCCCGCGACCGTGAGGCCGATCTGAACGGAGACTGTGGAGCGCAAGGCGTCCTCGCTATCGAGCGTGAGGACGTCGAAGTCGAGTGCAGCCGATGCCTCGTCGAGCGTTGCCCGTACTGCGTCGTGCTGCGGCAGTTTGTGGAGGAAGCCAGCGCTTTGCGCACCCTGTCCGGGAAAGAGCAGGGCGAGCGTCATGCCGCTTGCCAAGGGTCGACGACGAGTTGCGCGCCGCGGGAAGCGCGCGCCAGCACGCGCGGCTTATGCGCCGCGAGTTCGGCGAGTGCGACGCCGCCGGCGGGCGTTTCGAGTTGCGCGTCCACGCGTGTGCCGGCGCGGCTGGCGGCTTGCGCGAGTGCTTGCGCAAGCGAGTCGATAGCCGCGCGCGAGATGCGTTGCGGCAGGCGGATCAGGATGTCGAGATCGCTCGATGCCGTGAGGGCGGGAACGCACGTGGCGAGCTCGAAACCAGCGCTGCCCGTGGGGCCCCAAACATAATGGCGCAACGGCGAGGCGGTCGTGCGCAGGGTAGCTAGCGCGATGAACGCGGGCAAGGCGCGGCGTGCGCGCAATGGATCCACGCCGAGAAGATCCTCCGGGCTGGAAGATGATTCGATATCCTCATTACGCAGCCATGTGCCGAAACGCTCCGAACGTACGCTGCCGCGCACGCCTACCGCCACGAAGCCCGCCGCCGCGCGCGTGCGCCGCACGACAACCCAGGGCGTGCGAGCGAGCGCACCGCGCACCCAATCCGGCTCGTTGTCGCCAGGCGCGAGACGCGCGACGCGAAGCAGGTCGTGCGCGCGCCAGCGCGCGTCATCGAGGCGCGGCGCATCGAGAGCAAACGGCGGAGCGGCGCACACGCGCATCAGCTAGCGTCCCACTGTTGCGCGAGGCGCTTGCGCACCTCGATCGACGCCGCGCGCGTACGCTGCGCCGACTCGCCCTGCAGACGATGCGCGAGACCGCTCTTGTCGCCGCGTGCTTCCCGCACCTTCTGCGCGAGCACATCGCGCACGCGTGCGATCTGCGCGTCGCTGGGCGCGTCCGCGTCGACGCCCTCGATCAACGCGTCGAGCAGACCGAGCTTCGCGAACGAAGCCATCGAATACGACATCGGCACGATCTTTTCGCCGAGTGCGTCGAGGTCCTCCACGCTGCGCCGCGTGACGCGCGCCGCCGCTTCCTTACCCATGGCGTGGACCATCGTGCCGGGCGCGTCGAGCGCGACGATGCGATTGGCCTGATAACCATGGGCGAGGAACGCACCCGACATCGCAGGCCCGACGATCAGCGCCACCACGGGATGCCCGGCGAGGCGCGCGCTCGCATAGGCGTCCACGGCCGAGGCGCAGGCGAGGTGAATGCCGAGCATCTCCTCGCGATAGCCGTAGGCCTGGCTCTTCACATCCACGATCGCGATGATGGGGCGGCGCTTGCCGCTTGCGGCGTCTTCGGCAATCGCTTCACGCACGGCCTTCGCGAGATGCCAGCCCTGTTCGAGGCCCACCACGTTGTCGCGCGCGCGTGGAAAGCGGTTCGCAGGATCGGGGGCAACGGTGATGAAGCGCGCGGCCTCGCCGCTAAGCGGCGCATCGGCGTACTGCACGCATGCGCCCTGTGTTTCCCCGCCCGCGAGGGCGCGCAGCCAGCGTGTGCCGCGGCTCGTCGTCGTATCGTTCATGCGTTTTCTCCGCTCAGGTTCAGGGGCGAAGCGGTGAACACCGCACGCATCGTTTCAGGGGTGACGCTGGCGGGATCGATCTGCGCGAGCTTCGCGAGCGTGCCCTCCACATCCGCCGATCGCGGCGTGTGCGGCGCGCCTTGTGCAAACGCCGCGCGCACAGCGGCGCGCACATCGTCCACAGCGTCGTCGACGAGCGCATCGGCGAAACCTGTCTGCGCGCGCTGCTCGCCGCCGATCAATTGCCACACCTGGCGGCGGTCGCTCGAATCGAGCTCCTCGATGCCGGCTTCCTGCTCGATCACCTCCGGACCATTCATGCCGAGGCGGCCCTGCTTCGTCATCACGAGCGTCGAACACAAAGCGGCCGCGAGCGACATGCCGCCAAAACAGCCCACCATGCCCGCGATCACGCCGACAACGGGAACATGCGTGCGCAACGCAACGATGGCCGACTGGATCTCCGCAATCACCGCGAGGCCGAGATTGGCTTCCTGCAGGCGCACGCCGCCGGTCTCGAACAGGACGACCGGCCGCACGATCTTGCCGCGCTCGCAGTCGGCGAGTGCCAGTTCGAGTGCGGCGGCGATCTTGCTGCCCGACACCTCGCCGATGCTGCCGCCCTGGAATGCCGATTCGATCGCGGCCACCACAGCGGGCTGGCCATCGATGGTGCCGCGAGCGATCACCGCGCCGTCGTCGGCCTGGCAGACGATGCCCTGCAACGGCAGCCACGGCGATTCGATACGGTCGAACGGCCCGAGTAATTCGCGAAACGTGCCCGCGTCCAGCACAGCGGTCGCGCGTTCGCGTGCGCTCAATTCGATGAAGCTTTCGCGCAGCAACGCGCCGGGCGTCAGTTGTTGAGTGCTGCTCATGACTTCGCCTCCTGCGCGGCTTCCACGGCTTCCGCGAGGCGCAGCGCCACCACGCCGGGCGTGGCGCCGAAGTCATTGATTTCGATGAGCGCCGCGCCGTCATAGCGCGTGAAGAAGCGGTCGAGCACGCTCTTCCAGATGTGGCTGTAGCCGTCCACGCTCGTATGCACGACCACGCGCGCCTGCATGTCGCCCGCGGGCTGCAGCAGCACTTCGAGATCGCCCGAGCCTACGACGCCCACGTGAGCGCGCGTCGTCACGGCGCGTTGCGCCGGGTAGTCGAATGTCAGTTGTTCCATGAAGCCGTCCTCCCGCCGATGCGGTGCTGTACCAGTCTGTCGATGAAGAGCGTCGCGGCGAGCAGATCGGCCGCGCCACCCGGCGATGCGTTGAGTGCGAGCAGCGCGCGTTCGAGCGCATCGAACGCGGCGCGGCCGGCTTGCGTGGCGAGGCCGCCCGCATCGCGCACGCGCTGCGCGCCCGCTTGCGCGGCTTCGCGCCCGGCGAGCCCCGCGCGGTGCAACACGCAGGTGTCGTCGAGCGAGGCCATGATCGCGAGGAGGGCGTCCACGCGCGCGTGGGCTTCGTCGTGGCCTTGCACGCGCGCGGCGTGCAGCGCGGGCAGGCCCACGCGCACGACGTGCGGAAAGCCTTCTTGCGCTTCGCTGCGCGCGCCACCCACGTTGTAGCGCTGGCGCACGCGCTCTCCGTTGCTTTGCGCGGGTTGCGCGAGCAGGTCATCGTAGCGCGCGATCTGCGCAGCCGTTTCGCAGATATGCGCTGCATGCGCGCACGCGCTGTCGCTGCTTTGCGGCGTATGCACGATCGCCGCACCCGCCACGAGCAGCCCGACGATCCAGATCGCGCCGCGATGCGCATTGCTGCCTTGCGTCGCGCGCATCATCGCGGCTTCGCCGGCGCGGCCGATGCGCGCGAGATCGGTGCGCAGCGCCGTGCCGGGCGCCGCCCCGCGCGAAGCGCGCGCGAGCGCTTCGAACGTGGGTTCGAGCGCGTGCGCCGAGCGCAGCATCGTCGCGAGATCGAGATCGTTGTGCGCGCCACTACCGCGTGCGTCCACGAGCGCGGGCTTGGGCGTGAGGCGCGCCTCTTCGATCAGCGCGTCTCGGGCGAAGCGGGCGAGCTGCGCTTCTACGCCGTGCGCTTGCGAATCGCCTGCGTACGCAACGCGTCGCGCAAGGCCCGCCGAGCCTTCGGCAAGCACCGTAAAAGGAAGTGTGCGCATCGCCGCTTACCAGCTACGAAAACGAGCAGGCGGCGTGTAGAGTCCGCCCGACCACGTCACCAGATCGTCGATGCTGCGCGCCGCGAGCAGCGAGCGTTTGGCCTCGCCGCGCAAAATGCCGAGATCCTCGGGGAATTGCACGATGCCGCGGCGGCGCAGTTCGTCTGTTTGCTGCTGCTGCGCGCGCAGGCCGATGGGCGTCACGCCCGCCACGGCCGCGAGCGCGGCACGGCGCTCCTCGATGCCCTCTGCGCGATGCAGGTGCGCAATGCCCTCTTCGGTCACGACATGGCTCACATCGTCGCCGTAGATCATGACGGGCGCGACGGGCATGCCGCTCTTCTGGCCCACGGCGATGGCGTCGAGTTCGTCCACGAAAGTCGGCTCGCCGCCTTTCTTCCAGGTCTCCGCCAGTTGCACCACGAGCTTGTGGCCACGCGAAACGGGGCCGTTGTCCTTGAGCAGCTTGAGCCACGCTTCGCTCGCATGGCGCCGCCCGCGCGGATCGTGGCCCATGTTTGGCGCGCCGCCAAAGCCCGCGAGGCGCCCGCGTGTGACGGTGGACGAATTCGCGTCCGCGTCGATCTGCAGCGTCGAGCCGATGAAGAGATCCACGGCATATTGCCCCGCGAGTTGGCACAGCACGCGGTTCGAGCGCAGGCTGCCGTCGCTGCCGGTGAAGAACACATCGGGGCGCGCGGCGATGTAGTCTTCCATGCCCACTTCGCTGCCGAAGCAATGCACGCTTTCCACCCAGCCCGATTCGATGGCGGGAATCAGCGTGGGGTGCGGATTGAGCGTCCAGTTGCGGCAGATCTTGCCCTTGAGACCGAGCGACTCGCCATACGTGGGCAGCAGCAATTCGATCGCGGCGGTGTCGAAGCCAATGCCGTGATTGAGCGCAGCGATGCCATAGGGCGCGTAAATGCCCTTGATGACCATCATCGCGGTGAGCACCTGCAAGTCGCCAATGTGACGCGGATCGCGCGTAAAAAGCGGCTCGACCGCGAACGGCCGGTCGGCCTGCACGACCACGTCGACCCACGAGCCGGGAATGTCCACGCGCGGCAGTTCATCGACGATTTCGTTCACCTGAACGATCACGATGCCCTGGCTGAATGCGGCGGCCTCGGCGATGGTCGGGGTGTCTTCGGTGTTCGGGCCGGTGTAGAGATTGCCGTGGCGGTCGGCCTTTTCGGCGCACAGCAGCGCAACCTGGGGAATCAGGTCCACGAACATGCGCGCATACAGCTCGACATAGGTATGGATCGCGCCGACTTCGAGCTGGCCGTCTTCGAGCAACTGCGCGACGCGCAGGCTCTGCGGCCCCGCGAACGCGAAGTCCACCCGGTGCGCAATGCCGCGTTCGAACAGCGTGAGATGCTCGGGGCGGCTGATGCTCGAAATCAGCAGATGAACGTTGTTGACCTTGGCCGGATCGGTCTTTGCCAGCGAGCGGGAGAGGAAGTCGGCCTGCTTCTGGTTGTCCCCTTCGAGCGCGACGCGGTCGCCTGGGCGGATCAGCAGTTCGAGCGCATCGGTCATGCGCGAGGCGGGCAGGACGCCGTCGTCGAGCCAGCCTGAAATGGCGGCGAGGCGGCGGGCCTTTTCGTCGCGGCGCGTGGTCCACGAGCGCGGTGCGAGGTCAGGCGAGGTTGGCGTATCAGCTTGAGGCTTCATCGGCAGTTCGGCTCCGTGAGCGGGAAGAGGCGGCGCGCGGCTTTGCGGCGGCAGTTTGTACCGAAGGTGGCACTGGGGTTGCCACCGGGGTTGCAATCGAAGGCAGCGCGGCGCGCTCGGTCAGGAAACGGTAGAGGAGTTCGCCCGTGCCGAGCAGGTGCTCGGCCACGAGCTTTTGCGCGGTGGGCACGTCGCCGCGCTTCACGGCGGCGAGAATTTCGGTGTGCTCACTATCGGATTCCCCTTTGTACTCGGGAAAGCCGAATTTCAGGCGCAGATAACGTTCGCCGCGGCGATGGAGCGCGGTGAGCATCTCCATCAACTGTGGGCGCCCGGCGGGCGCGTAGAGGCTCATGTGAAACGCCTCGTTGCGCGCGACGTAGAGCGACGGATCGCGTTCGCGTTTCGCGGCGGCGGCCAGCGCGCTCACTTCGCGCAGCGTGGCGCTCGTGTGATGCGGAATGGCGTGACCGAGCGCGAGGCTTTCGAGCGCGGAGCGGATCTCGTAGATTTCGCGCGCTTCGTCGGCGGAAAGCGAGGCCACGCTCGCGCCCTTGTTCACCTCGATCTTCGCCCAGCCTTCGCTCGCGAGCTGGCGCAGCGCCTCGCGCACGGGGATGGCGCTGACCGAAAAATGCCGCGCGATCGCGTCCTGGCGCAGCGGCGCGTTGGGCGCGAGCTTGCCCTCGACGATCGCGCTGCGCAAGGCGTCGGCGATCATGCGCGAGGTGCTGGTGCGGGGCGCGGCTGCGCCTTCCAGGGGAAAACCATTCGTTGCGTCGCTCATGAGATCACATATTATATATAAAACGACCAAGGCGAAAGCCTCGAAAACCCGCAACACAGAAACACTGGATTCACTATAGACGGGTAAGAAGAACGGGGGCTTACAGGGAGTTCCTGAACAGGGCCGGCATTGCCGCGGCCTGCATTTCCGCGTTTCGCGGCGCGCGTGCGCATCCTGCTGCGCGTGCTGGCGGGGCATCAAAGGAGAGGGGAGCATCATGAATTCGATCACCGAGTCCGCGCGGCGAACTCGCACCAAGACACCGCTCAACCGGTCGCAGATCGCCGGTTTCTGGGGCGCCTGGGCAGGCTGGACGCTCGACGGGATGGACTCGTTCATCTACGCACTCGTGCTCACGCCCGCGCTCACGGAGTTGTTGCCGCGCTCGGGCTATGAGGCGAGTGCGGCGAACATCGGGCTTGCCGGCTCGATCCTCTTCGCGCTCTTCCTCGTGGGCTGGGGGCTGTCGTTCATCTGGGGGCCGCTCGCCGACCGCTTCGGCCGCACGCGCGTGCTGGCGGCCACCATTTTCATGTTTGCGATCTTCACGGGACTCTCGGCCACCGCGCAGAGCGTGTGGTCGCTCGCCATTTACCGCTTCCTCGCGGGCGTGGGCATAGGCGGGGAGTGGGCGCTCGCGGGCACTTATGTGGCCGAATCGTGGCCCGAGGATCGCCGCAAGATGGGCGCGGGCTATCTGCAGACTGGCTATTACGCGGGCTTCTTCATTGCGGCCGCGCTCAATTACACGGTCGGCGTGCACTTCGGCTGGCGAGCCATGTTCCTCACGGGCGCGGTGCCGGTGGTGGTGGCGATTCTCGTGCTCACGCGTGTGGAGGAGCCGGCGAAGTGGCAGAAGTCGGAGGCGAGCCATGTGCATCGCGGCCGTCCGCTGCGTGAAATCTTCGGCGATGTGTACCGTCTGCGCACCGTGGTGGCGTGTGCTTTGCTGACCATTGCGATCATCGGCTTGTGGGCAGGCGCGGTGTATGAACCGTCCGCCGTGATCCAGCTTGCTACGAAGGCGGGTGCGAACAAGGCCGAGGCGATCCGCACGGCTTCGATTGCCACGGGCATCCTGTCGATCGGAACGATCCTGGGTTGCCTCGCATTGCCGCCCATGGCCGAACGAATCGGCCGCAGATGGACGCTCGCCGTCTATTTCGCGGGCATGGCCGTGACGATCGCGGCGAGCTTCGGCTGGGCGTTTTACCTGGAGAACGGACTCGTGCCGTTCATCGCGCTGCTCTTCGTGCTGGGCTTCTTTGGCGGCAACTTCGCACTCTTCAGCCTTTGGCTACCCGAGCAGTTCGAAACGCGCGTGCGCGCTACGGCGTTCGCGTTCTGCACGTCGTTTGGCCGCTTCGTGGGCGCGGGGGTGAACTTCCTGCTTGGCGCGGCAGTGCTGCGTATGCACACGCTTGGCGTGCCGGTTGCGCTCACGGCGCTGGCCTTCGTTCTTGGACTCCTGATCATTCCGTTTGCGCCGGAAACGAAGGGCCAAACACTGCCTTCGTGATCCCCCTATGCGGCGCATTGACTAGCGCCGCACCTTCACGAGCCTCGGCGGCAACAGGCGCCAGCCGAGATTGACCCCGAGGCTCGCCGTCACGATCAGCGCCATGCCCGCAAGCTGCGGCACGCTCAGCGCGCGACCGTAGACGATCGCATCGACCGCGATCGCGGTGAGCGGATACACGAACAGCAGCACGGCGATCACGGGTGTGGTCAGCATCGGCAGCGCGCCGTAAATCAGCACATACGAAAGCCCCGTGTGCAGCACGCCCATGCCCACGAGCCAGCCCCATTGCGTGGCCGAAATATGCACGAGTTCGAGCGGCGCGAAAAACGGCGCGATGAGCGGCAGGCATACCGAGCCCACCACGCATTGCGTCAGCGTGAGCAGGTGCGGGCGAAAGTTGCGCAGGCTCTTGGCGATGAGCGTGACGCTCGCATAGAGCACCGAGCCGCCCAGCGACTCGCCAATGCCGATCATGTAGCTCGTGCGGTCGGCCACATGGGTTTCCGCGAGCACGCCGGAAGCGAGTACGAGCCCCGCGAATGCAATGCCGATCCAGCCCAGCCGGTCGGCGCCGAGCCGCTCGTGAAAGAGCGCCGCACCCATCAGCACGACCCAGAACGGCTGCACATGGAACACGACCGTCGAAACGGCAATGCTCGTGCGATGGATCGCGTCGAAGAAGGCCACCCACTGCGTGACCATCAGCACGCCCGAGATGAGCGCGAGCATGAGCGTACGGCGCGTGAACTGCCGCGGCGAGAGCCAGCCCTTGTACGCACAGTACGCGGCGAGCGCGAGCATGCCGAAAAAGCAGCGGAAGAACACGAGCGTGAGCGCGCCAAGGCGCGCCTCCTCGACGAACACGCCGATCGTGCCCATCAGGAGGCCGCCGCCCGCGAGCATCAGGACGCCTTGCTGGCGGTTGCCGTAATGTTCGGATTGCATGGCCGGAGCGGAGAAATCGAAAGTGGGTTGGAGACACAGTCAGTATTCGCCAGTTGCAGCGCGTGAGCAAACGAATTAAATTGAAGAATTCCATCAATGCAGCTTATGAATCGCCGCCCCGGCTGCCCCGAGTATGAACCCCGAATTCGATATCGATTTGTTGCGCACCTTCGCCGCCGTGGCGGACGCGGGCAGCTTCACGAAGGCCGCCGCGTCCGTGCATCGCTCGCAGGCGGCCGTGAGCATGCAGATCAAGCGGCTCGAGCAGATGCTCGGCACCACGCTGCTCACGCGCGACACGCGCAATCTCGCGCTCACGCGGCCTGGCAACACGCTGCTCGAATACGCGCGGCGCGCGCTCGATTTGCAGGAGGAGGCATGGGCGGCGCTGGTGCGGCCCGAGGTGACGGGGCGCGTGGTGCTCGGCGCGCCCGACGACTACATGGCGTCGCTACTTTCGCCGGTGTTGCGGCGATTTTCGACTCTTTATCCCCATGTGGAGATCGAGATCGTCTGTGCTCAGAGCGTCGCGCTCGGGCCTATGCTGGCGGACAACAAGATCGACATCGCGTTCGTCACGCGCGACCGCAAGATGCGCGGCGAGTTCGTGCGGGCCGAGGACATGGTGTGGGTGGGGTCCGCCACCGACCCCGCGCCGCTCGCCATGTCGCCGCTACCGGTGGGGCTCTACGAGCATGGCAGTGTGGCGCGCGCGCACACTGTGGCGGCGCTCGATGCCGCGCACATCCGCTACCGCGCCGCGTATAGCAGCGCGAGTTTGATGGGTCTGATGGCAACTGTGGAGGCGGGCATTGCGATTGTCGCGCTCACGCGTTGCAGCGTACCGTCGCGCTTCGCGATCCTCGGCGAGGCGCAGGGCCTGCCAAAGATCGAGCCGCTGGAAATCGTGGTGGCGCGCAGCGTCAAATCGAATCGCCCGACTTGCGACTACCTCGCGCAGCAGATGGTGCAGGACCTTTCGGTGCCGCGTCAGCGCGGGTAGACGCTCACTTCGCCGCCCACCGCGAGCCGCACGCGCTCGCCTTCGCGTGGCGTGCGATAGCCCGGCACGCGCGCACGAACCGTTGCGTGCGCATCGATCAGTTGCAGCGTGAGCGCGGCATCCTGACCCTGGAAGGTGATGGCGCGCACCACCGCTTCCAGCGCACCGTCGCGTTGGGCGGTTTCGGGCAGCACGTCGATCTGCTCGGGGCGCAGCATCACGTCCACGGCGCCTTCCTGGGCATGCTGGTCTTGCTGGATCGGCAGCGCGCCGAGCACGCAATGCGCTCGCCCGTTGGCGACCGTACCCGGCAGCAGCACCGCCTCGCCGATGAAGGCCGCGAGTTCGCGCGTGGCCGGGCGGCGATAGAGCATTTGCGGCGGCCCGCTTTGCAACAGTTTTCCGCGCCACAGCACGGCGACCTCGTGACCGAGCGAGAGCGCCTCGGCCTGGTCGTGCGTGACGAGCACGGCGGTCGCGCCGGAGGCGGCGAGCGCGCGCGCCACGGCTTCGCGCGTTTCGAGGCGCAGCGCGGCGTCGAGCGACGAGAACGGCTCGTCGAGCATCACAAGGCCGGGCGAGGGCGCGAGTGCGCGAGCGAGCGCCACGCGCTGCTGCTGGCCGCCCGAGAGTTGTTGCGGCGCGCGCGATGCATAGGATTCCGGAAGACCGACGAGTTCGAGCAATTCGGCCACGCGATGACGTGCGCGGCGCTGCGCGCGCGGCAGGCCGAATACGATGTTCTCGGCGACCGTGAGGTGCGGAAAGAGCGCGCCTTCCTGCGGCACATAGCCGATATGACGCTGCTCGGTGGGCAGATGCAGCCGGTCGCCGGCCACGCGGCGGCCCTCGATTTCGATCGTGCCGGCGTCGGCGCGCTCGAAGCCGCACAGCACGCGCAGCAGCGTGGTCTTGCCGCTGCCCGAAGGCCCGAGCAGCGCGACGAGCGAACCCGAACGCACGGAAAGATCGATGCCGTGCAGAACCGGGTGGCCGTCGAAGGCCTTCTGCAGGCCGGAAATGCGAAGTGTGCTCATGGTCGAGGCTCAGTTAGGCTCAGACGTCGTCGGACGGCGCGTTGGCCGTATCGACCGACATATTCACGGACGCATGGCCCGCGAGCGCGGAGCGGCCTGCAAACGCGAACAGCAGGCCGGAAGCCGCGAGCGAAAGCGCGGTGAGCAGTGCGGCATAGGGCGCGGCGGCCGCGAAGGCGAGCGTCGAGGTGTCGGTCCAGACCTGCGTGGCGAGCGTATGCGTGCCGATCGGCGCGAGCAGCAGCGTGGCGTTGAGTTCGGTGACCACCGAGATGAACACCATCGAAGCCGCCGCGCCAAGGCCGGGACCCGCGAGCGGCAGCACGACGCGGCGCAGCGTGGCAAACCAGCCGAGGCCAAGTGCGCGCGCCGTATCTTCGAGGCGCTGCTGCGCTTGCATGAGGGCCGCGCGCACGCTCACGAGCGCAAGGGGCAGACAGAGGATCGCGTACGCCGTAATCAGCAGCGTGGTGCCCTGATAGAGCGGTTCGAGTGCGCGCACGGCGAGCGAGACGATGGCAAGCGCGATGACGAGACTGGGCACGCCCTGCGCGATGAAGGCCGTGCGTTCGAGAAATGTGGCGGCGCGGCCGGGATAGCGCGCAAGCAGATACGCGAGCGGCAGCGCGAGCAGTACGGTGAAAAACGCGGCGGTGAGGCCGAGGCGCAGCGAGGCGAACGTGGTCGAGACCAGCAACTCCGGCGAGACTTCGGCGGGCGTGATCGCGGCCGCGCCGGGCTGCGTGAGCCAGTAGCCGATCATCGCGAGCGGTACGCCGAGCGTCGCCACATTGAGCGCGATGAAACCCGCCGCAACGGGCCAGCGCCAGCGGCCGAGCGCATGGCGCACGCTCGCGCGCCGAGCGCCGCGATCCACGCGCTCGTAGCGCGAGCGCCCGCGCACGCGAAACTCGAGCACGAGACACACGAGGCAGAGCAGGATCAGCACGCAGGCCAGCAGCGAAGCGCCGCCGCCATCGAAGCTCGTGCGGTATTCCGCGTAAATCTCGGTGGTAAACGTGCGAAAGCGCAGCAGCGTGAACGCGCCGAATTCGGAGAGCACGCCGAGCGCGACGAGCAGCATCGAGCCGAACAGCGCAGGTCGCAATTGCGGCAGCACGACCCGCACGAAAACGGCCCAGCGGTTGCAGCCGAGCGCGCGCGCCGACTCTTCGAGCGCGGGGTCGAGGCCGCGCAGCGCGGCGGCAACGGGCAGGTAGACGAGCGGGAAATAGGCCGTCGTGATGACGATGAACGCGCCGAGAAAGTCCTGCAAATCGAGGCTCAGCGAGACCCACGCGTAGCTCGTGACGAACGCGGGCATGGCGAGCGGCGCGGCGGCGAGGAGCGCCCACGCGCGCCGCCCCGGTACGTCGGTGCGCTCGACGAGCCACGCCACCGCGGTGCCGAGCACGGCGCAAGCGAGCGTGGCCGAAACGGTGATCGAGAGCGTGTTGACGAGCAGTTCGCCAACCAGCGGCCGGAAGATCAGTTCGGCCGCGTCGGCCAAACCAAAGGACAACGCGCGCCAGAACGTCAGCGCGAGCGGCAGCAGCACCAGCAGCGGGCCGAGCGCGGCGGCGGCGAAGAGCGCGCGCGGCGCACGCCGCCGAGCGCTTTGGGTTGGGGCCGTCGCGACATCGACTGGATGAGACTCGGGTACGGCCTGCGCCGTAGTCACTGCTTCGCTCACGATCTTGCTTCGAACTCCATATCGATTACAGCAGGCCAGCCTGGCGCAGCAGCTTGCCTGCCTGGCTGTCGTCGCCGAGCTGCTGGATGGTCAGCGCGGGCGGCTTCAGCTGGTCGAACGGCTTGTTGATGGGGTCGCTCGCCACGCCGGGCCGCAGCGGGTACTCGAAGCTGATATGGTTCTGCGCCATCAGCTTCTGCGCTCGCTCGCTCACGAGGTAGGCGAGGAACTTCTGCGCACCGTCCACATTGTGCGCGGACTTCATCACGGCGGCACCCGAAACATTGACGAGCGCGCCCACGTCGCCGTCGGCGAAGTGCGCGACGGCACTTTGCGTCTTCTTGTCGCCGATCTCGGCGTGCAGGCGGTCCCAGTAGTAGTTGTTGATGATGCCGGTGGCGACTGCGCCGCGATTCACGGCCGCGACCACGCCTTCGTCGTCGTCGAAGATCTGCGAGTTGGTCTTCAGGCCCTTGAGCCAGTCGAGCGTCGCGGCTTCGCCCTTCACGGCGAGCACGGCATCGACGAGCGGCAGGAAGTCGGCGTCGCTCGGCGCGATACCGACCTTGCCTTTCCATTCGGGCTTCGCCAGATCGAAAATCGATTTCGGCAATTGCGCGGGCTGGACCTTGGCCGTGTTGTACGCGAGCACGTTCTCGCGCGCGGTCACGCCCACCCATTGCCCTTGCGGCGAGTTAAAGCGTGCGGGCACGGCTGCGAGCGTCGTTTGCTGAACAGGGGAAAGCAGGCCCTTTTCTTCCAGCAGCATCAATTCCGGCGAATTCTCGGTGAAGTAGACGTCGGCGGGCGTCTTCTCGCCTTCGGCGACGAGCTGCGCCGCGAGCGCCGGACCTTCGCCGCTGCGGATCTTCACGTCGATGCCAGTCTGTTGCTCGAAGTCCTTCGCAAGCTGGTTCACGACCTGCTCGTGCTGCGCGTTGTAGAGCGTGATCGAGGCGGCGTGCGTGGCGAGCGGCAGCATGCCTGCAAGCGCGAGCGAAAGGGCGGCAGCGCGCAGCGGCGCGCGCATCATGGAAATTTTCATATTACTTCGTTGTCCGTTGTTATCGAATGATTTCAGGCGATTTCAAGCGATCTCAAGCGCTGAACAGCTCCGCGCCGATGAACGAGCCCGCTTTCGCACCGGGCGGGCACGCGAAAATCGCGCTGCCCACGTGCGTCGTGAACTGGTTCATCATGTCGAACTTCGCGAGGCGCTCGTTGATCGGAATGAAGCCCGTACGCGGGTCGCCCTGGTGGGCGACGAAGATGAGACCCGCGTCGTATTCGGTTTCCTGGCGCCACGGCGGCCAGCGCTCGATATAGAAGTCCGTGCTGTCGTTGTATGAGTACGAGCGGCGCAGAATCTGCGCGCCGTTGTTCGACGCCCGGTTCGAGAGCCGCACGTGCGAGTTCTCGGGAATCAGCGGATTGCCGTCCTTGTCCTGCGCGTCGAGATCGACGTTGTCGAACTCCTTCTTCTGGCCGATAGGCGCGCCGCTGTACTTGTGGCGGCCGAACACCTGCTCCTGGAAGCCCAGTTCCATCTGGTCCCAGTGCTCCAGCGTAATGCGGATGCGGCGCACCACCGTATAGGTGCCGCCCTGCATCCACGGCGCGTCGGCGGCGGTGGCCCAGACGAACTGGTTCATCGCCTTCGGGTCTGTGGTCGGCGGGTTGTTCGTGCCGTCCTTGAAGCCCATGAGGTTGCGCGGCGTCTGCGCGCGCGGGCCCGAGAGAAAGCCCGCCTGGCCCCAGCGCATCGTCAGGATTCCATAGCCTTGGCGCGCGAGCTGGCGCACGGCGTGAAAGGCGACTTGCGCGTCGTTGGCGCAGGCCTGCACGAAGAGATCGCCACCGGTCTTTTGCGCGATCAGCTGGTCGCCGTTGAAGCGCGGCAGATCGACCAGCGCGGCGGGGCGCTTGTGCGCGAGACCGTAGCGGTCCTTGTCCTGCGACGTGAAGAGGCCGGGGCCGAAGCCGAAGGTGACCGTGAGACCCGCCGGGCCGAGGCCCAGCACGTCGCCGGAATCGGGCGCGGGGTGGTCGTCTCCGGTGCCGTCCAGCGAGACCGCCGGCTGCGCCTGGCTCATGCGCGCCGCGGACTCGGTCCACTTGCGCAGCAGATTGATGACATCGTCGCGCGAGGTCGTCGTGAGGTCGAAAGCCGCGACATACGTGTGCGCCTGCTGCGGCGTCACGATGCCGCCCTGGTGCTCGCCGTAGAACGGCTCCACCGCGAGCATCGGATCGGCGGGCATGGCGTGGTGCTTCGCCTCGGCGGCCTGGGCGAGGCCGCTCGTGGCCGCACCGGCGCCCAGGCTCGCACCGAGCGCGGCCCCGGCTTTCAGGAAGCCGCGCCGCGCGGGGCGCGATGGGTTGTTGGGAGTATCGTCGGAGGACATGATTATTTAGCCAGCACGAGAGTGTTCACATCGTCTTCCACGTAGTAGAAGCCGTCGCCCGCCGGGGTCAGCGCGATGCCGAAGAGGTCGCCGTTGCCCGGAGGAGTTTGCGCCTTGTCGGTATCGATCCAGCGCGCGTAGAGCTGTTTTGCCGCGGCCGGGTCGATCTCGACGACCTGGCCGTTCAAGGCATTCGTCACGAGCAGGTGGCCCTGCGGCGTGGTGATCATGGCGAGCGGGCGGTGCAGCAGGCCGTCGGCCGTGAGCTGGCGGCCCACGCCCGCGCTCGTGTCACGCGTGAGCGGGTCTTCGATCACGTTGATGCGGTTGCCGATCGCATCGGACACATAGAGCAGCTTGTTGTCCGCCGAAAGCGCGAGACCGGTCGGGCCGACGAGGAATACGCCCTTGTCCGCCTGCGCGCCGAAGCCGCTCGCCACCACGGTTTCGCTCTTCACGACCGGCGCCTGGCCGCTCGGGATGTCGAGGTCGAGGCGCAGCACCGTAGCCTGCTTGAACACGGGCGGATTGCCGTCCGCGCCACCGACGCCGAAGCCCGCGTTGCTCACGAACAGCGTGGCGTGGTCGCCGTTGTCGACCACGGCCATGTTGCCCCACGGGTCATTGATGTTCGGACTGCTGATGACCTTGGCAATCTTGCCGCCGCTGTCGAGCACGATCATGCAGCCCGCGCCCTTGGTGCCGGTCGTGCCGTCGTTGCTCGGCGTGCTCCCCACGATGACCCAGCCCGACTTGAGCATCGTCATCGCGGTCGAAAGCCCAACACCGCCCGGGCATTCCTTGAGATCGCGCGGAATCGTCGCGAACAGCGTCATCTGCTTCGTGTCGGGGTGATAGTCGACGATGGTGCTGCCGGTGCCCTGCAGGTTAGCCGCGTTGTTGAAGTTGTCCACCAGCACGTCGCCTTCTTTCACCGTGCCGGAGGAAACCGGCGCGACGAAGATCGCGTACGGGTTCTGGTCGCCGTTGTCGGGCACGGTGTTGATGAGCGTGGTGTGGTGCTTGACGGTCTCGAGCAGGCCCTGCGGGTCGGCGTGGGCCGCGAGCGGCGCGCCGGCGAGCACCGCCGCGGCGGCCAGCGCGAGCGCGGAGCGGGTCGCGTGGACCGTGCATTGCAGGAGCGTGCGCGTAGCGTGTTTCATACTGAATCTCCGTGCCTCGCGCGGCCGCAGTGCGTGCGGTTGGGAAAACGCGAGGACTTGGGGTTGAACATGGGTCGATTGCGCTTTGTTGGGCTTAGAACGTGATGTTCGTCCGCACGCCCACCACGAACGTGTTGCGCAGCGGCGCGGTCGGGTCCTGCGGATTCTGGCCGGCGCCCGCGTTGAACGTGTACTGCGCGTCGGCCTGGAGAATCCACCACGGCGTGACCTGATACTGATAGGTCGCTTCGAGCGTCGTTTCCTGCGTGCGCACGCCGTAAGGACCGCCGGTGAACATCTGCTGGTCGAGGTCGAGGTTGTGCACGTTGTTGCCGACCTTGATGTACGTGGCGGCGAGACCCACGCTGTCGTTGTCGCGGCCCTTGAACGGCGCCTTCATCACAATGCCGAGGTTGGCCGCGAGGCTCACGAGATTGCGGTCGCCGGGCGCGCCCATCACGCGTGCGAATACGCCGATGCTGCGGGGCTCGTCCGGGTCGGGGCGCCAGATCATCTGGTCCGCGACCGCATAGAAGCTGTAGTTGCCCTGGTGCTGCGCCGGAATGCCGGTCGAGTTCGGATTGGCGAGCGAAAGGCCCGTGTTGTCGAAGCGCTGGTCGGCGAACGGGTTGTTGTTGTACCAGAAGCCCAGCTTGTAGGTGCCCGGCAGGCCGTGATTGTCCGCGCTGACAAGCTCGCCTTCGGACGGCTGGTTGATCGCGTATTGCAGCTCGCCGATCCACAACGTGCCGTTGTGCAGATTGAAATTCGTACCACTCAGGTTGCTCGGATCGTTGCCGAGCGGGTCGCCCGCGAACACACCCGCGAGCGCGGTGAGCGATGGCGTGATCTGTCCGCGCACGCGCACGCCGAGACCCGCGAGCGGATAGGCGGGGCCGCCCGAGGGCATGTCGTACGAAGGCAGTGCGGGCCAGCCGAACATCGTGTTGATGAACAGTGCCCCGTACTGGCTCACGATGAATTCCTGGTCGAGACTCTGCTGACCGATCTTCACATCGAGGCGCTTGTCGAAGAACGATTGCTGGTACCACAGCTCCCACAGGCGCGTGGTCGGCGTCGCTTCGATGCCGCTCGCCGTGTTCAGCGTGCCGAGGTTCGACGTGCTCAGGTTGGTGCCGTGAATCTGCAGGGCGCTCACGTTGAAGAGGCCGCCCGGAATGCCGAGCGCCTTGCTCGTGTCGACCTGGACCGTCGCCGTCGTAAGGCCGTCGTATGCGCCGCCCGTCTTGAGACCGCCGCGCAGATTCGCGAGATACTCGCTCGTCTCCGTGAGCTGGAACGTCACACCGTATTTGCCGAGCCACGGGCGCAGCCCGCCCATGTCGCCAAGCATGTTCTGGCGCGACCAGAAGCCGGTCCAGAAGTTCGACGGCTGCGCCTGAATGGTGAGATCGGCTTCCGGTGCTTCAGGGGCGGCGTCGGGGTTCGCGTTGCTCTGCGCGCGCGCTGCGCTGCATGCGAGTGTCGCGCTCGCGGCAAGCACGGCGATCGCGCGCAACGCCGGTGCACGCCGACGCGCCGGGCGGCCTGGCGCGGCGCTGCGCGAGCAGGCCAGCGCGGGCACGCGGACGGTTCGGGTCAATTTCATCGTATTCCTTACTTATTGAAATGATTGCTTGATTGATCGCGTGGACGTTTGTTATTCGCAAGCCGCTGAATACCCGACATCTCCAGACGGCGCCATCGTACTAACACGGAATGCGAGCGTCAACAAAAACGAGAATGATTCTCAACCGTTTTACGCATGTTTTACGTGATGTCATCACAATGCTTACGAATGCCTGTCTTTTGCGTGTTTTCGCATTACAGATAGTCAGTTTCGACAAATTAGTCAGGCGAATGAAGTCGCTTATCATCACGGGTGTGAGCGCACGCTCAACGCTCAAACTTCAAAGCAAACTGGCTCAATGACCGACATTTCCCCACGCTACGAACTCGATCTCGCCCCGTACTTCGCACGCATCGGCTACAGCGGTCCGCGAGCGGCGACCCTCGCCGTGCTGCGCGAACTGCATCGTCTTCATCCGCTTGTCATACCGTTCGAGAATCTCGATCCCCTCGCAGGTCGGCGCGTGTCGGTCAAGTTGCCGGACATCGTCGATAAACTCGTGGCGCAGCGTCGCGGCGGCTACTGCTTCGAGCACAACACCTTGTTCGCGCATGTGCTCATGCAACTGGGCTTTTCCGTGACACCGCTTTCCGCGCGCGTGTTGTTCGGCCAGCCGCCGGGCGCGCACACGGCGCGCACGCATATGCTGCTGCGCGTGGAGGCCGAGGGCGATTCGTGGATCGCGGACGTGGGTTTCGGCGGCGCGACGCTGTGCGCACCGCTCCTGCTTTCGAGCGAAGCGCAACAGCAAACGCCGCACGAACCGGCGCGGCTCGTGACGCTTTCGGCAAATGAGCGCAAGCTCGAACTCAACGACGGCGAGAAGTGGTTCGACGTTTATCGCTTCGAGTTGACGCCTGCGGAGTGGGTCGATTACGAAGTCGCGAACTGGTACACGTCGGCGTCGCCCGATTCGTTCTTCACGTTCAGCCTGATCGCATGCATGGCGCGCGAAGGCGGCCGGGCGATCCTGTTCAACGATCGATTTACCGAGCGCGACGCGCAAGGCCAGGTGAGCGAGGAGCGTACGATCGCGAATGGAGAGGAACTCGCGCTGTGTCTGCGCGAACGCTTCGGCATCGATCTCGCGCGCGGCGAAGCGGCGCAGCGTATCGACGCCGATACGCTCTATGCGCGCATGACTTCGCACGGCGCATAGCAGGAAGCGCGCGACACGACACTTTCGCCCGCGCGCAAGGAGAGCATCATGACTGAGCTGAAAATGACGAAAGCGCTGATGACGAAGCTGTTCGTGCAAGTCGTGGTGTGGTTCGGGTTGATGGGCGTGCTGCTGTTCGTTTCGGCGGGCACGCTGGCCTGGACGGCGGCGTGGCTCTGGCTCATCGAGTGGGCGTTATGCGGCGTGTGGATCGGCCTGTGGCTCGGGCGCGTGGATCCGGGCCTCCTTGTCGAGCGGCTCGCGCCTTTCGCGCAACGCACGCAGCAGCCGTGGGACCGCGTTTTCATGCTGTGCGTGTCGGTGGGATTTTGCGCGTGGCTGTGCCTGATGGGCATCGACGCCGTGCGCATGGGCTGGTCGCGGGTGCCACTGTGGCTTAGCGTGCTCGGCGCCATTTTCATCTTTGTCGATATCTACGCGACGCGCGCGGTCTTCGCGGCGAACCGCTTTGCGGCGCCCGTAGTGAAGATTCAGAGCGAACGCGGGCATACGGTCAGCGACACGGGCCCGTATGCTTACGTGCGTCACCCGATGTATGGCTTCGCGCTGCTCTTTCTCGCCGGCACGCCGCTCATGCTCGGTTCGTGGTGGGGGCTGGCGTGCGTGCCCATCATGGTCGTGGGGATCGGCTATCGCGCGGTGCGCGAGGAGCAAACGCTCGCGGAGAATTTGCCCGGCTATCGCGAGTATCTGGCGCGCGTGCGTTATCGCTTCGTGCCGGGCATATGGTAATACCAGGTAGTGTGAGACTAGCGCGTGGCGGGCGAAGTCAGCGCTTGCGCGTAACGGCGGTAAAGCCAGGCGAGGGCCGTGGTCGTGAGCAGCGCGAACACGATATTGCCGATGCTCTGACCAATGGCGAGCGCGGTGAGCCAACCCGGCTGCCGCACGATTTCAGGCGAGACGCCCGCGAGGCCCATGCCGATGAGGACGAAGAGGCCGCATACGGCAATGGGCAGCGCGGCGACGAAAGTCACGCCAAAGAGGCTCCAGAAGTGCCCGCGGCTATCGCGCCATGCGGCGCCGAACGCGATCGGGCTACCGATTGCAAGCGCCGGAAAGAGCAGCGAGAGCCGCACCGCCACGAACATCCAGATCACAAGGACCACCACAAAGAGGAACGCCGCGCCGCCCTGGTACTGAGGCCGCAGCACGACCCACAGCACGAGCGCGACCGCGCCGAGCGCGACCGCCAGAATAAGGCCGACCGCAAAAATACGCAGGAACGGCCTGGCTCTGGCCGGCATGAGCGGCGCGCTGCGCTCGCCTAGCAGCACGAAGCGCGAAATCTTGAGCGTGAACCAGAGGTAGAGGAGCGAATTCAGGAGCGAGGCGAGATTGCCGAGCGCAATGAGTCCGCCCGAGGGCGTCGCGCCTTCGGCCGGAACGGGCCGCCCGGCGAGCCCGAACCACCCGAGCGCCGCGTAGATCACAAACGTTCCCACGACGAGAACCGGCATTTGCACGGCGGCCTGCCAGGCGCTCGCCCACGCGCGCTTGACGCATTCCATGAAGGTCATCTGTTGCATGAAGGTTTCACACGGGTGACAGAGAGCCTACAGTCTAACGCGACGCCGTGAAATCGAGCGCGCTCGTGCATATCCGCTTGTGCGAATTACTTCACGGCGAACAGCGTGAGGTTCATGAAGACCTTGAACGCGAAGCCGAGCGACACGGCCGCGCCCACGCCCGCACACCAGAGGAGTACGAACCAGATCCAGCCGGGTAGCGCGCGGCGCGCAGTGTTAGTGGTAGTGATGGGTGTCGCCATGACGCACCTTCCCTCTGAAGACCCAGTAACCGAGCATCGTGTACGCGAGAATGATCGGCAGAATGAACGCTGCGCCCGCGAGCGTGAACATCTGGCTCTCGCGCGGCGCGGCGGCTTCCCAGAGCGTGAGGCCCTGCGGAATCGCGTAGGGCCACAGGCTCACGAGCAGGCCTGCGTAGCCGAGCAGCACGAGCCCGATGGCCGCGATGAAGGGCGTCTTATGATGGCGCGCATGCACGGCCCAGCGCATCCATGCGGCGCAGGCGAGCACGAGCAGCGGCACCGGCGCGAGACGCCAGAAGAGGCCCGAACGGAACCAGCGTTCGGCAATCGCCGGGTCCTGCAGCGGCGTCCACAGGCTCACGAGCGCGATGAAGCCGAGCAGCATGACCGTGAGCGGCCAGACGAGCTTGCGCAGGCGTCGCTGCAGATCGCCCTCGGTCTTCGCGACGAGCCAGCAGCAGCCGAGCAACGCGTAGGTCGCGACGAGCCCGAAGCCCGAGAGCAGGCTGAATGGCGTGAGCCAGCCGAAGGCGTCGCCGGCGAACTGGCCGCCGTCCATCGGAATGCCTTGCAGGAAGGCGCCGAGCGCGACCCCCTGGAAGAACGCGGCACCCGTCGAGCCGCCGATGAACGCGAGGTCCCACAGATGCTTCGTGCGATTGGCCTTAGCGCGAATCTCGAACGACACGCCGCGGAAGATCAGGCACGCGAGCATGAACACGAGCGGCAGATAGAGCGCGGAAAGCACAGTCGAGTACACGATGGGGAACACGGCGAAGAGCCCCGCGCCGCCGAGCACGAGCCAGGTCTCGTTGCCGTCCCACACGGGGGCGACCGTGTTCATCATGAGATCGCGTTCTTCCTCGTCGGGAAAGAGCGGAAACACGATGCCGATGCCGAGATCGAAGCCGTCCAGCACCACGTAGAGAAGAACGCCGAGCGCGATGATCGCGGCCCAGATGACGGTGACATCCATTTGCTTGCTAGCCTCGTAACGATGAATGCGGGGAGCCTCAGGCGTCGATCAGCTGATCGGCGGCGGACATGGGGCGGCGAGCGGTCTGACTCGTGGTGAGCGCAGGATGGGCCACGCGCGGTTCACGTGGCTCGTGGGGCGAATGTGGCTTGCTGTCGGGCAGCGCAGGACCTTTACGCAGAAGCTTGAGCAAGTAGTAAATGCCCGTGCCGAATACGAGGAAGTAGACGGCCACGAACGCCATCAGCGAAATGCCCACCTGTTGCGCCGTGAGCGGCGACACGGCTTGCGCCGTGCGCATCACGCCGTAGACCACCCAGGGCTGGCGGCCGGCTTCGGTCGTGACCCAGCCCGCGAGCAGCGTGATGAAGCCCGTCGGTCCCATGGCGAGCACGAAGCGCTGGAAACCGCGCGATTCGTAGAGCGTGCCGCGGCGGCGCAGCACCCAGCCCGTCACGCCGAGAAGAATCATCAGGAGGCCTAAGCAGACCATGACGCGGAAACTCCAGAACAGCAGCGGCGAATTGGGCCGCTCGTCGGCGGGGAAGGACTTGAGCCCCTTGATCTCGCCGTCCCAGCTATGCGTGAGGATCAGGCTGCCAAGGTGCGGAATGGAAACGGCGTAGCGCGTGGTTTCAGCGTGCATGTCGGGGATGCCGAACAGATTGAGCGCGGTGCCGCCTTGTTCGGTATCCCAAATGCCTTCGATCGCGGCGATCTTGGTGGGCTGATATTCGCGTGTGTTCAGGCCGTGCGCGTCGCCCACGAAGGCTTGCACCGGTGCGAGCACGAGCAAGAGGCCGAGCGCCATCGAAAACATCTTCTTGATGGCGGGGTCGCGCCGCCCCTTGAGCAAATGCCATGCGCCGCTCGCGGCCACGACGAGTGCGGCCACGATGAACGCGGCGATCGCCATGTGCGCGAGACGGTACGGGAACGACGGGTTGAAAATGATCTTGAACCAGTCGACCGGCACGACGTGGCCGTCGACGACCTTGAAGCCTTGCGGCGTCTGCATCCAGCTATTCGAGGCGAGGATCCAGAACGTGGAGATGAGCGTGCCGATGGCGACCATCAGCGTCGCGCCGAAGTGGGCGCGCGGGCTCACGCGGTTCCAGCCGAACAGCATGATGCCGAGGAAGCCCGCTTCGAGAAAGAACGCGGTCATGACTTCGTACATGAGCAGCGGCCCGGTGACGGGGCCCGCGAACGACGAAAAGCCCGACCAGTTGGTGCCGAACTCATAGCTCATGACGACGCCGGACACGACGCCCATGCCGAAGGCCACGGCGAAGACTTTCGACCAGAAGAGGCAGAGGTCCTTGTAGAACGGCTGACGCGTTTTGAGCCAGCAGGCTTCGAGCACGGCGATGAAGCTGGCCAGGCCGATGGAGAGCGCCGGGAAGACGATGTGAAACGAGACGGTGAAGGCGAACTGCAGCCGGGCCAGGTCGAAGGCGGAGAGTGACGTGTGCATGTGCGTGCCTGTTGCTTGCTTACCGGGGGAAACTGCGCACTGCACCGCAGTGGGGGCGCTGCGGTTGCGTGCGATGGACGTAAGCGTAGGGGAACGGCGGCGGTTTTGCTACACTGCGACGTGCGCCAGCGTGTCGCAGTCGTCAATCTCAATGAGACGAGAGGATGCGCTAACGCATTGATAAAAATCAATTTAGATTAAACGTTCGTTGTGCAGGCGGGATGTGCGAGGGGTATGGCGCTGCGTCAATACACCGCGCAGCCGCATGGGGTGCGGCAATGCGCCTCGGGGTGCGGTGTAGGGAATCGTGCGGGGGAGGATTGAGGCGCGTCTGGCGGCGCGAGCAGTGCGGGCGACGCCAGACGGAAAAGATAAGGAATGCGATGGAAATGAAGGCGTCAGCGCGGATCGCTCCACAGCTTGCCCGCCGTCGCCCAATTTTCCGGCTTCACGTCGTGAAAGATGATGTCGACGGATTGCGGCTCGACGCCGAGCACCTTGCAGGTGGTCTCGGTTAGTGCCGCGGCGAGCTGGCGTTTTTGTTCGACGCTGCGGCCTTCGAACATTTCGATGTGGAATGTCGGCATGCGGGTCTCCTTGAAAAGTCAGTGATGCGATGGAATCGGCGTGGTTAGTCGCGGTATGACGAATCGATGCGATCGAGCTTGCGCAGCAGCGCCGGCCATTCGAGCACGCCCTCGATCGCGCCACCGTCGCGCAACTGTTCGGCCGTGCGTTCGGCCGCCTCGGGCGGCGGCAAGACGAGCGGCACACCGCCTGCCTGTGCCTGCAACTGGATTTCGCAGGCCTTGATGAGCGTCGCCATCAGCACGTAGGCTTCGGCCACCGTGCGGCCAGTGGTGAGCGTGCCGTGATTGCGCAGCAGCATGGCCGGGTGCGCGCCGAGACTCGCGGTGAGGCGCATGCCTTCGGCAGGCGTGAAGGCGAGGCCTTCGTAGTCGTGCCACGCTAGCTGGCCGTAAAAGCGCAGGGCGTGCTGGGAGGCCGGCAAGAGTCCGTCTCGTTGGATCGACACGGCAATGCCCGCCGTATTGTGCAGATGCATCACGCACACCGCGTCGGGCCGCGCGAGATGCACGGCCGCGTGCAGCGCGAAACCGGTGGCGTTCACGGGGTGTTCGCTTGCGCCGACGATGCGGCCTTCGGTGTCGATCTTCACGAGGTTGGAGGCGCGCACTTCGTCGAAGGCGAGGCCGAACGGATTGATGAGGAAGCGGCCAGGTTCCCCGGGCACGGCGGCGGAAACGTGGGTGTAGATGAGGTCGTCCCAGCCGTTGAGTGCGATGAGGCGGTAAGCGGCGGCGAGATCGACGCGCAGTTGCTGCTCGGCGGCGGAGCGCGGCGCGGTCTCGGCGCAGGTGCGCGTCGGGCGATGGGCGAAAGACATGGCGATTCCTTCAGCGGACGGTGGACGCTTCAGACGGCGTGGATGACGCGGACAGCGCGCGCAGTCGTCGCGCCGACGCGTGCACGCACCAGCTTGCCAGCACGAACGGCGCGGTCAGCGCGGGCAGTCCGCAGCTCGCGGCGGCCAGATGCAGGGCCGCGGCGAGCATGGTCGCACAGAACGCGGCGCGCGTGCCGAGCGTGCAGACCGCGAGCGCGGCAAGCGCGCCGTTGAAGCCCGCGAGGCCCGCGCCGAAGGCATCCGGGCTCGCGCCGCACGCGAGTTCGAGCGCGCTCGCGAGCGCCGCGCCGCCGAGCGCATAGGCGGCCGCGCGCCGCGACGACCAGGCGAGGCCCGCGAGTACGCACAGTCCCGCCGCCGCGCCCGATGCGAACGTGGTTTGCGCGAGGCCGCTCAACACGCCAGCCGCGGCGTGTGCTGCGGCCGCGAGCGGCGATCCGTGCGGGGCAAGGGGTGCAACGGCGATCGCGGTGGCTACGGGTTCGCTACCCGGATGCAGCGGTATCCAGATCCAGGTCGCGATGAGGCAGGGTACGGAATACAGGCCGAGCCGCGCGCGAGCGAGCCAGCGGTTCAACGGCCCGGCGATCCACGCGCTCGCGCCGCCCGCGATGAGCGCGAGCGCGGCCGCCGTGCCCGCATCGCCGACGAAGGTGAACGCCGCGAGCGCGGCGAGCGCGCCGTTGTAGCCCGTGAGGCCGTCGCGGATCGCGGTTTCTGCGTCGCCCGCCACGAGCGCGCAGACGTTGGCCGCGGCGGCGCCGAGCAGCGCGGCAAGCGCTAGCCGCCAGTCGGTGAGCGAGAGCGCCGCGAGCAGGCAGGCGCCCGTTCCCGCGTGCGCCTGCAGCACGATCTGGCCGAGGCTGCGCAAAAGCGCGGGCAGTGCGGGACCCGCGGCAGTATCGGCGGTATCGGCAGTGGCGCCGGATGCGGCGGATAATCGGGCGGACATGACGAAGGCGTGGCGTGCGGATACGGGAGAGTGCGGCCCCGGTGCGAAGCGCACGGCCGGCCAGAGTGCGAGCATAGGCGATGCAGCCCGCCTCGCGCATGCGCGTAGGTTGATAGTCGCTATTTGCCGCCGCGTTACGATATGCGCACGGCGGTTACTGTGATCTTTGTGGAGGCGAACGATGCGGGAAGTGCGTTGGGCATCCGAAACGGGCGAGGGCATCGAGCATCTGGCGTTCGATGCGCATTGCGGCCCGAAATATGGGGAAAAAGGCGACACGATCCGCGTGGAAAGCGTGATCGTCGGCGAGCGCTACGGCAAATCCTATGGCCTGTGCTATGCCATCGAGTGCGATGCGCACTGGCGCGTGCGTTGGGCGGCGTTTCGCGTGATGGGCGGCCGCTCGCTCGTGCTCCACAGCGACGGCAAGGGTCACTGGACGGACGGGGAAGGGCGTGCACTGGAAGCGCTTGACGGCTGCATCGATATCGACATCGCCGCGACACCGTTCACGAACACACTGCCAATCCGGCGTCTAGGTCTCGCGCGCGGCGAGCGCCAGCCGATCCGCGTGGCGTACATCGCCGCGCCCGAGCTTGTGCCCAAGCCTGTCGAGCAGGCGTACGTGTGCATCGAACGCGACCGCGAGTACCGCTACGAGGGCATCTTCCGCGATTTCACGGCGAATCTGCGCGTGGACGAAGATGGGCTCGTGATCGACTATCCCACGTTGTTCCGGCGCCTGCCGACGCCGGAACGATAATACGGCCCTACGCGGCGCCGCCCGCGCTCTTGCCGAACAACAACTGTTCGATCAGCGTGTTGTCGATGGTCTCGTTGTTGAGCGTGCGCGCGAGCAGTTCGCCTGCGAGCAGTTGCGGCGAAAACACCATGTCGGGCTGCAAGAGGCGCAGGCGCTGCAAGTTGCGGCTGTCGTTCACGAGCGCCACGGTGCGCACCTTCGGCGCGATCTCCTTGATCGCGAGAATCACGAAGGCGTTCTCGGCGTCGTCGGTGCGCAGTGCGAGCGCGGCGAGCGCGGTTTCGGCGCCCGCGTTGTGCAGCGTGGCGGTATCGCTCGCATCGCCGACGATGAGGTCGGCCTCGCCCGGATAGTTGTGCGGCGTATTCGGCGCGACGATCACGGTCGCCGTGTAGCCGCGCTTGATGAGCCCGTCATAGACGCTATGCGCGAGCGGCGAGGCGCCGACGATCAAATAGTGGTTCTTGCGGGTCACGTTGGAAATGCCTCCATTGACGATGCGTTTCAAATGCCCGCCAATCACGGGCCCGATCACGGCGCTGATCGAAGTCGCGAACACGGTGATCCCGAGCACGATGATCGAAGCCGTGAAAAGCCGCGCGGTGTCCGTGTGCGGCACGATATCGCCGTAGCCGACCGTGGACATCGACACGATCGAGAAGTAGAACGCCGTCACGAGGTTGCGAATGGGCGGCGCAAAGTCGTCGCCGAGATACAGCGAGCCGAACACCGCGTAGACGACCAACGAGCCAATGCTCAGGAATGCGAACAAGGAGCCCGCGGCGACGCTCGCGCGGTCGAAGCGGCGCCAGTAGTAGATGAGCGCGCAGGCGAGTGCGAGCGAGAAGGCCGCAAGCGCGTGGCTGCGATAGTCGCCCCACAGGCAAATGCTGGCCGCGCCGGCGAGCAACACCAGTGAGAGCACCCACGCCACGCGCGCGCGCAGCGCGATGCCGAACGACATCATCGTGAGGCCGGTGGCGACCAGCGCCTGGGGAAGCGCGAGCACGCCGAATGCGTTGATGAGCGTGATCCAGTCGTCGAACCAGTTGCCGCGCGCGTGTTCGAGCGCTTTCTGCGCGACCGGGCGCACCAGCAGCAGACCGTCGAGCACCAGCAGCAAGGCCAGGTAACCGTGCGGCACGAGTCCTCGAGCGTAGCCGCGCAGGCGGCGCGCGTACGTGTTCATTGCTGCGCTTGTTGCGTCGGTGGTGCCGGTTGCTCCGGTTCTGCCGGTTGCGTCTGCACGATGTGCAATTCGCGAGTGCGCACGGGCAGCGAGCAGTGCGCGTCATTGAGCGCCTGACGCACCTTACGCGAAAGCTCCCAGCGCATGTCCCAGAACGTGTCGATGTTCGACCACACGCGCACGTTGAGCACGGCGATGCTGTCGTCGAAACGCGACACCATCACTTGTGGCGCGGGCGAGGCCAGCACGCGCGCGTCGGCTGCGGCGAGCGTGCGCAATACGTCGATCGCGAGGTTCACGTCGTCGCGCACCGACACCTCCACTTCGAGGTCGAGCCGGCGCGTGGGATTGCGGCTGTAGTTGCGGATCGAATTGCTCCACAGCGCGCTGTTCGGCACGTATTCGCAGATGCCGTCGGGCTTCGTGAGGCGCGTGGTGAAGAGGTTCACTTCCTCGACGGTACCCGCGACGGTTACGCCGACGCCGCCGTCGATATAGTCGCCCACCTTGAACGGCCGCAGCAGCAACAGCATGATGCCGGCCGCGATGTTCTGCAGCGTGCCTTGCAGCGCGAGACCGATGGCGAGACCCGCCGCGCCGAGCACCGCGACGATACTGGCGGTCTGGATGCCGATTTGCGAGAGCGCGCCGATCACGGCGACGAGGCGCACCCCCCACACGGCCGTGTCGCGCACGATGGGGCGCAGCGTGGGGTCGATGCCGCCGCCGCGCCGCTTGATCCAGTTGCCCACGCGCCGGGAGAGCCACCAGCCGAACCAGAGGATCGCGAAGGCTGCGCAAAAGCGCAGCGCGAGCGCGGAGAGCGCGTCCCACAGGAAGCCCCAGTTGGCCGGGTGCAGGTGTTCGAGGAGGGGTTGCATGGTGAATCAGTCCTTGTCTTCGGAGCCTTGGGTCTGGCGCCGTTGCGAAAGGACGTATTGTACGAGCGGCGTTTCGCTTGCGGCGTGCGCGCGGCGTGCCGGGGCGTTTTTGAGCCTGCCGCGTCAGCCTTTGGGTGGCGTATCGGCGCCCGGCCCGAGGGTGCGCTGCATGAGCGCCGTGTCGCGCCATTCGCCGTGCTTGAAGCCTACGCCGCGCAGCGTGCCGGTGAGTTCGAACCCAAGGCGCTCGTGCAGTTTAAGCGAGCCGCCGCGCGGATCGGCGACCACGGCGATCATCTGTCGCCACGGGCCTGCCTCGCAGCGTTCGATCAGCGCGTCAAGCAGCGTGTGGCCGAGTCCGCGGCCGCGAAACGCTTCGTCGATATAGATCGAGTCTTCGACCGTGAAGCGGTACGCCGGACGCGGCCGGTAGGGCGTGGCGTAGCAGTAGCCCGCCACGCGGCCGTCGATCTCGGCGACGAGCCAGGGCAGGCCGTGTTCCCGCACCGCGGCGTGGCGGCGCAGGAGTTCGTCGAGCGAAGGGGGTGTCTCCTCGAACGACGCCGTGCCGTGCAGCACGTGGTGCGCGTAGATCGCGGCGATGGCGGGAAAGTCGTCGGCGGTGGCGTCACGCACGTGCGCGTCGGAGTGTGGGTTCATCGGTTGGAACGAGGCGCGAAGGCAGAGGGGAAGGAGGTTTGCATCCCTCACTATGCCTCGCGCGCGGGCGCTTTTGAAGCGCGCCAAAAATGCGTGGCCTAGACGCGCTGCGTGCCCGTGCGATTCGCGACAGCGGAGGCAAGCGTCGAGCGCCCGAAGCGCCGCGCTCCGGCCACGCATGCGATGACCACGGCGGTGACGGCGATCATCGCCGGCGGCACGGTTTCGTGCAGCAGCAGTGCCGCGAGCACGAAGCCGAAGAACGGCTGCAGCAACTGCAATTGCCCGACGCCTGCAATGCCGCCGAGTGCGAGCCCGCGATACCAGAACACGAAGCCGATCAGCATGCTGAAGAGCGACACATAGGCGAACCCCCACCACGAGGCCGCGCCCACGGCGGCGAACGACGCGGGGCGCAGCCACCACGCGAGCGGCGCCATCACGGGCAGCGAGATTACAAGCGCCCAGCAGATCACCTGCCAGCCGCCCAGGCGTCGCGAGAGCCGCGCGCCTTCGGCATAGCCGAGCCCGCACACGATGATCGCGCCGAGCATGAGCGCGTCGCCGAGCGGCGAGGCATCGATGCCGTGGCGCAGCGCAAACGCCACCACGGCGGCGCTGCCCGCTGCGGAAAAGATCCAGAAGGCGGGCTGCGGACGCTCGCCCGCGCGCAGTACGCCGAACACGGCCGTGGCCAACGGCAGTAAGCCGACGAACACAATGGCGTGCGCCGAGCTCACGTGCTGCAGCGCGAGCGCGGTGAGGAGCGGAAAGCCCACCACCACGCCGAGCGCGACGATGATGAGCGGCCAGACTTCGGCGCGCGCGGGCCGCGCCGCGCGCAACGACAGAAGCAACAGCACGCCGAGCACGCCCGCGATGGTCGCGCGCGCGCCAGTGAGGAACACGGGGTCGAGGCCGAGCACGGCCAGGCGCGTGGCGGGCAGCGAGCCGCTGAAGATGAGGACGCCTGCGAAGCCGCAGAGCCAGCCGTCGGTGGTGGAATCGAGCTTTTTGCGCATGGGCAATGGCCAAGGGGAGAACATCCGTGATCGATCCAGCGATAATGCGCGCCGAGCCGCGCGAGGGTAAGCTACAGATCAGTACAATTTGTTCAAACTGTATTGAACACGGAGCAGTACAGATGAAAGACAGAGCGAGGACGCAAGGCTTGCCCATGACGCGCGTCGAGCAGGTGATGCAGGCGCTGCGCGAGCGCATTGCCGCGCGGGCGCTGGCCGCGGGCGCGCGCGTGCCGTCCATCCGCGTGATGAGCGAGCAGCTTGGCGTGTCGAATTCGACTGTGGTGGAGGCCTACGAGCGCCTCGTTGCCGAAGGTGTGCTGGTCGCGCGGCGCGGAGCGGGCTTCTTCGTGGCCGGTCACGCGCCGCCGCTCGCGCTCGCCGCGCTCGGGCCGCAGCTCGACCGCGAGATCGATCCGCTCTGGCTCACGCGCCAGTCGCTGCAGACCGAGCAGGACGCGCTGCGGCCCGGCTGCGGCTGGCTGCCCGCTTCGTGGCTGCCGGAGGACGCCGTGCGGCGCGCATTGCGCGCCATCGCACGCGATCCGCGCGCGCCGCTCACGGATTACGCCTCGCCGCTCGGCCTGCCCGCGCTACGCCAGCAGCTCGCCTGGCGGCTCAGCCAGCATGGCGTGGAGGCCGCGCCCGAGCAGATCGTGCTGACCGACGGCGGCACCCAGGCGCTCGACCTGGTGTGCCGCTTTCTGCTGGAACCGGGCGACACCGTACTCGTCGACGACCCGTGCTACTTCAATTTCCAGGCGCTGCTGCGCGCGCATCGCGTGCGCGTGGTCGGCGTGCCGTACACGCCAACGGGGCCGGATCTCGCCGCGTTCGAGCGCACGCTGGCCGAATCGCGCCCGCGCCTCTACGTGACGAACTCGGCGGTCCACAACCCCACGGGCGCGACGCTCGCGCCAGCCGTCGCGCATCGCCTGCTCAAGCTCGCGGAGGAACATGACCTCCTGATCGTCGAGGACGACATCTTCGCCGACTTCGAAATCGAACCCGCGCCGCGCCTCGCGGCCTTCGACGGGCTCGCGCGTGTCGTCACGATCGGCAGTTTCTCGAAGACGATGTCGGCGGCGGCGCGCTGCGGTTTCATCGCGGCGCGCGCGGACTGGATCGAACCGCTCGTGGATCTCAAGCTCGCGGTCTCGTTCGGCAACGGGGAGATGGTGGCGGAACTCGTGCACCGCCTGCTCGTGGACGGCACGTATCGGCGGCACCTGGACAGCTTGCGCGCGAAGCTCGCCGACGCGATGGGCGAAACGCTGCGCCGGCTTGCGGCGCTCGGCCTCGCCGCGTGGACCCGTCCGCAGGCGGGACTCTTTGTGTGGGCGCAATTGCCGGATGGCGTCGATGCCGCCCAGATCGCGCGCGAGGCGCTGGTGGAAGGCGTCGTGCTCGCGCCGGGCAACGTGTTCAGCGTGTCGCGCAGCGCGGGCGATTTTCTGCGTTTCAATGTTTCGCAGTGCAATCGTCCGAAGGTCTACGAAACATTGCAGCGTGCGATGGAGCGCGTGGCGCAGCCCGTCTGAGCAACGGAGTGCGCCACGCCGGCATCACGGCTCGTGGCGCAGATACCCTTCCTTGGCGGGATCGCGCATGCGCCACGACACGACCAGCGCGACCGCGCAGATTGCCGTGACGTACCAGTAGAACGTGGTCTCGCTGCCAACTGACTTGAACCACAGCGCGACATATTCGGCAGAGCCGCCGAAGATCGCGTTGGCCACCGCATACGAAAGGCCCACGCCCATGGCGCGCACTTCGGGCGGGAACATCTCGGCCTTGATGAGACCGCTGATCGACGTATAGAAACTCACAATCGCGAGCGCGACGATGATGAGCCCGAACGCGGCCACCGGGCTCGATACGTCCTTGAGCGCGTGCATGATCGGCACCGTGCCGAGCACCGAAAGCGAGCCGAAGAGGATCATCGACGTGCGGCGGCCGATCTTGTCGGAAAGCGCGCCGAACACCGGCTGCATCAGCATGTAGACGAAGAGCGCGCAGGTCATCACGTTGCTGGCGGTTTTCGCGTGCATGCCGGCCGTGTTCACGAGGTACTTCTGCATGTAGGTCGTGAACGTGTAGAAGATCAGCGAGCCGCCTGCCGTGAAGCCCACCACCGTGAAGAACGCGCCCTTGTGCTGCCACACGCCGCGAATCGTGCCTGCGTCACGCTTGTGGCGCGACTCGCTCGTCGAGGTTTCGTTGAGCGACTTGCGCAGATAAAGCGAGATCAGCGCCGCGGCGGCGCCGACCACGAACGGAATGCGCCAGCCCCAGGCCTTCAGTTCTTCCGTGGAGAGCGTCTGCTGCAGGATCACGAGCACGAGCAGCGCGCAGAGCTGGCCGCCGATCAACGTGACGTACTGGAACGACGCGAAGAAGCCGCGCCTGCCCTTAAGCGCGACCTCGCTCATGTAGGTCGCGCTCGTGCCGTACTCGCCGCCCACCGAAAGCCCCTGGAAGAGGCGCGCGAGCAGGAGCAGGAACGGGGCGAACGCGCCGATCTGCGCATAGGTGGGCAGCATGGCGATCACCAGCGAGCCGCCGCACATCATGAGCACCGAGATCATCATCGCGGTGCGGCGGCCGTGGCGGTCGGCGATGCGGCCGAACAGCCAGCCGCCGATCGGGCGCATGAGGAAGCCCGCGGCGAATACGCCGGCGGTGTTGAGCAACTGCGTGGTGGTGTTGCCGCTCGGGAAGAATGCGGGCGCGAAATACAGCGCGCAGAACGAGTAAATGTAGAAGTCGAACCACTCGACGAGATTGCCCGACGAGGCGCCGACGATGGCGAATACGCGTCGCCTCGTGTCTTGCGCGGATAGCGTGGCTTGGTCGGTCTGGACGTCCATGGGCGGGTCTTCTCCTGGGTTGTGTGTTTTATGGCGAGCGACCGTCATGCAGCCGTCGCGAGCGTTGGAACGCGCGCCGCCGGGTCCGGGCGCGCGGTGCCCGCGATTTTAGTTAACTGTAATTAAATGTGTGGAAAATGTAATGCGTGTGCGAACGGGCCCCATGAGACCGATGGATGCCGGTTCGGGAGGCAAAAAAAAGCCAGCGGGAATCCGCTGGCTGGAGGGGAAAAGCAGGCAGGCGTGCGCCGAACGCGCTCAATGCTGCTTGCGCAGCGGCACGTCGCGCAGCAGCAACGACAGCGCGAACGAGAACACCACCACGACCGCAGCCGAGAGATAAACCGCGTGCAGCGCGCCGGCGAACGCATCGAGATACTGCGCGTGCAGCGTGGGCGGCAGATGGTGGATCACATCGGGCGTGAGCGGCTGCGGCAGTTCCACGTCGGCAGTGAGCACTTTTTCGAGCCGCGCGTGCAGCCCATGCGAGAACATGGCGCCGAACGCGGCCACGCCCACTGAGCCGCCAATCGAGCGGAACAGCGTCGCACCCGACGTCGCCACGCCCATGTGGCGAAACTCCACGGCGTTCTGCACGGCGAGGATCAGCACCTGCATCACCATGCCGAGGCCACAGCCGAGCAGCCCCATGTAGAGATACATGCGGTGAATGGGCGTGTCGATCTGCAAGCGCGCGAGCAGCATCATCGCCACCGCCACGAGCGCCGTGCCCGCAATGGGGAAGATGCGGTACTTGCCGATCTTGCTGATGATGCGCCCCGTGATGATCGACATCACGAGCACGCCGCCCATCATCGGCAGCATCTGCATGCCGGCCTGCGAAGGCGTGGAGCCCTTCACGACCTGCAGATAAAGCGGCAGGAACGTGACCGAGCCGAATAGCGACACGCCCACGATGAAGCCGATCAGGCTCGCGAGCAGGAAGGTGCGCTCGCGAAACAGTTCGAGCGGCAGGATGGGCTCGGCCGCATGTTTTTCCTCGTGGATGAAGCCCGCCACGGCCACCAGACCGAGCAGCAACGTGAGCCAGAGCGTGGGCGAAGTCCACGGCAGGAGCGAGCCACCCTCGCTCGTGAAGAGAATCAGGCAGGTGAGGGCGGCGGCGAGCCATCCCGCGCCCATGTAGTCGATCACGTGCTTCACGTGCGCGGCGCGCGGCTTGAACACGGCGCCGATCACCACGAGCGCGATCGCGCCGAGTGGCAGGTTGATGTAGAAGATCCAGCGCCACGACAGATGCTCGACGAGAAAGCCGCCGAGCAGCGGCCCGATCACGGTGGCGATGCCGAACACGCCGCCGAACATGCCCTGATACTTGCCGCGCTGCGCGGGCGGGATGACGTCGCCGATGGCGGCCATCGTCACGACCATGAGGCCGCCGCCGCCAATGCCCTGAAGCGCGCGCAGCACGATGAGCTGTTCCATATTCTGCGCCACGCCGCACAGCGCCGAGCCGATCAGGAAGATCACAATGGCGGCCTGCAAAACGATCTTGCGGCCAAACAGGTCGCCGAACTTGCCGTAAAGCGGCACGACGATCGTCGAGGTGAGCAGGTAGGCGGTGACGACCCACGAGAGCCGGTCGAGCCCGCCCAGCTCGCCGACGATGGTGGGCAGCGCCGTCGAGACGATGGTCTGGTCGAGCGCAGCCAGCAACATGACGAGCAGGAGCGCCGGAAACAGCAGCCTGATGGGCGGATGGCCGCCTGCAGCGGCAGCAGCCGGGCCCGACGCCGTCGCCGCCGCTTTCACGCTGGCGCTAGCTCCCGCAGTGGCGGGCGCAGGGTGTTTCGTGCTGGGTTCCATCGTGTCCATCTGTCTTGAAATTAATTAATTCGGAGGTTAATATTAGGACAATTATTCCAGTTGGTCAAAATTCAATTCGTTACCCGATAAGACGACTATGAAAGCGCCAGAACCCTCCCTCGACAGCGCAGGCGGTGCGCCAGGCCGGCCCGCCGCACGCCGCCCCGGCCGCCCGAGTGGCGGTGCGGGCGGGGCGGAGCAGCGCGCACGCCTGATCGACGCTGCGCTCGTGTTGTTCGCGCGCCAGGGCATCCTCGACACGTCGCTTGCCGCCATTGCCCGCGAGGCCGGCGTCACGCCCGCGATGGTCCATTACTACTTCAAGACGCGCGACCATCTGATCGACGTGCTGATCGACGAGCGCTTCGTGCCGCTGCGCGAAGCGCTCGGCGGTATGTTCGCGGAGCATCCCGACGATCCCGTGATGGCGCTCACCGCGCTGGCGCAGCGCTTCGTGGCGGTGGGGCAGCGCAATCCCTGGTTTCCGCCGCTGTGGGTGCGCGACGTCATCAGCGAGGGCGGCGTGTTGCGCCAGCGCATGCTCGAGCGCCTGGGCCGCGAGAACCAGGAAAAGGCGTACATGGCGATTGCGCGCTGGCAGCGCGAGGGCCGGCTCAACGCGGCGCTGGAGCCTTCGCTGCTATTCCAGTCGCTGATGGGCCTCACGCTGCTGCCGCTCGCCACCAGTCAGATATGGCGCGGCGACGCGGCGCAACCTCACGTCGACGTCGAGACGATCGCGCGCCATGCGGTCGCGCTCATTACGCAAGGCGTGGGGCCGGCCCGCGTCGATCGGCGCGCGGCTACGGGCATTGATACGGATTAGTCGCCGCCGCGCGCCGTGGTACGCTCCGTGACCTTTGCGGCACGGCCCGTGCGCTGTGCCGCGCGAATGTTTCCCGGTCGAGGTCCGGTCTGCCTTCTTCTTCCGCTTCTTCCCGCGCTTGCGCCAATAAAGCGCCCGCCATCGTCTGGTTTCGCGACGATCTCCGGCTTGCCGATCAGCCGGCGCTCGCGCAGGCCGCAGCGAGCGGCCTTGCGCTGATCTGCGTCTGGATCCACGATGCGCACGCGTCGGGCGAGCGCCCGGATGGCGGCGCGGCGCGCTGGTGGCGTCATGAGTCGCTGCGCGCGCTCGATGCCGCGCTGACAGCCCGCGGCGGCCGCCTGCTTCTGTTGCAAGGCGACGAAGCGGCAACGCTGGACGCCCTCGTCACGGAAACCGGCGCGCAAGCCGTCTACTGGAATCGCCGCTACGGCGCGGCGCAACGCGAGGTCGATCGTGCCCTCAAAACCTCGCTGCGCGAGCGCGGTGTGGCTGTGGAGAGCTTCAACGGGCAACTCCTCAACGAGCCGTGGACGGTGCTCAATCAGTCCGGCGAGCCGTTCCAGGTTTTCAGCGCCTACTGGCGCGCTTGCCTGCGTATGGGGGACCCGCCGCCGCCAGAAGGCGAGCCCGAACGGATGATTTTTCAATCGTTGCCAGCACGTCTTACCCAACGCGCATCGAAACTCGACGCGCTCGGTCTCGCGCCACGCGCGCCCGACTGGTCGGTCGGCTTACGCGCGGCCTGGCCAGCGGGCGAGGAAGCGGCGCTTGCGCGCCTGCGCGCGTTCCTCGCCACTGACCTCGACGCCTACGCCGGCGAGCGCGACGAGCCCGGCGACGCCGCCACGAGCCGTCTCTCCCCGTATCTCGCCGTTGGCGCGATTTCGCCGCGCCAGGTCTGGGCGGCGCTCAGGGCGGCGCAGCATGCGCACGGCCACGGCTCGGCGCGGCGTGCCACGAGCGCGGAGAAGTTCGCGAGCGAACTGGGCTGGCGGGAGTTTTGCCACTACCAGCGCTATCACTACGCCGATCTGGCGACGCGCAACTTGCGTCCCGCTTTCGACGCCATGCCATGGCGCAAGGACACCGCTGGCTTGAGAGCATGGCAACGCGGGCTGACCGGCTATCCGCTCGTCGATGCCGGCATGCGCGAGCTTTGGCACACGGGGTGGATGCACAACCGCGTGCGCATGGTCGTGGCGTCGTTCCTGACCAAGCATCTGCTGATCGACTGGCGTGCGGGCGAGTCCTGGTTCTGGGACACGCTCGTGGACGCCGACCCGGCCAGCAACCCCGCCAACTGGCAGTGGGTGGCGGGCTCGGGCGTGGACGCCGCGCCGTATTTCCGCATTTTTAATCCGGTGCTCCAGGGCCAGAAGTTCGACCCGCGCGGCGCCTACGTGCGGCGCTGGGTGCCGGAACTGGCGGCCCTGCCCGACGCGCTCGTGCACCAGCCGTGGAAGGCGAACGCGCAGCAGCGCGAAGCGGCGGGCGTGCGCCTCGGCAAAAATTATCCAGAACCTGTCGTCGAGCACGAACTGGCGCGCCAGCGCGCACTCGAAGCCTATGCGCAAACCGGCAAAGCCAAGGGCTTCGCCGCTTCGCTACAGAACACAAAGCAGGGCCCAAAGCAGGACGCAAAACAGGGCGGCAAAGCGTGAACGCGGCCGTCATCGGGCTGTCTTGTGATGCAGCTATCGTGCGCGGCGCGGATGGGCGCACTTGCAGCACGCTGGAACCGGACGGCATTAAGATTGCTCTATCAGGACGGCCCGCGGTGCCGTGCGCCCCAGCATCACGCCGGGCTCGCAGCGTCGCGGCACTCGGCCTGACAGACGAAAAGGCATGTAAGCAAACACAATGAACGCAGTACACAAGCTCGACCGGACGACCATCGTCCTTGTCGAAGACGACCCGCACAGCCGGGCGTCACTGACTTCGCTGCTGGAGGCGGAGGGCGCGCATGTCGTGGCGGTCGAAGACGCTGAAACGGGCGTCGAAGCGGCTCTGAGCCTGCACCCCGACGCCGTGGTCTGCGATCTCGACCTGCCGGCCATGGACGGCTTCTACCTGATCCAGCGTCTGCGCGACTACGAAATTCGCGGCGATCACGCACCGACCGTCGCGGTCGCGCTCACGGGCCATACCGACGAAAGCTGGCGATTGCGCAGCATCGGCGAAGGCTTCCAGCACTTCATGACCAAGCCGGCCCGGCCGGACGAACTCGTGACGCTGCTGAGCGACGCAATCGACGCGCGCCAGTCGCTCTGAAGCGGCGCGCGCAGCGAGGCGGGAAACGTGCGGGTGCTGAGGCACCGAGACGCCGCGACATGCGGCGCGGCTGGCTTATTGCCCGCGCGCAACGGCGGGCAATGACGGTTAGCTGACGGGTGACGACTGCGCGGCGGCTTCGGGCGCGGCAGCGGCGCCCGGCTGTGCAGCCTTGGCGGCCTGATTCGCCTGACTCTTCTGGCATTGCGCGCAGAGGCCCTTGAGCTCGATGCCATCACCGGCGAGCCGGTAGCCCGCGGCCTCGATCTGCGCAACGAGCGCCTGGCGCAGCTTCGGTTCGTGCAATTCGGTGACGTTGCCGCACTGCTGGCACACCACGAGAATGCCGTGCTGGCACTGCGTGAGGTCGTGGCAAACGGCGAACGCGTTGATCGACTCGATGCGGTGAATCAGCCCGGCCGAAAGCAGGAAGTCGAGCGCCCGGTAGACCGTGGGCGGCGCCGAACCCGGATGGATCTGGCGCATTTCGTCGAGCAGCGAATACGCCTTGGTCGCGCGTCCCGAGGCGAGCAGCAACTCCAGCACCTTGCGGCGGATCGGCGTGAGCTTTTCGCCGCGTTCGCGGCAATAGGCTTCGGCCATCGCGAGCGCGGACTCGAGCGGAGCGCCCTGGGCGCCGTCGTGCGAGTGGGCGTGGCCGGGCGCGTGGTCGTGCGCCTCGCCGTGCGCGTCACTGTGCGAGGCGGAGGCGTCCGGGGACGGTTTTGCTGTCTTCATGCTTGCGATTATACGGGGCGCGCCGCCGGGCCGCCCGCGCCGCCATGGAACGGCGGCTCAGGTGAGCGGCAGATCGATGTACTTCCGGAAGCCCTGGCGCTGCGCAATGCGCTGATACCAGCGTTCGAGGTTCGGCAGGGGCTCGCGCTCCACGCCTTCGAGCCCGAACCAGCGCCGCGCGAACGCGCCGAGCACGATGTCCGCGAGCGAGAAGCGCTCGTTTTCCAGGAAGAAGCGGCCTTGCAGATGGTGGTCGAGCAGCCTCCAGAGCGGGGTCAACTGATCGAGATCGGCGGCGATCTTCGCGGTGTCGCGCTTTTCCGGCGGCGTGCGCACGAGCGCGAGAAACACCGGGCGCTCGGCCGGTGCGAGGGTGCCCATCGACCAGTCGAGCCAGCGCTCGATCGAGGCGCGCACTTTCGGGTCGGTCGGGTAGAGCAGGCTCGAGGGACCATGCTCCATCGCCAGATAGCGCAGGATCGCGTTCGACTCCCACAGCACGAAATTGCCGTCGGAGATCGTCGGGATCTTGCCGTTCGGATTCATGGCGAGATAGGAAGGCTCGTTGAGATGCCCGAACGGGCCGCCCGCGTCGATGCGCTGGAACGGCAGCACGAGTTCATCGCAACACCACAGGACTTTCTGGACATTCACCGAATTGGCGCGTCCCCAGATCGTGATCATCTGGCGCGTACTCCTTGCAAGGGGAAAAAGGGTCAAGCCTGGCGCAGGCCGCCACGATACACGATTCTTGCGCGGTTTTTTGCACAGCCCTGCATTTCGTAGAATAGGCGCTGCGCGCGGCAGGGAGTTCCGCCGCCGCGCCCGATTCGTGCGGCACCGCTCCCTCGATTTCCCGCGCGGCCGTCCCGCGTCGCCCGTAACGTACGCCCGAGACCCGCCCATGGCCCGCATTGTCCCCGACGACTGGCAGCATCTCGAAGCCACCGGCGCCGCCGCGCGCGAGCGCGAAACGCTCGCCGCGCTCGCACGCGGTTTGCCGGGTGGCTACACCGTCTATCACGGCGTGCACTGGACGCGCCTTTCCGAAGGCTTTTCGGTCTTCGGCGAGGCCGATTTCGTGATCGTGAGCCCGGCCGGGCGCGTCATGATCGTCGAGCAGAAAACGGGCTTTCTGCGCGAAACGCCGAACGGGCTCGTCAAGGCGTACATGCAAACCGAGCGCAACGTGGCGATCGCGCTGGCGCGCACCGTCGAAGGGCTGCACCGGCGCTTCACCGCAACGTTCGGCGCGGGCACCTACGTGCTCGAAGAACTGTTCTACTGCCCCGATCACGTGGTGCGTGAGCCGGCTATCGCGGGCGTGAATCCTACGCGCATCGTCGATGCCACGCGCAAGACGCAGCTCGCCGCCATCGTGCTCGAAGCCATGCCCGCCGACGAGCCACGCCTGCCGTGCGCCGCGAAGATCCACCACTTTCTCGCCGATGAACTGTCGCTCACGCCCGACACCAGCGCACTGGTCGGCGCGGCGGGCACGCTCGTCACGCGGCTCGCGGGCGGCCTTGCCACGTGGGCGCGCCGGCTCGAATTCGCGCCGTTCCGGCTGCGCGTGATCGGCACGGCGGGCTCGGGTAAGACGCAACTGGCCGTGCAGGTCATGAAGGACGCCGTGGCGCGCGGCGCGAGCACGCTCTACGTGTGTTTCAACCGGCCGCTCGCGGATCACATCGCGAAGCTCGCGCCGCCCGAAGCGAAGGTGGCCACCTATCACCAGCTGTGCGACTGGGTCGCGCGTGACGGCGGGCACGTGCCCGATTTCGAGAGCCTCGGCGCATTCGACGACCTCGTACGGCGCTTCGGCGAGATGCCGATTGCAGAGCGCTGGCAGTTCGACGTGCTGATCGTCGACGAAGGGCAGGATTTTCAGCAGCCGTGGGTCGGCGCGCTCGAGCGTCTATTGCGACCGGGCGCTGTGTGGTGGTGGCTCGAAGATCCGCTGCAGAACCTGTACGTGCGCGAGCCGCTCGTGCTGGCGGGCTGGACCGTGCTGCGCGAGAACACGAATTACCGCAGCCCGCGCGACATCCTCGCGTTCTTGCGCGACGTGGCCGGACCGACCGTGCCCGCCATCGCGCAGCTTGCGGCGGGCAGTCCGTTCGACGGCTCCGATGTGACGGTGGCGAGTTGGGAGGAGCATGAAAACGAACCCGGCGCCGAGCCGGGCGTCGTGCTGGCGACCAAACGCGCGATCACGCAGGCGCTCTCGCTCGGCTTTCGCAAGCAGGACATCGTCGTGCTTTCTTATCGCGGACGCGAGCATTCGCTTTTCACGACGCTCGATCAGCTCGGCCCGCACCGGCTGCGCAGCTTCACGGGCCAATACGACCTGTTCGGCAATCCGCAGTACCGCGAGGGCGATGTGCTGCTCGATTCGATCTACCGCTTCAAGGGACAGTCCGCGCCGTGCGTGATCCTGACCGAGGTGGATTTCGAGGCATTCGACGAGCGCGCCGCGCGCAAGCTCTTCGTCGGCGCGACGCGCGCGGCCATGAAGCTCATCGTGGTGGCGTCGCCGCGCGCCGCCCGGTTCATCGAGGGCCAGCGCGGCGGCGTGTGAGGGCTTTCTCGCTCAGCTCCAGGCCGAGGCGCCGATCAGCGTGCCCGTGCGCGCCTGGGCGTTCCACCAGATCACGCGCAAAAGCGGCGCGCTCTGGGCGATCAGGATGGCCTGCACCGGATCGCTCTCGATGAAGTGCGTGACGCCGCTGCGGATGGCCGCGGCGGCCTTGTGCGCAGCCACGGCGGCGGCCGTGTCGTCGTGCTCGTCCGGCGTGCGCATGATCAGTTCGAGGTGCCCGAAGCCGTGGCGCCCGAGCCACGCGAGCGTGCGCTCGCGGTCGATCTCCGGACGCCCCGTGATGATCGCGCGCGTGCGCTTCAAGTCGATGCCGGGCAGGCGCTCGAACGGCACCAGCTCATCGCGCTCGGCGAGCGCGGCGACGAGATCTTCGTCGTAGCGTGCGACCGGAATGTCGGGGAGCAGGACGCCGTCGAGGTCGATCGCGTAGACGGCGTACTCGTGGTCGTCGGCCATGCGTGTGCCATCGCCGTCGCCGTCGCGAATCCAGTCGGCGCGATAGCGGTCCGTGTACGCCTGGCGCTCCCATGGGAAGAGCGCGAAATAGCCGCTTGCATCGATCGAATAATCGGGGCGCAAACGGCTGAGGTCGTCATAGGCGCCGGTGAGCGTGCGCACGACGAGCCCGTGCTCGCTCAGAAATGCGATGCAGTCCACGAGCGTATGGCCGCGCCCTGCGATGTCCTCGCACAGCAGCACTTTCGAGCCCGGCTCGGGCAGCGGCAACGTCGAGTCCCAGCGCACTTCGCGGGTGGTGCGGTCATAGCGCAGGAAAGCGACACCCGCACCCGTTGCGTGCGAAACCATCAGCGCGAGCGGCGCGCCGCCGCGCAAAATGCCGACCACCAGGTCGAATTCCTCCGCGATCAGCGCCGGTTGCAGCGACTCGACCCAGTGATCGAGCTGTTCGTAGGTGAGCGGAACGACAGGTTTATCCATGGGTTGAAATGAGTGACGAAGCGCGTGCCAGGCAAATGCGCGGCAAATGGGCAACACGCGTTTCCGATAGCGGTGTACGAGAAAAAGACGGCTATTGTGAGTGCAATGTTTGACGATATTATGCCTATGCTCACCAGCGCCTGCTGGCATGGCGGGTGGAGGAAGCAGGAACGCGCGGGAAAAGGCAGAAGCAGGCAGAAACAGCAGCGGCAAAACGCGGCGTGGCGCCGCGCAAAGACACACGACAACGACGCGAATCATCGCGCGAAAGGGCTCGGGCAAGATGTGGCATTGGATGGGATGGCCAGGCTGGCGGCGCTGGGCCGCCGTGGCGGGGTTCGCGCTCGCGGGCGCGCTGCTGTCGTTCGTGCAGCTTGCACACGCTGCGCAGGCGGCGGTTCCTGCGGGTTCGCTCTCGCTCGACGTCGATGGCGAGGTGCGCGTGACCAACGACGTGGCGCATACGGCGTATCACTTTACTGAGGCGCAACTGCTCGCGCTGCCCGCGCATTCGATCACGACGGCCACGACCTGGACGCCGCGCTCGACCTTCACGGGCCCACTGCTCTCGGACGTGCTCAAGGCCGTGGGCGCCTACGGCAGCGAGATCGAGATCCACACGCTCGACGACTACACCTGCGTCGTGCCCGTTGCCGACGCCGCGCGCTATGGCGTGGTGGTGGCCTACGCGATGAACGGCCAGCGCCTGAAAGTGAGCAATTTCGGCCCGTTGTTCCTGATCTATCCACGCGACCAGCATCCGCTCGAGCTCGACGGCGCGGCCGGCGATGCGAAGTTCGCGTGGCAGATCAAGTCAATGACGATCAAGCGGTGACTAGCGGGTGATGCAACGACCTTTGCGACGCCTGCTGCAGGCGATCATCTGGATGGCGGCGCTTGCGCCGCCCGTGGTGGCGGTCGGCTATCTGCTTTATGCGAACCTGCTCAATCCGCAGGTCGTGCAGCGCATCACCGGCAATTACGACGGCCTGTACTGGGACGCCGCGCAGCTCCAGATCGCCTACGCGCGGTTCGAGAGCCAGTTGCTGATGTTCGCGGACGGCATCGACCGCGATCTCGACAAGGTGCGGCTGCGCTACGAGGTGTTGCAGTCGAAGCTCAACGTGATGAAGGGCTCGACGCTTTCGCTCGACTCCACGCCCGGTTTGAAGCGGCGTCAGGACGCCGATCTCGCCATTCTGGCCGCGACCATCTCCCCATTCGAGGCCGAAATCGCGACGCTCGCGGACAACCCTGAACGCGCGGTGCCGATGCTCATGGCGCTCGACCTGCACTGGACCCAGGTGACCGACCTGGCGCTGAACCGGCGTTTCGCCGACGTGACCGAGCGCGAGGCGATCCGGCACGACTTCATCGCGAAGCGCCGCGAACTGTTCGCGTCGGGGCTCGTGCTGCTCGTGCTTTCGGCGGCGGCGGGTGTGCTGCTCGTGATGAACGGCTACCGGCGCACGCGCCTGTTGCACCAGCAGCACGCGGCGCTCGAAGCCGAGCACCAGGCGAGCCGCGCCGCGCGCGAGGCGAGCATGGCGAAGGACGCTTTCCTCGGCATGATCAGCCACGAACTGCGCACGCCGCTGCACGCAATCGTCTCGTCGATCGAACTGCTTGGCTTCAATTCGCATTCGGAAGCCGACCGCAAGGTGATCCACCGCCTCGAAACCGCCGCACGCCAGCTCGAAGCGCAGATGAAGGATCTCACCGACTACGCGCGCCTCGGCGCGGGCAAGCTCGAATTGCGTCAGGAAGAGTTCGAGCCGCGCGAACTGCTGCAGTCGATCGTCGACGAAAACGAGCAGGCCGCGCACGCGCGCGGGCTCGAGTTCGAGCACGCGTGGGTGGGACCGCAGCGGCTCGTGGTGGCCGATCCGCATCGCATCCGCCAGATCGCCAGCAACCTCGTCACGAACGCCATCCGCTACACGGAGCGTGGCAAGGTGCGGCTCGAATTCTGGCTGCAGGCGCCCGCACGGGTCGCGCGGCCCTTGAGCGGCGATGAAGGCGGCTTGCGGCCGGCTGGCGGCGACACGCTCGTGATCGTTGTCGGCGACACGGGGCCGGGTGTGGCGGCGGATCAGATTCCACTCATCTTCAAGGAGTTCACGCAACTCGACACGTCGCGCTCGCGGCGCTACGAGGGCGCGGGTATGGGGCTCGCGATCGTGCGGGGCCTTGTCGAGCTGTTTGGCGGCACGATCGAGACGCAAAGCCGCGTGGGCAAGGGCACGACCTTCACCGTACGCATTCCCGTCACGCCGGTTGAGCCGCCGGCGCTCGCGGCCGTGGCCGAAGCGGCGCCGCCCGCGCGGTCGCTGCCGCAGGTGCTCGTCGTCGACGACAACCCGCTCGTGCGCGATTCGCTATGCGAGATGGTCGCGCACATGGGCTACCGCGCGCTCGCGGCCGGCGACGCCGATAGCGCGCTTGCGCTGCTCGAGCGCGAGGCGTGCGATGTGGTGCTGCTCGACCTGCACATGCCGGGCCGCGACGGGTACGACTTCGTGGCGGGGCTCGAAACCGCGCAGGACGTGCTCGCGCAGCCGCGAGTGATTGCGGTGAGCGCCGATGTGGCGGGGATCGCGGCGCTTGTGGACCATGTGGGCCATGGCGGCAAATCCCTTGGCGGAGAGGGCGCGTCGCCGTTCTTCGACTGGCTCACGAAGCCGGTGCATTACGAAGTGCTGCGCGTGGCGTTGCAGCGGGCGCTGAGCGTGCCGCGTGCTGCTGCTTGAATCGCGTGCCTCTTGGCGCTTTGGCCTTTCCTTGATTTCGCGTCGGTATGCATGCGTTGCCCCTGTGCGGGGCGGCACCTACTTTTCTTTGCAGCGGCAAAGAAAAGTAGGCAAAAGAAAGCCGCTCAAACCGCCAGCGCCTGCCACAGTTCACCTCTGGCCGTACATGCCCGTGGCTCCGGAGCGTCTGTCACCACTCGCCCACAACCGGAGTGACAAGGCGCTCATCCTTCCGGCGGCGCTACGCGCCCCGAAGGGTATAACCCAAAACCGTTCGGGCGCATGACCTCTCGCTAATGCCCGTTCGTACCATTTGGTTTCCCTTGCAGACCCAGCCGCTGCGCGCGTAGCGAGCCGCGGGATGAATGAGCCCTTTGTCACTAAGTTCGGTGGTGCGAGGCGACAGACGCTCCGGAGCCACTAACTGTGGTGGCGCGAGATGAACCGTGGCCGGCATTGGCGGTGTGAGCGGCTTTCTTTTGCCTACTTTTCTTTGCCGCTGCAAAGAAAAGTAGGTGCCGCCCCGCACAGGGGCAACGCATGCATACCGACGCGAAATCAAGGAAAGGCCAAAGCGCCAAGGAACAGCAACAAAAAAGCCCAACGCCGAGCAGGCACTCAACCCCGATTAAGCCGCTTCGAAAGATCGGCAACGAGAATCGCCATGCGCGCCGGTTTTTCGTAGCAAGCCACGTTGTAGTGCCGCACGACCTGGCTGATCTCCGACTCGCTGGCCTTGCCGGTCAGCAGTTCGCCGGTGAGCACGAAGATGGGCGCATCGGGGTTCTCGGAGGCGCGCACGCTGCGGATTGCCTCGGCGGCGGTCTGGCTGCCGAACAGCCAGTCGATCACCACGCCGTCGAACACGTTGTTTTCGAGCGCTTCGTTGAATGCCACGAGGCCGTAGAGCGCGAGCGCCGCGTAGCCGCTGTGCTCGAGGTAGTCGCGCAGGTTGTCGGCGGAGGACTGGTCGTCGTCCACGACAGCGATGAGCGGCTTGTCGGACTCGGCGCGGCGCGGGTAGATCTCGATCTTGTGGACTTCGCGCGCGTTCTGGTAGAGCGCGCCGTCCGGGCGCACGACGCGCCACTGGCCCTGCTTTTCGTAGGCAACGAAGTCGGGGCGGCTGCCCGCCTCGACCGGCGCGCCGATCCACGCGGTGCACGGCAGCTCGGCCGCGCTCACGCAAAGCATCGCGTCTTGAGCGCTCGCCCCGACCATGCCGGGGTCGAGCAACTGCGCGCCGAACAACTGCCCCGCGGGTTCGCCGAACGCTTCAGCCACTTTCTTGATCTGCGCGAGCGTCCACGGGCTGTTGCCGCGCAGCTTGCGGTGCCCCTGTGAAAAGCTCAGGTCAAGAATCCGGCACAGCTCGGTCGTTTGCTGACGCTTGCCGATACCGTGACGGCTCATCAGCTCGCGTACGCGCTCCGCGACCGAGGCCGAGTCGGTTGTGTATGCAACGTTCGACATACTGCTCAAAAGGGGGATTCGTAGATTCAGTTTCTGATGGATATGCCGTGGCGCCGTGAGGCCAGTATGACTGGACTTCGCGCGGGCTGCACACGGGAGCACGATATTCTAAACGCATCAAATGCCAAACGACGGCGCTATTTTAGCTAAATGTAAGTCGGCGCCGAATAACGAGAATGTAAGCGTATATTCGGCTCCGTTTTCACGGGGCTTACGTTATTCGCGTACATTGCGGAGGCAGCGCTTGCCTGAGAAGATGCACGATTTTGAAGGTCGGGCGCTCGCGCGCGGCCAATCAACCTTACTGCGGCGAGGGGTATCGTTTGAACGATGTGCGCAACGGCGGGACATGGCGGCATGAAGGCGTGCCGTATTACAGCCAGTGGGGCAGCGCCGACTGGGTGGCGCCCATCGTCGAGCGCGGCGCCGACCCATGCGGGGACCCGCACTGGCGCGCGAGCGGCTTTACGCAGGCCGACGCTTATCGCTTCTGGGCCAAGCGTCTGTGCGGCCTGACATGCCTCGAATCGGCACTCGACTATTGGGGCGTCGCGCATGCGCCGCGCGCGCAGTTGCTCGAAGAGGCGTTGCGGCACGGCGTCTATCGCGTGCGTGAAGATGGCGGCGTGGACGGGTTGATCTACCGCCCGTTCGCCGGGTGGGTTCAAGCCGCGTTCGGCGTGCACGTGGAAGTGATGACCGACGAGGGCATCGAGGCGAGCGCCGCGCGCATCGATGCCGATACGCTCGCCATCGTCTCCGTGAGTCCCGAGATCCGCTACCCCGAGCGGGTGAATCCTGGCCAGGGCGGCCACCTGATTCTGCTGCACGGACGCGGCGACGGCGGCGTGTGGTTCCACAATCCCTCGGGCATCGCGCCATATCAGGCGGATGCCTGGCTGCCCTACGAGACGGTCGCGCGTTTTCACGCGCGGCGGGGCATGGCGCTCACCCGGCCGCGCTGAAAGCGCGCTTGCCTCAGGCCGGGGCCGGCTGCAGGCCGCCCAATAACTGCCGCACGCGCGAGAGATCGCGATTGATCGCGCACGCGTCCTCGAACAGCTCAGCGAGCCAGTCGACGAACACGCGCACGCGCGGCGACACCTGGCGCGACTTCACGAACGCAACCGATACCGGTGTTGGCAGCGGCTTCCACTGCAGCAGCACCTCTCGCAGCGCACCGCTGTCCAGGTACCGCTGCGCCGCGAGCAGCGGCGGCTGGATGAGGCCATAGCCTTGCAGGCCGCAGGTGAGGTAGGCGAACTCGTCGGAGACGTGCACGAAGCCGTCCACCTTCACCTTGGTCGGGCTGCCATCCACCTCGAAGTCGAACTCGAACGGTCGGCCCGTGAGCGGCGAGAGGAAGTTGACGACCGGATGCTGCGCGAGATCGTCGAGCGTGTGCGGCGCGCCGTGCCGCTCGAGGTACGCCGGGCTCGCGCAAGTCACGTGTTCGAGCACGCCGAGGCGCCGCGCCGCGAGCCCCGAGTCGGGCAGCTCGCCCAACTGGATGCTGCAATCCACGCCTTCGCCGACGAGATCGACGTTGCGCAGGCTCACGCCAATCACGAGGTCGATCTGCGGGTAGCGCGCGTGGAAGTCGTCGAGCGCGGGCAGCACGATCGCGTTGGCAATCAGGCCCGGCATCTCCACGCGCAACCGGCCGCCGATCGCGCCAGGTGACTGGCGCACGCTCGCTTCGGCATCGTCGATGTCGGCGAGAATCTGCGCGGCGCGCTCGTAGTACGCAGCGCCTTCGGGCGTGAGCGAAAGACGCCGCGTGGTGCGCACGAGCAATTGCGTGCCGAGCAGCGATTCGAGGTTTTGCATCAGCGTGGTGGCGCTGGCGCGCGGCATATCGAGTGACTGCGCGGCTTTGGTGAAACTATTGGTGTCGACGATGCGCACGAAGGTGCGCATCGCCTGGATGCGGTCGATCACGGGCGAGCTCCTGACGATGGGCTTGAGGCTTGAACGAAATCCGCGCTGCTGCAGCAAACAGGTGAGCCGCGTAGCGATGAATGCGCTTCGCGGCGCCGGCGTCTCGCGGAAAGCGACGCTCAGCGGTTAAACAGCGGTGACGATCGGATGGCGGCGCATGCGGGCGCCGGCTCGACTACGGGAGGCCAAAAAGGAAGGCCTCGAAGGGGAAGGGCTGGCGGGCCATCCGGAACGGATGGCCCGGCGGGGCAGGGTGTTACGTCGGAATACGCGTTGCGGCTTGCTTGCCTGTTACTTACTTGCGCAGCGAATCGAGGTCGATCACGAAGCGGTACTTCACATCGCTCTTGAGCATGCGCTCATAGGCGTTGTTGATGTCCTGCATCTTGATCATTTCGATATCGGACGTAATGCCATGCTTGCCGCAGAAGTCCAGCATTTCCTGGGTTTCTGCAATGCCGCCGATCAGCGAGCCCGCGAGACGGCGGCGCTTCATGATCAGGTTGAACACTTGCGGCGACGGGTGATCGTGCTCGGGCGCGCCCACCAGCGTCATCGTGCCGTCACGGCGCAGCAGCTCGATGAACGGGTTGAGGTCGTGCTGCGCGGCCACGGTGTTCACGATCAGGTCGAAGCTGTTGATGTGCGCCTTCATCTGCTCCGGGTCTTTCGAGATCACGACTTCGTCCGCGCCAAGGCGCTTGCCGTCTTCGATCTTCGAGGGCGACGTGGTGAACAGCACCACATGCGCGCCCATGGCATGCGCGAGCTTCACGCCCATATGGCCGAGGCCGCCGAGACCCACGATGCCGACCTTCTTGCCGGGGCCCGCGCCCCACGTGCGCAGCGGCGAGTACGTCGTGATGCCCGCGCACAGGAGCGGGGCGACTGCGGCCAGTTCGAGGTTTTCGGGCACACGCAGCACAAAGGCTTCGTCCACCACGAGCTGCGTGGAGTAGCCGCCGAAGGTCACGTCGCCGCTCACGCGGTCGGTGCCGTTATAGGTGCCGACGAAGCCGTTCTCGCAATACTGTTCGAGGCCTTCGGCACAGCTCGGGCAGGTGCGGCACGAGTCGACGAGACAGCCGACGCCGACGAGTTCGCCCACCTTGTACTTCGTGACGCCTTTGCCGGTTTCGGCCACGCGCCCGACGATCTCATGCCCCGGCACGACCGGGTAGATCGTGTTGCGCCATTCGTCGCGCGCCTGGTGCAGGTCGGAGTGGCACACGCCGCAGAACAGCACGTCGATACGGACGTCGAGTTCGCGCAGGTCGCGGCGCTGGAATTCGAACGCGGCGAGCGGCGACGCGGCGTCGCGGGCGGCATATCCGTAAGTTGGGTACATGGGTTTCCTCTCCTCTGGTGCGTGGGTGTTGCGGCAGGGTTCCCATCGTAAGGATCGGGGCCCACCCAGGGAATACCTGAAGCTATCGAAGACTTGCCTGATTCTCCTGGCGCGCAGCACATCCGCGGGTTCGGTGATAGATTGGCAAGCCTGTTTCTCTGCCTGACTTCATCTTTTGGGGCACAACCGATATGGGCTACGTCAAAACCCTCGCGGCGGCGGCCATCGCGCCGGCGGCCGCCACGCAGGCGCGCACGGTCGACCTGCTCATGCAACTCACGCAGCGCGACGGCGTGCATGCCACGCCGGTCGAAGGCGTGCGGCTCTACCGCGGCAGCGAAAGCCATCCGCGTCAGCCGGTCATGTACGAACCGAGCATCTTCATCGTCTGCCAGGGGCGCAAACGTGGCTTTCTCGGCGACCAGGTCTTCATCTACGATGCGCAGCAATATCTGGTCCTCTCGGTGCCGATGCCGTTCGAATGCGAAACCGAGGCGAGCCCGGAGAAGCCGATTCTCGCCATCTCTATCCGCGTCGATCTCACGACCGTCGCCGAGCTGCTCATGGCGCTCGACGACCCGCGCCGCGCCGTGTCCGAACCCTCGGGCATTTACGCCACGCCGCTCGACGCCACGCTCTCGAACGCCGTGCTGCGCCTGCTCGAAGCGCTCGCGCAGCCACACGAGGCGCGCATTCTCGGGCCTTCGATCGTCCGCGAGATCTGCTACCGCGTGCTCATGGGCGAGCAGGGCGACGCGATTCGCGCGGCGCTCACGCATCAGCACCACTTCGGGCGTATTGCGAAGGCGCTGCGGCGCATTCACACGGACTACCGCGGCGACCTCGACGTCGAAACGCTGGCCTCCGAGGCGGGCATGAGCCTGGCCGTCTTCCATGCGCACTTCAAGGCCGTCACATCGACGTCGCCCATGCAGTACGTGAAGACCACGCGCTTGCATCATGCGCGCCTCTTGATCACGCACGACGGCCTGACCGTGAGCGCCGCGGCCACGCGCGTGGGGTATGAAAGCGCGTCGCAGTTCAGCCGCGAATTCAAGCGCCTGTTCGGCATGAGTCCCGCCGACCAGATGCGCCGCGCGCGCGACGCCGCAGCCGCCGCGGCCGCGCCGCGCGTGGAGGTCTTGCCGCCGCGCTACGTGACGGCCGTGTGACGACTGCGCGCGGGCGCTTCGGCATTCGATTCGCACATCGAAACAACGACGGAAGGATGACACGACGATGAAGCCATGCCTGCTGGTCCTGATTCCGCTTGCCGATGAAGACCTCGCCGGGTTCGGCGAAACATTCGATGTGATCTACGCGCCCGACGCCGATGCACGCGCCAAAGCGGTCGCGCAGCACGGCAAGGACGTGCGCGTGGTGCTCACGAACGGCACGACGGGCCTCACCGCCGACGAAATCGACCGCATGCCCGCGCTCGAACTGGCGGGCGCGCTTGGCGCGGGCTACGAAAACATCGCGCTGGACCACGCGCGCGAGCGTGGCATCGCGCTGTGCAACGGCGCTGGCGTCAATGCCGACTGCGTGGCCGACCACGCGCTCGCGCTGCTGCTCGCTGCCGTGCGCGCAGTGCCGCAGTTCGACGCCGCCTGTCGCGCCGGAGTCTGGCGCGACGCGCTGCCCATGCGCCCCACGGTCACGGGGCGGCGGCTCGGCATTGTCGGCTACGGGCACATCGGCGAAAAGGTCGCGCGGCGCGCGGCGGGCTTTAGCATGGAACTCGGCTATCACAACCGCAAGCCGCGCGAAGGCGCTCAGGCGCGTTACTTCGAGAGCGTGATGGCGCTCGCGCAATGGAGCGACTTTCTCGTGATCGCGACGCCGGGTGGCGCGCAAACGAAGCATCTGATCGACCGCGCCGTGATCGATGCGCTGGGACCGCAAGGTTTTCTCGTCAACGTTTCGCGCGGCAGCGTGGTCGATACGGCTGCGCTTGCCCTCGCGCTGAAGGCGGGCACGCTGGGCGGCGCGGGGCTCGACGTCTATGAGGGCGAGCCGCAGCCGCCCGTTGCGCTCATCGGACTGGACAACATCGTGCTCACGCCGCACATGGCTGGCACGTCGCCCGATGTGCGCGCCGCCACGGTGCGCCACTTCGCCGGGAACGCGGCGCGGCACTTCGCGGGCGAGGCGCTGCTCACGCCGCTTTGAAGGTCGTTTTACGCGCCTGCCTGCGCTGCCATATCTCTGCTACAGCGGTCTGGCACCGCACGCGGACGCCGACGGCGCATGACGTATCATGGCTTCTGTGCGAGCCAGAATCGCTGATCGAGCGGCCGCTAGTAACCACAACGGCCATGAATCTGGCGTGACACCCTGCCCGTTTTGCACATCTGGGCCGTGACGCCAGAGCGGTGATATCGAAGGCTCAAAAATGAAAACGCTGATCGGCGCGCTGCACGAGCACGCGGCCCACGTGGTGAACCGCTTCTACGAGGAGCTGGGCCGCCTGCCCAAATCCCGCCGCATCCTCGAAATGCTTTCGGGTGCGGAACTCGCGCACCTGAAGGCGCGCCAGGTCCAGAATCTCCTTGCCCTCGCCAACCTTGGCCTCACCGCGCGCGAACACGAGGAGATGGCGCTGCGCATTGGCCGCATTCACGCCATTGTCGGGCTCGACAAGGAAGAGCTCGTGCGCAGCCGCGGCATTCTGCAGGAGCTGATCTACGCGGACATTGGCCGCACCGTGAGCACGCAGCAGCTTTCGCTCTATGCGCGCCGCCTGACTTCCGACCTCGCGTGGCAACTCAAGGCGTATCAGGCTGTGCAGGATTCGCAGCAGGAGGCGCTGTTGCACATCACGCGTCTTGTGTGGGAAGCGGGCAGCTACACGAATTTCATCGATCAGGTGATTGCCGCGCTGGCGGCGCACGACGAGGTGAGCGCCTGCGCGATCGGCCGTCCCGACGAAGCGGGCCTGTTTCACTTCGAGGCCGGCGCGGGCGGCAAGACGGAAGGTGGCATGCTTCACGTGCTCGCCGGGCACGATCAGGAAATCAGCGTGCGCGCCGATCATCCGCAAGGGCAGGGCGCCATTGGGCGCGCGTGGCGCAGCGGCAAGCCCGAGCGCGTGGTCAACTACCAGACCGATCCGCTCGTTGTGGCGTGGCGCGATCTCGCGGCGCGCGAAGGCGTGCGCTCTTCGGTGGCGATTCCGCTGGCCGCGCCCGGGCAGCCGCCGCTTGCCGTGCTGTGTTTGTATAGCGCGTTTCCGGGCGGCTTCGTCGGGCCCGATCAGGTGGCTTTCGTCGATTTGCTGCAAACGTTGCTCGGTTGCGCGGCGACGCGCATAGCCGGCCACGACGGCCTGAGCGCCGCGGTGCCGGTGAGCGTGCGCCAGCAGTGGGCGGCGCTCGTGCGCACCGGCGCGCTGGAAATGCACTACCAGCCGCTGCTCAGCCTCGCAACGGGCAAGGCGACCAAGGTCGAGGCGCTGGCGCGCCTGCGCGACGGCGAGCGCCTGCTCGTCCCTGACGTGTTTCTCTCGGCGCTCTCTTCCGACGATCTGCTCGCACTCTTCGCGCGCGGCATCGATCAGGCGCTCGCCGACCGCGAACGCTGGTACGCCGAAGGCCGCGACCTGGATGTCTCGATCAACCTGCCGCCTGCGGCGCTCAACGACATCCGCTATTTCGAAGCCACCCGCACGGCGCTCGCCGCGCACCGGTGCCCGGCTGCACGCCTCACGCTCGAAGTTCTGGAAAACGAATCACTCTCGCTAAGCCAGGGGCAGCGCGCCATTCTCGCGAAGTTCCGTGAGCTAGGCGTGCTGCTCGCGCAGGACGATCTCGGCGCCGGGCATAGCGGCCTCACGCGCCTGCGTGAATTGCCGTTCGACTGGATCAAGCTCGACCGCGAAATGGTGCAGGTGAGCGGCGGCGACGCACTCAATACGCTGCGCGTGATCTACCAGTTGACGCGTCTCGGGCATTCGCTAGGCAGGCTCGTGCTCGCCGAAGGCATCGACACGCTCGACCTGCTGCATGCGCTCGCCATTCTCGGCGTTGATGGCGCGCAGGGCTATGTCATTGGCAAGCCGATGGAAGGCGCTCGCCTCATCGAATGGCTCGACACGACGCCGGCCTTCGCCGCGACCTCAGCGAGCGGCGCAGGAACGCAAAGCCTGCTTGCGCGGCTTGCTCGCTTCGTGATCTGGGAAGAGCGCATGCTCATGATCGCGGCCGTGCCCGAAGCGGCACAAGGTCTGCTGCGCGCGTTGACGCGCGAAGAGGGCGAGGGCGTCAGCGCACCGCTCGCTCAGGCGCTGGCGGGCTTCGGCGACATTCTGCCTGCGGGCGCGCAACGCGACGCGTTGCATCGGGAGGTGGTCGGCGCGCTGTTGACTGAAGGCCCGAACAGCGAAGCGTGGCGCGTTGCGCTGAACGGGCTGATTGAGGCCATTGCGGCGGCCGTGTAGCGCAGAGCGTTAGTCCTGCAACGCGAGCGCCACATCGCTCTGCGTGGCGGCAGACTGCTTGCGCTGCAGCACCGCGATGCACACGAGCGAAATGGCAGCGAGCGCGCTGTAGAACAGCGCCAGCGGCCACCACTGACCCGGATAGTCATGTGCGAGCAGCGTGCCGACGAGCGGCGTGAGACCGCCCGCGAGCGCCGCGCAAGATTGGTAGGATACCGAAATAGCTGAGTAGCGCACGCGCACAGGGAACGCATTCGTCATGAAACCCGCCATCACCGCGTACGAGCTGCACATGCACATGACCGCAATCGCAATGCCAGCCACGATCGCGACAGGCCGGCCGGTGGAAACGAGCACGAACATCGGGTAAGGCGAAATCATGGCCAGCGCCGCAGCCAGTACGAGGAAGCGCCCGGCGCCCACGCGCTGCGCAAACCAGCCGGAAAAGAGCTGCGTAAAAAGCTGGATGAACGCGACGACGAACAGGCAGTCGAGAATCAGGGCGCGGTCGAGCCCGAGCGTTTGAGTCGTGTAGTTCAGCATGAAGGTGTTGACGAACCACGCGCCCGCCACGCCGATCACGTTCGCGCCGAGGCACAGCAGCACCGTGCGCCACGAATCGCGCAGCACTTCGACGATCGGCATCGCGGCGGTGCGGCGCTGCGTCCTGATCGTCTCGAATTCCGGCGATTCGCCCACGCCCGATCGAATCAGCAGACCCACCACGAGCAGCACCGCGCTCGCGATGAATGGCAAACGCCAGCCCCAGGAAAAGAGCGCGTCGTGGTCGAGACGCGCGACGCTGCGAAACGCCAGCAGCGCCAGAATCAACCCGGCCGGGCTGCCGAGTTGCGCAAACGAGGCGAGAAACGTGCGCTTTTCCCTGGGCGCATGCTCGCCCGCCATGAGCACCGCGCCGCCCCATTCGCCGCCAATCGCAATGCCCTGCGCCACGCGCAGCAGCACGAGCAGCGCCGGGGCGAGCGCGCCGGCGCTCGCATAGGTCGGCAAAAAGCCGATGCCCACGGTGCCGACGCCCATGATCGACAGCGTGGCGACGAGCGCCTTCTTGCGGCCGATGCGGTCGCCCAGGTGCCCGAACACGAGCCCGCCGAAGGGGCGCGCGAAAAAGCCCACGGCGAAGGTGCCGAAAGAGGCGAGCGTGCTGTAAAACGGCTCGTGGGAGGGGAAGAACAGCTTGCCGAAGATGAGCGCCGAAGCGGTGGCGTAGATATAAAAGTCGTACCACTCGATGGTGGTGCCGACGAAGGCGGCGAGCGCGGCGCGGGCGGGCTGGCGCGCAGGTTTACCGTTGGGGCGGGTCATGCATGTCTCCTTGATCGGGATGAGCCGGCTCGGGCCGGTCTGTATTCCGTTGGGGTTGGATCGAACGCTAGGCGCTTACGGTCGTTTCGGGCTCCTTGACAATGCCGGCTTCGAAAAGCCGTTGCTGGGTCTCGGCGTCGATGCCGAGCGCGTCCATCACTGAGCGCGTATCGGCGCCGAGCGCGGGTGGGCGCGTGCGATAGGTGGGCGGCGTGCGCGAGAGCTTCACGGGCGCGCCCGTGCCGCGATAGCCTTCCATCTCGACGATCATGCGGCGGTGCTGCGTGTGCGGATGCGCGGCCACGGCGTCGACGGTCTGCACGGGACCGCACGGCACGCCGGCCCGGATCAGGGCACGCGCGAGCGGATCGCATTCGTGGGCTGCAAGCCGCGCTTCGAGCGCGGCCTTGAGTTCGGGCCGGTGCGCGCAGCGGCTGCGGTTGTCGGCGAAACGCGGGTCGACTGCGAGTTCGGGCACGCCCAGGTGCGCGCAGAGCTTCGCGAACTGGCGGTCGTTGCCCACCGCGAGGAAGATGGGCGCGCTGCCCGTGGCATAGCTGTCGTAGGGCGCGATGTTCGGGTGCGCATTGCCGCTGCGCTGCGGCGAGCGGCCATTGCCGAAATAGTTCGGCAGATGCGGATGCAGGAGCGACACGCCGCAATCGTAAAGCGCGATATCCACCGATTGTCCGAGGCCGCTCCTTTCACGCTCGGCAAGCGCGAGCAGAATGCCCGCGAGCGCGTTCAGGCCCGTGACCATGTCCACGATCGGCAGGCCGATACGCAGCGCGGGGCCGTCGTGCTCGCCGTTGACGCTCATGAGGCCCGCCATCGCCTGAATCACGGCGTCGTAGCCTGGCAGGCCGCCGAGCGGGCCGTCCGGGCCGAAGCCCGAAATCGCGCAATGAATCAAGCGAGGAAAGCGCGGGCGCAGATCGCGCTCGTAGTCCATGCCCCAGCGCGCGAGCGTGCCCGGCTTGAAGTTTTCGACCAGCACGTCCGCGCCTTCGAGCAGCTGCCAGAGAATCGCGCGGCCTTCTTCGCGCGAGAGATCGACGGCTATGCCCTGCTTGTTGCGGTTCACGCCCACGTAGTAAGACGCCGTATCGCCGACGAAGGGCGGACCCCAGCCGCGCGTTTCGTCGCCATCGGGCGGTTCGAGCTTGATGACTTCGGCGCCGTGGTCGGCGAGCGCCTGGGTGCAGTACGGACCGCCCAGCACGCGGCTCAGATCGATCACGCGCAGGCCATGCAGCGCGCCGTTCACCGTGATTGATTCGGCATCCTTTTTTGTGTTCATCGTGTGTCGTCTCAGTGTGCCGGGATCAGTTGCATGGCTTGATCGAGCGTCAGCGATCGTTCGTCCACGAGCGCGCGCAGCGTGGCGGCGCTTTCGTCGCGTTCGTCGAGCGCGAGCGGGTCGCGCGGCAGCAGCTTGTGGCGCACGAGCAAATGCGCGAGCGCGAGGCGTCGGTAATCAGGCGTGGCGAGTGAAATCTGCGCAGCTTCACAGGCCATGATGGCTGCCGTCGTGGCGTGATAGAGCGCACTCGCGGCCTGGCGCACCGATTCGTCGCGGCCGCATTCGGCTACGCTCACGAGCGCCACGCCCGCACGGTCGAACACGTCGCGCAGGAGCGCTGCACTTGATTCGGGCAGGCCACTTTCGGCAAGCTCCGCATGCACGTGCTGCGTCAGCGCTTCGAGCGCGCCTTCGCGCTTCGCCGCACGCGCCACATCGAGCGCGACGATATTGCTCGTGCCTTCCCAGATCGAGCCGAGATGCGCATCGCGCACGAGGCGCGGGTCGCTCCATTCTTCGATATAGCCCACGCCGCCGCGCACTTCCATGGCGTCGCCGGTGACGCGGCGCGCGTCGCGGCAGGCGCGGAACTTGATGAGCGGCGTGAGAATGCGCACGCATTTCGCCGCGAGTTCGTCGCCTTTGTCGGCGTGCGTGAGCAAGGTGGCGATGCGCATGAACATGGAGCGCGCCTGTTCGGCGGGCAGCATCATCTTGAGCAGTTGGCGCTGCATGAGCGGCATGTCGATGAGCTTGCGGCCGAACGCCTCGCGGTTGCGCGCCACATGCAACGCCTCGGTCACGGCGCGGCGCATGAGGCCCGCGGCGCGCACGCCGTTCGACAGTCGCGACATGTTGATCATGTCCGCCATCTGATGAAAGCCGCGGCCCACCTCGCCGATCAGGTACGCTTGCGCGCCTTCCAGCACGATCTCGCCGCTCGCCATCGAGCGGCTACCTAGCTTGTCCTTCAGGCGCACGATGCGATAGGCGTTGCGCGTGCCGTCGGGGAGCGTTTTCGGCAAGAGGAATAAGGCGAGGCCCTTGATGCCTGGCGGCGCATCGTCGGGGCGCGCGAGCACCATCGCGAGATCGGCGTCGGCGTTCGAGCAGAACCACTTGTCACCGTAAAGACGCCATACGTCCTCGCCATTTGCGCTTCGCTCATGCGTGGCGCGTGTGGCGATGCGCGCCACGTCCGAGCCCGCTGCCTGCTCGGTCATGAACATCGCGCCCTGGTAGAGTGTGTCGAAGTCCTGCGAGGCGAGCATCGGCAAATAGCGCGCAATGAGTTCGTTCGAACCGAAGCGGCGCAGCGTGCGCGTGAGCGAGTCGGTCATGCTCACGGGGCAGCACAGGCCGAACTCGGCCTGCACGAACAAATAGGTGAGCGCATATTTGATGAGCGGCGCGGGCGCGTTCTCGCGATGGCTCATGGCCGCGAGACCAAGCTCCGCGTAGGCAACGCGTTCGAGCGCGACATAGTCGGGATGCTTGTCGATGCGCTGGATCGCTTCGCCGCTGCGCGTGCGCTGTTCGAGCGTGGGCGGGTGCTTGTCGGCGACTAGCGCGAGCGCGTCGAGTTCGTCGGAGGCGCGCTGGCCGAGCGCGGCTAGCTGCGCTTCGATCGCGCCGAATGCGTTGCTGCCGAGATAGCTGCGCAAAAGGGGCGCGAAGCCGGGGTCGCTCGTGTAGAAGTTGATGCCGCGGCTATCGGGAATGTTGGCCGAGCCGCTGGCCGGGGTGGCCGCGTGGGCGGGGCGCGCCTGGGCGGCGAAGGCGGGGCGATCGCTCATCGTGTGCTGTCTCCGTGCTGTTTTGCTATGCGATTCGGCCTAGCTTAGGCGCGGCTTCGATAACGGTCCAATACAACCGATGTCCTGTACGATAAGCGCTATCTATCGATGAAACGCCGAAGGAGCCCGCGATGGAACTCAAGCAACTGCGCTATTTCGTGGCCGTCGCGGAAGAACTGCATTTCGGGCGCGCGGCGCGCCGGCTCTTCATCTCGCAGCCGGCGCTGAGCTTCGACATCCGCAAGTTCGAGGAGCAGCTAGGCGTGCAACTGCTCGAACGCACCAACAAGGCCGTGGCGCTGACCAACGCGGGCAACGTGCTGCTCGAGGAGGCGCGGCGGCTGCTGGAGCAGGCCGACGAAGTGCGGCGCATCGCGGCGCGCTCCGCGCACGGGCTGGCGGGGCGGCTGCGCATCGGCTTCGTCAATTCGATGCTTTATCGCGGGCTGCCGGAAGCGGTGCGGCGTTTCGAGGCCGATCATCCCGCCGTGGAAGTGGTGCTGCGCGAGATGAACACGGCCGAGCAGGTGCAGGCGCTGCAACGCCTGCAGATCGATTTGGGCTTCGCGCACTGGGGGCGCTTTCCGGCCGAGGTGCAAACGGAGGTGCTGTTTTCCGAGCCATTTCTTTGCTGCCTGCCGGAAGGGCATAGGCTTGCGCGCAGGCGGCGTATCGAACTTGGCACGCTCGCGCGCGAGCCGTTCATCCTGTTTCCGCGCTCGGTGTCGCCGCATTATCACGACCAGATTATCGCGACCTGCGTGGAGGCCGGTTTCAGCCCGCAGATTCGCCACGAAGCGCGGCTCTGGCAAACCGTCGTTACGATGGTGGAGTTCGGCATGGGCGTCGCGCTCGTACCCGCCGCGCTCGGGGCGACCGGCGGCGGGCGCGTGGTGTTCCGGCCGTTGGCTAGCAATCCTTATGAATCGCAGGTGTTAAGGCTCGTGCGCAGTGGGGAAGCGAATGCGCTGGCGCAGGGATTTGCGCACTATCTTGGGGGGCGCAAAGAAAACAGGGCGGCCGCCACGCCGCCCCGGGCTTGAACGCGAGACCTCAACCGCAAGTCCCGATCTCTCCGCACGCCGTGCAGAAGTCACACCCATCTTTGCGGATCACCGCATTCGCGCCGCACGAACCGCACTTGCGGCCGAGCATCGCATGGGCAAACGCGTGCTGCGTATCGGCGGGCAGCGCGTTGTCGCCAGCCAGCACCTGGTCGCCGGGCTGCTCCGCGCCGGCCCGCGCGTTGCCGGTGAATTGCGTGGCGAGCGCACCGTCGCGCCGCTGCGCGAGCAGCCGTGATGGAACTTGCCGGTCCTCGGCATCGAGAAAGCCGCGCCGGTGCAGGATTTGCTGGATCGCGTAGGCGATGGCCGCGACCTCGGAGTCGTGCCACAGCGGAATGCGCCGCCCGTCGAGGCGTTGCGTCTCGCCATAGCGCACCTGGCCGCGATCCCACGAGACCTTGCGCAAGTCCTGCAGGTTGCGCGCGACGAAGCCGCCACGCGCCGCGAGCGAGAGCGAACGCATGGTCGCGGTGATCCATTGCTGTTGCTCGTCGCGCTGGCCCACGGGGATAAAGAATTCGATAGGCCGCTCGATCGTCACCGCTTCGCCGCCCACCTGGCCGGTCACTTCGAGGAAGGACACCGCGACGTAGAGCGACACCTTGCCCGTCTGCGTGATGTACTCGATTTTCTCGATCACGGCGGGCAACTCGCCCTTGGGCCGATGATCGATCGCGACCCGCAGCGGGTCCAGCATCGCGTCGCCGAGCGCGTCGTCGGCGGTTGCCGCGGCTTCGGGCGGCAGCGTTTGCAGCACTGCGCCAAGCGTTTCGTTGGGCCGGTACGTGGCGAGTCCCTTGAGGCCGCGCCGCCATGCGTCGAGATAGAGGTTCTCGAAGTCTTCGAACGGATAGTCGGCGGGGACGTTGACGGTCTTGGAGATCGATGTATCGACATACGGCTGCACCGCCGCCATCATCGCCACGTGTTCCTGCGCGCTCATTTCCAGCGCGCTCACGAAATACGCGGGCAGGCTGTTCACGTCGCCGCCCAGTTCGCGATACACGCGCCACGCGTGGTCTTCGACGTTGAACGTTTCGCGGCTGCCGTCGGCCATGCGGCGCGTGCGCTGGTAGGTCCACGAGAACGCAGGCTCGATGCCGTTCGAGACATTGTCGGCGAATGCGAGGCTCACCGTGCCCGTGGGCGCGATGGAAAGCAGATGGCTGTTGCGGATGCCGTGGGTGCGGATCTCGGCCTTGAGGTCGTCGGGCAGGCGTGAGGCGAAGGTGCCTGCTTCGAGGTACGTATTCGCGTCGAAAAGCGGGAACGCGCCGCGCTCTTGCGCGAGTTCGACCGATGCGCGATAGGCGGCGTCGCGCATCGTGCGTCCCACGCGCGCGCCGAATGCGCACCCTTCGGGCGAGTTGTAGCGGATGCCGAGCATCACGAGCGTGTCGCCGAGTCCCGTAAAGCCCACGCCGATACGCCGCTTGGCCGCCGCTTCAGCCTGCTGCTCGGTCAGCGGCCAGAGCGTGGCGTCGAGCACGTCGTCCAGAAAGCGCACCTGGATGCGTGTGCGTTCGGCGAGCTGATCCCAGTCGAAATCTGCCTTGCCTCCACGCAGTTGCGCGAACGGTTCGGTCACGAAGCGCGTCAGGTCGAGCGGTCCGAGGTTGCAGCAACCATAGGCGGGCAGCGGCTGCTCGCCGCATGGGTTGGTCGCGCGGATGCTTTCGAGCGCGCGCAGATTGTTGTCCTCGTTCATGCGCGAAATGAACACCACGCCTGGCTCAGCCACGTCGTAGGTCGAGCGCATGATCGCGTCCCACAGCGCGCGGGCGCGCGTTTCGGCGTAGACCCACAGGCCGTCGTCGCGGCGCTGCAGGTCGCCCGAAGCGCGTAGCGCGGGCGAGGGCTCGGCGCGATGCACGAGCTGCCAGGGCGCGTCGTTTTCCACGGCGCGCATGAATTCGTCGGTCACCGCGACCGAGACATTGAAGTTGTTCCAGCGCCCCTTCGAGTGCTTGGCCTCGATGAATTCCGGCAGATCGGGGTGATCGCAGTCGAGCACGGCCATCTGCGCGCCGCGCCGCGAGCCCGCACTTTCCACGGTGCGGCACGAGGCGTCGAACACGTCGATATAGCTGCACGGGCCCGATGCGCTCGATCCCGTCGACTTCACGTGCGCGCCGCGCGGGCGGATCGACGAAAAGTTGTAGCCCACGCCTCCGCCGCGCCGCATGGTTTCGGCGGCCTGCAGCAGCGCGACGTAGATGCCGGGGCGGCCCTCGTCGTCCACGCCCTGGATGCTGTCGCCCACCGGCTGAACGAAGCAGTTGATCAACGTGGCTTCGATGCCGGCGCCCGCCGCGCTCATGATCCGCCCCGCGCCGAGCGCGCCGTTGCGCAGGTTGTCGACGAAACGCGCCTCGACCTCGGCGCGCAGCGCGGGCGGCTCGACCTGCGCGACGCCGCGCGCGACGCGGTGGTAGATGTCGTCGGCGGTTTGCTCGTCACCTTTGGCGTACTTTTCGAGCATCACGTCGAGCGAGAACCGCTGCGGGGGAAACGGGAGCGGGGGCGTGTTTTCTGCCATGGCCGGGCCTCGCGAAGCGCCGCGCGGGCGGCGTCGGTTGAAGGGCGTTGGAACGGGGTGTGCAGCGCAGCGGCTGTGCCGCGACCGTTCAACCTTACCCCAGCGGCGCCCGGCGTGCACGGCGACGCGAGCGCGCATGCGGCGGCGCCGGAGCATGCCGGTGTCGCGGCGGCGAGGGCGGGTCTGCGGTTACACTGCTCCCGGCTGCACGCGAGCACAGAATGTGGAGACGGGAAAGGAGACTGGATGACGAACGAAGCGGCGCTCGTGGTCTACCGCGACACGGTGCGCGCGGAGTGGGTCGATTACAACGGCCACCTGCGCGACGCGTTCTACATGCTGATCTACAGCTACGCGACCGACGCGCTGCTCGACGCCATCGGGCTCGATGCCGCCGTGCGAGAGGCGCGCGGGCGGTCGATGTACACGCTGGAAGCGCACCTGAACTATCTCCGCGAGATCAAGGAGGGCGCACAGGTGCGCGTCGACGTCCGGGTGATCGAGCACGACGCGAAACGCGTGCGCCTGTATCTGGAGATGTTCGCGGGCGATACTCACGCTGCGGGGGCCTTGCCCGTCTCGGCGAGCGAGCAATTGCTCCTGCATGTGGACCGCTCGGGCCCGCGCGCAGCGGCCTTCGACGCCGATGTGCTCGCGCGGGTGGCGGCGTTGTGTGCGGCATCGGCGGCCTTTGCGCCGCGCCATGCCGCGCGGGCTATTTCGCTCGCGCCTCGTTGAGGGCGTTCAGGCGACGTCGCTGCGCTTACTTCAGTTCCGCGCCGATGAGGTCGCCGAACACTTCGGCTGCGATCATGACGGAGGCATTGAGCGGGGCGGGGCGTTCGGCCGGTTTGAACACGGCGTCGCCCCGGCGGATTTTGCGGCGCGAGACGGCGCAGGTGCCCGAGGAATGCGCCGAGCGGCGGCGCCAGCGCTGTTCGCCATAATGGCAGCGCCCGGGTTCGACCCAGCGGATTACCAGCGCCGTATCCGTCTGCTCGAGTATCTCGATACGCTCACCGTTGGCTCCGTCAAGCGAGAGGCACGCTTTTTTCTTCATTGTCGGCTCCGTAAGTGTGGTGCCGCGAATGTAGTCCTGCGCGCGAACAAGTGCCATTCTGTCGCCGTTGAAACACCATTCCATTATCAGCAACAATTGCCCTGCGACACGTTGCGATTAACGAAGGAATGGGGGTTTGCGGCTGATTAGGGTCGACATCTCGAATTTGTGCAACGCACTGTTGTACGTAACGCGACATCGAGTGGCTCGAAAACGGGCGCCTGGAGGGCGTTCCAGGGTGGGGACGGAACGGCTGGGACGGATGTGAATCTGAGGAAAGACCGGCCGGTTTGATTGACTTGCTGCACTGCGTTGACTTGCTGCATTGCGTGTGCGCCGCCACGAAACCCGAGCACTTGTTTTTGAATTTTCACGAGGTTACATGATTCATCGTCCGCCTGCTCCGAACTCCGCAAACGAGCAGAAAATCCAGCGCGCCGCCTCCGCGGTGCTGTACGCCACGCTCGTGCTGCTGGCGCTGTGGATCGTGCGCGAGTTCCTGCCCGCCGTGGCCTGGGCGAGCGTCTTCGCCATCGTGCTGTGGCCCACCTATCAGGCGATCGAGCACCGCGCCTGGTTCAAGGGCCGCATGACATTGATCGCCACGCTGCTCACGGCCGCGATCGGCCTTCTCGTGCTCCTGCCGATCGCCATCACCGCCATTCAGGCCGGTGGCGAGGCTCACGAGCTGTACCTCTGGCTGCGCGACGCCCAGGAGAACGGCGTCCCGGTGCCCGACTTCGTGTCGCATCTGCCGGTGGGCAACCGCCAGGTGAGCGACTGGTGGCAGGCCAATCTCACCCAGCCGCTCAAGGCTTCTCCGGCCATGAAGAGCCTGCACGGCGACACGATTGCCTCGTTCGGCCGCCACTTCGGTGCGCGCGCCGCCCACGCCACGATGACGTTCGGCTTCATGCTCGTCACGCTGTTCGTGATGTTCCGGGCGGGCCCGCGTCTTTCAGCCACGATGATGCGCGGTGCGCGCCGCGCCTTCGGTCCCGATGGCGCGCAGCTCCTGCAGCGCATGGCTGCCGCCGTGCGCGCCACGGTCACGGGGCTCGTGGTCGTGGGCCTCGGCGAGGGCGTGCTGCTGGGCGCCGCTTATATCGCGACAGGCGTGCCCCATGCGGCGCTGCTCGCCACCGTGACCGCCATCGCGGCCATGCTGCCGTTTTGCGCGCCCATCGTGTTCTGCGGCGCGGCGCTGTGGCTCGTCATTCAGGGTTCGTTGATCGCCGCTGCCGCGCTCGCGGTCTGGGGATTCGTGGTGGTGTTCGTCGCTGAGCATTTCGTGCGGCCCGTGCTGATCGGCAATTCCACGCGCCTGCCGTTTCTGCTCGTGCTGTTCGGCATTCTGGGCGGGGCGACGACCTTCGGCCTGATCGGCATCTTCATCGGCCCGGCGCTCATGACCGTGCTGATGGTGCTTTGGGTGAATTGGGCGGAGTGATACTCGCCTCGCCACGAGGCGCCCCGCGCGCCTCGCTCAGCGGAAGCAGGCCAGCGTGTACTTGAGCGCGGCCGGCAGCAGTTCGCGCCACACCGGCCATACGTGGCCGCCGTCCACGATGCGCAGCGCCGCCGTATTGCCCGCCTCGCGCAGCCGCGTGTAGAGCAGCGACGACTCGGCCTGGATCACGAGGTCGTCGTCGCCGGCGGCGATGAAGAACGGCACGCGCCAGGGCCGCGCGAAATACGGCTTCCAGAGCGCCGGATAGTTGAGCGTGCGCCAGATCTGCGCGTCGAACTGATGATCGCCGAACACGCCCACGTGACGCGCCGCCGAGCTGGGCGGCGGGTCGCCTGCGTAGACCGCCGGCGAAAGCAGCAGCGTGCCGCAGAACATGTCGGGGTGCTCCAGCGTGTAGCGCAGCGCGCCGAACCCGCCCATCGACACACCGCCGATCGCGCGCCCATCGCGCGCGTCGTCCACCGCGAAGTGCGACTCGATCTCGGGCAGCAGGTCCTGGAAGAACGCCGTCTCCATCTTTTCCTTGCGATCGACGTACCACTCGGTGCCGCCCTGCGGCATCACGATCACCACGGGCGGGATCTCGTGGCGGGCGATCAGCGTGTCTGCGGTGGTCTGGAGCTGGCCTTGCGTGACCCAGTCCATGGGCTCGCCGTTGTTGCCATGCAGGAGATAGAGCACCGGGTAGCGGCGCTCATCGGCGCGATAGCCGTTCGGCAGGTACACCACATAGGGCCACTCGCGGTTGAGCGCCGCCGAGTGGAACGTGCGGACAGCGATCGTACTCGCCGCAGCCGGCGCCGCCAGCGTGACGAATGCCGCGCATGAGAGTGCGAGCGAGAGCAGCGCGGTGCGAAGGAGTCTGCGCATGGCAGGGACATCGAGGACGGTGGCGCGCCGGCGGCGCGGGGTCATCATGCTAACAGCCGCTCGTGCGCGCCGGAAGCCGTGATCGGCGAGCCGGGCGCGCAGTTCACTGGCTGCGAACGGCGTCGTGTCAGGCGGAAGCTTTGGCGCGCGAAGGCAGCAGACGCTTGAGCGGGTCGGACGCACGCGCGACGAGCAGCAGCGCGGTGATCGCGACGGCGTCGGCGCACAGGCCGAGCGGCACGTTCAGATAGCCATCGGTGTACCAGTAGAGCAGCGAATCGACCGTGAGTGAAATGACGGCGCCGGCCACGAACGAGAGCATCCCCTTGCGGCCGACCAGGCCCACCCAAGGCAGCGCATGCGCCACGCGCTTCGCCCAGCCGAGCCGGATGACATGCGCCGTGAGCCACGCGATGCCAAGGAAGTTGAGCGCGCGAAACCACGCGAGATTGCGCTTGAAGTCGCCGTCGAGCGCGACGTTGCCGAGCTGCAGGCGATAGATCGCGGCGCCCGCCACGACGGCAAGTGCGGCGAGCGTCACGAGCGCGCCGAAACGGTGTGTGCTGACCCGCTGGAACACCGGTTGCGCCTGCGCGATCACGCCGAGCACGAACATCAGCTGCCAGCCGAACGGGTTGAAGTCCCATTGCACGTCTTCGACGTGCGGCAACCACGGCGCCAGGTGCGCAGCGGCGCCCCAGAGCAAGAGGCTCACGGCGAGCAGCAGCCACGGCCGCGTGCGCGCGAGCGGCAGCGCGAGCGGTGCGGCGAGGGCGAAGCACGCATACATCGGCAGCACGCCGGCCAGATAGGGCTGGCGGCGCAGCAGCACGATGTCGCGCAATGCAGCGGCAGGCGCGAGCGTGAGATCGTCGAGATCGGTGGTGGCGAGGTTGGGCGCATCCACGTTGCACGCTACGAGAATCGCGGTGACGAGCAGCATCAACAGCGCCGTCACGACGAACGCGCGGTAGATCTCGAATGCACGCTTGATGAAGCGCTGCCGCGCCGCGGCTTCAGTGCGACGCGCGCAGAGCGTGGCCCACGCAGTGGCTGTGGCGAAGCCGCCGAGGAAGACGAACACCTCGGCGGCGTCGCACAGTGCGTAGGCGTGCAGCGTGACGCGCGAGACGATGCTGCCGCCGATGTGATCGACGACGATGATGAGCAGGACGAGGCCGCGGAAGAAATCGAGTTCGACTAGACGGTTGGATGACTTTGACATGTTGGGGCAGCAGGCCGGGCCGGCATGGGGCGCACGAGGCAGCCGACGATGCAGACGGGCCGGGCGGGCAGATGCTGGAAGTACCTACCCGGAAAAATCAGGAATTCAGGAATTCGGGCGAGGTTCGCGGGGCGTCAAGCGCCAGGAACCGTGAAGCAGCCACCAGGGTGGTTGCACGACAAGCGCAGGAAAAGACCTGAAGAATACGCAAGGGTTCCCGTGAAACCGGGGTTTACGCTAACTACGCGGATACTACCGTAATTTCAAATACCTTTCAGTTAGCGCCGCCAGTGCGCCGTTCAAGTTTCCGGGGCATGTGCCGATAAGGCAGGGGAAGGGGCACGACCGTGCTGATGCGGCAAACGCCGCGCCGAGGCGGGTTTGGGCGCTTCCTTCTGGCCCTTTGGTAATGGATCGCGGGGCGACAATTCGTGTATTTAACAGTTGTTTCAAAGTGTTCTCCCTGGGCTGATTCAGAGGAGTTGCGCTTTACAATGCCGGATCGATTTTGAGATGGCACGCTCGTTCGTTATTACAGCGATGGCGTGCGTTGAATATTTATCGCTCGGGATGCAGTCGATTTAGACACAGATCGAAGCGGATCGGCGCAGGCGAGCCGGAGCGCCAGGAGGGCGGGAGCGCGGCACACGCGGCAGACCGTCCCAGGCTCCACTCGCTGCATCGCACGGCGGCAGATGCCGCAGGAGAGAGCAATGTTCGAAGACGATCGTACCGGTCAGCGCACCAACGGTCTCATAGGGTTCTGGGCCGCGTTGGGACTGGCGGCCCTGTTGGGCGGCTGTGCCAACATGAACCCGCAGCAACCGCAACAACAGCCGCAACCCGACACGGCGGCAACGGCGACCCCGGCTTCGGATGCAACGGGCGCCGACGCCAGCGGCGCGCAACAGGCGGCGAGTGCGCCCGTGACGCGCGTCGTCACGAAAACGACGTACGTGCGCGTGCGCCGCGGCGACACGCTTGCGCGCATTGCGCAAAAGCACAGTGTTTCGGTCAAGGACCTGACCGCCTGGAACCACCTGAAGCCGAACGGTCATTTACGCGCGGGTCAGTCGATCAAGCTGGTTTCGAAGCTGACGATCACCGTTCAGGTGGCCGCGCCGCAGGCTGGCGGCGCAGCGGCGAATTCCACCGCGAACTCAGCCGCAAGCCGCCAGGTTGCCGCCGAAGTGGCGCGCCATGCGAACAGCGTCGCGCTCGTGTGGCCGGCGCATGGCCGCGTGGTCGAGCCGTTCGCGGCGGGCTCGACGCGCGGCATCGAGATTGCGGGCAAGGCCGGCGACCCGGTGATCGCCGCCGCCGACGGCAAGGTCATGTACGCGGGCACGGGCCTGAACGAGTACGGCAGCTTGATCATCGTCCAGCACAACAAGGACTTCCTCACGGCCTATTCGCACAACCGCCGTCTGCTCGTGAAGACCGGCGACACGGTGCACCAAGGCCAACAAATTGCCGAGATGGGTAGCGAGAACAACGACCGCGTGGCGGTGCTGTTCGAGGTGCGACGCGACGGGAAGCCCGTGGATCCGATGCCGTATTTGCCGTCGTCGCCGCAGGGCTGAATGCGGCGCCGGGCGTCGCGTTTCTACCGTCCGATCTGCGCGGCGAGACCGAGTTCGCCGGCAACCTTTCCAAGCCGCTTGTCGCGTGTCCAGATCGTGACGCCCGGTTGCAGGCGGGCCGACGCAAGCAGACTCGTATCGACGTAGCCGATGCCGCGATTGGACAGCTTCGCCTGCTCGATCAGATAGAACGTCTCCTCCGGCGTGGCGATGGGTACGGCTGGCAAGTCGCGCAGCGCGCCGAGGACGACATCACGCTCGCGCAGGCTGCCCAGCGAGATTTCTCCGACCACATAAGCGTGCGCGAGCACGCGCTCCTCTGCGAGCAGGCCCATCAAGAGGGGATCGGCGGCGTTGAAATGATCGATCCAGATCGAGGTGTCGACCAGAATCATTCGGCATCCGTCCGGCGGCGCGGCGCGGCCACGATGCCGGGCTGACTGCCGCCAAGGTTCGCAAGCCGTCTCGCAGCCTCGCGTTGGATGAGGGCTTTGAGGGCTTCGCGCACGAGCGCCGTCTTTTCTTCCAGACCGGTATAGGCTTGGGCTTTGGCGATCAAGTCGTCGTCGAGAGCGATGGTGGTGCGCATGGCAGTTGCCTCTCAATGTATAGGCACAGAATGTAGCATCAGATGATGCTGATTTTGATGTTTCCAAGGCCGGTCCTGTCGTTTAGTTAGAAAAACACTGCGCAAAAGCAAAACCGCCCTGACGCATCGCAGCGTCAGGGCGGTTTTTTAATCACCGCAAACAGCGCACTTCTTAAAACCGTTCCTTAAAACGCGTCTCCCGGCACCCGCACCGATCCTTCCATCAGCACGCGCGCGCTGCGGCTCATGATGGCCTTCGTGACCGTCCATTCGCCGTTCTCCTGGCGCGCTTCGGCGCCCACGCGCAGCGTGCCCGACGGATGCCCGAAGCGCACCGCGCTGCGTTCGCCGCCGCCCGCGGCGAGATTCACCAGCGTGCCCGGGATGGCCGCAGCCGTGCCGATCGCCACGGCTGCCGTGCCCATCATGGCGTGGTGCAGCTTGCCCATCGACATGGCGCGCACCAGCAGATCGACGTCGCCGGCTTCCACACGCTTGCCGCTCGACGCCGTGTAGCCCGTGGGCTTCGCCACGAAGGCGATTTTCGGCGTGTGCTGGCGCATGGCGATCTCGTCGAGGTTCTTGATGAGGCCCATGCGCAGCGCGCCGTGCGCGCGGATCGTCTCGAACTTCTCGAGCGCCACGGCGTCGCCGTTGATCGCATCCTGCAATTCCGTGCCCGTGTAGCCGATGGCCTCCGCGTTCACGAAAATCGTCGGAATGCCCGCGTTGATCATGGTCGCCTTGAGCGTGCCGACGCCCGGCACTTCGAGGTCGTCCACGAGGTTGCCGGTGGGGAACATCGAGCCGCCCGCGCCTTCTTCGTCGGCGGCCGGGTCGAGGAATTCGAGCTGCACTTCGGCGGCCGGGAAGGTCACGCCGTCCAGTTCGAAGTCGCCCGTTTCCTGCACGTGGCCGTTCGTCATCGGCACGTGCGCGATGATCGTCTTGCCGATGTTGGCCTGCCAGATACGCACGGTCGCAACGCCGTTATCGGGCACGCGGCTCGGGTCGACGAGGCCTCCGCTGATCGCGAACGGGCCCACGGCGGCAGAGAGATTGCCGCAGTTGCCGCTCCAGTCCACAAAGGCCTTGTCGATGGCGACCTGGCCGAACAGGTAGTCCACGTCGTGGTCGGGCTTGCTGCTCTTCGCCAGGATCACGGTCTTGCTGGTGCTGGAGGTGGCGCCGCCCATGCCGTCGATCTGCTTGCCGTACGGGTCGGGGCTGCCGATCACGCGCATGAGCAGCTTGTCGCGCGCAACGCCTGGCTGCTGCGCCGAAGCGGGCAGATCCTGAAGGCGGAAGAACACGCCTTTGCTGGTGCCGCCGCGGATATAGGTGGCGGGGATTTTGATCTGAGGTACGTGTGCCATGTGTTGTCCTGAAACGAAGGGCGGCGCGTGGGTGTCACCACTGCACCGCCCGTTTCCCGTTTACGCCGCTGCCTGCGACGACTCAAGGAAGTCCTGTGCGAAACGCTGCAGCACGCCGCCTGCATCGTAGATCGACACTTCTTCGGCCGTATCGAGTCGGCAGGTGACCGGCACTTCCACGCGCTCGCCGCTCTTGCGGTGAATCACGAGCGTGAGGTCGGCGCGTGGCATGCGTTCGCCGATCACGTCATAGGTTTCCGTGCCGTCGATGCCAAGCGTCGTGCGGTTCGTGCCCGCCTTGAACTCCAGCGGCAGCACGCCCATGCCGATCAGGTTCGTGCGGTGAATGCGCTCGAAGCCTTCCGCGACGATCACCTCCACGCCCGCGAGACGTACGCCCTTGGCCGCCCAGTCGCGCGACGAACCCTGACCGTAGTCGGCTCCCGCGATGATGATGAGCGGCTGCTTGCGCTCCATGTAGGTTTCAATGGCTTCCCACATGCGCGTGACCTTGCCTTCCGGCTCGATGCGCGCAAGCGATCCCTTCTTCACCGCGCCTTCCACCACGGCCATCTCGTTGATGAGTGTGGGGTTCGCGAAGGTCGCGCGCTGCGCCGTGAGGTGGTCGCCGCGGTGCGTCGCGTACGAGTTGAAGTCCTCTTCCGGCAGGCCCATTTTCGTGAGGTACTCGCCCGCTGCGCTGTTCGGCAGGATGGCGTTCGAAGGGGAGAGGTGATCCGTCGTGATGTTGTCGCCGAGCACGGCGAGCGGGCGCAAGCCCTGCAACGTGCGCTCACCAGCCAGCGCGCCTTCCCAGTACGGCGGGCGACGAATATACGTGCTTTGCGCGCGCCAGTCGTAGAGCGGGTCGGTCGTTTCACCGCTGGCCGCCGTAACCGCGAACATGGGCTCGTAGACCTTGCGGAATTGCTCGGGCTTCACGCTCTTCGCGACAATGGCGTCGATCTCTTCGTCGCTCGGCCAGAGGTCTTTGAGGTACACCGGCTTGCCGTCCTTGTCCGTGCCGAGCGAGTCGCGTTCGATGTCGAAGCGGATCGTGCCCGCAATCGCATACGCGACAACGAGCGGCGGCGAAGCGAGGAACGCCTGCTTCGCATACGGGTGAATGCGGCCGTCGAAGTTGCGGTTGCCCGACAGCACGGCGGTTGCATACAGGTCGCGGTCGATGATCTCCTGCTGGATCTTCGGGTCGAGCGCGCCCGACATGCCGTTGCACGTGGTGCAGGCAAACGCGACGATGCCAAAGCCGAGCTTTTCCAGATCCGGCAGCAGGTTGGCTTCTTCGAGGTAAAGCTCGACAGCCTTAGAACCCGGCGCGAGCGAACTCTTCACCCACGGCTTGCGCGCGAGGCCGCGCGCGTTCGCGTTGCGCGCGAGGAGGGCGGCTGCGATCACGTTGCGCGGATTGCTCGTGTTGGTGCAGCTCGTGATGGCGGCGATGATGACGGCGCCGTCGGGCATCTGGCCCGGCGTTTCTTCCCACTTGCCCGCAATGCCGCGCTCGGCGAGCGCGGACGTGGGCAGGCGCTTATGCGGGTTCGACGGGCCGGCCATGTTGCGCACCACGCTCGAAAGATCGAACGTGAGCGTGCGCTCGTATTGCGCGTGGTCGAGCGTGTCGGCCCACAGGCCTGCCGTCTTCGCATACGTTTCGACGAGCTTGACCTGCTCTTCTTCGCGGCCCGTGAGGCGCAGATAGTCGAGCGTCTGGTTGTCGATGAAGAACATCGCCGCCGTGGCGCCGTATTCGGGCGCCATGTTGGAGATCGTGGCGCGGTCGCCGAGCGTGAGGCTCGACGCGCCTTCTCCACGGAACTCCAGGTACGCGCCCACGACCTTTTCCTTGCGCAGGAACTCGGTGAGGGCGAGCACGATGTCAGTTGCGGTGATGCCGGGCTGGCGCTTGCCCGTGAGCTCCACGCCGACGATATCGGGCAGGCGCATCCACGATGCGCGGCCGAGCATGACGTTCTCGGCTTCGAGGCCGCCCACGCCGATGGCGATGACGCCCAGCGCGTCCACATGCGGCGTGTGGCTGTCCGTGCCCACGCAGGTGTCGGGGAACGCCACGCCTTCGCGCGCCTGGATCACGGGCGACATCTTCTCCAGATTGATCTGGTGCATGATGCCGTTGCCCGGCGGAATCACGTCGACGTTCTTGAACGCCTTCTTCGTCCAGTTGATGAAGTCGAAGCGGTCAACGTTGCGCCGGTCTTCGATCGCGCGGTTCTTGTTGAAGGCGTCCGGATCGAAGCCGCCGCATTCCACGGCGAGCGAGTGGTCGACGATCAGCTGCACCGGCACGACCGGATTCACCTTGGCAGGGTCGCCGCCCTGGTCGGCAATGGCGTCGCGCAGGCCCGCGAGATCGACGAGTGCGGTTTGCCCGAGGATGTCGTGGCAGACCACGCGCGCCGGGAACCACGGAAAGTCGAGGTCGCGCTTGCGCTCGATGAGTTGCTTGAGCGAAGCGGTGAGCGTGGCCGGGTCGCAGCGGCGCACGAGGTTTTCGGCGAGCACGCGCGAGGTGTACGGCAGCGTGTCGTAGGCGCCGGGCTGGATAGCCTCGACGGCTTCGCGCGCGTCGAAGTAATCGAGCCGGGTGCCGGGGAGGGACTTGCGGTAGGCGGTATTCACGGCTTGGGGACCAAAAATGTAGTGGGTTGGCGGCGGCTCTCGTGCGCCGTGAGCGAATGACCTCACTCTATACGCGCGCGCCGCCGTCTCCCAGTCGTCCGGACGTCATAGTCCGTCCGGGCGACTGGTGTGCCTCATTCAGCGCTCGTCAGCGCTTGCTGATCGGCGTGAACTTCAGATTCTCCGGACCCGTGTAATTCGCGCTCGGGCGGATGATCTTGTTGTCGATGCGCTGCTCGATGATGTGCGCGCTCCAGCCGGCCGTGCGCGCGATCACGAAGATCGGCGTGAACATGGCGGTCGGCACGCCCATCATGTGATACGACACCGCGCTGAACCAGTCGAGGTTCGGGAACATCTTCTTGACTTCCCACATCGTCGATTCGAGGCGCTCGGCAATGTCGAACAGTTTCATGTTCGACTGCTCCTTCGAGAGCTTCTTGGCGATTTCCTTGATGACCTTGTTGCGCGGGTCCGAAATCGTGTACACCGGGTGGCCGAAACCGATCACGACTTCCTTCTTCTCCACGCGCGCGCGGATATCGGCTTCTGCGTCGTCGGCGTTTTCGTAGCGCGACTGGATCTCGAACGCGACTTCATTCGCGCCGCCGTGCTTCGGACCGCGCAGCGCGCCGATCGCGCCCGTGATGGCCGAATAGATGTCCGAGCCCGTGCCGGCGATCACGCGGCCCGTGAACGTCGAGGCGTTGAACTCGTGCTCGGCGTAAAGGTTGAGCGACACGTGCATCGCGTCGACCCACGACTTCGACGGCGCGTGGCCATGCAGCAGGTGCAGGAAATGGCCGCCGATCGAGTCGTCGTCGGTTTCGACTTCGATGCGCTTGCCGTTGTGCGAGAAGTGATACCAGTACAGCAGCATCGAGCCGAGCGACGCCATCAGGCGGTCGGCGATATCGCGCGCGCCCGGCAGGTTGTGGTCGTCCTTCTCGGGCAGCACGGTGCCCAGAATCGAGACGCCGGTGCGCATCACGTCCATCGGGTGCGCCGAGGCGGGCACGGCTTCGAGCGCCGTCTTCACGGCGGCGGGCAGGCCGCGCATTGCCTTGAGTTTCGTCTTGTACGCGGCCAGTTCCGCTGTGTTCGGCAGCTTGCCGTGCACGAGCAGGTAAGCGACTTCTTCGAATTCGCACGCGGTGGCGAGATCGAGAATGTCATAGCCGCGGTAGTGAAGGTCGTTGCCGGTGCGGCCCACGGTGCACAGCGCCGTGTTGCCCGCCGCCACGCCCGAAAGCGCAACGGACTTCTTCGGCTTGAAACCGCCGGCGGCTTGCGTGGTGTTTTCTGCTTCGCTCATGGTGTCTTCCTCTCTCTAGGTATCGATGGACTGTATGGCCGGATTTACTTCTTCGCGGCAAAGAGCGCGTCGAGTTTGTCTTCGTACGCGTGATAACCGAGGTACTTGTAAAGGTCCTCGCGCGACTGCATCGTCGAGACGGCGGCCTTTTGCGTGCCGTCGCGCTTGACGGTCTCGTAGAAGTTCAGCGCGGCGGCGTTCATCGCACGATACGCGCCGCAGCAGTAGAGCGCGATATCCACGTTCGCGCTCTTGAGTTCTTCGGTGGTGAAGAACGGCGTCGAGCCGAATTCCGTGAGGTTGGCGAGAATCGGCACCTTCACGGCGGCGCGAAAGCGCCGGTAGTCGTCGAGCGTCTTCATCGCTTCGGGGAAGATCATGTCCGCGCCCGCTTCCACGTAGGCCACCGCGCGCTCGATCGCCGCGTCGATGCCTTCCACGGCGGCCGCGTCGGTGCGGGCCATGATGACGAACTGGTCGTCGGTGCGCGCGTCCACGGCGGCCTTCACGCGGTCCACCATCTCACCGGTCGCGACGACTTCCTTGTTCGGGCGATGGCCGCAGCGCTTCTGGCCCACCTGGTCTTCCAGGTGCACGGCCGCCACGCCCGCCTTGATGAACGACTTGATCGTGCGCGCGATGTTGAAGGCGCCGCCCCAGCCGGTGTCGATGTCGACCATCAGCGGAATGTCCACGGCGTCGGTAATGCGGCCGGCGTCGATCAGCACGTCGTCCATGGTGCTGATGCCGAGGTCCGGCACGCCGAGCGAGTTAGCGGCCACGCCGCCGCCCGAGAGATAGACGGCCTTGAAGCCGGTCGCCTGCGCGAGCTTGGCCGCATAAGCGGTGATGGCGCCGACGACCTGCAGCGGTTGTTCGGCGGCCACGGCTGCGCGAAATTTCGCACCGGCGCTTGCGGGGGATTTGTTGTTCATGCGTGATGTCTCCAATTGAATCGCCGACCCATACTGCAGATAGCGTGCCAGCTCTGCGCAACGAGGCTAACGTATTGATTTTTCGTCGGATTCGCCGAACCGCATTGCAGACCCTGATTTCCATGGTGAAATCGAGATTTCAAAAATGAAATCGGTGCGCGATAATGCGAAATCGGGCTGACGGCCGCCTTTCGGCCGCACCGGCCAGACGCCAGGACCGCATCGTTGGACATCATGAACCGCTTCCCTGCTCCCGCCTCCTCCACTATCCGCCCGCGCGTGTGGGCCATGGGCATCAGCCGCCTGCGCGACCTCTTTCGCGACATCGCCCGCGAATACGACGAACTCGCGGACCTGCGCGTGGTGCCGCGCGGCTTCGAGGAAGCGGTGGCCGAGATCGCCGCGGCGGGGCCCAACCAGCGGCCCGATGTGGTGGTGGCGGCGGGCTCGAACGGCACCTACCTGAAAGCGCGCATCGACCTGCCCGTGGTGCTCGTGCAACCCACCGGCTTCGACGTGATGCAGGCGCTTGCCCGCGCGCGACGCGAAGCCGATCTCGTCGCGCTCGTCACCTATGGCGAGACGCCCGTGGAGGTGCGCCGCTTCGCCAGCGCCTACGGCATCGACGTGGTGTTCGCCCAATACCGCACGGTCCAGGACGCCGAAGCCTGCGTACTCGACCTGCGCGACCGGGGCGTGGGCGCGGTCGTGGGGCCGGGCCTCGTCAACGATCTCGCGGCCCGGCACGGGCTCGTACCGTTTTTTGTCTACTCGCGGCCTTCGGTGCGCGCGGCCTTCGACAACGCGCTGGATCTCGTGCAAGCCACCTGGCGCGAAACGCAGCGTCGCCAGCGCCTCGACAGCGTGCTGCAACATCTGCGTGACGGCGTGGTCGCGCTCGACGCGCGCGGCCGCGTGGAGGCGATCAACCAGCGCCTCGCTGCCGTGCTCGACATCGATCCGGCGGCGGCGGCAGGGCAGTCGCTCGCGGCGCTCGCGCCCGACATCGCCTTCTCGCTGCCCGAAGCCGATGGCGAATCGCTCGAGACCGTGCGCGGCGTGAGCTATGTCGTGCATCGCGGGCCGCTCGTCGATAACGGCGTGACGACGGGTGCCGTGCTCACGTTCCAGGAGTCGCGCGCGGTGGAGCGGCTCGACCGCACGTTGCGCTCGCGGCAGCGCACGCAGCAGTTCGTCGCGCGCTATCGGCTGGACGACCTGAGCGGCGCAACGCCCGGCATCGAGCGCGTGCGCCAGCTCGCGCGGCGCTATGCGAAGTCGGACGCCACCGTGCTGATACGCGGCGAGAGCGGCACCGGCAAGGAGATGATCGCGCAGGGCATTCATCGCGAGAGTCCGCGGCGCGATTTTCCGTTCGTCGCCATGAATTGCGGCGCGTTTCCCGAGGCGCTGCTGGAGAGCGAGCTGTTCGGCTACGAGGAGGGCGCGTTCACGGGCGCGCGGCGCGGCGGCAAGGTGGGGCTCATCGAGGCGGCGCACCGCGGCACGCTCTTTCTCGATGAAATCGGCGAGATGCCGTTGCCGTTGCAAAGCCGCCTGTTGCGCGTGCTGCAGGAGCGCGAGGTGGTGCGCCTCGGCGCCACGGAGCCCACGCGTGTGGACGTGCGCGTGGTCGCCGCCACGCACCGCGCGCTCACCGAGCAGATCGAAGCGGGCGAGTTTCGCGCGGATCTCTTCTATCGCCTGAACATTCTCAATCTCGCCATTCCGCCGCTGCGCGAGCGCGACGCCGATATCGCGCTGCTGGCGAGCGAACTGCTGTTGCAGGCCTCGCGCCGCGAGGCGCGCGTGGCCGTGCGCATCCGCACGTCCGAAGACGCGGCGCGCACGCTCGCGCTGGTGAGCGGCGCGCTCGCGCGGCACTCATGGCCCGGCAACGTGCGCGAGCTGCAGAACGTGGTGGAGCGGATGGTGGTGGAGCTGGCCGATTCGGAAGAGGACGTGGTGACGCCGGACGTGCTGCGCTCGATCGCGCCGGAGGTGTTCGAGTCGCGCCGCGCGGCGAGTGGCGCCGCAGCGACGGCGGCAGAGGGCGCGCTCACGTTGCGCGAGCGCAGCCTCAACACCGAAGCCGACGAGATCCGCGCCGCGCTCGACGCCTGCAACGGCGATCGCGACCGCGCGTGCACGATGCTCGGCATCAGCAAGACGACGCTCTGGCGGCGCCTCTCCGCCGCGAAGGGCAAGCGCGCGAAGGTGGCAACTGAAGCAGAAGGTGAGGCGGTCGCCGCAACGGCGCCTCGCAGGGTTCCGCGCGGTTGAATCGCGCTCAGTTCTTCAGCGCGTTAAGCAGCGGCGCCACGGTCCCGTGCAAATGCAGAATCTCGGGACTCGCCTGCAACAACGCTTGATAGCGCTCGTAGAACTCCGCCGATTCCTCGCCGGAAAATAGCGCGGCCACACCTTGCGCCGCGCCGATGCGATCGTCGGGGCCCGCGTCCTTTGCGTCGAGCGTTTCGTCGACGTTGGCGATCACCGTAGAGAACGGCATGAGCCAGCGAAAGCCCGAGCCGTTGATGAGCACCTGCAGGAAGGCCGCCGGCGTGACCGGCCCGAACTCGCGTTCGTACTCCTTGCGCTCGTGGTCGAGAATCGCCTTGTGCAGCGTGAGCAGCGGCTTGCGCACGGTCGAGAGAAATTGAATCGCGCTTTGTTCGTTCATTTTGCGGCTCCTTTGGTGGCGCTCGGCCGGTCGTGACGACTCGTCGAACGACGCGCGCCGGATCATGAGGTCGCGCGAACCGTTCGCGCAGATATGCGGACGATGGTAGCGCAACGGCCGGCTGCATGTGACCTGGCGGTGGCCGGGCGGCGCGGCGCTACACTCTGCCGGTCCGCGAAATCGCGCTGACCGTGTCGACCAACCTGAGAACGCTTCGATGACGATGACGATCCTGCCGCTGCGCCGCGACGACCTGCCGCTCGACACCGCCGAGCTGGCGCGCTTCATGGTCGGCAAATATCTCGTGCGCGACCTGGCGCGCGGGCGCATGGCCGGGCGCCTCGTCGAAGTCGAGGCATATCCCGTGGGCGACTCCACGAGCTATGCCTACATCGGACGGCGGCCCTACAACGCCGCGATGTTCCTCGAACGCGGTCATGCACACGTGCGGCTAACCTACGGCAGCGCATGGATGTTCAACATGTCGAGCGAAGCGGTGGACGTGGGCGCGGGCATCCTGTTTCGCGCGCTGGAGCCGCTCGAAGGCATCGGGGCGATGGAGGCGCTGCGCCCGGGCGTCTCGCTGCGCGATCTGGCGCGCGGGCCGGGGCGGCTCTCGCAGGCGTTCGGCATTGCGGCGGCCTTCGACGGCATCGACCTGTGCCGTGGGCACGGACTTTGGATCGGACGCGTGGACGAACCCGAGCGGCCCGTGGGTGTGACGACGCGAATCGGGCTCTCGCGGGAGATGGACCGGCCGCTGCGCTTCTATGAACTGGGCAGCCGGTTCGTGAGCGGACCGCGCAAGCTGCTGGATGGCAGTGCCACCCCGTTGTGACTTGCGCAAGCGCCGCGGCGCAAGGCGCTCGCGGAACAACCCATGCGTGCGGCATTGTTGCTTTGGTTGAAAGTGTATTTTCTCAAATTAAGGGTTTCCCCTGGTCTCTCGTCTCAATACACTGAAGTCACTGGTTTGGCGGTGCAACCAGACACCGCCGCCGGCATAAAACAAGTGATGGAGGTAATGACCATGAAATCCCGTACCCTGATTCAAGCTGCATTCGTCGCCGCCCTCGTAGCTGCTCCGGCGCTTTCGTTTGCCCAGGAGCAAGGTAACGCTCCAGTCACGCGCGCCGAAGTGAAGTCCGAATTGATCCAGCTCGAGAAGGCCGGCTACAACCCGGCTACCGCCAACGACGCGACATACCCGGCCGACATCCAGGCCGCCGAAGCCCGGGTGAGCCAGCAGGAAGGCGTGGCGCAAGCGCCGGCCGCCGAAACGAGCGGCTATGGCCCGTCGACCTCGGGTTCGGCGCAGTCGGGCCAGCCGGCCACGATGCGCCCGTCGCAGTCGGTGTACTTCGGCAACTAAACGGGCAACTCAGTGGGTTGCTGAGCGGATAACGGGGCAGCGTGCGCCCTCACGGGGCGCGAAAGCCCAGCCAGAGCGCACGCCGCAAACGGCTGCCGCTCAGACACCGGCGCAAGCGACATCGATCGGCCACAGGTTGGCCGCTCCCGCGCAAGCCGGTGCCCGGGCGCTTCAAGCAGCCTCAGACGCCCGCGCAAGATGATCCGGCAGCGTCCCCACCCAGCAAGGCTCCCAACCGATACCGGCGAAGGCGGACATCGCTCCGCCTTCGCCGCACGCCGACCCGCAAACCATTCGCGCGATTTTTCATGCGTGGAACCTCCGCCGCCGAAAGGTGGCTTCGCCCAACCCCGTCGGGATTGGGCGTTTTTTCACATCTTGCGGTTTGAAGACAGAGCGCCGCGTCAGGCGCCAGGCCCGCCGGTGATGTAGTGCTCGAGCTGCTCGATCGTGAACTTCTGCTCGGCGATGATTTCCTTCACCAGGTCGCCGATCGATACCATTCCCACGAGCTTGCCGCCGTCCATGACGGGCAGGTGGCGCATGCGCCGCTCGGTCATGAGCGCCATGCAGTCGTAGGTGGTCTGCTCCGGCTCGACGAAGCGCACGTGCGTGCTCATGATGTCGCGCACGGCGGTCGTTTTCGACGATCGGTCCATCAGCACGATCTTGCGCGCGTAGTCACGCTCCGTGACGATGCCGGCGATCGTTGGACCGTCGGTCACGAGCAGTGCGCCGATCTGCTTATCGGCCATCAGGCGGATTGCGTTGTAGACGGAATCGGAGGCTTCGATCGTGTACACGACCTGTTCCGGCTTCGATTTGAGTACCTGTGCAACGCTTGTCATAGGGCGACCCCTCTTCGTCCTTCTGGTTGTCCAGTCATTGCGCGGCGCGGCAGGCCGGGTGGAGTGCCCGTCAAGCCATTGGAAAGCCATTCCAGTATAGGCGGCTCGCGTGCCGCGCGTCGTCGGGGTATGCGCGGGGTCGCACCATTTATGCCGATGGCATGCGGCTCGGTCGAGCCGCTATTCGGGCGCTACCGGAGTCGCTACCCATGCGCGGCGCGGCGGGGTGGAGCAAATGGCGGTAAACTCCGGTTCCGAACTTCAACCCGGCACGTGCCGGTTTTTGCCAGTTTCCTGCTCCAGATCATGCCTACGCTTCCTGAGTCGTCCTGCGCGGACGGCGACAACGCCAACGAATGCGTCGTGCTTGACGCGACCGCCACGCTGCCGACCCGCTACGGCACGTTCGAGTCCTATGTCTACCGGGTGAAGGACGGCGGCGCCGAGCATCTCGCACTCGTCATGGGCGATGTGGGCAGCGGCGAGCCCACGCTGACGCGGCTCCACTCCGAATGCCTGACCGGCGACGTGTTCGGTTCCTACCGCTGCGACTGCGGCGAGCAGCTCGACCTCGCGCTGCGCTATATCGCGGCCGAAGGCCGTGGCGTGCTGCTCTACCTGCGTGGCCACGAAGGCCGGGGCATCGGTCTGTCGAACAAGATCCGCGCGTACCAGTTGCAGCAGCAAGGCCGCGACACCGTCGAGGCGAATCTCGATCTCGGCCTGCCCGACGACGCGCGCGAATACGATTCGGCGGCGGCGATCCTGCGTTTGCTGAAAGTATCGTCGGTACGGCTCATGAGCAACAATCCGAAGAAATTCGATACGCTCCAGCAGCATGGCCTCCCCGTGATCGAACGTGTGGCGCTCGCGATCCCGATGCGCGAGGAAAACGAGCGGTATATCCGCACCAAGCAGGTCAAGTTCGGGCATTACTTCGAAGAAAACGAATAACCCGCGGCGCGCCGCGGGCACGCGAATTGCGCAGCGAAAAACCAAAATAGCTGGAACAGGGAGAAACGATGTCCAAGCGCCTTAACACGCGCCTGCGCGCGCTCGCCGGCGCGTGCCTCGTAACCGGTCTCGTGCTCGTGTCGTCAGACGCCAGCGCGCAAACCGCGGCCTATACGAGCCAACCCGTGGATCTGTACGCGGGGCCTTCCGGCGACTACCCAGTCGTTTCCGAACTCGGACCGGGTCAGCCCGTCACCGTGATGGGCTGCGTGAGCGACTATTCGTGGTGTGACGTCACGGTGCCCGGTCTGCGCGGCTGGGTCTACGGTGGTTATCTCAGTTATCCGTATCAGGGCGGTTACGTGCCGCTCACCAGCTATGGCGCGGCGATCGGCCTGCCGATCGTGGCGTTCTCGCTTGGCGCCTACTGGGGCAGCTTCTATCGCGATCGGCCGTGGTATGGCGAACAGCAGCGATGGGAGCACGTGCCGCCGCCCGAGCGCGGCCGTCCGCCGGCAGCGCCGGCGTGGCATGGTGCACCGGGCCGTCCGCCCGGCATGCCGCCTGGCGGTGGCGAACGTCCACCGGGGCCCAATGCGCCGATGCACGGCGGGCCGCCGCCCGGAGCGGGCCGCCCGCCCGTCAATGCGGAACCGCCACGCCCGCCTGCCAGCGTGGAGCAGCCCGCAATGCGTCCGCACGAGGCGGGGCGTCCGCCCGAGCAGCAGCAGTTCGGCGGCCGCCCGCCGGCGGGGGCGCCCGCGCAGGGCTACGCTCGTCCGCCGGCGCCCCAGCCGCAAGGCGGCATGCGTGCGCCCGGGCCCGCACCGCAACAGGGGCGGCCGCCTGCGCCGCCTCAAGGTGGTCAAGGTGGTCAAGGCGGCCATGCTCCCAGTCAGGGTGGCGAACGGGGCAACGACCGGCAACCCGAGCACTAACCCATAGCGATTTTCTTCGCTGCAGCGGCGGGATCTCCATGACGGGATCTCGCCGCTGCTGTTTTCTGATAGTGACTTAGGAATGCCAGGCAATCGACGTCCATGAATGCTGAATGCCGCGTTGCCCAGAAGCGCTGGGGCAACTGCCTAAGGATGCCAACCGCCTTTCTTACGCCCACTTATCGTCGTCCTGACAGATTTAACAATCCCTGACAGTAAATTCGTAGCGCCCAGGTGAGAATACGTCGTCGCGGCAAGTACAAGCACAGCCGCACGACGCCAGCACCACGCGCGCTTCGCGCATGCGCCGCTGGCAACGGATTTCTGCTACGGGGGCTGGCTCGGTCGGGACTTGGCGACGCAGTCAGCAAGAGGAAGTCAGAGCGAACCCGAGTTCGCCGGATAACGCTGGGAAAACCAGTGCTTTGAGGTGGACGTGGCGATGGCGGCACGTGCCTCGTCGTGCAGGGAGGCGGCTGCGGCCCGCTGATAGCGTCGGGCGGTGACGCTGGCAGCGGGGCTCGCGCCGCGCACGACGATGACTGCGCTGGCGGTCCGACTCCGGGGGCGGATTCCGGAGACCACGCAGTGCGCAGCACGCGGTCGTCGCCACATTTTTTTCCACACTTCTGAACGCATTCTTTTGCCGCTTCGCGCATTGCGAGCGGCTCGACGTTGTTGCGTCCGCGAAAAAACGCCTGGCCGCTTCACGCTTCACTTCTGCTGCTCTGCCTGCTTGTCTTCACGGGGGCTCCATGTTTTTCCGATCCGGACGTATGCGTTTTCCACCGGGCTCGCGCGTTGAGGGCCCCGACGGTGGCCGCGAGTTCGACCGCGTCGAACTCGACCTTGCGCGCGACCGCCACGCGCGCGCCGCGATGGAGGCTTACGCGGATTCCTGCGCGGCCGAACTCCCGTGGCTCAGCGAAGCGCTGCGTCTTTCGCGTTTCGTCGCGGCTGAGCGCCTGACACAGTGTTCGTCCACAGTGCTGCGCGTGTTTGTCACGGCGCAGTCACGCGCGGCCGTGCAGCCCGACTATGCGCACGCGGCATGGGAGCACGTGCGCTCCCATCTGACCGCGCTGCTCGCGGGATCGCCGTCAACCGCAAGCGGGGCGGGCAATCCCGGCTCGAACGACAGTAAATTCGACTACCATGAGTGATTAACATGAGAGCGATCTGTTCACCGAAGGCGAGTGTGGCCTTGCGCTCCCATTTTTTTCGAGACGCGGCGAAAGTAGTGGGCTTTGGCGCACGGCGTGTTGCCCGTGCCGCCAGCTCCAGGGTGGTTGGTCTGCGACCCGGCGCCGGTGCACGCGGCGGGCGTCGCCAGACGACGGTCACGGCTGCAGTGCGATGCAGGCAGTCCATCCTGAGACGATGAATAACAAACCTGGTTGCGGGGTGCTATGAGAATTGCAGTACTGGATGACGATGCAGCGCAGACAGAATTCGTCTGCCAGGCCTTGAGCGCTGCGGGCCACGCCTGCCACGCGTTTGCCAAGGGTAGCGAGCTCGTCAGGCAGCTTCGGCGGCAGACGTTCGATCTGCTCGTGCTCGACTGGAACGTGCCCGACATGGCGGGCGACGAAGTGCTGCACTGGGTGCGGCAGAGCCTCTCCACGCGCCTGCCGGTGCTCTTCATGACGAGCCGCAGCCGCGAGGTCGACATCGCGCAGATGCTCAACGCTGGCGCCGACGACTACGTCGTCAAGCCCGTCTCGGCGCCGGTGCTGATCGCCCGAGTCAATTCGCTGTTGCGCCGCGCCTATCAGCTGCACGCGCCCGCGCTCAAGGAAACCTTCGGCGAGTACGAGTTCGACCTCAAGTCGCGCCAGGCCTCGGTGAGCGGGCGCAACGTCGCGCTCACGCAGAAGGAATTCGATCTCGCGCTGCTGCTGTTTCAGCATCTGAGCCGCCCGCTTTCGCGCGCGCATATTCTCGACGTGATCTGGAAGCAGTCCGACGACATTCCCTCGCGCACGATGGACACGCACGTTTCCATGCTGCGCTCGAAGCTCGGCTTGCGTCCCGAAAACGGCTATCGCCTCACGCCGATCTACGGCTACGGTTACCGGCTCGAGCGCATCGAGGGGGACGACGCGTGAGGGGCGCGCGTGCGGTGCGCGCTTCCGCGGCTCCGTTCTTTGCCTTCGCGCTCGCGCTCATTTCCCTTCCCCGTGACGCCGAGGCGCGTGAGAGCGCCCCGCGCGCGCCAACGCAGTCGCCCGAAATGACCACGTACATCACGCGGCCGGGCGACTCGCTCTACGACATCGCCACGCGTTACCTGCGCAATCCCGCCGACTGGAAGAAACTCGCGAGCCTCAATCATGTGAGCGCGCCGCGCCGCCTGCAGCCCGGCACGACACTGCGCGTGCCGGTCGCGCTGCTGCGCCAGGACGGCCTCAGCGCGAAGGTGATCGCCGCGAACGGTCCCGTGCAGCATGCGTTCCGCGCTGGCCCGCTCCTGCCGCTCACGGTCGGCTCGAGCCTCGTTGAAGGCGATCGGGTGCAGACCGGCCGCAACGGCTTCACCACGCTCGAGCTGGCCGACGGTTCACATATCGCGCTGCCGCCCGATACCTCGCTCGACCTGGCCACGCTGCGTCGGACCGCGCTCACCGGCGCGACCGACCGCATCGTCGATCTCCATAGCGGTGAGGTGAGCAGCGAGGTCACGCATGCCACGAAGAAGGACGATCGCTTTCAGATCCGATCGCCTTCCGTGGTGGCCGGCGTGCGCGGCACGCAGTTTCGCGTGAGCTACGACGGCGACAAGGGCGCGACGGCGGTCGAAGTGCTGGACGGCGCGGTGGGCGTGGACGCCGACTCGCCGGGCCGCAACCGCCACGGCGCTTACGCACAAGCGCCGGCGCGTGGCACGCCGCTCGCCGCTTCGGAGCAGCTCGTCGCCGCGCACTACGGCAGCCTCACGCTGGCGGGCCAGCCAGCGGGCGCGCCCGTCACGCTGCTCGATGCGCCGGAACTGCTGCACCCGTCCAAAGTGCAGGACGACGACGAAGTGGCCTTCGACATCGCGCCCGTTGCGGGTGCGAGCGCCTACCGCGTGCAGATCGGCCGCGATGCGGGCCTGCTCGATATGATCCGCGACACGCGCAGCGCCGACCCGCACGTGTCGTTCGCCGACCTCGCAGACGGCACCTGGTTCGTGCGCATCTCCGCCTTCGACGCGCGTGGTCTCGAAGGCATGCCGGCGTCGTATGCGTTCGAGCGCCGGCGCGTGGCGCTCGGCGCGAGCGCCGGCCCCATAGAAGGCTCGCGCGACTTCGCGTTCCGCTGGTTCATCGACCGCAACGCGCAGAACACGCGCTTTCGCTTCGTGCTCGGCACGACGTCCGATCTGCGTGTGCCGCTCATCGACCGGACCGACATCACGGCGGGCGAGGCCGTCGTGCGTGACCTGCCGAAGGGCGTGTACTACTGGACGGTGATCGCCGAGCAGTTCGACAACGGCCATTACTACCAGAAGGCGAGCCCGGTCCAGTCGTTCAGGCTCGACTGGTGACGCAGGCGCGCATGAGCGTAAGGCCGCCCGCGCGCCTTGGCCGCTCCGTTGGGCGCCGCTTCCTGTTCGAATGGGCCGGCGTGGGTTGCGCGGGCGTCGTCGTGGTCGTGCTGTGCGTGATCTGGCGGCTCACGAGCGGCGCCGACCATCTGGTCTATGACCGCTTGCTCTCTGCGCGCTCGCTGCCGGTGTCGCCCGACATCGTGCTCGTGGAGATCGACAATGCGAGCGTCGCCGCGCTCGGGCGCTGGCCGTGGCCGCGCGAGGTGCATGCGCGGCTCGTCGATCAGCTCGCGAAGGCGGGCGCGGCGGCCATCGTCTACGACGTGCTGTTCACCGAATCGTCGCCCGACGACGCGCACTTTGCGCAGGCGCTGCGCGCGCGTCCGGCGTTCCTCCCCATTCTCCTCACACCCGCCGACGACACCGGTCACCGCGACGCCGTGCGCCCGGTCGCGCGGCTCGCGCAGGCGGCCGCCGGCATGGGCCATATCAACCTCGAAGTCGATAGCGACGGCATCGTGCGCAGCGTCGCGCTTTTCGAAGGCGACGCGCAGCAGCGCTGGCCGCAACTGATGGTGCCGGTCTGGCGCGCGGTGCGCAGCGGCGCCGTGAAGCTCGCGCATGGCACACCCGCCGCCGCGCAGCGCGATGACGTGCTGCACGCGGCGGCGCCTGGCACCGAGTCGCGTTTCCTGATTCCGTTCAGCGCGAATTCGCAAACCTACAGCAAGGTCTCGTTCGCCGACCTGCTCGAAGGCCGCGTGCCGCTCGAGCAGTTGCGCGGGCGCGTGGCGATCGTCGGCGTGACGGCCTCGGGGCTCTACGACCGCTTCGCCACACCGCTCTCCGGCACGCTCGGCCCGCTACCCGGCGTGTACGTCCACGCCATCGTGCTCGACACGCTGCTCAACGGCACGGCCATCCAGCCCGCGCCGCCCTTCATGGTCGTGCTCGCCTCGCTCGCGCCGCTCGTGCTGCTGCTAGCGGGTTTTCTCGTGCTCTCGCCGCTGCGCACGCTGCTGCTGCTCGCGTTCCTGATCGTCGTGTCGCTCGGCGCGAGCGCGGGCATGCTGCACGGCGCGCGCCTGTGGCTGCCGCCTGTGCCCGCGATCGTCGCGCTGCTCGTCGTCTATCCGGCGTGGAGCTGGCGCCGCCTCGAAATGACGATGGCCTACCTGCGCAAGGAGCTGCGCCAGCTTGCCGACGAACCCTACCTGCTGCCCGAAGCGCCCACGCAGCGCCGCGAGTTTGCCGGCGACGCGCTCGCCCAGCAAATGGCGCTCATGGCGCAGGCCGCGCAGCGACTGCAGGACATGCGCCGCTTCGTGTGGGACAGCCTCGATGCCGTGCCGGAACCGATTCTCGTCGCCGATCTGCGCGGCGTCGTGCTGATCGCGAATCACGCTTCGCGTGCGTATCTCGCCCGCCTGAACGTGAGCGCCGCGGAAGGGCGCCTGATGCAGGACGTGTTCGTCGACCTCTCGCTCGTCAAGCCGATCGACCCAGCGCCCGACGCGATGGCGTTCGCGCACGCGCACTGGCCCGCGCCGCTCGACCCGGCGCGCGGCGAATTCGCGGAGCTGATGGAGCGCGGTGTGGAAGTGCGCGCGCGCGACGGCAGCGACTACCTGCTGCGCTACGCGCGCTGCACGAACGCGCAGGGGCAGGCGGTGGGCTGGATCGCGGGTCTTGTCGACGTGACGGAGCTGCACGACGCCGAACGCCAGCGCGAGGACGCGCTGCGCCTGCTGTCGCACGACATGCGCTCGCCGCAGGCCTCGATTGTCGCGCTCGTCGAGACGGAGCGCGAACGCGGCACGCTCGCCTCGGAGCCCGTGCGCGGCGTGATGGAGCGCATCGAGCGCTACGCGCGCCGCTCGCTCAAACTCGCCGACGACTTCGTGCAGCTCGCGCGCGCCGAGTCCCAGGTCTATGCGCTTGAGCCCACGAGCCTCGCGGAGCTGGTGATCGACGCGAGCGACGAAGTGTGGCCGCAGGCGCGCGCGAAACGCATCCAGATCGATACGGCGTTCGAAGGCGAGCAGATGGGCTGGATCAACGCCGACCGCTCGCTCATGACGCGTGCGCTGGTGAACGTGCTGAACAACGCCGTGAAGTACAGTCCTGCGGATACGCGTATCGTCTGCTCGATCGGGCTGGACGACCACATTCCGCCGCGAGTGGTCTGCTCGATTCGCGATCAGGGCTACGGCATTGCGCACGAAGACCAGGCGAGGCTCTTCCAGCCGTTCCAGCGCTTTCACGCGGAGCAGCGGCCCGAGGTGAGCGGCGCGGGGCTCGGCATGGCGTTCGTGAAGACAGTCGTGACGCGCCATGGCGGCGATGTCCAGCTGGAAAGCGAACCGGGCGAGGGCACCGTTCTGACGATGTCGCTGCCCGCGTTCGACGCGCCGGTTTGAGCCGCACGGGGAGTGCCACACGGGGAGTGCCGCACGGGAAGTGCCGCACGGGCAGTGCCACACTGGAAGTGCCGGACGAGAAGCGCATGAATAACCCGATGGAGTGTTTCGTGAAGACCGTGCTGTCGATCTGTCTCCTGCCGATGCTCGTTACTCTCGCCGGATGCGCGGGCGTGACGACCGACGTCGCCGCTACGGGCGCGTTGCCCGCCGCGGCCAGCCAACCCGCGACCTACCGTTTCGCGCCCACACCCGCCCAGGCCGACGCGGGCGAGATGCTTCCGTACCAGGCGTTGCTAAGCGCTGGCCTCGCGCAGCGCGGCTTCAACGCGGGGACGACCGAGGCGGCGCGCTATCTCATCTCGGTGGCCTGGGCCACGCGTCCCGCTGATGTGAAGGTCGTCGACGGCGACTGCGGCGCCGGCTGCGCGCCTGCCGGGGGGCCGTCGTTGCCGTGGTTCGGGCGGCCCTACGTGCATACGTTGACGCTGCGTTTCTTCGCATTGCCCGATGGCGGCGAGCTCTACAAGGTCAGCGCCGTCAAGCGCGACCGCAACGCCGACGCACGCGAAGCCGTGCCGTACCTCGTGGCGGGCGCGCTGGCGCGGCTGCCGTACGCCGGCGCGCCGCAATGGCGCGTCAAGCTGAAGAGTCCGCCCAACGCTGGCACGACGGATCACGCGCCGGGCATGCCGGAAGTGCTCACCGTTTCGCCAGTCGACACGCAGTAGTTCGGGGCAACTTTCCCCAGGCCGCGCTCGCCTCGAAGGCGCTATGCTGACTCCCGAATCTGGCGCAACGGTCGCGCGCAGACATCACGGGAGTCGCTCATGTTCGATCACATTGGATTGCGCGTGCAGGATCTCGCACGCAGCCTGCGTTTTTACGAGGCGCTGCTCGCGCCGTTAGGCGTCGTGGTGTGCATGCACGACGAAACCTATGCCGGACTCGGCCAGCCAGGCGAGCCCAGGCTCTGGCTGCACGCCGTCTCTGCCGACGCCTCGCTTGCGCCACGCGGCGTGCATGTGGCGTTCGCGGCGGCGACCCGCGCGGCGGTCGTCGGGTTCTACGAAGCGGGCCTGCGCGCTGGCGCGAAAGACAATGGCGGCCCCGGCGTGCGTGCCGACTACAGCCCCGACTATTACGCAGCATTCCTGATCGATCCCGACGGCAATAATGTCGAGGCCGTATGCTACGCGCGCGAAGCGTGAGCGGGCGTCAGGCGCCGGGCGTGGCGTGGGGCGCCGCGTTGGGCACGGCGGCCGCCTCATCCTGCGGCCAGCGATTTTCGAACACGCATTCGCCAAGCGGCTTGCGTTCGGCCCACTTCTCCATTTCGAGCATCGGCTGCGGATAGAACGCGTCGACCTGACCCACGCACAATATCGCCACCGGCTTGGCGCCGGGCGGCATGGCGAGCAGGGCGCGCACCTCGTCGACATCGAAGATCGACACCCAGCCCATCCCGAGCCCTTCGGCGCGCGCCGCGAGCCACATGTTCTGGATCGCGCAGGCCACGGAGGCGAGGTCCATCTCGGGCAGCGTGCGCCGGCCGAAGACGTGGGCTTCGCGGCGATCCATCAGCGCGACCACGAGCACCTCGGCGCAGTCGCGCATGCCTTCCACCTTGAGCTTCATGAACTCGTCGCGGCGCTTGCCCAGCGCATCGGCGGTCGCGACGCGTTCGCGCTCGACCGCCGCATGCAGTTGCTCGCGCAACGTGCTGTCCGTGATGCGCACGATGCGCCAAGGCTGCATGAAGCCCACGCTCGGCGCGTGATGCGCGGCGTCGAGCAGGCGTGCCAATGTCGCCGGATCAACGGGGCCCGGCGCGAAGTGGCGCATGTCGCGGCGCTCGTAAATCGCACGGTAGACCGCCGCGCGTTCGGCTTCGTCAAAGGGCTGTGCCATGGAAGAGTGCGGCCGCGAAAGCCGGGTTGGAGGGCCAGTAAGCGTGCATATAAGTGGCCGCGATCGACCCATGCCGATACAGCGCCTCGCCGGGCGCGCCAGTTTGTGCGTGGCGTGCCGTGAGCGCGGGCGCAAGCGGCGTGGCGATGCGCGAATAGTGAAATGTGTGGCCGCGCAGCGCGCCATGCGCACCGTCCAGCTGCTGCATGCCGAGCGCCGCGAAGCGCTTTTGCATGACCGCCTCGCCGGGCAGCAGGCCGAGCATCGGCGTGCGTGTGCCTTCTACGTCGGTTAGTGCATCGAGCAGATAAAGCATACCGCCACACTCGGCGACGAGCGGCTTTCCCGCGGATACATGCGCGCGCAACGAATTCGCACTCTGCGTATTGTGCGCGAGCGCCGATGCATGAAGCTCGGGATAGCCGCCGGGCAAAAAAATCGCGTCGGCGTCGGCGGGCGTGGGCTCGTTCGCGAGCGGCGAGAAGTAGCTTACGCTTGCGCCGAGCGTTTCGAGCAACGCAATGTTCGCCGGATAGAGAAACGAGAACGCGGCGTCGCGTGCAATGGCGATATGGCGGCCTTCGAGCAGGCGAGGAATTGCTTCGTTATGCGAAGGATTGGCGAATTCCACCGGGGGCGGCAATTCAGCGAGCGCGGTTTGCGTGAGCGCGTCGGCGGCGCGTTCGATGCGCGCGTCGAGGTCGTCGATCTCCTCGGCCTGATGCAGGCCGAGATGGCGATCGGGCAGCGCCATCGTCGCTTCGCTCGCGACGTGCCCCAGCCAGCGCACGTCGGCGGGCAACGCCTCCTGCAGCATCTGCGCGTGGCGCGGCGAGCCCACGCGATTCGCCAGCACGCCATGAAACGGCACCTCGGGCCGAAAACGCGCGAGACCGAACGAAATTGCGCCGAAGGTCTGCGCCATCGACTTCGCGCTCACGACAGCGGCCACCGGCACGCCAAACGTGGTGGCGAGATCGGCGCTGCTCGGCGTACCGTCGAACAGGCCCATTACGCCTTCGATGAGGATCAGGTCGGCTTCGCGCGCGGCCTGCGCGAGGAGGGCGCGGCACGCTTGTTCGCCTACCATCCACAGGTCGAGCGAGTACACGGGCGCGCCGCTCGCGCGCGCGAGGATCGTGGGGTCGAGAAAATCCGGCCCGGTCTTGAAGACCCGCACGCGCCGTCCCGCACGGCGGTGCAGGCGCGCGAGGCCGGCCGTGAGCGTGGTTTTGCCCTGGCCCGAAGCGGGCGCGCTGATGAAAAGCGCGGGGCAGGCAAGCGTTGCGCTCATGCGCTTAAAACTCCACGCCCTTTTGAGCCTTCACGCCTTGCTCGCGATACGGATGCTTCACGAGGCGCATTTCCGTGACGAGGTCGGCGGTTTCGATCAGCGCGTCGGGCGCATGGCGGCCTGTGACGACCACGTGCACGTGTGGCGCGCGCGACGCGATCACGCCGAGCACTTCGTCGAGCGGCAGGTACTCGTATTTGAGCACCGTGTTGAGTTCGTCGAGGATCACCATCGCGTAGTCGCCGCTTTCGATCATGCGCTTCGCTTCGTCCCAGCCCTTGCGCGCGGTGGCGATGTCGCCGTCGCGATTCTGCGTGTTCCAGGTGTAGCCGTCGCCCATGGTCACGAAATCGCAGTGCGCGACGCTGCCGAGAAAGTCGCGTTCGGCCGTGTGCAGCGCGCCCTTGATGAACTGCACGACGCCGAGCTTCATGCCGTGACCGAGCATGCGCACGGCCATGCCGAACGCGGCGGTGCTCTTGCCCTTGCCGTTGCCGGTGTTGACGATCAGGAGGCCCTTTTCGTGCGTCGCGGCGGCCTGCTTTTTCTCGTGGCCCTCGCGGCGGCGTTGCGTCATGCGTTGATGCGATTCGGGATCGGTTTTCATCATCGTGAGTGGGGTTGTTGCAGGTTTTTCGCGTCTGCGTTTGGCGGGTTTGGCAGCGTGCGTGCGATCGCGACCGTGACGCCGTCGAGCGCCAGCTTGCCGCGCACGAGCGGGCCGCCGCCCGCCGCGAGACGCGCGCAGGGCTCGCACACGCCGTCCACGCCGAATTGCGCTTGCGCGGCCGCGCAAGGCGGCGCGATTGTGGGCGTCGCGGCGAGTTGCTCCCGCGTGTACGTATAGAGCGGCAGCGCATGTGCCGCGCAAAACGCGAGCAACGCGGGTTCACCGGCTTTGGCGTCGAGCGTTGCGACGGACGTTACGCTTCCAGGCGGCCACGCGCCGAGCGCGGCGCGCACGGCGGCATCGACCTGCGCAAGCGTCACGCCGCGCCGGCAGCCAATGCCGAGCGCGAGCGCCGGCGCGCGCTGTGCGGGTTCCAGCGTGGCTTCGAATGAGGCTGCGCGCGAGGCGCGATTTTCGACAGGATTCACGGCGAGAGCGTCGATCGAAGGCGTGACGGCGAAGGCGAAACAAGCGAAACAGTCATGTTCCGGCCGCTGCCGGATGCGCGCTACGATAGCACACGCTTTTGCGGCTTCCCACGCCTTCCTTGACGCACACGCCCCTCGCGCCTACACTCGCTCGCACTCTGGTGCTCGCGCGCGCGATTCATGATGCGCGCGCAGTTAAACGGGAATCAGGGAGCCATCCCGCCTCGGGCATGGCCAACCTGAACTGCACCCGCAACGGTACAACGAGCGCGGCGTTCGAACGAATACCGCAAACCGCTTCCATGCTTTACGCAGTCCACGCCACTGTGCGAACCGGCCGCAAGGCCGCTCGCGCGGGAAGGCGAAGCGGTGTTTCGTCAGTCCGGATACCGGCCAGATACGTGGGATTCGCGCTGCGGGGATGCGGCGCCGGGTCCGTGATTTTCATGCGTCAGCCAGGCGATGCCTGGGTGCGTTTCTGGTCGTTCGTCCCCTGCAGGTTTTTTGAATCGTTGCGCGTGACGGCGTTTCCACGGATACGCGCGTGCTCGCTAGACGACACCCGCACGAACGGCCAGCGCGACGCATCATGCCCCGCTATCCGGCCTGGCGCCGAAGGAGCACTTCATGCAAATGCGCAAGATTCCCGTCACGATCGTGACGGGCTTTCTCGGCAGCGGTAAAACCACGCTGCTGCGTCACATTCTTCAGCACGCAGGCGGTTTGCGCGTTGCGGTCATCGTCAACGAATTCGGCGAACTCGGTATCGACGGCGAAATTCTGCGCGGCTGCGGTATTGGCTGCGACGAGAACGGCAACGAAACGCAAGGCCAGCTCTACGAACTCGCGAACGGGTGCCTGTGCTGCACCGTGCAGGAAGAGTTCTTCCCGGTGATGGAGAAACTGCTCGAGCGCCGCGACGACATCGATCACGTGCTGATCGAGACCTCGGGTCTTGCGCTGCCCAAGCCGCTCGTGCAGGCGTTCAACTGGCCGTCGATCCGCAATGCGTTCACCGTCGATGCGGTCGTGACCGTCGTGGACGGCCCTGCCGCCGCGAGCGGCCAGTTCGCTGAAAACCCGCAGGCCGTGGACGCGCAGCGCCGCGCCGACCCGAATCTCGATCACGAATCGCCGCTGCACGAGCTGTTCGAAGACCAGCTTTCGGCTGCCGATCTCGTCATTCTCAACAAGACCGATCTGCTCGACGAAGCGGGCCAGGACGCGCTCATCGCCGAGCTGCGCGAAGAGTTGCCGCCGCAGGTAAAGATCGTGCGCGCGCAGCACGGCAAGCTCGATCTGCATACCTTGCTCGGGCTCGAAGCGGCCTCCGAGGAGAGCATTCATCTTCGTCACGACCATCACGGTTCCGCTGACGATGCCGATCATCATCATGACGAGTTCGACTCGGTCGTGGTGTCGGGCGCGGCCGCTTCGCGCGAGACCGTGATCGAAGCGCTGCAACAACTCGTCGATGCGCACACGATCTATCGCGTGAAGGGTTTCGCCGCGCTGCCGGGCGCGCCGATGCGTCTCGTGATTCAAGGTGTAGGCCGCCGCTTCGACAGCTATTTCGACCGCCGCTGGAACGCGCAGGAAAGCGCGGCGCAGCCGCTTGCGAGCCGCTTCGTCCTGATTGGCGCAGACCTCGATGGCGCGACGCTGCAAGCGGCATTCGATACTGCATTGGCGAACCTGCAGACCGCGGGCGCGAAGTGAACGCGTCCAGCTAGACGAGGCCGTACCATGCATTTGCTGCGCACCACGCCGGGCGGTTTCGTCGACGACACGCAGGGCGTTATCCGTATCGACCAGCAGCCCGCCGAAATCGTCGTCCTCAGTTCGGCGGACACGACGCTCGCGCTGCTGGCGAGCGTCGTGCCGCGCTTGCCAGCAGGATTTCCGGGCGTGCGGCTCGCGAACGTCACCTACCTGCGCCAGCCCGCATCCGTGGACTTCTACGTCGAAGACGTGTTGCAGCACGCGCATGTGGTGGTGGTCGATCATCTGGGCGGCGAGACGTACTGGCCTTACGGTATCGAGCAGGTCGTCTCGCTCGCGCAGCGCCGCGGGCAACTGCTCGCGATGTTTTCGGGCGACTTGCAGGAAGACCCCAATCTCATCGCCAGGAGCCGCGCCGAGCCCGAGTTTTGCCGCCTGCTTTGGCGTTATCTGCGCGAAGGCGGTGCGGCGAACGCCGAATCGTTTCTACGCGCGCTCGCGTGGCGCGCATTCGATTGGGGCAGCGAGCCGGCGCCGCCCGTCGCGCTGCCGGCCGCCGCGCTTTATTGCCCGCAGCGCGATGTAGCGACCATCGACGAATGGCGCGCGCGCTGGCAACCCGGCGCGCCCGTTGTCGCGCTGCTGTTTTACAAGGCGCATTTGCAGGCCGCGAACACGGCCGCCTTCGATGCCCTCATTTCCGCACTGCTAGCGCGTGGCATGAACCCGCTGCCGCTTGCGATCACCTCGCTCAAGGACGCGTTGAGCCGCGACGTGCTCGATCAACTGGCGGCCGAGCACGATGTCTCGCTCGTGCTGAACACCACGGCATTTGCAGCGTCGTCGCTGGACGACCCCGAGCCGCTTGCGCTCGCCGGCGACGCGCCCGTGCTCCAGGTGATCCTGAGCGGCGGCAACCGCGACGACTGGGTCAAGGACAATCATGGCCTGAACTCACGCGACATCGCCATGCATATCGCGCTGCCCGAGGTGGACGGTCGCGTGATTACACGCGCGATCAGTTTCAAGGGCCTCGCGTACCACTGCAAAGCGACGCAAGTCGATGTCGTGCGTTATCAGCCCGACCTGGAACGCGTGGCTTTCGTTGCCGAACTCGCGCGCCGCTGGTGCCGTGTGCGCAGCCTGCCCAATGAAGAGAAAAAGCTCGCGCTCGTGCTCGCGAACTATCCGATGAGCGAAGCGCGCATTGGCAACGGCGTGGGGCTCGACACGCCGGCCTCGGTGGTCGGCATCCTGCGCATGCTCCGCGACGAAGGCTACCGCGTAGCCGATCTGCCCGAAGACGGCGACGCGCTCATGCGCATCCTCACGCAGGGCGTGACGAACGATCCCGACACGCGCGCGCTGCGCCCCGCGTGGCAGAGCCTTTCGCTCGACGACTACCGCGCGCGCTTCTCGCAGTTGCCCGCCGAGGCGCAAAACGCGCTGATCGCGCGGTGGGGCGCGCCGGAAGAGGACCCCACGGTGCGGCGCGGCCGCTTCATGATCGCGGGCTGGCGCTGCGGCCAGGTTTTCGTGGGCATCCAGCCTTCGCGCTCGCGCGGCGACGACACTTACGCGAACTACCACGACGCCGAACTGGTGCCGCCGCACGCGTACCTCGCGTTTTACTTCTGGCTGCGCGAAACGTTCGGCATCGACGCCATCGCGCACGTGGGCAAGCACGGCAATCTGGAGTGGCTGCCGGGCAAGAGCGTGGCGCTTGCCGACACCTGCTGGCCCGACATGGCGCTCGGGCCGCTGCCGCATCTGTATCCGTTCATCGTCAACGATCCGGGCGAGGGGAGCCAGGCCAAGCGCCGCGCCCAGGCCGTGATCGTCGATCACCTGATGCCGCCGCTCACGCGCGCCGAAAACTATGGGCCGCTGCAAGACCTCGAACGTCAGGTCGATGAGTATTACGAAGCATTGATGGTGGACCCGCGCCGCGCGAAGCTGCTGCGCAAGACCATACTCGCGACCATCATCGAGCATCGGCTGCACGAAGAATTGAGCGTCGCCGCGCCAGAGGATCAGGCTGGCGAAGACGCACTCCTCACGCGCGCCGACGCCTACCTCTGCGAACTGAAGGAAGCGCAAATTCGCGATGGCCTGCACACGTTCGGCGAATCGCCGCAGGGCCAGCAGCGTTGCGATACGCTGCTCGCGCTCGGGCGTTATGCCTGCGGGAACGGGCAGGGCGCGAACGCGGGCCTCATCGATGCGATCGCGCGCGACCTGCGCATCGATCACCTGGTCGATCCGGCCACGGCGGATTGGGCTGCGCCGTGGGATGGCCCGCGTCCACCGCTGCTCGCGAGCGTGAGCGATACACCATGGCGCCATGCGGGCGACACGCGCGAACGCCTGGAAATGCTCGCGGCCGTGCTGATCGAACGCATCTGCTCAGGCGAACGAAACGATGCGACGGCTCAATCGCTGCCGCATGCAGCCCAGGTGCTCGCACGCCTGCACGGCGACGTGCTGCCGCGCCTCGATGCCTGTGGCCCGGAAGAAATGCGCCAGCTGCGCCGTGGTTTCGAAGGCCGTTTCGTGCCGCCGGGCCCGAGCGGTTCGCCTTCGCGCGGCCGTCCCGATGTGTTGCCCACGGGGCGCAACTTCTACTCCGTCGATACGCGCGCCATCCCCACGCAAGCCGCGTGGGCGCTCGGCATGAAATCGGCGCAGCAACTCATCGAGCGTCATTTGCAGGAGCACGGCGATTACCCGCGCGCCGTGGGGCTTTCGGTCTGGGGCACCGCGACGATGCGCACCGGCGGCGACGATATCGCCCAGGCGTTCGCGCTGATCGGCGTACGTCCGAAGTGGGCGGCGGGCAGCCAGCGCGTGACCGACTTCGAGATCATGCCGGTCGAGGCGCTGGACCGGCCGCGCATCGACGTGACGCTGCGCGTGTCGGGCTTCTTCCGCGACGCGTTCCCGAACGTGATGCATCTGTTCGACGCAGCGGTGCAGGCCGTGGTCGGTCTCGACGAACCGGAGCACCAGAACCCGCTGCGTGCCCGTGTGCTGCGCGAGCGCGACGCGCTGGTCGCAAACGGCATGGCCGCCGACGAGGCGCGCCGCCGCGCGCTCTGGCGCGTGTTCAGCGCGCGTCCCGGCGCCTACGGCGCGGGCCTGCAGTCGATGATCGACCATCACCAGTGGCAAACCGACGCCGATCTCGCGAACGCATACCGGGCGTGGGGCGGCTACGCCTACGCGCAAAAGAGCGCGGGCGATGAGGCGAGCGATGCATTCCGTACGCGTCTCGCGACGCTCGACGTCGTGCTGCAGAACCAGGACAACCGCGAACACGACCTGCTCGACTCGAACGACTACTACCAGTTCCAGGGCGGCATGGCCGCGGCGGCGCGTCATTTTTCGCAGGCGCAGCCGGCGCTCTATCACGCGGACCACAGCAACCCCGCGGCGCCGCGCATTCGACCGCTCCACGAGGAGATCGCGCGCGTGATCCGCTCGCGCGTGGTGAACCCGAAGTGGATCGACGGCGTGAAGCGCCACGGCTACAAGGGCGCGGCGGAAATGGCGGCAACAGTCGATTATCTGTTTGGGTACGACGCGACCGCGCGCGTGGTGGGCGATCATCAGTACGGTCTCGTCGCGAACGCCTATGTGCACGACGACGACACGCGCGCCTTCATGCAGCGCCACAATCCGCACGCGCTGCACGCCGTGTGCGAGCGTCTGCTCGAAGCGATCCAGCGCGGCCTTTGGCAGGAGCCGGGCGAGCATCGCGCGCAACTCGAACACCGTCTGCTCGAAGCCGGGCAGCATCTGGAAGGATCAGGACCATGAGCGCTGCCGCCACGCGTCCCGCGTTTCCCTTTACCGCGCTGGTCGGCCAGGCGCCGTTGCAGCGCGCGCTGCTGCTCGCGGCCATCGACCCCGCGATCGGCGGCGTGCTCGTGAGCGGGCCGCGCGGCACCGCGAAATCCACGGCGGCGCGCGCGCTTGCGGCGCTACTGCCGGAAGGCGCGTTCGTCACGCTGCCGCTTGGCGCGAGCGAGGACAAGCTGATCGGCACGCTCGACCTCGAAGCGGCGTTGCGCGAGAGCGCGGTGCGCTTCGCGCCCGGGCTGCTCGCGCGCGCCCACGGCGGCGTGCTTTACGTGGACGAAGTGAACCTGCTGCCCGATGCGCTCGTCGACGTGCTGCTCGACGCGGCGGCAAGCGGCGTGAACACCGTGGAGCGCGATGGCGTCTCGCACTCGCACGACGCGCACTTCGTGCTGGTGGGCACGATGAATCCCGAAGAAGGCGAGTTGCGTCCGCAACTGCTCGACCGCTTTGGCTTGATGGTCGAACTCGGCACGCCCTATGACGCGGCGCAGCGGCAACGCATCGTCAAGGCGCGTCTTGCGTTCGACGCCGATCCTCAGGCGTTTTGCGCGGCGCGCGAGACCGCGCAGCGCGCGCTCGCGCAGCGCATCGCGGCGGCGCGCGACACGCTCGCCAAACTCGCATGGAGCGATGCCGTGCACGAGCGCGCGGCGCAACGTTGCATTGAAGCGGCGGTCGACGGCTTGCGCGCCGACCTTGTGATGCTGCGTGCGGCGCGAGCGCTCGCCGCGTTCGAAGGCGCGGATGCCGTGACCCCGGAACATGTCGATGAGGTCGCGGATTGCGTGCTCGCGCATCGGCGGCACGCCATGCCGCAGCGCTCCGATGCGTCGTCCGCCACCGAGCCGCAGCCGGCTGCGTCCACATCCAGGCGCGAAGAAAAGCACACCGAAAGAACGTCGGATGCCGATTGGGGCGAGTTGCCGCCTGAACCCGTCGCCGCGAAGGCGGTGAAGGGCGTGATCCCGCTGCCCGCAAAAAAACGCTGACCCGTCGGGCACAGGCCGCCGCCTTCGCACAGGGCGGCGCTCGACGGCGAGAAGGCCCGGGGCGCGGTCCCGCGCAAGTCGCAAAGCATGGTGAGCGCATCGCCTGGCCGCCCACGCTCGCGGCCAAACGCGCTGGATCGTTGCAAGCGCAACATTTTCGCTTCGCCAAACGCAAGACGGGCTCCGGCGCGCTCCATTGCTTCGTGCTGGACTGCTCGGCCTCCATGCTCGCGCGCGGCCAGCTCGCGCTCGCCAAGGGTTTGTTGATCGCGCTGTTCGACCGCGCCCGCGCCGAACGCGTGGAAGTGGCGTTGATCGCCTTCGGCGGCGCGGGTGCCGAACTGCGTTTCGGGCCTGCGGTGCCGCGCTGGTGGAACGAGCGCTGGATCGAGCCTATCGGCGGGGGGGGCGGCACGCCGCTCGAAGCGGGCATCGACCGCGCGGCGCGCGTGCTGGAGACGGCGGCGCGCCGCGACCCGGCGCGCGTGCGCCATCTCTGGCTTTTCAGTGACGGCCGCACGACGCAGTGGCCTGCCCGTCCTGACTCTGCCGATCACGTCACGGTGATCGATTGCGAACTTGGCGCGCTGCGTGTGGGGCGCTGCGAGGCGCTCGCGCAGGCATGGGCCGGCGATTGCCTGGACGCTCAGGCGCTGCTCGCGTGAGCCGGTGCTAGCGCATGCTGCTGGTCCAGGACAGCACGTCGTCCTGACGATCGAACACGTAGACTTTCATTGCCATCCGTTCTGCGGGCGTGAGGCGGTCGAGTTCGAGACCGAGCGTTGCTTGCGCGCCCGTTTCCGCTTGCACGTTGCGGATGACCGCAGTGGTTTCGATCGCCGTATCGTTGTCGCCCGAACGTAACTGGAATGCCACGCGCAGCCGCTCGCCAACCTTGCCGAGCGCCCACGCCGCGCTCACCGAAAGCCCGAGCGCGCTGAGGCCGCGTGCGAGCGCCACGCCGTCATAACCCGCGCCTTCCTCGCCGATGCCATAGCGCACCGGAAATTGCGCGCGCACGCGAATCGAGCGGCGCTCGCGCAGGCGGCGGAGGTTGGCGGGCTTCGAAAGCACGAGGTAGTCGAGCGGCGCGTGGCTGAGCGCATGCACGGTGCATACGAAGCGATAGACGGCCTGGCTCGCGATCGCGACGATCTCCACGTTTTCGCCCGGCGTGATGTCGATGGGGCGGCCATCGACATAAGGTGTCGTCACGAAAAACGCGTCGTTCGGCGCGAAGCCGATCAGGCGGCACGGGTGCATGGGCGCGCCGCTCGCACCCATCTCCGGGCGCAGGCCCATCAGCGCGCCGATGTTCAGATGCATATCGCGCGTGGTGGCGACCGCCTCGCCGCCATTGGCCGTGGCCGTCGCGCTTTGCGGTGCAACTGCGGGCCTTCCTGCGTCGCCGCGATGCGGCGCGAAGTGCTGGAACAGAAAGTCGCGTTCCGCTGCGCCCACCAGCACCGAGCCGGCATCGAGCAGCAGGGCGCCGTCGCGATCGACGACAGGCCAGGCGAGCGGCTCGCCTACCGGCACGGCGTCCGGCGTGAGCGGGGCGGCTTCGATCGCGGTCGCGGCGTCGGCGGCTTCGGCTCGAGCTTCAGTGGTCAGATTGGTCATCGGCGCAACGTGGTCGGTGAGCGGTTCGCGTCGCGAATCGACTTCGCGGGTTTACCTGGTTTACGGCGCTGCGGCAGGGAAATTGAGTGCGTGCCGAGATTCGAAGGCGATTTCGGCAGCGGCAGTATGATGAATCCTGAATGCAATCTGTAATCGGCGGCAGACGTAGCAAGCCAAACGTGCGGAGCAAGAGGAAACGCCTCATGAAGCTCTGGAAACGATGTTTGCGAATCGCGCGTCAATGGCATCGGGCGCTCGTGCAGTGGGTCGGAAGCCATCCGTTCATCGTCGGCACGATGGGCTCGCTCGTCGGCGCGGCCATCGTGGCCATCGTGCTGGTGGGGTTGATGCAGCAGCGCACGCAGGCCATCGTTAGCACGCAGCACAATTCGGCCGCACTTGTCTCGTTGATGTCGAACGACCTCGAGGCGAATTTCGGCATCTACGACCTACTGCTGCTCGATGCCGCCGATAGCGCTCGCGACCCGCGCACGCAAAGCCTGCCGCCCGACATCCGCCGCAAGCTGCTGTTCGGCCGCGTGGCGGCCGGCGCTTATCTGGACGACGCGTTCTACGTCGACGCGAGCGGCCATATCGTCGAATCGCAGGACGGCCGCGCGCATCCAGGCATCAATCTCGCAGACCGGGACTATTTCACGGTGCAGCAGGAGCGCTCGGTCGGCATGTATATTTCGGACCCGATTCGCTCGCGTGCGCGCGAAGGCCACTATTCGATTGCGCTCTCGCGCCGCGTGACTGAGCACGACGGTTCGTTTGGCGGCATCGTGCTGCTCACGCTACGGCTCGCGTACTTTCAGCAACTGTTCGATCGGATCGACGTCGACCCCAAGGGCAGCGCGTTCATCATGCTGAACGACGGGACCATGCTCGCGCACCGCCCTTATTCGGACTACGAAGTGGGTGCGCAAACCGGCGAACTGGATTACGTCCAGCCGATGCTGAAAACGAGTGACGGATCGTTCATCGCCGCGGGCGAAGACGACAAGGTCGAGCGCATCTATACGTTCAAGCGCGTTCCGCACACGTCGCTCATCGCGGTCGTCGCGCCTTCCGTGGACGGCGCGCTCGCCGCATGGCACAACCGTCTGCGGATCTATGCGCCGATGGCGTTGATCTTCGGCGTGCTCATCGCCGCCTCGTCGTGGCTGCTTGCACTTTCGATGCGCGCGCGGCTCGCCACGCAAAAGGAATTCGAACGTCTCGCGGTCACCGACGCGCTCACGAGCCTCTACAACCGGCGAGCGCTCGACCTGCGTATCGAAAGCGAATGGCAGCATGCGCAACGCGCGGGCGAACCGCTTTCGGTGCTCTTCGTCGACATCGACAAGTTCAAGCTGTTCAACGACTTCTACGGGCACGCGGAAGGCGATAAAGTGCTCGCCGCCGTGGCCCACGCGATACGCGAGGCCTGCCGCCGAACGACGGACATGGTCGCGCGCTACGGCGGCGAGGAGTTCGCCGTGGTCCTGCCGGCCACGCCTTTCGATGACGCCGCGAAAATCGCAGAAGGGGTGCGGCAGCAAGTGGCGGCACTGGGCATCGTGCACGAGCACAGCGAATACGGCACGCTGACCGTGAGCATTGGCTGCGCCACCTGCGTGCCGCGCGAGCGCACGGGCGCGCAGGCGCTGCTGCGCGCCGCCGACGCGCAGCTTTACGCGGCGAAGCAGGCGGGGCGCAACCAGGTGAAGGCGCGCGAATTCGAGGGCGCGCCACCCGACCCGCGCGACTCGCTACCCACCTTGAAGGCGTGAGGGTGCGTTTCTATTCGGCATCCTCACGATACCAGCGCGGCGTATAAGTCCACTCGCCGCCGTCGCCGCGAGCGAACCCGCGCGTAGCCGACGACCCGACGATCACCATCGTGCGCATATCGACGTCCGCCGAGCGCAGCTCGCCTAGCGTCGTGGCGCGCAGCGTCTCGCCGGGGCGGCCCACGTCGCGGCCCAGCACCACGCGCGTGTGCGGCGCGCGCACGCTGCGCACGATGTCCAGCGCGCGATCGAGTTGCCAGGGGCGCGCGCGCGAGACGGGGTTGTAGAACGCCATCACGAGATCGGCCTGTGCCGCATGCAGCAGGCGCTTCTCGATCACCGCCCACGGCTTCAGGTTGTCGGAAAGCGACAGCATGCAGAAGTCGTGGCCGAGCGGCGCGCCGACTTGCGCCGCCGTGGCGAGCGCCGCGCTAACGCCTGGCACGATCGACAGTTCGACGGCGTGCCAGCGCGGGTCGTCGGAGCCTTCGAGCGCTTCGAGCACGGCGGCCGCCATCGCGAACACACCGGGGTCGCCCGACGAGACCACGGCGACGCACCGCCCTTCGCTCGCCATCTCGAACGCGTGGCGGGCGCGCTGCAGTTCTTCGCGGTTATCGGTGGCGTGGCGCTGCTGGTCTGCGCGAAACGGGCCCGCCATCTCCACGTAGGTTGCGTAGCCGACGATATCGGTCGCGTTATCTAGTGCGGCGCGCGCGGCGGGCGTAAGCAGATCGGCGCGGCCGGGGCCGAGGCCGAGCACCGTGAGTTTGCCGCGCGCCCGGCCCAGCGTGAGCGGATCGAGCGGCGCGGCGGCGCGGGCAAGCGCGACGCCGTCTTCGTTCGGCGCATAGCGCTCGACGTCCACCGCAACGTTAAGCGCGGCGAGCGTGGCTCGCGGCGTGGCCTGGGCGCTATCGACGAAGCGCAGCGGTACGCCGAGTTCGGTTGCCGCCTGCGCGAGCGATGCATCGCACATGTGCGCAGAAGGGGCGGCAAGCGCCGCGAGCGCGAGCGGCGCGAGGCCGTGCGCGTGGAGCGCGCGGCGCACGCTTTCGGCAAGCGCCCCATGCGGCACGCCCACGGCCGCGACGATGCTGCGCGGATGAATCACGAGGTCGTCGGGGCTGCCGTTCCAGGCGTGCGCGCTCACGCGTATGGCATGACGCGCCGCTGCGTCGCGCGGCAGATCGACGTTCGCAAGCCACGGCGCCAGGCCGTCCACACGTGTCGTTGCGCCCGCAAGCAGATCGGAGACGAAACGCTTGCCTTGCGCGAGGCTCGCGAGCGCATAGCCCGCGGGCGGATTGAGCAGACAGGTGCCGAAGCGCAATTCGCCGCTCGTGGTGATGGCGGGCGTGACCGCGAGCGCGGCGCCAATATCGCGCGCCATGACGTTCACGCCGGCGAGTCCGCCGAGCAGCGGCACGACGGCGCTGCCGTCCTCGGCGAGTGCGAGCACGGGCGGCTCCGCGCCCTTGTTGGCAAGCAGTGGCGCGAGGCATCGGATCACGATGCCCGTCGCGCACAGCGCGACGATGGGCATGCCGCGCGTATAGCATTCGCGCAAATGCGCGCCAAGCTCGCTGAACGCAACATCGCCTTCCACGCGGCCTTGCAGTGCATGGACTTGCGCGCCCGTGTAGAGCGCCTGCACGCGTCGCGCGGTGGCAAACGCGCCGGGCCCGAGAATGACGATGGCGGGCGGTGTCACGACTGCCATTTCACCCCCGGCACGACGAGCAGCGAGAAGTAGGGCGAAGCCATCGGATCGACGTCGTCGAGCGGGACGATGCGCTGGTTCGCCATCGTTGCGCGCTCGACATACAGCGCGCGATGCGCGAGGCCCAGTTCGCCCAGCACGCGGCGCACCTTGTCGAAGTTGCGGCCCAGTTTCATGATGACGGCGGCGTCCGCGTCGGCCAGACGCCGGCGCAATTCGTCCTCGGGCAGCACGCCCGAAAGCACGGCGAGGCTCTGGTTACGATAGACGAGCGGCACGCCCAGCACCGCCGCACCGCCCAGCATCGAGCACACGCCCGGCACGACTTCGGCCTCGTAGCGCGCGGCGAGCCGGTCGTGCAGATACATGTACGAGCCGTAGAAGAACGGATCGCCTTCGCAGATCACGGCCACGTCGCGTCCGGCATCGAGATGGCGCGAAAGCATTTGCGCCGCGCCGTCGTAGAAGTCGGCGATGATCGCCTCATACGAGAGCGGCGGTTCGAGCGCTTCGGTCGTCACGGGGTACACGAGCGGCAGGCGTTCCTGCTCCGCTTCGAGATGGGCCTCGACAATGCCAAACGCATTGCCTTTCTTGCCCTTGGCCACGAAATACGCGACAACGGGAGCCGCCTTGAGCAGGCGCACGGCTTTGAGCGTGAGCAGTTCGGGGTCGCCGGGGCCGACGCCGATGCCATGCAGACGTCCTTTGCGGATCATTTATTCGGTCTCCGAAGCAAGTGCGTTGACGGCGGCGGCGGCCATCGCGCTGCCGCCGCGGCGGCCGTGCACGACGACGAAGGGCACGCCGTGATTTTCGGCGGCGAGTTGCGCCTTGGACTCGGCCGCGCCGACAAAGCCCACGGGAAAGCCGAGGATGAGCGCGGGGCGCGCAGCGCCGGCGGCGATCATGTCGAGCAGGTGGAAGAGCGCGGTGGGCGCATTGCCGATCGCAACGACGCTACCTGCAAGATGCGGCCGCCAAAGTTCGAGCGCGGCCGCCGATCGCGTATTGCCAAGCTCGCGTGCGAGCGTGGGCACGGCGGGGTCGTCGAGCGTGCAGATGACGGCGTTGTTCGCGGGAAGGCGCGCGCGCGTGACGCCGTACGCGACCATTTTCGCGTCGCAGAGAATGGGCGCGCCGCTTGCGAGCGCCTGGCGGCCCGCCGTGCCCGCGCCAGCGGAAAAGGCGAGGTCGGCGACGACGTCCACCATGCCGCACGCGTGGATCACGCGCACGGCGAGTTTTTCCAGGTCGGCGGGAATGCGCGAGAGGTCGGCCTCGGCGCGGATCGTCGCGAACGACTCGCGATAGATCGCCTGGCCGTCGCGGATGTAATCAGACATCTTGGGGGCTCCGGGGCCGCTGCGCGAGTGCGTGCGCAGCGGCTTCGATCGTCAGGTTGCGCGCGACGAGCCGGCCGAAGCCGGTTGTGGCGTCGTCGCGCTGGTACAGGTCGTAGTGGTCCGGTTCGCTGGCGAGCAACGTGAACGGCGCGCAATGCGCGGCCGCGCAGGAGCGTTCGCAGCCGCTCAGGTGCGCTTCGGCGTCGGGCGGCAGCAGGGCGGCGAGACGCTGTGCGTCGGCTTTCGTGTCGGCGCGGCTTTTTGCGCACCGCGACGAGCCCGTGCAGGCGATCAGCCGCGCGAACGGATCGGCACGCGAGACGATGAGGCCGAGCGCGCGCAGGCGTTCGAGCGCGGCGGGCATCGCGCGCGCGGGTACGTTGGGCAGCAGCAGGCCTTGCCATGGTGTCACCCGCAACGTTGCATCGCCGGAGTCTTGCGCGAGGGCGGCAAGCGCGCGCAGCGTATACGCGTCGATGCGGCCGAGCGCGGGCTGCGCGCCTACGTAGCCGCTGCCGTCGGCGTGCAGCGCGTGCGCGCCCAGGCGCAAGTCGACGGGACTCGCTTCGCGACGCCACGCGTGTTGCGCGGCGTCGTCACGAATCAGCGCGAAGTCGGCATGATCTCGCGCGCGTTGCAGCAGCGCATCGAGCGAGTGTGCGGCCAGCACGTCGCGCATGCGGGTTGTATCCGCGCCCGCGAGATCGAGAAACGCGTGGAGCAGCGCGCGCATCGATGCGCCAATGTCTTCGGCAGCGAGCGTGCCGATTGGCTGTCCTGTGGGGCACCCCGCGAGGCCCACCGCAAAGCGCACCGTCGTGCCGTGTGGCAGCGCGGCGAGCCAGACGTCGTGCGGATGCTCGAGCATCGCCATACGTTCGCCGCCGTCCAGTTGCAGCGCGAACTTGGGCGAGAGCGCAGTGAAACGCGCCTCGCGCTGCATCATGTCGATGAGCGCGGCGGCGAGCACCGTCGTGTTGCACAAAGCGTTGGGGTCAACGCCTGCGAGCGGGCTCAGCATCACGTTGCGCAATTCGTCGGCGGCGCATGCGCGCTCGATCGGGCTCGCGGCGTCGATGCCAGTGGGCCCGAGGCCCGCGCCGATCAGCGCGGCGCTCAACGCCGCCTCCTCGCCCACACGCACGCCGCGAATCTGCACGTTCGCGCGATTGGTCAGTTCGAGCACGCCGCTGGCATGCGCCGACGCAGCGTCGGCGAGGGCGCGCGCACGCGCGGCGCTCAGCACACCGCCGGGCAGGCGGATGCGGCACAGGCCGCCGTCGCGCGCCGCGACCACGCGCACGAGCCCCGGGCACGCCGAGGGGCGGAGCGCGGCCAATGCAGCAACGGGCGAGACGGGCTTCGTTTCGTGTTTCAAGGGAATACCGGGTAAGCATCGCGAGTGAGCGGCGCGCTGCCCGCACGGCAGGCGGGAAACGGCAGCGGTATCGGTACACCCCGCCCGATATGGGTTCGCACGAACAGTCGGCCGGCAGGTCTCCTGGCTCGCAGGTCGTGAACCGCATCGGCCTTCCCGGTAAAACCAGTGGCTCGGGTGGATGCGGTCTCGCTGCTCACAGTCGCGGGGGCGGCCACAGCTTGCTGTGTTCCCTGTTTGCGGTCCGGAGTTAGCGCTTCAGCGCTTACTCCGGTCTCATACAAAGTTGCCTTAAAGGCGCCGGCGGACACGGTATTATGCCCGTTTTCACGCGCGCTCCACCCGGCAATCGGGTCGTGGGCCGATGGCGGCGCACAGAAACAGGCAACAGAACAGGCAACAGCGGGAGAGCGAATGCAGGGCACGCAGGCATGGCTGACGGTGGTGGGCATAGGCGACGATGGCTACGCGGGGCTCGGGCGCGACGCGCGGCGCGCGCTGTTCGACGCGGCCGTCGTGACGGGCGGCGCGCGCCATCTTGCGATGCTGCCCTCGCGCGTACGTGCGCGCCGCGAAGCGTGGCCGCAGCCGTTCAGCGTCGAGGCGTTGCTCGCGCATCGCGAGTCGCATGCGCCCGTATGCGTGCTCGCGAGCGGCGACCCCATGCTGTTCGGCGTGGGCGCGACGCTCGCGCGCCGCGTGGCGCCGGGTGAAATGCGCGTGCTGCCCGCGCCCTCGTCGCTTTCGCTCGCGGCGGCGCGCATGGGATGGGCGTTGCAGGATACGGCGATGGTCTCGCTCGTCGGCCGTCCGCTCGATACGCTGCGTCGCCATCTCTACGCGCGCTCGCGCGTGCTTGCGTTGAGCGCGGATGGGCGCACGCCCGCGGCGCTCGCCGCGTTGCTCGCCGAAGCGGGCTTCGGCGCCACGCGTCTTGCCGTGTTCGAGCATTTGGGCGGCCCGCTCGAGCGCCGCATCGAAGGCCTTGCCGATGCGTGGCACGTCGACGAAACCGCGGCGCTCAATCTCGTCGCGTTCGAATGCGAAAGCGATGTTGCGAATGCGCCCGCGCACGCCTGGACGCTCACGCCCGGCCTTCCCGACGACGCCTACCGCCACGACGGCCAGCTCACGAAGCGCGACGTGCGTGCACTCACGCTCGCGCGCCTCGCGCCCACGCCCGGCGCGCTGCTTTGGGACGTGGGTGCGGGCAGCGGCTCGATCGGCATCGAATGGATGCGCTCGCACGCGGCTTGCCGCGCGATCGCGATCGAGGCGCACGCCGAGCGTCAACGCTTCATCGAACACAATCGCGCCGCGCTGGGCGTGCCAGGTTTGCAACTCGTCGCGGGCCGCGCGCCTGAAGCGCTCGCAGGACTCGCCACGCCCGACGCCGTATTCATCGGCGGCGGCGTGACCGTACCCGGCGTGCTGGACGCGTGCTGGGCGGCGCTCGCGAGCGGCGGCCGGCTCGTCGCGAATGCAGTGACGCTGCAAAGCGAAGCGACACTCGTGACGTGGCGCGCGCAGTACGGCGGCACGCTCACGCGTATCGGCATTGGCGAGGCGCGGCCACTGGGCGCCTTCGATACCTGGCGTCAGGCGTTGCCCGTCACGCTCTACGAGGCCGTCAAACCATGACGGCGCGCATCCTGCTGCTGGGCGGCACCGGCGACGCGCTGGCCATTGCGCGCACGCTCGGCCCGCAGCACGTGTACTCGCTCGCGGGCCTTGGCCGCGTGCCCGCCGATCTCACCTGCGCGGTGCGTGTGGGGGGCTTCGGTGGTGCAGAAGGGCTCGCGCGCTTTCTCGCCGACGAAGACATCGCGCTCGTCTTCGATGCCACGCACCCCTACGCCGCGCAGATCAGCGCCAACGCGGCGCGCGCATGCGTTGCGGCACACGTGCCGTATTGGGCGCTGCGGCGCGCGCCGTGGCAGCCGCAGCCCGGCGACGACTGGCGCATGGTGAGCGGCTGGGCCGGCGTAGTCGAAGCGCTTGCACCGTTCGCGCGTCCGCTTTTCACGCTCGGGCGCGAGCCGCTCGCGCATCTGAATGAAGTTCCGCAGCGGCAGCACTGGACGGTCCGTTGCCTCGAAGCGCATCCCGGCCACGCCCGCGCACGCATCATCGACGCGCGCGGGCCGTTCACGGCGGAAGGCGAGCGCGCCCTGTTCATCGAAGCGCATATCGACGTCGTGGTCAGCAAGAATAGTGGCGGCGCGGCGACCGAAGCGAAGCTCGCCGTCGCGCGCGAATTGGGCTTGCCCGTGGTGATGATGCAGCGGCCGCCGCTGCCGGATGCGCAACGCGAATTCACGTCGGCGCAAGAGGCGATCGACACGCTCGCGAACTACAATCAGCGGAGTTTTCACGCATGACCGTTTTCTTTATCGGCGCGGGGCCGGGCGATCCTGAACTGATTACCGTGAAGGGCCAGCGCCTTGTGCGCAGTTGCCCCGTTATTCTCTACGCCGGTTCGCTCGTGCCGAGCGCCGTGCTCGAAGGCCACCGCGCGCATAAGGTCATCGATACCGCGCCGCTCACGCTCGATGAGATCGTCGCTTTGCTCGAAAGCGCGCACGCCCAGGGCTTCGACGTGGCGCGCGTGCATTCGGGCGACCCGTCGCTCTATGGTGCGATCGGCGAGCAGATCCGGCGCTTGCGCATGCTTGGCATTCCTTACGCAGTCGTGCCCGGCGTGACCGCGACGGCTGCATGCGCGGCGGCGCTCGGCAGCGAACTCACGCTGCCCGGCATTTCGCAAACGCTCATCCTCACGCGCTACGCCACGAAAACGTCGATGCCCGAAGGCGAGCAGCTAGGCGACCTCGCGCGCCACAAGGCGACGCTCGCGATCCACCTCGGCGTGCGCCATATCGCGCGCATCGTCGAGGAATTGCGGCCTCACTATGGGGAGGACTGCCCCGTGGCGGTGATCTATCGCGCGAGCTGGCCCGACGAGGAGCGCGTGACAGGCACGCTCGCGGATATCGCGCAGAAGGTGCTGGCAACGGATATCGAGCGGACTGCGCTGATTCTCGTGGGGCGTGTGCTCGCGGCCCAGGGGTTTGCGGATTCGACGTTGTATGGGGCGTCGAAGCGGTAGGGCTACGAAAGCGCTCGCAAATGCTTCCGCAGCTTATCGACCTCGCCCTTGGCAAATTCCTTTTCGATTTCCTCGTGCGTTTGCTGCCAGATCGGAAACGCCGCATTGAGCAGTTGATGCCCCTCATCAGTGAGGCACAGCAAACGGCCCCGCTTGTCCTCCGGGTCCTGCTCGATGACCACGAGGCCGCGCCGCTCCAGCGGCTTGAGCGCGGCCGTGAGCGTAGTGCGGTCCATGGCCAGCAGCGACGCCACATCTTTCATGCCGGGCGGATGCGGCCGGTTCAGCGACATCAGCAGCGAAAACTGGCCGTTCGTGAGATCGAGCGGGCGCAGCACGTCGTCGAAAATGCGCGCGAGATTCCGTGCTGCCCGCTGCATATGCAGACACAGGCAGCAATCGCGCACCAATAGCGTGGTTTCGAAGGGAAGTTTCTTTGCGCGTGCCATGTTGCAATTATGTTGATATCAACCTATGCTGTCAAGGCCGGATGGGCGACACGCCGTTGCCCCGATTTCAGACCCGTAGTCGAATCAGTCACCAGACCAGCAGATGGAGGACACATGAGCGATCAGAAACTGTTTCTCGCTGTTTTTCTCGGCACCAAGGACAACGCGCGCATGAAGGGGTGGGCGGCGCTTTCCGAAGCGGATCGGCACGCAAAAGAAAAAGAGGGCATTGCGGCCTGGCATGCGTGGGTCGAAAAGCACAAGGCGTCGATCGTCGATATGGGCGGTCCGCTCGGCAAGACCAAGTCTATTGGCGAGCGCGGCATCGCGGATACGTCCAACGCGCTAACAGGCTATACGGTTCTGCGCGCCGCATCGCACGAAGAGGCCGCGAAGCTGTTCGAGGGCCATCCCCATTTTTCGATTTTTCCGGGCGAGGCCGTCGAAGTGATGCCCGTTCTGCCGATTCCCGGTGCCTGACCGGAGCCGCGTCATGAAACTCTACGGTTTTGCCGGCACCCGTTCGCAACGCGCGTTGTGGGGCCTCAAGGAAGTTGACGCCGATTTCGAATTCATCACGGTCAATCTGCTCGAAGGCGAGCACCGGCGGCCCGAATACCTGCGCATCAATCCCGCGGGCAAGATTCCCGTCCTGATCGACGGCGACCGCGTGATTCCCGAATCGGCCGCAATCGTGCTGTATCTCGCGGACAAGTATCCGGAGAAGCAGCTACTACCCAAGGATCTCGACGAGCGGGCGCAGGCGTATCGCTGGACCCTGTTCGCCGTGACCGAACTGGAACAGCCGCTCTGGAGAATCACTCGGCACTCCTTCCTTTATCCGCCGGACAAGCGCAGCCCCGCCGATATCGAGCTCGCGCGGGAGGACTTCAAGACCATGGCCGCCGTGCTCGAGAAGCACCTCGAAGGGCGCGAGTTCATCGTCGGCAACAGCCTTTCGGTTGCCGACTGCGTGACGGTTTATCTGATGGACTGGGCCAACGAAGTGCAACTGCTGGAGGGCTTCCCGCGCTTGCAGGTGTATCTCGAACGTCTCTATGCACGGCCCGAGGCGCCGCAGCGTATCGCCGAAGCACGCAAGGCAGCTTAAACAGAAAAACGGCCCAACCGGATCACGCCGATTGGGCCGCCTTGCTACCGCTTTACGTCATGTCAATGCGGTCAATGTGGTCAATGCGCCCGCGCATGCTCATGATCGACATGCGTGCGCGGCTGCGTCACCGTGCTCACCACCGCAAGCACGATCACGTTTACGAACAGCGCAAGGAAGCCGATGTTGATGTCCTTGAGCGCATCCGGCGCGAACGGAATCAACTGAGCCACGCTCACATGCGTGAGCGTCGTGACGATCACCACGAGCACGCCCGCCACGATGCCGCAGAACGCGCCTTGCTTCGTCACGCGATTGCGCGCGGAGAGGCTGCACACCATCGCCGGGAAGAGCTGCGTGACGAAGTTGTAGCCCATTAGCAGCAGCGCGACGATGGTGTCGCCGCCGTTGAGCGTGAAGCCTACCGCCACGAGCGCGACCACCGGCACGAAAAAGCGTGCGAGTTTCGCGACTTGCGCGTCGTCCGCGCTCTTCGCGAGGCCGCCGCGATAGATGTCGTTGGCGAGCAGCGTCGAAGCCGTGGTGAGGATCATCGAGCCCGGCACGAGTGCGGTGAGTACGCCTGCCGCGCCGATCACGCCCACGAACCACGGATCGAACGTTTGCAGCGCGAGGCGGAAGAGCGAGAGGTCGATGTCGCCGCCCTTCAGGCCCGGCACCTTGAGCACGGCCGCGAAGCCGCAAAAGAATACGAACAGCAGGATGAGCTGATAGAGCGGGAGGACCATCGCGTTGCGGCGGAAGATACGCTCGTTCTTCGCGGTGTAGACCGACATGAACGTGTGCGGCCACATGAAGAAGCCCAGCGCCGTGAGCAGCACGGTGGACTGGAACCACGTCACGCTCTGGCCGCGCGCCGGGAAGGTGAGAAAGCCGGGCTTGGCCGCGTCGATCGCGCGGAACATCTCGCTCAGGCTGCCGTAGTGGTGAATCGGCAGGTAGACGCCGAGGAACACGGCGATAGCGAGAATCATCGTGTCCTTGACGACCGAATTCCACGCGCAGCCGCGCACGCCCGAAACGATCACGTAAGCCGTGACCACGGCCGCGCCGATCCAGATCGCCGCCGTGGAGGAAATTGCGCCATAGGAGGCCGTCGTCACGATGATGCCGAGCCCCTTGAGTTGCAGCACGAGATACGGCACGAGCGCGAGCACGCCCACGCATGCCACCAGCACGCCCAGTGCGGGGCTCTGATACTTGCGCGCGAAGAAGTGCGGCTGCGAGACGAGCCGGTGCTGCTTGGCGAAGCGCCAGACGGGCGGCAGCATCCAGTACGAGAGGATGTACGCAAGCGTGCCGTAGGCCAGAATGTAGTAGACGGGCGCACCCTTGCCATAGGCGAAGCCGCTGCCGCCGAGAAACGTGAAGGTCGTGTAAATCTCGCCCGCCATCAGCAGGAACACAAACGCGGTGCCGAAGCTGCGGCCGCCCACCGCCCACTGCTCGAGATTCATGTCGTGCCCGCGGCGGGCGCGCATGCCGAGATAGAGCGCGAAGAAGGTCATCGCCGCGATGATGATGAGGGCGCTCATGAACGCACCTCCGCATCCGCTTCGCCCGAAAGCCGGTTGACCGGATCGAGCCGGTAGACGATCCCCATGATCGCCGCGGCCAGCACGACCCACATGACGATCCAGGCCAGCACGAGCGGCATGCCGAGCACGAGCGGCTCGGTGCGATTGACAAACGGCACCCCTAACAGGATGCCAATAAAGGGCAAGGCGGCGAGCAACCTCAGTGACATGGCAACTCCTCTTTCATATGAGAAGAAAAGAAACGTCGCGTCGGGGTGCGAGGCAACCCACTCTATGCTTGTGAACGCGCCCCGTAAAGCTGCCAAAAATACTGAAGGGCTTGCTGTAAAGATTGGTGCAGCGCGCCATTTTTTCGGGCATCGGGCGACATCGATCAGGCACGCAAAGGGCCGATCCGGCTACACTTCTCGCAGCCCGGCGCGCTGTTTGCGCATGCCCTTACCGGATCGACTTCATGATCGAGAGCCTGATTTCAGACATCCTGTTCGGTTTTACCGGACTCATCAGCATCATCAATCCCATTGGCGTTGCCTTCGTCTTTCTCGACCGCACCGCGAACCTCACCGACGAAGAGCGGCGCCTGCTCGCCAAGCGCGTGGCGATCAATGCCTTCTTCGTGCTGGTTGCGGCGTTTTTCGTGGGCACGCCCATCCTGCATTTCTTCGGCATTTCAATGGAAGCGCTGCGTATTGGCGGCGGCCTCGCGGTGGCCGTGAGCGGCTGGCAGATGCTCAACGCGCCCGAGCCCGAGCCGCTCCCGGCCGATCACCCGGTCAAGCCCATGAGCGCGAGTTCGGCCTCCGGCAAGGCCTTTTTCCCGCTGACCATTCCGCTCACCACGGGCCCGGGCTCCATCGCCACGGCCATTGCGCTGAACGCCAACCGCACGCACAAGCTTTCGGCGTGGCTGCTCTCGAGCTTCGCGTCGATCGTGATCTCGGCGCTCGTCATGCTCGTGATCTATTACGTGTACAGCCGCGCTGCGCGGCTTTCGCAGTACCTGGGTGTGGAAGGCACGCGCGTGGCCATGCGCGTGTCGTCGTTTCTGCTCCTGTGCATCGGGGTGCAGATCATACTGACTGGCCTGACCGGGTTTCTCACGCCGATCGCCGACCTGCGCGCCGCGAAGTAGCGGCGCGCTCGAACGGGCCGGCGTACACGAGCGTCCTTACACGAAGGAGACCATCATGTGCCGCTGGCTCGCTTATACGGGTAACCCCGTGCATCTCGAGACCGTGCTGTTTCACGCGCGCCATTCGCTGATCGACCAGAGCCTGCATTCGACCAAAGGCGCGACCACCACGAATGGCGACGGCTTCGGCATGGGCTGGTTCCAGGACCCGCACGACATTCCTTATCGCTACCGCAGCGTGCATCCGGCCTGGAACGACCGCAACCTGCGCGAACTCGCGCGTGCGGTGCGCGCGCCCATGTTCATCGCGCATATTCGCGCGGCCACCGACACGCCGGTGCAGGAAACGAACTGCCATCCGTTTCGCCACCGGCGCTGGATCTTCGCGCACAACGGGCTGATTCGCAGCTATCCGCTCATGCGTCGCGACCTGCTCGTCGCGATCGATCCGGATCGTTTCAACGCGCTCGAAGGTTCGACGGACTCCGAAACGATGTTCTACCTGGCCATGACGTTTGGCCTCGAAATCGATCCCGTCACCGCGCTCGAACGCATGGCGGGTTTCGTTGAAGCCACGGCGAAAAAGCATGGCGTCGAGCCAGCGCTCAATATGACCGTGTGCGCTTGTGACGGCGAGCAGATCGTCGCCGCGCGTTATTCGAGCGAACGCAATTCGCGCACGCTTTATCACACCACGGCGTTCCGGCATCTGCGCGAACTGTATCCCGACGACCCGCGCATCATCGCGGCTGGCGACGACGCCTATCTGCTCGTTTCCGAGCCGCTGGGCGATGCGCCCGATGTGTGGGCCGAAGTGCCGGAATCGACGGCCATTGTCGTGCGCGGACCCGATGTCGAGTACCGGCCGTTCGTGCCGGTTGCGCCTTGAGGCGACGTCAGGTGGCGCCGGGGATCTTCAGGCGTTCCGGCGCCTTTGCCGTGCCGCCGCGAGCGCGAGCACCTCGTCGAAAAGCGTGACGTCCACGGGCTTCACGAGATGCATCTCGAAGCCCGCTTCGCGCGTGAGTTCGACGTCGGCGGCCTGGCCGAAACCCGTCATCGCGGCGAACAGCGTGTCCTTGAGCGGCGGCAGCGCGCGCAGGGCGCGCAGCGTCGCATAGCCGTCGATCTCGGGCATGGCGATGTCGATGAGCGCGGCGTCGGGCGTGAAGCTGTCCACTTCCTCGCACGCATGGGCGGCGCTGTAGGCCACGCGCACGTCGTGGCCTTTGAGTTCGAGCAGCATGGCGAGGCTGTCTGCCGAGTCGCGGTTGTCGTCGACCACGAGCACGCGCAGCGGCGGCACGCCGGCCTCGGCCAGCGCGGCAAGCTCGGCTGCGTCGGGGGTGAGGGGCGGCGGCCGCACGGCGTGCACGGTCTCGCGCGCGAACGGCAGGCGGATCGTGAACGTGCTGCCTTTGCCCGGCCCGTCGCTCGTGGCGGAGATGGTGCCGCCATGCAGTTCGATGAGCGAGCGGCACAGCATGAGGCCAATGCCGAGCCCGTTTTCCGCGGGCCCCGGCACCGAGCGATCCTGGCTGAACAGGCCGAAGATCGACTCGTGGGTGCCCGGCCGCAGCCCGCGACCCTGGTCGCGCACCTGGATCTGCACGGCGCGCGCCGCGGCACGCACGTCCATGACGATGCGGCTGCCGTCGGGCGAAAACTTCGAGGCGTTGTGCAGCAGGTTCTGCAGCACCTGCACGAGGCGCGTATGGTCGCCCGTCATGGTGAGGGTGTCGTCGAGCATCTGCACGTCTACGTGCTGGCCGCGCGCCGAGGTAAAGGGCTGCGCCGCGTCGATGGCGTGCGCGACCACTTCGCGCAGGTCGAGCGGCGCCTCGCGCAATTCGATCTTGCCCGACGTGATGCGCCCGACGTCTAGCAGGTCGTCCACGAGCCGCGTGAGATGCACGATCTGGCGGTCGATCATTTCGCGCGCGCGCTCGATCTCGGGGCTCGGCGCATCCATGAGTCGCATCGTGGCCACGGCGTTGCGCACCGGCGCGAGCGGGTTGCGCAGTTCGTGCGCGAGCATGGCGAGGAACTGCTTCATCTGCTCGCTCGAATGCTCGAGCTCGTCGGTGCGGCGGCTCTCGGTCATGTCGCGCGTGACCTTTGCGAATCCCGTGAGCCGGCCGTGGCCGTCGTGCACCGCGGTGAGCGTGACGTTGGCCCAGAACATCGAGCCGTCTTTGCGCACGCGCCAGCCTTCGGTCGCGACGCGGCCGAAGTCTTTCGCGCGGCGCAGCTCGCGCTCGGGCTGACCGGCGGCGATCTCCTCGGGCGGATAAAACACGGAAAAATGCTGGCCGACGATCTCGGCCGGGCGGTAACCCTTCAGGTTGGTCGCGCCGGTGTTCCAGCTCACCACGTGGCCCTGCGGGTCGAGCATGAAGATCGCGTAGTCGGTCACGCTTTCCACGAGCAGGCGAAAGCGCTCTTCGGAAAGGCGCAGCGCCTCGACCTGGCGGCGTTCGGCGGTGAGGTCGCGGGTGACCTTGGCGAAGCCCGCGAGCGAGCCGTCGCGCTCGCGCAGCGCGGTGATGACGACGTTGGCCCAGAACATCGTGCCGTCCTTGCGCACGCGCCAGCCTTCGTCGTTGAAACGTCCGTGCAACGAGGCCTGCTCCAGCTCGTGCTCGGGCCAGCGGCGCGCGTTGGCTTCGTCGGTGTAAAAGCGCGAGAAGTGCTGGCCGATGATCTCGTGCGCTTCATAGCCCTTGATGCGGGCCGCGCCGCGATTCCAGCTCACGATGTAGCCGCGCGTGTCGAGCAGGAAGATCGCGTAATCCTCGATCGGATCCACGAGCGCCTCGAAGCGGCGTTCGTTGTGGCTTTCGGCGGCGACGGTGTGCGGGGCGATGCCGGGGTCGGGCGTCGTCATGGTCCTTGGGTCTGTCATAGGGCCTGTTCAGAAGTTTGACAGGCTCTGGCCTCCTGAATGGACGGCCCGCGCGCAGCGGGCGCCGCAGCTTACCACGCGCGCTGCCCCGAGCGGTCGTACTTTTCGGCCATTGCCGGAATGCCTACGCGCACGTGGCGTTCCGCGCGGCGCACCTGGCGGGTGAGCAGCGCGACGTGCGGCGGCACCACGCGGCGTGCGCGCAATGTCCAGAAAGCGCCGCGCAGCAGCGCCACGCCTGCGGGCCCAAGCGAGCGCTGGCGCGCGAATACCGCGAGCGCGCGGCCGGTTGCCGCGATCGCGTCGCGCGCAGGCAGGCGCATCCACGCCACCCAGGCCGTGTTGCGCGCGAGCGCGCAATGCTGCGCCCGCGTGAACCAGCGGTACAGCGGTTCGCGATGCGCGAGCGCCTGCTCGCAATAGACGATCCGGTGCCCGGCCGAAAGCATGTCGAGCGCGGCAAGCTCCTCGGCGCCGCCGTGCGAAAGCCGCTCCTCGTAGCCGCCGAGCGCGCGGAACACGGCTGCGCGGAAAATGCACGCGCCGGCCATGAAGTTAGCGAGCACCGGGCCCGCCAAGCCTTCGGCGCCCGGCGACGTGGCGGCGAGCATCAGGCAGGCGGGGTGAATTTCGCGCTCGTCGCCGCTCACCACGCGCGCATTGAGCACGGCCACTTGCGCGTGCGCGTCGAGCAGCTGCGCCGCGCGCGTGAGCGCGCCGGGTGCGAACCAGGTGCTGTCGTCGCAGCACGCAACGTAATCGGTGCGCGCGAGCAGCACGGCGCGATTGAACCCGGCCATGCCGTGGTCGCCCAGCGACTGGAGGATGCGCACTTGCGGAAAGAGCGACGCCAGCAGGGAGACGGTGGAATCGGTGGAGCCGTTGTCGGCGACGATGACGTCGGGATGCTCGGGAAGCGCGGTGAGGCGCGCGACGGTATCGACGGTTTGACGCACGTGATTGCGCGTGAGGACGACCACCGTCACGCGTGGCGCGCTGGGAGTTCCGGGGGCATGGGCGGAGTCGTTCATCGCAGCAGGCGGCGGGTGCCGGCCGGTGAGTTGTCGAATTGACCTATGTCAGCATACGCCGATGGCGCGCGACATGCAGTACCTGAGGTGTGTTAGGGGCACGGCGGCGCAGCAGCGCTGCTGCACTGCACAGCCGTGCGGTGCGCAATTTTCGCGCCGCGTTCGGCGGCGTGCAGTGGCCGCGCAGTTGCCGCCCAGTTAGCCGGTCAGTTAGCCGCTCAATCGCGGGCGCAGACTTCGTCGAGGTGGCCGAGCAGATCGGCGGGATCTTCGTACACGCGCAGCGCCCCTGCGCATTGCAGTTCCTCGGTGCCGTAGCCGCCCGACTGCAGGCCAATGCCGAGCGCCCGGCAGCGCTGGGCCGCGAGCATGTCCCAGACACTGTCGCCCACCACAAGGCAGCGCTCGATCGGCACATTCAGCCGCAACGCCGCGGCGACGAAAAGATCGGGATCGGGCTTGGCGTGGCGCACTTCGTCGCGCGTGACCACGGTCGTGACAGCCGGGTCCACGCCGAGCGCCTGCAAGTTCACGGAAGCCGTGGCGAGCCGCCCGCTCGTGGCGATCGCCCATGGCACCTGGGCGGCGGTCAGCGCGTCGAGCAGCGAGCGCGCGCCGGGCAGCGGGCGCACCTGGTCGGCGTGGCGGCGGTAGGCGTCGGCGTGTAGTTTCTGCAAGCGTGCGATGCGCTCCGGCGAGATGGCCTCGTGCGTCTCGCGCAGCAACTGGTTCATGAAGAGCCCGCCGCTCATGCCGATGCGCCGGTGAATGCGCCACACCGAAAGCTCGATGCCGTCCGCGTCGAGCGCTTCCTTCCATGCGAGCACGTGCTGGTAGACGCTGTCGACGAGCGTGCCGTCGAGGTCGAACAAAAAGGCCGATTCGTTGCGCATGGGTGGCTCCTTTGGCACACGACGATCACGCTGCGGTGGCAAAAAGTGTACGCCGCGCGCCCACGGCGTGCGCGCGGACGTTGTGGACGTTGCGAACGTTGAGTTAAGGCGCGCTGGCCGCCGCTGCGCCGGACGCCGCGACCGCGCCTTGTGCCGCCCCGGCCTGCGGATACATCTGCAGCAGCACGCGCAGCACACCATTAGTCCACCCAAAGCCGTCCTGCAGCGGATATTCGCCGCCGCCCGCCGACGATGCCTTGGTGGCCGACGCGCTCACGTCGTACTTCTCGACGAGCTTGTGCGTGCGCGCGTAGTAGGCGAGATTCGTCGCGATCCAGCGCGTGGCGATTTCCTGCGCGAGGTCCTGCTCACCATAGCGGCGCAGCCCCATGACCGCGAGATATTGCAGCGGCGCCCAGCCATTCGGCTCGTCCCATTGCTGGCCCGTCGCGACCTGAGTGGTGGCGAGGCCGCCGGGGCGCAGCAAGCCTGCGCGCACGGCGGCGGCCACTTCCTGCGCCTCGACTTTCGTCGCGACGCCCGCATAGAGCGGATAGACGGTCGCCGCCGTGAGCCGGTGCGTGAGCGTGTGGTGCGCGAAGTCGTAGTCGCTGTACGCATGCAATTGCGGGTCCCAGAGCACGCGGTCGATGGCGTCGGCGCGTTGCTGCGCGCGCTTCGTCATCAGTTCGGCTTCGCGCGCGTCGCCCTTCAGACCGTAGGCCTTCGCGAGCGTGCGCTCCAGGATCACCATCAGCGAATTGAGGTCCACCGGCGCGAGCGAGGTCACGTCGATGGTCGAAAGCGTGTGGCCGTCGGCGAGCCAGCGCGAGCTGTAGTCCCAGCCCGTTTCCGCACCCGCGCGCAGGTTGCGCCAGAGGTCCGAGGCGTCGCGTTGCGGCGTGGCACGCGCGGTGAGGATGTCTTCGCGGTACGACTCGTCGCGCGGCCGGTTGCGCGCGTCCCAGTAGCGGTTGAGCAGGGTGCCGTCGGGCAGGCGCACGAGGTGGCGCGCGGCGTGGCCGGGCTTGAGCGTTTGCTCGCCGGCCATCCAGTAGTCGTATTCCTTGCGCAGTTGCGGCAGGTAATGCAGGTAGACGGCGTCGCCATCTTTCTCGGCGACGAGGCTCACCATCTGCGCAAAAAACGGCGGCTGCGAGCGGCTCAGGTAGTACGTGCGATTGCCGTTCGCGATGTGCCCGTAGCGGTCGATCAGCGCGGCGAAGTTGTTCAGCTCGTCGAGCGCGAGTTCGTGGCGGCCGCTCGCTTCCAGGCCGAGCATGATGAAGTACGAATCCCAGTAGTAGATCTCATTGAAGCGGCCACCCGGCACGACGTACGCATAAGGCAGCGGCAGCAGCGACGAATACGGATCCGGCTTCGCGTCGGCGCGGCGGCTCAGCACGTTCCAGAGCGTGTCGATGTGGCCGACCACGTCCTGGTTCGGATCGGAAACGTAGTGGTCCTCGGTTTGCGCCGGGGCCGTGAAGTACTGGTTCACGAACTGTGCGAGCGCGGCCTTGCGCGCTGCGTCGTCGTGCTCATCTGCATGCTGTTGGCGCCAGCGTTCGTAAGCCGCTGTGATCTGGCCGGGGCGCGCGTTCGGCAGCATGTCGGCAAACGTCTTGCTATCGGGAAAGATCTGCGCGAGCTGGACGTCGTGATAGAGGCGGCCGTAAAGGTCGGCGGGCGTGGCGGGCTGGCTCTCTTTTGCCGAGTCGTGCTGCGTTGGCGAACGAACCGGTTTTGCCGATTGCGCCGGCTTTTGTAATTCCGGCGCGCTCGCGGGGGCTGCGGTGTCGGCCTGGGCATCGGCGGCATAGGCGGTTTGCGCGAGCGGCCATGCGAGGCACAACGCAGCGGCGAGCGTGGCGGCAAACGGTGTGTGGCGGAGTTTCGTGGCGGATTCGGGCGTGCGGGAGCGGAGCGGCAAAGGCATGGGCTTGATGTTCTTGGTGGGCGAGGACCGCGCCTGCGCGCAAAGCTGGCGCGCAGGCAAAGCGTGCGGATGAGCAATTTCCGTTCCGCGCAACGGCTAGCGAGAAGGCTGGCGATTGCAGCGTTATTCGAAATCGGGATAGTCCATATTCTCCATATCGCGTTGCGCGATAACGGGTGCAGCGGCGAAACTTGCGCAAAATCAATTCAAGCAACGCCGCATCAGGAGACATCTCATGCGCACTCAGGTTGGCATCATTGGCGCCGGGCCCGCGGGCCTGCTTCTTTCTCATCTTCTTCATTTGCGTGGCATCGACTCGGTCGTGCTGGAGCTGCGTGGCCGCGACCAGATCGAATCGACCATTCGCGCCGGCGTGCTCGAGCAAGGCACGATGGACCTGCTCACCGAAGCAGGCGTTGGCGCTCGCATGAAGGCCGAAGGCGCGCTGCATCACGGCTTCGAACTCGCGTTCGAAGGCAAGCGCCGCCGTATCGATCTCACTGGCCTCACGGGCAAAGCCATCACCGTCTACGCGCAGCATGAAGTGCTCAAGGACCTCGTGGCCGCGCGCGTGGCCGCGGACGGCAAGCTCTTCTTCAACGTCTCGAACACCTCGATTCACGGCGTGGAAACCAGCACGCCGTCGATCCGCTTCAACCACGAAGGCGAGGCGCACGAGCTGCATTGCGACTACGTGATCGGCTGCGACGGTTTCCACGGCGTGTCGCGCGCCTCGATTCCGGCGGCACTGCGCCAGGACTACGAGCGCGTGTTCCCATTCGGCTGGTTCGGCATTCTCGTCGAGGCGCCGCCCACTTCCGACGAACTGATCTACGCGCGCCACGATCGCGGCTTCGCGCTCGTCAGCACGCGCTCGCCGAATGTGCAGCGCATGTATTTCCAGTGCGATCCGAAGGACACCGTCGAGAACTGGTCCGACGACCGCATCTGGGCAGAGTTGCACGCACGCGTCGATTCGCTGGAAGGCCACCAGGTGGTGGAAGGCAAGATCTTCCAGAAGAACATCGTGGGTATGCGCAGCTTCGTCACGACCACGATGCAGCACGGCCGCCTTTTTCTCGCGGGCGACGCGGCGCATATCGTGCCGCCTACCGGAGCGAAGGGCCTCAATCTCGCGGTGGCGGATGTGCGTGTGCTGAGCGCGGCGCTCGTGGCGTTCTATAAGGAAGGACGCAATGATCTGCTCGACGCCTATAGCGAAACGGCGCTGCGGCGCATCTGGCGCGCGGAGCACTTCTCGTACTGGATGACGCGCATGATGCACCGTCTCGACGACGCCACGCCGTTCGAGCAGCGCCTGCAAGTCGCCGAGCTGGAGCACGTCACCACGTCGCGCGCCGCCGCGACGGCGATGGCCGAGAACTACGTAGGCGCGGTTGCGGTGTGAGGTAAGCGCAGCGAATCGAAACGGCCGCGCGAGTCCCGAAGGGCTCGCGCGGCCGTTGTGCGTTTCAGGCGTCGCGCCGGGCTGCTCGAGTCGGCTCAAATCGCCGTGAGCGGCGCGATGCCCAGTTCGTTCGCGATATCGGCGAAGGGCTTTCGCACGGAGTCGGGCAGCGTGATCGTCTGCATGTGCCGCGCGCGATTTTCCGCTTCGTACTGGCCAGGATACTGCACCGGTTGCGAGGGGTCCTGAGGCGGGCAGCTGAGCAGATAGTCGAGGAACGATTCGACTTCCTGCGAGCGCCACGTCGTATTGAAATCCACCTGCGGATCGAGCACCAGCGCGAACAGATTGTTGGTGGCGACGCCATTGCGCGGATTGTCCGGATGAATCGTGCCGCCGCCCGAGAGCACGCCCGCGAGCAATTCCGCCACCAGCCCGAGCGCATAGCCCTTGTGCAGGCCGAACGGCAACAGCGCGCCTGGCGGGTCGGCGAACAGCACGTTCGGGTCGTTAGTCGGTTGGCCGTTTGCGTCGATCACGGAGCCATCGGGCGCCGGCAGCCCGTTTTCCGCGAGCACGCGCGCCTTGTTCACGGCAATGGCGCTCGTGGCGATATCCACGACGAAGGGCGGCCGCCCGCCCGGCAGCGGACCCGCGAAGCACAGCGGGTTGGTCGTGAGCCGCGGCTCGCGCCCGCCGAAGGGCGCCACGGTCGGCGCGCGGTTCACCACGTTGGTGAACGCTAGCAGCACATAGCCTTGCGCCGCGACCATTTCGCCGTAATGCCCCATGCGCCCCAGGTGATGAGTCTGGCGCAGCGTCACGATGCATTGCCCATATTCGCGCGTGCGCGCGATCGCGTCTTCCATCACGACCTTGCCCACGTGCTGGCCGAAGCCGCTGTGGCCGTTGTAGCCGATCAGGCTGCCGCGGTCCACCACGCGCTCGGCGCGGCCGTCGGCGGTGACGAAACCCGCGGCCAGTACGCGCTTGTAGTTGGGCAGGATCGACAGGCCGTGGCTCGCGTAGCCCACGCGGTCGGATTCGATCAGATGGTCGGCCACGTCGGCGGCGATGTCTTCAGGCACCGAGACCTTCGTGAGCACGGCTGTGGCGAAGCGGCGTGCGTCGTCGATATTGACTTCCATGAGCGGCTCCTCGCTAACAGTGCGGCGTTCAGATGCAGCGTTCAGATCCAGCCCAGCCAGCGCCACCACGTCGCGGCGAACAGCAGCAATAGCAAGTAGCCGAAGACGGTCAGCACGATGCCCACGCGCGCGAACTGCTTCGCCGTGAACGTTTCGGTGGCGAGGCACACCATGTTTTGCGGCGCGTTGATCGGCAGGATGAAGCCGAAGCTCACGACGTAGCCGAGCAGCATGGTGAGACCGAGCCGGTTGAAGTCGCCCTGCATGGACTGCAGCACCGACACGAGAATCGGCAGCATCGCGGAGGTGAGCGCCGTTGCGCTTGCAAAACCGAGGTGGATGAGGATGAGGAAGGCGGACAGAATCGCGAAGGCCATGAACGGGGTGGCGGTGTCGAGCCCCGTATGGTGCGCGACGAGGTCGCCGAGCCATTGGCCCGCTTTCGTCGTGAGCAGCGCCGTGCCGAGGCTGATGCCCACGCCGAACACGATCACCGTGCCCCACGGAATGCGGCTTTGCACGGTCTTCCAGTCCATCACGCCAAAGCGCGGCAAGAGCAGCAGCACGAGGCCCACGTAGGTGACCGAGGTCGTGTCGAACGGGTGCAGCTTGCCTTCGGTCGCCCAGAACAGCAGCAGGCCGATGGAGACGCCCAGCAGCCGCTTTTGCGGGCCCGTCATGGGGCCGAGTTCGCGCAGCGAAGCTTCGACGGCTTCCTTGCCGCCGGCGATGGCGTCGGCTTCGGGCGGCAGCATCTTGAGCACGATGAAGAGCAGCGCCGCCGACATCACGATCGCCCAGGGCGCGCCCGCAATGAGCCAGTCGAGCCACGTGACGCGTGCGCCGAGCATCTTGTCCATGAAGCCCACGGTCAGCAGATTCTGCGCGGCGGCGGTCTGGATGCCAACATTCCATATGCTCGTGCCTTGCGCCACCACGATCATGATGCCGGCCGCGATGTTCGAGCGCTTGTCCACGCCGAACGCCGAGATCACGCCCACCATGATCGGCACGACGCAGGCGCTGCGCGCGGTGGCGCTCGGCACGACGAGCGAGAGCACGATGGTCACGGCGACCGCGCCGATCAAGATGCGCCGCGTGGTGGTGCCGATGAGCGAGAGCGTGACGAGCGCAATGCGCCGGTCGAGACCGGTGACGGTCATCGCCGCGGAGATGAAGAGGGCGCCGGCCACGAGCGCGAGCGCGGAATTGGAGAAGCCCGCGAGCGCCATGCTGATGGCTTTGTTGGTGCCGTAGTCGACAGCGGGGTTTTCGATGGTGGGCGCGGTGCCCACGAGAAACGCCATGAGCGAGGTGATGATGATCGCGCTCGCTTCGTACGATACGGCTTCGGTGAGCCACACGACCACGGCGAATGCGAGGATGGCGAGCATGCGCTGGCCGGCGGGCGGGAGGCTATCGGGCAGCGGCAAAAGCAATACGACGACGAGCGCGATCACGCCTGCTATCAGGCCCACAGGTATGCCCTTTTTCTGCGGCGCAGCGCTCGCGTTGGCGGCTGGCTGGGGTGCGTTCATGGCGGTGACTCCACGTTGGGCATGCACGCGGCATGGCTCGCAATGGCATCTGGCCGAGCGCGTGCAGCGTCGAAAAACGGTGGTGTTGCGGCTTGCGAACGAGTCAGCGCATTCGCTTCGCGGATGGTACTGCCATTCCACTGATGAAGCGTTTAGTGTGTACGGCGGGAGCGGGCGAGCGCGAAGGCGGGGGACGTGCAGCGTTTAACCCTGCTGCGGGTGATGCGGGCAACTGGACGGTGCAAGCGTTTTAACCGGCAACGCAGCCGGTTAAAACGGGGGGATGACGAATTCGGGTATTCAGTATTACTAGTTGGCGCCAGCAGCAGCGTTAGCTTTCTTCTGTGCGTCCTGCAGGTTCTGCGGATAGTTCGGGTCGTTCAGCGCTGGCTTGTAGCCCGCGTCTTCCAGCTTCTTCAGCTCGGCGGTGTTCTTCGCGCGGGCTTGCTTGCGCTCGGCCTTGCGCTCCGCTTTGGCCTGAGCCTTGGCCTGTGCTTTCTGTTCCTTCGTGAGCGGTTGCGAGGCCGTGGCCTGGTCGGCTGCGGGAGCGCTGGCTTCCGTTTGCGCGAACGCCGGTGCGGCGACGCCAATCAGGAATGCAGCGGTAGTCGCGGCGAGAGTCAGCTTGCTGGTGGTGGAGCGCATTGATTCCCCTAATGATTGGTTTGAACGACTTACCCAGGGCTGGGAGAACGGGTGCTGGCCGCTGCGCAGGAAGCAGCGGCGCGCCCGGCACTCAATGTAATCGATCCACAACAAAGACGGTAGCAGGCGCTGACCCTGGCTGGCAGCCGACTGAGAGGCAACTGCGAGGCAACCGCGCCGGCCTCACCGGGCGCTCAAGCGGCGAGTTTCGCGGCCGCCGCCGCGACTACGCGCGCGCGTTCGGCGAGCGACGCCGCTGTCTGCGCGCGCAACCTTTCCACGATCGCACGCGGCGCGCTGGCGGGGTCGCCGGCATCGAACGGCGGCGCGGGCGCGTACTCGAGCTCGAGCTGGAGCGCCTGGGCGGCCTCGTCGCCGATCAGCTCGGCGGCGAGCGTCAATGCGAAATCGATACCCGCGGTGATGCCGCCGCCGGTCAGCACGTTGCCGTCGCGCACCACGCGCGCTTTCACGGGCAGCGCGCCGAGCGGCTCCAGCAGTTCGTGGAAGGCCCAGTGCGTGGTCGCGCGGCGTCCGCGCAACAGCCCGGCGGAGCCGAGCACGAGCGCGCCCGTGCAAACCGAGGTGACGTAGCGCGCCGTGGCCGCCTGGTGGCGCAGGAACGCGAGTGTTTCGTCGTCGGGAATCAGCTGCGAGACGCCGCTGCCGCCGGGCACGCAGATCACGTCGAGCGGGGGGCAGTCCTCGAAGGTCGTGTCGGGCGTGAGCATGAGGCCGGTGCTCGAGCGGACCGGATCGAGCGTCTTCCAGATGAGCCGCGCCTGGGTGTCCGGCATCGAGGCGAGCACGTCGTATGGGCCGGTCAGGTCGAGCTGTTGAACGCGAGGAAACAGGAGAAAGCCGATTTGCAGTGCCATGGTGCGTTTCCGTTCAAGGTTGGACTGTCGAAAAAGGCCGGCGGTGTGCCGACGAATCGGAAATCACTGTAATCTCGCCACGGTGCGCACCCATGCCAAAAACCGCGCAAAAACTGCCAGCGGCGCACGCGCGAGTACAATCGCGCGCCGTGCACTACCGCAACAGGAAATACGCAACATGAATACGCCAGCCTCCGCCACGACCACCCCGAGCCGGACCCGTTCGTTCACGACGGTCTTCCTGATAGAGATGTGGGAGCGCTTCGGCTACTACGGCATGGCGGCGCTTCTGGTGCTGTTCATGGTGGAGCAGGTCGGCTTCAGCGACCGCGAGGCGAACCTCACGTGGGGCGCTTTCGTTGCGCTCGTCTTCGCGGCGCCGGCCATTGGCGGATGGATCGGCGACCAGATTCTCGGCGCACGGCGCTCGATGGTGGCGGGTGCCGCGATCCTCGCGGCAGGCTACTTCATGCTCGCGCTGCCCAACGACAGCCTGAGCCATATGTACGCTTCGCTAGGCGTGATCGTAGTCGGCAACGGTCTCTTCAAGTCGAACGCGGCGAACCTCGTGAGGCGCATCTACGAGGGCGACGACGCGCAGCTCGACAGCGCGTTCACCATCTACTACATGGCGGTGAACATCGGCTCGACCGTGTCGATGCTCGCCACACCCTGGATCAAGGAGCATTGGGGTTGGCACGCCGCGTTCGGCGTGTGTTGCGCGGGCATGGCGCTCGGCATCCTCAACTTCCTTCTGATGCGCCGCACGCTCGCGCGGATCGGCTCGGCCCCCGACGACCAGCCGCTGCACGTGGGCCGCGCCGCGCTCGTGGCAGTGGGCGCCGTGGCGCTCGGCGCGGCGACGATGTTCGTGCTCCAGCACGAAGCGATCGCGCGCGGCTGCGTGTATGCCGCGGCGGCCGCCATTCTCGCGATATTCGGGTGGATGCTCGTGCGCTGCGAGCGTGCCGAGCGCGCCGGCCTGATCGCTGCGCTCATCCTCACGTGCCAGGTGATCCTGTTTTTCGTGTTCTATCAGCAGATGTCGACTTCGCTCACGCTGTTCGCACTGCGCAACGTCGATCCGCAGTTCTCGCTGTTCGGTATTGCGCTGTTCCGATGGAGTCCGGCGCAATTCCAGGCGCTCAATCCCATCTGGATCATGGTGCTCTCGCCGCTGCTCGCCGTGCTTTACACGTCGCTTGCGCGCAGCGGCCGCGACGTGCCGGTGGCGGTGAAGTACGCACTCGGCTTCGCCGTGGTCGCCGCCGGCTTTTTCGTGTTCGCGGCGAGCGGGCGCTATGCGGTGGAAGGGCGCGTGTCGTCGTGGTTCATGGTGGCCGGCTACGGGCTTTATTCGCTCGGCGAACTGCTTGTGAGCGGCCTGGGACTCGCGATGATCGCGCGCTACGTGCCCGCGCGCATGAGCGGCTTCATGATGGGCGCGTACTTCGTCGCGACCGGCGTTTCGCAATATCTGGGCAGCGTGGTGGCCAATTTCGCGCAGATGCCCTCGGGCACGCTCGACCCGCTTGCCTCGTTGCCGCTTTATACGCGGCTCTTCTCCGGCCTTGGCTGGCTCGCATCGCTGGGCGTGCTCGTGGCCGTACTGCTGTTGCCGATCATGAACCGCCTCTCGCGCGAGCATCACGCACAAGGCGGCGCGCAAGCCTCGCGCGAGCCGCAATCGGCAAACATCCAGTGATCGATTCACGCGCCGCGTTCAGCCGCTGCTTAATTGGTAGCAGCGCTCGCGGCGCGTTTTACTCCATGCTCACGCCGGCGTCTTGCGGAACGTCACCGCAATGCGGTTCCAGCCGTTGATCGCGATGATCAGCAGCGTGAGGTCGGCGATCTCCTGATCGCTGAAATGCGGCTTCACGCGTTCCCAAACGTCGTCGGGCACATGCGTTTGCGCGAGCAGCGTGACCGACTCGGTCCATTCGAGCGCCGCGCGCTCGCGCTCGGTGAAGAACGGCGTTTCACGCCACACCGATACCGTGGCGAGCCGGCGATCGGTTTCGCCGCCCTTGCGCGCGTCCGTGGTGTGCATGTCCACGCAGTACGCGCAGCCGTTGATCTGCGAAGCACGCAGGCGCACCAGTTCCGCGAGCGGTTTTTCGATCGAGCTTTTGCTCGCGCGCTCTTCGAGCGCAATCATGGCCTTCGTGCCTTCCGGGCTGGCCTTGTAGAAATCCAGACGTGCCTGCATGAGCGTTCACCTTTCGAGTTGAATTGCCTGGTTGATGGGTTGGACTTGCGAATTGCGTAACCACAGATGCACTTTAGGCGCTGCCCTGGCACGTTCACATAGCCATTCTGGCAATATTTCGGGTGACCACTTTCGCTCCCGTCGAAGGCTATCAGAAGCGTCATCATGGAACTCCACGTCACCGTGTCGGGCCGTCGCGACCTCGCGGGCCAGATCTATCGCCAACTGCGCGACAGCATTGTCGACGGCCGTCTTGCAGGCGGTACGCGCCTGCCGTCCACCCGCGATCTCGCATTGCAGCTCGGCGTTTCGCGCAAGACCACGCTCGACGTATTCGAGAGGCTGCTCGCCGAGGGCTATCTGAACTCGCGGCGCGGCTCGGGCACATTCGTCGCGGAAACGCTCGAACGCCTGCCCGCGCGTGAGCGCGGTCACCCGAATCCGCAGATTCGCGCGGCCACCGCGGCTTCCAGCATCGTTGCCACGCCGGCGCACAAGGCGCAGGCCACGCCGTGGTGGCAGGCGCAAGCCGAGGCGCTGTACGCCTCGTTGCCGCGTCTGGACGCGCGACTCGCCTGCGACTTCGCGGGCGGCATCACCGACAAGTCGCGCTTTCCGTTCGACATCTGGCGGCGCTGCATCAACGACGCGCTGCGCGTGCAGGCGCGCGGCCACGGCATGTATCGCGAACCGGCTGGCGAGGAGAAGCTGCGCCTCGCGGTGTCGCGCTATCTCGCCTTCAATCGCGCGGTGCAGGGCAACTGGCAGGACGTGATCGTCACGCAGGGCGCGCAGCAGGCACTCGATCTGCTCGCGCGCGTGACGCTCGCCCCGGGCGACGTGGTCGCCGTGGAAGACCCGGGCTATCCGCCCGCGCGCGATATCTTCGCCGCACTGGGCGCGAAGGTCGTGCCGGTGCCCGTGGATCGCGAGGGGCTCGTGGTCGCGCGTCTGCCGAAAGCGGCGCGGCTCGTATACGTGACACCCTCGCATCAGTTCCCGCTCGGCATGCCGATGAGTCTCGCGCGGCGCGTCGCGCTGCTCGAATGGGCGCAGGCGCGCGGCGCGCTCGTGATCGAAGACGACTACGACTGCGAATACCGCTTCGAGGGCCGCTCGATGGAGCCGCTCAAGAGCCTCGACAACGCCGGGCTCGTCGCCTACGTCGGCACGTTTTCGAAGACGATCTTTCCAGAGCTGCGCGTGGGCTACACGGTGCCGCCCGCCGCGTTGGCCGCGCCGCTCGCCCGCGCGCGGCAGATTGGCGACGCCCACGGCTGCGTGCTCACGCAGACGGCGCTCGCCGACTTCATGCTCAACGGCCATTTCGCGCGCCATTTGCGGCGCATGCATCAGACGTATTCGCAGCGCCGCGACGTGCTGCTCGCGCATCTGCGCGGACCGCTCGCGCCGTGGCTCGAACCCGTCACGCCGAACACGGCGGGGCTGCACCTGGCGGCGCGGCTCGTCGCGCCGCTCGACGCCACTGCGGTGGCGCAGGCGGCGCGCCGTGCGTCGATCGGCCTGCATCCGCTCGCGCCGTTTTATCTCGGAGCGCCTGTGCAGAGCGGTTTTCTCTTCGGTTACGGTGGGGTCGACGCCGAGCGTATCGATGCCGCGCTGACGTCGCTCGCCACGCTGCTGCGCACGCTTTGACTGCATCTTGCCGTCGCGCCGACACCGGCATGGCAGCCGAAATCGTGCAAAAACGCCATACGTATGGCGCTTTCCTGACGAACGCGCCATGCGCCGCGCCGAGCGAAGCATGTCGTCCGACAGTGCTTCGGGTACGCGCGGTGCACGTTTACCCCTGTAAACAGGCGTCAAAATGTGTTCGAGAGTCTGCGCCACGCAACAAAATCGTAACGACAATGCAAAAGCTTCACGCAAAACGCTTGCGCGTATGTAGAATCCGCCGTTGAAGCACGTGCATTCCGCAGTGCTTCTTCGATTCACTGACCAACACTGGTAGGAGAAACATGCCGACTTCCGCAAAGAAAGTGGCCAAAAAGGCAGCTGCCCCGGCCAAGAAGGTTGCCGCAAAGAAAGCGCCCGCCACCAAGACGGCCGCAGCTAAGAAGGTCGCCGTGAAGGCGTCCGGCGCACCGTCGCCGATCAAGGACACCTTCACGAAGGCCTCGCTGGCTACCCACGTCGCTGAGCGTGCAGGCGTCGAGCCGAAGGCTGCCAAGGCCGTGCTCGCCGCGCTGGAAGACACGATCCTCGGTTCGGTCCACAAGAAGGGCGCTGGCGAATTCACGCTGTCGGGTCTTCTGAAGATCGTCGTGCAGGCAGTGCCGGCGAAGAAGAAGCGCTTCGGCAAGGATCCGTTCACGGGCGAAGAGCGCTGGTTCCCGGCCAAGCCCGCATCGGTTCGCATCAAGGCGCGCGCCCTGAAGAAGCTGAAGGACGCAGCAGCAGCCTGATTGCGCTGATTGCGCTTCAAGCCGCGGCCTTCGGGTAGCGGCTACCGTCAGTACCAAAAAATCCCCGTTGGCGTCGAGCCCACGGGGATTTTCATTTGGTGCGTGCCACGCGCACAGACGCCTTACACTATGTTCTGATGTTATGGTCACGTATTCGGTGCAATGTGCCATAAAGCAGGCAATAATTCTTGTCGGTATCGTATAAGAACGATGCTGATCATCTGAATATTCGTGAATCCATAATAGAGTGTTATGCCGACAGCGGACCTCAGTTTGCGCCAGGTGGAAGCGTTTCGCGCATTGATGCAGTGGCGCACCGTCACTCGCGCGGCGCAGGCGCTCGGCATTTCGCAGCCCGCCGTGAGCCGTCTGCTTGCCGACTTCGAAGCGAAGATGGGGTTCGCGCTTTTCGAGCGACGCCAGGGGCGTTTGCTGCCGACCGTCGAGGCGCATACGCTGCAAGACGAAGTCGAGCGCGCGTTCTTCGGCTTCGAGCGCGTGGCCCAGGCGGCCGCGCAGATTCGCGCGCAGCGGCGCGGCGTCGTGCGTATCGCCGCTTCAGCGGATCTTTGCGCCGACTTTCTGCCGCGCGTGGCCGCTGCGTTCGCGAGCGAGCACGAGGGCGTCGATCTCGAACTGATGACTGGCGAAGCCGCCGAGGTTGCCGAACGCGTGGCGGCGCAACGCTGCGATCTCGGTTTCGTGGCGCAGGCTGTCGTGCATCCTGGCGCGCGTCTGGAGTATCTGGGTGAATGGCCGCTGCGCTGCATCGTGCCGCGCGGACACCGGCTCGCGCGCAAGCGCGTGATTCATGCGCAAGACTGCGCGGGCGAACGCTTCATTTCGTTTGCTGCGGCGAGCGAGGCGCGCCTCTCCATCGACCGGCTCTTTGCCGAATGCGGGGTCGTGCGCGAGCCAGGCATCGAAGCGGCGCTCGCGCAATCCGTCGTGGCGATGGTGGAGGCGGGAATGGGCATCGCGCTCGTCGATGCGCTGACGGCCCAGCACGCGAGCGCGCGGGTGAGCGTGAAGCGCTTCACGCCCGCGCTGTCGAGCGCGCTCCATGTCGTGCGCGGCACGCATCGCGCAGCAACGGCGTTGAGCGACGCGTTCGTGTGGCATGCCGCCGCCGCGCTGGCGCGGCTACGCTGAGCCTTTCACTCGAGTAAAAGGCCGCCGTAAAAGGCCGCAGTAAAAGGCCTGTAAACGGCGCAAGGCCGTGCACACACGCGGCCTTGCGCGAACCGCCCTGGAGGATTGCTTCCAAAACCCCGCGGGCATAAAAAAACCAGCCAGGGCTTGCGCCCGAGGCTGGTTTGTGCAGCGTGTAGTTTTTAGCTGCGTGGTCTCGCTCGCTTCGCCGGAATGGCTCGTCAGCCAGTTCCGGCGCCGGGCCGAAGCCCGGAGTAAAGCGTTGCTTAGAACTTGTGGCGGATGCCCAGGCTGACCAGGGTCTGCGAGCTCGAAGCCGAGTTGTAGCCGTACGAGCCGATCGATGCGCCGGCTGCCGTGCCTGCCGGCTCGCCCGGTTGCTGGCCGTTGGCGTGCTGCCATGCGGCGACGCCGTACAGGTCGGTGCGCTTCGACAGGTTGTAGTCCGCGCCGATCGAAACCTGGTTGTACGTATTCGACGAATCGCCAGCGCCGTGCGTCCAGGTGTAGCCGAGGCCGAGCAGCAGGGCCGGGTTCAGCTGGTAGCCGAAGAAGCCAGCAGCGACGTTGTAACGCTGGGTCGAATCGAACGTCGAGAAGCCGTCAGGACGGACTTGAACGTTGCTGTAACGTGCGCCGAACGTGAACGGGCCTGCGACGTATTGCGCAGCGATTGCAGCGGTGCCAACCGACTTGGCCGAAGCGTAGGCCGAGTTGATCTGGCTGTCGAACATAGCGCCCGAGGTTGCGCTGCCCGCCCAGCCCACCGAGGTCACGCCGTCGGTCGTCGTCGTACGCGAAGCGAGCGACGAGGCGTTGTCCATGCGGAAGTAGCCAGCGGCGACGTTGAACGAACCGATGCCGTACGTAGCAGCTGCGCCCCAGCTCTGACCCGAACCGGTCGAACCAGCCACGCCGCCCAGAGCATACATGCCTTCGAACTGGAAGCCTTGCAGAACCGGCGAAACGTACTTGATGCCGCTGTTCGTACGCGAGCTGTTGTCGTTGTTGTCGACGTCGCCCGGCGTTGCGAACGTGCTGCCGAAGTAGTTATCGCCCGTCAGCGGCTGAACCATGTCGACCAGCGGGTCGTACTGGCGGCCGAGCGTGACCGTACCGTACTGCTCGTGCGTCAGACCGACGAATGCCTGACGGCCGAACATCAGGCCACCCTGACCGAGCTTGCCGGAGTTGATGTCAAAGCCGTTTTCCAATTGGAAAATTGCCTTCAGGCCGCCGCCCAGATCTTCCGTACCCTTCAGGCCGAAGCGGTTACCCGAAATGTTGCCGCCGAAGAGGGCGACCAGGTTCTTGTTAGCGCCGTTGGCGTCTTGCGTGTTGTGGGCCCACTGGATCGATTCGTCGATCACACCATAAAGGGTCACGCTGCTTTGAGCGTGCGCGGTGCCAGCTGCGGCCAAGAGGGCCAGCGAGAGGGTCGAGAGAGCGACTCGTTTCATTCTGTTTTCTCCACGCAGAAATTGTGTAGTTGTTGCGCGATGGAGAATAACGCAGCAGGCCAAGCGACCTGAACTGAAAAAATAAAGTTTGTCGCGAAAACCTGACACCGGCCAGAATCCCTTGTCAGACGGGGCCTCCGTCGATTATGCCGATTTTAGAAATATTGGATTGTTGACCGAGCATTATTGTTGTTTTTGATAAAAGTTCCGTAAACGACCGTTATTTTTTGGGATTGCTGCGACCTTTGGTAGCAGTCTCGATCGGCGCTGCTTCCTGGGGGGCACGGCGCCTGCCGGCGGCCGTCATGGCGAGCGCGGCGCTCGCGACGAACAGCACCGAACCCCACGGATGGCGCTTCACATAGCGGTCGGCGGCGGCCACTGTGCGGCCCGCCTGGACCAGCGTGAGCGCAGCCGCGTAGGTGGCGCTGTCCTCCATGCGCACGACTGAACGGCGAATCTGCAGTCCCGATTTCAGCCTCCCGAACGCTCCACCGTGCGCACTCGCTTGCCCGACCGCGCCGAGCGGAGTTTCCGATAGTGTCGATTTGTCTGCCGCAACGGCCGCCGCCAGAGCCGCCGGCATTGTTGTGGCCGCTGCACTGCCGTTTCCGATCGGCACGGCAGACGGTGCCGGGGCAGCGGCAGGACGGTCCGCATGCTTCGTATCGTGCCGCGCGACAATGGTGGAAGCGGCGAGCACCGAGGCCAGCTTGGCGCGGCTGCCGGGCGGTGTTTCCTCAAGGAAACCCCAAGCGCCGCGCGGGTCGTGCATGCGTCCGCGCGCCGCCGAGAATTCCGCGCCGAGCAGGAGCACCGCCGCCGAAAAATAGAGCCACATGAGTAGCACCGCGAGCGAGCCGGCGGCGCCGAAGGCCGTTGCCATGCCCGCGTGCGCGAGATAGAGCGCGAACAGCTTCTTGCCCGCCGAGAACAGCACTGCCGCGACGATGCCGCCCACCATCGCGTCGCGCCAGCGCACGTCGGCGTCGGGCAGGAAGCGCAGCAGGGCGCCGAATGCGACGGCTAGCACCACGAGGCCCACGGCCAACTGCATCAGGTTTCCGATGATCACATAAGGGGAATTGCCCCAGAGCCACTGGCCGACGAAGGTGATGGCCGTGTCGAGCACGAGCGAGACGATCAGCAGGAACGCGACGCCCAGCACGAGACTGAATGAAATGAGGCGCACGCGCACGAGCGCCATCACGCTGGAGGGATGCTGCCCGTCCGGCGGCCAGACGATGTTCAGTGCGGAATTGAGCGAGGAGAAGGTTGCGGACGCGCCGATCACGAGCAAGGTGAGCGAGATGATCGCCGCGACACCGCCCTTGCCGCCCGCGCGGTGCGCGTTCTGCACGATGGTGGTGATGCCCGCGGCCGCGTCGTTGCCGAGCACGTTGTGGACCTGGCGGAAGAGCTCGCCGCGCGCGGCATCGTCGCCGAAGAACCAGCCGGCCACGGCAATCACCATCACGAGCGTGGGCGCGAGCGAAAACGCCGAGTAGAACGCGATGCTCGCCGCGAGCGACGGGCAGCGGTTGGCGATGAACTGGCGCAGCGCGCCCACCACCCACGACGCTTCCTTGCGTGCGGCGGACTGCAGTCGTTCGGTGGAAAGCGTTGACATGATGGAGCGCCCCGCAGTGGTTCTTTAGTGGTTCGTTTTCGTCACAAACCTGGCTCGTTCGCCATCCAATATTAGCAAGCGTAATTCCCGGGCGACCTCGCGCTGTACGCGTGCAAGGCTCGCGAACATCCAGCGCGATCCGTCTCCCAAAACGTCTTATACTGAAAAAACCCACAACCAAGCCGAGGACGAATCATGCTGCAGATGTCCCGGCGTCAGTTCCTCAAGGTCACGGCAACGTCGCTGGCGGGTTCCAGCCTCGCGTTGATGGGTTTCGCACCCGACAACGCGCTTGCCGAGGTCCGACAATACAAACTGGCGCGCACCACTGAAACCCGCAATACCTGCCCGTACTGTTCGGTCGGTTGCGGGATCCTCATGTACGGTCTCGGCGATGGCGCGAAGAACGCGACCACGAGCATCATCCATATCGAGGGCGATCCCGATCACCCCGTCAATCGCGGCACGCTGTGCCCGAAGGGCGCGAGCCTGATCGATTTCATTCATAGCGAGAGCCGCCTCAAGTACCCCGAGTACCGCGCGGCCGGAACGAATGAGTGGAAACGCATTTCGTGGGACGACGCGCTCGACCGCATTGCGAAGCTGCTAAAGGAAGACCGCGACGCAAACTTCGTCGAGAAAACCGCCGACGGCAAGACCGTGAACCGCTGGTTGACAACCGGCATGCTGGCCGCCTCGGCGGGCAGCAACGAAGTCGGCTATCTCACCCACAAAGTGGCCCGCAGCATGGGCCTGCTCGCATTCGACAACCAGGCGCGTGTCTGACACGGCCCGACGGTGGCAGGTCTTGCCCCGACGTTTGGCCGTGGAGCGATGACGAACCATTGGGTCGACATACGCAATGCGGACGTGATTCTGGTGATGGGCGGCAATGCGGCCGAGGCGCACCCGTGCGGCTTCAAGTGGGTCACGGAGGCGAAGGCGCACCGCAAGGCGCGGCTTATCGTCGTGGACCCGCGCTTCACGCGCACGGCATCGGTCGCGGACTTCTACGCGCCGATCCGCACCGGCACGGACATCGCGTTCCTTGGTGCTGTGATCAACTATTTGCTCACGAACGACAAGATCCAGCACGAGTACGTCAAGAACTACACCGACTTCTCGTTCATCGTGCGCGAAGATTACGCGTTCAACGACGGTATCTTCTCGGGCTACGATCCGCAGAAGCATTCGTATGCGGACAAATCGTCGTGGAACTACGAGATCGGCGACGACGGCTTCGTGAAAACGGACGACACGCTGCAGAACCCGCGCTGCGTGTACCAGTTGCTCAAGCAACATTATTCGCGCTATACGGCCGATATGGTCGAGAGGGTGTGCGGCACGCCGAAGGACAAATTCCTCAAGGTGTGCGAAATGCTCGCGAGCACGGCCGAGCCGGGCCGGGCAGGCACGATCCTGTACGCGCTCGGCTGGACCCATCACTCGATCGGCTCGCAGATGATCCGCACCGGCGCGATGGTCCAGCTGCTGCTCGGCAACATCGGCATTGCGGGTGGCGGCATGAACGCGCTGCGCGGCCACTCGAACATCCAGGGGCTCACAGACCTCGGGCTGATGTCGAACCTGCTGCCGGGCTACATGACGCTGCCGTTCGAAGCGGAGCAGGACTACGACGACTACATCAAGAAGCGCGCATCGCAGCCGATGCGACCCAATCAGCTCAGTTACTGGCAGCACTACGGCGCGTTTTTCGTGAGCTTCATGAAGTCGTGGTGGGGCGACGCGGCCACGAAGGACAACAACTGGGGTTACGACTGGTTGCCGAAGCTCGACAAGCCGTATGACCTGCTGCAGACCATTGAGTTGATGAATCAGGGCAAGGTCAACGGGTACATCTGCCAGGGGTTCAACGTTATCGCGTCCGCGCCTGACAAGGCCAAGACGCTCTCGGCGCTCAGCAAGCTCAAGTGGCTCGTGATCATGGACCCGCTCGCCATCGAGACTTCCGAGTTCTGGAAGAAGTACGGCGACTTCAACGATGTCGATTCCGCTTCGATCCAGACCGAGGTGTTCCGCCTGCCGACCACGTGCTTTGCGGAAGAGAACGGCTCGCTCGTGAGTTCGAGCCGCGTGCTGCAGTGGCATTGGCAGGGCGCGGAGCCGCCGGGCGAGGCGAGGAGCGATCTCGAAATCATGTCGGGCCTGTTCCTGCGCATTCGCGCGGCGTATCAGAAGGACGGCGGCAAGCTGCCCGATCCGATCGTCAAGCTCGACTGGCCGTATTCGAATCCTGCGAGCCCCACGCCGGAAGAACTCGCGAAGGAATACAACGGCCGTGCGCTCGCCGACCAGACCGATGCGAAGGACACCACCAAGGTGCTCGTGAAGAAGGGCGAGCAGCTTGCGGGCTTTGCACAACTGAAGGACGATGGCACGACGTCGAGCGGCTGCTGGATCTTCTGCGGCGCATGGACCCAGGCGGGCAACCAGATGGGCCGGCGCGACAACTCGGACCCGACAGGCATCGGCCAGACGCTGAACTGGGCCTGGGCCTGGCCCGTGAACCGGCGCGTGCTCTACAACCGCGCCTCGTGCGATACGGCGGGCAAGCCCTTCGATCCCACTCGCAAGCTGATCGGCTGGAACGGCAGCGCGTGGACGGGTCCGGACATACCCGACTACAAGGTGGACGAAGCGCCCGATCAGGGCATGGGGCCGTTCATCATGAACCCCGAGGGCGTGGCGCGTTTCTTTGCACGCGACGGCATGAACGAAGGTCCGTTCCCTGAGCACTACGAACCGTTCGAGAACCCGCTCGGATATAACCCGTTCCATCCGAACAATCCGCTCGCCACGAACAATCCAGCGGCGCGTGTGTTTCCGGACGACCGCAAGACTTTCGGCACCGCCCAGCAGTTTCCCCATGTCGCGACCACGTATCGCCTGACCGAGCATTTCCACTTCTGGACCAAGCATGCGCGATTGAACGCGATCATCCAGCCGCAGCAGTTCGTCGAAATCGGCGAGGCGCTGGCGAAGGAGGTGGGCGTGGTGGCGGGCGACCGTGTGAAGGTGTCGAGCAATCGCGGCTATCTGATCGCCGTGGCAGTGGTGACCAAGCGCATCAAGCCGCTCACCATCGAAGGCAAGACCGTGCATACCGTTGGCGTGCCGCTGCACTGGGGTTTCAAGGGGCTCACGAAACCGGGTTATCTGACGAATACGCTTACGCCACCCGTGGGCGACGGCAATTCGCAGACGCCCGAGTTCAAGTCGTTCCTCGTGAAGGTCGAAAAGGCATAGGGGGACGCGAACCATGGCATTTCAATCTCTCGACGTCAGACGCCTTTCGGCGACCACCACGCCACCGCCCGGAGTGCGCGAGCCGGTCACGGGCACGGTCGCGAAGCTCATCGACGTGACCAAGTGCATTGGCTGCAAGGCTTGTCAAACGGCGTGCATGGAGTGGAACGATCTGCGCGACGAAATCGGCGTCAATACGGGCGTCTATGACAATCCGCACGATCTCACCGAGCACTCGTGGACCGTGATGCGCTTCGCGGAATGGGAGAACCCGGACGGCAACCTCGAATGGCTGATCCGCAAGGACGGCTGCATGCATTGCGAGGATCCAGGTTGTTTGAAGGCGTGTCCGTCGCCGGGAGCGATCGTGCAGTACACGAACGGCATCGTCGATTTCCACGAGGAAAACTGCATCGGCTGCGGCTATTGCATAACGGGCTGTCCCTTCAATATTCCGCGCCTCTCGAAGACCGAGCACCGCGTGTATAAATGCACGCTCTGCTCGGATCGCGTGGCCGTGGGGCAGGAGCCCGCCTGCGTGAAGACCTGCCCGACCGGCGCAATCGTGTTCGGCACCAAGGAAGACATGAAGCAGCACGCGGCCGAGCGCATCGTCGACCTCAAGGAGCGCGGCTTCGAAAACGCGGGGCTCTACGATCCGCAAGGCGTGGGTGGCACGCACGTCATGTACGTGCTGCATCACGCGGACCAGCCCTCGCTCTATCACGGCCTGCCCGACAACCCGCGCATCAGCCCGATGGTGCGGCTCTGGAAGGGCGTGGCCAAGCCCGTCGCGCTCGCCGTGATGGCGCTCACGGCGCTGGCCGGCTTCTTCCATTACACGCGCATCGGCCCGAACGAAGTCACGGAAGAAGATGAAATTGCCGCGCGCGACGAGGCGCGGCGCATGCGTGGCGAACCACCCGAGGAGCGCAACGATGAAAGACGATGAACCGCAACTGATCGAGCGCTACACGCCCAACGAGCGCAGCAACCACTGGATCACCGCGATCTGCTTCATCCTGCTCGCGCTCTCGGGACTCGCGATGTTTCATCCGGCCATGTCGTGGCTTTATGCAGTGCTCGGCGGCGGTCAGTGGACGCGCATTTTGCATCCGTTCATCGGCGTCGTGATGTTCGTCTCGTTCCTGATCCTTGCGCTGCGTTTCTGGCACCACAATTATCTGGACAAAGACGACATCCAGTGGATGAAGCAGATGGGCGACGTGCTGACCAACCGCGAAGACAGGCTGCCCGAGATCGGCCGATACAATGCGGGACAGAAGCTGTTATTCTTTACGATGGTGGTTTGCCTCGTGCTGTTGCTCTTGAGCGGCATCGTGATCTGGCGGCGATATTTCTCGTTCTATTTCCCGATCGAGATTATCCGGCTCTCTTCGGTGGTGCATGCGATCGCGGCGTTCGTGCTGATATGCGGCATCATCATCCATATTTATGCAGCGCTGTGGGTGAAGGGGTCGATCGGCGCCATGACGCGCGGTTACGTCACCTGGGGCTGGGCGAGAAAGCATCATCCGCGCTGGTTCCGCGAGAGCATCAAGTAACGCACAGGCTGCGCGCCGCCCGGCCGTAAAGGCCGTGGCGGCGCGAGCGGCAAACCGCCGGCGCCCGCAAGGGCACGGCGGTTTTTTCTTCGTGAAGCCGTTCTGGAGCAGACCCTTCGTGACGCAACGCATTCTCGACCCGCAGCAAATTGAGTCGCTCGATCCTTCGGCCATTCCGCGCATCCGTCTGCCCGAGCGCTTTGCCTTTTTCAGCACGCGCGCCGTGCGCCTGCGGCATCTCGCGGACCACAATCCTATTGGCGGCTACGTGCGGTTGATGGCGGCGCTCGTCGATGCGCAGCAGGAAGCGCTCGAACATTGCAGCGCGACCATGCCTTCGCGCGAAGCCGTTGCGAACGCGCAGCATCATTGCATGCCGATACTGCCGGCGCTTTCGGGCGAGCGTGATCCGCAATGGCGCGCGGTGCTATACCGTCTCGCCGAGCGAGTTGAAGCCGCGGGCATCGTTGCGCCCGCGCTCGCGAAAGTGCTCGGTGAGTTGCGCGCCATGAATGATACGCAGCTCGACGCCCAGGCCGACGCGATCCTCGCGCAGCGCTACACCGAAATCGCACCCGCCACCGCGCCGTTCATCATGGCCGCGCTGCAGGTGGTGTGGACCGACCTCGCGAGCCGCATCGACGTGCGGGACATTCCCTATGTCGACGCACCGGGCGTATGCCCCGTGTGCGGGTCGCCGCCCGTTGCCAGCATCGTGCGCATTGGCGGCGCGTATCAGGGCTATCGGTATGTGCAATGCGGCCTGTGCGGGACCGAGGCACACGTGGTGCGGGTGAAGTGCACGAACTGCGATTCGACCAAGGGCATTGCGTATCACGGCATCGAAGGCGGCAATGCTGCACTCAAGGCCGAATCGTGCGACGAGTGCCAGACGTATCGCAAGATCGGCTATCAGGAAAAGGATCTCGACTTCGAGCCGCTTGCCGACGACCTCGCGAGCATCACGCTCGATCTGCTGATGAGCGACGCGGGCTACCGTCGCGCGAGCCCGAACCCGCTGCTATGGCCCGAAGTGCCTGGCGACCAGTAAGGAGTCGAGCACACCATGAGCGAAACCGTGGGACAAACAGCGGAGCACGATGCGCGCAGCCTCAACGCGCTGCTCGCAACCATGCCGGCGGTCGAACGGGTGATTGCCTCGGAGGAAGCGCGGCCGCTGATCGCGCAATACGGCCGCACTCAGGTGCTGGACGCGATACGCGCCACGCAGGATGCCTGGCGTCATGATGCGCGAGCCGGCATATTGGCGCACGAACACAAGGACGCCGAACCATTTTCGCAGGCGCGCGTGATTGCGGCCACCGCGCGACGGTTGGCCGAACGCACGCAAAGCCGTCTGCGTCCGGTCTTCAATCTCACGGGCACGGTGCTCCACACGAATCTCGGCCGCGCGCTGCTCCCGGACCAGGCCGTAGAAGCCGTCGTGCAGGCGCTCACGCAACCCGCGAACCTCGAATTCGATCTCGCGAGCGGCAAGCGCGGCGACCGCGACGATCTGATCGACTCGCTGATCTGTGAACTGACGGGTGCGGAAGCCGCGACCGTCGTCAACAACAACGCGGCGGCGGTGCTGTTGCTGTTGAGCGCACTCGCCAATCGCAAGGAGGTCGTCGTTTCGCGCGGCGAACTGGTCGAGATTGGCGGGGCGTTTCGCATTCCCGACATCATGAGCCGGGCGGGCGCACGCTTGCGCGAGATCGGCACGACGAATCGAACGCATCTCAAGGACTACGAAGCGGCGATCACTGCGCGCACGGCGCTGCTGATGAAGGTGCATTGCAGCAACTACGCGATCAGCGGGTTTACGAAGACCGTCGAACTCGATGAGCTCACGCCGTTGGCGCGTCAACACGGCCTGCCGGTTGCGGTCGATCTGGGCAGCGGGACGCTCGTCGATCTCGCGCAATGGGGCTTGCCCGCCGAGCCCACAGTGCGCGCGACTGTTGAAGCGGGCGCGGACCTCGTGACCTTCAGCGGCGACAAACTGCTGGGCGGCCCGCAGGCGGGGCTGATCGTCGGACGCAAGGAGCTCATTGCGAAGATCAAGAAACACCCGCTCAAGCGCGCGTTGCGGGTGGGAAAACTCACGCTCGCAGCGCTCGAACCGGTTTTGAGGCTCTATCAGGCGCCTGAATTCTTGCAGGAGCGGCTGACTACGCTGCGCCTTCTCACCCGCCCTGCCATGCAAATGCAGGAGGCCGCGCAGCGCGCGCTGCCCGCGTTGCAGCGTGCGGTTGGCGATGCGTATGCTGCGAGCGTGGAGCCGATGTTCAGCCAGATTGGCAGCGGCGCGTTGCCTGTGGATGTGCTGCCGAGCAGCGGGCTCGTCGTGCGCCATGCGGGCAAGGGCGGCAGCGGCCGCGCGCTGCTCAAGCTCGAACGCGCCTTTCGCGAGCTTCCGCGGCCCGTGATCGGCCGCATTGCCGACGACGCCCTACGTCTGGACCTGCGCTGCCTCGAGCCCGCAGCCGAAGCGGCGTTCGCTGCGCAACTCGCGGAGCTGCGCCTGTGATCGTCGGTACGGCGGGCCACATCGACCACGGCAAAACCACGCTGGTCCGCGCGTTGACCGGCGTAGACACCGACCGCCTGAAAGAAGAGAAGGTGCGCGGCATTTCGATCGAACTAGGTTACGCGTACCTGCCGCTCGCCAACGGCGACGTGCTTGGCTTCATCGACGTGCCTGGCCACGAAAAACTCGTGCATACGATGGCGGCGGGTGCGTGCGGCATCGACTTCGCCTTGCTCGTGATTGCCGCCGACGACGGCGTGATGCCGCAAACGCGCGAACACCTCGCCATTCTGCAACTGCTAGCCGTGCAGCAAGGCGCCATTGCGCTGACCAAGACCGATCGCGTGGATGCGGCGCGGCTCGATGCCGTGCGCGCCGAAATCGCCGCACAGCTTGCTAACACGATGCTTGCGGGCGCACCGATCTTCGAGACAAACGCAACGCAGCCGCGTGACGACGGCGTGGTGCGCCTGGACGCCTGGTTGCGCGAGCGCGCGAGTACATGGCGGGCGCGACGAGACGACGGCCTCTTTCGCCTCGCGGTGGATCGCGTTTTTACGCTGACGGGTCAAGGGACGGTGGTCACGGGCACGGTCTTCGCCGGGCGTGTACAAGCTGGCGACGCGCTCGTGCTCGCACCAGCCGCCACGCCTGTGCGCGTGCGTGGCCTGCATGCGCAGAATCGCGCGGTACAGGCCGGCGACGCGGGCCGCGCGGGTCAGCGTTGCGCGCTGAATCTCGCGGGCATCGACAAGCAACAGATCACGCGCGGCGACTGGATCGTCGATGCGCGGCTGGCCGAGCCTGCCATGCGCCTCGACGTCGAACTGCAGTTGCTCGGCGACGCCGACATCATCTTGCAGCACTGGTCGCCGCTTCATGTGCACCTCGGCACGGCGCATCGTGTTGCGAACGTCGCCTTGCTCGAAGGCGAAACGCTCGCACCGGGCGCGGCCGCACGCGTGCAGCTCGTTTTCGACACGCCGTTGCACGCGTTGCCGGGAGACCGATTTATTGTTCGCAACGCGCAGGCAAACCACACCGTAGGTGGCGGGCGTGTGCTCGATCCGTTCGGCCCATCGCGGCGGCGCAGGACGGCTGAACGACGCGCATGGCTCGACGCGTTGCGCACGTGGCTCGACGAAGCGAACCTCGCACCGCTGATCGAAGAAGCGCCGCGCGGCATTGCGCGCGCGACGTTGGTACAGTTGACTGGATTCGACGATGCCGCACTGGCATTGCCCGCCGATGCGATTTCAATGGCACCGCAAGGGCGCGACGACGAAGGCGCGGTGATTGCACATGCGCACTGGACGAGGCTCACCGAGCGCATTGTCGAAGCGCTCGGCGAGTTTCATGCACGCTCGCCCGACGAGCAGGGGCCGGACGCGGCGCGTTTGCGGCGCATGGCGGCGCCGCTTGTGAGCGATGCTGTGTGGCGCGCCGCGATTGAAGCGCTCGACCGTGAGGGACGCGTGTCGCGCAGCGGCCCGTGGCTGCATTTGCCTTCGCACGCGGTGACGCTCGACGCCGACGACGAAGCGCTCGCGGCGCGCCTCATGCCGCTGCTTGCGCAAGGGCGTTTCGATCCGCCGTGGGTGCGGGATCTCGCGCGCGAGACGGGGCAGCCGGAAGAGAGGGTGCGTGCGTTGCTGCGCAAGCTCGCGCGCCTTGGTAAGGTGTATCAGGTCGTGCGCGATCTCTTTTACGAACGAGACGTGGTGCAGATGCTCGCTCGGGCTGTTGCGCAGATTGCGGCGGAACAGGGCGGCGCCGTCAATGCCGCGGCGTTTCGCGACGCCACGGCATTGGGCCGCAAACGGGCGATCCAGATTCTGGAGTACTTCGATCGCGTTGGATATACTCGCTTTCAGCGCGATACGCATCTGCTACGGCACGATAGCCGGATGCGAGAATGGTTGTAGGCACATCGATGTGTGCTTGCGAGCGTAGTTGTAGTTGCAGTTGAGTTCGACGAAGGAAGGCATTCGTATCCGGTGGTACGGCCGGGCTTCAAACCCGGTTGGGGGCGTCAGCCGCTCCCGGGTCAGTTCGACTCTGGCTGCCTTCCGCCAGTTTATTTACGGGCCGTTTGTGGTCGTGGTGGGTTTGTGTCACAGCTTCTGATGCAGACGCGCGAGGCGGCCGCAACGGCATCGCCTGCGCGATTTCTCCTCACGTGCGGTGACGTCTCTCGTGACGTCGCAAAAGACTCAGGGCATCGAGCCAAGTGATTGCTGCAGGGATATCAGATTGACGGGCACCACGCGAATTAGCCCACCGCGCGGGCTATCAATATCGGCGATCAGCGACAGCGAAAGCGCGACGGTAATAGGCAGTGCGAACAGCAGAACACGCCGCCCCGTGCTGCCATGCGAACCATATCCCTGCATGAGATTGCTGAAGAATGCGATCGCCATCATCAATCCCCAGGCAGAAAGCGGAATTCGGTTTAGCCACGCGGCCTGCGTGTAGCCCTGCGTGTTCAGCACGTCGTTCATGCCGGACACCGCGAGCGCCGAGATCGGCGTCGGACGCGCCAGGGCGGGGCCGCGCACGCTGGCCCACAATTGCGCCTGGAGATTCGACGTTGCGCTATTGATGGTCTCGAGATCGTGAGCGTCGCGTGTCTTGTAGTAGGTAAGGCGTAGCGCGAGGTACTGCGCGAGCAGGGCCTTGATCTTCGGCGCATCGACTTCGCCAAGCAGGTCCGCGCGCAGATATTGCGTGCCGATCGCGTTGGCTTCTTCTTCCTCGTAGTTTTTGCGCTGGTCGTAGCGGCTCACGGCCATGGATAGCGTAAAGCCAATCAACAGCGCAAGCAGCGTGAGGGTGGCGCCCTGTATGACGTTGAAGTTGTCCCGTGCGTCTTCCCCCAGCGGAAAGGCACGTTGCAAGACATGCGCGCCGAGCGCGGCAGCGACGCAAAGCAGCACGAGCAGCACGATAAACAGATAGATGGGGTGGTGTACCAGCTGTTCCATCTCAACTCCTCGGACGTTGTTGTGTAGTCAGGGGTCGGACCGCAATGATATTAAGGCACATGAGCGGTGTTGGCCCACCCAGAGTGGCAAAAAGGAAAAAATTACGGAGTCCGAGACTTGATTCGACATCGGCCTGCAATCCCGCGCCGCATCATCTCGCCTTGTCAGCGGCGATTGCCCCAAGGGGCAACGGAATTGCCCTTAATCCCTATGGCAGCGTTGCGTCGAATTACCAAAACTTACACAACGGGCTACTGGGATCGATGATTCGAACCCCGCAACCGGATCCGGACGAGCGAATCGCGCGGCATGTTGGCGTGCGGGTCGCCAGGTGTCCAGCCTGCACGCCGCCGCTGCGTTGTCTGGTCTGGTCCCACGCTGAGGATGGGCGATGCCATGAATCACATCTACCAGCTGTGCTGGAATCGGTCTCTCAGGCAATGGGTCGTCGTTTCGGAACTCGCGAGCCGGCGTGCGGGCAGAGGTCCTTGCCGAAGCGGCAAAGGCGTCAGGCGCCTTGTCGCGATCATTCTCTCCGGTGCGCCGTTTCTGTGGATGGGCCTGGCGTACGCAGCAGGCGGACCCAGCGGTGGCCAGATCGTTTCGGGCGCCGGCACGATCCAGCAGTCAGGCTCGACGACCACGATCCAGCAGAGCAGCCAGACGCTGCAACTGAACTGGCGCAGTTTCAATGTGGGTGCGGGCCAGACCGTCGATTTCGTTCAGCCTGGCAGCAGTTCGCTCGCGGTCAACCGCATTCTCGGCAGCACGCCGAGTGCCGTCCTTGGCAATCTCAACGCTAATGGACAGGTGTGGCTCATCAATCCCAACGGTGTGCTGTTCGGGCCGTCTGCGAGAGTGAACGTTGGCGGCATCGTCGCCTCCACGCTCGACGTCGACCCGAGCAGCCTCGGCAGCAATAGCCGCCGGTTCAGTGGGAGCGGGCAGGGTAGCATCGTCAATCAGGGTACGATTACTGCAGCCGACGGTGGATATGTCGCACTCCTTGGCAATCGCGTATCCAATCAGGGAGTCATCAGCGCGAGGCTCGGCACGATCGCGCTGGCGGGAGGAAGCGCGGCGACTCTCACGTTCGACGGCTCCCGGCTCGTCCACATCCAGGTCGATGCGAGCACACTCGACAATCTGGCCGAGAACAGGCAACTGCTGGTCGCCGACGGCGGACAGGTGATCATGACCGCGGGCGCGAAGGACGCGCTCCTCGCCAGCGCTGTGAACAACTCGGGCAAGGTGCGCGCGCAGACCGTGGAGGACCACGAGGGCAAGATCGTGCTGCTTGGCGGCATGACGGCGGGGCAGGTCAACGTAGGCGGCACGCTCGACGCGAGCGCGCCGAACGGCGGCGACGGCGGTTCGATAGAAACGTCGGCGGCGCATTTCAATGTCGCGCCCGACACGCACATCACGGCGGCGGCGCCGTTCGGGCGCGCCGGCACGTGGCTCGTCGATCCGACCGACCTGACCATCGACGCCAATGCGGCCAGCCAGATTTCGAGCACGCTGAACGGCGGCACGAACGTCGTCGAGCAGACAACGGCATCGGGCACGTCGGGAGCTGGCGTGCAGTCGCCAGGTGCGGGCGACATCAATGTCAACGCGGCCATCAGCTGGACCAACGCCTCCGCGAGCCTCACGCTCGAGGCGTTCAACGCGATCTTCGTGAACGCGCCCGTGACCGGCGCGGGTGCCGTGAACATGCAGGCGGGCACGGGCAACCTGACGATCGCCTCGGGCGCATCGGTGACGGGCGGCGCGGGCGTCATACTGTCGACGAAGGCGAATTTCGTGAACAACGCGGGCAGCGCGGCCGTGAGCACCGGCACCTCGGCGCCCTGGCTGATCTACTCGACCGACCCGCGGCTCGACACTGCGGGCGGTCTCGCGCCGTCGTACATCCAGTACAACGCGCCCTATGGCACGACGCCTGCGGCCTCCGGCAACGGCTTTCTCTACAGCCTCGCGCCCACGATTACGCTAACGGGCCTCACGGGCAGCGTGACCAAGGTCTACGACGGCACGACCACCGCGCACCTGACCAACGCGAATCTGCAGACGACGGGGCTCGTGAACGGCGATGCGGTTGCCAGCGCTACCGGCAGCTATGCCACGTCCAACGCGGGCACCAGCATCACCGTGAACTCGCCGACGACGTTTGCAGGCGTCGTCATCAATACGTCGACGGGCATTCCGGCGTACGGCTACCAGGCGAAAGGCACGGCGTCGGCCGATATCGGCACGATCACGCCCGCGCCGCTCACGGTCAGCATCGTCAACGACCCGACCAAGGTGTACGACGGCACGACTTCGGCGCCGCTCACGGCCAGCAACTACAGCTTCACGGGCTTCGTGGCCGGGCAGGGCGCGAGCGTGAACCAGGCCAGCTCCGTTTCGTATGCGGGCGCGGATGCCGGCACGGGCATTGCCGTGAACGCGAGCTTCACGTCGACCAATTTCGTGGCGAACAGCGGCACGAACCTCGCGAACTACACACTGCCGACTGCAGCGGCCGGAACCGGCACCATTACGCCCGCGCCGCTGCTGATCAGCGGGCTCATCGCGAGCAACAAGGTCTATGACGGCACGCGGGCCGCGACGCTCAACGTGAGTGGCGCGTCGCTCTTCGGTGTCATCAGCTCGGACAGCGGGCAGGTCACGCTCGAGACGAGCGGCGCAACGGGCGCGTTTGTCACGCCCAACGTAGGGAACAATATTTCCGTCGTGCCTTCGGGCTTCACGCTGACGGGCGCGAAGTCGGCCGACTATCAGATTTCGGTGCCGCTCTATCTTGCCGCCAACATCACGCCGAAGATCTTGACGATCACCGGCGTGACGGCGAACGACAAAGTGTACGACGCCACCACGACCGCCACGCTCAACCTGGGCGGCGCCACGATCACGGGCCTCGTGCCCTCGGACGCCGCCAATGTCTCGCTCTCCACGAGCGGGGCCAAGGGCACGTTCAGCCAGTCCAACGTGGGCACCGACCTGGCGGTCTCGGCGAGCGGCTTCACGCTGGGCGGATCGGCGGCCGGGAATTACTCGGTGACGGGCATCACGGGTCTGACTGCGAACATCACGCCCGCGCCGCTCACGATCACCTTCCTCGGCTCCCCGACCAAGGTCTACGACGGTTCGGCCAATGCCACGCTGACCCAGGCGAACTACACGATCGCCGGCTTCGTGGGCGGCCAGAGCGCGACTATCGGCCAGACTTCCGCGACCTACGTCACGCCCAACGCGGGCACCAACATCGCCATTAGCGCGGAGCTCAGGCCGTCGGACTTCGTGCCGGCGACCGGCACGTCGATGTCGAACTACACGTTCCCGTCTACGGTGACTTCCGCGACCGGCATCATCACGCCCGCGCCGGTCGTAGTCGACATCATCAACAATCCGACCAAGGTCTACGACGGCACCGCCACTGCCACGCTCGGCGCCGGCAACTACCAGGTGCTCGGCGCGATTCCCGGCGAGTCCATCGCCCTGAGTCCGTTTCCGACGACGGGCGCCTATGCAACGCCCAACGTCGGCTACCAGGGCGTGAGCACGACGCTCACGACGGGCAATTTCCAGGCCGGCCCGAACACGCTGCTGTCCAACTACGCATTGCCGGCCACGGCAACGGGCATGGGTACGATCGTGCAGCGGCCGATCAGCGGAGAGGTGACGGCGTCGATCACCAACAACCCGTCTAAAACCTACGATGGCAACACGGTCGCTACGATCCCCGCCAGCGATTTCACGTTCAGCGGGTTCGTGGGCACCGACAGCGCGACGGTGTCGCATACCATCACCGGGCAGTACGCGTCGAAGAACGCCGGACCGCAGGGGGTGACGGCGAACCTGGCCGAGTCCGACCTCGCGGCCGGACCGGGCACGAATCTGAATAACTACTCGTTCCCGATTACGGCGTATGGGGCGGGCACGATTCTTCCGGCCCAGCTAACCGTCACGATCATCGGCAACCCGACCAAGGTCTACAACGGCGACACGATCGCGCGCGTGAGCGGCAGCAACTTCCTGATCGGCGGCTTCGTGAGCGGCGAGGGCGCAAGCATCACACCCACCACGCAGTTCAATTACGCGCAGGCCAACGCGGGAACACGGACCGTGAGCGGGGCGCTCGTGCCGAGCAACTACACGGCCAACAGCGGCACGCTGCTCAGCAATTACCTGCTGCCCACCTCGGCGTCGGGCCTGGGAACCATCACTCCGGCACCGCTTTTCATCATCAATACTTTCGCGACCAGCAAGGTCTACGACACGACGACCGCTGATACGCTCGACGTGAGCAGCGCCGCGCTCTCGGGCGTGGTTCCATCCGACGCCGGCAATGTCACGCTCAACACCTCTACCGCCGGCACGTTCGCCCAGTCCAACGTGGGCAACAACATCGCGGTGACGGCCAGTGGCTTCAGCATTTCGGGCAGCGCGGCCGGCAACTACACGCTTCAACCTCTTGCCGGGCTTGCCGCGAACATCACGCCCGCGCCACTGATCGTGAACGGCGCCGTGGCGAACAACAAGGTGTACGACAGCACGACCGCCGCCACGATCAACAGCAGAAGCGCGACGCTCTCCGGCGTGCTCGGCAGCGATAACGTGACGCTCTCGTCGGGCAGCGCGGGCGGCCAGTTCGTCACGGCGAACGCGGGCACGAACCTGCAGGTCACCGCGAGCGGCTTCACCCTGAGCGGCGCGCAGGCGGGCAACTACACCGTCCAGCAACCGCAGAACCTGTTCGCCAACATCACACCGGCACCGATCGCGGTCACCATCACGGGCAACCCCATCAAGCAGTACGACGGCACGACCTCGGTGACGCTCGGCGCATCGGACTTCACCATTACGGGCTTTGTGGGGAGCCAGAGCGCCACGGTCACGCAGACCGCGGCCAGCGGCTATTTCTCGCCGAACGTGGGTACGCATGTCGGTATCAGCGCGACGCTCGAGCCGTCGGACTATACGGCGGCGCTGGGCACGAATCTGTCGAACTACAGCCTGCCGACCCAGGCCACGGGCACGCTCGGCGAGATTACGGCGAAGATCATCAATCTCACCGGCACGCGCGTGTACGACGCCACGACCAACGCCAACGCGAATCTGTTCTCGAGCGCGGGCGTGGTCGCTGGCGTCAACGGCGAGACGCTGACGCTCACCGGCAACGGCACGCTGACCAGCAAGAACGTGGGCAACCAGCTGCCGTTTTCGAACCTCGGCACGCTGACGCTGGGCAACGGCAGCGGCCTGGCGAGCAACTACTCGCTCGCGGGCGGCACCGACTGGGTAACGATCACGCCCGCCATGCTCACTGTGCTCAATACGACCGCGCTCGACAAGGTCTACGACGGCACGAGAACAGCGACCTTGCAAAATGCCCTGCTGAGCGGCGTGATCGGCAGCGACAACGTCGCGCTCGGCAACGACGCGACGGGCCAGTTCGACACCAAAAACGTGGGCACGAACAAGCCCGTTTCCACCCAGATGACGATTTCGGGCACGGACGCGAGCAACTACACGCTGATCCAGCCGACCGGCATTTTCGCCAGCATCACGCCGTTGGGCGTAACGATTGCGGCCACCGGCATCAACAAGCAGTACGACGGCACGACGACGGCGCAGGTCAATCTGGGCAGCGCCGCCGTGGTGGCGGGCGACCAGGTGACGTTTACCGATCAGGCGGCCAACTTTTCCCAGTCGGACGTGGGCAACAACCTCGCGGTGCACGTGACCGGCATTTCGGCGAGCGGCGCCGACGCGGCCAACTACACGTTCGCCAACACCACGGCGGACACCACGGCCAACATCACGCCGCGCGTGTTGAGTCTGCAGGGCACACGCATCTACGACACCACGGCCAACGCCGCCGCGACTCTGTTCGGCACGAACGGCGTGCTGCAAGGGCAGAACGGCGAGACGCTGACACTCAGCGGAACCGGGCAGCTGGTCGACAAGAACGTGGGCAACCAGAAGCCATTCGCGACGAACGGCCTGAGCGGCTATACGCTGACCGCCGATGGCACGGCGAAGGCGAGCAACTATACGCTCGTGGGCGGCAACGACTGGGTCACGGTAACGCCCGCTACGCTGAACGTCCTCAACACGGTCGCCCAGAACAAGGTGTACGACGGCAATGCGATTGCGCAGTTGTTGGGCGCCACGCTCAGCGGCGTGCTGGGTTCGGATACCGTCGCGCTTGGCAACGATACGCAGGGCCAGTTCAACGACAAGAACGTCGGCACAGGCAAGCCCGTGACCACGAGCATGACGATCTCGGGCACCGATGCGGGCAACTACGTGCTGGTGCAGCCCAGTGGCCTCACGGCCAACATCACGCCGCTTGGCGTGACGGTGCAAGCCACTGCCAGCAACAAGGTCTACGACGGTACGACCACGGCCACCGTGCAGCTCAGCAGCCCTGGCGTCGTGTCGGGCGACCAGGTGGTGTTCAGTGATCAATCCGCCGATTTCGACACGAAGAACGTTGGCACGGGCAAGCTGGTGACGGTTCTGGGCATCAACGAATCCGGCGCCGACATAGGCAATTACACGTTCACGAATACGACCGCGACGACCACGGCCAATATCACGCCGTATGTCCTGAGCCTCACCGGCACGCGCGTGTATGACTCCACGACCAACGCCGCCGCGAGCCTGTTCGGCAGCAATGGAACGCTGACGGGAGTGGCCGGCGAAACGCTCACGCTCACTGGCACCGGTACGCTCGCGAGCAAGAACGTGAACGCGCAGCAGGCGTTCGCCGCGAACGGCCTTGCGGGCTTCACGCTCACCGGCAACGGCGCCGCGCTGGCCAGCAACTACACGTTCGCTGGCGGCACGGACTGGGTCAACATCACGCCGGCGACGCTCGCCGTCAACGGCACCTCGGTGAACACAAAGGTCTACGACGCCACCACGAACGCCACGCTGAGCGGCGCGACGCTCGCCGGCGTGTTCGCGGGAGACAACGTGGCGCTCGGCAACGACACCACGGGCACGTTCGCGGACAAGAACGTGGGCACCAGCAAGCCCGTAACGGCCGCGACGATGACCATCAGCGGCACCGACGCCGGCAATTATGTGCTGACGCAGCCCACTGGCTTGACGGGCGATATCACGGCGCGCCCCATCGTCGTGAGCGCAACCGCGCAAAACAAGACCTACGACGGCACGACCGCCGCCACGGCGGCGATCGGCAGCAACGGCGTGCTGTCGGGCGACACCGTGAATTTTGGCTTCGGCGGTGCGAACTTCGCCACGCCGAACGCGGGCAACGGCATTGTCGTCACGGTGAACGGCATCACCGCGAGCGGCGCGGACGCGACCAACTACTCGTACAACGCCGTCGCGTTGACGGCGGCGAACATCCTGCCCGTCGTGCTGAACCTCACGGGCTCGCGCACATACGACGGCACCACGGGTGCCGCTGCCAGCCTGTTCGGCAGCAACGGCACGCTGACGGGCGTGAACGGCGAGACGCTCACGCTCTCCGGCACAGGCACGCTCTCCACGAAGAACGCGGGCTCGCAGGTGCCGTTCGCGGCCAACGGCCTCGCGGGCTTCACGCTTACGGGCAACGGCGCTGCGCTGGCCGGCAACTACACGTTCACGGGCGGCACCGACTGGGTGACCATCAATCCGCTTGCCGTCACGGTCGGCGCGACGGCGCAAAGCCGGTACTACAACGGCACGACCGCTGCCACGGCGACGATCACGCCCACGGGCGTGCTGGCGGGCGATACCGTGAATTTTGGCTTCAGTACTGCGAACTTCTCCACGCCGAATGCGGGCAACGGCATTCCGGTCACGATAAGCGGCATCACGGCGAGCGGCGCGGACGCGGGCAACTACACGTACAACGCCACCGCGACGGCCGCCGCCGACATCTTCCCGTATATCCTGACCCTGCAGAGCACGCGCGTGTATGACGGCACCACCGGCGCTGCCGCCAGCCTGTTCGGCAATAACGGTGTGCTAACGGGCGTGAACGGCGAAACGCTCACGCTCTCCGGCACCGGTACGCTCGCGAGCAAGAACGTGAATGTGCAGCAGCCGTTCGCGGCTAACGGCGTCACGAGCTTCACGCTCACCGGCAACAACGGCGCGCTGGGGAGCAACTACACGCTCGGTAGCGGCGTTGGCGACTGGGTCAACATCACGCCGAAACCGGTGACGATCGCGGCCGTGGGCGAAAACAAGGTCTACGACGGCACCACGACCGCACAGCTCAGCAGCTTCACCGTGAATGGCCTCGTGGCGGGCGACAACGCTTCGGTGGGCTACAACTCGGCGGATTTCGCCACGGCTAACGTGGGCACAGCGATTCCCATCACGGTGGGTCTCTACGGCAACGGCACGGACATCAGCAACTATACGTTCGGCAGCAAGGTCGTCACGACGAGCGCGGACATCACCCCGCGCGCGCTCACGATCACGGCCAGCGCGCAGAACAAGACGTACGACGCCACCACCACGGCGGTGCTCAACGGGTTGGCCGTGAGCGGCCTCGTGGCCGGCGACACGGCCACCTTCGCGGCTGGCAGTGCGAACTTCGCCACGCCGAACGCGGGCAACGGCATCGCGGTCAACGTGGCGGGCATCACGGGAACGGGCAGCGATCTCAGCAATTACACCTACAACACTTCGGCTTTGACGACGGCGGACATTCTTCCGTTTGTGCTGAACCTCACCGGCAGCCGCGTCTACGACGGCACGAACCAGGCCAGCGCCAGCCTCTTCGGCAATGGTGGGCAACTCACGGGTGTGGCCGGCCAGACGCTCTCGCTATCAGGCACGGGCACGCTTTCGAGCCGCAACGCCGGACAGCAGCAGCCGTTTGCAGCGGGCGGCCTTTCCGGCTACACGCTCAGCGCCAACGGCTCAGCGCTTGCGGGCAATTACACGCTGGCTGGCGGTGTGGACTGGGTCACCATCACGCCGCTCGCCGTCACCGTGACCGCGACGGGTACGAGCAAGAGCTACGACGGCACGCGCACCGCCTCGGTTGGCCTCGCGAGTAACGGGATTCTTGGCGGCGACAATGTGAGCTTCAGCGCGCAGTCGTCGAACTTCGTCACGCCGAATGCCGGCAGCGGCATTCCCATTCTCGTGACGGGCATTGCGGGCGGCGGCGCGGACGCCGGCAACTACACGTTCAATACGGTGGCAACCACGTCGGCCAACATCACGCCTGTCGTGCTCGATCTCACGGGCAGCCGCGTGTACGACGCGAGCACCGGCGCGTCGGCGAGCCTGTTCGGCGCGAATGGTGTCGTTCAGGGCGTGAATGGCGAGACGCTCACGCTTGCCGGTAGCGGAACGCTCTCCACGAAGAGCGTCGGCAACCAGATCGCCTTCGCGCCTGGCGGACTCGGCGGCTACACGCTGACCGGCAACGGCGCGGCGCTCGCCGGCAACTACACACTGGCGGGCGGCGTGGACTGGGTGACGGTCACGCCCGCGCCCCTCATCGTGGTGGGCACGCACACGAGCAACCGGACCTATGACGGCACGGCGTTCGACGCGCTCTCGGGCGCGACGCTTTCCGGCGTGCTCGGACACGACAACGTGACGCTCGGTAACGACGCCGTGGGCTATTTCAACAATCCGGCCGTGGGCTTCAACAAGCCGGTCGGCACGACGATGACCGCCAGCGGCGCCGACTCGGGCAATTACGTGCTAGTGCAGCCAACCGGCCTCACCGCCGACATCATTGCGCCGCTTGCCCCGGTGCCTACGGGCACGCTCACGAGCGTCCAGGCGCCGCTCGCAGCGGACGATGTGACGACGCCATACGGCACCGCTTCCGACAGCGCGCAGGGTAGCTACGCGGGCAATCAGAAGCAGGAAGACCATCCCAATGAGCGCAATCTGGCGCGCGCGGACTTCCATCCGGGAATCGCGCTCACCGTGCTCAACGGCGGGGTCCGGCTGCCATCGAATTGAGGCCTCCGGGTGGAGGATAAGAACAACGCGCGCGCGCAAGCGCCCCACGGCATCTTCATACCATGATCGAGATCCGCTCGAAGCGCCTGTGCAGAACACGAAGCAGTCTTGCCGCCGCGCTCGGAGCGACGGTTCTTGCCGCGCACGGGCAAGTGCGCGTGCCGACGCCGCCCAATAGCGGCCAGTTGCTCCAGCAGGCGCCGCAGCCTTCGTTGCAGCCGCCGCCCTCGAACCTCGACCTCACGATCCAGCAGCCGAAGGGCGCGCCGGCGGACAACACGAAGACGTTCCCGGTGCGTCAGATCGAGATCACCGGCAACACGGAACTGCCCACCGACATGCTGCACGCCGTAGTGGCGCCGAGCGAGGGCAAGAACCTCACGTTGAGCGACCTGAACGCGCTCGCCGACCAGATCAGCGACGTGTATCACGAGCACGGCTACCCGCTCGCCACCGCCTACGTGCCCGCGCAGACGATCGAGAACGGCGTCGTGCGGATCGACGTGGCCGAAGCGCGCTACGGCGCCGTCTCGCTGAACAACCAGAGCCAGGTATCGGACCGCGTGTTGAACAATACGCTTGCGGCGTTGCAGTCGGGACAGCCGGTCAGCGAATTCGAACTCGAACGCACGCTACTGCTCATGCAGGACATTCCGGGCGCGCAGGTGAGCTCGACGCTTCGGCCTGGGCAGCAGGTGGGCACGTCCGATCTGCTCGTCGACGTGACGCCCCAGCAGCGCGTGACCGGCGATGCTGGCGTGGACAACTTCGGCGACCCCTATAGCGGGCGCGTGCGCGGCAGCGGCAGCCTGAACATCAACGGCCCGTTCAACCAGGGCGACCTGCTCGACTTTAGTGCGCTGACGACAGGCCCAGGCATGACCTACGGCCGCATGGACTACCGCTACCTGCTCAACGGCCAGGGCACGACGCTCGGGGCCACGGTGTCGGGACTCAACTACCATCTGCGCAACGATCTCTCCGATCTGGAAGCGCACGGGTCGGCATTCGTTGGGGGCGTGGTGCTGGCGCAGCCGCTGATCCGCAATACGCGGGGCAATCTCTACGGGCAGATCGAATATGATTTCCGCAGGCTGAACGACAACATCGATATCATCGGACTCCAGAACGATCGCCACACGAACAGCGTGACCAGCACGCTCGCGGGCGACCAGCTCGATTCGACGGGCGTGACCAATGCACGCCTCGCGTTGACCTACGGCGTGCTCGCGGCAAACAATTTGCAGACCGACATCATCGACCAGCTCGGCGCGGACACAGCGGGCCATTACGTCAAGCTCGCGCTCTCGCTGTCGCGACTGCAGCAGTTCACGCGCAGCGATGCGCTGTACTTCGGCTTCTCCGGGCAGACGTCGAGCAAGAACCTCGACACCTCCGAGCAGTTCTACCTGGGCGGACCCGATAGCGTGCGCGGCTACGACGTTGGCGTGCTGTCCGGCTCCCGGGGCTATCTGGCCACCGTCGAATACCGGCACGACGCCGCGTTCCAGAACATACCGGGAATCTGGGAGTTTTCCATCTTCGTCGATACGGGGTGGGTGCAGCAGTACAAGAACCCGTTCGTTCCCGGACCCAACACCGGCCAGTTGAGCAGCGCCGGCTTTGGTGTGCAATGGAACGGCCCCTACAAGCTTCTGCTGAGCGCCAGTTTGGCTTTCCCGTTTGGCCGCACGCCGGAAATACTCAGCGCGAACGCCAACACATCCGTGCACTGCTGGGTGCAATTGCGCAAGGCATTCTAGGCGCAGGGGAGGGAAGCGCGCCGCGCGAAACGGCGCGTCCTCGCTATGAATGGGCCGAGGCGCTGGAGGTGGGCAGCGGGCCGAGGAACATTGTTTTGAGCCGATTCTTGCCGAGCGCCCGGGCCAGCTCCGCGATCACGCAGTAGTTGAAGATCAGCGTCACAAGCAGTATCTGGACGGCCCAGAAACGCGGCCAGCTGATATGGATGAGCATTTCGTGGTTTGCGGCAGCGAAACTGCCGGCTTCTTTCCAGAAGTCATAGAGCCGCTCAAGATAATGAATGACGAGCGCGACGAGCGCGTACATCAGCGTCTTCCACGCCACGTTCCAGATGAGTGGTTTGTCGGGAAAGCGGTTGATGAAGGGCAGCATGTCCGCGAGCAGCACCGACTTGCCGAGTATGAGCGACGAGATGAGCACCGACGCAGAGGTTGGCAACGAAAGGCCAGTCTCCTTGACCATCAGCGAACGGATCAGCGCGACGATATGGAGAATGACGAAGAAGAAGATAGTTGGCGGCAAAACCTTCTTGAATTCTTCCTTTACCTTTGCCATCAGCGAGCTCATGGTGTCCTCCAGTTTTCGGCGATATTCGCGAGGGCACCGCCCGCAGGCGGATGTCCCCGGGGCGGTGCAAAAATCCCGCGTGTACGCGTTACGCTGATGGAAACGGCAACGCGAGTCAATACGGCGCGTTGACCACGACGTACTGCGCCCCCTGCGGCTGGTACCAGGTGCCGCCGCATTGCTGGTACACCATGCCGCCATAGTTCACCGGCACGCAGTTGGAAGGCACCGAACGGACCATGGAGCCGACCACAGCCGAGGTCACGCCCACGGCGGCGGTGACGGCGGCAGCCGTGGCGACCGGGTGGTAGTCGTCGTCCCAGCCGCCGTGATGGTAATCGTTGTGCACGTCCACATTGACGTTGCGATTCACGTTGACATTGCGATTCGCGTTGACGTTATTCACGCTCGTGTTGCGGACGTTGCGCGTGCGCGCGTCGGCGTTCACGTTGTTGACGGGCGGGCGATTGGCGCGTGCACCGCCGCCACCGTCCGGGTGCGCGCCACCGCCGCCCGGGTGTACGCCGCCGCCCGGGTGCCCGCCACCACCGCCCGGGTGCACGCCGCCACCGCCGCCCCTAAAGGCGTCTGCGGAAGGCGACACTGTGAAGGCAATGCAGGCAGCGAGCACGACAGGAAGGAGTCGGACGGGATTTCGCATGAGTGTGGTCTTCATGGGCCTACCCCTTGTTCTTGACCGGAACGATTTCGATCTTCTTCGCGCCAGCGGGCGGATGGAACGAGAACGTGGCGTCGTTGAAGGTGGCGTGCGTCGTCCAGTCGATGATCGAAGTGGACTGCGGGCGTGCATCGTCGTCGCGGCGCGTGATCACGATCTTGCGCGGCAATGGACTTTCCCCGGTCTTGATCCACACTTGCCAGTCAAGGTCCTTCTGGCGGAATGCGTAGTGATCGCAGAGGTCAGAGCCGATATAGTCCTGGCCCGCGAACATGGCGGACTCGAACTGGTCGGCCGGGGCGTCCGGTGTTCCCCAGATGAACAGGTCGGCGAGTGGGAACTCCACACCATAGTTCTCGCGCAGCTTGTCGATCAATCCAGAGATCGTGCCGTCGAACGCGACGCTCGAGTAGTACTTCCCAGCCGGCGAAAAAAGCGTGACCGTCTTGCCGTCGAAGATGATTTCGCGCTGGCTGCGTGCGCTCGACATGAGCGCGCGTATGCGGTGCGGCCGGTCGACGTCGAGGTCCGCCGTTGCCGTGTGCTGGAGCTTCTGGCCGTCTTCCAGCACGCGTTCGCCGGTGAGTTCGGTCGAAACGCTAAAGCGCTTGAGTGACTGGAGGTAAGTCCCCATCTTCTTCAGCGCTTCGACCGCCGCGGGGTCCACCGGATTGGCGACACTGCTTGCCGCGACTGGAGCGGAAGCCTGCGCGAAAGCCTGTGGTGCAACGAGTGTCGCGGCCATTACGACCATGCATGTAACCCTTCTCTTCATCGTGTTCTCCCGGCATATGAGCGAGAAGCCGCAGAAACGTGAAAGCATCGCTTCAGCAGGCGCTTTTGCAGCGTCGATGCTGTGCGCTTGCAGTGCGTAATGTAGTGGCCGGGATCGCGAAAGGGAAGGCTTCTGCCCGATATTGCCCAAAGGGGAAACGGGATTGCCCCAAGTCCCTATGTTGCGACTCGCGTAACGGCGCAATGCTCTACTGAAGGCCGATGGGTTGCGCATGTTCACGTAGGTGAGGGCGCAATGCACATCCCTCATCCCTGTCCTTCGTGGATCGTCCATCGAGGCAATGGATTGAATACGATTGCAATGTAATCGAGCGATTCCAGCGGAGCAGGCCTTCCCTGCATCTCTGCTGCTGCGCGCAAGGTGAAGCCCGTCTGCCTCGACTCTATGGCGTTGCGCGCGCGTCTATACAAGACTCGATGTACTGGTGAAGTGGGTGTCGTATGAACGTGAAGCGGCAGATGATCGTGATAGTGGAGGACGATGCCGGCTTGCGGCGCGCGCTCGAGCGGCTGCTGCGGTATTCGGGCTTTCGCACCCGATCGTTTCGTAGTGCAGAAGATGCCAATTTATTCGAATTCGCCTCTACGGCGCGCTGCCTTGTCATCGACGTTCAACTGCCGGGCATATCGGGGCCAGCGTTCTACGATACGCTGCATGCGCCGCGCCCGCCCGCGGTGTTCATGTCGGCTTACGACGGCGCGCGCACGCGCGGCGCCATCGTAGGCACCGGTGCGCACGCGCTCTTGACCAAGCCATTCCCTGGTGCGGCGCTGGTCGAGGCGATTTTCAAGGCGACTGCAAGCGCGTGATTTGGGATTTCGGGGCGTGATATTGCCCTATCGGTAATCCCTCTTCCCGCCTTCATAGGGAAGCTGGCCCACTGCGGATTATTCCCCGGAATGTACGGGGAAATAATACCGATCATAAATAGCAATAATCGCTCATTAGTCAAAATTTCCGCATGAGTTCGCAAAAAACAGGTGTGGCTTCAATCGTGCAAGGTTTGTAAAAAATTGCTATAACCCAATATAACTCAGACGCATTCAAGTAGTCAGTTGCGTCGATAGGCCGTTGTGGCCAGTGCTGGGACCTGGAATATCGCCGCGTCGCACTTTGAACGACGGAGAAAAGCGTGATTGATCCTGAACAGACGGTGATTCACATTATCGACGACGACGCAGCAATGCGAACCGCATTATCGCGGCTTCTAAAGAGCGCCGGATTCGAGGCGCGCGTTTATGCATCCGCCGGCGATTTTCTGGTGAGCGCCCGGGACAATCGTCCCGGCTGCATTCTGCTGGACCTCGAACTCGGCGGCCCGAGCGGCCTGGAACTGCAGCAGGCGTTGCTTCGCGACTCGCGGGCTTTGCCCATCGTGTTCATGAGCGCCTACAGCGACGTGCCGCGCACCGTGAAAGCGATGAAGGCGGGTGCTGTCGATTTCCTGCTCAAGCCGTTCGAGCGGCAAGCGCTGTTCGACGCGATCGGCGCGGCGTTGAACGCCTGCACGTTGCAGGCGAGCGTGCAGCACCCAGCCTCGGTTCAGCTAGCGGATCGGGAACAGGTTGTGCTGCGCGGCATTGCCGCCGGGCTGCGGAACAAGCAGATTGCTGCGGAGCTCGGATTGTCCGAACGTACGATCAAGTCGTGTCGCGCCGACCTGATGCGCAAGGTGGGAGCGACGTCACTCGCCGAGTTGCTGCGCCGCACCGAATCGATGGTCAGTCTGCCCGCATAGCAGCCCATAGGGGACGAATTGCACCTGCAATTTCAGGTGATTGAAGTTTTGCAGTTTGGCGATCGATACCCATCCTTTGAAAGAATGCCATCGCGATTGGGTTATTCCGGATATTTAGCATTCTCGGCACTTCATATGACTAAATGGTTGGCATTCCTGTGTGGTCAATTTATCAAGTTGATAGCAAACAAATAATTGAAAACATCCCGATGAGCGAGGCGGGTCGACATTGAATTGACCATGGAATATGCGCGGCGACTGAACCGCTCTTTTATTGAGCACCGCAACCACGGCGAGTGCGCAGGGAGAGCTGGGAGGCCATTAGATCACACCGGAAATATCGGCGACCTGATCCGCAGATACTTTCTGCTATTGCTGTTTGCGGCCTCGGGCGCCGTCGCAACGGAAATGCCGCGCGTCGTGCTGCTCACCGGCACGGACCCCATCCAGCCTGCCGCACTCGTGCAGATTCGCGCGGTGCGCAGCGTACTCGACGACTTCTCTTCACAGCGCGCCGAAGTCTTTCTCGATGCGATCGACGGATTCCGTTTCGACAACGAGGAATTGACAGCCGAGTTTCTCGCGCTGTTGCGCAAGAAGTATGCTCGCCAGCATATCGACCTTGTCATCGGGATCGGCGATCGGGCCGCGTCTTTCGCGCTGAAACACGGTGCCGACATCTGGCCCGGTGCGCCCGTCCTGATCTCCAGCGTCCCGGCTGAATGGTTGCGCAAGGTGCATCTACCGCAAGGGTATGCCGTAGTGCCGTTTCAGATCGACATCGAGGCGACGTTCAAGATCATCGAACGCCTGCAACCCCATGCCCAGCGCCTTGTCGTCGTGGGCGGTGTGGCGGATTACGATGTCGCGCTCACGGACCGCGCCGTGAAAGCCGCTGGCGAAAGGGCGGGGCGCTGGAGCCAGGTGGAACGATGGGAGGGGCTGCCGCTCGCCGAACTGCAACGGCGGCTCGCCGGTCTCGATAGCGACACCGCAGTGCTCTACACGACCGCATACCGCGACAGGGACGGACACCGCTATTTTCCCTACCAACTGGTGGAGCCGATAGTGCGGGCGTCGCACGCGCCCGTTTATGGCTGGTACTCGAGCTACGTCGAGAACGGCGCGACCGCCGGCGATGTCTACGACTTCGCGGAAAACGGGCGCGAGACGGGACTGGCGGCGGTGGAAATTCTGCGTCGCGGCGGGAATGTCGACGGCCTCACGTTTCCTGCGCTTGAGCCGCGTTGCACGGCGAATGTCACGCAGCTAGAGCGCTTTGGCCTTTCCGCGGACCGATTGCCGCCAGGCTGCCAGTTGATCGATTGGCCGCCGTCGATCTATCGGGAGTACCGGGGCACCGTGTTGACGGCGCTGGCCGTGCTCGTTGCCCAGTTGCTCACGATCATCGCGCTGCTGGCGCAGCGGCGAAAGCGCCACCTGGCGGAAGCCGAAGCGCTCGCGCGGCGCGGTGAACTGGCGCGCGCCGCACGTTTTGCGACCGTTGGCGAACTGAGTGCGTCGATCGCGCACGAGGTGGGACAGCCGCTCAGCGCGATCCTGAGCAACGCGGATGCGGCCGATCTGCTCATCAAGTCGAAGCGGATCGATATCGACGAACTGCGGGAGATCATGGCGGACGTGCGACGCGACGCCCTGCGCGCCAACGATGTGATCCGCCGCTTGCGAGCGTTGCTGCAGAAGCAGAGCCTGGAGACCAGCCTCGTTCGCGTCGACGAAACACTGCAACAGTCGCTCTCGTTGATCGAGCCCGAGGCACGGCGACGCGGCATCCGCGTCGAGGCCGCGTTTGCCGCGGGCGGCTGCGAAGTCATGGGCGACCCCGTTCAGTTGCAGCAGGTATTGCTCAATCTCGCGATCAACGCCATGGATGCCATGGAAGAGGTTGCACCGGAGCGCAGCGTTCTTTCTCTCGCCACCCAGCCGGTTGCACTCGGAGTCGAACTCGCGATCGAGGACCGCGGTTGCGGTTTTTCGAGCGACTCCGGGCAGCGCCTCTTCGAGCCGTTCTACACCACCAAGCCGCACGGCATGGGCCTTGGGCTCACGATCGTCCGCTCGATCGTCGAGGCGCACCACGGGCGCGTGACGGCGACGTTGCGCGAAGGCGGCGGTACGCGCTTCGCCGTGTGGCTTCCCGTTGTGCGTTCGCGCGCTGCCGCCGCGCACGCGCCCACGGATGGCGCGCCGCACGTGGCGGCGTCCGTTCAGTCCACAGCGGATACCGGGAGCCAGCGGACGCTGTCTTGAGCGGCTCTCCCGCGGCTTGCCGGAGGCAGTGGCCGCCAACGAGCGATCAGCGCCGGCGCGCGGCGCGAGTTTGCCGGGACATCAGTTCTTTTTCTGCAGTTGCCATTGCGCTCTGCCTGTTCGGCAATAGCGCGGATGCAGATTGAGCGATTGCCCCTTCGCGTTCAGGACCACGTCGACGACGCGGCAAGTCCGATCGCCGGTCTTCGTGGTGTCGTGAGGTGTCAGTGTGGCGTCGATCTTCACGCCATTGCCCAAGCCTTCATTGGTCCAATGCGCCGACTCGCCGTCGCTTTTCGAGTTCAATGCAGTAATGGCCGCTCGCTTGACCGAGTCGATGTCTTTTTGCGTCATGTAGCTCAGCGGTGTGTCGTGCAGAAACTCGAGGTTCGCGGCGAAGGCGGTGGGTAGGGAGAGGAGCAGGGCGCAAGCAACTGCCGCGCACGGCAGCGCTCCTGCTGACGAGGTCTTCCGGCTGCGCAAAATCATGTCGTCCTTTCCTTGAGCGTGGCCCGTCGGCGCTTACGCTCGCGTGTGAATCGGCGGAGGCTTCCCATTGTGCAATCCGGTTCCAACGGGTTTGCGTTCGGCCAGGCAATCCGTTGGCGCGCCATCGTGCAGCAGCATGGCGCTATGCCAGATCGAGTGTTGCTCAGGCACCGCACTGAAGCGATAGGGAGTTCGGGCAATCGGATTGCCCTTTGGTGCAATCTGGAGTTCAAGCCTTTATTTTCGCTGGATGCGCCGCTAAATTGCGCGCTAAGGACCACTCGATTCGGGCACGTGAGCGGAAAGTGCTGCAATGCAGTCTGTAATTTTCGACAATGCAACCATTCCGGAGTGCGAACGTATGAAGCTGTCTCGTCTGCCAGAGGCTTGTTGAATGGGGAAAGCATGATGTTCCGGCGTTCATGCGTGCGCCGCAGGCGCGAGACGGCCGCACATGCTTTCGGCGCCTGGCTTTTGGCAGCCAGTCAGTTGCTCAATCCAACGGTGGCAACGGCGCAGACTTCGTCCGCCCCCAAATTTACCGGTCGGACGTACAAAAGCGTGCGAACGCCGTTCTTGCATTGCTGCCCCTCACCGTCACGCCGGACCTTTCCGCAAGCACGCTCGGCATTCGCAACGGCGCCACTGGCGACCCGTCGCTGAGCATGATCCTCGGCTTCAATCAGCTTACGTCGCTCGGCGCAGGGATCGAAATTGACACCGGCGCGGTCACCAAGCTCTTCTCGCGTTTGCGCATGGTGGCCCGCTACGCGTTCGGCAAGGACGTAACGGGCGCTTCGCTCGGTCTCGCGCTCAGCTTCTGAGCGGTAGCGGTCATTGCCACGAACGCACCGCTACCCAGAAAAGGTGTACGGTCCATATACTGGATCTCATCGCCGCAACGGCCCAAAGTCGCCGCTGGAGGGACGCCATGAAGAAGCCGGTCTGGTGGCTGTTCACGCTCTGCCTGGTCCTGATTGCGCCTGCAACCTATGGCGCTGCCGCCGAGTCCGCACAGTCTCCTCAGGCAGCCGAGGCCGCGCCTGCGAGTGCGAGTGCCCGGACAAGCGGCACGCTGCGAGTGGCGATTGCCCCGGTCGCCCCGTTCGTGCTGCCGGAGTCGGCGACACCGGTCGGCTTCAGCATCGACATCTGGTATGAGATCGCGCGTCGCATGCATGTCGATTTCAGATGGGATCGCGTCGCGAAGCAGCCTGAGCTGCTGAGCGCCGTTCAGCGTGGCGATGCGGACATCGCCATCGCTGCCATCACGATGACACCGGAACGCGAAAAGCTCGTCGACTTCTCGCTGCCGTATTTCGATTCCGGCTTGCAGATCATGGTGCGCGCGCAAAGCGACAACTCGTTTGTCGCGTCGCTTCGTTCGGTTCCCTGGCTCGCCCTCGGACAGTTCCTCGCTGCCTCCGTCGTGATCATCTTCATTCTCGCCAATCTCGTATGGCTGATGGAGCGCCGCAGTGATCCCAACTTCCAGAAGCCCTGGCTGCGCGCTGTCGGCGAAGGGCTCTGGGTGACCATGCTGATCATCGCGACAGGCGAGCATGGCGAGCGCGAAAGCGCCGGACTATGGAAAAGGGTGCTGGTACCCGCGATGTGGCTGATCGGCGTGGTGCTGATCGCGCAGTTCACGGCGACCGTGACATCATTCCAGACGGTGGCGCGGTTGCAGTCGAACATTCGCGGTCCGGACGATCTTCCAGGCAAGACGATCGGCACGGCGCCGGGCACGGTCGCCGCACAGTACCTCGCCGAGCGTGGTTTGCCGTTCGTGAACATCGACAGTGCCGCCGACGGCTTCAAGATGCTGATGCGCGGCGACGTGCAGGCCATCGTCTACGATGCGCCAACGCTGCAGTATTGGGCGGGCCGGCTCGGCAACGGGTCACTTGCCGTAGTTGGCCCGATATTCATGCCGGCAAAGTATGGGATCGCTGTCGCGAACGGCAGCCCGTTGCGCAAGACCATCAACGAAACCTTGCTTGCGATGTACGAGGACGGCACGTACGAACAGATTTACCAGAAGTGGTTTTCGGCGAGTAAATAGGATTGCGACTGTTTCGGGCCAACCGCGACCCTAAGACAGCCGCGCCGAAAGCGTCAGTGCGCGACGCTGGCAAGCTCCGTGGCGTAGAACATCTGCGTCAGTGCGTCAGCGTGGTTCTGTGGACCGTCAACCACGAAAAGCGCTTCGTGCAACGCGTGTTCAACGTCGAATCGACCGGCTAGCCAGCCACGCAACGCGGACTCGGACATGACGACGATATTGCTGCGTTTCGCCTCTTCCGTGGTCGTCACGTCGGGGATTTCCGGAACAATGTCCGGATCGAAGCCTTCCGTGGTGGCGTGGAAAAAGCCCCAGGTATCGTTTTCGATAAGCAGGACAAAGAAGTCCGGCAAGTCCAGAAGACGCTCTTCCGAGTGCGTACCTTCAATGCGCGCCTGCAGCAGGTTCAACGCCTCGACCGCCGCCATGCGCTTTCGCGCCGCGGCGAGCGCGCCGTCATCGACATCGATCGCTTCGATCAAATTCGCCTCGATCGCCTTTCGCGTTGCAACGGCCACGCTCAGCGCGAGCGGGTGGCTGATGCCGAATTCGATCTTGAATTCACAGACTGCACACATGGCGGGCCCTCACGGCGTAACGATGTTGAACCAGAAGTCGAAGGTGTCGAGCCACGAAACGAAGTCACCGAGTTTCTGGCTGTTGCCGTCGACCTTCACGTCGCCAGCCATGACGAGCTTCTGCATGTTGGTCTTGCCCATCATGATCGCGTTGAGGTTGGCCCGTGTCATCGTGACTGTCGCATCGGCCGCTTTTGAGTTCTTGTTCCTCGAATAGTGCAGTGCGCTGTTTTCGACGCCAAGCACGTAGTTCTCCTTCGTGTCGGTCAGATTGAGATTGAACTCGGCCGTTTTTCCGGCCGCGCGATCGCCGTTGAGCCGGATGCCGAGGTAGTCGAGGAACATGTCGAGCGGCATGGCCTGGATTGTGTCCGGGCTTTGCGGCTGCGGGGCGGGTAGTTGCTGAATGCCTTTGCGCAGTTCCATGGCGCCGGTCAGATAGAAGTTGCGCCATGACGCCGATTCGGACTGGTAGCCCAGTTGCTCGTAGGTATCGGCGAGGAGCTGCTTTGCCGCCGTGTTTTGCGGCTCTGCGAACACGACGTGATTCACGACTTCCGCGACCCATCGGTAGTCGCCCTTGTTGAAATACCCGTGCGCCTTGCTGAGGACAGCGGCCGAGCCACCCATGAACTCCACATAACGCTTGCCAGCCTCGGTCGGCGGGAGCCGGTGCAGATTCGCCGGTACGCCGTCGAAGAAACCGAGGCGCAGGTTGTACTGCGCAACGGCGTCGTGATAGACCGTGCCGTAGTAGCCTCGGCAAAACCAGTGCTTCGCAAGGCTGTCGGGCAGCCGGATCGCCTCGCCGATCTCCAGGGGCGTCATGCCCTTGTTGGCCATGCGTAGCACCTGGTCGTGCATGTAGCGGTACATGTCGCGTTGCGCGCGCAGGAAGGCGACGACGCGATCGTTGCCCCACGTCGGCCAGTAGTGCGATGCGAAAACCACCTGCATGTCATCGCCGAACATGTCGAGCGACGACTGCAAGTATTTCGACCAGAGGAGAGCATCGCGAACCTTGGCGCCTCGCAGCGTGTACAGATTGTGAAGCGTGTGGGTGGCGTCTTCCGCGGCGCAGAACGCTTTGTACTTCGGCAGGTAGAACATGAACTCCGAAGGCGCCTCCGATTCCGGTGCCATCAGCACCACGAGTTCCACGCCATCCAGCGTCAACTTCTGCCCGGTCTTTTCAGCGAACATGGAGGGCACGGCCAACGTGATCGTGCCGACTGAAGTCGTCTTGCCAAGGCCACCGTCGACGATTCCCGTAGGGCTGCGCGGCAACAGTGAGCCGTACATGTAGCTGGCGCGGCGCCCCATCGCGTTCCCGGCGATGATGTTCTCGCCCACTGCCGCTTCGGTGAAGCCGGCGGGCGCCACGATCTGAACTTTCCCGGACTTCAGGTCGTCGTCGCTGACGAGCCCGCGTACACCGCCGTAGTGATCCACGTGGCTGTGTGTATAGATGACGTGCGTGATCGGCTTGTCGCCAAGATGTGGAATGACGAGTTGCTTCCAGACCGCTGAGGACACGTCGGTCGTAATGAACGGGTCGACCACGATGTAACCGTGATCGCCGCGAATGATGCTCATGACGGAGAGATCGTAGCCGCGCACCTGCCAGATACCGTCGACCACCGTGAAGAGACCATGATTCATGTTGAGCTTGGCATTACGCCAGAGGCTCGGGTTGACCGTCGGCGGCGAGTTGTTCTCCGGGCCGCCGCTCACGAACGCAAACTGCTGAAGGTCCCACGCCGGGGTGCCGTTGGGTTGCTTGATGATGACGGGTTCGGGGAGCGTTGCGACCAGCCCGCGTTTGGCGTCTTCGAAGTCCTGCGCATCTTCAAAGGAAAGGAAGTCGGCGTATTGCTTGTTCACCGCGATCGTTGCGGCCGTAGCCGGCTTCGACGCACCCGTCGTCGGGGTTGCGCTGGAACCGGCTTGCGCCAGCGCCTCGCCTACCGCGCCGGGGAGCGTTGTGGCCACACCGGCCACCGCCACATTCTTAAGGAATGCTCTGCGTCCGCTTGCCTTTGTCGCGTCGTCCGGTTCAGACATGATCGTCTCCGTTCTTGGGGGGAGTTTCAGGCAAAGTTGGCCTGCGAGGTCGCCAATGACCTCTAGCAAGACTTTTCGCAGAGTCTCCCGATTGCAGCTATAGGTGCTTGGGGCAATAACATTGCCTGTTGGGGCAATGCGATCCATGCGGCAATTCCGTAACCCGACGGAAAGAACGTGGCCAGTTTCCGCATGCGGCGTCAGGGCTTCGATCCGGTAGTGCCAGGCAGAATGAAAACGCGACGTTTGTGAACGTACACTGGACCAAGATGACGAATGCTTTGCCAGCAATCAGGGCAGTACAACGAACGACTCAATGCTAGACTGAGTGGGTTCGGCTGAACGCGCAACAAGAAACTTACCCAAGACGAGGTGGGCACATGGCGGGCACGCAAACTTTGGCTGAAAGACAAGCGGCAGGACGTCAGGCGCGCGAACGTGCAAAGCGGTCCCAGCACGCGGAGATCGGCAACACCGAACGTGACCCGGTCGAACTGCTTCGGGCGAACAGCGCGGGACGGGTCGAAGCGCTTGTCCCGTTACGCTATGGCCGCATGTCCCTCTCTCCCTTCACGTTTTATCGTGGCAGCGCAATCATCCAGGCCCACGATCTCGCCGGTACAGTCAACTCCGGTATCGCTTTTCCCATATGCGGCGACGCACACCTCATGAACTTCGGCGGCTTCGCGACGCCGGAGCGGCAACTGGTGTTCGATCTCAACGACTTCGATGAGGTTGCGAATGGACCATGGGAATGGGACTTGAAGCGGCTGGTCGCGAGCTTCGCGATCGCTGGCGAGCACATGGGATTAGGGCGCGGCCCCATCGGCGAGTTTGTCTGGGCCGCGGTTCACGAGTACACCGAACGTATGCGCGAATACTCGGAGTACAGCACACTGGATTTGTGGCACGAGATCATCTCCTTCGAACGCATGATGGAGACCGCAGCGACCGACGAAGGGCGCGCGCTCATCGCCAAGACGAGCAAGAAGGCGACGACGCGAACGCACGAAAGCGTGCTCGCCAAGATGGCGACGCAGCGCGACGGCCGCTGGACGATTCAGGACGCGCCTCCCGCGCTGTTTCATCCCACTGGGCCGAACTCGCTGCTTGGCAAGGACAAAAACTGGTCCGACACCGAAGCGTGGAAAGGCAAGCTTGCCGCGGCGTTCGACGAATACCTGAGCACACTTTCGACCGATCGGCGCATGCTGATCGATCAATACGAACTTCACGACATCGCGTTCAAGGTGGTGGGGGTAGGGAGTGTCGGCACGTTCTGCCTGGTCATGTTGTTCGTGGACGGCCACGGCAAGCCGCTGTTCCTGCAGGTCAAGGAGGCACGCGGTTCGGTGATCGCCCGATATTACGAGGCGCCAGGCCTCGAGCACCAGGGCCAGCGCGTAGTGGTGGGGCAACGACTGCTGCAGGCGGCGAGCGACTCGTTCCTGGGCTGGACCTCAGGGCCTGCTGGCAGGAACTTTTATTTTCGGCAACTGCGAGACATGAAGGTGTCGGTGGAACTGGAGCGCATGAGCAGTACCGTGCTGCAAGGCTACGCACGCCTGTGCGGTTGGGCGCTCGCCCGTGCTCATGCCAAGGCGGGCGGAAAGGCCGTCGAGATCGCGGCCTATCTCGGCAGTGGCGAACGTCTCGCCGAAGCGCTGACCGAGTATTCGCTGGGCTACGCTGCCCAGAACGAGACCGATTACAAGGCGTTCATGGACGCATGCCGCTCGGGAAAACTCGAGGCGCGCAGCGACGAAGACATGGCGGCGGATTTCCGCGTCTGACTTTCGTCGATCAGCAGCGACGTTTGGCGGAATTACCTGCAAACGTCGCTGCGTGATCGAAGTGCGACCTCGCCGCCGTGGGTGCAGATCAATCGAGCACGAGCGAACCGAGTGCGAATGTGCCAAGCACCGCGACGGCAATCGCCACCCAGTAAGCGAGATTCCATTGCGGCACGAGGCCCTCGCGGCGCAGCGCGTTGACGCGGCGCTTATGCTGGACCACTGCAATCAGCAGGGCCACGGTCCCGATTACCACCATGGCCGTTCCCACCGTCCGCGGCGACCAGGTTGCGCCGAACCGGCCGACAATCGGCGAGCCGCGCTGGCTCTCCACGTACTCGAAGAATTTGGCCAATGTGAAGCCGAAGCTGATCATCGACAGCGAGGTGCGCAGCCACGCCATCAGCGTGCGTTCAGCGGCGAGAAAGGTGCGCTCGATTGCGAGTGAGGTGCGCGCCCGCGTCTGCAGCGTGCCCTCGTCGGGTATGGCGGGCGAGTCGGCATCCGTGGGCAAAGCCATCGGGTCGCGGCCGCGAGCGGGGGGCATGGTCATTCCTTCAGGACGTGCGGGCGTACACGGCACTACGACTTCGTCGCCATTTCACATAGGGAATGGCCATTAACGTGCACACGAGCAGATAGAGGATCAGCGTAGGCGCGAACGGCTCGCCGGGATAGTTTGCCGATGCAATGGCCAGCGCGATGGCCGGATGCCGGGAGGCTGTCGCGAGCGCTAGCACCGTAGCGTGCTCCGGCTTCGGGCCACCAAGCAAATGGCCGACGACGAAACCGGCCAGAACGAACGCGACGATGGCCACGACCGTCGACTGGCTGGTTGTCGACCAGACTGCGTGCCAGCTACCGGCCAGCAGGGCCGCGACGCCAATGGCCAGAAGGGTCGCGGCCACAAGGCGCAACGGCCTGAGCAGGCGCAGGCCGACGCGCGGCATCAGTTTCGAGAACAGTATCCCCGCAGCCAGCGGCGCGAAGATCATCTTCAACAGGATGATGATGATCGCCGTGAGCCCCACCGCGAACGGCTGGGCAAAAAGCCAATCGAACACGGCGATCGAAAGCGGCACCGTGATGATCGAAACGAGCGCAAGCACGACGAGCAGGCCCAACCCATAAGGCGCGATGGCCCCGCCCGCTTTCCTTTCCTTTTGTGGCAGCAGAGGCGGAACGGGAGAGACGGACAGCGCCAGCAACACCACGGCTGTAGGCTGAGGCAAGTCCAGAAAGTACACGCACGCGACCACCATGAGTGGCGTGATTACCAGCATCGCGATGAGCGAGCGCAGCAATAATCCGGGCCGGTTGACGATGTAGAGCAGGTCGCTATAGCTTGCCCGGAGACCGTATGCGAACACAGTACCCGCGATCGCGATCTGGAGCGCAAGGAGAATCAGGGCTTTGGCGTTCATGACGTTTCGTGCCAGTGTCGGGCTCGGGCGATCATCGAGAGGGACAACGCCCGAGCCTCGCTGCCGGAAACGTTCGGCGAAGAGCGACTATCGATGCCCACCGCCGGCGGCGTCTATCATCTTCTCGATCACCTGGTCCACGCCGAAGCTGGCCGCTTTCTGTCGCGGCGGGTATGCCTTGAACGTCTGCAGGAATTCGGCGACCCCGGCCTGTGCCGGCACGAGTATGAAGGTGTGATCGAGCAGCCAGTCGTAGTAGGTGTTGGATGTGATGTCGGCTCGCTCGTAAGGGTCGGTGCGCAGGTTGAATATCTTCGGCACGCGCAGGGTCACGAGCGGCTCGGCCCATATCCTCAATGTGCCGGTCGTGCGCTGCTCCATGAAGACGACTTTCCAGTTGTCGAAGCGCAGGCACGCGAGGTCGCCGTCGTCGGTGAAATAGAAGAAGCCCTTGCGGTCCGGTTTTTTAGCCTTGCCGGTAAAGTAGGGCATCAGGCTGAAGCCGTCGAGATGCACCTTGAAGTCCTTGCCGTTGGCCTTGAGGCCCTTCTTCAGCTCTTCTTTTACGTCCGGATTGCCCGCTGCATCGACGATGGTGGGCAGCCAGTCGAGATGGCTCACGATCTCGTTGCACACTGTGCCAGGCTCGATCACCCCAGGCCAACGCACCAGGCAAGGCACGCGGTATGCGCCTTCCCAGTTGGAGTTCTTCTCGTTGCGAAACGGCGTCATGCCGGCATCGGGCCAGGAGTTCATGTGCGGACCGTTGTCGGTGCTGTACATGACCATCGTGTTGTCCGTAATGCCCAGTTCGTCGAGCAGCGCGAGCATCTCGCCGATATGCTTGTCGTGCTCGATCATGCAGTCGTGGTACTCGGACTGCCAGCGCCCCGCCTGGCCGCGGATGCGGTCCTCGATATGCGTGCGAAAGTGCATGTGCGAGGTGTTGAACCAGAGGAAGAACGGCTTGTCCTCCTTATGCGCCTTCTGGATGAACGCCTTCGCGGCCGCGAGAAATTCGGTGTCGACGGTTTTCATCCGCTCCTTGGTGAGCGGGCCGGTGTTGTCGATCTTCTGGCCGCCTTTGCCGTCGGACCAGCAGTGAAGCACGCCGCGCGGGCCGTACTTCTTGCGGAAATCGGGAAACTCATTGGGATCGGGGTAATCGGGCAGTTCCGGCTCTTCCTCGGCGTTGAGGTGATAGAGGTTGCCGAAGAACTCGTCGAAGCCGTGCATCGTCGGAAGATGTTCGTCGCGGTCGCCGAAATGGTTCTTGCCGAATTGCCCGGTGCTGTAGCCAAGGTCCTTGAGCAGTTCCGGAATATTCGGATCCTCGGCGCGCATGCCGAGTGCCGCGCCGGGCAAGCCGACCTTGGTCAGTCCCGTGCGCAAGCCGCACTGTCCCGTGATGAACGAGGCGCGGCCCGCCGTGCAACTCTGCTCACCGTAGTAGTCGGTGAACACCATGCCTTCCTCTCCAATGCTGTCGATGTTAGGTGTGCGGTAGCCCATCAGCCCCTTCGTGAAAATGCTGAGATTGGACTGACCGATGTCGTCGCCCCAGAGGATCAGGAAGTTGGGTTTCTTCTTGCCCGCCATGGAACACTCCTTTGTGTAGAGCTACCGTAGACGGTAGCGGATCTCCTCTGGACCCCGTCGTCGACGGGATTGCGAGAGGTCAGTTCTCCTGTCTGATTCAACCGGAAGCGCTATCGCGGACTACGCAACGAAAGCCAACGTGACACGTGGACGTATCGACAGGCTGCGCCATTCTGGCGGCAGGCCGATAACGCCTGCAGTAGTTCGGCGCGCACAGGTACGAGCCGCCCTTCATCACCTTGCGCGGAATCTTGACCTGTGCCGCGCGGGGATCGACGCTCGCCTCGACGGTCCCGCCGCGCGGATTGTCCAGCGTGCAGCATGCCCTCACAATCTTCCCGTGGTCCTGGTACCAGTCGCTCGTCCACTCCCACACGTTGCCGGCCATGTCGTAAAGCCCGTATCCGTTGGGCGGAAACGAACCGACTGGCGCGGTCCACTCATAACCGTCTTCCAGCAGGTTCTGCCACGGAAACTCGCCTTGCCACGTGTTTGCCATCTGCTTGCCTTGAGGGGTGAACGCGTCGCCCCAGACGAACTCCGCGCCCTCCAGCCCGCCTCGTGCGGCGAATTCCCATTCCGCTTCGGTTGGCAGTTCCTTGCCCGCCCAGTTTGCATACGCTGCCGCGTCTGCGTAGGAGACGTGCACCACAGGATGATCCCAAAGCCCTTCGAGCGAACTGGCCGGGCCGCGTGGATGCCGCCAGTCCGCTCCCCGCGTATAGACCCACCAGTTGTAGTGATTACGCAAGTCCACGCGCTGCCGCGGTTTGGCGAACATCACCGAGGAGGGCGCCAGCAGCTCGGGCAGCGCGCCCGGATAGTCGTCGGGGTTGGCCGGGCGCTCGGCGGAGGTGAGGTAGCCGGTGACGTCGGCGAATCGCTTGAATTCGGCGTTCGTCACCGCATGCGGATCCATCCAGAAGCCGCGCACGCGGACCTTGTGTGCAGGGGCTTCCTCCGGGTAGTGCGCATCCGACCCCATGACGAAGGTGCCGCCCGGGATAAGAACCATGCACGGTGGGCAGGTCGGCGGAGCGCAGGCGCGCGTATCGTTGACCGCTTCAGGGGATGGATGGACCATGTCAGTCAGGGCGTTGCGCTGGGTCGGCGGAATTGGCGGGAGTCGAGCAATTCGGGGCGCGTTGCAGGTTCGATCGCCGTGCGCCACGCAAGCCACGTACCGGCATCCAGTATCGAATCGGTAACCCGGTTTCGCTATCGGTAGAAGGGGCAACCGGATTGCCCTCAAGGGCAAACCGGAGTCTGTTCGCGTTGATCGCGCCATTCGGAACAGAAGTATCCGAGTGTCTGCCGTTCTACATAAATCTTTGCCACCCACGGGCAGTGGCAGCCCGTGCCCAGGGTGATGGGCAAACCACTGACCAGCAGCTTGCCCATGCCGTGCGCGTCGCGGAGGCGCGCAGCGGCGTCGGGATGTCACACGTGTCTGTCTTTGCTCACTCAGGACAGATCACGCTGGTGGGATGGGTGCCAGAGCGGGAACATGTCGCGCGTGCCAAACAGAGTGCGATGTCGGTGCTGTGTCGCCGCGGTGGACAACCGGCTCTCCCCAGATGGAGGCTCGTTGAGCGCAGATTGACATCAAACCGAATCGCCGCGCGCTGAAGGGCTTCGGCTTTCCCGATCGACTCGACACTCATTCACCTTGCATCGCCTCGTTCATACCTCAGGTAAATCCCTCATAGCCGGTCCGAGGGGCGCTCCCTAACATCCGCGTTGTTACCGATAACGTTACGAGTGGTTAGAATACACCAGGACGAGCGTCACATCACAAGGAGACCGGCAATGCGTCCTTTGAGGACTTCGATGCGCATGCTTTGCGCAGTCGTGGCCGTTTGCACGCTCGCATGGACCGCGGGCTGCGCGAACAACCAGACGGTGGCTGCCCAGGACGGGCCGCCGCTCGCCGCGGCGCCCGCTGAAGCGCTGCCGCCACTGCGCAGTGTGATGGCCGCGCACTTCAGGGTCGGCGCGGCGATCGAACCCGATTCGATCGACAGTCCCGCCGACGCGGCGCTCATCGCCGCACAGTTCTCGAGCCTCACCGCCGAGAACAAGATGAAGCCGGGCACGATCGGCGTCGCGGAAGGCCAGTACAACTTCGAGCCGGCCGATCAGATCGTCGCGTTTGCTCAGGCGCACGGCATCGCGGTGCGCGGCCATACGCTCGTTTGGCACTTCAAGGCGGGCGACTGGACCGAAGCGCCGGCCTGGTTCTTCGCCGGCGATCCAAAAGACCCTTACTATCACGACATCGTGGCGAAGCGGCTCGATCGATATGTAACGGACGTCGTCACACACTTCCGTGGCAAGGTCTATGCATGGGACGTGGTCAACGAAGTGATCAGCGACGACCCGCATCAGGTGTATCGCGAAGACAGTCCGTGGTATCGCGCGCTAGGCAAGGACTACATCGCGATCGCTTTCCGCGCGGCGCGCGCGGCGGACCCGAACGTGAAGCTCTATATCAACGAGTACAACACTGACGATCCGCGCAAGCGCGCGAAGCTGCTCGCGGTGATCCGCGATCTCCGCGCTCAGGGCGTGCCGATCGACGGGGTTGGGCATCAGATGCATATCAGCGTGAACTGGCCGCCGCTGCCGAACATCAAGCAGGCGTTCGACGACGTCGCCGCGCTCGGCCTCGAAAACCAGGTGACCGAGCTCGATGTGAGTCTCTATACCGATCCGGGCGAATGCTGGAGCAATCCGCATGCATGTGTGCCGGACCTCGGCCATCCTGTGCCGAACGACATCATGCGCGCGCAAGCCGAGCGATATCGTGCGGTGTTCGCTCTGTTCGAGCAGGAGCCGAGCATCAAGGCGGTGACATTCTGGGGGTATTCGGACAAGCATACGTGGCTGACGTCGACGCCGGTGCCGCGCAACAACCTGCCGTTGCCCTTCGATGCGAACCTGAAGCCGAAAGCTGCGCTGTGGACGATCGTCGATTCGTCTTATCAGCCGTAACGTCAGCCTTCAGGCCGGAAAGCAGATGAGCTTCGGTAGTGCGGGCCATCAAGGCGCGTCGGAGCCGACCTGCTCGAGCGCGTTCAGATCGGCCTCGAAATCGTCGGGCTGACCGTCCGCGGTTTCATGCGTGCGCGGTGGCGACTTGACGACCGAGCGGCGGCAAAAACGATGCGGCCGATGCCGAGGCGATCGCTGAACGACTTGACGCATTCGGCCGGAATGCGACGAACGGTGTGTCCAAGCGCCGCAAACCAGCGTCCCCAGTGGTCCGACCAGGCACAAGCCCCCATTGCGACGCGGCGCGGCGCTAACTGTGCGAAAGGAGCGTGCTGTCTACACGATGCCGACCCTGCACAAACCGCTCAGCTGGATATGGGCCGATGGTCCTATAGAGAAACCACGCGAGAGGCTGCACGATGCGGTTCATGCGAACCGAATCGTCACAGGAAAGCGCATCGACAACGTTGCCGAACCGGCCAGCCTGGCGGAACCCTGTAACGAATCTGTCACACACGTCTGCCAGTGTGTTGAGGGATACCCATGACAACATTGAACGCTACAAGCGTTACTTGCCATATATTCGTAAGCATTCCTTTCATTCAATCGTCGTTCTACGCAAGACGTCCCGACTTCCCCGTCGTCGCTCTGTATCGAGACTCGTTCACCACAAAATTAGATTGGGACAATTCCCTGTTACGCAAAGCGACTCGCTCAGCATGACGCTGCATGCACGAGTCGTAGACGTCTGCGTCCGAACAGACCCTCGAGACGGCGGACGTGTCCTCTCTCACTCGTTCGCGGACCAGAAGGTGATGCAATGACTGACGTAGCGAATCAATATGCACGTAGCCAGGAAATCGGACGCAAGGTTGCCCGGCTTCTCGCAAAACGATCGGAAGTCGCGCAAACCCAATTCAATCAGCGGTTGGCTGATGCGGCGGGACGACTCCGCGACGACGGCAAGCCAGTCTCGGGCAGTCCCGCTTGGACCACTGCGCTTGACCCCCTGGCTGGGTACCGCTACGCAACGGATCTCGTTGAGCGTTCCGTCCTCTTCTGGGATACCTTGCGTCAGCGTGGCAATGCGTTCGTCGACCAGGCGCGCCAAGGTCTTCAACCCGTCCTGCATTTCGAACACGAACTCATCGTCGACGGCCGGAAGCTACCGCGGCCGGTCAACTATGCGCTCGTTCGCCTGCTGCCTCCTGAGGGAGTCGTCATCGACGTTAGCAAGCGTCCTTATGTGATCATCGACCCGCGCGCGGGCCACGGCCCCGGCATAGGCGGTTTCAAGGACGACTCGCAGGCCGGGGTGGCACTCAGGGCTGGCCACTACGTATATTTCGTCATTTTCTTTCGCGACCCCGAACCCGGGCAGACGCTGCTCGACGTCTGCGCGGCAGAAGAGCAATTCATAAGGAAGGTGCGTGAACTGCACCCGGACAGCCCGAAACCGGCGATCGTCGGAAACTGCCAGGGCGGTTGGGCTGCCATGATGGTGGCGAGTTCCGACCCCGACCACACCGGGCCGCTCGTCATCAATGGCGCTCCGATGTCCTACTGGAGCGGCGCGTGGAGCGAAGGGGAGGGCGACAATCCCATGCGCTACTCCGGCGGCATGCTCGGCGGCACGTGGCTCGCGTCGCTGACCGCGGATCTTGGCAATGGCAAGTTCGACGGCGCTCATCTCGTGCAGAACTTCGAGAACCTCAATCCCGCCAACAGCCTGTGGGACAAGTACTATCATCTGCTCGACAACATCGATACCGAACCGCCGCGCTTCCTCGATTTCGAGCGCTGGTGGGGCGGCTATTACCTGATGAACCGCGAGGAGATCGAGTGGATCACGCGCAACCTGTTCGTTGGTAACAAACTCTGGTCGGGCGAGGTTCGCGGACTCGACGGAGCGGCGTTCGACCTGCGAGACATCAAGTCGCCGATCATTCTGTTCGCATCGCTTGGCGACAACATCACGCCGCCCCAACAAGCATTCAACTGGGTCGCCGACATCTACGGAAGCACTGAGGAGATCAAGGCGCGCGGTCAGGTGATCGTCGGACTCGTGCACCGGAGCATCGGCCATCTCGGCATCTTCGTCTCGGGCAAAGTGGCGAAGAAGGAACACCAGCAGATCACGTCCGTACTCGAAGCGATCGAATCCTTCCCGCCCGGTCTTTACGGTATGGAGATCGCCGAGCGCCGGGGCGAGAACGGAAAGACTGAATATGACGTGTCGTTCCGGGAATATCGGCTCGAGGAGATCGTCGAGCGTCTGAACCGGTTCGAGCGTACCGACGAACATCCGTTCGAGGCCGTCAAGCGCGTATCGGAGTTCAATCAGCGCGCGTACGAGCTATTCCTGCAGCCCTGGATAAGGGCGATGTCGAACGAAACGACGGCGAACCTGCAGCGGCAGTTTCATCCACTGCGCGCGCAACGCTGGGCGTTTTCGGACATGAATCCGTGGCTCGAGTGGCTCGGGCCGACCGCAGAGGCGGTCAGGGCAAAACGCCTCGCGCAAACCCATGAGGAAACGCCGTTGAAGGAGTTCGAGCACTGTGGATCGGCAATGATCAGTGCATCGCTCGACTTCTATCGCGCGATGCGCGACGCCATGACGGAGAGCGCCTTCTTTTCGTTCTACGGCAACATGTTCGTCATCGAACAGGGCGAAGAGGCGCAAGCGAAGCCCATCGAGGCAGCAGGGGCTCCGCGCGACCTGTCTTTTGTGAAGGACGCGTTGGCGTCGATGACCGAGGGCGGCTATACGGAAGCGCTTGCTCGCGCCGCTTGCCTGCTCGCGCGCCGTGGCGAGCCGCTCCCGCTTGCGCGGCTTGTCCTGCGCCACGAACTCGCGAAGGACTATGCCGCGTATTTGCCCCAACTTCCCGGCGACCAGTGGAGGCGCGTGCGCGGTGAGCAGGAAATCATCGTGCGTTACGAGCCGGAGCAGGCGCTCGCCACGCTGCCGCATTTGCTGGAAGACCCGAAAGACCGCGAGAAACTCCTTGAGCTGGCTGAAAAGCTTTTGGCCGACAGACGCGTTCAGGAAACGGAGCCTACTGCTGCGCAGCTCAGCATGCTCGACAAGATCCGTTCGTCCCTGCCGCTGGAGCGTGGATCCGCGTCACGGGCTGCCACATCGATGCATGAGGTTCCTGAAGCACCGCGCGCCCGCGTGACACCGGGGCTCGAGGAGGCATCGCGAATGGTGAACACGAAAAGTACGACCGGCTGATCGCCATTTACCGGTCTCTGCCGCCGCTGGCCACCGCCGTGGCGCATCCCTGCGATCCAGGCTCTCTCTCGAGGGCGCGTTGCAGGGGCTCGACGCGCTGGTTTTCGCGGCGGGCATCGGCGAGCACACTCCGGAGAGCCGGCGGCCAGCCTGCGAACAGGCAAGCTGGTGCGCAGTGGAAATAGACAGCAGTGCGAACGAGGCGTGAATCTGCATGATTGCCGAGGGGAGTCTAATGAGACTGAATATTCAACATCCGGTCCTGTCGGGCAAGAAGGCGCTGGTGACGGGCATCGCCAACGAACATTCGATTGCCTATGGCTGCGCGAAGGCGTTCCGTGAAGTGGGCGCCGATCTCGCGATTACCTATGCCGACGAAAAGGCCAGGTCATATGTAGAGCCGCTGGCTAAAGATCTCGAGGCGCCCATTTTCATGCCGCTGAACGTGGCCCGGCAAGATGAACTGGAAGCCGTATTCGATCGTATTGCGAGTGAATGGGGCGAACTCGACATACTCGTGCATTCCGTCGCATGGGCGCCGAAGAGCGATCTGCAGGGAGGGCTGCTCAACTGCTCCGCTGAGGGCTTTGCGGCGGCCATGGACATTTCGTGCCATTCATTCGTCCGGATGGCCCGGCTTGCCGCGCCGCTGATGAAGAGCGGCGGCTCCATGTTCGCGATGAGCTATTACGGCGCGAACAAGGTGGTTCCCAACTACAACGTCATGGGTCCGGTCAAGGCGGCGCTGGAAGCGTGCGCGCGCTATCTGGCTTATGAACTGGGGCCGCAGCAGATTCGGGTGCACGCCATATCGCCCGGGCCCCTGAAAACCCGCGCCGCATCCGGCCTGAAGGACTTTGATGTGCTCCTGACGCAAGCGGCGGAACGTGCGCCCCTTGGCGAACTGGTCGATATCATGGACGTAGGCTTCACCTGCGCGTATCTCGCGACGCCTTATGCCCGGCGATTATCCGGCGAGACGCTCTATGTCGACGGTGGTGTTCACATCATGGCGTAGGCGCACGACGCGTTCGCTTTGTGGCGTGAGGGGGCGCGTTCCTTCACGCTTCGTATCGCGCGCGTTGCCGCGTCGATGTGCAATCCCGCGGGCAGCACCGGTTTCACCCACTGAGCCAAGACCAAACTCCGTTTTTCGATGCAGGCCAGCCGTCAGGTCTGTTTCTGCGTGCCGCAAACGGGGACGTGATGAATCCTTTGCCCGACACACCGTGCGGCGCGTTCGCCCCAAGACTGGCAGCAGCCGGTTCAAACAATTGGACCAAGGTCCTATACCTCGAGATTGACCTCACTGATACGCTGGGTCAATCATGCTCGTGGATCCCACTCCGATCGCGCCGTGCATCGTCGCTGTTGGCGGCCAGCGAGGTAGACCTGACCATGAGGTGTCCATTCATCCACTGGACGCTTCGGCCCGCCGGCGCCGTCGTGCTCCTGCTTCTGGCGATCACGGCGCAAGCGCAGGAACTCGAGCCGCGCAGCTATTCGCCCTCCCCAATCGGCACGAACTTCCTTGTCGCCGGCTATGCGTATCTGTATGGCGATGTGCTGACGGATCCGTCCCTGCCCATTACCGGCGTGCGGTCGAAGATCAACATCGTGTCGCTCGCGTACTCACGCACGTTTGCGCTGGCTGGCCACACGGCATCGCTCGCGTTGGCGATGCCCTTCAGCAGCGGGAATCTCAGCGGCGTCGTCATTGGCGCACCAACCGAAGTGCATCGCGCTGGAATTGGCGATCTGAAGCTGCGCTTCGCGTGGAACTTTATCGGCAGTCCGGCGCTTACGCCTGAGGAATTCGCCCGGCGCGAGCAAGCGACCTCGGCCGGCATCAGCCTGACGATGTCGGCTCCGACCGGCCAGTATCTTCCTTCCCGGCTGGTCAACATAGGCACCAACCGCTGGGGATTCAAGCCGGAGATCGGCATCTCGCAGCCCTATGGAAACTGGTTCTTCGACGCGTCGGCTGGTGCGTGGTTCTTCACCCGCAACAACGACTTCTTCGACGGCAACACACGAGGCCAGGATCCTCTCATGTTGCTGCAGCTGCATGCCGGGTACAGCTTCCGTCCGGGGTTATGGATCGCAGCCGACATCGGCTATGCCGCGGGCGGCCGCTCGAGCACGAACGGGCTACCCAATGAAGACAGGCAGGCCAACATGCGTTACGGCCTGACGTTCTCCGCCCCCTTGGTACGCGGTTGGTCCGCGAAGCTGGCGCTTTCCAGCGGGTTCATCACGCGCGCAGGCGGTGACTACAAGTCCGTCGCGTTTGCGCTTCAATATCGCTGGTTCGATCGTTGAGGCGGGCACACCTGTCGCGCGATCACATCGCCTGGCGCGATGACTGCGGGTCGCCCTGATTGTGCCGCAGCGGAGCCGGATTGTGCCGGCCGATTCATGAGCGCTTGCGCCGCCTGCTGCGTTTCTTGCAAAGGGGTAGGCGTAAGCAACACACTAGATAGAGACAGCGCGAGCGGCGACGGCGTTACATCGACCGATTGAATCCACAGTCCGTAAGCAGCCAGCCCGTTCGCGACGACGAACGCATATCGGTAGTCGGGCCCACGCATCTCTGCAAGAGGCTGCCATCACCATATTGGACCTAAGTCCTATTGCGCAACGCGCGAGTCTGCCGAATATTGTTGGCACGATGACGAACGGGGAGCCCGGCCGGACTGGATTGATCGATATCGCTGCATCGCCAGACGAAGAGACTTCGCCTGGCTTTGGCTCAATTTTCACCTCCACTGGCGGCGCCATAATCATTGCCTCATTTTCCGGCCGCATACGTCGAGGCGATTGAGCCGCCTGCAATAACTGGCCTCTCGACCTGCTCCATCCGTTTGCTTCGCATGACTCGTTTCTCGACGAAAATAACGAGTAGGCTTCGCTCTGTCACGCCCTCAACATAGCCAACGCATTGACTGCATGCGCCACGCCGGATAATTACCACAGGAAGTGAATTCGACCGTAACCCTTGATGGAGGTGATGATGCGCAGACGTTCTGTTCTGAAGACAGGTGCCGCGACGCTAACGATCGTGGGGCTGTCGCTAACCAGATTCCCGGCGACGATGACTGAGGCCGTTGCCGCAGAGTCCGATGCGGCGAAGCGTCACGAAATCGACGCCAAGGTCAACGCGACATTGTCTCGGCTGTACGAGACAGTCAAAGGCTCAAAAGAACTTGTCGCCAAAGCGAATGGCGTACTCGTATTCCCGGCTGTGATCAAGGCTGGCTTCGTCGCTGGGGGGGAATACGGTCAAGGCGCTTTGCGGGTAGGCGGGAAAACGGTCGGCTACTACAGCACGGCGGCGGGCTCATTCGGCTTGCAGGCAGGTGCGCAATCCAAGGCTGTCATCTTCCTCTTCATGACGCATGATTCGCTTACTAGCTTCCGCAACTCGAAAGGCTGGTCGGTTGGTGGCGAAGGATCGGTTGCGCTGTTGAAGGTTGGAGCGAACGGCCAGATCGACACGACAACGGCTACCGCGCCGGTTCAAGCCATTGTGATGACCAACGCCGGACTGATGGGTGATGTGTCGCTGTCTGGCGCCAAGATTTCCCGACTGAAAATCTGAAGTCGCTCTCGCTAGCGTATTCGGCCATCGCCAGAAGAAAGCGCGACGATTGACTGCGTTCGCAGAAAAAATCAGCCGGTGAACCGTGACGCCATCACGAAGGGCCCGTTTGACCCGTAGAAGCGGTCCTTGAGGTCGCAACTGCCCGTGCGGCTGGATCGGGTCGAGACGACCCGTCCGTTTTCACCCAAGGGCGACGTTCGTTCGAACTGAGCACCGTCTCCTCCGTGAATATGAGTTCAGGCCGCCGCCGCGGGCTCTTTTTCGACTACTGACTGTAGACGTCTGCCAGACGTAGGCGGGAGCGGCGGGGTGCGCTACCGCCTTATACTCCCGTCACACGCGGCTCGGGCTGCCTCGCTGCGACATACGCGAACCAGGGGAGAGATCACCATGGCCATCCGTACCACGCGCGAAGCGCTGTCTCGCATTTTCTACCAGCGCTGCTTCTGGCTGTTTGTCGTGCTGGTCACGCTCATCGGTGCGGTATCGTTTGTCCCCCCGAGCGACAGCGGCCGCCTCGTCCTGAACGTTGTAAATATGTTCCTCGTAATAGCGACCGTGGCAGCAGTCGGCCGTACGACCCTGCCGTTCGTGATCGTGCTGTTACTCGCCATTCCGGCCATGTGGTTCCAGTACCTCGGCCTGTGGCACGACGACGAGACGAGCCTTGCCATATCCTGGATGTTCAGCGCCTCACTCTACTTCATCACGGTTGCGTATCTGCTCCGCTACGTTTTCCAGCCGAGGATCATGACGGCGGATAAGCTGTTTGGCGCCGCAGCGGCGTATCTGTTGATCGGTGACCTCTGGGCGTACATCTACGCGATCATCGGATTCTTCTATCCGCAGTCGTACATGATCGTCGGGCAGCCGGGTCGGCTCGTTTATGCCGACGCGCTTTACTTCAGCGTAACCGTGCTCACGAGCACCGGCTTCGGCGACATCACGCCACTCACGCGCCCGGCACGCGGCATGTGCATGATGGAACAGATCACCGGCAGTTTGTTCGTCGCGATCCTGATCGCCCGCCTCGCCGGCGTTTACCCTCCGCGAGAGAGCTATACCGACGACAAATCTTAGGAAGTCAGGAAGCTTCGTCGTGTCAGTGTGACCGCGGGCGATATGCGTGGACTCGACGGCCAACTAGACTGATTGAAGGGCAGTTGTACTTCGATTGTGTTGAAAAACTCTGCGGACAAGCGTTCAGTGAGGTTTTCAGGTGTCCTTTTTTACCCCTAGCCGACGCTCATGAGCGGTTTGTGGGGCGATCTGAGAGGTCGGTTTTTCGCGAGCAGGACCTGCTGCGCAGCGAAGAGTGTTTTTCAACACTATCCTTCGCAAGCGCCTGGTTCGTCTGCGCCGGCTTGCGAATGTCAGCGGTGGAACGCGCAGTTGTCCCACAGCCCACGATCACCGACCGTCGGCTATGGCCGAATCGTGTGCGTAGCTCGTACGTCAGGTTCCGGAGTCCTGCCGCCGTTCTACTGGCAGGATTCCGCGCTTGCTCAAGACAGATGGTGGCCACTTTCAGGCGGCCGTTCGCAAAGTCACCAGACGTCTCAAAGATGTCACTGTGGGGAGGGTGGCGATTTGGCCGCGACCGAAAGCCCTCGCATCGCGGAAAGTCGCCAGCGAGGCGGCGGGACGATGGTAATGGAGGCGGCCCCGTCAGCTACTCTGAATGGCGTTCTACCAAGCTAACCGAGCCGGTTGAGAAGGGGTAGCATTGGAGCGTTCCCGAACGCCAGGCTCCTTCGCGCCTGAGCATGTAACGTCCTCCTGATAAGGAGATCTCGCCATGATCCTGTATCACACCGAGCCGGACTCCCCAGTCATCGAAATCCATGTGGAAGGCAAGATTACCGATTACGATCTGCGCGAAGCCATTGAGCGTATGCGTGGCGATCTCGAACTGAACGGCAAGACCCGCGTGCTCGAACTTATCGAGCATTTCACGGGTATCGAGCCGAAGGCGCTGTGGACCGATATAACGCTCGGCGTTTCGGTGGCCCGCAAGGTCACGCGCGCCGCCGTGGTGGCCGATGCGGGTTGGCTTCGTGCCTCGATGCATCTGGCTCGATTCTTTACGAAGGCCGAAGTCAAGGCGTTCCGCGTCAACGAGCTGGAGCAGGCGCGCATCTGGATCAAAACCTGAGCGCCGCCCGGTGAATCTCGTGGCAGTCCGGCTGCCCATCAGACGCCGTGCGCCTCTAACCGACCTGCCGGAGCCATTCGTCCGTTGCTAGCGAACGTCTCATAAGATTTTATAAGCAGTCCGATCTGAATCGGTAGTTTCGGCCTGTCACATCCCACGTCACCAAGAGCAGGGTGTATCAGCCCCGCCAGTCACCCGGCCTTAACGATGGTGGTGGATTGGATGGTCAAGAAAGAAACGCAGCATTTCGGCGCTCGCGTTGGGACCGGCGGGGTCCGTGTAGCTCCCGCGTGCGTCACCACCCGCCCATGCGTGGGGGGCGCCGTGTACGGTCCATAACTCAGCCTCTACACCCTCACCGGAAAGCAGACGCGTCACCGTCCAGTCGCGTAGTCCGCTGCCGGGGCCACGCGTCTCACGGCTGCGTTGCGTCGGCATCCCGAACGCTCGCACGATTCGGGCGGCGTTCGCCACATCGACAGTCCCGTCGGCGTCACCATGAAAGACGATGAGTGGCCGCTGCGGCGACTCCAAAGTAAGAGTCTGTGACGGGTTGCCTCCTTTCATTGCCGCGAGTGCAGAGGGCAAATCGTGTGCGCATCGGGCTGGCAGACCGGAGTGTATGCCCGCGGCCGCATACAGTTCGGGATACTGATCGACCAAGACTGCTGCCATCGCGCCTCCAGCGGACATTCCTGCAATGTAGACGCGCGCAGGGTCGACAGGGTGTCTCGCGATGATTTCGCGCGTGATGCCAGCGATCAACGAAGGCTCGCCGCACTCGCGCCGCTGGTCGCCGGGCTTGAACCAGTTCCAGCATTTCGACGGATTGGCCTGTCGCGGCTGCATCGGATAGGCAACGAGGCATCGGTGCTGGTCGGCTAGGCTGTTCATCTGTGTACCGGCTGCGAAATCGTCAGCGCTCTGCGTGCAGCCGTGCAGCATGACGATCAGGGGCATGGGTTCGCTGGTGGCTGTCGCCGGCACGTAGAGCCGGTATTGACGACGACCGGCGGCATTCGAGTAGGTGAGCGTATCGAAATGGCTGCGGTCCTCCGCATCGAGACTTACCTTGGACCGGAGTGGCAGGGGAGCTTGCGCCCTTTTCGCAGTGGGAGGAAGGGTGCGCGCTTGCGCCTCTGCTCCACCGGCCGCGGGACGGGATGGATCGCCGCGCAGCGCACGCTGTATGACTTCGGTTGCCGCGGTGGGACCGCGCGTACGCAATACCATCATCGCTTCGCGCATCGAATTCAAAAAGCCTTCGCTCGGTTTCATGACTTGTCCGGTGGTTGCCCGGGTCCGTATGGCTAGCGGATCCGGTTGGCGAGTGCAGCCTTGACGGCCGCAGGGGCGTGGAAGGCTCCCAGCACCACGACACTTTCGATTGTCGCGAGCGCGAGATCGGGTGAAACGTCATCGGCTATGCTCGCCAGCCCCAACACCTGAATGTTGAGGCGCTCGTGCGCCGCGCGTATGGCCTCCAGATCGTCACGGGAAAAGTGCCGCATCCCGAGCACGAGCGCGCGGCGCTCGATGGTTTCCCGCATGGCTGTTGCATGCACCGCGAGCTGATTGCGGATCGCTGTTCGAATGAGGTCCGTTCGGTTTGAATAGAAACCCTCTTCAACCAGCAGATCGATTTGCCCGAGATCGACGGGGCCAAGATTGATCGTGATCTTTTCCGATTCGCCGCCTCTGGAACGGGGAAGAGCACGCGGCGCGGTGTTTTTCATTTTCCATCCCTTGACCATCCACATAGATGGTTATAGGCGTCTATTCGCTGCGCCGCAACATGGAAATTGAGGGCATGAGTGTGATACTCGATCGTCGTGAGCGTGAGGGGCAGCAGCGAGTTCGGGCATACCGATGGCCGTGCCTGGCACGCTGAGGATGATGTACGGGATAAGCGCCCGGCATCACGTCAACCTCAGACAGGCCAACGATCTCAGGGGATGAGATAGATCCAGCGGCGAGAGGATGGCCTGTTGCCAATCGGTACGTGCGGTGCCTTCGAGGAAAGCAGTGTTGACGATGCTGGGCACACGATGCGAAATATTGCGTCGAACATGTCCGCTGACGTGTGAACGAGCTCAACGTGGATTTCGCAGCCGCAGTATTGAATTGTTCTTTACACAGTCACACCAATGCGATTGGGTTTAGGCGGGTAAATAGCGCTCGCAAGACCGGAGTAAACCTTCGGCATGCTCGCGACCTCGCTCGACCGCTTCCTTTCGGTCCGGGTATCCCTCCTTTTCAACTGAGCGGAAGTGATGCGCGCCCGAAAATGTCCGCTTGCCACCACCGGGGACAATTTCGCCCCAAAATCCGAAGATCTCCGATTCGCCCGGAGGAAGTCCGATGCCGCGATTGATGACGAACACGTCGACGTAGACGTCGAATAGACCGATCGAGAAACAGGCCATGACCGACTCCGTTCAGTATGCGACCCTACCCAGGCGGTTTTGAGCGACCCAGCCGATTGCGGGCACGATCTTCAGGTTGATTCCGTGGTGCCGGGTGCTCCGGCGGTAGAGCGCAGCGCTGTGTTAGCCGCGACCAGCAGCCCCGCATCGTGTGCGTGTAGAACCATGTCGACTGCGTTGAATGCATGTAACAGATCTTTCTGACCGGACTCCCAGCGCTAATAATGTCGCTTCGGCTGTGTGGTTCTTCGCGCTACGGTCGTTGTCCCTGTGATGTTGTCTGGCCATACCCCCTCCAATCTGAGTGAGTTCCCGAAGTATGCATCGACCGTACTGACCGGAATGGGCCGGCCTGACAGGGATACAATGAGGTGGATCTGTGTGGCAGTCGGTACGGCATCGGACGGTGCTGTTATCGTCTGCGCCGCTATCGTCGCGTGTCAGCATCGCCACTGGATCGCGATGAGACCGCTGGCTGTGCGGCAGCGTGCCCTGCAGCACGCAATGTGCCTCCTATAGTTTGAGAAGCAGCGAGGTGGGCCATGCATATCGCGGCGGCACACCAATGGGCGGCTTGGCTTCGGTCGCTTCACAGTATTTTCTGAAACCGGGAACGATCACGCGATACGCCCTTTGGGGACGCGGGTCCCCGTACGGATACCCTGGAGCAGGACATGACGGACGAACAGTGGTTGAGCGGAAATCACTTGCTCTCGGTCCTTCCTGCTGCCGAGTGGGAACGTCTCTCCCCACATCTGTTGAGCGTGGACATGCCACTGGGGCAGGTCGTCTACGAATCGGGTGACACGCTCAGCCACGTCTATTTCCCGACGACGTCGATCGTCTCCCTGCTGTACGTAATGGAAAACGGCGCATCGGGGGAAATTGCCATCGTGGGCAACGAAGGGATTGTCGGCATCGCCATTTTCATGGGAGGCGAGACGACACCAAGTCGCGCGGTCGTCCAGAGCGCGGGCAAGGCGTTCCGTCTCGACACCCGCGTGCTCAAGGAGGAGTTTAATCGTGCCGGTCCCATGCAACGGCTGCTGCTGCGATATACCCAGGCACTTATCACGCAGATGGCACAGACCGCTGTGTGCAACCGCCATCATTCAATCGACCAGCAGTTGTGCCGCTGGCTGCTGTTGAGCCTCGACCGCCTTGCGACCAACGAACTGAAAATGACCCAGGAGCTGATTGCCAACATGCTGGGCGTACGCAGGCCAGGTGTCACCGAAGCGGCGATGAAGCTTCAGGAAGCCGGGCTGATCCGCTACAGCTACGGCCACATAGAAGTACTGGATCGGCCCGGGCTGGAAAAGCGCGTCTGCGAGTGTTACAGCGTGGTGAAGCGTGAATTCGATCGTTTGCTGCCCGATCTGAAGGCGCTGTGATGGGCGTGCCGCCACTAGCGCCTCACGGTAGCGGCTCTCGCGCCTTTTGTAGCAGGGCACTTCTCCGCATCGAGATGCAGTAATTGTCCAATGCCGTACAGACGTGTGTCCCGATTTGCGAAATCATTGACTCACGGCCGACGCATAGTATGCCCTGCCGGGGCAACAGCGATGTGAGCCACGCAGCCGCGACACGGTGGATACGCAATGCGCCGCAGAACGGCAGCTTGAGCGTGACCGGCGGTCGACAACGGTGTCAGCCCATCACGGATGCAACGAAATTTTGATCAATGCCGGAACTCAATCAGGGCCGGCAGTCCGTCCTGAAAGGCGGAAACGGGAAGCCGGCGAAGCGTCGGCTTTTTCATGAAAGATAGTGGAATACTGCTCGCAGCGACGGTATCCACGCGATGGAGACCACCAGGCTCGGCCCGCTAGCGCAGACTAGCGGGCACGCAGCTGGGCATGCAGCGGGGCCATGCAGCGCGCTCATTCGTAGCGTGGCTGGCGGGGTCCCGCCTGGCTGTCCCGCGGATCGGCGTCCGGTTTGCCTTCGAGGCGGCCGGACAGCGGGAGTGGCCCAGCTTCCGACCAATATCCTTCGCGGTTGTAAAACTCGTGTAGCGCCACCTCGTAGCTTCGATGAACCGGTATCGCGTCGTCGTAGGCCGGGCTACGCTGGATCGTATCGCGCGTGAGTGAGGTCGACACGGTCGCGGCGAACCAGTCGACGAGTTCGATCCAGCGCGTAGCGATCAGAACGTCCTTTCCGCCGGGCCACCAGTTGCGCGTGTCGACTTTCAGATAGCGCAGAGCCCACGCGCGGTCGTCAAAGATGAAACCCGAAACGTGGCCGATCGTCCCGTCTATCGTTTCGATGTGATAGCCCTTGACCTCGTCTGTGCTGCGTAGATGGACGTCCGGCAAGGCACGGTTTACGTGCGGGATGAGGTGTGGTGGCGGGGCGGGTGCCGCGAGCCCCTGCGCTGCCGGATCGAACGCGGGCCAGGCCCCCATTCCCCACAGATTCGGTCCACCCCAATACGTCGGATAGCTGTAGTAACGCAGGTACTCGATCTCGTGCTGGCGCGATACCGGCTTGTGTGCGTCGAGCGTCGGGCTGTCACGCACCTGTTGCCGCGTCAGCTTCACGTAGACTGTACTGGATGACCAGTCCACGTGTTTGAGCGAGTAAGGCGAAACGAGCACCTGTCTGTCATGGAGCCAGTTTCCGGTCTCGACTACGAGGTAACGAATGCCCCATGTCTCATCGTCGAAATAGACCTGATTGATGCTGCCGATCTCACCGTCCGAAGCACGGACGTCGCATCCGTGCAGATCCTTTATGCTTCGCAACATGACGCCTCCATGATGTCAAAACCGGCGCAGCAATGGCATTCGAAGCGCCGGCCGCCGCATCAATCAGAGTGAATTGAGCCGCGTGACCTTGGTGCCTTCGAGCGATGCACCGGCCATCAGGCCGGTGTTCGTCAGCACGAACGCTTCGACCTGGCCGGTCGCGGTGCTCGTGTCAACGTTGCCGTTTGCGCCTACCTTCAGGACAGCGACAGAGGCATCTCCGCCCGCGGACCAACCATCCGTGCTGCGAAACCGCCTGAGCGATTCATCGGTCATGAACAGGAAGACGATTGCACGCGACTGGGCGCCGATCTGCCAGCCGACTGATCCGGTCGCCGTGCTGTAGTAGCCGACCGTATGACCATTCACGCGCAGTGATCCTTCGCCATACTGACCTCCGACCACGAAGCCCGCGTCGATCACGGACGGGAATATCAGCACGCCTTTCGCTTTGGAAACCAGTTCGCGCGAGCCGGTCGCGTCGTCATAAAGGCGATCGAGAGTCAAGTCGACACCTGCGTCGATGGTTTGACGTTTGTTCATCTGCTGGCTACTGGTGTCCGATGGGCCGGTGGTGGTGCAGGCGGGAAGCGCCAGCACGAGCGTGAGGGCGAGGCCCGTCGCGCTCAAGATGAATGTTGGTCTACGCATGACGGTCTCCTGGGTATCCGACGATGCTTCCGACGCTACGCCGAATCCAGGCTCGATGCGGTACGACACCGTACAAATTCGTTGTCCGATCTGTTGAATCGGGTGATCGAATTACGCGACAGGAATCGCGGCGCAGAGCGCAGGAAAGTCCTGCACCGTACAGACGTGAAACCGCATGCGTTGCATGATCGGGGTTCGCGCGAGGGACCTCTCTCGTGTCAGTCAGGAGGCGCTTGTGCACTATCCCCTGTATGTTCAACGCCGCGATGGCAGTGGCTATCGCGGCACGTTTGCGGATTTTCCCTGGCTCGAAATGGGAGGGGACACGCTTGACGACCTGACGTTAGGCGCAGAGCGTCTCGTGCAGCGGATGTATCACCAAAGCGCACGCATCATCCCTGCGCCGACCAGCGATACGACGAAGCTGCAGGCACTTGAAATGGACGATGGAACAGGGTTGTGGATCTTCGTCGATGTCGACCTGGCAGACGTCCAGTCGCACTCCGTGTTCGTCCGGCTCAGCGTGGACAAGAGTTTGCTGCAGGCGATCGATCAGGCGGCTCGGCGCCTCCATATGGACAGGTCAGCCTATATCGCACAGGCCTGCGTCCATGAACTGGCGCATGAGGGCGATGATTGCGCGCTTCTACGTTTCTGAACCAGACTCGTTGATTGGGTCCGACGAGGGGCCCTGCGGGTTGCATTGTCTATCGATCAGG
>NZ_CAJHCQ010000016.1 GCF_904848665.1 Paraburkholderia hiiakae
GGTCACGGCACTGAAGACTCACGCGGAAACGGTGCCGCAGTCGTACACGGTTGCAGACTACAACCCGGAAAGCGCCTGGGAGCGATTCAAGGACAGCGCCAATGTCGCGCCGCAGGACCCGACCACGTATGGCCAGCCCTATGTCTACGGCACCCACCACCTCGACCAGGCCGGGGCGAAGTGGGAAGCGCAGTTGCGTCACGAGGCTGCCCTTGCACGGCAGGTCATCTACGAGGGCGGGAGTAACGTTCTGGCGTTGCAGTGTGCAAGCGTGCTGGAGACAGATATTGTCCTGCCCGACGCGCCCAAAGGCCAGGTTGTGATCGAGGTCAGGCACAGTGGTGCGCGCGACCAGCCCTATGCGAACCGCTTCAGGGCCATTCCCGCCGACCGGCGTTTCAGGCTCCAGCTTAAACCGGAAAAATGGGCGCGTATCTCCGGCACACTCAGCGCGCGCATCTGCAGTCCCGACAAATACAAATACAGCTACCTGAATTCGGTCGGATATTACGTCGTTCGTCTGGATGCCGACTTCGGCACCTGGCCGAAGGGCGGCGAGAGCGTGCCGCTGCGCCTCGCGAAGCCCTTTGCCGGCAAGCTGCAAACCGGTATGCACTTCGTCGCGCTGGACAACGACGAGGCCGTGATCTCATTTCGGGATGGGGACCCGGACAAGCCGGAAATCGTCGGCTTCCATCACCACAGCCAGGCGCGCGACCTCATCACGAACGACCGTCGCTGGCTCTCGCGCAACGTGATCCGAACGCAGTCGAACAACAAGCTGCGCATGGAGGATTGGGCGGGCCAGGAGGGGATCAAGCTCAGTACCGAGCACTCGGGCAAGTCGCAGCTCAATCTCGGATACCTCGTCAACCAGAAGCTGGAATACCGCGGTGAGGGCTATGAGGTCCGGACATCGGGCTGGGGCGTCAGCCGCGCAGGCAAGGGCCTGCTTCTGACGGCATACGACCGTCCCGCTGCCACGGGCAAGCAGCTCGACATGCAGGAAATCATCGCGCAGCTGGAAAGCGCGCTGGCCACGGCGAAGGCGCTGGCCGCGTCCGCCAGCAGCGCGAAGGCCGAGCCTGCTGACACCGACGCGCAGCAGCAGATGAAGGAGGATTTCGACGGTCTGAAGAAGCCGGGGCTGCTGATGGGCACACCAGCCTCGGCGGCCCTTGTGGCAGGCGAGGGCGTCCAGTTCGCGGCGCAGGGCGACATCAGCACGGTGGCCGGGAAGAACGCCGACTGGAGCGTGCTGAAACGCTTCACGGTCGCAGCAGGCGAAAAGATATCGCTGTTCGCGCAGAAGCTCGGCGTGAAGATTTTTGCGGCCAAAGGCCCGGTCGAGGTACAGGCGCAAGGCGGCCCGATGTCGTTCGCTTCGGACAAGGACCTGACGGTGGCGAGTGTCAATGGCGTGGCGCGCATTGTAGCGAAGACCGAACTCACACTCGAATCGGGCGGCGCATTCATCCAGATGAAGGACGGCAGCATCACCCTGGGCGGTCCCAACGACTTGTTCCTGAAGGTCATCACGATCCAGAAGCAGGGCAAGGCGACTCTGAGCATGCCGCTGGATCTGAATCACCCGGCGCTCTCCGGCCTGCCGACCGTGCCGCTTACGTTCTACACAGGAGCCTCGCCCGCTTCACGCGCGGCGATTCCGGAGAACATGCCCTACAGCCTGTTCGTGGGTAAGACACTCGTGAAACAGGGTGTGTTCGATGAAACTGGACTGCTCCAGGTCGATCACCATCCGACGACGCAGCAGTACACGCTGAAGCTCGCCAACGGTGCGAGCTACACGATCCCCGTTGCTGGACAGTACCGGGGCAAGGCGGATAACGGTGCGCTCGCTAATAGCGGCTTTCAGTTTCACGAGAACGGCAAGGACCCGGATATTTCGCCCGTCGCAGACCGGGCCAAACATCGTCAGGACTACAGTGGTTTTCTGAACGCTGAGTCCGGCCAGGAATCGGGAGAATAAGCATGGCTAATCCGACGAACATCGTTGTTCCCATTGCGCTTGATGAGCGGCAGGGGGCGGACATCTGCCTGCCCTGGTTTGTCGATTTCGCGCCGGAAGGGCCGTCCGAGTATCCGCCCCGCATGGCCACGTATGCGCCGCTGGTCAACGGAAAGAAGGCATTCGGTGCGCTCTACGAAGCCATCGACAAGGCAACCACGACCATCGATTACGTCTGCTGGGGTTTCCAGCCGTCGATGTACTTTGTCCGCGATCGACAGTCGCATCGCATCGGCGATCTGCTCATCAAGAAGGCCAGGGAAGGCCGCAAAGTCCGAATCCTGTGCTGGCTCGATAGTGCCTGGGCCGCGCAGTTCAGTGAGCAGGAAGTACCAGGGTGGACTGAGGGCGCGAGGTTCGCGACGCAAAACGAGGACGCCCAGCAGATTGTCTACGACCGAAACTGGTATCGCTGCGCGCAACTGCCAAAGGGAGCGAAGCCGTCAGCAGTCCCGGCAGCGGGATCGCAAATGTATCCGCAACTGAACGCAAACCTGTATCAGCTACTCGGCACGCAATCTCTCAAGGACATCGGCATCGAACTGGTGACGCGCGACTTCTCGCGGAAGGAGCGAGCGGAGATCATGGATCGCGAGAAGCTCCTGCGCAAAGCCGGTGAAGGTCCGACAAAGGCGACCATCGCCGCATATGGCGCGGAGCCCTCCCACCATCAGAAGATGGTCCTGATCGACTATGAAAAGCCGGAAGTGGCTGTTGGGTTCGTGATGGGACACAACACGCTGGACGCGTATTGGGACGACGACGGGCACAGCTATCAATGGAAAGCGCCGGATCTCGGACGCAATGGCGCGACACCGCGACAGGACATGTCGGCCATCGTGACAGGGCCGATCCTCGAACATCTGAACGTGAACTTCTGCCGGGCGTGGAAGCGGGATGCTCACGAAGATCTGCTGTCGAAGCGCAAGGGGTTGGAGCAGCAACTGAAGCTGCGAAGAGAGTTCGGTATGCCAGTGATGGCTCAGATCAACCGCACACAGTCGCAGGAAGGTGTGCGTAATATCAAGTCGCTTTACCTGCAGGCAGTCAATAACGCGACGAAATTCATCTATATCGAGAACCAGTATTTCCGGTGGCTGGACCTCGCGACCGAGATTAAGGATGCGATACAGAGGCAGATTACGGCTGGGCGTGATCCCGATAAGCCGGTCCATCTTTTTGTCGTGACCAACGCGAGCAAGGATGGCATGGGCCTGGGTGCAGGTACGACCTACGACATGGTTAGCAGTCTGGGCCGCGCCGACACCATGCCAGCGGTTGCGCGGGAAGAGCAGAACGAAGTACTGGGTTCCGCATTACTGGATGTCCAGAAGCAGGTCACGGCGGCGAACACGCAGATGCGAAATGCGAGTAGCCCACAGCAACAGGCCAGCGCGCAACAGGCTATCGACGCCGCGCAGGCCAATGAAGCAAAACTTCAACAGCAGTACGACGACAACCTGGACTTGAGCAAGGCGATCGTGCCTCAGCCGATTCCGGGCCTCAAGGTTCACATTGGGTCGCTGGTTGCGCCGGACTCGCCGCCCGGCAACACGTGGATGCCGGTTTACATTCACAGCAAGATCATGATTATCGATGACGTGTTTCTTACGCATGGCTCGGCCAACTGCAACCGGCGCAGCATGGAAGTGGATAGCGAACTGAACATCTGTCACGAGCGGATGGACGTGACGCAACCGCTGCGCAGGTATCTGTGGGATATCCACACAAACGGACAGGGCGCGCAGGATGACCCGGCGATTGCGTCCGATAAGTGGGAAAAAATCATAACTCGAAATGCCAGTTGCCAGAAAAATGGGCTGGCACCTACAGCGTCGCTCATCGGCTTCATGTGGACTTCCGATAAACGGCGACGGCTGGACTGATCGATGATGCGAAGCACAACCATTGCATTTTGTATGGCGCTCACGTTATGCGCCTGTTCGAACAAGGATAACCCCATGCCCTCTCAACCCGAATGGAGCACCGCGCGCGCGAAGCTGGCTTTTACCTGCGTTCAGAAAGCAGACCATCTACCGCCGCTCGATCCGCAAGCCGATGCATTGTTCCAGTACGCGCTGTTTCTCGAAAAGAAGCCTGGCCCGAAGGACTACGACGCGGCGGCCCGCTACTACCGGATTGCCGCCGCGTATGGACACTACAAGGCCAACCATAACCTGCAACTGCTGGTATCGGAGGGCCTGGCACAGTCCCCCCATGCTGCAACCGAAACCATTGATCTGGCTGAACGGCTGATTGCCGCCGGTATTCCCGGTGGTTATTACGACATGGGCCACTATCTCGAACTTGGCTATGGCGTGAAAAAGGACGAGAGAAGCGCGCGGGTCTATTTCCGCAAGGCGGCAGACCTCGGGAGTCCAGAGGGGCAGTATGTTGTAGGTGACCTACTCTCTCCACGAGACCGCGCCCCCGAAATTTCACGTCAGATGATGGACTGTGCAGCCGATCAGGGATATGGAAAGGCTGCAAACTATCTTGGTGTCGATCTGTCGACCAACAAGCTATACCCTCAGGCTGTTCAAGCGTTTCAAAAAGGTGTGGCAGCCGGCGACGCTATGGCTGCTTCGTTTTTGGCTGATGGGTTCAAGGTGCCTCCTGCGACCGACCGACTAAACTATCTTGCTTTGCCGAACGATCCGGAGCGGGCGAAGCGCTACGATCAAGTCTGGAAGTTCCTCACCGACCACGAAAGCCTCAATCCCAAGGTGCCGGACATCGACCAGATCGTGCCGCTGCCGCCCGCGAAGCTGCCGCCCTGGGACGGCACGTTCCAGTGGCAGAAGGAGCAGGACGCCGCCACGCCGCCGCAGAAACCTGCTGAATCGCTTGTCGCAAAACTGGCTCGCGAAAAGGACCTCGACCCGACAACAGGCCTGCCTCTCGTGCCAACCAAAAGCGCGCAGGCCGAACGCGTGCCGCTCGGCACGACGGCCTACACCAATGAGGTTTGTCCGCAGAATGGCGTGTGGTGCGCGAAGCAATGGACTGGCTACAGTCTGGAAGCTACGCAGCACTTCCGCAAGGGGCAACCCATGCCGGATCTGACCGTCCGCTATCCCCGTTCCATACCACTACTCGATGCACTGCTTGGCGTGCGTCAAGATCGTACGTATGCGACGTGGAGCCTTGTTTCATACAGCGATCGGACGTAGCGCGATGAGGAATCCAAAAAGACACTGGCTTGTCCGGTACTGGTTTTATATTCCGTTCTGGATATCCGTCGCATTGTCGGTATTCGTCGTAGCCGGCCTCGGTGGAATTGATGAAATCCTTGATCCGTATTACATCAGGGTCTTTGTCATCCCGCTCCTGTTCCTGCTCGGCGTGTCCGGCGGGCTCGGCCTGTTCGTCCATATCTTCGTTATGTCCTGCCGGAACTCGGCAGATTGAACAGACGCAGCCCGCGTATCGACCTGAGCGCACGGTGCGTGTCGGGCACGGTGAACCACTGGACCGGTTCGCAGTTCTGCGATTTGGGCGTGGCCGTGTACATCGGCGAGGCGTCGAATTGCGAGGTGGAATTGCTCTCGAAGGTATCGGCCGTATGCGTAATGCCGGCTTCGCATCCGCTCGCGAAAAAGGCCATGATCCGGCCCGCCGATCTGGAGGGGGAATCGTTCATCTCGCTGTGCCACGGCGACGGCACGCGCACGCAAATGGACGAGGTGTTCCAGCGTGCCGGCGTGGAGCGCGTACTCGCCATCGAGGCGCAGTACACCGCGATCTGCTGCGAGATTGTCCGCTGCGGCATGGGCGTGACGCTCGCGCATCCCATCGTCGCACGCGATTTCGCGGGGCCGGACATCGCGATCCGGCCGTTCTCGCCGGCGGTGATGTTTCCTACGTACTTGCTGTTTCCGCCGAACCGGCCGCGCGAGCGTCTGGTGGCCGAGTTCGTCGAAGTGCTGCGCGCGCATCACGATGGTTTGATTGCGCAGATGAAAGCGGCCGACCGTGGGCCTGCGCGCAAGCGCACGAAGCAAGCGGCGGCTTGAGGCGAGAAGTCAAGCCATGCTTTTAGCGCCGCGCTTTTTCTGTGCCGCCCGCTCCACGAGATGCTCGACCATGCGCTGCGCCGCGGGCTGTAACGTGTCGAACGCACGAAAGCACACGATGAAACGGCGCCGCGCCCAGGCGTCGGTGAGGGCAATGGTGTGCACGTCCATGATGCGCCGGTAGGTGTTGCTCACCTCCTGGGGCACGACGCTGATGCCTAGATTGGCGGCCACCACGCGAAACGCCGCGTCGAGCGTCGACACCACCGCGCGATAGGCGACCGTACGCCCGCTGCGTGCCGCCGACTGCCGCAGCATCGTATGCACGGCAGTGGAAGGCGGCAGGCCCACGTGCTCGTAATCGAGTGTCTCCTCGAAAGCGATGCTGCGGCGTTTCGCAAGCGCGTGCTCGGGATGCACGGCGAGCACGAGCCGGTCTTCGCGCCAGGGGCGCGATTGGAGTCCCCCGAGTTCGACGTTGTCCCAGCACACGCCTAGCGAGGCCGCGCCGTCGCGCACGCGTTCCACGAGTTCGTGCGACGTGCGCTCCTCCACGTTCACGCGAATGTTCTTGTACGCAGGCAAGCGCATGAACGACGCGAGATCGTCGAGAAGCGCTTCGGCGATCGCAGAGGCCGAGGCGCACACGCTCACGCTGCCCGAGAGGCCGCTGCCCAGCGCAGCAACGTCGCTGGCCGCGCGCTCGAGCGTGAAGATCACGCTGCGCGCATGCTCGAGCAGCGCGAGGCCCGCCGCGGTGGGTTGCACGCCACGGCGCGAGCGTGTGAGCAGTGGCACGCCGAATTCGCTTTCGAGTTGGGCGATCCGCTTGCTGATGGCGGAAGGCTCGATATGCTCCTCGCGCGCCGCACGCCCCATGTTGCCGTGCTCGCACACGCTCACGAGAAGGCGCAGGGTCTTGAGGTCGATGTCGTGCACGGTGTCTCCTGACTGCGTTTTGTGTGTTTCCGAAATAGAATCTTAAAGCTTCCAAAATACCGCTTTATGTATTTTGCGGAATGCCTAAAGTTAGCACATCGCTGGAGACAAAAACGGAGACACCTTCATGCCCCCATTACCGCAGCGTTGCGTGATACGCGAGGTCGGCCTGCGCGACGGCCTGCAGAGCATTCAGACCGTGCTGCCTACCGAACACAAGATCGAGTGGATACGCGCGGCACACGAAGCCGGCCAACGCGAGATCGAAGTGGGCTCGTTCGTGCCCGCGCGGCTCTTGCCGCAACTCGCCGATACGGCAGAACTCGTGGCTTACGCGAAAACGCTGCCGGACCTCTTCGTCTCGGTGCTCGTGCCGAACCTCAAGGGCGCTGAGCGCGCGCTGGAGGCGCAAGCGGACCTCATGCTCGTGCCGCTTTCCGCGAGCGAGGCGCATAGCCTCGCGAACCTGCGCAAGACGCCGGATGAAGTGGTCGCCGAGGTGGCGCGCATGCGCGCCGCGCGCGACGCCAGCGGCGCGAAGACGCTGATCGAAGGCGGCATCGGCACGGCCTTCGGCTGCACGTTGCAAGGGCGCGTCGAGCCCGCCGAGGTGCTGCGCTGCATGCAGGCGCTGCTCGACGCGGGTGCGGACCGCGTGAGCCTCGCCGACACCGTCGGCTACGCGAACCCCGCCGCCGTGCGAGAACTCGTCGAGGCCGCGCGCGGGATCGCGGGCGAGCGTTTGTGCTGCGCGCACTTTCACGACACGCGCGGCCTCGCGCTCGCCAATGTCTATGCCGCGCTGGAGGCGGGCGTGACGCGCTTCGACGCCACGCTTGGCGGCATCGGCGGCTGTCCGCATGCGCCGGGCGCAAGTGGCAACGCGTCGAGCGAAGACCTCGCGTTCATGCTCGCGGACATGGGCATCGACACCGGCATCGACATCGAACGGCTGCTCGCGCTGCGCGCGCGCGTGGCCGCGTGGCTGGAGGGCGAAACGCTGCACGGCACGCTCTGGCGCGCCGGCCTGCCGAAGACCTTTGGCGCAATCGCGCATCACGCCTGATTAGTAGGAACTCCTTATGAATACGCAAAACCGGTTGCCACTCGAAGGCGTGCGTGTCGTCGAATTCACGCACATGGTCATGGGCCCCACTTGCGGGATGATCCTCGCGGACCTCGGCGCCGAAGTCATCAAGATCGAGCCGCCCGGTGGCGACAAGACGCGCAATCTGCCAGGCCTCGGCATCGGCTTTTTCCGCTCGTTCAACCGCAACAAGAAGAGCGTGGTGCTCGACATCAACACCGAAACGGGGCGCGCGACGGCCGTTGAGCTGATCGGCGAGTGCGATGTGATGCTCGAAAACTTCCGGCCCGGCCTCATGGAAAAGCTCGGCCTGGACTACGCGACGCTCTCGCAGCGCTACCCGCGCCTCATTTACGTCTCGCACAAGGGCTTTTTGCCGGGCCCCTATGAAAAGCGTCTCGCGCTGGATGAAGTCGTGCAGATGATGGGCGGCCTCTCCTATATGACCGGGCCCGCGGGGCGGCCGCTGCGTGCCGGCACGTCGGTCAACGACATCATGGGCGGCATGTTCGGCGCGATCGGCGTGCTGGCCGCGCTGCGCGAGCGCGACACCACCGGGCGCGGCCAGGAGGTGCAGAGCGCGCTGTTCGAAAACTGTGTGTTCCTGAGCGCGCAGCACATGCAGCAATATGCCATGACGCACGAAGCGCCGCCGCCGATGCCCTCGCGCGTTTCGGCCTGGAGCGTGTACGACGTGTTTACGCTCGCAGAGGGCGAACCGCTTTTCATCGGTGCGGTGAGCGACAAGCAGTTCGTGACGCTGTGCGACGTGATCGGCTGCCCGCAGCTCGCCAACGAGCCTCACTTCGCGAACAACGCCCTGCGCGTGGCCGTGCGGCCTGAACTGCTCGAACGCCTGGGCGCCGTGTTAGCCATGCAGCAGGTAGCCGAACTCATGCCGCGTCTCGAAGCGGCAGGCATTCCGTACGCGCCAATCGTGCGCCCCGACCAGTTGCTCGACGATCCGCACCTCAAGGCGAGCGGTGGTCTCGTGCCGATGCAGACCGACGACGGCGGCATGACCGAAGTTGTGCTGCTGCCGCTCATGATGGACGGCCGCCGTCCCGGTGTGCGTCAGCCGCTCGCGCGGGTGGGAGAGCATACCGAAGAGGTGCTGGCGGGACTGAAGTCACACGCACAGCGCTGAGCACGCAGGCCCGGCGTTCACAAGAATGACGCCCAGCGAGGCGTCGTCATGGAGACAAGCATGCAACGAATCCTCGGCGCGGACGATCCGCTCGACGCCGTCACGGCCGCACCCGTGGGCAATCGCGCGGCGGCGGCCCTTTCCGCAAGGCTCGACCGCCTGCCCGCCACGCGCCAGCTTTGGGCGCTGGTGATGCTCATTTCGCTGGGAGGTTTTTTCGAGGTCTACGATCTCATCTTCACGGGCTATATCGCACCGGGCATGGCCAAAAGCGGCATGCTGCAAACCACTACGCACGCGTTTTTCGGCTTCAATGGCATCGGCGCATTCGTGGCCGCGACTTTCGCGGGTCTTTTCATCGGCACGTTCTGCTTCGGCTGGCTGCCCGACCGATTCGGACGACGAAGCGTCTTCACGTTCTCGCTGCTCTGGTATTCGGCGGGGTCGGTTGCGATGGCGTTTCAGCATACTTCGCAGGGGCTGATCCTGTGGCGCTTCATCACGGGCATCGGCGTGGGCATCGAGATCGTCACCATCGACAGCTATGTCACGGAGATGGTCCCGCAGCAGATGCGCGGGCGCGCGATGGCGTTGAATCAGGCGATCATGTTTTCGGCGGCACCCATTTCGGCACTGCTTTCGTGGTGGCTCGTGCCGCAGGCGCCGCTCGGTCTCGATGGCTGGCGCTGGGTCGTGCTCGCCGGTTCGCTCGGTGCGGCGATCGTGTGGTTCGTGCGCCGCGCCGTGCCGGAAAGTCCGCGCTGGCTCGTCACGCACGGCCAGACGGAAGCGGCCGAACGCGTGATCGCGCAGATGGAGCAGCGCGCCGTGCTCGAAAGCGGCAAAGCGTTGCCCGAGCCTTCGCCCACGCTCGTGCTGCCCGCGCATCGGCGCGCCTCGCTCGCGGAGCTCTGGAAGCCTCCGTATCGCGCGCGCCTCATCATGCTGATCGCGTTCAATCTGTGTCAGGCGGTGGGCTATTACGGTTTCGCCAACTGGGTGCCTACGCTCCTGATCGGGCAGGGCGTGACCGTCACGAAGAGCCTGCTCTACGCGGTCGTGATCGCCATCGCGCTGCCGTGTGGGCCGTTGCTCGCGATGCTCGTGGCCGATCGCATCGAGCGCAAGTGGCTCATCGTCGGATCGGCATTCGCGGTTATCGTGTTCGGGTTGCTGTTCTCGCAGGCGCGCGGGCCGCTCGCGCTCATTTCGCTCGGTGTCCTGATCAGTCTCGCGGGACAGACCATTTCCGTGTGCTATCACGCCTATCAGGCCGAGCTTTTCCCGACTGCGGTGCGTTGCAGCGCCAATGGCATCGTCTATTCCGCGAGCCGCGTGGGCGCGATGATGTCGGGTTTCATCATCGCCGCGTTGTTGCGCGATGTCGGTGTGAGCGGTGTGTTCGCCGGCATCACCGTGTGCATGGTCGCGGTGATGATTTCCATTGGCGGGTTTGGGCCGCGCACGAATGGCGTGCGGCTCGAAGAGCTTTCGGCGTGAGGGGCAAGGCAAAGAGGCGTGCCGGCCGGCACGCCTGCGAAGGCAACGCTCAGGCTGCGGCGATCACGTCGATGCGCAGCGCAGGGCCGCCCGCTGCGATTTCCAGCAGACGATCGACGTTCGGGTGCGCGCCGGGACGATTACGTGCGTCGGCGGTGTGCTCGGCGAACACGGCGAGACCATGCTCGGCGGCGTTGGCGTCGAGCGTGCCGAAGGCTTCGCGCAGATAGTGGTAGACCGCGAGCGAGCCCTGCTTGCCCGGCTTGTTTTCGATGCTCGCGGCCACGTTGCCCTGAGCGTCCACGAGATCGATGCGCTCGATGCCGTCGATGCCCGGCAGCAGTGCGAGATTGTCCTTGAAGACGGCGCCCGGTTGAATTGCCTGAATCACTGAAAACACTCCGTTGGTTCGATAAATGGCGTTTGGGGAGCCGTATCTTAGCCGATCGGGGTGAGCCGCATCAGGCCCCGTTCGCGTCCTGCAACACGCTTTCGATCGCGGCGGCCACGCTCAGCACGTGCGCGTCGCTGTCGGCGAGTCCCGCCACGCTCAAGCCCACGGGCGCCTCGCCGCGCGGCGCGCACGGCAGCGACACCGCGCAGCCGTCGAGGAAGTTCACCACCGAAGGATTGCGCAGCACGAGCGCGTTCGTTGCCGCGAAGTGCGCCGGGTCGGCTTCGAGCGCCGCGATTATCGGCGGCACGATGGGCACGGTCGGCATGAGGAAGGCGTCGAAGCCCGCGAGCGCGGCGCGCGCTTGTGCCATCGCGTCGGCGCGCGCGGCGAGCAGGTCGAGATAGTCGGCGGCGCTCGCCGTTTCGCCCAGACGGATGCGCGCGAGCACGCGCGGGTCGTAGCGCTGCGCGTGCTCATGGAGCCGGCTGCGGTGCGTCGCGTAGGCCTCTATCGGCGAGAAACCGAAGCGGTTGATGGCGGGCAGCGCCTCCAGCAGCGGCAGGTGCAGCGGCGTGATCTGCATGCCCGCGCGCGAGAGGCGCGTGAGCGTGGCTTCCCACGTGCGAGCGACATGCGCGTCCATGCCTTCGGTCACGTAGTTCGACAGCACGGCGAGACGCAGGCCCTTGGGTTCGGCGGGGCGCACGCGCGCGGCGTCGCCGTCCGTCGGCAGGCCCGCGAGCACGCGGTCCACCAGCGCGCAGCACGCCACGCTCGGGGCGATGGCGCCGATCGAGTCGAGTGTGGTCGAAAGCGGGAACGCGCCGGCCGTCGGCACGCGCCGGGCCGTGGGCTTGAAGCCGGTCAGGCCGCAGAACGCGGCGGGAATGCGCAACGAGCCGCCCGTGTCGCTGCCAAGTCCTGCCGCGGCCATGCCGCCCGCCACCGAGGCTGCCGCGCCCGACGAGGAGCCGCCCGCCACGCGTGCCCCGTCGCCGTCACGCCACGGCGAGCGCGGCGTGCCGCGCCACGGATTGAGGCCGAGCCCCGAGAACGCGAATTCGCTCATGTTGGTGCGCCCGAGCGGGACGGCCCCGGCGCGGCGCAGGCGCGCGACGGCGGACGCGTCGAAGGCGGCCGGCGGGGCGTCGTCGAGCACGCGCGAACCCGCGCGCGTGGGCTCGCCCGCCACGTCGAACAGGTCCTTGATCGAGACCGGCAGGCCCGCGAGCGGCGAGAGCCGCACGCCCGCGCGGCGCAGCGCGTCCTGGGCGTCGGCCTCGCGGCGCGTGCGTTCGGCGTCGAGGGCAATGAACGCGTGGCCGCCGTTGCCGCCTTCGGCGGCAATGCGCTCCAGCGCGGTTTCCACGAGCGCGCGGCTCGTCGTGCGGGCCGCGTCGAGGTCGGCGGCAAGTTGGGACAGGGGCGTGGCTGGGAGGAATGACATGGGTTTCATTGCGCGTGTACGGGGAAAAGGATGAGCGCTCAGGCCACAACAGGCAGCGCACGAACCGCGTAACGCGCGTGCAGGCTGCGTTCGAGCACCGGATCGTGCAGTTCGAGCTCGAACGCATCGCCCGAGTCCATCGCCGCCATCTCGCCGTTCACGGCGAGCGTGCCGCTGTACATCGCGCTGCCCGGTGGCAGTGCGCCCGTTTCCGTATAGCGGCGCCATAGGTCGGCGGGCGGCAGCAGGCCGTCCACGGCGCCGCTCTGGTAGGCGCGCGTTTCGCCATTCGCGGCGATGAGCGTGGCGCGCATCGTCAGCCGGTCCCAGTGGCCTGCCACGTCCTCGTAGCGCCACGCCTCGCGGCCTAGCGGCTTCGGGCACACCTGCTTGGACACCGCCACGCTGTATGCCTCCGCCTTGCGGTCGGTGTGGTCGGAGCCGATCGTCACGAGCGTACCGAGCGGGCTCGCCACGAGCACGCACTCGATCTCGCCGCTCGTGTGGGTGCCGAGCACGTCCACGGTTTCGGCCTGGTTCAATTGGTCCGCACCCACGCGGTAGAAAAGCGGCGTGCTCGAAGGGGGCGCCACGCCGAGCGCGGCGAGTTCGTCGACGTGATGCTGGATCGCGTGAGCGTCGCGGCCGGCCCAGCCGGCGATCACGAGCGTGTCGATATCGAGCGAAAGCGGCGTGGCTGCGCCGCCGGCCGGAAGGACGGTGAAGGAAAGCGTGGTCATGATGGCAGTTCGAAGAAGATAGGGCGCACCCGGCGCACTGGCTGGCGCGCCGGGAGGAAAAGCGCAGGTCAGTCCTGCAGCGGGCGATGCGCGGTTTCGCGTGCGGCGATCAGCGCGATGCCGGTGACGATGAGCGCGCCGCTCACGTAGAGCGAGACGGCTGCGGTGCTGTGCGAACTGCGGAACAGCGCGACGATGATGAGCGGTGCGAAGCCGCCGCCGAGAATCCCGGCGAGCGTATAGGCGAGCGAGGAGCCGGCATAACGCACGCGGGTCGGGAACTGCTCGGTGACGAAGGCGGCCTGCGGGCCGTACATCACCGCGTGAATCACGAGGCCGATCATCACGGCGAGCACGATCAGCGCGGGCTGCGAGGTGTTCATCAGCATGAAGAAGCCGAATGCCCAGACGATTGCCGCGATCACGCCGCCAAGGTACACGGGCCGCCGGCCGAAGCGGTCGGAGAGCGCGCCGAAGAACGGCACGGCAATGGCGTTGCAGGCGGTGCCCGCGAGCACGGCGGTGAGCGCGAGCGAGCGCGAGAGGTCGAGCACCGTGGTCACGTAGGTGAGCGTGAATACGACGAGCAGCGCGTACAGCACGTCGGAGCCGATGCGCGCGCCGCCCGCCACGATGAGGCGCCGCCAGTGCTGCGAGAACACTTCGAGCACGGGCACTTCCGCGGTGGCGTGCGCTTCGTTGAGCTTTTCGAACTGCGGCGTTTCACCGACGCTGCTGCGCACCCAGATACCGAAGCCCACGAGCAGCAGGCTCGCGAGGAACGGCACGCGCCAGCCCCACGAGAGGAATGCATCGGACGACACGGAAATCGTGATGATCGCGATGAAGGCCGTGCCGAGCAGCGTGCCGAACGAGGGCCCGACTTGCGCCCACGAGGCGTTCAGGCCGCGCTTTTTCTGGTCGCCGTGCTCCACCGCGAGCAGCACCGCACCCGCCCATTCGCCGCCGAGCGCGATGCCCTGCACGAAGCGCAGCGCGACGAGCAGCATGGGGCTCAGGATGCCGGCCGTGGCATAGGTGGGCAGCACGCCCATCAGCGCGGTGGTGATGCCCATGAGCACGAGCGTGAGCATCAGCACGGCGCGCCGCCCCATGCGGTCGCCGAGATTGCCGAATATGAAGCCGCCGAGCGGCCGCGACACGTAGCCCACGGCATAGGTCGAGAACGCGAGCAGCGTGCCCGCGAGCGGGTCGACGGATGGGAAGAACAGATGATTGAAGACCAGCGCGGCGAGCGTGTTGTAGACGGTGAAGTCATACCATTCGAGCGACGTGCCGATCATGCTGGCGCTCGCAAGACGGCCGCGTCCGGCGCGCTTGCGCTCGATCGTCGAGGCCTGGGCGAGAGAGTTCATCGGGGTCTCCATAGTCGTTGGGCGGGCCCGGGGGGCGTGAAGCGCCTGGGGCCTGGGCTTTACGCCGCGAGGCGCCAGAGCATGTCGAAGCTGCGCACCGTCTCGCGGGCCACGCCTGCGGCTTGCGCGAGCTGTTCGGCGGCGGCGCGTGTTGCGGCGTTCGAGCTGCCTTCCACGAATACGACCGCGTCGTCCGTCACGGCGCGCGCCGTGCTCGCATCACCGCTGGTCGCAAGCGGTGAGGAAAGCGTGCCTTCGGTGCGGAACACGCGCACCGCGTGGACGCCGGGTTCGTGCGTGGCGGTGTCGGCCGCATCGCGCCAGGTCGCGGCGGCGAGCGTCTGCGGCGCGGCCACGAAGATCGCGACGTGCGCGCCTTCGCCTTCACCCGCTTCGAACGCAAGCTCGCCCACTCGGCGCTGCGTGTCGCTCATGCGCGCGAAGTTGCGCAGCGACCAGTCGGTCTGCACCGTGAAGGCCTGACGGTAGGCGTCGCTGCGGAATACATCGAGCGATTCCGTCACGTAGAGCGCGAGATAACGGCGCGCGTGGCCGTCGTTGGCAAGAAAGCGGCGCGCATGGCGAAAGCCGCGAATGCCCACGCGCTCCTGCATGTGCTCGCGGTCGTACCAGGCATTGAAGTCGGCTTCGGCGTGCGGGTCGGTATCGGTCCAGATGCAAAGCTGGCCGGGTTGGGCCTGCGGTGTCGAGTTGCGTGTCGTGCTCATCGGGTATTCCTGCGCGTACGTTGAATCGGATAAACGCAGTTTGGCGAGCGCGGGCCACTTCGGTCCAACAAGAAAAAAAATACGCAGTGAACAGGTTTCTTTATCGCTTGTTTTTGTCGCTGGCGGCGCGTGCCGATTTTGCCGGGTGCTGGCGCGCGGTTTTTGCCGCGGGTTTTGCAACCCCGGCCGTGCGGGCCGGGGCTTTTGGGCGGCGCGCAGGGCTGGCGGATCTGGACGGCGTTTCGCCATCCAGTTCCGGCCCTAAAGCGAGCACAAACGCTTGCGCCTGCTCGGCGGCAAGTTCGGCGATACGCGCGGGCAAGGGCTGGCTCTGCAGACGATAGCTCGCCACGAGCGGCAGCGGCACGAAGCCGCTTTCCACGTCGAGCACTTCGAGCGCGCCCTCGCGCAGTTCGCGCTGGATGATGGCGGGCGGCAGCACGCTTACGCCGAAGCCGTCGGCCACCAGACGAATCATGGCCGCCACCGAGCTGATGCAGTTGATGCGCACCGGGCGCTCCACCGCGCGCGCAAACTCTCGTTCGAGCGCGATATGCGGTCCCGAATTGCGCGAGAAGCTGATGATGGGAAATTCGGCGAGTCGCGCAAGATCGACGCGTTGGCCCGAGAGCCCGAGCGTGGGGCTCGCGACCCAGCGCATGGGGAATTCGCACAGCGGCAGGTCGGCGAACTCGCGGTCGCCCAGCGCGTGCGTTTGCAGGATCAGATCGACGGCGTCGGCGCGCAGCAATTGCGTGAGGTGGATCGTGGTATCGCTCGTGACTTCGATCTCCAGATGAGGAAAGCGCTCGCGCACGCGCGCCATGAGCGCGGGAAACCAGCTATGCACGATCGACTCGACCACGCCGATGCGAATGAGGCCGCCGCCGCCGCTCGCGTCCTCGACTTCGCGGCGCATCTCCTCGCCGAGATTCACGATGCGCTCGGCGTACGCGAGCATCTTGCGGCCCGCGGGCGTGAGCGTGGCCGAGCGCGAGTTGCGGTCGAACAGCCGCACGTCGAAACTCTCCTCCAGCGCAGCGATACGGCTCGACACGGCCGCCTGCGTGGTGTGGAGCTTCTCCGCGGTGAGGCGGAAATTCTGCAGGCGCGCTAGCCAGATGAATGTTTCGAGAAACCGGATATTCATGATTCGGAGGAGGGCGGACGGCGAGGACGCATGATAGCGCGTCGTCGCCTCATTCCTCCCCCACAGCCGAAAGCGGCGCGGCCACATGCTCGAGCGACTTGCGCTCCGCGTCCACGCCCCAGATCGCAGCGACGAGCGCCGCGCCGATCATGAGCGCCGAGCCCACCACATAGCCCGTGAACACCTCGCTGCGCTGGTGCGTATCGATCAGTCGTCCGAAGAATGCCGGGCCGATGATGCCGCCCAGCGCCGTGCCGAACGCATAGAAGACGGCGATGGCAAGCGCGCGAATCTCCAGCGGAAACGATTCGCTCACGGTCAAATAGGCGGAACTCGCCGCCGCCGACGCAAAAAAGAAAATCACCATCCACGCGGCGGTTTGCATCGTCGCCGTGAGCATGCCCTGCTCGAACAGCCAGCCGCTCACCGTGAGCAGCACGCCTGAAAGCGCATAGGTCGCGGCGATCATCGTGCGACGGCCGATCACGTCGAACAGACGCCCCAGCAAGATTGGCCCGAGGAAATTGCCGAGTGCGAACGGCAACAGATAGAGGCCCACGTCGCCGCCAGGCACGTGATAGAACTCCGTGAGCACGAGCGCGTAGGTAAAGAAAATCGCGTTGTAGAAGAAGGCTTGGGCCGTCATGAGCGAAAGACCCACCAGCGCGCGCCGTCGGTGCCGCACGAAGATGGCGTGGAAGACCGCACGCAGCGGCGTATGGCTGCGCGCATGCAGACGCAGCGGGTCGTTGGGCGGGTCTTCCAGCGTATGGCCCGCATCGCGAAAGCGCGCTTCGATATCCTCCACGATCCGCTTCGCTTCGTCGTGCTCGCCGTGCGTGAGGAGCCAGCGCGGGCTTTCGGGAATCCAGCGGCGCATGGGCAAGATGATGAGCGCGAGCACCGCGCCGATAAAGAAACACACGCGCCAGCCCCAGTCCGCGGGCAGCAAGTGCGGGTCGAGCAGCACGAGCGAGCCCGCCGCGCCGATGCCCGCGCCCACCCAGAACGTGCCGTTGATGCTCAGGTCGGTCCAGCCGCGTACGCGCGCGGGCGTGAACTCCTGGATCGTCGAATTGATGGCCGCGTACTCGCCACCGATGCCCGCGCCCGTGATTGCGCGAAACGCCACGAAGCTCGCAAAGCTCCACGAGAACGCCGTAGCGGCGGTGGCAAGCAGATAGACGGCCAGTGTGATGAAGAAGAGCTTGCGGCGCCCCATCCGGTCCGTGAGCCAGCCGAAGCCGAGCGCGCCGCATACCGCGCCCGCAATATACGCGCTACCGGCGAGGCCCACCTGCGCGTTGTCCAGATGCAGCACCGGGCTCGTTTTTAGCGCACTCGCCACCGCACCGGCCAGCGTGACTTCGAGACCATCTAGCAGCCAGGTGACGCCCAGCGCCACGACGATGAGCACGTGAAAGCGGCCCCACGGCAGGCGGTCGAGACGCGCGGGCAGCGTGGTTTCGATGATGGCGGACTTATCGGTCGTCTCGGTCGTGTTGGGCGGATTCATCGGGCAAGGCGGGGTTCAGCACGCGTTGCCTGGCAGCATGCGCCGTTCCCGAAAGGCGGGCGCTTTAGAAACCGCGCCGAACCGTAACCGTTGCGCCGGTGCTATGCGAATGAAGAATGGCGACACGCGCGGTGGCGGAAAACACCCACTCGTCAACGGTCAGCGAGAGCCGGCGCTGAGGTTGCGCACCGATGTTCAGCGTGCTGTCCGGCACCTGAAGAATCGAGATTTGCGGCGCTGTGGAAAGGCCCATCTGCAGATAATCGGAAGTGGGCCGCCCAGCCTGCTGCGAGTCATAACGGCTCCCGGGCGCGGACTTCACGAAATCGTAATGGTATTTGTCCTGTGCCACTGGCGCGCTATAAAAGCTTTCGACTTGCGCGTAAAACGGCTTTGGCTGATTCGCCTGATATTCCATTTCGTACCGGCGCAGGTACGCCTGGGGTTCCGGTGGTAGCGCTGGAACCACTTCCATAGGCATGGACGGGATATTGGCGACCGTCATGGTTTCGGGAGCGTTCAAGCCGGTGCTCTGAGCAAACGCATAACCGCTCAGCATAAAAAAGGCTGCACCGACAATCTTTTCGTTCAGGCACGTCATGAGTGCCTCCAATGACGAACGCGAAACATCAAACTGCCGAACGTTCCTGCTGAACAGACTGCCCTTGCATCAACTGCACCAATGCATTCTAGTACCTCATTCGCTTCCTGCTAGCCGAATGTGCGCGCACGCCATGCAGATGGATGTGATGTCCACCAGCTAGCGGAGTGGCGTGAAATGTCGTTGCCTAACATCGCGGACGATATGACCGATCGAGACGCCAGGAAGACCACCCGCAGCGGAAGAAATTGCGGATGGTCGTGCGGATATTCGATGAACTCAAGCCAGAGGCGCGCCCATCGACGCTAGCCCATTGGGGAAAATACGGGTGCGCCTAGATCGTACCGAAGAGCGCGCGCGGCCGGTCCTGCAACGTGCGCGCGAGGACCTTGAGTGCGCGCGCCAGTTGCTCCCGCGAGGTTGCACATGCGAGGTTGATGCGCACGCCGTGCTCGAGCGTCGAGCGGTCCACGGCGAATGCGGCGGCGGGCATCGTGTTCACCCCGCGCGCCAGTGCGTTGGCGGCGAAGTCGTCGGAACGCCACGGGGCCGGCACACGCAACCAGACGAACATGCACGCCGGGTCGCTGTTGAGCAGTTCGCGCGGCAAGATTTCGAGCGCGAGTTCCTGCCGTGCCTGCAGTTCCGCACGCTGCGCTTCGAGTATGAGGTGCGCGGTGCCGTCCTCGATCCAGCGCGTGGTGATGAGCGTGGTGAGCGGCGCGGGCATCCAGGCCGTCGTGCGCACGGCTTCGGCAGCGAGCGCTGCGCCATGCGGCGGCGTGAGCAGATAGCCAATGCGCAGCCCCGGCGCGAGCACCTTCGAGGTGGAGGCCACGTGGAAGGTCAGTTCGGGGCACAGGCTCGCGATGGTCGGCAGGCGCTTGCGCAGCAACGGCCCGTACACGTCGTCCTCGATGATCGCGACGTGATGCCGCCGCGCGATCTCCACGAGCGCGAGGCGCCGCTCGAGGCTCATCGTCACCACGCTGGGGTTCTGCAGGTTCGGCACGGTAAAGATCGCCTTCACCGGCATGCGGCGGCAGGCGTCTTCGAGCTGATCGGGCAGGAGGCCTTCGGCATCGCTCGGGATACCGACCAGTTCGAACTGGAACACGGGCGCCAGCGCCTTGAGGCCGTAGTAGGTCAGCTTGTCGGAGAGGATCACGCCTTCGTGTCCCATCAGGCTGCTCAGGACGGCATAGAGGCCGTGCTGCGCGCCGCTCGTTACGACGAGATTGTCGGGCGAGGGCGTGAAGCCCGGCGCGGCGATCCATTGCGCGCCCGCCGCGCGTGCCCATTCCGCACCTTGCGGCGGCTGGTATTCCTGAGTTTCGGCAAAGCGCGGGTCGCGCGAGATCGATGCCATCGTGCGGGCGAGCTGCGCGAGGAATTCGCCCGTCGCCGGACGGTTGACGGTGAGATCGATCACGCCGCTTGCTTCGGCGCCGCTCGCGTCCGCGCTTCGCTGCGCCGCGGCGCCGACGGCCGGCATGGCCCCGCCGGTGACGATCGAGCCGCGCCGCTTGCTCGCGACGATCAGCCCGCGCGCCTGCAACTCCTTGTAGGCGCGTGAAACGGTCGAAACGTTGATGCCCAGCTCCACGGCCAGATCGCGCTGCGGCGGCAAGCGGCTGCCAGGCGGGTACTGACCGCTGCGCACCTGCTCCTCGAGATTGCGGGAGACCTCCAGATACGTGGCTTGACGACCTTTTGTCTGGATACTGTCATCCGTTTTTGTCTGGTAATCGTCGGCTTTCATGCAAGTAGTAACTCCATACAAAACTCGATCGTCTGCCACATCGCCGTACTGCTCTGAGACACGTCACCCGCGCCGCTATCGTATCTTTAACCTAATAATTCGATATCTGGCAAGAGTTTAGCTGCATATTTCGTGGACCGTAAGGCCATGCGCCAGGGAAATTCCTGGTCTCCACACAAAGTCTTTTCAATTGCACACAAAAAATTATTGTGTGAGTATGAATCCAAGGTTTTGTTTGGCCAGCAGCTCGGCGCAACACGCACTGTATTACAGGAGGACAGGCTCGTGGCAATCCGGCAACCCACACCCGCTTCAGGCGGAACATCCACACCTCTCGGCCATTCGCTGCGCAAGCGGCACGTCACGATGATTTCGCTCGGCGGCATCATCGGCGCGGGGCTCTTCGTCGGCAGCAGCGCCACCATCAACGCGATGGGGCCCGCTGCCTGCCTGAGCTATCTGCTGGCGGGCATCGTCGTGCTCTTCGTCATGCGCATGCTCGGCGAGATGGCGCTGGCGCATCCGGGCGTCGGCTCGTTCACGGAGTTCACGCGCATTGGGCTGGGCGACTGGGCGGGCTTCACGAACGGCTGGCTCTACTGGTACTTCTGGGTGATCGTGGTCGCCGTGGAGGCGGTGGCGGGCGCGGGCATCCTGCAGCGCTGGATTCCCGCCCCGGTCTGGGTGATCGGCCTCGTGCTGCTCTCGGTCATGGCGGTCGTGAACCTGCTCTCGGTGAAATCGTATGGAGAATTCGAGTACTGGTTCGCGTCGATCAAGGTCGCGGCGATCATCGTGTTCATCGTGGTGGGGACGAGCTATCTGTTCGGGTTCAGCTCGTGGCACCAGACCGTGCACAACCTGAGCGGCGACCACGGCTTCATGCCGTTCGGCGCGATGTCGATTTTCGCGGGCGTGCCCACCGTGATCTTCGCCGTGGGCGGCGCGGAGATCGCGACCATAGCCGCTGCCGAATCCGACGATCCGGGCCGCAACGTCGCTTCGATGACACGCTCGGTCATCCTGCGCGTCATCACGTTCTACGTCGGCTCGCTCTTCGTGATTGCGTGCATCGTGCCGTGGGCGAGCATCAAGGTGGGCTACTCGCCGTTCGTGGCCGCGCTCGAGACCATGCATATTCCGGGCGCTGCGGACATCATGAATGCAATCGTGCTCGTGGCCGTGCTTTCGGCGTTGAACTCCGGGCTCTATGTGTCATCGCGCATCGTGTTCCGGCTTGCGGAACGCGGCGACGCGCCGCGCGCGCTGCTCACGCTCTCGAAGAGCCGCGTGCCGCGTCTGGCGGTGCTCGCGAGCAGCATCGTCGGCTACGTGGCGATCGTGGCGGCGATCGTTTCGCCGCAGGGCGTGTTCCTCTATCTCGTCAGTGCATCGGGCGCGGTGATGCTGTTCGTGTATCTCTCCATCGCCGTTTCGCAGATCGTGATTCGCCGGCGCCTGGAGGCAACGGAACCCGAACGGCTCACGTTCAAAATGTGGCTCTTTCCGTGGCTTTCGTGGGCTGTGGTGGCCGCGATTGCCGGCGTGCTCTGCGCGATGGGCTTCGACCACGCGCTCTCGGGCCAGCTCATGGCGAGCCTCGCGAGCCTGGCGGTGGTGTCGGCGGCTTATATGCTGACGCGCAAGAGGACTCACGCGGAGGATTTCCGTGAGCCCGCAACCAACTGGAAGAAGTAATGGCGCAAGTGGCTGTCATCGGCGCGGGGTTCGTGGGGTTGTCGTGCGCTTACTGGCTCATGCGTGACGGGCACAGCGTGACGCTGTACGACGCGCAAGGGCCGGGCGAGGGGGCCTCGTACGGCAACGCGGGCACGTTCGCGAACTACGCGTGCATTCCCGTGAATAACCCCGACGTGTTTCGCAACATCCCGCGCTTTCTGTTTTCGTCGACGAGCCCGCTGCGCATTCGCTGGGGCGACGTGCCAACGCTCACGCCATGGCTCGCTCGCTTTCTGCTGAGCGCCACACCGCGCCGCTACGGGCGCAGCGTGAATGCGCTTGCGCAACTGCTGTCGCGCGCATTCGAGGGTTACCGCGAGATGCTAACCGCCGACCCACTCGCGGCCTTCGTGCGCGAGCGCGAATGCCTCTACCTGTATTCGAGCGCGGCGTCGTTCGAGGCCGCGCAGCCGGCGCTCGCGCTGCGGCGCTCGCTAGGCGTGGAGTTCGAAACGCTCGCGCGCAGCGAGATCGCACAACTGGAGCCGGGCCTCGCGCCGCTCTTCGCTCAAGGCACGCTCTTCAAGGGCAGCTGGTTTTTGAGCGATCCGCGCGGCTTTCTTCAGGCCTTGCATGCGCTGTTGACGCAGCGCGGTCTTGTGCACCGGCGCGTGGCCGTCGAGACGCTGGAGCCTGCGCCGAGCGCGGTGAAGCTGATCGATTCGGCGGGCGACGCGCATGACGCCGAACAGGCCATTGTGTGCGCCGGCGCGTTTTCGGCTCGCCTCGCGCGCCAATGCGGCGACGCGCTGCCGCTAGGCGTGGAGCGCGGCTATCACGTGCGTTTTCCTGGCACCGCTAACCGTATTTCGCGGCCGTGCGGCTGGGCCGAGCGCGGCTTCTACATGACGCCGATGGACGGCGGCATTCGCGCGGCGGGCACCGTCGAGCTGGCGGCCACCGGCGCGGGCAAGAACGCGGACCTGCTGCGGCTTTTAACGCGCTCCGCGCAGGAGGCGCTGCCCGGATTGCCGGAGCCGGACAGCGACTGGCTCGGCTTCAGGCCGAGCCTGCCCGACGCGCTGCCCGTGGTGGGCGCGTCGAGCCGCTCGCCGCGCGTGATCTATGCGTTCGGGCACCAGCATCTCGGCGTGACGCTCGGCGGCGTGACGGGCAGCGTGGTTGCCGATCTCGTTGCGCAACGCGCGCCCGCACTCGATCTCACGCCCTATAGTCCGCGCCGTTTTTAACCCGGTTTCGAGCCATTTACCAGCCATCAGCCACGTAACATTCACCGCAACAGTCTCCCAGTGAGGATGAGCATCATGAACCGCCGCACTCTCGTACTAACGATGGCCCTCGGGCTTATGGGCTTGCACGGCCCCGCGCAGGCGGCCGACCCCGAGGTGGTGAAGATCGGCTTCGCGGGTCCGCTCACCGGCCCGGTCGCGCGCGTCGGCAAGGACTTGCAGTACGGCGCGCAGCTCGCGATCGACGAGGAGAACGCAAAACACCCCGTGATTGCGGGCAAACCGGTGAAGTACGTGCTCGACGTGCAGGACGACCAGGCCGACCCGCACGTGGCCGTGCAGGTCGCGCAAAAGCTCGTGGACGACGGCGTGGTCGGCGTGATTGGCCACTACAACTCGGGCTGCAGCATTCCCGCTTCGGCGGTGTATCACAACGCGAACGTCGCCATGATCACGCCGGGGTCCACCAACCCGGCGCTGACCCAGCAGGGCTACGCGAACGTGTTCCGCACCATGGGCAACGACGGCATAGGCGGCGTGATCGCCGGTAAATTCGCGGTGGAGCAGTTGAAGGCGAAGCGCATCGGCATCATCGACGACCGCACGGCTTTCGGCCAGGGACTCGCCGACGCATTCGAGAAGGGCGCGAAGGAGGCCAACGGCAATATCGTCGACCGCGAGTTCACCAATGACAAAGCCGTGGATTTCCGCGCCATTCTCACGACGCTCAAGCAGAAGAACGTCGACGTGATCTTCTTTGGCGGCCTCGATGAACAAGGCGCGATGCTTGCCAAGCAGATGCGCACGCTCGGTATGCCGGCGCGGCTCTTCGGCGCGGGCGCATTGAAGAGCAATGCCTTCCTGCAGATCGCGGGCCCGGCGGGCGAGGGCACACAGGACCTCGAACCGGGACCGGCGCTCGACAAGCTGCCTTCCGCGCAGGCGTTCGCGAAGCGCTACAAGGCGAGATTCAATCAGGATGTCGAACTGTATGCGCCGTTCGCCTACGACGCCGCGCTCGCCATGATCAAGGCGATCCGCGACGCCGACTCGCTCGACCGCGCGAAGATCGTCGCGAGCTTCCCGAAGGTGACGGTAGTGGGCGTGACGGGCAATATCGCGTTCGATCCGCACGGCGACCTCATCAAGCCGCCTTATACGCTCTTCGAGGTGCAGCAGGGGCAGTGGAAGAGCCTGAGGACGCTTGGGGGCAACGGCGTGTAACAGCGCCTTGGGGTCTTTAGCGCGCCACGAGCAGCTCGATCAGCGTGTGGAAATCGACTGGCTTCGTGAGATGCGAGTCGAAGCCGCTCATGCGCGAGCGCAGCCGGTCGGCGTGCTGGCCCCAACCCGTTAGCGCGATGATCTGCAGGGCGGCGTAGCGCGGGCTTTGACGAATCTGCCGCGCGATTTCGTAGCCGTCCATGCCGGGCATGCCGATGTCGAGCACGACCGCATGCGGCACCGACTGCTCAAGCGCGCCGAGGGCGGCGGCGCCGTCGTACACCACGCGCACCTGTGCGCCCTCGCTCGAAAGCACCATGGCGAGCGAATCGGCGGCGTCGCGATTGTCGTCGACCACGAGAATGCGCTTGCCCACGAGCGCCTTCGCGGTGCGCGCCACGGCCGCCGGGGTCTCGCGCGCTTCGGCCGGCGTCCGCTGCGAGAGCGGCAGGCGCACCGTGAACGTGCTGCCTTTGCCGGGGCCCGCGCTCGCAGCCTCGACCGTGCCGCCGTGCATACGCACCAGATGGCGCGCCATGGTAAGACCGATGCCAAGGCCGCCCTGGTTGCGCTCGGCCGGGCGGCTGATCTGCGTGAACATTTCGAATACCTGACCAATTTGCTCGGCTGACATGCCGATGCCTGTATCGCTCAGCGTGACGACTACGCAATCGCCATCGCGCGTGGCAAAGAGCCGGATCTGGCCGCCCGTGTCGGTATAGCGCGCCGCGTTGTTGAGTATGTTCGCGAAGACCTGCGTGAGACGCACGCGGTCGGCGTCGAGAACAAGCGGTGTGTCGGGCAGCATGATGCTCAGTTCATGGTGCGCCTGATCGATGGCGGGGCGGCTCGTTTCAATCGCATTCGCGATGATTTCCGCGAGCGCGACCGGCGCCTTCACGAGGCCGATCTTGCCGCGCGTGATGCGCGACACTTCCATCAGATCGTCGATCAGCCGCACCATGTGATGCACCTGACGATCGAGCATGTCGAGTATCGGGGCCGAGTCGGCGGGCGGCGGGCTGCGCCGGATGAGATGCAGCGCATTGGCAATCGGTGCGAGCGGATTGCGCAGTTCGTGCGCGAGTGTCGCGAGGAATTCGTCCTTGCGGCGGTCGGCTTCCTTGAGCGCGTCGGCGGCGTTCACGGCTTCGGTCACGTCGATCGAGACGCACACATGGCCGCGAAACGCTCCGCTCGCGGAGAACCACGGCGCACAGCAGGTTTCGAACCAGTGCCAGCTTGCGTCCTTGAGCTTGACGCGCAAGCGGCTCTGGAACGCGCAACGATCGTGCTGCGCGGTCTGAACGCGCGTCAGAAAGCCGGGCAGGTCGCGCGGATGGACGATGGAGTGCCAGCCTTTTTCGAGCAGATCTCCGGAGGTGAGACCGATCGCCGCGAGATAACGCTGGTTCAAATAGACCGTGTTGCCTTGCGTGTCGATTTGCCAGATCAACGCAGGTGACGCATCGGCTAGCGCACGAAAGCGCGCCTCGCTCTCGCGCAGCGCTTCCTGGGCGCCGCGGCGGTCGTCCACGTCGATGTTCATGCCCACCCATTTGCGCACCGTGCCGTCCGGATTCCAGATCGGCGCCGCGCGCACGTTGGTCCATCTCCAGCCGCCCGCGGCGACGTGCAGCCGGAATTCCGCGTTCACCACACGTTGCGCCGCAATCGCGTCCTTCCATTGGCGCAGCGCGTAGGCGCGGTCGTCTGGATGAACGGCGTTGGCCCAGCCTTCGCCGAGCCATTCTTCGCCGGGCTGGCCGGTATATACCGACCACCCCGGTGAGACCGACTCGGCCTGGCCTTGGGCATCGGCTTCCCACACGGCCTGCGCAAAGCCTTCCACCAATGCGCGAAAGCGTTCTTCGCTGTCCACACATTCGGTTTCCACGCGCTTGCGCTCCGTAATGTCCAGCGCGAATTCGGCGCACTTCGAGGCCATGCCCGTGCCCGAAAGCCGGGTGGGCGCGAACAGGCCCCACCAGCGCGTGCCGTCCTTGCGGATCAACTGCCGCTCGTAGGGCTGCGTGCGTCCCGTGGCGGCGAGGTCGGTGACCGCCCGCGTCGTCACACCGAGAAATTCGAGCGGCACGAGCCGGTCCCAGTGCGTCGCGGCGCGCAGATCCTCGCGACTGTAGCCGCTCATCTGCTCGAACGCGCCGTTGGCGTCGGCCATGGTGCCGTCGAGGTCGAAGAACAGCACCCCCACGGTTTCGATGGAAATGGCGGCCTGCAGGCGCGCCTCGCTCTCGCGCAGCGCGGCTTCGGCCTGCTTGCGCTGCGCGGCTTCGTCGTGGAGCTTCGTGTTGATGTTCTGCAGCGTGCGCGTGCGCTCGGCGACCTGCTGCGCGAGATTGTGGCCCGCGTCCTGCGCGTCGACCAGCGCACAGCTCAACTGGTGCGCGGCGCTCGCGCACGAGGCGAGGCTTTGCAGAAGGCGCGCGTCCTCGGCGTCGAAATGTCGCTCCTGCCCGTGTGTCACGGCCCAGACCGTGCCGAATACCGTGCCGTCGACGCGCCAGGGCACATGCAGCGCTTCGCGGATGGGCGGATCGATCGCGCGGTACGAGGCAAAGCAGCGTGCAGGCCGGTCGAACAGGAGCATCGTGTTGCGCCCCTCCGTCGCGCCGCTCGGGCAGTCGTCGCCGGGAAGCATCCGGTCCACGTCCCCGGCCAGTTTGCCGGCCACTGCGTGCCAGCGGAACTGGGCCGTGGCGCCGTCGCGCTCGGGCACGCTTACGCCAGCCGAGTCGGCGCGGCAAAGCGCGAGCGCGAGTTGCGCGAGCATCGGCAGTACACCTGAAGGATTGCCAGCCATTTCCTGTGCGAGCGCAGCGAGCGCACGGCTCTCGCCCTGATAGTCGGGCAGTCGGTTCGGGCGGTTCACCAGAGCCTCGGTGATCAGCGTTTCCTCGACCTTGAGCGCGGGTGCGCCGTTGTCTTGCATGCTGCCTCCGCCTTAGTCGTGCGCCGCGCCGGCATTCGCATCTTGGGTGCAAGGTGCGAACACGGGCGGAGCCCGTTGTGTACGTTAGTGAGCATCGCGTATTCCCGTAGACGAAATCCGCTAGATATAAGTGCGTTTTGTTGCGTCCCTTTGACGGGCGCGCACGCGGAGGTGGGCCGCAAAGCGCGGCGGGCATTGCGTTTGCTTGAAAGCTGCACGATGTGGGAGGCGAGGAGGATGCGATCATGCCACGCGCGATATGGAAAGGTGCTATCACCTTCGGGCTCGTGTATGTGCCGGTCGAGGTGTTCCCGGCTACGCAAAGCGAGCGCACCGGCTTTAACCTGCTTGACCGGCGCACGCTCGACCCGGTCGGCTACCAGCAGATCAACAAGCGCACGGGCAAGCCGATTCAGCGCGACGACATCGTGCGCGGTTACGAGTACGAGAAAGGCGCCTACGTGGTGATTTCCGACGAGGAGATCGAGGCTGCGAGCCCTGAATCCACGCAGACGGTCGACTTGCTCGCGTTCGTGGAGGCGCCGCAGGTTTCGTTTCTCTATCTGGACACGCCTTACTGGCTCGCCCCCGACAAACGCGCGGGCAAGACTTATGCGCTGCTGCGCGACGCGCTCGCGGCAAGCGGCAAGATCGGCATTGCGAGCGTCGTGTTGCACAGCCGGCAGCATCTCGCGGCGCTCGTGCCGGCAGGCCCCGCGCTTGCGCTGCAAACGCTGCGCTGGTCCACCGAGGTGCGTGAGTTCGATGCGGAGCAGAGCCTGCCCAAGCGTGCAAAAGCCGCGGGTGTGAGCACGCATGAACTGCAAATGGCGCGCAAGCTGATCGACGACATGAGCACGGACTGGAACCCCGAAACGTATCGGGACACCTACCGCGACGCAATTCTGGAACTGGCCGAACGCAAGGTGCGCGAAGGCAAGGCGCACGAGCTAACGCACGTCGAGGCGCCCGCGCCCGCGCGGCGCAGTGCGGATGTCGTCGATCTTTCCGAGTTGCTCAAGCGCAGTCTGGGCAAGCGGCGGGCGAGTGATGAGCGCGCGCCGCCCAGGAAACCCGTGTCGAAGCGCGCACGGCGCGCGGCGTGATGTTCGCGGATGCGGCGCAGATAGAGGAACAAGGGGCGAACGATGAAGCACAAGCTCGAAGTCTACGAACAGAAGCGCCGCTTCGATGAAGCGCCGGTGCGGGCGGCAAAGAGCGCGCGCGAACAGAAGGTCGCAAAGCACGCGGCAACGAGCGCGCCAAAGACGGCGAGCCGCACGCGCCGCGCCGCGCACGACGAAGCGGAAGTCGCCGGTGTGCGCATCACGCACCCCGAGCGCGTAATCGACGCGCAAAGTGGATTGCGAAAGATCGATCTCGTTGAGTACTTCGAAGCGATTTCTGCATGGCTGCTGCCGCACGTGCGAGCGCGGCCGGTAGCGCTTGCGCGCGCGCCCACGGGAGTGGGCGGCGAGCTGTTCTTCCAGAAACACGCCAAAGCGCTGCAGATTCCGCACGCCACGCAGCACGCCGGTCTCGATCCAGGCCACGCGCCGCTGCTCACGCTCGACTCCACCGAGGCGCTGGTCGGCGCGGCGCAAATGGACACAATCGAACTGCACACCTGGAATGCACTCGCGGCGAGCATCGAAAAGCCCGACCGCATCGTCTTCGACCTCGACCCCGATCCCTCGCTCGCGTGGGAGCGCATGCTCGAGGCCGCGCAGCTCACGCGCGAACTGCTCGACGCGCTGGGCCTGCGCGCATGGTGCAAGACGAGCGGCGGCAAGGGCCTGCATGTGGTCGTGCCGCTCACGCGCCATGCGGGCTGGGAGGAGGCTAAGGGCTTTGCGCGTGCGGTGGCGAACCACATGGCGGCGACGCTGCCCGATCGCTTCAGCGCGAAGATGGGGGCACAAAACCGCACAGGCCGGATTTTCGTGGACTATCTACGCAACAACCGGGGCGCAAGCACGGCCGCGGCGTATGCGCCACGGGCGCGGCCCGGCCTCGGCGTTTCGGTGCCCGTCGATTGGGACGAACTGCACACGCTCACAAGCGGCGACCAGTGGAATGTCGCGAACGTGCGCGAGCGGCTCGAAGCGTTGCGTGCCGATCCGTGGAGCGACTATGGCAAAGCGCGCCAACGCATCACGGCTTCGATGTGGAAACAACTGGGTGTGAAGTGAAAGCTTATCGTTAGATTGGCGAAATTTGTAAGGCAACAAGGCTTGACATCCCGAGCTTGTCACACAAAAATTGCGCTCCATCCCTCAAGACGGTGCGCAATGCGCCGTTATTGGGAAGAGAGACCGGCTGGCGCTCGCATCGCGCCAGCGATGCATGGTCGGCAGCGCGTCAAGGCACGTTCAGATTAGCCCCGGGGGACAGGGCTGGCCGTGGGCGAGGGCGCGCGCTGAATATAAAACTGATAAGGCGTACGAACGTTTCATGCGAATTTCCACACGACTCCTTCTTCTGGTCATCACGGCGCTGATCGGGTTGATCGCCATTGGCGGCTATGGGCTCGTCAGCCTCAAGCGGGAAATGCTCGACGAAACGCGCGGCAAGATCACGAATCTGCTGCAAATGGCGGAGCATCTCGCCACCTTCTATCACGATCAGGAAGTCGCCGGGACAATGACCCGCGAGCAGGCGCAGGCGGCCACACGGCAGGCGCTCAACCAGCTCAACTATTCCGATCGAAGCTACTTCTGGGCGCGTCTGCCCGACGGCACCACACTGGTTCACCGTAATCTCGCTTCGATCGGCAAGGTCAACCTGGGCAAGGCTCCAGACGGACGGCCTGACACGGATCTTTACCGCGAAATGCTCGCGCGCGAGCACATTCCCGTGATGATGACGATGGCGAAGCACCCCACGACGGGCCAGCTCACGGCGAAGATGAACGGCATCCTGGAGTTCGCGCCGTGGGGCTGGTGGATCGGCACGGGTTTCTTTCTCGACGATATCGACGCCACGTTCTGGCGCACCGGGCGCGTGCTGCTTACGCTCATCATCGCGGCAGTGGCGGGTATCGGCGTGCTGTCGTGGCAGATCATCCGCAATCTCGTGGGCACGCTCGGGGGCGAGCCGCATTACGCGGTGGCGGTCACGCACCGTATCGCCACGGGCGACCTGACCGGCAACGTCGAGCTGCGGCCTGGCGACGAGCGCAGCCTGCTGGCGTCGATTGCGCGTATGCAAACGAGCCTTGTCACCATGATCAGCGAGATCCGCGCGGGCGCTCAGTCCGTGACCACGGGCGCAGGCGAGATCGCCGCGGGCAATACGGACCTCTCTTCGCGCACCGAAGAGCAGGCCGCCTCGCTGCAGCAAACCGCGGCCAGCATGGAGCAGCTCACATCGACGGTGCAGAACAACGAGGCCAACGCCAACCAGGCGCGCCAGCTCGTTTCCACGGCCAGCACGGCGGCGGCCGAGGGCGGTGCGGCGGTGGCGGCGGTGGTGGATACGATGTCGGCCATTCAGACCTCTTCGGAGAAGATGGTCGAGATCACGGGCGTGATCGAGGGCATTGCGTTCCAGACGAATATTCTCGCGCTCAACGCCGCCGTGGAAGCGGCGCGCGCCGGCGAGGAAGGACGCGGATTCGCGGTGGTCGCCTCCGAAGTGCGATCGCTTGCACAGCGCAGCGCGAGCGCGGCGCGCGAGATCAAGGGGTTGATCGATGCATCGGTCGGGCAGGTTCGCGAGGGTTCGGAGCGCGTGCGCGCGGCTGGCGCAACCATGAACAGCATCGTGCGCTCGGTCGAAAACGTCACCGACATCATTGCGGGCATTTCCGAGGCCTCGTCCGAGCAGCGTCTTGGCATCGAGCAGATCAGCCGCGCTGTGACGCAGATGGACGAGGTGACGCAGCAGAACGCGGCGCTCGTGGAGGAGGCCGCTGCCGCGGCGGACTCGCTTTCTGGGCAGGCGCACCGGCTTTCGCAAGCGGTATCGATTTTTCGGACCTGATTCGGCGTTGCGCAGGTGTTGCTTTTCGGTCGCTTGAGCTTGCTCAATAGCCCGCGAAACCGATGCCTGACAAGCCTCAAAGGCCTGCGGTTCTGGTGCGCGGCATTTTGCCACCGGATTGACGCACGCGCATGGTGTGACAATGCGTCGAACTCTTAAAAAATGTTAAAGAAGGAGTGGTTCGATGCTGTCACCCGCCGCAGGATCCGCTATCGTCGTGCGCCAAAGCAGTCGTGCTCCTCTCGCGGGAGCGCAGCCCAGCGCGCGTTGCTCGGGGTGCGCCATGCGCCATCTTTGCATGCCGCAAGGCCTGCCGGCAGAAGACCTGCCGAGGCTCGAAGCCCTCATCTGCGGGGCGCGCAAGGTGCGCCGCGGCGAGTCGCTCTATCGCTCGGGCGACCGCTTCGACAGCCTGTACGCCGTGCGCTCCGGTTCGCTCAAGACGCTCATTGTCAACCGCGACGGCCGGGAGCAGATCACGGGGCTGCGTCTCGCGGGCGACGCGTTGGGCCTCGACGGCATCGCCACCGACGTGCACGCGTTCAGCGCGGTCGCGCTCGAGGACAGTTCGATTTGCACGCTTCCCTACGCCGCGCTCAAGACCTTGTGCCGCGAAAGCGGCACGATGCAGGACCGTCTGCATCGGCTCATGGGTGACCAGTTCAATCAGGAAGCCTCGCAGATGATGGTGCTGGGTTCGCTCACCGCCGAAGAACGCGTGGCCGCTTTCCTGCTCGACGTGTCGTCGCGCAACTGGCAGCGCGGTTATTCGCAGGCGGAGTTCCGTCTGCGCATGTCCCGCGAGGATATGGGCAGCTACCTCGGCATCACGCTCGAAACCGTGAGCCGGATCTTGTCGCGCTTCCAGAAGCGCGGCCTGATCGACGCGCAGGGCAAGCTGATTCGCATCTGCGATATCGAAGGACTGCAAACGGTTTGAGCGGGCTGCTGACGCGGCAGCCATCGAACCTCCGATGACTGCCGCAGCCAGCCGCTCCCTGCCGCTTCCTGCTTCTTCTTACTTCTCGTCGAGCCCCAGCCCCGGCAGGCGGCGCGTGCCCTCGAGCTGAACCGCATGCAGCAGATGCGGGTCCACGTCGAGCGCGCTCAGGATCGTTGGCGCGACCTGGGTCGTGAAGACGTAGTGGTCGTCCGTGCGACCGGCGTGGCGAATGCCGGGGAACGACACCACGAGACCCAGATGGCTGTCGTCGGGCGCGTTGCCGCCGTGCTCTTCATCTTTGGCCGTGCTCGACGTATAGATCACGCCCGGATTCGGCTGCACGATGATGTCCGGCGTGCGGCCGTTCGACGGAGTGCCGAACCAGTCGGCAAGGCGGTCGCCGGTGAGGATGTACGCCTGCGGCCCGTCCGCGCAGATGCCCGGCGCGTTACAGCTCAGATTGGCCTGCAGCGTCTTCACCACGGCGTCCTTCTGGCTCTGATCGCGCAGCCAGATCAGACCCACGTCGTCGGTCTGCACCATACCAGTGCCCGAAAGGCCCGTGCCGTCGTTCAGGTTGCCTGTCTTCGTGTTGTTCTGGCCGAAGTTGCCGTTCGGGTCCAGATAGTTGTTGGCCTCGAGCAGCTTCGTGAGCGTGTCGCCGTTCTTCACGAGCTTCGAGTGATCGGTCGGCGACTGGCCGTGCTTGGCTGTCACGATGATGAGCGTCGACGCGTAGAGGTTGCGCTGCTTCAACTCCTGCACGACGCGGCCAAGCGAGTTGTCCAGGTACGTGATTGCGGCGGCGACCTGCGGGCCCGGCGTGAAGTCGGCGTCGAGATACCCGCCCTGGTCTGCGACAGGCGACTTCTGCGCGACGCTGAGCGTCTGGAAGTTCGTACCGAACATCGTGGGCACCGGCGCGCTCGTCTTGCCCGTCGAATCGAGGCCATCGATTTCGTTGATCAGCGCCTGCACATGGATGTTGTCGAAGACTTCGGTATGTGTGTAGGTGTCCAGATAATACGTGCCCGTCTTCGGGTCGATCGAATTGATCTCGGTGCGCGCCAGATCGTCCACGCCCTTGCCCGAAGGTCCGTTGACCCAGTCGTAGCCCCACGCATGCTTGTCCGCCCAAGCGGTGCGCGAGCCGTGAATGTTCTCTTTGATGACTTCGAAGACCGTGTTCGTCTTGATGTAGTTGTGCGGGTACACGGGCGTGCAAACGCCGTTGACCTTCGCATAAGGAATGGCTTGCGGATTGAACGCGCCGCCGCCGTCGAGGTGAACCAGCGCGCCGCCGTTCTCCCCGTCGATTCCGGTCGTTTCGTCGAACACGACATTCCAGCCTTGCGTGCCCTTGCAGTGCGAATCGAGCGGGGCGTAGAGCGTACGGTCATATGACACGTCATAGAAGAGGCCCGCGCTCTTCGGCGAGCCGCCCGTCACCAGCGCCGTGAGGCCCGGAAATGAGTCGGACAGATGCGGCGTGTGGGCGTTCGTGTAGGTCACGCCCGACTTCGCGAGCAGCGCGAGGTTGGGGCAGGCATTGCTGCCGATGCAACGCGCCACGTCCTGTTCGTGCAAACCGTCGAAACTGATGAGCAGGACGTGCTTCACGTCCTTCATGTCGCCTGCATAAGCCGTTGACTGCATACCTGCGAGCGCCACGGCGCCCGCTCCAACGACTGCGCCTAACCGCGACCACCGGGTCGTATTCTCCATAATCCACCTCGTTTTTCTATTGCATTGTGGGGAACTGCGAGGGACCTGCGCACAGCCCGAGCAATGTGGGGGTGGAAGGCGAATCTCTCGTGACGTTGCGCTTTCATCTTGCCGTCAGTTGTAGTCAGTTGTTACGCGCGCCGATGGCGAGTGAAAAGGCGAGGGTTATCGCGGGTGTAAACTCCTGCAATCGAGCGCACTGCAGTTCTTGTTCGCAGTTTGTGTTGATAGTGAGTTGTATTCAGTCCATTTCAGGCATCACATAATCGAATCCAAAAGGAACGTCATGGCAAAGGATGAAATCGTCTGGGGCATCCTGGGTACGTCGAAGATCAACGACAAGGTTGTCGTGCCCATGCACCACGCGCCGAAGTGCCGCGTAAAAGCGATTGCTTCGCGTTCAGCGCAGAAGGCTCAGGCTGCTGCCGCGAAATATGGTCTCGCGCACGCGTATGACAGTTACGAGGCCCTGCTGGCAGATCCTGAAATCGACGCGGTGTATATTCCGTTGCCCAATCACCTTCACGTGGAGTGGGCGATCAAGTCTGTCGAGGCGGGCAAGCATGTGCTATGCGAAAAGCCGATTGGGCTCGATGCGCAACAAGCCGAACGGTTGATCGCCGCACGCGACAAAAGCGGCCGGTATATCCAGGAGGCCTTCATGGTTCGCACGCATCCGCAGTGGCTCAAGGTGCGCGCGTTGATCGAAGAGGGCGCGATAGGTGAATTGCGCGCGGTGGCCGGCGGCTTTACTTACTACAACACCAATGCACACGACATTCGCAACCACAGCGAACTAGGTGGCGGCGGCCTGCTGGATATCGGCTGTTATCCCATCACGACGTCGCGCCTCATTCTCGGGCGTGAGCCGAAACGCGTGGTCACGCTGATGGAGCGCGACCCATCGTTCGAGGTGGACCGCCTTGGCTCCGTGCTGATGGATTTCGACGGTGTGCAAGCGAGTTTCTTTTACTCCACCCAGGTTTTTCCTTACCAGCGCATGCAGTTTCACGGCACCACGGGGCGAATAGAAGTCGAGATCCCATTCAATGCGCCGAACGACCGTCCGACGCGTCTGCTGGTGAGCAAGCAAGGGGAAGCGGATCGCTGGCTGGAACTTCCGGTGTGCGATCAATACGGCGTGGCAGCGGCGGTGTTCGCCGAGGCGATATTGAGCGGAACGCCCCAGGCGATTCCATTGGAAGACGCCCGCGCGAACATGCGCGTGATCGACGCCGTGTTCCGCTCGGCCCGATCGGGTGCCTGGGAGAGCATTGCGTGATGTTAAAGCGCGGCGGGCGGGTTCAACGGTTCAACGGCCTTTCGTCTGACCCACGCTCGCCTTGCGGCTCTTCACATGATCGATGAATGCGCGCAGCTTTGGCATGATCTGCCTGCGGCTGGGATAGCAGAGGAAGACACCCGGCAGCATCGGCGCGTAGGCGTCGAGCACGCGCACGAGTTTTCCCGCTTTCACCGCATCGGAAACCATCGGCTCGGGTAACTGAGCGAGGCCTATGCCTTCCAGCGCCGCGCCCATCATGGTCGGAAAATCGCTGGCGATCAGCGGTCCGGATACGGCGATCTCCAGGGTGTGGCCGTTGTTTTCAAATGACCATGACGCGAGCGCGCCGTTGGAGCGCCGCCAGCGCAAGCAGGCGTGCTGGCGCAGATCGTCCGTGTGGCGGGGCCGTTTTCTTCCGGTAAAATAGGAAGGACTGCCTACGACAACGAGGCGAAACGGCGGAGTCAGCGGCACGGCCACCATGTCGGCGGCAACGAGCTGCCCCAGCCGGATGCCGGCGTCGAAGCCCTCCGCCGCGAGATCGACCACTTCCTTGCTCACGGCGATTTCCACCTCGACCTCGGGATAAGCCTGGCAGAACGAAGCGAGTAGGGGTTCCAGCAGCAGTGGGACGACCGCGCGCGGCACGGAAAGTCTCAATAAACCCGTGGGGCGCTGGCCGAGTTCGCGCGCCACTTCGCTTGCGGCAACCAGTTCCTCAAAAGCGGGCTTGGCGCGTGAAAGAAACCGCTCGCCGGCTTCGGTCAGCCCGACGCTGCGCGTGGTGCGCACGAAAAGCACCGCGCCAATGCGCTCTTCGAGTACACGCACCGCCTGGCTGATGGCCGAAGGGGTCACCCCGAGGTCTGCTGCCGCCTTGCGAAAACTACGATGCCTGGCGACGCTCAGGAACGCCTCCACACCATCGAGCGCACCCTGCCTGACTGTGAAGTTCTGCTTCATAGCGCATCAACATTGTGATGAATAGTCGCTCGCGGAAAACGATGGTACACCTAACGTGTCGGCCGATGGCGCGCGCGAAGCGCGCCGCGCGGCCGGCTGGATCGACCGCGAAGTCCCGTATTCATTCGGAGAACCGTTGATGAGCACGCCCGCCGTTCCCGTTGGCACTATCCCGCCGCGCCCGGCCTGGCGCACTCTGCGCTGGATCGCGCCGCTCACGTTCCTGTGGATTGCGGTGATCTACTGGCTGCCGGTGATCCCGGGAAGCGGCTTTCAAACCACGGCGCACCAGCTTGTCGCGCAGCTGTTCATGGCGATCGGCTTATGGCTCGGCCTCGAACGCACGGACCTGACGCCCCGCCAGCGCCGCGCGACCTGGCTTGCGATTCTCGTTGCGCATGCGCTTTGGTTTGCAGTCATCTGGAGTGCGGCGATCCATGGCGTTTTTCGATTGAGCGCCTTACCGCCGCCGTTGCCATTGCTGCCGTTGGCGATTTTCCTACCGGTGATCGTCGGCGCGCCGCTATTGCTGCTGTCGAGGCGCATAGGGCAAGTGCTCGATGCGATGCCGGCGGCCTGGCTCATCGCGCTGCAGTTCTACCGCGTGTTTGGCAGTTGGGCGATCGCGGCCTGGCTGCATGGCGCGATGGCCGGCGTCGACGCGTTGCCGGCGGGAACGGGCGACTTGCTGACGGGCCTGTTCGCCGTTCCAGCGGCCATCGCGGTGTCGAGCGGCACGGCGCAGGGGCGCAAGGCTGCAATCGCCTGGAACATTTTCGGGCTCGCCGATTTCGCCGTCGCCGTGACTTTGGGGATGATCACGGCGACTGGCCGATTCCAGTTGATCGCACCGGATATGCCGAGTCTCAACGCGGGCACCTATCCCTATGTGCTCACGCCCGCGTTCGTCGTGCCAAGTTCGATCCTGCTTCACGCGCTGTCGCTGCGCCAATTGTTCCGGCGTCGCGCCGGATGAACTCCCAACATTCGATCCACACATCGGAAAACACCTTGCAGGAGGCAACATGTCACAGGAATCGATCTTCCGTTTGCATCTCGTTCTAGGGTATGTCGCGTGGCTTCTTTGTTTCACCGTGTACATCTGGCCCAGGCTCAAGTCGATGGACCCATTCGACGCGCAACGCGCGATCGCCACGCTGCACAGCTTCCGCTTCTTCGGGCTGGTCTTCGTGCTGCCGGGCGTCGTGAGTCCCGATTTGCCCGCAAGTTTCGGCGTGCCTACGGCCTATGGCGACCTCGCAACGGGCGTGCTGGCCATGCTGGCGCTACTCACGGCAAGAAAGCGTCCGGTTTTCTGGTTCTCCGTCGTGGCGTTCAATCTCGTGGGCGCGACGGATCTGGTTCTCGCCTACTACCACGCTATTCAGGCCGGGGTTCCCGTGCATGCGGGAGAACTGGGCGCGACGTACGCGATCCCCGTGATCTACGTGCCGCTATTGGCGATTACGCATGGCGCCGCTTTTTATCTGTTGCTGCGCGCGCAGCGCAAGGTTGCCGCGCGTAGGGATCACACCGCGAGCGATGAATTGTTCCAACGGAGCGTCCGCTAAACCTTTGCTTACCTGAAAGGCGTTGGGGCAAATTCACTGGACATAGCCCGAACGACGTTGCTCTAATAGGCAGCCGTTCATCCGCCAACGCAACCTGGTTCAGGAGAAAACACAGTGGACAAAGCCGCCGATCCAATCCTGCAGGTCCTGCACGACTATCAAGCCGCGGTATACGCGAAAGACGTCGACGCGTTCATCGCGCTATATACCCCGGACATTCTGGCCTTCGACATGTGGGGCGCCTGGACGTACGAGGGCATCGCGTCCTGGCGCACCATGGTGGAGGGCTGGTTCGGATCGCTGGGCGCCGAGCGCGTGGTCGTGGATTTCAGTGAAGCGCAGACTGCCATGGCACAGGACCTCGCTGTGCTACACGCCTTCGTGACGTACAAGGCGGTGACTGTGGACGGCGAGGCATTGCGCTCGATGGACAATCGCATTACCGCAACGCTCAGGAAAACCGGCGATGGCTGGAAGATCTTCCACCAGCATTCTTCGTCGCCGATCGATCCTTCTACGACGAAGGTCATTTTCAAACGTTAGTCGCTGCAAAGAAAAATGCCCGGCACGCGCCCGGGCATTTTAAGCGGAACATGAAGGGCCACAGCGGTCCCTCATTCCGTTACTTTGGCGCTTTCCTGGCAGCCGTTGCCCGCGCAACGACCATCCCTTCGTCTCGATCACGCCGAAACGGCGCGCCTGAGCGATCAAGTTAGTCCCCGCAATTTCCGTTTCCGACGTCATAGGGCGATTTCGCATCGGGACTTTCCGTGCACGCACATCCCGTGGTGTGGCGGACTTCGGCCGCTTTGACCGTTCTCTGGTTTCGCTGTGGAGCGAGCGGCGGCAACAATTGCCGTTTTATCGGCGATTTAAGCGTTTCGGGTCTCGCCCACGAGGGCTGTTGCTATGCACAAAAGTTGACTTCCGGCACGCAGGGATGGGCCCAGGACTAACCCGAATGCAAGAAAGTATCAGTCTGCGGTCTGATTTTCAGTGGTGAATGCGTGCCGCGCCGGTTAATTTTGAGTCATGGCGGCGCGGCAGTTGAGTCAGGTCCAGCGTATGCGCGAGCAGCCGTCGCAGAACAAGAAAAACCCGTGCAGGAGGAGTCGAGATGCAAACCATTGGGGCAGCAGCGGCGCGTATGCACGCGCCCCGCGCCACACATTCCCAGCCTGACCTCGAACTGGTCGCCGTACCGCGCGACGAGTCGTTCAAGGTCTGGTCGCACGGCTATCCCTATCGGACGGTGCGCTGGCACTTCCATCCCGAGTACGAAATCCATCTCATCACCGCGACCACGGGCAAGTATTTCGTGGGCGATTTCATTGGCAGCTTTGCGCCCGGCAATCTCGTGATGATCGGCCCGAACCTGCCGCACAACTGGGTGAGCAGCGTGCCGCACGACGAACCGGTGGACGAACGTTGCCTCGTTCTCCAGTTCGATGCGGATTTCATCGCCCGCGCGATCGAGGCGTTTCCCGAATTCAGGCGTGTGGAGCCGCTGCTCGACGCGTCGCGCTGGGGGCTCCTGTTCACGCCGGAAACCGGCGCGGCCGCCGAGCCGATCCTGCGTGAGATGCTGGGTGCGCAAGGCATGCGGCGCGTCACACTCTTTATCGACTTGCTCGACCTGCTCGTGCAAAGCGTCGAACCCGCGGCGCTCGCCAGTGAGGCGTATCGGGCCGATCCTGCCCGCTATGCAGGCACGCGGATCAATCACGTGCTCGCCTTCATCGGCAAGAACCTCTCGCAGGAGCTGCGCGAAACCGAGCTGGCGGAACTGGCCGGGCAGAGCGTGAGTGCGTTTTCGCGCTACTTCCGTCGCCATACGGGCGTGTCGTTCGTGCGCTATGTGAACCAGTTGCGCATCAATCTGGCGTGCCAGCTGTTGATGTCAGGTGAACTGAATATCACGGACATCTGCTATCAGGTGGGCTTCAACAACCTCTCGAATTTCAACCGCCAGTTCCTGCTGCTCAAGGAAATGTCGCCTTCGCGCTGGCGATCGTACCAGCGGCTCAATGCCGCGAGCGCGGCCAGCAAGAGCGAAGCCGTGTACGGCGTGCCCGCGATCGGCTAGCGGATCGTTGCGTAAACGAGATTCAAACGCAGTGCTCATACCAGGTATTGCGGAGGATGAACTCACGCTTTCACAAGGCAGCACGGCAGCACCGGCAACCCGCCAGGCATTCAACCAAAAAACGGAGACACCCAATGACCCGAGTTCACACCCAACTGATCGGCGCCGCCGCACTCAGTCTCGCCCTCGCGGGCATCACGTCGGCTTATGCTGCGCCGAGCGGTACGGTCGCGTTCCTGATGCCCGACCAGGCCTCCACGCGCTACGAGCAGCACGACTTCCCGGGCTTCAAGGCCGAAATGGGCAAGCTCTGCCCCGACTGCAAGGTGCTCTACCAGAATGCGAACGCCGATGCCTCGCAGCAGCAGCAACAGTTCAACTCGGTGATCGCGCAGGGCGCGAAAGTCATCGTGCTCGACCCCGTGGATTCCACGGCTGCGGCCTCGCTCGTGCATATGGCGCAGAGCCAGGGCATCAAGGTCATCGCGTATGACCGGCCCGTGCCTTCCACGCCCGCCGATTACTACGTCTCGTTCGACAACGAGGAAATCGGCAAGTCCATCGCGCAATCGCTCGTTGCGCACCTGAAGGAATCGGGCGTTGCCGGGAGCAAAGGCGGTGTGCTCGAAGTGAACGGCTCGCCGACCGACGCCGCCGCCGGGCTCATCAAGAAGGGCATTCACGAAGGGCTGCAGGGCAGCGGTTACAAGACGCTCTCCGAGTACGACACGCCCGAGTGGGCGCCGCCCAAGGCGCAGCAGTGGGTGAGCGGGCAAATCACGCGCTTCGGCCCGCAGATCGTGGGCGTCGTGGCCGCCAACGACGGCACGGCCGGCGGCACCATTGCGGCCTTCAAGGCGGCGGGCGTGAACCCGGTTCCGCCGGTGACGGGTAACGATGCGACGACCGCAGGCCTGCAACTCATCATCGCGGGCGATCAGTACAACACGATCCTCAAGCCCAGCGAGATCGTGGCGGGCGCGGCGGCGAAGGTGGCCGTGGGCTTCCTCGACGGCAAGCCCGTGAAGGGCGAGACGACGCTCTTCAAGACGCCTTCGCAACTCTTCAAGCCGGCCGTCATCACGCAGAAGAACATCAAGGCCGAAGTCGTGGACAAGGGCTTCGCGAACGCGAAGGACCTGTGCACGGGCCGCTATGCCGATGGCTGCAAGAAGCTCGGCATTGGCGGCTGATATGCGTAGTTGGGCCCGGCACGCGCCGGGCCCTGAGAGAAACGAAGAGGTACCCATTTCATGACTGACGAATCTACGAACCGCGCCACGATACGCGGCGCGCCCGGCGAGCTGGTGCTGAGCCTGCGCGGCATCTCGAAGCATTTCGGCGCGGTTTCGGCCCTCACGGATATCGAGCTCGACGTGCATGCGGGCGAGGTGGTCGCCCTCGTCGGCGACAACGGTGCGGGCAAATCGACGCTCGTGAAGATTCTGGCGGGCGTGCACCAGCCGAGCGCCGGCACGATCACGTTCCGCGGCCAGCCGGTGAACTTGTCCGATCCGGGCACGGCGCTCGACTTAGGCATCGCGACGGTGTTCCAGGACCTCGCGCTGTGCGAGAACCTCGACGTCGTGGCGAACATCTTCCTCGGCCGCGAGTTGAGCCCTTACCGGCTCGACGAGGTGACGATGGAAGTGAAGGCGTGGACGCTGCTCAACGAGCTATCGGCGCGCATTCCCAGCGTGCGCGACGTGGTCGCCTCGCTCTCGGGCGGCCAGCGCCAAACGGTGGCGATCGCGCGCTCGCTGCTGCTCGATCCGAAGCTCATCATGCTCGACGAACCGACCGCCGCGCTCGGCGTGGCGCAGACCGCTGAGGTGCTGAACCTGATCGAGCGCGTGCGCGAGCGCGGGCATGCCGTCATCATGATCAGCCACAACATGGAAGACGTGCGCGCGGTGGCGGACCGCATCGTCGTGCTGCGCCTCGGCCGTAACAACGGGATCTTCTATCCCGACTCATCCAATGCCGAACTCGTGGCGGCGATCACCGGCGCGACGGAAAACGCGGTGTCGCGCCGCGCGGGCCGCCGCCAGGCGCAACAGGACGTCCAATGAAAGGAACGATCATGAGCAAGCCTATCCATGGCGCTCCGCAGCCTGAAAACGAGGACACCTCCAGGCCCGCCACGTTGCTCGACCGCAGCGACGTGCGCGTGAAGCATGCGAGCGGAATCGGCGAGAGCGTGTCGGCATTCGTCGATCGCGTGCGTTCGGGCGACTTGGGGTCACTCCCGGTCATCGCGGGACTCGTCATCATCTGGACGGTATTCACGAGCCTGAACCCGGTGTTTCTCTCCGCCGACAACCTCGTGAACATGCTGTTCGACTGCTCGACGGTCGGCGTGATTTCGCTTGGCATCGTCTGCGTGCTGATGCTTGGGCAGATCGATCTCTCGGTAGGCTCGATGAGCGGCTTCGCTTCGGCGCTCGTCGGTACGCTGTGGGTCAACGACGGCTGGCCGGTGCTGCTCGCCATCGTCGCCGCCATTGCGGTGGGCGCGGTGATCGGCGCGCTGTATGCGCTGCTGCTCAACTGGATAGGCATGCCAAGTTTCGTCTCCACGCTCGCGGGCCTGCTCGCCATTCTCGGCATGCAGCTCTACGTGCTCGGCTCGACGGGTTCCATCAACTTGCCCTACGGTTCGACGATGGTGAACTTCGGACAACTGATGGTCATCCCGCCGATCGTCTCGCATGTGATCGCGCTGCTGCCCGGTATCGTGCTCCTGCTGCTCGGCATGCGCACGCGCTCGCGCCGCCATGCGGCCAGGCTCTCCGCGCCTTCGGTCGCAGGCCTGCTCGGGCGTGCGGTGGCGCTGACCGTGTTCCTTGAAATCGTCGTGGCCTATCTCAACCGGGGCCGCGGCGTGCCGCTGATGTTCGGCCTCTTTCTGGGTCTCGCGGTCGTCATGCAATACGCGCTCACGCGCACGCGCTGGGGCCGCTCGATGCACGCCGTGGGCGGCAATCACGAAGCCGCGCGGCGCGCGGGTATCAAGGTCGGGGCGATCTATACGAGCGCTTTCGTGCTGTGCGCAAGCCTTGCCGCGATTGGCGGCGTGCTGACCGCGACGCGCCTCGCTTCAGCGAGCCAGCAGGCCGGCACGGGCGACGTGAACCTCAACGCCATCGCGGCAGCCGTGATTGGCGGCACGAGCCTGTTCGGCGGGCGCGGCAGCGCATGGTCTGCAGTGCTTGGCATTATCGTGATCCAGTCGATTGCGAGCGGCCTCACGTTGCTGAACCTGTCGTCGTCGCTACGCTTCATGATTACCGGCGCCGTGCTGGCCATTGCGGTGATCGTCGATTCGCTCGCCCGCCAGTCGCGCGTTTCGCATGGCCGCGCCTAAGGCGTTGGACCTGATTCAAGGAGAAAATCACCCATGTCTGAATCGATCAAGGGAAAGGTCGCCGCCATTACGGGCGCGGCGTCCGGCATTGGCTTCGCGTGCGCGCGCGCGTTCGTGGACGAAGGCGCGAAAGTCGTGCTGATCGACCGTGCGCAGGACCGGCTCGCCAAGTGTTGCGCGGAACTGGGGCCCAACGCGCTGCCGCTCGCCATGGATCTGCTCAACCCTGCGGACTATGCGGACATGCTGCCCAGGATTCTCGATCTCGCGGGCGGGCTCGACATCTTTCACGCCAATGCGGGCGCCTACGTCGGCGGCGAAGTGGCGAACGGCAATCCCGACGAGTGGGACCGCATGCTCAACCTGAACATCAACGCCGCGTTTCGCTGCGTGCATGCGGTGCTGCCGCACATGATCGCGCAGAAGACGGGCGACATCATTTTCACGAGTTCGGTGGCGGGCGTCGTGCCGGTGGTGTGGGAACCTGTTTACACGGCCTCGAAGTTCGCGGTGCAGGCTTTCGCGCACACCGTGCGCCGCCAGGTCGCGAAGCACGGCGTGCGCGTGGGCGCGGTGCTGCCGGGCCCCGTGGTCACGGCATTGCTGGACGACTGGCCCAAGGCGAAGATGGACGAAGCGCTGGCCCAGGGCAGTCTCATGCAGCCGAAGGAAGTGGCCGATTCCGTGGTATTCATGCTCACGCGGCCGCGCAACGTCACCATTCGCGACCTCGTGATCCTGCCTAACAGTGTCGATCTGTAAATACATAGTCAACGAGCCATGACGACAAATAACCAGGCTGGCGGCCCGCGCCATACCGTCGGCGTCGATGTGGGGACGGGCAGCGCCCGCGCCGGTATTTTCGATTCCGCCGGACGCATGGTGGCGTCGGCAAAACACGACATCACCGTGTTTCATGAGAGCGGCGCGATGGTCGAGCAATCGAGCACGCAGATATGGAACGCCGTGTGCCATGCCGTGAAGGAAGCGCTGGCGCAGGCCGCAGTCTCGCCGGAGAGAATCGCCGGCATCGGCTTCGACGCCACCTGTTCGCTCGTCGTGCTGGGCGAGGGCGGCCAGCCGCTGCCCGTTGGGCCGTCTGAAGTGGCGGAGCGCGACATCATCGTGTGGATGGACCATCGCGCCGTGGAGCAGGCCGAGCGCATCAACGCCACGGGCCACGATGTGCTGCGCTTCGTGGGCGGCAAGATCTCGCCCGAAATGGAAACGCCCAAGCTGCTGTGGCTGCTGGAAAACCGGCCCAAGGTGTTCGCCGCCGCCTGGCAGTTCTTCGACCTGACCGACTTTCTCACGTGGCGCGCCACCGGCGACCTGTCGCGCTCCACCTGCACCGTGACCTGCAAGTGGACCTATCTCGCGCACGAGCGGCGCTGGGACGAGAGCTACTTCCGCACTGTGGGTCTCGGCGTGCTCGCCGACGAAGGTTTCGCGCGCATCGGTCAGACCATCGTCGAGCCGGGCACGCCGCTGGGCAGCGGGCTCACGCCAGAGGCCGCCGCGCAGCTCGGCCTGCGCGCGGGCACGCCGGTGGCGACAGGCGTGATCGACGCGCACGCGGGCGGCATCGGCACGGTGGGCGCGCAAGGGCAGCCCGAGGCGTGCCTCGCGTATGTGTTCGGTACTTCGTCATGCACGATGACGACCACGCGCGACCCCGTGTTCGTGCCGGGCGTGTGGGGCCCGTACTACTCGGCGATGGTGCCCGAGGCGTGGCTCAACGAGGGCGGGCAATCCGTGGCGGGCGCGGCAATCGAGCGGCTGCTCACGCTGCATCCGCTCGCGGGAGAGGCCGCGAGCCGCGCGGCGAGCGAAAGTCAGTCGCTGCCGACGATGCTGGCGGGGCTGGCTGCGCAGGCTTCGGGCGGCCTCTCTGGCGCGGTGCGCCTCGCGCACGATCAGGGGCTGCACGTCGTGCCGGAATTCCTCGGCAACCGCGCGCCGTTTGCGGACCCGCACGCGCGTGCGGTCATCGCGGGACTCGGCATGGAGACGGACATGGAGAGTCTGGTCGCGCTCTATGTCGCCGGCATTTGCAGTATCGGCTATGGGCTGCGGCAGATCATCGAGGTGCAGGCCCAGGCGGGCGCGCCGATCGAGCAGGTGGTGATCAGCGGCGGTGCGGGCCGGCTCGACCTCGTGCGCCAGTTGCTTGCGGACGCAACGGGTAAGCCTGTGCTCGCCACCCATGCGGACGAGCCCGTATTGTTGGGTGCGGCCATGCTGGGCGGCGTGGCGGGCGGCCTGTATGAAAACGCGCGCGAGGCGATGGCCGCGATGTCGCAGATCAGCAAGGTCTACGCACCGGCCACGGGTGAGATCGCGGCGCTGCACGAAGCGCGTTACCGCGCCTTCACGCAGTTGCAGGACGTGGCGCGCGCGATCAGGTAGTCGCAGCGCAAGCGGCTCAAGCCGCTCAGGCCGCCTCGCCGCTGCGCTGCGCGAGCGCGGCGGCGGCGGCCTGACTCTGCGCGAGGTGCCGCAGCAGCTTCGTCACCATCAAAACAACGGTGAGCGCGAGCACCACGAAGAACACCGCGAGCGGCGTGAGCACATGCACGGACACAAAGCCGGCCAGCCCCATCATCGCCGAGGAAACGAGCAGCAGCGCGCAGCCCAGGATCGCGCTCGTCAATCCCGCAATGTGCGGGAACAGCGAATTGCCCTTCGCCATCAGCGTGGGATACATCGCGCCCGCGCACAGACCCATCACGAGCACCGGGGTGGCGAGCGTCCACACGCGCAGGCCCACCGTGAGCGCGAGCACGAGCATGACGATCGCCGCGCCCGCCATCACGCGCGCGCCCACGCGCAGCCGTTGTTCCGGGGTGGGCAGGCGCGGTCCGTGCAGGCGGTTCGAGAGGCCACCGAGGAAATACATCAAGCCGATGCCGAGCGCGAGATAGCCGAAGAAGGTGGGCGGCTTGTGCAACGTGTTCTGCACCATGAACGGCCCGATGATGTTGAACACCAGCAGGATGCTGTAGCACAGGCCCTGGGCGAGAAAGCAGCTCTGGAACACGGGGCTCGCGAGCACCTTGCCCGCATTCGCGATGAGCGTGCGCGGCTCCAGATGCACTGGCTGCCGCAAGGTCTCGCGAAAGCGCCACAGCAGCGCCCACATCACCAGCGAATAGACGAGCAGGAACACGAGGCACGACTTCCAGCCGAACAACTCCTGCAAGTGCGCGCCGATCACGGGCGCGATGATCGGCGCGAGCCCCCATGTGATCGACATATAAGTGAACGCGTGCATGAGCGCGGTGCCCACGAACGAGTCGGTGATGATGGCCTTGGCGAGCAGGTTGGTTGCGGCAATGCCGAAACCCTGCAGGCAGCGCGCCAGCACGAACGTTTCCAGATTCGGCGCGGCCAGCGAAAGCAGGCAGCCGATCGTGTAGATGACGAGGCCGAACGCCAGCACGCGTTTGCGTCCGAGGGCGTCGGAAATCGGCCCGAAGATGAGCTGGCCGAGTGCGTAGGCCGCCATATAGACCGACACGCTCGACTGGATCGCTTGCGGCGAGGTCGCGAAGTAGCGGGCCATGGCAGGCAGCGCGGGCACGTAGATGTCGATGGCGAGCTGTCCGGCGGAGGCGAACAGGCAGATCAGGAACAGCAGGAAGCGCGGCGAGTTCGCCGGGCGTGCGGCGGTGGCTGGATGTTCGGGCAGATCGTGGGTCATGAAAGCGTGAAAAGGGCGGATTCCGGTGCGGCGGTGCGGGAGCGTTCGGGCAGCAAGCATGCTCAAAAGGCGCGTTCGAATCACGAACACAGCGTCCGGCGCGGCGGCGTAGGCGCGTATTGTGCCCGTTATCGCTGATTTCCGTGCGACGCCGCATCGTGTGGGCAGGGAGCGGGCAAGGGCGGCCGTTTGACCGCAATGGCGTGCCGGGCGCGGCGTTTGCTGGGTATTGCGCATATCTCGCCCTGGATATTCGCGGAGTGCCGACATGCCAGAGAAAAGGCCGAAACCGGCCATGCGCCGCCCGACCACCGCGGAAGACTACGAAGTTTTCTGCGGCGAGCAGATCGACGGCGCGGGCCGCTACTACGGATTGCTGCGTATTCGCCGCAAGACCGATGGGCGGCTCATCTATCCGTTCGACGGCTGCCCGCGTCCGGGGCCCTGCGCGACGGGTCCGCTGGCGCGACAACAAGCCCTCACACTAGCTGACGAACTGATCCGCGCGGACATCGCAACACCCGAAGGGTGACGAGGCATCGCCCTCGGGTTTCGTGCATGGGGCCTGCCTGCCGAGAATTTCATTTCGCGAGAGGCCTATCGAGTAGAAATGGATACTCCTCCCTTTGGAGAATCCGCTTAATTTTGGAACCATTTTTCAGCGCCCGACGCGTAGCATTTTCGGAATTCCGTTGTGCGAGAAACGAAGATGAGCGAGAAGGGCGATTTGCGTTACTTTGACTATGCCGCGACCACCCCGGCGGACCCGCGGGTGATCGAGGCGATGTTCGGCTGTCTGGGTATGGAAGGCGACTTCGGCAATCCGGCATCCAGTTCGCATGGCGCGGGCCAGCGGGCGCGGCGGCTTGTCGAGCAGGCGCGCAAGGACGTGGCGGCGCTCATCGGCGCCGATGCCGAGGAGATCGTCTGGACTTCCGGCGCGACCGAGTCGAACAATCTCGCGCTCAAGGGCTACGCGGATCGCGCGACTCAAAAGCGCCACCTGATCACGAGCCAACTCGAGCACAAGGCCATTCTCGACACGATGACGAGCCTCGAAGCGCGCGGCATGGCCGTCACGCGGCTCGCGCCGAACGCCCGCGGCGAAATCACGGCCGAGGCCGTGGCCGCTGCGCTTAAGCCCGACACCGGGCTCGTGTCGCTCATGCTGGTCAACAACGAACTGGGCACGCTCACCGACGTCGCGGCAATTGCGCGCGTGGTGCATGCCGCGGGCGCCCTGCTGCACGTCGATGCGGCGCAGGCGCTCGGCAAGACACCCATCGACGTGAAAGCGATGGGCATCGACCTGCTCTCGATGTCGGCGCACAAGGTGTACGGGCCGAAGGGCATTGGCGCCATCTATGTGAGCCGCGAGGCGTTCGAGCGCATCGCGCCGCAAATGCACGGCGGTGGCCACGAACGCGGCTTGCGCTCGGGCACGCTGGCCACGCATCAGATCGTTGGCATGGGCGTGGCATGCGTGATTGCGCGCGAGGCGCTGCAGGCGGACAGCGAGCGCATTGCGCGTCTGGGCGAGCGCCTGCTGGCCGAGGTGCTCGCGTTGCCCGGCGTCACGCTCAACGCGGCGCGCGCGAAGCGCATTCCCCACACGCTGAGCCTCACGATCGATCTGCCGGGTTTCTTCCCGTTCCTGCTGACCGGCGACCTCGCGATTTCCTCGACTTCGGCCTGCAACTCGGCTGCGGGTACGCCTTCGCATGTACTCACGGCAATCGGGGTTGGCGAGGAAGCGGCAAACCGCACGGTGCGTTTGAGCCTCGGGCGCTTCACGAAGCCGGAAGACGTCGATTTCGCGGTGGACTGCATTCGCCGCGCCGTGGCGCCGTGTGTGCCGGCCACAGAGGCCACGGTGCCCGCTTGACCTCGCCGTTCAAAGTCATGCTGAACATCGACCCTCGATGATCGTTTCACTCGTTCTCGGCGCCATGATCGGCGCGTTGCTGGGACTCACAGGCGCGGGCGGCGGCATTCTCGCCGTGCCGGCCATCGTGGTGGGAATGGGCTGGCCCATGCAGCAGGCCACGCCGGTTGCCTTGATCGCGGTGGCGAGCAGCGCGGGGATCGGCGCGCTCGAAGCCTTCAGAAAGCGCCTCGTGCGCTATCGCGCGGCGTTCTGCATGGCGCTCGCGGGCGTGCCGACCACGTGGCTCGGCGTGCGCCTCGCGCAAGCCATGCCGCAACGTCTGTTGCTCGCGCTCTTCGCCGGCGTGATGCTGTTCGTGGCCGTGCGGCTCTTGCGTCAAACCATCGGGAAAAAGCGCGCGCTGCAGGAAGCGTCGCCGCTTTGCGTGGGCCGTATCAATCCCGACACGGGGCGCCTCGTCTGGTCGAAAACCACGGCGCTCGCGCTGGCGTCGACCGGCGCGTTGACGGGCCTGATGACGGGTCTGCTCGGCGTGGGCGGCGGCTTCATCATCGTGCCGATGCTGCGCAAGCTTACGAACATTTCCATGCACGGCATCGTCGCGACGTCGCTGATGGTCATCGCGCTCGTGGGCTGTGGCGGTGTGGTGGCGACGGTGCTGCACGGCGTGCCGCTGCGGCTCGACCTCACGCTCTGGTTCAGCGTCGCGACCGTCGCTGGCATGGTGCTCGGTCGTCACGTTTCGCATCGCGTCTCAGCGCGGCATACGCAGATGGGTTTCGCCGCCATCCTGGTGTGCGTGGCGTGCGGCATGCTCGCCAAGGTGGCGCTCGGTTACTGAGCGCAGCGCGTTGCGAGCGCGTGGCCCTCAACTGGCCTCGGCGAGAAAGAGCCGGATTTCGTCGGCAAGCCAGTCGCGCACAGCGCGCACTTTGGGATCGTCGCGGCTGCCAATGCGGTAGACGAGGTCATGGCCGCGCTCGGACTCGAGGCGCAAGTGCGGGAACGGCGCGACGAGCCGACCGGCCGCGATGTCGTCCGCCACGATCACGCTGCGCCCGAGCGCCACGCCTTCGCCGCGTATCGCCGCCTCGATTGCGAGGCTCCCATGGCTGTAGGCCGTGCCGCGATCGCTACGCACGCCGCTCAAACCCGCCAGCGCCAGCCATTGCTCCCAGTTCGCGAGCATGCCGCCCTCGTGCAGCAAGGTGCAGCGCGCGAGACTTTCAACCGAGGCCATGCCGCCGATCTTCGCCCGATAGTCAGCACTGCAAACTGGCGTCACGGTTTCATCCAGAATGCGCTCGGCCAGCACGCGCGGATAGCGCCCGCTGCCGTAGCGAATGGCGACATCGACGTCCGAGTCGTTGAGATCGACGTATTTGTCGGTCACGTCGAGGTGCACGTCCAACTCCGGATGGCGGGCCTTGAGGCGATAGAGGCGCGGCGCGAGCCAGCGGTTCGCGAAGGACACGCTGGCGTTGATCTTCAGACGCGTGACGTTGTCGTGCGTGCGCAGGCGCTCGGACTCCTTGGTCAATTCAGCGAGCGCGCGGTTCACGGCCAGCAGGAATTCGGCGCCCGCCTCGGTCAGGACGATGCGCCGCGTGAGGCGCTGGAAGAGCGCCACACCCAGATGGCTTTCGAGCGTCTTGATGTGGCGGCTCACGGCGCCATGCGTAACGTGCAGTTCCTGCGCCGCCAGCGTCATGCTGAGAAGTCGCCCTGTGGCTTCGAAGGCGCGCAGGGTTTGCAGCGGGGGAAGGCGGTCGAACATGGAGCAGGGTGCGTGCGGTACGCGTGAGTTTTGCTCACGCATTATATGACGACAAATGGTTTGTCAGCCACGTTGGCGCCCTTCAATATGGGCAGCAAGCCGCGGGACGTAACGTAACTCCTGTTACGCCAGCCGCGCATTCCTGAAAGTTGGCATTCTCCGCATTGCGTCGCTCATCATGGATCTTCTGCTTTTCAAACTCGTCGTTACGCCGTTGTTGCTGTTGGCCGCCAGTCTTGCTGCTCGCCGCTGGGGCGAAGCGGTCGGCGGATTGCTCGTGGGGCTGCCGCTCACATCGGGGCCGGTCTCGGTTTTTCTCGCGCTGGAGCACGGACCGGCGTTCGCTGCACAAGCCACGTCAGGCTCGCTCGTCGCCACGGCGGCTCAGGCGGCGTTTTGCGTCGCCTATTGCAGGGTGGCGGCGCGAGGGTGGAAGGTGGCACTGGCAGCGGGAGGCGCGACGTTCGCCCTCGTGGCCCTCTTGCTGCAATGGAGCGCGCTGCCGGCTCATGGGCTTTATCTCTTTGCCATTCTGGCCATCGCCCTTGCGCTGAACCTCATCCCCAACAAGCCGGCAAGAACCGCGCGCCTCACGCCGCCATGGTGGGATTTGCCTTCGCGCATGATGCTCATCGCCGGCCTCGTGGTGAGCGTGACGCTGATCGCGCCTTACGTCGGCCCCGAGGCGAGCGGCGTGCTCGCGTCGCTCCCGTTCATGGCGATCATCCTCGCCGTGTTCGCGCACCGCATGATCGGCCATGAAGCGGCGCAGCAACTGATGCGCGGCATGACCACGGGATTGCTGGGCTTCGCCTCGTTCTTCTTCGTGCTGAGCCTCACACTCACGCACTGGAATCTGCTCGCCGCTTACGGGGCAGCGATTCTCTGCGTGCTCACGATCCAGGCGATTTCCCTCTATCGCATGCGCTTGCCGACGCCGTGCCTGCACGGCAAATCCAAACCGGAAGGCAGCGCGCCGTAACGACTGGCGTTGCGTCCGGCGGGGCCGGGCGCGTTTGCTGCGCCGCATCGCAGCGCAGGAGCTTCCGGGGTACGGCAACGCCTCGAAGCCCGCGGCGGATGGCCTAAACTACAGAACCAGCGGATGCGGCCACTTCCGCGCCGCCGGCCCGCCATGGCGCACATCTTCTTCGCAGCCTCCATTCAGCGGCACGTCGCGACGCCCGAGCGCGAGATCGACGCGCGCACGCTACGCGAAGCGTTCGATGCCGTGTTTGCCGAGCAGCCTCGTTTGCGCGGCTATATCCTCGACGATCAGGGCGCGCTGCGAAAACATCTGGCGGTGTTCGTCGACGGCGTCAGGCTACGCGACCGGGAGCATCTGAGCGATGCGCTCGGCGAAGCGAGCCGGGTGTATGTCGTGCAGGCGCTGTCGGGCGGATGACAATCGACAGAGGGCAGACGAGATGAGCGATCGATTGCTAGTCGCAACCCGCAAGGGGCTGTTTGTTCTGCAAGCCGATGGAGCGGGCGGCTGGACGATCGGCGAACCCGAATTCGTCGGCGAGCCGGTGAGTATGGTGATGCCCGACGCGCGCGACGGCTCGCTCTATGCCGCGCTCAATCTCGGCCACTTCGGCGTTAAGCTGCATCGCAGGCGCGCGGGCATGGCGGACTGGGAAGAGTGCGCGGTGCCCGTCTATCCGCCACAACCCGCCGAGGACATTCAGGCCAAGGAGCCGGATGCATTGGGCCGTCTGCCCGCGCCATGGTCGCTGCAGCAGATCTGGTCGCTCGAACCCGGCGGCGCGGACGAGCCGGGCGTGCTGTGGGCGGGCACGATACCGGGCGGGCTGTTCCGCTCCGCGGACGGCGGCGACACCTGGGGACTCAACCGCGCGCTGTGGGACCGCCCGGAGCGGCGCGAATGGGCGGGCGGCGGCTACGACGCGCCGGGCATCCATTCGGTGATGGTCGATCCGCGCGACAGCCAGCATGTCACGGTGGGCGTGTCGTGCGGCGGCGTCTGGCAAACCGGCGACGGCGGCGCGACCTGGCGCATCACCGCCGAGGGCATGGAAGCGGACTACATGCCGCCCGAGCGGCGCGGCGAGCCCAACGCGCAAGACCCGCACCGCGTGGTGCAATGTGCGGCGAACCCCGATGTGCTGTGGACGCAGCATCACTGCGCGATCTTCCGCTCGACGGATGGCGCAGCGCACTGGCAGCGTATCGAAGCGCAGCCGTCGAGCTTCGGCTTCGCGGTCGCGGTGCATCCGCGCGAGCCCGATACGGCGTGGTTCGTGCCGGCCCAAAAAGACCAGTACCGCGTGCCCGTCGATGGCCAGTTCGTCGTCACGCGCACACGCGACGGCGGGCGCACGTTCGAGCGCTTCTCGAACGGTTTGCCGGCTGCACCTGCGTACGACATCGTGTACCGGCACGGACTCGACATCGACGATTCCGGCACGCGTCTCGCCATGGGGTCGACCACGGGCGCGCTCTGGACCTCGGACGACGGCGGCGAAAACTGGCAGCTCGTTTCTGCGCACTTGCCGCCGGTGTATTGCGTACGGTTTGGGTGAGGGCGTGGGGGCACTCGCGCCGGCTCGCGTCGCGACTCAACGCAAGATCGTTCAGACTTTCCGGAAAAGTGGTCGGCGTCGTGGTGCTGCGGGTTGCATTTCGTGTGATCCAACCGGCGCAGCCCAGCACGCTCACGACATCGGCGCGTCCCGAGGGCGGGGCGTTGCGGATTTCCGTTCAACACCATAAGGACTCCATACCGTATGGTCGAGCAGGATGGGTTTCACACAGCCTGGTCCAGCAATCAATAGCCGCGAGAGGAGCAGCGTAAGGAGCGCCTCCTGAAGCGCCTCGATCTATGCGTAAAAGATCCGTAGCTCGCCCCCGCGCGTCGCGTTAGGCCCTTTCGGCGTAATGCCGAGGAGGACGGCTAATAGCCGCGTCGCGTGAACCACGCGGTTCATGACGACCCACGTACCCGGGCGGCAAAAATCCTCGCGCAGTGGGTTCGCCGGGTTGTACGTGCCGGAGTACGTCCAGATCGCCTCGACAATCAGAAGCCGATTAATGGCCTTTCCCGCGAATTACCACGCAATTGCATCTCGAAAAATCAGCGTGTCGCAAAGTTATCTTTTTTTGACAAAAACGTGGGGAATTCCGGACGCCTTCTGGATTCGCTAATTGACGCGTTGATGGCGTAATTCCTTAATTGTTGTTTGCCTGAAATTGCGAATCCGGCGAGAAGTGTCAATCCGGCGGCTTCGCCTCGTTCCTATTAACGAACCGGGATGCGTATGAATGCTGTGACAAAACGTTTTACGGATACATTGCTCCACCCAAGCGCGCGCCTGACCCAGCGTCTAAGCCTCTGGGTTGGCGGGCTCGAAATTCCGCTCGACGTCGTCAAGTTCAGGGTGAAGGCGGGCTTCTGCCAGGACTATATCGTTGACGTCACGGTGACGTCGCCGGAACTCGCCATCGACGGCAAGCTCTGCGTGGGGAAACGGGCGGGGTTGCAGATCGACGAGCGTGCGACGGTGCCTTCGGCGAGCTATACCGAGCCCGTCGACCGTGAGGCGGCGACCTTCAACGGCGTGATAACGCGCTGGAAGCGCATAAGCGTGAGCCGCGACCAGGGCACATACCGCCTGCGCCTCGAACCGCGCTTCGCGGCCCTGCTCAAGCTGATCGTCCGATCGGATACGTACAAGGACGTTACGCTTCAGGAACTGATCACGCAGACCGTCGTCGACCGGAAGAATTTCGACGCCTTCGACGTGGAGTTCCAGATTGAGGGACTCCAGGAGAAGATGGAACAGGTGGTCATGTACGAGGAATCCCTCTACAACCTGATCACCCGTCATTGCCGCCGCAAGGGCGTTTTCTGGTTCTACAAGCAGGGCCGCAGCAAGGACGGGCGGCTCGACACCATCGTTTTCGCGAACAACCCGCGCGCTTATATCCGCTCGATCGACGTGCCCCTGCTGGACGCCTCGGGCCTGAACAGCAACTGGCAGGAGGCGGCGCAGGAGGTCAACGAGCATCGCAGGCTGGTCGCCGCAACGGTCGAGGTATGGGAGCGCAACTACCGCACGCCGGAGGACCCGCTACGGGCGACGGCGAACGTCTCCGGCGAATCGGAGGACCGCTCGGTATTCGGACAGATCAGTCGCAGCGCGGAATTCCACCTCACGCAGGAGCAGGGCGAGACGTACGCGCAGACGCGGCGCGACGAGCTGATCGCACGGCAGGCGACGCTCTCGGGTACAACCGACGCGAAGGGCGTCGCACCGGGCGTGGTCGTGAAGCTGACGAACGCGAAGCTCGCGAGCGCGGAATACGGCTTCGTGATTACTTCGATGGTCATGAAGGGCAGTCGCACGAAACCGGCGTTCACCCGCTTCAAGGCGATGCCAGCACACTTCGTGTACCGGCCCAGCTTCGTTTACGAGCGCGACTGGAGATTTCTCAATGGTCCGGTTGTCGGCGTCGTCACAACGTTTGATTCGGCGCCCTACGCGTGCCTTGACGAATACGGTCGCTATCCGGTCCTACCTAAATTCCTGCAAGGCTCGGGCAATACCGACAGACAACTGCTGAAGCTACGTCTGCTGCGTCCGTCGTCGTCGTATCAGGGCGGCTTTCACTCGCCGCTGCTCCCGGATACCGAAGTCCTGCTCGAAGCGGCCCACAACGACGTCGACCGAATCCATATATCGGGTGCCTTGCATGACTATTCTCATCCGGACGTCGTTCACGGTGCCAACGCAATGTTCAGCTACGCAATCTGGCGCTCGCCGCTGCTTGGCGCGGAGATTGTGTTTAACGACTTGCAGGGCAAGGAAAGCGCGCGAATTGCGACGGTCTACAACCAGACGGCGATGAACCAGGGGTACCTGCTCAACAGTAAAAAGCTCAAGCGCGGTGAGGGGTATGAGATCACGACTCAGGGATGGGGCACCACGCGCGCGGCGAAAGGGCTGTTCTTGTCGGCGGACGCGGCAGCGGGAGCCGATACGCCTCACCTCGAAATGCCTGCCGCCGTCGCGCAGCTCAAGGTGGCCCTCCAGCGCGTAACGGATCTTGCGGCGGCGACGACGCAGGCCGGGGCCGATCCTGCCGACCGCGCGACACAGGCGGCGCTTCTCGACGGGCTGAACCAGCTTCGCGAGGCGGGGCTGCTCGCGAGCGCCCCGGGCGGCGTGGCACTCGTCACGCCGAAATCGGTCCAGCACTCGGCGGGCGAGAACGTGATCGTCACGGCGGCCCAGAACATGGACGCCAGCGTCACGAAGCGGCTACGCATGGTAGCGGGCGAACTGATCTCGCTATGCGCGCACAAGCTCGGGCTGACGTTTATCGCGGCGAAGGGCAAGGTCCTGATGGCGGCACTTACGGACGGGATGGATCTTTTCGCGCAGAAGCAGTTGCGCGTCGCGAGCGAAAGCGCGGACGTCCAGATATCGGCCAAGTCGAAGATCACGCTCAACAGCGGGGGCGCTTCGGTCGTCATCGAGAACGGCAACATCACGTTCCATTGTCCCGGCGCATACACCATCAAGGCAGCTTCGTTTACCTTCGTTGGACCGGATAACGTTGCAACGCCGTTGCCGTCGCTGCCGAAGGCCAGCCTGAAGATTTCCGACCAGTATTCGTCGTCCCACTAAAGCCATGATTATCAGCCCTCCCTTTCTGCCCACATCGGGCCTGACTTCGAGTGACGCATCAAAGCCGGACCCCATGATGGACGTCGTCGACCAGTTCGAGATCGGCCATCACGGAGTCTATCCGGTCACTTTCGACCGGCGTTTTCACTGCGGCATTCATTTGAATCCTGGTGAGCAGCACGAACCGGTGCGCGCGATTGCCGACGGCGATGTGGTGGCGTACCGGGTCAGCAAGAACGCTATCTCCGATGGTGCGAAGGATGCCCAGGGGCAACCCCTGCTGAACTCGAATACCGGCTTCGTCCTGCTCAGGCACACAACCGATACGGGTGACGGGCGCACGATGACGTATTACTCGCTCTACATGCATCTGCTGGATATGACCGCGCAGGAGAACATTGTTCCGCAGCCGAACGATCCTCCCGAGACCGGCTCGGCGAACGCCTTGCCCAGGTGGCTGCTCGACACGGCAGGGGGCAAGGATGGGGTGGTCCAGCCAGGCGGCACGAAGAAGGTGTACCGCAAGGACATGCTCGGCTACGTCGGCCAGCATCAGGGCGTGCAGCATCTGCACCACGAGGTTTTCATGGCGGAAGCCGATTTCACGGCTTGGTTCGATCAGGACGGCCACAAGGTTCAGATTGGCGAAAAGAACCCGGTCCAGCCCCAGTCGGGCGACTACTGGGGGCACAGCTATTTCGTTATCAAGGGGCCGCTGGAGTTGTATCCCCAGCCGTCCGGGGATGACACCTGGTTTCCCCGGGTGCCGGGTGGATCGATCGCTGCAGGTGATACGCTCTATGTGGAGGCGTGGTTTAACCTGGGGCGGCGCTATACGCGCGCGTGGATTGACAAGGGTGGCAGCGGCAACGTGACACTGCTCACGTCTGATCCCATCGCGGACCCGTACGACAATGACACGAGGCAGTACGAGTACAACCTGTACCAGCGTTCAATGGCGCTATATCCTGCGTGTCCGAGCGATGGATATGAGCTTTTGCGCTTCGGGCGTATTCTTTCGATTCCAGTCAAGTTGGCGGAGCCTGTCAATTTGCCCGCCCCGATCGATGGGGCATTACCCGGCAACCCGCATCCGACAAACATATCCGATCAACGTGTGACTTGGATCGCGGTGCCGTTCGACGAGAACGGTACGCTGGGTTATGTCGACATTGCCCAGGACGCGGTCACGAAGCTGTCTGACGCGGATTTCCCGTTCTTTACGGGTTGGCAAAAGGTCGATGAGGACAACACGCCGTTCAATCATGACGGGCTGTGCGGATACGACGAGCTTTGCCGCTTGACTGGCGTAGAGGACCCGCAAGCGACTTCGGGCATGGTGCAGCCGCTCGAATACGACAAGAACAACGACAACAATGCCAACCAGCAGCTTGCCGGCTACATTCAGAGCACCGAGGGCGTGGGCGAAAAGCTCAGGGGGCTGGTATGTCAGGCGCGCAGTGAATGGGACCCGTCCAACAACGGCGACCGCTACAAGGATCTGAACGATCCAGACGGCTTCTTCGGCAAGCAGAAGGATACCAACCCCAATGGGTACACCAACTTCATTGATTTCCTGAGCAAGTTCCAGTTTCTGGACAAGACGCCGCTCGCCGGAAGGAAGCTCCGGTTTTTCCATCCGCTTGCATTTATCCGGCATTTTAGGAGGTGTGGGTGGCTAAGTGCGTCTGAGCTTACGCAGTGTATTCCGCGAAAGATTATTGATCAGACAAAGAATGGAGCGCATCAAACAATATATCCAACTTCTACCCTTGACTGGGGTATTGCGCACGGGCGGGCTGAACGTTTCGAGCGCGAGATTAATATCGCTTTGCGGAAATATTTGATTTCTATTAGTGGGTTGCGCACTGCCTATTTTATGGGGAATGCGATTCAGGAAACTATTTATTTAAGCCGTACTTCTGAGCTTGGTGGGGCGTCAGCGACATATGCTCCGTGGTATGGTCGCGGTGTAATTCAGCTAACTTTCGAAGAAAATTACCAGAGATATGGTGATTTTCGTAAATGGAGCGGCCAGCCATCGGTGTATCGTGATTCGCTTGAGACAGATTTGTCGAGGGCTTGTGATTCGGCCGGATTTTATTGGATTAGTTGTGCCAAACCTATCGCCAAAGTTCATAATATAAATATTGAGGCCGACCGGTTGCCAATTTTCACTGAGACAACATTGACGAATGTATGCTCTAACTATGACTACCACACAAAGTCATGTAAGGCCGCTATTTCGAGTATGCCGTTTAGAGCATGTTCTCAATTTGAAAGGTCGGCGCGTGCGGTGAATACTGGTAACCCGAATAGTACCGGAACGCTAATGGGGTTAATTCCCCGAACAAACGTGTTTATTGCTTCTGTTGCCAAACTGACCGATATTTTGGTTGATTATCCGGGCGCATATTCACAAAAGAAATGATTTGGTGACCTATGAAAATCGGAAAATATGTTGTTGCGATGTTATTCCTGCTTTCAAGTGCTGTGGCATATTCGAAGGATTTGTCAAGCGTTGTTATATCTAATGGTCGCGCATATGTAACAACTCCTATGGGGAAAAAACAGGCGATACTCGCGAGCGGTGCCACTTCCCAATTCGATGCAAAATTTATCGATTTGACCTTCAATGGATACGCTGATCTATTGATACTTAGAGATAGAGGGGCCAACCAAGAATTCTACAACGTATATCTTTATTCGAAGGAAAAGGATGCTTATATCTACGATAAGCAACTTAGTGATGTTCCATGTTTGAAAGTTGATAATAAGAAAAAAGAATTAGTGGGGCAGTGTTTCCATGAAAGTGCCTGTGAAAATTGGGAGGAATATTATTCTGTCTCCCCGGAAGGCCGTATTTCACTTGTCGAGCGTAAGGGAACTTACTGTGATCCAATAAGTGGTCAAGGTTATTCTTATTCCGATCGCTTTCGAAATAGAAAGAAAATTTCGTCGAAAGTTGTTCCTGTTGGTAATCAATCGGGCAACTAGGATATGCAATCTCCTATCCGCAAAGGCGACGAACTCGAACACGGCGGCGAAGTCACAGGCGGCTCGCCGTGGATGAACTTCATGGGCAGGCCGCTTGCCCGCAAGGGCGACGCGGCTCACTGCGCGCAGCACGGTCCGACCGTCATCGACGAGGGTTACGACGGATTCCCCGACCGCGACGGTACGGCGGTCGCCATGCACCATCACCGCTGCGCCTGCGGTTGTCGCGTGATCTCGTCGCTCCAGAACGTCGATATCGCGTAATGCCGGTCGATCTTTCTCCCGCAGGACGCTCCCACGCGTATCCCCGGCGGATGCGTTTCTGGCCATGGGCAGCTACTTGGTTCGTCTGCAACGTGTTCGGCCCGGTAGTCGTCCTGCTTGTGTGGCCGAAGGACGAGCCTGCGAGTGGGGTCAAGTTCTGGAGCTGGATTGTCGGGGCACCGAACGGGCTATTCCTCGTCCTGCTCGGTTTTGCTCGCGCGGTCTACGAGACGCTATGGTATCGCGCGTACTGGTGCAACCATCATCGTGATCGCTGGCTCGCGGACAAAGTCCGGTTCGCTCAACGTCCACTAAAGTTAATCGGCGCGGGCTACTGCCTGCCGCTTGGCGGAAAAAATCTGACCGATGTGCTGGCGCGCAAAAGGTCGATCCTCAAGGTGCAGGCACCACGGCACGGCCCCGGCAAGGTTTTGTGCAACCGCTTTGAAGATAACGACCCACTACTTGCTATCACCTCTAGCGTGAGTGAAGAGGACGGTGAGCAGGATAACTTAGCAATGCTGACGAAGGTTCTTCCCGCTACTCAGATGATTCGTGTCGCAATTGAGCCGCTGGCCGGGAGTATTCAGGCACTGACCCGATACGAAAGGCCATATTGGCCTCAGGTGCGCGTATTGGCCGAGCCTCAGATGTCGGACCTGCGCGTGACCCAGGTTCGCGACGCGTTGCGTCTGGCGGCACTACCACCGCTAGAGATTCAGGTCGTTCCGGCAGTCGATGGGCTGCTGGTGGCCGACGCGTGGCTTGATGCGCACGAATCACGCCCGCTTCTTCTCGTCGCGGCAGCGTGGTACGACGATGGCATTGAGGAGGGTCTGGCGGAGGGTTGCGCCGCGGTGCTGCTTGACGCCGGTTATTTCCGGCTTCCGCCAGAGGTCAACCCTCAAGCTGTATTGCACCGGCCCGTCGCAAGCATTGCTGCCAAACCCGAGTACGGTTTCGCGAATGCCGCAGTTTGGGGCAGAACCGACGCTGCGGCGGTGACAGGCGCCTGGATCACCAGCCCGGTTGCTAATTGCGACAAGGCTCTGGATGCCGCCGGATTTGTGGGTGCAGCAAAAGACGCTGCACAGCGACGCCTCGATCTTCTTGTCGGCGACCTTCGTGCGGCGAACGGCCTGCTTGCGATTGCCGCTGCGGTTGAGTCTCGTGTTGCAGATGGGCCGCAGCTCGTTGTCGATGGCCTTCAATCAGCCATTCTCCATGTCATCCCCGAAGATCAAACGCCTTCAACGCATGACGATACCCAAAAATAACCTGCTGAACATGCAACCTCAAGGTGCCTCCGTCGAAGAAGCCCCGAGTCGGGTTGCAATCTGGGGCCTACCTCTCGCTGTCCTGGTTCTTGCCTTTGCCGCTGTCCTGCTGGTCTGGTTGCAGAGCGAACGTCTTGGCGTTCCAGATGGCACGCCTCGCATGCTGCTTTTAGTCGGCATTCCGGCATCAGGTTTCATTATCGTGATCATGCATCTGGTCGCGATATCGAGCGGTGCCTATGCGGGTGCGGCAAGACTGCTCCGGCATGAAACAGGCGGGAAGGGAGCAACCTCAACGACGACGAAGCCGCTGAAACGCGACGCACGGCTACAACGCATGGCCGAGGAGCTACGCGTTGCGCATGGCTGGTTCTGGCGCGACCGCCTGTGCTGGTTGATGGTGAGCGGCACGGACGAACGTATCGAGCAGGTCGCGCCCGGACTCAAACAGGCGGGCGTCCTGCACGTCGACGAGACCATCCTCGTCCACGCAGCACCGGACGGCATCGAACCGGCGAAGTGGCTCGGCCAGATCCGGAAATTACGCCGCGGCTATCCGGTCGACGGCCTGGTACACGTTACCCGCGCCGGGGATGCCGATACGGAGCTACCGCGTGCGCTCTCAACGCTTGGCACTGCGCTCGGTTGGGCCGCACCCGTTACGTTCCTGCATCCGGTCGAGGCGCACGGCAGTCCGTCGGAACGTTTCGACGCCGTCGGGGCCTTCATGCCCAACGAGACGCGCAGACAGGCGCAGAGCGCCACTGCGAAACTGCCGGCATTGCTCAACGAGGTCGAGTACAGGACGGCGGACGCAGGCGTACACCTCTGCACCCGGAATGACCTTCGGGTGACCTGGCTGATGGAAGTCTCGAAGTACATCGGCGACCATTGCGAACGCATCGGCGAGGGCATGCGGGCGCTGGTGGTATCGAACTGGCTGCGCGCGCCGCTGGCGGGCGTCATGTTCGCGCCGATCTTTCCGGGGCCGTCCGTCGTGCCGGTGCCGGTCGTCGACGGCGGCAGTACACCCGCCCAGCCCGTCGAAGCGCAGCCAGCACAGGGCATGACCGTTACGCGTGTCCAGCCCGCCGCCCTACTGCCGGTATGGCGGGAGATCGCGGCAGGCTCGCCCAACTATCGCGGTCGCCGCACCGGCTTTTACTGGCCCAATGCGCTGGCGGCACTTGGCATTGCCTTTGCGATTGCCTGGACGGTCGCGCTGATGGTATCGGGCCTCGGCAACCACGCGCTCGTTCGGGACGCCGAAACAACTGCCGCCGCTGCGCTGGCGGCCAAACCCGGCACCCCGCAGGCGATGCGTACGCAGCTCGCCCTCCAGCAGCAGATCGAAACGCTCGAATACCGTCAGCACCACGGCGCACCCTGGTTTCTGCGCGCGGGCCTCTCGCGCAATGACGAGTTGCTCGACGCGCTCTGGGAACCGTACACGACCGTCGCCCTACGTAATCTCCTCGAACCCGCCGTAGAGGCGCTGGAGGGGCAGCTCGGGCAGCTTTCGCAGGTCCGCGCCGACGAGCAGCAAAGCCACGACGCGCAGCAGCTTGCCTATGGCCGTCTCAAGGCGTACCTGATGCTCGCTACGCCCGCGCGTACTGACGCGCCGTTCCTCAAGTCGCAACTGCTGGCCGTATGGCCTGCGCCTGCCAATATGCGTCCGGGGGAATGGCTCGATACCTCGCAGCAGCTCGCGGGCTTCTGGTCCGACCACCTCAAGGCGCATCCCGAGTGGCGCATTAGCGCGTCGATGCCGCTCGTCACGCAGATGCGCTCGACGCTCGTCAACCAGATCGGCCTCGCGGCGAGCGACGACGTCCTCTATCAGCGCGTGCTTGACGAGGCACGCGGCAAGTATGCCGACGTATCGCTCGCGACACTGCTCGCCGGAGCCGACTCGCACGGCCTGTTTACGACCACGCAGACCGTACCGGGGATTTTCACGCGCGCGGCCTGGGAAGGCGTGATCGACAAGGCGATCGACGACGCCGCGAAGGACCAGCACGTCGAGGGAGACTGGGTACTGACCGGCGACCAGCCGACCGCACAGGTCAGCTCGACCGTCGTCGAAGGGGCGGTTGGCGCGGCACGCGCCGCGCTCGACGCGAAGCGCGAAACCGACGACCTTCGGGAACGGTTGCGCACGCGTTACTTTACGGACTATACGGCGGCCTGGGCGACCATGCTCAATAGCTTCCGATGGATTCCCGCGACGAGCTTCTCAGGCGTCATCGACCAGCTTACGCGTCTCACCGATGCGCAGACCTCGCCGCTGCTTGCGGTCATGAAGTCGGTGCAGTACCAGGGCGAGGCGGGGCGTCCCTCGCAGGCACTGACCGATACGCTGGTCCGCAAGGCGCAGGGCCTGTTCGGTGGTAGCAACAGCGATCCGGCGCAGACTCCCGTAGTCAATCCGCTCGACCGCTCGTTCGGCCCGCTGCTCGCGCTGATGGGCGATGCGAACCCGGCGGCCAGCAGCAAGGCAGGCGACGGCAAGACGGCGAATGCCGCCGCCTTCAACGGCGTGAGCCTCTCGCGCGTCCTCACGGCGGATACGACCGTGCGCCTGAAGCTCCAGCAGATCCAGTCGAGCCCTGATGCGCAGTCGATGGCGCGCGCGCTTGCGCAGGCGGTCTTTCAGGGCAAGCTCTCCGACCTCACGCAGGCGCGCGACGATGCAGCGCTGACCGCCGCGAGCCTCGGCGCGCAGTGGTCGGGCTTCGGGCAGGCGATGTTCGTGCAACCGCTTGACGTTGCCTGGCAGGCCGTACTCCAGCCCGCCGCCGCGAGCCTGAACGATGCATGGCGTGCCGCCGTCGCCGCGCCCTTCGCGTCGACGTTCGCCTCGCGGTACCCGTTCTCGCCGACGGCGGCGGATGCCTCACTTGCCGATCTTGGCCGGTACGTGAGGCCCGATACGGGACTGATCAACCGCTTCGTCGAGGTTGAGCTTTCCGGCGTGCTCAAGCGCCAGGGCGAGCAGTGGGTGCCGAACGAACTCGCGCCGCAGTCGTTGCAGTTCGATCCGAAGTTCCTCGCCATGTTGCGGCTGATCGGCCCGCTTGGCGCGCGCCTCTATGCGCAGGGCGAGGCAGCGTATCACTTCGAGATCATGCCGCAGCCGACGCCGGACGTAACACGTACGGAACTGACGGTAGACGGGCAGCAGATCGTCTACTTCAACCAGCGGGAGACGTGGACGCCGCTCGTATGGCCGGGCAACGGCCTGAACGGCCACGCGTCGCTGACCTGGCAATCGCTGGATGCGGGAACACGCATCGCGTCCGATGCGACCGGAGACTGGGCGTTCCTGCGCATGCTCGAAAAAGCGCAGATCAAGCCGCTCGACGACTCGCGCTTTGAACTGATCTGGAATGGCGCGGCGGCCAGCGTCGACACGAAGGCCGCTTCGTCTGCGGCCGCTAACGATACAGCTTTGCCATTGCGCTACCTGCTGCGCGCGCAGGCGGGCGCGGGGCCGCTGGATCTGCTCAAGCTGCGCGGCTTCACGATGCCCGAGCGCATCTTCGTAACGGGCCGCGCCGGGGTGATCTCCGGACTGCCCTCCCTGCCACCCCTGCCGCCGGAGATGTAACCATGACCGCACCGTGGAAGAAAAACCCGGTGGAACACGAGAATCCGTTCCTGAAGTATTTCGACGGGGAGATGCGCTATCTGCGCGAGGCCGGAGCCGAGTTTGCCAAAGACTACCCCGACGCCGCGCGCCGCATGGGGACGCTTTACGGCGAACCGGAGGGGCCCGTGCGTGCGGTGTACGAAGGCTTCGCGCTCCTCGTGGCGCGACTGCGCAGCAAGCTCGACGATGGCATGCCGGAGATTACCGACCCGCTGCTTGACAACCTGTACGAGTACGCGGCGCGGGCGATTCCGTCGCTGTCGATCATCGAATGCACGCCCCTGAACCGCACAGTCCAGACCGCGGCGCGGATTCCGGCGGGGGCCGTGGTGCGTTCGGCGCCCGTTGGTCCCGAGGGCGTGCAGTGCCCGTACCGGACGACGCAGCCTGTCGAACTGCTGCCGCTCTCGGTGGAGGATGCACTCGTCGCTGTGCGCGCCGACGGGCGCACGGTGATCCGCCTCACGTTCGGTCTCTGGCTCGGGGAGCAGCGCGAGCGTGTGGACCTCTCGCGCATCCGCCTGTACCTGCACGGCGACCGGCCGGCCGCCGCAGCGCTATACGCGGCGCTCACGCGCCAGGTGTCGGCGATCAACCTGCGTCTGCCGTCGGTACGCGACGGCGCATTGCAGCCGCAGCCCGGGATGCGCTTCGAAGCGTCGGGCTTCGGCCCGTCGACGCGGCTCTGGCCGGTGACGGACGCGAAGCGCAACCAGGAACTCGACCGCGAACAGACGCTGCTGGAATACTTCGCCTTTCCGCAGAAGTTCCACTTTGTCGACCTGTGCGGTTTCGATGCTGCGGTGCTGCCGGCCGGTGAAGCGCAGATGACGTTTGAGATTGAAATCGACGGGCGCATGCCGGGCGATCATTCGGTCAGTCGCAGTAGCTTCCGTCTTTTCTGCACCCCCGTAATCAACCTGTTTGAGGTCGATGCGCTGCCGCTGCGTCCCGCCGACTGGCACGACGGGAAACACCGCATCCGGGTGCAGCCTGGCCTCGCCGGGCATGTCGAGCCGTACGACATAGTCGCTGTGATCGCGGCGGACCCGCAGGACAGTGCGCAGTATGCCTACCAGGCGTTCAGGAGCTTCCGCCATCGCGGCTGGCTTTCGCGCTACGACAGGCCGGAGCGGTACTTCTACACCTCGACGCACTTCGGCGTGACCGGGCGGGAACTGTGGGTTTCGCTCGAGGGCCAGCTCTGGTCGGGCACGCACCGCGACGCGCAGGACGATGAGGACCGCCCCCCGCCGGACCGTTACCTGACGGTGCGCGCGCTCGCGAACAACGGGCGTCTGCCGCGCATGGAACTGGCCGAGGCGACCATTACCGAGACTGTGTCGGGCTTTACCGGCATCGCATCGGTGCGCAATCTGATCGCGCCGACGATGCCACTTTATCCGCCGCGCTATTACCCGGACTATGACTGGCGTTTGCTCGGCCAGTTTACGGCGGGCGGCGCGAACGAGATCAACCGGATCGGGATGGAGGGCGATGGGGCACTGCATGAGGCGCTGGAGCTCTATGACTGGACTCCGGACGACGGGCCAACGCGCCGCATCGAGGCAATCCGGAACGTGCGGCTATCCGCGGAGGACGTCCTTCAGCGCGGCTACATGCACCGCGAGGTCCGCGTACACGTCGACCTCGACCCCGCCGCCTTTGACGGGCCAGGCGACGCCGTACTGTTTGGCGACGTGCTCAACCACTTTATTGGTCGTTACGCGTGTTTCCACCATTCCATGCGGCTGGTGCTGAGCATCGACGGAAAGGAGACCGTCTATCCGCGCATCGACTTCGAGGGAGCGCCTTTCTGATGCGAAATGCGATCGTAAGGGGCGCGCTCGTCGTGGGCCTGGCGCTAGCCCTTCCGGCGTGCGGTGTGTTGCAGTCGGTCAAGGACGGCACGGTGGCGGCGACGCAGGCGGTATTCGTGACGAAGGTGAAGCAGATGAACCTCACCATTGTTGCGCGTGGCGCGCTCAATCAGGACACGCGCGGCGCGTCGCTGCCCGTCGTCCTGCGCATTTACCAGTTGAAGGATGACCGGCCCTTTGCGACAGCGACCTATGCGCAACTGCTTGGCGGTAGCGATACGCTGAAGGCCGTGACGCTCTGGAGCCAGGACGTCACGCTCGGGCCGGGGCAGACGCTGAAGATATTGGAGCCCATCGGTGACGAGGCGAACTACGTGGGCGTGGCGGCGTTCTTTCGCGATACGTCTGATGCCGAGTGGTCGGTGTTGATACCGAAATCGCAGTGGAAAAAGACCGACGCGGTGAAGCTGGTCGCGGCGGACCGCAGTCTTGTACTCGATACGGAACAGAAAAAATGAGGATTCCGTACGTGTATAGAGTGGCTGTCGCGCGGACCGTACTAATGGCCGCGCAGGCTGCCGGTGCCGGCGGCCGACGACGCGCCCTTCGACCGCGAGAGTATTGCGCGTGCGCCGACACAAGGGCTGGCGTCGGCCTGCTCTATAACGTCTGACTGGCGGCGCGTTATCTGGACCGCGCACCGCGGCAGATCGGTACGATCCCGACCGCTTCCAGGCGAACACCGCCTCTGTCTCACGCTTGCGTCGCGTCTTCGCCTTGACGCGTCGCCCGAAACATCGTCATGCGCTGCAAGATCCACTCGAGCAACTCATGCGCGGCCGCGACGAGCGGCCGTCCCGACTTCACGAGCACGCGCGCCTTCGTACCTTGAAAGAGCGCGTGCTCGATCGGCACGGTCACGAGTTCGCCGGCCTCGATCTCGCGCGAGGCGGCGAACTCGCCGATCAGCGTCGCGAAGTTTTCCACGGCGACAAAACGCTTGAGCGCGGTTAGCGAATTCGTGGTGAGCGTCGCGCGGATCTCGACGTTCTCCGCGAACGCCAGCATGTTCGCGAGATGCCCGATGCCGAACGTGCTGGGCATCAACGCGAGCGGCCACGCAAGCAGGTCGTCGATCGTGACGGGCGTGCCGCGCAGCGCTAGCGGATGGTCGCGGCGCACCAGCAGCACGACGGGCTGCGCCGAACTCGCGCGGTATTCGATGCGCTCATGCGGCGGCGGGTTGAACGCAAGGCCGATATGCGCACGGCTTTCGGCAACCTCGCCCAGAACGTCGTCGACGGGCAGCATCGTGAGGCTCACATCGAGCTTCGGATACTGCGCGCAGAACGGCGTGATGACCTCGGCGACGAGCGCATCCACGTAGCCTTCACTCACGGCCAGATCCACGCGGCCTTGCTGAAGCCCGCGCAACGCGTGCAACTGGTCCTCGAACTTCTCCTGCTGCGCGCGATAGCCGCGCCAAAACTCCAGCAGGTGCGCCGCCGCCTCGGTGGGCTTCACGCCGCGGGCCTGGCGCTCGAACAGCTGCGCGCCCAGTTCGTCCTCCAGCAGCTTGATTTGCCGCGTGATGACGGAGGGCGAGGTGTTCAGGCTGTCCGCGGCGCCGCGGATCGTGCCGTGCGTGAGCACCTCGTGGAAATAACGCAGCCGCTGCTGATTGATCTCCCGCATCGCGCCCTCGTTCGCGTAAAGCGACTGTTGCCTGAAAAAGAACGATATGTGAACTTTGTTGCTCTTGCTAACGAAGTATGCCCTGGCCAGGATGGTATTGCGCGCGACGCACACCAACAGGAGACAGGACATGGCCGCCATTCTTCCCCGCGCGAGAAGCCTTGACGCTTCCGCGCTCTACAGCAGGATCAACGCGCGATTGCTGCCGTTTCTGCTGATCTGCTATTTGTTTGCTTACCTCGACCGCGTGAACGTCGGGTTCGCGAAGCTGCAGATGCAGACCGACCTCGGCTTCTCTGATGCCGCCTATGGCGTGGGTGCGGGCATTTTCTTCATCGGCTATGTGCTGTTCGAATTGCCGAGCAACCTGTTGCTGCCGAAAATCGGCGCACGCAAAACCTTCGGGCGGATTCTCGTGCTGTGGGGCATCACGTCGGCGTGCATGCTGTTCGTGCGCAGCGTTCCCGCGTTCTACGCCATGCGCTTTTTGTTAGGCGTGTTCGAAGCCGGTTTTGCGCCGGGCATGATCTTCTATCTTTCGCGCTGGTACGGCCCCTCGCGCATGGCGCGCGCCATTGCGATGGTGTTCCTGGCCGGGCCGATTGGCGGCATTGTCGGTGGCCCGGTTTCGGCGGCCATCATGAGTACGCTGGCGGGGAAGGCGGGGCTCGCGGGCTGGCAATGGATGTTTCTCGTGGAAGGCCTGCCGTGCATCGTGCTCGGCATCGCGACGTTCCTCTATCTGCCCGACCGCCCGGCCGACGCCGCATGGCTGAGCGACGCCGAAAAGCGCCAGCTCGAAGCCGAAGTCGGCGCGCCGGAGGCGCACGCCACCTCGTTCGGCAGCGTGCTGCGCGACCGCAAGGTGTATGTGCTGGCGTTTGCGTACTTCTGCATCATCGCGTCGATTTACGCCATCAGCTTCTGGCTGCCGGCCATTCTCAGAGCGCAAGGCGTGAGCAATCTCATCACGCTGGGCTGGTACACGTCGATCCCGTATGTCGCGGCGGCGGTGGGCATGCTCTATATGGGGCGCCGCTCGGACCGGCTCGGCGAGCGGCGCTTTCACTGCGCGGTACCGGCAGCGGCAGCCGCGCTGCTCTTCGCGCTGTGCGCGGCCACAGGCAATCATCTGGCGCCCACGCTCGCGCTGCTCACGCTCGTGACGATGGCGCTGTGGATGGCCTACACGGTCTTCTGGGCGATTCCGCCCGAGTACATCAAGGGGCCGGCCGCGGCGGGCGGCATTGCGCTCATCAACACGATCGGGCTTTCCGGTGGATTCTGGGGTCCCGCTGCCATCGGCTGGATCAAGACGGCGGCGGGCAGCCTGCAGCCCGCGCTGCTCGCCATGGCGGGCGTGTCGCTCATTGGCGCGCTGCTGATTCTTTCAGTCAGGCTCGTGAGCGCAAAGCACTGAGCGCACGTTGCGCCTTCAAGGCGCGACAGGCAATTCATTTGATAAGTCATCCTATGCAAGTGAGGTAAAGGAAAATGAAGATTCTCATCGCGGGCTTCCAGCACGAAACCAACACGTTCGCCCCGACGAAAGCCAGTTATCAAAGCTTCGTTCAGGGCGAGGGCTTTCCGCCGCTCACGCGCGGCGCCGACGTGCTCTCGCTGCGCGACGTCAACGTGCCCGCTGGCGGCTTCATCCAGGCGGCGCAAGCCGCGGGCCACACGCTCGTGCCGGTCATCTGGGCGGGCGCTAGCGCCTCCGCGCACGTGACCGAAGATGCGTTCGAGCGCATTGCCGGCGAAATCGTCGATGCCGTGCGGCGCGGCGGCTTCGACGCCATCTATCTCGACCTGCACGGCGCGATGGTCACCGAGCATCTGGACGACGGCGAAGGCGCGCTGCTCGCGCGCGTGCGGGCTATCGTGGGTAGCGACATGCCCGTGGTGGTCTCGCTCGATTTGCACGCCAACGTGACCGAGCAGATGTTCACGCACGCCGACGCCATGGTCGCGTATCGCACCTATCCGCACGTCGACATGGCCGAAACGGGTACGCGCGCCGCGCAGATCCTCATGCGCCTCGTAGAAGAGCCCGAGCGCAGGCTCAAGCACTACGTGCGCCGCATTCCGTTCCTGATTCCCGTGAATGGCATGTGCACGCTCGCGGAACCGGCGCGCGGCACGTACGCGCATCTCGCGCAGCTGGAGGACGATTCGGTCGTCTCGCTTTCGTTCGCGCCGGGTTTTCCGGCCTCCGATTTCCCCGAATGCGGCGCGGCCGTGTGGGGTTACGGCTTCGACGAAGCCGCCGTGGTGACGGCGGTGAACGCGCTGGCTTCGGCCATCGTCGAGCAGGAGCGCAACTGGGAGGTGCACTTTCTCGACCCCGATGCCGCCGTGCGCGAAGCCATGCGTCTCGCCGAGCACGCCACGCAACCGGTGATCATCGCCGATACGCAGGACAACCCCGGCGTGGGCGGCGACTCGAACACGATGGGCCTTGTGCGCGCGCTGCTGCGCCAAGGGGCGCGCGACGCGGCAGTAGGCCTGATCTGGGACCCGCAGGCGGCTGCAAAGGCGCACGAAGCGGGCGTGGGCGCGACGATCGAGCTGGCGCTCGCGGGTGGCACGGGCGTGCCCGGCGACGCGCCGCTCGCCGGGCGCTTCGTCGTGGAGCATCTCGCCGATGGGCGCGTGCGCTTCGACGGTCCGATGATGAACGGCATGTGGACCGAGATTGGGCCGGTGGCGTGCCTGCGCATCGACGGCGTGAGGATCGCGGTCAGCTCAGTGAAGATGCAGATATTCGACCGCAATCTGTATCGCGCGGCCGGTATCGACCCGGAGCGCATGAAGATTCTTGTCAACAAGAGTTCAGTCCACTATCGCGCCGATTTCGACGCTATCGCCTGCGCGCATCTCGTGGCGAAGGCGCCTGGCCCCATGGCCGCTGACCCTGCCGATTTGCCGTGGCAGCGCATCGATACGCGCCTGCGTCTGCGCCCGAACGGCGTGTCGCTGAGTGAGATGCGGGAGTAGGGCGGGGTTTTCGTATCGTTGTGTATCCACCGCCGCAATGGACACGGAGGCTTGCAAAAGCGGGGGTTCGGGAAACAAGCGGGATACGTGCGGGGGTTCAAATACACCCATGCCAGTCAGCGACGTCGCAAGGCGGACATCGAAAAGACTGGACGCACGAGCCACGCAATCGTGGTCCGAACCCAATCATTGCTTACAGGTGGACACCATGAAACTCATCAAGTCGCTGATCGTTGCCGCTGTTGTCGCTGTTCCCGTTGTCTCCTTCGCGCAGTCGGCCGAGCCGCTCACGCGCGCTCAGGTCCGCGCCGAACTGGTGCAGCTCGAAAAGGCCGGCTACAACCCGGCTGCCGACTACAACGACTATCCGCAGCACATCGAGGCGGCCGAAGCGAAGGTGAGTGCGCAGGACGGCGCGGTGGCATCGGCGTTCGGCGGCGTGGCGAATGGTTCGTCGGCAGCGGGTGCGCCTGAGCACGCCATTCCCGGCTTTGGTTCGACCTACGCGCATCACTGATGGGTGATTGAAGGGGCGAGTGCAAGGGCGGTCCGCTTCGAGCGGGCCGTTGCACAGGGTGCGACTTGCCTCATTCGTCGTCCCGGCCTAACCTGTGCCGAATGTGACGACCCCGCGACGACCCCGAGCCCAGCATGCAAATCCATCCCGTACGGCTGTCTCCCGGCGACGACCTGCGCGTCGCGGTCGAAGGCTTGCTGAGCCAGCACGCCTCGCATGCGGCGTTCGTCGTCCAGGGCGTCGGCAGCCTGAGCGTCGCGCAGTTGCGATTCGCTGGAGCCGAAACGCCGACTGAATTGCGCGGCGACCTCGAAATACTCACGCTCACGGGCTCCGTGTCGCCCGATGGCGCCCACCTGCACATGTCGGTTTCCGACGCGCAAGGCAGCGTGTTCGGCGGCCACGTCGCGCGCGGCTGCACGGTTCGCACCACGGCCGAACTGCTGCTGGTGCTGCTGCCCGGCCATCGCTTCTCGCGCGAACTCGATGCCTCGACCGGCTACGCGGAACTGCAGATCCGCAACGCGCCGGGCTAATCCGCCTGCGCCGCCATTCGAGCGGCGCCACGCACCGTCACAAAACTTAAAAGCGGCTTCGCTATGCTTCGGCGTTGCCTCGCCGCTGCCTGCGCATGTTCCATGCGTTGCGCGCGAGGCCCCGCTCGGGCCGCTCCTCGAGCCGTTGTTGTGCCTCTATCTGGACGGAGACTTCGATGACGGTCGAATCCGCGCCGGCGCGCTTGCCAATGAAAAGCGCGCCGCGCAAACGTTTGAGCCTGCCCGCTGCATTCGCGACGATGCGTGCCTCCGCCATGCTGCTTGCATGCACCGCCGCGCTTTGTGCGCTTGGCGCTTGCAGTGCACGCGATAGCGACACGCGCGCCGCGCTCACCACGAACGCCACACGCGAACTCGCGCAAGCGCAGCCAGGTGGCCAACCGCCGAGCCCGCCGCTTGCCAACGCATTCACGCTGGCGTCGGATCCGGTCGCATCGACTCTCCCAGATAGTGCAAACAGTGCGGCAAACGTCGACGAGGCATTGCCCGCGAATGCCGTGCGCTCGCCGGCCAGACCGCCCGCCGGCGGGAGCGCGCAAGACGCACAGGCCGCACAGATCGAACCGCTCGTCACACCCGTCATCCACACCGCCGATTGACGTACCCGGCCGCGCGGCGTTGTCGCCTGCCGCCCGTCAAGGCGGCGTGCCGTGCGTGCCTTTCTCAACCTGAAGATGGAAATCACAAGATGACATCGAGAAGCCGCCGTGACTTTCTCCGCACCGCCGCGATGAGCGCCGGTTCGGCCACCGCCCTGACGATGCTGCCGCAGGGCATTCGCAACGCGCTTGCGATTCCCGCGAACAATCGCACGGGGAGCATCCGCGATGTCGAGCACATCGTGATCCTCATGCAGGAGAACCGTTCGTTCGACCATTACTTCGGCACGCTGCGCGGCGTGCGCGGCTTCGGCGACACGCGCACGATCACGCTGCCCAACGGCAAGCCCGTATGGAACCAGCCGCTCGCGGCCGGTGCGGGCGAAGTGCTGCCGTTCCATCCCACGGCGGCCAACCTGGGCCTGCAGTTCCTGCAGGATCTGCCGCACGACTGGCCCACCACGCACGCGGCATGGAACGGCGGCCGCTACGACCAGTGGGTGCCTGCCAAGGGCACGACGACGATGGCGTACCTCACGCGCGACGACATCCCGTTCCACTATCAACTTGCCGACGCCTTCACGATCTGCGACGCGTACCACTGCTCGACGCTGACCTCGACGGACCCGAACCGCTACTACATGTGGACGGGCTGGGTGGGCAACGACGGCAGCGGTGGCGGCCCGGTGGTCGACAACGCGGAAGCCGGCTACGGCTGGTCCACGTATCCCGAGGTGCTGCAAAACGCGGGCATTACGTGGAAGATCTACCAGGACATCGGCGAAGGCCTCGACGCCAAGGGCTCGTGGGGCTGGACGGGCGATAACCCGTACATCGGCAACTACGGCGACAATTCGCTGCTGTACTTCCATCAGTACCAGAACGCGCAGCCCGGCAATCCGCTCTACGACCGCGCTCGCACGGGCACGAACGTGCTCGCCGGCGGCGGCTATTTCGATGTGCTGAAGCAGGACGTGGCGAACAACGCACTGCCGCAGGTCTCGTGGATCGTTGCGCCGGAGGCGTATTCGGAACATCCGAACTGGCCCGCGAACTATGGCGCATGGTACGTCGATCAGGTGCTGCAGATTCTCACGTCGAACCCGGACCTGTGGAGCAAGACCGTGCTGCTCGTGAATTACGACGAGAACGACGGCTTCTTCGATCACCTCGCGCCGCCGTTCCCGCCGGCCTCGAGCGCGAACGGCCTGTCGACCGTCGACACCACCAACGAAATTTTCCCGGGCAGCAGCACGTACGCCGCGGGCCCGTATGGCCTCGGGCCACGCGTGCCGATGCTCGTGGTCTCGCCGTGGTCGCGCGGCGGTTGGGTTTGCTCGGAAACGTTCGACCATACTTCCGTGATCCGCTTCATCGAGAAGCGCTTCGGTCTGCATCACGATCTGCGCGAGCCGAATATCACGCCGTGGCGCCGCACCGTGTGTGGCGACCTCACGTCGGCATTCAACTTCGCCACGCCTAACGCGGCGATTCCCGCGCTGCCTTCCACGGCAGGCTATGCACCGCCCGACAATATCCGTCATCCCAGCTACGTGCCGGTCCCGCCGGTCGTGGGCAGCGTGCCGAAGCAGGAAGCGGGCGTGCGCAACGCGCGCGCGCTGCCGTATGAGTTGTTCGTGCGCTTCGATGCGAATGCCGGGTCGGGCGACGTCGCCGCGCGCTTCGTCAATTCGGGCCGCGCCGGCGCGGTGTTTCTCGTCTACACGGCGGACAGCGCCGATGCGCCGCGCACCTATACGGTCGAAGCCGGCAAGCATCTGCAGGACAAGCTCGCGATTGGCGCCACCGGCGCGTACGACTTCAGCGTGCATGGACCGAACGGCTTTCTGCGCCGTTTCGCGGGCACGCAGGTCAAGTCGGGCTGGTTCGGCGGCAACGCAACGGCGCGTCCCGAAGTGGCCGAGGGCTACGACGTGGCGAACGGCAACCTGCAACTGCGCCTCGAGAACAGGGGCGGCGCGCGTTGCCAGTTCACGATCGTCAACGCGTATGACCCGAGCACGAAGATCCAGCGCATCGTGCCCGGCGGCGACACCGAGCAGCTCTATCTCGACCTGCGCAACGCGCACGGTTGGTACGACCTGACGATCACGGTCGATAGCGATTCGACCTTCGTGCGCCGCATTGCGGGCCACGTCGAAACGGGGCGTCCGAGCTATAGCGATCCCGCGCTCGGCGCCTGATGCAGACTAAGGGGTAAGGCAAGCCACGGCTTTCGCTAGCCGTGGCTTTTTTGTTTGCCGCGTAATCATGTAGGGGCGCCTCTAGCGCCAGCGCGGTGGCGGCGGTCCCCGATGCCGGACGTGTCGCGGACCCGTGAAATGCGGAGGATGGTGCCACGGAGAAAAGCCGTGTCGCGAATACACGACAGGAGGCGGCCACAAGGGCGCGGGAGGCATGAAGAAAACGGGCGGCGGCGCGTAGAACGCCCCCGGAATGCCGATGCCAATGCCCACATTGACGTTCACGTGCGCCTGGGCGGTTTGCATCGCGCACAGCGTCGCCGCGATATAAATGAATGCAAACTTCGACACACGGAGTTTCATCATCGTCGCGAGCGCGCATTGCCGCTGCTCTGGGCTGGTTATTTCGTGTGCGCTTCAGCGGGCCGGAAAGGGGCGTCCGCAAGTTTCTTCTGCGGATCGGGCATGTCCGCGTACAGCGCCGAGAAGGCATCGAGCATCGCCTTGCTGCCTTCGGCATTCGCCTGGGCGATCTCGTTCCACGATTGAAGGTTCTCCACTGCGGTTTGCTGTTGCGCGTTGTCGTGCCGCTGCTGGATCAGGTCGTCGATCGTTTTGGCGTTATTACGCATCACGTCGGCCACTTTCGCCCACTTATCCGCTTCGGCGGGAGTAATCTTCAGTTCGGCATGCAATTGTTTCACGCGGTCGTCGACGGGTTCAGCGTGATGCTGATGCCACGACGCAGTCGGAGCGCTGGCCTGCGCCCAGCATGTAGAAGCGCCGAGCGGGGCTAGTGCAAGCAGGGCAGGTTTCATTGTCAGTCCTCGCGAAAAGCGTTCGCCGATCATTGCCGGCGACCCGGAACGAACCGTTTTGATCTTGGCAGCGCAAGTAAACAATTCAATCTTGGCGGCCTGTCTGTAACAGGGAATAGGGCACGATTCCCGAAAGCACCACGCTTCACTCGTAGAAAAGCATCGGCTGGATTCGCTGCGCGGCGAATCATTCTGGCGATACAAGGAGGCAACGTGGCGAATCGAATTGCATCTTGCAGGGAATCCGTTTCCCGTTCCGAACAGAGCGACCGGCTGCCATGGGGAAGGCTGGCTTGCCTGGCGCTGGCCGCGGCCACGCTCGCGGGCTATGTGCCGGCGAGCCATGCGGCTGTGTCGATCACGCGGCCGCCGCGCGAAGCCAGGTCCGACGAGCCGCTCGTGGTGACGATCGTCTATACCGGCGACGCGCCTTCCGGCACCTCGGTCGACGTGCCCCGCACGTTGAGCATTACGCTCACCAATGGCGAGCAGTTGCCAAGAGCCGTGCTGCTCACACGCGATTCCGGCGCGCCCGAGCACGTGCGGCTCGCGGCCGGCGAATTGAAGGCGGTAAGCTATAGCGCGCCGTGGCCCGAGTGGGCGCGCGGCGCCGTGAGAGTAGACGTGCCGGGCGTGGACGTTTCGCCTTCGATCGTCCTGCTCACGCGCAAGCCGCGCGAAGCCACGGCGAATGCGGCCACGCCGGCACCGGCGCCCGCGCCAGCGGCGGTTGCGCCCGCATCCACTCCGCTCGCCATCGTGCCTGCCGAAGGGCCGATGGCGGGCAACGAGTCGCTCGCCGCGCAAATGCCGCCCTCGACTGTGAAGCCTTCGAATTCGCTCGTGCCCGATTTGACCACCTTCCTCGTGGGCCGCTTTTCGTTCTACCAACCGAATTATTTCGCGGACGGCTTTGCGTCTAACGACTCGGATCTCGCGAAATTCCAGGTCAGCTTCAAATTCCGCTTTGTGTTGCCGGACGATCCGCGCTCGCGAGGTTTCGTCGACAACCTTTATTTCGCGTATACGCAAACCTCCCTGTGGGACATCAACGAGTATTCCGCGCCGTTCCGCGATACGAGCTACATGCCGGCGCTGTTCTATTACCTCGAGGACACCGGTTGGCGGTCGAAATGGTTCACCCGCATGGGGATCGAGGCGGGCTACGAGCACGATTCGAACGGAGAAGACGGACCTGAGTCTCGCGGCCTCGATTATTTTTACGTGAAGCCGATCTGGGACTTCGGCGACATCAATGCGAATCACCTCACCATCGCACCGAAGATCTATGGGTACACGCACATTGCAGGGGAGAACTCGAATATTGCCGACTATCGCGGATACGTCGATTTGCTGATCAAGTACGGCAGCCCGGATGGCTGGCAACTGGCGACCACGCTGAGAAAGGGCACGAAATCGTGGTATGGCAGCGTCGATGCGCAATTCACATACCCGCTTGCCAAGCTGTTCGGCAATGCCTGGGGCGGCTACTTCTGGGTCGGCTATTTCAACGGCTATGGCGAGGATCTTCTCGATTACAACCAGCACCGCTGGGCTGCGCGCATGGGCTTCGCCTTGTCGCGTTGATTGAACGCGCGGATGTTATGAAACGCTTTCGACCGGGCGTCGCTCAAGCAATGGATTGACCCACCACGAACCGATGGCCATCCGGCGTGGCCACGGTGCATTCGCGCATGCCGTACGGACGATCGACTGGGGGCTGCAGGACGATGGCCCCCTTCTGGACGATTTCGTCGTGCAGCGCGTTCACGTCGTCGACTTCCAGATAGCCGAAATAGCTGTGATCGCCCGTGGCCGTTGGGGACAGCGCATCGGGGCAGTGGCCGAGCATGATACGCACGCCGCCCCGCACGACGATGCGCCAGTCGGTCGCGTCGGCCCACTCCACGCGGAAACCGAGCACGTCGCGAAAGTACACGGTATTGCGATCGAGGTCCTGAACGGCAAGAACAAAAGCGAAGGGCCGTAGCGTGTTCGTGTCGCTCATGAGCGATCTTCCTCAACAGGGATTCGATGACAGTGGCGTGAGTATGACGCACGCAGCGGGCACCGTGTTTGCTGGCTGCATAAGCAGCGCGCAAACCACATCCGGGGCTAGCCGGTTGCAACGCTGCTCGCGCGCGCACATCGGAGGAATGACCATGAATGACGAACGGGAAGAGCGCATCCGGCGACGCGCCTATCAGCTTTGGGAGGACGACGGCGCGCCCGAAGGCCGGGCAGACGAATACTGGAGCCGCGCCGAAAAACAGATTGCCGCCGAATACGATGTAGAAGGGGATACGCCGAATATCGCCAGCGATCAGGCCGCCAAGCGCCGGCTTGCCGGTGACCCCCTGCAGGAAAGCGACACCATGCCACCGAACGAGCTGGCGCGGGACAAGCGGCGCGGCGGAGGGTGAAAACACGAATGCGCCGCGCTTCAGGCCATAGCGGCGATCTGTTCACGCATCAATGATGCGCGAACAGATCGTTGCGACCCTCGTGTGACATGAGAACGGCATGGCGCGACGTTTGCGCGCTAGAGACGTTTGAGGTGCCCGAGCTTTCCATTCCATACCCGGAGTCGTCGGCGCGCTGTGTGCCGGTGTGCTGCGGGTTTGCCGGTTGCTGTATCTGCGTGGCCTGTGAGGGGGTTTCGGCATTCTGTGCGAAGGCGGCGGGGGACAGGACAACGCCGAGCGAGACAATAGCGGTAGCAAGTATGAATTTCACGAGACTGACTCCATTCAATAAAAATAGATTCGGATTGCTGAGTAATTGACGAAGCGTGCGAACCGTTTGTGCAACCGCTCAACATTGCGCCGTCCGATCATCACGACGCATGTGCCCAGACTACGCAGCGAACCTTAGAGCTTGCTTATGCGCAAGTCATGGTCCGCGCCTTTCGCGTATTGAGTCGTGGTTAAGGCTTAGTTAAGCAACGGCAGCATATAGTCCACGGCTATATCGTTCCGCCCCTCATGTGGCGCAAGGAGTATTCATGTCGATCACCACGCGAAATTTCATCGACGAAGCGGTCAGCAAAGTCCCCGCCGTAACGCTCGGCTTCTGGATTATCAAGATTGCTTGCACCACGCTCGGCGAAACCGGCGGCGACTGGGTGACGATGTCGCTCAATCTGGGCTATCTGGTCGGCACGCTCATTTTCTGCGCGTGCTTCGTCGTGCTCGTGTCGGCGCAGATTCGGGCACGGCGCTTCTACCCGTGGCTCTATTGGGCGACCATCGTCGCCACGACCACGCTCGGTACGACGCTCGCCGACTTTTGCGACCGTTCGCTCGGTGTGGGCTATCCCGGCGGCGTGTCGATCATTCTGCTGCTGCTCGTGGCCAGTCTCGCGATCTGGTATCGCGTAGAAGGCACGGTTTCGATCGAGAGCGTCGCGACGCCGCGCGTCGAGTGGTTTTACTGGACTACGATCCTGTTTTCGCAAACGCTCGGCACGGCGCTGGGCGACTGGGTGGCGGGCGAGGACCGTGGCGGCCTTGGCGTGGGCTACGAATTCGGCGCCGCGATCTTTGGCGCAAGCCTCGTTATCGTAGGCCTGCTGTGGTTGTGGCCGCGCGTTTCGCGCACGGCGCTCTTCTGGTTCGCGTTCGTGCTCACGCGTCCGTTAGGCGCGACGCTGGGTGACCTGCTCGACAAGCCGGTAGCCGATGGCGGCCTGCACTTCAGCCGGCTGTATGCATCCGTGCTGCTGGTGATCTTTATCGTCGGCTGCATCGTGGTGCTGCCGCAGCGTGCCGCGCGCCGGGCGCATAACGCGTAGCGCGCATCGTCCCGTGTTGCTCGCTATGGCATCACGCACGTGAAATTTGCCGCGAGATTCAGATTGCCACGGCCTAAATAGCGCGGGAACGCCGGGTAGCGGCACAGCGGCCGCGTGCGGCCGTTCGTGGCCTGCGCAATGTCGGTCACGAACAGCGTTTGCGGCGCGCTGCCGTGCGTGACCCAGTCGTCGAGCGCACCGAGCAGATCCACGGATGGAATGAACACGCCATTGCCGTGCTGGTAACCCGGCACCATGTAAAGCCGCATGAAACTGTCCACGCGCTCTTCGCCATAGCGCCCGATCAGCCCCTGAAAATACGCGATCGTCTGGTTCGGGCTGATGACCTCGTCGGCGAGTCCCTGCAAGGTGATCAGCTTGCCGCCTCTCGCTATGTAGCGCGAAACGTCCGGATTCATCGCGCCGATCGTAGTCGACAGCGTGAAAAGCCGCTCCCGGTAGCGGCCGGGATGCATCACGTCGAAGTTCGTCGAATCGAAAGTCGGGTCGTGCGTGATGAAATACTTGAGGTAGGCATCGCCCTGCGCGTACAGGTAGCCATTGGTCACGAAACCCAGTTGAGTCAACCGCTGCGGCGAATGCGCGAGGCCCAGCATGCTCGTGAAGCGCGTACCCTGGAAGACGTTGTAGCCGCGATAGCTGTCCGCGTTCCAGGCTAGCGGATAGGGCAGGCGCAGGCCGTCGCGCAGGCTTTCCAGCGTCGCGATCTGCGGCGGCGCGAGGCAGTCGTCTGCGTCGGCATACTGGCGATCTGGCTGATCCTGGGAGGGGCAACGCAGCGAGTCGATGATCTCCGGCTCTTTCGCGCGGCAGCCCTCCACGTCGCTGATGATGCCGTCCGCCGCACCGTCGAGGGCATCGCACACCTGCATCACGCGTGCGTACACGTGCTCCAGGAGTTGCGGCGAAAGATAGCCACCCGGCGTGCGGTATTCGCGCTGGCCCACCACGACGCCTATCAAGCGCACGCCGGAAAAGTTCAGGGCGGGAGAATTCGCAATCACGCCGTCGTAGTCATCGGGATAGCGCTGGATCACGGTGTAACCTTCGCGGCCACCCGTCGAGCCGCCGGCGAAATACATGTGTTCCGGCGGCCGACCGTAGCCGAGCGTGATCAGTGCGAGCGCAACGTCATGCGCCTTCTTCAAATGCGCGTAACCGAAGTTCATCACGGCTTCTTCAAGCAGTCCGAAGTTTGCCTCCGACGACGTGCCGTTGTGACCGGAGTCGTCGCCGAAGGTCGCATAGCCGCGCGCGAGCGGTGCGCGATCGGGCGAGAAGGGCATCGGGCCGGTTCCCGTCACGACGACGCCGCTGTAGCCGCCACCGCCGAATTGCAGCGCGCGGCCGTTCCAGCGGCTCGGCAGGTTCACTTCGAAGCGGATGTCCGGCGTGCCGGCGCTCTGGGCGCGTATCACGCCGGTCAAGCGGCAGAAGTCGCCGTTGAGATTGCCAGTGGCGGTCGCGGGGATCATCGCGGCGCTCTGCACGAGCGCACCGTTGGTGGGCAAGCCGATGCTCGCGGGCGGCAGCAGCGCGCCGGCAAGGTCGACGCAGTGCAGCGGCAGCGTAGGCGTGTGCTGGGCGAAAGCGTGGCCGCTAACGATGAGCGTGACGACGGCGATCGCTTTGAGGGATTCGAGTGCGCGCTTGCCCCGTCGTATCATCCGCAGCCGGCTCCGTTGACGCTCGCGCGGACCTTCTCCTTCTGGCGGCCGAGCATGCCGCGCCAAGCCTTGGCGAGCAAGAGCGTCGCGCCGATCGCGACGATGTCGCCAGCGAGCGCCGCGCCAAGTGCCGCCGCGCCGTGCAGCGCGTGAGGCGTGGCGGTGTCGACGATCACCGAGATCAGCGTGCCGCCGACGAAACACACAAGCCCCGTGCGGCCAACGGTCACGACGGCGGGCAGGCGCGCGGCGATCTGCGCGATGGTCCCGCGATGAACGAAATACGCCGCCACCATGGCAATGCCGATGAAGTTGACGACGCGCGCGAAGGCGAGATGCTGTTTCATGTCTCCAGGCATGGGTTGAGTCAGAACGAACCATTTAACCGACGCGAACAGCACCACGGCGGCGAACGCGAATCGCACCAGCCAGCGCGCGGTTTCCGAAGTCTTGAAACCGGGCGAAACCGGGTGCAGCCGGCAGAGCATGCCGAATACGAACATCAACTGCCACGCAAACGGGTCGAATGGCCAGTTCGCGAACGTGCTCGCGCCGATGAGCGCAGCGAGCAGCGGCGCGAAGGCCCAGAGCAGCAAACTGCAGATGAGCGTAGAGAGCGGCGCGTGGCGGGCAAAGGGCACCACCGCGGGCACGCACAGCGCAAATATGACATACATCGGCAGCACGCTCGACAGATAGGGCTGGCGTGCGAGCACCACGACGTGGAAGGTCTCGCACACGGGATGCGTGGCGAACGACGCCCAGCCGCTCAGATCGGCGGCGGTAGGGTTCAGGTGCAAGAGCGCGAGTATCGCGCCCGAGACCAGCGTGAGCAGGGCGGTCAGCAGATAGGCGCGGTAGATTTCCCAACTGCGCCGCAGGAACCGCCTTTGCGCAGCGCTCGCGCCACGGTGCGCGCGCACGGCCAGCCACGCCGCAGCCGACGCATAGCCGCCGAGAAACACGAACACCTCGGCGGAGTCGCACAGCGCGTAAGCGTGCAACATCACATGCGACAAGGCGCTGCCCGGAATGTGATCGAGCACGATCACGATCAGCACGACGCCGCGGAAAAAATCGACCTCGATCGAACGTCCCTGGCGAGACTCCATGGTGCCCTCGCAAGCATCGCGAAAGGCGCCGCTCAGGCCGACGCCAGCCGCTCGATGAATGGCAGGGCGGCGAGTCACGAACTGCGCCGCCGCCCATGTGCGTACGAGAGCATCACGCAGGTATCGTTCCCTGCTCGCGGCATGGTTAGCGGTTTATGCGCCTGAAATGACGCGCACGCCATGTCGCCGCCATCTGCGTGCCAGCTATGTTGCGACTGCCTGGCAACCGTGGTGTACGACGTGCCGCTTACTTCGCTGCGACGGCGCGCTCGATCGCGGCGATGTCGATCTTGCGCATTTGCATCATCGCGTCCATCGCGCGCTTGCCCGCTTCGCGATCGGCGCCGAAGACGCATTCGAGCAGACGCTTTGGCGTGATCTGCCACGAAAACCCCCAGCGGTCCTTGCACCAGCCGCAGTCCGACTCCTCGCCGCCGTTGCTAACGATGGCGTTCCAGTAGCGGTCGGTCTCTTCCTGACTGTGGGTCTCAACCATGAAGCTCACGGCTTGATTCGCCTTGAAGTTGGGGCCACCGTTCAGGCCTGCGAAGCGGCGGCCGAGCACCGTGAATTCGACCAGCAGTTCCGCCCCCGCGCCGATACCCGGTATGGGGGAAACATGGGCCGCCACGACATGGCTGTCCGGAAACGTTGCGGCGTAGAACTCCGCCGCTTCGCGCGCGCGCCCTTCATCGAACCACAGGCAAGTCACAAGCTCCGTCATCACAATCTCCTTCGGGGAATGCGCCTGCTTGCTGGCGCGTACCGCCCATTGTGACAAAGCCTCTGCGATGCGTGGGATTTTTGCTAGCTGAGCATGACGTTTAGTCAATGCATTGCTGGATGGCGAGTGACGTGGCAGCGTGCGAATCCGTTTTGCCGTGTTCCGAATGTGATTCGGACTGCGATGCAAGGCACAGCGCGAGATTGGCGCGGGTGCTGCTCGGGGCGAACATGAGCGCAAGCAGTAGTGCCATCACGGCCGCGACGAGAATAGCGCCGCCGCGCAAGATCGAGGGCAGAGCGGTCGAAAAGGGAAAAATGGCGCTAAAACGCGAAGTATGTTCGACGAGGGTTCGGAACACGGCGGCCTCTTTTCGGTGAACGTCGGGGGCATGACGTCACGATAGGGAGGCCCTGCAGCAGCGACAAGACCCAGCGGCGCATCAAAACATGGAGCCACGCACGGCGGGATCGAGGAGCATAAGACTACTTCAGGAATGCTTGACGATATGCGTTCGGCGCGGCGTCGAACGCTTCGCGAAAGCGATGGCTGAAGTGGCTCGCGTTCGCGTACCCGCACTCTGCTGCAATCTGCGCGAGTGGCAGGGCGGTCGCGCGCAACAGGAGGCGGGCGCGCTCGAGTCGCTGAGCCGCAATCCATGCATGCGGCGGCTGCCCGAACGAAGCGCGGAACATGCGCGCGAGATGGTATTCGGAAAGGCACGCCACATCGGCCAGGGCGCCGAGCGTCAGTGCCTCGCCCAGGTGGGCGTCGATATAGTCGCGCAGGCGTCGCCGCGTCGCCACCGCGAGTCCGCCCTTGAGGGCCGCGCCCGGGCGTCGTACGCCCTGGCTGCGCAGCAGCAGGCTCAGCACGTCGTGCGCCGTTTCGTTGCTGCGCAGGAGCCCCTCTGGATCGGCCCAGTTCTCGTTGGCCAGCGCCTGGCAGAGCACGGCAATCCGGTCGTCTTCGAAATACGTGCGGTCGGCCAGCGTGAGTTCGCGCGGTTCCCGGTCGAGTTCGCGCACCGCGCGCTGCGTGAAGTGCTCGGGCAGGAAATACAGGTGCATGAAATGCATGTGGCCACGCACCCACCAGCGCGATTCATGGTCGCCGGGAAGCGCGCAGAGCCGGCTTGGCGCGCCATAAACGCCGGGCAATTTCTGCCGCTCCGTGCGGTAGCCGCCGTCGAGATAGCACGACAGCGTGTGATGGCCCGGCCGATCGTAGACAGTCTCGGCCTCGCGCGTTTCGCGCGTCCAGACGGCGGCAGCAAACTGGTCGCCGAGCCAGGCAAAGCGCTCCAGCGTCGCATTGGCTGCGCTCAGCGTGCGGCACACCGACTGCAGCCCAAACGGCGTGTCGGCGGGCGCGGGCGCGGGAAGCGACACCTGGGCGTTCATGGTCGGGGCGGCGGGCTGCAAAGCGAGGTTTCAAAGGGGGTTTTCAAGATGGCGTTTGAAAGTATACTCGCGCACCCCGCTGTTTACCGGCCGCGCCCGGGCCCAAACAAGAAATGCGCAATCCTGGACAAGTCTGCGCCGCTCCTGTGCGCCATAGTTGGGGCATCGACTCGAGGTCCTTTCCGGCAATGAACCTTTTACTTTACGTGCTGACCGTGCTGATCTGGGGCACCACCTGGATCGCTATCAAGTGGCAGCTTGGCGTCGTGCCCGCGCCCGTTTCGATCGCCTGGCGTTTCGGGCTCGCGGCGCTTCTGGTGTTCGCGCTGCTGGCCGTGATGCGCCGCCCCATATGGCCGCCGCGCGCGGCGTGGCGCTATCTCGTCGCCCAGGGGCTGGCGCTGTTCTGCCTCAATTTCCTGTGCTTTTACTATGCCGAGAGCATCGTGCCGAGCGGGCTTGTCGCCGTGGTGTTCTCGACCTCGCCGCTCCTGAATTCGATCAACGGGCGCATCTTCATGGGCCGGCCATTGCAACCCATGGTCGTGGGCGGGGCCGTATTGGGTTTGATCGGAATCGTTTGCCTTTTCCTGCAGCAGATGGCCGGCCATATCGGCGATCAAACCGCGTGGCTCGGCCTCGCAGTGGCGTTTCTCGGCACGCTGTGTTTCTCCACGGGCAATTTACTGTCCAGCCGCATGCAGTCGATGGGGCTCAATCCGCTCGTCACGAATGGCTGGGCCATGCTGATCGGCACTGCGGTGCTCGTCGCCGGCAGCGCCGTGGCCGGATTGCAGTTCAGGCTCGACATGGATGCGCGCTACCTCGGCGCGCTGGCCTGGCTCGTCGTGGCAGGTTCGGTGATCGGGTTCACGGCCTACCTGACGCTGGTTGGCAGGATCGGGCCCGAGCGCGCTGCGTATTGCACAGTCTTGTTCCCGATCGTGGCGCTGGCGGTTTCGACGGTCTACGAGGGGTATCGGTGGTCTTTGCTTGCCGTTGTGGGCCTTTTGCTGGTCGTATCGGGCAACCTGGTTGCGTTCGACCTGACGAAGCGCCTGTTCGCGCGGCGCGCACCGGCGTCGTGAGCGGGCTTCAGCGGGCCAGGCTGGCCCTCAGGGCGTTGGCGTAGGGCCGATACAGCCAGGCTGCGCGTCCGTCGAATCGGTTTCAAGCAGTACGAAGCGTCTGGCGTGCATGATGAGTGGCGCAGGTAGCGCGGCCCCACATTTGATCAGTGCGTGAAGGGCGCATGGCAATCGCCTCCATTCGAACCCCTTGCGCCTGAGTGTCACAGTCGCCTCGGAGCGCCTGTTGGCCGTTTATGTGTTGCGCATCATTCGCGGCTAGCCCGGGCGGCCGCCTCGATTGTGACGAGCTGCGCACAGCCGCATGTGGGGCGGCACACCGAGCCTTCGCGTGGCTGATTCAATTGAATATCAAATGCCTTCGTTTTGATTACGAAAGAGGCGGCCGGTATAAATTCATCGTTTGCACTAAAGATTCGTCTGAAGGTTGCCGATACCCTCGGATGAGCAGATAAATATGAATGCAAACACGCGGCGTGCCAGCCGCTCCGGGGTTACCGCGTACGCCCGCGCCTGCGGGGATTGAAACCAATGCAAGATGGCCTGTCTACGCGTGCAGCACACGCCTGCGCGCGCTGTTCACCCTCCTCGCGAGCGCGCTCCCCACACCGCTGTTCAGTTTCGCCGCCGCAATCAAGCCCGATGGCACGGCCACGACTTCAGCGGGCGGATAAGCGTATGGCATTGCAGACACTGCGAAATCCGTCCGGCGCGTCGCCTCATTTGCGCCGGGGACAGGGACAAGACAAAGACGGGAGAGGCCAGTAATGAAGGTTCACGTTAGTGCGCTCACGCTGCTGCGCTGGTTGGCGCAACGCGAAAGTGCGTCGGTCAGCGAAATTACTGCGTCGGGCTTGATGAGTTCGCGCGAAGCCTCCGATGTCGTTCGCTACGCCATGCGCAACGGCGCCGCCGAACGCGTCAACACGGGCGCGAGTGCGCGAGGATCCGCGCGCTACCGATCGACCGGCGTGCCTTTGCCGGAACCGCGGATGGCGCCGGCCGGTGCGTCGTTTGACGGCTTGTTGAGTGCGTGGGGAATCGCCCAGCAGCCCCCCGAGCTTCCCGCGGTGCGTACGCGCGTTTATCAGATCGAGGATAACGGCCAGGATAGGCGAGGTGAAAATCGCCTCGGAAAATTAAAGCTCAATGATTGAAGGCAATTGCGAGCCATTGAGAAAATAGACGAATAGAGAATTGATACACCGTGCCGCGGACCGTCTGTGCCGCGGGGCGTTCCGGTTCGTATTCCGGACGCCTGGCGTCAAGTGATGGTTCGATTTTCGCCGTTGATTATCGCAAGGATAGCAACGGCAACCCTGCGCCGATGTGCGCGATAAAGCCAACCAAGAAAGAGTTCTCTCCTGATGTCGAAACCGATCCTGCACGTCGCGCTTTATGCGACGTTGAGTTGCGCCGCGCTGGGCGCGGCGGCACCAGCCTCGGCTGAACTCGGCGGCATGCCCACGCCTGCGCCGGCGTCAGCTGTCTCCAGTTCTGTCAATGCGGCCGTCGTCCATGCTCAATCGGGCGTCGCCGGTACCACGAGCGCCGCTTCGTACACGGTGACGCAAACGACTTTCGGCACCGGCACCGTCGTGCGTGAGTTCGCCTCGGCGGCCGGAACGGTATTCGGCATCGCCTGGAGTGGGCCGATCATGCCGAATCTCCCCGTTCTGCTCGGCACCTACTTCACGCAATATGACAGCGCCCGCGTCGCGCAGCGCACGGCAAACCCTGGCCGTGGTCCGCTGAGTGTCGAGCTTCCCGGTCTTGTCGTGCATTCCGGCGGCCACATGGGAGCGTTCTCCGGGCAGGCCTATCTGCCCCAATCGTTGCCGACTGGCGTGAGCGCCACCGACATTCAATAACGAACGAGAACAAGGCGAACCATGTTGAGTATCAATGGAAAACTGGCCCGGATGCTGGCTGCATTTGGTTTGGCGGCGGCCGTCGCTCTCGTCGCGGGGTGCGGCGGTGGCGGATCGGGCAGTTCCTCGGCGAGCACGAGCGGGAGCGGCGCAAGCGCCGGCAGTACTTCCAACAGCCCGGTTAGCGCGGGACTGACTGCCGGTGCCGCGGTATCGAGCTTGCCCGCGGCGCTCGCGAGCAACCAGGTTGCTGTGGCCGTAGCGGCGGGCTACAAGAACGTTCCGAACATTCCGACGGTCAGCGTCACGGTTTGCGCCCACGGCACGAACATTTGCCAAACAATCAACAACGTTCAAGTCGATACGGGGTCATCGGGGTTGCGGCTCACGCTCGATGCGCTGAACAGCGACATGCAGACCGCATTGCCGGTCGAGACAGCGAACGGCAAATCCGTTGCCGAGTGCTTCGGTTTTGAAGACGGCAACGCCTGGGGCTCCGTCCGCACGGCGGATGTGACGATCGGCAGTGAAACGGCTTTGAGCGTGCCCATCCACGTCACGGGTGACCTGCCGCAAACGGCAGCGGGCGGTACCAACGACAGCTGTGCAGTCGGCACGCTCAACGACACGTCGTCGTCAATCGCCGCGCATGGCATTCTCGGTATCGGCACCGCGAAATTCGACTGCGGCAATGGCTGCGCGACCACGCCGAACGGCGTCTATTACGGATGCACGGGATCGGGGAGTTCGACAAGCTGCACGGACCTGGGGGTAGCGGAAGGGCAGCAAGTGACGAATCCGGTCCGGATGTTCACGACCGACAACAATGGCGCGATCTTGAACATGCCGGCCGTGACGTCGTCGGGTTCGACGAGCGCGACCGGGTTCCTGACGTTCGGCATCGGCACGGAATCGAACAACACGTTGCCGACTTCCGGCATTCAGAAGCTCATCACCGACCACTATGGCAACGTGCAAAGTGCATCGCTGAGCGGTACGAGCGTGACGAGCGCATTCTTCGATACCGGCTCGAACGGGCTGTTCTTCCTCGACAGCGCGCTGCCGTCGTGCATCGGTGCGCCCGGCTTTTACTGCTCCACACCGAGTGTCTCGCGGACACCTTCCGTCACAGGGTTCAACGGCACCAACGTATCGATTGGGCTGAGTATCGGCAACGCGGTGAGTCTGATCGAAGACGGTGGCTTCGCGTACGCGAACATCGGCGGGTCCATGTCCGGGATCAGCTTCGATTTCGGCATGCCGTTCTTCTATGGCCGCACGGTGTACGTCAATTACGATCCGAACACCGACGGCAATTCAGGCGTCGCGACATCGGCCTACGTTGCCTTCTAAACCGTAGTGCCGTATCCGCGAGCGGCCACAACGCCGCTCGCGGATGCCCCAGCGGTCATACATCCTTGGCTGCGCACTAACGCGCAAGCCGCTCCCGAAGAAACTCAATAAAGCGCTGCGTCTTCGCCGGCAGCAGACGCGTTTCCGTGATGGCGTAGACCGGCGTGGGCGTGCCATGCCACTGCGGCAAAATCCGGCGCAACGTTCCACCGGCCACCTCGTCGGCGACGACTTCTTCCGGCAACAGCACGATGCCCATATCGAGGGTTGCGAGGCGGCGGATCATGCCGACGCTGTTGAGCGTGAACCGTCCACCCACCGCAACCGTGCTCGTGCGCTTGGCGTCGTGCAAGGTCCATGTGTTGGCCTTTAGGATTCCCAGGCATTCGTGCTGCTCCAGGTCGGCCGGTTTGCCTGGTTCGCCCGCGCGCTTCAGATAGCCCGGCGAGGCATACAGGTTAGGCGTGAGCGACGCCAGCGGACGCGCAATGAGTTGCGAGCTTTCGGACTCCCCCATGCGAATCGCCACGTCGAACGGGTCGCTCACCAGATCGACACGCCGCGGATTCAGCTCGAAATCGAAGGAGATGGCGGGGTACAGACCGGCGAATTCGGCGATCAAGGGCGCGAGGTAGGTGACGGCGAAATCGACCGGGAACGAGGCCCGCAGCACGCCGCTGGGCTGCGCGACCATGTCGCCTAGCTGCTCGTGCGCGAGACGGGCTTCGTCGACAATGCGCTTGCAGCGCTCGAAGTAGATCTGGCCCGCTTCGGTCAACTCGATCTTGCGCGTCGTGCGGTGCAGCAGGCGCAGGCCGATTGCTTTTTCCAGGCCGCTGATGCGGCGCGAGATGGTGGAATTCGGCATACCCATCGCGTCTGCGGCACTGCGAAACCCCTTGGCTTTGACGACCTCCACGAACAAGGCCATGTCGTTCAGTAGCTCCACCTTGACTGCTCCATCAATGGATCAATGATATCCAAATTACCATATTTATCCCAACCGTGAAGCAGGCGATGATGCTCCCATCCAAACCAGTCGAGGTGATCATCATGAGCAAGCTTTTCGATTCCGTGCGCGTTGGGCGTTACACGCTGTCAAACCGTCTGGTCATGGCGCCCATGACGCGTTCGCGCGCACAGGCCGACGGCACGCCCGGAGAACTGGCCGCCGAGTATTACGCTCAGCGCGCGAGCGTTGGATTGATCGTCACCGAAGGCACGCAGCCTTCGGAAGATGGGCAGGGCTATCTCACCACTCCGGGCATTTATAGCGACGCCCATGTTGCCGGGTGGAAAAAGGTCACGTCGGCTGTCCATGCGAGAGGCGGCCATCTCTTCATTCAGCTGATGCACGCCGGCCGCATGTCGCATCCCGACAATACGCGGCATCATCGCGTGGGCGTTGCGCCTTCCGCCATCGCGCCGGGCACGGCCATGTTCACGGCCAGCGGCATGCAGGATATTCCTGTGCCGCGCGCCCTGACCACCGAGGAAATCCGCCAGACCGTCCAGGATTTCCGCACTGCGGCTCGCCGGGCAGTCGATGCCGGCGCCGACGGTGTCGAAATCCACGGTGCGAATGCCTATCTGGTTCAGCAGTTCTTCGCGCCGAGCGCCAACACGCGCACTGATGTATACGGTGGCTCGCTTGAAAATCGAGCCCGTTTTGCGCTTGAAGTCGCAGCTGCCATTGCCGGGGAAATCGGCGCGGACCGCACGGCCATCCGGCTCTCGCCTGGCACGACCCTGTGGGGTATCGATGAAGGCGCGCAAGGCCCCGATCTTTACCGCTACCTGGTTGCCGAACTCGACAAGCTGGGCCTCGCCTGGCTGCACATTGCGCATCAGGGCAACGAGGCGCTGATGACCGACATTCGCAAGCTGTGGAAGGGCGCGTTGATTGTGAACCGAGCTGGTCGCCCGCGCGAACAGATCGGCGCCGATGTGGCCACGGGCCTCGCCGATCTGGAGTCCTACGGTCAGATGGTGCTGGCGAATCCGGATTTCGTCACCCGCCTGCAGCGCAACGCGGCGATGAACGCGGCGGATCGCAACGGCTTTTTTGGGGGCGCCGCGCAAGGCTATACGGATTACCCCAGCTTGAGCGAAGTGGCTAGCGCCTGATGGGGCGAGCAAGGCGGCAAGCGTTTCATTCGCCGTGCCGACGCGAAACCGCGTGCTTTGCGCGGTTTCGCATGGCTCAGCCGAGCGGTCCCGCGAGGGCGCGCCGGTACCACGCATGGAAATGCCGCATGCCGTCTTCAAGCGGCGACTGATACGGCCCGGCGTCGCTGATGCCGCGCCGGTTCAGCCGCAGGCGTCCCGCGTCCATGCGCTCGGCGATCTCGTCGTCCTCGATCATCGTTTCCAGATACGCGGCGCGCTGCGCCTCGATGAATTCGCGCTCGAATGCCGCTATCTCCTCGGGATAATAGAACTCCACCACGTTGAGCGTTTCCTGCGGACTCTTCGGATAGAGCGTCGAGATCACGAGCACGTGCGGATATAGCTCGATCATCTGAGTGGGGAAATACGCGAGCCAGATGGCGCCGAACTCGGGCGCCGCGCCGCCGCGATACTCGAGCAGCTTGTCGTGCCATGCGCGATAGATTTCCGAACCCGGTTGCGCAAGCGCGGCATGCACGCCCACGCGCTGCATGCTGTACGTATGGGCGAATTCCCAGTCGAGCGTTTCGCACGTCACGAAGCGCCCGAGCCCGGGGTGGAATGGCGCGACGTGATAATCCTCCAGATAGACTTCGATAAAGGTCTTCCAGTTGTACCGGCAGGTATGCGTTTCGACGTGATCGAGCACGTAGCCGGAGAAGTCGAACTCGGGGCGCGCGAACACTTGCGCCATGTCGCGCGCTGGCTCGCGTGGACCTTCATAGAGCAGCCCGCGACAATTTCGGAGTTCGAAGCGTTCGAGATTGCGGCAGGGTTTGCGCTCGAACTCGGGCGCGCCGATCAGTTCGCCGCCCGGGGCGTAGGTCCAGCGATGCAAGGGACACACGATGTTGCCGCCGCTCGCGGCAAGATTGCCTTGAGCGGGTGCGCCGCTGTTTGCCGCCACGTCGCCAGCCATGCCGCCCAGCATGAGCGCCTGCCGATGGCGGCACACGTTCGAAAGCAACTGCACGCCGTGTTCGCCGCGCACCAGCACGCGGCCGCCTTCGTCCTGCGGCAGGTGCCGCCAGTCGCCGTGCTCGGGCACCGACTGTTCGTGGCCCACATATAGCGCCGAATGCGCGAAGATACGCGCCATCTCGCGCTCGAACAGCCCCTCGTCGAAATAGGCGCTCGCGGGCAACTGTCCGTTTGCCTCCTCCGTATCGGGCGGCAGTGCGAGATGCGCGAGGTCACTGATATCGTTCATCGATCGGTTTCATCCTGTTTCGTGTTGCGCGTTCAGGCGCACGATGCGTTCATGCTTTTCGAGCCGCGGGCAGGTACTGCAGAGTTCGCCGTCGCGGCGGCGGTAGTGGTAGCAGCAGGTGCGGCGCTCGAGCGCGAGCACGCTCGAGCCGTCCGTGCGCGAAAACGGAAAATAGCCTGAGTGGCCTTCCAGACCGAGCGCCGCGAGCCAGTGCCGCCCATGCCCCTCGACCTGCGCGTCGCTCCATTCGGGCCGCGCCTTGCGCGCCGCAAGGAGCGCGGCGAGCACCACGTCGGCCTGCGTGCCGCGCGCCGATGCCGGGTTCAGACGGATCACCGGCATCAGTTCGTCGTGCATCTGTTCGCAGCACGAGACGATTTCGCGTGCGGCGTGAGCGATCAACGCGCGCGTGTCGCCTTGCGCCGGATCGTGATCGCGTATGTGGACCTCACGGGTCCAGCCCTCGGCAATGGGCTGCGCAATGTCACGCAGTGACAACGACACGCTCGAAGCATGCACTCCGATCACGCTCAAATAGAGCGGTTGCCAGATCAAAATGCCCCAGCAGCGCGACGACCAGTAGGGGCGGCCCGCCTCGGGGTAGGTGCGCGACCAGTAGCCAAGCATCGCTTCGAGAGTGGCGCGATTGCACTCGCCGCCGCCCGGCGCTGGGCGCGTATGCACGATTGCCTGTGCAGGGCGCGCTGCCACCACGCCCCGCAACCCCGGCACGAGCCTCGCGGCGAGACGCAGCATGTCGTCGAGCGCACGGTTCGCCGCCATGCTTACGCTGCGACCGCTTCTGCGCTCATGCCATTGGCGTGCGTGGTGCCTTGCAGCGCACCGCGCCTGCCCGCGAGCGGATTGCGCAGATTGCCCGCCATCTTCAGATTCCCCGCGGGATCGGCGAGATTGACCATCTGCAGATTGTTGCCCAGTTGCAGACGGTTCAGGCACGAGTGCAGGAACTCGGGCGCGAAGAGGTCGTATTCGGCGTATTTGCCTGCCAGTTGCGGATGCGCTTGCTGATAGCGCGTGACGCAGCGCGCCACCGTGTTCCAGAACACGTCTTCCGTGCAGCAACCGTGCTCGACGAGTACCTGATTCATATAGCGGAAAAAGCCGTCGAACACGTCGATGAAGATCGCGAGCAGCTTGACGCGCTCGGGCACGTCCACGGCGAGGCGCTTGACGTCTTCGGGAAGCTGCGCGTCCTTGTTGAGGATTGCTGATTCTTCGGCGATATCCTTCATGATCGCGCGCACGGGCACATGGTTTTCGAGCACGAGGATAAGATTCTCGCCGTGCGGCATGAACACGAGATCGTGCGCGTAGAAGCAATGAACGAGCGGTGCGAGATACGCCTCCATGTAGCGCTCGAGCCACGCCTCTTTCGTGAGCCCTGAAGCCTCGATCAGCGCGGGCAGCAGCGCCTTGCCGTGGCGGTCCGTATGCAGCAGCGCGGCCATGCTCATGAGCCGCTGGCCTTGTCCCGCGAGGTTGAGCGGATTCTCGCGCCAGAGGGCCGAAAACATCTTCTTGTAGGGGCTATCCACCTGTACGGCAGCTTCGTAATAGCGATTGCGAAAGCCGATGGACGCCACTTCACGCAGGATAGTGAATCCTTTGTCCTGCAGATACGGATCGCTCGCTACCAGGCCCTTGATGTAGTCGTTGATGGCGGGCGTCCCCGACATGTAGTACGGCGAGAGTCCGCGCATGAAGCCCATGTTGAGAATCGAGAGTGAGGTTTTCACATAACGTCTCGAACGATCCGAGAGATTGAAGAACGTGCGGATCGACTGCTGGGCCAGATAACGGTCGTCGCCGAAACCCAGGCAAATGATGCGATGGGTCGCGACATAGCTCGCAAACGCGATCGAAAGTTTGTTGAACCACTGCCACGGGTGCGCCGGCATTAGCCGATAGTCGGCGAAGTCCACGCCGCGCGCCTCGACCGTCAAGCGAAAGCGCGCGATGGTCTCCGCGCCCAGCTCTTCTTCCATGAGCCGTTCGTAGTCGAGGTCGGCGGCGCTGTGGAACGCGGCGTTCTCCTTGTGCACGGCGAGCCAGACCACCTGGATGGGCGAACCTGCCTCGGGAGCGAACGCGCGATAGTCGCCCGCGTCGAAGCCGAGCCTGCCATTGTTGGCGACAAAGCCGGGATGACCCTCGCTCATCGCGGTTTCAATCGCCTGGAAGTCGGCGTTCAGGAGTTCGGGTGTGTTCGGGCCATCCTTCACGGCTTTGTAGGCCGCCCCATACAGCGTACTGCTGATTTCATCGAGGTAAATGGGCAGCATTTCCTCCTTGATGCCAAGCCGCGCTTTCACGTCGAGAATGAAGGCGAGCGCGTCGAGCGGTTGCGGCGCGCCGTCCTGTGAACACACGATCGTTTCGGCGCGAATGCTCCAGTGGCGCAGCGCGAGCAGGCGCGCATCGAACGTGTAGACGCGCGTGCCGTCGTCGGATTCGAGCGCATAGCGGGCATCGTGCTCGCCGGGGGCGTCGCCCACGCGCTGCGGCTCGACGATCAACTCGTGCGCGTATTCGGCAATGGCTTTGCGCACCAGCATGCGGTTCGCTCGCTGCCAGACTTCGGGGGTGAGGTGGGCGGCGGCCTCGTGGGGCGTGAGGAGAACATGTTGCATGGAAGCCTGAGTTGCGACGTGATTCATGATGCGATGTCCTTATGTAACTTAGTTATCCTGCATAACGGACGCGCAAAAAGCAGCTCGCGTGCAGAACGCGAGCGAGGCGGATTTCTCGCGGAACGCGACGTCCTTCGTGTAGACGAAGCCCATCGCGCGGTTCAGGGCGTGTATGCGTGTGTTGCGCGCATCAGGCTCGACGACGACGCGTTGGGCGCCAAGACGCTCGAACAGGAACGCCATGAGCGTTTCGAACACGTGGCGCGTATAACCGGATCTGCGCATGGCAGCGGGCCCGACGAACAGGTGCATGCCGAGGTCGCCTGCGCGCACGTCGTAGTGCTCGCCGATCTCTTCGTGGGCCGGGTCGTAACTTTCGAACAGGAAAGCGGGTACGCCATTCTGCTCCCCGAGCCAGGCGCGTGCGTGCCCCGAGTCCTCGATAGCCTGATAGAACGCGGCTACGTCCGCCACGCTCTTGTCGCGCATGTTCCAGAATGCCGCGCGTTCCTCGATGAACCAGCGGTGCAGCGTGGGCGCGTCGCGTTGCGCATCGAGCGGGCGGATATGAAAGACCTCGGGTGTCGCGATGCGTGCGGCGGGGACATGACGCAACGCGACTTCATCGGCAGCGATTTCAGTTCGCACGGGCGGTGACTCCTGTTTCGGCAATCGGGTTGGAACGGGCGGCGCCCGGTGCGCGTGGCCGGGCGAGCAGCCAGACGCTCGCGATCGCCGTGAAAACGAGGCCTGCGGAGGCCACGAAGAAGGGCGCGCGCAAACCGGCTTCGTCGACAATGGCGCCGGCCGCGAATGAGGCGAGCAGCACGCCAAGGTTCTGGAAGAAGTTGATGAAGCTGTAATCGGCGGCATAGGAGGCGGGCGTGCTCAATGCGAACATCGTCACGTCGAGCTTCACGACGATCTGGAACAACGCCCACCCGAACATCACGCGACCCATGACGATCCACAGCGGGGCCTCCACGCCTTGAAGCAGCGTGCCGGCGGTGCACAACAGCAGGTTCGCGAGCATGTGGTCGGGCACGCGCTTGCCCTGCTCGCTGAGCTGCTTGTTCAGGCGCAGCGCCACCAGCGCGACTATGCCGGGAATGGCGAACACGAGACCCGGAACCAGTTCGCCGGGTGCGTGGGTGACCGCTTGCCAGTACGACGCCATGAACGGCCGGATGAGATAGACGCAGAAGTCGAAGGCGAGCATGAGCAGGGCGAGGCGCAGGATCGGCATGCGCGCACGCAGGCTCGGTTTCGCCAGTGCTTCTTCATCGCCGCCTGCAAACCGGCAGCGTCGCGCAATGCCATGCGTGCGGATCAGCGAAAGGCAGATCGCCATCTGCACGAAGTCGCCGGCGGCCATCGCGAAGATGCAGTGATGCGCGTCCCAGAACTGCATGACGAAGCCGCCCGCCACCGCGCCGGCGATCGCGCCGAAGTGCACGACCACCGAAAGCACGCCGATGGTATACGCGTGCGATTCCTTCGCTTCGAGCCGCATCATGTACGGGTACATCAGCAGATAACTGCTTTTGCACATGAACATCGCGAGCGAGAGCACCCAGAAGAGCGCCACCGTCGGCGCGAAATAGCTGGCCAACGAAAGCACGCCCGCGGCGCACTGTGTGTAGACGAGCAGATGCATGGCGTCGAGCCGCTTCGCAATGCGCGCCCAGAGCGGCAGTGTGAGCATCACGACGATCGAGATGAACGCCACGTAAGCGCCTGCATGCACGGGACTCGTCACGCCATAGCGCGCCGCGAAGAACTGCGGGTAGAACGGAATCAGAATCGCGTCGCTGATGACGGCGAAGGTCATCATCAGGATGATCGTGCTGCGCAGCTTCATTGCGCCTCCTGCGGCGTTTTCACGAACGCTTCCGTGTCGGGCACCGAGAAGTCCTGCAGCGCGATACGCCGCTCGATCTTGTAGTGTTCGACGCCGGTCAGCTCGCGCAGGATGCAGGAGTTGCGATAGCAGCTCATGCCAAGGTCGGGGTTGGTCAGGCCGTGGCTGTAGAGCCCCGCGTTTTGCACGAAGATCTCATGCCCGCTCACGTCGATCGCATAGTTGCGCGAGAGCCGGTAACGCCCCTTGTCGTCCCAGCGGATGCGAGCGCGAACGCCGTCGATGAAGCCGGGCACGTTCTGCCCATAACCCGTCGCGAAGATCGCTCCGTCGGTGACATGGGTGTATTGCACACCCTCGTCGCGCTGCACGAAACGCAGGTGAAAGCGGTCGTCGATACGGTCGTGATGACAGGCGCTCAACTCGGAATTGGTGATGAGGCGCGCGTTATTGCTGCCGCGGCTGCGCCGGTCGTCGAGCAGGTCGTAAATCTGGTTGATGAGCGAAGCGTTGACGCCCTTGTAGAGACTGTCCTGCTTGGCGATGATGTTTTCGCGCACGCCGTCCGGCAGGTTGTAGAAGTAGTCGATGTAGTCGGGCGAGATCATTTCCAGTGTGAGCTTGGTGTTCTCCATCTGGAAGAAGCGTGGCGAGCGCGTGATCCACGTGAGCGTGTAGTCGTGCTCGTCGCTCTCTTTGAGCAGGTCGTAGAAAACCTCGGCGGCGCTCTGACCGCTGCCGATCACGGCGATCGAGCGCTTTTGCTGCAGTTCGGCTTTGCGCGCGACGTAATGCGCGCTATGGATGCAACGCTCGCGCAACTCGCCGCAGCACGGCGGCAACTGCGGGACGGAACCCACACCGATCACGAGGCGCGAGGCGCGATGCGTGAACGGCTGGCCGGTGCGCACGTGACGCCCGCACACGACGTAGTGGCCTTGTTGCGCGTCGTATTGAACGTGCTCCACATTCGAGCCGAACGCGATGCTCGAAAGCTGGCTGATGGCCCATTTGCAGTAGCGGTTATATTCGGCGCGGCTCAGATAAAAGCGCTCGCGAATGTAATACGCATAGAGCTTGCCTTCCTGCTTGCAGTAATTGAGGAAGCTGAACTTGCTCTTGGGGTCCGCGAGACTCACGAGGTCGGCGAGAAACGGGTTTTGCAGCGTGGTGTCGTCGATCAGCATGCCCGGGTGCCAGTCGAAATCCTCGTTGCGTTCGAGGAACAGGCCGCGCAGATCGCGGATCGGGTCGGCCAGGCAGGCGAGGCTCAGGTTGAACGGCCCGAGGCCGATCGCCACGAAGTCGAGCACGGGCGAGGGCGGACCCGGCTTGATGTTAGTTGTACTCATGATTGAACTTTCACCTGGTGCAGAAAGGACCATGTCGGGTTACCTCATCGAAGTACGAAGACGGCGAGAAGACTCACGAGGCGCAACCGCGCGACCGTTTGCGCGAGCGGCTGGCGTTCGATGAGAATGAGAGTGATTCGCGTTTGTGGATCATAGGAAAGTCGCTGCCTAATGGCAAGAGCGAAACGCACGTCTATTAGGATGCCAAACTATCGTGCCTGCCCAATACGCATCAAGGCTTGCATGTGCGATTGGCGGCAAAGTCCGGCTGCATCGGGGCGCGCGCGGGATCGGCTACGGTCTGGAAATAGCGGGGTTCGCAGTCGTGGCGCCCCATTTTTGGCGTCAAATCATCTGACAAAAGACCCTCTGCGCGGCAGGGGTTAGATGCGCGCGTGGGACATTTCGGCTCTAATCGCGCGCGATTCGCGTGTGTGGGCACAGGCTTTTGGGAATCGTGACGCGACGATCCCAAACGTCCGCGTGCTCTACGCTATCACTCAGGTTTGCGCGGCGGCGGACTATGTCGCGCCAGGAACCGATCGAGCTGGCCGGCGAACGCTTTGCTGTCACGCGCGCTGAACGGCGCCGGACCGCCCGTTTCGATGCCCGCATTGCGCAGTTGATCCATTACGTCGCGCATTGTCAGCCGTTCCTGAATATTTTCGCGCGTGAACCAGTTGCCGCGTGGATCGAGCGCCTGCGCGCTTTTATCGAGCACGGCGGCGGCAAGCGGTATGTCGGCAGTGATCACGAGGTCGCCCGGCTCGACCAGTTCGACAATGCGGGCATCGGCCACGTCGAATCCAGCCGGCACCTGAATCGACTTGATGAAGGGCGACGGCGGTGTGCGTAGATATTGGTTTGCAACCAGCGTCACCTGGACCTCGGCGCGCCGCGCGGCCCGAAACAGCATGTCCTTGATGACGGCGGGGCAGGCGTCAGCGTCGACCAGCACTTGCATGTGGGTATTCCCGGCACAGTAAAGCGCGATCATATCGCACTGCAGGCGATGCGCCGCGCATTGCCCGACGTTTCCTGTTGCTCCGTGCGGCACTGCGTTTTCCTTGCATTTGCCTGCACTGGTGCCAACAATGAGTTCGCAATGGAGCCGGATGTCCTCGACCCGACATTGCGAAGACGGGGCTTTCGACCGTATCGATTGTATGAAATGTATTCGCACAGGCGGTCCCCATGGTTCACCACACGATTGACGGCGAAGCCACGACCGCGAGGCGGCTGCGTTTCGGGATCGTGCTATTGCCCAACTTCACGTTGACTGCTTTTTCCGGCTTCGTCGACCTGCTCAGGCTCGCAAGCGATGAAGGCGACATGAGCCGCCCGGTGCGGTGCTCATGGACCATCGTCGGGGAGAATCTCGTTCCGGTTCGGGCGAGTTGCGGAATCCAGATCACACCGTGGACAACTTTCGATGAGGCGCAGGCGTTCGACTATGTGGTGATCGTCGGCGGGCTGTTGCACTCGGGGCCACCTGCCAGCGACGCGACACTCGCCTTCATTCGCGCGATGGCCGAAACACCGGCCACGCTCGTCGGACTTTGCACAGGTGCATTCGCACTCGCAAGGGCCGGCGTGATGAACGGATATCGAATCTGCGTGAGCTGGTTCCACTACTGGGATTTCGTGGAGCGTTTCCCGCAAGTCGATGAGCGTGACCTCGTTGCTGACCGGCTCTTTGTGATCGACCGAAGGCGCATTACGTGTTCCGGCGGCCGTGCGTCGATCGACGTTGCCGCGGCTATTCTGTTGCGCCATGTCGAGGCCACCATCGTGCGCAAGGCGCTGCGTATTCTGCTCGTGGACGATGCGCAAAAAGGCAATGCGCCGCAACCGCATCCTCCAGGCCTCGAGCCCGCCACGCATCCCAAGGTCAGGCGCGCGATTCTGCTGATGGAGCAACACGTTGGCGAGCCGCTGAGTTTGCCGGATCTGGCGGATCGGCTCGATGTTTCGGTTCGCCAACTCGAACGCCTTTTCACGACGGAAACCGGTAAATCTCCGGGCGCGTTTGCGCGGCAGATTCGCATACGCATGGCATCGTGGCTGTTGACGAGTTCGGACCGCACAGTGGCGGATATTGCGTCGTCATGCGGTTTTTCCGACGCCTCGCATCTCGGCCGCGAGTTCCGCAAGGAGTTTGGAGCGTCGCCCAACGAATATCGCGCGACGCGGCTGCCGAATACTCATGAGGCGCTACTGGGCACGCCGGAGCCGGGAGCGAGGTTGCCTGATGAATATGTCGAGGCGCCAGTCCGGCAACTGGGTACGCCGTAACGAGCGCGAAGTGCGGCTCTGAATGCCGCACTTCGGGCGCCGGGCGCGCTTCAAGCCAACGCTTTGGCGTGAAAGGCCATATGTTCGCCGATAAAGCTGGCGATGAAGTAATAGCTGTGGTCGTAGCCTTCGCGAACGGCGAGATGCAGCGGATGTCCTGCCTTTTCGCAGGCCGCCTGCAGCAGTTCCGGCCGTAACTGCGTGTTCAGGAATTCGTCGCCGCCGCCTTGCTCCACGAGTAGCGGCAACTTTTCGGTCGCGTTGCCGACCAGTTCCACGGCGTCATACTGTTTCCACGTTTCGCGGTCATCGCCAAGGTAGGCGGCAAGTGCCTTTTCTCCCCACGGCACCTGGCCTGGCGCCACGATCGGCGAGAACGCGGATACGCTGCGATAACGGCCCGGATTGCGCAGCGCAACGATCAGCGCGCCGTGCCCGCCCATCGAGTGCCCGCTGATCGAGCGCGCGTCGCTCGCGGCAAACTCGGCCTCGACAACGGCCGGCAATTCGGAGACCACGTAGTCGTACATTCGGAAGTGCTTCGCCCACGGTTCGCGCGTAGCGTTCACGTAGAAGCCCGCGCCCTGGCCGAGATCGTAGTCGGGCGAATCGGGCACTTCGCTGCCGCGCGGACTGGTGTCCGGCGCGACGACGATTATCCCGTGCTCAGCCGCGTAGCGTTGCACGCCTGCCTTGGTGATGAAGTTCTGCTCGGTGCAGGTCAGGCCCGAAAGCCAGTACAACACAGGGCATTTCTGCCCGCGCAACGCGGCCTCGGGCAGATAGACGCCAAACTTCATCTCACCACCAACAGTGGAAGAGGCGTGCTTCCAGACCTCCTGGCTGCCGCCGTGGCTGACGTGTTTTTCAATGCGCTCCATAAGCAGTCATGCCTCCCGGTAAGTGCCTTTGGCCTTCGCGGCCTGGGCGGAGAGAAGATCCATGAGCGCGGGGCTCAGGCAGTCGTACGGCTCAAGGCCCTTGTCACGCAGCGTTTGGCGCACGTCGGCCATGGCCGAAGGCGGCGTGCCGTTCTCGATGATCGAGGAGACGAAGGCCGCGAAGCCGGGGCCGTCCCAGCCCGCATCTTTCGAAAGCTCCGTGTGAATGAAGTCGAGGCCGTAGAACGCGTGGTCCTTCTTCTCGATGCGGCCATACAGGTGCGTGCCGCAGGCGGTGCAGGCGTGGCGCAGGATCGTGGCCTTGTCGTCCACGACCTTCAGCTTTTCCCCGTGCGCCGTGACTGTGACCTTGTCGCGCGGCACGACACCCACCACAGAAAACAGCGCGCCTGCGGGCTTCCAGCACTGGGTGCATCCGCAGGCGTGGTTGAACAAGACCTGCGAGTCGATGCGCACTTCGACCGGATCTTGCGCGCACTGGCAGCGCAGCGTGCCGCCCGCGAAGTTCTCGGCGCCTTTCTGGATACCGTGATCAACGGTGGGGTGAATGGCTGAGGCCATGGTCTCTCTCCTTCCTTGCGTGTCAGTAATGAACGACGGTCCGGATCGATTTGCCCTCGTGCATCAAGTCGAAAGCTTCATTGATGCCCGATAGCGGCTTCGTGTGGGTGACGAACGGCGCGAGCTGGATCTTGCCCTCCATCGCGTCGTCGACCATGCCCGGCAACTGCGAGCGGCCCTTCACGCCGCCGAATGCCGTGCCCAGCCAGCGGCGGCCAGTCACGAGCTGGAACGGCCGCGTGGAGATTTCCTGACCCGCGCCGGCCACGCCGATGACGACCGACTGGCCCCAGCCCCGGTGCGCGCACTCGAGCGCCGCACGCATGACGTTGACGTTGCCGATACATTCGAAGCTGTGATCCACGCCCCAGCCCGTCATGTCGACGATCACCTGCTGAATGGGTTTTTCGTGGTCCTTGGGGTTCACGCAGTCGGTGGCGCCAAAGGCGCGCGCCAGATCGAATTTGCCCGGATTGGTGTCGACGGCGATGATGCGTCCGGCCTTGGCGAGCTTCGCGCCCTGGATAACCGCAAGTCCGATGCCGCCGAGACCGAATACGGCGACGGTATCGCCTTCCTGCACCTTGGCGGTGTTCTTCACCGCGCCCAGACCCGTGGTCACGCCGCAGCCAAGCAGGCACACCTGCTCGGGATTGGCTTGCGGGTTGATCTTCGCGAGCGACACTTCGGCCACCACGGTGTACTCGCTGAACGTGGAGCAGCCCATGTAGTGGTACAGGGGCTGGCCGTTGTAGCTGAAGCGCGACGTGCCGTCGGGCATCACGCCCTTGCCCTGGGTCGCGCGCACGGACACGCACAAATTGGTTTTGCCGCTCTTGCAGAAGAGACACTCGCCGCATTCGGCAGTGTAGAGGGGGATCACGTGATCGCCGGGCTTCACGCTGGTCACGCCTTCGCCCACTTCCACGACGATCCCGGCGCCCTCGTGGCCAAGCACGACGGGGAAGAGGCCTTCGGGGTCGTCGCCCGAGAGCGTGAAGGCGTCGGTGTGACAAACGCCGGTATGCGTGATCTTCACCAGCACCTCGCCCTTGCGGGGCGGTTCGACGTCGATCTCGACGATCTCGAGGGGCTTGCCCGGCGCAAACGCTACTGCAGCACGCGATTTCATAGTAGTCCTGTAAAAAAAGGGGTTCGGCCAGATCGGGGCGGGAAATCCCGCGGTGAGCTAGCGTAAATAGGTTCGAACGAGGGTCACGACATCATCGATCGTTCCTGGAGATTCCGCTGATCCCGCAAGGTGGGTGAACTCTTCGCGCAAATGGCTTTCGAGCACACCAGCCATCACGCCGTTGATCGCGCCGCGAATCGCCGCCAGTTGCTGGAGCACCGGCGCGCAGTCGGCGCCTTCCTCCAGCGCGCGCTCGAGCGCGTCCAACTGGCCGCGAACCTTGCGCATGCGCGTGAGTACGCGCTTCTTTTCTTCGGGGGAATGAGGCATGACAGCATCGATATTGGGGATACTGCGGGGCAGTATAGGTGAATACTGCAGGGGAGTATACGTTTGCGACGATTTGGCTAATGCAATGCCGGGTGAATATCGGGCTGTTCCCGCAGGGCATGCGGCGCATAATGGGCCCATGCTGGTCCCTGGCCGCGATGCGGTTGTATGCGCTGCACAAACTGCGGATTCGAGAATATCAACGAGCGATGCGTGAACGATCGATGACGTAGCTGGATGCGCGTACCGCCCGAGGAGGCGACTCATGGCGACGAAGCGAACAAGAAGCCAGAAAACCGACCACGACCCCGCGGCGCCCAGGCAGATCGCGCTGGCGTTGCAGGGCGGCGGGATGCACGGCGCGTTCACATGGGGCGTGCTCGACCGCCTGCTCGAAGACGAACGGTTCGCGATAGAAGGCGTGAGCGCGACCAGCGCCGGCGCAATGAACGCGGCGGTGCTCGCGTACGGGTTAATGAACGGAGGCGTGGGCGGCGCGCGCGAGGCGCTTTATCACTTCTGGCATGCGGTCGCCGAGTCGGCCGAGCGCAATAACCCGCTGCGCTGGATGCCGTGGCTCAAGGGCTCGCACAGCTTTGGGCTCGATCATTCGCCGCTCTATGCGGTTGCCGACATCATGCTGCGCGTGTTCTCGCCTTACCAGTTCAATCCGGGCAACGTGAACCCGCTGCGCCAGGTGCTCGAAAGCCAGGTCGATTTTGCGGCGCTGCGCAAGGCGTGCCCCATTCTGCTGTACCTGTGCGCAACCAACGTGGAGACGGGCAAGATACGCCTCTTCACGGGTGAGGATATCTGCGCGGACGCCGTGCTCGCCTCCGCATGCGTGCCGACCCTGTTCCATGCCGTCACGATCGCGGGCGAGCACTACTGGGATGGCGGCTATATGGGCAACCCGGCCATTTATCCGCTGATCTATCACTGCAAGACGCGTGACGTGGTGATCGTCCACATCAATCCGCTCGTGCGACCAGGCGTCCCGGTCACGGCGGCGGACATTCTGAACCGCATCAGCGAGATCAGTTTCAACTCGTCGCTCATGCGCGAAATGCGCGCCATTGCCTTCGTCACGGAGTTGATCCAGCAAGGCAAACTCGCTCGGGACGAGATGAAGGAAATGCTGATCCATTCGATCCGCTCCGACGCCGCCATGTGCGCGCTCAGCGCATCGAGCAAGTACAACGCGGATTGGGATTTCCTGTGTGAACTGCGCGACAACGGCCGAAAGGAAGCCGATGCCTGGCTCACGCAGCATTATGCGGATATCGGTCAGCGCTCGAGCATCGACATTCGCGAGGAATTTCTCTGAGCATCGCGCAGTGCGCAAAGGAGCAGGGGTGAACCGCACGCAGGGGCGCTTCGTCGAGTTATGGTCGCGCAGCGGGGGAGCGAATGCAGAGGCCGTCTACGCCGATCTCGCGCGTCACTATGGCGAACCGGGGCGGCACTATCACACGTTGCACCACGTGCGCCGCTGCCTGCGCGATTTCGATCTGGCGCGCGAGGCCATTGTGCATGGCGATCTCGTGGAGCTTGCGCTGTGGTGCCACGACGTGATCTATGTTCCGGGTGCGAGGGATAACGAACAGCGCAGTGCGGACTGGTTGCGGCGCTGCGCAGGCGATCGTATTGCGACATGCGAGCGCATTTGCGAAGCGATTCTCGCGACCCGGCACACCGGCGTTCCGGATGAACTCGATGCGCGCTTCGTCTGCGACATCGATCTCGCATCACTCGGCGCGCCGCGCCGCCAGTTTCGTGAAAACGGCGTGCGCCTGAGAGCCGAGCGCCCGGACCTCGACGACCGTGCGTACGCCATGCACGAGCTCAAGATTCTGCAAGGCCTGCTCGCGCGGCCGCGCATCTACCTGACCGATTACTTTCATTCATATTGCGAGGCGGCGGCACGCGGCAATCTCGCGTGGCGAGTCGCGCAGCCGATGCCAGGCGCAGCGACATGAGACCAGGTATGCCGCCAGGCAGAAGAGGAGTAACTACCTGAGTTCGTTGTCGGCTGGAAGTCCCGGCTGACGATTTCTCTTGCTCGACGACGCCAGGGCCGAACGTCTCGAAGGTTACGTCGCCACCGGATTGACACTATCGGAAGGTGCGCAGGCTTCCTTTGGGCCCGCGCACTGACGCCTTCGTGATTCCGTGTCGCGCGCTCAAACGCCTACGTGCTGGCGGTCGTCCTTGAGCCGATCCAGCAAATGCCGAAGTCGTCGGGCCTGGGCGGGCATGATCTCGGGCGTGGACGCAACTCGCTGAACCCGGTCGAGCCAATAGCGGCGGCCGAACACGGCGATGTTGTCATCGACGGCGACGGCGATTTCGAGGTGCGTAATGGCGCCATCGAGGTTTTTCGCCGTATAAGGATTGTGTCCCTGAGCCCCGTTTTTAGCGTCCTGGCGTGTCGTCACGCGCTTCGCATTTTGATTGGTGGACTGTGGACGCCCGAATGTTTCTTGTTCAATTGCAATTATCATTATTTTGCCTTGCCGTCGAATATCTCTGCCGTGCGCGCGCGAATTGCGTTTAGCCTTTTGCGATTTGCTTCGCGACCCCGTCGCGATTTCGGTCCGCGCGTGTTGCCCTTCTTTCCGGTCCGGAATACGGGAAAGTGAGCAACGACCGTGCCAGCGTCGCGCGGCCCCGTGAGGACGGGCTCCGGCAGCGCGTGAGAGGGCGGTGCAGGACGATTTCGTCCGGAGAGATGGCCGGAAGTGGACGATTTCGTCCAATTCCCGGCGTGGCTGATCGGCGTGACTTATCTGCGTGACTCAGCGGCCTGCGGCGGGTCCCTGGCCGCTCGGTCCGCTAGAAGCTTCTTGGCGCAGTTCGGCCAGCAACGCGATAGCGCCCGCAATGCGGCTGGTGGAATCGGCCGTCTGCTCGCGCAATCCGCGAGCGAGCGTATCGATTGCTTCGGCGTGGCGACCGGTGGAGCGCAAGAGGTCCGCGAGGTAGCGCGCGGCATCCACGCGCGCGGGCACCGAACCGAACGCGAGCGCCGTTGAAAGGGCGGTGCGCAATCCCTGCTCGGCAGACGTCAGATCGCCGAGCGCCCACTGCGCCCGCGCGCGCGTGACCAGCAGTTCGCCAAGATGGGCGCGCTCCTGGCGCGCGAGGGTTTCGTCGACCGCGGCGGCCAGCATCGCTTCGCATTGCTCCGCGCGGCCGGATCGCAGCAGCAGTTCGCCGTGCTGCCACATCTTGAAGGAATGGAACAGCGCGCCGCCGTTGCAGACCATGTGGTTGTCGTAACCGTCGAGCATGACGGCTTCGGCTTCCTCGTTCAGGCCTTGCGCGCTGAGATGGGCGCCGCGGAATATCTGGCCCATGCCGCGATAGAAAGCGAAGCCGTTGGCGATCGATACCGATTCGAGCTCGCTCGCGAGTGGCCCGCGTCGCGACGGATCGCCGAAAAGACACGCCAGCCACGCGGCGCCCTGCAGATTGAGGACGTGCGCCAAAGCGTGCGTACCCGGCTCGCCTGCGCGCAGGATCAGCATTTCCATCGCGCGTCGGGCCTGCCCGAACTCGCCGATCTGGTAGGCGGCCAGCCCCTCGAAGGTCAACGCGAGGCTCGCCAGATCGATTCCCTGCGAGCCCGTTCGCACATCGTCTCGCGTCACGCCGAGCAGATTGCCTCGGGCGAGGCAGGCGAGTGCTTCTTCGCTGTCGCCTAGCCAGTAGAGGGTGTTGGTCATCGCGACATGCGCTTCGTCGCGCGACACACGGTCCCCGCTGTTCTGGGCGCGCTGCAGCATCTCCTGCGCGCTCGCGCGCGCCTGCTTGAGCTGGAGCGTCGTCAACTGGGTGGTCCAGACGCCGAACTGGATCGCCGCGATCTCGCCAGGCTCGCAGATCCCTTCGCCGATCTCCAGCGCCGCCGCGTAGCAAGCCGTCGCTTCTGCGTACAGCCAGCCGTGCACGCTGCGCAGGCTCATGCCCAGCAGCCGGTAGGCGTCGAACTGGGCGCGTCGCGCAGTGGCCTCATCACGGCTTGTCTGCAGCACGTCGAGGCAACGCCGCAAATGAGGAATGGCGTCGGCGAAGCGCGATGCTTCGATCAGCGCGCTCGCCTGTTCGAGATTCTTGTGCGCTTCGCGATGGTGTTCCTCGCGCGACTTCAGGCGGCGTTCGAGCGTCTTGCGCCCGACACCGAGCAAGCTGGCGGCGGCGCTCTTGTTCCCTGCAGTGCGTTCCAGCGCGCGATCGATGAGGAGGTCTTCGGCGGCGGCGAGTTTGTCGCGCCCCTCGAGTTGCAGCAGCATGTCAGCGAGCGCTGCGCGCGACACCGATCCGGCCGTTTCGCTGAGGAGAAACGGCTCTAGCGTGTCTTCATCGATCAGCGGCTTTTCGGCGAGCACGCTCAACTGGCTGATCAGGTTGCGCAATTGCCGGATATGGCCCGGCCAGGCATGCCGGCCGAGCCGCCGTAGCGCGGCCGGCGAAAACTCGATGCGGCGCTCTTGTTGCGAGACGAAATGGGCGACGAGCGCAGGAATGTCCTCGACGCGCTGGTCGAGTCCGGGTACGGCCAGCACGAACACCGCGAGGCGGTAAAACAGGTCCTCGCGAAATAGCCCCTGGTGCGCCAGCTCGCGCAGATCCCGGTGAGTCGAGGCGACCACGCGCCCCTCGAAACGCAGGCTCGAGGAGCCGCCGACCGGGCGGAACGTCCGCGTTTCGAGTGCGCGCAGGAGCTTGGGCTGCAGCGCGAGCGGTAACTCGCCGATCTCGTCGAGCAGCAGCGTGCCTTTGCCGACCTGCTGCAAGAGCCCTGAGCGAGTCTCGCCGGCGCCGGTGAACGCGCCTTTGACGTGCCCGAACAGTTCGGCTTCGACGAGATGCTCGGGAATCGCACCGCAGTTGACGTCGACGAAGGGTTGATCGTGGCGCGAGCTGCGCGTGTGCACGCGGCGCGCGACCAGTTCCTTGCCCGACCCGGTTGGCCCGATGATGAGCAAGGCGTGATCGGTGGGCGCGACGCGATCGATCATCCTGACCAGTTGACGAAACGCCGGCGCCTCGCCAATGAACGCGTCGTAGCTGGCTTTTTCTCCGGAAAGGGGAACGAAGGGGAAAGTACTCATTGCCTCGTGGGCTCCCGATAAACGCGTGGCATTTTATTGTGATTGTCCCGGAGAGTACGATCGGTGACGGCGCATCGATCACGCGCGTCTACCCGCCCTCCGGCTATCAATTCGAGCGCGGACCGCGCAAGCACAGTGTGTCCAAAGACCTCAACTAGAACCTGCAGTTTTCGAGCTTGTAGCGCGAAGGGGACGTGCCGCTGTTCTCGAGAAAGAAACGCGAGAACGCGGAAGGAGAAGAAAAGCCGAGCAGATCGCTCACCGCGGCAACCGAATAATCGGCCAGCGGCAGCAAGCGCCTTGCTTCCTCGAGCCGCGCATGGGACAGGATCGCCTGGAAGTTCGTCCCTTCACCCTGCAAGCGCCGGTGCAGGGTCGAACGTGAAATGCCAAGCCGGCCGCAGACCTCCTCCATGGGGTTCGAAAATGGCAGGCCAGCATGCGCCTCGCGAATCATCTTCGTCACGAATTCTTCGATCCTCGAAGAAAAGGAATGGCCGAGAAGAAAGCGTCTGATATCGGCATCGGCCTGCCCGCAGAGAATATTTTCGGTGATCTCGTTGTACTTTCGATACGGCATGTCCGCCCACCCGGTTTTCATCAGCATGCGGTTGCGGTTTTGCCTGAATTTCACCGTCGCGCCGCAAAGGTGCGATAGCTGTGAGACGGGCGCAAATGCATCTCCAGTCAGCTCGATTTGAGTGGGATACGGCTCATCGTCGTTGTACTGTTCGGCTAGGCGGATGAGCAGCAGAAAATTATAGAAGGCGCTCGACGAACTTCTACCCGCCCCGTCCAGAACGTATTCGAATTCGAATGTCTGGCCAGCGCGCTTGACCTTCACGGTATCGACATTTCCGATCAGGACCCGATAGCGAAGGAACTGGTCAAAGGCCTTCGTGAGCGTCGGGCTATTCGTGACGATGGCCAATAACGTGCTAATGGGCGCGCGAAAGGAATAGCTGGAGAAAATTTCGAGCCGCTCCGAAGCCTGGTAGCCAGGCTCCAGCAGATTGAGCATCGCAATGTGCTTGTGCGCGGGTATGCGCCCGTCCGGATGGGCGAGTTCGGCCTCCGTTATTCCGGTGAGGCGCGTGAAATCGTGCGGCGACATGCCGTGTTCAACTGCGGATTTGAGCGAAAGTTGGGCAAGGACGTTTGAAACGGTCTTTTGATCGGTCGTCATGGGAGACACCATGGAACGGGGAAACGTCGCCTCGGCTAACCGCTTGTAGCAGGTGACTTTAGCATCCTTGTTTCAAACCTCAAATGGCCCGATGCGCGCGAATATCGAATCGGCATGATTCGATGTGCATGTGATCTGAGCTTGCGCGACGAAACCGTAATCTGCTCGCAAGGTAACGGCGAAATGGCAGATGACGCAGGGTTAAGGCAAACCCTGATGTTGCGACGTAAGGTTAAGTTCCGCGACGGCACGATAAGCGCAAACGTTTCTCTGGGTGATATCGTCACCTCGCTACGTAGGGTAATTCAACACAAAAGAAGAAGAAAAATGTAGTCCGATTACGGCCCCGCAATCCTGCGGGTCATCGCTCATGCAATCGGCAAAACAGGAGAGACACTGTGAGGATTGCGAAACAAATAGCGGTTGCGGTCGCCGGCGCATTGTGTGCCGGCTCCGTGGCGTACGCGGATCAAGCTGCCACCAGCAACACATGGGGCTCGAGCCCATTTTCGATTGTGTCGCAGTTCTTTTCCCAGGCTTCCGCTGCGGCACAGCCGTCCGCTGACTGGAAGGAGAAGGGCGATATCGCCGACCGGCGCGCGGCAGTGCTGGTATCGCAGTTGACGCTCGACGAAAAGATCCAGTTAGTGCATGGAACGGGTATTCCCACCGTCGGTCTGGGTGGCCCGTTTCCTTCGTGGGTGCAGGGCGCCGGTTACATCCCCGGCGTCAGCCGTCTGGGCATCCCCCCGTTGGCCACCGCGGACTCGGCCGGTGGCGTGAATGTGCAGAACGCGCATACCACGGCCCTTCCCGCACCGATTGGGCTTGCCTCGAGCTGGAACGTGGCGCTTGCGGGTGCCTACGGGACGCGTATCGCACGTGAGCTTCGTGTGCTCGGCTATGCGGAAGGACTGGGTGGCGGTGTCAATCTTGCACGTGAACCGCGCGATGGCCGCACGTTCGAGTACATGGGCGAAGATCCCGTCCTGACCGGCACGATGAGCGCCGCGCGCACCATGGGAACGCAGTCGCAGAACGTGATCGCAACGGTCAAGCACTACGCGATGAACGACCAGGAAACGAACCGGATGACGAGCAATTCCGTGGTCGATGAAAGGACGATGCGGGAAACGGAGTTGCTCGCATTCGAGATTGCCGTGCGCGAGGGGCATCCTGGCAACGTAATGTGCTCGTACAACCTGGTCAACGGCGTGTACGCCTGCCAGAATCCGGAACTCCTCACGACCATCCTGAAGAACGAGTGGGGATTCAAGGGCAAAGTTCAGTCGGACTGGACGGCCAACCATAGCACCGTTGCGTCCGCGATGGCAGGTCTCGATGAAGAGCAGCCAGGCGATCTCGGCGCGGCAGGGGCGGGCTTTGGCATCCAGTCTTATTTCAGCAGCGCGCTCAAGGCCGCGGTCCAGGCCGGTAGCGTCCCGGTTTCGCGTCTGAACGACATGGTCTTTCGCAAGCTTCGCACCATGATCGCGCTTGGCATCCTGGACAATCCGCCAACCCCCGGCGGCTCGGTCGACCAGACGGCAGGCAATCGCGATGCCCTGGCCGTAGCGCACGAGTCAATAGTTCTGCTGAAGAATGGCTCGGCATCTGGCAGCAATCAGCCGGTTCTTCCGCTCGCTGCTGGCGGTCTGCATTCGATCGTCGTAATTGGAGGGCATGCCGATGTCGGCGTGCTATCCGGAGGCGGGTCGGGAGGCGTGCCCGCGGCGGACGGCAATGCGGTGTCGGGATGCCAGTCCGGCAATCCGCTGCTTTCGACGTGTGCGACCTGGTACAAGTCCTCGCCGTACACCGCCATCAAGGCCAAGGCGCCCCAGGCCACGGTGACGTTCTTCGACGGCACGAACGCCGCGGCAGCAGCGAGCGCAGCCGCCAGCGCCGATGTGGCGATTGTGTTCGCCACGCAGTGGGAAAGCGAGGGCACGGACCTGGCGAACTTGTCCTTGCCGGACAACAAGGCGGACCCGAGCAATCAGCTTTATGACCAGAATGCGCTGATCAACGCGGTGGCCGCGAAGGCCAAGCGGATCATCGTCGTGCTGGAGAACGGGAGTCCCGTCACGATGCCGTGGCTCGCCAGCGTTCACGGCGTAGTGGAAGCGTGGTATCCGGGTGTGCAAGGCGGGCAGGCGATCGCGGACATTCTGTTCGGCGACGTGAATCCGTCCGCCAAGCTGCCGATCACGTTCCCGCGACAGGAAGCCGATCTGCCGCAGCCGACGATCGACCCCAACAATCTCAACGTCGTCTATAGCGAAGGACTCCTGATGGGATACCGCTGGTACGATGCGAAAAACATCGATCCCTTGTTCCCCTTCGGCTACGGCCTCTCCTATACGACGTACTCGTACTCGGGGCTCAGGACGCGTACCGATCATGGCGGCAACGTGATCGCCACTTTCACCGTTGCCAACACGGGCTCGCGTGCCGGGGCCGAAGTTGCCCAGGTGTATGCGACACTGCCGCCGGGGTTGGGCGAGCCGCCGCAGCGCCTCGTGGGCTGGGCGAAGGTCGCTTTGCGGGCTGGGCAGTCGCAACAGGTGAATGTCGTCATCCCGGCGCGGCGCCTCGCGACATGGAATGTCACGACACACTCGTGGCAGGTGCATGGCGGAAGCTACGAGATCCGGGCCGCGTCGTCGTCACGTGACACGAATGCGTTGTCCGAACGCGTGAGCGTCGGGGATATGCACTAAGGTGCGGGCGGCCTGGGCAGAGCACGTGCCCAGGCCTTCTGCACACTTCGGACGCGCCGATGCGTTCGGCCCATTTTTACCGTTCCCGTGCAAGGATGAGTCGATTACTGCCCGCATCGCAGTCCAGAGTCGGCAAGCGGTCAAACGCTGGGGCAGGCTTTCTGGTTAAGGAAAAAATCAAGCATCATTTCTTGCACGGCTTCGACCATCTGGACGCCGTTCGCGGTCTTGCAGCCCACTGACTGGGCCGCGCTCAGAAGCGGCGTCACACCATGCCCGGCAATCACATCGCCAACGAACATCGACGAATCGAGCAGGTCGCCCGAGACTGGAAGCGGGTCGTCATCGGCGAGACCCATGGGCGTCGCGTTGAACACCAAAGTGCATCCCTTCGGATCAGCTGGCCCAACGCGCACACGCCCCCGGCCGAGATCGGCAATGAGTTCACCGAGGCGGGTCGAACGTGTTACGTCTGCGTCGTGGATGATGAGTTCGCGTACACCGGCTTCGAGCAAAGCGATCGCGATTGCGCTGCCAGCTGCCCCGGCGCCGATCAGCAATGCGCGACCGTCTTGCACGCATGCACCGTGATCGATCTGCGCTTTCACAAACGCGAGGCCGTCGAGCATATCGCCATGCCATCTACCGTCCGCGTTGCGACGCATGACACTCACGCCACCGAGCAATCTTGCAGTATCCGAGTGGGTCGTGCAGTAACTGAATGCCGGGAATTTATGCGGCATGGTGACAAGCAGCCCGTCAACGTTTCCAGTGAGTGTCAGGGCGTGCATGACCGCGGCCAGGTCGTCTTTGGCTACCTGCATAGGGAGGCACAAGGCGTTTTGGCCACGTGCTTCGAAGCCATCGGTCAAACGCTGCGGCGATTTTACGAATGTGATCGGGTCGCCGATGATGGGGAACAGCCGCGTCGCACCATCCAGTTTTTCAAACATCTGATTTATCTCGCGCTGAATCCATAGAGAAACGCCTCCGGGACTCACGCATTGGGAGAGACTTTGACTGTCGCGGAGCGCGCCTGTCCGCGCTTCATTGACTCGAGATAAGGGCTGGAGCGGTACTTGGCACTGTAAGCGCCGTCTATGCGATCGTTGACCGGACCCACGACGGGCTCAAAGCTCACGTCCCTCGTCGTTCCGGCGGCGCTGATCCTTCCGCGCCGTTGCCGCAACGCCGCCTGATACCAGCGGGACGCCTGTCCGTTGTACGCGCGCACGTAAAGGTCACCGTCGACCGCAACCGACCAGATCCATGTTGGCGTTCCATAAGTGACACCATCGTCACGTAGCGGCGAAATGTGCAGATCGTCGCTAATGGCAATCGCACGGAGTTCATCCTCAGACCACGATGTCATCTTGTTCCCTCTTCACGATATCAATCGACCCTCTGCGGCATGGCGCGGGGAAGTGGATTAACCGGGCCGCTTTTCAAGCACATCCTTGACGACTGGAAGTGCCGTAAACACATTTGGCCAGCCCGCATAAAACGCCAGTTGCGTCATCACTTCCCCGGCTTGTGCTCCGGTCAGTCCGTTATCCATTGCACGGTTCAGGTGGTAGGTCAGTTGCGCGACCTGTCCAGTGGCGACCAATGCGCTGACCGTGACGAGACTACGGTCGCGGGGCGCAAGACCTGGTCGCAGCCACAGGTCGTTGAATAATGCGTCCCGGGTGAATTGAACGACCCCGGGCGAGACGGCGCCGAAATTTTGCTGTACTGCGCTTTCGCGCTGGGCTTCCGCCACCTCGTTGACAGGCAGAAGTTCAACCGCCGCAGGCGGGAGTTGCGTCACCGTAATCCCACGTCTCTCGAAAACGGCGTTCGTTTCTTTCACGGCCGCGGTCGCATTGGCCCACCCGGAGTAGAACGCGAGATGTGTGACGATTTCCGAAATCTCGCTGGGCTTGAGGCCGCTGTCGAGTGCGAGTTCGAGATAGAACGGCAACTCCGTGCTCTGATTGCGCGCAATCAATACTGACAGCGTGACGATGCAGCGATCCCGTGCGCAGAGCTGCGGACGTTTCCACAGGTTGCCCAGCACCACTTCGTTCGTATAGCGCTCAAGGGCGGGTGAAACGGTGTTCATTCCGGCGAGCAGGTTGACGGAGGACGCGTGATTCAGACTTTCCATACCAGTTTTCCTTTCGAACTGCGAGCAGGCTGCGGGACCGAGCGCAGGCGACATCATCGCCGCAGCGAATATCCTCATCGGCAGTCGCCTTGTGTCGATCGACGACATAAGCGCACGCTGCTTTGACATCTGATCGCAGCATGGCGACGGGATGGTCAGGCGATGCGCCGCGTCTGAAATCTAACGTACCCCCTCATCATCGACTAGGCGCTAAAATCGGCAAACACCTATGAAACGAGTTCATCAATGCGCCGCGAAAGCTACAACGACCTGCTTGCACTGATTGCCGTCGCGCGCGAGCGCAGCTTCACGCGCGCGGCCGCTCAACTTGGCGTATCGCAATCGGCCTTGAGCCACACCATTCGCGCACTCGAAACCCGGCTCGGCATGCGACTGCTGACCCGAACCACGCGCAGTGTCGCGCCAACGGAGGCGGGCGAACGCCTCATTCGGGTCATCACACCCCGTTTTGAGGAGATCGATTCCGAACTGGCGGCCGTGACGGAGTTTCGGGACAAACCTGCCGGCACGATCCGCATCACTGCGACCGATTACGCGACCGAGACGGTCCTGTGGCCCAGGTTATCGCCGGTGTTGCATGCCTGGCCCGATCTCAAGGTGGAGATCATCACTGACTATGGTCTCTCAGACATCGTGGCCGATCGGTACGACATCGGTGTTCGCCACGGCGATCAGGTAGCGAAGGACATGATCGCGGTCCGCCTCGCGCCCGAAATGCGCATGGCAATCGTCGGTGCGCCGCAGTACCTGAAAACGCGTGCGATTCCAAAAAAGCCTCAGGATCTGACCGCGCACAACTGCATCAATCTGCGTTTGCCGACGTTGGGCGGCTTTTACGCATGGGAGTTAAAAAAAGGCCGTCGCGAAGTGCAGGTGCGCGTTGACGGACAACTCGCTTTCAACGGGACCTACCCGATGCTGGCTGCAGCGTTGTCGGGATACGGCCTCGCTTACGTCCCGGCAGACCTCGCCCAGTCTCATGTCGCAGCAGGTCGCCTTGTTACGGTTCTGGATGACTGGTGCCCCACCTTTCCAGGGCTGCACGCCTGCTATGCGACCCGACGTGAGTTCTCGCGAGCGATGACCGTGATCATCGATGCGATCCGCTACCGTGAAGAAAAGCCGAGGAGCTGAAATTCAATTCATGAATTCAGCTCATGTGGGTTTGCCGTTTTACTGGCTTTATCACTAGATACGATCGACTTATCATCTTCCATGCGGACGGCGATTGAAGCGCCGGCTGACGCGCCTTTTCTGGCGTGAATGTGCTGGTTAACCGCGGGCATGGCCTGCATGGAGATGATGAGAATGGATTACCGATATCTGGGGCGCAGCGCCCTCAAGGTTTCGTCCCTCTGCCTGGGTGCAATGATGTTTGGGGGCGAAACGGACGAAGCGACCTCGCGCCGGATTATCGACAAGGCTTTCGACCAGGGCGTTAATTTTCTCGACACCGCCGATGTCTATCACGCAGGCCGGTCTGAAGAAATCGTTGGTCGCGCCATCGCGGACCGACGCGACGACTGGATCGTCGCAACAAAGTTTGGCTACCCCGCATCGGCAACTGCCGGTCCAAACGAACAGGGGCAGTCACGCAAATGGATTTGCCAGACGGTCGACGCCAGCCTGAAGCGTCTGGGGACCGACTATATCGACGTTCTCTACTTTCACCGCTCCCTTGTTGGCGCGCCGCTCGAAGAAGGGCTTCGTGCCATCGGCGACCTCATTCGCCAGGGCAAGGTGCGTTACTTCGGTCTTTCCAACTTCCGCGCCTGGCGTATTGCCGAGATCGTGCGCCTGACCGATCAACTTGGCATGGATCGTCCGGTTGCAACCGAACCGGTGTACAACATGGTCGACCGCACGGCCGAGGTCGAACTGATGCCTGCGGCTGGGCACTACGGCATTGGCGTCGTGCCCTACAGCCCGCTCGCGCGCGGTGTATTGACCGGCAAATATGCACTCGACAGCGCACCGCCTGCCGACTCCCGTGTTGCGCGCGGCGACAAACGTATCCAGCAGACTGAGTGGCGTCCGGAATCCCTCGCCATCGCACAGAAAGTCGCGGCGTATGCCGCCGAGCGCGGCACCACCTCGATTGCATTCGCGATCGCATGGGTACTCCGGAACAAGCTTGTGAGTTCCGCCATCGCGGGGCCACGCACGCAAGCGCATTGGGACAGTTACATGGACGCGCTGTCGCTGCACTTGGGACCGGAAGACGAAAAATTTGTCGACAGTCTGGTTCCTCCGGGCCACGCATCGACGCCTGGTTATACGGATCCGAACTATCCCGTCGAAGGCCGACGCATAGACGATTGATCGGGCAGCACGTGCATCGCCCTCGCTCAGGAACGTACCCGTATGAGAGTGCAGGATTTGTTCTCGCTAAACCCGGGGCACTAGCGAACGCGGCTGGACCGCTTCGAGCGCGACCCAAACTGAACTAGCTCTTTGTCAGCAAGCACGTAGTCGCTGCAGTTGTGGAGACGAGAGAGCGCCAGGTCCAGGAACGCGCGTACTCGCTTGGGCTGAGCCGCTCGGCTTCCGTAGTACACGTGCAAGCCGATGTGCGCGCTCATGTGCTTCAGAAGCACGGGCTCCAGCTGTCCCGCCCGGATGTGGGGCGCCGCCGAGTAGCTCGCGAGCTGACCCATGACTTGCCCCGCGAGCACGGCTTGCAGCTCCAGTTCCGCGTCGTTCGTCGCGAACGCGGGGGACAGATGCCGATGTTCGAGCTTGCCGTCCACGGTCAAGTACCAGGGCGCCACCTTGCCGGTGGCCGAATGCCGGAACACGCTGCAGCGATGCGCGGCCAGCTCATCGAGTGTCGATGGCGTTCCGTACGCTTTCAGGTAGCTGGGCGCGGCGCACACGATCATCTGGATCGGGAAGAGTTGTCGACCGATGACGCCCTCGCCGGGCGACGCCCCGATCCGGAAGCCGACATCGACGCGATCCAGCACCCAGTTGCCGATACCGTCATCGAGCTGGACATCCGGCTGGATACCCGGGTGCTCCCTGCAGAATTCGTCGAGCAGCGGCATGAGGATGGCAGCGAACGACGATTTTGGCCCAACGATCCGCAGTGGCCCCGCAATCTCATCCTTGGACTCTCGCGCCGAGGCCAGGGCCCTGTCCAGCGCTGCCAGGGCGGGCTGCGTGTGCTCGAGGAACCGTTGGCCTTCCTCGGTAAGGGCGAGACTGCGCGTCGTCCGATGCAACAGGCGGACTCCAAGATGCTGCTCCAACTGCGCAATGGCCTGACTGGCGGCCTGGGGCGTGACGCCCTGGGCCAGCGCGGCCTGCCGCATGCTGCCGAGTTCCACGGCTTTGGCAAACGTCGCGATGGCCTTGAAGTCATTGATGGGCATGGTGAACTCTTCTGTTGAAGCGCGGACGCAATCGTTGCGCCGACCATCCAGTATCAACTAAAAATTGATACTGCTGTAAGACGAAATCGGCTATTCACTTGAAACTGAGGCGCATAGAGTTACGGACTTCGGGCGATTGCCCTTGTCATCTATGCGGTGTGTCAGTAGACCTCATGCCGCCATCCATTCTCATCACCAAGGATTGACCATGCATGACGTGACCCTGAACAATGGAATCAAGATGCCGATCGTCGGGTATGGCGTATTCCAGATCGTCGACGCGGCAGAATGCGAACGCTGCGTCGTGGACGCGGTGCAGGCGGGCTATCGCCTGATCGACACGGCTGCGTCATACAAGAACGAGGAGGCCGTCGGACGAGGCCTCAAACGTTGCGGAGTACCGCGTGACCAGCTTTTCGTCACCAGCAAGCTGTGGGTCGAGGATGCTGGTTATGAACGCGCTCGCGTGGCCATTGACAAATCGCTGAAGCGACTCGATCTGGATTACCTCGACCTGTTCCTGATTCATCAGCCGTTCTCGGACGTCCATGGGGCATGGCGAGCGATGGAGGAGGCGCATCGCGCTGGCAAGCTGCGTGCGATCGGAGTGAGCAACTTTCACACGGATCGCCTCATGGACATCACGGCGTTCAACGAAGTGACGCCAGCCGTCAATCAGATCGAAGTCAATCCTTTCCACCAGCAGGCTGAAAGCGTCGAATTCATGCGTGAGCTTGGCGTGCAGCCGGAGGCTTGGGCGCCATTTGCCGAAGGACGGAACAACCTGTTTCAGAATGAGCATCTGGTGGCCATTGCTCAGCGCTATGGCAAAACCGTAGGGCAGATCGTGCTGCGATGGCTGGTTCAACGCGGCATTGTCGCTCTCGCGAAGTCCGTGCGTAAGGAGCGCATGGTGGAAAACCTGGCTGTCTTCGACTTCGAACTTTCCGAGGCAGACATGCAGGCCGTCGCAATGCTGGAAACAGGTAAAAGCAGCTTCTTCTCGCATCGCGATCCAGCGATCGTGAAGTGGATGAGTGAACGAAAACTCGGCTTGTGACACGCAATCGGCGTAACCGCCCGACAAGTCGGGCAGGTCGCCTTAGGGGCCTGCTTGGGCCTACTTGGGCCTTCCGGGGGCTTGTAGCGTTGCTGTCAGGAGCGTAGAGTTCCCACAGGAGATGGCATTCTCCTGAAACCGCCCCGATGGGCTAATGATGCCTACAGGCCTGGGAACAGGCACTGTTGGTGCATGCGGTTTCTTCGCTGGCCCCACTTGTGTCTGTGCCGTCAAGACGGCGACTCCCGGTTCACATCGTCACGGCCCAACCTTCGTTTGGGCTCGGGCTTCGTTGCGCTCTGTTAAAGGCGCAGCGACGAGAGGTTGAAAATGGGATTTCACAGCATCCTGTTCGAGACGCACGAAGACGGGCCGCCTCCTGGCGAGGTGCACGAACCTGAGTTTTTTAGCGACCTGAATCTTGACCAGATTGAGCGAGAGGTTACACAAGGGTACGACGAGTACAACCTGACGCCATTCTTTCGCGCAGCGCTCAATCGTGAGGGTGCTATACGGTACCGGCACGACGTTATGCGCGACATAGGGAGCTACGAGGTTTCCCGGTGTATCCAAGCCTTCGCGCAGTCAATGCGCAGGATGCGCACAGCTCTGGCACAAGCAGAAAAGCTTTACTATCCGAGACAAAAGCAGTGGTGGTTCCTCGAGGCGGCTTCCCGGTATTGCGATGCGCTTGAGACGTTGGACGTAACGCTACGTGATGCTCATCCCAGGTCGACAGGCTTATGCGAGTTCAGCGCATGGCTTGCAGAGTATCTTGGCAGTGAGCTATTCACTGAAATCAGGCGAGACGTGGCGGACTTGCATACCGCGCTGGAAGCCGTTAGATACGCGATCCACATTCACGGTAGTGCGGTGACCGTGTTGAACTACGGCGGTGAGAGCGACTACAGCTCATATGTCCTCGGCATATTCGAGCGATTCAAGCAGGGCGATGTAAAAGACCACAGCGTTGAGGTCAAAGAATGGCCGGAAATGAATCACGTCGAGGCCCAGATACTGGACTACGTTGCAGAACTCCAGCCTCAACCGTTTGCGATGCTCGCCAGCTTCCAGATGAATCACGCTGCCTTTCTTGACACCACCGTAGCTTCATTCGACCGTGAGGTCCAGTTTTACACCGCGTACGACGCCTACATTCAGATCTGCCGGGAGCAGGGCCTTCCATTCTGCTTCCCCCTGGTTTCATCTTCCAGCAAGGCCGAGCGTTGTGACGATACGTTCGATCTCGCGCTTGCACATAAGCTGTGTGCAGACACACTTCCTGTCGTGCGCAACGACTTCCGGCTAGAACGAGCTGAACGCATCATCGTTCTCTCTGGCCCCAACAACGGCGGCAAGACTACCTTCGCGAGAACGTTCGGACAACTTCACTATCTCGCCCGCCTCGGCTGTCCGGTGCCTGGCAGCCAGGCAAGCCTGTATCTCTGCGACCAGCTTTTTGCACATTTTGAGCGAGAAGAAAATACGAAGGACATGCGCGGCAAGCTGCAGGACGATCTCACCCGGATGCACAACATCCTGGCTAGAGCCACACCACGCAGCGTCATCGTGATGAATGAGATTTTTAGCTCCACGACGCTTGCCGATGCGCAGTTTCTGTGCCGTGAAATCATCAGCCAGATTATGGAGCGTGACGCACTCTGTGTTTGCGTAACCTTTATCGAAGAGCTGGCCCGGCTCGGCGCGCAGACTGTGAGCATGGTCAGTGAAATTTGCCCCTCGAAGCCGGCGGAGCGAACGTTCCGTATCCGCCGAAAGCCCGCCGATGGACGCGCATACGCCATCTCTGTGGCCGAGCAGTACGGGCTAACCTATGAACGTCTGAAGGAGCGCCTTGCATCATGAAAGCCTGGTTGCTCTATGCGGAACGCGATTTCGACTGGCATCGCAATGAACAATGGAACGAGCGGACGCTGACGCAGGACCTCGAACTAACAATCATTTATGGTTCGATGGGCGCGGGCGACGATTTCCTCGAGGGCGTGGCAAAGAAGGTAGTGCCATTCAGTCTGAATGAGCTCGACGACATTCTTTATCGACAGGCCGTCCTCAAGGATTGCCTCGGCCACGAGGCGACGATACGGCGCCTGTATGAGATTGCAGTGGACGCACAAGAGACCGAGCGCAAGAGCTTCTACTGGGGACTCACGGCTTCGGCGACCAGTGTCTTGCATTCGGCCCGAGACCTCGTGCAGGCGTATCTCGTCACGCTGGAGAAATTGCGCCAGCTCGCGGATGACGACGCGTCGTCATTCGAGTCACCCGGATTCAGACGGTTCTTCGCGATGGTGCGCGACGAGTTGCCGGACGAGTATTTTGCGACGGTGAAGCATTGCCTGAAGGATCTCAGGTTAAACGGTGGCGTGCTGATTAGTGCGCAGCCAGGTCGCGGCAATAAAGGCACCCACTACGTTCTGCGCAAGCCGCACGAGCCAGACCCAAATCTGATTCACCGTCTACTTGCAAGGCGGCCACACTCGCGCACGTTCCGCATTGCCGAGCGAGATGAGAACGGTGCCCGTGCAGTCTCCGAACTTGAGGCACGTGGTATCAACCATGTTGCGAACGCGCTTGCTCAGTCGGCTGACCACATAAAAAGCTTCTTCGCGATGCTGCGCGCGGAGCTTGGCCTCTATCTGGGTTTCATAAATCTACGAAATAGTCTGGTAAAACGGGGTTTGCCCGTTTGTTTTCCTTTGCCTTTTCCGATTGAGCAGCGAAGGCAAAAATTCTCGGAGTTGTACGACGTTAGCCTCGCGCTACGTATGGATCGCGCACCGGTCGGAAACGACGCAGACGCGAACGGGAAGGAGGCTATCGTCGTGACAGGTGCGAACCAGGGCGGGAAGTCTACTTTTCTGCGTAGTATTGGAATCGCGCAGGTGCTGCTTCAGGCGGGTGGCGTCGTCGGCGCCTCGGCGTTTGAAGCGAACGTCGCGACTGGAATCATCACGCACTACAAGCGAGAGGAAGACGTCACGATGAAAGGCGGAAAGTTTGACGAGGAGCTGAGTCGCATGAGCGAAATTATCGACCATATCCGGCCACACGCGTTCCTTCTTTCAAATGAGTCGTTTGCGTCGACCAACGAACGTGAGGGCTCGGAGGTCGGCAGAGTGATTATCGACGCTCTGCTTGAGGCGCACGTAAAGGTATGCCTTGTCACGCATCTGTTCACGTTGGCGAAAGGTCTCTCGAATGATTGTGCGTTTCCAATACTCTTTCTACGGGCCGAACGCCGGGAAGGTGGCGAGCGCACCTTCCGCCTGACTCATGGAGAGCCGCTGCAGACGAGCTTCGGTCAAGATTTGTACCGCGGCATATTCAGCGAAGACATAGAGGAGTCTGGCGGCGCTGGGCGTTTAACGGTGCCGTCTTAATGCAGACACGTTCCAGTGTCATGGGTTGGGACGTCGTAGCCGTTGCCCTGGCGTTCTGACACCGAGATTTTTCGCCAAGGAAGTCTGGTTTCGCATGCAAGCAACCATGTTTTTGCGCACCCCGGAGAGCCAAGGTAACGGCGCTTTGTCTCTTCTCGGACACTGAGCCAAACACGATCATCTAGTCGATGACAGGAGGCATTCATGCGAGGCAGTCAACTGACCATATATGCGGCCAATCAGAGCCATCGCGTCCGGCACCTGTCGGTTGTGGACTGGATACTTGAGGAAGCCAAACACGCTGGCATTCAAGGCGCAACGGTCATCGAGATAGCGGAAGGCGTCGATGCGAAGGGCAAATATCATGCGGTTCGTTTCTTCGAGCTTGCGGAACAGTCGGTTGCCGTCACACTTATTGCCGAAGATGCCCGGATTGACGACCTGCTTGAAAAGCTCAACGTGGGCGCCGCCTGCCTCTTTTATACGCGTGCGCGAATCGAATATGACACGCTTGGAACGAATGGAGCGAGCTGATGGACTTTAGTCGGCCAGATCTAGTTTTTCTTCGAGAACTAAAAACGTTGGAGCCTCGTAAATGGGTGCGGTTCGAGGGATGTGCCGACGTTGATGTTGAGTAGGACGCCATCAAAAGTGCTGCTGCGGCGTTTCGGGGTGTGCACCCAAGCTAAGAAGGACATGTCACGTGCGGGTGCTGCGGCGCAACATATGTGGGCGGTTGAATGATGCACTAGAATTAACTGAAGGCTCTTCGGTGGCTCGCCGGCCACCGGGTCTTTCTACAGGCCGCGGCATCCGCTCAGCGGCCGGATGCGCAGCGGTGGAGGAAAACATGAACGGTTATCAGCTTACGTTCTACACAGAACATAACCGCCATCATGGCCATCGCACGATTTGTGAGTGGCTGCTTCATGAAGCGAAGCACCTGGGCATCCATGGCGCGACCGTCATCAATTGTGTCGAGGGTACTGGGCATGCAGGAGCCCATCACGCAGCGCATGTCCTGAAGCTAGCCGATCAGCCCGTGCAGATCATTCTCGCTTGCACTGAGGACGAGGCCCAGCGCATGCTTGACACCGTTGAAGCTGAACACGTTCACGTTTTCTACACCCGGTCACCCATCGAATTCGGACTGCTGGGTGCGCAGGAGCATCGTCCGGAGCACAAGCATTTTTCGATATTCGGACATAAACCTCACTGAAGCTGGTGCGGCTGCGCCTGGAGCCTTGCATGTGACGCGACGTTGCCTATACTCGAAGGCGACATTGCGTGGAGATGGCATTCTCCCTTAACCGCCGTGTTTTTCCTCACGGCTGATGATGCCTACCAGACCCCGGACGCCGGGGCCGGTAGGCATGTTCAGCCGGCTCGCATTCACGAGCATCCCGGGCATATTGACGCCTGAAAAGAAGCCTGAAACATGGGATGCTGCTGCGAGTCATCATCGCGTGATCCTCACCGCCTGAATCACCATTTTCTCAAGGCCGTCTGCTGCTTTCGCCCGGCAGGCGTGCCTGCGCCTGTGCGTGTGAGGCTTGCGGCCGCCGCGCGCGACCTTGCGGGAAGCCGGCCATGAGCGCACGGGACATCCTTCTGCAAATTGCGCAGGTGCTCACGGTGCTGGCGCTATCACCGCTACTGCAGGGTGTCATTCTCCAATGGGAGGAGCGCATTCAGCGAGCGCGCGGTCCCGGAATTCTCCAGCCTTACCGCGACCTGCGCAAACTGTTTCGCAAAGAGATTGTTGTGCCGGAAACGGCGTCCTGGGTTTACTGGTGTGCACCGGTGGTCGCATTTACGTGCATGCTTACCGTGCCGATTCTGATTCCGGTACTCACCGACTTTCCGCTTCCACTCTCTGATATGGGAGACATCCTTGGAGGCGGACTCATCCTTACCCTCGGGTCCTTTGTGGGTTTACTCGCTGGTCTGGATTCCGGCAGTGCCTTCGGTGGTATCGGCTCGAGCCGTTCGGTGATGCTCGGAATCCTGGCCGAACCCACGCTCATTCTTGTCCTTGTAGGCATCACATTGCTCGCCAAAGCGATGCTGCCGTTCGTCGTCAATCATCTGCTTGTGCAGCAGCCCTCGGTCTACTGGAGCCCCGCGCATCTGTTTCTGGTATTCGCTTTCTTCGTTCTGCTGCTGGTCGAGACAGACCGTCTCCCAATCCATTCGAGCACGCACATCGAGGTCTACATGATTGAGGAGGCACGCATTCTCGAGTATTCCGGGCCGTTGCTCGCGCTGCTCAAATGGGCGTCGATGATGAAGCAGTTCATTCTTTACACGATTTTCTGCAACGTGCTGACTCTGCCATGGGGTCTTTCGCAGCACGGCACCGTAATCGGCGCACTGGCAGCGGCGGCGGGGCTATTCGTGCGAATGCTTATCGTCGCACTGGCTGTCGTTCTCGTGGAGACGGCGCAATCGCGGTTGCGCTTCTTCCGTTACCAGGAGCCACTTGCGGCTTCCTTCATGCTTGCGGTGCTTGCCATCGCAGCTAATCAGCTACGGTGAAGCCATGCTGCTCGCGCATCTGACACCGCTTGCAGCGTCGTTGTTCAGTCTGCTTGCTATCGGCAGTTTGCTGCTCGCGTTCGTGATGCTGGGTTCGCGCTGGTTGAAAGACTATCTGCTTGCTTTTACCGCGGAGTCGTGGCTCATCGCGGCGCTATCGGGTGCCGTGGGTTACTACGGCAACTATCACGAGCTTTATCTGGTCGCCTTGTTGACGGCGCTGTTCCGCGGGTTGATTCTTCCTTACCTTATCTGGCGCATCATCGCGAGACTCGAGGTTGAGCGCGAATTGCATGTGAGCCTGCAACCCAGTTCGAGCCTCGTCCTGGGCGCATTGCTCGTGCTCTTCGCCTTCGTGGTCTCGAATCATCTGGGAAATGCGCTCGGCCTCGAAGGGACCGTTGTTGTGCTCGCGCTTACGGTCATGTTTTCGATGAAACTTATCGGGTTTCTCATGCTGACCGTTCGCCAGGAGGCGATCAGCCAGGTGCTCGGTCTACTGATTCTCGAGAACGGCATTTTTCTTGGTTCGCAGATTCTCGTGCCGGGTATGCCGCTGCTCATTGAACTCGTACTGTTGTTTGACCTGCTTGTGATTGTGGTCTGCTTCGGCGTGTTGGTGCGCTATCTCGTTGCCCACGTGGGCAGCACGAGTAGCCGCGAATTGCGACGCCTGGTGGGGTGACCATGGTCGAAGCATGGCTCATTCTCGTGACCGCCGTGCCACTCATGGCTGCATCGATTGCGGTGGTGACTCAAAATGTCCGCGCGGCCGAGTACGCGAACCTCGTCGCAGCGTTCGTGTGCCTGGTTGCGGCGATTTGGCTTGCGATACATGTCGATGGAGCGCGCACGTTCGTCGCAGGCTACGTCCTCTTCGATGCGCTCGGCGCCTGGACCCTTGTCTGCACCTGCGCCGTCTATTTTCTCGCATCGATTTACGCGGTGGGTTACATGCGTCTGCTAAAGGAGGAGATTGCGCGATTGCCAAGCTTCTACGCGCTCTTTGCGCTCTTTGCGGCGACGATGATCTCGGGTCCGCTGATGAACAATATCGGCGTCTACTGGATTGCAATCGAGCTGACCACACTGGTAAGCACGTTTCTCGTGGGATTCGAGCGCGGGCAGGAATCCACTGAAGCCGCCTGGAAGTACATCATTGTCGTTTCGGCGGGCATCAGCCTCGCGCTTCTCGGCACAATCCTCTTCTACTGGGCTGGCAGCCTCGTTATCGGCCCGACTTACGACATGACGTGGGACACGTTACGGCGCGCCGCGCCGCGCATGAATCCAGCGCTTACGAAGATGGCTTTTTTCCTAGTACTTGTCGGCTACGGTACAAAAGCTGGCCTGGCACCGATGCACACGTGGTTACCCGATGCACATAGCGAAGGGCCCGCACCTGTTTCGGCGATGCTCTCAGGAGCATTGCTGAATACGGCGATGCTGGGCATCGCGCGCTTTCTCACGATCACGGACGCGGCAAGTCCGTCACGGCTGCCGCGCATGGTGCTCGTGGCGTTCGGCGCATTTTCACTCCTTGTCGCAGCGCTTTTCATTGTCCGCCAGCAAGGCATCAAGCGGCTGATGGCGTATTCGAGCGTGGAGCATATGGGTGTACTCGCACTTGGTTTCGGCTTCGGCGGACCTCTCGCAATCGCGGCGGTCCTCTATCACATGCTCAATCATTCGTTGAACAAGTCGCTCATGTTCTTCGGCGCGGGCAATGCAATGCGTCTCTATGGCACGAAGGATGTCGACGGAATTCGCAACGTCTGGCAGCGCTTGCCGGTTTCTGGCGCCCTGTGGCTGGCTGGTGCCGTCGCTATTACAGGTGCGCCTCCGTTTGGTCTTTTCCTCAGTGAACTGACACTGATGCGCGCGGGGTTTGCGACGTCTTTTGCATGGGCAGTCATCGTGTTACTGGTCTTGTTGATTGTCATCTTCATCGGCTTTATCAATCACTTTCGCAAGATGTACCTCGAGTCTCGCGGAGCTGAGAGGAGCGACGTCGATGGTACAACACCGGGAACTGTCGGCGCGTGGATGACGCTTCCGATGTGGCTGGCGTTGGTGCCCGTATTCGTCTTCGGAATCTGGTGGCCGCAGACGCTATGGCACTTCTTTGCAATGGTGGCAAGCGACCTTGGCGGAGGGCCCCGATGAAAAATTGCGAATTGACGACGGTGGAGCCTGGCGAACTGCCAGCACGGGCACGAGACCTGGTCGCGCAGGGCGCCCGTATGCAGGGTGTCTATGCATGGTTCCCAGCGCCCAATCGCGGGCAGCTTCGCTATGTGGCGACGTTGCCCGGCCACCGTGCGTTCGAGTGCTGGTCGGTGGACGTCGGTAGCGCGGCGGTGCCAAGTCTTGCGGCAATCTGTCCTTTGCTCGGCTGGCACGAGCGTGAGGTCATGGAGATGAGTGGCATCGCATTCTCTGGACATCCGGAAGCTGAGCGGCTCGTTACCGCATTCTTGCAACCTGGCGCGAGAGGGCCGTTGGAGCCCGAAGACACGAACGGTATAAGCGCCGCTGTCAGCTTGCCCGCGCCCGCTCTGCCTGCGGTGTCCGGCAAGCACGTTCAGCTCTTGCCGTTCGGGCCCGTACGGGCCGACGTGGTCGAGTCGGCACAGTTCATCTTTTACTACCTGGGTGAGGCGATTCTCCATTACCACCCCAATCTGTTTCTCAAACATCGCGGCGTGGAGAAGCAGTTCGAAAACATGGACAGCGGAACGGGCATACTGCTCGCCGAGCGCGTTTCGGGTGTCGATAGCCTGGCTCACGCTCTTGCGTGTGCCCAGGCCGTCGAGGACGCGGCCGGTTGCGAAGTCGCCGCGCGCGCGTGCTGGCATCGTCTCGTCGCAGCCGAACTGGAGCGAATCTACAACCATCTTCACTACCTTGGCCACTTATGCCACACGACAACGCTCAAGGTTGGCGAAGCACAAGGCAAATTACTCGAAGAGATTGCGAAGCAGATAAACGGGCGAGCGTGCGGGAGCCGCTTTCTGCGCGGCATCATCTGGCCCGGAGGGGTGCGGCGCGAACTGGACATTCATGCGGTCGCCGACGGGCTCGCGAAGCTCAAACCCGAAGTGGAACGCTACGTCGGACTTATCGAACGCACCACCAGTCATCTGGACCGGCTAATCTCGACCGCACCGCTCGGCCAGCAACTGGCTTTCGACCAGGGGGCCACCGGCCCTGTCGAGCGAGCATCGGGCATCGACCGTGACTTGCGTCGGGACCATCCGTACGCCGCCTACGCGCTCCTCAAACCCGACGTTTCCATTGCGATTGAGGGCGACGCTTGTGCGCGCATGCGTGTGCGTATCGCAGAGCTGCGAGCCAGCATCGCACTGATTGAGCTAGCCATCGGACAGGGTGTGCCCGATGGCCCCCTGAGCGTAGCGTGCCACGCGCCAGAACTCGCGGAAGGATTGGGGTGGACGGAATCGTCCCGCGGCACGGTGCTGTATGCGGTCCATTTCGATGACAAAGGGCGCTTCGCCCGCGTAAAAGTGAAGTCGCCTTCGTTTTCGAACTGGCGCGTTTTCCCGTCGACGGTCCACGACAGCAACATGATGGACTACGCAATCAATGAGGCGAGTTTCGGTCTGACGATTTCGGGCTGCGCACGCTAGTCGCGCTCGCGGCGCCGCAGGGGAGGATTGCTCTCATGTCGCTATGGACGTGGTTCGGGTTGAAGGAGGGTAGCGCGAGCACGGGCTGGCCCTTGACGGGCGATGAGGACGGCCAGGAAGCTGTGCTCGGCATGCCCCGCTATGAGCCGGCGAAATGTAAGCCGGACTGCGAAGCATGCGTTGAAGTCTGTCCGACGCGCGCCATTGTATTCGCACGCTCGCAGGGCTCGCACGCCGAACCACGAGTGGACTGGGGGCGCTGCGTCGTCTGCCAGCGGTGCACTGAGGTTTGTCCGAGTGGCGCGTTCTCGCCATCCGAAGACTGGGCGCTCGGTGTGCGCGAGCGTTCTGACCTCGAATGGGACGAGGCGATGAGCAAACGCGTTGTGCGCGAGGTGGTGGAGCACGACCGTAGGGCATTCGGGCGCAGCGTCCATATTCGTCATGTCGACGCAGGGTCGTGCAACGGTTGCGAGTCGGAATTGCAGGCGCTCAACAATCCGTTCTACAACCTGCACCGTCTCGGAATCTTTTTCACGCCGTCCCCGCGATTCGCCGACGTGTTACTCGTGACGGGGCCAGTAACGAAAGCAATGCACGAGCCTCTGCTTTCGACGTGGGATGCGATGCCGACGCCGAAGTGGGTCATTGCAACTGGCACGTGCGCTGTCTCTGGTGGCATGACCGGCGGAAACTACGCATGCGGGACTGGGCTCGACGGCATATTGCCCGTGGACGTCTACCTGCCGGGCTGTCCACCCAATCCGGCAGCCCTGATCCACGCGCTGCTGCTGATTGTTGGCAGGACTGAACAGCGGGTACGGGGAGGCAAAATTGAGCGCTAATGTGCTGTTCGGTGTTGCGGCAACCACGTGGACACTAGCCGCGTGCCTCGCACCGCTGCGCACCGGCCACGGTGCCGCTCGTGCGTTGCTGGGGCTGGGCTGCGCGCTGGGGGTTGTCGCGTGCGTGACAGCTTTGCCAAATGGCACACCGCTTTATTGTCTCCCGGTGGAACTCGCCGGTCACCCAGTGGAATTTGGCATTGAGCCAGCGGGATTGTGGTTAATGGGCTTTGGTCTCGTGCCGGCGGCGTTCGCCTGCGGGTTGGGCTCACCGCTCGCCGGGCGCTCCGGGCGTTGGCACGCTGGCGCCGCATTCAGCCTGCTGGGGGCGTTGGGCGTGTTCGGACTCCAGGATGGTGCCGCGCTTCTGGTGGCGTGGGAGAGCATGAGCCTGGGCGGTGCACTGATGCTCATGGGTGAGCGAGCCGCAGAGAATGACGGCCGGCCAGTCCTGCTCATGCTCGCGTTGCTGGAGGTCGGTGCAGTGGCGCTCATGTTCGCCGTCGTCATGCTCGGCGAGGCAACGGGAGGAATCGGCTTTGCGCGCTTCGCAGCGGGTTCTGAGTCGTTGAGCAGCCCCGTTTCGTGGCTCGCGGGCGTCGCCTTATTGATTGGCTTCGGTGCGAAGCTCGGCCTGTTGCCCTTTTACGAATGGTTTCCACGTGCTTACGCGAGTGGGAGCGGTGCAACCGGGGCGGTGTTTTCAGGCGTTGTACTCAACGCTGCGTATTTCGCTTTGAGCCGCGCGTGGAATGACTGGCTAAACGTGTCGGTTCAGGGCGACACGGCGTTTGGACTTGGTGTGATTGCGATTGCACTCGGCGTCGTCAGTGCGATTCTCGCTGTGCTTTTCGCGTTTCAACAGGACGACTGGCGCTCACTACTCAGCTATTCGTCGGCAGAGAACGCGTCGGTGGCGGTCGTCATGTTGGGCGTGACGCAACTGTTCCGCTCCAACCAGTTCGGCGACCTCGCCGGCCTCGCGTGGACCGTCGCATTGTTGCATCTTGCGGGGCACGCGCTTGCCAAGGGAGCGTTGTTTCTCACGGCGGACGGTATCTTCGCAGCGTGCGGTAGCTACGACATCGTTGCGCGTGGATGGCTGCGGCGCAGTGGTTTCCTTCTTGGACTTGGCGCTGTCTTCTCGGTGATGAGTCTCTCTTCGGTACCACCACAGGCGGGGTTCGTCAGCGAATGGTACGTGTTCCAGACGGTCTTCCAGGGGTTCCACCTTGCCTCGTTCATCGGGCGACTTATGCTCGTGCTGGCAGGCGCTGGCCTCGCGCTTGCGGCTGCCGTTGCGCTTGCAACGTTCGTCAAACTGTTCGGACTGGGCCTGCAGGGCTTGCCCGACGTCGACGTCATGCCGCCCGTGCCGCGAACGAACGCAGCCGCGGTCGGGGTTCTCGGGCTTTGCGTCCTGGCTGTCGCGGTGGGTGCGCCACTCTGGCTCAACGCGCTCGCCAGCGGAGCGCAGGCGCTCTTTCACGTCGACATTCCGCATGCGATGGTGGCAGGATGGCTGCTCGTGCCGCTCACCGACAAATTCGCCTTCATATCGCCATCGAAGCTGATTCTAGCGATGCCGCTGCTTGCATTGCTACCGCTGGCGCTCCTTTGGCTGACGAGGCGGCGCGGAGTTCGTCGTGTGCCGGTATGGTATGGGGGCATGACGGCGCATGGCCGCGACGCCATGACAACTGCATTGACGTTCTCCAACGCCATGCGGACCTTCTACAGCTTCGTCTATCAACCGACGAACAGCGCCATGCGCGAACATGAGCAGCGCGAGTATTTCGTCAAGCGATTGGTGTTTTCGTCCGGGGTGACAGACTTGTTCGAGCGCCACCTGTTCGAGCCGGCTATTCGATTTGTGAACGTTTGCGCCCAGCGCCTGCGCGCGCTTCAATCTGGCAACCTCAATTTCTATCTCGCGCTAATCGGCGCTTTGCTGGTCGCAATTCTCTTTCTTACGCTTCTGTAGCGCCTTAATGGCGGTACCGCACCTCGCGCGCTGCCTGCTGCTCTCGGGCATACTGGGTTCACTGGCGGGTAGCGCATCCGCCTTGGTCCCCTATGCGCTTAACCGCACGACCGGCATCCGCGCTGCTCATGTCTGGCTGCTCTGGCTTTTGCCGCCGGTTTTATGACCGGTTGTTTTTTTCACCGTGTGGGCGAACCGGTCGAAGGCGGAAACAACGACCGGTGTGGTTGAAGCATTGCCGTGCTGCATTCACAACGATCGCCAGGCGTTTCCCCATCGTTTGAGACGAGGTCGACTCCATGATGAACGGGCTGCAACAGCAATTCGCGTACGTCAACGGCATCCGGATGCACTATGTCGAAAAAGGCACGGGCCCACTCGTGCTGCTTTGCCACGGCTGGCCGGAGTCCTGGTACGTGTGGCGCTGGCAAATAGAGGCGCTAGCGGCTGCAGGTTATCGCACGGTTGCGCCGGACCAGCGCGGATATGGGCTCACCGATGCCCCCGATTCCATCGAGGCTTACGATATTCTGAACCTGGTCGGTGACGTGGTTGGCCTCGTCAAGTCTCTGGGTGAAGAGCAGGCGATTCTGATCGGGCATGACTGGGGTGCTGCCGTCGCTGCTTACGCTGCGCTGCTGCGTCCCGACCTGTTTCCCGTTCTCGGCCTACTGAGCGTTCCTTACATGCCCCGACGTCCGGTGCGTCCATCGGTGCGCTTTGCGCAGATCACGCAGGAGTGTCACTTCTATCAGGACTATTTTCAGTTGCCGGGACGCGTCGAGCGTGAGCTGGAAGAAGATATCCGCCGTTCGATGCTTGGCATTCTGTACACGGCGTCGGGAGACGCGGCGGTGAAAGGGCAGTTGGCCAATTTCGCGACCTTTCCCAAATCGACAAGACTCGTGGACAACCTCACGTTACCTGATGAGCTCCCGGCATGGCTGACCGAGACGGATCTGCAATATTTCGTCGGTCAATTCGAGCGGAGCGGGTTTCGTGGGCCCATCAACTGGTATCGAAATATTGATCGAAACTGGGAGCTGACGAGTTTCCTTGACGGCGCCCGTATTGTGCAGCCGACGCTCTTTCTCGCGGGGGAGTTAGACGCAGTCGTGAAGATGGCGGCGAAGGACTACGACGCACTGGAACTCAACGTTCCAAACCTTTGGAAGAAGCATCTCATTCCGAAAGCGGGTCATTGGGTGCAACAAGAGTGCCCGGACGAGGTGAACGAGGTCATCTTGAACTTCCTTGCCGGGAGGGCGGCAAGTTCGAGTAAGTAGATACAAAAGAGCTCGCGCCGCTAGCGCCCCTTTTCGCCGGGCGCCCAGCGGCGAACTCCGCGTTAGTGTGTCGTAACGCTGACGGCGACGATTTCGTATCCGGGGTCGGCGTGCTCGTTCGCCGCCTTTTCAGCTTCCTCATAGGAGAGAAAGGATTTGGCCCCTTCAATCTCCGGTGCCATGCCAATGTCGCCGTCCTCCGCGCCAGCAGAGGAACTGTTCACCGGTCTTCACCACGTAGACTGTCGTCATGTTTCCCTCCATGGTTGTCGGGGGAATTCACAGTCTAGCAGGGCGGATGCCGCTGGGTCAGGCCGTTTTTCCTGCGTCAAAGTTAAATCAATAAATATGTGCCTTGTGATAAGAATAGTTATCTTTATAACCACATTGCGCGTTAGATCTTCGTGAAAAACTGAAGCCTGCTTGACGCCCTGATAGACCTAACAATGCTGCGGCTCATGACTATTAACGTGACAAAGCCAGAAGAACGAATCTTTCAACGGACGCTTCCGGGAAGCATGCCTCAACGCGCATGGGTTCTTGTCACTGGAGGGAGGTGCGCCCACTCTGCATTGCAGTGGGTTACACCGGCTGTATTCGCCCGCCTTTGCGGGACGGAGTTTGGGCTAGCCTGAATCATTTCTCTGTACGTAGTCACTGGCGGAGCGCATGATGGGACCTCAACGAGGAGCCCTGCATGCCATTTCACATCCACCGGATCGCGCTGTATGAGGGCTATGAGACCGATGTCGCGGTTCGGGAAGTCAATAGCGACGACTTCATCATCTCTTGCCAGCGAGCGCGAAAGCGAAACGGCGGCACGTGGGCGTTTGTCATCGTCAGAAACGCTGGGGGCTACTTCCCTAGTATCGAAGCCGCTTTTCATGCCGGAAACGCCGCAGTTCGAGCACGCATCGATGAGTGGCGCGCCTAGCATCACGTGCCCCCACTCGCCGGATTGCCAATGCGCTGCTCGTAGGGAGGGTGTGAACACGTCGCGCTCTGCGCCGCTCATTCTTTGCAGCGGTCGACCGGTGTACCCTAATCCACGTAGCAATCTCCGTCGCGGCCGAATGTGATGTCCCCAATGTCGGCTTCGGTTTGATGAGCTAAATCTCGCAGCAACGCTTTTCTGACGCACAGACCAGGCTGTTCAAAGGGAGCAGGTAGAATCTCGTACTCGTCTAACGATTGAGGGTCACGGTCAGGTGTTATGTGCGTTACCGCACATAAGAGAATTCGGAGCTCGTCGACGCTGCTAGGATGAACTGAACGTGTTCGAGGAGGTCGCCATGACAAGCCATCTTTCCGAGTTCAAACCGGGTATCGAAATACACGCTAACGTGCCGAATAATCCAGGCCAAACGAGTTTCACAGGCTGGATCGTGATCACAGATAAAACGCACGGCGCGCAGGTCAAAGAGTCCCGCGTGACGCCAGCCTGGGCGAAGCCTGCAAACTCCGTCGAAGAAGCCTGTCGGATCCTGGTTCAATTCGGGAGGGAAGTGCTCGAAGGCCGCGCCACTGGTGGCGATTTCGTCAACAACGGCTGAGGTCATATTCAGGCTGCCCCAGACAAGTCGTCGCGCACTTCATCGCCAAGGTGAATTGCCACCTTCGAGTGCACCGATTGAGTGGTTGAGGGGTTAAGCTGCCTGCGAAAACCCGCAGCACGCGCCTGAGGTAGCCCAGGAATTTGCGGGTCTCGGTCAGGGTCGCGCGCAGCGTTCCCGCGGCGGCGGCCGTGACTCGCTTCACATCGTCGGCCTGCTGAACGACCGGCAACTGAAGCATCGAGCCCGGCTGGGCGGCGGCCGTCATTGCCAGCTGCGCGGCCGCCCCTTGTATGGCGGGCGTTAGCGCGATTTCGATCACGACGGCAGGGCGCAGCGCGAGCAGCCAGGCGAAGCAGGCGAAGGCTTCGAACAGGGCGGCGAAGACGAACCCGGTTACAAACACTACGCGTACGGCGATCCAGAGCACGCACTCGGCGAGCAGGTCGCCACGCTGCCAGCTTGCCACGGCGCATAGACACACGCTGCAGTCACCGTAGCCGCGACCACGAGAGTAACGCCGGTCGCGTTCCTGGCATGGCGAGGCCCCTGCAATCGCGTCGACATATATGCCTTGTGACCGGCCCGGATTAAGCGCACCATGGACTTGGGAATCGTACTTTCGATCTCGCGATGGTCTTCCCAACTCTCGAGGGGAGGATCTATGGAAACGCGCCTCGACACCTTTAATGGCTGGCAAATGACAGCATCTGTCGAAAGTAGGCCTGCGACAGGTAAATCGCGCTACTACATCGTGCCACCCCTTGCCTACAAAGAATTTTCGATGGCAGAACTTCTTCATCCGGCGAGATTTCGCTACACCAGCGCATCGTTCGAAAATGCGGATGACGCGTTTGAGGTTGCATTCGGGGCTTGCAAGCGTGCCATCATGGATTCGATCAAAGCGCGCGGTCTGTAAAGTTTCAGCTAGCGCGGTATTACCCATAGATCCCCACAAATTCGATGGCTCACACAGGCGGCATTCGATATACGCCTCGCCCATCGCTTTACCATTGACGTGGACGCAACCATGAATCGAGTGGTCTCCTATCGCGGTTTCGAGATTCACGTGGCGTTGACTCTGGTTGCCGAGGATCTGTACAGCGTGACATTCCAGATCTCGGGCCACAATATCAGTCGCACCGGTCTGGACGGTGCAATCATTCCAGTCCGTCATGGCCCCTTCACCCAGCGCTGGGCATACCTGACTGCGGAAATTGCAGGTCAGGCCGCTATCGATGTGCTCATTGGGCCGGAAGCGTGATCCGGCCGTCTGGTGGTTATCCCGGTTAGAGAACGGTTCGATTGATCGCCATGCTGTCTCTGGAAAAAGGCGCTTGAGCCGTAAAATCGATTGATCAATATTCCAGGAATGGCTGTGGCGCAATTCAGCTACGGACACTACGGACACGTCATCTCCGTCGACGTTGACGAGGACGGCGATGGTGTGCGGTATTGGCGGTACACGATCGATGGGTACCATTGTTCGGAGCACCGCAATCCGGTATTCAAGAGTTACGAACTTATGCTCGCAGAGGCAAAACGCCACGCTGAGATCCAGGCAAATCGTCTCCCGCCTGCCGAATAAACGAGCCATCGCGGCTGCGAGTCATGCCGGTAGCGCCCTCATTGGCATTGAGAGACCTCTGCATCACGTTTGCATCTATGCCTTGTGACCGGCCGGGATTAGGCGCACCATGGGCTTGGGAATCGTACTTTCGACCTCGCGATGGTCTTCCCAACTCTCGAGGGGAGGATCTATGGAAACGCGCCTCGACACATTTAATGGTTGGCAAATGAGGGCAACGGTCGCAAGTAGACTCACCTCGAAGGGCGAGGCGAAGTACTACATCGTGGAGCCCGTGACATACAAGGAGTTCTCGGTGAGCGGCCCGCTGAATCAGGCAGTGGGGGCAAACGACGCTGGTCCGTTTGATAGCTCTGATGAAGCTTTCAGGACTGCCTTTAGAGGCTGCAGGCGTGCCATCGAGCATGTGATCAGATTCCGAAATCGGCGAAGCTCCAGGTAGATGTCAGCGCCGATGCAAACGTGACCCGAAGGGTGCCTTGGAATCGACCAGGTACCTTCGATCCATAACGGCGATACTTCGCGTTGACATGCTTCATCATCGGCTGAACGAGTTCCCTGGTTCCTCTGTTGACCTCATCACTCACGAAATCGTGTACCTGTTCTGGGGACCGCCGTTATAGACCGTTCGTGCGAGCTCCAGAATCCTGTCGCGGTTGCGGTCGAAGGTTGCGAGCACCGAGGGCTCGTCAGAAATCACCTCGGGGTTCAGCTTCATGAGCATCGCAGTGTCGATCAGAAAAGCAATCTCGCGAGCTTTGTCGTAGCCCCAGAAGCACACGCAGCGTCTGGAAGCGTCGTAGATTCGACTGGGATTGGGAAAGTTGAGCATCATTCCGCCTTTTTTCAATCTACCCTCCGGGACGGATTCAAATGAGTGAGGTAACCGACTGCCTGCGGTGGTGACGAGACAACCCGGGCCCTCACTATCGAACTGGCAGCCGTGGCACATACCTCATATTGAGCATGCGCTTTTTACCTCAGCGATACAAGCGGAATCGCGAAAGCGCCGTTTAGTCGTCTCCGGTCGCGCGACTGTCGACGCTCGCTACAAGCCTGAGATTCAGTGCGCCGTAGCGAGAGACCGTGCACTCCTCCACGCAGGTGGGCGGACTGCATTGGCACGCACCTGGAAGCACTGGATGAGACGACAATGCATTGAGATACACGCTTGCCTGAACCCTGCCGCACATTCGCTTGACTCAGAGCCCGTTGACGCGATCAAGCCTGGCGCCAGGATGGCATAAGCGATGAGCGAGAGAATAACGCCTGCGAGCACCGCGACCCACGAGACGCATGGTAATCCGGCTTGGTGGTGAGGGATTTTATGTGCAGGCTTTGATGATTAGAAATCCATAATATTTAACGCCAGATTATCGTGCAGGACACACAGCATCGCATTGTACGGAAAGGGACATGGTCATGGTAGAACGAACGTAAGTGGGCGAGCGTTACGCGCCATGGCAAGAGATCAGGCGGAATCTGCTTCATTTGGCTTTTATGAAAGGACACCGCTGGCGCTTGCATACTCGCGCGCCACGGCACTCAGGTCGCCGCTGTTACCAGAAATGTCTTGACCGTACCATGCGTGGTGCGTAGCTTGGACCAGGAACTCAGGAATCTGACTGCTGCTCATCAATAATCGCTCCCGGCGGTATTCGTTGTCCTCTCTCTTCCTTGATCTCATATCTGCGTTCGTTCGCGGACGGGTTTGTCTACTCATCAGGGAATCTCCATGGAAACCGGTACCGTCAAATGGTTTAACGACAACAAGGGGTTTGGCTTCATCACACCGGACGCTGGGGGCGATGACCTCTTCGCACACTTCTCCGAGGTGCGCGGAGAGGGCTTCAGGACGCTCGCAGAAAACCAGAAGGTCAGCTACAACACGAAGCGCGGCGAGAAGGGTTTGCAGGCGACCGATATCACGCCGCTTTGAGCGCCCCCCGATTGTTCGGGGACGCTGCGTCTGCAACCCCGCATTCTCTGCGTCCGCGCTTTTCGCGTCGCGGCAGTGCCAGTGAATGGCCGGCGGCGGTGCCCCTCGCGATTCCAGACAGCTTTCGCAGCGCATGCCGAAATCACCAGAAAGGCAGGGATGACAATGGCCACGATCGAACTCTATTGCAGTCCGAACGGCGATAAATGGTTGTATTGCGACGGCGCGAGTCAGACGGCCGTCGTCAGGCACGTGCCAAACGCCGCGTCGGGCGGAGCCGTCACGGACGTGGCCGTCGATGCGTTTTTTGCAGCAGGAGAATCGGGACCAAAGGGGCCGCAATACGATGCGTTGGAGGAAGTCCTCGCCCGGCCTGCGGCCGACCAGGCCCGGCGCGATACTACCGTACCGTCATCACCACCTCCTGCAAACGCTGTTGGCATCGTGCACAAGCCCGCCGCGGAAGCACTCTTGCTGAGCGCAGCCCGCGTGCGCACGTTCGCGCAACTGCGTCACATGACGAACGCGAGCGGTTTCTTTTTCACGCGCAACGATCGCCTCTTTTTTGTTACAAGTCGTCACGTTGTGATTGACTCGCCCAGCCAGCACTTTCCGGATCGTATCGAGGTGGAACTCCACATCGATCGTGACAACCTCGGCGCTTCGATCTGGTTTTCCCTGCCTCTGTACTCGGGGGGCAGAAGTCTTTGGCGCCAGGCGTCGGACGACGGTGGCGACGTCGACGTCGCGGTGCTGGAAGTCTGGAAAGACCGACTTCCGCCGGGCGCCGTCTTCGAGGCCTTTGGCCCGGAACATCTGCCGACGCCGGGCCACACGATGCCCGCTGGCGCTTCCGTACTCATCGTGGGCTTTCCGCTGGGTTTTCATGATTCCCTGCATCATCTGCCCATCGTCAGGCAGGGCGCCGTTGCGTCCGCGTTTGGACTGCGATTTGAAGGCAAGGGCTGTTTCATCACGGACGCGCGAACGCACCGCGGCACGAGCGGCGCGCCTGTGGTGACGAGCGCCGCGTCGATGCATGCGGACGGCTCGGCGTCATCGTTGCCGTGGATACTGCTTGGCATTCACTCGTCGACCGTCGACATGGGAGCACGTGATAGAGACCTCGATGAGAGCCTGGGTCTCAACCACGCCTGGTACGCCGACGTACTGATGACGCTGACTGCCAATTAGCCGGGTGGTAGCGCGAATCCGGTTGCACCGGTGGGTGAATCGGGTACAGGCGGGACGGTAAGATCAGGGGCTAGCTTGCGCTACTGGACGCAAGTTTCGTATCGGCCACGAGGCGGCGTATGACGTTCGCAGCGGCTGGGCGGTTTCGCCCTTCGAGTATTTGCGCCAGCAGCTCCATAAATACGGCGAGATCGTTATTTCCGTACCGACCACAAAATTCCCTCACAACGTCGAGGACAGCGGTTCGCTCGCTGGTGACGGACAGGGTGCTGGCGATGTACGAACCTCCGCGCGCGAGTTCGGCCATATAAAGTTGGCGACATGCGGCGCTAGCCACCCCCTTCGAATTTCCTTTCTTCATTTCCATTGTTCGCCCCCTTTCCTCTGGTCACTGCGCTCGGGCGTGGGCGCGGACTGTGTGTGAGCGAATCGTTCATCCTGATCTTTCGGGTAGAAGGACAAGCATCGGGTCGGTACAGTGTCCCTTGATGTCGCGAGCGACGCAGAAGGGTACGCGTTTTGGGGATAGCGGGCGCGCTCGCATCACGTCAGGCACACGGTCACGACAACCGTGCGGACGTCCAACTGGAGGGAGCGTCGTGCCGAGCTTGCGATTGTCGCTGCGCGGCACGCTTATTCATTATCCGATCATCGAACAAGTCGTTTCACAGCGCGTACGTACCACTCATGCCGGTTACCGGGGTACGAGATACGTTCGCGTTTGTGCCGCTAATTTTCCTGAGTTCAGCAATGAAATGAGACGCCCCTCATGTCTCTGCCACGAGTAAGCACGCGAAGCCGGCTATTTCTTTTTTTCTGGCTTGCTGGTTACAGTGGTTTTCGACGGTGTCGGCCATGCCCCCTCTACAGCAGGAGACAGCAATTTTTTGGGTTGCTTGGGCTTCTTTGCCTCGCGATTACCACGCAGTTGACTCTTTGCCATCATATTTCTCCTGTTTATTCAGTCGCGCAAGCAGCTGCTTGTGACCATTCTCGGCTTATCGGGGAGCGTTGTCGCGATTTATTTTCCGAGAAGGCAACGTGAGTGGATTGATCCAGTATCTGCGGACACGCGTCACGCCAAAGTCGATACGTGGGCCTGCGCGGGAACGCACACACGAGTGGGAATTTACTCCGTGGTGATAGAGCTTCCCATGAGAGCGCGTGGGAAACAATGTGAACAGGACGCGATTGCCTGAGTCTAGTTGCTGGTGCAGACATATCGCCACTTGCTGGCGTTGACATCGAGGCGGGCGTCACTATCACGGCGCCTTTGAGCTCTCTCGATTTCCGCCCTCTCCAGGGCAGCGGCGCGCGCCTTCTGCGTGCTGGCGAAGTCACTAGGACTGGTAGGTGAAACTGAGTACACTTTGGTTCGTACGCGCATGTCGATTCCAGAAGAATTAAAAAATGAGAGGCGAAATTGCGACCTTACGTCAGCGCCGTTACCGCGCGCCGAATGTCGGGCCGTCCTCAAGGCACAACCAAACTTCGTTATCCTGCAGATCACGGAGTGTCGCCGGGCCGATTGCTCATTAGAATCGTCCCTATCCGGCTAATTTTTAGAAAAACATCTCAACGGTCCGGCCAATTAATATAGGGCGAACGTGAACTGGATAGCGCAAGAAATGAATCGCCCCATTCTGCTGTCGGGGTCGTCATAGTGTTCTTTGGGAAGGCGTGCTAGCCAACAGGACTCGAACGACGTCGATGCGGATCCGGTGGCTACAAACACACCGACCACTGCCAGCGTGCGCTCTTTACTGCAGAAAAGCAAGTGCAATCGCAATGGTTAGCAGGTGATTCTCGGAAAAGCACTGCTCAGCGCCTGCATGTGTGTCGTTTCGGACTGAAGGCACGGCACATCGTCGCAATCTACCTCACTGTCATCGGGCTTCTTTTCCCTGGTCGTATTTGCTGAATCGGGCCGCGGCCGCCACCGATGTGTTGCGCGTTCAACTGCCACGAAGGTGACTCGGATGTGTGGTAGGAGTCCCCATCGATAAGAGGTGGCCGCGAAAATTAGGGCAGTCGGATAAGACGCTCGGGACCTGAGCCGACAATAATGTCGACGATGGGCCCTTGGAGATGACGAAGAGGACCCGAGCGGCCGAATCAATCGTGGTTGCGTACGCGAGCTCGGAGTCATCGGTCTAGGCGCAATGCAGAAATCAGCGTTACACGCAGGCAAATAGTTTCAAAGCGTCAAGGCGATTTACCGGTAAAAGAATATTGCCGACTCGATGTTGTCGAGTGCGGATGAATGAGTTCCTGACATGTCGGATCAACAGGTAAGTCTTCGCTCGCTACCGACGCCGGGACCAGCAGTTGGAATTGAACGGGCCAGCGCGTTTGCACGTGAAGTGTTGGAAGGGGGCGCAAGAGTCGCCGGCGCCGGGGTGAATGCAAAGAGCACCGGGCGAACCGGCGCTCCTGATGTTTTGAAAAGCAGGCGCGAGGGAATGACAACGCCTAGAGGTCCATCGGGTCGCGGGGAGGAACGGCACGGTCCTCGGGCAAGCCGGTGGCAGACCAGTATGGGCGGCGATGGTAGTAATCGTGCAACTGGGTTCCCCACGATACGTCAGCCATCGACGGCCAGTGGTCCTTGTCGAAACCCGGATCGTCCTTGATCGCCTGCGCCGACAGGTCGACCCGGAAGCACTTTTCGGCCGTGTCCAGCGTTAGCGCGCTCCACGGAATCGCATGAAGCGTGTTGCCCATGCCGAGAAAGCCGCCTTCGGAAAGAACGGCATAGGCGATGCGGCCGCTGCGCACATCGAGCATGATGTCGGAGATCTTGCCGATATGCTCATCGTCGGCCGAGATGACCTTGTCGCCGTCGAGGGTGGCTGCAGCCATGATTTCCGGGCCCGGGCCGGCACCCGCACCGCCGCCCATGATCTGGGCGCCCGTACCGGGTGATTGAGGATTGAAGGTGGTCATTGCATTGCTCCTTGGGGTTGGAGGAAACGTAAGCGCATTTGCCATGCCGTGAGCACCGCGGACGGCGGAAAGAAACATCAGGGCTGGGAGGCGATCACCAATAGCGGAGGGCGAATGCTTGATCATCCCGAACGGGTTTCGACGAGGTGAGCCGTCCTGCGATAAAGGAAGAATCGGCTTCGCGTTCGCCAATTGCAGAGTCGGGCATGCGCATTGCGTAGTGGGACTGGCAGCACGGACGCCGTGAGCGCGGGTCACTGTCGCGACAATCCACCCGCCCCCCTACGGCGCGGGCGGTACACCGATTGATGTGCATGGCCACCCGGCGAGGGGAGGGGAGTTCGCATGACAACCAACCTTACCTCGTCGTCCGCCCAGGTGCCCCCAGCCAGCCCTTGGCACGAGAAAATCGGTCCCGGGCTCATTACCGGCGCGGCGGACGATGATCCGAGCGGCATTGCCACCTATTCGCAGGCTGGTGCGGCATTCGGCTATGACATCCTGTGGACGATTCCGCTCACGTATCCGCTGATGGTTGCCATTCAGATCATCAGTGCCCGTATCGGGCGGGTCAGCGGCCACGGGCTGGCAACCAATATCCGGCGCCACTATCCTGTCTCGCTTCTCTATGGCGCAGTAGTCCTGCTGCTCGTCGCCAATACGATCAACATTGCCGCCGACCTGACCGCCATGGGCGCAGCCGTCAATCTGGTCGTGGGTGGACCCACACGCCTGTACACAGTCGGGTTCGCGTTGTTTTCGCTCGTCCTGCAGGTTTTCGTTCCGTACAAAAGCTACGTCAAGGTGCTCAAATGGCTGACACTCGCACTGTTTGCGTATGTGGGCGTCGTCTTCGCCGTAAAGATTCCATGGATAACCGTGGCGGCCCGCACTGTGTTCCCTCATCCGACATGGACTAGCGCGTATCTGACGACCATTGTTGCGGTGTTCGGCACGACCATCAGCCCGTACCTGTTCTTCTGGCAGGCCTCCCAGGAGGTCGAGGAACTGCGGGCGGCCGATGGGCAGCATGCGCTCAAGAAGGCGCCCTGGCTCGTTTTGACGAACCTGAGACGCATCGGCTCCGATACCTGGCTCGGCATGGGCTTCTCGAACCTGATCGCGTTTTTCATCATACTGACGACCGCCGCGACCCTTCACGCGCACAACGTGACCGATATACAGACCTCCGCGCAGGCCGCGACGGCACTCAAACCGATTGCGGGACAGTTCGCATTCCTGCTATTCAGTCTCGGCATCGTCGGAACGGGGTTGCTCGCCTTGCCGGTTCTCGCCGGCTCGGCCGCCTACGCGATGGCCGGCGCTTTCCGCTGGAAAAATAGTCTGGAACTAGAACCGCGTCTTGCGAAGCGGTTCTACGGGATCATCGTGCTGGCGACCGTCGTGGGCCTGGCGTTGGGCTTTACGTCAATCGACCCGATCAAGGCGCTTTTCTGGAGTGCCGTCATCAACGGCGTGACGTCGGTCCCGATCATGGTACTTGTGATGAAGATGGCGGCGCATCCGGGCGTGATGGGGGAACTCACCATTGCGGGTAGCGTCCGGGTTGTGGGCTGGCTTGCAACCGCTGTGATGGGCGTTGCGGTAGTGGCAATGTTTGTGCTTATGGCGGTCTAATGGACGACCCGCGCTCCCGTCAGTCCAATCCCGGACTCCAGGAGGCGTGCGGACCAAACCGGGGGCAGGTCATAGATGCGGCTTCAAATCAGATCGCGCGAAAGTCGGCCTGCGTTTGCAGGATCAGCTTCGACAGGTGCGTGAGAAGCCCATCCCTGGCGAGCGAGCGTTATCACCTGCCCGAATGATGATGCGGCCGTCGCGACGCCGGCGCGGCGTTCGGAGGTGTCTTGCGCATTATCAGACATGAAGCCGAGAACGAGCGTGGCTTCAGGTGCGCGCTGACGAAGTCGACGAAGCAGCACGCGAAGGTAAGCGGTCGACTCTTGCGCTTCGAGCGAAACGACGCAAATAGCCGTTGTGGCCGACAGGTCGACTTCCGCCATTCTTTGACGTGAGAATTGCGCGTAGCTCGACTGCCGGGCCGGAATGCCTTCCCTGCCAAGAAGCTGAATCATCGCTATTGCAACGATCTCATCCAGGTCACCTCTCCCGGCAATGCAAAGGACGTTTGTATCCGCGTATGTTTGGAATCCGAATGAAGCAGTCGCGGTAGGGGATTCTAGCTGCACCGCGGGTGACCGCGACACAGCTTTATTCCCGTCACCTGCCGTCGACGCCTTGACGGTCTCGTCGATGTCCTCAAGTCCGTCGATGATATCCGCCAGGGCTTCCTTGATACGACCTAACTGGTCGGGAAGGATAACGCCTCGCAACATGTCAGCGCGCGCCAGTTGCAGCCCTTCCAGCATGACCGTGTCGTAGTAGTCGACCAGCGACATTTCAGCCATGAGCGATTCCGCTTGCTTGAGTGCCTCGTCAGGATCGTCCGCGAGTATTCGTTGATAGAAGTTCGCCGAGGCAGCAAGCGGCGGCCGATCTCCGAGCAATACCTCGAAAAACTCCAGTTTTTCGACATGCCTTCCCAGTATGACAAGACACAAGGTGAGGGGCGTAGAAAGTACAAGGCCCAGTGGGCCCCAGATCCAGCTCCAGAAGATCGCAGCGACAATCACGGCAACCGGCGAAAGGCCCGAATGGTGTCCATAGAGCACCGGTTCGATCACCTGGCCGGCAACCAGATCCGTTACTCCGAACAACGCCACCGTCCATAGCAGCATCGACCAGTCGGGGCCGGTCGCCGCCAGGCTGAGGGCGAGAAGCGCTCCGATCCACGTGCCAACGTACGGTACGAATCGAAGCAGCGCGGTCAGTACGCCAAACAGGACTGCGCCAGGCACGCCAATGATTGCGAGTCCCAGCGAGACGACGAGGCCCACACCCAGGTTGACGCCGAACTGCGCCAGAAAATAGCGGCTCAGCCGGCTGGCTGCTTCGTCCATGGCCGTGGTCGTGCGGTGCAGGTCTCGCGAACCAAACAGTCTGATTAGCCGATCGCGCAGGTCCTCACGCTGCAACAGGATGAATATCGTGACGACAAGAACGATGCCCGCGGTCGCGACCGGACTCGCGACAGACGACAGGAATTGCGGAACCAGTGAAATGGACGACGTCGGGGACTGCTGAATCGCGACAGGGGTTGGCGCCCCATCAGACGGCTTCGATAAGCCATTAGCACTCGCCGTGTTTTTCTCGCGACGCGGCGCGCCCCGGTTGAGAAGTTTCGATGCGCTACCGAGCAACTCATCCGCGCGCCCGATCGTCGCCTCCTGTACGCGTTCGATCTTTTTCTCGATGGCAACCTGATATTGAGGCAATTCTCCCGCGAGCTGTGCGAGTTGCGCCCCGATGAGTGATCCTGTGCCGCCCATCGCAGCAAGCGCAATGGCAACCGCTATGGCAACGGAAAGAACCCGGCCCAGCCTGATCCGTCGTAACAGTTCGACCAGTGGCGCGAGCAGAAAGCTGAGCAGTACTGCCAGCGTGATCGGAATGAGTACCTCACGCCCAATGTCGAGCGCACCTACGACAACGACAGCGGTGATCAGCGAAGTGAGTTGCCGCACATTGGGAGAATCAGCAGGAGCCACCTTTGCAGCGGCCATGCGGGGCTGGTTGGCGGCCATCGTAGACTCCCGGGAAAGAAAAACGAAAATACTTCGCCCGAACAGTCGCAAGCGGCATACCTTCGTACAACCCGCTTCGGCTGCGTTCTGGAAACGGATGCCGGACGCGCTCAGGCAGCGCCGGGAATATGACTTGCGCCGCCACGGCAGTGAGCACCTACGCGAGAACGAAAGTCGGGCAGTCGTACACAGATGCGCGGATGCCCCTCGATCACCGTGAGCCGGAGTAGCCCCAATGAAAGACGTCGGTGCCTCGACCGCTGGTCGCGCTGGGTCACGCATGCGCGGGCGAAGGGCTGCCATCCTCGCAGGCTACGCTCGCAAGCCCCTGGTGTTGCTTTGGCAATATGTCGCCGGACACCCCGTGGCCCACGCGCTGGTATTGGTGGCCATCGTTGCGGCCGTCGGGTGTGCGCTGGCATCGCAGTACGCGCTCAGGAATCTCGTCGACGCTCTGCCTGGTGGGCGCGCACATCCAGAAGTTGTCCTCGAGGCTTTCCTGTCCATCGTTGCCTTGCTGATCGCTGACGGCCTCTTTTGGCGCCTCGCCGGCTGGTTGAGTGTGAGAACCTTCGTAGCGGTGACGGGCGACGTACGCCGCCAACTGTTCGGCTACGTAGCGGGACACTCGCCAGCCTATTTTTCCAATATCCAGCCGGGGACGCTGGCGAGCCGTATTTCAGCCGCGGCAAACGCGATCTATACAACCGAGAACACAGTCGCATGGAAGGCGCTACCGTCGTTCCTGACGATGTTGGGCGCCATCGGCATCCTGGGTTGCATCAGCGTCCGGATGGCGATGGCGCTCGTGCTTGTCTCGGGCTGCATGGCCGGGTTCCTGTTCTGGCGCGCGAGCAAGGGCAGCGCGAAACAGCAGCAATTCGCGTCGCTTGCCGCATCAGTCGACGGTGAACTCGTCGATGTGATCGGCAACATGTCTACGGTGAAAATGTTCGTGGGCGTCCAGTATGAAAGTGTGCGCTTCGGCTCGATCCTCGATCAAGAAATGACGTCGCGTCAAATCAGCCTGCGCTACCTGGAAAAGCTTCGCCTGGTCCATTCTGTCGCAACGCTACTGCTTTCCGCCGGGCTGCTTGCCTGGGTGATCTGGTTATGGACGCGGGGGCAAGCCACGACGGGAGATGTCGTTCTCGTCAGTTCACTTGGGTTTGCCATCCTTCATGGCGCCCGTGATCTCGCAGGTGCGCTCGTGGACACGACCCAGCATGTTGCGCGGCTCGCCGATGCCGCAAGTGCGTTGCTCGTGATGCGGGAGATGGACCAGCCGGCCGGCATGCGGGCACTCGAGCTTCGTGACGCAAACATCGATTTTGAGAACGTCACTTTTGCGTACCCTGGCCGCAGGCCTGTTCTCGACCATTTCAGTGTGCATATCGATGCCGGCCAGCGCGTCGGTCTAGTTGGGCCATCAGGCGCCGGCAAAAGCACGGTGCTCGCGCTTTTGCAACGCGCCTTCGACCCACCGCGCGGTTCTGGGGCGGTCTGCATTTCGGGGCAGCGCTTGTGCGACGTAAGCCTGGCGAGCCTGCACGAGGCGATTGGCGTGGTACCTCAGGAGATATCGCTTTTTAACCGCTCGCTGTTCGACAACCTCCGTTACGGTCGCCCGGACGCGACAGAAGACGACGTGCTGCGCGCGTGCGAGTTCGCAAACTGTCTTGATGTCGTTCGTTCGCTGCCGGAAGGTTTGCAAACGATGGTGGGCGAACGGGGCTCGCGCCTGTCGGGTGGACAACGACAGCGCATCGCGATCGCCCGGGCGTTCCTCAAGAATGCGCCAATACTGCTGCTTGATGAGGCGACGTCCGCGCTCGACAGTGAATCGGAGGCACTCGTTCAGGTGGGTCTGGACGCGCTGATGAAGGGGCGCACTGTCGTGGCCATCGCGCACCGGCTCTCGACTCTCCAGAATTTCGACCGCATTGTGATCATCCAGCACGGTCGGCTGGTTGATGACGGGGCGCCGCTCGAACTGGCGGGGCGCCCCGGCATCTATCGCGATGTGCTGCTAAGCGGCGAACGCTAGCCCGACGCTTCATCAGATATGGGGCGGTGATGGAATGTCGACGGATTCGATGGCATCCCGATCCCCAGGCTGATTCGAACACGTAACGGCGCATCGATAAGGGTGGCGCGGCGTGTTTAGCCAACGAGAATGACGGCAGCGCGCAGCATAAACAACGAAAGCGCGAATAGCGTTACTCCAAACGCGACGAGCAGACGGCTTCCTGGCTTCGCGCTCGCTGCTGTGCGCTGGAGACTTGTGCGCGGGCGCTCCGATAATCCATTGAACATTGCCGCAGGAATTCCGCCGAAGGGCGTGGGACGTTTACGCTCCGCGATTAGTGGCACCGCCCCAGATATTTGCTCACAACAAATTCTGCAGACACTTCGCGGTGTGTTTCGCTTATGGCGATTACGCCGTTGTGCGCCGTACGAGGCTCCCAGTCGACACCAATGGCGTCTTCACCCCGGCCGTTCCGCGGTACAAGAAATATGCGCAGGCCTGCACTGTAGCAATCGTGATCCGGGAGGCGCCGGTTGATCTCATCGACGAATTCCTCGGGACTTATGACTGGCTTTTGCACGACGCGCCTCCTTCGGAACTGCCCCATCGTAGCACGTTGAGTTAGTCTCGTCGCTGCGCAACGCGGGCCCGGATCGGCTGAAAGCGTGACTACGATAGTTGAGTATTACGCTGCGCATGTACCGCGGCGCTGGAAGACGAAACAGGCGGTGGGTAGGCGCGTGCCGACCGATTTGCAGGATCTCTTCTTTGTGGAATATACGGACTGCAAATTAATACACAAGACCGATTCTCGGCGGTCAAATTTGTAAGGAACGTGCGAACCGAAGCCACCGGTGATACGGTGGTCTGGCGGAACTCGATGCGCGTGCCGACGCGATTCCCTATGCGGTAGAGATGGCAGAGCAATGGGTCGGCGCCTGCCTGTCGAATGCCTGTTGCCGACACGCGACTAGCCCCGCGTGTCGATCCAGTCGCGGCCCCACTGATCTGAAAAGCGCAGGGCTTGACATTCTGCGGGGAAATAGCCGAACGAATAGAACTCGTAACGCGAACGTTCTTCGCGGTCGCCCGGGCGTGTAAGTGTGAGGTTCGAAGAAAAACGACCGTCGGGAAGACGGTGAGCCGAGGGCCTGATCGCGTAAACGCGGTAGCGCCTGGGCGACAGGATTCTGCGCTATTGGTTTTTAGAAAAGCGGGAACCGATCATCTCGCCTGAAGAGACTGGACGAACGGGATATTGGGCATCACAGGCGGGCGGCTGGCAGTTTCGCCAACCTGACACGAGATGACCAGCGGATCCCGTTTCGGCAGAGAGTCGGCGGTGCCGCCATCGCGGCGGCACAAGCGCAGGTGACTTACAGCGGGGTGATGTTGGATGCCTGCATGCCCTTGGGGCCGCGCTTCGTTTCGTAGCTGACCTTCTGGCCTTCTGCGAGGGTCTTGAAGCCGTCGCCGCGAATTTCCGAGAAATGCGCGAACAGATCATCGCCACCCGCGTCGGGTGTGATGAATCCAAAACCCTTACTGTCGTTAAACCACTTTACGGTACCAGTGTCCATGGAATTCTCCTGAATATGAACGGATATAGGTGCGCGCCCGAAGAACGCGTAGAAAAAGGATCAAGGAGGGAGAGGGCAACGAGTACCGCAACGTGCGGTGAATGATGATCAGCAATCGCGCTTCTTGAAGACTTCAACGGACGACAGTACCGGGGAAAGCGATCAAAGTCAAGGCATTTCCGTTTGAGGCTGCCGCCGGCCCGCGTCGTGAGGGCCACCCTGTACCCAATGCCCGCAGTGGGCCGGATGCTCGCGCACGCGCAGGATGGGGCGTCGGGCGTCCGTGACGTTGCGTCGTTTCCGCCCTTTTCGCTACCTATCCGTCCAGGTCGAAGTTCGTATTGCACGTTGCGTCGCATGACGACGTCCGGTATTATTTAGGATTCCCCCCATTCTTCGCGATCCGGATCCCGCCTGGGGCATCCCAGCCTCTTTTGTCCGAGCGTCATTTCACGATTGCGTTTGCACCCCGACAGTCAACTTGATCTGCCGTCCTGCCTGCGACGATCGTCAGCCAACCTGTCGAGGAGAACGTATTGGCAAATCCAGTTCGTGACGATTTAGCATCCCCCGTGATCGCGATTGCACCAAAGGCCAGCCGCCACGCGGCAAAGGGAAAGCCCCGGGCCGTCGAAGTGCCGCGAGACATCGAGGCAATCGCACGACAGGATGAAGAGCGACAAGGCCAGATGCGCGCACTGATCGTGCTTGGGCGCGAGCGCGGTTATCTCACGCACGTGGACATCAACGATCACCTGGGAGACGACTTCGCGCAGACTGCCGCGATGGAGGCGATTGTCAGCACGTTCTGCGACATGGGCGTGTCGGTGTACGAGCAGGTGCCGGATGCGGCGACGCTCCTGCTGAGCGGCGCCGCGTCCGCCGTGGCATCCGACGATCAGGCGGTCGAGGAAGCGGAAGCCACACTGTCCACGATCGATTCCGAATACGGACGCACGACGGACCCGGTGCGGATGTACATGCGAGAGATGGGAGCCAGGGAACTGCTGACCCGAGCCGGCGAAGTCGAGATCGCGAAGCGCATCGAGTGCGGCCTGCAGGACATGATTCAGGCGATTGCCGCATGTCCATGGGTCGTGGCCGCCATACTTGCCGATGTAGACCGCGTCATTGCCGGAGAAATGCGTATCGATGAACTGGTCGCTGGCGTCGGCGACGATGTGAGCGCAAGCGCAATAACGCTGGACTCCGAAGAAAATGAAGCGGAACCATCCGTCCGCGGCGATGACTCGGATGGTGACGAAGTCGGAGCGGACGACGGGAACCCGGAGGCAGCGAACGCGGCCCGTCTCGAGCAACTGACGAACGACAGCCTCGCGGTATTCGCTCGCGTGCGGGCATTGTTCGAGCAGATACCGAATGCGCCTGCTACCGGGAACACCCGATCCGCAGTCGATGCGCGAGTGCGCCTGGAGGTCCAGCGCGAACTGACGACAATTCGCTTTACGCCGAAAATCATTGATCGTCTGTGTGCCAGTGTGCAGGAACAGGTCGCGGAGGTACGCGCGATCGAGCGCAGTATCCTTGAGATCGCCGTTGGCCGCTGCGGCATGCCGCGCGAGTCGTTTGTCGAATCGTTCCCGGGCCACGAAACCGACCTTCAATGGGTGAGCCGAGTGGCCGCTCATTCACGCCAGTTTGGCGCGGCGCTCGAGCGACATCTGCCTGCCATTCAGGCAGGGCAACAGAAACTCACCGACATCGAAGCGAGGCTTTCGCTGCCGCTGCAGCAGCTCAAGCAGATCAACCGCACGATGGGTGCCGCGGAGTCGAGAATGCGGCAAGCCAGGCGGGAGATGATCGAAGCGAATCTTCGGCTCGTCATCGCCATTGCCAAGAAATACGTGAATCGCGGCTTGCCGTTCCTGGATCTCATCCAGGAAGGCAATATCGGTCTGATGAAGGCGGTGGACAAGTTCGAATACCGGCGCGGCTGGAAGTTTTCGACGTACGCCACCTGGTGGGTCCGTCAGGCTGTCGGGCGTGCGCTCGCCGATCAGGCGCGAACCATTCGCCTCCCGGTGCACGTGATCGAGATGATCAACAAGCTGAACCGCATGTCTCGCGAAATCAAGCAACAGACGGGACAGAATGCGCATCCCGCCGTCCTTGCCACGCGTATGGACATGTCCGAGGATAAAGTGCGAGGCCTTCTCAGGGCCGCGAGGCAACCCGTGTCGCTTGAAACTCCGGCGGGCGACGATGCAGACGCGACGCTCGGAGACATGATTGAGGATGTCGCCGCGGGCTCACCGGCCGAGGCAGCGATTCACGCGAGCATGCGCGCCGCAATCGATGAGGCGCTTGACGGACTTTCGCCCCGGGAGGCCAAGATCCTGCGGATGCGTTTCGGGCTCGATACGATCACTGGCCACACGCTCGGTGAGGTAGGCAAGCAGTTCAACGTGACCCGGGAGCGGATCCGCCAGATCGAGAGCCAGGCGATGCGCACGCTGAGGGATCCCGATAACGCTGACAAGTTGCGGCCCTTTCTTGAGCGCTGAAAAAGCCAGTTGCATCGGTCAACCCGTTCCTGTTCAAACTTCCGTTCGCCCTCGGGGCGGCCTTTGCGCTTAATGGCAAGCGCTTGCTCAGCCGGCATCCTGGGCCCGGTTCTTCGCGCGGCACGCAGGCAGTGAATGTTCGTGTAGAGGTCATCACGTCGCACGCGGAAGGAGCGAGGCCGCTAGCTATCGTCACGGGGCAGGGATGCGCGTTGTACATCTCGCGAATCAGGTTTGACTCGAGAATTGAATCCGCATAGGGGTGTAGTCTACGCGTCCCCTACGCTGATCGTTTCAGGGTATAGTGAGTCGTTCCCCGTGGAGTGAGCAAAATGTCGACACAGCCGCTTTTTCTCTACAAGGGGTATGAACTTCATCCCCTCGTCTTTGCCCGCACGTTCAGTCGTTTTGACGGACATTCCCGTTACGCCGAAGGGTATGACATTGCGGTACGGATATCTCGCCCTGGGGCGATAGCAACCTCCGCAGCAAGCCGTGTTTTCAGGGTAAACCAACCGGACGCGCTCTCCGACTTCGGCACGGCAAGGCGTGCCGCCTGGCAGCAGGGAAAGGACATCATCGACGGAAAGGTGAGCGGGGCTTCGGTCGCGGATATGTGAGAGAGCGTTGGTGTGGCATCCGCTGATTTTGTCGGGTAGCGAGTCGCGCGCTCATTGATGGCCGATTCGACTGCCATCGCTTCAAAAAATGGCCGCCGGCGGTGCATCCTTCGCGACGTTATTGCCCGTTCGTCGAGACGCATCGGTCGGCCGCAGCGGCGCGCGAAACTGAGCGCCTCCATTCTTCCGAACTGGTACCGCCTCCATGCAAAGTGATTGCAACGCGATTCCGTACTACCTCGTTTTCCGCGCTGGCTGTGCACCGTATGTTCTGAACGCTAACCGCCATGTTCTGCGCCGCGAGGCAAGCCTTCTCCTGCGAGCGTTCGCAAGAGCCCGCGGCGCGCCGACCTCAATCGCCGACGACGCGTGGAACGACTTCTCGGGCCTGGAATCCGTATCGAACCTTGAGCGCATGGACATGCGGGCCTACGCACTGGTTCAAGGCGCTGAAAGCGAACATCAGCTGCGCTTACTGTCCGCTCTCTGACTGCATCAACGTGCGCAGCCAATGCGGGCGGTGAACTCATCCATTAGTGCGTACGTTGACCGGTCATGTCTGGGTGTCCCGGCGGCTTGGGTCAGTACAGTTTGCTGGGCGGCAATGACCGCTTGATCTGTTTGCGCAGTCGAGCCACGGCTGCGGCCTTTTTTCGCTTACGCTCCGCAGTCGGTGTTTCATAAGCCATTCTGGCACGCAGTTCCTTTAACAGGCCGGTGCTCTCAATCGAACGGCGAAAGCGGCGCAACGCGACTTCCAGAGGTTCATTCAGCTTGGGGATTACAGTAGTCAATTCTTTTCCTGGTTGTGAGTTCGTTCCGCACGCAGCGGACATGGTTCGAACTCCAGATCAGTTCCCGTCTTTCGCCGGCCATTCGTACGGAGTTCGTAGTCCTCTTTCTCATCGAGAAAGGACTTGGGGTCATCACTCTCGACACAAGCGGCCCGGACGTGTTTGCATGATGCCCCCGCGAGAGCCTCCTCAGCCAAACCGCTCGTCCAGCCACTCCCGTGCCCAGTTCTTCGCGCAAGCGATCGCGTCGTCGCGTACGTCGAAGGTCGCCAGATCACCGCTCAGTTGAACGTCATATTCGCTGCCGTCGGCGCGGCTGCAACTGATGCGCGCATGGGCCATATACTCGCCACCGGCCCGACGCGGGGTGGGGTCAATGAGGAACCGCGTTGAATTGAAATGCATTGCTTTCTCGTGTGATTCCCGCGCGGCCGCGAATGTGGTGAAGCACCGGTGGGGGCGACAGGCCTTGTTACGCGTTCAGAAGGGCCACGACATAGCCGGCCTCGCGGTCCGACTCGCAACCCGGCCGAATCAGTTCCAGCAGCTCACTTCTGCCCATCTTCGTCTTCCTGTCTGGCAGCATGCCTCACTGCGAACGTTTGCCAGTGGACCACGACGCTGAAGGGGCCGCGAATCACGGCTGCAGATCGAGCACACTCGTGTTCTCTGGACAGGTGTCGATGAGGCGTACTGCATAGGCAGTCGATGCCCGGCGTGCGTCGCCAGCGTTCTGGAAGGGTGTTCCCTGGGCAAGCCTGAATACGCGGCTGCGCGACGTCCCCTCTGAACTTTCCGGCTCCTGAATACGCACGGCGGCATCGAAACCTTCTTCGTAGTTGCGGCCGCCCGTTGCCATGGTGGGGCGATGCGGATAGACCAGCGGGTAAATTTCGAGCCCACGGTAGAGACGGAAACCTGTTGTCATGGATTGCCTTTGCAGCCGCATCACGACGCGGCGGATTGGAGAGGGAGTGCGAGCGACTGAATCCAGTTTCTACACGGGTGGCCGCAACTGTTCGGCCTGCGAAGAAAGTGAACGGTTCGAATCCCACTGTAAAGGCGACTTGGGAGGCACCGGGAACGGCCGTGGTAACGAGTTCATGCTACGCCGAATGTCGCCTTTGTACAGCTAAATTCCCGGATTCTCATCCCGGTCGCGCAGTGCCTGAGGCCCGTCGACAACGGCCATGCGCCTGGCACCATGCCGCAGCCTGGGTGCTCGTCCGACAGGTCGTCAACGACGGCGAAACGCGGCCCTTTGCGTTGTACCGCCGCTGCGCTCGTCCTTGTGCCGAAAATTGATTCTTCCTTTCGTGAGGTCGTACACCGAGAGTTCCAGCGTGACCCTATCCCCGGCGAGGATGCGGATGTGATTCTTGCGGATACGTCCGGACGCGTACGCACCCACCACGACGCCATTGTCGAGCGTGACGCGGTAGCGGCTGTCCGGGAGCACTTCCTCAACGATACCGTCGAGTTCCAGCAGTTCTTCTTTTGCCATTCAAGGGTCCTGGTTAGTTCGCCGGACATCGATACGCGATGCCTCGTCGAGGAGCAAGCCACGAGCGTCGACAGACGCTCACGGAGCGGTAATGAGAAGCGCGCGGGCGGATGAGCGGCCTCGCGTCGGAAATGTCACGGCCGTCGCCCTGTCCGGGCGGCGAGTCCTGCAGATGAATGGATGCGTCAGGCGTGGGAGCCAGCTGTGCCGGCCCGATCGGGAAGGGGCACGTCCAACGAATACTGTTGTCGCCGGCCTCACCGGGCGATCAGTCGGAGGAGGATTCGCAGCGAGCCAACGGAGATCTTGTTGTGCGAGATACAGCGCGAATCAAGCTTGTATTGTAACCGAAGACGGTCATCTCCAACACTAGCGTTTAAATGGGACAGAATGATGAACCTTTGCGGCGAGACCTCGGTAAGCCGCAATAACCGGAAATCCAGTGCTGTGCGGCGACTGCACCGATGCGATCTCAGCGTTAGGAGCCGGTGCCGAGCGGCCCAAGGAGGACGTCGATGGACGCCTGTCCTGCGACTTCAGCGATCAGGTACGCCCATCGACGTGTGTAAGGACCGTTACGGAGGGAGATCCTGCCTCCATGTTTTCCAACAACGCGAAGGTTATGGCCGCCCTTGATCTGGAACGTCACGTTGTAGAGGTCTTCCGCAGAATGGCTGAGTTCGACATGGATCTCGAACCCACGATATTCGATCATCCGATACACACTTTTCTCCACTCGGTTGATGGTGCAATGGTTCAAGCCATCACGAGGATCAACGCGTCCGTGGGGAGCTTTCGTTGCGATCTCCGGCCCGATAGAGGACAGCGCCGATCTGCAGGAGGCCGTTCCAGTCGTTCGCGTTCATCGCACTGTGCTCGCGGGCGAGGTATTCGGTTAGCCAGGTTAGTGAATCGGTGGCGCTTGTCTGGTCGAGGCCCTTCTGCTCGATCTCCTTGAACATATCGAGAATCGCCTCCACGTTGATGTAGGGTTTGTTCATTGCAATCTCCTCATGGTTCCAGGGTGGATACGCCGCTTAAACCGTCATTGGAGCACACCGCCTTTTCGTCGATTTTCCGAATGGATTCCTGCGCAGTTGAGGGCCGTAAAGCTATGTAGAGTTGACGCAAAGCTGACCTCCGAGACGACAGACTGAACGGCGTGCCGAGCTTCCCCTGTGCCCTGTGCGCGCGACGGCGGGGACGAACGACATCAGTTCGTGTCTGCACGTTCAAGACGCTCAGGATCGCAAAGAAGCGCGGTGTCCCGGTCAGGCAGATAAAACGGCGCTACAGCCGCAGGCATCTCGGGAGCCGGCCTCAACAAAGGCCGAAGAAGGGCGGGAGAGGAGGGTGCCGGAGCACGCGGTCGACGACAAACTGCTATCAAACAGTGACGCAAACCAGGCTACGCCTTGCCAACCAGGCCGTCAAGCCGCTTCGGCCGCGTGGGAATACTGGCAAGACAAGCGGCCATCATACTATTGTCGCCAGCCGACATGTGATCGCCCTAGCTGTCACATCCACAGCGGTGGCCGGTGGCCAATGATGCGAAACGCGTGCATAACAGCTCGCACGCATTCTAAGCCAGCGGCTTACCGCGTACGCTCCGAGCCGCTGCCGCACAAGGCTGTCTCACTTCTGTCCCTATTCCACTGTCGCGTCCCCCGTGACCACGCGACACGCCGTCCACCTGGCAGGGAGTGGCGCAGCCCTCCCGGAGGTCACGCGCCGTTTCTTGATATCGTCAGTACCCCTGCTCGGGTGGAGAGACTACGTTTCGTACAGCCGCGTTTATTCAGGGCTTCGACGTCAGAGTTGGGTTTGTGACACCTATACGTTTTTTGTGTGGAGGTCACACGGGCGACGCTTCGCCCTTTCACGAGTTCGACAGCGTATAGGCTGCAAGTCTGAAACTTTCGCTGTACAAACGGCTAGAGGGGCGTAGCATGAAAAGATCAGTCGACCTGCGACCGATTCCAGCCCGCCTCCTGCACCGTTCTCACCAGGGATCGAGCCGCTCCCCTTCATCGCAGACCACGAAACGCGATCGACCGCCGTTCAGCTGTCGAGGCGGTCGCGTGCGTCCTTATCCGCTTTTGCCGCAAGCATGCGGCCAGAAGGTGACCTCATGACTGCCGCTGTCCGTTTCTACCGTGGACTTGAAATTTATCCTCTGGTTTATCCACACCGACCAACCGCCGCCGGATTCGGTCATAACTACGACGAGGGATTTGACGCTGCCGTACGAATACTGGAGCCGCAGGAGCCCGACGGCAGTCAACGTAGCCGGGTGTTCGGTGTCGTAGTCAGCAGGCCGTTCATCAATTCGGGGGATGCGCGTCGTGCATCGATCGAATATGCAGAGCACCTCATCGATACTTGTTCACCGGACGCGACTTTCCTCGATATGAAGTCCTGAACGTTTTTCTCGCCACGTAGCTATTGTTAATGGCTGGAAAAATGGTATTCGCGGGAAGCGCTCGAAATGTGCAAGCTTGATTGACCTGATTCCCGTCTCATTTTCGCGGGGCTTCCATGCATCGAGTTTTCTCGCATCGCGGTTTTGAAATTCATGTGAAGCTGACGGAGGCTTCTCCTGGCCTGTACGACGCCGTTTTTCAGATCAAGGGCGGCGTTAACGTCGGAGTCATTGACGAGCTTGGCGCCGAAACAAAGCTTCGCAAAGGGCCGTTTGATCTGCAAAAGGCGTTTCTAAGCGCACAGGAGGCTGGTCAAACGGCTATCGATGCCGTTATCGGCGAGGACGAGTCGTAAAACCATCGACGTTTCGCTCTAAAGCGGCGCTTCGGGACATACAGTTCAAAAAGGAAATGCGGCTCGAAACTCCCCCTGCACAAAAGGTGGATTCGGCGTAGGATGACAAGAACAGTCAACCTGTGATCGATCCCAGCGCCTCTCCTGCAGCCTTTTCTTCAGGGATCGAGCTGCCCCCCCTCCAGCGCAGACCACTTTACGCGGCCGACCGCGCGCCACAACGCCGGTGCGCACGTGTACGTCCAAATCCCGTACTGCCGCAGAGCTTGTGGCGCCATGAAGCAACGGTATGTCCGTCACCTGCCGCCTATCGGTTGCTTATGCCCAACATCTGATCGACGCATATTCGCCGAACCAGCCGGTGCTTGATATGAAATCCTGAATATTTTTATTCGATTACCGATGTGGCGATGCATGTTGGGCCAAAGGGTGACCGGTATCACTGGAGCGAAGGCATGAACAGACGTGACCTGCTCAGACGAATCAGAGTCAACGGTGTTGACGTTGTCGACGAATTTCTTCCCTCGGACGCCAACGCGGAGTTGGAAAGCCTTATCGGTGACCGCCGGCACGAGGTCAACGCGGAGGCATTCCTGATGTTCGTATCAGTTCGTGCAATGTTGCACGGAAGCGGTATGCCGAGTTGCGAGTCGGACTGCGAGGCGGGGCAGATCATGGCCCTGCTGAACAGGTCTGCGGCTTGAGGCTGAAGAAGAACTAATCCGCGGCAAACGGATGCCGTATGTCATTGATGAGGTAAGACCATGCGTTCCGATTCGACCCGATTCCAGATTGACCCGACACCGCGTCGGGCAGATGGCGAATACCTGGCGCACGCGCGCATTAGCAGCAGTCGTGCGGATGGCAGCGAGTACGATGTTCACGTGAGCGGCGATCTTGCAGGATTCGACGCGCGTGAGGATGCGATTGCCTATGCGAAATGCTGGGCGCAACAATGGCTGGATGGGCGCTTTGGCTTGAAACTTTCTGCCAACGCAGCTGTTGATCTCAGTGATTCCTGCTTCGCAGGAGGTTAGGGAAACCGACTTCATCCGCGTTGGCACGTCGACATGCAGAAAGAGGTCTAGCTGAACGACCTTCCCGAATGAAACATCCGAAAGAGGCAAAAGTAGCCGGCGACTCAACGTTGCGCAGGCGCGTTCTCGCTGATTCCCAGCGCATTCAACAGCCATACCTTGAAGGTCTCGAAAGCTTCGTGCCGATGCTGCCTTCGCGGATGGACGAGATAGTGCCCAACGTATTCGACTTCGCGCGTCGAACCGGCGAGCGGCCTCACTAGCTCGCCGCGCTGCAGTTCGCGTTCCGAAAGAAGCGTGGATTCGAGGACGACCCCGAGGCCATCGACGGCAGCGGCAATCGCCATTGAGCTGCGATCGAAGCGCAGGCCATAGTGCGTGGGCGGGGGAAGCTGGTTCGTCTCGAACCAGCCTTTCCACTGGTACATCTGTACTTCGCACTGGATCAGAGGCAGATGGTACAGATCCTCCGGCTTGCGGATGCGCTCCGCGAGCGCCGGGTTGCATAGCGGCGCCAGGCCTTCGAGCGCAAGCGGAATCTTTTCGTGAGGGGAAGGCTTCGGCTCGCCGTAGACGATGTCGAGATCGAAGTCGTCGTCGAATCGTGCGTATTCCGTGCTGGCGGAGAAACGCAAGTCGATATCCGGATGGTCCCGTACGAAGCCCGCCAGCCGCGGCAACAGCCATTGCGTCGCAAAGCTCGGCGCGGTGTGAAGCCGCAGTGGCGTGCGCTCGTTGCCTGCAAGCAGCGCGAACCCGCGTTGTATTTCCTCCATCCCTCTCTGAATGTGCTCCATGAGCATCGCACCCTCGCGCGTCAGGCGCACCTCCCGTGTGCTGCGCTGGAATAGCCGTTGCCCGAGCTGATCCTCCAGCTTGCGCACGGAATGACTCACGGCGCTTGGGGATAGATTCAGGTCGCGTGCGGCATCGGCGAAGGAAAGGGTTCGACCTGCGGCCTCGAAGACCCGGATGTACGACAGAGGGATGCTGCGGAAGATGTCCATGCGGGGGAGATTCGTGAATGGAATTCATGAGCTAGTGTAATCTTTTCTTTTGTCAGGCGCTGTCTTGCCCGATACATTGTGTTCACCTCGTGCCCACACCGGTCCGATTGCTGAACAGGAGACAACTGCCGCAGTCGCCGGTCATCGAGGATTCCTCTCCCGTCTTCCGCTGGAAATGCCATGACAATGATTACGGAGGCCGAGCCGCAAACCGGCTCGACATCGGTGCAACTCTCGAAAATCGCCGATCACGCCTATCGCATTCGCCGCTTCGCGCTGCGCATGGGCGAAGTGCAGGGCCAGGGCTATATCGGCCAGGCGCTCGGACTCGCCGATGCGCTCGCCGTCACCTGGTGCCACGCAATGAACCTGCGGCCCGACGATCCCGAATGGGAAGGGCGCGACCGCTTTTTGCTCTCGCACGGCCACTACGCAATCGCGCTCTACGCCGCACTGATCGAAGCGGGAGTCATCCCGGAAGCGGAGCTGGAAACCTATGGCTCAGATGACAGCCGTCTGCCGATGTCGGGTATGGCGAGCTATACACCCGGGATGGAAATTTCGGGCGGCTCGCTCGGCCAGGGTCTGACGATCGCGGTCGGCATGGCGCTCGGCCTGCGTCTGAAGCGCAATCCGGCGTTCGTCTACAACTCGATGTCCGACGGCGAGCTCGACGAAGGCGCCACGTGGGAAGCCGCCCTCTCCGCGGCGCATCATGGTCTCGGCAATCTGATCGCACTCGTCGACATCAATCGCCAGCAAGCGGACGGCCCATCGCACGACGTGCTCGGCTTCGAGCCGCTCGCGGACAAGTTCGCGTCATTCGGCTGGCACGTCGAGCGTGTGAACGGCAACGATCTGCCCGCGCTCGTGCAAGCGTTTGATCGCGCCCGCGCACTGAAGGACGCAAAACCGCGTGTCGTTCTGCTCGATACGCTAATGGGCAAAGGTGTGCCGTTCCTCGAGACGCGCGAGAAGAACCACTTCATTCGTGTCGATGCGCCGGAGTGGCAGCAAGCCATCGCCGTGCTCGACCAGAATCAAAAGCAAGCACAGCAAGGAGACGCAGCATGAGCGCCGTCATCGAAAAGAAGCCGCGCCTGACGACGTCCGCCATGATCGCGTCGATCGCCTCGGAAGGCCAGAAGACGCGCCCGGCTCCGTTCGGCCATGCGCTGGTGGCAGAGGCCGGGAAGCGGCAGAACATCGTCGGCATGACGGCCGATCTGTCGAAGTACACCGACCTGCATCTCTTCAGCCAGGCGTTCCCTGAGCGCTACTTCCAGATGGGCATGGCCGAGCAGCTCTTGATGGGCGCTGCGGGCGGCATGGCGAAGGAAGGCTTTATTCCGTTCGCGACGACCTATGCTGTGTTCGCCACGCGCCGCGCGTATGACTTCATCCATCAGATCATCGCCGAGGAAAATCTCAACGTGAAGATCTGCGCTGCACTGCCGGGTCTCACGACAGGCTACGGTCCGAGCCACCAGGCGACCGAAGACCTGGCGCTCATGCGGGCCATTCCGGGCATGACCGTGATCGATCCGTGCGATGCGCTGGACACCGAACAGGCTGTCGCCGCGATCGCCGCGCACAACGGCCCGGTCTATATGCGCCTGCTGCGCGGCAAGGTGCCCGTCGTGCTCGAGGACTACGATTACCACTTCGAACTTGGCAAGGCGAAGATGCTGCGTGACGGCACCGATGTGCTGATTATTTCGTCAGGCATCCTCACCATGCGTGCGCTCGAAGCCGCGCAGGCGCTGGATGACGGTTCCGCGAGCGTGGGTGTGCTGCACGTGCCGACCATCAAGCCGCTCGACGAGGCAACCATCATCGAGCAATGCCGCAAGCCCGGACGCCTTGTGATCGTCGCGGAAAACCATAGCGTGATCGGCGGTCTGGGCGACGCCGTGACGAGCGCGCTGGTGCGTCATCGCGTGATGCCCGAGTTCCGGCAGATCGCGCTGCCCGACCAGTTCCTCGACGCGGGCGCGCTGCCCACGCTGCATGACCGCTACGGCATCTCAACGGCGTCGATCGTCGAAAACATCAAGACGTGGCTCAAGTGACCAAGAGGGCGCAGCAAAAATGAACGTGACATTTATCGGTATTGGCGCAATCGGTTTGCCGATGGCGTTGCAGGTCAAAGGCGCGGGCCACAACGTAACTGGTGTCGATCTTTCGAGCCACGCGCGCGAACTTGCGCAGGAAAACGGGCTCCCCGCCGTGGACACCTTCGCGGCCGCGCCTTCGCCCGACGTGGTCGTCGCGATGGTCGCGACGCCGCAGCAGCTTGCTTCGCTTGTCGCGAGTGTCGGTATGAACCTCGACGGTCAAACGTGGGTCATCATGTCCACAGTCGGCCCCGACGCCGTGCGTGAACAGGGCGAACGTCTCGCGGCGGCGGGCGCGCGCGTGGTCGATGCGCCCGTCACCGGCGGCACGGCGCGCGCCAAAACGGGGCAACTCGTGATTTTCGCGTCGGGCGCGCAAAGCGACATCGACTCGGTGCGCGTAGTGCTCGACGCGATGGGCAGCGTTCGCGTCACCGGCCCCAAGCTCGGTGACGGCCAGGCAATCAAGGTCGTCAATCAGCATCTGTGCTCGGTACACATCGTGGCAGCGGCCGAGGCGCTGAATCTCGCGCGCTCGCTCGGCCTGGATCCGGCAGCCGTGCTGGAACTGATCGAAAAAGGCGCAGCCGGGTCGTGGATGCTGTCGGATCGCGGTCCACGCATGTTGCAAGGCACCGACGTTACGGTGACGAGCTCAATCAACATCTTCGTGAAGGATAGCGATCTGGTGGCCGCAGCCGCGAAATCGTGCGATACCGACGTTCCGCTGCTGAACATTGCCAACGCTCGTTATCACGAGGCGGCGCAAGCCGGCCTCGGCCTGCGCGACGACAGCCGGGTGATCGAAACCTGGCGCTGAAAAACCGTCGCGGTAAAGACCTCTCAAGTCATGGAAGCGCTCGGCGAAAGCGCGACACGATCCGGCCGCCTTCAAGACAGGCGGCCGCGCACAAGCAGTGGAGACAACTCACGATGAGTACCAACAACGAAGGGCGCGCGGTCAAGGTTGCCGCTGCGTCGATGATCGGCTCTGCCGTTGAGAGCTACGACTTCTTTATCTATGGAACAGCGGCCGCGGCGTGGTTTGGCAAGATTTTCTTTCACGCCACCGAACCGATCATCGGCATTCTGGCTTCGTTCGCCACGCTCGCGATCGGCTTCCTGATGCGCCCACTCGGGGGCTATCTCGCCGGGCATTTTGGCGATAGCCTCGGCCGCAAGGCGGTGTTGTTCTGGTCTCTCGTCGGGATGGGAGGCGCGACTGTCCTGATTGGCGCATTGCCAACTTACCAGCAGGTGGGTGTGCTCGCACCGATCCTGCTGATTCTCCTGCGTATGGTGCAGGGCGTCGGCTTCGGTGCGGAATGGGGCGGCGCCGTGCTCATGGCCTGCGAACACGCGCCTGAAAAGCGACGCGGCTTCTTCGGCGCCGTGCCGCAGCTCGGCATTCCGTTCGGCCTCCTGCTCGCGAACGGCGCGTTCCTGCTCTCGGGCACCCTGTTCGAAGGCGACTGGATCTGGCGTGCGCCATTCCTGCTGTCGTTTGTGATGGTCGCGATCGGCATCTTCATCCGGATGAGCGTGTCGGAATCGCCGGAATTCGAGGCGGTCAAGGCTGAGAACAAGGTGGTGAAGCAACCCGCACTCGAAGTCATGAAGAGCGACTGGCGCAGCATCCTGAGGATTGTCGGCCTGCGCATGGCAGAAACGGGCGGCTATTACATCACAACGAGCTTCATGCTCTCGTATGTCGCGCTCGCGCATGTATCGACGACTCGCCACGTTCTGTGGGGCACGCTGATTGGCTCCGCGATCGGCCTTGGGAGCCATCTGTTCTACGGCGCACTCAGCGACAGGATTGGCCGCCGTCCGGTATTCATGCTGGGCGCAGTCTTCACCATCGTGTTCGGCGTGCCGATGTTCATGCTCATCAACACGGGAGCGATCATCATGGTGATCGTCGCGGTGGCGCTGTCGCTTCTGTTCAGCCACGATCCGATTTTCGCGGTCGAGGCGAGCTGGTTCTCCGAGCAGTTTCCGGCCAACGTGCGCACTTCGGGCATTTCGCTTGGCTACAACGGCGCATCGGTCATTGCCGGACTGCTGCCGATCATCGCGACGGGCATTTACGGGGTCTTCGGCTGGATCGGGCCTGCGCTGATGTTTTCCGCGCTCGGCGTGGTTTCGACCTGGTGCGCTCTCGCCATGAAGGAAACGGCGCCCGCGGTGCTTGAGAGAAACAAGAGAAATGCAGGCGCGGAGCGCCGCCTCGCCGCGTGAAGCGCGCTTGAGCATTGCCGGCTCGCCGGCAACTCCGGCGCTTTCACCGACAGGTCGGCGCCGGTAGCAACGCCCTTTGACGCGGTCTCCAACGAGTATTTTAAGGGTTCACCCTAATGTCTTCTCGCGGTCCAAAATTTGTATGATGACCCGATAACATGGTGAATCTGATGATATGTTCGAGAAAATTCCCACGAGGGCGCTGAGCGACACCGTCGCGCAACAGCTACTCGCACAGATCGACAAGGGCACGTTCGCGCGCGGCGGCAAGCTGCCGACGGAGGCCGTACTCGCTCAGGAGTTCGGCGTCAGCCGCACGGTGATCCGCGAGGCCATTTCGCGTTTGAAGAACGAAGGCGTGGTCGAGCCGCGCCAGGGCAGCGGCGTGTATGTGTCCGCGCACGGCGCGATCCGGCCGCTGCGCATCGACTACGCGGAAGCGATGGAAGGCGGCTCGGTGCTGCAGATTCTCGCGGTGCGCCGCGCCATCGAAGCCGAAGTCGCGGCGGAAGCCGCCATGCGTCGCACCGACGCCGACATGATGGCCATCGACGCCGCGCTCGGAAAGATCGATGAAGCCGTCGCCGAGGGCCGCGACGGCGTTGCCGAAGACGTCGCGTTTCACCGCGCGATTGCCACCGTGACCGGCAATCCCTACTTCCTGAAGACGCTGACGTTTCTCAATCAATACCTTGAAGCGGGCACGGTCGTCACGCGTCGCAACGAGTCGCTACGCGAAGACTTCTCGCGTCAGGTGCGCGACGAGCACGCGGCGATCGCCGCGGCGATCCGCGCAGGCGACCCCATGGCGGCGCGCAACGCCGCGCAGACCCACATGTACAACGCGGCGCGCCGTTTGGCCGAAGCCGGCATCTGCTGAATTTGCAGACACATTTTGCAGACGCATTCGCTCGCGCCATGCGCGGCGCGTCTGCACTATTCGTAGAGGAAGGGTTATGTCGAGAAATGTCGGAGTGATCGGTCTGGGCGCGATGGGCATGGGTGTCGCGCGTTCGCTGCTGCGCGGCGGTTTCAACGTCCATGCGTGCGACGTGCGCCGCGAAGTGCTCGACCAGTTCGTCGCCGATGGCGGTAGGGCTTGTGCGAATCCCGCCGAGCTTGGCGCGCAGTGCGATGTGGTCGTGACGCTCGTCGTCAATGCCGCGCAAACGGAAACGGTGCTGTTCGGCGAGCGGGGCGCGGTCAAGTCGATGAAGCCGGGCGGCGTCGTGATTGCGTGCGCGACGGTTGCGCCCGACTTCGCGATCGACCTCGGCCGTCGCGTCGAAGCGGCCGGCCAGCAATTGCTCGATGCGCCCGTGTCGGGCGGCGCGGCGCGCGCCGCGTCGGGCGAGATGACCATGATGACGTCCGGCCCCGCGGCCGCCTATGCCGCATGCGAAGACGTGCTCGCCGCAATGGCGGGCAAGGTGTATCGGCTGGGCGAGCAGCATGGCGCGGGCTCGAAGGTGAAGATCATCAACCAGTTGCTCGCGGGCGTGCACATCGCCGCCGCCGCCGAGGCGATGGCGCTCGGCCTTCGCGAAGGCGTCGATCCCGACGCCCTCTACGACGTGATTACGCACAGCGCGGGCAACTCGTGGATGTTCGAAAACCGCGTGCCGCACATTCTCAACGGCGACTACACGCCGCTGTCGGCCGTCGACATCTTCGTCAAGGATCTCGGCCTCGTGCTCGATACCGCGCGACGCTCGAAGTTTCCGCTGCCGCTATCGGCGGCTGCGCATCAGATGTTCATGATGGCCTCGACGGCAGGTCACGGCGGTGAAGACGATTCCGCCGTCATCAAGATTTTCCCGGGCATCGATGTGCCCGCGAAGCGGTAAGCGAGAGGGGCGCACGACATGACGAACATGAAGGCTTCTGCCAGCAAGCCGCTGCTTGGCTGCATCGCCGACGATTTCACGGGCGCGACCGATCTTGCGAACATGCTGGTGCGCGGCGGCATGCGCACCGTTCAGACGATCGGCGTGCCCGGCGCCGACACGCGCATCGAAGCCGACGCGCTCGTGGTCGCGCTGAAGTCGCGCACGATCGACGCCGCCGACGCCGTGGCGCAGTCGCTGGCCGCGCTCGAATGGCTGCGTGCGCAAGGCTGCCGCCAGTTCTTCTTCAAGTACTGCTCGACCTTCGATTCGACGGACAAAGGCAACATCGGGCCCGTTGCGGACGCGCTGCTCGACGCGCTGGCGCCCATCGACGGCGGCGCGCCGTTCGGAATCGCATGCCCCGCGTTTCCGGAGAACGGCCGCACGATTTATCGCGGGCACCTGTTCGTCGGCGACGTGCTGCTGAACGAGTCGGGCATGGAGCATCATCCCCTCACGCCGATGACGGACGCGAACCTCGTGCGCGTGCTGCAACGCCAGACGCGCTCGAAAGTCGGCCTCGTGCGCTATGACGCAGTGGCGCAGGGCGCGCAAGCCGTGCGCGCATCGATCGACGCGTTGCGCGCCGATGGCGTGCGCATGGCGATTGCCGATGCCGTCTCAGATGCCGATCTCTACACACTCGGGCAAGCGTGCGCGGACCTGCCGCTGATCACGGGCGGCTCGGGTGTCGCACTCGGTCTGCCCGCGAATTTCCGCCGCGCCGGTTTGCTCGCCGATGCCGCCGACGCAGGCGAGCTGCCGCGTATCGACGGCGCGTCGGCGGTGCTGGCGGGCAGCGCGTCGAAAGCGACGAATGCGCAGGTTGCCGCATGGCGCGAAACGCGTCCCGCGTTTCGCATCGATCCACTCGCGGCGGCGCGCGGCGAGCCCGTCGTCGAGCACGCGCTGGCCTTCGCGCGCGAGCACATGAACGCCGCGCAGCCGCAGCCCGTGCTGATCTACGCGACGGCATCGCCCGACGAAGTGAAGGCGACCCAGCGCGAACTCGGCGTGGCACATGCCGGCGAGCTGGTCGAACGCACGCTCGCATCGATTGCGCGCGGTCTGCGCGATCTCGGCGTGCGCAAGTTCGTCGTCGCCGGGGGCGAGACTTCGGGTGCGGTGGTGCAGGCGCTTGGCGTCGACATGCTGCGCATCGGCCGGCAAATCGATCCGGGCGTGCCCGCCACCGCCACCATTGGCGCTGAGCCGCTTGCGCTCGCGCTCAAGTCCGGCAACTTCGGCGCGGTCGACTTTTTCGCGAAGGCGCTGCGTCAGCTCGACGGTGACGCACAATGACAGCCGCCATTCACACGAGCGGCGAAGCCAAGGTCCGCGAAGAAATCTGCGTGACGGGCGCGAGCCTGTACGAGCGCGGTTACACGGTCGGCAGCGCGGGCAACATCAGCGCGCGGCTCGACGACGGCTGGCTCATTACGCCGACGGATGCGTGCCTCGGCCGCCTCGATCCCGCGGAGATCGCGAAGGTCGATCTCGACGGCAACGCGGTTTCGGGCGGCAAGCCGTCGAAAACGCTGGCGCTGCATCGCGGCGTGTACGAGCGCAACCGCGAAGCGCGCGGCATCGTGCACACGCATTCGACCCACCTCGTCGCGCTGACCCTCGCAGGCGTCTGGAGCGACGCCGACGTGCTACCGCCCATCACGCCGTACTACGTCATGAAGGTCGGCCACATTCCGCTGATTCGCTACCGGCGACCCGGCGATCCGCAAGTCGCGCAACAGATCGCCTCGCTCGCCGACAGCGTGCGCGGCGTACTGCTCGAACGGCTCGGGCCTGTCGTATGGGAGCGTTCCGTTTCACAGGCTTCGTACGTGATCGAAGAACTGGAAGAGACGGCGCGCTTGTGGCTGATGACGAACCCGCGTCCCGCGCCGCTCGACGACACCGCGCTCGAGGAGTTGCGCACGGTGTTTGGCGCGCGCTGGTAGGCCGTTCGAGCACATCGAGCTTTACGCGCAGTATCACCTACCTTGAACAGAAAGCCGGAGGGCTGTCCGACACGAAGCGGACGGCCCGCAACCGGCGCCACCACAAAGGAGACAACGCATGACAAGCTATCAGGCGGCATCCGTTCGCCCCGCAGCCACCGCCGACGCAGCCGGACAACCCGGTGCGGCCGAAATCGAACGCACCTACGGCAAGGTGTTTTGGCGCATCGTACCGTTTCTGATGCTGTGCTACGTGGTCGCCTATCTGGACCGCGTCAACGTGGGCTTTGCGAAGCTGCAAATGTCGCAGGACCTCGCGTTCAGCGAGACCGTATTCGGGCTCGGCGCGGGTGTATTCTTCGTCGGCTATTTTCTCTTCGAACTGCCCAGCAACATCCTGATGCATCGGCTCGGCGCGCGTATCTGGATTGCGCGCATCATGATCACGTGGGGCCTGCTCTCCGCTGTGTTCGTGTTCGTTAGGACACCCATGCAGTTCTACGCGCTGCGCTTCCTGCTCGGTCTCGCCGAAGCCGGTTTCTATCCGGGCGTCATTCTGTATCTGACGTACTGGTTCCCGTCGCATCGTCGCGCGAAGATCATCGCGGTGTTCATGTCGGCGATTCCGGTTTCAGGCATTTTCGGCAATCCGTTGTCGGGCTGGATCATGCAGACGTTCGACTCCCATCACGGCTTCGCAGGCTGGCAATGGATGTTCGTGATCGAAGCGGTGCCTGCCATCGCCATCGGCATCGCGACGATCCTGTACCTCGACAACGGCATCGCCGGCGCGAAATGGCTGACGCCGCGCGAAAAGAAACTGCTCGCCGACGAAATCGCCGCGCAACCGCAGGAAGAAGCGAAGTCGCATTCGGTGGGCGCGGTGTTCCGCGATCCGCGCACGTGGTGGATGTCGCTGATCTATTTCGCGTTCGTCACGGGCCAGTACGGACTCACGTTCTGGATGCCGACCCTCGTGAAGTCGACGGGCGTGACAGGCGCGTTCGAAATCGGCCTGCTGAGCGCGATCCCGTTTCTCGTCGCCATCGTCGTGATGAACGTGATGGGCCACAGCGCGGACAAACGCCGCGAGCGTCGCTGGCATCTGATCGGGCCGGCGCTCGCGGGCGCAGTCGGCTTCACGGTCGCGGCTTCGTTCGCGAACAACACGGCCGTCTCGATCGTGTTCCTGTCGATTGCGGCAGCGGGCGTGTTGACCTGCGCGCCGCTCTTCTGGTCGCTGCCCACGGCGTTCATGTCTGGCGCGACGGCCGCTGCGGGCATCGCGATCATCAATTCGATCGGCAATCTGGCGGGCTTCGCAAGCCCGTACATGATCGGCTATCTTAAGGATCTCACGCACAGCACGCAGTCCGGCATGTATGTGCTCGCCACGATGCTCGTGATCGGCGCGCTCGCCGTCTGGCTGACGCCCGCGCGGCTCGTGAACCGCTAAACACGCGTATTTTAGGAGTTGCTTCGATGCCACGCTTCGCCGCCAATCTGACAATGATGTACAACGAACACGCGTTCCTCGATCGTTTCGCCGCCGCGGCGCGCGACGGTTTCGAGGCGGTGGAGTTCCTGTTCCCTTATGAGCATCCCGCCGCCGACATCAAGGCGCGGCTGACTGAAAACGGCCTGACACAGGCGCTTTTCAACGCGCCGCCCGGTGACTGGGCGGCAGCCGAGCGCGGCATCGCGTCGTTGCCGGGCCGCGAAGACGAGTTTCGCCGCAGCGTCGAAACGGCACTCGAATACGCGCGCGTACTCGGCAACGACAAGCTGCACGTGATGGCCGGCTTGATCAAGCCGGAGCAATCGCGCGCCGCGCACCGCGACGTGTATCTGAAGAACCTCGAGTATGCGGCGAAGGCCGCCCAGGCGGACGGCATCACCGTTGTCATCGAACCAATCAACACGCGCGACATTCCCGGCTTCTTTCTGAACCGGCAAGACGACGCGCAGGCGATTTGCGCGGAAGTCGGTGCGCCGAACCTGAAAGTGCAGTTCGATCTCTACCATTGCCAGATCGTCGAAGGCGATCTCGCCGTGAAGCTCAAGCGGGACATGAAGGGCATCGGGCATATCCAGATTGCGGGCGTGCCCGAGCGGCACGAGCCGGATATCGGCGAAGTGAACTACCCGTATCTGTTCTCGCTGATCGACGAACTCGGCTACGACGGCTGGATCGGTTGCGAGTACCGGCCGCGCGCAGGCACGTCGCAGGGGCTGGGATGGATCAGGCCGTATGTGAAGGCGCGTGCCTGAGCGCATTCGACAGACACACTGAGGAACAACAGGAACATGAAAGTACTGATCACGGGCGGAGCGGGATTTCTTGGCCAGCGTCTCGCGCGCGAACTGCTCGCGCGCGGCGAACTGACGGGCGCGAATGGACAGCGCGAGCCGATCACCGAACTGGTGTTGCTCGACGTCGTCGCGGCGCCGGGTCCGAATGACGAACGCGTGCGTGTCGAAGTCGGCGACATTGCCGAGCGCAGCGTGCTCGAACGTCTGATCGACGACAGGACGGCAGCGATTTTCCACCTCGCTGCGATCGTCAGCGGCCAGGCGGAAGCGGACTTCGATCTTGGCATGCGCATCAATCTCGACGCGTCGCGCTTGCTGCTCGACGTGTGCCGTGAGCGTGGGCATCGGCCGCGCGTCGTGTTCACGAGTTCGGTCGCCGTCTATGGCGGCGATCTGCCCGATGTCGTGCTCGATGAAACCGCATTGAATCCGCAGTCTTCGTATGGCGCGCAGAAGGCCGTCGCCGAGTTGCTGCTCAATGACTTCTCGCGGCGCGGTTTCGTCGATGGCCGCGTGCTGCGCCTGCCGACCATCAGCGTGCGGCCGGGCAAGCCGAACGCGGCGGCGTCCTCGTTTGCCAGTGGCATCATTCGCGAGCCGCTGAACGGTCAGCCGGCCGTGTGCCCGGTGAGCGGTTCGACGCGGCTGTGGCTGCTATCGCCACGCAAGGCGATCGAATGTCTTATCGCGGGCTGCGAGATCGACGGCGCGGCGCTCGGCAACCGGCGCACGGTGAATCTGCCGGGCGTGTCGGTAACGGTCGACCAAATGATCGCCGCGCTGCGCGAAGTGGCGGGCGATGCCGTCGCGGGACGCATCGAATGGAAGGCGGACGAGCGTGTCGAGAAGATCGTCGGCAGTTGGCCCGCGCAGTGGGACGTCGCGCGCGCGACCCAGCTTGGCCTGCAAGGCGACGCGTCGTTCCTGGATATCGTCCGCGCGTTCGTCGACGATGAACTAAGTGGGAAGATTCCACAGCATTGATAGCGTGCACGCTAACCGGTCCGTCCGCGCCGGTTTGCTACGCAACAAATGACAGACGCCGCCGGCGCAGACAAAGAGTCTTTGCGAGGCGGCGTTTCCTTATTTAGATCTGCGCTGCGCCGGTTCGGAGCTGGAGATGCTCGCGGTGCTGCGGGCCGCGCGGACCGTAGTCGAGTTCGGCGCCCAGATTGCTGCTTCGCGTGATCGCCGCGGGCGCATCGCAGGGGTCCATGATCGATTCGACAAAAAGCAGTTTGTCGTTCGGCGCGGCGAGGGCGTGTTGCAGATCCCCGCAGGTCCTGGCCACGAAAGACTGCACGGATGCGCTGGGATGGAGCACTTTCGGCAGATCGGCGTAGGCCCAATTCGCAATGTCGTTGTAGGGTTCGGTCTTGCCGAGGTAGCCGCGTTCGATGGTGTAGCCGCCGTTGTTGATCAGCAGAATCGCTGGCTTGTGATCGTGGTGCAGAATGGTCGACAACTCCTGAGCCGTGACCTGGAACGAACCATCGCCTATGAGCAACACGTGGCGGCGCTCGGGCGCCGCAGTCAGCGCGCCAAGCAGGGCGCCGACCGAATAGCCAATCGATCCCCAGTTGATCGACCCGATGAAGGTGCAGCCGGGCGGAAGCTGCAGCCCGAGAATGGAAAACGACGTGCCATTGTCGACATACACGACATCTCCGGGACGCAGATAGTCCTGAACGGCCTGCCAGTAGGCGGCTTGAGTCAGCTTCGCGGCAGCCTCGACGTGCGTGCGAGCGGCTGGCGCGTCAACCGGGCGTTGAACGCGCGTCGCAACCTGCGGTGCGGTGTCGATCACGCCGCGTAGCACCTCCTTGAGCGCCACCGCCTGATAGTTGTCTTCGCCGATGTCCACGGCGTGCGCACGCGCGTGGATCGTGCCGGCGGGCAGCGTTGCGCTGAAATCGCCCGTGGTCACCTCGATCGGCCGGTAGCCGACGGCGAGCAAACAGTCGCTGCTCTCGATCGCTTCACATACCCCTGGCTCGCTGCCTTTGCCGGCATAGATGCCAAGGTACTGCGGGTGCGACGCGTCGATCACGCCCTTGGCCGCGTTGATCACCGCCAGCGGTGCCTGCAGCTTGTCCGCCAGCGCCACGAGTTCGGGGACGACGCCGAACCGGTCGGCATCCGTATCCACCAGAATCGCCGGTGATCTCGCGGCGGACAACTGTTGCGCGAGCGCCGCGATGCACGACTGCAGCCGTTCCGGATCGCTGGGAACGTGGGCAAGAACAAGCGGGGCAGCCGGCACTTCGATCTCGAGATACGCGATGTCAGACGGCAGTTCCATGTAGACAGGGAGCTTTTCCCGCCAGGCCGTGAGGATCAGCCGGTCGATCTCGACGACCGCGTTGCGCGGCGTGATCCGGGCCTGGGCCACCGTCACCGGCGCATAGGCGCGCAGGAAGTGGTCGAAGTTGCCGTCGGCCATGGTGTGGTGCATGCCGAGGCCGCGATCGATGGAGCGCAGCGGGATCGAACCGCTGATGCAGATAACGGGAACATGCTCGGCATAGGCGCCTGCCACCCCGTTGAGCGCGCTCAAGGCGCCGACGCCGTTCGTGACGAGCAGCGCGCCCAGGCCGTTTAGCCGGGCATAACCGTCCGCCGCATAGGAGGAGGTCAACTCGCCCGTGGTGCCGATCCATTCCAGTGCACCGCTATCGTGGAGTTGCTGCAACAGTGTGAGGTTGTAGTCGCCGGGAACGCCAAACAAATGACGAATACCGGCTTCCTCGAGGCGGCGCAGGAGGAAGTCGCCGATCGTCATGCGTTGGGTGGGATTGGCCGTGTTTTGCGTGATTTCCATGGAGGATTCCTAAGCTGGGTCATGGGAGGAATGTGCGGTACCGATGTTGAATCGCACTCCGCGGCAAAGCAGGCGCTCATCCCGGCTGTGGCTTGGTAACCGCCAGCAGCCCGATGCGTAATTCGGTTTGCGGTACAACGGATTCTCAGTCTAGGCGCCCGGCAAAAACAGCAGTGTGACCGAGTCATTACAAAAAAATATCAGGGAGGGGACGCGCTGCGTTTCGTCATTTTCTTGTAATGATTGAGTAACGGCCCCGTTAGAGGGCGCTGCTTAGACTGCAATCATGCCCGACTGGTATAGGGGCGCAAACGAGCACAGAATCAGTGACACGCGCATAAAAGTGCAGGGACCGGACGCTATGAAAATCCTCGTCATCGAAGACGAAGCCAAGACCAGCGAGTACATTCAGAACGGCTTGACGGAAGCAGGCTACGTGGTGGACGTGGCCGCCAACGGCATCGACGGACTACACCTTGCGCAGGAGATGGGCTACGACCTGATTCTGCTCGACGTGATGATGCCGGAGATGGATGGCTGGACCGTCATGAAGAAGCTCGGCGCGCGCACCAAAACCCCGGTGTTATTTCTGAGCGCGCGCGGCACGCTCGAAGACCGGTTGAAGGGCCTCGATCTCGGCGCCGACGATTATCTCGTCAAGCCTTTCTCGTTTGCCGAGTTGCTGGCGCGCATCCGCATCATATTGCGGCGCGGCCAGCCGCAAAAGGAGGAGGAACAGGTCTTCGAAGTTGGGGATCTTCGGGTCGATGTGCCGAAGCGGCGAGTCGACCGGGCCGGCGTGCGCATTACGCTCACCAACAAGGAATTCAACCTGCTGGCATTCTTTCTGGAGCATCAAGGTCAGGTGCTCTCGCGCGCCCTGATCGCCTCGCGCGTGTGGGACATGAATTTCGACAGCGACAGCAATGTTGTCGATGTCGCGGTGCGCCGGTTGCGGCAGAAGATCGACGACCCTTTCCCCGTTCGCTTGATTCATACGATTCACGGCGTGGGATACCGTTTCGAGTACGAAGCATGAAGCGCCTTTCGCTCACCACGCGCCTTGCGGTGCTATACGCACTCATCGTATTTACGGCGATGGCGTTGCTCGGCACCTTGCTATACCGGGGCCTTGAGCGGCAACTGATGGTGCGCGACGACGCGGCGCTGGTGACGAGGGTCGACCAGCTTCGCACACTCATGAACGATGTCGACGTGCGCGAGCTGATTCGGGACAAGCCTCATCTCTTCGCGAACATGCTCGGTAATACGGAGTCACTGCTGATCGTGGGCTTTCCGGGTGAAGCGCCGCTCCTTACGGTGAATCCGGGGCACAGGGCGGTGCCGGATGTGACGCCCGTGCCGGTGGACGCGCCACTCACGCTCGGCGCCGTTCACCATACGCTTGCGGCCGATGGAACGCCGTTCATCTACGTCGCCGCTGTGGCGCACGACGTAGCCGGGAAGCAGGATCTGCAGATCATCTCCGGCCGCTTGCTGACCGAGCGCACGCAATTGTTGCGGGCATACCGCAACCAGATACTGCTATTCGCCTCCGCTGGCGCAACCATTGTCGCCTTGCTCGCTTTCGTCCTCGCGCGCCGCAACATGCAGCCGTTGCGCGTGCTCGCTGCGCAAACCGGGGCGATCGGCGTCAGCACGCTTTCGACGCGCATCGAGCAGCGCGCCACGCCGCCCGAACTCGACGCATTGATCGCAGCATTTAACGGCATGCTCGATCGGCTCGAACGCGGGTTCACGCAGTTGAAACAGGTGTCGGCGGATATGGCGCACGACCTGCGCACGCCAATCGGCAACCTGCTGGGTCAGACCGAAGTCGGCTTGAGCCAGACGCGCGACACCGCGTATTACCAGCGGCTTCTCGGCTCGAACTACGAGGAGTTGCAACGCCTGTCGAAGATGATCGACAACATGCTTTTTCTTGCGCGCACCGAGCAGGCCGACAACGCCATCGAACGCAAGGAGTTGCCGCTTGGTGTGGAATTCGAGCGTATGCAGGAGTACTTCGAAGGCATCGCGGAGGACCGCAACGTGAGCCTCGAGTGGCGCGGCGAGGGTCACGTGTGCGCGGATCCGGATCTGCTGCGCCGTGCATTGGGGAATTTGCTTGCGAATGCCTTGCGGTATGCGGAGCCAGGCACGGCAATTTCGACCATGGCGGACCAAGGACCGGAGGCCACCACGCTCCATGTCGAGAATCGCGGACCGACGATCGAGCCGCATCATCTCGAACGGATCTTCGATCGCTTCTACCGGGCCGATCCGTCGCGGCATCGCTCGTCGGAGTCGAGTGGGCTCGGGCTTTCGATCGTGCGCAGCATCATGCTGCTGCACGGCGGAACGTGGCACGCTTCGAGCAGCAATGGCGTGACGCGCTTTACGCTTGTGTTCCCGCGGCAGCGCGGGCGGGGGAACCCGTAGGCGCGCCAAGGGCGGCACCGCGACAAACCGCGCTAAGATGAGGCCCTTGAATTGGGAATGCGGGACGCAACCCATCTGTGCGCGTATGGGTTGTTCGTACGAGTGGAATTCAGCATTTATTCCAGTCACGAAACGTTGAATAAGCGATGAAACAACGTACATGGCCCAGATTCGCTGCCGTTTGTTCATTCCTGGCTTTCATGCCGCTTGCGGGTTGTGTGGCCCGCGGCGCGCCGTCCTGGTCGCTCTTCGGCGCGTACTTTCCGTATTGGCTCGTGAGCGCCGCCATCGGCATTGTCGGCGCGCTCGTCGCGCATCGCGTTTTCATCTCGACTGGATGGATTCGCCAGGTGCCTTATCAGCTTTCGGTCTGCACCGGGATCGGCGTCGTCGCCGGGGTGTTCGTCTGGCTATGGGGAACGGGGCAGCTCTGACATGAAAATGGCCGGCCAGAATCCTCGACATGCATGGAGGGGGCGCGCGATCGCCGTCGTGATCGTCCTGCTCGGCGCGGCGGCACTCTGGTATGCGTACGATCGCTCGTCGCGCTATCCGTCCACCGACGACGCGTCCATCGACGCGGATGTCGTCCACGTCGCGTCGCCCGTGGGCGGCCGGATCATACGCGTTCCCGTGGAGGAGAACCAGCATGTCTCGAAGGGCGACGTGCTGTTCGAAATCGACCCGGTGCCGTACCGGCTTGGCGTCGCGCAGGCGCAGGCCGAAGTCGAACTGGCGCGCGCCTCGCTCGGCACGCGCCGCCGCACGCTGATCGGCGAGACGTCGAACGCGACCGTCGCGGCCGACCAGACGCGCCGCGCGACGCACAACTACGACCTCGCGACGCGCAGCGTCGACCGGCTGCGGCCGCTCGCGGCGCAAGGCTATGTGTCCGCGCAGCAGCTCGACCAGGCGGTCGTGGCGCAGCGCGACGCGAGCGTATCGCTCGCGCAGGCGCAGGTGCAACAGCGCTCCTCTACGCAGACGATAGGCGACGACACCGACGCCATCGCGGCGCTGCATGCGCGCGAGGCCGCGCTGGCCATCGCCCAGCGCGCGCTCGACGACACGGTCGTGCGCGCGCCGTTCGACGGCTACGTGACAGGGCTGACGATCCTCGCGGGGGAAACGGTCGCACCGAACCAGTCCATCTTCACGCTGGTTCATTCGGGCGAATGGTTCGCCGTGGCGAATTTCCGCGAGACGGCGCTCGGCGCGATCGACGTGGGCGACTGCGCAACCGTGTACTCGATGATCGACCGAAAACAGCCGATGAGCGGCAAGGTGATCGGCATCGGCGCCGGGATCCTGGACACGGATCGCGTGAACCTGCCGCGCAGCCTGCCGTACGTGCAGCAGTCGGTGAACTGGGTGCGCGTGGCTCAACGCTTCCCGGTTCGCGTGCGCATAGACGCGCCGGTCAACAAGCTGGTGCGCATCGGCGCCAGCGCGATCGTCGAGGTCCGGCATGGCCAGTCTTGCCGCTGACATCAGGCGCCCCGGTCCGCGGGAAATCGCGACGCTGCTCGCGCCGTTTCCGGGGCGCGCCGCGATCGTCACGCGCATTGCGCTGATCTGCGCGCTCACGGTGCTCGTGACGACCGGCTACGCCACGCCCGACGCCTCGACTTCCGTCTATATCGTGTTGTTCCTGAACCGACCCGACCGCATGACGAGCATCGTCATGTCGTTCGCCTTGATGCTGCTCGTGACCGTGATCATCGGCATCGTGATGATCTTCGCAATCCTCACGATCGATCAACCGCCGCTGCGGGTGGCGAGCATGGCGTTGCTATCGTTCGGACTGCTATTCGCGACCTCGGCAAGCAAGCTTCGGCCAATCGGCGCGATCCTTGCGATGATCGTCGGCTTCGGGCTCGACGAGCTTGGCCTCGCGCCAGTCGGCGAAGCGGCCACGCGCGGCCTGATGTACGCGTGGCTGATGGTGGCGATTCCGATTGGTCTCGCGATCGTCGTGAACCTGGTGATCGCGCCGTCGCCGCGCCGGCTCGCCACCGCGCAGCTTGCACGGCGCCTGAGGCTCGCTGCGCGCCGCCTCACGGACACGGCGACCGTCGAGGAGCGCGCTGCATTCGAGGCGTGCCTGCGGGAGGGCGACCATCAGATCCTCTCGTGGCTCAAGCTCTCGAAACTCGAAGGCACGTTGACACCGGCCGACGCTGCACCGCTGCGCCAGGCGGCGGCGTCCACAACAGCGATCCTGGTCGCGACGGAATTCGCGGCGAGCGAACCCGGCGCGCGCCTGCCCGACGCGTGCGCGGCGCAGCTTGCCGAAACGATGACGCAGATGGCCGCAATGCTCGATGCGGGCGGCTATCCCGTGGATGTCACGCTCGATGTGCCGGCCCTGGGCGAGGGAACCGCGCTACAGGCGCTCGTGCTCGCAGACCTGCGCGCCGCGCTGGAGGGGTTCGCGGTGCCGCCCCCGCAGGCCGCCGCAGCGCCGGTTCCTGCTCCTGAGAAAACCGCCGAGCCACCCAAGCGCAGCGGCTTTTTCGACACCGATGCCTTCACGAATCCCGATCACGTCCGTTACGCGCTGAAGACCACGGCAGCGGCGATGTTCTGCTACGTGCTGTATCAGCAGCTCGACTGGCAGGGCATCCATACGTGCTTCATCACCTGCTATATGGTCTCGCTCAGCACCACGGCCGAGACCGTCGAGAAGCTGACACTGCGGATCACGGGCTGTCTCGTCGGCGCCTTGCTCGGCACGGCGGCGATCGTGTTCGTGACGCCTCATCTAACCTCGGCGGGCGAGCTGATGGCGCTGGTGTTCGCGGGCGCGTGGCTAGCCGCATGGGTGGCCATGGGGTCGGCGCGGATCTCGTATGCGGGCATGCAGATCGCGTTCGCCTTCTTCCTGTGCGTGATCCAGGGCGCGGCGCCCGCGTTCGACCTCACGCTCGCACGCGACCGCGTGATCGGCATCTTGATCGGCAACGTTGTGATCTATCTGGTCTTCACGCGTGTCTGGCCCGTGAGCATCGCCAGCCGCATCGACACGACGCTCAAAGCGCTTATCGCGCAGTGGACCCGCATCGCGCACGCAGCGGACACCCGCACGCGCAGCGCGCTCGCGGGAGGCGCGCTCGCCCAGTACGGCGGACTGCGCCAGGATCTCGGCCTGATTCACTACGAGCCTTCGTGGGTACGTCCCGAGCCCGACTGGGTAGCGAGCCGGCGTCGCGCGCTCGCGGAGCTCGAGGCGCTGGAGGCGCCGCTGGTTCTCGCGGCAGGGCGCGCGGGCGCGGCGCGGCTGGGTGAAATCGCCCAGCGTCTCGCGGCGGGTGACGACGCGCACGTGCAAGCCTCACAGCATGCCGCCGGGGACCGCATGGCGGATCCCGCCCTCGATGCGCTCCAGAACGTCATCGCAAAGCGGTTCGGACAGATCGCCGATATCACGCGCCCAGCTTCGGCCACGGAGACGACGACCGATGCGCGCCCCTGAACCGACGCCCCGGCTTATCGGATTGGCTGCTGCGTTGGCTGCCGCATTGACTGTATCGGGATTCGAGGGCTGCGCGACGTCGTCGATCGATCTCGCGCCTCCCGCGGCGGACCGACCGTGGCAGCCGCAGACGGACGGCGACGGCAACATCGTGCCCGGGCCGCCGCGCAGCGCCAGCGACGCGGCGCAGGTTGGCTACACGTTGCCGCGCAGCGCCGCGCTGGCCTCGATCGAACCCGCGGCGGCACTCGATGCGAACCACGCGTACACGCTGGCCGAGCTGATCGATCTCGCGGAGTCCACGAACCCGCTCACGCGCATCGCCTGGAACGACGCGCGCAATGCAGCGCTCGCGGCGGGCATCGCGAAGACCGCGTATTTGCCGCAACTCACCGCCACCGCCATGGGCGGATACGAGGCGGCGAGCGGCGCGGCGTCGACGCCGCTGCTCGGCAACACATCGACCAACTCGAACATTCACGGCACCGTTTCGGTGCTCTCGCTGCAGTGGCTGCTGTTCGATTTCGGCGGCCGCCGCGCGCGCCTCGATGCTGCGAAGCAGCTTTCCGTGGCGGCAAACATCGCGTTCACCTCGGTTCACCAGCACGTGATCCACGACGTGAGCATTGCGTACTACACATACGAAGCGGCCAGCGCGAGGGAGCACACCGCACAGCAGGCGCTCGACAACGCGGATGGCATTCTCAGCGCCGCACGTGCACGGCGAAAGCAGGGCGTGGGCACGGTGGTCGAAGTCGCGCAGGCCACGCAGAACCGCGCACAAGCCAATCTGCTGAAGGTGCAGGCGGACGGCGCCGTGAGCGACAGCTATCTGAGCCTTGTGTCGGCGCTTGGCATTTCACCGTTGTCGAAACCGGTGATCGCCCCGTTGCCTGCGCACTCGCTCACGCCGGCGCTGCACCAGAGCGTCGACGAAATCGTTGCGGATGCGATTGCGCGGCGGCCGGACGTGCAGGGCGCGTATGCGCTAGAGCAGGCCAACCAGGCGAAGATCCGCGCGGCCGAATCGGCGTTCATGCCGAAGATATTCCTCTCCGCCACGGCCGCGTACGGCACCGGCACGACGTCGATCACGGCGATTCCCCCGGTTGGCGATCAGGCGGCCACGGTGAACCTGAACGGCAGCCGCCGCAGCGGCAGCATCTTCCTCGGCGTGACGATTCCCCTATACGACGGCGGCTTGCGTTCCGCCGTGCTGATGCAGGCGCGCAACGACGCGGACAGTGCGTCCGCGCAACTGACCCATACGAGGCAGGAAGCTGTCAGGCAGATCGTTGCCGCGCAGAACGGGCTCTCCACGAGCCTCGCGTCGAACGACGCCGCGAAGGCGCTGGTCGAGGCCGCGCAGACGACCTACGATGCGACGTTTGCCGCGTACCGGCACGGCGTCGGCACCATCACCGACGCGCTCCTCACGCAGAACCAGCTTCTCGCTGCGCAGAACGCGTATGCGGACAGCTACAGCGCCGCGCTTTCCGCCGCCGCGACGCTCGCCCTTGCGACCGGCGAGATCGGTGCGCCGTCACTGGAAGGCGCAGCATCTCCGTAGGACCACCGAAGACGGTGTGCCCGCCGTATCAACTACCAAAATAGATCGTGCAAAAGCTAGCCGGGCCAACACAGTTGGACGGTGCGGGCATAGGCATACGTGAGCCCGCAGCCGAGGTGCTCTCCATCGATACACCACCCATATCAGTTTGCGCTGAGTTTTGCGCGGATTGCCCCGCTGCGACCTTGGCCTCCGCTGCCTGAATATCAGCCGGATAGTTGATGTCGTCGCCGCGGCCCGGGCTGTACCCGGCCTGCTCGACGCGCACGAGATCCGCACGCACTTCGGCGCGTGTGAGGGGTTGGGTGGACTGCGCGAAGCTATACGCAGGAGCGGCGACGGCGGAGGCAGCAACGAGAATGCTGAGAAGAATCCTGGACATGATCAATACTCCTATATATCTGCAAATCGGATGAGTCGGGAAAGAAAGCCGCAGCATCGACTGTGCATGGACGCGAAGACAGGCTTGGCGAAGGACAACTTGAAACTTGGCTAAGCGAGGCAAAGCGTTACTGCGTGGTTGCAGTGTAGGTAGGCGCTTGCGTCGGCAAGGTTACCCAATCGTTACAAGAAAATAACAAGTCTTCCGTCCCTTTGATTCGACGCAGCGAAGCAGGCGCGTCATTTTTTTGTAATAGCTGGGTAACCCTCTCGTTCGCGGCCGCTTTTTAGACTGGCCGTGTTGTCAATCGACTGGTTCACTTCGCGACATTCCAAGGAGCTGCAATGTCTTTCCCTTCTTTTCGTTCTGCCGTTGCGCACGCAGCAGCGGCGCTTTGTCTGGTTGCCGGCGCCGTCACGACAGCGCAGGCCGCGCCCATCAAGAACGTCGTCCTCGTGCACGGCGCCTTCGTGGGTGGCGCGGGATGGCGTCCGGTGTACGACATTCTTACGAAGGACGGCTATAACGTGACGCTCGTGCAAGAACCGCTGACGTCATTCAAGGACGACGTGACGGCTGCGAAGCGCGTCATCGATAGCCTCGACGGCCCGTGCGTGCTCGTCGGCCATAGCTACGGCGGCGCCATCATCACGGAGGCGGGCAACGACGAACACGTGAAGTCGCTCGTCTACATTGCGGCTCACGCACTCGATGTCGGCGAAACCGAAGTCTCGAATGGCAAGCGTTATCCCAACGCGACGCCTCACGAGGACATCGTGAAAACGGCGGACGACTATCTCTATCTGAATCCGGCCGACTATCCGCGTGATTTCGCGGCCGATCTTCCGATCGCGCAGGCTGAGTTCGAGGCCCATGAACAAATGCCAACTGCGGCAGGCGTATTCACGTCGCAGATCCCTGATCCGGCATGGAAGATCAAGCCGACGTTTTATATGGTCGCGAAGGCGGACAAGATCATCAACCCGGACCTCGAGCGCATGTACGCGAAGCGCGCTCACGCCCAAACCGTGGAAGTCGATGGCGCCAGCCATTCGGTGTATGAGTCGCATCCGAAGGAAGTGGCGGCGCTGATCGAGCAGGCGGCTCAACAACAAGGGCAGTGACGGTTTGCTTCGGTCAACACAACGCGATCGCGCGCGGGCAGTTGCCGCGCGCCGTTTCCCTGCGCTACTTGACCGTGGCCTCCGCCTGTGCGACGACCTCTCTCAGTTCCCCTGTTGCGAGATCCAGGACGAAGCCGCGTATGGTGATTTCCGACGGTACCCATGGATGCGACCGGAGCTTCAACATCTGCTTTCTCGTTGCCTCATTGACGTCGGTATAGAAGTGGAACTTTGCAGGACTGACCGCCAGCACTCCGGTGTGTTTGTGCAGATGATCCTCAAAGGTCTCGTCCGTAAATAGCTCCATCCCGCATCCTGTGTGGCCAACGATCATGATTTCCTTCACGCCAAGAACGTGAATCGAAAACATGAGCGAGCGCACCACGTCATCGGTAACGACGGTTCCCACATTGCGAATCAGATCTGCATCTGCGGGTTTGATATCGAGACGCTCCAGCAGTCCGTTCATACGCGGATCCATGCACGTGATGATCGCGACCTTCGGAGCCGGCTTGTTCGCCAGCGACGGATCGTGGTGCTTTGCGCTTGCTTGACTCGAAATAATGGCGTGTTCGATCAGACTCATCTGGATTCTCCGTCTGTGCGCTTCAGGATCGATATCTTCGATTGCGTGAAAACGCGATTTATCGGCATTCCTTAAAGAATCACCACGGAAGGAGGCCGAAGGGGTGGCGACAGGCTATGGGTGAGCGTGGCAGCGGCCCGTTCCGGATAGCTTCAGTCGTGTCCGGGTAGCGGATTTGATTCTGGACGAGTTTCGACGCGAAAACATCGTGACCCCTGGCAATTCAATTGTTCTCTCCAGGCAAGCATTTCGCCAAGCCCATAAGTGGGTACAGAACTCGCTACCGGGAATTTCGTCACGATGGCCCGAAACAGGCAGTCAACGTCCCGAAACGAACGCAATCAGCGCTTGAGCGGAAGCTCGCGGGAATTACAGTGATGCTGTTGCCGTCGGACTCGACGACCTCTTCGACTTCGAACCGGGAGATCGAGGCGAAAAAAGGTGAAAACACGAGAATCGGAATGCTTGACATTGAAGAGCTGCAGACTTTTGTTGAGGTGTCCGACGCAGGTGGTCTTACGCCCGCCGCGCGGCGACTCGGCCTCTCGAAATCTGTCGTCAGTCGCAGGCTCGCTCGGCTGGAGAGCGAGTTGGGCGTTCAACTCGTTTCGCGTACCACACGAGGCGCAACGCTCACGGAGGCCGGTGCGACTTTTCGCGAATACGCCGCACGAATATGCGCCGACCTGGATCTGGCGCGAGAAACCATCCTTCCCACCGGCGAACTGCGCGGCCGTCTCCGGATCGCGGCCCCAGTATCGTTCGGCGCGACTCACCTCGCGCCGTTACTTGTCGATCTGGCTAAACGACATCCTCTTCTTCATCTTCTGACCTCCTTTAGCGATCATTTCGTCGACGTGGTGAACGATGGATTCGACGCGGCCATCCGCATTGGTCATCTTGCGGACTCTAACCTGATAGCCCGTCGTATCGGTCCGATATCTGGAAAGCTTGTGGCCAGCCCGGCCTATATTCGAACCCATGGCGAACCCCGATCTCCAGACGAAATTGCGGAACACGAAGCAATCTTCCAGCATGCCGAAACATGGAGATTCGTTGACGGCGACTCGGTTGTGATGGTCAATCCGCGCGGGCGGTTCACCGCCAACAACGGCCAGGCGCTCGTCGCCGCTGCGCTCGCCGGGTTAGGCATTACGGCACTTCCCGATTTTCTGACGGCTGACCACGTGGCCTCTGGTTCGCTCGTCCCGATCATGTGCAAATTCCCTGTTCAGGAAGCCGGAATCTACGTTGTGCGGCCGCCAGGCGCGCATCCACCGCGCAAGGTGCGCGTGCTCATCGAGATGCTGGTCGAACACTTCAGCGGTCGCAGCCCGCTGTAAGCCGCCGGTTATCACGGAACGCCGGTGGCTGGATTTCACGCTGGAAGACTGAACGTGCCAGCGGTGTTGCCAGTCTGGCGACAGTGAGTCGCCGGACCCGGCTCTACCGCATCCCGCCGGACAGGGTTAGCCTTTGAACTCTTCTAATGAGAGACCTGTCCTGTCATGACCACGATCCTTCAAATCAACTCGGCGGCCCGCTCGCAAGGCGCAACTTCGACGCTGCTCCTCAACGAACTGACCGGGAAGCTTCAGCAATCGAATCCGGGCGCGCGCGTTGTCGTCCGCAATCTGCAGGCTGATCCGCTGCCCCACCTCGACGATGCGATCCTCGGCGCGTTCTTCACGCCGGGCGACCAGCGGACCCCTGAGCAGGCGGCTATCTCTGGCCGCAGCGAGGCGCTGATCGCTGAATTGCAGGCGGCCGACATCGTAGTGATCGGCGCACCGATGTACAACTTCGGAATCTCCTCGCAGTTGAAGACCTACTTCGACTTTATCGCTCGTGCCGGCATCTCGTTCCAGTACACGGCCGACGGTGCGGAAGGCTTCGTGACGGGCAAAAAGGTTTTTGTCGTTACGGCCCGCGGTGGCACGTATCTCGGCACGCCGGAAGACGTTCACACGACTTATCTGCGGACATTTCTCGGCTTCCTTGGCATGCGCGACGTGAACTTTATCTACGCGGAAGGCCTGGCCATGGGCCCGGAGGCAGCGAACGCAGCGCTCGCTGGCGCACGCGCTGCAATCGCTGCGGCGTAAGGACGGGGCCGCAGGGTCCGCCCTGCGTGTCGGGAATTCGGGAGTTCGCGAGATCGCGAAACGCTCAACCGGGCTCGGTGACTTCGGCAAGCGTTTGTCGAGGACGCCAGCTCATCGGATACTGGATAGAGAAGAACCCAAGATGGAGATCGGACTTTATACGCTTTCGGATTTATCGTCTGTTGGTGTCAACGGACAAAGCGTCGACGCGCATACGCGGATCAAGGAGATCGCTGCGGCGGCGCAACTGGCGGAGCAAGCCGGCCTGGACCTCTTCGGGATTGGGGAACATCACCGGCTCGATTTTGCGGTATCGGCGCCCGCCGTCGTTCTGGCTGCAATCGCCGCTTCGACGAGCACCATTCGCTTGACCAGTGCCGTCACCGTTCTCAGCACGGCGGACCCGGTGCGTGTCTATGAAGAATTCGCAACGCTCGATCTGGTCTCGGGCGGCCGCGTCGAAATCATCGCAGGGCGTGGGGTTTTCCGTGAGCCGTTCTCCCTGTTTGACTGCCAGCTTGAAGACTACGACGCATTGTTCGAGGAAAAACTCGCGCTCTTCGATCAGTTGAACCAGTCCGCACGCGTAACCTGGAAGGGACGCTTTCGCGCGCCGTTGAATGACGCGGAAATTGCGCCGCGCGCTCTGCAACCCACGATTCCGGTCTGGATCGGAGTAGGGGGCTCTCCGGACAGCGTGATCCGCGCCGGGCGGCTGGGCTTGCCCATGGCGCTCGCCGTGCTTGGCGGCCCTTATCACAAAGCGGGCCAGCTTGCCGCGCTCTATCGATCCGCCGGGCAGCGCGCCGGGCTTGCTCAATCGCTGCGACTCGCCATCAACGGCCATCTCCACATTGCCGAGTCGTCGCAGGCGGCGCGTGCCGACTTCTATCCTTACTATAGTCAGTACTGGGTCGATTCGACGCCTGCAAAATCCCCTGGACCGAGAATCCCGCAAGAGGATTTCAATCGATCAATTACGCAAAGCAGCGGGCCCTTTGTTGGCAGTCCGGCCGAAATTATCGACAAAATCTCACTCCTTCATGAACTGACCGGGATGGACAGGTTCGTTGCGCAGGTCGATATCGGGGGGATGCCATTCAATAAAATTGCCGGGATGATCGATCTACTGGCCGAGAAAGTCATTCCCCACGTTCGCGGGCTTTAGGACTGCGACACTGCCATCGGCGCTGCATTACGCATCGAAGGCGCATGCTGCAGCAGGCCGATGCAGCAATCGGCGAGGATCAACGTTTGGCCGCTGTCTGGCTAGGCGGGGCGGCTCTCGTCGCTGTCCCTGTCGCCGCTATCGCTATCGCTGCCACCACCGCCGTCATGACCGTCGTGCGCGTGCGCCGCCGTTGCCCCGCCGGCGTGGTGCTTGAGCTTGTGCGTCACCTCGTCGAGCTTGTCGCCGAGCAGGCGCCGCACCGTCACGTAGAAGACAGGAATCAACAACAGCCCGAAGAACGTCGCGAAGAGCATTCCGCCGATCACGCCAGTGCCAATCTCGTGCCGGGACGAAGAGCCGGCGCCGGTGGACAGGACGAGTGGGAGCACACCCAGAATGAAGGCCATTGACGTCATCAGGATCGGGCGTAGGCGCAGTCGAGCTGCAGTCGTGACCGCATCGAAGAGCGTCATGCCGTTTGCCTGCCCTTCAACCGCGAATTCGACGATCAGGATGGCATTCTTCGCGGCGAGCCCAATCACCGTGACGAGACCGATCTTGAAGTAGATATCGTTGGGCACGTCGCGCCACAGGCAGAACACCAGCATGCCCAGCATGCCGAGCGGGACCACCAGCAGCACGGCCGCAGGAATCGACCAGCTCTCATAGAGCGCGGCGAGGCACAGAAAGACCACGACGATCGAAAGCGCCATCAGTGTCGTCGCCGAGCTTCCCGATAGCAATTCCTGATAAGACTGCCCGGTCCAGTCCGCGTCGAATCCTCGCGGCAGCTTTTGATTGACGATTTCCTGCAGAGCCTGTATTGCCTGACCAGTCGAATAGCCGGGCGCCGAATTGCCGACGATTTCGACCGCGGAATAGCCGTTGTAGCGCGGCAGCACACTCGGACCGTTGAACCAGTGGCTCTTCACGACGCTCGAAAGCGGCACCATGTTGTAGGGGCTGATCGATGTATTGGCCGCCGACGGGTCCACCTGCTCCAGCGACCCGCTCGTGTTCGTTGCGGTCCTCGTCGTACTCGCCGTCCCCGATGCCGCGCTGGTGATGCCAGCCGGCGTGTAGAGGTGCTGGAAAGCATCGAGGCTCATGCGAAAAGGCGCGTCCGCCTGGATGAACACCTTTTTCACGCGGCCGGCGTAAGTGAACTGGTTCACGAAGAACGGCGCGAGTTGCATTTCGATCGTGTCGTACACATCGGTGAGCGAGAGACCCATCGACTGCGCCTGCGGGCGATCGACAGCAATCTGCAGTTGCGGCGCCTGCGGCAGCGAGTTCGGCCGGATGCCAAAAAGGACGCTGCTTTTGCCGGCGTTCGCGAGGAGCGTCGCTTCGGCTTCACCGAGTTCCGCGCGCGACTGGCCGGCACGCGCCTGCAGATACATATCGACGCCGCCGAACTGGCTCAGCCCGCGAATCGTCGGTAGATTGACGACGAAGATCTGCGCGTCGGTGATGCTGTGCAAGATCTGGTTGGCCTGGGGAATCAGCTGCATTGCCGAGCGCGAGCGGTCGCCCCAATCGGTCAATTTTATGAACGTCATGCCGACGTTCTCGCTCGTGCCGACAAAGCTGAAGCCTTCCGGCTGGAACATGCTGTAAATATCCTTGCCGATGGCGCTATGGAGCAGCTTGTCGCGCACTTCGGCCATCACGCGGTTCGTGCTTTGCAGCGTCGAGCCCGGCGGCAGGTTCACGAGCCCGAGCATGAAGCCCTGATCCTCGTCGGGCACGAAGCCCGTCGGCAGCTTCGTATAGAGGAAGCCGGTCAGCACGATGACGAGCACGAAGGCCATCATCCAGCGCGGTGCATGACGCACGGCGCGTCCGACATGTCCGAGATAGGTATGGGACATCCGCTCGAAACCGCTGTTGAACCAGCGGAAGACCACGTTCTTCTTGTGCGCATGTTCCGGTACCAGGATCGCCGCGCAGAGCGACGGCGTGAACGACATCGCGAGAAACGCGGAGAAAATCATCGAAACGGCAATCGTCAGCGCGAACTGCGCGTAGATGATGCCCGTCGCACCTGGCTGCAACGCGGAAGGGATGAACACGGCCGACAGCACGACCGTGATCGCCACGATGGCGCCCGTGATCTGCGCCATGGCCTTGCGCGTGGCCGCGCGCGGCTCCGAATGCTCCTCGCTCATGATCCGCTCGACGTTCTCGATCACCACGATCGCATCGTCCACCACGATGCCGATGGCGAGCACCATCCCGAAGAGCGTGAGCTGGTTCAAGGTGAAATGCAGCGCCGCAAGACCGATGAAGGTGCCGAGCAGCGCGACGGGAATCACCAGGGTCGGGATGATCGTCGCGCGAAAGTTCTGCAGAAAGATCAGCATGACGAAGAAAACGAGTATGACCGCCTCGATCAGGGTTTTGACGACGTCGGTGATGGAGGCCGTGATGAAGGGCGTCGTGTCGTAGGGAATGCTCCAGGTCACGCCTGCCGGAAGATCATGTGCGAGATCCGCCATCGTGGACTTGACCGCCTTGGCCACGTTGAGCGCGTTGGCGCCGGGCAGCAGGAACACCGCCAGGCCGCCAGCGGGACTGCCGTCGTAGACCGGCGCCACGCCATAAGTCTGGGGGCCGAAACTGATGCGCGCGACGTCGGAGAGGCGCACGGTCGTGCCGTTGCTGTTGGCGAGCAGGATGATGTCGCGGAACTGCTGAAGGGATGAGAACAGGGTGTCGCCGGTAACGGTCGCCGTAAAGACTTGCCCCTTGATGGCAGGATCCGCGCCGAGCGCGCCGGCCGCGAACTGCGCGTTCTGCGACGTTACCGCGTTGAGCACCTGAGTGGTGGAGAGTCCATAACCTTGTAGCTTGTCGGGGTCGATCCAGATACGCACCGCGTACTCCGAGCCGAGCAGGGTGGTGTTGCCGACGCCGCTGATGCGCCCGATCACCGGCTGGATCTGCGACGCGAGTATGTCGCTCAGCCGCGCCGCGTCGACCCCCGGGCTGCTCGAACGCAAAGCAAGGAACAGCAGGATGTCGGGGCTCGATTTCGCGACGACCACACCCTGCTGCGTCACCTGCTCCGGTAGCAGCGGTTGCGCGATCGTGACCTTGTTCTGCACCTGCACCTGCGCAATGTCCGGGTTCGTACCGGTCGCAAAACTCAGTGTGATGACACTCTGGCCGTTGGAGCTCGAATTCGAACTGAAGTACAGCAGGTTGTCGATGCCGGTGAGCTGCTGCTCGATGACCTGGGTCACCGTCGATTCCATCGTTGCGGCGCTGGCGCCCGGATAAGTCGAGGTAATCGTCACCTGTGGCGGAGCGATGTCGGGATACGAATCGATCCCCATGCTACGCATGGCGATGATGCCAAAAAGCGAGATCAGGATCGCGACCACCCAGGCAAATATCGGCCGCTCAATGAAAAAACCCGGCATGCGTTGGTCTCCTAATGCGCCGCGCTGCTGGCCGGCTGGCTGGCGGAGGCTGCAACCGTTGCCTGCGCGGGTGGCTGCCATGTCGTCGTGGTGACCTGACCGCCTTCATGCGCGCTCTGCACGCCTGTGACGATGACCTGGTCGCCTTCGGCGAGGCCCTTCGTGACGATCCAGTCGTTGCCGAGGCTCGCATTCGTTTCGACGTCCTTGCGCGCGACCTTGTTGTCATGCCCGACCACCAGCAGGTACGGCCCCAGGGTGTCCCGCAGCAGCGCCTGCTGTGGAATCAGGAAGACGTTGTTCTGGAGGCCGAGGTGCGCAGTCAGCGTCACGTACATGCCAGGTAGCAGCAGGCGTTGCGCATTGGCCACGAGTGCACGCAGATTGACTGTGCCCGTCGTTGCGTTGACGGCCGGATCGGAGAAGTCGATCGTGCCGGTCTGCTCGTACCGCGTGCCGTTAGGCAGGGTCACTTCGACGGTCATCGAGTTTTGGCGTACAAGCGCAACGGTCCCGGAGCCCTGAGACTGCCGTAACGTGATCAGGTCGGCGGCGCTGATCGTGAAGTTGACGTAGACCGGGTCGACCTGCTGGACGGTGGTCAGCAGAGTACTGCTTCCCCCTGTGTCACTCGTGCTGCTGCCGACCAGCGCGCCCGCGGTCACCAGTTGCTGCCCCGCAATGCCGCTGATCGGGGACGTGACCCGCGTGTAGCCGAGGTTGATGCGCGCGCTCTGCACCAGTGCCTGATCCGCCTGCACTTTGGCGGCCGCACTGCGTTCCGCTGCATCGGAATTGTCGACCGTCTGTTGCGACACCGAGCCAACGGGCAGCAGCTTGCGATTGCGCTGCGCGGTAATGCGGTTGTTGACGTAGGTGGCCTGGTCCTGCGCAAGCTGTGCGATGTCGTTATCGAGTTGCGCCTTGTAGAAGGCGGGGTCGATCTCGAACAATATCTGCCCTTGCCGGACCTGGCTGCCTTCTGCATAGACGCGCTTCACCAGCACGCCAGACACGCGTGCGGTGACGTTCGCGCTGTAGAAGGGCGAGAGACGCCCAACGAACTGCCGAGTGAGCGGTACGTTCTGGAGGTGAGCCGTCGTGACGGCCACCTTTGGCGGGGGCGGCGCAGCCGGTTTGTTCTTCGTGCAGGCAGCGAGCGCGATGACGCCCAGACACAGCACTGACAAGAGGATGGAATGTGACTTCATGTCATGGAGACTCCAGTCAGAAGCGCCTTCAGTTGTGAGGCGACCCGGCATCCTGCGCACGCGCCTGCGCATCCGTCGACGACCAGGCCGTCGACGAGAACGGATGGCCTGCCGCCGACGCTGCCTTATCGTCATTCCATTGCCAACCGCCGCCGAGGTTCTTGACGAGCGTGACGCTGCTCTGGGCCAACGCCGATTGCGTGTCACGCAGGTTCTGCTCCGCCTCGATCAACGTGAGTTCCTGCGTGAGCAGATCCTGCTCGCTCGCCGCGCCATAGTTGCGCTGCGCCTGCATACTCGAAAAGAGCTGCTGGTTGCGATGCAGGATGCTTGCGAACGACGCTTCCTGGACGCGGAGGTGGTTGACCGACGAAAGGCTGTCCTCCACGCTGCTGAACGCCGTGAGCACGGTATTGCGATAGAGGGCCACGTCCTCGTCATAGGTCGCGCGGGTTTGCTTGACCGCGGCGGAGCGCGCGCCGGCGTCGAAGATCGTCCCGGCGAGATCGGGGCCGAGTGTCCAGAGACGGTTCGGCAGTGAAAACAGATGGGCGAACGTGTTGTGCTGGAAGCCGCCTTCCGCGGACAGCGTCAAGCTCGGAAAGAATGCCGCCTCGGCCACGCCAATTCTGGCGTTCGCGGCGGCGGCCGTGCGCTCGGCACTTACCACGTCGTAGCGCCGCTCGAGCAGTTCCGAAGGCAACCCGAGTGGCACGACCGGCACCACGAACGGGTGCTCCGGGTCGGGCGCGATGGCGAAGCCTGCGGGCGGCACACCGGCCAGCACGGCGAGGGCATGCTCGTCCTGCTCCCGGGAGATTTTGGTGATCTGCAACTGCGCGATCACGGCTGCGAGGTCGTCTTGCGCCACCAGCACCTGGTCGCTCGAGGCCGCGCCTTCACGAAACGAGGCCTGGGTCATGTCGAGGATCCGGCTTTGGATTTCCTGTTGCCTCGTGAGTGACCGGATGTCGAAGTCGCCTTGCCGCAGCGCGAAGTAATCGAGAACCACGCTCGCCTCGATCGAGAGCCGCTCACCAGCCAGTTGCGCGTCACTGGCCTGCGCGCTTTCCTTCGAGGATTCGATCTGGCGGCGAATCGAACCCCATAGGTCAATCTCCCAACTCGCCGAGACCAGCGCGGTCACGCTGTTGGCCACGCCTGCGGTAGCGGGCGCCGAGGACGAGGTGATACTGGACGCCTGGGTCACGCCTTTGCCGATGCCTGTGCGCGAAGCTGAAATGTCGCCCGTGACGACCGGAAAGAGGCTTGCGGTGTTGGCCTCCACGGTCGCGAGTGCGACGCGATAAGCTGCCTCCGCCGCGGCGATCGACTGGTTCGCCTTGAGTGAACGCTCGACGAGATCGTTGAGCGTCGAATCCTCATACATTTGCCACCACGTGCTGGAGAGGGCCGCCGCCGGGTTGGCTTCAGCGCGCTGCCAGTCGACGCCTTCCTTAAAGGTCTCGGGAACTTGCACTTCGGGCTTTTTATAGTCGGGACCGAGCATGCAGCCCGCGAGCAAAACGGCCATGGCAAGCGTCGTCCCGCCCCAGAGGTGCCGCCATCGCAGCCGCGTGGCATCGCTCGCTACGAAGCCCACGGTCTGCGGATCTGTCTTCATGCGCGCTTCTCCAGAACCCACGGTAACACCGACAAAACGTTTACTTCGCACACCTGCACAGATGAAAAATGTAAGCGCAGGTGAATGACGCGCTATGCGGCGCAACCCGACATGAAAATGCTGACGGCCTGCTTTGCAATCCGTCGCCGGCTCTCCGTGTTCGGGCGATGCCCACAGCCAAGCAGCATGCGTGCGCGTACGCCGCCGAGCACTAGCTGGACGAACTGGTCCACGGCGAGATCGACGTTCTCGAGCGCGAGATCCCCCCGCTCGACCGCGCGACGTAGATAGTCCGCTAGCGGCTCTGTGCCCACGAGCTTGCCGCACGGGCTGCGATACGCGTCGACGAGCGCCGGAAACCGGCGCGATTCGACCAGCAGGAGGCGGTACAGTTCGATCATGTCGCGACGCGTGCCCACATCGAGCAGATGCAGCGCCGCCGCTTCAAGCACGACATCTGGCCCGTTCTCGTTGGCAACGATTTTCCGGAGTTCCTCGACCCAGGCTTCCGTCAACGTCCGCACGATGGCATCGAACAAGCCAGCCTTGTCGCCGAAGTGACAATAGAGCGTCTTCTTCGCCACGCCGGCATCGCGGGCGATCGCGTCGAGGCTCGTTTCACGATAGCCGAACGAAAGGAACCGCTTCTTCGCGACGTCGAGTACCGCCTGCACGCGAACCTCGGCGTCGTGGCGCGAAGGTCTGCCGCCTCTGCTCGTCGTCTGGGCGAATCGTGTTTCCATGACGCTCCCAGTTCGTGGCGCACATGCCAGAAACCCTGGAAACTCCACCGGTGCGTTTCGTTAAAACTAGTCGAGGCGAGGCCGGAATTCAATGTCGGCTTTAAGCCGTCCGTCGCTGTAGACGGAGTCAGGCACTAGCGCGATGTGGCTGGGGGGAAGGGCAGAGAAGACGTGATTACGGCTTTATGCAATGGCTTTTAACAGGACCGTGCAGGGTCAGATGGAAGGCGGTGGCATAAACAAGATTCTTGCCAGCGTCAACGACGTGTTCCAATGCGATGAAGACGAATAAACGAAAGCCTTAAATCGATAGGGGATCACTGCAGTGCGCGGTGTGCCATGAGCGATGGCTTGCGGACGAAAAAAAAGCCCCTATGGATAGGGGCTCGTTTTGATCGCGTCGGTCAGTTGGCGGGTTGGTTGGCGAGTTCAGGATGCTTTGCGATCACCTGGCTAAAGAGTGGTTTAGCCGCTTCCAGGCAATTCGGTGTGAGAAGTTCGCGCTTGTCGACCCCATACGTCGTGGCGAGATCCTGCATGCTCTTCACGAGCGTGTTGGTAGCGTCTGCGGAGGTGCAGTAGTCCGCAGGGTCAGCACGTTTGCGCAGCATCGCAGTTAGCGTTGTGGCGTAGTCCGGTCGCGCAAGATCCTTCGCCCCGACCGGGTTAGCGATCTGCACCTTGTCGGCCGCTTCCTTCATGCAAACGGCGGTTGCGTGAATCATCACGCTGCAAACGGGGGGAATGGATTGCGCCTCGGCGGCCGAAGCATTAGAGAGCGTGCCAGCGAGGAGCAGCGCAGCAGCGATGTGAGGTTTTTTCATCGTACTGTTTTCGCAGGTTTTCTGCGGGTTCTCCATTAGCGGAAACCCCTGACCTGGGGTTTCCTCTCGTCCACCGCGCGCCTCGGCTTTCTCGAAGCCAGGCGAGGGGGAACGTCGTCACGCGCCTTGATCGTGCGGCGCAAGGGCGTTATCGCTCGCCGATCCCCTTCAATCGTTCCGCCAGGAACTCGCGCAGCACGCGCACCTTGGTCGAAAAGCGCCGGTTCGGCAAATACGCCATATAAATCTGCTTGCCGGTGAGCGCGTTTTCGAGTCGGTAGTCGGGCAGCACCACTTCGAGCGCGCCGCTCACGAGCAGGTCGCGTATCAGCCAGATTTCGAACTCGGCAATGCCGAGACCCGCGGACGTCGCCTCCAGAAGCAGTTCCGAATGATCCGATTGCAGGTTGCCGAGCGGCAGCACGGATTCCAGGTGCTTGCCGTTCTTCAGATGCCAGCGCGGATCGCCTTCGGGGTGCAGATAGCGCAGACAATTATGCTGGGCGAGATCGGCGGGGCTTGCTGGGCGGCCGCGCCGCGCGAGGTAGGCCGGCGACGCACACAGAATGCTGTCGTTGCGCGAGATCGGCTGCACGATCAGGTTGTCGAGGTAGTTTTCGCCCTCGTGAATGTCGAGGTCGAAGCCACCCGACACCATGTCGTTGTGATTGTCGGTGAGGCGCAGATCGAGCTGGATGCCCGGATAGCGCTCCAGAAACGGCGCGACCAGCGGCGCCAGGTAGCGCCGTCCGAACGCGACGGGCGCGGTTAGCTTGAGCGGACCGCTCGGCGCGGCGTCGAGTTCCGCCACCACGCGCAACGTGTCGTCGAGGTCAGCGATCATCGAGACGGCACGTGCATGATAAAGGCTGCCCGCCTCGGTGAGCGCGACGTGGTGGGTCGAACGATGCAGCAGCGGCACGCCCAACATTTCCTCCAACGCCGTGATCTTGCGCGCGATCGTTGAAGTCACAACCTTCAGTTCGCGCGCCGCGGCCGAAAGACTGCCTAATTCGACGATGCGCACCAGCGCGCGCATCGCACCCAGGTGATCAATGCCGTTATCCGTCACCTTTTTTCGAGTCATCCTGGTGTTGCGTCCAGTGCAAAATGGTTTTCGAAATTACTCTGGAACACAGTTTTTTGCAATAATTAAACTCGCAGCAACGCCTCAACCCTTTCAACGCAATGACTCTCCCTTCGCATGTCCCGCTTGCCGTCGCTACCCGGAACGCTCACGTCGAGCGAGTTCATTGGGGTTCCGTGGCGGTCGTCGATGCGGACGGCGTGCTGCTGGCCTACGCCGGCGACCCGCATGCCTTCGTTTTTTCGCGCTCCACGCTGAAACCGTTTCAGGCGCTCGCCTTCGTGCGCGATGGCGGCCCCGAGCATTTCGGCTTCACCGACGCGGAGCTCGCGCTGACCTGCGCGAGCCACGGTGGCGAGCAGGTGCATGTCGATGCGGTCACAAGCATGCTCGCCAAGATCGATGCGCCGGAATCGGACCTGCGTTGCGGCGTGCATATGCCTGACTACTACAACGAAGACAATCTGCCCCCGCGCGGGAGTGTTTTCGATCAGCGCCATCACAACTGCTCGGGCAAACATACGGGTTTTCTCGGCTATTGCTGCATGCATGGCTATGCACGCGCACAGTATCTCGACCGCGGTCACGCATTGCAGCAGCAAATTTCGCGCGATGTGGCGAGTCTCTCGGGCGTGCCGGAAAATGAATTGTGGTTCGGCATCGACGGCTGCAGCGCGCCCAATTTCGGCATGCCGCTGCACCGCCTCGCGCTCATGTGGGCACGCCTCGCCACGGGCACGTCGCCGGAGGGCGCCAGCACCGAAGCCGCATTGACGCGCATTTATTCCGCTATGGCCGCACATCCGTTGATGGTGTCGGGCACCGGACGCTGCGACCTGGCGCTCGCGCAGGCCTCGGGCGGCGACTGGGTTGCGAAGGTCGGCGCGGACGGCGTGCACGGCATTGGCGTGCGCAGCAAGGGCATCGGCGTGGCCGTGAAAATCGCCGACGGCGACTTTAGCGCCGTCTATGCAACCACGATTGCGGTGCTCAAGCAACTCGGATTGTCGCTCGAAACCGAAGGCACGCCGCTCGCCCGATGGGCCGATCCGGCGCTGCGCAACGTGCGCGGCGCCGAAGTAGGGCAACTCAAGGCGACGGTGGAACTGACATGGGCATGACCGGCGGCGCGGCCATGCCGCTCGTTTCGCTGCGCGGGTTGAATAAGTCGTTTGGCGCGCAACAGGTTTTGTTCGACGTCGATCTCGATGTCGCGCCGGGCGAGGTCGTTGTCGTCATTGGGCCGTCGGGCTCGGGCAAATCCACGCTGTGCCGTTGCATCAACCGTCTGGAAACGATCGACTCGGGCGATATCCTCATCGGTGGCGAGCCGCTTGCGCAGGAAGGCCGTGCGCTCGCGTCAATGCGCGCGCAGATCGGCATGGTGTTTCAGCAGTTCAATCTGTTTTCACATCGTACGGTGCTGGAGAACGTGGCGATGGGGCCGCGTAAAGTGCTGCGCCACTCGCGCGCCGAAGCGGAAGCGAACGCGCGGCGCCTGCTCGCGCGCGTGGGTCTCGCGCATAAGGCCGATGCTGCGCCCGCGGAGCTTTCGGGCGGCCAGCAGCAGCGCGTCGCGCTGGCTCGCGCGCTCGCGATGAGCCCCAAACTCATGCTGTTCGACGAGCCGACTTCGGCGCTCGACCCGGAAATGGTCAGCGAAGTGCTCGCCGTGATGCTGGAGCTGGCAAAGAGCGGTATGACGATGATCGTCGTGACGCACGAAATGGGTTTCGCGCGCCAGGCGGCCGATCGCATCGTTTTCATGGACGGCGGTCGTATTGTTGAAATTGCCGAACCCGAACCCTTCTTTGCCGGGCCGCGTTCCGAACGCGCCCGCGATTTTTTGTCCAGCATTCTGCCGCACTAGCTTTTTGGCTGCTTTCAGCTGTTTTCGCGTGCCTGCGGGTCTCAACCGGGCCGCTCATTTACATAGAGAGGAGACTAACTTGAAACTCAAACATCTCGCCGTCATGGCCTCCTGCGTCGCCGGTACACTTTTCGCGGCAATCGCTCCCGTCCATGCAGCGGACAGCTTTCCCGCCGATTCGACGATGGCGAAAATCCAGAAGCGCGGCAAGCTCGTGGTGGGCACGTCGCTCAACACGCTGATGTTCTCGGTGCGCAATCCAATGTCGGGGCAGACCGAAGGCTTCGAGGCCGACCTCGCACGCATGCTCGCGAAAAAGCTCACGGGCTCGGCCGATAACGTCGAGTTCGTGAAAACGACGACCGAGAACCGCTTGCCGTTCGTGCAGAACGGCCGCGTGGACGTGGTGATCGCGACGCTCACGATCAACGATCAGCGCAAGAAAGTCGTTGGTTTTGCAGGCCCATATTACGTTGCGGGCCAGGACATCCTCACGCGCCATGCCGACACGAGCATTCACAGCGTGACCGACCTCGCGGGCAAAACCGCTTGCGTGCTCAACGGTACGACGGTTGAAGACAACGTCAAGAAAATGGCGCCGCAGGCAAAGTTCGTGACGTTCAACGACACCGCAGCGTGCGTTGAGGGCGTGGCCGACGGCCGCTTCGACGCCTATGTCGACGATGGCGCGACGCTCGCGGGCGAAGCGCTGCGTCAGCCGAACAAGTTCCGCATTGTCGGCAAGCCGTTCACGCAGGAACCGTGGGGCATGGGCGTGGCGAAGGACGACCCGGCGTTCCGCAGCTGGATCAACGCGCAGCTCGAGCAGTCGATCAAGGACGGCACGTGGAACAAACTCTACGCGAAGAACCTCGAAGGCACGCTGGGCAAGCCGCAAGTGCCGACGATCGAACCTTGATGCATTCCTGACGCAAGACTCGCAATACATGGACTCCCTGCTTTCGTTTGCGTGGCGCTTCATCCAGGGGATGGGCGTCACGATCGAACTGTCGTTGCTGTCGTTCGCCATGGCGTTCGTTCTAGGCGTCGTGCTGACCGCGATGGCGGTCGGCCCGCTCACGCCGCTGCGCTGGTTCGCGGCGACCTACGTCGAGATCATGCGGATGACGCCGCTGCTCGCTTTGCTGCTCCTGTTCGTGTTCGGGCTGCCGAAGCTCGGATTCATGTATTCGCTCGTGACGTCCTCGGTGCTCGTGCTTGGCTTCTACACTGCCGCATGGATTGCCGAGGTGTTGCGCGCCGGCGTGAACGCCGTGCCGTCTGGGCAAGTCGAAGCCGCGCGCAGCATTGGCATGACCTTTACGCAGGTGCTCGCCAATATCGTCATTCCGCAGGCCGTGCGCACGGTGATTCCGCCGCTTGGCAATCTGTTTGTGAATCAGATCAAGGCATCGTCGATCGCCGCCGCAATCGGCGTGTTCGACATCACCTACACGGCGCAGCGCATCAACTTCGAAACGGCGCAGGCCGTGCCGACCTTTGCGAGTGCGATGTTCGCCTACATGGTGCTGACCGTGCCACTCGGCCTCTTGATGCGGCGGCTGGAACAAAAAATGGCGGTGACGCGATGATGCGCTCGATTACGCTCTACGAAGCGCCGGGCCCGCGTGCCCGCGCGCGGCAGCGCGTCTTTTCCGTGCTGAGCGCGTTCGCCGTGCTTGGCCTGCTCGCCGCCATGGGCATGCGTCTGCAATCGACCGGGCAATTCGACGCCGAAAAATGGGCGATCTTCTGGCATTGGGGCACAGCGAAGTTCCTGCTCGACGGTTTGCTCTCGACGATCGAAGCGGCTGCATGCTCGGCGCTTCTCGCGTTCGTGCTGGCGTTGCCGCTTGCGTTGGGGCGTCTCTCGGCGCACCGATGGATTCGCAAGCTCGCGGGCGCCTATGTCGAGCTGTTTCGTGCGGTGCCGCTCCTGCTGTTGATTCTCTTCATGGTGATCGAGCTGCCGGCACTCGGGTTCGACTGGCCCGCGCTCGCGTTTCTCGTCGTGGCGATGGCGCTGCACCATGGCGCGCTCACTGCCGAAGTGGTGCGCGCAGGCATTCTCTCGCTGCCGCGCGGCCAACGCGAGGCCGCGCTCGCGCTTGGCATGCGCCCCTGGCAAGCCATGTTGCATGTCGTGTTGCCGCAGGCGCTGCGCAACATGTTGCCGGCGCTGATCAGTTCGCTGCTCGCAATCGTTCAGGACACGTCGCTTGGCTATGTGATTCCTTATGACGAACTGCTGCACCGATCTCAGGACGTGTCGAGCTACGCACCCGAATCGCTGCTGCAGGCGGCCTTCGTCGTGACGATGATGTATGGCGTGGTGAGCGCGGTGCTGCTCTACGTGAAGCGCTGGGTGGTGCGCCGCCAGAGCCGCCCCGTGCGGCGCGTGGGCCAGACGCCCGCGGCCCCGGTCACGGTGGGAGACGGGGCAGCCGAGACCGTCTCGTCGGGCGCGTAGAAGGCTTGAAAAGGGCGCCTGTGATGGCGCCTTTTTATTTTCTTCAATTGTTAAGGATAACTATATTAATGTTGATGCGCTAGAGGAACGAAGTCTTGAGATTTATTCAGTATTGCCGAAATGGGGCGCGTGATAAATTTCTATTTAATATATTTGCAGTGCGTATATCAAGAGAATATAAAGCGAACCAAAGGAGACGAAGTTCATGAAAATCGGCAAGGCACTGAAACATCTCGCGTGGGCTACGACGTTCGTGTATGCGGCAAGCGCCGCTCATGCCGGTGAAACGCTCGATCGTGTGAAATCACGCGGCAGCATGACGGTGGTGACGAGCGCGAAGTGGCCGCCGCAGGCATATCTGAACGACAAGCACGAATTCGAAGGATTCGATATCGACGTTGCGAAGGAGATTGGCCGTCGCCTTGGTGTAAAGGTGGCCTTCGAAACGCCTCAATTCAATCTGATGACGGGCGGTCACTGGCACGGACGCTGGGACCTATGCGTGCTGTCGGTCACGCCGACGAAAGAACGCGAGAAGTTGCTCGATTTCCCGGCGGTCTACTATTACAGCCCGTATGTGTTCGTCGTCAACAAGGATTCGAAGGTGACCTCGCGCGTCGAACTGGGCGGCAAGGTTATCGGCGTGGAGGGCGGCACGACGTCGGAAGACTACGTGAATCACAGCCTGAGTATCGCTGGCCCCGACGTTCCGGCGTTCCAGTATCTGTCCCAGCCGCCGAAGCAGGTCAAGACGTACGGCAATTCGATGCTGCCGTATGAAGACCTCCGTCTTGGCGACGGAAAACGTCTCGATGCTATCGTGACGCCCGAGCAAACCGCACTCAATGCAATCAAGAACGGCTTCCCCGTGAAGATCGTGCCGGGCGACTATGCATTCCGCGAGCCGCTCGCCATTGTCGCCGACAAGGGCGACGCCGATTGGGACAAGGCTGTCGGCAACGCAGTCGGCCAGATGAAGCAGGACGGCACGCTGGCGCAGATCAGCACCAAGTGGTTCGGTAAGGACTATACGAAGTAATTCCGCTGAAGCACACCGCATTCGCGAAGGCGGATGCGGTGTGCTCACGCCTGCACGCAAGCAACACATGGGGATTTGAATGAACGCCGCCTACGTGGATACGTATTATTCGCGCACGCTCCAGAACGAAAAAGCAAGAGCGTCGATCGAGGGCGATCTCACCGCCGACGTTTGCATTGTCGGCGCAGGCATGGCAGGCATCACGGCCGCGCTCGAACTGCTACGCCGTGGCCGCTCGGTGGCGCTTGTCGAAGCGAACCGCGTTTCCTGGGGAGCGTCCGGCCGAAACGGCGGGGTGGTGAGCCCCGGCTACTCGACCGGCATCGACAACATCGCGCGGCATCTCGGCGCTGAGAACGCGAAGAAGGTCTACCAGATGTCGATCGAAGGTGTCGACATGGTCGACGCGAATATCCGCGAACTCAACATCAGCGAAGCGGACCAGATCTACGGCGTTTTACGCCTCTCGCGCCACGACAGCGCCGCGGAAATGATCATGCAGCGGCAGTGGCTCGCGCGCGAGTTCGGCTATGAGGTCGACTATCTCTCGACCAATGACGTGCGCCAGCTTCTTGTTTCCGATAAATACCGCCAGGGCCTGCTTGACGAGCATGCGTTCCATTTTCATCCGCTGAATTACGCACGCGCGCTCGTAAGCGAAATCGAGCGGCTGGGCGGTCGCGTGTTCGAAGACTCGGAAGTCGTATCGATTCGCGACCATGCCAGCAGCAAGCGCGTGATGACGGCGCGCGGCAGCGTGAGTGCGCGCGATGTCGTGCTTTCCTGCGGCGGCTATACGGGGCGCTTGATTCCGAAACTCGCACGCAGCTATCTGCCCATTTCGACCTACATGATGCTCACGGAGAACGCCGGCAACGTCATCGCTTCGGCAATCCGCACACGTGCCTCGATTGGGGACAGCCGGCGCTCGAGCGATTACTACCGTCTCGTCGATGGGGGAGAGCGCGTGCTATGGGGCGGCATGATCACGACGCGCCGCTCAGACCCGAGCCAACTCGCCAATCATCTGCGGACGCGAATGGTCGATACGTATCCTCAACTCGCCGAACTCGAAGTGCAGGTCGCGTGGTCGGGGAAAATGGCCTATGCGCGCCATCTCATGCCGTTGATCGGACGTCTGGAAAGTGGCGTCTGGTACTGCATGGGATTTGGCGGCCACGGCATGAACACGACTGCGATTGGCGGCCGCGTGATCGCGCAAGGCATTACGGGCGAATCCGATCGCTACCAGCTTTTTTCGGCCCTCGGGCTGCCCTGGAACGGTGGCTATGCGGGGCTCGCGGCCGCTCAGCTTACCTACTGGAGCTACCAGGTGATGGACTACATGCGCGAGCGCGCAGCTTGAGCGGCGTGCCGCCCATTCTCAGGATCAGGAGGAAACATGCTTGTCGAACCGATGCCGAGCGAACAAAAAGGATGGAGAGGGACCGCGATTGCGGCTGCCGTCGTGCTGGTCGCCGTCGTTTTTGCTTTCTCGCACATCGCACCGGACTGGGCGTCGGCGCTGAATCTGCCGCGTTTTTCCAGTTTTGACGCGATGACAGGCGCACCGCATAAGTTCGTAGTATTAGCAGGCGTTGTCGTGGCGCTCGTCGCCAATGGATATCTGCTCGCACGCCTTCCTTCACGCGTACAAATCGCTATCGTCTGGTGCGAGCTGTTGCTGCTGCTTGCGGCGTTTCTCTCGACGTTTGATCTGAGTTTCGAATTCATTCACAGAAAGTTCGGATACCTGATTACGCAGGGCGCTACCACGACACTGTTCGTATCCGCCATCTCTATCGCGATTGCGTTTGTGCTTGCGCTGATGGGCGCGCTGGCCAAGCTTTCCTCCAGTGGTATCGCAATCGGCATCGCCACGTTCTATACGTCGTTGTTCCGTGGTCTGCCGCTGCTCATGCAGATCTTCATTCTGTACCTCGGGCTTCCGCAGCTCGGGTACATCGTCGATCCCATTCCGGCCGGCGTGGCGGCGCTGTCGCTGTGCTACGGCGCTTACATGACCGAGATTTTCCGTGCGGGCATTCAGAGCATCCCGCGTGGCCAATGGGATGCGGCGCGCGCGCTCGGTTTGACACCGCGCCAGATGATGCGGCTCATCATTCTGCCGCAGGCCATGCGCGTGATCATTCCGCCCACTGGCAATCAGTTCATCGCGATGCTCAAGGACAGTGCGCTGGTGTCGGTCGTGGGTGTCTGGGAGCTGACGTACGTTGCCACGACGGAAGGGCAAAAAGAATTCCGACACATGGAGATGCTGATTAGCGCGGCGCTCGTTTATTGGGTGATGTCGCTCGCGCTCGAACTCGTGCAGTCGCGTATCGAGAAGAAGTTTCGCAAAGCGGCGCGCTAACATAAGCCTTTAGTGAGGCTTTAATCGGAAGCGAAAATGATCGAGATTAAAAACGTATCGAAGGCGTATGGTCACTTTCAGGTGCTGAGCAACTGCACGACGAAGGTGAACAAGGGCGAAGTGGTGGTCGTGTGCGGGCCGTCAGGTTCGGGCAAGTCTACGCTCATCAAGACCGTCAACGGGCTGGAACCGTTTCAGCAGGGCGAGATTATCGTCAACGGTCAATCGGTTGGCGACAGGACGACCAATCTCTCGAAGCTGCGTGCGAAAGTCGGTATGGTGTTTCAACATTTCGAACTGTTTCCACATCTGTCGATCACGGAAAATCTCACGCTCGCGCAGATCAAGGTGCTCGGCCGCTCGAGGGACGAGGCGACAGCGAAAGGATTGAAGCTGCTCGACCGCGTCGGCCTGCGCGCTCAAGCGGACAAATACCCGGCGCAGCTCTCGGGGGGGCAACAGCAGCGGGTGGCGATTGCCAGAGCGCTATCTATGGACCCGGTGGCGATGCTGTTCGACGAGCCGACTTCGGCACTCGATCCGGAGATGATCAACGAGGTGCTCGACGTGATGGTCGAACTCGCCCAGGAAGGTATGACCATGATGTGCGTGACGCACGAAATGGGTTTCGCGAAGAAAGTGGCGCATCGTGTGATCTTCATGGACAAGGGGGCGATTGTCGAAGACGACTGCAAAGACGCGTTCTTCGCGCATCCGAAGTCGGAACGTGCAAGTGAGTTTCTGGAGAAGATTTTGCACTAGGTTGGCGTTCGCGCGAGGCATTTCGCTACAGGTCCACGGGCCGGCCAGCATGCCAGCGGTCTAAAACGCGACATCTGTAAATAGCCAGAACACGACATTAGGATATAGCCGTCACATTAAATGTCATGGCCAGATAGAGATGTCTGGTCTCCGGCTCAATAGAAATGTCCGGTTTTAGAGAGGTTTGCTTCTGTCTTTCCCGGGTTTGATCTCCATTCCGTGTTGAAGGA
>NZ_CAJHCQ010000017.1 GCF_904848665.1 Paraburkholderia hiiakae
GGTCACGGCACTGAAGACTCACGCGGAAACGGTGCCGCAGTCGTACACGGTTGCAGACTACAACCCGGAAAGCGCCTGGGAGCGATTCAAGGACAGCGCCAATGTCGCGCCCCAGGACCCGACCACGTATGGCCAGCCCTATGTCTACGGCACCCACCACCTCGACCGGGCCGGGGCGAAGTGGGAAGCGCAGTTGCGTCACGAGGCGGCCATCGCGCGGCAGGTCATCTACGAGGGCGAGAGCAACGTACTGGCATTGCAGTGCGCAAGCGTGCTGGAGACAGATATTGTCCTGCCCGACGCGCCCAAAGGCCAGGTTGTGATCGAGGTCAGGCACAGCGGTGCGCGCGACCAGCGCTATACGAACCGCTTCAGGGCCATTCCAGCCGACCGGCGTTTCCGGCTCCAGCTCAAACCGGAAAAATGGGCTCGCATCTCCGGTACGCTCTCAGCACGAATTTGCAGCCCGGACAAATATTCTTACGGCTATCTCAATTCCGTCGGCTACTACGTCGTTCGTCTGGACGCCGACTTCGGCACCTGGCCCAAAGGCGGCGAGAGCGTGCCGCTGCGCCTCGCGAAGCCCTTTGCCGGCAAGCTGCAAACCGGTATGCACTTCGTCGCGCTGGACAATGACGAGGCCGTGATCTCATTTCGGGATGGCGACCCGGACAAGCCGGAAATCGTCGGTTTCCATCACCACAGCCAGGCGCGCGACCTCATCACGAACGACCGGCGCTGGCTCTCGCGCAACGTGATCCGAACGCAGTCGAACAACAAGCTGCGCATGGAGGATTGGGCGGGCCAGGAGGGGATCAAGCTCAGTACCGAGCACTCGGGCAAGTCGCAGCTCAATCTCGGATACCTCGTCAACCAGAAGCTCGAATACCGCGGTGAGGGCTATGAGGTCCGGACATCGGGCTGGGGCGTCAACCGCGCAGGCAAGGGCCTGCTTCTGACGGCTTACGACCGGCCCGCTGCCACGGGCAAGCAGCTCGACATGCAGGAAATCATCGCGCAGCTTGAGAGCGCGCTGGCGACCGCGAAGGCGCTGGCCGCGTCCGCCAGCAGCGCGAAGGCCGAGCCTGCTGACACCGACGCGCAGCAGCAGATGAAGGAGGATTTCGACGGTCTGAAGAAGCCGGGGCTGCTGATGGGCACGCCCGCCTCGGCGGGGATCGTGGCGGGCCAGGGCATCCAGTTCGCGGCGCAGGGCGACATCAGCACGGTGGCCGGGAAGAACGCTGACTGGAGCGTGCTGAAACGCTTCACGGTCGCAGCGGGCGAGAAGATATCGCTGTTCGCGCAGAAGCTCGGCGTGAAGATTTTTGCGGCGAAGGGACCGGTTGAAATTCAGGCTCAGGGCGGCCCCATGTCGTTCGCTTCGGACAAGGACCTGACGGTGGCGAGCGTCAATGGCGTGGCGCGCATTGTCGCGAAGACCGAACTCATGCTCGAGTCGGGCGGCGCATTCATCCAGATGAAGGACGGCAGCATTACGCTCGGCGGTCCCAACGACTTGTTCCTGAAGGTCATCACCATCCAGAAGCAGGGCAAGGCGACTCTGAGCATGCCGCTGGACCTGAATCATCCGGCGCTCTCCGGCCTGCCGACCGTGCCGCTTACGTTCTACACAGGAGCCTCGCCCGCTTCACGCGCGGCGATTCCGGAGAACATGCCTTACAGCCTGTTTGCGGGCGGCACCTTGGTCAAACAGGGCGTATTCGATGAAACCGGGCTGCTCCAGATCGATCATCACCCCACGACGAAGCGGTACACGCTGAAGCTTGCCAACGGCACGAGCTACACGATCCCCGTTGCTGGACAGTACCGGGGCAAGGCGGGTAACGGCGCACTCGCCAACATTGGTCTCCAGTTTCACGAAGGGTCGCCTGGCGAGCGTTCCGGCTCAACGGATCGCGCCGAACATCGGGGCAGCTACAACGAACTTCTTAATCCTGATACGGACGTCTGACCATGGCACAACAGCAATCCATTACCGTACCGATCGCTCTGTCGTGCAACCGCAGCGCAACGATCACGCTGCCATGGTTCGTTCAACAGACCGAGTACAACCCGGCTCAAGCGACGTTCAAGCCTCTCGTAAACGGTGAGGAGGCATTTGGGACGATTTATAACGCCATGCTCAACGCAAAAAGCTCGGTCGATATCATCTGCTGGGGCTTTCAGCCGTCGATGTATTTCAAGCGGGGTAGTGGCAGCGCATCGGCTCCGATTGGGCAACTCCTTGCGCAGCTTGGGGCAGATGGCATCAAGGTTCGGTTGCTCTGCTGGCAGGATGACTTGCATCTCGCGGAGTTGAGCGAGAACGAAGCACCGGGTAACAACCTTGCCACGTCTATCAAACCCCTATTGCCGGACTGGTTCGTTTCATTGCCCAAGGTGTCGAGTTTCATCTCTAAGGACTACCAGGCCGGCTGGGAACGGGAATTCGACATCGAATGGTATCGACGCGCAAATCTGAACAACGTGACTCAGGCAAGGTATCGATCGGTGACCGACAGGGCTGTCGATTTTACGAGCCGGAAGGACGTATTCCGGAATGTCGAGTTTGCTACGCGTGACTTCAGCTTTGACAACCGGGATGAAATTGACCATCGGATAAAGCTTCATAACGAAGCCGTTCGTCAGGGGAAGGCCGTCGGGACCGTTGGCCGCGCAGCCATGAAGGTCTTTCCGACCCATCATCAAAAGATGGTGCTGGTCGACTATGAAATCCCCGAGCGCGCGGTGGGCTTCGTGATGGGCCACAACATGCTCGATACCTACTGGGATAAGGACGATCACAGCTATGTCCGCATGCATGCCCAGATGGGGCGCAACGGACTTCATCCCCGACAGGATATGTCCAGCCGGGTCAGTGGCCCCGTGCTCGCGTATCTCAATGAAAACTTCTGTCAGGCGTGGGATGAGGCAACGGGCCAGAATCTCACGCGGTCACGCGCCGCCGTTGAATGTCAGTTGACCTTGCGTCGTGACTTTGACACGCCAGTGATGGCACAGGTTCTTCGTACACAGTCGCAACATGGCAAACGCGACATTGCAAGGCTGTACCTCCAGGCGGTGAACAACGCCACGAAGTTCATCTATATCGAGAACCAGTATTTCCGCTGGCCCGAACTGGCCGAGAAAATCAAGCAGGCGGCAGCCGCACAGGTCAGCGCTGGGCGTGATCCGGCCAGGCACGGATCGATCTATCTGTTCGTCGTGACCAATTCGAATGACGAGGGCATCGGTCCGGGGACCGTCAATACGTACAACATGCTAAAGGCGCTTGGCAAGGCAGACAGCATCCCGACGATTGCACGACTCGAAGAGAATGATGACTTGCGGGCTCAACTGACGGCGGCACAGCGGGACGCAACGGCAGCCAATTTACAGGTGAGTAACGCATACAGTCCGGAAGCCAAAGCCAGCGCCATGCAATATCAGCAAGAAACCCAGGCAAAGGTGGCTTCGCTTCAGCAGCAGATTCAGGACAACAACGACGAGAAGAAAACACCGATCCTGCCTGTCGAAATTCCGGGGCTCAAGGTGCGGGTTTGTACGCTGGTCGCGCCCGATTCGCCGCCTGATAAGTGGGACTACGTGTATGTGCATGCCAAGCTGATGATCGTTGATGATGTGTTCATGACTTTGGGTTCCGCGAACATCAATCTGCGCAGTATGGCGGTGGATAGTGAGTTGAATATCTGTCACGAGAACATGGCTGTTACGCAGCCATTGCGCAGGCGGTTGTGGAGCCTGCATACCGGGGGATTTAAGGATGGTGCTTCGGACAGGCCAGTAGAGGCTTTCAAAGCGTGGACATCCATCCTCAAGCTGAATGCTGCTAACAAAATTAACGGACAATCCCCCGTCGCCTCACTCATCGGTTTTTCATACACGTCTGCCAAACGCAGTACGGACGACTGAGCCATGTCCCGTACCAACCTCATCGTGGCGTTTGCACTGCTCGCAGGTGCCTGTTCGAACAAGGAGAACGCAGTGCCTTCCCAAGCCGACTGGAGCGCCGTCCGCGCCAATCTTGCCTTCACCTGCACCCACGAGGCCGATCATCTGCCGCGCCTCAACCCGCAGGCCGACGAACTCTTCAAATACGGTCGCTACCTGGAGAAGAAGGACGGCCCCAAGGACTATGCTCTCGTGGCGCGCTATTACCGGATTGCGGCGGCACAGGGGCACTACAAGGCCAACAATAACCTTCAGCAACTGGTTTCGACTGGACTCGCGTCGTCGCCCGCTGCGCCGAACGAAACCCTTGATCTCGCGGAACAGTTGATTGCCGCAGGTATTCCTGCTGGCTATTACGACATGGGGCATTACCTCGAACTCGGGTATGGCGTAAAGCAGGACCAGGAGAAAGCGCTGCAATATTTCCGCAAGGCCGCAGACCTCGGTAGTCCTGATGCACAGCTATACGTAAGTAATTTTTTGGCACCACTCGACAAGGCCCCAGCGGTCGCGAAGCAGATGCGTGAGTGTGCAGCAGATCAACGTTATGGCGAAGCGGCGAATACATTGGGCTTTGATGCAATAAGTAAAAAGCTGTATCCGGAAGCGGTGGCGGCATTTCAGAAGGGCGTGGAAGCGGGTGATACGCAATCGGCGTTCGCGTTACAGCACGGGTTTGATGCTCCACCTACTGACGAACTCTACTACCTCGGACTCGCTATAGATGCTGAACGTTCACGCCGCTACAAACTCATCGGGGAGTTTATCGACAATAACGACGGCCTCAGTCCCAAGGTCCCGGACATCGACCTGATCGTGCCGCTGCCGCCCGCGAAGCTGCCGCCCTGGGACGGCTCGTTCCAGTGGCAGAAGGAGCAGGACGCTGTCACGCCGCCGCCGAAGCCCGCCGAATCGCTCATTGCGAAACTGGCGCGCGAGAAGAACCTCGATCCCGCGACGGGTTTGCCGCTCGCGCCCGCCAAAAGCGCGAAAGATGACCGTGTGCCGCTGGGCACTGAAGTGCGCACGGGCGAGGTTTGCCCGCAGGATGGCACATGGTCCATTCCCTGGATTGCGTTAGCCACACCCGAAGCAACCTGCTACGTCCGCAAGGGTGAGGTCATGCCCCATCTTTCCTTTCTGGGGAGCAGGGGGATACCGTTCGTGGATGCGCTGCTGGGTAGGCCCCGGCATACGCGGGAGGAAACGTGGACCCTTGTGTCCTACGAAAGGTTGGTGTGATGCGAGAGGCAAAGAAGATCACGAAAGCTGCGTCGCTTGCTCCAATACTGTACCCGCTGACCGGTCGAGCCGACGTTGGTAGCCTCGGTGGACTCGCCTTGACTGCTTTTTGGATTGCCTTGGCAATCTGGTCCGGGTTGACGCTGGGGGTTTTCCTGCTTTCTCACCGCCTGAAGGTGGTCCTCAGAATCGTTGTGACGACCCTGTTCTTCTTCTCGCCTGTACTGTGGGGCGGAATGATATTGCTCAGGGAGGAAGTGTTTGACGAACAGACCGTCCAGGTGAAAGAAACCACGCAGGGTCCGCTAAAAGTCGCGGGCGCAACTTTCCCGGCAGGCAGCACTGTCTGGTATGACCAGACGGGCAGCGTGTTCGACCAACATGTATTGTCCGGTCGGCATACGCGACGAGCGCTACGCGAAATCCATAGCCCACAACCTGTTTCGTGGGGGGACGTCCGTATAACTGGACTCAAGTTTGATGAAGGTTCCACTGCAATCGATGTCGATTTGGACGGCGATCAGGTCATTGACGGTTGGAGTTGTGCTGTCGGAGGTTTCGGAATAGACATGGGCTTGACGCAAGATGGTCCGAAGTTGCGTTCGTGCTGGCTATCCGCCCCGCGCCAATGGCATGGCCGGGTAGTGCCTGCAGGGGCGAATGTTAGCCGGGTTGGCGACACTGATGATTGGGACTGGATTCCACCGGATTGATTCCCACATCATTCCGGGGCTCGGTCTGGCGCAGCATCGACCCACTGGCAGGGGTAAGGTCATGTCTTCCAGCCGTCTTCGATTGTTTTTTTCGTGAAGGTGCACAGGTGCAGCGCCATCGTGTTTAACGGATGGTTCTAACGGAACCTTTAAGGTTTGCTTACAGGTTCTTTGCGCTGGGCCGGGTTTGTTATGCGAATTCTTTCGCTATCGTTTCCCTCGCGGCCCCGCCGTCGAAGCCCGTACGACAAGCCGCGGCGCCGAGACCACACACACACGTGCAGCCGCGCCGGTCGCCGAATCCGGCGCTTCGACCAACTCCGTCAGCAACTCAACAGCCAGCTCCGCCGCCTCGATCGTTGCGACCGCAACGGTCGTGAGCGCGGGCCGCGACTCGCGCGCAAGCTGAATATCGGTGATCCCAACCACGGAGAGCTCGCGCGGCACGTGAAGCCCGAGATCGGCGGCGGCCTGCATCGCGCCGAGCGCGGGCAGGTCGTTGGTCGCGAAGATTGCGGTGAGGTCGGGATGCCGCGCCAGCAACTCGCTCGTGGCCGCGTAGCCGCCTTGCGTCGTATCGGGCGCATAACGCACGGGCGCGCCTGCACCGTCGAGCCCGGCCGCCTGCATGGCCGCGACGAAGCCGTCATAGCGCGCCGCGTGTATGCCGGAAACCTTGCTGCCGACGATCGCGCCCACACGCCGATGCCCGAGCGTCAGCAGATGTTGCGCGGCAAGCTCTCCCGCGCGCCGAAAATCCACGGCCACGCACGGCAGCCCGGGCGGATCGAGCGGCCGCTCCCACATGCACAGCACGACCGGCGCGCCGCGCCGCACGGTGGCGCGCAGGTCAGCAAAGTCGAGATTGGCATTCATCACGAGCACGCCCGCCGAGAGCGTGCCCGCAATCTGTTCGAGGTAGGCGCGGCCCGTTTGCGGATCGCCGTCCGTATTGCAGATGATCAGGAAGCGTCCGCTGCGCCGCAGCGCATTCTCCACGGCAAGCGCGAACTCCGGGTAGAACGGGTTCGCGATGCTCGACACCATGAGCGCGATGGTCGGCGGCCGCCCTTCGGCGAGCGCGCGCGCCGACAAATGCGGGCGATAACCGAGCGCCTCGATCGCTTCGAGCACACGTTGGCGCGTGGCTTCGCCCACCCGCCCGCGCTCGCGCAATACGTTCGAGACGGTGGCCGGCGTGACGCCCGCGTGGCGCGCGACTTCGTTCAGGGTCGGCATGCAATCTCAAAATATGGGAAGGCGATTCAACATTTGCATGATTGTGACGAGCGCTGCAACATTGGCCCGACAATCAAACGAATATCGGAGACAAGGCAGCCCAGATCGCGTAAGCGGTCACTTTTTTATGGGCTGCTGATTAAGCGCTTAATCTCCGTGTCGTGCCGATTAGAACATGGAGACGGGACGATGGCGAGCATTTCGTTACGCGGCGTTCAGAAGGCATATGGCGAGAATGCGCCGGTGATTCGCAACGTCGATCTGGAGATCGGCAGGAACGAGTTCTGTGTATTTCTCGGCCCTTCGGGCTGCGGCAAGTCCACGCTGTTGCGCATGATCGCGGGCCTGGAGGACTTGACCGACGGCGATATTTCGATCGATGGCAAGCTCGTGAACGACGTGCCCGCCGCGCAGCGCGGCGTGGCCATGGTGTTCCAGAGCTACGCGCTGTTCCCGCACATGACCGTGTACGAGAACATGGCGTTTGGCCTGAAGCTTGCGAAAACGCCGAAGGCCGAGATCGATCGCAAGGTGCGCGAAGCCGCGCGCATTCTTCAGCTCGAGGCGTTGCTCGAGCGCCACCCCAAGGCGCTTTCGGGCGGGCAGCGACAGCGCGTGGCGATTGGCCGCGCGATCGTACGCGAGCCCGGCGTGTTCCTCTTTGACGAGCCGCTTTCCAATCTCGACGCAACCTTGCGCGGTCAGACGCGTATCGAGATTGCTCGCCTGCATCGGCAGTTCGAGCAGGCGAGCGTGGTGTACGTGACGCACGACCAGATCGAGGCGATGACGCTCGCCGACAAAATCGTCCTTCTGCATAGCGGTAAGGATACCGAACGATACGGCAGCATCGCCCAGGTGGGCGCGCCGCTCGAGCTTTATCACCGGCCCGCGAGCCGCTTCGTGGCGGGCTTCATCGGTTCGCCGCGCATGAACTTTCTGCCGGCGCGCGTGGTGGCCATCGAGGCGAATGGCGTGAGCATCACGCTCGACGAAAGCGGCGAAACGGTGCGGCTGCCCGTGCAGGGCGCGCGGCTCGCCGTAGGCGCACCTGTTACGTTCGGCGTACGGCCCGAGCATCTCGAACTGGTGGTGGAAGGTGTTGCGCCGCGCACGCCGGGCAATGCTCAGGATACCTTGACGATTGCACGTGCCATCACGCTAGTCGAGGAACTTGGCGAGCACAGCTATGTGCACTTCGATCAGCCGGGCGGGGCGGTGCTCGTGGCCAAGGCGCCCGGCGACTCACGGCTGGGTAGCGGCGACTCCGCGCGGTTCCGTGCGAGCGCCAGCGCCTGCCATCTGTTTGCGGAGGACGGCTTCACCGTCACGCCGCTCGCCATCGCCGATCAACCTGCATGACAACAACAAACGAGGACACAGGGATGCGTCTTGGAGTCTGCTATTACCCGGAGCACTGGCCGGAGGCCATGTGGAAAGACGACGCCGCGCGCATGAAGGCGCTGGGTATCGCGCAGGTGCGTATCGCCGAGTTCGCATGGAGCCGCATCGAGCCCACGCCCGGTGAATTCGACTGGGGCTGGCTCGATCGCGCCATCGACACGCTGGGCGCCGCCGGCCTGCAGGTGGTGATGTGCACGCCCACGGCCACGCCGCCCAAGTGGCTGATCGACCAGCATCCGGACATCCTGCCCGTGGGCGCCGATGGGCGCGTGCGCGGGTTCGGTTCGCGGCGGCACTACGATTTTTCGTCGGCGGCGTATTTCGAGGCTTCGCGGCGCATCTGCGAGGCGGTCGCGGTGCGTTATGGCCAGCATCCCGCCGTCGCCTACTGGCAAACCGATAACGAGTACGGTTGCCATCAAACGGTGGTCAGCTACTCGCCTGCGGCGGTGCAGCGTTTTCGCGGATGGCTCAAGGCGCGCTACGGCAGTATCGACGCGCTCAATACCGCCTGGGGCACCGTGTTCTGGAGCATGGAGTACCGCAGCTTCGACGAAATCGACGCGCCCGTCGGCACCGTGACCGAGGCGCATCCGTCGCACCGGCTCGACTATCAGCGCTTCGCCTCCGATGAGGTGCAGCGCTACAACCGCATGCAGGTCGATATCCTGCGCGCGCATTCGCCGGGACGGCCCATCGCGCACAACTTCATGCAGCTCTTCATGGAGTTCGATCACTACAAGGTCGCCGCCGATCTCGACGTCGCGACGTGGGACAGCTATCCGCTCGGCGCGCTCGACCAGCAGTGGTTCGCGCCGGAGGTCAAGGCGCGCTATCTGCGCACGGGTCACCCGGACTTCGCCTCGTTCAATCACGACGTGTATCGCGGCATGTCGAAGCTGCCGTTCTGGGTCATGGAGCAGCAGCCGGGCCCCGTGAACTGGGCGCAGTGGAACCCCGCGCCGCTACCCGGCATGGTGCGCCTCTGGAGTTGGGAAGCGTTCGCGCATGGCGCGGGCTGTGTGTCGTATTTCCGCTGGCGTCAGGCGCCGTTCGCGCAGGAGCAGATGCACGCGGGCCTGAATACGCCCGACAACCGCCCCGACCTCGGCAGTGCGGAGGCGGCGCGCGTGGCCGAGGAAATCGAGGCGGTGCTGGCAAAGGCAAAGGACGGCCGCGACTTCGACGTGAAGACGCCCGTTGCGCTCGTGCTCGACTACGAGGCGAAGTGGCTCTTCGAGATTCATCCGCAGGGCGCGGATTTCCACTATCCACGCTTCGCTGTGGAGTACTACTCGGCGCTGCGCGCGCTCGGCTTCGACGTGGATATCGTCTCGGTGCACGCGCCGCTCGACGGTTACCGTCTCGTGGTCGTGCCGCCGCTGCCCATCGTTCCCGACGACTTTGCGCAGGGCCTCGTCAATTCGGGCGCGCAAGTGGTGATCGGGCCGCGCACCGGCTCGAAAACGGTCGATCTGCAGATTCCCGCCAATCTGCCGCCGGGGCCGCTCGCGGCGCTGCTGCCGCTGCGCGTGTGGCGCGTGGAGTCGTTGCGGCCCAACATCAGCGAGCCGGTGCGCTTCGACATCGACGGCGCGCACGAAGGCCACGCGCGCCACTGGCGCGATCTGATCGAACTAGGGGCCGTCGTGGCGATCGCCGGCGAAAACGAATGGGCCGTGCCGGAAGTGCGCGCGACGTTCAGCGATGGTCATCCCGCTTATGTGAAGAGCGGCGCGGTTCACTACCTTGCCAGCCTGTTCGACGAGGCGAGCACGCAGGCGCTCTTTGCGCGCGTGGCGCGCGAAGCGGGCCTCGCGCCGCAGCCGCTTGGCGACGCGATACGCGTGAGCCGGCGTGGCGGCTTCACCTGGGTATTCAACTATGGGCCGGGCACTCACACGCTTTCTGCGGATATTCCCGACGAGGCAATCGTGATCGGCTCGCGTACGATAGAACCGCAGGGCGTGAGCGCCTACCGTTCGTAACAGACGCATTGCGCAGTTCCTTCCGATGCAGCACCGACAACGACGTATAACCAAGGAGACACGCATGATCGGCAAGACCTTCAGACCACGCACCCTGCTCGTTGCGGCGACGCTGGCTGCGGGCGCGCTTGCGGGCACATTCGCAAGCGCGGCGCAGGCCGGCACGCTCGAAATGAACATTGCCTACAAGGGCGCAAGCCAGCGCGCCGTGTGGGAACAGGTGATCGACGAGTTCAAGAAGACGCATCCCGGCACCGACGTGAAGGTGTCGTTCGTCGACGAGGAAGCCTACAAGGTGCAATTGCCGAACTGGCTCACGACCGCGCCGCCCGACATCGTGAACTGGCACGACGGCGAGCGCATGGCCTATTACGCGAAGCGCGGCCTTTTCGCGGACCTTTCGGACGACTGGAAGAAGAACAACTGGGACAGCATGTACGCCTCGACGAAGGAGGCCTCGTCGTACCAGGGCAAGCAGTACGCCGCGCCCACGGTGTACTACTCGTGGGGCATGTTCTATCGCAAGGACCTGTTCGACAAGGTGGGCATCAAGAGCGAGCCGAAGACGTGGAATGAATTCCTCGATGCCTGCAAGAAGCTCAAGGCCGCCGGCATCGCGCCGATTGCCGTGGCTGGCCGCGACGCGTGGACGCTTGCTGGGTGGTTCGACTATCTTGACCTGCGCCTGAACGGCAACGCGTTCCACCAGAAGCTCATGGCGGGCGAAGTCCCGTACACCGATCCGCGCGTGAAGAAGGTCTACGTCACGTGGAAACAACTGCTCGACGACGGCGACTTCATTCCCAATTCGCTTTCGTACGATCTGGATGCGGCGCAGCCGTTCCTGTTCCAGGGCAAGGCCGCGATGATGCTGATGGGCACCTTCATTACGGGCGGCTTCAGTCCGACGGTCAAGCAGCAGATGGGTTACTTCCAGTTCCCGATCATCGACCCGAACGTGCCGACCGCCGAAGATGGTCCGGTCGAATCGCTGCATATTCCGGGCAAGGCGAAGAACAAGGCCGATGCGCGTGCGTTCCTCGCGTTCGCGGAGACGCCCGAAATTGGCGAGCAACTTGCCAAGGGGCTGGGTTCGCTGTCGGCCAACAGCAAGTCGCCGGAGCCTGAGGACCCGATTTCGAAGATCGGCTTCCAGATTCTTTCGAACACGAAGGGCGGCATTGCACAGTTCTATGATCGCGACATGACGAAGGAAATGGCTGACGAAGGCATGAAGGGCATGCAGCAGTTCGTGTCCGATCCGACGAAGCTTGATTCGATTCTCGCGCAGTTGGAGCAGACGCGTCAGCGGATCTACAAGAAGTAAGGAGTTCGAAGAAGGGACGGGCGGTGCATGCTCGCGCCGCCTGCCCTTCGTGCACGTCGACAGCTTTGTATGGGACCAGAGTCAGTGCTCCGCACACACTCTGGATCGTCAGGAGGAGGTTTTTGCCGTGAGACAGGCAGTGACTCACACCGTTGCGCATCGTGTGGAAGGCGCCGCGCCGGCTGGTGGCGAGAACGGCGGCATGCCGCACGCAAGCGGGCGGGGCATTCAGCCGCGCCGCCGCACGTCGCCCACCGCGCGGCGACAGCGCCGTGCCGCGTGCCTCTTTCTCGCGCCCGCGTGCATCATGTTCGCGGTCTACGTGATCTGGCCGATTCTCTCCACGCTTCGCCTGTCGCTCTACAACTGGGACGGCATGAGCGAAGCGAGTTTCGTGGGCCTCGCGAATTATGTCGAGTTGTTCCACTCGCCCACGTTCTACACGGCGCTCAAGAACAACGTGATCTGGCTGGTGCTGTTCCTGCTCGCGCCGCCCATGGGCCTCGCGATCGCGCTGTACCTCAACCAGGCCGTGGGCGGCATCCGCATCGTCAAGTCGCTGTTCTTCGCGCCGTTCGTGCTTTCGGGCGTGGTGGTCGGCCTCATCTACTCGTGGTTCTACGACCCCACGTTCGGCCTGCTCGCGCTCATACTCGGCCGCGGCATTCCCGTGCTCGGCGACCCGAACTACGCCACGCCCGGCATCATATTTGCGGCGCTATGGCCGCAAACCGCGTACTGCATGATCCTCTATCTCACCGGCCTCACCACGCTCAACAGCGAGCAGATCGAGGCCGCGCGCATGGAAGGCGCGAAGGGCTGGACCATGCTTTGGCACGTGATTCTGCCGCAACTTCGCCCCGTCACGTTCATGGCGGTGGTAGTCACGGTCATTGGCGCGCTGCGTAGTTTCGACCTCATCTCGGTGATGACGGGCGGCGGCCCGTTCGAAAGCTCGACAGTGCTCGCGTACTACATGTACGACCAGGCAATCAAATACTATCGGCTCGGTTATTCGGCCGCGATTGCCGTCGTGCTGTTCGCGATCATGCTGCTCTACATCGTCTATCACCTGCGCCGCTTGCTGCGCAGCGAGCACTGAATCCGCTACGAGGAGCCGCACATGTTTCCGATTCCGGTCGACAAATGGAAGCCCGCGTCGCGCCGTCTGTACAAACTCTCGCTGCCCGTGGCGCTCGTTATCTGGCTCCTGCCGCTCATTGCCGTTCTGGTCACCTCGGTACGTTCCACCGAAGAACTGAGCGAAGGCAACTACTGGGGCTGGCCGAAGCACTTCGCGATGATCGAGAACTATCGCGACGCGCTCACGACTTCGCCCATGCTCCATTACTTCTGGAACAGCGTGCAGATCACGCTGCCCGCCGTGGCGGGGGCCATCGCGCTCGCGGCGCTGGCGGGCTATGCGCTCGCTATCTACCGCTTTCCGGGCAATTCGGCGCTGTTCGCGACCTTCGTTGCGGGTAACTTCGTACCGATCCAGGTGCTGATGATTCCGGTGCGTGACCTCACACTCAAGCTCGGTCTCTACAACACCGTGGGCGGCCTGATTCTGTTTCATCTTTCGTTTCAGACCGGGTTTTGCGCGCTCTTCCTGCGCAATTTCATCAAGCAACTGCCGTTCGAACTCGTCGAGGCCGCGCGTATCGAGGGCGCGAACGAATGGACTGTGTTCGTGCGCATCGTGCTGCCGCTCATTCGCCCGGCGCTCGCTGCGCTTGCCATTCTCGTGTTCACGTTCGTCTGGAACGACTACTTCTGGGCGCTGTGCCTGACCCAGGGCGACGACGCCGCGCCGATCACCGTGGGTGTTGCGGCCCTCAAGGGGCAGTGGACGACGGCATGGAACCTCGTTTCGGCGGGCTCGGTGCTGGCGGCGCTGCCTTCGGTGATGATGTTCTTCGCGATGCAAAAGCACTTCGTGGCGGGGCTCACGTTCGGCGCGACCAAGGGCTGAACGGTTAATGCAAGGCGGGGCGATTTGACTTCGACGCGGCGCTACGGTCCAATTTGGAGAGACCCGACGCAAGTCACGCCCGCAAGGAATGCCCCATGCAGCAAAACGAACCGGCCCCGCGGCCGATGCAGCCCGCGACGCAGCCCAAACCCGCCGTGCAACTGCCCGCAGCGCTCGTGCGCGAATTCGACGGCGATCACCTCGAAGCGCGCGTAGCCGATGCGGTTCGCCTTTCGACCGTAAGCGAGGACGGCTGGCCGCACGGCGCGCAACTGAGCGCGGGCGAGATCCTGGCCGTGAACGCCACTACGCTGCTCATTGCCGTCTGGCCGCAGTCCAGCACCACAGCCAACCTCGTGCGCGAAGGGCGCCTCACGCTTTCGCTGGCGCGTGACGGCGCGCTGGTCGAGATACGCGCACGCGCTCACGCTGTGGCGCAGCGGCAAACGGCGCTCGAACTGAGCGTATTTCGCGTGGAAATCGAGTCTGTCACCGAGCATCGCGCGAAATATGCCGAGGTGCTGAGCGGCGTGACGTTCCGGCTCTACGAGCCCGAGCGCGTACTGGCGCGCTGGCGCGAGCAGATCGCGATGCTGCGTGCATTCGCCTGAGCTTGCATGACGCGCGTGGCGAAAGCTTCGTGATGTTGTCATTGTCGATGTGCTAGCGTGTTCGGCGGGACGCGCGCTTCTTGGGCTCGACGCCACGCAGAAACAAACGCTACCGGAACCACGATGCAGACCACGGTACTCACAGACTGGCAGCAGTTCATGGCGCTGACCACGCAGCTCGACGGCTGGGCGTTTCGCGGCCAGCAGAACGCGCAGTGGCACCTCGAAAGCTCGCTCACGCGCTACATGCGCGACTACGTGGGCGACCGGCTGCAATGGCGCCAGCGCGAGGAGCGCGCCATTCGGGTGTTTCGCCGCAAAGCGCACAACTTCCTCGCGCATCCGGACCTGCTCAAGGACGACTTGCGCTGCCTCGCGCTCATGCAGCACCACGGCGCGCCCACGCGGCTGCTCGATTTCACCAAGAGCCCGTTCGTCGCGGCCTTTTTCGCGCTGGAGCGCGCCACCGGCGACGCGGCCGTCTACGCGCTGAACACGCCTGCGCTCTGGAACAGCCGCGCGCTGCCCAAGACGAATCCCACGCTCACGCGCGACGTGATCGACCCGCGCGCGCACGACAACTTCGAACGCTACTTCTTTAGCAACACGAACGAAATTCTCTGGTCGGGCGAGCCCACGGAGATGGACGACCGGCTCGTCGCGCAGTCGGGCACCTTCGTCGTGCCGGGCGTGATCGACAAGCCGTTGCAGGCGATTCTCGAAGGCTACGAGAGCCACGAGGAACTGCTGCACAAAATCGTGCTGCCCGAGCGTATCCGCATGGACGCGATGAAGTGGCTCTACCGCATGAACATTACGAATGCGTCGCTGTTTCCTGGGCTCGACGGGCTCGCACGATCCATTGCGGTGGAGCTGGAGATCGTATGGTCGGGCATGGTGGTGCCGGTTGCGGGCTCAACGAGCTGAAGAACCCGCATCGGCCAGATTCACGGCGTTTCGGGCCGCGGCAGATTGAGGCCGGGCGCGAGTCGCGTAGCCTTGAATTCCGTCACTTCGTAGCTGGCGACGCCTTGCTGCGCAAAGGGATCGGCGGCGAGCAGCGTATCGAGCCGCTCGCGCGGCATGTGCGAAGCGATGATCACGCCGCCGTTGCGCGGCATTTTCGGGCCGGCGGCAACGAAATTGCCCGCTTCGAACTGCGCATCGAGGTAGGCGCGATGTGCGGGAAGGGCGTCGTCGATGCGCTCGAGCGAGGCAGTATAGATCAGCGAAACGATGTACATGGGCGGTCGATAGAAAGCGGGCGAGAGCGCCTATGTTAGCGCGTGAGGCCACGCAAGGCCGCATGCTGCAAGAGCATGATCGTCTTGCCGTCCACGATCTCGCCGCGCTCGATCATGTTTAGCGCTTCGTCAAGCGGCACTTCGACGACTTCCAGATCCTCGCCTTCCTCTTCGACTCCGCCACCCGCGCCGGGGCGCTGCGCAGGGTCGTATTCGCCCAGGTAGAAGTAAAGCTTCTCGGTCACGGAGCCCGGGCTCATGTACGCCTCGAATACCTTGCGCAGGTTGCGCACGCGGTAGCCCGTTTCTTCCTCGACTTCGGCGCGAATGCGCGCGTCGGGCGCGGCGTCGTCGAGCAGGCCGCCCGGCGCCTCGATCATCATGCCGTCGTGCCCGTTGACGAACGTCGGCATGCGAAATTGCCGCGTGAGCACGACGTTGCCGCTTCGCGGGTCGTGCAGCAGGATGGTCGCGCCATTGCCGCGATCGTAGGTTTCGCGGCTCTGGCGTTGCCACGTGCCATTGCTGCGCAGGAAGTCGAAGGTCACCTTGCGCAGCACATACCAGTCGTCGGACAGCACGGTGGTTTCGATCATTCGCACGCGGTCTTTCGTTGCAGTCATCTCATTCTCCTTGGGTCAACTTCGCCATTCATGGTATCGTGCAGTTTCGTGCAAAATCAAGAAAATTCGTGCAATCGATTCGTGCCACCCCATGCTCACAGATCAACGAAAGAAAGCGATACTCGAAGCGCTCAAGCGCGAAGGCCAGGTGCTTGCCGGCGAACTGAGCGCGAAGTTCGGCGTTTCCGAGGACACGGTGCGGCGCGATCTGCGCGAACTGGCGGCCGAAGGCCTGTTGCAGCGCGTGCACGGCGGCGCGCTGCCGGCTTCGCCGGCGGTGGCGCCCATTGCCGAGCGGCGCGGTATGGAGGTGGCGGCCAAGCGGCGCATTGCGCAAAAGGCCGCGGGCATGATCGCGCCGGGGCAGGTGGCGATCGTCGATGGCGGGACGACTTCGGCGCTTCTAGTCGAGTGTTTGCCGCGCGACCTGCGGGCGACCGTCGTTACGCATAGCCCCGGCGTCGCGGTCGCGCTCGCGGAGCATCCCACCATCGAGGTCGTGCTGATCGGCGGGAAGCTGTACAAGCACTCGGTGGTCACGGTGGGCGCGGCGGCCGTGGAGGCGATTGCGCACATTCACGCGGACCTGTACTTCATGGGCGTGACGGGCGTTCACGCGCAGGCGGGGCTCAGTACAGGAGATTTCGAGGAATCCTACGTAAAGCGCGCACTGGCCGCGCGCGCTGCGGAGACGGTCGTTTTGGCTTCGGCGGCGAAGCTCAACGCCGCTTCGCCATACTGCATCGGTCCGATCGGCATGGCGCAGACTATCGTTGTCGAGCGCTCGACGGATGCGAAGCTGACCGAACCGATCGAGGCGGCAGGCGTGACGGTGGTGCGCGCTTGAGTTCATGAGCGCGCCGTCACGCTAGGCGTGAAGCACCAGTTTCTGCACGCGCCAGTTCAGCAGTTCGGCGACGAAGAGCACGTTCTTCGCGGGACACGCCATTTCGTGGATCCAGCCGAATTGCTTCAACTGCTTGCCCGATTCGCCCAATACACCGAGCAACTCGCCATCGAGGCTCAACTTGTAGATGCGCCCAGGGTAAGCGTCGGAGCTGTACAGCACCTGATCCGGACCAGGCGAGATGCAGATCGCCCAAGGCGATCCCGGTGCGAGGGTACCCGCGGCGATCGTCGCCTCGTCCGGCACATTGCCGATAGCGGGCCGCGCGCCCGCTGGCACCGGAACGTCGATCGTGAACTGTTTCAGGAACTTGCCATCCGTGTCGAACACCTGAATACGCCGGTTGCTTCGGTCTGCGACATAAATCCGGTCCTGCGCATCAACCGCGATGCTGTGCGGCGTATGAAACTGTCCGGGGCCAGTGCCGCGATCGCCCCATGACTTGAGCCAGTTGCCGTCCTTGTCGACTTTCGCCACACGCGAGTTGATATAACCGTCGCTGATGTATGTGTTGCCGGCGGTGTCCCAGGCGACATCGGTGACCTGGCGAAAGCGTCCGGGCTCGGCCGGCAAAGGCGGGTTCGGATGCTTGAGCGGTCCCGTCTCTTCGTCCGCCGCTTCCTGCTTGCGGCCGAACACCATCGCCACGCGGCCGTCCGGCGTGAACTTGATGATCATGTCCGAACCCTTGTCCGTCACCCAGATGTTGTCCTGGCGATCGATCTTCACGGTGTGCGCAAACGACCACGCGTACAGGTTGTGGCCGATTTCCCTGACGAATCGTCCATCGGCCGAAAACTCGAGCAATTGCGCGGCGGCGGCGCCATAGGCCGGCCCCGTGCTATTACCGCGCGAAAGTACGAAAATGTGCCCGTGTGAATTCACGGCGACGCCGGAGCATTCCCCGAAATACATATCCACTGGCAGCCGCACTGGATTGGCAATGGATTCGTAAGCGATGGACGGAACCGTTTGCGTCTGGCCGAAAGCCGGCGCCGCGGCGAGCGCGGCGGTTGCCGCGAGGAACTGGCGACGCGTGAATGCACCCTGCAAAAGGCCGCCACAGCACGGGCAGCCAACGGAATGAAGCGGGCTCATTGGACCTTCCTCCTCTTCACCGAAGACGGTGGCGAGCGTTGTGCATTGCAACCCGTGCGGCGCATCAAACGGCTGCCCGCGCTGCGCGCAGCAAGGCGCGTTCCCCGAACGGAACACAAACATTGCCGCGCACACCCTAAAGAATATGCGAGCGCAACCGATAGCGCAGTAGTCGAGTGGAGGATCCCCATCACGTAGTCGTTTTGCATACCAAGGTGGCCCATGAGCCCAACGCCAAACTCCTTGCCTCATTCCGCGTTCGATACCAGCGTCTTGCCTCGCGACCAGCAGTTCTCCGCGTGGCGCGAGGCGGTGAGCGTCATCTTCGACACGCAGACCGCCGAATCGCGCGATGCCGGCTTTGGCTCCACTGTGAGCGGCTACCTGTTCGGCGACGTGGTGCTGGGCTCGATACGCACGGGCGCGCAGCGCTACGACCGCTCAAATGCCAAGATCGGGCGTGACGGCCACGATCAATATGTTCTGCAGTTCTATCTAGGCGGCCATTGCCGGGTGCGCGACGGCGGTCCGGAGGGGTGTACGCAACCGGGCGACATGTTCATCGTGGACGCGGCCCAACCCCTCGCGACCGAAACCACACAAAGCGAGTTCCTGAATCTGGCGGTGCCACGGCGCTTGCTCGCGCCATTGCTGACTGCGCCCGACCAGCAGAGCATGCGTGTGATTCGCGGCGCCGATCCCACGGTTGCGCTGCTCCGCGAGCATCTGGGCGCGCTCTACCGGCACGCCCCGCAGATGACGCTCGCCAACGCCCAGGCCGTCATGCCTGCAACGCTTCAACTCGCGGCCAGCGCGCTCAACGCGAGCGTGAGCCCGGAACACACGCCGGCGCTTCAGCAATGCGCGTTCGTATCGATATGCCGGTATGTGGAGAAGCGCCTGACCGATCCGCAACTCAACGCGGACCTGGTTGCGCATGCATTCGGCATGTCGCGCGCCACGCTGTACCGTCTCTTCGAGCAGGAGGGCGGTTTCGCGACCTACGTGCGCGAGCGCCGCTTGCGGCGCTGCCGCGCGATGCTCGCCGACCCGGCGCGACGCAGCATGTCGATTGCCGATATCGCCGTCGCGCACGGATTCACCGATGCCGCGAATTTCACGCGCGCATTTCGCCGCTCGATTGGGCTCTCGCCGCGAGCGGTACGCATGCTGGCGCTCAATGGCGATACCGAACTCGCGAAAGAGTCCGGGGTCGACGACTGGCGCTACTGGATGGCCTTGATGCGTTGAGCATGAGTCGCGCGAATCGTGCAAGCCGCGTGTGAGACAAAACAACAAGTATTTGAGACGTAACGACAGATTTGGCTTCAGGCACCGCCGATTCATTGCCGCGTCATGCGCCACCTGCAAAGATGCAGGCGCCTGCGAGATCCAGGCAAACGGGGGAAACATGAAGAAGACCCACAAAAAGCCGCGTCAAGGCGGCCTGTACTACTACGAAGCGGCGTATTCGCTCGACCTTGCGCGCGGTGCGTCGCATATTTCCAGCATGCTTTCGGCAGCGACACAGGAAAGCGCCGTGCACGAAGTCATGCACGAATTCATTGCAACGCACGGCAGGGCCGCGCTGGACGCGTTTTGCTGGCTGCTGGCCGAGCGGCTGGAAAGGCGTGGCTGCGCTGCGGCCGCCATGAAAGCCCGCAACTTCGATGCGTCCCGCCGGACGCGGGAACTGGCCTGCGCGAGCTGAGCCGCGCATGGCTAGGCGCAGGAACGTCGCCGCAGGGTGAAATGTAAGGTCATCCTAAAGATTTCGTAATGCGTGACGATAGAGCGGTAAAGCAGTTGGCCACGCCGGCATGCTGGCGTGCAGCGCCTTTTTGCGAACTGCCTGGCGAATAACAAGAGCGAACAAGAACGCATCGAGCCATGACCACGCTATCGTCCCTGAATGCTGCCACGACCCTCGCGCTCACGCCCCTCGTGAGCCGCGTGAATCCCACCGCTGAGGCTGACACCGATGTGTCCAGTCTCGCGTCGCTGTCGCCCTCGGCCATCGTCACGATTCCTTCGGCGAGCGGCCTGGCTGTGCTTCAAACCTATACGCCGGAAGGCACGCTCACCGCCACGGCGCCTGTGTTGAGCTGGGCGAGCGAGAACAGTGACGCCGTGTCGCTCAGAATGATGGGCAACTACGCCGCGCAGACGATGGCGGGCCATTTCGCCGGGCTTGGCAGCGCGTTGCTCGATCGTTTCAAGACCACGGGCAGCGACTATGCACAATCGATCAGCATCTCGTCCACAACCGGCCTTGCGCCAGTGGGACAGGGCGCAGGTAGCCCGAGTGGCCAGATCGGCCTGACGATTCGCACGAAGAGCGGCGTGACGGTCGAAATCGCACTGGGCAGCGAAGATGGCGGCCTCTCGGTGAGCATCAAGAGCAGCGGGGCGCTCAGCGAGAGCGAACGCAACGCGCTGGCGAAGCTCTCGGACGGTTTCCAGCAGGCCATCGACGGCCTGAGTGCCGTGCCGCCCAAGCTCGACCTGAGCGGCCTCGCGCAGTTCGACACGTCGGCGCTCGCTGCGGTGAATTTTCACTACACCGTCACTGGCGACGGGGACGAGAATATTTCGGCGAGCTACGCGCAGGACAGCTCGGCGCGAAGCCTGAGCGTCACGAGCGCCGCCGGCACGATGAACGTCAAGGTCGACACGAGTCATTCCGCGCTTTGGGGAACGAGCGCGCAGCGCGCGGCTTCCGTCGCGAGCTATCTGCAGCAGTTCGACCACGCGAATTCGCGCGGCCATGGCAATGCCGCGCTGATGTCGATGTTCGAAGACGGCTTCGCGCAGATGAACGAGGACTACGGCACGCCTTCAGGCGAGACGTTGCCGGGAGCCGCGTACTCGCCTGCGCTGCAGCAATCGGATCAGGCCATGCTCACGGGTCTCGCCGATTTCAGCGCATCGATCACGGATACGAGCACTTCGCCCAATCCCATGCGGCCAGGCGAAGTCGATTCATTCTCGTATCAGGTTGCGCAAAGCACCGAACTCGAAGGTTCGGCGCGCGAGGGCAAGATCTCGCAGACCCAGCAATCGCATTTGAGCGCGAGCTACCATCAGGCGTTACAGGGTGGGGGCAAGCCTGTCCTCACGTCGTCAAAAAATTCGCAGAACTACGATTACGTGCGGATCGACGATAGCGCCGGGAGCGCGGTACAGATGGCGACGGCGCGCGGCGTGCTGTTGAATGCAACGCTGACCCAGTCGTCGGAGCAGAATACGCGTGATTCGAAGTACGAACGAGGGTCGCTCGTTTCCGATGTGAACACGCCGAGAGAAACATCGCGTTCAGTGGACCTGCTTTCGATGCTCGAACCGCTCATTGACAACGGCGACGCCACGCGCGACACCGCCGCATGGCAGCAGGCGCTTTCAACGATCCACGCAATGATCTTGCTAAACAACGCGGCGAATTGAGGCGGCCGGTTCGCCGGCAGCGCCTCGATCGAGCGCCGCTGGCGCCTGTTGCGCTCAGCGCGCGAGCCTGAACGCCCCAACGGCATCGCGCAGCGCATCGGCCTGCTCGCTGAGCGCCATGGCGGCCGCGGCCGCTTCTTCCACCAGTGCAGCGTTCTGCTGCGAGACCTGGTCCATCTGCGAGACCGCGAGATTCACCTGCTCGATGCCGTCGCGCTGCTCTTCGGACGCGTTCGCGATCTCATGCATGATGGTCGTCACACGACCGATGGACTCGCCAATCTCGTTCATCGTCTCGCCGGCCGAGCGCACATACTCCGAGCCCGAGGATACGTGTTCGACCGATTCGGCGATCAGCGTCTTGATCTCTTTCGCGGCCGCCGCCGAACGCTGCGCAAGCGAGCGCACTTCGCTCGCGACAACGGCGAAGCCGCGGCCTTGTTCGCCCGCGCGCGCGGCTTCCACCGCCGCATTGAGCGCGAGAATATTGGTCTGGAAAGCAATGCCTTCGATGATGCCGGTGATGTCGGCGATCTTCTGCGAGCTGCCGTCGATGCGCTCCATCGTCTGCACGGCGTTGCTCACGACCTGCGAGCCGCGATCGGCGACGTCCTGCGCGCTGTTGGCGAGTGTTTGCGCGCTGCGCGCGTTCTCGGCGTTCTGCTTCACGGTGGCCGTGAGCTGCTCCATGCTCGCGGCCGTTTCCTGCAGCGAGGCCGCCTGTTCCTCGGTGCGCTGCGAAAGGTCGTCGTTGCCGGCGGCGATCTGCCGTGTCGCCGTGGAAATGGACTCGGAGCTATGGCTCACCTTGCGCACCGTGTGCGCGAGCGCATCCTGCATCGCCTTCAGGCTCGTCACGAGGCGGCCCATTTCATCGCTGGAACGCGTTTCGAGGTTAGCGGTCAGGTCACCGTCCGCAATGCGCTGGAGCGCGCCCTGAACGTTTTCGAGCGGCGCTGCGATTGCGCGATGCAGGCCCACGGCGCACACGAGCGCCACGGCGAGTCCGAGCACGATCAGCGCGATGCTGCCGGCGCGCAGCCACGTCGGGCGCGTCGGGGTGCAGGAGGATGCGGTCGAGCGTTGATGGCGGCGGCGAGCTGGTTCGAGTAGGCATAGCCGAGCGCGGTATTGGTGCGCGACATGCCCGCAAGGCCGGAAACGCCGGCCGCCACGATCAGCAAGGCCAGCACCCCGACCGCGATGCGCAGACGAACAGAGATAGAGAGTCGTGCAAACACGAGGATGGCTCCAGAACGCGAGGGGCGATGTTGCAGAAAAACGGCGGTGGCCTCGCGCGCGAGACGGCGAAGCACTGAACACGCTCAGGACATGTTTACGGCGTCCGGCAAGGGAACTGAAGGGTGGTGCGGAGCCTTTGCGCAATCGTGGTTTTCCCGGGCGCAATCAGGCGCTCGCATGCGCCGTGAGCGTATCGGTGGTCGGCTGTTCATCGGTTGCGCGTGTGAGCCGGAACGTCTTCCAGCGAACAGGTTTCAAGCAGACCGGCGTCGACAAAAGTGCCAGTGAATGTGCGTTTTGTATAGGGACGACGCTGGCCGCCTCCCATATTCTCACTCCATCGAGACGATACGTCCGGCGCAGCGAAATACGTCAGGTAAGCCGCGCCGCGCAATCCAAAGGAGAGGATGTTGACCAAGAAAGTCCCGCTCAAGATCGCAATCGCTGAGCATCCGCACACGTCGGCCATTCGCAATGGTTCCATTCCCATCGAGGGCGTGGATGCAGAATTCGTCACCGTTCAACCGCAAATCGGCGCGTTCCGCCGCATGGTGCGCGACGTCGAATTTGACGTGTGCGAACTGGCGCCGACGACCTACATCATCGCCCGGGCTTACGGCGCGCCATTCGTCGCACTGCCGATTTTCGTGGTGCGCCGTTTCCACCATAGCGGGCTGCTGGTACGTCCGGAGGCTGGCATTCGTCATCCGAAGGATCTCGAAGGCAAGAAGGTTGGCGTGCGCGCTTACTCAGTCACGACGGGCGTGTGGACGCGCCAGGTGCTGATCGACGAGTTCGGGCTCGATTCGTCGAAGGTGACCTGGGTCGTCGACGACGAAGAGCACGTTACGCAACTCAAGCTGCCGTCGAACGTGATTCACGCAGCGGCCGGCAAGTCGCTCGCGGACATGATGGCGAGCGGCGAACTGGTGGGCGGTTTTGCCGCCGCAGCCGGCATCGGCCGCACCGGCGCCCCCACGGGCGGCTGGAAGGAAGTCGAGGCGGACTACCCCGATCTGCTGCCCAACGCGGCCGAACTCGAAGCGCAATACTATGCGCGCACCGGCATCTACCCGATGCACGGCACGATCGTCGTGAAGGACTCGGTGCTCGCCGAGCATCCGTGGATCGCGAAGTCGATTTACGACGCCTTCGCGCAAGCGAAGAAGCAGTGGCTCGCCCGTCTCGACGCGGGTGAAGCGACGACCGCAGGCGACAAGAAGTATCTCGCGCTGCGCAAGATCGTCGGCGACGACCCGCTGCCGTACGGTCTCGCGGAAAACCTGAAGACGATCGAGGCGCTCGAGCAGACCGCGTTCAAGCAGGGCCTCACGCCGCGCCGCATGGCAATCGACGAGCTTTTCGTCGACCCGCTGGCCCGCTGATACGAACGGAGACATCATGATTATCGATTGCCACGGCCACTTCACGACCGTGCCTGCATCGTTTCGCAACTGGCGCGCGAAGCAGGTTGAATTTGCCAACGACCCGGCCAACGTGCCGTCGCTCGACGGCGCCCATGTGAGCGACGACCAGATTCGCGACGCGATCGGCAACGGCCAGCTCAAACTGCAACGCGAGCGCGGCAGCGACCTCACGCTTTTCTCGCCGATCGCAGGCCTGATGAGCCATCACCTCGGCAACGAACGCACGAGCCTGGAATGGGCCGAAGTGTCGAACAACCTCGTGTACCGCGTGACCGAGCTCTACCCGGATAACTTCGCGCCGGTGTGCCAGTTGCCGCAGTCGCCGGGCGTCGCGCCGAAGAACAGCGTGGCCGAGCTGCGCCGCTGTGTGGAGGAGATGGGCTTCGTCGGCTGCAACCTCAATCCGGACCCGTCGGGCGGCTTCTGGACCGGCACGCCGGTGACCGATCGCGAGTGGTATCCGCTTTACGAAGCGCTCGTCGATCTCGACGTGCCCGCGATGATCCATGTGGCCGCCTCGTGCAATCCGTGCTTTCACGGCACGGGCGCGCATTATCTGAATGCGGACACTTCGGTTTTCATGCAGATCCTGCAGTCGGACCTGTTCAAGGACTTCCCGACGCTGCGTCTCGTGATTCCGCACGGTGGCGGCGCGGTGCCTTATCACTGGGGCCGCTATCGCGGCATGTCGCTGGAAATGCGCGAGCGGCCGCTTGAAGGACTGCTGAACAATATTTTCTTCGACTCGTGTGTTTATCACCAACCCGGTGTCGAGTTGCTCACGAAGGTGATCCCGTCAGACAACGTGCTGTTCGGCTCCGAAATGATCGGCGCTGTGCGCGGCAAGGACCCGATCACGGGCCAGTACTTCGACGACACGAAGCGCTATATCGACGCGTGCCCGGCGCTCACCGACGAAGACCGCTACAAGATCTTCGAGGGCAACGCACGCCGCGTGTATCCGCGCCTCGACGCCCGCCTGAAGGCGCGCGGCAACTGAGCGTGATTAACCAGCGCGGCGCGAGCCGCGCAGCAACATACAAGTACAGAGGCACGCATGGCTTCTCAAATCGTTGATATTCATCCTCACATCATCTCGGACGACGAAACGCGCTATCCGCCCGCGCCGCTGTTCGGCAAGCGCTCGGAGTGGTCGAAAGAGCGTCCGACCACGGTCGAAACGCTGATCGCCGCGATGGACGAGGCGGGCGTCGCCAAGGCCGCGGTGGTGCATTCGTCGACCACCTACGGTTTCGACAACAGCTATGTCGTGGACGGATGCGCGAAGTACGCCCACCGGCTCGTCGCGGTCGGCTCGGTGGACGTGCTGCAACCGGATGCGCCGCAGCGCATCCGTGAGTGGACCGAGCGTGGTCTCGCCGGCCTGCGTCTGTTCACGGGCGGCAGCACCAAGGAGTTCGATCCGAGCGAGCTCGACGACGTGCGCTCGTTCCCCGCCTGGGAGTTGTGCGCCGAACTCGATTTGCCGATGTGCATCCAGACCGGCCCGGTCGGCCTGCCGCAGATCACGACGCTCGCCCGCCGCTTCCCGTCTGTGCGTATCATTCTGGATCACCTCGGCCGTCCCGAAGTCGCGGACGGCGCGCCGTACGCGAAGGCGCAGAGCCTGTTCGAGCTCGCATCGCTCGAGAACATCTACCTGAAACTCACGCCGCGCATTTTCGGCGACGTGAAGAAGGAGAAGGCGAGCGCAGAGACGTTCTTCCCGCGCGTGGTCGAGGCGTTCGGTGCGAAGCGCATGGCATGGGGGTCGAATTTCCCGACCTCGCCGGGCAAGCTCTCGGAGATTCTCGCGACGGCGCAGGCCGGGCTGCAAAGCTTGAGCGAGCAGGACCGCGAGTGGATCTTCGGCAAGACGGCGCTCGCGCTTTATCCGGCGCTGGCCTGAGGCGAGACATCCGGGCAGCCACCGCGGCGCATGCGTGTGCCGCGGTGGCCGGGTAACAGAGAGTTTGATCGAGAAAGAAGAAGCAGATGGAGACAACTCAACCAGAGCGAAATGCGACGGCAGGCCGATGGAGCGTCCTCGCGCTTCTGGCACTCGGCGTCCTGATTTCGTTCGTCGACCGCACGAGCATTTCCAGCGCGCTGGCGGACCCGGGCTTCATTCACGGATTCGATCTGAGCAGCGTCGATCGCGGCTGGATCAACGCGGCGTTCTTCTGGTCCTATGGCGTGTTCCAGGTGCCGATGGGCTGGGTAGCGGATCGCTACGGTGTGAAATGGCCCTATGCAGTCTGCTTTGCGCTCTGGTGTATTGCCACGACGCTGATGGGTGCAGTCACGGCGCTCGAAAGTCTGATCCTGATGCGCCTGATTGTCGGCGTGACCGAGGCGATCGTGATTCCGGCGAGCTATCGTTGGATTCGCAACAACTTCGACGAAAGCCAGAACGGGCTCGCCGTGGGCATCCTCGCCATGGGCAACAAGTTCGGTCCGGCATTCGGCGCGCCGGTCGGTGCCTGGTTCATCGTCAACTATTCGTGGCAGATGATGTTCATCGTGACGGGGCTGGTCGGTCTCCTCTGGCTCGTGCCGTGGCTGCTGCTGGTGCGTAACGACTTCCCGTCGCGCGCCGCCCTGAAGAAAGCGAGCAGCAACGCCCGCACAGTGTCGCTCTCGAGCATCCTGTCGAGCCCGGTTGTCTGGGGCGGCATGATCACGAATTTTTGCTACGGCTACTTTACGTTCTACTGCATGACATGGATGCCCTCTTATCTGGTCGAGCAGCGTGGCCTGTCGCTCGAGCGCTCGGGTGTCTATACGTTCTTCAGCTTCGCCGGCATCGCAATCGTCGCGGCCGTGGCGGGATGGGCGGCAGACCGGATCGTCGCGGCGGGCTACAACGCGATCCTCGTGCGCAAGTCGTTCACGATCGCGGGCTTCGTGGGCGGTTGCACGGTGCTGCTCGGTGCGTATGCCCATTCGCTCGAAGGCGCGCTGTTCTGGAACGTGCTGTCGCTCTCGCTGCTCGGCTTGACGACGGCGAACAACCTCGTGCTCTCGCGTCTCACGCTGATTCCAAAACAGGCAATCGGCCTCGTGACCGGCGTGCAGCAGGTCGCGACGAGCCTTGCGGGTGGCGTTGCCGCGAGCCTCTCGGGCTGGTTGCTGCACGTGAGCCACAACTACGTACTGCCGATGATGGTGATTCTCGTCTTCCTGCTCATCGGTGCGACGGCGACCGCGGTGCTGTTCCGTCCGGAATGGGCGCCGAAGGTCTCCGACCCGAAAGCGTCGCTTCAGGAGGCCTGAACACTCCGATGCGGCCTGGACACCGGCCGCATCGGGAAATCGAAGACGAGTGAAATCGAAGCATCTGTCCGATTTGATCTGTATTCCGAATTAATTAGCAGGCGTTGTGAGCGGTCGAAGCGACCCGTCACGGCGCTCTCAACAAGCTTCAGGACGCACCCAATTTTAGGCAACCGGCACGGCCGGTAGTAATTGACTGGAAATCACACATGGCGAAGATCGTATTCGGAATGGCGGTGCCGCACAGCGGCATGCTCGGGCAGGCGCCTGAGGACTGGCTAAAGAACGGCGAGCGGGACCGGAACAACCCGGAACTGTGGTTCCGCAATCGCACGTGGACCTATCCGGAGCTCGAAGCGCATCGCCAGGCGGCGTTCGAACCCTTCCTGACGATGGAGGAGCGCACCGCGCGCGCCGCCCGCTGCCGTGCGGCGCTCGACAAGATGGCCGCCGCCTACCGCGAAGCCCGCATCGATGTCGCGATCATCCTCGGCAAAGACCAGAAGGAAATCTTCACCGACTTCTCGCCGTCGATCGCAATCTACACCGGTGAGGAAGTCCACAACGGGCCGCCGCAGCGCGCAGTCTACGCGCCTGACCATCACGTCACGCACAAGTGCCACCCAAAGCTCGCGAAGTATCTGGTCGAGCGTTTCCAGAACGAAGGCTTCGACCTGACGGACCTGTTCGCGTGGCCCGATAACGTGTGGATGAAGCCGTTGCCCGAGTACCCGGTGGTGCCGCACGCCTATAGCTTCGTCTATCACCAGATCATGGGCGACAATCCGCCGCCGCATGTGCCGGTCATCATGAACTGCTTCTATCCGCCGACACAGCCCTCCATGCCGCGCTGCATCGAGTTCGGCGAAGTGCTGCGCGATGCGATAGAGGCGTGGCCCGAGGACGTGCGTGTCGGCATCTTCGCGTCAGGCGGTCTGTCTCATTTCGTCAACGACGAAGAATTCGATCACCGCATCATGAAAATGCTGGCCGAGTACGACTACGACGGCCTCGCCGCCGTGGACGACCGCTCCTACCAGTCGGGCACCTCGGAAATCAAGCTCTATGCGAGCGTGATGAAGGCGCTGCAGCAAACCGGCGCCGAGATGACGCTTGTCGACTACGTGCCGTGCTGGCGCACGCCCGCTGGAACCGGCGAGGGCATGGGCTTCATGTACTGGAAAGCCGACTGAGCCGGATTCGACCCAATTCAACGAGAGAAAAGATTATGAGCGACACCCGTCTGAACAGCATCATTCGCGCATTCGAATCCGGCAAGCCGGCCTTCACCGCCTTCTCGAAGCTCGACAAGCAAAACGCCATCGAAATGAGCGACGCCCCGTATGAAGGCATTGTCTTCGAGATGGAGCACAACCCCTATGACGTGGCTGCGCTCGGCGACGCGCTGCAATACATGCTGAGCCGCAAGCAGATTGCCGAGTCGGGCTCGGTCGCCCCGCGCGTGACGCCGATCGCGCGCATTCCCGCCAACGGCGTGGAAATGAACCAGTCGTTTGCCAAGCAGGTGCTCGATCGCGGCGCTTACGGCGTGATCTGGCCGCATGTCGCAACGGTCGAGCAAGCCTATAACGCCGTGGCCTCGTGTCGTTATGCGCGTCCGAAGGGCGCGTCGCTCTACGAACCGAAGGGCGTGCGCGGCGACGGCCCGGCCAACGCCTCGCGCTACTGGGGCTTGACGATGGCCGACTACTACAAGAAGGCCGATGTGTGGCCGCTTGCGCCACAGGGCGAAATTCTCGTCGGGCTGATGTGCGAGAGCACCCAGGCGATCGAGAACCTGGACGACATTCTCGCGAATGTGCCGGGCATCGGCTTCATCCTGATCGGCGAAGGCGACCTGAGCCAGGAACTGGGCTGCCCGCGCGACTACGAAAACCCCATCGTGATCGACGCGATGCGCAAGATCGTCGAGACCTGCCACAAGCACAACGTCGTGGTCGGCCATCCGCACGTGACGGCCAAGAATCACAAGCGCCTGATCGAGGAAGGGTATCGCATGCTGATGTCGGCGCCGCAGCGCAGCTACGGCGTCGTGGGCCTCGCGCGCGAGATGGCAGGGTACTAAATGAACGGTGCAGAAAGCCTCGTTGCTACGCTCGTCGATCGGGGCGTCGACATCTGTTTCGCCAATCCGGGCACGTCGGAAATGCACTTTCTCGCCGCGCTCGAAAACCCGAAGATGCGTAGCGTGCTGTGCCTCTTCGAGGGCGTGGCGACGGGCGCCGCGGACGGCTGGTATCGCATGAAGGACACGCCGGCCTCCACGCTGCTGCATCTGGGGCCGGGTCTCGCCAACGGGCTCGCGAACATCCATAACGCGAAGCGCGCGTCGTCGGGCATGGTCAACATCATCGGCGAACATTCGACCTCGCATTTGAAGTACGATCCGCCGCTGACTTCGGATATCGAAGGACTCGCGCGGCCGCTGAGCCACTGGGTGCGCCGCGCCGACTCCGCGAGCGCGATCGCATGGGACGCCGCGAAAGCCGTCGACAAGGCCTCGGAGCATCCGGGCCAGATCGCGACGCTGATCCTGCCCGGCGACACGTCGTGGCGCGAAGCCGGCACGACGGTCATGCCGCAGCGCGAAGCGGCCGCGCGCCGGACGCCCGATGCCGCGCGAGTCGAGCACGTGGCGCGTGTGCTGCGCTCGGGCGAACCCGCGCTGATCATTCTCGGCAACAAGGCAACGCGGGGTCTCGCGCTCGAACGCGCGGGCAAGGTGGCGGCTGCCACTGGCGCGCGCCTGGGCTCGCACTTCTTCACGGCGCGCATCGAGCGTGGTGCCGGGCGCGTGCCGCTCGCGCGCATTCCGTATGCGGTAGCGCCCGCGCGCGCGTTCTTGAAGGACTTCAAGCACATCATTACTGTCGAGACGAGCGAGCCAGTCGCATTCTTCAGTTATCCCGACAAGCCGAGTCTGCTCAAGGAGGAAGGCACGCTCGTGCATCCCCTCGTCGAGGCCGACGAGGACAGCGCGCTGGCGTTCGAGATGCTGCTCGAAGCGCTCGGCGCCAACGCGACGGCGCCGTTTGTGCAGCCGCGCGTCGAAACAGCCGCGCCGACCGGCGCGCTCAATCCAGTGAGCATCGCGCATGCGCTCGCCGCTGCATTGCCCGAGAACTGCATCGTGGTCGACGAATCGCTCACGACGGGCCGCGAAACGATGGGCTACACGATGGGCGCCGCGCCCCACGACCTCATCAACAACATGGGCGGCTCGATCGGCTATGCAACGCCTGTGGCCACCGGTGCTGCGCTCGCGTGCCCCGACCGGCGCGTGTTCTGCATGGTCGGCGACGGCAGCGCGATGTACACGATCCAGTCGCTGTGGACCCAGGCGCGCGAGAACCTGAACGTCACGACGATCATCTTCGCGAACAACAGTTACGCGATTCTCAAGGCCGAGTACGCGAACATGGGCGCGGGCACGCCGGGCGAGCGCGCGCTCTCCATGATCGACATCGATCGTCCGCGTATCGACTGGCAGGCAATGGCCAAAAGCATGGGCGTGCGCTCGGTCGCGGTGGACACGGCCGAGGCGTTCCACAAGGCGATGGCCGACTCGGTGCGCGAACCGGGTCCGTGCCTGATCGAAGTTCGTCTGTAATCCTGATGAAACAGGGCAAGCAATAGCAGCCAATCATGCACAAGGAGTGGCATCAATGACTACGCTGACCGGGGTGCCGACGCTGCGCACCAATCTGGCCGAATATGCGGTAACAAAGGCCATGCGGGACGGCCGGGTAAAATCGGATCTCGTCACGCTCGACTTTTGCGGGCCCACGCCCGCCCACAACGGGTTCAAAGCGATGGTGCGCGAGAACGCCTTCGACGCGGGCGAGCTCGCGATCGTCACGTTCTTGCAGGCCAAGGCTTACGGCAAGCCCTACGTGCTGCTGCCTGCGCCGATCTCCGGCCGCTTCCAGCATCATTGCGCGGGCTTCAATATCGACTTCGGGCATCTCGACCCCAAGGACATCGAGGGCAAGAAGGTCGGCGTGCGGACCTATAGCCAGACGACGGCGCTCTGGATTCGCGGCATCTTGCGCCACGAATATGGCGTCGATCTCGACAAGGTCACGTGGATGACGCTCGGCGACGGCCACCTCGCCGAATACAGCGATCCGAACAACTGCCGGCGTTTGCCCGCAGGTTCGTCGATTCCGCAGATGATGCTCGACGGCGAGCTCGCCGCGGCGCTCCTTGGCGAGGACATGCCGAAGGACCCGCGCGTGCGCACGCTCGTGCCCGACGCGCAGGCGGCGGCGAAGAACTGGTTCGCGCGCGAAGGCGTGGTGCCGATCAACCATATGTTCGTCGTGCACGAGCGGGTGTCGAAGGAGCGTCCGGACGTCGTGCGGGAGATTTACCGCATGATCGTGGAAAGCCGCGCGCAGACGGAAGGCGGCGTGCCGGCCGTGTTCCCGCCGATCGGGCTCGAAGCGAACCGCAAGGGCATCCAGCTCGCAGTCGACTGGGCGCTCGACCAGAAGATCATTCCGCACCGGCTTTCCGTGGATGAACTATTCGACGATATAACCGGCAGTCTCGGTTGATCGCAGTCGATCAGTTGATGTTAGTGTGCGTCGGCCGCGATGCCGGACCGGCGGTTTAAAGATTGCTGTGATGCAAATAAAAATTGGAGACTAGTATTGTGCGTCCCTCGCTTCAGATGAAAAAGAGCATCCTGTCCTGCCTCACCCTTGCCGCCGTCGCCGCGTTCGTGCCGGGAGCGGGCGCTGAGACTGCGACCAAGGGCGACTTGCTGATTTATCGCATCGGCCCGACAACTTCGGAACTCTATGTCGCCAATGCCGACGGCAGCGACGAGCGCCGGCTAATCCCGTCCGATGGTTTCGACTATCACGGGTCCTTCTCGCCGGACGGCAAATGGATCGTATTCACCTCGGAGCGCGACGGTCTCGGTCACGCGAGCCTCTACCGCGTGCGTGTGGACGGCACGGGGCTGCAACGCTTGACGGACTGGGTCGGCATCAGCGATGGCGCGGTCTACAATCCGGCCGATCCGAATGTGATCGCGTTCGTGTCGTCGCGTCGTGGCAAGTCCAGCTATGGCACGACCAACATCTGGACGCTCAACATCAAGACCGGCGCGCTGCATAACGTGACCGGCGATATCAAGTTCGACCCCAGCAAGCCGCACAGTTTCTTCCGGCCTTCGTGGTCGCCGGATGGCAAGTGGATTGCGCTGTCGTCCGATATCGGTACCGACTGGCGCGGCCACAACCTGCCGGTTGGCTGGGAGCGCACCCAGGAAAGCAGCATCTACGAGATTCATCCGGACGGCACGGGCTTCAAGCAGATTACCGCGCGCGCAGGCTTCGCCGAGGGCTCGCCGTCGTGGTCGGCGGACGGTAAGAACGTGGTGTTCTACGAAACGCCGGTCGAATCGACCTGGGGGGCGCACCGTCCCGAGGCGATCGGCAAGGTCAGTTCGCAGATCGTGCAGGTCGATGTGGCCACCGGCGAGCGCAAGGATCTGACGAGCACGCCGGGATTCAAGGTGTTCCCGCAATACGTGGGCGCGACCGACGTCGCGTATCACATCAAGAACGGCGAGCAGGAAGGCCTCTATACGACGGGTGGTGAGTCGCGTGTTACGGCGGGAAGCGGCATTCGCTCGCCGCATTACTCCGCCGACGGCAAGAAGGTCGTCTACGAAAAGGTGGTGTACGGTAAGCCGTTCCACCCGAACGGCACGCCGCTCTACAGTTTCGACCCGCAATGGAACTATCGTTTCGTCGATGTGTTCCCGCAACTCTCGCGCGACGGCAAGTCGCTCGTGTACACGGAAAAGGCGGTCGGCTCGTCGATCGTGGTGGCGAATACCGATTTCAGCGATGCGCGCCATATCTACGATCCGGCTACCAGCGGCCTCGATCCGAAGATGATCAAGACGGGGCTGGCCGGCGCATTCCAGCCGACCTGGTCGCCGGACAAGCAATGGGTGGCCTTCGGCGTGGGCGGCTGGTTTTTCACGCGCGCTCACATGCCGGGCCAGATCATGCGGATCAAGGCCGACGGCAGCATGAACGGCAAGCCGGAGATTCTGACCGACGGCAAAGAGAACGCGGGCTTCCCGAGCTATTCGCCGGAAGGTACGAGAATCGTCTACCGCGTGTGGAGCGATACGGACAAGGGGCTGCGAATTCTCGACGTCGAGACGCACAAGACCACGGTCCTGACCACCGAGCCGGACAATCTGCCCGGCTGGTCGCCGGACGGCAAGAAGATCGTGTTCACGCGCAAGGAGGTCAATCCGAACGACCCCAACAAGTTCCACTACGATGTGTATACGATCAATCCGGACGGTTCGGACGCGCAGCGTCTGACTCCCCAGGGTTCGAACCAGGCCCACGCGACCTGGACCTGGGACGGCCGCATTGCGTACAGCTCCGGCGAATATGGTTTCCGCGACGAGCTTTCGCTCTATGACGATACGTTCCAGCCCGACGGCCAGAACTGGGTGATGAATGTGGACGGCAGCGATCGGCATGCGATCACCGACACGCTCTGGGAGGATTCGATGCCGCTCTATATTCCCAGGCAGTAACGCCGCCCGGGCAGGGCGAAACGGCAAAGGCACCGCGCTTGGGCGCGGTGCTTTTTTTATTCGGCAGCAACAAGGTTAATGACCCTGGGCGCCCACTTCCGCTGCATCAGCACCATCGTGCTAGTCGCCCCCAGCAGCAGGAACACGAAGACGGCCATCATGGCAAATGTGTAATTGCCTTTGCCAAGATAGAGCAACCAGCCAGACAGGCTGGCGGAAACACCGCCCGCGAGACTGGTGGCGACCTGCTGCAGCCCGGTGTTCAATCCGACCGCGGGCTTCGGAATCAGCGTGAGCTTGCATAGCGCCAGATTGTTGGCGGTCGCGAGGCCAAGGAGCGAGAGCGAGAGCACGTTCCAGAAGAGCGCCATGCCAGGCGATTGTGCGTATGCACCGAGCAGCACCGTCGTGCCGCCAATAAATCCAGCGACGATAAACGCTTTGCGCACGAGTACGGCGTCTTTGCCGCGCGCAATCATACGGTCTGCCAACCAACCTGCGAGCGCGGCGACGATCGCGATGCCGGCGAAACTGAAAAACGTATAGACGCCGGACTTTTCCAGCGAGAGGCCGCGCTGCTCGACCAGATAGGCCGGCATCCAGGTCATGCAATAGAACGCGAAATAGCTGTAGCAGAAGTTGTTGATGAGGCCGCCCCAAACCACGGGGCTCGCGAGCAGATTTCTGAGCGGGACGGACGAAGCGCGCCTCACGGCCGCCTTCAGCTCGTCGCGCGAAGGGTAGTCGTTCCTGACCATGAGGAGCCAGGGCACCATCCAGACGAGGCCGATGAGCCCTGTCACGACGAACATCGCCTTCCACGAATACGCGACGATCATCCATGCCGCGATGGGCGCGCCGAGCGCGGGGCCCATCTTGCCGCCGATGGAAAAGATGCCTAGCGCGGTGCCTTTCTGGGTTTCCTCGAAGTTGTTCGCGAGGTAGCGATAGGTCGCGGGCACGACGACGGCTTCGGCGAGACCGATCAGCAGGCGCATGACGATCAACGCGGAAAGCGTCGTGACGAGCCCGGTGGCCGCTGCCGCGAGGCACCAGATCACGAAGCAGATCGAGTAGGGCCGCTTCACGCCGTAGCGGTCAACGAGCCAGCCCATGGGCATCTGTGCGAGTCCATAGGACCAGAAGACGGCCGAATTGAGCCAGCCGCGCTGCACGCTCGACAGCGAAAACTCATGCACGAAACCTTTGTCCGCGAGCGCGGCGGACAAGCTCGTTCGATCGACAAACGAAATCAGCAGGCCGAGTGAGAGCAGTATCAGAATGCTCCACGGATTCTCGGCTGCTGGCTGCTTGACTTGACAGGTGTCCATTGGCGTAGCGCCTCCTTTGCGATATCTCGGGAACGGAGCGCGGTCGCCGCACGGCTGCGTTGGAAGGTTTGGCGGCGGCCGTGCTCGTCCAGTTAGTCAGGTTTCAAATGCCATGTCGCGCGTGCTCAGCAAGGCTGTCCGGCTCGCGCGCTGAGCCACGCGGGGGCGCTCTGCAGCGCGACCGGCCGCAGGAAGCGCGCTAGCGCCTCGTAGCCGACCGAGGTTGTGAAGGGTTGCGTCGAAGCGGGCCAAGGACCGCCATGCTGCTGACTGCGTGTCACGGCCACACCCGTCGGCACGCCGCTAAAGAGCACGCGCCCCGCGATCTGCGTGGCGCGGCGTGCGACGCGGCGCACGTCGGGCGTGTCCTCGCCCGCGCCCCACAGCGTCACAGTCAGGCTGCCGCCGATCGCGCCCAGTACGTCGACGATTTCATCGGTCGAACTCACGCGCACGATCAGGCAGGCGGGGCCGAAAATCTCTTCGTGCAGCGCCGGTGTGGCGATAAAGTGCTTCGCGCTCGTGCGCGCGAGCACGGGGCGTGGCGGCGCCGTTTCATCGTGATCGGCACTGCCGGCGAGCAGGGTCTGCACGCCGGGCGTGCCGAGCAGGCGCGTTGCGCCCGCGTCGAAGTTGCGCTTCATGGCGGGCGTGAGCATGCGGTGTGTCCGCTTTTCGCGTAGTTCGTCGCGCAGGGTATCTTCGAAGCGTTGCGCATGCCCGCCTTCGAACAGAACGACGAGGCCCGGGCTCGTGCACACCTGGCCGCAGCCGAATTCGATCGACGCAGCGAGCGTTTGCGCGAGCGCTTGCGCCTGAGTGGCGAGCGCGGCTGGCAGCGCGACGACGGGGTTGATCGAGCCCAGTTCGCCGTAGAACGGAATCGGCCGTGCCCGAGCATTTGCGAGGCGCCACAGCGCCGCGCCGCCCTTGAACGAGCCGGTGAACGCCACGGCCGCGATGTCGGGATGATTGACCAGTTCAGTGCCCACCTCGATGCCCGCGCCCTCCACCATGCCTAACAGCGCGACGGGGAGTCCTTGCCCGGCGATGACCGCGCGCGCGAGTTCGTACACCTTGCGCGAGAGCTTCGGGTGACCCGGATGGGCCTTGACCACGACAGGGCAGCCCGCCGCTAGCGCGGATGCGGTGTCGCCACCGAGCACCGAAAACGCGAACGGAAAGTTGCTGGCGGAGAACATCGCAACCGGGCCGAGCGGAATACGCACGCGGCTCAGGTGAGGACGCCCGGCGGGCGGCGCCTCGGCAATCGCCGGGTCGTCGGTCAGGGCGAGCGCGTGGCCTGCATCGACGTAATCGGCGAAGCCGTTCAGCTGAAAGCGCGTACGGTCGATTTCGCCATTGAGTCGCGCGCTGCCGAGCGACGTTTCCTCATCGGCGGTTCGCACGAGCGCATCGCGCTCAGCGTCGAGCGCGCGGGCCAGCGCGCGCAACAGCGTCGCGCGCGTGTGAGCGGATGACTGGGCCCAGTCGTCGGCTATGTTTGCTGCTGCCGTGACGGTCGTGTGAATATGCGCGGCGCTATGGTCTTGAATCTGCATCAGTACTCCAAATGAAGGGAACAACCCGCTTTCTCTGCGACGAGTGAAACCGGCTGCGGCGATGTGTCGTGTCAATGCGTACGGCGCCTCAGAGGGCCGTGCAGGTAGTCAAAAAAGCGACGCCCTAAAACGCATCAAGCGGCCATGGGCAACCCGCAAAACGGGTCGCCCATGGCCGCTTTCGCGAGGCAAACGAATCAAAAGTGAACTTCAGCCTGGAGCATCGGCACTGACGTGATGGTTCCCGGGGCCGCGTGCGTCGGCGTGCCGTACATGTGATACCAGTACTCGTAGCCCACACCGGCGTAGAGAACACGCGGGTGTCCCGCGAACGAGCCGAGGTCGGCGAGCAGCGCCATGCGGGTGAGGAACTCGGTCGTGGTTTCCACGCCGAAGCCATCACGCCCCTTGGGTCCGGTCACACTCGCGAAGCCGCGGAACATGAGCGGCACCGGGCCGACGCGGAACGGATAGAGCCACGAACTCTCCAGGTGCCATGCGGTATTGAAGCGCACATCGACGCCTGTGATGCCGTTGTGATTGCTTTCCGTGCGCAGTCCGGCCGTGAGGTTCCAGTAGCCATGCGGGACCGCGAACTCGACCGTTGGCCCGACCACGAGCATGCGCGCACGCTCGGCGTACGCATCGTTCTTCACGCCGAACTCATAGCCGACGGTCAAGCCGTAGTCGCGAATCGGGCCAAAGCCGAGATAGCGACCGAAGATCTTGCCAGCGCTGAACTGGACGCGCCCGACGCTATAAACCTCCTGTGCGCCGCCGCTTTGCGGACCGCCCGATTCCGGGTTGGCCGCGTTGGACACGAGATAGTCGACGTTGAACGCGTAGCTGCCAAACCGGAAGCCGCCGATCGTCGTGAGGTAGCCGATGTTCTGCATCACCGACGAATCAACGCCCGGGTAGTGAAAATCCGTACCCCAGCGATAGCCGATGAACGTGTCATTCCAGATGGCGGGCGGTTCATCGGCTTCGCCGACGGTCTGCGGTGGCGCGGCGCCATTCGGGACTTCCTGGCGCAGCGGCGGCGCGGAAGCGTTCGGTGCGGTAAAGACCTCGGCGTGGGCGAACTGCGAAAGGCAGCAAAACAGGGCAGCGCCAAGGGCCGGCGCACGCAAGGCTAGCGTTAGGCTTTTCATGTCTCCATCCAGACTCTATTTATGTTGATGTCTTCGACCTGGTCGCGTAGTCGCATGGCGACTGCCGCTTCGGTCGCACCGCCCGCCCTGGCTGCATGGTCGAACCATCCGGCCCAGGAAAACGCTGTTACGGTGGTGAGGAATATTAAGTGGCGCGTCGACGCTTGCCTTTACACAAAAATGAGATTCGCTGGCACTTTTTGCTGACATGCCGAAATTTTTTTGGCGGCGCAGCCGTATGCGAAACCGGCGCGGGCTCGAAAAAATGCAAGCGAACCTGCATTTTGTGTAGGGACGCGCGCGCCATCGTCCTCTACGCTTGACCCATAAGACAGACCGTGCCTCCAGGGCCCAAGTGTTCTTCCCTGGTCATCTTGAGGCGAGGTCGGAAAAGGAGACAGCGTTGACCGGAACGAACCCTCTGGCCTTCCCTGGTCATCTTGAGGCGAGGTCGGAAAAGGAGACAGCGTTGACCGGAACGAACCCTCTGGCTGTTGGTATCTTCTTTGGCACCGCGCCGCTGCGCGGATATGCAGTCGGCTTTCCATCGCCGCGCGCCGGTCTCCCACGGTGCTATCAAGCCCTATTGCCGACTTATCTCGACGCCTGTCGCATGCAACGCCACGTTCGGCGAGGGTGACGGCGCGAGTGTCTCTCGCGAATTCGCTTGTTTAATTCCTTCGGTTGTTTCAATCAATAAGGTATACGAACAATTGATCAGATGACTTTATTGAATTCGCAAACGTGCGGATTCTCTAACCCGTGCAATTAAAGGCGGGGTTAACCCAATAAAATTTCATCACGGAGACAGAATGAAAAGGTTAGTGATTTCCTTGTCGGGTGTGGCATCCGCGTGTTGCATCAATGTGGCGCATGCACAGTCGTCCGTCACGCTGTATGGCGTCATCGACAATGGAATCGAATATCAGAACGCCGGTTCAGGTTCTGTGGTGCGCGCGGTTTCGGGTGGCCTCTTTGCGAGCCGGTATGGCTTGAAAGGCAGCGAGGACATTGGCGGTGGCATCCACGTCAATTTCCAGCTCGAACAGGGTTTTAACGGCGTGACGGGGGCCGCATCGAATGCGGCCGAAGCATTCAATCGCCAGGCCTGGGTGGGGTTTTCCGGCGCATTCGGTGAAACGCGCTTTGGCTTGCAAAACACGCCACAGTACATTTTCATGAACCCCGAGCTCGATCCTCTCGCGGTCATGAGCATCGCGTCGCCGATGAACAACTTCAACAGCCTCACCGTTCGCGTCAATAATGCAATTTCATATTTCACCCCAACAGTTTATGGGCTGACCGCGCAGTTCATGGTCGCGATGCGCGACTCGACAACCAAGCCGAGCAACGGACTCCAGTTCTATAACGCGGCCGTGCGCTATACGAACGGGACTTTCCGCGCGGCCGCCGGCTATGAGCAGGCTGCCAATGCGGCAGGAACGTCGACGCTGAAGGTGTTTAATGCCGGCACGTCGCTCGGCGTCGGCGCGGCCCGCTTCTATCTCGCGTATCACACGGAGCGGCAGACCGACAACAGCGTCAAGCGCGACGTCTACGAAGCCTCCACGTCGTACCGCATCGATCCGGCCAGTCAGGTCGCGCTGCTTTACGGCTATGCACACGACCGCACCGGGAATGGCAACAACGCTCAGCAGATCGGCTTGAATTACGAGTATTACTTCTCGAAGGCGACCACGCTGTATGCGTCGGGCGGCTTCATCCAGAACCGCAACAAGGCCCAGTTCACGCTCAACGGAACCGCGTACGGCGGCATCGCCGGCGCGCCGGGCGCCAACACGCGCGGTGTGGTGCTCGGCCTCGTCCACACGTTCTGATGACGGCGGCGCGGGTGGCCGCCCACCCGCGTCCGGGTTCGGGTAAGCAGCAGGTCGCGGCTTGCCCGAAGGTATGAAAAAATCTCCGCCTTTGCGCAAGACGCCTGTTGCGTGTCTTGTTGTCTCGACAATGGTCGAGCGTCCCCTCCGGTGTGTCGACCGTGCTGAACGCGCCCCTGCGTTCGCGTATCATCGTTGTGCTTCTGTGCGCTTACCCTGGCTTGCGATATATTGCGCATTCCATGCACCGGACGAAGACGTCGTACCTTCGACCAGAAAAAAATGAAATTCAGGTGGACACTCGCGCCAGCAATCCAGGGCGCGAACTCTGAATTTCAATGGCGACCGCACCGACCCGGCCGCCAAGGAGACTTTATGACACACACCGCCATGGCAAACGATCAACGCCAGCGCGACGGCAAGGCTAGATTGAAGCGAACCACCGTACCCAAAGTCCGCTTGTACGTTGAACGCCCCGAGAGACAAAACTGGTTCGTGCACGTCGGGCACGTGACCGACCGGGGCCGCTGGCGCACCGAGCCGCACGCGCATCCCGCCTATGGCCAGGTCATCTTCGTGCGCAGTGGCCGCGGGGTGATGAATCTCGAAGGCAGCGCAGTCCCGTTCGAAGCCCCGTGCGCTTTGCTGTTGCCGACCGAATGCGTGCATGGCCTCGACTACGAGATCGACGTGGACCGCTGGGTGGTGACGATCGAGGTGGCTTATCTGGCGCAGGTGAACGGGAAACTGCAAGACTTCATTCAACTGTGGACATCGCCGCGCATGATCCCGCTCGGCGACATGGCCGACGGCGGCGAGCACTTCTACAGCATGATGCAAAGCCTCAAACATGAGTCGGAGTCCAATGCAGTCGGCCACGTGATCGGTACTGAAGCCTTGCTCACGACGCTGCTGCTCATGCTCGTGCGTGAGGCGCGTTTGGACCAGCCCGGCAGCGAAGGCGAAACGCACAACAATGTCCGGCTCGTCGACCGGTTTCGCAAGCTGATCGACCAGCACTACCGCGAGGACCTTGCGCTGCAGGACTATGCCTCGATGATGGCGGTGTCCCTCGTGCAACTGCGCGCGGCGTGCGCATCGGCGGGGGAGCAGAGCCCCACGAAGATGATCCGTGCGCGCATCATTACCGAGGCGAAGCGCAATCTCATCTTCGGCGAAATGTCGGTCGAGCAGATTGCCTTCGGGCTCGGTTTCGCGGATGCCGCTTATTTCACGCGGTTTTTCCGCCGGGAAGTGGGCCAGACGCCTAGCCAGTTCCGTCTCACGGCCCGGGCCCAGACGCAGTAACGAACCCCGCCACGACCACCACCGCCGGCTTGCACCCTTATTGCGTCCCAATGCGCGGCGCAATAAGGGGGCACATCAAAAAAGTGCTGGCGAACCCTTCTTTTGTGCAGGGACACACGCGCACGGGTCGGCTACGCTTGGTCTGCGCGCTCGCCTTGCCGGCGCCCGTCACCATCGGGCGCCCTTGACGCCATCATCGTGGTGTCGCGAACGCGTGAGCGGCCAGGAGACGCCGCTCGCCGCCACAGTTCACCGCGCGCAGCATGGCCGCGTGCCGGGGGGCTCGCACAATAACACTCATATTGCGTCCGTTCACCGACTATGGTTCATTGCTTCCCCAAGCGTTTTCCCCTGCGGCGCCGCATGACGGCGGCGTTGATTCCGCTCGCGCTATCGACTGCCTTTCACAGTGTGCCCAGTAGCGCCACGACACCGGCGGCCGGTGCACAAACCGAACTCGTCTATGTGGGCACGCAGGAGCGCGAGATGCGGGCGCTGCGCTTCGATACGTCGAGCGGCAAGCTCACGATGATCGGCCCGGTGGGCGCGGGCCCGCGCTCGACGTGGGTCACGACGAACCCCCGGCTGCCGGTGCTTTACGCAGTCGATGACGACAACTCGCGCGAAGGCAGCGTGAGCGCCTATGCCGTCGATCGCGAGAGCGGCACGCTCACCAGAATCAACGAAGTCGCGACGGGCGGCAGCGGGACCACGAACCTCTCGCTGGACCTGCCCTCGATGACGCTGCTGGCGGCCAACTATGGCGGCGGTTCCGTATCGAGTGTCGCCGTGAATCACGACGGCAGTCTCGGCGCTCGCACCTCGACGGTCAAGGAGACAGGTTCTGGGCCGACCCGCCGGCAGGCGAGTGCGCATGCACACAACGCTGTCGTCGATCCTTCGGGCCACTACGCGCTCGTGCCGGATCTCGGTGCGGATCGCGTTTTCGTGTATGGCTTCGATCGCGCCACGCGCACGCTGACGCCCGCGGACGGCGCGAGCGCCTACCAGTTCGTCGTGCCGCCGGGCAGCGGTCCGCGCCATCTGGCATTCGGCGCGAACGGCAAGTACGTTTATCTGCTGACCGAACTGAGCGCGCAGATCATGGTGCTGCATTGGGACGCCTCGCAAGGACAGTTGACGCTCGTGCAAACGGTGGAGACCACGAGCCCCGAATTCCAGGGCGTGAAGAGTGGAGCCGAAGTGGCCGTGAGCGCCGACGGGCGTTTCGTCTACGTCGAGAATCGCGCGGAAAACGCGCTGATCGTGTACCGCGTCGACCAGGCGTCGGGCGAGCTTGCGCAAATTCAACGCACGTCGTCGGGCGGCGAGAAGCCGTGGGGCTTCGGGATCGATTCGTCGGGCAAGTGGCTGCTCGTCGCCAATCAGCGCAGCGGCAAGGTCAACGTCTTCGGCATCGACACTGCCACGGGCCTGGTGTCGGATACCGGGCAGTCGGCCGAAGTGCCGACTCCGGTCGCTATTGCATTCATAAAGTGACGTGAGGGTAGCCCGGCGGCGTGACGCGCCGCCCGTGCCGAGAAACGCGGATTCGCAGTCTCGTTTCGCGTATCTGCGAATCCAATGTTATTCGAACTCCTAATAGAAAAATAAACTCAGGAGACACGGTGCACGGCAAACGCATGGCGTTGGCGCCGGTGCGCCGCTTTCTGCACCATTCGAAGGGGTGATTCATGAAGCTGGTCCATCAACTCCCGCTGGCGTTGGGCGCCGCGCTGCTGGCCGCATCGGCGGCGGGTGTGTTCGGTATCGCCGAAATGAACAGCGCGGCAGATGCGTACGCGAGACTGATCGGCGTCGACGGCGCACAGGCGCGCCAGGTATCCGAGGCGATGGTCGCGTTCAAGAACCAGGTGCAGAACGGCAAGGACATCGTGCTGCGCGGGAAGAATACCGGCCAGTTCGACAAGTACTGGGCCGCGTTCCAGAAGTTCGAAGCGACATGCCGGGGCACGACCCAGGCGCTCGCGCGCGAACTGCCACCTGGCGAGGCGCGCGCGAAGATCGAGCGCTTCAATGAACTGCATGCGCAAATGGGCGTCGCGTACCGTCGGGCAATCGACCGGTTCAAGGCTTCGGGTTACGACACGGCGGTCGGCGACGTCGCGATGGATGGCCTTGATCGCGAGCCGGTGATCCTGCTGCGCGAGACCGGCGCCAGAATCGTCGAGCAAACTGCCGCCGCGGCCGCGCGAGCGAAAAGCCTGCAGCGCCGCGCGATGCTTGCGAGCGTCGTCGCGATGACGCTCACCGTGATGGCGGGCATTGCCGGCGCCGTCGCGTTCTCGCGCACGATCACGCGCAAGCTAGGCGGCGAGCCCGACGACGCGCGCGCCGCCGCACGTGAGATCGCCACGGGCAGGCTCGACATCGACCTGCATGTGCGGCCAGGCGACACCGATAGCCTGATGGCCGCGATGCGCACGATGGCCACCTCGCTCACCGGGATCGTCGAGCAGGTGCGCAATGGCAGCGAGGCGATCGCGACCGGCTCGACGCAGATCGCTACGGGCAACGCCGATCTCAGCCAACGCACGGAATTGCAGGCTAGCGCGTTGCAGGAAACCGCAGCGTCGATGGAGCAGTTCAGCGCGACCATACGGCAGAACGCCGAAAACGCGCACGAGGCGCGCGAGCTGGCCGCTGGAGCGTCGTCGATCGCGGCGCAGGGGGGCAAGGTCGTGAATCAGGTCGTCGAAACCATGAAAGGCATCGATGGGAGCGCGCGCAAGATCGCGGACATTATCGGCATCATCGAGGGCATCGCCGCGCAAACCAATATTCTCGCGCTCAATGCTGCCGTGGAAGCGGCGCGCGCGGGAGAGCAGGGCCGCGGCTTTGCGGTTGTCGCCAGCGAAGTGCGCGGCCTCGCTCAGCGCAGCGCCCAGGCCGCGAAGGAAATCCAGGCGCTGATCGTGGACAGCGTCGCGCGCGTGGAGTCGGGCTCATCGCTCGCCGGCGAGGCCGGGGCGACGATGAGCCGGATCGTCGAAGCGATTCATCGCGTGACGATCGTCGTTGGCGAGATCAGCCGGGCCAGCGCCGAGCAAAGCGTTGGCGTCGAACAGGTGGTGGCAGCCGTCGGCCAGATGGATCAGACAACTCAGCAGAATGCCGCGCTCGTCGAAGAAAGCGCCGCCGCCGCCGAGAGTTTGCGGCAGCAGGCGGCGTGGCTCGTCGAGTCGGTGACGAAGTTTCGTATTTGAGGGGTTACCACGCGTTATTTAGATATGCTTATTTCGTGAATTTCGCGCAGATTTCGTTCACCGCGCTGCACACGCGCGCCACATCGGCTTCGGTCATCTGCGTGAAGAGCGGCAACGTGACCGTGCTCGCACCAAAGCGCTCCGCGTGCGGAAACATGCCTGCCTTGAAACCACGCTCGCGGTACAGCGTGAAAAGGTGGATGGCTGGGTAATGCGCTCCCGAGCCGATGCCGCGCTCCTTGAGCTCGCCCATGAAACCCGCGCGGTCGATCGTGAGCTTCTCGAGCGGCAGCGTGATCTGGAACATGTGCCAGTTGCTGTTGGTGAAATCGGCGAGCGGCAGGCCCATGCCGAGCTTCACCGCCGCGCCGCCCTCGAAACCCGCGAAGTAGGCCCGCGCGAGCGCGTGGCGCTGGCGGGTGAAGCGCTCGATGTGCTTGAGCTGGCCGAGTCCGACGCGCGCCGCGACATCCGAAAGATTGTATTTGCCGCCGAGCACCTCGCAGTCCATGCCATCGAAGCCGGTGCGCGTGATCCCATGCAAGCGGTACTTCTGCGCGAGCACGGCCTCGGCTTCGTCGTTGAGGACGAGCGCGCCGCCTTCGATCGACGTGAGGTTCTTGTTGGCGTGGAAGCTGAACGAGACGATGTCGCCGATCGCGCCGATGCGCTTGCCGTTCCAGCTCGCACCGAACGCCTGCGCGGCGTCCTCGATCACGCGCAGCTTGTGCTGGCGGGCGATCGCGTAAAGCCGATCCATGTCGACGGGCAGGCCCGAGAGAAAGACCGGAATGATGGCCTTCGTCTTCGGCGTGATGGCGGCTTCGAGCTTGTCCAGGTCGATGTTGCGGGTGACGGGATCGATGTCGGCGAATACCGGCGTCGCACCCACTTCGTAGACCACGTTGCTGGTCGCGACCCATGATGCGGGCGTCGTGATGACTTCGTCGCCGGGACCGACGCCTGCAATGCGCAGCCCGATTTCGAGCGTGGCCGTGCCGGAGTTGAAGGTGCGCACGGGACGGCTGCCGCAGTATTCGGAGAGCGCCGCCTCGAACGCCTGGTTCTGCGGGCCGGTCGTGATCCACCCTGAGCGCAGTACATCGACGACGCCCTGGATGGTTTCCTCGTCGATTTCGGGGCGCACGAACGGCAGGAACGGAAGTGATGACTGCGGGATTGACTGGGCCATGGACACGTTAATCTTTTCTGGTCGAAGTTGCGGCGCAGAGCATACAGCACGTCGTGACCCGTTGCGAGCCAGTGCCATCGATTATTTCGCTCGTATCGTACGCGCAGAAAATTGTGCAAGCGAATCGCACTTTCGTCCAAAGCCAGGTAGCGATTTATCGGATACGCTAAAGCGTAGTATCGATTTGGATGGCTAAATATTCCAGGCGGCAAGGGGCGAGCGCTCGAAGGACGATTTGTCGCTTCGCGCGTTCCTCAGCGCGCCACGGACTTGAAGAGGCGGTTCTTTTCGAGCGTCGCCGCGTCGGGCGTTTTGGCGTTCTCGTCCGCGCTCGCGGCGGCGTTGGCGTTGGCGTCTTCGAGCGCGGGCCCGGTGTAGCGGCCGCGCGGGCGGATGACCTTGCCCACCCTGAGCTGCTCGATGCAATGCGCGAGCAGCCCCACGCTGCGCGCGGTGGCGAAGAGGGCGAACGAGGCGTCGCGCGGCAGCTTCAGTTGCGCGGCGAGGGTGGCGAGCGCCACATCGATATTCGGTTTGAGCCCCGTTAGCGCCACGACTTTCTCGATGAAGGCGGCGAGCTCCGCGGGTGGGTCCAGCACTTCCAGCAGGGCGTCCGCGCGCGGGTCGCCGTCGGGATAGAGATGGTGCCCAAACCCCGGAATGGGAATGGCCGACTGCAAATGATGGGCGACGACATGCTCCGCGCCGAGCCGGCCCACGTCGTCGAAGACCGCGCGCACGCGGCCCGATGCGTCGCCGTGCAGCGGGCCGGAGAGCGTGGCGAGCCCCGTGAGCAGGCAGCCCGGCAAGGACGCGCCTGTGGACGCCGTAATGCGTGCGGCGAACGCCGAACTCGTGATCTCGTGATCGGCCACGAGCACCATGGCGCGGCGGATCAGTTCCGCACCCTCGCTGCCCTGGCCCCAGCCTAGCGCGAGGCGCTCGTGAACGGGCGGCGGAGCGGCGTTTGCCGATGCCTCACAGCGCGCGCTGAACGCATGGGCAATGACCGCCACGAGCCGGCCCGCCTCGACGTGCAAGGCCGTGTCGGTGCGCCCAAGCGTGGAATGGCCGCGCGCGGCGATGGCCGCGAGCGAAGTGAAGGCACATTCGCGGCCGCGCTCGCCGCCGTGCAGGCGCACGTCGGCGGCTTCGAACGTCACGTCCGCGCGCGCGTTCCAGAGGAGGGTGGCCACGTTCTCGAGCGTCGCCGTCTGCGCCATGCCGATGCTGTCGCGGCCCCGGTAATACGCGCGGCCCTTCGAGAAGGTGGTGATACTGCTGTAGATGCACGGCTCGGCGCCGAAGATCGTGCCCGCGGCGAGCGCCTCGCGCTTGCGGCCCACCTGCTTCTTGCGGCACAGGCTGGCGACGTCTTCGGCGCGGTAGAGGCTCTTGCGCGGGTCGTGCGGATCGGGCATGACCGCGATATTGCCGCGGCTTGCGTATGCGTAGACGGTCTGCGCCTGTACGCCGAGTTGTCGGGCGGCTTCAGTCAGGGTGATCCAGTTTGGCATGGCGGGGCAGACGGGGAGACGGGGCAGCGCGGAGATTCAGCGGCAATATTGACGGTTTTTCAGCGAAAAGTCATCTCCGCGGGCCGCCGCTCGAGCACTTCGATGAGAATCTCGCCCGGCGCGCGCACGAAGCAGGCGCGCACGCCCGCACGAATCTGCTTCACAGGTTCGACGATTTCCGCTTCATGGCGCGTGAGATGCGCGAAGGCTGCATCGAGATCGTCCACCACCACGCCGAAATGATCGATGCCTTGCGAGCGTGCCTCACGCGTTTGCCGCGCGGCGCTCTCGCCCGTCAATTGCGTGATGAAGAGATTGATCTCGCCGATACGCAGATCGACGCGGCCCGGCCTGCGCACGATTTCAGCATTCAGGCATCGCTCGAACCATGCGGCGGTGGCCTCTGCGTTTGCCGAGCAGAGCTGGAGATGGTCCCACTTGAATTCGATCATGCGTTTTTCACCACGTGTGTGTGCGAGTGTCAGAGTTCGATGCGCGAGAGCTTGCCGAGCAGCAGCGAATACGAGAGCGTGCCCAGCAGGCAGATCGCGCCCATGAGGTTGAGCGCCCAGTAGAAGTGCCCGGTGTGTTGCGTGATATAGCCGATCATGAGCGGCGTGGTGACGCCTGCAATGTTGGCAGCCAGGCTCGTGATACTGCTCGTGAGGCCCACGTATTGACGCGGCGCGATTTCGGAAACGGCGGCCCACGACATGGAGCCAATGCCCTGCGCGAAGAAGGCCACAGTGAGAATGGCGATCACGACTTCGTTCGACTCGACGAAATTCACGAGCACAATCGAGGCGCCCAGCAGCGTGCCGATGATGAGCGGCGCCTTGCGCGCCGCCGAGATCGACACGCCGCGCCGGATGAAGAAGTCCGAGAGAAAGCCCGCCGAGAGAATGCCGATCGTCGCGCCAATGAAGGGCATGGCCTGAAAAATGCCCACCTTGATCATCGACATGTGACGCGCTTCGATCAGGTACGTCATGAACCACGTCGTGAAGAATACGAGCAGCGTGTTGTTGCAGAACTTGCCGAGGCAGATGGCGAGGATCTGGCGATAGCTGAGCAGCTTGAGCGCCATGCGCCAGTCGAACTTAGCGCGCGGCTTGCGCGCGGCAGGCGTTGCGCCCTCGTTGATGTATTGAAGTTCCGCGGCGTTGACCGAGCCATGCTCATGCGGATCGCGATACATGCGATACCAGACCATGCTGAAGAGAATGCCGAAGCCGCCCGTCACGAAGAACACGGTGCGCCAGCCGTAGGCCGAGGAAATCCACAGCAGCAAGCCGGTGAAGAGGGGCGTGCCCACGTATTGCCCCATCACGTAGACGCTCGTGGCAAAGCCGCGTTCCTGCGCGGGAAACCACAACGTGACGGCGCGCGTGTTCGAGGGGAAAGCCGGGGCTTCGAGCGCGCCCATGGTGAGGCGCGAGCCGAGCAGCATGTGATAGCCGCTCGCGAGGCCCTGCGTGAGCGTGGCGATCGACCAGCCCACGAGCGAGAGCGCATAGGCCACGCGCGAGCCGAGCACGTCGGTGAGAATGCCGCCCGGCAGGAGTGCGATCGAATAGGCGAGGCCGAACGCCGCGAACAGCTCGCCCATCTGCATCTTGTTGAGCGCGAGATCTTTCGAAAGGCCGGGCGCCACGATGCCCAATGCCGAGCGGTCGACGAAGTTGAGCACGGTCGCCATGAGCAGCATCGAGAGCATGAAGTACCGAACCCTGGAGCGCTTTGCACTTTCCGCGTAGGGCGGAGTTTGCACGGGCAAAACTTGTTCCTCTACGGCTTTCATCGGTGTCTCCAATATCGGTTCTGACGCCTGCTTTTTTTATGTTGGGCGTTCGAGTCGGGCGGGGCGTTGCGCTATCCCCGGCCGACAAACGGCATGGCGCTCGCCATGATCGTCATGTTGAGCACGTTGGCTTCGAGCGGCAGGCTCGCCATGTGCACGACTGCATTCGCGACGTGCGTGACGTCCATACGCGCTTCGGACGCAAGGCGTCCGTCTGCCTGTAGCACCCCTTTGTTCATGCGCTCGGTGAGCGACGTGGCCGCGTTGCCGATGTCGATCTGGCTGCACGCGATGTTGAATGCGCGGCCGTCCAGCGCGATCGATTTGGTGATGCCCGTCACGGCGTGCTTCGTGGCCGAGTAGGCGATGGTGTGGGGGCGCGGCGAATGCGCGGAGATCGAGCCGTTGTTGATGATGCGTCCGCCTTGCGGCGACTGCGCTTTCATGATCCGGTATGCGGCGCGCGCGCACAGAAACACGCCGGTGAGATTGGTTGCGACCACATCGTTCCAGAAGTCGACTTCGTAGTCCTCCAGCGGCACGGCGCCCGCGTTGCGGCCGGCATTGTTGAACAGCACATCGAGGCGGCCGAAGGTCTGGGCGATTTGCGCGAACGCGTGTTCGACCGATTCGGCATGGGTCACGTCTGCGGAAAACGCGTGGGCCTCTCCGCCCTCGGTGCCGATGAGTTCCTTTGTCTCCAGCAGCGGCTCGATCCGGCGGCCGATCAGCGCAACGGCAAAGCCGGCGTTGGCGAGCGCCACGGCGGTGGCGCGGCCGATGCCGGAGCCAGCGCCCGTTACGGCGGCGAACTTTTTCGATGCAGACATTGCGCGTCCTCTTCCCGATTCCATTGAACACGGGAAAAGAATTGCATTCGCGTGAGGCGCGCAGCAATCTTGATTCGTTGAATCAACATCTGGACCCTTGATATCCGGGCGCCGGATAGGGTTTTCCTGATGCGCGGGAAGCGCAGAGCGGCGCGTACACGCGCTGAAGCGAATACAGGGCCACAGCACGCGCCAGAACTTGATTCACCCAATCAACATTGACCGGCCGGCAGACGCTTTCGTAGTCTCTCGACGTCCGTCCATACCCAAAGGGGAAAACACCATGCCGGAAAATCAACGCACGAAGCTTCTGATTGCGCGAAAAGTGCCCGCCGCAGTGGCGCAACGCGCCGTGGCCGAGTTCCATGCCTTCGTGACCGACGCCGATATGGACGCGTGGTCGGTGGTCGACTTTTGCAAGCAGCATGCCGTGCCGGCGGTGCTCGTCGGCAAGAAGTCGGGCTTGCAGGCGGAACACATTGCCGCGCTGCCTGATTGCGTGAAAATCATCGCTAACGCGAGTGCGGGCGTCGATCACCTGGATGTGGCCGCCGCGCGCGAGCGCGGCATCGTGGTGACGAACGCGCCCGACGCCTTGACCGAATGCACAGCCGACCTTTCGATGTTGCTTGTGCTGGCGGCGTGCCGGCGTGCATCGGAGTACGAACGGATCATGCGCGGCGGCTGGGGCAAGTCGTTCGGCATGACCGACATGCTGGGCACGCGCGTGAATGGCAAGACGTTGGGCATCGTGGGCTTTGGCCGCATTGGCCGGGCGGTGGCCCGGCGCGCGCTCGGCTTCGGCATGCGCGTGATCTACACCGACATCAACCGTGCTGCGCCTTCCGTGGAGAACGGCGCGACCTGGTACGCGAGCTTCGAGGAGATGCTGCCGCATTGTGAAGTGCTGACGCTGCACGTGCCGGGCGGCGGCGCGCCCTTGATGACGAAAAAGGAATTTGGGCGCTTGCCGAAGGGGGCGGTATTCATCAACGCGGCGCGCGGCGGCCTCGTGGATGAAGATGCGCTTTACGACGCCCTGACCTCGGGGCACCTGTTCGGCGCGGGCCTCGACGTGTATCGCAACGAGCCCAATGTCGACAAGCGCTTTGCCAGCCTCGACAATGTATTCCTCACGCCGCACATGGCGAGCGCCACGGTGGAAACGCGTGACCAGATGGGCTTTACCGCGCTGGATAATGTGGCCGCCGTGCTGGACGGCCGGCCCGCGTTGAATCGCGTTTGAGGAAGGTGGGCGCGGCTTACATCAGCTGCGCCCCGAATGCCGGAAGCGCTTGAGCACGAGCACGCAGAGCGTCGGCAGATGCACGATGCCCATGCCGCAAGCAATCACCGTCCACGGCGGCGCGATCGTACCGGACATCATCGCGCCGATCACGCCGAAGCACAGTCCAGCCAGCAACAGCGTGGCGTGGGCGATGATGCGCTTCGGCCCTCGCTCCGTGAAGCGCGGAATGTTCACGTGGACATACACCACGATCAGCAAGGCGGCAGTGGCAATAGCGGGGAACAGCATGTTCGAATCCTCGATTCCAGCAACGATGACGGGAGGCGGGCGTCTCTAGCGCGCGTCTTCAAAATCTTCGACTGTAGTGGAGGATTGCCGTTGCGTCGATGGCTCGAGGCTTCGGTCTAGCACCAAACCACGTTGTCGTACGCCACCGTGCGGCGATACACGTTCTTGCCGCGCCAGCTGGAAAACTCCATATACGCGCATTCCAGCACCAGAATCCAGTTCGTGACCCGCATCGCCGCCCCCAAGTTGTTCCCAGTTGTTCGTTCGACTGCGAGACCAGTCTATGACCCGGGAGCGGCGGACAATGCGGCGAGCAGGGCGCGATATCGCGTCCAGTTCGCCGCATTGGAGGATCAGGCGGATATGGCCGATCAGGCGTTCAGCGCGAGCGGCATGAGCACGAAATCGAACGTGGAGCGCCACGGCGTGACGCCGTCGGCTATGCGCTCGTACGGCGCGACGAGCGACGCTTTCACGCCGAACACGGCGTCCGACTGCAGGTACGGATCGTCGCCCACGAAGGTATGCGTGACCACTTTCTGGAAGCCCGGCGCGGTGATGAGGAAATGCATGTGCGCGGGCCGGTAGGGGTGACGGCCGAGGCTTGCGAGCATCTTGCCCACTGGGCCGTCGTGCGGGATCGGGTACGAGACCGGCTTGATGCCGACGAAGCGGTACGCGCCGTCCGCGCCGGTCGTGAAGACGCCGCGGTTGTTCCACTTGGGCTGTACGCCGGGCTGCTGCACGTCGTAGTAGCCGTCGGCATTGTCGGACCATACGTCGATGCGCGCGCCCTCCACCGGGCGGCCTTCGAGATCGAGCACGCGGCCCTCGAACAGGCAGGGCTCGCCCCGGCCGTCGGCGGTGATGCATGCGCCCATCTCGCGCTCGGGCGCGCCGGCCACGTGGAATGGGCCGAACACCGTGTTTTCGGTGGCGGCGCGCGGGCGGCGGTTGTTGATGGCGTCGACGAGCATGGAAAACCCTAGCGTGTCCGATAGCAGGATGAACTCCTGGCGCTCGGCGCTGCAGAGCTGCCCGGCCGTGGTGAGGAAGTCGATGGCGGTTTCCCATTCCGGCTGGGTCAGTTGCACTTCTTTCGCAAACGCATGCAGGTGACGCACGAGCGCGCTCATCACCTCGCGCAGACGCTCGTCGGCGTTTTCACCGATACGCGCATTGACGGCCTCGGCGGAGGCGGCTTCGCTGAAGAACTGGGTCATGGGGAGGTGTTGCCTGTAGGGTTGTCAGGTGAGGGCCACGTCGCAGTCGGGCCGTAACGGCACGTATTGTGCGCCTGTCGCCATCGGGACCCAAAATCTGGTCCAATTGGCGCATTCGATTCGCTGCTCCCATCCGTCATGCTGAAAAACCTTTGGTACGTCGTGGCCGCTGGCGCGGACTTGCGCGAGCAGTTGCTGCCGGTCACGCTGCTCGGCCACCGCTTCGTCGCCTTTCGCGATGCTCAGCGCCGCGCGCAACTGCTGTCCGATATCTGCGTGCATCGCGGCGCATCGCTGGCGGCCGGGCGCCGTGTGAACGGCGAGGTCCAGTGCCCGTACCACGGCTGGCGCTATGGCGGTGACGGCGTTTGCACCCACATTCCCGCGCAGCCACAGGCGCGCATTCCGGCGCGAGCGCGCGTGGACAGCTATCCCGTGGTGGAGCGTCACGGCTGGATCTGGGCGTTCGTGGGCGACCTGCCCGAAGCCGAGCGGCCGCCGCTGCCCGATCTCGGCTGGGCCGACGACCCGGCCGTGCGCGTCGTGTACGGCACCTACGAGTGGGAGGCGAACTGGGAACGCGTGATCGAGAACGGACTCGATTTCGCGCACGCGCCGTTCGTGCACGGCAGTTCGTTCGGCGCGCCCGAGCGCCCCGAAATCGACGCGGTCAACGTAAGCGCCAACGCCTGGAGCGGCCACGCGCGGCTCGTGATGCGGCGGCCCGTGCGCCGGGGCTGGCTGCGCCGCACGCCCACGGGCGAATATGTCGACGTAGTCACGCAAACGGGCTTTCACCTGAGCGGCCCGTGCGCGACGCTCGAACTGACGCTGGCCAATGGGTGGCGCATCCATATCGCGTCGGCGCATGTGCCGGTGGACGAGGGGCGCACGCAGACGTTCTGGATGATGGGCCGCAGCTTTCTGCGCAATGCGCTGTTCGACGGCCGTTTTCGCGCGCGCAATCTCCGCATTTTCGAGGAAGACCACGCCGTGCTCCGGCGCATTCGGCCGGTTCGCGTGCCCGAGAGTTGGCAGAACGAAGTGTCGGTGAAGTCAGATGCCTTGCAGATCGCGTTCAGACAACGCGTGCGGGCGCTGGCGGAGAGCGGCTCGCGCGTGCCGGAGGCGTCGCAGGCGAGCCACGTGGCCACGGTGATCGCTTGCCCGATGCGGCGCACGGTGAACGCTTGGGCGTTGGAGGCCACTGGCACTGCCGAGGCGCCCGAAGTGGCCGCGAACGCCGGGACGTCGCCGCGCTGATCGCCGACGTGCCCTCGACGCGATTTGCGGCTCCGAACGCCTGACTGCCGTTCGGAGCCCGGTGCCAGACGCTTAAGAAGCTCAATGGCGCGGCGTCACCGGCTCGACCGCTGCCCAGTACGGCTCGGCGCCGTAATAGGCGTGCAACGTGCTGCCCCAGTGCGCGTCGGCCATGGAGGGCCAGCTGTCCCGGTCGAAGCCCGGCGCTTCCTTCACGCGCTCGGACGACACGTTGAGCAGGAAGCACTTGCGGCTCGTGTCGAGCATGAGCGCGCCCCAGGGGATCGCGAGCAGCTTGTCGCCAATGCCGAGAAATCCGCCGCTCGACATCACCACGTAGGCCACGCGGCCGCTCTGTACGTCGAGCATGATTTCCTTGATCTTGCCGACTTCCTGGCCGTCCGAACTCAGCACGCGGTCGCTATCGAGCGTGCTCGCGGCCATCACGTCGGGGCCCGGCCCCGCGGCGCTGACACGGCCTTTGCCGACGATGCGCGCGCCATTGCGGGTCGGCATGGGCGGAGGAATGAAGGTGGGCATGATGGTCTCCATATACGAGGGGAACAACATTGAGTCCGGCCAGACTCCCGACGATTCCCGTGTCAGGCGGCAGGCGATGCCGCGGCGGTTCTGGCCGTCTGCCAGGAGACACAGCAAGCAGCGTACCGCGCCGTGGCAGCCCGCTTCAAAAGCCTCATGAGGCGGGCGAGGCGGCCTTTTGCGGCGGGTCGACGTCGTAGCGTTTCGCCTGCTCGAAGAACGCGCGCTCGGCGGCCTTGTTCATCACCAGAATGCTGATGCGGCGATTCAGCGGGCTGTCCGCCGTGTCGTGATCGAGCGGCAGCACGTCGGCGAGACCGCGCACCTGGAGCAATTTCTCCTCGCTCAGATGGCCGGCCACCAGCGCGCGGCGCGCGGCGTTGGCGCGCTCGCTCGAAAGCTCCCAGTTCGAATAGCCAGCCAGGCCCCCCGAGTAGGGCACCGAGTCCGTGTGCCCCGCGATCGACACGCCGCTGTCCACGTCGTTGAGCGCGCTGCCGATCTGCACGAGGATCTCGTACGCGTAGTCTTCGAGCTTCGCGCTGCCGGTTGCGAACATGGGGCGCTTGAGCGAGTCGACCAGCTCGATGCGCAGGCCTTCGTCGGTGATCGACATGCGGATCTGGTCGCGGTACGCGCGCAATTCAGGCTTGCGTTCGATGAGCGCCGAGAGTTTTTCCTTAAGCTGCGAAAGACGCGACTTGTCGACCGCTTCCACGGGCACGGCGTGCGAGAGCGTGGGCTGCGCGTTCGAACCGCCCACGGCGGGCGTCTTGCTGGAGAGGTCGCGGCCACCGCCTTGCACCACGCTCGGGTTGGGATTCGCGGCGTTGGGTTTGCTGCCGAGCATGGCCGAGAGCGGCGTGTTGAAGTACTTCTCGATGCCGTCGCGGTCGTACTGCGACGTCGAGCCGAGCAGCCACATCAAGAGGAAAAACGCCATCATCGCGGTCACGAAGTCGGCATAAGCGATCTTCCATGCCCCGCCGTGGTGACCCTCGTGACCGCCTTTTTTTACGCGGCGCACCACGACCGTGGTCTTGCTGCCCTCGGTGTCGCGCGCGGCGCGCGAGCCTGGAGTTCGTTCGGCCATGTCGGGACTCCTAAGCGGCCTTCGGCGTCTTGGTGGCGCGGACCGCTTCGTCGAGTTCCTGGAAGCTCGGGCGGTCGGACGTGAACAGCACCTTGCGGCCGAACTCCACCGCCACGGGCGGCGCATACCCGGCCAGCGAGGCAAGCAGCACGGCCTTCACGCACTGGAACGGCTTGCTGGCGGCGCGGCCCTTGGCGTTGAGCAGGTCGGCAATCGGCCCGACGAAGCCATAGGCGAGCAGAATGCCGAGGAACGTGCCCACGAGCGCACCCGCGATCATCTCGCCGAGCACGGCAGGCGGCTTGCCCACCGAGCCCATGGTGTGCACCACGCCCATCACGGCCGCCACGATGCCGAAGGCGGGCAGGCCGTCGGCCATCTTCTGGATGGCGTTGGGCGCAATCGACACTTCGGAGTGGTGCGTGTCGAGTTCTTCGTCCATGAGGTCCTGCATTTCCATGGGGTTCACATTGCCGTTCGACATCATGCGCAGATAGTCGACGATAAAGTCGAGCAGATGATGGTCGGACAGCACGCGCGCGTATTTCTGGAAAATCGGGCTGTTCTCGGGCGACTCGATGTCGGCTTCGAGCGCCATCATGCCTTCCTTGCGTGCCTTTTGCAGCAGCTCGTAGAGAAGGGCGATCAGCTCCAGGTATTGCGCCTTCGTGTAGCCGCCGCCCTTGAAGCAGGTGGGCAGCGCCTTGAGCGTTTTGCCGAGCGTGGCCGTGGGGTTGCTCACCACGAACGCGCCCAGCGCCGCGCCGAAAATACACAGGAGTTCGAACGGTTGAACGAGCGCGGGCAGATGTCCCCCCACGCCCACGAAGCTCCCGATCACCGATCCGAGCACGACGATCCAGCCAATTGCTACAAACATGATGTCTACCTTTTTGTTCTCAAAGTAATGCCAGTCAATCTATTCAGGCCGGCTCGACGAGACGCTTCAGACGCGCCTCGTTCGCCGCACGATCCACGTTCAGCAAGGCGTCGATTTCACGCGCCGCCATCGCTTTGCCGAAGAAATAGCCCTGCGCGTAGTCACAGCCCTTGGCCGCCAGCGTGCGCGCGAGCTCCGCGGTCTCCACGCCCTCGGCCACCGTGCTCATGCCGAGGTTCGTGGAGAGCGCAATGATCGCGTCGACAATCTTGGCGCTCTCGTTGCACGAAGTCATGGAGAGCACGAAGGAGCGGTCGATCTTCAGCTTGTCCACCTTCAGTTCGCGCAGATGCTGCAGGCTCGAATAGCCGGTGCCGAAGTCGTCGAGCGACATGCGCAGCCCCGCGTTGCGGAAGTCCGCGAGCACGGCGCGCGCCGCGTCGAAGTCGGACATGAGCGCCGATTCGGTGATCTCGATCTCCATGCGCTCGGGCGGCATGCCCTCGTCGGCGAGGATCGTGAGAAGCAGCGCCGCGAGTTGCGTGTCCTTGAACTGCGCGGGCGAGAGATTGAGCGCGAGGTGGTAGCGCGCGGGCCAGCTCAGCGCGTCGCGGCACGCGCGCCGCAATATCGAAGCGGTGAACACGGGCGAAATGCCCATCTGCTCGATGAGCGGCACGAACACCTCGGGCGAGATCCAGCCGCGCTGCTCGTGGTGCCAGCGCGCGAGAATCTCGAAGCCCGTGGTCTGGCCGTCGGCGAGGCGCACGAGCGGCTGGTAGAACGGGCGGATCTCGCCGCCGGCGAGCGCGCGTCGCAGGTCCGATTCGAGCGAGGCCTGCAGGCGCAGTTCGTCGTCCATCTTCTGCTCGAAGAAGCGGTAGGTGCCCTTGCCTTCGCACTTGGCGCGATACATGGCGATGTCGGCGGCGCGCAGAAGCGCGTCGGGGTCGCCGCCGTCGCGCGGGCAGCACGCGATGCCAATGCTCGCGTCCACGTTGATACGCAGCTTGCCGATGTCGATGGGCGCGCGCGTGGCGGCCAGCAGGCGCTGCGCGAGCTCGCTCGCGGCCTCGATGTGGTCATCGCGATGCACGCGGGCGAGCACGGCGAACTCGTCGCCGCCCAGACGCGCGACCGTGTCGCCGTCGCGCACCACGCGGCGCAGGCGTGCCGCGATCTCGCACAGCACCGTGTCGCCCGCGGCGTGGCCGTGAAAGTCATTCACAGGCTTGAAGCGGTCGAGGTCGATCACGAACACGAGGTAATCGGGCGAGCGACGCTGCGTGCGCGCCAGCGCCGCGCTCATTTCCGCCGCGAGCAGACGCCGGTTGGGCAGGCCCGTGAGCGGATCGTGACGCGCGAGCGCCTGGGCGTGTGCCTCGGCGGCGCGCGTGGCTTCGTGGGCGATATGCAGTTCGCGAGACTTTTCGCACAACGTATCGAAGGCATGCGCCATCGCGCCGATCTCGTCGGTGCGGTTCATGTCGGGCAATGCGCGCATGTCTTCGCCGTGCGCGAGGCGCACGAGCGAATCGGTCAAGGTATGGAGCGGGCGCAGCAGCGTGCGTTCGAGGTAGTGCAGCAGCACGAGGCCAAAGGCTAGCGTGGCGAGCGCGATCGCAGAGGCCGCTTCGAGCGTGTGATGCACGCGCAGAATGCCACGCTGGACCTGACTGTGCAGTCTCTCGACGGCAAGCTCACGAGGCGAAGCGGAGACGGCCTGCGTAGGCGGCGCTTCGGCTTCCCGTGCGGCGCTTTCGTCGTGCCAGGTCGTGTCCACGCGTTCGAAGGCGTGGCCAAACGCGATCAGCTGGCTTGCAAGCAGCGTGGTTTGCGTGGCGAACAAGGCAAAAAACAGTCCAATGAAGAGCTTCGTGCGCGCGCGGATAGAGGCGCGCAGCGTAGCGCGCGCACGGACCATCCAGGGAAGCGCCGCCGCGGGTTCCAGGGCAGCGGTGGGATCGGGCAGGGCCGCCGCGGTTTCCTGACTCATGTCTCGATGTCCGTGTGGCGTTAGATTCTGCGCGTGCGCGCTTGCGCCGCGAGGCGGCGCACGGCGTAGTGACGCGACGTGCCGGTTTGCGTATGAGCGCGGCGCGAAGGTGCGCGACGCGCACGGGGCGACGCGCTCATGCGCGTGCCGGCGCCGCGGCCAGCGGCAATACGCGCCGCGGTGGCGATGCCAGTGGTCTGTTTCAGTCGCAGTGTTTGCGCGAGGGTTCTCATGGTGACACCGGAAGGGTGGGGCTTTGCCCTTTTTACGGCGGTGAAAAAGCGTTGCTGAAGTCGCCAGACATGTTTTTTTTGAGGGCTTGATCGATTTCGCAACACGGTAACCAACCGGTTAAAAATGGCATGTAATTCGGATATCGAATCAATTCGGGCGTGATGATATTCCGGTGGAGAGATGCGCAACGCCCGTCGGCCGAACCGCGTGGGCACCACGGGCAGGAAAGTGGTGGGGGACGATGATTGCGCAACCACGCGTATACCGAACGTTCGTGCGCTTAACTTGGGGTTCCTGCATAAGGGAAATGCCTGGCGCGGAAGGCTTGCGCCACGTGCGTGCTTTGGGCATTCGCGCGCTTCAGTTTTTGCTTGATCCGGCCGTAAACCCTGGTAAGGCGCGCCGGTGCGGAAAGCGCCAGGCAACCTTATCCGCCCTGCCGGGCCCCCCACGATGATCACTGCTCCGCTTCCTCTGGACGAGGACGTTCGCCTTCGGGCACTGCGGCAACTCGACATACTCGACACTGATCCCGAAGAGGCGTTCGACCGCATCTCGCGGCTCGCCGCCTTCGCTTTCGACATGCCGATCGTGCTGATCTCGCTCGTGGACGAAGACCGCCAGTGGTTCAAGTCGCACCACGGGCTGGCCGCGTGCGAAACGCCGCGCAGCGTGTCGTTCTGTGCGCACGCCGTGCTGAGCAAACGCATGCTCGTGGTGGAAGACGCGCTGGACGACGAGCGCTTTCTGGACAATCCGCTCGTCACGGGCGCGCCGAACATTCGCTTCTATGCGGGCTCGCCGCTGCGCCTCGCCGACGGCCAGGTGGTCGGCACGCTTTGCCTCATCGACGCAAAGCCGCGCACGTTCGACGCAGCGCAGGGCGCGATGCTCGCGGACTTCGCGCACCTCGTCGAACGCGAACTGGAGTTACGCCGGCAGCTGAACCGCTCGCGCGCGGCGCACGAGCGCGACCGCCGCTCGCTCGCCATCAGCGAGGCGCGCTTTCGGACCGTGTTCCAGCAAACGCCGATCGGCAAGGCCGTGGTCGATCTCGACGGCCGCTTTCTCGACGTGAACCAGAAGTTCTCCGCCATCATCGGCTATGAGGAGAGCGAACTGCGCCGGCGCACGTTCGCTTCGGTCACGCATCCGGCCGATATCGCTGCCGATCTCGCGCAAGTGGCCGAACTGCTCGCAGGCCGCCAGGCCACGTATGCGATGGAAAAGCGCTATCTGCGGCCCGATGGCCAGGCCGTGTGGGTCAATCTCGCGGTGTCGCTCGTGCGCGACGTGTCGGGCGCGCCGCTGCATTTCATCGCTGCGGTGCAAGACATCACAAGCCGCAAGAAGAGCGAAGAGGCGCTGCGCAACTATCACGTCGAACTCGAAGCGCGCGTGCGTGAGCGCACGGCGGAGCTGCGGCGCAGCCGCGATGCGCTGCAGACCATCACCGACAACGTGCCGGCGCTGATCGCCGTGGTCGATCGCGATCTTTGCTATCAGTTCAACAACGAGACGTTCAAGCGCGTGTTCGGCGCGGAGCCGGCGGCGCTGCGCGGGCGCAGCCTGGGCGAAACGCTGCGCCCGGAAGTGTTCCAGCAGTTGCAGCCGCTCTTTGCGCGCGCGCTGGCCGGAGAACGCGTGACCTGCGACGAGGTGCGTTACCGGGCCGACGCCGATCGCGTATGGTCGGCGACCTACATTCCGGCCAAGCGCGAGGGCAAGGTGACAGGCTTCTACGTCATGGCGCACGACGTGACCGAGCAGCGCCGAACCGAGCAACGCCTGCGCGAGGGCGCGCTGATCGACCCGCTCACGGGCCTCGCGAACCGGCGCGCGCTGCACGAGGCGCTGTGCGAACTGCGCGCGAGCGGCGAGCCGCTCGCGCTGTTCTTCATGGACATGGACGGATTCAAGTCCATCAACGACCGCTTTGGCCACGACGTGGGCGACGCTTTACTCAAGGAGGTCGCGCGCAGGCTCGTCGCCACCGTGCGCGCGGGCGACGTGGTGTGCCGCCTGGGCGGCGACGAATTCGTAGTAGCGAGCCGCGGCGTGAGCGACGCGCGCACCGGCGAGCGCATCGCGGCGGCCATTTGCCGCGAGGTGTCGAAGGCCTTCGTCGTTGCGGGACGCGTGATCGAGACGAGCGCGAGTGTGGGTGTCGTGCTGACCGGCGCCGCGGGTGCTGCGGGTGTTGTGGACGCAACCCATGCGGTGCTCTCGGCCGAGGTCGAGAACAAGGCGTGCGCCGACGATCCGCTTTGTCTTGCCGATGCAGCCATGTATGAAGCCAAGCGCGCGGGGCGCAATACCTGGCGTTTGGCGCCGAACCCCGAGGTGATGGCGGCATTGGATGCCTGACGTAGCGCACTTCGTTTTCATCTGACTGCTTCGATTGCCGCTGGCGCCAGGCTGGCGGCAAGTGCGGCTCCCCCTCGCGCCGGCGCGACCTGTCTTTCCGGCTTCTGCCGGGTTCTCCTTCCAAAATCGTGCAACGTGTTCGAGGCGCGCAAGTTCGCGCCTCGTTGCGCCCGATCAAGCTAATTTCCCCTTGCTATTGCTCGAATAGGGTAAACCCCGGGCGCGATGAAAATTCATTTTCACTAAGATCCGTTCATGTAATTTCATTTACGGACTCGCCGTCCCCACTCCGGCCCACGTATGCCAACCCGACCGTCAACTCCCGACACGCCCGAAGCCGAGATCGTCGCGCGCATCACCGCCGCGATGCCCGTTCTCACGCCGGGCCACCGGCGCATGGCCGAGTACGTGCTCGCGAACCTGTTCCACGCCGCGACCATGCGTATCGACGAACTGGCGGGCGCGGTGGGGGCGTCGGTCGCGACGGCCAACCGCTTTGCGCGCTCGCTCGGGTTCGACGGCTATCCGCAGTTTCGCGAGGCGCTCGTGCGCGGCTTCGAGGCCACGCTCGCGCCGGTCGAGCGGCTGCGCAGCGCGCAGGAATCGCCCACCAGCGGCGCCGAGCTATTCGGCGCCTCGCTGGAGCAGGCCGAGTCGAACCTGCGCTTGTCGCGCCAGTCGATCGACAGCGAAGCGGCCGCAGCCGCCGTGGACGCGATTCTCTCGGCGCGCCGCGTGTACATCATCGGCTCGGGCACGAGCGCGTTTCTCGCCGGGATCATGGAGAACGCGCTGCTGCCTTATCTGGACAACGTGCAGGCGCTCTCCACGGTCGGCGGTCCCACGCATTCCGCGCGCAGGCTGCTCGGCGCGAACAAGGACGATCTGGTGATCGGCATCGCGTTTCCGCGCTACGTGGACGACACGATCAAGCTCTCGCGCCACGCCGCGAAGCTGGGCGCGCGCGTCCTCGCGCTCACCGACAGCATCGACTCGCCGCTCGCGCGCTTTGCCGATCTCATGCTGCTGATCCGCTCCGAGCGGCGCCTCGCGGCGAACTCGGAAGCCGCGGTGCTGGCCGTCATCGAAGCGCTTTGCGACGCCGTGGCGTTGCGCGCGAAGGATTCCGTCGTCGCCGCGGCGGCCATCACCGAATCGGTGCTGCCGTGGCTCACCTCGGCGCAGGCGCATGCCGCGCCTTCCGCCCCGTCTTCCCCAACGAAAAAGAAGTCATGAAATCGAACGCAGTCATTGCCATTCACGGCGGCGCCGGCACGATCCTGCGCGCTTCGATGGCGCCCGAAGTCGAAGCTCAGTATCTCGACGCGCTGAGCCGCATTCTCGCGGCTGGCCAGCGCATCCTGGCCGTTGGCGGGAGCGCGCTCGACGCAGTCGAGGAAGCGGTACGTCTGCTCGAAGACTGCCCGTTTTTCAACGCGGGTCATGGCGCGGTTTTCACGTCCGCAGGCACGCATGAACTCGATGCCTCGATCATGGACGGCCGCACGCTCGAAGCGGGCGCCGTGTGCTGCGTGAAGCGCGTGCGCAATCCGGTGCTGGCGGCGCGCCGCGTGCTGGAGAAGAGCGAGCACGTGCTCTTCACGGGCGAAGGCGCGGAAGCATTTGCGGCGGCACACGGCCTCGAATTCGTCGATCCCGGCTATTTCCACACCGATGCGCGCTACCGCCAGTGGCAGCTCGCACGCGGGCAAGCGCGCGCGATGCTCGATCACGATGGGGCAACGCTCGAAGCCCAGGCCGCTGCAAAGGCATCGGAAGAAAGCCTGCCGCACGAGCCGATCGACCCGAACCGCAAGTACGGCACGGTGGGCGCGGTGGCGCTCGACGCGCAAGGCCACCTCGCGGCGGCGACTTCGACGGGCGGCATCACGAACAAGCAGGTGGGCCGCGTGGGCGACGCACCGCTGATCGGCGCGGGCTGCTATGCCGATGACGCCACTTGCGCGGTGTCCACCACGGGATCGGGCGAAATGTTCATGCGCATGGTCGCGGCCTACGACGTGGCGGCGCAAATGAAATATCGCGGTGTTTCGCTCTCCGAAGCAGCAACGAATGTCGTGATGGAGCAATTGCCGCGCATCGACGGCCGTGGCGGCCTGATCGCCGTGGACGCACAAGGCAACGTGGTCCTGCCGTTCAACACCGAAGGCATGTATCGCGGCTACGCGCGCGTGGGCGAAGCGCCCGTTGCGTCGATCTACGCTTAAGCGGCGCATCGCTTTGCGCATCAAACGAAGGAATCCTCATCGTGCAGATGTCCTCGCACCCTCCTGATACCGCGCGGGCCGCGGAAAAGGCCGCGCTGCCGCCGAACCGCGTGATCGATGTTCGCGATCTTTGCGTGTCGTTCAAGCGCGGCGCGGGCACGTTCGAAGCCGTGCGCAATCTGTCGTTGCACGTCGATCGCGGCGAGACGCTCGCTATCGTCGGCGAATCGGGCTCGGGCAAGTCGGTCACGTCGCTTTCGCTGATGCGCCTGGTCGAGCACGGCGGCGGCCGCATTACGGGCGGCAGCATCGAACTGCGCCGGCGCAGCGGCAGCGTGCTCGATCTCACGCGTGCGAGTGCATCGACCATGCGCTCGGTGCGCGGCGCGGACATCGCGATGATCTTCCAGGAGCCGATGACCTCGCTGAACCCCGTGTTCACCGTGGGCAACCAGATTAGCGAAGCGATCGCGCTGCATCAGCGGATGAACGCCTCGCAGGCGCGCGCCGAAACGTTGCGCCTGCTCGATCTGGTGCGCATTCCCGAGGCGCGCCGCGTGATGGAGCGCTTCCCGCATCAGCTTTCGGGCGGCATGCGCCAGCGCGTGATGATCGCGATGGCGCTCTCGTGCAAGCCCGCGCTCCTGATCGCCGACGAACCGACCACGGCGCTCGACGTAACGATTCAGGCGCAGATCCTGCAGCTCATTCGCGGCCTGCAGGACGAGATGGATATGGGCGTCGTCTTCATCACGCACGACATGGGCGTGGTGGCCGAAGTGGCGGACCGCATTCTCGTGATGTACCGCGGCGAGAAAGTGGAAGAGGGCGCCTCCGATGCGCTTTTTGCAGCGCCGTCGCATCGTTACACGCAGGCGTTGCTCGCTGCCGTGCCGAAGCTCGGCGCGATGCAGGGCACCGACCTGCCCGAGAAGTTCCCGCTGCTTTCGATGAACGAAGCGGCGCGCCCGGCCGTCGCTCCGGACCTCCAGGCAAACGCGGCGAAAACGCACGCCGCACCGGTTCTGCGCGTGCGCGACCTCGTCACGCGTTTTCCCGTGCGCAGCGGTCTGTTCGGCAAGGTCACGGGTCGCGTGCATGCGGTCGAACAGGTCAGCTTCGATCTTCACGCGGGCGAAACGCTCGCGCTGGTGGGCGAGTCCGGTTGCGGAAAATCGACCACGGGCCGCTCGCTGCTGCGCCTCGTTCAGAGCCAGAGTGGCACGATCGAATTCGGCGGCCAGAATATCAGCACGCTCACCGGGTCCGCGTTGCAGACGTTGCGCCGCGATATCCAGTTCATTTTCCAGGACCCGTTCGCCTCGCTCAACCCGCGCCTCACGGTGGGTTTCTCGATCATGGAGCCGCTGCTCGTGCACGGCATCTCGAAGGGCACCGAGGCGCAGGCGCGCGTGGAATGGCTGCTCGACCGCGTGGGCTTGCCGAAGTCGGCGGCCGGGCGCTATCCGCACGAATTCTCGGGCGGCCAGCGTCAGCGCATCGCCATTGCGCGCGCGCTGTCGATGAACCCGAAAGTCGTGATCGCCGACGAATCGGTGTCGGCGCTCGACGTTTCCGTGCAGGCGCAGATCGTCAACCTCATGCTCGATCTGCAGCAGGAACTTGGCGTGGCCTATCTCTTCATCTCGCACGACATGGCCGTGGTGGAACGCGTGAGCCATCGCGTCGCGGTGATGTATCTGGGGCAGATCGTCGAGATCGGCCCGCGCCGCGCCGTGTTCGAGAACCCGCAGCACGCCTATACGAAGAAGCTCATGGGCGCGGTGCCTGTCGCCGATCCGGCGCGCCGCCACACCAAGCGCGTGCTCGCCGCCGACGAATTGCCGAGCCCGATTCGCGCACCCGGCGACGAGCCCCAGGTCTTGCCGCTCGTGCCAGTCGGTCCTGGTCACTTCGTTGCGAAGCATCGGGTGGGCGGCGCTTACTGAACTTGCCGTAGTGCCACGCAAACGTTCGCTTTCTAGCTGGATCATTTCGCTGAGTCGTCAAGATTCATGGGTATGGAGACCTGATTGATGCAAGAAGTCAAAACATGGATGAAGGGCAGCGCGCTCGCACTCGCGCTGATCGCCGGCGCGAGCGCCGCGCAAGCCGCCGAACAGCGCGCCGTGATGGCCGTCGATTCGACGTTTTCGACGCTCGATCCGTACGACGCCAACGACACGCTCTCGCAGGCTGTTTCGAAGTCGTTCTACCAGGGGCTGTTCGGTTTCGATAAGGACCTGAAGCTCACCAACGTGCTGGCGACGAGCTACGAGGTGAGCGGTGACGGCCTCGTCTACACCTTCAAACTGCGCCAGGGCGTGAAGTTCCAGGACGGCACCGACTTCAATGCGGCGGCGGTGAAGGCGAACTTCGACCGCGTGACGGACCCGGCGAATCACCTGAAGCGCTATAACATGTTCCGCCGCATTGCGAAGACTGAAGTGGTCGATCCGTACACGGTGAAGGTCACGCTGAATGCGCCGTTCTCGGCGTTCGTGAACGTGCTTGCGCACCCGTCGGCGGTGATGATCTCGCCTGCGGCCATGGATAAGTGGGGCAAGGATATCGGCCTGCATCCGGTGGGCACGGGCCCGTTCGCATTCGTGAAGTGGGACCCGGCTGGCGACCTCGTCGTGCACAGGTTCGACGGCTACTGGAAGAAGGGCTATCCGAAGATCGACGAGATCGACTGGAAGCCGGTGGCCGACAACAATACGCGCGCGGCGCTCATGCGCACGGGCGAAGCGGACTTCGCCTTCCGCATTCCGTTTGAACAGGCGAGCGCGTTCCAGTCGAACCCGAAGGTGGACCTGATCGCCACGCCCTCGATCATCCAGCGCTACATCAGCCTGAACACCGCGAAGAAGCCGTTCGACAACCCGCTCGTGCGCCAGGCGCTGAACTACGCGATCAACAAGGACGCGCTCGCGAAGGTGGCGTTCTCGGGTTACGCGCTGCCTTCGGACGGCGTGCTGCCCCAGGGCGTGGACTACTCGGTCAAGCTCGGCCCCTGGCCGTACGATCCGGCCAAGGCGCGCGAACTGCTCAAGCAGGCTGGCTACCCGAATGGTTTCGAAACGACGCTGTGGTCGGCGTATAACAACTCGACCGCGCAAAAGGCCATTCAGTTCGTGCAGCAGCAACTCGCGCAAGTGGGGGTGAAGGCGAACGTCGAAGCGCTGGAAACGGGCACCGCCGTCGCGCGTGTGGAAAGCGCACAAGACCCGGCATCGGCGGGCGTGCGCATGTATTACATCGGCTGGTCGTCGTCCACGGGTGAAGCGGACTGGGGCATCTCGCCGCTGCTCGCTTCGGCATCGTGGCCGCCCAAGCTCATGAACACGGCGTACTACAAGAACCCCGCCGTCGATCAGGACCTCGCGAAGGCGCTCGAAACGACGGACCGCGCGCAAAAAACGGCGCTCTACACCGATGCGCAAAAGCGCATCTGGGCCGACGCGCCGTGGGTGTTCCTCGTGAAGGAAAAGGTCGTGTACGCCCGCAGCAAGCGCCTGGCCGGCGCGTATGTGGCGCCGGACGGCTCGTTCAACTTCGACGAGATCTCGATTCGCTAATGCGTTGCGCGCCGCGCCGGGACGTTCGAGTCCGGCGCGGCGCGCACGCCCCGATGCAGTAACGCGCTCATGCTGAATTTCATTGTCAAACGCTCGCTGGGTCTTTTGCCGACGCTCCTGATCGTCGCGATCCTGGTGTTTCTGTTCGTGCATCTGCTGCCGGGCGACCCGGCGCGCCTCGCGGCCGGTCCCGAAGCGGACGATGCCACGGTCGCGCTCGTGCGCGCCGACCTCGGCCTCGACCAGCCGTTGCCGCAGCAGTTCCTCCACTTCTTCGTGCGCATCGCCCACGGCGACTTCGGTGTTTCGATGCGCAGCAAGCGCCCGGTCATCACCGAAATTAACGAGCGTTTCATGCCCACGCTGCTGCTCACGCTCACCAGCATGGTCTGGGCCGTGGTGTTCGGCATGGCGATCGGCATCGTCTCGGCCGTGTGGCGCAATCGCTGGCCCGATCGCATCGGCATGGCGCTCGCGGTGTCGGGCATATCGTTTCCCGCCTTCGCACTCGGCATGGCGCTCATGGAGTTGTTTTCGGTGCGTCTGGGCTGGCTGCCCGTGGTGAGCGACGGTTCCTGGCGCAGCTACGTGCTGCCGTCGATCACGCTCGGCGCGGCCGTGGCCGCGGTGATGGCGCGCTTCACGCGAGCTTCGTTCGTCGAAGTGCTCAACGAGGACTTCGTGCGCACGGCGCGTGCGAAGGGCGTGGCCGAGCAGTGGGTGGTGATCAAGCATTGCCTGCGCAACGCGATGATTCCCGTGGTCACGATGATGGGCCTGCAATTCGGCTTTCTGCTGGGCGGCTCGATCGTAGTAGAAGTGGTGTTCAACTGGCCGGGCCTCGGACGCCTGCTGATCGATTCGGTGACGATGCGCGACTATCCCGTGATCCAGGCCGAGGTGTTGTTGTTCTCACTCGAATTTATCGTCATCAATCTGATCGTGGACGTGCTGTACGCGGTCATCAATCCGACCATTCGGTTCAGGTGAGCACGCCATGAGCACGACCCAAAACGTTGCCGTACACGCACAGGACGAAGCGATCCGCACGCCGTGGCGCGAGTTCTGGCGCAAGTTCCGCAAGCAGCATGTCGCGCTCGGCGCGGGCGCTTTCGTGCTGCTGCTGGTGGTGATCGCGGTGTTCGCGCCGCATCTGGTGCCTTACGACCCGGAAAATTACTTCGACTACGACTCGCTCAACGCCGGTCCCTCGGCGGCCCACTGGTTCGGCGTGGACGCGCTGGGCCGCGATATTTTCAGCCGCATTCTCGCGGGCACGCGTATTTCGCTTGCCGCGGGCTTTCTTTCGGTGGCGCTGGGCGCCGTGATCGGCACGTTCTTCGGCTTGCTCGCGGGCTACTACGAAGGCTGGTGGGACCGCATCACCATGCGTGTGGCCGACGTGTTGTTCGCATTCCCAGGCATTTTGCTCGCCATCGGCGTGGTGGCGATCCTCGGCAACGGCATGATCAACGTGGTTTGCGCGGTGGCCGTGTTCAGCATTCCGGCGTTCGCGCGTCTCGTGCGCGGCAATACGCTCATGCTCAAGCACCTCACGTATGTCGAAGCCGCGCGCAGCATTGGCGCCTCGGACTGGACGATCATCATGCGGCACATTCTGCCAGGCACGGTGTCGTCCGTGATCGTGTATCTGACCATGCGTATCGGCACGTCGATCATCACGGCGGCGAGCCTGTCGTTCATCGGCCTGGGTGCGCAGCCGCCCACGCCGGAGTGGGGCGCCATGCTCAACGAGGCGCGCGCGGATATGGTCACGGCGCCGCATATCGCGCTGTTCCCGAGCCTCGCCATTTTCCTCACGGTGCTCGCATTCAATCTGCTGGGTGACGGCCTGCGCGACGCGCTCGACCCCAAACTGGACCGCGCATGAGCACCCATCGCGGAGATGCCGCGCCGCATATCGGCACACTGGCGAGCGGCGCGACGGGAACGATTGCCGATGTGAGCGGCGTGCGCGTGGGTCACTGCACGCTCGACGCGGGCGATGTGCAAACGGGCGTGACCGTGGTGATGCCCCACGCACGCGACCTCTTTCGCGAGAAGGTGCCAGCGAGCGCTTGCGTGATCAACGGTTTTGGCAAGAGCATCGGGCTCATGCAGCTCGAGGAGCTGGGTGTGCTCGAAACGCCGATTGCGCTGACCAACACGTTCGGCGTGGGCGCGCTTGCACAAGCGCAGATTCGTGCGGCAATCGCAGCGAATCCGCAGATCGGGCGCGGCCTGCCGACTGTCAATCCGCTCGTGTTCGAGTGCAATGACGGTTATCTGAACGATATTCAGGCGCTGGCGGTGACTGAGGAGCACTATCTCGCCGCCTGCTCCGCTGTGAGCGCCGACTTTGCTCGCGGCAGCATCGGCGCGGGTCGTGGCATGTCGAGCTTCGACCTGAAAGGCGGCATTGGCACGGCGTCGCGCGCGGTACGGACGGCGGGCACACAGTACACAGTGGGTGCACTCGTGCTGGCGAACTTCGGTCGCTTGCCCATGCTGACGATCGACGGCGTGTCCCTGGGTCGCGAGCTTGCGGCGCGCGCGGCGTCGAGTCGCGCGACGCAGGAGCCCGAGAAGGGCTCGATCATCATGCTGATCGCCACGGATGCGCCGCTCGACTCGCGGCAGCTTCGGCGTGTGTCGATGCGCGCGGCAGCGGGTCTCGCGCGCACGGGCTCCGTTTACGGACACGGCAGCGGCGATATCTCCATGGCGTTCAGCACCGCATACACGATGGCCCACGACGCGCCGATCCACGCGTTGCCGCCTTTGCTCGCGGACTCGCAACTCGACCCGCTGTTTCAGGCAAGCGCGGATTGCGTAGAACAGGCGATTCTCGACGCATTGTGGCGCGCCAGCACCGTGCAGGGCCGCGACGGCCATGTGCGACAGGCGCTGCGCGAAGCCGCGCCCGATTTCGCCAATCTGCTCGAAGGCGGCGCGCGAACGTGAAAGTTCTCATTTCCGTCGATATCGAAGGCTTAGGCGGTGTCTTCAACGTTCAGCAAACGCGCGCCGGCAACCCCGAGTACGAGCGGGCCCGCCGCTGGATGACGCTCGAAGCGAACGCGGCCGTGGAAGGCGCGTTCTCGGGCGGCGCAAGCGAAGTGTGGGTCAACGACTCGCATGGCGGCTTCAACAACCTGCTGCTCGACGAGATCGATGCGCGCGCACGCGTCATACTCGGCAAGCCGCGCACGCTCGGCATGATGGCGGGGCTCGAGCACAGGCCCGCGCTCGTTTTCATGATCGGCTATCACGCCATGGCGCAAAGCCGCGGCATGCTTGCGCACACCATCAATAGCTTTGCGTTTGCGCGCGTGCTCGTGGATGGCGTGGCAACAGGCGAGGCGGGGCTGTATGGCGCGCTGGCGCAGGAATACGGCGCACGGGTGGCGCTCCTGAGCGGCGACGACGTGTTCGAACGCGAAACGCAGCCCGCTTTTCCCGATGCGAAGTTCATGGTGGTGAAGCGCTCAGATGGCCACGCGAGCGGCGATATGCTGACGCCCGCCGCGAGCCGCGAACGGATTCGCGACGCCGCACGCGAAGCCGTGGGGCAAGTGGCGCGCGACGGCGCGTGGTGGGACCGCGCTTGTGCGGCGCCGCGTGTGCGCACGTGCGAACTGCATACGCAGACCCCTGCACTTGCGGACCTCTTTTCGCAGTGGCCGAGTGTCGAGCGCTTGGCGGCCTGCGTGATCCGGTTTGTGGCGCCAACTGCCGAGTACCTCGTGCGCACGCTCAATAGCTTGTCGGCGATGTCGGCCGTCTTGCGGTGAAACGGCGTTGTTCGCTGCGTTGTGCAACTAACTGTCAGCCCCGGCACGCATAGCGCAACGAACTGGCGGCTGTGCCGCCAGTCCGCAAAAAAGCATGCCATTCATCCCGTGAGATTTTCCTCCAGCCGGTCGAACACGCGTTGTGTCGCGCCCCGCGCATGGAGCGCGAACAACAGCAGCGAGCGTCCCGTTACCTGGTACATATCGCCGGCTTCGAATTCGGGCAGTTCGTCGCGCACGGGCATGTTCGTATCGATGAGGCAGTTCCACTGATCCTTGCCCGGCACGGAAGGCAACGTGAATTCCACCACGTCGTGATAGGCGTTGAGCACGATGAGCATGGTCGCATCCGAAGCGAGGCGCATGATGCCGCTCGTTTGCGATCGTCCATCGATAAGCATGCCGAAACAACGCATGGCCGGATCGTCCCACTGCTCCTGGGCGAGCGGCACGCCCGCGGGCGAGAGCCATTCGACGTCGGTGACGTCGAGCGTGGCGTTGTGCTCGCCGATGAGAAAGCGGTTGCGACGCAGTACCGGTAGCGCATGGCGCAGGGCAGTGAGCTTGCGCACGAAGTCGGCGAGCGCGCGGCCCGTGTCGTCAATGCCTTCCCAGTCCACCCAGCTCACCTCGTTGTCCTGGCAGTACGCATTGTTGTTGCCGCGCTGCGTGCGGCCAAATTCGTCGCCAGCGAGCAGCATGGGCGTGCCCTGTGAGAGCAGCAGTGTGGCGAGAAAGTTGCGCTTCTGGCGCTCGCGCAGCGCGCGGATTTCGGGGTCGTCGGTCGGGCCTTCGGCTCCACAGTTCCACGACAGATTGTCGCCGTGGCCGTCGCGGTTATCTTCGCCATTGGCTTCGTTGTGGCGATCGTTGTACGAAACCAGATCGTTCAGCGTGAAGCCGTCGTGCGCGGTGACGAAATTGACGCTCGACCATGGCCGCCGGCCGCGCCGGTTGAAGCTGTCGCCCGAGGCGCACAGGCGCGTGGCGAGCTCGGGTGCCTTGCCTTCGTCGCCCTTCCACCAGGCGCGCGTGGTGTCGCGAAAGCGGTCGTTCCATTCCATCCAGCTGGGCGGGAAGCCACCCACCTGGTAGCCGCCCGGCCCGCAGTCCCATGGCTCGGCAATCAGCTTGACGCTCGAGAGGATCGGGTCCTGGCGGCAGCTGTCGAGAAAGCCGCCGCCTTCGTCGAAGCCGTAGGGCTCGCGCCCGAGGATCGTCGCCAGGTCGAAGCGGAAACCGTCCACGCCCATTTCGAGCACCCAGTAGCGCAGGCTGTCCGTGACCATCTGTAGCACGCGCGGGTGCGAGAGGTTGAGCGTATTGCCCGTGCCGGTGTCGTTGATGTAGTAGCGTTTGTCTTCAGGTAGCCGGTAGTACGAAGCATTGTCGATGCCCCGAAACGAGAGCGTGGGTCCGAGTTCGCTGCCTTCGGCCGTGTGGTTGTACACCACGTCGAGTATCACTTCGAGACCCGCCTGGTGCAGGCGGTCCACCATGTTCTTGAATTCGTCGATCGAGCCATGCGCGCCCACCGAGTAGCGCGGGTCCGGCGCGAAGAAGCCGATCGTGTTGTAGCCCCAGTAGTTCGTGAGGCCGCGTTCGAGCAGGTGCGAATCGTTCACGAAGGTATGGATGGGCAGCAGCTCGACGGATGTCACGCCAAGCCCGCGGATATATTCGAGCACCGGCGTTTGCGCGAGACCCGCGAAGGTGCCGCGCTCTTCAGGCGGCACGTCGGGATGGCGGATCGTGTAGCCGCGCACGTGCGTTTCGTAGATGATCGTGCGCTCGCGCGGTACGCGCTCGCGCATCGGGTGATGCCAGGTGAAGCCCTGATCGACCACGCGGCAGCGCGGCACATAGCGCGCGCTGTCTCGCGTGTCGAACGAGAGATCGCCGTCGGGACTGCCGATCGTGTAGCCGAACACGGCGGGATGCCAGCGCAGCGCACCCACGTGCGCCTTCGCATAGGGATCGAGCAGCAGCTTGTTCGGATTGAAACGATGGCCCGCCTGCGGCTCGTACGGCCCATGCACGCGATACCCGTAGATAGCGCCCGGTTCGAGGTCGGGCAGGTACACGTGCCACACCTCGTCGGTGTATTCGGGCAACTCGACGCGCTCGAGTTCGCGCAGGCCGTTCTTGTCGAAGAGACACAACTCGACCTTCGTTGCGTTCGCGGAGAAAAGCGCGAAGTTCACGCCGCGGCCGTTCCAGGTGGCGCCGAGCGGAAACGGCTGTCCTTCTACGATGCGGGTAGCGGTTTTTTTCTTCATGGGCTCGTCGGTTGGGGACGCGGTGGTGCGCGCTTCCAACGCCGTTGCGCGCGAAGGCGGGGGTTTCTATCAAGCAAGGTTTGGGCCTAAGCGCGCGCTGCCGACGCGCTACAGGGGGAGGGAAGGAGGGAAGGGTGGGAAGCGCGGCGCGCAGCGGCAGTTTTTACAGCTGTCGATCGCCGCGTGAATCGTGCCGCGAGTCGCTGCGCCAAGCGGCGGCACACGCTGCGAGCGTGTAGCTTTGGCGCAGCGCGTGCACAGATTTACCGATACGTTCGCGTGACTTCGCGTGCGCCGCTTACTTCACGGTCTGCACCACTTCGAAGCCTTCGAACTCGGGATGGCTCAGGTAGACCGGACGGTTTGCGCCGCCCGCATTGCCCGCGTTTCTGTGCGCCGCGCGAAATGCATCGGAGCGCGTCCAGTCTTCGAAGTGCGCGTGACTCGCCCAGATCGTGTGGCTTGCGTAAAGTACGTGGTCTTCGCGCTGCGGGCCTTTGAGCAGATGAAATTCGATGAAGCCGGGCACTTGCTTCAAGTGCGTGTCGCGCGTGGCCCAGACTTCCTCGAATGCGGCCTCGGAGCCCAATGCGACCTTGAAGCGATTCATGGCGATATACATGCGGCGTTCCTCTTCGCGTACGGAAATTCGATAAGCGCGGCGGCGGGCCAGAACATGTGATCTTCCCCGCCGCCGCTTCGATCTCCGATTATAAGAGGCCGCGAAGGCGCTCGCGCCGCGTACGTACGTACGTACGTACGTCGACCTCAGCCGACGCGAAACACCTGCACGGTGCCGGCAAGCCTCGTGGATTGCGTGTCGAGCGCCTGGGCGGCAGCCGTCACCTGCTCGACGAGCGCCGCGTTCTGCTGCGTGACTTCGTCCATCTGCGTGACGGCTGTGTCGACCTGCTCGATACCGCTTTGCTGCTGCTCCGAGGCCGAGGCGATCTCGTTCATGATCGCGGTCACGCGCTGCACGGACGTGTGCAGCTCGGCCATCGTCGCGCCTGCGGTGGAAACGAGTTCCGTGCCGTGCGAAACGGTTGCCACCGAATTCGCAATGAGGTCCTTGATCTCCTTGGCCGCCGCGGCCGAGCGTTGCGCGAGCGAGCGGACCTCGCTCGCGACCACGGCGAAGCCGCGCCCCTGCTCGCCCGCGCGCGCTGCCTCGACCGCCGCGTTGAGCGCGAGAATATTGGTCTGAAACGCAATGCCTTCGATGATGGCCGTGATGTCGGAGATCTTGTGCGAGCTCCCTTCGATCTCGCTCATCGTGCTCACCACATCCTGCACGACGTCGCTCCCGCGCGACGCCACGTTCGCCGCCGTTTGCGCGAGCGTGCTGCCCTGGCGCGCATTGTCGGTGTTCTGCTTCACCGCCGAGGTGAGTTCGTTCATGCTCGCGGCCGTTTCCTGGAGCGACGCCGCCTGTTCCTCGGTGCGCGCCGAGAGGTCGATCATGCCCGCCGCGATCTGGCGCGTGGCCACCGAAACCGACTCGCTGCCCGAGCGCACCGCGCCCGTCACGGACCCCAGTTCCTTGCGGGTCTTCTCGATGTTTTCGAGCAGCAGGCCCATTTCGTCGCGGCGCTGCGCGCGCACGGTCTGGCTCAGGTTGCCCGAGGAGATTTCATTGAGGCTCGTGAGCGCGTAATTGAGCGGCTCCATGATCGCACGGCGCAGCGTCACCCAACCGAGGCCCGCGCCGAGCAGGCCGAGCGCGACCATCGCGGCGCTCACGCCCGAGAACAGATGAAAATTTGCTTCGGCTTCCTCATAACGCATCTTCGCGTTGTTGTAGAGGTGCTTCTTGACCTCGTTGTTCGCGGCGCTCATGGCGCTGTAGAGGTCGGAGAGCTGCGTCATCGCGATGTTGTCGGCGCTGGCCTTGTCGCCCGATTCGAGCGCCTTCGTGAAGTCCGAGACCGCATTGCGCATAGCCGTGCGCCGCTCGGTGGTCGCGGCGATGAGCGGCAACTCGTCGCTCTCGTGCGGCATTTGCGTGAACTTCGTCCACCACTCGTCGGAGTTCTTGAAGAAGCCCGCGGCGCGCTGCAACTGATCGGGCACCGAGGGCGCGTCGGGGTGCAGCGCCACGCGGTCGAGCACGAGGCGCGTGCGCGCGATGTAGATTTCCGCGTTGTCGATGGCCGTGGATTCGGCGAGCTTGTTGCGATAGGTGTCGCGGTTGGCGCTATTGGTCTTTTCGGTGCTGATGAAGCCGAGAACGCCGGAAACCGTGAGCAGGAGGGCGAGGAGCGCGAACGTGAGGGCGATGCGCGCTCGAATGGTGAGTGTCATGCGTCTGTACCGTTTTTGACCAAGGGCAACGCAAGCGGGGCGGCCAATCTGTGCAGGCTGCCGCCAACGGGCGTCACCTTACATATCGACAGCTAGAGGTCGGGATTTAGGGTGAACCCGAATATTTTTAAGAAACTACAGAATATTCCTCGGCCTTTCGATGGCGGGTTATGCGTGAAGCAGGCGGTGTCTCGCGCAAGTCCCTTGCGATTAGCGCGAGAGTTCGTGTGATTTACCGGTGTGATGGGCGACGTTTGCCGCAACTCCTGTGAGGCATGTGCCCACCCTGAGCCCCGGACGTTCGCTATGGAAGCTCCGTGGTGCGCGACATCGCGCCCGAGGGTGGGCGCAATGTCATAGCCGGATCGCGCACCACGTTCTAGCGCGTCATGCCGCTCACACGGTGGCGGCCACCGGCCGCAACGCCACGCTCGGCGGCTGTCCGGTCTGTTGCCGCGAGCGGCCCGAACTCAGATAGTCGGCGATCGAATCCTGCGTGATCTCGCCCACGTAGGCGCCGTCGGCGTCGAGCACCGGCATCCACGAGGCGCGGAACTGGTACATCTTCGAGAGCACGATGCGCAGGTTGTCGTCGACGGATACTGTCGCGGGGAACGGCGTGATGCGATCGCCGCACACGCCTTCGGCACCGCGCGCGGCACGCCGCGCCACGAAACCGAGCGCATGCTGCGCGCCATCGAGCACGGTGAGGTAGCGGCAATCGGCTTCGTCCATCATGGCGAACGCGTGCGCGAGCTGCGTGTTCATGCGTGCGGTTTCCGGTTGCGTGGCCGCATCGCCGGCCTTTACGAGCAACAGGCGCTTGAGCGTGCTGTCCTGGCCCACGAACTGTGCAACGAAGTCGTCATGGGGGCGCGCGAGCAGGGTATCGGGATGGTCGTATTGCACGAGCTTGCCACGCCGGAACACGGCGATGCGGTCGCCCAGCTTGATCGCCTCGTCGATATCGTGGCTCACCATGATGACGGTCTTCTTCAGTTGCCGCTGCATCTGGAAGAACTCGTTCTGGATGGCTTCGCGATTGATCGGATCGACCGCGCCGAAGGGTTCGTCCATGAGCAGGACGGGCGGGTCGGCGGCCAGCGCGCGAATCACGCCGATCCGTTGCTGCTGGCCGCCCGAAAGCTCGCGCGGATAGCGCTTCAAATACAGCTTCGGGTCGAGCGCGACCATCGACATCAGCTCCGCCGCGCGCTCGGCGCAGCGCTTCTTGTCCCAGCCGAGCAGGCGTGGCACGACCGTGATGTTCTCTTCGATCGTCATGTTCGGAAAGAGGCCGATCTGCTGGATCACGTAGCCAATGCGGCGGCGCAAATCCACTTCGTTCAGGCCCGTCGTGTCCTCGCCGTTGATGAGCACGCGGCCCGAGGTCGGCTCGATCAGCCGGTTGATCATCTTGAGCGTGGTGGTCTTGCCGCAACCCGAGGGGCCGAGGAACACGCAGATCTCGCCTTCGGCCACCGAAAGGCTCACCGAATCGACGGCGCGCACGGTCTGGCCGTCTTTCTGCGTGAAGGTCTTTGTGAGTTGGTCGAGTTCGATCATGTCTTCTGTACTCCTTTCGGTGTCAATGCGCGCTGAAGCATCTGCAACAGCAAGTCGGCGACGATCGCGAGCACGCTCACGAGCACCGCGCCCACGAGCAGCTTCATCATGCTGCTCTGGCCAATGGCGCGAATGATCAGCGTGCCCAGTCCGCCCGCGCCGATCACGGCGGCAATGGTCATCACGCCAATGTTCATCACGACCGCCGTGCGCACGCCCGCGAGAATCACGGGTACGGCCAGCGGCAAATCGACGAGACGCAGGCGCTGCCACGACGTCATGCCAATGCCGGTGCCCGCTTCCTTGATGCCCGCGTCCACGTTGCGCAGCGCGAGGTAGGTGTTGCGCATGATGGGCAGTAGCGAATAGAGGAAGACGGCCGTAATGGCCGGCACCGCGCCAATGCCCTGCCCGAAACGCGAGAACACAGGAATCATGAGGCCGAACAGCGCGATGGAGGGCAGCGTGAGGATGATGGTCGCGAGTCCTAGCAACGGCGCGGCGAGCCAGTCGTGGCGGTTGATCAGCACGCCGAGCGGCACGCCTGCAAGAATCGCGCAGCCCACGGCAATGCCCACGAGGTAGAGATGCTGCAGCGTGAGTTGCAGCAGCTCGGGCCAGCTCGAAGCGAGATAGTCGAATACGTTCATGCGGCCTCCTTCAAGGGAGCGAATGCGTGCGCAGGAAATCCGCCGCCACGTCGTGGGCGGACTTGCCGTCGAGATCCACGGCCTTGTTCATGTCTTGCATCACGTCGTTGTTGAGGGCGGCGGAAAGCGCGTTGAGCTGCGCGGCCAGCCTGGGGTTGCGCTCCAGCACTTCCTTGCGCACCACGGGCGTGGCGTTGTACGGCGGGAAGAAGTGCTTGTCGTCTTCGAGCGGTACGATGCCGAAGCCTTTCACGCGGCCATCCGTGGTGTAGACGAGGCCGATCTTCAGCTGGTTGTTGTGCAGCGCGGTGTAGACGAGGCCGGGGTCCATCTGCTTCATCTGCGAGCGGCGAAAGCTCATGTCGTAGGTGGCGAGCAGGGGCTTGAGGCCATCCGGGCGATTCGCGAACTCGGCGTCCATGCCGAACACGTAGCGCTTTGCATCGGGGTCGGTCTTCAACCTTTGCGCAAGCTGCGAGACCGTCGTGATACCCGTTTCGTCGGCGAATTTGCTTGGCAGACCTAATGCATAGGTGTCGTTGAGCGGCGAGGCGTTAAGCCAGACGAGTCCGCGCGGCGCATCGAGCGCCTTCACGCGTTCGTACATCGCTTCGGGCGAGAGCTTTTCCGTTAGCTTGTCGTAGACGAGTGCCGCCGTGCCTGTGTAGTCCCACACGAGGTCGAACTGGCCGTTCTCGAGCGCGCTGCGCATGAGCGTGCTGCCGAGGCCCGAGCGCACCTCCACGGTATAACCGCGCGAACGCAAGTACTGCGCCGTGACTTCGGCAAGCACGTATTGCTCGGTGAAGTTCTTCGCGCCCAATACGAGCTTGGGTTGTGCGAATGCGGGCGTGGCGGCGGCAACGAGCGCCGTGCCGATCAGGCAGGCTTGAACGAAGCGGCGCAGGTATTTGAAGGGTGAAGTGAGCATCATGCGAGCCCTCCGTGACGCGAGAGCCACTGATGGCTGCCCGCGGCGACCACGCCGTCAAGCACGAGCGCGAGCGCGGCGGTGAACGCGGCGCCGAGCAGCAGCAAGGGCTGATCGTTCAGATAGATGCCGGGGAAAATGAGCGAGCCGAGGCTGTCCGCGCCGATCAGGTAAGCGAGCGGCGCGGTGCCCACGTTGATGGCGAGCGCGGTGCGCACACCGCCCACGATAATGGGCAGCGCATTGGGCAATTCCACGCGCGTGAGCGACTGCCAGCCCGTCATGCCGATGCCGCGCGCGGCTTCGCGCAGCGCGCCCGGCACGTTTTTCACGCCTTCATAGGTATTGCGCGTGATGGGCAGAAGCGACGCGAGAAAGAGGGCGACGATCGCGGGAATGTCGCCGATGCCAAACACGCCGAGTGCAATGGCCAGTACCGCGAGCGACGGAATGGTGTTCCCCACGTTGAAGATCTGCATGAAGCGTTCGGCCTGGCGCACGAAGCGTGGCCGGCTGAGCAGCACGCCGGCAGGCACGCCGACCACGATGGCGAGCGCCATCGAATAGCCGACTAGCAGCAGGTGCCGCCCGGTGTAGTAGGCGAGGTCGCCTGCGTGGCTGTGCCAGGTATCGGCGCCGATGGCGCGCGAGAGTGCCCACGCAATGACGGCAAGGGCGATCAGGCTGCCCGCGAGCAGGGCAGAGCGTCGAGTCATGAAGGTACGCCTCCTTGTTTTGTGCCGCGCGGCGCAACGCTGCGCAGCGGGGACGCCCATGAGGATGCTCAAGGCGCCGCGAAGGAAGTTCGTGATCCCGGCATGGCCGCGATTGGAACCGACGAAATAAAGACAAAAATGCGGACGTGCCAGTGCGCCCGCGCACGATGGCCACGTGGCGGCAGTCGCATGAACGCGCTTTTTCGCGTTCTTCTGGTTGTCATGTTCAGCTCAACGGCGTCGAGCAGGTCGATGCGCGCTGGAACTGGAAACCGCCTGAAGGGCGGCATGGATGCGAGGGCTTTGAGCCGCTACGCGAGGGCCGGAGGCCCGTTTGAATGGCGCTTGCGACACAACAGTCCCTTGGTGTGGACCTTGTGTCTCAATCCGCACGAGAACGACTTCGTTGTGATCGAAACGAGATCAGTATAGAGCATCCGATTAGGTGCGTCTACCTTGGGGAAGGATCGCGGGTTGACGCATTGCAGACGTGATTGCGTTTGATATGTCATTTCGGGAAATTAATCAGGTATCCGTATGAAAATATTTCGGTAGCATTTCCCGTTTTCTAAAAGTGACAGAAAAATCACGTACAGGTACGCATTTTCTGCAACATGGCATGTAGCAAGTGTCGTTCCCGATAGTCAATGCATGACGAATCGGGAGAATGTTCCACGCTTTGACCTATCTTAAGTTTCGTTTAAGAAAGGCCATTTATTTTGAACCGCTTCGCATCATCGATGCTCGCCGTTTGAACGACGCGGCCATCGATCTCACTTCCGATTTCACTACGAGAAGCGCTGCGCTCGCTCGCGTTTCTCTGCTCTGCAATCCGTCACTCGATCCATGTCTTTTCGTGCAATAGCGGCCTCCCCGGGCTTCGCGGGGAAACTTATCGTTGTGTCCGCAATCGGTTTGACGAGCACCGCGTGGCTCGCACATAGACACGCGGACGTTGCGGCCGACGACCCCCTATCAGGCGCGGCGGCGATGACGTCCGAGGCGCCGCCGCATGATGTGGCGGCGCAGGCGGCCAGCGCGGTGCCGGCTAGCGAAAGCGCACCAGCGTTTCGCGTGGAGACCGCCGTGGTCGAGCACAGCTTTTCGGAAGCGGCGCAGCGTCTCGGGGTGGATGCGGCGACGACGGCGCGGCTCGCGCGCGCATTTTCGGGCCGGCTCGATTTTCAGCGCGATCTGCAACGTGGCAGCGAAATCCGCTTCGTGTTTCGCAATGACGCGAACAGTGCGAGCGAGGCAAAAGATTCAAACGACGTGAGCGCTTCGAAGGCCGGCGGGACACGAGACGCAAAGTCGTCCCTCGACACGCCCATTGCAATCCGCATCTCGAACGGCAATGTCTCGCACGATCTCTTTCTCTACCGGAATCTCGCGGGCAAGGCGTTCTATTATTCCGCCGATGGTCACGCGGCCACGCCGTCGTTCTTGCGTTACCCCGTGACGTTTACGCGCGTGTCTTCGCATTTCTCGCGGCGACGTCTCGATCCGGTCACGCACCGCATTCAGCCACACGAGGGCGTCGATCTCGCGGCGCCGGTGGGCACGCCGGTTCACGCGACCGCGCGCGGCACCGTGAGCTTCGCCGGCTGGCAAACGGGCTACGGCAAGGTCGTGAAACTCGAGAACTTCGGCCCTTACTCCACGACCTTCGCGCATCTCTCGCGCTTTGCGAAGCATTTGAAGGTCGGGCAGACGGTGAGCAAAGGGCAGGTGATCGGCTATGTGGGCGCGACGGGCTGGGCGACCGGTCCGCATCTTCACTACGAGGTGCACGTGGATCAGGTCGCGCAGGATCCGCTCACCGTCGACCTGCCGCATCGTGACCCCTTGCAGGGCGAGGACAAGCAGCGCTTCGCGCAGCAGGTCGCGCTCATGGATCCGTTGCTTTAGACGCAACGCGCGAAAGGTCGCCGCAAGGCAGCGCGTAACGAAGTGCGCTGCGGACGTGCGCCGCGCCGCAGACACGATTTGCCGATTTTCGATAACACGTCGATTAATGACTCAATAGCATGGTTCCACTCAACCGCGGTGGCCAGGGCCGGCCACCCGGGCCACCCAGAGGGAGAAAACCATGCAAAGCGAGTCGAACGCACGCCCCGCTGCAGTTGGCGCGTCAGTTGGCACATCAGTTGGCAAGCCAGGCGGCGCAGGCGCGCCGGCGCTCAATCAGACGCTCGGCACGTGGCAGTTGTGGGGCATCGCAGTCGGCCTCGTGATTTCGGGCGAGTACTTCGGCTGGAGCTACGGCTGGGCCAGCGCCGGCACGCTCGGCTTCGTCGTCACGGCGCTGTTCGTCGCGGCGATGTACACCACGTTCATCTTCAGCTTCACCGAACTCACCACTTCCATTCCCCATGCAGGCGGCCCTTTCGCCTATGCCCGCCGTGCGTTCGGCCCGACCGGCGGTTATCTGGCGGGCGCGGCCACGCTCGTGGAATTCGTGTTCGCGCCGCCCGCCATCGCGCTCGCCATCGGCGCGTACCTGCACGTGCAGTTCCCCGGGCTCGAACCCAAACACGCGGCCATGGGCGCGTATCTCGTGTTCATGGCGCTCAATATCGTGGGCGTGCAGATCGCCGCAACCTTCGAGTTGATCGTCACGCTGTTCGCCATCTTCGAGTTGCTCGTGTTCATGGGCGTGGTGTCGCCGGGTTTCGCATGGACTAACTTCATGAAAGGCGGCTGGTCGGGTAACGATCACTTTTCGCTGGGTTCGTTTCACGGCATGTTCGCCGCGATTCCGTTCGCCATCTGGTTTTTCCTGGCGATCGAAGGCGTCGCCATGGCCGCGGAGGAAGCGAAGAACCCGCGCCGCTCCATTCCCATCGCCTACGTGGCCGGCATTCTCACGCTCGTCGTGCTTGCCGTGGGCGTGATGGTGTTCGCGGGCGGCGCGGGCGACTGGACCAAGCTTGCCAATATCAACGACCCGCTGCCGCAGGCCATGAAGTTCATCGTGGGCGAGCATAGCGGCTGGATGCATATGCTCGTCTGGCTCGGCCTGTTCGGGCTCGTGGCCTCGTTTCACGGCATCATCCTCGGCTATTCGCGGCAGATCTTCGCGCTGGCGCGTGAAGGCTATCTGCCCGGTTGGCTCGCAAAGATCCATCCGCGCTTCAAGACGCCGTATCGCGCGATTCTCGCGGGCGGCGCGGTCGGTATCGCCGCGATCTACAGCGACGAGTTGATCCAGTTCGGCGGCCAGACGCTCACAGCCAATATCGTCACGATGTCGGTGTTCGGCGCGATCGTGATGTACATTGTCAGCATGGCGGCGCTCTTCAAGCTGCGCCGCGTGCAGCCGGCCATGGACCGGCCGTTCCGTGCGCCGCTGTACCCGTTTTTCCCGGCGTTCGCGCTCGTGGCCGCGCTCGTTTGCCTCGGCACGATGGTGTATTTCAATGCACTCGTCGCGGGGGTGTTCGTGGTGTTTCTCGCGCTAGGCTACGCGTATTTCCTCGCCACGCGCACGCAGCGTGAAATGGTGCCCGCCGAGGGACTGCTCGAAGAGTGAGCCCGGAGATTTGCAGGAGTCCAACACATGACCTATACGGAGAGAATCGGCGCGCGCACCTACCGCTTCGCGGACCTCAAGACGTTGCTTGCCAAGGCCAGCCCGTTGCGTTCCGGCGACCAGCTCGCGGGCGTGGCGGCGGCGAGCGAAGAGGAACGCGTGGCCGCGAAGATGGCGCTCGCCGCAGTGCCGCTCAAGGCGTTTCTTTCGGAAGCGCTCGTGCCTTATGAAGACGACGAGGTCACGCGCCTGATCGTCGACGATCACGACGTGGCGGCGTTCGCGACCGTTGCGCACCTGACCGTGGGCGACTTTCGCGACTGGCTGCTTTCCAGCGCGGCCAATACCGAAACGCTCGAGCGCCTGGCGCCAGGCCTCACGCCCGAGATGGTCGCTGCGGTGTCGAAGATCATGCGCAATCAGGACCTGATCGCCGTGGCGAGAAAGCGCCCTGTGGTCACGCGCTTTCGCAACACGGTGGGGCTGCCGGGCCGCATGTCGGTGCGCTTGCAGCCGAACCATCCCACCGACGACGTGAAGGGCATCGCCGCTTCGATGCTCGACGGCCTGATGTACGGTTGCGGTGACGCGATGATCGGCATCAATCCGGCAACAGACAGCCTGGCGGCCATCGTGAAGCTGCTCGCGATGATCGACGGGTTTCGCGAGCGCTACCGCGTGCCCACACAGTCCTGCGTGCTCACGCACGTCACCAACACGATCGCGGCAATCGAAAAGGGCGCGCCTGTCGATCTCGTGTTCCAGTCGATTGCGGGCACGGAAAAAGCAAACGCGAGCTTCGGCATTTCGCTCGCGCTTTTGAAAGAGGCGCGCGAGGCGGCGCTCTCGCTCCAGCGCGGTACGGTCGGCAACAACCTCATGTACTTCGAGACGGGGCAGGGCAGCGCGCTCTCGGCGAACGCGCATTACGGCGTGGACCAGCAAACCTGCGAGGTGCGCGCCTATGCGGTCGCGCGCAAGTTCGAGCCGTTTCTCGTCAATACGGTGGTCGGTTTCATTGGCCCTGAATATTTGTACGATGGAAAACAGATCATTCGCGCGGGTCTCGAAGATCACTTCTGCGGCAAGCTGCTCGGCGTGCCGATGGGTTGCGACATCTGCTATACGAATCACGCCGAGGCCGACCAGGACGACATGGACACGCTGCTCACGCTGCTGGGCGCCGCTGGCATCAACTTCATCATGGGCATTCCTGGCGCTGACGACGTGATGCTCAACTACCAGAGCACCTCGTTTCACGACGCGCTGTACGTGCGTGACCTGCTCGGCCTACGCCGCGCGCCGGAGTTCGAGGAGTGGCTGGAGACCATGGAGATCGTCGACGCAAAAGGCGCGCTCCTGCCAGGTTCCGCGCGCGTGCCGCTGCTGGCGGGCGCGCACGAATGGATGGGGATCGACGCATGAGCGACGCCGTCGAAAAGAACCCGTGGGGCGGCCTCAAGGCGTTCACGAACGCGCGCATTGCGCTCGGTCGCGCGGGCAATGGCTTGCCCACAGCGCCGCTGCTCGCGTTCAATCTGTCGCACGCTCAGGCGCGCGACGCCGTGCATCACCCGCTCGACGCCGAAGCCTTGCGGCATGCGCTCGAAGCCGAGGGGTTCGCAACGCTCGGCGTGGACAGCGCGGCGCCGGACAGGCAGCACTATTTGCGCCGGCCTGATTTGGGACGGCGTTTGTCGGAGGCGAGCCGGGCTGCGCTGGCCGAAGCGGCGCGCTCGGCCACGGCTGAGCATGGCGAACCGCCCGAAGTCGTGTTCGTGATCGGCGACGGCCTTTCGGCGATCGCCGCCGCGAAGCAGGCCGTGCCGCTACTCCTTGCCGTGCGCGAGCGCCTGGCGGACTGGCGCATCGGCCCGGTGGTGGTCGCGCGCCAGGCACGCGTGGCGCTCGGCGACGAAATTGGCGAACTGCTAGGCGCGAAACTCGTGGCGATGTTGATTGGCGAGCGGCCGGGGCTTAGCTCGCCAGATAGCCTCGGCGTCTATCTCACCTACGCGCCGAAGGTGGGCTGCCATGACGCGCAGCGCAACTGCATCTCGAACGTGCGGCCCGAGGGGCTGCCTTATGAAGGGGCCGCGCACAAGCTCCATTACCTCCTTACGCACGCGCGGCGACTTGGGCTGACCGGCGTCGGACTGAAAGACGATAGCGACGCGACGCTGCCTGGCGTTGGGGCGGCAGGGCAGATCACGTCTGCTTGAGGGGCCACACGCGGGGCCAGACGCGCGAGCGGCGGCTGCGTCCGTCGGCCGCACCGCAGCGGTGCGGCCGCCTGTGCAGGGATTGAGCACTCGTCCCACCCCCATTGCGCCGCGTTGGAGCAGCGCGGCGTCCTGCCTGGCCGTTCGGCATACTGTTCTTGCTGGCGCGACTCTTGCATCATTCGACGATCGATCGAAGCAAGCGGGTGTTGGGAGGCAACCATGAACGAAGCGGCAGAACGAACCGAAGTCACGGCGGCCGGGCAAGCACAACGCAACGCGCCAGGCGCCCGCGCCGTGGTCAGCGTAGCGCACGATGCCGACGAGCAGGCGCGCAACCTCGTGGGCTGGCGGCAGACCTACGACCAGCTTGCGGCAGGCCGTTTTGTCGGCACCCTCACGGAACTGCCGCTCGACACCATGAAGGTGTTTCGCGAGACCACGAGCCACACGCTGCGCCAGGCGTGCGAGGTGCGCGGCGACGCCTGGTGGTTCGGCATACCGGTCGCGCGCGAAGGCGAAGCGCGTATCGACGCGCAGCCCATCGGCGCACAGGCGTTGGCGCTGCGCCCTGGCAACATCGAATTCGAGTTGCTCACGCCAGCGCAATTTTCGATCTACGGTGTGGTCGTGCGCGGCGACGTGCTGCGCCACTATGCGGCCTCGGTCGAGCGCACGGCGCTCGAAGAGCGTATACCGGGTGCGCCGATCGTGCAGGCCGGCGCGGCGCGCATCGAGCGTCTTTGCAGATTGCTCGCGAGATGTCTCGACGATGAAGGCGACGCGCACGCACAGTCGCCGGGCGCACCGATTCCTGATAGCGAGCGCAATGAAGTGCAAGCGGAAGTGCTAGCCGCGCTGTTCGACGCCTGTGCGGGCAGCGGGGAGGCGGTTGTCGAACCCGCATCGCGGCGCCGCTGGATCGTTGCGCAAGCGCGCGACTACGTGCTCGCGCATCGCGCGCGGCCGGTCGGTGTGCCGGAGCTTTGCGAGCAGTTGCATGTGAGCCGGCGCACGCTCCAGTACTGCTTTCAGGACGTGCTCGGCATGGCGCCCGCAACCTACCTGCGCGCGCTGCGCCTGAACGGCGCTCGGCGCGACTTGTGCGGGCGCGCGGCGGGTTCGGTACAGGACGTTGCCACCGCCTGGGGCTTCTGGCACTTAAGCCAGTTCGCCACCGACTACCGGCGCATGTTCGGCATGCGGCCTTCTGAGGCATTGCGCGCGATGGCAACGCCTTGAATTCCCGGATGAAAATATGAATCCATTCACCCTGGACGACAGCGGGAACGTTCTTCGGTACATCGATTCATATTCCGGCAGGCGTGACTTCGATCCGCTCGTGTTTGTTCATGGTTTGGGATGTGCCTCGAGCAGCGACTATCCGCCGGTAGTGGGCTCAGATTCATACTCGAAAAGCCGATCGCTCCTCATCGATCTCATGGGAGCGGGGTTGCACCGTTGAACTCGTTGCCGACACCGAGCATATGATGGCGTACGACAATCCGGATGGCCTGGCGCTCGCCATCGGCAATATCCTCGAACTGGGCGCTTGACGAACCGGCTGCGTCTCCACGCCCTGCCGGACTAGTTGCTAACCAGTTGCTTGTGATAGAACGTCGTGCCGCAAAATGCACCGTCCGGCATCAGCGCGTAATTCGGTACGGTGCCCACACGTTCCCATCCCGCGCGCGCATAGAGCCGTTCGGCCGCGCCGCCCGTGACGGTATCGAGCACGAGCACCGATTTTCCGGCTTCTCGTGCCGCCTCCTCGATTGCCTGCATGAGGCGCAGGCCCACACCGCGCCCGCGCGCAGCGCGATGCACCAGCACTTTGGCGACATCGGCGCGATGCGGTTGGTTTTCCGGTTGGGCCGTCACGAGCTGCGCCGTCCCCACAATGCGCTGCTGCGCGTCTTCGGCCGCGAGCAGAATGCGTTCGCCGCGCGCCACGTCTTGCGCCACCCCGCGCCAGAACGCTAGCGCCGTTTCGCGCGAGATCGGCAACATGAAGCTCACCGAGGCGCCGCCCTCCACGCAGTCGATGAGCACGTCCGCCAGCGCGGGCGCGCAGGATTGCGCCTGTTCTCCGGTGAGGCTGTGTACCTTGATGGCTTCGTTCATGTGAATTCGCTCCCGGTCAGTTAGTGGTCCTGCATAGCGCGACGACATAGCGCGCCGGTTCACTCGTGGGATTGCGATAGACGATAGGACAGTCGAGGCGCATGGCGAGACAGTCGCCAGTTTCGAGCCGCCACACGCGCTCGCCAACCGTCATCTCCATCGTGCCTTCCAGGACCCAAACCTGTTGGTAGATTTCCGCGTCGCGCAGGCTCGTGTCGTAGGCCACGCGCTGGCCGGGCGGAAAGTGCACTTCCACGAGCTGGATGGGCGACCATGCGGGCGGCGAGAGATTGCGGCGCACGTAGCCTGATTCGGGATCGGTCCAGACCGCTTGATCGCGGGCCGCCGCGTGCGGGGAAGGAGCCTGCCCTGCGTCGTCGCCCGCCGCCTCGAAGAGCGACGCAAGCGAGACGCCAAGCGCCGTGGCGAGCTTGTCGAGCACGACGGCCGTGGGGCTGCTCTCACCGCGTTCGATGAGCGAGATGTTCGAACGACTGACCGAACTGCGCTCGGCCAGTGCTTCGAGCGACCAGCCTTTGGCGTCGCGCAGTTCGCGCAAGCGGCGGGCGATGTTGGTGTGGATATCCATAACTTCCAGTTTAATGGATTTTGTTGTCCAGTAAACTGGATTGTGCGATTCTACGTATAAAAGTTTATGCGCATCAAGTTTGTCGCAGGAGCGCGACAGACGATGCTGCCCTGTTATTCCCGCTAGCCGACACGCAAACGTTTGCGCCGTCTCGGACAATCAAAACCTTGATTTCCGTCAATTGAAGGTCGTCTGCCCACTGTTAGCTTCCCGCTATCTCACAAAGACATCGCAGTGCGGTTCGGGGCGCAACATGCAACACCACACGCTGGACCTGGAAATCGGGCAGCTTCTTTCTGGGCCGCCGCTTGCCTGCGGGCCCGACGTGCCGATTCGCGAAGCGGCGCGCATGATGAGCGAACGGCGCTATAGCGCCATTGTGATTACGGAAATGGGTCGGCCCGTCGGCATCTGGACCGAGCACGACGCGCTCGCACTGGGCGAAGACGCCGCCGCGCTTGCGCTGCCCATCCGCCACGCGATGAGCCATCCGGTGCGCGCGCTGCCTGCGAACACTCGCCTGCGCGACGCCGCGCTGCGCTTCAAGCGCGAGGGCATCCGCCATTGTCTCGTGGTGGATCAGTCGGGCCGCTCGCTCGGCATCGTCACGCAAACCGACCTGGTCATGAACCAGGGGCTCGAATGCTTTTTGCGGCTGAAGACTGTCGGGTCGGTCGACGCCGCGATGCCGCTGGTGGTCGACGCACGCATGTCCATGCACGAGGCCATGCAGCGCATGCGTGCGCGGCGTCTGAGCGCACTTGTCGTGAGCTATCCCGAAGGCGACTACGGCATCGTGACTGAGCGCGACGTGGTGCGCTTCGCGGCCGCAGGCGCGCTCGACGGCCTGGTGGGCGCGCGCGCGAGCCGGCCGCTGCGCTCGCTCGCGCATTCGCAAAGCCTCTACGCTGCGCGTCAGTATCTCGTCGAGCACCGCATGCGCCACGTGGGTGTGATCGGCGAAGACGGGAGTCTCGCTGGCCTGCTCGACCTCTCGCATATCCTGCACGACATCGAAGACGGTTTCGTGCGCGAATTGCAGATGGCGCTGCGCGAGCGCGACGACGCGCTGCTCGCGTCGCGCGCGAACCTGCGCCTCGCCGACCAGGTGGTGGAATCGACGCTCGATGGCGTGATGATCACTGACCTCGACGGCACCATCGAGCGCGTGAATCCCGCTTTTACGCGGCTCACGGGCTATACGGAGCACGAGGCGCTAGGGCGCAATGCGAGCCTGCTCAACTCGGGGCGCCAGGGTCCGGCGTTCTACAGCGCGCTCTGGCGCAGCCTTCAGCAAAACGGCCACTGGAAAGGCGAAATCTGGAACCGCCGCAAGGACGGCGCGCTTTACCTGGAATACCTGACTATTTCCAGCATCTGCGACCCCGGCGGCCGCTGCACGCACTACGCCGCGATCTTCGCGGACATCACGCAGCGCCGCGAGACCGAGGAGCGCCTGAGCTACCTCGCGACCCACGACGCCTTGACGGGCCTGCCCAATCGCACGCTTTTCACCGAGCGCCTCACGCTCTCGCTCGCCCGCGCACGCCGTTCGGGCAAGCGCGTCGCCGTGATGTTCCTCGACCTCGACCGCTTCAAGCTCATCAACGACACGATGGGCCATGGCGTGGGCGACGAGGCGCTCACCGTGATCGCCACGCGTCTGCGCGAAGCGGTGCGCGAGACCGACACGGTGGCGCGCCTTGGCGGCGACGAATTCACGCTGCTGATCGAGGATATCGAAGACATTCGCCACGTCGGGCAGATCGCCCAGGCACTGCTCGCACGCGTGGGCGCCGCGATGCACATTGGCGAGCAACTGCTGTTCGTCACGCCGAGCATCGGCATCAGCATGTATCCGGACGACGCGCGCGAACCGCGGCAACTGCTCATGCAGGCCGACCGCGCGATGTACGAGGCCAAGGACGCGGGCAAGAACAACTTCCGCTTCTTCGCCGCGCCGATGACGTCTTCGGCCATGGAGCGCATCGTGCTCGAAAGCGAGCTTCACCATGCGCTGGAGGCCGGCGAACTCGTGCTCCACTATCAGCCGGAATTCGATGTGGCGAGCGGGGCGCTCGTCAATATCGAGGCGCTGGTGCGCTGGCAGCACCCGCGTCGCGGCCTCGTGCCGCCTGATCAGTTCATACCGATTGCGGAGGAATCCTCATTGATCGTGCCGCTTGGCGCGTGGGTGTTGCGCGAGGCCTGTCGCCAGGCGCGCGAGTGGCTGGACGAAGGCTTCGATTTCGGCCGCATCAGCGTGAATCTTTCGGCTCGGCAATGTCTGCACGATGGTTTCCTGCATCAGCTCACGACCACACTCAGCGAAACAGGCTTGCCAGCCACGCGCCTGCAGCTCGAACTCGTGGAGAGCATGGCGATGACGTCGGGCCGGGGCGGTATCGAAGCGTTGCTGCAAGAACTCGCCGCGCGCGGCATCAGTCTCGCGATCGACGACTTCGGCACGGGCTATTCGTCTTTCAAGTATCTGCAGTCCTTACCGGTTGACACGCTCAAGGTGGACCGCTCATTCCTCGCGGACATGTCCGAGCCGGGGCCGGACGTGACGCCGCGTGTGAAGAACAGCGCCGCGCGCGACCGCTCGATCGTGCGCGCGATCGTCGCGATGGCGCGCTCGCTCGGTGTCACGGTGGTGGCCGAGGGCGTCGAGACGCCGCGGCAACTCGAGTTCCTGCGCGAGATCGGCTGCGACCGCGCGCAAGGTTTCCTGCTTGCACGCCCCGCGCCCGCCGAGTCGATGCCGCGCGCGCTCGAGGCGTACGTGGCCGGTTGAAGGCTGCCTTTTCGTTTTTCCTTTGGCCGTTGTATCTGGAGAATTCCGTGAGCACCAGTGACGAGATGCTGTTGAACTCGATGACCGCGCTAGTGAGCGCGCATGGCAAGGCCATCTCGCGCTTCGGTGCGAGCGTGGTGGTGATGACGAAGTTCGTGGAGGCGGTGTTGCCGCAGCTGTCTACTGCGCAGATCGAGCGCACGATCCTCGCGTTTCGCGCGCAGCTCGGCGAAGCGATGGTCGTGGCCGACGACGTGCTGTTGCCCGGCGAATACCGCACCACGCTGATCGAACAGGCGAATATGCTGCTGGCCCGAATGGGCAGCGACGCCGTCCCAACCACGTCGAGGCCCTGAAGCGGGAAGAAGGCAATGCGTAATCTGACGATTCGAAAAGGGCTGTTGCTCGTGCTCTGCACGTTCGCGGCGATGCTGGTGGTGGGCGCTGCGGTAGGTGTCCTGATGATCGGCCGCGCCGACGATTCGGCGCGTTTCATCCACGAAGTCGCGCGCCAGGACGCGCTCGCGCTCGCCTTGCGCGAGGACGCGGCGCTTGCGCAAACGGCACTGGCGCGCGCGTACCAGGCTGCGAAGGAAACGAGCGATGCAGCGGCGAGCGCCGAAGCGCAAAAGCGGGCGCAGCAGGACGCACGCGATCTCTTCGATCAGGCCGCGAAGCACGGCACCGCGCTGCGCACGAGCGCACCGTTCGACACGGCTGCGGTCCAGCAGCGCGACGCCTTGCTCGCCACGTGGGGCACGCTCGCGGATGCGCTGCGGCGCGCGGCCACGGCGCTCGAAGCTGGCGACACGGCAACGTATGCCACGCTTGCCGCCGGAGATGTCACCAGCGCGAATGCGCAGTTTTCGGCAAGCGTGAGCGCTTTGCGCGCGAACGCGGACGCCGCCATGCGCGCGACGCTCGACCAGGGCGAGCGCGAGCACGACTGGGTGATGGCGATGGTGGCGGTGGGTTTGTCAGGCGCGTTGGCGCTCGTCGTCGCGACCCATATGGCGCTGCGCCGCCTCGTTACGGCGCCGCTTAAGGAGGCGGTGGAAGTGCTGAACCAGATCGCCGCGAACGATCTCTCGGTCCACATAGCCGGTGGCGGGCGCAACGAAATCGGGCAGTTGCTCGGCGCGATGCGGCGCATGCAAGGCGGTCTGAGCCATACGGTGCGCAGCGTGCGCACGAGTTGCGATGCGATCAATACGGGCGCCCGCGAAATCGCGGCGGGCAACCTCGATCTGTCGAGCCGCACGGAGCAGCAGTCGGCGTCGCTGGAGCAGACGGCGTCGAGCATGGAGCAGCTCACGTCGAGCGTGCGTCAGAACGCGCAGCACGCGAACGCCGCGAGCGCGCTCGCCGCTGGGGCGGCGGATGTCGCACAGCGTGGTGGACGCGTGGTCGAGCACGTGATCGAAACGATGGAGGAGATCAGCCGCAGCTCGGGCAAGATCGCGGACATCATTGGCATCATCGACGGCATTGCGTTTCAGACCAATATCCTCGCGCTCAACGCTTCGGTCGAGGCCGCGCGCGCGGGCGAGCAGGGGCGCGGCTTCGCGGTCGTCGCGGGCGAGGTGCGCATGCTCGCGCAGCGCAGCGCCGCAGCGGCGCGCGAGATCAAGTCGCTGATCGACGCCTCGGTGCATGACGTGCGCAATGGCCGCTCGCTCGTGGGCGAAGCGGGTGCGACGATGGCCGAGATCGTCGCATCGGTGGATAAGGTGTCGGGCCTCATGAAGGAGATCGCCTCGGCCACCGTGGAGCAGAGCGCGGGCATCGAGCAGGTCGAGACGGCGGTGAGCCAGATGGATCAGGTCACGCAGCAGAACGCGGCGCTCGTGGAAGAGGCGGCGGCTGCCGCGGAGTCGCTCGAGCAGCAGGCAAGCCAGATGGCCGAAGCGGTGGCGACGTTCCGCGTGAACGAGACGGCGGACACGCCGGAGGGGGCGCCGCTGGTTACTCAGTCGGCCATTGGGCACGAGGAAGGCGCGCCGCCCGCGCATGCACTGCCTGCGGCCGCATAAGACGCTAACGCCAGGCCTGCGTGAACTCGCCGATCACGCGTGCGAGATGCGCCTGCATCGCCGCCCGCGCGGCGCACGCGTCGCGCGCCATGATGGCCGAGAAGATGCGCTGGTGGTCTTCCTGCGACGCGGCGCGCAAAGCGGGCGTATGGAAGTGCTCCTCGATCTTCTTCCACAGCGGGTCGGCGCGTGAGTTGTCCCACATCGCGCTCACCACCTGCCGCAGCATGTCGTTTCCCGTCGCGCTCGCAATGGCCAGGTGGAACTCGCGGTCAGCAGCCTCGTTCGCGGCCTTGTCGTCCATGTTTTCGCGCATCGCGCGCAACGCGGCGAAGAGGCGGTCGAGGTCCGAATCCTTGCGTTCGGTCGCGGCGAGCGCCGCGATCCCGCTTTCGATCACGTCCCGCGCGCGCAGCGTCTCGATCGGGCCCGGCCCGCGCGGCAGTTCGAACGCGATAGTGCGCGCCTCTTGCGCTTCGGCCACATAGATACCCGAGCCTACGCGCACCTCGACCACGCCTTGCACTTCCAGCGCGATGATCGCCTCTCTCACCTGCGTGCGGCTCACGCCGAAACGCTCAGCGAGCGTGCGCTCGGAAGGCAGGCGGGCGCGGGGCCCGGCCGGCGTGCGCCCGACTTCGCCCGCCGCGATCAGGTCGTAGATCTGTTTCGCGAGGCCGACGTAGGAGCGGTCGGCCGCGTCCGCATCGGCGGCGCGACCGGTTGGCGTGTGCGAAAGATCGGCCATCCAGGATTCTCGAAAGCGTCGAAGCCGCCAGGCGGCGGCTGAGGTTCGGCAAAATGGTACACCAGTTGCCACGCCATCACGCATAGAGGCGACGTGGGTTTCCGTCCGATTTATGCCCGATTTATGCCCAGACTGGCCCTGCGCCGGGTCCACTGGTAAACCACTATCGCGCACCGATTGGTATGCCAGTACTGTCAGACGGGGTGGCGTTCACGCATGCCCGTCGTTTTGCTTCGAGGGGACGCCTTTGAAGATGTCATTTCGCTGGTTCGGCGCGTCCGATCCAGTCCCGCTGCAGCACATCCAGCAAGATTCCCCGCTTCACGCACACGGTGTCGGCCATTCCCGACCCGCCCGGTGCGCCGGCTATCAGTAAGTTCTATCCGACAAAAAGGAGACAACATGCTTTCAGGAATCCAGGTGCTTCGAGCGGCGGCGACCGCGGCAATGGCGCTGTGCGCAAGCGCGGCTTTCGCGCAGGCATCGATCGTTTCCGGGCCGCCCAGCGACCCCACGTGTATGGTCCCCTGGAAGACCGACACGAAGTTCATCAAGTATCCGAAGAAGAGCGGGCCGTACCGCATTGCGCTCGTGAACGGCTATATCGCGAACACCTGGCGTATCCAGATGATCAAGACGGCCAAGGCCTATACGGCGCAACCGGCTGTGGCCGCCAAGCTCAAGGAATTCAAGGTCGTCTCGACCGGCGAGGATGTCCCGGCGCAGATCTCAGCCGTCAATAACTTCATCGACGCCGGCTACGACGCGATCATCGTCGACGCGCAGAATCCCGCCTCGTTCGGTCCCGCGATCCGCCGCGCGAAGAAAGCCGGCGTCGTGCTGGTCGCGTTCGACAATACGCTCGACAGTGAAGACGCGATCAACGTGGACGTCGACCAGTACGGGCTTGGCGTGCTGTGGGCCAAGTGGCTCGCGAGCCATCTGCCGAGCGGCGGCAAGGTGCTGGAAGTGCGCGGCGTGGCGGGCACGTCGGTCGACACCGACCGGCACAATGGTTTCACGAAGACCCTGGACGAGACCGGCAAGAAGTGGAACGTCGTGCAGGTCTACGGCAAGTGGGACGACGCCGTCGCGCAGAAGGCCACGGCCGACGCGATTGCCGTGCAGGGCCATTTCGACGGCATTTCGGCGCAGGGCGGCGACACGGGTGTCGTGCGCGCGATGATCGATGCGAAACATCCGTTCGTGCCGTTCGGCGGCGAGACGGAGAATGGCTTTCGCAAGTTCTGCGCGCAGTACGGAGCCCAGGGCCTGAAGTGCACGTCGGCGGGCAGCGGACCTGCGCAGGTGGCCGTGGCGATCAAGACGGCGCTTGCCGCGCTCGACGGCCAGACGGTTCCCGTGGCGATCAAGCTGCCGCTCGACGTCACCGACGACTCGAAGCTGAAGGCGGGCGCGAACTACTTCCCGAACGAGTCGGACAACTTCTTCGTGGGCAATTCGTTTCCCACTTGCGGCATCAACTTCTCCGCGCAGGAGATCATGACGCAGAGCCAGGGCAACCAGTGAACGCGTGAAGACGGGCGACGTGACGGGAGACGAAGCATGCAGCAGGATGCAGAGCAGCCGTTCTTTCAGATGTCCGGCGTGTCGAAAAGCTACGGCGGCGCCGTGGCGCTCGATCACGCGGACCTGGCAGTACGAAGGGGCCGCATTCACGCGATCCTGGGTGAGAACGGCGCAGGCAAGTCCACGCTGCTGAAGGTGATGTCCGGCGTCGTACAGCCGGACGAGGGCGTGATGCATCTCGATGGCCGCGAAGTCTCGTTTGCTTCGCCCGCCGAGGCGAACGCGGCCGGCATTGTCTGCGTGTATCAGGAACTGTCGCTGATTCCCGACCTGAGCGTGGCCGACAACATCTTCGCTTCGAATCCGCCGCGCCGCTTTGGCATGATCGACCGCCGGGCGCAGCGCCGCCAGGCCGAGGAAGCGCTCGCGCGTGCGGGTGCGGCCGATATCAATCCGCTCGCGAAAGTCCGCGACCTGCCGCTGTCGCGCCAGCAGATGGTCGAGCTTGCCAAGGGGCTCGCGCACGAACCGCGCATTCTGATCCTCGACGAGGCCACCTCGGCGCTCACCGCGGCCGACGTGGCGCGCGTGATCGAGGTGCTCAAGCGCCTGCGGCAAGAGGGGCTGGCTATCCTCTTCATTTCGCACCGCATGCACGAGGTGAAGGCGCTCGCGGACGAATGCACCGTCTACCGCAATGGCCGTCATGTGATGAGCTTCGAGGCGGGCGCGCGCTCGGATAATGAGGTCATCGAAATGATGATCGGCCGGAAGTACCAGCATGCTTTCCCGGACAAACCCGCGCAAAAGCCCGAGCAGTTGAGCGTCGCCGCTCCGGTTCTCGCCTGTCACGACCTTGCGTGGAGCGACACGCTGCGAGGCATCAGCTTTTCGCTGAAGCCCGGTGAAATTCTCGGTCTCGGCGGCCTCGACGGGCAAGGGCAGCGCGAACTCCTGCTCGCGCTGTTCGGCGTGCTGCGTGGTTGCGCGGGCAAGATCGAGATCGACGGGAAGGCCGTGTCGATCGGCAGCCCGGTTGCCGCGCGCGCCAAGGGAATCGGCATGGCACTGATCCCGGAGGACCGCAAGACCGAAGGCCTGATGCTGCCGATGTCGGTGCGAGAAAACCTCTCGTTTGCCGCCCTCGATCGCATGTCCACCGCCGGCGTCATCGATCGCGACCGTCAGCAGTCGTTCGTAGACCGAATGATGGAACTCCTCGCGATCAAATCGCACGGCGTCGACGCGCCAGTGGGCTCGCTGTCGGGCGGCAACCAGCAGAAGGTGGTCATCGCGAAGTGGCTGATCCGCAAGCCCAGAATCCTGCTCCTGAGCGACCCGACGCGCGGCATCGATGTGGGCACCAAGCAGGAGCTTTATCAGTTGCTCAGGCGTCTTGCCGACGAGGGCGCCGCGATCCTGTTCTATTCGACCGACTACGACGAGTTGATCGGCTGCTGCGACCGCGTGCTCGTGCTTTACGAAGGCAGGATCAAGAAGGAACTCGTCGGGCCGGCGATCACCGAACAGAACCTGATCGCGAGCGCACTGGACCTGCCGGTTGGACAAATCGCGCAGGTTGCGCAAGCTTCGCCTTCCACAGGAGTCGCGCCATGAGCGCTCTGCGTTACTGGTATGCGGAAAATCGCGGGACGGCGTTCGCGTTCGGCCTGTTCGTCCTGATGTTCGCGATCTATCTCTTCAACTATCCGTCGAGTTTGTCGGCGAATGTGTTTCAGACCGCGGCGAACAAGGCGGTGCTGCTCGCGCTGGTGTCGATGGGCCAGGCGCTCGTCGTGCTCACGGCCGGCATCGATCTCTCTATCGGCATGATGCTCGTGCTGACGAATTGCATTGGCTCGTGGATCGTCACGGGCGACGCGCTGCATAGCGCGCTCGGCATTGTTGGTGTGCTTGCAGCGGGCGCGTTGTGTGGCGCGCTCAATGGCGTGATCATCATTTTCGGCCGTCTGCAACCGATCGTGACGACGATCGCGACGGGCGCCGTCTACTACGGAATCGCGCTGCTGCTGCGCCCCGTGCCCGGCGGAACGATCAACGACGATCTCGCCGACGCCCTGACCGGCAAGGTCGCGGGCATCGTGCCGGCGAGCCTGCTGATTCTCATTGCGGCGGTGGTGATCGTCTGGATTCCTTTCAAACGCTCGGCTGTGGGGCGTGCGGCGTATGCGACCGGTTCGTCCGAACCCGCGGCCTTTCTCTCCGGCATGCCGATCCGCCGCGCGAAGTTCGCAAGCTACACGCTGGCGGGGCTGCTCGCCGCGATAGGCGGCCTCTTCCTGACCTTCTTCACCGACACCGGCGAAGCGAGCCTTGGCAGCGCCAACTCGTACACGCTCTTTTCAATTGCCGCCGTGGTGATCGGCGGCGTGTCGCTGCTCGGCGGCAAGGGCAGTGCGATTGGCGCGGTCTTCGGCGCGTTCGCGTTCCGCTCGATCGGCGACCTGCTGTTCGTGTTCAACGTCGACGCGCTGTGGCAGCCGCTATTCCAGGGCGTGATTCTTCTGCTTGCTGTCGCGATCGGCGCATGCGGGCTCTTCAGCGTACGCAACCGTCTGGAGTGGTTCCAATGAGCGGCGTTTCTGCAAGCACCCGGACCACGTTCGTGTCGAGGCTCACGCGCAGGATCGACAAGCCGATCGTGATCGCGTTCGGGTGCATCATTGCGCTGCTGCTCGTCGGCGGGATGTATTCGCGCAACTTCACGTCGCCGGAGTACATCCTGCTGCAACTGAAGGTCGGCGCATTTCTCGGGATTATCGCGACCGGGCTGATGATGGTGATTCTGCTCGGCCACATCGATCTGTCTCTGCCGTGGACGATCACGGTCGGCGCAATGATGGCGTGCGCCGTGTCGGGTCATGGCGAACTCGGGCAAATTCTCGCGATTCCGGTCGGCATTGGTTGCGGCGTGCTGATCGGCATCGTCAACGGCATTCTCGTCGCACTCCTGCGCATTCCTTCGATGATCGCGACGCTCGCGACCAACGCGGTCGCGCAGGGCATCATGATTGTCTACACGGGCGGATCGTCGCCGCAGGATTCCGCGCCGCCCGTCATGCGATGGCTTGCCGCGGGCTGGCTCGTCCCCGGCGTGCCCAATGCTGTCGCGCTGTGGGTGGTGATCGGGGCCGCGACGATATTCCTGCTCTCGCGCACGACCTTCGGCCGCACGCTATACGCGATCGGCAACACCGAGCGCGCCGCATATCTCTCGGGCATCGATACGCGGCTCGTGACCGTGGCCGCGTTCGCCGTGTGCAGCGCATTCGCCGCGTTCGGCGGCGTGCTGCTCGCGGGTTACGCGTCGAAGGCGGCGCAGTCGATGGGCGACGCCTACCTGCTGCCCGCGATCGCGGCGGTGGTGCTCGGCGGCACGTCCATTCTGGGTGGCCGAGGCTCGTACCTCGGCACCGTGGCCGGTGCAATCCTCATCACGCTGCTGCAATCGATCCTCTCGGTCGCGCAGATGCCGGAGGCGGGACGCCAGATCATCTACGGCGTGGTGATTGCCTCGATGCTGCTCCTGTACGGGCGCAGCAAGCGGGAAGCGTAAGTTACGGGGGCGAGCCTACCGCTTGACTCGCCCCGTTTCAGTCAACCCGTCCGATCGAACGAGAACGTCACTGCACAGCCCGATAGCGCGGCGCGGGCGTGTTACTCGACAGTCGCGTGGACATCGCGCGGCGAGCCGTCTCGAACGTGTTCCATTGCTCCACGTCGTGCAGCGAAGGAATCGTCACGGTTTCGCCTCGCTCGAAGCCGGTGAGGGCGGCGCTCACCATGTCTTGCGCGGACATGACGATCGCACTGTCGAGATGTTCGAGCGGCAGTCCACCCGTCTCCCAGAACTCCGTAGCCGTGGCGCCGGGCAGCACCGCCTGCACGCGGATGCCCTTGTCCGCCAGTTCGTGATGCAGCGACTGGCTGAAGGCGAGCACGAACGCCTTGGTGCCGCCATACACGCCGTTGAGGATCTCGGGCGCGATGCTCACGATGGAGGCGATGTTGATGATCGCGCCGTTGCCGCGCGCGACGAACCCCGGCACGGCCGCATAGGTGAGCCGTGTGAGCGCGGTGACATTCAACTCGATCATGCGCGTCATGTAATCGACATCGCTCTCCACGAGCGGCGTGTGCGTGCCGATGCCCGCGTTGTTCACGAGCAGCGTGAGGCTGGCGTCGTCACGCAGGCGTGCTTCCACGGCGGCGAGATCGTCACGGTCGTTGAGGTCGGCGGCGAGCACTTCCACGTCGCGCTCGGTTTCGCTGGTGATGCGGTCCGCGAGCGCGGCGAGCCGGTCGCGATTGCGCGCGACGAGCACGAGGTCGTAGCCCTGGCGCGCGAGTTCTGCGGCGTACACGGCGCCGATGCCGGAAGACGCGCCGGTGACGAGCGCGGTGCCGCGATGAGATGGTTGGGTCATGATTGCACTCCTTTGCGTAGCGGCGCGCGTGGTTAGGTAACGTACGAGTGGCGCTGCTGTGAATGCATTCTGGCCGCGATTGACCGTGGCGCAAATGACGTATATGGTCGCGTTTTAGGACATGCAGCGACAGGAGTAGGACATGCACCGCATCGGCTACCTGCTGAGCGACGGGTTCCAGGTGATGGCGCTCGCGACCCAAAGCGTTTTCGAATACGCGAATGTGGTGGCGGGCACGCCGTTTTACGCAATCGAGAACTATTCGGTGGCGGGCGGCGCGGTGCGTTCGTCGCTCGGCATGAGTGTGGACACGCAGCGCACGCCCGCGCCCACGCGCAGCCGAGTGGACACCTGGATCGTGGCGGGCGTGAACGATCCGCTTGCCGAGGCCGCACCGCCCGCGGTGCTGGCGTTCCTGCGCCGCGCGAGCGGTCGCGCGCGCCGGGTGGCGGGCATCTGCACGGGCGGCTTCGTGCTGGCCGAGGCGGGCCTGCTCGACGGCCGCCGCGCCACCATGCACTGGTTCTACGCGCGCGATTTGCAGCAACGCTTTCCCGAGGTTCGCGTGGAAGACGACCGCATCTATATCGTCGACGGTCCGGTCTGGACTTCTGCGGGCATGACAGCGGGGCTCGATCTCGCGCTCGCCATGGTCGAGCGCGACCTCGGCGCGGAAGTGGCGCGCTCGGTTGCGCACAAACTCGTCATGCATCAACGGCGCTCAGGCGGCCAGTCGCAGCATTCCGAAATGCTCGCGCTCGCGCCAAAATCCGACCGCATCCAGAACGCGCTCGACTACGCGCGCCGCAACCTGAGCCGCGCGCTGACGGTAGAGGAACTCGCCGAAGCCGTGCATCTGAGCCCGCGCCAGTTCAGCCGCGTATTCACGGCGGAAACGGGCCAGTCGCCCGCGCGCGCTGTGGAGGGGCTGCGCCTGGAGGCGGCGCGGCTCATGATCGAGCAGAGCACGCATCCGCTCGATGTCATCGCACGCGAGACCGGCTTTCGTGACCGGCGGCACATGCGGGAGGCGTTCGTGCGTGGCTTTGGCGTGCCGCCACAAGCGGTGCGGCGCGAGATGCGCGCGGGGGCGTAGGCGAAAGCGCGACTACGAATCCGCTTTTACGCTGCGTTCGCCCTTCAGTTTGGCCTTCGCAGTGACCGCGCCGAAGTGCGCGCGATATTGCTGCGGTGTGGTGCCCAGCTTGCGCTTGAATGCCACGCGCAAATGATCGGCGTCGCGCATGCCGCATCGGAAGGCCACGGTTTTCAATGGCGCCGTGCTGTTTTCGAGCATGACGCGCGCCGCGTCGATGCGTGCGCTCTCGACAAATTCGGCGGGCGTCACGTTGGTATCGCGCACGAAGATTCTCGCGAAGGTGCGCTTGCTCATCTTCGCAACGGCGGCGAGCACTTCCACGCCCAGATCCTCATTCAGATGTCCGAGCACGTACTGCTGCACCTGGGCAATGGGCGACGACGCCTCCGCGTAGGGCGTGAGGTACGGGCTGAACTGCGACTGGCCGCCCGCGCGCTGCACGAACACCACCAACCGCCGCGCCACGTTCAGCGCGATTTCCGGACCGTGGTCCTGAGCCAGCAGGTACAACGAAAGATCGATGCCCGCCGTCACGCCCGCCGAGGTATAGAGATTGCCGTCCTGAATGAAGATCCGGTCGAATTCGACGTTCGCAGTGGGGCACATCGCGGCGAGGGTGGCGGCGTCGTTCCAGTGCGTTGTGACGGTGCGCTCGTCGAGCAAGCCCGCGCGCGCGAGCGTCAGCGCGCCGTTGCAGATGGATCCGAAGCGCCGGGCGCGTGCGCTGGCTTCGCGCAGCCATGCGTGCGCCGCATCGGCAAGCGGTTGCTCCACGAGCGAGGGTCCACCTGCAACAAGCAGCAAATCGTAGTGGCCGCGTGCCTCCTCGAAGTACCGGTCCGCGCCGATGCGCACGCCGCTCGAGCAGCGTACGGTGTCGCGCTCCGTTGCGATCAGCTCTAGCTGGTATTGCGCCTCGGGTGCGAGCAGCCGATTGGCCTCCGAGAAAACGTCGGTGGGCCCGAACACGTCGAGGGCCTGGACGCCTGGAAAGACAAGAAGCGCAACGGTAAGCATCGGTTTGGACGAGGAGCGTAGTCAGGGGTCGGAGTCTCGCTAGCGTCGCGCGAGAATATGCGCGCCCGCGCTGCGCGGCAGCAGCACACTGTCCGCCACGCCTAACGCCGCGAGCGCAGTGATGAACCAGAACGCCAGGTGGAAGTCGGCGGCGGCAGCCGTGCCGGCGTGCGTGCCGCGCAGCGCCTCGGCAACCGACAGCGCCAGCGCGCCTACGGCGATCCCCATGCCGGCGTTCATCTGCTGCAGCACGGAGAACAGTGTCGTCGCATCGCGCATTTGCGCCTGAGGCACGTCGGCGAAACCGATGGTGTTCAGCGCGGTGAACTGCATCGAGCGCACGAGGCCGCTGAAGAACAGCAGCGCCGCCACGATCACGCGCGGCGTGTCGGCCCCGAGCAGCGTGAAGCCCGCGAAGCCGAGCGCGACCAGTGTGCCGTTGGCAATCAGCACAGTGCGAAAGCCGAAGCGGTTCATGATCCACGTGGTGCCCGGCTTCATGCACAAATTGCCGGCGAACAGCCACAGCAGCAGCGCGCCCGAAGCCACGGCGCTCCACCCGAACGCCACCTGGAACATCAGCGGCAACAGAAACGGCGCGGTGCCGATGGCCGTGCGAAAGAGCGAGCCGCCGAACACGGTCACGCGAAACGTGTTGATCTTCACGGGCGCGAGGTCGAACAGCGGATGCGGCACGCGGCGCAAATGCACGACGGCAGCCGCCAATAGCGCAACGCCCGCCACACACGTACCGATCGACACGAAAGCGGTGACGTCCGAGCGGCTCGCCATCTCGATGCCGCTCATGACGCACGCGAAGCCCAGGCCGCTCAGCACGAACCCGAAGGTGTCGAAGCGCCTGGGTTGCGTGTGCTCGTCGCGCAGGAGCATCAGTGCGGCGACGAGCGCGGCCACGCCGAGCGGCAGGTTGAGCAGGAAGATCCAGTGCCAGCTCCAGTGCGTGCTGATCCAGCCGCCGAGCGGCGGCCCGAGAATAGGCGCGACCAGCGCGGGCCAGGTGAGGATCGCAATGGCGCGCACGATCTCGTGCTTCGGCGTGTCGCGCAGCACGACGAGCCGGCCCACCGGCACCATCATCGCGCCGCCTAGCCCCTGCAGCACGCGCGCGGCGGTGAACGCAAAGAGGCCGGTGCTCATCGCGCAGAGCAGCGAGGCCACGCTGAACACCGTGATGGCCGTGGCGAACACGCGGCGCGCGCCAAAGCGCTCGGCGAACCAGCCGCTCACGGGAATGAACATCGTCAGCGCGACGAGATAGGCGGAGACGCCGATCGAGAGATACGCGGGCGCGGTGTGAAAGTCGCGCGCGATGATGGGCAGCGAAGTGGTGATGACCGTGGCGTCGAGGTTCTCCATGAAGAACGTTGCGGCCACAAGGAATGCGACGGCGGTGCGGCGATCGAGAGCGTGCAGCATCAGGCGTGTTCCAGGACGTGATTCATCGTCCGCGGCCAGATTCGGCGCGGAGTGTCCCTCATTCTACTGAAGTTGGCTCACTCCGTTTGCAGGCACGTTCCCTGCGTGACCTGGTTGGACCATGCGATATCCATCGCAAAGGGAGGTCGAAACGATGAACAACCAGTCCGACAAGTCCGAACAGCCCGAAGATGCACCGGATCCGCGCGGCACCGATCTGCCCAAGCCGTTTGGGGACGCTGTGCCCGCACCTGCCGAGCCGGGTCTCGATCAGCCGTTGCCGCCGAAGACGCACGATTTGCCAACGGAGGAGGCGGGCGAGAGCCCGGGAGAGTCAGATCGAGCGCCGAACAACGATATTTCCAGGCCACTAGGCGACGCGGTGCCCACGCCGGTCGAGCCGGGCCTCGATCAGCCTTTGCCGCCAAAAAAGCAGCCGTGACATGAGCGGCGGTTGCACCAGGCCTTGAGCGCATTCCGCGAAGTTGGCCCAAGCTCGCTGTATTACGATGCAGGGCAAATCGATACGGAGATGATGGGATGAATGAGCTTCGGGGCCTGCAGTGTTTCGTGACACTCGCCGAAGAACTGAACTTCAGCCGCGCCGCGGAACGTCTGCACATCGCGCAGCCGGCGCTGAGCCAGCAGATACGCGCTCTGGAGGACCGCGTGGGCACGCAACTGATCGATCGCACGCGCCGCCCGTTGCGCCTGACGGAAGCGGGCCAGTATCTGGCCACCGAAGCGCGGCAGATTCTCGGTTCGCTCGCCGAGGTGACGCAGGGCGCGCTGGAGATCGGCGTTGGCCGGCGCGGCTGGCTCAGTATCGGCTTCACGCGCTCGTCGATGTACAGCGTCCTGCCGCCCGCGCTCAAGGCGTTTCATCAGGCGTATCCGCAGGTCGAACTCAAGCTGTTCGAAATGCTGACCGACGAGCAGACCGACGCGTTGCGCGACATGCGCATCCATATCGGCATTGGGCGGCAGCCGCTTGCGGAGCCCGGTTACACGACCTTGCCGCTGTTGCGCGAGCGGCTCGTGGTGTTGATGGCGTCCGATCATCCGCTCGCCAAACGAAAGAAGGTGCGCATCGACGAGCTCGCCGATACGCCGTTGATCCTCTATCCGAAGCATCAAAATGCGCAGTTCAAGCGCACGGTGCAGGCGCTCTACCGCGACGCGGGCGTGACGCCATTCGTCGCGCACCAGGCTTACGAGATCCAGACTGCCATTGCACTCGTGGCGGCGGGGCTTGGTGTGACGGTGGTGGGCGAATCGGTGGCGCGGCATGGCCGCGCCGACGTCGTCGCGCGCCACCTCGACGGCCCCGGCGCCGCGCAGCGCACCGTGTTGGCGGCGACATTCCGCAGCGACGATGCCTCGCCGCATCTGCGCGCGTTTCTCGAGTGCCTGCCGCCGCCGCTTGCCAGCACACTATAAGCGCACGCTTATAGAAGCATAAGTATCGCGTCTTGGACTCGACGCTCCCCGCTTCTTATTATCGAAACTCAGGCGTCCCGTCTCGTGGGGTGCCGCCGGCGGCGGTCATCGCTGCGGGCCGATAACGATGCAGCGACGGCACCGCCCGTCGCCATGAGGCGGAGACAGCATGAGTCACTTCGACGAAGCAGCAACCATGCGAAAGGTTTACAAGCGGCTTGTGCCGCTGCTTTTCTGCATGATGTTTTTCAATTATCTGGACCGTATCAATATCGGTTTCGCCGCGCTCGACATGAATTCGGACATGGGCTTCGACCCAGCCGTGTTCGGCTTCGCGGGCAGCATTTTCTTTGTCGGCTACATGCTGCTGGAAGTGCCCAGCAATCTGTTGTTGCACCGCGTGGGCGCGCGCCGCTGGATCGCGCGCATTCTGCTCACGTGGGGCGCCGTTGCGGCCGCAACGGCCTTCGTGTTCAACGCCTCGAGCTTCTACGTGCTGCGCTTTTTGCTGGGCGTGATGGAAGCGGGCTTTCTGCCGGGCATTGCGGTCTATCTGACCTACTGGTTTCCGGAGCGCTACCGCGCCCGCGCCGTGGGCGGGTACATCATCGCGGGGTCGTTCTCGGCCGTGCTCGGCGGTCCGCTCTCGACCACGCTAATGACCTACGCGAACGGTGTGCTCGGCATGCACGGCTGGCAGTGGATGTTCATTCTCGAAGGCGTGCCCGCCATGCTGCTCGGCCTCATTACGCTGCGCATCATGACCGAGCGTCCCGCCGACGCCGACTGGCTTTCCGTGGAAGAGAAGCAATGGCTCGAGTCCACGCTCGCCACGGAACGCGAGGCGCTTGGCGGCCATCGGCATTTTTCGCTGCTGAAGGTGGCTAGCGATATTCGCGTCTGGAGCCTCGCGTGTCTGTTCGGCTGCGCGCTGGTCGGCATTTACGGGCTCTTCCTGTGGCTGCCGCAGATCGTGAAGAGCCTGGGACATCTCAACAACATCGAAGTGGGCTTCCTCTCCGCCGCGCCGCCGCTCTTGGGCGTGCTGGGCACGTACCTCGTGAGCCGCAGCTCGGATCGCACCGGCGACCGCAAATATCACCTCGCGTTCGTCTACGGCATGAGCGCACTCGCGATTGCGGGCAGCGCGTATGCGCCGAATCCGCTGCTGGCGTATGCGCTGCTTTGCGTGACGGGCCTCTTCATCTACGCGGGCAACCCGCTGTTCTGGAGTCTGGCCGCTTCGTTCAGAACCGGCGCTGCGGGCGCGGCAACGATTGCGCTCATCAATACGATCGCGCAGTTCGGCGGCGTAGTAGGGCCGTGGAGCATTGGTCTCGTGCGCCACGCCACCGGCAGTTTCAAGTTCGCGCTGCTTACCATCGCCGCTTTCCTCGTGGTCGCCACGCTCATTGCCATCGTGATGCGCGTGAAGCCCGCCGGGAACGGCGCCTCGACCCCGGCGCTCGTTGGCCGCAATGAAGCGACGGAAAGCTGATTGTTATCGTCCGTACACCTGATGGAATTGTTACATGATCATTGATTGCCACGGCCACTACACGACCTCGCCGCCCCAGCACGAAGCCTGGCGCGCTAAACAGATTGCCGCGCTCAAGGACGGCACGCCGGTGCCACCGCGCCCAACGATTACCGACGACGAGATTCGCGAGAGTATCGAAAGCGGCCAACGCAGCATTCAGCGCGAGCGCGGCACGGACCTGACGATTTTCTCCCCGCGCGCCGCCGGCATGGGGCACCACCAGGCGGGCGAAGCGGCGAATGCGCTTTGGTCCGGCGCATGCAATGACCTGGTGCATCGCGTGTGCTCGCTTTTTCCGCAGTATTTCGTGGGCGTTTGCCAGTTGCCGCAGGCGCCGGGCGTGTCGCCGGAAAACTGCATTCCCGAGTTGCAACGCTGCGTGGAGGAGTTGGGATTCGTTGGCTGCAACCTGAATCCCGATCCCTCGGGCGGGCACTGGTCGGGGCCGCCGGTCACGGACCGCTCGTGGTATCCGCTTTACGAGGCCATGGTGGAGCTCGACGTGCCCGCGATGATTCACGTTTCATCGTCGTGCAATCCTAACTTTCATGCGACGGGCGCGCACTACCTCAACGGCGACACCTCGGTGTTCATGCAGTTGCTGCAGGGCGACCTCTTCGCCGACTTCCCGACGTTGCGCTTCATCATTCCGCATGGCGGCGGCGCGGTGCCCTATCACTGGGGGCGTTATCGCGGCCTGGCGCAGGACATGAAACGGCCGCTTCTGAAGGACTATCTCCTCAAGAATGTGTTCTTCGATACCTGCGTGTACCACCAGCCGGGTTCCGACCTGCTCGCCAAGGTGATTCCGGTCGAGAACATCCTGTTCGCCTCGGAGACGATCGGCGCGGTGCAGGGCATCGACCCGGAAACCGGGCACTACTACGACGACACGCGCCGCTACATCGACGCGAACGAATGGCTCAGCGACGCCGATCGGCAACGCATTTACGAAGGCAACGCGCGTGCGGTGTACAACCGCCTTTCCGCGCAGATCGAACGACAAACCGCACTGGAAGGGATGACGAAATGAATCAGAGTTCAAACCCGATCGGCTGGCGCGAAAACGCATCCGCTTCGCAGGCCAGCGAAGCGACGCTCGCCGCGTTGCGCGAACTGGCCGTGTCGCTCCTGAGCGACAACATGGCCCGCTCGAGCGGTATTCTCGGCCTGCAGCCGTTCCACAAGGCGAAGCCGATGGCGGGCACGGCCGTGACGGTGCGCACGCGCCCCGGCGACAATCTTGCCATTCATCGCGCCTTCGACTTCTGCCGGCCCGGAGACGTGCTCGTGATCGATGGCGCAGGTGAAGTGAGCCAGGCGTTGATGGGCGACATCATGTCGAGCTACGCGGAGAGCCTCGGCGTGCGGGGACTCGTGATCGACGGCGCGATTCGCGACGTTGGCGCGATTCGCGAGCGCGACTTTCCCGTTTATGCGCGCGGCGTGACGCATCGCGGACCCTACAAGAACGGGCCTGGCGAAATCAATGTGCCCGTGACCATCGGCAGGATGGTCGTCAATCCCGGCGACATCATCGTCGGCGACGAGGACGGCTTGCTCGCCATTGCACCCGAAGATGTGGAAACCGTCATTGCGGGCGCGCGCAAGCAAGGCGAAAAGGAGGCCGCCGCATTGCAGGCGATAGCCGAAGGCCGCTTCGACCGCGCATGGGTGGTGCCGCATATCGAACGCATGAGAGGCGGGGCTTGATGATCTCACGCGGCGCCAGGCGTTAAGATGCGCGCTGGAGCCGTTACGCTCCCTGGCTCAACCGCAGACCCATTCTTGCTCCATGACCCGATACCTTGACGCTGCCGCGCTGCGCGCACTCGCCGTACTTGCGGAGCGAACCGAGCCGCCGCCGTGCACCTGCACGAAAACGCCACTCGATGGCTGGCAATCGCAACCGCTTTCGCTCGACGAGCGGCAACTGGAACAGATCGGCACGCTCGTATGCGCGGACGAAGCCGAGGCGACCTTTGCCGAACATCTGCCGGGGGGAGCAGGCTACTGGTCGGAGAATGCGCCGATCGCGCCCCGGCACTTTCCCTATAACCGTTGTGGTGTCTGGAAATGCACGCTGTGCGGACGCCTTTACCTTCGCTACACGGAAGGCGGCGGCTATTTCGTCGATCAGCGCATCCGTGCGTTGAAAGCGCGCTTGATCGAGGATGTGCCGCTTTGAGGCGTTGAGCGCTTGCCCCGTCAAAACAGCGCGGGTCGCCACGATAAAAAGCCAGCGGATGAGAAAATCGTCCGCTGGTTTTTTTGTTTCCCTGGCTTCTTCGGCCCTTCGGTCACTTATGGTTATGGTGTTTCGCACCGTGCCGGCTCCGCGAGCGCGGACTGATTCCAATCATCATTAAACCAGCGCATGGGTATTCGGGAACTCGCCAAAGTACTGAAGCTGTCCGTTTCCACCGTGTCGCGCGCCTTGAACGACAGCGATGGGGTGGGCGCCGAAACGCGCGAGCGCGTGCGCGCCGCCGCGCTCGAGCATGGCTACGCGCCTGGCAAGTCGGCCGCGAGCCTGCGCCGGGGGCGGCTCGACACGATCTACGTGCGGCCGAATACGCTGCTCGCGATCGGGACCGAGGACCAGCGTCCCGATTACGACTACGCATCGCGCAGCGAGCTACATCTGTTCGAGCTGGCCGATGGCGCGAGCGCGGCGCGTGCGTGACGCACGTCAGCGTGACCCGGCGCGGCGATACGCTGAATGTGCGATACGACGGCGTGAAGGGATCGTTGCCGCTGACACTGCGGCAATGGCCCGAGCTGCGTGACGCTGGAGGAGCTGGAGGATTGAGGGCGCACGCCGGAGAATCAGGCGTGGTGGTGCAGTTGCCGGCAGGCGAGGGAGAAGTGGTTTTGCGCATCCAGGCGTAAAGCCAGGATCGCGAACGCCAGAAATACAACTAGCCCGCCATCGCAACACACTGCAATGGCGGGCTAGAGGGCAACAGCTACACAACAGCCAGGCAACAACGACAAAGCGCGGCTTATTCAGCCTGACAGCTTACTGCGCGGCTTGACCTGCTTGCGACGAACCGTTGTTCACGCCGCCCACTGCGCTGTTCTGCGCAGCGACACGAGCTTCAGCAGCTTGAACGTTCGCCGGATATTCATTGGGGTTCGAACGCGCCGGATTGAAGCCGGCCTTTTCGACCTGGACCATGTCTGCACGGACTTGCGCGCGCGTCACGGGCTGGTTCGACTGGGCGAACACGGCGACGGGAGCGGCGAGGGCGGCAGCGATAACAACGGCTTGGACGAGCGATTTCATGACATAACCTCCAGATTTACTTTCTTCTTTAGCTGCCTACAGGGTTGTTTGCAGCAATGAAGTCAGTTTAGGAGGGTCAGGGACTAGGGTAAATACCTAAGAAACGAATTCACTGTTTCCGCCGGGAGAACAATCCGGACATGGGCGTCGCGCAGGCCGGCGATTACCGAACGTGGCGGGAGTGATCGGGGTCAGACCATACTGGGCGTCACGCCGACCGTATCGACGAACTCTGTCTTCCCCATGCCGCGCGACTTGGCCCGGTACATGGCGCTGTCTACGGCGCGCATCAGGGTTCGCGCGTCGAGCGAGCGGCTGCCGGTGCCTTCCGTGAGCAGGCACACACCAATGCTGCACGATACGGTTACCGGATAGCCGCCCACGGTGCGCATGTTGGCGAGAATCGCGTGGATGCTGTTGGCGATCGTGAGCGCGTCGTTCTTGTCGTAGACGTGACGGGCCAGCACGACGAATTCGTCGCCGCCCAGGCGTGCGAGCGTGTCGCCGCGCCGCATGCGGCGCACGAGCGCCGCGGCGAAGCTGCGCAGCAGTTCGTCGCCCACCGCGTGCCCGAAGGAGTCGTTCACTTCCTTGAAGCCGTCGAGATCGACGAGCAGCATGGCGGTGCGATCGACTTCGCCGGCGCGCGTAAAGAGCGTGCGCCCAATGGCCTGCTCGAGCCGCACGCGGTTGTAGAGCCCAGTGAGCGGATCGGTCGACGCCTGGCGTTCCAGGCGGCAGACGAGCACCGCCAGATAGACGGAAGTCGCCACGATGCTGAACGCGATGCCGAGCGCGGCCGTGATGTTGGCGCGCCACCACGGCTGCCAGTGCATCAGGCCCATGATGCCGACGAGCGCCACGACACACGAAAGACCTAGCATGCGCTGGCCATGGCGGCAGCCCGCGCCGACCAGAAACCAGAAGGCTACCCACAGAAGCGGCAGCGCGGCCGTGCCGCCCACGGCCAGCGCGGCGGTGACGATTGCCTGATCGGCGAACGTGGAGAGCGCGAGGCGCACGAGCGAGCGCGCTGGCGCGACGGTTACCGCCACATAAGTGAGCACGCCGAACGCCACATAAGCGGTGACCGCAAGAAGCGTTGCGTAGACATGCGTCGCGCGATAGATCGAGCAGGCAACGAGGTAGGCAAGAAGCACGACGGAACCGAGCGTCATGCGCAGTACGGCCTGCTCTTTTTCAGGGTCCTTCGGAAATGCGCGAAACAACGCCTTCCCGGGCCAGGAATGTGTTTCCGTCTCGCCCATGGCTGCCACCCCCGATGTCATTCTGTATTTTGTAGCCGCGTAGTGTACCCCACACATATTGCGTGTCGAGGCGCTAAAAAAACGAAATTCAACCGCCTCCGGTGTCGATGCGAGTGGCATGTGCGGTGAGCGTCAACGTTATGGCGTTGCACTGGACAACGCAATGCAACGCGGCGCAATTTCGCGCGGAATGACCGATACTGTGGCGCGCATCGCGTGTAATCCATCAATTCCGAATTGGCTCGGTCAACCCGGTAAAGGAGGCGTCATGGGTAGGGAAGGTCTGGAAAAGCAGGGTATGTCGTATGAACGGCTCGCGCGGATCGAACGTTTTCTCGACGAGAACTATGTCGGCACCGGCACGCTCGCCGGCACCGTCACCCAGGTGTGGCGGCGTGGCGAACTCGCGCTGAACTCGGTGCTGGGCTTCGCCGACCGCGAGCGGCAGACGCGAATGGCCGAGGACTCGATCTTCCGCATCTACTCGATGACCAAGCCCATTACGTCGGTGGCGATCATGATGCTGGTCGAGGAATGCAAGATCGCGCTCGACGACCCGGTCAGCAAGTACATCCCGTCATGGGAAAAGCTGGGCGTGTACGCGGGCGGTTTCATGGAGAGTTTCCAGACGCGCGCGAGCGCACGCCCGATGCGCGTGGTCGACCTGTTGCGGCATACCTCAGGGCTGACCTACGGCTTTCAGTCAAACACCAATGTCGATGCGGCGTATCGCAAGCTGAAGGTGGGTGAGCTTACGACCGCGGGCACGCTCGACGAAATGATCGAGAAGCTGGCCACGCTGCCGCTGGAATTTTCGCCGGGCGAAGCGTGGAACTATTCGGTGTCCACGGACGTGCTCGGCTATCTCGTCGGCAAGGTCAGCGGCATGGCCTTCGAGGACTTTCTGAAAGCGCGCATCTTCGACCCGCTCGGTATGGTCGACACGGCCTTTTACGTGCCGCAAGAGAAGGTGTCCCGCTTCTGCGCCTGCTATGCGATCGGCGCGCTCGGCTCGAAGCTCGTCTCCGAAAAAGGACCGACGCTGCAGGACGATCCCCAGACGAGTCCTTATCGCGAGCCGCCCTCGTTTGTTTCGGGCGGCGGCGGCCTGGTTTCCACGGCGGCGGACTACATGCGGTTCTCGCGCATGCTGCTGCGCGGCGGTGAACTGGACGGCGTGCGCTTGCTCGGGCCGAAGACCGTCGAACTGATGACGGCCAACCATCTGCCGGGCGGCGTCGACCTGCCGCGCCTCTCGCGCTCGATGTTCACCGAAGCGGCCTACGAAGGCGTGGGTTTCGGGCTCGGCTTCGCCACGACGATTGCGCCTGCATCCACGCTGATTCCGGGCAGCGCGGGCGACTTCTTCTGGGGTGGCGCGGCTAGCACCTTCTTCTGGGCCGATCCGCGCGAGGACATGATCGTGCTGTTTCTCACCCAACTGCTGCCCTCGACCGCGTATCCGATTCGCCGGCAGTTGCGCACGCTCGTTTACAGCGCGATTACGGCGTGCGGAACCTGAGTATCACGCCGCAATGGACCCGCTTTCCGATGTGCTTTCCCTGCTGAAGGTCAAAAGCGTGCTTTCGGCGCGCTTTGAGGCGGCGGGTCCTTGGGCGCTGCGATTTGCCGCCTATCGTCATGTCAAATTCGGTGGCGTGGTCAAGGGCGCGCGATGGGTATGGATTGAAGGCGCGACCACGCCCGTGAAAATGGAGGAGGGAGACTTCTGTCTCCTCACCGACGGCTCGCCTTACTGTTTCGCGAGCGATCCGGGCGTGGCGCTGCAAGACGGAGAGCAGGTGTTTGCCAGTCACCTGGAGGCGGATGGCGTTGTTCGCTATGGATCTGGCGCCATGCGCACGATTAGCGTCGGAGGACTGTTCGAATTCGACGACGACATGAGCGGCTTGCTGCTCAATTTCCTGCCACCCCTTGTTCACATTCGCGCGAATTCCCCGGGCGTCAGTTCGTTGAGCGCGGCCCTTGAACTGATCAAGGCGGAGACAGCGGTATTTCGGCCAGGCGCGGGAGCCATGGCGGGCGGCATTGCGAATATTGTGCTCGTGAATGTCCTGCGCGCTCATCTTGCCGCGAGCCCTCAGTCGGCCGGCTGGCTAGGCGCGCTCTCGGACCCAAGGATTGGCGCCGCGCTAAAGATGGTGCACGAGGAAATCGCGCGGCGCTGGAAGGTAGACGAGTTGGCTTCGAAGGTCGGCATGTCGCGCACGGCGTTCATCGAGCGCTTCAAGGAACGCGTGGGCCTGCCTCCGCTGGAATATCTGATCCGCTGGCGCATGACGATGGCGAGAGATGCCCTGAAGACAGGCAATGACAGTCTCTCGCGTATCGCCGCCGCCGTCGGCTACACGTCTGAAACCACGTTCAGCTCGGCTTTTAAAAAGATGTTTGGTCAGAGTCCCGGCCGGTATCGCTCGGCCGCACGAAGCAAGGTTTGAGCGCCATGTGCGCCCCAGGATCTTCCCGGTAACTGGGAGATAGATTCCTGATATCGACGGATTCTCTCGTCAGTCGCGAGTGAGTAGCATCTGCTGCAGTGCAACTCGATCTCAAGGAGAGAACGTCATGAGCCGCCTGAATCTGGCTTCGATTCGCGAAAACGCCTTTGCGATGCCTGTCCACAATCCTGCCTATCCCCGGCCGCCGTACCGCTTTATCAACCGGGAATATTTCATCATCACCTACGAGACTGATTTCGATGCGCTGCGAGCCACCGTGCCGGAGCCATTGCGTGCGGAAAACAATCTTGTGCACTACGAATTTATTCGTATGCCGGATTCGTCGGGCTTCGGCAACTACACCGAAACCGGTCAGGTCATCACGGTGCGCGACCAGGAAGGGCGCCTCGGCAACTATACGCACTCGATGTACCTCGACGACGAAGGCCCGATTGCCGGTGGCCGGGAACTCTGGGGCTTTCCGAAGAAGCTGGCGAGACCGACCTTGAGCATCGATGGCAACGACACGTTGCTCGGCACACTCGATTACGGCACCCAACGGATCGCAACCGGCACGATGGGCTACAAGCATGTGCCGCTCGATATCGAGGCCGAACGCAAGAAGCTTGCAGAGACGCCGAATTATTTGCTGAAGGTGATCCCGCACGTCGACGGTTCGGCGCGCGTATGCGAACTCGTGCGTTTCTATTTGCGCGACGTGAGCGTGCTAGGGGCTTGGACAGGCCCGGCGGCACTTGAATTTCATCCGCACGCGTTGGCGCCCGTGGCCGATTTGCCGGTGAAGCGGGTAGTAAGCGCGCGGCACTTGATTGCCAATCTCACGCTGGATATCGGCGAGGTTGCTTTCGACTATCTCGCCGCGGACCCTGCCGCGGACCCTGCACCGGGGAGCCGTGATGCGTAGCCGCACAAGTCAAACCAATCGGCAGCCGGATGCGTTCGTGCTGCCGCACTACGACGAAGTCGCTCTGGTGCTTCAGGGCGGTGGTGCGCTCGGGTCGTACCAGGCCGGCGTGTACGAAGGCCTGGCCGAGATCGGTGTGCACCCGCGCACGATCTCCGGCATTTCGATCGGCGCACTCAACACCGCCATCATCGCCGGCAATGCACCGGAAAATCGCGTGGCAGCCCTACGCGGTTTCTGGAACCGCATTTGCCATCCGCGCGACTGGGTCGGTGGTCTGGGTGCATGGATGCCGCCCATGTTCGGTATGCACGATCTCTCGCGCAAGTGGGCCAGTGTATGGGCGGCCGGGCGTGCCTTGACCGAGGGCCAGCCGGGGTTTTTCTCGCCGCGCGTGCCGTTGCCGATGGCGGGTTTCGGCAAACAAAACCCCAACGTGGTCAGCTACTACGACACGGCCGCGTTGAGGCAAACGCTGCTGGAGTTTGCCGATTTCGACCGGATCAACGACGGCGACACCCGTGTATCGGTCGGCGCGGTGAACGTGCGCACTGGTAACCTGGTGTACTTCGACAACACGAAAATGCGTCTGAAGCCCGAGCATTTCATGGCTTCGGGGGCACTGCCGCCAGGGTTTCCGGCGGTCGAGATCGACGGCGAGTATTACTGGGACGGCGGCCTCGTGTCGAACACGCCATTGACCGAAGTGCTGCGCGATGCGGACCACAAGAACGCGCTGGTGTTTCAGGTCGATCTCTGGAGCGCGAGTGGCAATGCGCCCGGAGACTTCTTCGACATCTCAGCGCGCGCCAAGGACATTCAGTATTCGAGCCGCACGCGCGCGGTGACCAGCATGCTGGCGGATCGTCAGAAGCACGCCCGGTTTATCAAGGAGTTGCTCGCGCACATTCCCGTCGAGCTGCGCAGGAGCGATCCGCTGTTTCGACTTGCTGAAGAGGCGGCAGACGGCAGCGCGATCAACGTGGTTCACCTCATCTACAAGAACAAGCCCTATGAGGGTCACTATAAGGACTACGAATTCAGCAGCGACACAATGCGGGAGCATTGGGAAAGCGGTCTCGAAGATATTCGCGATTCGTTTTCCCATCGCGAGTGGTTCGACGTGCCGAGCCGCGAGCAGGGTTTCGTCACGCATGATGTGCATCGCTTGCCGGGCTCCGTGCCGCAGTGCGATCGCGATGCGCTCATCTTGCCCCTCGCGGAAGAACGAAAAGCCGCCGATGGCGCGCTGGCGAACGAGACCCGCGAACCGGCTGGAGAGAGCATATCGTGACTAAAGAGCCCTATCGCTGCGCTGTGGACTGCCTGTGCGAGCGAGCCTTGCGGACGCCGTGGGGCTATATTTTTCGCAGTATCGCCATGATCGCGCTAGCGGTTTCTCCGGCGCTCATATGCGCCTACCTGGCGCACGCTACGGCACGGTGGGACCTGTTTGAGCGGTCTGGTTCAGTCATCACGATCACGGGCCTTTTGCTGGCGTCGCGCCGCTATCTCGAGCACACCGTGACGGATCTGGTGGTCGCCCGCGCAAACGGGGACGCCGGATTCAAGCCCCATCATGCGTTGAGCGAGGTCCTCGCAGCGAGGCGCGGACTGACGCTTTCCGCGTTTGGCACGCTCATTTGGGGCTGGGGCATATTTCTGCGGTGGTGGAGCTTCGGCGTGCTGGCGCTGTGGATGGCATTCGTGGTGTACCGGGCATTTCGCGACCCGGTTTTGCAACGCTCCAACGACGACGTTGACCTGCTGCCATGAAAGATATGGACGATGCGATAGGAAATCTGGCCAATTGACGATGGATCGAGCGGACGGCCTGAGGAAGAATGCTTGCACGCGGTCAGTGCCGCGTGCTCCTGCCTCACTCCCGTCGAGCATTCCGTTCTCGACGCTCACAAGTGCCATGTCAACGATGCCGCAGACCCAATACGCCAATAGTAAAGACGAGCTAATCGCCCGTCTCATCCCCTTTCTGCAAGAGGTCAAGGACATGACCGCGGGCATTGAGACCGAGCAATGGCTGAATGAGAAATACGGTCTTGAAAGTGAGTTGTACCAGGAACTGGCGCGACTGATTACGCTGGGCGTCAAGGAGGGCTGGGCGGCCGACATCGAGGTCGCCGGCCCGCGTTACCGTCGATCACTTGTCGTCGCGCCGAGCGCCGAGACGTTCTTCTTCAGCGCCACAGCGGTGCTGCTGGACAGCACGGATAACGCCCAGCACAACCCGGAAGGCAGCTTTCGCGCCGACTTCCATTTTCACCCTTACGGCGAGATCAATCTCGTGGTGCCGGTGAGTGCTGGCGCGGCGCTCGCGGGGCCAAACGGCTGGTGTGATGGCGGTTGGACGGCGCCCGCGCCGGGCAGCCGCCATTTCCCGGAGGTCAAGGGAGGCGCCGTCATCTCGCTCACTTTTCTGCCCGCGGGGCGCATTGCGTTCGGCAAGATGCCGGCGTGAGGGCTGGGCTCAGTGAAGCTTGCCCAACTTCTCCAGTAACGCTTTGGCAGCCGGCCCCGACGACGCGGGATTCTGCCCGGTGAGCAGCAGCCCGTCTTCGAGCACATACGGTTGCCAGTCGGGACCCTTCGAATAGTTTGCGCCCTTCGCCTTGAGCTCGTCTTCAACGAGGAACGGCACCACTTTGGTCAGGCCAACCGCTTCCTCTTCGCTATTCGTAAAGCCCGTGACCGACTTGCCATTGACGAGCGGCTTGCCGTCAGGACCTTTGACGTGCCTCAGAACCCCGGGCGCGTGGCATACGAGATCAACGGGCTTCCCGGCTGCGATCGTGCGCTCGATCAGGCCAATGGAATCGCGGTCTTCAGCGAGATCCCACATCGGACCGTGGCCGCCCGGGTAGAAGACGGCATCGTATTCGCCATTGGCGACATCCTTGAGCTTCGCAGTGTTGGCTAGATCCGCTAACGCAGCAGGGTCGGCCTCGAAGCGACGCGTCAGGTCAGTCTGAAAGTCCGGCTCGTTGCTCTTGGGATCTAGCGGAGGTTTCCCGCCCTTGGGCGACGCGAGTACGATCTGCACGCCGGCGTCCTTGAACACGTAATACGGCGCGGCGAGTTCCTCGAGCCAGAAACCGGTCTTGCGACCGGTATTGCCCAGTTCGTCGTGCGAAGTCAAAACCATCAGAATCTTCATGACGCTCTCCTTGAATACGTTTTCACAGCTTCCGATTGCAGAGAATTTTCGCCTGCGCCCTTGGCCGAATCGGACTACCGAACGGCTTGCATCAGGCCAAAGCAGAAAGATGAATCATGGCGTTCACGTTCACGGGAAGGACAGGCGTGCGGGTATAAGGCCGGTAGATGATATCGCCGCGGCGGATTGCCTTGCCGCTCACTGCGCACACACCGGCCCGGCGTGCCTTTGCGCAGACCCAGATTTGATAGCCGTAGTGGCATGAGGCGGAACACCAGCGCAACGCAATGGTTCTGGGGGAAAGGCGTTCGAGGAGCGTGATGACAGCAGCGCAGGGCGCGTCGCCTGTCGCATCGCGCTCTTTGCGGCTTTTTCTGCACCTTCCGTCGTTGCCGCGCGGCGCGGCGATGCGTGGGCCGGGTGCGAGATCGGCGCGACTCAGGGTCTGCCCGCAGGGCTCCCTCGCGCAAAGCCTGTCGAGTAGCAGGAGCGTCTGCTCCCATGGGTCCCGGCGCAAAGCGAGTTTATCGCCCGTCATTTCACTCGCGCTAGCGCCGCTGTTGCTCGAGCGTGTTCGAAGTCCGTCATCCGTGTTCATGCGAGGCCTCAGATGAAAATTGACAGCGCCACGATGCGTCCGGTGCATTTGCGCGCGAAGCCCGCTATCGAGCAGGCCGCGCGCATTTACTTGATGAGTCCCTTCTGTCTCCGATAGACATCGGTAGGCAGGCCGCCCCATCCCCAGTTTTCCGTTGGCACCTCTTCGATGACGACGAAGGTCGCCTCCAGCGGTTTGTTCAACACGTCGAGCAATAGTTGGCTCACGCCCTTGATGAGCTGGGCCTTTTCGTCCGACGTGACGGAATCTGTGCCGGGCTTGGTGCCCTCGCGTGTAACCTGAATGGTGACGATCGGCATTTCGCTTTCCTCGCTGAAGATCGTGGGAAGGAGCGCCGGCGCACGGCGCTCCTGTTTGGCTCGGTGGTGCGTCGCGCGGCTTAGTGGCCGGCGATCTGGCCGCCGTCTACGTGCAGGATTTCACCCGTCACGAAGGGAGCCGAGTCGAGATAGAGGATGGCGTTCACGATGTCGCTCATCTCGCCCATGCGACCCATCGGGTGCAGCGCGCCAAGCGCCCCGTGGGATTCGGGCGCGTGCATCGGCGACTTGATGATGCCGGGCGACACGGCGTTCGCACGAATGCCGCGCTTTGCATACTCGATAGCCAGTGAGCGCGTTGCGGCGGCGAGACCGCCCTTGGTCAGCGAGGCCAGCACCGACGGCACGCCGTCGATCGCGTGATCGACGAGCGTCGTCGTGACGCTGAGGACGTGGCCGCTCTCGTGCTTTTCCATCTCAGCAATCGCGAGCTGCGCGATATGGAAGAAGCCGCCGAGGTTGATGCCCGTGATCGCGGCATAGTCTTCCGCCGTGTATTGCGTGAACGGCTTCGCCACGAAAATGCCCGCGTTGTTGATGAGCGTATCGACACGGCCAAAGCGCGACACGGCCGTTTCGATCACGCGGCGAGCCGTGGCCGGGTCAGCGATGTCGCCGGCTACTGCGACGAGATTGCTATCGTCAGTCTGTTTGATGTTTCGCGACGTCGCGACCACGTTGTAGCCGAGTGCGCGGAATGCCTTGGCCGTCTCGAAGCCGATGCCTTGTGATGCACCAGTGACCACGACGACTTTGGGGGATTGACTCATATAAACCTCGAAGTAAGTTGGACTCTCTATCTGATCGGGCTGACCGCTCCGATGACGATCAATTTACGCACGCACGCTCCCGTTTTGAATACAGGACGCGGACAAACAGTTGTGAGTCACAGGAACAAATGGGAACACGTTGAGCGCGATGACATCCCGCGAACAAGGTCATAGGAATGACGCTTCCATAGTTTCGGATAACTGATTAAATAGAATCGGCCTCACCGCGCGAGTGCTCACGCGCGGGTCAAGCTGGAAATGGGGAGAGAGGCGGGTTACAGCCGTGGCCGTGGCGCATCGGCCTGGCCGCTGGCGAGTGGATGCGGGGTTCAGGAGGCCTGCGTGCGCGGATCGTGGTCGAATTCAAGCCTGATGCCGCCCGGTTCGTAGACCATGGTGTGGCGTTTCGGCCCCGGCCCGAGGTTTTCCGGCGCAAATTCAATATTCACGCCCGGCCAGGCGGACACGCGCGAGAAGATATCGTTGAGCGCTTCTTCGCTGCCTACGCGCAACGCGAGATGATGCAGGCCCACGTGGGTCTTGCGGTCGAATTCGACGAGGCGGTCCGGCTCGGTCACTTGCCAGAGGGTCAACATGACGTGCCCGTCCGAAACGAACGCGGCCGGATAGCTGGGCCTTTCGCCAACCTGTTTCCAGCCCAGACAATTCACGAAAAAGTCGCGGGTGAGGTTCAGATCGCGGACGGTCAACCCGACATGATCGATGCCCAGCGTAAGCGGTTTGTCAGTCATGCTTCGATTCTCCTGAGAAAAGAGTGCGGCGATCCGTACGGAGCAAATCTCTGCAGAAACAATATAGCTGCGAAGAACGGCGTCGATAATCGCTTGCCGCTCACATCACTTTTTACACGGTGTATCGCGATCGCGGATTCGTCGCGCGCGACCCTCGGAAACGCGCTTGCACACATCTGCAATGTCAGATATATTCCGCATCAGATATCGAGGAGGGCAATCGATGAACGATCCCGTCAATGAAGATTTCGAGCGGACGCAGAAACTGGTGTTCGTGCTGGGCCAGGCGTATCACCTCATGGCCACCGAACTCAGGGCAGGGCTCAAGGACGCCGGGCTGAATCTGCAGGAGCGCGGCATTCTGTTGACGCTCGCCTGCGGCAGCGCAAAAACGCCGGCGGCACTGGCGAAGTGGCTTGGCGTCCACCCAGCCCGCATGACCCGCGTGCTGGACAAGCTCGAAACCAGCGGGCTCGTCGAGCGCTCGCGCAATGGCACGGACCGGCGCCTCGTGGACGTTTCGTTGACGCGGGAGGGCCACTCGGTCGCGGCGCGAAACGCGGACGTTGCGCCGGGCGCCTGGAGCGAGCGGCTTTCGCACTTCTCGCAGTCTGACTTCGACGCCTTGAGCACGCTGCTTTCCAGATTGCTCCATGGCTGAGGCGGCATTTTTTTACCCAATTATCAGACATGTCAGATAACGGCCCGTGCTTGACGGGACATTCGCATCCAGACGAGAGAACGTAACATGAATCCATCGACCACCTCAGGCGCGGCCGGCCAGCTGACAGGCGTGAAGTTCGCACTCGGCACCTTCGCCGTGGCGCTCGCCACCTTTATGAACGTGCTGGATTCGTCGATCGCAAACGTTGCGATTCCCACGCTCTCCGGCAACCTCGGCGTGTCGATCGACGAAGGCACGTGGGTCATCACGCTCTTTGCCGCGGCCAATGCGGTGTCGATTCCGTTGACCGGATGGCTCACGCAGCGCGTAGGCCAGGTCAAGCTGTTTGTGTGGGCAATCCTGCTGTTCGTGCTCTCGTCGGCAGCCTGCGGTCTGGCCCCGAACCTGCTGACGCTGCTGGTGGCCCGTATCATTCAAGGCGCGGTGGCGGGGCCGCTGGTGCCGCTGTCGCAGGCGTTGCTGCTCGCATCGTTTCCCAAGGAAAAAAGCTCGAGCGCGCTGGCGCTGTGGGCGATGACAGCAACCGTGGGGCCGATCGCGGGCCCGGCGCTGGGCGGCTGGATCACCGACAGCTACAGCTGGTCATGGATCTTCTACATTAATGTGCCCGTCGGCCTCTTCGCCGCCGGCGTGATCTGGGCGGTCTACCGCGACCGCGAGACGCCGGCACGCAAACTGCCGATCGACAAAGTCGGGCTGATCTCGCTCATTGCCTGGGTGGCGCCGTTGCAGATCATGCTCGACAAGGGCAAGGATCTCGACTGGTTCAGCTCGCCGGTGATCTGGGGGCTCACCGTCGTCGCCGCGGTCAGCTTCGTGTTCTTCCTCATCTGGGAATTGACTGAGGAAAGACCGATCGTCAACTTGCGGCTGTTCGCCAAACGCAACTTCCTCGGTGGCACGATTGCGATCTCGGTCGCGTATGCGATCTTCTTTGCAAACCTCGTGATCCTGCCGCAGTGGATCCAGGGCTTTCTCGGCTACCGCGCGGTGGATGCGGGGCTCGTTACCGCGCCGCTGGGTATTTTTGCCGTGATCCTGGCCCCGGTGATGGGCAAGGTCATGCCGCGCTCCGACCTGCGGGTGCTCGCCACCCTGGCGTTCGTTGGCTTCGCTGCCGTGTTCTTCATGCGCTCGAACTATACGACCGGCGTCGATGCCTGGACGCTGATTTTGCCGACGCTGCTGCAAGGCATACCAACGGCGCTGTTCTTTACGCCGCTCACCGGCATCATCCTCTCGGGTCTGCGGCCCGACGAGATTCCGGCGGCCGCGGGTCTGTCCAACTTCGCGCGCATTTTCGCCGGCGCCGTGGGCACGTCGCTCATGAGCAACGCCTGGAACGACCGCACGATCCTCCATCACGCGCGGCTCGCCGAGCAAACGAGCGTGGAGAATCCCGCTTTCACCGGCGCGATTGCGCACCTGCAGGCAACGCTGGGTGGCGGGCTTCCGAAGGCCACGGCCTTTTACGAAAATTCGCTCAACGCCCAGGCCACTATGCTGGGGTTGAACGACATCTTCTGGATATCGGCGGTGATCTTCATCGTCATCATCCCGCTGATCTGGGTGACGAGGCCGGTCAAGGGCGGTGGCGCGGGCGCGGCAGGCGCGGGCGGCCACTGAATACTGCAGTTGAACCCGGTTCAGCGGGCAAACCCGCCTCGCGTGTTTTCTTGACAGTATCTGATAATGCAGATATTGTGATGTTTAACACGGAGGATGTCGCGATGGACCACTACACCACGAGAAATTTCATGCTCACGGAAAGTGTCGGTTTCAGGATCGTCAAGGCGCGCAATCTGGTCGTCGCGGAAATGGACGCGGCGCTCAAGGACCTCGACATCACGGGCCAGCAAATGGGTATTCTGCTTTCGCTGAAGCAAGGTGTGGCGACCACGCCGTTCGAACTGTCGAAGCTGCTCGGCATCGACACGGGCCTCATGACGCGAATGCTGGACAAGCTGGAAACCAAGGGTCTGCTGGAGCGTTCCCGCGACGCGGAGGACCGCCGTGTGGTCAATCTGCACCTCACGGCAAAGGGGCTGGAAACGGCGGCGCAGATTCCGGAAGTCGCGCCGCATGTGTTGAACGCACGCCTGCGCAAATTCACGAAGGCGGAGTTCGCCGAGTTGAACCGCCTGCTTCGCAAATTCACAGACGACTGAACAGTGCGGCCGTGGCGCCGCGCTTTTTTTCGACCATTAATCTGATTTGTCAGAAAATGAAACAGCAGACTTCTAAATCAAGCATCGGTGCCCGTACGCTGAAGCTGGGTGTATCGGCAATCGCAATGGCCGCGCTGTCGGCGTGCGCAAACTATGCGGGCATCCACAGCGACGCGCGGATGGCCCAGCCGCAACAGTACGAGACGACGCAGAGTCTGCCGCAAGAGCAGGGCCATTGGCCGTCCGCCGATTGGGTGGACCAGTTCGGCGACGCGCAGTTGAAGGCGCTGATCGCCGAAGCGCTGCAGGGCAGCCCGACGGTCGAGCAGGCCAAGGCTCGGGTGGCGCAGGCGCAAGCCTATAGCGAAACCGCGAAGGCGGGCACGCTGCCGCGCGTCGACGCCAGCTACACGCTTACGCGCCAGCAGTTCAGCAGCACGGCGCTGATTCCGCCGCCGTACGCCGGCTCGTGGCAGACCGAAAACAAGGGTCTGCTCACCGCTTCCTACGATCTCGATCTGTGGGGCAAGAACCGCGAGGCGCTGCGGGCAGCCGTTTCGGAGACGGCCGCGAGCGAGGCCGACGAGGAGGTGGTCAAGCTCACGCTGGATACCTCGATCGCGCGTACCTACAACGAGCTGGCGCGGCTCTACGCGTTGCGCGACATCGCGCAGGACGAAGTCACGCGCCGCGCGCAGATCGACAGCATCACGGCGGCCCGCATTGCCACGGGCCTCGACACGCAAGTGGAACGCAAGACAGCGCAGGCGAACCTGGCAACGAGCCGCTCGCGGGTGAGCGCGCTCGACGGCAGCATTCTGACCACGCGCTACCAGTTGGCCGCGCTGATGGGCAAAGGCCCCGACCGGGGACTCGCGATCACGCGGCCAACGCTTGGCGTGGGCGACGAGGTGCGCTTGCCGGACAACCTGCCCGCCGACCTCGTGAGCCGTCGCCCCGATATCGTCGCGGCGCGCTGGCGTGTGGACGCGATCACGCACGAGGTGAAGGAGGCGAAGGCCGAGTTCTATCCGGACATCAACCTGAGCGCGGCACTCGGTCTCGACGCGTTCGGTTTCGGCAAATTCCTGACCGCAGCGAGCCGCACGGCATCGGTGGGCCCCGCGATTCACCTGCCGATCTTCGACGGTGGCGAGCTGCGCGCGCAGTTGAAGGGCCGCTACGCCGAGTTCGACTACGCGGTGGCCGCCTACGACCAGACGCTCATTGGTGCGCTGAGCGGCGTGGCCACGCAGCTCGCGCAGATCCATTCGAGCGACGCACAGCTCGTCGATGCACAAACCGCGCAGCAGGCGGCGCGCGACGCCGACCAGCTCGCGATCACGCAATACAAGGGCGGACTGACCAATCAGCTCACGGTGCTCAACGCCGATGTCACGGCACTGAACGCCGACGAAGCCATCGCCAACCTGAAGATGGATCGCCGCGACCAGCAGATCGCGCTGGCTTCGGATCTGGGTGGCGGCTACGTCGACACCTCAGCCGATACCGGCCACCGCGCGGACGTTGCCGCTCAAGTCACCCCCCAAACCCATTCCGTCATTGCCGCCGCACGTTGAACGGCATGTTTGCAAACCCGTCAGGAGAACTGAAATGAGCGATACGATCACGACCGACCGCGAGCCGGTGGATCAACTCGACGAGAAGAAAGAGAAAGGCGGCGCGCAAGCGGCCCCGGCGCACGGCGACAAGCAGCCCACGCCCCCAGGCCGGCGCAAGCGCCTGATCGCGTTGCTCGGCGCCGTCACCATGATCGCGGGCGCGGCGTATGGCGCGTACTACTTCACGGAAGGCCGCTTTCACGAATCGACCGACGACGCCTATGTGAGCGGCAATCTCGTGCAGCTCACGCCCCAGGTCACGGGCACGGTGGTCGCCGTCAATGCCGACGACACGCAGATCGTGAAGGAGGGCGACCCTGTCGTGACGCTGGATCCGGCGGACGCAAGAATCGCGCTGTCCGATGCCGAAGCGTTGCTCGGCCAGACCGTGCGCCGTGTGAGCGGCCTCTATGTCAACAACGACTTCTATGCGGCGAACGTGGCGCAACGCGAATCGGACCTTGCGCGCGCCAATGACGATCTGCGCCGGCGCGTGGCCGTCGCGGACTCGGGCGCCGTTTCCGCCGAGGATATCGCTCACGCCCGCGACGCCGTGCAGGCCGCGCAGGCCGCGCTCGACGCCGCACGCCAGCAAGGTGCGGCCAATCATGCGCTGACCGATCGCACGTCGGTCGAACAGCATCCGGATGTGCTGGCGGCCGCCTCGAAGGTGCGCGCTGCGTGGCTCGCGTATGCGCGCGATACCTTGCCGGCGCCGGTGACAGGCTATGTGGCGCAGCGTCAGGTGCAGGTTGGCGAGCGCGTGTCACCCGGCACGCCGCTCATGGCGATCGTGCCGCTCAATGGCGTGTGGGTCGACGCGAACTTCAAGGAAGTGCAACTCAAGCACATGCGCATTGGCCAGCCGGTGACGCTCACTGCGGATGTCTATGGTTCGGGCGTGAAGTATCACGGCCGGATTGAAGGTTTTTCGGCGGGTACGGGTAGTGCATTCGCGACGTTGCCGGCGCAGAACGCAACGGGCAACTGGATCAAGATCGTCCAGCGCCTGCCGGTGCGCATCGAGCTCGATCCGCGCGAACTCGCGGCGCGTCCGTTGCGCATCGGCCTCTCGATGACGGTGGATGCCGATACGCGCGACGACTCCGGCGCGCAGCTCGGCGCGGCGCAAAATACGCGCTACCGCACCGATGTCTTCGCGCAGTACGATGCGAAAGCCGACGGCGAGATCGAAAAGATCATCAAGCAGAACGAAATAGCAACGCCCGCGACGGCGTCACAAGCCTCGCCGCAACGCGTGGCGGCGCGCGATCACAAGGGTAACGCGGGCTAGGCTTGGCTAGCGGCCCGGCTCAGCGCTTCCGCATCCGCGGCCAGCGCCTTGGGCACCGCTTCGCGCAGGTAATCCATGAACGTCTTGATCTTGGCGTCGAGGTACTTGCGCGAGGCGTGCACCGCATAAGCGGTGAGTCTCTGCAGACGATACTCCGGCAATACACGAACCAGCGCGCCGCTCCCCAGCATGGCGAGAGCCGTCGACATCGGCAGCGCCCCAATGCCCACGCCTTCGCGAAGGGCGACACTGAGCGCATCGGGAAGATTGATTTCGACGGGCGACCTCGGGAACTCCACCGTTTCCCGGCCGCTGGGGCCATTCAGATGCCACCTATCGCGCGGAAAAAACGACGTGACAAACTGCAGACACGTGTGAGCCTCGAGGTCCTGCACCGTGCGCGGCACGCCGTGTGCGTCGAGATAGGCGGGTGCCGCACACAACACATTATGCACATCGCCTAGCCGGTGCGACACGAGTCGCGAGTCCGGTAGCTCCGTCGTACTCAATTGAATCATCACGTCGTAGCCGGCCTCGATGATGTCCGGCGTGTGCTGCGACAGTGTCAATTCCACCGACACCGCGGGATAGCGCTCGCGATAGCGCACGAGCGCCGGGACCACATAGGCCTGGCCGAAGCTCGGCGAAGCATGAACGCGCAGCCGCCCCGAAGGATTGACCTGCGCATTGGCCGCTTCGGCCTCGGCTTCATCGACATAGGCGAGGATCCGTTCACATCGCTCGAGATAACGCTGGCCCGCCTCGGTCAGCGCGAGCCGCCGGGTACTCCGATGCAGCAAACGCGTGCGCAATTGCGACTCGAGTTGCGTGACCGCCCGCGACGCATTGGCGGTCTGAATATTCAGGCGCAAGGCCGCGCCCGTAAAGCTCCCTTCTTCCGCTATGCGGACAAATATCCGCATCATGTCCAGCTTGTCCATTGCGAGTTTTCCAGGTATGGCTCTGCCGCGCACACAGGTTCGCGCCACGCCAGATTCTCCTATAAATGCAGGCTAATCTGTTCGGCAAATGTCCGTATCACTTCTTCATTGCGTGAAAGAAACATCCATTGTCCGATGCGCGTCGAAACGAGAAGTCCCGCTTCGACGAGGACGGCAAGGTGTGCGGATACGGTGGACTGCGAGAGCCCGCTGCGTGCCTGGATGGCGTGTGCGGGCACGCCGCGACCCAGATCGACGTAGCCCTCGGGAAAAGCATCGACCGGGACCTTCAGCCACGCCAGAATGTCGCGCCGCAGTGGATTGGCGAGTGCCTTATGAATCAGATTCGCGTCTATCATGGCGGTCCCTGCGCTCTCCCAGTGCATCAATGCGGCTGCATCAACAACGTTTTGGCGATCGTGCCCACGGCGCTTTCTCCAAGGTCTTCCCGCACGATAGAGAGCGCCAAATGAATACCGGCACTCGCACCGCCCGATGAATAGAGGTTGCCGTCCTTCAGGCAGCCAGGATTGGACATGACGTGCACCAGCGGATATTCGGCTGCGAGGCGGTGAGCATCGCGCCAGTGCGTAGTCAGCCAGCGGCGGTCGGCAAGGCCGGCGCGCGCCAGCAGAAACGCCCCGTTGGAAATGCAGGCCAGCCTGCGCGTAGTGGGCCCGGCGTCGCTGAGCCACGCTACGAGTTCGCGATGCCTGGGTGCCGGACTGATGGCGGGCGACCCAGGCACCACGACGACGTCGAACGGCGTGCTCGTTTCGAACAGACATTCCGTCGTGCCCACTGCGGTGCCGTTGGAACACAGGACGGGACCCGGCGAGGTCCCGACGAGATGCGGTTCATAAAACGCTCTGCCATACAGGCGATTCGCTTCATGAAACACATCCATCGGGCCGCTCACCTCGAGCAATTGAAACCCCGCGTAGAGCATCATCGCGACACGCATGCGCCGTTACCCCGCGAACGCCTGCCCGACCAGCGCAGATTGCCTTGCCACATGCGCCGAATGGTAGCCCGGCGCTGTCGATGCGCCGGCATCAGGACCGGCGTAGCTGAGCGTGGCGCCCGAAGGCAGAAGGTCGCGCAACTGCGGCTCGACGAAACTCCATGCGCCCTGGTTGCGCGATTCCTCCTGGCACCAGACCACGGTCTTGAGGTGGGGATAGCGCGCGAGTTCGGCGGCCAACTGCTTTGCGGGAAACGGATAAAGCTGTTCGACGCGGATGATCGGCGTGTCGGTCGCGTTCGCGCGGCGATGCTCGAGCAACTCGAAGTACACCTTGCCCGTGGCCACGATCACGCGCTCGACGCTGGACGCCCGCGACGCTTCGATCTGAGTGTCCGGCAGCACTTCGCGGAATTCGCCTTCGCTCAATTCCTCGAACGTGCTGACGGCTTCAGGGTGCCGCAACAGCGACTTGGGTGTCATGACGACGAGCGGGCGGCGATCGGCAGCGAGCGCCTGCCTGCGCAGCAAATGGAACAGCTGCGCGGGCGTAGTCGGCTGGGCGACGCGCATATTGTCCTGCGCGCTCAGTTGCAGATAGCGTTCGAGCCTCGCCGATGCGTGCTCAGGTCCCGCGCCTTCCTGCCCGTGAGGAAGGAACAGCGTGAGGCCGCTGCGTTGCCCCCACTTGGCGGCGCCCGCAGCGATGAACTGGTCGATCACCACCTGCGCGCCGTTGGCGAAGTCACCGAATTGCGCTTCCCAGATCACCAATGCATCGCGGTTCACTGTTGTGTAGCCATATTCGAACGCGAGCACAGCGGCCTCGGAGAGGATGGAATTCGTCACGCTAAACCGGCCTTGCGCGTTGTTACTGGCCTCACCGACATGATCGAGCGGAATATACACACCATCGGGACGATTCATCCGCGTTTGATCGTGCAGCACGGCGTGACGATGATTGAACGTGCCGCGCGCGCTATCCTGGCCGCTCAGTCGAACGTTGACGCCAGCACCGAGCAGCGTAGCGAATGCCAGATGCTCGCCCATGCCCCAATCGAGGGGCCGCTTTCCAGAGGCCATGTCCTGGCGTGAGTTGATCATCTTCTTGACGAGCGGATGAAGCGAAAGGCCTTCAGGAACGGTCGAAATCCGCTGCGCGAGACCACGCAGCGTCTCGGCCGAAGGAGAAGGGTTTGCCGTTTCGGCCGGTGAGGAACGCTCGCCGGCTTCCGGGTGCTCAGCGGCAGCATCGGAGCCGTCGGTTTCATTCGCGCGCTTCAGAAGCTCGCGGCGCGCGTTGAGATAGCCCTCGGCTTCTTCGGCTGTCACCACACCTTGTTGAATCAGCTTCTGGGCGTACAGCGTCCTCACGCCGGGATGACTGGCGATCGCGCGATACATCAGGGGTTGCGTGATGCCCGGCGTGTCCTGTTCCTGGTGCCCGTATCTGCGGAAGCACACGAGATCGATGACCACGCTCCGTTTGAACGCGGTGCGATAGTCGAGGGCAAGGCGCACCGCCATCGCGACCGCTTCGGGGTCGTCGCCGTTCACATGCAGGATGGGCGCCTCGATCATCTTCGCGATGTCCGTGGTGTAGAACGACGAACGCGTGTCGCGCGGATCGGAAGTCGTAAACCCGATCTGATTGTTGACGACGATATGAACGGTGCCGCCCGTGCCGTGTCCGCGCGTATAGGACAGGCTCAAGGTTTCCATCACGACACCCTGGCCGGACATTGCCGCGTCGCCGTGAATCTCCACCGGCAGGACCTCGACGCCGTCTGCGCTGCCGAATACCTCGCCCTTGGCGCGCGCCATGCCTTGCACAACCGGGTTCACGATTTCCAGATGCGACGGATTGAATGCGAGCGTCACTTCAACCGGCCCCTCGGGCGTATCGACCGAACTCGTGAAGCCCTTGTGATATTTGACGTCGCCTGCGGGAAGCCCTTCGGGATCCTTTCCTTCAAACTCGTCGAACAGCGCGCGCAGCGGTTTGCCCACGATATTCACCAGAACGTTCAGGCGTCCGCGGTGCGCCATGCCCATCACCACCGAGCGCACCTTTTTCGAGGCGCTGTAGTGGACGACTTCGTCGAGCAGCGCGATCAACGACTCTCCGCCTTCGAGCGAGAAGCGCGTTTGTCCGATATAACGCGCGTGAAGGTACTTTTCGAGGCCTTCTGCCGCAGTCAAGCGTTCCAGCAGTCTGCGTTTCTCCGCGGCCTTCAGCGACGGCCTGGCTCGCGTGGATTCGAGCTGCATCTGCCACCACCGTCGTTGCTCCGCGTCGGTGAGATGCATGAACTCGGCGCCAAGCGTGCCCGTGTAGGTTTGCCCGAGCGCTGTCACGAGGTCTTGCAGCGTGGCGTCGTCATCGAACAGGAACGTGTCGGCAGTGCTGAATTTCGTCGACATGTCCGCGGCGTTCAGGCCATAGTAAGCCGGGGTCAACTCAGCGTAGGCGCGTGGTGGCGTCCATGCCAGCGGATCGAGATCGGCCGTACGCGTGCCGATCATGCGGTACGCGGCGATGAGCGACTGTACCGCGACCTGCTTGCGTGCGAGCCCAAGGCCGGAGTCATTGGCGAGCGTGGTATCGGCCTGAACGATCGCGCGCGGCGGCCGCTTCGCAAGTTCGACAAAGCTCGAGATAACAGGCGAGTGCGGCTGGTCGTCGCGATCGCTGCCATCGATAGCGGGTGTTTCGCGCAGCGCATCGAACCACTCGCGCCATTCGGTGGTGACCGCATCTGGGTCAGCCAGGTAAGTTTCATACTGTTCTTCAACGTAAGGGGCATTGCCCCCGAACAGGAAAGAGGTTTGACGTTGCTTTAACATGATCAATCTGCCCTTGGTCGTTGCGCGGTCCAACGTCGACCGCAACACATGGAGCGACGGCGATAACGCCTGCTACCCGGTACGCCCGGGTTAGCTGCCCAGCCGTATTCATGAACACAGTCTAGTTAAGCGGGGCAGCGGGGGATATGCGCGCGTGGTGCCGCCACCTGCCAATTAGTGGACGTTTTGGGCCACGCCTGGCCGTTGGCCGACAACCCACGACGCTCCGGGTTTGGCGGAAGATTTGTTACACCGGAGCAAAATACTTTTTCCGGGGGCAGGCTGCATCAAATACCGACGATGCGTTAAGCTGCGCCACGCTCCTCGTTGGGACACGGCGCGTTGAGTTGGCATGCATCGATCTCGCGCTGGCCAGTTCTACGACGCAAACATCGCTACCACCAGTGAAGGTCACGGCATGAAAGTCGCCATTGTTGTATTCGATGGTGTGCAGGCGCTAGATGTTGCAGGCCCACTCGACGTGTTTGCCGAGGCGAACACGTTTCTCTCAGAGCATCAGCGCTATGAGGTGACGCTCGTAGGACGCGAGGCGGGCACCGTGACCTGCTCGAACGGCATGCAATTGGCGGTCTCGCTTGGCTATGCCGATCGCGACGTTCAATGGGACCTGCTCCTCGTAGCCGGCGGCCCGCAGTTGCCCGACGTCCATCCGTCTAATGAGTTTGTGGCGTGGCTGCAAAGCCAGGCGCGCAGCGCGAGCCGCTTTGGTTCGGTGTGCAACGGCGCATTCGTGCTGGCTCATGCGGGACTTCTCGATGGCAAGGAAGTGACGACCCACTGGTCGGATGCCGGACGCTTGTCCAATGAATTTCCGCACGCCAATGTGCAGCCCGACCGGATTTTCGTTCGCGACGGACGGCTATTCACGTCGGCGGGCGTGACCGCGGGCATCGATTTGTGTCTGGCGCTGGTTACGGAAGACTGGGGACACGAACTGGCGGTGCGCGTTGCGAAGCGGCTCGTGGTGTATATCCAGCGCGAAGGCGGCCAGTCTCAGTACAGCCCTTATATTGGCGCTGGCAAGGACGAAGACCCGATACTCAGCAAGGTGTATCGCTACGTGAGCGAACATATCACCGATACGCTGTCGATCGAGGCGCTTGCGAGCGCGGCTGCCGTGAGCCGCCGTACCTTGTCGCGCATCTTCGCGAAGAACGCAAAGGTCACGCCCTCCGTATTCGTCGAGCAGGTGCGTGTCGACACGGCGAGGAAACTCCTGGAGGACACGGATGCGCCGCTCAAGACGGTCGCATTCAAATGCGGGTTTCATAGCGCCACGCATATGCGCACGACGTTCTCGCGGCGTCTGAACGTCACGCCGAAACAGTATCGCTTGCGATTTCGCGGGGAGGCGAGTGCGTAGCAACGATTCCCTGTTGGCGTTTGCGAGCGCCAGTTCGGCGCAATGCCTTCCCGATATCATCGAGCCCGGGTTGTCGGTACTCTTTTGCGGAATCAATCCGGGTATGCGCGCGGCAGCTGTGGGGCACCACTTCGATGGCCGAGGGAATCGGTTCTGGCGAGTTCTCCATCGCGCTGGCTTTACGAAGGAAGAGTTTCGCCCTGAGAACGACCGTGAGTTGCTGCGGCATGGCTTTGGTCTGACTACGGCAGTCTCGCGCGCGACGGCGCGCGCGGACGAATTGTCGAGAGTGGAGATTCAAGCCGCTGCGGCGCAGTTCGAACTGAAGATTGAACACTACGCGCCCAGATTCGTCGCCTTTCTTGGCAAGATGGCGCTTGCGGAAATGTCGGGCAAGCGAGATATCGAGTGGGGCTTGCAATCCAGTCGATTCGGCGGTGCGCGCGCATGGGTCTTGCCAAACCCGAGCGGCCTGAACCGCTCATTCAGCCTCGACGCACTCGTGAGTGCCTATCGCGAACTTCGTATCTCCGCTGAGTCATCGGATGAATGATTGAGTGGCGCCAGGTATTGCGCGTGTGTCCCGGAATCCCGCGCGGATTCGCGATTGCCTTGACTCTCTATGCACTCCCCCTCGGTTGTCACGCCGCTCGGACATTGAAGGTGTGCATTGTTTCGCAGCGTTTCAGTCACGAACTCCACGAAGGACCGAATCTTTCCACTCGTGCCGCGTCGTTCGACATGAAGCAGGTTGACCGGCGTGGATTCGGGCTCATATGCCCTCAAGATTGGCACCAGATTTCCGGAGGACACTTCGGCTGCGGCCTGATAGGACAGCAGCTGTGTGATGCCCACGCCGTCTTGCGCCGCCGAAACGGCGGCGGGCGCCAGATTGACGATCAATCGTGGCTGAAGCCGTACGGGGATCTTTGAATTATTCTCGTAAAACATCCACTCGTGCGGTTGGGAAACGCCCGTAAAGGAAACGCAATGGTGGGCGGCCAGGTCTCTCGGATGCATGGGTTCTCCGTGCTCGGCGAGATAAGCGGGGGACGCGAAGGTTTGACGCCGCACGGATCCCAGGCCCACCGCGAATGTGGACGAATCTTCGAGATGACCAATGCGTATGGCGATATCCACGCCTTCCTCGAGCAGGCGCGTGGGACGATCGAGGTATACGGCGTTCACGCTGACGTCGGGATAGCGCAGCGTGTAGGCGTTGACGAGCGGGGCGATGAAGCGCTGGCCCAACTGGACCGGCGCCGAAATCGTGAGCGTGCCCACAGGGTTCGCGGGGTCTGCTGCGATATGCGATTCCGCGTCGGTGATACCGTCCAGCAGCTTGCGGCAGGCTTCGACGTAAGCCATACCCGCGTCAGTGGGCCGGACCGAGCGCGTCGTGCGCGCCAGCAATTGAGCGCCCAGGCGAGCTTCGAGCGAGTTGACCGCTCGCGAAACGGCTGCTCGTGACAAGCCGAATTTTTCGGATGCGGCGCTAAAGCTGCCGCGTTCGATGATGGCTACAAACACCTCCATCTCGCGTAATCTGTCCATCTTGACGTCCCAATCCAGGTCTCTTGCAAACGGAAAACAAAAAGTAGAAGCCCTTCGGCGCCTACCGTTGCTGATTCGTTTTCAAACCTTCGTCAATCGCGTCTACCGCGATTGACCCTCGGCCTGAACGCATACGCCGCGATTCTAGGCATCGTGTGCCATCCGGTAGCGCTTCGCATCCAGGATTGGCTCAAAAGCGAGCAGAAATGACCCATGCGTAATCAGTGAGGCTGGCATTGACGCAGCGCACTTACGCGGCAGAGGCATGAACGGACAACCTGGCAAAATTCTCGTACTAGATGGCCCAAAATCAGGCCAGGCGAGACTTTATGAAATTGGGTTCATCTCTGACAATAAAGCACTCGGTGAACAGCAACAATGCGCGGCGAGCCCATGGCGGGATCATTGCATCGCGCGAGGAAACGGGGCACTGAATCACGCCAGAGTGAAATAGCCGCATCAAACAGTACAGCTAACGAAAAAGAGAGAAGTTACTGATCGCCATGACGACTGCGAACCCTTCGACGACTGGAACGGAAGCGGCAACGACCCCGCGCTCGCCGGATCAGGGCCCTGTGCGCGAAGCAGCGGCGCCCGCGCAGCCTGCTCCCGCACCGGTGGCGTTTACCGGGCGCATTATCGTGGGCCTGCTCGGCATGTTGTTCGCTTCGTTGATGGCTATCCTGAATGAGCAGGTCACGGCGGCGGCGATGGCCGATATCCAGGGCGCATTCCTCATCGGGCATGACGACGGGACCTGGCTGACCGCGCTCTTCGAAGCCGCCAACGTCGCCACAATGGTGTTTGCTCCGTGGTTCGGCATCACCTTTACGCTCAAGCGGTTCACGATCGGCGCCGTGCTCGCCACGATGTTCTTCGGATTGCTCTGCCCGTTTGCGCCGAATCTGGCGTCGCTCTACGTCTTGCGTATCCTCCAGGGAATCTCGGGCGGCTGTCTGCCCCCCATGCTGATCATCGTGGCGCTGCGTTATCTGCCGCCCAAATTCAAGCTGTACGGGCTCGCTGGCTATGCCATGACGGCGACTTTCGGGCCGGCGCTCGGCACACCGCTCGCCGCGTTGTGGACCGAGTTCGTGAGTTGGCGCATGGCGTTCTGGCAAATCATTCCGCTCGGCGTGCTGTGCTGTATCGCGATTGCGCAGGGGCTTCCCGCTGATCCGGTCAAGCTCGAGCGCTTTCGCACGTTCAACTGGATTGGGTTCATCACAGGCTACCCCGCATTTGCCATGCTCGTGATGGGGCTTTTGCAAGGCGATCGGCTCGACTGGTTCAATTCGGCGTTCATCGGATTCATGTTCTGCGCAGGTGGGCTGTTGCTCGTGGTGTTCCTCGTCAACGAGTGGTTTCAGCCCGTGCCGTTTTTCAAGCTCCAGTTACTCAAGCGCAGAAATTTCACGCATGGAATCTCGACGCTGCTCGGCACCGTGATCCTGCTGGTGGGCGTGGCGGCAATCCCTGGACAATTTCTCGCCCAGATTCACACGTACAGACCGCTGCAGACAACGCCGCTCTCGATGCTTCTGGCCATGCCGTTGCTGATTACGCTCCCTTTGACGGCCGCCTTGCTGAATACGCGGCGCGCCGATCATCGCTGGGTGATCGCGATAGGTCTGTCCCTGATGTTCGCGACGTTTGCAATCGGAAGCTTCATGACGTCCGAGTGGATTCGCGACAACTTCTACCTGATGCAGTCGCTGCAGATCATTGCGCAGCCCATGGTGATCATGTCGATCCTGATGGGGGTCACGACAGGATTGCCGCCAACGGAAGGCCCGTTTGCTTCGGCAATGTTCAATACCGTCAAGACGTTCGCCGCCGCGATTGCGACGGGTCTGATAGAGGGCGTGGGAACGGCGCGCGAACATTTCCATTCCAGCATGCTCGTCGACCAGTTGGGCAACCACGCGCTGGTGGCAAGCGCAGGCCTCGACACATCCTTCGCGCTGGGGCAACTCGCACACCGTATTCACGAACAGGCCGTCGTTCTGACTTCGGCCGATCTCTATCGCGTGATGGCGTGCATTGCGCTCGCTCTGCTTCTTCTTGTTCCTGTGCTGCCGGTGCGCATCTATCCGCCGTGGAGCACGACGCCACCGGCTTCGAATTGAGGTACGTTTTCCATGTCATCGACCCAACCCACCCCCGCACCGTCCAGGCGGAAATGGCTTCGTATTGCAGCAGTGATCGTCGTCGTCGTCATTGTTGCGTGGGCCGCCATTAAGCTGTTGTCCCGCCCCAGCTCGGAATCCACGAACGACGCCTACGTCACCGCGGACTTCACGCTCGTCGCGCCCCGCATCCCGGGGCAGATCACGGAAGTATTGGCGAACGATAACGAGAACGTGAAAGCGGGCCAGCTGCTCGTGCGCATCGACGACCGCGATTATCGCGCCGCGTTGATGAGCGCGGAGGCGGAGGTAGTGGGAGCCAAGGCAGCGGTTGCGAACCTGGACGCGCAGATCGCACGCCAGCCCTCGCTGGTCGACCAGGCGCGCGCCACGCTGCGCTCCGACGCTGCGTCTATCAGCTTTGCGCGGGCCAACGCCGCGCGCTACCAGAATCTTGCCGTGGCGGGAGCGGGGGCCGCACAGGAGCAACAACAAGCGTCGAGCACGCTCGCCGAGCAGCTTGCGCAGCAGTCGCACGATCAGGCGGTGCTGACGGCCACCGATCAGAATCTGCAAGTCCTGCGCACCGAGCGTGACAAGGCCGCGGGCGCACTGGAACACGCCGAAGCGGCGCTCGAACAGGCAAGGCTCAACCTTTCCTATACGGAGATCGTCGCACCTGTTGACGGCAAAGTGGGACGCCGGTCGGCGCGGGTCGGCGCGTTCGTCACGCCCGGCGCGCCGGTGCTGGCAATCGTGCCGCTTGCGGAGGCGTATGTGGTCGCCAACTTCCAGGAGAGCCAGATCACAAACATGCGGCCCGGTGAAAGCGTGCGCGTGACGGTCGACAGCCTTCCCGGCGTAGTGATTCGTGGCCGCATCGATAGCCTGGCACCAGCGACCGGTGTGAGTTTCGCGCCGATTGCGCCCGACAACGCGACGGGCAACTTTACGAAGATCGTGCAGCGCATGCCCGTCAAGATCACGATCGATCCCGGCCAACCGGCTGCAGCGGCATTGAGCGTCGGGCTTTCGGTGGAAGCGGAAGTGGCCGTTGGCCGGGGTTCAGAAGCGACGGCCGAGGGAGCGGAAAGAAAATGAACGCGAGCCAATACCCCATTCGCGCGATCCTCCTCACGGTTCCCGCATGCGTCGCAATAGCGGGTTGCATGGTCGGCCCCAACTTCGAACCGCCAAAGTCGGCTACACCCGAGGTCTTCAACCGCACGCAGGCGGCGCAAGCGCCGAGCAAAGCAGTGGAAGCGCAATTTGGCCCGGAATGGTGGACGCTTTTCAACGATCCGGTATTGAACGGCCTGGAAAAGCAACTGGCCGACGCGAACCTGGACGTGGCGGCGGCCTCCGCGCGCTTGCTGCAGAGCCGGGCCGAGCGCCGCGTGGCGGGCGCAGCCGAATATCCGACGCTCGACACCGCCGCATCGTATAACCGCGAACGCGGCAGTGAAAACGGCATTCTTTCGCTGCTTGGCGTCACGCCGTCGCAAAGTCAACCGCTGTCGGCCTCCGGCAACGCACCGCTCGGCGTGTCGGCGATGCCGGGCTCCAAGGGCTCGCCGGCCTACAACCTTTACCAGTTTGGCTTCGACGCTTCATGGGAAGTCGATATCTGGGGCCACGTGCGCCGCAGCGTGGAAGAGGCGACGGCGCTTACCGAAGCCTCGTATGAGGAACGCAACGCGGTCTTGCTGAGCGCACGCGCGGAGCTTGCCCGCGACTATATCGAACTGCGCGAAACGCAGGAACTCCTGCAAATCGCCAAGCAAAACCTGGACATCGCCAACGACTCACTGAAGCTTACGCAGGTGCGCGCGCATGAAGGCGTCACGACGGATCTCGATGTCTCGAATGCTTCGGCTCAGGTGGAGAATATCGAAAGCCTGATTCCCACACTTGAGTCGCACTCCGAAGCGACGATCAATGCGATTGGCCTGCTGCTCGGCGAAGAGCCCGGCGCGCTGCGGCAGACGCTCGCCGCAACGCAGGAAGTGCCCGTGCTTCCCGCGCAGGTCCCTATCGGCTTTCCTTCCGAAATCGTGCAGCGCCGGCCGGATATCCGCAAGGCGGAGGCGCAATTGCACGCGGCAACGGCGTCGATTGGCGTGGCGAAGGCCGATTTCTATCCGCGCATCATGCTCAATGGAAGTGCGGGCTTTCAGAGTCTTCAACTCTCGACGCTGGGCACCTGGGCGTCGGGGCAATTTGTCGCTGGCCCATCCATTACGTTTCCCATTTTCGAAGGCGGACGCCTGAAGGGGACGCTCCAGCTGCGTGAGGCGCAACAACAGGAGGCCGCGATTGCCTATAAGGAGACGGTGCTGCGCGCGTGGCAGGAAGTGGACGACGCGCTGGTCACCTACGACGCCGAACAGCGTCGCCGCGACCGGCTGACCCAGGCCGTGACCATGAACCAGCGTGGGCTCCAGGTTGCGCAGCAGCGGTACAAGGCCGGCGCGCTCGACTATCTCGACGTGTTGAATGTGCAGAGGCAGTTGCTCGAAGCACAAAGCAATCTCGAACAAAGCAGAGCCGCCGCTGCCACGAATCTCATCACGCTCTGTAAAGCGCTGGGAGGGGGATGGGAGTCGACATATGGCGGGTAGTGCCTGGCACGAATGCCCGCTTGTCAAACCGCCAGGCTAGGGGTTTCAAACGATAAAAACGACGCGTATGTCCGAACACGACCCTGTATGGGAATCGACCTCACGACGCCGCCCGGGGATTGCGCGGAACTTCCCCGGCGTCATTGGATTCGTCAACGTCGCGCTCACTGGCAGTCTTGCCGAGGCTTCACGCCAGTTGGGCGTTTCCTCGCCATCGTTGAGCAAGCGCATCGCGCGGCTTGAATCCCGGTTGAATGTGCGCTTGCTGGAGCGCTCGAATCGAAAGATGACATTGACAGCGGAAGGCACGCTTTTCTTCGAAGAGTGTTTTCCCGCGACCGGAGTGTCGACCCGGTACGATGCCTATGTTGCTTTACGTCGATGCATTGCAGGCTCAGCGCACCATCATCATTGTTCAGGACAATCGATGACTTTGCGGCGCTGGCAATGGCGCAAAGACGAGCACGCGTGCAAAATCATTGGCGGAAGAAAATCGCATCATGACAGGAGCGCGCGTCGTGGATCTCGTCGGATACGAGCTGGAGCCGCTGCGCGACGACGGTGATTTTTCACTGTATCGCGCCCGCAAGCGCAGCGATCCCGTCTCGGTGCTCGCGCTGGTCGCGACGCGCGCGGACTCCGTGGGCGTGAAGCGCCTCGAGCGAGAGTACGGACTCGCCGCGTTGCTCGATTCCAGCTGGGCGGCACGGCCTCTCGCGTTCTACCGGCACAGAGAGCCGCCCATGCTGGTGCTCGACGACGACGGCGGCGAGCCTCTCGGTCGCTCGCTTGCTGGCCCATTCGAACTCGCGCGCCTGCTGCGCATTGCGGTCAATCTGGCGAAAGTGGTCGGCCACGTGCATCGATGCGGGCTCGTTCACAAAGACATCAAGCCAGCGAATGTGCTCGTCGACAGCAGCGGCAACGTGCGGCTCACCGGCTTCGGTATCGCTTCGCAACTGCCGCACGAACATCAGCCGCCCGCACCGCCCGAGATCGTCGCCGGAAGCTTTGCCTATATGGCGCCGGAGCAGACCGGTCGCATGAACCGTTCGATCGACACACGCAGCGATCTCTATTCGTTCGGCGTCACGCTGTACGAGATGCTGACCGGGTCGCTGCCGTTCAAGGCAACGGACGCGATGGAGTGGATTCATTGCCATATCGCGCGCAAGCCCACGCCGCCACGCTCGCGCCGCGATGCGATTCCACAGGTGCTCGAGGGCATTGTGCTGAAACTGCTCGCGAAGGCCGCCGAGGACCGCTATCAAACTGCGGCGGGACTGGAGGCCGATTTGCGCTCATGCCTCGCGGCGTGGGAATCGCACCATCGCATCGAACCCTTCCCGCTAGGGCAGCACGACGCGTCCGACCAGTTGCTGATTCCCGAAAAGCTGTACGGGCGCCAGGCTCAAATCGAAGCGTTGACTACCGCGTTCGACCGCGTGGTGGAGAGCGGGTCGGTCGAACTGGTGCTGATCTCGGGCTATCCAGGCATCGGCAAGTCGTCGGTCGTGAACGAGTTGCACAGGGTGTTGGTCCCGCCGCGCGGTCTATTCGCTTCCGGCAAGTTCGACCAGTACCGCCGCGGCATTCCGTACGTGCCATTCGCACAAGCCTTCCAGACACTCGTGCGCAACCTGCTGAGCAAGCGCGAAACGGAAGTCGAGCCGTGGCGGTGCGCGCTGATGGAGGCGCTCGGGCCCAACGGTCAGCTTATTGTCAATCTGATTCCCGAGCTTGCGCTCATCATCGGCGAACAGCCGGCCGCGCCGACGCTACCGCCTCAAGACGCCCAAAATCGCTTCCAGATCGTATTTCGAAGGTTTCTCGGCGTATTTGCGCGGCCCGAGCATCCGCTCGCACTGTTTATCGACGATCTGCAATGGGTGGATACGGCGACGCTCGATCTGCTCGCGCATCTCGCCACGCATCCGGAAGTGAAACATGTCCTGCTGGTGGGCGCGTATCGGGACAACGAGGTCGACGCGGCTCACCCGTTTGCGCGCACGCTCGAGTCGATTGCCCGCGCCGAAGGCAATGTGCAGCAGATCGAGCTTGCGCCGCTCACACGAGACAGTGTGACGCAACTCGTGGCGGAATCGCTTCACTGTGACAGCGCGCGCGCCGCACCGTTGGCTCAACTCGCGCATGAGAAAAGCGGCGGCAATCCCTTCTTCACGATCCAGTTTCTCACCGCGCTCGCCGATGAAGGCCTGCTCACATTCGACCCGCGAGCCGCGAAGTGGGGCTGGGAACTACCGCGCATTCGCGCGAAGGGCTACACCGAAAACGTCGCCGATTTGATGGCGGCGAAATTGAGCCGGTTGCCGAGCGCGGCGCGTGACGCACTTGGCCAACTGGCGTGCCTGGGTAACGTCGCCGAAGTCGCTGCGCTGACCTGGGTTCAGGGCGGCTCCGAAGAGCGGATGCACGCGGACCTATGGGAAGCTGTGCGAGCAGGGTTAGTGTTTCGCGAGGCCAATGTGTATGAATTCGCGCACGATCGCGTGCAGGAGGCCGCGTATGCGCTCATTCCTGCCAGCGAGCGCGCCGCCGCGCATCTGCGCATCGGGCGTGTGCTCGTATCGCGCACGCCGCCAGACGCGCTCGAAGATGCGATTTTCGACATCGTCAACCATCTCAATCGCGGCGCGGCGCTGATCGCGCAGGAAACGGAGCGTGAGCAGGCTGTCGCGTTGAACTTCATCGCAGGCAGGCGCGCCATGAATTCGACGGCGTACGTGGCCGCGCGCGGCTATCTGGCGCAGGGCGTGGCGCTGCTGTCGCCGCACGCGTGGACGCAGCGCTACGAGAGCACATTCGAGCTCTATCTCGCGTTTTCCGAGTGCGAATATCTGGTGGGCGATTTTGCGAAAGCAGATGCCCTGGCGGACATGATGCTCGCCACGGCGCGCTCCAGTCTCGATCGCGCAAAGGTGTACAGCCTGCGCATCGAGTTGTATCAGCTTGCGGGAAGATACGACGAAAGCTTCGCGGTCGCGCTGCTTGCGCTTCGCGGCTTTGATATCCGTTTTCCTGAAAACGATGAGGATATCCAGGCGGCTTTTCATACCGCGTTGCAGGACGTTCGTGTCAACCGGGCGGGGCGGTCCATCGGCGAACTCGTTGACGCGCCGGTGGCGACGGACCCCGCGATCCATGCGATCGTCAATCTTCTCCTTCAGGCGATGAACTGTGCCTTTGCCGCGCGGCCCGCGTTTTATCCGCTCATCACGCTCAAGGCGGTCAATCTCTCCTTGCAACACGGCAATACCGATCACTCCAGTTTTGCGTTCGGCAATTACGCGCTCATGCTGGTTTCACTGATCGGCGATATTCCCACAGCGGTTGAGGTTTCGGAGATGTCACTGAAGCTGAACGAGAGATTCGGTAATCGGCACCTGAATGGCAAGCTGCTTCACCTGTATGGCGCCCACGTCAATTTCTGGCGCCGCCACATTGCCGCGAATCTTCCGGTGCTGGAACGGGCGACTGCCGAATGCATGGAAGTGGGCGACCTGGTCTTTGCGGGCAACGTCGCGTTCAATGCGGTCTGGCAGTCGCTGGAAAGCGGGGCCACGCTCGAAGATGTGCAGGCGATAGCCGAAAAGTACGCGGCACTCATGCGGCAGAGCCACAACGACGCGGTCTACGAATTGATTCGGGTTGAGCGGCAGTGCGTGATCAGTTTGCGGGGCAAGACGGCCAAACCGTTCGATCTGAATGACGAGACATTCGACGAAACCGCTTGTTTCGAGGTAATCGTCAAGTCGAATTTCGGTTGTGCCATTGGCGTCTATCGAATCGTCAAGGTCATTCTCGCGTATCTCGATGGCCGCTATGTCGACGCGCTGGAGGGCGCGCAGCGGGCACAGGCGGTTCTGAGTTCGGTGATGGCGCTGGCGATCGAACCGACCTTTCACTTCTTTCATATGCTCACCTTGACGGCGCTTTATCCCGAGGCCTCTTCCGAGCAGCGGCAAATCTACGAACGCATGCTTGCCGGGACACTCGGGAAGTTCGAAATGTGGGCCGCACATTGTCCGGAGAACTATCAGAACCGCTTTGCATTGCTCAGCGCGGAACTCGCGCGTCTGGAAGGCCGCGATATCGACGCCATGCGTCTGTACGAGGAGGCCATTCGCTCCGCTCGCGAGAATGGCTTTTCGCATCACGAAGCCATTGCCAGCGAACTTGCCGGCCGCTTCTGTTTGCGCATTGGCCTTGCGACGAGCGCCGAAGCCCATTTGCGCAACGCGCGCCGGTGCTTCGACGCGTGGGGCGCGCAAAGCAAGATCATCCAGCTCGACAGCGAGTTTCCGCGCCTCGCCGATCTGGAGGGGAGCACGCTGACGTCGACGCTCAGCTTCGATTGGCGCCAGTTCGACGCCGCCACGCTGCTCAAGGCGTCGCACGCGCTTTCCAGCGAGATCGAACTGACGAGCCTGGTCGAACGCCTGATGACGATAGCGCTGGAGACCGCAGGCGCGGACCGCGGGCTGCTGATCGTGCCGGAGCAGCCAGACGGCTACCGCATAGAGGCGGAAGCGCGTATCAACGGCAATGGAATCGAAGTGAAGCGCTTGCCGGATACCGGCACTGCCACGGCCGCCGCGCTGCTGCGTTACGTCATGCACACGGGCAAGCGCGTCATCATCGACGATGCGCTGGCATCCAGTCTCTTTCCAGAAGATGTGTATCTGGCGAGCGGCGCAACGCGCTCCGTATTCTGCCTGCCGCTCGTCAGGCAGGGAAAGCTCGGCGGCCTGCTGTATCTGGAGAACACCGAGACTTCGCATGTCTTCACCGCGCGCCGCTCCGCACTGCTCGACTTGCTCGCGTCGCAGGCCGCCATTTCTCTGGAGAATACGCGGCTATATGCCGATCTTCAGGAGCGCGAAGCAAAGGTCCGGCGCCTCGTGGACTCCAATATCATCGGCATCCACATTTGGGATTTCGAAGGGAATGTCACCGAAGCGAACGACGCATTTCTGCGCATCGTGGGTTACACCGCGGCAGATCTCCGCTCCGGCCAGATTCGTTGGCCCGATCTCACTCCGCCCGAATGGCATGAGCGCGACGAACGCGCGAGGGCCGAATTGAGAGCCACGGGAAGCGCCAAGCCCTTCGAGAAGGAATACTTTCGCAAAGATGGCAGCCGGGTGTCGGTCATGGTTGGCGCGGCGGCGTTTGGCGAGCGCGAGGAGCAGGGCGTTGCTTTCATACTCGACCTGACCGACCAGAAGCGCGCACAGCAGGATGTGCACGACAGCGAACGACGCTACCGCGAACTTCAGAACGTGCTGGCGCATTCGAACCGCGTGGCGACGATGGGGCAGCTATCGGCGTCGATCGCGCATGAAGTGAAGCAGCCGATCACCGCAATCGCGGCTTATGCGAGTGCGGCCTTGCGCTGGCTCGCAGCCCGCCCGCCGAATTTCGACGAAGCGCGTCTCGCGCTCACCCGGATCGTCGCGGACAGCGAGCGCGCCAATGGCATTGTCGACAGGACCCGCGCCTACTTCAAGAAAGAACCGCTGCGCACGGACGGACTCGACGTCAACGACATGATTCGCGAACTGATCGCGCTCATGCGCGGCGAAGCCAGCAAGTCCGGGGTCGAACTTACGGTGGAACTCGCAGAGGGATTGCCACGCATTCAAGGAGACCGGGTGCAATTGCAGCAGGTGATGCTCAATCTGATCATCAACGCCATCGAAGCAATGGGCGAAATGAAAGCCGGCGAGCGAATGCTTCTGATCCGAACCGGAAGGGCCGATGAAAACGAACTTTGCATTACCGTCCAGGATTCCGGGCCGGGCCTCGCTGCCGGCAACCTGGAGGGCGTTTTCGAGGCGTTTTTCACGACCAAACCCGAAGGCCTCGGTATGGGACTGCCTATCTGCCGCTCGATCGTGCAAAGCCACGGAGGGCGGTTATGGGTAACGCCAAATATATCCGCAGGCGTCAGTTTTCATTTCACGCTTCCCGCACAAGGCAACGCTTCGCTGCCGGTGAGTGCTTGACGCGCCGGTCGCATCGCGATGGCCGGAAACGAGCCGGGAATGTCCCCAAACCGTCGCAGCTAGCGCATCAGACGAGAGCCGTAAAACGTAGACTGTTTTCGTCGGCGGCCAATGACTTCCGATCCTGGCGGGGAGTCATGGAGATGCCCAGCCACTTGACTTGATGCGCGCTGCAATGCGGACCTTCCTTGTTCCCGGGCAGCGCCCAGACCCCTAAAGGAAGGACGTATGAGCGAAGCAAACCAGGGCGCGGTGCGCCAACTGAATCATTTCATCGACGGTCAAAGTACTGCGGGCGTGAGCGGGCGTTTCAACGACGTATACGATCCGGCGCAGGGCAGGATTTCGGCGCGCGTGCCGGTTGCGAACACCGCCGAGGTTGCCGCCGCTGTCGCTGCCGCGAAAACCGCGTTCGCGGCCTGGAGCGAAACGCCGCCGCTCAAGCGTGCGCGTTTGATGTTCAAGTTCAAGGAAGTGCTGGAGGCGCACCTGGACGAAGTCGCCGAACTCATTACGCGCGACCATGGCAAGCTGCTTTCGGACGCCAGGGGCGAGGTGATGCGCGGCATCGAAATCGTCGAATTTGCATGCGGTATTCCAAATCTGCTCAAGAGCGATTTCACCGATCAAAGCAGCAGCGGCGTCGACAGCTGGAATTTGCGTCAGCCGCTGGGCGTGATCGCCGGCGTCACACCGTTCAATTTCCCGGTGGTGGTGCCGTGCTGGATGTTCGTCATGGCGGCCGCGACTGGCAACACGTTCATCCTCAAGCCTTCTGAGCGCACGCCGTCGTCATCGATCCGGCTGGCGGAACTCTTTGTGGAGGCGGGCTTTCCCAAGGGTGTTTTCAACGTGGTGAACGGCGACAAGGGCACGGTCGATGCGCTGATCCAGCATCCCGACGTGGTGGCGATGTCGGTCGTCGCCTCCACGCCGGTGGCCGAATATATCTACGCGGAAGGCGCCAAACGTGGCAAGCGCGTTCAGGCGCTTGGCAGTGCGAAGAATCACCTAGTCGTCATGCCCGACGCGAATCTCGATCAAGCCGTTGATGCGCTGATCAATTCGGCATATGGCTCGGCCGGCGAGCGCTGCATGGCGACTTCGGTGGCGGTGGCGGTGGGGAGCGTTGCCGACGAGTTGATCGAGCGTCTTGCGCCGCGCGTGCGGACACTGCGCATCGGTTCGGGCCTGGAGCCCGATCTGGACATGGGGCCGCTCATCAGCGCCGCGCATCGTACCAAGGTGCTGGGCTATATCGATGCCGGCGTCGAAGCCGGTGCGAAGCTCGTTGTCGATGGGCGCGGCCATACCGTGTCCGGCCATGAAGAGGGATTCTTCCTCGGCGGCTCGCTCTTCGACGACGTGAAGCCCGAGATGAAAATCTATCGGGAAGAAATTTTCGGGCCGGTGCTTTCGGTGGTGCGCGTGCCGGATCTCGCCAGCGCAATTGCTCTTGTCAACGCACATGAATTTGGAAATTGCGTCACGCTGTTCACGGCCGATGGCGCTGCAGCACGCACGTTTACCCGGCAGATTCAAATCGGCATGGTGGGCATTAACGTGCCGAGTCCGGTGCCTTCGGCGTGGCATTCATTCGGCGGCTGGAAGCGTTCGCTGTTTGGCGATCATCATACCTATGGCGAGGAAGCCGTGCGCTTCTATACGCGCTACAAGAGCGTGACGCAGCGTTGGCCAGACAGCATCGACAAGGGCGCGGAATTCGCAATGGCCGCGGCCAAATAAGCGAAGCGCGGCGTGACTACGCCGCGCGCTCGACGATAGCCGGCGGGGGTATGGCCGGCTTCTTCCTCGTTTGTCAGCTTGCGTTTGCGTCCAGAGATCATGGCGTGAACCGCCGAAAGCGCCTGTTGCCAGGTGGCGTTGTCATCGTCGGCGTGCGGTTTCCCCATTGGCTAACTGGACGCAATCTTCTGAACCCATTGGCTGCGCCAACCTGGCGCTTCGAAGGAGTCCGTAAAATACTGGGTCTCGTGAATGACCTTGCCGTCACGGAATTCCATAATGCTGACGGTGAAAGCGGATTGCCCCTGATATTCGATGGTGTATTCAGTCACCCAAAGATTGCCTTCGCCCTGCATTCGACTGATTTTGAAACCGGCCGGCTTGCCGGGATGATGCCCGCGAAGCGCCTGCAAATTGCGCCGCCCGAGAATGCGTTCGCCCGATTGGGGATAGTCACAGATGGCGTCGTCGGCGTAGATGTCGTGCTCGGCTTCGAGATTGCCAGCCGCCGAAGCTTGCCAGTGCGCGTTCAGCGCTTCACTTATATTCGCGTCTTGCATGAAAAAACCTCCGGGATACGTGACATCGCACAGAGCCGGCGACGTGGACTTCAAAAATACGGCAGCACTTCGCTGTGCAATTCATCCAGCACGTCGCCATACGGGCGCGGCGTGACTTTCGGATTCAAGGCGACGTGGCTCACGCCCGCTTCGCGCGCCTGCTCGAGGAAATGCCTGAGCGAGCGGCTGCCGATCGCAAATCCCCCCTTGATTGAACGGAACGGGTAGTCGGGCCTCGGATGCAAATACAGGAAGCCGCCAAACGCGATGGGCTTGAAGGTTTCGCTGCCCGTCGACTGAGCGACCTGGTCTTTCCAACTGCCCACGAATGTTTCGAGCGCGGCGGGGCCAGGCACGAAGCCGAGGTAACCGTCCATGTGCGCTGCAATCCATTCGAGGCTCTGCTGCGCCCGGCCAACGGCAATGGCCGGCGTGCGACCGTAAGGCGGCTTGGGCAGCATGTCGAGCGAGCCGCCCGATTGGCCGAAGCGTGGCGAGGAGAACACCGGAAAGGGCTGCTCGCTCACCGTCCGGTAAGTCTGAAACGCGTCGCGGAACCGCTCGCCACGCGTATCGAAGTCGATGCCGAAGACGGGGTACTCGGAAGGCCTATCTCCCGAGGACATCCCTAGCAGCAGCCTTCCGTTCGTCAACTGGTCGAGCGAATTCACCTGCTTGGCCAGCAGAAGCGGCTCGCGCATCGGCAAGACGATGCCTGTCGTGCCGAGCGCGATCTCCTTCGTCACTGCCGCGAGGCTGGCGATATACACCAGAGGTTCGAAGATCTGGCCCGCATCGCCGTACGCAGGGTCGTAGAACGGAATGTCGCGCATCCACAGCGCGGCTACGCCCATCGCCTCGGCGCGCTGCGCCATGGCGACATGATCGCGCATGGTCGGAATGGCCGAGTCCGGATGCGTTTCGAGCGGCAGGATCAGTCCGACCGAGAGCGCGTCTTCGCGAAACACGCGGCGCCACGCGGGCTGCTCCGAAAGCGCATGTTCGACGGGTGCGGAAGCCTTTATTGCGGTGATTGCTGACATGTCCATTGCGTTTCGCCGTGTCTTTGCTCTGTTGCGACCCAAGGTTACGCACGAACGAGGCTGCCAGAAACCACCTGCGATGAATAACAGTTGATACTCGCGCTCAATAACGCGGGGAATTCAAACGGCGGACATGCGCGCCTTGAGGCGCGGCGACATGAAGTCGAGAAACGCGCGCAGCTTGAGCGGCAGCGGCGTTTGGCCGGCATGGACGAGATGGATCGGCACGGGTGCCAGCGCGAAGGTTTCCAGAACGAGCTGTAACCGTCCATCTGCTACGGCACTCGCGACCTGATAAGACAGAACCCGCGTCAAACCGGTCCCGAGCGTCGCGGCGTCGATGGCCGATTCCGCCGTGTTCGTCACGAGCCGCGCGCGGATGGGTACGTTCTGTTCCGATTTTCCGTCGGCAAACGTCCACGCGCGCGACGAATTGATTCCCTCGAAACCAATGCATGCGTGACTGGCAAGCTCAGCCGGGTTATGCGGCGTGCCGCGCTCGGCCAGATACGCGGGGCTCGCGCACACCACCGGGCGCGTTTCGCCAAGACGTATCGCCACGAGGCTGCTGTCCGGCAATTCGCCGATACGCACGGCGACGTCCACATGGTCTTCGAGAAAATTGACGTTGCGATCGGTTAGCACGAGGCGGGCGTCGATCTCCGGATAGGCCGCGAGAAATGCGGCCATGACAGGGACGACGTGCAACCGTCCGAACACCACGGGCGCCGTGGCCACGAGAGAGCCTTTCGGCGCCGCGTATTCGCCGGTCACGGCGCGTTCGATTTCGCCGATGTCCTCGAGAATGCGCCGGCACGACGCGACATAGGACTCACCGGCCTCGGTCAGCGACAGGTGCCGCGTGGTGCGATGGAGCAGACGGGTCTTCAGGTGCGCTTCGAGATCGCCGACCTTGCGGCTGACTGTCGCCAGCGGCTGGCCGAGCTGCCGGGCCGCCGCTGACAAACTGCCTGCATCGACGACTGCGACCAGGATGGACATCCCTTCGAGACGGTCCATGGTCTTCTCGATTACTGGAAGAGAGATTCCCGATGTTAACGGATTCTCTTCCGGTGCGAGCGCGCAGCGCCTTTGCGCCGGTGGTTCAGGCGATCACGCCGAAACGGCGTTGGCGAGTTCGCCCGCGGTGCGCTCGCGCAGGCGCGGCGACGCGAAGTCGAGAAAAGCGCGCAGCTTGAGCGGCAGGGGGGCTTGGCCTGCGTGCACGAGATTGATGGGCAGCGGCGCCGTTTCAAACGCGTCGAGCACGACGCGAAGCGCGTTGGTGCGTACGGCATGCGCAACCTGGTAGGACAGCACGCGTATCAGCCCCACGCCGAGGATCGCGGCTTCGATTGCGGCGTCCGCCGTATTCACGGCAAGCCGCGAATGAACCGGCACGGACTGCTCCGGCTTGCCGGAGCCGAAAGCCCACGCGCGCAGCGACGCGAGTGCCTCGAAGGTAATGCACTGGTGGCCGGAGAGGTCCACGGGTTCAGCGGGCACACCGTGCTTCGCGAGATAGGCGGGGCTTGCGCAAATGACCCGGCGCACCGTGCCGACTCGCGTCGCGACCAACGTGCTATCGGGCAACTCGCCAATGCGGACCGCGACATCCGCGTGTTCATCCATCAGATGAACCACGCGATCCGTGAGCTGGAGATCGATATCGATCTCCGGATAGTGCGCGAGAAACTCCGCCACGACCGGCACCACGTGCAAGCGGCCAAACGCAACGGGCGCGGTGACCACGAGCTCGCCTTTGGGCGCGGCGTATTCCCCCGTTGCGGCGCGCTCGGCTTCGCCGATGTCTTCTAGGATGCGCCGGCACGCGGCCACGTAGGCGCTGCCCGCTTCCGTCAATGAAAGCTTTCGCGTCGTGCGGTGAAACAGACGCGTCTTCAGGTGCGATTCCAGTTCTCCAACCTTGCGGCTGACCGTTGCGAGCGGCATGTCGAGGCGCCGTGCGGCAGCCGAGAGACTGCCCGCGTCGGCGACCGAAACGAGGATGGCCATGGCTTCGAGGCGATTCATGGACCCTATCAAATAGTGGAAGGATGAATCTTGATCGTGAGGGATTCTCTTCGTAATTGCAAGCGCGTAACGTTCGACCTCAATCTGGATCGCGGCAATTCGCTGCAAACCCCGGAGAAATTCAACGAATAAGGAGGTTCTCGTGAGCGGTGCACCCAACTCACCCGCAAGTCCAGCTACACCCGCCGTCGCATCGCGCGGCAAGATTGTCATGATGGCGATCATCGCAGGAGCCGTGATCACCAACATCTATTGCACGCAGCCGATTCTGCCGTTGATCGCAGCGGGCCTGCGGGTCAACATCACCGCGGTCGATCTCGTCGCCGGCGCGGCGCTGCTCGGCTTTTCGACCGGGCTCGCATTGCTGTTGCCGCTTGGCGATCGCTTCGACCGGCGCAAGCTCGTGCTCACCCAAATCGCGCTCGCACTCGTTTTTGCGGCGACGTCGGCGGTTGCGCCCGGCATTTGGGCACTGATCGCGGCTTCGTTTGCGCTTGGCATCGTGAGTTGCGTTCCGCAGCAACTCGTGCCCTTTGCGGCCGTCATGTCGTTGCCGAGCGAGCGGGGGCGTAACGTCGGCACCGTCGTGAGCGGCATCATGGTCGGCATTCTGGTCGGCCGAACGATCGCCGGCGTGATCGGCGCGGCGTGGGGCTGGCGTGCGGTGTACGGCGCGGAAGCCGCGTTCATGGTGCCGGTCTTCATCGCCGCCGCTGTGCTTCTGCCGAAGGGTGTGCCCTCCACGAATCTTTCGTATGGACGCCTGCTCGCTTCGCTGTGGCCGCTCGTTCGCGACAATCGTCCGATTCGTGAATCGATGATTATCCAGTCGTTGCTGTGGGCCTGTTTCAACGCCTTCTGGGTCAATCTTGCCGCGCTGCTCAAGAGCGGACCGTGGCATCTCGGCAGTGCGTGGGCGGGCGGCTTCGGCATCATCGGCGCGGCCGGCGCGTTTGCCGCATCGCTGGGGGGCAATGCCACCGACCGGGTGGGGTTCCGCAAGGTCATCGGCGCCAGTATCGGCATCGCGACACTTGCCTACCTGATTCTTTCCGGCGCTGCCACGTCGCTCACGATGCTGATTGTGGGCGTGATCGTGCTCGATATCGGTGTGCAGTCGGGTCTCGTTTCTAACCAGACTCGCGCTTTCTCAGTCGATCCGAAAGCCCAAGGTCGAATCAACAGTCTCTATATGACGGCCACCTTTTTCGGCGGCGCGTTCGGTGCGACGGTCAGTGGCTGGCTCATGAGCCGCTTTGGCTGGTCGGGCATCGTGGCGTTCGGTGTCGCGCTCGGGATCGTTGCTTTCGCCGTCCACTGGATCGGTGCGCCTCGTGCAACCGCGGGCCAGGTCCCATCAAACGCAGACTGATTCAAGGAATCGAGAATCTGCTTGCTGGAATCCGCCGCGTTTCAGGTCGATGCCAGCTTCGAATAATGGAATAATCATGATTGGCATCGTGCGCATTGCGCTGAAACGGCCTTATACCTTCGTCGTTCTGGCCGTGTTTATCCTGATCGTCGGCGTTCTGTCGGCGTTTCGTACCCCTACGGATATTTTTCCTTCGATCAATATCCCGGTGATTAGCGTGGTATGGCAGTACACGGGGCTTTCGCCCGACCAGATGGAAGGTCGTGTGATGGCTCCGTACGAGCGGGTGTTGACGACCACCGTGAATGGCGTTCAACACATCGAAGGCACTTCACTCACCGGCTACGGTATCGTCAAGATCTTCTTTCAGCCGGGCACCAATATCGCCACGGCGAATGCGCAGGTGACGGCAATTTCGCAGCAGATTTTGAAGCAGTTGCCGCCTTCGGCGACGCCGCCGTTCATCATCAATTACAACGCTTCGACGGTTCCGATCATTCAGCTCGCGCTTTCGGGCAAGGGGCTTTCGGAACAGAATCTGGCCGACCTCGGCAAGAACCAGTTGCGCCCGATTCTGGCGACGGTGAATGGCGCCGCTATCCCGTTTCCGTTTGGCGGCAAAGACCGGCAGGTACAAATCAACATCAAGCCCTCGGAACTCGAGGCGCGCTCATTGTCGGCCGAGGATGTGCTCAATGCATTGACGGCGCAGAACCTCGTGACGCCGGTTGGCACCGAAAAGATCGGCAACTACGAGTACACGCTGCAATTGAACGATGCGCCGGCGACGATCGCGGCCATTGCGAATCTGCCGGTCAAGTCCGCCAACGGTACGGTTGTGCATATGCATGACGTCGCCGACGTGACCGACGGCAGCCCACCGCAGCCCAATATCGTTCACGTGGAAGGCAAGCGTTCGGTACTGCTCACGGTGTTCAAGAACGGCTCGGCTTCGACATTGTCGATTATCGGCGGCATTCGCCAGAAGGTTGCCGACGCGAAGGCCTCCTTGCCCGACGCGCTGCAGATCGATGCGATTGGCGATCAGTCGATCTTCGTGCGTTCGGCAATCAAGGGCGTTGCGCGTGAGGGCTTGATTGCCGCGTTGCTCACGAGCGTGATGATTCTGCTGTTCCTGGGCAGTTGGCGCTCGACGATCATTATCGCGACCTCCATTCCGCTTGCGATTCTCGGGTCGATCTCAGCGCTTTCGGTGCTCGGCGAGACGCTCAATATCATGACGCTCGGCGGCCTGGCGTTAGCGGTGGGCATTCTCGTGGACGACGCGACCGTGACCATCGAGAACATCAACTGGCACCTGGAGCAAGGCAAGGACGTCGAAAGCGCGATTCTCGATGGCGCCGCGCAGATCGTGACGCCGGCGTTCGTCTCGTTGCTCTGCATCTGCATCGTGTTCGTGCCGATGTTCTTCCTGAATGGCGTGGCGAGGTTCCTGTTCGTGCCGATGGCCGAGTCGGTGATCTTCGCGATGATTTCGTCGTTCATTCTGTCGCGCACGCTCGTGCCGACGATGGCGAAGTACATGCTGAAGTCGCACGCGCATGAACAGGGACATCGCGACTCTTCCAGCGTGTGGGCGCGCTTTCACCGCGGATTCGAGCAGCGCTTCGAGCGCGTGCGCTCGAACTACGTTGCGATGCTCGAATGGGTGCTGGTGCGTCGCCGCGCGTTCGTGATCGGCTTCTTTGCTTTCGTTGTGGCGTCGTTCGCGTTGTTGCCGCTCCTTGGGCGCAACTTCTTCCCGGACGTCGACGCGGGCCAGATCCTGTTGCACGTGCGTGCGCCGGTGGGTACGCGTGTGGAGAGAACCTCCGAGATATTCGCCGAAGTGGAAGCTCAGGTTCGCGCGACGATTCCGCCGTCCGAACTGGGCACCGTGGTGGACAACATTGGACTCTCCACCAGTTCCATCAATACGGCCTACAACAACACGGGCACGATTGGCCCGCAGGACGGCGACATTCAGATCACGCTGAACGAAGGTCACGGACCCACCGCTGCCTACGTGCGCAAGTTGCGCGAATCGTTGCCGCGCGCGTTCCCCGGCGTGACGTTCTCGTTCCCGCCTGCGGACATCGTGAGCCAGATCCTGAACTTCGGCTCGCCTGCACCGATTGATTTGCAGATTCGAGGCAACAATCTGCCGGCCGACTTCGCCTACGCAAATTCACTGCTGCGTCAGATCCGGCATGTGCCCGGCGTTGTCGACGCGCGCATCGAGCAATCGCAGGCCAATCCGCAATTCAATATCGACGTCGATCGCGACCGTGCGTCGCTGCAGGGCCTGACCGAACGCGATGTGACCAATAGCCTCGTGGTGCACATGGCGGGATCGAGCCAGATCAACCCGACGTACTGGCTCAATGCAGCCAATGGCGTGGAGTATTCGATCGTTCTCCAGACGCCGCAGTACAGCGTGGATTCGCTCGCGTCGCTGGTGAATCTGCCCGTGAGCGGCGGCGCTGAGGCGAACGACGGGCAAATCCTTGGCGGCGTGGCGAGTATTCACCGCACGGCGAGCAACGAAGTGGTGAGCAACTACAACGTCCAGCCCATGGTCGAGGTGTTCGCCACGACCCAGGGCCGCGATCTCGGTGCGGTTGCGGCCGACATTCGCCACATCGTTTCGGCCAATGCCAAAGGTGCGCCCAAGGGGGCGAAGGTCGTTCTGCTTGGCCAGGCGCAGACGATGAACAACGCCTTCGGGGGCTTGTCATTCGGGATTCTGGGCGCGGTGGTGCTGATTTACCTGCTCATCGTGGTGAATTTCCAGTCGTGGTCCGATCCGCTCGTGATCGTGGCGGCATTGCCTGGCGCACTGGCCGGCATCGTATGGATGTTGTTCGCAACGGATACCACGCTCTCGGTGCCCGCACTGACTGGCGCAATCATGTGCATGGGGGTGGCCACGGCCAATTCCATTCTGGTGGTGAGTTTCAGCCGCGAACGTCTGGCCGAGCACGGCGACGCGTTCAAAGCCGCATTGGAAGCCGGCACGACCCGCTTCCGGCCGGTCCTCATGACGGCGCTCTCGATGATTATCGGCATGGCGCCGATGGCGTTGAGTCTTGGCGAGGGCGGAGAGCAAAACGCGCCGTTGGGCCGCGCGGTGATTGGCGGACTGCTGTTCGCCACTGCCGCAACGCTTTTTCTCGTGCCCGCTATTTTTTGCATGATCCACTCGCGTCGGGGTCGCACATCGACGGCCGCGCAGATTCCCGGAGATTCGATCCATGTCGTCTGAACCCACAACCCGCGCCGCACGCGCGCAACGTCAGCTCTCTTTTACAGGTCTTGTCGGCGGTGCGCTCGCCGTTCTCATCGTGGCAGGAGGCGTCTCGCTTCGCATGAAGCACGAACATCAGCTGAAGGACTGGACTGAGGCACAAGCCGTTCCGTCCGTGACTGTCGTCGTGCCCGCGCCGGAGGCGCCGGGCGGGTCGCTGGATCTCCCTGGCAGGCTGGAGGCCTTCGAAAGCGCGCCCATCTATGCACGGGTGAGCGGATACCTGAAATCATGGAGTGTCGATATCGGCACGCCTGTGAAGGCAGGTCAAACGCTCGCCGAGATCGAGACGCCTGAACTCGATCAGCAGTTGATCCAGGCGAAGGCCGATCTCGCAAGCGCCCAAGCCGACGCCGCGCTCGCGAAAACGACCGCGGCACGCTGGCAAAGTCTTTTGGACTCCGATTCAGTCTCGCGCCAGGAGGTCGATGACCGCACGCAGGACTATGTGGCGAAAGAGGCCCGCGTAGCGGCGGCGCAGGCAAATCTGGACCGGCTCGTCGCGACCAGGAGCTTCGCGCGGATCGTCGCCCCGTTCGACGGTGTGATCACCGCGCGTAACACCGATGTCGGCGCGTTGATCAATGCCGGCGGGGGTGCGGAGCCGCAACTCTTCTCCGTATCGAGTGTTGACAAGCTGCGTGTGTACGTGCGCGTGCCGCAGGAATACGTGCCGGCGGTCAAGCCGGGCGGCACGGGCACCTTCACCGTGCCGGAGTATCCCGGCAAGACCTTCACGGCCACCGTGGTGGGTCTGGCGGACTCGGTCAACGCCGCATCGGGCACGTCGCTCGTCCAGTTGATGGTCGACAACCCGGGTCATTTGCTGTTGCCGGGCGACTTCGTGAATCTGCACTTTGCGCTGCCGGCACGCGCCGACGCATTGCGGGTGCCGGCCAGCGCGCTGATATTCGACAACCGGGGACTGCGGCTCGCCACCGTCGATCGCAACGACACCGTTCACTTCAAACCCGTTTCGATCGTGCAGGACCTGGGTAACGCGGTCGATATCGGCTCGGGATTGGCGCAAAGCGACCGCGTGGTCGACGCGCCGCCCGATGGACTCGTTGAAGGCGATCATGTGCAGGTGAGCGCGCCAAAGGCTAAAGGTGAGTAGCATGACCAGGTATCTGAAATTGGCCGCGCTGGTGAGTGCCGTGGCGCTTGCTGCGTGCTCGCTCGCGCCGCACTACGAGGCTCCCGAAGCGCCCGTTGCGGCGCAGTACCAGACGCAGGGACCGTGGACCGTGGCGAGCCCCGCTGACCAGCTCGACCGTGCGGGATGGTGGAAGCTGTACAAGGAGCCCGAACTCGACGACCTCGAACAACGGCTGATCGCGAATAATCCCGATCTGAGCGCGGCGCTGTTCCACTATGAGCAGTCCCAGGCGTATATCCGGCAGGTGAAGTCGCAGATGTATCCGCAGGTGTCCGCTGCTGGCAATCTTCAGCGCGAGCGCGAGTCGGACACGCGGCCGTTGCGCAGCCCGACTGGGCCGACCGATTACAACTCGGCCACGCTGGGCGTCGAAGTCGACTACGAAGTCGATCTCTGGGGACGCGTGCGCGATTCCGTTGCCGCAAGCAAGGACGAAGGCCAGGCGTCGAAAGCGGATCTGGCTTCGACGCAGTTGAGCCTTGAAATCGAGCTGGCGCGAAGCTACATCGACCTGCGCGGCCTCGATCAGCAAATCCAGCTTATCGAGGCTACCCAGGAGGCGTACCAGAAGGCGCTCGACTTGACCCGCAATCGGCATGGCGCGGGAATCGTGTCGGGTCTCGACGTCGCGCGTGCCAGCAACCAGTTGTCGTCTGTCCAGTCCGAACTCACGCAGATCAGGGCGAGACGCGCATTGCTGGAGCACGCGGTGGCGGTGCTGGTCGGCGCTTCGCCCTCGGAGTTCCAGCTCGCGCCGGGTACCGATTCCATCGCGCTGCCCGTCATTCCGGTCGGCGTGCCGTCGACGCTGCTGCAACGGCGGCCGGATGTCGCCGCCGCCGAGCGGCGCATTGCGGCGGCAAATTCGAAAATCGGCGTTGCCCGCGCGGCGTACTTCCCAACGCTCACGCTTAGCGCGCAAGGTGGCGTGCAGAGTTCGGTGCTCGGCAATCTGCTCAGCCTTTCCAGTTCGTATTGGGCGATCGGACCGTCTCTGGCGGTCTATCTGCTGGACGGCGGCAAGCGCCGGGCGCAGCTGGATTCCGCGAAGGAGGCCACAGCGGAGGCCGGCGCACGCTACCGCAGCGTGGTGCTGACGTCGTTCAGACAGGTGGAAGACAACCTCACGTTGCTCGACGACCTGGGCACCGCGACGAATCAGCAACAGGATGCCGCCAATGCCGCCCAAACCGCGCTCAACCTGGCGCTCGCGCGCTATCAGCGCGGCGCGGTGAGCTATCTGGACGTGGTCGAGGCGCAATCCGCCGAGCTCGAAGCACAACGCAGCGTAATCGCGCTGCGTACGCAGCAACTGGATGCCAACGTCGATCTCATTCACGCGCTCGGCGGTGGCTGGACCACGGATGACCTGAAAGCGGGTTGAATTCAATACATTAAGGATTGAAACGTCATGAACTTGATTGACATGATCGATTTCCCGAACAATTTGCGCGATCTAAAGGAGAGTGAGCTTGAGCGCCTGGTCGACGAGGTTCGAGAATTCGTGATCGACAGTGTGTCGAGTACCGGTGGTCATCTGGCATCGAGTCTCGGTGTGGTGGAGTTGACCGTCGCGCTTCACTATGTGTTCGATACGCCGAACGACCGCCTGGTCTGGGACGTGGGGCATCAGTCCTACCCGCACAAGATACTGACTGGTCGAAAATCAGGAATGCAAAGCGTGAGGAAAGTGGGCGGGATGGCCGGCTTTCCGACTCGCGACGAGTCGCCGTATGACACGTTCGGTGTCGGACACGCTGGCACTTCCCTATCGGCGGCAGTCGGCATGGCCTTGGGGCTGCGCGGCCGAGACACTCGCGTCGTTGCGGTCATCGGCGACGGTGCACTGTCTGCGGGTATGGCGTTTGAAGCCTTGAATCACGCGGGGTCCTGCGAGACGTTGCCGCTCACGATTGTTCTGAATGACAACCGCATGTCGATTTCGCCGGCAGTCGGGGGGCTGAACGATCATCTCGAGTCGCTGGTCAGGCGTTGGCGGCATGAAACGAAGGTCCCTGTTTCCACGCTATTCGAAACACTGGGTCTGGATTACGTCGGTCCCGTCGATGGTCACGATATTCCGACGTTGCTCGCCGCGTTGGGGGACGCGAGGACACGCACACGCCCGCACGTCATTCACGTGGTGACGAAAAAAGGCAACGGTTATCGGCCTGCAGAACTCGATCCCGTTGCTTACCACGGACCCAGTCCGTTCCGGCCCGAGACGGGTCTGGTGCGGCAGAGAGGCGGCAAGTTGACCTACAGCCAGGTATTTGGCCAATGGCTGTGTGACTCAGCGGCGACGGATGAACGAATCTTCGGCATCACGCCCGCGATGAGCGAAGGTTCCTGTTTGACCGAATTCGAGCGTCGTTATCCAGATCGCTATATCGACGTGGGTATCGCGGAACAGCACGCGGTCACGCTGGCGGCCGGACTTGCCGTCGAGGGAATGCGGCCCGTTGTGGCGATCTACTCGACGTTTCTTCAGCGCGGGTATGACCAGTTGATCCACGATGTCGCCCTGCAAAACCTGCCGGTTCTGTTCGCGTTGGATCGCGCGGGGATTGCCGGGGGCGATGGTGCCACGCATCTGGGTGCGTTCGACATTGCGGCCCTGCGTTGCGTCCCGAATATGGTGATCATGACCCCGTCCGATGAAAAGGAATGCTATCGCATGCTGAACACGGGGCTGGCATGGCCGGGCCCCTGCGCGGTGCGCTATCCGCGAGCGACAACCGGATCTGAAGTCATTGAGCGGACAACAGAAACGTTGCCGCTCGGAAGAGGGCTGGTTTGCCGGGTGTCGGGCAAGCAGGGCGGCGAGCGGGTGGCGTTTCTGGCGTTTGGGCCATTGCTCGCGGTCGCGATGGAGGTCGCAAAGGAGATCGATGCGACCGTGGTCGATATGCGCTTCGTCAAGCCGCTCGACGAAGACCTGCTGATGACGGTTGCAAACGAGCACGAGGTAATCGTGACAATCGAAGAGGGGACCGTGATTGGCGGAGCGGGTGCCGCATGCGCCGAGCGGATCGCAGCGGAAGGCTGGGCTGTTCGAATGCTACGGCTCGGACTGCCCGACGAGTTCGTCCAGCACGGCGAGCGTTCCGAACTGCTCCGATTGAGTGGCCTGGGTGTCGCCGGCGTGCGGCAAGCGGTCCTGGCGTTCACCGAAGAGGTGGACGTCCTCGACGAAGTCTGATGGTCGCCCCATGCTGCCTGGTGTGGTTACGCGATGTAAAGAGTGAATTGAGGTCAGCCGGGTTGGATGCATCGAGTGTTGGTCGTATAGTGCTTTAGAGTGCTTATCAAATGAGAGAGGTGAAAAGTGAAGTTCGCGATGAAAACCGAAATCCGCACGGACGATCTTTCGACGATCGTGCATGCGATGAAGTCCGTGGACGCCGACGCGAAGGTCGATGTCGATGTTGGGGCGCAAACCGTGAGCGTCGACTCGTGGCTGATGCCTGAGGAGTTTCTGGTCGCTTTCTACGACGAGGAGTACGACGTGGGCATTGCCGAATGGTAGGAAGGGATCGCGTGGCCCGGATGAGACTTATCCTGGCCCATAAAGAACCTTCTTGTTGACGCAATTCGCTTCAATCGTTGTCAGAATCCTTAACACCCTTTCTCACGGTTTTTCCAGGCGCACGTCAAAAGAGTGCCGGGTGGGCTGTGCTTCATACGGAGAACCCGCTGAAGCCGTCGTCCACGAGCTGGTAGGGGACATACGCTGTTCTTGAGTCGGAAGGGAAATGATCCGTTGTGTTTGGCCGCTGATCGCATCAGCGCCCGTTTCCGTACGAGCCAGCTATGACCCAAAACCCAGAAATTGCTTCGAAGAGCGCGCAAAAAGTGCCGCTTCCCGGCGCACCGATGTCAGGTGCCGATATCATCTTGCGCGTACTTAGCGAACAGGGTGTCGATACCGTATTCGGCTACAGCGGCGGCGCGATCCTGCCGACCTATGACGCAGTATTTCGTTTCAACGAACTGCATGCCGACGACCCCGAGCGTCAGATCAACCTCGTCGTACCCGCCAACGAGCAGACCGCCGGCTTCATGGCCGCGGGATATGCGCGCGCGAGCGGAAAAGTGGGCGTGTTCATGGTGACGTCGGGCCCGGGCGCGACCAACGCGGTGACGCCGATCGCAGACTGTAATGGCGATTCGGTGCCGGTGGTGCTCATCTGCGGACAGGTGCCGCGTGCCGCCATCGGCAGCGATGCTTTCCAGGAAGCGCCGGTGTTCAACATCATGTCGGCGTGTGCCAAGCAGGTGTTCCTGGTTACCGATCCGGACAAGCTCGAACAAACGCTGCGCACTGCGTTCGAAGTGGCTCGCACCGGTCGTCCCGGCCCCGTTGTCGTGGATGTGCCCAAAGACATCCAGAACTGGACCGGCACCTGGCAGGGGCACGGTACGTTGGCGTTTCGCGGTTACTCCGACCGTCTTCGCAAGGTGGCGACGGGCGCGCGTCTCGAAGAGAGCAAGCGCGACGAATTCTTCGATCTGCTGGCGCAGAGCAAGCGCCCGCTGCTGTATGTGGGCGGTGGCGTCATCACGGCCGGCGCCACGGCGCAACTGCGTGAGTTCGCAGAGCGCTATCGGATTCCCGTGGTGAATACGTTGATGGGGCTCGGCACGATATCCGTGAAGCACGAACTGGGGCTCGGCATGCTGGGCATGCACGGCGCGGCCTGCGCGAACTACGCGGTAGAAGATTGCGATTTCCTGATCGCCGTGGGTGCTCGATTCGACGATCGGGTCGCCGGCGGCCGCCCTCACGCATTTGCGCCGCGAGCGCGCTTTGTGGCGCACATCGATATCGACGAAGCGGAGATCAACAAGGTGAAGCGCGCGCACTGGACCCATGTGGGCGACGCGAAGGACACGTTGCTGTCGCTGATGAAACACGAGGCGCATGTGCAAGCGCCGTTGGCGTGGCTCGACCACATCAGGGAACTGAAGCAGCGCTACACCATGAACTACGACCGCAATAGCCCGCTCATTCAGCCGCAGTTCGTGGTGGAAAAGTTGAGTGAGATGACTGGCGGCCGGGCTATCGTCACTACAGGCGTCGGCCAGCACCAGATGTGGGCCGCGCAGTTCTTCGACTTCGTCGAGCCGCGCAGCTTTCTCACGTCGGGCAGCATGGGGACGATGGGATTCGGCTTGCCCGCTGCGATCGGCGCCCAGATGGGGCGGCCGGATGCTCTCGTGATCGACATCGACGGTGACGGCAGTATGCGCATGAACATCGGCGACCTGGAGACCGCGACCACGTATGGCGTGCCGGTCAAAGTGTTGCTGCTCAACAATGTCGGCGACGGGATGATCCGCCAGTGGCAGCGTCTCTTTTACGACGGGCGCCTGTGCGTGAGCGACAAGTCGCTTCATCGAAAGGACTTCGTCATGGCGGCGCGCGCCGACGGGTTTGAGTTCGCGCAGCGCGTCCAGGTTCTGAGCGAAGTCGAGGAAAAACTCAGGGCTTTCATCGACTTTGACGGTCCGGCCTTCCTCGAAGTCATGATTGATCAGGATGCCGATGTGTTTCCAATGGTCGGGCCCGGCATGAGCTATTCGGAGATGATCACCGGACCATTCATCCCGTCGAGGAATGCGCAGGAGCCGAGCGGGACGCGCGCGGGCCATCAAACAGCTTCTGACATGTTCTAGGGGTGCGGCAGCGCCAGTCCGATCGTGACAATAGCTTCTTCTTTCCGCCATGTAACAAAAGAAGTTCTGGCTACTGCGTTTATCGGGGCAGCGCGGAATCATATAGTGGCTTGGATGGCTGGAAGCGACGCAGGGCATGGGGCCCCGCGACCCCAGCGTTGTCCCTTCATTTAAGCGAGCAAGAATGAAACTGATCTATGTTGGCGATCCGATGTGTTCGTGGTGCTATGGCTTTGGCAAGGAACTTTCGGCGCTCGTCGCGCGCGTGCCCGATCTGAAACTGGAAATCGTGGTCGGTGGTATTCGCGCTGGCGCGACCGATGTACTCGATGCAGCCGGCAAGCGTTTCCGGCTGCAGCATTGGCAGCGCGTTGAATCGCTAAGCGGCTTGCCGTTCAACCGCGAGGCGTTCATGGCGCGCGAGGGGTTCGTCTACGATACCGAGCCGGTATGCCGCGCCGTCGTGGCGGCGCGCCGGTTCGCCAGTGGTGAGGCGTTGCTCTCGGTGTTCCGCGCGCTTCAGAATGGCTTCTATGCGCAAGGGCGCGATACGACCGATGGTCACGTGTTGAGCGATATCGCGGCAACAGCGCTGCGTGCAGCGGGGGTTGAGGTGAGCGTCGACGCGTTCTACCAGGCATGGGCGGCGGCAGAAACGAAGGAAGAGACGCAGCGCGATTTCGCACGTTCGCGAGCGCTCGGCGTTGCGTCGTTCCCTACGTTGCTGCTTGAAGAACAAGGCCGGACGTACGCCGTGCATTCGGGCTATGCGAGCGTCAACGCCCTCGAGGAAAGACTCAACGAGATCGAAGGCCCGCTCGCGTGAGCGAGTTGGGTCCTGGTCGTTCCTGTTTGTTCCTGGCTGTTCGAGAGCGTGCTGCGCAAGCGATTGCGCAGCACGCTTCCAATTTCCGGCCAGAGGCGGAAATCCATGAGGAGTGTGCAGCAATGAGCGACAGCAACGAAGTCGTCGAACTCGTCCAGCGCTATTTCGACGCCACCTGGCGTGGCGATGTGGAGCAGTTGAGAACGGTGTTCGATCCGCGTGCGATTGTAGCGGGGGAGGTGAATGGCCAACCCTACTACAAGACGATCGACGAGTATCTTGCGGGGGTTGCAAACAGGAAATCGCCGGCTGAATTGGGTGAGCCGGTCGAGACGGAGCTGCTGATGCTGGATGTTCAGCACAACATCGCGACGGCCAAACTGCACGTGCGCATGCTTGGTTTCAACTACTACAATTATTTTTCGATCATGCGCCAGCGCGACAGATGGCTCGTCATTACGAAGACGCTGACGAACGTGCAATGAATGTCTTGCGCACGCAGCGCCCCCGATGAATCGTTCATGTCGGGGGCGCGGGCGGCGCTCAAGCGCTTATTGACCTGCGCTCTGGCCGCCGTCCACGTGCAGGATCTCGCCAGTCACGAACGGCGCCGAGTCGAGATAGAGAATCGCGTTGACGATGTCGCTCATTTCGCCCATGCGACCGACCGGATGCATCGCGCCGAGCGCGGCGTGCGTTTCGGGAGCGTGCATCGGCGACTTGATTACGCCAGGCGAGACCGCGTTGGCACGGATTCCCGCGCGCGCATATTCGATTGCGAGCGACCTCGTCGCCGCGTTCAGGCCACCCTTGGTAAGCGAAGCGAGAACGGAGGGCACTTTGCTGTTTGCCTTGTCGGCAAGCGTGGTGGTGATGCTTACCACGTGGCCGCTGCCGTGCTTCTGCATCGCTTCGATCGCGTATTGCGTGATGTAGAAAAAGCCGTTCAGGTTGACGTTCAGGATCGCCGCGTAGTCTTCGGCAGTGTACTTCGTGAACGGCTTCGCAATGAAAATGCCTGCGTTGTTGACGAGCGTATCGACACGACCGAAGTGCTCGATGGCGGCGTTCACCACACGGCGAGCCGTGGCGGCGTCGCCGATGTCGCCAGCCACGGCAACATAGTCCGCTTCAACGGCCGGTGTGATGGAGCGGGCCGTAGCGACCACGCGATGACCTTGCGCGCGGAAGGCCTTGACGGTTTCAGCGCCAATGCCCTGCGATGCTCCGGTAACGATGACGACCTTGGAAGTGCTCATTGTGTCTCTCGCAGTAGGGGTAAGCCGGCCACCTGGCCGATCGAATCGACGGATCCGATGAAGCAGCACTCTAGGCGCATCTGGCGCGAATTCGAACACCCGCCATGGACAAAGAGTCTTGCGTCGCAAGAACAAATCGCAGTGGCGCGGCGAGCCTGCGCAGGCGGCGCGCGCTCACGCGGTGGCCTCCATGGGGGCATACGAAGGATTCGCGTGAAGGCCGCTCGCAAACGCGGGCGGGGAGAGTGCGACTGTGGCGACCTCGGTATTGCGGGACTGTTGGCGGTATTGCCGGGGGGTGACGTTGAGGCGTCTTTGAAACACCATGCGCATGTGCGCAGCGTTATGAAAGCCACAGTTGAACGCAATCGTTTTCATCGGCATGTTGCGTTCCTCCAGTAGCCTTTTTGCAGCACCGACACGGACCTGGTCGACGAATGCGGAAGGTGTAGTGTGGAGATACTTCGCAAAGATCCTCGATAAGGTGCGCCGGCTCACGTAGACAGCGTCGGCGAGTTGCTCTATCGAAAGCACGTCGGAAAGGTGGTCGCCGATATGACGTTGTACCTTTGCGATGATCGAACTTTCGTCGGCAAGCGTCGCGACGTAGGGGTCACGGTCGTATGGCTCGCTCTGCAGAGTGGCGCCAAGACGTCTTGCAACGTGTTCGGCGACATTCTGGCCCCAGTCTTCGGCAACGAGAGAGAGACCAAGGTCGAGTCCGGCGGTCGCGCCGGCAGATGAAATCAGACGTCCATCGCGGATCAGGTTTTTGTCGGGGCGTATCCGGGCACGCGGGAATTCGCTGGCCATCTGGCTCGCGTCGGTCCAGCGCGTGGCGACCTCTTTCCCATCGAGCATACCTGCGCGCCCGAGCAGCCACGCGCCGTTGCAAACGCAGCCGTATCGCTTCGACTCAAGTGCGCGTCGCCGCAGCCAGTCCAGAAAATCCTGTTTCGGGCGAACGCTCGCGTTGCGCGAGCCGCTCGTCACGAGCAGAACATCGACGTTCGCACGGAAGTCCGCGTAGCCCCACGGCACGCAGAGCTGCATTGCGTTCGAACATGCGACCTCGCCCACGTGCTCTCCAATGAGGGGCACCTGATACTGGCGCGTCTCGCCGAGGAAATGGTTCGCTTCGGCGAACACGTCGAGCAGGCCGGCAATATCCAGGGCCTGCACACCATCAAGCACGACGATAGCGACTTTCATTTTGCGCACCCAACCTGAGCAATGATCCCGATTGCGCGACGATCCGCTGGGAAAAGATTATGCGTGCAGCGCCAGGCTGACTATTCTCCGTATGGCTGAAGCTACAGCTTGCCGGCATGTGGTCCCTCATACGCCGGTATGACTCGTGTAGTTCGAGAGGCGTGTGCGCCGAAGGCGCCGTACTAAAGAAGATGAATTATGTGGGCGCCTGGTTCAAATAAAGGGCAACCCGCAAGCGGTAGCTATAAGTCTTGCTATTGCTTACTATATGACGAGCATCGGCACTTTTTCGCCATCACGAACTTTTCGAAGATCGAGCGATGAACCACGATAGCGTTGGGACGCGAAGTGAACAACCACCGGACTCGCTGGTGTACGTGATTGACGACGACGAGTCTATTCGAGGCGCGCTAACCAGTCTGCTCATGTCAGTCGGCATCGAGGTTCGTGCGTTCGAATCGGCTGACGAATTTCTTGCCGAGAAAATGCCGGATGTGCCGAGCTGTCTCATTCTCGACATTCGATTGCGAGGCGCAAGCGGTCTTACGCTTCAACAGGAAGCCTTCAAAGAAAGCATTCGATTTCCCATCGTCTTTCTAACGGGACACGGCGATATCGGCATGACCGTCAAGGCAATGAAAGCCGGCGCTTTCGATTTCATGACCAAGCCATTCAAGGATCAGGATTTGCTCGATACGATCGCTGCAGCGCTGAAACGCGATGGCGAACTGAGGCGCCAGGCGAGGCTCGTTGCGAGCATTCGCCAAGCGTACGATTCGCTGACGGCGCGCGAGCGCGAAGTGATCGGCCACGTGTCGGAAGGCCTGTTGAACAAACAGATTGCCGACCTCCTGTGCCTGAGCGAGGTCACAGTCAAGATCCATCGGGCGCAAGCCATGCACAAGCTCAATGCGCGATCCGTGGCCGAACTCATCAAGAAGTTGCAGCAGGTGCAACCGGCTTATCAGAGCGCCAGGTAGGCATTTACCCTTCGCTGAGCGACGGCCGCGTTCCTCAGCGCGCGGATCTCGCTCTGCACATACGAACTGTCACAAGAATCATCCGAAGGTGTGATTGCTACCCCTTCAGCGGGCCTGTATTTTGCAGAAAGATTCTACCTTTCTGCAACATTTCGATGTCCACCGGACCCCACATAAAACCAGCGCGCTCGTCGGCGACGATCGCAATGGTGGACGACGATGAATCCGTCCGGATGGCGCTATCCAGTTCGCTGCGTTCGGCAAGCTGGAATGTCATTGCGTACGCGTCCGCCAATCATCTTCTGGACGATACGCGCCGATCGAAACTGAAGCTCGTCGTTGCCGATATCCAGATGCCGGGCATGGACGGGTTTGCGTTGCTCGAATCGATCAAGCTATGGAAGCGCCCAATTCCTGTCATTTTCATTACCGCGTACGCGACCGAGGCTATGCTCGCGCGCGCGAAAACCAACGGCGCCGCCGGCTTCCTTTCGAAGCCCGTGGACGACGCACGACTTCTCGCACTGGTTAGCGAACTGTTGACGAAGTAACACGGCTGAGTGTTCGGAATTCATGCTCCGCCGCTATCCAGGTCACTCGCTCAAGCCATCCGAATGTATTAGACGCGCACGCGCCTGCATAAGGCATCACACCATATCGGACGATACCATCGCACGGCTTACGCGCTTACGCTTGAATCGTCGGCCAGGGCAAAACACTTGTGAGGTGCGAGATGGATCAGCTTTACATGTTGCGTGCATTCGTCGCCGCTGCGCGATATCAGAGCTTTAGCAAGGCCGCGGAATCGTTGAATGTGACCACTGGGTCCGTGTCGAAAGCGATCGCCAAGCTCGAGGAATGCGTTCAGACCCGAGTCTTGCTCAGAACAACGAGGTCCGTCTCTTTGACAGAAGCCGCGCAATCGTACTACCTGATCTGTTGCCGTTTGCTCGAAGAACTCGACGAAGCGAACCGGCGAATCGCGCTGGAGCATGAGGTCAATGGTGGAAAGCTGCGACTTGTCGTGCACCCGATGCTGATGAGCGGAACGTTTTCGCGGCTGGTGCGGCGGTATCGCGCCATCGCGCCTCACGTGAGTCTGGTGGTTTCCGTTCAGGACCATGCAACAAACCTGTTCGACGGCCGCTTCGATATCGCCATTCTTCCGCCTCAACTCGTCGAGCAGTCCACCGTGATTCGCCGCACGCTTTGCCGGTCGCGTCGCATTCTCGTGGCTTCTCCCGCGTATCTCGAGCAATACGGTGCACCGGAATCCGCTTCAAAGCTCGCCAGTCACTTTCTGCTGATCGATCCCGAAACGAGAAAGAAGAGCGCGGACTTCATCGATCTGCGTGAGGGCGGCCGGAAAGTGAGCGTGTCGCCCATATCGTCGATGGAAGGGAACGAGGTAGTGCTGCGCGCGGCAGCGCTCAATGGAACGGGCATTGCCACGCTGCCTGAAGCCATGGTTCGCGAAGATATCGACATCGGGCATCTCGTGCACATCCTGCCGGAGTGCACGGCAGCGGATAGCGGCGTTGAAATATGCCTGTTCTATTCTCACCGGGAACTGATCCCGGCGCGGCTCAGGATGTTCGTCGACTTCTGCACCGAGTTCTTCCGGGCGCCCGCGAAGGCGGCTGCCGATGACGTGATACGCGTGCCGCAACCGATGAAGCGAAGCGAAGGTCTCGTGATGATGTCGTGATGGCTTGCTGCGAGACGCATGCGCAGTCGTCCAGAGCCTGAGAGGTCGCTATGTCTCACATATTGCACAACTGGATATTCGTTGGCAGTACTGCCTACGACGAATACACCTTCGTTCCGTGGCTCAACAGGAACGTCTATCGCCGCACGGTGGATCTGAGTCGCGTTTGCCTGCTGTGAGTGTCCGAAGCGCTCTGCGCAAGCCGACCCGTCGATGCTTCCGTTAAATGGAAGATTCATTCCCGAGACTGCGGGATTCTCTTATCTACTGCAAGTGATTAATCTGGCCACGTTGTTTCCCCGGAGGCGTCGCCTCCCTCACCTTGGCTAGAGAGAGATTGAAATGAAACTGCTTACTGCTGTCCTTTTTGCATGTTCGCTGTCGGCTAGCTTCGCTGTCCACGCAGAACCGCTCGCGCCCGCACATGCGGATATCCAGCAATCGGCTCAGGCAGATACGCCGCGAGCGAATAGTTATCAGGCGCCGCACCGTCGGGCGATGACGCCGGCAAGGGACGCCAACACTTGTGTGGGCCCGGCGAGTTTCTGCAACCTGTTCTTCGGCAGTTAAGGTTGCTATGGGTTGTCGCCGCGCGCATCGATTGATCACGATCGAGAGCACACATCGGGATGAACGAGCAGTTCGCCGAGCGTGCGGATCGCCTCGTCGATGCGCTGCGACCACGGATGACCGTAATTGAGCCGGATGCAATTTTCGAAAGCATGCGACGCGGAAAAGAGCGGGCCGGGGGCGACGCTGATCCCGCGCTCGATAGCGAGACGATGGAGCGCCATGGCGTCGATGGGCTCGCGGAAAGTGAGCCACAGAAAATATCCGCCCTCGGGCCGGGTGTACTGCGTGCGTTCAGGCAGCCACCGGCGGATCGCCTCGATCATCGCATCGCGTTGCGTTTGCATAGCCAGCCGGATCTTCTTCAGATGACGCTCGTAACCGCCGTGCTCCAGATAGTCGGCGATACCGGCCTGCGCGGGAATACTCGCCGAGATCGTCGTCATGAGCTTGAGACGTTGCACGCGCTCGGCGAAGCGCCCGGCGCTCGCCCAGCCCACGCGATAACCTGGCGCCAGGTTCTTCGAAAACGAGCCGCAATGCATAACGAGGCCGCGCCGGTCGAACGCAATCGCCGGCGGCGGATAGTTCGGCGCGTAGTGCAGCTCGCCATACACATCGTCTTCGATGAGCGGGACCTCGTGTTTCGCGAGCAGTTCGACTAGCGCTTCTTTCTTCGCCGCCGACAACGTGACGCCCGTGGGGTTCTGGAAGTTCGTCATGAACCAGCAGGCGCGGATGGGGTGCTTCTCCAGCGCTTGCGCCAGCGCGTCGAGGTCGAGCCCAGTGGCGGTATCCACGGGAATTTCGACCGCGCGCAGGCCAAGACGCTCGATCGCCTGAAGCGCCGCATAAAAGCCCGGCGACTCCACCGCGACGATATCGCCAGGCTGCGTGACCGCCATCAGACAAAGATTGAGCGCTTCCAGCGCGCCGTTCGTGATGATAATGTCCTCGGCCGGCTGCGAGATGCCAACGCGCATGTAGCGCAGCGCAATTTGCCGCCGCAGGTTCTCGTTGCCCGGCGGCAGATCGACCACCGTGCTCCACGGGCTCACGCTGCGCGCGGCCTGACCGAGCGATTTCGCCAACCGCGACAGTGGAAAGAGCAGCGGGGAAGGGAACGCGGAGCCGAGCGGCACGATGCCGGGGCGCTTGGCGGCGTCGAGCACCGAAAACACGAGTTCGCTGATATCGACGGTGGCGGTTTCGCCTGGCGTTGCGCGTGAATCGGCCTTGGCAGGTTTCGAGAGCGGCGCGACGTAGTAGCCCGAACGTTCTTCGGCGCGCACGAGGCCCCACTGTTCGAGCACGTAGTAGGCACGTGCCGCCGTGGACTGGCTCACGCCGTGCTGCGCGATGATCTGCCTCAGTGACGGCATGCGAGAGCCCGGCTTCAGGTTGCCGGAGCGAATCTCGGCGGCCATGCTCTGCGCGAGGCGTTCATAGCGTGTCATACGTTCTGGCTCTTCCAATGCTGTCATGGGTCGACTCGTGCTTTTCTTGCGGCGTGCCGGAGCGGGATTCCGATCTGCTGCGCTCAATTATGCGTCGGCTGCTTCTATACGACCTGCCTGGGAGGGCGGATGATCGCGGCCAGTGCGCATCGCAGTCCGGGTCTGTTCTCCCGGGATGCGCCGGGATTACTGCGCGAGTGCCTGGATCATCACCTAAACCCGCAGCGCTTGCGGCTCTTTTTGCCTGTAGCGTGGCAAGCCTTTCGCCCCGGTGCGCGAGTACCGGGGCGTTTCTTTATCTGCAGTCGGGACTGCTGCTACTGCATCGCTCAGATTGTTCGCAACTGCTGCTTTTTTTGCCCCCTGTGAAGTTCGAAGATGAATGCACGTAGTCGAACCCGATGGAGCAGATGATGGAACTCATTCATATGGTGCGCATGGTGCTGTGGGGCTTCTTTGGCGTGCGCAAGAGCGCGTCGCACGAAGCCGACCTGGCGAATATCAACTTCAGTTGGCTCCCGTTCGTGGCCGTTGGGCTGGCCGCGTTGATTGGCGCTTGCATATTGGGTGTCGTGCTGCTGGTCGTGCACTCCACGGGCGCCACCGCGCAGGGGTTCTGAGCACCCTTCGCGTCAATTCGTGTCGGTGTCCCTGGTCGAGATATGAAGGTTGTCTTTGCAGTTTACCTTCATATATTCTAGAATGCGGGGATGACCGACCGCGCCAAAAGTCCCCCTCCCGACCTTGCCGCGTCGCTAGCCGGCGACCTGCGAGCGCTAGTCGGGCAACTGCGCCGCCGTTTTCGCGAGCAGGCGATCCTCGGCGACTTCACGCCGTCGCAGATGGCCGTGCTGCTGCGGCTGGAACGCGAGGGGCCGGCCACGGTGTCGAGTCTCGCGCGCGCGGAGGGCATGCGCCCGCAGTCGATGGGCACGCTCATCGCGCCGCTCGAGGCGGCGGGCCATATCAGCGGCGCGCCGGACCCCAATGACGGGCGCCAAACGCTCTGGTCGCTCACCCATGCCTTTCGCGAGTGGCTCAAGGAAGGGCGGGCCGCACGCCAGGACTGGCTCTCGCGCAGGATAGAGACGCGTCTTTCCGGCGCCGAGCAACAGCAGCTAGCCGCCGCAGTCGAACTGCTCAAGCGGCTCGTGGCCGACTGAGGCGAGGCGGTCACATGGGCGCTCCAGCTTCGGGGTTCTTTCGTTCGCTCAAGAGCTACAACTATCGCGTGTGGTCGGCGGGCGCGCTCGTCTCGAACGTCGGCACGTGGATGCAGCGCACGGCGCAAGACTGGCTCGTCCTTACCGGCCTCACGCATCACAGCGCGGCCGCGGTGGGCATCGTGATGGGCTTGCAGTTCGGACCGCAAATGCTGTTCATGCCCTGGTCGGGGTTCGCCGCCGACCACTTCGACCAGCGCAAGCTGCTGATGGTCACGCAGGCGCTGCTCGGCGCGCTTGCCATTGCACTGGGCGTGCTCACGGCAACGGGGCTCGTGCACCTTTGGCACGTGTACGTGTTCGCTTTCCTGTTCGGCTGCACGACGGCATTCGATTCGCCGGTGCGGCAAACCTTCGTCTCGGAGCTGGTCGGCGACGCCGATCTATCCAACGCCGTTGCGCTCAATTCCACCTCGTTCAACGCCGCACGCATGATCGGGCCGGCGGTGGCGGGGCTCGTCATTGCTTCGGTGGGTGTGGGCTGGGCCTTCCTGCTCAACGGCCTTTCGTTCGTCGCCGTGCTGATCTCGCTGACGCGTCTGCGCGTGGACGAGTTGCGTTCAGCGAAGCACAAGCAGCCCGCGAAGGGCGGCATTGCCGCGGGATTCCGCTACGTGTGGGCGCGTCCCGACCTGCGGGCTATCCTCGTCATGCTGTTCCTGATCGGCACCTTCGGGCTGAACTTCCCGATCTTCATCTCGACCATGGCCGTGAACGTCTTCCACGCCGACGCGGGACGCTACGGACTCCTTTCTTCCATGATGGCGGTGGGCACCATGAGCGGCGCCTTCTTCGGCGCGGGGCGCAGCCATCCGCGTTTCGTCTCGCTGTTGTTCGCGGCGGCGGCGTTCGGGGTGGGATGCGTGCTGGCGTCCGTTGCGCCCGGCTACTGGTGGTTCGGCGGCGCGCTCGTGATGATCGGCATTGCGGCGCTCACGTTCACCACCGAAACCAACAGCCTCATGCAGCTTTCCACGGAGCCTGGCATGCGCGGGCGCGTGCTGGCGATCCGCCTGGCCGTGGCGCTGGGCGGCACGCCCATCGGCGCGCCGATCGTGGGATGGATCGCCGACCACTGGGGGCCGCGCTGGGCCTTGCTGGTGGGCGCGGCTTCTGGCTTCGCGGCCGCCATTGTCGCGGCCCGCACGCTCGCGCGGCGGGCGCACGGCCACGAGAAGTCGTAACGTGCCGCCGCTTCAGGCGGCCTTCAACTCCACGCGCTTGATGTCTTTCACGATCACGAGATAGCTGATCACCGTGATGAGCGCGTTGACACCGACGAAGGCGAGCGCGCCGTTGAACGAGCCGGTTTCCGCCACAAGATAGCCGATCACGATCGGCGTGACGATGCCGGCAACATTGCCGAACATGTTGAAGATCGAACCCGAGAGGCCGATGGCTTCGCGCGGCGCGGTATCGGCGATCACGGCCCAGCCGAGCGCGCCCAGACCCTTGCCGAAGAATGCGAGCGACATGAGCGCGACTACGATCCAGTCGCTGTTCACATAGTTGCAGCCGATGATGCACGACGAGAGCACCATGCCGCCGACGATGGGCACCTTGCGCGCCACGGTCAGCGAGCGGCCCGAGCGGATGAGCGCGTCCGAAGCCACGCCGCCCAGCACGCCGCCCAGGAAGCCGCAGATGGCGGGCAGCGAAGCGATGAGCCCCGCCTGCAGGATAGTCATGTGGCGCGCCTGCACGAGGTAGATCGGGAACCACGTGAGGAAGAAGTACGTGAGCACGTTGATGCAGTACTGCGCGAGGTAGATGCCCAGCAGCATGCGGTTGCCGAGCAGCTGGCGGATGACCGCCCAGTTCGCGCCCTTGCGTTCTTTACGTGCCGCGCGTTGATGCCCGTTCACGATGCCGCCGCCCGCCTCGATGTATTCGAGCTCTTGCTGGTTCACGCCCGGATGATCGGCCGGGTTCTTCATGAACTTGATCCACGCAAAGGCGAGCACGAGGCCGCCCACACCCATCACGATATACACGTGATGCCAGCCATACGCGTGCGTGAGCCACGCCATCAGCGGCGTGAACACCACCGCCGCGAAATACTGCGCTGAATTGAAGATGGCCGAGGCCGTGCCGCGCTCCTTCGCCGGGAACCAGCTCGCCACCACTTTCGCGTTGGCGGGGAAGGCGGGCGCTTCGGCCGCGCCCATCGCGAAGCGCAGTGCGAAAAGGCCCGCGATGGCGGCGCCCGCGCTGCCGAAGAGGCCAATCGAACTTTGCAGCAGCGTAAAGAGCGACCACAGGAAGATGCTGCCCGCGTACACGCGGCGCGCGCCGAAACGGTCGAGCACCCAGCCCGCAGGGATCTGCGCGAGCACATAGGCCCAGCTGAACGCCGAGAAGATGTAGCCCATGTGGATGGCATCGAGACCGAACTCGGTGCGCATGGCCGAACCCGTGACCGAGAGCGTGGCGCGGTCCGCGTAGTTGAGCGTGGTGATGATGAAGATCAGCGAGAGAATCAGATAGCGCACTTTGGTGCGCCTGGCGACATCGGACTGCGTGGCGGTGCGGCTCAACGACATGTGGATCGACCTCTATCGTGCGCGAGACACAGGCCGCGTGGGTAACGAAGGGCCCGGATCTGCTGTCTCCATACGGCGCGCCTCATGCGCGCCGCATCTCCTTACGCAAGAACGCGCCTGACTCGCGTCAAGCGCGTTCCGTTCGCGGACCTGTTCGGCTTGTTCAGCCAGTTGTCAGCAAGTTGTTTGACATCAACGCTGGTTGTCAGAGCCAATCGTACAACGCCCAGGAAGCCGAAGCAACCGGACCGTGCGCCTCTTGAGTTGGCCTAAGGGTAAACTCGAATTTCAGGATAGTCACGTGATTGTGGGATGATGCGGCCAAGTTGTTGGACAACATGGCGGGCGCACCCTCAAGACTCCGGCGTTTGAGCCGTAAAGAAGAACACCATGGAAACCGGGGATTGAAGCAACATGCGCAACACGACGGTACGAGCCAGCCTCCTTGCAGTGCTGGTGATCTTTGGCGTGATGATCCTGATTGGCGGCTTCGCGGGCGTGGTCTCGCTCCGGGAGTCGAACTCCAGCGCCCAACGCCTGCACGATATCGCGCGTCAGATCATTCTGGTCAACGACGCCTACAAGGACACCACGCGCACGCGCTCGGCGCTCGTACGCGGCTATAGCGCACTCAAGGAACGCAACGACACCGCCACGCGCGACTCCGCGCTGAACAGCGCGGCCCATAGCTTCGAGCTTTCGGCGAGTGAGACGCAGGCGTTCGCCAACGCCCCGGCGTTCGATGGCATGGACGCGGATCTCAAGCGTCAGTTGCTCGACTCCGCTGCGCAACTTTCCAGCACACTCACGCGCGCCACCGACGCGCTGCGCAATGGCGACACCGCCGCTTACGTGGCGGTCAACGACACCGACATCACCGCCGCGGGCGCGGCGTATTCCGTGAACGTGGAGAAGTTCCAGAAGCTCGCCAACGCGCTCGCCGAGGCAACGCTCGATGACGGCAATGCGCGCTATGCGTGGATCGTGAGTCTCGTGGGCGTGGGCGTGGCGATCGCGCTGGCGCTTGTCGTCGTGACGCATTTCGCCTTGCAGCGCATCGTGTCGCGCCCGCTCGCCGAAGCCGCGGCGGTGCTCGACCGCATCGCGTCGAACGATCTCACGGTGCGCGTGCCCGAAGCGGGCCGCAACGAAATTGGCCTGCTGTTCGCGGCCATGCGCCGGATGCAGGCGGGTCTCTCGCGCACCGTGGCCGGCGTGCGCGACAGTTGCGACGCGATCCACACGGCCGCGCGCGAGATCGCGGCGGGCAATCTCGATCTGTCGAGCCGTACGGAAGAGCAGTCGGCTTCGCTCGAAGAAACCGCCGCGAGCATGGAAGAACTCACCTCCACCGTGAAGCAGAACTCCGCGAACGCTTCCGAAGCCAGTACGCTCGCAACAGGCGCGGCCGATCTCGCGCAGCGCGGCGGCGACGTGGTGGGACGCGCCGTGCAGACGATGCAGGACATCAGCGCCAGCTCGCAGAAGATTGCCGAGATCACCAGCATGATCGACAGCATCGCGTTCCAGACGAATATTCTCGCGCTCAACGCCGCCGTGGAATCGGCGCGCGCCGGTGAGCAAGGCCGAGGCTTCGCCGTGGTCGCGGGCGAGGTGCGAACGCTCGCGCAACGCAGCGCCGGCGCCGCGCGCGAGATCAAGGAACTGATCGGCGCTTCGATGGAAGACGTGCGTAACGGCAACGCGCTCGTTGCGCAAGCAGGCGAGGCGATGAACGAGATCGTGAACTCGGTGCGCAACGTTGCCACCATCATGGCCGAGATCACCACGGCTACCGCCGAGCAGAGCACCGGTATTCAGCAGGTGGGCATGGCGGTGAGCCAGATGGATCAGGTCACCCAGCAGAACGCCGCGCTCGTGGAGCAGGCGGCCGCCGCTGCGAGCGCACTGGAGCACCAGGCGCAATCGATGAAGGAAGCGGTTTCGGTGTTTCGCGTTGCCGCGATGGCGTGAAGACAGTCAGGCGCGAATCTAATCAATATAACTAACAAACTGGAAGAAAGTCGATGAAGAAGAACGCAATCTTGCGTGGCGTGGTGGGTGCCGTTTTCGGGCTAGCGGCATCGGTGGCCGTGCACGCGGCTAGCTACGTGTACGTGTCGAACGCCGATAGCCAGGACATTTCGGTGTTCCGCCTCGATGCGCAAAGCGGCGCGCTGGCCGCGGTCGAAACGGTGCCGGTGGGCGGCACGGTCATGCCGATGGCGTTCTCGCCCGATCATCATCACCTTTATGCGGCGCTGCGCTCGAAGCCGTATCGCGTGGTGAGCTTCGCTGTGAATCCGCTCGATGGCCGCCTCGTCGAACTCGGCCGCGCGCCGCTCGCGGAAAGCATGGCCTATGTTTCCACGGACGGCACAGGGCGCTATCTGCTTTCCGCTTCGTACGGCGGCAATCTGCTGGCGGTGAACCGCATCGGCGAAAACGGCGTAGCGGGCGACGTGCTGCAAACCGTGAAGACGGGTCCGATGGCGCATATCATTCGCACCTCGCCGGACAACCGTTATGCGTTCGCCTCGGTGCTCGGCGCCGATGCATGGCTGCGGCTGAAGTTCGACGCCTCGACGGGCGCGCTTACCGAAGACGAGAAGCCCGCGTATTCGCTGCCCAAGGATTCCGGCCCGCGCCACTTCCAGTTTTCGCCGGATCAGCGCTTTGTCTATCTGATCGATGAACTCGACGGCAAGCTGCACGTGCTCGCGTTCAACGCGGCGAACGATACGGTCAAGCCGATCCAGACGATCTCGATTCTGCCCGCCGGCTTCTCCGGCGACAAACCGTGGGGCGCCGACGTGCACCTCACGCCCGATGGGCGCCATCTGTATATCTCGGAGCGCACGTCGAGCACGCTGGGCGCGTATCGTGTGAACAAGGAAACGGGCAAGCTCACGCGCATCGGCACGTACGCCACGGAAAAGCAGCCGCGCGGCTTCAATATCGACCCTTCGGGCCAGTACCTCTTTGCCGTGGGCCAACTCTCGCCCACGCTGAGCGCTTACCGTATCGACGCGAAGAGCGGCGCACTGCATGAGCTTGGCAAGTACCCGGTGGGCAAGGGCGCGAACTGGGTCGAAGTGGTGGACTTCGACGGTTCGAATGACTAAGTAACAAGGGGCGGCTTCGGCCGCCTTATTCCTCGTGGTTCTCAGTCGCGAAGGTCATGGTCTTCGCGCTGCGCGTTTCGGCTCGCGCTTCATCGAGACCTTCGATCGAGCGCAGCCGCGCGGGCGCGGAGAACACGATGATCGCGAGCTGAATGGCGAATCCACACGCGGCGCCCACGAGGCAACTGGTCATGCCAAGGCGCGTGCTCAGGAACGCGCCGAGCAGGGCGCCGAGCGGGCGCGCGCCGAACGTCGCCATCATGATGACCGACGAGACGCGCGCGATCAGATCGCGAGGCGTGACGACCTGGCGCAATGCCGTGGTCGAGATGGTCCAGACGATTGGCCCGAATCCAAACAGAAAGAAAGCCAGAAACACGGTGGCGCGCGAATGCGTGAGGGCGGTGCTCGCCATGAGCAGCGAGGCAAGCGCGGCGCTCATCGGGCCGAGCAGAATTTGCCGTCCGAAGACGAGGCGCTTTGCGATGATCTTGTAGAGAAACGCGCCGCCCACCATCCCGAAGCCATACACGCCAAGTGCAACACCCACAGCCGATGGCGCGAACGCGAGCCGGTGTATCGCGTACCAGGCGAACACGGCCAGCAACAGATACCACGATGTATTGAAGACGAAAGCCGTCGCCACGATCGGCCGTAGATGCGTGCTGCGCGCGATGAACCGCACGCCGTCGAACAACTCGTGTGCGAGCGCGCGACGCGAACGCGGGCGCGGCGCCTCGTTGGGCAGGCGTGCGAGAAACCATGCGCTGGCGAGCGACAGGACGAACGCCGCGAGAAACGCGAACACGCCCGACGCCCAGCCCGCAAAAATACCGCCCACGGAAGGTCCCGCCGTATAGGCGATGCTGCGCGCGATTTCGAGCCGCCGGTTGGCGGTGAGCAGGTCGCCCGTTTCGACCATGGCCGCGACGAGTGAGGGCGCGCTCACGCTGAATACCACGGTGCCCGTTGCGATGGCGAAGCCCAGCGTGGCCAGCGTGTAGAGCGATAGCACGCGCGCATGGAACAACGCGAACAGTACGAAAAGGGCGGCGGCGCGCAGCAGTTCGGTCGCGATCATGAGCGGCTTGCGCCGGCTGCGATCGGCAACGAGGCCGGCGGGTAGCGAGAGCAGCAGGAACGGCAGCGTATTGACGGCCTGCAGCGAGGCGCTTTGCTGTGCGCTCGCGCCTAGCGCCACCACGGCTACGATGGGGATGACCGCAATGGCCATCTGCTCGCTGAATTGCGCCGCGAGACTCGCATGCGAAAGATTGACGACGACGCGATGTGGTGTGGCTGGTGTGGCGTGACCTGGCGTGAGACCCATCGTAGATGTCCCGAAGATCGATCCGGCGCAGGCCGGATGCGGTGGTTTGAGCTTCGGGATCGAGTCTACGTAGGGTGATGGGGCGGGGATATCCGGATCTTGTGGTGATATTCGATGCGCTGGGCGGACCCAGGGCGCAGGTCACTCCGCCTCAATGCGATCCGCGTCACGCGCATCGCTGCGTACCTGTGCATGCGTTGCCGATTCGCCGCGCGACGCGTCGACATTGCGAACCGCACGACTGCCCGCAAAGCACACCGCGAGCGTAGCGAGCACCAGCACGCCAAGCGCGAGTTGCAAGCCGACGAGCCCCGCGCCAAAGCCGATAATCGGCGGCCCCACGAGAAAGCCCGCATACCCGGCGGTAGCCGCCATCGAAACACCCGTAACGGGCGGATCGGTCGTGCGCCCGGCCGCGCTGAAGATCACCGGCACCACATTGGCGAGCCCGATGCCGACGCAGATGAACCCCACCACCGCCGTAGTGAGCGCAGGCGCGGCGAGCACAGCCGCGAGGCCCGCAGCCGAAAGCAGGCCGCCCAGCGCGACCACGCGCACCGCGCCAAGACGCCGCACGAATGCGTCGCCCACCACGCGGCACGCCGCCATGGCGAACGCGAATGCCGTATAGCCAATGCCCGCGCTATCGGCATGAGCGGGCAAGGCGGAACGCAGATACACGGCACTCCAGTCGGCAATGGCGCCTTCCGTCATCATGCAGAGGAACGCAAGCGCGGCGAGCTTCACGACGCCTGCCTGCGGCAACGCGAAGCCGCCGCCGGACGCCGCCTCAGGGCGCGAGCCCACGTCGCGCAGCGAGAACAAGGCCGCACCGACGATCAGGACAGCGATGGGAATAGCGGGCAACGCAAGACCGCTTAGCACACCGAATCCTGCCTTCTGCAGCACCGTGCCAACGGCTGCGCCCGCAAGACCGCCCGCGCTCCAGGCCGCATGGAACGACGACATGATCGGCGCGCTCCACACTTTTTCGATTGCACTGGCATGGCCGTTCATGGAAACATCGAGCGCGCCATTGAGCGCGCCGAGCAGCAGCAACGCGGCACACAGCAGCGGCGCATTGGGCGCGAGCGCGGGCAGAGGAAACGCAGCGACGAACAGCACGCCGAGCAGGGCGGTCGCGCGGCCGCTGCCGAACTTCGGTGCGAGCCGCCCCGCAAGCGGCATGGCGACGATGGCCCCCAGCGCGAAGGCAAAGAGCGCGACGCCGAGCAGGGAGTCGCCAAGGAAGAGCTTGTCTTTCACGCGCGGCACCTCGACGGCCCACGCGCCAATGCCGAAGCCGTTCGCCAGAAAGACGGCCGTGGTGGCGTAGCGTTCGCGTAGGGGTCTCATCGCGCCACCGTCACGTCGCCGCACGCGGCTTTCAGCTGCTTCAGATGGAGTTTCGGCACGTCGGCATCGACAACCAGATAGTCGAGCGAAGCGCAAGGCGCGATGACGAACGGTGCTGACGTCATCAGCTTTTCGGTGGTGACCGCCGCCGCGATCTGGCCGCTTGCCGCAATCATGGCGCGTTTCATTTCGGCATCCTCCGCATCGAATGCGGCGATGCCTTCGAGGGGATCGAGTGCGCATGCGCCGAGAAAGCAGAGATCGGCCTTGACCTGCTGAATTTGTACGAGCGCCGTCGCCCCCAGCGCGCCCGCGGCCTGCGCGCTCACGCGCCCGCCGATCAGGATGACCTCGATGCCTGGGCGCTCGAGCAGTCGCACGCCAGCCTGCGGCGAAGTCGTGATCACCGTGAGGCCAGCATTTTCGGGCAGCGCCGCCGCGATCTCGACGTTTGTCGAGCCTGCGTCGAGCAGAATCACCTGGTTGGGCTTGGCGAGCGCGGCGGCGGCGCGGGCGAGGCGCGCCTTGGCTGGCAGTTGCTCGCGCATGCGCACGGAGGCGGGCTTGTTGGCGGGCGACGTGAGCAGCGCTCCACCGTACACGCGCTTGCAGTGTCCCGCCTCGGCCAGATCGCGCAAATGGCGCCGGATCGTGTGCTCCGAGGTGTCGAGCTGCGCGGCGAGTTCCGCGGCGAGCACGCGGCCTTCGGCGCGCAGCTTTTCGAGGATCAGCCGCTCGCGCTCGTCGGGAAGCAGGCTTTCAATGGCCGCCTGGCGTGTTCGTTGCATGGTTTTCGGTTCCCTTCTGCTCGTGGGCTTGCCCGCTGAATCGAGCAAAAACGAGCATAAAGTATCGTAAACGGGCAAAACATGCAACAGGCGCCGGGATGTTCGCGGCGCAACCGCTTCAGGGCAGCGAATAGCGCGAATACGTTTCGATCGGCACGAGCGCCTGCGCCGGGGGCGTGCCGCCTGCCACCGCGTTGCGCATCTGTTCGACGGCCGTGCGCAGCAGCAAACGCAAATCTTGCGACAGCAGATAGTCGATCACGTCCGCGCGCAACAGTGGCTCCGTCACGGCGTTCACCTCATGCGTGACATAGAGCGTGCGGCCTGCGAGCCCGCGCTCGCGCAGCGCCGCGGCGAGGCCCTCGTTGCCGCCCGCCACGTTGTAGATGCCGTCGAGCGCGCCGTGCGTTTCCATGCAACGCCGCGTGGCCTCGTAGGTCGCTGCGCCCGAGTCGGCGCCTTTGATCACTTCGACGACATTCACGTGGGGAAAGCGCTGGCGCAGCAGCGAACGAAAGCCAATCTCGCGGTCTTCGTGACAGGTGTACGAGAACGTTGCGACCACAACGGCCACGGAAGGCGCGGGCCGCCCCTCCAGGTGACGGCCAACGAGGAACGCAGCCGACTGGCCTGCGGCGCGGTTGTTCACGCCCACGTAGGTGTGGCGCGCATCGGCGTCGACATCGGTGATGAGCGTCACCACGCCGAGGCCTCGCGCCATGCATTCGCGCAGCGCAGACGTGATGGGCGGCGTGTTCGTGCAGATGATGCCGATGGCGTCTGCGGCAGGTTGCGCCCCAAGCGCCGCTTCGCGCACGCGCAACGCGACGTCCTCATCGCTGGCACCCACGCAATTGACTACGTCGACGGTCACGCCCGCGGCGGCGAACTCGGCTTCGAGGCTCGCCGCCGTGCGCGTGAGTTCTGCGGTGAAGGCGTCGCCGGCCTGCAGGAGGAGGCGCACGCGCAGCGCATTGGACGCGGCGCGCGAGGCCACGGGCAACGCCGGATCGTCACTCGCGCCCAGTTGCCTGAGCGCCGCTTCCACGGCGCTGCGCGTGCGCGGGTGCACGCCGGGCCGGTCGTTGAGCGCCCGGTCGATGGTCGCGCGGCTCAGTTGCGTGAGTTCCATTAACTGCTTCAACGTGGGGCGGCTTTTCATTGGATCTCCGCGGGAGGTGAGTGCGATCTCATTTTGCCTCAAAATGAGTCATTAATCGCAAGTATTTGAAATATATCTCCACGTGGAGAACGTTTTCAAGCGCGTGGAATTTAGGTGAAAACCCTTTAAGGCTCAGAATGAGTCATTTTATGCTTTGACGGTAACTCATTTAGAGCCTGTAATTCGCCTCAAGGGTGAGCGAATTCAAAGCGGCTCATCAGCGTTCAACGTCATGCACGGGAGTTCGATTCATGTCCGCACAGCAAGGCTCGCCACAGGTCATCACGATGGACGACTGGTACCGTTGTCCGCTAGAGCGCAGGGTGCTCAAGGAAGTCACGCGGCGCAACGACCGCGTTGCCCTGATGTATTTCGGCGGCTTCATGGCGCTCGTGTTCGCCACAGGCGCGCTCGCCTGGTTTTCATTGGGCACGCTCTGGTGCATGCCGGCCTTTCTGCTTTACGGCACGATCTACGCGTTCGCCGAGGCGATGGAGCACGAGTTGCGTCATCGCACGCCGTTCAGGAGCGAGTGGCTCAACGAGACCGTGCACTGGGTCATCTGCTTCATGACCTGGCGCGAGCAGGTGTATAGCCGCTGGTCGCATGCGCAGCATCACACCTATACGCACCTTACGGCCACGGTGCCCGCCGACGCTGAAATTGCCGTCAAGCGGCCGCCCAGTTACCTCAAGCTCGCCACCGATTTCCTCCGTATTTCTCATGGCATCCATCATCTCGGCAACATCGTGCTGCACAGCCTCGGCATCGTGACGAGGAGCGCGAAGGCCGTCGTGCCGGTGGTCGACTATCGGGCGATGCGCCGCAATTCACGGGTGATCCTCGCGCTCTACGTGGGCGTGGGCGTCTGGGCTTTCGTCGCGCATAGCTGGCTGCCGGTGGTGTTCCTGCTTCTGCCTCGGGCATACGGCGCCTGGTTGCATGAACTGCTGGCCATTACGCAGCACACCGGCCTGCGCGAGAACGAACTCGATCACCGTTTTTCCACCCGCACGCTGCACCTGAACCCCGTGCTGCAGTTCCTCTACTGGAACATGAACTATCACGTCGAACACCATATGTTCCCCAACGTGCCGTTTCATGCGCTGCCGAAATTACGCAAAGCGATCGAGGCCGACTTGCCGCCCGCCTATGACGGTCTGTTCGACGCGTGGGCCGAGATCCTGCACATATTGCGCACGCAGCGCCACGACCCGGACTACATGATCACGCCACAGGTGCCCGGCAAGACGGCGGCCGTGATGCACGAGGACGCCGCATCAAATGCCTTTGCAGCCGATACGCTATGACGCTTCGGCGACCCGCTAGTTGTTCGAAAGATGAAGACGGAGGAGACGACTATGATCATTCTTCAATGGCACGAGGTGTGCGCAAGCGACGAACTCGAAGAAGAGGACGTGATGGAGTTCGAGCACGAAGGCGAGCTTTACGCGATCTATCACACGCCCACGGGCTACTATGCTTCCGTGGGAGTCTGCACACACGAAACGGCGCGTCTCGCGCAAGGTCTCGTGTTCGGCGATATCATCGAATGTCCGATGCATATGGGGCGCTTCCACATTCCCTCGGGCGCGGCCAAGGGAGCGCCGGTCTGCGTGAATCTCGCGACGCATCCGGTGAAGGTGGACGGCGGCACGATTTATCTCGGCTTGGCCGCAGAATGATTCGGTATGCGAATCTTTTAGCCACGATAACGAAGCAACCTAGGAGACAGCCGTGAAGGTTCCCTTCCTGAAGGTATTGCCGCCGGCGGCAACGGTGTTCGCACTCGCGCTGAGCCCCGCCGCACACGCGGACCCCGTCGCGCATTTCGACTTCATTTCGCACGCGCCTGATTCAGATGCATGGTGGAATACGGTAAAGAACGGCATCAAGCAGGCCGATCAAGACTTCAATGTTCAGACCGATTACCGTAATCCGCCCAATGGCGATATCGCCGACATGGTGCAGCTCGTGAATCAGGCGGCGGCGCGCAATTATGACGGCGTGGTCACGACCATGGCGGATTTCGATCTGCTCAAAGGCGCCGTGTCGCGCCTGAAGTCGAAGAACATTCCCTTTATCACCGCGAATACGGGCACGGAGCGGCAGAGCGCCGAGCTTGGCGCGCTCATGCACGTGGGCCAGCCCGAATATCTCGCGCGCAAGGAGTCGGTATGAGTGCGGGCGATGCCATGGTGGTGGTTGGCGGCGGCCAGTGCGGCGCACGCGCCGTGCAGGTTTTGCGCGAAGGCGGCTGGGAAGGCGCGATTACGCTGATCGCCGACGAAGCTGCACAACCGTACGAGCGGCCGCCGCTTTCAAAGGCGGTGCTGCTGGGCGAGCGCACGCCGGAGCAGGGCGCGATACACCGCGAGGCGTTCTATCGCGAGCAGCGCGTCGATCTGCGTAGCGACTGCGCCGCGAGCACGATCGATTGCGCCGCACAAACGGTCACGCTCGCGAATGGCGAAACGCTTCCCTACCATCGCTTGCTGATCGCGACCGGTGCCGAGCCTCGCCGCATGAGCGTGCCCGGCGCGGACCTCGCGGGCGTGCATGTGTTGCGCAATGCCGGCGATGCGCTCGCCATCGCCGGCGAACTCGGACCGGGGCGGCGCATTGCCGTGATTGGCGCGGGCTTCATCGGGCTCGAAGTCGCGGCCTCGGCGAGGCAGCGCGGTTGCGAAGTCGTCGTGTTCGAAGCCGCACCGCGCGCATTGATGCGCGCGGTGCCGGCGGAGGTGGCGCAGCGCCTCGTGGACCTTCACCGCGAGCGAGGTGTGGACGTGCGCTTTGACGTGCAGGTGCGGCGCTTCGAGGGCGAAGGGCACGTCAACGGCATCGTGCTCGGCGATGGAGCTGTCGTGCCTTGCGACGCGGTCGTGGTCGGCGTTGGCGTGGCCCCGCGTGTGGGGCTGGCGCAGGAGGCGGGTCTCGCGATCGACAACGGTATTGCCGTCGATCCCATGTTGTGTACCGGCGATCCGCATATCTACGCAGCGGGCGACGTGTGCTCGTTCGTGCATCCGCTGTACGGGCGTCGCATTCGTCTTGAATGCTGGCGCAACGCGGAGGACCAGGCGCGCTTGGCAGCGCTCAACATGCTCGGCCACGACGAGGCGTACAGTGCCGTGCCCTGGTTCTGGTCTGATCAATACGATATGACGATCCAGATCGCAGGCTTGCCCGCGTTCGGCTCGACCAAGGCTGTACGCGCAACGGGCTCGGCATCGAAGGTATTTTTCGCGTTCGACGAAGCAGGTTTGCTGGTGGGTGCGAGCGGCGTGGGGCAAACGGGCGAAATCGCCCGTGACGTGCGCGTAGCGCAAGAACTGATCGCACGCCGTATGCGCATCGAACCCGAGCGTCTTGCCGACAGCGCGACCAAACTCAAGTCGCTGCTCGCCGCAGCCGTGCAGTGAACGAAGGAGCTCGGCCGACGGCCACCCGTCGGCTTTTTTCCACTGTGGTTCGAGTGGGGCGATAGGGGCTTCATGCCCTATCGCTTTCTTTTATTCTTCGTCTGCGCTGTAGACACTGAGTCCTTCTATCGGATCCATTGGTGCTTCCCAGGGTCTTGCTGCGATCGCACGCATGGCGGCTTCGTAGCCAGCGCGCCGGCGCGCGGCAATGCCGGCCGGCGTGAAGTCGATGTCCTTCAACTGGTCGTCGCCGTCGAGTCGTGGCGCCGCGAGCTTGATGAGCCGCATGGTCGTTTCGCAGCCCCAGGCCGCTAGCTGCTGAACGTCATTTGTATTGCGCTCGGCATCGGGCACGCGCTTCGCCAGTTCGCGGATCACGTGGCGCAAGCGGTGAATCTGCTGCTGGCGCGCGATATGGCTTTCTGTGCGGCTCGCGTACTGAATATCTTTTTGCCGCTCCGCGATTTGCCAGATGCTTTCCGGCTCCGGGCCCGCTGGATTCCACACCTGCACCGAAAAGATGACCGAACTGTTGCGCGGCTTGTCGTCGAGCACGACCTCGACCGGCGTGTTCGAATAGATGCCGCCGTCCCAGTACGGCTCACCGTCGATGCGCACCGCGGGGAACGCGGGCGGCAGCGCGCCCGAACTCATGATGTGTTCGACGTTCAGTTGCTGGTCGCGCGAATCGAAATAGTGCATCGCGCCCGTGCGTGCGTTCACCGCGCCCACTGTGAGGCGCGGGTGCCCCGCGTTGAGCCGTTCGAAGTCGACGAGGGAAACGAGCGTATCGCGCAGCGGTGCGATCTTGTAGAAGGACGCCCGATCAACGCCCAGGCGCGCGAGCGGGCCGAACCACGACGCCGGGTTGGGCTGAAAGAACCCCGCAATGCCGCCGCTGATGATCATCAGTTTTGCTAACGTCTTGTCCCAGTCAGGCCCTAAACCCGGCCAGGCTGCTACGTCGAGGCGCGTGTGGTCGGTGACGCGATGCCAGAATTCCTCCAGCCGCTCGAAGCGGTGCTCTGGCGCGTTTCCCGCGATCAAGGCCGCGTTGATGGCGCCAATGGAAGTGCCGATCACCCAGTCCACGTGGATGCCGGCTTCGTGCATTGCCTCATAGACGCCGAGCTGATAGGCGCCCAACGCGCCGCCACCCTGCAACACGAGTACGACTTGCCCGGGCAATGCCAGGCGTGCCGGCTGCTTCGCTGTCATCGATCGCCTCGCTGTTTTACTTTGCCGACGCGCGATGTCATGGCCTGTATTCTTCATACGCGTCGCGATTTTCTCCGCACCATTGTAGTGTGGCGTTCGGAAAAGACGAGCGTAGCGCGGCAACGGCCCAAAAGCCGTCAGGCCACTGGCTTTCAATCTGCCGAGGCGATTTTTCCTTCGAATGTCACGCAGTTGCGGCCGCCGCGCTTGGCGGTGTACAACGCGGAGTCCGCGAGTCCGTAAGCGGTGTCGAAATCGGTGCCGGCCGGATTGTCGCTCACGCCGAAGCTCGCCGTAATGGGGCGGCACACGGGGGCTGCGAACGCATGACTCGCAATGGCCGCGCGCATGCGCTCGGCGAGTTGCAGGGCATCCGCAATGTCGAAGCCTGGCAAGACGACCGTGAACTCCTCGCCGCCCACGCGCCCGATAATGCCGGTCTCGCCGAGAATGCGCCGCAGGCAGTTCACGATACCCGAGATCACGCTGTCGCCGGCCGGGTGGCCAAAGTCGTCGTTGACCTTCTTGAAGTCGTCGATGTCGAGCAGGATCATCACTGCCCGATTCGCGCGCAGCGCCTTCACCGTGCGTTCGATCACGGCGCTGCGATTCAATACGCCGGTCAGCGCGTCGTGCGTCGCGCGATATTGCAGTTGCTGTGCGAGCGCCTGCATTTCGCGCTCGGCCCGATCGCTGCGCCCGATCAGGCGGCGGGTTTCGCGCATCAGGCGCTCATAATGCTGGATGAGTTCGACGAGCGCCTCGCGATGACATTTCGCTTGCGACTCCGCAGCCCCGGCAATCGCCCGGGCCCGCTCCAGTGCCTCGCTTTCGCTGCGGAACAGGTCAAGGTAGTGATCCTTCAATGTGTCCCGCAAGGCAGTCGTTTCCACGCGCGTCGTCCTCAAAGCGTACTCAAGTCGCAACCGGGCAATCATTGAACTTGATTGCCGTGAAGTCGGTTTGCAGTTCCTCGCCGAATTCGAGGATCGTTTCGTCTTCTTCGTCGCGATACCAGTTCACCTGCACCTGGTTGCCCGCCGCCGCGGCGCGATCCAGTGCATCGAACACGCTGAACAGCATTTTCGTGCTCGAACTGTTGAAGTAAGTGAGCGTCACCTCGACCGTGATCGCGGCGCTTTCGCAGTCTTTGAGCCACAGATTGAGCCGCTCGATGATCGGCGCATAGAACGCGGCCGCATGCTCGGGATACGACTCGCCCCGCAGTGACAGCACGTTTTCGTCGAAGCGGAAGTCGATTTCCGGCGACGTTGCCGTGGCGGCGATAAAAAGGTTTTCCATTTTGTACGCGTGCCCTGGTCAGATGATGGTCTTGAGGCAAAACAGTGTGGTGCCCGTATCGTCTTCGCGTGGATGAAACGCAAATTCGAGCGGTGCACTGGCGTCGCGCGCCATCGTCAGAAAACCCAGTCCCGCGCCTTTGCTGTCGGCAGGCGTGTCGGCGCGCAACGACATCTTATAGGCCTGCTTGATCTCTTCGATCGACATGTTGCGCAGCGGCTCCAGCTTCTCGCGCAATTCGTCCACGGCCGCCGTCGCGATGGGATTCACACACACCATGAGGTGGCGTTCGCCTTCAGCGGAAATGCACATCGCGCCTTCTCGAATCGCACCGCCCTGGCCTCGATCTTCGGAAAGCGCATCGCACGAGTAGTGCACGATATTGTGCGAAAGCTCGATGAACGACGAAAAAATCCTTCTGCGCGTGGACGTGCTCAGTCCTGCCACTTCCAGTTGCAGCTTCACGACCTCGCTCATCGCCGCGACGATGCTGTGCGAAAAATAGCCTTTGTGATAGAAGAGCAAATTGCGCTTCTGTGCAATTTCGAAGAAGCAGCAGTTTTGATCCAGAATTCCAGACATATTGGTGAACTACCTCAAACTCGTGCGAAGAAAAGCGTGACATCGTCGCGGCGCGCCTGTGAGCCTTGCCATTCGGCGAAGGTTTCGAGCAGGCGTGCGCAGATGAAAGAAGAAGCGTGCTCGCGCTCAGCGAGAATCCGCTCGAGCGTTTGGCGTTTTCCGAAGGCGATTTTTCGCGGGCCGCCAATCTGGTCGGTCAGGCCATCCGTGGAAACGAACAGCAGACTACCGTGCGGCACGGCTACGGCGTGCTGGGTCCACGTGTAGTCGGCGAGGCTGTCCACATAGCCCACGCCCATGCGGTCGCCGGCAATGCTTTCGAACCCGGCGGCGTCCGGACGCAGCACGTGCAGCGCGACCCGCGCGCCGGCGAAATGCAGCACCTGGCTGGCGGCGTCGAACCAGAAGAAGGCGGCGTCCAGACCGTCGTTGGACTGCGGGGCGTCGCCTGTGCCGTTGATTTGCCCGAGCAGGCCTTTCACATTGCGATTGACCGCTGCGAGCAGCGAGGAGGGGTTGCGCGGACCGATCTGTTCGAGCGCCTGCGAAAGCGAAGCCGAGGCGAGCAAGGTCATGAATGCGCCCGGCACGCCGTGACCCGTGCAATCGGCCACCGCGCCGAACCAGCCGTCGGCGAACGCCGCGAAGTGGTAGAAGTCGCCGCCGACTACATCGCGCGGTTCCCAGACGAGCGCGGCATCGGGCAGCATGGTCGCGAGGGTTTCGCGCGAGGCGCGCAGCATGGCTTGCTGGATCACGCTCGCATACTCGATGCTCTGCATGATCTGACGATTCTTTTCGGCCTGCATTTCCGCCACGACGGAGAGGAGCCGCAAGCCATTGCCCACGCCGACGAAGCGGCCTTCGCGCGTCACGATGAAACCGTCCACCAGCGCCTTTTCGCCGACTTCAACGGTTTTGAACGTAAGCGCTTCGATGCTCATGTCCACGTCGACGATCAATGGCTCCTTGTCCATGAACGCGGTGCAGCTCTTCTTGTCGTATAGCTCGCGATGAAACGGCTTGCTCATTTGCGACAGGAAAATATCGCGGTTGATGAGGCCGATGGGGCGATCGTTGTCGATCACCGCGAGACTGGCCATGTCGCGCCTCGAATAGAAAATCTCCATGACGAGAGAGTTCGAATCCGCAGCGTCGATGGCCGGCACTTCCAGAGCCAGTTCTCCGGCGCTGCGCGGGCCCACGGGAAGTCCCGGACGACGAAATTGCGCGAGCGCGGGGTGCATGACTATCCATTCCGATTAATATGGAGAATCAGCACGCTAATGGCTATTTATGTCATTCTCGTTACATGGGACCGAGTAAGCGCTCAAGTTGGCTTGTTTAATACACCGTAACGATCGGTGAGTTGCGCGCTAACGTTTGCGCGGCTGTTTCGGTTCCTTCGTGCAAGGTTTCGGTGCATCACACTTCAATATAAATCCGTCCACCTTCGACCTTCGCCGGATACGTTGCGAGCTTCTCGCATACCGGTGCGCAAAGCGGCTTGCCATCGCGCACGTCGAAGCGGCCATTGTGCTTCGGACATTCGATCACATGGCCCATGACGAGGCCGTCGCTCAGGTGGACGTGTTCATGCGTGCAGAGCCCGTCGCTCGCGTAGACCTTGTCTTCCACGCGATAGATCGCAAAGGTGCGGCCGCCGTGGTCGAAGCGCATGACGTCTTCGTCTTCGATATCGTCGAGTGCGGCTGCGTCGATCCATTGGGTCATGGGTTGTCTCCGATCTTTATTGAATGGTTGCGCTGGCAATGGGTTGTCAAGCTTCGGCGTGGCCCGGAACCGGGCGCGCCACGTGATACGAGGGATCGCGTGTTTGCCGCACGAGCGCGGGCATGATTTCCGCGTAGGCGGCAAGGCTGCTGCGATAGGGCGGCGGCATATCCTTTTTCACGACTTCGTGCAGGCGCGGCAGTGCGTGAAAAGGAATCATCGGAAACATGTGATGCTCGACGTGATAATTCATGTTCCAGTAGAGAAAGCGGAACACGGGATTCATCATCACCGTGCGGCAGTTGCGCCGGTGGTCGAGTACGTTCTCGGGCATGCCCGCATGCTGCGTGAGGCCGAAGTAGAGATAAAGCCACGCGCCGTAGAGGCTCGGCAGGCCGATATAAAGCAGCGGCAGGATCGTGCGAAAGCCGATGCACGAGCCAATCACGATCGCGTGTACGAGCAGGCTCAGGCGCGCTTCGCGAATGGCCTTGGGCCATTCGGAGGCGGGCACGAAGCTTTGTTCTTCCGCGCCCAGGCGTCCGCACGCGGCGCGGATCATGCGCGGCAGTTCACGCGATACGTGCTTGAGCGCGAAGATGTTGAGCGCGAGCGAAAGCCAGTCGGTGGGGCGTGGCGCGGCGATCTCGGGATCGCGGCCCACCACGAGCGTGTCGGTGTGATGACGCGCGTGGCTCCATCGCCAGATCGTCGCGCAGCGAAATATCTGGAATGACGCGATCTGATACAGCACGTCGTTCATCCAGCGCGTTTTGAATGCGGTGCCGTGACCCGCTTCGTGCCAGCGCGAATCGGCGGGACTGCAATAGAGCGTGCCGTACAGCAGGAACGCGGGGAGGGCCCACCACGAATGCGCGTGCCAGAGCAACCCGGCGAGCACGCCGCTCGCGGCGATGGCCACATACCAGATCACGGTGTCGCGTATGGCCCGCGCGTCGCTGCGCTGCATCAGTTGCTTCATGACGGGGCGCGGCACGGCGCACCGATACCAGTCCGCGTTGACGAGGCCCGCTGCGCGCGCGCGTTCGCCTGCGCCGCCTATGAGGCGGTAGTCCGCGTGATGCGGCGCGTAGGTGTGAGTCTCCTGGTCGGCCACGAGTGTCTCCTTTAAGGGTTGTCAGCACGCGGCGTGCGATGCGCCGCGCGTGTCAACACAAAAATAGGTGACGCAAGGCCGGGGCTCAACCCGAAGTTTGACGAAATTTCGTCAGCGAGCTTTCAGCGCAGTCAGGCTGCTACGCGTTCGCCTTGTGCTTGCACGGTGCTCGGCGTGTCCGCGCTATCGGCCACGCTCACCGGCACGCGCCGCGCGAGCGCGCACATCAGCTCATAGCCGATCGTGCCCGACGCCTCGGCCACTTCGTCCACGCGCACCTGCTCGCCCCACAGTTCGACGCTCGAACCGATGCCCGCCTGCGGGCACGGCGTGAGATCGACGGTGAGCATATCCATCGACACACGGCCCACCACGCGCGTGCGCACGCCGTCCACGGCGATCGGCGTGCCGGTGGGCGCGTGGCGCGGATAGCCGTCCGCATAGCCGCACGCCACCACGCCGACGCGCATGGGCCGGTCGACCGCGAAGGTGCGGCCATAGCCGATGGTTTCCTGCGGCGCGAGCGTCTGCACGCCAATGATGCGGCTCGTGAGCGTCATGGCCGAGCGCAGGCCGAAGCCTTCCACATGCCGCGCCACGCCCGTGGGCGACGCGCCATAGAGGATCGTGCCCGGGCGCACCCAGTCGCGATGCGCGCGCGGATGCCAGAGCACGCCCGCCGAATTCGACACCGACTGCTCGCCGGGAATGTCCCGCACTGCGGCGTCGAACGTGTCGAGCTGCCAGTCGACCTGGCCGTCGTCGGCGTTCGCGAAGTGCGTCATCAGGCTGATTGCGCCGATCGACGGGATGGCACGCGCGCGCTCCCATGCCGCGCGATACGCATGGGGGCGAAAGCCCAGGCGGTTCATGCCCGAGTTCATCTTCAGATGAATGTCGATGGGATGCTGCGGCTTCGCTGTCGCGAGCAGATCGAGTTGTTCGTCGCAATGCACGGCCACGGTGAGCCGGTGCGCGACGACAACATCCACATCGGCGGGCTCGAACACGCCTTCGAGCAGCAGCAGCGGTTTGGTCCAGCCCAGTTCGCGCACGCGCACGGCTTCATCGAGGTCGAGCAGCGCGATGCCGTCGGCGCCCGCGAGCGCCGGATAGATCCGCTCGATGCCGTGACCGTACGCATTGGCCTTGATAACGGCGAAGGCGCGCGAGCTGGCAGCGATCTGCTTCGCAAGCTGCAGGTTGTGGCGGATGGCGTCGGGTTGAATGCGGGCGGCGATGGGGCGCGGCATAGGCGTTCCTGTGGGTTGGATGGCGGCAGTCTAGTGGTTTGTGCAATCGTATTGATTTTCGTCCAGTTATTTTTAATGTATTTTTCGATGGATTTGGGTGAATGAACTACTGTGCCGGCCGCAGCGCAAGGGCTCAGCGCGCCATTAAATGGGCGTCCACGAGCGGCGCCAACGCTTGAGCGTGGACGCTCGCCAGATCGTGTTCGCCGCCGTGCACCACGTGCAGCGTGGAATTCGCAAGCAGGGCGTTAAGCCGCTCGCCAACCGCAACGGGACTCAACGGATCGTTGTCGCCCCATAACAGCAGAACCGGCTGGGTGATGCTCGCGATCTGGTCCGAAAGATCCGAGCGGAACGAGACAAACCACTCCGGGAACTTGCTCGTGTCGCCCGCGCGCCATTCCTGCGCGCCGAGCGCTGCGGTGTCGATGCCGCCCGACGTGACCGAGAGCACCAGATGCGTGACGAACTGCGGCTTCTCGAGCGCCGCGCGCACGGCGATGACGCCGCCCATCGACTGGGCGATCAACGCCGTGGGCCGATCGAGCATGGCCACCACGCGCTGCACGATGTCGTCGAGGCTGGTGACTGCCGGGTCCGTCGGTTCGCCGCCAAAGTCCGGATAGCCAACGAAGCGACGCGCCGCCGGCGTACTGAGGAGATCGGCGAGCGGCTGCCAGAAGGTCTTGTTACCCGAGGCGCCGGGCAGGAAAAGCAATTGTTCTGGAGTGCTCATGTGTGTTTTTCCGGTGGACCGCAAAGGAATGGTGTGTTTATTGCTCCGCGCCCGCCTGCTGCTCCTGGGCGCGGGATTCGAGCAACTGGATCAGCAGGCGCGCCGGGTCGCTGAGCGTGCCCGGCGCGCGATGCACGAGGCCGACGTCGCGATGAAACGTCTGCTGCCCGAGATCGATCGCGCGCACTTTGGCGGGCCAGCGCCGCCACGCCGACGTCTGCGGCACCAGCGCGACGCCCACACCGTTCGCAACGAGCCCGACGATGGCCTCGAGTTCGTCGAGTTCGCTCAGGTCCTGCACGGTGTAGTGCATGCGACGCAGGAAGCGGTCCACCTGACGTCCGCCGAAAGACGCGCGATCGTAGCGGATGAAGGGCTGCGTCGCCAGCAGTTCGGCCCAGTCATGGCCCTTCACGTGGTGCGGCACGATGAGCCGATACGGCTCGCGCGCGAGCGTGGTCCAGCGCAAATCGCTTTGCAGTGCGAAGGGTGGCCGGATGATGGCCGCCATGTCGATTTCGCCCGCGTCCACGAGGTTGTGAAGCTCCATCGAAACGCCAGGGATCACGCGTGTGCGGCAGCCTGCACAACGGCGGTGGAATTCGGCCAGCGCCTCGGGCACGAGCGCGCGCTGCACGGAAGCGATCGCGCCGAGCGTGACGCGCCCGGTCGCCGCGGGGCCGGCCGCGCTCGAACTCAGGTTTTCATAGAGCCGGATGACCTCCTGCGCCTGGGCGAGAATGTGCTGGCCCATCGCGTTCAGGCGCGCGGCGCGCCCCTCGCGGTCGAACAGCGCGAAGCCCAGCTCCGCCTCGAGGCGTTGCATTTGCGCGCTCACGGCGGCCTGCGTCAAGCCGATTTTTTGTCCCGCCGCGGCGAATGTACCTTCTCTCGCCACGGCAACGAGGGTTCTGAGTTCGCGTATCATTCATCAAGAATATTTGTGAATCGAAAAATTATATATTGATTTTGTTTTTGCTTTGGTCTGTCTACCATGGCAGGATCGCTTTCGAAGACAGTGGAGACACGCATGTCGCTTTCCCCCTTTCACCTCGCCATTCCCGTTTATGACCTCGCAGCCGCGCGCGACTTCTACGGTCGCGTATTCGGTCTTGCAGAAGGGCGCTCAAGCGCGCAGTGGGTCGACTTCGACTTCTTCGGCCATCAACTCGTGATTCACGAGCATCCGAAAACGGCCTCGCAGGATCATGCGCACACGAACCCCGTGGACGGCCACGACGTGCCCGTGCCGCATTTCGGCGTCGTGCTGGGCTGGGGCGACTGGGAGGCGCTGGCCGAGCGTCTCAAGACATTCGGCGTGAAGTTCGTGATCGAACCTTACGTGCGGTTCAAGGGGCAGGTGGGCGAGCAAGCCACGATGTTCTTTCTCGACCCGTGCGGCAATGCGCTCGAATTCAAGGCGTTCAAGGACATCGGCCAGCTTTTTGCGAAGTGAGCGTGGATGCCCGCGCCACGATCAAGGTGCGTCAAGGCGCGGGCGCAGGCATGAACTTGAACGAGGGCGTCGCGACGAAAATGCCCGACACCTCGCCTGAATACACCTGAGCCGAATCGATGGTGAGTTTCATCACGGCGCGGACCCGCCGGTTCATTCCGACGGCCGCCAACAATAATCAGGAAAACTGAGGATTGTAAGAATGCCGCCATGCAGCGTGGAAACGCTAGCGCTGTTGCCAGTGAAAACGATCGCCGCGCAAGGGCGCGCCTCGATCGTCTAGCTTTTCGTCGCCGCCCGGGAGCGGTTCGAAATACGACCTGCCTTCTTTCTCGGGCCCCGTATGCAACGCGGCGCGGGAAATGCCTGGCGGGATAGACGTGGGCGAGGCGGGAGGCCAATGCAGCGTGGCAGGCGCCGCGCTCTTGGGAGAGGGCAGATCCGTGTTTTCGTTTGCCGAGGCAAGGCCCATAGCCCATGCGGCCGGGACCGAAGCCAGAACGAACAGCACGGGCAACGTAGCGTGTTTCATACGCGGCCACCACGTGAATGGACTGACTGGGCCTGTATTTTATGTCGCGACTTAGCGTATTTCCAGGCGCAGACATCACGCAGAGCAGCAAGGCGGGCGCGCCCGCGCTATGTGGCGTGCGGCTGTCTGATTCGAGATATTTAAGGCGATTATTTCGCTAAACAGACACCATCAGGCGGCTTCGAGTCCGGTTTGAGCAGTATTTCGAGGGAATACGTCAAAACTGACGAATGCCATACGGGTTCTAGGAAAAGTCGTAAGGGTTTGTTAATATCGCCGCCAGTGAAAATGAGAATGCTTCTCATTGAAGAATCCGCACGCACTGGCGAGACGACCCTTCCAAAACGACATGAACAACCGAGAACACGCGCGGCGCGCTCGACGCACGCAGCCCCGGCCACTGCGGCCGTTGCATTTTGCGGCCTGGCTCACTTTTGCGGCGGCTCAGGCCGCCGTTGCCCAGACAGAGACTCCGGCCACGGTGCAGGATAGCGCCGCGACCACCCCCAGCACGGACCAGGCGCTGCCCGCGGTGAAGGTGAGCGCGAGCCAGGTCGCCGACTCGCCGCTGCACCTGAATACGCCCGTGAACAGCGGCGCGCTGGGCACGCGCTCGCAGCTCGATACGCCGTTCTCGACCACCGTCGTGACGGGCGAGGATCTCGCCGAGCGTCAGGTCTACAAGCTTGGCGATGTGTTCGCCGGCGACGCCTCGGTCAGCAACAACAGCAACGCCTATAACGCGTGGGCCACCTACATCACCATTCGCGGGCTGCCCGTGGACTGGCAAAACGGCTTTCGCATCGACGGCAATCCCTTCATCTCATACGGCATCACCATGCCTTACGAGCAACTGGAGCGGGTGGAACTGCTCAAGGGCCTGGGCGGCTTCATGTACGGTTTCGCGCAGCCGGGCGGCCTCGTCAACTACGTGACGAAGCGGCCGGACAAGGACCCGGTCACGAGCCTCGACGTGGGCTATCGCATGGACGGCGTGCTGAGCACGCACGTGGACCTGAGCCGCCGCTTCGGCCCTGACGACATGTTCGGTGCGCGCCTGAACTACACGAAGGAAGCGGGCAAGACCTATAACGCCGGCGATATCAACCGCAACTCGGTTTCGCTCGCGCTCGACGGCCAACTCACCCGCGACCTGCAGGTCTGGTTCAACGCGCTTTACCAGACCATCCGCTCGAGCGGCCAGACGCCTGCGATCTACACGGGCAGCTACACGGCGTCGAGCCTGCCGGCGGTGATCAGCGGCGGCAGCAATCTGCTTGGCGGCACCGACCAGCACATCAACACGAACCTGCAGCTCTACACGGCGGGCGTGCGTTACCAGATCACGCCCGACTGGTCGTTCACCACCTCGGGCAGCTACAGCAAGTCGGCGCGCGATCGCAATGAGAGCACGCTCACGCTGCTCAACCAGGAAGGCGACTACACCGATGCGCGCTGGAACGGCGACGAAGGCCATCAGGACATCTACTGGCAGGGCATGTTCGAGGGCAAGGTGAAGACCGGGCCGTTCACGCATCAACTGGTGATTGGCGGTGCGTACCAGCACCAGACCAACAATTACGCGTCGAACTCGATCTATACGGTGCTCGGCAACGGCAATCTGTATCAGCCCAATCCGTGGCGCTTCTATTCGGGCTCCGGGCTTGAAACGTACCGCGCGAGCGATATCACGCAGGCCTCGGCGTTCGTGAGCGACACGATGCAGATCACGAGCCGCTGGTCCGTGCTCGCTGGCTTGCGTTACACGAACTATAGTCAGAACAACTACGCAACCACGGGCGAAAAGACGTCCCAGTACAGCCAGAACGGCGTGCTCACGCCGACCTTCGCGCTCATGTACAAGCTCGAGCCGAATACAACGCTGTACGCGAGCTACGTCGAGGCGCTGGAGCAGGGCGCGATCGTGGATAGCATCTACGCGAACGGCGGCGCGATGCTGCGTCCGCTGCGCTCGCGACAGTATGAGATCGGCATCAAGAGCGAGCACGAGCGTTGGAGCGCGACGGCGGCGCTGTTCCGCATCGAGCGCGGCGCGTCTTACGCAAACAGCGACAACGTCTATGTGCAGGACGGTAATTCGATCTACGAAGGGATCGAAGCAGGCGGCAGCGTGCGGCTTGGCCGCAGCTGGCAGGTGGCAGGCAGCGTCACACTGCTCGACACGTGGTACGCGAAGGGACAGTCGTACAACGGCAATCGCGTAGCCGGCGCGCCGACGTTCGTCGCGGCGGGCCGCGTGAGCTACGACGTGCCCTATGTGCCGGGCCTGCAACTGGCCGCGGATGCGAAGTTCACGGGCAGCACGCAGGTACGTCCGGCAAACAATCTGGAAACGGGCGGCTACATGCTCGTGAACGTGGGTGCGAACTACTTCACCCGCATTGGCGGCCACGACGTGACGTTGCGCGCGGCGATCGACAACATCACAAATCGCCGCTACTGGATGTTCCAGTACGCCGATTACATCGCGCCGGGCGACCCGCGCACGGTCAGCCTCAACGCGAAGATCGACTTCTGAACGTTCGATCCGTTTGAACGAGCGGGCGTGTGCCGGGTGGCCGGGATGCGCCCGTTTGCCGTTGAGGTCACGAAATCGGCTGTGAATTCGGCATCGGGTTGCCGAGATCGTCGGTCGGCACGTATTGCTGATCGAAAGCCGCTACATATAAGGCCCATTCGGGGTCGCCCAGATCCACGAGCAGCGCGCCGTCCTGCCAGATGTCGTTGTGGTCGTTCGCGTCGTTGCCCGCGGTGTGGATGAACTCGCCCTTCGACCCCTGGTTCATGTGGACGTCGTGAATGCCGTCGCCTTCGCTGTAGAAGCGGCCGAACACGTACACGTCGAGCGACGATTGTTGCGCGCGCAACAGCAGACGCTGCAGCGAGGCGACGGGTTCCACCTGCTCGGAGCCGTCCATCACGTCGCTGTTGCGCCACGCGCCCGTATTGGCGAGGAAGTCGCTGCGCTCGAAGTCGATGGCGGGCAGCGCTTCGGTGCCCGTGAGATCGGTCTGACCTTCGGCGGCGCCCTCGAGCGTAGTGAGCATGCTGTGATTGAAGTCGAATACGAGCTTGTACTTGAGCAGGTCGTCGGCGTCTGTCGTGCCCACGTTGACGGCAATGTCCCATTGCGCGCCGTTGACCGTCACACCGAAGTGCAGGTGGTATTGGACTTCGTGAGGCCGCCGTGTGGCTTTCAATTGCGGCGCGGAAACAATCTTCGCCTTAACGTAGCCGTAAGGAAGGGCCATCGCGCGCTCCTCATAGTTCGGTGGATTCGTCATTGTGCCGCGCGAACGTGAATTTGCGCTTACAGCGTGCGCGTGAAGCCGCCCCTTCACTTCACGCGTACGTTAATGAATTCCTTTCGCGGTGCAGAAGGTCCACACCGTCTTTCAGGCGCGAACGTCTCAGGAAGCAAGTGACTTGCCGATGCGAAACGGCTAATGCTGCGACGTTCTTGCCCTGAATCAAGCGCCGGAATTTCGATATATCCCGCCCAGCGAAAGATGCCCTAATTTCCTTCCCTCGGGAGTGCAAACAGGCGGCGGCACGCATCACGATCCGCCAGTTTGAATAATGAAAGGAGAAGGCATGGCGGAATTTGATCCACTACGTCCCGATATTACGGGCATGCAGGCGTATCGCCTTGAGGTTCCCGGAACGCAGAGCGCGCTAGATTTATCGGTCGTGTCGTTCACGGCCACCGAAGCGATGGGAGAGCCGACCGAAGTGATTATCGAGGCGACCCATCCGTCGCACCTGCCCCGCGCGGACTACGTGAACCTTGATGCCGTCTTCAGCATCGTGAATGACGATGGGGCCGTGCGGAGATTCTCAGGCTACCTCGAACGCGTTTCGGTCATCCAGAAGACGAACGACTTTACGATGCACCAGTTTGTCCTGAAGTCACACTTCGGACGACTGGCGGCAGTGACGACCACGGAAGTCTATCAACACAAGGCGACACCCGAAATCATCATGGCGGTGCTGCGCCGGCACGGCATCAAGGACCACCAGGTTTCGTTCCGGTTGCGCCGCCAGTATCCGGTTCAT
>NZ_CAJHCQ010000018.1 GCF_904848665.1 Paraburkholderia hiiakae
AGGTGCAAGCACCCGTGCTGCCGTTCGACTTGCATGTGTAAGGCATGCCGCCAGCGTTCAATCTGAGCCAGGATCAAACTCTTCAGTTTAAACCTGTTACTGTTTTCGGTTTCTCTCGAAACCGGTCGCTCACTCAAAGCTGACAGGTCATTGAATAAATTCAAAAACCTGACTTACTTTAGTGTGAGACTCTTGATACTTTTGCTGCTCCCGACTCTGCTCCGGAGAACAAGGTCAGGCCGCCACCGCATCAAGCGCCCACACTTATCGGCTGTAAATTTTTAAAGATCGCGTCACTCAAAACAGCGTTTCGCGTCGCTGTTTTTGCGCCCGTTCATCAGAAGGGAGGCGAATTATGCAGGCCCAAGGACCACTCGTCAAGAAAATCTGGAATATTTATTTCTGGGGCCGCTACACCGATTATGTGAGGAGAAATTTTCTGCGTCCCGAGGCGCGGGTGAACGCACTGAACACATAGCTTCATCGCGTCCGTACACTGGTGTTGCGCCATGAGCGGGAAGAATGTGAATCTCCCGAGGCATTCGGAATAGGTAGTGCTACATGAATAGGCGCAATCCGGATCGACCTTACTGGTATCGATGTCAGCGGTGCTGGCGCACCCGGCCAGAAGCACAGTCAGCAGTAACAGCGTTTTTTCATCGTGGCCACTCGCTTTTTTGTGACGCTGATGACATCAGGCGCTTCGGAGGCACGGCGCGATCTAACACCTGCTGCACGTCGTCCCGTGGCCTGCTCCGCCACTGACCGTCCAGGTCCGATGTAATCGGTGCCGAATTGACCGCATTTTCGCTTGCGCCTTGACGGCCCCGAACTCTTACGAACGCGGTCAGCACGCCGTCGAACTGGTCGGTGCGGGCGTTTGACGAACGACCGCTGTTCGATGCCGCCACCGCCAGCAACCCGCTGCCTGGTTGACGTCGGACCGTGCCCGGTCCAATGCCAGTTACGGCCAAGTATTCGCCAACGACTTCATATTGCTAAAGTCAGCGCAGGTTTTTAACCTGACTTGGCGTGACGCTCCCGGCAAATCGATTGCCGAAATGGGTTCTCGTGTAGTCAACGACAGCAGCGACCTGATCGTCATTCATCATGTCCCCAAACGATGGCATCCCCTTCCGGCCGTGCAGCACGTTGACGATGACATAGGGCGCTGCTTCGACTGCCGGATTGCCGGCCAGCGCCGGGTAGTGACCCGCGCCCTGTGCGCCTTTTCCATCGGGCATATGGCATCCCGCGCAGGTAGCGTTGTAAAGCGCTTCGCCGCTTTCCTCGGTGAAACGGTAGCCCGGCGAAATCGTGAAGGTGCGTGATGCGTCCTGCGCCACGGCCTGAGGCGAAACCATCGCCCCTCCCATCAGCAAGGCCGTCAGCATCACGGCGGGAATCAACATCGGCCTACCCATTGACGATTCTCCGATGCAACCGAGTGATCGCGTCCAGTGACGACAGCACGGCGCCTTCCTGCCATGCCGGGATATGGGAAGCGTGCTCTCCGGCAAGGACGATGCGTCCGTCGATCTGGCAGAGATTCGAGTAATGCGATTTCCTCAACGCATCCGTCCATGCGGCGAAGCAGCCGTTCGTGAACGGTGATCGGCTCCAGCTCATTGCGAAGCCGCTCTGGTACTCGCGCGCGTACTGCGGATGAATCTGGCTGCCCTGGCTCAACGCCACCGCGATCCGTTCCGCAGGGGGCAGCGCACCCATCTCGTAGCTGGCGGGCCCCCACATGTAGGCGCCGAGCAGCACCACGGGACCCGTTGATCCGTAACCCGTCGCCGGATAGCCAATCGTCGAGATTGGCAGGTCGGTATATGTGATGCCGCCGTAGATCTGCTCGTCTTCTTCCCAGAATCGACGTCCGAATTGCAAACCGATTTTCACCGATGTCTCGTACGGCACCGCATCGATCGCGGCGCGCATGGCCGGCCCAACCGCAATGTCGATCTGACTCAGGATCGAAAGCGGGATGGTGCACACCAGCCAATCCGCGTGTGCGTTCCGTTCGGTCCGGGCGGACGTATCGGTATAGCGCACTGTGACGCCTCGCTCGTCCTGCGAGATGGCCGTGACTCTGGCGTTGAACACTACGGCGCTCGCGACCTCCGAATAAAGCGCATGGGCAATCCTGTCCATGCCGCCCACGGGCTGGAACATGGTGCTCTGGAAGTCCAGCTCGTTACCCGACGACAGCCATTGCCACAAACGCGACGCAAGCAAGGCGTCCCGCTGGAGCAGATTCGATGGCACGGCCTCTGGCATCAGCCCACCGCCAGGCGCGGTCGCGAATCCGCGACGTCCACTGCTTCGCTGGGCCGCCTGATAGCGACCATTCCGATCGAGCGCGCCCCACCGTCGCAGGGATTCGAGTAGCAGATCCGCATCTTCGACTGACAACGCATCATCGAGTGCGTCCTTGTGGATCGCTTTGGATAGCAGCTCGGCGATATAGCCTTGATAGTCGGTCTGCACCGCACGAAATCGTTGCGGCTTGCCACCGAAGGCCTCCGTCGAATGCAGGTATGCGTTGTAATTGACCTGAATGAACGGCTCCAACGGCACCCTAAGGCGTCTTGCGTAGTCGAGTACGCCCTCGTGGTGATACGGAATGCGCCACGGCCCCGGGTTCAGATAAAGCCCGTCAGCGAAATCGCAGTACTGTGTGGCACCGCCAAGCTCTGTATAGCGATCACCGCCCCTGACGGTCCATGCGCGGCCGCCCACGCGGTCGTTGTACTCGAGCACCTGCACCTGGTAGCCCGCGTTCCTCAACTCAAAGGCAGCGACGAGGCCAGCCATGCCCGCTCCGAGCACGAGAATTCGCGTTCCTTTGGGCGCGCCATCAAGTTTGACCGGTCCGGCATAGGTCGAGGGAGCGGCGAACCCAAGTGTGCCCATGCCTTGCATCATGGCGGCCACGCCGAGGTTCCTGCCGATCAGCGTCAGCAGGTGCCGGCGGCTCATCGCTTTTGCGGTCATTCTCGACATAAGGACGTGGTGCCCCGACTGGAGAGATACGATGGCGAACGGAAATCAGATGGCCGGCATTTTCCTTCATGGTCGGCGTGCTGAAAGACACGCAGCTGGCAGGCGAAAGCTCCTCGCTGGTTTCCGGCGTGGCCGAGAATCCGAAGCTGTTCCCGCGCCACTCGTCGCTCAAGGACGTGGTTTCGTCTGTCTCGTCTCAGGCGAGCAATAAAAAGCATGATTCAAGGTTCTGCACTAACTATTGCCGGCTTGCGCAGAACCTCTGAGCACATCATGCCAATAAATCACATCTCTGTTCTACAGCGCTTTTCCAGGCACAAACCGATTGCGCCGGCGGTACGCTCTTCGCTGAATCCGTGCTGCAACGTCTGATGCATCGGTGCTTCTAATTCCGGCCGATTCAAACGGGGGTGGCACCTTGCGTACATCGGAACATCCCGGCGACGTAGATACATCGAGGTAGCCGACGAGATGCAACGAGCCGCTGTCGAACTGGTGTAACGGCCGGTTAGCCAGCCTGCAAACAAGTTGTCGCTAAAGATACCCCAATGCGTGCGGCGGAGGTGGTGGGCAATCCAACTGGATGTGGACGGGGGGGGGCCTCGCTCGGCGGCTGCCCAAGCCATACGGTCGGCAGAGAGATCCGACTATCGGATCTTGTCGGTTACGCCGACAGTTCCGGAAATCCTAAGGCCCCTTTGCAGCCTTCGCGAAGGCCTCGGCAAGTCTGTCGAAATGCTTGAGCGCGGCAGGCGTGAGTTCGATCTGCTTGCGCCGGGCATCTTCGGTATCGGAGAGCGTCAGCCAGCCCTTTTCCCGCATCGACGTGATGCGGGCGTGAAGCGTGGCGGGCGAGCCAATCTCGCTTTGTGCCATCATGTCGCGAACCGAAAGGCGATTGCTTTTTTGCGTCGTGCGCGCAACGAATTCCAGGATCTTCTCTTCGAGCGGATCGAGCGCAGGCAGCGCAGGCAAGCCGCGCAGAGCTTCGGTGAGTTGCAGGAATCGAAGATAGATGTCAGCTGGACGTGTCATGATTTGCGCACCGTTCAGGGTGGGGTCCGCTCGGCGAATCTCCGGCTAGCTAATGCGGCGAATTAAAACGAACAGTAAGAGGATTGTACCGCCATGGGGAGCTTACGTTTACATTTCTGGTCGATAACAGGTACCGTAGCCGCGTTTCTGGCGTCGCTGTGGATCAATCAGGCGGTTTTCGCGGGGACTTCGTTTGTACAAGGTATCAACTGGATATATCTCCCGTCAGGAGTCCGGCTTCTGAGCACGTTGCTGGTTGGGTTTGACGGGTTTATCGGGCTGCTGGTTGCCGGTCTCCTGGTCGACTTTCTTTACTGGTTTCCGCACGACCCGGTTCGCGCAATAGCGGGTGCCGTTCTAGGTTCGCTCGCGCCCTATCTGGTTTACAGGCTGGCCCTGGAGCGCTACGACCTGAAGGCTTCGTTGACGAATCTCACCCCGACGCGACTTCTCCTGTTAGCGGTCGCGTATTCAATTGCGAATCCACTGTTGCATCACCTCTGGTTCGCGTTGCAAGGGAATACGCAGAACATTGTTGAAAGCTTCTTCATGATGTTCGCGGGCGATCTGGGCGGCGCGTTGATCATGTTGTATATGATCAAGGGCATCCTCGCTCTCCTGCCAACACAGCCTAACCGTTCTCGCATGACGGATGGCATGTTCCGCGTACGCGTCGCATTGGACAGCGCCTACAACAACCAGTTGCGGTAATGCGAGGACACGCCGCGCGGCGCCTTCGCTGATGGACGCATCTGACTGTGCATTAGATGGTGCGCGTTGGCGGCAGCGCGCCCAGGCGATCGTGAAAGTCCAGCCAGTCAATGGCGAGCAACGGGATCGTTAGATCGCCGCGTGTCGTGTACGAGAAAAATCGCATCCAGCCGTCAATGAAGATATGCCGACCCGGGCGAAGCAAACAGGGCGGCCGCGCCATCAACGGGGGCGCAATGTTCTGCATGTGCTCGATCAGGTTTAGACGCAATCCAGTGACGCCGTCGGGCAGCAAAATCCGCTCGCCCTTCTGTTTCCCAAGGTAATCCTCAACGGCCTCACATACGGATTGCGTGCGTAACTCAATGAAGGACACACGGACGTCATCGAGGGTCGCGCAAGCCATTGCTTGTTCCGCTGCGTCGATGCACGTGCGCCGCAGTGCCACCGACCTGGCGTAGTCAGGCAGCGCCCGGAACGTTGTCTCGCCGCTACCCAGCGCTTCTTGAAAGATTGGATAGCACGCGAGCCATGGACCCGGAGCACGATCAATCGGCTCGCGTGCAAAGGCCAACCGACAGTTGCGGAAGACGCTCTCCATGCCGTCATGTTCTCTCAGGTTAATCGTTATAAAAACTATATCGATAAGAACGCAAGCGCGCAAGAGTCGGATGGTCACACGCGTGTACATTCCCACGCTATCACTGCCTGCCAGTTGAACAACCTGCTGTGCCATCTGATCGATAGCTTGTCTGGCGCCGGGCCGAATTGCAGCCCCAAGCAGCCGTTCACACGCATCGCCGCTCGGACATTCAAACGTCGGGGTCGGCCTGTAACCCGCCACTACGTCGCTGGCTTCCGGTCGTCTCTTAGCGCATCAACCAGATCCATCAGAGCCACCGGCTTCACAAAATGCCGTTCAAAGCCCGCTGCGTGCGAGCGCTTCAGATCCTCTGCGTGGCCGTAACCGCTAAGCGCGAACAGCCGAAGTCCTGCGTGTTGTGATTGCGCCCGAAGGGCAGCCGCCAGTTCATATCCATCCATTCCCGGTAACCCGATGTCGAGAATAGCAACGTCAGGCCGAAACTGGGCGGCTAGATCCAATGCCTGCAGAGGATCGAACGCCGTCGCAACGTCGAATCCGACGTCAGTCAGAAAGGCTTCCATGGAAACCAAACCATCCAGATTGTCGTCAACCAGCAGAACACGCGCCCCCGATCGATCTGGCAGAGCTTCTGGAATCTGGAGCTTTTGAGGAAACGCACGGGCGACCTCTTCGCCGGATGCGAGCGGCAACGTCACCGTGAACGTTGCGCCTTTTCCGGCACCCTCGCTTGAGGCAGAAACGGTGCCTCCGTGCAGTTCGACCATATTCCGGACGAGCGCCAGGCCAATACCCAATCCCCCCTTCGAACGATCGATCGTAGTACGTCCCTGCTCAAAAATCCTGAACAGCCGTGGCATCAAATCGGCACTGATACCGGCACCGTTGTCGGAGATGGATACGGTGATGTGGCTATCACTGGTTCGAGCGTTCACCCGGATTTCTCCCCCTACGTCGGTATATTTAGCGGCATTGTTCAGCAGGTTACTGAAGGTCTGAGTCAGTCGTGTCAGATCGCCATAAATCCGGGCACCGTCGTCAGCTATCGCAATCGATAGCCGCTGCTGACGTTGCTCCACAAGCGGACTTGCGCTCTCCACCGCTCGCGTAATGATCGAGCCAATCCGTAGGCTTTCGCGCGTGAGCTCTATCTTGCCGCGAGTGATCCGGCTGACATCCAGCAGATCTTCGACAAGGCGTGACAGATGGGCGACCTGCCGCTCCAGAATCTCGTGGTACTTGTCGGCCACGCCGCCATTTTCACGCCGGATCAGGCCCAGCGCAGTCGAGATGGGTGCTAGTGGATTGCGCAGTTCGTGACCGAGCATCGCGAGAAACTCGTCTTTCGATCGGTTTGCCTCTTCCCGCTCGTGCGCCGCCCGTGCGGCGAGGATACCGGTGGCCGCCTGAGACGTGGCGGCCCGCAGAAAGGCAATCTGGTTGACAGTCGGGAAAGTCGGCGCCAAAGCGCCAAACCAGATGCTGCCCTGCCCTGCACTAAAACCCATACTGAGCCGGATTATTCTCGCCCGTCCAAGCGGGGTGTCACACAGATTGACCCCGGTGCCGATGGGAAGGTGATGCCATCCCGCAACGGCATCCCGCCAACTTTCCATGCCGTCCGCGCTGACTGGCGTGCCGCACACTCGCATTTGCACGAGCGCGGGGGTCCGGGGAAGCAATGGGACGTCTACATAGCAAATGTCCAGAGGAACAATGCGCTCGATTGCCTGCGTCATCAGTCCGACGATCGCAGCACCGTCTCGCCCCGGCCAAAGCGCTGGAAGCGCCAGCAGACCCATGAGGTCTCTTAGCGCGCTTTCAGGGCTCTGATCTTCGTACCTATCGCCGCTCATTTGGCCTGTTTTTTTCGCTCAGATCAGCGCGTTACCGCATTACGCGGCTGCCCGCATTTTGCGAGACTCCAACTCCTTCAGCATCTCCGAGGGTGGGATAAAGAAGGGATTTTCCTGCACGACTCCATTGATGAGTGTAAGTGGGTGCGTACGCAAGACGTCCATGAGCATGGCACCGGAGAGCTTGGCCATATCGTAGACGCACACGGCGGGTTGCCGGTTACGCTCGATGATCTCGTTCACCTGGGCTTCGTATTCGATCAGTTCGGGCGCGGTGGAAACGTCCTCGAACGCCCAGTCCATATTTCCCATGATGCGAAGCCGGGAGAAGCCCGCGTCCCGTCCGGTCCCGGTGAGACGATCCACCATATCCAGCATGCGTTGCTTGTCGAACTTGCCCTCGTCGTCGAGGTAGGCCTCCGGCCAGGTTACCACTTCCAGCTGGCCACACGCCTCGCATTCGTGGGTATCGATACCAGAGGCCTGCAGCCTTGCCCGGTGGTCATCGACGAGAGCAGGGTCGACGATATGGAAATTCTTTTCCCCGGCTTCCACTGCCTGCCGGTAGTACGGAAGCAGCGCCTCATATTCCTGTTCGCGGCTGTCGAAGAACGCACAAACGTGATAGGCGTCCATCAGGGTGCCTGCAATAGCGATGCGATTGTCCATTGAAATCCCCAAGGGGGCTACAGGTTGATAGGCACGGGCGCCAGTGAGAACTTCGCCGGAACGGGAACTGCAACAGCTTTGCATTCTATGGCATTGGTGCGAGTTCAAGATATTGCTAAACCCTGCGTGCCCGCGACGGCGCGGACCTGTTCGGACCGCGCTTTCCGACTGCAAGAATGGCAACGCAAGTCTGATCGCTTCGAAACAATGATCCACCCGGGCCTCCACGTCTAACCGCCGTAACGCTTCATACCCCTTCCTGTGAACGGAAACGTGCTGTCCCCAATTAAAACGGGAAGGATCCTCAAATTCAGCAGCGGCCGCCTATACTTTTCAGGAATATTTCGTGCAACCCTAATAGGCCCAACACTTCGTATGAGGAACACATCATGCGTGGGTCGGGATCGGTTCGCCTCACCTTACAACAGCATATGCCACGTCCATGACCACAGGTTCCGATCTCGATCTGGTTATCGTGGGCGGTGGCATCGGCGGTGTCATCTGCCTGAAGTACGCCAAAGACGCTGGGCTCAAGACCGTGCTCCTGGAGCGCCGTGAGCGTGTCGGCGGGCTGTGGCGCGATCTTCCCTCGTGGCAGGACATTCAGTTTCGCAAGGAAGACTGGACGCTCGGCAATGTTCCGCTGTCCGATGAAAGGCAGCCGGGTATTTTGCGCAACATCGAAGCCTGGGTCGAACGGTTCGATCTCGCGCCTCAAGTCGTCGTCAATGCACCGGTCACGAGCGCACAGTCCTGCGAAGGCGGCTGGCAAGTGACAACAGACGGAGCCTCGTATCAATCGAGGTGGCTCATCGCTGCCACAGGGGGACACAATCGCCCGGTCGTTCCGCAGGTCGAGCGCAATGATTCGTCCATCGACGAATATCACTCATTCGATCTGCGCAATCCGGACGAGTTGAGAGGCAAGCGCGTCACGGTTGTGGGCGGCGGCGCATCAGCATACGACCTGCTGGACTTGTGCTTCACATACGAGGCGAGCAGCATCACGTGGGTCTATCGTTCCACGAAGTGGATGCGCCCGACGCGCCAGCTCAAATATCTCGGGACTGACATACGCCTGCTGGCGAAATACCAGATGCTTGGTCTTTCCACAAACGCGATGAACCGCCGCATCAACGAGGACCTGCGGGCAAGGTACAAGAAGGCCGGAATCACGGAGATCATGCCGGAGGGCGACTTCGACATCCGTCGCGACCAGCTCATTCCGGGCCGGCCAGGCATGATCCGGAATTTCCGCAGCATCGAGCGCCACCGCGGTGAAGTGCAGTCCGTCCACGGCAAGACGATGCGCCTCTCGAACGGTGAAGAGATCGGATCGGACCTGCTGCTTTGGGGAACCGGGTACGCCATGGAGCTTGGCTATCTGGGTCTGGATTCGCTCACACAGGCAGGGAGGCTCAATGAGATCTCCGCTCGCTGCTACTCCGTTTTTCGCTCAGGCGACGCCCCCAACCTCTTTCTCCTGGCACCCGGCGTGCTTGAGACAAATACCTCGACACCTTGGGCCTACGCCCATGTGGCGAGGTCGATCATGTCCCACATCGCAGGCACCTCCGTCTTTGTGCGCCCGCCGGTCGATGCTCTCACCAATCATTACGACCTCGTCAAGATGTTGGCGCCGCACGACCGGCAGAACTACCCGTTCGGGCTGTGGTACCTCAAGTATCTTTGGCTCGCGATATTCCAACCAAAGGCGAAAGCGATGCCCATTCCTGAACTACACCGCTGATCGCCGGCCGAGACGTGCCGGCTACTCAATGGGTTCGCTTGCCGTGTATTCTCAAACCACCGCGCGGTACACAGCGTTCTGGGCAACACGCATGACGGCCGTTGTCCGGTCACTATCGGTCGCTCGGGAACGCCGCAGCGAACTCACACTCGCAACTCACAAGAGACGATCATCAGCGACAGACGAAACTCCGCGGTGCCAGGCGTTACGTCCGCTCACACCAGTCGCTTTTCAAACCAGTGATGGGCATAGGGTTCCGCGCTGAACGCGTCGACTTCGATGTATCCAGATTGCCGGTATAGCGAAATCGCTTCGCGCAGAGCGCGATTTGTTTCCAGCCGAATCACGCGCGCTTTGGCCTGCCGAGCGCGCTTCTCCGCCTCAACAATCAACCGGCGGCCTACACCCATACCCCGAGCGGTGGGACTCACCCACATTCTCTTGAGCTCAGCCGGAGACTTCTTGTGAAACTTCAGCGCGACGCAGCCTATCGGGCTTCCATGGAGCCTCGCGACGATCAACGCGCCTAGCGGCGCCGTCAGTTCGTGAGCATCTGCAGACAAGCTCATAGCCGGGTCGAATCCTGCCTCAAAGCGCTCGTTGAGCTCACCGAAGTATTGTTCAAAGCACCACTGCGCGTCATCGCTATCCGGCTTCTCAAGCGCAAATTGCACAAGCGATGCCTGGAGCAAACGCTCAACCTCAGACATGGCTGCGACCAGTCTCCGTCGCTGCTCATCGCCGAGCGGTTCGAGCGCACGTAAAGCGACTGCGTCGGAGAGCCGTTCGAGTTCGGCCCTTTCCATGAGCCCTTCCTCAGTCAGGCAAGCCCGGCGTACGCGGCGGTCGTTCGAATGAGTGAGGACGGCAACAAGGTTTTGTCGCTCAAGAGACGCCAAGGTCCGGCTGACATAACCTGAATCCAGGTTTAGCCGCGCGCGAAGCGCGCGAATATCCGCACCTTCGACACCGATCTCCCATAGCAGGCGTGATTCACCCATCGGGCGGCCTCGCCCGAGGAAATGATCGTCGATGGCGCCAATACTTTCGGCGACGATACGGTTAAAGCGACGAATCTGAAGAATGTCGGCTGCGCTCATATCTCTGACTTTAGTCAGAGATATGGCTCCCGTCAACATGGAATCGACGGTTGCTGTGCTGCCCCCAAACGACAGGCGCGGTTGCGACAACAAGTGGTCAACGCTTCACAGCACGACGTGCGCTCGCACCGGGAGGATGACAAAGCTTCACAAGATTGCCTCGGAGAGCCTGGCTGGCGATCACGGACGCCCGACAGCAATATAAAGGCGCCTCAGTTTCTTAGCTTTCCTACACAACAAACGACCTTATGACTCAACTATGACATTCGAGACGTGCTGACTGAGACACGACCGCCCCTGGGGACGTGACAGCCCCCTTCTGTCCCTTCGCAGGGTCAGCCTTGAATATCGCGACTTATTTGACAATAACCAAGATACGTATTTTTAAGATGCAATTCGATTAATTATAATTATTAATCAAAATGTTGCGCAAATAGTCCGTTCAAATATTGTTGAACATCCAGCTCCGCTTTTTATCGATGCCTGACTCTGGTTAGCGGACTGTCGAATGGAATCGATGCAATCCACGAACGGTCCTTGCATTGCAAAACGCGTGTATTCGGAATCGAGAGAACACAGCGCACCTCGTATAAATCAAATCCCGCATTCCGGTATCCATGAATAGCCACTTCACTGGTAGTTCTTTCTTCTTTTCCCTCAAGACATATCTCGCGGCCATCCTCGCGCTAGGCATCGCATTCTGGCAAAGCCTGCAATTCCCCTACTGGGCGATGATGTGCGTCTACATCCTCGCCCAGTCGCAATCGGGCCGACTGCGCCTGAAGGGCCTGCACATGGTTCTGGGCAGCCTGATCGGCGGAACACTGGGTGTCGCGGCCTCGATCATGTTCGCCACCTCGCTTGCAGCGATCATGGTTGCGCTGACACTCATGCTGATGGGGGGAATCTACCTTGCCGACCGGCATCGGCGCTCCAACTTCTATGTGTTTCTGCTGAGCGGCATTACGTGTCTGCTCGTGGCGATGCCGGGCGTCGCGACGCCCGACACCGCATTCCCGCGCGCGATCGACCGCATTGAGGATGTCGTGGTCGGCGTGTTCTCACTGATCTTCGTCGATGCCCTGCTCTTTGCGCACGACGGTTTCGCGAACGCGTCCGCAATCACCCACAAGTGGCTCGGCAGCATGCGCGAGGTCGCCGTGAGCGTCTTGCGCGGCCAGCCAGTCGATGACCGCTTGCAGACCGGAATCATCCAGGAAACCCTTCAACTGACACCGCTTGGCGACGGCATGAGCTGTGAAGGATCGAGCTACGGCTGGGAGCGTACCCGCGCGCTCATGTCCGCGCTGACAAACGGCGTCCGGCTCGTGCCGGTGCTCTCGTCGATGGTCGACTTCGACCGCGCGTTCGGCAGCGCGGCGGCACACCCGGACGACATCGGCACGCGCGAACAACTCGCACAATGGATCGAGGCGGGCTGCCCCGACGATGACCGCTCGGCCGTGCTGCGCATGCGCCTGCGTCCGGCCGTCGCCATTCTGGCAGGCGATCGCGCCGCTGCCGTCAGGCTCTGCTACCGGCGCTACCTGCGAGGCATCTACGCAGGCTGCCGTCAAATGCATCGCGCCTTCGCGCAGTTCGATCTGCCAGCGCCCGGACACATCCACGTGCCGGCCGGCGCACGCATGACACCCGCGACCTTCGCGCAGGTCAACTGGGCTTTCGCGTTGCGCGGCGCGCTGTGCGTGGGCCTGCATATGGCCCTGCTCGGCGCGCTTTGGGATGCGACGGGCTGGGACACGACGATGGCGTTCGGCATGCTGTTGAGCGCGATCTTCGTCTCTATTGCGACATTGACGAGCGCCCCGCTGGCGCTGCTGAAAGTCGTCGCAAGAATCACCGGTATCGCGATGGCGATCGTCGCGCTCTATGTGCTCGTGGTGCTGCCGGCCGTCGATTCGTTTTTCATGCTCGCGCTGGCGCTCCTGCCCGCCCTCTTTCTGCTTGGTTTCCAGATTCTCAAGCAAGGCGGCGTGCTGTTCGCGGTGCTGCCCATGGCGATGCTGCGCATCGGCGCCGACGGCGCGGGCACCACGCCCGATGCGCTGCTCGGCAGTGTGATTGCGATGTATCTCGGCATTGCGGTCGCGATGATCGTCAATATTCTGATTCCCCCGCCGTCTACCGCTGCTTCGGTGCGATGGCTCATGAAGTCGAGCGTGCGCGGCATGACGCGAATTGACGATCGCCATGGCGCCGATGCGCGCAACTACGCGTGGCACACACTCGACCGCTTCATGGTCATCCAGACGCGCAGGCCGGTGCTCGAAGGCGCATTCCAGAAAGACCCGGGGATGCAGACCTTGCGTGCGCTGCGAATCGGCATGGGAATGGGCACATTGCGCCGCTGGGCCGGCACGACGGCCGAACGGTGCACGATCGTCTCGGCACTCGCGCATACGCTGCGTGAGCGCCTGGGCGCAGGCAGTACCCCGATTGCCGCGCCGCCGCTTTCTTACACGCTCGACCCCGTGCTGAGCCACGCCGCGAGCGCACCGCGCGCAAACGCCCAGGCCTTGCGCGCGCTGCTTGAGATGCGTGTTGCGCTTGACGCTTTCAGCCGGCCAGTTGATGGGGCATTCCGATGATGAACATGACTTCGGATATCGATCTATTCGGCGTCTACATTCCGCCGCTTGTCTTTGCCGCTGTCGCTGCGCTCGCCGTGCTCTTCATCCTGCGGCGCGGGCTCGATCACGTGCGGTTCTATCAGCTGATCGCCCTGCGCGACGTCTTCGACCTCGCCCTTTATTTCGTCATTCTCGCCGCACTGCTGTATCTGTTCGGCGGCCCGACGCTCACTCCCTTGTTCGGCGCGCTGCAAGATGCACAGTGGCGCCCGGCCACAACGACCTGAGAACCTCATGAGCTGGATTCGCCGAATCACCCGTGTTGCAACGATGGCCGCCGCCATCATCGGCGCGCTCTGCGCCATCTGGTACATCTGGACTTACTACGCGCTGGACCCCCGCACCCGCAACGGCCACGTGAGGGCCGACATCATCGGCGTCACCTCGGACGTGAGCGGCATCATCACGAGCGTGAAGGTCGCGGCTGACCAGCACGTGAACAAGGGGGACCTGCTATTCCAGGTGGATACCAGGCGCTTCACGATCGCGATCGAACGCGCACGCGCGAACCTCGAAAGCGCACAGGCCGCGCTCGATTACGCGCAGCAACAGGCAAGCCGCAACCGGGGGTTGCGAGGGCTTGTCGCACAGCAGGCCATCGACCAGTCGGACAGCGAATTGCGCAACGCGCGAGCGGCGGTTGACCAGGCGCGCGCAGCGCTTGCGTCGGCCGACCTCGATCTCGAGCGCTCGAGCGTGCGCGCGCCGGCAAGCGGCATCGTCTCTTACGTGGACCTGCGGCCGGGCGCCTTCGCAACACCCGGGCAGGGCATGATGGCGCTCGTCGACCAGGATTCATTGCGCGTCGAGGGCTATTTCCAGGAGACGCGTCTCAGGCATGTGCATGTGGGCGACCGCGCGCAGGTGCAGTTGATGGGCGACGACAGGCTGCTCTATGGCCGCGTCGCGAGTATCACGGGTGCGGTGAACGATTCGGATACGAACATCGGTCGCAACCTGTTGCCGAGTATCAACCCCAACTTCGCCTGGGTACGGCTCGCACAACGTATTCCCGTGCGCGTGAAGCTCGACCCTCAATGCATGAGCGACGCACTGGTCCCTGGACGCACGGCGACGGTCGTGATCCTCGGTGCGGACCATCGGGGCAACGCGATTCCCACGTGTACGGGCGCAGCGGGTGCGCTGGGTGCGAGCGGCGCCGCCATCCCGGCCGCGTCCGTGCAGGCGGGAGTCGCATCGTGAGCACCGCCCGCCTTGCGCTGCGGCACGCCGCCCTCGCCGCAACGTGCGCGCTTGCGGGTGGCTGTTCGCTGCTGCCCCCCGTTGGTCCCGATTACCGTGCCCCCGACGCCATCTCCGCAACACTCGGCGCCGCACGCGACAAGGCGTTCTCTCCGCAATCGCCCCCTGGGCCGTGGTGGCAGCTTTACCGTGATCCCACGCTCGATAGTTACGTCACCGAGGCGCTGCGCGAGAACCGCGACCTGCGTGCGGCAGCAACGCGCATCGAGGCGATCCAGTCGATACTCGACCAGGCCAAAGCCGCGCAATCGCCCCAGACGGGCATCAACGTGAACGGCGGACGCCAGCGCAACTGGATCGACGGCTCTCCCACGCTGATGGTGTTCAACCTCATCAATGCCTCGATTGGCGCCTCTTATGAGCTTGATCTCTTCGGGCACGTGCGGCGCTCGATCGAATCCGCATCGGCGAGTGTCGAGGAGCAGCAGTTCGCGTTCGCCGCCACGCAAATCCGTGTCGCGGCCGGTACTGTTGCCGGTTACGTGGGTGCCTGCCAGGCCAATGCGGCGCTTGCCGCAGCCAGGCGCACTGTGCGGGTCGATGAAGACATGCTCGCCGCCACGCAGCGCCTCGCTGGACACGGCGCGACGAGCCAGCTCGACGTGACCCGCGCACAGGCCGAGCTCGAAAGCAGCCGCGCGCAATTGCCGGCGCTGGAGTCGCAACGCATGGCCGCACTCTATGCGCTCGCCGTCATGGTTGGCCGTCAGCCAGACAGCTATCCGATCCAGGCCGCGCAGTGCCAGGCGGCGCCGACGCTCACGCAGCCGCTGCCCGCCGGCGACGGCCTGGCGCTGCTGCGGCGGCGCCCGGACGTTGCGCAGGCAGAGCGAGCGCTGGCGTCCGCAACGGCCAATATCGGCGTGGCGACGGCCGACCTGTACCCGGAAGTCAGCCTGGGCGCATCGTTCGGCTTCAGTGGCTCGAACCTGAGCAACACGTTCAGCACGGCTGGCCGCACGTGGACGCTCGGCCCCGTCATCAATTGGACCTTCCCGAACGTCGCGGTTGCGAAGGCGAAGATCCGCGCGGCGGGCGCGAACGCCGACCAGGCGAAAGCCCTGTACGACAGCACCGTGCTCAACGCGCTCAAGGAAACGGAGACTACGCTCGACGCCTACGCGCGACAGCTCGATCAACACGCGCAGCTGCGCCAGGCCCGCAACCTCAGCCGCGCGGCGCTCGACCAGGCGACCCAGCTTCATCGGCGCGGTGCCGTACCCTATCTGGACGTGCTCATTGCACAAAAGTCGCTAGCGCAGGCCGAGCAGCAGTTCATCAGCGCGGCGGGCGCGGTGGCCGTCGATCAGGTCGCTGTGTTCTACGCGCTCGGCGGTGGCTGGGACGATGCGGCGCAACGCGCTGCGGATCACGCGAAAGCTGCCGCCGAGTCCCGATACAACGGAGCGCGTGCCGACAGCACCGACAATATCGGGGGCGCCGACGAGGCCCATGAACCGCGGTAGCGTCCCCGCCCACGCGGTGCGTTACGTGGACGCTGTCACATAACGGATACCGGATCGTGTACTGAGTCGAATTCCCGAGCCGTGCATCGCTGGGCAATAAAACCCCGGGGCTTCCGGGGTGTCTTGCGTCAATCGGCTTCCCACTCAGGCCGGCATGAATTCAGTGGCAGCAGTAAGTGCTTGTAACGCCCGGGCGAGCGGGTCATTTCCACTTGCTCCGCGATACCCTTGTAGAAACCCATCGGCGTGTTGGCCAGAATCGGATCGGGATCGACGTAAGCATGCTCGTCTTTCGAATTGGCGGTGGCCCGCGCGTATTTCTGATCGAATATGCCGAGCGACATCAGCCAGGAGACCGTGCGTGTCAGCGACACGCTGACTTTGTAGCTACCGCCCTCGACCGCACGCCGTTTGAGCGCCTGCATGATGCCGACCGTGCCGAGCCAGGCGGCCACGAAATCGCTGACAATGCCGATCTGCGGCGTCATGTGCGGAGTCTCGGAAGGACCGTCGGTTCCGCCCAGACTCTCGAGCCAATAAGGTCCGGTAAACGAACCGGTCGAGACATCGAAACCGACGCGTTTGGACCATGCTCCGCTCTCGCCATTGAAATAGACCGACGCGCAAATCAGGCCCGGGTGCTGCTTGCATAGCGTATCGGCGGTCAAGCCGTGCCGTTGCAAGAAACCGTTTCGACGATTCGAGAAGAAGATGTCCGCACCGGCCATCAACTTGTCGAACTGCTCGCGGTGCTCGGGTTTCCCGTTGAGATCGAGCATCGCCGAACGAATCCCCACGTTGGACGTGTAGTGAAAAAGCTTGTGCTCGTAGTCGTTCGGGCGCCAGATGTTGAGAACGTCCGCGCCATGCAGCGCCAGCGCGCGGCCCATACCGGCGCCCGCGATGACGTGGCCCAGCCCGAGCGCCCGAATGCCGCCGAGCGCGTCGCCATGTGACTGAAACGGCATGGGATCGCTGTCCGCCACTTTCTCGATGGAAATCAGGGGCGTTTCCTTGATGACCTGTTGAAAGAGGTCGAGTGAGAGAAATTCCTCGGGGCTGCGCAGAACATGCATAGGCACGCCGATGTCCTCGGCTGCCTGCTCCAGAGCGAATGACTCCCACCTGGCGATGGACTCGCTCACGAATGCATCGCCAGGCGGGCATTGGAGCAATTGCAGGGCCTTGTTGCGCAGCACTGGGTAGTTGCAGGTCAGGTAAATCCAGCGGCCGTCCTTGCACTTGTGAAAGCCCCCACGTACGCCGGAGCCCACTTCGGAATCCATAGCACCCGGAAACCCGTTGACCGTCTCCAGATACCCTTCGTAAAACGTCGCGAAACGTCGCAGTGCCTTGCGGACATCGACGTGAATGTTTTGCGGCTGGCCGGTTTTCATTTTCCAGATGGCCGCAACTTGCGCGGCCTTCGCGGCGAGTCCAATGGCCGAAAAAGCGCCGTACCGCAATACGCTCGGGACGATGGGGTCCTGGCCGTAAAACGATAGTTCACCGCCGAACTCAGTCAGCGAAGCCCCGACACCGTTCAGTACGGCTTCGGTCTCCGCTTTGATATCGAAGTTATTTTCCTGATCGGTGGCAATGCGGTTCTTGAGGCTGCCGCGAATTCTGTCTTCCAGATTGATTGCTTCTTTCATTGCTTAACTCTACAAACACGTAAATTGAAGCCGAAGCTGCTCAGTACAAAGCGATGCCGGTGATGTGCCCCAGCTTGAATATCAGCTCCTTGTTTCCCGTCTCCAGGTCGACGCGCCAGATCTGGCCGCCTAGATCCGCGACGAAAGCAGCGTTGGCACCGGCGTCCACCGCGAGACCGATAGCTTCCGCGAAGCCCACGCAGATGACCTGAGAGTCCAGCAACCCGTCCGGTGTCAGCCGCGCGCGGTTGAGGCTATTGCCGTACGGTGCCGCGCCGCGATCCGTCCAGTAGAGCAAGGCGTTTTCAGCGTCGATTTCCAGATCGATGGGTTCGGGAAGATCCTTGAGTAGCACCTTAATATCGGATCGGTTAGCCGCGGTTTCGCCAACGGGCATCTCCAGCCCTGCGCTAAATATCCGCCCTTGCCCTCCCTTGGCCGGCCCCTTCTGAGTCCAGAGTATTCGCTGGTTGGCGTGATCCAACGCAATTCCGACACATTGATTGAGAATCGCGCTTTTCCCGCCTTCGGCGCTGGAGCGATCGACGAGGCGCGTCAATTCGCTACCGTCTGTTTTGCTGCGCCATACCGCGCCGCCTTCACGGTCGCACCAGTACAGCAGTTCACGAGAAGCATCGAGGTAAAGCTGCTTGGGCGTGGTGAAAGCTCGTTTCCCGGCGAGAACGTGGCGGTTTTCGCCGTTCAGGTCAATCGCTTCGATGCTACCGTCGTCGGCGTTGAAATCCAGACCCATGTTGGTCCAGTAGATGGTGTTTCGCCGTTTGTCGAATTGAATACCATCCGGGGTTCCCTTCAATTCATCGACAATCAATCGAAAATCGCTGCCCGTAACGTCGATTGAGAATATCGAAGGATGATCGGTCCGGAGTGCTAGTATTCTCTTCGTAGAACAAATAGATTTATCTGACATTCTAATATTTTTTCTGTTTGAGTTTCGCCGGCAATCGCTTCGAGTAAGCTTTTCGCCAATTTTTCACGGCTTGTCGTGTATTTGAGCCAAGCCGTTTATGATCGTGACTTCCTTGACGTCCCGATCGGTATTCAGCTGTGTAATGGAGGCGGCGCCGTAAGCCTCGCCGATCTGATCGAGTAGCATCTTCTTGGTGTCTTCGTCGAAATGAACGTTCCTGGAGGCTTCATCCTCCCAGCGCGATTCCATGCCGGGTGCGAGATGTTCGACGAAATGTGCAAACCCCCCGTCGCCACCGCCAAGGTGAAACGACAGGAAGGGACCGCCCGTTGCCCAGCGAATGCCGAGTGAGCTGGTGACCACTTTGTCGAGATCCTTGATCGAGACGACGCCTCGCTTGACGAGCGACACGCACTCCCTGAAGATCGCGCTCTGCAGGCGATTGGCCACGAACCCTGGAACTTCCTGCTTGATTTCAAGCGCGACCTTGCCGATCGTGGCATAGAAGTCGATCGCCTTGGCCGTCAATTCCGACGGGGTCTTTTCACCCGGCACGACCTCGACCAGCGGCATCAGATGGGGTGGATTGAACGGGTGTCCAATGATCAGGCGCCCCGGCTGTTTGAGTTTCACAGACTGCCTGGTAGCACCGATGCCTGAACTGGACGACAGCAGCAACGCCGACGCCGGCGCTGCGCTTTCGATCTCTGACCAGAGATCGATCTTGAATTCCAGACGCTCCGGCCCATTTTCCTGGACGTAGTCTGCGCCTGCTACCGCCCTGGCCAGATCACTTTCGAAAAACAGACTCCCGGTATCGACCTCGGTGTAACCGAGTGCGAGCAACGAAGGCGTGGCTTCGTCGATATAGGCGAGAACTTTCTGCTCGATGCCGGGCATCGGATCGGTGACCGTGACCCGCATGCCATTGGCGAGAAACAGCGCTGCCCAGGATGCGCCGATCACGCCGCCACCGATAACGGTAATGTTCTGACGTGCGACCTTTAAAGACCGCTTTACTTCATTCGACATATCAAGCTCCCAATTAATTGACGCATGGGTGTAGCCCCATACGTAGTGCGACGAGTCCACGACGATACCCAGCGGCGTCCTCCCGTTGGCCGCGCGTTTTGATACGCCTAAGGGTGAAGTCGTCGATTAAACGTGAGTTGAAGACGCGTACGAAGCGCAATGCCAACGATCTGTCTCGTGGCATACGCGCCGGACAACGCGGATATCACACTTCAAGCAAACTACGAGAGCGACGACGGGGGTTTAGCTGGACTCCCCGCGCGCATCCGTGTCCGTTGATAAATGTGAACGAGGGGGGAAGAAGAATTCACTCGGGTAATGACGCAGGCGTCGCAGCACGTCGCGCAAGAGCCTGCGTGTCTCGGAAAGCGTAACGCCGCGCGCGCGCAGCGCGACCCACATCGCAAGGCTAAAGCTGACAAGCAGGTTCACCGCCCCGATTGTCCAGGTGCCCACGACGGCTGCCAACATCAGTGAGTGAGGTGCAGCGAAGTTGAGCGAGACGCTCGCGAAGCCCGAGTAGGTTGACACGAACGCGACGTGCCGGATGTCGATCGGGAGGTCGAACAGCACACCGAGCGCCCATACACCGCTCAACATGAAGCCAAAAACGAAATTTCCGATTAGCGCGCCGAGATTGTCTTTCACATAGTTGGCTAACCGCTGAAGGTGACGCTCGCCGAACACGCGGCGCGCCCAGCGGATATGCATGATGCGCTCGGGGATGCGCTCATAGGTGCACACGTTGTCGCAATAGCCGTTGATCTGACCGGCAAAAAAGAGACACACACCCGCGATCGCGGCATAGAAAAGCGTGGAGGGTCTGAACGCCACCTCCTTGAGCAGTTCAGTCGCCGCCGCGGGGCTGATGAACGAATGCCCCATGACCTGCCGGTACGCCAGACCGATCAACACCGCAACGGGCACGGCAAGCGCGATGTTGCCTAGAATCGCTGCAGTCTGGCTGCGCATGGTCCGCACGATGAGCGTCACAAGGTGTTCGAGGTCGCGGCCGCCCTTGCGGCTGTTGTCCTTGATTGCCGCGGCGAGCGCATGGGCCGTCATCGCGGGCTGCTTGGTGGCCACGGTGCCGCGCAGGACGTGAATCAGGACGAAGCCGAGTCCATAGTTGAGGCCAAACCCGATCGATTCGTTGAGCGGCGTCCAGCCGAGTCTCGCGATCATGAACTTGAGCGCGGACATGAAGCCGATCAGGAAACCACCGAGTAGCGCGGAGCGCAGCAGCGCAAAGTAGTCCTTACGGTTCGACGTAATATAGTGCTCGCCTGCACGACCGACATTCTCCGTCACACGTAGCGCGATCAGCTCGACGTTCTGCCGGAAATAGTCGTGCAGATTGTTGCGGCAACATTCAGCCTGGATCAATTCGGACGCCAGTTCGGCGATCATGGGCAGCACGATATCGGCACCGCGTTGCTCGTGCAGCGCGGCCACCACACCGATCAATCTTTCCGCCCGCGCCAGATGTTGTTTCAGACGCAACAGATGCAGCGTTAACGAAACGCTGGTGCCGGTCTGCGCGGCGCGCATGCGAATGCGGTCGCCCACCGCGCGGCATTCGTTCAGCAGCGCCGCGAGATGCTCCGCGTCCACGCCTGCAGCGCGGGCGCGGGTCGTATTTCCGTTGCAACAAAGCTGGACATCGGTCGACGGCGCCGCGTTCGGCGATGTATTGAAGCGCGCGAGATACGCGATCATTTCCTGGTTTTGCGCCATGAATGGCGAGCAATCCGAATCGAGCGTCGAATCGTGCCGAAGCATTTCACGCTCCAGACCAATGGCTGCAATACGGTAAGAGAGCACACGCAACGCTTCGAGCAACTGGCGTAGCGGCTGTACAGCGTCCGGCGCGTCGCGTGCGCAGGTCGGCTCGGGCACCTCGTCAAAGCGCAGCGCGCGCAACAGTTTGGCCCAGGCATCGATACCAGCCTCTCGAACCCACAGATGATCGCTTGCCCGTTTGAAGACCTTGGCGATCACATCGCACAACTGGGACAGGTCGAAGAGATCGGGAAGCAGCGTGCTTCGAGCGAGGCGGCGCGTGACTTCGGCGACAAAGCCGCTATTCGGAAAAATGCCGACGTCCGTGTAGAGTGCCACCTGCCTGCGCTCCGCCAGGAGGCGCAATAACGCATCACGCAGCCTCGCCCGATATTCGGCGTGCCGTTCGAGCAGTACGCAGAGTGTGTGGATGGCATGCCGTGCCGCATCGCCGTCGTTTGCGCGGTGTGGCCGCATGCAACTGACGATATCGTTCAGGAGACCGATATCGGGCTCGCGAACGTGAGCAACACGACTCAGGACAGACTCGATAGCCGATTGATGGTCTTCGGGAGCGACGGGATTCTTCATAGGCTACAGGGCGACATGTGCGATGGATCAGGTGCGACGTGTACTGAAGACGCGGTGCCAGCGGCAGGAGGCGATCCCGATTGCGGGAGTGCTGATCGGCAGGTGTTGGTGGACGCGACAGGTTAAAGGCAGCACAACGTCAGAGAAAGTCGAACGTCGCCTTGAGTTGTTGGCGGTCAAGCTCTTTCGTTGACGCGCGCGCGGCTCTGCGTGGCCGGCGGCGATTGGTCGCGGTTGGTCGCGACTGGTCGCGCACGAATGCGGATGGATGGACTGCCAGCGCTTAGGTGACCTTGCCTCGTTTCCACGTACAGCAAGGCATGTCAACCCAGCCTCGTAGTCGAGAGGGGTATGGAAGTCGATCGAGGTCTGCAAGCGTTGCCGATTGCAATAGCCTTCGATCCAGTCGACGATGTCCAGACGAGCGAGAGCACGTCTTTCGTAGTTAGCCTGATAGAGTCTTTCGACTTTCAGCGTCTTAAAGAAGCTCTCCGTCGGGGCGTGATCCGACGCATTAGCGCGCCGCCTCGTCTAGATGCTTGCCTTGAAGTCGGCGGCCAGTTTCCGGTACGCCCGGTTCACGTATTGGCTTGCGCGGTCGGAATATAACGGCAGCTCCCTACCGGTTTGCGTTGCCAGCACGCGCTGCGCAGTGTCTGGCAGACCAGACACGCTCCGAAGGAAGTCCCCTTGGGGGATTACCAGGTTTCGCCGGTCCTGACGAACGCGATGTCGCCGACCGACGCCTGATTGGGCTGCCAGTCGTCGAAAGGACGATCAAGCAGATTGCAGCCACGCGGTAATTTCCGCTTTTAGCTACATGGATATGTCAGCGTTTTAGCGTTGCGTTCTCCCGGTACAAGCACGCAACGCCGATTCCCTTGCAGATCTCTAGTCGTAACTGTAGACGCCGCGCCCAGTCTTGCGGCCCAGACGCCCGGCGGCCACCAGTTCACGAAGCAGCGGACACGCGCGGTATTTCGAATCGCCAAAGTCCTTGTAAAAGACGTCCATGACCGAAAGGACCACGTCGAGCCCAACGAGGTCGGCCAGCGCCAACGGGCCAATCGGCTGATTCGCACCGAGACGCATACCGGTGTCGATATCCTCGGCTGGCGCGACACCTTCGGCCAGCAGGAAGAAAGCCTCGTTGATCATAGGCACGAGAATGCGGTTGACCACGAAGCCCGGCGAATTACGCACACTGATTGGCGATTTGCCGAGCCGCAATGTCAGTTCGCGGACCGCCCCCGCGGCGGCGCTACCGGTTTCGAGGCCCCGGATGATTTCAACGAGCGGCATCAGCGGCACCGGATTGAAGAAGTGCATGCCGACAAGGCGCGACGGGTCGGCAAGCGCAGCACCAAGCGTGGTGATCGAGATTGATGACGTATTGGAAGCGAGAATGGCGTCGGGACGCGCGACCGCTTCAATCTGCTTCAAGATGCGCAACTTCAGATCGAGGCTTTCGGTGGCCGCCTCGATAATCAGCCCGGCAGCGCCGAGCCGCTGATAATCCGTGGATGTCTCGATGCGCGCAAGCGCGGCGTCGCACGCCGCCGCGTCCAGCTTGTCTTTCGCCATGAGCCGATCGAGGCTTCCCCTCACTGTGGCGAGGCCTCTGTCGAGCGCCGCGTCGCTGACGTCGACCACGATCACGCGCAGGCCAGCGAGCGCGGCGACCTGCGCGATGCCGGAGCCCATCGTCCCGGCGCCGACAATTCCCAATGTTTCGATTTGCATTGCTTTTTATCGCGCGACCGAAGTCGCGTTCAACTTATGACTGAATGTTTTCGAAAATGGCGGCGATACCCTGGCCGCCGCCAATGCACATCGTGACGAGCGCGTAGCGGCCGCCAATGCGCTTGAGTTCGTGCAGCGCCTTCACGGCAATCAGTGCGCCAGTCGCGCCAATGGGATGGCCGAGCGAAATACCCGAACCATTCGGGTTCACCTTTTCAGGGTCGAGGCCGAGTTCCTGCGTGACCGCACATGCCTGGGCAGCGAAGGCCTCGTTCGACTCGATCACATCGAGGTCCGCGACAGACAAGCCCGCGCGCTGCAACGCAAGACGCGTAGCCGGCACCGGGCCAATGCCCATGTAGAGCGGATCGACGCCGGCGTGTGCATATGCCACGAGTTTCGCCATCGGCGCGAGGCCGCGCGCCTCGGCCGCTTCGCGCGACATCAACAGGACGGCTGCGGCAGCGTCGTTGATGCCGGAAGCGTTGCCCGCCGTGACCGTACCGTTCTCTTTCGCAAATACGGGCTTGAGCTTCGCGAAGTCGTCGATCGTTGCATCGTGGCGCAAGTGCTCGTCGGTGTCGAAGACGCTCTCGCGCCCTTTCACCGCGCGCTTGACCGGCACGATCTGGCTGGCGAACCGGCCTTCGGCGATAGCCCTCGCCGCGCGGCGATGCGACTCGAGCGCGAGATTGTCCTGGCGCTCACGCGTAATGCCATAGCGGCCCGCGACATTCTCGGCGGTGACGCCCATCGGCACAGTGTGGAAAGGATCGTTGAGCGCGCCCAGCATCATGTCGATGAGGCGTGCGTCGCCCATACGTGCGCCGAAGCGCGCCTCGGTCGTGATGTACGGCGCGCGGCTCATGTTCTCGGCACCGGCGCCGATCGCGACCTCAGCATCGCCGAGCAGAATGGTTTGCGCGGCGGAAACGATCGCCTGCAAGCCCGAACCGCACAGCCGGTTGACGTTGAACGCAGGCGTCGAATCAGGAATGCCGGCATTGATCGCGGCGACGCGCGACAGGTAAAAGTCCCGCGGCTCCGTGGCGATCACGTTGCCGAACACCACATGCCCCACGTCCTTTGCTTCGACGTGGCTGCGCGTGAGCAGTTCGCGCACGACGATTGCACCGAGTTCGGTCGGCGGCACATCCTTCAGGCTGCCGCCGAATTTTCCGATCGCGGTCCGCACGCCGCCCACCACCACGACTTCCCTGTTCATATGGATTCCTTAGTTATCTGTTTGCTGCCTGTGATGCGGCGGCGCAGCGTGTTGCTACGCCTGGTCCCGACCTGTTTCGCAGGGACCCAAGGCACGTCATGCGAATCCTAGCGCCAACAGAAGCCGGACAGACTGATGAAATCGGCCGACATACTGACAAAACTGGCCATGTCATGCCGTCAACCGTGGCCAGACAATGGACCTCGATGGTGCCTGTCTGCTAAAGGCATCGTGCAGCGCGTGGTTTCGTCAAGGGCGATCCAGCACCCTTTAAGCGCTCGAGTCTATAAGGCTCGCCGGCCCCGGCTGGGTCGAGCGCACCCAGATCATCGGAGAAATCGTCAGGCTGTCCGGCAGCGGTTTCATGACGCGCGGAGGAGACTCGGCGACCGGCGCGGAATCTCGCCCAGATGTTCGTCGATGCGTTGCGGCAGATCGAATCGAACGTCAGAATCAGGGTGCAACGCTCCCCCGCGCGGCGCAAGCGTGCCGAGGTCCTCGGTGAAGTTTTCCAGATCGTCCGGCGCAATGCCGTACGGTGTCGCCACCTTGCGTTATTGACCTTGGCGAATCAAAAAATACTCGCGCCTCACAAGAGCTACGAATTGTTCCCGAATCGCCATCGAATTCTCATAGAAAGGTTAGCTTGCCGTTCTTGATGTCATACATCGAGCCCACCATCTTTACGTTCCCTTTGTTTTCCAGATCGGACAGGATCGGACTTCCACTGCGGATCGCAGCTATCGCGCCCTGAACATTCGACCTCGCCACAGCATCGACAAATTCATCATTTTTACTGGTTCGCTCTCCAGAGTATTGCGTTGCCGTGATGGCCGGCTGAATCTTCTGGAGCAAACCCGTCAAATTTCCCAACTGAACGTTATCGATTGCACCCTTTATCGCCCCGCATGCGGTGTGCCCCATCACCAGAATCACTTTTGCGCCGGCAACGGCACAAGCGAACTCCATACTCCCGAGTATGTCCTGATTTGCGATGTTTCCCGCGATTCTGGCATTGAACGTGTCGCCGATTCCCATATCCAGAATGATCTCTGCTGGCGCGCGAGAGTCGATACAACTGAGGACGATTGCTGCAGGGTACTGGCCGGTAGCGCTTGCTCGCTTCTGCGCGAGAAAATCCTGCTTTTTCATCTTGCCGGTGCGAAACCGCTCGTTGCCGGCTTTCATCATTTCGATGATCTGATCTGGAGTCAGTGCGTTGCGCTGCGATTCGGACAGCGCCGCCGCCTGCACATCGCTCACGGCGAGCTGCGTGCCTGCAACGATAGTAGCCACGCTGATGCCGGCCTTTATCCACCTGCGCCTTCCGCCATCCGCCGGGTCGTCGGGAACGTCAATCGCCGTGTTTGCAGACATTGGAAATCTCCTTTATTTGCGGAGGTCGAGCCTTGACTCGGGGAGAGACCTTGATCGATGTTCGCTAACAGCCTCAAATCAGCACAAAGCAAACGAGAAGATGGCTGGTCAGAGTATAGGCGGCGTGTGAAATCGTGATATTTGGCTGCGCCTGCGCCAGGAGGACTGAACTGTCTTCCGGCACCCCGAGTTCCTGAACCGCAAAGGCACCCACGGCGCCCTCTCGTTTTCCACGGAAATTCGGTCTCATCCACGTCTATAAAGATAATCCTTCTTATCACAAGGCACCAATTTTTACGCTAAACTCCGATGCATGAAAACGCGCCACATGCCCTTGCCGGCCCCCGCTCCCAGCGACCCGCCCGGATTTCCGGATGCCGACGAACTCGCCATGCTGCGCGCGTGGTATGCGGGCCTCGCCGTGCGGGCCGCCGTCGAGCGCTATCTGCCCTCGGCGCTAGGCGAAGGGAAATCGGCGCGTGGCGTGCTCGGGCGCATCCGGCGCAGGCTGATCGCCATCGCGCGCGCGGCGCATCGCGACGATCTGGTGGCGCTGTTCGAGCACCCGGTGGAAGAACGCGAGCGCCACGCCAAGGCTGTCGCCCAGGCAATCGACAGCCTGCGCACCGCCCGCCCCCCCGAACCCCAGATCGCCGACGACATCGCACAGTGGTTCGCTCCGCGCGCCGTGCGGGTGCTGTACGCGCACGGCATTACCACGCTCGCCGACCTAACCGTGCGCATTCCGCGCCGCCGCCAATGGTGGAAGGCCGTGCCAGGACTCGGCATGGCGAGCGCCCGCGCAATCGAAGCGTTCTTTGCGACGTGGCCCGCACTTACGGAAAAGGCGCGCGCGCTCATCGTGGCGAGCCAGCGCGGCGACATCGCACCGTGGGAATCCTTGAAGCTGCCGCACGAAGTCGATGGCTCCGAAGGCGCGTTCCGGGCACCTCGCGCGACCTGCACGCTGGACGCTTCGAACGACTATGAAGCCGTGCAGACCTGGCTGGCGCTCCATGAATCGCCCGCCACGCAGCGTACCTACAAGAAGGAAGCCGAACGCCTGATCCTCTGGGCGATCGTCGAGCGCGGCCGCGCGCTCTCGTCGCTCACGACCGAAGATGCCATCGCCTACCGCGCGTTCCTGCGTCATCCCTCGCCGCGCGGCCGCTGGGTCGGGCCTGTGCGGGTGCGCACCTCGCCGGACTGGCGGCCGTTCAACGGCAGCCTCTCAGCGCGCTCGGTCGCCCATGCGCTGTCGATCCTCGGTGCGCTGTTCCGCTGGCTCATCGAGCAGCGCTACGTGCTCGCCAATCCGTTTTCCGGCGTGAAAGTGCGCGGCGCGAGCGGCACACAGGTCCTCGATACCTCGCACGCATTCAGCGAAGGGGAATGGGCGCTCGCGCGCACGATTGCAGACGGCCTGGAATGGTCATACGGCTGGTCGGCGCCGGCGGCACAGCGGCTGCGCTTCCTGCTGGATTTCGGTTATGCGACCGGCCTGCGCGCGAGCGAGTTGGTTGGCGCCACGCTCGGCCACGTCGAGACGGATGCACGCGGCGATCACTGGTTGCGCGTCACGGGCAAAGGAAAGAAGCTTGCGCGCGTCGCCTTGCCGCCGCTCGCCTGGGAGGCGCTCGCGCACTATCTGGCCGAACGTGACCTGCCGGTCGTGCCCCTGCGCTGGAATCCCGCAACCCCGGTCATCGGCAGTCTCGAGGCCGACAGCGACGCCACGATCAGCAGCGCGCGTTTGTGGGGTGTGCTTCGGCGTTTCTTCCTGCTGGCCGCGAAGGCCATCGAGGCCGATCATGCGCCGCTTGCAGAAAAGCTGAGGCGCGCGAGTCCGCACTGGATGCGCCACACGCATGCTACGCACGCGCTCGGGCGCGGCGCGGAACTCACCACGGTGCGCGACAACCTGCGGCACGCTTCTGTCTCGACCACCTCAATCTATCTGCACAGCGACGAGGTCAAACGCGCACGGCAAATCGCGGATGCATTTGCCAAGCCAAAGTGAGCATGATCCACGCCGGATTGCGTATCAGCTGACCGATCCCATCGCCGACTGCTGATAGTTTTCGAGGCCGATCTTGTCGATCAACCCAAGCTGGATTTCCAGCCAGTCGATGTGATCCTCGGTGTCGTCGAGGATCTCGACGAAAATCTCCCTCGACACGAAATCCCGAACGGATTCGCAGTACACCACGGCTTCCTTGCACTGTGCCTGCGCAGTCCGTTCGAGTTTGAGGTCGCACTCGAGCACCTCGCGCACATCTTCGCCAATCAGAAGTTTGCTAAGGTCCTGCAGATTGGGCAGACCATCTAGCATGAGAATCCGCTCGATCAGTTTATCGGCATGCTTCATCTCCTCAATCGACTCGTCATATTCATGTTTGCCGAGTGCCGCGAGGCCCCAGTGTCCATACAGCCGCGCGTGCAGAAAATACTGATTAATTGCCGTCAGCTCGTTCTTTAGTTCCGCATTGAGATATTCGATAACTTTCGGATCTGCTTGCATAACTCCCTCCAGAACGCTGCGCCGTTGCTGCGTCGAGACAATTACAACGAGCATAGACATTCGGCGCGCGCACCGTGCGAACGAAAGCGTCAATGAGAAGAATTCCGCTTTTCATCTGCCCGATTTGTACAGAGGAATGACACGCGCTCAGCCCAGCTTGATGTCGATGCGATCCGCTTCCCTGATGGCGGGAAACGCGAACATCCACACCGCCGCGGCGACGATCGTTCCGATTCCGCCGAGCGCCACTGCGGGAACCGTTCCAAGCAACGCGGCGGTCACACCCGACTCGAAGGCGCCCAGTTCGCTCGACGCCCCAATGAACAGCGCATTGACCGCCGACACGCGCCCGCGCATAACGTCGGGCGTCGCAAGCTGAATCAGCGACGTGCGGATATTGACGCTGACCATGTCGCTCGCGCCCACCACGGCAAGCGCCAACCACGACACCCAGGCCGAGCGCGAAAACGCGAAAACCAATGTGGCCACGCCGAACACGATCACCGCCGCAAAGAGCTTGGGGCCGACGTTACGTTCAGGAGGGAAGCGGGTCAGCACCAGTCCGACGAGACAAGCGCCAACGGCTGGCGCGCTGCGCAGCGCGCCCAGGCCTTGCGGCCCCATCTTGAGGATGTCTTGAGCGTAGACCGGCAACAAAGCCGTCGCACCGCCTAGCAGCACTGCAAACAGATCGAGGGAAAGCGCGCCAAGCACGACCGGTTCAGAGCGCACGAACGCAAACCCCTCCTTCACACGCGCGATGCGCCCTTGAAGCGACAACCGTTCGCGCCTCGACCGCTGGCTGCACAACGTCATCGCACCCGCCGTCGCCGCAAAGAAGGCAAACGCACAGACCAGATACGCGACGCTCGAGCCCATTGCATAGCAGACGCCACCCACGACTGGCCCGAGGACGACCGCCATCTGCCAGGCTGTGGAACTGGCAGCGACCGCGCGCGGCAGCCGATCCGGTGGCACGAGCAGCGGCAACAGCGCCTGTGCGGCTGGTTCGGCGATCGCTCGCGCCGTGCCGAGCAACAAAAGCACGCCATAGAAGAGCCATAGCCCTTTCGTATGCAGCAGGGACAACGCGAGGAACGAGAGTGCGCAGCAGCATTGAAGCGCAAGGCCTGTTACGACGAGCGGGCGCGGCGACAACCGATCGCAAAGTTCCCCTGCGGGCAGCGTCATCAACACGGCAGGAATAAACTCCACGATGCCGACGATACCGAGCGTGAGCGGTGTTTGCGAGATCTTGTAGACGCTCCATCCAATCACGACGGACAACGCGAGCGTCGACGCTTCCGAAAGGAACCGCACGCCGAGGCATATTGGCAGGTCTCGTCGTCGATACGCTTCATTGTGGGCTTGCGTGTTCATCGATGTCTCCGAGCTCTACGAATCACCCGTGCCGCTGGACTCCCTACTGGAATGCGAGCATATTGCTCATGTTCGCACTGGAGAGCGCACATGGCTACTCGCATTACCCGAACCTCTGGCGCCATGCGCAAAGCGCCGAAACAGGCGCGTTCGAGGGCGACGATCGACGCCATTCTCGACGCGGCGGCTCACATTCTGGGCGAGCGCGGCTGGTCCGCATTCACGACCAACGCGGTGGCGGAGACGGCGGGCGTGAGCATCGGCTCGCTTTACCAATACTTCCCCGACAAGCTCGCGCTGATCGACGCGGTGCGCCGCCGGCATTTCGACGACGTGCTTGCGGTGCTGCAAGCCGGTGCGAATCCGGAGATTCCACGCACGCGCCGAATTGCGGCACTCGTGGACGGCATGATTGCCGTGCATAGCCGCCATCCGGCCGCACATCGGGTCTTGATGGAAGAGAGCCCGCGTGGCGACACGTCGCGCAGCGCGCACGACCGCTTCGAACTGGCATGCCGGAAAGCCTATGAGGCATTGTTCATCGCGAACGCGAGCGGCGGCTCCCACCATGTTCGCCTCGCCGCTCAGGTGCTTGCGGGCGCGCTAGCGGGCGCCGTTCACGAGGCGGCGCGGCAGGGGCAGCTTGCGTCGCCAGTACTCAGGTGGGAACTCGTCACGCTCGTGAACGCGTACCTCTCACGCGCGCGGCCGGTGAGCGTCTCCCGGTCTGAGAAGGTGCCGGCGGTTCGGGTATGATCGCGGCAGTATCGCTGACGCGTGCCGGCGACGGTGGATGGGCCGCTCATGATCCGTCCAGACGCGGTTCGACTTTGCGATCGCGGCCATTGGCTTCTTTTTGCTCACACGCTGGAAAATGCCGCCACTCGCTGTCGTAGTACTTTCAGCGGCGGCTGGCGTCGCTGAAATGCTCTTTCGGTAGATGGCAAAACTCAGCCTCGCCAGGCTTGAAGAAACCTGAGCCACGCAGTCGCGCCGGGATCGGCGTGACCGATACTGCGTTCCTGCACCCACGCCGCGCGCCCTTTCTTCGACTGCAACGCGGCAGTGGCGCGAACCTGCCGCTGCGCCGTGTCGATCATCGCGTCGAGGAGCGTGCGCTCGTCACCACTGCCTGACTCGAATGCTTCGAGGGTGTCGAGGCTCGGCACGAGCGCATCGAGCAGCGTCTTGTCGCCAAGCTGCGATTTGCCCCGCTCGGCAATGCGCGCAGCTACCGCGCGACCCATGGCGAGCGCTTCGGCCCTGCCCGCCTCCTGCCGACCCGCCACGGTCTTCGCGGCCGCGAGCAGCCCGCCCCCCACGAGCGCGCCGAACGTCGAAGGGTTCGCCGTAGAGAAAGCCTTGCCCGCGGCGATCAGCACGTCGCCCAGCGCGGCGTCGGGAGGCAGCTTCGCGATGGCATCGGCCGCCGCGAGGGAGCCCGCTTTCACGGTAACGCCCAGGTCGCCGTCACCGATTGCAGCGTCGAGTTCGCGCAGTTCCTCCGCGCTGGCAGGCATGGCGTTCAACGCGCCAATGAGCCGCGTCTTTATTTCGCTTACCGAAAGACTCATCGCGGGCCTCCTTCGTCAACGCGCCATCCTTCGCGCCAGAATGGCGAACGCACCGGCGCGTCGAGCAGCGTGTCGAGTTCTTCGTCGAGTTGCATCACGGAGATCGACGCGCCCGCCATTTCGAGGCTCGTCACGTACTCGCCCACGTAAGCGCGCGCCACGCGCAGCCCTGCTGCAGCAACGGCCTGTGCGGCGCGTCGATACAGCAGATACAGTTCTTCGAGCGGCGTCGCGCCGAGTCCGTTGACGAGTAGCGCCACGCTCGACCCCGCCTTGGCCTGCAGGTCGCCCAAGATCGCACCGGCAAGCCGTTCGGCGATTGCATCCGCGCTCTCCAGCTTACCGCGGTGCGTGCCCGGCTCACCATGAATGCCGATGCCGATCTCCATCTCGCCATCGGGCAGCGTGAAGGTGGGCTTGCCGGCTGCCGGCAGGATCGTGGGCGACAGGCCCACGCCCATGGTGCGCGTCGCGCCGTTCGCCTTCGCGGCAACGCGCGCGACTTCGGCGAGCGTGTCGCCGCGTTCGGCCGCCGCGCCCGCGCACTTGAAGCCGAACACCATACCCGCCACGCCGCGGCGATCCGAGGCCCGTTCGGGCGGCGCGGAAGCAACGTCGTCGGCCACGAGCACGGTGCGGGTCTCGATGCCGTCTGCGTCTGCAAGATCCGCGGCGAGATCGAAGTTCAAGACGTCGCCACCGTAGTTGCCGTACAGGTAGAGCACGCCCGCGCCGCCGTGAACCGCCTTGGTGGCTTCGTAGATCTGCTCCGACGATGGCGAGGAGAACACGTTGCCCACGGCCACGCCGCTTGCGAGCCCCTTCCCCACGTAGCCGAGAAAGCCCGGCAGGTGCCCGGACCCGCCGCCGGTCACAATCCCGACCTTGCCCGGGTTCGGCGCGTCGGCGCGCACGAGCGCACGGCGGTCGGCGGTGACCGGCTTGAGCCAGCCCGGATGGGCGAGCAGCAATGCGTCGATCATCTCGTCGACAAAATGATCAGGATGATTAATGATCTTTTTCACGTGTCGCGTCTCCTGTATGGGTGGCCTTCGCACCACCGCTCACGTTGACTTCTCCGCTCAAAGCTTGCGCCGTTGGCTCAGCGCGTCGAGCAAAACCGCCGCGAGAATCACGCCGCCCTGGATGAACTGCGTCCAGAACGGATTGACGCCGAGCAGCGAGAGCCCGACATTGATCACGCCGATCAGCACAACGCCTATGAACGTGCCGACGATCGAGCCACGCCCGCCCGCGAGCGAGGTGCCGCCAATCACCACGCCTGCGATCACCTGCAGTTCCAGCCCATTGGCCGCCGAAGGCAGCGCCGAATTGAGCCGCCCCGCGAGGACGATGCCCGCAATCGCGGCGGTCACGCCCGCGAACATGTAGGTGAGAAAGATCACGCGGCTCACCGGAATGCCCGCGAGCCGCGCCGCTTCCTTGTTGCCGCCCACGGCGAACACCTGGTGACCGAATTCAGTCTTGCGCAGCAATACATGGCCGACGACGAATACGGCCAGCATCACGAGCATCGGCGCAGGCAGGCCCGCAAACGTCTTCGCGCCGAACGCGGTAAACACATTGGGGAAGTCGAATTTCGTGCGGCCGTCCGAAATCGCAAGCGTGAGGCCGCGCCCCATCGCCATCATTGCGAGCGTGACGATGAACGGCACGAGCCTCAGCCATGCAATGCCGAAGCCGTTAAGTGCGCCCACGGCCGCACCCGTTACGAGCGCAATGACGAGTCCCGCCACGCCAAGGCCCACCGCGTCAGGGCTCGCACCGGCCATCACAGTCGCGGCCACCATGCCGCTCAGCGCGACGAGCGAGCCCACGGAAAGGTCGATGCCCGATGTGATGATCACGAACGTGCCGCCCACCGCCGCGATGCCGACCACGGACACCTGCACCATGATGTTGGTGAGCGTGCTCGTGGTGAGAAATTCGGGTGAGGCCAGCGAGAGCGCAACGCAGATGAGCACGAGCGCCGCAATGAGCGGCCCGAGGCCGCTGCGCATCTGACGCAGCACGCGCTGTTGCAGGGTTTGTGTTTCTTCACGCGGTCGAACCGTGGTGGACGTCATGCTGCGACTCCGGTGGTAGCCCATTGAATGATCGTCTCCGAGCTGGCGTGTTCGCGCGCGATCTCGCCGACGATGCTGCCGCGATACATCACGAGCACGCGGTCCGACATGCCGAGCAGTTCGGGCAGTTCGGAGCTCACGAGCACGACAGCCGCGCCCGCACGCGCCATCGCAACGATATGCGCATAGATCTCGGTCTTCGCGCCGACGTCGATGCCGCGCGTGGGCTCGTCGAGCAGGATGACTGCCGGAGACGTGGCGCTCGCGCGCCCGAGAATCACTTTCTGCTGATTGCCGCCCGAAAGATTGCCAGTAAGCGACGTGACCGATGGCGCGCGGACCGCGAAGCGCTCGACCGCCTCACGCGCGAGCCGGCGCTTTCTCGCGGCACTTACGAAGCCGCCGCGCACCAGCGCGCGCAAGCTCGAAAGCGCGATGTTTTCTTCGATGCTCGCTTCGAGCACGAGCCCTTCGAGCTTGCGGTCCTCGGCGGTGTAGACAATGCCTGCGCGCATGCCTTGCGCGGGCGAGCGCAGCGCGATCCTGCGCCCGCGCAGCCGCAGTTCGCCACCGGTGAGCGGCAGCGCACCGCACAGCGTCTTCAGAAGCTCGGTGCGTCCCGCGCCCGCAATGCCGCCTATGCCCACGATCTCGCCCGCGCGAATGCTGAAACTCGCGTCGCGCAGTACGGGCGCGCTCGCCACGTTGTGCGCTTCCAGCACCACATCACCATAGGGGCGCGCCTCCCATGGATAGAACGAGTCGAGATTACGCGCGACCATCGCCTGCACGAGCGCCGGTTCGTTCCACTCGGACATCGGTCGCGCGCCGACCGTTGCGCCGTCACGCATCACCACGGCCGAATCGGCAAGTTCGAACACCTCTTCGAGATGGTGCGAAATGAAGATGATGCCCATGCCCGCCGCACGCAGACGCCGCACGACGGCGTAGAGATGCGCGATATCGTGATGCTGAAGTGCGGCCGTGGGCTCGTCCATCACGAGAATGCGCGCCTCGCGCGCGAGCGCCTTCGCGACCTCGACGAGCTGGCGCTTGTTGAGTGGCAGATCGCCCAGGCGCATGGCCGGGGGCACGCCTTCCAGCCCGACCTGGGCCAGCGCCTCGCGTGCCATGGCGTTCGCGCGGCGATGATCGACGAGGCCATAGCGCCGCGGCATGCGGCCAAGAAAGAGGTTTTCGGCCACCGTCATGTCGTTGACAAGCGATAGCTCTTGGTAGATCACGGCGACACCCGCGTCGATCGCGGCCTGTGTACCGCGCGCGAGGCGCACGCCGTCGATTTCGATCGCGCCTTCGTCCGGCTCGTAAGCGCCGGAAAGCGTCTTGATGAGCGAGGACTTGCCCGCGCCATTCTCGCCGACGATCGCCATCACGTGCCCCGCGTGCAGTTCGAGGCTCACGCCTCGCAGCGCCTTCACGCCGGGAAAACTCTTTACGATGCCGGTCATGCGTAAAAGCGGCGGCGCGCCTGTCCTACCGCCCGCGCTCGTGTTCTCTTGCGACACGTGCATTGCCGAACCTGATTCGCGTTTCATCCGTTCATCCCGGGCGCCGGCGCACGCATCGCGCAGCCGGCGCGTAGACCGATGCCCGTTACTGCTTGACTTCGAGCGCCCACAGACCGTATTGCTTCACGCCATCCGAATCGATGTTCGACTTGTCGATCAGATAGGTCGGCCACGCGTAGTTCCCAGGCACGTCCTTCTTCGCCTCGTAGTCGGTGATGAACGTCATCGCTTTTGCGGACATGCCGATCGGGTTCTGCGAGATCGTCGCGTCCTGCTTGCCCGCGCGGATCGCCGAAAGCGCCTGCGCCGTGCCGTCCGCACCGATCACCATGATGTGGCCGGGGTCGCCGAGCGGCTTGTAGCGGCCCGCATTGTCGATGGCTTTTTCCGCGCCCACCGTGTTGTCGTCGTTCGCGCCGAATACCGCGTCGATCTGCGGATATTTCTGGAGGATGCTCGTCATCGCGTTGAGCGACTTTTCCTGGTCGAAGCCGCCTTCCTGGCGCGCGACGACCTTGATGTCGGGATACTTCGCGATCTCTTCCGAAAAGCCCTTCTCGCGGTCCGTGGCCGCCGTCGTGCCGATGAGGCCGATCAGGTCCACCACGTTGCCCTTGGGCGAGCCATAGCGCTTGCTCAACTGGTCGGCGATCCACTTCGCGCCGGTGGCGCCAAGCGCTACGTTATCCGAAGCGACGAACGAGGTGACCTTACCGCCGTCCGAGCCCCGGTCGAGCATGAAGACCGGCACGTTCATCGAATTGGCCTTCTCGACCGCTGGAATGATCGCCTTCGAATCGATCGGATTGAGCACGATCGCTTGCACGCCCTGGCTCAGCAGGTTGAGCGTGTCGTTGACCTGCTGCTGGGCGTCGCCGTTTGCGTTGGTCTGCACCAGATCGAAGCCCTGCTTTTCCGCACCACGCTCCACACCGTTCTTCAGTCCTACGAAGAATGCGTTGTTGAGCGTGGCGATCGAGAAGCCGACCTTGATCTTCGTGACCGGTGCCGCAGCGGCCTGCGCCGGCGCGCTCGCGGCGGCGGCGTCCGTCGCCGTCGCACTGGTTGAAGGCGACTCGCTCTTCGAACAGCCTGCCAGCATTGCCGCGGCGGCGAACATCGTCACGCCTGCCGTGGCACCCATGCGCGCGCTGCGCGCCACCCATCTGTCGACCCCTGCTGAACTCCACGCCATCACCGTCTCCTGTCTTTGATCTGCTGGTTTTTGACTGACCTGCCAACCGCCAACCGACTGCGTAATCGTTTGTACCGCGTGTGTATCGCGCATCTATCACATTGCCACGACTGCCTGGGCGCGCGAGCGCCCGCGTATTACTTGCGCGGCCCGTAGCCCTTGAACTTCTCGATGACCTCCTCCATTTGCGCATCTGAAAGCAGCGGCGGCTCGCCCAACTGGCACGCCAGCAAATACTGCTTTGCGAGCACCTCCACTTCGTTGGCGAGCCACAGCGCCCGCGCGAGATCGCGCCCGAGCGCAATGACGCCGTGATGCGCGAGCAGGCACGCGAGCCGCTCATGCAGCGCTTCGAGCGCGTGATCGGAGAGCGCCTGGCTGCCGAAGATCGCATACGGCGCGCAGCGAATCGAATTGCCGCCCGCCGCGGCCACCATGTAGTGATGCGCGGGAATGCCCCGGCTGTGGATCGCAAGCGCCGTGGCGGCTTGCGAATGCGTATGGACTACGGCGTTCACATCGCTGCGTGCGCGCAGGATGTCGCGATGAAAACGCCACTCGGAGGAAGGGCGTTGCGCTTCGAAAAGCGGATCGTCATCGCGCACGTCGAGCGGCATCCAGACGATCTGTTCGCGCGAAAGCGCCGCGCACGGCACGCCACTCGGAGTAATCAGGAGTCCGTCATGCCAGCGCGCGCTCACATTGCCCGACGTGCCCTGATTGATGCCGAGGCGCTCCATCTCGCGAGCGGTATCAACGATCTGCTGACGCATTTCGGCCTGCGCCCGCGCATCGCGCGCGCGTTGCGCAGCCTCACCGGCTCGAAAGCCCTCGCTTGCGCCGCTCACGCTGCCGCTCCGGTCGCAAAAAGCGCCGCGAGGCTCGCCTCGAATGGCGCGCGTACGATACCGCGCTCCGTCACGATGCCGGTAACGAGTGCATGCGGCGTCACATCGAACGCCGGATTGCGCACCTGAATGCCCTCGGGCGCGATGCGCTGCCCCGCGAGATGCGTCACCTCGGCAGCGCCGCGCTCCTCGATCACGATTTCCGCGCCGCTTGCAGTGCGCAGATCCAGCGTGGACGAGGGACATGCCACATAGAAGGGAATGCCGAAATGCTTCGCCGCGATCGCCACGCCGAGCGTGCCGATCTTGTTCGCTACGTCGCCGTTCGCGGCCACGCGGTCGGTGCCGACGATCACGAGGTCGATGAGCCCCTGAGCCATCAAAGTGGGCGCCATGCTGTCTGTGATTAGCGTCACGTCTAGCCCCGCCTGCTGTAGTTCGTAGGCGGTGAGCCGCGCACCTTGCAGGAGTGGCCGAGTCTCGTCCGCATAGACGCGAAACGCCACGCCGTCACGATGCGCGCAATAGAGCGGCGCAGTCGCCGTACCGATGCCCGCCGTGGCCAGCGCACCGGCATTGCAGTGCGTGAGCACGCCGCTGCCGGTCGCAATCAGCGCGCGCCCGGCTTCGCCGATTCGCGCACACAGTTCGATATCCTCATCATGAATGCGCTTTGCCTCCGCAACGAGCGCTTCGTAAAGTGCGGTTCCCGTCGCGCTCGGCTCGGCGCGCACGTGCGAAAGCATCCGTTCGAGCGCCCAGCGCAGATTCACTGCGGTGGGCCGCGCGCTGTCCAGATACGCGGCGTGCGCTGCGAGCCGCGCGAGGAACGTATCGCGTGAATCGGACGGCTCGCGCCGCATCGCCACGCACAGGCCATAGGCGGCCGCGACACCAATCGCGGGAGCGCCGCGAACACGCAGCTCGTGGATCGCTCGCCAGACCGCCTCGACCGTGTCCACGGCTTCGACCACGCACTCGCGCGGCAAACGCGTCTGGTCGAGCAGATAAAGGGTGCCGTCGCGCCACTCGATGGTGGGCGGAAGACTCGATTGTTGCGCCTGCAACGTCATACATTCTCCGTCTATGCCGGTTGTCCGGGGCTCGGCCACCCATTGTGGCAGCCTGTTTTCGCTTACGCCGATTCCGCGAGCACTTGAGCGGCCAGCGCGCTGACCGCTTCGATCGAAGCCAGCTCGCGCCGCTGCACCAGCAACGCTTCGGCAAGGTTCAGGCAACGCACTTCGATCCGCGCGCGCACCGCTTCGTCCTTGATACTGGTAATCTCCGCCACCTTCGCCATGCCGACTATGCGGCGGATCATCTTGCAGCCTGCAAAGCCGAGCGTGTCGGCGAAGAGTCGCCTGATGAAATCTTCGCGGAACGCCTCAGCCGCACGCGTGCCCGCCGGGCCGCCAATGAATGCATGGCCAGCCTCGTCCTCGTGCGCGCGCCAGATCTGCCCGAACTTCTGCGCGAAGGCGTTCCACACGGCCTCGACCTGTTCGAGCAGCCAGCCCCGGTATACGGCAGGGTCGCGTCCCGCCTCGCGGTCGTGCCAGTCGCGCGCGTAATACGCGAGCAGCAGGTTGGCAATGAACGCACCCGTGTCAAAGCCCATCGGCCCATAGAACGCGAACTCGGGGTCGATCACATATGTCTCGTGCTCGTTCGCCATGATCGAGCCCGTATGGAGGTCTCCGTGCACGAGCGTTTCGGCATGATTCATGAAGGCCCACTTCATCTCGCCCGCCGCGATCCGCAACAGCTCGTGCGTGCGCAACCGTTCGACTGCCGTCGCGGGCAGCGCGGGGCTGTAGACGTTCGAAGGATGATCTTCGAACGGGAACGTGAAGACGAGTTCTTCGGTAATCCTGCACAATTCCGTATTGATGTCGCCGCCCACCGCCGCCTTCTTTGCATCCGGCGCAAGGTAGAGGTCGGAGCCATGAAACAGCGTGCGGGCGAGATAGGTGGAAATGTGATCGGCGAGCCGCGGATAAACGATGCCGTCTATCAGTCCCCCACGCAGCACGCGATGCGAATCGAGCCGCTGCATGACCATGAGGAACTTCTCACTGTCCGCGTGAAAGACGCTCGGCACGTGCTCCGGGCAGAGCGCACCGAAGCGCCGCAACGCCGCCACTTCGCGCTGCATGCGCTCGCGCGGCAAGGGCCACGCTTCGCCTACCAGCCGCAGGTACGGCGGCGCCTGCTTCACCACGACGCTCAGGCGCGGGTCGCGCGCGCTGCTCACGAAGTAGACGTAGTTGAGGTTGCCATCGCCCACTTCGACGACTTGCAATTCGCTGTCGTCGCCAAGCCTTGCGCAAACGGCCGGAATACCCAATAGATATTCGGTCAGTTCGGAAGAGCTGAAAGCTTCGAAGTGCATACGTTTCCTGTCGGGAAAAAGGGCCACTGGGCCGCCTAACGTCGTTTGCGCACGAGATCGAACTTGAAAATGCTGGCGTTGTAATAGTCGTTGCTGTAGCAGACCGCACGGCCGGTCTCATCGAAATCCACTTCGTCGATCAGCAGAAACATGCCGATACTCTCCTGCAACTCCGGCAAATCCCGCGGGGTGAGAATGGTCGGCTGGATCGAACTATGCGTGTGGGAGAGCCGAACGCCCGCGCGCTCCAGCGTGCCGAACAGCGACTCGCCTAGTTCCTGCCCTTCGAGCAACGCTTTCGGCACGATATCGATGCAGTACGCGGCGATAGCGTCGTCGGCGCGACGCACGCGTTCGAACCGCACGCAGGGATCGCCTTCGGCGAGGCCGAGCTTTTGCGCGAGACTGCCGGAAGCCGCGATCGTCCTCACTTGCAAACGGCTCGTGGAAGGCACCGCGCCAACACTTCGTATCATGTCCGTCACAGACATCAGATCATCCAGACCGCCCTGCAGTTTGAGCGTGATTTGTCTGACGAAGGTCCCCTTGCCGTGCACGCGCGTGAGAAGACCGTGGGAAATCATCTGCGCCACCGCCTCCCGCAGGCTGGAGCGGCCCACGCCCAGCAGTTCGCAAAGTTCGGGCTCCGGGGGGATTTGATCGCCCGGTTTGAGCGAGCGCTCGCGGATCATTTCCAGCAGCGAATCCTGGATTCGCTCGCACATCGACTGATCGACGCTCAGGCGCATGTTTGCCGCATCATTGCGTGGGTTGGGTACATTGGGCTCCAATCTACATCAGACGTCTGATGTCATGGGCTCGTGGTTTTCCCTTTCATGCGGTGCAGCATGGAGATTGCACCCACACGCTGCGCTATTTGATATTCACCGAAAGCAGCACCGACTCGAACAACTCTTCGAGCCCGAGCCACAAAATCTGCAGGCCGATGCACAGCAGCACGAATGCGAGCAGCCGCATCAGCACTTCAGTACCGACCGGCCCGAGCCGCTTGCCCACGTGCCCCGCGAAACGCACGCACAGATAAATGCAGCCGCAAAGAACGATCAACGCAAGCAGCACGCCCACGACATTGACGAGTTGCACCTGACCGCGCGGCCGCCCGGTGCCCAGCGCAATCGCGACCGCAATCGACCCTGGTCCAACGGTGACCGGCAGCGTGAGCGGATAAAACGCCGCGGCGCGCAGCGTCGCTTTGCGCGCCGAATCCGGCGGCGCCTGCGCGACTGCGCTATCCCCGCCATCGGACGATTTGTGCAGCAGGTTCCAGCCCGCGAATGCAATGACCAACCCGCCCGCGACCCGCAAAACGGGTATCGATATGCCAAAGAACGAGAGCACGTAGGCGCCCATGATCAGCGAGCCGAGCAGAATGAACAGGCTGTTGATGGCGATGATGCGCGCGAGAAATGCGCGCTCGCTGGCCGTCGCACGCGGCAGCATGCTCAGCACGATAAAGCCCGCCGCGGGCGGATTGAGGACGGGAAAGAGCCCCGCGAAGACGAGCAGGAAGGTGTCGGAGAGTTGATTGAGCATCTCTGTTCTCCCGTGGCATCACGGAGTATCCGGGCCCGCTCGCCGCCCGTTCAATACGACGATGGCCCCATTGAACGACGATTATGGAGCCGGAATGGAACTTGATCGCCCTATGTGGCTCGAATAAAGCCGCCAAAGTCCCGACGCACCCCGCGCAAAACCAACGTTCAAGCTCATCTGTCGATGCCCTTTGCTTCCCGACTTCGATTGCTGCCCAATCTCCTCGTCCTGATTGTCGCGGGCCTCGCGGCTGGCGCGGCTCCCGCTTCTGCCCACGCGGCCGCTCATCACACGGCGGCAGAAAGCACTGTCCACGCAACACCCAAAAAGAAAAAGAGCGTCGCGCACAAGACGAAGCCCGTACATCGCTCGATGCATGCCGATGCGCCCTCCACCAACCTCTCAGGGCCGAAGCGCCGTACCAAACGCGCGAGGCCCAGGCACGGCCCGCTACCGGCATCGCAACACGCAGCGCAAGTGAGCGCCAAAGACGCCCACGCCCCTCGCCTGCTCGCACGCTGCGGCTTCACGCCGGCGTCGCGCAAGCAGCTCTTTTCGCATGCGATCTACGTCGTCGACGAAAACACCCACACGCCGCTCTACGCGCGCAATGCCGACGCCGTGGCGCCTGTCGCGTCGGTGTCGAAACTCATGACGGCGATCGTCTGGCTCGACAGTGCTCATGCACCCCTGCAACAGCGGCTCTCGGTCACGACCGCCGATCTCGACACGCTCAAATTCACGGATTCGCGCCTCGGCGTGGGCGCGTCGCTCACGCGCGCCAACATGCTGCACGTTGCGCTGATGTCATCGGAAAACCGTGCGGCTTCGGCACTCAGCCGCGACTATCCTGGCGGGCGGCCCGCTTTCGTCGCGGCAATGAACACGAAGGCGCTGCGTTTTGGCATGACGCACACGCATTTCGTCAACGCGACTGGGCTCTCGCCGCAGAACGTTTCAACCGCTCGCGAACTGGCGAATCTCGTGCGTGCGGCCAATGGCTACCCGCTCATTCGCCGCTATTCGATCGACCATCAGGAACGCGTGTCCACTGGCCGCGGGCAGTTGCAGTATGTGAACAGTAATCGGTTGGTGCGCTACGGGCAGGTGCGCGCGAGCGTGCAGAAAACCGGCTTCATCAACGAGTCCGGCCACAATATGGTGATGCGCGTGATGGTGCACGGGCGGCGGCCCGTGATCGTCACCCTCCTGGGGAGCGCTACGCCCGAGGGTTCGCGACTGGACGGCGTGCGTATCGCGCATTGGCTCTCGTGCTCCCTACGCTGAGCGAGCGGGTCAGGGATTCGTCACATCAGCGCTCGACGCTCACCGAGTGCATTCCAGCGGCGTATGGCGCGGCTCTCATGGTCGAAACCGAGAACGCTCACCGAAGCGGTGTCGAGATACAGATGCTCGCCTAGCGCCGCCGAACCGGAAATCCAGCAGCTCGCCAATGCGCGCAGGAAATGCGCGTGCGAAAAGAGGGCCACGCGGCCACGCAGGGCCAGCAGTCCATCGATCACGGCCGCGGCGCGCGCCTGAACGCGCGCGAGATCCTCGCCCTGCGCGATGGGCGAATGCCATACGCTCCAGTCGGGTTCGGTCTTGCGGATATCCGCTGTCTTGAGGCCTTCGTAAATCCCGTAGTCCCACTCGTGCAGGTCGGCCGAAATCGTCATCTCGTCGCCGAGGCCCGCGAGCTGGCACGTCTCGATGGCCCGCGCCATCGGGCTGCAAAGCACCGCATCGAAGCGCTGTGTGGCGAGCGACGGCGCGAGCGAGCGCGCCTGCTCGCGTCCGTGCTCAGTGAGCGCGATATCGGTGCGCCCGGTGTGCTGCCCAGAGAGGCTCCATTGCGTTTCGCCATGGCGGATCAACCAGACTTCACGCAGTCCGGAGGACACGCCGGCAGGATTGGCAGACATCGGGAACTCCACGTTCATGCCCCGCGCGGGACACACGGGATGCCTGCAGCATACCCGTTTCGAGGACATTTCGCCGCGCCGCTACCCTCTTGTTGCACATCGCAAAATGAAGGCATATCGAAAGCGGACGTCGTCTCACGCCGCCTCGCTATTGATTTGCACTCCGTAGTAATTTTTCTTTAGTAGAGATGGATGCCCAATGGGCTCGTACCACGCGATCGAGATACACGAACCGCGCTTGAGCCACATGCGCACAGCACGACGCCGCCGCCCCTTGCGAGGCGGCGGCGCTGCGGGTTAGCCATCGCTTATCAGTGATGGCGCTTCACGTCCTTCGCCATATCCTTTGCGGCCTCCTTCATGTCGCCGACGTTCTTGCGTGCCTGGCCGGCTTCCTGCTGGATGTCGCCCTTCAATTCACGCGCCGGGTTGTCGGTTGCGCGGCCCACAGCCTCGTTGACCTTGCCCTTCACCTTCTCAGCCGTGCCCTTCACCTGGTCCTTGTTCATGATCTCACTCCACAGTAGAAGCGACGGGGTGTCGCGACGCTTCGTATAGCGCATGCACTGTGCCCGAGGTGCCTGGCGATCACGCGCGGCCGTATTCCGGAGCGCCCGCATTTTGGGGACGCAACGCAACTTCGGCGTCAATCGTGCGCCATGGCGCGGTCGATCGAGATGTGCGTGGGCATCATGTTGACGTTCGCGTTGTGCATGACCCACAGCGAAAGGCCGACGATCACAGCAATCAGAAACGCCGTGCAGATAAAGATCGCCGTATTCGAACGCTGCTCGCGCGACGCGCCGATGTGCAGGAAATACACGAGTTGCACGACGAGTTGCGCAATGCAGAGCACGACGATGGCTGCCAGCCCGACGCCCGGCGAAACGACTCGAAACATCACGACGCCGAAAGACGCCAGCGTGAGCACGAGCGAAAGCACCGTGCCGATCATGTAGCCCTTGAGGCTGCCGTGCGACGCGTCATGCACGGCGTGGTGAGTGGCATGGGATTGGCTCACAGGAAACCTCGCAGATAAACGAACGTAAACACACAGATCCACACGAGATCGAGAAAGTGCCAAAAGAGGCTCAGGCAGGCGAGGCGGCGGCGGACCGTGCCGGTCAGGCCGAACTTGAAGGTCTGGTGCATCATGATCGCAATCCACAGCAAACCCGCCGTGACGTGCAGGCCGTGCGTGCCGACCAGTGTGAAGTACGCCGAAAGGTACGCGCTCGTGCCGGGCCCCGCTCCATCGGCGATGAGCTTGGCGAACTCGTTCAACTCCATCGCGACGAAGCCAGCGCCGAACAGGAACGTCACGGCGAGCCACACGATCACCCGGCCGCGCCGCTGCGCGTAGAGATTCAGCATGGCCATGCCGAACGTGACGCTGCTCGCGAGCAGCAGCAGCGTTTCGCCTAGCACGTACGGCAGTTCGAACAGATCCTTCGCGCCCGGACCGCCTGCCGTCGCATTCGCGAGCACGCCGAAGGTGGCGAAGAGCGTCGCGAAGATGAGGCAATCGCTCATCAGGTAGATCCAGAAGCCTAGCGTGGTCTTGGCGCTGTCGTCGTGACCATGACCCTGGGCGTGAGTAGTAGCAGCGTGAGCCATGGTTTAAGCCATCTCCTCGATTTGCTCGGATTGATCGAAACGCTGGATGCCGAGTTGCTTGAATCGCGCGTTCTCCATGCGCTCGACCTCGGCGGCCGGGACCCAGTAATCCACATCCTGGTTGTAGGTGCGCACGATGAACGTGACGATCATGCCGGCAATCCCCACCGCCGCGAACAGCCACATGTGCCATACGATCGCAAAGCCGAACAGCAGGCTGAATGCGGCGATGATGAAGCCCGCACCCGTGTTGCGCGGCATGTGGATGTCTTCGTACTTGCGCGGCTGAACGTAGGCGCGGCCGGCTTCCTTGTTGTCCCAGTGCTGCTCCATCGAGGTGATCTCCGGCAGCACGGCGAAGTTGTAGAACGGCGCAGGCGAAGAAGTCGACCATTCGAGGCTGCGGCCGTCCCATGGGTCGCCGGTCACGTCGCGGTTCGCTTCGCGCTCGCGCAGGCTCACCACGATCTGCACGATGAACGCGAAAATGCCGAGGCCCACGAATACCGCGCCCACGAGCGCCACCACGAGCCACGGATGCCACTCGGCCACTTCATAGTGGTTCATGCGGCGCGTCATGCCTTCGAAGCCGAGAATGTAGAGCGGTGTGAACGCGAGCCAGTAACCGATCAGCCAGCACCAGAACGACACCTTGCCCCAGAACTCATTGAGCGTGAAGCCAAACACCTTGGGGAACCAGAAGCTCACGCCCGCAAGGCAACCGAACACCACGCCGCCGATGATCACGTTGTGAAAGTGCGCGACGAGAAAGAGCGAGTTGTGCAGCACGAAGTCCGCGCCCGGCACGGCCAGCAGCACGCCGGTCATACCGCCCACCGCGAACGTCACCATGAAGCCGATGGTCCAGAGCGTGGCGCTGTGATAGCGAATGCGGCCGCGATACATCGTGAAGAGCCAGTTAAAGAGCTTCACGCCGGTCGGGATCGAAATGACGGTGGTCATGATGCCGAAGAACGCATTGACGTTCGCGCCCGAGCCCATCGTGAAGAAGTGGTGCAGCCACACGAAGAACGAGAGAATTCCGATCGACGCCGTGGCATAGACCATCGACTTGTAGCCGAATAGCGGCTTGCCCGAGAACGTCGCGATGATTTCGGAGTACGCACCGAACGCAGGCAGGATGAGGATATACACCTCCGGGTGACCCCAGACCCAGATCAGGTTGATGTACATCATCGCATTGCCGCCCAGCTCGTTCGTGAAGAAATGCATGTCGAAATAGCGGTCCATCGTGAGCAGCGCGAGCGTGCCGGTGAGCACCGGGAACACCGCGACGATCAGGATGTTGGTGATGAACGCCGTCCACACGAACACCGGCATCTTCATCATGTCCATGCCCGGCGCGCGCATGCGCAGGATCGTGACGATGAAGTTAATGCCCGAGAGCGTAGTGCCGAGACCCGATAGCTGCAGTGACCATATGTAGTAATCCATACCAACGGTCGGGCTATAACCCAGCTCCGAGAGCGGCGGATACGCCACCCAGCCCGTGGCCGCGAAATCGCCCACGAACATCGAGACCATCACGAGCACCGCGCCCACCACGGAGAGCCAGAAGCTCAGCGAGTTGACGAACGGATAGGCCACGTCGCGTGCGCCAATCTGCAGCGGCACGACCACGTTCATCAAGCCGAGAATGAGCGGCGTGGCCACGAAGAAGATCATGATGACGCCGTGCGCCGTGAAGATCTGATCGTAGTGATGCGGCGGCAGATAGCCCGCCGAGTCGCCATATGCGATGGCTTGTTGCACGCGCATCATGATCGCGTCGGCGAAACCGCGCAGCAGCATGACGACCGCGAGGATGATGTACATGACGCCAATGCGCTTGTGATCGACCGAGGTGATCCACTCGCGCCACAAATAACCCCACTTGCCCGCGATCGTAATCGCGGCGAGCAAGGCGAGGCCGCCGAGCGCGACAACGGCGCCCGTGCCCATGATGATCGGCTCGTGCCAGGGAACGGCGTCGAGCGTGAGTTTTCCGAACATGGTGTGATTACTCCGCTGCCAGGATGGCGCTACGGTTGAGCGTGAGCGCAGGGGCGCTTGGGACCGTGCCGCAAATCGGGTTGCCGTGCACGTCGCGCATGTATTTGCCGACCACGCCATCGAACAGGCCCGGTGCGACGTTCGAATAGAGCGTGACCGGCGTCTTTTCGCCGGGTAGCGCGAGTTGCTCGTAGGCCGCGCGGCTCAGCATCGTGGGCGACGCCTTCGCTTGCGCGATCCACGCGTCGAAGTCGGCGCGGCTCTTGGCGAGCGTTTCGAAATGCATGTCGGAGAAGCCCGGGCCGCTGAAGGCCGCCGAGCGGCCCGCATACACACCGGGCTCGTTCGCGATGAGGTGCAGCTTCGTCTGCATGGCCGGCATCGCGTAGACCTGACTGCCTAGTTGCGGAATGAAAAACGAATTCATCAGCGACTCGGCGGTGAGGTTGAACTCGACGGGCGTATCCACGGGAATCGCGAGCTGGTTCACGGAAGCCACGCCGTAATCCGGGTAGATGAAAAGCCACTTCCAGTTGAGCGCGACCACGTCCACACGCACCGGCTTCGTTTGCGACTCGATTGGGCGATACGGGTCGAGCGAGTGCGTGGTGCGCCAGATGAGCACGGCGAGCGTGAGCACGATCACGCAGGGAATCGTCCACACCACCACTTCGATGACGGTGGAATGTGACCAGCGCGGCGCGTAGGTCGCGTTCGCGTTGGAAGCGCGATAGCGCCAGGCGAACCACAGCGTGAGCACGATCACGGGAATCACGACGAGCAGCATTAGCCCGAGCGCGATCAGAATCAGGTTCTTCTCCTGCACGCCAATGTCGCCTTTCGGGGCGAGCAGCGCCATGTTGCAGCCGCTGAGCAGGACGAGCGGTGCCGCCGCCGCGAAGAGAGAGGCGCGCCGCAGGAAGCGCGCAATAAAAGGGGGACGTGGTGAAGAAGGCGGGCCGGCCGTAGCGGCCCGCCCCGAGCGAGGGTCTGGATTGCGCATGTCTGGTTCCAAGGTTGACGTTCGCGCAAACCCATCCATACGTGCTCACTCTGCTGCCGCACGAGCGGCCGTGGAGGGCCGCTACAGAAGCCATACATAGCCTATATGTATGGATTTACGCGCTTCATGCACGCATGCTAGAGTAAGACATCACGCATACATCCGCGACAGAATGACACACGACCACCCTGCCGAAAGCGCCGTCGAGGTCAATGCGTGGGCCACGGCGATGCAGCCCGGCAACGGCCCGCGCTACGTGCGGCTCGCCGATTTCATCGAAGCTGCGGTGGCGCAAGGCACGCTGCGCCCCGGCGAGCGCGTGCCCGCGCAACGCAGTCTCGCCACCCTGCTTTCGGTCGATCTGACCACCGTCACGCGCGGCTTCAACGAAGCCCGGCGGCGCGGGCTGATCGAGGCACGCGGGCCGCTTGGCACGTTCATCGCCGCACCGCGCGCCGAATTGCTGCAACGCGTGGACCTCAGCATGAACATCCCGCCCGCGCCCGTTGGCCTCGACATGAACGCGCTGCTGCGCGAGGGCATGGCGCGCGTGCTGGTACGCAGCGACGCCGATCTACTCATGACCTACCACATGGGCGGCGGCGGCCGCGCCGACTGGCAAGCGGGCGCGAAGTGGCTGCAGCCCATGCTCGGCCCGGTTGCACCCGAGCGCGTGGTGGTCTGTCCCGGCGCGCAGGCGGCGCTTGCCGCGCTCATCCTCGCCTTCACGCAGCCCGGCGACGTCATCGTCGCCGAGCCGCTGCTCTACCCGGGCCTGCCGCACGCGGCGGCGCAACTGGGACGCCGTATCGAGCCCATTGCCGTCGATGCCTACGGCATGCGGCCCGACGCGCTGGAAGCGGCTTGCCGCGAGCACGCGGTACGGCTCATCTACCTGAACCCCACGCTGCAGAACCCGACCACGGCGACCATGCCGGAGGGCCGCCGCCTGGAGATCGTGCGGGTGGCGCAGCGCTGCGGCGCGCGCATCATCGAAGACGATCCTTATTGGCGCTTCGCGCTCGATGCGCCCCCACCGCTTGCGCGCATCGCGCCCGCTCAGGTCTGCTATCTCGCGACGCTGTCCAAAACGCTCTCGCCCGGTTTGCGCACGGCCTATCTCGCCCTGCCCGATGAAGCAGCGCATGCGCGCCTCGTGAGCGCGCTGCGCACGTTCTCGCTCATGGCCGCGCCGCTCACCAACTCGCTCGCCACGCACTGGATCGAAGAAGGCGTAGCCGAGCAAATCTTTGCCGATGTGAAGGCCGAGGCGCGCGAGCGCCAGCGCATTGCGGCGCACGCGTTGGGATCGTCGGCGGGCGCGGGGATCCACCTCTGGTACACGCTACCGCGCTACTGGCAGGCTCGCGAACTGGCCGTCGCCGCGAGCACCGAGGGTCTCGCCGTCGCGCCCTCCACGGCATTCCAGCAAGGCCTGGAAACCGCGAACGCGATCCGCATTTCGCTGGGCGCGACGGGTGGCCGCGAGCAATTGCAGGCCGCGCTGCGCAAGCTCTCGGCGCTACTCGCGAACGACCGCAGCGCGCAGGCGCAAGTGATCGTGTGACGGCGCTTGCCGCGTTTTATCCCCTGGCATCGCAATTGCTGCCGTTCACCGTTTCCCTTCTTCAGTGCGGCTGGGCGACCGAGCCCACATAATGGCGAAGACGCCACTCTGCGGTACAAGTACACTCGTCGCAGCAGCCAGCGACCGGATTCGAGTAACCGCGCCCGCAAGGGCGCCCCAAATGCGGGAGACACGACGATGGCAAACGAGCAAATGCTTGCGCAGATGCGCGAAAAACCAGGCTTCATCGCCGCGCTGGACCAGAGTGGCGGCTCGACCCCTGGCGCGCTGCGCCAGTACGGCATCCCCGAAAGCGCGTATAGCGGCGACGCCGAAATGTTCCGTCTGATGCACGAAATGCGCGTGCGCATCATCAGCGCGCCCGCGTTCTCGGGCGACAAGGTGATTGGCGCGATCCTCTTCGAAGCGACCATGGATGGCCAGGCGCAAGGCAAGCCGGTGCCCGCCTTCCTCTGGAACGATCGCGGCGTTGTGCCCTTCCTCAAGGTCGACAAGGGGCTGGACGCCGAGGCCGACGGCGTGCGTCTCATGAAGCCGATTCCGGGCCTCGACGCCCTGCTCGAACGCGCGGCGAAAGCCGGCATTTTCGGCACCAAGATGCGCTCCGTGATCGAGCATGCCTCATCTTCGGGCATCGCTTCGATCGCTGCGCAGCAGTTCGCATTCGGTGCGCAGATATCCGCGCACGGACTTGTGCCGATTCTCGAGCCCGAAGTCTCGATCAAGGCCCCCGACAAGGCCAAGGCCGAGAAGCTATTGCGCGACGAACTGCTCAAAGGGCTAGATGCGCTGCCGGCCTCCCAGAACGTGATGATCAAGCTCACGATTCCCGATACGCCCGACTTCTATCTGCCGCTCATCGAACATCCGCGCGTGGTGCGCGTGGTGGCGCTCTCCGGCGGCTATTCGCGCACCGACGCATGTGTACGTCTCGCGAAGAACCATCGAATGATTGCAAGCTTTTCGCGCGCGCTCATCAACGACCTCACGAAGTCGATGAGCGATGCCGAGTTCGACGCCGTTCTCGCCGCGAGCATCGACGAAATCTGGAAGGCTTCGGTGCAGAAGGCCTGAACTCGGTCTGAACTGGGCCTAAAGCCGCGCCGGGCGCGACACCCGGTCGTGACGCCGGTCAGGAATGTGAAAACGAGATGACACGCAGCCGGCCTCATTAATCGGGGCCGGTTATACTTGCGCCTTCTTTTTTCCCCTATGCACCGGCCATGAGGCAGTTACTCTGCCTGCTCGCCCTGTTGCCGGGCCTCGTGCAAACCGCGGCCGCGCAGGCGCAGCAGCAGGCGCCCGCTAGCGACATTGTCAGCGCATCGGCTGCGAGCGAGGTTGCTCCCGCAAGCTCACCCGCCGTTTCCAGCGCCGTTTCGAAATACCTCACGCAAAAGTTCGGTATCGCGAAAGAAAAGGCCGCGCTAATTTCGCAAGCCGTCACGGGCGCTGCTGAGAAGTATTCACTTCCGCCTGCCGTGCTGCTCGCCATCATCTCGATCGAGTCGCGCTTTCGCGAGAAGGCGCACGGCGCGAACGGCGCGACCGGACTCATGCAGGTCGTGCCATCAGCGCATCGCAATATCCTTCACAACAAGGACCTCACCGACCCCGAGGTCAACATCGACGTCGGCTCGTCGATCCTCTATGGCTACCAGCGGTCCGCCGGCGGCGACCTCAACGCCGCGATGAAGAATTACGGCGGCTCGAAGGCCTATGCGGAAAAGATCCGCACGCGCGCCGTGGAGTTCAGCAGGGTGCTCGATACCGCTAGCGCGCCAGCCGCAAGCGATGCACCCGCAAGCGCCGGACTTGCGGCTTCGGCGGCTTCAACTGCGATCGGCGCATCCACGCCTGCCGCTGCACCCGCCGCGGCGTCGGCCGCCTCCGCACAGGCTGCCGTACAAGACGTCGCCGCTTCGGGCAGCGCGCGCTAAAACCGCTTCCTGCTTCGCTGAGTCGAACTTGCGCGGGATCGACTATACGCACCGAGATTGCGATAAAGGCCGGCGTGTGCGCCAAACGTTGCGCACACAGCGATCGGCAGCGTCCCCTTCCAGCCGCGCAGTGGCTCGCCAGATGCGCAAAAACCCTCGCGCGGCGCAGCCGCGAGAGGGTCGTTTCGGCCAGGAAGATTCCTGTGCGTGGGCTTAGGCGCCGGTTGCGGGCGTCTCGCCGTTTTCCGGTTGCTGAACCACTGCTTCCGGCACGTCCGACGCGGCTTGCGGTTCTGCGCTCGGGGCTTCGGACTGGGGCGCGGTTTCGGTCTTCGCCTCAGCCTTCACTTCGGGCTTGGCATCGGGCTGCGCCTTGCCCTCGTCGCGCGCCTTGGCTTGCGCTTCGGCCTTGGCCTTCTGACGCGCAAGCGCCGCATTCGCGCGGCCGACGTGCGACGGGTCGATGCCCGGGCCTTCCGAGGCCGTGCCGTCGAGTTCGTAGCGCGAGCCGCCCGCGGCCACACGCTCGTGATAGCGCGGGTGGTTCACGTGGCGCTTGAGCACGGCGACGATCATCGTGCGTTCGTACTCGGGGTGCCGCGCAACGAGATCCTCTGCCACGCCGATCTTGAGCGGCAAACGGTCGCGGAAAGCCGGATAGTGCTTCGCAAACACGTTCCAGACCGTGTTGAGCTGGCGGTTGCGCTCGATGCGCGCCTTTTCGGCCTCGCTCAGATTCGCCGCCGGCTGCTGCTGGGGACGCGCCGGACGGCGGCGCTGCTGCGCGGAAGCACCCGCCTCCGGCCCGCGAGCCGGCTTCGGCTGCTGCGGGCGGCGAGGCTGCTGGGCGCGCTGCCCCGGCTCTCCTTGATTCTGCTCCTGCGCTCGCGCGCCCTGAGGGCGGCCGTGGCGCGAGCGCGCGCGCTCGTCCTTGCCGCCGGCTGCGCCCGCAGCCGCAGAACCGTCTCTCGGACCACGCGGGCCCTTCGGGGCGTGCGAGCCGCCATGGCCCTTCGCGCCCTTGTGAGCGGGCTTGCCTTGCGATTTTTGCGCCTGTTCTTCGGCGGGCTGGCCTGAGCCGCCCCCCATGTTCTTCTTGATCTCAAGAAGACCTTCCTTGAAGCTCAGGGTACGGCGTTGTTGCGATGCGGCTTTCACGTCCAGATCTCTTCCATATGGAACCGGACGCTATGATACCGAAAACGCGGCCGACCCAACCTGGCAATCACTTGCCACGGCCGGTTTTGAGTCCGCCATCGTGCGCCGCGCCACGCCGCGAATCCATGCGGCGCGCGGCAAAATCCCACGAATTTCATGTGCCGACACCTTGCGCGCGCAAGGATCGCATCCTTTTTTTTCATCACGAAACCATGACGATTTCGACATCCGCCCCCCGTTCTGCCATTCGCGCCATCGTTACCGGCCATACGCGCGGGTTGGGTGCGGCGCTTGCGCAACAACTGCTGCAACGGAACATCGAAGTGCTCGGCCTTGGCCGCGGCGCGCACGAGGAACTGGCTTCGCTCCATGCCGCGCACTTCACTCAAGCTGTCGTGGATCTCGCCGACCCCGCCGCGCTCGAGCGCTGGCTGGCCGGCGACACGCTGAACACGTTTGCGCTCGGCGCGCAATGCGTGGTGCTTTTCAACAACGCGGGCACCGTCGAGCCCATCGCGCCGCTCGGCGCACAGGACGCGCTCGCCATTGCTCGTGCCGTGACGCTCAATGTGGCAGCACCGTTGATGCTCGCGAATGCGCTCGCCGCCACGCACGCCCTGAGCGCGAATGCGTCGCGCCGCATCGTGCACGTTTCGAGCGGCGCCGCGCGCAACGCGTATCCGGGCTGGAGCGTGTACTGCGCGACCAAGGCCGCGCTCGACCATCACGCGCGCGCCGTCGCGCTCGACGCGCCAGCCGGCGTGCGCATTTGCAGCATCGCGCCGGGCGTGATCGACACCGGCATGCAGGAGACGATCCGCGCGACGAGCGTCGACCAGTTCCCGATGCGCGAGCGCTTCGAACAACTCAAGCAGAACGGTTTGCTGTCCACGCCCGAAGCGGCCGCGCAGCAATTGATCGACTATGCGTTGAGCGATGCATTCGGATCGGTGCCTGCTACGGACGTGCGCGAACTCGGCAACGCGTGAGCGGGTTGCGCAACGCATGCATCAAAGGCCTCCCGCATATTCCCGCCTTTGAACGTTCGCCGTTGCGCTTCACGTAAGCGCGACGCGCGGCCGTACCGCTTTCAAGCGCCGCACGCCACCCGCGAGCACGATCAACGCGCCGACCGCAAGCACATCGCCCGCGAGCCGTGCCGGCAATGAAGCCGTGACATGCGTTGCACGCAGCAGCGTGTCGATGACGTTCGAAGCCACCGCGCCACCCACGAAACACACGAGGCCTTGCTGCCCCACGGTGACGACGGCAGGCAGCCGCTGCGCGAGCCACGCTATCCAGCCTTTACGCACCGCCTGGGCGGCGAGCCAGGCCACGGCGGCGAAGCTCACGATACGCACGCTCGCGAGGTTCTGCTTCATGTAGCCCGGCTGAGGGTCCAGATCGGCGAACAACTGAATGAACGCGAACGTGGCAACGAGCACCAGCGCGAACGCTGTCAAGGCACGGCCCGTCCACGAGACCTGAAACGCGCGCGACACGGGATAGATGCGACACAGCAGGCCCAGCATGAACATGGCCTGCCAGGCAAACGGGTTGAAGGGCCATATGGCGCCGGGCGCGGTAGGCAAATAACCGACGAGCCAGCACCCGCCGAACCACAGCGCGAAGCTACCGACGAGCACGAGATCGGGCGAGCGGCGCGCAAGTGGCATCACGAACGGCAAGAGCGTTACGAGCACGATGTACATGGGCAGCACACCGGCCAGATAGGGCTGATCGCGAAAGACGGCGATATTGGCGAGCATCGTGAACGGTTGCGCGGCGAAGCGCAGATAACCCGACTCGGCGACCAGTGGCGAATCCACGCGCAGCATGACCGCGGCGGCGCCCGAAAGCAGCATAAGCGCTGCCGTGCATAGATAGGCGGCGTAGATCTCGCGCCCGCGGCGCCAGAAGCGGCGGTTGGCCGCGCCCTCTCCCTTGCGCCCGGCAATGGCGAGCCAACTCGCTGCGCATACATACCCACTCACGAACACGAAAACTTCCGCGGAGTCGCAGAACGCAAAATTGTGCAACATCGCGTGCGAAAGCACGCTGGAAGGAATGTGATCGAGCGCGATGGAAATCAATGCGAAACCCCGGAAAAAGTCGATTTCGATCGATCGCTTCGCTGTCTGACTCATTGGTGACGACTCCCGTTCGTGTCGAAGATTACGATTGAAGGGGTGCGCGACCTCGACTCGATGAAGCTGTCAGCTTTATTGATCTTTTTGTAAGGATTCCTGATCGATTCTTGGCCGCACGCGCTACGCATGAAAGGGTTCCGTAAAAGGCTGCGACGCAGCGCCGCCTCACAATGCGAATTTAATGCCAACTCCACACGAAATGGGACTGCGTAACCCGTGGCAAGCATTCCACGCGCTTGACGCGTCCACGCAGTCGCGCGCGCACGCCCGGACGGTGCGCGCCATGCACATCGAGCCAGCGTCCGCCCTTTTCTGGTGCCACATCCTCCGGTGTCACGTCTGCGACATTGCGCACCTCGCGGAAAGGCGCGCGAAAGCCTGCTTGGTCCCTTTGCCTGCGTCATGGGGAATTGACGCCGGGGCGTGCCAAGGGTTCCGGAAAAATTCAGATGTTTCGCGCTCGCGCCCAGGGTCATCCCGCCCCCACCGGTAAAACGCGGCAAATTACTTGACACCTAAAGCAATTAGACCTACATTGTGCTTGCAGATCGAACGAAGGAGCGAGCATGCGCATTGTTTGCATTGGCGGCGGGCCGGCAGGCCTCTATTTCGGCCTCTTGATGAAGCGCCGTCACCCGAGCTACGAAATCACCGTGATCGAACGGAACCGCCCGTACGACACGTTTGGCTGGGGCGTCGTGTTCTCGGACCAGACGCTGGGCAACCTGCGCGCGGCCGACCCCGAAAGCGCGGACGAAATTCTCGACGCCTTCAACCATTGGGACGACATCGAGATTCACCTGCGCGGCAGTGCGATCCGCTCGTCGGGCCACGGCTTCTGCGGCATTGGCCGCAAGCGTCTGCTCAACATCCTGCAGGCGCGCTGCGAAGCGCTCGGCGTAAAGCTCGTGTTCGAATCGCAGATCACCGACGACGACGTGACCAACGCCGATCTCATCATCGCGAGCGACGGCCTGAACAGCGCCACGCGCCAGAAGTACGCCGCCACGTATCAGCCCGATATCGACATGCGCGACTGCCGCTTCGTGTGGCTCGGCACGTCGAAGCTCTTCGACGCCTTCACGTTCGCGTTCGAAGAAACCGAATGGGGCTGGTTCCAGGCGCACGCCTACCGCTTTGACGACAACACTTCGACGTTCATCGTCGAAACGCCCGATCACGTGTGGCGCGCAGCCGGCCTCGAGACCATGAGCAAGGAAGACAGCATCGCGTTCTGCGAAAAGCTGTTTGCGCGCTATCTCGACGGCCACGCGCTGCGCTCGAACGCGTCGCATCTGCGCGGCTCGTCGCAATGGATCCGCTTTCCGCGCGTGGTCAATCGCGAATGGGTGCACTGGAAAACCGCGGCCGACGGCAAGGAAACGCCCGTCGTGCTGATGGGCGACGCGGCGCACACCGCACACTTCTCGATCGGCTCGGGCACGAAGCTCGCGCTCGAAGACGCGATCGAACTCGCCAACAGCATGGACGAACATCCCGCCGATCTGCGCGCGGCGCTCACGCACTACACGAACGTGCGCAGCGTGGATGTCCTGCGCATTCAGAACGCCGCGCGCAATTCCACTGAGTGGTTCGAGCACGTGGACCGTTACGCGAAGTTCGATCCGGAGCAGTTCGCTTATTCGCTGCTCACGCGCTCGCAGCGCATCTCGCATGAAAATCTGCGCGAGCGCGACGCGGGTTATCTGGCCGGTTTCGAAGCATGGCTCGCGCAGCGCGCGGGTGGCGAGGCGCGTGCGGTGCCGCCTATGTTCACGCCGTATACGGTGCGTGGCGTGACGTTGAAAAATCGCGTGGTCGTCTCGCCGATGGCCCAATACTCCGCGCATGACGGCGTAGCCGGCGACTATCACCTCATGCATCTCGGCGCGCGCGCGATGGGTGGCGCCGCGCTCGTCATGACCGAGATGACCTGCGTCTCGCCCGAGGCTCGCATCACGCCCGCCTGCCCCGGCATGTATGCGCCCGAGCATTTGCAGGCGTGGAAGCGCATCGTCGATTTCGTGCATACGAACTCGGACGCGAAAATCGGCATGCAGCTCGGCCATTCCGGCGCCAAGGGCTCGACGCGCGTGGCATGGGAAGGCATCGACCAGCCGCTCGACACTGGCAACTGGCCGCTCGTCTCCGCTTCGCCGCAGCAATATTTGCGCGGCGTGAGCCAGTGGTCGCACGAAGCGAGCAAGGAGGAACTGCGCGAGATCGAGGCGCAATTCGTGCACGCCACGCAAATGGCGGACGAAGCGGGCTTCGACTGGCTCGAATTGCACTGCGCGCACGGCTATCTGCTTTCGAGCTTCCTCTCGCCGCTCACGAATCAGCGCACTGACGAATACGGCGGCTCGCTCGAAAATCGTCTGCGTTATCCGCTCGAGGTTTTCAACGCGATTCGCGCGGTGTGGCCAGAGGACAAACCGATTTCCGTGCGCGTCTCGGCACACGACTGGGTGGAAGGCGGCAACACGCCCGACGACGCCATCGAGATCGCGCGTGCGTTCAAGGCGGCAGGCGCGGACATGATCGACGTTTCGTCGGGTCAGGTGAGCAAGGAAGAAAAGCCCGTCTTCGGCCGCATGTTTCAGACGCCGTTTGCCGACCGTATCCGCAATGAAGCAGGCATCGCGACGATCGCCGTGGGCGCCATTTCCGAAGCGGATCACGTGAACGGCATCATCGCGGCCGGGCGCGCCGACCTGTGCGCGGTGGCGCGGCCGCATCTCGCCAATCCGTCGTGGACGCTCACCGAAGCCGCACGCATCGGCTACCTCGACATCAAGTGGCCGAATCAGTACACAGCGGCCAAAACGCAACTCGAACGCAATATCGAGCGCGAACGCGCGGCCGCAGCAGCGGCGGCCGGACTCTCGCCGATGGAGCGTGCGCAACGCGCCGAAGGAACCGTGTGAGCATGAACCAGGCAATCCTCAACGATCATCATGCAGTCGTGACCGGCGGCGGCAGTGGCATCGGCGCGGCGACGGCCGCCGCGCTCCTGCAGGCCGGCGCGCGCGTCACGCTAATGGGCCGCGACGCTGCGCGGCTCGACGCCCAGCGTACCGCGCTCGGTGGCGGCGAGAACGTAGCTTGCGTGAGCGTGGATATCACCGACGAAGACGTCGTGAATGCCGCGTTCGCGCGCGCGGCCGAAACGCTCGGCGCCATCGATATCCTGGTGAACAACGCGGGCCAGGCCCAGGCCGCGCCATTCGCGCAAACCGACCTCGCGCTTTGGAAACGCATGCTCGACGTGAATCTCACCGGCGCCTTCCTCTGCACGCGCGCAGTCCTGCCCGCCATGCTCGCGCGCAAGGCCGGGCGCATCGTCAACGTTGCGAGCACAGCGGGTCAGGTTGGCTACCCGTACGTAGCCGCCTACTGTGCCTCGAAACACGGCGTGATCGGCATGACGCGCGCGCTCGCGCTCGAAGTCGCCACGCAAGGCGTGACCGTGAACGCCGTGTGCCCCGGTTACACGGAAACGGAACTGTTGCAGGCATCGCTCGAGCAGATTACGCGCAAGACCTCGCGCAGCGAAGCCGAGGCACGCAGCATCCTCGTGCGCCACAACCCGCAGCAACGTTTCGTCACGCCGGAAGAAGTCGCGAACGCGGTGCTGTGGCTCTGCGCCCCCGGATCGTCGGCGATCACGGGCCAGTCCATCTCCGTTTCCGGTGGAGAAATCACATGACAGCGCCCGCATCCACGCGCAAGAACGCCACCGCGAAGGCTGCAACGAAAGTTGCAACGAAAGCGCCGCGCAAGGGCGTTGAAAAGCCGGCCGAGAATGTCGTCGACATGGAAATGAGTACGGGCGCCGACAGCCACATGGGCCTGCGCCTGTGGCTGCGCCTGCTTACCACGACGAATCTCGTGCAAGCCGAGTTGCGGCGCCGCCTGCGCGTCGAGTTCGATACGACGCTGCCGCGCTTCGACCTGATGGCGCAGCTCGAGCGCCACCCTGAAGGCCTGCGCATGACGGAACTCTCGCGACGCCTCATGGTGACGGGCGGCAACGTCACGGGCATTACCGATCAGCTCGAAAAGGAAGGCCTCGTCGTGCGCGATGTGGCGCCCGACGACCGGCGCGCCTTCGTGGTACGCCTCACGGCCGAGGGCCGCGCCCTCTTCGGCCGCATGGCGGCCGCCCACGAACAATGGGTGGTCGAATTGTTCGGCGGCCTCTCGCTCGACGAAAAGTCGAAGATGCATGAGCGGCTCGGCAAGCTCAAACAACATCTGCGCAACGGCCTGGAAGGCTGAAGCCACTGCAATTGCAAAGATCCGGGAGACATATCTTGACGACACGTTCCAGCGCCGAAGCGCTCATCGCGGGCAATCGTGTGACGCTTGCCGGTTATGAGGCGCAACACTTCGGCTGGTCGGTACAAGGCCGCGTGGCGACCATCACGCTCAACCGCCCCGAGCGCAAGAATCCGCTCACGTTCGAATCGTATGCAGAACTACGCGATCTGTTTCGTCAGCTTGCCTATGCGACCGATGTGAAGGCCATCGTGCTGCATGGCGCGGGCGAGAACTTCTGCTCGGGCGGCGACGTGCACGACATTATCGCGCCGCTCGTCGATCTGCCGATGCCCGAACTGCTGATGTTTACGCGCATGACCGGCGACCTCGTGAAAGCCATGCGCCACTGCCCGCAGCCGATCATTGCCGCCGTGGATGGCGTATGCGCCGGCGCGGGCGCCATTCTCGCCATGGCCTCCGACATGCGCTACGCCACGGCGCGTAGCAAGCTCGCGTTTCTCTTCACGCGCGTGGGGCTCGCGGGCTGCGACATGGGCGCGTGCGCGATCCTGCCGCGCATCATTGGTCAGGGTCGCGCCGCCGAACTGCTCTATACGGGCCGCTCCGCAAGCGCAGAAGAAGGCCACGCGTGGGGTTTCTACAACCGGATTTGCGAGCCCGAAGCGCTGCTCGCCGATGCGCAGAAGCTCGCCGCCGATCTCGCTTGCGGCCCGACCTTCGCGCACGGCATGACCAAGACGATGCTGCATCAGGAATGGACAATGAGCATCGACGAGGCCATCGAGTCCGAAGCACAGGCGCAGGCGATCTGCATGGCCACACGCGATTTCGGCCGCGCCTATGAGGCGTTCGCGGCGAAGACGCGTCCGGTTTTCGAAGGGGACTGAATTGAACGCAGAAGCTAACACCAATCTCCACGACGCGCTTGCGTGGCCGTTCTTCGAACATCGCCATCGTGCGCTTGCCGCGGGAATCGAAACGTGGTCGCGTGAGCATCTCGCGCACGTGCCGCACGACGATGTCGATGCAACCTGCCGCGCGCTCGTGCGCAAGCTAGGCGCTGCCGGCTGGTTGCGCTACGGCGTGGGCGGTACCGCTTACGGCGGCCACGGCGACACCATCGATACGCGAGCCGTCTGCCTGCTGCGAGAAACGCTCGCGAAGCACTCGGGCCTCGCCGATTTCGCGCTCGCCATGCAGGGCCTCGGCTCCGGCGCCATCTCGCTGGCTGGCAACGATGCGCAGAAGTCGCGCTATCTGCCGCGCGTGGCGCGCGGCGAAGCGATCGCCGCGTTCGCGCTCTCCGAGCCGGAGGCGGGCTCCGACGTCGCCGCGATGGCGCTCGCCGCACGCGCTGAAGGCGACGACTACGTGCTCGACGGCGAAAAAACGTGGATCTCGAACGGCGGCATCGCCGACTTCTACGTAGTGTTCGCCCGCACCGGCGAAGCGCCGGGCGCACGCGGCATCAGCGCGTTCGTGGTCGATGCCGACACGCCCGGGCTCGAAATCGCCGAACGTATCGACGTGATCGCGCCGCACCCGCTCGCGCGCCTGCGCTTCAGCGGCGCGCGTGTGAAGCGCAGCCAGATGCTCGGCGCACCGGGCGAAGGCTTCAAGATCGCCATGCGCACGCTCGATATTTTCCGCACGTCGGTCGCCGCGGCTTCGCTGGGCTTCGCGCGCCGCGCGATGGCCGAAGGGCTCGCACGCGCCGCTTCGCGCAAGATGTTCGGCCAGACGCTAGGCGATTTTCAGTTGACCCAGGCAAAGCTCGCGCAAATGGCGCTCACCATAGATAGCAGCGCCCTGCTCGTCTATCGCGCGGCGTGGCTGCGCGACCAGGGCGAAAGCGTGACGCGCGAAGCCGCCATGGCGAAGTGGCATGCAAGCGAAGGGGCGCAGCAGGTGATCGATGCTGCCGTGCAGCTTTGGGGCGGCATGGGCGTCCAGAGCGGCAATATCGTCGAATCGCTCTATCGCGAGATTCGCTCGCTGCGCATTTACGAAGGCGCGACGGAAGTGCAACAGCTGATCGTCGGACGCGACTTGCTCAAAGCCTACAACGCCGCGTAAGCGAACGCTTCGCGACGCTCTCTACGGAACCGGACGAAACATGAAACAAGCCCTTCTTCCCGCAGGCTGGGTCAAGCCGCGCGGTTATGCCAACGGCGTCGCCGCTTCCGGCACTCAGGTCTATATCGCCGGGCAGATCGGCTGGGACGAGAACGCGCGCTTCACGAGCCGCGAATTCGGCGCACAGGCCGTGCAGGCGCTGCGCAATATCGTCGCTGTGCTCGAAACAGCGGGCGGCAAGCCCGAGCACCTCGTGCGCATAACCTGGTACGTCACCGACAAGCAGGAGTACCTGGCATCGCTGAAGGAAATCGGTGCCGCGTTTCGCGAGCTGATCGGCGACTACGACATCGCGATGAGCGCGGTTCAGGTGGTTGCGCTCATGGAAGACGACGCGAAAGTGGAAATCGAAGCGACGGCTGTGATTCCCGACGACGCGCACCTCACGCGCCAGTAGACCGCCGCCCACGCGACGGAACGATCAGCTCAAATAGACAGCCGGAGACGCCATGCAACCCACCGCCCATGTCGATACGTTCGCACGCGATCATCTGCCGCCCGAGTCGCATTGGCCCGACATGCTGCTCGACAATCCCGACGTCGCCTACCCCGCGCGCATGAATTGCGCCGTCGAGTTGCTGGACCGTGCGATCGAGGCCGGGCACGGCGAGCGCCCGGCCATCTGGTCGGACATCGACGGCAAGCCGCAAGCGACCACGTATGCCGAGCTGCTCGCGCTCGTCAATCGCAGCGCCCGCGTGCTAGTGGAAGACATGAGGTTGCAGCCGGGAAATCGCGTGCTGTTGCGCGGGCCGAACACGCTGCAGATGGCGGTGGCGTTCCTCGCGTCGCTCAAGGCAGGTCTCGTGGTGATTCCCACCATGCCGCTGCTGCGCGCGAAGGAACTCAAGCAGATTGCAGCCAAGGCGCAGGTTTGCGCGGCGTTGTGCGACGTGCGCCTCACCGAAGAACTCGCGCGCTGCATGGACCCCGCCGACGAATTCTTTTGCGAAGGCATAAAGCAGGTTTGCTATTTCCACGACGACTCGCCTGGCACCCTGGAAGCGCTCGCAGCAGGCAAGCCAGCGGACTTCACGGCGTGCGACACAGCCAGCGACGACGTCTGCCTGATCGCCTTCACGAGCGGCACGACGGGCATGCCTAAGGGCTGCATGCACTTTCACCGCGACGTGATCGCGATGTGCGACCTGTTCCCGCGCCACATCCTGAAGCACACGGCCGAGGACGTGTTCTGTGGCACGCCGCCGCTCGCGTTCACGTTCGGGCTGGGAGGGCTGCTGTGTTTTCCGATGCGTGTCGGCGCGTCGACAGTGCTGATCGAAAAGCTCACGCCGGCGCTGCTGCTCGACACGATCCAGCGTTTTCACGCGACGATCGTCTTCACCGCGCCTACGTTCTACCGGCAGATGGCAGCACTTGTCACGCAGTACGATCTTTCCAGCCTGCGCAAGACGGTATCCGCCGGCGAGGCGCTGCCGCAGGCCACGCGCGACCTGTGGCGCGACGCGACGGGCATCGAGATGATCGACGGCATTGGCGGCACCGAGCTGATCCATATCTTCGTCTCGTCCGCGGGCGCCGATGTGCGCCCCGGCTCGATCGGTCGCGCCGTGCCCGGCTACGTCGTGCAGGCGCTGGACAATGACCTGCAGCCGGTGCCCCCCGGCGTGACGGGCAATCTCGCCGTGCGTGGCCCGACCGGCTGCCGCTACCTCGCCGACGAACGCCAGGCGGTGTTCGTACGCGGCGGCTGGAACCTGCCCGGCGACGCCGTTTCCATCGACGCTGACGGCTATGTGTACTATCAGGCCCGCTCCGACGACATGATCGTTTCGTCGGGCTACAACATCGCGGGGCCCGAAATCGAGACCGTACTCATGCAGCACCCCGCCGTGGCCGAGTGCGGCGTAACCGGCGTGCCCGACGAACTGCGTGGCCAGGTGGTGAAGGCGTTCGTCGTCTTGCGCCCTGGCTTCAGCGCTAGCGACGCCCTGGTCTCCGAGTTGCAGAACTTCGTGAAGAACGCCGTGGCGGCGTACAAGTATCCGCGCTTGATCGCGTTTATCGACGCATTGCCGCGCACCGAGACCGGTAAGCTCAAGCGCTCGGCGTTGCGGTCGATGTGAGGCGAAAGGAATACTACGTAAACCTTTGGCTTTTTAACGCTTTCGAACCACCGGCCGCCTGAAAAGATACGCACAATTTTGCGCATATTGGCGGTCTGACTGCACTTTTGAGCAATATTGTGCGCATTTCCTGGAACGAAGCCTACATCGCCTCGATGCGCATAATCATGCGCAAAATGGCTGAACTCGACCTATAATGCGCAGCATGATGCGCAAAAAAACCGCGAACCTCTCGATTTCCAATGTCGAGCGCCTGTCCGAAGACCTGCGCGCGACGCGCCGCGAGCGCAAGCTGACCCAGCTGGCACTGGCTGAGCAGGCGGGCGTCGCCCGCCGCACGGTCACGAACGCTGAACACGCAGGCAACGTCGGCATACGTGAGCTCTGCCGCCTCGCAAACGCGCTCGGCTATGAAGTCGTGCTTCGCCCCATGGACACCGTCATCCTCGAGGACCTGAACGACATATTCAGGGACGACGAATGACCGCCGACGCTTCATTCGACCTCGAGCGGCTCCTGCGCGAAATTCGCAATCTGGAAGTCCACACACCGCAGGGCCCGAGCGGTCTGCTCGCGCGCGAAAGCCGCTTCGTCTTCAATTACGGCGACGTGCCGGACACGGCCGCCATATCGCTCACCATGCCGGTGCGGCGCCAGAGTTATGCGAGCGGCGACCTGATGGGCATCTTCGCGATGAACCGGCCAGAGGGCTACCTGCGCTTCGTCATCGAAGAGCGGCTCGCGCGTTACGGCGCGCCAAGCGACATGTTTCTGCTCTTTCTCGCCGGTACCAATCAGATCGGACGGCTCACGTATTCCGTGCCGGGCGAGCGCGTGCCGCAGAGCGAAGGGGAGCGTCTGGACGAATTGCTTTCCTCGCCATCGGGCCGGCTGTTCGAGCGCCTGATCGACCGCTATGCGCTCGGTTCGGGCATCTCCGGCGTGCAGCCAAAGGCAGTGGTTCCGCTCGCCGCTGAAACCGCCTCGCGCCCCGCGGAACACACGGCGCTGCCCCTGCCCACGGTGATCGTGAAGGCGGAAGGCGATGACTTTCCCGGGCTCGCGCGCAACGAATACTTCTGCATGTCGGTGGCGAAGGAGGCGGCGCTCGAAGTTCCCGACTTCTGGCTTTCCGAAGACGGCAAGCTCTTCGTGATGTCACGCTTCGACCGCGAGCCGAACGGCACGCCACTTGGATTCGAGGACATGAGCGTGCTCACCGGCAAAGCCAAGTACGAGGGCAGCTACGAGATGATCGCGAAGGCCGTGGACATCTATACGCGTTCGGACCCGGCGCAAAAACGCCGCCTTTTCGAGCGCATCACCCTCTCGTGCCTGTTACGCGACGGCGATGCCCACATGAAGAACCTGGGAATCCTCTATATCGATCCGACCGGGCCGCGCCGTCTTGCTCCGGTGTTCGATGTGGTCTGCACGGACATCTATCCGGATCTCGACGGGCGCATGGCGCTGAGCCTCAACCGCAGCAAGACTTTCCCGCTGCCTGCGGAACTCCATGCCTTTGCCCGGCGCCTCGACCTGCGCCAGACCGAAAGCGAGGAGATCATGGCGCGCCTGCACGACGCCTATCTCACGGTCGCCGAGCGCTTCTCGGAGGACCGGCGATTCCACGAGGGCGATCTGCTCGCAAAGATCCGTCGGGCCGTCGAACGGCCGGGCGTCAAACCCGTCTCACGCCCGAAGCTCGTGCGCTAGGCGCGCGAGCACGGTCATCGACGCCCCGGCCGCCTGCATCAGCTCTTGCCCGACTCCTGCAACGCGAACGCCATGCGTTTGTCCGCCGCGTCGTAGCGGCACACGACTTTGGCGCCCTCCTTTACACCGCCTTTGAGCATTTCCTTCGCCAGTTCGTTCTCCACCGCCTGCTGCATCTTGCGCTTCAACTCGCGCGCACCGAACTCCGGCCGATACCCATCCACCGCGAGGTAATCGATCACGCTGTCGTCGAACGTCAGGTCGATGTCCTGGCTACGCGCCATGCGCCGGACCTGCTCGAGTTGCAGACGCACGATCGAGCGCAGTTCGTCGCTGCTGAGCGGCTGGAACAAGATGATCTCGTCGATACGATTCAGGAATTCCGGCCGGAAGTGCTGGCGCAACTCGCCCATCACGGCACCCTGCATCGACCCTTCGGCACTAGAGAGGAAACCCGGCCCCGAGCGCTTCTGCCCCGAGACCACGTCGGAGCCGAGATTGCTCGTCGCGATCACGACCGTATTGCTGAAGTCGACCACGCGCCCCTTGCCGTCGGTGAGCCGCCCGTCGTCGAACACCTGCAGCAGCACGTTGTAGACGTCGGAGTGAGCTTTCTCGATCTCGTCGAGCAGGATCACGCAATAGGGGCGGCGGCGGACCTTCTCGGTCAGCTGCCCGCCTTCGTCATAGCCGACATACCCCGGTGGCGAGCCGATCAGCCGCGACACCGCATGACGCTCCATGTACTCGCTCATGTCGATGCGCACGATGGCGTCCTCGTCGCCGAACACCACTTCGGCCAACGCCTTCGCAAGCTCTGTCTTGCCGACGCCAGTCGGCCCGAGGAACAGGAACACCGCCGTGGGCCGCCGCCCGCGCCGCAGCCCGGCGCGCGAGCGGCGCACCGCGTCGCTTACCGCGACGATGGCCTGCTCCTGGCCGATCACGCGCTCATGCAGCCGCTTTTCCATTTCGAGCAGTCGCGAGCGCTCTTCGGCGGTCAGCTGCGTGACCGGCACGCCCGTGAGCTTCGAGACGATCTCCGCGACATCTTCGCTCGTCACGTCCGAGGTCACGGTGCCGAGCTGACCTTTCCAGTCATTGGTGGCCTGCGCGAGCGCCTTTTCCTTGTCGGCGATCGGCTCGTCCAGCGTGTGCGCTCGCTCGAAATTCTTGCGCGTCGCCGCGTAGTCCTGCTCGCGCCGCAACTGCGCCAGTTCCGCCTCGAGTTCGAGAATCGCCGCGGGCCGCGAAGTGGCCGAAAGATGCACGCGCGCCGCCGCCTGATCGACCAGATCGATCGCCTTGTCGGGCAGGAAGCGCCCCATCACGTAACGGTCCGATAGCTCGGCCGCCGAAACGAGCGCGTCGTCGCGAATGGTGACGTGGTGATGCACCTCGAGCTTGTCGCGCAAACCGCGCAGGATATTGATCGTCTGATCGACGCTCGGCTCGGAGACGAACACAGGCTGAAAGCGCCGCTCGAGCGCCGCGTCCTTCTCGATGTACTTCTGGTACTCCGAGAGCGTCGTAGCACCGATCAGGTTCAGCTCGCCGCGCGCCATGGCCGGCTTGAAGACGTTGGCGATGTCGAGGCCGCCTTCGCCGCCGCCCTGGCCCGCGCCGACAATCATGTGCACTTCGTCGATGAAAAGCACGAGGCTCTCGCGCTGCGCCGAGATTTCCTCCATCACGCCTTTCACGCGCTCTTCGAATTCGCCGCGATACTTCGCGCCCGCAATCAGACCGTTGACGTTCAGCTCGACGAGCCGCCGCCCGCGCAGCGATTCGGGCACGTCGCCGTTGAGCATGCGTTGCGCGAGGCCTTCGGCGATCGCCGTCTTGCCCACGCCCGGTTCGCCGATCAGCACCGGGTTGTTCTTGCGCCGGCGCGCGAGCACCTCCACCACGGTCTCGATCTCGCTCGAACGTCCGATCACAGGGTCGAGCTTGCCTTCGCTCGCAAGCGCCGTGAGGTCGCGGCTGTATTGATCGAGCTGCGGCGTCGTGCTCGGGCCATTCGCGGCGGGACGCTCGCGCTTGTCGCCCTGGGCCTCCACGAGCCGCTGCAGCACCTTCTGAGGCGTGACGCCGTAGCGGCCGAGCAAATGGCCCGCAAAACTTTCCGGCACCTGCGTGAGGCCGAAGAGCAAATGCTCGGGCGCGACGTAGCTGTGACCCAGTTCGCGCGAGACGAGAAATGCGCGATCGAGCGCGCCCTTCAGGCGTGGCGAGACGCCGATGCGGGTGTCCTCGGGAACAGTCGTGCCTTCGCGCTTCTGCGCATTGGCGTCGATGAACGCGCGCACATCGTCGGGCTGAATGCCGAGACGCTTGAGGATCGCCGCGCCGGCGTCGTTGCCCGCGAGTTCGTAAAGCAGATGCTCCGTGTCGACCTCGCGCCGCCCGAACTGCACCGCCCGCTCCGCCGCGCGCTGCAGCAATTCGCGCGCCACGTCGCTGAAATAGCGCTCGACGATGGCGCCGTCGCTCGCTTCCATCGCCTGCGGCGGGGGCTCGCCCGCCGCGTCGCCGGTATCGCCTGCGCCGTCTGCCTGCTGCGAGGCGCGAAACAACGCCTCCAGCGGGCTCAACGTGCGCTGATGCCGCGTGAGCTGCGCGTAGTGATAGTCGCAGACATCGAGAAAACGCCGCCTGCCGTCCTGCAATACGGCGACCCGCACCGTCGCGGGGCGCACGCCGCAGATATCGCAGTTGAACTGAGCCATTTCGTCTCCTTGGAAGCTGTGCGCAGCGCGTGCGCCGCCCGCGACCAGGAATGGCACGAGGCATGCCCACGCGAGTGCCGCATGAATGCGCTAACGAATGCCGAAGCGAAGTTCAGACGTCATCGTAACGTCGAATCGAACTGCGCGTCGTCAAGAGGAGACGTTTGCTAATCGATGGCGTTGCCTCGCGCGGCGTCAAACGTCCTGGCGCGCTGCCGGGTTGGCTGCATCGCGGGCTTGCGCCGCCGGGTCGCGTATCCATGCAGTCAGCAAGGTGGACGAAACGGCGAGGATCACCGGCCCGATGAAGAGCCCGACGATCCCGAAGGCGAACAAGCCGCCGAGCACGCCGGAGAGAATCAGCAGCATCGACAGATTGACGCCGCGCCGGATCAGCACCGGACGCACGAGGTTGTCGAGCATGGCGACCATCACGGACCACACCGCGAGCAGGATGCCCGCGATATGCGCGTCATGCACGAACAGCCAGATGACGCCGCCGAGCAGCGGCAGCGTCGGGCCGATCTGCGCGAGACAAAGCATGAGCATCACGGCGGTGAGCACGCCCGCTCCCGGCACCCCGGCCACCCACAGGCCGATGCCGCCGAGCGCCGACTGCAGGATCGCCGTCACGACGATGCCGAGCGCCACCGCGCGAACCGAAGCGCCCGCGAGCTTGACGGCCTGCTCGCCCTGGGCGGGAGCCACGCGAATGGCGAAGCGCGTGACATAGTCGGCGGCATGCTCGCCGTTGCTGTACAGAATGCCCGTGATGATGACCGTGATGAACATGTGCATGACAAACACGCCCACCGAGGCGGCATGGCCGATCAACCAGTGCGCTGCGATCGAAACGTACGGTTCGAGTTGCGCGAGCAGGCCGCCTGGGCCGGCGTCCGAAAACTCCTGCCACTTGCCGGCAATGCGAGCGCCAACCACGGGAATGTCGCTGACCCACTGCGGCGGCGCCGTCAGCGCATAGTCGGGCAGCTTGCGGATCAGCTCCATGATCTCGCCGCCGTGCAACGCGAGCGTCGAGATGGCTTCATAGAGCGGCAGCACGATCACGAACAGAAGAATGAGCAGCATCACGAGCGTGGCGAGCCAGCGGCGGTTGCCGCAGCGCCGCTCGATGGCTTTCATGGCAGGCCAGGTCGCGACGACGATCGTCGTCGCCCAGATCAGTCCCGGGAGGAACGGGCGCATGACGTAGAGGCTGCCGATCGTCAGTGCGCAGAGTATGGCGACAACGAACAGGATGCGGGCCAGGTCCGGCATAAGTTGCGGCTTCACGTCTTGCGGCTTCACGTACTTCTCCTCACAGCAGGGCGCGCCTCATGGCGCCGACGCGCTAGTCTATATCGGATACGCTACGAATCCCTTTTAAAAGTGCCCCAGCGCAGCCGTACGGAACGCACTCTGGAATAATGGCCCTTTCCCCGACCCTGCAACGAAGAAGAGCCAGCCATGACCGCAACCGATACGAAACTGCCCTGCGTGCTCCTTACCAACGACGATGGCATCGACGCGCCCGGCCTCGCCGTGCTCGAAGCCGTGGCCGCCGAACTCGCGCACGAAGTCTGGGTCGTCGCGCCGGAACACGACCAGAGCGGCACCTCGCACTCGATCAGCCTGCATACGCCGCTGCGCGTCTCCCGGCGCGGCGAGCGACGCTTCGGCGTGCTCGGCACGCCGGGCGATTGCGTGGTGATGGCGGTGCGCCAGCTCATGGGCGATGTGCGCCCTTCGCTGGTGCTCTCGGGCATCAACCGCGGCGGCAACCTTGGTGTGGAGACGATGTTCTCCGGCACGGTAGGCGCAGCCATGACAGGCCTTTTGCTCGGCCTGCCGTCCATCGCTTTGAGCCAGACCTTCCGTGACCGCGAACGCGTGCGTTGGGACACCGCCCGCGCGCTCGCGCCGGACGTGATTCGCCGCCTCGCCGCCGTGGCGCACGACGCGCCCGTCTGCCTGAACGTGAATTTCCCCGATATCGACGCGAGTGCGGCGGGACCGCTCACGGTCACGCGACAGGGCGTGGGGCTGGTGCAAGGTATCGACGTCGTGCCGCAGATCGACCCGCGCGGCATGGATTACCACTGGCTGCGCTTCAATCGCGGCCCGCGCGAAAACGGGCCCGACAGCGAAACAACCGTGGTGAACTCCGGCCGCGTTTCGGTCACGCCGCTGCATTTCGAACGCACCGACGAAAATACCTTTGTCACGTTGCAGGCCGCGCTCGGCGCTGCGGCCTGAACATGGCCCGGTGACTATTCGCGCGCGGCGAACTCCATCGCCCGCGCGATTGCATCGCGAATGTCCTCAGGAATGCCAATCGACTTGTGAGTGTCGAGCGAAGTGGTGACGATGGTCTGGCGTGCCGCCATGCGCAGCACGCCGTCCACGCCCGTGCAGGCCCACGCGAGCGTGAGCGACGCCCCGCCGAGGCGCTCGACGTCGAGCGAAAGCCAGACCTCGTCGCCCATTTTGCTCACCGCCTTGAAATCCACTTCGAGCCGCACGGTCGGCATACCCACGCGGCGCTCGCCTATCACGCCGTGATAGCCCTCTTGCGGCAGCAACTCGTCAATCCACGACTCGACGAGATCGTTGAAGAGGACGAAATACTGCGGATAGAACACGATGCCGGCGGGATCGCATTCCGAGAAGTGAATCTTGTGTTTACGGCGATACGTGGGCGTCGCCATGTGTGCCTCCTGTCTTGCCTGCTCGCGGCGTCAAATTACGAGCCGCGACACCTTCACGCCTTCCAGCGATACCCCGGCCATGAGGCCCGCATTGGTCAGCACGAACGCCTCCACGGGGCTCGTAGCGGTCGAGGTATCGACGTTGCCGTTCGCGCCCACCGTGACGAGCGCAACCGTGGCATCCGCGCCGGCCGACCAGCCCTGGCTGCCCGTGAAATCGTTGAGCGCGACCGGGTTCATGAACGCGAAGATGATGGCCTTGGACTGCGCGCCGATCTGCAAACCGAACGAGCCCGCAATGGTGCTGTAGTAGCCCGTCGTGCGGCCATCCACGCGCAGCGCGCCGGTGCCGTACTGCCCGCCGATCCAGAAGCCCGCCGATAGAACCTGCGGAAAGACGAGCACGCCGCTCGACTTCGAGATCAGTTCCTGCGACCCGCTCACCGTGTTGTAAAGGCGTGTGAGCGTGGCGTCGACGCCCGCGTCGATCGAATTGCGCTTCGCCGTGTTCTGCGAAGCGCTGTTCTGCGAGCCAGGCGGCGTTGTCGTGCAGCCGGCAAGCGCGAGGCCGCTGGCGGCGAGAGCGGCACTGGAGCTGAGAAGAAATTGACGTCGGCGCATGAGAGGGTTCCTGTGCAAATGGGACTTCGAATGTCCGCGCCGGCCCGATCGTGGACATCCGGCCGCGCGCAAAGCGCTACAGGATAGCGCGCATGGCCGTCGCCGGGGCAAACCCGCAATCTGGCGCGTGGACACCCGGCCGCACGTGTGCCCGGCCGGCTGCGGCGGCCATGACCGCTCATCCTTGGGGGTATAGGACCATGCAGCGGGCATCGAGTTCGCACAGAGATGTAAGGAAATCCCCAGCTACAGGCGTTTCGACGCAACGCAACATCGTCGGGCCTTTCGAATTCGTTCGATATCGGCAGGCCGCCCCCGTCGCTAAATTGTGGACATGCCAAGGCGCAGGTTGGGACTCCCCCCGCAGCGGCGCCCCGCCTCAACCCCCGGAAGAAATTCGCCATGATCCACAGCACGCCAGATCGATCGTCACAACCGCGCACGCCGATGCTCACGCGCATCTGCAATCGCCTGAGCGGCGCCGGCGTCTATCTGCTGCCGCCGATCTACGTGGGCTTCGTCGCCATGCTGTTCCTGCTCTGCCTGGCGCCGGTCGGCGCCTTCTGGCTGCTGGCCGCGGCCGGCGCGCTCGCGGGGGCCATGGGCATCTGCTCGCTGGTCTTCTATGTGGCCAGCGTCCCGCAAGTCGCCCCGCTCCAGCCGGCCAATACACGCGCCACGACTTCCCACGGCACCGACCGCCCGATGCAGCAGCGTTTCGTGCAGATGACCACGCGCACGTGCAGCCAGCACTGCGCCGGGACCGATGGCGCACGCACGCGGTTCACGGTGTCGTGCTTTCACGCGCATTGCCATGCAGGCGGGGCACGCAAAGAGACCGCCTGAGCGGCCAACTGAACGACCACGCCCTACATCATGCGTAGGCAAACCCCGATAACGATAAGCAATCCCTGTCTTATAATGGCCCAAACCATGACAGAGCAACGCGCGCGCTGAATCCGGCTCTGCAGGTCTCGCCCTCCGGCTTATCCGACTTCAGGCGGCACGCTCACGACCATGACGAAAGCAACGCAAGATGTGCGGATCGTGGTGGCCGACGATCATCCGGTCGTGCTGACAGCGATCAGCGATTACCTCGACAACCTGCCGGGCTTCAGGGTAGTCGCGAAAGCCGCTACCGGCGCAGGGCTCATCGACGCCCTGCGCGACACCGAGTGCGAGTTGATCATCACCGACTTCTCGATGCAGGGCGACGTCGAAGACGAAGACGGCCTGCGGCTCGTCAGTCGTTTGCGGCGGCTCTATCCCGCGACGCCCGTGATCGTGTTCACGATGGTCACCAACGGCGGCATCCTGCACCAGCTTGCGCAACTCGGCGTGGCTGGACTCATCGGCAAAGATGAGCCAATTCCCGCGCTCGGCGAAGTCTGCCGGCGCGCGCTCGCGGAGCCGGGCACGGCGCTTTCCGCGCGGATTGCCGAACGCCTTGCCAAGGAAGGCTCGACCGTCGACGAATTTCAGCGCAACCAGCCGCTGTCGCCGCGCGAGCTCGAAGTGGTGCGACTCTTCGCGCTCGGCCTGAGCGTCACCGAAATCTCGAAGCGGTTGAACCGCTCGGTCACTACCGTCGCCACACAAAAGCGCGCGGCCATGCGCAAACTCCACCTCGAATCGAATGCCGATCTGATCCGTTACGCCGGCGAACACGGATTCGCGTGATGCCACGCGCCGCCCGTCGGGACGCTTTCACCAGGCTCGCCATATGAAGCGCTCAGGGTGGGCTTCGAGCGAAACCGCGACCGGGACCGAGCGACCCCGCAATGCAGTAGAAGAGGACACCGAAGCAACCGAAGACGAGGAGCGACCTTGCGGTACCAGGCCCCTCGATGCTCTACGAAGCCTGCCTCGAATTGCGCGGCACCCTGTGCCTGACGGGCGAATGGACCGGCGAACTGGGCGATCGAGCGGCAGCCGTCGTGGAAGAACTCGAAGCAATGCGCGCGCTGCGCACCGAGATGCCGTGTGAGCGCGAAATATTCGCGTCGCGCTCAGCGCGTGCGTTTCACGAATACCGGCGCTTCTGTGGACGCGTCCTTCGGGCAAGCCTCGTTTTGCAGGCGCACGCACCACTGACGCAACGCGGTATCCTCGAGCGGGCAGCGCACCGGGTTGCGCGGCGTGACGTGGCGGTGCGCACCAAGGCGCAGCGCGAAGCTCTCCGGAAGCGCGAGGCCGCACGACGTTTCGCTCGTGCCGCGCGCGAGCGGGGCGAACCCCACCGCCGCTTGCGGCTCGTCGCCCATGGAATGACGCTGAGGCGGGCGCGGTGTCCAGCGCATGCCGGGCGCGCGTCGGAAAGAAAATGCAGACATGGGCGTTTCCGCCCTCTGCGGGCGGCTCCTGGGTCAAATCGAACAGCCTCGATATTCGTTCGCGCCTTGCGCGCGATCCATAGAACCCCTTCTAAAAGCGCCCACGGCCGCGACATCGCGCCGCGCTTATTGCCGCCCTCAGATCCGCGGGCTAGCCTGCGCAAACGCGAAACGCCGTGTTAGACTCCGCCGCGCAATCATTCTCATTCTCATGAATTCACGCAAGCATTCACTGCTGACCGCATGGCTTGGCCTCGTCGCCATGTGGCTCATCGTGCTTGCGCCGCTCGTGAGCCAGTTGGTCGCCGCGCAACACGCGCATGAGCCAGACGCCACGCTCTGCTCGGCCATTCAGCCGGCCGGGGCCGGCAGTACACCGCATCTTTCGCACGACGATGCATTCGGCGCATGCGGCTACTGCCACCTGCTTGAGCATCATGTAGCGATGCCTTCGGTCGCCGCGCCCGAGCCTCTGGCCGTACTCGCTCTCGCGCGCGAGACGATCGCGCCGCCCGTCACGCACGACATCCCCTTAGGCGCCTTCCCTTCGGGCAGGCCGCGCGCCCCACCCGTTCTTTCCTGAGTCACGCCGTTATCGTCCTGCCAATCGCGATCTGATTGCGTGCGCAACGAGCACGCATGACGCGCGCGGCGGATCGTTGCCCGTTTTCAGGAAAACACCTCATGTCCACGCTCACCACGCGTGGCGCTGGCGTTCGCTCGCGCGAACGCGCAACGCCGCGCGCGCTTCGGCACGCCGGGCGCCTCGCGCTCGCCATGCTGCCGCGCGTCTTGCCGCTGCCTCTCATTGCGCCCATCGTCGTTCACGTAGCCCATGCCGCCGACGCGCCAGCCACCGACGCCACCTCGGCCGCCACGCTGCCCACCGTCACGGTAAGCGCCACCACTAGCACCGCCGCAACGCAAGCTGTCGACCCCAACCTGCCGGCGACGGTGGAAACCGTCACGCCCGCGCAATTCGGCAACTGGAACGTCGTCAACACCGAGGACGTGCTCAAGTACCTGCCCAATCTCGCCGTGCGCAAACGCTACGTGGGCGACTTGAATTCGATCATCGCCGTGCGCGGCACGAGCAATACGCAAAGCGCGCGCGGCCTCGTCTATGCCGACGGCCTGCTCCTCTCCAATTTGCTCGGCAACAGTTACAGTTTTCCGCCACGCTGGTCGATGGTGTTCCCCGACCAGATCCAGCAAGTGGATGTGATCTATGGGCCGTATTCCGCGCTCTATCCAGGCAACTCGCTCGGTGCCACCGTGCTCATCACCACGCGCATGCCGAAGGTGTTCGAGGCGAACGCGGACGTGAAGGCGTTCACCCAGCATTTCAGCCTCTACGGCGTGAACCAGAACTTCAACGGCAGCGAGATGAGCGCTTCGATCGGCGACCGCATCGGCAAGTTCTCGTATTTGCTTGGCGTGAACCACCTGGAGAACACGAGCCAGCCGCTGCAGTTCGCCACGCTGGCGCAGTCGACGAAACCCGCGCAGCCCGGCGACGTGCCCGTGCATGGCGCGTACTTCTACAACAACCAGACGAACATGCCCACGGTCGTGCTCGGCGTGAACGGCGAAGGCATGCAGCATACGGTGCAGGACCAGTTCAAGCTGCGTATGCAGTACGATTTCACACCCACTGTGCAAGGCGGCGTGACGCTCGGCTACTGGCACCAGACCTACAACAACGCCACGTCGACCTTCCTTTACGACGCCAACGGCAACCCCGTGTATAGCGGCAAGGTGTCGATCGGCGGCTACGAGTACACCATACCCGCCGCGGCGTTTGCACCGAGCCGAGGCTGGAGTGAAAACTGGCTGTATGGCGCGACGCTGCGCACCCACCAGGCCAGCGGCTGGAACGCAGAAGCCATTGCTTCGTACTACGACGTAAGCAACAGCGTGGCGCGCACGGCAAACGCGGGGGGACCTGACAACGGGCCCGGCGTCATGACGCTCGGCGACGGCACCGGCTGGAAAACGCTCGACCTCAAGACAACGTGGACGCCCGCCACGCCCGATGCCGGCCTCGCCGCGCACTGGCTCACGTTCGGCTATCACTACGACGACTACGCGCTCGACAACCGCACCTACAACACGCTTGCGTGGCGCGATGGCGGCGCGGGCAGCTTCGCCAATGCCTTCGCGGGCAAGACCGAGACCCAGGCGGTCTACGCACAGGACGCGTGGCGCTTCCTCTCGCGCTGGAAGTTCGTGTACGGCGTGCGCTACGAAAACTGGCGCGCCTACGACGGCTATCAGGCGCTCGGCAGCGTGAATGTGCCTTATGCAAACGTGGGCGACCATCACTTCTCGCCAAAGGCTTCGCTCTCGTTCGACGTGACCGACGACCTTACGCTGCGTGCATCGATTGCGCGTGCCTACCGCTTCCCGACCGTGAGCGAGTTGTTCCAGGGGCAGGTGAACGGTTCATCCATCGTCAACAACAATCCGAACCTGCGCCCCGAGGACGATCTCTCGAAGGAACTGAGCGCCGAATGGGCGCACTGGAATGGCCTATTTCGCTTGACGTTCTTTCAGGACGACGTAAAAAACACGATCTTCAGCCAGACCGACACGACGGTCATTCCGAACGTCACGAACTTCCAGAACATCGGCAAGGTGCGCTCGCGCGGCGTGGAAACGAGCTATCAGGGTGAAGACGTCATGCTGCGCGGGCTCGATCTCGCGGCGAGCGTGGCGTACACGCAGTCGAAGATTCTGGAGAACGCGCAGAACCCGGCGAGCGTTGGCAAGTATTTCTATCGCATTCCGCTGTGGCGCGCGAATATCGTCGCAACGTACCGCTTCGACGCGCGCTCGGCACTCACGCTCGCCACGCGCTACTCGGGGCGCCAGTACAACACGCTCACCAACACGGACACGAACCCGAACGTGTTCGGCGGCACGAGCACCTACACGGTCGCCGACGTGAAGTACACCTTCCGGCCAACGAAGAAGAGCGAGATAGGCGTGGGCGTCGACAACCTGTTCGACGCGCGCTACTTCGTCTATCACCCGTATCCCGGCCGCACGTACTACCTCGAAGCGAAGCTCGGCATTTGAGCGGCTCGCTCGCGGCCATGGTTGCCGTCCGCAATTTCGTTTGAATCATCCATGCATTCGAGCCGTGCTGGCTCGACAAGGAGTCCAAAATGTCCACGATATCCGACCCGCTGAGCGCGCCGCCCACCCGCGCGGTCCAGCCCGGCTACCGCACGCTGTGGCGCTGGCACTTTTACGCCGGCCTCTTCGTCATGCCCTTGCTGCTCGTACTCGCCATCACAGGCACGATCTACTGCTTCCAGCCGCAGATCGAACCGCTGCTTTACCCGCATCGGCTGGTGGTCGCACCGGCAGCGACACCGCGCCTGCCCGTGGATGCGCTGCTGGCCCGCGCGCGGGCCGCGGTGCCTGCGGATGCGCGTGCGCTGCGCGCACACGTCGAGTCGAACCCCGCGCGCAGCGCCGAGTTCGTTTTCGCGCTGCCTGGCGGGACCCAAGAGAGCGTCTACGTGAATCCTTACGATGGCGCGGTGCTCGGCACGCTCGACGTCGATCGCCGCTTCATGCAGGTCGACCGCATGCTGCATCGCAAGCTCCTGCTCGGCAGGCCCGGCGAGTTGCTCATGGAGTTGGCCGCCTGCTGGACGCTCGTGATGATCGCCACCGGCATTGCGCTCTGGTGGCCGCGCGCGGGCGCGTCGTGGCGCGCTGCGCTGCTGCCTCGCTTCGGCGCGAGCGGACGGCCATTCTGGAAGAGCGTTCACGCGAGCGTCGGCATCTGGCTCGCCGTGGGCGCGCTCGCGTTCGTGCTGAGCGGCTTGCCGTGGACGGGCTCGTGGGGCAAGCAGTTCAAGGCGCTCGCCACGCGCGCGAGCCTCGGCGCGCCGCGCGGCGCTTGGGGCGGCGGCCTCGCGCTGAAGTCGGCGTTGCCGGCTATGCCAACCTCCGCAGCCGCAAGCGCAGCTAGCGGCGCCGCGGCGCATCCTCGCACAAGCCACGCCGATCGCGAGGAGCACGGAGAGCACGCGGGCCACGACATGGCGTCGATGCCGGGCATGGTGATGGATGACATGCCGCTGCCGCTCGTGCCCTGGGCGGTCGGCGCGGTTCCCGTGCCGCACTCGCCCGACGCGTCCAGCGCGCCGCGACACTGGACGCTCGCTCAGGTGGTCGCCCAGATGCGCGATCTCGGCGTGCGCGACGGCTACGACATCGTGCTGCCCGCCGCGCCGGATGGCGTCTACACGGTCTCGTACTTTCCGGCCGATCCGAAAGCGGAGCGCACCGTGTATATCGACCAATACAGCGGCGCAGTCCTGAGGGATATCCGCTATGAGGATTACGGCGCAGTCTCGCAAGCCATTTCGTATGGGACGTCGCTGCACATGGGTCGCTACTTTGGCCTCGCGAACCAGCTGATCTGCGCGGCGATCTCACTGGGCCTCGGCGCGCTCGCGGTGACCGGCTTCGCGATGTGGTGGGTGCGCCGTCCCGCGCGCATGATGGGTGCATCTGGCACGCTGGGTGCGCCACAGCGCGAGCGCGCCGCGCCGCCGCTGCGCGCCTGGAAAACCGCTCTCGTGCTGCTCGGCATCGTGTTTCCGCTGATGGGCGCGACGCTCGTAGCGGTCTGGCTGCTCGACCGCGCCGCCTTCCGGCGCGCGTAAAGACCGTCGTCTTGCTGACATCGGCGATAACGGCAACGAGAGCGGCCCTGCGGTAATCTGCGGACACAATTGCGTCTGAACCTGGCTGTGCCAAATGGTTTCAAACGTAGATATGCGGAGATCATCGTGTTGCGGCTAATTTCGGCAGTTGGCGCGGCCGCGGTGCTTGCGGGCTGCGCTGTCGCGCCGTATCCGGGTTACCCCGGCTACTACGGCTATGATTACGGCTATCCCTACTATTCAGGCTATCCGTACGCCTACGGTTACGACTACTACCCCGGTTATTTCGGCGGCGGCTATGGCGGCATCGCCATTTGGGGTGGTGGCGGCGGATGCTGCTATCACCACGGCTGGCACGGCGGCCATGGGGGCGGCTGGCACGGCGGCGGTGGGCACGGCGGCGGCTGGCATGGAGGCGGTGGCGGCACGTGGCAAGGCGGCGGCGGTGGCATGGGGGCGGCGGGCGGTGGCCACGGCCACTAACCGCTCACGCCGGGGCCGGCCTGTTCAACCGGCCCGTGCGCCTTGTGCGCGGCGATAGCGCCTACACGCGCCCGTTCACGGGAATCAGCGCTCCTGTAATGGCCTGCGCGTCAGCGCCCAGCAAGAACGCAATCACCGTCGCGATCTCGCGCGGCTGCACCCAGCGCGTGAAATCGGCGTCTGGCATGTCGGCGCGGTTTTGCGGCGTGTCGATGATGCTCGGCAAAATCGCATTCACCGTCACGCCCTTGTCCTTCAGCTCTTCCGCAAGCGCTTCCGTCAAGCGCGCCACACCCGCCTTCGACGCCGAATACGCGCCCATACCCAGCCCGGCCTTGAGCCCCGCGCCCGCGCCGATGTTGACCACACGCCCCGCGCCGCTCTTCACGAGATGAGGCAGCGCGGCCTTCGAGGTATTCAGCGCCGTCTTCACGTTCAAATCGAACATCAAATCCCACGTGCGTGGGTCGCCGTCGCCGATGGTTTCCCACCTGAACGCGCCCGCCACGTTGACGAGCGCGTCGAGGCCGCCGAGCTTCTCGTGCACCGTGCCGCACGCAGCCTGTGCCGCCTGCGCGTCGGCGAGATCCACGCCGCCCACGCACAGCGCGCCCGCGAGCGCGGCGGGCAGCGCCACCGCTGCGGGGGCCGCGCCCCGACCGATCAGCGCCACGCGGGCGCCACGTTCGGCCAGCAATTGCGCCGTCGTCAGACCGAGGCTGCCAAAACCGCCCGTTACCGCGACCACCTTGCCGTTCAAACCGTTTTCCATGTGCTTGTTCCTCTCGTTGCTTCACTAACCTGCATACGATGCGGCCCGCGCGATTCGTGCGGGCGCCACTGGCGCCACGTTACGCGAGGCGCGGCCTTCGATCAACCCGCGCTCATTCATCCGTGTCGTGCGTCCGTGCGCACCGTGGCGAGCGCGCGCTGCTTGCGCAGGTTCTCCGTGGTTTCGCCGCCGCCGTCCGCGCGCCAGCCCGGCGGCAGGAACACATAGCGCACGGCGGTCCAGATGTTCTTCGCCGTCACCACGTCGCGTGCGAGCGTCGCCCAGTGTTCGAGTTCGACGACGAACGGATTGCGCGAGCGCACGGGCGTAACGAGGCCGTAGCGGCACGGCTCTTCGGCGCGCTCTTGCACATACGTGCCGAACAGGCGATCGAAAACGATCAGGACTCCGCCATAGTTCGCATCGAGGTAATCGACGTTCGAAGCATGGTGCACGCGATGGTTCGACGGCGTGTTGAACAGGTACTCGAGCCAGCCGAGCTTCGGAATCCACGTGTTGTGCAGCCAGAACTGATAGAGCAGGTTCAACGAGAGAATGGCGATCACGACTTCGGGGCGCACGCCGAGCCACACGAGCGGCGTGAAGAACATGGCCGGGCCGGTGAGCTTGCCGGTCCACCCCAGCCGGTACGCCGAAGAGAGCGTCAACTGATTCGGCGAATGGTGCACGGCGTGCGTCGCCCAGAAGAAGCGGATGCGGTGCGACGCGCGGTGATACCAGTAATAGCAGAACTCCTGACCGATGAAGACCAGCAGCACGAGCGCAACGGTGTCGATATTCAGTGTAAAGAGGCGGTGCTCCCAGGCGAAGTCGAAAATAGGCGTGGCGAGCGAGAGCGGCAGGAGCGCGAAGAGCTTGCGGCCCGCGAGGTCGGCGAGCGAGAGCCAAACTTCAGACCAATCGAAGGGGGCCTTTCCTGTTGTTTCGCAGCGCTTCCTGAAGGTGAGCACGCATGCCTCGATCAGCGAGACGGCAACGACGAACAGCGTGACATAGAACGCGAGTTTGCCTGTGGTGAGCATGATGGATCGTGTGCAATAGGCGCGTCTTGCGCGGTGAAGAAAGACGCGTGTTGCACGGAAAAAAGCACCTGCAGCGCGTCGAATGAAGGGCACTGTAATGGCGCGCAGAGGGAAAAACCACGCGCAAAGTATGTCGGGATATGTCACGCGCGCGGCACGCGAAACACGCCGACGCACCCGCCGCGCCGCGTGCGCGGGGCGACAGCAGCCAAGGTCTCGCGACGTGTAACACCGCGACATGGTTTATGACGCGACTTGAGCCGCGCACAACCCTATAGTTCGTTCCGCTGACACGCCACAGCGTGCCCCCGAAACGAACCGCAAGGACCTCTGATGAAAACGCTCCCCCTCGTCGTCGCCGCGATCATTGGCTTCGCCAGCGCCCCCGCCTTCGCCGGCTGGTCCGGCCACGGCACGGCGTACACGCCCCACGGCACGTACAACGGCGCGCACTACGGGTCCTGCGGCGGCGGCACCTGCTCGCACGCGGGCGGCGTGGCCGGTCCCTGGGGCGGCGTCGCCACCAACAGCGGCTCCGTTACCCGCACCGCGCCTGGGCAGTTCAGCAACAGCGGCACGGCCTACGGTCCGAACGGCCGCTCGGTCCAGCATTCGGGCGACACGAGCTGCGCGAACGGCACCTGCGCGCACACCGGCTCGCTCGACGGCTCGGATGGCCGCAGCGCGAGCACCTCGGGAAGCGTGACGCGCACGGCGCCGGGCCAGTACTCGTCGACGGGCACGGTCACGACGGGCAACGGCAACAGCTACGGGCACTCGGCATCCACCTCCTGCGCGGGCAGCACGTGCAATCGCTCGGGCACCGTCACCGGCACGCAGGGCGGCAGCGTCTACCACGCCGGCAGCGCCACGGGCGTCGGCACCGGCGTGGTGACGACGAGCGGCGGCACGACCGTCGTCCACGGCGGCACGGTGGCCACGGGCGGCACGACGGTGGTGCATGGCAGCACCGTCACGACGGCGGGAGCGACGGTTGCCGTCGTGGGCGCCCCGGCTCCCGCGCCCGTGCCGGTTGTCGTGACGACGCCGCCGCCCACCACTACGGTGTACGTCGCTGCGCCGCCGCCCGCGCCCAAGACGGTGGTGGTCGCGCCGGCGCCTGTACCGCAGACGGTTTATGTCGCGCCTGCCGCACCGAAGACCGTCTATGTCGCGCCGGCCGCACCGAAGGTCGTGTACGTGGCCCCGCCGGCACCCAAAGTCGTCTACGTAGGCCAGCCGGTGCCGCGCGCCGTCTACATCGCGCCGCGCCCCGCAGTGTGGATTCCCGGCCACTGGATCGGCCGCGTCTGGGTGCCCGCCCACTGGGCCTGAATCACCAAAGGCGGCTGCGCGTTCGCTTGACCGGCAGCCGCCCTTCATTTCACCCGCCTCATTCGCTTGATCAACCGGCCGGCAGGCTACGTCGGCCACCTCACGGAGAACACCATGAAGAAGATGATCGCTGCCCTCGTTTTGTGTATCGTTTCAGCAGCGGTTTGCGTGCCGGCATCTGCTCAGGCCTTGCCAGGCGGTTCAGGCGCGACGAACAGCGCCACAACCGGCGACGCGCGCGTCGAACGCATGATGGCGCAGTTGCAAGAGCGCTTCGCCGCCGCGAACACGACGCACGACGGCAAGCTCACGCGCGAGCAGGCGCAGGCGGCCATGCCGAGGGTCGCGCAGCACTTCGACGAAATCGACGCGCAAAAGGCCGGCTTCATCACCCTCGCGCAGATCGAGGACTTCATGCGAGCGCGCGCAGCAGCCCGATGAACGCCGGAGGCGTCACATGGAGCAGGCAAACAGGATCATCGTGCTCGACGACGAAGCCGAACTGCGCAACATGCTGCAGCGCTTTCTCGCGAGCCAGGGTTTCGAGGTGCGCGCCGTCGCCGACGGCAAGCGCCTCGACCGTCTGCTCCAGCGCGAGCCCTATGACCTGCTCGTGCTCGATCTCATGATGGAGCCCGAAGACGGCCTCACGGTCTGCCGCCGCCTGCGCGCCGAGGGCCAGACGCTGCCGATCCTCATGCTCACCGCGAAGGGCGACGCCGCCGACAAGGTGATCGGCCTCGAAACGGGCGCCGACGACTACCTCGCCAAGCCGTTCCTTCCCGACGAACTGGTTGCGCGCATTCGCGCACTGCTGCGCCGCCAGAAGATGGCCTCGGGCGAACCCACGGTCACCTCGCAAATGCTGCGCTTCGGCGACTTTCAGTTCGACGTTGGCAAACAAACGCTCTTCCGCGACGGCACGCCCGTCGAAGTCCACTCGGCGCAGATGCTGCTGCTCCACGCGCTCGGCTCGTCGCCGAACCGCGCAGTGAGCCGCGAGAATCTGCTCGCCCGCGCACGCGGGCGAGACCACAACGCGCTCGACCGCAGCGTGGACGTGCAGATCCTGCGCCTGCGCCAGATCGTCGAGGACGATCCCGCCAAACCGCGCTTCATCAAGACCGTCTGGGGCATCGGCTACATGCTGGTGGCCGGCGTCGAATCGTAATGCGCCTGCGGCTGCCGCGCTCGCTGCTCTCGCGCAACATCGCGCTGCTGGTGGCGCTCGTCGCGCTTTCGCAAATCTGCTCGCTCGCCGTGCTTCTGCACTTCGTGCAGCGCCCGCGCATCGAGCGCGCGTCGATCATCTTCGCCGATTACGTGAAGCTGCTCGACACCACGCTCGCGTCCATGCCGCCCGATGAAGGGCGCGCGGCGGCCGCCCGACTCGAGACGCGCAATACGGCGCCGCCGCAAGCGCCTGCCGAGACGCATCCGAGCCTCATAGACTTTTTCCGCACCTGGCAGCGCGATGTGTTCGTCGAAGCGCTGCAACGGCATCTGCCGCCCGACCTGCTGGTGCGCTGGGACGCGAGCCACGACGAGGCCGAACCCGCGGCGGATGGCGAAGCCGCGCAGGAACGTCTATGGATCCGCATTCACGCGGCGGGCGAACCGATATGGGTGGCGCTTCCCATGACGGCGGACGCGCGGGCGAGCGGGATCACCACGGCGTTGATCCTCTCCGCCGCGCTTGCGCTGCTCGCGGCGCTCACCGGCTACCTGTTGCAGCGCCACCTCAACCGGCCGCTGCGCAAACTCGCGCGCGCGGCGCGGCGCGTGAGCGCTGGCGAAACGCCACCGCCGCTGCCAACGAACGGCCCGACCGAAATCGCGCAAGTCAGCCTCGCCTTCAACCAGATGACCGATGCGCTGAAGCAGGCCGAGGCCACGCGCGCGCTGATGCTAGCCGGCGTGTCGCACGACATCCGCACGCCGCTCACGAAACTGCGCCTCGCGATTGCGATGGCATTGCCGCGCGGCAGCAACGACGCGCTGGTGGCCTCGTCCGAGAGCTATCTGGACCAGATCGACACGATCCTCCAGCAGTTCATGGACTACGCGGGCAGCGGCGAGCGAGAAACACCCCAACCGGGCGACCTCAACGCGCTCGCTGGACAGCTCGTTGCCGACTTCGCGGGGCTCGGCCATGAGTTCGACTTCGAAGAAGGGCAGCTGCCGGTGTTCGCGTTCCGGCCCATCGCCGTTATGCGTCTGCTGATGAATCTCATGCAGAACGCCGTGAACTATGGGCGCACAGGTCTGACGATTCGCACCTGGCGCGACGGCGACACCGCCTGCGTGATCGTTGCCGATCGCGGCAACGGCATCCGCGCCGAAGAGCTGGAGCGCCTCAAATCCCCCTTCAGCCGCGGCGCGAACGCCCGCACGCATTCGGGCGGCTCGGGCCTGGGCCTTGCCATCGTCGAACGGATCGCGCGGCTGCACGGCGGCTCGCTCACTTTCCGCGACCGCGAAGGCGGCGGCCTCGAAGCCGTCGTGCGCCTGCCGCTGAACCGTCCCCCAGCAGGCCAGAACGGCGCGCCGCACACCCCGCGCGCATGACATGACTCGACATAATTTGCGCGTGGATTTCGCGCGCCCTTCCCCCCATACTTGCGCCTGAGCCTGAGCAACGGAACGCAGCAAACCGGAGCCCAGACGCCGAAGCACCAAGGTCGATAGTTCGCCATCCTGAATGATTTGCGAGTATCGGCAGACACGAGACACTCTTTCAGGCAAAGGACATCGACATGCAATCGCTCATCAACTTCCTCGTCAACAAGGCCAAACGCGTCGCGGGCGCTACGTTCCTCGCGGGCGCACTCTTTGCGAGCGGCTGCGCATCGGCCGCGCCCGTCGTGCAAACGAACGGGCCGCTTCCGCAACAGCACGCCGACGTCGTCTACGTCTACACGTTCGACGCCGCCGCCGAACAGGTGCAACTGGACAGCACCGGCATGCTGCACAAGCTCAAGACGATGGCGAGCGGCGAGTCGTCGGCGCAGCAGCAACAGCAGGCCGCGCTACAAACGCGCGAACATCTCGCCGATCAACTCGTGACCGAACTTCAGAAAATGGGTCTACCCGCCGTGCGCATGGACGGCCCGGTACCGGCCGGTCGCAACGCGCTGATCGTGGAAGGCCGCATCGACACGATGGACGCGGGAAGCAGCCGCCGCCGCATGCTGATCGGTCTCGGCGCGGGCAAGAGCGAAGTGGGCGCGACGATCGCCGTGCTGTTCCAGCCGGCCAACGGCGGCGAGCCGCAGCCGCTCCTGAGCTTCCAGACGAAGGCGGATAGCGGCCATATGCCCGGCATGGCCGAAACGGCGGGCGTGGGCGCGGCGGCCGGCCACGTCGCGACGGCGGCGGTGGTGGGCGGCGGTTTGCACGGCGCATCGGAGGCGAAGCGCGACACGCTCTCGTCGGATGCCGGCAAGCTGGCTCGCTCGATCGCGAAAGAAGTCGCGCAGATCAGCACGCAGAACGGCTGGATGGCAACGACGACGAAGAGCTAATACGGGGGAAGCGCGCAGCGCGAGGGTTCACGCCCTTTCCGGCGACGGTTCGCTACCGCCGCCGCTTTTTTTGTTTACTGCGCCTGCGGCGCTCGATAATGCGCGAACTTCGACGTGTGGCCGATACCCGGATTGAAGCAGTTGCACGGATCGAGATTTTCGTAAAACGACTTCAGCGCAGGCTTCGCATCGTAAAGGTGGCCGACGTTGTGCTCAGCGGGGTATTCGGCGCCACGCGCGTCGAGCAGCTTCCACATCTCGTGTTCCAGCGCGAGGCAATCATTGCCCTTGCGAACGATGTAGTCCTGGTGAAACACGTGGCAAAGGAAGTGCCCGTAGTAGAGCTTGATCGCAATGGGCTTTTCCACCGCCTCGGGCAAACGCTCGAACCAGTCGCGATCGTTGCGCCGAAGCGCAATATCGAGCGCGACGATGTCCTCCACTTCGTCGCCATGCACCGCGCGATAGCGCACCGCCGCGCCCGCCGCCGCGAAACGATGGAGAAACGCCTTGCTGCCCTCTTCGTCGGTACATTCGAAAAAATCGCCGCTCACCATGCCGAAAAACGCGCTCAGGTAAGCGCGCGTTTCGTCCACCATATCGGCCGATACCTTGAGCATCAAATGATGCTCGTAGCGCTGCCGGTAGTCCTTGAGCCGTGCGGGCAGATGGGCCGGAAAGCAGTGGCTCGCGGCCTGCGCCACGCGGTCGGTGAAATGCGCGGGAAAGAACGGCAGCCGCTCGAAAAACGCGTCGCAGCGGCTCTTGAAGGCGAACAGCGCGGGCAAGCGCTGCGTGCCGAGATGCTGGATCAAGAGGAACATGTCCTTGCCGTAGCGCTCGGCAATATCGAAAGCGTCTCGATGCAAGTATTCGCCCGCAATAGGCAGCTTCGAGAACTTGCCGAGTATGTCGCGGCGCAGATCGGTCAATTCGCCCGTCTCGTTCGTGCCGATGTAAAACACCTTCGCGCCCCGCTCGATGGGAAACGTGTCGAGGCGCACCGCGAACACCATCACCTTGCCAGCCGACCCCGCCGCTTCGTGCAGACGCAGCGGGTCGGCGTTGTAGCGCGCGGGCGTGTGGGCTTCGATGTCGCGCACGTGATCCGCGTAATCATGGTCGGAAGCCGCGCCCGCACCGTGCAGGATATCGGCTTCGGGCAACTCGCCGCGATCGAGGCGGCCGAGCACGTCTTCCGGCGTCTCGCCAAGCCGGATGCCCAGATGATTCACGAGCGCAAGACGCCCCGCCGCATCCACCTGCGCAAACACGGCCATTTCCGTATAGGCCGGACCGCGCCGCACGAGCGAGCCGCCCGAGTTGTTGCACACGCCACCGATGACTGAAGCGCCCAGGCATGAAGAGCCGATAACCGAATGCGGCTCGCGCCCGAGTGGCTTGAGCGTCTGCTCCAGCTGATCGAGCGTCGAGCCCGGCAGGCAGACCACCTGCTTGCCGCCGTCGATCACATAGACCTTGCGCATGCGCGTCATGCTCACGATCACGACCTCGCGGTCGTAGTCGTCGCCGTCGGGCGTGGAGCCGCCCGTGAGGCCCGTGTTCGAAGCCTGCGAGATGACGATCGCATTCGCGGCAACGCAAGCCTCTAGCACCCGCCACTGCTCGACGAGCGTGCCGGGCCGCACGACCGCCGCCACGCTCCCCTCGCCGAAGCGAAAACCCTTGCGATAACGCCGCGTGGCCTCGTCGCCGGTTAGCACGTGCTGGCGGCCGACGACGGCTCGCAAGGACGCGACCAGCGGCTCGCGCCCGGCGCTCCGGTTCGTGGTGGACATGCGAACGGCTCCTGCAGAAAACGATGATCGCGGAAGCATAAAACCCGCGATCCATTGCGTCCAATATCGCAATCACGCTCGATCAAGACGAAAAACATATAGATCGCCTTCCGAGCCGGCAGATCAGCCCTGCGGGGCATGACGCGCCGCATCGCGCACGATGCGCACGAAGTTCTGCACCGTGGGTGCCTTTTCGCGCGGGCGGTGCACGAGTGCGATCGTCGTGTGCAGCGTGCCGCCCTTGAGATCGTGATACGTCACGCCCTTGGCCTGGATCTGACGCATCGAAGAAGGAATGAGCGTGACGCCGAAGCCCGCCGCCGCCATGTTGACCGTCGAGGAAATCTGCGGCGACTCCATGCTGATCACCGGATTGAAGCCCGCCGCGTGGCACGCGCTGATGATCGAGTCGTAGAGATCGGGGCCGATCGGGCGTGGAAACAGGATGAGCGGATCGCCCGCCAGATCGCCGAGATCGAGGCTGCGGCGGCGCGCAAGGCGATGGCGCGGCGGCAGCACAGCGAGCACGTCCTCTTCCACGAGCGCCTGCGTGGCGAGGCCGCGGCAATCGAGCGGCAGGCGCACGAACGCGGCATCTACCTTCGCCTCGCTCACGCGTTCCAGCAACACCGAGCTGTTGCTCTCCTCGCACCCGATCACGACGCCGGGATACGCGCTGCGAAAGCGCTGCAGCACGGTCGCGACGAGCGGATGAAACACCGTGGAACCCGCGAAACCGAGCACGAGCCTCCCGGTCTCGCCACGCCCCGCGTTTTGCGCCTCCGCGAGCGCCAGATCCGCGTCGTCGATGATGCGTTGCGCGCGCTCGCGAAAGAGCCGCCCGGCTTCCGTCAACTCCACGCGCCGCGAGTGGCGGATGAAGAGCCGCGTGCCGATTTCCTTTTCGAGCTTGAGGATCTGCTGGCTGAGCGGCGGCTGCGCAATGCCGAGAAAGGCTGCCGCCTCGCTGAAATGCAGATACTCCGCGACGGCGAGAAAGTAGCGTAGTTGCCGGAATTCCATATCTTTTTCGTCTTGATGCAACCGGTGGATTGTGAACCTGCTGCGCGTGAACGTCCAATCCCGGCCGGACGACTGCGCGGGCGCATTTGTCTCCCTGCCTCATTGCTTCCCGTCAATTAGTCGCGATTTTCGGACTGGAGACTATTGAAGCGGAGTCCCTCGAAGCGCTATGAAGACTGGACCGACCTGCTGCAAGCCGTATAGAAAGGAACATAAATGGCCACCCCGTCACCCATCGTTGTACCCATCGCGCTTAGCCAAACTCGTTCGGCAACAATCACGCTTCCCTGGTTCCTGCAGCGCACAGAATACAACCCGGCGGGTGCAACATACACGCCGTTGGTGAACGGCGAGGAAGCGTTTGGCGCGCTCTACGACGCCATCGACAACGCGACCTGTACCGTTGATTACGTCTGCTGGGGTTTTCAGCCGTCGATGTATTTCAAACGCGACGGCGGCACGTCGCTGCGCATTGGCGACCTGCTGATCAAGAAGGCCAAAGCGGGCGTCAAGGTTCGCATCCTGTGCTGGCTGGACAGGGCTTGGGCAGCACAGATCAGCGAACAGGAAATGCCCGAATACGACACGATGCGGTACATGACGCAGAACGAGGACGCGCAGCAGCGCGCCTATGACCGGAACTGGTACTACTGTGCAACACGGCCACGTGGCATGCCGCCGCCCACTGCCGCGACTGCCGGCTCGGAGATGTACCCGCAACTCAAGGCCAAACGTTGGCCTTTGCTCGGTACGCAGTCACTGAAGGATATCGGCATCGAGTTGGTTACTCGAGACTTCTCGCGGCACGACCGCGAGGAGATCATGTTTCGCGAAAAGCTTATGCGGGATGCCTGTATCGGCCCAACGCTCCCGACCATCGCGGCGTACGGAGCGGAACCTTCTCACCATCAGAAAATGGTGCTGATCGACTATGAGACTCCCGAACACGCGGTCGGCTTCGTGATGGGACATAACACGCTGGATGCCTATTGGGACACGGACGCGCATAGCTACGTGAAGAAGGCGCCGAATCTCGGACGTAATGGCGAGACGCCACGACAGGACATGTCGGCCATTGTGGCGGGGCCGATCCTCGCGAGCCTGAACGATAACTTTTGCCGTGCATGGGAGCGCGACACAAAGGAGGATTTGCGCGCGAGGCGTGATGCGCTGCGAGACAAGCTCAAACCGCGTGACAATATTGGCACGCGCGTCATGGCGCAGATCAACCCCACACAGTCGCAGGAGGGCGTGCGCGACATCAGGGCAATGTACCTCCAGGCGGTCAACAACGCGACGCAATTTATCTACATCGAGAACCAGTACTTTCGCTGGCCAGAGCTTGCGGAAAAGATTAAAAGTGCGGCGAAGACCCAGGTTGAGTGGGGGCGTGATCCCGCGAAACATGGCTCCATCCATCTTTTCGTCGTAACCAATGCAAGCAAGGACGGTATGGGTCTGGGCGCGGGCACGACCTATGACATGCTGAACAGTCTGGGACGCGCGGATACGATGCCAGCGGTCGCGCGTGCGGAACGCGCCGATACACTCAGCAGTGAGCTGTCCGACGCGCAGAAGCAGGTAACGGCAACGAATACGCAGATGCGCAACGCCAATGGAGCGCAGGAACGAGTCGTAGCGCAACAGGCTTTGGACAATGCGCGGGCCAGGGCGGCAGCGCTAGAACAGCAGATCGACGAGAACACGAAGAACGTCGTGTTACCGCAGCCTATCCCAGGCCTGAAGGTTCACGTGTGCTCGCTAGTTGCGCCTGATTCACCGCCGGGAAACTGGATGCCCGTCTATGTCCACAACAAGATCATGATTGTGGATGATGTGTTCCTCACGCACGGTTCTGCCAACGTCAACCGGCGCAGCATGGAGGTCGATAGCGAACTGAATATCTGTCATGAGCGGATGGACGTGACGCGGCCGCTGCGCAAGCGGTTGTGGAATATACATACGGGTGGCTTGCAAGATGGCGCCTCGGATGTGCCGAAAGCGGCATTCGATGCGTGGGAGGACATCATCAAGCGGAATGCACGAAAGCAGAAAATCGGAGAGACACCAATTGCCTCACTGATCGGCTTCATTTGGACCTCCGATCACCGTCTGAGGATCGATTAAACGATGTACCGAAACACTTCCATCGCGATCTGTGCTGCGTTCCTCCTCTGCGCCTGTTCGAACAAGGATAATTCAATGCCCACGCAAGCCGACCTGAGCGCAGTGCGCGCCAAACTGGCCTTTACCTGCACCCGCGAAGCGGACCATCTTCCGACGCTCGATCCACAGGCCGATACGCTGTTCAAATATGCCCTTTTCCTTGAGAAGCAGGACGGCCCCAAGGACTACAATGCCGCGGCGCGCTATTACCGGGTTGCGGCTGCCTCCGGACACTACAAGGCTAACCATAACCTGCAATTGCTTGTGTCCGAGGGATTCGCACAGTCGCCCGATGCGCCGAACGAGACGATCGATCTGGTGGAACAGTTGATCGCTGCCGGCATCCCTGGCGGCTACTACGATATGGGGCACTACCTTGAACTCGGTTATGGGGTGAAAAAGGACGAGAACAAGGCGCGGGTATATTTCCGCAAGGCTGCAGACCTTGGAAGCCCGGATGCGCAGTACTACGTCGGGGATTTGCTCTCGCCGAAAGATCGCGCCCCGGAAATTTCGCGGCAGATGATGGAGTGCGCTACCAATCAGGGATACGGCAAAGCCGCCAGTTATCTCGGCATAGATTTGATGGACGCCAAACTCTATGCTGAAGCTGTCGAAGCGTTTCAAAAGGGAGTGCGAACGGGCAATGAGCAATCGGCCAGATTTTTGGGGAACGGATTCGACACCAAACCGTCCGATGTGTTGTACTACCTGGGCCTTTCTCGCGATCCTGAGCGTTCGCGTCGTTATAAGCTAATCGCCAAATTCATCGACGACAACGACGGTCTGAATCCCAAGGTGCCGGACATCGACCAGATTGTCCCGCTGCCGCCCGCAAAGCTGCCGCCGTGGGACGGCACGTTTCAGTGGCAAAAGAAACAGGATGCGGCCACGCCGCCGCAGAAGCCATCTGAGCAACTCATCCAGCGTCTTGCCCGCGAGAAGAACCTTGAGCCAGCGAACGGCCTTCCCCTTGCGCCTGTCAAGCGTTCGAAAGATGAGCGTGCGCCGTTAGGCACTATGGCGTACACGGGAGATGTATGCCCGCAGGATGGTGTCTGGTGTGCGAAACAATGGGTATCTTTCGGTCCGCAAGCAACACGGCACATCAGCAAGGGGGAAACCATGCCGCGGCTCGCCATAAACAATCCTCGTTCAATCCCGGGACTGGACGCGTTGTTTGGCATGCGCGTACACCGTACAGATGCGACGTGGAGTCTCGTCGCCTACAGCGAGCCGGCGTAGCGCGTTGCACGAACCAGCCGCTCACCCGAGCCCCATGCGCGTCTCGTCGACGAACTTCTCCGTGGCGTCGTCGATCTTACGGCCCTTGCGGCCAGCGGGGCCATGAATGTAGACGGTCTTCATATCGACCTGCGCCGCGCCGTTCACGCCCGGCGGCGGCGTCATCTCGTAGCGGACTTCGCGCGCATGATCGGCCATCTGGAGGCGCGGATCGAACACCGAGTTGAAGCGCCACAGCATGCGCACGAAATTGGTCTGGCCGCGCAACAGCAAATGCGTGGCCTGCCCGGCGGCCCCGCGCAGCGCCGTCCAGCCCATGTGCTTGCGATTGAGCACCTGCTGCGTTTTCACGAGTTCCGCGTAGAACTCGGGCAGCGGGAGCTTCGTCGGCACGACGGCGTGCTGGATGTCGTAGAGCCGGTAGTCGAGGCTCATGAGGCGCCGCGCCTCGCGCTGCCAGTTCTCCGTGCCCGGATACGGCGTATTCACGCTGATATTGACGATCTCGGGAATCTCCAGGCACCACTTGCGGATCGTCTCGAAGCGTTCGCGGTCCCAGTCCGGATCGGCAATCAGGTTGATCGCAACGGTAATCCCCAACGAACGCGCGAACTCGAGCGCCTCGAAGTTCCGGTCGAGGCTGATCCGTTTGCGAAACGCCTTGAGTCCCTCCTCGTCGATCGCCTCCAGACCGAGGAACATGTACTTCAGCCCAATGGACTCCCACAGGCGGAAGACGTCCTTGTTGCGCAGAAGCACGTCTCCACGCGTTTCCAGGTAGTAGCGCTTGTCGATGCCGCGCCGCTTGATCGCCTCGCCGATCGCCATGCCGTGTTCAGCGTGCACGAACGCCACATCGTCGACGATGAACACGCCGGGTTCGCGCAGCGCGGCCAGTTCGTCCACGACGACTTCGGGGCTGCGCGTGCGATAGCTGCGTCCGTAGAACGTCCATGCGCTGCAGAACGTGCAGTCCCACGGGCAGCCGCGCGCGAATTCGATGGAGGCGCAAGGATCGAGCGTGCCGATGAAGTACTTGCGGCGATGGCGCAGCAGGTCGCGCGCGGGCCGCACAGGATCGAGATTCTCGACGAAACGTGGCGGCGGCCCCGACCCATGGCTCGTCAAGACGCCGGGCACGGCGAGCAGATCCGTGCCGCGCGACACCGCTTCGAGCAGTTCGTTCACCGAAGCTTCGCCCTCGCCGCGCAGCACGCAGTCGATCGCGCCTTCGGCATGGCGCAGCAGATCGGGCGCGGTGAACGACACGCTGTGGCCGCCCACGAACACGAAGCACGAAGGCAGCGCGGCCTTAACGGCCTTCGAAAGATCGATGATCTCGGGAATGTTGGCCAGATAGTTGCCCGAAAAGCAGAGCGCCTCGGGCTGCCAGTTGCGCACCATGCGCATGAGGTCACGGTGCGTCTCGACCTGCAGATCGAGAAGCCGCACGTCGTGGCCCGCGTCGCGCGCCGTGCCGGCCACGGATTCGAGACCCAGCGGCTCGAGCCGCAGGAACACGCGCGTGTACATCAGTCCGCTCGGGTGGACTGCAAGCAATTTCATGAAGCCTCCTTGCGAAAGGCCGTTGCTTCGCGAGAGTCTACGCGCGTTGGCGGATCGGTGCCCCGCGACGTGTCTCGCGCAGGAACAACGTTCAGAAACTGCCGAACAGCGACCCGAGCACGATCACCACGCCGAGCGCGATCAGCGCGCCGACGATGCTCACCACCACGAGGTCGCGATAGCTTTCGCGATGCGTCGAACCGCAGACGGCCAGCAGCGTAACCACGGCGCCGTTGTGCGGCAGGCTGTCGAGCGTGCCCGACGACATCACCGCCACGCGGTGCAGCAAATCGGGATTGATACCGTGCTGCGCGGCGAGTTGCATATAGGTGCCACCGAGCGCGTCAAGTGCGATGGTCAACCCGCCCGAGGCCGAGCCCGTGAGCCCGGCGAGCAGGTTCGTGGCCACGGCGAGCGAAACGAGCGGCCCTCCACCGATGCCGAGCACCCAGTCGCGCACGGCCTCGAACGCGGGCAACGCGGCAATCACCGCGCCGTAGCCCACGAGGCTGCCCACGCTCAGCACCGGCAGTACCGAAGCGTTGGCGCCCGCATCGACGCTTTCGCGCAGCGCGCCGAGCCGAGCGCGATTCAACGCCACCAGCACGATGATGCCGAGCGCGAGCGCAACCGAAACCCCCCATACCCCCGCCACCGCCGAAAGCGTGGTCGAACCCCAGCGCGGTTCGGCCAGGTAGGAAGCGTCGATGCGCGGGAATACCACGACATTCATCACGAAGTTCATCGCCACGACGACCACCAGCGGCGCGAGCGCGGCGAAGGGCGACGGCGGCCCGGCATGGTCCGATGCCGCTGCGCCATTGCCGATCTCGGCGGGGTCGAAGGCTTGCGCGAGGCTCGCACGCTCGCGCACGAGCGAGGACTTGCCCCGATCTTCGTCATCGGCGCCGCCGTTGTCGGGCTCGACGAAGCCCTCGCCGTTGCGCCGCGCCGCCGCCGCCGCGCGCCCGAGCCACCAGAGCCCGAAGCCCGCCATCACGAGGCTCGCGATCACGCCGAGTCCCGGCGCGGCGAACGGCGTCGTACCGAAAAACGGCATGGGAATGGCGTTTTGCAGCGCGGGCGTGCCGGGCAGCGCCGACATCGTGAAGGTCGCCGTGCCGAGCATGATCGCCGCGGGCATCAGGCGGCGCGGGATATTGGCGGAGCGAAAGAGCGACTGCGCCATGGGCGCGAGCACGAAGAACGCGACGAAGAGGCTCACGCCGCCATAGGTGACGAGCGCGCCGCCCAGCACCACGGCCACGAGCGCGTGACGCGTGCCGAGTTTGTCGATCATGAGGCGCGCCACGGCGTCCACCGAGCCGCTGTCCTCCATCAGCTTGCCGAACAGCGAGCCGAGCAGGAAGAGCGGAAAGAACTGGGCGAGAAAGCGGCCCGTGCTAGACATGAATGTTTGCGTCCAATGCGCGAGCACTGGCTCGCCGGAAATGAGCGCGGCCAGCATGGCGCACAGCGGCGCGAGCAGCAGCACGCTCCAGCCGCGATACGCGAGCCAGATCAATAGCGCGAGACTCGCGAGCATGCCCCCGAGGCCGATAACAAGCGTGCCCGCACTCATTGCAGTACCCCTTCGAGCAGCGCCTCGAAATCGAACGTCGACGCCACGCCAAGCTGCGCGCCGTGCTGCGCGAGGAATTCATCGGCGGCGCGGCGGCCTTCGTCGCGCAGCATCGTGATGAACGACCACTCGGCGTTGAGCTTCGACGACGAGCCCAGCGTGACGAGCTTCGCGCTATGCACGCGATGCAGGCGCATACCCGCCCAGCGGCGGCCCTCCTCGCTGCCCGCGTCGGCGACTTTGTGCAGCAGCGCCATCATGCGCAGCTCCTTGATTAGCGGCGAGTTGAACGCGATCTCAGTCACGCGGTTGATGATGTCGCGCGCCGAGCGCGGCGTGCCCGCGCGCTCCACGGGATTCACCTGCACGAGGATCGTGTCGATCGAATCGGTCTCGCGAATCAGCGGCGTAATGGTGGGATTGCCGGCGTAGCCGCCGTCCCAGTAAGCATCGCCGTCGATCTCGACGGCCTGGAAGAGCGTGGGCAGGCAAGCCGAGGCAAGCAGCGAGTCGGACGTGATGTCGGCATTGCGGAACACGCGTGCCTGGCCGTTGGAAACGCGCGTGGCCGTGACGAAGAGCTTGATGCGCGAGTGGCGCAATGCCTCAAAGTCGATGGTGTCAGCGAGGATCGTGCCCAAAGGGTTCACGCGCCCCGGATTCAGATCGTACGGGGAGACGACGCGCGCCATCATGTCGAGCGCGACGTACAAGGGCGAATGGTCGAGCGTCCAGCGGCCGAGCAGGATGTCGACGGGGCCGCGCCGGAACGGGCTGAAGCGCGCGGCGTCGGACACGCGGTGCCAGAAGCGCTCGAGCGCCTCGCGCGCGCCGGCAGCGCCGCCGAGCGCATGGCCGCTCGCGAGCACCGCGGCGTTCATTGCGCCCGCCGAAGTGCCCGAAATACCTTCGATCTGCAGCCACGGCTCTTCGAGCAGCCGGTCTAGCACGCCCCATGTGTAGGCGCCATGGGAACCGCCCCCTTGCAGCGCGAGATCGACGAGCAAGGGCTCGGTGCGGGTCGTGCGGGTTGACGTCTCGGCTTCGGCGGGCATTGCGGCTCCGTTCCAGATCGACCACGGTCGAGAGTACAGGAAAAGCGCAAATGGCCGCACGAGAATGACGCAGCGCGCAATGAGCATCACGCGGCACCACGCGCGCTTGCGCGGGCTCGAATCGTGCCGGGCGCAGCCGCGCGTCACGGGGGCGTTTGGTAGACTGGTTCTCCTGTCACGCTTTCCAGCCTTGCCGTGTCGAATGCCCATCCGCTTCACGGGCCGCTTTCGCTATCGGGCCCGCTACCTGCCCTACTTGCCGAAATCCGCGCCTGTCACGTCTGCGCCGACGCGTTGCCGCTCGGTCCGCGCCCTGTGCTTCAGGCGAGTGAAACGGCAAGTCTGCTGATCGTCGGCCAGGCGCCGGGCGCGAAGGTCCATGCCTCGGGGGTGCCGTGGGACGACGCGAGCGGCAAACGGCTGCGCGCGTGGCTTGGCATCGACAGCGAAACGTTTTACGACGCCGCCCAGGTCGCGCTCGTGCCGATGGGCTTTTGTTACCCCGGCCGCGGCGCCGGCGGAGATAACCCGCCGCGCCCGGAATGCGCCCCGCTATGGCACGCGCGGCTCGTCAAGCAGCTGCGCGGCGTGCGACTGACGCTGCTCGTCGGCCAGTATGCCCAGCGCTATTTTCTGGGCAGCGAGCGCCGCGGCTCGCTCACCGAAACCGTGGCGGCCTGGCGCGACTATGCACCCAATTTCGTGCCGCTCCCGCATCCGTCGCCGCGTAACCAGGTATGGTTCAAGCGCCACCCGTGGTTCGACCACGATGTCGTGCCCGCGCTGCAGGAGCGCGTGCAGGCGCTGCTGGCGCCCGGGCGGTGCCACGCACCATCCGCAACCAGGGAGCCGACGATGACAAAACCGGCAATCGATATCCAGCGAGTCTACGAACCGTTGCCCGAGGGCGGCCGCCACTGCTTTCTGGTGGACCGGCTGTGGCCGCGCGGCCTGAGCAAGGAAAAACTCGCGAACGTGGAATGGGCGAAGGAGGTGGCGCCGAGCACCGAACTGCGTCAATGGTTCCACAAGGACCCGGAGCAGTGGGACGAATTCAAGAAGCGCTATCTAGCCGAGCTGAACACCAATCCGCACGCCTGGCAGCCGCTCGCCGAAGCGGCCGCGAAGGGGCACATCACCCTGCTCTATGGCTCGCACGACACGCAGCGCAATCATGCGATCGTGCTGCGCGAGTATCTGGCGAAGCATGCGAAGCACGAATGAGCGGGCGGCGCGCAGGCGCCGCCCGCCTCACGCTCAAAAGAGATACATGCCCGCGACGAACACCACGCCCGAGAACAGCAGCGTAGTCACGCAGTAGCCCATGATGTCGCGCACGCCAAGGCCTGCGATCGCGAGCGCGGGCAGCGCCCAGAACGGCTGAGCCATGTTGGTCCACGCCTCGCCGTAGGCGATCGCCATCGCCGACTTGCCGAGGTCCGCGCCGAGTGCCTGCGCCGCCGGCATCACGAACGGCCCCTGCACGACCCAGTGGCCACCGCCCGAAGGCACCGCGAAGTTGATCACCGCCGAGCTGAGAAACACGAGCAGCGGAAACGTGTGCACGTTCGCGATATCGACGAACCACTTCGTGATGACACCCGCGAGACCCGAGTGGTCCATGAGCGCCTGAATGCCCGCGTAGAACGGAAACTGGATCATGATGCCCGAGGCCCCCTTCGCGGCGCCGGCCACGGCACGCGCGTAGGCCATCGGCGTTTTATGCAGCACGAGGCCCGCCGCGAGGAACACGAGATTCACGGTATCGATGTCGAGCGCAAAGCCCTTCGTGTGAAAGCGGATACCGATGAACACAAAACACAAAGCCGCCACCAGCAGCGAAAGCGCGCGGCTTTCCTCGATGCGCTCGGCGAAGGTCGCATCCGGGCCGAGCTTGCGCTCGACACTCGGCGGATCTTCGAGCAGCGCGGGGTCAACCGAAACGACGTCTTCGGGCTTCGGCATCATGAGGCGCACGAGAATTGGCAGCAGCACGATCAGGCCGAGCGTGATGAACGCGTTATAGCCGGTGAAGATGGTTTGCGAGACCGGGATCAGGCCGACGGCCTTTTCCATCGGGTTACCCTTCGTGGCCGCCACGAGGGGCACCGAACCGGAAAGGCCGCCGTGCCACGTGAGAAAGCCCATGTACGCGGCGGCGACGAGCAGCCGGTAGTCCGTGCCGCGCACGCGGCGCGCCACTTCGCGCGAGAACATCGCGCCGAGCACGAGGCCGAAGCCCCAGTTGATCGCGCAGGCAATTGCGCCGACGAACGCAACCAGCATCACGGCCTGCCCCGGCGTGCGCGCGCAACCCGCCAACGCGACCAGCATGCGCTTGACCGGGCCGGAGCTGGCGAGCGCGTGGCCGGTCACGAGAATCAGGACCATCTGCATCGCGAACGCGAGCAGGTTCCAGAAGCCCGAACCCCACATCAAGACGAGCGCTTCGGGCGACTGCGGCGTAAGCGAGAACGCCAGCACGAAGGTCACGACGGTGAGAAGAATGGCGAAGATGAGCGGGTCCGGCAAGATCCGATGCACTACGCCGGTAAAGAACTGGGATATACGCTGAATCACGGTGGTCTGCTCCTCGTCTGCTAATACGGAATCGGCCGCTTGTTTTCTTGAATGCGATCCGAGGCCGCGATTTTTGCACAGCGCGGCACAATGCGTGTGCCCCGCCGGCAATTCGCCAAACGCGCGCCGAGCGCACGCTGAACGCAACACTGAACGCCGTGCCTGACCCGTGATTGTGTGCCCGCACGAAATAAGCCGTAACACGCTCTAAACTGCCCGAAAAGTCTTATCTGCTACGGTAAACGTTGCTATCTCAATAAATGTCCGGGTGACGCCACCCAGCGGGAGGCAGCAATGCGCAAGCAGTTTGTCGGTGTCGTGCTCGCCGCGCTAGCCGGCATATTCGTGGCTTCGCCGCCCGCGCGCGCCCAGTCGCAGGCATTCACGAATCAGACCGTCAATATCTACGCAGGACCCGCAGCCGACTTTCCTGTCGTCGCCCAGATACCGGGGGGCGTGGCCGTGACGGTGTGGGGCTGCGTCGCTGGTTTTAGCTGGTGCGACATCGGTTTTCCTGGCCTGCGAGGCTGGGTCTACGGCACCTTTATCAGCTATCCATGGCAAGGACAGCGCGTGCCGGTGATGAGCTATGGACCGCAAATCGGTCTGCCCATCGTGCCGTTCTCGCTCGGTACCTACTGGGGCCTTCACTACCGCGACCGCCCGTGGTACTCCAATCAATCGCGGTGGGCGCACCATCCGGGGCCGCGGCCCGTGCCGCCCGTGCGGCCGCGTCCGCCCAGCGGCGCTCGGCCGCCGGGACACGGTGGCGGGAATCGGCCGCCTGGCTATGGTGGCGGCCATCGTCCGCCCACCAATAACGCTGGACACGGAAACCGGCCGCCCGGCGTCGGCCCCGGCAATAATCACGCGCGGCCGCCGGGACAAGGGAACGCCCGGCCACCTGGCCAGGGCGGCGGACGGCCCCAGGGACAAGGTGGCGGGCGACCGTCAGGTGGCGGGGATAATCGACCGCAGGGTGGTGGCGGAGGCGGTGGTGGGCCTGGCGGCGGCGGCGGCGGTGGCGGGCCTGGCGGTGGCGGACGTCCGCCTCCGGGTGGTTAGCGCCGCGACGAGCGCGCGGGCAAGTCCATGCCAAAGCATGGCATGCTCGCGCTGGCTACATCACCACTGCTCAGAACCGATAGCCGATACCACCCAGGATCACGTCCGTATCGCGGCTATAGCGCGTGACCACGCGATTCCACGTCACGCGCGCGGCCCAGTGCTGCGTCAACCGATATGAAGCCGAGACGGAAATGAGCCCGGAGAGAATACCGTCGCCGGTATCGCGCTCGTCGGGATGCTCGCCGTGGTGAATCGCAGCGTAGAGGCCTGCGCCGAACCCTAGCGTGAGACGCTCGTCGAAAAACGCGCGTGTGAGCCAGAGTTGCGCCGTCCCGCCATCACGCCGCGCCGAGATGCCATTGCCCTCGTGCAGATAACCCACCGTAGCGTCGAGAAAGGAGTTGATGCCGCGCCGGTACTCGATCGCCTCGGCCGCCGATGTCTGCGATTCGAGGCTATTGAGGATCGTCTCGCCCGCCATCAGCGTGATCTCGTTGTTCGTCACTTTCTGCATGCGCGGCAACGCGAAATCGCGCGGGCCTGGTGCGTCGGGCGCGTCGAGCTGGTAACCGACGCCCAGCATGAGCGATGTCGTCGATGGACCGCGCGACACCTGCACGCGATTGAGCTGCAGGTTCGCAGTCCAGCGATTCGCGGCGTACCACGTAGCGCGCGCGCTATAGAGCACGCCCCAACCGTGCGTGTCGGACCAGCCTTGGCCCTGGGACGCGGCTTCGGTGTCGAAATAGCGATACGGCCCGACGCCTACTGCGAACACCAGGCGACGCTGCGCGAGCGGCAGGCGCGCCCACGCCTGGATGGACTGGCCGTCGCGGTGATGATTCGGAATATGGCCTTCGTTCAACCACGCAATGCTGCCAGCAAAGTACTGGCCGAAACCCTCCGTGTAATCCATTTGCCACGAATAGGTATGATCGGCGCCGCTTTTTAGCGGTCCGCTGTAGAGTGCAAATTCCTGCGCGCAAACCGACCCAGAAGCCATAGCGAGCGCGCTGGCGGCAACACCGGATGCGGCTAGCGACGTGATGTTTTTCATTGCGTGCGTTGACGCGTTGCGGTTTGGATGGCGAGACTCGCTGCAAGCAAAATGTATGCAACGAAACGCGGAGCATACCGCGCCGTGATATTTTTTGTGTGACCCTGCTCTTTCAATTAATTACGGTATGTCGCAGCATAAATATCCGATTTTTATTTCGTTATCCTGATTACAGAATATAAAAAGAAACGCCGCACAGAAGTGCGGCGTTTTTCCCTGCAGTCAGTTTCGCAGTCGGCGCAATATCAGTGCACGTGATGGCAAACGCGCTCAGCGTGATGGTGAACGTGTTCGACGTGGCACACCTCGTGGTGATACGGTGCGGCGACAGCAGCGAGCGGCGCGAAAAGCGCGGCGCAGGAAATCAGGGCAAACAGGCGGACAGCGGGCTTGATAACGGCGTTCATGAATCGGCTCTTGCGTGTGAAAACAGCGTGGGTTGGAACCAAAAGCCAGCACTGTATCGCAGAGTGTTCCGCGGCGTATTACACGAATGTAACGGGCGTAGCGCTCAATGAAAGGCTCTTGACACGCCTATGCCGTACAACACCGGGGCGCGGCGGCTGCTCAAATACTGCGCTCGCCGCCCTCTTCATGCGTGAGACGCCGCAGCAGTTCGCGACCGCGGGTCGTAAGGCGCAGCGTGGGGTCGCCGCCCGCTTCGTCCATTTCGACGAGACGGTAGCGCTGCAGCGCCAGGAAATCGGAATCGAGCGTCTGAATCGGCGCGTCGGTATCACGGATCAGCAGCAATGTCGCTAGTTCGTGGTGGCTGAGCATCGAGTCTCTCCAGTTGTTGGCCGGAGTCAGCGTTCGAGCGCCGATTCCAGCCACATGCCCGAAAAGCATTCGACCGAAGGGCCGTGGGCTTGAGTCTCCCCAGCATAGCGAGTCAATCGTACAGTTTCGCTACAGTCGTGTTTCGCTGTGTTACTTGTCGATGATTCGACAACGTCCTGCCCCAAAAAAAGCGGCGCGCAGCTGCACGATATGCAGTCTGCGCGCCGCCCGCTCAACGCCACTTCAGCCTTAGTTGATTTCGATGCGCTTACTGGCGGACGCGGCTCGCTTCGGCAGCGCTAGCGTCAACACACCGTCCTTGTATTGCGCGCTCGCCTTTTCGTCGTCGATTTCCGCGGCGAGCGTAAACGCCCGGCTCACGCTCCCCGCATACCGCTCGCGACGCACGACGCGCTCGCCTTCCTTCAGTTCGCCGCCACGCTCGACCTTCGCCGCGATCGAAACGAGATTGCCATCGATTTTCACGTCAATGTCCTTCCGATCGACGCCGGGCATTTCGGCCTTCACCGTGAAGGCAGCCTCGTCTTCCGTCACGTCGATCCGGATGCTGGCCGCCTGCCCATTCACGCTACTCGTGGCACGCAACGGCCGGAACAGCCCGTGAAACAGATCGGGCACACTTTCCATCGAAAACGGATCGTAACGCGAGATATTGCTCATTGATGCCTCCATGGGCTGAACGTTTTTCTTGTCCATGCAACGATCAACGTTACATCGGACTCCTGAATTCACCGTCAACTAATGCAACTGCATCACGCCCCTGCGGTCAACGACGGAGAATCACCGGCAACGCATCGCGCCGTTCGCGCGGCGCGGTCGCTGCCGCTCACCGTTCCAACATGAAGGCGCCTCGCGCGTTTGCAAGACCCTTTTTTGCCGAGCGCGAAATTATTGCGTCGCCGCGCCGCACGTCATTGCATGTGCATGCCGCCGTTGATCGCGATATCGGCGCCAGTGATGAACGCCGCGTCGTCCGAACAGAGGAACGCCACCAGCGCCGCGACCTCGTTCGGCTGGCCGAGGCGGCCTACCGGAATTTGCGGCAGGATGCGCGCGTCCAGCACGTCCTTCGGCACGGCTTCGACCATTTGCGTGGCGAGGTAGCCCGGCGACACGGTGTTCACCGTGACGCCTTTTTTCGCCACTTCCAGTGCGAGCGCCTTTGTGAAGCCATGCATGCCCGCTTTCGCCGCCGAATAGTTGGTCTGGCCAAAAGCGCCGCGCGAGCCGTTGACCGAGCCGATATTGATGATGCGCCCGAAGCCGCGCTCGAGCATGCCGGGCAAGAAGGGCTTCGTCACGTTGAAGAGCGCGTCGAGATCGGTGCGCAGCACGGAGTCCCAGTCGGATTTCGACATCTTGACGAAGCTGCGGTCGCACGTGATGCCCGCATTGTTGATAAGCACGTCCACCTGGCCGAGATCGTCGAGCGCTCGCTGCGCCGCGCGCTCGCAGGCTTCGCAATCGGCGACGTCCATTTGATGACAGCCGAAATCGCGGCCCGCCGCGCGTTCAGCGGCAAGCCACGCATCGGCCCGCGTGCTCGCCGCCGAGCACGAAACTGCGACGGTCATGCCCGCGTCGTGCAAGCGCCGGCTGATCGCCTCGCCGAGTCCGCCCATGCCGCCCGTGACGAAGGCAACGCGCTTAGTGGCCATGCTGGCCTCCGCCCGCGCTCGCGCCCTGTGCGCGCCCCGCACCCGCCGCCTTGCCCGGATGCGCGGCGCCATTGGCGGCGCTGGTCATCGCGCGCTCGAAAGCGTTCATCCACTCGCGCATCGGCAGCGCGCCGGGCACCTTGGACGCGCCGGCTTGCGCGCCCGCGCAGGCCTCTTGCCACTGCTGCGTGAAGTCGCGCGCACTGTCGGACCACGTGCTCGCGCCCTGCACCGCTGCCGCGACGCCCTCTTGCCAGAGCGTGGTGCTCGCGCCGAGATAGTCGCGCCAGACCGATTGCGTGGCGACCGCAAAATCGGTCCAGTCGCGCGCGGTGCGCAGCGACTCGAGCAGGCCTTCGACCGCCTCGCGGTCGCGCTCGATGCGGCGCTGCTCCAGCTTCAATAGCTGCTCGCGCCATTGCTGCTGCCCGACGAGCAAGCGCAGCGCGGCCGATGTGTTGGCGCGATACGTGTCGAATGAGGCGCCCAAGGCGTTGCCAAGCGAGGCGTCGAATGGGGGATGGGAAGCGGTAGCCATGGTCAATCTCCTCCGTATGTAGCTTTCGCCCGGTGCCGCCGGTGCGTTTGCTGCCAAAGTGACAGGATTGATCGCGATGGGACGCGGTCTGCGGCGAGCGAAATGAAAGCGCTTCACGCGCGACGATGAGAGACGGGATGCTTCGGGGTGCCGGGTGTTCGCGACACGCGGCTCAAGCCAACATCATAGGCAGGAAGACGGGCTCCCGCGTAGCGAATGGGCGTTTTGTCGCTTGATAAACGTCACAAATCGAGATAGTTGATGCGCAGCGATTCAAAACCAGGCTTGCTATGACGGGTATTTCGCGACGGATCGTTACGACGGCCGAAGAACCCGCGGAACGGCTGCCCGGCCGATCGCGCCCTCGCGGCTAACCGGCCGGTGGAACCGGACGCCCCGCTCAGGCGACCGGCGCCTCTTCGTCGCGCACCAGCATGACCGGCCGGTCCGCCATACGCAGGAACGATTCGGCCACGCTGCCGAGCAACAGGCGCTTCACGCCCGACAAGCCACGCGTGCCCATCACCACGAGGTCGGCGTCTTCCTCGGCGGCGATACGCGAGATCACGGCGGCGATTTCCTCGCCACTCGCGTCTGCTGCGCGCGTGGTGCCCGGCACCTGGGCCTGCGCGAACACCAGTTTTGCTTCTTCGAGCGCCGCTGTTGCGGCGTCGTTCTCCGCCGAATGGCGCACCTGTTCCTCAGCGAAACCGGAACTCACGTCCACGAGCCGCGCCGGATGCCGCACGACACACAGCGCCTGAACGGCGCCTCCGGTCGCCTTTGCGATCTTCACGGCCTCGTCGAGCGCGCGCCGACCGCTGCGGCTGCCATCGACCGCTACCAGAATCTGCTTGTACATCGTTGACCTCCCGGGTCTTGCCCAAAATGCGCGCCGGCTCCCGGCGCGCGCTATCTAAAGCTCGTTGTACCGCATTTGGGTACGGATGCTCGCCGTAGCCAGTGCGACTCGTTGCCTCCATTCCGTCAGCATCGTCGTCCACCTGGCTGGAGCCACTCTCACCGCATCGTCAACACTGCCGCGCCCGTGAGCCGTCCCTCGCGCAAATCGGCCAACGCGTCGTTCGCGCGCGCGAGTGGGTACGGCGTGGTCTCGATTTCGAGCTTGTGGCGCGCGGCGATCGCCATGAAGGTCGCGCCGTCCTCGCGCGTGAGATTCGCCACCGAGACAATGCGCCGCTCCTCCCACAGCCATGCGTAAGGAAACGAGGGAATGTCGCTCATGTGGATGCCGCCGCACACGACCGTGCCACCCTTCGTCAGCGCCCGCAGCGCGGCGGGTACGAGCGCGCCGACCGGCGCGAACAGCAGCGCCGCGTCGAGTTCCTCGGGCGCGCGCTCATCGCTGCCGCCGGCCCAGGTCGCGCCAAGGCGCCGCGCGAACTGCTGCGCTGCGGTATCGCCGGGACGCGTGAATGCGTAGACCGTGCGCCCCTGGTGGCGCGCGACCTGCGCGACGATATGCGCCGCCGCGCCGAATCCGTAAATGCCGATGCGCCGCCCATCGCCCGCCATCGCGAGCGAGCGATAGCCGATGAGTCCGGCGCAGAGCAGCGGCGCGGCTTCGACGTCGCTGTACTGGCGCGGCAGATGGAAGCAGTAGCGGGCATCGGCGACGGTGCGTGTGGCGTAGCCGCCGTCGATCGTGTAGCCCGTAAAGCCGGGCGCATCGCAGAGGTTCTCGCGCCCGTCGGCGCAGAAGCGGCAATGGCCGCAGGTATGGCCGAGCCACGGCACACCCACGCGGTCGCCCAGCGCGAAACCCGTCACGCCGCCCCCCAGCGCCGCGACCGTGCCGACGATCTCATGGCCGGGAATGACAGGCTTTTTCGGGTGATCGAGATCGCCGTCCACGACATGCAGGTCGGTGCGGCACACGCCGCACGCCCGGACGTCGATCAGCAGTTCGCCGGCGCCCGGCGCCGGGTCGGGTAAATCGGCTTCACGCAGCCGCGGACTCTCGCCGTCGAACAGCATTGCCCGCATCGCCATCCTCCTCGCCAGAATGCGGCTAACGCGCCGCATCGATCACCATAAAACCATGTTATGCAATCGGGCCGCGGGCTGTCGTGCATTGCGCGATGTGTCGCACCTTCACAGCTCGATGCGACTCACAGCCGCGGGGCATCCAGGCGTGCCACGCCGCGCGATCGTGGCAACATAAGACGAATCCCACAGGACCATGAGGCCCATGAGGCCGCCGCCGGCCATGCGCCCGGCATACGCCACCGCGCACGTGCGGCTCGCGCCGGTTGCCACGCGCTCCGCCGCGCCGCGCACACAGTCCGCCTCGGTCCCTCTTCCGCCGCCGCGCAACCGGAGCCCCGCATGAACGCTACCGACACCTCTGCCCACCCGCCGCTTTCCGACGATCTGCTGCGCCGCATGGACGCCTGGTGGCGCGCCGCCAACTACCTCTCGGTCGGCCAGATCTATCTGCTCGCCAATCCGCTCTTGCGCGAGCCGCTGCAGCTCGCGCACGTGAAACCGCGCCTGCTCGGCCACTGGGGCACGACGCCGGGCCTGAATTTCCTCTACACGCACCTGAACCGCATCATCAACGCGCGCGATCTCGACGTGCTGTTTCTCGCGGGGCCGGGCCACGGCGGCCCGGCCGTGGTCGCGAACACCTGGTTGGAAGGCACCTACAGCGAGACCTGGCCGAACGTGCCGCTCGACGAAGAAGGCATGGCGGTGCTCTTCAAGCAGTTTAGTTTTCCGGGTGGCATTCCGAGCCACGTCGCGCCGCAAACGCCGGGCTCGATCCACGAAGGCGGCGAACTCGGCTATGCGCTCTCGCACGCCTACGGCGCGGCGTTCGACAACCCGGATCTGATCGTCGCCTGCGTGGTGGGCGACGGTGAAGCGGAAACGGGCCCGCTCGCCACCGCCTGGCACTCGAACAAGTTCCTCAATCCGGCCACCGACGGCGCCGTGCTGCCCATCCTCCATTTGAACGGCTACAAGATCGCGGGGCCGACGGTGCTCGCACGCATCGGCGACGACGAACTCGCTTCGCTCATGAAAGGCTACGGCCACGAGCCGATCTTCGTGGAGGCTGAAGAACCAGCCGTTGCGCATCGTCTGATGGCCACCGCGTTCGACACGGCGTTCGACGAAATCGCGCGCATTCAGAAGGCCGCGCGCGAACTCGCCGACGAACACGGCAACCTGCCGCCCGGCTACGTGCGCCCACGCTGGCCGATGATCGTGATGCGCACGCCCAAGGGCTGGACCGGTCCGAAGACAGTTGATGGCCAGAAAACCGAAGGCTCGTGGCGCTCGCATCAGGTGCCGCTCGCGAACATCTCGAAGCCGGGGCATCTCGCACTACTGGAAAGCTGGATGCGCGGCTACAAGCCCGAAGAACTCTTCGACGCGCAAGGCCGCCTCGTGCCGGAAATCGCCGCGCTCGCGCCGCAAGGCGAAAAACGCATGAGCGCGAACCCGCGTTCGAACGGCGGCGGCCGCGTGCGCGAACTGCGCGTGCCGCCATTCGAGCACCACGCCGTGGACGTGCCGGCACCCGGCCAGGTGGATGCCGAAGCCACGCGCGTGATGGGTGCGTTCCTGCGCGAAGTCATGCGCGTGAACGACCCCACGCGCAACTTCCGCATCTTCGGGCCCGATGAAACCGCGTCAAACCGCTGGGGCGACGTATTCGACGTGACGTCGCGCACCTGGCTCGCGGAAGTCACGCCGGACGACATCCAGCTCGCCACCAACGGCCGCGTGATGGAAATCCTCTCCGAGCACACCTGCCAGGGCTGGCTGGAGGGCTATCTGCTCACAGGGCGACACGGCTTCATGTCGTGTTACGAGGCGTTCATCCACATTATCGATTCGATGTTCAACCAGCACGCGAAGTGGCTGAAGGTGATCCGCGAAATTCCGTGGCGGCGGCCGCTGCCCTCGCTCAACTATCTGCTCACCTCGCACGTGTGGCGCCAGGACCATAACGGCTTTAGCCATCAGGACCCGGGCTTCATCGACTACGCGGTGAACAAGAAGTCGGACACGGTGCGCGTGTATCTGCCGCCAGACGCCAACACGTTGCTCGCCGTGACCGACCACGTGCTGCGCACCTGGAACCGTATCAACATCATCGTGGCGGGCAAGCAGCCGCAGGCGCAATGGCTCGACATGGACTCAGCCATTCGCCACTGTGCGGACGGCATCGGCATCTGGCAATGGGCGAGCAACGACGACGGCGGTGAGCCCGACGTGGTCATGGCCTGCGCCGGCGACGTGCCGACCATGGAGACGCTGGCCGCCGTGGACCTGCTGCGCAATTGCCTGCCGGACCTGAAGATCCGCGTGGTGAACGTGGTGGACCTGATGACGCTCGAACCCGCCGACCGCCATCCGCACGGCCTGCCCGACGCCGATTTCAACGCGCTCTTCACCACCGACAAGCCGGTGATCTTCGCGCACCACAGCTATCCCACGCTGATCCACAAGCTCACGTACCGGCGCGCCAATCACGCGAACATTCACGTGCACGGCTTTATCGAGGAAGGTACGACGACCACGCCGTTCGACATGACCGTGCTCAACCGGCTCGACCGCTACCACCTGTGCGAAGCGGTGATCGACCGCGTGGACGGGCTCGCGCAGCGCGCGGCGCACCTGCGCCAGACGCTGCACGACAAGCTGGCCGCGCACCGCCGCTACGTGGACGAGTATGGCGACGACATGCCTGAAATCCGCGACTGGCGTTGGCCGGCGGTGCGCAACACACAGGGCGGAGGCGAAAAGGCTTAGTGGCGGCCCATTGACGCGTCGTGTTGTTCAGGCCGAAAGTGGCTTCGCGCGCCCAAACACGCGCGCGAACGCGGTAACGAACGCGTCGAGCCGGTTCGATTCGAGGCAGTCGATGCCTGCCGCGCCCACCCGGCCGTTTCCGCCGGGGAACGCGCGGCAGAGTTCATCCGCACCGCGCGGTTCCGTGAGCGGCGCGCGCACGCTCACCGCATAGTTGCCGTCGGCGTTCACGCTCAGTACCGCGTGCGCGCGCGAGGGTTCCTCGTTCGCGAGCACGTTGGCGAACGCGCCGCGGACCCGGCGCGCCCACGGCTCGTCTGGCAACACGCAGACGCTGCCGTACTGCAACGCGATGAGCGGCGCGATCGCCTGGGCCAGTTCGAGATCGTCGTGACGGCAACGGGCGAGCTGACCGACGATGGGTTCCGAAGCGATGAAATCGAACGGGTTGCCGTAAGGTTTCATCGCCGCATACAGATCAAGCGGCGCGATCACGAGATCTTCGACGCAGTCGCCGTAAGCGTTGTAGTTGATCGACTCGCCAAGCTCGCGCAGCTGCCCGGTCTGCACGGCGTCGAGCCCGGCCTGTTGCGCAAGCGCTTGCGCCGTGTCGGGCAGGTTGTCGCCCCAGGCCGCCGCGATCGCCCAAGGCCGATAGCGGCCGGCAAGGTGCCGGTCGACGAGCACGCTCGTGCAAACCTGCGCCGTCGTGTCGATATGCGCGACGAGATTCCTGGACATAGGCAGGTCGCCCGCGTGGTGATGGTCGAAATATTCGACCGCGACGTCCTTCGCGAGCAGCGCGATAAGCGCCTTGCGGTTCACGTCGAACGAAATGTCGAGCACCGTGAGCGAGTCGCCGGGCTGAGCGGGCACTCGCTCGACGAGTGCGATGTCGCGCTTCGCGCCGGTGATGAGCGTCGCTTCGCGCGGCCTTGCGAGTCGCAGTTGATGCAGCGCGCAGATGCCGTCTGCGTCGCCGTTGAATACGTCGAAATGCGCCATGTCTCCGAAATTCCGTTAGGTTGAACTTCACAGTATCGCGCAGCCTCGCCGGATTGCACAAAAGGTGCAATATGCCGATGCCCATGCAGGCCGTTTCGATCAAGGCCAAGAGGTGCCGCGCAACGGGCTTCGCGCGCTTGCTCGCGCGTGTGCTGGTTGCGTCGATTGTCGGCCCGTCGACCTTCATTCCCACGATAGCCACGCCGGTCTCGAAACGCATACTTCCGTGGTGTATCTCGCTGGGCGGCACGCGTACAAGATCATGAAGCCGGTCCGATTTCGGCTTCGTCAATTTTGTGCGGCTCGATGCCTGATTCCGTTGCTGCGAAGCTGAGATTCGTCTGAATGCGCCGTTCGCGGGACCGAATTATCGCGACACCGGTGAGCTATTTTTTGACGGTCGGCGTTGCAAGCTCAGGCCCGGCATGCGCGGCAACGGAAGAGTTGTCGACTATGCGGTTCGTATGCGCCGCTTCGATCAGCGCCTGCTGCTTTCGAACCTGCTATCGAACGGCGAACAGAGCGCGGCCGATATCGATGCAGCCGCAACCAGGCTCGCCACGATCCATCGCCATGCACGCCGCGCGAACCGATTCGTACGCGCCTGCCACGGCGACCTGCATTTCGGCAATATCGTGCGGTACAGACGGCATGCGCTGCGTTGGATCGACTTGACCTGCGATCTCGCGTTCCTGCTGAAGAGTCTGCGCGCGCACCGTCTGTTCAATCGCTACCTTGAACCCACGGCCGATTTCGCGGGGCTCGCTGCGTTGCGACCCTATGTCGCCTTTTGCGCGCTGGTGCGGGCACCGGTGGCACTGCTCAAGGCAAGATCGCCTGCGCCGCACGACGCACTAGCGCGCGGAGGCGACGCCTCGCTCGACCTCATATTCGCGGCAAGCGAAGCGCGCGTCATGTACGAACCCGCGTCCTGGCGGCTGCTGTGCCACGGCTTTTCGGGGTCGGGTAAGTCAGTGGCGAGCCGCGTGCTCGCCGAGCACGTGTGCGTGCGGAGGATGGGGAGACTTGATTCTGCGGCGGACTCCTAAACCGCCACTGGAGCCCTGCACCCGGCTCGCTTATCGTTCCACGAAAGGCCGCACGAGCGGCCAGCGCAGCGTGGACGCCACCGGAAAGCGCGGCTTGCGGCCAACCGGCGCGCGCCACGGCTGCATGCGCGCGGCCATTGCCGTGCACAGGGCAAGGCCTTCCTGGCCGTGCAGACGCTCCATGGCGTGATGCACGAGTCCAGCGTCGAACCACAGCTTGAAGCGGCGGTGGCAGGTGCGGAAATCGGGATACTGCTCGGGCAACTTCGACCAGACCGAGCCGGTAGCCAGGACCCAAAGAATGCCGGCAAAAACGAGACGAGGATTGTGCGCTGGGCGCCCGCGACGACGACCGTCAACGCGGATTTCGTGAAACATAGGCTCGATGCTGCGCCACTGCGCATCGGTGAGTTCCGGAGATATGCGGGAATACATCTGATGGTCTCTGTGAGGTTATCTGACACAACACGACTAAAGTAGCCTCACAACCCACAAGAAAATATCGGACTATGCCTAAAAATCGAGATGAATACGCAAGTCCGGAGTCGGCGCGCTAACCGGAGGCCGCGGCCAGTGCTGCGCTACACTGCGCCATCGAGGCTTCGACGGCGGATTTCCGATGGCGTCCTCATCTAATTCAAAAGCCCGGCACGGCCGGATTCGCGTCGGTGTGGGCGGCTGGATCTATGCCCCTTGGCGTGGCGCGTTCTATCCCAGCGGCCTGGCGCAGCGCCGCGAGCTGGAATATGCGAGCCGCCATCTCTCGTCGCTGGAAATCAACAGCACCTACTACGGCGCGCAGCGCCCGGAAAGCTTCACGCGCTGGCACGACGAAACGCCGGAAGACTTCGTTTTCTCGCTGAAGGCCCCGCGCTTTGCGATGAATCGCCGCGTGCTGGCCGAAGCCGGGGCCACGATCGAGCGCTTCCTGAGCGGCGGTGTATTGAAGCTGCGCGACAAGCTCGGACCGATCAATTGGCAGCTCACACCAGGCAAGCGCTTCGATCCAGAGGACTACGCACGATTTCTCGAACTGCTGCCGGGCGAGGCCGAAGGCCGTCCGCTGCGCCACGCGCTCGAAGTGCGCGACGAGAGCTTTTGCACGCCGGAATTCGTCGCACTCGCGCGCAAGCACAAGGCGGCGATCGTCATCTCCGGCGACTCCGGCTACCCGCTGATCGGCGACACCAGTGCGCCGTTCGTCTACGCCCGCATCATGGGAACCGCGCAGGATCACCCGCAGGGCTACGCTCCCGCTAACCTCGACCTCTGGGCCAGACGCGCGCTCGCCTGGTCGCGCGGCGAATCACCGGACGATCTCGCCACCTACGCAAAGCCGCTCGCCGCGAAGGCCGGCCGGGACGTGTATCTCTACGTCATCAGCGGCTTCAAGGAACGCAACCCGGCGGCGGCCATGGCACTGATCGAGCGCCTCGGCGCGAGCTAGCCGCGCACGGCGAATCAAGGGCAGCTTCAGTCATCGCACCCCCAAAAAAAGCGCCGTCGCCGTGTGCGAGCGCCTTTTGGGGGCCGGCGTTGCATCCCATCCGACCCGTAAAAGCCCGTAATGGTGTCGTAATAACTCCGTCAGCCACAAGTTGATATGCGTCAACATGCAATGCTGCAACGCAGCGAGATACTGCATCGATGCGCTGCGGGCATTGCGCCCAGCCGCACCTCGGAGTTTCCCGCCTTTGCAAACCGCAATCGAATTCACCATCCGCACCGGCGTCCTGCTGCTCATCATTGCGCTCTGCCATGCCGCCGCACAGCGACTGCGCCTCTCCGATTCGTTCGGCCTGACCAGCGCCGGCGTGCTGCTCGGCGCCAGCTACCTGGGCTTGCTTCACTTCGCCCCCGGCTTCACCGCATCGAGCGTCATCCCATTCCTTACGCCATCGCTTCCGCCCGAGGCCTGGCTCTGGATATTCTTGCCGCCCATCCTCTTCGAGGCGGCGTTGCAGGTCGATACGCGCGGTCTTCTCGCCGATCTCGCGCCTATCCTCTTGCTCGCGATCGGGGCGGTGGTGGCCGCCGCGGCAGGCGTTGGCCTCGCCACGTGGATCAGCAGCGGTGAGAGCCTGATCGTGTGCCTGCTGCTCGGCGCAATCGTCAGCACGACGGATCCTTCCACCGTAATCGGGCTCTTTCGCAACAGCGGCGCGCCCGAACGCCTGATCCGGCTGATCGAGGGCGAAAGCCTGCTCAACGATGCCGCCGCCATCGCCATCTCCACACTCCTCACCGGCGCGCTGGCGCTCACGCCGTCCGCTGCGCACACGCCCGGGCATCCGCTCGCAGCCTTCCTCGTTTCACTCGTCGGCGGCTGCACGTTCGGGGCGCTGGCGGGAGCGCTTTTCGTCACCGCATCGAGCGCGCTGCGCAGTCTGCCGTTTTCCGAATACGCGCTCTCGCTCGCGCTGCCCACGCTGCTCTATCCCACCGCGGAAAGCTGGCTTCACGTTTCTGGCGTGGCCGCTGTCGTGTGCGCGGGTCTCGCGGCCAACCGGTTCATGCGAACCCGCCGCCCCGCCGCGAGCCAAGCCCTGTTTCGCCAGCTATGGGCGTACCAGGCTGGCATCGCCTCCTCCGCTGTCTTCCTGCTCGCGTCGGCGCGCGTGCCCGGTCTGGTGGACAAGCTGAATATGCACGACACCCTCCCGCTCGGGCTCGCGCTGGTGGCCGCCATTCTGAGCCGCTTCGGTATCCTCACGATCTTCTTGCCGCTGCTTAGTCGCCTTGGTATCTGTGAGCCGCTGCCGCGCGCCCATCAATGGCTGATCGCATGGGGCGGCGTGCGCGGCCCCGTCACACTCACGCTCGCGGTTTGCATCGCGCGCAACGACGCGCTTTCGCCCGACACCCGCGCGTTCGCTGCCGCCATGGCCGCCGCCTTCGTGCTACTGAATCTGCTCTGCAACGGCCTCACGTTAGGCCGTGTTGCGCGATGGCTCGGCATCGCGCAACCCACTTGCGGCGAACGCGCCGCGCTTCCGAGCGCTAACATGGGCAAACAACGCCGCATGCGCTATTCGCCGCGCTCGGTGCGCCACAAATAGCCGATCGCTGCACGCGTGACGCGCGCCTCCAGCGCCTGAGCGTCGGTTTCGCGTCGCTCGCCCGCCGCGTCGACCATGCCTCGCACGATGGCGATCACGTCGAGCGCGGTGGTCTGCCGGTCGGCGATTGCTGGCGCGTCGGCGAGTTCGAACGCGCCGACGAGCGCTGCGTGAATGCGCTCGCTCACGCGCGCGTCGCGCTCGCCAAGCGGCAGTCGCCGCTCCTCGAAATCGAGCAGACGCGCCAGTTCGGGGCGCCGCATCTGGTGCGCAACTGCCGCGCGAATCAGCCTGAGCAACGCCGCCTCGCAGCTTGACGCCGCAGCGGCGGCCTCGACCTCGGCAAGGAGCGGCGCGCTCTCACGGTCGATCAAGGCGGCGGTCAGCGCGTCGCGGTTCGGAAAATATTGATAGAGCGAGCCGACGCTCACGCCCGCGCGCGCCGCGATGGCGTTCGTGGTGTAGCCGGCCAGGCCGGCGCTTTCGAGAATGCGGGCGGCGGCTTCGAGTATCGCGTCGACAGTGGCGGCGGAACGTCGCTGCACCGGCCGCTTACGCGCCTCTAGCGGCGCGGCGCGGCTTTTGCGGCGTGGCGTTTGGGTCATGGCGGAATACGGGAAAGTGGCATCGAATATGAGCAATGGCTCGTATTTTATCGACTACCCAGAATACCCGCGGAAAGCCCGCCCGAAATGAATTGAAGCGGCGCGCGCAATGTAACGTATGGGCAACGTTGCATTACGCCGGTCACGCGCCGCTGACCTCCCCCGTCTTCCGGCACGCAGATGAAACCGCGCGCCTCAAATCTGCCGGCGCATTTCCGCCGCTGGCAGCTTCATCATCTGCCGATACTTCGTGACCGTGCGGCGCGCCACCTGGACACCCTGTTTTTCGAGTTCCTGCGTGAGGATGACGTCAGAAAGCGGGTCGCGCGGATCTTCGGCGTCGATCATTTCCTTGATGAGCGCGCGCACTGCAGCCGCCGAGCATGTGCCGCCCGTGCGCGTCTCGAGCTCCCGCGGGAAGAAGCGCTTGAACTCGAAGATGCCGCGCGGCGTGGCCATGTACTTGTTGCCCGTAGCACGCGAGACGGTCGACTCGTGCAGGCCCAGTTCGTCGGCAACGTCGCGCAGCAACATGGGCCGCAGCGCAATTTCGCCGTACTGGAAGAACGCCTTCTGGCGCGCGACGATGCACTCGCCCACGCGCAGGATCGTCTCGCAGCGCTTATGCGCGTTGCGGATCAGCCAGCGCGCTTCCTGCAGCTGTTGCGCGAGTGGCGAGCGGCTCGTCTGGTCCGAGCGCGCGAACATCTCCGCATAGAGTTTGTGGATGCGCGCGCGCGGCTCGATGGCCGGGTTCACGCTCACCACCCACTTGCCGCGCACCTGGCGCACGATCACGTCGGGAACGACATAACCGCCGTCCGCGCGACCATAGTGGTTGCCCGGTTTCGGATCGAGGCGGCGCACCAGTGCGCTCGCGGCCTGCAGCGAAGCGGCGTCGCAGCCGAGCTGGCGCTGCAGCTCGCCGTGTTCGCGGCGCGCAAGGCGTTCGAGATGCTGCGTGACGATCCGCAGCGCAAGTTCGCGATGCGGCGTGTCGTCAGGCATTGCATCGAGCTGCAGCGCGAGGCATTCGGAGAGCGAACGCGCGCCGATGCCGGGTCGATCGAGCGTCTGCACCACGCGCAACGCCACGCGCAGACGGTCCTCGTCGAGCGTGTCGGCCCCCCCCTCTACATCGGCGAGTTCGGCGAGTTCCTGGCGTAGATAGCCGTCGTCGTCGAGCGCCTCGATCACGACCTGCGCTGCGATGCGGTCGAGGTCGTCGAGCGGCGAAAGGCGCAACGCCTCATGCAACTGCTCGCGCAGCGTAATCGGCACGCGCACCCAGTCGGAGGCCTCGGAATCGCCGTCCTCGCCACCGCGATAGCTCGACGTGCGCAAGGCGCCCGACGTAGGCATTTCGGCGGTGTAGCCCGAGCCTTCGTCGCTGTAGCCGCTCTCGGAGTACGACGTCTCGCCGTACGACGTCTCACCGTAAGGCGATGCGTCCTGCCCCATGCCCGCCTCGAGGCCGGATTCGCCCGCGCCTTCTGCCGCCATAGCGGGGCCTTCGGCGGCGGGAGACGCCGCGGAGCCGATGCCCGCTGCGCCATTGGCCGCTTCGGCGGCCTCGCCGGTCTCCGACGCTACGTATTCGAGGAACGGATTGGTGTCGAGGGCTTCGCGCAGTTCCTGCTGGAATTCGAGCGACGACAGTTGCAGCAGCCTCACCGCCTGCTGAAGACGCGGCGTGAGCGCCAGATGCTGGCGCGCGTGTAACGCGATGGAAGGCATGGCAATCCCGTTTTGTTGAATTGAGTGGTAGCACCTCTCATGCAACAGCCATGCCAGCTTTTACAACACCCTGTTTTGAAACGGGATCGACGCTTGTAAGAGCGGCTTTGCGCGTCTCTTTTCCGACTCCGCCGTGGAGATTTTTACAAAGATGCGGAAAAATTGTTGCGCGGGCCGGTGGGGAAAACCGCGGCGGCGCGAATCGGCCGCGATCCTGCATAGCGGGCGTCTCCGGCCGCTTCCGGGAGGCTTTCAACGGCGCGCTGCGCGAGGATGGACGCGGCGAGGCACGCACCTTGCGAGGGAAGCCGTGACCACAACCAGAAAGGGAGTAGCCATGAAGCGCATCCTGATGCTCAAGACCGCGGCCAGCGCCGCCTGCATGACGTTCGCACTGATGGCCGGTGCGCAGACCACGACGAACAGCACTGCGCCTTCGGGCAGTTCGGAATCCGTTGGCCAGCACGTTGACGACACAACCATCACGACCAAGGTCAAGGCCGAACTTCTCGGCGCAAAGAATGTGAAGTCCGAGCACATCCACGTTAAGACCCGTAAGGGCGTGGTTTCGCTCACCGGCACTGTGCCGAGCGCCGAAGACCGCGACAACGCCAAGGAGGTCGTGGAAGGCGTCTCGGGTGTGACCTCGGTGAAGAACCACCTGAAGGTCTCGGCGGCGGGCTAGTCGCCCTGATAAGCCCTGATAGACAGTAATATCGAGGTCGTTTCAAGCTAGATCGCGCCGGCGGCCTCCACCGCCGGCGCTTCTCATTCCGGCTTCTGCCTGCTTCACTCTTCCTGGCGCGATTGCCTGAGCTGCGCGCGCCGTTGCTCGCCCTGGCGCGCGAGCATCCATCCCGGATACTCCGCGGCCAATCCGCTCGCCTCGCCAAGCACCCCTAGCTCTTCGACACTGAGCTTCACTTTCGTCGCGGCGATGTTGTCGTCGAGCTGATCGACGCGTTTCGCGCCGATGATCACCGATGTCACCGCCCTCTGATGCAGCAGCCACGCGAGCGCGATCTGCGCGACTGAGACGCCCTTGGCCTGCGCAATCGGCCGCATCGCGTCCACGCAGTCCCATGCGCGCTCGCGGTTCACGGGCGGAAAATCGAAAGTCGTGCGCCGGCTACCCGCCTCTCCTTGCTGGTCGCGCCCGTACTTGCCGCTCAAGAGTCCGCCCGCGAGCGGACTCCAGACCATCAGCCCGAGGCCCTCGCTTTCGAGCATTGGCACGAGTTCGCGTTCGAGATCGCGCCCCGCAATCGTGTAGTAGGCCTGCAGCGACTCGAAGCGCGCGAGCCCTTCGCGCTGCGCAATCCCGAGCGCCTTCACGATTTGCCAGGCCGCCCAGTTCGAGACGCCGGCGTAGCGCACGTGCCCCTGCTGCACGAGCGCATCGAGCGCGCGCACCGTCTCCTCGATAGGCGTCACGGGATCGAAGGCATGAATCTGGTAGAGGTCGATGTGGTCGAGCTGCAGGCGCTTCAGACTCGCTTTCACGCCATTCATGATGTGGTAGCGCGTGGCGCCGCGCTCGTTCGGCGACGAGCCCATTTCGCCGAACACTTTGGTCGCGATCACCACCTGCTCGCGCGCAACCTTGAGGTTCTTGAGCGCCTGACCGGTGATCTCCTCGGAGACGCCCTGCGAGTAGACGTCGGCGGTATCGATGAAATTGACGCCTGCGTCTAGCGCGCGGCCAACGAGACGTTCGGCGTCGGACTGCTGAAGATCGCCGATCTGGTTCCAGATGCCGGCGCCCCCGCCGAAGGTCATCGTGCCGAGGCAGAGCTCTGAAACGAACAGGCCGGTGCGGCCCAGTGTGTTGTAACGCATGAAGTGACTCCGTCGTGGGTCGAGGGAAAGTCCAACGCGGCGAGGATACTGCGTTCGCGCTACGCTTGCCGAACGTCGGCCCGGACCCTCCCCGCCTCTCTCCCGCCAGGCAGGCACGCACGAAAGCTGCGAGACTGGCGGACGTGCAATGCTGCCATCCTGCCGCCATCCGCATGACAACATCTTCGCCCGCATCCGATCCGCACGCGCTTGAAGCTGCCGCCAATCAGCACGACGAAGGCGACGGCGACGTGCTTGCGCGCTTTCATCCGGCGGTGGCCGGCTGGTTTCGGCGCAGTTTCGACGCGCCGACCGCCGCGCAACGCGCCGCATGGCCGCTCATCGCGAACCGGCGCGCGACGCTGGTGGCGGCCCCAACGGGCTCGGGCAAAACGCTCACCGCCTTTCTCGCGGCACTCGACGAGCTCGTGCGTGAAGGCCTCGCCAACGGCGGCGCGCTGCCCGACACGACGCTCGTCGTCTACGTTTCGCCGCTCAAGGCGCTCTCCAACGACATCCGGCTCAATCTCGAACGGCCGCTCGAAGGTATCGCAACGGAACTCGCGCGCCTCGGCTTGCCGCCGGTCGAAATCCGCACCGCGGTGCGCACCGGCGACACGCCTCAGCCCGAGCGCGCGGCGCTCAGAAAACGCGCGCCACATATTCTCGTGACGACGCCCGAATCGCTTTATGTGCTGCTCGGCTCCGAGTCGGGCCGCCGCATGCTGGCGAGCGCGCGCAGTGTGATCGTCGACGAAATTCACGCGCTCGCGGGCAACAAGCGTGGCTGCCATCTCGCGCTGAGTCTCGAGCGGCTCGACGCGTTGTGCGGCTCGCGCCTGCTGCGCATCGGGCTTTCGGCCACGCAAAAGCCGATCGACACCGTCGCGCGCTTTCTGGTGGGGATGGGCGAGGCGGCGCAAGATCCGAACGCCAACCCGCCCGCCTGCGAGATCGTCGACGTGGGCCATACGCGCAAGCGCGACCTCGCGATAGAAATCCCCCCCGTGCCGCTCGAAGCCGTGATGGCGAACGACGTGTGGGAGCGCGTGTACGACCGCATGGCCGAACTCGTCGCCATGCACCGCACCACGCTCGTGTTCGTCAACACGCGCCGCATGGCCGAACGCGTGGCGCGCCATCTCACCGACCGTCTGGGCGCCGAAGCCGTAGCCGCGCACCACGGCAGCCTCGCGCGCGAGCATCGTTTTCTCGCTGAGCAGCGGCTAAAGAGCGGCGACCTGCGCGTGCTCGTCGCAACGGCGTCGCTCGAACTGGGCATCGATATCGGCGACGTCGATCTCGTGTGCCAGATCGGCTCGCCGCGCTCGATCGCGGCCTTCCTCCAGCGCGTGGGGCGCTCAGGGCACCAGGTTGGCGGCGTGCCGAAGGGGCGGCTCTTTCCCACTTCGCGCGACGACTTGATCGAATGTGCGGCGCTGCTGGACAGCGTGCGGCGCGGCGAACTCGATCGCCTCGCGCTGCCGCATGCGCCGCTCGACGTGCTCGCGCAGCAGATCGTCGCCGAAGTGGCCTGCGAAGCATGGGAAGAAGACGCGCTCTACGCGCTCGTACGGCGCGCGACGCCGTGGGCCGCGCTCGAACGCACGCAGTTCGACGCCGTGCTGCGCATGCTCGCCGAGGGCTACACGAGCCGTCACGGGCCGCGCGCCGCTTATCTGCATCGCGACGTGGTGAGCCACACGCTGCGCGCACGGCGCGGCGCGCGGCTCGTCGCGCTCACGTCGGGCGGCACGATTCCCGACAACGCCGACTACTCCGTGCTGCTGGAGCCGCAGGGCGTGCAGATTGGCACCGTCAACGAGGACTTCGCCGTCGAAAGCCTTGCGGGCGACGTGTTCCAGCTCGGCAACGCCTCGTACCGGATCCTGCGCATCGAAGCGGGCCGCGTGCGTGTGGAAGACGCCCAAGGTCAGCCGCCCAACATCCCGTTCTGGCTGGGCGAGGCGCCGGGCCGCAGCGACGAGCTTTCGTTCGCGATTTCGCGGCTGCGCAAGCAGGTGGAAGCGGCGCTGATCGATGCGAGTGCAAACGCCAGCGCGAATGCGGCAGACGATGCCGCGTCGCCCGCCATAGTCGATCGCGCCACGGCTGCGCTCGCCGCGTCGCTCGGAATCGACGACGCCGCGGCGCGCCAGATCGTCGAATATCTCGCGCGCGCCCGGGCGGCGCTCACGGTACTGCCCACGCAGGACACGCTCGTCATGGAGCGCTTTTTCGACGAGGCGGGCGGCACACAGCTCGTGATCCACACGCCGTTCGGCAGCCGCCTCAATCGCGCGTGGGGCCTCGCACTGCGCAAGCGTTTTTGCCGCCAGTTCAACTTCGAACTGCAGGCCGCCGCGACCGAGGACGCCATCATCCTTTCGCTCACCGGCGCGCACAGCTTCGCCCTGGACGAGGTGTGGCGCTACCTCCATTCGAATTCCGCGGAGCATCTGCTCGTGCAGGCGCTGCTCGACGCGCCACTCTTCGGCGTGCGCTGGCGCTGGAACGCGACGACGTCACTCGCGCTACCGCGCCAGACCAGCGGCCGCAAGACGCCGCCGCAGATCCAGCGCATGCGCAGCGAGGACCTGCTCGCAGCCGTGTTCCCCGACCAGGTGGCGTGCGTCGAGAACATCGCGGGCGAGCGCGAAGTGCCGCGTCATCCGCTAGTCGACCAGACGCTCGACGACTGCCTGCACGATGCTATGGATACCGAAGCATGGATCGCCCTGCTGCGCCGCATCGAGGCGAGCGAGGTGAAGCTCGTCGTGCGCGAGTTGCCCGCGCCCTCGCCGCTCGCTGCCGAGATCCTCACCGCGCGCCCCTATGCCTTCCTCGACGACGCCCCGATCGAGGAACGCCGCACGCAGGCCGTGCTGTCGCGCCGCTGGAGCGACCCCGAATCCACCGACGATCTTGGCGCGCTGGACCCCGAAGCCATTGCGAGCGTGCGCGAAGAAGCGTGGCCCCAAGTGCGCGACGCCGACGAAATGCACGACGCACTCACGAGCCTCGGCGCGCTGGCCGAAAGCGAAGCCCAGCAGGAGCCGCAGTGGCACGCATGGCTCGCCGATCTGGCAGCGGCGGGCCGCGCCACGCGGCTGCCGGTCGCGGAATGCGACGCGCTGTGGGTGGGCATCGAGCGGCTCGCGTGCGTGCAGGCCATTTACCCACAGGCAAAGTGCGAACCGCAACTCACGCCGCCGCCTGAATACGCGGATGCGTGGACCGAGGACGCGGCGCTCGTCGAAATCGTGCGCGCGCGCCTGTCGGGCTTCGGGCCGCTCACGGTCGCGCAGGTGGCGCGGCCGCTCGCGCTGGAGGCGAGCGTGGCGGCGCTCGCGCTCACGCGCCTCGAAGCCGAAGGCACCGCGATGCGCGGACGCTTCACGCAGCAAGCGATGAGCGGCGGCCACGAGGAATGGTGCGAGCGCCATCTGCTCGCGCGCATCCATCGCTACACGGTGCGCAAGCTCCGGCGCGAAATCGAGCCGGTCGAGCGTCACGACTTCATGCGCTTTCTGTTCGAATGGCAACGCGTTGCGCCCGGCACGCGCGGCTCGGGCCGCGACGCGCTAGCCGCCGTGCTCGACCAGCTCGAAGGCTGGGAAGCCTCGGCGCTCGCGTGGGAAGACGAAATCCTGCCGGCGCGCATCGACGACTACACGCCCATGCTGCTCGACGAGCTGTGCCGCTCGGGGCGTCTCGCCTGGGCCAGGCTGCCCGCGCGCGCGGCGTCCGCAACGACCGTGCGCAGCACGCCGGTCGTGCTGCTCGCGCGCCGCGAACTCACGCGCTGGATGGCGCTCGTCGAAACGCCCGACACTGCGGGACTGTCGGCGCGCGCGCAGCGTGTGTACGAGGCTCTGCTGCGGCACGGCGCGATGTTCTTCGACGAACTCGCCGCCGACGCGCATCTGCTCGGCGTCGAGCTGGAAAACGCGCTTGGCGAACTGGTGGCGGCTGGCCTCGTGAATGCGGACAGCTTTGCGGGACTGCGCGCGCTCGTGAAACCGGCGGCGCAGCGCAGCGCGCATCACGGCAGACGCCGGCCGCGCGGCTTCGGGCCGCTCGCGGGCGGCATGGCCGACGCGGGGCGCTGGGCGACGCTGCGGCGCGTACAGTTGGCCAATGCAGCCGATGCGCCGGCTGATCCGCGTGTGGATACGGACGATGCGCAGGCGCTCGCCACGGCGGAGTCGACTACGTTGGATGCGCGTGTTGTGGCAGGTACGCGAGCGCAGGCGCTTGTACGCGCAAGGCACACGAGCGCCAGCACGTCGCGCCGCCCACCCGCCGACCCGCAACTGCTGGAGCACGTCTCCAATGTGCTACTGCGCCGTTACGGCGTGGTCAGCTGGCATCTGCTCGGACGCGAGGCGGCGTGGCTACCGCCCTGGCGCGATCTGCTGCGCGTGTTGCATCGCATGGAAGCGCGCGGCGAGGTGCGCGGCGGCCGCTTTGTCACCGGGATTTCGGGCGAGCAGTTCGCGCTGCCCGAAGCCGTGGCGCTGCTGCGCGACGTGCGGCGGCGCGGATCGACACAAGGAGAAGGCGGCGCGCTCGTCTGCGTGAGCGCCGCCGATCCGCTCAATCTCCTCGGCACGCTGCTGCCCGGCGAGAAAGTGCCGGCGCTCGCCGGCAACCGCATCGTGTTCCGCGACGGCGTGCCGGCCGCGACCCTGATTGCCGGCCGCTTTGGCTTTCTCGGCGAGTTCGACGAGAGCACGCGCGCCGAACTACGCGCGCGCCTCGCCAAGCCGTGGTGAGGCGCGCCTGGTATGCGCCGGGCGGGCTTGGCTGTTAGTTGCGTTGCGCCGTCAACGCAGAAGGCTTCGTCATGTTGCGCGTGGCGTCGAAATGCCGACGCACGCGCAGGCCGTTCGCGACGACGAGCAGGCTCGCGCCCACGTCGGCGAACACGGCCATCCAGAGCGTGGCCTCGCCGGCCATCGCGAGCACGAGAAACACAGCCTTGATGCCGAGCGCAAGCGCGATGTTCTGCGTGAGCACGGCCGCGGTTTTGCGCGACAGGCCAATGAACGCCGCGATCTTGCGCGGATCGTCGTCCATGATCGCGACATCGGCGGTCTCGAGCGCAGTCGCGGTGCCAGCCGCGCCCATCGCGAAGCCGATGTCGGCGCGCGCGAGCGCGGGCGCGTCGTTCACGCCGTCGCCGACCATCGCCGCCATGCCGTACTGCTGTGAGAGCGCGGCGATCGCATCCTGCTTGTCCTGCGGCATCAGATTGCCGCGTGCGTCGTCAATGCCGAGTTGATCGGCAATCGCGCGTGCGGTCGACACGTTGTCGCCGGTCAGCATGACGGGCGTCACGCCGAGCGCGCGCAAGGCCTGCACGGCCGGGGCGCTTTCTGCGCGCAGTGCGTCGGCCACGGCGAACACGGCAACCGCCTCCTGCGGCGCGCACAGCACGATCGCCGTCTTGCCCGCGTGCTCCAGCGTCGCCAGTTGCGCTTCGAGTTCGGGCGAGCACAAACCAAGCTCCTCCACCAGACGATGATTGCCGAGGCTCCAGAGCGCGCCGTCGATGCGGCCTTGCACGCCGCGACCGTTTAGCACCGCGAACTGATCGACCGCGAGCAGGCGCGCATCCGGCGCACGCGCCCGCCAGCCTTCGACTACCGCACGCGCGACGGGGTGCGTGCTCGCATCGTCCAGGCTCGCCGCGATGCGCAGTGCTTCTTCGGTAGAAAGCCGAGCTTCGCCGGACGCCTCTGCGGTGACCAGCGCCCGAACCGGCGCCGCGAGCGCATCGGTCAGGACAGGCTCGCCACGCGTGAGGGTGCCGGTCTTGTCGAGCGCGACCGCCTTCAGCAGCCGGCCGCGTTCGAGCCACACGCCGCCCTTCACGAGCATGCCGTGGCGCGCGGCGGCGGCGAGGCCGCTCACGATCGTTACCGGCGTCGAGACAACGAGCGCGCACGGGCAGGCAATCACGAGCAGGACGAGCGCCTTGTAGAGCCACGCGCTCCACGCGCCGCCGAACACGAGCGGCCCGGCAAGCGCGATGACCACGGCGAGCACGACCACGGCCGGCGTGTAGTAGCGCGCGAACTGGTCGACGAAACGCTGCGTGGGCGCGCGTTGTGCCTGCGCTTCCTGCACCGCCGCGGCGATGCGCGCGAGCGTGCTGTCCTGCGCGGCCGCGCTGACGACCGCCTCGACCACACCATCGACGACGATGCTGCCCGCGTAGAGCGCCGCGCCCGTCTCCTTGTCGACCGGCAGGCTTTCGCCCGTGATCGGCGCCTGATCGAGCGCGGCACGGCCGGCGACCATGCGTGCGTCGAGCGGCACGCGCTGGCCGGTCCGCACGCGAATGCGGCTGCCGACAGCCACTTCGCCCACCGCGTACTCGCGCCATTCGCCCCGCTCAGGTACGCCATCGCCGGCTTGCCAGACCTCGGCGGTTTCGGGCGCGAGCGCGGTGAGCGCGCGGATCGCCTGACGGGCGCGTTCGAGCGAAAGCGCTTCGATTTCCTCCGCGAGGGCGAACAGGAAGACCACCATCGCCGCTTCGGGCCACTTGCCGATCGCAACGGCGCCGATCAACGCGAGCGACATCAGGAAGTAGATGTTGATCGTGAAATTGCGCAGCGCGATCCAGCCCTTGCGCAGCGTGGGCAAACCCGCGCACAGGATGGAGATGACCGCGCAAGCGAGTACGAGCAGGCTGGTTTCCTTGCCGGTGCTCCAGGCGAGCACCTCAGCGCCCGCGGCTGCCACGCCGCTCACCGCCAGCAGCAGCTTCTGGCGCAGCGCCAGGCCGATAGACGCAGGCGGTGCGGCTTGCGCGGACGCGTTATCGTCGAGTTCGCGCGGCGCCATGTCGAGTGCACGCAGCGCGGCTACGACAGGCTGCGTATCGTCGAGCTGATGATGCACGGTCAGTTCTCGCGCGAGCAGGTCGAAGTCGAGGCGCACGACGCCCGGCATGGGCTCGAGCCGGTTGCGGATGAGGCGCTCCTCGGTCGGGCAATCCATGTTTTCGATACGCCAGCGCGCGCGGCGCGTGCCTTCGGGCGCCGGGGCTGCGCGGCGCGCGCTTCGCGGCGGCACGCCGTCGTGACAGCAGGCTTGCCCATGCGTGTGCCCCTTCGGCCCGGCGCCGGATTGGGACTCGGCTGCGTGCGCGCTACCGCAGGACTGACCGTGGTCGTGTTGATGCGCCTGGCTGTGGTCGTGCTCATGCTCGTGGTCGTGCTTGTGCTCGTGGCCGCCGCACGCGCCAACCGCGCCGCCAGACCCGTGAGCGCCGCACACGGCCCCTTCCTCATCACGCGCGCGCAGGCGCTGCGCAATGCCGAGCCGCGACAGGTAGCTCTGGTTCATAGCCGGTTTCTCGCAAAAGTGACACAATCATTGAACAGCCTGTAGCCACTACAGGGTCAAGTCATTTGGGAGAGCCGCGACCATGCGAATCGGTGAACTGGCGCGTTTTGCGCACTGCGATGTCGAGACAGTGCGCTTTTACGAGCGCGAGGGCCTGCTGGACGAGCCCGCGCGCGAAACCAACGGATACCGCAGCTACACGGCCGTGCACGCCGCGCAACTCAACTTCATCCGCCATTGCCGGTCACTGGGCATCGGGCTCACGGACATCCGCATGCTGCGTCGCTTCCAGGCCGACCCGAGCCAGCCCTGCGACGAAGTCAACGAGTTGATCGACAGCCAGATCGAGCGCATTCATCAGCAAATCGAATCGATGCGCGTACTCGAGCAGCAATTGCGCACGCTGCGCGAGAGCTGCCATGCCCACCAGAGCAGCAGCGCCGAGTGCGGGATCATGAAGAGTCTCGAACAGCCCATGGACGACGAGAACTGCTCATGCCATGGCGACGGGCACGTTACGGAAGACGCACCGCCTGCCAACGGCGCGCCCGCCGTTCACCGCCACTGAAAACTCAAGGTGCTGCGGCGATCACTTCAGCCACCGTGGCCGTGAGTTTCTTCGCATAGGGCACATGCAGGAACTCGTTCGGCCCGTGCGCGTTGGACTTCGGGCCGAGTACGCCGCACACCATGAATTGCGACTTGGGAAACCCTGCCTGCAGCACGTTCATGAGCGGAATCGTGCCGCCCTGGCCGAGATACGCGCAATCCGCGCCGAAATGAGTGCGCGATGCGGCGTTGAGCGCTTCGGTAAGCCACGGGGCGAGTTCCGGCGCACTCCAGCCGTTGGCCGCGCCCGCGTCCGGCTTGAAGGTGACCTTGGCGTTATACGGCGGATCGAGTTCGAGCAACGCCTTCAGTTCGGCCACGGCCTTCGAAGCCTCGACTAGCGGAGGCAAACGCAGCGAGAGCTTGAACGCCGTGCGCGGCCGCAGCACGTTGCCGGCGTCGGCGAGTGCGGGCAGGCCTGCCGCGCCCGTGACCGAAAGCGACGGCCGCCACGTGGAATCGAGCAGCGCCTGCTGCGGGTCCGTGGTGGTAGGCAGCACGCGCCGGCCGTCCTGGCCGCATGCCCAAGGCATGCTCTTCCAGACGTTTTCGCCAAGGATCTTCGCCGTGGCCTCGGCTTCGCTCAAGCGCTGCGAGGGAATCGCGCAATGGAATCCCTTGGGCAGCAGCGTGCCGCTCGCGGCATCTTCCAGACGCTCGAAGAGTTGCCGCATCACGCGGAAGCTCGAAGGCGCAATTCCACCGTAAGAGCCCGAGTGAATACCCTCCTCGAGCACTTCGACTTCCAGGTCGCCCGCCACGAGCCCGCGCAGTGACGTGGTGAGCCATAGCTGATCGTAGTTGCCCGCGCCCGAATCGAGACAAACAACGAGACCGACGTTGCCGAGCCGCTCGCGCAGCGCATCGACATAAGGCAGCAAGTCATAGCTGCCCGACTCCTCGCACGTTTCGATGAGGCCCACGCAGCGCGGCCGCTCGATGCCTTGCGCGTCGAGCGCGGCGAGCGCCGTGACGCTCGCGTAGATCGCGTAGCCGTCGTCAGCACCGCCGCGGCCATAGAGGCGGCCGTCTTCTAGCTTCGGCGTCCAGGGGCCGAGGTCGTTGCGCCAGCCGGCGAATTCCGGCTGTTTGTCGAGGTGGCCGTAGAGCACGACCGTCTCGCTGCTGCCCGAACGCGTGGCGGGCGCCTCGAAGAAAATCACCGGCGTGCGGCCCGGCAGGCGCACGATCTCCAGCTTCAGGCCACGCACCGGCTGCTGCTCCGCCCATTTCGCGGCCTCCTGCACGACGCGCTCGAGATAGCCGTGCTGTGCCCACTGCGGGTCGAACGCCGGACTCTTGGCGGGCACCGCGATGTAGTCGGTCAACGCGGGCACGATCTCGTCATGCCATTTACGTTCTACGAAGACACGCAATGCGTCGTGGTCGAGTTGGCGGGTTGCCTCGGACGGGTCGGAGATCATGGTGTCGGTTCCCTGCGATGAAAAACCCGATGATAGACCCGAACCCCCGCCCGCCGACACCCCCTCGTACCCAGCGTTGGCCATTCGGTCAAGGCATGGCGTGCGCTCAGGTCCAATCCGCGCGACAATGATGAATCAGGCATATTCCGCCCTTTTTTCTGGAGAATGAAATATGGTGAGCCGTTCCGTCTTCGAGATCGTCGTTCTCGCAGCGGTGGTCGCGCTCTACTTTCTCCCCGCGCTGATCGCCGACAGGCGCCAGCGTCACGACCTGCTGGTCATCGCGGTCTTCAACGCCGTGCTCGGCTGGACGTTGCTCGGCTGGCTGCTGGCGCTCTTCTGGGCGCTTCAACCGAATCCGCCGAAGGATCTCGGCGGGCAGACCAAGGTTCGCAGCCGCCGGCTGGGCATGCTGCTCTTCTCGCGCCGGCTCGACGATCGGGTCCACGCACGCAAATCGGGCACCGCTGACCAAAAGCGCTCCCCGCATTGAGGTTTATCCGTTTGGCCAACGTTGCAGGCCATGGCGAGCACACGCCGCCCTCGCATGGAATAATCACCAGGAATCAAGCTGCTTTGGCCGCGCCGTTTTGAGCGCGCACAGGCCAGTACCCGCTGCTCACGTCACCCTGACACCCAGCCCTACACCCAACACGGAGCCCCGTCATGCCACACGCCGCCCCGCTGCTCGCCTTTGCCGCCGTCGCGCTCGGCATGGCGCTCACGCCCGGACCCAACATGATCTATCTGATCTCGCGCTCGATCTGCCAGGGCCGCAAGGCAGGCCTGATCTCACTGGGCGGGGTCGCGCTCGGTTTCGTGTTCTACATGGTGTGCGCCGCATTCGGCATTACCGCGTTGCTGATGGCCGTGCCATTCGCCTACGACGCGCTGCGCCTGGGCGGCGCGCTCTATCTGTTCTGGCTCGCATGGCAGGCGCTCAAACCGGGCGGCCGCTCGCCGTTCCAGGTGCGCGAACTGCCCGCCGACCGCCCACGCAAGCTCTTTCTGATGGGGTTCGTCACGAATCTGCTGAACCCGAAAATTGCCATTCTGTATTTGTCGCTGCTGCCGCAATTCATCGACCCGCATCACGGCAGCGTGCTCGCACAGTCCATCGTGCTCGGCAGCGTGCAGATCGCGCTTTCGATCAGCGTGAACGCAGTTGTTGCGATGACGGCGGGTACGATTGCAACGTTTCTCGGCGACCGGCCGGGCTGGCTCAAGCTTCAGCGCTGGCTCATGGGCACGGTGCTGGCCGGGCTCGCCGTGCGTATCGCCGCCGAGGGCCAGCGATAAAGCAAACGGCCGGGCACATTTGGCCCGGCCGCATTTTCATACGTGTTTGGCACGTCTGCGGCGCGCTTGCGCGCCCACAGGTCTGTCTGGGTCTGCGCTTCAGATCCCGCCGATGGCCCTTCCGCCAGCCGGACTGCGCATTTTCACAAATGCCGCGGGAATCGAGCGGGGTTCGATTTGCACCATGTCCTGGGCGAACATGTCCTGGCGCAGTTCGCCGTGCTCGTCGAACCACTGGCAGATCAGCCAGTGACCGCTGGCAAAGCCAACCGGGCCGGCGTACATGACGGTCATGCGCGGACCGCCAGATTTCAGGGTGACAACGTCGCCAATTCCGGCCATGGCAGCGAGCGGCTTTTCGGCTACGTCGATGGTCGTATCAAGCATGATGTTCCCCGTTAAAAAGTCGCACAGAGAAAAAAACCGGTGGATTAGCACCCCGGCTCCCCACCGCCCTTTCGATAATGAGAATGAGGCGGTCATTAATAAGTTTTGCAAGACTAGCAACTCGAATTAACGCGTGCAAGCGATTTTCATAACACCTGCTGGAAACCCTGTTATTCGACGCATGGCGAAACCACCGTTTAATCCTGCCCTGCACAATTTACGGGGAAAGTCGTGCACGCCTGGCAAAAGCTACCGGACAAGGTTCCCCCACCAAACAGTCATATTATTTCACGCTCGCCAATGGAAAATGACGCGCTGCAGCTGCAATAAATATGGCAAGGCAGCAACCGTATTAACCATTAGGGCCGTAAAACGGCAGCCCTGGTGGCGCGAGTGGAAACGTTTTCTGTATCAATAAACCGCTCGTTCGATTAATTCCTCTACGCCAGACGCGAACTTCGCGGCCGCGAGCGAATCCTCACGCTTTAGCTGTGGGATTTCAAAGATTATGCGGTTGAAATACGGTTGTCACTTAAATGGAATTGCAGTGCAGTGCAAAAAAAACCCATCCGGCAAAACCGGATGGGGCGGTGCGTGTCCAGGGCACGGTCAGGCCGCGCTTATTCCGCGAACGGCAGCGTCGTCTGGCCCTCAGCGCGCATGCCGAAGACGTTGAGTGTCATCGCGACGAGCGCGTAGTAGCCAAGCAGCCCCACCAGGTTGATCGTGGTTTCGTGACCAAAGCGCTCGACGGCACGCGCGTAAGTCGCATCGGAAACGCGCTTCGCGTCGTACAGCTCAGTCGTGAATGCGTAGATCAGCGCGTCATCGGGCTCGTCGAACTGCGGCGTGGCGCCCGTGCGGATTTGCTCGGCCAGCGCCTCGGGCACGCCCGCCTTCAGCGCGATGGGATAGTGGATGTACCACTCGGCCTGCGCCTGCCAGCGCGCGGCCGTGACGAGAATCGCCAGTTCCGAGTGGTGTAGTGACAGGCCAGTCTGGTAGCGGCAGAACGCGCCCAGGCGCTGCGCATGCTGCGCCAGTTCCGGGCTGTGGATCCAGCCGAGGAAGGGCCCGTTGAGGTTGCCCCGAGGACCGGAAAGGATCTCGTCGAGCACGGCCTTCTGCTCTGGCAACGCCTGTGCAGCGTCGAACGCGGGAAGCCGTGAGAGTGGGGTTTGCGTCATCGTTGGACTCCGTTGGAGGTCATGGCCGTTCGCGCGCGACCGTTTGCAGCCGCCGCGGCTGCGGTCGCCGCGATCGCGGTCGGTGTGAGCGGCGGACAGTTAGTTGCACATCGATCACTGACGGCGAAGCTTACGCCGGGCGCGCCACACCCGTCGCGTCGAGCGCACCGTCGAGCGCGGCGGTAAGCCGCTCTACGATGGCGTCGATGTTCTGCTCGGTGCAAATGAACGGCGGCGCAAGCAGCACATGATCGCCGTTGCGGCCGTCCACGGTGCCGCCCATCGGGTAGACCATCAGGCCGCGCGCGAACGCTTCGCGCTTGATCGCCGCGTGCAGCTTGAGCGCCGGGTCGAAGCTCGCTTTCGTGGTGCGGTCCTTCACCAGCTCGACACCCACGAACAAGCCGCGGCCGCGCACGTCGCCCACGTACGGATGGTCCGCATAACGCTCGCGCAGACGCGCGCGCAGTTGCTCGCCGCGGGCGAGCACGTTGTCGAGCAGCTTTTCCTCGGCGATCACGCGCTGCACTTCGAGCGCCGCCGCGCACGCCGTGGCGTGGCCGAGATAGGTGTGGCCGTGCTGGAAGTAGCCGCTGCCGCCCACGATCGTCTCGTAGATCCGCTGGCTCACGAGCGTCGCGCCGATCGGCTGGTAGCCCGCGCCCAGGCCCTTCGCGATCGTCAGCAGGTCCGGCGAAACGCCGTCTTCTTCGCAGGCAAACAGATATCCGGTGCGACCCATGCCCGACATGATCTCGTCGAGGATCAGCAGCACGCCGAAGCGGTCGCACACCGCGCGGATCTTGCGGAAGTACTCGCGCACGGGCGGCACTGCGCCGGCCGTTGCGCCGACCACAGTCTCCGCGACGAAGGCCGCGACCGTGTCCGGACCGAGTTCGAGAATCTTCTGTTCGAGTTCGTCGGCGAGGCGCTGCGCGTAGGCCTCGTCGGTTTCGCCCTCGTGGCGTTCGCGGTATGCGTAGCACGGGCTCACATGATGCGATTCGATCAGGATCGGCAGGAACGGCTCGCGGCGCCAAGCATTGCCGCCTATCGCGAGCGCGCCGAGTGTGTTGCCGTGGTAGCTCTGGCGGCGCGCGATGAAGTGGCGGCGCGCAAGCTCCCCCTTCTCCACGAAGTACTGGCGCGCGAGCTTGAGCGCGGCCTCGATCGCCTCCGAACCGCCCGACACGAAGTACACATGGTCTAGCCCCTTGGGCGCGGCGGCGATGAGGTGATCGGCCAGCTGCTCCGATGCCTCGGTCGTGAAAAACGAGGTGTGCGCGTACGGCAGTTGCTGCGCCTGGCGCTTGATCGCCTCGATCACGCGCGGGTTGCTGTGGCCGAGGCACGAGACGGCGGCACCGCCGCTCGCGTCGATGTAGCGCTTGCCAGTGGAATCGATGATCTCGATGCCTTCGCCCGCCACCGCGACGGGTAAGGTTTGCTTCGGCATCCGATGAAACACCTTGGTCATATGTGTCCTCGATGAGTCCGTGAATGATTAACGGGTCGCGCCGCCGGCATGGCGCGCGTTCGAATCGATAAAGAGGTCGAGCACGCGCTCGCCGCCCTGCCAGACGTCGAACGCCACGCCGTGCGGTTCGACGCGCATGCAGGCAGTGGCGAGCGTGTTTTCGTCGTCCGGGTCGTGCGGGTCGTCGCGGAAAATCGGCAGGCCAGCGCCCGCGCGATCCTGCAGTACCTGCACGAAGGCCGCGCCGTCGGGCTGCGCGCCAAGCGCGGGCAACAGTTCGGCGAGGCGGAGCTGGCGATCGCGCGACGATTCGGTGACGATCTGCGACTCACGCTCGCAGCCCGTGTGAATGAGGTGATTCGCGTGGCCCGAGGGCGTGCTCACTTCGCGCGCCGAAGCGCGCTGCGCGGTCGCTTCGACGCTATACACACGCACCTCGCCCGCTTCGTCCGTGCCGCCGATCGTGTGGTGAAAGCCGCTCGCTCGCGGCGTGTCACGCAGCAGCGCGAGCGCGTCTCCCAGCGTCACGCAATCGAGCACAGCGCGCGCGAGAATCATGCGCGGCACGCCCACGTGCGGCTCGCGAATGCGCACGTTGTTGATCGCTTGCGCAAGTCCCGCGCGCGTGGCCGCGAAGGTATGCCCCGGCAGCGAGCCCGGGTAGTAAAAGCTCACGAAACCGGGCTTTCCTTCGGGTTCGACCTCGACCACACTGCATCGGCCATGCAGCCAGGGGTCGCCGTCTTCGTTGTGCGCAATGAGGCCCGCGGCAGGCGTGCGCGCCGCAAGCGTCGTGCAGCCGTCCGGCGCGCTATGGATCAGCTCGCCGCGGCAATTCCAGAGGAACAGGTCGTCTGCGGACCAGTCCAGCGCCTGCGCCATGGCGTCGATTTCCGCGACATAGGCCGGGAAATGCTGTGCGGCTGCGGCGCGCAACTGCTGCGCGAACACACTGCCGCGCCAGCGGCTCACCGCCTGCCAGGCGCCGCTTTGCGCCATGTAGTCGGCAAAGATTGGCTTCACGTGTGCGCCGAGTTGCCGCCCGACCGCCTCGGGCGAGCCGGCCACGCGGAAAGTCTTCAGTTCCTGCATCGGTTTTCTCACTTCGCTACCGCGATGGGGCTTCGTATAGTGCTTTTTATACGCCTCAGCAACATATGTTGTCAATGTAAATATATACCGCAACAAATGAGATAAAGACGGATAAAACAAAGCCGGATGCCGCTTTGCAACAGCATCTTCCAGCGGGAGAACAAGCGTGAAATGTCTCGGAAATGCCGAGGCGGCGCGCTCAGGGCACGTAAGCGCCGCGTGCGTTCAGCGAACGCTCGGCCTGTTCGAGTTGCGCGATCGCGCCCGAGCCTTCGAGCGCCAGCAGATGAGCGACGAGCGACTCGGCCAGCGCCGTCGCCGCCACGAGCGAAGGGAAAAACGACGGGCTTTCGTGCGTGAAGATCAGCGCCTTGTCGGCGTTCAGCGCGATGGGCGAGACGGCACTGTCGGTAATCGCGATCAGGCGGCCGCCCTTGGCAAGCGCGGCCTCCGCCACACGCACCGCCTCGACCGAGTACGGTGCGAAGCTGACAACAATCGTTGCACTGTCGCGCTCGATGCCGAGCAACTGCATCTCCAGCGTGCCCGCCTCACCGCCCAGCAGGGAAACGGAAGGCCGGAACAGGCGGTAACCGTAGACGAGCCCGAACGCCACCGCATAGCACGAGCGGAAGCCCGCCACGTGCACATGTTTCGCGCGGCGCAATACACGCGCCGCCTCGACCATCGAGCGTGTGTTGTGCGCCGCGCTCGCCTCCAGATTGTGCTGTTGCGCCACGAGCAAGTCGCGCGCAAGGCCGTCCTTCGCGTTGCCCGCCACGAGAGAGCGAGCCCGCGAGGAAAGCGGCTCCGGCCGTGTGCGCACCCGCGCGACGAACAGGTCCCGCAGCTCATTCCAGCCCGGAAAGCCCAGTTGCTGGGACAGTCGCACGAGCGAGGCGGGCTGCACGTTGGCGCGCTCGGCCACCTTCCGCATGGACGAGACGGCCACTTCGTCGGGATGGTCGAGCAGAAAGGCAGCGCCGGTCTGGAACTGCGGGCTCAAGTCGGAGAAACGCGCGCGGATCAGCGCGGCGAGTTGGTCGAAACTGTCTGGCATGCGTCGCTCGGGCAGTGGGTGACAACAAATGTTACCACTCGTGTTGCCAGATGTTGCAAGTCGGGACAGATTGGTGGGTGGCAAAGGAATTTTGTCGAGTCGGCCGCGGCCTGATCAAGTAGCCGAGTAAGCCCGAAGCTCCGTCTCAGTTCGAGCCGGATCAGGGTCGTCGATTGAGACAACCGCTTCGATCGCTCGCACATAGTCTCCAGGCAAGTTCGCCTCTCTTGCACCCACCAATACATGCTGCTTGTACCAGTGGTATGGCAGAAGACCCGGTTGCTTTTTCGTGGCGACGTAGGTCAGCGCATATACGCCGCCAATCGCGGTATCAACCCGGACACTCAAAGGCTCGTAGCCCTTACCCGCTCCCTCGAATGTGTCGAGCGTCTCCCGTTCGCTATGCACCACCGAAAAAATGACGCCGTAGACTCTGTCACCAACGTTTCCGGTGTGCTCACAATCGCATTTACCGGAGCCGTCCTTTTTGCTCAATTTATCGAACGCGAGTTTGTAGCCTGTCACGAACCCCGTGGTGACCACCCTCGCTGACGGCAGCCTCGCGGCGAGGCGACGTACCGACATGTTGGAGCCGTAAGCGAAATAGGAAAATTCGTTGCTCGAGTTCATTGCTGTTATTGCCCTTGTGACAACTGCAGCTCAACAGGAAGACACGCGCGCCCCATCGCGAGTCACAAAAATATTCGGAAGCGCTACCAAGCGTACTCTCTCCATCAATTGATGGATGTGAAGTTCACCTGGCTCCAATATAGTTGACTGACATAACCCCTCATCTCGTCTCGGGAGTCGGCAAGCCCCTTCTCCGGTTCCGAACAAGTTTCCTTTGTTTCTAGTCCATCGGCAAAGCCATGTCACTCCGTTTCCTCTTCATCGCTCTCGTGGCGACCTGGGCTGCAGGTTGCTCGCGCGCACCGTGGACCGGTCCAGAGACTCCGACGATCACATGGTCCATCGTCGACCATACGACAGGAAAGTCGAAGAACTATGACTCAGTAGATTCGTGGGCTACGATTGATGGCGCTGACTCATTCGACGTAAACATGCTTGTCACCGATTCCGGAGGCGCCGGGATCGTCAGTGTCACGGCCTACATTCTGAATGTGCAGTGCGGGTACATCCTTCCAGTGGGACATAACGCGAGGCAGGTCACCTACACCACCGTCCCACAGGGCGGCACGGTCTACGCGTCAATAGCTGGAACGTCCAATAACGTCGAGGGGCAAACCCAGACAGGGCTCATCATGTCATTCAATAGCTCGGAAGGAGGCGCCACACAGCTTTGCCCCACAACTTACCCAAACGTCGCAGCAGCGGGGCAAGTGTTGTCAGGGCAGGTTCAGGTAGTAGGGACTGCTGCCGACTACCGCCAGCCTTCCTTGTGGACCACCAGCACGGTGTCCATCAATTTCAATCCGGTCCGTTCAGCTCCGAAATGAGTTGGCACTAGGGTGCGAGGATGCACACGCCGCATTCATCGGAGTCACGTGGTTAAGGGGAGCGGAATCGGGACATGGATGTAGCCACCTTCCACGTCACCGTACGCATAAGTCTGTCCTTCGATCAGGTATCTCGCGGTCAGCGCACACAGAGCGGCATCGAAGTCGTCGATCGATTCCAATCCTGAGGTGTCGATCTTCGCGCTTTCTAGTACCTTGGGGCGTTGCCAGCGCTTCTCCTTCGCAGACGTTCCATCCCTGTCCCGGAGCGCACAGGTCACGGCATGGGGAAACGTTTCAAAGCTCACGCGCCCGCCATGGAAATAGCGGGATGTCAGCAACGGCCAGGCGGAAGAAAAGACCTGGTAAATCTCCTCTCCGTTGAACATCCACCGGTAGAAGCCACTCGGGTTCTCATCTGCCCGCTTTCGAGTTGGCGTGGCAAAGGAAAAGATGCGTTGACGCGCGAGTTCCCTTTCCGCAAGTCGCCCTACGCCTTCAACGCCCCATCGGCAAGGAGCGTCTATCCCAACGGCCTGAACGCCGTACTCAAGGCACGCTTGCAGCATCTGCTGCGGCGTTTTCGTATCCGGAGGCCGGAAAGCTCGACTGCCTTCCAGAATGACTAGATGGCAGCCCTTCTTGTCCGCGCCCACATCAATGCCAGCAACCGTGCATGTGTTCAAGCGGTCCCCGCCACGACCAGGAAGCGCTAAACCGGGCTGGAAGCACGCTTGCGCAGCCCGGCGTGTGTCACTTAAGCTGCGGCGGCCGTGCCCGCAACTTCTGTAGCCACCTGAGGCGCGGCAACTTCGACAGGCGCCGCCGACTTCACCGCGGGCTTCGGCGCACGGACTTTTCGCACGACAGGTGACTTCGGTGCCGCGCCGTTCTTCGGAGCAGCTTTGCGTGCCGGCGCCGCCGCCTTCGCAGATACCTTCCTGGCACCCGCCTTCCTGGTTGCCGTGTTCTTTTTTGCAGGGGCCTTGTTCGCTGCCGGCGCCTTGGCCGGCTTCGCCGCAGGCTCAGCCTTTTCAATCAAAAACTTCGACCGGTCCTTCGCGCCTGCGAGCCATGCCGGTGCGGTACCACGACCGGACCACGTCGCGCCGGTTTTCGGGTCACGATATTTCGGCGGCTGCGGTCCACGCACGTAGTTACCTGCCTTAGGCGTTTTCACAGCAGCAACCGATTTCGGTGCCCCGCCTGCAATCAGGAACTTGCTTCGGTCCTTTGCTTTTGCAATCCACGCGGGAGCACGACCATGGCCGGTCCAGGTCGCGCCAGTTTTGGGATCGAGATACTTCGCAGCCGACGAGCCCTCTTTCGCCGCAACGGTCGTTCCCGGTTTGCGTCCGCGCCGCTTGCCGACGAACGATTCAATATCGGCGAGAGTCACGGCATGCTTGTCCATCAAGCCGCGAATCTTGTCGAGTACCGCCGTTGACTTCGTTGTCGCCAACGATTCTGCTTGAGCCTGTAGCTTTGCGATTCGTGCCTGAATTGATTGGAGCGTAGCCATTCGTGTTTTTTCCTTTGATAAGATAGTTTTTCCCACTATGCCACATCGGACGACGAATACAACGTTTGGTGTCGAATTACTTTGCGCTCGGCTGTGAGAAACATTACTGTCTATTTCTGACCAGCTCGCAACGCAGCGTCCGAATCAGGCTGGTGAGTAAATTGGGTACAGCATCCGCGTTTGGACAATATATGGAAAGAGAGATATACAAGGGATACGTTTTGTGGGGCCACGCTATCGCGCAGCAGGCGGAGATCCTTACGCCTGAACGCTATGCCGGGAGCGGCACCGTGACCCGCGACAACAAACTCATCGACGCTTCAGGCGTTCTGGATTTGTTTAATTCTGAGGACGCTGCGCAGGAGGCAGGACTTGCTTGGGCACGCGCGTGGGTAGACAGCAACGGATAGCGCCGCAGCAAACGACCTTGGGAATTTCGCTGTCCATAGCGCAAATCCGGTTGGACGGGAGACTAATCGCGAACTGCTTTCTCGCTATCTAGTCTTTTGAACTGAAGCCGCGCCGATAGCTGCGCAACAATAAAAGACACACTCGTGCTTAGCGCTCTTCTCCCCTCCACTTCAATCCATCCCGTTCTTACGCGTTATGCGAAATTTGTTGCGCGCGCGAATTGATCATAGAAATCCCCCCGTTGGCACGACACAACTACGATCTTTTCCCAGTGAAAGAAGTTCGCGGCACGGCCAGGAGCATGCGGTAGAATACTGTGCAAACATACAGTACTTTGAGCGATGTCAGTACATGGCTTGACGAGCTTCCAACCGTGAACCTCGACTGGAAAAAACAGATGAACATTCGTGCAGGCACTGCGTTCCGGCGCAAACGCTCAAGGGCCGCCCGGGCAATTCCACAGTAGTTTTAACGTGACAAACCACCGGCCACGCCGCATTGCGCATCTCGACATGGACGCTTTTTACGCGTCTGTCGAACTGCTGCGCTACCCCGAATTGCGCGGCAAACCCGTCGTGATCGGCGGCGGACGCAATGCGGCACCAGAAGTCCTACCCGACGGCACGCGCCGCTTTGCCCGACTCCGCGACTATGTGGGCCGCGGTGTGGTCACGACTTCGACCTACGAAGCACGCGCCCTCGGCGTTTTCTCCGCGATGGGCATGATGAAGGCCGCACAGCTTGCACCCGATGCCATTCTCCTGCCCACGGACTTTGATTCGTACCGGCGCTATTCGCGCCAATTCAAGGACGCGGTGCGCTCGTTCACGGACCAGATCGAAGACCGGGGCATCGACGAGATCTACATCGACCTCACGGACATTGACGGCGAATCGAGCGAACTCGGAAACCGAATCAAGACGGCAGTGCACGAGGCGACCAGCCTCACTTGCTCTATCGCCATCGCACCGAACAAACTGCTCGCAAAAATCGGCTCGGAGCTGGACAAACCGAACGGTCTCACGATACTCACGATGGACGACCTCGAGTCGCGCATCTGGCCGCTCCCGGCAAAGAAAGTGAATGGAATCGGCCCGCGTGCAAGCGACCGCCTGGCGAGCATCGGGATCGGAACGGTCGGTGAGCTGGCCTCGGCGGACCTCGGGCTATTGCAGGAGCACTTCGGGGGTACGTACGCCGCCTGGCTGGCCAGAATCGCGCGAGGCCTCGACGATCGCGCCGTCGTGGTTTCCTCCGAGCCAAAGTCCATGAGCCGGGAAACGACGTTCGAGCGTGATATGCATGTGGTTCGCGATCGCGCGATCCTGACGCCGGCGCTGACCCGTCTTTGCGAACGGGTCACCGAGGATCTTCAGCGCAAAGGCTACCGTGGCCGAACCGTAGGCCTGAAAATCAAGTTCGCCGACTTCAAGATCGTCACTCGCGACCTCTCGCTCCCGGAACCGGTGGCGGATGCGGTGGCTATCCGGCGAGCCGTCGGCGAATGCCTGAAGCGCGTGTCGCTGGATCGGAGGATCCGCCTCATAGGCGTACGCATTGGCTCTCTCGAACTCGCCACGGTTACAGCATCTGCCACGGTGCCGACGCAAGGCGAGTTGCCTTTCGACCGCTGACGTTCAATCGATCCGAAACAGGCCTTTTTCGAAAAATTCACTACGGGCAGATTTTAGGTTAGATTCTCGAAGCGTCTATTCCAGAAGACTTTCAGGCACATTTCAGCAAAGACTTCTTCGCATGAGCTCCCGCGCACCCACGGTCGACGTCTTCCGTCCGCTTGAACACGGCATTGCCCACAATCATTTCAGCGTGCGGGGCGAATCGCCAGAACGTCGCTTGCTCGCCTGGCGGGATCGGGTGGGTCATATTATTGACGTGCTGCCCTCGCGATCCGACCTGGAGAAGCCGTTTCAGGCCTCAATTGACCGCTATCAGGTCGGCGACCTTGTATTTACGGATTGCCGGTCGGACCTGCTTGTGCTCGAGCGCTCGCAGGCGCGGATTTCGACAGACCGGGTACGCGACTTCGTCTTTCATGTGTTTCTGGAGGGCGCGGTTGAGAACGTCGCCGCGCGCGCCTCGCAGCGCGACAGCGTGCCCTCGCCCGCCCGCATCCTTGCACTCGATATGAACCAACCCATTCGAATGCAACGCCAGGCATGCAGGGTGATCACGTTTTTCCTGCCGGGCGAGTTAGTGCAAGCAGTCTTTCCTGATCCGGAGGCTATCCACGGCCGTATGCTTCACGCGTCGATGCCACTTGTGCCAGTGATCATCGAACACGTTGCGACGCTCAGTGGGAGAATCGCAAGCATGAGTGCCGTGGAGGCGGACGGCGCCATACGCGCTGCGGCGGAGCTACTTGTCGCAGCGTTTGGACGACAAGCGGGCCTGAGCGGCGACACTCGCGCGGCAGCCCGGGCGGCGATGTTCGCTCAGGTACGGCGCTATATTCAGGCGCACCTGACTGAAAGCGACCTCTCCCCCGAACGTGTGCTCAATGCGCTTGAACTCCCTCGCCCAACCCTATATCGCCTGTTTCAGCACGAAGGCGGCCTTGGTGCTTATATCCGAAACCTGAGACTACGCCGCGCGGCCGACGAACTGATTCGGTATTCGCACGTCACGGTGATCGAGATTGCCTACGGACTCGGCTTCAAAAGCGCGTCTGACTTCACGCGCGCCTTCCGGCGTGCGTACGACATGGCGCCACAGGATTTTCGGGCTCTAGCTAGCAGGAGGCTTCTGTCGCGGTGACGGCTGTCAACGCCTGTTCGGCGAGTTCATGGTTCGATGTGCCGTTCCTTGAAAAGCATCAGCGCGCAAAAGCTCACGCCACACGCGGGCGCGACATACCAGGCCGCAGACAGCGGATCGCCGGTCCATTTGATCAAACCGGTCACGATGAACTGAGCGGTGCTGCCGAACAATGCGACGGTCAACGCGTGCGAAACGGCCATGCCGCTCGCGCGCACCCGAGCGGGCAGCGCTTCGAGCACAAGCAGGGTGACCGCTACGGCGCTGAATGCCACCATGATGCTGAAGAGCGCGACGCCGAACAGGATTGGCGCCACACTCGTCGCACGGGAGAACATCAGAAAGACTGGATAGATCAGCAGCGCCGAGCATCCTGAGGCCACGAGGGCCAACGGCTTGCGGCGACGCAGACGGTCCATGAGACGGCCGGCCATCGGTGGAATGACGACCAGTAGCAGAGCAGATAACGCGGAAGCCATAAATCCGGTCGCGGCGGGCATGTGCATCACACGCGTCGCATAGCTCGGCATGAAGTAGACAATCGCGTAGACCGGTATGGTTTGCCCCATTATCATCAGCATCGCCAGCAGGATCGTCGTCCCATGTTCGCGACACAGTTCGGTGAGCGGTGTGCCAGCATGTCTGGCGGTGTTGATGGAAACCGGATCATCGCGAAGCCGGAGGCGAACATAGAGGCCGACTGGCGCAATCAAGAGACCGATCAGGAACGGGATTCGCCAGCCCCACGAAGCAAGCGCTGCCGGCGGCATCGTGCTGGTGATTAGCAGCCCCAGGGATGCGCCCAGCAACGCGGCCGCACCCTGGCTAGCGAACTGCCAGCTGACCAGATAGCCACGGCGCGACACGGGCCCAGCCTCCAGCACGAAGGCAGCGGCAACGCCGATGTCGCCGCCAACGGCAAAGCCCTGCAACGATCGACCGGCAATGATAATGAGCGGCGCAATCACGCCTATGCTGGCAAACGACGGGCACAAGGCGAGCGCGGCGGTTCCCAGCGCCATCATCCAGCTGGTTCTCGCCATCGCTGCGCGGCGTCCCACACGGTCGGCGTAAGTGCCAATGACCATCGCGCCAACAGGCCGCATGAAAAAGCCGACGCCGAATGTACCGACCGCCCACAGCAACGACGTCATTGGATCGTTCGCCGGGAAGAACCGGTCTCCGATCATCACCGCGAAGAACCCGAATACGGTGAAATCGAACATTTCGAGGCCGGTCACAAGCGACGCTGCGACGACGGCCTTGAGAAGGTTACGGGGATGTTCCTGATTGCCGGCAGGCAGGTCGCACGTCGAGAAGTGAGGCGTGAACATTCTTTTTGCGGGATGGTCAGTAGTGGCGCATGAATTTCACGTTAAAAATGCATTCTCGTTACGTGACGCATCGCACGATACCACGCGTGAGCCCACACTGGATTCATCGACCGCGAAACTCTGGTGAGCGTCGCTGCGCGAATGCCGCCAACCCTTCCCTCATATCGTCGCCAGCGCACGCTATCCTGCGAAGCTCCGCGATTCTTTCCATCGCGTCGACAGGCACCGGCACGACGTCTTCGAGAATGCGCAATTGCTCTTTGACCGCGGAGATGGCCAACGGCGCTTTGGTCGCAATACCCTTGGCCATCTGCAGCGCAACGGCCTCGACGTCGGCTGGCTGAACCAGGCGATTGAGCACGCCGTGACGCTCGGCCTCCTGGGCCTCGAGCGGTCGTGCGCAAAAAAACATCTCCTTCAGGATATGGATCGGCAAGCTGTTGATGAATCGGAGCAGACCGCTCGTGCTGTATGGAAGACCGATATTCGCGGGCGTCATGGCAAAACGGACCGTTGTGTCGGCCACGACGAGGTCGCAGCTCATCACGAGGTCGACCGCCCCACCCCATACGGAGCCCGACACCATTGCGATTACGACGCCGGGATAGGCGCGCACCTGCCGTAGAACGCGCTCCAGTGGCTTACCCCAGGCGATCGGATCGTGATCGGCCTCGAGTTCACCGAGGTCGTGGCCTGCGCTCCAGACCTTCTCGCCCACACCGCTCGTCAAAATCACAACCGGCACGCCATTCGATGCATGGATCGTCAGTTGATCCTCCAATGCGCCCAGCAATTCCGCATTCAAGGCATGGTGCCTGGAAGCGTTGCGAAAGACCACCTTTGCAATGCGATCTTCAATGATTTCCGTGGTGACCTTCACACATTCTTCCGGTGCAATTGCACTCATTTCGTTACTCCACATGTTGTGCCAGTCCACGCTCGGCCCCCGGCACGCGGGGAATCTGATAAAGCACTCCCGCGCAGAGTAGCTCATAGAGCTCCGATTCGGTAAAGCCGGTCTCGCGCAAGACCTCGACTGAGTGCTCACCCAGCGCAGGTGGCGCATGGCGTGTCGCCTCACGAGCAGCCGGCTTTCCCTCCTTCGATGCACTGAACACAGGGGTCGGGACCTGGCGCACTCGCCCGAGAATTCGATGAGGCACCTCCTCGACGAGGCCGCAATGCTCAACCTGTGAATCGGCAAACACTTCCTCGAGCGTGTTGATAGGTCCGGCAGGTAGTCCCGCATCGACGAACAACGCCGTCCACTCGCGTTTGCCTCGGGTCTTCAGCCGGCTTTCGATTATCTCTTTCAACTCGCCACGATTGGCCACGCGGGATTCATTGGTCGCAAAACGCGGATCGCCCGGCAGTTGCGGAAGGTCGAGGAGTTGACACAGCCGACGCCACATCTCCGTCGTGATCGGCGCAATATTGAGCGGGCCGTCCGCGGTCTCGAACACGCCGTACGGCGCAATGACCGAGTGTGCATTGCCTGTACGGACAGGCACGTTCCCGAGGCTCAGATAGCGCTGCGCGTGTACGCTCAGAAGGCCGATCAGACTCGCGAGCAACGAGGTACTGACATGCTGGCCCTGCCCGGTCCGCTCGCGCTCGAAAAGCGCGGAAATCACCGCTATAGTGAGCCAAAGGCCGGAACTCAGGTCGCCAATGGCCGTGCCCGTGCGCGTCGGCTCGCCTTCCGGGAATCCTGTGAGACTCATGAGACCCGAGTAGCCTTGAGCAATCTGGTCAAAGCCTGGCCAATCCTTGAGCGGGCCAGAGTCGCCGAATCCGCTGATGCTCGCCATCACGAGGCCCGGATTGCTCTCACGCAAAATGTCGTACCCCAAGCCCATTTTCTCCATGGTGCCAGGCTTGAAGTTCTCGAGCACCACGTCGGCGCTTTCGATGAGCCGCTTTACCGCGTCCAGTCCACGCGGATCGCGCATATCGATGCATAGCGCTCGCTTGTTTCGATTACACGACAAGTAGTACGTACTAACGCCGCGATCGAATGGCCCCCACGTGCGGCTCATGTCGCCGTCAGGACCGGCCTCAACCTTGATGACGTCAGCACCAAGGTCAGCCAGCACCATTGCGCAAAACGGGCCCGAGAGCGCGCGCGTCAGGTCGACGACCCTGATTTTCTCCAACGATTTCATACGGTGTCTCCAGTTGCAACTTTCGTGTTTCAGCCAGGGTTACTCCGGCAGGCGCGTGTGGCGTGTCTCGGTAGCAAAGGGCAAGATGAGCATTCCCAAACCAAAGGCTGCCGCAGTCCAGGCGACCGGCGTACCCAGCGAACCTTGCCAATTGATCGCGGCAGCGAGGACAAAATTGACCCCGGCGCCAATGAATCGGCCAACGGATGCATTGAACGCAAATGCTGTAGCGCGTATGCGCGTCGGGTACTGTTCCGGCAGCCACAGCGAGAAAATCGCGAAGTTTCCGCCGAAAAAACCCAGCAAAGCGAGCGACGCCATGAATAGACGAAGCCCGTCGGGCAGATAGAAAGCCCATCCGAACGCCAGCACGATAGCGCCTGCCATTCCTGCGAAATACAGACCGAGGGCAGTTCTGCGTCCGAATTTCTCCGCAATATATGGCGCAACCAGGCAGCCGATAATCGTGCCAATAGACAGAATGGCCGCGCCCACTGACGCAAGGTGAATCGCGTCGACTTTACTCAGTCCCGCACGAGTCGCAAGGCTCACGACGGCACTCGCCTCATAGACAGAACCGGCCCACAGCCCGACGATCGCCACACCGACGAGCGCGGCGCTGGTGATGGTGCGCCGCCGAAACTCAGGAGCGAATATCAGCCGCAGTGGCGACACGGCGTGTTGAGCGGTCGCCGAGCGGCGTGCAGATGCCCGGTCCCACTTCCCCGGTTCCTTCACCTTGAATACGGTGAAGATAGCGAGGGCTGCCGGCGCCAGGCCGCAAAGGAACATTGCGCGCCAGCCGTATTGAGCACCGACGGTGTAGTTGAGCCAGGCGGCAATGAAGAACCCCAGGTAGTAGCCAGTTTGCAGGTAGCCCGCGCCCATCTTTCGACGGTCCTCGGGCCAACTCTCTGCGATGTAAGTGCCTGCGAGCGCCCATTCACCGCCAACGCCGATGCCTGCGAGCAGACGGAACACCCCAAGTTCCCACACGTTGTGCGCGAAGGCCGCGGCGCCGGTGAAGATTGAATAAATCAGAATACTGGCCGCCAGGGTTCGAACACGCCCGTAACGGTCGGCGAGTGGTCCCCAGATGAACGACATGCCCCAGCCGATCAGGAACAAGGCGAACAAAATCGAGCCGTACATCCCGAGATTGCCAGGCGTTGGCTCGATCCCAGAGAGTGGAAGCAATTCAGTGAGTGCGGGAACAAGTACCAGCGCGTAGATGACGGAGTCCACGCCATCGAGAACCCAACCGAGGTAAACCGCCCAGAAACCGCCTATCTGCTCCCGCGAAAGCGGCGTGCGCCGCGACCTCGCTTCATTCGAGGCTGTCACAAGGGTTTTCTGCATGCTCGTCTCCGTTTGTATCCACCGTCCGGGCATAGAAGTTTGTCGTTCGGCGGTGGTTATGGAAGACGAGTATAAGAAGTGGCGCGATCGATGAAAAATATGATATTCCTCTCGCGCAAGAACAAAATCTTATGGCGAGACAGGAGAGCCGGCGTGGATCTGAAACAATTGCGGTACTTCGTGAAGGCCGTGGAATACGGCAATGTGACACGCGCCAGCGAGGCGCTTCATGTTGCCCAGCCCGCCGTCAGCCAGCAGATACGCAATCTGGAAAGCGAACTCGGCACCCTGTTGCTCGAGCGAAGCACCCAGGGCGTTGCGCCAACGGCATCCGGAAGAACGCTGCATCGCCATGCATTGGAACTGCTGCGGCAGGCCGACCGCACTGGCGAGCTCTTGCGGCAAGACGCCGAATCTCCTGAGGGCAAAGTTTCGGTCGGGCTGCCTTCGAGCACATCCCGGGTGCTCGCCATCCCGCTCGCGCAGGCTGTGCGAGAGCGCTATCCGGGGATCGTGATCGAACTCATCGAGGCGCCCACCGCCGATTTGCACAACCTGATCGCAGGTGGACGCGTAGACCTGGCAATCGTCGCGGATGCCGTCGAGACCCATGGCGTTCAAGCCGAACACTTGCTCTCAGAGGCCTTGTACCTGATTGCGTGGCCAGAGTTCGAGCTTCCCCGAGAACCGATTGCATTGAGCGCGCTCGCGACAATGCCGATGGTGCTGCCAAGTGCGCCAAACACCATTCGCAGCCGCGTTGAGTGGGCCATGCGCGAAAAGGGGTTGGCATGCACAATCCTTTTCGAGGCCAGTTCAACGGCATTATTGTTCGCCGCAGTGATGGCGAAGCTCGGCGTGACCGTTCTCCCCTGGACTGCCGCTCACGTGGAGTTGGACGAAGGCAAATTGAAGTTGGCACAGCTGAATCACAGCCTCTTCCGCCGCGACCTCTCTCTTTGCTGGAGAGACACGCCGCTCGTGAGCAACGCCGTCCTCAAGGTCAAAGATACGATGCGCGAGCTGGTGGCAACACTGAGCGCGCGTCCTGAATGGGCGGCTGGCAACGCGCAGCGCCCGCGGCGCGCGAGGCGGCCGCTCGTCTCGCGATCGTAGGCTCGAGAATCGAGCGCACATCGAGCGTGGCCGACGGGCTGAAGTCTTGCATCGACCATTTTCTTCAAAAGCGTAAGCTGTGCAGCGTGGGACCCGGCGGCACGCCGGGTCGCTCGCGACGCCTTGCGCTAAACGTCGTTTGTGATGGCGCCGCGCCATCACAGCGTCCGGTCAAGCTCGCTTTCGCCTGCAAGTCCAACAAATCTGGAGACATCATGCGCCGCATTGCTGCAACCCTGGCCGCCCTGACGGCCGCCGGCTCCTGCCTCACCGCCCATGCTCAAACTGTCGTCACCATCGGACACTCAGCGCCGCTTACGGGCCCGCAGGCGCCGAACGGCAAGGACAACGAGAATGGCGCGCGCCTCGCCATCGACGAACTGAACAAGAGCGGCGTGACGATCGATGGCAAGAAGGTGACGTTCAAACTGGATTCGGAAGACGACCAGGCGGACCCGAAGGTTGGGGTCCAGATCGCCCAAAAGCTTGTCGACAGCGGCGTGGTTGCCGTCATGGGCCCGTACAACTCCGGCGTGGCCATTCCGGCATCGCGTGTCTATAACGCTGCCGGCACGCCGATTCTACCGGTCGCCTCGAACCCCGCGCTGACGAAACAGGGCTTCAAGACCATCTTCCGGATCGGCGCAAGCGACGAGCAACTAGGCGGGACGATGGGCCAGTTCGCTGCAAAGACATTGAAGGCGAAGACCGCAGCTGTCATCGACGACCGCACCGCGTACGGGCAAGGTGTGGCGGAGCAGTTCGTGAAAGAGGCGAAAGCCAACGGCATCCAGATTGTTGACCAGGAGTTCACCAACTCGGCGGCGACTGACTTCCTCGGCATCCTCACCACCATCAAGGCGAAGAATCCGGACGTCATCTTCTTCGGCGGCTACGCGGCTCAGGGCGCGCCGATGGCCAAGCAGATGCGCGCGCGCGGACTGCGTGCGAAGTTGCTGGGTGGCGATGGCATCTGCTCGGCCGACATGGGCAAGGTTGCGGGTGAAGCCGCGTCTATCGTGTATTGCGCGCAAGGTGGTGTCGCGCTGGACAAGACCGCGGCCGGCCGCGACTTCCTGAAGAAGTACAAGGACGCCTACCACACGGATACGCAGGTCTATGCCGTCAACTACTACGACGGCGTAAAACTGCTCGCCGATGCGATGGTCAAAGCGGGAACCACCACAGACAAAGCAAAGCTTGTCGCCCAGCTGGCGAAAACCAACTATAAGGGCGTCGCAGGCACTTACTCCTTCGATTCAAACGGCGACCTCTTAGGCGCGCCGACGACCGTCTACATCATCAAGGACGGCCTGCCGGTGCCGTACGGTCAATAAGTCAACAGCGTAAAAACATCATGAAAACGACTCGTACCATTTCGACCGTCGAGGTCCATACCGGCGGCGAAGCCTTCCGTATCGTCACGAGCGGATTGCCGCGCCTCCCCGGCGACACAATTGTGAAGCGTCGCGCGTGGCTAAAAGAAAACGCCGACGAAATCCGCACTGCGTTGATGTTCGAACCGCGTGGTCACGCCGACATGTACGGCGGCTATCTGACCGAACCGGTTAGCCCAACCGCCGACTTTGGCATCATCTTCCTTCACAACGAGGGCTATAGCGACCACTGCGGACACGGCGTTATCGCCCTGTCTACCGCAGCGGTCGAACTTGGCTGGGTTCAACGCCAGGTCCCGGAAACGCGTGTTGGCATCGACGCGCCCTGTGGCTTCATTGAAGCATTCGTTCAGTGGGACGGCGAACATGCCGGCAACGTGCGATTCGTGAATGTCCCGTCGTTCATCTGGAAGCGCGACGTGACGGTTGAGACGCCGTCCTTTGGTAAGGTGAAAGGCGATATTGCTTTCGGCGGCGCATTCTATTTCTATGCCGACGGTCAGCCGCACGGACTCGCTGTGCGCGAGTCGTCGGTCGAGGCGCTCATTCGGTTCGGCGCCGAGGTGAAGGAAGCCGCGAACAAGGCGTATCCCGTCGAGCATCCCGAGATCCCGGAAATCAATCACATTTACGGAACCATCATTGCCAACGCACCGCGACACGAAGCTTCGACGCAAGCCAATTGCTGCGTCTTCGCGGACCGCGAAGTGGACCGCTCACCGACCGGCTCCGGCACCGGTGGACGCGTCGCTCAGTTGTACCTGCGTGGCGAACTCGGCAAAGACGAGACCCTTGTGAATGAGTCCATCATCGGCACGGTTTTCAAAGGACGCGTGCGCAGCGAAACGACAGTCGGCGACTTCAAGGCCGTGATACCGGAAGTCGAAGGCAACGCATTTGTTTGCGGCTTCGCGACCTGGATCGTGGACGAACGCGATCCGCTGACTTACGGATTCCTCGTCCGGTAAACGTATCGTCCTCGTCGTACCCCTTAGCGCGGAACGCTGTGAATGAGCGTCCGCGCTTTTACCCGCTTCTGGTTCGACTCACCCCGATAACGCCCCGTTACGAAACTCGCACCGCCGTTGCACCTGTGTCCGGGGCCGCCGCCTACACTCCGAACCGTGCTCACCAGAAACGCACGACCCGTGCGCAGGAGTAGTGAAATGAAAAGAACGATTCTCGGCATGGTACTTGGCGCGACCGCACTGGCAGCGTCGAGCGCAGCGTTCGCACACGTGGATGTGGCCCTGGGGGTCGACCTGCCTGTCGCCGCCTACGTCCCGGCTCAGCCGGAGTACGCCGCTGCGCCGCCTGCTGCGTATGCACCTGCCCCGGTCGCGGTCTCCTGGCGCGGCGACGACTGGCGCGCTCGTGAGTGGCGCCCACACGAATGGCGAGAACACGAACGACGAGAACACCAGCGGCGTGAGCGCGAATGGCACGACAATGGCCGTTGGGGCTATTGAGCCGGTTTCTAAGCTAAAATCTCCCACAAGTGATTATCATGAACATCAATAATCGAATCAGGACGCTTGCCGCGGCGGCCACTTTAGGACTCGCGGCCGCCGGAACCGCACATGCCGCCGGCTGCCTCAAGGGCGCGGTCGTGGGTGGCGTAGCCGGACACTATGCGGGCCACCACGCCGTCGTTGGCGCCGTTGGCGGCTGTATCGTGGGACATCACGTTGCGAAAAAGAATGCGGAGGAACGGGCCGCACAACAGGAAGCCGCCCACTCCCAGAAACTGAATACCTGATTCCCGGCTGGGCCTTTCGCTACAGCCGCCACGGACGCCCTTTCAAGCTGTGATATCGTGGCGGCACGCGACTTGCGCTATATTCTGCTCAAGAGTTGCATTCAGAGCGAAGCACAACTAGAAATGGACGAACGAAAACGCGAAAGCATCGTGGCCTATCTGCGCCGTCGGATGGCCGAATTTGGAATTGAACCGGACGATATTGCTGCCTCAATTGCTGCCGATGCCGCACAATTGCGAGCCGCCCGTTACCGGGATGCGGCCGGCCACACGTGGGACGGCAAAGGCGACGCACCGCGGTGGGTCGTGCAGGCGACAAGCGCGGGGCAGTCGCTCGAGCATTTCGCAGTCGCCGAAACGCCCGAACATCAGACAGCCAAGCCCCCAAGTGTGGACTGGCGGCAGGACCCGTTTGCAGGCAGCCGTTTGGCAACTGTAAGAACAGAGCAAGCCGGCGCTGCCTGACGAACTTCAATCGAACTCGACGTCACTGTTATTGCGCAGCTCATCCAGTCGTCGAATTTGTTCCGGCAGAATTCGGCCTGTCGACAAGGCCGGTAGGTCATCGATATCGAAGAACTGAGCGGCGTCGGTTTCGGCTCCGGATATCTCCCCCGCTTGAACGATCTCCCCAAGGAAAACCAGCTTCCAGATGTGAAATACGGAAGGCGGATGTCCGTGCTTGAGCATATCCCACACTGCCAGCAGCCGAACGACGTTCACCGTGTAGCCGCTTTCTTCGCGAACCTCTTTTGCCGCGTTTTCAGCCGGTGAGACACCTACGTCGGCCCAGCCGCCGGGCAAGGACCACAAATTATCCACGGCTTCCCGCACGAGAAGGATCTGGCCAGCCTGATTGAAGACGGCGCATCTCACATCGAGTTTAGGATTGGCGTATCCCGTCTCAGGAGCAAAGAGCGCGGCGACATCGCCGGCTTGCATGGATGCCATTGCCGCGAGTTGCTGATGCGCGATGCCCGCGATTTCAGCATACCTTTCCTTGTCGAAGGCGCTCGTCGCGTAGTGCAAACCCGATTGCGCAAGCGCCAATAGCCGGCGAGCCTGCGCGAGACGTGCTTTCAGCAATTCCTGGTCGGAAGGCGCGGGCATCATTGCGGTCATAGCGAATTGGGACGAAAAATCGCTGGCTTACTTTTTCGCGAGCGCTTCCTGATGCGCCTTCACAAAGTCGGCCATGCTATTGAAGCGGAAATCGACGTTCGGCTGCGAGCCGGGATTCATTGTCGCGCCAAAGCCTGGCTGCGCATGACGGCGGTAGATCCAGCACGACGCCAACCCGCACTCATTGGCAGGCTTGTGGTCGTGAAAGAGACTTTCGGCAGTGTGAAGGATTTTCGCCTTCTCGATGCCACGGTCAGCGAGTTTCTCTAGCATGTACTCGAAGTTTCGCAACGAGGGTTTATACGAGCCGACGTCTTCCGCCGTGAAAATAGCGTCGAACTCAACCTGCAGCCTTGCGTTGCTGTGGGTGAACGTCTCATTGTCGACATTGGAGAGAATCACCAGCTTATAGTGCTTCTTCAGGTACTGCAGCGCGGCTACGGTGTCCTCGAATGCCGGCCAGTTCCGCACCGACCGCCCGTATTCCACGCACTCCTCGTGCGTGAACGAGAGTCCCCATTCTTCGGCCAGCCGCTTGTAGACGATGGGCAGCAGTTCCTGGTATCGCCTGGCCGGCGTGTATTGCTGCTGGGAAAACTCATGGCGCGCGTGGGCTTCCAGAACCTGGTCCCTTGTGAGCGGCGTCCTCGCCCGCTCGAGCAGCAGCTTGAGGCCCTCGAAGATGCCGCTTTCCCAGTCGATCAGGGTGCCGTAGCAGTCGAACGTCAATGTGTCGAAGTCGGTCAATTCCACGGTTACTCCTCTCGGACGTGCAAGGCGGAAATCACAGTGTATAGGCCGCTTCGACACCGTGAATCAAACAATGGCGATCGATTCCGTCATGTTCTGGCGCATGTAATCGAGGAACCGCTTCCGGAACAACATCGAGTGTCCGTGTGCGAGCTTTTCGGCCAGATTGGCATTTTTGTGCGCAACGGCGCAGTTAATCTCGCTTGTCAACCAGGCGATTGCCCGGGCGCTCCGCGCGCATCGCTGCGTCCGGCGGCGCGCTCCGGCCGCCAGAACGCGAACACGAGTAGCCCGGCCAGCGCCTGAGCGGCCACGACGAACGCCACGCACCCCGCCCAGCCCCAGCGATGCCATGCTGGAATCGGCAACACGGAGCCGAGGCTGCCGCCGAAGTAATAGCAGGAGAGATAGATACCGATCGCCGTAGTCCGGGCCCCGGCGGCAGCATGGGAAATGAACGCGTTGGCGCAAGCCTGCTCGACGAAAACCGCCGTCGAACCGAGCGCGAGCCCGACGAGAATCGCGCCAACGCTGTCCGGGAGCGTCAGCAGGCTGCCCGCAATGGCGAGGCCAACCGCCGCGAGCGCGAGGTCTCGTGGGCCCCGGTGCCTGGCCATACGGCCCGAGATGGGCGTGACGACCACTGCCACGAGGAACACGGCGTAAATCGCGCCGATGCCCGCCGTCGAAAAGTCGAACGGCGCGCGCGTGAGCCGCAGGCCGACGAAGGTGAATGTCGCGACCTGAGAAGCAAGCACACATGCGCCCACGGCAAATGAGGCGAGCACCGGGCCGCGCATCGCGAGCTTCCATTGCGTCTTCGTCGCGCAACTGCCCTCCGCGCGCACGGTCCCCGACGCGGGCAGGCTCGCATAGATCGCGAGACCCGTCGCGAAGCTAAGCACCGCCACGATGTCGAGCGCGTGACGCCAGCCGAGCAGCGACGTGAACAGGTTCGTCACGAAACGCCCCGCGAAGCCGCCCAGCGTGGTGCCGGCCACGAAGATCGCGCTCACTTCGGTGGCGCGCTCGCGGTGATAGCGTTCGCCGATGTACGAAATCGACATGGCGAATATGAACGGCATCAGCACACCGGCGGCGAAGCGGGCTGCGAGGAACGACGCAAAACCCGGCGCATGCGCGGACCAGACAACGGGCAGCGCCGATGCGAGCGCGGCGGCGACAATCACGTCGCGCCTGTTGAAGCGCGCCGCCAGGGTGCCGACGAACGGCGCGATAATGGCGACGGCCAGCGTGGTCGCGCTCACGCCCTGCCCGGCGCGCTCCGCGCTCACACCGAACGCGACGGCGAGTTCGCGCAGAATGCCTTGCGTGGCATAGAGATTGATGAAGGCCGCGAAGCCGCACAGGAAAAACGCGGCTCGAATGGATTTGTCTTTCACGCTTGACGCCCTGTCTGGTCCAACCCACAGTCTGAGCGTCGGCCAACGCGTGCGCCAATACCGTTTTCGTCGCCATTAATACCGCCAGAACAAAAATGCTCGACCTGCGCCGCCTCCGCTATTTCGTCACCGTTGCCGAAGAACTGCACTTCGGGCGCGCCGCCGTGCGCCTGAATATCGCGCAGCCGCCGCTGACGCGCCATATCGCGGCGCTAGAAGCCGAACTCGGCATTCGCCTTTTCGAGCGTCGACACGCGCGGTCAAACTCACGCCCGAAGGCGCGTTGTTCCTCGAGCGAGCGCGCAGCGTGCTCCACGCCGCTGAGGAGGCACAGACCACCGCGCGCAAGCTCGCACAGGGCGTGACGGGCCGCATCGCGATTGGCTACACCAGTTCGATTCCGATGTCCGATGCGTTCGCGGAAATCGTGCGCAATGCAGGCCGCGCGCTGCCCGAGGTGGAGTTGACGTTTCGCGAGGCCGCAACTGCGAGTCAGCATCGGCAGATCGTTGAGGGCGCACTCGATATCGGCTTCGGCTGGTCGGCAGCGAACGCGCAAGAAGACGGCTTGTGTTCGCTCGTGATCGCGCGCGAGCCGCTCGTCGCCGCCGTACCGAGCGGCAGCGTGCATGCGCGCAAGAAGTCGATCGACTTCGCCGAGCTTCGCGACGAGACGTTTCTGATTTTTCCACCGGGATATGGGTCGGCGCTGACTGCGGCGCTCGATTCATTGTGCGCGCAGGCAGGTGTGGAGCCGCGCATCGGGCCCACCGCTTCGCAGACTGCGGCGCTCGTATCGCTCGTCGCCGCCGAGCGCGGCGTCGCCATCGTGCCGGCCTTCACGATGGCGCTGCAACGCTCAGGCGTGGCCTATGTGCCGTTGAGCGGCGCGCCGGCGCTCGACCAGACTGTGTCGTGGATCGAGCCGTTCACATCGACATGTGTTGCGCGCTTTGTCGATCTGGCGCAGTCGGTTGCGCAACGGGAAGCGCGCGGCGCTTGAATTGTGCGCAATTCAAACAGGTGCCGACGTCTCGCTCGCCTTTCGCGTAGCGTGCGTGGCCTGCTTCAACCGCACCACGCCTTCGCGGATCTCATCCACGTTCGGCGCGGCGAACGAAAGGCGCAGCGACGCGGTATCCGGATCGTCAGCGAAGAAAGCCTTGCCCGGAACAAAAATCACCTTGCTCGCAATCGCGTTCGGCAATAGCGCGTCGATCGCCACGCCGGGAATGCGCGCCCACACGAACATGCCGCCTTCGGGTTGATGAAACGCGATTTCTTCGCCGAATTGCGCGCGCAAGCCATCGCAAAGCGCTTCGCATTTGCGCTGATACGCTTGCGTAATGTGCGGAAGGTGCCGTTCGAGCGAACCCGCCTCCAGATAGTGCGCGGCGATCGCCTGGGTCCACGGCGTACTGCATAGATCGACGGTCTGCTTGGCGATCACGCAGCGCCGCGTGATTTCGGCGGGCGCGATGGTCCAGCCTACGCGCAAGCCAGGCGCAACGACTTTCGAAAGGCTCGAAAAGTGCACGACCCAATCGCGCGCGCCCGGGACTTCGCTTGCCAGCGCCAGCATCGACGGCACCGCGTTGCCCGCGAAGCGCAGATCGCCGTACGGATCGTCCTCGACGATCACAAAGCGGTATCGAACGGCGAGACGCAAGAGCGCAAGGCGTCGCTCGCGCGTGAGCGTGGCGCCGGTGGGATTCGCGAAGGTCGGCACCGTGTATAGCAGTTTGGGCCGGGCAATCGCGCCCGATGCGAGCCGCGCGGCAAGGCTGTCGACGTCGATACCCTCGCCGTCTACCGGCACCGTCACGACATGCGCCTGCTGGAGCCTGAGCGCCTGCAGCGTGGCCGGATAGGCGGGCTGTTCGGTCAAGGCCGTGTCGCCCGGAGCGAGCAGCACGCGCAACAACAGGTCGAGGCCTTGCTGCGAGCCGGTCGTCACAAGCATTTCCTCAGGCGCGCAGGTCACGCCGCGGCGCGCCATCAACGCAAGCAGTTGCGTCTTCAACTCGGGCAAGCCGTCGGTCGGGCCATATTGAAGGCAGCGCGTGGAAGCCTGCCACGCCTGTGCCGCTGCCGCCTGCAGTCCATCGGCATCGAACAGGTCGCTGGCCGGATAACCGCCAGCGAAGGAAATCATGCCTGGTTCTCCCAGGTACTTGAAAAGCTCACGAATGGGCGAACCAGCGGGATGCCGAAAGGGCGCGGTGAAATCGTACATGGCGTAGATGGAGTCGATGGCGGTTAAGCGCGGCAACGGTCAAGCTTCGATTGTGGTCAGCCCTCACGGGCGTATCAAACGAAATCTAATCACGACGTCATGCGGTTTGCTCATCAAGCCTTCGCGCAATAAAAAAGCCCGTGAAATCACGGGCTTCGTTTGTGCAGCCTGACGGGCCACCATCACACGACATTCTTTTCGACGATCGGCCGGTTTTCCAGCACACGCGACCAGTCGAGCGAAGAAAGATCGAGCGTGGTGTATCTTCCATTCAGAATCAGCTCGCTCACGCCGCGCCCGGTTGCCGGTCCCTGCTGCAGACCGTGCCCGCTAAACCCATTGGCGAACACGCAATTGTCGATGGCCGGGTGATAACCAATGATGGCGTTCTGGTCGAGCACGTTGTACTCGTAGTAGCCCGACCAGCAGTTCTCCACGCGCAGCGCCTCGAACCCCGGCACGCGATGCGCAAGCGTCGGCCAGATCACGTCGTCGAAGATGGCGTGATCGACTTCGTCGAGCGGCAGATCATTGGGATCGTTCTCCGCGCCCGGCGACGTTCCGGTGATATACGTGTTGCCCTCGGGGCGGAAATACACGCCCGACGGATCGATCAGCAACGGGCAGGCAGTGAGCCGCGCCGGCGACGACACATTGAAAATGCTGCGGCGGCGCGCGTAAACCGGAATGTCGATGTCCATCATTTCCGCGAGCTTGCGCGCCCACGCGCCGGCCGCATTCACGAGCGTGTCGCACGCGTGGCGTTCGCCGTCGCTCGCGATCACGTGCGTGACCTTACGGCCACTGCGCACGACGCCTGTCACGTCGGCCGCGACATAGCGCGCGCCGAGCGACTGCGCCTTCTTGCGCAGCGCCTGCACGAGGCCGTAGCCGTCGAACCAGCCCTCGCCGCTGCGGCCATACGCGCCGCTTTCGAGATCCTCGACGTTGAGCCATGGAAACTTCGCTTGCAACGCGTCGCGCGCCATGAGTTCGATGTCCGCGCCGAGGCTCGTTTGCAGCGCGTGATTCTCGCGCAGCGTCGCGTCGCCCGCTTCCGTGGCGAGGAACAGATAGCCGCCTTCGTGCAAATCGATCGACGGACGGCTGCCGTTCACTTCGAGCCGCTCGCCAATGCCGCGCAGAAACTCAATGCCGAAGAGCGACATCTGGATCGACAACGGCGTGGAAAACTGCTGGCGGATCGACGCGGCCGAAAGCGCCGACGACGAGCGCGCATAACTCGGGTCGCGCTCGAACACGGTCACGCTAACCGTTGGGTCGGCTGCGCGCAGAAAGTAAGCAATAGAACTACCGATTACCCCGCCGCCAACGATAACGACTTGAGAACTCACGACTTGCTCCAGATTGCGGATAATTGCGGCGCGCATGGATTGGGTTTGCGCGAATCGATCCAGCGACCGGGTGCACGATGCGCCCGGCCGCGTCCGTTATGTACGCGAGATGCGCTTATTCGACGTTGAAATCGATGCCCTGTGCGAGCGGCAGCGCCGACGAATAGTTGACCGTATTGGTCGCGCGGCGCATATAAGCCTTCCACGCGTCGGAACCCGACTCGCGGCCGCCGCCCGTTTCCTTTTCACCGCCGAACGCGCCGCCGATCTCCGCGCCGCTCGGCCCGATGTTCACGTTCGCAATGCCGCAATCACTGCCGCTGGCCGACGTGAAGCGCTCGCTCTCGCGCAGGTCTGTCGTGAACACGCACGACGAGAGGCCATGGTGGGCGGCGTTGTTCGCCTCGATGGCGTCGCCGAAGTCGCTGTACTTGAGCACGTAAAGAATCGGCGCGAAGGTTTCCTTCAGGACAACTTCGGTTTGCGACGGCATCTCGACGATCGCCGGGCGCACGTAGAAGCCCTTTTCGTTGCCCGCCACCGTGTGGCGCTCGCCGCCGAACACCTTGCCGCCTTCGCGTTTGGCTTGCTCGAGCGCCGACTGCATACGCGCGAACGACTGCTCGTCGATGAGCGGCCCCATCAGCGTGCCCTGTTCGAGCGGATTGCCGATCGCAACCTTGCCGTACAGCGTCTTCAGGCGCTCGACCGCCTTGTCGTACACGCTCTCATGCACGAAGAGACGGCGCAGCGACGTGCAGCGCTGACCCGCCGTGCCGACTGCCGAGAACAGAATGCCACGCAGCGCGAGTTCCAGATCGGCGGTAGCGGAAACGATGCCTGCATTGTTGCCGCCCAGTTCGAGCAGCGAGCGGCCGAAGCGGCGCGCGACCTCAACCCCGACGGTGCGGCCCATTTCGGTGCTGCCCGTCGCGCTCACGATGTTCGAACGCGGATCGGCGACGAGCTTCGCCCCCACTTCGCGGCCGCCCACGACCAGACTCGTGAGGCCTTCGGGCGCATCGCCGAATTCCTTCAACACGTCCTGCATGATCTTGTTGACGGCAACCGCCGTGAGCGGCGTTTTTTCCGAAGGCTTCCACACAACGGCGTTACCGCACACGAGCGCGAGCGCGGCGTTCCACGACCACACAGCAACCGGGAAATTGAACGCGGAAATAACGGTACACACACCCATCGGGTGCCACGTCTCCGCCATGCGGTGGCCCGGACGTTCCGAAGCAATGGTCAGACCGTAAAGCTGACGCGAGAGGCCGACCGCAAAGTCGCAGATGTCGATCATTTCCTGCACTTCGCCCAAGCCCTCCTGGAAGATCTTGCCGGTTTCCAGTGACACGAGGCTGCCGAGCGCGCGCTTCTGTTCGCGCAACTTGTTGCCGAGCAGGCGCACGAGTTCGCCGCGGCGCGGCGCGGGCACGTTGCGCCATGTCTTGAACGCCTCCTGCGCCTTCGCGAGCACGGCGTCGACGTCCGCCGCCGACTGGCTCGCGACGCGGCCGATCAGTTCGCCGTTGATCGGCGAATGCACGGCGATGTCGCCCGCTTCCGCAAGTTGGGAAATACCGAGATCCGAGAGGATGGTGGAGGCTTTCATAGGTAGAATCCCTTAAAAATTTCCGATACGAAACATTGCTACTTTAGGAAACTATACACGTGCAACTTTCTGGCGACAACACGAAAAATCCACGGGATTTTCGCCACGCCGCGTGTATCGCATCCGCAGGGCTTTCCGCGACGGAAACGGCATGCGGCCGCCGTGCGGGCGCACCATCTATTTCCTATTGGAAACAATGCATTGGGCGCCGACAGAGGCGGCGCCCTTCAAGGTTGCAACGGTATTTGAGGTCAGTCCGCGGTTCGCGTCGTGACCGGCACCCACGCCACGTTCTTGACCTGATACAGCGTCGAACTCGGGCTCTTCAGGTCGCCCTGCGTATTGAAGGCGATCTTGCCCGTAATACCGTCGTAGTTCGTGGCCTTCAGCGCGGCGTTGAACTGCGCCGGGGTGGCCGAACCCGCCTTCTCCATCGCCGAGATGGCAACCCACGCCGCGTCATAAGCGAACGGCGCGTAGGCGAGCATGTCGATGCCGTACTTTTGCTTGAACTTCGCCTCGAAGCCCCGGCCCTTGGGCAGCGTGCCGAGCGGCTGGCCGTATTCCCATACCGAAGCGCCATCGGCGGAATCGCCGGCGAGCTTGATGAAGTTCGCGTCCATGACGCCGCCGCCCGCGAGGAATTGCGCCTTCAGGCCAAGCTGGCGCATGCGCTTGACGATCATGGCAGCCTGCGCGTCAAGTCCGCCGAAAAACACGAGATCCGGACTCGTGCGCTTGATGCTCGTGAGTTGGGCGCTGAAATCCACGGCCTTGTCGTTCGTGAACTCGCGCGCGACGATCGTGCCGCCGCTCGCCTTCACGGCCTTCTCGAACTCGTCGGCTTCGCCCTGGCCGAAGGCCGTACGGTCGTCGATGATCGCAATGCGTTTGGCCTTCGTCACCGTCGCCGCATAGTTGCCCGCGTTGCCGGCGTTTTGGGAGTCGGTTGCGATCACGCGGTAGATGGTCGGGAAACCGGCCTGCGTGATGGCCGGATTGGTCGCCGCCGGCGTGATCATCGGAATGCCCGCCTTCGCGTAGATCTTCGAGGCCGGCAGCGTCGTGCCCGAATTGAAGTGGCCGATCACAACGGCCACGTTGTCGTCCACGAGTTGCTGCGCGACCTGCACGCCGATGCGCGGATCGCTCTGGTCATCCTGTGAGTCGATCACGAACTTGACCGGTTTGCCGCCGATGGTGGGATGCGCGGCGTTGGCTTCGTCCACGGCGAGGCGCACGCCGTTCTCGATGTCCTTGCCATACGCTGCGCCGCCGCCCGTGAGCGGACTGGCCACGCCGATCTTCACGACCATTTCCTGCGCGCTCACCGCGCCGGCAACCAACATCAACGACGCTGCGATCGCGCAGCCACGACGAGAAGCGAGGAAACGGGGATGCATGCGATATTCCTTCGGTATCTGGAGCCGGCACTTGATGCGTCCGAATGGTCGCGTGGACCGTTGGCGCACAGGATTCGTCTCGCGCCGCGCAATGCAGAGCGGCGGGACGTGAACGGATTGTCGACAGCGGTTCCGCATGCATCAAACGAAATCTAATCACCACCTAATGCGCTTTTCTCATCAAGCCTGCACATGCGGGGAATACAGCAACGCGTGGCTCGGCCTTGCAGGCATTGGGAGATACCCGATAGCGCCGACAAACCTGCTTGTGCGTGGACGTCATGCAAGAGCGGATCGTGCGGGCGCCCTGCCTTGCGCGGTCTGGGTTTGCGTAAAAAATCATCAACTCCCATTTGGCCCATTTACTTAGTGATGCTATGGATACCCGGCACGACGCCGCGAACGCCACACGATATGCAAATGTTATGATCGGAAACATAGAGTACGATACGAACAATCTGCGAACATCCCCGAGTTCCCGAATGGAAACCCCGTCCATCAAGCCCGCCGAGCATGCTTCGGCGGAGCTGGGCAAGCGCGTCAAGGCGGCCCGGCTCAAGCACGATTACACGCTCGAGGCCGCCAGCCGCGTGTGCGGCGTGTCGCGCTCCACGCTCTCGAAGGTGGAAAACGGCGTCATGTCGCCGACGTTCGACGTGCTGCAGAAGATCGTTCACGGCCTGAAGATCGACCTCGGCGAACTGTTCGGCCCAGCGCCCAGGCCGCGCGCGAGCGGACGCCGCGCGCTCACCCGCAAGGGCGGCGGGCAGCGGCATGCGGCGGGCTGCTATCAGATGGAGTTGCTGGCAACGGAACTCGCGCACAAGGCGATGCACCCCTTTCGTATTCGCGTGACGGCGCACTCGCTGGACGAGTTCACGGAATGGGGGCGGCATGAAGGCGAAGAATTTCTCTTCATATTGAGCGGCTCGGTTTGCCTCTACTCCGAGCTTTACGCACCGACGCATCTCGAAGCCGGCGACAGTCTCTATTTCGACAGCCGCACGGGTCATGCGGCCGTCTCCACGAGCGAAGAGGACGCGGAAGTCCTCTGGCTTATCAACGAGCCGCACCCGGACACGCAAGACGGCGCGCCGGGCGTTTGAGACATCAACGTTACGCAGCGTTCGCGGTCATTTTGAAAATGCCGGTGGCATTGCCCGCGTCGAAGCGCAAATCGGTCTGCCAGCGCCGCGTGACCTGATCGAACGTGCGCTTGCGCGTGATGAACTCGTAGAACGAACCCGGCACCTCGCGCGTCACGCGCTGGCCGTCGGCCGCGCGGAACTCACGCGCTACGGTGTCGGCGCGATACGCCGTCTGAAACACGCGGCCTGAGCGCGAGGTCTCGACGTTGGGTTTCATCGGGCGCCCCTTGGCCTTCTCGTCGTCAGAAAGCTGGAAGACGTCTTCCACGCGGTCGGTCGCGTGATTGAAGGCGTTGCCTTCCGTTGCGATCCACGCCATTTCCGCGGATTCCTGCAGCAACGTCTCGTAGTCGGAAATAGATGGCACATCGTGCTGTCGCGCGAACGCCCCGACGATCATGGGCAGCAGTTGCAGCGCGACATCGAGCGGCAGCGAGCCGTCGCGTTCGAGTTCGGACAGCTGGGCAATGGCCAGCGGCGTGAGCGGGTCTTTCGACGCGCCCACCACGTTCGTCACGGCTTGCTGGAACGCCGCCGAAAAGCGCTCGGGGTGCAGCTCGCTCACGAAGAACTGCGCGATCTCGTCGGGCGCGTCTTCGTGGGCATAAGCGCGTCCCGTCATGCCGAGCTTGTCGAGCGGATAGCGGCCGTTCAAGCGAAAGCCGAGCGGGCGCAAAATGCGCGTGAACGCCGCTTCGCCGGGCGGCAGCGCGCCGTTCTGCGCCCAGCGCACCGTGCGCAGCGCGCCATGATCGAAGTACACCGCGCCGCCCTGCGCCACCGTGTCGTTCGTGTACGTGCGCCCGTTGGGCGAACGCTCCAGCAGGTCTTCGAACAGCGCCATGTTCATCGCCTGGGCGAGTTCGGCGCGCGTGACGGTGCCGCTTTCCCAGTCTTCGAGCATCGAAGGAAAGTTGAGCGTTGCAAAAAGGGTTTCAGTTTTCTCGCGGCCAAGCAGCGCGGACAACAAGCGTTCTACGTTCGAATTGCGCATCACCAATCTCACAGGAAACGACCGCTGGGCAGCGGTCATCAAACGGGCCTCTGGCCATCGGCTTCAGCCAGCTATACGTGAAACGCATTATTCGAATGGTTGCGCACCGCGTAAAGCGAGATTAAATTGTCACTTGATGAGTTTCCGGAATCACTATGCGCAAGTTCAAGATCCCGAACATGGGCGCGCTCACGGCGTTCGAAGCCGCGGCGCGCCACGAGAGCTTCACGCACGCCGCCAAGGAGCTGTTCCTTACCGAAAGCGCGGTGTCGCGCCAGATCGCCACGCTCGAATCGAATCTCGGCGTGCGCCTCTTCGTGCGCGCCAAGCAGCGGGTCGTGCTCACGCGCGCCGGCCGGCTCTATAGCAGCCAGGTGCGCCGTGCGCTCGAAAATCTGGATCGAGACACGCTCTCCATCATTGCGCACGGTAGCGGCGGCGGTTATCTGGAACTCGCCGTGCTGCCGACCTTCGCCTCCGAATGGCTCATTCCGCGCCTCAAGGACTTCTACGACCGCACGCCCGACGTGCGCGTGAACATGGGTGTGCGCACCGAGACGTTCTCGTTCGAGGAATCGCATTTCGAAGCCGCCATCCACTACGGCAAGCCCACCTGGCCCGGCACGTCGTCCGATTTTCTGTTCGGCGAGGAAGTGGTGCCGGTCTGTTCGCCGTCGCTGCTCGCCCGGCCCATCAAGAAGCCGCATGAACTGCTTGCCTACCCGCTGCTGCACTCCACCACGCGCCCCGACGCATGGACGCGCTGGTTCTCCGACCTCGGCGTGGAAGACAACGCCACCATGCACGGCGTGCGCTACGAACTGCACACGATGCTCATCGCAGCCGCCGCGGCCGGGCTCGGCGTGGCGCTGGTGCCGAAGTTCTTCGTGGAAGGCCAGTGCGAGCGGTTTGGCGTTGTCATTCCGTTCGAGGCGCCTGCTATCGCCGATGGCGGCTACTACTTCGTCTACCCCACCGAACTTAGCCACGGCAAGCCGCTGGAACTGTTCCGCGCATGGCTGATCGAGCAGGCGAGCGCCTATAGCGCCTCGCAAGGCCGCGAGTGATCCGCGGATCGAGTGCACGAGACATACGATCAGAAAAAAGTTTCCTATAGGAAATAGTTAGGTTAGCATCGGACGAAACCACTTCTTCGTCACGAGACAGGCATGGAAGACGTCGTCGTCATTGGTGCGGGCATCATCGGGGCCTGCGCGGCGCTCAACCTGGCGCAGCGCGGCATGCGCGTGCGTATCGTCGACAGCGCGCCGCCCGGCTCGGGCTGCTCGTTCGGCAACGCGGGGCTGATCGCGGTCGACCATGTCGCGCCGCTCGCGAGCCCCGAGACGATGGCCGGCTTGTCGCGCATGCTGCTGCGCCGCGACAGCCCGCTGCGTCTGCACAAACGCAGCCTGCCGCGCATGGCGCCGTGGATGCTGGAGTTCGCCGCTCAGGCGCAGCGCCCGCGCTTTCGGCGCAATACGCGCTCGCTCGCGAGTCTCGTCACAGGCGCGGCGCAAGCCTGGCGTCGTCTGCTGGATCGACATATCGCCGCCGAACTCTTTCGCGACATCGGCTCGCTTTACGTGTTCGAACAACCCGTTGCGCACGCAACGGAATGCGTGCAACTTGATCTGCTCGACCGGCACGGCGTGCGCTACGAGAATCTTTCGGCTGAGCAGGTGCGGCGCGACTATCTGCCATCGCTCACGCCCCATATCAGCCATGCGCGCTACTTTCCCGGTATGGCTTCGGTCACGAATCCGCAGCAGGTCGTCGTGCGCATTTTCGAGGCCGCGCTCGCGGCAGGCGCGAGCTTCACGTGCGCCGCCGTCGACGCGTTGCGCGCCCTGCCCGATGGCCGCATCGGCGTCACGCTGAATGGCGAGACGCACCCAGCCGCGAAGGTGCTGATCGCGGCCGGCTCACGCACCGCCGGTCTGGCGCGGCAACTCGGCGCGCGCATTCCGCTGACCAACGAGCGCGGCTATCACGTACAGCTCGCCGCGCCCTCGCAAGACACGCTGCGCGTGCCCGTGAGCTTCGTCGAGCGCGGCTTCACCTGCAATCCGATGGCGCAAGGCATCCGGCTTGCAGGCACCGTCGAGCTCGGCGCGCGCGGCGCCCCCGACTGGCGCCGCGCCGATCTGCTCGCCACGCAATTCCAGACGCTGTTTCCCGGCGAGCGAGCCCCGCAGGTCACGAGCCGCTGGTACGGCGAGCGCCCAACGCTGCCCGACTATCTGCCGATGATCGGCGAGATGCCCGGCGCACGGAATGCCTTCGTCGCGACCGGTCATCAGCATCTCGGCCTCACACTCGGGCCGCTCACCGGCGAACTCGTCGCACAATTGATGGCGCGCGACGCGCCCGCCGTCGATCTCGCACCGTTTCGCATCGACCGCTTTTGAGGCCGGGGCCGGAATTCACGCGGCCCCTTCCACGCATCATTCATCAGGAGAGAACATTCGATGGAGCCCATCGCGATTTACGACGCAACCGCCACGGCACGCCTGCTCGATTTCGGCGTGCTGCTCGACGCCCTCGCCACGGCCGCGCAAGACCACGACGCGGGCCGCATTCACGCGCCCGTGCGCACGGGCGTGCCGCTCAAGGGCAACGGCGTCATGCTCTCGATGCCCGCCAGCGCCGACGACATCGCCATCCACAAACTCGTGAGCGTGTGCCCCGCCAACACGGCGCTCGGCATGCCGACCATCTTTGGCGCGGTGACGGTGTGCAACGGCGCGACGGGCCAGCCCGAGTTCATTCTCGACGGCCCGACCGTGACAGGGCGGCGCACCGCGGCGCTCTCCATGCTGGGCGTGCGCCTCTTTCACCCGGGCGCGCCGCGTGCGTTCCTGGTGATCGGCACGGGCCAGCAAGCGCGTTTTCATGCCGAGGCGATCGGCCAGCTGTATCCGGCGGCGACGCTCTACGTGAAGGGCCGCACCGAGGCGTCCGAAGAGGCATTCCGCGCTCACCTCGCGCAGTCCGGCGTACGGGCGACGCCCGCGCACGGCGCGGTGCCCGATGAAGTCGATGTGGTCATCGCCGCGACCACGAGCAAGACGCCCGTGTACGACGCAGCGGCGCGCAAGGACAGGCTCGTGATCGGCGTTGGCGCCTTCACGCCGGACGCAGCCGAAATCGCGCAGGAAACGGTGCGCGCAAGCCGCGTGTTCGTGGACGATCTGGCAGCCGCGCGCGAAGAAGCCGGCGACCTGCTGCAGGCCGGCATCGACTGGGCGAACGTGCGCACGGTTGGCTCCGCTGTGGCGGACGGCGCGAAGCATGATGGCGCGCCCGTGCTATTCAAAACGGTCGGCAGCGGCGCGTGGGATCTCGCAGCGTGCCGCGTGGCGCGCGAAATGCGTTAGTCCGCCATCCGCATGCGCGCATTAGAATCGCACATCGATCGCGCAGCACGATCCCATCCGAGACCGAAGGCAGACGAACCATGACGACGAGCGCTCCCCAACCCGCCGTGAAAGTCCTGCGCGGCGGTGTCATCGAAACCACGCATGTCGCCCACATTGCCGTGGTCGACGCCCAGGGCCGCCTGCTCTATGCGTTCGGCGACCCGCATCGCATGACGCTCGTGCGCTCGGCGGCCAAGCCCGCGCAGGCGCTCGCCGTGGTCGAGACGGGGGCGCTTGCGCGCTTCGGCTTCGACGACGCCGATCTCGCGCTCATGTGCGCCTCACACAGCAGCGAGGATCGCCATATCGAGCGTACGCGCGCGATGCTCGCCAAGGTGTCCGCTTCGGAATCGGACCTGCGTTGCGGCGGCCACGCGCCGTTGTCCGACGCCGTGTACAAGGCATGGATCAAGCGCGACTTCACGCCGGGCGCGGTGTGCAGCAACTGCTCGGGCAAGCACGCAGGCATGCTTGCGGGCGCGCGCTCCATCGGTGCGGCGCTGGCCGATTACCATCTGCCTTCGCATCCCTTGCAGCAACATGTGAAACGCGTCGTAGCCGAGGTTTGCGATCTTCCCGAGACGGGTGTCGAGTGGGGCATCGACGGCTGCAATCTGCCCACGCCCGCCTTCCCGCTCGACCGGCTCGCCCGCCTTTTTGTAAAGCTCGCCGATGCGCAGGATCAGGCGAGTCGCCCAGGCTCGGTCGTGACCGACTCACGCTCACAGGCGCTCGCCCACATCTATCGCGCGATGACGTCGTATCCGGAACTCGTGGCGGGCGAAGGCCGCTTTTGCACGGCGCTCATGAGCGCGTTCGACGGCGCGCTCGTCGGCAAGCTGGGCGCGGCGGGCAGTTATGCGATTGGCGTGCGCTCAAGCGCGGCGACCGCCGCGCATACGGGGGGCCCGGCATTGGGTATCGCGGTGAAGATCGAGGACGGGGATCTAACCGCGCTCCATGCCACCGTCGTGGAAGTGCTGAGGCAACTACGCATTGGCACGACGGAACAAATTGCACAACTAAGTAAATTCGACGCCCCGCGCATCGTCAACACAATGGGCGTCGAGACGGGTTACGTCGCGCCGCAATTCACGCTGGAGCGCTTCGATCACCTGCCCGGCAAGTAAGGAAGAGATCAGCCAGGCGCGGGCTTCGAAAGCCCGCGCCAAACTCACAACAGCGCTCACAGCAGCGCCACCACCTTCACGTCGCTACGATCGGCCGACGCTACCACCTTGCCGTCCACACGGCGGAACATGAGCGTTACCGTATTCTTGCCCACGCGCAGATCGCCCACTTCGAGCCAGTCGATGCCTTCGGGCAGCATGGGCTGCTCGACACGCACCTCGTTGCGCGCTGCGTCGATCGTCACGCCAAGACACGCTTCGAGCATCATGAACGGCGAACCCGCCGCCCACGCTTGCGGCAGGCAGGCCACCGGATACGCCGTGGGCGGCTCGCCGCGCCGGCGCGGGAACCCGCAGAATAGCTCGGGCAAACGCATGTCGAACGTCACCGCAGCCTCGAACAGCGCCTGCAGGAGTCGCACCGCCGCCGCCTTGCGGCCATAGCGCGCAAGGCCGCGCGCGCAGAGCGCATTGTCGTGCGGCCAGACCGAGCCGTTGTGGTACGCCATGGGGTTGAAACGCGCCTGCCCCGCCGCGAGCGTACGCACGCCCCAGCCCGTATGGAATAGCGCCGATTCGAGCACTTCCGCCACCGCGCGGCCGCGCTCCTCCTCGGGCAATCCAAACGCAAGCAGATGCCCCGCATTGGAAGCCAGCACGCGGCACAGCTCGCCGTGACCATCGAGCGCAATGCCGTAGAACTCCGACTCCGGCATCCAGAACTTCTCTTCCACGCAGCGGCGGATTTTCGCCGCGCGCGCGGCGTAGCGCGCCGCGTCTTCCACCTGGCCGCGATGCGTGGCGAAGCGCGACATCGTCTCGAACGCCGCGCTCGCGTACGCCTGCACTTCGACAAGCGCGATCGGGCCATCGGGGAAACGGCCGTCCGCATGAAACACCGAGTCGTGGCTGTCTTTCCAGCCCTGGTTCGCCAGGCCGCCTTCCGATTCGCGCCGGTAGTCGAGCAGACCGAGTTTGTTGCGGTCGCACACACCTGCGACCCAGGCCGCCGCGCGCTCGAGCGCGGGCCACAACTCGTCGATCAGCGAGACGTCGCCGGTGCGTTCGACGTACGCGCCCGCCAGCACGACGAAGAGCGGCGTGGTGTCCACCCCGCCGTAGTAGAGCGCGAACGGCACTTCGCCCGTGGCGGCCATTTCGCTCTTGCGCATTTCGTGCATGATCTTGCCGACCGCCGCGTCGCGGAACGCCGAGTCCTCACGTGCCTGATGCTCCGCGAGAAAACGCAGCACGCCGCGCGCGAGCGCGGGCGTGAGCCACAGCGTTTGCAGCGACGTGATGACCGCGTCGCGGCCGAACGGCGTGGAGAACCACGGAATGCCCGCATACGGATACGGGCCGGTCGGCAGGTCGGTGGTGAGGAGACCCAGATCGGCAATCGAGCGGTTGATCCACGCATTGAAGAGCGGATTGCTCGAGCGCAGGCTCGCTGTCGCGCGGCGGCGTTCGCGCATCACGATGTGCGAGTCGACCAGCGCGGCGCGCACGGCGGCGCGGCCCACGCGCAGCTCCTTCGAATTCACGAGGCAATGCGCGGGCTGAAAGATGCCCGCGCTCTGCGTGCCGGGCGCGGCGCCGGGCAGCGCCTCCACTTCGATCGCGACCGTGAGGTAGATCGAGACGCACGCCTGCGCCGGCAGGTCCACGGTAAAGTCGGCGCGATCGGCGAAGAGCTTGTTCGGCGTGGGCGAGAACTCGATGCGCACGCGCCGCGCGACCATGTCGAGGCCGATGTACTCGAGGCGAACCTCGCCGTCCTCGACGCGCGGCGGCACGAGCGTGCCGCGCTTCTCGCGCTTCAGGCCGCGCACCTCGAACATGTCGCGGAAGTCGCTCGCGAATGAGATGGAGAGCGGCACCACGGCGTCTTCGGTCCCGTAGTTCGTGAGCTCGATGGCCTCGGTCATTAACGTGCCCGAGAGCACGCGCTCGCGCTGCACGTGAATCACGCCTTCGGGCGTGGTCGTGCCGCCAAGCGGCGGCAGCGGACGATTGGTGAGGTGCGCCGTGAACACGGCGTTGTCGCTGCTCACGCTGCCCGAGAGCAGCGAGGGCACGCGCCCGCCGAAGGTGAGGCGCAGCGACGAGAGCACGCGCGTGTCGTTGACGAAGAGGCCGTCGTCGATGCCGGTGATGTCGCCGAGCGGATCGTTGACGATGAAGGTGCCGCCCGACTTCAGCACATGCTGGTCGGCGCTCGCGATCTCGGGCGTTTCGGGCGCGATGAACGCGCTGTCGATTTCATGAACGGGATGGTCCACGCCGCTTGAGCGCGTGACGCCACCGAGTGTTTCAGGATCCTGCATTGCGTGCCTCCGGTCCCATCAAAGTGAATTACGGTACGGTTCGCTGCTGCTCGATTGTAGTGGCTTCGGCGTATGCGTTGGCGGCGATTGCGCCACGCTTGCCCGACAAATCGCCGGCAATTCCCAGCGCCTGCAAGGAACGTGCGCGGAAAAAATTGCGGGCGCCGGCACGACGTAACGTGCGGGCGCCCGTGGAGGCAAAGCATGGAGCACGCCGCAAGCGGCGCGCTGCGAGGATTAGCGTTGCGAAATCGGCTTGGCCTCACGCGGCGCTTCGCCGATGAAAAGCTGACGCGGACGGCCGATCTTCTGCTCGGGGTCTGCAATCATCTCGTTCCACTGCGCGATCCAGCCCACCGTGCGCGCCATCGCGAAGATGCAGGTGAACATCGAGGTCGGGATGCCCAGTGCGCGCTGCACGATACCCGAGTAGAAGTCGACGTTCGGGTACAGCTTGCGCGACACGAAGTATTCGTCTTCCAGCGCGATCTTTTCGAGCTGCATGGCGAGCTTGAAGAGCGGGTCGTCGTGCAGGCCCAGTTCGTTGAGCACTTCGTAGCACGTCTCGCGCATGAGCTTCGCGCGCGGGTCGTAGTTCTTGTACACGCGGTGGCCGAAGCCCATCAGCTTCACGCCCGAGTTCTTGTCCTTCACCTGCTCGATGAACTTCGGGATGTTGTCGACCGAGCCGATTTCTTCGAGCATATTCAGCGCGGCTTCGTTCGCACCACCGTGCGCCGGACCCCACAGGCAAGCGATACCGGCCGCGATACACGCGAACGGATTCGCGCCCGACGAACCCGCGAGACGCACCGTCGAGGTCGAAGCGTTCTGCTCGTGGTCGGCGTGCAGGATGAGGATACGATCGAGCGCGCGCACGAGCACGTCGTTGACCTTGTACTCTTCGCTCGGCGCGGAGAACATCATGCGCATGAAGTTCGCGCTGTACGAGAGGTCGTTCTGCGGATACACGAACGGCTGGCCGATCGTGTACTTGTACGCCATGGCGACGAGCGTCGGCAGCTTCGCGATCATGCGGATCGCCGACACCTCGCGATGCTGCGCGTTGTTGATGTCGAGCGAGTCGTGATAGAACGCGGACAGCGCGCCGACCGCCGCCACCAGAATCGCCATCGGATGTGCGTCACGGCGGAACCCCCGGAAAAAGAAGTGCATCTGCTCGTGAACCATCGTGTGGTTCGTCACCGAGGCCACGAATTCGTCCTTCTGCTGCTGCGTGGGCAATTCGCCCTTGAGCAGGAGGTAGCAGCTTTCGAGGAAATCGGCGTTTTGCGCGAGGTTGTCGATCGGGTAGCCGCGATAGAGCAATTCGCCCTTGTCGCCGTCGATATAGGTGATCGCCGAGTTGCACGCCGCCGTGGACATGAAGCCCGGGTCATACGTGAACATGCCGGTCTGGCCGTACAGCTTGCGGATGTCGATCACGTCCGGGCCCGTGGTGCCCTTGTAGACCGGCAACTGAACGCCTTCAGCGTGGCCGGGGATCGTGAGCGTGGCGTGTGTCTTCGAGTCGATCATTGTGTGTCCTTGAATTGCTCTTTCACTTCGCAACAGGACGCAGCCGCCGGCACCCATTCGTCCGGGCCGGCATTGCTGCGACCGCTTGCCGCATTCTACGGCGCGGTGCAGCATCGATTGATAGTGCAGCCAGCAACAATCCCTCTTCAAGCCCGCAACACTGCCAAGCTTGCGGCTTCCTTAACGTCGATTCCTGCAACAATATTTTGCTCTTGCAGCGCAACATGTCGCACCCCATCTTTGCGATACTGCTTGACATGCAAGGGTTTTCCATTACTTGCATTTTGTAATCTAGCCCGCGGCCACTCGCGGGCTTTTTCACCGCCACACGCGCTTAAAGCAAAACGTAAGGAAGCAACAGATGAACATCTCGGTCGATACCCTGTTCGCAGAAGACGAACAAGCAGAGGGCGCCGTCGTCACGGCACTCAACCACCAGGACATCGTGGTCGCACTCTCGGCTGCGCTCGCCAACGAACGCGTTGCCGTGCTGCACATGCTGTATCCGCGCACCGACGCACGCACGCACCGCAGTCTGGATCACCTCGTGGACGCGCTCAACGGCCACGGCCTGCACCAGGTCGCCCGCCTCGTTTCGCGGGAAGCGCACTATCTCGTGTTCAAGGATCCCGCGAAGGCATGGAAGGCCTTCCACGAAATCCGCAACGATTCGCTCGCGATCGGCGTGCACCTCTACTATGCGGGCCTCGTGGGTGAGGCCGCCGAGCACAAGCTCGACGCACACGCGCACGGCCGCGACTAAACGCAAGTCATTCGGACTGCGATATTTCTCGCAGCCAAAAGAAATGGCGGCCGCATTGCGTGGCCGCCATTCTTGCATCAGCGTGCCTCAGCGAGCGTGGCCGCTCACGAATCGATCGATCAATTCGTTGAACGCCGCGGGCCGCGCCAGATTCATCCCATGCGATGCGCCCGCCACAGTCGCGCGGCGCGCATCGGGCAGCCAGGCTTCGAGCGCCGTCACGGCCCGGTGAAACACTTCGGGACTCAGCTCGCCGTCGATCAGCAGCACGGGGCATTGCACCTCGGCGGCTTGCTCGCGCGTGTACGCGGGCAGCGAATCCTGAAACTGCGGCCCAAGCGTGTGGGCGTTGTCGGTGGCCATGCGGCGGAACGCATGCGTGCTCTTCGCCCAGAAGCCGGGCCGGCTCACCGAATCGACAAACAACTCCAGCCCCGCGTCCACCTGCCCCGACTCGATCAGCGCCACCGCGCGGGCGCGCAGCGCGTTGACGGTCTCGGGCAGCGTGGCGAGCCTCTGGCCCGGCTGCTGCACCGGGCCGCCCGGGTCGGCGAGCGTGAGCGTGCGCACGTGCTGCGGATGACGCAGCGCGAACTGGAACGACACCAGGCCGCCGCGCGAATGCCCGATCACGTGTGCAGGGCCCGCGCCCAAGGCTTCGACGAACGCTGCAAGTTCGTCCGCATGCTGCCGCCAGCTAAAGGGCTGACCGCGTGCAGCATCCGCGGCGGGCCAGTAGTGCGTGAGACTCACCGAAACACAGCGATACTGCCGCGCGAGGCCGGCTAGCTGCGGCTGCCAGTAGCGGTAGTCGCAAAGCGAGCCGTGCACGAAGAGAAGGAGTTCGCCCTCGCCCCGTTCGACATAGGGCACAGGCAGGCCGCCGGGCAGTTCGATAAACGCACCGGGGGCGGGAAAAGCGGCTGGATTCACGGCTGGACGATGTGAAGACTACGGGACAGCGGCGCACGGCTAGGGGCTGCGGGCAGTCCATTGCGGAGCGCGCCGGCAAAGTGGCGTATTGTCCCACGCCCGCGCCGCGCGCACCCGGCACGGCGGTGCCCTCACGGAGCGCCGCTTCTCCGCGAATCGGCTTGCGCCGTTATTCGACCAATTCGAACGCGTGCTCGCTCATGAGCGAGGCCGCCGCGCCCGCCCCGCGCACCGCACAGGTGAGCGGCTCGTCGGCCACGCGCACGGTCACGCCGAGTTCGGCGGCAAGGCATCGATCGAGCCTCACGAGCAGCGAGCCGCCGCCCGTGAGCACGATGCCGCTATCGGCGATATCGGTGACGAGTTCGGCCGGCGCCGTCTCGATCACCTGCCGCACCGCGTTGATCACGAGGCGCAACGGCGCCGCCAGCGCGTCCGCCACGTCATGGCTCGTGATCTCGACCGTGCGCGGCAGGCCGTCCTCCATGCTGCGTCCGGTCGCGCGCATGCGTTCGATGGGTTCGCCGTGGAGCGCACAGCCGATCGTCTTTTTCACGTGTTCGGCGGTCTGATCGCCCAGCACGACGCCATAGAGCGTGCGCACATGATCGACGATCGCGCGGTCGAACTGGTCGCCGCCCACGCGCACGGAACCGCTGCACGCCAGGCCGCCCAGCGCGACGATGCCCACTTCCGTCGTGCCGCCGCCGATATCCACGACCATCGAGCCCGTCGCCGCATGCACCGGCAGTCCCGCACCCAGCGCCGAAGCCAGCGACTCGCCGATCAGGTTCACGCTCGCGGCTCCCGCCGCGAAAGCCGCCTCGCGGATCGCGCGGCGCTCGACGCGCGTCGCGCCCGCCGGCACGCACACCGTGAATGCGGCACGGCGCCCGAGCAGACGGCGTGGCTGCGCCATCGCCACGAAGCGGCGCATCATGTGTTCGGCAGCGGAAAAATTGGCGATCACGCCGTGCGCAAGCGGCCGCACCGTCTCCAGATTAGCCGGCGTGCGGCCGAGCAGATCCTTCGCCTCGCGGCCCACCGCGGCCACCGTCGTCTCGCTCGCGCCCGCGCGACGCTCGAAGCAGACCACGGAGGGCTGGTTCAGCACGATGCCTTTGTCGGCGGTATAGATCAGCGTGTTGGCCGTACCGAGATCGAGCGCCACGTCCTGGCGGAACAGCCTTTTGGAAAAAATGGAATGCGGCTTGGCTCGGGCCATATTGGTCTGATGTGCAGTTTTTTTTGGCGACCCGGCAGACGAAGCGCCGACGGATGGCATTCCCGATGGCAGCCTCATCCAGGCAGCGCGAACTAGCCGCGCGCCGGGCGGAACGGCCTACGCGGCCGATAAGGTCGCGGCGACTCCCCGTATTAACGGCCGCGACCGGCGCGAACTTTAGCCGGTCCAAAAACAACTGACTAGCTTATCCGGAAAATATGGCCGAAATACGACACTGCGGGCTTATGCGAGTGCCCTTTTGTACCGATTTCCCTGTCGATGTCCCCTGCATCCGGGCCCATTCTCGCGAATTAACGGGGTCCGACCTCGCACCCCGCCCGCCATCCGATAAAGCGCGCGATCAGCCGCGCGCGAGCGCGCGCACCAGCGCGTCGCGCCCGAGCATGACGCCCTGTGGCGTGATCGTGTGGCCAACGCCCGGCAGCGCGAAACCGGTGACCGCAAATCCCGCGTCGCTGAACGCGGCGGCGGCGCGCTCCAGTTCGCTCGCCGGAATCACTTCGTCGTCCTCGCCGTGCACGAGCGTGAGCACCGTACGGCTTTTCGCGACCACGGGCGTGACGAGCCGGCCCGCATAGGCGACCACGGCCGCCGCGCCCGCCGCCTGCGTGGCCACGTGGTAGAGCGACATGATCGAGCCTTGCGAGAAGCCCACCAGCGCGAGCGCGTCGTGGCCGAGTCCCCAGTGGGCGAGTTCCGCGTCGAGCCTGCGCTCAAACACCTGCGAGGCGGCCACGACGCGCGCCTCGCGATTGCTCTCGCTGATGTCGCGCAGGCTGAACCACTGGCGTCCGCCAAAGCCGCCGTCGAACGGTTCGCTGCCGTCGAGCGACGTGAACGCGACGCCCGGCAGGGCATCGCGCCACACGTCGGCGAGTGGCGTGAGGTCCTGTGCGTTGCTGCCTACGCCGTGCAGCAGCACGACGAGCGCGCGTGCGGCGCCATCGGCTGGCGCCAGACGCCAGCCCCCTTCAAATGCTTCCCAGCTCATGGTTGGACCTCCCCTGTCCTGACGATCGTATTGTGTGTCCAGCGCACGCTTTTTGCGCGCCGCGCAACAGGCGCAAGGATACGCTCGCCGTGCGCCGTGCGTATGCAACACGCGATTTTCTGATGGTTACATAAAGCCGCGCGAAGCCGCCCAAGCGCCGGCGAAAGCCATTCGCGAGCGGCCGATGACCCTATGGCGCATGGGGATGCTCCCCGGCCCGAGATGGCAGGTGGCGATTGCAGGTATCCTGTGCCGCAAACCAGATACGCGGAGAACAAGCGTGAGCCAGCCCGCAGCTTCCACGTCGCCGCCAGCACCGCCGCCACCGCTCGAAGGCGGCAGGCTGATCCTCGCGACCATCGCCGTCGCGCTGGCGACCTTCATGAACGTGCTGGACACGTCGATCGCCAACGTCGCCATTCCGACCATCTCCGGCGACATGGGCGTTTCCGTGGACGAAGGCACGTGGGTCATCACCGTGTTCGCGGCGGCCAACGCCGTTTCCATTCCGCTCACCGGCTGGCTCACGCAGCGCTTCGGCCAGGTGCGCCTGTTCGTCGCCTCGATCTTCTCGTTCGTGCTGGCTTCGTGGCTGTGCGGCATCGCGCCCACGCTGCCCGTTCTGCTCATCGCGCGCGTGCTGCAGGGCGCCGTGGCCGGCCCACTCATCCCGCTCTCGCAGGCCATCCTGCTCGGCTCGTGGCCCAAGGACAAATCATCCACGGCGCTCGCGTTCTGGGCCATGACGACAACGGTCGGCCCGATCGCCGGACCCGCGCTCGGCGGCTGGATCACCGACAGCTACAGTTGGTCGTGGATCTTCTACATCAATATCCCCGTGGGCATCTTCGCGGGCTTCGTCACCTGGTCAATCTACCGCCACCGCGAATCGCCCACGCGCAAGCCGCCCATCGACATCGTCGGCCTCGGGCTCCTGATCGCCTGGGTCGCCTCGCTGCAGATCATGCTCGACAAAGGCAAGGACCTCGACTGGTTCAATTCGCCCGTGATCGTCGCGCTCGGCATCACCGCGCTCATCAGCTTCGCGTTCTTTCTCGTGTGGGAGCTGACCGAAGAGCACCCGATCGTCGATCTGCGGCTCTTCGGGCAGCGCAATTTCCTCGGCGGCACGGTCGCGATTTCGGTGGCGTATGCGGTGTTCTTCGGCAATCTCGTGCTGCTGCCGCAATGGATGCAGGAGTACCTGAATTACCGCTCCGTCGATGCGGGCCTCGTCACGGCACCGCTCGGGGTGTTCGCCGTGATCCTCGCTCCCGTGGTGGGGCGCCTCTTGCCGCGCTCGGACGCGCGCATCATCGCGACGATCGCGTTCATGATGTTCGCGGGGGTGTTCTACATGCGCTCGCAGTACGTGCTCGAGATCGATACCTTCCATCTCGTGCTGCCCACGCTGCTGCAAGGCATCCCCATGGCGCTCTTCTTCGTGCCGCTCACCGCCATCATTCTCTCGGGGCAGCCGCCGAGCCGCGTGCCGGCGGCGGCGGGCCTCTCGAACTTCGTGCGCGTGTTCTGCGGCGCGGTAGGCACCTCGATCGCGACGAACGCCTGGAACAACCGCACGATCCTGCATCACGCGCGGCTCACGGAGCAGGCTTCGATCAACAACCCGACCTTTGTCCAGGCGATCGACCAGACCCAGAAGGTGCTGAACCTGAGCGAGCCGTCCGCACGCGCGCTGTTCGACTTTCAGCTCAACTCGCAGGCCGCCATGATGGGGCTGAACGATATTTTCTATATCTCGGCGATCATCTTTCTCGTGATCATTCCGCTCATCTGGATCACGAAATCGACGAAGGGCGGTGGAGGCGGCGGCGCGGCGGGGGCACATTGACCCGCGCGGTCTAGCCAAAGCGCGCGGGCAAATACGGCGCGGGATCGGTAAACGGCGTTTCGCCGACGATCTGCTCGGCAACAAGGCGCGCCGTGACCGGCCCGAGCGTGAGGCCGTGGTGGTTATGGCCAAACGCGAACCACAGCCCGGTATGGCGCGGCGCGGGCCCCAGCACCGGGCGCATGTCGGGCGTGCAGGGGCGCAAACCCATCCACGGTGTTTCATCGAGCCGCGCGCCAAGGCCGAACACGGGTCGCGCCTCGCGCTCCGCCGCGTCGAGCTGCGTGTAGTTGGGCGCACGCTCGCGCGTGGCGAGTTCCACGCCCGTTGTGAGTCGCAAGCCGCGGCGCATCGGCGCAACCACGTAGCCGCCTTCGATATCCACCACCGGACGCACGAGCGGCGCGCGCGCCTCGCTCGCGTAGTGCATGTGATAACCGCGCTTGACCATGAGCGGCACGCGGTAACCGAGCGGCTGCGTCACAAGATCCGACCACGGACCGAGCGCCACGACGGCAAGCTCGGCGCTCACCGGGCCGTCCTCGGTCTGCACTCGCCAGCCCTTGCCTACCGCTGCAAGCGTACGCGCATCGCCGCGTGCGAACGCCCCGCCGTCGCGCAAGAATAGTTGTGCGTAACCCTTCGTCAACGCACCCGGGTCCGCCACGCTTGCGGGATCGATCCAGTGGATCGCGCCCGCATAGCCTTCGCCAAGCGAAGGCTCAAGCGCGCGCAAGCCCTGAGCGTCGAACGTTTCGATATGCAAGGCATGCGCGTCCGCCACGCCGCGCGCCGTCCGCATTTCCTGCTCGAACGGTCCGGGCGAGCGCCACGCCTCCAGCCAGCCCGTCGGCCGCACGATGTCGCGCAGGCCCGCACGGGCGACGAACGCGTCGTGCTCGGCCACGCTGCGCTCGATAAGCGGCAGCATGTCCCGCGCGGCCTGCGCGAGCCGCGCCGGCGACGACTCGCGCCAGAACGACGCGAGCCAGCGCGCGTAAGCGGGCAGCGAGCGCACGTCGTAGCGCAGCACCGTCGAGTCGTTGCGCACGAGGCGCAGCAGCGTGCGCCAGTCGCGCGGAAAACCGTAAGGCACGACCGACGACGACTCGATCAACCCTGCGTTGCCGTGGCTCGTTTCCTCGCCAGGCCCACGCCGGTCGACGAGCGTGACCTGCACGCCGCGCGCCTGCAGATGGAGCGCGACGCTCACGCCCACGATGCCCGCGCCGAGAACGATCGCGCTCCTGGTCATGAATCTGCTCTCGACACCGAAGTCATGACGATCACTTCGCGACGATATCGCGGCCGAAGTACTTCATCGACAGCTTCGTGAGCGTGCCGTCCTGGCGCAGCGAGTCGATGGCCGCAACCACCTTGGCCTTGAGCGCCGCGTCGTCCTTGCGCATGCCGAAACCGGTGCCTTCGCCGAGCGTGGTCGGATCTTTGAGCGGCGCGCCCGCAAAGGCGAAGCCCTTGCCCTGGGGCTTCGAGAGGAAGCCGTCGGTGGCGGTCTGCACTTCCTGGACCGCGGCGTCCAGACGCCCGGCCGCGAGGTCCGCGAAAATCTGGTCCTGGTTCTCATACGTGACGACGTTCACACCCTGCGTGCCCCAGTGCTTGCGCACGTAGTCTTCCTGCGTCGAGCCTTGCAGCACGCCCACCGACTTGCCCTTCAGGCTCGCGGGCGTGGGCGCGAGACCCGACCCGCGCTTCGCGACCATCTGGATCGGCATCACGTAGATGGCGGGCGTGAACGCAATCTGCTGACGCCGCTTCTCGGTGATATTCATCGCCGAATTGATGACGTCGAACTTGCGCGCCTCGAGCGCGGCGATCAGGCCGTCAAAGCTGTTCTCCACCCATACGCACTTCATCTGCAGCTTCTGGCACACGGCATTGCCGATATCGATGTCGAAGCCCTGCAGATCGCCCGAGGGCGTCTTGCTCTCGAACGGCGGATAGGACGCCTCCACGCCGAAGCGCAGCGTTTTCGGGTCCTGCGCGTGCGCCGCGGCCGCCGTCATGCCCGCAAAGCATGCAAGGCTGGCCGCAGCCGCGAAGCGAATGATCTTCCTGTTCATCGTCGTCACCCAATTCGTAATAAGTATCTGTTCGAGCGCTTTGCCCTTTCGTGCGGCGCCCTCTTGCGAGGGCCGCGGCCGCAGGAGGAATATAGACGAAAAATAAAAAGAAAGTCTAGAATGGACAAAAATGTCTACACCGTGATTCCGGAGCTCAGTATGACCATGACGTCCCAACCCACCGCTGCGCCGCTCGTCGTCGATGCCGCCCAGGTGCGCGCGGCCCTGCCCAGCCTCGACGTGCGCGGCGAACTCGGCCGCCTTTTCGCCTCGCTGGGCCGCGGCGACGCCGTGCAGCCGCCGCAAACCCTCACGCTGTTCCCGAAGGGCGCTGGCGACTTCATCACCTATCTCGGCGTGCTCGCCGAAAGAGACGTGTTCGGCGCGAAGCTCTCGCCGTACATCGTGGGCGCGAACGGCCAGCCTCCCGTCATCACCGCCTGGACTGCGCTGATGTCGATGAAGACGGGCCAGCCGCTCATGTGGTGCGACTCGGCGCTGCTCACCACGGAACGCACCGCGGGCACCACGGCGCTCGCCGTCGACCAGCTTGCGCCGCGCGAGGCGAAGCGCCTGGCCGTGATCGGCTCGGGCGCCGTCGCGCTCGCGCATATTCGTCATGTTGCGCCGCTGCGCGCGTGGGAAACCATTCGCGTGTACTCGCCGACGCTCGCCGGCGACGCTAAACGCCAGGCCGAATTACGCGCGCTCGACACACGCACAAGCGCAACGGAAACACCCGAAGCCTGCGTGCACGACGCCGACGTGGTGATGCTGTGCACCTCGTCGGGCAAGCCGGTTCTCGCGCTGGATGCCCTCACGAAGCCCGCGCTCATCACCTCGATCAGCACGAACGTCGCGCAGGCCCACGAGATCGATCCGGCCGCACTGCCCTCGCTCGACGTCTACTGCGACTATCGCCACACCACGCCGCAAAGCGCGGGCGAAATGGTGCTGGCCACACGCGAGCACGGCTGGTCGCCGGAATCGATCGTGGGCGATCTCGCGGAACTCGCCAACAATGCGTGCCCCCGGCCGGCCTACGCGCGCCATGCGTTTTTCCGCTCGATTGGCCTCGGTCTCGAAGACATCGCCGTCGCGCACGCGCTGTACGAGCACCTGCGTAACGTCCGCTGATGCGCGGCGTCGAGCGATCGCAGTATCATCGACGTCCTTCCTGCCGCAACCCTGTCCGAGTCCGATGCCGAAACGAGAAAGCGACACAACCCGCGTGAAAAAAATCGCCAGCCCGAAAACGTCGCGCGAGATGCTGCTCGCGCGGTACGCGCACGTGGCGGACAGCATCACGACGCTGTTCTTCCCGTTCGCGGAAGTCGTGATTCACGACCTCTCGGACCAGACGGTGGCCTACCTCTCGAACAATCTTTCGAAGCGCGAGATCGGCGACGATTCGGCACTCGAAGACGTCGAGGAAACCACGCGCAACAAGCTGCTCGGCCCTTACGAGAAGGTGAACTGGGATGGCCGGCGCATGCGCTGCGTGAGCACGGCGCTGTTCGACGACGAAGGGCGTGCGGCGGGCGTCATGTGCATCAACTTCAACATCGCCGCGTTCCAGGACGTGCAGGCCACACTCGACCTGTTCCTGCGCGGCGTGGGCGTGATCGCGCAGCCCGATGAACTCTTCAAGGACGACTGGCAGGAGCGTATCAACACCTTTTTGCACGGCTGGCTGCGCGAGAGGCAGATCGCGCTCAATTCGCTCACGCGCGAGCACCGGCGTGAACTGGTCGAAGCGCTGTATGCCGAAGGCGCGTTCAAGGGTAAGAGTTCGGCCAACTATGTGGCGAAGGTGCTGGGCATGGGGCGGGCGACGGTCTACAAGCATCTGCGCGAAATGAAGACGGAAGCCGAATAGCGCGCAACGAAGCCGTGGCGGTGGGCGCGAGCCGCTACAATCGCGGGGACCGCGGCGCACGCGCCGCCGCGACTGCCCTGCGCCGCCCATGAATCACACGCTCGACTACACCCCCATCCTCGACGCCATCCATCGCGACCTGCAGCCGTATATCGGCACGGGGCGAGTTGCCGACTACATCCCCGAACTCGCCACGGTGCGCGCCGATCACTTCGGCATGGCCATCGTGACAGTGGACGGCCAGGTGTACCGCACCGGCGACGCGGACGTGCGCTTTTCGATCCAGAGCATTTCGAAGCTGTTCGCGTGCACGCTCGCCTTCCAGCTGCTTGGCGACGCGCTTTGGCAGCGTGTGGGCCGCGAGCCTTCGGGCACGGCGTTCAACTCGCTCGTGCAACTCGAATTCGAAGCGGGCAAGCCGCGCAATCCGTTCATCAACGCAGGCGCGCTCGTCGTGACCGACGTGCTGTGCCGCCGCTTCGTGCAGGCGGAAACCGCGCTCGTCGATTTCCTGCGGCGGCTCTCGGGCGAGCCTGGCATCGACTACGACCTGCGCGTCGCGCAGTCGGAACTCGCGAACGCCGAGCGCAATCGCGCGATGGCGCATTTCATCGCGAGCTTCGGCAACCTGGAAATGCCCGCCCACGCCGTAATCGACGCCTACTGCCGCCAATGCGCAATCTCGATGAGCTGTGTGGAACTGGCGCGCGCGGCGCTCTTTCTGGCTAACGGCGGCGTCTCGCCCGTGAGCGGCGAACATGTGCTCGACGCGAGTTCGGCCAAGCGGCTTTCTGCGCTGATGCTGACCTGCGGCACCTACGACGCGGCGGGCGATTTCGTCTACCGCGTGGGCTTGCCTGCGAAGAGCGGCGTGGGCGGCGGGGTCATCGCGGTGCTCCCCGGCGAATTTGCGGTGTGCGTCTGGTCGCCGGGGCTCGATACGACGGGGAATTCGCTGGTGGGTTCACTGGCGCTGGAGTGGTTGACGACGCGCACCGGGCGCTCGATTTTCTGAATCTTCGGTGAACGCCATGCCACTCCGCATCCGCGAAGAAACGCCTGCCGATCACGCCGCCATTCACGCGTTGACCGAGACCGCGTTTCGAAATGCGCCGCATACGAGCCACACGGAGCAGTGGATCGTCGATGCATTGCGAGAAGCGGGGGCGCTTGCGATTTCACTGCTTGCCGAGGACGAATGTGAGATCGTCGGGCACGTGGCGGTTTCGCCCGTCGCGCTTTCAGATGGTTCGACCGGCTGGTTCGGGCTCGGGCCGATCTCGGTCGCACCGGCGCGTCAAAGGCAGGGCATTGGCGCGATGCTGACGAAACTCGCCCTGGATACGCTGCGCGAACGAGGCGCGGCGGGCTGCGTGGTGCTCGGGGATCCGGCGTACTACGCACGCTTTGGGTTCAAGCCTGAGCCCACGCTCGTGCTGCCTGGCGTGCCGGCTGAATACTTTCAGGCGATAGCGTTGCGCGGTGAAGTGCCCGCCGCGAACGTGCGATATCACACGGCGTTCGGGGCGGGCTGACGCACGCCTTAAAGCGGCGGCCTCTCGAGTCTGAGCCAGCGCTGAACCGAAGGCCTCTGCCACTGATACAGGGCGTACTGCGCCAGCCGTTGCGGCACCGGATCGCCGTTCAGAACCAGACGGTTCAGCATCAACGCAAGGTCCACGTCGGCGATCGACCATTCGCCGAAAAGATGCTTTTCGCCTTGCGCGAGCAGCGCTTCGGCCATCGCAAAGAGCTTGTCTGCGGCGCATTGTGCCGCGGCGGAGAGTGGCGTCGCGCTCGGGCCGTAAAACACGACCTCGGTCGAGCGCTCCTGGCGGATTGGCATGAGATCGCTGCGCAGCCACGCCTGAACCTGGCGCGCGCGGGCGCGTAGTTGCCGGTCCCTCGGATAGAGCGCAACGCCGGGCATCGTTTCGTCCAGGTACTCCGTAATCGCCGAGGATTCCGAGAGCGCGAAGCCCTCGTGGATCAGGGTCGGCACGCGCCGCGTAAGCGACTTCGCCGCAAAATCCGGCTTCTGGTTCTCGCTTTTCCCGAGATCGACGGTTGAAAGCTCGAACGTAAGCGCCTTCTCGTGCAGCGCGACGAAGACAGACATCGCGTAGGGACTGGCGTATTGAGCGTCGGTGTAAAGCTGGAGAGTTGGATTTGTCAAAGTCGGCTCCGTGGTTAGCGTCGACGATGGTAGCAAGCGCGGCCGCCGTCGCGCTTGACCAACGGCAGGCCGATCGAATCAGCCCCGCCGCCGCCCTTCACGCCGTGGTCGAAACGAGCCCCGTAGTCTTGCCATTGGCGACCATCAACTGCGCCAGCGAACTCTGCGCGCTCTCCAGTTGCGACGCGATCTGGCTGACCTGACTCGTGTCCGAGCTTTGCGACGCCGAGCTCAACGCGCTTTGCGCGCTTTGGATCTGCGCCTTGATCTGGCTGATCGCTCCCGAGTTCGAGCCTTGCGCCGCCGCGCTGGAAGTCTGCGACGTCACTTGCGCGAGTTGCGCCTGAAGCGACGCGATGAGCGCATTCAATTCATCGAGTTCGCTCGACGAAGAACTGCTGAAGGATGCCGCGCCGCCTCCACCACCGCCTCCGCCCGCCCGCGACTTCGCCGACGTGCTTTGCGTCGAAGTCGATGTGGTGCCGCTGCTGGACGCGCTCGTCGACGAACCCGTCGTGCCGTCGCCGTTCGAATTCGACGATGCCGTGCCCGAGGAAGCGCCATTGCCCGCGCCGCTCGTTGAAGTCTGCGCACCGGTGCCCGCATTCGAAGCCGAGCCGCCGCTCGTACCGCTGCCGTAGGCGGTCGTAGCCGGACTAATGGGTTGAATCTGCATGGAACCTTTCTCGCCGTAAGTTGAGACGCTACGAGCCGCCGAATAACGCCGTACTCGTGTCTTATCGGCAAGCCTGAAGGGTTCTTGAGCCCACTCACCCGCTTTTTTTATTCAGCGCCATATCGCCATCTTCGGCAGTCCGGCCACCGGTGACTCTCAACTCTCTCCATCGCTGACGAATCGGGTAACGCTCGACAGGCGTTACCCTCTGCTTGCAAGATATTGATGAATGGCCTGAATGGCGCCTGCTCCTTCTCCGACGGCGGCTGCTACTCTCTTGACGGAATTACTCCGCACGTCGCCCGCGGCAAAGATACCGGGCCGGCTCGTCTCGAGATCATGCGGCGGCCGGTCTGCTTTCCACTTTTCGCCGGTAGCGGCGCCGGTCAGCACAAACCCGTTCTTGTCCAAGGCGACACAATCGCCAAGCCAGCGGGTATTGGGCTGGGCGCCAAGAAAAAGGAAGACGTGCCGAATGGGCTTCTGTTCGATTTGTCCCTGCCGGTCCCACACTATTGCCTCAAGTCTCGACTCGCCCAATAACTCGACGATCTGTGTGCTCGTGTGAACCGTGATGTTGGCTGCCGCGTTGATCCGTCTGATCAGATACGCCGACATGCTTGCGCTAAGTCCTTCACCGCGAACCACGACATGGACATGACGCGCGAACCTCGCCAGGTATACCGCGGCTTGTCCGGCCGAATTCCCGCCGCCCACCACGATCAATTCTTCGTTGTTGCAGAACCCGCCCTCCATAAATGTCGCGCTGTAGTAGACGCCGCGACCTTCAAAATGCTCAAGGCGGGGAAGCTCCGGCTTTCGATAGCGCGCACCGGTGGCGATAACGACAGCACGAGCGTACACGCGCTCGTCATGATCGAGGCCAATGCGAAACGATTGGTTGTCTGTGCAGTCGATCGTCAGTGCCTCGATGGGCACGCCGACCTCGGCGCCGAACTTACGGCATTGAGACAAGCCGCGGCCGGCTAGCGCCTGCCCGGATATGCCAGTCGGGAAACCAAAGTAATTTTCGATCTTCGAACTGGTGCCGGCCTGACCTCCCGGCGCCTTGGCATCCAGAACCGCCACCTTCAATCCCTCCGATGACGCGTACACCGCGGCTGCGAGCCCTGCGGGTCCCGCACCCACCACAACGAGGTCGAAGTGCTCGCCATCGAGCCGGTCGGGACTCAGGCCGATCGCATCTGCGACGGCCCTGTGGCTGGGCTGCATCAGCACGTTGCCTTGCATCGTGACCACGATCGGGATGTCGGCTTCCGTTACGCCATAACGTGTCAGGAGTTCTTTCGCCTCGGGATGCTCGACAATATCGAAGTAGGCCGAGGGTTGGCCGTTACGGCTCAGGAAGTGGCGCAGGTGTAGCGTACGGGCCGAGGACGTACTGCCAATCACCATCAAGCCTACCTGTTGACCTTTGATGAAGGCGACCCGGCGCAGGATATAGGCGCGCATGATCGTTTCGCTTAGTTCTGCTTCGGCAATCACAAGCACATGCAGCGATTCCTCGTCGATGACGATGACCTCGCAATCGCTCTGGGCGCGTGTCGTGGCCACCGCGGCGCGGCCGGCGAGCGTGCCAACCTCGCCGGTGAAACTGCCCGGACCATGTGTGCCAAGTAATCGAGGGCCCTGAACGGACGCTCTGGTCGCCTCGATCGTTCCGGAAAGAATGGCGAACATCCCCGTGTGCCGGTCGCCTTCGGTATAGAGGATGTCGTTGGCTTTCAGCTTGCGTCGCTCGCCGTATCGCTCAAGTATTGCCAGTTCCGTTTCGGTCAGCGTGGGATAGACCTGATGGTAGCGGCTGCCGCCTGACGACAGCTCGTCGGGGTTGCCTGAAGCGTCGTTGCTCATGGCGGGCTTATATGGGCGCCTCCCGGTTTGCCAGGTGATGTTCAATGTGCGGCGCACAGGATCAGGTTGCAGACTTATATCCGGCCTTTGATGCGGACACGGGTCCGCCGGCCCT
>NZ_CAJHCQ010000019.1 GCF_904848665.1 Paraburkholderia hiiakae
TTGAACTCTGCCGTGTACACCTGGTGCGGTACCTTGAACATCTCTGCTTTCCTTCCTTTGGGTCGAGTTTATACGCGACCTGCTGGAAGGCGAAATTTCAAGGGAAGCTCATTGTTCCCTGCCAATAAACCCGCCTTCGAGTGGGTTTTTTGTTGTCCAGTGAAATCCGATCCTGGCACGCGTTGAAATTTGGGGGACTGTCCATGAAGAAACAAGCACTCGCACAGTTGGCACTCGCTGCCGTTGCAATCGGCATGACCAGCGCGGTACACGCCACCGATGTCAACGTAGGCATCAACGTGGGTACGCCTGTCGTGGTGGCGCCGGCGCCTGCGGCCATCGTCGTGACGCCGGGCTGGCATGGCGACCGCTATTGGGATGGCCACCGTTACTGGACTCGCGACGACTGGGAAAAGCACCATCATCACGATAAGGGTTGGCACTGCCCGCCCGGACACGCCAAGAAAGGCGAGTGCTGATAGGGCCGCCCGTCCGGTCCCGCGCACAGCATGAATGAACCCGGCTTTCGGGTTTCGCTTTTCTGGCGCCCTCGCTCCGCCCCCCCTTCCCGACGATCAGCGCCCGAATCCGTCCGCTTTCGCTTTAGCTTCCCGCCGCGGCCGGTCATTCAGGATCTGGTGACGCATGGGGTCAGTCAGCTTCTTCCAGGCCTTGATCTCATCCCGAGTGCGAAAACAGCCGGTACAGAGCCCGCTTTTACGCTGAAACGCGCACACGTCGATACAGGGTGATTTCGCCGCCATCGCTCACGCCGCCGCGCTTAGCGGATTCACTTCGACCGTGACATGAGAAAGGCTCCGGAAACGACGGAGTGCGCGATGATAGAAGTCCGGGCCATGCGAAGCCTGGTCCGTTGCGACCGACAAAGCTGCACTGAGGTGTCCAGGCCCCACCCGCCAGACGTGAAGGTCGAGCACCCGGTCACCGTTGTCCTCGATCAGGTTACGCACACCCTCGGCCGTGCGGTGATCCGAATTCATGTCCAGCAGGATGGCACCGGTATCGCGCAGGAGACTCCAGGACCAGTTCGCGATCACCACCGCGCCAACAATGCCTGCAAGTGGATCCATCCATAGCCACCCGAACGCGCGGGCAAGCAGTAGTCCGATAATCGCCAGCACAGAAACCGCTGCATCAGCAATCACGTGAACGTACGCCGCGCGGATGTTGTGGTCACGTGTGGCCGCCGCGTGCGCGTCGTCCTGGTCATGCTCTTCAAACTGGATTGTATGTTCGCCATCGGGAAGCTGGACGACGACCTTGAAGGCATGTGGCTCCGGTATGTCGTCCTTCGATTCCAGATAGCCGTCCCGGGCCACGAACTCAAACGTCTGCCGATGCCCGTTTTCACGGACCGTCGTCATGCGCACGTCCGCGGGGTCGCACGTGCCCGCCTGCGCCTGGATCCGGAATACCGGGGGCACGCCGTCCTCGAAAATCGAAACGGTGAAGCGCCCGTCTGCCGTGACGATCTCCGTGACTTCTTCGTGTTCGTGATCGTCGTGGCCGTGTCCATGGCTATGCGTGTGCCCGTGATCATGACCATGACTGTGCCCGTGATGACCGCCACTAAGCAGCCAGACACTGGCAAGATTGACGAGCAGACCGACAACGGCAATGGGTATCGCCTCACTGAAATGAATCGGGACCGGCGCGAACAGGCGGCGCACCGCCTCGTAACCGATCAGGAGTGCGATCATTGCGAGCACGATGGCGCTGGTGAAACCGGCGAGGTCGCCCAGCTTGCCAGTGCCGAAAACGAAGCGTGGATCGCGCGCGTGACGGCGCGCATAGGTGTAGGCGAGCGCCGCGATCAGCATCGCACCCGCGTGCGTTGACATGTGCAGTCCGTCCGCCACGAGCGCGAGCGAACCGAACAGGCTCCCGCCAACGATCTCGGCGACCATCATGGCGCTACAAAGCGCAATCACCATCCAGGTCCGGCGTTCGTTTTCCTCATGGGCGTTGCCGAGAAAAATATGGTCGTGCCCGGCCCCGAAGGCCGCATCTTCAAACCTGCTCATCACGTCTTTCACTTGAAATAACTATGAACCACTTCGATTAACTGTTCCGTGCCGCTCCCATGCTCGTCGGCCGGCTCGGCGTCCACGAGATGCGTGCGGATATGGTCCTCAAGCACCACCGCAAGCAGTCCGTTCATCGCGCCCCGCGAACTGGTGATGAGCTGAAGCACGTCCATGCAACCGCGCTCCTCTTCCAGTGCTCGCTCGATCGCCTCAATCTGCCCCTTGATCCTGCGAACCCGGTTGAGCAGCTTCTGTTTCTCGCGAACGGTATGACTCACGGCATCTCCTTATAGGGTAGGGGGGTATACTAGCACGACGATCACCGGATCGCTGAAGTCCATCGCGACGGACACCCTTTCCTCGTCGTCGGCCCCTGCGAGTTCAACCTGGCGGCTTGCGCTACGTGTTTGATCGCGCGTTAAAACGTCTGTTCGTCAAAACGGACGTCTACAAATACGCCGAGCGATCGGTGCTTCCCCCTCCCTCCGGTAACCGAAAGCACGTTTCACATTGCGGAATACCCTTCGAATTTTCCGGAGCGGTGGCTTTTCGCTTTGTGAAAACATGTTCTACAGCGCAAAAATCGCCATCTATCTTCTTGATAAATAAAGAATAAATAAGTCATATGTCTTATATAAGACATTGCTGCGACGCATCAAGAAAACCCTACAATTGAGTCATGCAGTTCGCTTCGACAGACGCAGCGGCACGCCGAACTTAACTAGTCAAACGCGCTTCCCTCTCAGGAGATACTCATGGCCCAATATCAAGACGACATCAAGGCAGTTGCTGGTTTGAAGGAGAAACAAGGCAGCGCCTGGAATGCCATCAATCCCGAATCGGCCGCACGCATGCGTGCCCAGAACAAGTTCAAAACGGGCCTGGACATCGCGAAGTACACCGCGAAGATCATGCGCGCCGACATGGCCGCCTATGATGCCGACCCGGCTAAGTACACGCAGTCGCTGGGCTGCTGGCACGGCTTCATCGGCCAGCAAAAGATGATCTCCATCAAGAAGCACTTCAACAGCACCGAGCGCCGCTACCTTTACCTGTCCGGCTGGATGGTCGCCGCGCTGCGCTCCGAGTTCGGCCCGCTGCCGGACCAGTCGATGCACGAGAAGACCTCCGTCAGCGCGCTGATCCGCGAGCTGTACACCTTCCTGCGCCAGGCCGACGCCCGTGAACTGGGCGGCCTGTTCCGCCAGCTCGACGCTGCACAAGGCCCGGCCAAGGCCGCCATCCAGGCACAAATCGACAACCACGTTACCCATGTCGTGCCGATCATCGCCGACATCGACGCGGGTTTCGGCAACGCGGAAGCCACCTACCTGCTGGCCAAGCAGTTCATCGAAGCAGGCGCATGCTGCATCCAGATCGAAAACCAGGTGTCCGACGAGAAGCAGTGCGGTCACCAGGACGGCAAGGTCACCGTGCCGCACGAGGACTTCCTCGCCAAGATCCGCGCGATCCGCTACGCCTTCCTGGAACTGGGCGTGGACGACGGCATCATCGTGGCCCGTACCGACTCGCTGGGCGCCGGCCTGACCAAGCAGATCGCCGTGACCAGCACGCCGGGCGACCTGGGCGACCAATACAATGCCTTCCTCGATTGCGAGGAATTGTCGGCCGATGCACTGGGCAACGGTGACGTCGTCATCAAGCGCGACGGCAAGCTGCTGCGTCCCAAGCGCCTGCCGAGCAACCTGTTCCAGTTCCGCGCCGGCTCGGGCGAAGCACGCTGCGTGCTGGATTGCGTCACCGCCCTGCAAAACGGCGCCGACCTGCTGTGGATCGAAACCGAAAAGCCGCATATCGCCCAGATCGCCGGCATGGTCAGCGAGATTCGCAAGGTCATCCCTAACGCCAAGCTGGTGTACAACAACAGCCCGTCGTTCAACTGGACCCTGAATTTCCGTCAGCAGGCGTATGACGCGATGAAAGCCGCAGGCAAGGACGTGTCGGCATACGACCGCGCCCAGCTGATGAGCGTGGAATACGATCAGACCGAACTGGCAGCCTCCGCCGACGAAAAGATCCGCACCTTCCAGGCCGACGCGGCGCGTGAAGCCGGTATCTTCCATCACCTGATTACGCTGCCGACCTACCACACCGCCGCACTGTCGACCGACAACCTGGCCAAGGAATACTTCGGCGACCAGGGCATGCTGGGTTATGTGGCTGGCGTGCAGCGTAAGGAAATCCGTCAGGGCATCGCCTGCGTCAAGCACCAGAACATGTCCGGCTCGGACATCGGCGACGACCACAAGGAGTATTTCAGCGGCGAAGCGGCCCTGAAAGCAGCGGGCAAAGACAACACGATGAACCAGTTCTGATAGCGGTTAGCACTCCAATCAAAACGCCAGCCCATACAGGCTGGCGTTTTTTTATCCGGCGAGATTGCTCGCGGGGTATCGCTTCCGGCACCGGAATCACGGTGTCTCGTTCAGGGATCAAGACCCAGGTGCCCGGCGCGGCGATGCCAGGATTCTCGATTCCACATCGACTCATGCCCTGGTGTAGCCCGTGCACGCAGACTTCCCACGCATTAACCCGGCTCGCCTGCTCGACGACCTCAAGACGTTGCGCAGCTTCGGGGCCACCGGCCCCGGCGTGGTACGCCTGGCGCTTTCGGCGACGGATATCGAGGCGCGCCGCTGGCTCGCCGCGCGCATGACCGACGCTGGACTCGACGCGGCCATCGATGGCGTCGGCACCGTGTTCGGACGCTCGCGCAAGCCTGGCCCCGCGCTCGTGATCGGCTCGCACACCGACACCCAGCCGACTGGCGGCTGGCTCGACGGCGCGCTCGGTGTGATCTATGGCCTGGAAATCGCTCGCGCCCTCGACGAGTGCGACGCAACGCGCGACTTCGCGGTGGACGTTGCGTCGTGGATCGACGAAGAAGGAACGTTTTCGGGTTTCCTTGGAAGTCGAAGCTTTGTGGGCGTTGCGATCGATGCCTCGTTGCGAAGCGCGCGCAATCAAGAAGGTCTGTTGCTCGGCGATGCACTCGCCCAGGCAGGACTCGCGAATCTGCCGCGGGTCACGCTCGATCGCACGAGGCAGCGCGCGTATCTCGAACCGCATATCGAGCAGGGTGGGCGGCTCGAAGCATCGGCGAAATCCATTGGCATCGTGACGACGATCGTCGGCATTCGCGAGTTTCAGTTGTGCTTCACCGGGCAGCGCAATCACGCAGGCACGACGCCGATGTCCATCCGACGCGATGCGGGTGCGGCGCTGGTCGCGTTCATCGCACGTATTGACGATGCGTTTGGCCGCTTGGCGAACGCGGATACGGTGTGGACCGTCGGACGCATCGATCTGGATCCGGGTTCGTTCAGCGTGGTGCCTGGCAAGGCGCTGATGAACCTGCAGTTCCGCGACGCAAACCCCGAGCGGCTACATGCGATGGAAAGCGCGCTTGTCGAGTTAGTCGATGTCTGGAACACGCAACACGCCGTGCACGCGGAGCTGATCGCGTGCGAGGGTGCCGAGGAACCTGTCGCGATGGCCCCGGAATTGCAGGCGCAACTCGCGCAAGCGGCTGAAGCACTCGCGCCCGGACAGTGGACGCAGATGCCAAGCGGTGCGTCGCACGATGCACAGGTCATCGCGCCTCACATTCCTGCCTGCATGCTGTTCGTGCCTAGCATCGGCGGCGTCAGTCACGATTTCATCGAGGACACTGCGGAGGCGCATATCGTGCTCGGTTGCGAAGTTGCGGCGCGGGCGGCAGCGGGAATCGCCCAGGCTTTGCGGCGCCAGGTGTAATGCTTCAGGGCGTGGGTTCAGGGGTTTTGTATGCGCGCGTCGCTGGCAACCTCGCCCTCCACTCGCGCAATGACGCTCAGGTAGTCGGCGGGTGTATCCATGTCGACGCAAAAACGATCGTGCGCCGCCTCGTGGAGAAACACCTCACCGCTATGCTCTGCGATCAACTTGCGGCAGCCCGGATTCAAGCGGCCGCCCACCACCTCGGGGCAATAGCTCGACGCAAACACCACAGGATTGCCTCGCGCGCCTTCGAACATCGGCACGAGGATCGATCCGTACGACATCGACGCGTAGGCCTCGATCAGTTCACGATAGTCGGCCGTTTCGAGGAGCACCTGGTCGGCGAGGCAAATCATCACGGCGTCGCACGGCGCCTGCAGCGCGCAAACACCGCTCGCGACCGAAGTCATCTGTCCTTCCCGGTAGCGTGGGTTGCTCTGGAAACGCACGTCGAGGCCGTCGAGCGCTTCAAATACGGCTCGGCTGTTGAATCCGGTCACGACGACAACCTCTTGAGGTTGTGCCGCAACGAGCGCGCGCACGACGCGCCGCACGGCAGGCTCGCCGCGCACCGGCAGCAACAGCTTGTGGCGCCCCTCCATGCGCGCGGACAAGCCCGCCGCGAGCACGACAGCCGAAAACGTCGCGCCGCTCATTGCTTACCCGCCGGTGGGTCGCCGGGGCGCGCGGCAGCGTCCTGCGCGGCGGCCAGATAGCGCTCGGGAGCACGCTCGAATTCTGTCTTGCAGCAGTCGCAGCAGAAGTACACCTTGCGGCCGCCATAATCGACAACATGTTTCGCCTTCGCGATCTCGACGCTCATCCCACACACGGGGTTCACGTACCAACCCGCCTCTTCCACCGGCGCGCCGAGCGCCTCGCACGGCGGCAATGGCGGAACGGCTTCGGTGGCGATGCTCGCCTGCGGCGCGGCGGCCTGTGCGCGTGCCGCCGCCTCTTCCATTTCGTGCCGCAGGGCGACGAGCCCCGCCACGGCGCCTAGCGCAATCTCCTGCGGCGTGTGCGCATGGATCGCTGGCCCCGCCGGTGCGTGCAACGCCGCCAGCCGGGTCTCCTCGATGCCGCGCAGACGCATAGCCGCGCGCAACTGCTCGGCCTTTCTGTGACTCGCGATCAGGAGCACCGCCACCGCGGCGCTGCGCAACGCCGCTTCGAGCGCATCCTCGTCGCGCTCGCCTTGTGTTGCGACCAGTACGAACGCCGTACCGGCGCGATCCAGCGCAGCGGCGTCGACACCCGGCTGCCCCGCTCGCGCGACGTCGGCCGCGATGCTCGCGCGAAACCCGACGCGCCGCGCAAGCACACACGCTTCGCGTGCCGCGGGCGTCGCGCCGAGCACGGCCACGAGCGGCGCGGGCACGGTGGGCTGGATGAAGAGCTCCAGCGTGCCATTGCTCGCGCACGGCATGGCATGCGCCTCGACTTCGGCCTCGGCCGCCGTCGGATCGTTGCTGATCCGCACGCGGCGGGGCTGCCCTGTGCGGATCGACTGGCGCGCGGCCTCGATGACGATCGTCTGCGAGCAGCCCCCGCCTACCCAGCCATGCAGCGCGCCGCTGGCCTCCACCAGCGCCTGGGCGCCGACGTGTGTCGAGGTTGGCGGGGCCGCACGGATCACGGTGACGACCGCGAACGGCGCGCCTGCATCGATCAGCCGCTGTTCGAGTTGCAGCAGATCCGCGGCGTCCGGAAGGGTCTCGCTGGATTCGGCATGGACATTCATTGCAGCGCCTCGAGAATTTGAGGAAAGATCCGTTCGAGGCCCGCGAGGTCGCGGGCGCCGGAAAACAGGTCGAGATGCGGCAGCGCGGCCTGCATGCCCGCGCTGACGGGTTCGAAGCCGGGACGATCGGCGAGCGGGTTGAGCCAGACGAGCGAATGGCAGCGCCGCCGGATCGCGGCAAGCGACTCGCCGAGCTGTGTCACGTCGCCGGCGTCGTAGCCGTCGCTGACGATCACGACCGCGGTGCGCGCATGCAGCAAGCGCGGCGCGTAGTGCTCGTTGAACCCGACGAGACTTTCGCCGATGCGCGTCCCGCCGGCCCAGCCCTCCGAGATGAGGTGCAGGCGCTCCTGGGCGCGGCGCGGATCGGGGTCGCGCAGCGCTTCGTCGACGCAAACGAGCCGCGTATGAAAGATGAAGCTGTGGACGTCGGACAAACGATCGCTCAGCACGCGCGCAAGCCGCAGGAAGAAGAAGCTGTAGAGGCTCATCGAGCGGCTCACGTCGAGCAGCAGAACGATGCGCGGGCGCTGCCGGCGCTTGCGCCGCCACCCGAGCTCGACCGGCAGCCCGCCGCGCGACACGCTGCGGCGCAGGGTCCAGCGCAGATCGATCGTGCGCCCGAGACTCGCGCGTTGCTCGCGGCGCATCTGGATGCCGCGCAGGCGCTGGGCGAAGCGGCGGATCGCGGCGTCGATGGCGAACAGTTCGGTGCGATCGTTCAGGTGACGGAAATCCTCGTGCGCGAGCGACTCGCTGCGCGTGGCGCCTTCGTTCGCGGCGGCGCCCTCTCCCGCCGCACCGTCGCCGCGTCCCGCGAGCGAAACCGGCATGCCCTCGCTCGCATCGGACGGCCCGTTGGCCGCGTCGTCGCGCGCCAGGGGCCCGGCGCCGCCAGCACGCGTTTGCGCCAACCTGCGCCGGTTCGGCGCCAGGAAATAGGCGTCGAACAGGTCGTCGAAACGGCGCCACTCCTGTGCGCGCGAGCACAGCAGCGCACGCAGGCTCCAGCGCAGCACGTCGCGATCTGTCTGCCCCATGCGCTGCACCACCTCGAGCGTGGCGGCAACGTCCGCGCTCGTAACGCCGAACGCGTTCGCGCGCAGCCAGCCCGCAAAGCCCGCATAGCGCGCGACGAGGCTATCGGCAAGATCGTGCGGCGCGGCGTCATGCGAGGTGCTGTCGATTCCGGTCAGCATGATGCCACCAGTTTTTCAACCACCGGCCGCGTGAGACTGGCCTGATCCTCGCGCGTTTTCACGAGCGCGGCGAGCGAATCCATCACGCGGTCCACGCCGCCTTCGTCGAGCGCGCTCACGCCGAGGCGCAGCAGCGCGGCCACCCAGTCGAGCGTTTCCGCGAGGCCGGGCTTGCGGCGCAGCGCCATTTCGCGCACCGCATGCACGAATTCGACGATCTGGCGCGCGAGCGCCTCCGGCACTTCGGGAACCTGGGTCCGCACGATCATGAGTTCGCGCTGGAACGACGGATAGTCGACGTACTGGTATAGGCAGCGGCGGCGCAGCGCGTCCGAAATCTCGCGCGTGGCGTTCGACGTCAGGATCACGTAGGGCCGCTCGGTCGCGCGGATCACCCCAAGCTCGGGAATCGAGAGCTGGAAATCAGAAAGCAGCTCGAGCAGGTAGGCCTCGAACGCCTCGTCGGTGCGGTCGATTTCGTCGATCAGCAGCACGGGCGCGGGTGTGGCCGTAATGGCTTCGAGCAGCGGACGCTTGAGCAGATAGCGCTCCGAGAAAATGTCCTGCTCCTTGTCCCGCAGAGGCCGCGGGTCCTGCTCGAACAGCTTGATCGCCAGCAGTTGGTGAACGTAGTTCCACTCATAGAGCGCCGCGTGCGCGTCGAGGCCCTCGTAGCATTGAAGCCGGATCAGCGGCGCGTCGAGCAGCCGCGCCAGCGCCTTCGCAACTTCGGTCTTGCCCACGCCCGCCTCGCCCTCCAGCAGCAGCGGGCGGCGCATTTCCATCGCGAGCAGCAGCGCAGCCGCGAAGCTGCGCTCGACGATAAACCGGTGGTCCGCGAGCTTAGCCTGCAGAGCGAGGACGTCCGGCATGCGGTCGGTCGACGTCATGGCGCGCCTCAGCGGCCTTGGGCCTTATGCGTGAAGTGAGCGCGCAGCCAGTCACGCACGATGGCCCACAAAAACGCAATGCCGTTCAGCTCGGCGGATTGCGCAGGCGGTGCCGCCTTGTAAACCGGCGCCGTTGCCGCCGGGTCGGCCGCGGTGGCCGAGCCGGCCGCGTCCGCGGCAGCGCCCGGCGCATCAGGCACGTCCTGCGGCGGCGCCATGGCACTCAGCCGAGCCGAGAAGTTCGCGACAAACTGCTTGAGCAGTTGCTCAGACACGGGCCCCATGAGCCGCCCACCCAGCGCGGCGGCCTTGCCGCTCATCGTCACCTCGCTTCTGCCGACCAAAGTGCAGGTCTCGCCCGTGGGCTGCACACTGGCCGTGAGATCCATCGTCGCCGCCGAGCTACCGGTCGAATCCGTTCCTTTGCCGAGCAGATGCAGGCTGCGCGCCGCGGCGTCGAGCGCAAGCACTTCGATGTCGCCCTTGAACGACATCGTCGCCGGCCCGAGCCGCACCGTGATGTTTCCTTTGTAGTGCGTATCGTCGACGCGCTCGGTAATCTTCGCGCCTGGCATGCAACCGGCCACCGCCTCGATGTCTTGCATCAGCGCCCAGGCGCGGGCCGCGCTCGCGTCGAGCGGAAATGCCTTGTCGAGTACGACTTTCATTCTGGATTCCTCATTCTCGTGCGCTTCGACTCAGGCGGCCCGCGTCAATCCGAGTTCGCGGCATTGCTGCCACACGCGGTACGCGTTGTGCGGCATGTTCATGTGCGTGACGCCGAGATGTGCGAAGGCATCGACCACGGCCGACGTGAAACACGGAATCGAGCCGACGTGCGGCGATTCGGCCACGCCTTTCGCACCGATCGGGTGATGCGGCGATGGCGTCACCGTGAAGTCCGTTTCCCAATGCGGCGTTTCCACGGCCGTCGGCACGAAGTAGTCGAGCAGCGTCGCGCCGAGCAGATTTCCCGCCTCGTCATAGGGCATTTCCTGGCCAAGCGCCACCGCAAACCCTTCGGTCAGGCCGCCATGAATCTGCCCCTCGATGATCATCGGATTGATCCGCGTGCCGCAGTCGTCGAGCGCGTAAAAGCGGCGCACGCGGATCTCGCCGGTATAGCGGTTGATGTCGAGCACGCACACGTAGGCGCCGAACGGAAACGTGAAGTTGGGCGGATCGTAATAGTCGACGGCCTCGAGGCCCATCTCCAGCCCTTCGGGAACGTTGTTGTAGGCGGCCCACGCCACCTCCTTCACGGTCTTGAACTGGTCGGGCGAGCCCTTCAGGACGAAGCGGTCCAGATCGAATTCGACGTCGTCGGGGCTCGCTTCGAGCAGATGGGCCGCGATCCGGCGTGCTTTCTCGCGGATCTTGCGCGAGGCGCGTGCCACCGCGGCGCCTGCGACGGGCGTCGAACGCGAACCATAGGTGCCGAGCCCGTATGGCGCCGTGGCGGTATCGCCCTCTTCCACCGCGATTTTCGAGGCCGGAATCCCGGCCTCCGACGCAATGATCTGCGCATAGGTGGTCTGGTGCCCCTGGCCCTGCGTGATCGTGCCCATGCGTGCGATGGCCGAGCCGTCCGGATGCACGCGAATCTCGCACGAATCGAACATGCCCACGCCGAGGATGTCGCACATTTTCGACGGCCCAGCCCCGACGATCTCGGTAAAGTTCACGAGGCCGATGCCCATGAGCCACTCCGCATCGGGGTCGGCGCGGCGCTGCGCCTGCTCCGCGCGCAGCGCGTTGTAATCGACGGCGGCCAGCACCTTGTTCAGCGCCGTTTCGTAGTCGCCGGAATCGTATTCGAGGCCGAGCGGCGTGGTGTACGGAAACTGGTCCCGGCCGATGAAGTTGCGCAAGCGGATCTCCGCCTTGTCGATGCCAAGCTTCTGTGCGAGCACGTCCACCATCCGCTCGATCAGGTAGACGGCCTCGGTCACGCGGAACGAGCAGCGGTAAGCGACGCCGCCCGGAAACTTGTTCGTGTACACGCCATCGACGCTGACGAACGCATTGGGGATCGCATACGAGCCCGTGCAGACATGGAACATGCCGGCCGGCCACTTGGTCGGATCGGCACACGCGTCGAATGCGCCGTGGTCGGCCACCACATTGACGCGCAGCGCCTTGATGCGACCGTCCTTGTCGGCGGCCAGTTCACCGGTCATGTGGTAGTCGCGCGCGAACGCGGTGCTGGAAAGGTTCTCGCTGCGCGACTCGATCCACTTGACCGGACGCCCGAGCACGATGGACGCCACGATCGACGTCACGTAGCCCGGATACACGCCGACCTTGTTGCCGAAACCGCCGCCGATGTCGGGCGAAATGATGCGGATATTCGACTCGGGGATCGACGACAGCAGCCCGACCACGGTGCGCACGACGTGAGGCGCCTGCGACGTGATGTAGACCGTGAGATCGCCGCGCACCTTGTCGAACGACGCGACGCAGCCGCAGGTTTCGAGCGGACATGGATGCACGCGCGGATACAGGATGTCCTGCCTGACTGTGACCTCCGCACTCTCGAACATGCGGTCTGTCTTGTCGCGGTCACCTATCGTCCACGTGAAAATATGATTAGGATGCCTACGCGCACCATGAGCGCCCGTGTCCTTGTCGCGAATGTCCTCGCGAATCACGGGCGCGTCGGGCTCCAGCGCCTTCATGGGATCGACGAGCGCGGGCAGTTCCTCGTACTCGACTTCGACGAGTTCGGCCGCATCGGCGGCAACATAGCGGTCGTCGGCTACGACGAACGCGACTTCCTGATTCTGGAAGCAGACTTTTTCGTCGGCGAGCACCGCCTGCACGTCGCCTGCGAGCGTCGGCATCCAGTGTAATTTGAGGGGCTTGAGGTCATCCGCCGTGAGCACGGCGTGCACGCCGGGATGCGCGAGCGCGCGCGACTTGTCGATGCGCTTTACGCGCGCATGGGCGTAGGGACTGCGGACCATCACGCCGAACAACATGCCCGGCATCTTGATGTCGTCCACGTAACTGCCCTTGCCCTGGATGAAGCGCGGATCCTCGCGGCGCTTGCGCGAGCAGCCCATGCCTTCGAGCGCGGCGAGACGTTCGAGATTGGCGTCCAGATTGCCCATGACGTGTCTCCCGGCGCTCAGTGCGCGTGTGCCGCGCCCGCTTCGATGAGCGGATGCGAGGTTTCGACCGCTTCGCCGCGCAGCTTGCGCGCCGCGTATTGCACGGCCTTCACGATGTTCTGATAGCCCGTGCAGCGGCACAGGTTCCCCGCCATCCAGTAGCGGATTTCCGCTTCGGTGGGATCGGGGTTCTCCTGCAGCAAGCGGTACGCGCGCATCAGCATGCCCGGCGTGCAGAAGCCGCATTGCAGCCCGTGCTCCTGCATGAAGCCCTCCTGCAGCGCATGCAACGCGCCGCCTTCGGCAAGCCCTTCGACCGTGCGGACCTGGGCGCCCTGCGCCTGCACCGTCAGCAGCGTGCACGACTTCACGGACATGCCGTTGAAATCGACGGTGCAGGCGCCGCAATGCGACGTCTCGCAACCGATATGCGGCCCGGTGTGCTGGCACTTCTCGCGCAACGTGTGAATCAGCAGTTCGCGCGGCTCGACGACGACGTCGACCTCGCTGCCGTTGAGGCTGAACGACACCATGGTTTTGCTGGCCATTTCTCGCTCTCCCTGAGTTATGGGCGTGCCGGGTTCGCGGCCCGTTCGTACGCCGTATTGAGCGCCCTGCGCGTCATCTCGCCCGCCATCGCGCGTTTGTAGTCGGCATCGCCGCGCAGATCCGGCGCCGGATCGCAGGCCGCCATCGCGAGCCGCGCCGCCGTGTCGAGCGCGAGTGTGTCGAAGGGCTTGCCGATGAGCGCCTGCTCGGCGTCCACCGCGCGAATCACCGTGTCGCCGACATTCGTCAGAGCAATGCGCGCGTGCTCGACATCGCCGCCGCCCAGGCGCAACGTGACGGCCGCGGCGGCGGTCGCGAAGTCGCCGGTCTTGCGCTTGAGCTTCGCATAGCAATAGCCAGTGCCGGGTTGCGGCACGGGAATGCGGATGCCGGTCATGATCTCGTCAGGCTCCAGCAGCGTCGCATAGGTGCCGACGAAGAAGCCGTCTGCGCTTACCACGCGCTCGCCGGCCGCGCCTTGCAGCACGAACGACGCATCGAGCGCGATCATCAGCGCCGGATGGTCATTGCCAGGATCGCCGTGCGAAAGATCCCCGCCCAGCGTGCCGCGATAGCGAACCTGCGGGTCGGCAATCTGGCGCGCACCCTCGACGATGAGCGGACAGCGCGCCTGCAGCAACGGTGACCAGATCAGCTCGTTCTCGGTCGTCATCGCGCCGATCCACACCACGCCGTTTTCCTCGCGAATGCCCTTGAGCTCGGCGAGGGCGCCGAGATCGATCAGGTGATCGGGCTGCGCGAAGCGCAGCTTCATCATCGGCAGCAGGCTGTGTCCGCCCGCAAGCAGCTTCGCCGTATCGCCATGCGCGCCGAGCAACGAGAACGCCTCGGACAAGGTTTTTGGAGCGTGGTATTCGAATGGGCGGGGAATCACACTAGTCTCCTTGTTGTCATCGTCCTGCAGTTCAGGATTTCACAATGCAACGCAGCAATTCAACGCGTTTTCGCGAACGGCGTCCTGGCTGCGCCGGGCACCGGAAAACTTGCGCGAAAGAGGGAAAGGACATAAAACGGAGGCAACGTCCCGCCGCCGCAGACGCCACGCACAAAGCCGCGGCCGCATCGGGGAGAACCCTGGATGAAACCGTTCGAGCACGCCATGCCGACCACCGACGCGCGCCGCGCCGAGACTTTTCAGCACCGACTGGAGCAGTTCAATCCGGGCGTGGTGTGGCTCGACGCGCAGGGGCGCGTCAGCGCGTTCAATGACGTCGCGCTGCAGATTCTCGGGCCTGCCGGCGAGCAGTCGCTCGGCGTGGCCCAGGACAAGCTGTTCGGCATCGATGTCGTGCAGTTGCACCCGGCAAAAAGCCGCGACAAGCTGCGCTTCCTGCTGCAGTCGCGCGACGTCGGCGGCTGCCCGGTGAAGTCGCCGCCTCCGGTCGCGATGATGATCAACATTCCCGACCGCATTCTCATGCTCAAGGTGTCACGCATGTCGGACATGAACGGCACGTGCGGCACCTGCATGATTTTTTACGACCTCACCGACCTGACGACCGAGCCGTCCTCCGAGTCGCTTGCCGGCGCGCCCACGCTGCCTCGGCGGCTCTACAAGATTCCGGTGTACCGCAAGAACCGCGTGATCCTGATCGACCTGAAGGACATCGTGCGTTTTCAGGGCGACGGCCACTACACGACGATCGTCACGAAGGACGATCGCTACCTCTCCAACCTGTCGCTCGCCGACCTCGAGTTGCGGCTCGACAGCAACACATTTGTGCGCGTGCATCGCAGCCACATCGTCAACCTGCCGTACGCCGTCGAACTCGTCAAAGCCGAGGACAGCGTGAACCTCGTGATGGACGACGGCGAACGCAGCGTCGTGCCGGTGAGCCGCTCACGCGCCGCACAACTCAAAGAGTGGCTTGGCGTGGTTTGAAGGCAGGCGCCGATCGCTTCACGTCTGCCGACCGGACTCGTTCGTCCTAGAATGAATATCAGGGGGCGATATGAAGCGCGAACTGGTCACGGGGCTACTGTGCGGCGCACTACTTGCCGGTTGCGTGACATCCGGTGTCGAGGTGAGGCCCGAACAGATGGCGAACTTCAGGCACGGCGTGACCACCCTGCAAGACGTGATTACCGCGCTCGGCCCGGCGTCGGTCGAGACCGCGCTGGACGACGGCTCGACGCTGCTTGTGTACACCTACGTGACATCACGTCCGCACCCGGAAAGCTATATCCCGTTCATCGGTGCACTGGTCGCCGGTGCCGACACACACTCGTCTGCGGCCGTGTTCCTGTTCGATTCTCAGGGCCTCCTCAAAAGTGCGAACACCACGAGCTCGAACGTCGGCACGGGCATGACCAGCGCCCATACGGCGCAGCCCAAAGCGCCCGCGCCAGTCTCCGAGGCGCCCGTTGTGGTCAAAAGCGTCCCGCCACCCGCCGTTCAGAACGTCGAGCCGACGCCGGAAGAAGACGTCGAGCCCGCGTCGCAAATGCCCCACGACCCGCAACCAGAAATAACTATTCAGCCGGCTCCCGTTGAATAGCCATCGCCCTTCGTGCAGGAACGTGCGTCCGATCGTGCGCGTACGTGCGCTACAGCACACTTGGCGAAACGTAGCGGGAATACGCTAGGAGTCCAAAATTAGAAGCAGTGAACGCCGAAGGAGTCCGGCAGCGGAGGACGAAATGTCAAACTTGCCCTGGCTTTCGCAATACCCCGCTGGCGTTGCGGCAGACGTCGACCTCGATGACTACCCCTCGATGGCAGCCCTCCTGGAAGAGGCCGTTGCACGCTTTGGCGACAGGATCGCCTTTCATCAGTTCGGAGTGGATCTCACCTATCGTCAGCTGGAAGAGAACTCCGCACGCCTCGCCGCCTATTTCCAGAAAGACCTTGGGCTCAAACCCGGGGACCGCATCGCGCTAATGTTGCCGAACTCGCTGCAACATCCCATCGCGATGTTTGCCGCGCTGCGGGCCGGGCTCACCGTTGTCAACGTCAACCCGCTCTATACCGCGCCGGAACTGGCGAATTTGATCAAGGATTCCGGCGCGCGCGCGATCGTGGTGATGGAGGTTTCCGCGGCCACGCTCCAGCAGGCGCTCGTCCATGCCGCCATTGAGCACGTGATCGTCGCGCGTGTCGCGGAGATGCAGAACTTCCCGAAATCTCTCCTTGTCGACTACGTCGTCCGAAAAAAGAAAAAGCTCGTCCCGGACTGGACGATCGCGGGTGCGATCGCCTTCAGGACCGCCATGACCGCCCGCCCCGCCGCGGACTTCGTCAGGACAGCGCTGAATCGCGAGACAAGGGCATTTCTGCAATACACCGGCGGCACGACCGGTGAGCCCAAAGGGGCCGTGCTGACGCATGGCAACGTGCTCGCCGACGTGCTGATATTTGCCGCGTGGGTCAAGCCGGTGTTTCGGGCGAGCGGCGAAATCACGCTCATCGCACTGCCCCTCTACCACGTGGCTGCCCTGGTGTGCCAATGCCTGGTTTCGTTACATCTGGGAACCCGTTGCATTCTCGTGATGAACCCACGCGATATTCCCGCCCTCGTGAAGGACTTTACAAGGCACCGGCCAACCGTGTTTGGCGGCCTTAACACGCTATTCACGGCGCTGATGAACAACGCAGACTTTGCGGCGCTCGACTTCTCCTCATTGCGCAGTACCTTCGCGGGAGGCACCGCGACCCAGCCTGCAGTTGCCGAGCGCTGGCAGAAACTCACTGGCATCCCGGTGGTGGAAGCCTACGGGCTTTCGGAAGCCGCGGGCGCGGTGACGGCCAATCCCGTCACGCAGACTGCCTTCGAGGGCACGATCGGCGTGCCACTGCCGTCCATGCGCATTGAAATCCGCGACGAAAGCGGCGCGGCTGTACGCGCCGGTATGCCCGGCGAAATCTGCGTCGCAGGACCCGTCATCATGCAAGGCTACTTCAACCGGCCGGAGGAAACTGCCCATGCGATCGGCGCCGATGGATTCTTCTCGACCGGCGATATCGGGATCATGGACGAGCGCGGTGTCATCCGGATTGTCGACCGCAAGCGGGACATGATTCTGGTCTCCGGTTTCAACGTCTACCCGAACGAGGTGGAGGGCGTGCTCTTCCGGCATCCCGGCATTCTGGAAGTCGCGGTCGTCGGTGTGGCGGATTCACAATCCGGCGAGACGCCTGTCGCCTTCGTGGTGAAAAAGGAACCAGGGCTGACCGAGTCGGAAGTGATCGAGTTTGCGCGCACCAGCCTCACCGCTTACAAAGTGCCGAAGCAGGTGGTCTTCGTAAACGATCTGCCGAAAACGCCGGTTGGAAAAGTGCTGAGGCGAGAATTGCGAGAGCGGCTGAGCGTCTAGCGCGGCGCTGCTATTCAGCGGTGTCATAATCGGGGCAGTCGTGCCCCCTGACCTGCGCGACAAGAACCGCGTGCCCCAATTTCATGGATCAACCTGGCGACTTCATCGTGCGCACCATGTCGGCCGACGAGGTGGCCATGTCGGTCGAATGGGCCGCTGCGGAGGGATGGAATCCCGGCCTGCATGATCCGCACTGTTTCAGGGAAGCGGACCCGAACGGTTTCTTCGTCGGCGTTTGGCGCGGCGAGCCGGTGGCGTGCATTTGCGCCGTCGCCTATGACGACAGCTTTGGCTTCATCGGTCTCTATATCGTGAAACCCGGATTTCGCCATAGAGGCTTCGGCATACGAATCTGGCAGCACGGCATGCATTACCTGGGACACCGCAACATCGGTCTCGATGGCGTCGTTGCCCAGCAGGCGAACTACAGGAAGTCCGGGTTCCGGCTCGCATACCGCAACATCCGCTATCAGGGACGCGTGAGCGGCATCGGTTGCGCGCATGTGGTGGCGGCGGCCGACATACCGTTCGAGCAGTTGCTTGCCTACGATCGCCGCTGTTTTCCGGCGCAGCGCGATCACTTCCTCCGCGCGTGGATCGCGCAGCCGGATGCCATTGCGCTCGCAACGATCGACGCGGGCCGGGTCGCCGGATACGGTGTCGTGCGCCGCTGCGAGGCGGGCTGCAAGATCGGCCCGCTCTTCGCCGATGATGCGGGCGTCGCCACCGGCCTCATTCGCGCGCTGGCGGCCCGCGTGCCTCGCGAGGTCATCGTGCTCGACGTGCCGGAAACGAATCCCGCGGCTGTCGCGCTGGCGGAGCGGCACGGCATGACGAGCGTCTTCGAAACCGCGCGGATGTACACGAAAAACGCCCCCGCGATTGCGATTGATCGCGTGTTCGGGGTGACGTCGTTCGAACTGGGGTGAAGTTTCTAAAGCTCGAGCCGCTGTACATAGCCCGTGAGTTCGAGATAGCCGCGTCCGATCGGCTTTGCAGCAGGCTTTGCCGTGCTTGCGCCCGCCTCGAAGGCCGTCACTGCGCCCTCCCAATACACCGCGCCGGTGGTCGCGCGGCTGTCGAATTCCTGATCGTCCATGAGCGGCGCGAGCGTCAGATGCCGGTCCTGCGCATCGACGCGCATCGCCACCGGATACTCGGCGCCGGTATGCGGAGAACGCCACCGGCGCAGCGGTGTGAAGCTGATGCTATCGGGCGATAGCGCGTGCGTGCTTCCATCAGCCGCGCGCAGTGTGCCGCCTGCCCAGAACTTGCGGCCTGCCTTGTCGCGGATCTGCAAGGCCATCAGCGCGCCGCCGTCATCGAAATTGATGCCGATCCAATCCCAGCCAACGGCGTCGTCAGCAAGCGGCGCCGACGACCATTCGTGATCGAGCCACGCCTGCCCGCGCACGTGCTCCCGATTGCCGCGTGAATCACCACCGCGCTCGAGCACCCCGTCGACTTGCAGCCACGGCTGGCTGTAGTAGTAGCTGGCCTCGTCCGGAAGCGGACCTTTGCGGCTATACCCGCCTGCGCCGTTGACGAGCACCGCTTGCGTCGGCGCCAAGGTGAAAGCGAACGCAAAGCCGGGCGTGGCCACGTTCAGGCGGTAGCGGCCGTCCGTATTGCGCTCGAGCGACCAGTCGTCGATGTGGACTGCCGTGTCCGTCTCGCTCGCTTCAGAGAGGCCGAAGCCGCTGCGCGCGACGCGCTGGTCGTGCTGCAGGCTGGCCGCGCGCGGATCGCTCAGCGCCACGTTGGCGAACAGCAATTGATTCGGCGCGAAGCGGCTCGGGTTCGCGTCGTCGAGCGCGGGGCGCGAGCGGAAGAATGTCGCTTCGAAGCCCAGCGATGCGCCGGCATCCGTTTGCAGCCATCCAGTCACGTACCACCATTCGTTGCGATAGCTCGAATGCGCGCCATAGTCGCGCGGGAACACGAGCGGCTGTCCGCTCGTGACCGCCGGGTATTGCGGCATGCCTGCCCACGCGGCGTTCTGCGTGAGGGCGGCTAGCGGCCATAAAAGGAACATGCGCCGTCTCATCGCATCACCAGTCGTCGCGTACGGCGCGCACCGCATCCACCGACATCGCCGCGCGCGAACTTACGAGCGCCGTGAGCGCAGCGGCCGCGACGACCGCCGACGCCAGCGCGGCCAGCAACCCCCACGGCATGTGCACGCTCATCGTCCAGTGAAACGACTGCGGGTTGACGACATGCACGAGCACCATCGCGAGACCCAAGCCCAGCGTCAGCCCGGCTAGCACGCCGAGCAGCGCCACGAGCGCGCCCTCCATCGCGAGCATGACGGCGATCTGGCGACGCATCACGCCGATGTGCCGCAGCATGCCGAACTCGCGCGTGCGGGCAAGCGCCTGCGCGCCGAAGCTCGCGCCGACGCCGAACAGTCCGATGATCACCGCCACCGCTTCCAGCAGATACGTCACGGCGAAGCTGCGATCGAAGATCCGCAGGCTCGCCGCGCGGATCTCGCCCGGCTGCGCGAACTCCAGACGCTGCCCGCCGCGCACGCTCTCGCGCAGGCGCGCGATCGCTTGCGCGGGCGCCACGCCCGAGGCGAGCCATAAGGCCGCATCGGTCACGCGTGTGTCGCGAGTCAGGCGGCGATAGTCGCTCGTGTCGATCACGATGGCGCCGAACTGGCGTGCGTAGTCGCGCCAAATGCCCGCCACCGTGAACGGGAGGCGCTGTCCCGCCAGCGGCAGCGTGATGCGCTGGCCGGGGTGCATCCCATACAGATCGGCGGCCGCCTCGCTGATCCACACTGGCGGCGGATCGCCGGGTTGCGGCACGAGCGGCACCGTCGTCAGCGGCAGACGCGCGGCGGGATTGCGCGCATCGATGGGCCGCGCGAGCAGGCTGACGGGCGGCAGACGAGCATCGAGGGTGATTTGCGTTGCGCGAAGAAACTCTGCGCGGGTCACGCCCGGCCTGGCCGCAATGGCCGCCTGATCGCCCGGCGACAGGAATGCGCTGTCGCCGCCGGGCGCAGCGCGCAGATAGAGCGGCGCGGGCAGCAGCAACTGCAGCCAGTCGTCGACGGCGACGCGAAAGCTCGACACCATGATCGCCATCGCCGTCATCAGGCTGAAGCTCGTGACGATGCCCGCGAGCCCGATCGTCGCGCGGCCGGGGGCGTTGGCAAGCTGCGCCAGCACGAGCTGCGGCAACGCGTGATCCGAGCGGGGCAGCACGGCGAACACAGCGCGGGCGACGGCCGGCATCGCGAGCACGCCGCCCAGCAGCAACAGTGCGATGGCGAGATAGCCGAACACCGGCAAGCCGGCCACGGGTGGCAAGAATGCCGCGACGAGCCCGGCGCCGATCGCGAGCAGGGCCGCCGTGACGGCGCGCTTCGCCCGCAACCGTGCGGTCGGCGCTTCCTCGTCGCCCGCCTTCAGCGCCCGCGCGGGCCGCGCCCTCGCCGCTTCGAGCGCCGGCGCGAGACTGCCAAGTACCGAAGCCCCCACCCCCAGCGCAAAAAATATCGCCGCGGGCATCGCATCGAAATGCACGCGCGGCTGAACCCCTTCGAAATAGCCGCCGCCCAGATCGCCGCCCGCATACCGGAGCACGGCGGCCGCGAGCGCGAAGCCGATGGCGAGCCCCACGGCGGCGCCGAGCACGCCGAGGATCGCGCCCTCCGAGACGACCAGCCACAGCACCCCCCGCTGCGTCACGCCGATCGCGCGCAGCAGCGCAAACTGCGCGCGGCGCCGCAGCACGGCGAGCGCCTGCATCGTGAAGACGAGGAACGCCCCCGTGAACAGCGCGACGAGCGCGAGCACGTTGAGATTCGCGCGATAGGCACGCGAGAGCATCGACGTGCGGTGTGCGTTGTCGCTCGGCGTGACGGCAGCCACACCCGCTGGCATTAGCGGCGCGATCGAACCCGCGAACACTTCTGCGTCGACGCCCGGCTTGAGCTTGATGTCGATGCGCTCGAGCGTGCCGAGCCGCTGCAAGCGCCATTGCGCGGCGCCAATGTCCATCACGCCGACGCGCACCGCATCGCCCGATGCAGGCAACACGCCCGCGACGCGCAGCGCGACTTGAGCGAGCCCGACTTGTACCGTGAGCGTGTCGCCGGGCTTGAGCGCGAGCCAGGTCAGCGCGGCGGGTGAGAGAAACACGGTGTCGGGATCGAGCAGATCGAGGGTGCCAGCCTTTGTGCCAGTCGCGTGCCTCGCTTGATCCGCTCGATCCGCTCGATCCACGCGTCCGACGAGATTCGGCGTGACGTAGCCTGCGCGAAACACGTCGACGCCCAGCAGCTTCAATGACTCGTCGCGCCCCGCGACGCGCGCATCGACCTCGACCACCGGGCTTGCCGCCGCGACCTCGGGCAAACGGGCAATACGCGGATACAGCGCCTCATCGAAGCCCGCGCGCGGCCCGCGCAGTTCGATATCGGCATTGCCCATCAACGAGTTGACGGTAGCCGACAACTCGCCCAGCGCCGCGCGATTGATCAACTGCACGGCGTAGCCCATCGCGACGCCTGCCGCGATCGCGAGAATGCCGATCAACGTGCGCAGCGGATGCGCGCGCATTTCGCCGCCGATGAGCCAGCGCATCGCCTACGCACCGCCTGCGCCGGGCGCGTGCGGCTGGAGCCCGTCGGGCGTGAGCCGCAGCACGCGGTCGGCGGCAGCCGCCACGGCGGCCGAGTGCGTCGCGAGCAGCACGCCCGCGCCGTTCTTTTGCGCCAGATCGCGCAGCAGCGCGAGGATGCGCATCGCCGTGTCGTGATCGAGATTGCCGGTGGGCTCGTCGGCCAGCACGAGACGCGGCTGATGCACGAGCGCACGCGCGATCGCCACGCGCTGCAATTCGCCGCCCGACAGTTCGCGCGGCAACGCGTGCTCGCGCCCGCCGAGCCCGACCGCCTGCAGCACGAACGACACGCGCGCCGGCACGTCTTTCGCGCGCAAGCCGTTCAGGAGCAGCGGCAGCGCGATGTTCTGCGCCGCCGTGAGGTTCGGCAGCACATGGAACGCCTGGAACACGAAGCCCATTTTCTGGCGGCGCTGCAGGGTCCCAGCGTCATCGTCCAGCGTGGTGAGATCATGTCCGTCGAAGACGATGCGCCCCGCATCCGGCCGGTCGAGTCCGGCCGCGAGATTGAGCAGCGTCGATTTGCCCGCGCCGGATTCGCCCATGATCGCGACGCACTCGCCCGAGCCCAGTTCGAGATTCACGCCGCGCAACACGTTGCGCGGCGCGGTGCCGTCGTAGTGCTTCGACACATTGGCGAGCGTCAGCATAGTGAGCCAGATAGCGCGCCTATTCGGCGAGCCCCATGCCGTGCTGCGGCGCGGTCGTGGTCGAGCCGGGGCGGCGCAGCATCTTGTCGACCTCGCCCGCGTGCAACTCCTCGACCTGGATCATCTGGCGCGCGTACTCCTCGAGCGCAACCGAGCGGTCGGCCACGAGCGAGAGCAGCTCGCGGTAAAGACCGAGCGCGATCTGTTCGGCCTCGAGCGATTCGCGCAGGATGGACCCGATATCGAACGTGTGGGAATCGAGCAGCGGACCGATTGCGAGCGACGGATACGCGCCGAGCGTCGTGATCCATTCGCCGGCCTGCTGCGCATGCAAGAGCGATTCGTCCGCCTGCTGCCGCAGCCAGGAGACGATCGGAATGCGGCCGAATCCGAATACCAGGAACGAATAGTGCGTATAGCGCACCACGCCCGCCAGCTCGGATTCGAGGATCTTGTTCAGCACTGCGACGACCGACTCCTTTTCGATCTCAGTCATGTTGCCTCCCATGCAAGGCAAATAAGCGGTGGGGATCGTTCATCACTCCTCCTTCTCGCAGAAATCGTGCAGAAAGCGTGTGCAAGCGCGCCAACGGGTTCGATTGTTGCACTTATCGCGGCTTGGCGCTGCGTTCGGCGCTGCGTTCGGCGCTGCAATCGACAAGAGGCGCCTCGAGCAGCCGCGCGAGCGCAAGGCCCCCTTCGCGCATGATCGAATCGTGATTCCAGCGCAATACGAGCCGCGCGAACGGCGCGAACGCGAGCGCGCTCATCCACGCACTGGCCGTCCTGACGTGCCAGTCGTAGCGCACCACCGTGCGGCTGCCGTCGGCTGCGAAATGCCAGCGCCCCATGCCTTCCAGCGCGCCGCTCGCCTCGCCCTCGAGCGCCACGAGCGGCGTGACGCGCGTCACGCGTACGTCGATGATGACGCGATACGGCAGCACACCCTTCCACGTGTAACGATGCACGGCGCCTAGACCGTCTGTCTCGCCCGACTGCAACTCGCGCACCGCTTCGACATTCTTCCACCACCTGGGCCAGTTCATCGAATCGTGGATCGCGTCCCACACCGGCTGCAACGGCGCCTCGATGCACCACAAGGTGGTCAGACGGAATTGCGCCATCGTTCGCTTCCTCCTTGTTTGCGATACGGCTACGTGTGCATTGCGGGGTGCGAAGCCGTGCTCCAGAATGACCCATCATCCACTTTCGAGTATAGGAGGCGGCGATGACGCTCCCAGACCGCGATTTCGTGGCCGTCGCGCAGGCACGTTTCGATGCGCTCGCAAACTATCAGGTCACCCTGAAATCGACATCGGCGGGCGAGCAAACCGTCGAGGTGCTTTATGGCTACCGCAAGCCGGGTTTTGTTCGGATGGACTTCATCCGGCCGCATGCTGGCGCGACACTCACCTTCAACCCCGAATCGGGGAAGGTCAAGCTTTGGCCATTCGGTATCGACACGTTTCCGAGACTCACGCTGAGCCCCGACAATCACATGATCCAGAGCCCGCAGGGTCATCGCGTCGACGAGTCCGATATCGGCGCACTGCTCGTCAATGTCCGTGAGCTTCAACAGCATGGCGACACGCAGGTCACCGGCGCTGCGACGATCGGCGCGCGCGAGGCGGCGCATGTGATCGTGACGTGCCGGTCTGGACACCCGGCGACCGGCGTGTTCCGTTATGAGTTGTGGTTCGATTTGAGCCATGGTCTGCCCATCAAGGTCGTGAGCGAGGGCGAGTCGCGCAAACCGATCGAAACGGTGCTGATGGAGAACCTGCGCATCGACGTGCCCGCTTCGCAACTCAGGCCGTTTGGCTAGACGCGCGAGCGATGGATGGCGTCGGGCATGTCACTTAATCCTCAGTTTAATCGACGCGTAAACATGACATCCTAGAATGCCCCAATCGCTTAGGATGCCAAATAACCAGCCAGCCCAGGCGTGCACGACGATTAAGCTATCGTCGGAAAACATACGTCTCCTCCCGAATCGTTGCTAACGCAGTTAAAGGCGAATCCGTCGACGGAATCGACCGCGAGCACCCCGCTCGCGGAATCATCTCCGTTACCCGGATCGAAGGGACATGGCATGTTCAGAAACCTTATTGAAGTCGCGAGACAGGTGCGGCGCAGCGAAGACTTCAAGAATGCGCTCAATACGCCACGCCGCCTTTGCCTCCATGCCAGACAACGCCTCAATCGCGGCCACTTCGTCATAGAGATCCGCGCAACTTCGGGCTTCTTTTCCGTGATGCAGATCGTCTTGTGCATCCTCCTGTACTGCGACGAAAAGCGTCTGACGCCCGTCATTTCGGCCCGTGGGGGCAGTTATGGCGACCCGCAAGGCAAAATCGACTGGCTAGCCGAATGCTTTGAAGACCTCGCACCGTCCGCCGTGCCGGAAACGGAGCGGTCCGGTTTGCGAACGTCGGTCGTGCGCGATCTCGGCGATCTTGGTTTTCGCCGTTACGAAGCCGGCCTCGGGCTAGCGCGCGCGAGTGCGCTGTTCCTGTCGAACTATCGGCCAAGCGCATCGATCCGTGAGGAAGTCGAGCGCATCAGCGAGCGGCTCGATATCGGCGCTTCGACACTGGGCGTCCACTTTCGCGGCACGGATAAAAAGTTCGAGGCCCATCCGATCGACTGGAGCACGTTTTGCCAGAGGGTCGAGCGAACACTCGCGGACGACCCGCATCTCACCAACATCTTCGTCTCCAGCGACGAGCAGGCTTTTCTTGACTTCTTCCTGAAGTGGGGCTTCGCCGTGCCCGTGAACGTCGCGCCTGCCACGCTGCTCGCGAGCGGCGAGACGCCGGTGCACTTCAGCGGACATCCCGGACTCGCCATCGGCCGCGAAGCCCTGGTCGCGAGCCTGCTACTCGCAAATTGCGGGCGTTTGATCAAGACGCCCTCCTATCTCTCGGCGTGGTCCAAGATCTTCAATCCGTCGCTGCAGGTGCGACTCGTCGTGCCTCCGCGCGAAAACGCATTCTGGTTTCCCGATAGCCAGATCTGGACCGAGCAGCACAAGCGCGACAACGACCTCGTCAATCCGGAAACCGAAATCGGGGCTTTCGACTCGCCTTTCACGGGCACCGGGACGACGGCAAACGCCGGAACCCTACCCCGATCCTTCGACCTTTGAAGGCGCATCATGCAAGCGAGGAGCGCCGGGCCGCAGGGCTTCGTCGCGCGTAGCGAGACTGGCGGCACACCGCTTGCTTACGCCACGTGAACCACGACATCGCGTCGACGCAATCCAGCGCATTCAAATCAGGGGATGACGAACATGTCCAGCGAAAAGAAGCGCGGCAAACAAGCGAGAGAGGCAAAGCCGAAAGTTTCGAAAGGCGCAGGGTCGTCAAAGGCGTTGCCCAAACCGGGCGAGCGCGCGGCCATCCTGACCGACCAGCGGCGCCTGAAAATGGCGCGCTCGCCTCACGCCTACGTGCGTGGCAATACGACCCGGTTCTACGAATGGATCGTCGAGACGAACGGTGACTCGCTGCCGCGAGGCCCGGCGATCTGGATTTGCGGCGATTGCCATACCGGCAACCTCGGCCCCATCGCGAATCAGGAAGGCAAGGTCGAAGTCCATATCCGCGATCTCGATCAGACCGTGATCGGCAATCCCGCGCACGACCTCATCCGCCTCGGCCTCTCACTGGCGACCGCGGCACGCGGCTCTGCGCTTTCCGGTCTCACTATCGTGCACATGCTGGAGGCGCTCGCAGCGGGCTACGAATCGGCGTTCGGGACAAAGCGCGCGAAGGCGAAATTGTCCGGGCGCCCCGAGCCCGTGCATCTCGCGATGAAAGCGGCCGTACGCCGCTCGTGGCAGCACCTGGCCGAAGAACGCATCGAGGATCTCGAGCCCACGATTCCGCTTGGCAAGCGTTTCTGGCCGCTCACGCGCGCCGAGCGCCGGGAAATCGACACGCTCTTTCGCAACGAAGCCATCGCGAGTCTGCCCACGGGCCTGCGCGGGCGCAACGATGCGGGCAAGGTCGAGGTGATCGACGCAGCGTACTGGGTCAAGGGCTGCAGTTCGCTCGGCAGGCTACGCTACGCGGTGCTGCTCGATGTGGACGGCGGTGTGATCGAGGGCGACGATCTGTGCCTCATGGACATCAAGGAAGGCGTGAAAGCCGCAGCGCCGCGTTACGAAGACGCCTCGATGCCGCGCGACAACGCCGAGCGAGTGGTGGAAGGCGCGCGCCATCTCTCGCCCTTTCTCGGCGAGCGCATGCGGGCGTCCCGCATGCTCGATCGCGCCGTGGTGATTCGCGAGTTGCTGCCCCAGGATCTCAAGCTCGAGATCGATGCACTCGACGAGGGCGAGGCGCGCAAGGTCGCGTTCTATCTCGCGGCAGTGGTAGGCCAAGCGCACGCGCGCCAGATGGATGCGCCGACACGGCGCAGTTGGCTCGCCGAACTCCGGCGCGGCCGCTCGAAAACGATCGACGCGCCGCTGTGGCTCTGGACGAGCATCGTGCAACTGGCGAGCAGCCACGAGGCCGGCTATCTCGAGCATTGCCGTCGCTATGCCACCGGGGTGAATTGAGGCAGCGGCGAGCCCCGCAAACATCGAAGCGCAGGCTCACGCCGCGCTATTCGCGATCTTCGCCTTCAGCGCCTCGATGACCGCCCGCACCTTGCCCGACGGATAGCTCGTCGGCGCAAACACGGCCTGCACGTTCGAAGGCACGCCCGACCATTCGGGCAGCAAGCGCACGAGAGCGCCGGACGCAACATCGGCCCGGGTCGAGAAATCGGTCAGCGCTGCAAAGCCGCCACCCGCGAGGACCGCAGCGCGTGCCGAGGTGGCCGTGTTCACGCTCAACGCGTTCACGCAGCGCACGCGGCGCACGGCTTTGTCGTGGCTCACGCGGCCCGCCGCGAGCCGCCCGGCGTCGCGCGTCAACTCGAGCGTCGACGGATGGCGCAGCACCGTCATCGCGATATGCGGCAAGGACGCCAGTGCTTTCAGCGATCTCGGCATGCCGTACCGCGCGACGAACGCGGGGCTCGCGACCAGCCACCGCACATAGCTGCCGAGTTTCACCGAGCGGTAGTTCGAGTCGGGGAGATTGCCCAGCCGCACAGCCAGATCGATGCCCTCGCCGATCAGATCGACGTAGTGATCGGCACAGACCAGTTCGATTTCGAGCTCGGGATACACGCCGCGCAGATCGACGAGCGCGGGCGCAACGATCTGTGCGCCGTAATCGACAGGCGCGCTCACCCGCAGCGTACCGCGCGCGGGCGAAGCCTCGCCCGACGCTGCCGAAAGCGCCTCTTCCGTCATCTGCAGGATGCGGCAGCTGGCGTCGTAAAACGCGCGGCCCGCGTCGGTCACGGACAGACGCCGAGTGGTGCGCGCGATCAGGCTCGCGCCGATCTCGCGTTCGAGCCGCTGCATATGCGCGCTGACCATCGTCTTGGCAATGCCAAGCCGCTCGGCCGCCGCTGTCAGCGACCCCGCCTCGACCACGGCGACGAACACCGCTAGCCGGTTCAGATTGACGTCGCGCACATCGGTCATCGGCGATTGTCCACTTTCGGTAGAAAATGATTGCAAGCTTAGCAGTCTTCTCGCGCGTGCAGGCATTGCTTAATCTGAGCGCTCCCTGCCGCTGCTTCCCGCAGCGCTTTCGATATGGAGAATGCCGATGCCCGCTGCCCGTCCCGCCACGCCGATCCGCCTTTACACCACGCTGCTTTCCGGTCACGGGCACCGCGTGCGGCTGTTCCTGTCCATGCTGGACCTGCCGTTCGAGATCGTGCCGGTGGATCTTGCCGCAGGCGAACACCGCCAGGACGCGTATCTGACGCTCAATCCATTCGGCCAGGTGCCGACCATCGTCGATGGCGACACGGTGCTGTTCGATTCGAACGCGATTCTCGTCTATCTGGCGAAGCGTTACGGCGATCCGTCGTGGTTGCCGGACGATGCGCCTGGCGCGGCAGCCGTGCAACGCTGGCTTTCGCTCGCCGCCGGCCCGATTGCGTTCGGCCCGTGCGCCGCACGTCTCGTCCACGTATTCAAGCGCGATCTCGATCTGGCACGCGCACAGGAAATCGCGAGGACGCTGCTGCCGCTGCTCGATGCCGAACTCGCGCACAAGCCATTCGCGGCAGGCAATCACGTGACGATCGCCGATATCGCCGCGCATACTTACATCGCGCATGCCCCTGAAGGCGGCGTGTCGCTGGAACCGTACCCGCATCTGCGCGCGTGGCTCGAGCGCGTCGCCGCGTTGCCGGGCTTCGTGCCGATGCCGTCGACGAAAGCGGGCCTGCTCGCCGCCTGAGCGGCACGCGCGTCGTCAACCTGAGGCTGTGATGAACGCTCTCTTCGAACCGACCCCATACCACGCGAGCGGCCCATTTCACGATGGCGAACGTGAGGCTCAATTGCGGGCGGGCGTCGCCGACTTCGCGCTCACAAGCGGCTCGCGCGGTATCCGCGACCACATGCCGGACCAGCATCGCGCGTTCTTCGCGATGCTGCCGTTCATGGTGTTCGGCGGCGTCGATGCAAGCGGACAGCCGTGGGCAACGCTGCGTGCGAACACGGCAGGCTTCGTATCGACGCCGGACAGTCGCACGCTGCGCATCGACGGCGGCGCGTTGCCGGGTGATCCGCTCGAAGGAAGCTGGGTGCCGGGCGCCCGCATTGGCGGGCTCGGCATCCAGCCGCACACACGGCGGCGCAACCGCGTGAACGGCGTGATCGAAGCGGTCAACGGCGACGTGATCACGCTCGCGGTCAAGCAAAGCTTCGGCAACTGTCCGAAGTACATCAACGGACGTGAGCCGACGTTCGCGGGCAATGTGCTGGCGAACGCTTCGGTCGAACATGCCGATTCACTCTCGGAGGAAGACCGCGCTCTGATTGCCCGCGCCGATGCATTTTTTATCGCCAGCGCCAATCTCGATGACGCAGCCGCAGCGGGGCGCGGTGTGGATGTCTCGCATCGCGGCGGCGTGCCCGGCTTCGTGCGGATAGACAACGAGCGCACGCTGACCGCGCCCGACTTCACCGGCAACAATTTTTTCAACACGATCGGCAACCTGCTGCGCGAACCGCGCGCGGGGCTGTTGTTCGTCGATTTTGCGCGCGGCGACCTGCTCTATCTCGCGGTGCGCGCCGAGGTGATCTGGGACGGCCCGGAAATCGCACAATTCCCGATGGCGCAGCGGCTTGTTCGGTTTCATGTGCACGAGGCGCGGCGCGTGCGGGGCGCGTTGCCGCTGCGCTGGTCGGCCGTCGAGTATGCGCCGCAGTTCGAGCAGGCTTTGACTGAATACTTGCCCGCCGCTACGCCGAAAAAAACCGACGCGCCCTCATGGCGCACGCTGCGCGTGGCGGACGTGCGCGACGAATCCCCAACGATCCGCTCGTTCTCTTTCGAACCCGTGGACAATCAGCCACTCGCGCCGTTCGAAGCTGGGCAGTACCTCCCGCTGCGCATCGCCATGCCTGGATCGGACAAGCCGCCCATGCGCACGTATACGCTCTCCGCGGCGCACGATGCCGCACAACCGGCGCGCTACCGGATCAGCGTGAAGCGCGACGGCGCGGTGTCGCGCTGGCTGCACAAACACGCACGTATCGGCTCGCTGATCGACACGCTGGCGCCACGCGGGTCGTTCAAGCTCGACGCACGCAGTCCGCGCGCGATCGTGCTGGCGGCGGCAGGCATCGGCATCACGCCGATGCTGGCAATGCTCGACGCGGCGCTCGCGCTCGAACCGCAGCGCCGTATTCACGTATTTCATGGTACCCGCGGTGAACACGAGAAACCGTTCGCCGCCGTGCTGCGCGAGATCGAACGCGCGCATCCGAACGTGTCGGTGCATCTGTACGATAGCGCCGCGCAGCACGATTCGCCTGCTGGCGACAGGCTCGCGGGCCGCGTCAACATCGATGCGTTGCGCCGCTTCCTGCCGTTCGACGACTACGACTTCTATCTGTGTGGCCCCGAAGCGTTCATGCGCGATCTGTACGACGGGTTGCGCGCGCTGAATATCGCAGACGAGCGCATTCGGTTCGAGGCGTTCGGACCATCGAGTTTGAAGCGCACGTCTGGCCAAGCTCCCGTTGCGACAGAAGCGACAGAAGTCAGACCGGTGACCTTTGCACGCACAGGGAAAACAGTGAGCTGGCAGCCGCAGCAGGGCTCGCTGCTCGATACCGCCGAGCGCTGCGGCACGAACGCGGCGTCCAACTGCCGCTCCGGCATGTGCGGGACCTGCGCCGCGCGCGTGCTGGAAGGACACGTGGAATACGACGAACCACCGGAATTCGACGTCGAGCAAGGCTACGCGCTGATCTGCGTCGGGCATCCGGCGGCGGGTGGTGTGACGCTGGATCTCTAGCCGCCATTCTTGCAGCACGCGCAAGCAGCGCCGAAGTGACTTGCTCGCAGGCGCGTCCAGCGTCAGGTAGGCGCGCGCAGAAACCGCACGACTTCGTCGTTGAATCTCTCCGGAAACTCGATGTTAGAGAGATGCACCGCCGGAAGCACCAGTAATCTCGCGCCTGGAATCGCCTGCGCCATCTGGACGCTATAGCTCGCCGCCGTCACCGTATCGTGCTCGCCGGCAATCACAAGCGTCGGCCGCACGATGCGCACAAGCAACCCCCTCATATCCGCTTCCTGCACGGCACCCCACGAACCGGCAAGGCCATGCCGATTTGTCGTGACCAACATGGCGCGGAACTTATCCACCAACGGATCCGTTGCCTCGAGCATTTGCTTCGGGAACCAGTTTCGCAGGAAGGTCTCGGCAGTGGCCATCATGTCATCGGCCTGCAAGACTGCCGCAATCGGCGCATCCCACCTGGTCGCCGGCCCGAGCCATGGTGCGGTATTGCTCAGCACCAGCCTGTCGATCCGGTCCGGCGCATGCACGCCCAGCCATTGGCCGACAATTCCACCCAGTGAGAGTCCAAGAAAATGCGCGCGTTCCAGGTCGAGCGCGTTCATCAGTTCGAGCACGTCATGCCCCAGACGCGCAAGCGGATACGGCCCCGCAGGAACGCTAGACGCTCCGTGCCCGCGCGCATCGTAGCGCAGCACGCGATAGTGCCGCGTCAATGCGGAAATCTGGCCGTCCCACATGCGCAGCGTAGTGCCGATTGAGTTCGACAGCACAATCGTGGGTTTGTCGTCGCCGCCGTCGAGCCGATACGCAATGCGCGCATCATCCGTCGTCGTGAGGAAGGAAAAGCTGTCCATGACATCTCCTGCAGAGTCGCGCTGGCGGTCGCGGCGCCCTTCGCCGAATACCTTGTGCAACGCCAGTTGGCAGGCCGAGTATGGGCTGTTCCAGTTTCAACTAAAATTACAAAGATAGGACATGGATTGTCATAAAAGTTGACATGGTAGATTTCACGCTTCACGACGTGCAATGCCTCGACGCCGTCATCCGTACTGGGAGCTTCCAGGCCGCTGCGAGCGCACTCCATCGATCCCATCCCGCGGTATTTGCGGCGGTGGCACGACTGGAAAGCCAAACGGGGCTCGTCCTGCTCGATCGCAGCGGCTATCGCGTGAAACTGAGCGCCATGGGCCGTTCGTTTTATGAGCGCATGCAGCCACTCCTGAGCGAAGCGCAAGGCTTGCGTCAGCACGCAGCACAACTGGCCGGCGGCGATGAAAGCGACCTGAACGTGGTCCTTGGCGATCTGTGCCCGCGCCCGATTATGCTGAACCTGCTCGCGCGCTTTTTCGTCACGTGTGCGCACACGCGGCTGAATCTGCATTTCGAATCAGTCGGTGGACCGGTTGAGCGACTGAAGGCCGGCGAAGCCGATCTGATCGTGCATCGTGTAGACACGACTGACCTGTCACTCGAGTGGATTGTGCTCGGCAAGGTCCGCCTGGTTCCTGTGGCAGCGCCTCGCCTGCTGCGAGCCCCGCTACCTGGGACACCGCGTGAGCAGCACTTGCGCGACTACGCGCAATGCGTGATGCGCGATTCCGCTCGCAAGCCGGGTGACTCGAACTATCTGGTAGTCGAGGGGGCCAGGCAGATCACTGTGCCCGACCAGAGCATGAAAAAGGATGTGATCATGCAGGCCCTTGCGTGGGGGCATCTGCCGGACTTCCTGATCGAAGCGGAGTTGCGTAGCGGCGCCTTGAAATCCCTTGCGAGCCGTTGGCTCCCCGGCCATACGGAGACGCTGGTTGCAGCCCGGCGCCGAAACGCGTCCCACGGCCCAGTGGCTCAGCGATTGTGGGCCTGTCTACAGGCAAACGCGCCGATGATCTAGCCGATGCCAAAGCGTGACCGTTCGGCGTTCAGTCGAGCTATATCGCCCAACGCCGATTTTTGCCATACGCAGTTCTTTAAAATAAAACAATAAAGAAAGATAACTATAGAATCGAGTGCTTTAAATTTATTAAATATTGCAATCAATTTAAAGACCAGAGGATATATCCATCATATGATGGAGGCGTAAAACAGAACGCATAGATACAATCCCGCAATGTAGTGGACTTTCGAAAAAATCGTGTACGGTACACATTAAATTGCTTTTAAATGTATTGGGCATTGATTTTTCGATAAATCAAGTGGAATTTTCCTGGGGCGACTGTCGAATTCGACGGCACGATTGGCACTGTGGCGAACCAGTGTCGAGGTTGGGTCGAAATGGAGAAGCTGCTCGCGCGCCTGTGTTTCGTCCCCGCGCATGGGGCGACGCTGCAGACCACGTTGATTCAATCGCTCGCCGATGCGGGCATCGTTGCGATCACACATCAAATGGCCGACGCGTGCGCGGCGCCACTCCTGATCGTGTGCGACACCGTCACGGCTCAGGTTTACGACACGGTAGCCGAAGCGGCGGCACGGACTGACTCTCGCATCGTCGTCATCCTGTTGAACGCGCCAGACCTGGCTCCCGAAGTACCATGGCGTTTAGTGCGCGCCGGAGCCGACGATGTGCTGGCCGCGGATCACGCTGCGTGGCTTGCGGCACGCCTGCACGCCCAGATTCTCCGATGGAACGCCGTCGACGAACTCGTCGCATCCGGACCCGTCGTCGCGTATGCGCCGGGCACGTCGCCCGCGTGGCGCAAAACGCTTAGGCGTACCGTCGAAGTTGCGCGATTCTCAGCGGGTTGTGTGCTTTTGGGTGGTGAAAGCGGAACGGGCAAGCAGGTGCTCGCCGAACTGATCCATGCGCTGGATTCGCGAGAACGCAAAGCCAATCTGGTGACGGTGGATTGCACCACGCTTCTGCCCGAACTGGCCGGAAGCGAACTCTTTGGCCATGAAAAGGGCGCGTTCACCGGCGCAATCGCCTCGCGTGACGGCGCATTTGCACTCGCCGACGGTGGCACGCTGTTCCTCGACGAAATCGGCGAATTGCCTGTCACGTTGCAAGCCCATTTGCTCCGGGTTCTCCAGGAGAAGGAATTCAAACGTGTCGGCGGCAACGCTTTTTCGAGTACCGAATTCCGCCTCATTTCAGCCACCAACCGCGACCTGGCCGACGAGGTGAGAAAGGGACGCTTCCGGCTCGACCTGTTTCACCGCATCGTGTCCTTCAACGTCAGACTGCCGCCGCTGCGCGAGCGGCAAGACGACGTATTGCTGCTTTTCAATCGGTTCCTGCGTGAGTTGATGCCGGACGAACCGTCCCCCGAAGTCGATCGCACAGTTAGCCTGTATTTGCGCCAGCGCGCCTGGCCCGGCAACGTGCGGGAGCTCAAGCAGCTCGCCACGCAGATGGCGACCCATCACGTCGGTGTCGGCCCGCTGACCATTGGCGACATCCCCGAAGACGAGCGATGCAGTTTCGATATGCGCCGGCTAGACTGGCGCGACGAAAAGTTCGAGCAGGCAATCATGCGCGCGGTCGAATTGGGTGCAGGGCTAAAATCGATCGGACAGGAAGCGGAGACCACGGCAATTCGCCTGGCGCTTGGCCTTGCCAACGGCAATCTGCATCGTGCCGCGCAAAATCTGCGAGTCACCGACCGTGCGCTACAGATGCGTCGTGCCGGCGAACGGCAGTTACCCGATAGCAGACATCTCGCCTGAAAGGCCGCGAGTGCGCGCGCGGGCGCGGCATGCGGCGCAACGCCCGCTCGATTTCAGCCGCCGCGAAATCGATCTCGTCCAACTCGTGAGATGCGGTCACGATGAATGACAACTGTGGCACAGCGCTGCCGTACGGTCTGCGCAGCACGGCTTCGATGCCGCGCGCCGCGAGTGCCTTGAAGAGATCGACAGCACGCAAGCCGCCCAGATCCAGCGTCTGTACCGGGAATAGTCCACCGAACGTCTCGATCCCGACAGCATGGAGCCGCTCGCGCAAGCACAGCAGATTGCGCAGCAATCGCGCACGAAGCTTTTCGCCGGACAAGCGGTTCAGCGCCATGGCCGCCAGTCCCGCGCACAAATGCGCGTTCGAGGGCGGACTGCAATGGACGCGTGTCAACGCCTGTCCGCGCAGGTCGTCGATGACGGACTGCGCGCCGGAAATCGCGGCGACAGGTACGCCAAACGCCTTCGCGCACGACGTAACGGTAATGACGTCGGGCACGTCGAGTCCGAGCCACCGCAGCGAGCCGCCACCACCGCAGCCGTAGGGTTGCGCCCTTGACGGCCCGTGGCCGAGGATGCCGAGGGCCTGCGTGTCGTCGGCAACGAGCACGCCGCCCCAGGCACGCACCACGTTCAGCAGCTCGGCGTAGGGCGCGACGCAGCCACCGTCGGGCCAGACTCCGTCGATGAATACGGCTGGCCGGCACCTGCGTCGCGAGGCGTGCCGCTCCAGCAACTTGCGCAGGCTAGCGGGATCGTTGTGCGGAAATCGGAGCACTGGCACGCCCCGCGCGAGCGCCCGTTCGAGCCCCCACCAGGTGATGGTGTACGCGCCTGCGTCGGCCAGCATCAACGTATCGGGTTTCGCGAGCCAGCCGACGAGATCCAAAATCGCATGCAGCGTCGAGGTCATGGCAATACAGCCCTCACGTCCCTGCAGCGCCGCGAGTTCATGCTCGAACCGTGGGGCCGCATGCGCGACCCGCAACGCGGCCGGGACACCCTCGGTCAAGGTGTCCCAGCGCGGCAGCGTGCCGCTTGCGTGCCTCATGCCCAGATAAAGCGCCGAGGTGAAGTCGATCATGACATTGCGCGCTCACCTTACCGCAGCAAGCTGCTTCTGGAGCCGGGAACTCAGCAGGAGCGACGGCGGCGTCGCATCGACCGGGCGGTCCGGCGCGATCAGGTCGACGCCGGTGGCTGCGCGATACGCATGCGCGTAGGCCTGAATCTCCGGTCTCCAGTACCGCAGCCAGCCTTTTGCGCGCATGGGATCGTTGGTGTCGCTCCACGCGCCATAACGGATCGAGAGCACGATCTGCTCGCCATACCGTGCGAGATCGCGGAAATGAATGACGCTGACATCCGTCCAGCCCTGCAGCCGCTTCATCGCATCGACGCGATCCATCCACGGTTCCGGGTAGGCGATCATCGTGCGCGTGGGCAGATACTCGCGAAATTCCGGGCGCGCGAGCAGCCATTGCTCCATCAGCATCTCCATGCGCGCCATTGTCGGCATGTCGCCGATCTGGTTGCTGCCGCCTTCAGACAGAATCATATGCACCTGACGCAACGCGTTGAGCGCCGGGAAGGCGTCGGCCACGACTGTCGTTTGATCGTCCTGCTGGAAGAACTGATGTGCGATACGGAGCAACGTATGGAACGCCTCCAGAAACCGTGAGCGGCTATCCGCCGGGCGCAGGTTGGGAACCGCCTTGCCGGTGAGGGACATGCCATATTCGTGGTCGTACTCATAAGCGCGCCGCGGCAAAGTGAGCCAGTGTTGCTCGTCGTTGATCAGACTCCAGATCAGGTTGTTCAGCGGGCGCAGCGGATCGATTTCGAGGTTGGCCAGCGGATCGTTACCCAGCGGCGATCTGACGTTCTGGAAGCGGCGCTTGATCACGTTGATGGTCTGCGTGAGCATCGCTTCCTCGTACCAGTAGCACCAGATGAGCTCGATGAAACATGGCTCGAGCAATTTATTGCGTAGGAGCCCAAAGCAGTGCTGTCCCCACGCCCGATCTTGCTCGCCGTCGATCTCCGCGCCTAGCGTCGCCTTGAATCCTTCGTCGGGGAACTTCTTCGCGATCAGCGCGAGGTAAGGAAGCGTCAGTTCGTCGGTCCCGTTGATCTTGACGAGGTACCGTTGCCATAATTTTTCCAGATTCACCTTGCCGTCTGTGCATGAGTTCTCGAGCAGATGTTTGAGATCGTGCTCATCGAACGAACGATTGGCGAGCGGAACACCGCAGCTCACCACCAGAAAGGCTTCCGTGGCGACCTTGAGCAAACGGTACGCGTCGGTGTCGTTGAATGGCAGCGAGCGGCGTCTTTGCAGACTCGTATAACGCGCGCGCATTTTTTTTTCGTCATGGCCGATACGTTCGCTCGCCGGCTCGTCGCACAACACTAGCGAAATGAAATCCGAATAGCGCTGGAAGTCGAGCGCTTCCGTGCTCTTGCGAATCGTCACCCACAAGGCCAGATCGTCGGTTGCCGTGTCGAGCGCGCGCTCCATCGTGACCGCAAGCGCCGAGCCCGACGCTACGCCACGCGGCCCAACGACCGCGATCTCCTTGCCGAGGAGTTCGTCGGGATGCCCGCCCACGCCGGGCTTGAGCTTGCCCTCGACCTCCAGGGTATGGTTTCCCAGCGTCAAGCCCGTCGTGTCCCACATCAGCTCTCGCGCATCGGGGTCGATCTTCTCGCCGTCGAGCGGCTTGCCGTCCATCTTCCACTCATAGGTATAGATCGGCGGGTACGGGGGCTGGCCAGTGGGCGGCACGGCCTCCAACATCACCCGCATGCCCTCGTGAATATCCTTGGTGTGGATATTGAGCGTGCAATCTCTGACTGTCATGATGCTCTCCAGTAAATGAAGGGGACTTGCTCGCTCCGCGATGCGTCGCATCGCTCCGATATCAAGCCAGCGCAGCTAACCGCCTCGTCCCGCCTTTCGCATTGGCGCAAAACAGCGACATATCCAGCGTGCCGCGCAACGCCCAGTGCGTGAGCAGCGCCCCAACCAGTTCTCTTTCCTGCGCCGGATCGATCTGCTGGTCCGAACGGGCCTGCGAGATCGCCGCGAGCGCAATGCATGGCGTCAGCGCGAACAACGCTCGCCGGGAACTCGCAAGCGCCGGCCACAACTGCCGCAAGCGCCAAGGGGCAATTCGATCGACCTCCAGCACTTCCTTGAGCGAACGTCCTTTGAGCCTGCGCGGCCGGTGGTTCGCGATTAGCGTGACGAGGCTCGGCATCGTGCTTTCGAGCAGGTCGAACAACCCGCCGTGGCCGCTCATCGCTGCGGGCTTCGGATACAAGGTCATCCACACGCGCTCCAGTTCCTGCCACTGCGGATCGGGGAACAACGCAGCGCCTATCGCGCAACTGAGCCTCACACGCAGCCACGGAACGGGATGAGGATCGTCGTTCGACAAACGAAACACGAACACGCGAGGCAACGTGACGATGCTGATGAGCCCGAGCGTCGAGCCGATTCCCACTCGTGCAATCGCCCAGAAGTCAGCGAGAATCTCGTTGAGCCAGCGGTCCCACAGTTGCCATGCGAGCGCTTCCGGCCGCTGCTGATTCGCGAGCGATCCCAACGTTTCGTGCAAGGAAGTCGCGAGGTCCAGCAGCGCCGCCGCCTGGTGCCCAACCTCGTGGAAGAGCGAAGAGGCGATGCCGGTCCCCACCATGCGCTCGCGCGGCATGCGGATCACTGCCACCGGGCTGTGGCCGCCCCCGGGCAAACGGGTGCGCGCACGGCGAATCGCTCCTCCCCCGCCGCGTTCGAGGTAGCAGATGATGGGCGGCGGCTCGTAGATGCCGGGCAGGCGAATCGCGTCCTGCGCCGCCATGTCCATGCCGGAGAGCCACACGCCCACCCGATGCTCGCTGCGCTGGCTGATGGCGTGCGCGAAGATGTCGAGATGCGTGAGCACGACGTTGAAGCGCAGGCGCAGGAACGTGAAGCGCCGCTGCGCCACCGCCGGCTCGACCCTGCGCGCGTGCGCGCTCGACGACCAGCGGATGAACTCGCCAACGGCCTCGCGCAGCCGGCTGCGTCCGTCGACGAGATAAGCCTCGATCGCCGACTGCGCAGCCGGCATGAGTCCCGCTGCGGGAACCATGGTGTCGGTCAGCGCGAACGGCTGCACCAGTTCGAGCCGGCTCATGAGCGCGAGCGCCTCGGTGTGCAGGAAGCCAACAGCGTCGCTAGCCATGATTCAACCCCTCAGACACCAATGATGTAGATATGCGGACCCCGGCGGATCCATTGACCTCGCTGGCCGGCAAACGCGGCTTGAGGCACGGCCGCCGCGACGCCTGCCATCTGCGGGTAAAACAGCGCCTGCGGCGGCTGCACGACTGCCGCTTGCGACGGCGGTCTCGCAGCAAAGACGGGGGCGGCCGGTGCCGCAGCGGCCGGCGGCCGAGGCGCCGGGAAGCGCGGAGCCGAAACAGGGGGCGCCGGGAAATGCACTGGCATGGCATGTGGCGCCGCGACGCCGGGCACCGCCGCGCGTGCGACGGGCACATTCGCAGCCACGCGATGCGCCAGCGGCACGTTCGGAACTGGCGCGTGCGGAGCGGGAATGCGCGCTGTTGGCGCTTTCGGCATTAGCGCGTGCGGGTGCCGATGGTGACGCAGCGCTGCATTCTGCGCAGTCGCCTCCATCTCCCCCCAGCCGCCGTCACCACCGTCGGGGTACATTCCGTCCGGTATGGCGTCGATATCGTCGTAAGGCGGCGCGATATCCATCGGAGGCGCAACGGCAACCGGTGGTGCGACTGGATAGCGCCGGCGATAGCCACCGTACCTGCTGCGCCGCGTGCGCATGGCATTCATCATGGCCATTCGAACCGCCTGGTTCGGTGGCATCCTGCGATGCGAACTCTTCAGATAACGGCCGGCCTGCGAGGCGAAGTTGACGAAGCCTTCCGCCTGCATATAGGCCTTGTCTTCGCCGGAGAAACCTTCCGTCTCGGCCTCGAGTGATTTGCTCAACGCGCCGCCAAGCGCACCGCCGAGCGCACCGCCTACCGGGCCACCGAAGAACGTGCCGGCGGCCGTCGCGGCAATGGGCAACACCGTTTTGCCTACCGTGCGCAGCGCCCCCCCAAGCGTCTTCAGGACGCCCGGCGCCACCGAGCCGATCCCTTTGCCGATCTTGCTGATCAGGTTGCCGAGGAAATATTCGTATTCCTCTTCATTCGACACGCCCAGCGCCTCCATGGTCAGTTCCATCTCCTCCTCTTCAGAGAGCACGCCTTCGCCTTCGGCTTCCGCTTCCGCCTGCGTGCGACGCGGCTCGGGATGATCGCCCGCGAACTCATATTCGCCGAACCCGAACGATTCACCTTCGGCTTCGTATTCGCCGAACTCCTGTTCGCCCGGTTGCGCGGCGAACTCCACTACCGTCCTGTCCAGGTCATGCATGTCAGCTCCTTCAAGGTTGACGCCCACGATGTGGGCAGGAAGCCACGCGGCCAGGGCCTGTTCACATCAATAACGGACCCCGGCGTTCAGTACGACGATCGTATTGCCGCGACGGACCCAGCGGTGCCGATGTCCGTGGCCAAGCGACTGCCCGCAATGTGGACAGTTCGATTGCGCGAAGCCGCCCGCGAGGCCTGGCGCGAAGCGCTGGGCCGCCCGCATCAGGGCGCCATGCGCGATCGACCGGTCGTCCGCGGTTCCGAAAGCGTTCGCGGCCTCCTGCCCGGCGCTGCCAGCGAAACGAACGAGGCGCCGCGCAAGTTCGAATTCGCGGTCCTCGTTGCTGAGTCCTTCGAGTTCGAGACCGAAGGCCTGCCCCACAGCCGGCAAAAGCGTCGCGCCGATCTGTGCGCCCTCCGGACCGCCGAGCCTGCCGCCAATGGCGCTGCCAATGATTGGCAGCGCCTGCTTCGCGATCGGTTTGATTGAAGAGACCAGCGCCTTGCCGGTATCGGAGCTCAGGAAGCCGCCAATACTTTTCGCGGCGCTGCTAACGACGTCGCCGAGGAACTGCTCGAGCTCCGCTTCGTTGGCGACTTCGAGCGCTTCGGACGCCAGTTCCATTTCGTTTAGTTCTGCGAATGGAGCCGTGGCCTCGCTGGCTTCTGCTTCGCCGTACTGGCCGCCGGGTTGATTCGTGTAGCCGTAGAGAGTGTTCATGAGTGCCGCTCCTTGCAGTTTCCGGGGTGGAGTCGCACCCGGAAGTGCAAGGGCTGTGCCAGTCAGATGACGCTCACGTGCAAGCCTCTATGGACAAGGATCGGCGCGAAGCACAGCACAAGGCTATGGCAGGCGCGCGCGCAACCGGCACGAAGCAGGCTTCGCATCGCAGGGATATTGGGGACCAACAGGCGAAGGTCTCTTCTTCATCCGGTTAGAGACCAGCCCGGCTATGACAGGCGCGATCGCTAAATGCCGTTGTCCGCGCCAATGAGACCCGAGGCTTGCAGATCCTCCAGGTCGGGGAGCGTCGAGGAAAACGCAGTGAATTGCATTGCTTGCTGCGCGAGCGCGGCCAGTCGCGGGAACGATTCGCTGTTGACGGTTCGCGGGATCACCACCGAGGCACTTTGAAACGCCACGACTGCCATGATGTCGGCCTGCGAGATGCGGGACCCGATCAACCACGGGTCCGCGTGCGCGGCTTCGAGCACGCGCAAGCCGCTCTCCATCTGTTCCCGATAGCCGGCCTGCAGGTGCGCCAGCCGGTGTGCCTCGGGACGCAGCATCAGCTCGTCGCAATAGCGGGCCAGCTTGTCGTAGCAGGCGCAGGCGTAGCCGACGAGTTGCATCGCGCGCACGCGCTCCGGGCCGCTCGCGGGCATCAATCGCTGGTCGGCCGGCACGATGCTGTCCAGATAGTCGACGATCGCGTGGCTATCGACGAGCACCTGGCCGTCGTCGAGTTGCAGCGCAGGCACCCGCGCCATCGGACTGAACACTCTCACGCGTTCCGGTTCCCGATACGCGTGATAAGGCAGATGTTCGAAAGGGAGCGTCAGCAGTCGCAGCGTGATCCCCACCCGGCGCGTGTAGCCGGATAACCATGGGCCCACCAGCTTCATCGGCAATCTCCTGCGGTGCTCGTTGGACAGCGCGGAACACCGAGTTTAGCGGCTTTGCGCGCCAGGCGCCGTTGCCGTGGAGCGCCGCGCCAGGCCTGTGGCGCCGTCAGCAGCAGCAGTTTAGACTTCGCGCTGGGCGTGCTGGCCTCGCCCGGACTCGACGAGGTGGGGACATGGATATCGTGGTAGCCATGAAAGTATTCGCCCGTGTGGTGCAGACGAACAGCTTCACGCGCGCGGCCGAAACGCTGGACATGCCGCGCGCCCGCGTGACGGTGGTCGTCCAGAGTCTCGAAGCGCACCTGAAAACACGCCTGCTGCAACGCACAACCCGCAGCATCAACCTTACGCCAGACGGTGCGGCCTGCTACGAGCGGTGTGTGCGCGTGCTCGCGGACATCGACGACATCGAAAGCGCTTTCCTCGGCAAGCAGCGTTCCCCGCGCGGCAAGCTGCGCGTGGACATGCCCGGCGCGCTCGGGCGTCTCATCGTCATGCCCGCGCTGGGTGACTTTCATGAGCGGTATCCGGAGATCGACCTGATGCTCGGCCTCGGCGACAAGCCGGTCGATCTCGTCCAGGAAGGCATCGACTGCGTGGTGCGCATCGGCACCTTGCAGGATTCGTCGCTCGTGGCGCGGCGCGTCGGGGTCTATCAGGCCGTCACGGTGGCTAGCCCCGCGTATCTCGACAAGGCAGGCACCCCGCAGACACTCGCGGAGCTGGCCAATCACCGTGCGGTGAATTACTACTGGCCCCGCACCGGCCGCATCATGCCCCTCATGTTCGAAGCCGACCGCGGCGAGGTGACCGAGGTGAAAATGTCGGGCTCTATCGCCGTCAACGACGCCGAGGCCTATCTGCGCGGCGCGCTAAGTGGGCTGGGGATCGCCCAGGGCGCCCGCTTGATCGCGCTGCCCTACCTCGAATCGGGCGCACTGGTCGAGATCCTTTCACCGTGGAAGCCTCCGACGCTGCCCATTTCCGCTGTTTATCCGCACAGCCGGCATCTCTCCGCCACCGTGCGCGCATTCATCGACTGGATCGCCGAGTTGTTCCGCACGAACCCGTTGATTTCCAGCACCCCGGAAGCCGAAGCGCGGTGCCTTCCGACGAGCGTCGCCGCTCAGGACGTCCATGACGTCGATGGGGCCGACCTGGCGGGGGACGAAACATTGCCACTTGGCTGAGCTGACAATAATCAGGCTTAAAGAACGGGCATTGTTCTTTTTTTCGATAACACTGTTGAGTCGAACGCGAGATTTATCGGGCCGGCGTTAGCCACCACAATCAGACCATTGTTCGTTCGGCGAGTGGTCCCTGCACCGCTGTCCCAACGCAACGCAAGCGCGACGCCAATACAACGCGCACAAGCATGCGCTGCACATTTTTGCGCGGGTGGCGCAAAACTTTAATTCGTCATCCTAATGTTTTGACTCACTACGATCAGGAGCACAATCATGAATCTCAGCGGAAATACCGTATTCATCACAGGCGGCACCTCGGGCATCGGCCGCGCACTGGCAGAAGCCCTCCATCGGCGCGGCAACAAGGTCATCGTCGCGGGGCGGCGCAAGTCTCTGCTCGACGAGATCGCCCGGCTCAATCCCGGTATCGATACCGTCGAACTCAATATCGGCGACGCCACACAGATTCGCGAAGTCGCCGCGCAATTGATCGCGGACAATCCGGCGCTGAACGTCGTGATCAACAACGCCGGCATCATGCCATTCGACGACGCCAGCGGCGCACTCGACGACGAGCAGGCCGTGCGTCTCGTCGAGACCAACCTGCTCGGGCCGGTCCGTGTCAGCGCCGCCTTCGTCGAGCATCTGAAACAGCAGTCCGAGTCGTACATCATCAACAACAGTTCCGTACTCGCGTACGTGCCGCTCGCGGCCACGGCGCTGTACTCCGCGACCAAGGCCGCGATTCACTCGTACACACTTTCGCAACGCTTCGCACTACGTGATACGAGCGTGAAGGTGCTCGAAATCGCGCCGCCCTGGGTCGATACGGACCTCGTCCACAAGAGCGGCGACCCGCGCGCCATGCCGCTCGACGCATTCATCGCCGAAACGCTGAAGCTGCTTGAAACCGCGACGACCGAGGTCGTGGTCGATGCGGCGAAACCGATGCGCGATAACGCAGGCCCCGCCGAACACACTTTCGTCGAACAGTTCAACCAGTTCGTCGCCGATAACCCGATTCCCGTTGAATGAGAGGCGCTTAAGCCATGACCACCGCATCCGAAGAGAAGAACACGACGCTCGTTCTCGAAGCGCTCGAGACGCTGTTCAACAGGAAAGACTACGAGAAGGCCGCGCAGTTCTGGTCCGATACCTACGTGCAGCACAGCCGGCACGTACCGGCCGGACGCGACGGGCTTTTCGGCCTTGTGCGCTCGCTAAGCGATATTCGCTTCGAATACGACATGGCGATCGCCAAAGACGACTTCGTCTGGGTGCACAGCCGCTACACCAGTTCGGCCACGCCCGCCGCCTTGATCGCCGTGGATATCCTGCGCATCGAGGACGGCAAGCTCGTAGAACATTGGGACGTACTGCAGGACGAGCCAACGCGCAGCGAGTCCGCCGGCGGCTATCCGATGTTCGGCAACGCATTCCCGGGTGAGCAATAACGCTCGCGGCAACCGCGGCAGAAAAGGACACAGCAATGAGTACGTTGCTCGAACGCGCCGTAGCGGCGCACGGTGGAATCGACAACTGGAAGAAGCTGCGCACCGCTTCGGCCACCCTCGATATCGGCGGCGCCGTATGGCACCTCAAAGGCCAGCCGGATAGGTTCCGCAATATCGCACTGGTGGCCAGCCTGACACGCCAGCACGTCTCGATCATGTCGCCGGCTTCCGGCTGGCAAGGCACGTTCACGCCGGATGCCGTACGCATCGAGTCGCTTGACGGGCAGACCACCGAAGAGCGGCGCACACCGCGAGACTTTTATCGAGATCATGTTCAGGAGACCTCATGGGATCGTCTGCACGCGCTGTACTTCACCGGCTACGCGCTCTGGACCTATCTGACGATCCCGTTTCTCTATACCTACCCCGGCTTCCATACGGAAGAGCTGCCTGAATGGGAAGAGAACGGCGAAGTCTGGCAACGACTGAAGGTCACGTTTCCCGATTCGGTTGCCAGTCACACCCGCGAGCAGATTTCTTACTTCGGCGAGGATGGCCTGCTACGCCGCCACGACTATACCGTCGACGTGATGGGCGGCGCGCAAGGCGCCAACTATGCATCGGACTACCGAGAACTGAATGGCGTAATGGTCCCAACGACGCGGCGCATCTTTGCCTACGACGAGGCGAGGCAGAAGGTCGGCGAGTCGTTGCTCGTGTCGATCGACTTTCGCACGATCGAGTTCCGCTCCGAGTAGTCGGGCGACCAGGCCTGACCGGCCGCCGGACGGCGCCCCGCGCCGATTATTGACCGAATTGGAATGCCGCTTTCAGCGCACCCCTCTTTCTCCCTTCCTGGACGTCGCCTACATTAACTTCAGGTTCCGCGGGGCAGCAAGCAAGCGCTACCGGCTAGCTTGCGGCCCGCTCCCTGAAAAGGACACGTTCATGAGTCAGGAAACGCTCTACTTCGACGACCTCAAGGTCGGCGACACCTTCACCACAGGCACGCATGAAGTCGGCGCCGCCGACATCAAACGGTTCGCCGCAGAGTTCGATCCGCAGCCGTTCCACCTCGACGACGAAGCGGCCCGCAAAACGATGTTCGGTTCGCTCGCGGCGAGCGGCTGGCATACGGCGGCGATCACGATGCGTCTGCTCGTCGACGATGGCCCGAAGCTGGCCAACGGGGTGCTTGGCGCCGGCTGCGAGATCGAGTGGAAGATGCCGACGCGCCCCGGCGACGTGCTGCATGTCGAAAGCGAGGTGATGGAACTGATCCCTTCGCGCTCGCGCATCGATCTCGGCACCCTGTTGCTGCGCTCCAGAACGCTCAATCAGCAAGGCCAGGTCGTGCAGAACATGACGGCCAAACTGATCGTCGCGCGTCGCCCCGCATAACGCTGAGCACCTGACACCTTTTCAAGGACACGCATCATGATCGTCGACCCCTCCACGCAGAACGCCGCTGCCAACTACAAGCTGCTGATCGGCTCGATCCTGCCGCGCGCCATCGCCTGGGTCAGCACGCTTTCCACGGACGGCGTCGCCAACCTCGCGCCGATCTCGTTCTTCACCGCCGTGGGCCGCAAGCCGCCGATGATTTCCATTTCGATGCAACCCCGCTCCGACGGCGTGACGTTGAAGGACACCTTCGTCAACATCCGCGACACCGGTGAGTTCGTCGTCAATATCGCCAACCTGGCGCTCGCCGATGCGATGCATCGCAGTGCGTATGAATTCCCCTCCGATGTCGACGAGTTCGACGCACTCGGACTCGAGAAGGCCGATTCGCTGACGGTGCGCCCGCCTCGCGTGCAGGCCGCGCCGATCGCGCTCGAGTGCAAGCTCGAGCGGATCATCCAGATCAGCGACTACGACCACGTGATATTCGGCGAAGTGCTCCGCTTCCGGATCCGCGACGACCTCTACCTCGAGCGTGGCCGTATCGACACGGCCGCCCTGCAGGCGGTCGGCCGCCTCGCCGCTGAATACACGGTGGTACAGAGCGCGTTCACGACACCGCTCGACCCACAGGTGCTCGCGCGCCTGCAGAACAAGCGCATCGGCCGCCTCGACGACTTTGACGACAGTTACTCGCCCATCGACGGCGCCAGCTGGTCCGCATCCGGCGCGACACGCTGATCTTCGAACCGCCAGCGAGAGAAACCAGCATGCATCGAACTCATTCGACCCAGCCCGCGCTCGTGTTTATCCACGGGTTTCTCGACGGCGCCCAGATATGGGAGGACGTCACACGGCACCTCGGCCATCGCGCGGCCGGCGCACTGTGCATCGATCTGCCCGGCATGGGTGCGCGCGCCGATGAACCCGGCCCGTTCAGTCTCGACCGCTTCGCGGCGGACGTCACGACTCAGGTGCGCGCGCTGTCGCTGCCGGTCGTCCTCGTCGGCCATAGCATGGGCGCGCAGATTGCCGAGCTGGTCGCACAACGGCTCGTCCAGCAGGTGCGCGGCCTCGTGCTGATGACGCCGGTGCCGCTGCGCGGCGCGGGACTGCCCAATGAAGCCATGAGCGCGTTCCACGCGATCGGCGGCAATCCGGCGGCGCAACGCGAGTTACGCCGCAATGTTTCGGTGAACCTGGATGACGCGCGACTCGAGCGCCTCGGCCAGCTCGGCGATCGCGTCGCCGCCTCGGCCGTCGGCATCTTTGCCGACCTCTGGAACGCGGGACATCCGTCCGGCGCTGAACCCTCCCGATATCGCGGCCCGGTCCTCATCGTCCGCGGCGACGGCGACAGCTTCGTCAACTTCGCAATGATCTCCTCGGGCGTGATGCCGCGCTTCAAGGCGCCTTCCATTGCGTCGATCGAGCGCGCGGGCCACTGGCCGCACATCGAGCAGCCGGCTGCGGTTGCACGCGTCGTCGAGTCGTTTCTCGCCAATATCGAGCATGCGCCCAACGGCGCGCAGTTGCAGGACACGCCCGTCGCGTCGCAAGGATGGACCCGTGCGTTCGAGCAGAAGTCCGCCGACGCCTTTGCGGATGCGTTCGCACTGAACGTCGTGCTCGAAGCAAGTGTGCTCGCGAAGCCGGCCATCGGCATCGAACAGGTCAAGGCCGTGATGACCACGGCCAGCAAGATCTATGAGGCGCTTTCGTTCACCCACGAAGCACACAACGGGCTGCGCGACTACCTCGAATGGGAAGTCCAGGCGTTCGGCGGCGAGCGCATGCGTGGCGTCACGGTCCTCACGAAGAACGCGGCGGGCAAGATTGTTCACGTGGCGATCCATCATCGGCCGCTCGGTGGCGCGCTGAAATTCTCGGCGGAACTCGGCCGTCGCCTGCAAGGCAAGGTCGACGCGAGCCTCTTTTATCCCGGCGCGTGATCGGTATCCGCGCGCGCAATCATCCCGATTCCAGGAGAGTGAAAATGGTCAAACGTAGCGATGTCGAATTCGAAGTGGACGGCGGCGTCAAGCTGCGCGGCTGGCTCTTCACGCCGCCCGGCGAAGGACGGCGCCCCGCCATCACGATGGCGCACGGCTACGCCGGCGTGAAGCAACACGGGCTCGAGCCGTTCGCACGCGCCTTTGCCGAAGCGGGCTTCGTCGTGCTGCTGCACGACCATCGCGGCTTCGGCGCGAGCGAGGGCGCGCCGCGCCACGACATCGATCCGTGGCGTCAGATCGCGGACTGGCGGCGCGCCATCAGCTACCTCGAAAGCCTCGACGTCGTCGATCCGGCGCGCATCGGCCTCTGGGGTACGAGCTATGCGGGCGGCCACGCGATCGTGCTGGGCGCAACCGAGCGGCGTCTGCGCTGCGTCGTCGCCCAGGTGCCGACGATCAGCGGCTACGAACAGGGGCTGCGCCGCATTGCGCCGGAGAACGTCGCGGCAATCGAAGAAGCGTTCGCCGACGACGACCGCGCGCAACTGCGCGGTGAGGCGCCGCGGCGGCAGGCGATCGTGAGTGCCGATCCTGCGGTCGCCGCGTCGTATCGCGCAAAGGACGCAATCGACTTCTATCTGCAGTCCCTGCCGGAAGGCGTCTGGGAAAACAACGTGACGGTGCGCTCGACGCGCGCCGCGCGCATGTACGAGCCCGGCCAGTGGATTGCGCGTGTATCGCCGACGCCCTTGCTGATGGTGGTCGCCACGCACGACGCGATCACGTTGACGGACCTCGAACTGGCTGCTTACGAACGTGCGCTTCAGCCCAAGCGGCTCGTGACGATCGAAGGCGGACACTTCGATCCGTATCTGTCGCAGTTTCAGATTTCCAGCAACGCCGCGCTCGAGTGGTTCAAGCAGCACCTCGGCTAATCTCCGCACTCACGTTTCAAGGATCACTCCATGGCTCACCTGACTGTCAGCTTCGACGACGCGCTCGCGACGATCGTCCTCGACCACCCTCCGCAGAATCGCATCGACGACCGCATGATCGACGAACTGGCTGCGGCCGTCACTGCAATCGAGAGCAGCGAAGCACGCGCGGTGCTTGTGCGTAGCGCTGGCGAAAACTTCTCGTTCGGCGGCGACATCATGAATTGGCCCGACGCGAACCTGCGCGAACTACGAGCGCGTTTCGGCCACTACATGTCCGTGTTCAATCGCTTCGAGCGCCTGCCGCTGCCCGTCGTCGCCGCGGTGCAGGGTCTGTGCTTCGGCGGCGGCGTTGAACTCGCGCTGCGGGCGGACGTGATCTTCGCGGGCGAAACGGCGACCTTCGGCCATCCCGAGCAGACACTCGGTATCGTCACCGTGCTCGGCGGCATCTACCGGGTCGCGGAACGCGCGGGCCGTTCGCGCGCTTCCGAATGGGCGCTCACATCTGAGAAGGTGCCCGCTTCCACCATGGAACGATTCGGCATCGTGAACCGCGTGGTGGCCGATACGGCTCTGCTGGAAGAAGCGACCCAATTCGCGCGCCAGGTCGCCAGCGGCCCCACGCGTGCTTATGCCGCGCACAAGGCGCTGCTGCGCGCATGGGCCGTTGGCGGCGTAGCGGCCGCGGACGAAGCGATGCTCGACGCCGCGATGCCGCTGTTCGACACCGACGACGTGCAACGCGGGCTGCGCTCCGCCGTCGACGCGCTGAAAGCGGGCCGCCCACGCCCGGCGGTGGACTTCAAGGGCTTCTGAAAGCAGCTGCCGCGATTGTGCGGTCTAATGACGTCGTCCCTTCGAACGCAGAGGCCTGTCATGGACCGCATCGCAGCGATGAATGCGTTCGTGCGCGTGGTCGAGGCCGGTACGTTCACGAAAGCGGCCGAGACGCTCGACATGCCAAACGCGTCGCTAACACGGCTCATCCAGAAACTCGAGGAAGATCTGAAGGTGCGCCTGCTGCATCGCACCACGCGCTCGGTGACGGTCACGCCGGAAGGCGCGCTCTACTACGACCGCGTCGTGCGTCTGCTCGCCGACCTCGCGGACATCGAATCGTCGACGACTCATGCCCGGACCAAACCGTCCGGCAAGATCCGTGTCGATGCCGCGACAGCGATCGGCACGCTGGTGCTCATGCCGGCGCTCGACGACTTCTACCGCACCTATCCGGACGTCGCGATCGAGCTTGCGGTCGGCAACGAGCGCGCCGACCTGATTGCCGAGGGCTTCCACTGCGCGATCCGCGCCGGCAACGTCGACGAACCGTTCCTCGTCGCACGGCAAATCGGGACGTTCGGGTTCACCACGTGCGCGACACCAGCGTTGCTCGACGCCCATGGCGCGCCCACCTCGCCGGACCAGTTGAGTGACTTTCCGACCATCGGCATGATCCCGTCGGGCGTGGGCTATCCTGCGTCGTTTCCGTTTTTGTACGACGATCGAAAAGAAGGTCTGCCGCTCAATCACCGGCTCATCGTCAACGATACGAATACTTATCTGGCAGCCGGCCTCGCGAGCCTCGGCATTATCCAGGCACCCGCGTATTCGGTGCGCGACGCCATCGCCGCGGGAAAACTCGTGGCGCTGCTCGAGGACTGGCCGCAGCCGAGCTACCCGGTGCACGTGATCTATCCACCCAACCGTTATCTGAGCGCGAAAGTCCGCGTGTTCATCGACTGGCTCGTCGAACTGTTCGAGCGCGACGAGGCTCTGCGACGCCGGTGAGATTCAGGCGGCCCGCTCGAAAAAATAAATGCCGCGCGGCGCGATACGCGTGCCGCACGGCGAACGCCAACTAGCCCTGTTTTTATTCCGGGGTCTTTAAGGACGGCGGTTGTTGTCCCGGGTAGTCCCAGGGATTAGCCCGAAGGAAGAGTGGGGGGCACCCTTCAGCCTTCGCGGTTCTCTCGAGCCGCTCCAGTTTTGTTTCCAGCGCCGGGTCATTGATTCCAACCTCAGCGAGTTCCGCGATTTGAATTGCCACAGCAGAAATCTGTGAGTCGATCAAAGCGCATCGACCCACAACCGGATTGATATTCGCCGCAGAGAATGTGTCTCTGACTTTCTTCATGAATTCCACATAGACCTGCTGCTCCCCCTCAGGTGTATTGGGCGGAATGTGAATAATCTGCCCTCCCGCGGTAATGCCGACGCCTCCGCCATCCCCACCGTCGAACAGAATCTTGAGCGGCCCCGCTTCGCCCTCGAATCGGATGATATTGACTGCGCCAAAGTTTTCAAATGAGATTTTCATTTTGCAATCTCCTTGCTGAAACTACGGACAACGAAACCCCGCGCGTTGCTGTGTCCGATAACAGCAGCACGTTCCCGTTAATATAAATTGATGCTTTTTTCGCTGATTTTTGGTGGTCTCTCACGCTTCCCGTGCTTATTCGATATCCCCCGGCCTTCTGATTCAAGCACTATTTAGTCAATTTCCTGCTCCCCCGGAACTGGCCGCGAACCGATCCAGCAAACACTGCAGCCGACGCTCCTGAATGTGCAGAATGCCCGGTGTGGATCTGAGTTCGAGCACGCGAGCGTGCCAATAACTCGCACCGAAAATCTCCATCGTTTTATCTGCGCTAATCGCGCTTTCGAGGTGAGCAATTGCGGTGTCGAGATTGTGGACAGTGTAAGGACTGTGAGGTCGCCGTTCTGTCTCTGTCTTTGTTTGAATCGCTTTCTCGCGCCCTGCCCGCCGGCCTCCCGCGTGGCTTTCGTGTTCCTGCGCAAGCAGGGATTGCAGGCGCCGGTCATCAAGCGCGTCGTATTCGATGGAATTGTCTTGCATCGCGCGATCTCCTCGTCAGCCAGGCTATTCAATCGGCCCATGCGTTGATCGTTCACCAATTGCCATCGAGCCCATTCCGGCGCTCGCTGATGATGACGGGCTGGCCAGGATGGTCGTAATTAACAAGGGTCGCATCTGTGCAGACGGTGTGCGCCGCCGCGGCGCCGCGCCGGTGGCGCGCGATGGACTCCAGCAAACTCAGCGTGATGCAGAAACTCCGGTCGATCTGCTCCGTCCAGCGCTTCTGGTCATAGGCGGTCAAGGCCTGGACGAGGACGTCATCGATCTGGTCCGGGAATTTCACGCCGCTCGACTCGATACGGACCATCAGCGCCCTTGCCCGAAGAAGTTCCACCAGGATCGTTGCGTCCGGTTGCGTCGCCGGTTCGGGCTCCGGCCTGCCAGGGCGCGCGCGGGTTTCGTCATCCGGCGCGAAGCGGAAAATGTTCAGCAGGCTTTTGAAGTCGGAATGCGGCGTATGCATGGTGGTGTCCCTTATCGTCCGAGCTACAGTGACTCCATCGTGCTCGTACCGGGGCTCTGGCAAAACCGGCCATGCGGGGGGAAAAACGCCTCCAGAAGGTGGCCCCGGAAGCGTCCCCCGCTATGGGGGGATCGCAGCCTGACGAATTGCGGGTACAGTGGTCCCGACTGGAGAGACGCCCGATGGACAACCTGTATTTCCGCCACGTTCTGCTCGTAGAAGACGAGGGCTTGACGCGTATCGCGATGAAGAGCCTGATTCTGACCTCGGAACCGACGCTCGATATCGACGAGGCCGGCTCGTACGACGCCGCTGTCGAGCGGCTGCAGAACAAGGCTTATGACCTCGTTTTTCTCGACTACCAGATCGGGAACAATCACACCGGGCTCGACCTGCTGCGCTGGCTGCAGGAAAACGAGCGTGCTGCGCATGTGGTGATGCTGTCCGCGCAGGACGACCGCGAAACCGTGCTGGACTGCATCAAGAATGGCGCTGGCGGCTTCATCTCGAAGGCCAGCGAGGAAGGCGGTGCGGTGTTCCGGGAAGCCCTGCAGACGATCCTGAATGGACGGGTTTATCTGCCCAACAGCGTGCTCGGCAAAGGGGGCCATACCCCGCAGTCCCCGGGCCCGAGCAAGGGCGTTCCGATCGACTCGCTGAACCTGCCGCCGCGCCTCGCACAAACTTTGGGTTTTCTTCTGCAGGGCATGTCGAACAAGGCCATCGCGCGCAAGATGAATATCGCGGAGAACACCGCGAAGGAATACATCAGCGATTTGCTGAGCCGCTTCAACGTATCGCGGCGTACGTTCCTGATCGTCGAAATGGCGCGCCGCGGCATTGAGATTCCCACCGTTGCGCACGCCCCAGCGGTCTAACTCGCCCGCGTCGATGCCTCCGTCAATTCGAGCATGCGCGCAATCAGCAAGTCGGGAGACAACGGCTTGCTGAGCACGCAGCGCTCCGGCAACACACCTTGCGTGCTTGCCACGGCTTCGCCCGTCACCACGAGGCACGGCACGGGCCGCGCAACGTGTTCGCCAAGCAGACGGATGACGTCGTGAGCGGTCGACATCTCCGGCAACCGGTAGTCGCTGATGACGAGATCCGGCACGCGCTCGATCGACTGCAGCAGATCGTTGAGTTCGGCTGCGGAGCGAACCGAATCGGACAACACTCCCCATCGCGCAAACAGCGCCTCCATCGACGCGCGCACCAGGCTGTCGTCTTCCACCAGCAACACATAGAGACCGCGCAGCAACGACGATGACGGCGACGCTGCTTCAGTGGGCGGCAGCGTGACATCCTGGAGCGCAAATTGATCCGCCACCGGCATGCGCACCGAGAAACGCGATCCGTGTCCCTCGATCGACTTCAGTTCGAGTCGGTGCCCCTCTAGCAAGGACACCACCGCATTCACGATCGACAAACCGAGTCCAAGCCCTTTCTCGCGGTCCCGCTCCGGGTTGCCGAGCTGCACGAACGGCTGGAAGATCGCGTCCCAATGCTCCGGCGCGATGCCAATGCCGTTGTCGAGTACGTCGAGCCGAACATAATTAGGCATGCGTACCAACCCTACGAGCACCGTGGAGCGCCCTGCTTTCGCTGGATCCGAATATTTGATTCCGTTCGCGATGAGGTTGCTCAACACGCGGGGAATCCAGTCGGCGTCGGTGCGTACCCACGCTGGTCTTTGCAGCGCCTTGGCATAGCGCAGCACAACGCCGCGACTCGCCGCGAACGACGCGAGTTGCGCGACCGTCTCCTCAGTGACCCGGCTCAGGTCGACGCTCGTATAGCTCGGGTCGACGTGCCCCGATTCGAGCTTCGACAGGTCGAGCACCGCGTTGAAGAGCCGCGCCGTCAAGACCGACGCCTTGCGCGCCTCGCCGATCAGCTTGCTCGATGCTTCGACGTCGCGCGCATCCAGCGCTTCGTCGGCCGCGGCAAGAAAGAGGTTGAGCGCATGCATAGGCTGACGCAGGTCATGCGCGGCTGCCGCCAGAAAGCGCGATTTCGCCCGGCTCGCTTGCTCAGCGGTTTCGCGCTGCTGCTCGCGCAACGCGATCAGGGCTTCCGACTTGGTCTGCTGGTCGCGTCGTGCGCGCTCGAGATCATGGTGTTTTTGCGCGAGTTCGGCATTGGCGCTTTGCAGCGCATCGTTGCTATGGGCAAGTGCCTGGACGGCGACATAGCGGTCGCGCACATGCCGCTCGGCGTTCACGTTGACGCTATGACCCAGAACGGCGACGTTCAAAAGGTAGAACATGCCCGCCGCGAAGTTGTCCGGCTCGACCGACCGGGTGACCAGTTGCGTCATCACGATCACGGCGATCACGCACACGGTGAGCATCAGTGTCGCCTTGGCCCGCAGGCGAAGAAAACCGAACAGATAGAAAAGGATTAAATAATAGCCGACGAAAAAATGGGTGAAATTGAACGGGCGTGGCGCGAGCACCGTTTGCATCAACAGGCAGAAACACATGAACGCCAGCCCCGACAGCAGGATCCAGTGTGCAACCTTGTCCCGATGAAATTCGAGTTTGAAGGCGAGTACGATGCCGACGCTCGCGCCTAGCGCACCCGCGCAACGGAACGCGAACACCTCGGGAAAGTACGGCCGGAACACCGCACTGGTCTGCGCAAGACTGATCTCCCAAAAGCCAAAGCACACCCAGATCAGGGTTCCAAGCACTAACGCCGCGCGGCGGAAGTCGGCAAAGCGCCGGCCATAGTCCTCAGTAAATTCCCGTTCGGCCTGCGGATCCTCGAATCGAGCCGGCCAGCAAAGCATGTCGATCAGCCATGCGCGAATCGCGCTGGGCGCATGCGATCGTTTGAGGAATGCCGATTCCGTCGCCGATTGAAACCTGAATATGCTCATCGCATCTCGCCGGTATGCTCGCAGGGCTCGCGAAGCAAGAAGCACGTCTTGTGCTTAGGCGTGCAAATCCATTCTAGTCGGTCACTATCTCGCTCACTCGTAAAGTGTCACGTTGCAGTCGCGGCCTACGCACTCGCTTGAATGCGGGATGGATTTGAGCAGGCAGGCCGCGAATACAGTCGCTCGTTTGTGATCAACCGACGAGCGCCGGCGTTTCTTCTTCCTGTTCGACAGCGATCTTGCCGCGCACGAGCGCCACGTAGGCGAGTGCCGCCAGCAGCGACATCCCGGCGCCGATGTAAAGCGCGAGATCGAACGAACCGGTCTTCTGAACGATGAGACCAGTCACGATCGGCGCGCACGCGCCGCCCAGGTATCCGCCGAAGTTCTGCAGCGAACCGAGCGACCCTGTATAGGCCGCGGGCGCAAAAACGCTGACCATCGCCCATGCGATCGTCGTGGCGGCCGTCCCGCAGAACATGGCGCCCGAAAGGCACGCGATCGCGACCGCGTTGCTCGTGCTCGACACCGCGCAAATGACGAGCAGCGTCTGCACGACGAGGAACACGCACGCGGGCGCCTTGCGGCTGGCGGTCAGGCTCGCGCCGCGCTTTGAAAGCCAGTCGACGAGATAGCCCGCCGTGATCGCGCCCACCACGGCGCACGAATACGGAATGGCCGCCATCCAGCCCACTTGCACGAGGCTCATGTGCCGCTCCATGTGCAGGTAGCCGGGTAGCCACGTATTGAAGAGCCAATTCACGTAGATGATGCCGAAGTAGCCGGCGAGCATGCCCCAGGTGGTCCCCGACCTGAAAAGGCTCGCCCACTGGCGCAGGCTCACCTGCTGAGCGCGCGCGCCGCCGTTGGCTGGCGTACCGAAATAGGCTCGCTCCGCTTCGCCGAGCGCGACCTCGTGCGGGCTGCGGTATTTGAGCCCCCAAACGAGAGCGACGATCAGTCCGAGCACGCCCATGATGACGAACATCCAGCGCCAACCGAACGACAGCATGAGCCCCGTGATGAGCGGCGCGGCAATGCCGGTGCCGAGATAGCTCGCGCACATGAACCAGCCGGTGGCGCGGCCGCGATCGCGCACGGCGAACCAGTCCCTCGCCGCGCACGCGGCGGTCGGAAACTGAGGGGCCTCCCCCACGCCGAGCAGCGCGCGCGAGCCGGCGAACGCGAGGGTCCCCGTGGCCGCGCCGCACAGCATTTGTGCAGTGGACCAGACGGCAATGCCGGCGGTGAGCACGCGGCGCGGGCCGAACCGGTCGATCAGCGGTCCGATGGGCAACTGGGCGATGGCGTAGGCCCACAGAAACGCGGATAGCAACAGCCCCATCTCCGAAACCGAAAGGCCGAGGTCGTGACGGACAAGGGGATTGGCCACCGCAAGGGCGGCGCGGTCGATGGTACTGATCGACACGCAGATGACCAGCAGGATGAGGGTTTGACGCTGGATGGTCTTGACGCGCCGTGAAGGCGCCACGTCGGGCTGCATAGTGTCTCCGTAAATATTCTCGCTGCCGGCGGGCCTGCCCCGCCAGCTTCCCCGTAGGAAGCGGTCATATATTACGCCAGACAACCAGAAAGATGTAATACAACATGGCATTTGTTACGGGGCCAGACGGTTCCGAGGCGGGTTTTGCCAGGCAACCCTGCTGCACATGCGGGAATCGGCCAGGTTCGAGCGTGGTCCGCGCGACGGAACCGATCGCCAGTCGATCTGGAGTGAAACGCGAATGTCGACTCTAAATCGAAAGCCGCTGCATATCGTTCGCACTCCTGCGAAATTTCGACAGAGTGCAGATATATCGTGACGAGGCACCCATTCACGATTCACGCATTAATCTATTTCCTCTTCTGGGTGGCATTCCTCATACGTTTTCAGGCCGATGAGTGTAATGCCATGATTAAGCTGTGGAAATTGACGTGCTCGACGTCGAGACGATCACATAAAAATGACCTGAATATGGCCAATAAACTTTCAATTTCCTTTTTATTTAACGAAATTGAAACGGTGTTTTATCGTCATAAATGCGATTGTGTCATGGTTTCCCCTTACCATCTGTCACGACGTTTTCACGCAACCTGGCCTGGAGAACAGTATGGATCTGGCAAGAATCCGTCGCGATGCGTTCGCGATGCCCATGCACAACCCCGCGTATCCGCGGCCGCCGTTTCGCTTCGTCAATCGCGAATATTTCATCATCACGTACGAAACCGATCCCGATGCGCTGCGCGCCATCGTGCCGGAGCCGTTGAAGCCGGAAAACAATCTCGTCCACTATGAATTCATCCGTATGCCCGACTCGTCGGGTTTCGGCGACTACACCGAAAGCGGCCAGGTAATCTCCGTGCGCGATCCGCAAGGCCGCCTCGCGAATTACACGCATTCGATGTATCTCGACGACGAAGGCCCGATCGCCGGTGGACGTGAAATCTGGGGCTTCCCGAAGAAGCTCGCGCGCCCCGTGCTCGCGGTCGATGGCAACGACACGCTGCTTGGCACGCTCGACTACGGCACGCAGCGCGTCGCTACCGGCACGATGGGCTACAAACATCACGTGCTCAACAGCGAAGACGAGCGCCGCAAGCTCGCCGACACACCCAACTATCTTCTCAAGATCATTCCGCACGTGGACGGCACAGCGCGCATTTGCGAGCTCGTGCGCTTCTATCTGCGCGACGTGACCGTGCGCGGCGCATGGAGCGGCCCGGCCGCAATCGAATTGCATCCGCACGCGCTCGCGCCCGTCGCCGATCTGCCCGTGCGTCGCGTGGTGGGTGCCCGTCACGTCATAGCGGACCTCACGCTCGACATCGGCGAAGTCGCCTTCGACTATCTCGCCGAAACATCGCGCGACGGCGCCATCTTGGGCGAACCCGCAGCCGAGATCGCCTGATCCTTTTATATCGTGCTTTTAGTAAGGAATACGTATGTCTTTGAAAGATAAGGTTGCAGTCATCACGGGCGCCGCGAGCGGCATTGGCGAACATTGCGCGCGCACGTTCGCGAGCCAGGGTGCGGCAGTCGTGATTGCCGACCTCAATCTCGCAAACGCCGGCAAGGTGGCGAACAGCATCGTGGCCGCCGGCGGCAAGGCCCTCGCCGTGGCGATGGATGTGACCAATGAGGAAGCCGTCAATGCGGGTATCGACGAAGCGGCGAAGGTCTTCGGCGGAATCGATGTGCTCGTGTCGAATGCGGGCATCCAGATTATCAGCCCCGTGGACGAGTTCCCGTTTGCCGACTGGAAGAAGATGCTCGCGATCCATCTCGACGGCGCGTTTCTCACCACCAAAGCCGCACTCAAGCATATGTACGGCAGTGGCAAGGGCGGCTCGATCGTCTACATGGGCTCGGTGCACTCGCACGAAGCGTCGAAGCTCAAGGCTGCCTATGTGACCGCGAAACACGGTCTGCTCGGCCTTGCCCGCGTGGTGGCGAAGGAAGGCGGCCCGCGCGGCGTGCGCGCCAACGTCGTGTGCCCGGGCTTCGTGCGCACGCCGCTCGTCGACAAGCAGATTCCCGAGCAGGCCAAGGCGCTCGGCATTTCGGAAGCCGACGTCGTCAAGAACGTGATGCTCAAGGACACCGTGGACGGCGAGTTCACCTCGCTCGACGACGTGGCCAACACGGTCGCGTTCCTCGCGGGCTTTGGGTCGGCGGCGTTGACGGGCCAGTCGGTCCTCGTCACGCACGGCTGGTCGATGCACTAAGCAACAAACGAACGAAGGGAGAACGTATGCGCAGCAGCAATCTAACCGTCCGCACGGAGCGCAAGCCGTTTGAGCTGCCGCGCTACGACGAAATCGCCCTTGTTTTACAGGGCGGCGGTGCGCTCGGGTCCTATCAGGCCGGCGTGTTCGAAGGGCTCGCGCAGGCTGGCGTCGAGCCACATCGCATCGCGGGCGTGTCGATCGGCGCGCTCAACACGGCGATTATCGCGGGCAATGAGCCTGCGCAACGCGTGGAAGCGTTGCGCGGCTTCTGGGAGTCGATCTGCCATCCGCTCGACTGGCTCGGCAACCTCAGCGCCCTTGCGATGCCGATGTTCAGCCATCAGGAACTGTCGCGCCGGTGGGCAAGCATGTGGGCCGCAGGCCGCGCGCTCACTGAAGGCCAGCCTGGTTTTTTCGCACCGCGCCGCCCGCTGCCCATCGCGGGCTGGCACAAGGCGACGCCGAATACGGTGAGCTACTACGACACCGCCGCACTGAAATCGACGCTGCAACGTTTCGCCGATTTCGACCGGATCAACGATGGTCCAATCCGTGTGGCCGTGGGCGCCGTGAACGTGCGCAGCGGCAATCTCGTGTATTTCGACAACGCGAAAATGCGGCTCGAGCCGGAGCATTTCATGGCATCTGGCGCGCTGCCGCCCGGCTTTCCGGCCGTGGAAATCGACGGCGAGTATTACTGGGACGGTGGCCTCGTGTCGAATACACCGCTCACGGAGGTGCTGCGTGACGCGGACCATAAGGACACGCTCGTATTCCAGGTCGATCTATGGAGCGCGAGCGGCAACGTACCCGCCGATTTCATGGACGTGGCCGAACGAGCCAAGGACATTCAATATTCGAGCCGCACGCGCGCCATCACCAACATGCTTGCCGATCGGCAAAAGCATGCACGGTTTATCAAGGAACTCCTCGAGCATGTCCCCGCCGAGGCACGCCGCAGCGATCCCCTCTTCCGGCTCGCCGAGAACGTGGCCGACGGTTCGTCGATCAACGTGGTCCATCTGATCTACAAGAACAAGCCTTACGAAGGGCATTACAAGGACTACGAATTCAGTGCCGACACCATGAAAGAGCACTGGTCGAGCGGTGTCGAGGACATTCGCGCGTCGTTTGCGCATCCGGACTGGTTCGCGATACCGAGCCGCGAGCAAGGCTTCGTCACGCACGACATCCATCGGCGCGCGGGCGAGGTGCCGGAGTCGGATCGCGCCGAACTGAGCGCTGGCGCGTCGGGGCAGGTGGATCTGACTCGCAAGGTCGCATAGGCGGCAGGCCCGGCAAGTCACAGCGGCCACTGTTGCCATTGCGAGCGAGACGCCACACGGCAGGGTCCACCATCGCGCGTGATATCATTCGCGCGCGAACTAAATCGCTCAACCTTATCTACCGCGCCATGAAGCACCGCCTCGTCTATCTATTGAATGTCGGACAGCGTCGACTGCAACGGTGGTCGCAAATACGCGCGGCCGGTGGCGGCGTGACAGCCGCGCAAGCGGGGCTGCTGTTCTTTTTGGGCGATCGCAACGGCGCGTTGATGAGCGAGGCCGCTGCTGCGCTGGATCTGGGCGCACCGGGAATGAGTGGTCTCGCTGACCGGACAGAAAAAGCAGGGTTGATCGAACGTCGTGCTGACGAAAACGATGGCCGGGCGTCGCGCCTGTGGCTGACAGAGGCCGGACGCGCCGCACGCCAGAGGTCAAAGCTTCGCATGAAGGACTTGAACGCCAGATTGACCGAAGGATTTACGGAAGCGGAAATTGACGTCGTGGCGCGCTGGCTGACCAGCCTGCAGAGCAAGTTTCCGCTTGCCGAAGACGGCGACGCGTAGCCTGAACCGCAGGCGGCAGCAAGGCATCGACTAGTGCTGGGGAACCCTGGAGAATTCCGGCTTGCGTTTTTCGGCAAAGGCCGCGAATGCCTCCCTTGCCTCGGCGCTCGTCAGCCGCTCCTGGAACTTCGCACTCTCACTATCCATTTGCGCAACCAGCGTCTGCGCATTGCGCATGAGCTTTTTCATCGCACTCAGCGAGCCAGCCGGCTTCGCAGCGATTCTTTCTGCCATCCTGCGCGCGTCATCCCGTAACTGACCATTTGCACAGACCTTGTTCGCAATGCCCAACGCGACAGCGGATGGCGCGTCGAGCGGTTCGCCCAGCGCAAACATCTCGAAGGCCCTGACGTGGCCGATGCGCAATGGAAGCAGCCAGCTGGATGCCGCCTCGGGGACAAGAGCGAGATTAACGAATGGGGTGATCAGTTCTGCGTCTGGTGCGAGCAGAACGTAGTCGCAGTGCAATAGCATCGTGGTGCCGATACCGACTGCCTTGCCCTGGACGGCCGCAATGATGGGCACGCTCGACTTCGCCAATGCATGCAAAAAGCGATGTACATGTCGCTCACTCGGCCCCTTTCCCGATGCCATTGCGGCGAATTCGCCCACGTCGTTGCCCGCGGTAAACATGTCTCCGTCGCCCTGCACCAGTAATACGCGGATATTGCTGTCGTGCTCCGCGCTCTCAATGATGTCTGCCAGCGTGCCGTACATCACATTGGTCAATGCATTCTTCTTGTCCGGTCGGGCAAGCGTAATCGTCAGAATGCCGTCGGCTTGATCGACGTGAATTTCCGCAGTCATAGTGCTCTCCTTGAATTTACTTTGCATGCGAATTATATAGATAGTTCGCATGCAAAGTAAACCTTGGGACTCGAAGTAAAGCGCGGTTCCAAGGGCACAATAGTCACGCTCGACATGTTTGTAGACGTATCAACTTCATTCGATTGACAAGAGACCACGCTGCCAAAAATCTAGAGTGGTGCCTCAATGTGCGCCGCCAGGTCGCAGGCCTCGAGCCGATGACATCCTATCCTTGCAGTTGCCCCCAGAACCCATTGCACAGGAGCCGCAGCGTGGACAACATCAAGCCCTTTCGCCCAGGATCGAGGGCGGTGCCGTCCTTCCACCTCGCGCACGTTCGCTCCCTGATTAGGTGTCCTGGCACGGGTGGCGATGCGATCGATCCGGCTCCGAATCATGCGGAACGCACCTGCGAGAATCGCGTGGCCGGTCAAGTGACCGTTCTCCTGCCTGGTGGAAGAGTAAGCCGCGCTCTTGCCTTCGAATCCCCGGCCCGCGATGTCGTCCCTTCGCACCGCCTCGCCCACGGTGTCCTGAATGGGTTCACGTATTGGTTTCGATGTTCCGACGCACCGGGAGTGCGTGACGATTCGCCCTGTTTTCGGGCGTATTTCGATCGCGAGGGAGCGTGGTTTTTCTTCTACACCCAGGACTGCGCGCTGCCGTTCGGGGCCGAGGTCAGCTTCTCCGGGAACACGCATCGGGCGACGTGGAGCGTCGCGAGTGCCGCCTGAGGTCTGGAAGTGACCAGGCCGACTAGCGCCGCTTCGTCGGCGCCCGCTTCAGGGTTTTCCTTAACGTCGGACACGGCAACATTGCCAATGGTTGGCCAACGACGGACGTGCTAGGCTTTTCTCCAAACAACTTCGGAGACAGCAATGCCGTTCATCTGCGAAAACGTTGAATGTCGAGCCGTGCTGGCGCGCGGGCAGGTCAGATCCACGCACGAGGACGCGGGGTGGTGCTTCTACTGCCCGGACTGCCAGGCCAGGAACGAGTTGAAAGATATCGGCGCACCCGGCGGTCCTGTCGAGTTGGTTCAGCCAGAAAGATCCGGGCCGCCGCACAAGATCATTGCAAGGGCTCGACCCTTGGAGGACGGCAGGTACGCAGCGCAATTGCGCGTCCAGCGAGCGCTCGCGACAAAAGGTACATACGCGGTCGAAGAGCGCTGGGAGCAGCTCGGTGTATTTCTCGACGCGCAAGAGGCCGTAGCGCATGCGCGTTCTTTTGCAACCGATCTGCTGAAAGCCTGATCGTCCGCGCTCCGCTGAATCGCGCTGTGCTTTTCAATGCGCGGATTTACGGCTGACCTACGGTCGTCGATCCGCGCGACAGCCTCAACGCGAAGCCACCGTGCGAACCGCACCGGATTTCGGCACGACGACCTCATCTTCCGCTTCGAGCGGCGCCTGCAAATCCCGTTCGTCCAATTCCCAAACGACAAGTTTGGGCGGTGTCTGGGCATACGCCGCGCTTGTGAAATACGCGCGCGCCGAGCCGCCAAACTTGCCACCTTCGCGCGCGAAATTCCCGACGCCCCGCCCTAACGCCAACGCCAGTTGCGGCACGAAATCGGACGTCGTCGAATACGATGTGCCGATCACCGCGATAGTCGGCAGATCGGCATCGCCGAACAGATCGTCGGCCGACGAAGCCGCCTGGGCCACGTGAAGGTAATCCCGGCCGGTCACGATCTCCGCCCTCGGTTGCCAGGACACCGGCAACGCATCGAGGCCGGCCAGCCGCACGAGATCGCCGGGCCGACGCTGGGCCGGCTTGTCGGCGACGCGGTAGCCGGGCTGGCTCGAAACGCTTGAATCCAGCGGCTCGCCCATCGCCCGAATGCGCTGCGCGAGCGCCCCCGCCGCAGCGCCCGCGCCGGCCTGGGTCCAGTGTGTGTCGGTCCGAAAGAACGCGTCGCCCGGCACGCCACGCAGCGCTGAACCGAGATCCACCACCGGCACGCCTTCGGCGACCAGACGCGATGTCCAGTCATGCAGACGCGCACTCAACGATGCAGGGCGATAAAGCCCGCACAGATGTTGCGGTTCGATGCGCGACTTGTCGGGCACCACGGCGACGAGCAACGCAATACCGTGACTCGTCAGTTCACGCTGGACGGCGGCAACCGTCGCGGCGCGCGTCGCGAGATGGCGCTCGCCGCCGGCGTATACGTTCAGTTCGTCGCGCAGGAACAGCCAGCCGGGACAGCCCTGCCGCACACGCGGGCCCAGATCGCCCAGCGTCAGCCAACCCAGCGCGCGCTGCAGGCTTGCGGCGTCTGCCGCGATCGGCGTATCGGCCATGCGGCTGGCGAGTTCTTTCGATACGGTGCCGTCCAGCATGCCGGCACGCGTGAGCGCATGAGGCAACAGCGATGCTGTCGTCGAGGCGAACCGGATATTGAAGAACAGGCCCGCGAACAGAAAGCCCATCAGGATGACGGCAACGACCTTGCCGGCGCGCGTAGCGCGTCGTTGCGGTAGCGGCTTGGGATCGTCCATGGCGTCAGAACTGGAAGTAAAGGAAAGGCACCGCGCCCCGCGCGACGATCAAACCGAACGACAGCAGAAAGCCCGCGAGCGGCCACACGGCTTGCCACAGCCTTCCCTGCGCCGTATCGGCCACCCGGTCCCAGCGCGATTGCCAGATCGGCAGCAGCACGCAGACGATGCCGAGCGCGGCGGCCAGCGCATGCACAGGCCGCAGCAGTACGAGCGTCGCGTCGCTCAAGCCCATTGCGTTCAACCCGAACTGGCCGCGATACATGGCGAGTGCGGCACGAAAACCCACCGCCCGGAACAGCGTCCAGGCAAGCATGACGAAGAGGATCGTCAGCACGTGCGATAGCCAGAGCGGGACGGCGGCCATGCCGGCGCGCCGCCAGAGGCGTGCCACCGTCAGCGCCACGCCGTGAGCGATACCCCACAGCAGGAAGTTCCAGCTATCGCCGCCGTGCCACAGGCCCGCGATGGCCATGGTCAGCAACAGGTTTCGGCAGGTTTGCCATTCGCCGTCGCGGTTGCCGCCTAGCGGGATGTAGAGGTAGTCGCGAATCCAGCTCGATAGCGACAGGTGCCAGCGACGCCAGAAGTCCTGAATGCTGCTCGCGAGGTACGGATGGTCGAAGTTCTCGGGAAAGCGAAAGCCCAGCATCTGCCCCAACCCGATGGCCATGGCGCTATAGCCCGCGAAATCGAAGAACAACTGCAGCGTGTAGAAGCCGCCGCCGAGCCACGCGTCCGCAAACGTCGGCGCGTGCATGGCGAAGACCGCGTCGACGATGGGCGAAAGCGTGTCGGCCACCAGCACTTTCATGCTCATCCCGACCATGAGCCGCCGCGCGCCGGCCGCGAAAGCGTCCCAGTCGACCGTGCGCGACACCAGCTCGCGCTTGACCCAGGCATAGCGAATGATCGGCCCGGCGATCAGGTGTACGAACATTCCCTGATAGGCCCCGTAGCGGATCACGCTGCGGTCGGCCGGCACCGTGCCGCGCTGCACGTCGATCAGGTACGAGACGGACTGCAGCACGATGAAGGACAGCCCGATGGGCAACACGACGTGCTGCCAGGGAATCGGTCCCGCATGGCCTGCCGCCAGCACATTGTCGAGACTATCGACGACGATGTTGGCGTACTTGTACCAGCACAGGATCGCGACATTCACGGCGATGAAGACTGCCAGCCATGCGCCGCGTGCCCGCGGGCTCGGCGCCCTGTCGATCACCACGCCGCCGAGCCAGCCGCAGAAGGTCAGCGCAATGAACAGCAGCAGAAAGACCGGGCTCCACCAGGCGTAGAAGAACCAGCTGCAAAAGAGCAGCACACCGTTGCGCCAGCGTGCGGGCGACACGACATAGATCGCGAGGAAGGCCGGCAGAAACAGCGTCAGGAATTCGAGGGACGCGAAAACCATGCGTTTTAGCGGCTCACCGCGTCGTTCGCGAAGAAGATGCGCGACTGTGCTCCGGCCGGCACGAGGAACACCGTATAGCGCTGTCCCGCCACGAGCGTGCCCAGACTCACCGGCTGGCCCACGGGCTGGCCGCCGCACGCCAGTTGCACCGACAGCGCGACTGGGTTGACCTGGCGACGCTTGCTCTGCCCCGCGGCCACGCCATCGAGCAGCACGATGTCGCGGCCCGGCACTTTCAGCGAGGGCGTGGCGCACCGCGCATCGAGGTTGTAAAAGCCCACCGAGGCCTTGAGTGCGTTGAAATCGTCCGGTTTTTCGCGCACCGTCACGGCGTGCGAGCCTGCGGCTTTATCCGCCCCATCGAGCGCGACGATGCTGACGAACTCGCCGGGCTGCACCATCGCCGACACATCGTGGTGCGTGCCACCGGTCGTCAACGTGCCGGCCACCGGTTTGCCGGCGGCAATCGGAAAGAACTGGCTGGCCGGGTTCGCGGCGTCGAGCGACAGGCGCGCTTTCGACCCGGCCGCGGTCACATTGACCGGGTGTGAACCACCATCGACGAAACGCACGAATGACGAATCCTGCGCGGGCCCGGTCGGGTACAACAGGATATCCGCGGCCGCGGCTCGCTGCACGGGCAAACCGCAGGCGGACAACGCGAGGCCGGACAGAAACAGGCGGGAGAAGCGATTTTTCATCATTTTTTCAGACCCTGAACCGAGGGCGCATTCGCCATGGCGTTGACGATAGCCTTGCTCCACGCGGCATAGCCGACCTGCGTGTAGTGCTCGCCGTCGAGCGTCTGCCACTGTCCGGGTTTGGCGAAGGTTGTGGAATCGATATACGTGCAAGGCGCGACGTTGTTCGCGAGGAACGCGGACAATTCCCTGACCCGGTCATCGCCCTTGGCGTATTGCCCGCTGTGGCCGCCCCAGCCCGGCCCGACCCAGACGCACGCCGTATGCGTATCGGCGATGGCCTTGGTCAAGCTCGTGACTTCCTGCCACGCCCACGCCTTGGGAAAGGCCGGCTTGTCGTACGAACCCATGGTGTCGCCTTCGACCACCACCACCAGATCGGGTTTGTCGGCGTGGATCAGGTCGGCGATAGGCGTCGTATGCGCCTCTTTGCCCAGCACCGTGGCCGGACGCTTGTCCACCTGATCGGCGCCGCAATCGACGGGCGTGCTCTTGAGCCAGCGCGCCGGGCTCGCGCCGCATGCGCCCACCACATGCACGTGCGCGGCGCCCTGCGCCTGCAGGCTTTGCACGAGCGGCTCGCGCAGATGGCTGTTCAAGCTCAGATGGCTTTCGCCGATGACCAGCACGGAAAGTCCCAACAAAACGGATGCTGTAGCTGCCACACGAAACTCCTGATCCGGCGCGACCGGATTGCGAATATGAATTAGGAAAAGGCCAGGAACATCGACAAACGCGGGCGCACAGGCATGCGCGCGCGCCACGCCGCAGCGACCCGCTGGCCGTGCAGTGTGTCGAAGAGATAGCCCGGCGCGCTCAGATGGCGAGCGCCGGTCATGAGGATGCCGGGACCGGCGTGTACTGAAGCAGGCATGAATCCGTCACCACTGAAAAAACGTTCGCTGTCCATACAATCACGCTATTGATCGCTGTACTGCGACTGGTAAGGCATGACCGGCATGTCCAGCGCCTTCGTCTGCGGCGCGAAGCTAAAGCGCACGTAGAGGCCCGCGACCCACTGCCGGTAGCTGGACGAGTTGTTGGCGCCCACGGAGGCCCCGGCGCTCAGATGGTTGCTAAAGCGGTACTCGGCGGTAGCGAGCAGGTTGTAGCCGATGCCGGTCGACGACTGCGCGGGATGGATCGCGCCGTCGGTCAATCCGAGCGACGATGCCGCCGTCACGGCAGCCGATTGCAACGTGCCGTCGGTCGGGAAATACGGCGCGGCGGATTGATGGTAGTACTGCAAACCTGCTGCGCCCTGCAGCTTGTAGGTCCAGTGGTCCGAGCGCTGCGCCCACGTGACCGGCAACGTGAACGCATAGAAACGCTGTGGGCTGAAATAGCCGCCGTTACCGTAGGTGAAGTTGTTTTCGTTGTGGCGATAGAACTCGCCGCTCAAGTTCAGGCCCGCGGTCAGCATGCTGTTGGCCGTGCGATGCAAGTACCAGTACACGCCCGCGCCCACCTCGGCGCCCTCGTTGGACTGGACGTTATGGCCGTCCAGATACTTCACGGAACCGTAGCCGTAGACACCGTAGTCCTGATTGTCGAGGCCGATCGCACCATGCAGTCCCGTGGCCGTAACGCCGCCCCAGCTCAAGCCCGAGCGTGCATCGCTCGTGCCTGCGAACGACGTGATGCTGTCGGTCACGGCACGGCGCGAGACGCCCGCATTGAACCAGCCACCCTGCGCCGCATCGATGGCGCTCTTGAACGTCGCGCCGCCAACGACATTGGTGTACTGGAAGCCCAAAGGCGTCGTGCCAATATCAGCTGTCCAGTTGCGGGTCTCATAGCCCACGCCCAGGCCGACGCCACGCGCGGTCTGCGAAGCGGGCGCGGCAACCTTGCCGTCTGCCTGTGCCAGGGCCGCCTCTGGGCCGCCGCCGAACTGGCTGCTGCTGTAGGCAGAGGTGCCGAGCGTGCCGTTATCGAGCTCGACTGGCGTCGCGCGCAGCGAGAGCTTGCCGTTGCCGACCGGAAGCAGGACTTCCGTGGGCGCTTGCACGCCCGTCAACTGCGATGTGCCACCCGTGCTGTTGTTCGACGTGACGAACAGGCCACCGCGGATTTCCGGTGAGCGCTGCGAACGGATGTCGTCGAGTTCGCTGCGCATGTCGTCGAGCGAGATGGAGCCGTCCTGAGGCGCGCTCGCGGCCGCCGCGTCCTGCGGCGCCTGCGCGCCGATCGGCGTGCCCGCCACCGTCGGCAATGTGGCCGCCCGGGACGGCGAGCGCGCGAGCGCCGTGGTGGATCCCGTCGAGGACGACGCTGTCATGGTCGATGCGGAACTCGCCGAAGCGCTCGCGATGTTGGCATCGGCACCGTCGGTCGCGACGGCGGCCGTACCCTGCGTGGCAACAGCATTCGCGCTCGCCTGGCGCGTCTGCCGCGCTGCGCGACGATGCGTATCGTCGTCGTGGACAAAGGGGTTGCCCGGCACATGGCCGTCCTGCGCCTGCACGCCCAGGCGCTTTTCCTTCGCGGCAATGGCCGTTTCCAGCAGCGCCTGCGCCTCGCGGGTCTTGCCCTGCATCACGTAAATGCGTGCGGCGCCCGCCAGCACGTCGGGATCGTCCGGCGCCTTCGCGACAGCCTGTTTCAACGCCGTATCCGCGACGCCGTTCTTGCCGGCCTGCACCGCCGCCATCGCTACGCCCAATTGCAGGCCCGGATTGTCGGGATCATTGGCGAGCGCTTTCTGATAGAGCGCGAGTGCTTGCTCGTACTGGCTGTCGGCGGCATACATGCGCGCGAGCGCGGCCGTCGCCAGGCTGTCGTTGGGCCGCTTCGCGAGGATCGGCGCCAACGTGTCGTAGGCCTGCGCCAGGTCGCCTTGCTGGCGTTGCTGGTCGGCGAGGCGCACAGCGTAGAGGTAGTTCAAGTCGTCCAGTTGACGGCGCTGGTCCGCAGTCAGACTTTCGGTCTGCATTTCGCGCATCGCGACCTGGGCCTGGATGTTCTGGCCGGTCTTGAGCAGCAAGGTCGCATAGGCCAGTTGCACATCGGGGCCGCTGCCCTTCAGGCCGTTGGGCATCAGCCCGTGCATCAGGCCCATCGCGCGCGGCAGATTCCCCGCATCGACATAGGCCGAGGCCAGCGCGCTCACCCTCACCGGGTCCTTGCCCGCCGCCGGTTCGAGCCGCGCCAGCATGTTGCGCGCGTCGTCCAGATTGCCGTCGCGCGCCAGTTGCGAGGCTTGCGCCGCCACGGCCTGGAAATCGATCTGCTGCGCCGTGGCCACCATGTTCGGCGTGCGCGCGGCGGCAGGGATGCGCGCCATCGTGTCCTGCGCACGCGTCCAGTCGCTCATCTGCATCGCCAGCAGCGCGCTGGCGTAAAGCGCGTCGGGATTGTCGGGGTTCGAGGCAAGCAGACCGTCGACGAGTTCCCGCGCGGTGTCGGCATGGCCCTGCTGCAACTCATAGCGCGCCAGTGCCAGACGCAGCCACGGATTGCCGGAATCGGCGCGCTGCGCGTCCACGAGGATGCGGCGCGCCGCGTCCACATCGCCGCGCTGTTCGGCGGCGTCCGCACGGCCCGAAGCGACGGCGGCTCGCAGGCGCTCCAGTCCGCCGATGCCGGCCTGCTGCTCGGGCGACATGCCGTCGACCCACTTCTGCGCTTCGTCGGCGCGGCCCGTCTGGGCGAGGATATCGATGAGCCCGCTGACCGCCTCGGCATTGTTCGGCATACTTACCAGCACGTCCCGATAAGCCTTTTCGGCACGGCCCAGATCGCCCTGCGCCGCATACAGGCGCGCCGACGCGTTGCGCCCACCCGGCTCGACGGGATCGAGCCGCAGCGCCTGGTCGAGTTCGCGCCGCGCGCTGGCGTAGTCGCCCGCGCTCTGTGCGCTTTCGGCCTGATTGACCAGTTGCCAGTAGCGCGCGGAATTGAGCGCCTTGCTCCAGTTCGCCGCCGCACCGCGGCGCGCCACTGCACGCGATAGCAGCGACTGCGCCTGCCCCAGATCGCCCTGCTGCATGCGCACCAGACCCAGGCCGCCCAGTGCGTTGGTGTCGTCGGGTTTGTCGCGCAGCACCGCGGTGAAAGATTGCTCGGCCGTGGTGATGTCGCCCGCCTTGAACGCGGCGAAACCGCGCGTCAGGCGCGGGTCCATGACCGGCGCGGCAGTGGCGCCGGGCGAGCCTGACGGGCGCGACGAGAGCATCTGATGACGGATTTCGTCGTCGTCGGGATGCAGCTTCAGATAGTCTTCGTACCACCCGCGGTTTTGCGGTGTAGGCGTCACCCAGGTCAGCACGGAGCGCCAGACGTCAGTCGCGGCGCCGCCGATATCGGGACGCGCCGCCAGCTTTTCCAGCAACGCGACGCCCGCTGCGCGATCGCGTTCGTCGCGCACCTGATGCAGCGCCAGCCACAACAGGACGTAGGGGTCGTTGGGCATCTCGGCGCTCAGGCGCGTGAGGCCCTGAACGGCCGCATCGATGCCGCCCTCCGTATAACCCAGATAGTAGTAGTACTCGCGCGCCACGGTGCCTTGCGGCACCTTGCCGCCCAACGCCTTGTCGTAGAGTGCGATAGCGGCCGACAGCGCTTTCGGGTCGTTCTGGTTGACGGCGTCCTGCGCCATCAGGCGCGCCTTGGCGAGCGTGGACCTCGCCGGCTCGACCGCCAGGCGCAAGTCCTGTTCGAGCAAGGGCACGAGGCGGCTGTCGGGCGCGGCCGCACGCAGCTTGACGAGGTAATCGTTGGCCACCGAAAACTGCCGCTTGCCGACGGCAATCAAACCCATGCCGTAGAGTCCTTCGGGCTGCTTAGGATCGGCCATCAGCAGTTTCGACCACGCCTGTGCGGCCAGATCGGGCTTGTCGTGCGACTGCCAATAGCGGCCCTGCTCCAGTAGCATTCTGGAAGTGGCGTCCTGTGCCCACACGGTGTGGCTGACCGAGGTGAGCAAAAAACCCAGAATGCAGGCCTGGCTGCGGCTGACTAACATGAACGATCCCTGATCAAGATTGCACGTGCTGCTCGACCTGCAGCCGCGCGCGGGCTTCGGCGTCGCGCCGGGCCTGACGGCGCCGCAAGAAGACAAAGAGGCCCGCTGCGCCCGCTACGAGCGCGACTGCGCCCAGCGCCTTGAGCACCGCCTCGAGCGACAGGCCGAACGACGCCAGCCACCAGTCGAGGCCGCGCCAGAGACCCAGATGCCCGACGTAATAGGTGTGCTCGCCCGCGAGCGAATCGATTTCCTGGCCGCGAATGGACACGAGGCTGCCCTGGATGGGCTGCCGGTCGTAGCCCGGCACGCCCAGCAGCGCCGAGACCGCATCCTTCAGGCCTTCGGGCTGATTGCTGACCAGCATCACCACGCTGCGGCCCGCCTCCTTCGGCGACTCGAAACCCGCCAGTACGGCGCTCACGCCCGGCCCCGTCCAGGCCACCGACAAGCGGCCCGGCGCGGCGTCCAGGCGCGGGTTGGCATGGAACCAGCCGCGCACGCGGCCCGGCAGATCGGAGAGCGAGAACTGCGCGCCGCGGTCATAGGCGGCGGGCATGTATGGCGCCCAGTCCTTGAGCCAGGCCTGATCGGCGCCGGAGGCGATCACGAGCAGATCCTTGGCCGGCGGCATGGCGTCGATACGCTGCCCGCGCAGCACGGTGACGCCGCGCGCCGGATAGCCGGTCGAATCGCCCATGCGGCCCATCACGGCCAGATAGGTGCTGTATTCCTGCACGCCCGCATTGGCGCCCAGCACGACGTCCGTGCCGGACAGGTCGGCCATGCGCGTAAACGGGAAACCCGCCTCGGCGAACGCGGCCAGATTCGGCATCGCGATGTAGTGCGGATACCCCGACAGATCGATCGTCGAGACGGGATCGATCGCGCCGCGCACGTTGTCGATGATGATGTCGCGGCACTCGCCCTGCTTGACGTAGTCGTACATGTAGCGGAACTGCAGCTGAGCGTTCGGCTGCTGGAGTGTCTGAAGCGGCACTTCCAGTTTCGCCTGACGCGGCAGGCTGCTGTCGGGCAGCACTTCGGCGCGCAGCTTGTCGCCGCCCTCAAGACGCTCGAGCGGCAACAGCGGAATCGACTTCATGAACTGGTCGCTGACGCTGAACAACAGCGACGAATTGACCATATACGGCTGCGGCGTGTAGCGGTAATGCAGGTCGATCGGCACGTTGGGCGCATGCCAGCCGAACAGGTCGGGCGGCACGCGCGTATTGACGCGGATAAGGTCGGGACTGTAGCCCGACACGCTCAACTGTTTGGTGTCGATCAGTTCACCAAACGACACAGCACGATCGGTGCGCAGCCAGCGCGGGGCGTCGTAAGGCTTGCGCGGCGCGAGATCGGCGAAATGCGTGATGAGCGCGCTCGGGCCCGAGAGCGTCTGGCTACCCGTGACCAGCGCATCGGCCGCCTGCTTGAGTTCCTTGCCGTCACGGCCCATGACGAGCAGCAGCTTGCCGTTGGGATCGTTCGGGTTGCTGACGATGGCGAGCGTCGGGCCTTGCAGCGGCGCACCGGCGAGCGTGGCCTGTTCCGTGCCTTCGACGATCACGACCGCGTTGCCCTGCGCGGGCGCGGTGGAGATCGACACCGGGAAGTCCGCGCCGCGGTAGCTCGCCAATGCGCCGAACCACGACGACACGGCGCCGGCCGCCTCCAGCGCGGCCGCATCGGGATTGCCGGCGAATACGACCGGCAGGTCCAGCCGGCGGATATCCTGGCCGTCGAAGAACGGCTTCGGCAGGCGCGCCAGATCGTTGGACTGCGGCAGCGGCTGCGTGTCGATGCTCAGCGTGCTCTCGTTGCTGATGTTCGCCCACAGGCTCGAATGCAACGGGTCTTCGCACTGCGTGGTGTAGTGGCCGATCAGTTGCAGACGCAACTTGCTGCTCGAAGTAAACAGGTACGGCGGCAGCGCGATCGTGCGCTGCAGGCTCGCGCCTGCCGTGTCCTTCGGCACCGCGATGGAGGCGGCCACCTGGTCGTTGACCAGCACGTTGATGTGTGAAAGATCGGGCAACAGCGCCGGCGAATAGGCAAAGCGCAGATTCAGGCGCGCGCCGCTCACGACCTGGTCGTCGCGCACGCCGACCGGCACGGTATTGCTGCCATCGACGCCGCGCAGGTTGAGCGCGTATTGCGCGCCCAGTTGCTGCAACGTATAGGTCACGGTCGAAGTCGGCGCTCCGGCGGACGGAGCGGCCGTGGCGGGAGCAGGCTGCGCCGCCGCATGATTGACCACGAGGTTCGCGATACTCGCGTTGCCCGCGACGGGTTGCGCGGCCTGGGCCACCGATGCCGAGACACAGGCACACCCGAGCAGCAGCGCCGGCTGCGCGATCATGCAACGCGCGAGGCGCGCCCGGGAAAAGTCAGGCCGTCTTTTAAGCATGAGAACCTCGTCGTCCTTCTTCACGTTGCGATGTCTGGGGAATGTCCAGGTCCAGGCGGTTCAGGGCGCGCCGATGCAGGAGCACGCCGCCGAGCAGACCGATGAGCACGACGCTGAGCAGCGTCGCCGCGAGCAGCAGCACGATATGGTTCGCGAAGAACCACTCGACCGAGAGCCGCAGCGGCAAGGAGCCGATGAAATAGCTCTGCTCCTTGTTCAGTGTCGTGAGGATGCCGTCGTGCACGACCATGAGGCTGCCGCCGATCGGGTTGTCGATGCGATACGCGCTGGCTTGCAGCGCGTCCACGGCTACCGAGAGGCCGCCCGGCGTATTGCCCGCCACCACCACCACGCTGCGGCCACGCGCCAGCGGCGATTCGAGTCCGGCCACCATGCCGTCATGGTCATCGCTGCGATATAGCGCGGCGATGTCCGCGTCGCGCTGCGCTTGTGCGTGGCCACCGGTCAGCTTGTCCCACCACCCGGCGAGCCCGTTGCCCGACGATGTGACCGGACCGAAGAAGCCACGTGGCAGATCATCGCGCCAGGCTTTCAACAAGGGCTGGTTCTCGCCCGAAGCCAGCACGAGCAGGTCCTTGTGACGCAGCGTTTCGACCTGAGTCTCGACCTGAGCCGGATAACCCACCGTCACGCCCAGCACCGGATAACCGGTGGCCTGGCCCATGCTGGCCATCAGCGTCAGATACGCGGAATAGTCGTCCGCGGCCGGCTCTGTGGGCAGGATCACAGCGGTTTCGGACAGGTCGGACAGGCGCGTGAACGGAAAGCCCGCGTTGGCGAAAGCGCCCAGATCCGGCATGGCCGTATAACGCGACAACTGCGAAATGTCGATCGTCGAAGTCGGATCGATGGCGCTCAGCAGCGGGCCGCCAGGCACATCCTGCCAATGCTCCTTTGTCTTGACGGCCTCGTAGTGATAGTCGAATTGCAGCGTCGTCAACGGCGGCAGCAGATACGTAGGAATACGAATCACGGCATGGCCGTCCGACGCGTCACCGGGCAGCGGCAAGGCCGCTATCGGCGTGTTGCCCGCCAGCACGTGCAGCTCCGAATGCCGGGACTCCGGGCGCGCTGTATACCGATAACGCAGATTCAGCACCGCGCCGGCGTTGTTGAAACCGAACAGGCCCGGCGGCAGGCGCAGATCAACATTGATCGCGCCGGGCCGGAAACCCTGGATCGTGAACCGGTCCGCTGACAGCAGCTCGCGCAGCTCCACCGGGCGGTCGCCCGGCAGCCAGTTCGGTGCGTCGAAAGGCTTGCGCGGCGCCACGGCAACCGGGCCGTCGATGCGGACCTGAGCGCCGGCAAGCGTCTTCGCGCCCAGCACCAGCGCCATCGCCGCCGTGCGCAGTTGCGGCTCGTCGCGGCCCGTGACCAGGAGCAACTTGCCCTTAGGGTCGTTGGGGTTGGACACGATCGCCAGCGTCGGACCGATCGGGCCGTCCATCGCGGGCGGGGCAAAGCCCAGGCCCGGCAGCTCGTCGCGCAACGCCAGCACGACGGCATGTCCATGCGCGGGCAGCGCGCCGAGATTTGCGGAAAAGTGCGAGCCGCGATAACCCGCCTGCGCGCCCAGCCACGAGGCGACAATCCCCGCGGATTCGAGGCGCCCAGTTCCCGGCGTGCGCGGCAGCACGATGGGCAGGTTCACCCTGCGCACATCGCGCGCGTCGAAGAACGGTGCGGGCAGTTGCGACAGGTCGCTAGAGAGCGCTGCCGGCGCCACGGTCAGTTCGAGCGCGCTCTGCGGGCTGGCCTTCAGCCACAGGTCGGGACTCAGTGGATCATTACCCTGATCGCTGGCCTTGCTGTGAGCAATCAACTCGAGGTTGAGATGGTTGAACTCGGTGAGCAGCGACACCGGCAGATCCACCGTCACTTGCGTCGATGTGCGCGGCGCAGGCTCGGGCAACGCAATCGTCGCCCCCACCACGCTGTTGAGAAGCACATTGAGGTGCGAGAGCGTGGGGACCAACGTGGGCGAATAGCGGTAGTCGAGTACGAGCCGTGCGCTGACCACGCGCTCGTCGCGGCGCAAACCGAAGTCCATGCCGCCATAGGCGTCCTCGCCGAGCAAGGTCAGCCCCTGCGCAGCGTTTTGCCGCAGTAGCGGGATGCGGTAGGTATAGGTGTCGGCAGAGTCGGTAGTGGCTTGCGCTGCGGCAGCGGATGCCGGCTCCTCAGCCGTAACGGCCTGCGAGGCGAACGTCGGCGCCGATGCGCCGGGCACGATGGGCGCGATGGGCACACTCGCGGCCAGCGCAACGTTGGCGCCGAGTGCGAGCACGGCGAGCACTGAACCCCACAGCGGCGCCAACCGGCGCGTGCGCGCAAGAGCGCGCAAAGGCGACAAATTGGCGTAACTCACGATTGCTTCGATCCCAACTCGCTCGCCTGCGTTTCGGCCGAACGTGCGAGACGCTCGCGTCCGCCCAGCAATAGATGGCGGAACAACTCCTTCAGCCCCCGCATGCCGACACCGAGCACCTCGATCAGGCTGCGCAACGGCCGGTCGGGACGATAGCGGCCCCAGGAGGCAATCCAGCTATCGGCGCGCGAGAATGTCACGCGCATCAGGTTGCGTTCCTGATCGATCGTCAGCGCCGGGAAACTCACGCCCACGGTACGGCCGCGGCACACCTGGACCTCGGCTGGGAACTTGCCTTCGTAGTCGTCGCGAAACACCGAGACCACGACGCGCTCGCCGCGCTGCGGCAGCGGCGCGTCCTCGGGCAGCACCAGGCCCAGGCCGCCGTGCGAATAGTCGCTGGTCTGGCAGACGACGCGACGCCCGTCGGCCAGACGGAGGGCGGCCGGCAACTCGATCTGCACGCGCGGCGTGAGGCGCAGCTGTCTCGACTCGGTCGCCACGCCTGCCGCCGCGCTCAGGTTCATGACGTTGTAGATCACCCAGACCAGGTTGAACAAAATACTCATCGCCTCGGGCCAGCCGGGGCTACGGATCAATCCGGCCACCCCCACCGCAAACCCGGCGAGGTTGATGAGCAGCAGGCCGATATAGGGCCGCGCCATCGCCCAATCCAGGAAGGACTGCCGGATCACGCCGCCCTTGGACGTCACGTTGAAGCCTCTGCTGCCTGGAAACAGCACGGCCTGGAGCGCGGGCACGATCACGTACCACGCCAGCACCGTTTCGTAGACCTCGCTCCAGAACGAATGGCGAAAGCGTCCTTGAATGCGCGAAGCGCCGATGCTCGAAATCACGAGATGCGGTACGACATAGGCCAGCACCATCAGCGCCGACGCATGAAAGACATGCGCGCCGAAGAACAGATAGGCCATGGGTGTGATCAGGAACACGATGCGCGGCAAGCCGAAAAAGAAGTGCATCATCGCGCTCAGGTAGCACAGCCGCTGCGGCAGCGTCAGCCCCGAGATCAACAGCGGGTTGAACTGGCGGAAGATTTCCGCCATGCCACGCGCCCAGCGAATCCGTTGACCGATGTGCCGGCCCAGGCTCTCGGTGGCCAGACCCGCCGCCTGGGGAATGGCGAGGTAGCCCGTGTTGTAGCCCTTCATGCTCATCTTGAGCGCGGTCAGCGCGTCTTCCGTGACGCTTTCGGTCGCCACACCGCCCACATCTTCGAGCGCGGAGCGTCGCAGCACCGCGCAGGAACCGCAGAAAAACGCGGCGTTCCAGAGATCGTTGCCGTTTTGCAGCACGCCATAGAACAGGTCGCCCTCGTTGGGGACCTTCCGGTAGGTTTCGAGGTTGCGCTCGAACGGATCGGGCGAATAGAACACGTGCGGCGTCTGCACCATCGCCATCTTCGGATCTTTCAGGAACCAGCCCATGCAGATCTGCAGAAACGAGCGCGTGGTGACGTGATCGCAGTCGAACACCGCGATGTACTCGCCGTTCGTCTTCGCCAGCGCTGCGTTGAGGTTGCCCGCTTTGGCATGCGTGTTGTCGGGACGCGTCAGATAGTCCACGCCTGCCTGCTCGCAGAATGCCCGGAACTCGTCACGACGGCCGTCGTCGAGCAGGTAGACGCGCAACTTGTCGGCCGGCCAGTCGAGCAGCGTCGCGGCCAGCACCGACTGCCGCACCACGTCGAGCGGTTCGTTGTAGGTGGGGATGTACACGTCCACCGTGGGCCAGGCCGAGGTATCGGCCGGCAGCGGCGCAGGCCGGCGATGCAGCGGCCAAAGCGTCTGGAAGTAGCTGCACAACAGCATGAGCACCGCGTAGCCTTCGGCCAGCAGCAGCAGATACCCGAAGGTCCTGTCCAGCGAGTTGGTGAAGGACAGCGTCTGCGTCACTCGCCAGTACAGGTAGCGCAACGACATGAACACCGACAACGCCACTAGCGACACTGTGAGGACGCGGCCGCGAATGCGGCTCAGCGCGATCGCCACGCCCATGCAAAGGATGGCGAACACCCACTGCTTCGACAGCGCCAGGTGGACCGTCATGGCCGACACGAACAACAGCACGGCGGCCAGCGTCACGAGCACGCGCGACCAGCGCGACGCAAGAAGCGACGCCCCCGCTTCCAGCAGTTTGTCGTCCCAGTCTCCGGCATCGTCACTTTGCCCTGCACCGGCGGGTGGTCGTCGCGGTTGCATCGATTTCCGTTTGAGGATCATGGCGCCCCGCGTTGCGCGACGTCGCCGCGAGGCTCATTGCGTTCCATGAGGCGCGCAAACACACTGCTCAGCGCGGCAGACTGCTGCACAGCGACGACAGGCTCGGGTGTGGATTGAACGACAGGCTGCTCGGCTGCGGCCTGCTCAACCGGGGGAGGTTCTGAAGCGACAGCGGGAATGGAGCACGCAATCGGCGGCTGCGACTCGACCGCGTCGGGAAACGAAACAGTCGTATCGTGAACATCGGCCGAATCGGCGGCGTCGCCCTGCGCCAACGCCACTGGCGCGGGCACAACGGGGTCCGGCTCCGCCACGTTCAGCGTTGACCACCGCCCACGCAGACCTTGCATCTGCTCCGCCCTTTCCACTTCCTGGTACTGCGAAGGGCTTGTGTCCACTACCTCGAAAAGATTCGCAATGTCTGATGCACTGCTCATGCCCCGACCCCGTAGTATTCGTTGTGCTGTCTACCAAAGCGCATGTTGCGCGCAGCACGTTTTGTGTTTTTTTACTGACCTGCCGATCTGCCGATCTTTACTTACCAAACAGGAAAACCATCGTTCCCGACGCATCCGCAGGACCTGCCGTGGTCATTCGCAACTGCGAATCGGCACCCAACTGGTGCATCCATGCTTCATAGGCCCCCTCAAGGAAAGCCCCGGCCCAAGCCACGTTCTCCGCGCCGAATACGGCCTTGAGCGGCGCGTGATAGTGCGTGAGCACCAGCCAGTCCTGAGCCTCCCGTATCTCGACCTGGCCCCAGTCCAGCTCGCCCCAAACCTGATTCATGGCCTCCCGCATCGCGGCCACGGTGCCTGCCTCGGCAAGCCCATATTGACGGGCGAATTCGCCGCCCGCGGCACGCATGAGCTGGTTCAAAAACCTGGGCGTCAGGTTCTGCGTCAACTCTCGCGTGAGGAACGACACGAACGGACGCCATTGCGGTGCTGGCATGGAATTCATCACATATGCATGCGCCCGGAAAGGAGGCGCATAGGGTCAACAGAACTTGCAGAAGCGACCTGGTCACCATTCGGGCGGTGACCGGCGTGAAGCGCAGGCAATCCTTGCAGGTGACTCTGGAAGAACGTCGGATCGACTGACGCGCGCGGCGGATTATACGTATTATTTTCGCCGTGTTTATTTTTTAATTTGCCTGCATCGCTCAATTTGTCACGCCTGCGCGACAAATAAAATGCGAAAACGTTTGCGCGTAAAAAGGGGCACGCAAATTTAACGGCGCAGTTGTTCGTTTCGGTTTCCCCGAGTACGAAACATGAATTCGGTTGCTTTCATTTTTTCGCGCCGAAGTGTAATTCTCCGAAATCTTTTAGGTACAAACGTTTGCAGTGCGTTTCCGTGGCTGGATGGCTACCGCTGCTATCCCGGCTCCAGCAAACGCACACGCGGCGGACACAGCGGCGACTGCACGCAGCGCGTCGATCATGGCGTCCGCTTGCGCGCGTGCCATCAACATCTCGTTCTGCCCATGGGCGTCGCCCGATGTCATTGCACCTCGCTCGTCAGGCTCCAGCAACTGTCCCGTCTCGCGCGCGTTCTGCGGGATGTGCAGCGCGTCGAGGCGCGCCGCTAGCGCTGCGTGATGCGACCACACGAACACGATGCCAAGCACCGCAACCGCCAGCAGGCTCGCCACGCGCGCAACGGCATTGTTGATACCGGAGGCGACGCCCGTGCGCTCGCTCGACACCGAGCCCATCACGGTCGTGGTGAGCGGCGCGACGGTGATCGTCATCCCGAGCCCAAGCACCGCGAGCGCAGGGAAGAATCCGGTCCAATAACCGCCGCGCACGAACGGCAATGCCAATAGCGTGAACCCGATTCCGGCAACGCACGGCCCAACGCTCAGCAACGCGCGTGAGCCGAAGCGGCTCGTCAATCCGCCGGTGAAGCGCGATAGCAAACCGATAATGACAGGCACCGGCAGTAGCGCCGCGCCCGCTTCGGTCGCCGTGTAGCCATGCGCGCGGATCAGCGTGAACGGCAGGAAGAAGAATGCGCCGCCGAGCCCGAAGTAAAGCAGCAGCGTGACGAGATTCGCGCCGGTGAAATCGCGCGAGCGGAACACATCGAGCGGCATCATGGGGCTGGCGCTGCGTGCTTCGATCATCACGAATGCGGCGAGCACGACTACGCCGACACCAATCGCGCCCAATACGAGCGGATGCTGAAAGCCTCGCGCGGAGGCCTGAGTCAGGCCGAACGTGAGCGCGGCGAGTCCCCCTGCCGCGGCCAGCGAGCCGGGCCAGTCGAGCTGCCCGGGCGCATCGGGCCTGTGGCTGTTGGGCACCGACGAAATGGCGAACGCGATCGTTATCGCGGCAAGCGGGACGTTCAGGAAAAAGATCGCGCGCCACGAAAACGCATCGACGAGCCAGCCGCCCGCCACGGGTCCCACCGCCGAGGTGATCGCGCCAAAGCCCGCCCAGGTGCCGATTGCCCGTCCGCGCGCTTCGTCGTCGAACACGGCGCCAATGATCGCGAGACTGCTGGGTACGAGCAGTGCCGCGCCGATACCTTGCACCGCGCGCGCGGCGATCAGTGCAGCCGCATTCGGCGCCAGGCCGCAAGCGGCCGACGCCAGCGTGAAAAGCGCGATGCCCGCGATAAACACCGTGCGGCGGCCAAGCTTGTCCCCCATCGACCCGCCGACCAGCACGAGGGAACCGAGAAAGAGGAGATACGCGTTGACGACCCATTGCATCGCCGCGACGCTCGCACCGAGTTCGCTCTGAATGGAAGGCAGCGCGACATTGACGACGGAGCCGTCGATGAACGCCATGCTCGATCCCAGAATCGTCGCAGCGAGCGCGAGACGCTTGCGCCGGCACGGACGGTCGATTGTGGTGGGCTGCGTGCGGATAACGAGCTCGTCGCACGGGCTCGCCTGCGCAGCGACGACGTGCGCGCCCTTCGGCTCGCTTTCAACAAGATCCGGGTTGGCCAAGTTCGCTCCCGTGTGGATCGATGGTGACTAGAGTCTGTTTATGCCAGCGGCGCCAGTCAACCCCGGCGAGCGCATACCTTTGCGCCGCGGATCACCGTGCGCACGCAATCCAGATCAGGCTGGTATATATCCGTCTGCTGGCCGCAGCGCTGCGCCGTCCCCCATTTCGCCGCACGCTTGCGCGCCCGCGCGAATGGCCTGGATCCTTCATGACGCGCCCTTACTCATCACACATGTCGCGTTGCCCGGTGTCGGCCGATGTAGTGGCCCGTGTGTTGACCCGTGTGTTGGCCCTTTTCGTCGCCGTGCTGCTATCCGGCTGCGCGATGGTGCGGGTGAACTCGCTCGGCCCGCAGCAGTACTTTGCCATGCGTCGCGGAGATATTCTCTCGACCGGCCAGCTGAGCGCGGCGACACAGGCCACGTTGCGCGTTGCGGCCCTGGACGAAGGTTCGTGCCAGAGCGCGCCGCAAGCGTGTATCGACACGATCGCAAGCGTCGGCGGACTCAATACCGACCAGCGCCTCGCCAGCCTCGCCGAGTTATCGCTCCAGATGGCGCTTGCGCAAATGCCGCCCGCCGGCACCCCCTGGAGCGACGCTCAATTCGATTCGTGGCTCAAGACAGCGCGATACGCGTACGCCTTTCTGTTCTTCGGTCAACGCACGGCTGGCGAACGGGCATTCGAGGATCGCCAGACACAGGTTCGCGACTACTACAACTATGCGGTCCAGGAGCTTGCCGCCGCGCTGTTCTTGCGCGGCGCGCATGAAACGAACAGCGACCGCGATCCGGAAAAGCAGTCGATAGCCGGCTGGACCATTCATATCGACCTGAGAGAAGTCCGGCTGCCCGAGGGCGTACGCGAACTCAGCGAAGTCATTCCGGCCGCGGGGCTGTCATTCGCGGGACTGCGCAATACCTATCGCCGCGACGGTCTCGGCGCGGAACTGGTTGCGGTCACGCAAGCCGCCGCGCCCGACCCAGCCAGCGAAACGGAGAACAGCGCGGAAAACAGCGCGACAAGCGGCACGACAAGCAGCGCGACACCCGCCGAAGGCAATGCGAATTCGAACGCAGCCGCCACCATCTGGTTCGGACCCGGCTCGCTTCCGTTCAATGAAATGCCTTCGCCGAACGTCACCGCACTGATGGCGTTTGGCGAGGGCACGCTCGAGCAAGTGCTCGATTCGCACAACGTGATCTTCTCCGCCTACGATCCGTATCGCGTAGAGCGCGTAGAGCTGAATGGCCAGACCGTGCCGCTCGCGGCCAACTTCAGCGCGGGCTACGGCATCTGGCTTGCCCGCTCCGGTTTTGCCAGGCAGTCCTTGCGTTCGCTGCTCGGCCGCACGAGGGGAATCGATCGTCCACGTATTTACATGATGCAACCCTTCGACCCGGACCGGCGCATTGTTCTGATGCTGCACGGATTGGCCAGCAGTCCCGAGGCATGGGTCAACGTCGCCAACGACATTCAGGGCGACGAAATGCTTCGCGAGCATTTCCAGGTCTGGCAGGTCTACTACCCGACTAACGTGCCCATTCTCGTGAACCTCGCGAGAATACGCCAGGCGGTGCAACTGACGCTCGCGCATTTCGATCCCGCAGGCACGCTGCCCGCTTCGAACGGCATGGTACTGATTGGGCACAGCATGGGCGGCGTGCTCGCCCGACTGCTCGTGTCATCTTCCGACGATGTGCTATGGGTAACCGTCAAGGACAACTACCTGCCCGAAGGAATCGACATCGTTCGCGACGATGAGCGGCTCAATCGCCTGCTGCGCTTTACGCCGATGACACAGGTCGAGCGCGCAATCTTCATCGCCGCGCCACACCGCGGCACGCCGTTCGCGAGCAACCGCCTTTCCCGATGGGTCGCAAACCTGGTGCGCTTGCCACTTGCGCTGTTAAAGGAGTTCGACGAGATGCTGCAGACCGCGACCAACGCGGATAGCACCCAGAGGGCGGGAAAGACCATCCCGATTCCCAACAGCATTGAGCAGTTGCGGGAGACAAATCCAATCATTCAGTCGACTTCACGACTGCCGATCAGCCCGAATGTGTGCTTTCACTCGATTATTGCGAGGCGCCGTGAGACAGGCCCGCTCGAGGATTCCGACGATGGGGTCGTCCCCTACCGTAGCGCGCACCTCGACGGCGCGCTCTCCGAAAAGGTGATCGTTTCTGGACATAGCGTTCAGGAAACCCCTGAGGCGATTTTTGAAATCCGGCGCATTCTGCACGAGGATATTGAGGTGTTTGATAACCATGGCGCACCGGATGGCGCTTGCGCACGTCTACGCGCCAATTGAACCGGCAGGGGTCTAGTCCGCCGCCATTCGCTTGCGCGCGCTCATGAAAGGTCCAGTCGGTTCGCGCGCCGGCGCGAACCGGTCGAAGCCCACGGGGCCAGGCATGTCGATATAAACCGCCTCCATCCCCTGCCGGCTGTAACTCTCATGCCAGAAGCCCGCGCCGCCGCTGTCGCGCAGGAACTCGCCCCACCAGCGCGAATGCGGCGCGCTGCGCGTAAAAGCCTCAAGACTTTCGAGGTCACGCCAATACTGGCGGATACCCACATGATTGAGGGCGAACAGGAACTGCTCGCTCGAGAGCAATCCGCCAGGCGGGTTCAGTTCGATTTGCCGCAAGCCTTTGCCGATGCCGAATAAGGTGGCGATGCCCCGCAGCCTGCGCACGCGAAAGCCGAGGATGATGACCACGAGATCCGGATAGGCGCTGAGGTCGACGGACCTACGGGTGACGGAGGCTTGCATGGTGGCTCCCGGCTGCTTACGCTGTAAGCATAGGCTCGAATGAATACAGCGTAAACAGCGATGAGTGATTCGATATTGTCCCTTCGTGACCGCCTGGTCGACTGCGCGCTGACCTTGCTCGAACAAGGCGAAAGCGACGTCAGCCTGCGGGCGGTTGCGCGGGCAGCCGGTGTTTCGGCGATGGCGCCGTACCGCCATTTCGAGGACAAGGCCGCGCTGATGGGCGCCGTCGCGCTCAAGGGCTTTGCCATGCTGGAGGCGGACGCCGCGCGCGCGGATCAGGCGGACGACGCGTGCGAAGCGCTCACCGCGCAGGGCCTGGCCTACGTTGGCTTCGCCCGCGCGCATCCTGCGCTGTTCCGGCTGATGTTCGCCGATGGCGCAGGACTCGCGCTGCCGCACGAGGACTGCCGGGGGGCTTACAGGCTGATGACGCGACGCGTGGCGGAACTGGCGCCGCATTGGGTCGAGGCGGGCGCGCTCGCCTGCTGGGGGCTGGTTCACGGACTGGCGACGCTGGCGCTCGACGTGCGCATTCCGGCACATCCCGCTGCTGAACAAGGGGCGATGGCCCTGATGACGTATGCGCTGAAGGTCGCGCCGCCCGGCCTCATCGGCGCCTGACGCGCCATCCACAGCACGCGCATTGCCTCTCGCGCGTACGATTGCCAGCAACGCGATGACGACGAGAGAGGAGCCATGGCGATTGAGGAATCCCCAAGCGGCGTGCAACAGTCCGGCCCCAAAGTCGCGCTCGCCCTGCAGGGCGGAGGCTCGCACGGCGCCTTCACGTGGGGCGTGCTCGATCGATTGCTCGAATCGACTTCGCAGGGAACGCCATTCAATATCGAGGCGATCAGCGGCGCGAGCGCGGGCGGAATCAACGCGGCGCTCTGCGCAGCGGGCCTCGCCAACGGCGGCGCAACGAAAGCCCGCGAGATGCTTCGCGCCTTTTGGGAAGCGGTGTCGCGCGCCGGGACGCTGGCCGGCAACGCACTCTTCGGCTTTTCCGAGCCTGGACCGTTCGGCGGCTGGAATATCGACTGGAGTCCCGGCGCCATTTTGACGGAGGTCGTGGGACTCGTCGCCTCGCCTTATGACAATCCCTTTTATCGCGATCCGCTCGGCCCGTTGATCCGCTCCACAGTTTCAGAAACGGATCTCGCTACGCTCAACACGAAGAGCGGCGCCCCGCAGCTTTTCATTTGCGCAACCAATGTACGAACCAACGAGCGCGCCATCTTCACGCAACCCGAAATTTCCGTCGAGGTGCTGCGCGCCTCCGCGTGCCTGCCGAGCGAATTCCGCACCGTGGAGGTCAACGGCGTGCCGTACTGGGATGGCGGCTATCTGGGCAATCCGCCCTTGGCGCCGCTGATCGCCCACGCACAGGACCTGATCCTGATCCTCGTGAATCCGTTCGTGCGCCACGACATGCCACCGAAAAACGCTCGCGGCATTCTGGAACGGCTCAACGAAATCGGTTTCAACGCTTCCGTCGTACTGGAGATCAACGCGATCGAAGCGGTCAACCGCGTGCTCGACTCGGTTGACGAGAAGGCAGCGAGCAAAAGCCGCTTCAAGACCGTCCGGTTTCACCTGATTCGCGACGACGACTTTCTCGCGAAGTTCGGCTTCGTCTCCAAGAGCAGTACGTCCTGGCCGTTGCTCAAAACGCTGTTCGAGCGCGGACGCGAAGTGGCGGACGTGTGGCTCAAAAAAGACTACGCAAATCTCGGGCAAGCGTCTTCGCTTAACGTAAAGGATTCGTTGCTCGATCCGACGCTCAAGCAAGGCAGCGGGCCGCACGCGCAATAACGCTTTCGGCGTGACGTTCAAACCGGGGTATCCGCCCGGGTGCGGACCATGAGCGGCCGTTCGCGTCACCACCGCCACTGTCGCTCGAACGACGGCTCCATAGCGTACAGTGAGTGATGCGTTCGCGCACAGTAGCCCAGGAATCGACCTGGACTTAGCCCTGGGGGAGCAGATCAATGCCGTTCGAATATATCGATGTCGAAACAGCAGTCCAACGAGATGGCTTACGCATGGTCGTGGTCGGTGGCGTGCCGAGCCCCTGGAGCGAAGCGGCCAAGGGCATCCTGCATATCAAGGGTATCGAGTGGGCTGCCGTGCGACTCGCCTACGACAGCGAGACACTAAAGCAGTGGACCGGGGAACTGAGCGCGCCCGTGCTCATGGTCGGGCAGGAGCGACCGCGCCGCGGTTGGGCAGATATTCTTCTGCTCGCGGAGCGGTTGGTCCCGTCACCTTCGTTGCTCCCGGATGACCCCGCCGAGCGTGCGCTGGCTTTCGGCCTTGCGCATGAACTGTGTGGTGAGAGCGGGTTGGGATGGTCTCGCCGCTTGCAGCTGATTCATGCGGGTTTGCAGAATAGCGGTGGATTCCCCGATCGGGTCGCGAAATATCTGGGCAAGAAATATGGGTACAGCCGGGAGACCGGTGCCGCTGCGGCCGAGCGCGTGAAGGCGCTGCTGGGGATGCTGAGCGCGCGTCTTAAGGCGCAGCGGGAGGCAGGCTCGCCGTATTACATTGGCCATACAGTGACAGCGGTCGATGTGTACAGTGCCAGCGTTGTCGGGCTCTTCCGCCCGCTACCGCATGACTTGTGTCCGATGGACGCGAGCGTGAGGACCGCTTTCGAAACGCAGGACCCAGAGACCGATGCGGCGTTGGATCCCATTTTGCTTGAACATCGCGATCTGATGTACGCGCGACATCTTGCGTTGCCGATATCGCTGTAGGTGAACGGAGCAAAGATAGGTGAACACAGAATTATCCAGACTTCCCGTCTACTTTTATGGCTACGACGACATAGAGACCTTTTGCCTGTCTAAAAGAGAGCAACTGGTTCAGGAGAACATAGGCTTGGTGCTAGGCATCTTGCGCGGCGGCGGCATACCGGCCTTGATGCTTTCCCAGATGCTTGGCATTCCCGTGGACTTCGTGCACTACGATCGCGAGAAAGCAAGGGCTGAAATCAAAAACGGGGATGTGTTTGCCCTTCTCGACGCCTGCATCAAGGAAGGCAAGAGAATCTTGCTCGTAGACGACGTTGCCGGCGTTGGATACACGCTCGCCAACTGCTACGGTTATTTGCTCTCTTTGATCAAGGACGAATCTTCGATCAGGGTGTTGACGTTGGTGCACCACGAAAATAGCAGAACGAAAGCAGACTACTGCAAAGATTGCTCTTCAGTCCATGCAATATTGCCTTGGGAGAGGTATGTCACAGGCCGTCAGTGTCTCGATGATTTCGCGAAGGCGCAAGAGGCGTTAAGAGATGACCAACGTTATAAAACAATATTGGCCATCGACGATTCTGTTAATCCATTGATACTGAAACATGAATGGATTGTGGATCATCAACTGGAATTCAATGGCGACTATCAATCTATTGTCGATACCATCCGAATCATTGGACCCGAAGAAATTTATTGCAACAACGAATCCGTCATAGATGCCATATTGATCGAATTCCCGTTTGCCATTGTATACAAAACAATTGGCGCCAAAAGATACAGAGTAAGTTCGCTTGATTGATATTTAGAACAGCAGGACCCGATCGCGATTCCATGCTCAGGCCTCCCTGTCACTAGCCTATCGTCGATAGAAAAGACCTTCAGCAAGCCAAGACCGTGGCCTAAGGCAAGCAAACGTCTCGCTCTCCAACTTCTAGCGCGTCATTGCCACAGTATCCCCTCGGGGTTTATGGATGATTGCAATCCGCCCCAGCGAAGCGCTCATTTTCTCGCTGCGAACGATTGCGATCTTCTCTGAATGATGCAAACGATGACGGCACGGGAAATGTGAGCTACCGAACATATGTCCGCGTGGCGCCGGCGCTAGTCTTTATTTCGTATTCCAAACAATAATCCCGGCCACATGTTTCCTGACCGGGTTGCTGAAGTCGAATCTGGCGCATTCGCACTGAGGTGTTCGTGTGATGGCTACCCCCACCATAGATCGAAGCCCTGAGTCGTGTTGCCTCGGCCTCGGCCTCGGCCTCGGCCTTTGCCGCTAACGCTTCACGTTGGATCAGTACCGGCGCCGCTTCGGTGCCCGCCGGCCGGTTTCGTGCGTCCTCTGACATCGGGAGGTACTCATGGCAATCGATTCGCATCCCGTGCTCGCGGTTCTGCGAGGCAGTCAGGCCAACGTGCGCGCCCTCGTCGTGACGTTCGCCCTGACCGGACTCGCAGCCTGCACGACTGGCGGGCCGTTTGGGCCATCGGCAAGCCTCGTCGCCGTGACAACCTCAGAGGGCGCACCGGGTGCCGCTGCGGCGGCATCATGCCCAGCCGCAGCGGCCGCTCCCGCGAGCGGCGCCGTGCAGACCTCCGGATCCAAAGGCGCGCAAATGCTGGCTTTGTCGCTTGCCCGCGTACGTCACGAGTACGGCATCCGACCGATCGCGTTCGACCGCAGCGCCTATGCAGCCAGCCTGGACGTCATTCTGCGCGAGGCGCTCGACCTGCGCGTCGCCAAGCAGGCGGCGGCGCAAGCGAATACACCAGCGACAAAGCAGGCGGCAAAGCACGCGAATGGTGAGGCAACCGGCGCAGGCGCGCCCGCAGCGACGAAGGACGATGTCGAAGCTGCACTGGTTGCGCTGCTTCCTGACTGGGCGGGGAACGCGAATCTCACACTGCCCGTGCTCGCTGCGAGCGCAAAGGCGACCGCCGCGCAAGTCGCTTCAGGGGTCACACCCACGGACCTGCCCGAGCCGGCGGCCACCGCGGTCACGGCTGGACTCGGGGCGCTAGGGCTTGCCATCGACAAGGCCGCCCCGCTCAACACGCTTGTCAGTGCGACCGTGCAGAGCGCGCCCTCGCCAGCCGACCATTCGGTCGCGACGTTCGACCGGAGCGATCACAAAAAGTTATTCTCGGATTTTCAGAGCCTCGAAGTCCTGCGCACCTTTCACTTCATGACGCTCATCAGCGCCGCCCGGCTCCACACGATGCTCGTTGCGCCTGCGCCCCTGCCGGATCCCGACGCCCTGGACGCCGAGGTCCGCATCTTCAATCTGTCCCGCTTCCTCTCGACCTATTTCGACGCGTACTTCAGGGGCGGCCATTTCCTGCAGGTGACCTCGGCTGGCAAGACCGTGATGGTGGCAGGCAGCACGGCATTCGTAACCCGCGCCGGCATGACGGTGCAGTTCGCAGGAATCGACTATGCGATCAAGACGGATTCCTCATCGATTTCGCTGCATCACACCTATCCCTCCGCTTTGCAGTTCGGGCCGCAGCTCGTGCGCGTGTTCGTGGAAGCGGTGTTCGACGCGAATGGCCTATCGCCCAAGGCAGTGAGCAATTCGACCGCTTGCGCTGAAAAGCTCTTCGATGCGACCGATTGCATCACCAGCGCAACTTCGAACGGCAAGCCAACCCAGGACGAGCAGGTTACGCAAGACATAGACAGCATGGCATCGGCAAGCGAGTCGCTCACCACCGCAGCGGCCGGGGCCATCATTCGCGGCCTCAACGCAGTCGCGCTGAACAACGAGACCGTGGCGCAGGTGCTCGAGACGTTCGCTGGCGTTACGGCACGCAAGATAACGGAGAAACTGGCCTACCTCGTCAGCATTGAAGCTGCAACGAAGACATGTCCCGCCAGAACGGTGACTGCCTCATTGATGGTGCAATAGCCAACTCGAGGCGGCTACGCTCGCCGCGGCAGTCTGGAAGCAGTACAGGCTCACGTCCTGTGCCACGTCGTCCAGAGAACAGGAGTGAATGATGCCGGGTCTCTTTTCGTTCGTTGCAAGAATCCTGTTGCGGCCAGCGTGCAGGCGCGCCAGGGTTGCCACGCCCCCGCCCGCACCTTCCTGGCAATTACCTTCGGACTTCTCCCGCCGGGAGCACGAGCAGGTCGAGCGTCATCGGCACGCGGTCGGCCTCTCCGCTTTGCCCGCCCCTACGGACGCCTGCGGCCTGGCGATCTCGGGTGGCGGCATTCGGAGCGCCGTATTTTCATTAGGTATCCTTCAAGCTTTGGCGGACGAGGACACGCTCAAGCATTTCGACTATCTCTCCACGGTTTCCGGGGGCAGCTACATCGGCGCATTCTACGGCAGTCTTTTCGTTCCAGACCAACTACGCGCAGGGAATCTGCAGCTCGATCAGTCGGCTTATATCGCCCAGGCAAAAAGCGCATCCGGCAGGCTATGCCCGAACGCGTTACCTGCCGCTCCCGATGCGGTCACGCCCATCGCCTATTTGCGCGACAACTGCAACTATCTCGTGCCGAACGGTTTGAAGGACTACCTTCAATACCTCGTGTTCTCGATGCGAAACTGGTTCGCCGTGCAGTACGTGATCGGCGTGTCGCTGCTGACCATCCTCCTTGCGCTCGCGCTGGCCGACTTCGGCGTGCATTACCTTGCCGAGCAGCTCCTCGGGCCGACGTCGCCCGCGATGGACGCCTGGTGGTTCTATGTGCTTTCGCCTTTCCCCTCGACGTGGTCGTCTCATCCGACGATGGCCATGCCGGATCTCGAGCAATTGCACGTCGCCTTTCCTCAACTATGCTGGTCTCCGCTGCTCGCGTCCGTGCCAGACGTCTGGTGTTCTCCGCTGATCGGGCGCGAGCCCTGGTGGGCGCCTCTGCAGTCGCTCGTACCCGAGGTCTGGTGGGGCCGCTCGTTGTTGCCCGCGGCAATTGCCGCCTTTATCGCCGCCTTTGTATTTTCTCCCCTCAGTCGCGCCTACTGGCTGACCCAGAACCTCGCACAGAAAACGGGCTTCCTCGGAAAGTGGTTGCCGTTCATCTCACTCTTCGTGGTCACCTCGCTGGCCGCCGGCACAGTGGCCGTCATGCGCGAAGGGCCGCTAACGCCCGTCGGCGCGCTGCTGCTCGGTCAACTGAAGCATCCGTCCGCCAAGCTCCTCGCCGCCTTGTTCGTGATCAGCACGGGTCTGCTCGGCACCCTCTTTCTCGTCGTTGCGTGGCTGTATGTCGGCAAGCGCGGCAGCGGCGCCGGAAAATCGTGGTTCCGCGGGTCGGTCCCCTCCTCTTCGCGGCGCTCGGATAGCCGCGCCTTCGTTGACCGCTTACGCAACGCGCTCACGAATGCGTTCACCACACCGCTTCGCCTCTGTGGACATCGTGTTGGAGCCGGGCCGATCCAGGTGGTGCTCTGGATGCTGCTTCTCGCACTCGTCGACGCACTCGGCGGACTGACATACGAAGCCACTCGCCATCTCTCCATGAACTTCGTGAGTGCACCGGGCTCAGGTCCATTGGGCATGCTGGCCGGCGTCGGCGCTGTGCTATGGAGTCTCGCGCGGTTCCTGCTTTCGAAGGGCGACAACATCGTAGGTGGCCTAAGTAAAATTCCGCGCCTGGTTCTCGCTTCGATCGCCGCTGTCTTCGCCGCGCTCGTCACGCTGGCGTTCTGGTCGGCCGTGGCTCACTCGATCTCGTTGTTCATATGGCGACAGTACGGGATCGCCCACGACTATGCCTGGTGCATGGCGATCCTGTTCTTCGCCTTTCTCGTGCTGGCGATCGTAGATGGCCTGTGCATCCAGTTCCTGAACCTCTCGACCTATCAACGGCTGTACAGCACTCGCCTTACCCGCGCCTTCCTGGGCGCGACCAATGCCACGCGGCTGGACACGCCCGCAATGCGTGACGTGACCAACCTCGTAGCCGGCGACAGCATCACGATGGGGGAATATTTCCACTCCAGCAGCCACGCGCCGGTTCATCTCATCAACGCGACGATCAACAAGACGATCGACTGGGACTCATCGCTGGTGCAGCGCGGCGCGCGCGGGCTCGCCTTCAGCATCGGGCCAGCGGGCATGACCGTCGGCGCGAGGCTCGGCGTACTCGAGTGCGAATGGGAAAGTGCAAACGATATTTCCACGCCGGCCTGTTACGTCCGCGCGAACGCACGCACGCGTGACATCTGGCTGGAATCGATGACACTGGGAGACTGGGTTGCGATTTCCGGCGCGGCTGTGAGTACCGGGCTCGGCCAGAATACGCACGTCGGCTACTCGCTGTTGCTTGGCGTGGCGAATATCCGTCTCGGCTATTGGTGGGACACCTATTCCAAGCCGTTCGAGCTGGGCGCGGGAAACTTCGAGCGCAAGCGCGTGCCGGTACCGGACGCCAACCTCCCTCACCGATATATTTCCGAAAAGCTCTTCGGCACGCAATTCTGCCTCATGGACGAGCTCATGGGCGAATTCGACGGACCCCGCGGCCGCCGCTGGTATCTCACCGACGGCGGGCATTTCGAAAACACCGGCGCCTACGAATTGCTGCGGCGTCAGCTGAAATTCATCGTGCTGATCGACAATGGCTGCGACCCGAAATACACGTTCGGCGATATCGCAAACCTGATTCGCCGCGCACGCGTCGATTTCGGCGCCGAAATTCGCGAGGCGGGCACGCGACTCCCGCTCCCATCGTGGTTGCGCCTGAAGCCGAACCGCATCGCCTTGTCGATCGGAGAATTCAGGAAGCAACGAAAGTTCCTCGCGCTCCAGTTCATCGTCACCTTCGCCAACGGGACCCATGGGCAGCTACTGGTCATCAAGCCTCGCGTCACGTCCGCCGCACCGCCCGACGTACGAGAGTATCGCAAGCAGAATCCGTCGTTTCCCAACGAAACCACCGCGAATCAGTTTTTCGACGACATTCAGTGGGAATCGCATCGTGAGTTGGGCTACTCGCAGATGCGTAACCTGCTGTAGCTGCGACGTGATCGGATCGTTTGTCCGTCCCTGGCTTTCAAAACACTAATGGGGACTATCGAATGTCTGCTAGACCACAAAGCGAACTCAACTCTCGTACTCCGCTGAGTATCACCGGCCTATGCTGAATACGGCCCAATGAGGCGACGAATCCCCAGCAGCGCCCCCGTGTATTTCCTGGCCGTCCACCCGGCCGACTGCAAACGCAACGCCTCCTCGAGTCCCTTCGGCTGAGCGGGTTTGCAAGCAAAGCGAGGAGCCCCCCATGAGTACGAACTCAAATACCACAGCGAATCCCGCACCTGTTCCTTCGCCTGCGCCACCGCCGGATCCTAAAAAGCTGCAAACGCGCTTGCTCAACGCCGTCAAAGCGATTCAGGCCAGCAGTACGGTCCCGCAAGGGCAAAAGAATATGGTTGGTCAGCTCCTGAATGAGGCGAACAGCCAGGCGACTGATCTTCTAAACGGCGACACCACTGCCTCGCCGGTGCATCATGTTCTAGCCAACGTCAAGAGTCTTTTGAACAACGCAACCGTGCTGACGACGCCGGATGACCATCAGCTCGTTGTGTCGTCGGTCACAGACGAAGGCGACCTTGTCGGCAATGAGAAATACGAGTCGCTGGACGTAGGCTGGGCGGAAGCCGCGGCGTGCTGGCTCGAACATATCCCGGCGCAGAAAAAGGCGCCTTTTTCCAACGCGCCTCAAACGATCACCATTTCAGACGACGTCTCGATCGCCATTGTGGGCGATTGGGGCACTGGCGTGAGTTACAGGACGGACGGGCAGCGAGCACCTGCCGGAAAGGTCGCCGATCAGATTCGAAACCTCAACCCAACCTATACGATTCATTTAGGCGACGTCTATTACGCCGGAACATTTGTTGAAGAGAACAACAATTTCCTCGCTGTCTGGCCGCCGGGATCGGCCGGAAGCTTCGCTTTAAATGCGAATCACGATATGTACTCCGGCGGCCAAAATTATTTCACGGATACATTGGGTAACGCCAGTTTCGACGCGCAAAAGGGGTGCAGCTACTTCGCCTTACAGAATAAAAACTGGCTCATTATCGGTCTCGATACCGCCTACTACGCCGACCAGATGCAGCTCTATCAGAACGGCAAGCTCGACTCGCAGCAGTGCGCATTTCTGCAGGCAACACTCGACAGCGCGCCGGGCAGCCGCATCATCCTGCTGACGCACCACAACGGCCTGACCACAGACGGGACGATGCAATGTGACTTTTGGCCGCAGCAAATTGCCCCCCTGCTTGGGGATCGCGAAGTGTGGTGGTACTGGGGGCACCAGCACGCGGGAGCGGTCTATACCGACCGCGGCAACGTGCACCCCAGATGCTGCGGGCACGGCGCGATTCCCGCGGGCGCCCCTCCCTTGCTCGCCTCGAGCACCGAAGCGATCTGGCATGAAAACCGCAAAGCGCCCGACCCCCTGTATCAGAACCGCGTGTACAACGGCTTCGTATTCCTGACTTTGTCCGGCGACTCGCCGTTAAACGAGGTGTTCATCGACGAAGACGGGACGCAGGCCTACCCACCGCCCCCCCAGTGATCGCGCAACCGTTGCCCCGCGAATGCGGGGCAACGATCACAACTCAATGCGAAGATGGAGGAACACATGCCCACGATCCCCTATGACCCGTCGCTCGACGCGCTCGACTCACCGGGACTCAGGCCAACGGTGTTCACTGACGATGGCAACTATGACATCAATGGGCTGTGTGCCGAATTCGCCCGGCTTGCGTACGTACGCTACGAGAATGGCGGCGCTGAACGCCAACGGCTCGAACAAGCGCTCGCCCTGGTGGGTTTTCAGGGTGCCGTTACCTTCGACTATGCCGCCGCCGACGCGCACGGATTCGGCGCCGTGAGGCACGCCGACGGCCTCGCCGTCCTCGCGTTCCGCGGAACGGACCCGCAATCGCTCAGCGATATCGCGGACGATGTGAAATTCAACTTGACGCCGTGGACGGAAAGCGCCGGCCAGGTTCACGCTGGATTTGCCGGCGCTGCCCGCGGCTTGCGCGAGGCGGTGAACAACTGGTTGAATGAGACTGGGGCGACCCGAACCCAACTCGTATTGACGGGCCATAGCCTCGGCGCGGCCATTGCGACGCTCTTTGCGAGCACATGCGCGCCAAACGCTCTCGTGACGATCGGGTCACCGCGCGTGGGCGACGCAACGTTCGTCGCGACGCTGAACGGAGTCAGCATCACGCGCTATGTGGACTGCTGCGATCTCATCACAGATTTGCCGCCCCCCACTATTAGCAGCTATGTTCACGCGGGCGAGTCGAACTACATCACGCGCGAAGGCGCGCTTGCACCGCATGCTGACGACGCGTTCGTGCAAGCCGATCGAATCGCCGCCCGCGAGGACTATCTGCTCAACTACGCGTGGCGCACCGGTGACGTCGTGGTGCGCGACCTCGCAGATCACGCCCCGATCAACTATGTGAGAAGTCTGGTGCCTTGAAACGACGCGCCGCCTTCATTCGGCCTGATCGCCGTACAACAGTTGCTGGGGGATATTTTTGACTGGCAGTCCTGACGGTTTTCCGGAACCGGCCGGATAGTCGATCTGCCACACGCGATCGAACACCGAGCCGGGCCAGGGGGTCTCGGGCGGCTGGCCGCCGAGGCTTTGCGTGAGCGCCGGGATATTGCCGTGATGCCAGCAAATCAGCAGAATCTTTCCGGCGTAGTGGTTGTCCGAAAGGATTTTGTTGGCCAGCGTGCCGTAGTCGCCGTCCGCGATGTCCGACTTGATGGTCAGTTGTAATGCTTGTGCTAGCGGCGTAATGGTTTCGACAGGGCGATTGCTGTGGTTCGACGCCTGCGTGGCAAACAGCGCGTCGGGTTTGCCGAATGTCGCGATGAAATAAGGTGCGAGCGCCGCGGCACGTTCATAGCCGCGCGTCGAAAGATTGATGCCATCCTGCGGACTGTCCGTTGCCGGATCACCGGGCTTTTCTCCATGCCTGATGATGAAAATGGTCTTGGGATAGCCGGCCCCACTGGCTGTGCTCATTTTCGGTCTCCCGCTTTATGTTCTTCCTGTCGATCGAGCGCATTCGCGCCAGCCGCGCCGATTGCCGTGCGGTCACGAAAGCATAGCCCACGCAAATGGGTTCAAGAAGGTTCGCAAATATAGCGGAAGCGCGATCTGAAGAACCGGTACATCGGCCACGCCATGTCCTGCACCGGCCCTTCTCCAGGCTAACGACTTTGCTCTTGCGCCTGGTTAGGCGCATCTCCCTCACGATGCACGGGTTGCGTTTCCTTCAGGCTCTTCGCGAGCCGCGATGCCTGCAGATAGCCGGGATTCGCTGGCCGCTTCAGGTAACGCCCGGCGCCGCGCCGCGCGCGCAGATCGCCGTTCGCCCACACAAGCTCGCCTTGCGAGACCGTGTGCGTGGGCACGCCGCGCACTGTCATGCCTTCGAAGACGTTGAAGTCGACGTTCTGGTGATGCGTCTTCATCGAGATCGTGCGCGTGGCCTGCGGATCCCACACGACGAGATCGGCGTCGGCACCGACAGCCACCGTGCCCTTGCGCGGGTACAGGTTGAAGATCTGCGCGGCGTTAGTGGACGTCACCCGCACGAATTCGTTCGGAGTAAGGCGGCCCGTGTTCACGCCCTGATCCCACAGCACCGCCATGCGATCTTCCACGCCGCCGCATCCGTTCGGAATCCTTGTGAAGTCATTGCGGCCCATCGCCTTCTGCGAAGCGCAGAACACACAGTGGTCGGTTGCTGTCGTATGCAGCAGGCCGCCTTGCAGCCCACGCCAGAGCGCGTCGCGATGTTCTTTCGTACGGAACGGCGGGCTCATGACATGGGCAGCGGCGCGCGTCCAGTCCGGGTCGCGATAGACGGACTCGTCGATCACCAGATGCCCGGCGAGCACTTCGCCGAACACGCGTTGCCCCTCGCTGCGTGCACGAGCGATGGCTTCGAGCGCGTCCTTCGCCGATACATGCACGATGTACACGGGTACGCCCAGCACCTGCGCAATGCGAATGGCGCGATTCGCCGCCTCGCCTTCGACTTCGGGCGGCCTTGAAAGCGGATGCGCCTCCGGCCCCGTGAAGCCGCGTGCAAGCAACTGCCGTTGCAACTGGAAGACGAGCTCGCCGTTTTCGGCATGCACGGTGGGCAACGCACCCAGTTCAAGCGAACGCGCAAAGCTGTTCACGAGAATCTCGTCGTCGGCCATGATGGCGTTCTTGTACGCCATGAAGTGCTTGAAGCTCGACACGCCGTGTTCGTTGACGAGCAGCCCCATGTCGCGATGCACACTGTCGTCCCACCACGTCACCGCCACGTGAAAACCATAGTCGGCGGCGGCCTTTTCTGCCCAGCCGCGCCATTCATGAAACGCGTCCATGAGCGGCTGCTTTGGGTTCGGAATCACGAAGTCGATGATCGACGTCGTGCCGCCCGCCAGGCCCGCCGCCGTGCCCGTATAGAAGTCGTCGCTAGCCGTCGTGCCCATGAACGGCAGCTCCATGTGCGTATGCGGGTCGATGCCGCCCGGCATCACGTACTGGCCGCCCGCGTCGACCACGGTCGCGCCCGCCGGCGCATCGAGGTTTTCCCCCACGGCCTGGATCACGCCGTTTTCGCAGAGCACGTCCGCGCGCCAGCTCTTGTCCGCATTGACGACGGTGCCGCCTCGAATCAGGATCGCCATGATGCCAAATCTCCTTCAGTTGAACGATTTCACGCTGCAATGCCTCACGCGCTCGCAACGCTCGTGCGCCGGCTCTTGCCGAGCTTCATCATCACGCCGTAGGCGATCGCCGCGATGGCGAGCCCCACGAACCACGCATAGGTGTAGATGCTTTTGAACGCGTCGGGCACGGAGGGAAACGCGTTCGGGAATGCGGTGTTGAGAAAGCCCGGCAGGTTGGGCAGCACGCCCAGGACGAGAGCGATCACGGCCGCCAGGTTCCAGCCGTTCGAGTAAGCGTATTCGCCGTTCTCCTCGAATAGCTCGGCAGTATTCAGGCGCGTGCCGCGAACGAGGAAGTAATCGACGATGAGAATGCCCGCCACGGGCCCGAGCAGCGCCGAATAGCCGACAAGCCAGGTGAAGATGTAGCCCTGCGTGGTGGCGAGAATCTTCCACGGCATCATCACGATGGCGATGCCCGCGGTGATCAGACCGCCCGCCTTGTACGAAATAACCTTGGGCCAGAGACTGGAAAAATCGTAAGCCGGGCCAACGAGATTGGCGGCGAGATTGCAGCACATCGTATCGAGCGTGAGGATGACGAGCGCGATGCCCACACCAACGCCTTCCATGCGGCTCGTGAGATCGATAGGATCCCAGATCGCCTTGCCGTAGATCACCACCGTTGCCGACGTCACGACCACGGAAACCACCGAAAGCAGCGCCATCGGAATAGGCAAGCCGATGGCCTGCCCCACGAACTGGTCCTTTTGCGTTTTCGCGAAGCGCGTGAAGTCAGGTATGTTGAGCGCGAGCGTGGCCCAGAAACCGACCATCGCCGTGAGGCTTGGCCAGAACGTCGCCCAGAAGAGCCCCGCCTTCTTGCCGCCCGCGGCGAACTGAGAAGGTTGCGAGAGCATCGAACCCACGCCGCCTGCCTTCGAACAGGCCCACCACACGAGCACCACGCACATCACGACCTTGATAGGTGCGGACCAGCTTTCGAGCCAGCGGATCGAATCGGTGCCGTGCAGGATGAAATAGAGTTGCAGCACCCAGAACACGAGGAAGCACGCGCCCTGCCCGATCGAGATGCCGAGAAACGGCAGCGCGTCGCCCACCAGCGCGTTATGCGTGAGGATATTGGCGAGCGTATAAATGGCGCTACCGCCCAGCCACGACTGGATGCCGTACCAACCGCACGCCACGATGGCGCGCAGCATAGCGGGCAGCTTCGCGCCCTGGGTGCCGAACGAGGAACGCACCAGTACCGCATAGGGAATGCCGTATTTCGTGCCTGCGTGTCCGATCAGCAGCATCGGCACGAGCACGATGAGATTGCCGAGCAGCACCGTAAGCACCGACTGCCACGGCGACATACCCTGCTCGGTAAGCCCGGCTGCGAGCATGTACGAGGCGATGTTCATCACCATGCCCACCCAGAGTGCCGCGAAGTGATACCAGCGCCACGTGCGCTGCGCGGCGACGGTTGGCGCGAGATCGTCGTTGTATAGCTCGCTTTCGGCGCGGCGCGCGCTGGCGTCGCCGGTCAATGGCTGACTCATGTTTGCGGTTCTCCGTGGCTTGTCGTTGGTCTCGTTCGGTTCGGCTCAGTGCTGTTTCAATGCGTCAGGCGGCTTTCGGATCGGCTACACGTGCGGGGTTATTCGGATGCGTGGTCCAGTTCGCGTAACGGCCCGAGTCGACGCGCTCCATCGTGATGCATTGGTCGACCGGGCAGACATGCATGCATAAATTGCACCCGACGCAATTTGCGTCGACCACCTCGAAGTGGCGTTTGCCGTCGCGCGTGGCGGTGATGGCCTGATGCGAGGTGTCCTCGCAGGCGATATGGCACAGGCCACACTGAATGCAGCGGTCCTGGTCGATGCGCGCCTTGATGTCGTAGTTGAGGTTCAGGTACTGCCAGTCGGTGACGTTGGGCACGGCGCGTCCGCGAATGGCGTCCAGGTTCTCGTAGCCCTTGTCGTCCATCCAGTTGGAGAGGCCATCGATCATATCGCTGACGATTCGGAATCCGTAATGCATCGCCGCAGTGCAAACCTGCACGCTTCCCGCGCCCAGCACAATGAACTCGGCTGCATCGCGCCAGTCGGAAATACCGCCGATGCCGGAGATGGGCAGGCCGTGTGTTTGCGGGTCCCGCGCGATTTCCGCGACCATGTGCAGCGCAATGGGCTTCGCGGCGGGGCCGCAGTAGCCGCCGTGCGTGCCCTTTCCATCCACGGTGGGCAGCGGCGCCATCACATCGAGATCGACGCCCACGATCGAGTTGATCGTATTGATCAGCGAAACGCCGTCCGCGCCGCCCTTCATCGCTGCACGCGCGCCATGGCGTATGTCGGTGACGTTGGGCGTGAGTTTCACGAGGCAAGGCAGGCGCGTGCCCTCCTTGACCCAGCGCGTGACCATTTCGATGTATTCGGGCACCTGTCCCACGGCCGCGCCCATACCGCGCTCGCTCATGCCATGCGGGCAACCGAAGTTGAGCTCCACCGCGTCGGCACCGGTGTCTTCCACCAGTGGCAGTATCCACTTCCAGTCTTGTTCGGTGCACGGCACCATCAGCGAGACAATGAGCGCCCGGTCGGGCCAGTCGCGCTTCACCTGCGCGATTTCCTTGAGGTTCACGTCGAGCGGCCGGTCGGTAATGAGCTCGATGTTGTTCAGCCCCGCCATGCGCTGACCGCGCCACGTGGTGGCGCCGTAGCGCGAACTCACGTTCACCACGTGCGGGTCGAGCCCGAGCGTTTTCCAGACGACCCCGCCCCAGCCCGCCTCGAAGGCGCGGTTGACGTTGTATGCCTTGTCGGTGGGCGGCGCGGACGCGAGCCAGAACGGGTTGGGCGATTCAATGCCGGCAATCGTGCAGCGCAGGTCGGCCATGATGCGACTCCTTCGTATTGTCTGGTTTCGGTGTGTTGATCGCGTAGCGCAAGCTGCGCAGTTCGAGCCGCGAAGTTCAAGCCACGCAGTTCAAGCGGCTTTGGCGGATTGACTCGCCAGGTAGCGGTCGATCGCGCGCGCGGCGAGCTTGCCGTCCTGCACGGCCTGCACGGTGAGGTCGGTTGCGCCGTGCCCTGCACAGTCGCCGCCAGCGAATACGCCTTCGATGGACGTCGCACCCTCCGCATCGACGGCGATGCGCGCACCGCCTGCGGTCAGTTGCAGGGCATCGAGGCCAACCAGGCCTTCAGGCAAGAGCTTTTGGCCAATGGCTTTCAACACCATGTCGGCTTCTACACGCACGATTTCGCCGGTGCCGCACAACACACCGCCCGCATCGAGCGCGGTGCGCTCGAACTCCACGGTCTGCACGCGGGTGTCGCCGGTAATGCGCAGCGGCTTCATCCATTCGACCAGCGCCACGCCCTGCGCGCGAGCGAATTCCTGTTCGGCCCAGGTGGCGCTCATCTGCGCAGCGCCGCGGCGATACGCAAGCGTCACCTGCTCTGCGCCCAGCTTGCGGCTTTGCACGGCGGCGTCGATGGCCGTATTGCCTCCGCCGATCACCACCACCTTGCGGCCCACGGCCAGCGTCGTGAGATCGTCGGCTTCGCGCAGGCGTGCGATAAATTCCACGGCATCGAACACGCCATCGAGCGCTTCGCCTTCAATGGAAAGCGATTGCGTGCCACCGAGGCCCACGCCAATGAACACGGCGTCATACGCGGCTCGCAACTCCGTGAGCGTGACCTCACGGCCCAGGCGCTGGCCCTGACGTACTTCGATGCCACCGACGGAAAGCAGCCATTGCACTTCGTGTTGCGCAAAGTCGTCGACGACCTTGTACGCCGCGATGCCGTATTCGTTGAGTCCACCTGGCTTTTCACGTGCGTCGAACACACTCACGCGATGCCCGGCAAGCGCAAGCGTATGCGCGCAGGCGAGCCCGGCCGGCCCGGCCCCGACCACGGCAACGCGGCGTCCCGTTTCGCTGGCGCGCTTGAAGAGCGCCGGCGCGCCGGCGGCCTCGCGCGCCATCTGGAAGTCGGTGGCATGGCGCTGCAGTGCGCCGATTTGAACAGGTTCGCCATCCTGATGATTTCTCACGCACGCGCCTTCGCAGAGAATCTCGGTTGGGCACACACGGGCGCACGTGCCGCCCAGTGGGTTTGCGCCCAGAATATCGCGCGCCGCGCCCTTGAGATTGCCATTGCCGATCTTGCGAATAAACCCTGGAATATCGATGCCGGTCGGGCACGCCGCCACGCACGGCGCGTCGTAACAGTAGTGGCAACGGTCGGCGGCAATGACGGCTGCGTTGGCGGAAAGCGGCGGCGCGACGTCGGCAAAGTTGCAGCCTAGCTGCTCGGCGGTGAGGCGGCCAGGCGCGATGCCGTCGGCGACATTCGAGTTGGGCTGGGACATCCGGATGCTCCTTGCGAGGCAAAACACGGATCCGCCGGCTGTGCGGGACGCGCACAGCCGGTACGTGGGGACAACGGGAAAGACAACACGGCTCTCAGGCCGCTTGCGTTAGCGTCAAGGCGTCAGCCGGGCTCGCTCGCGCGTTCGAGCATGGCGTGCAGCAGCACGTTCGCGCCCGCCTCGATCCATTCGATCGTCGCGTCCTCGACCTCGTTGTGACTGATGCCGTCGATGCATGGCACGAACACCATCGAAGTCGGCGCGACCGTCGCGAGATAGCACGCGTCGTGGCCCGCGCCCGAAACGATCTCGCGGTTCGAATAGCCGAAGCGCTCCGCCGCCGCGCGCACGGAATTCACGCAGGCCTTATCGAACGGCACCGGCGCGTAATAGAAAATCTGTTCGACCTGCGTTTCCAGCTTGCCTTTCTCCGCAATCCTCACAATGCCTTCGCGCAGTTCGGCATCCATCTGCGCGAGCACGTCGTCCTGCGGATGGCGAAAATCGATCGTGAAGAACACGCGGCCCGGAATCACGTTGCGCGAGTTCGGATGCACCTGCATCATGCCGACCGTCGCGCAGGCTAGCGGCGCGTGGCGCAGGCCAATTTCGTTCACGAGCTGCACGACGCGCGAGGCGCCCAGCAGCGCGTCGCGGCGGCGCGGCATGGGCGTGGGGCCCGCGTGCGCTTCCTGGCCCGTGAGCACGACTTCGTACCAGCGCTGGCCCTGTGCATCCGTCACGACGCCAATGGTCCTGTTTTCGGCTTCAAGTATCGGGCCCTGCTCGATATGTAGCTCGAACGCCGCGTGAATCTTGCGCCCGCCGCACGGCAGTTCGCCCGCGTAGCCGATGCGCTGCAATTCCTCGCCGATGGTCTTGCCATCGACATCCTTGCGGGAGAGTCCGTAGTCGAGCGTGAAGACGCCCGCGAACACGCCGGAGGCGACCATGGCTGGCGCGAAACGCGAGCCTTCTTCGTTAGTCCAGATCACGGTTTCAACGGGGCGCTCGGTTTGAATGCCGTGATCGTTGAGCGAGCGGATCACTTCGAGCCCGCCCAGCACACCATAGATGCCGTCGAAGCGCCCGCCCGTGGGCTGCGAGTCCGCGTGCGAACCGGTCATCACAGGCGACAGGTCGTTGTTGCGCCCCGCGCGGCGCATGAACACGTTGCCCATCTGGTCGGTGCTCACCGTACAGCCCGCCTCCTTCGCCCATTGCACGATGAGGTCGCGCCCCTGTTTATCGAGGTCGGTCAGCGCGAGACGGCACACGCCGCCCTTGGGCGTGGCGCCGATTTTCGCCATTTCCATCAGGCTGTCCCACAAACGCTGGCCGTTCACGTGGATCGCGGTCGTCAGCGCGGCTTCGCTTACTGCGTTCATGCGTGTCCTCCTGTCTGTGTTCGTCAAACGTGCATTCGTGCCACCTTCTGGGGCGGCAAGAGCCATGACGGTGCACGCCTCGATGGCTCTTCGCGATTCCCGAAACCTCGCTCCGCGAATCCTGTCCGATTGGACAGGTTGTAGACGATAAATTTCGCGAATTCAATGCGGTGTTACCAGCGAGAAGCGTGCCATCGATGCTGCAGTGCGCGAAAACGCCCTCGCCGGCCCACGCGTTTTCCCCGAGGGCGGCGCATGCACGAGGCGCTTACATCGTGACTACAATGAAGCCGTCATGGGCGCGCAAGCTGCGCGCCGCCTCTTCCCTTCTGAACGGATCGATCATCATGCGCGACGACGAACCCACCACGCGAGCCGCGACCCACGCGATGCGCGGCACGGCGCACGAACGGGAAGCCGCTGACGCAACGCACAAGCCGCGCCGGCGCAAGGCTGCCATTCGCGAGTCGAACGAAGCGCATCTGCTTGCCTGCGCGGAGGCCGTGTTCGCCGAGCGCGGCTTCGAAGGCGCGAGCACGGCGCTGATCGCAGAGCGCGCGGGCCTCCCGAAGGCGAATCTGCACTACTACTTCCCGACCAAGCTCGCGCTCTACTGGCGCGTGCTCGACGATCTGTTCGAGGAGTGGAACGCAGCCGCCAACACCTTCGACGCGAGCGACGATCCAGTCGAAGCCATTGGCGGTTACGTGCGCGCGAAGATGGAACTCTCGCGGCGCAGGCCGCTCGGGTCAAAAGTGTGGGCGAACGAAATCATCAGTGGTGCTACGCATATGCAGGACATCCTGCTCAAGCGCGTGAAGCCATGGATGGAGACGCGCGTGAAGCTGATCGACCGCTGGATTGCTGAAGGACTGCTTGCACCGGTCGATCCGAAGACGCTGCTATTCATGATCTGGGCGACCACGCAGCACTATGCCGATTTCGAGGCGCAAATTCGCGCGCTCTCGGGCAAGCGCGCGCTTTCAACCGCGGGGTTCGAGGCGAGCACCGAGGAAGTGGTGCGATTGATCTTGCGCGCAAGTGGCGCGCGCTCGCCTGGAGAATAAGAAAAGCGGCAATGGTGTGCCGCTCGCCGCCTGACTGGAAAGAATGAGCAGCCGCTGATCTCAGCGGTAAAACCCGGAAGGCGCAACACCAAAATGCCGCTTGAACATCGCGGCAAACGCGCTCTGGCTCGTATAGCCGTGGTCGAGTGCGACGGTCACGATCTTCTCGCCGCGCGCAAGACGTTCGAGCGCCAGAAGGAGCCGCGCATGCCGACGCCAGCGCCCGAGCGTCATGCCGGTCTCGCGCTGGAACGCGCGGTGCAGTGTGCGCTCCGCCATGCCAAGCTCGTGCGCCCAATGCGCGACTTCGTGGGGCGCATCCGGCGCGTCGATGATCGCGTCGCACAGCTTGCGCAATCGCGCGTCGGCAGGCCAGGGCAAATACAGCGGCAGTCGCGGTATGACCGCAAGTTCAGCGAGCAACAAGCGCATGAGCAGATCGTGACGGCCGCCCGGCGCGTAATCGAGCGGCACTTCCACCGCGCCGAGAATCAATTCGCGCAGTAACGGCGGTACCTCGACCACGCAACTGCCATGCGGCAAATTCGTCGCGGCGCCTGGTTCCACGAACACGGTGCGCATGCGCACGTTGCCGCTCATGCGTACCGTGTGCTCGAGTCCGGCATCGAGCCATACCGCGCGCGTTGGCGGCACGACCCAGCGGCCCACCTGCGCTTCGATCAGCATGACACCCTCGACCGCGTAGAGCAGCTGCGCGCGCCTATGGCTGTGCGTGGCGACGAACGCACCATGCGGATAGTCGGCGGCGAGCGCCGCGACCGGCATTGGCGTGTCTTCGAAGGGAACGTGCACGTCCGGCGGCGGGAGGACAGTCATCGGCGTGGAGGTCGAGTGGCAGTTTTGCGACAGGAGTCGCCATTCTAGCGTGAGACAGCCCCCATTCGCGGCGTGCAATCTCGGGGTTCGTTCCACTCACACGACTGTGTTCAGGAGACTCGATGCTCGCTCCTTCCTCGCGCTCCGCGCTCTATTCGCTCTTCCCGGTCGCGGCAATCGCGCTGTGGTCCGGCAACGTCATGGTGTCGCGCCTGTCCGCGCACACCATCGACCCGTACGCCATCACGTTCTGGCGCCTCGTGCTCGCCGTTGCCCTGATGAGCCTCTTCGTGCCCGCGGGAGCGTGGCGCAACCGCGCGGCGATTCTTCCGCAACTGCCCAAGCTCGCCTTCCTCGGCCTGCTCGCGATGGCGCTGTTCCAGTGCCTGTCGTACGAAGCCGCCAGGACGACGACGGCCACCAACATGGCCATCATGACCGCGCTCGTGCCGCTGCTCACCATGCTGCTCTCGGTCGTGCTGCTCGGCGAAACGCCGACGGCCGGCATGGCCAGTGGCGGCGTGCTGTCGTTCGCGGGACTCGTCTGGCTGATCACGGCCGGCCAGCCTGCGGCGCTGCTCGCGGGCGGCGTGCATGAGGGCGATCTGCTGATGCTTTGCGCAGGCGCCGCCTACGCGCTCTATGGCGTGCTGCTCAGGCGCTGGCATGTCGGACTGCCGTCGTGGCAATCGACTTATTTCCAGGCCATCGCAGCGTTGCTCTTCATGCTCGTGCCGATGCTGCGCCTTCCGCCCGCTGAAGCGTTGCCCACGCGCGCGAGCTTGCCGCTCATCGCCTACGCCGGATCGCTCGCATCGGTCGTGCTCCCGTTTTTCTGGATGCAAGGCGTGAAACACCTCGGCCCGAACCGCTGCAGCATGTACATGAATCTGCTGCCCGTGTTTACGGCGGCGCTCGCCGTCGGCGCGTTCGGCGAGCGGCTCTATCCGCACCATCTCGTGGGCGGCGGCGTGGCGCTCGCTGGCGTGCTGCTCGCGCAGACGTGGCGCGCGCCGCTTGCCTCCTTTTTTGCGCCGCGTTCCGAAGCCAACGATGGCGCAGAATACTAAAATCGTGGCGTCTATTCGTAAATGCGATATCCGCGTTTGCCGTATCGTGCGATTTCAACCACGACCTCTCTACGAACGATATTTCGTATGAAAAATCGCGACATGATCGTCGGGCCGCGATAGCATTCTCCGCGCCGCTACGCGAGGTGAATGGGCTTCGCCGCACGCCTCAACCGGTCCATTGATCATCTTATTATTAGGATTACGTATGAATGATATTGCAGGATACGACTTCGAAGATCTGGCACCGGGGATGAGCGCGAGTTTCGCCAAGACCATTACCGATGCGGATATCGTGCTGTTTGCCGGCGCGTCGGGCGACAACAACGCCGTGCACATCGATGAAGAGTTCTCGCGCAAAACACCCTTCAAGGGACGCATAGCGCACGGCATGCTCAGTGCAAGCATTATTTCCGCGGCGATCGCCGGCCGCCTACCCGGCCCCGGCACGATCTACCTCGGGCAGAATCTGCGCTTCAAGGCGCCAGTCAGGCCGGGCGACACGGTGCAAGCCACGGTGACGGTACGCGAACTCATTGCGGACAAGCGGCGGGTCGTGCTGGACACCATCTGCACCGTGCAAGGCAAGGTTGTCATCGACGGCGACGCGCTCGTCATGCCCACTTCACGCGCGGATCGCGCCATCGAAGCACGTTCGGCAGGCGACTTCGCGAATACCGCATTGGAACGGGCATGAGCAATCTCTTCAATATGCCCGACGAGGTCGCGCACGGATTTTCCCGCTCGGCGAAAGACTTCCTGAACGCGCTGGCCGGTATTCCCGCAAGCGCAGCCGTTGCGCCGGCCGTATTGCATGAAGCCGGTGCTCGCTACTGGGGGCAGCAGTGGGCGCTGTGGTCGAACATGCTGAACCCGCAGCATGCAGCCGACGAGGCACGCCGCGACCAGCGGTTTCGGGCGGACGAATGGACCAGCAACGCCTGGTACAACCTGCTTCGGCAGAGCTACCACGCCAATGCGGGCCTGCTCGAAGACATGGTCGGCGCGACAGGCTATAACGAAAGCGAAAAGCACAGGCTGCGCTTTTTCATGCGCCAGCTTATCGACGCTGCGAGCCCCACCAACTACGCCGCGACCAATCCGGAGGCGATCCGCATGGCCATCGAGTCGAACGGCGAAAGCCTTCGTACGGGAATGACCAATCTGTTTGGAGACCTCGCGCGCGGCACCATTACGATTACGGACGAAGCCGCCTTCGAAGTGGGTGACAACGTTGCTGCGTCCAAAGGAGCGGTTGTCTTCGAGAACGCTCTGTTTCAGCTGATCCAGTACGCCCCGCTTGGTACGCACGTCGCCAGGCGCCCTTTGCTCATCGTGCCGCCTTGCATCAACAAGTTTTATATTCTCGACCTTCAGCCTGAAAACTCCTTTGTGCGCTTCGCCGTCGAGCAGGGACAAACGGTATTCATGGTGTCGTGGCGCAACCCCGATGCGCAAACCGCGCATACGACGTGGGACGACTATCTGGAATCGGGCGTGATGGAGGCAATCGATATCGCGCTCGCGATCACCGGTGCTGACAAGGTCAACACGGTAGGCTGGTGTGTAGGCGGCACGATCCTCTCTTCGGCGCTTGCGGTGATACGCGCGCGCGAAGAGGAAAAGGTTGCGAGCCTGACGCTGCTGACGACCATGCTCGACTTCACCGATCCAGGCGATCTCGGTGTATTCATCGACGAGCAAACCGTGGTGCAGCGTGAGCGATCGATAGGAAGCGGCGGCCTCTACCCAGGGCGGGAACTCGGCTTCGTGTTCCAGATGCTGCGCGCCAACGATCTGATCTGGCCTTACGTGATCAACAACTATTTGAAGGGGAAAAGCCCAGCGGCTTTCGACCTGCTGTACTGGAACGCGGATAGCACCAATCTGCCTGGCCCGATGTACACCTGGTATTTGCGCAACATGTACCTCGAAAACAATCTGCGCGTGCCCGGAAAGCTCACCATGTGCGGCGTTCCGGTCGACCTCGGACGCGTCGACATGCCGGCCTACGTGCTGGCGACCCAGGAGGATCACATCGTTCCCTGGAAGTCGGCGTGGCGCAGCACCCAGCTTCTTGGCGGCGAGGCTCAGTTCGTGCTCGGTGCAAGCGGACATATCGCTGGCGTCGTTAATCCGGCAACGAAGAACAAACGGTGCTATTGGGTGAGCGGCGAAGCGAACAGCAATCCCGAAAGTAACGCCGATGGATGGTTCGCGTCTGCGCAGCAGGCTTCGGGCACATGGTGGAACCACTGGATCGCGTGGCTGCAACCGCACGCGGGTGGACGAGTCAAGGCGCGTACGAAGCTGGGAAGCATGAAATTTCGGCCGATCGAACCCGCGCCGGGGCGTTACGTCAAGACCCGGTCGGGTTGAGTCACGCGCACGAGCAGTCATCGTACATGGTACGTGATCCTTATTACATTTAACCCGTCGAACACATGCAGATTCGCCACCGCCTGCATGTGTTGCTTGCCGTAATCAACTCAACGCGCATAGCCATGGCAAATTCGCTGCGTACCAGTTATCAAAGCCGATGAACGGGTTAGCACGTCGATTGCCACGCGCTCGACCGGCGAATACGTGATCACGAAAGACAATTACAACGGGTCGAGCGTCGTGGTTTATCGCTGGCGTCCGTAACCGCATGGCCCTGAAGGGCGCCAGCGCACTTGCGCGCTTCCTTGCGTTCCCGGGCATCTAGTCATAATATAACTATACACAAAGTTACTAGAGCGCCATGCTCCGACATTCGCCCCTCGCCCTCGCCGTTCTCGCCATGCTGACCGAGGCGCCGATGCATCCCTATCGGATGCAACAGCTCATCAAGGCACGCGGCAAGGACGAAGTCGTCAACGTGCGGCAGCGCAACAGCCTCTATCAGACGATCGACCGGCTTTTGCGGGGGGACCTGATCGCCGTGAGGGAAACGGAGCGCGACGGCGCGTTTCCCGAGCGCACGATCTATGAAATCACCGACGCAGGGCGCGACACCGCCCGCCTGTGGTTGCGCGAACAGCTCGCGCAGCCCGCGCGCGAATTCCCGGCGTTTCCGGCGGCGCTCTCGCTGTTGCCCTTGCTGCCGCCCGACGACGCCCGCCGCCAGCTCGAAACACGCGTGGCGGCCCTCACGCGCGAACTCGCCCGCATGGACGCCTTGTACGCGGGCGCCGAGGCGATGCAGGTGCCCCGCCTTTTTCTGCTCGAAGGCGAACTCATGAGGGCAACGCTCAAGACCGAGCTCGACTGGACCACGAGCGTCCTGGGCGACCTGAAAGCCGGCAATCTCACGTGGAGCGAGCCGTGGCTGCGCGAACTCGCCGAGCGTTTCGCTCCGCCGTCCGACACGCCTGCAGCACGCGAATCATCGAAGGAGAGCTAACCATGTCGCACTTCAGAGCGCAAACTCCGCTCTCGGTCATGATCATTGGCGCAGGAACCGGCGGCCTGTGTCTCGCACACGGCTTGCAGCGTGCCGGCATCAACGTTCAGGTGTACGAACGAGACCGTACGCGCGTCGACGGCCTGCAAGGCTATCGCGTCGGCATCGATCCGCACGGCCTCGCCGCCCTGAAAGCCGCGCTGCCGCCGGAACTCTTCGCGACGTTCCTCGCCACCTGCGCGCGTACGCCGTGCTACTTCAACATGCTCACCGAGCGCATGTCGGAACTGCTGTCGGTCGGGATCGGCAAAAGCGAGATCGATGGCGGGAAGTCAGTGAGCCGCATGACGCTGCGCCAGGTCTTGCTCACGGGACTCGAAGAGCGCGTGCATTTCGACAAGACCTTCGTCGAATACGAGCAGCACGACGATGGCCGCGTGACTGCGCGCTTTGCCGACGGCACGAGCGCGAGCGCCGATGTGCTTGTCGGCGCCGACGGCGCGCGTTCGAAGGTGCGAAGGCAACTGCTGCCGCACGCGAGGCTCGAGAACACCGGCATCGTGAGCATCGCGGCCAAGGTGCCGATGACCGAAGCAAGCCGCGCGCTGCTGCCACCTAAGGTACTCGACGGCATTACGCTGATCTCGGCGCCGAAGGGCTATGGCGCAATCATCCACGTGATGGAATTCAACTGGGACCAGGCCGGCGCCAGGTCCGGCATCGGTGGCAACGACGCCGCATTGATCGAACGCTGGCCGGGCCTGCTCTACGACAACACACGCGACTACCTGATGTGGGGCGTATGGGGCGCGCGCCGCAACGTCCCCGCCGACCCGATGAAGCTCGAAGCGTCGGCCCGGCTCGCGCTCACCATGCAGATGACCGACGGCTGGCATCCCAACCTGCGCGCGCTGATTCGCGCGTCGGACCTCTCGACGACTTTTGCCGTCGACGTGCGCACGTCGGTGCCCGTCGCCCCCTGGCCGGCCTCGAACGTTACCGTGCTCGGCGATGCAATCCATTTGATGACGCCGGGTAGAGGCGTCGGTGCCAATACGGCGCTGCGCGATGCGCAACTTCTCGGCGCGCAACTCGCGCGGGTTGCGAGCGGCGAGCTTGCGCTCGTGGATGCGGTTGCCGACTATGAGGCGCAGATGCGCCGCTATGGCTTTCACGCTGTCGCGCAATCACGCAAGCAGTTTGACGAGCGCGACGCGATCCATCGGCCAATTGTCGGACGCTTCGCTCTCGGTGCGATGCGCACCGCGATGCGCGTCGTCAACAATGTGCCGCCATTGAAGCGGCGCATGATCGATTCGCAAAACCGGTTTCGGGGCAGCGAAGCAGAAAGCGCAGTGGTTTCGCATTAGGGCACGCTGCCGGGCCTGACCCCGCGCGAGTATGTGTAGCGCCTGCTGCTTGTTAAATCAGAGTTTGTTGGGTTGAAAGCGCTTTGTTTGCCCGCGCTGCGTATCCCCTGCAGTGGCGTCCCAAATCACCGCCATTCGCTAGCATTTCTTCGCCAACGCATTCCATCGCAACGGCTAGGCTCGACAATCCACATAAGGCGGCTTCGTCCACTGTGTGAGTCAATCATATTGCTTCGCAATGCGAATCAAGTGGCGGATGACTTACCTTTCCGATCGCCGTATTCTGCAGCGGAACGTTATTGCGTTCCGCTAATAACAGGCGAAGTCGCAGTGATGATAGTTCTTCTGAACAATGGCGACGACGCGCACCGGGGGAGCATGTCGAGGTACATCGCTTGCGCGCCTGTTGAAGAACGCGTGCAGCGGCTTTGCGCGGGCAAGGCGCGGCTTCTGAAGCGGCTTGCGCGAATTAGGGGGGGACGATGAACCGATCAACGAAGCAGGCCGTGGTATGGGTGCTCGCTTTGGCCCTGTCGGGTGCGGCTTATGGTGCGGCCGGCGGTAATGGCGGCGGTAATGGCGGCGGTAATGGCGGCGGCAGTGGCGGCAGTGGCGGCGGTAATGGCGGTGGGAACGGTGGAGGGAATGGCGGCGGTAACGGCGGCGGTAACGGTGGAGGGAATGGCGGCGGTAACGGCGCAGGCGCAGGTGCCGGCGCGGGCGGTGGCCACGGCTCGGGTTCGGGTTCTGGGTCGAGTTCTGGCTCTGGGTCGGGCTCAAGCTCTGGGTCGGGCTCAAGCTCTGGGTCGGGCTCAAGCTCTGGGTCGGGCTCAGGCTCCGGGTCAGGCGCAGGCAGCTCCGGCGCAGGCAGTTCCGGTGCAGGCAGTTCCGGTGCAGGTAGCTCCGGTGCAGGTAGCTCCGGTGCAGGTAGCTCCGGCGCAGGCAGTTCCGGTGCAGGCAGTTCCGGTGCAGGCAGTTCCGGTGCAGGCAGTTCCGGTGCAGGCAGCTCCGGTGCAGGCAGCTCCGGTGCCGGTAGCTCCGGTGCCGGTAGCTCAGGTGCAGGTAGCTCCGGTGCCGGTAGCTCCGGTGCCGGTAGCTCAGGGGCAGGTAGCTCAGGGGCAGGCAGTTCCGGTGGAGGCAGTTCCGGTGGAGGCAGTTCCGGTGCAGGCAGCGCAGGCGCAGGCAGTTCCGGTGCAGGCAGCGCCGGCGCAGGCAGTTCCGGTGCAGGCAGTTCCGGCGCAGGTAGCGCCGGCGGAGGTAGCGCGGGCAGCGCAAGCTCAGGCGGACCTGGCGGACATTTAGGTCGCGGCTCACCGGGCATGGGTGCACCTTCGGCCATGGTCGAAATGGCCCCACCTCCCCCACCCACACCGGTTAGGAGCGCATACGGCCCACCGCCCCACGCACCTGATTCAGACCGAAGTATGCGTGCGGCGGCGGTGACCGCGCCAGCCAGAAACGACGACGCGCCCCCAACGAGCGTGACCACGTCGGTCCGAGGCGCGACCATCGGGGCAGCCACTGCGCCGATTGCGAACAGCCATACGCCGGCCGCGACGGGCCCGGCCCCTGTTGCGCTCGCGAGGCCAAGTGCCGCGCCGGCAGCGAATGACTACGGTCCGCCAGCCGTGACCGGCACGGGCAGCGGCCCTGGTCCTGCACGGGCTGCGAACAATTACGGGCCGCCGGGTGGCATGACCGGCGCGACCAAAGCGGGTTTCGCGGTGGATACGGGCGGCTATGAGCCGCCGATACTGACCCCAACTAGCGGTGGGAGCGTACAGGAGGTTCCCTACAAGCCAGCGCAATGACGCTTAGCCTGGCGATTCGGCGCCAGATCGTGCGCTTGCCCAGAACGCTCGCTATGAGCGTATCCCCGGCCTCCCGCGGCAATTCGCGTGTGAAACTGAATCGGAATTCGTTCGAGAGTCTGGAGACCGGAGACAATCTCAACGATCGTTACCGCTTGATCGTCCAGACGATGCTCGACGCGCAAGCCTGAACGATCTCCCACCGACGCGCATTGCTGTGACCCGGAACGCGCGCGGAAAACACAGGTGCAATCGAATTACACGAATTCGCGACAACGTGGCGAGCGCTGCGGCAAACAACCGCACCCCAACGCCGCATGGCGTTGGGCCGTGCAATAAGTCCGCGTCGTAGACTGTGCGTTTCGACGCTCGTAGCCCGGAAAGCCGTCGTGCCCATTCACTATCTCCGCAGCTTCACCTCCGTCGAACGCACCGAGCGGGCCAACCTGCGGCTCGGCCGCGCACTGGCCTGGGTCGCCGGTGCGATCAATGCAGGCGGGTTCCTCGCCGTTGGGCAATACACGTCGCACATGTCGGGCATCGTCTCGTCTCTTGCCGACAGCGCCGCGCTCGGCGATAGCGCCATCGCGTTGTCCGCTATCAGTTCCGTCCTTGCTTTTGTGAGTGGCGCCGCGACTTCCGCCATTCTGATCAACTGGGGACGCCGCCGTTGCGCGCGCAGCGTCTACGCACTGCCACTCCTGCTCGAGGCCGCCTTACTCCTTTGCTTCGCCGCGCTCGGCGCGAATCTCGAGATTCATCGTGTTCTCTTCGTGCCGCTGACAGTTGCTGTGCTCTGTTACGTCATGGGCGTACAGAACGCCATGATCACGAAAATCTCACACGCCGAAATCCGCACGACGCATGTGACCGGCATCGTCACCGATCTGGGAATTGAATTAGGGAAGGCGCTGTACTGGAATTGGGGCGTACCGACTTCAGCGTCGCAGCATGTAGCGGCCGATATGCAGCGCGTGCGTGTACTCGGTTCCCTGCTCGGCATGTTTTTGCTTGGCGGAACGCTGGGCGCAGTAGCTTTCCGCCATTTCGGATTTGCCGCAGGCGTTCCTTTGTCGATGCTGCTGGTGATCCTCGCGAGCGTTCCGGTCACTGACGATTTGCGTCGCCTGCCGCTGCGCGACCTTTTTTGAAGACTGCGTCGATCCCCGGCGGCCGATATCAGGCAATTTATTCGCTTATCAGAAACTTGTCGCGATTCTTCGCGTCCTTGATCCAGTTCGGTGCGCGCCCCCTGCCGGACCAGGTTGCGCCGCTTGCGGGATCGCGATATTTCGGGGGCGCCGCGCTATGCGAAAGCCCCGGCCTGCCTCGGCGACTCCCAAAGATGTCCTGCTGCGTGTACCCGAATTCGGCCACCTTTGCGCGGATATCGGCGAGAACCGTCTCGAACTCTTGTTGACGGGCAATGGCCGCCTGACTCTCGAGTTCCGCGAGTTGCGCTTTGAGTTCCTTGTACGTTGCCACGAATCGTCTCCTGCGCGTGGACACCATTCGCTCATGATAGTGGCTTTCGCGCACGCCCCCTCTCAACGTGATCGCACGACCTTTACCGCGGCGAAAACGAGCGGACAGAAGCGGGACACAGCAGATCGATCAAGCCGCGACGAAGACGACTGCCCCCACATCGGCGACCTGAGCGAACAGCCGTACAAAACGATAGCTTTGCGCCTGGATAGTCAGTTCGTTGAGCCCGGAGCGCGTGCCCTCGAGTATCGCCCGGGCCACCGGCTCTGGAATCGCTCCGAGGTGCGCCCAGTCTTCCTGCAACAGAGCGGGATCGCCCAGATAGACCTCGCTTTTCCCGCCAGGCGTGCGAACGAGAATCAGGCTTCCCCCCTTGTCGAGCGCAAGCTCCAGGTACTCTGACAAGGTTGCCAACGCCTCTGTGTCGACATTGTGGGCGGCATGCGGGTTCGAAGTCATAGGGTGGCCACGCTGGGTAGTGTATCGATCACCTATCGTACCTCCGCTCCTGCACGTGCGGCTCATTTTGGCATGGGTACGTGTTCAGGGATGCAATCCGAACATACCGTGCCAGATCGCACTCAAGAGGTTCGCGTGACGACGATCGTCGGCTTTTTGCGATTCTTCGTCACCAACGCTATGCGATGTAGATGCCTGCATCGCCTCGTCCGGTTCCCGGGCGTCGCGCGGCATGGCGTTGTCCGCCTGACGCGATAGGTGCAGCGCGAGCGCACCGTCGGCAATATGCCCGGCCAGTTGGGTTTCACAATCGCCCGCGAGCAGTGCGCCGAACACGACGTCGCGGTTGTAGCCCTGCTCGGCGAAGCGCATCGCCACACAGACGTGCCGCGCATACGCCTCCTGACGCGCCACCTCCTGCAAACGCGCCTCTTCTTCCTGTTCACGGGCGAGACGCACCATTTCCTCGGCGTAGACCGCATCGTAGACGCTGCGCTGCGTCGGATCGGAAAGAATCGCGTAAGCTTCCTTGATCTCCTGGAACTGCGCATGGGCAGAGGCTTCGCGTCCCATATTACGGTCGGGATGCGCTTTCATTGCGGCCCTGCGGTAGGCCCGCTTGATGTCTGCGTCGCTCGCGTCGTCGCTTACGCCCAGCAAGTCATACAACGTCGCCATGGCTCGTACAAATTGAAGTGAGATGGCGTCGATCGTAGCATGTCGTCAGCAGACGCACCGTTCGAGCGATAGCGATCGATAGCTAACAATCGATCAATTGTCCTAAGCAAACGGACGTCGATTAGCGAAATCTTCCCGCGGCGTCATAACACAGCACGGCGTTCTCAGCGTCGAACCCGGGTCCAACGACACCAATCGTGGTGATCGAGATTGCGCAGCAAATCGGCCCTGCGACGTTCGCGCCGGTAGTGAGCGGTGACACTAACCGCGGCTATCACAAGCACGATCGTGCCGGCAGCCATACCGAGCCAGGACTGGTCCACGTCAGCCTCCTCAGATCCATGCGGATCGCAACCCATTTGTGAGCAACCCACTCTGAATATAGCCTGGTCATGTGACAGACTGTGCGGTCTGGACCGCCAATCAGCGCATGCGGGCGACCGCTTTCAGGAGTGCGTCGCCTTGAGGCGTCACCCGGGGCGTCGGGAAACCTGATTCGAGGGTATCGACGATGACCAGATGAAGGTCACGAAGCGCCCAAAGTTCCTCCCGGTCCGGCTCGATTCGCCCAGGCGCATTTTTTATCAGCATCAACGTGGCAAGTTCGTGGGGGCTCAACATGTTATTTCCCTCCCGCATGATCCCGCTTTTTTCCGCTTCTTTCCCGTTCTTCACATTTGATCGCGCTTATGAGCGCACTCGCCCAAACGCAATGCGTGCTACCTCAGCTTGGCCGCAGTCTCCGAAGCGATTTCCATGCATGCGCGCGTGTAGCCGGCCGCCTGCGAAGCGGCCCACGGCAATATATCGACCTGGCTGCGGACAAGTTGCTCCGGCGTTTGCGCGGACAACATGCCATCGAAGTGCTCTCGCGACCCAGCGAATATCGACCTGCAAGTCGCGAGATTCAGGCGCGCCAGTTCACAAAATCCATCGAACAGATGGCCGGTCGTCGCCGTGAAATTTGCGGCCCATGATCCGCTTTCCGCGGCTGCTAATTTTTGATTAGGCATACTAATTTAACCCCCGTGCATTTCACCAATCGTTATGTCTGTATCGATCGCGTTTGATGTATGGCTTCGCAACGCGAGTGGGGTTGCCCATTCCGAAGCGAATGTCGGCGTCGATCTAGAGCCTTGATTCTAACTTTGTTAAATGCGCGTCATGAATATGGATGAGTCAGGAGTTTCCCCAATTCATTGCGCAAGTTAGTTGACCCCGAAGTATGACGGCGGCGCGTTTCGAACAGGCATGCGAAAAATTGACTTGTCAGATTGAGTCTTAGCCAGTCAGACAAGAAAGGACGAGCTACAGGTTTTGCAGTGGCTGATGACGCAAGACGTCAAACAACACAGCGCTGCGATGAGGATTCATCGCAAGCGGATTGTTAGTGCAGCGCTGCTATGCACTCAAACGCGGGCTGGCTGGCAAGATCAATGCGCGCCAGCTTTTACCGCATTGCGTTGCGTAAGCAGCTCGCGTATGCGCGCCAGATGCAGATCGCCGACGGCCGTATGAACGGGCTCGATCTTGCGGGCACGACGGGCCGCAGGAGGCCACGCACCCAGGTATCGGCACAGCGCGGAAACGAACGGCCGCTTCCCTCCGCCAGCAAGCCGCTGGGCCGCCGCCGCAACGCGATCCGCACCTACATTTGCGAGCAGCCATTCAAACGCCTGACGGTCTTCGTCATTCACAATGCGGATTAGCGATTCCATGCGACGCTCCTACTGGACGTAAACACATACTGTTAATTTATACAGTATTTTGCGCCAGTGCAAGGCAAGATTGGGCCTGCTCTTGGGGAATGCGCCATGCAAGGAAAAGATCGGGGAATCGCCTGTCCAGAGGCGTTGCATGGGGTAATAGTACGAGCGAAACGCTACTCGCTGGCCGCGGCATCCTCTTTCTGCGCTTTCAATCGGTTCCTCACGGCCGTCACCCCCAGAACCGGTCTTGCCGCATTGGCAGCGCGCGAGACCTGCCAGATCTCGGGTACCGAACCCGTGAGCGTGACGACGCCATGGCTAACCCGAATGTGAATGTCCGAATCGTCGAGATCCGGAACGCGCCTGAGGGCGCGGCGAACGTCACGCACCACCGAGGTATCCGGCCGGGTACCGGGTGTCGACGCCGATACTCTTTGCACGGCCACACCGGCCAGCTCGTTCATGCCGGTTTGCGCGTTCGCACTGTTCGCACAGGCAGCGCAGCTCGCGATAGCAACAAACACCATTGCGCCGATTGTGCCGTTCGTGCCGTTCGCACCGTTTCTGTTCATGCTGCCTCCTTCGGGCCGTGTCAACCGAGGAAAAGCGCCACTTCCACGCGTATGTTCGCACAGGAATTCGCGCGTCGCGTCCACGATGGCCTGGAACCGGCACGACGCCTGCTCGCCCGCACGCGACGCAGCGGATCACGCGGTGGATGACGCAATGGATGACTTCAGCGCCACACTGCGCTACCCTAACAACTCCGATACACAAAGTCGTCGTATAACCATGTCACACATCAGCACGGGCGTCGAATACGGATTGCATTGCCTGCTTTATCTTGCCGGCACGTCTGCCGGCGTGCGCGAAGCGAGCGTGCGCGACCTCGCGGAAATGCAGGGTGTGCCGGTCGACTACGCCGCCAAGTTGTTCACGCGCCTCGCCAAGGCCGGTATCGTCGAGTCGACCGAAGGCATACGCGGCGGTTTCAGGCTCGCGAAACCCGCGCGGAATATTTCGGTGCTGGACGTCGTCGACGCCATCGACGGTGAGAAGGCGCTCTTCGACTGTCGCGAGGTGCGCGGTCAATGTGCGGTTTTCAACGACGAACCGCCCACGTGGGCCACACGCGGCACCTGCTCGATACACGCCGTGATGCAGGGCGCCGAGCGCGCCATGCGCGCGGAGCTCAAGCAGCACTCGCTAGCCGATCTCGCCACCCGCGCGTATTCAAAGGCGCCAGCCAGCTATCACCATCACGTGGTGGACTGGTTTACTGCGCGCGCCGCCAATCGTCGCGGATAACAAGCGCCGCTTTTTGAACGCATCCAGCGAAAAAACGCGGAGCCTCCAACGAGGCTTCCGCGTACAGTCAGATCCATCGCGCTCCTAAAGGATCAAGCGACCACGATGCGAAGCGGATCGGCGGCTGCGAGCGCCTGCTCACGGTCCGCGCGAGGCGGATAGATCCACTCGGAGTTGATCTGGTGCTTGAGCTTCTTCGCCTCGGCGCCCTGCAATTTTACTTCGCGCTCCCACCCTTCCGTATAGACCGCGCCCCACGGGCCCAGATCCAGACACGTCACGTACTTCGGCTGACTATACGGAATCTGATCGAGGCCGAGCAGATCGGCGGCGACGTTGTGGCCCGCCGAGCGCCCCAGATTCATCGCGTGCTGACACGACATCATCGTGTGATTGCCTTCGTCGTCGGTCGCCGCGCGGGCAACGTCGCCCGTTGCGTAGACACCGGGCACCCCCTCCACCGCGAGGTTACGATCGACGTGAAGACGCCCCATGGCGTCGAGCCGGCCCGGAATCTGCGCGGTCAACGTGCTTGCGCGCAGCCCGGCCGTCCAGATCACCGTGTTCGATTCGATGCGCTCGCCGTCCGCTGTCGTCACTCCGCCGGCATCCACTGAAGCCACGCCCGAGCCAAGCTTCCAGGTCACGCCGAGCGAGCCCAGCGCCTCTTCGATAACGGGACGCGGGCCCGCGCCCAGGTCCGGGCCGATCGCATCGTTACGCTCGACGATGATCACCTTCACGTTTGCGTGCTCGCCCAGTGCCGCGCGCAGGCGCGCCGGCATTTCCGCAGCGGTCTCGATGCCGGTGAATCCGCCACCCGCCACCACCACGGTATTGCGTGCGAGCGAGTCCGGCTGGCTGGCCAGACTGTGGACGTGCGCTTCCAGTTCGACCGCTTCGTCGGTCTGGTCCACGCTGAAGGTGTGTTCGGCCAGACCCGGAATCGACGGGCGGAACAGCCGGCTGCCGGTCGCCAGCACGAGGCGGTCGTAGCCGAGCGTAGAGGACTGTCCGTCCACGCCGGTCACATCCACTGCGCGACGCTCCACGTGAATGCGCTCGACCCTGCCCTGCATGAATTTGACGCCAGTCGCCTCGAAGATCTCCGTGAGCGGCGCCCTGAAGTTCGCAGGACCCTCTTCGTACAGACGCGGACGCACATGCAGATGCGGGTCGGGTGCGACCAGCGCGATTTCCACGTCCGTGCGCCCCGCATCATCGAGCAGCCGCGCCGCGCTCAGCGCGCTCCACATGCCGGCGAAGCCGGCCCCAATAACAAGAATACGCTTCGACATTTTTGCTTCTCCAATGCAGGAATACGTGAATTCGGTGGAGCGCTCGCTTCGCATGGCTCGCGCCGCAATCTCCGGTCGAGGACTCGCGCCGCGCCTGCGCAACGCACAACTCGGATTCTATGAGTCGGAGTTAAAAGACGCAAGCCCCCCTTTTGGGACACACTGTTGACAAATCAGACAACGAGGCCGTGAAGCGGCGTGCGGCTAGGGTTGATGGGAAACGAAGAAGTCAACGAGACTGCGCGGCGAATCGCCACCGAGACAAACATCGAGTCCCTCTTTTGCCGCCGCCGCTTCGCAGGCACTGCGAGGAAAAAGTGTTGTCTCGTACGCAAGGAGCGCGGCTTCCATGTCGCCGGGATCCGCGGCAATGGCCTTTGCGAGTTCGGCGCCGTCGAACATGGCCAGGTTGGCCCCTTCACCAGACGGGATCATCAAATGCGCTGCATCGCCAAGCAATGTCACCCCACGCGTGCGCGGCCATTTGTGTTCCTCAGGGAGCGCATGAATCGGGCGGAACACGGGGGGCGTTTCGCCATCGGTGATGAGCGCAGTCAACTCCGGCGCCCAACCGTCGAACGCTTTCGCAACCGTGGCAGCAACGGCTGCCGGGTCGGACTGGTCGATGCTGTCGATCCAGTCTTTCGACTGATTCAGTTGTACGTACGTGTGCAGCACGCCGCCCGGCTCGCGATGCGCGACGATACCTTTGCCCGGCGCGAGCGCGAACATTGCGCCTTCGCCAACCGTTTCGGCGCTCGCCTTGTGATGCGTGTCGCAGTCGAACAGATACGTCTCGACGAACACAGTGCCGACATAGGCCGGTTTCGCGTCCGATAGCAACGGGCGGACTTTCGACCACGCGCCATCGGCCCCCACCAGAAGGTCGGTCGTCACTGTGGAGCCGTTAGCAAAGGTCACAACGTGCCGGCCGCCGCCGAGGGGAGACACCGCGACGACTTTATGGCCCCACCGCACCGTGCTGGCGGGGAGTGATTCGAGCAGAATCCGCCGCAATGCGCCACGAGGGACTTCGGGTCGTCCGCCTGTTCCGTCGTCCGATTGCTCATAGAGGACCCGGCCATGCTTGTCGAGCACTCGCGTCGCCTGAGCGCCGGGACAGATGATCTCGAGGAACCGATCGAAGAGTCCCGCCGACTTGAGTGCGAACTGCCCGTTGTTCTCGTGAATATCGAGCATGCCGCCCTGCGTTCGCGCATTCGCCGAGGCTTCCGACTCAAAGATCGTCGAAGCAATACCGTGAACGTGGAGCACCCGCGCGAGCATGAGTCCGCCGAGTCCCGCGCCGATGATTGCAATCGATGTCTTCATCCTGCTCCCTGCTTGTCGAGTGTGGCCGTTTAAACGGCAGCGTCCCTATGGAACGTCGTTCCATAGTAATATGGAACATTGTTCCATAGACGTCAAGAGGAAGCATGGTCAAGAAAGCGCGGGGCGTTCAACGGCGCGAGGACTCGCTCTCACGCGAGCGAATCATCGAGGCGTCGATCGAGCTTCTGGATAGCAGCGGCGAAAGCGGCCTGACGTTTCGCGCACTAGCCGAGCGACTCGCCACCGGTCCCGGCGCGATCTACTGGCATGTCGAAAACAAGAGCGATCTGCTGAGCGCCGCCTGCGACGCCATCGTCGCCCGGACAATGGACGCGCCATTGCCCAGCGCAACGCCACGAGAGGCGATTCGCGCCCTCGCGCTGGGTATGTTCGACGCGATCGACGACCATCCGTGGGTTGGCTCGGTGCTCGCGCGAGACCCGGCGCAATTGCCCATGGTTCGCATGCTTGAACGCATAGGCCAGCAGATTCGCGCGCTTGACGTGCCTGACGACGCGCAGTGGACAACGGTGTCCGCATTGCTGAGCTATATCCTGGGCGTGAGCGGCCAGAACGCCGCGAATGCGCAAATCGCTCGCGAGCGAGACGCCGATCGAAGTCACTTTCTGGACGAGGTCGCGTCTGTGTGGTCGCAGCTCGATCCCGACGACTATCCGTTCGCCCGCAGCGTGGCCAAACAATTGCGCGATCACGACGACCGCGCCGATTTTCTCGCTGGAATCGATCTGATCCTGCTTGGAATCGAGTCAGCGCACGGACGTTGAGCGCTACATGCCCATGCTCGTCCCTCCGCCCGTGCCTGTGCCGGTGCCCGAAGTCGTGCCCGCGTTCGACGTTGCATTCAAATCGATCCTGCCATACACACCATCGGCTTCGTCATTCGGCCCCGCCGCGAAAAACAGCGTATTGGAAGGCTGATTGCTGAGGTTGTTGCCGAACGCAATGCCCCACACGCCTGGCTCGACAATCGCGTTGCCGTTCGGCCCGGCGAGCGGCCCCATCGACTGGCCGCTCGATGCATTGAACGCGTTGATCGTGCCATCGCCGAAATTGCCGATCAATATCGCGCCGCTCATCGAGCCGAAGTTCGCAGGCGCTTGCGCAATGCCCCACGGCGCGTTGAGCGGGCTTCCCGTCGCGAAGCGTTGCTTCAGGTTGCCGGCCGTGTCGTACACGTCGACCATGCCGAGCCCCGCACCCGCGACATCGTCGTGCCTGGCTGTGTCTTGCATCGCGTAGGTGACGAACAGATTCGAGCCGATCGCCTGAATGCCGAACGGTGCGAAGCCGGCCGGCATTGCGGGGTCCGTGAAGGCGCCGGGCATCGCGACCTTGTTGAATGAGGTATTGAAAACGTCGATCTTGTTGTTATGGAAGTCGGTCGCGTAGAGGAAGTTGGCGTTGTTCATCGTCGCGAGCGCGAGACCCTTGTACACGGCGCCGCCCGTGCCATCGTCGTACATGACGAATGCGTTGGTCGGCCCGACCGCCGGCGCCCACGCGGTGATCGTGCCGCCTTCGCCCGCAAAGATGAACGCCGCGACGCCAGACTTGCCGTTTACCGTGACCGTGAAGCTCTGTGTGCCGTTGAAGACGATGCCCGTGGGCGAAGCCGAACCGTTCTTGCCGGCGGGAATCGCGACGATCAGCGATTGCGGCACACCGTTGCCGTCATACAGCGTCGCGACATTGGTGCCGTTATCCGCGACCCAGACGAAACCGTTCGGATTGAAGGCGACGCCCCACGGGTTTTTCAGATTCCCGTCGACGTGTGCGGCCGCCACCGCGCCATCCGAAACGAGGGCCGTCGCAGCGAACGACGACTGGACGGGCGCGCTCGTACTGTTCGAACTGGTATTGGAACTGGAACCGGAACCGCCGCCGCACGACACGAGCGTCGCGATGGCCGCGCCACATGCTAAGACGCCGAATACGGCGAGTAGAGACTTCATGACCGCACTCCTCGTTCAGTCCAGGGGGCTAACGGACAAAGAACGAGGAGGACGCGGGGTTTATTCCAGCAAAGAAAAGGGGTTGATATCGCGCGCGATCGCAATGACTGAACTAGCTAGTGAAAAGCGGGTGGCGGGCAACGAACACTACGCGTGACTGCCTGGCACCTGCACACTCGCCGATACCGGCGACGACTTGCGCGGCGTACGAAGTAGCGCCAGTTGCTTTTCGTGCGGCGTCAGCGCGCCACTGTCGCGCTTGTCCGCCTCGGCATATTTCTGAGCCGCGTGAGATAGATCGCCTTCGTTTTCAAGCGCCTGTCCCCATAGTTCATACGAGGGCGCGAGATCAGGCCGCAATTCGACCGCGCGGGACAGCTTGACGATCGCCGCCTCGTATTGTCCGTTCTCGACGAGGGCTTCCCCCCAGTCATGCAGGATATTCACATCGTCGCCGCGCATCGCGTTTGCGCGGTGGAATGCGCTAATGGCTTCGGCATACCGGTGCGCATGCAGCAACACGTCGCCGAGCAAGCGCTGGTTCTCCGCAGTACTGAACTTCTCGCGAGCCCCCGCGCGGAGCTCTTTGATGGCGGCGTCGATTCTCTGCTCCTGCTCGAGCGCAATGCCAAGGTTGGCCCGCAAGACGCCCGAGTGGGGGTACAGCAGGAGCGCGTCGCGTGACTGCTGTTCCGCCTCCTCGGCGTGGTTTTGCCTGAGCAGCAGCCACCCTTTTCCCGCGAGCGCCCACAGGCGTTCCGGTGAGCCTGGCCGGCCGAGGACATCGTCATAGATGGCTTCGACCTCGCTATAGTCGCATTGGTCCAGCGAACACCGCGTCTTTTGCACCGTTGCGAAGAGATGGCTAGCGAGCGTATTCGGTTCGACGAGCCGCATGATCTTGACCGCGATGTCTTGCACCGACCGGTTGAAGTCATTGCCGCTGAACACGACGTCGTCGTGCATCGCGTTGAAAGGGCCATTTTCGATCTGAATGTGCGCAACATAGGAATCCGCGCTGTCGCCCATATGCGTAATACCGACATGGACGATCACGTCCTGCTTATTCCTGAATAGCGTCGATTTCAGAAACCCGACAATCGAGGCATAGGACATGTCCCCGCCGGGAAGCTTGATATCAGGACTGTCATTGTCGGCCAGCGAGGCATCGTGCGGTACCGCGTCGCTGTCGCTGCTGATCCCACGCATGGCAGCAAGTATTCGTTCTGCCAGGAATTCCGGGGTATAGCCGGTGTCGACGAATGCTTTTGGCGCTTCCACCGGCGGAACCATGACGTGCTGCGTGAGCGCGCCCGAAATGACGAGCAGGCAAAATGGCGCGGCCAGGACCAGGATTAACCAGGGGAGCACGATCGGCCACAGCGCGCTTGGCCCGCGCCCGATCAAGCCGATCAGAAACAGCACCTGCGACAAGCCACCTGGCCTGTGATGCGGAACGCTCGACATGATGCACCTCGACTCGGCTGCAGTTGGTTGAGCCCAACTTCCGGTCGGCGTGAACGCATCGAATGTGCCAGCAGGCTCAAATGCTTCTCTGCAGGCCGTTTCCGCTATGTTTGCGAATTTTGGGCGTGCCGGGTGTCATCTCCTGACCAACTTCTCCAGACGGCGAGTGCCGGTTGGAAACCGACACATACGTATGCACGCTCACTTCACCGCCTCCGTATCTTCGACCTCGCCCGCGACCGGCACGTTACCCGACGGGCTCATCATGCGTGGCTGCAACATCAGCGCGACGAGACCTGTCCAGCCGGTCTGGTGCGAAGCGCCGACACCGCGCCCGTTGTCGCCGTGGAAGTATTCGTGAAACAGCACGAGATTGCGGCAGCGCGGATCGGCCTGCAGCAGCGGGTACGCGCCCATCACCGGGCGCTCGTTGTTGTGGTCGAGCAGAAAGAGCGTCGTGACGCGGCGCGCGAGTTCGTCGGCGATCTGTGCGAGAGAAAGCTTCTTGCCCGAGCCCGTTGGATACTCGACGCGAAAATCGTCGCCATAGTAGCGGTGGAATTCGTACAGCGACTCGATCAGCAGATAGTTGACCGGCATCCACACCGGGCCGCGCCAGTTCGAATTCCCGCCGAACACGCGCGAGTCCGATTCGGCGGGCAGGTATTTGACCTGGAAGTTGCAGCCGTTGTGGCGGTAAACGAAAGGTTCGTCGAGATGGGCGCGAGAAAGCGCACGCACGCCATGATCCGAGAGAAACTCGGCTTCGTCGAGCATACGCCGCAGCAGCGCCTTCATCCGGTGTCCGCGCAAGAGCGAGAGCAGCAATGAATTGCCCTTGCCGGGTTCGTCCCAGCGCGACACGAGGCCGGCAAGGTCGGGCCGGTGCTGGAGGAACCAGACGAGCCGGTCGCGCAGCCCCGGCAGGCCGCCGTGCACCCGCTCCTCCAGCACGCGCACGGCGAAGAAGGGAATCAGCCCGACGATCGAGCGCATGCGCAACGGCACGCTGGTGCCGTCCGGCAGCCGCAGTTTGTCGTAGAAGAACTCGTCAACGCTGTCCCACAGACCGGTCTCGCAGCCGTCGTCGCAGCTCACCGCGCCCGCGATATACAAAAAGTGCTCGAAGAACTTCACGCCGATATCGACGAACACATGGTTCGCAAACGCGAGTTCGAGTGCGATGCGCATCAGGTCGAGCGCGTAAGCCGCCATCCACGCCGTGCCGTCCGCCTGGTCGAGGTGGCCGCCCGTCGGCAGCGGCGACGAACGGTCGAAAATGCCGACGTTGTCGAGTCCGAGGAAGCCGCCCTGGAAGATGTTGTGACCGTCCGCGTCCTTGCGGTTCACCCACCACGAAAAATTCAGCAATAGCTTGTGGAAGATGAGTTCGAGAAATTCCCGGTCGGCCTTCCCGGTGATCGAACGATCGATCTCATACACGCGCCACGCCGCCCACGCATGCACGGGCGGATTGGCGTCGCCGAATGCCCACTCGTATGCGGGTAACTGCCCGTTCGGATGCTGATAGCGGTCCTTCACGAGCAGCAGCATCTGCTTCTTTGCGAACATCGGATCGACCAGTGCGAACGCGACCGCCTGAAACGCGAGGTCCCACGATGCATACCACGGGTACTCCCACTTGTCCGGCATCGAGAGGATGTCCGCGTTGCTCAGATGCCGCCAGTCCGCGTTGCGCCCGTGCAGCCGGCTCGCGGGCGGCGGCGGCTGCAGCGGGTCGCCCTCCATCCAGCGGTTCACGTCGTACTGGTAGTACTGCTTCGACCACAGCATGCCCGCCAGCGCCTGGCGCTGCACGAGCCTCGCGTCGGCGCTCTCGATGTCGCGCTGCAGCGCGTCGTAGAAAGCGTCTGCTTCGGCGATGCGTTGCGCGAAGAGGCTGTCGATGTCGAGCGCCACCTCTTCTTTCGCCTCGGACACCGGGCGCCAGCGGAACGTGACGACCGCACGGTCGTGCGCCGCGATCTCGAGATGCACGCGCGCGGCCGCCTTCGTGCCGGCGTCGCGCCGGATCGCGTCGTTGTCGCCATGCACCACATAGTCGTCGAAGCCGTCCTTGAAGGGGCCAGCGCCGTCCATGCCGAATAGCCGCTTCACGTTAGTCTCGTTCTCGCAAAACAGCCACTCGACGTGCGCGCCCTCTTGCGCGGCAGCGGTCACGACGAGCGGCTCGTGCGTGCCGCAGTGCGCGACGACATGCGCGCCGTCCGACGACGAGACGAGCCTGAGCGACGGCTTGTCTCCTGTGGCCTTCCACGACCACGTGTTGCGCGCCCAGATCTGCGGCAGCACGTCGATCGACGCGTGCTGCCCGCCGCGGTTCTCGACTGTCACGCGCATGACGATGTCTTCCGGCGTGTGCTTTGCGTATTCGATCTGCACATCGAAATAACACTCGTCGTCGAATGCGCCTGTATCGAGGATTTCATACTCGGGCAAACCGGCGCCGCGCCGCGCGTTTTCGTCGATCAGGTCCTGGTAGGGAAACGCCGCCTGCGGGTACTTGTAGAGCATGCGCATATACGAATGCGTCGGCGTGCTGTCGAGGTAGAAGTACAACTCCTTCACGTCCTCGCCATGATTGCCTTCTTCATTCGTGAGGCCGAACAGACGCTCCTTCAAAATCGGGTCGTGGCCGTTCCACAGCGCAATCGAGCAGCACCAGCTCAGCCGCTCGTCGGCGAAGCCGGCCAGGCCGTCCTCGCCCCAGCGATAGGCGCGCATGCGCGCGTGGTCGTGCGGGAAGTAGTCCCACGCGGTGCCGTGCTCGCTGTAATCCTCGCGCACGGTGCCCCATTGGCGCTCGCTGAGGTACGGCCCCCAGCGGTGCCAGCGAGCGTAATCGGCCGAGTACAGACGTTGGCCTTCGACCGTTTGGATGAGGCCGGCGGCGCGCTGCAGCATGGGCATCTCCTTGAGTTGGGGCCGCCGAGGTGGGGCCGCCGAGGTGAGGCTTGGGACGGCGGACGGCGCTCGAGCGACGCGAGTCTCCCATGCTAGCGCGGTTTGCCCGCTGGGCGTGCGCAGCGGGCAATGTGTGCGGGCTAAGCCGCGTCCCCGAGCCGTTTGAGAACGCGCAGCAGTTCGCCGAGCGACCATGCCTGGAACGGTGCGCCGCCGGGCCGGTGCGGCGCGTCGCCATCGGCGACTTCGGAAATATGGTCGAGCCCGGCGTGCTCGAGATGCGCGAGCAGCGGCGCGACGAAGCGCTCGCGAGCAAGCGAGCGCTGCGGCGCAGTATCGCCGTTCACGCGCAACCAGGCATCCACGAAGGGACCGAGCAACCAGGGCCAGACGGTGCCCTGATGATAGGCGCCGTCGCGCTCCAGCACGCCGCCACGGTATTGCCCGCGATACGCGCGGTCCGAGGGCGCGAGCGTACGCAGCCCCATGGGCGTGAGCAGATGCGCTTGAACCTGCGCGACGACCGCGCGCGCCGCATCGCCTTCCAGCAGCGCGAACGGCAGGCCGCCTGCCGCAAAGATCTGGTTCGGCCGAATCGAGCTGTCCGCCGTACCCTCGACGTGGTCGACGTCGATCACATCGAACAACGCGCCCGTAGACGGATCGACAAAGCGCGCGGCAAACGAGGCGCTGGCGCGCGCTTCGAGCTCGCGCCAGCGCGCATTCCATGCCGAGGCGATGCGCAGCCCGTTGATCCACAGCGCCTGTATTTCGACCGGCTTGCCAATGCGCGGCGTGACCACCCAGTCGCCCGCCTTCGCATCCATCCAGGTGAGCTGCACGCCCGGCACGCCCGCTCGCAACAGGCCATCGCCGGGGTCGGCTGCGATCTGGTAGCGCGTGCCCCGCGCATAGCCTTCGATGATCGCGTCGACAGCACCTTGCAGCACATGCCGCGCTTCGGGCGGCACGTTTGCTGCGGCGAAATAGTCGTGCACCGCCACGACGAACCACAGCGATGCATCGACGGAGTTGTATTCGGGCGCCCCGCCCGCATCGGGAAAGCGATTCGGCAGCATGCCTTCGGAAACTGTCGCCGCCCATTCGAGCAGGATCGCGCCGGCCGCCTCGTAGCGCTCGTTCGCGAGCAGCAGACCACGCATGGCGATAAACGTGTCGCGGCCCCAGTCGGTGAACCACGGATAGCCCGCGACGATCGTGCGGCCGTCGCCGCGCGCGACGACATAGGCGTTGGCCGAGCGCTGCAGACGCGAGCCGAGCGAAGCCCGGCGCACTTCCTCGAAGCCCGCGAGCATTTGCGCGCGGCTCGCCGCGCTTTCGTTGCCTTCCTGCGGGGTATCGCCCACGCCGGATAATGGTTGCGCGCGCAACATCAGCACGGCGTCGCCTGTGCCGAGATCGAAGGTGAACACGCCTGGCGTCGCGAGATCCTCGATGCAGTCGAGACCGCGCTCTCGTTCACGCGTATAGCAGAAGTTGCGATACCAATCCGGCGCATGCGTATAGCAGCCGTTCGAGCGAGCGACGATGGCAGGCAGATCGCCGTACGGTTGCCAGCGCACGTGCTCGCCATCGATCTGGGCATCAAAGTCGAACGCCGCGTTCTCGTGGTGCAGCACGTGATAATCGCGGCCCGAGATCAGCGGGCGGACTTTCAGCACCGCGCCGCCAGCTCCGGATGGCGCTTCGAGCCGCCAGCGCAGTACCGTCTCGCGACTCGCCTTCGCAACGAACACCTCGGCTATGAGCACGCCGCCGCCGTCCAGCCGGTAGCGCCACGTGGGCCACGACGACGTGTCGAAGCTTGCGATGCTTTTCGACGTGTCGGGATAAAGCAGATCCGGCGCGTAGCGCTGCATCGTCAGCGCCGTTTTGCGCTCCCCGTCCTCGAGCCAGGCTTCGACGCCGTTCACGAGCACCACGCGGTTCGTGGGCGGCTGCCGAGCCGTGAGCAGCAGCGCATGATAGCGGCGCGTGCGCGCCGTCCCCACGGTGCCGGAGGCGAATCCGCCAGCGCCGTCTGCTTCGAGCCATTCGTCGTCGAAGCGGTCCGCATCGATGGGGCTGTCAAGACGCGTCATCGGTTGTCCTGCCCTTGTCAATCACCTTCGCCAAGATACTCCCGTCGGCTTGCCGCTGCCGGGAAGCGAGTCGAAAGCGAGTCGAAAGCACAGGTCGCCAATGACCGCAGGCACCGCGCGTCTACGTGCGTGCAGGCTGCCCGCGCCGCTGCCGATAGTGAATCTGCGCAGGCACCTGAATGGACTCGGGCGCACCAACGCCCTCGAGCAGCGAAAACACGCAACGCAGGCTGTGTTCCGCGAGTAGGCCGCTGTCCTGCACGATAGCGTCGATACGAAGCGGCAGGCAGTCGAGCAGTTGATGATCGTCGAAGGTCATCACGCGCTCCGGCGCCTGCGCGAGCTGGTGCGCTTCGTTCACAAACTCCAGCAAGCCTTCGAGCAACGTAATGGAACCGGCGAACAGCGCCTCGGGATAGCGGCCATGCGCCTCGAACCAGGCTTTCATCAGCGCATAGCCCGACTCCCGCTGATAGTCGCGTTGAAACACCCAGTCACTCTGCTCCGCCATGCCATGGCGCTCGAGCGCGAGCCGATAGCCCGCCAGGCGGTCGCGGCTCGGCGAGAGTTCTGGCTGGCCACCGAAATACACCACCTCGCGCGCGCCTTGCTCGATCGTCTCACCCACCAAAGCGGCCACGGTTTCGGCGGCGTCGGTGATCACGTAGGGAATGGCGCTCGTCGCCACGCGGCGATCGGCGAACACGATCGGCAAACGCTTGACCCACTTGTCGTAACGCGGCGCATCGGCCGTGCACGGCACGACCACCACGCCGTCCACCTGCTGTGCGACCAGATGCGCAATGCCCTCGGTCTCGCGCACCGGATCCTCGTCGCTCGTTACGATCACGAGTTGATACCGGTAGCGCTCGCGGCATTGCCACTCCATGGCCTGGGCGAGCGCGGCGTGCGCCGAGTTGGTCAGATCGGGAATCACGAGGCCGATCGTGTTGCTGCGCCGCGAGCGCAGCGCGCGTGCCGATTGCGACGGCGTGAAATGATGGTCCCTCGCCACTTGCAGCACGCGCTCGACCGTCGCCGCCGAAATGCGGTAGCGCTCGGCATTGCCGTTGAGCACCATGCTGGCCGTGGTGCGCGAGACCTCCGCGAGGCGGGCAATGTCGTCGATAGTCAGACGCTCGAACTGGGACACGCGGCGTTCCTGCTGGGTGTGGGGTTGGTTTCGGGTGGACCCGGGAGCGAAGCGCCGGCGACCCGGCGGTGAGGAAGGGCAACCCCCAAACGAAGCGCCCCGTGTCGCACGGGGCGCTCAGTGCTTCCCAAGCGCGCGCATACGCGAAGATCTTCGCGTCAGATGGTACTACGCTTCGCGCGCGCCTGAAAATGCGCTTATTGCTTGTACAGGTTCAACGGCACCGGGATGAACTTGTCGACCGGCTTGCCGTCGACCAGCTGCTTCGCGGTCTGCACGCCATACTGGCCGATCAGTTCGGGCTGCTGCTGCACGGTGGCGGCCATCTGGCCGGCCTTGACTGCGGCGATCGCGTCGTCGGTGGCGTCGAAGCCGACCACGGCCACGTTCTTCAGGCCTGCCGCTTGCAGCGCCTTCACCGCGCCCAGCGCCATTTCGTCGTTCTGCGCGAACACGCCCTGAATGTCCTTGTTGCTCTGAATGATGTTTTCCATCACCGAAAGGCCCTTGGCGCGGTCGAAATCGGCGGGCTGTTTCGTGATGATCTTCACGCCGCCCTTTGTCGCGATTTCATCGTCGAAACCGGCACCTCGTTCATTGGCCGCCGACGAACCCGGAATGCCTTGCAGCTCGACGATGTTGCCCTTGCCGCCCAGCTTGTCGGCGAGGAAGTCGGCAGCCATCTTGCCGCCCGCCTTGTTGTCGGAAGCAATATGCGAGCTGACTTCGGCGCCGTTCACGCTGCGGTCGAGCGAGATCACCTTGATGCCCTTGCTCGTCGCTTCCTTCACGACGTTGGCCACCGCCGAAGAATCGGTCGGGTTGATGAGGATGACGTTGACCTTCTTTTCGATCAGGTCTTCCACACTCGCCTGCTGCTTCGCGGGATCGTTCTGCGCATCGACGGTGATGAGCGTGACGCCGTCCTTCTTCGCTTCGTCTTCGGCGCCCTTCTTGAGCGAGACGAAGAACGGATTATTGAGCGTCGAGATCGACAGACCGACCGTAACCGCGCCGCCCGAAGCCGGCGCTGCCGCGGACGCGCCGCTCGCAGCCGCATCGGCGCTGCTGCCCGGACCTTCCTTCGAGCAGGCCGCGAGGCCCAGCGCGAGCGAACCGGCGACGAGCGCCGCGAATATTTTCGAGAACTGAGGTTTCGAGATCGACGACGAATGGTGCTTATGCATAGTCTTCCTCCTCGTTATATGTGGAGTGTGTGGAGATAAAAAATTCAGGATACCTATCGATACAAAACTGCCGTGCCACGCGAATCGAGCGTGGCACGGCATGGGTGTTACGACGACTTCTTGTTGGCGCGATCGATCAGCACGGCGAGCAGGATCACGATGCCCTTGATGACCTGCTGGTAGAACGACGACACATCGAGCAGGTTCAGGCCGTTGTTGAGCACGCCGATCAGGAGCGCGCCCACGAGCGTGCCGAAGATCCAGCCACGGCCGCCAGTGAGGCTCGTGCCGCCCAGCACGACCGCCGCGATGGCGTCGAGCTCGTAGCCCGTACCCGCGGTCGGCTGCGCGGAGTTCAAGCGCGAGGTCAATACCACGCCTGCGAGCGCCGACATGACACCCGCGATCGTATAGACCCACAGCTGGATGCGATCGACCTTCACGCCGGAAAGCTTCGCCGATTCGGCATTGCCGCCCGTTGCATAGATATGGCGGCCGAACACGGTCTTGCGCAGCAGCACCCAGAACACGCCGAACATCACGAGCATGAGCACGACGGGAATCGGCACGAGGCGCGCGACATAGCCGCCGCCCAGCAGCGAGAAGAAGTCGCTGTTGAAGCTGCTGATCGGGCTGCCGTTCGAGACGACGAGCGCGAGACCGCGCAGCACCGTCATCGAACCGAGCGTGGCGATGAACGGCGCGACTTTGCCCTTGCTGATGACGAGACCGTTGGCGAAGCCCATCAAGCCGCCAGCCACGAGACCGGCGAGCGTCGCGACAATGGCGGGCGTGCCGGCGCTGAGCAGCGTCGCGATGATCACCGAGGACAGCGCGAGCACCGAGCCCGCCGAGAGATCGATGCCGCCGAGCAGAATCACGAGCGTCATGCCGAACGCGATCAGCGCATTGATCGACGCCTGCCGCATCACGTTGAGCAGATTGTCGAGCGTGAGGAAGTCGCGGCTCACGATCGAGAGCGCCACGGCAATGATCAGCAGTGCTACGAAGGGTCCGAGCTTTTGCAGCGTCGCCTTGCTGCCGGGGGTGAGGGTCACTTGCGACATATCATGTCTCTCGAGATTGCAGTGAATAGGAAGCGCCAACGCTCAGGCGCCGACGGCATGCGTCGCAGCCGCGTGGCCGCCGGCCGCGGCCGTCATGATCAGTTCCTGGGTGGCCGTGGCCGCTTCGAAGATGCCGTTCTGGCGCCCCTGATGCATGACCAGAATGCGGTCGCTCATGGCCAGCACCTCGGGCAGTTCGGACGACACCATCACAATGGCAACACCCTGCTGCGCGAGCTGATTGATGATCGTGTAGATCTCGGCTTTGCCGCCCACGTCCACGCCGCGCGTGGGCTCGTCGAGCAGCAGCACTTTCGGCGGCTGCGCGAGCCACTTCGCGAACACGACCTTCTGCTGATTGCCGCCCGAGAGCGCCTTGACGTCCAGTTCCGCGTCGCGCGTACGCACGCGCAACTGCTTGATCAGGCCGTCGACGGCGCTGCGCTCCGCGCGCTCGTTGACGAAGCCGAGCGTGGCGTACTGGTCCAGATGCACGAGCGTCGCGTTTTCGCGCACCGACATGCCGAGCACGAGCCCCTGACGCTTGCGATCTTCCGTGACGAACCCGATACCCGCAGCAATCGCGCTGGACGCGTCACGCACGTCGAGCGCGTTGCCGTCCAGCGTCACCGAGCCCGCGGTCTTGCGGTTCGCGCCGAACAGCGTGCGCAGAATCTCGCTGCGACCCGCGCCCATGAGACCGGCGATACCGAGCACCTCGCCCGCGCGCACATCGAACGTAATGCCTTCGATATGCCCTTCGTCCGCAAGACCGGCCACGCTCATGCGCACGTCGCCCGGCGCATGGCTGCGTTTCGGGAAACGCTCGCCAATCTCGCGGCCCACCATCAACCGCACGATCTCGTCGAAACCCGTCTCGCGAATCGCGCGCTCGCCGACGAAATGGCCGTCACGCAGCACGCTGATCTTGTCGCACACGCGGAAGATCTCTTCCATGCGATGCGAGACGTAGACGATCGCCACCCCGCTCGCCTTCAGCGACTGCATGATCTCGAAGAGCGTTTCGATCTCGCGGTTCGTGAGCGCGGCGGTCGGCTCGTCCATCACGAGCACCTGTGCGTTCAGCGAAAGCGCCTTGGCAATTTCCACCAGCTGCTGCTGGCCGATCGAGAGCTGGCCCGCCTCCATCTGCGGGTCGATACGCTGCGCGCCGACCTTATCGAGCCACTTGCGCGCCTCTTTGCGCATCGTCGCGGTATCGACCATGCCGAAGCGGCTCGGCTCGCGGCCGAGGAAGAGATTCTCCATCACCGTCAGTTGCGCGATGAGGTTCAATTCCTGGTGAATGATGGCGATGCCCGCGCGTTCGGCCTCTACCGTGCTGCGGATTTGCACCGCACGCCCATCGACGCGGATCTCGCCCGCATCGGCTTGATACACGCCGCTCAGGATTTTCATGAGCGTCGATTTGCCTGCGCCGTTCTCGCCCATCAGCGCGTGGATCTCGCCTGCCTCGATGCGGAAATCGACGCCTTCGAGCACCCGAACCGGACCGAACGCCTTGCCGATCCCCTGCATCATCACTTGCATCCTGGACCTCTCAGAAGACCACGCCCGAATGCAGGATCACATTCGCGTAGGGGCTGCACTCGCCGGTGCGGATCACCGCCTTCGCCTCGCGGCAGCGGCGCTTGAACTCCTCGTGCGGCACGTTCTCCACGGCGATGTGCGCGGCGGCCATGTCGCGGCTACGCGCCACCACGGCCGCGTTGTGGGTCTGCGCCTCGCTCGCGAACACGGCGCGCTCGGCCTTGAAGTCGGCGAGCACGCTGTCGAGCACGGCGAAGAAGTCGGGCACACCGGCCGCGAGCGAGACGTCGATGCATTCCACGCCGTCGGGAACCGGCAGCCCGCAGTCGGCGATTACGAGGCTGTCCGTGTGGCCCATGCGGGCGAGCACGCGTGCGATGTCGCGATTCAGATGTCCGTGTTTTTTCACTGCGAATCTCAGGCTTGCGTGTTCAGGAAGGCTTCGAGTTCGGCGAGCGTGGGCATGCCGCCCTGCGCACCGGCGCGCGTCACGGAAAGCGCGCCCGCAGCGTTCGCGCGCCGCACGGCCTCGCCAATGCCGAGATGCCAGAACGCCGCGAGCGCGCCGTTGAAGGTGTCGCCGGCGCCGGTCGTATCGACGGCCTCGACAGCGAAGCCCGGCTGATGCACGAGCGCGCCGTTGGCGTCGGGGTTGGGGTTCGCGTAATACGCGCCGTCTTTACCGTGCGTCATTGCGATGCGTACGGGCGAGCGCGCAATGACCTCGGCCCACGCACCTTCCGGCGTTTGCAGCGCGGTCGCGAGTTCATGCTCGTTTGGCGTCAACAGCGTGGTCAGCTCGAGCATCTCGCCACTCAGTTCGACTGCGGGTGCGGGATTGAGAAAGAAGGGCTTGCCGTGTTCGCGGGCGCGCCGCGCCGCGTGCAGCACCGTCGCGTAGGGCACTTCGAGCTGCGCGAGCACGACGTCGGCCTGTGCGATCGCAGCGCTTGCGCGATCGATGTCTTCGGGCGAAAGCTCGTGATTCGCGCCTGGCACGACGATGATCGCGTTGTCGCCGCCCGAAAGCGTGATCGAGGCAATGCCGGTCGCTTCACGACCCGTGCTCACGTGGGCGATATCGACGCCTTGGCGCGCGAGCGTCGCCTTCATTTCGCCGCCGAAGGCATCTGCACCCACGCAGCCGATCATCGTGACCTCGGCGCCAAGACGTGCCGCCGCGACCGCCTGATTCGCGCCCTTGCCGCCCGGATGCGTCGAAAAATGCGTGCCGAACAGCGTTTCGCCGAGCCGGGGAAACGTGTCGGTCGTGACGACCATGTCCATGTTGATGCTGCCCACCACCACTACGCGCGCCATTGCACTCCCTTTCCACGGCTTCCCGCATCTGCGATTTTTTGCCGTGCTAAAACGTAATCAGCTTGGGAGCGCAGTTATACCAGAGTCCTCACGCAGGTGAAATAGACCCAGGGTATAACCGGATGCGCGTAGAAATATGTCCCCGATTATTGATGACGAAGCGATCCGATACGACGCCTGGATAGTCCGCTCACATCCGAAGCGCTAGGTGAGATGCTGTGGACGAATGCGGTCGTTGCAAGGCGCTTGTTCAGCGGCCTGCGCGATAGGGGTATGTCACTTCGGAGAAAGGGCGCTGAGGCGGTTGGGTGCTGACCGAACCGCTCGAGAACATTACGTTACTGGACGTCTACCGAGCGGTCGGCGAACTTCCGCTCTTCTCACAGCTTGTTTCCAAGGATCATCTGGAATGTCTCGTCGAACAAGCATAGATGCCGTGGCTCACTGTACCGTTTCCGGCTGCGCCCGAAGCTTGTCTTTAATGGCGGTAAGGCAGTTCGTGAACTGGGTGCGAAGCCCTACGGAGTTGCTACTCGGTTCGGCAAGGCCGTCGGTTGTAACAGCCCATCCGCCAGGCGTACGAGAAATATCCAGTTCGAAGTACTCGGCCGATTCGCTATCCAGAACCACCGACTCACGAAAAGCACCCCTTGCCGAACGAATGACCGCTTCGCAGCCCTGTTGGAGCCGGGCTGGACCATGACCGGACAGACCGATTGAGCCGTCGCGAAAGGGAACTGCGCCGTACATGCGCAACGCCTCAAACTGCGTTGGCATTGCGGCCGTGACGAACTGAATGTCCGAATCTGAAACAGCATTACCGCATCCCGCGAGGATGCCGACAAAAACTGCGAGCGTGACGCGAGTGCAGCCGCCGCCTACCCGCAGTCTCCGCGCAAACGTTAGCGTTTTCATCTCCAACGGGCCAGTCTTGATGTAAGAATCAAGTATTACGGCGTGCGCTTTGCATATATTGATCGGGGCAAACCCTGGGTGAACAGCATCAACCGTCGATGCCGAGCGCAACGATACGCCGGTACAGCGTGGCGCGCGCCATGCCGGTCTGTGCGGCGGCTTTCGTCACCTGAGTCAGTGGACAGTGCGTGCGGAATGTTCGACTGGATGTGTGCAAGGGACTTCCTCTCCAGATATCCAGGCTTCATGAAGTGGACTGTAGGCTCCCCATAGAACCCGATCGCGCTCTGTCGGCTCCCGGCAAATGTTCACACGCGAAATCGCTAGTTTTAAAGTAGCCTCGAAGGTTTCATCATCCATCTCGTCAATGGCCTCCAGTTGCTCTTCGTACTTCGGCAAGCCGATTGACCTAAATTCATCGCGAATGAAATCGAACACCCATTGATTGAACAGGAATGTCACGTCGTCACGGTCGGTTGGCGGGGCGAAGTGAAACGGCGTGTACCGGGTGCGTGGTGCACCTGTTGCAACGATCACCGATCCCGGTTCCTCCAGTGTCACTCCGAAGCCCATCATGCACCAGAGTTCGCCGTCACAGTCCCGAACATGCTGGAGCAGGTCGAATTGCTGCAACGGGATGACGCGCCAGTTATTTGAATCGTCTTTCTGGTGATACTTATTGCGTGTATATGCGTAGAACCCGGCGAGAATTCTGGACGCAAATATGAGTGGTCCGTCTTCCTTTCCGTTTCCGATCCATGCTGGCTCGACGAACAGACCCGTACTCGTAAATCGCTTGCGCACGACGAGCCACAGGGACATCGGTGAGATATATTGGGTTTTGATTTTCATGTTTATTTACGGTTATCCCTGCCCGGGCAGGGCTGCACTGTCGAACCATCGACTAATCTTTCAACAGTTCGTCTAGCTCCTCTACGCGGCTGTTCGTGATGTTCGCCATACATTCCCAAAAGAAAATGTAGCGCTCCGCCGCTTCGCCCATTGAGTACGCTTCGCTATAGCATTCGTTGTCACGATACGTTGTCCAGGCGGTTTGCGCCTTCTCAAAATAAGGCGACGATAGCGGCTCGTCATCGGCTTTTAGTGATTTGTCGTTTTTTTCGCTCTTAGAGCGTATAGCCTTCAACCTCTTTTCCAGTTGGCTGCTCGCGTTGTTAAACTTCAGGTGCGAGCACTGCGCCAAGTCATCGTTGCTCGCGTGCTCGCCTGTATCGCACATGCGCGCAACTTCCGCATGCGTCCGGCCCAAAAACGAAGCTTCAGGTGACTTGAAGTCGTGGTAATCAAACTCGCCTGAATACACGGTCTTTGCACTAGCAATGATGGGCAGTAGTGCAAGCGCATATAGGATTTTAGTGCGAAGAATCATAAACCCCCGCTTCGAACATCTCTGCTTCGCGATGACGACGCCTGAGCAAGCCCTTAACCGGGCGGCCTTTTGACGTTGCGCAATTTCGCATCTTGTCGCCGACTTTGTTGTATTGCCCCGTATTAACAAAATCCAGGAGTCCGTCTCCGTGATGCTGCAAGTTATACATGAAACACACTAGGGCATCGTATTCGAACTGAAACAGCGGTACCTTAATGGCGTCGTTGATGGTTCTCTCAGCCCATCCAACGTCTTGCCGCAGAAGCGCCTCCGCTTGCGCTTCGCTAATTCCTTTTTGAAAAGGCTTCTCGGACGCAACGCCAGAAATTTTGCCTAAGTGTACCAAGTGCCCATAGCCCACTGTGACGTTCCCGGCCTTGCTTCCATCCGTGTCATATATGGTGGCACTATACGCTTCCCAGCCCTCAAGAAATTTAACGCCTTCTTCGGACATTTTCCACGGTTTGCCCAAGCGTTGTGTATATGCCGTAACGTTCGATCCGGGATCTGTGTTTGTTACTGCGGTTGCGAGTGCGTCAGGCATTACGACTCCTGTTTGTGACCGAGGTAAATTCGGATGGATTGAGCGTCTTTTGTTTCATAGCGCTCAGTGCGTCCCTGCAAATCAGTTACGCCGTGTCGCAGTTCGCCCGAAGGCATGCGCACGGTGTAGTACGTGCCTGCAAGCGGCGAACCCTTCGCGTCGCGAAGCATGAACTGTTCGTCGTATGTGTCAGTCCTGCGCGAAGTTTCGCGCGTTTCGGTTTGTGCTTCCCTCTTGCTTTCCGAATAGAGCGCATTGGAGTTACCCGCCGCAAGGACAAAGTTCTTTCCGCATGGACATAGAACGCGGTCCAAGTCCTTCACCAACGGCAAGCCTTCATCCATCCAATCGCTAGCAGTGCCGTAAATCGGCCATCCTCCCTTGCAGATTCCGCACGTCGCATGATTCTCCTTACGGGCGTACATCCTGCCTTCTTCGTTAAAGTAGTTGCTCCGGCCAATCACCAACCCGCCCGTAGTAGTGCGGTCATAGTCCGCCACAAGTCGATCGAACATACTTACTCCCGGTGTCCAAGATAAACGGCTAGTGACTGCGCTCCGTCCGTTGTGTACCTCGCAACGCGGCTCGCTCTGTCCGCTGTGCAGTGAATCAGTCTGCCGTCCGGCATGCGTAACGTGTATACGCGTCCACAGCCGAGCGACCGTTGCCGTCTTTGAGACGTAAATTGTTCGTCGTACCTGCCGGAATATCTGTCGGCAATCGACTGGCCTGCGCCTCGCCTTCAAATACGACGCCGGCCGCCGTCGTTTTGTCGCGCAGCTTCAGCAAAGCTCGTCTCATTCCGCACCCCGTTCGTTATGCATTCGCTGTTCAGGCATTTCCCTACCCCCATGAAGACAACCGGCGCGGCATTGCAACCGGAAAAAATTCATGTTCGGCGAACAGGCAGGAACTCCGCAATCGGATCAGTCTTAAGTTGATTCGCAGTCCAATGTGTTGTGCATGAGCCAGATAAGAAACAAGCTGCTGCCTGATTCCCGTCAGGCAACCATATGCAATTGATACTCGGGGTGGGGCCTCAGCAGCCTGCCTCGTCGGCTCAACGATACGCGAGGCGCACCGGAGCCCGTCGCGGTCAGTTGTGGCGCGCTGAATCCTGGCGGCGAGCGTGGCCGGCGAACAAAGGATGTCGCCTACCCTCGCGGGCAGGCGGGTCTAACACCAGGAACCCTGGACCCCAACCTTGCGGCGAGTGGCTTTTCAATTCTGACCCGGATCGCCCGTCTGCACGTTGACAGGCGTGAACGGCGCGATGAACCCGCCGTGTCGTCTGAACAGCGTCAAACGTCGATCCCGAGCGCCACGATGCGCCGGTACAGCGTGGCGCGCGCCATACCGATCTGTGCGGCGGCTTTTGTCACCTGGCCGCCTGCCGCGCACAGCGCATCGGTCAGAAAGCGGCGTTCGAAATCGTGCATCGCTTCGTCGTACTGTTGATCCTGCTGCGCACTAGCGTCGTCAGGCGTATCGAGCAGATCCCCCGCCGCGTCGCGTGCCTCGCTCTCGACGCGCTGCCCGCGCCCGTCGCCGATGAAGCGCGCGAGCGAGCGCGCATCGATGCGCTCGCTATCCGATAACAGCACCGCGCGCTCGAGCGTATTGCGCAACTCACGCACGTTGCCCGGCCAGCCATACGCACACAGTACCGCAAGCGCATCTTTGTCGAGTTCGAGATGTCCCGCTCCGCTTTCCACCGCAAGCTTGTCGAGAATCGAATAGGCCATCGCCTCGATGTCCGCCAGCCGTTCGCGCAGCGGCGGCACGCGAATCATCAGCACGTTGAGCCGATAATAGAGGTCCGCGCGAAACCGGCCCTGCGCCACGAGCGCGGACAAATCCGCCGACGTCGCCGTGATGATGCGCACGTCGGTGCGCACGATGCGATTCGACCCGAGCGGTTCGAACTCCTGCTCCTGCAAAACCCTCAGCAATTTTCCCTGCAGCGCGAGCGGCATGTCGCCGATCTCGTCGAGAAAGAGCGTGCCGCCCTGGGCCAGCTCGAACTTGCCGATACGCCCCTTGCGCTCCGCACCCGTGTACGCGCCCGCCTCCGCGCCGAAGAACTCCAGTTCCAGCAGCGTGTCGGGAATCGCCGCGACGTTCACCGTCACAAGCGGACCGTCCGCGCGTCCGGATGCGCCGTGTATGGCGTGCGCAAGCAGCTCCTTACCCGTGCCCGTTTCGCCGAGCAGAAGCACCGGCGAGGCCAGACGCGCGGCCCGGCGTGCCTGACGCTTCACTTCGAGACTTGCGGCGCTCGTGCCGATCAGGCTTGAAAAGCTGTACTTCGCGCGACGCACCTGCGCAAGCGACTGGCGCGTGCTGATCAGTTCGGCACGCAGCCGTGCGTACTGACTGAAAAGCGGCGACAGTCCCTTGAGTTCGTTGAACAGCACGAAGCCGACTGCGCCGATCGTTTCACCGTTATCGTCCTTGATCGGCAAACGCGTGACGACGATCGGATCTCGATCGGTTTCGAGAATGTCGAGCAGGATGGGCTCGCCCCCTTTCACGACGTCGCGCATCATGCTGTTTGGAATGACGGCTTCGCAATCGAGGCCGATCACCGCCGTGGGATCGTCAAAGCCGAAGCGCGCCGCGTAGTGCCGGTTGATCCACACCACGCGCGCGTTACGATCGACGATCACGGTGCCTTCGCTGAACTTGTCGAGCGATTGAAAGAGCGATTGCATCGCCAGTTTGCGCACGTGGTCGTAGTCGGCCAGCAGCGCGGTCGTTTCGATTTCCATTCGGTTCTTTTCTTCGGTCGCGGCCGGGTATGGCCCGTAAATTCTCATTTTCGGGACGCATTATCCCAGAACTGAGATTGCCCCACGCGCTTCGAAATTTCGGGGCTTTCCGTGAAAGATTGCGGGCGGCGGCGCGCTTCGTCGCCAAAGTCGTCTCAGTTTCGAGACACGTTGCCGCCGCAACCGTCCCACTGCACACCCCGCGCGCACTCTGCCCTTGGCCGCGACGCTTCGCACAAGGCTCCCCGGCCGCTGGCACATATCGTGCTCTATTGCGCGGTCGCGCCGGCTTCGGCGCGCGCGAACAACAAACAGACCTGCACGAATAAACCAACTGGAGACAAGATGTCCTTTGTGATTGTGATCGCCGCTTTGGCGTTCCTGATGCTGGTGGCCTACCGCGGCTACAGCGTCATTCTCTTTGCGCCCATCGCCGCACTAGGCGCTGTGCTGCTGATCGATCCCGCCGCCGTCGCACCGGTTTTCTCCGGCATCTTCATGGAAAAGATGGTCGGCTTCGTCAAGCTCTACTTCCCCGTGTTCCTCCTCGGCGCGGTGTTTGGTAAGGTCATCGAACTATCTGGCTTCTCCGAAGCCATCGTGGCTGCCGCGATCCGCTACATTGGCCGTTCGCGCGCCAATGCCGTGATCGTCGCGGTCTGCGCGCTGCTCACCTATGGCGGCGTGTCGCTCTTCGTCGTGGTGTTCGCCGTGTATCCGTTCGCCGCCGAACTCTATCGCCAGAGCAACATTCCCAAGCGCCTCATGCCCGGCGCCATCGCACTCGGCGCATTCACGTTCACGATGGATTCGCTGCCCGGTACGCCGCAAATCCAGAACATCATCCCCACCACGTTCTTCAAGACCACCGCCTGGGCCGCACCGTGGCTCGGCGTGATCGGCTCGATCTTCATCATCGTGGTCGGTCTCACCTACCTCGAATGGCGCCGCCGCAGCGCCATGGCGAAGGGTGAAGGCTATGGCACTTCGCTCGTGAACGAACCGGAACGCGTCGAAACGGGCAATCTGCCGCATCCGGCGCTGGCCGTTGCGCCGCTCGTGCTCGTTGGCGTCGCCAACTTCCTGCTGACGAAGTGGATTCCGCAGTGGTACGGCGACAGCTTCACCGTCGCGCCCGAGGTGCTGCCCGGCATTCATGCGCCCGTTACGGTAGCGGTTAAAAGCGTCGTCGCGATCTGGGCCGTTCAGGGCGCACTGCTCCTCGGCATTCTGCTCGTCATCGTCACGGCGTTTGGCCGTGTGAAGGAACGCTTCGCGATCGGCACGAAAACCGCAGTGGCCGGCGCGCTGCTCGCCACGCTCAATACGGCATCCGAGTACGGCTTCGGCGGCGTGATCTCAGCGCTGCCCGGCTTTCTCGTGATCGGCAACGCGCTCAAGGCCATTCCGAATCCGCTCGTGAATGCGGCCGTGTCGGTTTCCGCGCTTGCTGGTATCACGGGCTCCGCCTCGGGCGGCATGAGCATTGCGCTCGCCGCCATGTCGGACACCTTCATCAAGACCGCGCAGACCATGCACATTCCGATGGAGGTGCTCCACCGCGTGGTGGCCATGGCGAGCGGTGGAATGGATACGTTGCCGCACAACGGCGCGGTCATCACGCTACTCGCGGTCACGGGCCTCACGCACCGGGAGTCGTATCGCGACATTTTTGCGGTGACCATCATCAAGACGCTCGCGGTCTTCTTCGTCATCGCCGTGTTCTATCTCACCGGCATCGTCTAACCGGCATTCATTCCAGGCTCACTCATGCATCTCCCGAACACGCTCCCCCTCGCCGGAAAAACCGCCGTCGTCACCGGATCGACCAGTGGCATCGGTCTCGGCATTGCGACGGCGCTGGCCCGCGCAGGCGCCAATATCGTCTTGAACGGCTTCGGCGATCCCGCGCCCGCACTTGCGCAGATCGAAGCGACCGGCGTGCGCGCCGCGCATCACAACGCGGACATGAGCCGTCCCGCCGAAATCGAAGCCCTCGTGGCTTTCGCAGCAAGCACGTTCGGCGGCCTCGATATTCTCGTCAACAACGCGGGCATTCAGTACGTCGAAACGATCGAAAACTTCCCGATCGAGCGCTGGGATCAGATCATCGCGATCAATCTGAGCGCGACGTTTCACGCGACGCGCGCGGCGCTTCCCATCATGCGCGCGGGGGGTTGGGGACGCGTGATCAATATCGCTTCGGTACACGGGCTTGTGGGCTCGGTCGGCAAGTCGGCCTATGTCGCGGCCAAGCACGGCGTGATCGGTCTCACGAAGGTCGCCGCACTGGAGACGGCGCGCACCGGTGTGACCGTCAATGCGATCTGTCCGGGCTGGGTGCTCACGCCGCTCGTGCAGAAGCAGATCGACGCGCTGGCCCACCGCGAGGCAATGTCCATCGAAGACGCCACACTGAAATTGCTCGGCGAAAAACAGCCGTCGGCAAGCTTTGCGACGGTCGAGCAAATTGGCGGCGTAGCCGCGTTTCTGTGCTCGGAAGCGGCGAACGAGATGCGCGGCGCTGAGCTCAAAGTGGACGGAGGTTGGCTCGCGCAGTAAAAGAGGCAGCGGCGCGCGAGCGATGCGGGTTGGCGTGTTGGCAATACAACGCGTCAATCGCGCGCCATGCGCCGCAGCCTCATCGCGTGCAGCCGGTGGCTGATCCCTTTGAGTAAGCTGCTTTCGTGCGGGTCGCCGAAGTGAAACAGCACCGTGCACCGAATGCTGGAAGGCGAGCAGGCCTGATTCGCATGCAACGAACGCAAGCCCCAGATGAAGTAAAGATTACCGGGTTGCAACGTCACGACTTTCGCCGAAAGCCATTTCTGAACATGCGGTAAGCGCCAAATCCTTCCGAGCAGCTTTTCCACTATTGCCTTCTCGACGATATTGACGATCGCAAACCGCCGCGCATTGCGTAGATTCGGAAACATCACGAGATGGCCTGCTTGCTCGCCCGGGTCATTGGGAATTAGAACCGGCAGCAAGATCGACACAGCATACGAGTCGTAGTGGAAATTGTTCGAGTGGCGAATGCCCTGTTTTCCCGAAAGCACACGCATTACCGGGAGAATCCGGTCACTGGGCGGAAGTGTCCCCATCTTGCGCGTATACAACTGGCGCAATAACGCTTGCAGCCCCGCGTCTTCGAAAAGCGGGGCAAGACAGGTACCGCTTATCCATTGCGCGCCGCTAAAGCCGAAGTATCGGTTGCCGTCCTGTTCGACCAGTTCGGCTACTCCGTTGCGAATCTTCGCGAGAATTGCAGCTGGCACGATGTCGTAAAGCACGCCCACGCCGTCGTCGTCCATCGACTGGGCGAGCGCCTGTGCACTCTGCACTTCTACCCGCGCGATTTCATCGAGCGGCCGTTCATCGTCCAACGCGTTCATTGTGGTCCCTCGCGCAGCCTGATCGGTGAATACAGGCACGCAGTCAATGCAGACCGTAGACTGAGGGAAAAAGCTTGCGTGTTCCGTACGTCTTCGAACAGAACGCCTGAACGCGTCGATTTATATGCCAACTGGTTATTTCGGGTCGCTTCGCAACGAGCCGATACGACGCTACCGCATCCATTCGTTAGCTATCGCTTCGCTCCTGCTCGTCAGCCGACCCTTCTGCGACCAGCGGCCAGACCAGATGTTCGAACTGCTCTGGCGCGATAGGCGTGGAATACAAATAGCCTTGCGCGAAATCACAGCCCATCGTCTTGAGAAAGTCCCGTTGCTCGACAGTTTCCACGCCTTCGGCGATGACCTGAATGCCCAGCTTGTGCGCAAGCACCACCATCGCTTCGCATAGGACCTGATTGTTTTCGTCCACGCTCAGGTTCTGGACGAACGAACGATCGATCTTCAGGTAATCGATGTCGAAGCGTTTGAGATAGGCAAGCGAGGAATAACCGGTGCCGAAGTCGTCGATCGAAATGCCAATGCCGGCAAGACGGAAATCCAGCAGCCGCTCGTCGATATTCGATTCAGCCTGTAACAGCAGCCCCTCGGTAATTTCCACCACCACGCTTTGTCCCGGCATGCCCTCACGATTGAGATAGTCATGCCACCTCACGCCAACCGTGCTGTCCTGGCGGACCTGCACCGGCGACATGTTGACACTGATCTGGAACGACGGATCATATTGCTCACGCCATAGCCGCGCCTGTTGCACGGCTTGCCTGAACACCCAGTCGCCAATCGGAATGATCAGTCCGGTATCTTCGGCGAGGGGAATGAATTCCAGCGGGTTGATCATGCCCCGCTCGGGATGCAGCCAGCGTATCAGCGCCTCCGCTTTGCGGACCTGTCCCGTTGCCAGGTCGACAACCGGCTGATAAAGCAGCCGAAGCTGATTGCGAGGAAGCGCTGCACGCAGGTCGCTTGTCAGGCGCAAGCGCGTTTGCGCCTCCAGTTGCATGTCGGGCGTGAAGTAACTAAAGCGGTTGCGTCCGGCATTCTTGGCCGCATACATGGCCTGGTCGGCGTTCTTGAACAGCGCGTCGAGTTCAACGGTGTCGTCGGGGAAAACGGTTACGCCGATGCTCGCCGAAATGTAGACCTCGTCCGCGCCGAGTTTGAATGGCTCGGTCAGTTTGCGATTGATACTGCGCACGGTCTGTTCGACCGCTTCCATGTCTTCCAGATCGGGCAGGATCACCGTGAACTCGTCGCCGCCGAGTCGCGCGACGGTGTCCAGATTGCGCACGCATGCACTAATGCGGCGCCCGGCTTCGATTAGCAGCACGTCGCCGCGGTCGTGGCCCAGCGAGTCGTTCACTTCCTTGAAGCGATCGAGATCGATCAACATCAGGGCCACGCGCCTTTCCGAACGGCTCGCGAGCGCGACCTCCTCGGTGAGACGATCGTGAAATAGCTGCCGGTTCGGAAGCCCCGTCAGTGCATCGAAATTGGCCTGTTTCCAGATGGTGGCCTCGAATGCCATCCGGTCGGAGAGGTCGCGACCCACTGCGAGCACGGAACTGACATGGCCGGAACGGTCGATCTCAGGCGTGATGCGAATGTGGGTACATTGCTCCTGCCCGTCCTTTCCTGCCCACCTCAGTTCGAACTGCGCGCTTTTTCCTGTCTTGATGACTTCGCCGATCTTCCGTTCGTAGACCAGCGCATTCGGGCCGCCAGGAAGCTCCGAGGGCCGCTTGCCGAGCACGCTCGCGAGATTGCATCCCGCCGACGCGCAAAAGGCAGGATTGGCAAACGTGCGGCGCAGCTCGCGGTCATATCGCGTGATCGTATCGGGCGAGTTCTCGATCAGCGTGCGCGACTCCCGTTCGCGGGCCACGAGTTCCGCCGTTCGGTCGACGACAGTCTGCTCGAGCGTTGCATTGATTTCGTTGATCTTCTGAATCTTCTGTCTGATTGCCGTGCGCATGCGCTCAAAGCGCTGTGCCAGCCGGGCCAGTTCGTCCGGTCCACCGACCGAGCTTTCCCCTTGCGTGCCTTCGTCCTCAACGGCGCCGGCATCCTCGCCCGTGTCGTGCATGCGGCGCACCAGGTCCCGCAGTGGCGCCGAAATACTGTTCGAAATAAAGTAAGCAAGAAAAATGGAAAGCAGAAAGCCGGAAATGCCGACCACCACGATCTGGTTGCGTACGGCCTGTGCCTCCGCAGTCAGGCTCTGTTCCGCGATCGTGCTGACGACGAACCAGCTCGTGCCAGGAATTCGTGCGTAGGCGGCAAGATAATGGCCGCCGCGTTTCGCGGCGAAATTGACGAATCGGCTTGACTCGCCTGATACGCGGTGGCGGGCGATATCCTCGATCAGGCCAGGCTCGGGCGTGGCGCCCGCGTTGGGCGACGAAGCATTATTCGGGACTACGATGATTTTGTTGTCGCTCGCATCGAATACGTAAATCTCTGTTCCGCTGCCTGTCGCGACGTCGTTGAAAATCGTCGAGAAGTATTCAGGGCGAACGACCAGAACCAGACTGCCGATCTTCGTGTTGTCGCTCTTGTTGTAGATGGCGCGCACCATCCCCAGGTTCTGCTGCCCGACTCCGTCGTCATAGCTGCCCCAGTAAGTACGTTCTTGCGACTCTTGCGCGAGGCCGACGAGCGCCGTCACACCTGTAGTCAACTGCGCAAAAGCCTGTGTATCGAGAATCTGGTCTTTCTGGTCGAGCAAGTATTTCTGATTGATGAAATCGACCGACCCGTAGTGCTCTAGCAGCAAACGCGTCATGTCCTCGCGCGCTTCGCTCTGCTCTCTCGCGCTGCCGCTTGCCGCTCTCGCCAGCGCGCCCTGGACCCGATCCGAAAGTACGAGAAGATTGCTTTCCGTTTCGATCTGCTGCATGCGCAGCTCGACATTTTTCGAAACCTGTCTCACCACCTCTTTCGAAAATATCTCCGCATTCTCCTTGATCGCCGCGATCGACTTCACATAGGAAATGCAGCCCGAAATGATAATGGGCAACAGCGCCAACAGAATGAAAGCGGCAATCAGTCGATAGCGAATCTCGACGCGTCGAAGCAAATCCTGGCAGAGGTAGTCGAAAGCGCGTCGCAGCGACGCGGAGATCGAATTCATTTGTAATGCATCTTCGCTTCAGTCTTGACCGAGAGGTCCAGGCGCTGCGCAGCCTGCCTGGGCGTGATTTTCCTGAGCAGCACATCCTGCATCAATTTATGCAGCAGCTCAATCGTGTTGGAAGGAAGCGACGAATAATAAGGGCTCGCCGTGACCGGATAGCGGCTGAGCGCATTCGTGTAGTCCACGATCTCCACGTCGCTCACCACGGTGCCCATGCCCTGCTGAAACGGCGAAACGTTGTGGCGTTTCCTCTGAAGAATCGGAAATCCCTTGCCGGCGATGAATTCCAGAAAGCGCATGGCCGCGACCTTGTTGGGCGTTTCGCAAACGGCAAAGCCCGTTTCGCTGCCGAGCACCGGCACAACGCGTTCGCCGCGCGCATTCCACGGCGGCACGAACACGCCCACGGAGAAATCGTTTCCATGCAGCATGAGGCCGGCGGCCCAACTGCCCTGGAACGCCATCGCCACCCGGCCCTCCCTGAAAAGGCGAATGCCCTCGTCGTATCCCGTCGTCATGAACGATGGCTGGGCGTAACCGCGCTCGGGAATCAATGCGATCCTCGCGAAAATATCGGCCACCTGCGGCGTGTCCAGGCTCAGCGTGCCGTCCGCCATCTTCTCTTTCCAGTGCGGTTCGTGCGCGACTACATTGTTGGCAAAGCCGGATGCGAATGGCCCGTTGCCGAGCATGTTTGGAAAGCCGCCGCTCCACATCACCGGAATCATTCCCGCGCGCTTGAGCTTGGCGCATACCGCCAAAAATTCATCGAAATTCGTCGGCAGCGTATCGATACCGGCCATGGCGAACATGGCCCGGTTGTAATAGATCATCGTCGTCGCCACGCCGCCCGAAACGCCGAACCCCTTGCCGTCGCGACTGGTCCAGTCGGACTTGAGCGGGTCCAGCATGTGCATCCATGCGGCACTCTGGCGGACATCGGCGAGCACGCCCTGGTCGGCCAGTTCGGCGGCGTAGGCGTTCGGATTGATGCTGACGAGGTCCGGCAGCGTGCCGGCCGCCACGCGCGGCTTGATGTTCTCCTCAACCGAGTTGCCGACCATGAACTGCACGTTCACGTGCACGTCGGGATTGAGCTTGTCGAACTCGGCGGCGATCTGGAGCATCTCCTGCGGCCAGTCCGGGGCCCAGATCAGTGCGGTGATGGTGGTCCGTCCCGGCGTGGCGTTGCTGCTCCGGGCGTTGTTCTGCTGATCGCAACCCAGGAGCAACAGCATGCCGATCAAACCAGATAGCAGCCAGGCAAACTTGATTCCGTGCACGTAACGCTCGCTTTCAGTTCGGGAGTAGCAGACCAGGCACAACGCAGCGGAGCCAGATTGCATATCGGCCGAAACCGGGCATCACTTGAGGGGTCCTACGTTTGAGCCCGGCACGCGGCAACCGGCGAGCTTTTGCGGACGAACGTTCATGCCCGTTCGCAGACGTTGGCGCAGCACGATGCGCTCACGAGGTGAAATAGCATCAAGTATTTTTTGCGCAGACACAGAACACGTGTGCGTGTTTAGTGCATCACGGAGCGGCGAGTTCGATGGCTCGCCGCCTTCCAGCGCGCTTGTCTCGTTTCAGTCGAGGGACGGGCTGCATTCGCAGTCGAGCGCTGCGACGCGCGCCGGCCGCTCCATTGCAGCAAGCCGTTGCAACGTCACAAGTCCGAACACCGCGAGCACGCAGCCGAGCACCAGATCGGCGCGTATGCCCGCGCGGTCCACGATCGCGCCGCCCACCGACGAGCCAAGCGCAATCGCCACCTGGATCACGCTCACGAACATGGCCGACCCCGCTTCGGCCTGATCCGCCGTGCCGCGCTGAATCCACACGGAGAAGCACAGCGGAATCGCGCCGAACGCTACGCCCCACATCAACATCCCCGCGATCTCGCCAATACGTGCGTGGTCGAGCAGAATCATCGCCGATAGCGCGCACAACAGCAGCGCCGTCATCGTCGCCACGGCGAACTTCAGACGCGTGGCGACGAAGGCCGAAGTCAATGCGTTCGAGAAGAAGCCAATCACGCCGAATGCGAGCAGCAGCAGCGTGATCGCGTTCATCGAAAAGTCCTGCTGAAGCAGCGGTGCAATGAACGTGTACGTCGAAAAATGCGCGCCGAACACGAGCGCGACCATGAGCATGCTCAGGCGCACATACGGGCGGCGCAGCAGCGCGGCGAAATCGGCAAGACGTAACGCGGCAGCAGAAGGCAGCGACGGCACCAGCAACGCCTGAGCAATCAGCGCGAGCGCGACGAGGCCGCCTGTCACGAAAAACGACATGCGCCACGACGCGAGCCCAGCGATAAAAGTGCCGAGCGGCACGCCGATCACCGTCGCGCAGGTCACGCCGGTCAGGATGATGGCCGTTGCGCGCGCGGCGTCGCTCGTGTGCACGAGGCGACCCGCCGCCGCGGTCGCGAGCGTCCAGAAGCCGCCGAGCGCCGCGCCGAGCATCGCGCGGCCGACCAGCATGAGCGCGAAATTCGTCGAAAGTGCGGAGACGATATTCGATGCGAGCAGCATGGCCGTGAGCAGCAGAAATACGCGCCGCCGGTCCATGCGTCCGGCAAACATCATCAGGCCCGGCGCGAAGATCGCGGCCATCACACCCGGTGTGGTCACCATGAGGCCAGCCGTGCCCGGCGTCACGCCCAGGTCGCGTGCGATCTCGGTGAGCAAACCGACCGGCAGGAACTCGGACGTGACGAACGCGAAGGCGCTGATCGCCACGGCAAAGACGGACAGCCACTGGCGCAGTGTCGTCTCTTCGAGCGACGCGGGCGCGAGATTGGGAGAACGGTCGTTCATGTTTCGATGACTGTTTTGTGTGTTGCGAATAATAAAAACCATTGTTGGGCAATTTCACACCAAAAAATGGGGAAAATCGCCGTTTAAATGGCCAATCGGGAATTACGTTTAAATTAACATTAAAAAAATAAACGCGTGCGGCCCTGCGATTGGCGGGGTCGGTAAAAGGGTTATGAATGGAATGTGACGTGGCCTGCCGCGCGCCGCGCCAGCGGGGCCGAGATTATGTCATTTCAGCGCCGGAAAAATAAGCGATATTTTTCCGGGGACATATTAAGCATCGATTCGATGCTTATGCTTGACGCTGCATAGCAGGCTGAGGGCGCCGGGAAGGCGCCCCGTGAGGCATTGCCGGAAGACCGGCATGTCGGGTCAAGCGTGACGCTTGCAAGCGCCTGAGTTCAGAATCGCGTCTGCACACCCACGCGTGCGATGAACTGATTGGGACCGCTCGATGTGCCATCGGGGTCGAGCACGCCGCTGATCAGCGCCTCTGCCCCCGCGTTGGTGCGCTGATACACGGTCTCCGCATAGACGACGGTACGCTTGGACAGGAAGTGATTGACGATCGCCGTGATCTGGTGTGCGTGATTGTTGTCGAGATACGCGTTGCCCTTCATGTACATGTAGTCGGCGCCAATCGCCCAGTCTGGCGCGAGCAGCCAGTTCGCGCCCGCTTCGGCCTCGGCTATCGAGCCGCCATTGTAGGTATTGCGCACGGTCGTCACCAGCAGCGTCGCCATGACTTTGCCGAAGTCGTAGTGCGCGCCCACGCCCCAGTTGCGAATGCCGATATCGGGTTCGCCGTCCTCGACATATTTGGCTTCCGTATAAGCCGCCGCCATGCCGAACGCACCGTTGGTGTAATTCGCGCCGGCGCTGACCGTGTTGCCGCGCCCGAATGCGCCCGGAATGCCGCCAAAGCCGTACAAGCCGCCGAGGCTGAATCCGCCAAACCTGGGCGACTGATACTTGATCGAGTTCTCGACCGTGGCGCCGGCCATGCGGTCCCAGTCGAATTGCGGCGCGAAGGGCGGATTGCCCGGAATCGCGATCTTCGCGAACGGCCCTGCGCGGAAGTTGTAGAGGCCCCCGACTTCCATCGCCGCGTCGTCGTGGCCGAAAAATAGCGAATCGGTCATGAAGTCGTACTGATTGCCCATCGTCAGCCTGCCGTACTGGTCGCTGTCGAGGCCAACGTATGCGTTGCGCCCGAAGATCCCTTGTCCCGAGACGATCGCGCCGGTACCCATCGAGAATTGATCGACGAGGTCGAACACCGCGTGCAAGCCGCCGCCCAGATCTTCGCGGCCGCGAATACCGAGCAGGTTCGGCGTGAAAATGCCGTCGTCGAACTTCAGCACCGAGTGGCCGCCCTGGTTGCTGACCCACGACACGCCCGCGTCGACCATGCCATACAGCGTCACGCTGTCGCCCGCCGGGCCACCTTCTGCATGTGCCTGGGCGCAAACCATAGCCGAAACCGCCGTGCACCACAGTGCGAGGCTCTTCATGTTGACGTCTCCTTTACCTTGATCTCTTTGTCGGCATCCATTTCTTACGGATACCTTATTAATTAAAATAGACTTCGAACTTCGGGAATACCGTAACGGCGCCGGAGCGCCGTTACGGCAACATCAGTCGGATTGCAGTGCGATGGGGACCGAGCGCCGCGCCAGCGCGCGCGGTGCGGTTTCGATCAGGAACATCGAAACGAAGATGCCGCAGATCAGCCCGCCAAGCGCGAACTGCAGCGTGAACTGAATGCCGTCGTGCTGCGCGACATATCCGGCGATGGCCGGCGCAATGCCGCCGCCAAAAATCTCGCCGGCGCCCGAGGTAATGCCAATGGCCGAAGCGACGAGACCCGCCGGCGCCGCTTCAGTCGCGATCGGCCCGGTGAGAACGCCCAGCATGCCAAGCGCGAAGAACGACACGACGAACAGCACGGCAAAGAGCATCCACGGATTCGCGCCGATGCGGGCAAACACATAGAGCGAAATCGCCGCGCCCGCGAAGGAGACGACCGAAGTCAACCGCCGCCCGGCGACGTCGGAGAGGCTGGCCAGGCCGAATTCGCCGAGAAAGCCGCCAAAGCCGATCGCCGACACGACAAAGCCCATTTGCGAGGTGTCGAGGTGCAAGTAGTCCACGAGATAGTTGGGCACCATCGCGCCGATCACGAAAATGCCCGCCATCGCGCAAAGCGTGGCCAGCATGGCGAGCACGACGTTGCGGCTGCCGAAGAGCGCGCTCCAGCGCGGGCCATTCGTTGCATGCGCAACCGTCGCGTGCGCCGGCTTGACTTGCGGCGCATCGCGCAACATGGTCGCGATCAGCAGCGCCACGATGAGCCCCGGCACGGCGGAGACCGCGAACACCCAGTGCCACGACGGCACGACGCGCAACAGTTGCGTCGCGATGATCGGCGCGAGGCCGAGGCCCATCAGCGCGAACATGCTGAGCTGCAGTCCCTGGTTGCGCCCGCGGCGCGACGGATGCGAGGCCTCACCCACCGAAGCCACGCTCGTGGGCGTGAACGCGCCCTCCGCGACGCCCATGAGCGCACGAATGAGCAGCAGGCTCGCGAAGCCGGTAGCGAAGCCCGAGAAGCTCGAAAGGAGCGAGAACATCACCATCGCCGCGATCATGATCTTGCGCCGGCCGATGCTGTCGGACAGGCGGCCCATGAGAATCGAGAACACGCCCCACGCAATGCTGAGAATGCCAATCAACTGGCCGAGCTGCTGGTAGCTCAGGTTGAGGTCTTTCATCATGTGGGGAAATAGCGGCGCGATCATCCAGCGGTCGAGTCCGACCAGACCGAAGCCGATGGCGAGCAGGACAAGCGTTCTGCGTTCGTTTTTCAGATCGTGTGGTTCGTGCGGATCGTGTGATTGGGCATGCCTCGTCACGTTTGTCTCCTTGATTATGTTGCGCGTTCGCATTGCGAACGTCGCTTCGTTTATCGAACTTCGAGCAAGATCGTAGAAAACCTCGCCTATTGATGTCAATCAAAAAAGACCCTCGTTGTACACAATTTCTCTTTACTTTCGGCTTACTTTTCCACGTTTACCCTGAATTTACCGTCAATTCGATTGAATCCGCCAAATAGCTGTATACAATCTGTACACATCGCGGCGCTGAGTGCAGAGTGCATCTGGCCGCGCCCACACTCGCTTCTCACCACCTCCATACGCATGAACGGCATCGACGACACCCCCGCCAGCACGCGCGCCGGCTCCGCCGCTTCGCAGACCGTCAAAGCCCAACTCGGGCTGCGAGAACTGATACTCGGCGGCGAACTCGCGCCCGGCGAGCGCATTTCCGAACTGGGCGTCGTCGAGCGCCTCGGCGTGTCGCGCACGCCGGTGCGCGCGGCGCTCATGCGTCTGCAGGAAGAAGGGCTGCTCGAACCGATTCCGAGCGGCGGCTACGCCGTGCGCTCGTTTTCGGAAAGCGAAATACGCGACTCGATCGAACTGCGTGGCACGCTTGAAGGACTGGCCGCACGCCTCGCCGCCGAACGCGGCATTACCCATTCGATGTTTCGCGACCTGCACGATTGCATTGACGAGATCGACGAACTGCTCGTGGGCGAACTGAGCGAGGAAACCTTCTCCCGTTATGTCGAAGCGAACGGCCGTTTTCACCGCCTGCTCGCCGCTGCTTCGGATAGCGAAGTGGTTGCACGGCAGATTGAAAAAATTGCGACCTTGCCGTTCGCCTCGGCAAGCGCATTCGTGGTCGTGCAGTCGCTCGACCCGCGTGCACGCGAAACGCTGATCGTGGCGCAAGCCCAGCATCGCGCGGTGCTCGAAGCGATCGGAAGCCGCGAAGGTGCGCGCGCCGAAGCGCTGATGCGCGAGCACTCGCATATCGCCCATCAAAACCTCAAGCGCGTGCTCGACAACCAGCGCGCAATGACGAAGCTGATTGGCGGCAATCTCATTCGCCGCAATCCGCGCTAGCGATGCGCGGCGCCCTGGCTTGATCCGAACGGCGGCACGCGTGCCGCCCCTCACCCTGAACGAAGGTGCAACAAAGCGCCCTGGAGGAGACGTATGTTCCTGAAAAATGCATGGTATGTCGCGTGTACCCCCGATGAAATCGACGGCAAGCCGCTCGGCCGGCAAATCTGCGGCGAGCGCATGGTGTTCTGGCGCGCCGACGATGGCAGCGTCGCTGCGCTCGAAGACTTCTGTCCGCATCGCGGCGCGCCACTCTCGCTCGGCAGCGTGCGCGAGGGGCATCTGGTCTGCGGCTATCATGGCCTCACCGTGGGCGCGAGCGGGAAATGCGTGAGCATGCCGTGCCAACGCGTGGGCGGCATTCCGTCCGTGCGCAGCTATCCCGCAGTCGAGCGCTACGGCTTCATCTGGGTGTGGCCAGGCGACGCAGCCGAGGCCGACCCCGCAAAGATCCATCACCTCGAATGGGCCGACAATCCCGCGTGGGCCTATGGCGGCGGCCTGTATCACATTCAGTGCGACTACCGCCTGATGGTCGACAACCTCATGGACCTCACGCACGAAACCTACGTGCACGCCTCGAGCATCGGTCAGCCCGAGATCGAGGAAGCGCCGCCCAAGACCACGGTGAACGCTGACGTGGTGACGACCAGCCGCTTCATGCACAACATCATGCCGCCGCCGTTCTGGGCGGCGGCGCTGCGCGGCAATGGCCTCGCCGACAACGTGCCCTGCGACCGCTGGCAAATCTGCCACTTCTCGCCGCCCAGCCACGTGATGATCGAAGTGGGCGTGGCGCATGCGGGCAAAGGCGGATACGACGCCGATGCGCGCGACAAGGCGTCGAGCATCGTCGTCGACTTCATCACACCGGAAACCGAAACGTCGATCTGGTATTTCTGGGGCATGGCGCGCAGCTTCGCCGTGCATGACCAGGCGCTCACCGAAACGATCCGCACGGGCCAGGGCAAGATCTTCTCGGAGGATCTCGACATGCTCGAATCGCAGCAGCGCAATCTGCTCACGTGGCCCGAACGCCGCATTCTGAGCCTCAACATCGACGCGGGCGGCGTGCAGTCGCGCCGCGTGCTCGACCGCCTGATCGCCGCCGAGCGCAACGCAACGGCTACTGCCGCCTGATCGATCTGAAGCCACGGCCGCGCGCGCACGCGCGGCCGCTCTCCTTCCATTGCCCCAACGCATCATGAAAGTCACCCTTCTGCGCAAGATTCCCGTTGCCACCGACATCTGCGTTTTCGAACTGGCGAGCGCCGACGGCGCGCCGCTCCCGGCGTTCGAGGCGGGCGCACATATCGACGTCCATGTCGATGGATTCGTGCGCCAGTACTCGCTTTGCAACCACCCCTCCGACGCGCTCGCCTACCGCATCGGCGTGTTGCGCGACGCGGCTTCGCGCGGCGGCTCCGTTGCGATGCACGCACTCGAAGCAGGCACGAGCCTCGAAATCAGCACTCCGAAAAATCATTTCCCGCTCGACGACCAGGCCACGCACACCATTCTGCTCGCGGGCGGCATCGGCATCACGCCGCTCATGGCCATGGCCGAGCAGTTGCGCGAACAAGGCCGCACATTCGAGCTGCACTACTGCACCCGCGACCCACAGCGCGCCGCGTTTCGCGAACGTCTGGCCGTTGCGGGTTTCGCGGAGCACACGCACTTCTATTTCGACAGCGAAGGAACCGATGCCCGCATCGACCTCGCACGCGTGCTTCGCGCTCCGCACGACGGTAAGCACGCCTACGTATGCGGCCCCGCGGGCTTCATCGATGCCGTGCTCAGCGCAGCGGCCAGCGCGGGGTGGCCCGCGCAGAACGTGCACCGCGAGTACTTCGGCGCCGCTCAACAGCCCGCAAACCCGGACGCCGACGTCAACGGCCCCTTCCAGGTCACGCTCGCGAGTTGCCAGCGTGTGATCGACGTCCCGGCCGGGACGTCGATCGTCCAGGCGCTGCGGGCGGGCGGCGTCGAGGTGCCGGTCTCATGCGAGCAAGGCGTATGCGGCACCTGCATCACGCGCGTGCTGTCCGGCGAGCCGGACCATCGCGATCTTTATCTGACCGACGAGGAGCGCGCCGCAAACGACCAACTGCTGCCGTGCTGCTCGCGCTCGCGCACGCCCATGCTCGTGCTCGATCTCTGATCCCACGATACGGCGCCGCGCGTCACCGCCGCACATCAAGACGCGCGCGCGCGCCGCACCGCAAGGAGCGCCGCGAGCGCTGCCACCACCGTGACCGGCACGCTCGCGCCAATCACTGTCGTGGCGCTCGCGCCGCCTGCCAGCAATTGCCCAGCCGCGAGCGGACCGACTATCGAACCTACGCGGCCCACCGCCACGGCCGCGCCCACGCCGGTGCCGCGCATGACGGTGGCGTAGCTCGCGGCGGAAAGCGCGTAGAGCATCGACTGCGCGCCCACCACGCCCATGCCCGCGAGCAGCACCGAAACGGAGATCCAGAACAGGTTGCCCGCGCCCGCGAGCATGAAGAGTGAAATCGCAATGCCCGCATAGACAGCGGCGACGACACGGCCAGGCTTCAGACGATCCATCAACATGCCGATGCCGAGCACGCCGATCACGCTGCCTACGTTGAAGAAGATCTGCGTGACGCCGGCCTGGCTGCGCGTGAGCCCACGGCTCACGATCAGCGAGGGCAGCCAGTTGAGCAGGAAGTACAGCACGATGAGCGTGCAGAAAAAGCTGATCCAGATCTGCGCGGTTACCGCGGCGCGGCCCTCGCCGAACAGCACACGCCACGTGGGCGGCGGGCCGCCCTGCGTCGACTGCGCGCGGCTCGCGGCCGCTTCATAGGCTGCGGACTCCGGCAGGCAAGCGAGAATCAGCGGCGCGACCACGAGCGGCCCCACGCCGCCCGCATAGAAGATATGCCGCCATTCGGTGTCTCCCGCACTGAGCACGCCGATCAGCGCCGCAAGCGCACCGCCGAGCGGCATGCCGCAATACATGATGCTGACAGCTGTATTGCGCAGCCGCGGCGCCACGGCTTCGGCCGAGAGGGCGATCAGGTTCGGCATGGCGCCGCCAAGGCCGATGCCGGTCAAGACGCGCGCCACCAGCAGCGTGGCAAAGCTCCACACATGGGCGGTGAAAATCGAGAACACGCCGAACGCTACCATCGAAATCAGCAGCACCCGCTTGCGCCCGATGCGGTCGGCGAGGCGTCCGCCGATCATCGCGCCGGGGAGGAGCCCAAGCATGCCCGCGCTGAACGCGAGTCCCATCTGACTCACCGAAAGACCGAACTCGCGCGCCATGCGCGGCGCGGCCACCCCTGTGGATTGCAGATCGACGCCCTCCAGCACCGCCACGACCAGACACAAACCCAACACCCATGCGGTGCCCGCCGCCGTGCGCGCGCTCACCTGCGTAGTCGATGACGACACATTGCCTCCTCGTTTTGTAGTGGAATGTCGCGGCCTTTCACCGCGCTGGCACTAGTTAGTTACCCTAATCTAAGTGCTGAAAAATGATCAGACATGCGGTAGTGAAGCGCGGCAGCCCGCTTCGATCAGCTGCAACCGGTGATCGAACGCCGCGAGCGGGTAAGCGAAGAAGTAGCGCGCTGTGGTGCGTTTTTCGGCATAGAACGGATCGCCGGCAGGCGCGTTCAGCGCGATGCACAGCGTTCGCGCCCAGGCGAACGCGAGCAGCAGCCAGCCGAGGAGCGCGAGGTAGTCGTCGGCTACGCGGTAGGGCAACTCGCGATCGTCTGCACTGCCCTGCCCGATTTCGCTTGTGATGCGCTCCACGTCGGCAACCAGCGCTTCGAGGCGTGCGCCCGCGCTGCTCAGCGCCGGATCGTCGGATGCCATACAGCCAGCGGCTTCCTTCGTGACATGCGCCAACAAGGCGCGCAACGCCTCGCCGCCATCGCCCAGCACCTTGCGCACGAGCAGATCGATAGCCTGAATTTCGTTCGTGCCTTCGTAGAGCATGGCGACGCGGCTGTCGCGCACGGTCTGCTCCACGCCGTACTCGTGAATGTAGCCGTAGCCGCCGAACACCTGCAGTGCGCTCGACGCAGCCGCAAAGCCATTGGCGGTGAAGAACGTCTTGGCGACCGGCGTGAGCAGCGAGGCAAGCTGCCCGGCCGCCTGACGCTCATGCGCGCCGGGATGGCGCGCGGCCACGTCGAGCCAATATCCGATCCAGTAGCCTATGGCCCGCTCGCCTTCCACCGTCGCGCGCAAATCGAGCAGGATGCGCCGCATGGCCGGATGAAACGCAATCGGCGCGGCCTTTCCCGGCTCGCCCACGTCATGCGCGGGCGCGCTCACGGCGCGCATCTGCGCGCGCTCGTGCGCGTAGGCGTGGGCGCGCTGCCACGCAAGCTGCCCATGGCCCACGCCCTGCATCGCCACCTGCAGGCGCGCCGCGTTCATCATCACGAACATCGAAGCGAGGCCGCGGTGCGGCTCGCCTACCAGCCAGCCCAACGCCTGCTCGAAGCGCATCGAGCAAGTCGGGCTCGCCTTCAGGCCCATCTTCTTTTCGATGCCTTCGCAATGCACGCCGTTGCGCACGCGCTCGCCGCTCTCACCAAAGGTCCATTTCGGCACTACGAAGAGCGAGAGGCCCTTCGTGCCTGGCGGCGCATCGGGCAGACGCGCGAGCACGAGGTGCGCGATGTTTTCGGTCAGATCGTGATCGCCGCCCGTGATGAAAATCTTGCTGCCGTCGATACGCCACGCTTCGTGCGCCGCGTCGGGCGTCGCCCGTGCGCGTAGCAGCGCGAGATCGCTGCCCGCCTGCGGCTCCGTCAGGCACATCGTCGTGAGCCACTCGCCGCTTGCGATCTTCGGCAGCCAGTCGCGCTTGAGCGCATCGCAGCCGTGCGCCATCAGACACGCCGTCGCGCCGTGCGTGAGGCCGGGCGACATCAGCCACGCATGATTGGCCGCCGCGAGCATCTCCTGGAGTGCGACTTCGAGCAGTTGCGGCAAGCCCTGACCGCCCGCGTCGGTGTCGAGCGCGAGCGTGGGCCAGCCTGCCGCCACGAAGTCCGCATACGCCTCGCGAAAGCCCGCTGGCATCGAGACCTCGCCGCCCTCGAAGCGGCAACCTTCGAGGTCGCCCGCCGAATTCAAAGGCGCGATGCGCTCCGTGACGAAACGTGCGGCTTCTTCGAGCACCTGCTGCGCCATCCCGCTGTCGAGGTCTTCCCATGCGGGAACGCTGCGCCACCACCCTGGCGCGCCGATCCATTCGTCGATCACGAAGCGCATGTCGCGCAGCGGGACCTGATAGTCGAGACTCATCGTGACCGTTCCTCAAACCTGCTGCAAATGACGCGCGAAGATCACGCGCGCGTTTGCAACGTGCTCACCACGCGTGGCATAGAGCGCGTTCACGAGCGCCGCGCGCTGGCTCAACACGACGCGCTGATTGATCGACCCTTTGTCGGTAATTTCACCAAGATCGAGCGAAGGCGGCGCGTCCATCACGTGAAGCCGCGTAATGAGGGTCGCGCTGCCCGTTGCATCGCGGTTCAGCCGCTCCATCAGGTCAGCAAAGCAATCTCGCACGGCGGCCGAGTCCAGGACGTCGCGCGCTGCCGCGCCGGCGTCGAGCCCCGCGAGCACGCGGCATTCGTCCAGGCGCGGGAAGATCAGCACGCCAATGTCGTCGCGGTCCATGCCCGCGATCACCGCGTCCTGCACATACGGTGCACCGCCCGAGACGATGCGCGCGCGCATCGGCCCCACGCTCACGAACGTGCCAGAACTGAGCTTGAAGTCCTCGGCAATGCGCCCGTCGAACAGCAGGCCCAGTTCGGGGCGCTCGGCATCGACGAAACGCACGGCGTCGCCGGTGCGGTAGTAGCCCTCTTCGTCGAACACGTCGTGACGGTCCGTCTCATTCGCTCGCCAGTAGCCGCTCATCACGTTGGGTCCGCGAAAGCGCGCTTCGAGCTTGCCGTCCACCGGCACGAGACGCGTCTCGCAGCCCGGCGCGGGCAAGCCGATATAGCCCGCGCCCATCACCGGCCCCGTCGTGAAGAGGCACGACGGGGCAGTCTCGGTCATGCCAAGCCCCGCCATGATGCGGATGCGCTCGCCGCAATGGGCCTGCGTCACGCGTTCAAGCCTGTCCCACGCCGCCTGCGAGAGCCCCGCGCCCGCGAAGAAATACATCTTCACGCGCGAGAAAAACGTCTCGCGCAGGCGCGCGTCGGTTTCGAGCGCCGCGGTCAGTTCTTCCCAACCCTTGGGCACGTTGAAGTAGAGCGTCGGCGCGATTTCGCGCAAGTTGCGCAGCGTTTCTTCGAAGCGGCCCGCAACGGGTTTGCCATCGTCGATATAGAGCGTGCCGCCGTTGTAGAGCGCAATGCCCACATTGTGACTGCCGCCGAAGGTGTGATTCCAGGGCAACCAGTCCACCAGCACAGGCGGCTCCATGCCGAACTGAGGGAAGGTTTGCAGCAGCATCTGCTGATTGCTGCACAGCATGCGGTGCGTGGTGGGCACGGCCTTTGGCAGGCGCGTCGAGCCCGAGGTGAAGAGGAACTTCGCGATCGTGTCGCCATTCACGCGCGCTTGCGCGTCTTCGATGCTGCCCGGCTGTGCCTGAAGCAAAATCTCGAACGGCGTCTCGCGGCGCGCGCCGCCAGCCGGCGTCACCACCACGCGCTCGACGTGGTCGGGCACGGCGGCATCGAGCGCTGCCGCGAAAGCGGGGCCGTCAGCGGCGAATACGAGGCCGGGATTGAGCAGATCCAGCGCGTGCCGCAGCTTGCCGTAATCACTCGACACGAGCGAATACGCGGGCGAAATGGGCGCATAGGGCACGCCTGCCCACAGCGCGCCGAGTGCCACCTGCAAATGTTCGAGATCGTTGCCCGAAAGCAGCGCGACCGGGCGTTGCGCGGACAAACCCCGCTCGAGCAACGCCTGCCCGATCGCGCGTGCGCGTTCGAGCATCTGCGCGTAGCTGATGCCTTGCCATTGCCCATCGGCGCCACGGCGCGCCACGAGCCAGCGGTCCGGATGCGCGCGAGCGCCGCTCACGAGCCGGTCGGTCACGCGCTCGGGGAAGTCGTCTAGCGCCTCGGTCGAGCGCAAATACCAGCACTCGCCACGCCGTTCGATCTGCGGCGCGGCCGAGCCGATCGCGACAGCGCGGTAACCGGCGAAGTCCGGCTGCATGACGGCGCGAGCATGCGTTTGGGTCGGCTCCGAATCCAAAGCCTGTCTCCTTTGCTTGGCCGGTGCCGGGCAGCGCCGTGTGTCGACGCCGCCGGCCCGGTGGTTCATGGTGTAAGCGCGTTCAGATCGGATAGTGGCGCGGGCCGGTCTGCACGGTGATCCAGCGCAGGTCCGTGAATTCGGCAATCGAAGCCTTGCTGCCGAAGCGCCCATAGCCACTCGCCTTCACGCCGCCGAACGGCATTTGCGCTTCGTCGTGCACCGTCGGCCCGTTGATATGGCAGATGCCCGATTCAATGCGCTTCGCCACGTTCATCGCGCGCGCGATATCGCGGCTGAACACGGCGGCCGAAAGACCGTATTCGCTGTCGTTCGCCACCTGCAGCGCTTCGTCGTCGCCATCCACGCGCTGCACCGTCACCACAGGGCCGAACGATTCGTCGGCATAAAGCTTCATTTCGCGCGTGACGTTTTCGACGATCACGGGCTGCATGATCGCGCCGTTCACCTCGCAGCCGAGCGGCAGGCTCGCGCCCTTCTCGCGCGCATCTTCCACGAGCGCGCGTATGCGTCGCGCAGACGCTTCGCTCTCCAGAGTACCCAGCACCGAGCCCGGCTGCGTGGGGTCGCCGGCTTTCAGCGTGCGCGCCTTCGCCACGAGTTTTTCGACGAACGCATCGGCAATCTTGCGATCGACGATCACGCGTTCCGTCGACATACAGATTTGCCCCTGGTTGAAGAACGCGCCGAATGCGATGCCTTCCACTGCGGCGTCGAGGTCGGCGTCGTCGAGCACGAGCACCGGGGCCTTGCCGCCCAGTTCGAGCAGCGCCGGCTTTAGATGCCGTGCGCAATGCTCTGCGACGACGCGGCCCACGCGCGTCGAGCCCGTGAAGTTCACGCGCTTGACGGCGGGGTGGGCGATCAGACGCTCGACGATGGCCGGCGCATCTTCCGGCGCGTGCGTCAGCACGTTGACGACGCCCTCGCCGAGTCCTGCCTCGTTGAGCACTTCACCGATTAGCGCATGCACGCCGGGACACCCTTCGGAAGCCTTCAGCACCACCGTATTGCCGCACGCGAGCGGCATGGCGAGCGCACGCGTGGCGAGAATCACCGGCGCGTTCCAGGGCGCCATGCCGAGCACGACACCGCACGGCTGGCGCACGGCCATCGCGAGGCTGCCGGGCACGTCGGAGGGGATCACCGCGCCGTCGATCTGCGTGGTCATGGCAGCCGCTTCGCGCAGCATGTTGGCTGCGAGCATCACATTGAAGCCATACCAGTTCGCCATCGCCCCCGTTTCCGCCGCGCCAATCGCGATGAAATCCGTTGTGCGCGCATCCATACGCTCGGCGGCGGCGAGCAGGCGCTTGCGGCGCTCCGTCGGCGTGAGCGCGGCCCACGCGGGAAATGCGCGCGCGGCGGCGGCAACGGCCGCGTCGGCATCTTCCGGCGTGGCGGCGGCCGCCCGTGTGGCCACCGTACCCGTTGCCGGATTGACGCGCTCGAAGGTCTTGCCATTCGACGCGGCGCGCGCCGCGCCGCCGATCAAGAGGCGGGTTTCATGCATGGGGTTGTCTCCTCAGTCCTTGTGCGTTGCGAACGATCAGCGCTTGTATGCCTGCAGGCCCGGCTTGATGCTCTTCTCGTCGAGAAACTGCTTGAGGCCCTGCTCGCGGCCGCCTTCCTTGTCGCGATGGTTCGCCTGATCGAGCTTCGCGTAGAGGTAGTCCTCGTTCTGCTCCCAGGTGAGTTCGCGCGAACGCTTGAAACCATGCTTCGCGTTGCGCAGCACGACCGGGTTCTTGTCGAGCAGCTTCGCGGCGAGCGCGAGCGTTTCGTCGCGCAGCTGCGCGAGCGGCACGCTCTTGTTGACGAGACCCATTTTCGCGGCCTGCTGGCCCGTGAAAGTATCGCCCGTCATGATGTAGTAAAGCGCCTCGCGGTGGCCCACCGTATCTGCCATCGCCTTGCTCACGAGGTTGCCCGGCGGAATGCCCCAGTTGATTTCCGAAAGACCGAACGTCGCTTCGTCGGCGGCGATGGCGAGATCGCACGCCACGAGCGGCGAGAAACCGCCGCCAAAGCACCAGCCGTTGACCATCGCGATGGTCGGCTTGGAATACATGCGCAGCAGTTGCCATTGCCAGCGGCTCGCGTCGCGCCGAATGCGCTCCTGGAGCACGTCGGGGCCGGCGTCGACTTCGCGGAAATACTCCTTCAGGTCCATGCCGGCCGTCCATGCCGAGCCTTCGCCGGTCAGCACGAGCACTTGCGCCTCGGCGTCGAGCTCGAGCGTTTCCAGCACGTCGATCATCTCCTTGTTGAGCGTCGGGCTCATGGCGTTGCGCTTGTCCGGCCGGTTCAACGTCACCCAGGCGATGCCGCCCGCAACCGCAACCTTGACCGTTTTCCAGCGACCTTCGTAACTCATTCTCTATCTCCGTGAACACTGCCGCACTCGCGGCTTGAAATCAATTTACTATCAGGCTACCTGATATGTAAAGTAGAATATGATCTCGTCGGTAGAAACCCGTAAAACGCGATGAACCAGAAAACTTCCCCCACCGCGCAGCGTGCCCGAACCGCGCAGCAGCCCGCCGAGGGCAGCCCGCACGCCGTGCCGCCCATGCGCCTGAGCTACCTGATCGGCCAGCTCGACCGCGTCGTCTCCCGCCGCCTGACGGAAGCGCTCGCACGCCACAGTCTCACGCTGCCGCAATACACCGCGCTTTCGGTGCTGCGTGCGCGTGGGCGCTCCTCCAATGCGCAACTCGCCGAGCGCTCGTTCATCACGCCGCAGGCGGCCAATGAAGTCGTGAAGACAATGGAGGCGAACGGCTGGGTCATGCGCGAGGCCGACCCAATGAACCGCCGTGTGGTGCTGCTTTCGCTCACCGAAACAGGCAACGCGCTGCTGGGCGAATGCGACGCCGCCGCCGATCACGTGGAAGGCGCGATGCTCGACGATATGGACACCGAAACAGCACAGAAGCTGCACGCGCTGCTGCATGCCTGCGTGCGCAATCTACGCGCCGCGTAAGCGCGCGCTGCGCCCGACAAAAAGGAGGAGACGCCCTTGAACATCGCCCCGCTCGTCGCCATCGACACGCACGTCCACGCCGAAGTGTCGTGCTGCCAGCCGCCCGACCTCTTCGCGAAAGAATTCGACGAAGCCGCCGACAAGTATTTCGGCACCGTCCTCAAGCAGGGCCGCCGCCCGACGATACCGGAAACGATCGAGCATTATCGCGAGCGCAAGATTGGCTTCGTGATGTTCACGGTGGATTGCGAGGCGAATATCGGGCGGCGGCGCATTGACAACGAAGAGATCGCCGACTTCGCGCAGCAAAACGCCGACATCATGATCGCGTTCGCCAGCATCGACCCGCACAAAGGCAAGTTCGGCGCACGCGAAGCGCGTCGGCTGATCGAGGAGCACGGCGTGTGCGGCTTCAAGTTTCACCCCACCATGCAGGGCTTTTTCGCCAACGACCGGCTGGCGTATCCGCTATACGAAGTGATTGCCGAATATGGCCTGCCCGCCGTGTTTCATAGCGGCCACTCGGGCATGGGCCCGGGCATGCGTGGCGGCGGCGGATTGCGTCTGAAGTATTCGGAGCCGATCTATCTCGACGATGTGGCCGCCGATTTCCCCGACATGAAGATCGTGATCGCGCATCCCTCGTGGCCGTGGCAGGAGCAGGCGCTTTCCATCGCGCTGCACAAGCCCAACGTCTATATCGATCTTTCGGGCTGGTCGCCGAAATACTTCTCGCCGGAGCTGGTGAAGTACGCGAATACGTTGTTGCGCGAGCGGGTGCTGTTCGCTTCGGACTTTCCCTTGATCCGCCCTGATCGTTGGCTCGCGGATTTCGATACGCTCGACATCAAGCCGGAAGTGCGGCCCTTGATCCTCAAGGAGAATGCGGTGCGGCTGCTGGATCTCACTGCAAAGACCTGAACGCGGCCCGCCCGGCCAGGGTCACGCGGGCGGCTCGACCGCCGGGACGTGTTCGCCCGGCGCCTTCTCGCGCTTGACGGCGTACATCGCGAGATCGGCGCGGCGCAAGACCAGATCGACGTCCAGGTCGTCCGCCGCGACCGTCGTGAAGCCGACGCTCGCCCCGACGCTCACCAGCAGCCCCGGCGCGAGTTCGAACGGGCGCTCGATCGCTTCCGTCACGAGGCCGGCCCATTCGCGCGGCGCCCGGACCACGTGTGGATCGATGATCACGAACTCGTCGCCGCCCATGCGGGCCACCCATGCGCCCGCGCTCGCAAGCATGCGCAGGCGGCTCGCGACCTGCACGAGCAGCATGTCGCCGGCCTTGTGGCCATGCGCGTCGTTGACCCGCTTGAAGCCATCGAGATCGACGAAGAACACCGTCATGCCCGCCTTGATCGGCGTGGCGCTCGCAGGTCCCGCCGCGCTGAACAGGCCATCGCGGTTCAATAGCCCCGTGAGGGCGTCATGGCGCGCGCGATGGCTGTTTTCCCGTTCAGCCTTCATCGTCGAGATGAGCATGGCGTTCAGGTGGCGCGCGGCGGCACTCATGGCGAACAGATAGAAGGGAATTTGCAGGAGCGAGAGGAGGAGAACCGGCTCGCCGCCGAGCAGCGCGCCGATGCAGCACGGGCCGAGCGAAAGGCAGATCATGACCGCCACCAGCCGAGGCGCCGCGAAGTTGCGGAAGCAGATCCCGCCCACCATGGCGGCAGCGGAAAGGAAAGCGAGCGTAGCGGATACCCAGTCCCGGCTCATGGCGCTGACGAGCGCGCCGTAGCCCACCGTCGCGCCCCACAACGGCGCCAATAGAATATAGAAGTCGGTGGGCGTGCTCCTGCCCTCCCTGGCGCGGCGGCGCGAAAGGGTAAGCGTGGCGAGCCGCACCACGCAGACGACGATTTCGGCGAGGAGCCAGAACTTGAACGGAAGGGTTCCATGACGGCGAGCCAGAACCCACGCCACGGCCACGGTATTGGATACGCCGCCGAAGAAGATCGGCAGGGTTCCGAACAAGGTGCCGACAAGGGCCACACGTATTTCGCGCGGCGTGTCCTGTCCCGGCTCGCTCAACCAACGGGCCAGCTTGCCACGCGGCAAAGAGTAGATTTCGTTGCGGGAGCTCACATGCGTCACCGTCGGTCGTACCGCGCGCCAGACGTTCCCGCCTCTCGCGCCCTGTAAAGTCCGGGTCGTACGGCCGTGCGCAAGCAACGGGCGCCGTCGCCCAACTGCGATAACGGCAGGTTGTAAGGAAAACTTTAGGAATGCGGCGGGTGAGAAGTCATTGGTTGTGCCAGCAACCAATGGAGGATATATGCATGCACCGTACGCGAATTACATCAGCCGAAGCACGATTCTTTGGAGAAACGCTTGCAGGTCGCGTCGCGAGTCGATCACAAGGTGAATAAAAACGGTGTCGTCTCGAACCTGATAAATGATCCGGTTCTTGCCCGAAAGGACCTGTCGATACGTGCCGTCGACAAAGCCTTCAAGTTCGGCAGGCAAGTGGCCACTCTCCGGGAACTGGCGGATCTGCGCAATGGTGTCCTGGAGCTGAGCCGACGTCTGACGCCAGGTGTCCCATCCAAATGCGCGAACAACGTAGCTTCTCAGCTCATCGATGCCAATCCGCGCGGTCGGCAGGACGCGGTACTTCAGCAGCGGGGCGTGCATTAGCGAAGCTTTTCCTGGCGGTCGAGTTCGTTGAGCTCTGCGAAGAAATCGTCGCCATCTATATGGTCAGCGCGCTCGATCTGTTTTTGGCCGATGGCCAGGATCTTCAGCAATGCGAGAGTCTGTTGAGTCGATTCATAGCTCCGCACGTCCTGAACAACGAGTTTCGCTTCGCCGTTCTGCGTGATGATGAGCGGCTCTCCTGAGTCGGTCAGGTCCTTGACGATTTGCGCCGCTTCGCTCTTGAGGTAGCTGATTGGCTTCACGTGATCGGCGAGATGCATTGGGTGCTCCCATGGCAGGTCAAACAGGACTAAATATAGACCATTATCGGTCCGATCGCAACGCGCTTCCTGTTTTTTAGGGACGGTTCAGAGCGTTCGTAACGCCGCGCCATCCAGCACGTAGCGCGCAAAGAAGAAGTCCCGGATGCCGGTCACCGCATCGCCGGCAAAATCGAGCGCCACGAAATACGCCGGGCCGCCAGCCGGATCGTTGCGGTCGAACACCACCATGACGGGCCGTCCATCCACACATGCCGCTTCGAAGCGCCACTGTTGCGCGAGCGCGTAACGGTGCAGGTATTCGCCCACCTTGTCCCGGCCTTTCACTTGCAACCGGTTCACGAGGTCGAGTTGCACGTCCTCCGCCAGCATCGCGCGCAGCGCGTCGAAGTCCCGCGCGTTGAAGCACGCCACATACCGTACGAGCCGGCTGCGGTCCGGTTCGGCGAGAACCGGACCGGCCGGTTGCTCCGGCTCCCCGCCAAGTTCACGCAGACGGGCACGCCCTCGCTGCAGTGCCGACTTCGCAGCGGGAACGCTCGTTTCCATGACCTCACCGACCTCTTCCACCGAATACCCGAGCACGTCCTTGAGGATGACCGCGCAACGCTGGGGCGGCGCGAGGCGCATGAACGTATGCAAACTAGCCGCCGCGATCTCGCGATCCTGCTCCACGTCGCCCGGCGCCGCGATCGTCTCGTCGATCTCCAGCAACACAGGCGTGCCATCGCGCGCATGCCGTCGCAGGAAGTCCATTGCCGCGTTATGTGCGATGCGGAAAAGCCAGGCCTCCACATTCGTAATCGCGCCGGCGGTAGAGCGCGCTTCATAAGCGTTGAGCAGCGTGTCCTGCACCACGTCCTCGCCGTCGATGACCGAACCCGTCATCCTTGCGCAGTAGCGGTGCAGTCCTGGCCGCAACGTGCCAAGCAGCGTATCGAAGTCTTCGGGGATCGTCGGCTTGTCCGGCATGAAAGCGCTCCTGGTCGAAGGTGGCGGCTAAGCGTCCATCGCATGGGCAGACCTATCGCAGGAGCTTCGGCCCATGTTTGCGGCATGGCAACCGGATTGCGGACGCACTCGCGTCACTATGCATGGCGCCAGGGATGGCGACGGGCGGCGCCGGACGCCACCGCATTATCCAGAAGTTTTTTAACCTCCGCGTTATCGGTTGGCAGGTTCCAGTACGCCAAGTTCAGACTGTCGCGAACAAACGTCTGAAGGTCGCGCAGCGCCTTCGCGCCGGTAATCGAACGCAAGTCCCAGCGTGGACGGAAGTGGCGGGCGAAGGCCGCCCGGTCATCCGCGAGTTGCCTTAGCCGGTCCTGTTCCCACAACTCGCTCTTGTCCACTTCGCTCAGGGGTCGCGCAGTCCACGAGCACGCGAAAGTATCCCGGCCCGCGTTTGGGTAAAGCCGACGGGCGGACATATTACGGTAGCCGCGCTCCCAGCACATCAGGTCGTAATACTGCGGACCCGGAATGAGCGTGCATTGCCATCCAGATTCGAGCGGTACGTCGAGCGTGTTCCACCTCATAAGCTACCCGTCTGGGGTCTTCAGCGTACTCTGCATGTGCACGGAGGTTTGCAAAATAAGATCAAGATTGCGAGCGCACGTCCGCAAATATGCCCCTCTCGATCAGCATTCAATCGGCACAGCATCGGCTGGCGGTTGCTGCACGTCCGGCGGCCCCATTGCACCGATCTCACGACGTTCGCCCAAATGGCGGCAATGTGCGTTTCATAGCTACTCGCATCGCAATCCGCGTCATTGAAGCCGTTCATCACCGCATAACGCTCAGGATCCCAAGCGTTTGAATCGCTTAAGCGTCCAGCGGTACGATCGGGCTATCGCGCCGGAACCCGTAGGCTACGCCGTCGGCGTAGCGCGGATCGGTCAGGAGCGTGGCGACGTCCTCGCCATATTGTTCGGGCATGAGCGGCGCTCCGTAGCGCGCCAGATGATCTTCAACCGTCGCGCCATCCCGCTCTGCATACGCCGTCGCAACCGCACGCCCGAGGCCGGTTACACCGACGAGTTGCAGCGGCAACAACACCTGGAAATGCAGGCCAAGCTCGCGCGTACGCGCCACGCTGTTCGCGTTGTGCGCCATCAGCCAGATCATCCGCTTGGCGCCCACGTAGCCGCCCGAAAGGCGCATCCCCTCGGGGCGGATGGCCGGCAAGGAAAGCACCAGCGCCGCGCCGCTCGAAGCGAGCAGCACGCGGCCACCCTTGGGCATCGGTGCCTTTAGCGCGGCCTGAATACCATGAAGCGTGGCTTTGACGTCGTTATTCCACACGATGGAGAAGCTTTCGAAGGTCTGCTCTTCGATTGACCCCATCCACGGCGTCGCGCCTGCATTGAGAATGAGCGCCTTGGGCTGCAGGTCTGTGACGAGGCGGTCCATTAGCGCCGCGTCCGTCGCGTCGCCTTGTACGACTTTCGCGCCCAATCGCTCGATAGCGCTGAGGCCCTCACTGTCTCGCGCAAGAATGGTTACTTTCGCTTGCCTGAGAAGAAGCGCCTCTGCCATCGCAAGACCCAATCCCCGGCTTCCTCCGGTAATCAGCACCGTTTGATTCTGCATCGTCTCCATCGTGCCCTCCTGTCTGGTCGAAGCCGGCGCACTCTGCGACCGGCATGCTAAAGACGGATGGGCAAACGAAAACGGATCGGTCCGCTCGAAAAAATTTTCGACTGCGCGCAGCGATCGATATCGGCAACGCGTGCAAATGCGGGCTGCTCGCGGCGTGGCCGCTAACGGGCGATGATGACCGTCATCTCGGATTCGTACGTGATTTTCACGTGGCTATGGTGCTTGAGGCTCTGCATCACCTCGATGAGGTCAGGGCGGCTGACCCGAACGGAACGCGCTGTGCCCGACTTGTCCACGACGGTCAAGAGGTTGAGCTTGCGGTCGACGCCGGTGACTTGCGCCACGCCGCTGAAGACCCGGAGCACCTGGAAGTTTTCGTTGTCGGCGCCGGAGGAATGCTGGGTCACTTTTGCCGTGTGATTCAGGCGCGTGACCGCCGCGCCATTGGCGGGCGTCAATCCGGTGACGTACGGCTCCAGATAGTGGGTTGTAAGCTTGTCGCCAACCTTGACGACATCGAGCACGTCGCGATGATCTTTCACACTGAAGCTCAGGTCGTCGTGCCCCGGCACGGTCACGACGATGAGTGCATTCTTCTGATCGATCAAACTGATCGTGCCGCTTTCCGTGTCGACGGAGGCCCCGGCCGGCACGGCTTCCGAGGCGGCGGAGGCCTCTGTGTCGGCGGCGTGGCACATGGGTAGCGAGGCGGCATAGAAGCCAGTGGCCGCGACACAGAGCGCAAGGCAGCGCCCAAACGAAATGCACGTATTCGATCGATAGAGCATGGTAGTCCCCTTGAAACGATCAGGTGCCACGCTTGTTACGCCGGTCAGGGACCATGGCGTGTGCTCTCGGAGCCTAACACTGCAGGACGGTCCGACCATCGGACTTTAGTCCTATAGGAGTCTTTGCTCCCAGACAAACAATGCCATTATGCAGGGCTCCGAAGCATTGCTCCGACAAATGGCCGAAGGTATAAGGGAAGGATGGCCTGTATAAGGCCACTACCACGGCTCGTCCCATCCGCAGCCCATTCATGCGGGCCGTG
>NZ_CAJHCQ010000020.1 GCF_904848665.1 Paraburkholderia hiiakae
CGAACCGATGTCGGCGCTCGACAAGAAGATCCGCCAGAAGACCCAGCTCGAACTCGTGAACATCATCGAGAAAGTCGATGTCACCTGTGTGATGGTCACGCACGATCAGGAAGAGGCGATGACCATGGCCAACCGCCTCGCCGTCATGAGCGAAGGCCGCATCGTGCAGATCGGCTCGCCGGGCGAAGTCTACGAATTCCCCAACAGCCGCTTCTCGGCCGAGTTCATCGGCTCGACCAACCTGTTCGAAGGCAAGGTCGTCGAGGACGAGCCCGATCACATCTTCGTGGAAAGCGAAGACCTCGAAACGCGCATGTATGTGAGCCATGGCGTAACCGGGCCGCTCGGCATGCCCGTTGGTATTTCGGTGCGCCCGGAGCGTGTGCGGGTGACGCGCGAAAAGCCTGGCACGCCGCACAACTGGGCGCGCGGCGTGGTCACGGACGTTGCCTACATGGGCAGCTATTCGCTTTATCACGTGCGTCTTCCGGGCGGCAAGGTGGTCGTCTCGAACCTCTCCAGCTCGCACCTCATGAACGAGGGCGCGCCCGCCTGGAACGACGACGTTTATGTGTCCTGGTCGCCGGCCAGCGGCGTCGTGCTCACGCAGTAAGGAGGCCTGAATCATGAGTACCTCTCTTCCCGCTACGCCTGCTGCCGGCAATACCGGCAGCGGCGCCCGCCGCGGCGCACTCGCGCGCCTCTTCTCGCGCTTCGTGCCCTCGGGCCGCACCGCCGTGATCGGCGTGCCGTTCGTGTGGCTCACGCTGTTCTTTGCCGTGCCGTTCGTGCTCGTGTTCAAGATCAGCTTCGCCGACCAGATGATGGCGGTGCCGCCCTACACGAACCTGGTGCAGATGAAGGACGGCGTCGTGCATTTCGCACTGCAGCTCGGCCACTACGCGTTCCTGCTGCAGGACGACCTGTACATCGCCACCTACATCAGCTCGCTGAAGATGGCGGCGGTGTCCACCGTCCTCTGCCTTCTGATCGGCTATCCGATCGCCTATTACATTGCGCGCTCGAATCCGGCCACGCGCAACCTGCTCATGATGGGCGTGATGCTGCCGTTCTGGACGTCGTTCCTGATCCGCGTGTATGCGTGGATCGGCATCCTCAAGGACGACGGCCTGCTCAATCACACACTCGTGGCCATCGGCCTCATCCATTCGCCGCTTCGGCTCTATCACAGCGACGCGGGCGTCTATATCGGCATGGTCTATTCGTACCTGCCGTTCATGGTGATGCCGCTCTACGCGCACCTCGTGAAGATGGACCTCACGCTGCTCGAAGCCGCCTATGACCTGGGCGCGAAGCCCTGGGTGGCGTTCACGCGGATCACGCTGCCGCTCTCGAAGAACGGGATCATCGCGGGCAGCCTGCTCGTCTTCATCCCAGCTGTTGGCGAGTACGTGATTCCCGAACTGCTCGGCGGCGCCGACACGCTCATGATCGGCCGCGTGATGTGGGACGAGTTCTTCAACAACATGGACTGGCCGATGGCCTCTGCCGTGACGGTCGCGATGGTGCTGCTGCTGCTCGTGCCGATGGCCCTCTTTCAGCACAACCAGGTCAAGCAACTGGAGGACGGCAAATGATCAAGCCCAACCGTACACTTTCCGCGGGCGTTCTTACCCTCGGCTTCCTGTTCCTCTACATCCCGATCATCAGCCTCGTCGTGTACTCGTTCAACGAGTCCAAGCTCGTCACGGTGTGGTCCGGCTTCTCGCTGAAGTGGTACGCGGCGCTGCTGCAGGATGACGAACTGCTCAGCGCGGCGTGGCTGTCGCTGAAGATCGGTCTGATGACGGCATTCGCATCCGTCGTGATCGGCACGTGGGCCGGCTACGTGCTCGCGCGCATGGGCCGCTTCAGGGGCTTCGCGCTCTTCGCCGGCATGATCAACGCGCCGCTCGTGATTCCCGAAGTCATTCAGGGCATTTCGTTGCTGCTGCTGTTCGTCGCGATGGAACAGCTCCTCGGCTGGCCGAAGGGTCGTGGCGTCCTGACCATGTGGATCGGTCACGTGATGCTGTGCGTGTCCTATGTGGCGATCATCGTGCAGTCGCGCGTGAAGGAGATGAACCGCTCGCTCGAGGAGGCCGCGCTCGATCTTGGCGCTACGCCCTTCAAGGTGTTCTTCGTAATCACGCTGCCGCTGATCTCGCAGGCGCTCATTTCGGGCTGGCTGCTCTCGTTCACGCTTTCGATCGACGACCTCGTGCTCTCCGCGTTCCTCTCGGGCCCGGGCTCGACCACGCTGCCGCTCGTGGTGTTCTCGCGTGTGCGTCTCGGCCTGAATCCGGAGATGAATGCGCTTGCCACGCTCTTCATCAGCGCGGTGACGATCGGCGTGATCGCGGCCAACCAGATCATGTCGGCCCGCGAAAGAAAGCGCCTGCGCGACATGCAGCTCGCCTTCGTCCAGCCCGATGCCGCAGAAGCCATCAAGCCAGCCGCGCCCGCTGGCGCGGTGGGCGCACCTATCGGTCGCCGCGCGGCCTGATGAGGATTGCCAGGTAAGGAGGCGCGGCGCATGCCGCTCCTCACCGCACTCGAACCGATTGCAATAACGACCAACAAGGAGAATTTCGATGAAGAAGAAGTTAATCTGTCTGCTGGTGGCCGGGGCGCTGCCAGGGCTCGCGCTAGCGGACTCGACCAGCGAACAGATCAAAGCCCTGCAGGCACAGCTGAATGCCCTGCAAAAAGAGGTGAAATCGCTCAAGACCGAACTGGCGCAATCGAAGCCCACCGCGAAAACGGCAGCCGCAGCGCCGGCCACACCGGTTACACCGGCCACCGCCGCCGCTCCGGTCGTGGACATCAGCTCGCCCGATTACGGCAAGGCGCAGGCGAATCTGACCAACGACCAGGTCGACGCGATGAAGCAACAAATCGCCAGTCAGCAGCTCAAGGTCGATTCGCTCACCGACGCCGCCAATACCGGTCCGCTCGCGGGCCTTTCGATCACCGGCTACATCGACCCGACGTATATCTACAACCGCGCGCCGGGCACGTCGTCGTTCCTGTTCGCGAACCATACGGGTGCGTACAACTACTTCAACAGCACGTTCGGCGATGTCTACCTCGACATCAAGAAGACCTTCGGCGTGGGCCCGATGGCACCTTCGGCCGAAATCACGCTCATGCCCAACCGCGGCAACGGCATCACGCTGCTGCAGAACGAGCATGGCGAGATCGGCAACAACATCCTGAACACGGCTGTCGTTACCGTGCCGGTGACCTCGACGGGCACGTTCGTCGCGGGTCTCATGCCGAGCTTCGGCGGCTATGAGGTGCAGCAGTCCAACCAGATGCTCACGCTCACGCATAACCTGCTCTACGATTTCTCGGATCCGGGCAGCTATGTGGGCGTCGGCTGGAACTACACGCCGGACGGCAGCCAGTGGGCGTTCAAGTTCATGGTCGGCAACGAGCAGTACCGCACCAACGGCGCGGTCGTGCAGACGGGCCAGAACGCGCTGGGCGACCCGATCACCACGAGCAACAAGATCCCGACGTTCACGGCGCGCGCGGATTACACGTGGTCGAGCGCGCTCGACATTGGCGGCTCGTTCAATATCGGTCGCCAGACGCTGCCGAGCGCATTCGATTCGACGACGGGTCAGGCCGTGTACGGCGTGGGTGGCCAGGCATCGAGCTCGGGCGGCTACTTCTTCTTTGGCGAAATGGACGCGACCTACACGCTCGCGGACATCCAGTACAACGCCGAAGTCGATTACGGCCAGCAGCAGCGCGCCGCGTTCAACGGCGGCAACGCGCAGTGGTACGGCTTCTCGCTGCTCGCGCACCGCAAGTTCAACGCGCCGGTGGTTGGCCGCATGGGCGTGACGGCACGCTACGACCTGCTCGCGAACGGCAAGAACGGCGGCGGCGGCGGCGGCATCGTGCTGAATTCGAACGGCATGGACACGGCCAACGGCTTCGGCATTGGTGCGGACTGCCTGGCGAATTCGCAGGCAGGCGGCGGATTCGGCTTCGAGTGCAAGGGCGCGACGCGCCAGGACGTGGCGCTCGACCTGCTGTTCTACCCGACGCAGCAAATCCAGGTGAAGGTGGAATATCGCCACGACTGGGCAACGCAGCGCGTGTTCCTGCACGACGACGGCTCGTACGGCAAGAGCAACGACTTGCTCGGCGCGCAGTTCATCTACTCGTTCTGATGAAGTCGCGGCGGGCGGCGCCCTTGTGCTGTCGCCCGCTGCTTCCTGGTACGCTTTTCCTATGCTCAAATTCGCCAATCAGCCTCATGCCCCGTCCTGGTACGCGGCCACCGCCAACGACACCACCACGCACCCTGCGCTGGAAGGTGCGATCGATGCCGATGTCTGCGTGGTCGGCGCGGGCCTCACGGGCATTTCCGCCGCGCTCAACCTCGCGGAACGCGGCCACCGCGTCGCGCTCGTGGAAGCCTCGCGAGTGGGGTGGGCTGCAAGCGGGCGCAACGGCGGGCAGTTGATTGGCGGTTTTGCCTGCGATATCGACACGTTCGCGCAGTTCATGCCCGAAGCCGAGGTCCGTCAGGTCTGGGACATGGGCCTGGAAACACTCGACATCGTGAAGCGGCGCGTCAAGCAGCACAACATCGACTGCGCGCTCACGGCAGGCTATTTCACCGCGGCGAACAAGGCGCGCGACGTGGATGCACTCCAGCGCTGGCGCGACGAAGCGGCGCAGCGCTTCGGTTACGACCGCTTCCAGTACGTGGACGGCGACGATGTGGGGCGCTATGTGGCGTCGGCGCGCTATGCGGGCGGCCTCTACGATCCCGATAGCGGCCATCTGCATCCCCTCAACTACACGCTCGGTCTGGCGCGCGCGGCGCGCGAAGCGGGCGTGCGCGTGTATGAGAACAGCCCCGTCACACGTCTGCGCGAAGAAAACGGCGGGCATGTGGTCGAAACCGCGCGGGGCAACGTGCGTGCGAAATTCGTTGTGCTCGCATGCAATACGTATTTGGGCGATCTCGCGCCGGCACTCTCGCGCAAGATCATGCCCGTGGGCACCTATGTGATCGCAACGGAAAAGCTGGGTGCCGAGCGCATGAATGCGCTGATGCCGGCTCAGGCCGCCGTATGCGACAGCCGCTTCGTGCTCGACTACTTCCGTCCTGCGCCGGACACGCGCCTGCTCTGGGGCGGGAAGGTGAGCTATTCCACCTTCGCGCCGCCCAATCTCGGCGACGCCATGCGCCGCGACATGCTGAAAACGTTTCCGCAACTCGCCGATGTGAAGGTGGATTACGCGTGGGGCGGCTATGTGGATATCACGATGAACCGCGCGCCGCACTTCGGCCGCCTCTCGCCCACGGTGTATTTCGCGCAGGGCTTCTCGGGCCACGGCGTGAACACGACGGGACTCGCGGGCACGCTGATCGCCGAAGCCATTCATGGCCAGGCCGCGCGCTTCGATCTGTTCGGCAAGATCCGACACCGCGATTTTCCCGGCGGCGCTACACTGCGAACCCCTGCCCTCGTGCTCGCGATGGCGTGGTATCGAATGAAGGACCTGCTTTGATGACACTCGACCTCGACGCCCAGGCGGACGCTCTCGCCCGCCACTCGTACTACGAAGCCACCGCCACGCGCCCCGCCGACGACGACCCCATGCTGGAAGGCACGCTCGACGCCGACGTCTGCGTGATCGGCGCGGGCTTCGCCGGGCTCTCGGTTGCGCTGGAGTGCCGCGCGCGCGGCCTTTCGGTCGCGGTGCTCGACGCGCATCGTCCCGGCTGGGGCGCCTCGGGCCGCAACGGCGGGCAGACGCTCGTGGGCTTCGCGAAAGACGAAGTGCTCGAAAAGCAGCTCGGCGCGCAAGGCATACGCGCGGCGTGGGCACTTTCCATCGAAGGCGTGAACCTCGTGCGCGAGCGCATTGCGCGCTATGGCATCGATTGCGACTTCACGCCGGGTTATCTGACCGTTGCGACGAAGACAAAACGCGTGCCCGATCTGCGCGCGTGGATGGACGCGGCGCGCGCACGGTGGGGCTACGACCGCCTCGAATGGCTCGATACCGACGCCACGCGCGCACGTGTGGCGTCGCAGCGTTATATCGCGGGCGTCTACGATCCGGTCTCGGGCCATCTTCATCCGCTCAAGTACTGTCTTGGCCTCGCTGCCGCCGCGCGCAGCGAAGGCGCGCAACTCTTCGCCCATACGCGCGCGCTCGAAGTCGTGCGCGGCGCACGGCCCGTGGTGAAAACCGCGCACGGCGAGGTGCGCTGCCGCTTCGTGGTGTCGTGCAGCAACGCTGCTCCGGGCGGCGTGTTGCCAGGCGCCGTGGCCGCACGCATCGCGCCCATCGCGTCGTACATCATTGCGACCGAGCCGCTGGGGCGCGAGCTGGCCGACTCGTTGATCGCGCAACGTTCCGCCGTGTGCGACAACAACTTCTTTCTCGACTATTTCCGCGTCTCGGCTGACGACCGCATGCTGTTCGGCGGCCGCGCCGATTCGACCGGCGCCGCGCCCGAACGCCTGACTGCGGCCATGCAAACGCGCATGAGCGACACGTTCCCGCAACTCGCCGCGGCGCGCGTGGAATACGCGTGGGGCGGCTTCGTCGATGTCACGCGTAACCGCGCACCCGACTTCGGCGCGATCGACGCGAATTATTACTACGTGCAAGGTTTTTCGGGGCACGGGGTCGCGCTCACGGGCATTGCCGGGCGTCTCGTTGCGCAGGCCATCGTGGGTGAGCGCGCCTCGTTCGATCTGTTCGTGCAACTGCGGCACGCGCGCTTCCCCGGCGGCCCCGCGTGGCGGCGGCCCGCGCTCGAAGTCGGCATGCTTTATCACCGCGTGATGGAAATGTTCTGAAACGGCACGGCCAGCACGTTCTCCCCGCTTGTTATACCCTTGCGAAAGTCCGCCGCCCTCGCGCGGCGCACGCACTTCTTCTGCTTGTATCGCCTTTTCGCCAGGAGCAACAGCAATGGATTACGTCAGGTTCGGCTCGACAGGGCTGCAGGTTTCGCGTCTTTGCCTCGGTTGTATGACTTACGGCGTGGCCGAGCGCGGCACGCACCCTTGGACGCTCGGCGAGGACGCCAGCCGTCCGCTGATCCGCCAGGCGCTCGACGCCGGCATCAACTTCTTCGACACCGCGAACACCTACTCGGACGGCACCTCGGAGGAGATCGTCGGGCGCGCGCTGCGCGACTTCGTCAAGCGCGACGACATCGTGCTCGCAACGAAGGTGTACAACCGCATGCGGCCCGGTCCGAACGGCCAGGGCCTTTCGCGCAAGGCCATCCTCACGGAAATCGACCATAGCCTCAAGCGGCTCGGCACCGATTACGTCGATCTCTACCAGATCCATCGCTGGGACTACAACACGCCCATCGAAGAAACGCTCGAAGCGCTGCACGATGTGGTGAAGGCGGGCAAGGCGCGTTACATCGGCGCTTCGTCCATGCATGCGTGGCAGTTCAGCAAGGCGCTCTACACCTCACGCCTGAACGGCTGGACCGAGTTCGTGAGCATGCAGGACCACGTGAACCTGCTGTATCGCGAGGAAGAGCGCGAAATGCTGCCGTTGTGCGCCGATCAGGGCATTGCCGTGATGCCCTGGAGCCCGCTCGCGCGCGGCCGCCTCACGCGCGACTGGAACGAGACGAGCGAGCGCGAGGCAACCGACAAGTTCGGCAAGACGCTCTACGGCGCCGACGCGGATAAAGCCATTATCGATGCGGTCGCAACGATCGCGCGTGCGCACAACGTTCCGCGCGCACAGGTCGCGCTCGCGTGGCTGCTGCACAAGCCGGGCATCACTTCGCCGATCATCGGCGCCTCGAAGCCGCAGCATCTCGAAGACGCCGTCGCGGCCCTCTCGCTCAAGCTATCCGACGAAGAGATCAAATCGCTTGAAGCGCCTTATCTGCCGCATGTGATCGCGGGCCATCAGTAAGCGACGAGGCCGCGGCCAAACGCTCGCGCACGATGCGCGCGAGCGTCTGCATAAGCGTGTCGGCAACGTGCGGCGGTGTTTCCGCATAGCCGAGCAGGAAGCCGTTGTAGCGCGTGGCGTCCGGTGCATCGACGCAATACGCGCTCAATGGCGAGAGATGCAGGCCGTGCGCGCGCGCGGCTTCGCTCACATCGGCGTCGGTGAGCGCTGCATCGAGACGCACGCTCAGATGCATGCCGCCCGCGTCCGCCGATACCGTCATCACCCCTGCCAGATGTTTGTCGATTGCCGCGACAAGGCCGTCGCGGCGCTCTTCGTAGAGCTTGCGCATGCGCCGCAAGTGGCGCGCGTAGCGCCCGCTTTCGATGAATTCCGCCAGCGCCAGCTGTTCCGCCACGCGCCCCTGGCGCACGAGCGTGTGATGCGCCTGCGCGAACTGCGCCGCCACACGCTGCGGCACGATCATGAAGCCGATGCGCAGGGCCGGAAAGAGCGTCTTGCTGAAGGTGCCGAGATAGATCACGGGCGCGTCGTCCGCGAGGCCCTGGATCGACGGCAGCGGCGGTCCATCGTGGCGCAGCTCGCTGTCGTAGTCGTCCTCGACGATCCACGCGCCGCACGCACGCGCCTGCTCGATCAGCGCGAGCCGCCGCTCGAGGCTCAGCACGCAGCCGAGCGGATACTGGTGCGACGGCGTGAGATAAACGAGTCGCGGCGGACGCTCGCGCCAGTCCTCGGCGCGCGCCGCCATGCCCGCGGCATCCACGCTCATCGGCACGAGTTGCAGCCCCGCCGCCGTAAAAGCCACACGTGCGCCCAGATAGCCCGGATTTTCGATCCACGCGCGTTCGCCCTCGTCCGCGAACAGACGCGCGCATAAATCGAGGCTCGACTGCGTGCCGTCCGTGACGAACACCTGGCCGGCCTGGCAGCGCACGCCGCGCGAAACCCGCACGTATTGCGCAATCGCCTGGCGCAGCGCCGGCATACCCGCGCTGTCGCCATAGCCAAGATCGTGCGCGCGCAACTCGCGCAACGCGCGCTCGACGGCGGTGCGCCATTGCGCGTAGGGAAACGCGTCGAGCGCGGGCACGCCTGGGCGCAGCGCCTTGGGACCGTCGCGGCCGGTGCGGCGCGGCGGCAGTTCGCGCACGCGGCGCGCGAGCGCAGGCGCGGGATCTTCGCGCAGCGCGGATTGCGCGGGCGTGGCCGCCGCAGTCGCATTGACCGCGTTGACGACCGAACCGTGGCGCGTAGCGCTGACAAAGCCCTCTTCCACGAGCCGCTCGTACGCATAGAGCACCGAATTGCGCGCAATGCCGAGTTGCTCTGCGAGCGCACGGCTCGACGCGAGGCGCGTGCCGCGGCCAATGTCGCCGTCGAGAATCGCGCGGCGCAGGCTCTCGTAAAGCAGGTCCTGCTGCGTGAGCTTGCGCACGGCGCGCTTCGCATAGGCCGTCATCATCAACGCGTAGTCCAAACCCGTGGCTCCATTGTTCTCGGTTTCGGTGGGACTAACAATGGTGCCACAAGTCGCTTACGCTTGGGGGTTTGGGCAAGCCTGCAAACAAGGAGACAACGCATGACCGACACGACGCTTCAAGTACGCGCCGTCGCACCCGACGATTTCGAGGCATGGCTGCCGCTATGGGACGGCTATAACCGCTTCTATGGCCGCTTCGACACAACCGCGCTGCCGGAGCACATCACGCGCACGACATGGTCGCGCTTCTTCGACGGCTATGAGCCCATGCACGCGTTCATCGCCGTGCGCGGCGAACGCGTGCTCGGCCTCGTGCATTTCATCTATCACCGCAACACGATTCTGGAAGGGCCGATCTGCTATTTGCAGGATCTCTTCACCGTGGAGGACGCGCGCGGCCAGGGCGTGGGCCGCGCGCTGATCGAGGCCGTGTATGCGCACGCGAAGGCGTCGAATTCGTCTCGCGTGTACTGGCACACGCACGAAACGAATCACACGGCGATGCGGCTTTACGACGACGTGGCCGTGAAGCCCGGCTTCGTCATGTACCGCAAGGACGTTTGATCAGGCGTGTGAAGCGCCTCGTCCTCAGGCGAGATCCTTGAGCAATGAGGCGCGCACTTCGCCGTCGATGGTCTGTGTCGGCACGCGGTAGTTCGGGTGATCGCAGCCTATCGTAAGCACGGCGCCTTCGCGCAGGCGCATTTTCATCTGCGGCGTGAGTTCGAAACGCACGAAGTGCACCGCCGAGGTCTTTTCGGCGTTTTCGCGTTCGAGGTCTTCATCGGCAATCGCGTAGACGGGCGGCTCGCCTTCCACCTGAACGAACACCTTGTCCTCGATGCCGATGAGCCGCGCGAGCGCCGCGCGCCGTTCGACTTCGCTTTCATATTCGAGCTGCATGGTCGCCTTCAGGTTGCCGTCGGGCACGAGCGGCAGATAAGCCGCGAGTTCGCCCTGAATGCCGTCTTCGTCGAAGATCTTTTCGATGTGCAGCATCTCCTGAATCTGATAGCGGATCGTGGTTTCGTCCTCGAACAAGAACGTGAGGTGATTGCCGAGCGACACCACGCGCTGCTTCTTGTGCTCGATGATGCGTTTGCGCATATCGCCCCGCACCCTGGCGTAGGCTTCCAGCGTCAACAGCGAATTTCTCGCGATCGTCATGAGTCTTGCCTCGTATATGTTGCGTGTTGGCGTCGGGACCTAAATGCCATAGGCGCGGCGCAGCAGGGTAATGGGGTGAGCGAGCGGCGGCTCGCCTAGCTGGTTTTCCGCGATGCCCTGCGCAATGTGATGACCGGCAAGCTGGCAATCGGACGAGATGAAGTTCGGCCCGGCCTGGCCTGGCTCGGCCTGGCCCATCTGCTTGAACACGGGCGTGCCGATCTTCATCGACATGGCGTGGAATTCCTTCTTCACGCCAAACGTGCCCGCGTGGCCCGAACAGCGCTCGACCACGGTCACTTTCGTCTCCGGCACGAGCGAAAGCAAATCGAAGGTCTTGCGGCCGATGTTCTGTACGCGCGCATGACACGGCACGTGATACGACACGTTGCCAAGCGGCGCGCGGAAATCGGTCTTGAGCAAGCCGTCGCGATGACGCGCCACGAGATACTCGAACGGGTCCCAGAACGCGTCGCTCACGGCTTTCGTGTTGGCGTCGTCGGGGAACATCAGCGGCAGTTCGTGCTTGTACATGAGCACGCAGCTCGGCACCGCGCCGATCAGCGCGTAACCTTCGCGCGCGTAACGCACGAGCATGGGCATGTTCTGCGACTGCTTGTGCGCCACGCCCTCCAGATTGCCCTGCTCGAGCAGCGGCATGCCGCAGCACCATTCGCTCTTTACCAGCTCGTAGGGGATCTCGTTGTGGTCGAGCACCGCGAGCAAATCGTGGCCAATGCCGGGCTCGTTGAAATTCACGTAACAGGTCGCGTAGATGGCCACCTTGCCCGGCGTGCGCTCGCCGTCGCGCACTTCGCTCGATGCCGCGCGTTTTGCAACGTTACGAAACTTATGCGTCGCGAAGTCGGGGAGCCACGCTTTGCGATCGACGCCCAGCATGTCTTCCATCGCGCCGCGCATCGCCTTCGTGTGGTTGATCGCGTTGACCGCTTGCGTGACGACGGGAATGCCGGCGATCTGGCCTAGCGCGTCGGTGTTCGAAAGCACGCGGTCGCGAAACTTCACTTCGCCCTTGCGATAGTGAACCGCTTTGGCCCGCAGCATGAGATGCGGAAAGTCCACATTCCACGGATGCGGCGGCACATAGGGGCACTTCGTCATGTAGCAGAGATCGCACAGATAGCACTGGTCGACGACCTTGTCGAAAGACGCCTTGTCGACGTCGTGCGCTTCGCCGGTATCGGTTTCATCGACGAGGTCGAAGAGCGCGGGAAACGCGCCGCATAACGACACGCAGCGCCGGCAGCCCGCACAGATATCGAACACGCGTGCGAGTTCCGTATCGAGCTGGGCCTGATCGTAAAAAGCGTCGGAGCGCCAGTCGAGCGGATGGCGCGTCGGCGCTTCGAGACTGCCTTCCTTGTGGGGCATGACGTCTCCTTCTTTTATTTATCAGCTAAATACGCGGCTAAACGAGCGCGCGCGTACGCGCGCCGGTGCTTGCCCGGCACGCGAAAGAAAAAGCGCGCGCGTCATGGGTGCGTGCCGGGAAGCACGCGACGACGCTCAATCCGCCAGAACCTCCAGCGCCTTCGTATAACGGTTGGCGTGGCTGCGCTCGGCCTTGGCGAGCGTCTCGAACCAGTTCGCGATCTCGTCGAAGCCTTCGTCGCGCGCGACCTTGGCCATGCCGGGATACATGTCGGTGTATTCGTGCGTTTCGCCCGCAATCGCTGCCTGCAGATTCAGGCGCGAGCTGCCGAACGGCAGCCCGGTTGCCGGGTCGCCTACCGCTTCCAGATATTCGAGGTGGCCGTGCGCGTGGCCGGTTTCGCCTTCAGCGGTCGAGCGAAACAGTGCCGCGACATCGTTTTGTCCTTCTACGTCGGCCTTGGCTGCGAAATACAGATAACGGCGGTTGGCCTGTGATTCGCCGGCAAATGCATCCTTGAGGTTCTGTTCCGTCTTCGAGCCCTTGAGCTGTGACATCTGTGCCTCCATCGTTCGACCTGATATGTGGGGACGCGACGCAATTCACCTTCGTGCAATGCAGCATGCGTGGGCGACTTCGCCGCACTATCAATCTAGGCTGTGGTGTTTGCGTTCCCAATTGTGAATTTCAATCCCCGCGATAGCGTCACCGGGTTTACGCGGGCGCAAACTTACATAAACGGGGCCGGTCGAGGCACGCGCGGTGCGCGCGACGATCTGTCCTGCACTCTTCGCTTTGCGCGCGCGCGGAGTCGTCCTAGACTTTAAAATTGCCGACGCCCCCGATCAATTTTGCGGAGATGCCATGCGACTTACAATCCTGATCAACGGTTCCGATCCAACCGTCAATCACGACTATGCAGTGCTTTGGCTCGACACCGACCAGCAACGCTGGTCCCGCGAGTCTCACGAAGGGATCGACCTGCCAGAATGGGGTGAATTACGCGACGTGAATGGTGTCACGTCGTTATGCGCGCCGCTCGAAAACGAGCCGCTGTGCACTCTGCGCGGTCTGCATGTCAACCGCCGCCAGGAAATCAGTTCCGCGCACGGCGACGCGACATGGTCGTGTGAAACCTCGCACTCGCCGATGGAAGGCCAATGGCGACTCCAGGCCGTGGACCGCCAGATGGTCCGCGCCGAGCATTCGCTTTTTGCAGGCTGATTTGTTGGTGGTGACCTGATCGATTGAATGCAGGCGGCATCATTTGCCGCCTCGCTCCCCGCGCAGCAACGCAACGCTGCCGCGCTCATTGCAGCTGCTTTAGCATCACCTCCCGCTTGCGCCCGCCCACCCGGCGGGCGCGCGTTTTTTTGCGCCGCGCTTTCCTCGCGCCTCCACGTGCCTGCATGCGCCCGCTATACTTTCAGCCCGCTTGATCCCACCCCAGTCCAGCCAGTCCCCTCGATGAAGAAGCTGTTCGCCTCACTGATTTCCTCCCTGCTGCTCGTCGCCGCCAGCCATGCTTACGCCGCGCCTGCCTGTTCGCAATTCGTACCCGACGGCCAGTTCCCGACGCTCACGAATCAACGGATGGCGCCTAAGACGCGCATGCTTTGCTACTCGGATTTCGTCGTGCTGCATTCGGGCGTTACGCACGGTCCGCTGTGGTCCGCCGAGCATCTGACGCGCGATCACCTCGAAGCCGCGAAGGACATGACGCGCACGAACCGCTTTTTCGAAGACGACCGCCTGCCCGAAGGTGAAGGCGCGACGCTCGCCGACTACAAGCGCAGCGGTTTCGACCGGGGCCACATGAGCCCGGCAGGCAACCGCTGGAATGCACAGGCGATGGCGGAATCGTTTTCACTCGCCAACATCGTTCCGCAGAATCGCGAGAACAATCAGCGCCTTTGGGCGCATATCGAATCCGCTGTGCGCAAGCTCGCATCGAAGTATGGCGAAGCCTATGTCGTGACCGGCCCGCTCTTCACGGGCGCACAACTGCAGACCGTCGGCGCGACGCGCGTGCTCGTCCCGACGCAGATCTTCAAGGTCGTGTACGTGCCTTCGCAGCAACTCGCGTTCGCCATCGTCGCCGACAATACGGCTGTCGATCGCTATGACGTGCGCTCGGTGCGCGATCTCGAAGCGCAGAGCGGCATTGCGTTCCCGGGCATTCCGGCGGATGTCGCGGCCAAGGAAAAGGTCTCGTTCAACGGCCGCGGCTTTGCCGTGAGCAAATGGGGCTGGTAGGCGGGTAAGGCGGGAGCCGCGCGACTGTAGCGCTAGATATCGAGCCGCGAGACTTTCGATCCCTCCAGCGAAACGCCCGCCATGAGGCCGCCGTTCGTCAGCACGAAGGCTTCGATGGGGTTCACCGCCGTCGAGGTATCGATCTTGCCGTTGGCGCCCATTTTCACGAGCGCGACGGTGGCGTCCGCGCCCACGCTCCAGCCGCTGCTGCGCTTGAAGCGGTCGAGCGAGGATCGCGTCATGAACGCATAGACGACGGCGCGCGACTGCGCGCCGATCTGGGCGCCGAACGAGCCCCCCATCGTCGTGAAGTAGCCAGGCGTGCGGCCTTCCACGCGCAGCGCGCCGCGTCCATATTCGGCGCCGATCACGAAACCCGCGCCCACGACTTCCGGAAACACGAGCACGCCACGCGCCTTGGCAATGAGTTCGCGAGCGCCCGACACGGTCCGATAAAGGCGTTCGAGGGTTTCATCGACACGCATGTCGATCTCGCGGCGCGCAACGGCATTCTCCGTGGCGGGATCGGCATCGGCGGAACCGGAGGTCGTCGTGCAGCCCGCGCTCGCCGCGAGCCATCCGGCAATGGCCAGCGAGCCGGCGAGGAATTCCCTTCTCTTCATCTTGATTCGGTATCCTTTGTAATTATCGAGGCGCCTTTGGCAGCCACGCGAGCGGATCGACGGGCTTGCCGTTCTCGCGCACCTCGAACATGAGGGCGGAGATGCCCGCGCCATCCGTGCCGCTCACGGCAATCGCCTGGCCCTGTTTCACCACGTCGCCCTCCTTCACGAGCAGCCTGGCGTTGCGGCCGTAGGCCGTGACCAGACGCGCGTCGTGCTTCACGATGACGAGCTTGCCGTACTCCTTCATGCCACTGCCGGCATAGACCACGCGGCCCGATGCCGCTGCTTTCACCTGTTGGCCCGGCGGCCCGGCAATCACCACACCCTTCGATTTCCCCTTGAAGGGCTGCGCAACACTGCCCTCGATCGGCCAGATGAAACGGGCGTTGCTGCGCGCGGCGGCGGGTTTCGGTGTGGCTGCGGGTGGCGCGCTCGCTGCGGTTGCCGACGGGGTTGCGGGCGTGGTCTCCGCATTGGCCGCCTTTGCGGCGGAAGGCTTCGCGGTCGTAGTCGCGGGCGCGGCAGCGGCAGCTGTGGCGGCCGCGGGCGGCGCGACGCGCAAGATCTGTCCCACTTGGACCTTCCCGTCGGCGGGCAGCTTGTTCCAGCTCACGAGGTCGGCGGGGCGCTGTCCTGAGGCTTTGGCAATGCGATAAAGCGTGTCGCCGGACTTCACGCGATAAAAGCCGGACGGGCTCGTTTCGGCCGCGCCGGAGCCCGAAGGCAACGCCGAAGCGCCAACGGCCGGAGGCGGCACGGCGGTCGTCGTGACGCCGGCGTCCGCGGCCTCCCCGGCCTCGTCGCTTTGCGCAGGACGCCACGGCGTGATCGTGCAGCCGCTCAATGTCAAATCAAGCGCGATGGCTAACGCGAGCGTTGCGCCGACCGCGATGCGCGAGGCCTCGGCACGTCGCGTGGCCCCTTGGTACTGGCCGCGCATCGTCAGGCCCACGGATCAGCGTTATCCGCCGTGTCCGCTCCCGCGTTTTCAGATACCTTATCCAGAATTTCCATCGATGACTCCTTGCTCGTACTGAGACAGATCGCCCGCGCCTGCGCGCGCGGGTGCGTCATCATCGTTGGTTTGCCTGTGGATGCCGTGGTTTAGCGCGAACGAGTTGACCTGTATCAGCGGGTGCGGCGTGGCTGCGTGTGGCTTTGACATCGACGTGACAAGTCCGCCTCAAATTTAGGCAGAAAAGACGAAGCGACCGACAGGAATCGACGAAGAGAATTGAAGGTGGGGGATTGGCTTTCTATAATGCAGCCCCCGTCACGCAGAAGGAGGATCAAACGGTGTTCGACTCATACGCAAACGACAACGACGTGCTCAACGTACAAGGCGACGCGCTCACGCTCACGAACGGCACGACGCGCGTGACGCTCGCCGGCACGCTGGAATTCACGCGCGACAAGCGCGGCCTCGCCGCCGCGCTGGCGCTGAAGGCGGTGCTCGACGACGTCGTGAAGAAGTTGCAGGCCGACCCGCACCTGCCCGCGAAGGTCGCCGACGAGCCGGACCAGAAACCCGGCGTCGTCGACAATCCGTTCAATTGATCACGCTTATGCGAATCAAGCGCTTTAAAACGGCTTGCCTTCGCTCTCGCGCCAGGCGCGCGCCATGAGCGTGTTCGACGGCAGCGTTTCGTCGAGCAGCTTCTTCGCGCTTTGGGCGCCCGCGATCGGCAGGCCGGTGGGATCGATCGCGCCGATCTGCGCAAGCACCGAAGCCTGGTCCCAGTAGATGTGCTCGTTATAGAGCTTGTTGCCGCGAAAGCAGATCACAGCAAGCATCGGCACTTCGAAGTATTTCCCCGTGGGCGCGAGGCCCGGCAGCAGCCAGTCGATTTCGCGGTCGTGCGTGCAGCAGAAGATGAACTCGTCGACCACGCGGTCCGAGCCGATCGTGCGCGAGATCGGGATCAGGCGTGTGTCCTCCGGGTTCGAATGCACGAAGTGGTGTGTGTAGAAGCGCTTGAGCTCGTCGTGGCCCACACCGCCAGTCATCGTGGGAATGTGGTTGACGTAGGGTTGCGCGACCATCGTCGGCATCACGTCACTCGGGTTGCGCGCGACGAACTCGTGATAACAGTGCTCTTCCCACAGCGCGTTGAAGTCGTAGATCGGGCCGAGCACGCGGCGCAGCATGGCGAGCGTGCGCGAGTACGCCATCATCGTGGCCGGCTTGTCGTACGTCGAGCGCGAAGACGAAGCGAACGCGTGATCGCAGCCTGGGTACGTATACAGCTCGACGCCAGGCTTGCCCGCCAGCGCCTGCGCGATGCGTTCTCGCGTCGATGCATCGCAATGGGCGTCGTCGGCGCCGAAATGCAGCATGAGCGGACACGTGATGCGTGCGGCTTCGTCCAGATTGTTTTCGAGGCCCACGGCGTAATAGCCGATCGCACAATCGACGTCGGTGCGCGTCGCGCTCAGGTACGCGAGCTTGCCGCCGAGGCAAAAACCCACCACGCCGACCTTGCCGCGATGCTGCTCATGCGCGCGCAGCGCGGCGAGCGTTTGCGCCACGTCTTGCATCGCAAGCTCGACGTCGAAGCGCTCGTAGAGCGAGAACGCCTTTTGCGCGTCGGCGCCTTCGTAGCCGAGATCGACGTTCGGCTCCAGACGCCAGAACAGGTCCGGCACCATCACAACGTAGCCTTCCTCGGCGTAGCGGTCGGCGAGCGCGCGCATGTAGCCGTTGACTCCGAAGATCTCCTGCAGCAGCACGAGGCCAGGGCCGCTACCCTCGGGCGGCAGCGCCGTGTAAGCGCGAAATTCGCCGCCGTCGTGCGACTTCACCTGGGTCCATTGTCCGTTCATCGGTGTGTCTCCTCCGTTCGTCCTGGTTAGTTGCGGTAGGTTAGCGTCGATCTCGCGCCGACGCAGCGCGTCGAACCATTCACGCCGCGCCGAAGCCGCCCGCCGCCGCGAGCGGCGGCAATGCCGACTCGCCACGTATCCACGCGTACTGTGCAAGCTCGGCCATTTCCTTGTCGCCGCGGCTGTCGCCATAAGCGTAGAGCGTGGCAGGCGGATTCGTCCCCCACCATGCGCGCAGCCGCGCGACCTTCTCCGGGCCCCAGCAGTTATTGCCCGCCAGATGGCCCGTGTACACGCCATCGCGCCATTCGAGCTCGCTCGAAAGCACGGTGCCGATGCCGATCGCCTTAGCCCACATACGCAGATAGATCGACGGCGACGCGCTCACGAGCACGACCTCGTGCCCGAGCGCCTGGTGTTCGGCCACGCGCGCGAGCATGTCGGGGCGCAGCAGCGCCGGCAGACGCCGCTCGACGAAGCGCTGCGCAGCGGCTTCGAGCACCTCGCGCCGCACGGGGCCCATGGCGGCGTACAGGAAGCGCGCCTTGGTCGGCCCGCGCGGCGACCAGCCGAGCGGAACGCCGATGAGCGAGGGCAAGCAGCGCAGCGCGGCGACAGCGAAGCGGGCGGGGCCGACGGCGTCGAGCATGAAGGCGCGAAAGCTGTCGGACGTGGTGATGGTGCCGTCAAAGTCGAATGCGGCGACGACGCGGTCGTTCATGAAGCGATATGAGCCATGCGTGGAAGAAAAGGCGACGCGACTGGGCGCGCCGAACGGCCGTCATTGTCAGCGCAAACGCGATGTGGCTGCAAACGGCGCGCAAGCGCGTTCTGTGATATTGACGTAATTCGTCAATGTGTATCGATATGGACATGCATTGACGCTCAAACATTGGCGTCACTGTGCTTGTGCCGTGAGACCCGCGGCATCGACGATCTCGATTTCGCCATAGCGCAACGCGAGCAACCCCTCACGCTCGAACTGGCGCAGGATCTGGTTCACCGTTTGCCGCGAGAGCGCGAGCATCAGCGCGAGATCCTCCTGAGGCACGTTGATCACGAGGCGCGAGCGCGACGCGTCGTGCGTGGCAGCGGCGGCCTCCCCGTACTCGTTCGAGAGCAGCAGCAAACGGCGCGCAACGCGCGCGCAAGCGCCCAGCAGCGCGCTTTCCTCGATGGCGTCGAACGCCAGCCGCAGCTTTTGCGCGAGCAGCAGGCCAAACGCGTGCCAGTACGCAGGCGTTGCGTCGAGCAGCGCCAAGAGCGCCGCGCGCGGCACGTGAAAGAGCGTGGCGTCGCGCTCGGCGTAGGCGTCGTGCGTGCGCGCGCCGCCGTCGAAGAGCGCGACCTCGCCGAACCACTGCGCGGGCCCGACCACGGCGAGCAGCGCCTCACGGCCCGCTACGCTCGCCGCCCCCACACGCACCGCGCCTTCCAGCACGCAGTAGAGGCCGTCGTCGGGGTCGCCGCGCATGAAGAGGCGCTCGCCCGCCCGCAGCGTGCGCACGCGCCCCGCCGCGCGCAACGCGTCTCGCAACGGTTCAGGCGCGCCGCGAAACCACGCGCTGCGTTCGAGCGCGGCGGCGGACGGTGAACTGGCGGCGATGGGCGGTGCGGAACGTGAGGTCATCGGGACTGGGCAAGTGGGCCGAGCGGGCCAGGCGGCCCAAAGAAAGCAGCGCAATTGTCGGCTAGCCGAAGGTTTGCGCTCGTCAGCCCGACGATCATAATGATTTTGGAGACAGAGAGACACCCATGAGAAACCTGACCGAGCAACTCACCCAGTACGCGGCTTATCACCGCGACGCGCGCAACATCGGCACCCATTTCGTCGGCATTCCGCTCATCGTGCTCGCGCTTGCGGTGCTGCTTTCGCGCCCTGTGATCGCGCTCGCCGCGTTTGGCCTCCCGGTTCCGGTGTCGCCTGCGTGGCTCCTCTTCGGCGCCTCCACGATCTACTACCTCGTGCTGGACGTGCCGCTCGGCCTCATGATGGCGGTCGTCAGCGCCGCGTGCGTGGCGTTTGGCGCATGGCTCGCTCAGCAAGGCACCGCGGCGTGGCTGGGCGGCGGCGTGGGTCTGTTCGTGGTCGGCTGGATCTTCCAGTTCGTCGGGCACATTGCGTGGGAGCATCGCAAGCCCGCCTTCGTCGACGATCTCATCGGCCTCTTGATCGGCCCGCTTTTCGTGCTCGCCGAAGCGCTGTTCAGCATCGGCTGGCGCCCGCAGCTGCGGGCGGCTATCGAGGCAAAGGTGGGACCCACGCGCATCAATCCGCCGCGCGCTCAGGAAGCGCGGCAGTAGCCCGCCGTTGAAAAGACCCTCAGCGTTCGAACCGTATGAGCCGCGCCGCGTGCACTGCCGTGAGCGCGACGGCGAGCCAGATCGGCACGTAAGTCCCCAGTTGGCGCATGCCGAGATGCTCGCCCAGCAGCGTGACCGAAACGATCACGAGAAGCACCGGCTCGACATAGCCGAGGATGCCGAAGAGCGCCATCGGCAGCAGCCGGCTCGCCTTCAGGTATGACGCGAGCGCGACGGTGCTGAGCACGCCGAGTCCGGGCAGCAGCACGAAGGCGAGAAACTTGTGCGCGTCGAGCAGCGCGAGCGAGCCGCCCGCGCGCACTTCGATCACCGCCACCGGCACGAGCAGCAGCATCTCCACGGCAAAGGTGACGAGCGAATCCGCGTGAATCTTGCGGCGCAGCACGAAATACGGCGGATAGCCAAACGCAACGAGCAGCGTGGGCCAGGAGAACGCGTGCGTGGCCCATAACTCGTGCGCCACGCCCACGGCGGCGCACACCACTGCGAGCCATTGCAGCGGTTCGAGGCGCTCGTGATAGTAAAAGCGCCCCACCAGAACCATGATGAGCGGCAGCAGGAAGTAGCCGAGCGACACCTCCAGCATGCGCCCGTGCAGCGGCGCCCACAGAAACACCCACAGTTGCGAGCCCAGCAGCGCGGCGCTCGCCACCAGCGCGAGTGCGGTGCGCGGCTCACGCGCCATGCGCGCGACGAGCGCGCGCAATTGCGGCGCGCGCTTGCGCAGCACCAGCAGGGCCAGCGCGCCGGGCGCGGTCCAGATCACGCGCCACGCAAAAATATCGAGGCCGCCGAGCGGCGCGAGCAGGAGCGTGTAGGCCGACATCAGCGCGAACAGCGCCGAAGCGCCCACGGAAAGCGCAATGCCGCGCCCGGGTTCGTACTGGTTCATCGGGACGCGCGGGGACGGAAAGCGAAAACGCGGAGAGCGCAAGCGGCGCGGCGCGTGGATTTCGCGCGCGCAGGTAAAAACGTTGTCATTTGAATTGGCTATTGAATAAGGCGTGGGCGGGCGTCGCCGTCGCCGAGACCGCATTCTAGTCGCGTTTTGGCGACGGCAGGCGGCGCAAACCCATGCCAGACAAGGCGGGCACACGTCGTGCGCGCTTGTGGGCCTGGTACAGGCGGAGCAATTTAGTCCGGCAGATCACGCAACGATGGACTAGAACGTAAGTCTCGCCACGCCAGGCCGCTGCCTTAACTGGTTGGAATTCGCAGCTGGAATTCGCTTCGACGTGCGAGATTTCACCGGGGCCGCTGGAGCCGCGCCTCGCTTGTCCCGGAGCGCCACGCCTTCGCCGGTCGCCGCGATTCACGACGCCGTCCCCAACGTCCAACGCCCCCTGGAGCCCGCATGCCACTTTCTGCGCCCCGCCCCGCCGTTGCCGACCCCGCCCGCGCCTTCGCCCTTTCCCCCGCCGCCAGCGAATTCGCCGTCGAAGTGCGCGCGGGTTTGATGCGATCGCCGCAAAAGGAATTGCCGTCGAAGTATTTGTACGACGAAGTCGGCTCGGCCCTCTTCGAGGTCATCACCGTGCTGCCCGAATATGGCGTCACGCGCAGCGAGGAGCGCCTGCTCACGCGCTACGCGGGCGAGATCGTCGACGCGCTGCCCACCGATGTGAAAGTCGCCGAACTCGGCAGCGGCAGCGGCCGCAAGACGCGCCGCATTCTCGAAGCGCTGTGCCGCAAGCGCCCCACGTCGTACTACCCGATCGAGATCTCGCGCGCCGCCCTGCAGCTGTGCCGGCGCGAGCTGGCCGACATCGAGCGCATTTCGATCGTCGGTTACGAGCGCGACTATCTCGCCGGCCTATCCGAAGTGAGCCGCCAGCGCAGAGAAGGCGAGCAGCTGCTCGTGCTCTTTCTCGGCAGCACGATTGGCAATTTCGCGCGCCTTGCGGCGACGCGCTTCTTACGCGACATCCGCGCGATGCTGCGTCCCGGCGACACGCTCCTGCTCGGCACCGACCTCGTGAAGCCCGTCGATACGCTGATCGCCGCCTACGACGACGCCATCGGCGCCACGGCCGCGTTCAACCTGAACCTGCTTTCGCGCATCAACCGCGAGTTGGACGCCGACTTCGACCTGCGCGACTTCGAGCACGTCGCGCGCTTCAATCCGGACGTGCGCAGCATCGAGATGCATCTGCGCGCGAAGCGCGACGTGCACGCCGAGGTGCACTCGGCGAATCTCACCGTCGAGATCGGTGCAGGCGAGACGATCTGGACCGAGAGCAGCCACAAGTACCATGCCGACGAAATCCCGGCGATCGCCGCCGACGCCGGCTTCGAATGCACGCGCCAGTGGGTCGAAAAGGAATGGGGATTCGCGGAGAGCCTGCTCGCCGTGAAGTAAGCGACGTCTGAAACGAAAAAGCGGTGCGCCAATTCCCTGGCGCACCGCTTTTTTATCGGGCGATTTTCAGTGCTGCTCGAAGCGTTCGTAACGTCTTTCGGTCACGCGCTCCTCGCTTTCCACCCCACTGACGCGTGCGGCCGGGGGCCCGTGGCGCAGCCACGAAAGCATGCGGTCCACCTGGTTCGCCGTGCCCTGAATCACGGCTTCAACCGAGCCGTCCTCCATGTTCGCGACGTAGCCGCGAATGCGCAGCGCGTGCGCCTGGCGCACCGTCGCGTGACGAAAGCCCACGCCCTGCACGATCCCGTGCACGCGCACGTAGTACGTTTCGAGGCGCGTATCCAGATCCGGTTCGCTCATTGTTCGTTTCTCCATGCATCCTTTACGGTCGGCATTGTAGACGCCAACGCACGCCCGCGCCGGGCCCACGCCACGTACAATCCGTGCCACGCCGCGCACGCGGCGCCGTCACCGAACATGGAAACGACCCTGCAATGACCGACACCTCCCGAGCCAACCGCGATCTCGTACTGATCACCGGCGCGTCCGGCTTCGTCGGCTCGGCCGTCGCCCGCATCGCGCAGGAAAAGGGCTATGCCGTGCGCGTGCTGGTGCGCGCGACGAGCCCGCGCAAGAACCTCGAAGCGCTCGACGCCGAGATCGTCACCGGCGATATGCGCGACGCCGCCTCCATGCGCAAAGCGCTCGACGGCGTGCGCTACCTCTTCCACGTCGCCGCCGACTATCGCCTGTGGGCGTCCGATCCGCACGAAATCGAGCGCGCCAACCTCGAAGGCGCCGAAGCCACCATGCGCGCGGCGCTCGACGCGGGCGTGGAGCGCATCGTCTATACGAGCAGCGTGGCCACGCTCAAGGTCACGAGTTCGGGCAACTCCGCCGACGAAACCTCGCCGCTCACCCCCGAGCAGGCCATTGGCGTGTACAAGCGCAGCAAGGTGCTGTCCGAGCGCGCCGTGGAGCGCATGATCGAGCGCGACGGCCTGCCCGCCGTGATCGTCAATCCGTCCACGCCGATCGGCCCGCGCGACGTGAAACCGACGCCCACGGGCCGCATCATCGTCGAAGCGGCAACGGGCAAGATCCCCGCTTTCGTCGACACCGGCCTGAACCTCGCGCACGTGGACGACGTGGCGAACGGCCACTTCCTCGCACTGGAGCGCGGGCGCATTGGCGAGCGCTATATCCTCGGCGGGGAGAATTTGCCGCTGCAGCAAATGCTCACCGACATCGCCGGCATGGTGGGCCGCAGACCGCCTACGATCGCGCTGCCGCGCTGGCCGCTCTATCCGCTTGCGATGGGCGCGGAAGCCGTGGCGCGCTTCACGAAGCGCGAGCCGTTCGTGACCGTCGATGCACTCAAGATGTCGAAAAACAAGATGTATTTCACGTCGGCGAAGGCGGAGCGCGAGCTGGGTTATCGCGCGCGGCCGTATCGCGAGGGCTTGAAGGATGCGCTCGCGTGGTTCCGCGAAGCGGGATACCTGAACGCAAAATGAGCGCGAAATGAGCCAAGCTGAGGAAACTGTTACAACTTTTCTTGCGACATGCGTACAACGCCTGAAGGGCAATGCGCGTGAGCTACGGGTAGAATCGCGGGTCTTACCTGAGAAGCTCGCATGAATCTTCAAGACCAGATTGGCGTGCTCGAAGCGGGCGTCGATCAGCTCCTTCAGGCCGCCGCCGCCGCGCACGCACCGCGCGCCGACGAACGTGCCGCCGCAGTTCCCCAGCAGGAATCTCCCGTTGCAAGCAGCGAAGCGGAGCAAGCCTTCGCTGAGCAGCCGCAAACCGTTGCCGTCGATACGGCCGTGAATGCGGTCGACATCGCCGCGGCCGCAGAAACCGTTGAAGCCGCCAATGCAACCGTGACCGAAACTGCCGAAGCCATCGAACCCGCTGCCGAGGTGGCCAACGAAGCGACAAACGCCGCGCACGCGCAGCCCGAACTGCACGTTGCGCGCCCGTCGCAGAACGAGATCACGCTGACGATCGGCGGCCAGACGGTGACGCTCAACGCGCTGCAAGTCGGCCAGATGATCGAGGAGCTGTCGAACGCGCGCGCCTCGATGCAGCCCGAACCGCCGCCGGGCATTCCGCCAGGGTGGCGTTTCGCATCGACGAAGAATCCGATGATGGCCGTGCAGAAACAAACCAACGGCGACCGCCTGCTGGTGCTGCGCCACACGGGCCACGGGTGGGTGCCGTTCACGTTCTCGCCCGACATCGTCGTGCAGATGTACATGATGCTCACGCAGCGCTAACGCGCGAGCGGGCATCGATAAAACGAAAAAGCCGTCGAAACCGACGGCTTTTTTCATTTGCAGGCCCTATTTGGAGGCCCCTTAGCGCCCCTGCACCGGCGCCTGCACGCGCGCCTTCCACTGACCGCCTTTGCCCCGCCAGAAGCGCCAGGCCGAAGCGAACGTCGCGCCCACATAGAACAGCGCGACGAGCGGCAGGAACGGCGCCCACAGCGGCGAGCGCCGGTAGTAGGCAAGCATGGGCGAGTAGGCGCAGCACATCAGCGCCCAGGCGATCCACGCGGGCCAGCCCTTCGGCCCGAGCACGAGCGCGACCACGGGCGGCGCGAGATAGATGATCGTCATGCCGAGAAGCGTGCCCGCGAGCTGCCACGCCGAGTAACGCAACTGCGTGAACGCCGTGCGCGCGATCATGTTCCAGATGTCCTTCCACGAATCGTACGGGCGCAACGACACGCTCTTCGCGGCAACATCGAGCCGGATCGGATGATGCCCTTCGCCGCGATGCTTGATCCGCGCGGCCAGGCTGCAGTCGTCGATCAGTTCGGCGCGGATCGACTCGATGCCACCCGCCTCTTCGAGCGCCTCGCGACGCACCAGCATGCAGCCGCCGGCCGCGGCCGCCGTGCGGTTCTTCGGGTTGTTGACCCACGAGAACGGGTAGAGCTTCGCGAAGAAGAACACGAACGCCGGGATCAGCGCCTTTTCCCAGAAGGAATCGCAGCGCAGCCGCACCATCAGCGAGACGAGGTCGCGGCCTTCGGCCTGCGCGCGCACCACAAGTTGCGCCAGCGCTTCGGGCGGATGGCCGATGTCGGCGTCGGTCAGGAGCAGGTAGTCTGCGGGCAGCTTGAGCGTGCGCACGGCCTCGATACCCTGCGACTGCGCCCAAACCTTGCCTGACCAGCCAGCCGGCAGCGGCTTGGCCGTAATCACGCTGAGCTTTTCCGGGCACTGCAGCGCGAGCGCGGCGGCGCGGGCGGCTTCGGCGGTGCCGTCGGTGCTGTGGTCGTCGATCACGATCACGTGAAACGCGCCGCCGTAGTCCTGCTGGAGTAGCGAGCTCACGGCCTCGCCAATCGCGTCGGCCTCGTTGCGCGCGGGCACCACCGCGCACGCGGCAGGCCAACCGGCCGCGGGCTCGACGATCGGCAGCGGTTCGGCCGGGCGGGCGCGCCAGAAACCGCCGCGCCCGAACAGCAGCACGAGCCAGATCAGCAGCGAGAGGCAGGAGACGGCAAACAGGATGGTCGTAGTCATGCGTTGTTACTCTCGATCGAAGGTGCGCGCACGCTCACGCGGCGCGACAGCCACATGGCCGCAGTGCGCAGGAGCACCACGGCCCAGTCGGGGGCGCGCAGCGCAGGCCGCGCGCGGAACACATCGTAGCCGCCGCGCTCGATGATTTCGAGCACGCGCAGTCCGCCATGCACGACGCTGCACAGCTCGAGGCCGAAGCGCCCTGGCACGCGCAGCGCGAGCGGCGCGCCGCTCACCATGAGCGAGCGCGCGAGCGCCACCTCGTGCGCCATCAACGCGCGCCAGGCGTCGTCCACCTTGCCGGCGGCGATCTGCGCTTCGGTCACGCCAAAGCGCTCCCGGTCGGCTAGCGGCAGGTAGATGCGGCCGCGCGCCCAGTCGGCGCTCACGTCCTGCAAGAAGGTGACGAGTTGCAAGGCGGTGCAGATCGCGTCGGAATCGGCAAGATTTTCGGGCGTCGCTTCGTGGATCAGATGCAGCATCAGATGGCCGATCGGGTTCGCTGAGCGCCGGCAAAAGTCCAGCAGCTCAAAGCGGTCGGCATAGCGCGACGCGTCGATATCCTGATCGAACGCCGCAACGAGATCGTAAAACGGCGCGAGCGGCAGGCGGCACTCGCGCACCATCTCCGCGAGCTTCGCGAACAGCATGGGATGGACGCGCGCGGGGCGGCCTTCGGCCACCGCGTTCAGGCCTTCGCGAAAATCGGCGAGGCGCGTGTGGCGCTCTTCGGGGCTCCAGTCGCCTTCGTCTGCGATGTCGTCGAGCGTGCGCGCGACGTGGTAGATCACGCCGACCGGCGCGCGCAGCGCCTTCGGCAGCAGTACGCGTGCTACCGGAAAATCGTCGTAGTGGTCGGGTTCCATCGAGGCGTCCAGAATGGGGTCGTATCCCCGGGCGCCATCCAGGCGGCCCGCAGGACGCGATATTTTAAGGGTTCCCGTGGTATGTTGCACCGCGCAACGCCGGGACGCCGACTGCGGGTACCGACCTTTGCGGCGTGCGCGACGCGCTTTGCGCAGGCCGTGACGCATACCGCAGGAGGGCCACGCAGTGGGCTTTTCGGGGAAAAATGGCCGCTGCCGAGGCACCGCCGTCGCGCGCACGCCTCACCGGCGAGCGCTCCGCACAGCAAACGAAAGGCGAAGGGGTTAAAATGCGCGTCTAGTTTTTACTCCGTCACCCCCTTGGCGGATTTTTGCATTCTTAATAATTAGACAGCCGCCGGCGATCAGGTCATTTTTACCGACTCGCTCGCCTACTGCGGCAGTCGGAGTTCGCCACCCTATGCGAGTGATCCTTGCCCAACCCCGCGGCTTTTGCGCGGGGGTTGTCCGCGCTATCGAAATTGTCGATCGCGCACTGCAGAAACACGGCGCGCCGGTCTACGTGCGCCATGAAATCGTCCACAACCGTCACGTGGTCGAAAACCTGCGCAACAAGGGCGCGCGTTTCGTGGAAGAGCTCGACGAAGTGCCGGAAGGCGCCGTGGCGATTTTCAGTGCTCACGGCGTGGCCAAGACCGTGGAACGCGCCGCCGAGGAACGCGACCTCGACGTGCTCGACGCCACCTGCCCGCTCGTCACGAAGGTTCATGTGCAGGGCCGCCAGTACGTTGCGGCGGGCCGCACGCTGATCCTGATCGGTCATGCCGGTCACCCTGAAGTGGAAGGCACGATCGGCCAGATTCCCGGCACCGTGCTCCTCGTGCAGAGCGAAGCCGATGTTTCGAAGCTCGATCTGCCGCTCGATGCACCGCTCGCGTACGTGACGCAAACCACCCTTTCGGTGGACGACACGCGCGGGATCATCGACGCGCTGCTCGCGCGGTTCTCCGACATCGTCGGGCCGGACACGCGCGACATCTGCTACGCGACGCAGAACCGGCAGGCCGCGGTGCGCGAACTGGCTGATCAGGTGGATGTTCTGCTCGTCGTAGGCGCAACGAACAGTTCGAACTCGAATCGTCTGCGTGAAATCGGCAGCGAAACGGGGGTGCCGAGTTATCTCGTGGCCGACGGCTCGGAAGTGAAGTCCGAGTGGTTCGCCAACGTGCAAACGGTCGGCATCACGGCCGGTGCATCGGCGCCTGAAGAAATGGTTGAGAACGTGATTGACGCGCTGCGCGCGTTGGGGCCTGTCGAGGTGTCGACGATGGCGGGCCGTGAAGAAAAAGTCGAATTCAAGCTGCCGTCGAAGCTCTTGCAACCGCTCGTCGCACGCGAAGTTTAAGGAGGACACGCTTTGTCTATTCCGCTGCTACAAAAAGTCCGCGTTGGCTCGTACATCTTTCGCCAGCATTTCAGCGGCAACAAGCGCTATCCGCTCGCGCTCATGCTCGAGCCGCTGTTCCGCTGCAATCTCGCCTGCAATGGCTGCGGCAAGATCGACTATCCGGACCCCATCCTGAATCAGCGCCTGTCGCTGCAGGAATGCCTCGAAGCCGTCGATGAGTGCGGCGCGCCGGTCGTTTCCATCGCAGGCGGCGAGCCGCTGCTGCATAAGGAAATGCCGCAGATCGTGAAGGGCATCATGGCGCGCAAGAAGTTCGTGTATCTCTGCACGAACGCGCTGCTCATGGAAAAGAAGATGGACGATTACGAGCCGAACCCGTACTTCGTCTGGTCGGTGCACCTCGACGGCGACCGCGAGGCACACGATCACTCGGTTTCGCAGGATGGCGTCTACGACAAGGCCGTCGCGGCCATCAAGGAAGCGAAGCGCCGCGGTTTCCGCGTGAACATCAACTGCACGCTGTTCAACGACGCTCAACCCGAGCGCGTCGCAAAGTTCTTCGACACGGTCGGCGAGATCGGCGTCGATGGCATCACGGTTTCGCCGGGTTATGCCTACGAGCGCGCGCCGGACCAGCAGCACTTCCTGAACCGCGAAAAGACGAAGAACCTGTTCCGCGAGATCTTCAAGCGCGGCAACAATGGCAAGAAGTGGTCGTTCAGCCAGTCGAGCCTGTTCCTCGACTTCCTGGCGGGCAACCAGACGTACCAGTGCACGCCGTGGGGCAACCCGGCGCGCACGGTGTTCGGTTGGCAAAAGCCCTGCTATCTGGTCGGCGAAGGCTATGTGAAGACCTTCAAGGAACTGATGGAAACCACCGACTGGGACAAGTACGGCACGGGCAAGTACGAGAAGTGCGCGGACTGCATGGTCCACTGCGGCTTCGAGGCGACCGCCGTGATGGATACGGTGGCGCACCCGCTCAAGGCAGCGCGCGTCGCCCTTACGGGTCCGCGCACGCAAGGTGCATTCGCGAAGGATATTTCGCTGGATGGTCAACGTCCGGCTGAGTACGTGTTCTCGCGTCACGTCGAGATCAAGCTCGACGAGATCAAGAACGCGGCCAAGACGAAGAAGCCGGTTACGGTCGCGGCTAGCTAATACGCTTCGATACGCTTCTCGCGTTCAGCAAGCGAAAAGGGCGCAACGGTTTTGACCGTTGTGCCCTTTGTTTTTTGCGGCGCAGATTCGCGCGCCGCGCGTCCTTCAATGCCCAGCCGACTGCCGCGCCATCGCGACGATATCGCTTTCCTTGATGGTGCGAATCACCTTCTCCTCCGCGCGCAGATCGAGCGAACGGCTCAGCACATAGTACGTCGCGCCTGCCACGATCAGCCCGACGAGCCACGCGAGGTCGATACCGCTCATCAGGTGAGCGAAGTAACCGACGAAGATTTCCTTGCCCGACTCATTGTCGACAATGGCGAAGAACGGAATCATCGAAGCGAAGCCGATCAGATACGCGGCAATCCCCCGCGCCTGCCACGCGCCGTATATGCCGTCCGGCGTGAAGAAGTGCGAGATCGCGTAACGGCCCTTGCGCACGAAGAAGTAATCGACGAGATTCACCGCGGTCCACGGCACGAGGAAGTACAGCATCAGCACCAGGAACGTGTTGAGCAGCGCCACGCCGTTACCCTTGATCGACAGCGTGCACGCCAGCAGGATCGCGCTGATCGTCATCACCGCGCCAATGCGGGCGCGGCGCGTGGGCTTGATCTTGCGGAACGAGTCGACGCCCGTGAGCAGCGTGAGCATCGCGCTGTACGTGTTGAGCGCGATGATCGGCAGGAAGCCCGCCACGGAAACAATGACGAGCAGGCTGCCGCAGCCAGGGAACAGCGAAGCGCCGACCTGATTGAGCGCGACGAGCGCATCGGAGGCTTTCAACTGCTGCGCGAGCCACGCGCCGAGACCGATCATCCAGGCGCCCGAGAGCGAGGCGCCGAGGAAAATCGCGGAGATCAGCTTCGCACGGCTCGTGTGCTTCGGCAGATACCGCGAGTAGTCGGAGACGTACGGCGCGTACGAGATGTTGTAGCTCGCGCCAATGGCGAACTGCGTGAGGAACGCGACCCAGTTGAAGCCGAGGTGCGCACCCGCACCCGATGCAGCGGCAGCGATGGGAGCGGCACCCTTGCCCGCGCCGAACGCGAGCGCAATCGTAACTAACGCATAGAGCGGCAGCGTCGCGATCAACGCCCACTTGAACGCCTTGTGCATGACGTCGTGCCCGTAGATCGCGAGTGCGCCGCCCGCGACTGCCGCCACGATCGCGACCACGGAAGGATTCACGCCGAACACGTTCTTCAGGCCGTCCATGATCAGCGAGATGTTCACGACGTTGAAGCCCACGAACACGAAAAGCGTGGCAAGCAGCGCGAGCGCGACGCCGCGATAGCCGAACTGAGCGCGCGACTGGATCATCTGCGGCAGGCCCATCTCCGGGCCCTGCGAGCCGTGGAACGCCATGAAAATCGTGCCGAACATGATGCCGAGTGCGCCGCCCAGCGTGGTCCAGCCGGCGGAAAGGCCCATGCTCGGGCCAACGAAGCCGATGGAGATGGTGAAGAAGTGGAAGTTACCGAGGAACCAGAACGGGCCCTGGCTGCTGAGTTTCGCGTGACGCTCGCGTTCCGGAATGTAATCGATTGACCGGCTCTCGATTTCGAGACCGGCCGTCTCGGCCGCGAGGCCGGCGTTTTCGTGGGCATTCATGCTGCTTGTCTCCAGATTTTCGTAGTGTTTTCGGGTGGCGGGGCGCGACCGCTCAGTCGCGGCGCTTCACGCCCGGCAGCACGCAAAGCAGTTCGAACGCGAGATTGGCCCCGAGCAGCGCCGTGGTGCCGAACGGGTCGTACGGCGGCGCCACTTCCACGAGATCCGCGCCGACGATATCGAGCCCCCACGAGCCGCGGATGATCTCGAGCGCCTGCGGCACGGTCAGCCCGGCAATCTCCGGCGTGCCAGTGCCCGGCGCATAGGCGGGATCGATGCCGTCGATGTCGAAGCTCACGTAGACCGGTCCGCCCTGCACACGCGCGCGCACCTCTTCCATCAGCGGCGCCAGCGAACGGTTCCAGCATTCCTCGGCCTGCACGACCTTGAAGCCTTGCTGGCGGCACCAGTCGAAGTCCTCGGCCTCGTAGCCGGTGCCGCGCAAACCGATCTGCACGACGCGATCGCAGTCGAGCAGCCCTTCTTCCACGGCGCGGCGAAACGGCGTGCCATGCGCGATCTTTTCGCCGAACATCGTGTCGTTGACGTCGGCGTGCGCGTCCACATGGATGAGGCCCACGCGGCCATGCTTGCGATGGATCGCGCGCAGGATCGGCAGCGTGATCGTGTGATCGCCGCCGAGCGAGATCGGGCGGCAGTCATGTTCGAGGATCGCGTCGTAGGCGGCTTCGATGCGTGTGATCGAATCGGCGAGATTGTAGGGATTCGTCGCGACGTCGCCAATGTCGGCCACGCGCAGCGAATCGAACGGCGCCGCGCGCGTCGCCATGTTGTACGGGCGCAGCAGCACGGACTCCGAGCGAACCTGACGCGGGCCGAAGCGCGCACCGGTGCGGTTCGAGGTGCCGAGATCGAACGGCACGCCTACGAAACAGGCATCGAGGCCCGATGCGTTCTCGACCTGCGGCAGACGCATCATCGTCGCGATCCCGCCGCAGCGGGGCATGGCATTGCCGCTGAGCGGCTGGAAGTATTGATCAGACATTACGACGCTCCACTTTCATTTACCGTGCCGTATCATTCGAAACGGCCATAGCCGCAGTTGTAAGCGCGCATCAATGAAAGATGAATAACGATCCCGTCGTTGTTCACATAGATTACGATCTATGTATCGATGTTTTCCCCGGAGAATCCATGCTCGGCAGCCTGACCGATCTCGATCTGCGCCTGCTGCGCGTCTTCGTCGCCGTGGCGGACGCCGGCGGTGTCAGCATTGCGCAGACCACGCTGAACGTGAGCCAGCCCACCATCAGCGCCCAACTTTCGACGCTCGAGACCCGGCTCGGCTACCGGCTCTGCGAGCGTGGGCGCAGCGGCTTCAGGCTGACGGAAAAAGGGGAGCGCCTTTACGAACTGGCGATCACGCTGCTCGCCGCAGCGGAGGATTTCACGCTCAAGGCGCGGCACCTGGACCGCAAGCTCGTGGGGACATTGAGCATCGGCTTGATCGGCCATACGCCGACCAGCCAGAACGCGCGCATCAGCGAGGCGATCGCTTCGTTCCGGCAACGTGACGAAGCGGTGCGTTTCTCGATTTCGGTGAAGTCGCCGGGTGAACTAGAGGAGCAGTTGCTCAATGGCGAGACGCAGATTGCGGTCGGCTATTTCTGGCACCGCGTGCCGACGCTCGAATACACGCCGCTTTTCATCGAGCGGCAGATCGCGTATTGCGGACGCGGGCATCCGCTGTTCGAACGCGCGGGACAGCTCGATCCGCTAGCGGCCGCGGAATTCGAATGGGTTTGGCGCACGTATCCCACGCCCGAGGCCCAGCACTCGACGAGACAAAGCAAGGTCACCGCCCAGGCCGACAACATGGAGGCCGTTTCGCTGCTGATTCTCTCCGGCCACCATCTCGGCTACCTGCCTCAGCAGTTTGCGGCGCCGCATGTGCGGCGTGGCCTGCTCGCCGCGCTCAATCCGAAGCAGCTCAGCTACGAGGTCACGTTTCATGTGGTTACGCAAAAGCGCAATCGGCATAGCCCGATCGTGCGTGCGTTTTTAGAGGACTTGAAGAACGCGCATTTGCACGAGGCAGAGGACGATGCGCACTGAAATCGGCGCGACAGACTCAACACCGTCGCGCCCTTCATGCGTCACTTCAGGCTAAAACGGCGATACCGTTGCCGCCGCCGCGCTTGCGCTCGCCACCGCTGGCGTCCATCGATACACCACGGCGCTCGCGGCGTTGTAGTTGTCCTTCGTCACGACATACTCGCCAGTCGAGCGCAGATACGCGCGCAGGCCATACATCGAATCCACATCGTTGCCCACGTACACCGTATTCGGATTGCTATCGATGAGCGTCGCGTCGATCGCGCCCGTGGTGAGGTTGAAGGCATCGATGTTGGGCACAGTGTGCACGTAACCCACGAAGAGATAGTTACCGGCGGCGGCAATGGACTTGGGATTCGCGCTCGTGAGCGTAATCACCGGATTCGGAGCGCTCGTATTGCCAGCGAGCCAGCCGTGATACACCTCGACGCGCGTGCCGACCGCAGTCCAATCAGTCATGCTGGCGTCCTCTCCCGTGAGTATCATCGTGTCGCTTTCGGGCAGGTAGACGATGCGCGTGAGCCGCGAGATCGTGGCGGGAATCGGCGTCGTGAGCGCGGCGCCCCAGAGCGGCTTGCCAGTCGAGTCGAAGCCGGTCAGCGGGTAGTGGGAAATGACGTTGGTCTTGTCGAGGCCCACCCAGAGGCCGCCCCGGCTGTCGAGGCAAAAGCCGTTTCGCACCGGGGCCGCCGTATTGAACGCCGACCCCGGCAGCGTGTAATCGGGAATGGCGATATAGCCACTCGCCGCGTTGAAGTGGAAGAAGTAGAACGTATCGGGGTTCTGACCGGCGGCCACGAGAATGCGCTGCCCACCCACGCTCGCCACTTGCGCGAAATGCTCGCCGCGCGCGGTGTCCGCGAGATTGATGCGCGGATCGGATGGATACGTGAACGGATCGATGGTGTTGGCGACGAAGGTGCCGCCGGCCGTGCCCGAATACAGGTTCATGCCGCCGTAGAACATCGCGCCATCGGTGCCCGGATCCGGCGCCGCGTTGCCTTCGAAGTTGAGCGACTGAAGCTTCCAGCGCAGCGTGCCGGTGCCATCGTAAGCCTGCAGATCGGTGCCGCCGTTGCGGCCGAGGTCCCACGAGCCGCCCCACGGATTGTTCAGCACGTACAGCGTGCCCGCGGCATCCTTGCCGATACCGGCCACGCGTGTAAAGCGCTTGTCGCCCACCTGCCCCTTGATGCCCGCCGTCGTGTCGAGATAACCGCCCTGAATGCCGAACGTGCCCGTTTGAGAGGGCGTGCCCGTTACGGTGAAGTTCTTGATGTTCATGTCGGGCCCCGAGTCGCCGATCATCAACTGTGAGGTCTGCGAATCGAAGTACAGCGACGATGGCCGCGCAGTGGACGCCAACTGGATCGTGTTCAAGAGTTGGCCACCGGCACTGAATTCGAGCACGGCGCTCGCGCTTTTTTGCGCGACCCAGAGATTGCCGCTCGCGTCGAGCGTCAGCGCGCCTGGGCCCGTCACGCTGATGTCGCGCTGCCAGACGCCGTCCGTGGTGTACACGCGCACGCGGTTGCCGGGGAAATCGCTTGCATAGAGCAGTGAGCCGGAGGTCGCGAGTCCGGTGATGACATCGGCGAGCTTTTCGGTCGTATCGGCGCTCACGGCGATGAGCAGGTCGCGCGCGCCGCTCGCGCGGTTGTACCGCCCGACGTTGCCGCTGCCATACGTCGTGTTGTACTGCATCGCGACGAACAGTGAGGTCGCGTTGCCCGTGATCGCGCCGCCCTGGAAGTCGCCGTGCCCACCGATCGAACCGAGGCTCTGGCCGTTCTGGTAGATCGCCACGCCGCCTTCGTTTTCATCCCACATCGACGACGTATAGATCACGCCTTCGGGCGCGACCCACATCGAGCGGGCCACGTTGCCCACGTGCGTCGCGCTGGTGCCGTAGGTGTTCGCGATCCAGTCGGTGGAGTATTGCGCTTCGCAAACAGGCGTAACCGTTGCGGTGAGGGCGGCCGCGAGCATTGCTGCGCCAATTCGATGCAAGATCATGAAAGATTTTTTGATTCGTACACCTTACGGTGCAGGTGTTGAAGGTGCAATGTTGCCACCACGGCAAACACGCAGTCCGATTCCTGACGATTCGAATCCGTGCGCGCCGCACGTGCGGCGTCGTGCGTCGAATTGGTGTGGAGCTTCGTCAAAGTTAACGGCAGCCGCACTGCGAGAATTGAGCGCTTTTTGATAGCGCCCCGAACCGGGCCAATTACAGGCGTAAAAAAAGGCGCGACGGCCTTCGCCGTCGCGCCTTGCCTTGAACGTATCCGCTCAGTCGGGCGTTAGCAGCACTTCCCCGCGCCCGATCCATATCGGGCGTTTTGCCGCTCGCGGAAGAACGCCTCATAGGTCATCACCGGGCGGTCGGGATGCGTCGCACGCATATGCGCGACGTAGCCCTCATAGTCAGGCAGACCGACCATCAACCGCATGGCCTGGCCGAGATAGCGCCCAGCCGTTTGTACGTTGTCGCGAAGTCCCGAGAACATGGTGTGCTCCGTTCAGTAGCGTAGCGTCGATTCAATGGACGCGATTCGTCGCGACGGCCGCGCCGCCAGCCGGCATCGCCTGGTAAGGCGTTTCCTGCACGGTCGGGCGGTCGATGCGACGTGCGCGCGCAATCGCGATCAGGCCATACACGACAATGCTCACCACCACGAAAATGAACAGGCCCGACAGCGCGGCGTCCACGTAGTCGTTGAAGACCATGCGTTGCATCTGCTCGAGCGACTTCGCGGGCGCGACGATCTTGCCTTCCGCGATCGCCGCCGAAAGCTTCTGCGCGTGCGCGACGAAGCTCACCTTCGGGTTGCTGTCGAAAATCTTCTGCCAGCCTGCAGTAAGCGTGCAGATGAGCAGCCACACCGTCGGCACCGCGGTCACCCATGCGAATTTCTCGCGCTTCATCTTGAACAGCACGACGGTGCCGAGCATCAGCGCGATACCGGCGAGCATCTGGTTCGAGATACCGAAGAGCGGCCACAATGTGTTGATGCCGCCGAGCGGATCGACCACACCTTGATAGAGGAAGTAGCCCCACGCGGCCACGCACAAGCCAGTGGCGATCAGGTTGGCCGGCAGCGACTCCGTGCGCTTGAGCGACGGGTGGAACGTGCCGAGCAAGTCTTGCAGCATGAAGCGGCCGGCGCGCGTGCCCGCGTCGACGGCGGTCAGGATGAAGAGCGCTTCGAACAGGATGGCGAAGTGATACCAGAACGCCATCATCGCTTCGCCGCCCACCACCTGGTGCAGAATCTGCGCCATGCCCACGGCCAGCGTGGGCGCGCCGCCCGCGCGCGCGACGATGGTCGTCTCGCCCACGGCCTGCGCGGTGTGCGTAAGCATCTCCGGCGTGAGCACGAAGCCCCAGTGGCCCACGGTTTGGGCGACGGCGTCCGGCGTCGTGCCGAGCACGGCGAGCGGCGCGTTCATCGCGAAGTACACACCCGGCTCGATCACCGACGCGGCGACGAGCGCCATGATCGCGACGAACGACTCCATCAGCATCGCGCCGTAACCGATGAAGCGCGCGTTGGTTTCGTTATCGAGCAGCTTGGGCGTCGTGCCCGACGAGATCAGCGCATGGAAGCCCGACACCGAGCCGCACGCGATCGTGATGAAGAGGAACGGGAACAGGTTGCCGGACCAGACCGGGCCCGTACCGTCGATGAACTTCGTGAAGGCCGGCATCTTCAGTTCCGGCGCGACGATCAGAATGCCGATCGCGAGCGCGAGGATCGTGCCGATCTTCAGGAACGTCGAGAGGTAGTCGCGCGGCGCGAGCAGCAGCCACACCGGCAGCACCGAAGCGACGAAGCCGTAGCCGATCAGAATCCACGTGAGCTGCGTGCCCGTGAACGTGAACCAGGCTGCGAGCGTGGGCGAATCATGCACGTGCTGGCCGAAGGCGATGGAAGCCATCAGCAGGACGAAACCCATGATCGAGATCTCGCCGATCTTGCCCGGGCGGATGTAGCGCACATAGAGGCCCATGAAGATCGCGATGGGAATCGTCGCGGCCACGGTGAACGTGCCCCACGGCGAGTTCGTGAGCGCCTTCACCACGATCAGCGCGAGCACCGCGAGAATGATGATCATGATGAGGAAGGTGCCGAACAGCGCGATCACGCCGGGCACGGGACCCAGCTCCATCTTCACGAGGTCGCCGAGCGAGCGGCCGTCACGGCGCGTCGAGAGGAACAGCACCACGAAGTCCTGCACGGCGCCCGCGAACACCACGCCCGCGAGAATCCACAGCATGCCGGGCATGTAGCCCATCTGCGCGGCCAGTACCGGGCCCACGAGCGGCCCCGCGCCTGCGATCGCCGCGAAGTGATGGCCGAACAGCACGTACTTGTTGGTGGGCACGTAGTCGAGCCCGTCGTTGTGGCGCACGGCCGGCGTCATGCGCAGGCCGTCCAGCTGCAGGACAGTGCTCGCGATGAAACGGCTGTAGAAGCGATACGCGATCAGATAGACGCACACGGCGCAGATCACGATCCACAGTGCGCTGATTCGCTCGCCGTGCGCGAGCGCGATGGTGCCGAACGCGAACGCGCCAAGCAGCGCGACCAACGTCCAGACGACAAAACTGGATGTCCGACTCATGCGGTGTCTCCGTTCCATGGTTTTGGTTTTATGCCCGGAATCGAGTCCGCGCGTGTGTGCGCCGTCGGATGCCGGCGCATGCATGACGCATTGCGCCATGTCGTGGGCCGTAGTATTCGCTTTCAGACCGTCAGCCACAACCGGACAACTACGTAAGCGCGCTACGTAGAATTACGTAGGAAAGACCACAGTTCGTTGTGTACTCAACGACAGTCATACCCGCCGCGCAACACGTCGCGTACGGGCGCAATCTTGCGCGGCGAGTCGGAGAGCGCAGCGTCCGCGTACGCCGCCTTGTAGTTGGCCTCATTGTCGACGGCTATCGCCCCGCCGTGCACGCCCGGTTATGCTTGAAGACTCAGCTCCCGAACATCGTCATGCCAGCCCCATTTTTCTTCGCCGAGCGCCGCCTGAAGACGAAAATCTTCCTGCTCGCGGTCGTGCCGTTCCTCGCCGCCATTGCCGGCATCGGGATCGGCGTGCGCCAGCAGGCCACGCAGCTCGCCCAAACGCAGCACGCGACCATGCAAAGCGCCTATCTGTCGAGCAAGGAGATCGAGCTGCGTCACTACGTGGAGCTGGCAACGAGCGCCATCGCGCCGCTCTACGCGCCCGAGGCGAACGCCAGCGCCGCGTTGCCCGCTCCCGCCGACGAAGCCAACCGCCAGCTAGCCGCGCTAGCCGTGCTGCAGAAGATGGACTTCGGCCCCGATGGCTATTTCTTCGTCTACGACATGCATGGCCGCTCGCTCATGCATCCGCGCGAGCCCGCTCTCGTCGGCCAGGATCTCTGGAACCTGCGCGACCCACAAGGCGCCCTCACGATCCAGCAGCTGATTGCCGCAGCTCAGCGCGGCGGCGGCTACGTGCGCTACATGTGGCACCGCCCGTCCACGGGCAAGCTCGCGCCGAAGCTCGGCTATGTGGTGCCGCTGCCGCGCTGGGGCTGGATGATCGGCACCGGCATCTATCTCGACGACGTCGATTCGACGCTCGCGCACATCGACGAGCGCGCCTCCGCGAATATCGAGCACACCATTCAGTGGCTCGGCGTGATCGCACTCGCGGGCGTACTCGTGATCGCGCTCGGCGCGCTCGTGCTCAATGTGAGCGAACACCGCAGCACCGACGCCAAGCTCAAGCGCCTTGCGCAGCAGGTGGTCGAGTCGCAGGAGCAGGAGCGCGCGCGGCTCTCGCGCGAACTGCACGACGGCATTAGCCAGATGCTCGTTTCGGTGAAGCTGCTGCTGGAGTCGGCGCTCGCGCGCTTCGAGCGCGGCGAAACGCGCGTGCCCGCCGCCGAAGCGTCGCTCGCCACCGGCCTCTCGCGGCTGTCGGACACACTGCGCGAAGTGCGCAGCATCTCGCACGCGCTGCGCCCCTCGATGCTCGACGACCTGGGCCTCGGCGCCGCGCTGGAGCAACTCACGCGCGAACTGGCCGAGCAAACGGGCATCGAGATCGCCTTCACGCAAGCCGCGCCGAAGCCTGCGAGCAGGAAAGCGCAAGCGAGCGCGCTGCCCGACGCCGTCAACACGGTGCTCTTTCGCATTGCGCAGGAAGCGCTTACCAACATCGTGCGGCACGCGCAAGCGGCGCGCGCCGCACTTACGCTGGAGGTCGCGGAGAGTGGCGTGACGCTCGGCATTGCCGACAATGGCCGCGGCTTCGATGTGGCGCACGCGCTGGCCGACCCGCGCGCGGGTCTGGGCCTGCGCAACATGCGCGAGCGGCTGGAGTCGCTGGGCGGCCGCCTCGACATCACCTCGCAGCCTGGCCATACGCTCGTCACCGCATGGGTGCCTGTTGCGTCCAATGCCGCACCCAAAGCCGCCGCCGTATCAGGAACGCCGACATGACGCCGACGAATGCAAACGTGAACGAATTGACCAGCCCTGGCGCGAGACCCGCGCGCCTTGTCCTCGTGGACGACCATCCTCTCGTGCGCGACGGCCTGCGCGCGCGGCTCGAAGCCGTGCCGGGTTTCGAGGTGGCAGGCGAGGCCGGCAACGCCGACGAGGCTATTGCGCTCGCGGCGTCGCTCGAACCCGATCTCGTGCTGATGGACGTGGGCATGGCCGGCGTGAACGGCATCGCGCTTGCGGGCATCTTCCACGAGCGCTTTCCGGCTATCCGCGTGCTCATGCTTTCGATGCACGACAACATCGAATACGTGACCGAGGCGGTGCGCGCGGGCGCAAGCGGCTATGTGCTCAAGGATTCGCCGGCCACCGAGATCATCCGGGCGATCGAGGCGGTGCTGGCCGGGCGCACGTACTTCAGCGCGGGGTTGAGTGCGCGCATGATCCAGGCGTCGGCACGCAGCACGCCAGTGGAGCGGCTCACGCCGCGCGAGCGGGACATTCTCGACGCGCTGGCGCAAGGGCTATCGAGCAAGCAGATCGCGCAGCGCGAGGGGCTCTCGGTGCGCACGGTGGAAACGCACCGGCTCAATCTCAAGCGCAAGCTGGAGATCGAAGGCCAGGCGGAGTTGATCAAGTTCGCGGTGGAGCACCGCAGGAAGTGAAAAGGGCGCTCCGGATTACCCGGAGCGCCCACGAAAGGCACAATGCGTGTGCAACCACTGGTCGGCGATCAGCTGCGCGCGTTGTGGTCGACGAGGAACTTGATGAGCCCGTCGATGCCGCCCTTGGCGATCTGGTCGGCAAATTGCGTCTGGTAGACCTGGATCAGCCACGCGCCCATCATGTTGATGTCGTAGATCTTCCAGCCGTTGGGCGTTTGCGTGAGACGGTAGTCGATGGCGTCGTCGCCGCCGTTGCTGAGGACGTGCGACTGCACTACGGTGTCCTTCGCGGCGGCACCCGTGTTCGAGGGCGCGAACTTGAAGTTCACCTGAGTATCGCGAAGTTGCGAGAGCGACGATGCGTAAGTCTTCACGAGCAGGAGTTGAAATTGCTCATACAGCTTCTGCTGCTGTTCGGGCGTGGCCGTCGCCCAGGGTTTGCCAACGGCGATACGCGTGGTGCGTTTGAAGTCCGTGGCGGGAACGAAATGGGTCTCGACCACCTGGGTGATCTGGTTCATGTCGCCGCCGCGCGCCTTCGGGTCGGCCTGCATCGCCTTCACGGTGCCTTCCACGGCGGCTTTGACAGTGGCGTCCGGCGAGGTCTGCGCGAACGCGGCGCCCGAAACGCCCGTGAAAAAGGCGGCGACGAAAAATGCGGTCAGGTAACGTTTCATACGCTCTTCTGGAACAGTGAAATTCAGGCGCCGGTACAGTGCGGTTCAGTGCGCGCGCTTCAGTGCATTCACGCAACCGTCGCGCGGCCGGCTGAGCCAGTATAACGGCTTTGGCGCATACGCTGCCCAGGCGCCGCCCGACGCTCGGAGTGCGTGAGCCGCGCCGGGACGGGCGGGGCCGGTATACTTGTGCGCTTCGCGTCAAAGAACCTAATTGACAGGGCCCCCTCGCCTGTATGCTCAAGCCATTCATCATTAGCCTCGTCGCCTGGTCGGTGCGCCGCGCGGCGTGGGTGATCACACTTGCAATCGTGCTTGCCGTGCTCTCCGGCGTGTACGTCGCAAGAAATTTCAAGATCAACACCGACGTCAGCGGTCTCGTCGAGAACACGGCCCAATGGGCCGCGTTGAGCGAAGCCAAGGACAAGGCGTTCCCGCAACGCGCGAGCTCGCTGCTCGTGGTCGTCGAAGCCGACGCGCCCGAGCTCGCCGACGCCGCCGCCGACAAGCTCGCGCAGGCGCTCAAAGCCGACTCGCGCGAATTCAGCGCCGTCTCGCAGCCCGCGGGCGGCCCGTTCTTCCAGCACAACGGCCTGCTCTTTCCGTCCACGGCCACCGTGCTCTCGACCACGGGCCAGCTCGTGCAGGCGCGCCCGCTCGTGAACCAGCTCGCGAAGGACCCAAGCCTCGCGGGTCTTGCCGGTACGCTCACGACCACACTGCAATTGCCGCTCACGATCGGTCAGATCAAATTGCCGCAAATGGCAAATCTGCTTGGCAGCGCCGCCAACGTCGTCGACGAGGTCCTGGCCGGCAAGCCCGCTGCGTTCTCGTGGCGCGCGCTCGTCGACAAGGACTCGGCGACGAAGCCCGCGTTCGCGTTCGTCACCGTGCAGCCGGTGCTCAACTTCGCCGCGCTCAAGGCGGGCGCGAACGCAGCGGAGGCGATCCGCGCGACCGCCGCCTCGCTTCATCTCGACACCGAATTCGGCGCGCGCGTGCGCCTCACGGGCGAACAGCCGCTCGCCGATGACGAGTTCGCCTCGGTTCAGGACGGCGCCGCGCTCAACGGCGTGATCACGATCATCGTCGTGCTCGCCATCCTGTGGCTCGCGCTGCGCTCGGGCAAGCTGATCGGCGCAACGCTCATCACGCTCGTGATCGGCCTCGTCATCACGGCCGCGCTCGGCCTCATGATGATCGGCTCGTTCAACATGCTCTCGGTCGCGTTCATGGTGCTGTTCGTCGGGCTAGGCGTCGATTTCGGCGTGCAGTTCGGCGTGAAGTATCGCGAGGAGCGCTTTCAGGACGAGCGGCTCGACGCCGCGCTCCTCAAGACCGCCCGCACCATCGGCGTGCCGCTCACGCTCGCGGCGATCGCCGTGGCCGAAAGTTTCTTTTCCTTCCTGCCCACCGCGTACAAGGGCCTTTCGGAACTCGGGCAGATCGCGGGCGTGGGCATGTTCGTGGCGTATGTCTGCAATATGACGGTGCTGCCGGCGCTCATCCTCGTGTTCAACCCCAGGGGCGAGCGCGCCTCGCCTGGCTTCGCGTTCCTCGCACCGGTCGACACGTGGCTCGCCGAGCATCGCAAGCCGGTGCTGCTCACCACGCTCGTCATCGTGGTGGGCGCGACGCCTTTGCTGTTCCATCTGCGCTTCGACTTCAACCCGCTGCATCTGAAGGATCCGCATACCGAGTCGATGGCGACGCTGCTCGCGCTCAAGAACTCGCCCGTCATCTCGATCAACGACGTGAGCGTGCTCGCGCCGTCGCTCGAAGAAGCCGACAAGATCGCCGCGCGGCTCTCGAAGCTGCCCGAGGTGGCGCGCGCAACCACGCTCAGCTCGCTCATTCCCGACGATCAGCAGCAAAAGCTCATGCTGATCTCGAGCGCCGCACAGCAGCTTCTGCCTGCGCTCACGCAGCAGCCGTCCACGCCCGTGACCGACGAAGTGCGTGTGCAGACGCTCAAGCGCGCGGCCAACCAGCTCTCGCTCGCCGCGAGCGATCATCCAGGGCCGGGCGCGGCCGAGGCGCAGCATCTGTCCGACTCGCTCAACAAGCTCGCGAACGCGAGCCCGGCCACGCGCGAGCGCGCGGAAACCGCTTTCAGCCTCACGCTCAAGCTCGCCTTCGCGCAGCTCGCGCGCCTCTTGCAGCCCACGGAAATCACGCGTGAAAACCTGCCACCCGAGATGGCGCGCGACTGGGTGGCGCCGACTGGCCAGGCGATCGTCGACGTGGCGCCGCGCGTGCCGCCGGGTGTCGATTCCAACGACGACGTGATGCTCGCGCGCTTCGCACACGCCGTGAAGGCGGCGGAGCCCAACGCGATCGGCGGCCCGATCTCGATCCTGCACTCGGCGAACGTGATCATCCTCGCGTTCTTCCAGGCGGCGGGCTGGTCGGTACTGGTCATCACGGCCCTCCTCTGGATCACGCTGCGCAATTTCGGCGACGTGCTGCGCACGCTCATTCCTCTGCTGGTATCGGCGCTCGTTACGCTCGAACTGTGCGTGGTATTTGGAATTCAGCTAAATTTCGCGAACATCATCGCGCTTCCCCTGATGCTCGGCGTCGGCGTCGCGTTCAAAATCTATTTCGTGATGGCCTGGCGCGCGGGGCAAACCGGCCTCCTGCATTCGAGCCTCACACACGCTGTGCTCTTTTCCGCCGCGACCACGGCCACGGCGTTCGGGAGCCTGTGGCTATCGCATCACCCGGGCACGTCGAGCATGGGCAAGCTGCTCGCGTTGTCCTTGTTCTGTACGCTGATAGGCGCCGTGGTATTCCAGCCGGTGCTGATGGGCAAGCCGCGCGCAAAACGCGCAAGATCGGAAATTCAGGGGATCGACCAATGAAGAAGAATCAAGCCGCGCTCACCATGGCGGCGGCTGGCCTGGCGCTCCTCGTGACGTCGGGTTGCGCCACCGGCCCCGACCGCAAGCCGGGCGATCCGTTCGAGCCCGCGAATCGCGCGATTTTCACGTTCAACGACAAACTCGACACCTACGTCGCGCAGCCGGTCGCCAAGGGCTACCAGAAGGTGACGCCGCAGCCGCTGCGCCAGGCGATCACGAACTTCTTCTCGAACATCGGAGACGTCGACAACCTCGCAAACAACCTGCTGCAACTGAAGATCACCGACGCCGTCGAGGATCTCATGCGCATTGCGATGAACACGACCTTCGGTCTGGGCGGGCTGATCGACTTCGCGACGGCGGCGGGGCTCCCCAAGCATCACCAGGACTTCGGCCTCACGATGGGCCACTACGGCATGCCGGCCGGCCCGTATCTCGTGCTGCCGCTGTTCGGGCCGAGCTCGGTGCGCGACGGCATCGGCATGGCCGTGGACGTGAAATTCAACGTCATCAACTACTTCGAGCCGGCGGTGCGCAATCCGATGTATCTCGCGCAGTTCATTAGCGCGCGCGCCGACCTGCTCGGCGCGACCGACCTGCTCAAGCAGGCCGCGCTCGATCCGTATTCGTTTGTGCGCGACGCGTACCGCCAGCAACGCGAATCGCTGATTCGCGCCGGGCGTGGCAACAATGCGGCGTTGCCCAATTACGGCGAGCCGGGCGGGGAGGGAGCGCCGAACGAGAACGGTGCGCCCAATTACGAGGACCCGGGCGAGTCGGGTGGTGCGGGCGGCGGCGCAGGTGCCACCGGCGGTTCCGGCGCTTCGAACAATGGTCTGCCGAACTACGAGGATCCGGGCGAGGGGAGCGCGGCGGGTGCCGCCGTGGCCGCTGCCGCGAGCGGCGCGGCGACGACGGGTGCAGCAGCGGCTGGCGCAGGTCCAGGTGCTGCTGCGGCGGCGGGTACGGCTGGCGTGGCGGCGGCGGCACCGGCCGCTTCCGCACCGGCTACGGCATCGGCGCCTGTTGCGGCTTCGGCTGCTGCGCCGGCATCCGGTGTGACGGCAGCGCCTGCGAAACCGGCGTCGGCGCCCTGAACTCGATATAGCAGCCGCCCGTGTGCGGGCGGACAGCGTGAAGACGAAAAAAACCCGGCAACCTTTCCAGGTTGCCGGGTTTTTCGTTCGCGCCGTGCGTACCGCTCAATGCACCGAAGCGTCCTCGCTCTCGGCCAGGCGCTCCGCCTCGTTTGCCGCTGCTGCCATAGCCGTGGCGTCCGCCGACGTCTGCACGGCCTGTCGATAGCGCTCGTAGGCTTCGTCGGCATAGCGGATGCGTTCGCGGCCGTGCGGGGCCGGCACGCCGTCCGCGCCGAGGTTCACGAACACCATCTTTTCGATCGTCAAAATGCTCTTGCGCGTGATCTTGTTGCGCACTTCGGCGCGCAGCGTGATCGACGTGCGACCGAAATCCGTGGCCGTTATGCCGAGCTCGATGATGTCGCCCTGACGCGCCGAACTCACGAAGTTGATCTCGGACATGAACTTGGTCACCACGCGCTGGTTGTCGAGCTGGCAGATCGCGTAAATCGCCGCTTCTTCGTCGATCCAGCGCAGCAGACTGCCGCCGAACAACGTGCCGTTCGGATTCAGGTCTTCAGGCTTGACCCACTTGCGAGTATGAAAATTCATGGCTGGTAACTCCCCGAAATGTGATTCGTCCCCAGACTCGCTGAGATGATCCTAGGGTTAACACTGAGATGTTACCAGAGATAGGGGTTTACCCTAGGTATTTCAATAGCCCGCGAAGATCACGTAGGGAAAAAAGCGCCGCTGGCCGTCAACACCTGGCGCGCAGCGCTCAGCGACTGGCGTGCGGCTTTCGCATCCGCCGCCACGCGCAGCAAGCCGCCTAGTTGCGCCGGGTCGCGCGCCAGTTCGCGCAGGATGGGGAACACCGCCGTCGTGCCGTCGTCGCGCAAGCCGGCCATTGCCGCCCTCGGCAGGCTGCGCCAGGCCGGATCGACGATCGCGCGGCACACCGCGAACGGCACGCCATGCGCGGCTGCCGCTGCCGCAGCCAGATGCGATTCCATGTCGACGGCGAGTGCGCCGCACGCGCCGAACAGTGCCGCCTTGTCCGCCGCACCGGTAAGCGGCGCGGCAACGGCTGCCTCCACGCCGCGCCGGGTTTTCGCGGCGAGCGGCGAGGCCATCAGCGCGTCGGCCATGCGTGCGCTCCAGGCGGGATCGGTCGCAACGCGCCCGAACGGGCCGTCGATCGCTTGCGCGATCACCAGGGTGCCCGGCTCGAGATCGGGCGCAAGACCGCCCGCCGTGCCGAAGCTGACGATGCCCGCCGCGCCGTCCTTGAGCGCCGCCGCGAGCGCGCTTTGCAGGAGATCCGCGCGCGCGGCGTAGACGGCGCGCACGCCGTCCCGGCCTTTGCCCGCGGCAATGCTCGCCTCGAAGGCCATGCCCGTCACCGCGATCACCGGCAAGGCGCGCGCCTTGACACCCGCCGCCGCGCTCACAGACCGACCGTGACGCGCGTCACGCCCGCGCGCTTGAGGTTGCGGTAGCGCGCGAGCGCCCACAGCGGGAAGAACTTGCGATAGCCGTGGTAGCGCAGATAGAACACGCGCGGAAAACCTGTGGCCGTGAAGCGCGTTTCGTCCCAAAGGCCATGTTCCTGCTGCGTCTTCTGCAGGTATTCGATACCGCGCGCGACCGCCGGATGATCGACCGCGCCCGCGGCCATCAGCCCGAGCAGCGCCCACGCCGTTTGCGAAGCGGTGCTCGTGGCGCGCTCGTAGCCGCGGTATTCGAGCTTGTAGCTCGTGCCGTCTTCGCCCCAGCCGCCGTCGTCGTTCTGGATCTGCACGAGCCATTGCACCGCGCGCTTCATGCGCGGGTCGTCGTGCGCGAGGCCGGCCGCGTTGAGCGCGCACAGCGCCGTCCACGTGCCGTAGATGTAGTTCATGCCCCAGCGGCCATACCAGCTGCCGTCGGCCTCCTGCTCTTCGAGCAGGTAGTTGTACGCACGGCGCGCGTGCTCGTTCGCGGCAGGCAGTTCGCCGAGCTGCGCGAGCATCGACAGGCAGCGGCCCGAGACGTCGGCGGTCGGCGGATCGAGCAGTGCCCCGTGGTCCGAGAACGGGATGTTGTTCAGGTAGTACTGCGTGTTTTCCGGCTCGAACGCACCCCAGCCGCCGTTGCTGCTCTGCATGCCGACCACCCACTCGCGCGCGCGGGCGATCGGGGCGTCGTAGGCCTTCGTGTTGTCGAGCTTGTCCACGCGATCCATCGCGGCCACGACCACGGCCGTGTCGTCGACGTCGGGATAGTGCGGGTTGGCATACTGGAACGCCCAGCCGCCCGGACGCACCGCCTCGCGGCGCGAGATCCAGTCGCCGCGCACGTCGAGAATCTGCAGCGGACGCAGCCATTCGAGGCCGCGGCGCGCAGCTTCCTCGGCACGCGCGTCGCCAGTCTCCAGCAACGCGTGCGCCGCAAGCGACGTGTCCCACACCGGCGAAAGACAGGGCTGGACGTACGCTTCCTCTGTGTGAATCGTCACCAGCTTTTCGAGCGCCTGGCGCGCGATGGCGCGATGCGGATGATCGGCGGGATAGCCCAGCACGTCGTACATCATCACGGCGTTGGCCATGGCCGGGAAGATCGCGCCCAGACCGTCCTCGCCGTTCAGGCGTTCGTCCACGAACGCGACCGCGGCGTCGATCGCGCGCTGGCGCAGGTAGGTCGGAAAGAGCGGATCGGTCACGCGCAGCACGCCGTCCACGGCGCGGAAGAAGCCGAACCAGCCCTTGCTCTGATGCGGGGAGCGCGCGTTCAGGCCCACGCTCACCGGTGCGCCGCGGAACAGCTCGTCGATGCGCACGCCGCGCGGGTTGCGCGCGACCGGGCGCTTCGCGCCCAGTACGAGCAGCGGCACGATCACCGTGCGCGCCCAGTACGACACCTTCGAAAGATGGAACGGGAACCACTGCGGCAGCAGCGTGATCTCGACGGGCATCATCGGGACTGCGTACCACGTCACCACGCCAAAGAGCGCAAGCAGGATGCGCGTGAACACATTGACCTGCTCCGCGCCGCCCGCCGCGAGAATCGCCTCGCGCGCGCGCACCATGTGCTCGGCGTCTTCGGCGTCTCCGATCATCTTGAGTGCGAAGTAAGCCTTCACGCTCGCGCTCACGTCCATGGCGCCGTCGGTGAAGAGCGGCCAGCCGCCTTCCGGCAACTGGATGCGGCGCAGGTAGCGCGCGATCTTCTGTTCGAGCTCGAGATTCGCTTCTTCGCCGAGGTAATGCACGAGCAGCACGTATTCGGCCGGGATCGTGGCGTCCGCTTCGAGTTCGTAGACCCAATGGCCATCGGCGCGCTGGTCGGCGAGGATCGCGTCGGTCGCGCGCGCGACGGCGGCTTCGAGCGATGCGGGCGGTACACACGGTGCGGCGACCGCTGCAGCCGTCTCGTCGGCAAACGTGGGAGTGGGCATCGCCACGGCCGACGCTTCGGCAACGTCAGCGCCGCTGAGGCTGCTGGCGAGGTCTTCGGTCGGCGTGGCTTGGGATAAATCGTTCATCTACGTTCCAAATTTTCGGTCAGGAGCAGCTCGGCGGCCTTGCGGCCCGAGCGGATCGCTCCTTCGATCGTTGCGGGCAAACCGGTAGCCGTCCAGTCGCCTGCAAGCATCAGATTGTTCCAGCGCGTGCGCGTCGCGGGACGGCGCCACTCCTCGTCGGGCACCGCGGCGAAGGTCGCGCGCGCATCGGCGCACACCCGCCAGGCGGGCAGCGGCTCGAGCGGCAGCGAGGCCGCCTCGGCCACGTCGGCCCACACGCGGCGCGCGATTTCCTCGGGATCGAGGTCGAGCACGCCGTGCGCGTCGTGGATCGTCGCCGAGAGTCGCCCTTCGGCCGCGCACAGCCAGTGGGCCGTGCCGTTGACGAGCGCCATGGGCGTCACGAGGCCAGGCGGCGCCGACACGGCGAAGTGCACCGTGACGATCGCATTGTGGCGCTGCGGGGCCTGCAGCGCCGGCACGAGCGCGGCGGCGGCCTCACCGGGCACGGCCAGCACCACGGCTTCGTCGGGAGCGAGCGTGATGCGCCCGTCTGCAAAATCGAGTGCGGCGACGCGGGCCGCCGTGTCGTCGTACACGATCTCCCTGAGCGGCGAGTCAAGGCGAATCGCCGCGCCGCCGTGCTGAAGCATGCGCAAGGCCGGATCGACGAACGCGCTGGAAAGCCCACCGCGCGCCGCCAACGGCCGGAACGACTCGCCGCCTGCCGTGAGCGACTCGCGCAGCATCGCGCCCGCCAGCTCCGCACTGCCGACGCGCGGCTCGACATTGAGCGCCGTGAGAAAAAACGGGTGCAGCAGCCGGTCCCACAGCACGCCTTCACAGCGCATGGTCTGCGCCATCGTGCGGCCTGGCTTGGCGAACAACAGCGGCAGCAGCCCCAGATAGTCAGCGGCACGCGTACCCGGCACGCGCGAGCGCGAATCGCCGATCCAGAACGGCATGCGCGAGCGCGAGAAGCGCACCGTCCAGCGCGAGCGCGCCGCGATATCCATGAACGCGAAGCCTGGCTCGGTGGGGCCGGAAAGCGCGTCGCCGGCACCGATCGTGCGCACGTATTCGAGCGTGCGCGCATGTCCCGCCAGCACCAGATGATTGCCCGTGTCGAGCGTCGCCGAAAGCGTGCGGTCGTAGTACGAGCGGCAGCGCCCGCCTGCCTGGCCGGCGGCCTCGTAGAGCGCCACCTGCACGCCGCGCCGCTGAAGCCGCACGGCCGTCGCGAGGCCCGCAAGCCCAGCGCCGATGACGTGGACTAGCCGAGGCATCAGAACAACGCGTAACGCGCGACGATCCACATCAGCCGTGCGCGCGGCTTGCTGACTTTCGTGCGCGGCAGGTCGAAGCCGCGATCCACGGTGCGCTCGAGCAGCACGCGATAGACGCCCGACATGATGCGCGGCGCTTTCACTTGCGCGCGGGGCGCGGCGTCCATGATCGCGTCGGCTTGCGCGAAGTGCGCGCGGGCGCGTTGCACGAGCGTCTCGCACACGCGCGGCAGCGACGGGTCGGCGGCAATCGCGTGCGGATTGCCCGCTGCGATCCCTTCGCGCGCGAGCAGCTCGCGCGGCAGGTAGCAGCGGTTGATGTCCGCGTCTTCGTCGATGTCGCGCAGGATGTTGGTGAGCTGCAGCGCGCGCCCCAGATGGTGCGAGAGCAAGCGGCCCGGCTCCTCCTGCATCCCGAAAATTCTGACCGACAGCCGGCCCGCGGCACTCGCCACGCGGTCGCAGTACAGGTCGAGCGTGTCCTCGTCGGGCGCGCAGATGTCCTCGGCGGCGTCCATGGCCATGCCGTCGATCATCGCGTGGAAGTCTCCGCGCTGAAGCCCGAACGTATGGATGTGACGCGTGAGCGCCGCGAGCGAGGGGCGCGGCGTGCCGGCGTAGCACGCATCGATGTCGGCGCGCCATTGGTCGAGCCCCGCCGCGCGCTCGGCGCGCGGCAGGTCGCTGTCCGCGATGTCGTCGACAGCGCGGCAAAAGGCGTAGACCTGATACATGGCGTCGCGCTGCGCAGGAGGCAGTATCCGCATCGCCAGATAAAACGAACTGCCCGACGAAGCGGCGGCGGCGTCGGTTTGTTGTGTATCGTCCACGACGAGATTGGAAACAGCCAAGACGATCTCCGCTGGGGGCGCCCTCAACGGGCGTTCGACTCTATTCGGGCCCGCATTGCCGCGGGTCGCCCGCGCGCGCGGACACGCGCGAGGCACCCGACCCTAAAATTGCCCGCCAAGGGGCGCGCAAGGCCGGAAACGGCCAAAAGTATAGCAACCTTTGGGGCGACCCGCGCAGGGCGGCCCGCGCAGGGCGACCCGTAGTCGAGACAGGGGCGCGTAGCCCGGGAGCCAGGGGCGATGAGGCTGATTGAGCCGGGAGCGGTCGGCGCCCCGGCAAGTCTCAGGCGAGCGCGACCGAGCGGTTGCGCCCCTGGCGCTTCGCGGTGTAGAGGGCGGCGTCCGCCTCGTTGATCATGCCTTCGTAGTCGGGCGCCCCCGTGCGCGCGGTGGCGGCGCCCACGCTGGCCGTCACGGGCACGATCACGCCCTGCACCTCGATCGGCTCGTCGCCGATCGTGCGGCGGATCTTCTCCGCCACGTAGAGCGCGTCGTCCAGCGGCGTGCACGGCAACAGCAGCGCGAATTCCTCGCCGCCGAAGCGCCCGAACACATCCTGTTTGCGCACCACGCCCGACACGCGCTGCGCCATCGAGCGCAGCACCGTGTCGCCGGCCACGTGGCCGAATTCGTCGTTGATGCGCTTGAAGTGGTCGAGGTCGAACAGCAGCATCGAAAGCTCGCCGCCGTAACGTTGCCAGCGCGTGAATTCGTCGGCGAGGCGCGTTTCGAAAAAGCGCCGGTTCGCAATGCCGGTCAGGCCGTCGCGATCGGCGTATTCGCGCAGCTTGGCCACGGCCTCCTCGCGCTCGCGCTGCATGACGCTCACGTGCGTGACATCGGAGAGGGTCACGCACACGGCGATCACGTCGCGCCCGCGCATGAGCGGCATGAAGGTGCAGTCCTGCTGCATGTAGTCCACGCCGCCTGTGATCGGCCGGTCATGGTCGAACTGGAACAGATACGGGCGCTGCTCCCACGAGCTGAACGCGAAGCTGCCCAGCTGGAACACGCTCTCCACCTTGCGCGTGAGCCACGCGCGCGGCAGATCGGGGAAGCGCTCGAAGAGGGAGCGGCCGAGCACGTCCTCGGCCGTCACGCCGCTGTGGTCCTGCATGAAGCGGTTCCAGCTCAGCACGTTCATGTCGCGATCGACCACGAAAATGCCGAAACCTACCCGTTCGACCACGAGATCCGATAGCGATGGCAACCCGGCTGGCTCGTTCATAGGCTATGTAACAACGCGTCGATGGCCCGGCTCACGACATGGATCGATTCCTCGGCCATCAGCATGACGAGGTGGGCCCGAAAGCGCTGGTCTTCCAGCGCGAAATTGACTTCGACGAGCAGCGCGACGTCCCAGGCGAGCAGGCCCGGCTGGAACACCTCGTCGAGCATGATCGCCTCGCCGAGCAGGCCCGGCTGCGAAAACACCGGCATGCGGCCGAGCTGGTCGAGCATCGACGAGACACACGCGCCCGTGAGCGCGTTGGCGACGTCGAACATCAGCTCTTCCTCGGTAAGCGCGTCGTCGCCGATCGTGGCGTAGGGGCCGCCGACCAGGCTGCCCAGCTCGGCGATCTCGCCGCTGCGGCAGATCACCAGTGCCTCGCCCTTGATCTCCGAGCGAAAGCCCTGGCGCACGGCCGCGACCGGGCCGTCGATCCCGGTCATCTCGCGCAGCGCCGCCGCGGCCTCGGAGACGGCGACCACGCGCACGCGCGGCACCGAAAGCTCGATGAACGCATTGAGCAGCCCCGACAGTCGCGTCGCTGCCTGCCCCATGCCGAGATTGGCGATCTCCTGGAGCGCGTCGCGCTGGAGTTCCGTGAACACTCGATCAGGCATACAACCCGTACTCCTTCAGGATGGGCAGCAGCGCCTCCTGGGTTACCGGCTTTGCGACGAACGCCGCCGCGCCGAGCGCCTGCACGCGCTCACGGGCACGAGGCTGGATGTCCGCTGAAACGACGATCACGAACGTGTTCAGGTCTTCGTGCTGCAACGCTTCGAGAACCTGGAAGCCCGTCATGTCGGGCATCGTGAGGTCGAGGAACATGACGGCCGCACGACCGGCGCGGTAATGCGCGAGCGCTTCGTGTCCGTTCGACGCGTACGAAATCGCAACGTCCCAGTCCTCGGGCAGCGCCTTCGTGAGCACCTTGCGGGCTAACAGCGAGTCATCGGCGATCACGATGGGCAAGGACATGGATATGCTGAATGAGTGTGCGTTGGACGGAGTGCGTTTCGACGGATTAACGGCGGCGCGGGCAATTACTTTAGGGAAAACTTCAAAGAAAATTGCGAAGCCGCCGAATAATGCATAGCGCATGAACGGATCCGCGCGCTGGCGTGGCGACACAAGGCGCACGGCCGCGCCGTCGCCCCCCGCTAGCCCAATGGATGCCGGCAACCCGTGCGCCGGTCGTGAAGGCCCTCGTCTGCATGCCTGCAGCCACCCCGTAGCATGGCCATGCGCCTTTGCGGCGACCATGGCTTACATGCGAATGCGTTATTTATCGTGTCCGCGATTCTCGAATCAAATTCAATCAAATGCAACTCGCCGTTAATCGATCAACGAACAAAATCGACTCATTCCGGCTAATTTATGGGAATAAATTATCCACACATTAAATAAAGGGCGTCGATTATCCCTTTGTGGTACGTTTGCGCTACGCCGATTTTCGCGCATTCGGCATGAAGGAAGAGGAAAACCCCTGGGCGGCGTGCTTGCCAGACGATGCGTGCGGCGCGCCGGGCATCCGCTGGCCGTCGGAGCGTCATCACGGTCGTTTATCATGTCGCATGCCCCGCCGTCTTTTCCCTGCTTTTCCGTACGATGATTGCTGACCGGCCCGAGCGGCCAGACGAACGCACCCCCCTGCCGCCCCTTGCCGACGACGCCCCGTTTCCGGCCGCGCCGGGCCACGACTTCACGGTGCGCCGACGCACGTTGCTCGCGCTGCTCGTCGCGGCAATCGTGCTGCCGTGCATCTACGTGGCCGCCATGGCATACAGCGACCTGAGCGCGCGCGAAGCCGACGCCACCGACACCACGCTGCGCACCGTGCGCGTGGCCGAAGAGCACGCGCTCAAGGTGTTCGACATGAACGAGGCGCTCGACGCGCGCGTGGTCGACCTCGTGCGCGGCCTGAACGACGACGGCATCCGCGCCAGCGAGCCGCAGATCCACGAGAAACTCGACGCGATCGGCGGCGGTTACCCGCAGGTGGCCGCGGTGTCGATTTTCGGGAGCGACGGTGGCCTGCTCGCGAGCAGCCGCTACTCGCCGCCGCCGTCGGTGTCGATCGCCGCGCGCGACGACTTCACCGGCATCCGCGACGGCCGCGTGATCGACCACGTCTCGCGCGTGATGCAGAGCCAGGTGAGCGGCGAGACCGTGTTCAACATGGGCGTGGCGCGTCTGAACGACGCCGGCGCGTTCGCGGGTCTTGTCTCGGTCGCGTTGCGCCCCGGCTATTTCAGCTCGTTCTACCGCGACCTGCTCGGCCCCGATTCGCCGATGTCGCTCGGCCTCGTGCGCAGCGACGGCACGATCCTCGCCTTCGATCCGCCGCCGCGCGCTGACGCGTCGGTGATCACGCCGCGCTCGCCGCTTGGCGCAGCGCTGCTGCGCGGCACGGAGTCCGGCGTCGTGCGCATGCATTCCACGCTGCTCGACAGCAACGTGATCCTCGCGTTCCGGCGCGTGGGCGCATACCCCGTCTACGTGACCTGCGCGTATCGCACACCGGCGATCTGGGCGGCCTGGTACCGGCATCTGAGCGTGCTCATCATCTCGATGTTCACGCCGTCGATCGCGCTGTGGTGCGTGATCTGGCTTTCGCTGCGGCGCCTCGCCGCCGAAGAGGAGGCGTGGGAGCGCTGGCAGGCCGAAGCCTCGATGCGCCGTTCGATCGAATCCGCCTACCGGCAATCGCGCAAGATGGAAGCGCTCGGCAACCTCGTGGGCAGTGTCGCGCACGACTTCAACAACCTGCTGATGATCGTCTCGGCCAACGTGCAGATCGCGCGGCGGCGCGGCGCGGCAGGCTTCGAGCGCGAACTCTCGGCGGTCGAGCGCGCGCTCAAGAGCGGCCAGTCGCTCACGCGCCAGTTGCTCGGTGTGGCGCGCAAGCAGCCGCTGCGCAATGAAACGATCCATGTGGGGCGCTGGCTGCCTGCGGCCCGCGAACTGTTGCGCGCGTCGCTGGGCGCGAAGGTATCGCTCGTCGTCAACGTCGATGACGACGTGTGGCCCGTGCTCGTCGATGTGGCCGAATTCGAACTTGCGCTCATCAATCTCGCCGTGAATGCGCGCGACGCGATGCCTAACGGCGGCCGCTTCACCGTGCGTGCGCGCAACATCAGCTTCCGGCCCGACGAAGGTCTTCCGCTCGACGGCGACTTCGTGCACGTCATGCTCGAAGACACCGGCACAGGCATGCCGCCGGACGTGCTCGCGCGCGCGTTCGAGCCGCTCTACACGACCAAATCGAAGGGCACGGGCACCGGTCTCGGGCTGCCGCAGGTGTTTGCGTTCTGCGAGCGCACAGGCGGTCTCGCCGCGATCGACAGCGCGATTGGCGCGGGCACGACGGTGCATCTGTATCTGCCGCGCTCGCTCGCCGAGCCGCCCGCGCAACGTCCGAGCGAGCCGCGCGAGGAGAGCGCCCAGGTGCAGCATGGGCTGAACGTGCTGCTCGTGGAGGACAACGACGAAGTTGCGGCCGGCACCGAGGCGCTCCTGCAGATGATGGGCCACCGCGTGACCTGCGCGAGCGATGCGGTGAGCGCGCTGCAACGGGTCGAAGCGCCGCTTGCCGAGGGCGAGCACACCCCGCGCTTCGACCTCGTGCTTTCCGACATCCACATGCCGGGGACGATGAACGGCATCGATCTGGCCGAGGCGCTGCAGGGGCTCGAGCCGGAACTGCCCGTGATCCTCGTGACGGGTTACGCGGAGGAGCTCGAGCGCACGCGCAATGCCGATGTGCGTGTGCTATCGAAGCCGTTCGACATCGCGCTGCTGGAGAAAATGCTCGAGGCGATTCGCGAGGACCGCCAGGCGCGTGCGAAGCGCGACCACGACACGACACTCCAGAGCCCCCGGGCATGACAGGACGGGCGTGACGAACCTCGCGGCACGAGGATTGCGGCAGGCAGCGCGACCCGCAGAATCAGGCGGTTAGACGTCACGCACGGCATGCGCCAACCGATGCACCGGCGAAGCACGATCAACGCACAATCGGCGCATGATGTAAGCGGGCGTCACCATCTGGCGAAGGAGGCTGCCATGAAACAGACCGTGACCGGCGTTTTTCAAACCTACGACGAAGCACGCCATGCGCAGGACGCGCTGCTGCAACGCGGCTTCGCGGCGAGCGACATCGACCTGCCGGTGCGCACAGAGGGCGTGCTCGCTGGCATCGAGCGGCTCGTGGGAAGTTTTTTCTCGACGACGGGCGACGTGCGCCGAACCACCGAGGCTCAGACCGGCATGACGCCGCCGCCGGGCGAATCGGTGCGCATCGGCGTGCATGTGAGCGACGAGGCGCACGCCAATCTCGCGTACGAGACGCTGCGCGAGGAGCACGCGACGGACGTCGCGCTGCGCGGCACACCGTGGGCGTGGCCAGCGACGGACAGTCCAGTCGCGCGCGAGCACTCGGCGCTCGATGAACTGGGTCTCTCCGAGTTCGCCGATGCCCTGCGCCGCCGTGGCGCGCAAACGGAAGCCGCGCGCGAACAAACCGCTGTCGAGCCCACGCTCGACCCCACCGTCGAACCGATGCGGCAGACGAGCGAGGCCGAGGCGACCGTGCTCACTGCCGCAAGCGCGCCCGGCGCCGGAGCGGTGATGGGCGCACATCATGTGGACGTTCCAGCCGCGCCCGAAGCGACGCGGCCCGCCGCGGGCGCCGCGCCGCAGATTCCGGACGAATTCCTCGAATACGAGGAAGACACGCCCGATCATCACAAGGACATGCCGGGGCAGCGTCGCACGTTGCATTGAACCCATTCTCGCAGTGGGGCGTTCGGCGTGATCAGGCGTCAGCGGCCGAGTTGGCGCTTGATCCAGGCCACGTACGTATCGACGAAGCGTTGCAGGAACTTGCGCGTGTCGTCGCTTACGATCTCGCCTTTCTCGTTGATGCGGTTCGTGTCGTGCTTGATGAACATCTCGGGCTGACCGAGCACCACGACGTCGAGATAGGCGAGCACGTTACGTAGATGTTGTTGCGAAAGCGCCGTGCCGGTCGCCCCCGGCGACGTACCGAGCACCGCGCCCGGCTTGCCGCGCCACACATTCGCGCCCCACGGCCGCGAACCCCAGTCGAGCGCATTTTTCAGCCCGCCCGGAATCGAGCGGTTGTATTCGGGCGTGACGAAGAGCAGCCCGTCGGCGGCTTCGACCTGCTGCTTGAAGCGGCGCGCCACCTCGGGATAGTCCGCGTCGTATTCCTGGCTGTAGAGCGGCAGCACACCGATGTCCAGGTACTCGAAAGTGAATTCAGCGGGGGCCAGCGACGTCACTGCGTGCGCGAGTTGTCGATTGAATGAATCCTTGCGGAGACTGCCAACCACAACTGCGATCTTGTAGGCCATTTCGGTTTCCTCGGAGGTGCGCGCGATGCGCATCGAAAAGAAACATCATCATAGACGCGCGCGCATTCCGCCGACGCCCACGCGCGCGGGCCTGGCCAGTAACCGCGCGCCGTTGTGGATAACCGGGGGTAACGCGAATTTATCCACAGTTTTTGGGCATAAGTTTGTGGACAACTTGCGTGGAGAGCCGATGGATACGGGCCTCGCGTGGGATTCGTCTGCAGGTTAGCAAATATGCAATTTCCACGCGTGCATGGCGTTGATTGCGTCTTGTCCATGCACGCGGGCGCTCGCGATTCGCTCGCTTTTAGCGCGTGAGCAACCCAGCGATTTCAACCGAGTAGTGCCGCGACGTTTTCGGTTGGGCGGCCGATCACGGCGCGGCCGTCGCGTACGACGATGGGTCGCTGCAACAGAATCGGATGCCGCACGATTGCTTCGTATAACTGATCATCTGTCACACCAAGTGCATCAAGACCGAGCTCCGTGTACTCGGTTTCACCGGTGCGGATCATGTCGAGCAGCGGGCCGCCTAGCATCGCGTGCAGCGCCTGTAGTTGGTCGACGGTGAGCGGCTCCTTTAGGTATTCGATTACTTCGACTGGTTCGTTCGCCGTCGAGGCGGACACCAGTTCGCAAGCCGCGCGGGACTTGGAGCAGCGGGGGTTATGGTAGATCGTGATCATGACGCCTGACGTACGAGAGGGGAGTGGTGGGCGAGCCTCGGTGAGGCCGGGGAATCATCGTGATTTTACCGGGGGTGGGCTGATAGGCGTTTGAAGTCTCGGTCGAGAAAGGCCTGACTCCTTTACCAGGTTTGCTGCCATGTGGCCGCGCAAGGGATTCGCGGTGAGGTCTCTCGGTCACGCGCTTGTGAGAGGTGGAAAGGCGACGGGCGTGGGGCTGACTTTATGCGCATAAAGAGCAGTGACGCACGCGCGGTTATCTTTCGGTGCGCGTGCTATTCATCGATGTGCGCCACGCATCGGAGGCGTCGTCGAGGGGACGCCACAACCGCACGCGACCGCTTCACAGCATCTCCATACCTTCGCGCCAGCTTTATGCGCATAAACCTAGTCCGAATGGCTAATTCGGCTGCGAATTCCGCCAAAAATCATTGAACTGAAAAACATTCCAGGTAAAATCCCAAGCTAATAGCAAAAAGGAGAATACCAATTGGCAGCAGAGATAATCGCAGTCACGCAACAAAAGGGCGGGGTCGGTAAGAGCACGATCGCGATGCATCTCGGCGCGGCCTTCCACGAAAAGGGGAAGCGGGTGCTCGTCGTGGATGCGGACGGCCAAAACACGCTGATCCATTGGGCCAGCGCGTCAGCCGATGGTGACAGCGGCATCCCGTTCCCGGTGGTCAATCTCTCCGAGGCCGGTGGCCAGATCCACCGGGAGATCAAGAAGTTCATCAACGACTACGACGTGATCGTGGTGGACTGCCCGCCGTCGATCACCGAGAAGGTCTCCGGCGTGGTGCTGTTGGCCGCGACCGTCGCCGTCATTCCGACTTCGTCCTCTCCGGCCGATTACTGGTCGAGTGTTGGTCTCGTGAAACTCATCCAGCAAGCCCAGGTCATGAACGAAGATCTGCGCGCCGTATTCCTGCTGAACAAGACCGAAGAGAAGCGCATGCTCACACGCGAGCTGAAGCGCGCCCTTGAAGAACTCGGTTTCCCACTGCTCAGAACGCAGATTCCCACACGTGAGGCGTACAAGCAGGCGATGGCATTGGGCCAGACGGTTCTGCAAATGAACGACCGTGGCGCTCGCCTTGCCGCAGTGGAAGTGCGCGCATGCGCCGACGAAATCGCGGCGATGCTCCCCTGACTTTATGCGCATAAAGGACCCTGAATGAAACCCTCCCAATTCGCCAAAGGCTTTCAGGCTCGGCCTGATACGACGAGCAGCGAAAAGCGCACGGCACTCGACCGCCTCAACGCCATCGACGGGCTCGTCGAGGACAAGCCAAAAACGCGAGAAGTTGCTGGGCGCTCGAGTCAGCCTGCCCTTGTGACTGGCTTCGAATCTGCGGCCGAGACCGTTCTCGACGACGCGCCCGGCCTCGAGAACGAGTCGGCCGAATACCACGCCTGGCGAGTCGCACACGGCTACCGTCCGGGGCAAATCATCGAGTTGCCGCTCAAGGACATCAAGCCAAGCCCCTTCAATCCGCGTCACTTTTATCTGAAGGCCTCAATCGCAGAACTGGCTGTCAATCTCGCGAAGCAAGGGCAGCAGCAGGCAATCCATGTGATTCCCGACTACGCGGCGCCGGGCAGCTACTACGTGAGCGATGGCGGCCGTCGCGTGCGGGCACTGAAAGAGGCGAACAAGGAAGTCGTCAAGGCGATCGTCGTCGATCTGCCGATCGGCATTCAGAGCTACAAGCTCGGTTACGACCTGAACGTTCAGCGCGATTCGCAAACCGTGTTCGATAACGCGGTAGTGTGGAAGCGATTCATCGACGAAAAGCATTTTCAGAGTCAGCGTGAGCTTGCCGATCACCTCGGCCTCGACGAATCGACGGTTGCGGTTGCGCTGTCGATCGGCAAGTTGCCGGAATTGGTCATGCAGGAAATGGTGGCGCGCCCGGACCGGTTTGGCTCGAACATGGCCTATCAGGTCGGGCGTTATCACGGCGCGCGCGGGACCGACGCCACACTGCGTCTCATCAACCGCATCGTTGCCGACGACCTCAGCACGCGTCAGGTAGCGGATATCGTGAAAGGCCGCGCGAGCGCGCAGGAAAGCCCGAAGCCGGCTGGGCGGCAACGCTACGCGCAACGGCTGGAGATCAAACTGGATGGTGTGGCCGTCGGTGACCTGAAGTCGTACGGGGACGATCGGCTCGAGTTGCGCCTGAAGGGACTCGCGAAAGATCGACGCGACGCGATCCTTCAGCAGATCGAGCAGATTTTAAAGACGAAATAAGTTTGGAAAATTTGTCGACGGCTGCCATATATCAGGCAGGCCGTCGATGATGGGACCGGATCGTTCGCCTCGCAAATCGGCCAAACGGCCTCACCACCACCGCCGCATTGCGCGGGCCGGCCCGCACATGACGGTCAGGCCGCGCGAGTCTGGCCCAGCGTGAACGCGAGCAAATCGCCGTCGGTTGGTTCGCCCCAGGTCTTGCGCGCAAGCCAGTCAAAAAACGCCGTATCGGCCAGCTTCGATTCCAGCCCGCGACGACGCCAGTCATCGCGCAAATGCGACCCCAGCCCCGGCAGTTCATCCGTCTCGAACGACTGACGCGCAAGCTCGCGCTCCATGTCGCCCTGCTCCTCGTAGAGCGAGCGTGCTTCCTTGCGCCGATAGGCCGCGTATTCATCGAGCAGCCGCGCCTTCCGGTCGTCGGCTGCTACCGCTGCCGCCGCCCCGCGGCCAACGGCCGGTGCGGCGTCCGCCGCAGTCTCGACCGGCGGCGCATAGCCCTTCTTCAGCGCGTCCTTGAACAGCGCCGCAGCGCTGCGCACCGGCGGCAAGCTCGTGCTGCGCATACGCTGCTCGGTCAATTGCAACGCGGCGCGAATGCGGTTTTCTTCGCTGTCGGCGTAAAGGGACTGCGCCTCCTTGAGCGGAATACCGATCTTCACCATGCGGTCGACGAGCGTGCTGTCGAACACATTCGGATGCTCGTCGAGCGCAAGCATCGGCTGCTTGCGCTCGGTCACGCGAAACTGGATTTCGGCGACACGGCGGCCCTCGCGATGCTCGATCAACTCGACGAAGATGTTCGTCACCGCGTTGACTTCGGCAATCGCGGGCCGCAAGTAATCGCGCTTGAAATATTTGTATTCGCGTTTGGCTTCGTCGCCGGCTTCGGTGTCCGGAGTACCGGAAAGGATCGGGCGCCACCACTCCCACGTCTCGCGCATCGTCAGATGGCTGGGGTTGGTCAGATAGCGCACGCAGATCTCGTAGAGCGCAAGCCCGGCACTGCTGCGCAACTGGCTCTGGAACTGCAGGCTCAGACGGGCGTACTGGACCGGATCCAGCAGCTTCTTCTTGATCTTCGGCGCGAACGAGAACTCCACCCAGACGCGGCGGGTTTGCGGATCCTCAAGAATTTCCGCGTCCGCAATCAGCGTGGAAATACCCCACTTGCGGCCGGGCTTCTGGCTCGACGTGCCCTGGCTCCACTCGACCTGCACCGACACCATACGTCGCAGGTGCTCTTTCACGAGCGCCGTATCGTTCGAATCGAACGCCGAGTTGGCTACGATGTCGGAAAGCAGCGCACGGTAGGTATCGCCAGACTCGTCGGCCTGCTGGGCGACGGCCAGCAGGACGTTGAACAGCTTGCGGGTCAGCAGGGTGATCTTGCCGCTCTTCGGCTGGATCGCGATCGCCTCGACGGCCTTGCGCAATTCCGCCGAGCTGGGGCTTACCACATCGGTCTTTTTCACGCGCTTCGTGGCCATGCGTCGGGTCGAGGAGAGAATTTCGCGAAAGGATACCGTCTGTGGTGATAGGCGTCTATAGGGCCTCTCTCACCATTGCCGGTGATGCGCACATCGCGCGCACCGCTCACCGCGACACCTTCCCGTATTGCCTCACCTTTGACCAGACGCCCATCCAGCGGGGCGCTTTGCGTCATGCACGGTCCGGCCCGATCCCACATTTCCGCCGGTGTGCCAAGGGTCGCCAACTATTCCCGTATCGGCTCACCTTAAAATATTTTCGTGCGGCCGGTGAGAAAAGTCCGTCGTTGGCAGCCAAATTCCAGACTCTCGACCGGTCTCTGGCTAAACGATCCCCTGCGATGCTATCGCGCTGCAGCAAAACACGGCGCGGCACTCGTGTAAGACCGGCATAAAGTCCAAATTGTGTGGGCAAAGGCTGGCTGATACGGCGATCGAAGGTCCAAATTGTCGAGGGTTCGCCAATGCGCGCCCCGACGTATCCCGAAAAATCTCACCTGTTGCCGCGGCGGCTAGACACATCGATCCGCTCCGAAAGGCCGTCGCTGCGGCGGCCAGACGACAGCAACTCCCGAAAATTCTCACCTTTTGCGTCCAGGTGCGGTTGCGCTGCACCGTCGCGGCGCCTCCCGTAAACTCTCACCACTCATGGCATTGGAAAGAAAAAACCAATGGATTCCGTGACTTATCCACACGCGTGGCAGGTCTGAGAATGTACTGTCGACTCCCGAATTACCTCACCTCACGCGAAGACAGAACACGCGGACAAATGCGCGCTTGCCGAAAGAGCGCTCCTGAATAATCTCACCCAAGCAGGATTTCAACCGAGAGAAACACCATCCGTACCCGCGTAATCTCGGCGTCTGCGGCGCAGTGAACGCCAACTTTCTCCCGAATTTTCTCACCTTGGGTATGAAATCTGCAGAAAATGGCCCCCGAAAAGCCTCACCTTATCCATCCGGGACCGGGCGGACGCCGCTGGTTTCGCGGCACTGCGGAAATCTCCCGAAAATCCTCACCTTGCGCCGCGGAAAGTCCCCGGGAACCAGCTGTAAGCAGCGGGGAGATCCACCCGGATCGCATGCATGCCCCCGAAAAAGCTCACCTTTGGACCCTCAAGGTCCCCATTTCGCCCGATTTCGGGCTTTGGCTCCCGAAAAACTTCACCTTCGATCTGCATTTTTTCCCGATACCTCTCACCCCAAGCACTTTAGCCCCTCGATTTAGCCGAAAAATGGCGCGAATCGCCGCTCCCGAACCCGCTCACCGTTGCATTTTCCGTAACACCGCAGCCGAGCCCCGCTACGCGTGACCTGCCCGTCCGCGGCCTCCCGCATTGCCTCACCCTTGCCGGGAAGTCAAGAATCGCCCCGCTCCTGAACCCGCTCACGTCCTTTCCTGCAGTGGCTCACCGGCGTTCCCGAAGCCCGTCACCCAACTTTCCCGCAGGCACTCACCCAGGGTCCCGTAAAGCTTCACCTGAACGGCCGGAAAGCCCCACCAGGTAAGGATTTGCCGTGGCGTTAACGTTTTTAACCGGTATCAAGGGTGTTTACTTTTATATCTCTCAAGCAAGAATTCCCCTGCGAGCTACCCGAGATATCCACATTCCAATCCAACCGCCCGAGGAAGTTCTCGGGCCCGCTCGCGTGAAACAACGGATAGCCGTAAAATCAAGCCAAAAACTCGCGCGTTTACAAGGGCTTATGAAACAAACTTCGATTTGTTTCACGGAAAGACCCAGCAACGCTCACCTGGCACCGACAGAAAACCGTTGCGGAACGCGATTTGGCCACCTCCGGCAATCTCGACGCTCAAAACGTAGCAAATAGAACGTAATTTGTTATTATCCGTCCACTCCCCTGCCGAGAAGACGAATATGCGAGACCAGGACCGCCAGGCAATCCGCGAAGAAATTGAAAATTTGCGCAACAACGGAGCACGCAGGCAGGAGCTTTCCTTACATGCCTGCAAACGCTTGTTCTTCGATTTCGAAATCAAGCCTTCGATGGCGGCTGTCCGTGAGTTGACCCAGACGGGCAGTGCGAGCGATATCCCGAAAGACATCGAGCTGTTTTGGCAGCGCATTCGCGCGACGTCAAAAGTGCGTGTGGGGGCTGGGGCAATTCCGCCCGCACTGGAAGAACGCGCCGGCGAACTGCTTGGCGCGCTTTTCGAGGAAGCGCTGGCGCTCGCAGGCGATGCCCTGCAGGCCGAACGCACGGAATTCGAAGCCGGTCGGCTCAATGCCGAACAGGCGACCCGGGAGGCCGAAGCTCGCCGCTCGGCCGCCGATGAAATGCTGCAACGCAGCGAAGCACGCGTGGAAGCGGCCTATGAGCGGGTGCGCGAACTCGAAAGCCAGCTTGCCGCGGCGTCCGCGCAGGGCGCCGCAGCGTATGGCACCCGCGACGTGCTGGTACAACGTCTGGAAACGGAAAACGACGCTCTGCGCAAACGGGTCGAGGCGGAACAGACGACCAACGCCGGTTTGCGCGATCGCATCGACGCCTTGCACGAAGACATGCGCAAGAGCACCGAGCACTATGCGCAACAGATCAAGGATGCGCTCGCCGAGGCCGAACGGCGCGTCAAGCCCATGCTGGTCGAACTGGACTCCTTGCGCTCGATGTCGTCGACGTGGCAGGCGGCGCAGCGCGATGCCAGCAAGAAGGAATTCGATTTCATCCAGCAATTGGCGACGGCAAAGGGCCGCGCCGACCGGCTCGACGCCGTGCTGCGCGAGCGATCCGACGAAGTGGACGCGCTCACCCGGCAGGTCACGGCGTTGCGTGGGCAGCAAGGCCTCGACGCGTCGGTCGCGGCGTTGCTCTGTTCACTCGCCGGGGCGGGCCGGCTAGGCGAAACCGAGCTGGCGAGCCTTGGCACTTCGGTCGATGGACACGTTGCGTTGCCTGCGCGTTGTCCTAACTGTCACGAAGGGGAACCGGAGTTGTCCAAAGTGGACGATGGTTTCGAATTCACTTGCCCAGAGTGCGAGCACACCTCGGGGACGGGGGTGTCGAAGTTTGCGGCGTACGCGCGCTTCATGGCAGGCAAGCATTCGCACGAACAGGCTTCGTGAGCGCTGACTGGACCAGGCGTGAAGTCAGCCTGGCCTGGATACGTGAGCTTTTACGGGAGCCGCGCCCGCGTCCGGCGAGAGCCCGATCGCCCGCCAACGCGGCGTTTCACGCCTCGTCGCTTTCCGCTGAAGCGTGTTGCGTCGCCTCGCGTTCCGCCCACGTTTTCCATGCGCGATGCAACCGCCCCGCGGAGATCGGCTGCAGGAAGCCGAGCCACTGCCCTACCTGATCGGTATCCACGCCGCGCTCGAACAGGTCCGCTGCGAAAGTGTTGCGCAAGGTCTGCGGACTCGCGCGCTCGGCGCGGGTTTCGGCCACGCGCGCTGCTTCCATCAATGCGTCGATGGCGCGCAACACGGTGGCCTTGTGCATGGGGCGCCCCGAAGGCGAGCCCGGAAACACCAGCTGTCCAGGCAATCCGGCGAGCCGGCGCGCTTCGAGCCAGGCGCCAAGTACATCGACGGCAAATGGCGTCAGTCGCGTGACGCGCGTAAACACCGGGTTGGCGGCTTCGATCGTGACCGATTCCGAGCCGATCGCCACGCAGTCGAGCGTGAGCGCGATGGCGTCACCCGTTTTCAATCCGCCTCCCAGAAAGATGGCGACGAGCGCACGGTCTCGGCGTTCACGCCATCGTTTCGCGGCAGAGGGCTCGACGAGCGGCGAAAACAACTGACCGATGATCGCGGCGCGTTCATTGGGCGTAAGGAAGCCAGTCGGCTCGTTCTCGCGCGCGTTGCGCCACGCGGCTTCGCCGTCCTGGGCGATGAAGCGCGCTGGGTTCGTGGAGGCAAGTTCGATTTCGCGCACGTGATCGAGCACTCGCTCGATGAGTCGCAGATAACGCAGCCGCTGCGGCTTCTTCACGTCGAGGCTAGCGACGAATTCGGCGATCGTGCCGGTATCCACGGTCATGATCGTCTTGCGTTTGAGCGCGAGCCATTCGAGAAAGCGTCCCCATTGCACGCGATAGACCTCGGCGGAGGAACGGCGCAAATCCTGCGAGGCGAGCCAGGCGTCGAACGCGGCGGCGGGGTCACGCTGCCAGTCTTGGCGTTGCTGGTCGAAGAGGTCGCGTGAGGAAGTGGAGGACGCCATCTCTATCATTCCGTTAGTTGCGTTACGAGGTCATTATAGCGATAGCAGGATCATCGCGCTGCAATCGTTCCGTGCAACGCGTCCCCTGCATGCGATCAACCACCCCAGCCCCTGGCACGCCGCATAGCGTCGTTGCGTCTTGCCTGTTGGCGCGATGCTTCCGCGCATTGCGCGGCACGTTCATAGGCCGAGACCGCGAACGCGAATACAGCTGGCAGCGCGTTGGATTGCCCGAAGTCGACTGTTTCGTCGGTTTCCGGCCAGGCAAGGTCGCCTGGCCGTTGAAAGAGGCCAAGCATCAGGGCGTCGTGGCGGCTGGCGAAGCCGAGATCAGCAAGCGCTTCTGCCTCGATGGCATGCAGCAGTCGCCAGGTGAGCGGCACCAGCCGTGCGATATAGCGCTGCGCGATGTTGCGCACGATGAGTTCGAGGTCGCGTGCGGCAGCCTGAAAGCGCAAAGCCGCCAGATCGTGCTCGCGCCGCAGTTCGGTTGGGAGGGACATTGACGTCTCCAGTCGGACTTTCACTGTATAAATATACAGTAGTCGGACCGATCGCGCAGCATCGTCCATTCGGCCAGCGCTAGCGGTGAGGCGGGCTGTCAGCCGTGAATCACCACCAGCAGTGCGCGCGCCTCGCCCTTGCCTGCGTTGCGGATCGCATGCGGCTGGTCGGCGATATAGCGCGCCGTGTCTGCGGCCTTCAGGCGCTGCGTGGCGCCAGCCGCTTCGACCTCGATGCTCCCCTGCAACACCGTCAGATGCTCGCGCGTGCCCGGTTCGTGCGCGGCCGAAACCAGCGCCCCGCCGGGCTTCAGCGTCAGCTCGTACCACTCGAAGTTGCCGGCTAGCTCGATCGGCCCCCATACGCGTAACTGGTAACCGGCGTCGTGACCGTGCAGCGTCGGGATGTCGTGCGGCCCGGCGACCGCGATCGCCTCGGGCGCCTTCGGGGCCGCAAACAGCGAATCGAGCTTGACGCCCAACGCATTCGTGAGCCGCCAGGCGACGGCAATGGTCGGGTTCGCCTTGTCGCGCTCGATTTCCGATAGCATGGATTTTGAGACGCCCGCGGCGCGCGAGAGGTCGTCGAGCGTCATCTTGCGCTCGGAGCGCAGCCGCTGGATCTGCTCGCCCACGCGCGGCGGCGTGGTGGCTGGTACGGCCGATGCAGGCAGTGCGCCAGTTGCGGCCGACGCGGGCGCGTCAGAAACGACGTTCGCCGGTGCGGCGCGCGGTTTGCGGGTGCTTGCCATTCACGGCCTCATCGATTAGAGTGCGTTCGACATATCGAACTTGGGTTCGAAATAACGGAAATTTTCGCCAACAGCTGACGGCGACTATAGCAAACTGCGGCAAGCCGCAGCTATGTGAGGAGCACGATTCATGCGTACCCCGTATCTCGACCACTTGCGCGCGACGCTCGACCAGATCCGCGCAGATGGCTTCTACAAGAACGAGCGCGTGATCGCCACGCCGCAGTCGGCCGATATCCGGCTAGCGGACGGCAGCGACGTGCTCAACTTTTGCGCGAACAACTACCTCGGCCTCGCCAATGATGCGCGTCTCATCGCCGCCGCCAAAGACGGCCTCGAGCGCGACGGTTTCGGCATGGCGTCGGTGCGTTTCATCTGCGGCACGCAAACCGTGCACAAGCAGCTCGAAAGCGCGCTCGCCACGTTCCTGCGAAGCGAAGACTGCATTCTCTATTCCAGCTGTTTCGACGCGAACGGCGGCCTCTTCGAAACGCTGCTCGGTGAAGACGACGCCATCATCAGCGACGAACTCAACCACGCGAGCATCATCGACGGCGTACGCCTTTCGAAAGCGCGCCGATATCGCTACAAGAACAACGATCTTTCGGATCTCGAAGCAAAGCTGAAAGAAGCCGATGAAGCCGGCGCACGCTACAAGCTTATCGCCACCGACGGCGTGTTCTCGATGGACGGCATCATTGCCGATCTCAAGGGCATCTGCGATCTCGCGGACCGCTACGACGCACTCGTGATGGTCGACGACTCCCACGCGGTGGGCTTCATCGGCGAACATGGGCGCGGAACGCCCGAACACTGCGGCGTTCTCCAGCGCGTGGACATCATCACCGGGACGCTTGGTAAAGCGCTGGGCGGCGCTTCGGGCGGCTATATCGCGGCGAAGCAGGAGGTGATCGACCTGTTGCGCCAGCGCTCGCGTCCCTATCTTTTCTCGAACACGCTTACGCCGAGCATTGCCGCCGCTTCGCTTGCCGTGCTCGAACTGATTGCTAGCGACGAAGGCGCGCAACTGCGCCGCCGCGTGCGCGAGAATGGCGCGCAGTTTCGCCGCGAAATGAGCGCGCTCGGCTTCACGCTCGTGCCCGGCGAGCACCCGATCATTCCCGTGATGCTCGGCGACGCACAGGTCGCCACGAAAATGGCCGACGCGCTCCTGCACGAGGGCGTCTACGTAATCGGCTTTTCGTATCCCGTCGTGCCGAAGGGCCGCGCGCGCATTCGCACGCAGATGAGCGCCGCGCACACGCCCGAGCAGATCGGGCGGGCCGTAGAGGCGTTTGCGCGCGTAGGCAAGCAGCTCGGCGTGATTTAACAAGGATTGCGAATCAAATGAAAGCACTTGCCAAACTCGAACGCGCGCCCGGCCTCACGCTCACGCGCGTGAAGAAGCCCGAAGTCGGCCATAACGACGTGATGATCAAGATCCGCAAGACGGCGATTTGCGGCACGGACATCCACATCTGGAAATGGGACGACTGGGCACAGAAAACCATTCCGGTGCCGATGCACGTGGGCCACGAATATGTGGGTGAAATCGTCGAGATGGGCCAGGAGGTGCGCGGTTTCCAGATTGGCGACCGCGTGTCCGGCGAAGGGCATATCACCTGCGGCTTTTGCCGCAACTGCCGCGCGGGGCGGCGCCACCTGTGCCGCAACACCACGGGCGTCGGCGTGAACCGCGAAGGCGCGTTCGCCGAGTATCTCGTGATTCCGGCCTTCAACGCGTTCAAGATTCCGCCCGAGATCTCCGACGATCTCGCGGCGATCTTCGATCCGTTCGGCAATGCCACGCACACAGCGCTGTCGTTCAACCTCGTGGGCGAGGACGTGCTGATTACGGGCGCGGGGCCGATCGGCATCATGGCCGTCGCGATCGCGAAGCACGTGGGTGCGCGCAATGTCGTCATCACGGATGTCAACGACTACCGGCTCGAACTCGCACGCAAGATGGGCGCGACGCGCGCCGTGAACGTTTCGCGCGAGTCGCTGCGCGATGTGATGAACGAACTGCACATGACCGAAGGCTTCGACGTGGGCCTCGAAATGTCGGGTGTGCCGAGCGCGTTCACGGCGCTGCTCGAGTCGATGAACCACGGCGGCAAGGTCGCGCTGCTCGGCATTCCGCCCGCGCAAACCGCCATCGACTGGAACCAGGTGATCTTCAAGGGGCTGGAAATCAAGGGCATTTACGGCCGCGAGATGTTCGAGACCTGGTACAAGATGGTCGCGATGCTGCAGAGCGGGCTCGATCTTTCGCCCCTCATTACGCACCGCTTCAACGTGGACGACTACGAGAAGGGTTTCGCGGCCATGCTCTCGGGCGAGAGTGGCAAGGTGATTCTCGACTGGACCGCGGCCTGAACGCGCGGCGGTTTTAGCGCGGTTGTTCCAGCACCGGCTGCTCGAATTCGGCTTCGATGCGCACGTCGATCTCGTCGCCCACGGCGGGATACCAGCTCGTCAACCCGAACGCCGAGCGGTTGAAGTGGCCCGTAGCGGCGAAGCCTAGCGTGGGCTGCTTCGTGAGCGGATTCGGCGCATAGCCGTTCAAGGTGACGTCGAGCGTGACCGGCTGGGTCGCGCCGCGTATCGTGAGATTGCCCGTGAGCGTGCCGCGCCCCTCGCCCGTGCGCGTAAAGTGCGTGCTCGTGAAATGGATCTCCGGATAACGTTGCACGTCGAGCATCTGCGGGCCTTTCACCATGGCGTCGAGCGCGCTCACGTTGGTGTCGAGGCTCGTGGCGTCGATCACCGCGTCGAGCGTGGCCGTTTCGAGGCCGCCCGCCGTCCAGTCGAGCGTTGCCTGCGCGCGGTCGAAGCGCATGACGAAGCGCGAGTAGTGGAAGTGATCGACGTCGAATATGACGCTCCAGTGATGCGCGTCCATCGCGTAGCGACCCGCTGGTACGTCGGCTTCCGTGCGGCTTACGCTGTGCGTGACCACGCGCAGCGGCGTGCACGCGGCGAGGCTCGCTGCACACAGCGCCATGCAGAAGGCACGGCGCGAGCCGCGAACGAGGCGCGCAAGCGACACAGACGGCTGGTCTTTCATTTCTGCTCCCTGAACTCGTCGACACTGATATGTGTACGTTTGACGGCGTGCGTTTCTTCCATCCGGTTCGCGAAGCATATCGCGACGGGGACGGATCGCAATTGTCCATTCAGGACTGCCCGTCCGGGTCACGCGCACATTGCGCGCCGCGCGAAACTCGGGTTTCATACGCCCATTGGAGCCCGAAGCGCGGAGAGCCGATCCATGCCAGCCACGAACCACGCCGTGCGTTTTCACGCCACGCTCGTGAGCGACGTCGACGCGATGACGGCCGCGACCGTGCGCTCGTTCGGGCGTCACACGCACGACCAGTACGGCATTGGCGTAATCGATCGAGGTGGCCATGTCTCGCTGAGCGACGCGGGTCAGGTCGAGGCCGTGCCGGGCGACCTCATCCTCGTCAATCCGGGCGAGGTGCACGATGGCCGCCCGCTCGACGCCGCGGGGCGCACGTGGCGCATGCTGTATTTCGAGCCGCGCTGGATCGACGCGCTGCAAGCCGACATCACACAGGGCGGCGACGCTGCTTTCGCACTTCACGCGCCGGTGATCAGCGAGCCGCGTTTGCGCGCGCTGTTCGATGCGGCCTTCGCCCATGTCACTGACGAAAACGGTGACCTCTCCCACATGGCGTTCGACGCCGCCGCGCTCGAAGTCATGACGCGGCTCGTCAAGGCGCTCGGCCACCGGCGCGCGCTCGCGCGGTGCTCGCCGGCGTCGCTTGCGCGCGTGCGCGACATGATCGACACCGATCCGGCCCAGCCGTTCTCGCTCGCGGAACTCGCGCAGGCGGCGGGGCTGAGCCGTTTCCAACTCCATCGCGGCTTCCTGCGTGCGTTCGGCGTCGCGCCGCACGGCTACATCCTGCATCGCCGCGTGGCGCTCGCGCGGCGTCTGCTCAAGGCGGGCACTGCCCCGGCGCAGACCGCGCTGGCCGCCGGTTTCTGCGACCAGAGCCACCTGAATCGCGCTTTCGCGCGCCAGTTCGGTGTTTCGCCGGGGCGCTACCGGCTCGCGCGCGCAGCATGAGTCGCATGCGCCTGCCGCGCTGACGCACAACGATCCAAGACGACGCGCCGTGGTAGGCATATACAGGCGTATCACCACGAGGAGCGCTCCATGTCGATACGATTGCCGTCGCGCGAAAGCGCGCGGCGCTTAACCCTCTCGCCCCGATCCGTAGCCCATTGGCAATTGACAGCGGCCATGCTTACCGTGGGCAGCACGGTCATTGCTAGCAAGGCCATCGGCGCCGGGCTCGATCCCCTGACCGGCACCGCGCTGCGCTTCGCCTTTGCTTTGCCGGTCTTTCTGCTGCTCATGCGTCTCACGGGCACCAGGTTTCCGCGTCCTGGCCTGCGCGACGCGCTGTTGCTCGTCGCGCAGGCCGCCATAGGCAGCGTCGGTTATACGGTCTTGCTGATCGCGGGCACGCAGCGGACCTCCGCGAGCGACGCCGGCATCATCCTCGGCACGCTTCCCGCCGTCTGCGCGTTGACGGCGGCGCTGGTGCTGGGCGAGCGGCTGCGCGCGAGTACCCTCGTTTCGGTGACGATCGCGAGCCTCGGCGTGGCGATGGTCACGCTCGCGCCCGGAGAGCACCGCGAAGGCGCGCGCTCGCTCACGGGCGACGCAATGATACTCGGCGCAGTCGTGTGCGAAAGCCTGTTCGTCCTGCTAAACAAACGGCTTTCGCGGCCGTGGCCGCCGCTCGCGCAGGCTAGCGCGATGACAGGAATCGGCTTCGTCGTATCGGGCGTGTGCGCGCTACCCGGCTGGCTTGGCGCGACCCACAGCGTGCCGTTGCATGCCGTGCTCGGCGTGGCTTATTACGCGCTCGTGCCGACAGTCGGCGGATTCTGGCTCTGGTACGCGGGTGCGGCGCGTGTGCCAGGCGGCGAGGCCGCGGTCTTTACGGCCGTGGCGCCGGTGTCGAGCGTGGCGCTTGCCACGGTGCTGCTCGGCGAGCCGCTGACTCCCACGCGCGTACTGGGCCTCACGCTGGTCGTGGCCGCCGTGTTCGCGGTTTCGGGGCGTGCGCTTTGGGATCGCATAAGCGCGCTGCGCAGCACGCGCAACAGCAAGGTATCTTGACTTGGGAGAATGATCGTTCTACATTGCGAGCTTGGAGAACGTTCATTCTCCCGCCGACTATCGTGATCCCGCCGCAATCGCGCTGAAAGAGACCAGCCATGAGCCCGCCCGCTGTAACCACCCACGAAGCGAACACAGAAGCGCCGCAGGCCGACGCGCGCGCGCGCCTGCTGGACGCCGCCGAGGCGCTCATCTACGCGGGTGGCATTCACGCAACGGGCGTCGATGCGATCGTTCGCGCGGCGGGTGCGGCGCGCAAGAGCTTCTACACGTATTTCGAATCGAAGGACGCGCTGGTCGCGGCTGCGCTCTCACGGCGCGACGAGCGCTGGATGCGGTGGTTCATCGCCGGCACACTCGCGCGCGGACGCACGCCGCAGGCACGCCTCATCGGCATGTTCGACGTATTGCGCGAGTGGTTCACGTCCGAAGGTTTTCACGGTTGCGCGTTTCTCAACGCGGCTGGCGAAATCGCGTCGCGTGACGACCCCGTGCGCGTGGTCGCGCGCGAACACAAGGAGCGCCTGCTCGCCTTCGTGCGCGATCAAAGCGATGCGTGGGCCGCGAGCGCCGGTGTAGATCGCCGTGTCGCAGCACGGCTCGCGCGCCAATGGCTGATCCTGATCGACGGCGCGATCGGCGTGGCGCTGGTGAGCGGCGACGCCGATGCGGCGCTCGACGCGCGCGCGGCAGGCCGATCGTTGCTCGAAGTACTCGCGCCAAAAGGCGCTTCCGATTCCCGAAGTCATTCCCGAAGCCGGACCCCATTACGCGCACCGTCCCGGCGCGCTGCCCAACGCAAGGAGCAAGACCATGAGTGATTCGCCCGAAGTGCGTCCGCCGCTGCCGCCGTTCACGCGCGAGAGCGCCATGCAGAAAGTGCGTGCCGCAGAAGACGGCTGGAACACGCGCGACCCGCAACGCGTTTCGCTTGCGTACACGCCGCAAAGCGTGTGGCGCAATCGCGCCGAGTTCGTGACGGGCCGCGCGGCGATCGTCGAATTTCTCGCGCGCAAGTGGGCGCGCGAACTCGACTATCGCCTGATCAAGGAACTGTGGGCATATACGGACAATCGCATCGCGGTACGTTTCGCCTATGAGTGGCACGACGATTCGGGCAGCTGGTTCCGCTCGTACGGCAACGAGAACTGGGAATTCGACGCGAACGGTCTGATGGCGCACCGTCACGCATCGATCAACGACCTGCCGATCCGCGAGGCGGATCGTCTCTACCACTGGCCGCTCGGGCGCCGTCCCGATGACCATCCGGGCCTCTCGGACCTCGGCCTCTGACGCTTTGCTTTCATCGGGACGACTCGCGCCGCTGGCACCATGCAAGCGGCGAGCGAGTCGCCCGATCCGAGCCTGGACTCCATTGCGCGCGTATCGGGTTGCGGTACAGTTCGTCATTCACCGCGAACCAGCAATCAGAAAACAGACGACCGCCCTCGCGGATCGGCGCAATAAAGGACGGAGAGCCCATGCGGTTTTGGCAGAAGCAAGGTGGCGCAGCAACGATAACGACAACGAACGCGACAACGAACGCGAAGAAAACGAAAGGCGGCGCGGCGGTTGCCCTGCTGCTCTTGCCGTTGCTGCAGTTCGGCACGGCGCAGTCGGCGCACGCGGCAAACTGGTGTAGTTCGGGCCTCTGGGTAGACGCGATGGTAGGCTCGTACCACATCCATCCCGACAAGGACTTCGAACAGTTCAACCCGGGCCTCGGCATTGAATGCTGGCCAGGCGACACGTGGGCGCTCACGGCAGGCGGCTTTCGCAATTCGCTGCGGCGGCCCTCGTATTATGGCGGCGCGGTGTGGGCGCCCGAGTTCCTCCATTGGGGCTTCGTGCGGCTCGCGGCGATGGGCGGCATCATCTCCGGCTACAACTATGGCAACTGGGGCCTCGGCCACGACCATACGATCGGGCCCGTGGTCGCGCCGATCGTGATGGTCGCGTACAAGCGCGTGGGCGTGAACTTCATCGTCATTCCGCCGATACCTTCTGACGATCTTCCATTTACCATCGGGTTTCAGTTGCGCTTCAAGTTCTAGGGCTCGACGGCCTCCCGCAAACTCTCACCTTTGCTGATAACCTGACGCCTTTGCCATATTGGCGTCAGGCGTGCGCCACGGCCCGACCCTAAGATACGAGCCTTCGCTTTACAGGGCGCGAGACGTGACGCGCTATCCAGGACAAAGGAACAGAATGAAGAAGTTCACACGCATGCTGATCGCCGCGGGCGCACTGGCCCTGAGCGCTGGCGCCATGGCGGCCGACGCACCTGAACCCACCTGGTTGCCCGCAACGGCCGCCGCGAGTTTGCAGCATGCAAGTGCGATCGTCGAAGGTGCGAATGGGTCAAACGCCAAATCGACGCTTTATGTCTTCATGGACCCAAACTGTATTTACTGTCACCTGGTGTGGAAAGCGCTGCAACCGTATGAAGCGGTGGGCCTGCAAGTGCATTGGATTCCTATGGGCTTTCTGAAGCCCGATTCGGCGGGCAAGGCGGCCGCGCTGCTGGAGGCGAAAGACGGCGCTGCGCTGCTCAAGGAGCTGGAAACGCACTACTCGGAGAAGGACGAATCGGGCGGTATCGCACCGCTCGCGCACATTTCCGCCGCCGACAAGAACAAGCTCGACGACAACATCAAGCTCTTTCAGGACCTCGGTTTCGACGGTACGCCTACGCTTATTTATCAAGGTTCGGGCGGTCGCTGGGCCAACGTCAGTGGCTTGCCGAAGCTGGGCGACTTGCCGGGCATGCTGAATCTGCCGGCACAACCGATCACCGATGCCGAGCTGCAGAAGTATCGTTGAGCGCGTGCGGCGGTGAGCCATTCACTGCATCGTGAGTTCACCGATACAACGATAGGTGAGGAGTTCCAGGAGTCGAACTTGATGCGCTCCTCCCGAAAAGCCTCACCTTTGCTCTCTCGGACCAGGTTTTTGAACTTGTAGCCGGGACTCTTCGCATCGAATGCCTCGTCGTCGAAAGACTTCGGCGCGATACTGTCGATCACGATTTTCTCGAACATCTGGCCGTCGTCCCCGCAGGCTTCGACAGTGCGGAAATGCCGATCCCGCAGGTCGAGGCCGAGCGTCTGCTTCTTCGCGGAGAACTGCGGCCTGCCGCTCGGCGAAACGTAGGTGAGCGCGACCACGCGCGTGCCGTCTATCGTTTCACCTCGACTTGCGGCATGGTTGACGCCCCCACTTCCACGTACTTCTTCGCGTCGGTCATGAACTGGCCCACGATGAACTCGGTGCCGAGATCCGTGATCTTGTGATTCGACTGCGAGCGCGCGAGCGTTCCGTTGAGCGCGGTCCACGTAGGTATTGTTCCGAGCAGAGCGCGCAGGTGGCCGTACATTTCGTCGCTGAACCTAGTGCAGTGAGCAGCGGTGTGCGGAAACCGGGCGGCACGGCCTCGGGCGCGAACACATGCTTGAGGACGGCTGAACGTCTGCGCGCGAATGTTCACCGATGCGTGCGGCCCGCTCGTTGACATGTCATCGCGTTTCATCGCATGCGCGACGTTTTGCTGAAAAACAGAGGAAAGCCGGTGATGAGATCGAGGGAGTCGGTGAATTAATTCGGATTGGAAATTAATATACAGGCGCTGTTTGACGGTGAGAGTATTCGGGAGCAGGCTTGCGCGGCAACGCTGAACGGCGAGTGCCTATGGGAACGGTGGCGCCGAAGCACTGCACAAACATGCGTTGCAAGGTGAGCACCGTAAAGAAAACCAAAGGTGAGAATGTGCGGGAGAGCGGGCTCACTGCGGTGTGCGGCGCGTGGTTTTTCGTCGCACCGTTTGACACTTCGGCGGCCAGGTTCTGTCCCATGTGGCGCGCGTTAAGTAACGCAAAGGTGAGTGTTTCCGGGAACAGGAACGTAACGCGAGCCGTTGCTGCGCTGCGGCAGCGTCGCCGCGAGCGGGTTGTAATTCGCGGTATAGTCAACCGCCACAAGAGGTTTCGTTGTGCGCCTACGTTTCACCGCCGCCGCGCGCAAGCGGTCTGCAACGGAGTTTTCCATGGGTATCCTGGACTGGCTTTGGCCGCGCGCCCGCGCGAAGCAGGCGCCGGAATCGCCACAAATCCAGACGCTGATCGAGCGTCTGCTCGTGCTCAGCCCCGTGCTCAAGCTCGTGCCCGAGTGGCGCGAACGGCTTGTGCCCGCGCTCGCGCAGTCAGTCGCGTATGTGCGCGACGTGGTGGACTGCATGCCGCCCGCGCGCGAAGCGAGCGCCGCGACCTGGTCGAGCGATCCCTATATCCACGCGTTTTTCGCCGCGCCCGACGAGGTCGGCCATGTGCTAAGCCGCTCGCCCGAACTGCATGCATGGTTCGAGAGTCATCCGCTTGCGCGCGAGACTTACGCGGTGCTCGGCATGGCTCTGAACGAGCGTCGTGCCTTCGGTGTCGAGCAGTATGGCGACGAGGTGCACACCGATGTCATGCAGACTACGCTGAGCTTCGACGACCATCAGGTGCGCGTGTGCGGCGAAACTGAAAGCGAACTTCGCGAGCAGATCGTGGAGCGCGTTGTCGAGCAGATCGCACTCGAAGGCCTCGAGCAGATCGGCGCCGACGAGTCGCGCCGCGATGTGCTGGAACAGGAGCGCGCGCTCCTCAGAACGCGCCTGCAACTGCTCACGCGTCAGGGTGCGGGCACGCAGCGCATGTTGGGTGAGCTTGCCGCGCAAAACGTCGCCGAAGTGGCGAAGGTCGAAGCGCAGATTGCGCAGAACGAGAGCGAGATCGCCGCGCTCGGCCTCAAGAGCGAAGCGCTCGAACATCAGCTCACGGTAATCTGCAGGGTGCTCGCGAATCCCGCGCAATACACGAACGTTGAAATGCGCGAGATCTGCCTGAGTCCCATGAATGTCCTGCTTTCGAACGGCGGCCCCGACAACAGCGCCTCGATCGTGTTTCCACTCGCGCGCCTGCCGGCGAGCCCGCAGGGTTTGCGCGCCTTCTCGCTGGTGCGCTTCGCGCGCGCTGACCTTCAACCTTTGCCGCGCGTGCTCGTCGAAGACAGCCGCTTCATGATCTGAGCGCGGCGGCGCGTTCATAGGTGAGAAGATTCGGGAGCGGCGTGCGTGGTATCGCAACGGTTCATTGACAACGTATGCCGCAATCACCGTCACCGCTTGTCTACCGCGGAAGTTTCGGGCTCCCGATGGACAGGAGAGCCTGGTTCCAGCGCGCAAGATTTTCCTGGTAGTCCCAGGTTAAAGGATGCGAATATTGCCGAGTACCAGGTGTTAGCAATCGAAACCTTGCGCGAGCGAGCGCGAGTTGCCGGAAGGTGAGCGTTTTCGGGAACCGTGAACAACGGTGCGAAATTGCCCTTCGAATCGCTAACCGGTTATGCAAAAAGCCCCTTGAAAAGGGGCTTTTTTGTCATCGGGGGCGACGTCAGGGCTCGTACTTCAGCGCGAAAGGTGAGCGTTTTCAGGAGTCGTAGGTCAGGCGCCGTGCGCCGGCCAGGCGAGTACGCCGTTCGCGTCGATTGTGAAGCGCAGGTCGCCGGATTGCGATGCCGGAGCGTCTTCGGCGGCGATATCGAAGGTAACGCCCGCGATCTCGACTGCAACGTAGCGGTCGCCGTGACGCAGCGACGTGCCCGCAATGCGCCCTTGCCACGCGCCCTCTTGCGTCGCGACGAGCGCGCGCGGTGAGACCCGCCACATCACGCGCGAGCCCACCGCAAGCGATGTATCGGCGCACGGCAGGCGCAGTCCCGTCGACGTTTCGATCATGCCGCCCGCTCGCACGATCCCCTCGCCGACGTTGTGCAGGCCGAGCAATTCGGCCACGCGCAGCGTGGCGGGCTGCTGGAACACGTCGGCCACGGCGCCCGCCTGCAGCGCGCGCCCCTGTTCGATCACGAGCACTTCGTCGGCGAGCAGGGCGGCTTCGTCGGGGTCGTGCGTGACGATCACCGTTACCGCGCCCACTTCGCGTTGCAGCGCCCGCAACGATTGCTGCAGACGGCGCCGGCGCGGTGTGTCGAGCGCGGCGAACGGCTCGTCGAACAGCAGCAGTTGCGTGTGCCGCGTGAGCGCACGCGCCAGCGCCACACGCTGGCGCTGGCCGAACGAGAGCTCGCGCGGCAGGCGCTGCGTGAGCGCGTCGAGGCCGAGGTGCGCGAGCCAGTAACGTGCGCTGGCGGTGTCCGCATCGACGGGAAACGCGAGCTGCTGCGCCACCGTCATGTGCGGAAAGAGCCCGTAGTCCTGCGGCATGTAGCCGATCTGGCGGCGCTCGGGCGGCAGCGTGCCGAGGTGGGTCGCGCCGAGCGTGACGAAGCCCGCGTCGTTGCGTTCGAGCCCGGCGATGATGCGCAGCGCGAGCGACTTGCCCGAGCCCGAAGGGCCGATGATCGCGAGCCGGCGCGTTTGCGGCTGCCACGAAACATCGAGCGTGAACGCGCCGAGACACCGGCGCGCCGCGAAGGCGAGACGCAGCTCGGCGTTATCCGACACGGTGGCAGCTGGCGTGATACTAGTGAGTTCGTCGCCGTTGTCGAGGTTCACCGTCAGCGTCGAGCGCGCGCCTCGGCTATAGACGGAGAGCACCGCGCAGATGATCGCAATGCCGAGCGTGGGCAGCAGGAGCGGCATCATCGCTGGCAGGCCCTGACCGCCGAACACGACGTAGGTATAAACAGGCAGCGAATACGGGTGATACGCGACCATCACGGTCGCGCCGAACTCGCCGAACGCGCGCAGCCAGGCGAGCGCGAGCCCCGCGCGGATGGCGGGCCACGCAATGGGCAGCGTGACGCGAAAGAAGCGGCTGGCGGCATGATGGCCGAGCGTGGCGGCGACGTCGTCGTACACGGGATCGACGGCGGTGAACGCCGAGCGCGCCGCGACGATCAGGAAGGGCGCGGCAACGAAGGTCTCGGCGAGCACGATGCCTGTGAAGGAGTCGGTGAGCGAGCCGCCGAAGAGCTGGCCGATACCGCTATATGGGCCGATGAGAAACAGCAGCAGCACGCCGCTCGTGAGCGGCGGCAGCGCGAGCGGCAACTGCACGACGAAGCCGACCAGCGCGATGCCGCGCGCGCGCGAACGCGCGAGCCAGTAGCCGAGCGGCACGCCGCCCAGCAGGATCACGAACGTGGCCACGCTCGCGCTCGCCACCGAAACGCCGACCGCCGACCAGGTGGCGTGCCAGTCGACGCCGGCCCAGTCCGCCTGGCCGATCTGCGGAATGCTCGCGACGAACGGCGCGCACAGGTAGACCGCGAGCAGCGCGCCGAGCCACCAGAGCGGCTGCGAGCGCTTCACTGCAACCTGCGCGGTAACCTGCGCGGCTTGTGTCATTGCTGTGCGGCGTCGATCACGGCCTGGACCGACGGCGGGATCGCCTGGGTCTGACCGTTGACGGCGGGCTTCGTGACGTCAACGCCGTGCTCGGCGAGCAACTTGCGACCTTCGGCCGAAAGCAGGAAGTTGACGAAGCGCGCAGCGCCGGCGCTGTTGGGTGCGTCGTTCAGGATCGTGAGCGTGTAGTTCGCCTTGATGTTCAGTTCGGGCGCGGGGTGGATCGACGGAATCTTCAGGTCGGAGGTTTCGGTCGAGTAGAAGAAGCCCGCGTCTAGCTGACCTGACTGCAGACGGCCAACGAGCGTTTCTTCCGGCAGCACCTGCTCGGGATTTTCCGGCGCGCCGAGCGTCTTCTCGACGAGATCAGGCTGGTTGTACGCCTGCGCGGCCTTCGTCATGAGTTCGACGGTGAAGGCACCCTTCGGGTCGAGCTTCGGGTCGGTGCGGCCAAGGCGGATGCCCGGATCCTGCAGCACCTGATCCCACTTCTTCGTCTTGAAGTCGTTGGCGAAACGGCTCTTCGGGTTGTAGCCGATCAAGAGCGGCGATTCGGCGAAATTCACGTACCACGTAACGTGATCGCCGTTGGCCTCGCCCATGAGGCTCGCGTTGACCTTCGGGCTTGCGCTGATGAACACATCGCCGCGGCGCAGCTTGCCCTTTATTTCATTGGCGATCTTGTTCGAGCCGGCCGCGTACCCCTTGAAACGCAGGCCCGTTTCCTTTTCGAACGCGGGGCCCACGCTCTTTTCCATGAGGTTCACGAGCGAGCCTGCATAGAGCACGTTGACATCGGATTCGTCGGCGAATGCGTTGGCGCTTGCGCCCATCACACCGCTCATCACGACGACTGAGGCCAGCAGCTTGCGGATAAACATGTTCGACACCCCGTTCGTTATAAAGGCCAATATATTACGATGGACTGCTGTATTCATGTGCTTATCCAAATGGCTATTTCGGCGATCAATGCCTGTGCGCGTCACACTGACACGGCTACACTGAGGGTCCAGCTCTTTCCCCCCTCATTGTCCTGTTCAATTGTGGAGACACTCATGCGTACCAGCGCCCGTAACCATTTCTCCGGCCAGATTAGCGCGGTCAAGGCCGGCGCCGTCAACGACGAAGTCACGTTGCGCGCCGACGGCGGGCTCGAGATCGTCGCGATCATCACGCATGGCAGCGCCGCCTCGCTGGGTCTTGCTGCTGGCAAGCCGGCCTTCGCGCTCGTGAAGGCATCGTCGGTGATCCTGATGGTCGACGGCGACGCGAGCAAGGTGTCCACGCGCAATGTCGTGGCCGGCACGGTTTCGTCGGTCACGAAGGGCGCGGTGAATGCGGAAGTCGTGCTCGCGGCGCCGGGCGGCGCGCAAATCGCGGCCATTGTGACGAACGACAGCGTCGATCGTCTCGGCCTCGCGGCGGGCAAGCAGGCTGTGGCGCTCTTCAAGGCATCGAGCGTGATCGTCGGCGTAGACGGTTGATGCGCGGCTGCGATCGCACGTGAGCGCCATGACTGACGAATCCGCTGCGCAGCCGCCGTTGCGCGATTTCGACGCACTGGCCGCCGCGCGCTGCGACGCCCTGACGGGTGCGCCAGCGGCGCCTCGCACGCCGGATGCCTGGCTCTTCGCGCGTCTCGTCGCTGCGCGCGAGGTGCGCGGCGAATTGCCATTGCTTGGGCTATCCGGTGCGCAGTTCGAGGCGCTCGGTGCACGGCACTTCGTGTGTGCGGTGACGAATGTAGCGCTGCACGCGCACGTGATGACGGATGCCTCGCATGCTGCATTTGCCACGGCAATGCATGACCTTCTCGTTGCGCTTGCGGCGCCGCAAGCCAACTCCGACGACGTGCGCTGCCTCGCCGCAATCATTGCCCACGCGTGTCTGCGACCCGATCATCTATGGCGCGATCTCGGCCTGCGTGGCCGCGATGACGTCACGTGCATGCTGGAGCGTTTTTTCCCCCAGGTCGTGGCGCGCAACGTGGAAGGCTTGCGCTGGAAGAAACTGCTGGCGCGCGAACTCGCGCTGGCATCGGGCGCCACGCCAGGCCCTGCTCCCGGCTGCCCCGGCTGCGAAGATTTCAGCTTTTGCTTTCCCGCCGGGCGTTAGCCGTCCAGGGGGCAAGGCGCGCGGCACGCATCGTGTATGCTTGCGCGCATGACCAAGTCCCCCAACGATCAACCGCGCACAGACGCCCCCGCGCCCGCACAGGCGCAGAAACCGGCTCAACCCGAGGTGCGTTTTCGCATGCGCATCATGCAGGGCGACACGATCGCACTCGGGCCAGGCAAGGTGTCGCTGCTCGAAGCCGTTCGCGAACATGGCTCGATCTCGGCTGCGGCGCGCAGCATGAACATGTCGTACCGGCGCGCGTGGCTGTTGATGGACGAACTCAACCGCGCGCTGGAGTCGCCCGCCACGGTTTCGGAGCATGGCGGGCAGAGCGGCGGCGGCAGCATGCTCACGCCGGTGGGCGAAGAGATCGTTCGCCTGTATCGCAGCATCGAGGCGCGCGCCGCAGCGGTCTGCGAGTCCGAGATCGAAGCGCTCATCAAACTCGTGAAAACCTGACGTGATGTGACGCGGCGGCAGCACTGCTGCCAACGTCAGGCGCTTAGCCGTGGCGCAAGCAGAAACGCGAGACGGGCACCGCGGCGAGCGTGGGCGTTGCGTTCGCATTCAGCCGCACCATCAACTCGACGAAGCTGGCAAGGCTCGCCGTGCGCAGCGGGTGCCATGCCACCTGATGCCGTTCGCACACGCGCTTGAGCGTGCTCATTGAATCGTGGTCGATGCAGTCCACGGGAAACACCGCTAGATCCGCGTTCGCGAGCGCCGCAGCAAGCAGGCCCTTGCGATCCTCCACGCCACCGTCGTGCACGGTCAGCTCGCCTCCCGCCGACTCCACCCAGCGCCTGAGCGCCTGATTCGAACCCGGCCTGCCACCCACGTAGACGATGCGGCGGCCCTTGAGCGCATTCTCAGGAAGCGCGCTATGGGCCTGTGGGTCTTCGTGCGCTTGCGTTGTCTGCTCCATGGCGTGGACTTCGGCGCGCAAGGCGTCGATCAGCACATGGGCTTCGTCGAGTTGCGCGCGCAGCGTGTGCAGTGTGGCGGCGTCGGCATTCGCGCGCTGCTCGGCGATCTCGCGGCGGCTCGTATGCAGCGCGACCCGCGCGTCGCGTGCCGCGAGCGCTTCCTGCAGCGCTTCGAGCTGCGCCTGCTGCGGCGCTGTTTCGCGCTGCGCCGCCAGCTGCGCGGTTTGCGCATCGAGGGCATTGCGCGCCGCGTCGCGTTCACGGCTCATCTCGTGCAGACGCGCCTGCTGGCGCTCGATCCTGGCCTGTAGTTCGGCGTTCTCTGCTTCCAGCGCCACGAGGCGGCGCAAGTCGGCGCGATTGGCGGCGCCAACCAGGTGCGAGAGCATGTGTAACTCGCCGAACGCGGCCTGGCGCACTTCCATCGTCGTGGCCGGATGCGTCATCAGCGCCCAGTACGCAGGTGGGATGTCGCCGTTCGCGAGCGATTCATTCCAGAGCGCGATCACGGCTTGCGAGTCGCGCGCACTGGCGAAACGGCGCACCGCGCCTGCATAGCGCGTGTCGAGGGCCTTTTGCAGTGCCTTGCCGCCCGCGCCGCCTTCTATCGCCAGCTCGACCGCGGCATGGTGGATCTCGAGATCGCTCGCGCGCTGGGCGTCGAGCCTCGCGAATTTCGGGACGAGCTTGCGCAGCTCGTGCGTGCTCAGGCAGGTGCCGATGATGGAGCAGTGCAGATGGGCGTCGAGTTCGGCGAGACGCGTGCGCTGCCGCGCGCGGGCGAGTTCGGCTTGCGAAGGGCCGCAGCAGTCTGCGCTCGCCAGGACGCGCAGCGTGGTGTCTTCGGCAGATGTGCCGCCCGGCGTGCGGGCGAGGCGGAACGGCGGTGCGTGCATGGTGACCTCTGATCCGGTGCGCAATGCGGGGCGGTGCATGGGCGCGTGCGGCGAGCGTGCCTCGACACGGCGGGTCGCCCACGGCTGGCCGCGCATCGACAGCGCAATATACCATGGAATATAACGATGATCGGCTGGCAGCCAGGAGCGCGCTTCAGGCGGCGGGTTCGCGCACCAGCGTCGTTGCGACGGCGGCGACAGCGGTGACGGCGATGGCGTTGGCCTTGGCTTTGGCGGCAGAGCGGTCTGCGGGCACCTCGCACGAATGCGCTGCGGAGCGCGCTTCGGCCGCGTTCGCGTGCTGCGCGAGCACATGTTCGACGCCCAGCCCGACGAAAGCCGCATCGAGCCGCTCCAGTTCGGCCGCGGTGCGGCGCAGCGCTTCGGTATCGAGACAGAATGCGTCGCTGAAAAGCGCATCGCGCGTCTTGTCGAGGCGCCGCGCGTCGCGAATTGCGCGCTTGAGCTCGCGCTGGCGGGCGAAGCGGGCAAGATCGACCCGCCGCGAGAGCGCGACGAGGAGCGGCTGCAGCGATGCGCCGACTTGCGCCGCGTGCGTCCCGCCAACGCCACTGCCGCCAGCACCGCCGTCGCCGCGCGCAAGCATGCGGTCGAAGCGCTCGATGCTGTTGCGTAGCCGCCGGAACGCGTCGATCACGTCGCGGATCAATTCCGCGCGCTCGTGCCCCGACGCGGGGCGCAGCGTGGTGATCGTGGCCGCGAAGCCGTCCGCGCCGGCTGGCGCGGGTGCGCCACTCGCCTGCGATATCGATGTTGCGCTTACGAGGCGCCGACTACTCGCCACTTGCTGCCTCCGTCTGCTGGATGTTCGTTCGATGTATTCTATAGGATATAGCGATTCAGAGACGGCGTGCATGAATCACGCGGCGTCATGTTCCTGTGGCGCCACGTCACATGAACTAAAATCGCCGCTTTGCACCTGGTTGCGCACGCACCCGACTTTTCGCTTTTTCCTGCTGTTCAATGACCACACCCTCTCCGGAGGCGGCGTCCGACGACCCGCCCAGGCTTTCGCGTAATCGCGGTTTCCAGCGCTTCTATGGCACGCGCGTGCTGTCGTCGCTCGCGTTCCAGATGCTCGCCGTCGCCATGGGCTGGCACATCTACGCGCTCACGCATAGTGCGTTCGCGCTCGGTCTCGTCGGCCTGGCGCAGTTCCTGCCGATGTTCTGCCTCACGCTCGTCGTCGGCCACGTGGCGGACCGGTACGACCGCAGACGCATCGCATCCGTTTGCCAGCTCATCGAATGCGCCGCCGCGCTGACCTTCGCAGCCGGCACGGTCGGCGGCTGGCTGAGCGCGCCGCTCATTTACGTGCTCGCGGCGTGCGTGGGCGCGGCGCGCGCGTTCGAGTCGCCCGCCATTTCGTCCTTGCTCCCTGGCGTCGTACCGCGCGCACAACTCCCTAATGCGACCGCCTGGTCGACCTCGGCGAACCAGACCGCGAACATCGTCGGCCCGGCGCTGGGCGGCCTGCTGTACGGCATTGGCGCGACACCGGCCTACGCGGCCTGCGCGCTCGCGTTCGCGGCGGCCGCCACGCTCTCAGGCACGATTCCGATGCGCGCGAAACCGCCGGCGCGCACGCCTGTCACGCTCGAATCGGTGTTCTCGGGCATCGCGTTCATCCGTTCGCAGCCCGTCATTCTCGGCGCGTTGTCGCTCGATCTGTTCGCAGTGCTGTTCGGCGGCGCGACGGCACTGTTGCCTGTGTTTGCCCGCGACATCCTGCACGCCGGGCCCATCGCGCTCGGGCTCTTGCGCTCGGCAACGGCCGCGGGCGCGCTGGCGGGCTCGATCTGGCTCGCGCACTTTCCGCTGCGGCGCCGGCCAGGTCTCGCGATGTTCGGCGGCGTGATCGTATTCGGCTGCGCAACGATCGCTTTCGGGCTCTCACACAACATCGTCGTATCGCTCATGGCGCTGGCGGTGCTGGGTGCCTCGGACGTGGTGAGCGTGGTCGTACGTACGTCGCTCGTGCAGTTGCGCACGCCCGATGAAACACTCGGCCGCGTGAGCGCGGTCAATTCGCTTTTCATTGGCACATCGAACCAGCTTGGCGAGTTCGAATCGGGGCTCACGGCTGGCTGGTGGGGGGCGCAGCGCGCCGTTCTCGTGGGCGGCGCGGCGACGATCTGCGTCGCGCTGCTGTGGATGCGGCTCTTTCCGGCCCTGCGCGACACGCGCTCGCTCGAACGCGAAGAGACGCGCGCCACCGCGAGCGCGAATTAGTCACACGCGCGCCGCGGCCTGCGGCGCTCCGTCCCGCCGATGCCGTGCGCCGGGGTTTGCCGTTATCCTAGCTCCCGGGCCCGCTCGCAGCGAGCCACCCCTCATCCACCCGTCAAGTCATGCATTCATTGCATTCATCGATCATCGCCCCGTGGAGCGCCGCATGCGCGTAGGCCGTCCCGTCAAGGCGCTGCCGCAGCCCCTGTGCGATTACTGCGGCGCGAAAGCGGTACTCGCGCGCTTTGCCGACGAGGCCTACCCGTACCGCGACGATCACGGCCCGCTCTGGGTCTGTACGCCCTGTGAGGCGTGGATCGGCGTGCCCGCGCGCAGCACGCGCAACGTACCGCTCGGCCGGCTTGCCAACGCCGCTCTACGCGACGCCAAGAGCCGCCTGCACGACGCGCTCGAACCGCTAGTGGCCGCGAAAATGCGGCGCGACAAGGTCAACGCCTTCGAAGCGCGCGGCAAGGCCATCCGCTGGTTGGGGGAGGAACTGGGCTTCGACCTGCCCAATCCGTCGATTCATCTCCTGACGCTCGAGCAGTGTGAGCAGGCCATCGCCCACATCGAGGCGTTCATGGCCGCGCGGCGTGGGCAGGCGAGCGGCGAAGTCGAAGGCGAGGGCGGCCCACGCTGAGGCCGCCTCCGCCCGGCCACGGTCAACTGGCCGACCTTTCGCCAGACGATGCGCGGCGCATGTCTGTCACTGATCGTTACATTCGATTTGCGGGTCGACGCTTAACCTTCGGCGCGGCGTGCCGTTATTGCACGGAACAGACTCTTACGTGCCCTTCCATGGCCAGGACCATCCCTTTTCCGCAGCGCGCGCAAGCCGGCCGCCCCCGCCGCAGCAAGTCGATGCTGCTGCCGATCCCGCACGCGGTCGCCAACGAGCTCGCGCTGCAAGTGCATCTAGCGCTCGCCGCGCTCCGCGGAGGCGGCACGGGCGACGACGCACGCGCCTTGCTCCATGCACACGTGCTCGCGCAATCGATTGCGGAGGCCGGATACGGCGTTCTTGAACCGGAAACGGTGCGGGCGGCCGATGCCGCGTTGATCGCCTGCTTCGAGTGCGGCAATACGGGCGGCGGCTGGCAGCTGGACGAAGCGGCTTTTGAGGCGGTTGCACAGCTCGTGACGGTGTACGACCGACAGTTGCAAAGCGCGCCGCTGTGGGCGCTGACCGAAGCAAGCGAGCGGCTCGAGCGCGTGGGCGCCGGCGAAACCAGCCAGCAGGCATTGCGCAAGAGCGCGTGACGTGGGTGCGCCGGGTATGCGCATTGCGCCCGAGTTGAGACCGTGGCTAAGATGGGTAACGGGCAGCAAGCGGCAGCAAGCAGTATGGTGAAGTGAACGATCCCTGGTTAAGAGGCGAGCGGATCGATGCGATTGACGCAAGGCTGCTGACGATGCATCCCCAATAATGCATGCTGCGCCCGCAAGCGATTCCCGGCGCTGCCGGTCGAGCGCGGATCGAACTCAATTCGGGCCACCAGCCGGCGCTGTGGCGACATTGGCACGAGATTTGACGCCGGACGCGAATCGTGTTGACTTCGGACAGGTGGCGCGCCTAAAATTCGCCCGTCTTAACAAAAGGGGCTGACGCCTTGGACAGTAGCAGTTGTCGATCTTCGAACAGTTTCGCTGCCTGACCGGCAGGACGTCCGCGCTCCCTTTCTTTCAGCCGCCGTCTTGCCAGCCAGGCAGATGGTGCGCGTCTAGCAACAAATCTTCGTGCACTCTTGAATAGCGTCGACCGACGCCGCAGCGACTTGATCGTATCGAGCGCCGCGGATGGCCGACATCGCGCCGTAAGCCCGCCCTGATCGATGCGCGCTTGCGGCACGGTTCGTTCGTTGCGCCCTGAGCGCGACGCGCGGATCGACACATGCGCGCTTCGAGGCGCTTCGCGTTCGAGCTACCGGCTCGATGGAAGCTTCCGGGGTCAGCCGCCGTGACGATAAGGAGTTCCGATGTCTGACAGTGACAGTTATCCGTTATGCCGCTTCCTTTTGAATTGCACTGAGGAAAGCGGGCAGACGCGAGCCGCCGCGCGCTGAAAGATTGCGCTCTGCCGGGTCTGCTGGCTTTCCTCCTCAATGCGTCTCCCGTGACGCCAGGAGAACCAGTATGAACTTCGGCCTTCTTTTGCCGCATCTGTCGCAACTGCAGCAAACGCAGCACACCCTCCATCCCGATGTACTCGGCGCGCGTGAGCGCGCGAGCGTCCCGCCGCCCTGCCGGGAATCGCGACTCGCCGCGCGCTGGCGAGACCTGCGAGCGCGAGTATTTCGGGTCTGAATCAGACGAGATGTAACGGATCTCCCGCGCGTATGCCCAGCCGGCCCGGCCGGCCAAATGCGCCGCGCGAGAGATTCGCGCAATAAACCCAACGCCGGTGCTTCGACATGAACCAGTTCAACCACACATTGCGAACGACCCGCCGCGCAGCGCGCGCCTGCGCCACGCCTGTACTCGCTAACGGAGGCCGCTAATGGAGTTCAGCTTCAACCTGAACCGCACGGCCAACGCTTCGGCGTGGCGCGTGCTGCCGAACCGCTGGGACTTCGTGGCGTTCCCGCTGATGATCGGCCTGATCGCGATGGCGGCCGTGGGCTTTCACGAGACCATGGCGCCCATTGCCACGCTCAAGACCCAGGTCATCTCGCTCGACCCGGCCAATTTGCCCGAGTACGCGATGCGCACCACGCTGCGCATGCTGGCGGCGATGGTCGCCTCGCTGCTCTTCACACTCGTGTACGGCACGCTCGCGGCGAAGAGCCGCCGCGCGGGCGTGGTGCTCGTGCCGATTCTCGACATCCTGCAGTCCGTGCCGGTGCTCGGCTACATCTCGTTTACGGTCACGTTCTTTCTCGCGCTCTTTCCCTCGCGCGTGCTGGGCGCCGAACTCGCGGCGATCTTCGCGATCTTCACGAGCCAGGCGTGGAACATGACGTTCAGCTTCTACCAGTCGCTGCGCACCGTGCCGCGCGATCTGGACGAGGTCTCGCGGGGCTTCCACCTCACGGGCTGGCAGCGCTTCTGGAAGCTCGAAGTGCCGTTCTCGATGCCGGGCCTCATCTGGAACATGATGATGTCGATGTCGGGCGGCTGGTTCTTCGTGGTCGCCTCCGAAGCGATCACGGTGGGCAATAACACGATCACGCTGCCGGGTGTCGGCGCGTATCTGGCCCAGGCGATCGCGGAAAAGAATCTGCACGCGGTGGGCTGGGTGATCCTCGCGATGATCGTGGTGATTCTCGCCTACGACCAGTTCCTGTTCCGCCCGCTCGTGGCGTGGGCGGACAAGTTCCGCATGGAGAACACGAGCTCGGGCGACGCGCCGGAGTCGTGGCTGCTCGACCTGATTCGCCGCACGCGCCTCATTCACCGTCTGCTCGTGCCGATGGGCTTCATGCTCGCCACGCTCGCGCGCATTCCGTTGCGCGTGCGACTGCCGAAGGCGCTGCCCGTCGTCACCACCATGAGCAAGCGCTCGCGCCTGGGCGACATCGTGTGGGCCGTGTTCGTGATCGCGCTGACCGTGTTCGTGGTGTGGCGCGTCGTGGCCTATGTGCGCACGGGCGTGACGCTCGATGAAGTCTGGCACGTGTTCGTACTCGGCCTCATCACGCTCTTTCGCGTGTTGCTGCTGATCGTCATCGCTTCGGTGATCTGGGTGCCGCTCGGTGTGCTGATCGGCCTGCGCCCGGCGCTCGCCGAAAAGGTTCAGCCGCTCGCGCAGTTTCTCGCCGCGTTCCCGGCGAATCTGCTGTTCCCGGTGTTCGTGATCGTGATCGTGCGCTTTCACCTGAACCCGGACATCTGGCTCTCGCCGCTCATCGTGCTCGGCACGCAGTGGTACATCCTCTTCAACGTAATCGCGGGCGCAAGCGCCTATCCGAACGATTACAAGGAAGCGGCCACGAACTTCCGCATTCGCGGCTGGCAATGGTGGAAAAAAGTCATGCTGCCGGGCATTTTCCCGTACTACATCACGGGCGCGATCACGGCTTCCGGCGGTGCATGGAATGCGAGCATCGTCTCCGAGTTCGTGCAGTGGGGCGACACGAAAGTCGTTGCGCATGGCCTCGGCGCGTATATCGCAGAAACGACCGCCGCTGGCGACTTCCCGAAGATCATTCTGGGCATCGCGATGATGTCCCTGTTCGTTACGCTGTTCAACCGCGTGCTCTGGCGTCCGCTGTACACGTATGCCGAGTCCCGGCTGCGCCTCGATTGAGATGGAGTGACATCATGCTGAATCCGAAAATCGTCTCATCCGACCTGCTGCCGATGCGGCCCGCTCCCGGCGAGGAAGTGCTCGCAGTCAAGCATGTTTCGCGCGGCTTCGCGAAGAAAGAGGACGAGCGCCTCGTGCTCGACGACGTAAACCTCTCGCTGCGCGAGGGCGAGATCGTCGGCTTGCTGGGCCGTTCGGGCTCCGGCAAGTCCACGCTGCTGCGCATCATCTCCGGGCTCATCGAGCCGACCGAAGGCGAGGTGAACTGGCTCGGCAAGCCATTGAGCGGTCCGGCCGAAGGCGTGTCGATGGTGTTCCAGACCTTCGCGCTGTTCCCGTGGCTCACCGTGCTGCAGAACGTGGAAGCGGGGCTCGAAGCGCAAGGCGTCGGCGCGCGCGCGCGTCGCGAGCGCGCGCTTGCGGCGATCGACCTGATCGGTCTGGACGGCTTCGAAAACGCCTACCCGCGTGAGCTTTCCGGCGGCATGCGTCAGCGCGTGGGTTTCGCGCGCGCGCTCGTGGTCGACCCGACGCTGCTGCTCATGGACGAGCCGTTCTCCGCGCTCGACGTGCTGACCGCCGAAACGCTGCGTACCGATCTGCTCGACCTGTGGACGCAAGGGCGTCTGCCGATCAAGTCGGTGCTGATCGTCACGCACAACATCGAGGAAGCGGTGTTCATGTGCGACCGCATTCTCGTGCTCTCGTCGAACCCCGGGCGCGTGTCGGCGGAAATCAAGGTGCCGTTCAAGCATCCGCGCAACCGGCTCGACCCTGCATTCCGCAAACTCGTTGACGACATCTACGCGAAGATGACCGCGCGCGAAGCCGCCGAGGCCACGCATCGCCGTCTAGAAGTGGGCAGCCGCTTGCCGGACGTGTCGACGAACATCATGGCGGGTCTGATCGAGACGCTGGCGGCGGCGCCCTATCACGGCCGCGCCGACATGCCGGAAATTGCGCGCTCCTTGCATCTGGAAGTGGACGACCTGTTCCCGATCGTGGAAATGCTGCAGCAGCTCGGCTTTGCCGACGTGCGCGAAGGCGATGTGCTGCTCACGCCGCCCGCGCGCGTGTTCGCGGAGATGGGCACGCAGGCGCGCAAGCTCATGTTCGCCGACCACCTGCTGCGCAACGTGCCGCTCGCGGCGCGGATCAAGAAGGTGCTCGACGAGCGGCCTGGTCATCGCGCGCCGCGCGTGCGCTTCGAGCAGGAGCTGGAGGACGTGCTTTCCGATGTCGCCGCGGAAGAAACGCTCGATACCGTGGTCGAATGGGCCCGTTATGGCGAGGTGTTTTCGTATAACGACCAGACTGAGATCTTCAGTCTCGAGGACGTCGAGGCGTAAGGCCTGGGTCCACTTAAAAAGAAAAACGGGCGGTTTAACCGCCCGTTTTTTTTGCCGGCAGAATCTGCTGGCCTTACTGTCCGATGCCGATCAGTTCGATTTCGAACGTGAGGTCGCTGTTCGGCGGGATCGGGCCGACCGCGCGATCGCCATAAGCGGTCGCCGCCGGGCAGGTCAGCTTCGCCTTGCCGCCGACCTTCATCTTCTGCACGCCCTGCGTCCAGCAGGGAATCACGCGATTGAGCGGGAAGGTCGCGGGGCCGCCATGCTTGTCGGAGCTGTCGAATTCGGTGCCGTTCGCGAGCGTGCCGCGATAGTTCACGCGCACGACGTCGGTGGCGGCGGGTTGCGGACCGGTGCCTTGCTTGATGTGTTCGACGACGACGCCCGACGGCAACTTTTCGATGGTGTTGGCGGCGAACGCGGTCGTTGCAACAGTGGCAGCGGCGACCAGGGCAATCAGTGATTTCATGAGAGGTCCTTGTTGAATGGCAAATCGATTATATCGGGAGCGCCGCGCGGGTCCCGGTTCGTGGCCGGTATGACGTTTCAGGCGCTGGCGTTCTCGGTCTTCGGCATAGGCGACTCCACGAAGGTGAGCTTCTTCGGGACTCACCGCGCCGCGCGTGCGGCGCACGATGCCACCGCGCGCAGACCCTTGATTAGACGGAGAACTTTACTCCGTCAGTGTTGCCTTGTGGCGCGGCTTGCGTCGTATTGGTGAGCTTTTTCGGGAGCTAAGCGGTGCGAAACGAAGGGTGAGGCCGGCGCGCTTGAGCCGCGCACCGGCTGCGATGTCAGCGCATCAATTCGGCTTTCCGCTCGGCGACCCGTTACCGTCGCCCGACGCACCGGCGCGGCCATTGCGCGGCTTGCTCCCTTGCGAAGCAGCTTTCGACGCGCCGCGCGATTGCGCCCGCGAGCGATCGTCGTCGTTGGCATCAGCGCTGGCATCGCCGTCGTGATCGTCGCCGTACGTACGCCCTTCGACATCGTCACCGCGCGCCATGCCCACGAGGAAGTTGCGCTGAGGATTCGCCAGCTCGATGCCGCGCTCCGTGAAGCGCAGCAACACGCGCTTGTTGAATTCGCGCTGCACACCCCAGCGCGCCGAGTCCTTGCACTGAATCTGCCCGACGAGCGTCACGGTCGCACCATCCACCTGATCGACGCCCCAATACGCGAAGTCGCTGAGAATGCCGTTCTTGAACGCGTCTTCCTTGCGGATCTCGGCGCCGATATCCTTCAGCGTGTCGATGGCGCGTTGCAGATCCGCGCCATGCGCGATCTGCACCTTCACCGCCGCGTTGCCGATGCCGCGATTCGTGTTGTTCACGGTCGTGACCGAACTGAACGGCACGGTGTAGAGCGAGCCGTCGCCGCCGCGCAGGCGCACGGTGCGGATCGAGAGAAACTCGACGGTGCCCGAAACGCCCGCCACGGTCACCCAATCGCCGACCTGCAAGGCGTTTTCCGTCAACAGGAAGATGCCGGTGATGAAGTCCTGCACGAGCTTTTGCGAGCCAAAGCCGAGCGCCACGCCGAAAATACTTGCGCCCGCAATGAGCGGCGCGGTGTTCACGCCAAGCTGCGAGAGCGCGGTAAGCCCGACCACAACGAGGATCGAAACGAGCAGCGTGGTGCGGAACATCGGCAAGAGCGTGCGCAGGCGCGCAGCGCGCACGAAGTCGCCGGAATCGGTCCAGGCGTTCAGGCGCCGCTCGGCCGCGCCGTTCGCGAACTCCCAGATCGCGACCGCGACGACGATGGCGACCACGATAGTCAGGAGTGCAGATCCCAGCAGATGTCCGATAGGCGCGAGCGCGAGAATGCGTGCGGGACGCAGGCCCCAGACGTGCAGCAGCAGGTCGAGCGTCACGATCCAGATCGCCACGACAACGATGCGCCGCAGCGCGGGGTAGTAACGATACGCGCGGCGCTGGCCGAAACTCATCTTCTCCTGATCGTCGCGCAAGCCGAACACGCGGCTCAACGCGCCGAGCAGCACGATGGCGCTCACGCGCGCGGCGAGCAGGACGACGAGCGAGAGTCCGCCCGCGCGCAGCAGGGCTGCGTAGCCACCACGCAGATCGAGCGCCCAGACGAACCACAGCGCGATGACGACGAAGAGCGCCACGCCAACCCAGATGTCGGCGAACCACTGCATGAACCAGGCGTACGAGCCGTGGCGCGCGGCGGCAGCGCGCATGGCGTCGGCCACGGGGCGGCGCAGTTGCAGGATCATCACGCCGAGCGCGAGGTGGCCGACGAGCGTGACGACCTTCACGAGCGCGAGATGCGCGTCCTCGGCCATGCCGAGCGGCACCGCGCCGCCAATCGCCCCGCCCACGCCGCCGATCACGACGATGCACACGAGCCAGCGCTGCGCGTAAGCGGCCCATTCGTCGGGGAGCGGCACGAGGCGCAGTGCGGCCGCGTCGGGCGCGAACAGCAGTTTGCCGAATATCGCGATCACGCGGCAGATCACATAGGTATCGACGATATGGCCTACGGCTTCGGCGGGTGCCGCGTCTTCGGGGCCGAGGAGCGAGAGCACGCCAGCGGCGCACAGGCCGAAGGCGATCACCGGCACGACTTCGAGCAGCATCACGAGCAACGCGCCCGGCAGACGCTGCAAAAGGCGCCAGTGATGCGCGCCACGCAGCGCGTGGTACGCCTCTTTCGCGCGGTCGGCGGCGGTTTTCGGCGAGGCGTCGGCGTTGTCCTCGGCCTGCGCTGCGACCACCGTAGCGCGCGCTGCCGCGTTGGCGCTCGCGTTCGCGTTGGGGCCGGCGTTCGGGTCGCTGTCCCTATTGTCCTTGCCGTCGGCCGGTTCCATGCCGGCGGCTTCGCGCAGCGCGGCGTCCTGGGCCTCGGCCTTCGCATCGGCGGCTTTCGCCTGCGCGGCGAGCGCGACGCTCGTGCCCGTCGCTTCGGGCGTTTGCGGCTGAGGCGTGGGTGCGCCGCCTTGCGGGACTTCGGCGCCCTCGCGTTGTTTCGCTGCCTGATGCGCGGCAATGGCGCGCTCCGGCGTGGCGACGACGCGGCGCAGCACCGTGGCGAGCGCGAGCGCGGGCACGAGCGTGAGCAGCAGTACGCGCAGCAGGGCGAGCAGCAGCGCGTGGCCTTGCGGCGTGTTCAGATGGTCCTGCCACCAGTTGCGCGTGGACCAGAGGCCGAGCAGCGTCGCGAACGTTTGGTTCAGACGCTGGCCGACCATGCGCGCGCCGTGCGCGGCGTGATCGGCGATCTGCACGACGAGACCGTTGGAGCGCAGCGCGCCTGCGAGCGGCGCGGAAGCGGGCGTGGCCGCCGACGCGCCAGAGGCCGCGGCGGGCGCACTGGCTGGCGCGCTCGCCGAGGCGGGCGCGGCCAGCGCACCGGCGGCGGCGATGGCGCGCAGCGTGTCTTCCATGTGGCCGCGCTGCACGGGATCGTCGAGGACCTTGAGGGCGGCTTGCGCCTGGGTAGGCGTGAGCGCCACGGGCGCGGCGGGGTTGCTTGCGTTGGCGTCGGGCCCGCTCGCGGCAGGCTGGGCCGGATGCGCTGGGCTCGTGCCGGGCTTGAGCGCTTCGGCAAGGGTGGCTGGCGTGGCTGCCGTTGCGCTGGACGCGCCGGGCGCGAGCATCAGACCGGATAAAACGGCGAGTACGGCGAGTACGGAGAAGCGGGCACGCGGGCGCGGCGCGCGCGCGGACCGAAAGGCAGAAGAAAGGGACATCCTTGTCATTGGCATACGGATCGCGACTGCGGCGACCCATCAGTGGCGGCGGATTGAAAAGACAGCGGGGCGAAACGCGCGGCAGGAAGCGCGTTGGCGCGGCGTACAGCCCGCCGTCGCCCGATTCGTCGGAACGTTCGACGCGCTGCCGCAATTTTGGTGCCCACTTGATGCGCGGGTGGGCCACATGGCGTTTGCGGAACCGCAAAAAACGGCGCGGCGCGCGAAACGTGAGTGCTCACTATCCCGGCAGTATGCCTCTTTTGCCTTACGAACGCGGATGAGGCGCGCACGCCGGGGCCCGGTAAAAGGGACGCTTCATCGGCTGATGGATTCCACCGCCTCCGCGGGTTTTGATCAGTGGCGCGTGCGCCGGGGCGAATGCTACCGTTGCACGGTCCACTATCCAGGCCCGCCAGAGGCCGACGAGGAGAGCCATGAACAGCGTCAGCATGACCGGAGTGCGCAAGGGCAAACTGAGCCGCACGCAGTTGATCGTCGCCGCGACAATCGGCAATGCGCTCGAATTCTTCGATTTCACCGTCTACAGCTTCTTCGCGCTGACCATCGGCAAGCTGTTCTTTCCCACCATGTCGAGCTACGGGCAGTTGCTGGCCTCGGTGGCGACATTCGGCGTGGGCTTCGTCATGCGGCCGCTGGGCGGCATCGTGATCGGCGCCTATGCCGACCGCGCCGGCCGCAAGCCTGCCATGACGCTCACGATCTTCATGATGGCGCTGGGCTGCATGCTGATCGGCCTCGCGCCCACCTACGCGCAGATCGGCGTGGCCGCGCCGGTCTTGATCGTGTTCGCGCGTTTGCTGCAGGGCTTTTCCGCGGGCGGTGAAGTGGGCGCTTCCACTACGCTGCTGATCGAGGCGGGCACGCCCGCCAATCGCGGCCTGCTCGGCAGTTTCCAGTTTGCGAGCCAGGGCATCGGCGTTTCGCTCGGCGCACTGATGGCAGGACTCCTGACGACGTTCGTCGCGCCCGACGCGCTGCTCGCCTGGGGCTGGCGCGTGCCCTTCCTCATGGGTGTAGCGATTGCCCCGATCGGCATGTGGATTCGCCGGCGTCTGGACGAACAGTTGCCGCAGCAGGCGAGCGTGGTGCGCATGCCGGTGCTCGCCGTGCTGCGCGACCACGGGCGGCGCGCGGCGCTTGGCATCCTGCTGACGATCGGCTCCACGGTCACGGCCTATGTCGTCACGTTCTATATGCCGACCTATGCGATCCACGAACTGAAGGTGCCCGCGCCCACGGCCTTGCTGGCGGGGCTGGTTTCGGGCGTCGTGACCTTCGTGGTCGGCCCGCTTTCGGGGTTGCTCTGCGATCGCTTCAGCCGCCGCACGCTGATCTTCTGGCCGCGCGTGGGCGTCTTGCTGCTGATCTATCCGGCGTTTCTCTGGCTGACGAGCGGGCCGGACGCCGCGCGTCTCCTGATCACCGTGGGCGGCCTGAGCGTGCTGCTCGCGCTGCAGGCCGCGCCCTCCATCACGATGCTGCCTGAGATGTTCCCCCGCGCCGTGCGAGCGACGGGCATGGCGATCGTCTACGGTATCGGCGTGGCGATTTTCGGCGGCTTCGCGCAGACGGTTGCCACCTGGCTCGTGAAGAGCACGGGCAATCTGCTCGCGCCCGCGTGGTACGTGATGGCGTGCGTGACGATTTCCTGCCTTGCGCTGCCGTTCATTCGCGACCTCACGGGCAAGCCGCTCGAGGATTGACTGCTAGCGTGCCTCGCGCGCCGCTTCGAGATTCGAGTCGAGCTGGCGCGCCAGGCCGTAAAGCATGCCGAGCGACGGCGCCGCGATGCCCACACGCTGTGCCAGTTCATACGGCGCGCCGACAAGCGCCTCGACCTCGAGCGAGCGGCCCGCCTCCACGTCTTGCAGCATCGAGGTCTTGAAGGCGCCTAGCTTGCGCGTGATCGCGTTGCGCTCCTCAATGGTCATCGCGAGGCGAATGCCGAGCGCTTCGCCAATCGCGCGTGCTTCTGCCATCACCGCGCTCACGAGTTGCGCGGTGAGCGGGTCGTCGAGAATCACGTCGGCGCTCGAACGCGTCAGCGCGCTGATGGGGTTCATCGTCATGTTGCCCCAGAGCTTCGCCCAGATATCCGACTGAATGGGCTCGGCTTTCGTGACCTCGAAGCCAGCCTTCGCAAGCAGATCGCGCGCCTCCTGCGCGCGCGCGGCCATGTGCGCTGAGCCTTCGCCGACGATCAGATGATTGCCGCCGCCCTTGCGGATCACGCCCGGCCCCGCAATCGACGACGACAGATGCACGACACATCCCGAAGCCTGCGCGGGCGGCAACGCCGCTGAGATGACGCCACCGGGATCGACCGCTTCGAGCCGGCCGTTCGCGTGTGTGCCGCCGAACTCGTGGAGGAACCACCAGGGCACGCCGTTCATCGCCGAGACGATATGCGTATGCGGACCCACGAGCGGCGCGAGCGAAGCCGCCGACTGCGCGAGCGCCTGGCCCTTCAGGCAAATGAAAATGAGGTCTTGCGCGCCGAGCGAGGCGGCGTCGCTGGTGGCGTTCAGGGCTTGCGTGTAGCGCGTGTCGCCTTCAACGATCGTGAGACCGTCGCGGCGAATCGCTTCGAGATGCGCGCCGCGCGCGAGCAGATTCACGGCGATGCCCGCGCGCGCAAGACGCGCCGCAATCAGGCCGCCGATCGCACCGCCGCCGACGACGGTGATCTTTTGATTCGGGGTGTTCAAACCTTCACTCCTGATATGAGGGGTCGATGCGCGTGACACGACGGACCAGCGCGTCGAGCACGTTCTGGCCCGCGCCATGTGCGGGCGAGAACTGCAACGCGTCGCGCGTCGAGCGTTCGGTAATGGCGGGCGCGATCGGCAGCGTCTGACCGCGCATCGAATCGGTCACGACCTGCACTTCGCACGCGCGATTGAGCGTCCAAAGCAGCGCAAATGCGTGCGCGAGGGTCACACCATGCGAGAGCAGCCCGTGATTGCGCAGGATCAGCAGCCGCTTGTCGCCCATCGACTTCAGAATGCGCGATTTTTCTTCGGCGTGCACAGTAATGCCTTCGAAGTCGTGATACGCGACCATGTCGTGCAACTGCGCCGAATAGAAGTTCGTATACGCAAGGCCGCCTTCCATGCACGCCACCGCGAGCCCTGCCGTGGTGTGCGTGTGCATGACGCAATGCGCGTTCTCCACGTTTGCATGAATCGCACTGTGGATCACGAAGCCGGCCGGGTTGATCGGATACTCGCTCGGGCTCAGGATATTGCCGTGGAGATCGATCTTGACGAGATTCGAGGCCTTGATTTCGTCATACGTGAGCCCGAACGGGTTGATGAGGAAATGCTTGTGCGGCCCCGGCACGCGCAGCGTAATGTGATTGAAGATCAGCTCGGTCCAGCCCATGAGATGAAACACGCGATACACGGCGGCTAGCTGCACGCGCGCTTCCCATTCCGTGGGGTCGCACCATTCGGGGCGTGTGCGCTGGATGTTTTCATTCATGAATGTCTCCTCGTGGCAGGCTCTGATCACGCCGATCCTACGCGCAAATAAATGCGTGTGCAAGCATCAAATTTTCCATGAAATGCCTGCAGAAAAGGGCTTTCATCGATGCTATTCTGATGGCGTGGCCGTATTTCGCGGCCGGGGAAAACCAGCCGGGAAGACGAATGACGGGGAAGTTCAACATCGCGGAGCTGTTCACCTACCGGCTCCATGTGCTGAAGAAGCAGACCGACCGGACGATGAGCGACGCGTTCGAGGCAGCGCTTTCGCTGTCACTCACGGAGGCGCGGCTGCTGCTCAGCGTGGGGGCGTTCGGCTCGTTGTCGGTGTCGGATCTCGGGCGCGTGTCGAATCTCGACCGCAGTCAGGCGAGCCGCGCCACCGACGTGCTCGAACGCAAGGGCCTGCTCGTCAAGACCTCGAACGAGGCGGACGCACGCGGCGTGCTCGTGGCGCTCACCGCACAGGGGCGCAGCACTTACCGGCGCGCCGCGACGATCTCGAAGGCGACGAACGATGCGATTCTCGCCACGCTGAGCGAGCACGAGCGCGAAGTGCTGGCCGCCGTGTTAGCCAGGCTCGTGGCGAGCGGAGAAGAAGGCGAATGAAGCGGGGCGAATGAGGCGAGCTAGCCGCGCGCCGCAGGCTGGCGGAATTTCGCAGCCAGTTCGCTTGCGCTACGCGCGAGCAACGACACGTCGCTGCCCACGGCCACGAAAGTCGCGCCCGCTTCGAGATATTCGTTCGCAATGACCGGATCGGCCGCGAGCACGCCCGCGCCCTTGCCTTGCGCGCGTACGGCGCGGATACCCTTGCAGATCACCTCGCGCACCCGTGGCGAACCCGGCTGGCCGAGCAGACCCATCGAAGCGCTCAAGTCTGCGGGGCCGAAGAACACGCCGTCCACGCCTTCCACGTGCGCGATTGCCTCGAGCTGCGCGAGCGCGCTCGCCGTTTCCACCTGGACCAGCACGCACAGTTCTTCTGCGGCGTGGTGCAGATAATCGGCGGAACCGTTCCAGCGTGAGGCGCGCGCGAGCGCGCTGCCCACGCCGCGTACGCCATGCGGTGGATAGCGCGTCGCGGCAACGGCGGCGCGTGCCTCGTCGGCGTTCTCGACCATCGGCACGAGCAGCGTTTGCGTGCCGATGTCGAGCAATTGCTTGATGATGGCGGCGTCGTTGCGCACGGGCCGCACGATCGGATGCGCGGGGTAGGGGGCGACAGCCTGAAGCTGCGCGAGCGTGCTGCGCAGATCGTTGGGCGCATGCTCGCCGTCGATCAGCAGCCAGTCGAAGCCCGTGTTCGCAAGCAGTTCGCTCACGTACGAGTCGGCCAGCGCGGCCCACAGGCCGATTTGCGGGCGCCCTTGCGCGAGCGCGCGCTTGAACGGGTTGGCGGGTGCGGACATTATTATGGAATCCTGATCAGACAAAATTGAAGCCGATCCCACCAAGCGGGCCGTAGTCGGCATGAAACGTATCGCCCGCGCGAGCTGGAATCGGGGCCGTGAACGAGCCGCTCAGAATCACGTCGCCGGCTTCGAGGCGTTCGTCGTGGCGCGCGATCTTGTTGGCGAGCCAGGCGACTCCCGTGGCCGGATGGTTGAGCACCGCTGCCGCGAGACCGCTTTCCTCCACGGCGCCGTTCTTGTAGAGCAGTGCGCCGACCCAGCGCAGGTCCACGTCGAGCGGCCTGACCGGGCGGCCGCCCAGCACGACACCCGCGTTGGCTGCGAAGTCGGAAATCGTGTCGAACACTTTGCGCGGCGCCTTGGTTTCGTGGTCGAACTGCTCGATACGCGCGTCGATGATCTCGATGGCCGGTGTGACGTAAGCCGTCGCGTCGAGCACGTCGAAGAGTGTGACGTTGGGCCCTTGCAGCGGCCGGTTCAGCACGAACGCCAGCTCCACTTCCACACGCGGCGCGATGAAACGGTCCGCGCGGATATCGCTGCCCGCGGGGATGAACATGCTGTCGAGCAGTGGCGCGTAGTCGGGCTCGTCGATCTGCGACGCGCGCTGCATGGCGCGCGACGTGAGGCCGATCTTGCGGCCCTTGATCGTGTGGCCCGCCGCGAGTTTGAGTTTGACCCATTCGCGCTGGATCGCGTAGCCGTCGTCGATCGTCATGTCCGGATGCGACCGCGAAAAATGCCGCAGCTGCGTGCGCGTGCGTTCCGCTGCGTCGAGCTGCGCGGCCAGCTCGCAGATGGTTTGCTGATCTAGCATGGTGAATTCCAGTGCGCCTGCGCTCAGGTTTTGAGCCGGGCGTGCAGGTTGTTGTGTTTCCACGTGCCTTCCTCGCTGAACTCGACGATTTCAAGCGAAAGCGCGAGGCCGTGTGAAGCGAAGGCGTGTGCGAAGTGCTGCTTGATCGCTTCGAAGAGCGCCTCGCCGGTTGCCCGGCGCACGGCCTGTGAGCGGCCCGCGCCAATCTTCAGGCAGCCGTGCAGAAAGGCGTTCCCGGGATTGCCATCGGCGACGAAGTACTGCTCGCAGCGCAGCGCGCGCGTGCGAATACCGCCTCGCGGGTAGACGCGTGCGCCGCTTTCATCGCGCTGTGCGTCGAGCACGTGGGCAAGCGTTTCGCAGAGCTGACCGATGTTGCTCGCATCCGCGAGATTTGCGCTGTATTCGAGGGTGAGATGGGGCATCGCTTGCTCCGTTGTTCAAGCCGGCAACGGCGTCACGGGCAGGATCGCGTTGATCTGCCCGGTGCCAGAGCTGCCGAAATACGGCGTGACGACTTCCGCGCGGCCTTCGTAGCGGTCCCAGCCAAGCGCGCCGAGCAGCATGGCCGTGTCGTGCATGCCGCCTTCGCCCCAACACTTTTCGTTGTACATCGGCAGCATGTCGCAGAAGGTTTTCCAGTCGCCGCGCTCCCACATCGCCACGACGTTTCGATCGGTCGCTTCGAGGAACGGGTCCCAGACCTTGTGCATGAATGCCTCGGCCGTACCGTTGTTGGCGAAGTGGTGACTCAGCGATCCGCTCGCGAGGATCGCCACCGTGCCGTCGTAGCGCGCTTCGATCGCGCGGCGCACGGCGAGGCCGAAGCGCGCGCTCGTGGCGAGGTCATGCCACATGCACCAGCCCGCCACTGATACGGTGCGGAAATGCTCGTCGCCGTTCATGTAGCGCATGGGTACGAGCGTGCCGTATTCGAGGTCGAGCGTCGTTTCGCTATGCGCGCGCGTCTTCACGCCCATTTCGTTCGCGACATCGGCGATCAGATGGCCAAGCTGCGGATTGCCGGGATACGCATACGGCATGTTTCTGATGAAATGCGGCAGCTCGTTGCTCGTGTAGACGCCTTCGAAGCGCGGCGCACAGTTGATGTGATACTCGCTGTTCACCAGCCAGTGCACATCGAACACGACGATCGTGTCCACGCCCAGCTCGCGGCAGCGCCGGCCGATCTCGTGGTGACCATCGATGGCGGCCTGGCGACAACCCTTGTGCGGGCCGTCCAGTTCGGAGAGGTACAGCGAAGGCACGTGCGTGACCTTGGCGGCGAGCGCGAGTTTGCCCATTACACGCCCCAGTGCGGAATGTGATGCGAGCCGAGCGAAACACACACGTTCTTCGGCTCGAGGAACACTTCATAGCTCCACGTGCCGCCTTCGCGGCCCACGCCTGAAGCCTTCGTGCCGCCGAACGGCTGGCGCAGGTCGCGCACGTTCTGGCTGTTCACGAAGCACATGCCCGCTTCGACGGCGGCCGCCACACGCAATGCGCGACCCGTGTTTTCGGTCCACACGTAGCTGGAGAGGCCGTAGGCGATCTCGTTGGAAAGACGGATCGCGTCCGCTTCGTCGTCGAAGGGAATCAGGCACGCAACCGGCCCGAAGATTTCCTCCTGCGCGATGCGCATGCGATTATCGACATCGACGAACACAGTCGGCTGAACGAAGTTTCCGTTCTTGAACGCATCGGGCAACGCGGGTGCGTCGAGGCCGCCGCACGCGAGCGTTGCGCCTTCCTTCGGTCCGAGTTCGATATAGCTGCGCACCTTCGCGAGATGGCCCTGGCTGATCATCGGGCCGACGATGGTTTTCTCGTCGAGCGGATCGCCCACGGTGATGCGTTTCGCGCGCTCGATGAAGCGCTGTGCGAACTTCGCATAGATCGAGCGCTGCACGAGGATGCGCGAGCCGGCCGTGCAGCGCTCGCCGTTGTTCGAGAAGATCATGAACACGGCGGCGTCGAGCGCGCGTTCGAAATCGGCGTCGTCGAAGATCACGAACGGCGACTTGCCGCCCAGCTCCATCGAAAACTTCTTGAGGCCCGCAGCCTGCACGATGCGGTTTCCCGTAGCCGTCGAGCCCGTGAACGAGACCGCGCGCACGTCAGGATGCGCGACGAGCGGCTCGCCCGCTTCCTTGCCAATGCCGTGCACGATATTGAGCACGCCGGCCGGAATGCCCGCGTCGAGCGCGAGCTGGCCGAGCAGCGAGGCCGTGAGCGGCGATAGCTCGCTCATCTTCAGCACGGCGGTGTTGCCGAACGCGAGGCAGGGCGCGACCTTCCACGTGGCGGTCATGAACGGCACGTTCCAGGGCGAGATGAGCGCGCACACGCCCACGGGATGAAACAGCGTGTAGTTCAAGTGCGTAGACGTGGGGTACGTGTGGCCATCCACGGCGGTACAGACTTCGGCGAAGTAGCTGAAGTTGTCGGCTGCGCGCGGGACCAGCTGCTTGCCCGTTTGCGATATGGTCTGGCCCGTGTCATTCGTTTCTGTCTGCGCGATCTCCGGCACGTTCTTCGCGATCAGCTCGCCGAGCTTGCGAATGGCCTTCGCACGCTCAGCGGCGGGCTTCGCGGCCCACGCGGGAAATGCGTCTTTTGCGGCGCGCACCGCGAGGTCGACTTCCTCTGCGCCGCCGCGCGCGACTTCCGCGAGCACGGCCTGGTTCGCCGGATTCACGGTTTCGAAATAGTCGCGCCCCGTATGCGCGCGGCCGTTGATGAGATGTTCGATTCGCATGTCTAACTTATCCTGAGTTCGATTCGTGGCCGGTTTCAGCGCCCGTAGTCGGCATCGCTCGCGATGGTATTGACCAGACGGCCCAGGCCGTCGATCTCGCACACCACTTCGTCGCCCGCATTCACGTTGACGACGCCTTCGGGCGTGCCGGTCAAAATGACGTCGCCGGGGGCGAGCGTCATGAAACCGCTCAAATACTCGATGAGTTCCGCGATGCCGGTGACGAAATCGCGCGTGTTGCCGTTCTGCTTGAGTTCGCCGTTCACGTAAGTGCGCAGACCGAGCGCGTTGACGTCGGCGACGTCGGCCGCATCGACGAACCAGGGCCCAAGCACGGTGCCGCCGTCGCGGTTCTTCACGCGCAGGTTCGGGCGGTAGTAATTCTCAAGATAGTCGCGGATCGCGTAGTCGTTCGCGATCGTGTAGCCGGCCACGTACTGCATGGCGTCCTCGCGTTTCACGTTCTGCGCGGTGCGGCCGATCACGACGGCAAGCTCGCACTCGTAGTGCATGAACGTGACATCGGCGGGGCGGCGCGTGGTGCCGCGATGGCCGATCACGCTGCCCGGCCCCTTGAGGAACACGAGTGGTTCCTCCTGCTTCGAGAACTGCAGTTCTTTGGCGTGCTCGGCGTAATTGAGTCCGAGTGCGAAGATCGTGCCGGTCTCGAACGGCGCGAGCCACACGAGTTCATGCTCCTCGCACACGCGGCCGTCGGCGAGCCGCACGCGGCTGCCTTCGGGCGTGGCTTGGTGTATCGCGCCTGCATAGGCAACGCGTGCGCGCATCATGCTTGTTCTCCCTGCGCCACGGCTGCCGCGACGAATTCGATTTCGAGCGGTGCCCAGTCTCCAATGGCGATGGTTGCGCGCGCACCGGCTTGAACCACGGGTGCGCCATGTGGCACGCCGAGCGTGACAACGTCGCCGGGGGCGAGCGTCATGAAGTCGGTGACATCGGCGAGTAATCGGGCGACGCCGCGAACGTTCGTGGCCGTTGTCGCATTGAAGGCCTCACCGCCTTCTACGTTCACGGCGATCGCAAGCTGATCGGGATCGGTCACATGTCGGCGCGCGACCACAGCGGGGCCGATCACGCAGAAGTTGTCGCGCGCGCGAAACCGCACCGAGGGACGATAGACGCTCGCGTGCGGCACGCTCAGATCGGCCACGAGCGTATAGCCCGCGATGTAATCGAACGCTTCATGCACGGCGACGCGTGTGGCGGCGCGTCCAATCACGATGCCGAGCGACGCACCCACTTGCACGCCGTCGCTCCCGGGGACGACCACGCGCGCGCGATGCCCGGCGTGCGTATTGCGGGGCTTCAGATACAGGATGGGCGCGCGGGGCGGCGCCTTATAAGGGGGCGCGTTCACGGCGTCGCCCAGCGCTTCGAGCGCGTGGCGGTCGTTGAGCAGCGTGCCGTAGACCGCGCCGCTCACGGGCGCCCGGCAGCGCGCGCCCGCGGCGAGCAGCGAGCGCACGGCAGCGGCGCTTACGTCGCGCGGCAACGCCTCGCCCTCGACGTGCAGCAGATGATCGGCAACAGAAAACATGGCTTGGATTGGCTTCACGGAAACACTAATATGTGAGTGATAGTGCGCTTGCTATCATCCGTCGTCAATCGTCGATGAGAATTTTTCGGGTTTCCCCTGGGACACTCAGTTCCCTTGGTGCGCCCCGTTCCTCGTTTAGCTGAAACCGCCATGTCCGATACTTCACGTCCGACCACTCGCGTTGCGCACCGCAACCTGCCCATGCTGCTGCTGCGCGCGCGCGAAAAGATGATGGAGCGCTTTCGCCCGCTCATCACGTCGCACGGCCTCACCGAGCAGCAGTGGCGCGTGATACGCGCGCTCAACGAAAGCGGGCCGCTCGAACCGCGGCAGATTTCCGACCTGTGCACGATATCCAGCCCGAGCATGGCGGGCGTGCTCGCGCGCATGGAGGCGCTCGGCCTCGTGACGAAGGAGCGTTTCGCCGACGACCAGCGGCGCGTGCTCGTCTCGCTCACGAAGAAAAGCCATCAGCTCGTGAAAGCGATTTCGAAGGAACTGGAGGCGCGCTACAAGGCGCTTGAAGCGGAGGTAGGACCGGAGGTGGTCGAGCGCGTGTATCGCGCGATCGACGATCTGCTCGCCGGGCTCGAGGAGTGAGCGCGGCGAGGGCAATCAGGCGGGTTGGCGAGGAAAGGTGAGGTTTTTCGGGAGCGGTCCGCGCGGATAGTTCGGACCGCGTATGAGGGCCCGGCGAGACTATGCGAGCGAAGCGAACGCCTCGTCGAGTTCGGTGGCGTTTTGCGGACGCACCACGCGCGCGACCTCCACGCCGTCGCGCAGGAAGATGAGCGTTGGCCAGAGCTTCACGCGAAACGAGCGGCCTAGCGCGCGGCCCGGCCCATCTTCCACTTTCAGGCGGCGCACCTGCGGATTGCGCTCGAACGCTGCGCCAATCAGGGGTTGCGCGCCCTGGCAATAGCCGCACCAGTCGGTGCCGAATTCGACGACGGCGGCCCCGTTGAGCGAGTCGATTTCCTTGCGGGCGGGCGCGTTCGTTGCGTAGCTCATCGTGTGATTCCTCGCATTGGCATCTGCAGACATCCACATACGATACCGCATCGCGCGGCATCGTTCAGGCTTCGCTTCGGCGCCCACATGGCTGTTCACGCGATAGGTGAGGCTTTTCGGGAGTGAGCAGGTTTGCGCTTGTTCACGCACCTCACACGAAATTGCGTGAGCACATGGGTTGAGCAGCCGCGTGAAAAAATGCCTTGAAAACAAGGGCGAAATGCATCGCTAGCCTGTGATGCGGTGAGCGAGAACCGGCCGGCAGCCGCACTCGAAGCCGCGTGAACCCACGCTTCGACGCACAAAGGTGAGTGTTTTCAGGAGGGGCGGGTGCGCGCCATCAGCGATCATGTGAAGCGAGGCGGGGCACCCGCCAATCCATCGTGCAAAAACCACATTAGCCCTGATTTCAAGGCATTTTCTTGCCGCCACACGCGACACGGCGACAAGCCGTCGCGCCCGAGGACTCGGCGCGCGGGCGGCAAAGGTGAGAAGATTCGGGAGCGCGCTTTGCGTTGACCCTTGCGCTGCCGGGCCTCGAATAGACGCCCGCACCCGATGGGTATATAACATTAAAAAGTGCGGGATTCTTTTGACTACGGCTCACCAAGGGAGATCGATTTCATCATGACGAGCGACGACACGCAAAAGCAGGACGCTCAAAAGCCTGGCGCCGGTTCATCGCAACCGGATCTGGAGAGTCTGAACGCCGCCTTCAGTCACGTTGACGAAGGCGTGAAATCCGGCAAGATCGCGGCGGGCGCGGCCAAGGGCCTCGTCTTCAGTCTCGTTGAAACGCTGGGCGCGCTGGTGGGCGACCCCGACCTGCCACAGCACGCGCGTTCGGGCTACGAAGGATTGCTCGAGGCCGCGCGCGAGCTGCGCGCCAAGCTGGAGCACTAATCATTCTCAACGTGTGCGGCTGCGCGTTTGCCAACCCGCTTTTGCCAACCCGGTAGCCGCACGCTCACTCAGCCAGCAGGGCGGCCGCAAGGCCGTCCGGCGCGGCGCCGATGCGTAGTTCCGGCGTGCCGTGCCAGTCCGCGCAACGCTGCAGCGCCCGGCGCAAGTCGGCCACCAGACGGCCACTCGTGCGCACGCCGGGCTCCAGATGCAGCGACTTCACCTCGAACACCTGTTGCGCCCGATGCGCCTTGGCGTCGATACGCCCGATGAGCCGCCCGCGATTCAAGATCGGCAGTACGAAGTAACCGTACTTGCGCTTCGCAGCCGGCACATAGCATTCCATGGCGTAGTCGAAATCGAATAGCGCCAGTGCGCGCTTGCGGTCCCACACCACCGGGTCGAAGGGCGAGAGCAGGGTCGTGACCGTGGAGGCGAGCTTACCGCTCGCCGCATCGTCGATGAGCGGCGCGTGCTCGCGATGCACGAACGCGTCGTGTTTCCAGCCTTCCACGCGCACCGGCAGCAACTCGCCCGCGTCGGCGAGCGCATGCAGGGCATCGGCATACGGGCGACGCGGCAGGCGGAAGTAGTCGGCGGCCCAGTCCGCACGGATCACGCCGAGCGCGCGGCAGGACCGCAAGACCAGCTCGCGTTCCGCGTCGGCCCGCGGCGGCAGATCGCGCGCGTCGTTCCAGTGCGGCAACACGCGCTCGGCCACGTCGTACACACGCTGGAAGTTGTGCCGCTGGGCCACCATCAGCGCGCCGGTTGCGAACAGCACTTCCAGATGCCGCTTTTCCGGCTTCCAGTCCCACCATCCGCTGCCCTTGTCGCCCTCGGCGCGCGCGAAGTCGGCGGAACGCACGGCGCCCTCGGTACGAATGCGCTCGAGCAGCGCATCAATTTCGTCGCGGTATTGGTCGTGCCACTCGGCCGCGTATTTCCAGCCCATGCCTGAAGGATCGAGCATGCGGTGGCGCAGCAGCCCATAGTCCTCGATCGGCAGGAAGCACGCCTCGTGCGCCCAGTACTCGAACAGGCGCCCTTGTGCGAGATGCGCGTCGAGCCAGGCCGGCTCGAACGCGCCAATACGGCTGAACAGCACGAAATAAGGACTGCGCGCGACCACATGGATCGTGTCGATCTGCAACTGCGCCATGCGGCGGATGGCGTCGAGCACGTCGTCCTGTGTGGCCTTGCGGCGTGGCGGCGCGAGCAGCCCTTGCGCCGCGAGGTGCAGCGTGCGGGCCGCCGCGAGCGGCAGAATTAGCGAGGAACTGGCTTCGGCAACCGTGGGCGCATCGGCCGCGTCCGCACCGCGCTCACGCATGGACGCCCGCAACCACCATCACCGGCCGCAGCGCGGCGAGCCGTTGATGGATCTGCGCGACCACGGCCGCGCCTTCGCCCACCGCCGCGGCCACGCGCTTGGTCGAGCCCGCGCGCGCGTCGCCGATCGCGTAGACGCCTTCCACCGAAGTCGCAAGGCTGCACGACTCGTTGTCGCCGGTCAGCACGAAGCCGTGCGGGTCGAGCTTCACGCCGCACGCGCGCAGCCAGCCCGTATTCGGGTCGGCGCCCGTGAACAGGAACAGGTGGCGCGAATCGAAATGGTCGATGCCTTCCGGGCACGGCGTCTTCAGACGCACCGACGCGAGACCGGAACCGTCTTCGCCCAGGCCACCGATCTCGCTGCGCCCGTGCACCCGCACGTTCGCGAGCGAGGCAATCCGGTCGATCAGATAGCGCGACATCGTCGATTCGAATCCGGTCTTGCGGATCAGCACGTCGATCTGGCGCGCGTGCGTGGAGAGGTAGACGATCGCCTGGCCCGCCGAATTGCCGCCGCCCACGAGCACGACGTTCTCGTGCTTGCAGAGCTTGGCCTCGACCGGCGAGGCCCAGTAATAGATCCCGCGCCCCGTATAGCGATCGATGCCGTCGATCGCGGGCTTGCGGTACACCGCGCCGCTCGCGATCACCACGGTATGCGCGCGCACATCGCCGCTGCAGGTTTCGAGCCGGCGCGGTTCTTCATCGCAGAACAGCTTGCGCACCGTGACCGGAATGGCCACGTGCGCGCCGAACTTCTGCGCCTGCACGAACGCGCGGCCCGCGAGCGCCTGGCCCGAGATGCCGGTGGGAAAGCCGAGGTAGTTTTCGATGCGCGAGCTTGCGCCCGCCTGGCCGCCCGGCGCGCGCGAATCGAGCACGATCACCGAAAGGCCCTCGGAGGCGGCGTACACAGCGGTGGCGAGACCGGCCGGGCCCGCGCCCACCACGCAGACGTCGTAGACGCGCTTGCCATCGAGCTCGGGCAGGATGCCGAGACACGTGGCCAGTTCGGGCGCGCTGGGATGGCGCAGCACCGTGCCATCGGGGCAGATGACGAGCGGCAGGTCCTCGCAGCGCGCGGCGAAACGCTCGACTACGCAGAGCATGCTTTCATCGCGCTCGTCGAGCACCGAATACGGATGGCCGTTGCGCGAGAGGAAGCCCTGCAGCGAAACGAGTGCGGGATCGTTGTGCTTGCCCACGAGAATCGGGCCACCCGCGCCCTTTTCGATGAGCGAGACGCGGCGCAGGATCAGCGCGCGCACGATGCGCTCGCCGAGTTCGGCTTCGGCGACGATGGCCGCGCGCAGTTGCTCGGGCGGAATCAGGATCGCATCGACGGGTTCGAGCGCCAGCCCGTCCACGAGCGCCGGGCCGCCCGAAAGCTGGCCCACTTCGGCGAGGAAATGCCCGCGCCCATGCTCGACGATGAGCCGCTCGCGGCCCAGCCCGTCGCGCTGGAACACTTTGACCGAACCGGAGAGCAGCACGAACATGCCGGGACCGGTTTCGCCCGTGCGAAAGAGCAGTTCGCCCGCCGCCCAGTGCTGCTGCTCGCCGAAGCGCGCAAGGCGCGCGATTTCGTCGTCGGAGAGTTCGGGGAACATCTGGTGGCGCCGCGTGGAGAGCGTCGAGAACGGCGCTTCGGCGGGTTGCGGCTGCGTGTCGGAGTGGCGGCTCGCGGAAGGAAGGTCCGCGGATTCCGGAACCTCGGCTTCGGTGATCGTGCCCATCTGGCGGTTCTCCTCGTGCGGGCGGCTCGGGAGCGGGCCGCCCGGATCAGACAGCTTTAGGCGTGATGTTGACCGGGACTTCGGCGTGGGCCATCAGCTGGAGCGACTCGAGCGCGCGGCCGGCGTCGCGCCACGCATCGAGGCCGCCGAGGAGCGGCACCACATCGGTAAAGCCAGCCTCGACGAGCTTCTTCGCCATCCAGGCCGCGGAAATTTCATTGGGGCACGAGCAATAGATCACGAGCTTCTGGTCGTTCGGATATTTGCCGACGATCTCTTCGAGCTTGCGCTCGTCGGCGAATAACGCGCCCGGAATGATGTACGGATCGAGCTTGCGCTTTTCTTCTGAACGAATGTCGAACACCACCGGCGGCGGCTTGGCGCCCATCGCGCGGTAGAGGTCCTCCACCGTGATGCGTGCGCTCGCGAGCTTTTTGATGAGCTGGCGACGGCGCTGCCAGCGGTAGGTCGCGTAGAGCATCAGCAGCACGACCACCACGACGGCGGCAAAGCGCCCAAGGCGGCTTGCGCCGGCGAGCATCATGTCGATCTGAGGTGCGAACATCACGCCGATGAGCAGGCCGGTGCCGGACCACAAGGCCGCGCCGATGCCGTCGAAGCCGACGAACTGGCGGTAGGGCACGCCCATCGCGCCCGCCAACGGCACGGAAACGAGCGATAACCCTGGCACGAACTTGGCGATGGCGAGCACGCGCACGCCCCAACGGCCGAAAAAGCGCTCGGTTTTTTTCACGCAGGTGTCGCGCGAGAGCGAGAGCTTGCAGAGCGTCTTGAGCGTGTTGCCGCCGTAGAGGCGCCCGGCCATGAACCACACGCTGTCGCCGATCAGCATGGCGAAGATGGAGAGCCCGAGCACCGGCGCGACCTGCTGGCCGATCGATCCGGGATGCATGGCCGCCATCGCGCCGAACAACACGAGCGCGGGCATCGCGGGCACGGGCAGCCCTAGCGATCCGGCGAGCACATTAATGAACACCAGCGCAGGCCCGTATTGCGCGATGAGGTCATGTAGCATCGGCTTACTTCCGTTGCGCGATTAAGCGAGGAACGGGAAAGATAGGAGGGTAACGTAAAGATTATGGACGCATTTCGTAGGCGTGCAAGCGACCCCCCTGCACGCACGTGAGAATGCCTGCCGAGTGCGGCAGGCATGTGAAAAAAGCGCCGGATTGAAAAGCGGTAGACGCGATGAACGCGAGATGAGCGCAAAGCGACAGAACGCGGCACACGAGACTTTGCGTGCCGCGTTCGTGACGCCTCTTTCCGTGCGCTTAGCGCGTGTGTGATTCCCCGGGCAACTCGGCGCCTTGCGCGCGAATTGCCGCGATTAGCTCGGCCGGCGTGATTTCGTAACGCACTTCGCGATGGATGCCCGGCTTGCGCTCGTCGACTTCGACCAGCAAGAGGCTTTTGCCGTCGGCCGCCGATTCGAGGCGCAGTGAACGCAGTTCGCGTCCGGTCGCGTCGTCATGCTCGGTGAGCAGGGTCATGTTTCCGGAAGACCCGGTCGTGCGCATTGATGTTGTCCTCGTGCGTTGGGTGGTCGAGCCATTGTACGGGGTCGGCTGCACGGCGTGTTTATGCAAGTGAGCGCCGACACACACAGCGAGATCGCTGTGCCGCGACCCTGGCCAGCCAGTTTAACGCGACTCGCCGCGACGCCGCCCGTTTTTGCGCGCCCTGCAACGGGCTATGCGAAATGCGTTGCGCGTTGCGCCGCTGTCATGGTTGCGAAGCAAAGCGATGCCAGGCGAGAGGCGTATGCAGCAGAAAAAACGGCTCATCCGGGCAGGCCGGGTGAGCCGTTGAAACGCCGTTGTTACTCGGATCAGCAAACCGTGGTACGGCCTGCTGACGGTTTGCATGGTGCAGCCCGGGCTCCGCACTGTCGAGATGGGACTAACGCCGATCTCTCAGACCAATAAGGCGAAGTGGATCGGGTGCGCTTGCGGCGCAGCGTGCGCGCCGGCCGTCATGCCGCGATGTCCTCGACCGCTTCGGCAATATTGACGCTCTCGCGGCGCGCCGGGGGGCGAGCGGGCTTCGAGCGCTTTGACGCCTCAGCGCCCGCCACGGTGAACAGGCGCACGGCTTCGTCGAGCACGTCGGCCTGTTCGGCGAGCCGCTGCGCCGTGGCGGCGGCCTGCTCGACGAGCGCGGCGTTCTGCTGTGTGGCGCTGTCCAGGTGCGCCACCGCCTGATTGACCTGCCGGATGCCCTCGGCCTGCTCGCCGCTCGCGTTCGCGACCTCGGTGATGATCGACGAGACGCGGCTCACGGCTTCGTCGATCGAGCGCATCTGCGCAGTCGTGTTGCCGACGAGTCGCGTGCCCTCGGCGATCTCGTTCACGCTGGCGTCCACGACCTGCTTGATCTCTCTCGCCGACGCCGCGCAGCGCTGCGCGAGCATGCGCACCTCGCCCGCCACCACGGCGAACGAACGGCCCGCCTCGCCCGCGCGCGCGGCTTCGACGGCGGCGTTGAGCGCGAGGATATTGGTCTGGAAAGCGATGCCGTCGATCACGCCAGTGATGTCGCTGATGCGGCGCGACGCGTCGGTGATACCCGTCATCGTGCGTTCCATCTGCGCCGCGATCGAGCCGCCCTCGGCGGCGGCGGACTGCGCGTCGCGCGCAAGATCGAGTGCGCGGGCGCTCGCTTCGGCGTTGGCCTGCACGGTGGTCGTGAGTTGATCCATCGTAGCCGCGGTTTCTTCGAGGGAGGCGGCCTGCATTTCAGTGCGGCGCGAGAGATCGAGATTGCCGCTTGAGATCTCGTGCGCGGCGTCGAGCATGCCGTCGATCTGCGAGCGCACGTCGAACACGATCGCGGTGAGATTGGCCTGCAACTGGTTGAGCGCCTGGAGCACGTCGCCGAGATCGTCGTTCGTGGCGACCGCGAGCGTGGCCGTGAGGTCGCCCGCGGCCATGCGCGTGGAGGCCGTGGTCATTTGTGCGAGCGGCGCGCCGAGGTGGCGCGTGGTGAGTCGCCAGGCGCCGAGCGCGCAAACGCAGGCCGTGCCGAACGCGCCCCAGAAGGGCAGCGGCGGCAGACCTTGCCAGGCGGCTAAGCCGGCTGCGGCGAACACGGCCGGCACGGCGCCATAGCCGAACGCGATGCGCGTGGCGATAGGCACACGCAGCAGCGACTGCAGCGCGCCCACGAGGCCCGTGCGCACCACGGAGCCGTGGCGCAGCCGCACGCCTTGCAGACGGCCCTCGCGCATTTGCGCGTAGAAGGCTTCAGCCGTGCGGACTTCCTCGCGCGTGGGCTTTATGCGCACGCTCAGATAGCCGACCACCGAGCCTTGCTCGGAGACGGGCGTGACGTTCGCGCGCACCCAGTAGTGGTCGCCGGACTTGCGGCGGTTCTTCACGATCGCGGTCCAGGGGCGACCTTCACGGACGGTCTCCCATAGGTCAGCGAACGCTTCAGCCGGCATGTCGGGATGCCGAATGATGTTATGCGCGTTGCCGATCAGTTCTTCTTTCGTAAAGCCGGACACCGCGACGAACGCAGGATTGCAGTACTGAATGCGGCCCTTGAGGTCAGTGGCCGAGACGAGCATCTGCGAAGCGGGATAGTCGAATTCCTGTTGCGTGACGGGTTGATTGTTGCGCATGAGATTCCTTCGATGGGGCCGCTTGAGACCCAACAACACAGCGAGGCATAACGGCATTTCCCTTACAAACTTTAGGGATATGCGCGCTTTAGGGGCGCGCGAGGCGATAGGCGCGCAGCGAGAAAATCCGTTGTGCTATCAATGGATTGGCACGGATGTTGGGGGGTATATGCACAGACTTTTCCCCGTTAACTGTGGACAAGTCCAGTGCCTTCAAAACGTGCAACTTCTCTGTCGTGTGAGGCATTGACGTTTGTGATCAAGGGCTTAGCTTCGCTGTCCAGAAGTTGTGCACAGGGCTGCCAACAAAATCTGTGGAGAACTCGGGTGGGTTTCGAGGCCGTTTGAGGCTGCGTTGCCGCGATCGGGAACGCCGCGAGTTAACCGAAACGCATCAAGGACTTGATGCGGTCTTCCAAGGGTTACGCACAGGGCTGCCAACAAAATTTGTGGACAAGTCATGGCGCGCGGAACGTTTGGGTTGCCAGGGGACTCGGGTGGGGGCTTGCCTTCTGGGCCGGCGCGGATGCCATGCAATTTTCATTTCCTTTTCCGTGCGGTACGGCTGCGTATGGCTGGTCGAGGCAGCAGCACGGCTCATTCCGATCTCGGGGCAACGCGAATGCGCCAAAAGCCTGCGCGACCACATCCGTTGTACGGATCACCGAGCTGGTGAACCGGGCGGCCGCGGAATATCCCGGTCTTACCGCATTATTTCGATATGCGAATTGAAACGAGTTGCTTGCCGATGCTGAGTCGATGATTTCGTGACATCTTTGCCGTGAATCAAATTGGGGAATTTTGGTATGGCTGCGCCACGCCAGAAGTCCCCTATTTTCCCTTTTCCGGAAGTTGAAATGGGCGGATGCGTACAACACGAGTCCGCCAGTTTCAATAACTGCGGTTTTCAGTTTCACGAGAACGTCAAGGACTCAGATATTTCGCCCATCGCTGACCGGGCTACACATCGTCAGGACTACAGGGGTTGGTTGGACGATGAATCCGCCCAGGAATCAGGAGAATAAGCATGGCTAATCCGTCGAACATCGTCGTTCCCATTGCGCTTGATGAGAGGCAGGGTGCTGACATCTGCCTGCCCTGGTTTGTCGATTTTGCGCCGGAGGGGCCATCCGAGTATCCGCCCCGCACGGCCACATATGCGCCGCTGGTCAACGGACTGAAGACATTTGGCGCACTCTACGATGCGATTGACAAGGCGACCACGACCATCGATTACATCTGCTGGGGTTTCCAGCCGTCGATGTACTTCATCCGCGATGGCCAGTCGCTTCGCATTGGCGATCTGCTCATCAAGAAGGCCAGGGAAGGCCGCAAGGTCCGCATCCTGTGCTGGCTCGACACGCTAATGGTGGCTCAATTCAATGAACCGTCGATGCCGATGTACGACCTGACCAGGCTGGTGTCGCAGAACGAGGACAAAGACCAGCGGGCGTATGACTGGAACTGGTACTGGCGTGCCCGCCAACCAGCAAGCAGCGTCACAGACCCGGCTCGAATAGCGCGCGCCCAGCGAATCAAGGCCGAGCTTGAGCAGATGGACGCGCAGCTTCGTGCGCAGGGGACGCTTCCACCGAACCGCGGTCCTTCGTTTGATACAACACCGCTGAGAGATATTGGTATCGAACTGGTCACGCGCGATTTTTCCTGGCAGGATCGTAACGAAATCAAGGATCGCGAAACTCTGATACGTCGGCTCGGTTCCGGCCCGAGCTGGTCGGCAGCCAACGTTGCCTACACGACTGAGCCTTCGCATCACCAGAAGATGGTGCTGATCGACTACGAAAAGCCGGAAGTGGCGGTCGGTTTCGTGATGGGGCACAACACGCTCGACGCCTACTGGGACGATGACGCGCACAGCTGCGTCAAGTACGCGCCGAACCGGGGGCGCAACGGCGCGACGCCACGGCAGGACATGTCGGCCATCGTGACGGGGCCGATCCTCGAACATCTGAACGTGAACTTCTGCCGGGCCTGGAAGCGGGATGCGAAGGAAGATCTGCTCTCGAAGCGCAAGGGGCTGGAGCAACAACTGAAGCCGCGCAAGGAATTCGGCACGCCCGTGATGGCGCAGATCAACCGCACGCAGTCACAGGAAGGTGTGCGCAATATCGAGTCCCTTTACCTCCAGGCGGTCAATAACGCGACGAAGTTCATCTATATCGAGAACCAATATTTCCGCTGGCCCCAGCTTGCCGAAAAGATCAAGGACGCCGTCAAGGCGCAGATTTCGTGGGGGCGTGATCTGGCGAAGCCGGTCTATCTGTTTGTGGTGACGAATTCCGACGACGACGCGCTAGACAAGGGACAGGGGACGACCTACGACATGCTCAACAGTCTCGGGCGGGCGCAGCAGATGCCGAACGTCTATAGGCAGGAACAGCAGGATGCGCTTTCCGCACAGAACAACGCTGCCATAAATGCCATATTGCAGGCCAAGCCTGGCACGCAGACTCATGACGCGCTCATGGATATCGATTCGGTGAACCAGCAGAAGGCCAAACTGCGCGACATGAAGGATGAGGATATCCCAGCCCCCGAGACGCCTGGCCTGAAAACGCTTGTCTGCACGCTGGTCGCAAAGGACTCGCCGCCCGGTAGCAAGTGGATGCCGGTCTACGTGCACAGCAAGATCATGGTGATTGACGATGTGTTCCTCACGCACGGTTCGGCCAACGTCAACCGGCGCAGCATGGAAGTGGACAGCGAACTGAACATCTGTCACGAGCGGATGGACGTGACGCAGCCGTTGCGCAGGCAGCTTTGGGATATTCACACGAACGGACAGGGAGCGCAGGATGATCCGGCTGATGCCTATGACGCGTGGTCATATATTTTGAATGAGAACAGGACGCGTCAAACCAACAAGGAAAAATCACCCTACGCATCGCTGATTCGTTTCAACAGCATGACGACGAAACGGATGCGCATGGACTGAAGCGTGAGAACACTGATTATTACGCTGGTGCTGGCAGGGCTGCTCTGCGCGTGCTCAAACAAGGAGAATGGTGTGCCAACCCAGGCCGACATGAATGCTGCACACTCGAGGCTCGCATTTACCTGCACCCACGAAGCGGATCACTTGCCGATGCTCGACCCGCAGGCCGATGTGCTTTTCCAGTACGGATTGTTCGTCGAAAAGAAGCCCGGTCCAAAGGACTTCAATACCGCTGCCCGCTATTACCGGATCGCCGCCGCGCACGGTCACTACAAGGCCAACAACAATCTGCAACTGCTGGTGTCCACGGGCCTGGCTTCCTCCCCCGATGCGCCTCGTGAAACCATCGACCTTGCCGAGCAGTTGATCACGGCTGGTGTTCCTGGTGGTTATTACGACATGGGCCACTACCTCGAACTTGGCTATGGTGTGGTCAAGGACGGGAAGAAGGCGCTGGTTTTTATACGCAAGGCGGCGGACCTTGGTAGTCCCGAAGCCCAAGCCTATGTTGCTGAGTTGCTTGCACCAGCAGACAGGGCACCGGAGATTGCAATGCAGATGCGCCAGTGCGCCGCCAGCCAGGGAAGTGGGGCAGCCGCAGTAGACCTCGGTATGGACTTTAAGGATAAGGGGGAATTTCGAAGCGCAGTTGGAGCATTCCAATTGGGTGTGAAGAACGGAAGCACTCAATCAGCGTTTGGCCTATGGAATAGCTTTATTGCGAAGCCTTCAAACGAACTTTACTACTTAGGCTTGGCGCTAGACGCGGAGCGGTCCAAACGATACAGAACCATCTTGCTTTTTTTGCGTGCCAACGACGGCCTGAATCCCAAGGTGCCGGACATCGACCAGATCGTGCCGCTGCCTCCCGCGAAGCTGCCGCCGTGGGACGGCACGTTCCAGTGGCAGAAGGAACAAGACGCCGCCACGCCGCCGCCGAAGCCTGCCGAATCGCTCGTCGCAAGACTGGCCCGCGAGAAGAACCTCGATCCCGCGACGGGCCTGCCGCTCGCGCCAGCCAAAAGCGCGCAGGCTGAACGCGTGCCGCTGGGTACTGAAGCGTGCACGGGCGAGGTTTGCCCGCAGGACGGCATGTGGTCCATTCCCCATATTGCGTTAGCCACACCGGAAGCAACCTGCTACATCCGCAAGGGCGAGGTCATGCCCCACCTTTCCTTTCTAGGGAGCAGAGGGATACCGTTCGTGGATGCGCTGCTGGGCAGGCCCTTGCATACGCGGGCGGAGACGTGGACATTGGTGTCCTATGAAAAGTTGGTGTGATACAAGACGCAAAGAAAATCACGAGAGCTGAATTGCCTGTCCTGACGCGTCACCCATCGATAACTCGGCCGTGCATCTATGTAAAGCCCGAAACAGCGCGCGCCAATTCACTACTCTTTAGCACTAGCTCAGTGAGCCATGACCGGCCTCGATCGCTGCACCAGTTTTCGGGATGAGCGATTTCGAGCCGATGCGAAGATAGCCGCCCCTGGTCCCCTTGCCCGCTGGTCCTCGCAATGAAACTCCCCATGCTTTTCAAGTCGCTTTTCGATTTCGAAGCGGACAACGCAGCGCTGGATGTGACGCCCGAGCCGTCAGTTGAGCCGAATCCTCAACCGCACTCCGTCCCGAAACCACAACCCGAATCCATTCAGACCGACGAAGCGAGGCATGACCCCGACCCGCTGCTCGACAGTATCGACGCCCTCGGCAAGATCGTGCTTGCGCTCGACGCGCAGCTTCGCGCCGAGCGTTCCAGTAGCGCTCAGCTGCGTAGTTGCATGAATGACGAGCTGGCGGCGCTTCGAACGGCGCTCCTTCAGTAGCGACTTAACCTTGAGTTATATCGACGCAACCGATTTCAATTGCCACCTCGCTTCGAGGCATGAATACTCGAGTGCGGCGCACGAAGCGCCGCCCGACCATCTGGAGGAGACTTAATGAAAAAAGTTGCAACGCTCGCGGCAGTCGTCATGGGATGCACGTATCTCGCGCCGGTTCAGGCGCAAGATGCCACGAGCGCAACCCTGAAAAAAATCCGCGATACAGGTGTGATTTCCCTGGGCGTACGGGAATCGTCGGTGCCGTTCTCCTACTACGACAGCCAGCAGCGCACGATCGGCTACGCCCAGGATATCGCGCTGGAGATCGTCGACGAGGTGAAAAAGGAACTTAAGCTCGACAAGCTCACGGTCAAGGAAATTCCGATCACTTCGCAGAACCGCATTACGCTGGTCCAGAACGGCACGATCGATATCGAGTGCGGTTCGACCACGCACACCAGGGATCGCGACAACCAGGTTGCGTTCACGAACAGCTTCTTTCAGTACGGCGTGCGCCTGATTGCGAAGAAGGATTCCGGGATCAAGGACTTTCCCGATCTCGCAGGCAAGACCGTTGTGACCACGGCGGGAACGTCGGAGGACAGGCTGCTGCGCGAGATGAACAACGACAAGAAGATGGGCATGCAACTCATCGCGGCTAAAGACCACGCGGAGTCATTTCTCAACGTGAAGACCGGACGTGCGGTCGCATTCGTCATGGACGAGCCGCTGTTGTACGGCGCGCGGGCCAAGGAGGCGAACCCGCAGGACTACGTGATCACTGGCACGCCACCGCTCTCCGAGGTTTATGGCTGCATGGTGCGCAAAGACGACCCCGTCTTCAAGAAGTTGGCCGATCGCGTGATCGCTCGCATGCAAACTTCGGGTGAAGCGCAACGGCTGTACACGAAGTGGTTTACGCAGCCTGTTCCGCCCAAGGGGATGAACCTGAACTATCCGTTGTCCAATGAGAATCGGGAGCTGTTTGCGCATCCGAATGATCGGGCGCTTGATTGATTGCAGGTTCGCGTATTAGCGCGGCGGCCGCACCCGAGCGGCCGCCAACTTACGCAGACTCCGCTTCCCCTTCCTGCCATTCCTCGGCGGCCTGCGCATCGCCCGCCACCGAGTAGAGTACCCGCGTATTGCGCGTCTTGAGGAAATCTTCGAGCGTCTCCCCACGCATGGCCGCGTAGATGTGAAGGTTCGAAGTCCCAACGACTGCGCCAAGCTTTTCGAGCATGAAGAAGATCACGCCATAGTGAATCAGCCCGCGCCAGTCGCGCCGGCGCACGAGATCCTTTTCCTCTTCGGTCAGGCCGGCCTCGGCAAACGAGCGCTCCGGGTTCGCAAGAAACGCGCGCCGATGCCCCTCGTCGATCATCGCGTGCAGATACTTGTTCAGCCGGTACGCCTTCACGCTTGATTCGAGCCCGAACGGATACGTGCCCGTAAGCTTTTCCGCCCCCGCCAGTTGCCGCGCCATGTGCTGGCGGTGCCGCGCCTGCGCCTCACCCGCTGGCGCCATCGCCGAGTTTTCGAGCACGAGTGTGCCGATGCCCGTCATCGAGGGTAGGTAGTAGCCGCTGTGCACTTTCTTCACGTTACCGCTCAGCGCGCCGCGCATGAGCAGCCACATGATGACTTCGGCGCCTTCGAGCCCGCCCAGTTGCGCGTACTCCGCGTGCGTCATTTCGGCGAGCGCTTCCGGGTCGTTCGTGATGGCGTCGAGGAAGCGGTGGTCCCAGTCCACGTTGTTGAAGCCGGCGTGTTCGCCGTGCACCTGGTGCGAGAGGCCGCCGGTAGCCATCACCACCACGCGCAGGTCCTCGGGGAAGCTCTCAATCGCGCGGCGCAGCGCCTGGCCGAGTTTGAAGCAACGGCGGGCGGTGGGAATCGGGAACTGCAGCACGCCCACCTGCAGCGGCACCACGCGCGTCGGCCAGCCCGTTTCCGTGCGCTCGAGCAGCGCCGACATCGGCGAGAAGAAACCGTGGTCGAGCGGCTTGTCCTGGAAGAACGACATGTCGAACTCGTCGCTCATGAGGCTCGTGCCGATATGCCGCGCGAGCGCCGCGTGTCCGCCAATGCCGGGCAGGTCGCGCACGCCGCCGCCTTCGTCTGCGACCTGGTATTCGTTGCCGATGCCGAGCGCGAACGCCGAGTAGTGGTCGAAGAAGAACGACGTCACGTGGTCGTTGTAGACGTAGACGATGGCGTCGGGCTGCCGTTCGCGCAGCCAGCGCTTGACTGGCTCGAAGCGCTCGAAGATCGGCGCCCAGGCCGGATCCTTCTCCTTGTGCGCGTCGTGCGCGAAGCCGATGGTCGGGGTGTGCGAAACGGCGATGCCGCCAACGATCGTGGCCATGTCTCCCTGCTCCTTGTTTGCGGGTGATTGATGTCGATGGCGCCAATGTAGGGTTGACGGGAGGTTATGTAAATTGACTTATTCGCGAAAATTCCATAACTTCAGATTATGGAAAATAAAGAATCCCCGCAGCGCGCGAAGGCCGACATCGATGCAGACGCCGCTCGCGAAGCGGCAGACGAGGCTCAGCGGCAACTCGCGTCGAGGCTGCGCCTGCGGCATTTGAACTGTTTCGTGGCGATTGCCCAGGAGCGCACGCTCGCGCGCGCGGCGGCGCGTTTGCATTTGAGCCAGCCAGCCGTTTCGAAGACGCTCGTGGAACTCGAGCAATGGGCGGGCGCGCGTCTCGTCGAACGCGGCAGAAACGGCGCGGCGTTAACAGTGCAGGGCGAGCGCTTCCTGCGCTATGCGCTCGACGCGACGCGCGCCGTCGAGGCATCGGCCCTCGCACTCGCACGGCAGGACGCGCATGCAGCGCCAGCGGTGCGCCTGGGCGCGTTGCCAACCGTGGCAACGGCGCTGCTGCCAAAAGCCCTCCTGCGTTTCAAGGCGTTGCGCCCGCAAGTGGGCGTGAAAGTTCATACCGACTCGAATGCCGAGCTACTGCGTGCGGTGAAGGCAGGCGACCTCGACCTGATGGTGGGGCGAATGGCCGAGCCGGCGATGTTGCAGGGCGTGTCGTTCGAATATCTCTACACGGAGTCGCTCCTCGTCGTCGTGCGTGCGGGGCATCCGCTTGCGAACGAAAACGGTGCGCCCGCGCTCGGTGTCGTGCTCGGCTTTCCGCTCGTGATCGCGGGCGAGCGCACCGCGCCGCGCCATCACACCGAGGCGTTTTTCGAAACGCATGGTTTCGCTCTGCCGGAAGGCGCGATCGAAACGCAATCGGCTTCTGTGGCGCGCTTGATCGTTGCAGGTTCGGACGCCGTGTGGATCGTGCCGCAGCGGGTCGCGCAGAGCGACATCGACGCTGGGGTGCTCGTGCAGATCGACGTGCCGGCCCCTCAGGGCGTGGAGCCGATCGGTATTCTTCGGCGCAGCACCGCTACGCTCGACGAAGCGATTGGCGCACTCGCGCAGCAATTGCGCGAATGCGCTCAAGCGGCGTAGTGCATGGCATCGCCATTTAATTCGAAATGCGAATTAAATGGCGCACCCCAGGCAAAATTAATCAGATGAATCCAGTGATCATCGGCTTGATTTGAATCGCGAAAATTACATTTACCTTAACGATGACGCGCCTTTCCGATCACACCACCAAACTGTTGCACAAACACCGAAACCAATTGAAAGGGAATGAAACATATGGAATGATATCGATTCTCATTACCGCGGAGCCTTCCGCGGCCAAACAACAACACCAGCCAGCCTAGCGTCGTTTCCCCTCGGTTCTTACGGGGCGGCCCAGCCAGCCAATCCACCCGCGTCGTCCGCGCCAGTTTGCGCGCGTCGCACGGCCGGGTCGTATGCCTTGCACAGGGACCTCATGTTGAACCGGACGCCGCTCGCGAGTGCGCTCGCGCTGACCTTTGCTGTACCTTTCGCTTCGTCTGCACTCGCGCAAAGTGCGCCTGTCGTCGCAACTGCTGCAACTGCCGCTTCGGGGGCGGCCGCCGCGCAGAGCAATCAGACGATCCAGACCGCGCAGGCGGCAAGCGCCACGAACAACGCCACATTGCCCACGATCTCTGTGTCGGGGAAAAGCGATGCTCAGGATTTCCAGGCCGACACCTCGACCGTTGGCGCGAAGACGCCCACGGCGCTGCGTGACATTCCGCAGTCGGTCACGGTGATCAACAAGGCCGTGATGCAGTCGCAGGGCGCCACCTCGTTCCAGGACGCGCTGCGCAACGCGCCCGGCATCACGATCGGCGGCGCGGAAGGCGGCCAGATCGGCAACAACATCAACCTGCGCGGTTTCACGGCGCAAAACGACATTTACCTCGACGGCTTTCGCGACCGCAACCAGTACTACCGCGACACCTTCGACCTCGAATCGATCGAAGTGCTCTACGGTCCGTCGTCGATGCTGTTCGGCCGCGGCTCCACGGGCGGCGTGATCAACCAGGTCACGAAGCAGGCGAACCTCAAGCCGCTCACCGAAGTATCGACCACCATCGGCACCGACGACCGCTATCGCGCGACGCTCGACGTGAACCGTCCGATCGGCGATCACGCTGCATTCCGTCTCAACGCGTTCGGTCAGTCGATGGGCTCGACGCGCGACGTGATGAAGAACAAGGACTACGGCTTCGCGCCCGAACTGCGCTTCGGCATCGGCACGCCGACCGAGGTGACGATCTCGGCGCTCATTCAGCACAACTACGATATGCCGGACTACGGCGTGCAGGCGATCAACGGCCGTCCGTTCGCGCCTTCGAAGAGCACGTTCTACGGTCTCACCGACGACCGCACGATCCAGGACGTGCAGATCGTTCAGGCGCGCGTGGATCATCGTTTCAACGACCAGTTCAAGATCACCAACCAGACGCAGTTCTCGCACTCGCTCACCGACGCGCGCGAGACCGCGCCTGGTGCGGTGCTAACGGGCCCGCTCTCTTCGAGCACGGCGCTCAAGAACGGCAATTTCACGAACCTGCCGCTCGAAGATCTGTACATCAAACTTGCGAGCCACGACCGCGTGATCGAGAACCACTCGATCTATAACGATACGATGGCGCAATACAAGTTCACCACGGGCTTCCTGAAGCACGAGATGCTCGCGGGCATCGAGGTGGGACACGACAGCTATACGAATCAGGCCTACACGCGCAACAACCTGCCGATTCTCTCGCTCCTCGATCCGGTCTATATTTCGACGCCATCGAATGTCACGACCACGGTGGGCAATCACGCGGAATCTGGCGCGACCACGCTCGCGGCGTACTTCAACGAAACGATGTCGATCGGGGAACACTGGAAGATCATTGGCGGCGTGCGTTGGGATCGCTTCCAGGCGCATATTGCCAACACGATCAGTTTGCCGGCCTACGCAGACCAGACCAATACGTTCACGAGCGTTCGCGCCGGCGCGATTTATCAGCCGACCGATTGGCAGTCGTATTACTTCTCGTACGGCACATCGTTCGATCCGTCGCTCGAAGCGCTCACGGTCACGAACAACACGCAGAACCTCGCGCCCGAGAGCACCAAGTCGTATGAAGTGGGCGCGAAGTGGGACCTGCTGGGCGGAAATCTTTCGGTTACCTCAGCATTCTTCCAGCAGGAGATGGACAACGCGCGCACGCAAACCGCGACGGGCGAATACACGCTTTCTGGCGATATTCGCGTGCGCGGTTTCCAGGCGGGCGCAACGGGCCACATCACCAACAAGTGGCAGGTGTTCGCGGGCTACACGTATATGGACGGCGTGATTCTCAAGGCGCTCGACGGCACCCAGGGCAACACGCCGGCCAACACGCCGCGCAATACCTTCACGCTGTGGACCACGTATGCGTTCACGCCGCATTGGGAAATCGGCGGCGGACCGACCTACATGTCGGCGCGCTACGCGGCAAACACGAACTATGTGGAGACGGGCGGCTACACGCGCTGGGACGCGATGGCCGAGTACCACGAAAAGAAGTGGGACGTGCGGCTGAATCTGCTGAATCTGACCAACAAGTTCTACTATGACGCCCTCATCCCGTCGGACGGCGGCCGTTCGGTGCCGGGCATTGGCCGCACGTTCCTCGCGACGGCCGACTACCGGTTCTGACGCCGACGCATTACGCGTGCGCCGTGTTTTTTGCGTGCCGTCACGCGAAGCCCGCATAATGCGGGCTTTTTGCGTAACTGTGTGCAGGCGCACGAACGCGGCCGCTTTGCCGCTTATGCGGCACAACGAAGGAATTGACGATGCTGGTTCACGTCCCTGATGTACTGACGCCCGAGCAGGTGCACGCGCTGCGCGCGCGGCTCGACAATGCAGGCGACGCCTGGGTGGACGGCCGCGCGACGGCCGGCTGGTCCGGCGCGCCCGTGAAGCGCAACGTGCAGATCGCCGAGCACACGCCCATCGCACGGGAGCTTGGCGACATGGTGCTCGCGGCCATCGAACGCAATCCGCTCTTCATCAGCGCGGCGCTGCCCAACCAGGTGTATCCGCCGCTCTTCAACCGCTATGAAGGCGGCATGACGTTCGGCAGCCACGTGGACGGCGCCGTGCGTGTGCTGCCCAACGGCGTGAAGCTGCGCACCGATGTTTCGTGCACGCTATTTCTCTCCTCGCCCGACGAATACGAGGGCGGCGAGCTGGTGATCGAAGACACCTATGGCGTGCAGGAGGTGAAGCTGCCGGCGGGTGACTTGATTGTGTATCCGGCCACGAGCCTGCACCAGGTCACGCCGGTCACGCGCGGCGCGCGCGTGGCGAGCTTCTTCTGGGTGCAAAGCCTCGTGCGCGACGACACGAAGCGCGCGCTGCTCTTCGACATGGACACCGCTATCCAGCGCCTCAACGCGAGCGACGCCGACGCCCAGGCGCGGCGCAGCCTCGTGGGCTGCTACCACAATCTTTTGCGACTTTGGAGTGAAACATGAGCTTTCCCGATACCGCCGAGATCGATGCGCCGGCAACGTCGCGCACACGTCTCGACGCCGAACAGCGCGACGAGCGCGCGAAGCGTTCGCGCCGCGCGACCTTCATCAAGTGGCTGCGCAAGGTGCACGGCTGGGTGGGTCTGTGGGGCGCGGCGCTCGGCCTGCTGTTCGGTGCAACGGGCTTCGTGCTGAACCATCGCACCGAGCCGCTGCGTATTTCGCCGGGCGCGCCGCAGGTTTCGACCGTGCAGCTCGCGGTGCCCGATCCGGCGCCCGAAACGCCGCGCGAGATGGTCAAGTGGTTGCGCTCGCAACCGGACCTGAAGCTGCCAGAACGCATGGGCCGCGTGCAGAAGGAGCCTGAACACGAGGTGGCGTGGGGCGATCGTGAAGTCGTACAGCCCGAGCATTGGCAGATGATGTTCACGTCGCCGGGCGAGAGCGTGATGGTCGAGTACTGGGTGGGCAACGACAAGCTCACGCTCAAGCGCAACGATAACTCGCTCGTTTCGACGATCACGAACCTGCACAAGGGCGTGGGCATGAGCGTGGGCTGGGTGCTGTTCATCGACAGCTTCGCCGGGGCGCTCATTCTGCTTTCGCTCACGGGCGTGCTGCTGTGGACGGAACTGAACAGGCGCAAAACGGTGGGCGCCGTGCTGTTGTTCGGCTCGATTATCATGGCGGTGTGCGTGGGGCTGGCGTAAGCCCCGACGCGTGAACCAGACAACGGGCGCGCGAACGTCAAGGTTCGATCGCGCGCTGCTTTCAGTCTTTCACGTCGCGCTTGCGTAGCAAATACGTATCCATGATCCATCCGTGCGCCTCGCGCGCTTGTGCGCGAACACGGACGATCTCGTCTTTCACGTCTTCCAGGCGGCCCGACATCAGGATTTCGTCGGGCGTGCCGACATACGCGCCCCAGTAGATATCGAGGTCTTCACCTGCGAGTTGCGCATACGCGTTTTGCGCGTCGAGCATGACCACCGCGCTTTCCACGTCCTGCGGAAAGCCACCCTCCGCGAGCCGCCTTCCCGTCGTGATGCTCACCGGCTTGCCAATGAAGTTGAGCGGCACGCGATGCTTCGCCGCGAGCGCCTGTACGCTGCTAATGCCCGGAATCACCTCGAAGTCGAACGCCAGCCTGCCATCGGCGAGAATGGCATCAAGAATGCGGATCGTGCTGTCGTAGAGCGACGGATCGCCCCATACGAGAAACGCGCCGCATTGGCCGTCCGTCAATTCTTCTTCGATCAGGCGCTCGAATACGCGCTGCTTGTCGCGGTTGAGTTCGTCCACGGCGGCCTTGTAATCGAGGCCCTCTTCGCGACGCCGCTCGGGGCTTGTCGCTTCCACGATTCGATAGTCGTGGTCCTTGATGAAGCGCGCGCAGATTTCCTTGCGCAGCGCGACGAGTTTGTCCTTGGCAGCGCCCTTGTCCATCACGAAGAACACGTCGGCGGCGTTGAGCGCTTCGATTGCCTGCACGGTCAGGTAGTTCGGGTCGCCCGCGCCGATGCCGATGATAAGGATCTTTTTCACGTTGCAGTTCCGGAAAGGGAGTCGTCGGTGCGGCGCAATGATAGCGCGAGTTCCGCGCTGTGCCGTGGCCGCCGACAGGGGCAATTTTCTTCAATACGCCAGCGACGCGTGCGTCTACCCTCGACGCTTACTGATCCCCAATGGGCGTAGCGAGGAAAACTGTGAGCACTGCCTTGTCGATGGCCGCCTTCGCGCTGGCCACTTCCATCACCCCTGGACCCGTCAACATCGTCGCGCTGAGCGCGGGCGCGCGCTACGGGCTGCGCGCGAGCCTGCGCCACGTTACCGGCGCGACCGTGGGCTTCGCAGGTCTGTTGCTGCTGATCGGCCTTGGCATGCACGAATTGTTAATGCGCGTGCCGTTTCTCACGCGCGCGCTCGAATGGGCGGGCGTGGCTTTCCTGCTGTACGTCGCGTACCGCCTCGCCACCGACGATGGCCGTATCGGCTCCCCGAACGCGTCGCGCGGTCCCTCGCTGATGGTGGGCGCCACGATGCAATGGCTCAATCCCAAGGCGTGGCTCGCTTCGGTGGCGGGCATGGGCTTATATGCGGCTTCTGGCGAGACGGCGCTTGTCTGGCAGTTTGCTGCGATCTATCTCGTCGTGTGCTATGTGTCGATTGCGTGCTGGGCGTGGGCGGGCGCGTCGCTGCGCCACGCTTTGCGCGAACCGTCGCGTGTGCGTTTCGTGAACCGCACCATGGCATTGGTGCTTGCGGGCAGTGCGGTTTGGCTGGTGCTCGCCTGAATGCGCGACGACTGCGTTAGCCGCGATATTGGCCGGGTGTTGCGGCAACGAATTGACGGAACGCGCGCTGCAAATGCGCCTGATCGGCGAAACCGGCCTCGGCCGCGACGTCCGCAATGGCGTGCCCGCGGCGCAGTTGCGCGCGGCTGAACTCAATACGGCGGTTCACGACATACGCGTGCGGTGTCATACCGTATTGCTCGCGAAACGCGCGTATGAGGTACGAGGGCGAAAGATCGGCGGCGGCGCAAATCTCTTCGAGCTTGAGCGTGCGGGTGTAATTGCCGTCGATGAACTCTGCGGCGCGCGCGAGGCGTTCGTTCGGTTCGCGCGTGCTGACCGGCGCAGGGTTGAGGGACTGCTGGAGCCTCGCGAAATACGCCACGACCGCGCATTCCTTGCGCAACGCCGACTCGTGCGGATCGACGAGCAGGTCGTAGAGCGCGTTGAGCCCTTCGAATAAATCGCGCTCCCAGCTCAAGGTTTGTTCGAATGGGCGGAAACCTTCGTGCGCGCCGAAACCTAAATCGTGTTGCAGCTTCGCGAGCCACGCCGTGTCGAGATAGAACATGCGGTAGGCCCAGGGCTCGTCCGCGGCCGGGTTACACGCGTGCACGACTTCCGGGTTGATGACCACTACCGCGCCCGCGCTGATGTGGGAGAGCGTGCTCCCGTTCAGGTAGGTGCTGCGCCCGCCCGTGACCGCGCCGACCGAGAACGTGCTGTGCGCGTGGCGGCCATAACGGACCTTGCGTCCGTCGGTGATTGCGCGCACTTCGATGAACGGCAGGTCTGCGTCGCGCCAGAAGTAGGGTTGCGCGTCGGGCGTTGCGGATTGCGGCATGAGAGACCCCGAAGTGATGCTGCGCGCATGATGCGACCCGGAAGTCCCATATTAGCGCAAGGCGAGAAGGCCGGGGGACGTGATAGGCTTGCCTGAATCGCATGAGTCATTCTCTCTTCATTGCCAGGCACTCCACATGAACGATACGAAGCCGATGAATATAACGATTCGCCCGTTGAACGAGCAGGACGCCGACGCCTTTCACGCCATGCGTTTGTACGCGACCGAAAATTATCCCGCCGGTATCGTGCCGACCTATGAGGAAGAATCCAGGCGGACGCCCGAAGAAAGCAGGGCCGTGGTGCGCGCCACGGACGACCGCATCGTATTCGGCGCATTCGCTGGCGACAAGCTCACTGGAATCACAGGGCTCATGCGCGATCCGCGCCAGAAGCTCGCGCACAAGGGGCTCATCTGGGGCGTCTTTGTCGATCCGGCATGGCGGGGCGCCGGTATGGCCAGGCAATTGATGGAGGGCGTCATCGCTCACGCTCGCGCGCTCGGTTTGCTACAAGTGCAACTGGTGGTGAGTGTGTTGAACCCCCGCGCCCAGGCGCTGTATCGCTCATGCGGTTTCGTGCGCTATGGCGTCGAACCGCGCGGCCTCTGCATCGACGGCGAATACGCCGACGACGAACTCATGGTGCTGTTTCTCGACGACCCGGCAGTGCCCGACTAAGCGCAACGCCTGTGCCGCTCAGTGCACAAAAGACCGCGGCCATCAAGTGTGGTGTAACGCGCAGCGCAGCCGGCCGAATCATGCTTAGTCATCATTTCGTCATACCTAAACGTCGATAATCCACCGCGAATAAATTGGCCATCGTGTCTTGAGCCGCGCAACCATAGCGCGGCCGGCGCGACGAAGGCCCGGGGATTTCGACATGACCATTCGTCACCGCATTACGCTACTCATCGTCCTGATGTTCGTCGCGTTGTCCGCCATCGGCGGCTACGCGGCCTATCAGGCCCGCCGCAGCGCCAGCGACGTCCGCCAGGTTACTCAGGGCGTCGTGCCGAGCGCCCTCGCATCATCCGACCTCGTGGCGCTCGTGAAAGACGTGCAGCTCGCCACCATGACGCTCGTCTACGCACCCGACGCCACGGTCGCGTCGCTCGCGCAGAGCGAACTCAAGGACAAGGAAGCCGCGTTGCGCGCCGCGCTCGACGTGCAGCGCAACGCCGCAGCGAGCCACGCGCAGGAAGGCCTCGTCTCGCAGGCGCAGGAAAGCCTCGCGAACTACTTCTCCGCGATCGACGACACAGCGAAGATGAAGGCGAGCGGCAAGAACGAACTCGCGCAGGCCTATCTTTTCGCGAACGTCGCGCAGTATCGCGACGAACTCGAAGGCATCGTCACGACGATGCGCGTGGAAAAGAACCGCCAGAAAGATGACGCGATCCGCACGCTCAACAGCACGCTCGACACCACGACGAGTGCCATTGCCGGCGTGACGGGCGGCGCGGTGCTGCTGCTCACGCTGATCGGCGCGCTGCTGTACCGCCAGATCACTCGCCCGCTTTCGCGCATGCAGGGCATGATGAGCGAAATCGCGTCGAGCCAGGACTTCACGCGCCGCGTGCCCGTGGGCCGCATGGACGAAATCGGTCATTCGATCGTCGCCTTCAATGGCATGATCGAGAAGATCCAGCACAGCTCCGCGCAGCTCAAACGCAAGACCGCCGACATTCAGGCGATGCTGCAGAACATGCAGCAGGGCATTCTCACGGTCGTCGAAGGCGCGACGATTCACAACGAATATTCGGCGTATCTAGAGGCAATCTTCGAAACGAACGCGATTGCGGGCCGCTCGCTCATGGACCTCGTGTTTTCGCAGACGGATCTCGACGCCGACACGCTCGCGCAGATCGACGCCGCCGTGCATGCGTGCCTTGGCGAAGACGATGTGAACTTCGCGTTCAATCAGCATCTGCTCGTCAATGAAATCACGCGCACGCTGCCCGATGGCCGTGCGAAGGTGCTCGACCTGAGCTGGTCGGCGATTACCGACGAAAATGACGTGGTCGTGCGCCTCATGCTGTGCGTGCGCGACGTGACGGAACTGCGCGAACTCGCTGCCGAAGCCGGCGAACAAAAGCGTCGCCTCGAAATGATCGGCGAGATTCTCGCGGTGAGCGAGGAGAAGTTTCAGCATTTCGTCGATAGCTCAACGAGCTTCATTCACGAGAACGAGCACATCATTCGCCAGCACGACTGCGCGGATACGAGCGCGATTGCGGCGCTGTTCCGCAATATGCACACGATCAAGGGCAACGCGCGCACGTACAGCTTGCAGCATCTCACAGGCGTAGTGCACGAAGTCGAGCAGCGCTACGACGCGCTGCGCCGCGAAGACACAGGCCACACGTGGGACCAGCAGGCGCTGATCGCCGATCTGGAGCGTGTGAAGGCGGCGCTCGAGCACTATTCGAACATCAACGAGGTGAGCCTTGGGCGCGGCACGCGTGCGGCTGGTGTACCGAACGGCGCGGTGAGTCTCACCGTCACGCGCGAAGCGATCGAACAGACACTGCGCATCGTCGATCGCACCGACGACAACGACCTGCCCGCACTTCGCGCGATGCGTGCCGAATTGCGCACCACGCTGCTCGCGATCGGCACCGAGCGAGTGGCCGATGCGCTCGCGGGCGTGACCGGCTCGCTGCCCTCGCTGGCTCAGGAACTCGGCAAGGCCGAACCGGTGGTGAAGATCGAGGACAACGGTTATCGCCTGCGCAGCGAGGCTGCCGGCACGGTGAAGAACGTGTTCATGCACCTGCTGCGCAACTCGCTCGACCATGGCATCGAAATGCCGGCGCAACGCCGCGCAATCGGCAAGGACGAGTCGGGTCACATCGACATCGACATGAACGTGCAGAACGGCGCACTGTACATGACGCTCGCCGACGACGGCCGCGGCCTCGCGCTCGCGCGCATTCGCAGCATCGCGGTGGAGCGCGGCTGGCTTCAAGCGTATGAAGCGGTGAGCGACGAGGCGATCGCGGCGTTCATTTTCCGCCCCGGTTTTTCGACGGCCACGAACGTGACCGAAGTCTCGGGCCGCGGTGTGGGCATGGACGCGGTGCGTGATTTCCTCGACCGCGAGGGCGGTGCAATCGAACTGCGTTTCACTGACGAGCGCCGGGGCGCCGATTACCGGCACTTCGAGACTGTCGTGCGTTTGCCGCAGCAGTGGGCAGTGAAGATCGCGGATGCAACGCAAGCAAAGCAAGAAGAAGCGCTGGCAGGCTAGCGCATGGCGGGGGTGGCAGTGGTCTTACCGTATTTGATCGAAGGCGCGGCTATCGTCGCGTTGGCGGCCGGCGTGGTCGCGCTGTGGCACAGGCATGCGCAAGCGCGGGCAGCACACGCGATGCGTGCGCAGGAAGCGGCGCACGCCGACGCGCTATCCCAGGCGCAAGCGCGCCACGCGGCGCAGCAGGAAGACGCGACGCGTGAACACGCAGCCTTGGCCGCGCAGGTCGAATCGTTGCGCGCGGAACTCGCCCAGCGCCGATCCGTGGCCGATGCGCTCGAAGCGGCGCTCGCCAGCGAGCGCGCGCAGCGTGACGACGCCATGCAGCACGCGGCGCGTATTGCGAGCGAGGCCTCGCGCCTGAAGCTCATGTCGTCGACGTTCGAGCGCTGGCACGAGCAGATGATCTCGCTGATGGCGCAGAACAACGACATGCACAAGAAGAACCAGGAGCTGTCGTCGATTGTGAGCCATGTGCTCATCGTCTCCCTCAACGCTTCCATCGAAGCGGCGCGCGCGGGCGCGGCGGGACGCGGCTTCTCGATCGTGGCGGGCGAGGTGCGCTCGCTCGCCACGCGCTCGCAGGAACTGTCGAAGAGCTATCGCGACAGCTTGAACCGCAACGACCTGATCACGGCCGCGACGTTCCAGGACATCCAGGCGGGCGGCAAGATGATCGCGGCGACGCTCGCGAGCGTGGAAGCCTCGTCGCAACAGCTGCATCATCAGCTCGAAGCGACGCGCGCCGGGACGCACGCATGATTGGCACGCACGCGAAGGACAGCATCGAGCGGATTTTTTTCGCGGCGGCGCGCATGCGTCTCGTGACCGACGCCCAGCACAGCTGCGAAATCGAGCCTCGTGTGGGCGAGGCGCCCCAAGGCGAGCACCTGGTCATCCTGACGATTTCATCGATGCAGTTCCGCCTGCTCTTGCTCCTGCACTTCGAAGACGACGAGCGCACGCAGCGCTACTACGTGGGCGACGCCTCGCGCGCGCTCACCGAATGCTTCATGGAGTTCGGCAACCTGTGCTGCGGGGCGATGAACCAGCAACTGGTCGAGCATTTCCCCGACCTCGGCATGTCGACGCCCTATGCGCTCAGCAGCGGATGCCTGCCGTATCTGCGCGAATTGAAGCCGGATTACGTGCAGTCGTACGCACTCGCGATCGATCACGACGTGCGGCTCGGCGCCACGCTGTGTGTATGCACGCAGGCGCCGCTCGATTTCGTGGCGAGCACCGCTGCCGTCCAAGCGCACGACAGCGCGGGTGAACTCGAATTGTTTTGAAGGCAGAGAAAGGAAACATGAACACGAACAAGCCAGTCAGCAAGCTGTTGCTGCTGGAAAGCGATACGGCGCGAGCTGAGGCCATTGCGCAAACTGCAGCCGCACACGATTGCGTGTGCGTGCCGGTGCGCCGCGAAGCGCTCTCGGCGGCGCTGAAGACGCACTACGATCTGGGCGGCGTGCTGCTGGGCGAGGACTTTGGCGGCTCGCTCGAGGCGGCGGCGGCGGTGGCCGTCGCGCTCGAAGCCGAGCGCCCCGAACTGCCGGTTGTGTTGCGGCACACCGCAAACGAGCACAGCGATGCATTGCCCGAACCATTGCGCCGCTTGCCGTGCGCAAGGTGGCACGAAAGCGATGCCGAAACGCTGATCGCGGCGCTCGAAGCGCATGTGTTCTCGCACGACTACCCGGACCCGCTCGTCGACGGCATCACCGACATGACGCTCGGGCGCCTGCGCGGCCTCTTTCCCAGTCTCGAAGTGAACTGGGACACGCCGAGTATCGTGCGCGACCGCATCATCTTCGGCGAGGTGCTGACGCTCATCCCGATCGAGACGGCATGGTGCCGTGGCTGGCTCCTGATGCAGACCGAGGAGACGCCGCTGATCGAACTGCTGCCGCCGCGCGCGGGCCGCGACGAAGCGAGCGACTTCCGCGACGTGAATGGCGTGCTCGCCGAACTCACGAATCTCGTGTGGGGTGCGTTTCGCAACCGCTATCTGGGCAACGCACGCGCTGCCGACGCAGCGGGTTGGGGCCGCGCGCAGGTGCAGGTGCCGCTGCTTATCAATCATCGGCGGCGCTATTTGTCGTTTGGCTCGGACAATCCGCAGTTGTGCATCAAGTACCGGCTCGCGTGCCCGAATACAGGCCGCGAAGTGGTGATCGACCAGCGGTTCGTGTTCAGCCTCGGCTGGTCGCGCGAAGGGTTTGACGAGACGGCCGCGCAGGCCGCGGCGGCCGCCGTTGAAGAGCAGGCCAGCGGCGAACTCGAATTATTTTGATCAAAGACGCGCCATTCGCGGCGCGAAGGAGAGGAACAGCATGGCAAAGATTCTGGTGGTGGACGATTCGAGCACGGTGCGCGACGAAGTGGCCGGTTTTCTGCGCAAGAACGGCCTGGACGTGGACACGGCGGTGGACGGCAAGGACGGCCTCGCGAAACTGCGCTCGAACCCGGGCGTCAAGCTCGTGGTGAGCGACGTGAACATGCCGAACATGGATGGCCTCACGATGGTCGAGAAGATTCGCAGCGAGCTGGCGAACACGGCCGTGAACGTGGTGATGCTGACGACGGAAAGCAGCCCTGCCATGAAGGAGCGCGGCAAGGCGGCCGGCGTGCGCGGCTGGATCGTGAAGCCTTTCAAGGGTGAAGCGGTACTGGAAACGTTTCGAAAGCTAGCTAACTGATTTCTTGCGGCGCCGCATTTCACCGCATTACATTCCATAACCGCGGCAGCGCATTGTGTCGTGCGCAAAGCCTCGAGTGTTACGGCGTTATAAAACCCAATAGATTGCCCATTGTTGCCGCGTGGTCGCGCTGCTCTAATCCGCCGTTCCCTATGCACGGAGCGGTCGGATTATGGGCGAATCGGAGGCGATCGCAAGCTTGGCTGTTCCGTTGTGGGCGCAGCGCGCACTAGGCGCGCCGCCACTCGCACTGGAGCGTCAGTGGCTGCTATCGCAAAGCGGCAACGAAGTGTATCGCGCGCGTATGCCGGACGGCAGCTCTCGTGTGCTGCGAATCAGCCCGCATGCGCGCGCGTTCGTGCACACGGGCGCGAATCTCGGTGTGCTGCGCGAACTGGGTTTGCCCGTGCAGACCGTGCTTGCCGAAGGCGCCACGCCCACGGGTGCGGCTTTTATCGTGCTTGACTGGCTGCCTGGGCGCGACCTTTATTATGTGTTGCCGGAACTGAGCGGCGCGCAGGCGGCGCGAATTGCTGCGACCGTGACGGATTTCCAGCACCGCGTTGCCGCGCGCGAAGCGCCGGCAAATGGGGGCTTCGGTTGGGTTTCGCTGTTCGGCGCGCGCCGCAATCGCGCGCGCTGGACCGATATCTTCGGCGAGCCCGCGCCGCGCAATGTTCACGTCGAGATGCGCGATCGCCCCGACGCCACGCCACTCGACCATTGCCGCGGCCGCCTGGGGCTGTTGCGCGCCTCGCTGGAAGATTATTTCGCTGCGCTCACGCCGGTCTGCTTTCTGCACGATCTGACGATCAAGAACGTACTTGTTAAGGATGGCGAATTAAGCGGCTTGATTGATTTCGATTCCGTTTGCTATGGCGATCCGCTGATGGTGCTTGGTGTCACGCTTGCGCATCTTGAAGCCGACGTGGGCGAGGCGGGGCGGATCTATGGTGAGGCGCTGCTGCAGTGCTGGCAGCCGCAGGGCGCGCAGAGGCGCGCGACGGGTTTCTACGCCTCGCTTTGGGCCACGGGCTTTCTCGCCGTCGCGCATGACGCGGGCGATGCCGAGCGGGTTCAGGCACTCACGCCTGTCGTCGAGCGGCTCCTAGCGATGGCCGAAGGAGCCGCGTAGGCCACGCCCCTCAGGCTGCCGCGAGCACAGCGTCGGCCGATACGTGCGCCTTCGCCGGGCTCAGCAGCACAGGAATCGACTTCGAAGTCGGCGTGCCCGCACCATCGGCGACGGACGAGAGCGGCACGAGCGGATTGGTCTCGGGATAGTAGGCGCCGAGGCAGCCGCGCGGAATGTCGTACTCCACGAGCATGAAGTCCTCGACATGGCGTTCCACGCCGTCGTCCCACACGCTCGTGATGTCCACGTGCTGGCCCGGTTCGAAGCCGAGCATCGCCATGTCCTCGCGGTTCGCGAACAGCACGCGGCGCAGGCCGTATACGCCGCGATAACGGTCGTCGAGACCATAGATCGTTGTGTTGTACTGATCGTGAGAGCGCGTGGTCATGAGCGTCATGAGCCGCGGACCATGCTCGGCGCGCGCGCGGTGAATGGGCGTATCGAGTGCGATGGCGTGCACGACGAACTGCGCCTTGTTGCTAGGCGTCTTCCACACGCGATCGCGCGAGGCCACGCCCAGGTGGAAGCCACCCGGGTGCTTCAGGCGCTCGTTGTAGTTTTCGAAGCCGTCGAACACTTTCTCGATGCCGTCGCGGATCTTCGCGTAGTCGGCGGCGAGGTCGAGCCAGTCCACCTTGTCGCTGCCGAGCGTGGCATGCGCCATGCGCGCGACGATGGCGATTTCCGAAAGCAGGTTCGTCGAAGCGGGCCGGTTCATGCCGTACGAGATGTGCACCATGCTCATCGAGTCCTCGACGCTCACGCCCTGCGGCACACCGTTTTGCAGGTCGATCTCGGTGCGGCCGAGGGTGGGCAGAATGAGCGCGTCGTGGCCGTGAACCAGATGGCTGCGGTTGAGCTTCGTCGTCACGTGCACCGTGAGTGCGCACGCGCGCATGGCTTCCCACGTACGCGGCGTGTCGGGCGTGGCGATCGAAAAGTTGCCTCCGAGACCAATGAACACCTTCACGTGGCCTTCGAGCATCGCGTGAATGGTTTCCACGACGTCATAGCCGTGCTCGCGCGGCGGCTCGAAATCATAGGCGTTGCCGAGGCGGTCGAGAAACGCCTGCGTGGGCTTTTCCTCGATGCCGACCGTGCGGTCGCCCTGCACGTTCGAATGGCCGCGCACGGGGCACAGGCCGGCGCCACGGCGGCCAATATTCCCGCGCATCATCATGAGGTTCGAAAGCAACTGGATCGTCGCCACCGAATTCTTGTGCTGCGTGAGGCCCATGCCCCACGTCGAAATGACCGCACGGCCCTTGACGTAGATATCGGCGAGCTTGAGCACTTCCTCGATCGGCACACCCGCTTCGGTCACGATGGTGTCCCACGATTCGGCGCGCAAATCGGCGGCGAAGGCGTCGAAGCCAACGCAATGCTCGGCGATGAAATCGACATCGAGCACGCGCTCCGTACCGTTCGCGAGGGCTTCGTCGTCGAGTTCGATCACGCGCTTGGCCACGCCCTTGATGAGCGCGAAGTCGCCGCCCACGCGCGGGCGGATGAACACGGAGCTGATTTGCACGCCCTTGGGCGAGAGCATGTCGAGCGTGTGCTGTGGGCTCGCGAAGCGCTCCAGTCCGCGCTCCTTCAACGGATTGATCGAGACGATGGTCGCGCCGCGCTTCGCGCATTCGCGCAACTCGCCGAGCATGCGCGGATGGTTCGTCGCCGGGTTCTGGCCGAAGATGAGGAGCGTGTCGGCGTGCTCGAAGTCGTCGAGCGTGACCGTCCCCTTGCCGATGCCGACCGTACCCGGCAGGCCGCGGCTCGTGGCCTCGTGGCACATGTTCGAGCAGTCGGGGAAGTTGTTCGTGCCGTACATGCGCACGAAGAGCTGGTAGAGGAACGCGGCCTCGTTGCTCGCGCGCCCCGACGTGTAGAACGCGGCACGATTCGGGTCGTCGAGCGCGTTCAGGTGCTTCGCGATCAGCTTGAACGCATCGTTCCACTCGATCGGCACGTAGCGGTCCCGCAGCGCGTCGTAGACGAGCGGATCGGTCAGGCGGCCATGCTGCTCCAGTTCGTAGTCCGATTGCGCCATCAGCTCGCTTACGGTGTGCTCCTGGAAGAACCGGGGCGTCACACGCTTGCTGGTCGCCTCCGCCGCCACGGCCTTCACGCCGTTTTCGCAGAATTCGAACGTGGACGCGTGCTCGCGGTCGGGCCATGCGCAACCGGGGCAGTCGAAGCCGTCGGGCTGGTTCTGCTTGAGCAGGGTGCGGTAATTGCCGCCCGTCACCTTCTCCTTGATGAGGTTGATGGCGACCTGCTTGAGCGCGCCCCAGCCAGCGGCGGGGTGGTGATACGGCTCGATGCGACCTTGCGGCTTCTTCATGATGCGGTTGGCTTTTCGTCTTCCAGGGCGGTCTGCCCGATGACCCAAGGCTACTGTGTTCCTGTGCCCCCGGAGATCACAGAAAAACCAAAAAGCAAGGGATACAGTTGCGGCGTTTTGTCATAGACTTGCCAGGATCGGCCGCGCGCGAGTGGCCCGATCCCCTTCCGCCTGACTGGACCTAAGCCGAACGTGACCCGCTACGAGCAACTCGCCGACGATATCGAAGCCGCTGTGCGCCGCGGCGTGTTCGGCCCCGGCGAGCGCATTCTCTCCGTGCGCCGCGCGAGCGAGCAACACGGCGTGAGCATCAAGACGGTGCTGCGCGCCTATGCGCTGCTGGAAAGCCGCAGCGTGATCGAGTCGCGGCCGCAATCGGGTTATTTCGTGCGTGCGCGCGTGGGCGCGCCACAAGGGCGCGGCGCGGTGGGCGCACAAGGCCCACAGGACAAGGACGCGATGTCTGCGGGCAAGCCGCGCCGCGCGAGCGCGCCGAGGCAGCCCGTGCCCGCGAACGTGGACGTGAGCCGGCTCGTGCTTTCCACGTTGCGCAGCATCGGCGCGCAGGACGCCGTCCCGCTCGGCTCGCCGTACCCGGACCCGGCGCTGTTCCCCTGGCGGCGCATCAACCAGTACGCCAACGCCATCGCGCGCCGCCATGCGAGCTGGAACCTCATCGACGACCTGCCGCCAGGCAACCCCGAGCTGATCCGCCAGATCGCGCGGCGCTACGCCGAAAATGGCGTGAGCGTCGATCCCGAGGAAATCGTCATCACCGTGGGCGCGACCGAGGCGATCAACCTGAGCCTGCAGGCAGTGGCCAAGCCGGGCGACACGGTGGCCGTCGAATCGCCCACCTACTACGCGATGCTGCACGCCATCGAGCGTCTGGGCATGCGAGCCATCGAAGTGAGCACGCATGCTGATACCGGCATCGACCTCGACGCGCTCGCGCGCGTGCTCGCGCGCCAGAAGGTGGCGGCCTGCATGGTGATGCCGAACTTCCAGAATCCGCTCGGTTTTCGCATGCCCGACGCGCACAAGGCGCGGCTCGTGGCGCTCGCCGAAGCGCACGATTTGCCCGTGATCGAGAACGACGTCTATCAGGAACTGTACTTCGGGCAGACGCGGCCTTCCACGCTCAAGCAGTTCGACACGCGCGGCCTCGTGCTGCATTGCGCCTCGTTCTCGAAGAGCCTTTCGGCCTCGTACCGCATTGGCTGGGCGCTGCCGGGCCGTTACCGCGCGCAGGTCGAAAAGCTCAAGTTCCTCAATACGCTCACGACACCCTCGGTTCCCCAGGTGGCGCTGGCCGACTACTTGCGCCACGATGGCTACGACCGCCACCTGCGCCGCGTGCGGCGCTTCTACCGGCAACAGGCGCGGCTCATGCGGGCGATGATCGAGCGCTTCTTCCCCGCGGGCACGCGCACCTCGGAGCCGCAAGGCGGCTACGTGCTGTGGGTGGAACTGCCGCCGCGCGTCGATTCGATGCGGCTCTATCAGGCGGCGCTCGCGCAAGGCATTACCATCGGGCCCGGCTACATGTTCTCGATGCGCAACGAGTATCACCACTACATCCGGCTGAACTACAGCTACCCATGGAACGCGCAGACCGAAGCCGCGCTGAAGACGCTAGGCGAAATGGTCGCGAAGATGGCATGAGGAGACAGACGATGAATGCAGATGAAGAGCGCGAAGACGCCGACACCGACGAGTCGGGCGTCGACCCGGTGCTGATTGCTGTGCTCGAGCAGTTGTGGCGCGCGCAATGCGAGCAACACGACCAGCCTGAGCGCCAGGGCCGCGCGTGGTCGCTCGCGAAACTCTCGAAGCAGGCTGGCGTACCGATGAGCGGATTGCGCAGACAATTGACGGCGCTCGTGGACAGCGGCCTCGTGGTGACGACGCAGGCCGAAGATGGGACCGGCACGGCGAGTTTGTCCGACGAGGGGCGAGCGTTTTGTGCGGAGGTGTTCGGCGAGGTCGACTGAAACGCTTTAAGCTACGCCAACGCCACCCCTGCAAACGAACATGGACTATATCGACAGCCTGCGGATTTTCCGCTCCGTCGTCGAGGCGCGCAGCTTCACACGCGCCGCGGACATGCACAGCCTCACCACGCCCGTCGTTTCGCGCGCCATCGCGCGCCTCGAAAAGCGCCTTGGCAACCGGCTCTTTCATCGCAGCACGCGCGCCGTGTCGCTCACCGAGGCGGCCGAGCGCTTCTACGAAGGCTGCTGCCGCGTGCTCGACGACCTCGACGCGTTGGAGGCCGACGCCACTGTGCAAACGCGCGAAGCGAACGGCGTGCTGCGACTGGTCGCGCACACCACGGCCACCGTCAATCGCCTCGTGCCGCTCATCGCCAGCTTCAAGCGTGCGCATCCCAAGGTGACGCTCGACGTGATCCTCACTGAACGCCCCGTCGATCTCATCGCGGACGGCTACGATCTCGGCCTCGTGCTGCCGTTCATGCTCAACAACGAATCGACCGTCACGCGCCTGCTGGAGCGCATTCCGCTCGCGCTCGTCACGACGCCCGCGTATCTCGAAGAGCATTCCACGCCGAAGCATCCCGCCGACCTCGCCGACCACGTGTTCGTGCCGATGCCGCCTTCGATGCGCAAGCCCACCATCGCGTTTCGCGTGGGCGACGAGGAAGTCGTCGTGCCGCTGCACCATGAAATCGCCTCGAACAACCCCGAGTTCAACCGTGAGATGGTGCTGGAAGGCTTCGGCATCGGCATTCTCCCCGTCGCGCTGGTGAGGGAGGAACTCGAGGCGGGCAAACTCGTGACGGTGCTCGATGCGTACCCCATCGTCGATATGCAGATCGAGATTCGCCTCGCCTACACCACGCGCACGCTGCTGCCGGCGAAGGTGCGCGCGTTCATTGACCACGCCACGGCGTTTTTCGACGACGTGACGCACGACGCACCCTCCGAGGTGAATGGAAATTGAAAGCTATGCCGCGATTGTTGTCGCCGCGGCCATAATGTGATGCCGCGCGTAAGGCTTGATCGGGGTCCGATTGCCGACTACTCTGTGCATATGCACATCTATCAGTCTCCCGAGCACGACGATTGCTTTGCCGTACGCCAGGCCGCGCGGCATCTGTCGCAGCTTTATGAGCGGCACCTGAGCGCAGCGGGGCTCACGCCCACGCAGTTCAGCATACTCGGTGCGCTGGGTCGTGTGTCGAGCCTCACGATGGCGGAACTCGGCCGGTCGATGGTGATGGAGCGCACCACGCTCGTGCGGGCGTTGCGGCCGCTGTTGCGAGGCGCGCTCGTGGCCGACGCGCCGGACCTCGGCGGGCGCCGCCGCCGGCTCGCGCTCACGCAAGCGGGCCGTTCGCGGCTCGACGCGGCGCATGAACACTGGCGCGCGGCGCAGGATGAATTCGAGCGCCGCTTTGGCGCACAACGCGCCGCGTGGCTGCGACGCGAGTTGTTTCGCATCACACGGGCTGTCTAACGTTGCAGTGGAGTTGCGGGTTGCGTCGCGTTTGTTCATACCGCGGCCGTTTTTTTATCTTCAGTAGTGTATATACACAGGTAAACGTCATGTCGAGTCCTTCCACTCCCGTTGCGGTCGAGCCAGCGCAGGCGAGCGAGCGTGCGCGCATCTCGCGTATGCGTCTCGCGCTAGGCGCGGTCGCTCTCGTGCTGGCGGCCGCCGCCGGTTACTGGTTCTTCGTGCTGCGCTTCGTCGAGACCACCGACGACGCCTACGTGGGCGGCAACGTCACCGTGATGGCGCCGCGCGTGAGCGGCTTCGTCTCGGACATTCCTGTGCAGGACAACCAGCGCGTGCACGCGGGCCAGGTGCTGCTGCGCCTCGACTCGCGTGACTACGACGCAAAGCTCGCCCAGGCCAACGCGGAGCTGGCGAGCGCACGCGCCGCGGTCGACGAATTGCAGGCGAGGCGCACATTGCAGGAAGCGGTGATCAACCAGCACCAGGCCGAAGTGCGCGCTTCGAATGCGGAACTCACGCGCAGCGGTCAGGATGAGACGCGCTACCGCGAGCTGGTGAAAGACGACGCGGTATCGAGCCAGCTGGTCGAGCGTGCGGATTCCGACTACGCGAAGGCCCAGGCATCGGTTGCGCAAAGCGGTGCGGCGGTATTGGCGGCGCAACGCCAGCTCGACGTGCTGGCCGCGCAGATCAACGACGCGCAAGCGCGTGTCGCCACCGCCGAGGCCAATCAGCGCCTGGCACAACTGAACGTTGAATACACGACGCTGACCGCGCCTGTGGACGGCTATATCGGTAACCGCACGGCGCGCGTGGGCACGCTGGCCAACGTGGGCGCGCCGCTGCTTACCGTGGTGCCTGCCACGGGTCTGTGGGTGGACGCGAACTTCAAGGAAGACCAGTTGAAGAAGATGCACACGGGCGATCGCGTCGACGTGACGCTCGACGCAGCCAGCGGCACGTTGCACGGCACCGTCGAAAGCCTCGCTCCCGCCACGGGTGCGACCTTCAGCGTGCTGCCGCCCGAGAACGCCACGGGCAACTTCACGAAGATCGTGCAGCGCGTGCCGGTGCGCATCCGCATTGACGCCACCACGCCGGCGGGCCTCGAAGGCGCGCTGCGGCCCGGTCTTTCGGCGACCGTGAAGGTGCATCTCTCCGAAGCGCACTGAAGAGGCCATTGCGATGAACGCCACTACAATCGCCGACCCGACGCTCGCTCCGCATCTCCAGCCGATGGCGCAACGCGCCTTCGCCTTCGCGCTGATGTGCATCGGCTTCTTCATGGCCACGCTCGACATCCAGATCGTCGCTTCCTCGCTGCGCGACATCGGCGGCGGTCTTTCCGCGAGCCAGGACGAGCTTTCGTGGGTGCAAACGGCTTATCTGATTGCCGAGATCATGGTGATCCCCATGTCGGGCTGGCTCTCGAAGGTGTTCTCAACGCGCTGGCTCTTCGTGGCCTCGGCGGTGGGCTTCACCATCACGAGCATGCTGTGCGGCCTCGCCTGGGACATCAACTCGATGATCGTGTTTCGCGGCCTGCAAGGCGCGCTCGGCGCGGCGATGATCCCTACCGTGTTCACCACGGCTTTCGTGCTCTTTCCCGGCAAGCAGCGTCTCGTTGCCTCCACAACCATTGGCGCGCTCGCTTCGCTCGCACCCACGCTCGGGCCCGTGATTGGCGGCTGGATTACCGATCAATGGTCGTGGCATTGGCTCTTCTATCTGAACCTCGTGCCGGGCATTGCGGTGGCGGCGCTGGTGCCTAAGTACGTGAACATCGACAAGGCCGATCTTTCGCTTCTCAAACGTGGCGATTATCTCGGCATCGCACTCATGTGCGGGTTTCTCGGCTGCCTCGAATACGTGCTCGAAGAAGGCCCGCGCAAGAACTGGTTCGGCGACGACGTAATCGTCGCCTGTACGTGGATCTCGGCGATCTGCGGCTTTCTCTTCATCGTGCATGCGCTCACGGCGAAGGACCCGATCGTCGATCTGCGCGCGCTGCTCGTGCGCAACTTCGGCATTGGCAGCCTGCTTTCGTTTGTCACGGGCATCGGCATTTTCGTGGCGGTGTATCTCACGCCGCTCTTTCTCGCGGAAGTGCGCGGCTACAGCTCGCTGCAAATCGGTCTGTCGCTGCTTTCGGTGGGAGTGTTCCAGTTGCTCGCGCTTGGCGTTTATGCCTTCTCTACGCGCTATTTCAGCATGCGCGCGTTGATGCTGTTCGGGCTGATCTGCTTCGGGCTTGGCTGCTACCTGTATGTGCCGCTCACGCACGATTGGGGCTGGCAGCAGTTCCTCCTGCCCCAGGCGCTCCGCGGCATTGGCCAGCAGTTCGCCATTCCCCCCATCGTCACGATGTCGCTCGGCTCGCTGCCGCCTTCGCGCCTCAAGTCGGCGAGCGGCCTCTTCAATCTCATGCGCAATCTGGGCGGCGCGATCGGCATTGCCGTCAGCGCGACGATGCTCAACGACCGGCTCAACTTCCACTATCTGCGTCTGAACGAGAGCGTGACTGGCGGCGCGCCGCAGGTGCAATTGTTGCTGGCGGGCCGCACCGTTTACTGGTCGTCCGTGGCGGGCAATGCAATCGATGCTGCCGAAGCGGGGCTCGCGCAACTGCACGCACTGATTCTGCGCGAGGCGCTCGTGATGACGTTCTCCGATACGTTCTTCGTGCTCTCGCTTTGTTTCCTGTTTGCCATTGCGAGCGTAGCGTTCTCAAAGCCGATTTCGCTGGGCGCGCCGCCGCCCGACGCCCATTGAGGTGCTTCATGCCAACCCCGATAACCCCCGAACGCTCATCGAAGCCCATGCGCCTCGTGCTCTCCCTGCTTTCTGTGGCCGTACTCGCCGCTTGCGCGGTGCAGCCGGCGCAGCATCCCGACCTGCCCGCCACGGTGCACGAAACGGCGCCTGCGGCATGGCGTATCGACGCGCCGCAGGACGCCATCGAAGCGCGTGCCTGGTGGGCGCAGTTCGGCGATCCGACGCTCGACGCGCTGCTCGCCACGGTGCTCGAAGGCAACCTCGATTTGCAGGCCGCCGCCGAGCGCGTGAAGCAGGCGCAAGCGATCACCACGCAAAAGCACGCGGCGCTGCTGCCGCAACTCGACTTCACGGCGCAAGGCGCTTATGCGCGGCAGAACACGCCGCCGCCGCTCGGCTACGTGAAGCAGGCGGGCGCGGGTCTCGCGCTGAGCTGGTCGCCCGACGTATTCGGCGGCGAGCGGCTCGATCTGCTCGCGGCGCAAGCGAACCTCGTGGGCCAGAAGCATGCGCTCGATGCCGTGCGTCTCGCGCTGGCGGCGAATACGGCATCGGCGTATGTCGATCTGCGTTATGCACAGGCAGAGTTGAAGATCCTTCAGGACAACCTGGAGATTCGCAAGCGCACCTTGCTGCTTACGCAAGACCGCCTGAAATACGGCCTCTCGACGCAACTCGACGTAGCGCGCGCGCAGACGCAGCTAAGCGAACTGCAAGCACGCATCCCACGCGCGCAGGCTAGCATCGATCATCAGTTGAACCTGATCGCGGTGTACACGGGGCGCACGCCGGAGTCCGTGGCGCAGCTCGCGCTGGCGCAAACGGCGCCCATTCCTGGGGTGCCCGCGAGCGTGCCGCAGATACTGCCTTCCGAAGCCCTGCTGCGCCGCCCCGACGTGCAGGCCGCTTACGCCACCGTGCAGCAGCGCGCGGCGGAGGTGGGCGTGGCGCGGGCCGAGCGCTATCCGAAGTTCACGCTCAATCTCACGGACGGCATTCTCGCGGCGTCCTACCTCGGCATGCCCACGCTCACCGACAATCTCTTTAGCGCGGCGATTGGTGCGACGAGCCCGATCTTCAACGCGGGGCGCATCACGGCCGACATCGATCAGAGCGAGAGCCGCATGCGCGAGTCGCAGCTGAATCTGCAGCAGACCATGCTGCAGGCGTTGCGCGAAGTGGAGGATAGCCGCAGCGATCTCGTGAGCACGGCAAGTCAGACACAGCAGTTGAACGACGCGCTGGCTTCGTCGGCGCAATCGCTGAAGCTTGCCAACCAGCTTTACAAGGGCGGCGCCACGGACTTTCTCGACGTGCTGAGCGCGCAGCAAACTCTGCTCGCCGATCAGGACCTGCTCAACGACGCGCAGCGCGAACGCGCGCTCGCGGCGGTGGCGCTCTACCGCTCGCTGGGCGGCGGATGGAGCCAGAGCGGCGACGTGGTGCTCGCGCAGGAAGCGCCCGCGCACGGCGGTTAAAAGGCACCCACAGAGCCATGACCTTGAACTCAAGCGCCGGAAGCCGCCTCGTGAGCCAGCGAGCGCCACTGAGCAGGCGTCATGCCCACGTGGCGCTTGAAGCCGCGCTGGAAGGCGGCGTCCGACTGGTACCCCACGAATTCGCCGATCTCCGCCACGCTCTCGTTGCCTTGCGCGAGCATGCGGCCCGCGAGCGTCATGCGGATATCGGTGAGCACGTCCGCGGCCGAGCGGCCGATGGCCTCGTCGAAGTGCCGCGCAAACGTCGCGCGCGACATGTGGCAAAGCTCGGCCAACTCGGGCAGCGTCCAGGGCTTGCCGGGCGCTTCGAACATGGCGTCGATGGCGGGTTGCAGACGCGGGCGTTGCGCGAGCGCGAGCAGGCCGCGCGGCGGGGCGTCGCCGGCGCTGGCATAGCGCAGCGTGAGCCCGAAGAGCGCGCCCGAAAGATGGTTCACGAGCGACTCGCTGCCCGGCGCCGCCTCATAGGCTTCGTCGCGCAACAGCGCGATCAGGCGCACGAGACGCTCGGGCGGCTGCGCGCCATCGTGCGTGCTATGCACGACGAGGCGCGCGGGCAGATTCTCCCGCAGCAGGCGCTGCGGCACGGCAGGCAGCAGGAAGCGGCCGCACAGCACGTCGGCGGTGGCGCCATCGCCCGCATTCGTTTCGATGGCCACGCCGTTTTCCATGCGTTTGGCGACGGCGGCGGGCGCCGCGCCGCTGCCATCGTGCAGCACGTGCGCGCTGCCCGAGGGAAACAGCACGATGTCGCCCGCATGGAGCGCGACGGGCGCGCCGTGCGCATCCTCGACGATGGCGCGCCCGGCAATCAGCACGTGATAGCGGATCTCGCGCTCTTTCGCTCCGGGCTCATCGATGCGCCAGGGCGCGCCGAAATGGCAGCGTACGTCGAGGCGGCCGGCAACGGGCATCAGCGCGAGAAGGCGGCTCAGCAGATCCATGGTGGGCGAGTGAGACGATTGAGCATGAAGTCGCGCCATTCTGGCATTAAAAGCGCGACGGTGCGCGCATACACTGCATCCATGCCATCGACGATGGCAACGCGACACAGACAGCCGCTCGCGACCACGCAACGTTAAAGGAGCAAAACATGTCCCGTCTTTCCGCCATCAAGCCTGAAGCCGCCACCGGCGCCGCCGCCGAAATCTTTGCAAAGATCCGCAAGGCCGTGGGCAAGGTGCCGAACGCATACGCCACGATCGGCACGCATAGCCCCGAAGCGCTGGGCGCGCTGCTCAACGTCGAGGCCGTGATCGCCGCCGGCACGCTGTCGAAGCCCGATGTCGAAGCGATCAAGCTCGCGGTGAGTGAAGTGGCGGGTTGTGATTACTGTCTTGCGGCGCACACGCTGGCGGGTAAGTTCGCAGGCCTCGCGCCGGAAACCATGAAGGCGGTGCGCGCAGGGGATGCGACGGGCGACGCAAAGCGCGACGCGCTCGTGCACTTCGTTCGACTGCTGGTGACCACGCACGGCACGCTGCCCGAAGCCGAAGTCAGCGCGATTCGCGAAGCCGGTTATACCGAGCGTCAGATTGTGGAAATTGCGCTCGCAGTCACGTCGATTACGTTCACGAACCTCGTGAACCGCATCAACGACACGACGCTGGATTTTCCGGCCGCGCCGTAACGTAACGAAAACGGTTTTACCCACCCCGCGTGCGCTTGACACGACATCAATCGTGCCAGCGCACGCGAGCGCATGTTCCACAAAATCGTTTGAAAGTGTGCATATGCATACATAGAATGTAAGTGGAACGGCGTACACGAAAGGAGAGTTGTCCATGAGCAAGCTGAATTCGCGCGAGATCGTTTTGTGCCAGCCGGTGCGTACGGCAATTGGCGGTTTCAACGGTGCGTTCAAGGGCGTTGCGGCCACCGAGCTTGGTGCGGCGGCGGTGCGCGAAACGCTCGCACGCGCGAAGCTCGATCCCGCGCGGCTGGGCTCCGTGATACTCGGCAACGTGATCCAGGCGGGCAACAAGATGAATCCCGCGCGTCAGGCCGAGCTTGGCGGCGGCGTGCCGGTTCAGGTGCCCGCGCTCACGGTCAATCGCGTGTGCGGGTCCGGCGCGCAAGCCGTTGTGAGCGCCGCGCAGGAGGTGATGCTGGGTCTTTCCGACGTCGCGCTCGCGGGCGGCATGGAGAACATGGACCGCGCGCCTTATCTGCTGGACGGCGGCCGCTGGGGCTATCGCATGGGCAATGCCGAGATTCACGACAGTATGCTGCGCGATGGTCTCGTCGATGCGTTTTCGGGCCAGCATTCGGGTTGGCATACGGAAGACCTCGTGACGCAGGCCGCGCTTACGCGCGCGCAGCAGGACAACTGGGCCGTGCGTTCGCAGCAGCGCTTTGCCGCCGCACAAGCGGCGGGACGCTTCAAGGAAGAAATCGCCGCGGTCGAAGTGAAGGGCAGGAAGGGCATGGACAGCATCGATACCGACGAAGCGCCGCGCCCCGACACGACGCTCGAAGGGCTTGCGAAGCTGCGTCCCGCGTTTCGCCCGGACGGCACGATTACGGCGGGCAATGCACCCGGCCTGAACAGCGCGGCGAGCGCGATGCTCGTGGCCGAGCGCGGCTTTGCGGAAAGCGAGGGGCTCTCGCCGATGGTGAGGCTCGTGGCATGGGGCGTGGCAGCGGTGGAACCCGGCATGTTCGGCCTGGGCCCCGTGCCCGCCGTGCAACTCGCGTTGGGGCGCGCAGGGTGGTCGCTTGCCGATGTCGATCGCTTCGAGATCAATGAGGCATTCGCGGCGGTGCCACTCGCGGTCATGAAGCAGCTCGGCATTCCCGAGGACATCGTGAACGTGGAAGGCGGCGCGATCGCGCATGGTCACCCAATCGGCGCGACGGGTGCGATTCTCACCACGCGCCTCGCGTGGTCGATGCAACGCGACGGGCTGCGTCGCGGCGTCGTGACGCTTTGCATCGGTGGCGGCCAGGGTATCGCGCTCGCGCTCGAGAAAGTATGATGGCCGGGCCACGTGAGGCGAATTGGACTGGGATACAGGCGGGGAACACGATGACGAAGCGGATCACACGCGAGGAATGCAACTGTTTTGCGCTGCGGCAGGCGGCGCGTTTCGTCACGCAGCTTTATGAGCGGCACCTCTCGCAGGCCGACGTGACGGCCGCGCAGTTCACCATTCTCTCGCGCCTCGCGGGTCGGCCCGACGCCACGGCCGCCGAACTCTCCGACGACCTCGTGATGGACCGCACGACGCTCGTGCGCGCGTTGAAGCCGTTGCAGCGAGATGGCCTCGTGCTCACGGCGGCGGCCGGTCACGATACGCGCACGCTGGTCTACCGGCTAACGGCTGCGGGCTTGCGCCGTTATGACAAGGCGCATGCGTTATGGGTCGACGCGCAGGCCGAGTTCGAGCAGCACATGAAGCGCGACCGCGCGAAGGCGCTGCGCACCGAACTGTTTGCACTCACGAAAGCCGCAGCGGGCTGACACGACACTTACGCGAGCACGCGTTTCGTAAGCCATTCAGGCAAGGCGGCCACGCCAGCGATCAGATCTGGCGCGAAAATGGCATCATGAGAATTCCAGGAGTCTGACGCTTTGCCGCCGGGTTCTCATGAGACGATATCGATCGCCGCCACCTAACTTTCTGCGTGACCACGCGCATCCAGCCTGGCGCGATATTGCGCTGACGACGCTGCCCGTGGCCCTGTTCTGCGCGGTGGTGGTCGGTCTTGTCTTCTGGCTCGTCGACCCGGCGCCGCCGCGCACGATCACGATCAGCGCGGGCCCCGCCGACAGTTCCTTCATGCAGATGGCGCAAGCGTACCGCGCAATCCTCGCGCGCAACGGCGTCACGCTCAAGATCCTCGAGTCGGACGGCTCGGTGCAGAACCTGCACCGCCTGCTCGATCCGAAGCAACGTGTGGACCTCGCGTTCGTGCAGGGCGGGGTGGCCGACGGCGTGGACACACGTTCGCTCATGTCGCTCGGCAGCGTGGCCTATTTGCCTATCATCGTGTTCTATCGCGGCTCGGGCCTCACGCGGCTATCCGACCTCGACGGCATGCGCATCGCCATTGGCCGCGTGGGTAGCGGCACGCGCGAGCTTGCACTCAAGCTGCTCTCCGCGAATGGCCTCGACCCGGGCGGCGACTCGACTTTCCTGCCGCTCGACGGCATGGAGGCGGCCACGGCGCTCGTCTCGGGCCGCGTCGAGGCCGCCATGCTGAGCGGTGACTCGACCACGCGCGCTCTGATGCTGCGTCTGCTCGACATCCCCGGCATCTCGGTCATGAGCTTCGACGAAGCGCCTGCCTATACGCGGCTCTTTCCGTATCTGGAGAACGTCGACCTGCCGCCCGGTGTGCTCGATTTGCGCAGACGCCAACCACGCGAAACGGTGCACCTGATTGGCCCGACCGTCGAACTCGTCGCGCGCGACGCGCTGCATCCCGCGCTCTCCGATCTGCTTATCGAAGCGGCGGGCGAAGTGAACGGCGCGCCTGGACTGTTGCAGAGCGAAGGCCAGTTTCCGAACCCGGCGGTGCACGACTTCCGCGTGAGCGAGGACGCCACTCGCTATTACAAATCGGGCAAGAGCTTTCTCTATCGCGCGCTGCCGTTCTGGCTGGCGAGCGTGACGGACCGCTTGCTGGTGCTGCTGCTGCCGTTGGCCGTGCTCGTGATTCCCGCATTGCGCACGATACCGGCGCTGTATCGCTGGCGCGTGCGTTCGCGCATTTATCGCTATTACGGCGCGCTCATCGCCATCGAGCGCGACGCCCTCAAACATTCGAGCGAAGAAGAGCGGCGTGCGCTGGTCGAGGAACTCGACGAGATCGAACGCTCGCTCAACACGTTGCGCATGCCGCTCGCGTACGCCGACGCGTTTTACGTGCTGCGCGAACACGTCGGTTTCGTGCGTATGCATTTGCGTGCAAACGAGTCGCAATCGCACTCGAACGCGGTCTGATCGGTATTCACGTTAATGTTACGGTCAACGTAGTTTTCGGTCTCATTGATGCACGTCGCTTGATCGTACTGTTGCAACACTTCTTACGTTGACACTGCGTGTCTCTCCCCTTTATTTTGGGTAGTCACGCCGTAGCGGTTTCGAGATGTGACGTTCGCCCGAGGTTTGCGAATATTCGATCGCTACGCATATCAGAAACATCGTTCCGTAACCGGGAGGACCGTAACGTGAAAACATCCGGTGCAAGCCAGCGTCTTGCCTGGCTCGTGTGTGCCACACTCGCAGGCGCGCCGCTTTTCGTGGGGCCGCTTGGGCCCACTGCCGCGCTCGCGCAGAACGCGGCGCATCTTTCGAACCAGCAACTCGATTCACTCACCGCGCCTATCGCGCTCTATCCCGACGCGCTGCTCGCTCAGGTGCTCATGGCCACCACGTTCCCGCAAGACGTGTCCGCCGCCGCCGCGTGGACGAAGTCCAACCCGAACCTCAAGGGCGACGACGCGGTGAAGGCCGTGGCTTCCGAGCCCTGGGACCCGAGCGTGCAGTCGCTCGTGGCGTTCCCGCAGGTGCTTGCAACCATGGCTTCGAAGCCCGAATGGGTTCAGCAGATCGGCAACGCTTTTCTCGCGCAGCCCAACGACGTGATGGATTCTGTGCAGCGCCTGCGCGCGCAGGCGCAGAAGGCGGGCAACCTCAAGTCCAATGAGCAGCAGAAGGTCGTGGTCCAGCCGGCGTCGAGCACTTCGACCACGCAGACCATCGTGATCGAGCCTGCGAATCCGCAGGTGGTCTATGTGCCGACCTATAACCCCACGGTGGTCTATGGCGCGTGGCCGTATCCGGCCTATCCGCCGGTGTATATGCCGCCGCCTCCGGGTTACGCCATTGCCTCGGGTTTCGTGGGCGGCCTTGCGTTCGGAGCGGGCATCGCGGTCGCGAACTCGTTGTGGGGCGGCTTCAACTGGAACAACCATGACGTGAACATCAACGTCAATCGCTACAACAACGTCAACGTCAATAACCGCATCAACTCGAACAACGGCACGGCGAACTGGAATCGCAACGCCAATGTCGAGCGCCGCCAGAACTTCAACAACGCGAACCTGAACGGCCAGCACAACCAGTACCGCGGCTACGACCAGTCGCGCGAGCAGGCCATGCAGACTTTGCAGAACCGCACTGGCGAGAACATGAGCGGCAATGCTCAACAGAGGTTGCAAGGCATCCAGGAAGGCGGCCGCCCGAATGCCAACGGCGGCAACGGGCCGAACGGCAATCGCGGCAATGAGCTGAACAACCGCGGGCAGAACGGCGTGCAAAACGCAAACCGTGGCAACGAACTGAACAACCGCGGGCAGAACGGCGCGCAAAACGCAAACCGTGGTAACGAGCTGAACAACCGCGGGCAAAACGGCGCGCAAAACGCGAACCACGGCAACGATCTCAACAACCGTGCTCAGAACATGAATCGCGACAACGCGTTACGCGGCGCGGGCGACGGCGCCAATGCGCGCCTCGAACAACAACGCGGCCAGCAAAGCCGCGATGCGTTCCAGAGCCATGGCGGCTTCAACGGCGGCGGTGGCGGAGGCTTCCATGGCGGCGGTGGTGGCGGCGGGTTCGGCGGTGGCGGTGGTGGCGGCGGACGTCACTTCGGCCGTCGATAACGTTGAATATCATGAGGAGTCTAGAAATGATCCGCATTCCCGCACGCCGCCTGCCGCACGACTACGCGCTCGCGCTCGGCACGGCACTCGCGTTCTTTGGCGCGCCCGCACTGCTGCCGGCCTTGTTCGGTGGCGCCGCCTACGCGCAAGCCGTCTACGCCACGCCCGAAGCTGCCGCGAACGCGTTCACCGACGCACTCGCGACCAACGACCAGGGCGCCATGAAGCACGTGCTCGGCAACGATTTCACCGAGTTCATCCCCACGCAGAACATCGGCCAGGACGATATCGACGACTACCTTGGCGCCTGGGCGAAGGGCCATCGTGTCGTGCCCGACGCCAAGCCGGTTGCCGGCAAGGCGAGCGCTCACGTCGAGGTGGGCGACAGTGGCTGGACGCTGCCCGTCCCTATCGTGCAGTCGGGCAAGGGCTGGCATTTCGACCCGCGTGAAGGCGCGAGCGAAATTCTCACGCGCCGCATTGGCCGTAACGAGCGTGCGGCCATGCTCACCTCGCTCGCCTACGTCGACGCGCAGAACGACTATCGCAAGCTCACGCAGCACTACGCACAGCGACTCGTGAGCACGCCGGGCACGCACGACGGTTTGTACTGGCCGGTCGAGCCGGGCGAGACCGAGAGTCCGCTCGGACCGCTCGCGGCAGCCATGCCTGGCAATGCGAAGATCACGCCGAAGGAGGGGTATCACGGCTACCACTTCCGCGTTCTCACCGCGCAGGGTCCGCACGCGAGCGGTGGTGCGCGCAGTTATCTCGAGAACGGGGATCTGAGCGGCGGTTTCGCGCTCGTGGCCTGGCCGGCGCAATACGGCAAAACGGGCGTGATGAGCTTCATCATCAACCAGGACGGCCAGCTCTATCAGAAGAACCTCGGACCGGATGGCGCGCATACGGCGGCGGCGATCAAGGCATTCGATCCCGACTCGTCCTGGCAGGCCACCAAACCCTGAGTGGCGATTCGCCGTCCGCCCGGCGGCACGAATACTGACGTCGTTCTCTGACAGGCGCTCTATGCGGAATTCGGGCACAATCCAGCCACGGCGACGTGGCTGTCGCTCGAAGCGGGCTTTGGCCAACGGAAGCGGAGAGGTCGGGCATGCGGCTTGCTCAATCTTCCCCGCACTCTCATTCGTGTGGAGATAACCAAATGCAACGACGCAACTTCATGCTAACGGCGGCGGTGACCCTTGCCTCGGGCGGTCTCACGCTCGCAGGCTGTACCACCACCACGAATTCGAATTCCACGGCGTCGGAGAACATGTCCAAGCGGCAGTCGATCGACGCGTCTGTGGACGGCACCCTCTCGCGGCTGTATTCGACCGTGAAAGGCTCGCACGAACTCCTCGCGAAGTCGCGCGGCGTGCTGGTGTTCCCCGAGGTGATCCAGGCCGGCTTCATCGTCGGCGCGCAGTATGGCGAAGGCGCGTTGCGTGTGGGTGGCGCGACTGTCGGCTACTACAGCACCGCGTCGGGCTCGTTCGGCCTCCAGGCCGGCGCTCAGTCGAAGGCGCTCATCTTCGCCTTCATGACGCAGGACTCGCTCGACAAATTCCGCGCGACGGATGGCTGGGCAGCGGGCGCCGACGCTTCGGTCGCGCTCGTGACCGTGGGCGCGAACGGCGTGATCGATACCAACACGGCCACGCACCCGGTGGAAGCTTTCGTACTGACCAACGCGGGTCTGATGGCCGACGTCTCGCTGGCGGGCACCAAGGTCACGCGTCTGAATATCTGACGAGCTACGCTCCGGTAAAAAGCGCCGGATCATGTAAAAAGGGCAGGGCGTCAAGCCTTGCCCTTTGTCGTTTCTGAGCGGCTAGCACCGGAGCAGCCGCACGCCGCTTCAGCAACCCGTATTCTTCACGCGCTCGACTTCGAGGCCGAACAAGGGGCGCAGCTTCGTGCCGAGCACATTGCCCGCGAACGCGCACACGAGCCACAGCCAGCCGTGCAGGCTGCCCGAGACGATGCCGCTGAAATACGCGCCGATATTGCAGCCGTAAGCGAGGCGTGCGCCATAGCCGAGCAGCAGGCCGCCGATCACGGCCGCCACGAGCGAGCGCAGCGGAATGCGCCACACTGGCGCGTAGCGGCCCGCGAGCGACGCCGCGGCCATTGCGCCGAGCACGATGCCGATGTCCATGACGGTGGTGACATCGTGGCTCGCCGGGGCGGCGAGCGCGGCGGCGTTCGGTCCGGCCATCCAGTACTTCCAGCTCGCCACGTCGATGCCGAGTGAAGCGAAACCTTTAGCACCCCACAGCGCGAATGCCGAAGTCACCCCCCAGGGCCTGCCAGATAGCGCGAGCGTCGCGAAATTGAGGATCGCGAGCGCGACCGCGCCTGCAAGCAGCGGCCACGGGCCATGCAGCCACGGCGAGGTGTGCGGCGCGCGCGGCTCGTTGACGAGGCGGCCGTGGCGGCGCTTTTCGACGATCACGGTGAGCGCGGCGATGAGCGCGAACACCACCAGGTTGAGCGCAATGGCGGGCGCGGCGCCGAGCGCGTTCACGAACGAGAACGGCTTTAATTGTGGCATCGACGTCCAGAACGGCATGTGCGCGGTGGCGACCACCGAGCCCACGATAAAGGCGATGAGCGTCACGACCATGCGCGTGCTGCCGCCGCCCACGGTATAGAGCGTGCCCGAGGCGCAGCCGCCGCCCAGTTGCATGCCCACACCGACATGAACGCGCCGACGATGACCGAAGTGCCCGCGGGCGAAACCAGGCCCGTGACCGGATGGCCGAACAGCGTTCCTGCCGCTAGCGCCGGGAAGAACAGCAGCACGCCAATGGCGAGCATGACCATCTGCGCGCGCAGGCCGGCGCCGCGGCCGTCGGCGATGAACACGCGCCACGCGGAAGTGAAGCCGAACGCCGCGTGATAGAGCGTCATGCCGAGCAGCGCGCCGACCACGTAGAGCGCTGCCTGACGCGCGCTCACGGTCTGCGCGAGATACACCGCGCCGAGCGCGACGAGCAGGAGCGCGATGCCTAGCGGCTTGGGATTGATGAAGTCGAGTCGGCGCGGCGCGCGCGCGAGCGGCGTGGAGAAGTCGGACATAGGTGATCGGAAACAATTAAGGCTGTCGCGAAGCAGTCCAGTATAGAGGCAAGCCCCAGCGGGCGCAGCGACCGCAAGTGGTCCATCTTGAAGAATTGACAAATCGCGCCGAAAGTCTGTCGAACCTTCCTTCAGCGTATGCTGGCCTTCGGGAAATTACGGGAAAGTCTGTCGCGACTCCTCCACCATCGGCGACAGCCACGCTAGGTCTGCGGAAGACTGCGCACTATACACACAAGTGGTGGGAAGAACTCAGCGGAAAGGACTACAGTTTGTCTAAAAACCAAGTGTCATTTTCTCGGAGTTGTTCGGCATCAGCCTTCATGGTACGCATAAAAGCAACCCTTGCCTCGCTTTGCTTGGCGCTGGACGCTACTGGTTTCTTTGACAGGCTAGTCAATGCTTTGCGTTCGTCGACAGTCATGGAGGCGTCCAGCGCCTTCGCATCCGCGCACCTCTGCCGCTGTCTTTCCCAGTCGTGGTCTTCGCTTGGTTCCACCACTGCATCAATCGGGCACCAGAGGTCCTTGCGACTATTGCGGAACGGACCATGCAATTTAGGGAGAGCTTCCACGGTGTCGCGGAACGTCGCGTATTTTCGACTCTTGTAAGCCTTTTCCAAGACTGGGTAGTCGACAATCTCTCCTTTCGAAAATGCCTTTTCAAATCCAATTTTCAGCAGCGATACGACATGGCGCTTTACGCCTGCTGTCAACCTATGTATCGCCTCGGCGTCACCTTCCGGGTCGAAAATGAACACGTCTGGAGCAACGTCGCGATACCAACGAAGCAGAGTGCGCCAATCATCGCTGGTGTGGTCATCCGGATGCAGTATTTCAACGTACTGAAGTAATCGGTCTTTTTCCTCTTGATTGCGCAATTTGAGCTTATGCAACAGACTGTAATTTGCGACGTAGACAGCTGGAACCCCGATGTAACACATTGCCAAAATCATTTGGGTGACCCGGGTATTGGCTTTTTCACTCTGCGTGGCAAACTGAAACTCATCTTGTAATACGAGTGCCCATCCGTCCCTGTACGCCAATCGACGAAGGAACTCTGACAATACACGGCCACCTCCTTCGCGTTGTGCAAACTGCGTAAGGATGTCTCTCGGCGTGCTACATATGCGAACCGCGATTGCTCGGTAGCTCACGAGTGGGAATTCCGTCCCGTCGGTAGCTGTCACTGTGCTGGGTTTCGGCATGAGACGTTCAAGTGCGCCGACCAACGCGCTTTTTCCCGTACCCGCAAGACCTGTCAGGCACAAAGGGAAACAAGATTCAGGAAGCGGCGATTCCCGCCGGTACACACCTTCCACGAACACGCGAGGGGTCGCGTACATTTCAAGACTGTGAAATCTGGCTATCCTCATCCATTGCAGTAGAAAGTCTAGGCATTCATCACTGGGATAGAACACTCGCGCTAGAGCTTTTTTAATGCGGTCGTTCGCTTCCGACGGGCACATATCCCCGATGTTGAGAATGGGCTCCGGCCGCAATTCGACGCGCTCGCGAATCGTTTCTCGATTGATGAGCCCGGAAAAGCGGCTAACCCAAGGGCTCTCGTTAGTCGTCACGATGCCGATTTCCTTCTGGACGTGTGTTGATCGACCTCACGTGCTTCCTGGCGAGCTGCAGCGGTCTTTTTGGCTCGACCAGGCTTGCGAGTCCCGCTGTTCCAACTCTTCCCCGTCTCGGTCTCAAATCGTGCCGTCGACTCTGCGTACGCTGCTACCTTGTGGACCCTGAACGTGGAATTGACCTCTGCTCGTGCGTCTTGCCACTCGGTGAGCTCGGCAATGGATACGTAAAGCGTTTCCTTGTCGCCGCGAATTGGCAGTTGTGCATCTAGGAGCAAAATTTCATGGTCCACCTCAATCCAGACGTGCCGGATGCAGAGGTCTAATATATAACCTCTGATGGGCATCTCTTGACGAGGTAGACGTGCGACCCGATTGAGCAGGCCACACGCCCTTAGGTCTTTTGAATCGTATTTCCGATCGTCGAGATAGACACCATCCTTTTTGGCCGTCATCGTGACCGGCGTCAGGAACGTCCGCACGGCATCGGGAATGCTCATCGGTATACCCGCAGTACGCAGCTTCCCAGCATAGTATTTCCACAACTCATGAGGCGTCGGCAAGACAAAGGACAACTCCCTGTCCATCGGCATGCGCGCTGACATATCCGCTGTATGGTTGAATCGGATTAGTGCATGTATCTCGCGCCTCGCTAACTCGACGGGAGTTAAGTTGCTTGCAATGTAGTGCGGTTCACCCTCGAACTTGACGTCTCGAGGGTGCGAGGACTCCACAGTCGCCTTCGACTGTCCGGAATACCCAGGCGTCATGTTTCGGATGGGCGGTCGGGCCGCGTCAGACGCAATCACGTTTTCACTCGAGCCTGAGCCACGGTCTACCTTGTACTGCGCTGGTAGGTCTATGGTGATCCACGTGTCTGGTTCAAGTTTTATCCCGCACAAGCTGCAGAAGTATGGCTTTGGAACGGCCATGCTGAACAGTGCCATTCGATATGCGGCCATGCGCTCCGCTCCGAAGGAAAAGCCTATTCCGAGCTTCGCTCCGCTCAACATGTCGCGTGCTTCGACTACACACAGCGGGGGTAAGACGCTACGTTCTAAGTAACCCAGTGGCCGCTCTTTTACAAAATAGCCATCGAACTCTACTTTCTCCAGCAGATAAGCGACCTCTTCAGAGAATCGCCCTTGAGAAGGTGCGAGACTTCTTCTGTGTCGCGCCGACCCATAGCGGTTCATTTGAACGTTTTCAATGCCAAAGGATTTGTTCACCACATACTGAAACTGCCTTAAGCTCGGGAATGGCTTTCCTTGTGGATGGTAGAACTCTTTCACACCTGAGCGTCTGGTGATGACTTTGCATTCGAACAGCTTGGTCATAGTGTCGGCGTAGATGTGGGTAAGGGTCTTGCCGGGCGCTTGGAATTTGGCGTAACCCTTCACACACACGTCGGCCATCACGTGGCTCATCTTATGGCCGTATCCCTTTCCATAGGCCTTGGATGGCGCTCCTTGCTTCTGCGTAGCGTGAGTTTCTCTCTCCCAGCAACCGGAGCGGTGAAAGGGCGGTAACAGTGTCCAGATATTTCGCCCAAAGCAAAGATACGTGAGAATCCATGTTCGATAACGAGTCTCATTCTGTCTCGGCGTACAACGCTTTGCCCAAGCATTGATAGCAGACTGGACATCTTCAGCCGAAAGAATTTGGTCGAGGTCATCTAGCGCTAGCTGGATATGAAGGAGTCGAGGTTCGATGTACTCTCTATACGACTTCTTCGCATTTTTTCGTTCGGCGTCAATCATCTCCAGGTTCTTGCCTTGCCTAGGTGCCAACCACGGTGGAAAGTCTTCGTGGCTATGGGACACAACAATCTTCGCCTGAGACAACCCGTCTTCAAATTCGTCGCGCGTCATCGTGAAGACGTGGGAGAGAGGTTGGCCGAGATGTTCCCAATCGAAGAAAGCGAGCGCAACTCGATGAGTTTGGCAGGCGTTCCCTACAAAGCGATAGGGCGTCCCCTGGCGCAACGGACCATATCCATCAGGGGTGGTTATTTCGACGCAGGTCATGGCGACTCCGAAAACCAGTTTGCATATCTAACGAGAACGTCCTGTGTCTCAGGCTCCAGCGGTCGGTCAATCAAAATAGGCCGGAAGAGGTCCACTCTAAGCTTCCTAAACCAGATACCCTGGAACAGGACATTCTTGCAATCCTCAACGGAATACTTTCCCGCCCCAGTCAATCGGACAATCAATTCACTGGGCGGCACGCCAGTCTCGAGGCAATGTTGGAAGCGGCTCAGTAGCTCTGCCTGCTCATCGTCTGGAAGCTCTACGATTCTGCCGTGATGAAGAAACAGGTGGCGAAGATTCGAGCGAACGTCCTCGTCGATGCCGTCGGCAGCAAGAAGAACTGTGCGGATTCCCGCATCGGCATAGTAGGTACACTCCATCTCATGCCGGGCAAGCACACTTGTTTGATGTTGCTCTTGTGCTCGGGTGAGGCGCTCGGTCGTCAGCGGACGCTTGAATGCTATTTCGCTATCCTTAACTGACCAATTAACGCAGTAGTAGCTGCCGCGTTTGCTGCGGATTGCCCAGAGCAAGTCTCCTACATAAGGAAAGACCAACTCGCGTCGTCCCCCCTCACGACCAGCATCCGGCGCCCATACCCTCGGCAGAATGTCGACGTAATCAAGACGCTGTGCGACGTCAATCAATCCCCTGAGCGGAGACAGTTCGCCGGCGATAACTCCTGGAAAGTTATGTAGCGGGTGCGGTCTCCAGCCAGGCATGAGCGCTCGTTGCTCTTGAAGACCTGCGACGTTCGGGTGGTAAAGGCCGAGAAGGGCCGCGAAACTCTCCTGCAGCGAAAGGAGGTGAATCTCTCGCCCCGGCACCTTGTTCGCGTTGAGCGTCAAGGCGTGAGAGACATTGGGCGCTTCCCCACGAACCGCTTGTATGGCGGGCTTATAGTCGCTCCCCCAGCCAGGGTTGGCCTGCCGTTTCAGAATGGTCGTGAGGCGCTTAAGCGATGGCGCACGGGCTGTTCCCATGATCCGGTACCAACGTCACCATTCCCGATGAAGAGTCAATCATGGCGTGTAGCCTGAGTGCCGAACAACGGAAAGGCTGACCCTTATATTGACCAATGCTGTTTGTATGCTATACTATTCATATAGCAATAAACGAAACCAAAATGTATTTATTTTCATGCATTCTAGCACAGATACGCCGGAAGGGGTAGGCTTTGCCTGCGCTCACCCCAATGTGATTGCCGATGGACACACGATTCCAGACGGGTTTGGGTCGCGACTCCGTGAGGAGCGAAAACGCTTGGAGCTCAGTCAGACTGAGCTCGCGACGGCGGGCGGTGTTAAACGGCTAGCGCAAAGTCAGTACGAAAGCGGCACTAGCATGCCCTCCGTGCGATATTTGGCCAGTGTCGCCCACGTCGGCGTGGACCTCAGGTATGCATTGTTTGGCCGCCGTGGCGCAGTGAACTGGCTTTCAGCCGCTGAAACTAGCCGTATAGAGGGGCGCGCGTTTGAGTTGGTGGAAGACTTCGTTAGCTCTCATCCTGAGGTGACCTATGGAGCTGAAGGGCGGTTTGCGATGTTTCAGTTACTTAGGGCGACGCTGACTGAAGAGGCACAGCTCAAATCATCTGAGAGCGCCGCCGGATAAGTTCTTGCAGTAGACGAGCTGCGGAGCATAGGTTCTTGGAGCTCTGTTCCGACAAGGGCCTGTGCGCAGCGTGTCAACGGTGCGATCTTTACAGTACAGCCCTTGACTTATGCTTATCCTGCCAAAGCCGGTTGACAATGAATTTGTCCTAGGATTCATTGGTCGAATCACCCATGTGAATTTGGAAGGCTCTTGCTTCAAGATAGTGCGCGCGCTGGTGGCCCACTTCAACCTGGGCATGGAAGTCACGTCCCTCCGTCCGCACTACTACCAGGCGGAACGGCACATCCAAGCTCTCGCCTTGGCGTCCGATAAATCCGTTGATGAGTTTCTTTTTTGCCACTTCAACTTTCCGGCGGAGCGGCGTACGCCACGAGTTGCGGCTAAGTGGCTCGATCGGCAGATGTGTCGAAAAAATGGACGGGAGTATCCTGAGAGAAAACGTCCCTATCTTTGTCGTGAGTGCATCCCGCAGCAAGTGCAGGAATTCGACTTCCCCTTTTGGCATAGACATCATCAATTACCTGGCCTTTATTGGTGTCCTGTCCATAAGACTGCGCTGCTGGCCTTCGACCATTGGCTTGCCGAAGATGCGCTGATTCCGGTGGCCGCTCTCGCATCCGTACGGACACCAGCCACGGCAGCCGATTTTGATAAATACCCAGTTCTTCAAAGCTTTTGTGAACTAATGATTGGTTCTTTGCGGCGTCCGTTATGGATGAGCGTTACGCGCATTGAAGACTGCCTTCGACGTCGGGCGATTGAGCTGGGCCTACGTCCTGACGGTGGTGATGTGGCGACGGTACCGAACGATTCACCGTTCCTAAGTGACTTGGCCTTTGCTGAGTGCCCAGCTTGGTGGCTCGAAGAAGCCTTCGGTTTGCAAAGAACGACGGTCGGCAAGGGTCGCTTAGCTCTAAATCGTGTGTTGTCTGGCGGCGGCCGGGCGCCTCCGATGAGCTACGCATTGGCAATCGCTCTACTTTTTTCGCCTCGCGAGCGCGCCGATATCTTAAACAAGTCATCACATTTGCTGGAGTGATAGTTAGGTTGCGAGGCGACCGGCCTCGATTGTGGTGAGAAATTGCTGTAACCAAATACCGTCGTGTTTGCGGAGCCACTGGAATCCGTTACCCGGCACGTGTCGGATGGCGTCCATTGCCCAACGAGGGTGGCAACTTAGCGTTTCGGCCAATCGCTTTCGGCGAATGTCTCTCTGATAGATTCGATTGGCTACGCTCCATGCCGCCTTCAGTTCAGGCCTGGTCGCCATATATGTCCTGATGAAACTCAGACTGACGCCTGCAGCCTGCGCGGCTTCGATTTTAAACCGTCCCGATTGCAACATATCGCGCATTATCTTCTCCTTCGCAGTGCCAAGGATTAAATTGAGGCGCCCCCTTTTCAACAACTTCTGCCTATCCATATACCGGTGAGCAATGTTGGCCCGCACACCGATCATATTCGCCGCACGATTAATGGACTGCCCTTCGGTGACTAGGCGAACTAACAATGTTCCCTTATCGTGCAGTAGCGACTGTATGGCCTGCTCTCCGCCGAGAGCATACACGGACTTCGCCTTTGCACGAACGGCCGCGAATTCTTCGGGTGTCTCAAAGAGGAAGCTCAGCAACAGGAGATGTTTCAGCGGTTGATGTCGAGAAGGAGTTCTCTGGAGCAGCAAGGCGAGAAATCCGACGTTAAGACCTGTGAGGTCCCCGAGAAACGCCTTGGGAAACAACCGAAGGATGTCCCCATAGTAGGTAACGAATGCGTCCCGCAACTGTTGTGTTCGAACATCCCCATCGAAGGTCACCCAGCCTCGAGATTTCGCCTGCAGCAGATAGCTATGTCGTAGCGTCGTATCAGCAAGCTCTGAGCTAGCGCACTGTCGTATATAGCTAGCCCACTCGTCGAGCCGAATCAGTTGAACACTGCGGATTGAGCTCACCTGGAGGCCGTTCCCTATGCTTTGACTGTACGGTTCGCCGGGCAAGTAATAGTCAATCATTAGCCCGCGTCGCAGTGATACGTCGGCAACTCTGAGCCATTCACTATGAACCTGACATGCAAAGCTCGAGGGATTCTGATGGGATGCGGTCCACCAGGCACATCCACGCTCTTCCTGCTGCTCAATAGCGCAGCTTGGACAGAACTTCAAAGTGTTGATAAGGCCGATCCCAGCCCCCGAAAGCCCAAGGGTTTTTCGTCGTAGTTCACCAGAGCGTCCACCGTACAGCAGGTAATGACGAATGTTGGCGTTGACATTTACGGGTAGAAACGGCGCATGAAAGGCATACAGCGTCCCGTGCAAGAGCAGGTTGGACAACGTGCCAAAGTCACCTCGCGTTCTCTGATGGAAGTGAGCCAAATGAAAAGGGAAAGCGCTCCGCAAGCCCGCAGTGGGATGACCAAACAGAAACTGGCTTGTGGCTCGAGCATTGGCACCACCGTTCAGGCGGTGAAATCGGGCACACCAGCTGTAGACCGTCTCATCAGGCAGCGCAGTCGGGGTGCAGGACGTTGCGAAAAGCTCAGTAGCAGCTTCAGTTGCGACATCCATAGTAGGCGCTTCCCAATGTACCCCCTGCCTTCCAATCGACGGCTTTAGAGCTGATAAGGTGTACGTTGTATCGAATATTGACGCCCATTGTGAGCACCGGCGCGACAGGGACTCGTTGCGAGCAGGTCGTCGTTTCTGGCTCGAGAGCAAGCGACTTTTGTCTCCTGCACGAATCGAGTTCGATGCTTCGCAATTTGCATCGGCCGGATGTCCGTACTCGAAGCTCCCCTTGTGGGCAGGAAGTTAGCGGCCCGCGCAGCCGCGACCATCTCTGCTGGACGCCGTATTGACTCGCCCAACGGTTATTCGCGGTCGTTGTTTGCTCCGGTCGACATTCCTGCCCCACCTACTTTTGAGCGCAGATGATGATCTTGAATACGAGCCTATAGTCGCATATATGAGATTATAGACGCGTGTACGGGAAAGGAAAGCAATAATCCGCTTTTTGCAGGGGGCACGGGCGGATGAACTGGTATCAGGTAGCGAGAAACGTGCTTCGTGCCGAGCTTGTTCGGCACGGCGTTAGCTATCGACAACTGGCGGTATTACTTGCTGGCATCGGAGTCAGCGAGACCGAGCGATCCATCGCTAACAAGCTGTCTCGCGGTAGCTTCAGCTTCGCCTTTTACCTGCAGTGCATGAGAGCTTTGGGACGGACGGATTTCCGTGTGGACCTCACTGACGTAATCTAGCCCGAGTTATTTCTTCTATTCCCGGGCCTTCGTCGTCTTCCTCGCTAGTACCGAGTGTTGCGCCCTCGGGCAGCGGCGGATGTTCCACCAACATTTTGATGATCGTGGGCACGGCGAAGAGATTGCCGACCTTGTGCTTTTCCACGAGCGCCCAGACGACCTCCGGGTCCATCGTCTCGCTGGGGGGAATCACCGCCGCAGCCCCGCGCGCCACGTTGAGCAACCCTTGGATGCCCGCTCCGTGAGAAAGTGGAGCGACGACGATCGAACAATCGGAATCGGTCGTGCCAGCCATCACGGCCGCCAGGTGATTGATGACCACGAAGGCCATCTGACCATGAGTGAGGATGGCAGCCTTGGGCCTTCCGGTGGTTCACGAAGTATATAAGACCACAGAGGTGTGCCGTAGTCGACGACGGCATCCTCTGACGTGGTTCGAAGGTTCGCAGCCACCAGATCTTCGTGGCGAGCCGATTACGACGATATGGCGCAATTCCGGCGACGCTGCCTGGACCGTATCGGCATATTGTTGAAAGTCGTCTTCGACGATCATCGCGCAGGCGCCATCCGAAGACCCAAGATAGGGCCGCCTTCAGCGGCGTCAGGCGAAAATAGCTTGATATCCAGACCGCGCCTAGGCGGAACGCCACTCAGCAGCTCTCGAACATCTCGGCGCGGATGCGCGATTGCACGAGGATCTTGTCCCCTGGACAGACGCCCAGCGAACGCAGCGCGGCAAGCTCAGATTGAATAGCTATTCCTGGCCGTCTCGAAGAATCTATCGCTATGCTCGCGCGGCTTCTGAACCTCTCGGCTCGCGAAAACGTTGATGGCAACCTTCCCCCGCGTAGCCGTGAACTGGGCTAGACCCGCTTTGGTCAACGCAACATAGCACCCCTCACCCCAGATCGAATCGTCATCGATATCCACCGGTCCTGCGTCGCGCCACGAGACAACCCTTGCCACGATGGCTCCCCTGGCGTCAATGTAAACGCCCGGGGGATCTGCACGAGTGCGCCACTGGAGTTGGCGCAACCAGATCGGGCAGAGCGCGATGGGGTAGGTCGCCGAGTCAAGGCCAAAATCGATTGAACAGGCCAGCCTTCTGATGAGTGTCGACGCCGGCTCGTCGTCAAGCGGCAAAACAACACCGCCAATCCAGACAGCGGCAGGCAAATGCTGATAGCAGTCTTCAAACTTCTCATCATCGATGGAGAGTCCTGGGGCGCGAATACGGTGAAGTAGGAGTTCTGCTTGCCGAGGCTTGTAGATCTTGAATCGTGAAACCTCTGCTACGACATGCTCGCCGTGCTGGTCTGGCCAGCTAGTAACGTCATCCTCGACAGCTTCCGTCCACTTTCTCTCACCCTCCGTCCAGCCAGCGTCGCGCGCGACGAGTGGTCGGCGCACACCTATCGGGCGCACCTGCGGAAGCGACAGGGGTTGCGGTGGAATTGGCGCATTCAGGCGCTCCAGGAGCATTGGCAAGTCACGGGGATTCAGCAGGCCTGCTTGGCGGAGCTCGCCTGCCACGTGGCGAAGCGCTATCACGCCAATCAAGGCATGAGGCTTCAAATACGTCACCTTCATGCTAAGGGCGCGCAACTGACTTTCAAGGCGCGTGACCGCCTGTGGCCCGAACGCTTCAAGGCCGCCCCACTCTTGAATGAATATGGCAGCCCTCCGCCGGATCGTCAGCTCGTCAACATCTGCGGCGTCCGCGAGTACCTGCGCGGTGTCGCGCAACATCTGCGTCCATCCGAGCTCTGACTCCACGCGCACGGCGCCGGTTCTTTCGTCCGTTAGCGTGCGGTCTACTTCCAGTGGGCCAACGAGCTCGAGTTTGTAGAAAAACGGCAGCGATTGTGCATCCACCGAGACGGGAATACCCCAACGATTCGCCAGCAACACTGCAGCCTCCGCCACTGCGAAATCCCTATGGTTCACGAGTGCGGCCACGATGGGACCTAGCAGGGGCGCGAGACGATCGAGCTTTCCCACAAGCATGATCTGAAGTGCCTGCAGTGGCGCATCGAAGTCGCCACCAAGGAGACGTCGGATGACTCGTTCAAATATCGCTTCACCATGGGCCGACTGCACAGCCAGCTTCAGCGCGCAATTTCGCGCGTGCCGTTGAACCTCGGTAACTGGCAGCCGCAGGGCAAAGTGCAGCAGTTCCGCCAGGATCTCCTCGTCATTCAGCGGCTCTGGAGCCGGCACGAAAGGCTCTCCGATTTGGAACTCGCGCGTGCAAGCCATCTGTTCCGCCAATAGCGACCAGATTGCCGGCCAGTCTGGCGCCGCACTGATCACCGGTAAGATCGAATCAAGCTCGGTGAGCAGCGATTGCGTGTTCTCCTGGCCGGCCGTTATCGAATCCACCAGATTCTCAAATGCGACGGGGAGCATGCTTTCGCCGTCGAGCAACCGTCGCGCGTCAAAGTAGCGGAACTTGCCGCCACCCATCCACTGGCTCCATGAACTCCAAGGATCCTTGCTCTGCTCGTAGCCGAGCACCAGCTTCCTCGCATACTCAACGTCACCGGCCTCGGCAAGACGCTTAACCAGCAGGAAGCGGCAGCGCGCATTGGACTGCAGGCTATCCCAGCGCTCATACATTCGCTGGACGTGATAGAGGGGAGCAGACTCAGCCAGGGCTGCAAAGCGGTAGGGGGCGTTGAAGTTCAACTCATCGCCGTCTGCCTCGAACGCGCGCTCGAGCTCCTCAAGAGTCGCCTCCGAGTCGTACGCGCTCGGCGTATAGTAATGGCGGGGCTCTGGTGCGTCTGACGACCAGCGCTCCACCGCGGCATCCAGCCTGGCTGAATTCAAGCCATGCTTGGCGGCGGCGGTGCGAAGGCGTTGGAGCAGTGCGAGCCGATCGTGCGCCCGGCTAGCCACTTCGATTGCGTCCAGCAGCATCTGTGCTAGCTGGGCAATTTGTTCAGGACCTGCTGCGTCAGCGGCGACGTCAATGAAGTCGCCAATGTGGTCCGGATCGCGGTAGTACGGCTCCATGTAGAACGGCAAGCACAGTCCACACCAGAGCGTAGCGCAGGCCATGACGATCTCGGGACGTCGATGGACCATCCCGATCATCAGCAAGTCAACGCGGTTGGGCCACGAGATCAAGTGCCAGTCTGCGAGAGACTTTGATACGTCGAACCCGAAGCGAGGTCCAACTTGCATCGCTTCATCGATGAGCGACATGGTCAGTCGACTGGCTGCAGATGACCCTTCGGTCTCCGTCATGCCTGCCACCTGGCGCATGAGCAGTGAGACCCGCTGAGCCCGTTGCCCAGGGTCAAGGCCGTTCGCAAGGACCATGACGTCCCGCCAGATGGCGTACTGCGGATCCTTCTTCGGGGGCAGCGCGTACCCGAGGCATTGTTCAGGCACGGTGGCCAGCACAAGCTTTGCGCGTTCAACATCTCCGACCGCAGCGAAGGACATAGCCAGATCAGCCAACCCGTCGAGCTGCTCACTCGGGGTGTCTTCCTGAAGCTCCTCCGCGAGGGCGTCAAGCCGTGCTACTGCGGCAGCGTGATCTCCGTCAATCCGATACGCCGCGACAGCCAACCGCCGCCGGAGGTACCAGGTGCCGTTCAGAGTTGAGGCGGCAATCGCCTCATCAATCTCTCGAAGGACAACTCGGTACTCCGACTCGCCGAATTTGGCGGCGACCTCGAGAAGGGCGCGAGCGAGCACCGGCACCGCCTTCACGGCTTGTTGGATGCGGTAGTGGTCACTGCCCCCTTCGGGGCTTAGCCGCAACACGTACCCCATTGCGTTGCGGGCCAGCATCTGGATGCCGCCAGCGAACACAGAAGAGCGATCCTTTGTTACACGCCCAAGAAGTACGCCGACTTTGGAGGCGTACGTTTGGAGGGGCTGCCAGTACGGATGCTTGGAAAGCGTGGCATCCGGCAATGGTTTCTCAAGTAATGTGCATAGCCTCGAGTGATGCATCACCGCGGCTACCAAGTCACGCAGTCCCGAGAGATCAATGTCGTCGTCGCCCATAGAAACCATGGGCGCAACCAGCTTCTCGAACATGGCGGAAGCGAGTTCGTGGCGGCCTGATGTCACTGCAACAAGTGCCAAGGAGCGACGCAGGCCATTGGGAACCTCGTCAAATCCTGGTAGCAGCGAGGCCGCATCGAACAAAGCGAGTGCCTGCGCAGAGTTGCCACGTTCATGAGCGGCGAACGCGGCGTGAACCATCACAGATGGCCTATCTTCAGCCGCCACCCCGAGCTTGTCGCAAAGTTCCTCTGGGGCCGCCTTATTATGCAGAAGCATGGCTTCCGCAGCCTCTCGCCGAAGGTGCCGCTTTACAGCGGCGATCGTCCCTCCAGAGGCCGCCTCCGGCGTCTGCCTCATGCCCTCGGTGGCCAGGTGGTCAATTGACTGCTGGATCTGCTCAGCATCTCGGAAGTGGACGGCACGTCGCGACCACTTCTCGAACTCCGTGATGTTGTGCTGGTCACCGTGGTGCTGGAACTTCGACGTGTGCAGTTGCGATAGCGGCTCGAGGGTCTCAAATAGCTCCTTCGCACGGTCGAAATCGCCGCGCTCCAGCAAGGCGTCAACAACTTCGTAGCCTTTACTTGGAAAATCCTGCACGAAGGAGACGGCGGCGTCGATGTCACCGACGGCCAGCATTGCCAGCGGCAGCCGATCCGCATACTCCAGCGCACTCTCACGCCGACCCACTTCATCGCGGCACAGGAGGAGCGTCGTTAAGACGGTTGCATCGAGCGTCGAGCGGGCGGCGAGCAGCGCGAGTTGGATATCGGCATGGATGTCGGATATCGGGCGACCTGCTGCCAGTTGTTGTCGGAAGCGATCAGGCGTCGCCAACGTCAACACATCGTCCTGGTCACCGGCGCGAGCGCGGTAGCGCAATTCAAGCCATCGTTGCGAGGACTCCGGCGGCGCACCTTTGGCCAATTGTGCGAGGTCGCGGTAGACGCGTTGGGAGTAGTCAGCATCAATGCTGCCGAGCCTTGTACGCGGTTGAGCGATCACAAACAGCCGGAAACTGTTGTGGAACACACTCCATCCGTGCGTAGTTTCACGTAGCAGATGGCGTGCGACTACCAGCGCCCGCTCTATCGCATGCTCTGCTATGACCGTGGCCAACAACTGCAGCGGCATAGGCGCTTCGGCTCTGGCGATAAAACCCAGCACATCCATGGCATCGCTGTCGCCGGCGATCTCCCGCCAGGCAGACGTGTAGACAGACTCGATATCTCCGTCGAACGCCATTCCGCCGGCGAGCAAGTGCGTGCGGCCCGCATGGTCAGCGTGCAACAAAGCTTGGATCAGGTACCGGGTCGCCAGCGGGTGTCCATGGCTGAGGTTGCTCACATCCAGGCGGGAAATCTCCGGATCAAGGCCAAATGCATCGGCCATTCGCGCAACCGCTTCGCGACCGAGGGGCCGCATCCGAACAAGCCGCTCACTCCTCTCCGCCTGCTCTTTGACTGCTGGCTTCAGATGCGCGAGATCCAGGCGCTGACTGCCAAGCACGAACGTGACGCCCGTGGGAATGGCAGCAGGAAGTGGCAACTCGCTCAGCAATGAGTGTGTCGGCCGCTCTTCCCGCGGTACGTGATCGAGCCCATCGACGACGATGATGGTGCGTATCCCATCTTGTTCGTAGCGTTCGCCAGCTTGCATCAGGAGGGCGCCAAACTGCTCCCGGCGCTCGTGCAGCGAGTTGTCGCGTAGACGCAGGCCGACCAAGCCACCGTTGCGCAATTGCGTGTCGACGTCCTCAAAGAAGCTGTCGGCCTCGCCCCGTCCCACGCCCTGAGCGGCGCCCGGCACATAAGCTAGGTAGCGCACCAAGCGAATGTTCGGCTCTGTGGCCAGCGCTACCTGTAGCAGGGTCGACTTGCCCGAGCCGGGCGGACCTATGAGCGAAAGGTAGCCTTGGTCCGCGGCACGCAACGCCTCCAGCAAGGAACTCTCAGTGTCACGGTTGCGCTGCACGTAGGCTCCCACCGGAAACCTATGGATGTACTGCGTCTTGGCCGGATCCCGCCATCCGAGTTCTTGCAGGAGTTCATCTCGGGACCACCGGTCTTTGTCTCTGGCGTCAGTGACCAGCTTCGGCAGCGCTCTCGAAATTTCCAAGGCGAGTCGAGACTGTTCGGCGCTGAGCTTGTGAGACTGAACGAAATCCGCTGCGGAACCATGCATCACACGCAGGCTGTGCATGAACCGTTCGAACTCGGCTTCGTTCAAACCCGACGCGCGCAGCAGCAGATCTACCAGGCGGCTCCAGCCGGAGAGCCGCCATTCCTGCAATGAGCGATAGGGGAAGCGTTCAAACTCATCCAGGAATGCTGCGCTGTGCGGGGGTGAGACGTCGCCATGCTTGTCGTTAATTGACGGAATGTCATTCACGACCAGACGGATCTCGACGCGGGCATCAGGGTTGTCCTTGCTCAAACGCTGCCAAGCATGGATCAGCGGCTTCAACAGGCCGTCCGCCCCGGTAAATATCGTCTCGACCGTGAAAGTGCCTGGGAACCTAGAAGTCTTGAACTGATGGCCGACCACCAACCCGTCGAATCCGAGCACTAGGTCGTCAGCGATACCCGCGCTGCGATCAGCGACGCCAACCCACCGCAGCTGATCGCCTTCAAGTGCGGCGTAAATGGCTGCGCCGGCTTTCTCGTACTGGCCGATATACCCTCGGAGCGCCCGTCGCTCTCCTTCGGCCGGAGGCGTCGCATGAACCGCTGTAGAGGACTTATTATTCGAATCCGCAGTCGCTGACATGCCGTATGAGATCAAGCT
>NZ_CAJHCQ010000021.1 GCF_904848665.1 Paraburkholderia hiiakae
CTACATGGGCAGCTATTCGCTTTATCACGTGCGTCTTCCGGGCGGCAAGGTGGTCGTCTCGAACCTCTCCAGCTCGCACCTCATGAACGAGGGCGCGCCCGCCTGGAACGATGACGTTTATGTGTCCTGGTCGCCGGCCAGCGGCGTCGTGCTCACGCAGTAAGGAGGCCGCGGCTATGAACTCCTCCATTGCTCGCGCGTTCTCGCGATTCGTGCCATCTGGGCGTACTGCTGTCATTGGCGTGCCATTCGTCTGGCTGCTGCTGTTCTTCGCGCTACCGTTCATGCTCGTGCTGAAGATCAGCTTCACCGACCTCGAACTGGGCATCCCTCCCTACACGGCGATGCTGCAGGCGCACGATGGCGTCGTGCACGTCGTGCTGCAGTTCGGCCACTATGCACTCCTGCTGCAAGACAGCCTCTATATCGCCACCTATATCAGCTCGCTGAAGATGGCGGCGGTGTCCACCGTCCTCTGCCTTCTGATCGGCTATCCGATCGCCTATTACATTGCGCGCTCGAATCCGGCCACGCGCAACCTGCTCATGATGGGCGTGATGCTGCCGTTCTGGACGTCGTTCCTGATCCGCGTCTACGCATGGATCGGCATCCTCAAGGACGACGGCCTGCTCAATCACACACTCGTGGCCATCGGCCTCGTCCATTCGCCGCTTCGGCTCTATCACAGCGACGCGGGCGTCTATATCGGCATGGTCTATTCGTACCTGCCGTTCATGGTGATGCCGCTCTACGCGCACCTCGTGAAGATGGACCTCACGCTGCTCGAAGCCGCCTATGACCTGGGCGCGAAGCCCTGGGTGGCGTTCACGCGCATCACGCTACCGCTCTCGAAAAACGGGGTCATCGCGGGCAGCTTGCTTGTCTTCATCCCGGCAGTTGGCGAATACGTGATTCCGGAACTGCTCGGCGGCGCCAATACGCTCATGATCGGCCGCGTCATGTGGGATGAGTTCTTCAACAACATGGATTGGCCGATGGCGTCAACCGTTACCGTGACGATGGTCTTGTTGCTGCTCGTGCCGATGGCCGTGCTCCAGTACTACCAGGTCAAGGAACTGGAGGCAGGCAAATGATCAAGCCAAACCGGCTCATTTCGACAGGTGTACTAATCGTAGGATTCCTGTTCTTGTACGTGCCGATCATCAGCCTCGTCGTCTATTCGTTCAACGCATCCCGCCTCGTGACGGTTTGGGGCGGCCTCTCGACGAAATGGTATGGCGCGCTGCTGCACGACGCCGAATTGCTCAACGCCGCGCTGCTCTCCCTGAAGATCGCGCTGATGACCGCGTTCACCTCCGTCGTGATCGGCACGTGGGCTGGCTTCGTGCTCGCGCGCATGGGGCGTTTTCGCGGCTACGCGCTCTACGCCGGCATGATCAGCGCGCCACTCGTGATTCCAGAGGTCATCCAGGGCATCTCACTGCTGCTGCTCTTCGTTGCCTTGCAACAGATGGTCGGCTGGCCAGCCGGGCGCGGTCTGCTCACCATCTGGATCGGTCACGTGATGCTGTGTCTTTCGTTCGTGGCGGTGATCGTCCAGTCGCGCGTGAAGGAGCTCGACAGATCGCTCGAGGAGGCGGCGCTGGATCTCGGCGCGCGACCACTGAAGGTCTTTTTCGTGATCACCCTGCCACTGATCTCGCAGGCGCTGCTCTCGGGGTGGCTGCTCTCGTTCACGGTCTCTATGGACGACGTGATCCTGTCTGCGTTCCTCTCGGGGCCAGGCTCGACCACGCTGCCGCTCGTCGTGTTCTCGCGCGTGCGAATGGGCCTGAATCCGGAGATGAATGCGCTCGCAACCGTGTTCATCACGGTCGTGACTCTTGGCGTGGTCGCCGTGAACTGGGCAACGCTCGTGCACAAACGTCGCAAGGCGGCTGAAGCCCATGCCGCGTTCGAGCGTCTCGAGGCAGATGCTGCACACATACCGATCGTGGCGTTGCCTGCCGCCCATAGGGCGACGCCCGGCGGGATCGGAGCGGATCGGATTGTTTCATGACAGACGTTCTTATAAAGACGAATGAAAAGGGGAAGAACTCGATGAAGAAGAGACTGTTATGCGCGCTGGTGGCCGGGGCACTGCCTGGGCTTGTCGCGGCAAGTCCGACCAGCGATCAGGTGCAAGGCTTGCAGAATCAACTCGACGCGCTGCAAAGGGAGGTCAGCTCGCTCAAGCAGGAACTGAGGGCCCAGCAGGAAAAAGACGCACATGTAAAGGCCGCAGCACCGACGGTCGACGTCGCGTCACCGGACTACGGCACACAACCCGCGCGGCTGTCCAATGACGATGTGGACGCGATGAAACAGCAGATCGCGAGCCAGCAGCTGAAGGTCGATTCGCTGACCGAGGCGGCCACTACTGGACCCATCGCCGGCCTGTCCATCACAGGCTATATCGATCCGTCCTACGTCTACAACCGCGCGCAGAGCAGTTCGTCGTTCCTGTTCGCGAACCACGAGAACGCCTACCAGTATTACAACAGCACCATAGGCGACCTGTACCTCGACATCAAGAAGACCTTCGGGGTTGGCCCCACTGCGCCGTCGGTCGAGGTGTCGCTGATGCCGAACCGAGGAGCGGGCATCTTCATGATGAACGAGCACGGCGACAGCGGGTTCAACATTCTCAATACCGCTTTCGCCACGGTGCCGCTCACATCGAAAACGGCGGTCGTCGCCGGCCTGATGCCAGGGCTCTCAGGTTACGAGTATCAGCAATCGAACCTCATGCTGACGCTCACGCACAACCTGCTGTACGACTTCTCGGACCCGGGTAGCTCGATCGGCGCGGGCGTCAACTATACGGGCGACCAGTGGGCCTGGAAGTTTCTGCTCGCCAACGAGCAGTTCCGTTCAAATGGCGCAGTCACGCAGACGGGCGTGAACGCGCTGGGCGACCCCATTACGACCAGCAACAAGATGCCGGCGTTTAGCGCGCGTGTCGACTATCTGCACGGCAGCGCGCTCGACATTGGCGGGTCGTTCACGATCGCGAGGCAGACGCTGCCGAGCGCGTTCGATCCGGCGACGGGCCAGACCGCTTACGGCTGGGGCGGCCAGGCGCCTGGCGCCTATGGCACGTTCTTTTTCACCGAGGCCGACGCCACCTACACGCTCGCCGACGTGCAGTACAACGCCGAACTCGACTACGGCCAGCAGGCGCACGCGGCGTTCAATGGCGGTCTCGCGCAGTGGTACGGACTCTCGCTGCTCGCGCACCGCAAGTTCAACGCGCCGCTCGTGGGCCACATGGGTGTGACGGCGCGCTACGACGTGCTCGTGAACAACAAGAATGGTGGCGGCGGGGGCGGTATCGCGCTCAATGGCAACGGTATGGACCCGTACAACGGGTTTGGCATCGACGCCGACTGCCTCGCCCGCTCGAAAGCAGGCGGCGGGTTCGGCTTTGAATGCAACGGTGCGGTTCGCCAGGATGTCGCGCTCGATGTGCTGTTTTTCCCGACGCAGAAAATCATCGTGAAGGTCGAGTACCGGCACGACTGGTCCAACAACCGGGTGTTCCTGCGCAATGATGGATCGTACGCGAAGTCGAACGATCTGCTAGCCGCGCAGTTCATCTACTCGTTCTAATGCGGAACCCATGGCCTCGCACCTCAGGTGCGAAGCCATTCATCGCAACTCGTGGCTTATGCTCAAATTCAGGAATCAGGCGCACGCGCCCTCGTATTACGCAGCCAGCGCCAATGACACGGCGCATCACGCGCCACTTGCGGGACGCGTGCACGTGGACGTCTGTGTCGTCGGCGGCGGGTTCACCGGTCTTTGCACGGCGCTCAACCTTGTCCAACGCGGTTTCTCAGTGGCGTTGCTCGAAGCTTCGCGCATAGGCTGGGGGGCGAGCGGCCGCAATGGCGGTCAGTTGATCACCGGTTATTCGTGTGGCATCGACACCTTCGCGCAATCGATGTCTCCGGAAGACGTACGCCGCATCTGGGACATGGGGCTCGAATCGGTCGATATCGTCCGCGAGCAGATCGAGGCGCACGGTATCGACTGCGATCTCACCTTCGGCTACCTGAACGTGGCCAACAAGCCGCGCCACGCCGACGCGCTTCAGGCGTGGTGCGACGAGGCGGCGTCGCGCTTCGGCTATCGCGGCTACCGCTATGTCCAGGCGGCGGATCTGGGAAGCTACGTCGAGTCGAAACGTTACGTGGGCGGTCTTTATAGCGAGGACAGCGGCCACCTGCACCCGCTCAACTACGCACTGGGGCTCGCGCGCGCTGCGAAGGCAGCGGGTGTTTCGCTCTACGAAGACACGTGCGCGGTGTCCCTGCGCAAGAACGCTGTGGGACATGAGGTGCTGTGCGAGAAAGGGCTGGTGGAGGCCCGCTACGTCGTGCTCGCGGGCAACGCCTACCTGGGGCAGCTCGCGCCCGCGCTCAAGCGCAAGATCCTGCCCGTGGCGACTTACGTGATCGCCACCGAGCCGCTCGGAAAGGCGAGGGCGCGCGCGCTGATGCCCGCCGATGCCGCGATTTGCGACAGCAATCATGCGCTCGAATATTTCCGGCTGTCGAAAGACGGGCGGCTGCTGTGGGGCGGCAGGGCCAGTTGTTCGACCCGGTTGCCGCCCAATACAGGTGAGGCTATGCGCCTCGACATGCTGAGGACCTTTCCGCAACTGGCGGACGTGAGGATCGACTACGCGTGGGGCGGCCTCATTGACGCGACGATGAACCGCGCACCGCACTTTGGCCGCCTCGCGCCGAACGTTTATTTCGCGCAGGGCTTTTCCGGCCATGGCGTGAACGTTACGGCGCTCGCGGGCAGGCTCATCGCGGAGGCGATCGACACACAGGCGGCGCGCTTCGATCTGTTCGGCCGGATCCAGCATCGCGAATTCCCGGGCGGACCGCTGTTGCGAAAGCCGATGCTGGCACTGGCGATGGCGTGGCATGCGATGCAGGACCTGTTGTGAGCGCAGGGGCGGCTGCAGTAGGCGCCGCCCCGCAGGATTCCGGAACGTGAAGAAAACTGGAGAATAAAGATGCTGAACGTCGCGCATATCGTCGACCTGATGAAGGATGAAGGCGAAGTCACCCAATACCGTCTGCCGCGAGGACTCCTGCTGGCGGGCAATCCCGTGCAGACACTGAGACACCGGTACATCAGTCCGTGCGGACAATTCAGCAGCGGCCTGTGGGAAAGCACATGTGGACTATGGACTGTGGAGTACGAAGAATCTGAGTACTGCGAAATGCTGAGCGGCGTTTGCGTGGTGCGCGACGCACTAGGCGGGGAGAAGATACTGCGCGCGGGCGACCGGTTTGTCATTCCGCATGGCTTCCGGGGTACGTGGGAGGTCGTGGAAGCGTGCCAGAAGATCTTTGTGTCGTACGCGCCCCAGGCGAAGCAGGCCGGGGCGTAGCGGAACAACACGCGCTGGCTGGAAAGTGGCCAGCGATCAGGCGCGGGGCCATCTGGCCTTCGCGAGGCCCCATTGCTTTGCACAGCAAGGAGTAGCGTAACGTGAAAGAGAATTTGTGGCGCTTGAGCGCAACCGAAATGGCGGCGCGTGTCGCGTCTCGAGACGTGTTGTCGGTGGAACTGGTCGAGAGCAGCCTGCAACGGCTCGAGGCCGTCAACCCGCACATCAATGCGATTGTCGACGTACTGGCGCAAAGCGCGCTGGCGGCCGCACAGGCAGCCGACGCGGCAGTGGAGCGCGGCGATCCGCTCGGCCCGCTGCACGGCGTACCGGTAACGGTCAAGGTGAACGTCGACATGGCCGGCTGCGCGACTACCAATGGCGTCGTGGCGTTCAAGGATCTCGTCGCGCGCGAAGACAGCCCGGTGGTGGCGAACCTGCGCAGGGCCGGTGCGATCATTATCGGCCGGAGCAATGCGCCAGCGTTCTCGTATCGCTGGTTCACCGACAACGCATTGCACGGTCGAACGCTGAACCCGTGGAATGCGCAACTCACGCCCGGTGGTTCGAGTGGCGGTGCCGCCGCGGCGGTTGCCGTGGGGATCGGAGCGATCGCGCACGGCAACGACCTGGGCGGCTCGATCCGCCACCCTGCCTATGCGTGCGGCGTGGCAGGCCTGCGTCCGACCTCGGGCCGTGTGCCGGCGTACAACCCGACCCAGGCGCGCGAGCGCACGCTCGCGGTTCAACTCGCGTCTGTGCAGGGACCACTGGCTCGGACGGTCAGCGATCTGCGCCTCGCGCTTGCCGCCATGGCGGCGCCAGACGCGCGCGACCCGTGGTGCGTGCCCGTTGCGCCCGGTGCGGTTGAGCCGCGGTTTCCCGCGCGCGTGGCCGTGTGCGCGGAATTGCCCGGCGTGCCTACCGACGCTACCGTTGCCGACGCGGTGCGGCGCGCCGCGCGGTGGCTGGAAGAGGCCGGCTGCATTGTCGAGGAAGTGGCGCCGCCGAGTCTGAACGAGGCTTGCGAGCTTTGGCTCAACCTCGTCACGACTGAAGCGTTGAGCGGGCTTGCCGAAACGATCGAGTCCAGCGGCGACGCCGCGATACGCAACGCGTTCAGCAGTCAGCGGCGGCTCGCGTCGCCATTCGATCTGGCTGGCTACGTCAACGCCCTCGCACGCCGGACCAGCCTTGTGCGCGAGTGGGAGTCGTTCTTCCAGCGCTACCCGTTGCTGCTGATGCCCGTTTCGTGCCAGCGGGCATTTCGCATCGACGAGGATCAGCGAGGCGATGCGCAAATGCGCAGCATCATCGAAGCGCAAAGCCCGCTGACCGCAACGGCGATCCTCGGCCTGCCGGGCCTTGCCGTGCCGACCGGCTTGAGCGCGGGGCTGCCGACGGGCGTGCAGATCGTCGCCGGACGGTTCCAGGAGGCGCTGTGCCTTGCCGCCGGCGAAGCGATCGAGGCGCGCGCCGGTCTTTGCACGCCGATCGAGCCGGTGCGCGGGCAATGAAAATCAACTGGAACTGACCGCGCGAAGCGCAGGTGCTCCCCCGTGCCGCCTGTTTTCGAATATCCAATCTGGAGAGATGCCATGCTGGAAAAAAAATACTTTTATATCGATGGAAAGTGGGTAGCCCCGGCAGCGAACGTCGAGTTGCCCGTCATTGATCCCTCCACGGAGCAGGCCTGCGCCGTCATCTCCATCGGCAACGCCTCGGACGCGGACCGTGCGGTCGAGGCGGCTCGTGTCGCGTTTGACGGCTGGTCGCGCACCGATGCCGCCGAACGTCTTCATCTCGTTGAGCGCCTCCTTGAAATCTACAAGCGACGCGCTCCGGAGATGGCCAGCATGATTAGCCTCGAGATGGGCGCCCCGATTGACATGGCTTTGTCGGATCAGGTCGGAGCTGGCACTTATCACATCGAGAACTTCATCAGGGCGTTCCGGGACTTTGAATTCGAGCGTCGTCTCGGGCCGCATGCTCCCAATGACCGTATCCTCATGGACCCGATAGGCGTTGTCGGTCTGATCACGCCCTGGAACTGGCCGATGAATCAGGTGACGCTAAAGGTCGTCCCGGCACTCCTCGCGGGTTGCACCATGGTTCTCAAGCCTTCCGAAATTGCTCCGCTCTCGTCCACGCTTTTTGCCGAGTATGTTAACGAAGCAGGGTTCCCCAAGGGGGTCTTCAATCTGGTCAACGGCGATGGCGAAGGCGTGGGCACGCGACTTTCATCGCACCCTGATGTCGATATGATCAGCTTCACCGGCTCGACGCGCGCCGGAATTGCCATTTCCCGGGCTGCCGCTGAGACGCTTAAGCGGGTGTCGCTTGAACTCGGCGGCAAGGGTGCCAATCTCGTGTTTGCGGACGCAGACCCCTCCGCGGTCAAACGAGGCGTGCTCCATTGCTTCCATAACACCGGTCAAAGCTGCAACGCGCCCACACGGATGCTGGTCGAGCGGCCCATCTACGATCACGTTGTTAGTGAAGCAACGAAGATTGCAGAAGCGGTGACTATAGACGCCGCTCACAACCCGGGTAAGCACATCGGACCGCTCGCGTCCGAAGCTCAGTTCCAGAAGGTTCAGGAAATGATCAAGAAAGGCATCGACGAAGGTGCGCGACTGGTCGTCGGCGGGCTCGGTCGTCCAAAAGGTCATCAAACGGGTTACTTCGTCCGGCCCACGGTCTTTGCCGACGTCAATAATCAGATGGCCATCGCTCGTGAAGAGATTTTCGGGCCGGTGCTGTCAATCATTCCATTTGAAAGCGAAGAAGAGGCGATTGCGATCGCCAACGACACCCCTTACGGCCTCACAAACTATGTTCAGTCGACCGACGGCGCGAGGCGCAATCGCGTGGCCGCACGACTGCGTTCCGGCATGATCGAAATGAATGGACAGCCGCGCGGAGCCGGCTCGCCATTCGGCGGAATCAAGTCTTCCGGTCGCGCGCGCGAAGGCGGTGTGTTCGGTATCGAAGAGTTCCTCGAATCCAAGGCTGTCTCGGGTTGGGCCTCGAGTCAGTAGCGCCTGATTTCGATTCGAAGCGAACGCATGCTGATGGAGCAGGTCGGCAATGTCGAGTCGATGCAAAGGGTGTGAGTCATCTCGACAAAATACGGCCTCCTGATTGATTTGCATGGAACGCTCTTTCGACGATCCAGCACAGCCACGTGAGCAGGCGCGCCGGAGTTCCGCGTAATGGCAGTCCCCGTTCACAATTTGACGTTGCCTTTTTGACCTGTGCGTACAACGAAGCAACATGCTATCGAATACCTCCGATCTCGACCTGCGGCTTATCCGCGTATTTCTCGCCGTGGTGAACGCGCGAGGCATCACGGCGGCCGAAGCGACGCTAGGCGTGCGACAGTCCACCATCAGCACGCAGCTCCTGGCGTTGGAGGCTCGCGTCGGCTTCAGGCTCTGCGAGCGCGGGCGCGGCGGCTTTCGCCTCACGTCGAAGGGCGAGCGCTTTGTGCCGTCGGCGCGCGCGCTCATCGCGGCCACGTCCGAGTTCGTCGAGCGCCTGCGAGAGATTGACCGCAAGCTCGTCGGCACGCTCGCAATTGGCGTGATCGGGCAGGCCTCGCATATCGAGAGCGCGCGCCTCGCGCAAGCGCTAGGCGCGTTTCGCAAGCACGACCAGGCCGTGCGCTTCACGATGAAAGTGGTTGCGCCGCAGGAACTCGAAGACAGCCTCGTCAATAACCGGCTCGATATCGCGATCGGCTACTTCTGGCGCCGCGTCGCCGGCCTCGACTACACGGAACTCTTTAGCGAGCGCCAGGAGCTCTACTGCGGGCGTGGGCATGCGCTTTTCCACAAGGCGCCCCACGTCAATATCGACGGGCTGCGCGAACAGGACTGGGTCTGGCGCAGCTATCCGATTCCCGAGGAATTTGCGGGCATTGGCGACCGGCAGGTGACGGCGCGTGCCGACAGCATCGACGCGGCCACGGTCCTGATCCTGTCGGGCAGCCATATCGGCTATCTGCCGGCCGTGCACGCCGAACCGTTCGAGCAACGCGGCCTCGTCCGGGCGTTAGGGCGCGCAACGTTTGGCTACGACGTGGCGATGCATGTTGCGATCAAGCGCGGTGCCTCTGAAAATCCCATCGTGCGCACGTTCTGCGACGAACTGCTCAACGTATATGGAAGGCATGCCGCGACGCCTGCGGATTCACCGGCCCCCCTCAGCGCTAGTTACCAGAGACACTGCGCAGGCGTTTGAAAATTTGGTCGGTCCGTTGGCTGGCATAAAACGGTCGTTTAATTGTCGCAAACCAGGAGCAGGCCAATGTCCGCAGATGGCTGCGGATTCAACCCGTCGATGCGACACAATCAAAGCCGCGCTCAGAGGAAGCTCCTGATCAGCATCGTCACCCAACGCCAGGCACCGCCGCAGCCGGCGGCCCGGCAGCGCGCATCGGGATCCGCCAGCAGGCGGCTATTGGCGTCGCTCACCGAACTTGAGTTGCGCAGGTAGTACGCCACGCTGTCCTGCAAGGGATCGAGCCCGTCCTCAGGGATATCTATCCACAGACCGTTTTCGGTATTCAAGCGGGCCGACAGCGAATCGAAATTGAAGCTGCCGAGATAATATCGATGGTTGTCGATGAGGACCAGCTTGGCGTGCATCATGCGGTTGTCTTGGTCGGAATACTCGCGCACCTCGATCCCGGCATTCACCAAGCCGGGCAGATCGTCGGCATAGGCGCGACCGACTGCGGGGAATTCCTGCGTGATGCTCGCCAACGAGGCGCTCACCAGGATCACGTGGACGCCGTCGCGCCGCTTGCGCTCGAGCGCCTCGCGCAGTTCCGGCACCAGGATCAGGTAGGGGTTGATGATCAGGATCTCGTGCTGCGCCGTATCGAACGCTTGCAGCATGTCCTGCAGTGTGCCTGGCGAGCGCTTGTCGGGCCAGTCGTGGACATAGCGCAGGCGATCGCAGGCGATCGGCATCCAGGCAGGATCAAAATCCTCCCCGGAAGCGGGCGCAGCGGCGGGGTCATCAGGCGTATCGGAGGCGGTTGGTGTATCGCTAGCGGCCAGGTCCGTCGCCCGGGCTGCGCCGTCGAGCGGAGCCAGCAGCCATTCGCGCCAATAGTGGATGCGCGCCGGGTCCAGCGTCGCATAGCCGTGCGAGACGCGATAAGGACTTGCGATTTCGAGGAATTTTTCCGGCTCGGGGCGAACCACTTCCGGGCTATTCCAGAACAAGGCGAAATGCTGGTACATGGCGTGCAGGGAGGAGGCGTCCTGGCTGGCGTTGCCCGACACCATCAGATCGCGCTCGCTGAGCCAGTTGCGGAAGCTCGCATCCCAGATCGAGGTACTGCCGATCACGGCCGTGTCGCCAACCAGGAACAGCTTGTCGTGCATGCGATGCGAAATCTCGATGAGATCGGATCGTGGATGGAAGATTCGCAGTTCGATGCCGGGAGCCACCTCGTGCAGGGCGACGATCAACTCGTCCTCGAACGCGAAGTGCGGCTCGGGGCCGATGCCATCGATCAGCAGCTTGACCGGCACGCCGCGGCGCGCGGCCTCGACCAGATGCCGCAACAGCAGGCCGCCGGTCTGATCGATTTCGAAGATGTAGGCGAGGACGCGGATCTGCTCGGCAGGCGTGGCACGGTCGACCAGCGCGATCCGCGACTGCATCAACTGACCGTCCTCAAGACTGGCGACCAGGTCGACACATTGCGCGTGGCCGTGCAGAGAAGTGGCAAGCACGCATGCCGGAATGAGCGCCAGTCTTCTTGCTGTGGTCATGATGTGGCGAACTGGTTCAATGTGTCTCGGGCCCTACATTCTTGAGGGTCTGGAAGGCATTGTCGCGTGAGCGCGGTCAAGTAGCTCGCTGCTACTTCGAGAAGGTAAACAGAACGGCGAGCCCGAGATAATTACCGTCGACAAGAGCGGCGCGAATCTGGCTGCACTTCAAGCACTCAGTAGACAGGACATCAGCGCAGTTGAAAAAATGGCTTTCCAGAAGGTCTGATTGTCGCCGATCTATGAGCACTGGGTCAGATGCTGAGTTGATGGCAACGAGTGGCGGCGGAACGGCTTTTCTCGGGTGAGTTGCTAGTCCCCGTAATTGCGCAAGCCCGCGCCTCCGAGCGCCTGTCGGCCGCCCAGGATCACGCGAGGAGATAAAAGAACGTGCCCGCCAACGCGATTGTGACTGGCAACGTAATCAGCCAGGTCGCGGCGATCCTGACGAGGGTGCGCCTCTGCACGCCTTGCCCGCTGGCAGCCATCGTGCCCGCAATGCCCGACGTAATGATATGGGTCGTGCTGACGGGTAACCCCGTCAAACCCGCCGTGCCGATCAACAGTGAGCCAACGAGTTCCGAGCTTGCGCCTTGTCCTGGCGTCATTTTCTGGCGCCCGAGCCGTTCGCCGAGCGTGCGGACGACGCGCCGGTATCCGACCATCGTGCCCGCGCCGAGACAGACGGCGCTGAGTACGCGCACCCACCAGGGAGCGTATTCGACCGGCGTGCTCATCGATTTGAGCAGCATGGATGCCTGTCTGCGCTCGGCTTCGGGCACGTTCTTCTTTTGGCTGACGTATTTCATCTCTGAAACCACGTCGTACACATAGCCGCGCAACTGGGAACGGGTTGCGCGATCACCAGCTTGCACAGGCTGGTTGGCGCTGAGTGCATCTGCTTCGCGTAGCGTATCCGGCCCGGCGCGCTGAAGTGCTTGTGCGGCATTGAGACCCTGCGTCTTGACGTCGTCGCCATACTCGGCGATCAGCGGTACGGCCTGCGATCCGTATTCGCTCAATTGTTTGATCTGTCCTGCCGACTGCGGGTTTAGCGCATAAGTCGCCGGCAGCAGGCCGATAACGGTCAACATGATGAGGCCGATGCTTTTTTGTCCGTCGTTCGTGCCATGCGAAATGCTCACTGTCGTGCACGTCGTAATCAACAGCGCGCGCATCCACCATACGGGTCTCTTTCCGTCGCGAGGCGCTTCGAGCAGATCTCCGCGTCGCACGACCATCCGCAGGATCCAATAGAGGCCTCCGGCAATAGCGAATCCGAGCACAGGGGAAACCGCAAGCGCTTTGAGAACGGTCACGATCTGGTGCCAGTCCACGCCTTCGGCGAGGTTGCGCGATTTGAGCAACGCATCGGCGGCCGCGACGCCAATCAACGAACCAATCACACAATGGGAACTGCTGTTCGGGATTGCGAAGTACCACGTCAGTACATTCCAAAGCAGTGCAGAAGAAAAGATCGATACGAGCATCGGGACCGCGGGCGAGCCGTCAGGGGGCGTCAGTACGTCGGGGGGCAGGATCGTGACGAGGGCGAACGCCACCGAAATGCCACCGACAAGCACGCCAACCAGGTTCATGAGACCCGACCAGACGACTGCGGGCACCGGTTCGAGCGAGTTCGTATAGATGACGGTCGCGACTGCATTTGAGGAATCGTGGAATCCGTTGCTCACCTCGAAGGCAAGTACCATGATCAGGCAAACGACCAGCATGGCAACGACGAACGGCGACGAGGGAGCGAAATGAGCGAGCATGGTGCACTCCAGAGTGCGGGACTGCAGCGATTGCCCTTTGTGCCGCCAATGGCATGCCCAGGCGCGTGAAGATTTTGTGACCGGTTGTCTGGAAGAGGTCAGCAGATTGGTTGGAATCGCAACCTCGCAATGACGCGCACAGCCGCGTTCAATGCGGGCTGCGACAGCAGCCAGTAGAGTTACATTCGTGTACGCCCAGGAGGCGTGCGCGGGGGCGATCTGACCGCAGTAACTGCGGAATGCGTATGGAAGCCGTGCTGGGCGATGTCTTCGGCGATCTACCACTGGGCAGGCGTGCGGGTGCGCAGGGCGTCGATCCGGCGCAGCGCAGGCAGACGGTCAAGATATAGGTTGCTGCGACAGGAAGAACTGGCGCGTGGATTGCCCTGCACAATCGAGCACAGGGTCACCGCGTGCAACCAATGTCATGGTGGTTGCGGCAGCGGCAATGCTTGCATTTCCAGCGCTTTGCGGGCCGACCGTGAAGTCGGCCGCGACGCTGATCAGCCGCGCCATTCTTCGTTAATGAAAGATGAGATACAGAATGACAAGAACCACTAACGGTACGCCAAGAAGCCAGCCAAGCAAGTAAGGCATGATGTGTTCTCCCGCGAAGGGCTATGTAGACCCCGCAGTGGAGAAGTCGCATGGGGCGTGCCCGGAGTCCTTGCCGGTCGCGGCGAGGCAGTGCAACCGTCTGGATGATTGAAGTTGATGAGAGGGAGAAGCGCACCTCACTCGAAACCGGTCGAGGCTCCAGAAAGATTCGCGCCGATTCTGGGCCACCCCCGTGGAGCAACTGGATCAGGCGCAGTCACGAGCGGTTATCGGCTGCGCCCCCCGTCAGCCTTGGCAGTTAAGGACTGGTTCCTGAAGTCCGCGGTATCCGGTGCAACAGGCTTCAGGATCAGGCTGATCTGGCCGTTCCGTTCAAGTAATGCTGAGTCGACCGCGTCGAGCGAGGTAGCGTGAAGTTTGTCGCGTACCGTTTCGTGCACGTCATCACGTGTGATAAGTGCAGCAGTCATCTGGGCATCGTCAAACTCTCCGTTCTGGTAAATCCTCCGGACCGCGCCCCCAAGCAGCCCGTCAACGAAGCTCGAACGCACGCACAGCCATCCCAGAGCCCGATGCAAAAGTACCAGCATCAACGACGCAGCTATCGTCGGAACCGCCGGAGATGCGCCCACGATGAACCGGCTCAGGGTCGCGCCAAGCAGAATTGCCACGACGTAATCGAAGGCGGAGCGTTGTCCGAAGGACCGCCTGCCCGAGATCCGGATGAGCACCAGGGCACAAAGGAAGGCCACCACTGCCCTGGCCGACATTTGCAGCGCATCGAGATCTTTTCCTTCTCCGAACAATGCAATCAGGACATTCATTTTGATTTGCCTCCTCTGCCTCCCACGTGGCCAGGGAGGCCGATGGCTCGTTCGCTTTTAGCCAGCCGCACAGCTTTTCTTATAAGTGTGTTAAACGCTGAATCGCTTTCAGGGAAGGGAAGCGTGGCACGAAAGAAGTCCGCCCACCGGAACTCCGCAAGGGGGACGGTGGTCGGCTCATAGGCGCCTGCGTCGCGTACGAACGCGGCGAGGCTACGATATTCATCATCCGCCAGGTCGCGGACGTGCCGCGGCAGAGCGACGAATGGAATTCGCCTACCTTGACTGTCGTACGGGTGGACCCAGTTGCGGTTTTCCATCGTCAGCCAGAACTGTGTCGGTAAAAGGGAAGACAGGTCCGCAACGAGAACGCAGGGAGCATCGTAGATGTCGGCCTTCCACAAGGCGGCTGCGACATGATGATGGTCGATCGCGAAGGGGGTTTGTCGTGGTCCGAGAACCACGGGTATGGGCTTCTCGGCGATCGCCATCTGCAGATCATGACCTGACAGCGAGCGAAATTCGTTAGTCTTCTGTTCCACCCCGCGCAGCCCGTGGGTCGCCTGCGTTGGACGGAGCTGGTTCAGGGAAACGTTCTTCATCGAGTATCGAGGCTTGGTAGATGGAGGACGCGGGCGTCTTACGGTAGGTGATTGCCGCCTGTAGCGCCGTAAATCTCGCCAGTCACGAAGCTCGATTCCTGCGAGGCCGGTACCACGTAGATTGGCGCAAGCTCGGCTGGCTGGCGCGCGAACTCCGGCCCGGGATACTGATTTGTCGGGTCTTGCATGGCGTACTGGTTGACGGTCGGTGACATGAGCGCTCCTGAAAGTGCGTTGCGCGTGTGGGGTGCGTACGCGGGTTAGCGCAATCGGCATTCCCTCCGTCCTGACACTTGTTGTTTCGGAGTATCGCCGCGGGCAGCCAGCGCACGAATGCGACCGACAATACGGCAAGTAGTCGCCTGAATCGTCAACGCGGGATCAACGCGTTGCAGCGCTGGGCCTGAATACTGGCGACTCGATAGTGTCGAGAGCAGATGAATGCGCTCCCGACATTTCGTATCAACAGTTAAGGCTGCGCCCGCTACCGACACCTGGGACTGCTGTCGGAATTTAATGAGCCAGCGCGTTTGCAGGTGAAGCGTTGCAGCGAATCCGTGGCGCAACACTCGCCGGTGCCAGGGTGCATGAAAAGAGCACCGGACGACCCGGTGCTCCTGACGCTTCGAAAAGCGGGTGGGCTGAAATGACAACGCCTAGAGATCCATCGGGTCGCGGGGAGGAACGGCACGCTCTTCGGGCAACCCAGCGGTCGACCAGTACGGGCGGCGGTGGTAGTAATCGTGCAGCTGGGTTCCCCACGATACGTCAGCCATCGACGGCCAGTGGTCCTTGTCGAAACCCGGATCGTCCTTGATCGCCTGCGCCGACAGGTCGACGCGGAAGCACTTTTCGGCCGTGTCCAGCGTTAGCGCGCTCCACGGAATCGCGTGAAGCGTGTTGCCCATGCCGAGAAAGCCGCCTTCGGAGAGAACGGCATAGGCGATGCGGCCGCTGCGCACATCGAGCATGATGTCGGAGATCTTGCCGATATGCTCATCGTCAGCCGAGATGACCTTGTCGCCGTCGAGGGTGGCCGCAGCCATGATTTCCGGGCCCGGGCCGGCACCCGCACCGCCGCCCGTGATCTGGGCGCCCGCGCCGGTTGGTTGAGGATTGAAGGTAGTCATTGCATTGCTCCTTGGGGTTGGAGGAAACGTAAGCGCATTCGCCATGCCGCGAGGTTCGCGTGGACGGCGGAAAGAAGCGTCGGGGCTGGGAGGCGATCTGCAGCGGATTGACCGGGAACCCGAAGTGCGGTGTAAGGGGAGTGAGGCAGTTCAGGGCGCCGCCGACCGGCACGTTGATGGACTGCCAGACAAGGACAGCCGTGGCGAACGTACTCATTGTGGATGACGACCAGCGGCTCCTTGAAGCCACTGCCGCACTTCTGGAGTCGGCGGGGCATACGGTGAGGTGTGCCGGAAATGGCGAACACGCCTTGCGGCTCGCGCGGGCGGAAAGAATCGATATCGTCCTCACGGACTATACGATGCCCGTGATGGACGGACTGCAACTGGCACGGGCCATTGATCTGGATCCCGAACTGTCGGCTATCCCCGTCGTGCTTGTTTCCGCCGTCGCGACGCCTCCAGTTGGATCGCCCATCCGTGCCAGTCTGCGCAAGCCCTTTACCGGCGAACGTCTGCTCGAACTCATTGCGCGCCTCGCGCTATGCCGGTCTTGAGAATCCTCAGCCGGGTCGGGCAGATTCACGCGTTGGGCTGTCGTTGCTCCGCTTGTTCTCCGGTGCGGCCTCCCAATTGCCTCCGCTCCGGGGAGAGGTTCGTTGTGTCCGATCACGTACGTTAGCAGCTGCGGGCCCGGCCCAGCCGCGCAAGGGGCAGATCGCCCGCCGTCAGCGTTTTTCGGTGACTTCCTTCGCCGTACGTGTCACATTGACCACGCGTACGATTTTCCAGCCGCGACGGAGAACGGGATGATCATTGATTCTGTGCCGCCACAAGACCTGTACATTACCGCCGATCTGCATCGAAGAATTCCGAGGGTTACTGATTATCTCGGCGAAAAGCTTGCGCTTCAGGATATCGGAGGGCAAATGCTCGATCATCCTGAACAGGTCCTTCCGAGGCTCGTCGAGCGCGCCATGCAGATGACCGGCGCGACGTCCGCCGGGATCAGCGCTTTCGAGCCACAAGAAGGCACGCCAGGCATTTTTCGATGGCGAGACCTGTACGGCGATCTGGCGTGTTTCGAAGGGGCAACCACGCCTCGGAATTACAGCCCATGCGGGGTTTGCCTCGACCGTTTCGAGCCGACGTTGACGCGGCGCCCGGAGCGGTACTACTCATGGATCGCGGACGCGGGCGTGGTATGCCCGGAGGTACTTCTCGTCCCGCTCTATGTCGCGCACGGTCAGCCACTCGGCACCTTGTGGGTCGTCTCGGAAAAGGAGGGGCAGTTTGATAGCGGACATGCCCGAATCATGCGGGAGCTGGCCTCCTTTGCAGGGATCGCCCTCGCTGTCCTGCAGAATCAGCAGCAGCTACAGGATGCTCTCGCTCACCAGGAGCTGGTGAGCCGGGAAATGGAGCATCGCGTCAACAACGTATTCTTCGTCATTGATGCGATGATTCACGTGGGCAAACGCACCGCGACGTCAACGCCGGAATTTGCCGATACGCTTTCCGGGCGCCTGCAGGCATTGGCAGCCGCACATGCCCTTGTGCGTCGTGGTTTCGGACTTGAGCCTCCCGGCTCCCAGCGCCCGGCCGCTACCTTGCACGAGCTCGTCGATGCGATCTTCAAACCGTACGCGACAGCGAATCAAAGTCGCCGTACGGTGAATGGCAAGGATTTCGACCTTAACGGCCGCGCCATCACCAGTCTTGCGCTTGTGTTCCATGAACTCGCGACCAATGCGGCGAAATACGGCGCACTCTCCGCAGAGGCGGGCCACGTTTCATTGAGCTGGGAAGCGCAGGGCGAAACGCTCGCCATCCAATGGCTGGAAGAGGGCGGTCCGCCAATCACGGCAACTCCTGCGCATGAGGGATTCGGCAGCACGCTGTTGCGCAACACGCTCATCAGACAGCTGGGCGGCAATTTTGTTACACACTGGCGCGAGGCCGGCTTGACAGTCGAAATCTCCCTGCCGCTGATGAGACTCACGAACTGTTCTTGACCGGGCGCCGGGCGGCTGTGATTGAGCAAAGAGGGCACAAGACTATCAAAGCCCCCTGCTGCTTCGAGGGCCGGTACATCATCAGCGGCGCTGTCCAGCGACTGAGGTCTTCGCGGCCAGGCGTCGAACCACATCGTCGAGGTCGACCGGCTTGGTGAGGTGATGGTCGAATGCCGCCTCGGCTGTATCCGCGGTGAAATTGACCATCAGTGCGAGCGCCCAGCCGGTCGTCACGCGGGAATCGGCAACGTTCGTACTATCGGCTGCTGGCAAACGAAGGCGGGATTCCACTATCGGCACCCGGAGGTTCTGCCGAGCCGCTTCATGGCGCGCTTCCCATGCCGCCCGCGCGTGGCCCGTTGTGCAAGTCAGGCACCGCGCGAGATCCCGGGAACACGTGTTGCGCTCCCATGTGCCACTGCCGACCGTACTACGCCGCAGCGCCGATCGAAGATGACGTCGCGTGCCGGCCTGGTTTTGCACCGCAAGAACAATGTCACACCGTCTATGGAAACCGGCTGGGTCCTCCGGCCGCGGCGCCACCGTCTGAAACACAGCGACCGCCCGGCACATGCCTGGGCTGCCAATATGGGGCCGGGACTCGTCACGATCGGCGCAGACAATGACCCGAGTGGCATTTTCACCTACACCCTCGCCGGGGCACAGTTTGGCTTCGATCTGCTGTGGGTATGCGTGCTCTCGTATCCATCGATGGTTGCGCTCCAGCTGATTGCGACGCGCGTCGCGGCCGTGACGGGTAAGGGACTTACGGAGAACATGCGGACGTACTACGCGCGATGGCTATTCGCGCTCGCTGTTGCGCGTTTCCTTCTGGCTAACACGTTCAATCTGGTCGCAGACATGCTGGCGATGGGTGAGGCCGCGCGGCTCATGTTCCACGGACCCGTCGGTCTGTTCGCAGTCGTATTCGCGAGCGCATCGATGGCGCTCCAGTGGTGGGTGCCGTACGCGCGCTACGCGGGCATTCTCAAATGGCTTTCCCTCGCGCTGTTCTGCTACGCGGGTACGCTGCTCATGACGGGCGTGGCATGGCGCAGCGTGGCATGGCACAGCGTGATGCCACACGTTACCTGGTCGGAGGGCTTTCTGGCGATGCTGATCGCGGTACTGGGCACGACCGTGAGTCCGTATCTCCTGTTCTCTCAAGCTGAACAGGAGGTGGAGGCGGGAGCCCAGGACAGTGCCTCGGCTCATGGCGAAGACGCCCGGTCATCAGGAGAGTCACCGCAGTTGCGAAAGATGCGTCGGGAGACGTTCATCCGGACGCTGCTCTCAAATGCCGTCGGCGCGCTAATCCTCTGCGCAGCCGCGGTGACGCTGCACGGCGCGCAGGCGCCGTCCACTTCCACTCCCGATGCCGTGAAGGTGCTTCTTCCGGCCGTGCACGGGTACGCGGCACAGGTGCTCGGTCTCGCGCTTCTTGGCACGGCGCTTCTGGCGCTGCCACCGCTCGCCGGCTCTGCGGCGCACGCCGCCGCGAGCTCCTTTGGCTGGCCTCGTGGCGACCAGCGCGACCACCGCATCGCTCGTGTTCTCGTCGCGCTCATGGCAACGAGCGCCGTCGCCGCGTGGCTGCTTGGGACACTCGGCGTTGACACGATGACAGTTTGCTACTGGAGTGCGCTGGCCAATGGCATGACCGTGACGCCTGTGCTTTTTCTGCTCGTGCTGTTGAGTAGCCACCGCGCGGCCGTAGGCGAGCTGAAATCACATTTGTTCGTGCGCGCGCTCAGCTGGCTCGCGGTGATCGTCACGGGAGTCGTGTTGACCGCCCATACGCTGCTGCAGTTCTTCTGACGATAGCCGGATCAGGCAATGCCACGTCATACCACCCGCCACTGCCGTACGCAGCCGCGCTCGCGCTGCCTGCCGGCAGTACGGGACTGCGGTACGCCGGGCGCCTTCGCCTTGCGATCCCGGAGCGTGGCATCGGCGGGTACTGAAGTTGCGGATACGCTCGCGTGCGGCCCTCGAGGGCTCACTGGCGGCAATCACCTTCCCTCCAATGGCAGCCCGAGGATCTCGCATGATTGGCTTCGTCATTCCCGCGCACAACGAAGAGCGTCTGCTTGCGCCATGCCTCGCCGCCGCCCTGCAGGCCGCGCAACACGTCGCGCTGCGTGGCGAGCCGGTGCGCGTGCTCGTGGTACTCGACGCCTGTACCGACGGCTCGGCGGTCATTTCGCAACGCAAGGGCGTAGAAACGCTGACCATCGATGCCTGCAACGTGGGCGTCGCGCGAGCGGCGGGCGCGCAGTATCTGCTCGACGAGGGCGCACGCTGGCTCGCGTTTTCCGACGCCGATAGCCGTGTTTCGCCGGATTGGCTAGCCGCGCAACTGGCGCTGGATGTCGACGCCGTATGCGGGCCTGTGATGGTGGACGACTGGAGCCGCCATCCGGCGCACACACGCGAGGCATGGCAGCGGCGCTATCGCGACGCCGACGGCCATCGCCACGTGCATGGCGCGAACCTCGGAGTCTCCGCTAAGGCGTACCGGCGCGCAGGCGGCTTTGCGCCGCTCGCGTGTGGCGAGGATGTCGCGCTCGTCGAAATGCTGGGAGTGACGGGAGCGGTGATTGCATGGAGCGCCGCGCCGCGCGTCGTCACGAGCGCACGGCTCGACGCACGCGTGCAGGGAGGCTTCGGCGACACGCTCGCCACGTGGGCGCGCGGCGAAGCCGAGGACGGGGAGGCGCCCGAGATTGCCATGCCATAGGGCTATTCACGTTAGTAGACAAGATCGATTGGGCGCGAGCGCGCCGCTTCAATACGCAAATAGTGCCTTCGTAACGCCTAAAAGACCGCCATGCGAATCCCTTCCTTGAAGCCCGAAAAGCCTTGTGCCTCGCCGCCGCTGTTCGTGGTCTCCCCACATCTCGACGACGCGGTGTTCAGTTGTGCCGCGCTGCTCGCGGCGCATGCGGGCGCACGCGTTTGCACGGTGTTCGCGGGCACGCCCGCCGATAAGCGAAGGACACCGTGGGATCGCGCGGCCGGCTATGACGACTCGACGCAGGCCATGCGCGGCCGCTGGCGCGAAGACGATCGCGCGCTCGAATGTTGCGGCGCGCAGCCGCTGCGGCTCGATTTTCTCGACGGGCAATATGGCCCGCTACCCGATGTCGACGCGCTTACCGAGGCGCTGAACGTGGAATTCGGCCTGGCGCGCGGCTCGACGCTCGTCGTGCCCCTCGGCGTGCATCACCCAGATCATGTGCGCGTGGGCGAGGCATGGGTTGCGTTGCTGCGTGCGGGCCTGGTGGCGTCCTGCATCGTTTATGAGGATGCGATTCATCGCGCGGCGCCCGGCGCGGTGGCGAAGCGGCTGGCCGCACTCGGGGCTGCCGGGCTGCACGCGACGTCACTCGACGACACCTGGTCACCCGAGCGCCTCGGCGCACGCGCACAGGCGCTCCGGCTCGATGGCATTGGCGCGTATGAGAGCCAGCTGCGCGCATTCGGTGCGGGCTTTCCCGCCGATCTCGCAAGACCCGAACGCTACTGGCGCGTCGCGCGCACATAGCGCAAGGCTCACAAGGGATGCTCGCCGTGCTCGCGCAGCTCGGGCTCGAAGTACACCCAGCGCGCCGCCGGGAAAGCTTCCTGAAGCTCATTCTCGATGCGGTTGATGGTCCGGACGAGTTCGACGGCGTCGCGGCGTTCCGCGAGTTCGGCTTGCACCGCCACGAGCAGACTGTCCGACCAGCGCAGCACGACGAGGCTCACGATATGACCGATCTCGGGCCGCGCATCGAGCCACGCGCGCATCGATCTGCGAACGCTTGCGCGCGCCGCTTCGCCAACGATCAACGACTTGATCTCGCGTAGCGAGAACACGGCCGTCGCCATCATCACAAGCCCCACGCCGATGCTGCCGAGCGCATCGAACCCCGCCCAGCCGGTGAGGGCCGCGAGCCCGGTGCCCGCGATGGACACGAGCACGCCCGCGAGCGCGGCGACGTCCTCGCCGATCGAAAGCATGATCTTCAGTTCCCCGGTTTCGCGAAACCAGCGCCATAAGCCACGCACGCCGCCCGCGCGCCGCTTCCTGTCGATCGAGCGGATTGACGCGCGCAAGGCACCGCCTTCAACGAGCGCGCACACGAAGAGCACGCCCACGGCAACTTCGGGACGCTCCAAGGTGGCGCCATGCCAGAGCCGCCACGCGCCGATCGCCATCGAGACGAGGCCGCCCACGGTGAAAAACTGCAGCGCGACGAGCATGGCGTAAAAGTGCGTCTCTCGCCCGAAGCCGAGCGGATGCTGCTCATCGGGCCGACTGTGGGCTGCGCGCCGTCCGGTGATGAGGAACACCTGATTCAGGCAGTCGGCGCTGGAGTGGGCCGCCTCCGCGAGCGTGGCGCCGGAGTTCGTGTACGCGGCGGCGGCGAACTTGCGGATCGTGACCACGACATTCGAGGCGAGGGCGTAGTAGACGGCACGAGGGACCGAGGCTTGCATCTTGCGGGACGGGCGTGCTCAGCCCGTGCGTTCGCACTGTGCGACGCTCAGTGCCTCGGCGCTCCACACGTCGAGCAGAAAATCGGCATCTTCGGCATGCACGACACGATGCAATGAGGCGCGCTGTGCCTGCGATGCGAAAGCGTCGTGCACGTCGGCGCTATCCACCATCCACGCTTCGCCGCCGTGCCGCCAGTGACAGCACACAAGCGTGCCGTCCTCGTCCAGCGCCGCCGTAGCGAGTGCCGCAAGCGCCTCGCAACCCGCTTCGCCGAGGTAATAGGCGATCTCACTCACCACGATGAGATCGAAACGTCCAGCGGGCCACTCATCGGGCATGGCAAGGCGCTCCACGCGCACGTGTCCGAACGCCGCGAGCCGCAGGCGCGCGATCTGCACCGCGCGCGGCGCGAAGTCGGCGCACAGCAATGCGTCGCAGCGTGGCGCGAGCACGGCTGAGAGTTCGCCGCTCGCGCAGCCCGGTTCGAAGGCACGGCGGTAACGGGCGCGGGGCAGCGCTGCGAGCGTCAGCGCGCGCTTGCGCGCTTCGTACCAGCTCGTGCGGTAGCGCCAGGGATCGGCGTCTTGCGCGAATTGGGCGTCGAAGTAGCCGGCGAAGGACGAGGGTGCGCTTTCCATGGCGTCAGCGCGGCTTACAGCGCCCAGTCCTCGCCGGCAGCGGCGAGTTGCTTCGCGAGAGCCGCGAGATCGTGCTCGGCGTGGCTTTGGCGCACGAACACGGGGAGATCGGCCGCCATGCGCGCGAACCAGCGGTCGCGGCACAACGGTCCCGCGCCTAGCGAGCGCGCGCACGCGCGCAAGGTCGCGTCCACGGCGTTTTCCACGGCGGCGCGCACGCGCAGTGCGAGCGTCATCGCGTCGGCCTGCGGGCAGGCGTCGATCGTGTGCGCCGCTTCGCGCAGCAAGGCGCGCGCGGCGCATAGCGCAGTGTCCGCCGCGCCAAGGTGGGCGTTCAGATGCGGATCGTCGCGCCGTTGCGCCGCGTTGCGCAGCCGCACAGCAAGCGCGGCCGCGGCACCATACCAGCAGGCGGCGATGCCCGCGCCGCCGTGCCAGAAGCCGGGCCGGTTCAGGTACGCCCCGCTCGGGCCGATAAGCGTTGCGCGCGCGTCTCGCACGTCGATTTCCACACTTCGAGTCGCCGCCATGCCGACGGCTTCCCAGCCGCGTGCCGTCACGCTCACGCCGGGCTGATCGAGGGGGAGAGCGGCCAGCCAGTCGCGCCCCTCGTTGTCGACGCAAGTCACGAGCGCGTGCGTGACGAATGCCGCACCCGAGCACCAGGGTTTGATGCCGGAGAGCGATACCTGCTCTCCATGCGTCGAGGCGAAGCTCAACTCGTCATGCGGCGAGCGCGCGGCCCACACGGCCCAGATTTCGGGCTGGGCATCCCCAGCGGGAACCGCACGCGGCATTGCGAGTTCGGCTTGGATGGCGAGCGCGTCGGCGTGCGCCTCGTAGATTTTCACGAGTGAAAGGTCATAACCCGCGAGGGCCGCCAGAAACTGCCAGCGCGCCAGCGTCCGGCCGCCGCCGGGCTGCGGAAGCGAGGGGTACGCTGCGATGACCTGGCGCGCAGCACGGGGGAGCGTCAGCGCATCGAGCGGCAGGGCGAGGCCCTGAAGCAGCGCAGGAAAATCTGCCGGGCTACGATCGGCGGCGGGCGAGTGTGCGGAAATTCGTGCGTGCGGTTCCATCACAGCCCCAGGATGGACCGCGCCGAATCGATGGATAGATGCTCGCGCATGCGCACGCTCAGCAGCGCCATCTCGCGCTCATAGCCACAGGCAAGCGCCGCCTGGAGGTGGCCGAGGCGGGAGTAGAGGATACCGAAGCGTTCGTCTCCGGGACGACCCGATATCACCAGGTCGTCCCAATGGTCGGCATGGCCCAGGTAATCGATGCGCCGGCCGTAGTGCTCGGTCCAGAAAAACGGCACGCCTTCATAGCGCACGTTGTGACCCAGCATATTGAGCGCGGCAATACGCGCCTGCTGCTGGGCGACGCGCCAATGCTCGATGCGGATCCACTGCGGCGTACCAGCCGCGCTGTCCAGTGGAAAGCGCGCGATGTCACCCACGGCATAGACGTCCGGCATGGCACGCATCGTTTCATCGACAGACACGCCGCCGTCCTCGTCGAGCTCGATGCCGGTCACGAACTGCGTCGCGGGACGCACGCCGATTCCAGCGATTACCGCCTTTGCACGAAGCGCGCCTCCATCGTCGAGGCAGACGGCTTCGACATCATGCGCGCCCTCGAAGCGCGATGCCTTTGAGCGCCGGAACACGACGCCGTTCGCCTCATGCCATTCGCGAAACAGCGCGCCCACGCGCGCGCCGAGCGCTCGCTGCAACGGCAGGCCGCCAGGGGCGACGATCGTGACTTCGACGCCGCGCTTGCGCAGGGCCGAGGCCGTTTCGAGGCCGATGAAGCTGTCGCCCAGAATCACGGCGTGCTCGCCGGGCGAAAGCGCGTTGAGGATAGCCGCGGCGTCGCCCACATTGCGCAACGTGTAGATTCGGCCGAGGTCCGCTCCAGGTACGGCGGGGCGCGTAGCGGCCGAACCACATGCAATCAGCACCGCATCGAACGTGGCGACGCGGCCATCGGCGAGCGTCACCTGTTTGGTTGGGACATCGAAGCGCTTGACTTCGACATGTTCGATTCGCATGCGCGGGTCGCTCTCCACCGATCCGGGCAGGATGGGCGGGACATCGTCGGGCGCCATCTCGCCGGCGGGTACGAATTTGCTGAGGCAGGTGCGGTCGTAGGGCGCCTGCGGCTCGGCTGCGAACATCGTGACCTCTGCGTCACAGTCGCTTTCGAGCAGTGTGGCGGCGGCAGCCGCGCCCGCCGCGCCGCCGCCGATGATCGCGAAACGCCGCGCTGCGCCACCATCCGCGCGAGCGATGGGCATCACGCGTGGGCGCTTCGGCTCCAGTTCGACGAACACCCCGTCGCCATCAACGCGCACGGGGTACGTGGAGAGCCCTTCGAGCGCGGGCGGTTCGAGCCAGCGTCCATCGTCGATCGAGAAAACCGCCTTGTGCCATGGGCAAACGATGCGGCCCTCGCATAACGCGCCCTGGTCGAGCGGCGCGCCAGCGTGCGGACAATTCCCGGTGAAAGCGCGAATCTGCCCGCTGGTGTTGACGAGCAGGACCGGGGTGCCCTCGATTTCGACGCGCCGCATTCCCTGCGCTGGCAATCCCGCCATGTCCATTGCCTTGATCCAGCCAGCCATCACGCACTCCCGTTCGCTCGTTCTTGCGGGGGCAGCCCGCAAACGGCGTGCCGTGAAACGCGTCTGGCGAAATGGACAACCGAAACATGCGAAGAGAACGCAAAAAATGGCGCAGCGGCACATCGCTTGCGCTCCTGGGAGGCCAGTCGTCCCGAGCATCCACGAGGAGCCTCCCATGCCACACCGCAATCGCCCCAACGGCAAGCGTTCAGGTGCCGACGCGAAATCGCAAAGCCTCGAGTCGTTCCGCGCGCACGCGGACGGCGAGGCGCTGCGCACGAACCAGGGCGTGACGATCGCTGATAACCAGAACACGCTGCGCGCGGGCCCGCGCGGCCCGTCGCTGCTGGAAGATTTCATCATGCGTGAAAAAATCACGCACTTCGATCATGAACGCATTCCGGAGCGCATCGTGCACGCGCGCGGCTCGGCGGCGCATGGTGTGTTTCGCGTGTACGAGTCGCAGTCCGAACTGACGCGCGCTGACTTTCTACAGGACCCGGCGAAGGAAACACCTGTGTATGTGCGCTTTTCTACGGTGCAGGGTCCGCGCGGCTCGTCGGACACCGTGCGCGACGTGCGCGGCTTTGCCACGAAGTTCTATACGGAAGAGGGTAACTTCGATCTGGTCGGCAACAACATGCCCGTGTTCTTCATCCAGGACGCGATCAAGTTTCCCGACTTCGTGCATGCCGTGAAGCCCGAGGCGCCCGATGAAATGCCTACTGGGGGAACGGCGCACGACACGTTCTGGGACTTCGTCTCGCTCGTGCCGGAGAGCGCGCACATGGTCATCTGGGCCATGTCCGATCGCGCGATCCCGCGCAGCCTGCGTACGATGGAAGGCTTCGGCGTGCATACGTTCCGCTTCATCAACGGAAAGGGAAAAGCGCGCTTCATCAAGTGGCACTGGCGGCCCGTGCTGGGTTCGTACTCGCTTCTCTGGGACGAGGCGCAGAAGATCGCGGGCAAGGACCCCGATTTCCACCGGCGCGATCTCTGGCAGGCAATCGAGCGCGGCGACTATCCCGAGTTCGAGCTCGGCGTGCAGGTCATCGAAGAGAGCGACGAGCATGCGTTCGGCTTCGATCTGCTCGATCCGACCAAGCTGATACCGGAAGAGCTGGTGCCGGTAAAGATCATCGGCAAGATGACGCTCAACCGCAATCCCGACAACTTCTTTGCCGAAACCGAGCAGGTCGCGTTCCATCCTGGACATATCGTGCCGGGTATCGACTTCACGAACGATCCCTTGCTGCAGGGGCGTTTGTTCTCGTATACCGACACGCAGATCAGCCGGCTCGGCGGCCCGAACTTCCACGAAATTCCGATCAACCGGCCCGTTTGCCCATTTCAGAACAACCAGCGCGACGCCATGCACCGGCAGACCATCAACGTGGGCCAGGCGTCGTACGAGCCGAACTCGGTGAGCGAGGGTTGGCCAAAGGAAACGGCGCCGAAGGACGGCGGCTTCGAGAGCTACCAGGAGCGCATGGATGGCGTGAAGATTCGCGTGCGTAGTGAGTCGTTTGCCGACCACTTCTCTCAGGCGACGCTGTTCTACAACAGCATGTCCGAACCGGAGAAGGCGCACATCCAGGCCGCCTATGCGTTCGAGCTGGGAAAGGTCACGAAGCCCGAGATACGCGAGCGCACGGTCAATGAGATTCTGGCGAACATCGACGCCGATCTTGCCGCGAACGTCGCGCAGGCGCTCGGCCTGGCGAAGCCGAAGCGGGGCAGCAAGCCGGGCAAGCCCGAACCAGCCAGTTCGCCCGCGCTCAGCCTGCTCAATCGCGGGCAGCCCGGCATCAAGACGCGGAAGATCGCTGTGCTTACCGCCCCGGGCGCGGACGCGGCACTGCTCAAGCAGTTGCGCGATGCGTTCGCGAAGGAGGGCGCAACCACGCTCGTCGTCGCGCCCACGCTCGAGCCGATCGGCGATATCGCGCCTGATGCGACGATTGCGGGCATGCCTTCGGTCATGTTCGACGCGGTGTTCGTGCCTGGCGGCGAAAAGGCCACCGAGGCGCTCACGCAGTCGGGCGACGCGCTTCACTTCGTGCTCGAAGCGTTCAAGCATCTCAAGGCGATTGGCGCGATCGATACGGGCCGACTGGTGCTCGCGGCCGCGCAGCTTCCCGATCAGGCGGAGGGTGTGGCGACCGGCGACGATGCCGATCTCAAGCGCGTGCTCAAGGCATTCATCGAGACGGCGGCGCAGCATCGCGTCTGGTCGCGCGCGGCGCAGGCGCAGGCCGTGCCGGCCTGAATGGGGGTGCATTACGAGGCGACGGAGACCGGCTTCTCACCGCGGGAGGTACACATGAACCCACAGGACAATCGGCGCAAGGACGCCCAAGGGGCGTTCTCCCGTTACGCGAGGCCACTTGTCGACGAGGCGATTCAGCGTGCCGCCCATCTCGATCCCGAGGCAGAAGACCTGCACAAGCTGCGCGTTGCCTTGCGCCGGTTGCGAACGCTGTTGTGGGCCTGGCGGCCGCTGCTCGGGAGCGAGTTCGTCGAGCTGGAGCGCGCGTACCTCAAGCGAGCGGCGGCGGCGGCCGGCGAAGCGCGCGACTGGGATATCGCTATTGCGCTGCTCGATGCCGATGGCGCACAACTGGATGGCGAACGAGCAGAGGCTGCGCGCCGCGAGGCCCGTCAACGAGCCACGCTGACGCTTTCCGGCGCCGACCTGAAGCACACGTTGCCCGACACGCTGCACAAGGTTCACCGCGAACTGAACACCGCGCCGCGCCGCACGAGCGTCAAGCGCCTCGCCCGCGAGCGTGTGCGCGCAGCACGGCGAACCTTGCGAAAGCGCATGCGGCGCGCGCGGGGCGCAAAGCGCAGCGATTATGGCGCCTGGCACGAGGTGCGCAAGGGCGCAAAGAAACTGCGCTATCTGCTGGAATTCTTCGAACCCATTTTGCCGCGCCGCGAGACACGCTATTTGAAGCCGCTCAGGAAGCTTCAGAATCGATTCGGCCTGCTCAACGATGCCGTCGCTACCGAGCACCTCGTCGCGAACCATCGCGAAGTCTTCGCCGACGAAGCGAGCGCGAACGCCGCGCTCGCGTTGCTCAAGCGGGAGCGCAAACGCCGCCGTCGCGCAGCGGCGAAACTGCTCGGCTAGCGCGTCGCGCCGGGTTCGACGCTTGCGCCATCGGTGCGTGGCAGACCGGTTGGTAGAGACCGGTTCAATCGTTCAAACGGTTCAAATCGGACCCCAAGGGAGAAGGGCAAATGGCGACCACCACCGTGAGCGACTTCATCGTCGAGCGGCTGTACGAATGGGGGGTGCGGCGCATCTTCGGCTATCCCGGCGACGGTATCAACGGTGTGTTCGGCGCGCTGCGACGCGCGCAGGACAAGATCGAATTCGTCCAGGCGCGTCACGAGGAAATGGCCGCCTTCATGGCGAGCGCGCATGCGAAGTTTACCGGTGAGCTGGGCGTCTGCATCGCCACCTCGGGGCCGGGGGCGACGCACCTGCTCACGGGGCTCTACGACGCCCGGCTCGACCATATGCCCGTGCTCGCCATCACGGGCCAGCAGGCGCGCGCCGCGCTCGGCGCGCACTATCAGCAGGAACTCGATCTCGTCTCCCTGTTCAAGGACGTGGCGGGAGCCTACGTGCAACAGCCGAGTGTGCCTGCGCAGGTGCGCCACGTCGTGGACCGCGCGGTGCGCATTGCGCTCTCGCAGCGCACAGTCACGGCGATGGTGCTGCCCAACGACCTGCAGGAACTCGACTATGAGCCGCCCGCGCGCAAGCACGGCACCGCGCATTCTGGCGTAGGTTACGCCACGCCCGAGGTCGTGCCGCGCGAGGCAGACCTCAAGCGTGCGGCCGAGGTGCTCAATGCGGGCCATCGCGTGGCTATCCTCGTGGGCGCCGGTGCGTTGCATGCCACTGACGAAGTCATCGCTGTGGCTGAGCGGTTGCATGCGGGCGTGGCGAAGGCGCTGCTCGGCAAGGCCGTGGTGCCCGACGATCTGCCTTGGGTGACGGGCTCCATCGGACTGCTAGGCACCAAGCCAACCGACGAGATGATGTCCTCGTGCGACACCTTGCTGATGATCGGCTCCGGCTTCCCCTATTCGGAATTCCTGCCGAAGGAGGGTGACGCACGTGCGGTGCAGATCGACATCGACGCGGGCATGCTCAGCCTGCGCTATCCGATGGAGGTGAACCTCGTGGGCGACAGCGCGGCCACGCTGCGTGCTCTCTTGCCGCTGCTGGAGCAGAAGAACGCACAGGGCTGGCGCAATCGCATCATTCACGCGGGCGAGCGCTGGCAGCGCGTGCTGCAGGAGCGTGCGCTGGCGGCGACGGGCGGCAAGGTCAATCCTCAGCGCGTTGTGACCGAGCTTTCGCCGCGCCTGCCCGATGGTGCGATCGTCACGAGCGATTCAGGCTCGTGCGCGAACTGGTATGCGCGCGACCTCAGGATCCGCCGCGGCATGATGTGCTCGCTTTCCGGCGGCCTCGCTTCGATGGGGGCGGCGGTTCCGTACGCCATCGCAGCGAAGTTCGCGCATCCCGAACGGCCCGTGGTCGCGCTCGTGGGCGACGGCGCCATGCAGATGAACAACATGGCCGAACTCGTGACCGTGGCGAAATACTGGCGACAATGGGCGAGCCCGCGCTGGATCTGTTGCGTGTTCAACAACGAGGACCTGAATCAGGTCACGTGGGAGCAGCGCGTGATGCAGGGCGATCCGAAATTCGAGGCCTCGCAGGATATTCCGAACGTGCCGTATCACCGCTTTGCGGAGCTTATCGGCCTCACAGGCATTTATGTCGACGACCCGGAGCAGCTCGGCGACGCGTGGGAGCAGGCGCTGGCTGCGCAGCGGCCCGTGGTGCTCGAAGTCAAGACCGATCCCGAGGTGCCCCCGCTGCCGCCGCACGTGACGCTCGACCAGGCGCGCCATTTCGCGCGCGCGCTCATGCAGGGCGATCCGGCCGAAACTAGCGTGATCGCCAACACGGCGCGCCAGGTCATGGCGTCGGTTATTCCCGGCAAAAAGAGCTGAGTGTGGCAAGGACCATGGCGCCGGCACGTGTATGTGTCGCGCGCCGGAGGAAAGGCGTTGGGGAACGCGACGTGCGCTGCTGAAGGGACGTGCGTGGGCCGCCTGTCGGATGCCGCACGTTTCTTTCAACGCGATGATGAGGAAAGCCAATCATGAAACCCCTTCACTATCTCTTGCCGGCGCTCCTGAGCGCTACGTTTGCCGTATCGGGCGTCGCTGTGGCGCAGGGCGCAGGTGGCGGCAGCAGTGGCACCGGTCCGGGTCAAGGCAGCGGCGACCAGGCGATGGCCGCTGCGTCCGGCACATCCGCGACGCATCACAAGGCCCACAAAAAGACCGCGCATGCGAAGAAGCCGATGAACGATACGACCAATACGCCGGGCGCGGATGCGAGCAGCGACACCAAGGGTCAGTAACGCCCTAGGGGCAAGCGCGCGGCGCGGCTCGAATCGTGAGCGCGCTTGCTCGGTGGTGTACGGCGTCGCGGAGGTGCGCCATCGTCGGGCGAGAGAAATAAGGCGGGCGGTGGCGCGAAATCGCATATGCGCGACGGTAAGAGCGGGGTCCGGCTTGCGCTGCTTGACTGAACTTTCGTATCGGCCACGAAGCGGCTTATGACGCTCGCGGCGGTTGGTTTCCGGTCCGCGGCCGTGCATAACGACCGCAGGAGTGTGCGTGACGGCTCACCCGCTGGCGGGCAGCCCGGAAGGTTCGCCGCATGACTGTCTTGTATTGATCTTGCGCGCGCGGCGGCCTGCTCAACGCCCGACGAAAGTGCGGACGCTCCGCGCAACCCACCCCGTAACTCCTGCCCGCATGACCACGGGCGCGATGCGCTTCGGGCCGACGATCAGTGAGCCGAGGAGGATCGAAGCGAATAGCGTGACAGTGGGCGCATCCAGCAACGCGCGACCGAGATTCGAAATGGTTAGTGCCTTATCCGACATCCGCTTTTTCCGGGCCCGCGTGGCGCGCAGTTCAAGATTCGCAGCGAGCAGCTGGGCGCGCGCGAGCGCCATGCGATCGATGATGGCAGCTTCCCGCTGGCGCCGTTGTTCGCTTTGACCGTTCACTTGAGTGCCTCCTTGAGCGTTTCGAGATCGGCGCGAAGCTCGCGCTTCAGGATACCGAACGACTGCACTGGCCGCTGCGCCCGATACGACAGCCAGGCGGTGATCGACAGGGCAAACCAGGCAATCGCGACTGCCCACACAACCGCGAGAGAATAGCGGGTGTTCCACGCGGACGCGATCAGCGCGATGCAAAAGAACGAGAGGGAAAAAAGCCCGCTGACGGCCAGGGCGACCAGCGCGATGATTTCGCGTGTCAGGCGGGCGCGCGTTTCGGCGAGTTCGACCGAAAGTAGTTCGCCGTATTCGCCGACGCACAGCAGCGCAAAGCGCGAGACATTTCGCCAGCTGTCCAGCTTCGATTGGATCAACATCACAGTCTCCTGCATCGCCCGTGCGTTGCGGACGGTCAGTCGCGTCCCGACGCCCAGAGCGCGCCCAGGACGAAACCAATGGCCGCCGTCGCGCCGAGCACGAGCAAGGGGTTCTCGGACATCACGTCGCGCGCGACGATCGCGGCGTCGGCCATCAATTGTTTCGACTCGCCGCATAATGCTTTCGCCTTGCCCGAGATGCGCATCGCAGGATCGTCCAGTATGGCTCCCGCGGCGTCTTTCAAATCGCCCGTCGCTTCGTCGATAATTCCTTCCGTTTTCGTGGCCATGGTGTTCTCCTTCGGCGTGTATCTGCGCCAGGTAGTGGTCTGTGATTCGCTAGCAGCAATGGGTGTGCCACGTGCGACCGACGCCCTTCACCAAGTGACGCAACTCATATCGCGCCAAGCCAGGGAAGTCCGTCCCGCGAGACATCCTCGTCGTCGACGACAATGCGGGGGTCCTCGAGAATTGGCGCCCCATCATCGCACTGATCGACATCGGTATGCCCGGCATGAATGGCTTCGAACTGGTACCCGAGTGTGAACGCCACGGGCAATAACTTGCTCAAGGTGCGATCCAGGTTGATTCCCAGGTGCTGTCGTGGCGCGTAAAGCGGGCGCGTCGTGGACAGTCGGCCGCCGATTCGTCCAGCCAGTCAAAATGATGCGGGCGCACTTCAACGACACAAAAGTGCGAAAGTCCCTCGTCGGCCCCCGGCGCATGCGTCCCGCCGAAGGCATCCTCGGGTTGTGCGATCGGCACACCTGGCGAAATCGAAGTCCTGTAGGCGATAAGTGACCGATCGGGGCTCGAGTTCCACGCATCGCGTCGGGTTTGGCCGTCACGCAAAATCTGGGCTTCGCCAAAAATGCGGAGTTGCAGTTTGAGATCTGCGGCCACGCCAACAAGCGCGACGCGCGATTGCCGGGCCAATTCCGCAATCTTTGGCGAACGGATATCGGTATGGAAGCGGATGACGTTGTCCCGCTCGCTGGCGTGACGTAACAAGACGGTACGGATATTGGGGCAGCCATTGAGGCCGATCGTCGCGACCTGAATCGTCTTGAACGGGCGGTTGCCATCGAGTGTTGCGGCATGCAAATGTGCCCAGATCTGCGTAAGGATGGTGTCGAGGCTCATAGCGTCACTCCCGTTGGGTGTAGAGCGTTCATGCCTGTGGACAGGAAACGTCCGCGCGTATCAGAGAAGGTTGGTTTATTCATGCGCAAAGCAATCGGGTTTGCGAATGTCGTCAGTGGACTGATGGCGTCGTGGCCTTTGTGCGACGGGTCATCCACCTCAATTGAATGGACCGTAGAGCGGCAGAGTCATGGCCCCTGATCGTCCCGCTGGCGTAGAGTCATCTCATTTCAAACGACCCGGCGAGCATGCCAACATCGGGCACCGTTACTGACGGGTCGAGCGGTAAGTACGCCGAACAATGCGGCTTCGGCACTCAGAGTGCAGCCAGCGCGAGGCGCGAATTGACCTTGAGCGGCGGGACATTGTCGCGGTAAGGCGGGCGCGGTTCGAGCGCACGGAGCACGCCAGGCTGGAAGATCAGGCAATACGTGCTGCCTCCGTATTGGAAATAGCCAAGCTCGTCTCCCTTGGCCACGTGTTGGCCCTGCATTGCGACGATACGACACGACGAGACCTCGGCCATGCCGACGAAGACGCAGGCGACGAGCCCGAGCGAGCGTTCGTCCGCTTCGATCACGAGGACTGCCCGCGCCGCAACCGCCGTTGTGTAGCCCTGCGAATCGTTCAGTCCGCGCGCGTCGGTACCCTCAGCCTCGATTTCGGAGTAGTACGTGCCGTCGACGTTGTACGCTTCGCGGATGGTGCCCGCAACCGGCGCGTGCCAGCGGTGGTAGTTGAACGCGCTTAGATAGCCCTGGTACACGCTGCCACCCACGAAGCGCTCTGCGACGTCGGGCGCGGTGCCGGCCAGGATTTCGCGCAGTGAATAGGGCTGTGCCTTGATCCAGAAGCAATCGTGAAGCTGGCATTGCTCTCTCAGGTCATAGGGCGCCGCTTCGCAGGCGTTGACAATAATGGCGGGGTTCGATGGCTCATCGACAGGCCGCGCGCCCTCGCGCAGGCGGCGCGTGAAAAAGTCGTTCCACGACGCGAAGCCCCAATGCGCCAGCGAGCGCTCGCAGAGATAGTCGTCGAGATGCATTTTCTCCTGCGCGGCCTCGCAGAACCAGCCGTCCGGCTCGGCGCTCGTGAGGTGCGTGCGCGAATGCGGTCCGCTCAGAAACCCGCACCAGTGCGAGAGCACCTTGCGCAATTGCGTGTTGAACGCAGGATCGCGGAACACGGCATAACCCGAGGGCATGCACATCGGCCAGTCGAGCACGAGATTCAACGGCGTGGCGATCGGCACCGATGCGTTAAAGGGCGGTGCGTAGGTTGTCAGGTAATCGACGATGTTCATCAGTTCGTCGATATTGCCGTAACCCAGCGCGAAGCCCGCGTGCCGCGCCTCGTCGATCGCGCGCGAGAGGTTCATGCGCAGCACGGTGTCGCCCTGCACGAGTTCGGCGAGCGCACGCACCACATTCGCCCTTGGGGCGCAGCGCGTATGCTCGCGTGCTGCGGCGGCGATGCGCAGACGGAAGTCCGCCGCGACGGCTTCCTTTTGTGGCATCCAGTTACCAAGGCGGCGCTTGGTGTTCATCGCAGGTCGAGCCGTTGCGTCCATGGGGTTGCCCCTGTGCATCGTGACTGTTGCGCTGTAACAGCAAGCAGGATGCCTCGTTCCGGTGTAGGCGCCGTCGAATGCTCTGCACCATGCCTGTCACCCCGCAAATGCACCGTGACAGGGTGTCAGGTCCGCTGTTTGCTTCTATTGTGGCTACCGGGTGCGTGCCTCCGCATGCCGATTCCGCGGGCATCGCGCGTTGATCTTGATTCGGCGCGTTGACTTTGACCTGTCCTCGGGGCCGAGCGAGGCGCAATGCGGAAAGCAAATGGAACGGATGGGTCAGTTCATGTGCGAAATGAAATCAGATGGCCATTAGGCATGGATTTCGCCGCGAAGTGAGGCGGCTCAGAGCGGAGAGGGCGACGCAGCTTGCCGCGAGGCAACGTCACGGTAACGTGCTCAGTGCGGGCCGGCGTGGGTGAAATTGCCTTCGCTGGACGTTGATCTGTAGCCGGAAACGTCGCGCACGCCGCTCCGTCTTGAGTAGCTAAGCCCAGCCCGCAACACCAGCGACGCCGGTCACGCGAACGCAGGAAAAAGGGGTCTCTTTTGAGCAGGACCAGCAAGCCATCTGGGCACGCGTTGCACTTCGTTACAGTGCATCCCGTCCGGTTCGTGTTCCTTGTGTGCAAGGCGTTTCGCAGCAACCAGGGATTTCTGCTCGCGGGCGCGATCGCATACTATGCGTTGCTCTCGATCATTCCGCTACTGATACTCGTCGCGATTGCATTCAATCACTTCGTCGGCGAGCAGTTGCTGCTCGATACCCTTGCACATTTGCTCCAATGGCTAATACCCGGGCAGTCTGGAGCGATTGTGGCCGAGCTTGCAAACTTTCTGGCACATCGAGCGGTGATTGGCTGGTATCTCGTTGTCACGATGATCTTTTTCAGTTCGCTCGCGTTTACGGTGCTTGAGAACGCACTGTCTATCATCTTCGTGCACCGGGTCGTGATCCGGCGCAGACACTTCCTGCTGTCGGCGATACTGCCTTATCTGTTCAGCCTGTCACTTGGTATCGGCATCCTCCTGGTGACGCTTGTGTCTAGCAGTCTTCATGCCATTGCGAGCGACCATGTCGTACTTTTTGGCCGTGTGCTGACGCTGACCGGCGCGACTCGCGTCGTGCTCTACCTGTGTGGCTTCGCAGGTGAAATTCTCGTACTGACAGCGATTTATCTGGTGATACCGGCAGGGCGCACGACGGTGCGTCACGCGCTCCTCGGTGCTGTCGCGGCGGGCGTGCTGTGGGAGATAACGCGACGCGCGCTGGTCTGGTATTTTGCGACCCTTTCCCAGGTAAGTGTCGTCTACGGGTCGCTGACGACTGCGATCGTTGTGCTTTTCAGTCTCGAAGCCTTGGCCACATTAATGCTTTTCGGCGCGCAACTCATCGCAGAGTACGAGCGCATCGATAAGCTCAACGGCGATTCCGCAACACCACCGGCTGTGGCGCGGTGAGCGCAGCGTACGGCTGACTGCCTCGCTGGTATTGTCGCCTGCGTGGTCGCCTTGGCGTCGTCAGTAGTTGGACTGGACCCCTGAGGCTGGACCGATCTGGATCTGCACATTAAACCGGCTGCTGGGCGAGCAGCGCCTCAAACCGTTGAGTGGCAGGCAACGCGCACACGTTCAGTCTCCCTGGATCGCCACCTGAACATCGCCGCCCGGCGCGCGAGGCAACCGGATCGTAAAGACCGTGCCCTCCTTTTCGCTCGACGTGACGCTCACATCGCCGCCGTGCGTGCGGGCGATCAGCCGCACGATATGCAGACCGAGGCCGAGCCCCGAGCCCTGCTGCCGCGCGCGCGTGGCAGTGCTGAATGCGTCGAATAGCAGCGGTACGACGTCCGGCGCGATCGCGCCGTGGTTTGCCACCGTTATGAGCACCTCCGAGGGCGTTTTGCCGCGCGCGCTCACGCGCACGGGCATTTCGGGCGCACCGTGCGTGAGCGCGTTGCTAACGAGGTTAGACACGGCCTGGGCGATGAGGTCGGCGTCCCATTGGCCGCAGAGGTCGCCGTGGCTCTCGAAAACCAGCCGTCCCGCTGCCACTTTCGCGGCGAACTCTTCGATGACCGTCAGGCACAGCGCGTCAAGCTGGACCGCCGAGCGGCGCAGTGGCAGACGACCTCCCTGCAGGCGCGCGAGATTGAGCAGTTGTTCGACCATGTGCGTCATACGACGCCCGCAATTCTCGATGCGTCGTCCCACCGTCACGATTTTTTCGTCCGTCGCGGCACGCTTGAGGAATTCCGCGGAATCCATCACGGCCGAGAGCGGCGTGCGCAGGTCGTGGCTCAATACCGCCATCAGCATTTCATTGGCCTCGAGCATCTGGCGCGTCGCGGCGAGCTGTTCCGCGAGCTGCCGCTTCTGCAGATCCAGTTGCACGAAGATGGCGACCTTCGACTGCACGATGCGCGGCTCGATTGGCTTGTAGAGGAAGTCCACCGCGCCGGCTTCGTAGCCCTGGAACGTGCGAATCGCGTCCTGCGAGGTCGCGGTGAGGAAGATGATCGGTACGTGCGATGTGCGCGGGCTGCCGCGGATCAGCGAGGCCAGCTCGAAGCCGCTCATGCCCGGCATGTTGACGTCAAGGACGGCTACAGCGACGTCGTGTTCGAGCAGCAATTCGAGCGCTTCCACACCGGAGCGCGCAAGCAGCAGCCTGACCTCCGGCCGCGCGAGAAGGGCCGAGAGCGCCGTGAGGTTGTGTTCGATGTCGTCGACGATCAGAACATTGACGGTTCGCTGTGTCATGCGGTGGTCCTGGTCATTCCTTGTCGATTCGTTGTTCGCCCCACGCGGCGAGCCGCGCGGCGATAGCAGCAGGGGTCATCGTCTCGTGCACGGCGCCGAGCGCGATCGCCGCCTCCGGCATGCGCGGCGCGAGCGCGCTTTCGGGCGTCTGCGCCCAGACCGTGCCGCCCGCGGCGCGTATCGCAGCGAGGCCGCGCGCGCCGTCGTCGTTCGCGCCAGTGAGCAGGATGCCGAGCAGACGCGCTCCGTATGCGGTCGCTGCCGACTCCATGAGCGCGTCGATCGACGGGCGCGAGAAGCGCACGGGTGCGTCGATAGATAGCGCGACATTCGCGTCGCTGTCCACCAGCATGTGGTAGTCGGGCGGCGCGACGTAGACGTGTCCGGCCAGGATCGGCTCACCCGCGTCGGGTTCGCTCACCGGCAGCGCGCAAAGATTCGCGAGCGCCTGCACAAGGAAGCTTGGCGTGCCTGGCGGCAGATGCATCACGATCAGTAGGGCCGCGTCGAACGAAGCCGGCACGCTCGGCAGTATCCGGCCCAGCACCTCCACGCCGCCCGCGGAGGCGCCGATCACCACTGCGTCGAACCGCCCCCGGCGCATGCGCCCGCCCGCGCCGGGCGGAACGCGGCGGGCGGCGGGAGGCTTCTGGCGCGAGTCGTCCATGACGATGCGATCCTTGCTGGCGATTCCAGTCAGCGTTTCTGGTAGATGCGTTCGGCCGGGCAGAACTCGTCGAACGCCGCATGATGCCTTGAAAACCTCAGATTTTCCTTGCTGCCGAAGCCGAGAAACCCGCGCCGCACCAGCGCCTGTTCAAAGAGGCCGATGGCGCGGTCCTGCAACCGCCGGTCGAAATAAATCAGCACGTTGCGGCACGACACGAGATGCGCTTCGAGGAACACTTCGTCCGTCGCCAGGCTGTGGTCCGCGAACACCACACGCTCCTTGAGTGCGCCTGAGAGACGCGCGCCGCCATAGGCCGCGTGATAGTAGTCGGAGAGCGTGCGCCGGCCGCCCGCGGCGAGATAGTTCTGACTGAATCCCGTGAATCGCTCCACGGGATAAATGCCCGACTCCGCACGCTCGAGTGCGTCGGGGCTGATATCGGTTGCGTAGAATAGCGTGCGCTCGGCCAGCCCTTCTTCTTCGAACAGGATCTTCAGCGACCACAGCTCCTCGCCTGTGCTGCAGCCCGCCACCCACACCTTGAGCGAGGGATAGGTCTGCAACACCGGCAGGACGTGGCGGCGCAGCGCGAGAAAGTAGTCCGGATCGCGAAACATGTCGCTCACCTGAACGGTCATATAGCCGAAAAGGCGCGAGAAGTCGTCGGCGCTGCGCAAGATGCGATCCTGAAGCTGGCTCAGCGTCGCGACGCCGAAATCCTGGCGCGCCTGCTCCAGACGCCGGCGCAGCGAGGGCAGCGAATAGTGGCGGAAGTCGTGCTGATACTTCAGATAAATCGCTTCGAGCAGCAGGCGCAACTCGATGTCGAAATCGCTCATCGTCCGTCGTGCGCCGCTCGTCACTGGTTCGGTCATGATGGGTTCCCGGAGCGTGGCCGGCTGCGTCATTTACGCAGCCAGACGCGGCACAGTGATACGAGCTTGTCCACGTCGATCGGTTTCGAAACGTAGTCGTCCGCGCCTGCCTCGAGGCAGCGCAGGCGGTCGTCGGCCATCGCTTTCGCGGTTAGCGCGATCACCGGCAGGCGCGCGAAGCGCGGGTCTTCCCGCAGCGCCCGCATGGCGGCGATGCCGTCCATTTCCGGCATCATCACGTCCATCAGCACGAGATCGACCTTGGGCGTGATATTGAGCAGATCGAGCGCCTCGCGTCCGTTGCGCGCGATCACGAGCGTCGCGCCGAGCGGTTCGATCACATGCGAGAGCGCGAAGATGTTGCGCACGTCGTCCTCGGCCAGCAGGATCGTCTTGCCCTCGAACGTGCCGTCGCGCTGGCGCACGGCGCGCAGCATGCGCTGCTGCTCCGGCGCGAGCGAAGATTCCACACTGTGCAGGAACAAGGTCACTTCGTCGAGCAGGCGCTCGGGCGAGCGCGCGCCCTTGATGATGATCGACCTGGAATAGCGGCGCAGGCGCTGCTCGTCGTCGTCCGAGAGCATGCGGCCGGTGTAGACGATCACGGGCAGCGTCGCGTAGCCCGAATCGCCGGCGAGCGTTTCGAGCAGGTCGTAGCCGGTGCCGTCGGGCAGCGTGAGATCGGTGACGATGCAGTCGAACACGCCTTGCGCGATCTGCGTGTGCGCATCGGCGAGGGTGCCCACCGCAACGATTTCCACGCCGTCGCCCACCAGAAGCGCGCGGATGCTTTCGCGCATCGCGCGGTCGTCCTCGATAACGAGCACGCGCTTCACGCGCTGTTCGAGGCGCGTCTCCAGCCGCCGGATCGCCGCTTCGAGCGTGCTGCGCGCCGTGGGCTTGAGGGTGTAGCCGACGGCGCCGAGGTGCAGCGCCTTGTCGGCGTGATCGGTGGCCGAGACGATGTGCACCGGCACATGGCGCGTGAGCGGATCGCTCTTGAGCCATTCGAGCAAGGAGAGGCCGGAGCGGTCCGGCAAGCCGATGTCGAGCAGCACCGCGACCGGCGCTTCGTCCTTCACCATGGCGAAGCCGGTGGCGCCGTCTGCGGCGTGGAGGAAGTCGAAATTCAGCTCCCGCACGAGATCGCGCAGGATTTCCGCGAACGGAAGGTCGTCCTCGATCACGAGAATTGCGCGCTTGCCGTGGGAGCGGCAGTCACGGTCGTCGGCAAGGGCTTGCTCTGGCTGCGCTTTCTGCTGCGCCTCCGGTGTGGCCGCAGCGCCCGATGGCGCGAGCGCCTGCATGAGGGCGACGGCGGCCGGCGCCCGGTCTTCCGGGCCCGCGCTTGCGGGCCGCTTCGACCGCGGTTCGGTCTGCACAGTCGCGTCCCGCGCCACTGCCGCGCTGTCGAGCGGCAGCCAGAGCGTAAACACGCTGCCCATGCCCGGCTCGCTCGCCACGCCGATGCGACCGCCGAGAAGCCGCGAGAGTTCGCGCGAGATCGACAAGCCCAGGCCGCTGCCGCCATATTGGCGGCTCGTCGAGCCGTCGGCTTGCTGGAACGCCTCAAAGATCATTTCGAGCTTGTCCTGCGGGATGCCGATTCCGGTGTCCCGCACATCGAAGCGAACCACCTTCGCATCGACGAGCGAGAGGGTAAGCGCCACTTCACCATGCGCCGTGAACTTCAACGCGTTCGAGAGCAGGTTGCGCAGGATCTGCAGCACCCGCTGGCCGTCGGTTACGAGCGTGTCCGGCACGCCGGGCAGGCGGTCGATCGTGAAGGCGACATTCTTCTCGTGCGCGAGCGGCACGAAGGTTTCCCTGAGCGAGGCCATCACGTCGTCGAGCTTGACGGGTTCGAGCATCAACTGAACCTGGCCCGCTTCGACCTTGGAGAGATCGAGAATGTCGTTGATGAGGGAGAGAAGATCGGTGTTCGACGCGTGGATCGTGGCCGCGTAGCGCACCTGCTCTTCCGTGAGGTTGCCGGAGCGGTTCTGCTGCAGCAGATTCGCGAGGATCAGCGAGCTGTTGAGCGGCGTACGGAGTTCGTGTGACATGTTCGCGAGGAATTCCGACTTGTAGCGGCTCGACTGCTCGAGGCGCTCGGCGTTCTTCGTGAGTTCGTTCTGGGCGACTACGAGTTCGCTCTTTTGTGTCTCGAGGCGCCGCGCGTACTCCTCCAGCTGGACGTTGGTCTGCTCCAGCTCCGTCTGCTGCGCTTCGAGGCGCGCCTGCGAGTCCATCAGCGCGCGTCCGCGCTCTTCCAGGCCCTCGTTCGCGACCCGCAATTCCTCCTGCTGCACCTGCAATTCGTGGTTCAGCTGCTGCGCTTCGCCATAGGCGGCTTCGAGCCGCTCGCGCGACACGGCCGCCTGCACGAGGTCGCCCATGGTGCTCGCCACGCGCGAGAGAAGCTCGCTGTCGCGCGGCAGCAGCGCGTGCATGAAGCCTAGTTCCACGACGCCGTTGACGCGGCCCGAGGCGTCGATGGGCGCGATCAGCAGCGACGCGGGCGCGGCCGACCCCAGCCCTGACTCGACCTTCAGGTAGCCGGTGGGAGCCTCGCGCAGCTCGATGACGCGTCGCGACGCGGCGGCCTGGCCCACGAGCGTCTGGCCGTTTTGGAGTTCCGCCACGTTGTACGCGCTCTCGTTGCCGAACCCGAATGTTGCAATGCGACGAAGCGTCGGGTCGTGACCGTCTCGCACATAGAGCGTGGCAATGCTTGCGTTCAGGTAGCCCGCGAGACAGTCGAGCATCGCACGACCCACGTCTGCGAGCGCTTCCTTGCCCGTGCCGCTCTCGGCGAGCAGGCGCTGCCCGGAACGCAGCCAGACCTGCTCGGTGAGTGCCTCAGACTGTTCGGCCTGACCCCGCAGCGCTTCGTCGTAGGTACGCGAGAGCGCCGTCAATTCGCGGCGGCCGAACCACGCGAGCAGGCCGTTCACGATCACGGTGAGCGCGAGAAAGATGGCCACGGTGGCGAGCGTGAGCTGCCGCGCGGCTGTCGTGCGCTCCTGGCGTAGTCGGTTTTCCACCTCGAGAAAATCGGCAAATTCACTGCGGATCGCGTTGGCGTTCGCTACACCGCTCTCGGTCTGCACGATGGCGAGGTCTGTGTCGTGCGCGCGCCTCAGACGGATCGCCTCGCGTGCGACCGCGTCCCATTGGGTGACGATCGCGCCGATGCGCTTGAGGCGCTCCACCTGGGGCGGATTGTCGGCGACGAGCGCGGAAAGGCTGTCGATCTGCGCGTTAAAGCGCGGACGGCCCACCTCGTAGAGCGATAGCGTGCGCTCGTCGCCGTTGAGGAGGAACCCGCGCAAGCTCGACTCGCGGTCTGCCTGCACGCGCTGGAGTTCGTAGGCTTCCCCAATCACGCGCTCGGAATGCTCGGCCCAGTTCATCGTGGAGACGAGATACGCGATCAACGCGACGAAGACGACGACGGTCGCGAAACCCGCTAGAAGCGGCAGGGCGACATTGCGCTGAATGATGCGTTTGAAGCGGAGCGGATCAATCGCAGTTTGTGCGGGCATTTTTTCCGAATCGTTGTATGACACGCAGAACATCGGAAATGTCGACCGGATTTTGCACGCGACTCGGTGCGCCAGCCGGGGGCTGGAGAGACATTTTCCGCCAGATAAGGGCAAATCGATGCACACGCAATCATACAAAAGCTTGCCGGTTGCACGAAGTCTCAATCGTTTCTCATCGCGCGGCGAGCCTCGGCCACGTATGCCGGCGGCGACGATCTCAGGCCGGGCTCCGGTGGCGGAGCGGGCCACCGAGCGATGCTCAGTGTCCGGAGACTCATTCGATTTACCTCCAGCGGTCACCGCATGTAACGTGATGGCGGACCCTCAACCGGTTGAACGACGACGTGACTAGCCAGCGATGTATATGAGCGGCTGCCTGTGGCCCGACTCGTCGAATTGGTGCTCTCGGCCAGGTTGAGTCATGCATCTGCGTCGATGCGGGCCATCGGGCAGGCAGTTCCTGCTCGCTCAACGGACACTGAGGGACAGGAGTTGGAGTCGCCCCCTTCCAGTTGTCGAACGAATCCTTCCGAGACTCCAGCATCTTGATGCCAAGGGCGCGCGCAAATGAGCACTGGCGGATATTAGCGCTGATATCCGCCAGTGCTCTCGCCCGACTCGCGTGGACTTGCCCTTGCATGACGGGACACGCGGTCACGCTTAGGTTGGAGAATTTGCTCGTTGGCGAAATTCGCGTGGCGAGCGGTACAGGGCGCTGTGCGGATGTGACTCGTTGTCGTAGTCAAACGCAATGGCCAAGCCCCCGCTGCCACCATTGTCGGAGTCATCGCCGTGAACGTCCCGCCGGCACAGATCATGTAGTGCGCGATTGGATGACGTCCGCCTCGTCCTGTGTCGAATCAGCGACGTCTTCAACCGCCCAGTCCTCTCGGGATATCAGTCTTTCTGTGCTGGGCTTTTCGGTGCAACGAAAATGTAAAGAATTGGTAGCCGCAAGCCGATAACCCTAAGGGTAAGCAACAAGCCACCGAAACGTTGCCGACCGGTGGGCGGGAAGCGACCGCATAGCCTGTTTCTGGTCACGTTTGGCGATGCGGGCTTTCAGGGCACCAAATTTCGTGCGCGCGACTTTTCGCGGTGACGATAGCGATCAAAAGTCAGTGGCCCGAGCCACTATTTCATTTAGTGCGCCTTATGTAGTTAAATAACTACAATTCCATGTTGAGACACTACTTCGTCAGATCGACAAACAAGCTCTTTGATAGAGGCCACGTCCGGTACGCGGCGTACCCGCACATCTTACTGCGCGCGATGCTTGCAGTCCTTTCGCCGTTGCTCTGTCTCTGGCCGGCCTGCGCCATGCCGGCCGGCGCATGGGAACTGGCTTATCGGGACAACTACGCCTATTCGGCACAGGACCCTGCTGACACCACTTTCAATACCTGGTTCTGGCGGGAAGATGCGTCCGCAACACATGTTTTTAATATCACTGATATCGACGGCTGCACAGTAGATAAGCCCTGTGTTCGGCTTACCGCCAAAGCGACCGCATCGCCCGCACCGTATACCAATGCGGAGATGTACAACAATTCTTGTATCAAGGACAGCGGAGCAGGATTGTCGAAAAGCGCGTGGGGCCAGGCGCTGGGTCTGCAAATCGACTACAACTGCGCCCAACCCTATCCCTATAGAAAGCCGCTTTCGCCGGCACCGTTCCCCGGTGTTCACTCGTCGTGGGCAACTCCGTCAGCGCCGGTGTATCTGGAACCCAACCTCCTGACTTTCTCCGTCTTCGATACGGAATCTCCCTGGAAAACGATCCGTGACGTTGCTTTCAACAATCCTTGGCAAGCTGGACCGCACAACAACGTCCGCCTTACTACCGAAATCAAGGCCGAGAACGAACATCAGGGCGGAAGCCGGGGCTGGGGTTTCTGGAACACGACGATGGATCCACTCACGATCCAGTTGGCCTGGTTCATGGAGTACAGCGTGCCGGGCAATCCAGCGGCAAGCAGAGTCCTCTTGCAGACCGTCACGCCTTTGTCGAGCAAGGACGGCTTGATGGTTTGTGAAACCACCTTGGCCAATCCGGGCAGCATCTACGCCTGGCATACCTACCGTATCGAATGGCTGGCATCCGTCGTCCGCTATTACGTCGACGATGTTCAAGTTGCGGAGCATCAGGCTGTCTTGAGCCGCCATATGGCTTTCCACAACTGGGTGGACAACCGGAACTATGGCCCGGAGCAGAATGGACTATCCAATTTTCCCCTCACGGGAGATAAATCAAACGTGATTCGCAGTTTCGTCGTCGAGCATCAGCCTACCGTGAACAAAGCTGACGTATCCGGGAAAAAATGGGCGGGGGATGCAATGTGCCGCACGGTGTCGAAAGGTGCACTTGAGAAAGAAAAATTCCAATCGCCGCGCGACATCATTCAATTCATGGTGCAGAAATAATAGTGATGAACCTTGAATCGCATTTCTGGCAGCGAAGGCAATAAAGAGCGGTCGACCGAAAGCAATGGATCGGGGCGGATCCTGTAATTCTCATCAAATCATAAAAATATCAATGAATCACATCTATCGGACTATCTGGAATCACTCGCTCGGGGCCTGGCAGGTGACTTCCGAAATCGCCCGCGCACGGGGCAAAGCATCGAGCAAGGCTGTGGCGGTCGCCGGTCTGATGCTTGGCGGCGTTCTGATGCCAATGACGGGTGCCGTTGCTCAATCGTCGGGCCTGCTTGTGGGCACTGGCGGAAGCGGCGACACGGGTGGGATCAACTACGGCGGCGCCGGTGCTATCGGCGGCGGCGGCGGCGGCGGCGATTTCCAGTACGGCGGCGGCGGCGGCGGTGGCATGGGCGGCGGGGGCGGCGGCGGGATAAATCCATCTACCCTCACCCCAAACCCATACGGCGGTAATGGCGGAGGCGTCGCTGGCGGCATTGGCGATACGACAGGCCACGGCGGCGGCGGCGATACGAACGGCATCTTGGGCGGGACAGGTAACGGCCAGAACGCTAGTGCCGCAATTTCTGTCACGAGTTACGGCAGCACCCTGGCGATCGGCTCGTCGGCGAGTTACGACTATGTGGGCATAGGCGGTGGTGGCGGCGGTGGTGCCGAAGAGTCGGTTTCCAATGCTGCTGATGGCGCGAATGGCACATTGACTGTCAACGGTCGAGGCGTTCAGTTCACCGTCAACTCCGATCTGCTGGTCGGCGGCGGTGGTGGTGGCGCCGGTGCTCTGAATAATATTGCCGGCGCAGAAAACGGCGGCAGTGGCGGGAGCGGCACGCTTACTGTCTCCGGTGGCGCGACGATTACCGTAGGCGGGAGCATGCAGGTTGGTGCTGGCGGCGGCGGTGGCGGCTCCATGCCTTATTACGGCGAGAACGGTGGCAATGGCGGCACCGGCACTGTGCTCGTCAATGGGGCAACGCTGACGGTCGAAGGCACGCTGGGTATCGGCGGCGATGGCGGCGGTAGCGGCGGCGGTACTAACCTTGGCGGCAATGGCGGTAATGGCGGTAATGGCACGCTCACAGTTGCAGGCCAGTCTGTTGTCAATGTTCACCAGTTGATTCTGGGGGGTGACAGCGGTGGAGCCGGCACCTATGGTAGCGCAGGGGGAAGCGGCGCGACTGGCGTATTTAACCTCGGCGGGGGGAGCATGCTGAACTTCACGGGTTCGGCGACTGCCTTCACCATCAACAGCGGCAGCACCTTCAATCTGGGAGACGCCACGGTCAACGATACGACCGGGGGCGCGATGACCGGCCTGAACAGCCTCGTGAATAATGGCACGGTCAATTTCAATCAGACCGACACGTCCACGATCTCGGCCAATATCAGTGGCAGCGGCGGCGTCAATCAGCGCGGGAGCGGCACGACGGTCCTCACGGGCGCGAACACCTATACGGGTGGAACGACCATCACGGGTGGCTTGATCAACTTCAACGACGCCAGCAATTTCGGTATGGGTGGCATCACGCTGAACGGTGGCGGCGTGCAATGGGCAACCGGCAACACCGTGGATATTTCCTCCCGGTTGAACGCGCTTGGTGCCAATGGCGGCACGTTCGATACGAACGGCAACGCAGTTACGCTGGCATCGGTCATCAGCGGTGCAGGCGGCCTGACCAAAACCGGCTCTGGCACGCTGACGCTCACCGCCAGCAATACCTATACGGGTGGTACCACCATTACCGGCGGTCTGATCAACTTCAGCAATCTCGGCAATCTGGGTGGCGCCAGCAATCGCATTGCGCTGAACGGGGGCGGCCTGCAATGGGCGAGCGGCAATGCACTCGATGTGTCGGGCCAGTTGAGCGCGCTCGGCGCCAATGGCGGCACGTTCGACACGAACGGCAACAACGTGACGCTGGCTAGCGTCATCAGCGGGTCCGGTGGCATGACGGTGGCCAATAGCGGGAATGGCGGCGCTCTGACGTTGACGGCAAACAACGTCTTCACTGGCGCAACCGTGATCAATACTGGCGCGACGCTTGCACTGTCCGGTGCAGGCGGCGTGTCTGCATCGAGCGGCGTGACGGACAACGGCACGTTCGACATCTCGAACACGACGAACGGCGCATCCATTGCCAACCTCTCGGGCGGCGGCAGCGTGTACCTTGGCAGCCGGACGCTGACGATCAACAATGCGAGCGGCACGTTCAGTGGCGCCTTCACGGGTTCCGGCAAGCTCAAAACCGCGGGCAGCGGTTCGCTGATTCTTGACGGCAACAGTGCGTCGTTCACGGGCACGACGGAGATCGCGAGCGGCCTGCTCGAAGTGGGCGACATCAATACTCCGCAAGCGACGCTCGGCGGCGCCGTGCAAGTCGATGCAGCGGGCACGCTGCGCGGCCACGGCATGGTCGAAGGCGACGTGAACAACAACGGCACCGTCATGCCGGGTGGCTCGATCGGCACGCTGACGGTCGGCGGGAACTATACGCAGGCCAGCACAGCGACGCTTTCGATCGAAGTCAGCCCGACCGACGCCTCGCAACTGAAGGTCAACGGCAGCGCGACGCTGAACGGCGTGCTCGCGATCACCTACGACCCGGGCACCTACACCGTGAAGTCGTACACGCTGGTCTCGGCGACCGGCGGCGTGAGCGGCACGTTCAGCAGCACGACGAGCACGGGCGCAGCGAATCTCGGCACGCTGACGCCGAGCGTCACCTATGGCGCGGACTCGGTCGTTCTGGCGCTCGCGAATGCCGCAGAGGGAACGGGCGGTTCCGGTGGATCGGGGCCGGTGGTCGTCGCGCCGATCGATACGAGCATTTACACGGCGCTTGGCACGACCGCCCTACTCGGCGCCCAGGCGCAGAGCAGCGCGCTGCTCGGACGCCTGAGCGGCATGTCGGCCGCGTCAACCAGCGCGACCGGCTGGATCACCGCGACGGGCAACCTGACGAACGTCGGCGGCACGAACGGCGCGCCGGGCTTCCAGAGCCAGCGCTATGGCTTCCTGGCAGGCCTCGAGCGCAAGCTCGGCGACTATACGGTGGGGGTCGCGGCCGGTTACGACCACGCCGATATCGACGAGCAGAACACCGGCGACTCGGGCACCACCGATACGCTGCGTGTAGCGCTGTACGGCGAGCGCAGCGTCGGGCCGGTGAATCTGGCGGCCACCTTCGGCGCGGGACTCGATTTCCTGTCGCAGAAGCGCCCGTTCGGCCCGGTCAATGCCGAAGGCGATCACATGGGCCAGGAGTTCGACACGGGCGGCCAGGCCAGCTTGCCGATGCAACTGGGCAGCGTGACGGTGACGCCGAGCCTCGGACTGCGCTACGCGTACTTCCACGCGAACAGCTTTGGAGAAAGCGGCGCGGGCGGCGAAGACCTGAACGTCGGTACGGACAACGTGCACAGTCTGCAACCCTATGTGGGCGTGACGCTCGACAAGGCGTTCGGCGACAGCCTGAAGCCGGTCACCGCGGAACTGCGTTTTGGCTACGCGCACGAACTGCTCGATACTAGACGCGCGATGAGCGTGGCTTCACAGGACGGCACGCTGTTCGCCGCGCCGGGCACGACGCTACCGCGCGGGTATCTGACGGCGGGCGCAGGCGTGACGATGCATCCGGCGAAGCATCTCGACGTCTCGCTGAGCTACGACACGGTGTTCAACACCACGCATGCTTCGGTGCAACAGGGCAGCGTGTGGGTCGGGTATCGGTTCTAGCAGACCGGATGGCGCAGCGGCGAGTAACACGATTCGCCCGGAACCAAGGGACGAGCGGCCGGTTGACCACAAAATCCGGCCGCCCATTCACCGCGAGACAGAATGACGGGTCAGGGTCGTCATGACTCATTCGACAGCGATGAGAATGGGCATTCGTTGACGCCGGCTTGCGAATGGCCGCAAAGGAATGTGCAGCAGCCTCGCGCCGCCCATCATTGACCGTCGGCTCCGGCCGAATACGCACACAGAGGCAAAATCGAACCGCGCTGAAAACTTGCAGGCTTGGCTGCACCTCATCCCCTTCCGATTTCTCTCTTGACAAAGTTACAGACCTGTTTCTATTATTAAAGTTAGTTACAGGTTAGTCACTTTATTGAGGATGGCCATGCAGCTGAGAGAAGCGGGGACTGTGTCGGGCTCCGAGCGCTATCTGGAAGACTTTGCAGAGGGGCAGACGTTCAGGTCAGGGCGGCTGCGCATCGACAAGGAGCGGGTCCTTGCGTTCGCTGCCGAGTTCGATCCGCAGCCCTTCCACCTCGATGAGGCGACGGCGCGCGACTCGATTTTCGGTGGACTGGCCGCCAGCGGTTGGCACACTGCTGCCGTGACGATGCGGTTGATGATTGAAACCGGACTCAAGCCGGCAGGCGGTTTCGTCGGCGCAGGGCTCGACGAGTGCCGCTGGCCCCGGCCAGTGCGACCCGGTGACGAGTTGCGCGTCGAGTGTGAAGTGCTCGAGGTGCGACCGTCGAAGTCCCGTCCGGAGCAGGGTCTGGTCAAGCTCCGAACGACTACGCTGAACCAGGACGACGAGAGCGTGCTGGTGCATGTCGTGAACATGATAGTGCCGCGCCGCAAACAGGATTCGTGTTGACACGCAATGCGGGATTGCAAGAGAACAATGTTCGCGATTGAAATTTCGGACTCCGACAGGTTTCCGAGTCTGCCCGCTACATTTGACACCCGCGCCTGGTATTCGCGCCAATTTGGCCGACTGTGCAACCTCAAGCGCCAACCGTGTCGGGATCGAGGTGAATATGGACATCGGTTTCATCGGCTTAGGTGTCATGGGGCAACCCATGGCGCTCAATCTGGCCCGCGCGGGCACACCACTCATTGTCTGGAATCGCTCCGCTGACAGATGCGAGTCTTTGCGAGCGGCGGGTGCAACTGTCGCGATGAATCCCGTCGAGATATTTGAACGGACCTGCGTGGTATGCCTGATGCTCGTCGACGGCGACGCAATCGACGCCGTCCTCAGCCGCGGCACAGCGCAGTTCAGTGCAAACGTTGCGCACCACACGATCGTCCAGATGGGAACGACCTCGCCCGACTACTCACGCGGACTCGACGCCGATATCCGCAACGCCGGCGGCATCTACGTGGAAGCACCGGTGTCGGGCTCGCGCAAGCCCGCCGAAGCGGGCCAGCTCGTGGCGATGCTGGCAGGCGAAGACGCAGCCATCGAAAGCGTCCGCCCGCTGCTCGCGCCCATGTGCCGTCAGACGATGTTGTGCGGCCCGGTTCCGAACGGACTTCTCATGAAGCTCGCGGTGAACCTGTTTCTGATGACCATGGTCACCGGCCTTGCGGAAGCGGCTCATTTTGCTGAACGACATGGCCTCGACCTGCAGCAGTTCCGCGCCATCGTCGACGCCGGTCAGATGTCGAGCGACACCTCACGCGTGAAGATGCTCAAGCTGGTGACGCGCGACTTCGAAGTCCAGGGGTCGATCAGCAATGCGCAAAAAGTCAATCGATTGATTGCGCAAGCGGCCAGGGAGACGGGTGTCGCGTCGCCGCTACTGGATGTCTGCTATGCGCTATTCGATGAGGCGCTGGCGCTGGGGGACGGACAGTCCGACATAGCGGCTGTCGTCCACGCACTCGAGGCAAGAACCGATTCTGGCAGATGATCGCGTTCGGCTAGACCAGCAATTTCGACGCAGCGTCGATGAGGTCGCCCCGTAGATCATACGACTGCGCTATCAAACCGGTGACGTATGCGCCGTTGATGATCAGCGCTATCTGAGAAGCAGTGCGGTCGGGGTCGCGGACGCCTACCCTCGCAACTATCGTCGCGAGCCTCGCCTGCAATTCTTCCTTGTTGTTTCGGGCGATGACCCGGCCCGGATGGCTGTCGTCAGGAAACTCCGTCACCAGGTTAAGAAAAGGGCAGCCGCGAAAGGCGGGATGCGCAATCCGTTTCGCGATTCCAGACAGCAGCGCGTCCAACAGGGCGCGCGGGTCTTCAGCGTGCTTCTCTTCAACGCCATCCCACCACGCCCAGAACAACTGATCTTTCTCGGCTGCGAAGGCGCAGATCAAAGCGTCCTTGGAGTCGAATACGCGATAGAGACTCGTCTTCGATACCCCGGACTGCTCGACGACCGTGTCGATGCCGATGGCACGGATGCCCTCGCGGTAGAACAGGTCGCTTGCCGTTGCGAGGATGCGCTCGCGCGCGCTCACTTCGCCCTTTCGCGGGGCTCCCCGTCGGGGTCGGGCTTCTGCTTTCATATCCGCCATCTCCTTTCATCCGGATTTTCTGATTGACAAAGTAACAGACCTGTACCTAGTATAAAAGTAACGTACAGGTTTGTCACTTTAAAGGATGCCAGCCATGCGTGTGATCGAAGCGGAAACCTTTTCGGGCTATAACGGATTGCGGCAGATCGAATTACCCAGGCCGCAACCGGCGAAGGACCGGGTGCTGGTCCGCGTGACGGCCGCCGGCGTCACGCCGCTCGAATACACGATCCTGTCGGGCGCACACCCACGAGCGAAGGCACCGCTTGTGCTCGGCAATGAGGGTGCCGGTGTCATCGAGGATGCTGGCGATTCAGGACTCGCGGTGGGCCGCCGGGTGATGTTCACGGGACCCTACGGTGTTCGTGAGAATGGCGCGTGGCAGGAATGGCTGCTGGTGAGACCCGAAGAGCTGGCGTTCGTACCAGACGCGATGGACGACATATTCGCGGCCAGCCTTCCAGTCGCCTGGCTGACGGCACAGATCACGCTAACGCTCGCCGGATTCAAGCCGGGCATGACGGTGCTGGCTCCCGGGATCGGCGGGTCGGTCGGCAACGCAACCTATCAACTTGCGCGGGCGCAGGGCGCCGCCAAGGTGCTTTCGACGGCCGGAAGTTCGACGAAAGCCGCCAGGGCGCGCGAGCTTGGCTTCGAGCACGTGGTCGACCTTGGCGCAGAAGGTCTCGCCGACGGCGTTCGCCGGATCACGGACGGCCAGGGCGTCGATATCGTCATCGAGAGCATCGGCGGCACCGTGACGAGTGAGGCATTGAGCAGCCTGGCTCCCGGCGGCGCCCTGATCACATTGGGCTACTCCGCTGGCCGCAGAACCACGATCGATGTCACAGACCTGATCTGGAAACGCGCGTGGATGGCCGGCTTCTCCCTGTTCGCCCAGTCACCGGCCACGATCGCCACTGCGTGGCGGGACATCATTGCGTTGATCGTAAGCGGATCGGTCAAGCCGATCGTCCATCGGGTCTACCCCCTCGCCAAAGCAGGCGAAGCCCTGCGTCACCTGATAGAGGACCGGCCGTTTGGCAAGGTCGTCCTGGCGATGTGACCATCAGGAGGTCGTCATGTTGAATTGGCAAGTGGGCGCGGTGAAGATCACCTGCGTGGTCGAGACGTTGATGTGCCTCCCCTACGATCCGGAGAGCTTCTTCCTGCGGGATGCGACGCCGCAGGCGCTGAAGGCCAGCCCGTGGCTCTATCCGCACTTTGCCAACGAGGATGGTTCGCTCAACGTTTCCGTCCAGGCGTTGCTGGTGGAGGCGCCGGGGCTGCGGCTGGTGGTCGACACCTGCATCGGCAATGACAAGCCGCGCCGTCTGGTCGGCGGTAACCCGCTGGCGACGCCGTTCCTGCAACACCTGGCGGATGCGGGCTGGAGCCGCGATGATGTCGACGTCGTGATTTGCACCCACTTGCACGTGGACCATGTGGGTTGGAACACCATCCTCGTGGACGGCAAGTGGGTTCCGACCTTCCCCAAGGCCCGCTACCTGATCGGCAAGCGCGAATTCGAACATTGGAGCAACGAGGGCGACGAGGAGCAGCAGGCGATCATGGGCGACAGCGTGCGGCCGATCTTCGATGCGGGCCTGGTCGACCTGGTGGAGATGGATCACCGTATCTCGCCTGAGATCCGCCTGAGGCCAACCCCCGGCCACACGCCCGGCCATGTCAGCGTGATGATCGAATCGGAAGGGCAGCGCGCAGTGATCACCGGTGACATTGCCCACCATCCCTACCAAATGGCGCACCCCGAGTGGGCGACGACCCTCGACAGCGATACCCAGGTCGCGACGACCACGCGCGCGACGCTGTTCGCCGAATGGGCCGACCAGCCAATCCTCGTCATCGGCACCCACTATGCCGCGCCGACAGCTGGACATGTGGAGCGGGACGGGGTGGCGTTCCGGTTCGAAGTCTAGCCGCCAGACGGCCAACGAGATGATCGGCTGACCCGAGGCGCCGCAAACCGGAATTGGCAATCAATGGAGTCATCGCTATGGGCAAGTTGCAGGGAAAGCCGGCCGTCATTACGGGTGGCACGTCGGGGATAGGCTTTGCGACGGCAAAGCGCTTCGTCGCCGAGGGCGCGTACGTCTTCATCACCGGCCGTCGCCAGAAGGAGCTCGACGAAGCCGTGAGCGCCATCGGGGCCAATGTGACTGGCATCCAGGGAGATGTCGCGAGGCTGGCTGATCTTGAGTCTCTATGAGAACGTCAACGCGACGGGCCGAAGAATCGACATTGTCTTCGCCAACGCCGGCATCGCTGAGTTCGCCGCATTGGGCAACATCACTGAAGCGCATTTCGACAAACTGTTCAGTACCAACGTGAAGGGCGTGCTCTTCACCGTCCAGAAGGCGCTGCCGCTCTTGAATGACGGTGCGTCGATCATTCTCACGGGCTCCGTCGCGAGCGTCAAATGGACACCCACCTTCTGGGTTTACGGCGCGACCAAGGCGGCGGTCCGCAATTTCGTTCGAGGATGGACGTTCAACGGAGAGCAGATTTACCAAGTCTTTTCGTACGTCTATCCGCTGCTGACATCTCGCGATTTCCAGGGCGGCCGTGCGAGCTTCGAAACGTTTCCCGATGCCGTGACCTGTGCGCTCCGGGGCGAGGAGGGAACGTCTGCGAAGGAGAAGCGCTGGCAACGCCCTGAAGAAAGGTGCGGAACGTAGATTTTTTAAGCATCCCCGTGTCGAGTCGACAGGAATTGTTTGTCTTGGGCCGCTTCGAGTTGTCACTAGGGCGAGTTTCACTCTTCAAAACGACAAGCATTGGTTGTCAAATCGCGACATTCATTGATGAACTCTACACAGTATTTTCATGCCATCCGCTTTTTTATCTGAGCGTGCCGGCGGGCAGGCCGTTGGGTAACGGCTGCGCCGGCGCGCTCCGGGCCGTCAGCGCGGCCGGTTCCCCGTGATCGAGGAAGTCGATCGTCAGGTTGCCTTCTCCCGAACTGGACAGGAGAATCTTCGCGGGCGCGGTGCCACTGGCCATGCGCGTGAGCAGCTCACGGGAGACCGCGGGCAGGATGCGCTTGTTGAGGAAAGCGTCCACGTTGCGCGCACCGGACTCGCGCGCGACGCACAATTCGGCCATCGACCCGATGAGCGTTTCATTGCAGATGAGTTCGACCTCGTGTTGCCGGCGCAGGCGTTCGGCGACCTTCGCCAGCTTCAGGCGCACGATGGCGGCGAGCGCGGCGACATCAAGCGGGCGGTACACCAGTGTCTGGAAGCGTGCAAGCAGGGCGGGCTGGAAGTGCGCGACGAGTTGCGGATGGACAGCCTCGAGGAGTGCCGCCTGCGCAATGTCCGGGCTGTCGGTCGTGGCCTCGTCAATCTGCGCGCTGCCGAGATTGGACGTCATGAGGATCACGCAGTTGCGGAAGTCGATCTCGCGTCCTTCGCCATCACGCATCGTGCCGCGGTCGAACACCTGATAGAAGATGTCGAGCACGTCGCGATGGGCCTTTTCGACCTCGTCGAGCAGCACGACGCTGTAGGGGCGCTGGCGCACCGCCTCGGTCAGGACGCCGCCGCGGCCGTAGCCGACATACCCCGGCGGCGAGCCCTTGAGCTGCGACACCGTGTGCGATTCCTGGTACTCCGACATGTTGATCGTCGTGAGCGCGGCTTCTCCGCCAAAAAGCAGGTCGGCAAGTGCGAGGCCGGTTTCCGTTTTGCCGACGCCCGACGGGCCTGCGAGCAGAAACACTCCGAGCGGCGCGTGCTCGTTCTTGAGACCCGCCTTCGCGGTGCGCAGGCTTTCGGCGAGCGCTCCGAGCGCCTCATCCTGTGCGCAGACGCGCTTCGCAAGCTGGTCCTCCAGCGTGAGCAGTCCCTGCAGTTCGTCTTCGAGTAGGTTGCCGACCGGCACGCCGGTCCACTCGGCCACTACGCGTGCGATTGCCTGCGCGTCTACGTCCGCAAAGATCAGGGGTGCCTTGCCCTGTGCCTGGGAGAGTGCATCACGCGTCTGGGTCAATGCGGTCGCATTGCCGGCCGCCGTGTTTTCTCGCTGTTCGAGCAGCGACTGGACGAGGTCCAGTTCCCGCCCGTAGCGTTGTTGCAGGGTTTCCAGCTGGTCCTTCGCATCGACGAGTGCATGATCGAGCGATGCACGACGCGCGCCGACGACTTCGACGCCGGCGCGCGCGTCGTCTTCGAGCGTGGCAAGCTCCAGCTCCAGTGCCGCGACCGAGGCGCTGGCACGCTGCAGGTCCGCCGGCGGCGATTCGAGCCCCATGCGCACGCGCGCGGCCGCCGTATCGACCAGATCGACCGCCTTGTCGGGCAACTGCCGGGCAGGAATGTAGCGACGCGAGAGCTTGACGGCGGCCACTAGGGCCTCGTCGCGGATGTGCACGTTGTGATAGGTCGCGTAGCGCTTCTTGAGGCCGCGCAGCATCAGGCAGGCCGCGGCGTCATCAGGCTCGTCGACCTTGATCATCTGGAAGCGTCGCTCGAGCGCCGCGTCGCGCTCGAAATACTCCTTGTATTCCGACCAGGTGGTGGCGGCAATCGTGCGCAGCTCGCCACGCGCGAGCGCCGGCTTGAGCAGGTTGGCCGCATCGGCGCCGCCCGCGGCATTGCCCGCGCCAATCAGGGTGTGAGCCTCGTCGATGAAAAGCAGGATTGGGAAGCTCGATGCCTGCACCTCGTCGATCACATTCTTCAGGCGCTGCTCGAATTCGCCCTTGACGCCCGAACCTGCCTGCAGCAGGCCCAGATCAAGCGTGAGGATGCGCACGTCGCGGATCACGTTCGGGACCGTGCCTTCGGCCACGCGCAGCGCGAGACCTTCCACGAGCGCGGTCTTGCCCACGCCCGGCTCGCCCACGAGAATCGGGTTGTTCTTGCGGCGGCGCGCGAGTACGTCGACCATCTGCTGGATTTCGCGATCGCGCCCGAACACGGGGTCGATCTTGCCGTCCCGCGCCTTTGCGGTAATGTCAATCGCAAAACGGGCGAGGGCGTCGCCATCCACGCTGTGTTTTGCGGCCGATGTCGCGTTCCCTTCCGGCGCGTGACTGACGGCACTGGTCTGCGACGGCACCGCGGGTTGCTCCGCAGGTACCGGTTGATTCTCACAGGTACGCTGCCCGAGCCGTGGCAGCAGGCGTTCGATCTGCGCGCTGCTGACCGACAGCAGTTGCCAGGCGTTGGTGGCGCGCAGGATATGCGGCGCCTCAACGATGGCCTGCAGGATGTTGGCTGAACGGATGGTCGTCTCGCCGGTATCGGCCAGGGTCATGGCGTGAGACCACGCGTCCTGGAGAACCGTGGCCATTTGCAGGGAGAGGCTTGGTTGGCCACGCAGGTTGCGCGGTGTGTGGTCGATGGCTTTGAGCAGCGCATCCCACACGGCGTCGATGTTCAGATCGTAATGCCGGATGATGGCCGGGATATCGCCGTCCGCGGCCTCGATCAGCTTGAGCAGCCAGTGCTCGACCGTGATCTCGTCCGCGAGCCGTGTCTGGCACAGGCTCGCCGCGGCCTCGAGCGCCTTCGCGCAATGTGGATTAAGCCGCTGCAGAAGCTGGCTGGCGTCGCGAAAGGAGGGATTTCGGTCGTGGTGCACGGTCATGTTCGGGCGGTTCGCACATCGGGAGATGGGGCGCGCCAGGTGAGGAGCGGCGGCCCCGTGCAGGGAAAAGGCAAGTCCGGCCATGCGGACTGGCAAATGGGGCCGACGCTACCCACTGGCAGGTGTTGCCGGCCTCCAGACCATCAGTGGATCAGGAACGCTCGTTCCAGGTGTCCGAATGGATGATGTTGCCGTCCTTGTACGACCAGGTGATCTTTTCGTAGCGCAGTTCGACTTCCTCGAGGTGGTTGTGCTTCTCAAAGTCCGGGACCTTGATGTCAAGCATCTTCGGACGTACGGCGACGACCTTCACGTTCTCGAGCTTCGTATTGAAGTACTCTTTTTCCTTGCCCGCGTCGTCGATCTTGTACCACTTGATTTCAGCCGACTTGAGTGTCTGGCCACTCGTGACGGCCTTGTAGAGGTACGGGGTCGATGCGTCGGTTTCCTTGATCAGCGTGATCGGCGCGTGAACGCGCGTGCCGGTCAGCTTGCCGGTGTTGCCATCGGTCGGGATATGCAGGCTGTGATCGAACTTCGTGATCTCGATGCTGCCCTCGCGGCCCTGGACGGTTACCGAACCCTTGATGTCCGCGCCACCATCGTCCTTGAGCCACATGTATGAGGGAATTGCCATTGTTTTACTCCTTCTTTCTACTGCGACAATCGCCCGGGGGGGATCAGAAACCGGGCATCACAATCCCGAAGCAGGAGCTCCGGGGACCTAAAACGCGTTATCGGGCCTGGCCGTCCTTCAGGGGCACCTGCTGCGAGGCGTCAGGCACCAGCGTGATCTCCACGCGGCGGTTTTTCGCCCGCCCGGCATCGGTACCGTTATTCGCGAAGGGACGCGTATCGCCGTAACCCTGAATGGCGAACTGCGTGGCGGGAATGCCCGACGCGTCGACGAGCCAGTCGCGCACGGCCTGGGCGCGCGCGGTCGACAGCTTCAGATTGCTGTCTGGATCGCCTACGTTATCGGTATGGCCCGCGACAAGAATGCGCTTGCCGGGATGCGCCTTGATCATTTCGAGGGCACTGACCATGACCCGGGTCGAACCTTCCTTGAGCTGGGCACGGCCACTGTCGAAGAGCGACATGCTATCCAGCGTCACGATCTGCGGCGGAGGGGGCGGCGGCTGATACGATGCAATCGCCTCATTGAGCGGCGCAATGAACTGGGCGCCGCGGTACAGTCCGAATGAGAGAGGAAGCGGTATGCCTGTGCGTGCGTATCGCTCGAGTTCGTTGCGATCGGCGACGAGGGCCTGCAACGCGTCACGCTTTGCGGCATCGTGTTCGGCCGGAATCATCGAATAACGGCCGAGATCGGTGCCAATGCGATTCAGCAGCGTCTGGTTGTGCCGCGTCGAGAAGACGAAGGCGACGGCGGCCGCGCAGGCAAGCAACGCCAGTGCGTGGGCGAGCGCGGTCATGCGAGGCGACATCCAGAAACGCCGGGGCATTGCCCGGATCAGTGGTTGGGGTAAGGGCCACGGCATCGGCGAGCCCGCCATCGGCGCACGTGCCACCTGCGTTTGCCGCTGCACGTCGTTTTCCCACGGACGCCCCGGCCCGCTCGCCGGACCGCAGTCAATCCAGCCGACTCCGTACAGCGCCCAGGGAGCGGCGGGTTGACGCGGGTCGGACAGCGCGTGAATCACGACCCGTTGGGTCCAGCCAATGATCGACGTCAGAGCGGCGGAGCGCATGGCTGGCGTGCGGCTGTCGGCTACGCGCCACGCCTCGATTTCCGCAGCGCGGATGACCGAGCCGAAATGCCGCGTATCCACGATGCGGGTGGCAGACGAAACGCCATACCACTGCGGGGTGAGTAAATCCGTCGGCGCGGTTGCACCCTGCCCCAAGACGAGATTTTTCAGGGTGGTGGAAACGGCTTCGGTGGCTAGCCGCTGGTAGACCGCAACATATCCGGGAAGCGGGCGTGAACCCAGCATGCGCGCGGTGTCCGCAACAGACTGGCGTGCCACGCGCAGCGACTGCGCAAGCACGTCCTCATCCGTATAGCGTCCCGGCGACACCGCTAGCACGACGCCGTCCGGTGCCCGCCCATCACGCCACTGCCTGACCGCGACTGCGATACGCGCAAGGTCCTGCGGGCGGTCCACGCGCAGCCAGATTGCGCCATCGCCCACGTGTGCGAAACGCGGCCCGTCGTGCCGGTCGAACAACGCCGGCAGATCGTCTCCCATGACCAGCACGAGCGGCATGCGGGTACGCAGCCTGAGCGGGATGTCAGCCGTCGCCGCGCCGAGCGCCGCTAGCACATGAGCGCGGTTCCCGTGCGCAACGTCAATCAGACGAGTGCGCCAAAACGTCAGCGCGGCCCCTGCAATTGCGATCACACCGGTGAGCAACCATGCGAGACCCAGACCGGGTTTCGCCACGAGCCAGATCACGGCAAGGGTCAACACGACGGCATAGAAGACCACCAGGCGCCACGGATAGCCGAGCCCGGTGTGCCCCGTGGCCTGTGGCGAAATGGAGGGCGCGGCGAGTACTGACAGATCGGATTTCATGAGCGCGCGACCTTTGCTGGCGCAATGTACACGGCCTGGGTATCGATAGTCCTGCGGCCCACAAACCAGGCAGCTAGCGCCACAAGACACGCGAGCGCGACGATGGCCCACGGCAGCAGCCGGATCAGTCCACTGGCGCGCACGGAGCCAGTCGTATCGGTCTGGAAGGGTTCTTCCGCTGACGGACGCAGCGACTTAAGTCGGGCATCTAGCGCCGCGATCAATGCAGCCCGCTTCTCTTGCCCTTCTCGCGCATAACGGCCCACGAATCCCATGCTGAGAATGGCCGCATAACACTCAAGCAGGTCGACGTCCGGCGAGGGCTCGCGCAGATGCGCTTCAATGCAGTCGATCACACGCCGGCCGGCGTCGTAAATGGAGAACCATTCAACCTGCACCGGACGCAGCTCCCATGCAGTGCGGGCTTCGCATGGCAAATGGCGCAGCGCCATTTCGTCGAGCAGACCGCACTGGGCAACCAGCGCTTCACGTCGGACAACCTCCGGATAGTTCCGTCGTATGAGTCCATCGGTGAATTGTTCAACAAGTTGCCTGCAACGCTCACGGAGCCTTCCAGCGTTCGGAACGCTTCCCCCCGACGCCAGCGTCGTCACGACTAGCGCGGTATCGTGCAGCAGATCGCGCATACCAACCTCCGCCCGGAGGGCAGTGTCAGGAGCGGCATTCATAGGGGCGTCTCTGTCTCGCCCTGGGGTCAATGTGGTCATGCGCGCGGTCTTCTTGATGCAGAACGGGCTGTCACGATGCATAGGCATCGCATTCGTCGGGTGTGCCAACAATCAGCGCGACAGTCCGAGGGGCTTGCCTGGGACGATACCCGTCTACAGTGGGTGGTCTCGGTTATTTTCCTGCTGTGCGGAGATTCTATATATTTATATTCGATCATATGTACAGATTTTTCCGGCAAACTCATGGGTAAATAGTCAGAAAAGTGTCACTCTAAAATTATCTAAATTTATAGATATTTTTTTACATAAATTTCAGTTCAATGGAATATTGTCTGCAATCAATACGGGTAATTTTTTACGCGAAAGAATCAAGATTTCGTATTGACTTTGGTGCGTTCGTTTTGTGAATTTGATGTGCGACAAGAGATTAAAAATGCGTTCATTCATGCGTCAGATGAGATTCCGGATCAATTGACATAATTTCACGGTTATCTTGTTTTACGTAGCACGACAGCCTTTGACGGAATGGCGGTTAACCTGTTTAATGTCGATTGCCTGGCAAAATGGTCGCATGAATGAAAACCACGCTCTGGAGAGATGTCAGAGTAAGCATTCGCAGTGCGTGTGCGTGAATCTCTTCATCGTTGCGGTTGATTCCTGCGGTAAACGTGAGATTTATTTCTTAGGAATACTGATGGACAGCTTTCAGAGAGAAATACCGAAAAGTCGCGTTTCAATCACGCTGGACCTGCATACGGGCGGGGCGCAGAAGAAGGTCGAGCTGCCGCTCAAGCTGCTCGTCGCCGGTGACTTTAGTGCAGGCCGTGAGCAGGCGCCAGTGGCCGAGCGCAAGAAAGTCAATATCGACAAGAACAACTTCGACTCGGTGCTGGCCGACTATGCGCCGGACCTGAAGTTCGCGGCGGAGAACACGCTGGCCGCCGACGGTTCGGAACTGCCCGTCAACCTCTCGTTCCGTTCGATGAAGGACTTCGAGCCAGAGCAGGTTGCACGCCAGATTCCTGAGCTCCAGGCGATGCTTGCCATGCGCAACCTGCTGCGCGACCTGAAATCGAACCTGCTCGACAACGTCACGTTCCGCCGCGAGTTCGAGAAGATCCTGAAGGACAAGCGTCTGTCCGACAAGCTGCGCGGCGAACTGGCCCAGCTGGCGACAGTAGCCACCCTGCCGGAAGGGCATGCCTGAGTGCCGACGGCCGAAATCGGCCTTCAGCGTCTTTCGCAATCAGGTCGCAGTTCAAACGCAGACAGGAACTCCAATGAAACAGAACGAATCCCGCCATGGCGCAGCCGAGACCGTTGTGCTCGACGCACCCGACAGCGTGTACGCCTCGCTTTGCAGCAAGATCAATCTCAAGCCCGTCGCCGAGGCCCGCCCGATCGAGGCCTTCCGCGACAGCGAGGCGCTTTCCGAAGCCTCGGCTGATGAGCGCATCGCGCGCGGCATGGGCGCATTTCTCGAACTCATTGCGAAGTCGAGCCAGCCGGTCGAGCGCCTCGACAAGTCGCTGCTTGATTTCCATATTGGCCAGCTTGATCGCCAGATCAGCCGTCAACTCGATGCGGTGATGCACTCTACGGAATTTCAGGCGCTCGAAGGGCGCTGGCGTGGTTTGAAGATGCTCGTCTCACGCACGGACTTCCGTCGCAATGCGCGCGTCGAGGTGCTCGACGTGTCGAAGGAAGCCCTGCAGCGCGACTTCGAGGATACGCCGGAACTCATCCAGAGTGGCCTGTATCGCCACACGTACATAGAGGAATACGACACGCCGGGTGGCCAGCCGATCAGCTCGATGATCAGCGACTTCGAGTTCGAGAATTCGCCGATGGACATCGCCCTGCTGCGCAACATCTCGAAGGTGGCGGCGGCCGCCCATATGCCGTTTGTCGGCTCGGTGGGTGCGGCGTTCTTCGGCAAAAAGTCGATGGAAGAAGTGGCCGCGATCCAGGACATCGGCAACTACTTCGACCGCGCCGAGTACATCAAGTGGAAAAGCTTCCGCGACACGGACGACGCTCGCTACGTGGGTCTGACGATGCCGCGCGTTCTGGGTCGCCTGCCGTATGGCAGGGACACCGTGCCGGTGCGCGCCTTCAACTATGAAGAAGCGGTGAAGGGCCCGGACCACGACAAGTACCTGTGGGTCAATGCCTCGTTCGCGTTTGCGGCCAACATGAGCCGCAGTTTTGTGAATAACGGCTGGTGTGTCCAGATCCGCGGTCCGCAGGCCGGCGGCAAGGTCGAAGACCTGCCCGTCCACCTTTACGACCTCGGCACCGGCACCCAGGCGAAGATCCCGACTGAAGTGCTGATTCCCGAGACGCGCGAGTTCGAGTTCGCGAACCTGGGCTTCATTCCGCTCTCGTTCTACAAGAACCACGACTTCGCGTGTTTCTTCTCGGCCAGCTCCGCGCAAAAGCCCGCGCTCTACGAGACGAAGGAAGCCACGGCTAACAGCCGCATCAATGCACGCCTGCCCTATATCTTCCTGCTCTCGCGCATCGCGCACTATCTGAAGGTGATCCAGCGCGAGAACATCGGGACGACCAAGGACCGCCGCGTGCTCGAGCTGGAGCTGAACAACTGGATCAAGGGCCTCGTCACCGAAATGAAGGATCCGGGTGACGAGCTTCAGGCCTCGCACCCGTTGCGCGAGGCGAAGGTGACGGTCGAGGACATCGAGGACAACCCGGGGTTCTTCCGTATCAAGCTCTTCATCATCCCGCACTTCCAGGTGGAGGGCATGGACATCGGACTGTCGCTCGTGTCGCAGATGCCGAAGGCCAAGACCTGACCGGTCGTCTGTCCATGCGAACCGCGCCGGGGCAGCGTACCGCTCCGGCGTTTATTTTTCGTTCCAGCCTTTTGATCCCGCAAGGAGGAGTTCGCGTGAAGATGCCCGGCCTGCTCAAAGCACTGTTTCCGTCGCGTGACGCGGGCGAGTTCACGCGCTCGCGGCTGGATACCTGGCGTGCGTGGCTGCAGCCACTGCCCGGTGAGAATGGCGTTGGGCGCGATCCGGGCTACGAAGACGCATTCTTCGCGCTCAAGGACGAGACGAATAAGCTCTCCGGCATCGATGACGCTTTGATAGTGGGCTCCTGCGAACAATTGCTGAAGGAAACCGGCAAAGATCTCCGGGTGGCCGGCTACTATGCCGGAGCGCGCCTGAGGCAGGGTGGGCCGGCCGGATTTGCGGACGGGCTGGAGCTGGCCGCCGCGCTCGTGGAGCGGTTTGCGGAATCGGTGCTGCCCGCGCGTGCCGAAGCGAAGAAGGGCGCGCTGGAAATGCTGGCCACCACACGCATGATGGAACTACTGGCGAGCCGTGGCGAGCCCGCGCCGGCCGATCTTGAACGTTCACTCGCGGCACTGGATGTGCTTGTCACCCAGACGGACGCGTGGCCCGAAGCCGCGCGCCCGAATCTTCAGCCGCTGGTGTCACGGTTTGAACGCAGGGAAGAACCCGCCGGCTTTGCCGCTGACATGCCGCCGGTCGCCACACCGCCCATGACGGCAGGGGGAGCTTCCGGCGCGATCGCCTCGACGCGCGAACTGCTGGCGCAGGCGCGGGGGATGGCTACCTGGCTGCGCGATCAGGAACAGGGCTACCTGCCGTCGGTGCGGCTCGTGCGTTGCGTTCGCTGGGACACCCTGCATGACGTGCCGCCGGCGGACGCCGCCTCGCACACGCGGCTTGTCGCGCCCCGCCCGGAGCTGCGTGCCCAGATGAAGCGGCTCGTCCTGCAGAAGCAGTGGAATGAACTGCTCGAACGTGTCGAAGGCGCCTTCATGGAAGGGGTCAATCACCTGTGGTTCGACCTGCAGTATTTCCAGCATGTCGCGCTCGATCACGCTGGCGCGCCATACAACTCCTGGCGTGAGCTGCTGCGCGCGGATTTTGCACTTTTCCTTGAGCGCCTGCCCGGCATCGAGCGCCTGTCGTTCAACGACGGCACACCGTTCGCGGACGACACGACGCTCGAGTGGATCGCGCGGCACGCGGTCGTGCGTGATTTCGAAGCGGGGGACACGGTCGCACCCCTGCCGGTCTCGGCCGACAGCGAGGAAGGGGTGCGGGTGACTGGCCGGAGATCGAGGCGCAGGCAAGGGATCTCACGGCCCGCGACGGCATCGAAGCGGCTTTCGCGTGGCTCGAAGGTTTGCCTGGCATGAGGAGCGATCGACACCGTTTCCTGCAGCGGTTCGTGATGGCGCGACTCGCAGCCCATGCCGAACACGCCGATGCAGCCACGGCGCTGCTGCTCGAGTTGGATGGGGCTGCGAAATCCCTGCCACTTGCGCGCTGGGACCCCGCGCTCGTGTTTGAGGTCAAACTCCAGCTGGTGCGGGCGCTCAAGGCCACGAGCAATCGCAAGGATGCCGATAAACCGGGACTCGTTCGCCGGATTGCCGAATTGCAGGGGGAAATGATAGTGCTGGACCCAGCACGCATGCTGTCGCTGTCACTCTGAGGTCGTCGAATGGCCTGGCAACAGACAAGAGGAGCCTCCATGTCTTACAGTCCAGCGTGGTCGGCGCGCGTTCCTACCGAGACCCGCAAGCGGGTACAGCTTGCGCTCGCCGCGGTACCTGGCCGGTAGGAAGAACGTTGCGCTTGCTTGGTGCGGACCTGTCCGTCTAACGCTTACGAGAGCTACCGGCTCCCGCTCCAGCTAATGTGTGCGGCTGACCAATACTTTCCGATGCTCACGAAAGCCGTGTGCATGGGGCAAAGGCTCGCGCGATCGCCATTGAGCGAGGAGACTGATGTCTGTCGCGTCGCTATGTGAACAACCGTGACAGGATGCACTGGCGCTGCGAGGCCGGTCACACGTGGGATGCATCCCTGGACGCTGTCCTTTGTGGTGACTGGTGCCAGACGTGCTATTTCGGGCGCATTAATCCACGGCAGGACGATATCAACCGGGCGGCGGCATCGCGTGCCGGCCGCTGCTTGTCAACCTAAGTCGACAACGAAACGCCGCTGCAATGGCGATGCGCTAACGGGTACACGCGGTTTGCGCCGTGGTTTCGGGTGAGCAAGGGCCAGTGGTGCCATCCGTGCGCCGTGAAGGCACGCACTGCACGATTGAACAGACGCAGTAGCTTGCGAAGTCACGCGGTGGCTAGTGCCTGTCGACCGTGTAACGTGGCACCCACCGCAAAATCGAATGGCTGTGCGAGAAAGGGCACGTGTGGTGCGCCATGGGCGACTACACCAACGTGCCCGTGTGGAAGATGAGGGGGCCCCGTACCGACCAAGCCTTGCACGACGGCATTGACAAAATGATGCCGATCGACACCATGCCTTAAGGTCGGCGTTACTCGCTGTCGTAGTACTCCGAGCGCGCGATCACGCGATTTTCGCCACGCGGACACTGGCAGGCAACGATATCGTTGTCCTTCACGGCCGTCGTTCCCGCCAGCCCCCAGTTCTTTGCCGTACCCAGCATCGGGCCGGGGTGTCCGCAACGCCCGCAGGAAGCCATTCCGCCGTCCTTCGCAAGGCCGCCGTTTTCGTCCGAGAACGCCTCGTCGCCGTCCAGTACCTCACCTCCAGTTGTTGTCCTGTTACCTTTGACTGCCAGCATCGTTCCCATGCCAGTCTCCTTCCTGGGTTGAAAAAATTTCAGTACCGAATCAATACCGGTCGAGCGCCGCCTGCAGCATCTTCAGGCGTGTTCTGCCATCCGGCGTGAATACCGTATCGAAGCGCACGAGCCCTTCCCTGTGCAGATGGCACTTCATCGTGAAGCTCACCATGATGCCGGGCTCCGGTGTCTGCACCTCGATCTCGACCCTCTTCAGACGCGGCTCGTATCTGAGCAATGTCGACTCGATCGCGTTGCGCAGCTTGTGCGTCGATGAGGGCAGGTGTCGGTAGATTTCCGACAGGTCATCGAGTCCGAAGTCCGGCAGGTGCGCAAGCGATCCGCGCCGGCTGTTCAGGATGCGCTCGATGTTGTCCCGCACCGAAAAAAAAGTCTGCTCCTCCGGCGTGAAATCCTTCACGACAGCCCCGTCGGCAAAATGCCCCGTGATCCGCTCGAAGAGTCCCGGTCCAGTACGCATCAGTGCCCCATGCTCGCGATCGACGAGAGTAGCCACCGGTCGATGGCGAACCAGGTGAATCCCGCGGCGAGGCACGCAATGACCACCCACGCGAGCGGCGACAGACGACGCCTGCGCCCGCGTGACGGATTCACCACAACCGGCCCTGACCGGTCTGGCGTGGCACCGCCCATGGCGCGCTCCAGGCGCCCGTCAATGGCGCGGATGAGCTTCGTGCGCGCATCGGCCTCGTTCACTGCAAAGCGCCCCGTGAACCCGAGCTTGAGAACGGCGGCAAAGATTGCGAGCAGTGGCAGAGCGGGTCTGGGTTCGCGCAAGCGCTGGCCAATCCGGCGCAGCAATTCCTCGCCCGCATCGTTCCGGCCGAACACGCCCACCTGAAGGGGTTCGCGCTCCCACGCATCGCGTGCCTCACCGCTCAGTCCCTTGAGCGCCGCTTCATCGAGCAGGGCGCACAGCGCATAGAGCGCGTCATCGATCACGTCATGAGACTGTCCGCGCCGTAGCAACTCCTCGCGCAGACGGACGATTTGGTCATCACATTCTCCGCGTAACACATGCAGCGAAGGCGGGTTCCCCTTGCGGAGCGTTACAACGGCGCGGGCGGTATCGCGCAGGGCGACGGGCAGTAATTCCGAGACGGATTGTGCTGCGGCGATCTTCATGACGGCAGCACCGCGTAGAGTTCAAGCTCGGCTTCGGGAATCGAGGCAGGCAGGTAAATCTGGCAGGCACGCGCCGCGATCATCCGCTTGAACGCCGGGTCTGAACTGTCCACCGCAAAATACTGGTTCTCGATGCGCACCGGGATCGCGGCCGGCAGGCGCGACACCGGCCGCAGTGCAATACCGGCCAGCGCCGAATTGACCACCTGTTCGACCTCATCCGGTGCACCCATCTTGCACAGCGCCGGCAACTGCTCCAGAAGCGCGTGGGCAGGCATGGTTGCCCGCACCGACAGGTAATAGTCGACTTCTTCGGTAAGCCGGTCGTCGTTGATGCGGCCGAGCCACATCGAGGTCCGCAGGCGCTCGAGCGCAATCGGGACGACCCGCGACGGAATCACGGCATCCAGCAGGATGCGGATCAGGGATTCGAGCTCCGCAAACACCGGCTCCGGCGCGCGATGGTCATACGCCGGAATAGCCTGCAGCGTCTCCGTCGTCGAGAATGTGAGCAGCGAACCGGCGAGCCGCGCGAGCACGGCATAGAGCCGTTCAGGATGCTGGTCGGGCGCTTGGGCGAGACGCGCCAGTTCCGGCCACGTGCTGTTGACCGAATTCAGCAGCCAGAAGAGCGCCACATCGGACACCGCAAAATCGGCGATCTGGTCCGAGCGCTCCTTGCGGCGCACGGCAAGACTCGCACTCTTCGCCGTGAGGATCTCGGACAGGCGCCGCATGCGCTGCGTGAGCCGCGCGCTGGCCGACAGGAACAGGCACGGCGGCACGAACGACTCATCGTGCTCGAAACGGCCCTGCGGCGTGCGAACGAGACGTACAACGGGGCACGTGACGTAGTCATCCGCCTTTTCGAAATCGAACAGCAGCGCGACGACCAGTCGCTCGACACTGATCTCTTCCTTTCCCTCTCCGTTGATATCGACGGCATGGACGAATTCGCGGGTCGAACGCCGCGGCCGTGCCGACCTCTCGCCGGGTTCCACGCAGTTGCTGCCCTGCGGATCGACAAGCGCCACACCGGCGAGTACCGTGATTGTCTCCACTTCGGCCGGCACGTCCGCCAGACTGCGCGCGGACGGTAGCCAGTCAGCGGTCTCACTGTCGATGAGCGTGCCATCGCGCAGGCGCGCCGACAGCCTCGCAACCTGCAGCCGGTCGATGCCGAGCGCCTTGGTATCGATTGCGACATCGATCACGCCCCACGCGTCGGGACTCGACATGCGTGCATTCTGATCATTGGCATACTGCTCCCAGAGCGCCTGCTGCTGGAAATGCTGCGGCGTCATGAAAATGCCGCGCGCCCACAGGGGTTTCGTTATCTTCATCGTTGAGGTTGGTCGGATTTCAGGTCAGGGAAGTAGGAGATGTTCAACTTTTTTCTTCGGCATCTGCGACATGAGCGCAAGGCTCACGTCCATGCCTTCGATCTGAAAATGCGGGACGATAAAGAGCTTGATGCGGAAAAAGCCCGGATTGTCATCGATGTCTTCTACTTCGACCTTGGCCTGTCGCAGTGGGTGCGAAGCCTGCAGGTCATCGCCCGCTGACGTCATGACGGTCACAAGCCCCTTGATCCAGTTGTTCAACTCCAGTTCGAGCAACCTGCGATCCTTAGTCGTGCCGATATTTTCACGCTGGATCATCTTCAGGTAGTGCGCGATACGTGACGCCAGGAAGATATACGGCAGACGTGCATTGATGCGGCTGTTGGCTGCGGCTTCACGTGTATCGAAGACGGCTGGTTTCTGTGTTGAATGGGCGGAATAGAAGCACGGGTGATCGTGATTGCTGGTGTAGGAAAGCGCGATGAGACCGAGTTCGGCAAATTCATGTTCACGGGTTTCCGGGATCAGCGCATCGGTCGCGATCTTGCCCAGGCGGCCCGTATCGAGGTCATACAGTTGCGACGGGAGATCGCGAATCAGGCCGCCCGCCCGTGGGCCGCGAATCTGCAGGCACCAGCCGTTACGCACGAAACTCCTCACCAGATTCAGCGCGAAGGCAAAGGCGGCGTTGGCCCACAGGTAAGCATCGCGGCTGCCGCTTCGGACATCTTCGGTGTAGTTGAAGGCGCGTACAGGACGGGTCTCAGGCCCATACGGCAGGCGCGCGAGGAAACGGGGCAGTGTGAGTCCGACATAGCGCGCGTCCTCTGTCTCGCGAAATGCCTTCCACTTGAGATACGCCGCGCGCTCGAAGTGACCGGACAGATCGCGTATTGCTGCCACTTCCTCCATGGAGGTGCGGCCAAAGAAGGCCGGGGAAACCGCACCGATCACCGGCATATGCGACGCGGCAGCCACCTTCGAGAGATTGCGCAGCAAGGCGATGTCCGGTGCGCTGGCGTCGAACTCAAAGTTCGCGATGACGGCCGAGACGGGCCAAGCACCGGGCGTGTCGTACTCCTGGATATACGTGTGCTGGTACAGGCCGCTCTGGATCAGTTCCGGCGCATCTTCGAAGTCCTGCCGCAACGTTTCCTTCGAAATGTCCAGTACCTCGATACGCACATCGACTTTGCTGCGGAAGTCTGTGCGGTCCACTAGAAACTGTAGTGCCCGCCAGGCGGATTCGAGTGTCTGGAACACAGGGTGGTGAAGGATGGCATCGATCTGCCGACCAAGCATCCAGTCGATCGCGGCGAGGTCGTGATCGACGCATAGCGGATCCACCCACACACGCAGACCCACCTGCGACTCAGGTGTACCGGGTGGTGCAGCCGTGACGTCTTGCTGCGTGCTGTTCTGGAAGCTTGCGCTCATTGTTCAGGTCTTGATCTGTGCCGGCATCGATTAACCCGGCATGTGTATCACGTCATCCATCTCAAAATCGCAATGAAAAGTGAACGATGGTTATTAGTTGATTGAAGACAATGGACACTCCAAGTTCAATGCCCGCGCCCCTTCACCCGCGAAATGAATACGCGTATTGTTTTTTACCGAATTGCGAGCGCAACTATATTCGCCGCGCATGACGTTTGTGATGCAGTGCTAATCAGGTGAGGGGTCGGCAAAGATGGCAAACCTGTTTGACGAAGCTGACAAGGCAAGAGCGTTCATCAAGAACGCGACTGCGATACCAGGGCGGCAGGCGTATTTTCTGGATGTTCCGGGAACGGAAAGCGCGAAGGAGCTCTCGGTCGTGGAGTTCAAGGCGACGGAAATCATGGGTGGCCCGACCGAAGTACGCATTGTCGTGACCCACCCGCAGCAGCTTCCACGCGTCGACTACCTGAACCTCGATGCTGCTTTCACGATCGTGCCGGACGATGGCGTCCCGAAGAAATTCTCGGGTTTCGTCGACCGCATTTCAAATTTGAAGACTTCGAAAGACTTCTCGCAATACGAGATAGTCCTGAAGTCCCATTTCGGACGGCTCACCGCCGTCCAGAATACACAGGTTTATCAGCACCAGTCGACTCCCGATATTATCGCGGTAATACTGCGTCGTCACGGCATCAAGGATCACCAGATGTCGTTCCGGCTGAGGAAGCAGTATTTCAAACATCTCTGGCGCTTCCAGCACCAGATGACGGATTTTGCTTACATCCAGATGCTGATGCAGAAGTCAGGCATCTACTCGTACGTCGTCGAGACCGAGTACGGCGATCAGGTCGTCTTTGCAGACGACATCGACCACTATATCTACGATCCCAGGCTCATCGTGCCGTACCGCGAAGCGGCCGGTCTTGAATCCGCTGGTGTGGAAGCGATCACGTCTCTCAAGACTCACAACTTCACGGTGCCACAGGGCTTTACCGTTGCCGACTATAACCCTGAGGCTGCGTGGGAGAGATTTCGAGATAGCGCCAATCTGGCGCCGCAGGACTCGACGACGTACGGTCAGCCGTACATCTACGGAACACACCACCTCGACCAGGCTGGGGCTAAATCGGAGGCGGAACTGAGGCACGAAGCGGCGCTCGCGCGTCAGGTGGTGTACGAAGGCGAAAGCAATGTGCTGGAGCTGCAGTGCGCGCGCGTGCTCGAAACCGACATCGTGCTGCCCGATGCGCCCCTGGGGCAGGTGATCGTAGAGATCACGCACAGCGGTGGGCGCGACAAGCCGTACACCAACCGCTACAAGGCGATTCCCGCCGACCGGCGCTTTCGCCTGGAACTCAAGCCCGAGACATGGCCGAAAATCGCTGGCACACTCAGTGCGCGTGTGTGCAGCCCGGATAAATACACCTATGGCTACCTGAATTCGGTCGGCTATTACATCGTGCGTCTGGACGCCGATTTCGGCAACTGGCCCAACGGTGGTGAGAGCGTGCCACTGCGTCTGGCCAAGCCCTTCGCCGGCGCGCTGCAGACCGGCATGCACTTTGTCGCGCTCGACAACGACGAAGCGGTCATTTCATTTCGGGATGGCGACCCTGATAAGCCGGAAATCGCGGCATTTCACCATCATAGCCAGGCGCGCGATCTGGTGACGAACGACCGTCGCTGGCTCTCGCGCAACATGATCCGTACGCAGAAGAACAACAAGCTGCGCATGGAAGACTGGGCGGGTCAGGAAGGCATCAAGCTGAGCACCGAGCACTCGGGCAAGTCACAGCTCAATCTCGGCTACCTCGTCAATAACAAGCTCGAATACCGTGGTGAGGGCTATGAACTGCGGACATCGGGCTACGGTGTCAACCGCGCGGGCAAAGGCCTGCACCTCACTGCGTACGACCGCCCTGCTGCGACCGGCAAGCAGCTCGACATGCAGGAGACCATCGCGCAGCTCGAAAGCGCGCTGGCCACCGCCAAGGCACTCGCAGCGTCGGCAACCAGCGCCAAGACCGAGCCTGCGGACACCGGCGCCCAGCAGCAGATGAAGGACAACTTTGATGGCCTGAAGAAGCCGGGAGTCCTCATGAGCACACCAGCCTCTGCGGGAATTATTGCGGGCCAAGGCATGCAGCTCTCGGCACAGGGCGACATCAACGCTGTTGTCGGGAAGAATGTTGATTTCAGCGTGGTCAAGCGCTTTACGGTTGCGGCGGGTGAACTCATCTCGCTGTTCGCGCAGAAGCTTGGCATCAAGATCTTCGCTGCGAAAGGTCCGGTCGAGATCCAGGCGCAGAGCGATGCGATGTCACTGTTCGCCGATCAGGATGTTTCCATGACGAGCGTCAATGGCACGGTACGCATAAGCGCCAAGAACGAGCTTATCCTCGAATGCGGTGGCGCATTCGTCCAGCTCAAGGACGGCAATGTCACGCTCGGTGGCCCGGCAGATCTGTTCTTCAAGATCATCACGATCCAGAAGAAGGGCGCTGCGTCGATGCAGCTTTCAGAGAAGCTGCCAGCGCCCAATAATCTCCCCGACCTGATAGGACATAGCTCGAAGTTCTCTGGGTAAACTCATTCGATCTGCAAAATGGCCTCACCACAAAACACTCCGGCGGCGCCGCAAAACAATCCGGCTAATACTCCGTCTGCATCGTCGTTAAATTGGCGCTATCCGTTTCCAGCGAAGGACGGCAAAGAAATCACCGATCCGCAGATTTTCTATAGTGCATTGGGCGCCATGAATGACGGATTTTTTCCGCTCGGCGTCAACGGATTTCCGCATGGGGGCATTCATTTTGGTGCAGCCTCTGCATCACGCGTGGATCAATCCAAGGGCGTGCGAGTCATTGCTGACGGTGACATCGTCGCGTTCAAGATCGACGATGCGTATCCTCACCTGCGCTACACGCAGACGCGTCATTGGGCTTGGTATTCGACGGGTTTTGTGCTGGTCCGACACACGATGACGATGCCCCCCGCGCCGGGAAGTACGGGTTCGCAGCCAGCCGACGAGACGTTGACATTCTTCAGCCTCTACATGCACATGGCAGACTGGAGCACCTATCTGTCAGACGGCAAGCTTGTGCGGCCCGGCTGGTGGCCTGGCGTCGACGTGTTTCGGATCGGGACAAAAGACACGCAGATTGGGGGCGGCGCACCCGGTGCATTCGTTTACACGGCGCCGACGGCAGGCAAGAAGAATCAGTACAGCAAAGGACAGCAGGTCGGCTTTTTGCCCGAAGGCAGTGAAGTCACAATCAGCGAGATGCGTGGCAAGTCAAATGAGTGGGGCCATATCAAAGCGATTACATCAGGTGGGATGATTGCTCCCAAAAGTGGGGACTACTTTGGCTGGGAAGACGGACCGCAGGCCCCGTGGGTGCCCCCGGATGGCCTCAATGCGTCGGCTAAGTCAGGCGAAGGACCGGTTCCCGATGTCGTCCTCCAGAGCAAGACACCGCTGACGTCAGAAGGTGATTGGGGCTGGATTTATCTGCACGATCAGCAGGCCCTAAAAGAACCGACGGCGGGTGTCGGCACGGCCTCTATTCTGCCAAAGACTCAACCCATCCACGTGACTGCTGGAACATTGCTGGGCCAGCTTGGGGAATACATCGATTACGAAACATCAACGCCGCTGCCGCCTATCCCGAGCCAACAATTGCTACATGTCGAGGTCTTTGCCGACGAATCGCTGAAGTCATTTATCGAAAAAAGTCGCACACGGGCTGCGCAATTACCCGCCAGTGACAGGACCATCTTCGTTATCCAGGCGGGTGCGAAGCTTGTCGCAAAACCGACTGACGCCGACCTGAACCTTGGTTCTGGAGTCCAGCTTGCGAAGCTCACCCAAACCACTACCAGCCCGAAGATCGGACCTTGGATACAGGTCCAGCCATGGATCAATAGCCCATCAGGTCATCCACAGCAATACCAGAGTCCCGTCTGGATCGCGCGTTCCGGATTGAGTCGTCTCGATTCTCCCAACGGCCTTCAGGCGTGGAAATCATTCCCGCTGCAATTGAATCAGGCGAGTTCACCAGTCAACGCGGACTTGGTCACCTACCCAAGCGCGCAGCTCAACGCGCTCGGGAACGGAAACGTAGCAGTAGACGACAAAGGGGTGACCTGGTGGCGCCTCGAAGTTGGGACGGACTCGGGACAATCGGCATTAGGCTGGGTCTGTGGTGGCAAGCAATCGGATGGAGGCGGGATACATCCTGGTACACAATGGGCGAGCCCGTGGGCTTGGCCGGGCTTCGAAATTGTGGACGCAACTGGGATCAACCTCACCGATGCCTTCAAGCGTAATCTTTCGGTCACTGGCTCAGCGAACCCGAAAGAACAAAAAGCATTCGCTCCATCTACCGAGGCAGTAGGCAATAGTGCACTCCTGTCAAAACTCGAGCAGACGATAAGTCGCCTGCCGTCGTCGGGCGGCGCAAAGGACCCGCAAGGCAACGGCGGCAGCGTAGTTGTGACTGCGGTCAAGTTGCGGCAAGCGCTCGGACGTCCCTGGCTCGCAAGTGAGTTGGGGCACGTCATCCTGAAATACGAGAGCGAATGGGGCGGTGACATGAGCCGCTGGGAAGCACTTACACCGCTCATGCGCAACGCGGCCGAGAACTGGAAATGTGAACTAGAGCGTATTAAAAATCTTCAGTGGTGGAAGAACGTTAAGGGTAAGGTGGACAGGTTTCCTTCTAGCCCAGTGGTGAATCACATTCATCCAATCGCATTGGCCGGGAATTTCTCTGGTTCTGAATGCTGTGCAATCACAGTTGATTTCTTGGAAAAAGTGCTGGGTAAGTCTGGGGACTGGTTCACAGGAAAGGGCGGCACGGCGTCTTTTCAACTTCATTTTCCTGAAAAATACCCAAATATCTACAAATACGACAAAGAGATGTTTGTTTCGCGGCTCAACAGCAAGATGAAGGCGTACGGTATTGTGGATTGCTACCAGAAAGCACACTTTCTATCTCAATGCTTTCATGAATCTGCGCGATTTGAAACGACCATCGAGTTCGCTTCGGGCGAGGGCTACAATCCGGGAGTCCACTCGGATGCCATCAAGAGCGGCAATACTACGATGGGCGACGGTCCCAAATACAAGGGGAAAGGCCTGATCCAGTTGACGTGGAAAAATACATACCAAATGTATTCAGCGTACAGGGGAATTGACTTTGTTTCAAATCCCGATCTCGTTGCGTCCGATATGGAAAATGCAATTGATGCCTCTTGCTGGTTCTGGCGTCACAAAGGAGGGATTCAGAAAAAGTACGATGCGAAAGGTGATATCAACGTTCTCATTGAACATGAGAAGAACAACGTTGCCATGATCACGCTCGCCGTCAATGGCGGACACAACGGACTAGGGGAGCGCCAGGCGTTGTTTGACAAAATCAAGAATGTATGGGGCCTGAAGTGAATTTCTCCAATTTGATTAGGCTGTTGATCCATGGCCTCGTATGCATGACTGCCATCGTGCCACTTCAAGCATTTTCGGACCGAGCAAAAGAGAACACGCTTTCCGTCGATGCTTCGGGTACGGTTCGATTTTGCAATACACAATCGGGTTGTGAAGATATTGTCCCCACAGGCGATCTGAAGAGAGCCATCGATGATGGTTATGAGCATATATCCATCGTCGATATCTATAAAAATGGTAATCAAGAAGTGGCAGCAACAAGTGCCGGCGAATGTTCTAGATTTTTTATATTTAATCGAGCGATCCATGTGTTCTCCATCTTGCGCTTTGTAGGAAACGGTAGGGATATCTGCAACTACAAAATTAATGGAAATCATTTGATTAGCTCGTACAAACTCGACTCGAAACAATACGAAGATGTTTACGAATTCAGGAATGGGGCATACCAGCTTGTTTTAAGCGACGGATGCGTCGGATGCGATCAAGTAACACGCTCGGCATACAAGAACGGGCGACTGTACGAGAAGTTGCTGGTCACGAATCAAAATAACTACACCCAACGTCGGCCAGTTACGTCGTCAGTGAGGGCAGACAGAGCATGGTTGTATTCCGAGCCATCAAATACTTCTAGGACTAAAATGTATTTGGTCAAGGGGGATAGAGTTCAGCTCCTCGAATTTAATGACGTGGACGGTTTCTGGTATTTTGTCAAGTATATTTCGAAAAGCGATGGGGCACTTATGAAGTGGGTGAAGTGTGAAAATATCTCTATATGCAAGTAATTTATCGATACCGTTAGACTGCTCTACATTTTCCGGTTGGGTATAGATTTTGGCTATTACTCACCAAAAATGAGTGCGATTATAAAATCGATCTTTATCGAATTTTCGCTTGCTCACGTCACGTATGCAATGTGTGAAACCGAAATTAATGTGTACGCCGGAGCGCGTGGTGACGCAATATTGACTGAATCTGGCGAAAGCCAGACGCTACTTTTGGCCGGAGCGCTCAGCGAAGTGAAAAATACGCTAGCACTTTCATGTACTTCATGCGCATGGAAGACCAGAATGCGGCAAACATGATAAAGAGCGGGAAACCCACTGGGGCGAAGGAGGATCTGCAGCCTTTCATTGAGAAAAAGCTACAGTAATCTAAGATTAAACAACGAAGATAAAAGGGAGATTGAATTGATTTTAAATAATTTTTGCAAAATCATCGAATAAAAATGAAATCACTCATTTCTGTTGCAATAATATTCGTCGCGTCATTCTCGGCTAATGCGTGGTCAGCAGGGGCTTCTCCGGACGCGCTACTAGCCAACGAAATCCGGGCTGGCTGCACATTGCGGGTTGTGAAATATAACATCCAACCCGCTGATTTTGACAAGTACGATTTAAGCCTTAATTGGCAATGTGCGGACCACGAGCAGGCCATAGTCGATACTTACTTGTCTTCCAACTCTGACGGAGAATCTCGCCCAGAGATCGAAACTGTGTTTTACACAAAGAGTCGCGATGTCATCGTTTTGGTCAAATGGGACGAGAATTATAAAGATACGAAAGCTGCGCGCTACAAGGTCTTTGCTTATCGTTACGTCGGCGATATTTCTGATACTTCATTTGTAAAGATGGATCGGTTATCTCGAAATTTTGGGGACGGCTACGATGGTATCCTGAACGGGAAACGTACTGACTTTTCATTCAAGACCGCCGCGGCCATTCGAAAGCGCCTGGCGGAGTTGGGGGATTAGCGCTTACACGAACGGTAGGCCACAGAATGAACCACTAAAGATTCTTCGGCGTTTCTGACAGAAGTTCAATCCCCAAAACACGCAAATATTGTAGTCAAGACTTCTCGATGTCATGGCCCATTCCTGTTTTCTTAAATATCGAGTACCCCAAACCGATCTCCCTGCGCGTGTGGCTGCCGACGCTCGTTTCCATTGCATCAGCTACGGCCGCTGCGGTTTTGCTCGTGTGGCCACAAGGCAAGCCGACCAACACGGTTCTATTCTGGGCCACGTTGGTTGGTGCTCCATTGGTTGCCTGCTTCCTGCTGCTCGGCTGGCGGTTAAAACAATGGGAGGATGAACAGAAGGATGCTGAGGATGCCGAAAAAGAGCAGCACTGGTTGAAGAAAGGGTGGCGCGACTGGAGTCGCCGTCAGGCATGCGTCATCGATGTTGCGGCATTCCCTGCGGCCACGGACGAAATCGACAGGTTCTCAGCTGAAAAATTTGACCTTCCGACGAACATTGACCGATCCATTACCTTTGACTGGGTCAGTGGGCGAACGGCAGCGTTCCGGCGCACACGGCTGCTGCGTCTAGTTGCGCTGCGCTTCGCTGAGGCGCTTCGAGACAGAAGGGAAGTCATCATTACGCTGATGCTGGATGACACATCGCTCAAACAGGATGAAGACTGGACAAAGCAGGTGATGCGTACTTTTGGATCGATGATTCCGGCTCTCCGCGTCGAAGTGCATCCAGCGACTGGCGGTGTGCAGTGGATGACCCAGCTGGTGGACCGAGTCGATCCTGCTACGCGGTTGGTGATTGCCGCTCAACTCTGGGCGGACGAAGAGGAAAAGCATAACTTCAGCGAAGGGGCCGCCGCATTTCTTGTCGAAGCGGCTGCAACGAATGCAGGTTTGATTTTTCGTCCCATGACGAGTGTGCGCGACACGATGGAAGTCGGGCTGGGCCAGATCAGGGAATTCCAGATGGCGCCTGACCGGCTAAAGCACGTGTGGGTCGCCAACTGCGAGCACATTGAAGCGACTGCCATCCGTTCGGCGCTTGCGCCAGATCCCAAGGAGATGCCTGACGAACGTCTGCTCGACGGTGTTCTGGGCACCCCGGGGCCGGCCAGTGGCTGGATTGCGCTTGCGGTCGCGATGGAAGCGATGCGCGGCGCCAGGCCACAACTGGTGGCTTGGCGCGAGCCGCAATCCGAGTGCCTGTACCTGTGCACGGTCTCGCCAATGCCTCAAAAGGAAACATCGGTTTGAAAAAAGAGAAAGGACGTAACTGGGGACGGTGGATGATGACTGCCGCGTTGCTCGTAGGCAGCGTGGGTCTGCTCTTGCATACCGTGGATCTGAAGGATCCCTACGGCTGGATAGTCAAACACTGGGCGTCCCTTGTTTTCGCAGCGCTGATGGCCGTTGGTGGGCTCGGCCTCGCTTTTCACCAGCATCGCAAGCAAAGGCAGATCGCGCTTCGGCAGGAATCGGAGAGGAAGGGACTCGTGGCGCCCGGGCAGGGCGATCCAGCGGCGGCGGCGGCCAAGAGCAGGGCAGAAGAGGTCGTCACGTGGGCAAGGAATCTGAAATCCGACCTGAAGCAGAGGCGCTGGTTTCGCCGTGCTTATGCCCTGCCGTGGATCCTGGTTGCGGGTGATGCCGCGACCGTTACCGCGTTGATGCCGGAACTGGCGACCGAGGGCTCGCTGATCACCGATGACGCCGTGCTGCTGTGGGGTGGTGCGGGCAAAGACGGCCACCCCGACGAGCTGTGGCTGCGTGAGATTCGCCGAATGCGTCGCAGCCGTCCGCTCGATGCCATCGCGCTCGTACTGGATGAGAAGACCTCCTTGTCGGACTCCGGTCATAGCAAGAATCCTTGGGCCCTTCATCTTGCGCGCATCGCCGAGTTCCTACGCTGGTCGACGCCTGTGTACGTTCTGGACGTCGCGGGCACCGATGCCGTTCACCGGTTCGATACACCCGTGACCGGATGCGAACTGTCCCGACCGCTCGACGTAGTGGTCATTGAAACCCGGCTGCTCGAGCTGCGCGACAGGCTGGCCGACCGTAGCGTCCACCACATCGCTGACAACGGTAGTGATGCTTACGCCGCGGAATTGTCGAGCCGGCTCGATGCACGCAGTGCGCCGCTTGCGCGCTGGATCGCGGGCCTCACCGACTGGCAGCGGCGCCCGTTGCCTGTCGCTGGTGCCTTCTTCGCTCCGTGGCCGACCGGCGACGCATCGACGGTAGGTTCCGGAAGTGCCCGCCTGTCGCTGTGGCGCTATCTTGCCGACGCCGCCGAACATACGCCGGGCCGACGCGCACTATCCAACTCGGTCACAGTGGTCTCGACGATTGCACTGGCTTTCATCGGCCTGTGGAGCATCGGCATGCTCTTCTCGGGCATGAACAACGCGCACGACGTCATGCTAACCAATGAATCCCTGCAGGCGCTCAACCGCGCGGGCGATACTCCCGGACGTCTGCGGGCCCTGCTTGCACTCCAGCAGCGCATCGGCCTGCACGAGGCGCGTGTGCAGGAACACACGCCGCTGCTTACGCGCTTCGGACTGAATCACGATAGGGCGGTGCTCGAAGCGTTGTGGACGCCTTACGCGCGCGCCGCCCGCCCGTTGCTCGTTTCACCAGTGCAGCAGGACATCGAAGGCCTGCTCGTTGATCTCGGCCAGATGCAGACAGCCCAGGTCGACGCTCAGAGCAGCCAGATGGCGCAGGACGGCCAGCAGGCGCTCAAGACCTACCTCATGATGGCCGAGCCGCAGCGTGCCGATGCGGCTTTCATGGCGCCGCAGCTCGAGCATCACTGGAACCCCGATACGGGCCTGCGACCCGGCGAAAAACTCGACCTCGCCGCGCAACTGCTGGGCTTCTGGGCCCAGCACTTTCCCGCACACCCCGACTGGCGCATTCAGCCGCGCGAGGATCTCGTCGGTAACGCGCGCCAGACGCTGCTCGCCATCATCGGCGTGAAGAACTCCGAAGACGCGATCTATCAGGGCGTCCTGGACTCGGTGGGCCACAAGTACCCGGACCAGACACTTGCCTCGCTGACCGCCGGTACCGATACACGGGGTCTCTTCTCGACATCCGCGACAGTGCCCGGTGTTTTTACGCGCCAGGCGTGGGAAGGCTCTATCGAAGTTGCGATCGACGAAGCGGCGAAGCAGAACGGTGTCACGGCCAACTGGGTGCTCGGCAATACCGGCAGTACTGGCAATGCAGGCAGTACGCAGGGCGGTGCGGTGCCGGATGCCCAGACCCCTGAAGCGTTGCGCGCGGCCCTGCGCAAACACTACTTCGACGACTACGCCGAACACTGGCAGGATTTCATGAACAGCATCCGGTGCGCCACCGTACCCACGCTGCCCGCCGCCGTTGGACAGCTCAAGCTCATCGCCGATGCACGGCAGTCGCCGCTCATCGCGCTGATGAAATCGCTGGCCTGGCAGGGTGGAGCGGGCGCGCAGCAGGCCTCGCTTTCGGATGCGCTGGTCACCAAGGCACAGAACTTCTTCGGCAAGAAAGACGATGCACCGCAGAACGCGCAGGCGACGCCGGCCGGCCCGCTTGATGCCTCTTTCGGGCCCGTGCTCAAGCTGGTTGGCCAAGCGGGCAATGGCAACAGTACGGCACCGGCCGCCGGCAGCGACCTGAGCATGGAGCGCTTCACGGAACGCGTGATGACGCTGCGCCTGAAACTGCAACAGATCAGCGATAGCGCCGATTCCGATGACCAGGCGCGCCAGGTCGCGCAGGCGCTTTACCAGGGCAAGGGCTCGGATCTCTCCGATACGCTCACCTACGCGAAGCTTATCGCCGCGAGTCTGGGCGAGCAGTGGGCGGGCATGGGTAACGCGCTCTTCGTGGAACCGGTCACGCAGGCGACCCGCACGGTGCTCGCACCTGCCGAGGCAAGCCTGAACGATGCGTGGCGCCAGACGATCGTCGCTGCCTGGAACCGCTCGTTCGCGGGCCGCTATCCGTTTGCGAATACGACCAACGATGCATCGCTGCCCGAGCTCGCGCGTTTCCTGCGCCCCCAGGGTGGTCTCATCGATACCTTCCTCTCCACGCAGCTCGCGGGTGCCCTGCAGTTGCAGGGCGACCAGTGGGTACCGGCCGCGGGCGGTGCAGGGGGGGGCAGCACGACGCGCGCATTCGACCCGGCGTTCCTCTCCGCCATCAACACGCTGCAGCAGGTGGCCGGGCACCTGCTTGCCCAGGGTGAGCCGCAGTTCGTATTCAGCCTCAAACCCGTGCCGACGCCCGGCGTCGCCGACACGCTGCTCACGCTCGACGGCCAGACGCTGCATTACTACAACCAGGTCGAGTCGTGGAGCACGATGACGTGGCCCTCCGGCGAGCCGCAGAAAGCCGGCACGCGGCTTGAATGGCAGACGGATACGGCGGGCACGAACAAAAACTTCGAGTTCAGCGGACGGTGGGCGCTCGTGCGTATGCTTGAGCGCGCAAAGGTCGAACCCGTGGACAGCGCGACGTACCAGCTGACATGGCAGACGAAGCCGGAAACCGCCGATCAAAAGTCCGTCGCGACGAAGACGGACGGGCTAGCGGATATCGCGGCGCAGATGGCACAGGAGCCCCTCGTACCGGCGCCATCGGGCATGACGCATCCGTTGCGTTACCTGATCCGCACCGATGTGGGCAAGGGGCCGCTGGAGCTGCTGGCGCTTAGGGGCTTTACGCTGCCCTCGCGCATCTTCATTGACCGCTCGGCGCCCGTTGCAAGGCAGCCTGTGCCGGCGGGGCCGCCGCCGCTGCCCAAGGCAGCCATTGCGGCCGCGAAGCGCGCTGCCGTGCCGATCCCCCAAGGGAGTGTGCCGCAATGACTTCCCCAGGAAACGCCCGCCCCTCGCCCGATAGAGAACCCGCACCATGACAGAGCCAACCCGAGATAACGAAATCCTGCGGTACTTCGAGGCGGAAATGCGCTACCTGAGCGAAGGCGGCAAGGAATTCGCGCGTGCGTTCCCTGATCGCGCGCGTGAGCTGGACCTTGACCGCGTAGGTGAGCGCGACCCGCATGTCGAACGTCTCTTCGAAGGCTTCGCCTTCCTGATGGGGCGGCTCCGCCACAAGCTCGACGACGAACTGCCCGAGCTGACCGAGGGTCTCGTGAGCATGCTGTGGCCGCATTACCTGCGCATGATCCCCTCGCTCTCCATTCTCGAGCTTATCCCGGAGAAGGGTGCGCTGCAGAAGCACGAAACGCTCGAGGCGGGGCTGGAAGCAACTTCCGATCCGGTCGGCGAGGGCGACGCCACCATCGAATGCGTCTATCGCACCACGCAGTCGGTTGACCTGTATCCGCTGGCTCTCTCCGAAGCGGGCGTCTACGCACGCGAGGACGGACGCTCCGTCATCCGTCTGCGCGTGGCCCTCCAGACGCAAACCGAACGCGAGCGGCTGCAGGTGCCACGTCTGCGTCTGTACCTGAATGCGGATCGACCCGTCGCCCTCGCGCTCTACGCTGCGCTCACGGCAAAGCCGGTCGCGATGCAGGTGCGCGTGCCAGGTTGGCCCGAGGACCGGCCCGGCGCGCCCGTGGCGATTCCGGGCCTACGTCTCGCACCAGCGGGTTTCGCGGCCGAAGAACGGCTCTGGCCCAAGGCCGACAACGCGTTCGGTGGCTACCAGCTGCTGCTGGAGTACTTCACATTTCCCGAGAAGTTCATGTTTGTCGACCTGCTCGGGCTCGACATTCAGGCGATACCCGCGTCGGCGACTTCACTCGATGTCGAGGTCGTGCTCGAGCGCCCGTATCCAGACGACATGCGCTTCAGTGCGGACAACGTGCGGCTGTACTGTACGCCCGTCATCAACCTCTTCACGGTGGGCGCCGATCCCGTCAATGTCACGCAGCACGAAACTGAATACCGGGTACGCGCGCGGGCGGAGCACGGCTCACTGATCGACATCTATTCGGTGGATGGCGTGGAGTATTTCGAACGTGGCCGGCGTCACGAATACGTGCCTTTCGCGGCGTTTCGTCACCGCGGCGGCATGCTGCGCCACGACATGCCCGAACGGTATTACCACACCCGCATGCGACGCGGTCCGTCGGGTCGCTTCGACACCTGGATCGTGCTCGGCGGCCATGCCTGGGAACAGTCGAGCACGCTTCCTAAAGAGACACTGACGCTTGCGGTGACCGGCACCAACGGGATGCTGCCGCGCAAGGCGCTGCGCGAAGCAGGCGTCACGCGCATGCGCGGCGGCTTTACCAATATCGGCGCGGTGCGCAACCTCACGGCGCCAACGCTCCCGGTCTATCCGCCCACAGGCGACCGGTTCCAGTGGCGCGTGCTTTCCCATCTTGCGCCCAACTACCTGTCGCTGCTCGACGCGGAGATCCTTCGCGGCTCGCTCGCGCTCTATGACTGGACCGACGGCGAGCTCAACAGTCGTCGCATCAACGCCATCACCGATGTGCGGCACCGGCCGCTCAGCAAGCTCGTCAAGGGCGGCCTGATGCGCGGCGTGGAGATCACGGTGACGCTCGACAGCAACCGCTTCGCGGGAGAGGGGGATCTCGAACTCTTCGGCAGCATGCTCAACCGGTTCCTGGGCCTTTACGCGACCCTGAATCTGTACACGAAGCTTGTAATCGTCACCTTGCCCACCGGGCGGCGTATCGAATGGCCTGAAACAAAAGGCGAGGGGGCACCGTTTTGACCGCACCCACGATGCCGGCGGCGGCCGCACCGCAACTGTTGCCGGCCATCCTCAACGACGCGCCGCGGATGAACTTCATCCGCTTCTGCGAGCTGCTTGAACTGGCCGCGCCCGATACGCAGCCCCTCGGAACAACCGATTCGCCGGCCACGGACCCCGTCCGGTTCCGCTCGCGCGCGCAACTGGGCTTTCCAGGGCGCGAGATCGATGCGATCCGGTTCGACGTCGACAACCCGGCGGCGCCACCTTCGGTTGTGACGACGTTCCTCGGGCTATACGGCGTCGACGCGCGCATGCCCGCGTATTTCGTCGATGAAGTGGCGCAGAACCGGGATGGCGCGGAGTCCCTTTCGGTATTCCTCGACCTCTTCCATCACCGAATCATCACGCAGTACTACCGCATCGCGCGCAAGTACCGGTATCCGGTCGGCTTCCGGCGCGATGGCACGGACACGGTGTCGCGCTATCTGCTCAGCTTCGCCGGTTTCGGATTCAGCACCTCTACGCGCATCGCGACGCCCGCTCCCAGACCGGGTGAAGCAGCGCAGGAGCGGGAGACCTCGACTGCGCGCCAGATGCTGACGAAGGTGGCCGACAAGCGACGGCTGCTGTCGATGCTCGGGCTCGCCATGCAGCGCACGCGCACCGCGGAAGGGCTGGCCGGCGTGCTGCGGCATGCCGTGCCGGACGCCACGATCACGGTTGAGGAGTTCCACCCGGTGTGGCGGGAGATTAACGATTTTGAGCCGGCGGCGCTGGGCGAACAGTGCCTGCTCGGCCGCGGCTTTTACGATCGGGGCAACACGGTGCGGGTCGTCATCACGCCCGCGTCGCGCGAGACGGTACTGGCGCTGGTGCCGGGGCAATCCGCCCACCGGGAAATCATGGCGCTGCTGCGGTTTTATCTCGGCTACGAAAGCGAAGCGGATCTGGAAATGCACGTGCGGCCCGAGCTTATGCCGAAGCCCATGCTGGAGCCACGCCAGGCAAACCTGGGATTTACGGCGCAACTGGAAGCCCCACCACGGTCCGCAACTGAGGCGCCGGCGCGCATCACACGTGTCCAGCTCGGTCGCTGGGACGGGGCGGGGCAAGCACAGGCATGAAGAACAGGATAACGAACGGGGGCATCCTCGGAATGGACAAGAAAATGAAATACGCGGCACGCCGCTCCGGTCTCGCGATGGCGATCCTTTCGGCGGTGGTCACCGCTGGCTGCGGCATCGCCCAGGCAGTCGGTGACAGCACCGTGGATGCCGCGAGGTGGGCCTTCACGACCCAGGTCAAGACGATGAATGTGGATCTTGCCGGCCGTGCGTCACTCAACTCAGACGCCCAGGGACAATCGCTCTCGACGGTCGTGCGCTTCTACCAGCTCAAGGACGCGAAGACCTTCGCACAGCTTAATTATGTGCAATTGCAGTCGGATGATCTGAACCTCCTCAAAGCGGATCTGCTGGCCACGAAGGATGTCGTGCTGCGGCCTGGCGCGAACGCGAGCCTCGCCGAGCCGATGAATCCGGACGCGCAGATCGTGGGCGTGGTCGCGTTCTTTCGCGAGCCCGTGCAGGACAGGGTATGGAAGCTCGCTGTTCCGAAGAAGCAATGGAAGAAGACGGATCCGGTCAAGATTGAGGTCAGCGGTAACGAACTGGCGCTGGTCGGCGCGGACTCGCAGGCTGTAAAGCACGAAGCGCCCCAGCAGGCCTTGCCGGCAAATCCAGCCTCTGCGCCGGCGCAGAGCTCGCAGGCTAGCGCACATAGGCAGGGCTGAACGGCGCGCTGCGCCAGACCTTTTATGCAACCGGAGCGCGTTGCGTCTGATCCGTGCGTGGTGGAGCGCCTCCATTTCCTGAAGGAGAACAATTTGAGAAAAATGCTTTCACTGGGGACCTGTCTCAGTCTGGTCGCGCTGCTTTCGGCATGCTCGGGGCTCGATCGTAGTCATGAGATTGCGCTTAACCAGGCCACCGGCATCGAGGTGACACAGGGCCCGAACGGCGTGGAGTTGCGTCTTCCCGAGAAGGTTCTGTTTGATTTCGACCAGTCGACGCTGCGCGCGAATGCAGCGCCTGCGCTCGCGCGCGCCGTCGTGCTGCTCAAACGCAGCGACAAGCCGGTAATCGTCGAAGGGCACACGGATAATGTCGGTACGCACGCGTACAACATGCAGCTATCCGAAGCGCGCGCCACAACTGTTGCCAACGCGCTCGAAGAGCGTGGTATTTCAGCGTCGCGTACCACGACGAAGGGCTTTGCCTACGATCGTCCCGTGGCGAGCAACGACACGACTGAAGGGCAGGCCCGTAACCGGCGCACTGAGATCGTCATCGTCGGTGAATCGGAAGACCGCATCCTGGGCAAGTGAGCGGGTGCGCCAAAGCGAAACCGGGTACCGCCTTGCCGGCATCTAGACATCCCCTGCTGGCCAGGCTTGACCAGCGTGCTGCGAAGCTTGGCTGGCGATGTATGGCTGAGGCCTCGCAGGGCTATCACAAGCAATGCGGTGCCTGGCTACGGAATACATGCGCAGCTGTGACGTCTATCCATCTCGCCGGCATGGTCGCCTTTGCCTAGTCCAGCGCGAAATCCGCTGGGACATCGGCCTCCTTGGCGTAGCGGAACACGTTCAAGTCATCGTGCTGAATAGCGGGCTTTCTGCCTGATATCAGGTCGGCGAGAAGCTGCGCCGAACCGCAGGCCATTGTCCAGCCAAGCGTGCCATGGCCAGTGTTCAGGAAAAGGTTGGGCACGGCGGTGCGGCCAACAATGGGCGTGCCGTCTGGAGTCATCGCTCGCAGCCCAGTCCAGAACGTCGCCTTCGCAGTGTCGCCGCCGCCCGGGAACAGGTCGTTCACGCACATTTCGAGCGTCTCGCGCCGCGCCTCGCGCAGGCGCTTATCAAATCCGACGATTTCGGCCATGCCGCCCACGCGAATTCGTTTGTCGAAACGCGTGATGGCGATTTTGTAGGTCTCGTCGAGGACAGTCGAGACCGGCGCGCGAGCCTCGTCCACGATGGGAGCCGTGATGGAATACCCTTTGAGCGGGTAGACCGGGATCTTGACGAGGCCCGACAGGAAGTTCGTCGAATAGGAGCCAAACGCGACAACGAACGCATCGGCATGGATGAGCTTGGTCCCATGACGGACGCCAGCGACTTCGCAGTCTTCGACAACGAGGGCATCGACTGGCGTGTTGTAGCGGAACGTCACGCCTGCCTCCACGGCGAGTGCGGCAAGCCGGGTTGTGAACAGTTGACAGTCGCCTGTCTCGTCGCCGGGCAAGCGAAGACCGCCTGTTAGCTTATGCGAGGTCGCAGCGAGCGCAGGCTCAACCCGCGAGAGTTCGCTTGCAGTCAACAGCTCGTAGGGAACGTTCGCCTCTTTCAGTACGGCGATGTCTTTCGCTGCGCCGTCGAACTGCTGCTGCGTTCGGAAAACCTGTAGCGTGCCGCCAGTTCGTCCTTCGTACTGGATACCCGTTTCAGCACGCAGCGCCTTCAGGCAATCGCGACTGTATTCCGCGAGCCGCACCATACGGTTCTTGTTGATCGCGTAACGCTCGGCGGTGCAGTTCTGCAGCATCTGCCACATCCATTGAAGCTGGAACTGCTTGTCTGCATCATCTGGGCGGATGGCGAGAGGAGCGTGCTTCTGGAACATCCACTTAATGGCTTTGAGCGGGACGCCGGGCGCCGCCCACGGCGCCGCATACCCCGGCGAAATTTGCCCGGCGTTCGCGAAGCTCGTCTCAAGCGCGGGACCTTGCTCGCGGTCGATGACAGTGACTTCATGACCGGCGCGCGCCAGATAGAACGCGCTAGTCACACCGACGACCCCGCTACCCAATACCAGGACTCGCATACCCGTCGTCTCCCCAGCCAGGAGGCCATAAGTCGTGAACGAACGCCGCCGGTGTTTGATTGGCAGTCGATAACTGCATGCTAGCGACATATCAACAGTTTTCAATATTGTTTGGTTCGCTATTTATGGTCGAAATGACTATGCCGATTGAAGGATCGAATCACGAAAGTTTCCAAACCTATGTCTGGGCTTGATGGCATGGCATAGAAAGAGAATTGTTTGCGAAACGCGAGAACAGTATTGGAAGTAATCGGGACAAATTAATCGATGTGTGCATATACACTCTAGTCCATCGATGTCGCGGGGAAGTCAGCCAGTTCTGCGGTTTCGCTCCTGTCACGTCGGACAACCAGTAATCGACGCGCTTTCCAATCTCTTTTGGGGTAGGTCATGTCCAAGCTCTTTTCTGAAGTGAAAGTCGGCCCTTACACGTTCTCGCACCGGGTCGTTCTTGCGCCGCTGACGCGTATGCGTGCCGAAAACGGTGCGATTCCCGGCCCGCTCATGGCGGAGTACTACGCGCAGCGCGCGTCGGCCGGTGGGTTCCTGATTGGCGAGGCTACCATCGCCGCGCCGAACGGCAACGGATATCTTGGTGCGCCAGGCCTGTACGACGACAGCCAGATTGCAGGCTGGAAACTCGTGACCGACGCAGTCCATGCGAAAGGCGCGAAAATTTTCCTTCAGCTGTACCACGCTGGGCGCCAGTCGAATTCGGAGTTGCAACCCGACGGTGGGCGACCTGTTGGTCCCTCGGAAGTGCCTCACGGCGGCCTCGCTTACACGGACGCCGGCTGGGTCCCGAATACGCCGAATCGCGCACTCGAGACTCATGAAATTGCGGGTATCGTCGAAAGTTTCCGCGCTGCGGCAGCACGCGGCGTCGAGGCAGGTTTCGACGGCGTGGAACTGCATGGCGCAAACGGCTATCTGTTCGACCAGTTCCTGCAGGACGGTAGTAACAAGCGGACGGACATCTATGGCGGTTCGTTCGAAAACCGCGCCCGCCTGTTAATGGAAGCCACCCGTGCTGTGATTTCAGTGTGGGGAAGCGACAGGGTTGCCGTGCGCCTTGGGCCGAGTGGGTCTTGGGGCGATATGTCGGATAGCGACCCTGTCGGCCTGTTCACGTATGTCGCAGAAGAACTCGCGAAGCTGAATCTCGCGTACCTGCACCTCATCGAGCCCCGCATTCTCGGCAATGTCGAAAACGAGAGCGCCAACCAGGATCCCGTCGCTGCCCAGATGATTCGCAAGCACTACGCGGGCACCATCATCGCGGCCGGAGGCTTCGACGGTGAAACGGCCGAAGCGGTCCTGCAGGCCGGCGATGCCAATCTGGTTGCATTCGGCCGACACTTCATTGCGAATCCCGACCTTCCGGAGCGGCTGCGACGCAATCTTTCGCTCAACCAGTACGACCGCCCGACGTTCTTTGGCGGCACGCATATCGGTTATACGGACTACCCGTTCTATAAGTCTGAGGCGCAAGCTGTAGCCTGAAACGCGAGCGTGTAACCGATGAGGGGCAACGATGTACGGCTGGATGCCCAGGCCTCGCGGCGTCGGCAGGGAAGCTCATCAATTGCGAGAACTCGGCCTCATATTGGGCTCGTTTCGGGCAATGGGTTGATTGCGTCCAGGTCTACACTGGCTTTCATGGAGCGAGGCATTGGCTCCATCCCAGGATTCCCCTCCTGCGGTCGAGTTGGACCATACCGTTTACCAGTTGCAGAACAGCAGTCCCACAGCAGTAGTCGTATCTGGCAGAGCTTAATCGGTTATTGTCGAAGTACCGTGCTGTCGAATCGATGAGGAGTGCAGGGAAACACGTAGTTGAAGAGCAGGGCAGCATGTAGTTGAAGTACCGCGTCATCCAGCATTGTGTCATTGCAAGTCGAGGCCGCTTACATCGGAACGGGTGTAAGCGGCCGTCGTTCGTTGTCTGGACGAGGGAGCGTCGGTTCGGCGCGAAAGCGAATGGGCCACAACGTCCATCAACGGCCGCTCGATCGTCCCCGTTGAAAACGGCAAATCGGGCTGGTTGTCATGTGCCGAGTGTCTGGTTCTTTGCGAACATTGATTCGCGGCGCTATTAGCGATACCTTTACGTCTATCCTGGTCGTCGAGTTCGGGTCAAACGAGAGGAGAACCGTTTCGTGAAAAGAGCGTGGGCTTTCGCCTGCATCATCGCCTTGAGCGCGATCCTCTGCGGATGCGGCAAGGAGAGTTCGCGAAACGTCACCGAGGCATCGGGCGCATCCGCAAGCGAGGCGCCGGGTCAGCCAGCGCAGGGCGCAAGCGGTGCACCCGCCGCATCAGGCGCGCAAGTAGCGGGTGCGCTGGGCACCATCACCAAGACGCAGTTGCCGGCGGAAGCAGCCGAGACATTACGGCTGATCAAAGCGGGCGGCCCCTTCGCTTTTGCGGACGACGGCGTGTTGTTCCGTAACACTGCGCTTTTGCTGCCGAAGCACCCGCGCGGCTACTACCACACATACACGGTTCGCACCCCTGGCGCGACGGATCGAGGGCAACGCCGGATCGTGTGCGGCGGCCCGCGCAGGCAGACGGGCGACTGTTACTACACCGACAATTACTACGCCAGTTTCAAGCGCATTGCAGAGTAAAGACAGACTCTGATCCTCATAATGGCTGAGCTATCTCGCCCAGGGGGCTGCTGACGACAGCAGAGCGTTGACGACACGCGACGGTCCTTCGACGTGGAGTCAAGGCTACGGCAACTCCAGAACTGAAGCGGCGATTCGAACAATCGTTGTGACCGACAAGTAGTCGGTCACAATTGCTTTTCAGCTTTTGCCTCTGAAAGTTGCTTCAAACAAGGTCGGCGAGATCCAACTCCGCGATTTGGTGCTTCGACATGTCGACCCTGGCTGCCACCTTGCATCCGTTCGATCTGGAATCACAGTCTCTCCGCGCCCGGACCGGCTCAGCATCCGGCAACGGAAATAGTCCACGCGATGTGGCTCCGCCTTCAGGGTGTCGTTTTCGTCGACCTGCCATCGCCCAGGCCGCGGTTGCGACGGACAGCGCCGTCGCAGGATCCCTGAGTCGAGTTCTGTACGGCTTCGGTATCGGTCACCTCCGTTTTGCGCAACCTGGCACCGCTCTGGCTAGTCTCATCGTTAGTTTCGATCCAAACATTCACCTTGCGCAGCATCGCATCAATCGAGTTAAAAGACATGGCGTTCTCCTAGGATGGATTTTGTTTGACCCGGAATTGTGAGAAGTAGATAGAAAACTCCCGCACTGTCTCTGCCTTTGCTTTCTGAATCGACTCCTCTGAAATTTCGCGCATGCATTCATATCGAAGTTCGCCGTCCCAGAACATACCGAACGGACCGGTCTTACACTGAAGCGGCTTTACGTCGTGTATCGCACAAAGGTTATCTTCTCGCAAAAAAATGCAGCGCCCATCCTCAGTGCGCAATTTCCAAAATTCAACACATTCTGATGCGGAGAGTAGTGGAGTATCGCAATAATGTTCTGCAATTTCATCGGCGCTAACATTCAAATAGTCAGATATTCGACTAATGTCTTCTGGCAGTACGAGAACACCGAGATCAGCACCGCCTCCTGTGCAGCATTTTCCACAGCAAGTGCAGACAAATTCTGGAGGATTCACGATGGTCTCCTCAAATACGTTCGAGACGATAGCGAAACAAGTACCGCTTCCCCGTTTTTGGCGAGCGAAGTTGCCAGGTGACTAATGTTCGTTGTGGGTTAAGTCCAGGTCCACCTGTTTGCTGTTCAGCCTGAGTATCCCGGTTTCCACTCCCATCAACGACGATAATTGGATCCAGAAATTCAAACGCAAACCCAGGCGGAGCTGAAAGACTTAGCTTGGCTTCCTCGGTTGGAATGTTTGTTGGAATTCCGGCCAACGCTCCCTCCTTGGAGAAAGCATCAATCTCCGTTCTCGGCGTACTGATAGTGACTTCGTATTTGATGGAGTCTTGAGGAGGTATAGGTGGGTCGACGATTTGCGACCACGATATCGCTTGAACATTAAGGGCTCGAGACAGCAGTTTTAGCGCGAATCCGTATAGACTTTGTCGACTTTCGCGAATTGAGAACTTCTTCTCATCCACGGAAACGCGCGTGCTAATGTCAACCTTTTCATAAGAGTTGATCCAGATTTCGTCGAATGGGATAACAGAGAGATTCGACTTACTTACATTTTGGCACTCGAACGAGTATCTTCCATAGAAGTCGCCGGTCTCGGTAATGCGCCAATCATGGTCTACCTTTTTGTAGCGAACTGGATATTTCGAGTTCCCCGCGGCCACTGTGCGAACCATCAACGTATCCCTCGACAGAAAGAACACCCAAGCTAGTGCATAGACCGAAATCAGGCCGCAAACCGCGTAGATCGAGGCAGTGCGTAGCCTACCTAGCCATCCTGTTGTGGCAGTAATGGCGCTCGCGGAAGCGAACAAAAGGGCGGTGACATTTGAAGTGACGACGGTCTTTAATTTTTGTAGCATCGCCTGCGCTCCCGTCAGGTCCACCGCACCGCGGATCCCGTCCTTATCTTGTCGACCAGTGTGCAGATTTTGATGGCTCGGCTGGCCTAAGACGCGACAACAATAATAGGCGGAAGGTCGGACCTATTCAACAACTGCAGCGCGCGCTGTGTTCGGAAAACTCTCATTTGTCTTACTAAAGACAACGAACGTCTTGATCGTATCCGCTGTGCCACGCTTCGACGCGAGCGCGCCAGGTGATGTGACGCTCAGAGTCGGCGCCCTCCCTCGCAACAGCGCTGCTGGTTGACCGCTCGCGCGCGGTGTACGTGCCCGGACATCTCGCACAAGCGTACCTGTCGAACACGCGCGAGCGTCCGGTTTACTCGATCGCCGCTTCCTGTATCGCCTCGACGAGGTCCGCGTTGCTGTGGGCGCGGCCGGCGATTCCCCAGGAGCCGTCCGCCGCATAGACGATGTTGGTCCAGATGTGATCCCGCCTAAGGCGCCCGGCGGCCGCCTGTTCGAGGATCGCGGTCGCCTTTTCAGTGAAAGCCTGTTTGGCCTCGGGCGTCGCAAGCGCGATCTGCGGCAGCGTGAGTTCGACGAATGCCGCGGCGGCGGGCTTGCCGGCCGAGAACACGCGCGCGGCCGGTATAACGTTCAGCGTCCCGATCACATTGGGCGTCATGAACGCGTTGCCTTCGAGCTGCGCGACGCTCAACAACGCCTGCGTCAAGGCGGCGAAGGTATGGGCTTCGGCCTCGGCGGACAGCACTCCCTCGGATACGGTCAGCGTAATAGGCATGGCAAATCCTCATGGGTAAGCGACAGCGGTTAGTGGTATATATGTAGCGACTGCTCTCTATGTATAGACACTGATTGCTCTTTAAGCAAGAAAAAGAGCGATCGCTCCGAATGTAAGATCCGATGCGTTACACCGCCGAGCACAAGATCGAAACCCGCAAACGCATCGTCGATGCAGCGAGCCGCCTGTTCCGGCGCGAAGGCTACGGCGGCTCCGGCATCGACGGCCTGACGAGGGAGGCGGGCGTCACCAACGGCGCGTTTTACGGACACTTCAAGTCGAAGAGCGAGGCGTTCCGCACGGTGGTTCTGGCTGGCATGGAACAGTTGCGGCTCGCCGTCGCCGACCTGAAGGCGAGCCACGGCAAACGCTGGCTCAAGACGTTCATTGGGGTCTATCTGGGCCCAAAGCGCACTTGCGACATTGGCGAAAGCTGCGCGCTGCCGAGCTTTTCGCCCGAGATGGTTCGCGCCGACGTCGAGACCCGCGAAGCCTATGAAGCGGAGCTGCGCCGCCTGATCGAGGAGGTCTCGGCGGGGCTACCCGACGAAGCCGGCGCGGCGCGCGACGACAAGGCAATCGCGTTGCTTGCGATGTTGTCGGGCGGCATCACGCTGGCGCGGGCGGTACCGGACCCGGCGCTGTCGAAGCGGATCGCCGACGCCGTCGAGCGCTCGGCCCTCGCGCTGACTTCGGAGCCGCGCAAGCGCGGGTGAGGGCACGCTGAAAAGGGAGTGCGGATTCGCGCGGGAAGACAGGCTGCGCCTTGCCGCGCAACCCACGCGCGCTGTCACCACGGAGCCGAAACGGACACCCTCACGCCCTGCATGAAGCTGTTGTGGCCGAACATGACGCTGTAGTCGAGCCCGAACGTGATGCTACGCATCTGGAATCTCGAACCGATCTCGACCTGCATCCGGTTCTGGCTCGAGGGCACTGTCGAAACGAAGTAAGCCGGTCCCGCGCCAGCGAGGTCCGCGTAGGCGAGAGACGCCGTGCTCTGGCCGTTGAAATCGTGCTGATACTCCACGCGCGCATACGGCAACAGCACGCCCCACCGGGTCGCTTGAGCATACTCGGTGCGCAGTCCCAGCGCGCCCGACACCGTCGTGACCGTTTGCCCGAAATACGTGAGCGAGTCGATGCCTGCGCCGCTTTCGCTGTACTGATCGAGCGCTGCATCCGCGTAGGCAATCCGTCCATACGGGGAAATCAGCCATGTATCGCTGCGATGCTCGTATCCCGCGGCGAGCGAGGCGAACATCTGCCGGCCATCGCGCTGACCCATCGCGAAGTTGCCGGCGTTCGTGTCCCAGCGGCGGGAATTGAAGCTGAGCGTTCCGAAACCGGCGATGCCGTCGACGAACAGCGAAGGCTGCGGCCGGTAGCTGCCATAGAGCGCAAAGCTGTAGCTGTCACCCGTGCTCTTCGTGCCATCGTTACCGATGTCACTGGAATCGTGGCCGTAGCCGAAGCCCGCGCCAATCGAAAAGTGGTCGGAGATGCGGTAGTCCATGCCCGCGGTGACACCCGGCGTCGTGAAGCGAAAGCCCGAGCGCTGATTGCCGCTGTTGTTCATGCCGAAGTCGACTGAGCCCGCACTCCAGAACGCGAGGTCGGACGAAGCGTCGACGGCGTGGTCTCGCCCTCCGGCCCCCGGCCGGGAGCGGGCCGAATCGTTCGACCCGGACGACGACGCGTCGAGCGCCTGATTGGCTCGCAGGCAGGCGTCGCGCAACGTCGGCGATCCGGCATCCTCGCACTGGGCGCCCGCGGTGGGCACCTTGCCGGGAAGCGCCACCGAGAGGTCGTTGCTCGATGGAGCATGACCGGTCCCGTGCAGACGCTCGAGCCGCCGGCTGTAGTTCGCGATCTGCGCGTTCGCGAAGCGGCGCGCGGCCTCGACCTGAGCGTTGATCAAGCCGACCACGTCGGGATCGGTCGAGGGATCGGGCCGTGCCGCGACCGTCACGAGAACGATGCCGGGCGCTGACGTCGCGATTGCATTACTCAGCGTATAGGTGATCGTGGCGGTGCCGGCGAAGGCCGCCGCCGGCACGAACTTCAGGGCGAGCGCGCCGGATTGCGGCGCGACGGCGGCCTTGGCCATGGCGTATCCACCGGCAACGACCGTTGCCGTGCCTGCCGACGCCGGGCTGACCGAGACAATAGCCGCGCCCGTGAACGGGCCGCCCGTCGCGCCGTCGGTGATGTCGACGGTAACGGACTGCGTGGCGGACGTGCTCACCTGGCGCTCGGCGAGCGCGACGGGCACCGCGTTGACGGTCACCGTCACGGCGATGGGGGCCGAGACCCCCGCGCTATTCGCAATCGTGTACGTGAAGCCGACGTTGCCCGAAGACGTGCTCGCCGGCGTGTAGACAATGTCGAGTCCGCTGACGGCCGCCGTCCCCGTCTTCGGCGCCGAGGCGATGGCGATCGCGGTGAACGGGCCGCCGCTGGCGTTGGTCGTCGCGTGAATGGTCACGGCGGTGTTCGACTGTGTCGTGACCGTGACGGCGGGCGCCGCAGGCACGACCGTCGACGCATTGACCGTGACCGTGTAGGCCCGCTGAGTCGCGGCCGCCCCGGCGGGCCCGGTGCTGCTGTCCGTCGCCGCGACCGTGAACGACGACGTGCCGGCGGCGGACGGTGTGCCGGATAGCACGCCCGTGGCGGCATCGAGGCTCAGTCCCGCCGGCAGCGTGCCCAATGCGATCGAATACGTATAGGGCGCGTTGCCGCCGCTGGCCGTCAGCGTCTGGCTGTAGGCGACGCCCACCGTGGGCGCGGTCAGCGTGGCCGGTGTGATCGACAGCGTGGGTGCGCCAACCGTGATGGTCACCGTGGCGGGCGCCGAAGTCCCGCTACTGTTGGTCGCCGTGTAGGTGAAGGAATCCGTCCCGGCGTAGCCGGTGCGTGGCGTATAGGTAATCGACGTCGCGCTTGCGATGGCAGTCCCGTGGCTGGCAGCGGAGGCCACCGCCACGCTGGCCGCCGCGCCGCCCGCAAGATTCAGCGCGATGGTATTGCCGCTGCTGTTGTACGCGACGTTCGCCGCGACCGAGCCCGCCACGGGCAGGGCGACGCTGTTGATGGCGAGTGAATAGCTCTGGCTGCCGACCATCGAGTTGCCGTCCCTCGCCTGCACCGTGAAATTGAAGGTGCCCGCGGCGGTCGGCGTGCCGGCCAGCACGCCGGTCGGACTCAAGCTCAGTCCGGTCGGCAACGCGCCTGCGGTCAGGGAATAGGTGTAGGGCGCTGTGCCGCCGCTCGCCGTGAGCGTCTGGCTGTAGGGCGCGCCGTAAGTACCCGCTGAGAGCGTGGATGGCGTTAGCGTCAGCGCGGCTGGATTGATGACGACTGTGTAGGCTTGCATCACCGAAAACGCACCCGTACCCGTGCTGCTGTCCGTGGCCTTGACGGTGAACGATGCCGAGCCGGATGCCGTCGGCGTTCCGGACAGCACGCCGGTGTTCGCATTGAGGCTCAAGCCGATGGGTAGAGAGCCGGAAACAATGGAAAACGTATAGGGCGCATTACCGCCGCCAGCCACGATCGTCTCACTGTAGGCCGTGCCCACCGTGGGCGCAGTCAGCGTGGCCGGCGAGATCGAGAGGGTAGGCGCGTTCACCGTGACAGTCACCGTGGCGGATGCCGAAGTCCCGCTGCCGTTGCTCGCCGTGTACGTGAACACGTCGGAGCCGCTGTAGCCGCTTTGAGGCGAATAGGTGATCGACGTTCCGCTTGCGGATGCGGTGCCGTGGCTGGCCGTGGTCGCCACCGCGACGCTGGTCGCCGTGCCGCCGCCGAGGTTCAGTGTCACCGGATTGCTCTGGCTGCCATAGGCGACGGTCAGGCTGACCGGGCCAGCAGTGGGCGCGCCATAGTAGGTGAACTGGTCGGCGACGGTGGTCGCGCTCGTGCCGTTCGCGTTGGTCACGGTGATGTCGACCGTGCCCGTGGCGGCGGACGGCGATCCGGCGACGATCTGCGTCGCGGAAAGGAAGGTGAAGGAAGTCGCGGGCGTCGCGCCGAACATCACGGCTGTCGTGCCCGTAAAATTCGTGCCGGTGATGGTAATCGCGGTGCCGCCTCCCCTCGGCCCGGAGTTCGGGCTGACTGACGTGACCGTGGGCGGCGCAGCCGATGCGAGTCCTGGCAGTGCGAACGTCATGAGCAGCGCCACGCCGAATCTGGCAGCCAGCGCGCGACGCCAGCGTGCACCTGCCAGCAAGACGGCCGCGAGCGCGCGAGCGAACGATGGTGCGCGCGTGACCCCGGCGCGTGTTGCTGCACGGCATGCGTCGCAACCGGACCGCGATGGCCCGCTTTGCCGAATCGATGCGATTTGCGTTAGAACCGCGCAGGCCGCAGCGCTGCGCGGGGACGTGTCCCAACACTTCTCTATCATTTTGTTCCCCGGGGCGCTTATTGATGCGCCTGCTTTCTTGTTCTTTCTTTTTTGGGTGGCTGCCGGTGGCGGCCCTCTTGATTCGGGGGGGATTATATCCGCTCAACAAGTTGCGTGAGCAACGAATTGACTGGATAACGGCACCAGGAACGACGCGTCATGCAGCGTTAAGCGCCAGCCCTCATGCCCATCCCGCCATCGGCCATCGCGACCGATGCGACCGTGAAGCGGGCTCGCGAAGTGGCAATGCCGCTATCAGATTCGGGCGCGATCCAATGTGCGCCAGCGAACATTTTCTCGCGATTTGCCTCGCGCCATATGCGAGGAGGCGCCAGCATTATCCTGACTAGAATTTCTTGCTAAATCGCCTATCGTTGAGGAGTCGCGCTCGCATACTGGCAATCAAAACAGCCTGTTTCCAGACATTTTGATGCGCAAGCATCGGTCGGGCGTACTTCTCGAACAGGAGTGGCAAATGGCGACTCCCAGACCCGTTGGGCCGGACGCGGTTACCCTTATCAAGCAATACGAAGGAATTCCGCTGCGTGACAATGTGGCTTACCCCTATCTCGATCCGATCGGCATATGGACGATAGGCTGGGGTCACGCCATCACCGCGCAAGGCCGGTTTTTGCGTGGTCAGCCCGATCTTTCCCGAGCGAAAGCGCTCTACCCCGATGGCATCACACTCGACCAGGCGGGCACGCTGCTCGACGGCGATCTCATCGATATCGGCAGCGAAGTGCTGGCGCTCGTCACTGTACCGCTGAACGAAAACCAGTACGGAGCACTAACGAGCTTTACGTTCAATCTGGGTTCACGAAACCTGCAGTCGTCGACGTTGCTCAAGGTGCTGAACGGCGGCGACTACAGCAGCGCCGCAAACCAGTTTGCGCGTTGGTGCTATGCGGGCGGCAAATTGATGTCGGGTCTGCTCGAACGCCGTAACGCGGAGCGCGCGCTTTTCCAGAAGACCCCATGACAGTGAGCTTTTCCGGAGGCGCCATGCAATCACGCTTTCGCTTGTATCGCTACGTGCTGGCTATCGTTGCGCTCGCGCTGGCAGCGGGGCTTCCGGTTGCTGGCCACGCTCAGCAACTCGTGCGCGAGATGCAATTGGGCGACGTCGTCGATGTTTACGTGACGAAACCGTGTTCGCAAATGGGCGCGATTTCGCAGTACCAGTTGCACGTGGACGGCGCGCCGACCGGCATAACCGCGCAGGGTTGCCGCAAGTTGACGGCAGACGAGGCGCGCATCGTCGGCAAAGATGACGTTGCGAGCCTCAGCTTCCTGCTGCATTTATACGGCGACGCCGGCCAGCAGGGCGGTTTGACGCCGGAGAACTCGGTCGCCTGGCATACGCTTGTCGCGCTGCCCTGGGACGGCCAGAACTTCGGGCGAGTTCGCTTGATGAATGCGAGCGTCGTCGACAAGGACGGCAACGAACTTGCGGCAGAGGACAGCAAGTTCCGATTCGTTTGGGCGCCGATCTGGAAAATCGGCGTGGGGCTTGGCGCCATCGCCGTAGTGATTTTCCTGTTCGTCTGGTTAGGTGCGCAAACCGCGTTGCTGCGCGATACCGGCGCGAACACATCCGTGCCATACGAGCAGCGCACCTACAGCCTCGCGCGTACGCAAATGGCGTGGTGGACGCTGATCATCGTGGCGTCGTACATCTATATCTGGATTGCGACGGGAACCCAGCCCGAGTTCACGGCACAGGCCATCTCGCTGCTTGGGTTGAATGCTCTCGTGTCAGGCGCGTCGCGCACCGTCGATCTCTCCCGGGGGACGGCATTCCCGCCGCGCATGGCGCAGTTCTTCTTCGATCTGGTCAGTGACGAAAGCGGGGTGGCGATACACCGGTTGCAGATGCTCATCTTCACGGTGGTGGTGGGGGCAAACTTTCTGTATCAGGTGATCGTCGCAGTCGCGATGCCGACACTGGACCCCACGACGCTTGCCCTCATCGGCGTGAGCGGCGCGACTTACGTGGGCTTCAAGACTAAGGAGCCGCAGCCTAAACAGGATGCCGGTCCGGGCACCGCGAGCGGGGGCGGCGACCAGGCGGCCGATTACGATGCCAAGGGCGGTTATTCGACTGGCGACGCCACGGCATGACGGTGTGCGCTTTGACTTTCCGCTACCCTCAAACGGTCGCCACGAGAATCGACTCTCCACTCGCCGGCCTCAGGCCATCGCTACGGTCTGCGAAATAACGTGCGGTGAGATCGGCGGTCGAAACAATGTGCGCGTCGCGTAACCCCGCATCGCGTGCGAGCGCAAGCATCTCGTCCGGTGCGAAGAAGCTCACGAACGGCGTACCCGCCGCCCTCGCACGTTCATACACGGCGGCGTGCTGCGAGCGCTCGGGCTCGTCGATGAGCTCGAGCGGCAAAAGGAACGTCATGACGAGCGTCGAGCCCGGTGCGAGCTGCGCGATCTGCCGCAGCGTCGCAAGGTTCGCTTCGCGCGTGAGATACATCGAGACGCCCGTCGACGCGATCACCGCGGGGCTAGCGGCGTCGAACCCGGCCGCGGCGAGCCGTTCCCACCACGTCTCGCCGGCTTCGAAATCCACCGGCACGAAACGCAGCCAGTCCTGTTCGCGAAACCCCAACTCCATGAGCCGCTGACGCTTCCACGCCTGCGTGCCCGGCTTGTCCACTTCGTACACGTACAGGCGCGAGGCGATCTCGGGGTGGCGCTGCGCGAACGTGTCGAGTCCCGCTCCGAGAATCGCGTACTGTTGCGCGAGACCTTTTGCGGTCTGTTCGGCCACGAGGTCTTCGACGAAGCGCGCGCGCCCGACGATCGAAGCACGATAACCGCGCGTGCCTTCAGGATGCATATCGGGCCGCTCGCGCCAGTTCGATTCGGGCGCGGCGATCTGCATGCCGGTTTCGTCTTCGAGCACGTGAGGCGCGTCGTCGACCTGGACGTGCAGCGCGCGCCACAGCGCGACGCGAATGGCGGTGCTGTCGGGAGCGGCGGTATGGCTGGCGGGCATGGTTCGGTCCTCTGTGGCGGGTTTCGTCACACGATTATCGCGCGCCCGGCTCGCGGCGGTGCGCCCCGTAAATGTCGGCGCTCACTTGCCGCAACGCCTCGATCATCACGCTCGCCGCGGGCGTGAAGAGGCGATCCGCGCGCGTGATGATGCCGAAGTCGTCCATCTGGCAATCCATCGGCACGGGCAGGATCGCGACCATGCCGTGCGCCGCGTAGTAGTGCGCCACATCCTCGGTGAGCACGGCGATCATGTCGCTTTGCTCAAGCACGCGCGTGATGAAGAGCAGCGCGGGCGTTTCCACCACGTTCGAAGGGGGCGCGAGGCTCGCGCGCTGGAACATCAGCTCGAAGCGATGGCGCAGCACGCTGCCAACTGGCGGCACGACCCACGTGGCGCGCGCGATGTCGGCGAGCGCGATTGGTTGGGGTTTATCCGCTGCCTGCCCGAGCATGGGATGCCCCGGCCGAACCACGGCGCATACCGGCTCGCCCGCGAGCGGCTCGTAGCGCAACTGGAGCTTGTCGTGCTCGGCGGAAAGGCGGCCCAGCACCACGTCGAGCTTGTCTTGCGCCAGATGTTCGAGCAGCACGTTGCTGGCGTCGATCTCCACGGATACGCGCAGGTTTGCATGCGTGCGCTTGACCGCCGCGACGGCGGCCGGCAGCACGCGCACGCCCGGCGAGGTGATCGCGCCCACCGCGACGTGGCCAAGGCGCCCCGCCTTGAGCGCGCTCAGTTCCTCCTGCGCCTGGTCGAGGCTACCGAGCACGGCGCGCGCGTGGCGGATCAGGGCGTCGCCGTACAGCGTGGGCCGCATGCCCCGCGGCATGCGCTCGAACAGCACCGCGCCGAGCATGTCCTCGAGCTCCCGCAGGAGCTTCGACGCAGCAGGCTGCGTCATGTTCAGCGCCGCGGCCGCGCGGTGAATGTTGCCCTCCTCGGCCAGCGCCACGACGAGGAGCAATTGCCGCGTTTTCAGCCGCGTGCGCACGTACCAGGGGCTCGAATCGAGCATGTTTCCGCCTGATTTCCCAAATAGTTTTAGGTGTTTATACCAATGCCGATTTCGATATCGGAAGCGTCCATTTTTTCATTAGAAGGTTATCAGACTTCTCCATAGACTGTGCCGGACGAAACGATTGAACTTATCGGCGAACTACTCGCACCACAAGACGAACACGATGTCGGATACCAAACCCAAACTGCGCTCCCAACAGTGGTTCGGCACCACGGACAAGAACGGCTTCATGTACCGAAGCTGGATGAAGAATCAGGGCATCCCCGATCACGAATTCGATGGTCGCCCGATCATCGGTATCTGCAACACCTGGTCGGAACTCACGCCCTGCAATGCGCACTTCCGCAAGCTCGCCGAGCACGTGAAGCGCGGCATTTATGAAGCCGGTGGCTTTCCGGTCGAGTTCCCGGTGTTCTCGAACGGCGAATCGAACCTGCGCCCCTCGGCCATGCTCACGCGCAATCTCGCCTCCATGGACGTGGAAGAGGCGATTCGCGGCAACCCCATCGACGCCGTCGTCCTGCTGTGCGGCTGCGACAAGACCACGCCCGCGCTCCTGATGGGCGCCGCGAGCGTGGACGTGCCCGCCATCGTCGTGACGGGTGGCCCGATGCTCAACGGCAAGCACGAAGGACGCGACATTGGCTCGGGCACGGTGGTGTGGCGGCTGCACGAGGAACTGAAGGCGGGCGAAATCAACCTGCATCAGTTCCTTTCGGCCGAAGCGGGCATGTCGCGCTCGGCGGGCACGTGCAACACCATGGGCACCGCCTCGACGATGGCCTGCATGGCCGAGTCGCTAGGCGTTTCGCTGCCGCACAACGCCGCGATTCCGGCCGTGGATGCGCGCCGCTACGTGCTCGCGCATATGTCGGGCATCCGCATCGTGCAGATGGCGCTGGAAGACCTGAAACTCTCTAAGATCCTCACGCGTGAAGCGTTCGAGAACGCGATTCGCACGAACGCGGCCATCGGCGGCTCGACCAACGCCGTGATTCACCTGAAGGCGATTGCGGGCCGCATCGGCGTGGACCTCGAACTCGAAGACTGGCAGCGCATTGGCCGCAACACGCCGACCATCGTCGATCTGCAGCCTTCGGGCCGCTTCCTGATGGAAGAGTTCTACTACGCAGGCGGGCTGCCGGCGGTGCTGCGCCGGCTTGGCGAAGCGAATCTGCTGCCGCATCCCGATGCGCTCACCGTGAACGGCAAGTCCATCTGGGACAACGTGCGCGAAGCGCCCAACTATAACGACGAAGTGATTCGTCAGCTCGACAACCCATTGATCGCTGACGGCGGCATTTGTATCCTGCGCGGCAATCTCGCGCCGCGCGGCGCGGTGCTCAAGCCTTCGGCGGCTACGCCCGAGTTGCTCAAGCATCGCGGCCGCGCCGTGGTGTTCGAAAACTTCGACCACTACAAGGCGACCATCGGCGACGAGTCGCTCGACGTCGACAAAGACTCCATTCTCGTGATGAAGAACTGCGGCCCGCGCGGCTACCCCGGCATGGCCGAGGTCGGCAACATGGGCCTGCCGCCCAAGCTGCTGCGCCAGGGCGTGAAAGACATGGTGCGCATTTCGGATGCGCGCATGAGCGGCACGGCTTACGGCACGGTGGTGCTGCACGTCGCGCCCGAAGCTGCGGCCGGTGGCCCGCTCGCGGCCGTGCGCAACGGCGACTGGATCGAGCTGGATTGCGAATCGGGGCGCCTGCATCTGGACATCAGCGACGAGGAACTCGAGCGCCGCTTGAGCGATGTCGATCCGGCCGCGGCGCCTGGCGTGGCGGAGCACCTGGGCAAGGGTGGCTACGCGCGCCTCTATATCGATCACGTGCTGCAGGCCGACGAAGGTTGCGATCTCGACTTCCTCGTGGGCAAGCGCGGGGCGGCAGTGCCGCGGCATTCGCACTGAGCGTCTGATGCACGGAGGCAGGGCACACCGGCGCCCTGAGTGCGCGAAATTAGCGAGGGTGCGCCGGCAAGAAGAAATACAGCCATGCTTTGCATGGGACCGCACTAACGCTAAAGCGTAAAGTGCGGTCGACACAGGAGACACGATGACGAACCCGCAGGTGCTGCAACACGATAGCCCCGCCGCGCTGGCAAGCGCCAGCGGCGAGGAAAAGCACATCGTCGGCCATATCGCGCGCCGGCTCCTGCCGTTTCTCGCGCTGATCTATGTGGTGGCGTATATCGACCGTACCGTGGTTGGCTTCGCGAAGCTGCACATGAACGCGGCCGTGGGCCTTTCCGACGCCGCCTATGGCCTGGGCGCAGGTCTCTTCTTCATCGGCTATTTCCTTTGCGAGGTGCCGAGCAATCTCGCGCTCGCGCGCTTCGGCGCGCGCGTGTGGTTCGCGCGCATTCTGTTCACGTGGGGCGTGATCACGATGCTTATGGCGCTCGTGAGCGGCCCGAAGAGCTTCTACGCGTTGCGCTTTTTGCTGGGCGCGGCGGAGGCGGGGCTTTATCCGGGCATTCTGTATTTCCTCACGCAGTGGTTTCCCATGCGCCACCGCGCGCGCGTCATCGGTCTTTTAGTGCTCGCGCAGCCCATCGCGGGCATCGTGACCGGCCCGATTGCGGGCGCGCTGCTCGAAACGCACGGCTTTTTCGGTATGTCGAACTGGCAGACGCTCTTCGTTGTGAGCGGCCTGCCCGCCGTGCTGCTGTGCATCCCCACGCTGCGCCTGCTGCCCGAGTCGCCCGCGCACGCGCGCTGGCTCGACGACACCGAGCGCCGCTGGATCGAGCGCGAACTCGCCGCCGACCAGCGCGCCTACAGCCTCGACACGCACCGCAACCCGTTCAGCGCGCTCAAGGACCGCCGCGTGTTACTGCTGGCGCTGCTGTTCCTGCCGTTTCCGCTATGCATCTATGGTTTGTCGCTCTGGTTGCCTACCATTATCAAGGCGTTCGGCGTGAGCGATTCCACGGCCGGCCTGCTTTCCGCGGTTCCTTATCTGTTCGCGGTGGCTGGCTTGCTGCTCGTGCCGCGCCATTCGGACAAGCATCGCGAGCGCTACGGCCACATCGTCGTGGTCTCGGGCGTCGCGGCGCTGACGATGGCTGCGAGCGCGTGGTTTCACGCGCCGGCGCTGCAACTGCTGTTCATCTGCCTGACCGCTTTCTCGATCTACTCGATTCAGGCCGTGGTCTGGGCGCTGCCCGGCGAGTTCCTCACCGGCGCGAGCGCGGCCGTGGGGATCGCGACGATCAACTCGCTCGCGAATCTCGGCGGCTATCTCGGCCCCTATGGCATCGGGCTCATCAAGGACGCTACGGGCAGCCTCGCGGCCGGGCTTTACTTTCTCGCGGCCACGCTGGTCTTCGCGGTGCTCGTGACGTTCGCCGTGCGCGCGGTGCTGCGCACGCCCCAACGCGGCACTGGAGAACTGGCGAGCGAATCGTGAAGGCGCGGCCTGACACCCTTACTCAAGCAGGACTGAAGACATGACTACGAGCCGTACGCCCCGCTACCGGGGCATTTTCCCCGTCGTGCCGACCACGTTCACCGAAACCGGCGAACTGGATCTGGCAAGCCAGAAGCGCGCCGTCGACTTAATGATCGACGCGGGCTCGGACGGCCTGTGCATTCTCGCGAACTTTTCGGAGCAGTTCTCGCTCTCCGACGACGAACGCGAACTCATCACGCGCACCGTGCTCGAGCACGTGGCGGGCCGCGTGCCCGTGATCGTGACGACCACGCACTACGGGACGTCGATTGCCGCCGCGCGCAGCAAACGCGCGCAGGAGCAGGGAGCGGCGATGGTGATGCTCATGCCGCCGTATCACGGCGCGACGTTCCGCGTGCCCGAGCAGCAGATCTACGACTTCTACGCGCGCGTGTCTGACGCGATCGACATTCCGATCATGATTCAGGACGCGCCCGCGAGCGGCACGGTGCTCTCCGCCGCGTTCCTCGCGCGCATGGCTCGCGAGATCGAACAAGTCTCGTACTTCAAGATCGAAACGCCGGGCGCGGCGAACAAGCTGCGCGAGCTGATCAAGCTGGCCGGCGAGGCAGCCGAAGGCCCGTGGGACGGCGAAGAAGGCATCACGCTGCTCGCCGATCTCAACGCTGGCGCGACCGGCTCGATGACGGGCGGCGGCTTTCCGGACGGCATTCGCCCGATTATCGAAGCCCATCGCGAAGGCCGCACCGACGACGCATTCGCGCTTTATCAGAAGTGGCTGCCGCTCATCAATCACGAGAACCGCCAGGCGGGCCTGCTGGCCTGCAAGTCGCTGATGAAGGAAGGCGGCGTGATCGAGTGCGAGCTGCCGCGCCACCCGCTGCCCGCGATGAATCCCGCGACGCGCACCGAGTTGATCGAGATTGCGCGTCGCCTCGATCCGCTCGTTCTGCGCTGGGGTAAATAAATCATTCGTCATCCAGAATAAATAATTTCCCTGAAACAAAGGGGCGGAGATACGTCATGAAAGCGTCCTATACGTTGGGCATCGTCGGCGTGGGCAAGATCGCGCGCGACCAGCATCTGCCTGCTATCGCGGGCAATCCCGGCTTCGAACTCGTGGCGTGCGCGAGCCGTAATGCAGAAGTGGAGAACGTGCGCAACTACAAGGACATTGGCGCGCTGCTGGCCGCCGAGTCCGACCTCGACGCCGTGTCGCTGTGCGCGCCGCCGCAGGTGCGTTACGCGCAGGCACGCGCCGCGCTCGAAGCGGGCAAGCACGTGATGCTCGAAAAGCCGCCGGGCGCGAGCGTGAGCGAAGTCGAGGCGCTGCGCGAACTCGCGCAAAAGCGCGGGCGCACGCTGTTCACCACGTGGCATTCGCGCTGCGCGAGCGCTGTCGAACCCGCGCGCGCGTGGCTCGCCGAGCGCACCATCCGCGCCGTGCACGTGCGCTGGAAGGAAGACGTGCGCCGCTGGCATCCGGGTCAACAGTGGATCTGGGAGCCAGGCGGCCTGGGCGTGTTCGATCCGGGCATCAACGCGCTTTCCATCGTCACGCGCATCCTGCCACGCGAAGTGCTGTTGCAGGGCGCAACGCTGCACGTGCCGAGTGACTGCGCCACGCCGATCGCCGCGGAACTCGACTGTATCGACACCGACGGCGTGCCCGTGCGCGCCGAGTTCGACTGGCGCCACGGTCCGGTCGAGCAATGGGAAATCGATGTGGAGACAACGGACGGCCTGCTGTCGATCGCGGAAGGCGGCAAGCGTCTCGCGATTGCGGGCGAGCCGGTCGCGCTCGAAGCCGAACGGGAATATTCGGCGCTCTATGAACGTTTTCATTGGTTGATCGCCCACGGCACCGACGACGTGGACGTGCGCCCGCTGCGCCTCGTGGCGGATGCGTTCCTGCTCGGCAGGCACGTCGAAGTCGAGGCCTTTGGCCACTGAGTGCTTTCTGCACGCTTGTTTTACGCCTTTTACGCACGACACACACGCAGCAAAACCACACCTGAGGAGACAGGAGCATGACCAGCAAGATCCGCCGCTTGACCCTTCGTGCCGCATTCGCGGCGATGTGCATCGCCCCGCTCGGCATGAACGTGGCGGCGCACGCCGACTCGCCCGTGAAAATCGGCTTTCTCGTGAAGATGCCGGAACAGGCATGGTTCATCAACGAGCAGAAGGCCGCCACGGCGCTCGGACAGAAGGAGAACTTCTCGGTGGTGAACATCGGCACGCCGGACGGCGAGAAGGTGCTCGCCGCTATCGACAACCTCGGCGCGCAAGGCGCACAAGGCTTCGTGATCTGCGCGCCCGACGTGCGTCTCGGACCGGCGATTCAGGCGCGCGCCAAGCGCTACAACATGAAGTTCGTGACGGTGGACGACCAGCTCGTGGACTCGTCGGGCAAGCCGCTCGCCAACGTGCCGCACCTTGGCATGTCGGCGCTCAAGATCGGCAACCAGGTGGGCCAGGCGATCACCGACGAAATGAAGCGCCGCGGCTGGAAGCCGGAAGAAGTGGGCGCGCTGCGTATCACCGACTATGAACTGCCCACGGCGAAGCTGCGCACGGACGGCGCGACGCAATCGCTGCTGGCGGGCGGCTTCAAGAAGGAAAACATCTTCGACGCCCCGCAAAAGACCACCGACGACGAAGGCGGCTTCAATGCGGCGTCGCCGGTGCTCGCACAGCATCCGAACATCAAGAAGTGGGTGGTGTTCGCGCTCAACGAAGAAAGCGTGCTGGGCGCCGTGCGTGCGACGGAGCAGCTGCACATTGCGTCGGCTGACGTGATCGGCGTGGGCATCAACGGCGCAGGCGAAGCGTTCGCCGAGTTCCAGAAGAAGCAGCCCACGGGCTTCTACGGCACGATCGCCGTGAGCTCGACGAACCACGGCAAGGATAGTGCCGAGAACCTCATCGACTGGATTCGCGACGGCAAGCAGCCCATCGCCGACACGCAGACCACCGGCAAGCTGATGACGCGCGACAACTGGACGGCCGTGCGCAGCGAGCTGGGTATCTAAGTATTGCGTAGAAAGATCGAGGCGACGGATAGGGCAGGGATGCAATGACTGAAACGATGACTGATGCGAACGTGCAGGCAGCGGCGAACGCAGCGCGGAACGTAAATGCAAGCGCTCAACAGGGGAATCGCGCGTATCTGGAGCTCGACGGCATCACCGTGAGCTTTCCGGGCGTGCGTGCGCTCGACCGCGTGGCGCTGGAAGTGCGTGCAGGCGAAGTGCACGGCTTGATGGGCGAGAACGGCGCGGGTAAATCCACGCTGCTCAAGGTGCTCTCGGGCGTGAACCAGCCGCAGGAAGGCACGCTCAAGCTGAATGGCGTGGAGCATCGCTTCACGACCACGAAGGCGGCGCTCGAAGCGGGTATCGCGATCATCTATCAGGAACTGCATCTCGTGCCCGAGCTGACGGTGGCGGAAAACCTGATGCTCGGGCAGTTGCCCAACCGCCTCGGCGTGCTCGACGAAGGCACGCTCGTCAAGCGCGCGATGGATGAACTCAAGCGCCTTGGCGAGCGCATCGATCCGCGCACGCCGGTGAAGAATCTTTCCATCGGCCAGCGGCAGATGATCGAAATCGGCAAGGCGCTCATGCGCGACGCGCGCGTGATCGCCTTCGACGAACCGACCAGCTCGCTCTCGGCGCGCGAGACCGAGAACCTTTTTCGCATCATCAACGCACTGCGCGCGGACGGCCGCGCGATCATCTACGTCACGCACCGCATGGACGAAGTCTATGAACTGTGCGACCGCGTGACGGTGTTCCGCGACGGCAAGCGCATCGAAACGTTCGATTCGGTGGCGGACCTCGATCGCAATCGCCTGATTGCCGCGATGGTGGGCCGCTCGATCGAGGACGTGTACGGCTATCGTCCGCGCGAAGCGGGCGAGGTGCTCATCGAAGCGAAGGGCCTGCTTGGGCCAGGGCTGGCGGAGCCGGTGTCGTTCACGGCGCGGCGCGGCGAGATCGTCGGTTTCTTCGGGCTCGTGGGCGCGGGGCGCTCGGAACTCATGAAGCTGATTTACGGCGCGACGCACGCAAGCGCGGGGCACGTCGAACTCGACGGCAAGCGCGTGAATTTCGCAAGCCCCCGCGACGCCGTGCGCGCGGGCCTCGCGCTATGCCCCGAGGACCGCAAGCAGGAAGGCATCGTCGCGATTGCCTCGGTCGCCGACAACCTGAACATCAGCGCGCGCCGCCACTTCAGCCCCGCGCGCTTCTTGCTCGACGCGCGGCGCGAGCGCGATCTCGCGCAGGACTACATCAAGAAGCTCGCGATCAAGACGCGCAACGGCGACACGGCCATCGGCACGCTCTCGGGCGGCAACCAGCAGAAGGTGATTCTGTCGCGCTGGCTCGCTGAGCGCATCGAGGTGTTCCTGATGGACGAGCCCACGCGTGGTATCGACGTGGGCGCGCGCGCCGAGATCTACAACCTGCTGTACGAGCTCGCGGAAGCGGGCAAGACCGTGATCATGGTGTCGAGCGATCTGGCCGAGGTGATCGGCGTGTCGGACCGCATCATCGTGATGCGCGAAGGCCGGATTGCGGGCAGCCTGCCCAAGGCCGAAGCCTCGCCCGACGAATTGATCAAGATGGCGCTGCCGCGCTAACGCGGACGCTTTTTGTTTTTTGCCTTGCCGGTCGCGTCTGCCGCGAATTGAAGCGAAGCAGCGTAACCGATCCGAAACGATGAACCAGAAATGAGTGAAGCCATGCAGCCACAGGGCACGCCTACCGTCAACGAAGCCGCCGCGCCCATTACCCCCCAGCGCGCGCGTGCCTGGGACATGATCAATAAATCGGGCATCGCGGTGGTGTTCGTGGTGCTGTTCGCGGTGCTATCCGCAACGGTGCCCGACTTCCTCACGACCCGCAACATTCAGGGCCTGCTGCTCTCCGTCACGCTGATCGGCTCGATTGCAGTCACGATGATGTTCGTGCTCGCGCTCGGCGAGGTCGATCTTTCGGTCGCGTCGATCGTGGCGTTCTCGGGCGTGGTGGCTTCCACGGTCATCACGCAGTCGCATAGCGTACTGCTCGGCATTGCGGCGGGCGTGCTCGCGGGCGGCGCAGTGGGGCTCGTGAATGGCGTGCTGATCGCGCGCTTCAAGATCAACTCGCTGATCGCCACGCTCGCGATGATGGAGGCGGTGCGCGGCCTCGCGTTCCTCACCTCGAACGGCGACGCCGTGATGATCTCGGAAGAGCGTTTCTTCGATCTGGGCGGCGGCTCGTTCCTCGGCATTTCGTTCCCGATCTGGAGCAACATCATCGGTTTCGTGGTGTTCGGCTTCCTGCTCAAGAAGACCGTGTTCGGCAAGAACGTGCTCGCGGTGGGTGGCAATAGCGAAGCGGCGCGGCTTGCCGGCCTGCCGGTCACTCGCATCAAGATCACGGTGTTCGTGCTGCAAGGGCTCATTACGGGCTTTGCGGGCGTGATGCTGGCTTCGCGCATGAGCCTGGGCGACCCGAAGACTTCTGTTGGTCTCGAACTCGGTGTGATCTCGGCATGCGTGCTGGGCGGCGTGTCGCTCACGGGCGGCGTGGCGACGATCTCGGGCGTGCTGGTGGGCGTGCTCATCATGGGCGCGGTGCAGGACGCCATGAGCCTCATGAACGTGCCGACGTTCTACCAGTACCTGATTCGCGGCGGTATCCTGCTGCTCGCGGTGCTGTTCGACCAGTACCGCCGCAGCAAGCGGGCGGTGTGAGCCGGTCAGCGGGTTTGATTCGCGTCGACTGCGGCTGAGACTTCGCAAATAGATCGAAGACGATCTGATTTGCCGAACGTGGCGGCCGCAGCTCGAGGTGGACTATGGCACTCGAGTCGCGCGCGGTGACGTTGCCGCTTGCTGCTCTGGCGAATGGAATGCGATATGCGCACGCTGCCGAAGCCACTGGAGCGCCCAGGCGTTCCTTCAAGGCCTCGCCGGCTTCGGCGTGCAAGGTGAGAACGCACAGCACTACGCGGACCTTTGCGAAAGCGCATGAAAGGTATTGCAGCACAGGTGCGCGGCAAGTTCACTTGTTGGTAATCCGAAGTTTGCAAGCATCGCTTCAGTTTGACGGGGCGGCACGAACGATGAGCGCGTAGCGCTTCAGATCCGTGCATGGCGGTGCAATGCCGTCATTGATGCCATTCGCATAAAGTCAAACTGCGTGCGCCTTTGTTCGCTGGCGTACATTCTGGGCGCTCGCTCGCGGTGTAGCGTTTTCTTGCAAGATCCCCCAGCAGTCCCGCCGCAGCGGGATTCCGCGCTTCGCGCCATTCGGCTAATCGCTTCGTGCACAAGGTTTGCCATCAGGCAGACCATTCAGGCAATGAAGTTGCGTCGTAAATTTATATAGGATAACGAAATGTTAGCGAATGGCGATTCTTCTCAAGCACTTCTGGTCGGAACGCATGCTTTCGATTGCGTGACGCCGGTGTCTTCCAGTGCGGCTTTGGGCATGAAAGCAGCCGGTTTCGGCGCCTGCATCCGCTATCTCTCGCGCTCCGATACGCAGGGGGCGCTCGACCTGAGCTCCAATGAGGCCAATGCGGTGCTCGGCGCGGGTCTTGCGCTCGGCGCGGGTCTTGCGCTCGGCGCGGTGCAGCACGTCAGCGCCGAGGGCTGGTCGCCTTCGGCAACGCTTGGCGCGACCTACGGTGCGAATGCGGCCGGCAATGCACAGACGGTTGGTGTGCCTCCAGGTGTAACCGTATGGCTCGATCTCGAAGGCGTGAACAATGCAGCGGACTCCGGCGACGTCATCGCCTATTGCAACGCGTGGTTCGCAGCCGTCAAGAACGCGGGTTATCAACCAGGCATATACGTGGGAGCCAACTGCGGCTTGACGGGCGATCAGTTGTTCTGGAATTTGCAGACGCAGCATTACTGGGAGTCTGGCAGCACGGTGCCCGCGCTCCCTCAGCGGGGCTACCAGATGACGCAACGCATTACCGCTGCGCCCGACATGCTGTGCGGGCTGAACATCGACAGAAATCTGACGCTCTCAGACAGCCTGGGTGGTCAGGCGACATGGTGGTGCCGCTGAGCGGCAACGTTCGCGAGGGGGAAACGCCAGCTGAATGTATTGTTGAATTCAATAATTAGCATGACTTCGTGATAGGAGGGAATCTCATGATCGCGAAGACGAAAGAGGAGACGAACCGGGAATGGGCGCGGCGCCTGTTCACGGAAACGCACTGGTTGGCGAGAGGGCGGCTTTGGCTGCTGGTTCTCGTTGTGCTCTTCGTGAACCTTGCGGGTGATGCGATCGCGCTGTTCGCGGTGAACTTGCCGAGGGTGCCCATGTCGTCCCCGTCCGCAAGTGTGGGATCTGTTGCCGGCGATGCAACGCAATCGACGACGGAAAATGCAAAGCAGAAAGCCGCGAACGCGCCTGAGCCGAAACGGGCGAGAGTTGCGTCCCCGACGCCACCCGCAGGTGGGGCGAAATTGGAAGGAGGTTCGCGGCCGTTCAGGATTTGGATTTTGCCGCTGCCGATCTTTCTGCTTGCTGCCCTCACCACAACGCTCGCGTCGGCGCCGTTCATCGCCTTTCTCACGCTCGGCTGGTATGTGCGATATCGTGAGTTTGAAAATAGCCTCAAGTGCGCGGCGCTTTCTGCGTATCTCCAGCGCTTCTGGTCAAAGTGGCTGATCGATGCGATCAATGGTGCATTCCCGGGCGCGATCGCCACGACCGCGCCGAGCACGAACGCCGCGCCATCGCAAGGCGACAGCAAGGATTGGCGCAGCCAGGCCGACAACAATCTCCAGCTATGTGACCAGTTGTTCTCGCACATCTACCACCAGCAATACGGTCTCGCGCCTTTCGTGCCGCCATATTGCATTCTCGTCGTGATGGTCTATGCAGCGTCCGCGATTGTGGGTTGGGTGTACATGTGCGCGTCGTGCGACAGCCCGACCGCCGCCACCTGCCTGTTTGGATTGAACGTGCCGGGCATTCTGGCCGCGTTTGGCGGCGCTTTTTTCTTTGTCGCGAGTGATTCCGTCCTTGCGGTGAGGCGCCGGGCGCTCAACGTTTCGGATATCTACTGGTATTCGCTGCGGCTTCTGCTCGCCATTCCGTTCGCTTTGATAGCGGGCGCGATTGACAACGCAGGCACGGGGGCGACGCTTCTGACGTTCGTCATTGCCACCTTGCCGCTCGGCGAGATTGTGAAGCAGGTGCGGCGCGCAGCGGCAAAAAATGTCACGACCTTCGAGGCAGAAAAGGATCAACCCGATCAATTGCTGAATCTGAGCGGCGTAACGAAGTCCGTTTCGCAAACTCTGCAAGTCGAAGGCATTGAATCGATCGAGCAGGTGGCGTCGGCGGATCCCGTCACACTCTCCATTCGCACTGGGTTTCCGTTTCGCTTCACGTTGCGCCTGGGATCGCAGGCCATCGTGCGTCGACATTTCGGGGACGACGCCGTGAAACTGCTGCCCATCGGTTTAGGCGATGTCGTGCCCATTTATCTGCTCGTCCAGGCAATGGACGGCAAGGGGCCGTCCCCTATCGCGTTGCCGGCTGGCACCGTGCCTCAACCCGATGAGAAGGACCTCGTTATCACGAACGCAGCGACGCGCCTCTTTCCCAATGACGACCCTGCACAGCGTGAAGCGATTGTGAAGATGAAATTCCGCCAGATCGCCGCCGAGGAATACACGCTCATGCTGGCGAAAATCACGCCGCTCGACCCCGCCCTCTAACGGTAACGCCTGGTGAAAAGCCAGACGACCTGAACAATGCGCGCGGCGTGTCCTCGCGACATCGAAGGCGTGCCGATTTTCGCGCGCACCTTCGATTGCCTGTCAGTCGCGCGAGGCGTTGCGAGCGCGAACTAGGTTGGCAGTCCTGCCCCGCCCAGAATCGAATTGGCATCGGCCCGCGCATTGTCGAGCTGCACGACGCTCGCTTGCCGCGCCGCGAGCGCATCGCCGTGCTCGATCGCCGTGAGAATCGCCTTGTGGCGTGGCAACGAAAGCGCATGCGTGTTGGGATGGCGGCTCGTGAGTTTGATCGACTCGGAAAGCGCGAGCGAGAGCATGTTGCCGATGTACGCCAGCATGTTGTTATGCGTGGCCGCCATGATCGCGCGGTGGAATTCCAGGTCGGGTTCGAGCAGGTCGGCGGCGGTTTGCGCCTTCTCCATGCGCGCGTAGGCGGCGGTAATGCGGGCACGGTCTTCGTCGTTCGCTGAAATCGCGGCAAGTGCCGCGGCGGCGGGCTCGATAATCTGCCGCACGGTCATGAGCGAGCGGAAGAACTCGCCTTCGGGAATGCTGTTGACGGTCCAGTACAGCACGTCGGGGTCCAGCATGTGCCATTCTTCGCGCGGCCGCACGACGCTGCCTACGCGCGGCTTCGAAACCACAAGGCCCTTGGCGACCAGTACGCGTGTGGCCTCGCGCAGCACGGGCCGGCTCACACCGTAGGTTTCGCATAGCGTAGGTTCGGTGGGCAGGCGCTGCCCGGGGGCGAGCGTGCCGCCCACGATCTGCATGCCGAGCTCCTGCACGATGCGCGCGTGCATGCTCTTGCGTTTCTCTAGATTGCGGTAATCCATGATTGTCCGGCCGAGGGCTACCCGATCGGAGCATCCCCCTGTTTGTAGGGCCCTTTACGCGCTGGTGGCGCGCATGGCCCGATATTCCCGCCGCACGATATCCATCAGTTCAGCCACCGATGTATTGGCGCTGTGCTGCTCGTATGTCACGCGGCCTCGCTGCATCAACATGATGCGATCCGCAATATCCAGCGTCTGCGCATAGTTGTGCATGATCATGATAATCGATAGGCCGCCTTTTTCCTTCAACCGCATGATGAGATCGATGATGAGGCCCGCTTCCCGCGCTCCCATCGCGGCAAGCGGCTCGTCGAGCAGAAGGATTTTGGCGTTCGAATGCACGGCGCGCGCGACCGCGATGGCCTGGCGCTGACCGCCCGAAAGCCGCTCCACAGGCAGATCCACCGAGGGCACGTGCACGCCGATGTCGTCGAGCAGCTGCGCGGCGCGCGCGCGCATCTGCTTGTGGTCGAGCAGTTTAAAGGGGCCGCGGCGCACGATCTCGCGGTTCAGGAACATGTTGTGATAAATGCTCAGCGAATTGGCGAGCGCGAGATCCTGATAAACACATTCGATGCCGAGCGAGCGCGCATGGTCCACCGAGCGCAACAACGTTTCGCTCCCGTCAATCTGCAGCGTGCCGCTCGTCTGTTGGTGAAAACCCGTGAGGATTTTGACGAGCGTGGACTTACCCGCGCCATTGTCGCCGAGAATGCCGAGGATTTCGCCGCGACCGAGCGTGAGCGACACGCCGTCGAGCGCCGTGACCGCACCGAAACGCTTGACGATGTCGTCGCCGCGCAGCGCGAGCGGCGCGGCGGCCGTGGCGGTTGCGCCGCTCATACCCGCCGGGGAGGCTTGCGATTCGTCCATCATCGGCTCCCTTTGCGGCGCAGGCGCCCAACGTGGATGTTGAAGATCATGGCGGCGAGAATCGCGGCGCCAAGGATGATGTTGAACGTGAACGCGTTGATGCCGATGAGCGTGAAGCCGTCGTTGAGAATACCGAGCACCGCCGCGCCGATCAGGCCGCCCACGATCGTGCCCGAGCCGCCCGTGAGCGGCGTGCCGCCGATCACGGCCGAGGCCACGGCGAGGAACATGATCTGGTTGCCGCCGGCCTGCGGATCGATCGAGGTGATGCGAAAGCCTTCCAGGATACCGGTGAAGCCCGCGAGTACGGCGGCAATGATGAAGTTGCCAAGCCGCAGCCGGTTCACGTGAATGCCCGCCTCGCTCGCGCCGATCGGATTCGCGCCCGCGGCCTGCGTATGCAGGCCCCAGCGCGTGTGCCGCAACAGCACGTGCATGGCGAACGCGATCACCACCGTCCAGAGAATCTCGCTATAGCCCCACGCGCCCATGAAGGCCGCGAACTCGGGCGAGCCCGGCGTTTGCACCGGCGTGCCGCGCGAGATGGTGAGCGTGATGCCGTTGATGAGGAAGAGCGTGCCGAGCGTGGTGACGAACGAGGGCAGGCGCAGCCACACGGTCACGGCTCCGTTTACGAAGCCGACGATGCCCGCGGCCACGAGCCCCGCGATCACGGCGAGCCACATGGGCGCGCCGGCGTCGTTCGCGAACACCATCATGAACGGCGCGAATGCGAACACCATGCCTGCCGAGAGATCGATGTCGCCGCCGATCATCAGCATGATTTCGCCGAACGCGATGATCGCCACCGGCGCGATGAACTGCGAGAGGTTGACGAGACTCGCGTTGGTGAGCAGGAAATCGCGGTTGGAAAATTCGAAGTACGCCGCGAGGATCATCGCCACAAGCAAAATGCGTAGCTCGGGCGCCCACGCGGAGAGCCATTGCCCGCGCGGACGGGCAGCCCGCGCGGAGACTTCAGCCTTGCCAGTTTCGTTCACAGAGTTCATTGCACGTGGTTCATCACGACTTGATGCCGCCGCTCATCGGCACGATTTGCGGCTTGGTGGTCTTGCCTTCGTAACGCGTCGAGGTATTGAGGTACGGCTCGACCGTGTCCTTCGTCACGAACTTCAGGCCCGTGTTGGTGTCGGCCGGGCCGACAAGACCGCCCGATGCGAGCGTCACGAACGCCTGCATGACCGTATAGAAGCCCTGCACGTACGGCTGCTGGTCGATCGTGAAGTCGAGGAAGCCTTCGTGAATGAGCTGGACCGTGGTGGGCAGCAGGTCGAAGCCGCCGCCGTGCACGCCCTTGGAGGGCAGGTTCGATTCCTTCATCACTTGTGCCACGCCCTGGGTGCTGCCCGCGTCCACAGCGAACATGCCCTTCACGTCCTGATGGCCGAGATAGAACGACTTGATCTTCGAAAGCTCTTCATTGACAGTCGCGCCTGTGGCCACGGTCTGGATGTCGATCTTCTTGCCGGACTTCTTGATGGCGTCGCTCGCACCGTCCAGACGCGGCTGGATGTTGAGCTGGCCAGGCGTCGCGATGAAGAGCGCAACCATGCCGCTGTCGATGAGGCTCACGATGCGCTCGCCCATCTGGTAGCCCGAGAGATACAGATCCTGGCCGATATAGGCGAGGCGCGGACTCTTCTTGCCGCGCGGCGCATCGGCGTTATAGGCGAACACCGGAATGCCCGCGTCGAGCGCCGCCTGAATGGGCTTGTCGAACGCGGTGGGGTCGACGATCGGCACCGCGATCGCGTCGGCCTTGGCCGCGATGGCCGAGTTCACGGCGCGCACCATTTCGCCCGCGTCGGACGTGGCGGAGCCGGTCCACTGGTAGTCCATGCCGAGCAGCGAGCACGCGTCCTGAATGCCGTATTGCGTCGGCACGAAGAACGGATTCGTGGTGACGTGATTGACGAACACGATTTTCCACTTCTTGTGCGAGGGAAAACCTCCCTCGGCCGCCTGCGCCGTGGAAATGAACCCGCCGCCGCCCACCGCGCCGAGCAGCGAAAGCGCCGCGCCCAGCCCCGCACCCTGCATGAGGCCGCGGCGGCCCGTGTCGATCAAGCTCTTACCGTCTTTTGCGTCATCCCGATCCTGCGCCATGTTTTCCTCCGGTCTTGTCTTCGTGGTCGATATAGTCGACTTTTCGTCGAAAAGCGTGCAGATGCTGGCCAGTACCGGGGTTCGCGTGCGCATGGCGCTCATTGAATCGAGTCATCACGCGCGAGACATCCACGGCGAACGCGTGCTCGCCAAGCGCCGACGGTACCGCAAAAAGCTTAGTGCAGCGTGATGAGGCCTCCTAATCCATGTATACCCGTAACTACTCCACAAGACCGTCATGGCGATGACCGCCCATGACAGGCGACTTACACACCGCCTTTCGCCTCCTGCATGTGCGGCGGCGGGCTCGCGAGCTTGGCCTGATCCATCGGCGCGGCGGCTTGCGTGCGCGCACGGGTCGTGCGCGGCGCGCCGCGTCCCGTGCCGGTGGACTTGCGGCGCGCGGCATGGCGCTCGGTCGCGCGCTGCATGAGGCAGAACGCGCAGAGCAGTGCGCCGATCACGATGCGCGTCCACCAGGAGCTGAGCGTGCCGTCAAAGGTGATGAGCGTCTGGATCGTGCCGAGGATGCCCACGCCGAACACCGAGCCGATCACATAGCCCACGCCACCCGTGAGCAGCGTGCCGCCAATCACCGTTGCGGCAATCGCGTCGAGTTCCATGCCTTGCGCCTGTAGCCCGTAGCCCGAGAGTACATAGAGCGTAAAGACCACGCCGCCGAGCGCCGAACAAAAGCCCGAGAGCGCATACACACCGATCTTGGTGCGCGCGACCGGCAGCCCCATGAGCAACGCGGAGCGCTCGTTGCCGCCGATCGCGTAGACGTTGCGCCCAAAGCGCGTGAAGTGCGCGATGACGATGCCTGCAATGAGCATGGCGACGGCCGTGAGCGAACCTGTCGTGAGCGAGCCGCTGCCCACCGGGATGCTGAATTCGGAGAGCGCGTGAAAGCCGGGGTCGTTGATCTGGATGGATTCCGTCGTGATGAGAAAGCACGTGCCGCGCGCGAGGAACATGCCCGCGAGCGTGATGATGAAGGGCTGCAACCGGAAGAAGTGGATCAGCGCGCCCATTGCCGCGCCGTAGAGCGCGCCGCAGAGCAAAACGAGCGGCACGACCACGAGCACGGGCCAATGCAGCTTTTCGGTGCCCACGGCGCAGAGAATCGTGGTGAGCGCGACCACGGCGCCCACCGAAAGATCGATGCCGCCTGAGATGATCACGAACGTCATGCCGATGGCGACGATCAGCAGGAACGCGTTATCGACCAGCAGCCCGAAGGCCACCTGAAGCGAGAAGAACCCGGTGTACATGACCGAGCCGAAGCCGAACAGGACGGCAAAGAGCACGACAGTCACGACGATGGGCAGCACGCGCGGATCGACGAAGCGGATGGCGCCGCGCCGGCACGCCGCGAGCGTGTTCGAGAAGGACAGGGCAGGGCGGTTCATGCTCGGCTTCCCTCGTATGGGTGCGCTTCGTGCTCAGGCGCGCGCGCGGCGTGCGAGAGCAATACGCTTGAGTTGTTGGAACGCGAAGGTGCGCGCGGCGGGCGACTGGATCAGGCACACGAGCAGCACGACCACGGCCTTCACGACGAGCGTGGCCTCGGGCGGCACGCCGATCGAATAGGTGGTGTAGGTGAGCGTCTGGATGATGAGCGCGCCGAGCACCGTGCCCGCAAGACTGAAGCGGCCGCCGAGCAGCGAAGTGCCGCCGAGCGTCACGGCGAGAATGGCGTCGAGTTCGAGCAAAAGGCCCGCGTTGTTGCCGTCCGCGCTGCGCACGTTCGAGCTGATGAGGATGCCTGCAATCGCGGCGGTCACGCCGCAGAACGCGTACGCGCCGAACACCACGGCTTGCGACGACAGACCCGCAAGCCGCGCGGCCACCGGATTCACGCCGATCGAGCGGATGAAGAGCCCGAGCGCCGTGCGGTTGACGATGAGCGCGGTGAGCACGGTCACGGCGATCGCGATCCACACGGCGCACGGGATGAGCGCGAAATAGCCGCCGCCCGCGAAGAGATAGCCCGGCGCGCCGATCGGGATGATCTGGCCGCCCGTGAGCAACTGCGCCACGCCACGCCCCGCCACCATGAGAATGAGCGTGGCGATGATCGGCTGCATGCCGACGAACGCGACGAGCAGCCCGTTCCACATGCCTGCAAGCAGGCCCACGGCGAGTGCTGCGCCGAACGCCATGCCCACGCGCGAAGGATCGGCGGCGAGCACGGTGGCGGCCGCGGCACCCGCGATCGCCACGACGGCGCCCACGGAAATGTCGATGCCGCGCGTGGCGATCACGAGTGTCATGCCGAGCGAGACCACGACGAGCGGCGCGGCGCGCATGAGGATGTCGATGGGCGCGCCGAACAGGTGGCCGCCCAGCATCGTAATCGAGAGGAAGTTGCCGCGATGCGCGACATCGACGACAAAAAGGGCGATGAGCGTCACCGCCGGCCACACCAGCGGATGCCGGATGGCGAGCGAGAGCCAGGCGGGGAGGACGGGGCGCGTCATCGACGGTCTCCGGCAATGAGGTCGTAGACTTCGTGCTCCGAGCGCGCCGCGCCCGAAAGCTCGGCTACCTTACGCCGGTCGCGCATGACGGCAATGCGATCGCTCACGCGCACCACTTCGCTGATCTCCGACGAAATGAACAGAATGCCGAGGCCCTTCGCGCAAAGCGCGCGCACGCGGTCCATGATTTCGAACTTGGCGGCAACATCGATGCCCCGCGTGGGTTCGTCGAGGATCAACAAGCGCGGCTTTGTCGCGAGCCAGCGCGCGAGCAGCACCTTTTGCTGATTGCCGCCTGAAAGCAGGCCAATGGGCTGCTCGGCGTCGCGCGCCTTGATGCCGAGTTGCTCGATATATTCGTTGGCCAGTTCGCGTTGGCGCGAACGCCGGATCATGCGCCACCAGCCCAGTTGCGCCTGCAGCGCGAGCACAATGTTTTCGCGAATCGACAGATCGGCGACGATGCCTTCCTTCTTGCGGTCCTCAGGGCAATAGGCCATGCCGTGACGCACGGCGTCGCGCGGCGAGGAGAGCTTCACTGGCCGGCCGTTGATGTGCACCGTGCCCGCATCGGCTTTATCCGCGCCGAAAAGCAGGCGCGCGGTTTCCGTGCGGCCCGAGCCGAGCAGGCCAGCCAGGCCCAGAATCTGGCCCGGTAGCACTTCCAGATCGAGCGGATTGAGCACGCCGCGGCGCGCCACGCCTTGCGCCGCGAGATACGGTTCGGCGTGCGAAGCAGCCGTTTCGGTGTGTGCGGCTTCGGCTTGCGTGAGCCGCTCGCCTGCGTTCTGCAGGCCCACCATCTTCGCGACGAGCGTTTGCACCGGCAGATCGGCGGCGAGATATTCGCCTTCGCGCTCGCCGTTGCGCATCACGGTGATGCGATCGGAAATGGCGTAGGTCTGTTCCAGAAAATGCGTGACGAACAGAATCGCGATGCCCGACGCTTTCAGCTTGCGCAGCACGTCGAAGAGGCGCGCGACTTCGCCTTCGTCGAGGCTGGAGGTCGGTTCGTCGAGAATCAGAATGCGCGCATCGACGGACACCGCGCGGGCAATCGCCACCATCTGCTGCATGGCGATCGGGTAGGTGTCGAGCGACTGCGTGACGTCGAGCGAGAGAGTGAGCTCCGCGAGCGCCTCTTCCGCGCGGCGATGAATCGTTTTCCAGTCGATCAGGCCAAGGCCACGCTTGCGTGGCTGGCGGCCCGCGAAAATGTTCTCCGCGACCGAGAGGTTGGGGCAGAGATTGACTTCCTGGTAGAGCGTCTGGATGCCGGCGGCCTCCGCCATCTGCGGCGTCGGGAAGTGCACCGCCTGGTCCGCCAGGCGTATCTCGCCAGCCTCGGGCTGGTGCACGCCGGTCAGCACGTTGATGAGCGTGGACTTGCCGGCGCCGTTCTGCCCCATCAGCGTATGAATTTCGCCGGGGTACAGACGAAAATCGACCCGGTCGAGCGCGCGCACGCCGGGGAAGGTTCGGGTAAGACCGACAGTTTCGAGTATCGGGGAAACGCTCATGGGCAACCGTGATAGAGGCCAGAGCGCGCGGGGCGCCTCGTGAACCCCTTAAATACTAAGGGATACGAAGCACACCGCGCCGCTTGCAGCGAGGTTAGTACGTTAGTACTTGCGCGACGGCAGCACTTGCGCCGCCACGTCCATCGGGAACACCGTTTCGTTCGTCACGATGCGCTTGGGCAACTGCTTGCCCGCCACCACATCCTTTACGGCGCTCATGAGCTGCGGGCCGAGCAGCGGGCTGCACTCGACGTCAACATTCATCTTGCCGGCGATCATCGCCTCGAAGCCGCCCTTGGTGGCGTCGAACGACACGACGCTGATGTCCTTGCCCGGCTTCATGCCGGCTTCTTCCATGGCCTGGATCGCGCCGAGCGCCATGTCGTCGTTATGCGCGTACACCACGTTGATCTTGTTCCCATACGTCTTCGCGAACGCTTCCATGACCTGCTTGCCGCCGGCCAGCGTGAAGTCGCCGCTTTGCGACGCGATGATCTTGAACTTCGGATCGTTCTTGATCACTTCCATGAGGCCCGAGTGACGGTCGTTGGCCGGCGCGGAACCCACGGTGCCCTGCAGCTCGACGATATTGATCGGGCCAGGGTTGTTCTTGTAGTGATCTTCAAGCCACTTGCCCGCGCGGCGGCCTTCTTCCATGAAGTCCGAGCCGATCATCGTCACGTAGAGCGACTGGTCTTTCACGTCGATGTTGCGGTCCGTGAGAATCACGGGAATCTTGGCGCGCTTGGCTTCCTGCAGCACCGGCTCCCAGCCCGATTCCACCACGGGCGAGAACGCGATCACGTCCACCTTCTGGGCGATATACGAGCGGATCGCCTTGATCTGGTTTTCCTGCTTCTGCTGGGCGTCCGAGAACTTGAGGTTGATGCCGGCGTCTTTGGCGGCCTGTTTGACCGACACCGTGTTTGCCGTGCGCCAGGCGCTTTCCGCGCCGACCTGCGCAAACCCTAGCGTGATCTGCTTGTCTTCGGCGTGTGCGACACCCGCCGCCAACGAGAAAGCGGCCGCCGCAGCGACCAACCCGCTTACCATGCGTGTTGCCAGTTTCATGCGTGTCTCCGATGTAGCTTTGTGCGTTGTATTTCTTTAATTCATGGCGCTACACCCGCGTCCATCACGGCCGGACAGTATCACGAGAAGTATCGCGCCATCCCTGGCCTCCGGTTATATCCTTTCGGTATACCGTTGGCCGCCCCTGCTGACCACAATAGACAAACTATATGCAACGTCAGGAACGGTTTCGATTAGCGTTTTCCCGATAATCGCGGACCATATAGTCATGCTATTTATAGGACTTTCTCACTAAGTGGGCAAAGCCATGAACACCCCTAAGCCCAAGCTTCGCTCGGCCGCGTGGTTCGGCACCACGGACAAAAACGGCTTCATGTACCGGAGCTGGATGAAGAATCAGGGGATCCCGGATCACGAATTCGCCGGCAAGCCGATTATCGGCATTTGCAATACGTGGTCGGAACTCACGCCCTGTAACGCGCATTTTCGCAAGCTCGCCGAGCACGTCAAGCGAGGCGTATACGAAGCCGGCGGGTTTCCTGTCGAGTTTCCTGTGTTCTCGAACGGCGAGTCGAACCTGCGGCCCACGGCCATGTTCACGCGCAACCTCGCTTCGATGGATGTTGAGGAATCCATACGAGGCAATCCGGTCGATGCGGTCGTGCTGCTCGTGGGCTGCGACAAGACCACGCCTGCATTGCTGATGGGCGCGGCGAGCTGCGACGTGCCTGCCATTGCCGTGACCGGCGGCCCGATGCTCAACGGCAAGCACGAAGGGCGCGATATTGGCTCGGGCACGGTGGTGTGGCAACTGAGCGAGCAGGTGAAGGCCGGCAAGATCTCGATCCACGAGTTCATGTCGGCGGAGTCGGGCATGTCGCGTTCGGCGGGCACCTGCAACACCATGGGTACGGCTTCGACCATGGCGTGCATGGCCGAAGCGCTGGGCGTTACGCTGCCGCACAACGCCGCGATTCCGGCTGTGGACGCGCGCCGCTACGTGCTCGCGCATATGTCGGGCATGCGCATCGTGGAGATGGCGCTTGAAGACCTGCGGCTCTCGAAGCTGCTCACGCGCGCGGCGTTCGAGAACGCGATTCGCACGAACGCAGCCATTGGCGGCTCGACGAATGCCGCGATTCACCTGAAGGCGATCGCGGGGCGCATCGGCGTGCCGCTCGAACTCGACGACTGGACGCGCATTGGCCGCGGCACGCCGACCATCGTCGATTTGCAGCCCTCGGGCCGCTTCCTGATGGAGGAGTTTTATTACGCGGGCGGCTTGCCTGCCGTGCTGCGGCGCCTCGGCGAAGCGAACCTGCTGCCGCATCCCGACGCGCTCACGGCCAACGGCAAAACGCTCTGGGAAAACGTGCGCGAAGCGCCCATTCATAACGCCGAAGTCATTCGCCCGCTCGACAATCCACTCGTGCAGGACGGCGCGCTGTGCGTGCTGCGCGGCAATCTCGCGCCGAATGGCGCGGTGTTGAAGCCTTCGGCGGCCACGCAGAAGCTTTTGAAGCATCGCGGGCCCGCCGTGGTGTTCGAGAACTTCGACGACTACAAGGCGCGCATTGGTGATCCCGATCTCAACGTCACGGCCGATTCCGTGCTCGTCATGAAGAACTGCGGGCCCAAGGGTTATCCTGGCATGGCAGAGGTGGGCAACATGGGCCTGCCGCCCAAGCTGCTCGCGCAGGGCGTGACCGACATGGTGCGCGTGTCGGACGCGCGCATGAGCGGCACGGCGTATGGGACAGTGGTGCTGCACGTCGCCCCTGAAGCGCGCGCAGGCGGACCGCTCGCGATCGTGCGCGACGGCGACTGGATCGAACTGGACTGCGAGAAGGGCGTACTGCGCGTGGATATCGGCGACGAGGCGATCGTTGCGCGGCTCGAGGAATGGGCCGCGAATCAGCATCCCATCGAAGCCGATCGCAGCGGTTATCGCAAGCTCTATGTCGAGCACGTGCTGCAGGCCGACGAGGGCTGCGATTTTGACTTCCTGGTGGGCTGTCGCGGCTCGGACGTGCCGAGCCATTCGCATTGACATCGCTTGCGCGGAACCCGCGTTGCGGCAGACGCGGGTTCCCGCCTTCGCATAGAAAATTAAAGATTCGGCGAATCTTTATCGGCGTTTCCCTACGTTCGTTTTCCTGATTGTTTTGGGGTTTGCGCAACGTTTGATCGCGTGCACGCAAAGGCTTGTTTTGCGTCATATGCGGCGGTCAACGCGAAAACATGGGTCGCGTTAAGCGGATGCCAGCCGGCGGGCTGGCGGCAGTGACCTATTCAGCCATTCGCGGAGATTCGCCATGAAACAACGATGTATGCCAACCCACCTTCGCTCATGGCGATGGCGCGCCAGCGCGGCGGCCGCGCTTGTCACGCTGGGACTGCTTTCCGCTTGTGTCGCCCAAAAGCCGTTCAGTATGCCCAGCTATGAAGCCGGGGTATGCGTGAGCGCCGCCGCAGGCTACTACTGCGTGCAGCCCGGCGATTCGCTCGACTCGATTGCGGCTTCGTTCGGGCGGCGGTCCGGTGAGATCGCGCAATGGAACGCCATGGAGGCGGCTTCCACGGTGCGTGCGGGGCAGATGCTGCGCGTGGGTCCGCCGTCAGGCATCGCGAGCGTCGCGCCCGAGCCGCCGCTTGCGGTCGCGCTGCCCGAGGCCGCCGCGAACCGCTTCATCTGGCCGGTTGCGGGCACAGTGGTGCGCGAGTTCGGCGTGCAAGGTTCGCGCGGCATCGAGATTGCCGGGCGTCCGGGCGCGCCGGTCAAGGCCGTGGATGGCGGCCGGATCGTCTACGCCGGCGACAAGCTCAAGCAATATGGCCTCATGGTCATCGTGAAGCACGACAACCACTTCGTCACCGCATATGGCAACAACCGCCGGCTCATGGTGGCCGAAGGCGCAAGCGTGCAGCGCGGCACGACCATCGGCGAGATGGGAGTAGGCCGAGAAGGTCAGGCGCTGTTGCAGTTCGAGATGCGAGAGGATGGCCGCGCCGTGGATCCACTCGCGTATTTGTCGCCTGGGTCGGGACCGGTCACGCCCTAACGGCGCCCTTTCATCTGCTTCGGAATCCGTAGGAAATCGCTTGAGGCATAAAAGCCCGGCAATTAAGCCGCTTTTGGCGCACGCTCATCGACGCCGAGGCAGTTCAGGCCCATGAGCGTGGCCTCGACGGCTTCGTCGAGCGGCGTATGAGGTTCGCGCCCGAGTTCCCTGACGAGCCGGGCGTTGTCGAGCTGCAACGGCTCGCTCCACAAATAGCGCATCTCCATCAGTTCACGCAGCGTCGTCACGAAGGGCGAGATGGCGCGCACGAAGGCCCAGGCGAAGGGCTTGCGTTGCGGCTTCAGTCCGTGATTGCGGGCGACGCGGCAAATCGCTTCGACGATCTGCGAGCCGTCGGCGTCCCAATGGCCGGCCATGTGAAACGTCGCGAAGGCAGGCAGCGTGTCGCGCCGCTCGATCAGTTGGAGCATCGTGCGCGCGACGTCGGGTACGTATGACCAGGCGTGGCCCACGCCGCGCGTACCGGGCTGGCGCACGACCTGGACAGGCGCGCCACGCTTCACGAGCCCTTGCGCAAACCAGCTATTGCCCACGCGCGGTCCGAAAAAGTCCCCCGCACGCACGACGATCGAGCGCACACCATGCTCGCTCGCGGCCCGCATGCGCCGCTCCAGTTCCACGCGAATCGCGCCCTTGCGCGTGAGCGGCTGCTGAGGCGAGTCCTCACTCAGCAATGGGAAGGTGTCGGGCCCGAAGTTATAGACCGTGCCCGGCAGGACGACGGTCGCGCCCACGGCGGCCGCGGCGGCGAGCGTGTTGTCGATCATCGGCAGCACGACCTGCGCCCAGCGCCGGTAGCCGGGTGGGTTCACGGCGTGCACGATCACTGCGCAACCCTGCGCGGCGCGTACCACCGCTTCGCGCGAGAGCACGTCGCCGTCGAGCCATTCGATGGCGCTCGCCGCTGCGGTGCCTGGCGCACCGCCGCGCCGAAGCGCGCGGACTTGCCAGCCGGCGTCGAGCAACTGGCGCGCGACTTCGCTGCCGATTCCGCCGTTTGCGCCAAGCACGAGGGCGCGGTTCTGTCGATTGATGGGGCTGCCGTTCATGCCGGTTCTCCTTGCGGGTGAGCTGTCATGAGGGGCATTCTGCGCCGCTTGCCATCAATAGAAAATTACCGAAAATAGTCGATAGGCTATACATTTATGTATAGACAGAGATCCGAATTGGGAACCGAACATGACCGAAAAGGAACCGAACTGGGAGTGGTACCGGAGTTTTCTCCAGGTCCTGGAGAGCGGCTCGTTGTCGGCGGCCGCCCGCGCGCTGGGCATCACGCAGCCGACCGTCGGCCGCCACATCGAAAGTCTGGAAGCGACGTTTGGGCTCACACTTTTTACTCGCTCGTCCGATGGGTTTTCGCCAACCGAGGCGGCCAATGAACTGCGGCCGTACGCTGTCGGCCTTGCGATGACCACGGCGGCGTTGCGCCGCGCCGCGAGCAGTCACGGATCGGGCGTGCGCGGTACGGTCCGGCTGACGGCGAGCGAAGTCATCGGCGTCGAGGTCTTGCCGCCGATACTGGCCGCCTTGCGCCACGACTATCCGGAGCTGTCAATTGAACTTGTGCTGTCGAACAAAGCGGACGACCTGCTCCGTCGTGAAGCGGACATTGCGATACGCATGTTCCGGCCCGTGCAGGAGGCGCTCGTTGCCAAACGTATTGGCGCGATCGAAGTCGGCCTGCACGCCCACGAGCGATATCTGGCGCTTCATGGCGTGCCCAGGTCGATGAAGGAGTTGGCAAGCCATACGATCATCGGTTTCGATCAGGAAAACGCATTCATTCGCTCGCTCCAGCCCAGGTTCGCAGCCTACAAACGCAATAACTTTGCCTTTCGGGCCGATAGCGACTTGGCCCAACTGGGCGCGATACGCGCTGGCTTCGGGATCGGCGGGTGCCAGTCGCCATTGGCAGCAAGAGACCCGAAGCTGGTACGCGTTCTGCGGGAAGAATTCTCGCTGCCGCTGGAGACGTGGGTGGCCATGCATGAGGATTTACGCACGAGCGCGCGCTGCGCTGTGACATTCGCGGCGCTTGCGTCGGGACTGAATGCTTATATACAAGGCGCGTAACTGCCGCCTCAGCGCGGCGCGCGGCCTGCCCGCGCATACGAAGCCAGCATCGTCGCGAGTTCCTGTGCGGCAGGCGTGAGCGGCACGGCCGCACGCTGCAGCAGACAGACCTGCTGCGCCGCCGGCCGCTCGGCGATCTTGATGCGCGTGAGTCGCCCGGCAAACGGCCCGCGCGTGGCGACCACCGAAGACTCCAGCGCGAGGCAATCCGTCTCGCTGACCCAATGCAGCGTTTCGAAGAGCCCCTCCACCGTCGCGACGATGCGCGGCGGCGGCAAGCCGTGGTCGGTGAAGAACGTCGTGAGCCGGCTCGAAGCGAAGGCGTCTGCGATATTGGGCGAGCGCGTCGCGAGCCAGTCACAGTGCGTGAGCGCGCGCAGCGAGCGCGCCCCCGCTTTCGGATGGTCACGGCGGCAGACGACGACCGGATCCGACGGATAAAGCTCCGTCACCGAAAGATCGGTCGTATCGGTCTGGTCCGAAACGAGCGCGAGCGCGAAATCGAGCGTGCCTTCGCGAATCCACGAAATCATCATGCGCGACGTGCCCGTGCGCAGACGCAGCGCCACGCGCTCAAACCGCGTGCTGTACTGGCCGAGCACGGGCACGAGCGCGTCCATGAGCGGGTCGGTCGTAAGGCCGAACGCCACTTCGCCCGCGTAGTCGCCGCGCAGTTGCTGCGCCTCTTCGCTCGCGCGCTCGCACTCGCCGAGAATCGATGCCGCCCGCACCAGCAGGCGCTGCCCGAGCACCGTGAGCGTCACGCCGCGATTCGTGCGCGTGAGCAGCGCGCCGCCGAGTTCGGCTTCGAGATTCTGCAGTTGCTGCGTCACGCCGCTTTGCGCCACGCCGAGCGCGCGCGAGGCCGCCCGCACACTGCCGCGCTGGGCGACGGCGACGAAGACGCGCAACTGGGAAAGCGTGAGACTCATGGATGACGATTCGTTGTGATCGGTAGATGTGATCATGATAGACGAATCCGAGCTTTTCCCGAACGCGGCCGCGTCCTACCATCGGTCGGTCAGGAGACTCCCACTTTTCGCCGCCGCTCATCATGAAAAAAATCCCGTCGATCGTGCTTTCCCTTGCAGTGGCCTTGAGCAGCAGTGCCTTCGCGCGCGAGGCCGGCACCGTGCACCTTGGTATTGATCCGACCTATCCGCCCATGGACGCCAAGGCGCCCGACGGCTCGCTCAAAGGGTTTGACGTCGATCTCGGCAACGAGATCTGCCGCCGTATTCACGCGCATTGCCAGTGGGTCGAACTGGAGTTCTCGGGCATGATCCCGGCGCTGCAGGCGCGCAAGATCGACGCGGTCATGTCGTCGATGGCGATCACCGCGAAGCGCGAGCAGCAGATTCTCTTTACGTCGAAGTTGTTCCAGTTCAAGTCGCGGCTCGTCGCCCGCAAGGGCGCCTCGTTCGGCGCTACCGCACAGTCGCTTGCCGGCAAGACGGTCGGTGTGCAGGCGGGCACGCAGTTCGAGACGTATGCGCTCGCGAACTGGGCGCCTGCGGGCGTGCACGTCGTGACTTACAAGAGCCAGGACGAAGTGTTCGCCGACCTCGTCAACGGTCGGCTCGATGCCGCGCTGCTGGGCTATGTCGAAGCCGACTATGGCTTCCTGCGCACGCCGCAGGGCAACGGCTTTGCGTTTGCCGGCGGCCCGATTTCGATGGGCGACCGCGGCACGGGGATCGGCATGCGCAAGGACGAAACCGCGCTTCAGGCGCAGATGAACGATGCAATTGCGGGCATGCTGAAGGACGGCACCTATGCGCAGATCGCACGCCGCTACTTCGACTTCGATCCGTACGGAAACTGAGCCGCCGCACACTTATTTGAAACCGCATTGAATACATGAACCAGCAATCGATTCCGCTCCTGAGCGCGACGCCCGGCACGCACCGCGAACTGACCAGCTTCCACTTTGGCCCTGCCGACGCGCGCCAGAAGATCTATATCCAGGCGTCGCTTCATGCCGACGAAACGCCCGCCATGCTGACGGCTGTGGTGTTGCGCGCACAACTGGCGGAACTCGAGGCGCAAGGCGCACTCGCCGCGCAAGTGGTGCTCGTGCCGCTCGCCAATCCTGTGGGTCTGAATCAGCACGTGCTTGGCCAGTTCATCGGCCGGTTCGATCTTGCGAGCGGCAGGAACTTCAACCGCCATTTCCATGCGTTTCCCAAGCTGCTTGCGCGCGCGAAGGAGACGCTCGGGGCGGACGTCGATCGCAACCGCGCTCTGATCCGGCAACTGATGTGCGAAGCGCTGGATGCGCAACAGCCGCTCACGGAGTTCGATTCGCTCCAGCTGGCGCTATTGAGGCTCTCGCACGACGCCGATCTCATCATCGATCTGCATTGCTCGCTCGAGGCGGTCATGCACGTGTACACGAGCGAGGCTGGCTGGCCCGATGTCGAGCCGCTCGCCCGCTACCTCGGCTCGCGCGCGCAACTGCTTGCCACCGACTCCGGCGCGCAGGCATTCGACGAGGCGCATAGCCTGCTGTGGTGGCAACTGCGTCAACAGATGCCGGCCACGCAGCCCGTGCCCGCCGGTCCCACTGCGGTGACAATCGAGTGTCGCGGCCAACGTGACGTGTCGTGGGAAAGCGCGCAGCAGGACGCCGATGCGCTGCTCGACTATCTGCGCTGGCGCGGCGCGCTCCTCGGCGGCGATGTGAAGCCGTTGCCGGAACTGCTGATGCCGGCCACGCCGCTTGCTGGCAGCGCGCAATTCTATGCGCCGCGAAGCGGCATTCTCGTGCACCGCGCGAAGATCGGCGACTGGATACGCGAGAACGATCCGCTCTTCGATATCGTCGACCCGATGACGGGCGAGACGGTGACGGTAAAGAGCACCGCGGAGGGCGTCTTCTATATGCGACGGGCGATTCGCTTCGTGACGGCCGGCGCGCCGCTCGGCCGCGTAACAGGCACGAAGCCGACACGCAGCGGCGTGCTGCTGGGGGCTTGAGGGGCGGGGATTCCCGTCAGGCTTGACGGGTTTTGTCCATCGGCACGATCACGCGCACCCACAGGCCGCCCTCGGGATGATTGCCGATCTTGAGCTTCGCGTTGCACAGGCGCACGAGGCGCCGGACGATCGACAGGCCCATGCCCCAGTGCGAATCGAGCCCGAGGCTTGCCGCGCGCGAGGCGAGCATCGGCGACGCCAGCGTGCCACCCTCGGGCAGACTCGCACCGACGCCTTCGCCGTGATCCCGCACGCTCAAGGTCCACGTGCGCGCGCCTCGCGCCGTGCAGATTTCGATGGGCGGTTTGCCGTGCGCCTGTGCGTTGCCGACAAGATTGTCAACGAGCCGCGCGAGCGCGGAGCGCGGCAGCGCAAACGCCTCGCCGGCGTCCAGCCGGAGCACGATGCTCGCGTCCGCGTTCGCGCCGTAGACGAACCGGTCCTTCAGATACGCGTCCACGTTCACTGGCGCATGATTCGCGCCGCCATGGCCGGCCGTGTCGACGAACTGCCGCGCGAGATCCTGAAAGAGATCGATGTCCTCGACGAGGGCCACGCGCAAATTCCAGCGCGTGACGTTCATGGCATAAGCGCGCAACCGGGCGACCCGCGATTCGATTTGCCGCAGGAAAGCGGCGAACGTGGCCGACTGGTCTTCGGCCGTGCCGCCGCGGCGGCACAACAGATCGCCGATCGCGCGGACGAGGCCATGCAGTTTGCGCGGGCAGTCCGCGAGCGCGGGCGCTGGAGCGGCGCCGCTCGTCGCGATGCGCAGCGTGGCAATCATGGCGAGCAGATCGTGGCGTACCGTCCGTAGCCACCAGGTGCGCAGCGCGAGCAGAAGCGCGCAGAGCGCGAGTAGGAGCGCAGCGAATCGCGCGTCAAACCAGCGCGTGACCTTCTTCAGGCGCGTGACGCCAGACGAACAGGCTTCGCGCAGATACGAGTCGTTCGATGACGCCCCGGCATGCGGTGCCCAAATCGCATCGCGCAGATGAGGCGTCACATTTGCGCCGAGGTCGACGATGGCCGGTTTGATCGACACCAACGGGGCAATCCCATGGACGCTCGCGCCTTGTGCGGCCAGTTCCAGTTCCAGTTCGGCGTCCTGCAGTTGGGCGGCGTGCGTCGCGGGAGCCGGATCGAATGCCATGTCGCCGAAATTCAGCGGCGAATCCGCATCGAGATATCGAAAACCGACTTGCACCAGCATCAACGATGCAATCCATAGCAGGAAAATCCGGGCAAACAAGACAATCACCTTTCTTTTTTTGACATCGAAGTTTTGCTTGCGCCGGTAGGCGCATGTTTGAAATAGCCGAAAATCTGGCTATGACCGGTATTGTCTGCGAAGCGCGTGAACTTCGATTCGTGGAAAAGCGCTGAAATATGCGCTGTTTTTCCCCTTGAGCAACGCTGGCGGCCCTGCTGCGCAGTATTTGGGAAAGGGGCGTGTCCGTTGTGTCGGTTCGCCGCATGGCGCTCGGGATTTATGCGGCAGGCGGCGACGTGAGCATTCGGAGTCCTTGATAAAATCACCGGCCTCTCGAACGCTCACGCGCGCCATATTTCGTCAGGCCGGCTGACGCAGCGTCCTGAACGTTGCGCGAACTTCTTCCGTGAACTCAGCAGGCTGCTCCCACGCTGCAAAATGGCCGCCTTTCGGAAGGCGGTTGTAGTGAATCAGCTTGGGGTAGGCGCGTTCCGTCCAACTCTTGGGCGCGGCGTAGATTTCTTCCGGGAAGACGCTTACGCCAACCGGCAGTTCCACATGCTTGGGCTCGAAAAAGTTGAGCTTGTTTTCCCAATACAGCCGCCCAGACGAGACTGCCGTCTTCGTCAGCCAATAGAGCGTGATGTTGTCTAGCACATCATCCTTTGTCAGGCCTTCGGGCCGGCCTTCGAACACGCGCGCGATCATCGCCTGACCGCTCGCATCGTGGTCCAGCATCCATGCCGCGAGGCCCACTGGCGAATCCTGGATGGCGTAGAGCGTCTGCGGGCGGTTCGCCATTTCGAGCGCGTAGCCCAAGCCGTGCTTGTAAAAGTAATCGAGCTGGTCGTACGCGTGTTGCTCTTCGGGAGAGAGTCCGCCAGGGGGCGGCGTGCCGTCCTTGAGCGATTTGGCAATAGCGTCGGGCACGGTCGCGGGCATGTTGGTGTGAATGCCGACGAGTCCTGCAGGCTTGAGCAGGGCCAGCTGTTCCGTCACGGCATTGCCCCAGTCGCCCCCTTGTGCCGCGTAGCGCTCGTAGCCGAGCCGGTCCATCAGCACAGCCCAGGCGCGAGCGATACGCTGGGGGTCCCAGCCGGTCTTCGTCGGTTTGCCGGAGAAGCCGTAGCCAGGAAGCGAAGGAATGACGACGTGGAATGCGTCGGATGCGCTTGCGCCGTGGGCGGTCGGGTTGGTGAGCGGTTCGATGATCTTCAGTTGCTCGATGATCGAGCCGGGCCAGCCGTGTGTGACGATAATCGGTAGCGCGTTCTCGTGCTGCGAGCGCACGTGGATAAAGTGAATATCGAGCCCGTCGATCTCCGTGACATATTGCGGCAGCGAGTTGAGTCTCGCTTCCACCTTGCGCCAGTTATAGTCGTTAGCCCAGTAATTGGCGAGCTTTTGCATGGTTGCGAGCTGCACGCCTTGCGAGGCGTCGTCGACCGTTTCGCGCTCCGGCCATTGCGTCGCGACGATGCGGCGTCGCAGATCGGTCAGCGCCGATTCTGGCACATGCACGCGAAGTGGACGAATGGAAGTCGGATTGCCCGCGGCAATCTGCGTGATTCCGCTTGCCGACGGCTTTGATTCTGCGAAGGCGAGCCGGCTCATTGCGGCGCCTGCAACCAGAGTGGCGGCCGCGCCGATGAAGTGCCGGCGCGAAACGGGAGAGGGATGAAGATCGGTTGACATACAAATTCCTGTTAAAGATGTCGTGCCGTGGCGAGCAGGAAACTTCAGGCTTGCATATGCGCCTCGGCAATCAAGGGATGTATCGTATTCCTGACTATTAAAGACTAAAACATGCCTGCGCAAACCCTGCGCGTCGGTGCGAAGGCTATTCGGTGTCGAGTGAACGAATCAGGTTGGCGCGCAGGTGCACGATCGCCTTCTGCAATTTCGCGAGTTCCTCGTGACCCAGCCCGGTCGCACCGACGAGATCCCCGATTTTCAGGCTCTTTTCGCGCAGCTTCCGGCCGCTCGCGGTCAGGTTCACGCGCACCTGGCGCTCATCCTCCGGATCGCGCCGCCGTTCCACATATCCCATCGCTTCGAGCTTTTTCAACATGGGCGTGAGCGTGTTGGATTCGAGAAACAGCTTCTCACCCAGGCCGCTCACCGTCTGATTGTCCTGCTCCCAGAGCGCGATGATCGCGATGTACTGCGGATAGGTCAGCCCGAGTTCTTCAAGGATTGGCTTGTACGCCTTGCCGAACGCCAGATTGGTCGAGTACACCGCAAAGCAAAGAAAGTCTGCGAGCGGCATGGGCTTGGCGCCCTGCGCCGGATGGTCCGTCGATTTCATGGTGATCCTCTTCAGACGAAGGCCTCAATGGCTCGAAAGTTGAATAAATCGCTTGCGATTATATCGTACGCCGACACCGGTCTCGCCGTACATCACCATTGCGATGCCCGGCGAAACAGCCACAACGCAGTGGCGCAATCAATGGTGGGCGAAGAGGCTGTTTCGCTCCAGGGTGACGCGGCTGCCCGCGCCCGATGTGACATCGGCCGCGCCGCCGTACGCCGTGGCTGCGTTGGCGCTGTCGCTGCGCTCTGCGGCAAGCGTTTGCAGGCTCTGGCCGCGTTGCGAAGCCGGTGCGCCGACTTCGGGTCGATAGCCCGGGGCTGGGCCGTAGCCGCTGGCGAATGCGGGGGCGGCTGCGGCAGCCGAGAAGGCGATGAGGAGCGTGGCGATGAGTCGGGTTTTCATGGTGGGTCTCGCTAGGTGAAGTTCAGTGGGTTTGCGTGAACGAGGTCATTGCGTTTGCCGCTCACGCGGTCACGACCGTCAGGCTCACGTCGATGTTGCCGTGCACGGCCTTCGAGTACGGGCAGATCTGATGAGCGCTGCGCGCGATGGCCTCCGCCACGTCTTGCGCGACGCCAGGCAGCGTGACCGTGAAGTGCGCGCCGAGGAACCAGGCGGCGCCGGTCTGACCGATATCGACCTGGATGTCCACCGCAGCGTCCGGCGGCAGTGTGACTTTCTTAAGCGTTGCCGCGATGCCGAGCGCGGAGATATAGCAGGCAGACCATGCGCCCGCGAACAACTGTTCGGCGCGCGGGTGCGGTTCGGTGGCGACGATGTCGAGCGTTTCACCGGTTGAAGACGAGAGCTCAAGGTCGACCACGCCGAATTCGCCGCGTTGCGCTGCGGGGTCGTGGTTGATGGTGGTGTGGGTGCTGCCCGAGAACAGCACCTTGTCGATCGTTGCCATGTTGCGGTCCTTGATGAAATCTGGGGTTGGATGATATGCGTCGCGTAAGATCGAATCGCATGCGATGCATAATGGACGAGAAGTTTCAACATGTCAAGCGTATAAGATTAAATCGCATGCGAGATATATGGGGCTGCTTCAGACGGAGATCGATCGCTGAAATGTTATCGATCGTTTTAGTGATCCGTCGCGATTGAGACCTTTTGACGGCATTTCCTGGGGGCGACGCGGCTGGCCGAGCCGCGTCAGCTGGTCACGAGCGCCTACGCACCCAGTTCGATGGCGGGCTCGCAAACGATGGGAAAGTTCACCGAATTGGCGATATAGCACTGCTCGTGCGCTGCATGATGCAACCGCTCGGCGAGGCTGCGGTTGTCGCTCGCGCGGATCGTCACGCGCGGGCGCAACACGATTTTCGTGAAGGCCCCGCGCTGCGGCGTATCGGCCATCGTGCCTTCGGCCTCATCTTCATACGCGAGCACCGCGATGCCCGCCTCGGCGCACAGGTGCAGATACCAGAGCTTGTGGCACGCCGAAGCGGAAGCCACGAGTAGATCCTCGGGATTCCAGCGCGCGGCGTCGCCGCGAAAGGCCGGGTCCGACGATCCCGGAATGTCCGGCTTGCCGCTTGCGCGGATCACGTGATCGCGGTCGTAGTCGCGATAACCCGAGGTGCCGCTGCCGCGATTGCCCGTCCATTGCACCGAAACGCGGTAGGTGTGTTCGCCGTGCGCCATGCTGACTCTCCGTTTTTGCCTCGAAAAGGGGTACGTCATTATGACCTTATTCGGCATTTTGGTATACCATTATGCCGAAGTGAGCCAAATGAGAACTGGGCGGCAAAAGGCCAAATACACATGGAAACAAGATTCGACTCCACGGCGGACGCGGTTGCGTCCGGGTTGCGCGATCTGATCGTCAGCGGCGAGCTGGTCAGTGGCGAGCGCCTCGTCGAGCGCGATCTCGCGGAGCGTTTCGAGGTGAGCCGCATTCCGCTGCGCGAAGCCATCCAGCGGCTCGCGCGCGAGGGGCTCGTCGAGATTTTCCGCAATCGCGGGGCGGTCGTGCGCATGCTCTCGGAGCAAGATGTGGAGGAGCTCTACGGCTTGCGCGCGCTGCTCGAAGGCGACGCGATCTTTCATAGCGTCAAACGCATCGACGACGAAACGCTCGCACGCGCGGAACTCGTCCACCGGCTGCTGGGTGAGGCGGCGGCCACGCAAAAGCAGGGCGAGCTCAACCGCGAGTTTCACGAACTGCTTTACGGCGCGTGCGGCAACGCTCGCCAACTGGCGGCTATCCGCGAATTGCGCGCGCAGGTGGAGCGTTACGAGCGGCTGCAGAACACGTTGCTTGCCGGTACACCCTCGTTTCAGCACGAACACGAGGCAATCCTCGAAGCGTGCCTCGCACGCAACGCGCGCAGCGCGCGCGCCTTGACCGTGGCGCATATCGATTCTGCGAGGCGCATCGTGCTCGCTGTGGTGGAGCGCATGGCGGCACAAGCCTAGTGCTCACACATCACGGCGTTCACGCTCCTCGCGCCGGTTTTTACGACATTTTTTCTTGTGACCCTTCCGGGCAAACCCTAGACTGGACGCATCGAAACGACAGGAGACGCCATGTCGATCTTGCGTGCAACCCAGCGCCCGGATGAGCAGGTCACCTCCGTGCAGCCCGGCCTCGGCCGGCTCGTGCTGAGGCGCTTCGATCCGCGCCACGACTCATGGGAAGCGCTCACGCGTTTGCTACATCGCGCGTTCTCGCGGCTCGCGTCGCTCGGATTGCACTGCTCATGCGTCGATCAGGCGGCGAGCCTCACGCGTGAACGCGCGCTGGCTGGAGACTGCTTCGTCGCCGTCTGCAATGGCAGGATCGTCGGCACGCTCACGCTGGAAGGTCACGATAATCATTCGCAGTGCGAACATTATCGCCAGCGCAGCGTCGCTTCGGTCCATCAGTTCGGTATCGAGCCCAAATGGCAGAGACACGGTATCGGCCGTGCGCTGCTTGCTTTCGCGGGGCGTTGGGCGGCTGCGCGCGGCTACACGCAACTCGCGCTAGATACGCCGTTTCCCGCCGCCCACCTCATCGCGTTCTATCGTGCGCAAGGCTTTAGTCTTGTCGATGTCGTGCGCTTTGCCGGCCGTGGCTACGACAGCGCCGTACTCAGCAAGGCCGCGGCGCATAGCGCCCTGGGGTTTCGGCACTTGCCTGGCGGGTTGCCGCATGCCACCTTGCCGAGTCCGTTCGTCTGAGCGTGCACCACCTTCAAGCCTTGTGCGTGCGCGCCGCTTCTCGCTCCAGATAGCGCAGGAATTCGTCGGCGGGCATGGCCTTCGCATAGAGCCAGCCCTGCGCGTACTGCACGCCGCGTTCACGCAGATACTGCGCTTGCGCCTCGGTTTCCACGCCCTCGGCGACCATCAGCAGGTCGAGGCTGCGCGCCATGTCGATCACGTGTGGCACGATCTTGTTCATGTCCTCGTCGCTCGCGAATGAGCGGATGAACGAGCGGTCGATCTTGATGCCATCCACCGGCAGTTCCTGCAGATACGAGAGACTCGAATATCCCGTGCCGAAATCGTCGATGAAGATGCGGTGGCCGGCCGCGCGAAACGCCTCGAGAACGGGCGCGGAGCCGGCCGTGTCGATGAGCGTGCGCTCGATCGCTTCGAACCAGATCTGCTCGGGGCGCACCGCATATTTGGCGAGGCTGGGCTTGAGCACGTCGAGCACGCGTGTGCCGGCGAGATCCTTGCCGGCAAGGTTGAGCGAGACGTGCAAATCGGGGCGCCGTGCCAGCACGGCGCCCACGCCCTCGAACACGGAGCGCACGACCTGGTCGGTGATGGGCTCGACGAGACCGAGTGATTCCGCCATGGGAATGAACGTGTCCGGCGCGACGACGGAGCCGTCTTCGAGCTTCCAGCGCACGAGCGCTTCGGCGCCGACACAGCGTCCGCTTTCCAGCGAGACGAGCGGCTGCAGCCACGCGACGAACTGGCGCCGCCGGATGCCCTGCAGTATCGCGTTGCGCGGGGTGCGCAGCTTGCGGCGCCAGCGCATGACGAGCCACGTGGCAAATGCGCTCAGGACGAGCGCCGGCGGCAACAGCGTTCTGAGCTGCGCGGGCAGGTCGCGGCGCATGCGGTCCTCGGGTTCGCATGCGACCACGGCGAGGGGAAAGCGGCTCGAGCGTTCGACGACGTAATAGCGTCCCTCGAAATACGGGCTGCTGTTGGTGCGCTTGAACGCTGCGCGTGCGAGGGCATCGTCGGCCTGTGGCCAGCTTGAAATGACGGCGCCGTCCTGCGTTTCGAGCACGGCCAGCTCGATGGTGTCGTCGAGCGGCACGATGTCGAGGTAGAAGCGCGGATCGATCACCACGACGTGATTGCCCAGGCGCACATTGAGCATGCGCCGCTCGTTGCCGCGCTTGCCGACTTCGCTATGCCAGGCGGTGAAGCCGTCGGCGTAGGTCCATTCGGGTGGCGGCAATGCGGTATCGACGGCGCCGCGTTGCGAACTGCAGCGCAGCCGCACGCCATCGGTCCAGGCGACTTCGCGAATGTATCGAAACTGTTCCTCGACCTGACGCAGCCGCTCCAGGTGGTCGCTCGTGCAGGGGCCACTGCCGTATGGCAAGAGCTGGCGCAGTGCGGACTCGGCTTCGGCCGTGACGAGTTCGGCGCGCAGCAGCGCGCGGCTCGAAAAGACATCGACCTGGTCGCGCTTTTGGCGTTCGTCGACGGCGTTCGAGGCGTACACCGCGGCCGTGAGCGTTGCCAGGACGGCGAACGCCACGACACAGAACGTCGTCAGGGCGGTGAGTCGGCTGCTCATGGTGGACGGTCGGGCTCCGGCATCGCGAACGAAGGCGACGCGCGGCCTTCGACGTTTCGCCGTTGCCGATGGTAGCGTCTTTCCGATGGCGGCGACGTGCTGTTGTCCAGCGCGGGGAGCGCAATTGGAGTGGCCGCCGGCTCTCCCGCTCATGCGTGGCGCATGAACGCGGCCAACGGGATCGTCAGGCCGACGTCAGGCACCCATCAAGCGCGCGCAGGGTCGATCGATCGGGAATCCTCTGCAACGACGCGATTGCGGCCGCTTTCCTTCGCGGCGTATAGCCGCCGGTCGGCTACCGACATGAGCGCTTCGTAGTGGGCGGGGCAATCGGCGGGACTGGCCGCCACGCCAATCGAAACGGTGAATGCAATCGCATCCGCATCCGGGTTCTGGGCTTCGCCCGTCGCGCTGGCGGCGTGCGCCGAGTCCGCCGCGTGCGCTTCGACCGCGCGGCGGATGCGTTCGGCTACGGCCGCCGCCGTGGCGAGATCGGCGCCGGGCAGCAGCGCCGCGAACTCCTCGCCGCCCACGCGCGCGGGCATCTCCGCGCTGCGCAGGTTCTTGCGCAGGATGTCTGCGAAGATCACCAGCACGCGGTCGCCCGCCGCGTGTCCGAAGCGGTCGTTGACGCGCTTGAAGAAGTCGATATCGAGCATCAGCATGGCCACGACGGGCGCGGCCGCCTCGCCGCCGCCTTCGCGGGCGGCGCGCTCCAGCGTCTCATTGAAGACCTCCAGGAAGCGCCGCCGGTTCGCGAGTCCGGTGAGCGGATCGCTGCGCGCGAGCGTTTCGAGTCGCGAACTCGCGTCGACGTATTGGCCGAATATGTTCTTGACGATGAACAGCGTGCCGACGAGCAGCACGGCGATCGCCAGCCACGCGACGATCAGCGGGCTGCTGAACACGCGGCGAGCCGCCGCGAGCGTGAGCTCCGAGTCGTCCGTGTTCGTGAGCAGGATCCAGTGCGAGTCCCCCACGTGCTGGAAGAGCAGGTAGCGGCCGCCTCGCTGAGCGTAGCCCTGGCCGCGCTGCATCCATGCCGCCGCCTGCGCGCGCGCCATGTCGAGCAGATCCGGATCGAAGCTCGCGGGACGCTGCGCCGTGATCTTGCCATCGACGAAATAGACCAGGTCGCCGTTCTTGTTCAGGAGACCGAACTCGGCAGGCTCCTCGTCCTCGGTCAGGTTGGCGGAGGCAAGCTGGAGCGCGAGCAGGCGCGAGGGCGCGACGTCCATCACCACGGCGCCGCGAAAGCGTCCGTTCGCGTAGACGGGCGCGCTGAGCGTGGCAATCGCCTCGCTTTTTTTCGTTTCCGTATAGATCGGAGTCCAGACAATGTCGCGTCGCGGATTCTGGCCGAAGAGGTGAAGGCGGTAGTAGGGCATCGTGCTAAAGCGCCGCAACAGATCGCGCGCGGGCGCGTCCGGGCGCTCGGGCGACAGCACATACAGGCCGTTGGCCGAGATGTAGGCGACCGCGCTTTGCACTGCATCGGCTTGCTGGCTGATCGCGACGAGCGGGCTGATCGAGCGCGCGAGCACGATGTCGGCCGGCAGCGTCGCGGCGTCGCGGTGAAAGCCTTCGATTCCCGCGAGCCCTTGTGCGTTGGTGCCCAAAACGAGCGGTCCGTCCATCGCGCCGGGGGCTTCCCATGTCAGCTTGTCGCTATCGCGCAGCGCCGCTTGTACCACGGGATCCTGCAGGCCGGCGCGCTGCTGGCTCGGCGAGGCGAGCACGTGTTCGGCGTAGTCGCGCAGGAACAGCAGGCGCCGGCGCTCTGCGGAGATCAGCGCGTCCACGCCCACGGCCCGCACCTCCAGGTCGCGCTGGCGGCTATGAAGGTCGTTGCGCGTCATCTGGTAGAGCTGGCGCAGGCCCAGGCCGCTCACCAACGCCATGGCGGCGAGAAAGCACACCGTCACCACGAGATGCGGGCGTTTCATCACCATGCTGGAAAAACCGTGCGGCCGCGTGCGGCCAGGCGTGTGCTGCATGAACCCCCCGGGACAGCGAATGGACGCGCGCGCAACGCGGTGCGGCGTGGCCCGGCGGCGCGTTTCCGGGCATCGCGATGAGCATAGCATCGCGCGTCAGAACCGCGCCTAACACCGCCTCAGGCGTCCCGGATCGCTCCCGGTGAGACTCAACCGCGCCAGGCGGAATGGCGGATCACGCTGCAGAAGTTGCCGGCGTGGAAATGCGGGTCCTTGTCTGCGAGCACGTCGGCCTTCACGTTGCCGAAGGTGGTGGCGGGCTTGTGCTTGATGCCGTCGTAGAAGGTCTGGATGATTTCTTCCTTGAAGTGCTCGCTGCGCGGGTGCGCGTGGACCACGGCCTCGCGCTCGGTGTCGCTGAAACGGTCGTAGGCAATGCCGAGCACGTCCATTTCGACGCCCGCCGTGACGAGCGCGATCACCGGATGCATGTGCTCGGGGATGCCCGGCGTCGTGTGCAGCGCGATCGCGGTCCAAACGAGGTCGATGTCCTGCTGCGAGATGCCGTGGCCGCGCAGGAAATCGCGCGCGACGTTTGCGCCATCCACTTCGAAGCGCTCGTGGTCGCTGCTGTGCGCGTGCGTGAGGCCCATGTCATGAAACATTGCGCCCGCGTAGAGCAGTTCGCGATCGTACTTCAGGCCGAGCCGGCGGCCGGCCAGCGCGCCGAAGTAGTACACGCGGCTCGAATGATGGAACAGCAGCGGCGATTCGGTATCGCGCACCAGTTCGGTAATTTCGCGGGCGAGTTTGCTGTCGGGGATGGCGACATCGGCGAGGGTCGGGGTCATCAGGGTGCTCCGTCGGGGTGGGTGATGACCTCTATTCTGGGCGGCGCCAGGGTTGTCCTCAATCGACGGATACCGTTGTTTTCTGCCAATTCGACCGAAATTGGGCCATCGGGGATTCGCGGCGCATAGCGGCAGTGCCGCCAACCGGAAAATTTCGCCGCAACAAGGGATTAGCGGCGATAATCGGCAAAATTGATTCGATCGGCGCGCATTTCATGCGCCTTGCATTTGCGGCGAGATCAGGCCTGCGAAGAATCGCACATTAGGCGCACGGGGACGCTGCAGGGAACGCGCCGCGCCAACCAGGTCGGTAATAACAAGAACCCACGCGACAGACTATGTATTCGATCCTGCCAGCGTTCGTGTCCGCATTATTTCTCGGATTCGGCGTCTACGTGCTCCTGACCGAGGGCTTCACGCGCCTCTCGGCGCCGTTCGCCTTGATGTGCGCGACGACGTTCTTCTGGCAGGGCACCTGGGCGTTTCTGTTCCAGACGTCCGACCCCGATCTGTCCGCCGCGCTCGTCAAGGCCGGATACTTCTTCATCCTCTTTCTGCCCACCACGTTCTATCACTTCGTGACCGAAGTGAGCGCCCGGCGCGGCGAACGCCCGCTCCTCGTCGCGTCCTATCTGCTTAGCGTGCTGCTTGCGGTGCTGCTGCTTTTGAGCGATGCCGTCGTGGACGGCTACGGCACCTTCTTTTTCGGCAAGTATCCGAAGGCGGGCATGCTGCATCCGGTGCATGTGGCGCAGACGGTGCTGCTCGCATGCCGCAGCGCGTGGCTGCTGTACGCCGCGCGCCGGCAGACGCAGGCGCACGACCGTCGCAAGCTGCTCGACCTGTGCTTCGTGAGCCTCGGCTTGTACGCGCTCGCCGCCACCGACTACGCCGTGAACTACGGGCTCGCGTTCTATCCCGTGGGCGCGGTGTTCATCGCGATCAGCCTTGGCATTCTCGCGGTCACGATCGTGCGTTACGGGCTCATGCGCCCGTACCTCATCGCGGCCACGGTGGCGCACGAGGTCGCGACGCCGCTCGCGGCCATCGGCATGCATGCCGAAGAAATCGGCAACGTGCTGCCCGAACTCATGCGTGGCTACCAGTTGGCCGTGCAGCACCAGTTGTGCGTGGACGGACTCTATCCGGGGCAGTCGGAGCGCCTTTCGTCGCTTGCCACGTCGATACGACGCCAGGTGGACAGCACGAGCACGGTGGTCGAAATGTCGCTGGCTTCGTTTACGCTCGACCGGCTCGATCGGCGCAGCTTCGAGACCTACCCGGTGCGCTCCTGCGTGAATGCAGCGCTCGAGCGCTTTCCGTTTCGCACCGGCGAGCGCGACATGGTGGAGGTGGCGCCTATGGACGCGCAACTGAGTTTCTCGGGCTCGGATTCGCTCGTTGTATTCGTGCTCTTCAATCTGCTCAAGAACGCGCTCTTCGCGATTCACGCGGAAATCGCCGAAAGAAGCGACAAGGTGAGCGATTACGTGGGCCGCGTGGAGATCGATGCGACAAGCGAAGCGGGCTTTTGCGTGCTGCGCTTCACCGACAACGGCTGCGGCATTCCCGCCGATATCCTGCCGCGCGTGTTCGATCCGTTTTATTCGACCAAGGCGCACGGGCGCGGCACCGGCATGGGCCTCACGTTCTGCCGTCGCGTGGCCGAGGCGCTGGGCGGCACGATAGCGTGCGCGTCCGTGCCGCATGTCCATACCACCTTCACGATCCGCCTGCCCGAGCCCGGCACGAGCGCCGACCGCGCGCTGCACGACGCGCCGGCGAAACCCCGCCGCTTTCCGGCGGGGCAGGATTTCGCGGGCTAGTTCATGTAGCCGGGTTCAATACGCTTAGTTCGAACCCGACGGCAGGACCAGCTCGTATTCCTTCACGCGCTCGATGATGCCGGGCGGAAAGCGGCGAATGCGCTTGTCCGTACCAGCGAAGAGAATCTGCTGATAGCCGAGCGAAACGGGCCGCCCGTCCACGCAAAAGCGGAACACGAGATACGCGGAGCACTGACGCACCTGGAAGGTGTTGAGGTAGCAATCCACGCGCTGGAACGGAAAGGTTTCCTGCACGTATTCCTGGTGCGCGCGCTTGGTGACGAACACGCCGCCCGAGGCGAGCAGATTGTTGTGAATGCACTCGTGAAACCAGCGTTCGCGGCAAATGCCCTGCCATTCGAAATAGCGGGCGAAATACGTATTCATGAACGCGTTCGAGTCCTTCAGGTAAATATCGATGACGTGATGGAACGTTTTGGTCGGCGTAGCTTCCATGATTTCGTCGGAGAATCCGGCGGTGCCACGGGAAAGGACGGCGGGAATGGATTCGCGTGCGTACATCAGAGTCACTCCAGATAGGGGCTGCAGGCGGCAGCCGCGCGTGCCTCCGGAGAAAAGGAGGCATGCACCATTCTCTTCGCGTTCCTCTTTATCCAATACCGTGCTCCTCACATACGCAAACCGGTTGATGGTCGCTGGGCGCGATAACGTTTGCGCGTGTTGTCGTTGTAGCGCGCATATGCGGCTTCGGGTTGCTGTGTCCAGGGCTCACGCCGCATAATCGACATGTTTTCCTCGCGGTGCAGCGCCAGGTGTCGAGCGCGCCGCATGAAGCGCAGTGTGCTTAACCGAGATCCAGCATGAGTTCCATCGTCAGACAGCCGGTTTTTCATCCCGTCTCCGTCGTTTTTCTCGACGACAGCCCCGACTTTCTCTACGCGTTGCGTGGCCTCTTTCCGGGCGCGGGCACGGACCGCTACTTCACGAGCGCGGCAGAAACGCTCGCCTTCGTCGCCTCACACGAAGCGCGGCAGCGTGCTCGCAATCCCGCGTCGGGTGCCGCATGGTCGGAGTTCGAGAAGCGGGGCGGCAACGCGCTGGGCGATGACGTGATGGCCGACGCGGCGCGCTTTGGCGATATCGCCGCGCTCGTCGTGGACTACGAAATGCCGGAGATGACCGGCGTTGAATTTCTCGCCGCCGCGAAGGACGTGGCGTGCACGCGCATCCTGCTCACGGCCACGGCCGACGAATCGCATGCGGTGGAGGCGTTCAACGCGGGGCTGATCGACTTCTACGTGAAGAAGTCCGATCCCGCGATGACCCGCAAACTTCGCGGCGCGATCGACGATGCCAAGCGCAAGTTCTGCGCGCGGCGCGGCCATATCGGCGTGCATGGCGTGGGTGCGATCTACGCGAACCGGCTTATTGCCGACGCGCTGCACGAAGTCGCGCTGCGCGAGCGTATTGTCGAATACTACTGGCGGCCCGAGCAGAATGCCGTGCTGACGTTCGACGCCGTTGGCAACGCCGGCGTGTTTCTCGCGTGGGATAGTCACGACTGGGCGGCGCAATGCGATGTCGTGGCGGACGAAGGCGGCCCCGAAGCGTTGCGCGAGGAAATGGCGGCGCGCCGTATCATGCCGGTCTACTGGCCGAACGAGGCGTATCGGCCCGGCATGTCGCGCGTGGAGTTTGCGACGCCGCAGCCGGTGCCGGGACTCGACGATACGCATACGAGCTGGACTCGTATCGACGACCCGGGTCTTGCGCCCGGGTTGATTACGTTTGCTACGTGGCGAGCGGGGCAAGGCGCGCCGGGTGAGGGCGCTGGCCTTGCGTGATGACGTGCCGCCCTTAGAACGTTTCCCAGTCTGCGGCTTCGTTAGGCGCGGTGGTCACGGGGCTGGCCGTTGCCACGGGTGCTGCGTTCGCGGCCCTGCGGACCGGCGTGGTTTCCACGGGCTTCGCACGGGCGGGGGCAGGGCGCTTGGGCGGTGCAGCCGGGCGCACGGCACGCGCGCTTTGAGCAGGCGCTGCAACGACTGACGCAGCCGCCGACACAGCCTGCGCCCCGATCCGGAACACCGTCACGACATCGCGCAACCCATTCGACTGCGCCGCCATCGACTGCGCCGCGGCCGATGCTTCCTCCACGAGCGCCGCATTTTGCTGCGTCACCTCGTCCATCTGCGCGACGGCGCGGTTCACCTGTTCAATGCCGGTGTGCTGCTCCTCGGAAGCCGCTGCGATTTCGCCCATGAGGTCGGCCACGCGGCGCGCCGAAATCACCACCTCGTCGATGGTTTTACCCGCTTCGTCAACGAGCCGCGTGCCTTCCGACACTTGCGCGACCGACTGCCCGATCAGATCCTTGATCTCCTTGGCGGCCGTGGCGCTGCGCTGCGCGAGGCTGCGCACCTCGCCTGCCACGACGGCGAAGCCACGGCCCTGGTCGCCGGCACGCGCCGCTTCCACGGCCGCGTTGAGCGCGAGGATGTTGGTCTGGAAGGCGATGCCGTCGATCACGCCGATGATCTGCTCCACGCGCTGCGAACTGCTCGAAATCTCGTTCATCGTTTCGACCACGCGGCGCACGACTTCGCCGCCGCGCGCGGCGACTTCCGATGCGTTCACAGCGAGCGTGTTGCCCTGGCGCGCGTTGTCGGTGTTGTGCTTGACCGTAGTCGTGAGTTCTTCGATGCTGGCGGCCGTTTCCTCGAGCGAGGCGGCTTGTTCCTCGGTGCGGGAGGAAAGGTCCAAGTTGCCCGCCGCGATTTCCTTGGCGCCCGTCGTGATCGATTCGGCGGAAGTCTGAATGCGCTGCACGGTGTCGACCAACTGGCGCTGCATCTGTTGCATCGAGTGGAGCAGGCTGTGCTGGTCGCCGGGCGCGAGATTCACATGCGCTGTGAGATCGCCTTGGGCAATGCGCTGGCAGATCTCCGAGGCATATTCCGGCTCGCCGCCAAGGCTGCGGCGGATCGTGCGGATGAGCCACATGAGGCCGAGCGTCACGGCCGCGCCGATCACCGTCACGAGCATGAGATTGCTGATTAGCGCGCTGCTGAAGGCGTCGTCGATATCGTCGGTATAGATGCCGGTGAAGATGTGCCAGTCCCAGCCCGGCACGAGGACGGAATACGTGATCTTTTCGACCGGCGCGCTCTTGCCCGGCTTCGGCCACCAGTAGCTGCTGTAGCCGTCGCCGCCAGTGGACGAGCTTTTGACGATCTCGAGTGCCACATGCGTGCCGCGCGGGTCCGTCATGTTCGCTTGACTCTTGCCTTCCATTTCCGGCTTGGGCGGCACGAGCAGCGCCATGGCGTTGCTGTCGTAAATGCCGAAGTAGCCGCTCTGGTCGTCCCCGTAGCGCGTGCCGCGCAGCGTGGCGATGGCGAGGCGTTTCGCGTCGTCGGCGCTCATGTGGCCGGCGGCCGCTTCCTTCTGGTAGTACGAGACCACGCCCAATGCGGTTTGCGTCTCCTGCTCCACCAGGTTCTTGCGGTCCGTCACCATGCCCGAGCGCGTCATGAGGGCGTTGGCCACCACCATCACGACGAGCGAGATCCACAGCAGCCCGACGATGCTCCAGGCTTTCTGATTCAACGTTATTCGCTTCACGTTCGTTTTTCTCCAGCCGTCTTCGATTGATTCGCGTGACGATGCACAGGTGCAGCGCCATCGTGTTTAACGGATGGTTTGTGGGGAATCTGAAGGTATGCTTAGTCGGAGGTTGAGCAAAGTGTGGGTTTCGGGGCTATTTTTGACATTTTCCTTACGATTTCGGCTGCGATCGACGCCATGATCGGCTTGCGGTCTGCGGAGGCGTGGGTGATCTTGTGCTGGAGCGTGGCGAGATCAGTGGGTAACGCAGCCGATGTTGCCCGTCATATTGACGAGTTGCAGGAGCGCATACGGCAGTTCGAACCGCGCGCCCCGACAGCAAGATGGCACTTTGCCGTGCACGGAATGTTTCGTTATGCAGATGGATGCAAAGACCTGTACTTCTGCATTTGCGTCGGTGAGCTTGCGCCACGTCAAGTATTCAATTTCGGTATAGCCCACGCACCTGGAGATGCCCTATTTTTCCTTTTCTGGAAGTGGAAATGGGCGGATGCCTGCAACACGATCCGCCGGTCTGAAAAAGGAGAAGGCATGGCGGAGTTTGATCCACTACGTCCCGATATTACGGGCATGCAGGCGTATCACCTTGAGGTTCCCGGAACGCAGAGCGCGCTAGATTTATCGGTCGTGTCGTTCACGGCCATCGAAGCGATGGGAGAGCCGACCGAAGTGATTATCGAGGCGACCCATCCGTCGCACCTGCCCCGCGCGGACTACGTGAACCTTGATGCAGTTTTCAGCATCGTGAATGACGATGGGGCCGTGCGGAGGTTTTCAGGCTACCTCGAACGCGTTTCGGTCATCCAGAAGACGAACGACTTTACGATGCACCAGTTTGTCCTGAAGTCACACTTCGGACGGCTGGCGGCAGTGACGACCACCGAAGTCTATCAACACAAGGCGACACCCGAAATCATCATGGCGGTGCTGCGCCGGCACGGCATCAAGGACCACCAGGTTTCGTTCCGGTTGCGCCGCCAGTATCCGGTTCAT
>NZ_CAJHCQ010000022.1 GCF_904848665.1 Paraburkholderia hiiakae
GCGTTCAATCTGAGCCAGGATCAAACTCTTCAGTTTAAACCTGTTACTGTTTTCGGTTTCTCTCGAAACCGGTCGCTCACTCAAAGCTGACAGGTCATTGAATAAATTCAAGAACCTGACTTACTTTAGTGTGAGACTCTTGATACTTTTGCTGCTCCCGACCCTGCTCCGGAGAACAAGGTCAGGCCGCCACCGCATCAAGCGCCCACACTTATCGGCTGTAAATTTTTAAAGATCGATCGCGAAAACCACCGGCAAACTGCGTTACTGCCCGGCGTTTCCTGCGTTGCTGCGTCAGCAGCAGAGAAACGAGATTATGAAGAATCTTTTTCGCTTCGTCAACCCCTTTTTTTCGCTCACCGCTTGAAAAAGCTGCCGACTCCTGCGCCCGCCGGTTTCCGCGGCGGCCTTCGCTGACCCGACGTCAGAGACATCGAACTGCGAAGGGGGCGAATCTTAGCGCCCCCGCTGGCGATGCGCAAGGGGACGGCGCAAATATTCCTTACTTCCGGGCAAGGGCGTCCAGCGGCACGACATTCGCCATCGCCGCGTAGCCCGCGTCGCTTGGGTGGATGTGGTCGCCACTGTCATACCCGTACCGCAGTCGCGCGGGATCCGCCGGGTCGCGCAGCTCCGCATCGAAATCGATTACGCCGTCGAATGCCCTGCTCGTGCGGATCCATTGGTTCACCGCTGTGCGGATCGCCTCGCGCTCGGGCGGCAGCGAAGCCGGCGTGAGCGTCGCGCCGAAAATGCGCACGCCGCGCCCATGCGCCTGCGCGATCACGCGGCGATAACCCGCGATCAGGTCGTTCGCGTCGACATGCGTATGAGGAAAGTCGCAGTCGAGGCCCGATCGTGCTGGCATCGCCTGGAAGTTGATGTCGTTGATGCCGATGAGCAGCACCACCGTCTTCACGCCCGGGTGGCCGAGCGCGTCACGCCCGAAGCGCCGCTCGAGCGCCTCTCCGTAGCAAGGCGAATCGCTCAGCAACCGGTTGCCGCTAATCCCGAGGTCAATCACGGCGAGATCCGTGCGCTGCGACTGTGCGATGCGGCGTGCCAATGCGTCCGGCCAGCGACGGTTCTGATTGAGCGAGGAACGCATGCCATCGGTAATGGAATCGCCGATCGCCGCGACCGTCGACGCCCCCGGCGCCTCGACTGCTAGCCCCGTCACCCAGGCGTACTGCGTAAAGCGCTCGGTGAACGCACCGCTCGACGGCTCGGCGACATGATTGCCCGGACGCGAGACGTAGTTCACCTGACTCGCCACGCGGTGCCACGCGACCATCTTCTGCTCAGGTCCCATATAGGAACTGATGACGTATGGCGCGTGCGCCTTTAGATTGATCTGCACCGGATCGCTATCGAGCGCAGCGCCTGGAGGAACCGACACCGCCGCCCTCCCGCCGAAGGTCACACGCGCCATTCCCGCCTCGCTCGCCGCCGCGCCACCCGCAGACGGCGCAATCGCCATCGCCTCGATCACGAGCGGCGTGCGCCCATAAACGTTGCTGACATGCACCCGCGCAACCGTGCCGCCCAGCGTCGGATACACGATCTGCCGAACGGTCCGCCCGGCGACCTCGGGCGCGCGGTACAGCGCCGGGAGCGCGTCGCGGTCAGGGATCGACTGCAGCGCCGTCGCCCAGCTCGTGACCCAAGGGTCCGAAGTTTGATCGGCGAACGCCGGAGACACGGCGCCAAGTGAAATGAACACAGCGGCCGCAGCCGCGAGAGGAGCAAAAGAAATCTTCATCCGTAACTGAGTGCGCAGGCAAAGGGGCATTGTGCCCCATGGGCCGGTGCGCAGTCTTCCATCCACCTGACAGTCAAGCGCTCAAGCCCACGCACAAACCGCGCATCCGCACAAAACCGACACAACCCCGCTGTCGCCCCACTAAAACTCAACGGTGAGCGCGAGCTCTTTTGAGCTACCTCAAAAAATTCATTTACCGACCGGTCGGTTGGTTTATACTGCGCGACATACCCAACTTCGACGAGAGCGTCTCCATGTACACGCAATCCCTCGACATCCCCGGCAACGTTGCTCCGCTTGACGCGGACGCAGCCTCGCCGGAGCAGGCGCAGTTCGACGCGATCATGGCCGCCGACGGCAAGATCGAGCCGCAGGACTGGATGCCGGATGCCTATCGCAAGACGCTCGTGCGCCAGATCTCGCAGCATGCGCACTCGGAAGTCGTCGGCATGCTGCCGGAAGGCAACTGGATCTCGCGCGCGCCTAGCCTCAAGCGCAAGGCGATTCTGCTCGCCAAGGTGCAGGACGAAGCGGGCCACGGCCTCTATCTGTATAGCGCGGCGGAGACGCTCGGCGTTTCGCGCGACCAGTTGGTCGACGCACTGCACGCCGGCAAAGCCAAGTATTCGAGCATCTTCAATTACCCGACGCCCACCTGGGCGGACGTCGGCGTGATCGGCTGGCTCGTGGACGGCGCCGCGATCATGAACCAGATTCCGCTGTGCCGCTGTACTTACGGCCCGTACGCACGCGCCATGATCCGCATCTGCAAGGAAGAGTCGTTCCACCAACGCCAGGGTTTCGACGCCCTGCTGGCCATGATGAGTGGCACCGAAGCGCAGCGCGAACTCGTGCAGCAGGCCGTGAACCGCTGGTGGTGGCCGGTGCTGATGATGTTCGGCCCGAGCGACGCCGATTCGGTCCACAGCAACCAGTCAGCTAAATGGGGGATCAAGCGTATCTCGAATGACGACCTGCGCCAGAAGTTCGTCGACGCGACGGTCGAGCAGGCGAAGGTGCTGGGCGTCACGCTGCCCGACCCCGATCTGAAATGGAACGAAGCGCGCGGTCACCACGACTACGGCACGATCGACTGGGAAGAGTTCTGGCGCGTCGTGAACGGCGACGGCCCGTGCAACCGCGAGCGTCTCGGCACGCGCGTGAAGGCGCACAACGAAGGCGCGTGGGTGCGCGAAGCTGCCCTCGCGCATGCCGAAAAGCAGCGTCAGCGCGCCGAAAAGCACGCTGCCTGACCGGCAAATCAGCCGCAAATGACCCCGCATACGAATCAGGAAGGAAGGAGATCCACGATGAACAAGGAATGGCCGATCTGGGAAGTATTCGTGCGTAGCAAGCAGGGCCTCGACCACAAGCACTGTGGCAGCCTGCACGCCTGCGACGCCTCGATGGCGCTGCGCATGGCGCGCGACGTCTACACGCGCCGTCAGGAAGGCGTGAGCATCTGGGTGGTGCCGTCGTCGGCGATTACGGCATCGGATCCGAACGAGAAGGCCGAGCTCTTCGAGCCCGCCGGCGACAAGATCTATCGCCACCCGACGTTCTACACGCTGCCCGACGAAGTCAACCACATGTAAGAGCGCAACATGACGACGCCCACGCCTGAACAACTCGCGTACGTGCTGCGCCTCGCCGATACGGCGCTGATCCTCGGTCAGCGCAATACGGAATGGTGCGGCCACGGCCCGATCCTCGAAGAAGACATCGCGCTCGCCAATATGAGCCTCGACCTGATCGGTCAGGCGCGCCTGCTTTACACGCACGCCGCCACGCTCGAAAAGGCGCTTACCGGCCGCGACCGTACCGAAGACGACTACGCCTACTTTCGCGCGGAGCGCGAGTTCGCGAACTATACGCTCGCGGAGTTGCCGCACTTCGGCCCACTCGCCGGCACGACACATTCGGCCAACGACTACGCCGTCACGATCGTGCGTAACTTCCTTTACGCCGCGCTGATGGAGCATCTGTGGACCGCGCTGCTGCGCTCCGCCGACCCCCAGCTGGCCGCGATCGCTGAGCGCTCGATCAAAGAAACGCGCTACCACGTGCACCACGCACGCGAGTGGCTGATCCGCTTCGGCGACGGTACCGACGAATCGCACGGCCGCGCCCAGGCCGCGCTCGACTGGCTCATGCCCTACACGCGCGAGTTCTTCAGCACCGACGCCGTGGAAACGGCGGTGGCCGAAGCCGGCATCGCGCCGCTCGCGGCTCAGTTCGAAGCTGCGTGGCGCGCAGATGTTGACGCCGCGCTCGACGAAGCCACGCTCGCCATGCCCGCGCCGGTGAAGCACGTCACGACCGGCAAGCACGGTGAGCATTCGGAGCACATGGGTTTCGTGCTGGCCGAGATGCAGAGCCTCGCGCGCCAGCACCCGGACGCGCGCTGGTAAGCACCCCCGCAGGAAAAGAGGAAGTCACGATGCAAGCAACGGCAGATCACGCGCTCGAACGCGCCTGGGAGGTACTGGAATCGGTGCCAGATCCGGAGATTCCGGTCGTGTCGATCCGCGAACTGGGCATCCTGCGCGACGTGCGCCGCGCCGCGGACGGTCAGATCGAAGTGGTCATCACGCCCACCTACTCCGGCTGTCCGGCGATGTCGCAGATCGCGGAGGACGTCGCGCATGCGCTTGACGCCGCCGCACTCGCGCCGTACCGCATCGCGACGACCCTGACGCCCGCGTGGACCACCGACTGGATCACCGACGACGCGCGCGAGAAGCTGCGTGCCTACGGCATTGCGCCGCCCACGGGCAACTGCGGCAGCGGCACGGTTCGGGCCGGCGAACAGCCGATCACCTTCGTGCCGAGAAAACTGCCCGCGCCTGCTTGCCCGCGCTGCGGCTCGAAGCACACCGAACGCCTCGCGCAGTTCGGCTCGACCGCGTGCAAGGCGCTCTACCGCTGCATCGACTGCCGCGAACCCTTCGACTACTTCAAACCGTACTGATATGGCCACTCCGCAATTCCATTCGCTGCGCATCCGCGAAGTGCGGCCCGAAACCGCGGACGCGGTCTCTGTCGCTTTCGAAGTCCCGCCCGAGCTGCGCGAGGCGTTTCGCTTCACCCAGGGGCAGTTCGTCACGCTCAAGACCCATATCGACGGCGAAGAAACGCGCCGTTCGTACTCGATCTGCGTGGGCGTGACCGACTACGACCGCGACGGCGAGCTGCGCATCGGCATCAAGCGCGTGCGCGGCGGGCGTTTCTCGAACTTCGCGTTCGATCAGCTCGCGCCGGGCCACGAGATCGAAGTGATGACGCCCGACGGCCGCTTCTTCACGCACCTGAACGCCGAGCACGGCAAGCATTACGTGGCGTTCTCGGGCGGTTCGGGCATCACGCCCGTGCTCGCGATCATCAAGACGACGCTCGAAACCGAGCCGCGCAGCGCGTTCACGCTCGTGTACGGGAACCGTAGCGTCGACGCAATCATGTTCGCCGAAGAGCTGGAAGACCTGAAGAACCGCTTCATGAGCCGCTTCCGCCTCTATCACGTGCTCTCGGACGACCTGCAGGACGTCGAGCTCTTCAACGGCGTGCTCGATCAGGCCAAGTGCGCAGCGTTCCTCGAAACGCTGCTGCCGGCCGACGAGATCGACGAAGCGTTCATCTGCGGCCCCGGCCCGATGATGGACGCCGCCGAGGCCGCGTTCAAGGACGCGGGCGTGCCGCCGCAGAAGGTGCATGTGGAGCGCTTCGGCTCGCCGCTGCCGCAGGCGGGCGTGCCGAACGTCGAGATCACCGAAAGCACGCCGGCCGCCGACCTGGAAATCGTCATCGACGGCAAGAAGCGCAAGATGCGCCTGCCGTACGAGGGCGTGAGCCTGCTCGACGTCGGCCTGAAGGCGGGTCTGGCGCTGCCTTACGCGTGCAAGGGCGGCGTTTGCTGCACCTGCCGCGCCAAGGTGCTTGAGGGCGAAGTGAAGATGGACAAGAACTACACGCTCGAGGAACAAGAGGTGAAGGACGGCTTCGTGCTCACCTGCCAGTGCCATCCGGTGAGCGAGCGCGTGGTCGTGAGTTTCGACGAACGTTAAGGCGTTAGAGCAACAGCACGCTTTCGGCCTACAGGCGATCCGCTTACACTAGGGGCCGCCCGTCGGTGTTGCAGCGCAGCGCTGCGACCCCGACGGGCGGCTCCTTTTGTCATTTGCGTGCTTTCAGGCTTACAGGGCGTTCATCGTGAACGCAACGAGTTCTCGATGACCACGATTCACCTCATTTACGGCGAGCCGGCCGCGGCAGCGCTGCGTCAGGCTCTCGAAGCGGCGGGCCGCCCGGACCGCGTGATCGCCCTGCGCGACGACCTGACGGTAGGTCCATTGCGCGACATCGACGTGGCGGGCGACCCCGGCGTGGCGCTACGCGCCGCCTTCTGGGAGCGTCTTGGGGATATGCCGCCAGCCCTTGCACACGACGACTGCGCGGCGCTGACCGCCCTCGAAACCGACGACTCCCACGTGGTGATCTGGCACACGCACGACGCCGCCCATCAGCTCGCGCTGCGGCGTGTCTGCTACCGTTTGCGCGATGTCCCGCAGCGCTTGAACGAGGTACGCCTCACCGTCGACGAAATTTCGGGCCCGAACGCCGCGACCCACATCGAAGCGCGCTTGCCCGACGCTGCGCCGATCTCGGTGCTGCGCATCACGCGCCTCGCGCTCGAGTGGCAGGAAGCCAAGTTCGCCAACGGCGAGACGCGCCGCTGGCGCGACAACACCTTTACGAGCGGCACGTGGAGCGACCTCGACGCGATGATCCTCGACGTGCTCGACGCCCATGAGGACCGTCCGGCGGGCGCATCGTGGCTCGCCAGCGACGTGCTCGGCGCCGAGCTCACGCGGGGCGGGGCCGGCTTCACGGTCGCCGAGCCGGTCGTGCTGTGGCGCCTGCGCGAGCTATGTGCGGCGGAAGAACTACGCCTGCGCGACGATATGTGCGCCGCCTGCGCCCCGCTTGCCGCGGCCGCGCGCGCCGCGCGTCCTCCGCTTCCGCAAACCGCCGCGCACCTTTCCCTCCCCCGCTGAATTCCCATGGCACGCACCCGAGCGCCCGACCACGAAACCCAACGCGACCAGATCCTCGAACTCGCTGCCGCCAAATTCGCGCAGACGAGCTACCCGAGCACCTCGATGTCTGACCTCGCCGCGGCAAGCGGGACCTCGAAAGCTCGGCTCTATCACTATTACGAGAGCAAGGAAGCGATCCTTTTCGATCTGCTCGATCGCTACACCAAGCGGCTCATGCTGATCATCGCGGAGGTGGAAGGCGCGAGCCAGCGGCGCGGCCACGACGAGCGAGAGAGCTTCGCCGAGCTGATTCGCGCGTTCCTCGCGGAATACGAAACCTCCCACAGCCGCCACGTGGCGCTCCTGAACGACGTCAAATACCTCGTGGACGCTCAGCGCGAGATTATCCTGAACCGCCAGCGCGACGTGGTTGCCGCCTTTACGCGCCAACTCGTGCGTGCGTATCCCGGCCAGGTCACGAGCGAAAACCAGACCGCGCTGACAATGATGGTGTTCGGCATGATCAACTGGACATTCACGTGGCTCAAGCCGGGTGGCCGCATGGGCTATCGCGAGTTCGCCGAGCAGGTGATCGCCATGGTCGATCACGGTCTGAAGGGTGCCTGAACGGTGCTCGAGCGGCACAGATGCGGTCAAAATTTACGGGCCAGATTGTTGCGGTGCGACATGATGCACCATGACAACAGTTGACACGTCAAATGACCCGAAAAATTACCCGTTAATAATCAATCATTTGCGCTTATATTTTTATTAATTAGGCGCAACACTCAAATTTACACTCCGGGTTTTCCCTAGAGTGCACCCAGGGTTTCCGCTAGAATGCGTTTTGCGCTGCATCATGCGGCATGCATTTTAAGGAGAACCCACCATGAACCCGCTTTCGACCCAAGCCAACGTGCCGATCATTGCGTCCGCTCGTCCGCTGACGTCCGGTCATGCGCCCGTCATGGTGCGAGTGCTCACCTCAGCGGACCGCGAACGCCTGCTCGCGCACTTCCTCACGCTCGATAGCGATGATCGCCTGCTACGCTTCGGCCAGGCCGCTCCGGACCACGTGATCGAAAAGTACGTGCGCTCCATGGACTTTACGCGCGACACCGTGTTCGGCGTGTTCGACCACCAGCTGCAACTCGTGGGCGTCGGCCATCTGGCCTACTTGCCGGCGGACGGCAACGGCCGCACGGCTGAGTTCGGCGTGTCCGTGCTGGAAAGCGCGCGCGGCCAGGGCATTGGCTCGAAGCTGTTCGAGCGCGCCGCCATCCGCAGCCGCAACACGCACGTCACCACGCTTTACATGCACTGCCTGTCGCGCAACTCGACGATGATGCACATCGCGAAGAAGTCGGGCATGAAGATCGAGTACGCCTACGGCGAAGCCGACGCGTATCTCTCGCTCGAGCCGGCCGACCAGAGCAGCATCATCGCTGAAATGCTCCAGGAGCAAGCCGCCGTGTTCGATTACGCGCTCAAACGTCAGGCGCGCCAGGCCAGCAAGCTGATGGAAACGATCCTGCCGCAAGCTGTCGCGGCATGACTCCTGCCCTTCGGGACAGACTGATGCACTGAGAAAAGCGGCTTCGGCCGCTTTTTTTGCGTCTGCGGCACGGCGCCGCGCAGTGCGCGCGGTTAGCGAATCGGCAACGCCGTCGTTTCCTTGAACGTATCGAGCGAAAAGCTGGACTTCACGTCGATCACCGACGGATGGTGCAGCAGTTGGTCCTGCACGAAGCGCGAGAAGTGCGCCATATCCTCCACCTGCACGCGCAGCAGGAAATCCATGTCGCCCGTCATGGCGTGGCAGGCTACCACCTCGGGCCACGTCTGCACCGCCGCACGAAAAAGCTCGGCGTGCGTCACGCCCTCGCGCCCTGCCGCCGTGGGCCCGCGTTTTTCCAGCCGCACGTTCACGTAGGCAAGCAGATCGAGTCCTAGCTTCTGCGCATCGAGCAGCGCCACATAGCCGCGAATCACGCCGCCTTCTTCCAGCCGTCGGATGCGACGCAAGCATGGGCTCGGCGAGAGGTTCACGCGCTCAGCGATCTCCTGGTTCGAGAGGCGGCCATCCTCCTGAAGGATCGCCAGAATGCGCCTGTCGATTGCGTCCAATTCGATGCTTGCCATTTTCTGCCTTCCATTTATCTATCCAAGGCAGTTTATAGCGCACATCGTCGGTAGTACGACCCAACTCGCAAGTTTTCTCCCAATACGGCGGACTACACTAGCCCCACGAAATCTGATCTACATCAGCCAGGAGACAACCATGCAGGTCCCCAACTGGGAGAACCCCGTCGGCACCGACGGCTTCGAGTTCATCGAATACACCGCGCCGGACCCCAAGGCGCTCGGCAAACTGTTCGAACGCATGGGCTTCACCGCCATCGCGCGCCATCGCCATAAGGACGTGACGCTCTACCGCCAGGGCGACATCAACTTCATCGTCAACGGCGAACCTGATTCGTTCGCGCAGCGCTTTGCGCGTCTGCACGGTCCGTCGATCTGCGCGATCGCTTTCCGCGTGCAGGACGCCGCCAAGGCCTATAAGCATGCACTCGAACTCGGCGCGTGGGGCTTCGACAACAAGACGGGCCCGATGGAGCTGAACATCCCGGCGATCAAGGGCATTGGCGACTCGCTGATCTATTTCGTCGACCGCTGGCGCGGGAAGAATGGCGCGGCGCCCGGCAGCATTGGCGACATCAGCATCTATGACGTCGACTTCGAGCCGATTGCGGGCGCCGATCAGAACCCGGTTGGCCACGGCCTCACCTATATCGACCACCTCACGCACAACGTCCACCGCGGCCGCATGGCCGAATGGGCCGAGTTCTACGAACGCCTCTTCAACTTCCGCGAAATCCGCTACTTCGACATCGAAGGCAAGGTCACGGGCGTGAAGTCGAAGGCGATGACGTCGCCCTGCGGCAAGATTCGCATTCCAATCAACGAGGAAGGCGGTGAGACGGCCGGCCAGATCCAGGAATACCTCGACGCCTACCACGGCGAAGGCATCCAGCACATCGCGCTCGGCACGAACGACATCTACCGCACCGTGGATGGCCTGCGCACCTCGAACATCGCACTGCTCGACACGATCGACACGTACTACGAACTCGTGAACCGCCGCGTTCCCGGCCACACCGAGCCGCTGGAAGAACTGAAGAAGCGCAAGATCCTGATCGACGGTATGCCTGAAGACCTGCTGCTGCAGATCTTCACGGAGAACCAGATCGGCCCGATCTTCTTCGAGATCATCCAGCGCAAGGGCAACCAGGGCTTCGGCGAGGGCAACTTCAAGGCGCTGTTCGAGTCGATCGAACTCGACCAGATCCGCCGCGGCGTGGTGCAGGACAAAGCCTGACGCATCAGGCTAAAGCCAAACAAAAAGGGCGAAGATCACGCGATCTTCGCCCTTTTTGACTTTTGAATCCGCCGCCGCACACCCGGCGACGCATTCAGGTGAATGGAATGCTGCGCGGATCAGCGCGGCATCAGGATTTGCGTTCGGCCTTCGTGGCCGGCATGGCGTTCGTATCAGCCTTCATGCTCAGCGTGTACTGGGCGCATCGGGTCGTCGCACTCTCGCCGCTCTTCGTGCTGGCGTTGGAATGCAGCGGCGCGCTCATGGCAAAGAACGCGGCCGAGACCGTCAGGAAGGTCTGGATATGTCGATTATTCATGCTGGACTCCTTTTTTTAGACTGCCTGTCGCAGTAGTGCCCCTTTTAATAACTGTTAACAGCCAGGGAAGCTGCGCGGTTCGCACAGGTGAGGGAGTTAGACAGGATATTCAAGACCGGTTCCCGGGTAGTGCAAGTTTTACACGTTGTTACTCCTCCGAGGAATTCGATACATCCTTTATTACACAGGAGTTTCAGGCCGCTTGCGCGACACAGCGCCACGGGCCTGAAGGCGCGACGCTCCGGGCCTCGAAGCGGCGGGTTTATCCGAGTGCTACTATCGAAAGAAAAAAGGCCAATATGGCGACCCCGGCCAAAGCATTCACAAGATGCCGAGGCCCTGAAGTTCTGGCGATCCCACAACGGATTGGTTGGATGGAGGAAGACAGATAATGAATGCCCCGCTAGACGCAGGTCAGCGCGCTTCGCTGGAAGCCGCACTCGCTTCCGTCACGCTCGACGATAAATACACCCTCGAACGCGGTCGCGCGTACATGAGCGGCATCCAGGCGCTGGTCCGCCTGCCAATGCTGCAGCAGGAGCGCGACAAGGCCGCCGGTCTCAATACCGCGGGGTTCATCTCAGGCTATCGTGGCTCGCCGCTCGGCGGTCTCGATCAGTCCCTCTGGAAGGCGAAGCAGCATCTCGCCGCGCATCAAATCGTATTTCAGCCAGGTGTGAACGAAGACCTCGCCGCGACCGCCGTTTGGGGCTCGCAGCAGGTGAACCTCTATCCGTCCGCGAAATACGACGGCGTGTTTTCGATGTGGTACGGCAAGGGCCCGGGCGTCGACCGCAGCGGCGACGTATTCAAGCACGGCAACTCCGCGGGCTCCTCGCCTCACGGCGGCGTCCTGGTGCTCGCTGGCGACGACCACGCGGCGAAATCGTCCACGCTCGCGCACCAGTCGGAGCACATCTTCAAGGCGTGCGGTCTGCCGGTGCTGTTCCCCTCGAACGTGCAGGAATATCTCGATTTCGGCCTGCACGGCTGGGCGATGAGCCGCTATTCGGGCCTCTGGGTGGCGATGAAGTGCGTGACCGACGTGGTCGAATCGTCGGCTTCCGTCGAGATCGACCCGCATCGCACGAACATCATCCTGCCCGAAGATTTCGCGATGCCCGATGGCGGCCTGAACATTCGCTGGCCCGATCCGCCGCTCGTACAGGAAGCGCGTCTGCTCGACTACAAGTGGTACGCGGGGCTCGCCTACGTGCGCGCCAACAAGCTCGACCGCATCGAGATCGATTCGCCGCATGCGCGCTTTGGCATCATGACAGGCGGCAAGGCATATCTCGACGTGCGCCAGGCGCTCACCGACCTGGGCCTCGACGACGAAACCTGCTCGCGCATCGGCATCCGGCTCTACAAGGTGGGCTGCGTGTGGCCGCTCGAAGCGCAGGGCGCGCACGCCTTCGCGCGCGGCCTCGAAGAGATTCTCGTGGTCGAGGAAAAGCGTCAGATTCTCGAATACGCGATCAAGGAAGAGTTGTACAACTGGCCCGATGCGCAGCGTCCGCGCGTGTACGGCAAGTTCGACGAGAAGGACGGCGCCGGCGGCGAATGGTCGGTGCCGATGGGCAACTGGCTCCTGCCCGCGCACTACGAGCTCTCGCCGGCGATCATCGCGAAAGCCATCTCCACGCGGCTCGAAAAATTCGAATTGCCCTCCGACGTGCGCGCGCGTATCGCGGCGCGCACGACTGTGATCGAGGCGAAGGAAAAGGCGCTCGCGAAACCGCGTGTGCAAGTCGAGCGCAAGCCGTGGTTCTGTTCCGGCTGCCCGCACAACACATCGACGAACGTGCCCGAGGGCTCGCGCGCCATGGCCGGCATCGGCTGCCACTACATGACCGTGTGGATGGACCGCAACACGAGCACCTTCAGCCAGATGGGCGGCGAAGGCGTGGCGTGGGTCGGCCAGGCGCCGTTCACGAACGACAAGCACGTGTTCGCCAACCTGGGCGACGGCACCTACTTCCACTCAGGGCTGCTCGCCATCCGCGCGGCGATCGCGTCGAAGGCGAACATCACGTACAAGATTCTCTATAACGACGCGGTGGCGATGACGGGCGGACAGCCTGTCGACGGCACGCTCACCGTGCCGCAAATCACGCATCAGGTCGCCGCCGAAGGCGCGGCGAAGATCGCGATCGTCACCGACGAACCCGAGAAGTACGAAGGTGAGCCCGCCACGAAGCTCGCGCCGGGCGTGACGATTCACCATCGCGACCAGCTCGACGCGATCCAGCGCGAGTTGCGCGAGATTCCCGGCACGACGATCCTGATCTACGACCAGACCTGTGCCACCGAAAAGCGCCGCCGCCGCAAACGCGGCACGTATCCGGACCCGGCAAAGCGCGTGGTCATCAACGAAGCCGTGTGCGAAGGCTGCGGCGACTGCTCGGTGCAATCGAATTGCCTGAGCGTCGAGCCGCTCGACACCGAATACGGCACGAAGCGTCAGATCAACCAGTCCACCTGCAACAAGGACTTCTCGTGTCTGAAGGGCTTCTGCCCGAGCTTCGTGACAGTGGAAGGCGGCCAGTTGCGCAAGCCGAAGACGAGCAGCGTGGCAAACGAGGCGATGCCGGACGTGCCGACGCCCGACGTGCCCGTGATCGAGCGTCCCTACGGCGTGCTCGTGACGGGTGTGGGCGGCACTGGCGTGGTGACGATCGGCGCGCTGCTCGGCATGGCCGCGCACCTCGAAGCCAAAGGCGTGACCGTGCTCGATGTGACCGGCCTCGCGCAAAAGGGCGGCGCGGTGATGAGCCATGTGCAGATCGCCAACCGGCCGGACGACATCCACGCCACGCGTATCGCCATGGGCGAGGCGAACCTCGTGATCGGCTGCGACGCCATCGTGACGGCAGGCGACGACTGCGTTTCGCGCATGCAGGAAGGCATGACGCACGTCGTGCTCAACAGCGCGCCCACGCCGACCGCCGAGTTCATCAAGAATCCGCAGTGGCAGTTCCCGGGCTCCAGCACCGAAGCCGACGTACGCGCCGCAGCGGGCACGGACAACGTCGCGAGCGTCGATGCGAACCGCTACGCGCTGGCACTGCTAGGCGACGCGATCTACACGAATCCGTTCGTGCTCGGTTACGCGTGGCAAAAGGGCTGGCTGCCGCTCACGCACGAGTCGCTCGTGCGCGCGATCGAGTTGAACGCGGTGCAGGTCGAGAAGAATCTCGCGGCGTTCGAATGGGGCCGGCGCGTGGCGCACGATCGCGCGGCCGTGGATCAACTCGTGAAGCGGCCGCTGCCCGAGCAGAACGCCGCGGGCCTGGAAACCGCCGCCGGTGCGAAGATCGTCTCGCTGCACACACCCAAGGCGCTCGACACGCTCATCGAAAAGCGCGCGCAGTATCTCGCCGCGTACCAGAACGAAGCGTACGCGCGGCGCTATCGAACATTCGTCGAAAGCGTGCGCCAGGCCGAAGCGAAGCTCGAACACGTGGACGGCCAGTCTGCGCTCACCGAAGCCGTGGCGAAGAACCTGCACAAGCTGATGGCGTACAAGGACGAGTACGAAGTCGCGCGCCTCTACGCGGACCCGGCATTCATCGAGAAGATCAAGGCAAGCTTCGAAGGCGACTGGAAGGTGAACTTCCATCTCGCGCCGCCCTCGTTCGCGAAACACGACGACAAAGGCCAGCTACTGAAGAAGCAGTACGGCCCGCGCATGCTCACGGCCATGCGCATACTCGCGAAGCTCAAGTTCCTGCGCGGCACCCCGCTCGATCCGTTCGGCCGCACGGAGGAACGCCGCCACGAACGCGCATTGATCGGCGACTACGAGACGCTGATGCGCGAGGTGATCGGCGGACTAAGCGAGGCGAATCTGCCGCTCGCAGTGGAACTCGCCAACCTGCCCGACGCAATTCGCGGCTACGGCCACATCAAGGAGAACAACCTCAAGGCCACGCGCGCGAAGTGGACCACGCTTCTTGCGAAGTGGCGCTCGCCGGAAAACGGCGCGGCTCGGCACGCGGCTTGATGCTTTCTTGACGCGGTAAAAACCAAGGGCGCTCCGCGCGACACGGAGCGCCCTTTTCACATCAGGCGATTGTCGAAGGCGCGCTTACTTCGCTGCCGCCTTCGCCACATTCGCGTTGGCCGAAGCGACCGCCGTCATATTGATGATCCGTCGCACGGTCGCAGCCGGCGTGAGGATGTGCACCGGCTTCGAAGCGCCGAGCAGGAACGGGCCCACCGTCACGCCTTCGCCGCCAATCACCTTCAGCAGGTTGTAGGCGATGTTGGCCGCTTCCACGTTCGGCATGATCAGGAGGTTCGCTTCGCCCGTGAGCGTGGTGCCCGGGAACGACTGCTTGCGGATCAGCTCGGAGAGCGCCGCGTCGCCGTGCATTTCGCCGTCCACTTCGAGCTGCGGATCGCGCGCGGCGATCAGCTCACGCGCGGCCTGCATGCGCTGCGCCGTCGACGAACGCACGCTGCCGAAGTTCGAGCTCGACAGCAGCGCCACCTTCGGCGTAATGCCGAACTTCTCGATTTCGCGCGAGGCGAGGATCGTCATGTCGGCAAGCTGTTCGGCGCTCGGCACTTCGTTCACGTAGGTATCGCTGATGAAGATGTTGCGGCCCGGCAGCATCAGCAGGTTCATCGCCGCGTAGTTCTGAGCTTCCGTGGCCTTGCCGAACACTTGATCGACGAACTTGAGGTGATAGTCGAAGCTGTTGAGCAGGCCGCAGATCATGCCGTCGGCGTCGCCCAGATGCACGAGAATCGCGCCGATCAGCGTGTTGAACTTGCGCACCGAAGCTTTCGCAACGTCAGGCGTAATGCCCTGGCGCGCGCCGAGTTCGTGGTACGCCTGCCAGCTCTTCTGGAAGCGCGGGTCGTCTTCCGGATCGACGATTTCGAAGTCCGTGCCCGGACGCAGCTTCGAGCCCATCTTCTTCAGGCGCATTTCCACGACCGAAGGGCGGCCCACGATGATCGGCCTCGCGATCTTCTCGTTGAGCACGAACTGCGCGGCGCGCAGCACGCGCTCGTCTTCGCCCTCGGCGAACACAATGCGCGCGCAGTTGGCCTTCGCCGCCGCGAACACGGGGCGCATCACCATGCCCGAGCGGTAGACCGTCGCGCCAAGCTGCTCGCGGTAGGCTTCCATGTCCTGGATCGGACGCGTGGCCACGCCCGAATCCATCGCGGCCTGCGCCACGGCCGGCGCGATCTTGATGATGAGGCGCGGGTCGAACGGCTTCGGAATCAGGTATTCCGGGCCGAATTCGAGCGTGTGGCCTTCATAGGCCTTCGCCACTTCGTCGCCCTGATCGGTTTCCTCGGCGAGTTCCGCGATCGCGCGCACGCAGGCGAGCTTCATCTCTTCCGTGATGGTCGTCGCGCCCACGTCCAACGCGCCACGGAAGATGAACGGGAAGCACAGCACGTTGTTGACCTGGTTCGGATAGTCCGAACGGCCCGTGGCGATGATCGCGTCCGGGCGCACCTTCTTCGCTTCTTCCGGGCGGATTTCCGGCTCCGGGTTCGCGAGTGCGAGGATCAGCGGCTTGTCGCCCATCTCCTTGACCATCTCGGGCTTGAGCACGCCCGCGCTCGAGCAGCCGAGGAACACGTCCGCGGCCTTGATCGCGTCACCGAGCGTGCGCGCTTCGGTATTCGCTGCGTAGCGCGCCTTCGACGGGTCGAGGCTACCGCGGCCTTCGTAGATCACGCCCTTCGAGTCGGTGACGAGGATGTTCTCTTTCTTCAGACCCAGCTTCACGAGCAGGTCCAGACACGCAATCGCCGCCGCGCCCGCGCCCGAGCACACGAGCTTCACGCTGCCGAGATCCTTGCCCACGACCTTCAGGCCATTGAGGATCGCAGCGGACGCGATGATGGCCGTGCCGTGCTGATCATCGTGGAAAACGGGAATCTTCATGCGCTCGCGCAACTTCTGCTCAATGTAGAAGCACTCGGGCGCCTTGATGTCTTCGAGGTTGATGCCGCCCAGCGTCGGCTCGAGCATGGCGATGGCGTCGACCAGCTTGTCCGGGTCCAGTTCGTCGAGTTCGATGTCGAACACGTCGATGCCTGCGAACTTCTTGAAGAGGCAGCCCTTGCCTTCCATCACCGGCTTGGCCGCGAGCGGGCCGATGTTGCCGAGGCCGAGCACGGCCGTGCCGTTCGTCACGACGCCGACGAGATTGGCGCGCGAGGTGTACTTCTGCGCATCGAGCGGGTCGGCGTGGATCGCCTCGCAAGCGGCGGCCACACCGGGCGAGTAAGCGAGCGAAAGATCGAGCTGGTTCGAGAGCGGTTTGGTCGGCGTGACCGAGATCTTGCCGGGCTTCGGATTCTGGTGATACGCGAGCGCGCTTTGCTTCAGTTGTTCATCCATTTTCAGGCCTGCCTGGACGTGAGAGACGTGAGAGAGAGAATCTTTTATGGTCGTAGGCCCGCCGGTCCGCGCGGCACGAGCGTTCCAGCAGGGCCGATTAGTGTACACCTGGCGCCGTTCGCGTCCACGTGGGTCAAAGACTGATACCGGGAATTCGCAGGGCCGATCATGCGGCCGCGCGCAGCGCGCTTTCGTCTTACCGATGCGCCGTGCTCATTCGAGCGCCGCGCCGCGCCGTTCGGGAATCAGGAAGAGGGTCGCGACGATATCGAGCACGTAGATGGCGGCGAGCATGCCGAGCGCCACCGTGAAGGAGTAGCGCGCGGCCAATGCGCCCACGGCGAGCGGCCCAAAGCCGCCCACGGCGCGGCCGATGTTGAACAGCACGTTCTGCGCGGTGGCGCGCGCGGCGGTCGGGTACAGCTCGGAAATGAGCGCGCCATAGCCGCCGATCATGCCGTTGACGAACACGCCCATCGCCGCGCCGCCAATCAGCAGCGCAAACGGCGTGGAAAGCTGCGCGTAGACGAACACCATGACCACGGCGCCGGCTTGATAGAACAGAAAGGCGGGCCGGCGGCCGAACCGGTCGGCCGCGATGCCGAAAAGCCAGATGCCGAGCGCCATGCCGGCAACCGTCGCGGCAGTCCAGAGGCCCGACTTGGTGAGCGAATAGCCGAAGGACTTCGAGAGGTAGGCGGGCAACCAGATCATCAGCCCGTAGTAGCCGAAGTTCTGCACCGAGCACAGCACGGCGACGCCCAGGCTCGCGCGTGCGGTGCGCGCATCGGCCACGAGCATGCGCAGCGCGCGCGGGCGCTCCGCCTTGGCCGCGACGGCCACGCGCTGCGCATGCGCGACGAAAAGCTCGGGCTCTTCCACGCGCCGTCGCACCACGAACGAAACGACCGCCGGCAGCAGCCCGATGGCGAACATACCGCGCCAGCCGATCAGCGGAAGCAGCAGCGGCGTGAGCAGCGCCGCGGCCAGCACGCCCAGTTGCCAGCCGAGCCCGACATACGACGACGCCCGCGCGCGCAGTTGCGCGGGCCACGCCTCGGCAACGAGCGCCATGCCGATGCCGAATTCGCCGCCCAGTCCGATGCCCGCGATCGTCCGGTAGACGAGCAAGTCGCCATAACCGCGCGCCAGGGCGCACATCCCGGTGAAGACGGCGAACAGCAGGATGGTCCACGTGAGCACGCGCACGCGCCCGTAGCGGTCGCTCAAGAGCCCGAAGACGATGCCGCCCACCACCGCGCCGATGAGCGTCCACGTGACGAGCGCGCCCGCCTGCGCGCCGGAGAGATGCAAATCGGCGCTGATCGCGGGCAGCATGAAGCCGAGCATCAGCAGATCGAAGCCGTCCATGGCGTAGCCGAGCACCGAAGCGACGAGCGCACGCAGGGCGTGGCCGCTCGGGGTGGTGGCGGAGGCGGGCGGAGAAACGGCGGTCATGTGGGCAATCCTGAGAAACGTGCGCTGACGGGAAACGCAAACCGGCGTGAGTCTAAAGGGCGTGGCCGGGCCGTCACAACCGCGCTGCAAACCGCGCGCACGACAACGTACACAGCGGCACCACCGGCGTTCGCGCCCCACATAGCCGTCGCCGGTTGCCGTCGCGACTCGTCGGCAATCGTCAAGTCGGGTAAAATACCGGCCTACGCGCGCATGAGAAGCCGTCCGGACTGAGCGAGTCGTCCTGATCGATGTTGACAGACGATCGACGCCCCCGGGCCGCGCACCGCAGGCGCCGAAGCCAGGCTTCGAGCCCGCCGTGCCAGCGCCACTGGGCCACGCGCCCACCCCTCCCGCACTCATATCCAAGGATTCGCCCATGACAGGCTACGATCGCCAGACGATCTCGGACGCAACCGCGAAAATGCTGCTCGAAGTGAAGGCCGTGCACTTCAACGCCGAAAAGCCCTTCATCTTCACTTCCGGCTGGGCGAGCCCGGTCTATATCGACTGCCGCAAGCTGATCTCCTATCCGCGCGTGCGCCGCGGCCTGATGGAAATGGCCGAAGCCACGATCTTGCGCGACGTCGGCTACGAGCAGATCGACGCCGTCGCCGGCGGCGAAACCGCGGGCATCCCGTTCGCGGCATGGCTCTCCGACCGCCTGATGGTGCCCATGCAGTACGTGCGCAAGAAGCCGAAGGGTTTCGGCCGCAACGCGCAGATCGAGGGTCTGCTCACCGAAGGCCAGCGCGTGCTGCTCGTCGAAGACCTGACCACCGACAGCCGCAGCAAGATCAACTTCATCAACGCGCTGCGCACGGCCGGCGCGCAGGTGAACCACTGCTTCGTGCTGTTCCACTACAACATCTTCAAGGAAAGCGTCTCGGTCCTGAAGGACATCGACGTCGACCTGCACGCACTCGCCACGTGGTGGGACGTGCTGCGCGTCGCCAAGGAATCGGGCTACTTCGAAACGAAGACGCTCGACGAAGTCGAGAAATTCCTGCACGCACCGGCTGAGTGGTCCGCTGCGCACGGCGGCGCGACCTCGGCACCGCAGTAAGCGCACAAGCCGTACAAGCGCGATCGCATAGCGAAAAGGCCATCTGCCTCCTCGGCAGATGGCCTTTTTTTCTGGCCGGCGCACAGCAGCGGGCTTAATGCGCCGTTTGTGCCCCACCGCCCTCGTCTGGCACATCGGGCGCGTGCGAAGAGAGATTGAGCAAGCCATTGCTCTGCGCGTACTGGAAAAGTTCGGAGTCACGATCGAGTCCGAGCTTGCGCATCGCCGTGTTCTTTTGAGTACTGATGGTCTTAATACTTCGACTCAGTTTCTCGGATATTTCCTTAATGGTCATTCCCGAAACGAAGAGTCGCACGACTTCGAGTTCTCGCTTTGAGAGGATCACTTCGTCGGTTTTCCCGCCGCTGTTGATGCGCAATTGATCGAGCGCAACCTTCACCTGGGGGCTCATATATTCGAGATTGCGACTCACATGCTGTACCGCGAGGCCGATGTGGCTCAGATCGTCGGACTTGTGCACCACCGAGATCACGCCAAGCTCGCTCAGACGTTTGAGCAGTGCGGCATTTTCGAGCATCGTCAGGACGACGATGGGAACGTTCGGAAAGTTGCGCCGCAGATAGCCGATGAGCGGCAAACCGTCGCCGTACTGGCCGCCCGGCATGGCGAGATCAGTGACCAGCACGTCGCAGGGAACCGTTTGCAACGCCTTGACGAGTTCCGTGGACTGGCGAGCACGGCCAACGACCTGGATCCCTGGAAAATTGAGTAGTGCATGTTCCGCACCAAACAAGATCACCGGATGATCGTCGGCGACTACGACCCTGATTGGTTGCTGCATTACCCCTCCCTGTAGGCAAACCTGCTTCTCTCTCCGGCGCGGGGCCATCCCATATTTCGCTTCTTGTTTCTGGCGCCCGACGGCTTCACGTGCCCAAGCAGGAGAATGTACGACTATAGCGGAATCCTCCCGCTCATTCTGTACGCGCGCAAGCGAAAGCTCGCTCGCTTAATACCGCTATATTGGATCAAATTCGGACTAGGGAACAAATCAAACCTTTCCTTCAGGACTACGTGGCCCGAATTTCACAAACATACAGGAGAACTCGCTGATGCGTACTCCATATGACTTTGATCCAGGTTGCACGCGTCGTGCAAGCGTATTCACGTGGCTCGCCATGGCGAGCGTCGTGACGACCGTCAACCTAGCCTACGCAGGCGAAAATTTCACAGTATCGAGCGCCGATTTCAGTGACGGCGGAAAAATCGGATCACGCCAGATTTTCAACGATGCAGGCTGCAAGGGGCCGAACCAATCGCCAAGTTTGACCTGGCGCAATGCTCCTGCCACTACGCGCAGTTTTGCCATTACGATCTTCGATCGCGACGCGCCTGCGCGCGGCTGGTGGCACTGGGCAGTTGCAAATATTCCCGCAAGCGTGAAGAGCCTGCCGGAGAACGCCAGCGCTTCGGGCGCGCTGCGCAAGCTCGGCGCGATCGAAGCACGCAACGACTTCAACATCGACGGCTATGGGGGACCGTGCCCGCCGCCGGGGAATCCCCATCGCTACGTCATCACCGTCTATGCGTTAAACGTCGACACGCTCCCGCTCGCGCAAGGCCGCCCCGCGGCGCTGTTCGATCGCGAGATCAGCGGCTCGACGCTCGGAAGCGCGCAAATCACTGTGACGTATGGCCGCTGACCGGGAGCGACTGACCCGCTGCCTTAGGGGTAAGCCCCGGTTTTTTTCCAGGCGCGTTCACACGTGCGTCGGCATGACGTCTTAAAATACCGTTCCAGCGCCGCCCTGGGTGATGGCGCCCCGCAATCCCCACCGCGTTCAGAGAGACTGAGATGAGCACGAAAGTTTTTGTCGACGGACAGGAAGGCACGACCGGCCTGAAGATTTTTGAATACCTGTCGCCGCGCACCGACGTCGAGATCCTGCGTATCGACGATGCAAAGCGCAAGGACGTCGAGGAACGCCGCCGTCTCATCAATGCTTCGGACGTGACGTTCCTGTGCCTGCCCGACGTCGCCTCGCGCGAGTCGGCCTCGCTCGTGGAAAACGACCGAACCGTCCTCATCGACGCGAGCACGGCGTTTCGCACCCAGGCCGACTGGGCGTACGGCCTGCCCGAACTGACCAAAGCCCAGCGCGACAAGGTGCGCAAATCGAAGCGCATCGCGGTGCCCGGCTGCCACGCTTCGGCGTTCATCCTCGCCATGCGCCCGCTCGTCGAAGCCAGGCTCGTCGCGCCGGAATTCGCCGCGCACAGCTACTCGCTCACAGGCTACAGCGGCGGCGGCAAGAAAATGATTGCGGAGTACGAAGCGGGCGGCAACGCGAAACTCGCGAGCCCGCGCCCCTACGCACTCGGCCTCACGCACAAGCATCTGCCGGAAATGGCGGTGCATGGCGGCCTGAAGTCGGCGCCGGTGTTCACGCCGATCGTAGGACCGTTCTACAAGGGTCTCGCGGTCACGACCTATTTTTCACCGAAGCAGCTCACGCGCGGCGCAAAGCCGCAGGACGTGCAGGCGCTGTTCGCCGAGTACTACGCGGGCGAGCAATTCGTGCGCGTCGCGCCCTTCAACGCCGATGAAAACCTCGACGCCGGTATGTTCGACGTTCAGGCGAACAACGACACGAACCGCGTGGACCTGTTCGTGTTCGGCAACGACGAGCAGTTCGTCACCGTTGCGCGCCTCGACAATCTCGGCAAGGGCGCATCGGGCGCGGCGATCCAGTGCATGAATCTCGCAATTGGCGCGGACGAGAATACCGGCCTGCATGCCTGAAGCATGCGCGGTTTGCAGCGCAAACAAAAAACCGGCTCGCTGAGCCGGTTTTTTTATGTCCGATGCTTTGCGCCGGCGCAAAACGTGCAGACGAAAAAAAGCCCGCCAATGTTTGGCGGGCTGAATCCATATCAGAGGAGACATGGAGGAGACAAGAGCCAGTATATCGACTAGCGTGATGCAATGCAACATGTAAAGTAGTGCGCACCCTGAATGTTGCGCTACAACAACACACCTGTCATTGTCCCGTCATAGACAGGATGAACATCAACTGATCGAGTCCCACAGGCCGCACAAGATGCACGTCGAAGCCCGCCGCGAGCGCCTCGTCTCGGTGGCGCGACTCGCCCCAGCCGCCGAGCGCGATCAGGAGCGGAGCGCGCGCACCGCTAACCGCGCGCAATTGCCGCACGATCGTTCCGGGCTCGTCCTGCGCAAGCGTAAGCGCCATGATTGCCACGTCGTGCGCGCCGCGCGCGGCAAGATCGAGCGCCTCGTCGAGCGTGCGAGCCACAGATACGCCGTAGCCAAGATCGGTCAGCAAGGTGCTGAGCCCGTCGAGCGACTTCTCGTCGTTGTCGGCGATCAGGATGCGCGTCTCCATCCGCCGTTCTCCTACCCTGAAATTGGCCACGCAGTCAGATCTCTCGTTCGATCCGGTGCGCGCCCTGTCGTCGTCATCGGTTCCCCGTCCCCACATCGCGGGCGGCGCCGCAAACCCGGCCGCCGTCCGTCGAGATGCGCCACATTGTGCTTAGCCGCCCGCCAGGTCTTTGTGCGTCACCGAGCGGTCGTCTGAAGATTTTGATCGCAAAACGGCCGCGAACGTTCGCCGAGCCTCATTGCGCCCCGGTATTCAGCCACGGCCCGCGCGCCGCGCAGCCACCTTGCCGAGCACGGCGAAGTCGCGGTCGCCGTCGCCGTGCGCCACGGCTTCGAGCAGACTGTCGTGCAGCACACTCGCGAGCGGCATCGGCGTCGCGGCGGCAGCGGCGGCGGCCAGTGCGAGCCGCACGTCCTTCAGGCCGAGGCGCGCCTTGAAGAGCGCGGGCTCGTAGCGCCGCTGCGCGATCATGCCGCCATAGCCCGCATACACCGGGCCCGGAAACGGACCGGCTGTCACGACGTCGAGGAAGTCGCGCATCGCGACGCCATAGCCGTCGAGCAGCGCCGCCGCCTCGCCGAGCGACTCGACGGCCGAAGCCAGCATGAAGTTCGCGGCGAGTTTCATCACGTTCGCCTGCTGCGGTACTGCGCCGACGCGCCACGTCTTCTGGCCGATCACGTCGAAAAGCGGCTGTACGCGGTCGATCGCCTCGGTCGCCCCTGCCGCCATGATCGTGAGTTTCGCCGCCTGCGCGGCGTCCGGGCGCCCGAGCACCGGCGCCGCCACGTAGTGCAATCCGCGCGCGGCATGCGCCTGCGCCAGCGCTTCGGCCAGTTCGACGGAAATGGTCGCCATGTTCACGTGCACGAGGCCTGGCTGTGCGTGATCGAGCAGCGGCGCGTCAATGACCTCGCGCAGCGCGGCGTCGTCGGCGAGCATCGAGAGCACGGCGTCGCCCGCGAAGGCCTCGCCCGGCCTGCCGACGATGCGCGCGCCCGCGTCGGCAAGCGGCTGCGCCTTCGCAGCCGTGCGGTTCCACACTCGCACCGTGTGGCCGGCCTTCAGCAGATTGCCGACCATCGCACCGCCCATTTCGCCAAGACCGATAAATCCGATGTCCATCGCCTGCTCCTTCCATGAAAAACGAGGGGAAACCCCGGGAAAGGTGCAGTACAGCACAAGGCGGGCCGCGCTGCAGGCGGCCTCTCACGCCGCGCGAACGCACGCACGCGCTCCGGCGGGCGGTGCGATACTGCTTTGCATGGTCACCGCCACCTTTCGCTTTTACGAGGAGCTGAACGACTTCCTTGCGCGGCCGCTGCGCCAGCGTGCGTTCAGTTGTGCCTGCGCGCGCGACGCCACGGCGAAACACATGATCGAAGCGCTCGGCGTGCCGCATACGGAAGTCGAATTGATCCTCGTGAATGACGAATCGGTCGGATTCGACCATCCGCTCGCGGACGGCGACCGCGTAGCCGTCTACCCGAAGTTCGAAGCGCTGGACATCCGGCCGCTGCTGCGCGTGCGCGACGCGCCGCTGCGCGAACTGCGCTTTGTCGCCGACGCACATCTTGGCGGCCTGGCGCAACTCCTGCGGCTGGCCGGTTTCGATACGCTCTACGACAACCACTTCCCCGACGACGAGATCGAAGCGCTCGCCGCCGCCGAGCATCGCATCGTGCTCACGCGCGACCGCGAACTGCTCAAGCGGCGCAGCATCACGCATGGCTGCTACGTGCGCGCGCTCAAGCCGCGCGCCCAGGTCCATGAGATTTTCGAGCGGCTCGATCTTGCGGCAAGCGCGCGGCCGTTCCGGCTGTGCCTCATGTGCAACGCACCACTGCGGCCCATCGAGCGCGCCGCGGTCCGCGAGCGCGTGCCCGCCGGCGTCTACGACCGGCAGACGCGCTTCGTGACCTGCGACGTCTGCCAGCGGGTGTTCTGGGAAGGCTCGCATTGGCAGCGCATGCGCACGCTGATTGACAGCCTCACGCGCCCCACGGACGAAGCCCACGCGGCACACAACGGGCACAACGCGCACGACCGGCGCAACAGCCACGAAGGGCCGGATCACAGCGACGACGCGTAGTGGTATTCACGGCTACGCGATGCGGCAAAAAGGCGCTCAAGCGGCACTAGCCGCGATGGACGCACGCAGGCGTTTGCGTACAATGCGCGCCACCGCCCAACACCGGAGCACGACATATGACCATGAAGAAAACCGACCTTGAAAAGAACAAGGCGCTGAAACTGATGCAAGCGACGAACAAGAGCGGGCCCGACCGCTTCGGCAAGAGTTCGGCGCAGCCGGCACTGGACCGCCGCGAACAGCGCAAGCTGGACCAGGCACAAGGGCTCGTGCCGTTCGCGTGCAAGCTCAACGCCGATCTCGTCGAGAAGTTGAAGACTCGGGCCGAGGGCCATCCGGGCGGCGTGAACGGCCTGCTCGCCGAATTGCTGGAAGCCGGGCTCGCGGGCGACGCGTCCTGAACGTTCACCCGCGGCGAGCGCGTAAAAAAAAAGCCAGAGCAGACGCTCTGGCTTTTTTACGGCTGAAGGGCGCTTTAGTTAGCTTGGCCCTTGTCCGACGTGCCGGCGGCCGATGCGCCTTCCGACACAGCGGCGCGCTTGCCGTGGTGCTTGAGTTGCTTGTGTTGCTTCTTGGCCTTGGCCGGTGCGCTGGCTGCCGGTGCGGTTGCTGCCGGTGCCGAAGCGTCTTGTGCGAATGCCTGAACCGAAATCAGTGCTGCGGATGCTGCGACGAGCGAGGCGAGAATCTTTTTCATCTGTTGTTCCCCAAACCTGACAAATAATGACCGGCACGTTGTGAATTAGAACAGCGTGAAACCGCGAAACGATCCGCTTGCCGATCTGAGCGGGCGTTTCGCGCGAAGCAGTATTACGCAGCGTAGGGCGTTTGTCATCCGCAAATGGCCGGGTGTATTTTCCGGGAGACAATTCCCTTTCAATTCGGATACGATCGTCATTTACGCGTTCGTTTTCCGGAAGTTCGTTGTCTTTTCACGTAATACGCTGAATCGGCCTACCCCGAGTGAATTCGGGCCAGATTATCGCCCGGTTCAGCTGCAATCGCGAAAAAAGGGCAAGCCGCCCCTTGCGCAACAGGACAGCGCGCGCCACGCGCGCCAACCGTCGAAAACGCTGTCGCGCCCGTTTCCCGCGAAAAGAGATCTCCGCTTGCAATCCGCCACCAGCCGCCACCTGCGCGCCAATCTGTTGATGCTGACCGCCGCCCTCATCTGGGGCTCGGCATTCGTCGCCCAGCGACTGAGCCTCGACGCCATCGGCCCGTTCCTGTTCACCGGCCTGCGCTTCCTGCTGGGCGCCGGCGTCGTCTCCTGCTTCTTGCTGGTACGCGGCCGCACCAGTGGGCGCCGTGCAGCGGGCAGCGGCAACGCGGCGGCCCCCGCGCTATTCAACGGCGCGCTGCTGCGCTCGGGCACCGTGCTCGGCCTCGTGCTGGCCGTCGCTATCTCGCTTCAGCAGATCGGGCTCGGCTACACGAAAATCGCCAACGCCGGCTTCATCAGTTCGCTCTATGTCGTGATCGTGCCGATGCTCGGCGTGCTGCTGCGCCATCGCACGGGAATCGGCACATGGGTCGGCGCTGCGCTCGCTGCGGTTGGGCTCTACTTCCTCAGCATCAACGAGCACTTTGCGGTGATGTACGGCGACTGGTTCCAGCTCGGCTGCGCGCTCGTGATTTCGATCCAGGTCATGCTCGTGGGCCACTACGCGCCACGCCACGACCCGCTCGCCCTCTCGATCGTTCAGTTCGTCGCCTGCGGCGTGGTCTGCCTCGCAATCGGGCTCGCGTGCGAACCTCTGCGTGCGGCCGACATCGTGCGCGCCGCGCCCACCATCCTCTATGGCGGCGCGCTTTCGGTGGGCATCGGTTATACGCTGCAGGTCGTCGCGCAGCGCGACGCCGCGCCCGCGCACGCCGCCGTGATCTTCAGCATGGAAGGCGTGTTCGCCGCGCTCGCGGGCTGGGCCGCACTCGGCGAAACGCTCACGCCGCGCGCACTCGCCGGTTGCGCGCTCATGCTTGCAGGCTTGCTCGCCTGCCAACTGCTGCCGGCCTGGCAAGCGCGACTGCGCGCCCGGCAGCGTGCAACTGCGCAGCCAGCCGAAACGGCGTAAAGCGCGACACAATTTCTCGGCGTTGATATCGCGCCCTGCAGTTCCTTTTAACGAATGGCGTCGCTATTAAGCGGCGCCATTTTTTTCGTGTGGATAACACGTGATTGCGCCGCCCCGGGCCAGGTTATCCACGCCCACCTCTGGATAACCTGGGGACGACCCGGCGAACGACCTGTGGACCACTTCTTGATAACCACGCGCCGGGCGTTGCGGTCTGAAAAGTTATCCCAGGAGCTCGCAACGCGTACAAGCTTTGTCCGCATGGCTGTCCGTTTTGCATCGGTATGAGCCGTCAGGTAATTTTCCTGTTGTCCACAGTTAATGCCAGGACTTGTTAACTGTTACTACTTATAAATATAAATACTGAAAAGACTATGGGATACACGCGACGCTCGCTGCGCTCGCGTGCTGCGCATTCGTGCAAAGTCGTTGTGCTTTGTCTTGAATCGGGCGCGCGAACATCGTGACACGCGACCCGTCTGCGTGCTCACGGCGGGTCGCGCCGCTACTTCATGACAACACGAGATGAAAAAGGAGAAGGCGACTGTCGGATGCACGCGCACATGAAAAAGGGCGTACCTCCCGAGGAGGCACGCCCTTGCTGAATGCAGCGCGTGAGTATGGACGCTAGCCGCCCGCCATCATCCGCTCGATAGTCGGTTCGAGATCGAGCAAACCAACGGTCGCGGGCTTGGCCTCTACGACGCCGAAGCATTCCGTGCGCCGCGGCACCGGATCGACGAGGAAATTGCGCGCGTAATGCCCGCAACGCTCGGGGGGCAGAAGCCGCTCGGGCGGGATCACCTCGAACGCCGTCCCCACAGCGATGAAGAGATCGTCAGGCGTCATGTCGCTCTGAATGCGCCAGAGCGTCTCGTACTCGGGCGCGGCCTCGTTGAAGAACACCACACCGGGCTTCACGCCCTCCACCTGCCCGCACGACGGACAGGCGGCCTGGGGATCGAGTGCCCGGCCGGAGGCCGGGAAGCGATAGTCGCAGTCGGTGCACAGAAGCGAAATCATGTCGCCGTGCAGATGCGTGACCTGGCGCGCGCCGGCCTGCTCGAGCATGTCGTCGATGTTCTGCGTGATGAGATGCACGCGCTCCGTGCCCCAGGCGTTCTGCCACTTCGCAAGCAGTTGATGGGCGGCGTTCGGGCGCGCGTCGCCGCATTCGGCGATGCGCTGATTGTAGAAGCGGAAAACCGCGGGCCGGTTGCGGCGCCACGTGAGGTAGTTGCAGACCTCGTCGATGCTCGCGTGGGACCAGATGCCGTCGCCGGTGCGGAAGGTCGAAATGCCGCTCTCCGCAGAGAGGCCCGCACCGGAAAACACGAACAGGCGGGGTAGTCTGCCGGACTGCCCCGGTTGCCGGGATTGCGCCACGTTTGCCACTTTCGCCTCCTTGATCGAACGGCGACATTATGACCTTACAGCGGCGTTTCGGCTGAGGTTCGCAGTGGCCATGCGCTCTCACGGTCCCAGCGAGCGCGCTGCGCGGCCTCAGGGGCGACGCAGCGCGTCAGACCATCCGAGGCCACACTGCGAACCGCAGCAGCCGCCTGAGCGGCCTCTCAACGGCTCCTGCTGCGATCGACAAATAAAAAAGGGGATGCCATTACGGCATCCCCTTTTTCAACAGGCACGATCAGCGCGCGAAAAAACTCACTCCACCGTCACCGATTTCGCAAGATTGCGCGGCTTGTCCACATCGGTGCCGCGCACGCACGCCGTGTGATACGCGAGCAGTTGCAGCGGCACGACGTGCAGGATCGGCGAAAGCAGCCCGTAGTGCTCCGGCATCCGAATCACGTGGATGCCGTCTTCGCTCGTGATATGCGTATCGGCATCGGCGAACACGTACAGCTGGCCGCCGCGCGCGCGCACTTCCTGCATGTTCGACTTGAGCTTTTCGAGCAGCGCGTCGTTGGGCGCCACCGTCACCACGGGCATCGCCTCGGTTACGAGCGCAAGCGGTCCGTGCTTGAGCTCGCCTGCCGGATAAGCCTCGGCGTGGATGTAGGAGATTTCCTTGAGCTTGAGCGCGCCTTCGAGCGCGATCGGATAATGCAGCCCGCGCCCGAGGAAAAGCGCGTTTTCCTTGCGCGCGAACTCTTCCGCCCACGCGATGATCTGCGGCTCCAGCGCGAGCACGCCGTTGAGCGCGGCCGGCAGGTGACGCAGCAGTTTCAGGTACGCGGCTTCCTGCTCTGCATTCACATGACCGCGCAGCTTGCCGAGCGTGACCGCGAGAATGAAGAGGCCAACGAGCTGCGTGGTGAACGCCTTCGTCGATGCCACGCCAATCTCGCGCCCCGCGTGCGTGAGGAATTTGAGTTCGGTGAGGCGCACCATCGCGCTCGTCGCCACGTTGCACACGGCGAGCGTGTGCTCCATGCCGAGCGACTGCGCATGCTTGAGCGCGGCGAGCGTGTCGGCGGTCTCGCCCGACTGCGAGATCGTCACGACGAGCGCGCGCGGATTCGGCACCGACTCGCGATAGCGGTATTCGCTCGCGATCTCGACATCGGTGCGGATCTTCGCCACCGACTCGAGCCAGTACTTCGCCGTGAGGCCCGCGTAATAGCTCGTGCCGCACGCGAGAATCAGGATGCTGTCGATACCCTTGAACACCTCGAGCGCGTTGTCGCCGAAAAGCTCGGGCGTGAACGTGTCGGTGGCGGGAATCGTGTCCGAGATCGCGCGCGGCTGCTCGAAGATTTCCTTCTGCATGTAGTGGCGATACGGGCCGAGATCGACCGCGCCGCCGTATGCGCCGTAGGCCTGCACGTCGCGCACTTCGCGCGTCACGATGTTGCCCGCGCGATCGGCAATGCGCACGCCTTCAAGCGTGATCTCGCACACATCGCCTTCTTCCAGATAACTGATGTGCTCGGCGCTGCCCGCGATGGCGAGCCCATCCGACGCGATGAAGTTCTCGCCCTTGCCATAGCCCACCACGAGCGGCGAACCCGCGCGCGCACCGACCACCGTATGCGGCTGGCTCTTGTGCACCACGCCGATCGCATACGCGCCCGCGAGCTGCTGCACGGCCGTGCGCACGGCGGCGAACAGGTCGCCTTGATAAAGGCTGTGGATCAAATGGGCGATGACTTCGGTGTCGGTCTGCGAAACGAACTCGTAGCCCTTCGCGCGCAACATTTCGCGCAGCGACTCGTAGTTCTCGATGATGCCGTTGTGCACGATCGCGAGCGTGTCGCGCGAGAAGATCGGGTGCGCGTTGTTCACCGTGGGCGCGCCGTGCGTCGCCCAGCGCGTATGCGCGATGCCGGTCACGCCTTCGAAGTGCGCCTCGCGGACCTGCTCATCGAGCTCGGCTACGCGAGCGACGCTGCGCACACGCTGCGGGCCGTCGGCCGTCACGACGGCCACGCCGCACGAGTCGTAGCCGCGATATTCGAGGCGCCGCAGTCCTTCGATCAGGACGGGAACGATGTTACGTTGCGCAACCGCGCCGACGATGCCGCACATGAATTCGATCCTTTGCAATGAGAGGCGTGGGCGCCGCGCGTTTTCACGCGAGCGGCGCCGGGTTTGAACCGTTCAGTTCTTTTTCTTGACCGGGCGAACGTAGCCGGTTTTCGCGATCTGCGTTTTCTCGTTGAGTACGAGCGTGGCTTCAGGCACGTCCTTCCACACCGTCGTACCCGCCGCGATGGTCACGCCGCGGCCCACGCGCACGGGAGCGACGAGTTGCGTATCCGAACCCACGAACACGTTGTCCTCGATGATCGTGCGGTGCTTGTTCGCGCCGTCGTAATTGCAGGTGATGGTGCCCGCGCCGATGTTCACGCCCGCGCCCACGTCGGCGTCGCCTACGTAGCTCAGGTGATTCGCCTTCGAGCCCGTGCCGATGTTCGCGTTCTTCACCTCGACGAAGTTGCCCACGTGCACGTCGTCGGCGAGTCTGGCGCCCGGGCGCAGTCGCGCATACGGTCCAAGCACCGCGTTCGCGCCAACCGCTGCGTTTTCGATATGCGTGTAAGCGTCCACGCGCGTGCCCGCACCGATCGACGCGCTGCGAATCACGCAGTTCGGGCCCACGCTCACGTTGTCCGCCAGCGTCACCTCGCCTTCGAACACGCAGTTCACGTCGATGAACACGTCGCGCCCACACGTGAGCGAGCCGCGCACGTCGATGCGCGCCGGGTCCGCGAGCGTGACACCCGCCACGAGCAGCGCCTCGGCCACCGTGCGCTGATGCACGCGCTCGAGTTCGGCAAGCTGCTGCTTGCTGTTCACGCCGAGCGTTTCCCATTCGTCGTCGGGCTGCGCGGTCACGGCCGGATGACCGGCTGCGATCGCGGCTTCCACGACATCGGTGAGGTAATGCTCGCCCTGCGCGTTGTCGTTCCCGAGCGCCGCAAGCCAGAGCGCGAGCGGCGCGGTAGGTGTCACGACGATGCCGGTATTGATCTCGGCGATCTTGCGCTGGGCTTCGTTGGCGTCCTTCTGCTCGACGATGCGCTCGACCTTGCCGGCAGCGTCGCGCACGATGCGGCCATAACCGGTCGGGTCGTCGAGCGTGACGGTGAGGATGCCGTAGCCGTTCGGGCCGGCGGTCTCGACAAGACGCTTGAGCGTGGACGCGCGCGTGAGCGGCACATCGCCGTAGAGCACGAGCGTGGGCACGTTCGCGTCGAGCAGCGGCAGCGCCTGCGCGAGCGCGTGGCCCGTGCCGAGTTGCTGCGCCTGCAGCGCGAACTGGACGTCGGGCGCGCCAACGGCTTCGCGCACGGCTTCGCCGCCATGGCCGACCACGACGACGAGCCGGGTGGGCGAAAGCGTGCGGGCAGTATCGATAACGTGCGAGAGGAGCGGCTTGCCGGCGAGCGGATGGAGCACTTTCGGCAGCGCGGAGTGCATGCGTTTGCCCATGCCTGCCGCGAGGATCACGATGTTCATTGCATCAGTGACTGGATGAGGAATGAAGCGGCTGATTTTAGCATGCGGGATATCCCCGACACGCCGGCCAGACCGGCTCTCGTGCCCCGATAAACACTGTTTTACAACTGCTTTTCGGGACATCGGCCCGAAATGAAAAACGCTCCGATTCGGGGTCGGAGCGTTTAAGACAAACCGCAGTGCCGGCTTGAAACGCGCGGCTTAAAGATCGTCGAACGGCGTGAACTTGATCGCCGTGCCTTCCGCGGGCGCCGGGTCGGTGGAGCACGGCTCCTCGTCGAATGCGATATCGCCGGCCGCATCGGCCACACCCGTCGCGCGCAGGTCCGCGAAGTTGAACAGGTTCGCGTCCATGAGGTGCGAGGGCACGACGTTGCCGAGCGCGTTGAACATGTTCTCCACGCGGCCCGGGAAACGCTTGTCCCACTCGCGGATCAGCGCCTTCATCTCCGCGCGTTTCAGGTTCGGCTGGCTGCCGCACAGGGTGCACGGAATGATCGGGAATTCGCGCAGCACCGCGTACTTCTCGAGATCGGTTTCCTTCACGTACGCGAGCGGCCGGATCACGACGTTCTTGCCGTCGTCCGATTGCAGCTTGGGCGGCATGCCCTTCAACTTGCCGCCGTAGAACAGGTTCAGCAGCAGCGTCTGAAGAATGTCGTCGCGATGATGGCCGAGCGCGATCTTGGTCGCGCCCAGTTCGCCCGCCACGCGATACAGAATGCCCCGGCGCAGGCGCGAGCACAGCGAGCACGTGGTCTTGCCCTCGGGCACGAGACGCTTGACGATGCTGTACGTGTCCTGGTTCTCGATGTGGTACGGCACGCCCACCTTGTCGAGGTACTCGGGCAGCACGTGCTCCGGAAAGCCCGGCTGCTTCTGGTCGAGGTTCACCGCGACGATGTCGAAGTCGATCGGCGCGCGCTCGCGCAGGCGCAGCAGCACGTCGAGCATCGCGTAGCTGTCCTTGCCGCCCGACAGGCAGACCATGACCTTGTCGCCGTTCTCGATCATGTTGTAGTCGCCGATCGCCTGGCCGACCTGACGCGCGATGCGCTTGAACAGCTTGTTGTTCTCGTAGGCTTCCTTCTGCTCGCGGCGCGTGAGCACCTGGCGGCCCGTCTCTTCGGTCGCGGCGTCCTCGCCGACGCTTAGCGTTTCGGGGGCGTTCATGAATCAGTCCTCTTTGATGCGAAAGACCTCGACGCCCACCGCGTCGCAGTCAGGATAAACGTCGGGCTTTTCGGTCGAGACGCGCACCGCGCGCACGAGTTCGTGCGATAGGAGCGCGGCGGCGAGATCGTCGCAGAGCGTCTCCTGCAGATGGATATGGCCACGGCCCACGCGCTCGGCGACGGTCGAGCGCATGAAGTCGTAATCGACGACTTCGCGGAGCTTGTCCTCGTTGGGCGTGGTCGAAGCGAGCGGCACGAACAGATCGACGTTGATGACGACGCGTTGTTCGCCGCGCTTTTCGAAGTCGTGCACGCCGATGTTGATGTGCACTTCGTAGTCGCGCAGGAAAAGCCGGCGGCAATCGGCGAGCCGGGGGTGAAGCAAAACGGTGGACATGTCAGTTCCAGTCGATAAAAGCGTGCGTTCTTTCGCACGTATGCCGGCGCGGCGCGCCCGGCGGGTCGTTCAGCCGGTCTGCAAAACCGCTCGTGCGCGGCGGCTTGCGTTCCTTTGTCTTCGTTAGCACCACTGGCTCGCAGTCCTGCGCGCAGCGGGCTATGCATTTAGTTGCAAATCTTGGTGCAACCAACGTTTGGGCTTCAGCCGCCCGTCAAAAACATCACGTCGCGCGGCAGCGGCACGAGGTGCTGGCCGCCGTCCACGACGAGCGTCGTGCCCGTCACGCCCGAAGCCCGCGCGAGATACAGCGCGGCTTCCACGAGATCCGCGGGCCGCGACGCGCGCTTGAGCGGCGTGACCTGGTGCGCGGCCGCGAAGCTCTCCGGCGTCTGGTCGCCCGACTGCAGCGTCAGGCCCGGTGCGAGCCCGACCACACGCACCTTCGGCGCGAGCGCCTGAGCGAGCGCAACCGTGGCGTTCTGCAACGCGGCCTTCGTCAGCGTGTACGACAGATAGTCGGGATTCATGTTGTACAGCTTCTGGTCGAGCACGTTGATCACACACGTGCGCAGCGTCTCGTCATCCACCGCTGCCTCGGGCGTTGCCTCGTACAGCATGCGCGCCAGCACGAGCGGCGCGCCCACGTTGATCGCCATGAGCTGCAGCAGCTTCGTGTAGCCCACATCCCGCGCGGTGTCCTCGTCGAAGCGCGACGCATTGTTGAGCACGCACGCAGGACGACCGAGCGCCGCGGCGCAGTCCGGCACGAGCCGCGCCACCTGGGCTTCGTTGCCGAGGTCGGCGTGCAGCGCCACGGCCCTGCGGCCCAGCGCCGCGATTTGCGCGACGACTTCGTCGGCGGCCTCGCGCGACTCGCCGTAATGCACCGCGACGTCCCAGCCGCGCGCGGCAAAGCCGAGCGACAGCTCGCGGCCAATGCGGCGCGCTCCGCCCGTCACCAGCACGACGGGCGCCTGGGTCTCAGAATCGGGGCGCGATCCTTCGCCGGATGCGCTCATGTCGGCGTCGGCCGGGCGGATGCCGGGAGTTGCGCTCATTTACAATGCCGGGATGAATCCGAAAGCTCACGAACCCGATAGTTTACCTGTTCCCGAGGCGATCGCGCTCGCGCAGTCCGAGGCGCTCGCGGCCACGCTGCGCGCCGAGATCGCGGCGGCGGGCGGGTGGCTCCCGTTCGACCGCTACATGGAGCGCGCGCTTTACGCGCCGGGACTCGGTTACTACAGCGGCGGAGCACGCAAGTTCGGCCTCTTCGCCGACGACGGCAGCGACTTCGTGACCGCGCCCGAACTGTCGCCGCTCTTTGCCGCGACGCTCGCGCGCGCCGTGGGCGAAGCGCTCGCCGCCAGCGGCACGCACCGCCTGATGGAATTCGGTGCCGGCACGGGCCGCCTCGCGGCGGGCGTGATGCTCGCACTCGACGCCGCAGATGTGCCGTTCGACTCCTATGCAATCGTCGATCTATCGGGCGAGCTGCGTGAGCGCCAGCGCAAGACAATTGCGCAGCTCGCGCCGGCGCTCCTCGATCGCGTGACATGGCTCGACGCGCTGCCTGCGCAGTTCGAAGGCGTCGTGATCGGCAACGAAGTGCTCGACGCGATGCCGGTGCGCCTCTTCGCGCGCAAGGACGCGGTGTGGCATGAGCGCGGCGTGAGCGTAAGCGCAGAAGGCGCCCTCGCCTTCGCCGATCAGCCCGCGAATTCCGGACGCGATGCCAACTGGCCCGCGAGCGCGCTCGCGAGTGTGGAAGGCAGCGAAGACTACGTGACCGAAACACACGAAGCCGCGCTCGCGTTCACGCGCACGGTTTGCGCGATGCTCCAGCGCGGCGCGGCGTTCTTCATCGACTATGGATTTCCGCGCCACGAGTACTACCATGCGCAGCGCGCGCAAGGCACGCTGATGTGCCACTACCGACACCGTGCGCACGGCGACCCGTTCCTGTATCCCGGCTTGCAGGACATCACCGCGCACGTTGAATTCACGGGCATCGCGGAAGCCGGCGTCGAAGCGGGCGCGGATCTGCTTGGCTACACCACGCAGGCGCGCTTTCTGATGAACGCGGGCATTACCGAAGTGCTCGGCGAAATCGATCCGCGCGACCCGCAGCGCTTCCTGCCCGCCGCGAACGCGGTGCAGAAACTCGTTTCCGAAGCGGAGATGGGCGAGCTATTCAAGGTGATCGCGTTTTCGCGCGGCATCGACGAGACCATCGCGGCATTCGTGCGCGGTGACCGCAGCCACACTCTCTGACGCTCACGCCACGCGACCATGATCCGCTGGTTCCTCACCACCTTCATCGCTGTCGCGATTCTCTCCAGTGCGCAGCCTTGGCTCAAAAAGCTCGGCATCGGACGGCTGCCCGGCGACGTCACGCTGCGTATTTTCGGCCGCGAGTATCCGCTGCCATTCATGTCGACGCTCGTGCTGTCGATGGCGCTCTCGTTTATCGTGCGCGCGCTCTGAGCGAGCGCGCGCAATGCGCTCAAGCCGTAGCGAGCGCGCCTTCCACCGCCGCCACGCGCGCCTCGTGCACCGCTTCCTTGATCTTCTCGGCGCCGCCACGCTCGATCGAGCGCGCAATCGCACCCGCATCCACGCCGCGCGCGGCCACGAGCGCCACGCGCAAGCGTTCGGCCTGCGGATAAGGCGCGTTCTCCCAGTTCAGCCGCCCGCGCAAATCCGCCTCGCAGGACTGCAGTGCCTCGGCAAAACGCGCCGGTTTGCGCAGGGCGTCGCAACGCTCGAGCATGCGCACGAGCGCCGCCGCCCCCATGTCCATCACGCGATGCACGTTGCCATGCTCGCGCGCGACCAGCACCGCGAGTTCGCGGCAATCGTTCGGCACGCGCAGACGGTCGCACAGCGGCTTGAGCAGATCGACGCTGCGCCCCTCGTGGCCAATGTGACGCGGCAGCACGTCCTCGGGCGTCGTGCCTTTGCCGAGATCATGCGTGAGCGCAGCGAAGCGCACCGGCAGCGTGTAACTTTGCGCGGCCGCATGGTCGATCACCATCATCACGTGCACGCCCGTATCGACTTCCGGGTGATAGTCGGCGCGCTGCGGCACACCCCATAGCACGTCGACCTCTGGCAGCACGCGTGCAAGCGCGCCGCAATCGCGCAGCACCTCGAACATGCGCGAAGGCTTCGCCTCCATGAGACCGCGGGCGATTTCCTGCCACACGCGCTCGGGCACGAGCGCATCGACTTCGCCCGAAGCGACCATCTCGCGCATGAGTTCGAGCGTTTCGGGCGCGACGGTGAAATCGGCGAAACGCGCGGCAAAGCGCGCGATACGAAGAATGCGCACAGGGTCTTCGAGAAACGCGTCGCTCACGTGGCGAAACACGCGGGCTTCGAGATCGCGCGCGCCGCCGAACGGATCGACGACCTCTCCCGTCAGCATGCCGCCCGGTTGCACTTCCTGCGCCATTGCGTTGATCGTGAGGTCACGCCGCGCGAGGTCTTCCTCGAGCGTCACGTCGGGCGCGTAGAAGAACTGGAAGCCGTGATAGCCCGCCGCGGTCTTGCGCTCGGTGCGCGCGAGCGCGTACTCCTCGTGCGTTTCGGGATGCAGAAAGACCGGAAAGTCCTTGCCCACGGGACGATAGCCCTGCGCGGCCATCTGCTCGGGCGTCGCACCCACCACGACATAGTCGCGGTCGCGCACGGGCAGCCCGAGCATCTCGTCGCGGATCGCGCCGCCTACGACATAGATCTTCATTCGTCGTCGCGTTCGTCGTCGGCGACGATGTGCGTTTCGCGGCGCGCGGCTTCCACCCACTCGGCCACCGCGGGCAATGCGCTCACACGCTGCGCGTATGCCGCCGCTTCGGGCGAGAGCTTCGGCTGGTAGCTATTGAAGCGCATGACGACCGGCGCGTACATCGCGTCGGCAATGGTGAATTCGCCGAACAGGAACGGGCCGCCGCTCGCGGCGAGGCACTCGCGCCAGAGCGCGTCGATGCGTGCGATATCGGCGAGCGCACCCGGCGTTGCACCGGCGCCAGGCTTGGCCTTGCGGATGTTCATCGGCATGTGGTTGCGCACTTCGCCGAAGCCCGAATGCATCTCCGCACTCACGCTGCGCGCGCGGGAGCGTGCGTTCGCGTCGCGCGGCCACAGTGCGAGCTGCGGGAAGCGCTCGGCAAGCGTCTCCGCAATCGCGAGCGAATCCCACACGGAAAAGCCGTCGTCGCAGACGAGGCACGGCACCTTGCCCGAGTCCGAGAACGCGAGGATTGAGGACTTGGTGCCCGGCTCGTCGAGCTCGATCAGCACTTCCTCGAACGCAATGCCGAAGTGCTTGAGCAGCACCCACGGGCGCATCGACCACGACGAATAGTTCTTGTCTCCGATTACGAGCTTCATTGTTCACATGACCATAGTGAGTTGAAAGAGCGCCGGCTGGTCGTCCGCTTATTGGCTATCGACCGGCACTGGCGCGAAAGATGTTCAGCCGCGAGCGCAGCGAGGCGTCGGCGAGATAGAGCGGCGCGATCGTCTCGATGCTCGCCGGCTCGATGTCGAGCTCGGGTGCGAGCGGCCCGGTGAGCACGCTGTCCACCTTCATCGAATCGAGATTATCGCGTGTGAGCACCGGCACGCCGGGCGCCATCTCGAACGACAGCGCCTGCAAGCGCCCAAACGCATCGGGCAGCCGCATGATGCGTGCGTGACGGCCCACCACTTCGCCGCAATACTGTAGCAACTGCTCGAGCGTGTAGACCGTCGGGCCGCCGAGTTCGTAAGTGTGCCCACTCGCGGCGTCGAGATCGAGCACGTTGACGATCGCCTTTGACACATCGCCCACGAACACGGGCTGGAACTTCGCGTCGGGCATGGCGAGCGGAATCATGGGAAAGAGCCGCTGCAGCAGCGCGAAGCGGTTGAGGAACGTGTCTTCGGGACCGAACACGACCGAAGGCCGGAAGATCGTCGTGGCAAGCGCCGTGGCCGCGTGCACGGCTTTCTCGCCGTCGCCCTTCGAGCGCAGATACATGCTTGGCCCGCGCTGATCGGCGCCGAGCGCGCTGATGTGGATGAGGCGATGCACGCCCTTGCCCTCGCAGGCGGCGACGATCTTGGTGGGCAAGTCGACGTGCAGCTTCGCGAAGCCCGGCCCGTAGGGATCGCCGCGGCCGCCATTGAGCGTGCCGACGAGATTGATGACCGCGTCCGCGTTTTCGACGAACGCCGCGAGCGCGACCGGATCGGACACATCGGCCTCGATCACGTCGACGGGCAGCAGGGTGAGATGGCGAGCGTTGTAACGGCGGCGGGTGGCGACGCGCACGTCCTTGCCCGCCTCGACGAGCGCGTTGACGAGATGGCTGCCGATGAATCCCGAACCGCCGATGACCGCAATGGCTTGATGTCTCATCTTCGACCTCCTCGGGCAGACGGCGCCGCCGCGTACGAGGTCCGGTTCGTCCCGCAGCGCGCCAGCCAGAAGGCGGAGCGCGCGGCGTGCCGTCATGCCGCGCGCGATCCGTATGAAAGAAGCGGCGCGGCGTGACGACCCGGCGCTTACGGCGAGATATAGCCGAGACGCGCCTTCAGCGATTGCGGACGGCCCTCGAACAGCGCCGCATAGTAGACCGTGTTCGACAACACGTTTTTCACGTAATCGCGGGTTTCCTGGAATGGAATGGTTTCCGCGAAGATGGCGCCCTCGACGCCGCCCTGCAAAGTCTGGCGCCATGCGCGCGGGCGGCCCGGCCCGGCGTTGTAGCCCGCTGTGGCGAGCACGGCGGAGCCGTCGAACTGATTGTAGATCATCGACAAATAGTTCGTTCCGAGCAGGATGTTGGTGTCGAGATCGTTGAGCTGGTCGCGCGACAGCGGGCCGAGGCCGATCTTCTTCGCCACCATCTGCGCCGTGGCCGGCATGATCTGCATGAGGCCGCTTGCGCCCACGCCCGACTTCGCGTTGAGAATGAAACGCGATTCCTGGCGGATGAGGCCGTAGGCCCATTCGACGTCGAGGCCGTTGGTTTGCGCGTCGCGCTCCACGACGTCGCGGAACGGCGCGATGTAGCGCAGCGAGAAGTCGTGTTCCGTTTGCGTGCGGTCGGCCGTGTTGACGGTGCGGTCGAGCAACTGGATGCGCTTTGCGTATTCGGCGACGGCGAGCAACTGGCGATCGCTCATGCCGCGCAGCGGCCAGTTCCATTCACGATTGCCTTCGAGCCGCAGATTCAACGCGTAGAAGCGCTGTGCGAGCGCGAAGCCCGGCGTTTGCGCGGCCTGGGCGACTTCGGCGTCGCTCACCGTGGTCTTGGGCGGGATCGTGATCTTCTGGCCGAGTTCCTCGGTGGCGAGCTGCCCGTAGAAGTTATAGCCCTGCGAGATCGACGCGAACTCCTGATTCGCCTGGCCTGTTTCACCCGCCTGCTTGAGCGCGCGTGCGTGCCAGTAGACCCACGACGGTTGCGCGCGCAGCGCGGCGGGCATCTGTTCGATCGACCAGCGCACCATCGTCCAGTCGCCGCCCAGCAGCGCGGCGCGCGTACGCCATTCGTAAGCCGGGTTCGAAAGCGGTGCGTTAGCCGAGAGGCGATACCAGTCGAGCGCGGCGGGCAGGCGCTTCTGCGCGCCCTGATAACCGATCGTGCCCCAGCCGATCGCGCGCTCCGGCGACGTGAGCTGCGGCGCGACGGCGGCGTAGGTCGCGGCGGCCATGGCCGGATCGTTGCGCGCCATCACGGTGACGGCGAGCAATGCCAACTGATGCGACTGCGGATCGGCGGTGACGCCTTGCGCAAGCGTGAGCGGCGGTGTGCTCACCGCCTGGCTGAACGCCGTCGGGTCGGGACGCTGCGAAAGGCCGTCGACGAGCTTTGCGCCGGTCGATGTCTGGTTCTGCTCGTAGGCGAGGCGGATCTGCTGCCACACGTCGTCGCTCGAGAACTGGCCTTTGATGGCAAGCGCGGTGATGAGATCGACGCAGCCGTCGCCGTAATAGCGCGGGTCGGTGAGCAGCGCGCGCGCATCGTTCGCGACGTTCTCGCCGCGCGCCGCGCGCGACTCGAGCGCGTAGCACTTCACCTGCGTGTCGTCGTTGAGCACGAAGCGCGGATATTGCTGGTCGAAATTCGCCCAGTCGTGGCGCGCGCCCAGCACGAGGAGATAGTCGTTGCGCAGACGGTCGGCGATCGCCTGGCCGTCGTAGCGCTGCAAGAACGACAGCACCGGCGCGTCGGGCGCGTCCACACGCGCGTGGCCTTGCGAGTCGAACAGCTGCGGCTTGAGCTGGAAGTATTCGAGATACGACGGCGCCGGGTAATCGGGAATCGTCGCAGCGAGTTGCGCGGCGCGCGCGGGATCGTTATTGCGCGCGGCTTCGCGAAGCTGGATGAAAGTCTGATCGTCGTTGGAAAGGACTGCGCCTACGGGCAGGGCGACGGGGCGCACGGCGTCCGCCGTGCTGCATGCTACGAGTGCCGCGGCAGTCAGTGCGAGACCGACCACGCGATATACTCGGACAAGGCGTTTGGACATCGTTATTTCTGGAGCGCGAGGTGAACCCAAGCATAGCACGCAACCCTCACACGGAATCCAAAAAGGACTGGCGTGCAAGGCTGCTTCCTCGGCGAATTGAGGCCGCTTCCGACGTGGCAATCGGTGCTGCACTGACGGCTCGTCTCGATACGCTCGTCGCGCAATTTTCGCCGCGTTCGATCGGGTTCTATTGGCCCTTGCGCGGCGAGTTCGATGCGCGCGTCTGGATCACCGCCTGGCTCGCCGCCGATGCCTCACGCCGCGCCGCCCTGCCCGCCATTCCCGAGCGCCACACGCCGCTCGTGTTCCATGCGTGGACGCCGAACGCGCCGATGCGTGAAGGCCATCACGGGATACTCGAGCCGCAGTCGCAGGACGTGATCGTGCCCGATCTCCTCCTCGTGCCTTGCGTGGGTTTCGATCGCGACGGCTATCGCCTTGGCTACGGCGGCGGCTACTACGACCGCACGCTGGCCGCCTGGCCAGGCGAGGCGTTGCCTGTCACGGTGGGCATTGCGTATGAAGCGTGCCGCATCGACGACGGCGTGGTCGCGCGCGAGGCGCACGATCTGCCGCTCGACGCCGTGGTGACCGAAGCCGCTACGCATCTTTGCCAACGTTCACACGCGCGCTGAACGCGCCTTAGTGGTCCAAAGCGTGGTCCAAAACGTGGGCCAAAGCGCGGCTCAAAGCGAAGCCGCTGCGCGCGCGGCCGTATCGTAGAGCCCCGACGCATTGCGCATGAGCTGCGCGGCGTCGCCGATCTGCTGGTTCGTCAGGCCGCTTTCCTTGAGCGTCGCGATGAGGCAGCTCTCGCGCACGTCGCGGTAGCGCATGCACAGGTCGTGCCCTTCCGGCGTGACCGAGAAGAAGACTTCCTTGCCGGTCTTTTCGCTTTTTACATACCCTCTGGAGACGAGCTTCTTCAACGCGTACGTGGCCACGTGCGTGTCCTCGATGTTGAGCACGAAGCAGATATCCGCGAGCTTCTTGCGCCGCTCGCGATGGCCGACGTGATGGAGCAGCGAAACCTCGATCGGCGTCATGTCCTTCACGCCCGCCGCCGACATGCAGCGCACCATCCAGCGGTTGAACGCGTTGCTCGCCATGATGAGCGCGTACTCGAACTCGGAAAGCTCGGCGCTCGACTCGGAGACGAGATGTTCGGACGAAACGATCTTGGTCGGCTGGCGCGACATGGCAAATAACCCGGTAGTCGGTGGTCGAGGAGGCAAAGCGGCGTGGCGTGAGTGTAATTGCAGCGCGTTTTCGGTGCGCCTGGCGAAAACGCTTATTGATAAATTGTAGATAATTTATCGACAATGTACGCTAGGAAGAAACGGCGCCGACCGTCTTCGTGTGCAAACTTTCGACCGGTCGCACCCGTCCCCTGATCGATCCAACATGCCGAATTCTGACCCTCGCATTTTTCCTCTCGGTGACGAAGCGCTCGTTTGCGAAGCGCCGCCGCCCGCCACGCTCGAAGTCCAGCGCCGCGTCTGGGCCGTCGCCGCGCTCGCGCGCGGCTGGGCGCCGGTGCGCGAAGTGGTGCCCGGCATGAACAATCTGACGATCACCTTCGATCCGCTCGCGGCCGATGCCGCGGCGCTTGCCGGCGCGCTCCGGGACGCATGGCGCGACGCCGAAGGCGCGAGGGAAGCCGGCCGCGAGGTCGAGATACCGGTGGTCTATGGCGGCGACGATGGCCCCGATCTCGAAGCGGTCGCGCAGCACTGCGCGCTCGCTGCCGCCGACGTCGCCGCACGCCACGCCGCGGGCGTCTACACGGTGTTCTTCCTCGGCTTTCAACCCGGCTTCGCCTATCTCGGCGGCCTCGAACCTCTTCTACACACGCCGCGCCGCCGCGAGCCGCGCCTTGCCGTCCCTGCCGGATCGGTGGGCATCGGCGGCGAGCAGACGGGCATTTATCCGGCCGCATCGCCCGGCGGCTGGCAGCTGATCGGCCGCACCGCCGCGAAACTGTTCGACCCCGCGCGCAACCCGCCTACGCTGCTGATGCCCGGCGACCGCGTGCGATTCACCATCGCGGAGCTCCACGCATGATCGAAGTGTTGCGCGCGGGCCTGCTCACCACGGTCCAGGATCTCGGCCGCCCCGGCTACCGGCATCTGGGCGTCGCCACCGGCGGCGCGCTCGATACGCTCGCGCTCGAAGTGGGCAACCGCCTCGTCGGCAACCGGGCCGACGCGGCCGGCGTCGAAATCACCTTCGGCCCCGTCGCGCTACGCTTCGCGCGCGCCACGCGCGTCGCCATTACCGGCACCGACTTCGGCGCCACACTCGGCGGCCGCCCGGTCTGGTCGTGGTGGAGTCTGCCCGTGGCCGCCGGCGAAGAACTGGTGCTGAACGGTGCGAAGCGCGGCATGCGCGCCTATGTATGCGTCGCGGGCGGCATCGACGTGCTGCCTATGCTCGGCTCGCGCAGCACCGACCTCGCGGCGGGCTTCGGCGGCCTTGCGGGCCGCGCGCTCAAAGATGGCGACCGCCTCGCCACTGGCGCCTCGTTCGCCCCGGGCCGCGAGCGCGCCGCGCTGGATGCCGGCGCGCCAGCCTTCGGCGTGAAGGCGCCCGTGTGGTGCAACTTCGCATTGGCCGACGAGCCGCATCACCGGCGCGGCCGCCATCCGGACGGCATGGCGTGGGCCGTGCCTGTGCGCGTGCTGTGCGGCCCCGAGTACGACAGTTTCACGGCCGAGGCCCAGCGCGCGCTCTGGTCCGATGAATGGCAGATCACCCCCAACAGCAACCGCATGGGCTTTCGGCTCACGGGCACACCGCTCGCGCGCACGAACGGCGCGGACCTGCTCTCGCACGCGGTGCTGCCCGGCACGATCCAGGTGCCGCCGAACGGCCAGCCCATCGTGCTGATGGCCGACGCGCAGACCACGGGCGGCTACCCGAAGATCGGCTCCGTGATTCGCGCCGACTGGTGGAAGCTCGCCCAGGTGCGGCTGACCGGCGGCGTTCGTTTCGTGGAAGCGACGCCGGCCGTCGCGCGCGCAGCGCTGGAAGAGGAACGGGCGTATTTGCGGCAGATCGACGCCGCGATCGCCATGCACGACGAACGCTATGCGAGCCGCCGCGCGGCCGCGAGCGCCTGATTTTCAAGCACCATCGGCAAGACAAGCAGTAAGAGGAACACATCATGACCACCATCGATCTGAACGCCGATCTCGGCGAAGGCTGCGGCTCCGACGAGGCGCTGCTCGACCTCGTAAGCTCCGCCAACATCGCGTGCGGCTGGCACGCGGGCGGTGCCAACGCCATGCGCGAATGCGTGCGCTGGGCCGTGGAAAAAGGCGTGTCGATCGGCGCGCATCCGAGCTTCAACGACCCCGAGAACTTCGGCCGCAAGGAGATGAACCTGCCGACCGATGAGATTTACGCGGGCGTGCTCTACCAGCTTGGCGCGCTCTCCGCGATCGCCCAGGCCGAAGGCGGCCGCATCGCCCATGTAAAGCCGCACGGCGCGCTCTACAACCAGGCGGCGCGTGACCCGCAGATCGCCGAGGCGATCGTCTCCGCCGTGCATGATTTCGATCCGTCCGTGACCGTGTTCGCGCTCGCGGGCAGCGGGCTCGTGACGGCGGCGCGCGAGGCGGGGCTCGTCGCGATCGAGGAAGTGTTCGCCGACCGCGGCTACCGCGCGGACGGCTCGCTCGTGCCGCGCAGCGAGCCGGGCGCCCTGCTCGACGACGAAGACACCGTGCTCGCGCGCACGCTCGCGATGATCCGCGAGCAGCGCGTGCAGGCCGTGAACGGCGCCTGGGTGCCGCTGAACGCGCAGACCATTTGCCTGCACGGCGACGGCCCGCACGCGCTCGCGTTCGCGCGGCGCATCCGCACGGCGCTCGACGACGCGGGCATCGGCGTGCGCGCGGCGGGCGCAGCCGAAGTCTGACGCTCCCCGGCTTCAATGCACCGAAGCGCGCGGCAAGCGCCGCGCGCTGCCCGAACGGCGACATCCAAGGTTTTCGCAAGGCAATCCCACGGCAGCGCAAGCTGCAGACGTAGTTGTACCCAGCAGGTTCGTAGTTGTACGAACGGCCATCAGAGCCGCGAAGTCAACGCCGCTATACGCGGCAATCAACGACAAGCCAATACGTTTGGAGATCCACATGCAGAGCACCGTCAACTTATGGCCGCTGATCGGCGTGGCCGTCATCATCGCCGGCTTCCTATTGCGGTTCAATCCGATGCTGATCGTCGCCGCGGCGGCCGTCGTCACCGGTTTCGCCGCGGGCTTTGAGCCCGGCAAGATTCTCGCCGCCATCGGCACCGGCTTCATCAAGACCCGCAACATCCCGCTCATCATCCTGCTGCCGCTTGCCGTGATCGGACTGCTGGAGCGCCACGGCCTGCGCGAGCGCGCGCAGATCTGGATCGGCAGCATCAAGGCGGCCACCGCCGGGCGTCTGCTCATCGTCTATCTGCTCGTGCGCGAACTCACCGCCGCTGTCGGTCTGACGGGCCTCGGCGGGCATCCGCAGATGGTGCGGCCGCTCATCGCGCCGATGGCCGAAGGCGCCACTGAAAACCGCTTCGGCAAGCTCTCCGATGCCGTGCGCTACAAGTTGCGCGCTTACTCGGCCGCGACCGACAACGTGGGCCTCTTCTTCGGCGAGGACATCTTCGTCGCGTTCGGCGCGATCGTGCTGATGGTTACGCTGCTCAAGGAAGCGGGCGTTTCGGTCGAGCCGATCCACGTGGCGTTCTGGGGCATCCCCACGGCGATCTGCGCGTTTCTGATTCACGGCGCACGGCTCTGGCTGCTCGACCGCAAGCTCGAACGCGAGCTGGGCGGCGCGAAGCCGGCCGGTGCGAAGGCGCCGGCAGCAGACCAACGACAGGGAGACGAAGCATGACGCTCACCCTCAACTGGCTCTTCTGGCTGCTCGGCATCGTGCTGCTCATCGTGGGCGGCATGATCATGATGGACCGCGAGCACCCGCGCCGCTTCACGGCGGGCGGCTTCTGGATGCTCTACGCGCTCATCTTTCTTGTCGGCGACCTGCTCCCCGCCGAAGTCGTGGGCGTGCTCGTGCTCGCCATGGCGCTGATCGCGGGTCTGGGCGGCGTGACCGCTGCCAAACCCAAAGTGCTCGCGCTCGAAGCCCGTATCGCCAGCGCGAAGCGACTGGGCAACAAGCTCTTCGTGCCCGCGCTCACCATCCCCGTCATCACCGTCGTGCTCACGCTCGCCGCGAGCCATCTCGTATTCGGCGGCAAGCCGCTCGTCGACCCGAAAAACGTCACGCTGATCGGTTTCGGCATTGGCTGCGTGATCGCGCTCGTGATTGCCTGCATCATCACGCGCGACAGCGTCGGCCAGTCGATGAAGGAAACGCGCCGCCTCGTCGACGCGCTCTCGTGGGCCGCCGTCCTGCCGCAGATGCTCGGCATGCTTGGTCTCGTGTTCTCGGACGCGGGCGTGGGCAAGGCCGTCGCGCACGTGACGACGTCGTATATCAACATGGACGTGCGCTTCGTCGCTGTCGTGGTCTATTGCGTGGGCATGGCGCTCTTCACGATCATCATGGGCAACGGCTTCGCCGCGTTTCCGGTGATGACGGGCGGCGTGGGCGTGCCGGTGCTGGTGGGCGTGTTCCACGTCAATCCCGCGATGATGGCCGCCATCGGCATGTTCTCGGGCTACTGCGGCACGCTCATGACGCCGATGGCTGCGAACTTCAACATGGTGCCCGCGGCGCTGCTGGAGCTGCCCGACAAGAACGCGGTGATACGTGTGCAGGTGCCCACGGCGCTTGGCATTCTCGCGGCCAATATCGTGCTGCTGAATGTATTCGGGTTTTGACGATTCGAACGCGCGTAGTGGTGGAAAACGCGCTGGAAAATGCGTGGAAAAAGCCGGCCAAAGCCGGCTTTTTTGCGCTTATTTTTGCATTCAGCCAGTGCGCAGCGAAGCGGCGTCGAGCGCCTCGCAAAAGTGCGGAAAATGCCGCGCAACAAGCACCTCGGGCAGCAAATACTGCGGAAAGCATTTCGACGTGTTGTGAGCATGGAGCACGTGCAGGCACAGGCCCACGTCGTCGGTGACAAGCGCAATGCGCGCGCCGCGCGAGCGCGCGGCCGTGATGAAGCGTGCGTCTTCGTTGAACGAACGCGGCTCGAACGGCTGTGCCGCCCACAACCGCCTCGTATAGACGTAGCTGAAGCCGTAGCCCAGATGGTTGTCGGCGAAGGACGGGTTGTCCTGCGGAAAATTGAGCACCGTCATGGGCTGATCGCTCCAGCAAAAATGCAGGCCGCTCTTGCGCATCAGGTCCCAGAACGCGAACTGGCCGTACGCGCGACTGTAGAGGAAGAACGCACCGAGTTTCACGAACTGCGCGTCGTGCAAACGCATTTGCCCGAGCATCGTGCTCAGGTAGTCGGGCGCATAGACCTCGTCGTCGTCGAAATGGGCGATGACTTCGCCGCGCGCAAGCTCGGCCGCAAGATTGCGCTTCTCGCCAATCGTCAAACGCGTGCGCAAATGGCGATACACCACGCGCTCGTCGTTCAGACTCGCCATGAACGCGCTGGGCGCGGCGCTGTCGTCGATCACGATCCATTCGAGCCCGGGCGCGCGCTGCGACGCGAACGAGCGGTACGCGAGTGGCAAGAACGCTTCACGGTTCCAGGTAGGCGTGACGACGCTCACGCAAGGCGCGCTCACCTGAGCGGTGGACGAAGGGAACATGACGGCAACCTCAGCGGCACAAAACCCGCATGCTAGGTGCGCGCGCAAGCTACCGATATCGAACATTGACTAAATGCGCGCACTTTTGATCGAGCGCAAGGACGCGGGCAGCGGCGCTGAGGCCGGCGCTCAACCCGGGTCGACGTTGAACCCACGCTGGCGCAGCAGCTGGAGCACGCCTTTCGGGCCGCCCAGGTGCAGGGCGCCGACGGCCACGAAAAGCGGCTTGTTGGGCGCCACGTACTGCTGCATGCGCGAAACGAAGCGCCTGTTGCGCTCGTAGACGATGCGGTTATCGACCGACGCCGCCACCCGCGCGTCGTGCGAAAGCTTTTCGGTGCGCGCCGATTCCCAGGCGGCGATCGCGTCAGCGTCGCCCACGCGCCACAGGCGCAGGAGCGTCTGCACGTCGGACACGTTTTGCGCCGGCGTTTGCGCGAGATCCTGCGCGAGCATCTCGCGCTGCTGGGCAAGGCTCAGGTTCGTGAAGGCGCGCATCTGCTCGGAAAGCGTCTCCAGACCGACGATGCGGCGGCCCTTCCAGCGCAGGAACACGTTCTGCAATTGCGCCTCGGTGCCGTATTCGGTCTGCAGGCCGGCGCTCAGCGAATCGTAGGTTTCCACGAGCAGCGAGGCGAGCCACGGCCGCATCTTGCGGATTTCGGCGAGCGCCTCGGGGTTGCCGCGCATGCGCGCCTCGAGCTTCTGCCAGAGCGGGTCGGGCAAGAGGCCGGGCAGGCAGGGCCGTTTGCACACCCCGTATTTCGAGACGTCGTCCTGGGAAACGAGCAGGTCGTCGGGGGAAAGCTCGAGCGCGAGAATGGGCGACGCGGCGAGCGCCGCGAGAATCGGCGGCCGAAACGGCTGGCCAGCGGGGTAGTCGACGGGGTCGCCCACATGGAGCGTGCCGAGCAGATAGATCGTGAGATTGCCGCGCGTGGCGACGTAGAACGGCATGCGCGCAGGCTGCGTGCGCACCGGGCCGCCAGCCGTCGTGCCAGAGGCGTAGCTCGGCACGGCGGGCGCGGCGTGAAAGCCGGGAATGCCGCCGTTCGCGCCGCGCGCAGCACCTGGCGGCACGGGGACGGCCGGCCGTACACCGGGCGTGTCGGCAACGGCGCCTCCGGCGAATGCGGTGCCTGGCGCGCTGGCGAGCGTACCGAGCGCGAGCGCCAGCGAGAGCGCTGCACGTAGCGCCCCGCTCGACGCTGTCTTCAACGCCGTACGGAACGCCACAGCAAATGCCAAACCGAATGCCAAACCCGAAGCCACACCGAATGTCACGCAACCAGCCGTATACAGTCCGGCAAAAGCGGCAGCCGGAATGATTGAAGGAGCGGCGGAGAAAACGGTGGAAAAAACAGTGAAAACGGCGGCGCGACGGCCGCCCATCGACTGGCGGCGCGTAACGATAAAACGACGCGCCGCCGTCGCTTCAGGCCGGCATGAGCCGCCCATCCTCTTCCCCCACCTCCTCTGCACGATGGCAGGATACCTGACGGCCGTCCACTTCGCGAAGTGCAGGAACTTCCTTACGACACCTGTCGATCGCGTATGGACACCGTTGGTGGAACGTGCAACCAGACGGCGGGTTGAGCGGCGAAGGCAATTCGCCCTCGAGCTTGATCTTCACGCGGCGGTCCGCTTCGAAAATCGCGGGCGTGGCCGAGAGCAGCGAGCGCGTGTAGGGATGGCGCGGCCGCGAGATTACCGTGTGCTTGTCGCCCAGTTCCGCCACGCCGCCCAGATACATCACCATCACGTCGTCGGCAATGTGCTCGACCACGGCCAGGTTGTGCGAAATGAACACGTAGCTCGTGCGGAACTGCTCCTGCAAGTCCATGAACAGATTGAGAATCTGTGCCTGGATCGAGACGTCGAGTGCGGAAACCGGCTCGTCGGCCACGACGATCTGCGGATCTAGGATCATCGCGCGTGCAATCGCCACGCGCTGGCGCTGGCCGCCCGAGAACATATGCGGATAACGCTTGGCGTGCTCGGGCCGCAGGCCGACGATGCGCATCATGTGCGCAATGCGGTCCGCGCGCTCGCTCGCCGTGAGCCGCGTGTTGATGGCGAGCGGCTCACCAAGCGTCTGCTCCACGGTCTTGCGCGGGTTGAGCGAGGCGAACGGGTTCTGGAACACCATCTGCACGCGCCGGCGCAGCGCGGCGATCTTCGCCGCGTTTGCGTGCGCCACGTCTTCGCCGTCGATGGTGAGCTTGCCCGCGGTGGGCGGCTCGATCATCGTCAGCTGGCGCGCGAGCGTCGATTTGCCGCAGCCGGATTCGCCCACCACGGCGAGCGTGCGCCCGCGCGTGAGCGAGAACGACACGCCGTTGAGCGCCTTCACGGTGCCCGTGCCGAACATGCCGCGCTTGACGGTGTAGTGCTTCTTGAGATCGTCGGCGATGAGAACCTTATCGTCCTGATGGTCCTGATGAGCCGCGTGTTGCTGGACTGCGTTCATCGCGCGCCTCCGTTGGATTGAGTCACCACCGCGTTCAGCGGCCTGATGCAGCGTACTTGCGCATAGCCGCTCTCGTCGGTCACCGCGTCGAGCGCGGGCCGGGCCTTCATGCAGTCGTCCACCACGTATTTGCAGCGCGGCGCGAAGAGACACCCGCTCGGCCGGTCGTCGCGCCCAGGCACCATGCCGGGCAGCGCGGCAAGCCGCATCGCCCCCTTGTTGTGCTCAGGGATAGCCGCGAGCAGCGCTTCCGTGTACGGATGATGCGGACGCGAAAAGATGTCCGGCACGCGGTTCGTTTCGATGATCTCGCCCGCGTACATCACGGCCACGCGCTGCGCGACTTCCGAAACCACGGCCAGATCGTGCGAGATCAGCACGAGCGCCATGCCGCGATCCTTCTGCAGGCGCACGAGCAGTTCCATGATTTGCGCCTGGATCGTCACGTCTAGCGCCGTGGTGGGTTCGTCGGCGATCAGGAGCTTCGGGTTGCAGGCCACGGCCATCGCGATCATCACGCGCTGGTTCATGCCGCCCGACATCTGGTGCGGGAAGTTGTCGATGCGGTTCTTCGCGTCGGGAATGCCCACCTGGTCGAGCAGTTCCAACGCGCGCGCGTTGAGCGCCGAGCCGCGCAAGCCTTCGTGCAGCTTGAGCACTTCCTTGATTTGATAGCCGACGGTGTAGCTCGGGTTCAGGCTCGTGAGCGCGTCCTGGAACACCATGGCGATGTCCTTGCCCACGATGCGGCGGCGCTCCCTGCCCGAGGCGTTGAGGAGATCGCGGCCGTCGAACGTGATCGAGTCGGCGCTCACCTTGCCGGGGGCGTCGATCAGGCCCATGAGCGCCATCATCGTCACGCTCTTGCCCGAGCCCGACTCGCCGACGATGCCGAGCACTTCGCCAGGTGCCACGGAGAGATTCACGCGGTCCACGGCGGGCAGGCCGTTGAAGTTCACCGCCAGATTGCGGATGGTCAAAAGGTCTTGAGTCATGATCAGGCCATCCGCTTGAGCTTGGGATCGAGTGCGTCGCGCAGCCCGTCGCCGAGCAGGTTGATCGCGAGCACCGAAATGAGGATGGACAGACCCGGCATCGTGACGATCCACCATGCGCTGTCGATATAGTCGCGCGCCGAGGCGAGCATCGCGCCCCACTCCGCCCGGGGCGGCTGGACGCCGAGGCCGAGAAAGCCGAGCGCGGCGGCATCGAGAATCGCCGAGGAAAAGCCAAGCGTAGCCTGCACGATGAGCGGAGCCGTACAGTTGGGCAGCACCTGCGAGAACATCAGGCGCAGCGTGCCCGCGCCAGCCACGCGCGAAGCGGTCACGTACTCTTTGTGCAGTTCGCCCAAAGCCGAGCCGCGCGTGAGACGCACGTAACCTGGCAGGGCCACGATCGCGATGGCGAGCATGGTGTTCGTGAGACCCGGGCCAATGATCGCAACCACAGCGACCGCGAGCAGGAGCGAGGGCAGCGCGAGCAGCACGTCCATGAGACGCATGATCGGCGTATCGGCCCACTTCTCGAAGAACGCGGCCACGAGACCGAGCACGATGCCCGGAATCAGCGCGAGCACGACCGAGACGCAGCCAATCCACAGCGAAAGCCGCGCGCCGTACATGAGACGCGAGAGGATGTCACGGCCCGCTTCGTCGGTGCCGAGAATGAACTTCCAGTTGCCGCCGTCCAACCATGCGGGCGGAATCTTCACGTAGTCGCGGTATTGCTCGATGGGGCTGTGCGGCGCGATGAGCGGCGCGAAGATCGCGATGAAGATCAGCGTGAGCACGATCACGCCCGCGCCCACGGCGCCCTTGTTGCGCGAGAAGTTCGCCCAGAATTCGCGCAGCACGAGCGCGCGGCCCGAAGGCGGCGTGACGGCGCGAGGCACGGTGTTCTGAATGTCAGCCATCATGCCTCCTGGTTTTGAATGTCGTGTTGTGGGGTTCGGATTTTCATGGCTCGCTTACCTCGTATGTCGAATGCGCGGGTTGAGCACGCCGTACAGCAGATCGACGAACAGGTTCACGACGATCACGAGCGTCGCGATCATGAGAATGCCGCCTTGCACCACCGGGTAGTCGCGTCGGCTGATCGCGTCGATCAGCCATTTGCCGATGCCCGGCCAGGAGAACAACGTTTCGGTGAGCACCGCGCCCGCAAGCAGTGTGCCGACCTGCAGACCGATCACGGTCACCACCGGAATGAGCGCGTTGCGCAGCGCGTGCACGACGATCACCCGCAGGGGCGAAAGACCCTTGGCGCGCGCGGTGCGGATATAGTCCTCGCGCAGGACTTCGAGCATCGACGAGCGCGTCATGCGCGCGATCACGGCGAGCGGAATCGTGCCGAGCACGATGGCCGGCAGGATCAGGTGGCTCAGAACCGACCTGAACGAGCCTTCGTCGGTGCCGGGCAGGAGCGAGTCGATCAACATGAAGCCGGTCACGTGCGGAATGTCGAATTCCACGGCGATGCGGCCCGACACAGGCGTCCAGCCGAGCTTCGACGAGAACACCATGATGAGGATGAGCCCCCACCAGAAGATCGGCATGGAGTAGCCGGTGAGCGCGGTGCCCATCACGCCGTGATCGACGACGGTGCCGCGCCGCAGTGCCGCGAACACGCCGGCGGGCAAGCCGATCGCGAGCGCGAAAATGAGCGCGCAGATCGAAAGCTCGACAGTGGCGGGAAAGCGCGCGAGAAACTCGCCCATCACGCTCGTGTTGGTGATGATCGAGGTCCCGAGGTTGCCGTGAATGGCGTGCCAGACGTAGTGGAGATACTGCATCGGCAGGGGCTCGTCGAGTCCCAGGCGGTGCATCGCCTCGGCGTGCATTTGCGGATCGACGCCGCGCTCGCCCATCATCACTTCGATGGGGTCGCCCGGAATCAGGTGGATGAGTGCGAACGCAAGAATGGTGATACCGATGAACGTGGGTATGACCATGCCGATGCGGCGCAATACGAAGCGGAACATGTGGTGTTCCCCCAAAAGCTTGAAATGAAACGCAACCGGCGACAGGGGCTCGTGACCCCGGTCGCCGGACCATATTTCGCCCGCTTTCCGATCAGGTGAAAGCTGGGCGAAAACTACTCGATAAACTCGCGATAAACATTACTGCATGCCGACGCCGTCGAAGCGCGCGTAGCCGAGCGGTTCGATGCGCATATCGATCACCTTCTTGCTGACCGGCTGATAGACGGTCGAGTGAGCGATCGGCGAGAACGGCAGTTGCTGCGCGAAAATGTGCTGCGCGTCCTGGTAGAACTTGGTGCGCTGCGCCACGTCGGAGGTCTGGCGGCCCTTCTGGACGAGATCGTCGAAGGGCTTGTAGCACCACTTGCCGAAGTTGTTGCCGTTCACGGCTTCGCAGCCGAGCAGCGTGCCGAGCCAGTTGTCGGGGTCGCCGTTGTCGCCCGTCCAGCCGATCAGCATCGAGTCGTCCTCGCCGGCGTGCGCGCGCTTGATGTACTCGCCCCACTCATACGTGACGATCTTCGCCTTCACGCCGACCTTGGCCCAGTCGGCCTGGATCATTTCGGCCATCAGACGCGCGTTCGGGTTGTAGGCGCGCTGCACCGGCATGGCCCACAGCGTGATCTCGAAACCGTTCGAGAGGCCAGCCTTGGCGAGCAGCGCCTTGGCCTTCGTCGGGTCGTACGCATTGGCCGCGAGGTTCTTGACGTAGGACCACTGAGTGGGCGGCATCGGGTTGGTTGCGAGCTGGCCCGCGCCCTGGTACACCGAGTCGATAATCGCCTTCTTGTTGATTGCCATGTCGAGCGCGTGGCGCACGTCCGCGTTGTCGAGCGGCTTGTGCGTGACGTTGTACGACAGATAGCCCAGGTTGAAGCCCGGCTGCGACGGCATCGCGATGTTCGCCTCGGCCTTCAGCGGCGCGATGTCGGCGGGACGCGGATAGCTCATCACCTGGCATTCGTCGCGCTTGATCTTCTGCACGCGCACGCTCGCGTCCGGCGTGATCGAGAAGATCAGCTTCGAGATCTTCACGGCGCCCGGCTTCCAGTAGTCAGGATTGCCGTCGAAACGGATGGTCGCGTCCTTCGTGTAGCTCTTGAAGATGAACGGACCCGTGCCGACCGGGAACTGGTTGATGTCGGCGGCCTTGCCGGCCTTCATCAGCTGGTCCGCGTATTCAGCCGAGAGGATCGAGGCGAATTCCATCGCCATGTTCTGGATGAACGGCGCGTTCGGCTCGTTCAGCGTGAACTTGACCGTGTACGGATCGACCTTTTCGACCTTGGCGATCAGCTTGTCGAGGCCCATGTCCGTGAAGTACGGGAACGACACCGGATACGCCTTGCGGAACGCGTTGTTCGCGTCGAGCATGCGGTCGAACGTGAACACGACGTCGTCGGCGTTGAATTCGCGCGAGGGCTTGAAGAACGAGGTGGTCTGGAACTTCACGCCATGACGCAGATGGAACGTGTAGGTCTTGCCGTCCGGGGAAACATCCCACGACTCTGCGAGGCCCGGTTCGACCTTGGTGCCGCCGCGCTCGAATTCGACGAGGCGGTTGTACACGGTGAACGTGTTCGCGGTGAAGTCGACACCCGTGGTGTATTGGGCGGGGTCGAAGCCAGCGGGGCTGCCTTCCGAGCAGTAGACGAGCGTCTTGTTCGGAATGCTTTGCGCGGCGTGCGCGAGCGGGGCTCCAGCAATCGATGCCGCTGCGAGCGCCACGAGAGACGTCATTCGTGCAGCACGCAACAGTTTGTTTTCTTTCATGTTTCCTCCAGTTCAATGCCAGCTTGCGCCAGCGTGGCGTGATCTTACTTGAGCACGTGCCGCAGTCACAAGCAAGCCAAAAGTCCCGCCGCCTGTGGAAAACGCCGGGTTGACAGGATCGCTTGTTGCCGCATGGTGCGGTGCAGCGCAGCTTTGCCCCTTTTTATTGCGCCGGAATACGACAATAGCGCGCCGGATTGACGCGCGCGCCAAGGCGGCCCTGCGTTCCTGATGCACGTCACGCGGATCGCCTTCCCCAAAAGAAAACCGCGCGGCCCCGGAATCCGGGAACCGCGCGGTTTGTTGCCGCCGGGCTTGTCGCGAATGAGCGCCTTAGAACCCGAGCCGCTCGCAGATCGCTTTCGTGGCCGGCGCCGCGTTGAGCGTGTAGAAGTGGATACCCGGCACGCCCGCCTCCACGAGACGGCGGCACAGGTCCGTCACCACGTCGAGCCCGAAGGCGCGAATCGACTCACGATCGTCGCCAAAGCTTTCCAGACGCTTCGCGACCCAGCGCGGCACTTCGGCGCCGCACATCTCCGAAAAGCGCATGAGCTGCGAGTAGTTCGTGATCGGCATGATGCCGGGCACGATGGGAATATCCACGCCCAGCTTCTTCGCGTCGTCGACAAAGCGGAAATACGCGTCCGCGTTGAAGAAGTACTGCGTGATCGCCGAATTGGCACCCGCCTTCACCTTTTGCGCGAACGCTTCGAGGTCGTGGCGCGGCGAGCGCGCCTGCGGGTGGTACTCGGGATAGCCGGCCACTTCGATATGGAACGCGTCGCCGGTTTCCTCGCGGATGAAGGCGACGAGTTCCGACGCATAGCGCAGCTCGCCAACCGCCCCCATGCCCGAGGGCAGGTCGCCGCGCAGCGCTACGATGTGGCGGATGCCGTGCGAGCGATACTCGCCGAGAATCGCGCGCAGGCTCTCTTTCGAGGAGCCGATGCACGAGAGGTGCGGCGCCGCCTCGACGCCTTCCTTCGCGATATCGACGACGGTGTCGAGCGTGCCCTGTTGCGTCGAGCCGCCCGCGCCGAACGTCACCGAGACGAACTTCGGCTTGAGCGTGGCGAGCTGGGCGCGCGTGGCGCGCAGCTTTTCCACGCCGTCCGGCGTCTTCGGCGGGAAGAATTCGAATGAGAGTTCGATCGGTTTCATGTTGATGAGGCCAGTGAGGCCAGGCCGCATACGTGAGCGGCCGAGGCCCGCGTCAGCCGAGGCTGCGGTTGCCGAAAATCAGCGCGGAAAGCAGCCACGAGACGATGCTGTACAGGATCGAGCCGAAAAATGCCGACCAGAAGCCCGACACCTCGAAGCCCTTGAGGAGCGACGCCGCCAGCCAGAAACACAACGCGTTCACCACGAGGATGAACAGGCCGAGCGTGAGGATCGTCACGGGCAGCGTGAGTACGATCAGCAGCGGGCGCAGCACGGCGTTGATGAGGCCGAGCACGATCGCGACGATGAGCGCGGTGCCGAAACTGCGAATATGGATCGACGGAACGAGCCAGGTGATGATCAGAAGCGCGAGCGCGTTGATCAGCCAGGTCAGCAGCACGGTCATAAGGACTCCTTTTGCGTCGTTGCTTTTGTATCGCCAGGTGCCGGCGGCGGATGCCGCCCGCGGTCCCAGCACGTTGCGCGTGCGGGGATCGGGGTCAGCATCCGCTTGACCACTTAAACGCGGCTTAAAACTTCAAGCCGCGTTGTATCCATCAGTAACGGTAGTGGTTCGGCTTGAACGGACCGTTCTTGTCGACGCCGATGTACGAAGCCTGGTCGTCGGACAGCACGGAGAGGTTCGCGCCGATGCGCGCGAGGTGCAGGCGCGCAACCTTTTCGTCCAGGTGCTTCGGCAGCACGTACACCTTGTTCTCGTACTTCTCGCCCTGCGTGAACAATTCGATCTGTGCGAGCGTCTGGTTCGTGAACGAATTCGACATCACGAACGACGGGTGGCCCGTGGCGCAGCCGAGGTTCACGAGACGACCTTCGGCCAGCAGGATCACGCGCTTGCCGTCCGGGAAAATGATGTGGTCGACTTGCGGCTTGATGTTGTCCCACTGGTACTGGCGCGTGGAAGCCACGTCGATTTCCGAGTCGAAGTGGCCGATGTTGCAGACGATCGCGTTGTGGCGCATCGCCTTCATGTGGTCGTGGTTGATCACATGGTAGTTGCCGGTGGCCGTCACGAAGATGTCGGCCTTGTCGGCGGCGTATTCCATCGTCACGACGCGGTAGCCTTCCATCGCGGCTTGCAGCGCGCAGATCGGATCGATTTCCGTGACCCACACGGTCGCGCCCAGACCGCGCAGCGATTGCGCGCAGCCCTTGCCCACGTCGCCGTAACCGGCCACGACGGCGATCTTGCCCGCGATCATGACGTCGGTCGCGCGCTTGATGCCGTCCACGAGCGACTCGCGGCAGCCGTACAGGTTGTCGAACTTCGACTTCGTGACCGAGTCGTTGACGTTGATGGCCGGGAACGGCAGACGGCCTTCCTTCTCCATCTGGTACAGGCGGTGCACGCCCGTCGTGGTTTCTTCGGTCACGCCCTGGATGTGTGCGAGGCGCTTCGAGTACCACGTCGGGTCGATGTCGAGGTGCGCGGCAATCGACTTGTACAGCGCGACTTCTTCTTCGTTCGTCGGCTTGGCGATGACCGAGCGGTCCTTTTCAGCCTTCGAGCCGAGGATCAGCAAGAGCGTTGCGTCGCCGCCGTCGTCGAGAATCATGTTGGCGAACTCGCCGTTCGGCCATTCGAAAATGCGGTGCGAGAACTCCCAGTATTCGTCGAGCGATTCGCCCTTGAACGCGAACACCGGCGTGCCGCCCTGCGCGATGGCTGCGGCAGCGTGGTCCTGCGTCGAGAAGATGTTGCACGAGGCCCAGCGCACGTCGGCGCCGAGCGCCGTCAGCGTTTCGATCAGCACGCCCGTCTGGATGGTCATATGCAGGGAACCTGCGATGCGCGCGCCCTTGAGCGGCTGCTGCGCCTTGTACTCTTCGCGGGTTTGCACGAGGCCCGGCATTTCGGTCTCGGCGATATCGAGTTCCTTGCGGCCCCATGCGGCGAGCGACATGTCGGCGACGACGAAATCTTTGGCTTGATCTTGCGGAACTGCGGCGTTCATCACGCCCTCCTTTCTAAAAGTGACTAGAAATTAAAGACGTGAGCGCCGTTTTTCAGTGCGGTGACTTCGCGGCATCGCGCCCTCGAATCGACCGTATTGAGCGCCTTCGAGCCTGGCGGGTCACGCAGTGTCAAACCGCGAACCCGTCGCAACGCTCCTCGAAGACGAGGCGTGATTGTAGCAAATTGAGACGGCCGGTTGGATGGCGGCTGCGCGAAGGACCGGGTGCCGCGCCCGCCTCAATGGCCTGCGCCCCGCAAGCCGAGCCCGCGCGTCTGCTGCACGCTCGCCATCGCCGTGGCGAGGAAGGCTCGCGCGGCGCGCAGCGTTTCGCTTTGCAGGGCCGCCTGCACTTCGCTCAAGCCCAGCTGAACGCTCAGATGGCGTTCCGCGGGCGTGCCCGCGCGATAGTGCAGACGCACCCGCTTCGCGTCGATCAGGCGGCGCTGCCCGAAGGCCTCGTTCAGCGCCCACGCGAGCGCACCCTCTTCGCCGCCGTACCGGCGAAAAGTTTCGTCCATGGGAAAGCCGCCCAGCGCGAGAAAGGCGCCGCGCCGGATCACGAGACTGCTCGCCACCGTGTTGCTGATCGCTTCGGTATGCCTGGCGAAGTCGGGGTGCGCGGCGAGCCGGTCCGGAAAGCCGGCATAGTCGACGTCGAGCCGAATCGCCGCTTCGTGCGGATGCCGCTCCAGATGCGCGTGCGCGGCGGCGAGCGCGTGAGGCAAGTACTCGTCGCCGGCGTCGAGGAACGCGACGTACGGCGTGGCCGCCTGCAGCGCGCCCCAGTTGCGTGCGCGGGCCGCACCGCCCGAGTCGGACATCTGCACGAGCCGCACGCGCGGTTCGCGCAGCGCGTAGATGCGCGCGACGTTAGCGGAGGCGTCGGTCGAGCCGTCGTCGACGACGAGAATACGTTCCGCTTCGGGCTGCGCAACACAGCTGTCGAGCGCGCGGGCAAGCGTGGCCGCGCCGTTGTGGCACGCGACGATGATGGTGATGGGTTGCATGGAACAGGATGAGGGTGACCGACAACGCCTGTAAGCCGCATCCGAGAGCGGCTTACACGACAACGCGGCGAATCCTACCCGCGTCTGGAAAAGGCCCATCCTGATAAAGTCCGCCTGCACACCGGGCGACCGCGCGCCGAGCGACGCGCCCCGGTTCAAACCGGCAGGAATCCCAGCGCCGGTGCGAGCAGCACCATGACCACGCCCGCGATCATCATTGTGAGGCTCGCCACCACACCCTCTTCGCTGCCCAGCTCCCGCGCCTTTGCCGTGCCGACGCCATGCGCCGCCGCGCCAAAGAGCGCGCCGCGCGCAAGCCGCGTGCGCAGCGGCACGAGGCCGAGCACCAGTTCGCCGAACAGCATGCCGCACACGCCCGTGGCGATCACGAAGAGCGCGGTGAGGTCGCGCGGCGCGTGGATCTTGTCCGAAACCGCGAGCGCGAACGGCGTGGAGATCGAGCGCGTCATCAGGCTGCGCTGCAGATCGGGCGAAAGGTGCAACAGCTTGGCCAGGGCGAGCGAGCCGCCCACCGCCACGATGATGCCGACCGTCACGCCCACGGTGAGCGAGATCCAGTGGCGCTTGAGCAGATCGCGGTATTCGTAGATCGGCACCGCGAAGGCCACCGTGGCCGGGCCGAGCAGCCACATGAGCCAGCGCGTGTCCTGGAAGTAGACGGGGTACGGAATATGGAGCACGAGCACAAACACACCCAGCACTGCGGGCACCGCGACGAGCGGCGTGAGCCACGGCAAGCGAAAGCGCGCATAGAGCGCCTTCGAGGCGAAATAGAGCGCGACGGTGAGGATGAAACAGCCGGCGGCGATGAGCCGCGCTGCGTCGTCGGCGAACAGGGACGCATAAAACGTGTTCATGACGGGTTCCCCCTCTCTCTATTCAGGACGTTGCCGCCTCAAGCCCGCGCCAGATGGCGCGAGTGCCGGGAATCACGCACGCGCCGCAGCGCGAGACGCCGCTCGAGCCTGGCGGCCTGTTCGACCGCGAACGCCACGGCCACCATCACCATCAGCGTGCCGCCGACCACGACGAGCGCGAGGCGCCAGCCGTCGGCGCGAAACAGGCCGCCATATTTCACGGCCGCCACGGCCGCAGGGATGAAGAACAGCAGCATGTCGGAGAGCAGCCAGTCGGCGCCCGCCTTCACCCAGCGCGGCGTGACGCCGCCGCAAAAGAGCAGCGCGAGCAGCAACACGAGGCCGACAACACCGCCCGGCACCGGCAGGTGCGTGACGCGCGTGAGGGCGTCGGCGGCGTACCAGACGAGCGCGAGCAGCGCCGATTGCACGGCAATGCGGCCGATGCGGCGTACGAGGCTCGCCACGCCGCCCACGTTGCGCGTGGCGCTTTCAGAGACTTTCGCGGTCGTGGTCGAGGCAGTCATGGCAAACCCTAAGTGACACTGGAATGGAAGTCAGTATAGGGTGCAGCGCAGCATAAACATAATGACTTAGAATCATCTGTTACATTCCATATTGGAATGCACCAACTCAGCACCCCGCTGAGCGTGCTTCCTGCACATTTGTGGAGTCCCGAACGTGGAACTGCGCGCGCTTCGCTATTTCATCGAGGTGGTGCGGCAACAGAGCTTCACCGCCGCGGCCGAAAAACTGCACGTCACGCAGCCGACCATCAGCAAGATGGTGAAGGCGCTAGAGGACGAAACCGGCACTCAGCTCTTGCTGCGCGACGCGCGCCAGATGGTGCTCACCGACGCCGGGCGCATCGTGTACCAGCGCGGCCAGGACGTGCTCGCAGCCCAGGCGCAGCTACAAGCCGAACTCGCCGATCTCGGCACGTTCGGGCGCGGCGAACTCACCATCGGCATTCCGCCGATGGGCGGCTCGCTCTTCACGCCCGCCATCGCCACGTTCCGCCAGCGCTATCCGAAGATCGAGCTAAAGCTATTCGAGCAGGGCTCGCGCGCCATCGAAGCCGCGCTGATCTCGGGCGAGCTGGAGCTGGGCGGCGTGTTGCTGCCCGTCGATCCCGCGCTCATCGACGTCTTGCCGATCTCGCACGAGCTGCTGTGGCTCGTCGCGAGGCGCGGCTCGCGCTGGGACAACAAGCTCGCCGTGCCGCTCGCGGAGCTGGCCGGCGAGCCCTTCGTGTTCTATGGCGAAAGCCTCGCGCTCAACGACGTCGTGCTGGGCGCGTGCCGCACGGCCGGCTTCGTGCCGCAGATCGTGGGGCGCAGCGGCCACTGGGACCTGATGGCGGCGCTCGTGCTCGCGGGCGTGGGCATTGCGCTCCTCCCCGCGCCCTATGTGCGCCGGCTCGACGCCGAGCGCTTCACCTGCCTGCCCGTGAGCGAGCCGCAGATCACCTGGGACATGGCGATCGGCTGGAAGCGCAGCGGCTATCTCTCGCACGCGGCGCGCGCCTGGCTCGATGTTGCGCGCGCGGAGTATGGCAAGCCGTTCACGTTTCTCGATGACTTCGTGCATCCACCGGGAATGGAGAAGCAACCGGGCAAGCCGGGCTGAAGCGATGCGCCATGAAAAAAGCCGCCCGGCTCGCGCCGGACGGCTTCTCGCACTGCTGGAATGCGCCGCGTAATCAGTACTTCAGACTACTTCGCGACGAACTCGATGCGGCGGTTGCGGAAGCGGCCGCTCTCGGTGTCGTTGCTATCCACCGGATTCGCGTCGCCATAGCCTTGTGCCGCGAGCCTGCCAAGCGACACGCCTTGCGACGCGAGGTAGGTGCGCACCGCGAACGCCCGCTGCTTCGACAGCGCCAGGTTCGCGGCCTTGTCGCCCACGTTGTCCGAGTAGCCCGCCACTTCGAGCGAGACCGGCTGGCCGCGCTTCGAGCACGCGATCAGCGCACGCGCCGACTGGCGCAGATCGTCGGCTGCGGAGGCCGGCACGATCGAGCTACCCGTCTTGAAGTTCACGACCTGCAGGTTGAGCACCTTCGCCACATCGGCGCCCGCGCACGAGCTATCCGTGGCGAACAGGCCCTTCACGGCGTCGCGGAATGACTGCGTCGCATCGGCCACAGCCTTCTGCGCATTGAACACGCCGATGTCGAAACCCGAGCCGAACAACGTCTTGAGCTTGTCGAGCCAGCCTGCCTTCGCGTCGGCGGCCGCGCCGCTCAATTCGACGTGGGTGCCGTCGATCTTCACTTCCGCACCGGGCAGCGCCATGAGTGGCAGCAGGCCGTCGAGGTGCGCGAGCCACTCGGCGGGCTTCGTCGCTGCGTCGACGTTCACGTTGGCCGTGAACTTGCCGTCGCCGAACTGCTTTGTGAGGGCGTCGATGAGTTGCGTGTTCTCGGCTTGGGTGCCCACCGTCGCCGTGATCGTCGGCACACCGGACTTGTCGACCGTGAACGACAGATGCGTGTCCTGGGTCGGCGCCGGAGCGGCGTCGCTCGCGGCTGCGACCGTGCCAGATACGACAGCGCCAGAAGCAAGCGCGCCGGAGGCGGCCGCAGGCGCCGAAGCGCTATCCGCCTGCGCAGCATCCGATGCGGCGACCGCACCCGGCGCCATCGTGCTGGCCGAAGCGGGCTGCTCGGCGTTCTGCGTCGCCGCTTCATCGTGCTGGCACGAGCGCAGCGCAAAGAACGCGACGATCAGCGCAAGCGCGGCGAGCAGCCACCAGAGCCAGTGATGGCCGCGCTTCTCCCCGGCGATGGGCGGCGTGGACCCGGCCACGGTCTGCAGCGGCACCGAGGCCGGCACCGGACGCACCACGGGCTGCGGATGATCGAGATGCGCGGCGACATCCTTCAGGCGGCTCATGATCGAGCCCGCGAACGCGGCGGCGCTGCCAAGGCCAATGGCGCTCGCGAGATGGTCGGTCAGGCTCGCGTTGACTGACGGGAGCTGATGGCCAAGCAGCGTCGGCAGTTGTCCGACGAAGCCCTGGGAAGCCGTGAAGTGCTGCTTGAGAATCCCGATGATGGCCGCGCCAACCACGCCGGCGAGCGAAAAGGCCGTGGACTGCGGCGCACCCGTTTGCGCGGCGAGCGCGTCGGCGAGCGCGCCGACATTCGCGCCGGTCGCCTTCTGGAGCAGTTCGCGGCCGGTGGCTTCGAGCTGGCCCAGACCCGCCGTGCTCATGAGCAGTTCGGGCAGTTGCTTGCCGATCAGCGGATTGGCGTCGGACGACATGATGGTGGAAAAGAGGCTGCGAGCGCCTTCGGGCGTGGTGCCGCGATTCATGATGGCGGCCATGATGGCGGGTGCCGCGGCGCCAGCGACCTTGCGCGTGAAGTCGGACGTGAGCCCGTAACGCGTTGCCATCGTCTTGACGACGCTGTCGCTCAGAACGGTTTCCAGCAATTGAAAGACATTGATGCTCATCGAGGCGGACCCTCCAGTTCGCGGACGCGCCACCTGACACGCCCAAATGCGAGCGCGATTATAGGGAGTCCGAAATCTCGAAAAAGCACGCGTACGGCAAACCGCACATTGTTTGACGAAAAGCCCCGAAAACTCGGATTAGTCGCGACGCTGCAGCGATGCTGCGGTTGCAACGAGACGACGGTGCGCCTCACGAGCAAGCCCGCGACGAGCACACGCAATGAAGTAGGAAAAGCCGAAATCGCGCGTCAGGCGTCGACGCGCTGAAGCACCGTATCGCGCGCGGATCTTGTTTGTGCGATGAAGTCTGCCGCACGCTCGCCGATCATCACGCTCGGCGCATTCGTGTTGCCGCCGATGAGTGTCGGCATGACCGAGGCGTCGGCAATGCGCAGGCCCGTCACGCCGCGCACGCGCAATTGCGGATCGACGACGGAGCGCGCGTCGCCGCCCATGCGGCAGGTCGCGGCGGGGTGATAGATCGTATCGGCATGGCGGGCGATCGTCTCGCGCAATTGCGCGTCGCTCTGCTCGCCATGCGTGTAGAGTTCGCGGCCGCCCAATTGCGCGAGCGCGGGCGCGTCGAGTATGCGCCGCGCGAGGCGGGCGCCCTGCGCGAGCGCGTCGAGATCGCGCGTATCGGAGAGAAAGCGCGGGTCGATCACGGGCGCCACGCGCGCGTCGGCGCTCGCGAGCGTGAGCGTGCCGCGGCTTGCCGGGCGCAGCACGCAGACGTGCAGCGAATAGCCGTGGCCCCAATGCAGACGGCGGCTGTGATCGTCGACGAGCGCCGTGCAAAAGTGCAGCTGCAGGTCGGGCCGGTCGAGTTCAGGGCGGCTCTTCAGAAAGCCGCCCGCCTCCGCCACGTTGGTCGTGAGCATGCCGCGCCGACCGCGCAGATAACGCACGAAGCCCGCGGTCATGCGCACCGCGCCGCGCAGCGAGTAGCCCACGGTCTCGCTCGAATGCACGCGCTTGTTGAAGGTGAAATCGATATGGTCGATCAGATTGCGGCCGACTTCGGGCGCGTCGTGGCGCACCGCAATGCCGAGTGCGCGCAATTCGTCGGCGGGGCCGATGCCTGAGCACATGAGCACTTGCGGCGAGTTGAACGCGCCGGCCGCGAGGATCACCTCGGCGCGCGCCTGCAGTGTCTCGATCGCGCCGCCGCGCGCGAGCTCCACGCCGCTCGCGCGCGCGCCGTCGAAGGTCACGCGCAGGACCGTCGCGTTGGCGATCAAATGCAGGTTCGGGCGCTCGCGCGCATACAGATACGCGCGCCACCGTACAGCGTTCGCCGCCGCGCTGCGTCACCTGATAGAAGCCGACGACCTCCTGTTCCTCACCATTGAAGTCGTCGTTGCGCCGAAAGCCCGCCTCGCGCGCGGCCTCGACAAAGCGCGAGGCCACCGGATTGCGCTCGCGCAGGTCGGCCACGCCTAGCGGGCCGCCCGTGCCATGCAAGGCGCTCGCGCCGCGCTCGTTGTCCTCGGCGCGCAGGAAGTACGGCAGCACGTCGCGCCACGCCCAGCCCGTGCAGCCAAGCTGCGCCCATTCGTCGTAATCGAGCGGATGGCCGCGCGTGTAGATCATCGCGTTGATGGCGCTCGAGCCGCCGAAGCCTCGGCCGCGTGGCTGGTAACCGCGCCGTCCGGCGAGTCCCGGCTGCGGCACAGTTTCATAGGCATAGTTGTTTTTCGTGCGAAACGGGACGAGCGCGGCGACGCCGAGCGGCATGTTGACGAACGGATTGCGCGCCGTGTGCGGCCCGGCTTCGACGAGCGCGATGCTCGCCTGCGGGCAACGATCGGCCAGCCGGCCCGCCAGCGACGCGCCGCCCGATCCGCCGCCTACGATGATGTAGTCGTATTGCATCGTCTCTCCTGTCGGCCGGAGTTAGCGCTTTAGCGCTGACTCCGGCCCCATGCAAAGCAGCCGCATGCAAAGCATGGTGGCGCGCTATTTGCACGCTCGTTCGTTTTCGGCTTCAATGGGGCATTGTAGGAAGCGTCTGATTCCGAGGTCAGCTTTTATGTCAGAGCGTCCCCTCTAAACCTGACGGCGGATCGCCGCCTATGATGGAAGGCGGTTCAGCCGCCCGAGCTGAAACCCGAAAGGTTCCAGCAGGTAACGAAGGCAGCACAGGGAGCGCTGGAGCGCACAAGAATCACTCACCTCACGGACGCTTCACATGGAGCGGCCGTTGCGCACGCCTCCCCGTCACGACAGCGAACACAACACGAACGGCCGCGCGTGAAGCACGCCGCGCCCGCAGCAGCCGCCTTGCATCGGAGACAGGCAGATGAACCCGACGGAAGTCACGCATCGCCCCGGCACGACCCACGAAGTCACGAACCAGGCCCCGCCGCTCGCCGGCTACAACCTCTTCACCACCGACGCCGCGCTGGGCGAGGCCCTCGCGCGCGCGGGCGCCGACTGGCACCGCGAAACGCTCACGCGCCATGGCGAAGCGCTCGGCAAAGCCGAAACGCTTGCGCTCGCCGACCTCGCCAACCGCCACGAGCCCGAACTGCATACGCACAGCCCGCGCGGCGAGCGTATCGACGCGATCGAATTCCACCCCGCCTGGCACGAACTGCTGGCGCTGCTGCGCGAGCAAGGGCTGCACGCGCTGCCGTACTCGGACCCGCAGCCCGGCGCGATGGCCGCGCGTTGCGCAGGCTACTTCCTGCATGCACAGCTCGAATCGGGGTCGCTTTGCCCGCTCACCATGACGTTCGCGAGCATTGCCGTGCTGCAGCGCGAACCGGCGCTGTTCGAAACGCTGCGCGCCCCGCTCTACACGCGCGAGCACGACGCACGCGACCTGCCGCTCGCGCAAAAGCGCTCGATGATGATCGGCATGGGCATGACGGAGAAGCAAGGCGGCTCGGACGTGCGCAGCAACCGGACCGAGGCGCGCCCAGCGGGCGTCGAAACGGGACGCGGCGCGGCGTATCTGCTCACCGGCCACAAGTGGTTTTTCTCGGCGCCGCAGTGCGACGCGCATCTCGTGCTCACGCGCACCACGGAGCACGATGGACTCTCATGCTTCTTCGTGCCGCGCTTCCGGCCGGACGGCACGAAAAACGCGGTCAATGTGCAGCGCCTGAAGAACAAGCTCGGCAACCGCTCGAATGCGAGCAGCGAAGTGGAATTCTTCGACGCGTACGGCGTAATGATCGGCGACGAAGGGCGCGGCGTGTCGACCATCATCGAGATGGCGAATTACACGCGGCTCGACTGCGTGATCGGCAGCGCGGCGCTCATGCGTGCGGCGCTCGTGCAGGCGATTCACCATGCGCGCCACCGCAGCGCGTTCGGCCGCGTGCTTGCCGAGCAGCCGCTCATGCAAAACGTGCTCGCCGATCTCGCGCTCGAATCGGAAGCGGCGACGGCACTCTTCATGCGCCTTGCGCGCGCATTCGAAGACAGCGCCGACGCGAAACCCGGCGATACGGATGACAAGTCGCTCGAAGCGCGCGCCTGGCGGCGCATCGTCACGCCGGCGGCAAAGTTCTGGGTCTGCAAGCGCGCGCTCGCGTTCACGGGCGAGGCCATGGAGGTATGGGGCGGCAACGGCTACGTCGAGGAAGGGCCGATGGCGCGCTTTTACCGCGAGGCGCCCGTCAACTCGATCTGGGAAGGCTCGGGCAACGTGATGTGCCTCGACGTTCTGCGCGCGCTGGAGCGCGAGGCCGACGCCGCCCAGGCGCTCTTTCTCGCGTGGCGCCGCGACGCGCAGACTCACCCGGTGCTGAACGCCGCGCTCGACCGACTTTCGGTGCTGCTCAACGGCGCGCCGGGCACGCGCGAGGCGAGCGCGCGGCGCATCGCGCAGCAAATCGTGCTGATCGCGCAGGCGATGCTGCTGCGCGACGGGCCGCCGGAAGTGGCGCAAGCGTTCATCGCCACGCGTCTCGACGAGCACGACGCCGACTGCGACCGCGTCTTCGGCACGCTGCCCGCGCGTTTCGATCACGCCGCGATCGTCGAGCGGGCGTTTGCGTCGCGCTCAGTGTGACCCGATTGCATGACCCGATTTTTCCGTTCGCACGCGCGCCGTAGCGAGCGAGCCCCGCGAGGACCGACCATGAAGCAGGACCTGCCCGAAGACTTCACCCGAGATGCGCACGACGCGCCCGAAGACCCGCGCGCCGCGCTCGATGCCCTCGTCGCCGCGCAGCGCGAAGCCTTCCTGCGTGACCCCTTCCCGTCCTGGGATGCACGCGCGCGCCATCTCAAGGCGCTGCGCGACGTGCTGTTCTCGCACCGCGACGCGCTCGCCGAGGCGATGAACGCCGACTTCGGCCAGCGCTCGAAGGCGGAGGTCGCGCTCGCGGAATTCGTCGTCCTCAAGCAGGAGATCGATGCGGCACTCAGGCACGGCGCGCGCTGGATGAAGCCACGGCGCCGACCGGTGGGCAAATGGCTGCTGCCGGGCCGCGCGAAGGTGGTGCCGCAGCCGCTTGGCGTGACGGGCATCGTCGTGCCGTGGAACTACCCGCTGCTGCTCGCCGCGAGTCCGCTCGTCTGCGCGCTCGCGGCGGGCAACCGCGTGATGATCAAGATGTCGGAGCTCACGCCGCGCACGTCTGCGCTCTTCGAGGCACTGATCGACAAGACTTTCGCCCGCGACCACGTGGCGGTCGTGAACGGCGACGCGGCGGTCGGCGCCGCCTTCAGCGCGCTGCCGTTCGACCATTTGCTCTTCACCGGCTCGACGCGCGTGGGGCACGAGGTCATGCGCGCGGCTGCCGCGAACCTCACGCCGGTCACGCTCGAACTGGGCGGCAAGTCGCCCGTGATCATCGGCGAGGCGGCGCGCCTGAACTACGCCGTGGACAGTCTGCTGCTCGGCAAGACACTGAACGCGGGGCAAACCTGCATCGCGCCCGACTACGTGCTGCTGCCGCGCGGCAAGGAGGAGGCGTTCATCGCTCGCGCTCGCACGCGCTTCGCCCAGCTCTACCCGGACTTCGCGAGCAACCGCGACTACACGTCGATCATCTCGGCGCGCCACTTCGAGCGTCTGCAACGTCTCGCCGATGAAGCGCAGGCCAGCGGCGCGCAACTGCACGCGCTCGGCACGCACGACGCCGCCACGCGGCGCTTTGCGCCCGTCATCGTGACGAACGCTGGTGCGCAAACGACGCTCATGCAGGAGGAAATCTTCGGGCCGCTCCTGCCGCTCGTGCCCTACGACACGCTCGACGAGGCGTTGCGCTACGTGAACGCGCGCCCTCGCCCGCTCTCGCTCTACCTCTATGCCGACGACCCGCGCACGGTCGAGCGCGTGACGCGCGAAACGGTCGCGGGCGGGATGTCGGTGAACGAGACGCTCATGCACATCGCCGCCGAAGGACTGCCGTTCGGCGGCGTTGGCGCGAGCGGCATGGGTGCGTATCACGGCTACGAGGGCTTCGTCACGTTCTCGAAGATGAAGCCCGTCTTCACCCAGGCGCGGCTGAACGCGCGCGGGCTCATCGCGCCGCCCTACGGCAAGCGCTTCGCCTTGTTGATCAAGTTGATGTTGAAGGGTTGAACGGCAGCGCGGGTCGGCCATCGCGGGTGCCGCCGACCCGGCGCACGTCGCTGATGTCACGCGTGGGGCTGCCGGCTGCGGCGTCCGCCGCCGTGTCGCTTTGCGCTTGCGCGGCCTCTTTGGCTTTCGCGTCGTTGTCCGCTTCGAGGCGGTGCAACCAGGCTAGCAGTTCGGCCACCGCCTGGTAAAGCTGCGGCGGGATCTTCGCGTCGAGGTCCACGCGCATGAGCAGCGAGACCATCTCCGGCGCTTCGTGCACGTACAGGCCCGCTTCCTTCGCGCGTTGCACGATCATCTCCGCGACGAGGCCGTAGCCCTTGGCGACCACGCGCGGCGCGCCGTCGGCTTCGGGAGCGTCGTAGGCGAGCGCGGCGGCGCTCATGCGGTGCGTGCGCCTCATCACAACTCCCAGTCGTGGTCCAGGCGGTGGTTCTGCTGATCGCTCGCGTCGGCGCTCGTTCGCGCGGCGGACGCATCCGGCGCGGCGCCAGCCTGTGCGGTGTGCGTGGTCGATGCGGCTGAGCTGTTTTGCGCGGCGTAGGCGCTCGCGGCTCTCGCCGCCTCGGCCGGACTTGCCGCCGCGCCGCTGCCGATCTCGCGGATCGAAAGCCCGGCGAGCGTGAGCCCGAGCGCTTCGAGCCGCCCGCGCAGCGACTCGCTTTGCGCGGTCAGGCGCGCAGCGCCGCCCGCGCTCGCCTGCACGCGCACGGCGAGCGTCGAGCCCGTGAGCGTGAGTTCCGCGTCGACGGTGCCGAGCTTCGGCAGCGCAAGCGTGAGGCGCGTGCGCCATGGAATGTCTTCGGCGTCCGCACCGGATGCGCCCGAGCGCGCGTCGCGGGCATCGTAATCGTCTTGCTGAATGCTCCAGTCCACCCGCACGCCCGGCCAGGCCTCGCCATTCCAGCGAAACTCGCCGGTCGCGAGCAGATCGAGCTGCTGGCGAACGAGCGGAATCACAGCCGGATGGACCGACGGGCCGGCGGCCTGCGCCGCGGCGTCGTGCATGGCGGGCAGCAGGGTGTCGGCAAGCGCCGCGCGCGCCTGGGTCTGAGCCGTGGCCGCTTCGCCGTGCGGATCCGCCAGCGCGGGGAACGCCCGCGCAAGTGCGGCATTGGCCGCGCTTGCAGCATTCGAAGCATTGCCCGCGTCTGCGCGTGCGCCGCCCGGCGCGTCGGAGAACGTTTCCGTCCATTGCACGTCGTCGATGTCGTCTGCGTCGAGGCTCCAGTCGAGCGGCAGTTGCGAGTGGGCGCCGAGCAGGCGGTTCTGCGGCTCGTCGGCGAGTTCGGCGGGCGAGAGCTGGCCGCGCAACCATTGGGCGAGGTGTGCCTCGTAGAAGAGTCCGCTCGTGCTCACGGTCTGCGCGAGGGACGCGGCGAGCGCGGCGATGGGGCCGGCTTGTGCGGCGGCTGCGGTTTGCGCGGTTTGGCTGGTTTGGGTGGTTTGTCCGGCTTGCGGGTTTTGCGAGGACGCCGCCTGCGTAGAGGTTGCGGTCCCGGCCAGCGCGTCGCCGGCCAGACCCTCGGCTGCGAGCGCCACGTCCGCGAGCAACGCGGCTTGCACCGCCTGCGCCTCTTCGCCAGCGAGTCCTGGCAGCGGCGAAGAGAGCGCGCCGCCGGACGCCGCGTCGGCATCGGGGCTGGCCCAGAGCGGTGCGCTGCCCACCACGGCGGGCGTCGCTTCACCGCCCGAGCGGATGATGGCGTCGAGCGCCAGCGCAACCGCCGAAAGCACGGTCTGCGCGGAGTCCTGCGTGCTGCTGGTGCTGGCTGCGGTGTCGGCGAGCGCGGCGGTGCCCGTCGCGAGCGCGGAGACGCCCGTTTGCGCCGCGCCAGATCCGCCCTGCGGGCCGACTGGCGTGAGCGCCGCGATGCGGCTCGCGAGGAGCGCGGCGGCTCCGGTGTCGATTCCGTTCATGGTGTTCCGGATCTGCGCACAGCGCTGAGCTGCCGTTTCATGGGGCGTGATGCGCCGTCGCCTCGCGAGGCGCCACGCGCCGCGCTAGCGGGCTCCGTAGATTTCCTGCAAGACCAGCGCGGGCTGCACGGTGCCGTAAAAGAGCGCCGAAAGCCGCGCCATGCAAGGGCTTGCGAGATCGCGAATGGCGGCGTCGTCGGCGAGGATCTGGCGGATCAGCTCGTACTTGCGCGCCCGCTCGGAAACCGTGAGCCGTACCGCGGCTTCGGCGTCCTTCAAGGCATCGACGAGGATCCGGTACTCCTCCTGCAAGCCGATCAGATCGTTCCAGTGCGCATCGCGCGCCGCGTGGAGCATCTGCCCCGACACGGCCGCTATCGCTTCGTAGCGGGCGAAGTAGTCTGCTTTTGAACTCATCTCATCAATGAGCCGTGCGATGACGCGGATGACTGTTCAGCCATCATCCTCGCCACTTCCGGCGCTATCCCCAACCAGGCTTCTTCGAGCGTAGCCAGCAGTCCGTCGACCTCGACCAGCATGGTCTCGCTCTGTTTGATATTGGCTTCCAGCAGGCGCTTCGTCATGTAGCTGTACAGCGAGTTCAGGCGTTGAGCGATCTCGCCGCCCGCCTCGACGTTCAACGCGAGCTGAAGTCCGCTCTCGACAATCCGGATCGCCTTGGCGATCGCCTCGCAACGCGGGCCGACGTTGCCGGCCTGCAAATGCATACGTGCCTGCGCGATCGCTTGCCGCGCTCCCTGATACAGGAGCGAGATCAGCTTGTGCGGGCTCGCACCCATGACCCCTGTTTCGACGCCCACGCGTGCATAGGCGTTAGCTCCAGATTGGGCAGGGGAAAACATCGGCGCTTCTCCTTGATACGTTTGGCTTGAATGCGGTCGTCCGGCGCGCTGCGCAGGCACGAGCGACGGACTCTTCTAGCCGGGTTATCGGAACGTAGGGGAGGAAGCTTTAGCGCGTTGACTGGGCAAAGGCCTCGGGCACCGTCACACCTGGATCTGCATGATGTCGGTGTAGGCGGCCACGAGCTTGTTGCGCACCTGCAATCCGAACTGGAAGCCGATGTTGGCTTTCTGCATGTCGACCATCACGTCGTTGAGCGACACGTTGTTCGCGCCGAGCTCGAACGCCTGCGACTCGCCAACGGCCTTCTGCTGGGCGTCGCTGATCTGGTCGAGCGACGACTTGAGCGCCGCCGCGAACCCGCCTGCCGTGGCCGCGCCCGCCTTTTCGTCGGCTGCGGTGGGGCCGCCGGCCGCCTGGGTCGCCATGGACTGCATTTGGGCCAAGGCGGACGTGAGCGGGGATACTGGCACGGTCATGTTTGCTCCACGAAAAGGGGACATGCGGGGTATTCCGGGGACGAGCCCCTGGGCCGGCGTTTCAGCAATCCCGCGGCAATCCCGCGGGTCCGGCCGGCACGGCGCACTGACAGGACGCCGAATCTGGAGGAGAGCATAGCAGCGGGTCCGTTTCGGCAGCCCCGAAACTAGGGGGAAAACCCGGCTCTATTCGCGCAATCGGCTTGCCAGTGGCCCCGGATAATGCGTCACGTGAAAGTCTCCGCCATGCAAGGCGAGACCTGGAAGCCTCCGGAGATACCCGTCGCATGGATTCGACTGCCAATTCTTTGATCAACCCCGACGCCCGCATGGGCCTCGCCACCTCTGGCGCGGGCGCCGCGGCAGGCAGCGGCGCGGGCGCAGGCCTGGGCGGCGCGGAAGACCTCGGCGGCGGCTTCGCGCAACGCCTCGGCTCGCTCTCGTCGCTACGCAGCGTGCGCGGCAACCCGCGCGCGCCGCTCATTTTTGCCGTGGCGGTGCTCGTGGCCGTGGTCGCTGGCCTCGTACTGTGGTCGCGCGCGCCCGACTACAAGGTGCTGTACAGCAACCTGTCGGACCGCGACGGCGGCGCCATTATTACTGCGCTCCAGGCCGCAAACGTTCCCTACAAGTTCTCGGACGCCGGCGGCGCCATTCTCGTGCCCGCCGAGCAGGTCAACGAAATGCGCCTGCGCCTCGCCTCCCAGGGTCTGCCCAAGAACGGTTCGGTCGGCTTCGAGCTGATGGACAACCAGAAGTTCGGCATCAGTCAGTTCGCCGAGCAGGTCAACTACCAGCGCGCGCTCGAAGGCGAGCTCGAGCAAACGATTCAGTCGATCGCGAGCGTGAAGTCGGCGCGCGTGCATCTGGCCATTCCGAAGCCTTCGGTGTTCGTGCGCGAGCGCGAAGCGCCCTCGGCCTCCGTGCTCGTGAACCTGTTTCCGGGCCGCATTCTCGACGACGGGCAGGTCGCCGCGATCACGCACATGGTGTCTTCGGCCGTGCCGGACCTGCCGGTGCGCAACGTGACGGTGGTCGACCAGGACGGCAACCTCCTCACCCAGAGCGCCACGGGCGTGGGCCTCGACGCCTCGCAGCTCAAGTACGTGCGCCAGGTCGAACACGACACCCAGGCGCGCATCGACGCGATCCTCGCGCCCCTGTTCGGCGCCGGCAACGCGCGCTCGCAGGTGAGCGCCGACCTCGACTTCTCGAAACTCGAGCAGACCTCCGAAGCCTACGGTCCGAACGCCAACCCGCAAGCCGCCGCCATCCGCAGCCAGCAGCAGAACATTTCGACGGAAATGCAGCAAAGCAGCGCGGGCGGCGTGCCCGGCGCGCTCACGAACCAGCCGCCGCAGCCGGCCTCCGCGCCGATCAACGCGCCGGCGGGCGCGAACGGCGCGTCGGCCCCGGTGCCGGTTTCCGATCATCGCGACACCACCACGAACTACGAGCTCGACAAGACCGTGCGTCACTATCAACAGGCGCCGGGCGACGTGAAACGCCTGTCGGTCGCCGTGATCGTGAACTATCAGCAGAAGGTGGACGCCAAGGGCCATGCCAGCATGCAGCCGCTCGACGCGCAGAAGCTCGCGCAGGTCGAGCAGCTCGTGAAGGACGCCATGGGCTACGACGTCAAGCGCGGCGACTCGGTCAACGTCGTGAACGCCGCGTTCCAGACCGATGTCGACCCGAACGCGAACCTGCCGTGGTGGCGTCAACCCGACATCCTCGCCCTGGCCAAGCAGATTGCGACGTGGCTCGGCATTGGCGCGGTGGCTCTTTTCCTCTATTTCGTGATGGTGAAGCCGGCGCTGCGCCGCGCGTTCCCGCCGCCCGAGCCGGTTGCGCCCTCGCTGCCCGGCATGGCCGACGGCGAGCCGCTGCTGCTCGACGGTATCCCCGAAGCCGCGCGCCTCGGCGGCGCCGGCGCGGAAGGCGAAGACAGCGCGGACAACGAAGCCGCCCTGCTCGCCTTCGAAAGCGAGAAGAACAAGTTCGAACGCAACCTGGAATACGCGCGCAATATCGCGCGCCAGGATCCGAAGATCGTCGCAACCGTCGTGAAAAGCTGGGTGAACGATGAACGCTGAAGGCGCAACCAAGAGCGCGCTGCTGCTCATGTCGATCGGCGAACAGGAGGCCTCCGAGGTCTTCAAGTTCCTCGGTCCGCGCGAAGTGCAGAAAATCGGCGCCGCGATGGCGGCGCTCAAGAACGTCAAGCGCGAAGAGATCGAGCTCGTACTGCAGGACTTCGTCAAGGAAGCCGAGCAGCACACCGCCTTCTCGCTCGACTCGAACGACTACATCCGCAACGTGCTCAACAAGGCGCTCGGCGAAGACAAGGCCGGCGCGATTATCGACCGCATTCTGCAAGGCGGCGACACGAGCGGCATAGAAGGCCTCAAGTGGATGGATTCGGGGTCGGTGGCCGAACTCATCAAAAACGAGCACCCGCAGATCATCGCGACGATCCTCGTGCACCTCGACCGCGACCAGGCCTCCGAAATCGCCTCGTGCTTCACCGAGCGCCTGCGTAACGACGTGCTGCTGCGTATCGCGACGCTCGACGGCATCCAGCCGCAGGCGCTGCGCGAGCTCGACGACGTGCTCACGAACCTCCTCTCGGGCAGCGACAACCTCAAGCGCAGCCCGATGGGCGGCATCCGCACGGCGGCCGAAATCCTCAACTTCATGACGAGCCAGCACGAAGAAGGGGTGATCGAGAACGTCCGCCAGTACGACGCGGAACTCGCGCAGAAGATCATCGATCAGATGTTCGTGTTCGAAAACCTGCTCGACCTCGAAGACCGCGCGATCCAGCTGCTGCTCAAGGAAGTCGAGTCGGAGTCGCTCATCATTTCGCTGAAGGGCGCGCCGCCCGCGCTGCGCACCAAGTTCCTCTCGAACATGTCGCAGCGCGCCGCCGAACTGCTCGCCGAAGACCTCGACGCGCGCGGTCCGGTGCGTGTCTCGGAAGTCGAGGCGCAGCAGCGCCGCATCCTGCAGATCGTGCGCAACCTCGCCGAGAGCGGCCAGATCGTTCTAGGCGGCAAGGCAGAAGACGCTTATGTCTGACAGCAGCTCCGCGAACAGCCGTCGCTCAGCGTATCAGCGCTGGGAGATGGCCTCGTTCGACCCGCCGCCTCCCCCGCCGCCGCCGCCCACGCCCGACGAAACGGCCGCGTTCGAAGCCCAGCTCCACGCGCTGCGCGACGCGGCCCACCAGGAAGGGCTGCGCTCCGGCCATGTGGCGGGCCAGGCGCTCGGCTATCAGGCCGGGCACGAACAGGGGCGTCAGCAGGGCTTCGAGCAAGGCCAGGCCGAGGCGCGCGCGCAGGCCATGCAGCTCGCGTTGCTGGCGCGGCGCTTTAGCGACGCGCTCGAGACGGCGCAGGCGGGCGTCGCCGAGACGCTCGTCGAGCTCGCGCTCGACATCGCGCAGCAGGTCGTGCGCCAACACGTTCAGCACGACCCGACGGCGCTCGTCGCGGTCGCGCGTGAAGTGCTCGTGGCCGAGCCGCAGCTCGCCGGCTCCCCGCAGCTCGTGGTGAGCCCCGCCGATCTGCCGATCGTCGAGGCCTACCTCCTGGACGACCTTCAGACGCGCGGCTGGAGCGTGCGCACCGACCCGACGATCGAGCGCGGCGGCTGCCGCGCGCAGGCCGCAACGGGCGAAACCGACGCCAGCATCCGCACGCGCTGGGAGCGCGTAACGGCCGCGCTTGGCCGGGCCCGGCCATGGTGAATCACCCCCAACCGCCGAGCCATCAGGCGATCCACACGGGCGGGCTCACGCCGCTCGAGCAGGAACTCGCGCTCGCGTCGTTCGGCCCGCTCGCGAGCGACCCCGCGCAGCTTGGCGCGCTGCTCGTGGGCGACCTCGACATCCCGAGCAAGCGCGAGGCGCGCGAGCTGGGCGCCATCGACGCGATCGACGCCGCGCTAGCCGCGGACACGGCCGACGCGCCGCGAGACCTGACGGCTTCCGGCGCGACCGGCGCCCCGCTCGAGGTCGCGGCCAAAGCCCCGCCCGCGCCCTACGTGCCGCCAGCGAACTACGACCCGGCCAATCCGTTCCTGACGACGTGGAACGCGCAACTACGCGGCGTGCGCGAGCGCAACGCGCTCGCCCTGCCGCTGCGTGGCTGCGGACGTCTCACGCGCGCGGCGGGCCTCGTGCTCGAAGCGGTGGGGCTGCGCCTCGCGGTGGGCGCCGAAGTGATGATCGAACTGCCGCCGGGCAGCTCGCTGCCGATGGCCGAAGCGGAAGTGGTCGGCTTCGGCGGCGACAAACTCTTTCTGATGCCGACGACCGAAGTCGCGGGCCTGTTGCCCGGCGCGCGCGTCTGGCCGCTGGAAACCGCGCCGATCGCCGACCCGAAGGCGGGCGCGAAGCGCCTGCCGGTGGGCTGGGGCATGCTCGGCCGCGTGGTCGACGCCTCGGGCCGCCCGCTCGACGGCCTCGGTGCCCTGAACACCGAAGCCGACGCGCCGCTCAGCGCGCCCGTCATCAATCCGCTGAACCGCGAGCCGATCCACAAGGTGCTCGACGTGGGCGTGCGCGCGATCAACTCGCTGCTCACGGTCGGGCGCGGCCAGCGCATGGGCCTCTTCGCGGGCTCGGGCGTGGGTAAATCGGTGCTGCTCGGCACGATGGCGCGCGCGACCAGCGCGGAAGTCATCGTGATCGGCCTGATCGGCGAGCGGGGCCGCGAAGTGAAGGAATTCATCGAGCAGATCCTCGGCGAGGACGGGCTCGCGCGCTCGGTCGTCGTGGCCGCGCCTGCCGATGTTTCGCCGCTCCTGCGCATGCAGGCCGCGGCGTACACCACGTCGCTCGCCGAATATTTCCGCGACCAGGGCAAGCACGTGCTGCTGCTCATGGACTCGCTCACGCGCTATGCGATGGCGCAGCGCGAGATCGCGCTTGCCATCGGCGAGCCGCCCGCGACCAAGGGCTATCCGCCTTCGGTGTTCGCGAAGCTGCCGGCGCTCGTCGAGCGCACCGGCAACGGCCCCGAGGGCGGCGGCTCGATCACGGCGTTCTACACCGTGCTCACCGAAGGCGACGACCAGCAGGACCCGATCGCCGACTCGGCGCGTGCGATTCTCGACGGCCACATCGTGCTCTCGCGTGCGCTCGCCGAAGCGGGTCACTATCCGGCCATCGACATCGAGGCCTCGATCAGCCGCGCGATGACCGCGCTGATCGACGACCAGCATCTGAATCAGACGCGCGCGCTCAAGCAGATGCTTTCGCGCTACCAGCGCAACCGCGACCTCATCAACGTGGGTGCGTACGTGAGCGGGCGCGACGCCGTGCTCGACCGCGCGATCGCGCTGTATCCGCGCATCGAGGCCTTTCTTCAGCAGGGTTTTCGCGAAACCGCGAACTATGATCAGAGCGTCGAGATGCTCGGCCAGTTGATCGGAGCCAGGACATGACGAAACAGACCGCGCTGCAAACCTTGATCGGCCTCGCGCAGGACGACGTCGACGCCGCCACGCAAAAGCTCGGCCGAGTGCAGCGCGAGCGCGGCGAGGTCGAAAAGCAGCTGGAGGCGCTCATCACCTACCGTGACGAGTATCACACGCGTTTCACCGAATCGGCGCGCAGTGGCATGGCCGCGGGCAACGTGCGCAACTTCCAGGCATTCATCGACACGCTCGACGCGGCGATCGAACAGCAGCGGCGCATGCTCGAGCAGGCCACCGCGCGTGTGGAGGCCGCCAAGCCCGAATGGCAGCGCAGCAAGCAGAAGCTCGGCTCGTACGAGGTCCTGCAAACCCGCCACGACGATGTGCAGGCCCGCAAGGAAGCCCGCCGCGAACAGCGCGACACCGACGAGCACGCCGCCCGCGTGCTGCGCATGCGAACGTCGCAACATCCGTAACACGTTTTTTCGAGGCCGCCAGTATGTCGCTCCTCTCTTCCCTCTCGTCGATGTTCGGCGCCGCCGCCGACGCGGTGACAGGCAATTCCGCGTCGAACGCCGCGTCGAATTCGGCGTCGAACTCCATCAGCCAGGCGGATGCCGCCAGCCAGGGTTTCGCGCAGACGCTGCAACAGCAGATGAACGCGCAAAGCGCGCAGGCGAGCCAGAACGCACAGGCGGCGCAAAGCGCGCAGTCGAATGCCGCCGCGCAGTCGAGCGCGAACGCGAACGCGTCGAGCAGCAATGCCTCGCAAAGCAGCAGCAGCGCCTCGCAGACGTCAAGCTCGAACGCGAGCCAGAGCTCGCAGGCCACCTCGAGCGCCGATCGCCGCGCCGCCGCGCGCACCCAGCAGAAGCAGGCTTCCGACGCAGGCGCGCAAGCCGCCGCGGCTGCCGCGCAGCAAGCCCAGCAGGCGCAGCAAGCCCAGAGCGATACGAGCACAGACGCGAACGCCGACGGCAGCCAGACCGGTAGCCAGACGAGCAGCGACAACACGCTCGCAGGCGTTGCGTCCGCCGCTGCAGCGGCGGCAGCCACGGCAGCCGCCGGCGCGGCAGGCGACGGCACGGGCACGGGCAGCGCGGCTAGCGGCGGCTCGAAGTCGGTGCACGATGCCCTGCAAGCCGCGCTCGCGCAGTTGCGCGGCGGCGCGGGCGCGCTCGCCACGCACGCGGTCAACACCGCAGGCACGGCAGGCACGGCGGCAAACAGTGCAACCACGGCCAGCACGGGCTCGGGCTCGGGCATTGCCAGCAGCTTCGCCTCGCATTTGAGCGCGAACGCCCAAAGCAAGGCGTTCGGCACGGCAACGAGCAGCGGCGCGAGTGCCGACGCGGCCAAGGGCGCCACGACGACCGCGACCGACGCAGCGAAGGCCGCAACCGACGCGCTCACGGCAGCGGCGCAGCAGCAGGCAGGCGCCGCCACGCAGACCGACGCCACGGCGAGCACCGCCACGACCGACGCGCTCGCCGCAACCCAGGCCGCAGCGGTCGCCGCCGCGACGGCCGCGCAGGCCCAGGCTGCTCAGGCGGCCAGCGCAACCGCGAATCCGGCGGCCGCGGCCGCCTCCGCGTCGATCGCGCCGCAAGTCGGCACGAACGACTGGGAAGACGCGCTCAGCCAGAAGGTGGTGTTCCTCTCGAACGCGCACCAGCAGTCGGCGGAACTCACGCTCAATCCGAAGGATCTCGGACCGCTCCAGGTCGTCCTGCAAGTCACGGAAAACCACGCGCACGCCCTTTTCGTCTCGCAGCACCAGCAGGTGCGCGAGGCCGTCGAGGCGGCCCTGCCGAAGCTGCGCGAGGCGATGGAGCAAAACGGCATCGGCCTTGGCAGCGCAAGCGTGAGCGACGGCTTCTCGCGGCAGATGAACCAGCAGGCGCAGCAGGACGGCAGCGGTTCGGGCCGCTCCGGCGGTTCCGGCTCGGGCTCGGGCAGCACGCTGAGCGCGGCGGACGCCGTGGACGACACGAGCGTTGCTAGCGCGAGCGTCACGCAGCGCTCCGTCGGCCTGATCGACACGTTCGCCTGACCCGTTTCCGACCCTTTCCCCTCTGCCAGACCAGCCTGGCCGGACCCGCCCGACACCTTCGGGCAACGCAGCCGCGCAGGCGGCTGCGTGCGTCTGCCCCACGCTCGCATCACCCGCCCGGCTTGCCGCGGCGCGCAACAAAACCACGAGATAGCCGGAATTCCCCCGTCTATTCCTCCCATCGCTGAAAGGCAAAAGCCGGAACAATGCAGCATGCCCGGACTGACCATCAGGTCGGCGCCCCGGACCCTTGCAAGCATCCCAGGCTGACTTTTCGACATGGCGACCACCACCGCATCCCAGCAAGCCGCGCCCCAAAGCGCGAAACCCGGACCGATGAAGCGCATTCTCCTCATCGCGCTCATTGCGATCCTCGCCGCCGCCGCGGCGGGCGGCGCGACGTGGTTCTTCATGTCGCGCCACGCGGCGAGCGCGCCGGCTACGCCGGCCGCAGCGCCTCCGGTCGCGTCCGTCTATTACGCGCTCGAGCCGATGACCGTCAACCTGCAGACCGACGACGGCGAATCGCATTATCTGCGCATCGGCCTCACGCTCAAGCTCGACAGCCAGGCCACCCAGGACGCGCTCGTCGCCCGCATGCCCGAGATCCGCAGCCGCCTGTTGCTCGCGCTCTCGAACAAGCATCCGTCCGACCTCGCGCCGCTCGACGGCAAGCGTGCGCTCGCCACCGAGCTCGCCGTGCTGATCTCGGAGCCTTCGGCCGCGAACGAAAAGCCGATGCACGTCGACGACGTGCTGTTCACCGAATTCGTCGTCCAGTGAGCGTGGCCGAAATGATTCCCGCGATGGAGGGCCAGTCATCATGACGATGGGTCACGACGAGTTCATGTCCCAGGAGGAGGTCGATGCCCTCCTCAAAGGCGTCACCGGCGAAGTCGATTCCGATTCGGGCGCGTCCGATAAGCAAGGCGTACGTCCCTACAACATCGCGACGCAGGAACGTATCGTTCGCGGCCGGATGCCCGGCCTCGAAATCATCAACGAGCGCTTTGCGCGCCTGTTGCGCGTCGGCATCTTCAATTTCATGCGCCGCACCGCCGAAATCTCGGTGGGTCCGGTGCGCGTGCAGAAGTACAGCGAGTTCACCCGCAACCTGCCGATCCCGACGAACCTGAACCTCGTGCACGTGAAGCCGCTGCGCGGCACGTCGCTGTTCGTGTTCGACCCGAACCTCGTGTTCTTCGTCGTGGACAACCTCTTCGGCGGCGACGGGCGCTTTCACACGCGAGTGGAAGGCCGCGACTTCACGCAAACCGAACAACGCATCATCGGCAAGCTGCTCAATCTCGTGTTCGAGCACTACACGACCGCGTGGAAGAGCGTGCGGCCGCTGCAGTTCGAGTACGTGCGCTCCGAAATGCATACGCAGTTCGCAAACGTTGCCACGCCCAACGAGATCGTGATCGTCACGCAGTTCTCGATCGAATTCGGTCCGACGGGCGGCACGCTGCATATCTGCATGCCCTACTCGATGATCGAGCCGATCCGCGACGTGCTCGCCTCGCCGCTGCAAGGCGAAGTGCTCGACGTGGACCGCCGCTGGGTGCGCGTGCTCTCGCAGCAGGTGCAGGCCGCCGAAGTCGAGCTCACGGCCGACCTCGCGCAGGTGCCCGTCACGTTCGAGCAGATCCTGAACATGAAGAAGGGTGACGTGCTGCCCATGAACGTCGCGGAACACATCACCGCCAAGGTGGACGGCGTGCCCGTGATGGAGTGCGGCTACGGAATTTTCAATGGTCAATACGCGTTGCGGGTCCAGAAGATGATCAGCGCAGCCGACACGATGAAGGAAGGTGGATATGAGTGACGTAAACGGCACGAGCGCAGACGAGCCGGTGCTTGACCCGGCCATGGACGTCGCCGCGCAGGATGCAGGCGGCGAGTCGTCCCTGGACGACTGGGCGAGCGCGCTTGCCGAGCAGAACAGCAACGAGGCGCCCGCCGCGCAGCCCGCCGCTGTGTTCCAGCCGCTCTCGAAGGTCGATTCGACCAGGACGGCCAACGACATCGACATGATTCTGGACATTCCCGTCCAGATGACCGTGGAGCTTGGCCGCACCAAGATCGCCATCCGCAACCTGCTGCAACTCGCGCAGGGCTCCGTGGTGGAACTCGACGGCATGGCGGGCGAGCCGATGGACGTGCTCGTGAACGGCTGCCTCATCGCCCAGGGCGAAGTGGTGGTCGTGAACGACAAGTTCGGCATTCGTCTCACCGACATCATCACGCCGTCCGAGCGGATCCGGAAGCTGAACCGATGAAACCCCTGGCTGTTCCCGGCGCCAGTGCAAGCGTTGCTTGCGGCGCCAACGCAAGACGCGTGGGCAAGTCCCGCGGCGCGCGGGTGCTGCGATTCTCGTGGCGCCTCGCTGTGCACCTCTCGCTCGCCGGCGCGGCGGTTTTCGCGGTCATGAGTGCGCGGGCCGCCGACCTCAAGGCGGTCAACGAAGCCACGCGCGCGGCCGCAGGTAGTTCAGGCGCCTCCGCCGTGATCGCTGGCAGCGCGGTCCCCTCGCTCGGTTTCGGCGCCGTCGTGCAGACGGTGCTGGGCCTGGCGCTCGTGATCGGCGTGGTGTTCGGCTGCGCCTGGCTCGCACGGCGTCTCGGCCTGCAAGGCGGCCCGAAGAACGCGCTCGTGAAGACCGTGGGCGGCGCATCGCTCGGCGGCAAGGAGCGCGTGGCCGTGGTCGAGATCGGCGACACCTGGCTCGTGCTGGGCGCCGCGCCCGGCAACGTGCGCTTGCTTCACACGCTGCCCGCGGGCGAACTTCCCGCAGGCGCCGCGGCGGCGGCTCCCAACGCCCCCGCCCTCTCGGGCACCTTCGCACAGCGCTTTCGTGACGCGCTGAAAAGCGAGGCGAATAAACGCATCAACGCGCGTTTCATGCGTCACGACGGCGGAGCGCAGTAAATGCACGGCAGTCCCCTTTATGCGCCGGGCGCAGGCGGCGACGCCCACGCACGCGCGGCTACCCTCGCAAAGATCGCCAGAACGGCGCTCCCGTTCGCGCTGATGCTCGGCGCGGGCGCCTTCGCCCTCGCGCTGCCGCACCTCGCGCATGCACAAGCGGCACAACCCGCGGGCCTGCCCGCGTTCAACACGAGCCCTGGCCCGAACGGCGGCACGACCTACTCGCTGAGCGTGCAGACGATGCTGCTGCTCACGATGCTGTCGTTCCTGCCGGCGATGGTGCTGATGATGACGAGCTTCACGCGCATCATCATCGTGTTTTCGCTGCTGCGCCAGGCGCTCGGCACGACGACCACGCCGCCGAACCAGGTGCTCGTGGGCCTCGCGCTCTTTCTCACGCTGTTCGTGATGTCGCCGGTGCTCGACAAGGCTTACAACGACGGCTACAAGCCGTTCTCGGCCGGCACGATTTCGATGGACGACGCCGTGGCGCGCGGCGTCGCGCCGTTCAAGACCTTCATGCTGCGCCAGACCCGCGAGTCCGACCTCGCGCTCTTCGCGCGCATTTCGCACGCGGCGCCGATGCAAGGCCCCGAGGACGTGCCGCTCACGCTGCTCGTGCCCTCGTTCATCACGAGTGAACTGAAGACCGGCTTCCAGATCGGCTTCACGATCTACATTCCGTTTCTCATCATCGACCTGGTGGTGGCGAGCGTGCTCATGTCGATGGGTATGATGATGGTCTCGCCCGCGACCATTTCGCTGCCCTTCAAGCTCATGCTGTTCGTGCTGGTGGACGGCTGGCAACTGCTGATCGGCTCGCTCGCGCAGAGCTTCAGCTAAGGAGTCCACGATGACACCCGAAATGGTCATGACGATTGCCCACGAGGCAATGTACGTCACGCTCCTGCTTGCCGCACCGCTCCTGCTCGTGTCGCTCGCCGTGGGTCTCGTGGTGAGTCTCTTCCAGGCGGCCACGCAGATCAACGAAACCACGCTCTCGTTCATCCCCAAGCTGATTGCCATTGGCGTCACGCTCGTGATCGCCGGCCCGTGGATGCTCTCGACGATGGTCGATTACATGCACCGCATGTTCACGAGCATCGTCTCGGTCGCGGCGGGCTAGCGCGCCGCTGCGACAGTCTTTCGGCACGCTCCATGTTCACCGTCACCTACGCGCAGCTCAACGCCTGGCTCACGGCGTTCCTCTGGCCCTTCACGCGCATTCTGGCGCTCGTGGCGGTCGCGCCCGTGATGGGCAACCGCTCCGTGCCCACGCGCGTGAAGATCGGCCTCGCGGGCTTCATCACGCTGATCGTCGCGCCCACGCTCGGCGCCATGCCGCAGGTCACGGTGTTTTCCGCCGAGGGTGTGTGGATTCTCGTCAACCAGTTCCTGATCGGCATCGCGCTTGGCTTCACGATGCAGCTCGTGTTCGCGGTCGTGACCGCGGCGGGCGACATGATGAGTCTCGGCATGGGGCTCGGCTTCGCGAGCTTCTTCGACCCGCAGGCCAACACCAGCAGCCCGGCGCTCTCCTCGTGGCTGAACATGATGGCGATGCTCGCCTTCCTCGTGTTCGACGGCCATCTGCAGATGCTCGCGGCGCTCGTCGCGACGTTCCAGTCGCTGCCGGTCGCGGCGAGCGTGCTCGGCGCCTCGGGCTGGAACCTGATCGCCAACTATGGCGCGACGATACTGACCTCGGGCCTGCTGCTTTCGCTGCCGGTGGTGGTCGCGCTGCTCATCACCAATCTTTCGCTCGGCATTCTCAACCGCGCGGCTCCGCAGATCGGCATCTTCCAGATCGGCTTCGCGCTCACGATGCTCGTGGGCATGCTGCTTGTCCAGCTCATGATGCCCAACCTGATTCCCTACTTCGCGCGCCTGTTCGACAGCGGCATCGACCAGATGGGCCGCGTGGCCGGCGCGCTGCGCCCGCCTGGTTGAAGCGCGTTCCGGCAGGGCTGGCAGGGCAAAAAAAAGCGGACCGAAGTCCGCTTTTTTTTCGACCGATCAATGCCTCGCGATCAAGGATTGATGTACTGGAACAGCGAGAGATTCTGCGTTGCCGCAAAACTCTTCTGCGAAGCCGTGAGCGCGTTCGAGAGCTGTTCGAACTGGCTGATCGCGGCCACCGTGTCGGTGCTCGTGAGGTCCTCGAGATTCGAGGTGACCTGCAACGAGTTGGTCGACGTGACCGTTTGCAGCGCCTTCACTTCCTGCTCGCGGCCGCCCACGGAAGCCTGCACCGTGATCACGTTCGAGAGCGAGTTGCCGATCTGCGAGAGGCCGGTGTTCAGTGCGTTGTTGAGGTTCGCGACCGCAGCCTGCGAGCCGCTCGTGGGCGTGTTCAGCGCGGCGATGATGCTGTCGATGCTCGCGAACACGTCCGTGTTCTGCGACGCGGTGGCGGGCGTGACCGAGAACGAGTCACCCGCGCTGGGCGTACCCGAGAACGTCACGCTCATGCCCGTGCCGAGCGAGACTGCATTGCCCTCGGTGTACGTGGCCGGCGTCGTCGTCGTCGCCGGATTGGCGCTGTTGTCCGTCACCGTGTAGGTGAGCGCGCCGGTCGTCGGGTCGTTGGCGAACGCGATCGAGTAGTTGTCGTTGTTGGTCGCCTGCGTCGGGTCCGTCACCGTCACGCCGCTGATCACGCCCGTACCCTTGTTCGACGAATTGCCCGAGGCAACATTCGCCGAACCCACGGCCTGCACGCTCTGGAACACCGCCGTGCCCGTGTCGCCCACCGCGATGTTGCGCGTGCCGGCCACCTGCATCACGCGCTGGCCCGCGTCGCCGTTGTAGGTCACGCCGCCACCCGACTTGTTCGAGAACACCTGCGAGGTGCTCTGGAAGCCGGAGAAGATGTAGTTGCCCGCGCCGTCCGTGGTGTTGGCGAGCGTGAGCAGCTGGTTGCGGTCGCCTTGCATCTGCTGGGCGATCGCCTGACGCGCCTGGTCGGTGAGCGAGCCGTTCTGGGCTTCGATGATGAGCGAATGGATGCTCTGCATCGTGCTCGTCACGCTCGTGAGCGTCGTGTCCTCGAGCTGCAGCGCGGTGAGCGCCGTGGTCTGATTCGACGAGTACTGCGTGAGCGTCGCGCTCGTGGCGGAAAGCGTCACGGCCTGCGCGGCGCCGAGCGGATTGTCGGCCGGATTCGAAATGGCCACGCCAGTCGAGATCTGCTGCTGGACCTGGAGGAGTTGAGACTGCTGGTTCTCCATCGTCGACACGCTGGAGGCAAAAATCTGGGAAGTCGCGATACGCATGGATTAGCGCCTCACTGGAAAATGCCGATCAGGGTCTGGAACAGCGTCGCCGCCGTCTGGATCACCTTGCTGTTGGCTTGATAGAGCTGTTGGTACTGCAGCAGGTTCGCGGCTTCCTCGTCGAGGTTCACGCCCTGCACCGACTGCTGCTGCGAAGTGAGCTGCGCCACGAGCGACTGCTGCGACGTGTTCGACGCGTTCAGCTGGCTAGCGGCGTTGCCGATCGTGTTGACGTAGTTCGCATACGCCGTGGTGAGCGTGGTCGAACCGCTGAACGCCGTGCTCGACGTGAGGCCCGCAATCGCGAGCGCGTTGCGGCCGTCCTGCGTGCCGCTCTTGTTGCCTGCGACCGTGAACGTGTCGTTGTTCGAGGGCGTGCCGGTCATCGTGAAGCTCACGTTCGTCGCGGTGCCGTTGGCGCCCGTCGAATCCGTGAGATTCGTGATGGTGTACGTCGCGCCCTGGGTCGGGTCGTAGGGCACACCGGTCACGGGTGGCGTCCCGGTGCTGTCGATCGTCACGGAGCTGGTCGTTCCGCCTGCCGTGATCGACACGGTCGTGCCGTCGGGCAGGCCGTTCAGCGTGCCGGTGGTCGAGTCGTAGGTCAGCGTGACCGGCAGGTTGGTCGTCGAATAGCCCGTGCCCACCGCGCCCTGCGTGACGTTGGCCGTGCCTGCGTTCGTCGTGGCCGCCGAAACGACGACCGGCGTGGCCGCCGCGATGGCTGCGGGGTCGCTGGTCGCGACGGAGAAGCTCGCGAGCGCGCCGGCAGTCGGCTGGATCATGAACGAGTCGCCGGCGCTCACCGAGCCCGAAGGCGTAATCGAGAAGCCGCCGATCGTGATCGGCGCGGCGCCGTTCGGCTGGGTGGCAACCAGCGAGTTCGTCGTCGTGTCGGTGAGGTTCCAGTTCGTGCCGTCGTAGCTCAGCTTGTAGTTGTCGGTGAGCGGCTGCGTGCTGTTCGTGAGCGTCGCGCTCACCGTGCCAGACGTGCTGGAGTTCGTCGAGCTGGCCGTGACGAGCGGGTTGCCCACCGTGAACAGATTGCCGCCCGCGCCGCCCGAGAGCGTGAGGCCGAGCGCATTCTGCGAGTTCACCTGCGCGGTGAAGCTCGTCACGATCGCGCCCAGCTGCGATTCAGCCGGATCGAGCGTGGTCGAGACGAACGAAAGCAGGCCGCCCACGGTGCCGCCTTGCAGCGCGGCCGAGCTGAGCACCTGCGGCGTGCCTTGCGACGCGGCGCTCGCGCCGTTCAGACCCTGCCACGTCACAGCGAGCTCCTGCGGGTTGGAGCTCGACGGCTGCGTGCCGAGGTTGTAGCTATTGCTGCTCACCACGAGCGGCTGGCCGTTGCCAAGGAAGACGCTATAGCCGCTGCTGCCCTGCACGACCTGCACGCCGACCAGCTGCGAGAGATTCGCAACGGCTTGATCGCGCTGATCGAGCAGCTGGTTCGGCTGCTGGCCGCTCGCGCTCGCGGACGTGATCTGCGCGTTGAGGTTCGCGATCTGCTGCGTATAGGTGTTGATTTGCGAGACGGCGCTCGTGAGCTGCGTGTTTACGCTCTTTCGCATGGCGTCGTACTGCGAGCTCGCGGCGTTGATCTGGGTGGCGAGCGTTTGCGCGTCGGAAAGCACGGTCTGGCGCGCCGCAGTATCCGAAGGCGAATTCGAGACGTTCTGCAAGCCCGAGAAGAAGTTCGTGATCGCGGTCGCGATGCCGGAGGTCGGGCTGCCCACGAGATTCGAGAGCTGCGTGGCGAGCGTGTACGAAGCCGAGTAAGCGCTGCTGGTCGACTGCGCGTTGTTGAGCGCCGTCGTGAGGTACTGGCTGTAGGCGCGCTGCACGGTCGCGGTCGTGACGCCGCTGCCGATATAGCCGCTCGACGTGTACTGCCCCGCCGCCTCCTGGTACACCGGCGTCTCGACGGTGTAGCCCGCGGTCGTCGAGTTGCTGATGTTCTCGCCGGTGGTCGAGATACCAATCTGCGCCGCCTGCAGGCCGCTCAGACCGATCGAGAAAATGTTGGACATGCGTAATCCTCGAAAGCAGCCTGCCCCCCTGGCAAACCGCGTGATGTACTCACGGTATAACGGCAACGCCCTGCAAAAATTGAGCGCCCGATGCGCGCGAAAACGTTAGCGCGTATGCGTGCGCCAATCCCGTGGCAGTGCGAACCGGCGCAACATGCGTTGCGCCGGCCAGACGATGCGGATAGTGCGGGTGAGGCTGTGCCGATCAGGCACGCGCGAGCGCGCGGCGCTTCATCTCGAGCTGCGTGATATAGCGCTGCAGCGTGTTCTCGGCGGAGCCAGGCAGCGCGTCGAAGCGAAAGCCCATGTGATAGCGGCGCTCGCCGTTGGGCAAGTCGATGAAGCGCAGCACGACGAGCCCGAGATCCACGCGCAGCTTGCCGTGCGCACGCAGGTCGAGCTCGACGTCAGGCAGCACGAGGCCCATGGCGAGATCCGCGACGCGCGCGTCGGTCGTGCGCAGCCCGAGGCCGCCAAGCGAGAGGTCATGCACCTCGTACGCGAAGCGCGGGCCGCCGCCCGGCAGTTCGCCGCGGCAGATGCACGGCTCGAGCACGGGCGTGTCGACGCGGAAATACTCGCGCCGCTGCATGTAGAACAGCACTTCGGGGAAGTCGGCCTCGAACGCGGGGCGCCCTTCGAACTCGGTGCGCCGCGGCGTGGCCGTCTTGAACTCCACGCGCACGCCGTCGGGCGATGCGTGGAAGTGGGATTCAGGCGCAGCGAGCACGCCCGTGTTCTGCTCGGGCAACGCGCCCCAGTCGAACACGAAAGTGCGCTCGCGCCCGTTGACGGCCAGAATGCGCGTGACGAGCTGTCCACCGCGATACTGGAGGGTCAGGAAGTCGCCTCGATTGACGAGATTGCGTAGCTGGACGCCGATCTCGAGCGGATTGCGGCGCCCAAAATCGGGGACGCTTTCCGCGCCCTCGCCTGCTTCCTGTGGATTCGACTGAACGGTATTCATCGGGCCTGCCGGAAATTCGTGAACGTGCCGGCGCACCAGCGGACCTTTTCCGCGCGCGCCGTTCGGGCGGTCTGAGCGCCCGATTGCTTTTCCATCTCGCCTGCATTAGCGGCAGGCATTACGAAAAATTTAGGGATTAGGCGTAAAAAAAATGGACCGTTTCCCTGCATGAAACACACACACACGCTGCTTCTTTCGGCAACTGCGCCGAGGCAACGTTTGCGGTTGCCTGATTGACGCCAACCGCGCTGCCCGCCGTCGCGTCGACCGTCAGGCCATCCGCTGCATGATGGTCAGCAGCTTTTTCGCATAGTGCGGGTCGGTAGCGTAGCCCGCGCGCTGCATGCCGTGCGCGAAGCCCTCGGCGCTCTTCGAGCCGTTGATCACCGACGCGTAGCGCGGATTGCTCTTGAGCAGCGAGGCGTAGTCGGTCATCGCGTCTTCGTACGAGTCGTAGGCGCGGAACTTCTCCACCACGCGATGCGGCTGGCCGTTCACGTACTCGGTCGTGACCGTCGAGACGGTCTTGCCGCCCCAGTCCTTGCTCGCCTTGATGCCGAACACGTTGTGGCTCGTCGAGCCGTCGGCGTTCTTGATCTCGCGCTTGCCCCAGCCCGATTCGAGCGCGGCCTGGCCGAGAATGAAGCGCGCAGGGATGCCGGTGGTCGAGCTGGCCTGCTGCGCGGCGTTGGCGAGCTTGTCGACGAAAGCGTCCACCGAGGCGTCGCCGTTGCCCTTGACTGCCGGCGTGAGTGCGCTGTTGCCGCTGTAGCCCGAACCGTTGGCGAGTGCGCCGTTGGCCGCGGCGTTGCCGTAGGCGCGGCCGAGCGCGTTGAGCATCGCGAGGTTGCCCTCGTTCGCGTCCTTGCCCGAAAGCCCCGAGATCGCGCCTGCAACGCCGCCCGCACCGCCCGCGCCGCCTGCACCATCGGCACCGGCGGCGCCGCCCATGCTGCGCATGAGTTGCTTGAGCATCGCGTTCGCCACGCCAATGCCCTTGTTCGACATCTGCTGCGCGAGCTGCTGGTCCATCATCGAGGTGAACTGCGCGCCGTCGTGCGAGTCGAGCGGACCGTCGTCGGGTGTCGCGTCGCGCATGCTCTTGAGCATCATCTGCGTGAAGACCGCGTCGAACTGCTTCGCGGCCATCTTCGCGCCCTGCTGCGGCGAGGCGTTCGCCGCGGCGCGCATCGAGTCGAAGCCCTGCACGTCAAGCGCGAAGCGGTTGGTGAGGTCGAGGCTGCCGCCGCCGATGTTGTTCGTATTATCCAAGTTACACCTCTTAGATGATCTCGAGGTCGGCGCGCAGTGCGCCCGCCGCCTTCATCGCCTGCAGGATCGACATCAGGTCCGCCGGCGTCGCGCCGAGCGCGTTGAGCGCCTTCACGACCTCGGCGAGATTCGCGCCCGCCGTGACGAGCTTGAGCGCCCCGTCGTCCTGCTTCAACTGGATCTGCGACTGGCGCGTCGCCACCGTCTGGCCATTGGAGAACGCGCCGGGCTGGCTTACCGCCGTCTGCGTGTTCACAACGACCGAGAGATTGCCGTGCGCGACCGCGCAGCTCTCCAGCGTCACCATCTGGTTCATGACGATCGAGCCGGTGCGCGCGTTCAGGATCACCTTCGCAGCCGGCGTGGCCGGGTTCACGTTGAGGTCCTGGATCTGCGCGATGAAGCCCACCTGCGACGCCGGATCGGCCGGCCCGCGCACCTGGATCGTGCGGCCGTCGAGCGGCGAGGCTGTGCCCGGCCCGAACATGTTGTTGACGGCCGAGACGATGCGCTGCGTCGTGTCGTAGTCCATGTCGTTGACGGTCAGCGTGAGGAGGCCGCCCTGCTGCGATACAGGCGAGATCACCGAGCGCTCGACGATCGCGCCGCCCGCGATGCGGCCTGCGGCGAGCTGGTTCACCTGCACCTTGCTGCCGTTGGCCGAGGCGCCTGCGCCGCCCACGGCCACGTTGCCCTGAGCGAGCGCATAGACCTGGCCGTCGGCGCCCTTGAGCGGCGTGAGCAGCAGTGTGCCGCCGCGAATGCTTTTCGCGTTGGCGAGCGACGACACCGTGATGTCGATCTGCTCGCCCGGCCGTGCGAACGGCGGCAGCACGGCCGTCACCATCACCGCGGCGACGTTCTTCAGCTGCATGTTGTTGAGCGTCGACGAGGAACCCGACGAGCTCGACGTGTTGTTGATCGAGATACCGAGGTTCGCGAGCATGTTCGCGAGCGTTTGCGTGGTGAACGGCGCCTGGGTCGTCTGGTCGCCGGTGCCGTCGAGACCCACCACGAGGCCGTAGCCGATGAGCGGGTTGTCGCGCACGCCCTGGAAGGTCGCAAGGTCTTTCACGCGCTCGGCGCGCGCCGGCGTCGCGTAGGCGACGAGCGCACCGCAGGCGATGACGAAACCGAACGCCACGCCCAGGGCGGCGAACACGTCCTTCACGCGCGAGCGGCGCGAACGATGGAAGCGGATCTTTACCATGGCGCGATGTTCAGGAAGAAGCGTTGCAGCCAGCCCATCGTTTCGGCTTCGTCGATCACGCCTTTCGCGGAGTATTCGATCTTCGCGTCGGCGACGTCGGTCGAGAGCACGGAGTTGTCTCCGGCAACGGTGTTCGGATTGACGACGCCGGAGAAGCGCACGTATTCATTGCCCTGGTTGATGAGCATCTGCTTCTCGCCGGAGACGACGAGATTGCCGTTGGGCAGCACGTTCGTCACGGTCACGGTAATGACGCCCGTGAACGTGTTCGAAGCGTTCGCGCCGCCCGTGGCGTCGAACTGGTTCGCGCCCGTCGAATTCAGGTTCGCGCGATTGAAGAAGCCCGGCAGGAAGTTCGCGGTGCCCGAGAAGCTCGTGGCGCTGCCGCGCTTGGTGTTCGCGCCCGATGACTTGGTCGCGTTGATGTTCTCGGAAATGACGATCGTGAGGATGTCGCCGGTATTGCGCGGACGCTGGTCCTCGAAGAGCGGCCGTCCCGCGTAGCCCGGGTTGTAGATGGCGCCCGGCGACAGGTTCGTGGGCGGCATGGGCGGCACGGCCGTCATCGGCTGCTGCACGATAGGCTGCTTGTTGGGAATGTAGGCGCAGCCCGCCAGCATCGCGAGCGCCACAGCCGCCACGTGCGAGCGGGCGTGGCCCGCCTGCCGCGCGCGGATGCGAGGATGGTTTCGAACGGACTGCGACATATTCTTCACCGACTTGATTAACCAGGGACTCTGCCTCAGACCTGCATCTGGCTGAGGGTTTGCAGCATCTGGTCAGAAGTGGTGACCGCCTTGCTGTTGATTTCGTAGGCGCGCTGCGTCTCGATCATGTTCACGAGCTCTTGCACCACGTTCACGTTCGACGATTCCACGTAGCCCTGGTTGAGCGTGCCCGAACCGTTCTGGCCCGGCGTGGAAACCGTGGGGGCGCCCGACGAAGCCGTTTCCGACAACAGGTTCTGCCCGTTCGACTGAAGGCCGGCCGGGTTGATGAACATGGCGAGCTGCAGCGTGCCGATGGTCGTGTTGTTGGCCGTGCCCGGCGTCGTGACCGTCACCACGCCATCGCTGCCAATGGTGAGCGAGGTGGCGTTCGCGGGCACCGTGATCGCCGGGATCACCTGGTAGCCGCTCGCCGTCACGAGCTGGCCTTGCGAGTTGGTCTGGAACGAGCCGTCGCGCGTGTAGGCCGTCGTGCCGTCGGGCATCTGGACCTGGAAGAAGCCTGCGCCGTTGACCGCCACGTCCTTCGAATTGCCGGTCTGCTGCAGGTTGCCCTGCGTGTAGAGACGCTCGGTCGCCACCTGCTGCACGCCCGTGCCCACCTGGCTGCCCGAAGGCAGTTCGGTTTGCTGGGTCGAGTTCGCACCCGGCTGGCGCAGCGTCTGGTACATGAGGTCCTCGAACACCGCGCGCGAGCCCTTGAAGCCATTGGTGCTCACGTTCGCGAGGTTGTTCGAGATCACGTCCATCTGCGACTGCTGGGCCTGCATGCCGGTGGCGGCGATGTATAGCGATCGGTTCACGGTGTCTTTCTCCCGGTCCGGCCTCGCGCGCATCATGCGGCGCGAAGCGGCCTTCATTTAACTTGAAATGGCTTAGCTAAAGTTGAGCAGCTGGTTTGCGCTCTGCTCGTTCTGGTCCGCGTTCTGGAGCAGCTTGGTCTGCATCTGGAACTGGCGCGCGTTGGTGATCATCGAGACCATCGCCGCGACCGGGTTCACGTTGCTGCCCTCGATCGACTCGGTGGCGACCTGCACGGTCTGGTCCGCGTCGGCGGGGTTGCCGTCCGACGTGTGGAAAAGGCCATCGTCACCGCGCGTGAGCGCACCTGCCTGCGGGTTGACGAACTTGATCTGGTCGATCATGGCGATCGCGTTGGCGGGGCTGCCCGGCGCGATGGCCGAAACCGTGCCGTCCTTGCCGATCGTGACCGCCGAGCCCGGCGGCACGGCGATCGGGCCGCCGCCGCCGATCACCTGCTGGTTGGCGGCGGTGACGAGCTGGCCGTTTTCATCGACGTGCAGATTGCCCGCACGCGTATAGGCCTCGTTGCCGTCGGCCGTCTGCACGGCCATGAAACCCGCGCCCTGAATGGCGATATCGAGCGGGTTGCCGGTCCGCGAGATCGCACCGGGCGTCATGTCCGAGCCAGGCGTCGCCGAGAGCACGTAGGTGCGCGTGGTCTGGTCGTTCACCGTCGAGCCGTCGCCGAACGACATCGGCACAGAGCGAAAGTTGGCGAGCTGCGCGCGAAAGCCCGTGGTCGAGACGTTCGCGAGGTTGTTCGCGACGACGGCCTGCTGCTCGAGCGCCTGGCTCGCGCCCGTCATCGCGGTATAGATCAGTCGGTCCATGATGTGCCCGGTACGTGGTTAGGCGCGTTACATCTGCAGCAGCGTCTGGTCGACGGTCTGCTGCGTCTTGATGGTTTGCGCGTTCGCCTGATAGTTGCGCTGTGCCGTAATCAGGTCGACGAGCTGATTCGTCAGGTCGACGTTCGACGATTCGAGCGCGCCGCCCGTGAGCGAGCCGTGATTCGTGCTGCCCGGCGTGGAAACCTGCGCCACGCCCGACGCCGTGGTTTGCTGGAACTGGTTGCCGCCCAGGTTCACGAGGCCATTGGGGTTGTTGAAGTTGGCAAGCACGACCTGACCGAGCGCCATGGTCTGGCCGTTCGAGTAGTTGCCGGTGATGGTGCCGTCCGCGCCGATCGAGAAGTTCGAGAGCGTGCCGCTCGGGTAGCCGTCCTGGGCGAGGTTGTTCACGCCGTTGGCCGAGCCGTACTGCGTCGTGCCCGTGAGGTCGAGCGTCAGCGGCTGCGGCGTCGTGGAGCCGTCCGTCGGCGTAATGTTGAACGAGAGCGACGTGGTCCCGTTGGTCGTTGCCGGGGCCGTGGCCGTAATGCTCTGGAGGGCGCCGGACGAGCTGAACTGTGCCGTGCCGATCTGCGTCACCGAGCCGGCCTGACCCGCATAAACGTTCCACTGGCCGCTCGCCGCGTCTTTCGCGAAATACATGTTGACCGTCTGGGCGCCGCCGAGCGTGTCGTAGGCCGTCACCGAGGTCGAATACGTGTAGCTCGTCGAGTCGGTTTCGCTGAAGGGCGTCGTGGTGGGCGTCGTGGACTGCGCGTTCAGGTTCAGCTGCGCCGTGATGTTCTTCGTCGCGACCGGCGCGATGTTCGTGGTCGGCACTTGCAGCGGCACGGTCTGCGCCGAATTGATCACGCCGTTTGCGCCGGCCGCATAGCCCATCAAGTCATTGCCCGACGCATCGGTGATATAGCCGTTCTTGTCGAGCTGGAACACGCCGTTACGCGAATACGTGATCGTGCCGTTGTTCGACATCTGGAAGAAGCCGTTGCCGTTGATGGCGACGTTCAGCGCCTGGCCCGTCGTGTTGATCGTGCCTTGCGAGAAGTCCTGCTGCACGGTCTGGAGCGAAGCGCCGAGGCCGATCTGGTTGCCCACCGACGTCGCGATGGTGTTCGCGTAGACGTCGGCGAACTGCGCCGTGCTCTGCTTGAAGCCAACGGTGTTCGCGTTGGCGATGTTGTTGCCGATCACGTCGAGGTCGTTCGACGCCGCGGCGAGGCCGCTCAATCCTTGCTGGTAGCCCATGGTTGTCTACTCCGCGTTTATCGTGTTCAGAGAATGGCGCCCACGCTCGAAAGCGGGACCGTCTTGCCGTTGGCGAGCGAGAGGCTCGCGGTGCCGTCCGACTGCTGGACCACGCCTTGCACCTGGCTCGCGACGAGCGCGGTGGCCGTGGCGGACTGGCCGTTGGTCGTCGCGGTGGCGCTGATCGTGTAAGTGCCGTCGGCGACCGTGTTGCCCGCGCTGTCCTTGCCGTTCCAGACGACCGGCACGGTGCCGGCCGACTGCGCGCCGAGGTCGAGCGTATTGACGACCTGGCCTGCCGAGTTCGTGATCGTGAGCTTGACGTCCGAAACCGCCGAAGGCAGCGTCACGCCGAGCTGCGGCGCCGAGCCGCTCGACACCGTGGCGCTGCTGCCCGCCGCGAGCACGGTCGAGCCGATGAGCAGCGCAGCCTGCGCGTTCTGGCCCGCCGAAAGCTGCGTGGAAAGCGAAGACAGCGACGTGTTGAGCTGCTGAATCCCCGAAACCGTGTTGATCTGGGCGAGCTGCGAGGTCATCTGCGAGCTGTCCATCGGATCGGTCGGATCCTGGTTCTGCAGCTGTGCGACGAGCAGTTGCAGGAAGGTGGTCTGCAGATCGCTCGCGCTCGTGCCGCTCGACGACGACGAGGCCGAGCTCGTGCCGTTCATGGTGTCGAGCAGTTGCTGCGACACGGTGGCGGTGCTGCCGCCGATGGTTGTGTTGCTGGAACTCAACGCGTTCTCCCTCGATTGCGCTTCGTGCTTGGCGTGTGGTGGTGGCGGGCGTTGCTTCGTTTCGCGCCCGCTGGTCTCTGTATTACTGCGTAGTGCGTGCCGTGCTTCAGGTCGCCGCTTTACGTCCCTGCGTTACGTCCCTGCGTTACGTCCCGATAGTGAGCGTCTTGAGCATCAACTGCTTGGCCGTGTTCAGCGTTTCGACGTTGGCCTGGTACGAGCGCGACGCCGAGATCATGTTCACCATCTCCTGCACCGGATCGACGTTGGGCATCGTCACGTAGCCGTCCGCGTTGGCGGAAGGATTGTCGGGGTCGTAGGTCTGCTTCATGGGCGTGGGGTCGTCCACCACGCCGGTCACCCTGACGCCGCCCACCTGCTGGCCCGAGGCCGTGCGCGCGCCGCCGAGCGGATTGACCGCGAACACGACCTGCTTCGCCTTGTACGGCTGGCCGTCGGGGCCGGTCGTGCTGTCGGCGTTGGCGAGATTGGACGCCGTCACGTTCAGACGCTGCGATTCCGCCGTCATGGCGGAGCCCGCAACGCTGAAAATGTTCATCAGGGATGGCATGGTTTCGTTGACCTCACATCAGGTGCGCGTCACGCGCGCGTTGGTCGTTCATGGCTTCGTTACTGCGTATTCCGGCTTCGCGCGCGCGGCGATCAGCTCGAACCCGAGCTGATCGCGGACATCATCGTCTTGATCTGCTGCGAGACCACCGTCATACCCGACTCGAAGTGCAGCGCGTTGTCGGCGAACTGCACACGTTCGGTGTCGAGATCGACCGTGTTGCCGTCGAGCGCGGGCTGCACCGGCGTGCGGTACATGAGCTGGCTCTTGTAGGTATCGGCCGGGCCGCCCGTCGGGATCAGCTTCGCGTCGCCGGCCATGTGGCCCGACTCCGTGGCCGCCATCTGCATGCCGCTCGTCACGCCCGCGGGCTGCGCCATGGCGAGCGGCTGGACGTTGCCGCCCGAGGTAGCCGCCATGCCCGCCGTGCCGCCCGCGCCTTGCTGGCGCAGCGCGCCAGCCAACGAGGCCGCGAAGTCCACGTCGCGCGCCTGGTAGCCCGGCGTGTCGGCGTTCGCGATGTTCGAAGAGATCAATGCCTGCCGCGTGGCGCGCACGTCGAGCGCTTCGCGCCCAAAGGCGAATTCGGCATCGAGTTTGTCCAGCATCGGGCGTTCTCCGTGAAGCGAAAAAGGATTCGTCGTGAGCGCGGTGGGCCCGCCATCGGCGAGGAAACCGGCGCAAACGTTAGGCGCGTGGTCCGAAGGCCTTTGCGCATGGAGTGGAATATTAGGCGGGGGTGGCAAGAACCAATCGGACGAATAGCCGGTAAAGCGCCCCTCTATTCGACGCAAGCGCGCGGGGGCCGCCGCCTAGAATGCGAGGCGTGTCAATGCATTCGATGGAGAACGACGATGCCGCAGACTGCCTCTTTCCTCAGGCCGCACGCCGGCCTGGAGCGGCGTGCGCGCGCGCTGTCGTGGAGCGCGTCCTGGACGTGCGTGCTTGCTTGCGCCATCGGCGGCGTGCTCGCTCATGCGCAAACCGCGCCGCAACCCGAGGGCGCGGGCGGCCAGATATTCATTGCGGGCAACGGCGACCGCGCGGGCTCCGACGCCCCGCAGATGAACGCGCTGCTCGCCAGCAACGCGAAGAAGCCTGCCGTGGCTACGGCCACCAATGCTTCGGCCCGTGATGCCGCGCCGCTGCGCGCGGCCAGCTACGCCGATCTGAATTCGCGCGGCGTGCCCGAGGATGCGCGCGCGGGTGTCGAGTCGAACGGCATGATCACGATTCCGGGCCCCGGCGAGCGCGCGCCCCAAGGCGACGCGCCGCGCATCGTCACGATTCCCGCGCCGGGTGCGCCCGCCCAGCCCATGCGCGTGCCGACGGCCAACCCGAACAACGCGGGCACGCTTCAGCGCGTGAATCTGCAGAGCGCCGCGAACCGCGTCGCCGCGGTAGTCGTGGACGCCGGCGCGGCGCCAGGCGCACCCGCGAAGCCAGTGGTCAACGCAAGCACCAGCGCGCCTCCTGCTACCAATCCCAGCGCCGTCGCCACGAACGTCCAGGCCACGCCGCCCGGTCAGCAGGACGGCGAATCGATCCGCACCGTCGCGCTCGCCTTCCTGCAGCAGCAGTCGGCGGGCTTGCCGGGCCACGTGAGCATTACGGTCGCGCCGGTGTTCCCGCGCGGCCTCGCGGCCTGCACCTCGCTCGAGCCGTTCATGCCGCCGGGCGCGCGCACGTATGGCCGCACGACCGTGGGCATGCGCTGCATCGGCGCGAAGCCGTGGACGCTCTATGTGAGCGCGCGCATTGCCGTGGACGTGACTTACTACGTGGCCTCGCGCCAGATCGGCGCGGGCGAAGCCCTCTCGGCCGCGGACTTCATGCCGCGCGCGGGCGACCTCGCGAGCCTGCCGCAGACCATCATCACCGATCCCAACCAGGCGACGGGCGCCGTCGCGCTCGCGCGTATTTCCGCGGGCCTGCCGCTGCGCACCGACATGCTGCGCAGCGCCGCCTCGGTGGTGATCGGACAAACCGTCAAGGTGATCGCCGTGGGCAGCAACTTCACGATCTCCGCCGAAGGCAGCGCGCTCAACAACGCCGCGCCCGGGCAGCAGGTGCGCGTGCGCACGAGCGGCGGCCAGATCATCTCCGGCGTGGTCAAGGACGCCGGCACGGTGCAGGTGCAAATCTAGGCCCGGCAAGATCTGGTAAGGGCCGGATCCCGGCGGATTCAGTCCCGCCTGGTGGCCTGATCCGGCGATTTCCGGCTTTGTGCGCCAGCACACGTAACAGCGTGTAACGGTGGGATTTTCGCGCTAAAGTTCGGCCCGACCTATGCCGTTATCAAGGTCAAATCGATCAGGAAAGCCCATCGTGAAAGTTGACTCCTCCACCCGCAATGATCCGCGCACGCTGCAGGATGGCCTCGCGCGTTCGCAAGGCGATTCGACTGGCGTGAGCGCCGCCAGCACCGACAACGCGGCCGCCTCCGGCGCGGCAAGCAGCGCGAGCGCTGCGGGCGCGAACGTGAGCCTCTCGTCGCTTTCGTCGACGATGCGCTCGCTCGCCGCGAGCGGCTCCGCCGACATCGACACGGCGCACGTGCAGTCGATCAAGGACGCGATCCGCAACGGCACGTTGCAGATCGACTCCGGCAAGATTGCCGACGGCGTGATCCAGACCGCCCGCGACCTCATGAAGCCGACGTCGGGCAACTGACGTTCGACGCACGAGCGCCGCGCACACTTCGCTTTTTTTGGTGCCTTGCAATGAAAGATGCTTTGTTGGCCACCCTGATCGACGAACACGCCACGGTTGAGGCGTTCGCGTCGCTGCTCGCCTATGAAGAAAAGGCGCTCGTGTCGGCCGACGGCATGGAGGCGCTCCCGCAGATCGTCGAGCAGAAGACGACGCTCACGCAGCGTCTCGCGGGCCTCGAAAAGGCGCGCGACGCGCAACTGGCAGGCCTCGGCCTCCCCGGCGGTCGCAAAGGCATCGAAATGGCCTGCGACGGCGACACGCGTCTGGCGAGCCAATGGGCGCTGCTCAAGGGTTCGACCGAGCGCGCGCGCCGCAAGAATCTCACGATCGGCATGATGATCCGCACGCGCATGGAACATAACCGCCGCGCGCTCTCGATCCTGCGCGGCGAAACGGGCAACGGCGCGATGCTGTACGGTCCCGACGGGCGCCTACCGGCGTTCGGGCTGTAAGCGCCTCGGGCACACCGTTCGCCTCGTTCGCCAAAGACAAAAGCCGAAGCGGCGACGCTTCGGCTTTTTTGTTTGGGGCGATGGATGGCCTGGATGGCCGATACGACCGCAGGGCCTTCATGCCCGCCTGATCGTCGCGACGGGCAGGAACAGCCTGCGCGGCGCAGCTGTGAACGACTCGAACCCGTATCTCCGATAGAACCCCGCAGCACGCTCATCGAGCGCATCGACGAGAACACACTGCACGCCCACCGTGTCTGCGGTTGTCAGGACGACGTCCAGTGCGTGCATAAGCAGATATTCGCCAAGGCCCTGGCCTCGGTGCCGCATGTCTACCGCCAGTCGAGCGAGCAGGACCGCGGACACGCTCCTCGGCAGTCGCGCACCAGGCATTCCTTGCGTTTCTACTGCTGTCGCCGCAAGAGCGTAGTAGCCGGCTATCGTGCGCGGTGCAGACGATACCGCAGCAACGTAAGTGCGAGATAGATTCTTTTTCTGATGCTGGTTCGCTACGTGGCGAATCCATTCGCTCATCGAATCGACGCCGCAATCGAAGCTGTTGCGGTCATCGCTCTCCCTCAGCTGACGAATCTGCGTTTCCACTCTTGTTCTTCCTGAAGCGAGCCATCGCGCGCTGCAGCACCTCATTGGGCTGCGGCGGCTCATCCAGCAGCGCGAAGAAGCGCTTCGATTCGTCCATCGTCAGGCGGATGGAGCGAATGACCTCTTCCTGCTCGATGACCTGCTCCGCAGCCCTAAGCGCGGCCTGCACAATAAACTGGTTAAGGGTACTGCCCGAAAGATCTGCAGCAAGCTGCAGGATTTCCTGCTTCTCCGCGCTCAACCGGGCAGTGATTCGCCCGCGGCTGGAGTTTTCCATACCGTTGTTGATAGCCATTGTTCATCCTTTTTTCGGGCCGGCACGCGCTTACATCGTTTGGCGGATGCAGAGTCCGAGGTTCAAAAGCGAGACATGAGGCACTCCGCCTCAGTGGCAACTCGAGTCCGGCTGGACCGTGTTCATCCCCATCCACGGAATGGAGCCACTATATCACGCATGGTGACAAAATGGCACCATGTGGATCATTCGTGCGCCAACAAAAAAGCCGGAGCGCTCTCGCACCCCGGCTCTTTCACCGCACCCGGCCCACGCTAGCCACCGCGCGGCGTCTACCGCCTCAATTCTCCTGGCCGGCCCACGACATCTCGCGCAGCCGCGTGCGCAAGCGCGCCACCGCCTGGCTGTGCAGCTGGCACACGCGCGACTCGCTCACCTCCATCACCGCGCCGATTTCGCGCAGGTTCATGCCGCGCTCGTAGTAGAGCGACATGAGCAGCTTCTCGCGCTCGGGCAGCCGATCGATCGCCTCGACGAGCGCGCCGCGCAGGCTGTCGTCGAGCAGCGCCGAAAGCGGATCCGAATGATCGACGCAGTAGCGGTCGAGGAACGGTTCGTCCTCGGCGGAGCGGTCGAAGTCTTCGTAGTAGATGAGCTGGCTGCCATGCAGGTCCTGCAGCATGCTTTGATATTCGTCGAGCGGCATGCTCAGATGCTCGGCGATCTCCGTCTCGCTCGCCGAGCGCCCGAGCCGCTGCTCCACCTGATGCACCGCGCTTTCCACTTCACGCGAGGTGCGGCGCAGGCTGCGCGGCAGCCAGTCGTTGCTGCGCAGCTCGTCGAGCATCGCGCCGCGAATGCGCTGGCTCGCATAGGTCTCGAACTGCGCGCCCTGATCTTCCTTGTAGCGGTTGGCCGCGTCGAGCAGGCCGATCATGCCGGCCTGGATCAAGTCGTCGAGGTCCACGCTCGCCGGCATCTTGGCCACGAGCTGCAAGCCAAGCCGTCTGACAAGCGGCGCGTACTTCGCAAGCACGTCGGCCTGCGAAATTTTTCCTTGAGCGTTATACATCGACATCGTGCTCTCCACTTCTCATGTCCCTTATTGGCGTCGTCGTGCGCACGTCAGACGTGCTGCGGCGACGTGCGCTGCGCGGGCGTATCGGTCCGCCAGCCCACATGGGCCGAAGCGGACGCGGATGTTGCGTTGGGTGCGGGATGCACACCCGTCACGCCTGCCACGAACGTATCGGCGTTCGCGGCGAGCGTGCTGTGTGCGGCGTTTGTTGCATGCGTAGCGTGCAGCTGGACGCCGGCTTGCGGCGCGCCGTCCAGGTCGTCGGCGGGTGCGTCGCCCGCCGCTTCAAGTTCTTCGTCCGTTGGGACGAACGCTGCGCTGGCGCGCGCCGTGGCCGGCGAGCACGCCGAAACCGCGGGTCGCATGGGCCAGTGCGGCAGTTCGGCGGCCAGGTGCCGGAAGTCGCGCGCGGCAGGCGTCGAAGGAAACGCATCGACGATGCAGCGCGCGAGCTTGAGCGCCTGCGCCATGTGCTGATCGGCGGCGACGCTTCCGGCGCGCTCGAGCGACACGCTCAGGTAGCGGCTCGCCACCCCAGCGAGGTTTTCGATCGCGGTGTGCGCATCGCTTGCGTTCGCCACATGATTCGCGAGCACGCGAAACTGCGCGATCGCATGCGCGAAGTGCAGCCGTTTCATGCACGCATAGGCGTCCGTGATCGACTGCGCACCGATGCGCATGACGATCAACACGTCGTGCGCGTGCATGGCGAGCGGCGACAGCGCGCCTTCGGCATCGAGCTGCGCGTCGATCAATACGATGTCCGCGGGGCCCGAAATGACTTTTTGCAGCTGTGCGGACGTGTACTGCGCGCGGTTGTCGCGCGAGGCGGCCAGCACGCCGAAGCCGAGCGCGTGACGCCCCACGGCTTCGTCGAGCGTGCGCTCGCCGCGCATCACGGCGGCGAAGTTGCCCGCGCCGCGCACGCTGCCTACCAACGAACAGACCGAACGGGGCCCCAGGCACTCGTCGATCACGAGCACGTCTTTACCCTGCGCGGTGAGCGCCGCCGCGAGATTGACCACGGCGGTCGTGCGTCCGGGCGAACCGGCACCGCCTGTCACCGCGACCACGCGCGAGCCTTCGCGCGCGAGAAGCCGCCGCAGTCCTTCGGCTTGATCGATTACGAACTTATCCAAACCTGACCTCGGGAGCCTGCGAATTCGAACGCGTCGAGAGTGCCGACAGCAGCGCCGGGATATCGTCTTCGTGCGGCACGAACGGCGAGCTCTCTCGCGGAATGCAGAAAGCGCTGCGGATCAGGAAGCGGCGCGTCGCCACGTACAGGTTCTCCGGGACCTTCTGGCCCGTCGAGACGTAATGCACCGGCAGCTTGTAGCGCAGCACGGTGTCGAGCGCGCTGCCGAGGTTGGTCGCCTCGTCGAGCTTGGTGAGGATGCAGCCCGTGAGCGGCGCGTTTTCCGGGCCGCTCTGGTAGGCCTGCACGACTTCGTTGAGCGTGTCGCCGTGGTTGGTCGCCGAGAGCAGCAACAGGCGCTGCACCGGGCGGCCGGCGCCGCACAACATGGCGATCTGGTCGGCCACGGCGCGGTCGCGCTGGCTCATGCCGATCGTGTCGATCAGCACGATGTGTTTGTTCTTGAGTTCGGTGAGCGCTAGCTGGAGGTCGGCGCCGTCGCGCACCGCGTGCACCGAAACGCCAAGGATCTTGCCGAAGATGCGCAGCTGCTCGTGGCCGCCGATACGGTAGCTGTCGGTGGTGAGGAGCGCCACCTTGCTCGCGCCGAAGCGCATCACGCAGCGCGCGGCGAGCTTCGCCGTGGTCGTGGTCTTGCCCACGCCCGTCGGGCCCATCAGCGCGAACACGCCGCCGCGCTCCATGAGCGCCTCTTCGTCTTCGAGCACCGGCAGGTTCGATTCGAGCACCGACTGGAGCCATTCCATGCCGGCTTCTTCGGTTTCGACTTCGGGCAGACGGTCGATCATCATCTTCACGAGCTGCGCCGAGAAGCCCGCGGCGAACAGCTGCTTGGTGAGCGCACCCTGCACCGGGCTGCGGCGCTGGCGCTCGCCCCACAGGAGGCCCGCGAACTGCTCTTCCATCATGCCGCGCATGGAGGCGAGCTCGTTCATCACGGTTTCGTTGACGACCTGCTCGATGCGCGAGCGGATCGCTTCGCTCACGGTTTGCGCCGCGTTGGCGCCATCGACGCCCTGCGCGTTGCGGCTGCCCGGCGCCGGACCCGCGGCCTCCGGACCGTGGCCGAGGCGCTGCGCCGCGCGGCGCGCGGCGACATGAGCGGCCTCGAGCGCCCAGTCGGGCGTGCTGGCGTCGACGTCAGGCGGCAGCACCGGATCGGCGATATTGCCAAGACCACGTGCCGTGGCGGCCGCGGGCGACATGCCCGGCACGCGCGGCGCGCTCTGCTGGTTCGCGATACGGCGAGCGTGATCGATCAGCCAGGGGTTCGACTCGGCCATCGTGCGCGGCGCATCGCTCGCCGACGCGCCGGCGGCCTGCTCGAGGCGCGCTGCGGCTTCACGTGCGGCGGCCGGGGTGCTGGCGTTCGCGGCCGGCGTCATCGACGCAAACGATGGCGCAAAGGCCGGCGAAGCAAGCGACTCGGTCGCAGCCTGCAGCGCCATTTGCAGCGGCGAGTGCGCATGTGGCACGGCTTGCTGCGATTGCGACGCCTGCATCGCGGATTGCAGCGTCTGCGGCATCGCCGATTGCGCGGCCTGCTGGCCCGCCGCGGCGCGCGAAGAAGGCGAAAGCGGCGCAATGGCGGCCGACACGGCCGCCGCCTCGTGGCCGAGCGAGACAGCGGTGTCGGCGGCGTGATCGCCATCCGCATCGGCGTCGGCGCTCGCACCGCCATTTTCGGCACCCACTTCCGGACTCGCGCCGAACACCGACGAGAACACGTCCGGCATGCCGCTCGCGTAGGGGTTCGCAGCGCCGATCGGGGCGGCGAGCGCCGCCGGGGCCGCGCCGAGCGCAGCGCGCGGCGTACGCGGCATTTGCGTCATGGCGGCGGAGGGCTGCGCGAACGGGCCGCCTTGACCACCCTGAGCGTTCGAGCCACCCAGGCCTTGCGCCGCGGCAGCATCGGCCGGCGCGATCGCCGCGAGGTCGCGGTCCGCGAGCGCGACGATTTCAACGCTGCCGTCGTCGAGCGTGCGGTTCGACAGAACGACGGCGTCCGCACCCAACGCTTCGCGTACGAGCCGTAACGCGTCGCGGCTGGTGCCACCGATGAATTTGCGAATGTTCAAGCTGAGCCCCTGATGAGGTGAGCGGCTTATGCCGCCGCCGGTCGTCCGATGCTGGAATGGCGCTGGATTGCTACCGGCCGTGCGTCGCTCGCAAGGCCTTTTCCGATGTTGGAATTATTTCGAAGGTGAGCCCCCCATGATCGATGGATCAGGGCGGAGAAATGCGGGCAATTCGCGCAATCGATAAAGGGCGCGCGCGGGAGGGAGAAGTTGCGCGCGACGACCGCCAGGCTGGATTCGCGCAAGGGCCGCGCGCGGCCCGGCTTACAAAAAAGCCCGCACAAAGCGGGCTTCTTCTCAATCCGGTGCGGCAACGCGCCCGGCGCGATCAATGCGCCCCAATCACATTCACCACCTTCACGTTGCGCGTATCCGGCACTTCGGCATACGAAAGCACCTTGAGCTGCGGCAGGCTGCGGCGCAGGAAGCGCGAGAGCATGGGCCGCAGCGCGTGCTGCACGAGCATCACGGGCGCGAGTCCCAGCGCCTGCTGACGCCCCATTGCCTGCTCCGTCTGCGTGAGCAGCGTATGCGCGAGACCGGGTTCGAGGCCGGGGTTCGGGCCCGAGGTGAGCGTCTGCGACAACACGCGCTCGAGGTTCGCATCGAGGCCCATCACCTGCATGTCGGCGTTGCCGGGGAACCATTGCTGCGTGATCGCGCGGCCGAGCGCGATGCGCACCGCCGCCGTCAGATCGTGTGCGTCGGTGACGCGCGGCGTGTGCTCCGCGAGCGATTCCATGATCGTGCGCATGTCGCGAATCGGCACGCCTTCTTCCAGCAGGTTCTGCAGCACCTTCTGCAGCGTCGTGACTGGCAGCACCTTCGGCACGAGGTCGTCCACGAGCGAAGGCGTGTCCTTCTGCACGCGCTCGAGCAGCGCCTGCACCTCGCGGCGCCCGAGCAGCTCGGCCGCGTGCATGACGACGAGGTGATTCAGGTGCGTCGCCACCACCGTGCTCGAGTCGACCACCGTGTATCCGAACACCTGCGCCTGCTCGCGCACGTTCGAATCGATCCACACGGCGGGCAGGCCGAACGCCGGGTCCGTGGTCGGCGTGCCCGGCAGCACCGCGCTCACCTGGCCCGGGTTGATCGCGAGCCACTGGCCCGGATAGGCCTCGCCCGTGCCCACTTCCACGCCCTTCAACGCAATGCGATAGGCGTTCGGGCGCAACTCCAGGTTGTCGCGAATATGGATGACGGGCGGCAAAAAGCCGATTTCCTGCGCGAACTTCTTGCGGATGCTCTTGATGCGCTTGAGCAGCTCGCCGTCGGTGTTCTTGTCGACGAGCGGAATGATGCGATAGCCCACTTCGAGGCCGAGCGTGTCGATGAGCGCCACGTCGTCCCAGGTCGCCTCGGTGTTTTCGACCGGCGCGAGCGCTGCGGGCGCGGAGTCTGCGATCACGGCGCTCGCCTTCTTGGCCTCGGCGTTCTTCTTCATCGTGCGGCCAAGCTGGATCGCGCCGCCGCCGAGCAGCAGAAACGCAAAGTGCGGCATGCCCGGAATCAGACCCATCATGACGATAATCGAGCCTGTGATCAGGAGCACGCGCGGATTCGTGAAGAGCTGGCCGGTGAGCTGCGTGCCGATGTCTTCGTTGGTGCCCACGCGAGAAACAATCACGCCGGCCGCCGTCGAAATGATGAGCGACGGAATCTGCGCGACAAGGCCGTCACCGATGGTGAGCAGCGTGTAGGTCTCGGCCGCCGAGCTGAACGGCATGCCGTGCTGCACCACGCCCACGATCAGGCCGCCCACGATGTTGATCACCATGATCAGCAGACCAGCGATGGCGTCGCCGCGCACGAACTTGCTGGCACCGTCCATCGACCCGTAGAACTCGGCTTCCTGCGCGATCTCGGTACGGCGTTTTCTCGCCGCATCTTCGTTGATGAGGCCCGCGTTCAGGTCGGCGTCGATCGCCATCTGCTTGCCTGGCATCGCGTCGAGCGTGAAGCGCGCGGAGACTTCAGCAATACGGCCCGCGCCCTTCGTGATCACCATGAAGTTGATGACCATGAGGATCACGAACACCACGATACCCACGGCGAAGTTGCCGCCCACGAGGAAGTGGCCGAACGATTCGATCACCTGGCCCGCGGCGCCCGGGCCGGTGTGGCCTTCGAGCAGCACGACACGCGTGGAGGCCACGTTCAGCGAGAGCCGCAGGAGCGTGGAGAACAGCAGCACGCTCGGGAAGGCCGCGAAGTCGAGCGGCTTCATGGTGTACATGCTGACGAGCAACACCATCACCGACAGCGCGATGTTGAAGGTGAACAGCAGATCCAGCAGGAACGGCGGCAACGGCAGGATCATCATGCCGAGGATCATGCAGATCAGGATCGGTCCCGCCAGCGCGCGAAGATTCGTGCTTTGCAGCATCTCCGGGCGCCGCGCGAGGAAACCGGTGCGGGCGTTCATTCTGTTGCTCCTTCAGTGCCGTCGCGCGCCGAGTTCTTGTCGGTGCGGCCGGCTGTGTTCGATGCGTCGTTCGCGTTGGTGCTATTCGCTGCGTTCGCGCGATTGGTGCCGTTGGTGCCGTTGGTGCGATCTGCGGCCGTGCGCTCCTCGGGCGTGAGGGCTTCGTCGGCTTCGCCGGCTTCGTCTTCGTCGCTCACAGCACCCTTGTCCATGTCGGGCGGCACGTCGAGGTCGGTCGGCTCCATCGGCACGTCGCCGCCATGCTCGCGGAAGCGCTTGAGCTGATAGACCCACGCGAGCACCTGCGCAACCGCGCCGTAAAGCGGCCCCGGGATTTCGCGGTTGAGATCGACGTTGTAGTAGAGCGCTCGGGCGAGCGGCGGCGCTTCGAGCAGCGGCACATTGTTTTCGGTCGCGATCTCGCGGATGCGCGCGGCAACGAGGTTCACACCCTTGGCGACCACTTTGGGCGCGCGCATCTCGCCATCGGCGTACTTGAGCGCGACGGCAAAGTGCGTCGGGTTGGTCACGACCACGTCGGCCTTGGGCACCTGGGTCATCATGCGGCGGCGGGCCGCGGCGCGCTGCTGCTGGCGAATGCGTCCCTTCACGTGCGGGTCGCCCTCGTTCTCGCGGTGCTCGCGCTTGACCTCTTCCTTGGTCATGCGCAGCTTGCGGTAGTACGACCAGACCTGGTAGGGCGCATCGATTGCCGCGACAAAGAACATGCCCGCGACCGTCATGCCGCAGCACACCGCGATCAGATGCATACCGTCGGCGAAAGCGCGCGGCGCGGGCTGCATCGCGAGCCCAAGGATTTCGTCGCGATGGCTCCACAGTGCGGAGCCGCCGATCACACCGACCACGGCCGTCTTCACCGTCGACATACCGAGCTGGACCGCCCCGTTCACCGAAAAGAGGCGACCAATGCCCGTGATCGGGTTCAAACGTTCGAATTTCGGTTCGAGCAGCTTCGTCGAGATCAGCCAGCCCCCGAGCGCCATGGGCGCGACGAGCGCCGCCACGCCCGTGAGCGCGAGCACCGGTATGACCGCGAGGAACCCCTCGCGCGCGGAAAGTCCCGCGCCAATGAGCATGCGCCGCGTCTCGAACGCGCCGGCATGGTCGAACGTGAACGCCGAGCGCAACATGGCCTGCAGATGCGAGCCGATCGTCCCCGAGAGCATCCAGGCGCCATAGAACCCCGCCGAGAGCAGCGCAAACGTCGAAAGCTCCCGGGAACGCGGAACCTGCCCCTCCTCCCGCGCCTTTTGCAGGCGCTTGGGAGTGGCGGATTCTGTTTTCTCGAGGTCGCTGTCCTCAGCCACGCATGCTCCGGTCGTGGGCGCGCGCCGCTCGTCGCGGCTGCGCGGCTGGCGCGCGCCCTTTTTCAGTGACAGCGATTATTGCCGCGCAAGGCAAGCACCGATTGGCGGAGTAAGCCAGGTAAATCAGGGTATTTCGGCCGATGGGAACGGGGCGCCATCATCGGCGCGCGCGAGCGCGCGATGCAAAAAGGCGCTCGCTGCGCCGCAAATCTCGCGCGAGGCGCGCTCAGTACGCCACCTCAGTACGCCACCTCAGTGCGCTACCTCAGTGCGCCACCTCAGTACGCCACGTAAGGCGCCTTGCCGCCGGTCGCGGTCATGTCCATGCCGTAGTACACGTATCGGCCGTAGAAAAACGACAACCCCAGATCGAGGCTCGCCGACGACCCGAACTGCCCGGCCAGGTTGTTGGCGGCATAGTTCGCGCCGCTGCCGAGCAGGCTGTTGCCATTCGCGACATTGAAGGTCGCGGTGCCAGACGTCGCGCCGTTACTGGAAACGAGCGCCGCGCTGAAGGACTGCGTGGACGAGGGGCAGTAGAACGTGCCGAGATTGCCGCCGCACTGCGGCAGGCTGCTGTCGGCGAAGAAGATCGCGTTCGAGCCCGAGTCGAGGAAGGTCTGGAGCGTGCGCCCGTTGAACGTGGAGCTGAGCCTGCCCGATGAGTCCGTGACGAAGCTTTGCGAGGCGTTCATCGCGTTGTTCGGCTGCGTGCCGATGCCGAACACGAGCGTGCCCGTCGCGCTGGGCGCGCCGTTGTCGGACACGGGCGCCATCTCCAGGATCACGCCATTGCCGTCCGTGCCGAACTTGGGCACGGGGTTGGCCACCAGCTGCGTTTGCGCGACCGTTGCAGCGACGCAGTTCGTGTTGCCCGGGCAAGCGTAGTAATTGCCGAAGTTGTCATAAGGCGCGACGCCGATACCGAGAATGCCGTTCGCGCCCAGGTCCTGCACCGTGTTCTGCGGGTCGCCGAAGCCAGCGCAGGCTTGCGGCACCGTGTTCGAGGCCAGGTCGCCGATCACCTGGATCGGAATATTGGGTGCCGTCTCGCCGCCGAGCTTGACGTCGGCGGGACGAACGGTGCCCCACGTGTAGCCGTCCGCAAACGCCGTGCACTCGGCGAGGGTGCCGCCGTTGATCGTGGTGGTGGGCAGCGAATTCAGCACCGTCGGCAGCGCCGACGCGAGCAGACGCAGGCCGAACGACGCCGTGTCGACCTGGACGTTGTCGACGGTCTCGCAGGTACTCGTGCCGGCCACGCAAATCGTCACGCTGACGGTGGGAATGTTGGGCAGCGTGCCGGTCAGTCCGCTGTTCACGGTGACGGCCACGGCGTTCAGGTTGTTCACCCCAGTGGGCTGCTGCGTGGGACTGGGAACCGCCGAGCTGCCACTGCCGCCGCTGCTGCCACTACTGCCGCTCGAACTGCTGTTGCTGTTGCTGCTGCCGCCCCCGCCTCCGCATGCGGCGGCGAGCGAAACGAGCGCCACGAGCGCGCCGGTCGAAAGGAACCGGAAAGGGCGCAGCCACACACTGCGCGAATGGCGTGAAGTCAGCCCTGAAGTCAGCACGTTCGGCCTCCGCTCGTCACTGGATATCGGAGCCGCTGACGCCCGCAGGCAGTGCCTGCGGCAGCCATGCCTGCCCGGAGAAGGCGCCCATGTGGCCGCCCGAATGCACGATGACGTTCGCGTTTTCGACCACGCCCGGCCCGCGCACGAGACCGGCGGCGTGGCTCGCCTTCACTCCGGCCGTGTATTGGGGAAAGTAGCTGCCTAGAAGCGTGGCGAGATTGGGCATCTGCGGGCCGTCCCAGGCAACGCCGAATACGGTGCCGGCCTGTGTGAGGTACTCGCGTACAACGGTGCCGTTGGCGAGCGTGGTCTGCGCAACGGTGTAGGCGGAGGTCGCGGAAGCGCCGGAAGCCGCGGCTTGCACGGCTGCGCGCGCAACGGCGGCCGCGTTGCCGGTCGCGGCGGCCGCCGAGGCGGCGCTCAGCGTGATGGCGCTCGCGCCCGCGGGCGTGGGCATGGGCGCGCCGCCGAGCGCGGCTTGCGCCGGCGGCGCGGCGAGCAGTGCGCCAATCAGTGAAGCCAAAAGCGCCGCGCCGAACGCGCAACGGGGCGCGGCGCGGCGCACGAACCGGCGCGCCGCGTTGCCACAGAACGATGTGTATGGATACAAGGCGTCCCTCCCTCAGGCGATGGCGCGTTGCACCATACGCTGTCGGGCCGCGCGGGAACGTCGCGACGGGGCGCAGCAGGACGGGCAACGGCTGGCTCTGCTTCGTTGCACCACCGCGACGCTCGCCGCGGCAGGGCACGAAGGCATGAGCACTAGTATGCCCGCCTTGGATTACAGGCGGCAGCTAGCCGAACGGCTAGCTGCGCGTTGTGGATCAGAACCCGAGGCTTGCGAGCAGATCGTCGACCTGCGCCTGGTCCTGCACCACGTCGGTCTTGCCTTCCGGATTGATCTGCGGGCCGTTGAGCAGGCCTTCGGGGCTGCCCGTGCTGCTCTGGGTCTCCGCGAGCGCCGCCGCCGTCGCCGCGAACTGCTCGCGCCGCTCCGGCGCGATGTTCTCGACCAGCACGGTGAGCAACTGCTGCTCGATCAGATAGACCACGTCCATGATCTTCTTGATCACCTGGCCCGTCAGGTCCTGGAAGTCCTGAGCAAGCATGATCTCGAGCAGCTGCTGGTTGGTCGCCGCGGTGGCTTGCGGCACGCCGTCCACAAAGGCGCGCGTGTCGTCCATCAGCTGGCGCACTTCCTCGCGGCCGATCGGCGCGTCGTACCACGTCGCCCAGCGGCTCGTCAGCTCGCGGGCGTCGCGCTCGAGTGTTTCCTGCAACGGCTTGGCGATGTCGATCGCGGTCAGCACGCGCTCGGCGGCCTGCTCGGTCATGTTCGCGACATAGCGCAGCCGGTCGCGCGCGTCGGGCACCGCCTCGGCGGCGCGCTCCACATGCTTGTCGAGGCCGAGTTCGCGCATCGAGTCGCGCAGGCTGCGCGTCAGATGGCCGATGCGCGCGAGGATGCGGTCCGTCGCCAGCTCGCCCGCCTCGCCTGTGGCCGGCGCCCCGAAGTCGAACTCGGGAGGCTGCGGGAGCGGCTCGTCGGCCTCGCCTTCCGGCCACTCAGCGCCATGAGCGCCGGACTGCTCACCGGGTTGCGCACTGATGGGCTCGTTCACGTCAGCTCCCCGTCTTGGCCATCTTCTCGAGAATCTTGTTGAGCTTCTCGTCGAGCGTGGCGGCCGTGAACGGCTTCACCACATAGCCGCTCGCGCCAGCCTGCGCCGCCGCGATGATGTTTTCCTTCTTCGACTCCGCCGTCACCATCAGCACCGGCAGATGCGTCAGGTTCGCATCGGCGCGGATCTCCTTGAGCATGGCGAGACCGTCGAGGTTCGGCATGTTCCAGTCGGAGATCACGAACTCGTAGCTGCCGCCACGCAGGCGTGCGAGGCCCGCCGCGCCATCTTCGGCTTCGTCGACGTTCGAGTAGCCCAGTTCCTTGAGCAGGTTGCGGACAATCCGGCGCATCGTCGGAAAATCGTCCACCACCAGAATCTTCATTCCCTTATCCATCACGTTCCATTCCTCCAGGCGAAAACCCGGGCAATTATCCAGAGAAGCGCACTGCCTATCCAGATAAATTAATCGCGAGCGATCGTGCAAGCGTTTGCGGCAAACACGATCTCTCGATATTGGTTGTTCATCAGACGCGCTGGACCCGGTCGCCCATCGAGGCGAGGCGGGTCATTACGCGCCGGCTCATGTCTGCAAGCGAGGCGATTTCGTCGGCGCCGCCCATTGCAATGGCTTCGCGGGGCATGCCGAACACGATGCAGCTCGCTTCGTCCTGCGCGAGCGTGTACGCACCGGCCTGGCGCATTTCGAGCAGTCCGGCCGCACCGTCGCGGCCCATGCCCGTGAGAATCACGCCGATGGCGTTCTTGCCCGCATGCAGCGCCGCCGAGCGAAACAGCACGTCGACCGACGGACGATGCCGGTTGACCGGCGGGTCGTCGGACAGATGCGCGATGTAGTTCGCCCCGCTGCGTGCGAGCAAGAGGTGTGCGTGTCCCGGCGCGATGTAGGCATGGCCGGGCAGCACACGTTCGCCGTGCTCTGCTTCCTTGACGGTGATGCGGCACAGCCCGTTCAGGCGCTGTGCAAACGACTTCGTGAACCCGGGCGGCATGTGCTGCGCGATCAGCACCGCGGGCGCGTCGGGCGGCAGCGGCTGCAGCACTTCGCGGATCGCCTCGGTGCCGCCCGTCGACGCGCCGACGATCACGAGCTTTTCGGTCGAGACGAGCGGGTTGTTGATCATCGGCGCCGGGCTCGCGGCGTGCGCAGCGGCGTGGCCGTGGCCGGCGTGAGCGTGCGCGGCGCCACCCGCTGCGGCAGCGGCGGGGGCATGGTGCGCGCGCACGCGGGCGCGCGCGGCGGCGCGCACCTTGTCGGCGAGCTTTTCCGAGTATTCGAGCATGCCGTCGCGAATGCCGACCTTCGGCTTGGTCACGAAATCGACCGCGCCCAGTTCGAGCGCGCGCAGCGTGATTTCGTTGCCGCGCTCGGTCAGCGACGACACCATCACGACCGGCATGGGCCGCAGGCGCATCAGTTTCTCGAGAAAGTCGAGGCCGTCCATGCGCGGCATTTCCACGTCGAGCGTGAGCACGTCGGGGTTGTGCTGCTTGATCAGCTCGCGCGCGACGAGCGGATCCGGCGCGGTGGCGACGACCGTCATATCGGGCTGACTGTTGATGATTTCCGTCATCAAACTACGGATCAGCGCCGAATCGTCGACGCAGAGAACCTTGATTTTTTGCACAGCGTTCACGCCTCCTCTACTGTCCTGGCGTTGTCTTGACCGGATGCGCGCAGCGCGGACGACACGCTCGAGCCGAACAGCTCGATGCGAGGGCGCGCGCTCTGCGGCTGGGATTGGGAAATCTGGGATGCCGCGCTCGTCGCGTTCGCTGCATGGGCGGGCGCCGTGGCGTCCGGGCCCGCGCGCCCTGCGCTGCCGACCCCGAACAGCTCGACGCGCGCACGCGCACGCGCGAGCCGTTCGGCGCGCGCCTCGGCGGTCTGCGCGGCGAGCTGTTGTTCGCGCTCCGCCACGCTCGTGTCCTGCGAGAGGCGCAGCTTCTTCACCATCACCTGGCCCGTGCGCGGCAAAAACGCGACCTTGCGCGGATGCGAGCCTTGCAGGTCCTCGGCCACGATGCGGATGTTCTCGGTCGCGAGATAGCGGCGCACGAACGCGGCGTTGCGGTCGCCGATATTCATCGTCGTCATGCCCGCGAGCACCGCCGCGCCGCCGAACACCTTGGCCTCGAAGCGCTCGCGCCGGCCGCCCGCCTTGATCAGCTCGTTGATGAGCACTTCCATCGCGTAGGCGCCGTAGCGCATCGCGTCGGAGGCGCCGGTGAGCGCGTGGGCGGAGTCGGCGCCGTCGTCGGGCAGCATGAAGTGGTTCATGCCGCCAATACCGGCGGTGCGGTCCTGGATGCAGGCCGCCACGCACGAGCCGAGCACGGTGACGAGCACCATGTCGTCACCCGTCGTATAGAACTCGTTGGGCAGCAGCTTGACGCCTGGGCGCTGGAAATGCGTGTCGAAATAGCGATTCGACGCGATTGGGAGGCGGGCGCTCATGCAGGCACTCCGATCGCGTCGTTCGTGCGGCGCGGCGCGGCATTGGCCCCGCCGGCGCGCGTGAGTTCGTATACCGTCTGGCCGCGCAGACGGAACGCCTGCGTGACGTAGGTGAAGTTCTCCGAGTGGCCCGCGAACAGCAGGCCGTCCGGCTTCATGAGCGGCTCGAAGCGCGTGAGGACCTGCGCCTGGGTCGGCTTGTCGAAATAGATCATCACGTTGCGGCAGAAGATCGCGTCGAACGTCGTGCGCAAGCCGTAGTCCGCGTCGGTGAGATTGAGCTGCTCGAACTTGATCATCGCTCGCAGCTCCGGGCGCACTTTTACGAGCCCCGAGTGGGAGCCTGTGCCCTTGAAGAAGAAGCGCTTGAGGCGCTCGGGCGACAGATGCTTCACCTGGTCGAACGAGTAGACGCCCGCGTCGGCCTTGGCGAGCACCTGGGTGTCGAGGTCGGTGGCGAGCACGCGTGCCTCGCGCGCGGCGCGGTCTCCAAGCGCTTCGATGAGCGTCATCGCGATCGAGTACGGCTCTTCGCCCGTCGAAGCCGCCGAACACCATACCGAAACCGGCTGGGAACCGGGCATTCCCCGGCGCTTCACGAAATCCGCGAGGATCGGGAAGTGATGCGCCTCGCGGAAAAACGCCGTGAGGTTCGTGGTGAGCGCGTTCGTGAACGCTTCCCACTCGTTCGCGTCGTTGCGCGCTTCGAGCTGGTCGAGGTACTCGCGAAAACTGTCGATGCCGAGCGTGCGCAGGCGCCGCGCGAGCCGGCTGTACGCCATGTCGCGCTTGTGGTCCGAGAGCGAGATGCCCGCGCGGCGGTGAATGAGCGCGCGAATGCGCTCGAAGTCCGCCGAGGTGAAATCGAAATCGCGGTTGCTCTCGACGCCCGAACCGCCCGGCTCGCCGGCGTCGTGGCGTGAATTTCGCAGCGCTTTCATGCTGATACTCCTTCGCATTGCGCGCCGCCCACTGCATGGGATACCGCGGCGCAGGACTGCTGCGCGCCGCGGCTGCCCGGTTGCAATGCGTGCGGCGCATGGGCGACCTGCGCAACGCGCGTGGACCCTGGGGTCCGGCGCGGCAGGTCTTGCCGTTGTGTAGCGCTCATGTGCATTGCAGTTGCTCGTCGTGTTCAGTACTTCACTACTTCTCTATGCCGCGTTCGATCAGAACGTTTCCCAGTCCGAATCGTCCGAGGCGGATGCCGCCGTGTTCACGTGCGTATCGGCGCGCGCAGGCGCAGCGGGCCTGGCTGCCGGCGTGGCTGCCGGTTTTGCCGTGGGCTTCGCTGCCGAATGCGCTGCGGGCTTTGTCGCTGGCTTCGCGATGTCCATCGATGCCGTCGGACTTGCCGTGGCTACAGACTTCGTCGCAGTCGTTGCCGCGGACGGCGTCGTGCGTTTCGCGCCGCCCGACGCTGCCGGCGTCACACGCGCCGGGCTCGCGCCCACGCTGCGCGCTTGCGCGCCGCCCGTCGTCCACTTGCCGAGCACGTTTTGCAGCTGCCGCGTCTGCTCTTCGAGCGACGCCGCCGCCGCCGCGGCCTGTTCCACCAACGCGGCGTTCTGCTGCGTGACGGTGTCCATCTGCGTGACGGCCCGGTTGACCTGCTCGATGCCGCCCGACTGCTCCTCGGACGCCGCGCTGATCTCACCCATGATGTCGGTCACGCGACGCACGGCCTGAAGGATTTCTTCCATCGTCGTGCCGGCGCGGCCCACCAGTTGCGAGCCGCTTTGCACCTTCTCGGCCGAGTCGTTGATGAGTTCCTTGATTTCCTTCGCCGCGCTGGCGCTGCGCTGCGCGAGGCTGCGCACCTCGCCGGCCACCACCGCGAAGCCCCGGCCCTGCTCGCCCGCCCGCGCCGCTTCCACGGCCGCGTTGAGCGCGAGGATGTTGGTCTGGAACGCAATGCCTTCGATCACGCTGATGATGTCCACGACCTTCGCCGAACTCACCGCAATGCCCTGCATCGTGTTCACCACCTCGCCCACCACCTCTCCGCCTCGCGTCGCGATATCGGACGCGTTGACGGCCAGCTGGCTCGCCTGACGCGCGTTCTCGGCGTTCTGGCGCACCGTGCCGGTGAGCTGCTCCATGCTCGACGCCGTTTCCTGCAGCGAGGCGGCCTGCTGCTCGGTGCGCTGCGACAGGTCGGTGTTGCCCATGGCGATTTCACGCGCGCCCACGTCGATCGAACTTGCGCCCGTATGCACCGCGCCCACCAGCGTGACGAGGCTTTCCTGCATGCGCTTGACGCCGCTGAAGAGACGCCCGATTTCGTTGTCGCTGTAGACCGTGACGGTCTGCGAAAGATCGCCCTGGGCGATGCGCTCGAAGCACGCCACGGCGTCCTCGAGCGGCTGGACGATGAGGCCGCGCATGGCAAAGCGGATCGCCACCACGAGCACGAGCGCGATGGCGATCACCACGCCGATCGCCGCGCGCATCATGTCGATACGCTCGTTCGCCGTCACCTGACGCGCCTGCGCGCCGTCCTGCATCGCCTGCGCGAGCGGGGCGGCAACGTTGTCGTAGTCGACGAACATCGGGCTGATCTTCGTGTCGGCCACGGCGTGGTAGGCCGCTTGATCGTTTGCGCGCAGGGCCGCAAATTCGGGCTGAACGCCGTCTTGCATCAGCGTCGCGCGTTTGGTGGCGAGCGCGTCGAGCATCGTGGCGTCGAGGCCGCCCTTCGGCGCACCCTGGAAGACCTGCCACGCATCGTTGGATTTCCCGAGCAGTTCGTCGGCACGATCGAACGCCTTCTTCGCATCGTCGGCCTGGCCCGCCGCCGCGAGCGCGCTGCCGCGTTCGAGCGAGACACGCGTGCGCAGCAGATACGACGAGGCGTCGTTGAGCGCATGCATCGCGACGAGATCGCCGCGTGCCATCGTGCCGAGCGCATCACTCGCGCGCCCGAGCGCGTAGAGTCCGAGGCCGCCGACCAGCACGGTCAGCGCAACCAGAATGACCCCGACGCCCGTGAGCGTCGTGCGGATCGACCATCTTTGCAGCATCTCGTTTGCTCCTGTCCTGTGCGAATCGGGGCGGGCTATGCGGCCGGGCGCTGCCGACCTGGCGCGGCGACGCCCAAGGCCATGCACGAAGCGCGCGCAAGCACGAGGGCGGCTTGCCGCTCTTTGGCGGCGGCTTATCCGCTCTCTCTCACGCTGGCCTCGCGGCCCCCCGGTTTTACCTCTCGGCGCGTTAGACCAGCGCCTCGATTAGAGCCATTTCACGGCTCGTCATCAGCTTTTCGATGTCCATCAGGATCAGCATGCGGCCTTCCACGGTGCCGAGGCCCGTGAGGTACTCGGTCGTGAGCGTCGCGCCGAATTCGGGCGCGGGCATGATCTGCTCCATCTGCAGCGTGAGCACGTCCGAGACGCCGTCCACCACCATGCCGACCACGCGATGCGCGACGTTCAGGATGATGACGACCGTCTGGTGGTCGTACTCGACACGGCCCAGATGGAACTTGATGCGCATGTCGACGATCGGCACGATGATGCCGCGCAGGTTGATCACGCCCTTGATGAAATCGGGCGCGTTCGCGATGCGCGTCACGCTGTCGTAGCCGCGGATCTCCTGCACTTTCAGGATGTCGATGCCGTACTCTTCCGCGCCGAGGGTAAAGACGAGGAATTCCTGACCGCCTGCGTCGGCCTGCAGCGCGTCGCGGCGTTGCGCGCCGGCAAGCGCGCCGTGCGCGTTGCCTTGAATCGATTGGACTTCTGCCACGTTAGCCCCTGAACGGTTGGGAGATGATTGGTTGAGTGCGTCCGGACTTCATAACGATCACGCGAATTCGGCGAACGCACCCGAATTAGCGCTGGCGCTCACGCCGTGCGTGGCGCGCGTCTCACGATTGAGCGCGGCCACGTCGACGATCAGCGCGACGCTGCCGTCGCCGAGAATGGTCGCCGCCGAAATGCCGTGCACCTTGCGGTAGTTCGTTTCGAGGTTCTTCACCACGACCTGCTGCTGGCCGACCAGCTCATCGATCAGCATGGCGAAGCGACGGCCTTCGGTTTCCATGATCGTGACGATGCCCTGCGTCGGGTCTGTGCGCGCGCCTTCCACGTTGAACGCCTGGTGCAGCGCTACGAGCGGGAGATACTCGCCGCGCACGCGCACCACGCGGTCGCCGTTGGTGACCGTGTAGATGTCTTCGTGGCGCGGCTGCAGCGACTCCATCACGAAGTTCAGCGGCAGGATGAAGATCTCGCTGCCCACCTTCACCGACATGCCATCGAGAATCGCCAGCGTGAGCGGCAGCACGATGCGCGTGGTACTGCCCTTGCCCGCGTGCGAGGTGATCTCCACGTGGCCGCCCATCGCCTGGATGTTTCGCTTGACGACGTCCATGCCCACGCCGCGGCCCGAAACGTCCGTCACTTGCTCGGCGGTCGAGAAACCCGGCAGGAAGATGAGGTTCCAGACCTCATCGTCGCTCATGGTGTCGCTGACCTGCATGCCCTGCTTGATCGCCTTGGCGAGAATCTTGTCGCGGCGCAGGCCAGCGCCGTCGTCGCTCACTTCGATCACGATGTTGCCGCCGTGGTGCGCGGCGGAGAGCACAAGCTGGCCCGTGGCGTCCTTGCCCGCGGCGCGGCGCGCTTCCACGGTTTCGATGCCGTGGTCGAGCGAGTTGCGCACGAGGTGGGTGAGCGGGTCGATGATGCGCTCGATGAGGCTCTTGTCGAGTTCGGTCGCCTGACCGAAGGTGACAAGCTCGACTTCCTTTCCGAGCTTCGCCGCGAGATCGCGCACGAGGCGCGGGAAGCGGCTGAAGACGTAATCCATCGGCATCATGCGGATCGACATCACCGCTTCCTGCAGGTCGCGCGCGTTGCGCTCGAGCTGCGCCATGCCGTTGTAGAGACGGTCGTGCAGCGCCGGGTCGAACGTGCTGGTGGTTTCCGCCAGCATGGCCTGCGTAATGACGAGTTCGCCCACGAGGTTGATCAGTTGATCGACCTTTTCGACGCCCACACGGATCGAGCTGCCTTCCGCCGACGCCGCGGCGGCGGCCGGGCGCGCCTTGCGCTCGCCGTCGGCTTGCGCGGGCGCGCTCGCGGGAGGGCGAGGCGCTTCGTGTTCCGGGTGCGGTGCAGGCGGCGCGGCGGGGACCACGGCGCTCGGCGCTGCCGCCGGTGCCGCGGGAGCCGCGGCCGGTGCGGGCGCAGCCTCAAGCGCTGCGGCGGAACCTGCTGCCGCTGCCGGTTGCGCGTCGCCCTGCGGCGCGGCGCCACGGCCGATCGAAATCTGTTTCTCGTCGATCACGAAGCAGCACACCGCGATGATGTCGTCGGACGTCACATCGGTTTCGAGCCACAGCGTGAGGTCGTCGCCGGTCTTCACCTGGCCGAGAATGCGGCCGAGGTTGCCGAGCTCATCGACGAGCAGATCCTGGTCCTTCGCGTCGACAGCGCGCAGCGTGACGCGCAGGTGCGGACCTTCCGCGCCCGCCTCGGCGCTGGCCGCAGGCGCCGAGCCTGCTGCATCGATCGCCTCGCTCACGACGTGTTCGGGCGCGCCCGAGCCCGCAGCCGACAGCGTGCTGTGCATTTCGAAAGCGGCTTCGAGATCTTCTTCCGAATCGCCAGCGCTTGCCTGTGGGGCCGGCGCGGGTGCCGGCGCGGGCACGGGTTCAGGCGCGGAAGCGGGTACGCCGCGGCTTTCCGCATAGAGACGCTCGAGCTTCGTGCGCACGGCGGCAGCCGCTTGCGCGTCGGGCTCGGCGCTCGCGCGGTAGGCGCCGAGCTGGTCGGAGAGCACGTCCTTCGTTTCGAGGAACGTGTCGATCATGTCCTTGCGCAGCACGAGCTCGTTGTTGCGAGCGCGGTCGAGCAACGATTCGAGAATGTGGGTCGTCTCGGTCAAGGCCGTGAAGCCGAACGTCGCCGCGCCACCCTTGATCGAGTGCGCCGCACGGAAGATCGCCGCCAGATCCTCGGGATCCGGGCGACCGACGTTCAGGTTCAGGAGAAGCTGCTCCATCTGCGCGAGCAGCTCGTCCGCCTCGTCGAAAAACGTCTGATAGAACTGAGTGATGTCGAGAGTCATTGCTCTTTCACCGCGTTAATTGCCTGGGGGTGCCTGGGGCTTGCCTGGTCGGTCGCCACGCGGCACCTCAAGGGTGGGCCTCGCCGAGTGCGCTCGCCAGGTCGACGAGCAGCTCGGGGTCCACCGGTTTTTCGATCCAGCCGGTCGCGCCTGCGTCGCGTACGGCTGCCTTGAAGCCTTCGTCCGATTCCGTGGTCAGCACGAGGATGGGCGTTTCGAAGTACGAAGGATTCGCCCTCAACTGCTTGATCAGGTCGAGCCCGCCCATGCGCGGCATGTAAAGGTCGGTGAGCACGAGATCGAAGCGCTGGGCGAGCGCATGCTCGAGCCCTTCTTCGCCGTCGCTCGCCACCGTCACTTCGTAGCCTGCCGAGCCGAGCGCCGCACGCAGGATCTCCCGCATGGACACCGAATCGTCGATCGCCAGAATGTTCCTGATCATCCGTTCCTCGTTGTCATTGCGCTTCCGGCGCTGCCGTTGTTCCCATCGCCGGCGCCACTGTCACCGCCGGCACCACCGACTTGGCCACCTTCGGCGCGATCGCCACCGGGGCCGGCGCCGCCTTGACCGGCACGGCGTCCGGCGTGAGCCCGGGCAGGCTCTTGCCCGAACCCGCTGCGTCGTCGGAGAGCGTGGTGGTGGTCGAGTCGTCGTGCATGAGCGCGTCTTCGGACTTCTTGTTCAATACGATGATGCTGATACGGCGATTCTCGGGGTCGAGCGGATCGGCCTTGTTCAGGTTCTGCGTCGAAGCGAGACCGAGCACGCGCAACACCTTCGATTCGTCCATGCCGCCCGCGATCAGCTCGCGGCGCGAGGCATTGGCGCGGTCCGCGGAAAGCTCCCAGTTGCTATAGCCCTTCTCGCCGCCCGCATAGGGCACGGCGTCGGTGTGGCCCTGCACGACGATGCGGTTGGGCACGTCGTTGAGCGTCATGCCGATCGCCTGCAGGATGTCGTGCATGTACGGCTCGACCACGTCGCGCGCGGTTGCGAACATCGGGCGCTTCTGCGAGTCGACAATTTCGATGCGCAGGCCCTGCAGCGTGGAGTCGATGCGGATCTGCTGCTTGAACTGGCGCAGCACCGGGTTCGCCTCGATCGCCGCCATCAGCTTCACCTGCAGGTCATGCAGGCGCACCTGCTCCTTGCGTTCGAGCGAGCCTTCGAGCTGCTTCGTGGCGTCGTCGTCGTTGTGCTTCGACTGGTCGCGCTCCGAGCGCTCGGTCGCGCCGTCGCTGCGGCGCGTGACGCCCTGGTCCTGCGACGAGATGTCACGGCCACCGCCTTTCAGGATGCTCGAGTCTTCGGCGCTGCGGTCGCCGCCCCAGAGCGTGATCTTCAACGGCTGGTTGAAGTAGTCGGCAATGCCGCGCAACTGCACCGTCGAAGCCGACGAGAGCAGCCACATCAGCAGGAAGAACGCCATCATCGCGGTCATGAAGTCCGCGTAGGCGAGCTTCCACGCGCCGCCATGATGGCCGGCCTTCTTCGGCGCGGCGCGCTTGACAACGATTGCGCGGTCCTTGTTATTGCTCATGGGCCGGTCCTTACTTCGCCTTCACGCGGCGCACGTGCTCTTCGAGTTCCGTGAACGACGGACGCTCGGTCGAGAACAGCACCTTGCGGCCGAACTCCACGGCAATGGCCGGCGCGTAGCCATTCAGGCTCGCGAGGATCGTCACCTTGATGCACTGGAACATCTTGGTCGACTCGGTCACGCGCTGCTCCGCGAGGCTCGAGAGCGGGCCGATCAGGCCATACGAAAGCAAAATGCCGAGGAACGTGCCCACCAGCGCCTGGGCGATCATCTCGCCGAGGACCGCGGGCGGCTTGTCGGCGGACGCCATGGTGTGAACCACGCCCATCACCGCCGCGACGATACCGAACGCCGGCATCGCGTCGCCCACCTTCGCGAGCGCATGGGCGGGCGCCTCGCCTTCGGCGTGGTGCGTTTCGATTTCCTCGTCCATGAGGCTTTCGATCTCGAAGGCGTTCATGTTGCCGCCCACCATGAGACGCAGGTAGTCGGTGAGGAATTCGACGATGTGGTGGTCGGCCAGGATCTTCGGATACTGCGTGAAGATCGGGCTCTTCTGCGGATCGTCGATATCCGCTTCGAGCGTGAGCGTGCCTTCCTTTCGCGCCTTCGCGAGCAGGACATAGAGCAGCGCGAGCAGCTCCATGTACACGTCCTTGTTGTATTTGGCGCCCTTGAACAGCGTGGGAAGCACGCGCAAGGTGGCCTTGATGGTCTTGATGCCGTTGCCGAGGATGAACGCGCCGACGCCAGCACCACCGATCATGAGCAATTCCATCGGCTGCATGAGCGCGCCGAGATGGCCGCCCTCGAGTGCGTAGCCGCCGAAGACGCAAAGGATCGTCAAGAGGGTTCCAACGATAATCAGCACTGACGGGTCCTCACTAGAAATGCGCCGCGAACCGCCGTCGGCCCGCGCCCTTAGCTGGGTTTACGGCAACGGCGCGAAAAACTTTGGGATTGAATGGGCGCGGATCGTAAGCCGGCCGGGCGTCTGCCGTCTGCGCTGCCTGCGCATGACGGATGAATCTGGGGCCGGTTCGCAAAGCCGCGTGGGAAGGGATTGCTGTTTGTGCCTGTGACTGGCCGTGACCGCCTGTGACGATGCGGCCTCGGCTTCGGCAATCGCCGTTCGGGGTGGCCGCGCGGCTTCTGCACAGAGACGGGCCGGGTTTATCCGGAGTCTCGACCTGCGCGGACAGCATCGGGCACCCACAAGCGACGTTTAGCCGCGTCGATCTGCCTCAGGCAGCGATCTGCGACGCAAGCGCGTTGCGCCGCGTGCGTCCGGCCCGCGAGGGCGGCTGGCACAGCCCGCAGACGAAGCCGCGCTGCGGGTCGTGTGCGTGAGCCACGTAGCGGCCGCCGCAACGGCTGCACGGCGTCATCTGCAGGAGGCCCGAGGTGAAGTAGCGCACGAGCGTCCAGGCGCGGGTGAGGCTCAGCGCGGGCGTTTCGTCGTGGAGCCGCAGGTGCTCGAGATAGAGCCGGTAGCTCTTCACGATGGCGTGGATCGGCTCACAGCGCGCCTGGCGGTTCATGAACACGAACGTGTTGTAGAACAGCGAGGAATGGACATTGGGCTGCCAGGTCATGAACCAGTCGGTCGAAAACGGCAGCATGCCCTTGGGCGGCGACTCGCCCTTCACTTCCTTGTAGAGCCGGATGAGCCGGTCGCGCGAGAGCGAGGTCTCCGCTTCGAGCAACTGCAGGCGCGCGCCCAGCTCGATCAGCTCGATCGCCAGAGCGATCTCCTTTACCTCCTGCACCACACTCTTTGTCGCCATAGACACCCGTTGGAAACCGCTAAGGAATACGCGTGGCCCCTGCCGCCGTTCGTGGCAGCAAGGGTGCAATACGCGGCCGCGCGCTGCGGCGCGGGGCGAAGCGGTTCAGCCGATCTGCTCGACGTCCTGGCCCGCCATGATGATCGCCGAGTGGGTCAGCGCGGTTTTACCCTTGTCGGCAAGCGCGCTCAGGATGGTGTGGTCGTCGAACCGGAAGCGGCAAAGCAGCTGGTTCGAAGCGGCAAGCCGTACAGTCTGTGCGAAAGAGAGATTGGCGAGCACCTCGGCGGACTGCTCCGAGATGCCCATGCGGAACATGCCCGTCGGCTTGTCCTCACGTAAAAGACGTTGCGCGAGCAACAGGTACGACAGGTTCACTTCCTTGATCTCATTGAGCATGTCGCTGTGCGTCGTCGCGCTCATGGATTCCCCCGAATCAAATCGCGGCGGCTGGTCAAACCGCCTGCGGAAAACGTTTGCTCGTTCAGATGCAACCCGAATGCGTCCAAACGGCCTGTTTATGGTCGTGGGTAATTGTGGCTGGGGCGGGAACAAATGGAAATCGGACGGATGCCGCGACGCGTTGCGAGAAAAACCTTCGCTAACGTGTAGGAATTTTTCTGACAGAGAGGCGGGACCAGCGGTGGGAGGCGGCGCACGTCATGTCATGCGCATAAGCTGCGGAATTGTCTGCCGATTATAGGCTTTTTCATGGACGCGTCACGCGCGGGTGCTAGCCGGCGAACGCGCGGCCCAGCTCTGGCCCTCGCACCAACGCCTTGTGGCCCTTGCCCGAGCGTCTTGGGCACGCGGCTTGCGGAATGCGCGCCCAAGCCACGTCATGCTTTGCAATGGCCTCTTACATCTGCTGTATCCCGCTGTAACAACATTAAGCGTTTGCAAAACCGCGTGTATCGGGCCGCGAAATGGCCATAATCGAAGTCAGGGATAACCCGATACCGTAGTACCGCCGCAGTGCCGCATCACAGAGTTCGTTGCACACGCGGCTTTTTGCCAGGAGATCGAACAATGCGAATCGCACAAATTGCGCCACTTTATGAAGCCGTTCCGCCCAAGCTTTATGGCGGGACCGAGCGCGTCGTGTCCTATCTGACCGAAGCGCTGGTCGACCTCGGCCACGACGTGACGCTGTTCGCCAGCGGCGATTCGGTGACCTCGGCAAACCTCGAAGCCGCCTGGCCGCGCGCATTGCGCCTCGACCCGACGATCCGCGACGCCCTGGCGCCGCACATGGTGCTGCTCGAACGCGTGCGCCGCGTCGCACACGAATTCGACGTGCTGCACTTTCACCTCGACTACCTGCCGTTCCCGCTCTTCACGACCATGGACACGCCGTTCGTCACGACGCTCCATGGCCGCCTCGACCTGCCGGAACTGCAACCGGTATTCGAGCAGTTCCCGAACGCACCCGTGATCTCGATTTCGGACTCGCAGCGCCAGCCGCTGCCGCAGGCTGCATGGCAGAACACGATCTATCACGGACTGCCAAAGAACCTGCTCACGCCGAAGGCCGACCGCAAGCCCGAGTACCTCGCGTTCCTCGGCCGGATCTGCCCGGAAAAGCGCGTGGATACGGCAATCAAGATCGCCGCGCTCACCGGCCTGCCGCTGAAGATCGCCGCCAAGGTCGACAAGGTCGACCAGGACTACTTCAAGACCGAAATCGAGCCGCTGCTGTCGCAGGCCCACGTGGAGTTCGTCGGCGAGATCAACGAAGAGCAGAAGCCCGCGTTCCTTTCGGGTGCGAAGGCGCTGCTGTTCCCGATCGACTGGTCCGAGCCGTTCGGCCTCGTGATGATCGAGGCCATGGCGTGCGGCACACCGGTGATCGCCTTCAATCGCGGTTCGGTGCCAGAAGTCATCGACCCGGGCGTGACAGGCTATGTCGTCGAGGACGTGCAAGGCGCCGTGGCCGCGCTTCAGAATATCGATTCGCTTTCGCGCGAGGCGATTCGCAACCAGTTCGAACACCGGTTCACGTCGCACATCATGGCCGGCAATTATGTCGACACTTATACGGCGCTCATCGAAGCCGCACAGCGTCCGGTACTGCGACGTGTCGCCGCCGGCTGAGTACGAAGCACTCCGATTTTCGCGATAAATCCAGACGAATAGACGATGTGAATCGTTTGCGAGTCGTGGAATAGCGCCATTACGCGTTGATTACAGACGACGCACAAAAAAGAGCCGCATGAATCATGCGGCTCTTTTATTGCATTTGCGGTTGCGGCGGTATGGCGGCGGGTTCGTTCCTCGCCGGCCTCAGGCGATCAGGTAGCGTTCGCGGTTCTTGCCCGCGATCCACTTGGGCGGCTTGCCGCGCCCGCTCCAGGTCGCGCCGGACTTGGGGTCCTGATAGCGCGCGGGCAGCGGCGCCTTTTTCGGCGGACGCCCACGGCGCGCGGCCTCGGCAAAGCCCAGGTCCTGGGCGGAAAGGCCGTACTCGGCGATCTTTTCCCTGATCGTGGCGATGACGTCCGCGATCTCCGTGCGCCGCGCTTCTTCGGCCTGAGCCTGGAGTTTTGCGATCTGCGCCTTGAGTTCTGAGTATTGCGACATTTCTTTTCCCCCTTCATTGCTCATGAAACCGACTCGATCGGAGATTAGTCGCAAATAACGGAATTCGCAATCGCTATTAATACTGCTTTATCACTCTATTTCTCAATTTAACCATCGATCGCTTCTGGCGCAATTGCGTGTACATCGATCGAAATAATTCGATCAATTAGGTCAAAATTGACAATCCTTGACAGCATCGAAAAGAGCGACTGCCTAGAATCTGGCATTTCCCGGTGCCGGTACTTTACGCGGCCCCTTCAAAATCGACTTTTCGAGGTGTCACGCAATGCACTTATCCAAGCGACTCATTGCCGAGCTGATCGGCACTTTCTGGCTCGTTCTGGGCGGCTGCGGCAGCGCCGTGCTCGCGGCCAACTTCGCGGGCCCGGTTCACGGGCTCGGCATCGGCTTCGTGGGCGTGTCTCTCGCATTCGGCCTGACCGTGCTCACCATGGCCTTCGCCATTGGCCATATTTCGGGCTGCCATCTAAACCCCGCCGTAAGCGTGGGCCTGACCGTGGCGGGCCGCTTCCCGGCGCGCGACCTCGTGCCCTATATCGCCGCGCAGGTGGTGGGCGCGGTGATCGGCGCGTTCGTGCTTGCGCTCATCGCAACGGGCAAGCCCGGCTTCGACCTCGTCGCGAGCGGCTTCGCGACCAACGGTTACGGCGAGCACTCGCCGGGCCACTACGCCATGGGCGCCGCGTTCGTGTGCGAGGTCGTCATGACCGCGTTCTTCCTGTTCGTCATTCTCGGCGCAACCGACAAGCGCGCGCCCGCAGGCTTCGCGCCGATCGCCATCGGCCTGTGCCTCACGCTCATTCACCTGATCTCGATTCCCGTCACCAATACCTCGGTGAATCCGGCTCGCTCGACCGGCCCCGCGCTCTTCGTGGGCGGCGAGGCCATCTCGCAATTGTGGCTGTTCTGGGTCGCGCCTATCGTCGGCGCAGTGATCGCGGGCATCGTCTACCCGGCGGTGGCGGGGCGGCGCGAAGCGGTAGCGGCTGTCGCCGTGCGCGAAACGGTCTGAGGCGTTCTCACACGCCAGCGCGGCTCGGACCACGCCGAAAGCGACACTTTCATCGTGCAGCAGCAAACGGGCGCTTCGGCGCCCGTTTGTCTTGGGTGCCTGGGCGATGCAAGTGCGCCGCCGATGCGCGGCTGACCCGGCCCACCAGGGCCACGCTGCTAGAATCGGACGACTTTCCCACTGTCTTGCCACCTGGAGCATCACGCCCAGCATGAAGCGCTCACGCCCCCGGCCAACACGGCTCGCCCCGACGCTCGCCGCAGGGCTGAGCGCACTGGTATGCGCCTGCGCGCCGCTGCCGCAGGCAAGCGGGCCCGCCAACGGCGGCGAGGCAACGCAAACGAACGCGAGCAGCGCGGCCGCCATGCGCAGTCCGCAAGACGCGCGCAACGTCGAGACACTCATCTTCGTGAGGCATGGCGAAAAGCCACCAGAGGGATTCGGCCAACTCAACTGCAAAGGGCTGAACCGCGCGCTCGCGCTGCCCGCCGTAATCGCGGCCAAGTACGGCAAGCCCGATGCCATCTACGCGCCCGACCCCGGCGAGCAGAAGGAAGACAACGGCCATTCCTACTATTACGTGCGTCCGCTCGCGACGATCGAGCCGACCGCGATCCAGTTCGGCATGCCGATCCAGACGCCGTATGGCTACTCAAAGATCGACGCGCTGCAATCAACGCTCGTCGATCCGCAGTGGCGCGGCCGCACCGTGCTCGTTGCGTGGGAACATCGGGAAATCGAGACGCTTGTGCGCCGCGTCGTCGCCACGCATGGCGGCAGCGCGACCGACGTGCCGCGCTGGGAGAGCGCGGACTTCGACAGCATCTACGTAGTGCGCATCGAGTGGAACGGCGGCGCCGCACGCGCGCGTTTCTCGCACGAGCACGAAGGGCTCGACTCACGCGCGGACGACTGCCCGTGCGCGCAACTGCCCGCCGCGCAGTAACTGTCCCGCAGTAACCGTCCGAATAAAATCGCGACAGCGGTGACGGCGCGACTTGCGCCGCGCCTTTATCGAATCCGGGGATTACGCCCGTGCGGACTACGATGCGATTTCGTCATTGAGCGCGAACAGCTTGCGCAGATGATGCGCGACACCGGCCTCGAAGTTGTTGCCGATGCGCGGCACCAAAGGCAGCCGCTTGATGAGATCGGGATTGGCGTTGTTCATCATGAACGGATGACCCGCCGTTTCGAGCAGATCGATATCGTTCATGTTGTCGCCGAACGCGACGCAGCCCGTGGCGTCCACGCTGAGCCGGTCGAGCACGACGCGCAGCGCGCGGCCCTTCGAAACACCGGCCACCATCACTTCGAGACAATCGGGCAGGGAATAGGTGACATAGAGCGCGTCGCCGAACTCGCGCGCGAGATTCTGCGCCACGTGTGCGAGGTCCGCCGGATCGCCGATGTAAAGCGCCTTGGCAATGCCCGCGCCCGCGTGGTCACGCAGATCCGCCACGCGGTACTCGAAGCCCGAGTCCTGGTGATACGCGAGCAGTTCAGGCGCATCGCGGTCGATAAGCCACGCGTCGTCGGTATAGATACTCACGATCACGCGGCCGTGCTCGCCCACGGTATCGGCGGCAACGAGACGCTCGACCATGGGGGCAGTCAGATTACTCGCGTGGATCAGCGTGTCGTCGGGCGCGTGCACGCGCGCGCCGTTCGCGGTGATGAGATACGGCCGGATGCCGAGCACGTCGCGAATGCCGGCCACGTCGCAATAGTGGCGGCCGGTCGCGATCACGAACGGCAGCCCCTGTGCATCGAGGGCGCCCAGCGTGGCAACCGTGAACGGATCGACCTGATGGTCGCTATTGAGCAGCGTTCCGTCGAGATCGGTTGCAATGACCTTGTACATGGTGATCAGGCGGCTAGCGGGAAACGTTCAATCGTAGCATCTGTGGCAAGGTGATGCCCTTGACCTACGTTCCCGCCCCCTTGCCGCGCGCCACTCAGTTGCCCGCGGCGGCGTGCGCCAGCCGCTGGGCTGCCAGCTGCGCGAGCCGTAGCGCGCCGGTCGTGGAATCGGCGAGCGGGGCGCGCAGGCGCTCACGCACAGCTTGCGGCACCCACTCGCGCAGCGGCTGCCCAAGGCCGCCCGAGAGCGCCGCAGGCAGGTTGCCGGATGGGTCGAGCGCGGTGATGAGCTTCGCGATCTCTACGCCAGCTTCGGCGAGCAGTCTGGCGACGAACGGATGTTCGCGATGCGCGAGGACGACCGGCGCGAGGCTGGCATAAGCGGTCTGGTTGGCTGCGCACTGCCACACGATGAGGCTGTCGCGATCGGTCGCCCGCGCGTGTGCAAGCAGGGACCGCGCGAAGTCGTCCATGGGCACGCGCGCGTCGAGCGCCTGCTGCGCCCAGACGATCGCGCGCAAGCCTAACCACGCACCGCTCGCTTCGTCGCCCGAGGGAAAGCCGAAACCGCCCGCAATGCGGCACTGGCCGTCCTCGCCGAGCACCGCTGCAATGCTGCCCGTGCCAAGGGCGACCACGACGCCCGGCGCGCCGCCGTGCGCGCCCAGCAGCGTCGTGTAGGCGTCGCTTTCCACCGCGAGTCCGGCAACCGGGGGCGCGGTAGCGCGAAACGGCGCCAGCCAGTCGGGGTTGTTCACGCCCGCGAGCCCGCAGCCAAGTACGCATTGCGACCAGTCAAACGCCACTCCCGCCTGCGCAAACGCAGCGCGGCCCCCTTCCTCGATCGATTGCCAGGCGCGTTCGATACCGAGTCCGAGTCCCGACGGCCCGGCGGCCGCTCGCGCGAGTTCGACACCATTCGTGTCGCCAAGCGCGATGCGCGTGCCCGTGCCGCCGCCGTCCACGCCAATCAACCAGGTGTATTTCTGCATGATGTCCGCCGCGCCACGCGCGCCTGTGAGTCCGGTTGGAAAGCCAAAATTTTTGTCGTGCCGCAGAGACTAACGACTTCCCTCAGTTCGCACAATCGGCCATCCGGCCAGGGTGGCGGCACGGCACCGATCCGCTATGCTTGCGTGGCCTGAACGAAGTCTCGCAAGGAGAACTTACCGTGACACACCGCTGCAACTGGGTATCGGCCGGCGCGTCGCCGCAGTATGTGCAATACCACGACGAAGAGTGGGGCGTGCCGTCGCGGGACGACCAGCATCTGTTCGAAATGATCGTGCTCGAAGGCGCGCAGGCAGGACTCTCATGGTCCACGATACTCAACAAGCGCGAAGGCTATCGCCGGGCCTTCGCCAACTTCGACATCGCGAAGGTTGCGCGCTTCACGCCCAAGCACGTCGAAACGCTCATGCAGGACGCCTCGATCGTGCGCAACCGGGCCAAGATCGAAGCCGCCATCGCCAACGCCCGCGCCGTGCAGCAAATCCAGGCCGAACACGGCTCGCTCGCGAAGTTCGTCTGGTCGTTCGTGAACGACACGCCTATCCAGAACGACCTGGCATCGTATCGCGACGCACCGGCCTCCACCGAAGTCTCGGACGCCCTTAGCAAGGCACTCAAAAAATACGGCTGCAAATTCGTTGGCACGACGATCTGTTACGCGTTTATGCAGGCAGTCGGCATGGTCAACGACCATGAGCGCGACTGCATGTGCCGCGAGGCTTGCGCCGCACTTGGCAAGAAGAAGCGCCGCGCCTGAGCGCCGCGAAACGCGCGCACAAGCACGCCATGTCGCCCGCGACTCGGGAAAATCCCGAACGGGGCGCGACGCGCCTCGCCAACCCTTGTCCGCCGGGGCTTTGCGAGACGTCAGAACGATTGCGTCCAACACCGGCCGAGGCAAATTTCTCATCGCTACCGTGCGCAGGCCCACGGTTTTCCGCTGGCGTGCCGTTATAACGGGAAGTGAATGCAGGCGTGTCAGGGGAACGGGTAGTGATGCCGGCTGGAAGGCCGGCGGCGCCGCATTAGAAGGGAAATAACCTGTGCCCGGCACCTGGGCCGCAGGGGGCTGAAATGAAAAATGTCCACTTCCTGAGTCATCAGGAGATCTTCGATCGCGCGGTGGCCCATCTCTTTGGCCAGGGGCGCGCGGCCCTTCTTCCACGCGGCGGCGGCGCCTACCGGGGCGGTGGCTGTGGAGGCGGTCACGGCAGCGCACACAGCTACGGAGGTTGTCCGGTCGGCAGCTTCATCCGGCCACGCGACTATATGAGCGCCATGGAAGGCATACCCGTGCGCTACATCGGCCGTGAGACAAATGACGTGCCGCTCTATATGGACGTGGGCGTTGCCGCGCTGAAAAAAGCGCTGCTGCGAGCGCATATCAACATCTACGATCCCGCTACGATCAACCTGCTGAGTTGCCTGCAGAACGTGCACGACGTGTTTGGCGTGTGGGAATGGCGCGAGCGCCTTTGCTCGATTGCCGCGCAGTTCGGCTTGTCGCCCGAACACCTGAAAGACGCCGCCTGATATCGGCCGGCGCGCGCAACGCGCGCTGCGTTTCGATGCGCATGAACTACGCTTTTTCGACGCACAAACACAAACGGCGGCGCAGCTTCTTGCGAAGCATGCGCCGCCGTCTGGCGGAACACCGAAAAGCGAAAAAGCTTAGTGGAGCTTCTTCGGCAGCATCTGGCTGCGCAGGCGCTTGTGCAGGCGCTTAACTGCAGCTGCCTTCTTGCGCTTGCGAACGGCCGTCGGCTTTTCGTAAGCTTGACGCTCACGCAGCTCGGCGATCAGGCCGTTCTTTTCGATTGCACGGCGGAAGCGGCGAATCGCCACTTCGAACGGCTCGTTTTCCTTCAGAAGAATCGTCGTCATGTATTTCCTAACTCAAATCGCTTAATACGGTTCAAAGGCGTGAGCGTCAAAGTCGCTCACGCGCCGGCCCTCCGGTCGTTCGCCACACTGGGGCTAAACGAGAGGCAAGGCGGCCACGGAGGCCGGAAAAGAGAAGTAGGGGGTTCACAGCGGAACGCGATCAGGTCGACCTTGCTGCAACACACCTGACCGCCGGTTTGCGGCCGCCAACAGTAACGAACACGGCAACAAAACAGGCAAAGATCTCAATTCACTCTCAATGATATCAGGAAAGGATCTGCCTGACCAGGGTTTCTTGATTCCAGTCAGTCACTTGCGCGGCGTGCCGCAGCCGCCGCGCAAGTCCCGTCAATTAGGACACCTGGATTAATGCCCCTTCTTGCTCGTCAGGCACTCGCGTCATTGAGCGCCTGGATATCGGCCGGATCAAGCTTCAGCCGCACGGCCGCCGCAAGACTCTCCAGCTGATCCAGCGAGGTCGCGCTCGCGATCGGCGCGGTAATGCTCGGGCGCGCGATCAGCCACGCCAGCGCGACCGCCGCGAGCGTGCTGCCGTGACGTTCGGCCACGTAGTCGAGCGCCGCGAGGATCCGGATGCCGCGGTGATCGAGGTACTTCTCGACGCGTGAGCCACGCGTGCTCTTCGCGAGATCCTCGCGCGAACGGTACTTGCCCGAAAGAAAGCCGCTTGCGAGGCTGTAATAGGGCACGACCGCGAGTTTCTGAGCCATGGCCACCGGTTCAAGATCGGCCTCGTAGTGGGCGCGGTCGTACAGGTTGTATTCGGGCTGGATGATCTGGTACGCGGGCAGTCCCGACTTCTTCGAAACCGCGAGCGCCTCCTCGACGCGTGCGCCCGTGTAGTTCGACGCGCCGATCACGCGCACCTTGCCGCCCTCGATGAGGCGCTGGTACGCGCCGAGCGTCTCCTCGAGTGGGACCTTCTGGTCGTCCTCGTGAGAGAAGTAGACGTCGATGTGATCGGTCTGCAGACGGCGCAGCGAATCCTCCACGGCAGCCGTAATGTTCGCGGCGGAAAGCCCCGGTCGGCGCGCATCTTTTGCGACCTTCGTTGCGATCACCACCTTGTCGCGTTTGCCGCTCTTCGCGATCCACTTGCCGATGATCGTCTCCGATTCGCCGCCGTGGTTGCCGGGCACCCACGCGGAGTACACGTCGGCGGTGTCGATGAAGTTGAGGCCGGCGTCGGTGAAGGCGTCGAGGATCGAGAACGAGCTGGCTTCATCAGCGGTCCAGCCGAAGACGTTGCCGCCGAACATGAGCGGGGCGACCTGCAATGAGGACGTGCCGATCCTGCGTAGTTCCATGGGGCCTCCAGAAAAAGGGCGAACGGGAAAGCGTTGAGGATACGCCGCCTCGTGAGGCGCTGCAGCCGGCACGGGCGCACGGCCAGGAGCGCTCCGCCGGCGGCGCCACGCTAAACCACGCGCAATACCTGCCGTAAACACGCTTGCAAACTGCATTACGCAGTCGTAGGCGCGGGAAAGAGCGGCAAGCACGCAGCGGCGTAACAGGATTTTTATGCGCCGCGCAAATGAGGTCTCGATTGTCGATGCTTCCCCTCAAGTTTTTTTTACCCACGCCGACAACCTTCACTGAGGCGGCCAGCAATGAAAGATTGCTTCCGTCGCGGCCATAGTGGCTTGTAACGGGCTTCCAGCCCGCTTAGGAGAATTTCCATGCTCGGAATTAACAGCAACATCAACTCGCTCGTCGCGCAACAGAACCTGACGGGCTCGGGCAGCGCGCTGTCGCAAGCAATCACGCGCCTGTCGTCGGGTAAGCGCATCAACAGCGCAGCTGACGATGCAGCAGGTCTCGCGATCTCGAACATCATGCAGACCCAGATCAACGGTCTGAATCAGGGCGTGTCGAACTCGAATGACGGCGTTTCGCTGGTCCAGACGGCATCGAGCGGTCTCTCGTCGCTGACGAGCAGCCTGCAACGTATCCGCCAGCTGGCTACCCAGGCAGCCAACGGCTCGATGACCGACGACGACCGCGCAGCACTGCAACAGGAAGTCTCGCAGCAAGTTTCGGAAATCAACCGTATCGCGTCGCAAACGACGTACAACGGCATGAACGTGCTGAACGGCACGCTCGGCAACGTGTCGTTCCAGGTCGGCGCTAACGTCGGTCAAACGATCAGCCTGAGCCTGACGCAAAACATGTCGGCGGCTTCGATCGGCAGCGGCGTGCCGCAAGCTGGCCAGACGCTCGGCTCGTACACCGGCCTGAGCCTGAACTCGGACGGCACGGCAGACGTCGACGCAAACGGCAATTCGGTCGCCGGCGCAGCCATCACCTCGATCAATGTGGTCTCCGACGGCAGCGGCGGCTTCACGTTCACGGACCAGAACAACCAGGCGCTGAATTCGACGGCCGTCAACGCCCTGTTCACCGCAACCGGCGCTACGGTTACCGCCGACGCCAATGGCAACGGCATTATCCAGGGCTCGGGCACGGCACTGTCGCTCTCCGACTCGAATCTCGAGGCTCTGGACGTGGCAGCTACCTCGGGTGCGGGCGCCTCGACGGCCGAAGCCGCAGTGACGTCGCAGATCAACTCCTACAACGTGCCGACGGATGTTGCAGACGTCAACATCAGCACGGCAAGCGGCGCAAGCATGGCCATGGAGTCGATCGACAACGCGCTGAACACGCTCAACAACCTGCAAGCCACGCTCGGCGCAGCACAGAACCGCTTCACGGCAATCGGCACGACGCAGCAAGCTCAGTCGACCGACCTGTCGAGCGCACAGTCGTCGATCCAGGACGCTGACTTCGCGCAAGAAACGGCTAACCTGAGCAAGGCGCAAGTGCTGCAGCAAGCTGGTATCTCGGTGCTCGCACAAGCGAACTCGCAGCCGCAGCAGATCCTGAAGCTCCTCCAGTAATACGAGCTTCTCTAGCCCAAGCGTTGCGCGCCCGGCCGCCATACCCGTGAGTGCAACGCAAGCCAATCGGGAGGATCGCCTCCCGATTGGCGTTTTCCAGACTTGAACCGATTCACACTGCAACGCCGACGCACGGAGCCCCTTCATGTCCACCGTATCCAGTTCGACTGCCAGCACGATTGCAAGTAGCGTCGCCGCTACGACCGCAGCGAGCAATGCCGCTTTGCAGGAAGCCGCCCAATCGATCGTCAGCGGCTCGACCGGCAACTCGTCGATGGACGTGAACTCGCTCGTCACCGCGCTCGTCAACGCCAAGACTGCCGGCACGGCCGCTACGATCAGCGCCGAGCAGACGCAGGACAACACCGAAATCTCCGCGTACGGCGCGCTTTCCGCCGCGCTCTCCGCACTCCAGGCAGGTCTCTCGCCGCTCACGGACGGCACGACCCTCAATGCATTCAGCACGACGACCAGCGGCACCGGCATCACGGCCACCGCAGGCAGCGGCGCGGCAGCAGGCACGTATTCGCTCGACGTGAAGCAGGTAGCGCAGGCACAAGTGCTCACCTCGACCGGCTACAACGCGACGACAGCGCTCGCATCGGGCGCGTCCACGATGACGCTGACGGTCAACGGCGCAAGCACCACGATCTCGCTCAACAGCAGCAACAGCACCGTTGCAGGCATTGCTTCGGCGATCAACTCGGCCAGCAACAATCCGGGGGTGACGGCAACGGTCGTTAATGGCGCAGACGGCGCCCACCTCGTATTGCATTCGACCTCGACGGGTGCTTCGAACGGCATCAGCATCGCGATCAACGATACGAATTCCGGCGATGCGCTGAACGGCCTCGCGGTGACGACCACGGCAGGGACGGCGATCACGAACTCGAGCGCGAGTTCGAGCGACCTCACCGCCAACCAGTCGACGCTCTCCTACACCGACAGCAGTGGCGCGACGGTGAGCGGCGTCACGAGCACGGGCACCTGGACGCAGTCCACGGCTGCAGAGGACGCCTATTTCACGATCGACGGCACCGGCGCCACCAGTTCGACGAACAGCGTGACCTCCGCGCTGTCCGGCGTCACGCTGACCCTCACGGCAGCGGCCGTCGATACGTCGAGCACGGGCAGCGGCGCACAAACACTCACGGTTTCGCAGAACACGGGCGCCGAATCCAGCGCGATCAACAATTTCGTCACGCTGTACAACACGCTCGTGACGACGATGGCCACGCTCACGTCGTACAGTTCGACCTCGACGTCGCAAGGCGTGCTGCTCGGCGACTCAACGCTGAACATGATTCAGAACCAGCTCGCGACAATCGTGGCGACGGGCGTGAAGAGCGGCAACACGACGACCAGCCTCGCGTCGATCGGCGTCACGCTCAATAACGACGGCTCGCTCTCGGTCGACAATGACACGCTGAACACGGCACTGCAGAACAATCAGTCGACCGTAGCAGCGCTGTTCAATTCGACCACCGGCGTGGCCGCCCAGTTGAACAACAACATCACGAGCTATTCGTCTAGCACGGGCGTCATCACGACGCGTACCAACGCGATCCAGACTGACCTGACGAACCTTTCGACGCAGCAATCCAATCTCGCGGACTACCAGTCGCAGCTCACCAGCATGTACACCGCGCAGTTCACCGCGCTCAACACGCTGATGGCGACGATGAACAGCAACCAGCAGTACCTCACGCAGCTCTTCGGCGGCACGAACAGCGCGGGCGCGCTGGCCACCAACAAGAGCTGAGCGCACCCAGCAGGAGAGACGACATGGAATTCGCAGCGCCCATCGATCGCATCTGGCAGATCACGAAAGACATCGAGCAGGCGGCGGCCGTCGGCGAGTGGGAAAAGGCGGCCGAGCTTGCCAACGAGCGCTCGCCGCTTCTCATGTCGCTCTCCGTGCAGCAGACGGGCGCCGCGCTCGATGTGCTCAAGCGGGTCCACGCCATCGACGCGCATATCGCCGCAGCGGCACAGTCGGCGCAAACCGCATTGAGCGCCGAATTCCGCACGGCCATGCAGGCTACGCGGAACGTGAACCAGTATCAGCGCGTCGCGCAGTTCTGAAACCCAGGCTTCGCTGCGCACTCACGAACAATAACCAACGATTGCGTCCTTAGCGGCGCATTTGCGTACCTAGGCCCGCCTTGTGCGGGCTTTTTCTTTGCGCGCCCTCTTTTTGCGCGACGGCCAATGCCCTCTGGCGGTCGAATTGGCATCCGTTTTGACGCCAACTCGGCGCATTACCGGAAGGGAGGGGCCGCCATAATTTCCTTACCATTGCTTCCCGCGACGCAAGCTCGCCTTTGTCATGACTGCTTTCCCGACTCCGACCGAAACCACCACGCTGGCCCCCGAATCGCAGCCAGGAGGCGACATCGAACTCGCCATGGAAACCGCGATCGAACATCATCGCAGAAAGGAATACGCCCCTGCCGCCGCACTCTACGCCGCCGTCCTCGAGCGCGTGAGCGATCATGTCGACGCCCATTACCATCTTGGCGTGCTGCGCATGCAAACGGACCAGCCAGCCGAGGCCGTGGCGCATTTCGAGGCCGCGCTCGGTCAGGTGCCGGCAAACGGGCAAATATGGGTCTACTACATCAACGCCCTTGTCGGCAGCAATCAGCTGGAAGCGGCGCGGATCGCACTCGCCATCGCGCATCGGGAATACGGCCTTCCTGCAGAGGCCGTCGAGACGTTGAGCGCTCGCATCAGCCAGCCCAATGCCTCAAGCGAGGCCGCGCCGGCAGCGTTGCCCGAAGCCTCGACGGAAAGCGATAGGCCTGCGCCCGAAGCGCCTGAAGCGGCGGCCACTGGGCAAATCGATACGCGCCGGGCAACTCCGAGGGAGATGCGCCAATATGTGCAACTCGTCAGCAGCGGGAAAATCGATGCCGCGTTGAAGGTCGCCCAACGCCTGACGAAGCAATATCCGTCGCACGGCGAATGTTGGCTTACGCTCGCATCCGCCCTGCGAAACGTGGGCGATTACCCAGAGTCCGTGGGCGCCGCGGAGCGTGCCGCCGACTTGCTGCCCAATGACCTCACCGCCCTGACAATGCTGACCGACGGGCTGCTTATCACCCGCCAGTATCGGAAAGCCGAAGTACGCTGCCGCCAGGGTCTCGAAAAGCATCCTGAGAGTCCAGCGCTGCATCGCACGCTTGGCAGTACCTTGCAGGCGATGGGTCAACACGCCGAAGGTCTCGCCCATGCTCGCCGCGCGGTCGAACTGGCGCCAAACGACGCGCTCGAAGTCGACGCGCTTGGCAACGCCCTGATGCTGCATGGACTGTATGACGAAGCGGAAGCCACCTTTCGCCGTGCGCTCGAACTGGCACCGATGCAGGCCGCAACACGCAGCAACCTGCTGTTCTGCCTGATGCACAAGATTGATCTCGATGCGGCAAGCGCATTCGCGGAATTCCGCGAGTTCGCGGCGCACCAGGAAGCCCCGCTGCGCGCGCGCTGGCCAAAACATACCAATGACCGCGATCCATCACGGCGCTTGAAGGTCGGCTTCGTTTCGGGAGATCTGGTTAATCACCCCGTCGCTTATTTCTTTCTCGCTGTGCTGGAGTATCTGGCGCGCGACACCAGCCTGTCGCTGCACATCTACTCGAACTATGTGATCAGCGACGGCTTCACGAAGCAAATCCGGGCGCACGCGCAAGAGTGGCACGAAGTCTTCAGCATGAACGCCACCGCACTCGCGCAGAAGATCCGTGACGACGGCATCGATATTCTCATCGACCTATCGGGCCATACCGGCCGCAACCGGCTCGTGACCTTCGCGCACAAGCCGGCCCCGGTTCAGGTGAGCTGGATCGGCAATCCGGCTACGACCGGCCTGACGGCCATCGACTATTACATGTCGGACCGTTTCGTCACGCCGCTCGAACAGTTCGCCGATCAGTTCTCCGAAAAACTCGTGTTTCTTCCGGCGCTCGCGCCATTCAAGCCTCACCCGCAGGCACCGGACGTGAACCCGTTGCCTGCCCTGAAAAACGGCTACCTGACGTTCGGCAGTTTCAGCCGGCTCGTGAAGGTCGGGCCGGAAGTTGTCGCGCTATGGGCGCGCGTGCTGCGCGAGGTGCCGAATTCACGCATGCTCATTGGCGCAATTACGGCGCCGGAGCAGATGACCAAGCTCGCCAGAATGTTCGCGGACGAAGGCGTCGCCCCCCAGCGCATTGGCTTTCTTCAGCGTAAGGGCGTGACGACCTATTTGCAGCAGCACAATCTGATTGACGTGTGTCTCGACGCGTTTCCCTTCGCCGGTTCGACCACCACGATGCAGGCCCTGTGGATGGGCGTGCCCACCATGACGCTGCCCAGCGTCTCGATGGCAAGCCGCGGCAGCACGGGATGGCTGTCACACCTCGGGCTCGACGAGGCATTCGTCGCGCGGGACAAGGACGACTTCGTGCGCAAGTGCGCCGCGTTGGCCGACGACCTCGACGCACTCGCAACGGTACGCCGCGAGCTTCGTCAGCACTGCATGCAATCGCCTCTTATCGACGCGAGCACGATCGCCGATGCGACCTCGCGCGCACTGCGCATCATGTGGCAGCGGTGGTGCGATGGGCTCGAACCGGAGCATTTCGAGGTGCTGGCGCGAACCGAAGATACGCCAGCGTTGCCGGGCGCCATTCTGGTTCCCGACGCGCAAGCGGCCCTGCGGCAAGCGCTAGTGATCGACACCGGCGGCATCCCCGCAGAATTGAAACCGATTCGTTTCGTCTGCGGCACGCGTTGCAGTCGTCAGGAATTTTTTAGTGAAACGGCGCTTGGGCGCTCGATGAAGCTTTACGAAAACCAGCCCGGCATGCAGCTTCAGCTGTTCGACAACAATACGCGCGGACTTTCCAGCATCTACAACGCGGCAATCGATTATGCGAAGCACCATCCGGCCATTCTCGTGTTCGTTCACGATGACGTCTGGCTGAGCGACTACTTCTGGAGCGAGCGCATCCGTGAATCGCTCGCCCATTTCGACGTGGTGGGTCTTGCCGGCAACCTGCGCCGGTTGCCTCGCCAGCCGGCATGGTGCTTTGCCACGCCGGACCTGCGTCGAGACGAACTGAAATACCTGAGTGGAACCGTCGGCCACGGCAAGGGCTTCCCGAGCAACAACGTATTGAACTTCGGCCCCTCCAGACAGGAATGCAAGCTCCTCGACGGCCTTATGCTGATAGTGGATAGCGAAACGCTCGAGACCAGTGGACTGAGTTTCGACGAGCAGTTCAAGTTCCACTTTTACGACATGGACCTCTGCCGCCAGGCCGAACTCAAGGGCCTGCGCATGGGCACCTGGCCGTTGAGCGTGGTTCACGAAAGCGTCGGCTCGTTTGGACCGCGCGCCTGGCGCGAAGGTTACGACCTTTATTTGGGCAAATATAAGGATTAGTACGGTGGATCAAACTCCTGTGCATCAGAATCACAACCCGGATCTGCTCAAACTCATGCCAACAGCCGCCCGGCGCGTGGTGGAGGTGGGTTGCAGTTCCGGGGCCCTTGCGCGCGAATACAAAAAGTCAAATCCGGCTGTGCACTACACCGGCATCGAAATCGTTCCGGCCTACGCCGAGATGGCGCGTGAGCACTGTGACCGCGTGGTCGATGTTGATATCGAACGGGTAGCCATCGAGCAGTTGCGCAAGGACTTCGAGGCCGACTGCTGGGTCTTCGGAGATGTGCTCGAACATCTTTACGATCCCTGGGCGCTTTTGAAAAAAATCCGCGAGTCGATGGATCGTGGCGGGTGCGTCGTAGCGTGCATTCCCAACGCGCAGCACTGGAGTGTGCAGGCACGTTTGAGCATCGGCGATTTCCGGTATCAGGATTCAGGCTTGTTCGACCGCACGCATATCCGGTGGTTTTCGCGCGTCACGATGCTGGAAATGTTTCGCAATGCGGGTTTTGTCGTCGACGCCGGCAAGGCCCGCGTGTTCAACGAACCGCAACGCGAAGCCTTTTTGCCCGTTATTCGTGCGATGGCAACGGCAGCGGGCGCCGATGCGAACCTCGCGGTCGAGGACTCGAAAGCCCTCCAGTACGTGTTCAGGGCAACCGTGGCGTAAGCGCAAGCCTCGCGGTAATTCGCGACACAATCGCCTCAGCCCGCCTCGCGCGGGCTTTTTTCTTCTGGGCAAGGCCCGGGCCGGTTCGGCGTTCGAGCCAGACAATCGACGCGGCGCCGTTCAACTCGCGCCGCGTCTGCTTTTCATGCCTTTGCCTTAAGCAGCGAGTTCGCCCACCACGCGCTTGAAGTGCTTCTCGAGATTGCGCACGAACTTGGGCGTGTCGTAGAGCACGCCGCTCTCTTTGACCTGCGCAAGTTCGCCTCGCAGGCGGCGCAGTTCATTCGGATCGTTCGCGAGTGCGACCGCCTTTTCCTCATAGTCTTCCCAATTGTGGGTAATCAGTTCCGGCAGCCCGGCGGCGGTCAGGAGCGCACCGGCCATGCGTGAGGCGAACGACTGGCCCGAGCAGGTCAAAAGCGGGAGGCCCGCCCAAAGCGCATCGTTGGCAGTGGTGCCCGCGTTGAACGGGAACGTATCGAGGAACAGGTCGGCGACCAGGTAGCGGGCGAGATAGTGTTCGGGCGTCACACGCGGCGCGAACACGAGGCGCTGCGGATCGATGCCACGCTTTTGCGCTTCCTTGCGCAGATTGGCTTGTGCCCAGACGTTGTCCGCGAGCAACCAGAGCACGCTGCCGGGCGCGCGCGCGAGAATGCGCATCCAGACGTCGAAGACCTCTGGTGTGTATTTGAAATTGTTGTTGAACGAGCAGAACACAACACCGTCTTCAGGCAATCCGCTGTCCTTGCGCGACGGCGCGGCAGCAATCACGCGCTGACGGTCGCTCACCTGATAGACGTCGGGCATGTAGAGCGGCGTCTCGGTGTAGTACTTCACAGACTTCTTCGGGATGACGAATTGATCGGCAACGACATAGTCGATGAACGGGAAGCCTGTAGTGGCCACGAGTCCGAGATAGGTCACCTGGATCGGGGCCGGGCGCGCGGCGAGAATTTGCGGGCGCGCACCGAGTGTCTGCCCGTGCAGGTCGACAAGAATGTCGATCTCGTGCTTGCGAATCAGCTCCGCTGCGGCCTGATCGGAGAGATCGTCGATGCGTTCGAAATGATCCATGCCGCGAATCACGCGCTGGCGCAGTGCCGAGCCGTCTTCTTTCGTCCAGCAAAAGCCGTATACCTCGAAGCGCTTGCGGTCGTGCAGTTCGAACAGTTCGGCGGCCAGCATGGCGATCGGATGCAGGCACAAATCTGAAGACAGATAGCCAATACGGATCTTCTTGTGTCCGTAGTTTTTCTTCTCCGCCAACGCGGGCACGTCGCAATTGAGCTTGGCGGCGACGAATTGGCGAGCGGCAGCCAGCTGTTCCTCGAGATCGTCCGATTGGGAGATCATTCCAAGTGCAGAGGTCGAGCGGCGCATCAGCGCGGGATCGACGCCTGGCAGCGACGCGTAGACCGGCCATTCGCAGGCCCGCGCGCGCAAGAAGACGAGATGATGCAACACGTCCGGCTGCGACGGATCGATTTCCAGGCTCTTGATGAGCCAGTTCATCGCCTCCGCGTAATTGCGCTTGTTCTCATGAATTCGGCCGAGATTGTTGAACGCCTGCATACGCAACGGCGCGTTCTCGGCATCGGTGGGCGAGGCGGTATTCGCAACCCAGGTCCATTCGGCGATCGAAGCGTCAATCTGGTCCATCCGCTCATAAATGATGGCGAGATTGACGTGCGCTTGCGCAAACGAAGGCGCAAGCTCGACGACGCGCAGGAAAGCGCTCTTGGCCTCTTCGGTCAGCCCGAGCGCGTTGTAGCTCGCGCCGAGATTGAATAAAACGAAATGATTGAACGGCGTGTTGTTGCGGGCGAGCCAGGTCTGGTAAAGCACAGCAGCCAGTTCATGCTGGCCGGCCGCGCCCAGCGAAGAACAGTAATCCACGACCTCATTCAGGCTGAGGCCAGCGCGCCAGGCCGACACGAGCTTGCCTGTGTATCCGGCATCGACCGGATTCGTCTGGGAAATCATAAGTAGATGGAGTTGAGCAAACGTTGTCGGACAGTCGCCTCAAATGGCAGTAGCCCTCAATAAAAGAGGCCAAGCATACCTTGGGGTGGTAGGCCTGGCCTCGTGAACAAAACGTTCTGTAGTGTCTCCGATACGTCCCCCACGCGGCCCTTTCGGGCGCGCGCGGGAACGTAACCGTGCGCTAGCTTCAGCGCTTAGTGAAGATGCAGCGCCTGGAGCTGATTGCTGTTGAGACCCGCGACCTGTGCCGACGTCAGCGCGTTGACCTGGGTGCTGGTCAGCGAGCTCAGTTGGCCGGTGGTCAAGCCGCTGGCCAACTGGCTGCTGGTCAGGCCCGAGATCTGGCCCGTCGTCAAGCTCTGCAGAGCGTTGCTGCTGAGGCCCGCGAGACCCGCGGTCGACAGCGAGCCGATCTGGCTCGAGCTGAGCGCCTTCGCTTCGGCCGACGTCAGGTTCTGAAGCTGCGACGATCCGAGGTTCGAGAGCTGTGCGGTGCTCAGACCGGCCACCTGACCCGTGGTCAACGAGGCGATTGCCAGCGTTGCCAGCTGGGCCGTGCTCAGCGCATTCAGCGTTGCCGTGCTCAGCGACTGCACCTGCGTGCTGGTCAGCGAGGCGATGCCAGTCGTGCCAAGACCCGCCGCGAGTTGCGAGCTGTTCAGCGCCTTGAGATCTGCCGAGTTCAGCTGCTGCACCTGCGTCGAGCTCAGTGCCGCGAGCTGGCCCGTGCTCAGACCCGAGACCTGTGCGCTCGTCAGCAGGTTCACCGACAGCGTCGCCAGCTGCGACGTCGTCAGCGCGTTGAGCGCCGTCGAGGTCAGCGACTGCACTTGCGACGACGTCAGCTGGCCAATGCCCGCCGAACCCAGCGCCTGCACTTCAGCCGTGTTCAGCGCGTTCAGGTCCGCCGTGCCGAGCTGCGCGACCTGGCTCGACGTCAGCGCCTTGATACCCGCCGAACCCAGACCATTCACAACCTGGTTCGTGCTCAGCGCCTTGACGTCAGCCGAACCCAGCTGCTGGACCTGGCTCGAGATCAGGCTCGACAGCTGGCCCGTGCTCAGACCGGCGACCTGACCCGTCGTCAGCGAAGCGATTGCCAGCGTTGCCAGCTGCGCCGTGCTCAGCGCGTTCAGCGCCGTCGTGCTCAGTGACTGCACCTGCGTGCTGGTCAGCGAGGCGATGCCTGCCGTGCCAAGACCGTTCACGAGCTGGCTCGTGTTCAGCGCGCGCAGATCTGCCGAGTTCAACTCCCGCACCTGCGTCGAGCTCAGTGCCGCGAGCTGGCCCGTGCTCAGACCCGAGACCTGTGCGCTCGTCAGCAGGTTCACCGACAGCGTCGCCAGCTGCGACGTCGTCAGCGCGTTGAGCGCCGTCGAGGTCAGC
>NZ_CAJHCQ010000023.1 GCF_904848665.1 Paraburkholderia hiiakae
ATCACGGTGAAGCTGATCGCTCCGATCGCGATGGAAGAAGGTCTGCGCTTCGCAATCCGCGAAGGTGGCCGTACCGTCGGCGCCGGCGTGGTTGCAAAGATCATCGAGTAAATCGAGTAGAATGCTCGGCTTGCTGTAGAAGTTGATGTACCCTGGGACCGCTCTCGCGACACCTTGTCGCGGGGCGGTCCTGCGCTCTTTATACCGTCTGGCGGCGCAAGTCCGCCTCGCTCTTTTCAAGGAATCATCATGCAGAACCAAAAAATCCGTATCCGTCTGAAGGCTTTCGACTACCGTCTGATCGACCAGTCGGCTGCTGAAATCGTCGATACGGCGAAGCGCACGGGCGCCATCGTCCGCGGTCCGGTGCCGCTGCCGACGCGTATCCAGCGTTTCGACATCCTGCGTTCGCCGCACGTCAACAAGACGTCGCGCGACCAGCTCGAAATCCGCACCCACCTGCGCCTGATGGACATCGTCGACCCGACGGACAAGACCGTTGACGCGCTGATGAAGCTGGACCTCCCGGCTGGCGTGGACGTCGAAATCAAGCTGCAGTAAGAGCCTCCAGCGCTGTCTAGATTATCTGACAGCGCTAAGTCTTTGATTGCTTGCGGAAAACGAGGAAGGGCGTTATACTTGACGTCTTTTCGCGCATTCGCGCAAAAAATCGGTGTGTCCCTTTCGGGCCTTTACCCTGAGAAACATGCCGGTACTTTGTAAATTAGCCCCGACCAATCGCAGTCGGGAATGGAGAAAACGATGAGCCTTGGACTCGTAGGTCGCAAGGTTGGCATGACTCGTATCTTCACGGCCGAAGGGGATTCGATTCCCGTGACCGTGCTGGACGTGTCCGACAACCGCGTGACGCAGATCAAGACTGTTGAAACCGACGGCTACACGGCCGTGCAGGTTGCTTTCGGAACTCGCCGCGCATCGCGCGTGACGAAGCCGATCGCAGGTCATCTCGCCAAAGCTGGCGTTCAAGCCGGTGAAATCCTCAAGGAATTCCAGATCGACGCCGCTAAGGCCGCCGAGCTGTCCGCTGGCGCCGTGATCGGTGTGGAACTCTTCGAAGAAGGCCAGAAGATCGACGTGCAAGGCACCTCGATCGGTAAGGGCTACGCCGGTACCATCAAGCGTTACAACTTCGCTTCGGGTCGCGCTTCGCACGGTAACTCGCGCTCGCACAATGTGCCGGGCTCGATCGGTATGGCGCAGGATCCGGGTCGCGTGTTCCCGGGTAAGCGCATGACCGGTCACATGGGTGACGAAACCGTGACGGTGCAAAACCTCGAAATCGCCCGTATCGACGCAGAGCGCAAGCTGCTGTTGGTCAAGGGTGCCGTGCCGGGTGCAAAGGGCGGCAAGGTTTTCGTGACGCCCGCCGTCAAGGCGCGCGCCAAGAAAGGAGCGCAATAATGGAACTGAAGCTCCTGAACGCTAATGGTCAGGAAGGCGCAGCGGTCAACGCATCGGACGTCGTGTTCGGTCGTGACTATAACGAAGCGCTGATCCACCAGATCGTTATCGCCTACCAGGCGAACGCGCGTAGCGGTAATCGCGCGCAGAAGGACCGCGAACAGGTCAAGCACACCACCAAGAAGCCGTGGCGTCAGAAGGGTACGGGCCGCGCTCGTGCCGGTATGTCGTCGAGCCCGTTGTGGCGTGGCGGTGGTCGCATCTTCCCGAATTCGCCGGAAGAAAACTTCTCGCACAAGGTCAACAAGAAGATGCATCGCGCAGGTCTCTGCTCGATCTTCTCGCAGCTGGCCCGCGAAGGTCGCATCTCGGTCGTGGAAGAGCTCTCGCTCGAAGCGCCGAAGACGAAGCTGCTGGCCGAAAAGTTCAAGGCCATGGGTCTCGAATCCGTGCTGGTCATCACCGACACGGTCGACGAGAACCTGTATCTCGCGTCGCGCAACCTGCCCCACGTGGCAGTCGTTGAGCCGCGTTTTGCCGACCCGCTCTCGCTGATCTACTTCAAGAAGATCCTGATCACGAAGGCAGCGGTCGCCCAGATCGAGGAGTTGCTGTCATGAGCGAGATTCGCAAGAACGATCATCGTTTGATGCAGGTCCTGCTCGCACCGGTGATCTCCGAAAAGGCGACGCTGGTTGCGGAGAAGAACGAACAAGTCGTCTTCGAAGTCGCGCCGGACGCGAACAAGCAGGAAGTCAAGGCTGCTGTCGAGCTGCTGTTCAAGGTGGAAGTCGAGTCCGTCAATGTGCTGGTCCAGAAGGGTAAAGCCAAGCGCTTTGGCCGCTTCAACGGCAAGCGCAAGGACGTGAAGAAGGCGTATGTCTGCCTGAAGCCCGGCCAGGAAATCAACTTTGAAGCGGAGGCCAAGTAATCATGGCAATCGTGAAAGTTAAGCCGACCTCGCCGGGTCGCCGCGCGATGGTCAAGATCGTCAACAAGGACCTCCATAAGGGCGCGCCGTTCGCGGCACTGCTCGAAAAGAAGTCCTCGACGGCTGGCCGTAACAACAACGGTCGCATCACGACGCGTCACCAGGGCGGTGGTCACAAGCAGCACTACCGTCTGATCGATTTCCGTCGTACGAAGGATGGCATCCCCGCGAAGGTGGAGCGTCTCGAGTATGACCCGAACCGTAGCGCGAACATTGCGCTGGTTCTTTACGCAGACGGCGAGCGCCGCTACATCATCGCGCCGAAGGGTGTGACGGTTGGCACGCAGCTGATGTCGGGTTCGGAAGCGCCGATCCGTGCAGGCAATACGCTGCCGATCCGCAACATTCCGGTCGGTACGACGATCCACTGCATCGAAATGCTGCCGGGCAAGGGCGCGCAAATGGCGCGTTCGGCTGGCACGTCGGCAATGCTGCTGGCACGTGAAGGCGTCTACGCGCAGGTTCGTCTGCGTTCGGGCGAAATCCGTCGCGTGCACGTTGAATGCCGCGCAACGATCGGTGAAGTCGGCAACGAAGAGCACAGCCTCCGTCAAATCGGTAAGGCTGGCGCGAACCGCTGGCGCGGTATCCGCCCGACGGTCCGTGGCGTTGCAATGAACCCGGTCGACCACCCGCACGGTGGTGGCGAAGGCAAGACTGCGGCTGGTCGCGACCCGGTGAGCCCGTGGGGCACGCCGACGAAGGGCTATCGCACCCGCAGCAACAAGCGCACGACGAGCATGATCGTCCAGCGCCGTCACAAGCGTTAAGGAGTAGGCAATGGCACGTTCTATTAAGAAAGGTCCGTTCTGCGACGCCCATTTGCTGAAGAAGGTTGAGGCGGCTGCAGCAACGCGCGACAAGAAACCGATCAAGACCTGGTCGCGTCGTTCGACGATCCTGCCGGACTTCATCGGCCTGACGATCGCCGTACACAACGGCCGTCAACACGTTCCCGTGTATGTCACGGAAAACATGGTCGGCCACAAGCTTGGCGAGTTCGCACTGACCCGTACGTTCAAGGGTCACGCGGCCGACAAGAAGGCCAAGAAATAAGGGGCAATCAAGATGGAAGTGAAGGCAATTCATCGCGGTGCCCGCATCTCGGCGCAGAAAACGCGCCTTGTGGCTGACCAGATCCGCGGTCTGCCGGTCGACAAGGCGCTGAACGTTCTGACGTTCTCGCCGAAGAAAGCGGCTGGCATCGTGAAAAAGGTTGTGCTCTCGGCGATCGCAAACGCGGAACACAACGAAGGTGCTGACATCGACGAGCTCAAGATCAAGAGCATCTACGTCGACAAGGCAGCTTCGCTGAAGCGTTTCACCGCGCGCGCCAAGGGCCGCGGCAACCGCATCGAGAAGCAATCCTGTCACATCACTGTGACGGTCGGGAATTAAGGAGCCATACGATGGGACAGAAAATTCATCCGACTGGCTTCCGTTTGGCCGTCAGCCGCAATTGGGCTTCGCGTTGGTACGCGAACAACAACAATTTCGCGGCGATGTTGAAGGAAGACATCGGTGTTCGTGAATACCTGAAGAAGAAGCTGAAAAACGCTTCGGTGGGCCGTGTTGTGATCGAGCGTCCGGCAAAGAACGCTCGCATCACGATTTATAGCTCGCGCCCGGGTGTGGTGATCGGCAAGAAGGGCGAGGACATCGAACTCCTCAAGGCCGAACTCCAGAAGCGCATGGGCGTTCCGGTTCACGTGAACATCGAAGAAATCCGCAAGCCGGAAACCGATGCTCAACTGATCGCCGATTCGATCACGCAGCAGCTGGAGCGCCGCATCATGTTCCGTCGCGCAATGAAGCGCGCGATGCAGAACGCGATGCGTCTGGGTGCCCAAGGCATCAAGATCATGAGCGCCGGCCGTCTGAACGGTATCGAAATCGCACGTACCGAGTGGTACCGCGAAGGTCGAGTGCCGCTTCACACGCTGCGTGCTGACATCGACTACGCAACCTCGGAAGCGAAGACGACGTACGGCATCATCGGCGTGAAGGTTTGGGTCTACAAGGGCGACACGCTCGGCCGCAACGACGCACCGGTGGTGGAAGAAGTCGCCGAAGAAAAGCGTCCGCGCCGCAACGCGCGCCCGGGCGATCGTCGTCCGCGCCGTGATGGCGAAGGCGCACCGGGTGCCCGTCGTGGCGCACCGCGCCGTGGCGCCGGTGGTGACGGCAAGAGTGGAGAATAACGATGCTGCAACCGAAACGCAGGAAGTATCGCAAAGAGCAGAAGGGTCGTAACACCGGCGTCGCAACGCGCGGCAACGCAGTTTCGTTCGGTGAATACGGTCTGAAGGCTATCGGTCGTGGTCGCCTGACCGCGCGTCAGATTGAAGCAGCGCGTCGTGCAATGACGCGTCACATCAAGCGTGGCGGCCGCATCTGGATCCGTATCTTCCCGGACAAGCCGATCTCGCAAAAGCCGGCGGAAGTGCGTATGGGTAACGGTAAGGGTAACCCTGAGTACTACGTCGCCGAGATTCAGCCGGGCAAGATGCTGTATGAAATGGATGGTGTGTCCGAAGAACTGGCCCGTGAAGCCTTCCGTCTGGCTGCAGCCAAGCTGCCGCTGAAGACGGTCTTCATGGTTCGCCAGCTCGGCGCCTAAGGAGTGATTGATGAAGGCATCTGAACTTCTTCAGAAAGACAAGGCCGCGCTCGACAAAGAGCTGTCGGACCTCTTGAAGGCGCAATTCGGCCTGCGCATGCAACTCGCGACCCAGCAGCTCACGAACACGAGCCAGCTGAAGAAGGTTCGTCGCGACATCGCACGTGTGCGGACCGTCCTGACTCAGAAGGCGAACCAGAAATGAACGAAAGCGTGAAAACCTCGCTTAAGCGGACGCTGGTCGGCAAAGTCGTCAGCAACAAGATGGACAAGACGGTCACCGTCCTGGTCGAGCGCCGCGTCAAGCACCCGATCTACGGCAAGTACGTCGTGCAGTCGAAGAAGTACCACGCTCACGACGAAGCGAACACGTACAACGAGGGCGACCTCGTTGAAATCCAGGAAACTCGTCCTCTCTCGAAGACGAAGGCCTGGACCGTGTCGAAGCTGATCGAAGCAGCACGCGTCATCTAAAAATGACGCGACATCCCGGGGAGCAATTCCTCGGGATGTAGAAGTAATTGAAATCGCTGAAGATTTCGCTTGCTAGACCAAGATTATCGAGTTATAGTCTTGGTCTTCCCTCTTTATGGGTTTGCTGTTGGCAAAGCGGCAAGCGGAAGTAGGTGGGGGAGCAGATTCGGGCGCCAGTCCGGGTTAGCAAGATTCACCGGAATGCGATGGCCGGTTTCGTTTGCCGTCGCTGCTGTTCTTACCCAAGCAGCTGAGCGGTCGTTCTAGTGGCGGCGCGGCTGACGGGACCAAGACTGACCGGATGTGCCATGGTGGCGCGACCGGATTAAGTTGGGAAAGATAAACCATGATCCAGACCGAAACTCGGCTTGAAGTAGCCGACAACACGGGTGCACGTGAAGTCCTGTGCATCAAGGTGCTCGGCGGCTCGAAGCGTCGTTATGCGAGCATTGGCGACATCATCAAGGTGAGCGTCAAGGAAGCAACGCCGCGCGGGCGCGTGAAAAAGGGCGAAATCTACAACGCTGTTGTGGTTCGCACTGCGAAGGGCGTGCGCCGTCAAGACGGCTCGCTGATCAAGTTCGATGGCAACGCCGCCGTGCTTTTGAATACCAAGCTTGAGCCGATCGGCACCCGCATTTTCGGGCCGGTTACGCGTGAGCTGCGTAGCGAACGATTCATGAAGATCGTTTCGCTGGCGCCGGAAGTGCTGTAAGGAGTCGCGATGAACAAGATTCGCAAGGGTGACGAAGTCATCATCGTCACTGGCAAAGACAAGGGCAAGCGCGGCGTCGTGCTGGCCATCGGCGTAGAGCGCGTCACTGTCGAAGGCATCAACATCGCGAAAAAGCATGTGAAGCCGAACCCGATGAAGGGTACGACGGGTGGCGTGGAAGCCAAGGCAATGCCGGTGGCTATCTCGAACGTCGCACTGGTCGACGCGAACGGTAAGCCGTCGCGCGTGGGCATCAAGGTCGAAGGGGACAAGAAGGTTCGTTTCCTGAAGACGACCGGTGCTGTTCTGAGCGCCTGACGCTGCGGAGTAAAAAATGGCACGTTTGCAAGAATTTTATAAAGAGAAGGTCGTTCCTGGCCTGATCGAGAAGTTCGGTTACAAGTCGGTCATGGAAGTGCCGCGCCTCACCAAGATCACCCTGAACATGGGTGTTGGTGAAGCCGTCGCTGACAAGAAGGTCCTCGAGCACGCCGTTGGCGACCTCACGAAGATCGCCGGCCAGAAGCCCGTCATCACGAAGTCGCGTAAGGCAATCGCTGGTTTCAAGATCCGCGAAAGCTACCCGATCGGCACGATGGTTACCCTGCGTGGCAATGCCATGTACGAATTCCTGGACCGTTTCGTGACGGTTGCGCTGCCCCGTGTGCGCGACTTCCGTGGCGTGTCGGGCAAGGCATTCGACGGCCGTGGTAACTACAACATCGGTGTGAAAGAGCAGATCATTTTCCCCGAAATCGACTACGACAAGATCGACGCGCTGCGTGGGCTGAACATCAGCATCACGACGACCGCGAAGACCGACGAAGAAGCAAAGGCACTGCTCGCCGGCTTCAAGTTCCCGTTCAGAAACTGAGGTTACCGTGGCTAAACTGGCACTGATCGAACGTGAAAAGAAGCGCGCTCGTCTGGCAGCGAAATTTGCGCCGAAGCGCGCATCGCTGAAGGCGATCATCGACGACCAAAGCAAGTCGGAAGAAGAGCGCTACGCAGCTCGCCTCGAACTGCAACAACTGCCCCGCAACTCGAACCCGACTCGCAAGCGTAATCGCTGCGCGATCACGGGTCGTCCGCGTGGCACGTTCCGCAAATTCGGTCTCGCACGTAACAAGATTCGTGAAATCGCGTTCCGTGGTGAGATCCCTGGCATCACCAAGGCGAGCTGGTAATAGGAGAAACATAAATGAGCATGAGTGATCCTATCGCCGATATGCTGACTCGCATCCGCAATGCGCAGATGGTCGAGAAGGTTTCGGTTGCTATGCCCTCGTCGAAAGTGAAGATTGCGATTGCGCAGGTTCTGAAGGACGAAGGTTATATCGACGACTTCGCGGTGAAAACCGAAGGTGCGAAGTCGGAATTGAACATCGCGTTGAAGTACTACGCTGGCCGTCCCGTTATCGAGCGCATCGAACGCGTCTCGAAGCCGGGTCTGCGCGTGTACCGCGGCCGCAACGACATCCCGCAGGTCATGAATGGCCTCGGTGTTGCGATCGTCTCGACGCCCAAGGGTGTGATGACGGACCGCAAGGCGCGCGCTACTGGCGTCGGCGGCGAAGTTATCTGCTACGTCGCTTAAGGCCTAAGGAGAAGAAACATGTCTCGAGTAGGTAAGAGCCCGGTCGCGCTGCAAGGCGCAGAAGCGACGCTCAGCGACGAGAAGATTACCGTCAAGGGCGCGCTGGGTACGATTTCGCAACCTGCGAACCGCCTCGTGAAGGTCGTGAACGACAACGGCGCGCTCAAGTTTGAGCCGACCGACGACAGCCGCGAAGCCAACGCAATGTCGGGCACGATGCGCGCGATTGTCGCGAACATGGTGCAAGGCGTGACGAAGGGTTTTGAGCGCAAGCTGACGCTGGTTGGCGTCGGTTACCGTGCTCAAGCGCAAGGCGACAAGCTGAACCTGTCGCTGGGTTTCTCGCACCCCGTGGTGCACCAGATGCCGGAAGGTATCAAGGCTGAAACCCCGTCGCAAACGGAAATCGTGATCAAGGGGATCGACAAGCAAAAAGTCGGCCAAACCGCTGCAGAAGTGCGCGGTTATCGCCCGCCGGAGCCCTACAAGGGCAAGGGTGTGCGTTACGCCGACGAGGTCGTGATCCTCAAAGAAACGAAGAAGAAGTAAGGGTGCGCAATCATGGATAAGACTCAATCTCGCCTGCGCCGCGCTCGTCAGACGCGTCTCAAGATCGCTGAGCTGCAGGTCGCGCGTCTGGCCGTGCATCGCACGAACACGCACATTTATGCGCAAGTGTTCTCGCCCTGCGGCACCAAGGTGCTGGCCAGCGCGTCGACGCTTGAAGCTGAAGTGCGTGCGCAACTGGCTGACCAGTCGGGCAAGGGCGGCAACGTCGCCGCTGCCTCGCTGATCGGCAAGCGTATTGCAGAAAAGGCTAAGGCCGCCGGCATCGAATCCGTCGCCTTTGACCGCTCGGGTTTCCGCTATCACGGCCGCGTCAAGGCGCTGGCTGATGCTGCGCGCGAAGCCGGGCTCAAGTTCTAAGGAAGGAATTCGTCATGGCAAAGATGCAAGCGAAAGTTCAGGCTGACGAACGCGACGACGGCCTTCGCGAAAAAATGATTTCGGTCAATCGCGTGACCAAGGTTGTGAAGGGTGGCCGTATTCTCGGCTTCGCTGCACTGACCGTGGTTGGCGATGGTGATGGCCGCGTCGGTATGGGCAAGGGCAAGTCGAAGGAAGTGCCCGTTGCTGTCCAGAAGGCGATGGAACAAGCTCGCCGCAACATGTTCAAGGTGCCCCTGAAGAACGGCACCCTGCAACACGAAGTGCACGGCAAGCACGGCGCATCGGTCGTCCTCCTCGCTCCGGCGAAGGCAGGTACGGGCGTGATCGCCGGCGGCCCGATGCGCGCAGTGTTCGACGTGATGGGCGTGCAGAACGTCGTGGCCAAGAGCCACGGTTCGACGAACCCGTACAACCTCGTTCGTGCCACGCTGGACGGTCTGCGCAAGCAGTCGACCCCGGCTGACATCGCGGCGAAGCGCGGCAAGTCCGTCGAAGACATTCTGGGCTAAGGGTGGGCACCATGTCTGAAAAAACTGTCAAGGTTCAGCTCGTCAAGAGCCTGATTGGGACCCGCGAAACGCACCGTGCCACCGTGCGCGGTCTCGGCCTGCGCCGCCTGAACTCGGTCTCCGAGTTGCAGGACACGCCGGCTGTGCGCGGCATGATCAACAAGGTCTCGTACCTCGTTAAGGTCATCGGCTAAGCGGTCGACCAAAGACTCCAGGAGTTTGAAATGGAATTGAATAACCTGAAGCCGGCAGAAGGCGCGAAGCACGCAAAGCGTCGCGTCGGTCGCGGCATCGGCTCTGGCCTCGGCAAGACCGCTGGCCGTGGTCACAAGGGTCAGAAATCGCGTTCGGGCGGCTTCCACAAGGTTGGCTTCGAAGGCGGTCAAATGCCGCTGCAGCGTCGTCTGCCGAAGCGTGGCTTCACCTCGCTGACGAAGGAATTCGTTGGTGAAGTGCGCCTCGCCGACATTGAGAAGCTGCCGGTCGACGAAATCGATCTGCTGGCTCTCAAGCAGGCAGGCCTCGTGGGCGAACTGACCCGCAGCGCGAAGATCATCGCTACCGGCGAGATCAAGCGTAAGGTCGTCGTTAAGGGTCTGGGTGCGACGAAGAATGCGCGTGCTGCGATTGAAGCAGCAGGCGGTTCTTTTGCCGAGTGATTGTGAGTGGTGCGTGCGGGCTTGCCCGCCGTCACTAGCATCTGCATCGGAGAAGCTACTTGGCTAACAGCCCGAGTCTCGCAAAAACTGGTCGCAGCGCTCCGAAGTTCGGCGACCTGCGCCGGCGGGCAGTGTTCCTGCTGCTGGCGTTGGTCGTTTATCGTATCGGCGCGCATATTCCGGTTCCGGGTATCGATCCGGACCAACTGGCGAAGCTCTTTCAGAGCCAGTCGGGCGGCATCCTTGGCATGTTCAACATGTTCTCGGGTGGCGCACTGTCGCGGTTCACGATCTTCGCGCTGGGTGTGATGCCGTATATCTCGGCGTCGATCATCCTGCAGCTGATGGCGATTGTTTCGCCGCAGCTGGAAGCGCTGAAGAAAGAAGGGCAGGCTGGACAACGCAAGATCACGCAGTACACGCGGATCTTCACAGTGGTGCTGGCGACGTTTCAGGCGTTCGGCATCGCGGTCGCGCTGGAAAACCAGCCTGGCCTCGTGATCGATCCGGGCATGGTGTTCCGCTTGACGACGGTCGTGACGCTCGTAACGGGCACGATGTTCCTGATGTGGCTTGGTGAGCAGATCACGGAACGCGGGCTTGGCAACGGCATCTCGATCATCATCTTCGGCGGGATCGCGGCAGGCTTCCCGAATGCGCTCGGTGGGCTTTTCGAACTGGTTCGCACCGGCTCGATGAGCATCATCTCGGCGATCATCGTGGTCGTTCTGATCGCAGCCGTGACGTACCTGGTGGTGTTCATCGAGCGCGGCCAGCGCAAGATCCTCGTGAATTATGCGAAGCGTCAGGTCGGTAACAAGATTTACGGCGGGCAGTCGTCCCACCTGCCGCTCAAGCTGAACATGTCGGGTGTGATTCCGCCGATCTTCGCGTCGTCGATCATCCTGTTCCCGGCAACTATCCTGAACTGGTTCAGTTCGGGTTCGCGGACCGGCTGGTTTGCGGACACGCTGCACAATGTGGCCGAAGCCCTCAAGCCTGGCCAGCCCGTGTACGTGTTGCTGTACGCGTTGGCGATCGTGTTCTTCTGCTTCTTCTACACCGCACTGGTGTTCAACAGCAGGGAAACGGCCGACAACCTGAAAAAGAGTGGCGCGTTCGTACCAGGCATCCGCCCGGGCGATCAGACGGCACGTTATATCGACCGCATCCTCACGCGTCTGACGCTGGCCGGTGCGATCTATATCGTGTTCGTTTGCCTGCTGCCTGAGTTTCTGGTGCTGCGCTGGAACGTGCCGTTTTATTTTGGTGGAACGTCGCTGCTGATCATTGTCGTCGTCACAATGGACTTCATGGCGCAGGTGCAGTCGTACGTGATGTCGCAACAATATGAATCGCTGCTCAAGAAGGCCAACTTCAAGGGCGGCGGCGTCCCGATGCGTTAAAAGGACCTATGGCCAAAGACGATGTAATCCAGATGCAAGGCGAGGTGATCGAAAACCTCCCCAACGCAACCTTCCGGGTGAAGCTGGAAAACGGCCATGTCGTTCTGGGACATATTTCCGGAAAGATGCGGATGCACTACATCCGCATCCTCCCGGGCGACAAGGTGACGGTTGAGTTGACGCCTTACGATCTGTCGCGTGCGCGGATCGTGTTCCGGGCGAAGTGATTTAGGAAAAAGGGTAATATCATGAAAGTGATGGCATCGGTAAAGCGCATTTGCCGCAACTGCAAAATCATCAAGCGCAACGGCGTCGTTCGCGTGATCTGCAGCTCGGACCCGCGCCACAAGCAGCGCCAAGGCTGATTAGCGCGCTTGCGCTTTTTGTTTGAGGAAAAACAATGGCTCGTATTGCAGGGGTTAACATCCCGAACCACCAGCACACTGAAATCGGCCTGACGGCAATTTTCGGTGTTGGCCGCACGCGTTCGCGCAACATCTGCGTGTCCGCCGGTGTGCCGTTCAACAAGAAGGTCAAGGACCTGGACGACGCGGATCTGGAAAAGCTGCGTGAGGAAGTGGGCAAGTTTGTCGTCGAAGGCGATCTCCGCCGTGAAGTAACGATGAACATCAAGCGCCTGATGGACCTCGGCTGCTACCGCGGCGTGCGCCATCGCAAGGGCCTGCCCCTGCGTGGCCAGCGTACGCGTACCAACGCTCGTACGCGTAAGGGTCCGCGCCGCGCAGCACAGTCGCTGAAGAAGTAAGCGGAACTGAAAGTTACAGGAAAACGTAATGGCTAAGGCTTCGAACAACTCCGCGGCGCAACGCGTTCGCAAGAAGGTAAAGAAGAACGTCGCCGAGGGCGTGGTTCACGTTCACGCGTCGTTCAACAACACCATCATCACGATCACCGATCGTCAAGGCAACGCGCTTGCCTGGGCAACCTCGGGCGGTCAGGGCTTCAAGGGTTCGCGCAAATCGACCCCCTTCGCAGCTCAGGTCGCAGCCGAGTCGGCTGGTCGCGTGGCGATGGAATACGGCGTGAAGAACCTCGAAGTGCGGATCAAGGGCCCCGGTCCTGGCCGCGAATCGGCGGTGCGCGCGCTGCATGGTCTTGGCATCAAGATCACCGCGATCTCCGACGTGACGCCGGTTCCGCACAACGGCTGCCGTCCGCCGAAGCGCCGCCGTATCTAAGGCGTCGTTTTAGCCGAACGCCTGAGCCGCCGGAAACGGCGACCCAGGCTCTCGGCGTTATTGAATTGACTAAGCCCACCGTTCGGTCCAAAGGGCCGGACTAGCGCGATACCGCGGGTTTTCCCACTCAGGTTTCGCGTGATCAATCATCGAAGGAAAGCAACGTGGCACGTTATATCGGCCCGAAGGCCAAGCTGTCCCGCCGTGAAGGCACCGACCTCTTCCTGAAGAGCGCACGCCGCTCGCTCGCCGACAAGTGCAAGCTCGACAGCAAGCCGGGTCAGCACGGCCGCACTTCGGGCGCCCGTACGTCCGACTACGGCACGCAGCTTCGCGAAAAGCAAAAAGTGAAGCGCATCTACGGCGTGCTCGAGCGCCAGTTCCGCCGCTACTTCGCGGAAGCTGACCGTATCAAGGGCAACACCGGCGAAAACCTGCTGCAACTGCTCGAATCGCGTCTCGACAACGTCGTGTACCGCATGGGCTTCGCATCGACCCGCGCTGAAGCGCGTCAGCTCGTGAGCCACAAGGCTCTCACGCTGAACGGCGTCGTCGCGAACATCCCGTCGATGCAAGTGAAGGCAGGCGACGTCGTCGCGATTCGCGAAAAGGCGAAGAAGCAGACGCGTATCGTCGAAGCCCTCTCGCTCGCAGAGCAAGGCGGTTTGGCAGGTTGGGTGTCGGTCGACGCGAAGAAGTTCGAAGGCACGTTCAAGGGCATGCCTGAGCGCAGCGACATCGCTGGCGACATCAACGAAAGCCTGATCGTCGAATTGTATTCGCGGTAATCGGATTGACGGCCGGGGTAACCTCTGTGCTTCGCGCAGGAGGCGGCCTCGGCCGTTTTTTTCAGGTTGTTGCCATCTCAGCCTTATCGGTGTAACGAGCCGAGGGTATTGAAAAGGAAAACCTATGCAAACCAGTTTGTTGAAACCCAAGATCATCGCTGTGGAATCGCTCGGCGACAACCACGCGAAAGTGGTCATGGAGCCGTTCGAACGCGGTTATGGCCACACCTTGGGTAACGCGCTCCGGCGCGTGCTGCTGTCGTCGATGGTGGGCTACGCGCCGACCGAAGTGACGATCGCAGGCGTCGTGCACGAATACTCGACGCTCGATGGTGTGCAAGAGGATGTGGTCAACCTGCTGCTGAACCTGAAGGGTGTCGTTTTCAAGCTGCATAACCGTGACGAAGTGACGGTTACGCTGCGCAAGGAAGGCGAAGGCGTTGTCACCGCTGGCGACATCGAACTCTCGCACGACTGCGAAGTGATCAACCCGGAACACGTGGTTGCGCATCTGACGAAGGGCGGCAAGCTCGACGTGCAGATCAAGATCGAGAAGGGCCGTGGCTACGTGCCTGGCAATGTGCGCCGCTATGGCGACGAGTCGGCCAAGATCATCGGCCGCATCGTGCTGGACGCGTCGTTCTCGCCGGTTCGCCGCGTGAGCTACGCCGTGGAAAGCGCGCGTGTCGAACAGCGTACCGACCTCGACAAGCTCGTGATGAACATCGAAACCAATGGCGTGATCTCGCCTGAGGAAGCGATCCGCCAGTCGGCGCGCATCCTCGTGGATCAGCTGTCGGTGTTCGCTGCTCTGGAAGGCACGGAAACGGCCGCGGAAGCGCCGTCGCGCGCACCGCAGATCGACCCGATCCTGCTGCGTCCGGTGGACGATCTCGAACTCACGGTTCGCTCGGCGAACTGTTTGAAGGCCGAGAACATCTACTACATCGGCGATCTGATCCAGCGTACCGAGAACGAGCTGCTCAAGACCCCGAACCTGGGTCGCAAGTCGCTCAACGAGATCAAGGAAGTGCTCGCTTCGCGCGGTCTCACGCTCGGCATGAAGCTCGAAAACTGGCCGCCGGCTGGTCTCGACAAGTAAGTAATGTGGCAGGGACGCGGATTTTCCTTTAGAATCCGCGTCTTGCCTTTTTCATGTACCGGCCCGTGCCTTGGCGAGGTGTTAAACCCGACAAGGCGATAGAAGAGCTGGACCAAAACTTTGTTTCAAGGAAATTGAAATGCGTCACCGTCATGGTCTGCGGAAACTGAACCGCACGAGCAGCCACCGTCTGGCAATGCTCCGTAACATGTCCAACTCGCTCATCGAGCACGAAGTCATCAAGACGACGCTGCCGAAGGCGAAGGAACTCCGTAAGGTTGTCGAGCCCCTCATCACGCTGGGCAAGAAGCCGTCGCTCGCAAACCGTCGTCTGGCGTTCAACCGCCTGCGCGATCGTGACTCGGTCACGAAGCTGTTCGACGTGCTCGGTCCGCGTTTCGCGAACCGTCCGGGCGGCTACCTGCGTATCCTGAAGTTCGGTTTCCGTGTTGGCGACAACGCACCGATGGCACTGGTCGAACTGCTCGATCGTCCGGAAGTCGCGGAAGAGAACATCCAGGAAGCGGAATAAGCTTTCAGTCGCTTGACGCAATTTTCAATTGCGGATTGAGCGGCACGCGAAAAAGCCAGGCCTAGCCTGGCTTTTTTGTTTTGGGGCGCGGATTAACGTGAGCCTGATCGTGTTTACCGATCGCAGCCCCTTTTTTCCACACGGCACCCGAGAGAAGGCAATCAGTGCCGATGGTACGATAACGCTCTGCTTCAAAGCCTGCTTGTGCGGTCGCACGCGGGCGTTACGCTGGAGTTCGTCGTGACCCTCAATGTGACCTTGATGCTGACCACGGTGCCCGACGAGGGCACCGCCGAAAAGCTCGCCTCCGGGGCGCTCGCGCAGCGCCTCGCTGCGTGCGTGACGCGCCTTGGCGCCGTTCACTCACAGTATCACTGGCAGGGCAGCATCGAGTCGGGCAACGAGATTCAGCTGCTCTTCAAGACGAGCCTCGCCCGCGCGGCCGCGCTCGAAAAGTTCATCCAGACCCGGCATCCCTACGAAACGCCCGAGATTCTCTCGTGGCAAGCCACGGCGTCGGACGCCTACGGCCAATGGGTCAATGCCGAGACTCAGCTCACCCTACATGTCTAACCGTTTCGATCGGCGCTCCCGCGTCGCGCCGTACGCTTCGCTGTCCGGCTTCCTCCTGCTCGTCTGCTGCGTGCTACCTCTGCTGTTTGGCACTTCGCTCGCGCGCGCCGACGACGATGACTTCCTGCCGCCCGACCAGGCCTTCACCTTCAGCGCGAGCGAAGCGCCGGGCATGGTCGACGTGCATTTCAAGATCGCGAACGGCTACTACATGTACCGCGAGCGCTTCGCTTTCGCCGCGCGCAACGGTACGGCGCAACTGGGCGCGGCGCAAATCCCGCCCGGCCACGTCAAGTTTGATCCGACCTTCCAGAAGAATGTCGAAACCTATCGTGACGAGCTGACGATCCGCGTGCCGGTGCAGAAGGCGAGCGGTCCGTTCGATCTCGCGGTGACATCGCAGGGCTGCGCCGATGCCGGCATCTGCTATCCGCCTGCGGAGCACGTGTATCACGTGAGTGGCGCGGCCTTGCAGGCCGCTACGGCCGGCCAGAGCGCCGTACCGGGCGCGGTGAGCTCGGCCCCCACGCCCCTGCCGCAATCAAACGCGGCGCCCGCTGCTGCCGACACGGAGGAGCCTTGGTACGAGCGCGCCACGAGCGCCGACTACGCGCAATCTTTGCTGCAAGGCGGCGGCTTTTTCGCCGTGATCGGTCTGTACTTCGTGGCCGGCATGGTGCTGAGCCTCTTGCCCTGCTCGTACCCGATGATCCCGATCCTCTCGGCGATCATCGTCGGTGAGGGCGAGCGCGTCACGCGCTCGCGCGGCTTCTCGCTCTCGTTCGTCTACGTGCTCGGCATGGCGCTCGTCTACACGGTGCTGGGTATTGCCGCCGCGCTGGTCGGCCAGAGCCTTGGCGCGTGGCTGCAGAATCCGTGGGTGCTCGGCGTGTTCGCGGTGCTCCTCACCGCGTTCGCCGTCATGTTGATCGCGGGCTACGACATCGCGCTGCCGCAGCGCTGGCAGGATGGCGCCTCGCGCGCCACGCACAGCCGTTCCGGCGGCAAATATGCCGCAGTCGCCGTGATGGGCGCGCTTTCCGCGCTCGTGGTGGGCGCTTGCATGACCGCGCCGCTTTTCGCGGTGCTCGCGTTCATCGCGCACACGGGCAATGCCGTGCTGGGTGGCGCAGCGCTCTTCGCGATGGGCTTGGGCCTTGGCGTCCCGCTGATGATCCTCGGCCTCGGCGCGGGCTCGCTGCTGCCTCGTGCGGGCGCATGGATGGATGGCGTGAAGGTTTTCTTCGGCGTCGTGTTGCTGGCAGCCGCGCTGTGGATCGTCTGGCCGGTGCTCGTCGCCACCGCGCAGATGCTGCTCGCCGCCCTCTGGCTGCTGCTCGCGGCAGCCACGCTTGGGCTTTTCACGCCGAACGCGGGCGCGGCCAACGTCTGGCGTCGCCTCGGGCGTGGTCTTGGCGCGGCATTCGCGATCTGGGCTGCGACGCTGATCGTGGGCCTCGCGGCGGGTTCGACGGATCCGCTGCGACCGCTTGCGGTGCTTGCCGCGCACGTGGGCGGTGCGAGCAATGTCGCCGCAGCGGGCGCGGCGCAGTCCACCGGCGCCGGCGAAGCGAACGCATTGGTCTTTGCATCCGTGCGCTCACCGGCGCAACTCGACGCGGCGCTCAAGACGGCAGGCAAGCCGTCGATGCTCGACTTCTACGCCGACTGGTGCGTGAGCTGCAAGGAGATGGAGAAGTTCACGTTCAGCGACCCGCGTGTGCAGGCGCGCCTCGCTGAACTAGGCCTGTTGCGCGCCGACGTGACGGCCAACAATTCCGACGACCAGGCGCTGCTCAAGCGCTTTGGACTCTTCGGACCGCCTGGCATCATCTTCTTCGATACGCAGGGGCACGAGGTGCTGCGCGTGGTCGGCTACGAGAACGCTGACCGCTTCCTCGCGCGCCTCGATCGCGTGATGGCACCGGCGCCGCAGACGCAGGCAGCGCCATCGGCCTGATCGCGTTCGGCGATATTGCGCGCGCGTGAGATCGCGCCAGCCGTCCAAAAGCAAAAAGGCACGTCCGCAGACGTGCCTTTTTTCATACGATGTGCGCGGCGCTTACTTCTGTGCGCGCAGCAAACGTGCGGCGTCGAGCGCGAAATACGTGAGGATGCCGTCGGCGCCCGCGCGCTTGAACGCGAGCAGCGATTCCATCATCACCTTGTCGTGATCGAGCCAGCCGTTCTGCGCGGCGGCCTTGAGCATGGCGTACTCGCCGCTCACCTGGTACACGTAGGTCGGAAAGCGGAATTCGTCCTTCACGCGGCGCACGATGTCGAGGTACGGCATGCCGGGTTTCACCATCACCATGTCGGCGCCTTCCTCGATGTCGAGGCGCACTTCACGCAGTGCTTCGTCGGAGTTGGACGGGTCCATCTGGTAGGTCATCTTGTTGCCCTTGCCCAGATTCGACGCCGAACCCACGGCGTCGCGGAACGGACCGTAGAACGCCGAAGCGTACTTGGCCGAGTACGCCATGATGCGCGTGTGGATGTGATTCTCGCTCTCGAGCATCTCGCGGATCGCGCCGATACGGCCGTCCATCATGTCCGAAGGCGCGACGATATCGACGCCCGCTTCGGCTTGCGCGCGCGCCTGCGCGACGAGGATCTCGATGGTTTCGTCGTTGATGACGTAGCCGTTCTCGTCGAGCACACCGTCCTGGCCGTGGCTCGTGTACGGATCGAGCGCGACGTCGCAAAGCACGCCGAGGTCGGGGAAGCGCTTCTTCAGCTCGCGCACGGCGCGCGGGATCACGCCGTCGGGGTTCGTCGCCTCGATGCCATCGGGCGTCTTGAGCGAGGGATCGACAACGGGGAAGAGCGAAAGCACGGGAATGCCGAGTTCGACACACTGCTCGGCGACGCCCATCAGCAGATCGATCGACACGCGTTCGACGCCGGGCATCGACGGCACGGCTTCGCGCACGTTGTTGCCGGCAGTGACGAATACGGGGTAGATCAGATCGTTCGTGGTGAGGAGGTTTTCGCGCATCAGACGGCGCGAGAAATCGTCACGTCGCATGCGGCGCGGACGATGATGCGGATAGAAGCTCATGTCGGCGGATATCTTGAAACGGGATGGGTCCCGGAGCGCAGGAAACTTTTCGGGACAATGGTATATCATACCGATCGAGCGAGGCGCCTGGCGCCGAGCTCCCCGCTTCTCCTCCCTGAGCGGGTGCCTGTCGTTTTTTCGATAAGGCTGTTTAACCCGCCGGAAATCACGGCGGGTTTTTTTATGTGCGCCGGAATTGGCGTAGCAAGGCCTCGCGGCGCAGACCAAAAAGGGTGCTTGCGTTTGGCGTCGCGATGGCCTGTGTGCGGTAACGCACATAGCGCGGCGGACGCCGCGCCTGCCTCGCGAAAAGATCTGATGAAAGCGTGTGAAAAGCCCGACAGTATGGGCTCTTGGACGGCTGAGGGCCTGCCTGAAGCGACTGGCCAGCGGCGTTATTGCGTTTGCGAGTCGGTCTCCCCGACCGATTCCTGCGGCACGATCCAGCTTTCGATAACGGCGTGCGCCTCGTCGAGCCCCACGCGCTTGAGCGCTGAAAAAAGCTGGGCGCTCAGTTTCCCTTCATAGCCTTGCTTGTTGTACTCGTCGAACGCCTTGTTCGTCGTGCGCAGCGCGAGGACGCTTTCCTGACGCGTCAATTTGTCGCACTTCGTGAGGAGTGCGTGGATCGGCTTGCCCGTTGGCGCAAACCATTCGATCATCCGGCGGTCGAGGTCGGTGAGCGGACGGCGGGCGTCCATCATCAGGATGAGGCCCGAGAGCTGGGCGCGCGTTTGCAGATAGAGCGAGAGCAACTGCTCCCAGTGCGCCTTCGCTGCGAGCGGCACTTCGGCATAGCCGTAGCCGGGCAGGTCGACGAGATAGCCCGCGGGATCGTCGGCGAGGCCGACTGAAAAGTAGTTGATGTGCTGAGTGCGGCCCGGCGTCTTCGAGGCGAAGGCGAGCCGTTTCTGGTTGCACAGCAGGTTGATGGCGGTGGATTTGCCGGCGTTCGAACGGCCGGCGAACGCGACCTCCGGCCGCGCCGTAGCGGGCAGGTCGCGCAGATGGTTCACCGTCGTGAAGAAGCGGGCTTGGTGCAGCAGGAAGGCCATCGGAAAGGGACCACAATATGAAACAACGCGGCGGGTGGCCCGCCGGGCCCGGAAGCGCCCGGGAGGGAATCTGGGATATCGGGGGCAGGCCCGACTGGCGCGGTGCTGCCTTGCGCGCTATTGTACAATGCGATGGTTTACTGAATACCAGTGAGGCCAGCGCGGGCCTTTCGAGGTAGATCGGTCGCTGTCGTCCATTGCAGAACCTGATTCCCACAAGACGAAACAAGGTGCGCGAATGAATCGACTGGGCAAGTGCTTGAAGGTGTTCGAGAGTGCGATAGCGTCAGGTCTTATAGCAAGTTTATTCATGATGGCGGGGCAGGCAAGCGCGGCGGATCAGGGAGCGCCGGCCAAGCCCGACGTCGCCCGGGGGCAAGTCATTGCCGCACAGGTGTGCGCGGCCTGTCACGCGGCCGACGGCAACAGCACCGGCGGCGCCTATCCCAAGCTTGCCGGCCAGCACGCCGACTATCTCGTCAAGCAACTCAAGGACTTCAAACCGCAGCCCGGTGGCAAGCCAGCGGCGCGCGCGAACCCCATCATGGCGGGCTTTGCTGCCGCGCTGTCAGACCAGGATATGATCAACGTCGCAGCCTGGTTCGCCTCTCAGACACCCAAACCCGGCTACGCGCGCGACGCGAAGACCGTGCCGTTCGGCCAGTCGATCTGGCGTGGCGGTATCGCCGACAAGGGCGTGCCGGCCTGTGCGGCGTGCCACGGACCCACGGGCCAGGGCATTCCGATCCAGTATCCGCGCCTCTCGGGCCAGTGGTCGGAATATATCGTTGCACAGCTCAATGCTTTCCAGCAGGGCACGCGTAACAACAACGATCCGATGCGCACCATCGCGCACCGGCTCTCGGACGACGAGATCAAGGCCGTCGCCGATTACGCCGCCGGCCTGCATTGAGCGTAGCAGGCCTGCCGCGTGTTTGATCGAGCGGCCGGCCGGAAAACAAGAAAAGGGTGAGGACGTCGTCACGCTGACGGCGCGCCTGCACCCTTTTTTGCTGTAGCGCCTGATCGGCAAGAAGCCAGCAAGAGCGAAGAAGCGGAGTTTGAATGAGCGTCACCACGCAGGGTTTGCAGTTGAATGTTCGCCAGAAGGCGGTGAAAAGCGCCGTCGAACTAATCAGTTCGATGCGCTTCGCGATTGCGCTGCTCGTCGTGCTCGCCATTGCGAGCATCATCGGCACAGTGCTCACGCAGGACGACCCGTACCCGAACTACGTCAATCAGTTTGGCCCCTTCTGGGCCGACATCTTCCGCTCGCTGAGCCTCTACACGGTCTACAGCGCGTGGTGGTTCATGACGATCCTCGGCTTTCTCGTCGTGTCGGTCTCGCTGTGCGTGATCCGAAACGCGCCGAAGATGCTCGCGGACATGAAGAGCTGGAAGGACAAGGTCCGCGAAGGCAGCTTGCGCGCGTTCCATCACAAGGGCGAGTTTGCGGTGGAGGGCGGCACGCGCGAGCAAACGGCCGCCACGCTCGGCAAGCTGGCGGGGCGCTTGGGCTATCGGTTCGTGACGCGCGAGTCCGACGGCGCCACGCTCATCGCGGCCAAGCGCGGGGCGCTCACGAAGATCGGCTACATCTTCGCGCACCTCGCGATCGTGATCATCTGCCTCGGCGGCCTGCTGGACAGCAATCTGCCGATCAAATTCCAGATGTGGCTCTTCGACAAGACGCCCATCCGCAGCAACGCGGTCATTAACGACATTCCGCCTGAGCACCGGCTCTCGCAATCCAACCCGACCTTCCGTGGCTACGCCTGGGTGCCGGAGGGCCAGTTCGTTTCCACGGCCATCCTGAACCAGCCCGACGGCTCGTTGATCCAGGACCTGCCGTTCTCCATCCAGCTCAACAAGTTCATCGTCGATTACTACTCGACCGGCATGCCCAAGCTCTTTGCGAGCGACATCGTCGTGATCGACCACAAGACGGGTCAGCGCATTCCCGCGCGCATCGAGGTGAACGAGCCATTCGAGTACGACGGCGTGTCGATCTACCAGTCGAGCTTCCAGGACGGCGGCTCGCAGATGTCGATGACGGCGTGGCCCATGTCCGGCGCAGGCGCGAAGAGCTTCCCGTTCGGCGGCACGATCGGCAATTCGGCGCCGCTCGCGGTGCCCGCGGGCCAGACGGTGCCGGGCGTGGATGGGCAAACCATCGAATTCGCGGACTTCCGCGCGATCAACGTCGAAAACATCTCGAACGGCAGTGGCGCGAACGACGCGCGCGGCGTGGCGCACCGATCGCTCAAGGAAGCGTTCGACGAGCGTCTCGGGTCCGGTGCGAAGAGCTCGAAGCCGCTCGACCTGCATAACGTCGGCCCTTCGGTGCAGTACAAGGTGCGCGACAAGGACGGCCAGGCGCGCGAGTACAACAACTACATGCTGCCCGTGGACGTGGGCGGCGGTGACCGCATGTTCCTCGCCGGCATGCGCGAGAATCCCGACGATCCATTCCGCTACCTGCGCATTCCCGCCGACAGCGGCGGCACGCCGAAAGAGTGGATGATGCTGCGCGCGGCCTTCGAAGACCCCGCCTTGCGCGCGCAGGCGGCGAAGCGCTTCGCCGCACGCTCGGTCCCCGCTTCGAACCGCGAACTGCAACAGCATCTCGAAGACAGCGCCGAGCGTGTCTTGACACTCTTCGCGGGCGCGGACACACCGCAGGCAGGCGCCACGGCTGCTGCAGGCGCCGCTGGCGGCTTCCAGGCTGTGGCCGCATTCATCGACAAGTCGGTGCCCAAGGGTCAGCAGGAAAAGGCGGCGAGCCTTCTGCTGCGCATGCTGGAGGGTGCGACGTGGGACCTCTGGCAGCTCGCGCGCGAGCAGGCCGGCGAACCCGACCTGAAGCCCGACGTCGACGCCGCGCGCTTCGTACAAGACTCGATCAACGCGATATCCGACAGCTTCCTGTATGGATCTCCTGTCTATCTACAGCTCGATTCATTCAAGCAGGTGCAAGCTTCGGTATTTCAGTTGACGCGCGCGCCGGGCAAGAAAGTCGTGTATCTTGGCAGCCTGTTGCTCGTGCTCGGCATCTTCTCGATGTTCTACGTGCGTGAGCGGCGTCTGTGGTTCTGGTTGAAGGACCGGAAGGGCCAGGATGATCAGGACCACGGCGTCGACGTCATCATGGCGATGTCGACCGCCCGCCGTACCCTCGACTTCGAGAAGGAGTTCGCCCGTACCCGCGACGCGGTCGGCCGTGCGCTAGGCGCGGCGCCGCAAACCGGCACAGCGAACGACGCGGGCGACACGAACGGCAGCGGCACGGACCGTGCGCCCTGATCCACGCACGTGATTGCAGCCACTCACGATCCACACCGGTAAGCCCATGGACTTGTCTCAGGTTTCCTCCTCCGCGAAGGCCCGCCGCGCCGAACGTGCGCTGGTGGCAAATGCCGCCGTGGCGCACGGCGCCGCGAACGCCCATGATCCTCTCGCCGACGTCCTGTTCGACGAACGCCCCTTCCTGCGCCGCCTGACGTTGGTGGACTGGCTGTTCGCGCTGGCGCTCGTGGCGGGCGCGGGCTTCGCGCTCTCGCGCTATCACGCGCACATGAACTACTACGACAAGCTGGTGCTCTGCGGCACGACGCCGGCGCTCGTCGTGCTGGGCTGGCGCTGGAAGCCGGCGCGGCTGCTCATGGCAGGCATCGCGGTGCTCGCGCTTTTCGCGATCCAGCTCTACCAGGGCGACCTCGCGCGCGCCGACGCTGCCTTCTTCCTCAAGTATTTCCTCTCCAGCCAGTCGGCCATTCTGTGGATGAGCGCGCTGTTCGTGCTCGCCACGCTGTTCTACTGGATCGGCTTGCTCTCGCGCTCGCCCTCGGGCGGCTCGATCGGCTCGAAGCTCACGTGGGCGGCGGTACTCATGGGCTTCGTCGGCCTGATGGTGCGCTGGTACGAGTCCTACCTTATCGGCGCGGACGTCGGCCACATTCCCATCTCGAACCTCTACGAAGTGTTCGTGCTGTTCAGCCTCATCACCGCGCTCTTCTATCTGTATTACGAAAAGCACTACAACACGCGCGCGCTCGGCGCGTTCGTGCTGCTCGTGATCAGCGCAGCTGTGGGCTTCCTGATGTGGTACTCGATCTCGCGCGACGCGCAGCAGATCCAGCCGCTGGTGCCCGCACTGCAAAGCTGGTGGATGAAGATCCATGTGCCGGCGAACTTCATCGGCTACGGCAGCTTCGCGCTTTCGGCCATGGTGGGCGTGGCGTACATCATGAAGGAGCGCGGCGTGCTGGCGGACCGCCTGCCCGCGCTCGAGGTGCTCGACGACGTCATGTACAAGTCGATCGCCGTGGGTTTCGCGTTCTTCACCATCGCGACCATTCTCGGGGCGCTGTGGGCCGCACAGGCTTGGGGCGGCTACTGGAGCTGGGACCCGAAGGAAACCTGGGCGCTGATCGTGTGGCTGAACTACGCGGCCTGGCTGCATATGCGGCTCATGAAGGGCCTGCGTGGCGGCGTGGCGGCCTGGTGGGCGCTCACGGGCCTGCTCGTCACGACCTTCGCGTTCCTCGGCGTCAACATGTTCCTTTCGGGCCTGCACAGTTACGGCAAGCTGTAACCGAATCAGCCCGCAAGACGAACTAACCGTCGGATGCCTCGCGCTCCGACGGTTTTTTTTCGTCCGCCGGGAAGTTTTCTGCGAATTGCGCGTTTGCCCGCTTGAGGCCATCCAGTCCATCCATTTCGTACACAGCACGGCAGGACGGGGCGAGATACGATCAATGTGCTGGCGGCGCACGCCACGCAAGAAGCAGGAGCAGCGATATGTGGATCAAGCGGAGCAGCAGGATTTTGCTCAACGGCGGCGACATCCCCGCGAGTGAGATCACGCCGCAAAAGGTGTACGAACAGCGTCGACGCGTACTGAGGGCGGCGGGCGCGCTCGCGCTCGGCGGCATTGCGGGGCCGTTCGGCGCGGCGCAGGCGCTGGCCGAATACGCGCCCGGCGACCCCAAGGCGCAAAAGCTCGCCGCGCAAACGAACACGAAGTTCGTCGCACTCGACAAGATCACGCCCTACAAGGACATCACGACCTATAACAACTTCTATGAGTTCGGCACGGACAAGGGCGATCCGGCGCAAAACGCGCACACGCTGCGGCCGCGTCCGTGGAAGCTGAGCGTAGAGGGCGAGGTAAAGAACCCGAAGGTCTATGACATCGACGAGATTCTCAAGCTCGCGCCGCTCGAAGAGCGCGTGTACCGTCACCGCTGTGTGGAGGGCTGGTCAATTGTCGTGCCGTGGATCGGCGTTTCGCTGTCCGAACTGATCCGCCGCGCGCAGCCCACGGGCAACGCGCGTTACGTGCAGTTCATCACGCTCGCCGACCCCTCGCAAATGCCGGGTCTCGCCGAGCCGATCCTCGACTGGCCGTATTCCGAAGGCCTGCGCATGGACGAGGCGATGAATCCGCTCACGCTGCTCACGGTGGGCCTCTACGGCCAGGTGCTGCCGAACCAGAACGGCGCGCCGGTCCGTGTGATCGTGCCGTGGAAGTACGGCTTCAAGAGCGCGAAGTCGCTTGTGAAGATCCGCTTCGTCGCGAACGAGCCGCCCACGAGCTGGAACAAGTACGCGCCGAGCGAATACGGCTTTTATTCGAACGTGAACCCGAACGTTGATCACCCGCGCTGGAGCCAGGCCACGGAGCGGCGCATCGGCGAGGACGGCTTCTTCCAGCCCAAGCGCAAGACGCTCATGTACAACGGCTACGGCGACCTCGTGGCGTCGATGTATCAGGGCATGGATCTGCGCAAGAACTTCTGAGCAACGAGCTTGATGGAGCGAGAGATGGAATCGACGACGACACCACAGGCCACTGCGCGCGCGGGGGCGGTTCAGGCGCGTCCTGCGCGTAAGGCGGGGGTGCCGAGCGTGGCGGGACCGCGCTGGCTGCCTTGGGCGAAGGCGGCCGTGTTCGTCGCGGCGTTGTATCCGCTCGCACGCCTCGTGCTGTTCGGCTTCACGGATGGGCTCGGTGCGAATCCGATTGAGTTCATCACGCGTTCCACGGGGCTCTGGACGCTGGTGTTCCTCTGCATCACCCTTGCTGTCACGCCGCTGCGCCGCCTCACTCGCTGGAATACGCTGGTCCGCTTTCGACGCATGCTGGGCCTCTTCGCGTTTTTCTACGCGACGCTGCATTTCACGACCTACATCTGGTTCGACAAGTGGTTCGACGTCGCCGCGATGTTCAAGGACGTCGGCAAGCGGCCGTTCATCACGGTGGGTTTCGCGGCGTTCGTGCTGCTGATTCCGCTCGCTGTGACTTCCACACGCGCGATGGCGCGCCGGCTCGGGCGCCGCTGGCAGACGCTGCATCGGCTCATCTACGCAATCGGCGTGCTGGCGATCCTGCACTTCTGGTGGATGAAGGCGGGCAAACACGACCTCGTGCTGCCCAAGCTTTACGGCGCGATCATGTTCGCGCTGCTGGGCTGGCGCGTGGGTGCGTGGCTGCTTGCGCGATGGCGCGCCTCGCGCGCGGGTGCGGGTGCGGGCGCCGCGTAGGCGACACTCTTGCTCGGAGACAACAAAAAAGCGACGCTGTGGCGTCGCTTTTTTGCATGGGCGAGCGGAGGAAAAACTCAGTCCGGCAACACGCGTTCACTCGCGAACAACTGCGCCACGTTTTCGCGCTCGCGCGCGAGATGCACGCGCGTGCCGTCGACCATTACTTCAGCCGCGCGCGCACGCGTGTTGTAGTTCGAGCTCATCACGAAGCCGTATGCGCCCGCCGAGCGGATCGCGAGCACGTCGCCCGGTTCGATCGAGAGCGAGCGTGCGCGGCCCAGCCAGTCGCCGCTTTCGCACACCGGGCCGACCACGTCGTACGTCTGCGGCGCCGACTGGCGCGCAACGACTGGCTCCATCGCGTGATACGCGTCATACATGGCGGGGCGCGCGAGGTCGTTCATCGCGGCGTCGACGATCGCGAAGTTCTTTTCCGAGCCCGGCTTCAGGAATTCGACTGTGGTGAGCAGGATGCCCGCATTGCCCACGAGCGAGCGGCCCGGCTCGAAGTACACCTCGCGGGTCTTGCCCGTTTTCTCGCCATACGCCTCGATCCGGTCGAGCACCGTGCGCACGAATTCGCCGATGTCGGGCGGCGTTTCGTCGTCGTAGGTGATGCCGAGGCCGCCGCCCACGTCGATGTGGCGGATGCTCACGCCGTCGGCTTCGATCTGGTCGACGAGTTCGAGCAGCTTGTCGATGGCGTCGAGATACGGCGCGATCTCGGTGATCTGCGAGCCGATGTGGCAGTCGATGCCGACCACGTCCAGGTGCGCCATGGCTGCGGCGGCGCGGTAAGTCGCGCGCGCTTCCTCGAATGCCACGCCAAACTTGTTCGCCTTCAGGCCGGTGGAAATGTACGGATGCGTTTTCGGGTCGACGTCCGGGTTCACGCGCAGCGAAACCGGCGCTTTCCTGCCGAGCTTGCGCGCCACGTCGTTCAGGCGGTCGAGTTCGGGAATCGATTCGACGTTGAAGCACTTCACGCCTGCTTCGAGCGCTTCACGCATTTCGCCGGCGGTCTTGCCGACGCCCGAGAAGACCACGTCCTGCGCTTTGCCGCCTGCAGCGAGCACGCGGGCGAGTTCGCCCGCCGAAACGATGTCGAAGCCCGCGCCTTCGCGCGCGAACACGTTGAGCACGGCGAGGTTGCTGTTCGCTTTGACTGCGACGTGCACCTTGGCGCGGCGGCCGGCGCAGGCGTCGGCGTAAGCGTGCCACGCAGCGGTGAGCGCCGCGCGCGAGTACACATAGAGCGGCGTGCCGTACTGTGCGGCGAGATCGGCGGCCGAGACGCCTTCTACGAAGAGCGTGCCGTTATCGCGGTGAAAAGCGGACTGGGTCATGCGAGCGTTTTACTGGGTTGGCGTGGCGTCGGAAGCCGGTTGCGGGCTGCCGGTGGTCGCGGGTGTGGTGCTGAGTTCAGGGTCCGGGGACAACGAGAGCGGCGTGCCCGAGGTGTCCGGAATCGTGCCGACCGGTGCCGAAGCAGATTCGGGCGCGCTGGCAGGCGTCGCCGTGCCGGTTTCCGGCTGAGCGGTTTCGAAATTGGGCTTGGGCGGAAGCGGCGGCACGGTGGGCATGTAGAGCGCGCCGCGCTGGCCGCAACCTGCGAGCGCGACGGCGCTGATCGCAAAAGCCGCTAGAATCGCGCGGGGCGTCCATGCGCTGGGGGCCGCTGCGCGCGTCCAGGAAATGACACGCATAATTGTCCCTGAATGAATAACCGGTGGAGTTTAGCATGCCAGACAATGACTACCTGAGCCGCGCGGAGGCCGTGCTGGCGGCCGTGGAGCGGGCCGTAGACGAGGCCGAAGCGGACATCGAACTCGAACGCAGCGGCAACGTTCTGACGCTCGAATTCGAGAATCGTACGAAGATCATCGTGAATCTGCAGCCGCCAATGCGCGAGATCTGGATCGCGGCGAAGGCTGGCGGTTTCCACTATCGCTTCATCGACGGCGAGTGGCGCGACTCGCGCACAGGCACCGAATTTTTCTCGGCGCTCACGGCCTACGCGACGGAGCAGGCGGGCGAGCCGGTGCGTTTCGAGCCGTAAACGCGCAAGCACGAGCACGTAAAAAAATGACGGGCGCCAGTTGAAAAGCTGGCGCCCGTTTTTCATTGCCTCGGTTGCCGCGAGCTTCAGTGCCCGCGGAACAGATTCATGATGTCTTCCTTTTCCTTCGCGTTCACGTGCTCGGGCGTGGGCGCGGCACCCTCGGAGTCGGCGCCACCCGCGCCCGATGCGCCGCTCGCCGAAGCCTCGAGCGCCGCCTGACTGATGCCCACCGTCGAGACGAAGCCGTGTCCCGGCGTGGCGTCGGCGTAGTAGAGCTCGTCGCCGAGCGTGATGACGCCGTCCGGCATCGCCATCTTGTACTCGGGCACGCCGTTGAGCGCCTTCTGCATATAGTCGATCCACACCGGGAGCGCGAGGCCGCCGCCCGTTTCCTTGTCGCCGAGGCTTCGCGGGTTGTCGTAGCCGATCCACGCGATCGCGGCCAGCGTGTGCTGGAAGCCCGCGAACCACGCGTCGCGCGAGTCATTGGTCGTGCCGGTCTTGCCGCCCAGGTCGGTGCGCTTGAGGACGTTCGACTTCGCGCCCGTGCCGCGCTGCGCCACGCTCTGCAGGAGGCTGTTCATGATGTACGCGTTGCGCGGATCGATCGCGCGCGGCGCGTTCTGCTCAGCCACGAGCGGCTGCGCCTGGGCGACCACCATGCCGCGCTGGTCGGTGACCTCGGCGATCAGATACGGATTCACGCGATACCCGCCGTTGGCGAACACCGAGTAGCCGGCGGCCATCTGCAAGGGCGTGACGAGACCCGCGCCGAGCGCCATCGGCAGGTAGGCAGGATGCCGGTCGGCGTCGAAACCGAAATGCGTGATGTACTGCTGTGCGTACTTCGTGCCGATGTGGTTGAGGATGCGGATCGATACGAGGTTCTTCGACTTCATGAGCGCCGTGCGCATGCTCATGGGGCCGTCGAAACCGCCGCCGTAATTCTTCGGTTCCCACGGCTGACCGCCCGTTTCGGCGGCGCTGAAGAAGAGCGGCGCGTCGTTGATGACGGTCGCCGGCCCGAGCCCCTTGTCGAGCGACGCCGAGTAGATGAACGGCTTGAAGCTCGAACCCGGTTGGCGCCACGCCTGGGTGACGTGGTTGAACTTGTTCTTGTTGAAGTCGAAGCCGCCTACGAGCGCGCGGATCGCGCCGTCTTGCGGCACGATCGAGATGAATGCGCCTTCGATTTGCGGTAACTGCGTAATCGACCAGTCGCCTGCGTTGTTGCGCGCCGCGCGGATGATCGCGCCCGGCCGGATTTTCTGCGACGGCTGGGCTCGCGCGCTCAGCGCGAACTGCGCGAAGCGCAGCCCGTCGCCAGTAATGCTTGTGGTGTTGCCGTCCATGAACGTGGCCCGCACTTCCTTCGGGCTTGCCGCCGTCACGACTGCCGCAACGAGTTCGCCGTTGTCGGGGTGCTCGACGAGCGCGTCGTCGATGGCTTGTTCGCGCTCGTCGGCATCCGTGGGCAAGTCGATGAATGCCTCGGGCCCGCGATAGCCGTGGCGCCGCTCGTAGTCCATCAGCCCTTTGCGCAGCGCGCGATAGGCGACGTCCTGGTCGGCGGAGTCGATGGTCGTGACGACGTTCAGCCCGCGCGTGTACGCCTCCTCGTGGTACTGCGCGTACATCATCTGGCGCACCATTTCCGCGACGTACTCGGCGTGGACGCTGAATTCCTTGCCCGCGCCCTTGACGACGAGCGGTTGCTCCGCTGCCTCGTCGTATTGCTGCTGGGTGATGTAGTGCAGCTCGAGCATGCGCTGGAGGATGTACTCCTGGCGTACCTTCGCCCGCTTCGGATTGACGACGGGGTTATAGGCCGACGGCGCCTTGGGCAGTCCTGCCAGCATCGCGCATTCGGCGAGCGTGAGATCTTTCAGATCCTTTCCGAAGTACACGCGCGCGGCGCTCGCGAAGCCATACGCGCGCTGTCCCAGATAGATCTGGTTCATGTACACCTCGAGAATCTGATCCTTTGAGAGCTTCGACTCGATCTTGTAGGCGAGCAGCATCTCGTAAATCTTGCGCGTGTAGGTCTTTTCGCTCGAAAGGAAGAAGTTACGCGCCACCTGCATGGTGATCGTGCTGGCGCCCTGGGTCGCGTGGCCGTTAGTGAGCGCGACGAAGCCCGCGCGCGCGATGCCGGCGAGATCGACGCCGCCGTGATCGTAGAAGCGCGCGTCTTCGATGGCCAGAATGGCCTTCTTCAGGTTATCGGGCACGTCCTGGAAATGGACGACATCGCGCCGCTCCTCGCCGAATTCGCCGATCAATACGTGGTCGCGCGTGTAGATGCGCAGCGGCACCTTCGGACGATAGTCGGTGAGCGCCTCGAGCGACGGCAGGTTGGGCGTAGCGACGACGAGCGCGTAGCCGAGCACCAGCGCCGCGCACACGATGCCCGCGAAAATGAGGCCGCAAAAGGCGATCAGCAGCGTGGCCCACCACGGGCGCTTGCGCCGCCGGGGCGGCTCGGGCGGCGTGGAAGGCGGGACGGACGAAGGAAGCTGATCTTGCATACGAACACCAGAAAAACGGTCCCGCGATTATAGCCGCCGCTCGCCCGCGGGCTTTCGAGATGCTTACATCGACGGCGCAAGCGACCACGCAACCCGTTGTTTCTGTCGAGGCTGTTGCCGACGCTGTTGCTGATATTGGCACTGTAGACGCGCCCCTCGCGCGTGGATAGCGCTTACGTCGACCGTTGGCCGTTCGGCCGAGTATTCGTGCGTCGCCCCGATTCGCACAATCTCTCCATCGAAGCGCTGCGAACGGTTTGCGGCGCGCGGACGTACGGGAGGGATGCGATGGGTTTCGGAAATCCGGTGTTGTTGGGCGCGCGCCGCTTTGCCGCGGGCGTGGATCTGGGCGCGCGAGGCGTCACGCTGGTGGTGTTGAGCCAGCGCATCGTCGGGGCGGGGCCGGTGCGCATCGAATCGTTGGCGAGCGCGCCGCTCGCGCGCGACGCGATGGCGGGCGCGGAGATCGTCGACCGGGCGGCCATCGTCGCGGCGCTTCGCAGCGTGTTTGGCGAGTTGCCGCGCGCCAGCGCCGCGGCGTCGCTGTGTTGTGCCATGGCGATGCCCACGAGCGCGACGCTCATCGCGACCGTGCCGCTCGCGCGTCTTGCACCTGCGGGCGCGATGGACGAGTCCGGCATTCACGCGGCGCTTGAGCCGCTCGTGCTGGCGGAGGCGGAACGTGTGGCGGGCATGGAGCGCGGTGAGCTGGCGGTCGACTGGAGCGTGCTGCCGTCCACGCCACGCAGCCACGAAGCGCAGGTGATGATCGCGGCGACGGCGCGCCAGCATCTCGAAGCGCGCATCGAATGCGCGGCGATGGCAGGCGTCACGCTGTGCGCCGTGGACGACGAGGCGCACGCCGCATTACGCGCCATGCGGCACGCGGCGGCGTACGAGTTGCCGCCGCACGAACCTTGGGTGGCGATCTGGGTCGGCCCGGAAGGCGTGCACGGCTGGTTTCTCGTCGACGACTCGGTCATCCGGCACATGCGCTTTCCCGCGCTCGAACACGCCGATCTCGTCGAGGCGCTGCGCGACCTCGTCGACGGTGAGCAGGCCGGCTGCGTGCAGGTCTCGGGCGAGCTTGCCATGTTGCGCGGCGTGAACTTCACGCTGGCCGACATTGGCGACGCGCTGGGCGCGCCGGTGCTGCCCTTCGAATGCGGACCGCTAGCCGATATCGAGTGGCCGCTCGCGGCAACGCTGTTGCACGACCCGGCTTGCGCGGTGGCGTTCGGACTCGCGTTGCGCGGGGTGGCGGAATGACGCTCGCGCGCGCCGTGCGCGTGTCTCCGCGCCAAGCCATCGGCGGATTCAATCTGCTGCCGTGGCGGCAGCGCGCCATCCGCAGGCTGCGTCGTCGGCGCCTGCTCGAATGGGGCGTCGCGGCGCTTGGCGGGTGCGTGTGTGCGCTTGGCGTCGTGCTTTGGCAGCGCGTCGAATGCCGCGCGCTCGAGGCTCGGCGCGAGGCGCTCGAACGGCCGCTGGCGCAGTGGCGCGCACCGCTCGCCGAGGCCCAGCGCCTTGCGCGCGAAAGCGAAGCGCGGCGCGTTGGCGATCAACACGCCCGGCAGTACGCGCGGGCTACGACGCGCTTTTTCGCCCTCGCAGACGCGTTGGCGAGCGACGTGCCGCCTGGCGTCGGCTTGCAGCAGCTCGCGCAGTCCGCCGATGAGACCGATTTGCAGGCGAGCGCGGCGGACGAATCTGCAGCGGCGGCATGGCTCAGCCGGCTACGCTCGCTGCCCGGTGTAGAGGCCGTGAGCGTGCGCGAGCTCAAACGCGGCAGGCCCGCTGGTGCTGCACGCGACACCGCTTCCGACAGCGAGCCGATTCGCGTGGCCGCGCATCTCGTCTGGCAAGGCGCGAGCGCCGTGGCGCGGGCCGGCGCTCCGCGAGCGCGCGAGGCGGCGCGAGCATCGAGCGGCGCCGCGGCGAAGGAGGCGACATGAGCACGATGTCTGTGCACGGGGGACAGGAGCACGGGCGTGTTTCGGCTCAGGCGGGCGCGGGCAACACGTTGCGTGGATGGTCGCCGCTTCATGCGTGGAACGCGCGTCGCCGACTGGCTGTCGCGCTGGCGATTGCAGTGCTCGCCTGCGCCACGGCGAGCGGCGCTTGCATCGTCGGGGATCCGCTAGGCATGCATGCAGCGCGCACCGCGCTGGAAGATGCTCAAAAGCGGTACGGCGACGCCCGGCAAGTCCTGGCGGGCCTACCTGCGCTGCGCGCAGCCGCAGCGCAGGTACCTTCGGCCGCTCCCAGTGCTGGCAATTCCGCCGACGACATTCGCCACATCTCGCAACTCGCCGCTCAATCGGGCCTCGTGCTGCATGCGCTCGAGCCAGGCGCCACGGGCGGCGCGCAAACCGAGGCGTTCCGGTCGATCAAGCTGGTGGCACAAGGCAGCTTCGCGCAACTGCGCGGACTGCTCGAAGGGCTGGCGCGCGAGCCGGTACTCACGACGCCATCCGAGCTGGCCATCGCGCGCACGGGAACTGGGTTGTCGGTCTTGGCGACGTTGCGTGTGTACGATGCGCTTCCTGCTGTGCCGCTGGCGGTGGCGTCTTCTGAAGCGGCGTCACCCGCAGCGGCGGCTCGCGATCCCTTCGCCCACGGGGCGGCGGCTGGGAGGGCGGAAGACGGCTGGCGCCTGGCCGGCATCCTCCAGGATCGGCAGCGCATCGTCGCGCTCATGGAAACACCCGAAGGCGTTGTGACTGCGCGGGCGGGCGAGGCGATCGGCGACGCTCGCGTTCTGGAAATCGGCCCGGCGCGGGTCGTCGTCGCGGCAGGCGGGACGACGCGCGCGCTCGGCTGGGCGGAGGCAGTGAAATGAGCGCGCTCAAGTGGGGCGTTCGTGTCCTCGGCGCCTTGATGGTGAGCGTTGCCGAGTGTGCTGCATGGGCCGCGGTGCCGTTGCCGCAACCCGTATGGGCGCGTTCGCCGGTGGCGCTCGCGCGCTACGAAGCGCCGCCGCTACCCGACGGGGCGGTCGAGCCCGCAGCAACACAGTGGATCGCCAATCCGTTCACGGGAGGCGCTGATGCTCCTGCGCCCGAAGCCACGTCCGAAGACGGCTCGCCAACAAACGCGGACGGCGCCCCGGGCGTGACGCCGTCTGTCGCCCAACCTTCGCGCGAACCCGCTAACGACGCGCCAGCGGCCGCGCCGCTTGAGGGCCCGCCCGTACCCATGCGCGCGCCGCTGCGCCTTGGCGACGCCGCGGCGGCAAACGACGGATTGCCGCCTGACCGGCCGATCACGCTCAATTTCCAGCGCGCCGAGCTCACCGCCGTTCTGCACGCGTTCGCCCAGTTCACGAAGCTCAATATCGTCGCGAGCGAACGTGTGCGAGGCCAGGTGACGCTGCGTCTCGACCGTGTGTCGTGGCGCACCGCGTTCGACCTGCTGCTGGAGGCAAACGGCCTTGCGATGTCGCGCATCGGCGACGTGATCTGGGTCGCGCCCGCCGCGGAGGTGGCAGCCCGCGAGCGGCAGCGTTACGAGGCGCACGCCCGGGCAGCGGAGCTGGAGCCGCTCGCAAGCCGCTCGTTCGAGTTGCATTACGCGCGCGCCGAGGATTTGCGCCGGTTCCTGACGGGCTCGGGCACACAGCGCGCACTGTCGAAGCGCGGCACGGCGGTGGCGGACGCGCGCACGAACCTCCTGTTCGTCACCGACCTGCCGGCGAGACTCGACCAGATCGGCGAGTTGGTGCGGCGGCTCGATGCGCCGGCGCGCCAGGTGTTGATCGAAGCGCGCATCGTCGAGGGCGACGAGGGGCTCTCACGCGAGCTGGGCGTGCGTCTTGGCGTGACGGCGGTGAGTGTGGACGGCACGACGGCCCGCGGCCTGACCACGGGAGCGGACGGCACGGTCTACGACCTCGCGGCAGGCCCGATGTCCGGCTTCGAGGCCGCAGGCCTCGGCCTCACACTGCTGGCCGCGCACGCCACGCGTCTGCTCGACATCCAGTTGAGTGCTCTTGAAGCCGAAGGGCGCGGGCGTGTGGTGTCGAGTCCGCGCGTTGTCACCGCCGACCGCACGAAGGCCGTCGTCGAGCAGGGCACGGAGCTGCCATATCAGGCCAAGGTCGGGCAGGGCGTATCGGGTGTGCAGTTTCGGCGCGCAAGCCTGAAACTTGAAGTCGAGCCGCAGATCACACCCGATGGCCACGTGATTCTCGACCTCGACGTGGCAAAGGACAGTGTCGGCGAGCAAACGGCCGCCGGGCCTGCGATCAACACCAAACACGTGCAGACACGCGTGGAAATCGAGGACGGCGGCACGGTCTCGATCGGCGGTATTGACGCGACGGATGACCGCGATGATGTGACGCGGGTGCCACTCCTGGGCAAAATACCGGTTCTGGGCGCGCTTTTTTCGCATCGCGCGCACCGGGATCAGCGCAGTGAGCTGGTGGTGTTCATCACGCCGCGTATCGTGGAGTCGAATTGACCCTCATTCGTCGGGCGAACCAGTCGCAACTGCGCAGGCAAGCGCTTGCAGGGCCGGAACGCCGGGGACGCAGGCTCGACAACGCCGCCGCTTTGCCAGTAAGCTGCGGCACCAACCTTTCGTAGGAAACGCTGCAAGTGCGGGACGCAAACGCCAATGTATTTTTCGTAGGGCTCATGGGCGCCGGTAAGACGACCGTGGGCCGGGCGGTCGCGCGCCGGTTGGAGCGTCCGTTCTTCGACTCCGATCACGAGGTCGAGGCGCGCACGGGCGCGCGCATTCCGGTGATCTTCGAGCTCGAAGGCGAAGCTGGCTTTCGCGACCGCGAGGCCCAGATGATCGAAGAGCTCACGGGCCGCGAAAACATCGTCCTCGCCACGGGCGGCGGCGCAGTGCTGCGGCCCGAGAATCGCGAGGCGCTCAAGGCGCGTGGCTTCGTCGTGTATTTGCGCGCGCATCCGCACGATCTGTGGCTGCGCACGCGGCGCGACAAGAACCGCCCGCTCCTGCAAACCGAAGACCCAAAGGCGCGGCTCGAAGCGCTTTACGAAGTGCGCGACCCGCTTTATCGCGAAGTTGCGGACTTCGTGATCGAAACCGGCCGGCCCTCCGTCAACGGACTCGTCAACATGGTGCTGATGCAGCTCGACATGGCCGGCATCGCACGGGCCACGGCGCGCGAGTAGGGCGCAGGGCGCGCAGTGAGTCGCGCAGTATCTCGTAGGCCACGCAACGCATCGGAAACCCACAAGATTCAGAGCATGATTACCGTCAACGTCGAACTGGGCGACCGCGCCTACCCCATCCATATCGGCTCCGGACTGATCGGTCAGACGGCGCTCTTCGCGCCCCATATCGCCGGCAAGTCGGTGACGATCGTGACGAACACCGTCGTCGACCCGCTGTACGGCGAGACGCTGCGCGCCGCGCTCGCGCCGCTCGGCAAAGACGTCAACACGGTGGTGCTGCCCGACGGCGAGGCGCACAAGAACTGGGAAACGCTCAACGAGATTTTCGACGCGCTACTCACCTCGCGCGCCGACCGCAAGACCACGCTCATCGCGCTGGGCGGCGGCGTGACAGGTGACATGACGGGCTTCGCGGCCGCCTGCTACATGCGCGGCGTGCCGTTCATCCAGGTGCCGACCACGTTGCTTTCGCAGGTTGACTCGTCGGTGGGCGGCAAAACGGGCATCAATCATCCGCTCGGCAAGAACATGATCGGCGCGTTCTACCAGCCGCAAGCCGTCATCGCCGATATCGGCGCGCTTGCCACCCTGCCGGAGCGCGAACTGGCGGCGGGCATCGCCGAAGTCATCAAGACCGGCGCGATCGCCGACGCCGAATTCTTCGACTGGATCGAAGCCAACGTCGAGGCGCTCAACCGCTGCGAGCCGCAAGCGCTCGCGCACGCGGTCAAGCGCTCGTGCGAGATCAAGGCCTCCGTCGTGGCCGCCGACGAGCGCGAAGGCGGCCTGCGCGCCATTCTCAACTTCGGCCACACGTTCGGCCATGCGATCGAGGCCGGGCTCGGCTACGGCGAGTGGCTGCATGGCGAGGCGGTGGGCTGCGGCATGGTGATGGCGGCGGATCTCTCGGTGCGCATGGGCATGCTGGACGAAGTGTCGCGCGCGCGCCTCGTGCGCGTGGTCGAGGCCGCGAAGCTGCCGGTACGCGCGCCCGCGCTCGGCGCCCACCGCTACGTCGAACTGATGCAAGTCGACAAGAAGGCCGAGGGCGGGGCGATCAAGTTCATCCTGCTCAAGCGCTTTGGCGAGACCCAGATCGGCCGCGCGCCCGACGAAGCCGTGCAGGCCACGCTCGCCGCCGCGACGCAGAGCTGACGCGCCGCCGGCGATAACCCCTTGCGGAGGAACGGTGAGCGACACCCGCAGCGATAACCGTAGTGATCCCCGTAGTGATCCTGGTAGTGATCTGCCTTCTCGGACCGCCGACGCCAGTGCCGCGCTAGTCGCCTCGTTCGAGGCGGGCCTCGCGCCTTACGCGGCGCACGCCTCGCACTCCCGCGGGCGACGTTATCCCGAGCCGCCACCTGCCGCGCGCAGCGAATTCCAGCGCGACCGCGATCGCATTGTCCATTCCACGGCGTTTCGCCGCCTCGAATACAAAACTCAGGTCTTCGTGAACCACGAGGGCGATCTCTTTCGCACGCGGCTCACGCACAGCCTGGAAGTCGCGCAGATCGCACGCTCGGTCGCCCGCAACCTGCGCGTGAACGAGGATCTGGTCGAGGCGATTTCGCTCGCGCACGACCTTGGCCATACGCCGTTCGGCCATGCGGGCCAGGACGCGCTCAACGAGTGCATGCGCGATCACGGCGGCTTCGAACACAATCTGCAAAGCCTCGCGGTCGTGGACGAGCTCGAAGAGCACTACGGCGCGTTCGACGGGCTGAACCTGTGCTTCGAGACGCGCGAAGGGATTCTCAAGCACTGCTCGCGCGAGCATGCGCGTCGGCTTGGCGATCTGGGCGAGCGTTTTCTGCTCGGCCGGCAGCCATCTATCGAAGCGCAGATCGCCAACATCGCCGACGAGATCGCCTACAACAACCACGACGTCGACGACGGCTTGCGTTCGGGCCTGCTCACCATCGAGCAACTCGCCGAGGTCGAACTCTGGCAGACGCACTACGACGCCGCGCGCGCCGAATATCCGCAGATCGAGGGCCGCCGGCTGATTCACGAGACGGTGCGGCGCATCATCAACACGCTGATCGTCGATCTGATTGGGCAGACGCGGCGCAATCTTGCCGAATGCGCGCCGCAGTCGCTCGACGACGTGCGCGCGGCACCTCCGCTCGTCGCGCACAGCGAGCGCGTGGCCGCGCAGGCGGCCGCGCTCAAGCGCTTCCTCTACCGCAACCTGTACCGCCACTATCGTGTGATGCGCATGGCCAACAAGGCGCGGCGCGTGGTGAGGGGCTTGTTCGATGCATTCAGCGAAGACTCGCGCCTGTTGCCGCCCCCGTACCAGACGCAGGACGCTGCCGTGCAACCGCGGCTGATCGCGCATTACATCGCGGGCATGACTGACCGCTATGCCCTGAAGGAGTACCGCCGTCTCTTCGTCGTCGCCGACGACGTTTGAGCGCGCGACGTCTCCTGACTCACTGCCCCTGCCGATTTCGGGAGCCCATTTGATCAAGTCCTGGCCGTATCCGCGCGTTGCCGCGCACCGAGGGGGCGGCACGCTCGCGCCCGAGAACACGCTGGCGGGTCTGCGCACCGGCGCGAGCCTCGGCCATAAGTTTGTCGAGTTCGACGCCAAGCTGTCTGCCGACAATGTCGCTTTCCTGCTACACGACGACACGGTCAACCGCACGTCGAACGGTCACGGCGCGGCGGCTTCCATGCACTATGCGGAGCTTGCCGCACTGGACGCGGGCAGCTGGCGGGACGCGCGTTTTGCCGGCGAGCCGATGCCAACGCTCGCGCAAGTCGCCGCGTGTTGTCGTGAACTGGGCCTCGCGGCAAACGTCGAAATCAAGCCCTGCGCGGGCCGCGACGTGGAGACAGGTCGCATCGTCGGCGCCGAAACGGCGCGTCTATGGATGCAAGCGGGGAAAGAAGCGCAGGCGGGCATGCCGCCTTTGCTCTCGTCGTTCTCTTATGCGGCTCTCGAGGCGGCACGCTTGAGCGCGCCGGACCTGCCGCGCGGCCTGCTGTTCGAGCGTGTGCCCGCAGACTGGCGCGAGCAGACCGTGGCGCTCGACTGTGTGTCGCTTCACGCGAGCCATCGCCATCTGGACGAGGCGCTCGTCGAGCGCATCAAGTCGGCGGGGCTCTTCATCCTCGCCTATACGGTGAACGACCTCGACCGCGCGCGCCAGCTCGTGAGCTGGGGCGTCGATACGGTCTGCACAGACCGCATCGACCTGATCGGGCCGCGCGCGCTCGACGCCTGAGGTTCAGCCGGGCGGCCGACGCCCGGACCCTCGTTCAGCGGGCGCGCGCGAGCAGCGCGCCCACCACCAGCGCCACGCCGCCGACGATCGCTACGGCCTGCCACGGGTTGCGGTGCACGTAGTCGTCCGCGCCGGCAATGGCCGCGTCGGTATGTTCGCGCGCGACAGCGCGCGCCACTTCGAGCCGCTCGCGGGCGGCGTCGAGACGTTTGCGGATGTCGGCACGCAGCGCGGCGGCATCGGCCTGGGTTCCTTCGCCCAGCGTGTTCTCCAGCTCGGCTAGCAGATCACGCAACTCATCGGTGATATCGGCGGCGGCACTGCGGCCGCGGCGCGCGATGCGCCGCGCGTGGCGGCCCGTGCGCGTCCAGGAATCTCCGAGGGCTTCTCGCGTGTTCGGAAAGGCGCTCATGTATGGCTCCGTCGTTGAAAAGTCACAGGTAAAAGGCTCGCCGCGGCGCGCACAAAAAAGGGCGCGGGAGGGCGAGAACCGGAGTGCAAGTATTGCGCAATTCCGGTGCCCGAGACTTGAACGAGCGCAGCGAGTTGGGCGCAAACGCCCGCCAGGCGGGGCTTCGCTCTCTGGTGACAAAACAGGTGATTACGGGGACAGCACGCTTTTTCGCAGAGGCATAGAATCAGGATAAGCCCATGCAAAGGCGGGGAAAATTCGATGGAGACGCTAAGGCGGGAAGGGAACGGCTGGGCGGAAAACGCCGCCCTTCGCCAGGTGCCGCAGGGGCAAGGCGAAGGGCCGGCGCGAGGTAGTGCGGGGCGCCGGAGCGCGTTAGAAGTTGTAGCCGACCTTCAGGTACGTCACGAGCGGGTTCAGGTGAATCTTCGATTCCGCGACTCGCTGGGTGCCGAACTGGTTGTTCAGCGTCGTGGTGTACGTGGCGGTCACGTTGATCGGAATGTACGACAGCGAGAAACCGGCGAACCAGTGCTTCGTGAAGTTGTAGTTGAAGCCCAGGTTAAACACGGGGGCCCAGGAACGATCCGTCGAAACACTGGTCGGACCCCCAAGCACGCCCTGTTCGAAGGCGCCGTTGGTGATCTTCGCGTCGGTGAACCAGGCGTAGGTGACGCCAACGCCGAGGTAAGGACGGAATTTTGCGTCAGGGCTGTTGAAGTAGTACTTAAACAACAGCGCAGGGCTCCACAGTTTCGCCGTGCCGACCTTGCCGAAGCTGCTGAAGCTGCCACCGCCGGAAATATCGAACTTCGGCGGAATGCCCAGTTCGGCTTCAGTGGCGAAGTGATCGGTAATGTAGTAGCCGAGGGAGACACCCAGGGTATCGGCCGAACCGATACTGGCGCCCGTGTTCGGGACGGCCATGTTAACGGGCGTGCCGCCTGCGCTGAGGATCTTGAGCGGGTCGCTGGTGTCCTGTGGCATGAAGCGGAACCAGCCGGTGGTGACGTAGAACGTGTTTGCGGATTGTGCGTGTGCTGCCGAGAAACTGGCGAGCGCGGCGACCCCTGCCAGCGCCTGTTTTAATTTCATATTAATGCTCCTCCATGAAAGGCCCGCCCATTATGAACACAACGTTTGCAACAAACCATACGCGACCGTTAGAGCTTTTTTACTAAGCGCCGCGAGCTTTCCGCCGAAGCCGCATGCCAGCGAGAACTAGCGCTGGTGGGGCCTGGCGGGTCTGCGGGTATTCACCAACGGAACCAGGAAAATCGAGCATGGCACGGCTTGCACGTCTTTATGTTCCCGATCAGCCGCAGCATGTGATCCTGCGCGGACTCGATCAGCAGCCCGCGTTCGTCGATGACCAGGATTACGAACTGTTCATCGACTGCCTGAAGGCCGCGGCGCGCGATCATCATCTGGCGGTTCATGCGTGGGTCTTGATGCCCGGCGCGGTGCAACTGCTCGTCACGCCCTCCGACGAATCCAGCCTGCCTAAGGCAATGCAGGCGGTCGGCCGGCGCTACGTGGCGCATTTCAACCGGCGCTATGCGCGTCGCGGCACGCTCTGGGAGGGGCGCTACCGCGCAACGGTCATCGAGGGCGAGCGCTTCTTCCTGCTGGCGAGCCGCGTCGTCGAACTCGCGCCGGTGCGCAGTCATCTCGTGACGGCGCCCGAAGACTATCGATGGTCGAGCTACCGGCATCACATCGGCCTGACCGTCGACAGCCTTATCACCGACCATCCGCTGTACTGGGCGCTCGGCAATACGCCGTTCGAGCGTCAGCGCGCATATCGCGAACTCTGCGAGCAAGCGCTCGACGAACGCGAAACGACTCAGCTCATGCAGGCCACGCTCAAGGGCTGGGTGCTCGGTAGCGACACTTACCGCGATTGGGCATCGCGTACAGCGAACCGGCGCGTCTCACCGCTGCCGCGGGGGCGCCCGCGCAAGGTGCGCGAAGCGCCGGGCACGCCGGCGGCGGCGTCGGGCGCAATTGGGGCGGCGGCCACAGCGAGCGCGGCTTCGACGCCTGCGGCCGGATCAGGTGGTGGTGGCGGTCAGTCAGCTGGCCATGGCGCCGGTCAATCCGCCCCCTATTCAACTCCGCACTCTGGCGACAATCCAGCGGGTTCGACCTCGACGCATGGGGGGGGCCATGCCGGGAGTGGTTCAGCTACCACATCGGGCGAAAATACGGGGGGCTCGAGCGGCCATTCCGGCGGTTCGCAGGGCTCCGGTGGCGGTGGCTCGTCGGGTTCGAGTTCGGAGCACGAGGAGCGCAAGCCGGGCACTGGCACCCACTGATTGCTTTTCGGATCAAATATTTACGAGATAAGCGGCATCTTCGGATGCCGTTTTCTTTTGCCCCAATTTGATATGGCACCATTAAAAAAATGTGCGAATGCACCAACTCGATAAATAGGGCTTGAACATCACGTTTTATTTGCATCCCCTTGATTCGTCGCGTATATTCGCCTTTCGGCTCTCCTGGGCGCATAACGCGGGAAGCACGTAATACCCGCGCAACGCCGTACAGCGGTCACGCAAGCGGCGGGAATCAAAGAACACAACGGCTGGCAACAGCCCCACTCTGACGGTGTCCCCATGAACGATCACCAGCAGCGCGCCGCGGTGCCCGCCGCGCAAGGTCTCTATGACCCGCAAAACGAGCACGACGCCTGTGGCGTCGGCTTCGTCGCCCATATCAAGGGCAAGAAGAGCCATGAAATCATTCAGCAAGGTCTGAAGATTCTCGAAAACCTCGACCACCGGGGCGCCGTGGGCGCCGATCCGCTGATGGGCGACGGCGCGGGCATCCTGATCCAGATTCCGGACGCGTTCTACCGCGAAGAGATGGCCAAGCAGGGCGTGACGCTGCCGCCGTTCGGCGAGTACGGTGTCGGCATGATCTTCCTGCCGAAGGAACACGCCTCGCGTCTCGCATGCGAGCAGGAACTCGAGCGCACGGTGCGCGCCGAAGGCCAGGTCGTGCTGGGCTGGCGCGACGTGCCGGTCGACCACGCCATGCCGATTTCGCCCACGGTGAAGGCGAGCGAGCCGCTGATCCGCCAGATCTTCATCGGACGCGGCAAGGACGTGATGGTCACGGACGCGCTCGAGCGCAAGCTGTACATCATCCGCAAGACCGCGAGCCACCGCATCCAGGCGCTCAAGCTCAAGCACGGCAAGGAATACTTCGTGCCGTCGTGCTCGGCGCGCACGGTCGTCTACAAGGGTCTGCTGCTGGCGGGTCAGGTCGGCGTGTACTACCGCGATCTGCAAGATGAGCGCGTGGTTTCGGCACTGGCGCTTGTGCACCAGCGCTTCTCCACGAACACGTTCCCGGCGTGGGAGCTGGCTCACCCGTACCGCATGATCGCCCACAACGGTGAAATCAACACCGTGAAGGGCAACGTGAACTGGCTGAACGCCCGTACCGGTGCGATCGCCTCGCACGTGCTCGGCGACGACCTGCCCAAGCTCTGGCCGCTGATCTATCCGGGCCAGTCCGATACCGCTTCGTTCGACAACTGCCTCGAACTGCTGGTGATGGCAGGCTACCCGCTCGTCCACGCGATGATGATGATGATCCCGGAAGCCTGGGAGCAGCACACGCTGATGGACGAGAACCGCAAGGCGTTCTACGAATACCACGCTGCGATGATGGAGCCGTGGGACGGCCCCGCCGCGATCGCCTTCACCGATGGCCGCCAGATTGGCGCTACGCTCGACCGTAACGGTCTGCGTCCGGCGCGCTACATCGTCACGGACGACGACCTGGTCATCATGGCGTCGGAAGCCGGCACGCTGCCGATTCCGGAATCGAAGATCGTCAAGAAGTGGCGTCTGCAGCCGGGCAAGATGTTCCTGATCGACATGGAACACGGCCGCATCATCGACGACAAGGAACTGAAGGACAATCTGGCCAACGCCAAGCCGTACAAGAGCTGGATCGACGCCGTGCGCATCAAGCTCGACGAGATCGAGCCGAAGGCGGAAGATGTCGCGACCGCGCGCGCCGAAGCCGCCGCGCTGCTCGACCGTCAGCAGGCGTTCGGCTACACGCAGGAAGACCTCAAGTTCCTGATGGCGCCGATGGCGATGTCGGGTGAAGAGGCCGTCGGTTCGATGGGCAACGACTCGCCGCTGGCGGTCATGTCCAACAAGAACAAGACGCTCTACAACTACTTCAAGCAGCTGTTCGCGCAGGTCACGAACCCGCCGATCGACCCGATCCGCGAAAACATGGTGATGTCGCTCGTGTCGTTCATCGGCCCGAAGCCGAACCTGCTCGACACCAACAACATCAACCCGCCGATGCGTCTCGAAGTGTCGCAGCCGGTGCTCGACTTCAAGGACATCGCGAAGATCCGCGCGATCGAGCAGTACACGGGCGGCAAGTTCAGCAGCTACGAGCTGAACATCTGCTATCCGGTGGCCTGGGGCAAGGAAGGCATCGAAGCGCGTCTCGCGTCGCTGTGCGCGGAAGCCGTCGATGCGGTCAAGTCGGGCTACAACATCCTGATCGTGTCGGACCGCCGCGCGGACCGCGATAACGTCGCGATTCCCGCGCTGCTCGCCACCTCGGCGATCCACTCGCACCTCGTGCAGCACGGTCTGCGCACGAGCACGGGTCTCGTCGTGGAAACGGGCTCGGCGCGTGAAACGCACCACTTCGCGCTGCTCGCCGGTTTCGGCGCGGAAGCCGTGCACCCGTACCTCGCGATGGAAACCCTCGCGCAAATGGCGCAGGGCCTGAAGGGCGATCTGTCGGGCGAGAAGGCCGTCTACAACTTCACCAAGGCGGTGGGCAAGGGCCTGCTCAAGGTGATGTCGAAGATGGGCATCTCCACGTACATGTCGTACACGGGCGCGCAGATTTTCGAAGCGGTTGGTCTGGCTGACGACCTCATCGCCAAGTACTTCAAGGGCACGGCTTCGAAGGTGGGCGGCATCGGCCTGTTCGAAGTGGCGGAAGAAGCGATCCTTCTGCACCGCGATGCATTCGGCGACAACCCGGTTCTCGCCAACATGCTCGACGCTGGCGGCGAATACGCGTACCGCGTGCGCGGCGAAGACCACATGTGGACGCCGGACGCGATCGCCAAGCTCCAGCACTCGGCGCGCAGCAACTCGTATCAGACCTACAAGGAATACGCGCACCTGATCAACGATCAGACGAAGCGCCACATGACCTTCCGCGGTCTGTTCGAATTCCGCCTCGACCCGGCGCGCGCGATCTCGATCGACGACGTCGAGCCGGCCAAGGAAATCGTCAAGCGCTTTGCGACTGGCGCGATGTCGCTCGGCTCGATTTCGACCGAAGCGCACGCCACGCTGGCTGTCGCGATGAACCGTATCGGCGGCAAGTCGAACACGGGCGAAGGCGGCGAAGACGAGAAGCGTTATCGCAACGAGCTGCGCGGCATTCCGATCAAGAACGGCGACACGATGCGTTCGATCATCGGCGACGAAGTCGTCAAGGACATCCCGCTGAAGGATGGCGACTCGCTGCGCTCGAAGATCAAGCAGGTCGCGTCGGGCCGCTTCGGCGTGTCGGCGGAGTACCTGTCGTCGGCGGATCAGATCCAGATCAAGATGGCGCAGGGCGCGAAGCCGGGCGAAGGCGGTCAACTGCCGGGCCACAAGGTTTCGGAGTACATCGGCAAGCTGCGTTACTCGGTGCCGGGCGTGGGCCTCATCTCGCCGCCGCCGCACCACGACATCTACTCGATCGAAGACCTCGCGCAGCTCATTCACGATCTGAAGAACGTGAACCCGGTTTCGTCGATCTCGGTGAAGCTGGTCTCGGAAGTGGGCGTGGGTACGGTGGCAGCCGGTGTGGCGAAGGCCAAGGCCGACCACGTCGTGATCGCCGGTCACGACGGCGGCACGGGCGCGTCGCCGCTCTCGTCGCTCAAGCACGCTGGCACGCCGTGGGAGCTGGGTCTCGCGGAAACGCAGCAAACGCTGGTGCTGAACCAGCTGCGCGGCCGTATCCGCGTGCAAGCCGACGGTCAGATGAAGACGGGCCGCGACGTGGTGATCGGCGCGCTGCTCGGCGCAGACGAATTCGGTTTTGCGACGGCGCCGCTCGTCGTTCAGGGCTGCATCATGATGCGCAAGTGCCACCTGAACACCTGCCCCGTCGGCGTCGCGACGCAAGATCCGGTGCTGCGCGCGAAGTTCTCGGGCCAGCCCGAGCACGTCGTCAACTTCTTCTTCTTCATCGCTGAAGAAGTGCGCGAAATCATGGCGCAACTGGGTATCCGCAAGTTCGACGATCTGGTCGGTCGCGCGGATCTGCTCGACACGCGCCGTGGCGTGGAGCACTGGAAGGCGAAGGGTCTCGACTTCTCGCGCGTGTTCTACCAGCCGCAAGTGGGCGCCGAAGTCGCGCGCATGCATGTGGAGTCGCAGGACCACGGTCTGGACCGCGCGCTCGATCACACGCTGATCGAGAAGGCAAAGGCCGCGATCGAAACGGGCGAGCACGTCTCGTTCATCCAGCCGGTGCGCAACGTGAACCGCACGGTCGGCGCGATGCTTTCGGGCGTCGTCGCGAAGAAGTACGGCCACGACGGTCTGCCGGAAGACACGATCCACATCCAGTTGAAGGGGACGGCGGGTCAGAGCTTCGGCGCGTTCCTCGCGAGCGGCATCACGCTGGACCTCGTGGGCGACGGCAATGACTACGTCGGCAAGGGCCTCTCGGGCGGGCGCATCATCATCCGTCCGACCAACGACTTCCGCGGCAAGTCCGAAGAAAACATCATCTGCGGCAATACGGTGATGTACGGCGCGCTCGAAGGCGAAGCCTTCCTGCGCGGCGTGGCGGGCGAGCGTTTCGCGGTGCGTAACTCAGGCGCGACGGCCGTTGTCGAAGGCACGGGCGACCATGGCTGCGAATACATGACAGGCGGCACGGTGGTCGTACTCGGCGAAACCGGTCGTAACTTCGCGGCGGGCATGTCGGGCGGTATCGCCTACGTGTACGACCCGGATGGCACCTTCGCCGGCAAGTGCAACAAGTCGATGGTCGCGCTCGACCCGGTCCTGCAACAGGCCGAACAGGAGCGCACCGTGGATCGCGCACTGTGGCACATGGGCCAGACCGACGAAGCGCTGCTCAAGGGACTCGTCGAGCGTCACTTCCAGTTCACGGGCTCGACGCGCGCGAAGGCGCTGCTCGAAAACTGGGATGCGGCGCGCCGCCAGTTCGTGAAGGTGTTCCCGACGGAATACAAGCGCGCACTGGGCGAACTCGGCGCGAAGAAGGCGAGCCAGGAAGTACTGGCCGCCTGATCCGCAAGACGACGACTGAACGAAGACGAAGCGCCCGCCGCGCGAACAGATACGCGGCGCCGGGCGCGGTCCCCTCACCGAATAGATAGAGATAGACGAGAACCCTATGGGTAAGGCAACCGGTTTTCTCGAGTTCGAGCGCCAGCATGAGGCGTACGAAGCACCGCTCACGCGTGTGAAGCATTACAAGGAATTCGTGGCGGCGCTCTCGGACGCCGACGCGAAGATCCAGGGCGCACGCTGCATGGACTGCGGCATCCCGTTCTGCAACAACGGCTGCCCGGTCAACAACATCATTCCGGACTTCAACGACCTCGTGTTCCGCCAGGACTGGAAGAGCGCGATCGACGTCCTGCATTCCACGAACAATTTCCCCGAGTTCACGGGCCGCATCTGCCCGGCGCCCTGCGAAGCGGCGTGCACGCTCGGCATCAACGACGATCCCGTAGGTATCAAGTCGATCGAGCACGCGATTATCGACAAGGCATGGTCCGAAGGCTGGGTTGCGCCGCACGTCGCGAAGCACAAGACGGGCAAGAAGGTTGCCGTGGTCGGTTCGGGCCCCGCCGGCCTCGCCGCCGCGCAGCAACTCGCGCGCGCCGGCCATGACGTGACGGTGTTCGAGAAGAACGACCGCGTCGGCGGCCTGCTGCGCTACGGCATCCCCGACTTCAAGCTGGAAAAGTGGCTGATCGACCGCCGCATGCGCCAGATGGAAGCCGAAGGCGTGACGTTCCGCACCAACGTGTTCATCGGCCGTGGCGAGCTGCCTGCCTACATCGGCAACACGGCGAAAGAAACCATCTCGCCGGACGAACTGAAGGAACAGTTCGACGCCGTGGTGATCGCTGGCGGTTCGGAAACGCCGCGTGATCTGCCGGTGCCGGGCCGCGAACTCGAAGGCATCTACTACGCCATGGACTTCCTGCCACAGCAGAACAAGGTCAACGCCGGCGACAAGCTGCCGAACCAGCTGCTCGCCAAGGGCAAGCATGTGGTCGTGATCGGCGGCGGCGATACGGGTTCCGATTGCGTGGGCACCTCGAACCGCCACGGCGCGAAGAGCGTTACGCAGTTCGAACTGCTGCCGCAGCCGCCCGAGGAAGAGAACAAGCCGCTCGTGTGGCCGTACTGGCCGATCAAGCTGCGCACGTCGTCGTCGCACGACGAAGGCTGCTCGCGCGACTGGGCGGTCGCGACCAAGCGCCTCGAAGGCAAGAACGGCAAGATCGAGAAGCTGATCGCCGCGCGCGTGGAGTGGAAGGACGGCAAGATGGTCGAAGTGCCGGGTTCGGAATTCGAAATGAAGGCCGATCTCGTGCTGCTCGCCATGGGCTTCACGCAGCCGGTTTCGCCGGTGCTCGAAGCATTCGGCGTCGAGAAGGACGCGCGCGGCAACGTGCGTGCCTCGACCGAAGGCGAAAAGGCGTACTACACGTCGGTCGACAAGGTCTTCACCGCCGGCGATATGCGCCGCGGCCAGTCGCTCGTGGTGTGGGCGATCCGTGAGGGCCGTCAGTGTGCACGTTCCGTCGACGCGTATTTGATGGGCAGCTCGGAGCTGCCGCGTTAAGGCCGGATCTGGGACCCGAGTAAGCGCTAAAGCGCTAACTCGGGTCGACACGTGAGGGCCGTCAGTGTGCGCGCTCCGTCGATGCGTATTTGATGGGCAGCTCGGAGCTGCCGCGTTAAATCCGGTGTGTCCCGCAATAGACGGGACACACGGGAGACGGCAGGAGACACAACGACAGAAGCCGGGCACCCGCGAGGGTGACCCGGCTTTTCTACGTGCGTGCCACTCAGGCTGACAGACAGGGTTACCATGACGCGATTGCCCGACCGAACGAGGCCCGCCGATCATGTCCGAAGCCCGCGAGACCGATCGTGACACGCAGCAATGGCGGCGCTGCTTCATCGCGCTTTCGCCGACTGCGGCGTCGCGCGATGCGCTCGCCGCGCTAGACGTGCCGTCCAACGCACGGCGCGTACCCTACGCGCAACTCCATCTGACGGTGACGTTCATCGGCGCGATGTCGTTCGACCAGGGGGACGTGCTCAAGCGGCGGCTCGCGGAGCACGCGCCGCTCATCCCGCCCGCGCCAGTCACGCATATCGAATGCTGGCCGGGTCGCGCGCATCCGCGCCTCATGGTGGCCGTGCTCGCGATGTCGGATGCGTTCACCGCGCTCGACTGGCGCGTGCGCTCGCTAATGGGAGATGTGGGATTGCCGCTCGACGCGCGAGCGTTCCGCCCGCACGTGACGCTCGCGCGCTTCGCGCGCGACGCCGTGGGTGCGCCGGCGGCAAGTGGAGGCGAAGCGCTGCCGCCGTTGTGTTTCGAGTCGCTGGTGCTGTATTCGAGCACGCTCGCGAGGCAGGGCGCGCGTTACGAGGCGTTGGCAAGCGTTGCGCTCGAGTGAGGCGCCCCCGCGCGTTGGAGTGCCTGCCGCCGCTTAGTGGCCTTAATGACGATACCGCGCGAGCGTCAAACCATCGAGATCGATTTCCGGCAAGCGCTGCGTGACGAGGTCGGCGAGCACGCGGCCCGAGCCCATCGACATCGCCCAGCCCGTTGAGCCATGCCCGACGTTCAGCCACAGGCCATCGACGCCCGACGTGCCCAGGAGCGGCGCGCCGTCCGGCACCATGGGCCGGCGCCCCACCCAGAATTGCGCCGACGAAGGCGTCGCCGCATGCGGGAACCAGTCGTCGAGCACCTTCATGAGCGTTTGCAGTGCCTGCTCGCGCAGCGTCGCGCGGTGGTCGCCCAGCTCCGCCGTGCCCGCCACGCGCAGGTACGGACCGAAGCGCGTGATCGCCGTTTTGAGCGACTCGTCCATGAGCGCGGCGCGCGGGGCCTTTTGTTCATCGACCACGGGCAGCGTGGCCGAATAGCCTTTCACCGGATACAGCGGCACGCGCACGCCAAGCGGCGCGACCAGCGCCGCGCTCTCCACGCCCAGCGCGACCACCACGGCGTCGGCCGCGAGCGTGTACGGCGTGTCGTCGGCGGGCTCGCTGCGCTCGGCCGGGCGCAGCACCTCCGCCGGCGCGCGGCGCTGCTCGCGCCGGTCCTTGCGGTTGTTCGCCTTGCGGCGGCCGGGCACCGCGCGCACGCGCACGCCGTTCACCTTGCCGCCCGCGGCTTCGAGCGCGAGCACCTCGGTATCGAACAGAAACGTCACGCCGCGCGCTTCGCACACGGAGCGCAGCTCGCGCGTGAAGCGTGCGCAGTCGCCGGCCTCGTCTTCGGGCAGATAGACGCCCGCCACCGGTTTCACGCGCGACCAGGCGAGCCCCGGCTCGACCTGCGCGCAGGCGGCGGAATCGAGCTCGCGATAGACGATGCCTGCATCGCGCAGCACGCCGAGCGCCGGTTGCGCGAGTTCAAGGTCGTACTCGCTGCGAAAGAGTTGGAGATAGCCCTGGCTGCGCCCGTACTCGAACGCGTGCGTGGCGCGAAACGCGTGCAGGCACTCGCGGCTGTAGTAGGCGATGCGCTGCATGCGCTGCTTGTTCACGCGAAAGCGCGCGAGATCGCATTCGCGCAGCCAGCGCGCGATCCAACGCCACTGCGCGGCGTCGAGCGTGGGCCGGAAGATAAGCGGCGAGGTGGGCTTGAGCAGATATTTGATGAGCTTCGCGGGCATGCCCGGCGCAGCCCACGGCGTGACATAGCCGGGCGCGATGACACCGGCGTTGGCGAAGCTCGTGCCGAGCGCGACGCCCGGTTCCCGTTCGACGACGGTGACGTCGCAGCCTCGTTCGCTCAAATAATACGCAGTAGCGACGCCGATTACACCGGCGCCGAGGACGATCGTTTTCATGCCGGTCGCACAACAGGGAGGGACGGTCGGTATTGCAGCATGTTCGCGCTCATCGTGCAGTGGACTCCGCAGACGGACGCTTGTCCGCAGCAACAGGCGTTTCCTCGGTCAGCACTTTGCCCTTCGTCTCCGGCAGGCACAGCGCCGCGACGATCACGAGCAGATAGCCCGCGCCGGCCACCGCGCCGATCGCTTTCACGAGCGAGGTGGTTTGCGCGAACACGCCCACGAGAATGGGGAAAAACGAGCCGAGGCCACGCCCGAGGTTGTAGCAGAAGCCCTGGCCCGAGCCGCGGATCGCGTTCGGGTAGAGCTCGGAGAGATACGCGCCCACGCCCGCGAAAATGCCTTGCACGACGATGCCGAGCGGAAAGCCGAGCAAGAGCATCGCGGTGTCGGTGATGGGCAGCATCGTGTAGGCCATGCCGAGCGCAAACGAGCCGATGGCGAACAGGATGAATGAAGCGCGCCGGCCGATCTTGTCGCAGAGGATCGCGCCGACGATATAGCCCGTGAACGAACCGACGATCAGCACGATCAGATAGCCGCTCGTGTTGAACACCGAGAGGTGGCGCACCGTCTTGAGGTAGGTGGGCAGCCAGGTGGTGATCGCGTAGTAGCCGCCGAGCATGCCGGTGCACAGCGCACTGCCGAGCAGGGTGGTGGCCAGATGCGCGGGCGCGAAGATCTGCATGAAGTGGCTGTGCGTCGCACCGCTTTCGCGTGCGCGGCGCGTGGCGACGAACACGTCGGGGTCGCTCACATTGCGGCGCACATAGAAAATCCACAGCGCCGGCACGATGCCGATCCAGAAGCACGCGCGCCATGCGTATTCCTCGGGGAGCAGGGCGAAGAAGGCCCAGTAGAGGATGGCGGCCGCGCCCCAGCCGAACGACCAGCTGCTCTGCACCGTGCCCACGGCCTTGGCGCGATGCTGCGGCGAACGGATCGTTTCGGCCATCATCATCGTGACGACCGTCCATTCGCCGCCAAAGCCGATGCCCTGCAGCGTGCGCGTGGCGAGCAGTTGCCAGAACGAATGCGTGAAGCCGGAGAGGCAGGTGAAGACCGCGAAGGTGGCGATGGTCCACTGGAGCACGCGCACGCGGCCGTAGCGGTCGGCGAGGATGCCGGCGAGCCAGCCGCCGATTGCCGAGGAGATCAGCGAGCTGGTCGCGATCATGCCGGCCTCGCCCTTGGTCATGCCCCAGGTCGCGATGAGCGTCGGGATCAGGAACGAGTAGATCATGAAGTCGAACGCGTCGACGGCGTAGCCGCCGAAACCCGCGTAGAGCGTGCGCCGCTCGCGCGCGTTCAACTCGGTGAACCATTGAAAGTAGCCCATCGCGTGTCTTCCCCCATATTTGTTGTACGCGCAACGAGCCGGCTGAACGGCGCGTGCTGCGCAAGCGAGCCGGCTGGCGCAAACGCCCTGGGTGGCGTGTGCGCTCGACGCTGACGGGCTGCGCGGTGCAACGCCGCCCGTCTCCGGTGTGCTGGATGCGTATTTTACGGTGCGAAACCGTACTGAGGCGAGGGGCAATTTGGGGCGCCCGCTATCGTCTCGTTCCGATGTTTAGTTCCGATGTTTAGTTCGATAGCAAGCGAACGATGGCGCGCGCGGGGTCGCACAGCACTAAAGCGTGAGCCCGCCATCGACGTGGATCACCTGGCCTGTGATGTGGCGCGCGGCGTCTGAAAGCAGGAACGCGATGAGTTCGGCGATATCGGCGGGATTCGCCACTTGGCCGAGCGGCGTTTCCTGCGCCGCACGCTCCCACACCGAAGCGTTTTCTGGCGTGGGGCCTTTGTCCTTGCGCGTATAGCCTGGCGCGACGCAGTTGACGGTCACACCGTGCGGCGCTAGCTCCGCGGCGGCGGTTTTCGCCAGCGACTCGAGCGCGGCCTTGGCTGCTGCGGTCGCGGCGAACGGCGCGCCGGCGCGGTAGCGGTGCGCGACGAACGAACTCAGCGCGATCACGCGGGCGCGCGCCGAGCGCTCCAGCGCCGGCTGCGCGCGTTGCACAAGTGCAGCGAACGCGGCGGGCATGGCCGCGAATGCGCCTTCGAGCGACGTGGCGTCGAGCGCGGCGAGCGTTTGGCGTTGCGCATGCCCGGCATTGGCGACGAGTTGGTCGAGCGCGCCGAAGTGCGCAAGCGTGGTGTCGACGAGCGCGGTAGCGCGGCCGGGCTCTGCGAGATCGCCGTACGTTGTGGCGCAGATTGCGCCCCGTTGCTCACAGTCCGCCATGACGGTCATAAGCCGGGCACGCGACGCCTCATCCGCGCCGCGCGCGTGCAGCATCAACGCCACACCCGGCGCTGCGATGCGCCGCGCGAGCGCCGCACCGATACCCGAGCCCGCACCCGTAATCAGCACGACGCGCGTCGAACTTGCGCTCACGCGGCAACCCGCTCTTCCGGCATACGCGCGATCTCGAGCGTTTCGTGGTGATAGGCCTCAAGCGACTCGCGGTGCGCGACGCTCACGATCGCAGCCTTCGGCAGGCGCTCCATGAAGAGCTTATAGAGACGGCTTTCGTTGTCGGAGTCGAGCGCGCTCGTCGCTTCGTCGAGGAACAGATAGTCGGGTTTGTGCAGCAGCACGCGCGCGCCCGCAAGGCGTTGCTGCTCGCCCGGCGAGAGCACGCGCGACCAGTGCGCCGATTCGCCGAGACGATCCGCATATTCGTCGAGGCGGCAGGCGCGCAGTGCTTCGCGGCAGTCTTCGTCGCTATAGTCGTCGGCGGGCGAGGGGTAGGTGAGCGCCGCCTTGAGCGTGCCGATGGGCAGATAGCTCTGCTGCGGGATGAACATCATGCGCGCATCGACAGGCGCGTCGATCGAGCCTTCGCCGAACGGCCAGAGGCCCGCGAGTGCGCGTATCAGCGTGCTCTTGCCCGCGCCCGAGGGGCCGCGCACAAGCCAGCGCGAACCCGGCTTGATGGCGATGTCGCGCACTTCGGAGAGCGGCATGCCGTTGGGCAGCGAGAGCTTGAGATGCTCGGTGGCGAGCTCGTTGTTGTCGATGAAGTGCAGGTTGATGCCACCGTGCTCGGTCGCAGGCGAGACCGATTCCTTCAGGCGCGGCGAGTGCACCACCCGCACGAATTCGCGCAGACGATTCACGGTAGCGCGCCATTCGACCAGCGTGGAGTAACTGTTGATGAACCACGAGAACGAATCGCTCACGGTGCCGAACGCCTGCGAAATCTGCATCAGCACGCCGAATGTGAAGGCGCCCGCGAAGTAGCGCGGCGCGGCCACCACGAGCGGGAAGATGATGGCGATCTGGCCGTAGAAGCTCAGTACGAAGGTGAGGCGCTTCGTGTACTTCATCACGCGCCACCAGTTTTCGCGGATGTGCTGGAAGAGGCCTTGCGCGTTGCCACGCTCGGTGTCCATGCCGTCGTAGAGGGCGATCTGCTCGGCGTTTTCGCGCAGGCGAATGAGGCCGAAGCGGAAGTCCGCCTCCACCTTTTGTTGCTGGTAGTTGATCGACACGAGCGGGTGGCCGACCTTCTGGATCACGAGCGAGCCGAACACGGCGTAGAGCGCGGCGGCCCAGACCATGTAGCCCGGAATCGCGAGCGGCGTGCCGCCCAGCGTGATCGTGAGCGCGCCCGCGAGCGTCCACAGGATCGTGACGAACGAGATGAGCGTGACGACCGTGGAGAGCAGGTCGAGCGTGAGCGAGAGCGTGGTCGTGGCGAACGACTGGAGGTCGTCGCTGATCCGCTGGTCGGGGTTATCGGCGAGGCGGTCGCGCTCGATGCGGTAGAACGCGCCCTTGCCAAGCCATTCGCTCAGGAAGCGGGTGGTGAGCCACTGGCGCCAGCGAAAGCCGAGCATCTGGCGCAGATAGCGGCCATACACCGCGAGGATGATGAAGCCGAACGCCAGTTCGGTGAAGGTCATCAACAGAGGCGGGAAGCGCTTGACGTCCTTCGCCTGCAACGCGTTATAGAACTCCGCGCTCCAGCCGTTGAGCCGCACGTTGATCCACACGACGAGCAGGTTCATCACGATGATCGCGACGAGCAGCCCCCAGGCGATCCAGCGTTCCTCGGAGACCCAGTAGGGCTTGATCAGGCTCCACGCGGTGATCTTCTGATGCTCGTTCTGATCGGGCGTGGCGCGGGCAGGTTGGTTGGTCATGTGCGTCCTGAAGATGTGGCTGCCCGCTGGGGGCATGCGCTGCGCGCCGCATGGCGGCAGCGGTGCAGCGATTTTTTCAGCGATTCTGTCGCCGGGCGCTTAAGTGAGTCTTAATGGTCAAAAAGCGGAGACAAAAGCGCGCGCCGGCGCCGCCGTAGCGTGGCGCCCATTGTCTCACCGCGCGGGCTTGTGAGGCGAAAGAGGCGGGTTCAGGCCATTGTGCCAGAGCACAAGTGCTGTTCCGCCGAGGTTTGCGGGCCGCGCGCCTTTTGTGGTCTAATCGACGTTGACGAAACAGGGGTGCTTCACCGGTATGCGGTGCATGCCGTACTGAGGCTGAGAGAGACCCTTCGCACCCGATCCGGGTAATACCGGCGCGGGAAGTTTCCAGAAAGTCTTACCGGAGCGCCCAGTGTTTGCAGGGGCGCCAGGATTCCCGCCGGGCTGCGCTTTGGGCGCATGGGTTCGTACGAATTCCTTATCGGGATGTATGGGCCGTTTGCGCCGCATAGCCTCCACGGTCGGCCTTGCCAGCCGGTTTCGTCCTTGGGTACGTCTGCTGCTGCCGTACGGAAAGGATACGATGACCGCCTATTCTCTTTGTTCCCCGATTTTGATCGCGTTCGTCTTGCGTGACGGAGCGTCGTCATGAGTCGCGCCCATCACCGCAGCGCGGGCAGCGTGCCCGACTTCGCCGTGCTCGGCGGCGGCTTGAGCGGCAGGCTCGTCGCATGGCGTCTCGCTGGCGAGGGCCATCGCGTCGCGCTCTACGAGCGTGGCGGCCCCGAAGGCGGCGAGGCCGCGGCCTGGGTCGCGGCGGCCATGCTCGCGCCGCTCGCGGAGGCCGCCGTTGCCGAACTGCTCATCACCGAGCTTGGCGTCGCGTCACTCGAATCCTGGCCGCGCATTCTGGCCGAGTTGCCGGAGCCCGTGTTCTTCCAGCGCAATGGCACGCTCGTGGTCTGGCATACCGCCGATCGCACCGAAGCCCCGCTCTTCGAGCGCCGCGTGCGGGCCAACGCGCCGCGTGCTCTGGCCGACGCGAACTTCGTCGCGCTCGCCGGCGCGCAGCTCGACGCTGCCGAACCGGCGCTCGCCGGGCGCTTCGCGCGCGGCTGGCTGCTCGAAGGCGAGGGCCAGCTCGACAATCGACAGGCGTTGGTCGCGCTGGCGGCGGGGCTCGCCGCGCGCGGCGTGGAAACCCACTGGCACACCACGGTCGACGAAGCCAACCCGCCGCCCGCGCGCGTGACGATCGACTGTCGCGGCCTGGGCGCCAAATCTGCGCTGCCGGGTTTGCGCGGCATTCGCGGCGAAGTCGCGCGCGTGCACGCGCCGGGCATCACGCTCACGCGCCCCGTGAGGCTCCTGCATCCGCGCTATCCGCTGTATATCGCGCCCAAGGAAAACGACGTCTTCGTGATCGGCGCCACCGAGATCGAAGGGGAGGACCGTTCGCCCGTGAGCGTGCGCTCGGCGCTCGAATTGCTGAGCGCGGCGTTTGCGGTGCATCCGGCGTTCGGCGAGGCGCGCATCCTCGAGTTGAACACGCAGTGCCGCCCGACGCTGCCCGACCACCGCCCGGCGCTCATTTGGGACGGCAAGACCACGCTGCGCGTGAACGGCCTCTACAGGCATGGCTTCATGATCGCGCCGGAAGTCGCCGACGAAGCCGCGCGCATCGCGCAAGCGCTGCTCGATGGGCGCGTGAACGACGCCGATTCCTTCGAGTCGCTGCGCCGCGCGTCGCGCTGGGGCGAGATGCTGCACGCGCAGGGCGCGCACGAGCCGGCCTGAAGCATCACCAGAAACGAACCGTAGTCTGAGAACGTATTTGCCATGGACATTCATATCAACCAGAAGCCGATCGCGCTGCCCGAAGGCGCGACTGTCGCCGATGCGCTTGCCGCATTTGGCGCGCGTCCGCCGTTCGCCGTCGCGCTGAACGGCGATTTCGTGGCGCGCGCCCAGCATGGCGCGCGCTCGCTCCAGGCGGGCGACCGCCTCGACGTCGTGAGCCCCGTGGCCGGAGGCTGAGCCTCGCTCGCCCAAGCCGCCGGTCGCGCGTCGCCGCCCAATGCACAGATTGCACAGGTGATGAGCGCTTTCACGACACCGCCCAAGGATTCCAACCCATGACCACCACTCCCACCGCCGACGCGCTCACGCTCTACGGCGAGACCTTCTCGAGCCGCGTGCTGCTCGGCACGTCGCGCTATCCGTCGCTGCAGTCGCTCGCCGACTCGATGGCGGCCGCGCGCCCCGGCATGATCACCGTCGCGCTGCGCCGCCAGATGAACGAGGGCACCGCCGAAGCGGGCTTTTTCGACCTGCTCAAGCGCCACGGCGTGCCGCTCTTGCCGAACACGGCTGGCTGCCTCACCGTCAACGAGGCGGTCACGACCGCGCACATGGCGCGCGAAGTCTTCGAAACCGACTGGATCAAGCTCGAACTGATCGGCGACGACTACACGCTGCAGCCCGACCCGGTCGGCCTGATCGAGGCCGCCTCGCGCCTCGTGAAGGACGGCTTCAAGGTGCTGCCGTATTGCACCGAGGACCTCGTGATCGGCCGGCGTCTGCTCGACGCAGGATGCGAAGCGCTCATGCCATGGGGCGCGCCGATCGGCACCGGCAAGGGCGTGATCAATCCGTACGGCCTGCGCGTGCTGCGCGAGCGCTTGCCCGATGTGCCGCTCATCGTCGATGCGGGGCTCGGCGTACCGTCGCATGCTTGCCAGGTGATGGAGTGGGGCTTCGACGGCGTGCTGCTCAACACGGCCGTTTCGCAGGCCACGCACCCCGAGGCGATGGCGCGCGCGTTCGCGCTGGGCGTCGAGGCAGGGCGCGCCGCGTATCTCGCCGGGCCGATGGCCGAGCGCGAGGCGGCCGTAGCGAGCACGCCCGTGGTCGGCATGCCGTTCTGGCACCAGGATGGAGACAAGCGATGACTGAAACGCTGCGACTGCAGGACCGCGAACTGTTCTGGCCGCCCGCCGACGAACTCACCGAAACGGCGGAGCGCATCCGCGCACGCCTGGGCGACTGGCAGCCCACGCACGCGCCGTGGCGCATCTGTCTCACGCCGCCTGACGCGCCGAACGGCGGCGATCTCATCATCGTCACCGACGCGGCGCCGCATCTGGCCAACATCGCGCGCTGGATGACAGACGGCGCGGGCGTGATCGAAGCCGCCGGCGAGAACCCGAAGGCCGCACGCGCCACACTGCATTTGGGCGGCGAGCGTTACGCGCTCGAAGGCGAGCTGGCGGAAGACTGGATCCCCGCACTCGCGGCGTTCCTCGACTGCGGCTTCGATCCGCACGACGCACTCGTGCTCGCGCTTGCCTGGCGCGACGGCGACGAGCAGCAAACCGACGCCTGGCCCGTCGACATCAAACGATTCCCGCGCGTGCTGGGCCTGCCTGCTGCGCCTGCGCAGCCGTTCACGCCGTGCCCCGCGAAGCTTGGCCTGTATCCGGTGCTGCCCACGGCCGACTGGGTCGAGCGTGTGCTCGACTACGGCGTGAAGACGGTGCAGTTGCGCAGCAAGCAACCGAAATCGCCGGCGCTCACGAACGAAATCGAACGCTGCGTCGCGGCGGGCCGTAAGCACGACGCGCAGCTTTTCATCAACGATCACTGGCAGGAGGCTGTCGCGGCCGGCGCGTACGGCGTGCACCTCGGCCAGGAAGACCTGCGCGAAGCCGACCTCGGCGCGATCGCGGCGGCAGGCGTTCGTCTTGGCCTCTCCACGCACGGCTACTTCGAAATGCTCACGGCGCTCCATTTCCGTCCGAGCTACCTCGCGTGCGGCGCCGTCTTCGCCACCACGACCAAGGCGATGCCCACGGCGCCCCAGGGGCTCGCGCGTCTCGCCCGCTACGTGAAGCTGCTCGACGGCGTCGTGCCGATGGTGGCGATCGGCGGCATCGACGGCAATGTGCTGCCCGAAGTGCTCGCCACGGGCGCGGGTAGCGCGGCGGTGGTGCGCGCCGTGACCGAGGCGGCCGAACCGGCTGCCGCGGTTGCTGCATTGCGCAACGCGTTTACGCAATAATGGTCCGCCCTGGCCTCGGGCTGCGCCGCATGCGCGACCCGAGGCCGAGGGGCCGCAACCCGCAGCAGCGGGCGACTGTGGCCTACATCAAAGGGACAAGGGGCGTCACGGCAGGTTTTCCACGATGGCCCTATAATCCCGCCTTCGTGTAAATGGACTGTCAGCCACGTGCCCTCAACCTCTGAGACCCTACTGGAGCTGCGCGACGTCGACTTCGGCTACGGGGACCGGCTCGTCCTGTCCGGCCTGAACATGCGCTTTCCGCGCGGTCAGGTAGTGGCAGTCATGGGCGGCTCCGGTGGCGGAAAAACGACAGTGCTGCGCTTGATCGGCGGCCTCGTTCGCGCCCAGCGCGGCCAGGTGCTGTTCGGTGGCCAGGACGTCGGTGCGCAATCGCGCGAAGGCCTCTACGCCCTGCGACGGAAGATGGGCATGCTCTTCCAGTTCGGCGCGCTCTTCACCGACATGTCGGTATTCGAGAACGTTGCCTTCGCCCTGCGCGAGCACACCGATCTTCCCGAAGAGTTGATCCGCGACCTCGTGCTCATGAAGCTCAACGCTGTCGGCCTGCGCGGAGCGCGCGACCTCGCGCCGTCGGAAATCTCGGGCGGCATGGCGCGCCGCGTCGCGCTCGCGCGCGCCATCGCGCTCGACCCCGAACTCATGATGTACGACGAGCCGTTCGCGGGTCTCGACCCGATTTCGCTCGGCATCACCGCGAACCTCATCCGCACGCTCAATGACGCGCTCGGCGCGACCTCGATCCTCGTCACGCACGACGTGCCCGAGTCGTTCGCGATCGCCGACTACGTGTATTTCGTCGCGAACGGGCGCGTGCAGGCACAGGGTTCGCCCGACGAACTGCGCGCCTCGACCGATCCGATCGTGCGCCAGTTCATCGACGGCGCGCCGGACGGCCCGTTCCGGTTCCACTACCCATCGAACCAGCCGCTCGCAGCGGACTTCGGCATCGGCGGAGGCCGTTCATGATCGGCGCCATCAGCTCGATCGGGCGCACGGTGCTCGAAACGATCGCGCGCGCGGGGCACGCCACGCGCTTTTTCGTGCGCCTCGTCCTCGAATTCTTCCCGCTGCTGCGCCGGCCGCGCCTTGTCACGAAGCAGATCCACTTCGTCGGTAATTATTCGCTGTTGATCATTGCGGTGTCAGGCCTGTTCGTAGGCTTCGTGCTCGGCCTGCAGGGTTACTACACGCTCAACCGCTACGGCTCCGAGCAGGCGCTTGGGCTGCTGGTCGCGCTCTCGCTCGTGCGCGAGCTCGGGCCCGTCGTCACCGCGCTGTTGTTCGCGGGCCGCGCGGGCACGTCGCTCACGGCCGAGATCGGCCTCATGAAAGCGGGCGAGCAGCTCACGGCCATGGAAATGATGGCCGTGGACCCCGTGCGCGTCGTGATCGCGCCGCGCATGTGGGCGGGCGTGATCGCCATGCCGATCCTCGCGGCCATCTTCAGCGCGGTCGGCATTCTGGGCGGCTACGTGGTGGGCGTGCTGCTGATCGGCGTGGACGCCGGCGCGTTCTGGTCGCAAATGCAGGGCGGCGTGGACGTCTGGACAGACGTAGGCAACGGTGTAATGAAGAGCATCGTGTTCGGCTTCGCCGTGACGTTCACCGCGCTCTATCAGGGCTATGAAGCGAAGCCCACGCCCGAAGGCGTGTCGCGCGCGACCACGAAGACAGTCGTGTACGCGTCGCTCGCGGTGCTCGGCCTCGACTTCCTGCTCACCGCGCTGATGTTCAGCTAAAGACGCCGGGCAATGACCCGGCCGCGCGGCGCGCGTATGAGCGTCGCCGCAACGGATTCTCATTGGGATGACGATGAAAAAGAATGCTCTCGACTTTTGGGTCGGCCTGTTTGTGGTGCTGGGCTTTATCGCGCTGCTGTTCCTTGCGCTGAAGGCCGGCAACATGAGTTCGCTGTCGTTCCAGTCCACCTACCCGGTGAAGCTCAAGTTCGACAATATCGGCGGCCTCAAGCCGCGTGCGCCGGTGAAGAGCGCTGGCGTGACCGTGGGCCGCGTGGCCTCGATCGGCTTCGACTCCAACACCTATCAGGCGCTGGTGACGATCAACCTCGACCAGCAGTACCAGTTTCCGAAGGACACATCGGCGAAGATCCTGACGTCCGGCCTGCTCGGCGAGCAGTACATCGGACTCGAGCCGGGTGGCGACACGGAAATGCTCAAGGCCGGCGACACCATCTCGATGACGCAGTCGGCCATCGTGCTCGAAAACCTGATCGGCCAGTTCCTCTATAGCAAGGCGGCCGACTCGGGCGCCGCCAAGCCGTCCAGCGGCGCGAGCACGGATGCGGCGCCTGCTGCGGCACCCGCGCCCGCACCGGCTCAGGCCCCTGCGCTGGCACCGGCGCCGGCGGCTTCGGCGGCCCAATAAGAAGGAGAAACAGAATGACGACCATACGCATGCGCGCCGTTACGCTCGGCGTCGCAGCGCTTGCACTCGGGGGCTGTTCGACGGTGCAGACGCCGTCGAAGGACGATCCGTGGGAAGGGTTCAACCGCACGGTATACACGTTCAACGACAAGGTCGACACGTACGCGCTCAAGCCGGTGGCGCAGGGCTACGTGAAGGTGACGCCGCAGCCCGTGCGCGACAGCGTGACGAACTTCTTCGCGAACATCGGCGACGTCTACAACGCCGCGAACAACTTCCTGCAGCTGAAGATCGCCGATGGTGTCGAGGACATCATGCGGATCGTGATCAACACGGTCTTCGGCCTGGGTGGCCTCTTCGACGTCGCGACGCTCGCGAAGCTGCCCAAGCACAACCAGGACTTCGGTCTCACACTCGGTCACTATGGCGTGCCGCCCGGCCCGTACCTCGTGCTGCCGCTGTTCGGCCCGAGCACGGTGCGTGACGGCGTGGCCCTCGTGCCCAACTACTTCATCAATCCGCTTACCTATGTGGATCCGGCCGCGCTCTCGTGGGGCCTTTATGGCCTGAACGTAGTGAGCACGCGCGCCAACCTGCTGGGCGCGAGCGACCTGCTCGAAGGCGCGGCGATCGACAAGTACTCGTTCATCCGAAACGCCTACTTGCAGCGCCGCCGCTATCTGCTTTCGGATGGCCGCGCGTCTGACAACAATCTGCCGGACTACGGCGATGGCGCGCCGCTGCCGAAGTACGACGACACCGACGAAGGCGCGGCGCCTGGTGCTGCCGCCGGTGCAGCGGTCCCCGCTTCGGGCGCCGTGCGTGCGGCTACGCCGAACGCGGCCAGCATGGCGCCCGCCTCCCCCAACGGCGAAACGACCGCTCCGGCCACGCTGGAAGGTCCGGCCGGCGCCGCGGCGCCGGTGGGGGCCTCGGAAACCACCGTGCCGGGCGACCAGATGATCCCTCCGGCCCGCATCGGCTTCCCGAGCATGCTGCGGCTGCATTGAGCGCCGCGGCGGCGTGGCGCAACGCCTCGCCGCCGCGTTCGTCTGGCATAAACGTCTGACGTAACAAGCAGAAACGCTTGTCGCACTTTGCTGGCAGTTTTTGACATAGCGAGATAGAACTCGCGTGCTATCGTTGGCTCCAACGGGGCGATGTCCCCCAACTAGCAGGACTGGATATGAAAAAATTCTTTCTGTACCCGTTTTTCGCCATGTTTCTTTCGTTTGCCGGCGGCGCGTTCGCCCAGACGGTAGACACCAGCAATCCCGACGCGATGGTCCAGACGGTCACGCAGCAGGTCATGAGCCAGATCAAAGGTGACAAGACCATCCAGTCGGGCGACATCAGCAAGATCACGCAGCTCGTGAACGAAAAGATCCTGCCGTATACCGATTTCCGCCGCACCACGCAGCTCGCGATGGGCCGCAACTGGCGCACGGCCACGCCGGAGCAGCAGCAACAGGTCATCGAGCAGTTCAAGACGCTGCTCATCCGTACGTACTCGGGCGCGCTCGCCCAGGTGCGCGACCAGCAGATCCAGTACAAGCCGTTCCGCGCGAACCCGGACGACACCGACGTCGTGGTCCGTTCGACGGTCGTGAACGGCGGCCAGCCGATCGAGCTCGACTATCGCCTCTACAAGACGCCGCAAGGCTGGCGCGTGTATGACATCAACGTGCTTGGCGCGTGGCTCATCCAGGCGTACCAGCAGCAGTTCCAGGAAAAGATTCAGCAAGGCGGCGTGGACGGCCTGATCCAGTTCCTCACGCAGCGTAACCAGCAACTCGCATCGGGCAAGGCGACCTCGTGAGCGAGCGTTTCGCCACCGGCGCAAACCTGACCCACGAGAGCGCGAAGGCCACGCTCTCGGCCGGGTTCGCGCAGATCTCGGCGGGCGCAACCGCCGTGGACTGCGGCGCGCTCACCCAGTTCGATTCATCGGCACTCGCCGTGCTGATCGCCTGGCAGCGTGCCGCGCGTGAACGCGGCGCTCCCCTCGCCGTGCTCAATTTGCCTCCCGCGCTCGCCTCTCTCGCGCGCGCCTACGGCGTCGATTCGCTCCTCAACGAGCGACATTGACCCGCGTCGCCTGGCCGAACGATTGCGTTCGAGCGGCTAACGCAGCACTGCCGCCGCACTGCCGGAGCGACGCAGTTCCCCCTCCAAGGCCAGGCCGCGCTTTCCGACTTGGCCTATAATCAACCGTTTTTTGGGCGCTGCCTCGGCGCAAAAAGCACCGCTTGGTAGGTAAAAAGCGTGCACCGAGACAGCAAAGCCGGCGCCGTAAGCCGTCCCCAATTCCGGTCTTCCCCGCAGCATTGATGCTCTCTTTAGCCGCGCCGTTCTCAAACGGGCGGCGTATTAGTCATGCCAGCCATAGAAATCCGTAACGTCAAGAAGCGCTACAAGTCGCTTCAGGCGCTCAAGGGCGTCAGCTTCACGGTCGAAGACGGCGAGTTCTTCGGGCTGCTCGGCCCGAACGGCGCGGGCAAGACGACGCTCATCAGCATACTTGCCGGCCTCGCGCGCGCGGACGAGGGCTCGATCGCCGTGCGCGGTCACGATGTCGTCACCGACTACCGCAACGCGCGCCGCAACCTGGGTGTTGTGCCTCAGGAATTGGTGTTCGATCCGTTCTTCACCGTGCGCGAGACGCTTCGCATCCAGTCCGGCTACTTCGGTCTGCGCAATAACGACGCGTGGATCGACGAAGTCATGGCCAATCTCGACCTCACCGAGAAAGCCGACGTGAACATGCGCGCGCTGTCAGGCGGAATGAAACGCCGCGTGCTCGTGGCGCAAGCGCTCGTGCACCGTCCGCCGGTGATCGTGCTCGACGAGCCCACCGCCGGCGTGGACGTGGAACTGCGCCAGACGCTCTGGAAGTTCATCGCGCGCCTGAACCGCGAAGGGCACACCATCGTGCTCACCACGCACTATCTCGAAGAAGCCGAGCAGTTGTGCGACCGCATCGCCATGCTGCGGCGCGGCGAGATGGTCGCGCTCGAGCGCACGACTGCGCTGCTGCAGCGCTTCGCGGGCACGCAACTCTTCCTGCGCTTCTCGGAAGGCGTGCTGCCGAGCGATCTGCGCGCGCTCGAAGTCGATCCTTCCAACGCCGGCGCACACCAGCATCTGCTGCGCCTCGCGAGTTACGACGACGTGGAGCGCATTCTTGCCAAGTGCCGCGCGAACGGCTGCAAGCTTGAAGAAGTGGAAGTGCGCAAGGCCGATCTGGAGGATGTCTTCGTGCAGGTGATGAACAGTCCTGACGTGGTCGAGGGTCTCGCATGAGCGGTTTCCGTACGCTGTTCTACAAGGAAGTGCTGCGTTTCTGGAAGGTCGCTTTCCAGACCGTGCTCGCACCGGTCATTACCGCGCTCCTCTATCTCACGATCTTCGGACACGCGCTGCGCGGCCACGTGGAGGTGTACCCGGGCGTGGAGTACACGAGCTTCCTGATTCCCGGCCTCGTGATGATGAGCGTGCTGCAGAACGCCTTTGCGAATAGCTCGTCGTCGTTGATCCAGTCGAAGATCACGGGCAATCTCGTATTTGTTCTATTGCCGCCGCTCGCCGCATGGGAGATGTTTGGAGCCTACGTGCTCGCCTCGATCGTGCGCGGCCTCGCCGTTGGCGCGGGCGTGTTCGTCGTGACGATCTGGTTCATTCCGATGAGCTTCGCCGCGCCGTTCTACATCATCGCTTTTGCGGTGCTCGGCTCCGCGATTCTCGGCACGCTCGGCCTGATCGCCGGGATCTGGGCGGAGAAGTTCGACCAGCTCGCGGCGTTTCAGAACTTTCTCATCATGCCGCTCACGTTTCTTTCGGGCGTGTTTTATTCGACGCATACGCTGCCGCCCCTGTGGCGCGAGGTGTCGCGGCTCAATCCGTTCTTCTACATGATCGATGGCTTTCGCTTTGGGTTCTTCGGCCTGTCCGACATCAACCCGCTCGTGAGCCTTTCGATCGTTTTCGTGTTTTTCGTGGCGCTTGCCACGCTCGCCATGCGTTTGCTTGCGAGCGGGTACAAGCTGCGTCACTAAGCAGGAGCCATACTCATGTTGCCGACTCCGGAACAGATCAAGCAGTACATCTCGGCAGGGCTCGCGTGCGAGCACCTCGAAGTCGAAGGCGATGGCCAGCATTTCTTCGCGACGATCGTCTCCTCAGCATTCGACGGCAAGCGCTTGATCCAGCGCCATCAGCTCGTCTACGCGGCGCTCGGCGACCGCATGCGCGAGGAAATCCACGCGCTCAGCATGAAGACGCTCACGCCCGCCGAATGGCAGAACGCATAATCTGGAATCTCAGTGCGAATTACCCAGGACAAAGACGCCGCCGCGAGCGGCGCAGCTCAACATCAAGCGACCCAGCAAGCCGGCCGCACCGATCAGGAAACCTCAGGCATGGATAAACTCGTCATCGTCGGCGGGCAGAAGCTCGCAGGGGAAGTGGTCGTTTCCGGTGCGAAGAATGCGGCGCTGCCCATTCTCTGCGCAGGTCTTCTGAGCGCCGAGCCCGTTCACCTCGACAACGTGCCTGACCTTCAGGACGTGCGCACCACGCTCAAGCTGCTTAACCAGATGGGCGTGCGCACCGAGCAGGACGGCCACCGCGTGCAACTCGACGCTTCGAGGGTGAACAACCTCGTGGCGCCGTACGAACTCGTGAAGACCATGCGCGCCTCGATCCTCGTGCTCGGGCCGCTCGTCGCGCGCTTTGGCGAGGCGAAGGTGTCGCTGCCGGGCGGCTGCGCGATCGGCGCGCGCCCCGTGGACCAGCACATCAAGGGCCTGCAGGCGATGGGCGCCGAGATCAACATCGAGCACGGCTTTATCGAAGCCCGCGCGAAGCGCCTGAAGGGCGCGCGCATCGTCACCGACATGATTACGGTCACCGGCACGGAAAACCTGCTGATGGCCGCCGTGCTCGCCGAGGGCGAGACGGTGATCGAGAACGCCGCGCGCGAACCGGAAGTGGGTGACCTCGCGCATCTGCTCGTGGCGATGGGCGCGAAGATCGAAGGCATCGGCACGGACCGCCTCGTCATTCAGGGCGTGGACAAACTCCATGGCGCGCACCACACCGTCATTCCCGACCGTATCGAAGCGGGCACGTTCCTGTGCGCGGTAGCGGCCGCGGGCGGCGACGTCACGCTGCGTCATGTGCGTCCGCACATTCTCGATGCCGTCACCGACAAGCTGCGCGAAGCGGGCGTGACGATAGAAGAGGGCGACGACTGGATGCGCGTGCGCATGCACGAGCGCGCGCGCGCCGTGAACGTGCGCACTTCCGAATACCCGGCGTTCCCGACCGACATGCAGGCGCAGTTCATGGCGCTCAACACGATCGCGGACGGCACCTCGCAAGTGGTCGAAAATATTTTCGAAAACCGCTTCATGCACGTGCAGGAACTGAACCGCCTCGGGGCTCACATCACGATCGACGGCAAGACGGCGCTCATCGCTGGCGTCGAAAAGCTCTCGGGCGCGAAGGTGATGGCAACCGACTTGCGCGCATCGGCGAGCCTCGTGATCGCGGGCCTGTGCGCCGACGGCGAAACGCTGATCGACCGCATCTATCACCTCGACCGCGGCTACGACCGCATGGAAGCGAAGCTCACGAAGATCGGCGCGAACGTGAAGCGGATCAAGGGGAGTGCGGCATGAGCACGGTCGAGTCCAAGCCCACGCCAGCGGCCGCAGCCAGCGCGCCGCTGACGCTTGCGCTCTCGAAGGGCCGCATCTTCGAAGAGACGATGCCGCTTCTCGCCGCGGCCGGCGTGCATGTGACCGAAGACCCCGAAACCTCGCGCAAGCTGATCCTGCCGACCACCGACCCGAATCTGCGCGTCATCATCGTACGCGCCACCGACGTGCCCACCTACGTGGAGTACGGCGCGGCCGACTTCGGCGTGGCGGGCAAGGACGTGCTCAACGAGCACGGCGGCGGCGGCCTGTATCAGCCGATCGATCTCGACATCGCGCGCTGCCGTCTTTCGGTGGCCGTGAAGGGCGGTTTCGATTACGCGAATGCGGTGCGCCAGGGTGCGCGCCTGCGTGTGGCGACCAAGTACACGGAAGCCGCGCGCCAGCACTTCGCGGCCAAGGGCGTGCACGTCGACCTCATCAAGCTGTACGGCTCGATGGAGCTCGCGCCGCTCGTGGGTCTCGCGGATGCGATCGTCGACCTCGTCAGCACGGGCGGCACGCTGCGCGCGAACAATCTGGTCGAGGTGGAAGAGATCATGGAGATCTCGTCGCGCCTCGTCGTGAATCAGGCGGCGCTCAAGCTCAAGCGCGCCGCGCTGCGGCCCATCATCGACGCGTTCGAACGCGCGTCGCGCGGCGCGCAGTCGACCCAACACTCGGCCTGATAAGTCAGTCTGTACAGGCTGACGGAGTCGTAGCAAAGGGCAGGCGCAATGACGCGCCGCCTTGCGCGCAGCGCATCTCAAAAGGCGTGGCGCGCACAACGTAACGGATGGATACCAGCATGGCTATCACGATGCGCAAACTCGATTCCAGCGCCGAAGGCTTCAAGAAGTCGCTGCACGCGGTGCTCGCCTTCGAGGCGAGCGAGGACGAGGCCATCGAGCGCTCCGTCGCGCAAATTCTCGCCGACGTGAAGGCGCGCGGCGACGCCGCCGTGCTCGACTACACGAACCGCTTCGACCGCCTTGGCGCCACGAGCGTCGCTGCGCTCGAACTGCCGTTTTCCGAACTCGAAGCGGCGTTGGAGAGCCTTGAGCCCAAGCGGCGCGCGGCGCTCGAAGCGGCGGCGGCGCGCGTGCGCGGCTACCACGAGAAGCAGCGCATCGAGTGCGGCTCGCATAGCTGGCAATACACCGAAGCCGACGGCACGGTGCTCGGCCAGAAGGTCACGCCGCTCGACCGCGTGGGCCTTTATGTGCCTGGCGGCAAGGCCGCGTATCCGTCGTCCGTGCTGATGAACGCGATTCCCGCGCGGGTGGCGGGCGTGCGCGAAATCATCATGGTCGTGCCCACGCCCGACGGCGTGAAGAACCCGCTCGTGCTGGCAGCGGCGCTGCTCGGCGGCGTCGATCGCGTATTCACGATCGGCGGTGCGCAGGCCGTGGCCGCGCTCGCGTACGGCACGAACACGATTCCGCCTGTCGACAAGATCTGCGGGCCGGGCAACGCCTACGTCGCTTCGGCCAAGCGCCGCGTGTTCGGCACGGTCGGCATCGACATGATCGCGGGCCCTTCGGAAATCCTCGTGATCTGCGACGGCACGACCGATCCGCGCTGGGTGGCCATGGACCTGTTCTCGCAGGCCGAGCACGACGAACTCGCGCAGTCCATCTTGCTGTGCCCGGACCAGGGCTTCATCAAGCGCGTGGAAGATGCCATCGACGAACTCCTGCCCGCCATGCCGCGCGCCGAAGTCATTGCCACGTCGCTCACGAACCGCGGCGCGCTCGTGAAGGTGCGCGACATGGCAGAGGCTTGCGCCATCGCCAACGAGATCGCGCCGGAGCACCTCGAAATCTCGGCGCTGGAGCCTCAGAAGTGGGGCGCCGAAATCCGCCACGCAGGCGCGATCTTCCTTGGCCGCTACACGAGCGAAAGCCTCGGCGACTACTGCGCGGGGCCGAATCACGTGCTGCCTACGTCTCGTACCGCACGTTTCTCCTCGCCGCTCGGCGTCTATGATTTCATCAAGCGTTCGAGCCTCATCGAGGTGAGCGCGGAAGGCGCGCAAACGCTCGGCGAGATCGCGGCCGAGCTTGCCTATGGCGAAGGCCTGCAAGCCCACGCGCGCAGTGCCGAATTTCGCATGAAGCAGATGTAAAGCACGCCTCGCAACTTGCAGCAAACACGTTGAATGAGCGGCCGCGCAGCACGGAGACGTTGCGCGACGGCAAGCCCCGCAAGTGCGCGGGTGCAGTATTTTGACCCGCAGTGTGACCCACGCACAGCAGAGACCACGACGATAACCAGGGCGGCCGGCTCGCCGAGCTGCCCGTGCTGGCGGCCCCGCTTTTCGCGAGCCGCCTTTCGACATGACGACACCACAAGACATCATCCGTCGCGACGTGCTCGCGATGACGAGCTACCCCGTGCCCGACGCTTCCGGTTTCGTGAAGCTCGATGCCATGGAAAACCCGTTTGCACTGCCCGCCGACCTGGTCGCCCAACTAGGCGAACGCCTTGCGGCAGTCGCGCTCAACCGCTATCCCGCGCCGCGCCCCGAAGCGCTGATCGCGAAGCTCAAGCAGGTCATGCGCGTGCCGGCCGACTGCGACGTCCTGCTCGGCAACGGCTCGGACGAGATCATCAGCATGGTCACCATGGCATGCGCGAAGCCGGGCGCAAAGGTGCTCGCGCCGGTGCCGGGCTTCGTCATGTATGCGATGTCGGCGAAGTTCGCGCAGGTGGAGTTCGTCGGCGTGCCGCTCAAGACCGACTTCACGCTCGACCTCGAGGCGACGCTCGCGGCCATCGCCGAGCACTCGCCGGCTGTGATCTGGCTGGCGTACCCGAACAACCCCACGGGCACGCTGTTCGACGACGCCGACATCGAGCGCGTGATCGCGGCAGCTGCGGCGGCGAAAAGCCTCGTGGTGATCGACGAGGCCTACCAGCCGTTCGCGATGCAGAGCTGGATGCCGCGCGCGGGCGAGTTCGACAATGTGGTCGTGATGCGCACGATGTCGAAGCTCGGGCTCGCAGGCATACGCCTCGGCTATCTGGCCGGGCGTCCGACGTGGCTCAACGAGTTCGACAAGGTGCGTCCGCCGTATAACGTGAACGTCCTCACGCAGGCGGCCGCGGATCTACTGCTCGACCACGTCGATGTGCTCGACGCGCAGGCCGCGCAACTGCGCGCGGAGCGGACAACGCTCGCGGCCGAAGTGGCGAAGCTGCCGGGTGCCCAGGTGTTCGAAAGCGCGGGAAATTTCCTGCTCGTGCGCGTGCCCGACGCGGCAGCGGTTTTTGACACGCTGCTGTCTGCCCGGATTCTGATCAAAAACGTGGGTAAAATGCACCCATTGCTTGCGAACTGTGTGCGCCTGACCGTTGGCACCCCCGACGAAAACGCGCAATTGCTCGCTGCCCTGAAGCTCGTGCTCCGTTAAGCCGAAGCTTCGTTCTCCCACTCTCCTGTTACGGGCTGTTTGAAGGATATTGCCATGCGCGTCGCGCAAGTCGTTCGCAACACCAGCGAAACGCAAATCCGCGTGAAACTCAATCTGGACGGCACCGGCGAGCAAAAGCTCGCGACCGGCGTGCCGTTTCTCGACCATATGCTCGATCAGATCGCTCGACACGGTCTGATCGATCTGGAGGTCGAGGCGCATGGCGACACGCATATCGACGACCACCATACGGTGGAAGACGTCGGCATCACGCTCGGCCAGGCGGTGGCGCAGGCCATTGGCGACAAGAAGGGCATTCGCCGCTACGGCCACGCCTATGTGCCGCTCGACGAAGCGCTCTCACGCGTCGTGATCGACTTCTCGGGCCGTCCGGGCCTCGAATTCCATGTGCCGTTCACGCGCGCGCGCATCGGCACGTTCGACGTCGACCTGTCGATTGAGTTCTTCCGCGGCTTCGTGAACCACGCCGGCGTGACGCTGCACATCGACAATCTGCGCGGACTCAACGCGCACCATCAGATGGAAACCGTGTTCAAGGCATTTGGCCGCGCACTGCGGCAGGCCGCCGAACTGGACGAACGTCAGGCGGGCAAGATTCCGTCGACGAAGGGCAGCCTCTAAGCGACGCCCGTAATCGAAGAAGGCGGGCCGCGCAGCGCGGACGGTGCGCTCAGGACTTCGAGCGCGCCGCGCCGGGGCCGTCGCGAGCATGCAGCATGCGCGCCACATTAGCCATTCGGCTTATGGGCTTGCGCGCGCCGACTGGCGTACATTGACGGCTTCGAAGGCAGATCAGCATATCGCGGCGCACAGGCGCCTACACAGCCAAGGGCAGGGCCTGATGAGCAGGCCGGATTCGAGATGAAAACTTCAATTGCGATTGTGGATTATGGGATGGGCAACCTGCGTTCGGTGGCCCAAGCGCTGAGGCAGGCTGCACCGGAAGCGGACGTGGCTATCGTCGAGCGTCCCGAAGCTATCCGCGCGGCCGATCGCGTGGTGCTGCCGGGTCAGGGCGCGATGCCCGACTGCATGCGCAGCCTGGCGGAGTCGGGCCTGCAGGACGCCGTGCTCGAAGCCTCGCGCACGAAGCCGCTCATGGGTGTGTGCGTGGGCGAGCAAATGCTGTTCGACTGGAGCGCGGAAGGCGACACGAAGGGCCTGGGCCTGCTGCCCGGCAAGGTCGTGCGCTTCGATCTCGAAGGCCAGTTGCAGGACGACGGTTCGCGCTTCAAGGTCCCGCAAATGGGCTGGAACCGTGTGCGTCAGGCGCGCGCGCACGCCCTGTGGGACGGTGTGCCCGACGAAAGCTTCTTTTACTTCGTGCACAGCTACTATGTGATTCCGGCGGATGCGGCGCACACCGTGGGCGAAACGCCGTACGGCGCGGCCTTTACCTCGGCAGTGGCGCGGGATAACATCTTTGCCACCCAATTCCACCCGGAAAAGAGCGCCGCTGCGGGCTTGCGCGTCTATCGCAACTTTGTCCACTGGAACCCCTGATTTCCTGCGGCACTGACGCGCGCAGCCGTCGTTGCGCACGAGCGCCGCGGCATACGATTTGCGTCAGCAAGGCTGCCGAAAGAGTTGTACTAAACTAGCGAAACGGCGTCGGATCGGGCCTTTTTTCCGCCGGCGTCGCCAGATTCCAACCTCATTCCCAGACACACCCGAAGCTATGCTGCTGATTCCGGCCATCGATCTCAAAGACGGTCACTGCGTGCGCCTCAAACAAGGCGATATGGACCAGGCGACGATTTTCTCCGAGGAACCGGCGGCTATGGCCCGACACTGGGTCGAGCGCGGCGCGCGGCGTCTGCACCTCGTCGACCTGAACGGCGCGTTCGCCGGCAAGCCGAAGAACGAAGACGCGATTCGCGAGATCATCCGCGAAGTCGGCGACGAGATCCCCGTGCAGCTTGGCGGCGGCATCCGCGACCTCGACACCATCGAGCGTTATCTCGACGACGGCCTGTCCTATGTGATCATCGGCACCGCCGCCGTGAAAAATCCGGGCTTCCTTCAGGAGGCGTGCACCGCATTCGGGGGCCATATCATCGTCGGCCTCGACGCGAAGGACGGCAAAGTCGCGACCGACGGCTGGAGCAAGCTCACGGGCCACGAAGTCGTGGATCTCGCGCGCAAGTTCGAGGACTACGGCGTCGAATCGATCATCTACACCGACATTGGCCGTGACGGCATGCTTCAGGGCATCAACATCGAAGCGACGGTGCGCCTCGCGCGGGCGGTAAAGATTCCGATCATCGCGAGCGGCGGTCTTTCCAACCTCGGCGACATCGACGCACTGTGCGAAGTCGAGGACGAAGGCGTGGAAGGCGTGATTTGCGGCCGCGCGATCTACTCGGGCGACCTTGATTTCACCGCCGCGCAAACGCGCGCAGACAGCCTGCGCGAATCGGACGACGCTTAAAGCGTCGAATGCCGGCCTCCGTAACGGGAGGCCTTTTGTTTTTGGTGCTGCGCCGCCATCTCCTTGAGGACTGGCGCTCGCGCGGATAATTTCGCCTCAAGGCACAAGGCAAGCCGCAAAGCGCGCGACAATGGGCTGCGCGCCACGCCCGAACCCGGGGCCGGCAGCCTTCTCGCGAAAGGCGCTCGCCGCACACACACCGACTGGCAACTTCGGCAAGATCATGGCTCTACCCAAACGCATCATCCCCTGCCTCGACGTGACCGCCGGGCGCGTCGTGAAGGGCGTCAATTTCGTCGAGCTGCGCGATGCGGGCGATCCCGTCGAAATCGCGCGCCGCTACGACGACCAGGGCGCCGACGAACTCACGTTCCTCGACATCACCGCGACCTCCGACCAGCGCGACCTGATCCTGCCGATCATCGAGGCGGTGGCTTCGCAGGTGTTCATTCCGCTCACCGTGGGCGGCGGCGTGCGTGCCGTGGCGGATGTGCGGCGCCTGCTCAACGCCGGTGCGGACAAAGTCAGCATGAACTCGTCGGCCGTCGCCAATCCGCAACTCGTGCGCGATTCCGCCGACAAATACGGCTCGCAGTGCATCGTTGTCGCCATCGACGCCAAACGTGTATCCGGCACGTCCGCGCCGGGCGAACCCGCGCGCTGGGAAGTGTTCACGCACGGCGGTCGCAAGGCCACGGGCATCGACGCCGTAGAATGGGCGCGCAAGATGGCCGAGCTGGGTGCGGGCGAAATCCTGCTCACGAGCATGGACCGCGACGGCACGAAGAGCGGCTTCGACCTCGCTCTCACGAGCGCGGTGTCCGACGCGGTGCCGATCCCCGTGATCGCCTCGGGCGGCGTGGGCGGCCTGCAGGATCTCGCGGACGGCATCGTCAAGGGCCGCGCCGACGCCGTACTGGCGGCGAGCATCTTCCACTACGGCGAGCACACGGTGGGCGAGGCGAAGCGCTTCATGGCCGACCAGGGCATTTCGGTGAGGATGTGACGCGATGAGCAACGCACAAACCAACGACCTCGCCAACGCCAACTGGCTCGACAAGGTCAACTGGGACGCCAACGGCCTCGTGCCAGTGATCGCACAGGAAGCCACCACCGGCGACGTGCTGATGTTCGCGTGGATGAACCGCGAGGCGCTCGCAAAGACGGTGGAGCTGCGCCGCGCCGTGTACTTTTCGCGCTCGCGCCAGCGCCTGTGGTTCAAGGGCGAGGAGTCGGGTCACGTGCAGCATGTGAGCGACATCCGCCTCGACTGCGACGAAGACGTCGTGCTGCTGAAGATCGAGCAGGTCTCGGGCATCGCGTGCCACACGGGCCGCCACTCGTGCTTTTTCCAGCAATTCGAAGGCACCGTCGACGAAGGCCGCTGGGTCGCCGTCGACCCTGTGCTGAAAGACCCCGAACACATCTACAAATGACGCAACTGAACACCAACGACACCCTGCTGCGCCTCGCGGCGGTGATCGACAGCCGCAAGGGCGGCGATCCGGACGCTTCCTATGTCGCGCGCCTTTTTCACAAGGGCGACGACGCGGTGCTCAAGAAGGTCGGCGAAGAAGCGACGGAAGTCGTGCTGGCCGCGAAGGACGTGCGCCAGGGCGGCGCACCGAAAGCGCTGGTCGGTGAGATGGCCGACCTGTGGTTCCATTGCCTCGTCACGCTCTCGCACTTTGATCTGAGTCCCGCCGACGTGCTCGCGGAACTGGAACGCCGCGAAGGTCTTTCGGGTCTTGAAGAAAAGGCGCTGCGCAAGAGCCGCGAGCGCGAAGAGAACGGCGACTGAGGCTGGCGCGCAGCGCAACCAACGTTCTGCAAAGGGAGATGAACGAAATGTCCACGTCTGGCGATTATCCGCCCCCTTCGTACCGCAACGGCGTTGACGCGGACCGTTTGCGCAGCCTGCGCACTTTCACGCACGTGCTGTACGCGCTCTACGCGGTGTACTGGCTCACCGGCGGCATTTCGGTGCTGGTGGCCATCATCCTCAATTACCTCAAGCGCGACGAAGCGCTCGGCACGCCCTACGAGCAGCACTTCACCTGGCAAATCCGCACATTCTGGCTTGGCCTCGCCGGCCATCTGATCGGCGGCGTGCTTATCTTCGTGCTGGTCGGCATTCCAATTTTGTGGGCTGTCGCAATCTGGACGTTGTACCGTATCATCAAAGGCTGGCTGTACTTGTACGACAACAAGCCGCTGCACAACCCACGCGCCTGGTTTTGAGGACGCTCGCGTGCATGTGCGGCTTTGCTCACCAGGAGCACCATGAGTCACGACCGCAGCACTTGTCTCTTCTGCAAGATCGCCGATGGCCATATTCCCAGCACGAGGGTGTACGAAGACGACGAGTTTGTCGCCTTCCGCGACATCCGGCCTGCAGCCGAAACACACGTCCTCGTTATTCCGCGCCAGCATATTTCCACCCTTGCCGATTGCGGTGAAAACGACGCACCGCTGCTTGGTAGAATGTTTGTATTGGTGGCGCGGCTCGCCAAGGAGTTGGGCGTCTCGTACACAGGCGGCGAAACCGGGTTTCGCACGGTTGTGAACACGGGGCCGGGCGGCGGGCAGGAGGTCTACCATCTGCATGCGCATTTGCTGGCCGGGCCGCGTCCGTGGCACCGCATGGGCTGAGTGCCGGCGGCGGTGAAAGTCGGTATAAATGACGAATGGCGTGGGGCGAACCACGGGTCTCGCTAAAGGTCGCACGCCACGTCCATGCAACATCAAGCAGGCACAATTTATCGCGTCGCGCAGTTCGCGCGGCGACGGGGTTAAGGAGAGAGTCAATCATGGGTTCGTTGAGCATTTGGCACTGGCTGATCGTCTTGTTGATCGTTGCGCTCGTCTTCGGCACCAAGAAGCTGCGCAATATCGGTAGCGATCTGGGCGGTGCGGTGAAGGGTTTCAAGGAAGGCATGCGCGAGAGCGAAGGCGCCGGCGCCGACACGCAAAAGCGCGAGCTCCCGGCCGACGGCGGCGCAGTCGACGTCGAAGCCAAGGACAAGACGCAGCGCTCGAACGACTACCGCTAAAACGCGTGGCGGCTTTTTTCGCCGCCACTTGTTTTCCAGCTTGAATCCAGCTCGTGACCAATAAGGCAGCCAAGGCTGACGGAAAACTCCATTCATGCTCGATCTCGGTTTAACCAAGATGGCGCTGATCGGCGTCGTCGCGCTGGTCGTTCTCGGACCGGAGCGGCTGCCGCGTGTCGCACGCACGGCGGGCGCGCTGTTCGGGCGCGCGCAGCGCTATATCAACGACGTCAAGGCGGAAGTCACGCGCGAGATCGAACTCGACGAGCTGCGCCGCATGAAGACCGAGTTCGAGGCGGCGGCGCAGAACGTCGAAAAGAACGTTCAGGACAATCTGCGTAAGCATGAAACCGAGTTGAACGACGCGTGGAGCGCAGGCACGTCGGTATCGCCGAGCATCGCGGGCGGCGCCGATCCCGCCAGCGTGGAAGGTGCTGCCGCCAACGCGATGGACGGCGCCACGACGCAATCGGGATGGCGCTCCGGCAACGCGGGCGCGAGCGGTGCGAAGCGCAAGAACTGGCGCGTGAAGCAAAGCGCCGCACCTGTCTGGTACAAACGCGCCACGCTGCGCCGCACGCGGGTGCAATCCGGCGCTGCGCGCGTGGCGCAGCACACGCCGGCGAGCCTGCGCCGCCCCACGCGGTTCTTCTGACGCGGATCCGCCTTTGCGCACGACCATTTCCAACAGAGGGCCGGTGTGAGCGACCCCCAGCAAAAACTGGAAGAAGGCTCCGAAGAGACCTTCATTTCCCATCTCGTCGAACTGCGCGACCGCATCATTCGCGCAGGCCTTGCCGTGATCGTCGTGTTCATCGGGCTCGTGTACTGGGCGCCCGACATATTCCGTCTGCTTGCGCGTCCGCTCATGCAGAACCTGCCGCGCGACGGCAAGATGATCGTCACTGACGTGACCGGCTCGTTCTTCGTGCCCATGAAGGTCACGATGCTCGTGGCCTTCGTGATCGCGCTGCCGGTCGTGCTCTACCAGATCTGGGCGTTCGTCGCTCCCGGTCTGTACCAGCACGAAAAGAAGCTCGTCGTGCCGCTCGTGGCGAGCAGCTACACGCTCTTCTTGTGCGGCATGGCGTTCGCGTATTTCGTGGTGTTCCCGACCATCTTCCGCGTGATGGCGCACTACAACGCGCCGCTAGGCGCGGAGATGACGACGGATATCAACAATTACCTGAGCTTCGTGCTCACTATGTTCATCGCGTTCGGTGTGACCTTCGAGGTGCCGATCATCGTCGTGCTACTCGTGCGCATGGGCGTGGTCACCGTGAAGAAGCTCAAGCAGGTGCGGCCTTACGTGATCGTCGGCGCGTTCATTGTCGCGGCAGTCGTGACGCCGCCGGACGTTTTCTCGCAGCTTATTCTCGCGTTGCCGCTCATCATCCTGTACGAGCTGGGCATTATCGCGGCGCGTATCTTCGTCGGTACTGGCGAGAAGAAACCCGCGGACGAGAGTCAGGCCGCGAGCTGACCTCAGCTGGTTGAGCGCAGGAAAATGAGCGCAGGAAAACAAAAGGCCGCGAACCCGGGTTCGCGGCCTTTTCGCTTTCTGGATGCGGGCAGGGCGCGACGCCCGGCCTGTGACGGATCAGCCTCCGTCGTCGTCGCCTTCGCCGTCTTCCTGAGCCGGCTGCTTCGGCGGCGGCGGGCGCTTGCCGATCAGCACGTCGAGATCCATGTCCTTGTTCTTGCGCACGAGGTGGATCTTCGCGTCCGTGCCCGGTTTGATCTGCGCGATCACGTTCAGAAGACGTGTGGTGTCCGTGATGGCCTCACCGTTCACCGAGGTGAGGACGTCGCCCGGCTTGATGCCGGCCTTGTCGGCGGGGCCGCCCTGCAGCACGCCCGCGACGATCGCACCCGACTTCTCCTTCAGCCCGAACGAGTCGGCGATCTCGGGCGTCACGTCCTGCGGTTCGACGCCGATCCAGCCGCGCGTGACCGAACCTGAGGTGATGATGCTCTCCAGCACGCTGCGCGCCGTGGAAACGGGAATCGCGAAGCCGATGCCGAGTGAGCCGCCCGAGCGTGAGTAGATGGCCGTGTTGATGCCGAGCAGGTTGCCGTTGACGTCGACGAGCGCGCCGCCCGAGTTGCCCGGGTTGATCGGCGCGTCGGTTTGAATGAAGTTTTCGAACGTGTTGATGCCGAGGTGATTGCGGCCCAGCGCGCTGATGATGCCCATCGTGACCGTTTGTCCCACCCCGAACGGGTTACCGATGGCGAGCACGACGTCGCCCACGCGTGTCTGGTCCATGCGGCCGAGCGTGATGGTGGGCAGGTTCGGCAGGTTGATCTTGAGCACCGCGAGATCGGTTTCCGGATCGATGCCGATCACCTTCGCGTTGGTGGTGCGGCCGTCGGAAAGCGCGATTTCGATCTGGTCCGCGCCGTCGATCACGTGCTGGTTCGTTAGAATGTAACCGTCCGGACTGACAATGACGCCCGAACCGAGATTGGCGGCAGGTTGCTCCTGCTGCTTCTGGTTTTTGTTGCGATCGCCGAAGAAGTAGCGAAATAGCGGGTCGTTCTGGCGGGGATCGGGAGGCAGCGATCCGTCCTTGCTAGAGAAGACGTTGACGACCGCGGGCATTGCCTTCTGGGCGGCGTCCGCGTAGGAGCCTTGGGCGGCGCCTCCACCGATGCCTGGCGCGACCTCCCGCAGTGCGACGATCGGCTCGGCGAGTTGCTTGCCGAACTGCCCCTGGTGCTGCAGCCACTGCGGTTTGAGCGTGGCGATGATGAACATCAACGCCAGCAGGACCGTCACCGCCTGGGCGAAGAACAGCCAAAAGCGTCTAAGCATCTGAAGATTAGAGGATTATATGGATCGGATCGAACTGGAATTGTATCTGAACAATCTTCTGGAATCCGCGCGGTTCAAGGACTACTGCCCCAATGGCCTGCAGGTCGAAGGGCGGCGTCGCGTGGAGAAGATCGCCACCGGCGTGACCGCTTCACTCGCCTTCCTCGAAGCCGCGCTCGAGTGGGGCGCCGACGCCGTGCTCGTGCACCACGGCTACTTCTGGAAGAACGAAGCGCCGCAAATTACGGGCCGCAAGTACCGTCGCCTGAAGACGTTGCTCGCGAACGATATCAACCTGTTCGCCTACCACCTGCCGCTCGACAACCATCCCGAGCTGGGCAATAACGCGCAGTTGGCTGCGAGATTCGGCTGGATCGGCGAACAACGCTTCGGCGAGCAGGATCTTGGCTGGATGGCCACGCTGCCTATGCCGATCACGCTCGCGCACTTCACCGCTGAGGTCGAGCAGACGCTCGGCCGCGCGCCGCTCGTGCTCGGCGACCCCGACTGGCAGCTGCGCCGCGTGGCCTGGTGCACGGGCGCGGCGCAAAGTCTCTTCGACGCCGCGATCGACGCCGGCGCCGACGTCTTCCTCACCGGCGAGATCTCCGAACAGACCACGCACACGTCTGCGGAAAGCGGTGTGGCGTTCCTCGCGGCGGGCCACCACGCCACCGAGCGTTTCGGCGTGCAGGCGGTGGGCGCGCACCTCTCGGAAGCCTTCAACATCGAGCATCTTTTCATCGACGTCGACAATCCCGTTTAAGCGGTTTTTTCAGTGCGGACTTTTAGCGTTCGCATGGCGAAAATTGTCGTGGTGCAGCATCGTTTTATTCGTAAGGCATTTACAAACCGAAAAGAAAGTGGCCCTCTTTTCTGCGGGAAAACCCCGAGATATCAAGGACTTCCGAAGCTTTTTGGAGAACGCCCCTTGTAAATGCCAACTCCATTCGAGCAAACTAGCGTTCGGCAGCACCGCGGGTAAGCTGGCGTGACGGAAAAATCCAACTCAGAAGTGGGGCGATGTGATGCGAGACAACGAGAATGACCGCGTCGACGGCAGCCGCCGAACCTGGCTGATTGCGACGTCCGTAGCAGGTGGCATTGGAGGCGTGGCCACTGTCGTACCGTTCGTAGGTTCCTTTGCACCATCCGAAAAAGCCCGCGCCGCCGGCGCGCCCGTCGAAGCCGACATCACGAATCTGCAGCCTGGCTCGATGATGACCGTGGCCTGGCGCGGCAAGCCCGTGTGGATCCTGAACCGCACGGACCGCATGATGGCCGACGTGAAAAAGGCCGATCCCGATCTGGCCGACCCGAACTCCGAGCATCCGTTCTCGATGCCGATGCCGGAGTACTGCATGAACGAATTCCGTTCGCGCGCCGAGCATCAGAACATTCTCGTGGCCGTGGCCGTCTGCACCCATCTAGGCTGCACGCCGACGCCGCGCTTCCAGGAAGGTCCGCAGCCCAACCTGCCCGACAGCTGGCCGGGCGGCTTTCTATGCCCGTGCCACGGCTCCACCTACGATCTCTCCGGCCGTGTGTTCAAGAACAAGCCGGCGCCGCAAAACCTCGACATTCCCCGATACATGTTCGTGTCCGCGACGCAGATCGTGATCGGCAAGGACGAAAAAGGAGAAGCGTGATGGCGACGGGAACCGAAAAGGATGTAGGGGAGACGGCCGGCCTGCAGGGCTGGATCGACAAGCGCTTTCCGATGACCTCGACCTGGAAAGCGCACCTCTCCGAGTACTACGCGCCGAAGAACTTCAACTTCTGGTACTTCTTCGGCTCGCTCGCGCTGCTCGTGCTGGTGAACCAGATCATCACCGGCATTTTCCTCACCATGAACTACAAGCCCGATGCGACGCTCGCGTTCGCATCGGTCGAGTACATCATGCGCGAGGTGCCGTGGGGCTGGCTCATCCGCTACATGCACTCCACGGGCGCGTCGATGTTCTTCGTGGTCGTGTATCTCCACATGTTCCGCGGGCTTCTGTACGGGTCGTACCGCAAGCCGCGCGAACTCGTGTGGATCTTCGGCTGCGCGATCTTCCTGTGCCTGATGGCCGAGGCGTTCTTCGGCTACCTGCTGCCGTGGGGCCAGATGTCGTTCTGGGGCGCGCAGGTGATCGTGAACCTGTTCTCGGCGATTCCCTTCATCGGCCCGGATCTCTCGCTGTGGATTCGCGGTGACTACGTGGTGTCGGACGTCACGCTCAACCGCTTCTTCGCGTTCCACGTGATCGCCATTCCGCTGGTGCTGGTCGGGCTCGTGATCTGCCACATCATCGCGCTGCACGAAGTGGGCTCGAACAACCCGGATGGCATCGAGATCAAGGAGAAGAAGGATGCGAATGGGGTGCCGCTCGACGGCATTCCGTTCCATCCGTACTACTCGGTGCACGATTTCATGGGCGTGTGCATCTTCCTGATGATCTTCGCGGCGATCGTGTTCTTCGCGCCGGAAATGGGCGGCTATTTCCTTGAAGCGAACAACTTCGTGCCGGCCAACTCGCTGCAAACACCGCCCGAGATCGCGCCGGTCTGGTACTTCACGGCGTTCTACGCGATGCTGCGCGCGACCACCGACCCGTTCAAGATCGTCCTGATGATCGTGATCGCGCTGCTCGGCTTGCTCGCGCTCGTGCGCGCCCGCGGCAAATGGCGCGCCGGGCTGCCGGTGCTGGCGGTGCTCGTGATCCTCGCCATGTACTTCACCGAGTCGAAGTTCTGGGGCGTGGTGGTGATGGGCACGGCGGTGATCTCGCTTTTCTTCCTGCCGTGGCTCGATCGCTCGCCGGTCAAGTCGATCCGCTACCGGCCCTTGTTCCACAAAGTGTTTCTGGGCATCTTCGTGCTTGCGTTCCTGACGCTCGCGTTCCTCGGCACGAAACCGCCATCGCCGGCCGCCACGCTGATCGCCCAGATCTGCGCGCTCGTCTATTTCGCCTTCTTCCTCGGCATGCCTTTCTGGACGCCGCTTGGCACGTTCAAGCAGCCGCCCGAACGCGTGCACTTCAAGCCCCATTAATTGATGAGCGAGGAAGATATGACGAGAAAATCTCTTTTTTCGACGCTCGCGAAGGTGAGCGTCCGGGCCGGCTTGGCCGCGCTGGCGCTCTCATGTGCATTTGGGGTCGGGTCCGCGACAGCGCAGGAAAACATTCCGCTCGACCGCGCTCCCGATAACGGCGAGAATCTTGCTTCGCTGCAACACGGCGCCAAATTGTTTGTAAACTATTGTCTGAATTGCCATAGTGCGAACTTGATGCGCTACAGCCGATTGCAGGATCTCGGCATTCCGCAGAAGCAAATCGAAGATAATCTGTTGTTTACGACTGACAAGGTCGGCAACACGATGTCCATCGCGATGCGCCCGGACGACGCGAAGTCGTGGTTCGGCGTGGCGCCGCCGGACCTCTCCGTGGAAGCACGGGCGAAAGGGCGCGACTGGCTGTACACGTACCTGCGCAGCTTCTACCGCGACGACACGCGGCCGACCGGCTGGAACAATCTGGTGTTCGAGAACGTGAGCATGCCGCACGTGCTGTGGCAGTTGCAGGGCATACGCACGGCGAAGTTCGAGGACACGACGGACGAGGAAACCGGGGAAAAAGTCCGCCGCTTCGCAGGGTTCCAGCAAGTCACGCCCGGAACGCTCTCTCCGGTGGATTATGATGCCGACGTGGCCGACCTTGTGGCTTACCTCGGCTGGATGGCCGAACCCGAGCAGAAAACCCGCAGGCAGCTTGGCGTGTGGGTGCTCCTGTTCCTCGGCGTCTTGAGCTTTTTCGCGTGGCGATTGAACGCCGCGTACTGGAAAGATATCAAATAGGCACGTCCTGACCGACGTGGGGCCGGTGCGACGAGAAGCCGTCTGACGGTTCAGGGACCGTCAGACGGTTTTTTCGCCAGCTGGCCTTTTGGGTTTATTGAGGAAATGTAAATCATGATGGTTCTGTACTCCGGCACTACCTGCCCGTTCTCCCAGCGTTGCCGGCTGGTGTTGTTCGAAAAGGGCATGGACTTCGAAATCCGCGACGTCGACCTGTTCAACAAACCGGAAGACATCGCCGTGATGAATCCGTACGGTCAGGTGCCGATTCTGGTCGAGCGCGACCTGATTCTGTACGAATCGAACATCATCAACGAGTACATCGACGAGCGCTTCCCGCATCCGCAGCTGATGCCGGCCGACCCGGTGCAGCGCGCCCGCGCGCGCCTGTTCCTGCTCAACTTCGAGAAGGAACTGTTCGTGCACGTGAGCACGCTCGAAAACGAGAAGGGCAAGGCCGCCGAGAAGAATCACGAGAAGGCGCGGCTCGCGATCCGCGACCGCCTCACGCAGCTCGCGCCGATCTTCCTTAAGAACAAGTACATGCTGGGCGAAGAGTTCTCGATGCTCGACGTCGCGATCGCGCCGTTGCTGTGGCGCCTCGACCATTACGGCATCGAACTGTCGAAGAATGCCGCGCCGCTCATGAAGTACGCTGAGCGCATTTTCAGCCGTCCGGCGTACATCGAAGCGCTCACGCCGTCTGAAAAGGTCATGCGCCGTTAAGCACGCAGTTAAGCACGCAGTTAAGCACGCAGTTAAGCACGCAGTTAAGCGGTATCCTGGCGGTTGCAGGTAACAGAGGCGGCGCCCACTGCGTGGGTGTGGGTGCCGCCTCGTGAAAGGATTGTTGATGCAAGAGATTTCCACCAAGCCGTATTTGCTGCGCGCGCTGTACGAGTGGTGCACCGACAACGGCTTCACGCCGCATATCGCGGTGCGGGTCGACAACCGCACGCGCGTGCCGCGCCAGTTCGTGCGTGACGGCGAGATCGTGCTGAACATCAGCTTCGAGGCGACGAGCCAACTGCAGATGGGCAACGAGATGATCGAGTTCCACGCGCGCTTCTCGGGCAAGTCACACAAGATCGAGGTGCCGGTATCGAACGTTCTCGCGATCTACGCGCGCGAGAATGGTCAGGGCATGGCGTTCCCGGTCGAATCGCCACCGGGCGACGCCGACGACGTGCTGTCCTCCGAGGACCACGAAGAAACCGAAGCGCATGAGGCGCATGAAGTGCGCGACGAGCCTGCCGAGGAACCCGCTGCGCCGCTCGCGCCCGTTGCGTCGCGCGCTGCCGACAAAGATGACGAAGGCGGCAATAAGGGCGGCAAGGGCCACCTCAAGATCGTAAAATGAAGTAGAATAGCGGGCTACGCCGGCTTAGCTCATCTGGTAGAGCAGTTGATTTGTAATCATCAGGTGGCGGGTTCGAGTCCTGCAGCCGGCACCACATTCAAGACAAAGGGTTACGTGAAGTTCACGTAACCCTTTGTGCTTTCTGGGCCCACTCCGGGTCGGGGTCAACTGCGGGCCCAATGCCTCATTCCGCCCATTCCGGGTCGCTCGTGAACATGATCGTGAGCCAGCGGTGCGACTCGTCCCCGCCTATGGCCCGCCCGATTTCGTCGCGGATCGCATCCCATTCGGCGATGCGCTTCGGCGGCATGTCGGGCGGCACGACGAAATACAGTTCGATCTCGCGCGAACGGCCCACTTTCGCGACATAGGCGCGGTAATACTCGAAGGCGTAGCGCTCGACGAAGCGTTTCGCGACCGCGTCGACGTGCTGCTTGAGATCCGCGGGCGCGACGAGCAGCACGTCCATCAGGGCTTGGCGGATTTCCGCAAGCGGAATCGGAATGATCACGGCGCACACCACCACGAGCGCCGCCGGGTCGACGTAGGGCGTGAGGTGCTCCCACGCCGTTCCCTGAATCGCATAGCCGACGCTGAAAGCGATCAGCAGCGCCGCCGTGATGCCCGCGGACATGATCCACGACTTGATGTCGAGGCGCACGAAATCCGAGTGGATTCGACGGTTCGCGCGCGATTCGAACACCGCCATCGCAACGCAAGCGCTCACGGTGAGCACGGCGTAGACGAGAGCCGGGCCGAAGCGCAATTCGTGGCCGCCGGAGAGCAGGTTCGTGACGCCGTTGATCAGCGCATAGACGGCCACGCCCACGAGCAGCGTGCTGTTCAGGCCGAGCACCATGGGTTCGAGATGCCAGAAGCCCATGGTGAAGCGCTCGCGCCATTTGCGCGGCAGGTCGACATTGACCGCGTAGGAGGTGATGAGGCGCACGACGGCGAGCGCGAGCGCGCTCATGCTCGCGTCGACGAGTGAATAAACGCCGTCGAAGACAATGGAAAACGAGCCGGAGATCAGGCCAAACAGGATGCCGATGAGGGCGATCACCAACGTCGTGGCGATCGATAGCGTCAGCACGCTGCTCTCGTCGGAGGTACTGAAGAAACGTAGCCGTTCCATGATGTCTGCTCTGCGCGAGGATGAGCAAGACTAGCCGACTCGCCGTGACGCCGTCGCCCGGCTGCCCGGTTAGTTTGCCTCGCTCGCAATCGAGCCGGCGCGGCCTTCCACGAGGTCGATTTCCCGCGCCGACAAGCCAAATGCCGCGTAGAGGCGTCGATCTATCTCGCGCGCGATGTCTTCCACTTCCGGGTCGCCGCATCCGGACTGGTGAGCGCGCAGCAACCGGGTCACGCAGTCGGCGATCTCGCTGCGCACCGCAGCGCCGCCTGGCACTGGCAAGGCGTCGATCATCGCTTTCGTGAACGCCACGCCGCCGTTGTAGCTCGACGAACCGTACTTCGCGCGGATCAGGAAAACTGAGAGCGGACAGTTGAGGAGCGCCGCCGCGAACTTCAGCAGGTGCTCGTCTTCCGAGCGCAGGATCAGCGTGGTCTTGCCGGGGATGGTGTCGCCAGCGAGATCGAGTGTCGCGTCGAGCCGTGTAAGGCCTTTCACGATCACCTTTTTCGCATGGGCTTTCGCGCCGTAGCCGTTCGCGAACGTCGAAGCGAAGCGTCCGCGCTCGACCACGGGCGCGTCGTAGCGTCGTCCGAGATAGGTCATCGGCTTGCTGCCCCAGCGCGAGACGTAGCGCCCGAGCGTGCCGGTGTTCACCACGCGGTAGTGATGGTCCGCGAGGAACTGCCCTTCGACCTCTTCGACGAGGGGCGCGAGCCGGTAGGCGTCCGATGTCGCGCACGCGTTTTCGCAGGGCAGCAGGGCGCCGAGCGTGGGGTGCGCGCGGCCGATCCGCTGCACGAACGCGGCGTGGGGCGAGAGCAACGCGTCGAGCGGCCAAGGCGCCTCGAGCGTACGTTTGTCGGTTTGCGCCAGCTCGAAGAGCGTATCGCCCTCGATGCGTGCGGTCGCGACGGCGGGCGTGCCCGACTCGCGAAAGACCGTGATGATCGAGTCCACGCGCGCCTGTTCGAACACGTCGCGCCCGAGCCCGACGATGCGTTCGATTTTGTCCAGATGCCGCGCGCGCAGCGCGTTGCCGAAGGGCTTCGAGAGCCACTTGTCGGGCGTGAGATACGCCATCGCGCCGCCCGGCCTGAGGAGCGCGAGGCCTAGTTCCATGAACACGATGTACAGGTCCCAGTTGCCCCTCGCGCTCGGCCAGCGCTGCGCTAGCCGCTCGCGCAGCGCGCGCTGGCCCTGGTTGATCATGCGCTCGGAGTCGATATAGGGCGGGTTCGCAATGACGGCGTCGAAGCGCTCGAAGTCGCCTTCGTCGGTGAGGAGGGCGGCGAACTCGATGCGCCATTCGAACGCTGTGGTTTCCTCGGGCGGCGTATCGGGCAGATTGTTCGCGAGCGCGTTGTGCAACGCGTCGCGCAGTTGTGCGAATCGAGTGGCTTCGGCGCGTCTTGCAGCGGGTGTGTTTGTCGCCCGCAGTCTTGCCGCGTTCGCGCGATAGTTCGCCACTCGCTCGGCGTTGTCGCGAATGGGCGTATCGAAGTCAAAACGGCTGAGCGTCGCGTTGCCTTGTTTGAGGTTGGTCTCGAGGTTCGGCAGCGAAGCGGTGAAATCCGCGTGTTCGAGCAGTTCGATCCACAGCCGCAGGCGTGCCATGCCGACCGAATCTGCATGGATATCGACACCGAAAAGCGAGTGCTCGACGATGTCTCGCTTCAAGCGAAAGAGCGCCGCTTCAATCTTGCGGATGGCCTCGCCATCGCGCGCGCGCGTGAACGGTTCGCCGTTCGCGCGCGTGACGCAAAGCCGGTCCGCAGTGACGTCGATGCGGCAAGTGCTGAGTGCTTCGCGCTCGCGTACGTGCAGCAAGCCAAGGCGCACTTTTAGCGCAAGCAACTCGTTGAGCGCTGAAACGAGCAGATGGCCCGAGCCGACAGCAGGATCGCAGATGCGCAGCGAGTCAAGAATCGCCTGAGCTTCGTGGCGGTCTTCGATCAATTCGGATAGCTGATCGATGCTCGTGCAGCACCAGCCCTTAGCGCGATTCAAGCGATTCAGCGCCGCATGCGTGACGGCGGGACGGGCGAGTTGCATCGCGACGCTGCCCGGCGTGTACCAGGCGCCATCGCGGTAGCCGTTGAGCTTTTCGAAGACGAGCCCGAGCGCCCAGGCGTCGAGGCAACGCCGGTTCGTCGCGGCGGGCTCTTGCGCGACCGAACCGGCGGAGAAGTCGAACGCGGCGAGAAAATCAAGCAGATACGCGAGCACGTGCCGCTCGCCGCTCGCATCGGTGAGCACAGTCGCTGCGAAAAGCGGTAGCGTGGCGCTCTCGTCGAGCGCGCGCATGCCGAGCAGGCTTGGGTCCAGGTCTTGCGGCGCGAAAAGCGCACCGTCGAAGCGGGGGAGGTGAGCGAAGCGAGCCGGTGGCGCGACGTCATCGACGCCCAGTACGGTGTCGCACAGTGCGTCGAGATCGCTGAACGAGCGGATGTGCCGTGCGTTCAGAAACGCGTAGGGCGAATCGCCGTCATGGAGCGTCAGCAGACGCGTTTCGAGCACCTTGAGAAAAACCAGGCGGCTGATCCACGCGATGCAAAGCCGCAGCGCGAGTTCGAAGTGCTCGGCATCCTGCCGCTCGCTCTTGCTCTGAACCTCGCGGGCAGCGAGACGCGACAGCGCGAGTTCGATCAGTGCGCCGCGCAATCGCGCTTCCGGCGCGAGTCGCGCCACGGTGCGCCCTCCGCCGGAAACGCTCTCCCGCAGCCCCACGATATGCAGCAGTTCGGCGTAAAACGCTTCGTCGAGCCCACCTCCGGCGCTGGCGCGGCGCGTGCGCGTTTTGCGCGCGCCGTGAGTCTGCGGGATGGTTTCTGGCATGGTCTCGTGCGGGTGGGCGTGGCCTGGCGAGGCGCGGTCGGCGCACATTTTACTGCCGCCCACGTGCGTTTCGTCCTACGCCGTTTGGCCGAGTCGACGCGCCCGCCCGTCTGAGCGATCATCCCTGCAAAGGCGATGCGGCGGAACGTGCGGCGTCGCTCTGCTATATGATGGCGCCGCGCGAGGCGCCCCGCGGCGTCAACCCGCGAGCCAGGAACGAATCTACGAACTGGCCCGCCGCATCGAATATCCGACCTATGACCGAACATCCCACTCTCACCTGGCCCGACACCGAAGGCCCGCGCACGGTGCGCTGGCGCTCCGAGGCTGGCGTGCCGGCGCCCAAACGCGTGGTCATCGCCGACGATCGCACGACCGCGGATGTTGCGTACCGTCTCGCCTGCGAAGGCACCGCGCTGCTGTGGCGCGGCGACTATCAGAACGCGCGTCAGTTACTGCAGGCCATGGCGCGCCGCGCGGAGCGCAAGCCCCGCAAGGGCGCACTGGCCAACGCGCCCGCTTCACCGCTCGAAGCGTTTCATCTGCATCGCCAGGCGCAGGCGCAGCGCGCCCGCACGCTCGCCATGGTGCTGATTCCGCTCGAAGGCGACTACGGCATCAACCTGCGCCGCGCGCCCGACGTCCGGCTTGCGTGCGAAGAGGCGTGGGGCGAGCCCGATGGCGAAGCGTCTGCCGTGTCGTTGCGTGAAATCCTCGGTCTCGTTGGCGCGCACGAATGGCGCAAGAAGGGCGTTGAGATCGCGGCGCTGAAAGGGGCGCGTATTCATCCGTACTACGGTGTGTTCTCGCCGGTACGCGGCGAATACGTCGATCTTGTCGCGCGCACGGCGCTGCCGTCGCTCGAAAAGGCCTTCGATATCGGCACGGGCACGGGCGTGCTCGCCGCCGTGCTCGCCGCGCGTGGCGTAAAGCGCGTGGTCGCCACCGATCAGGACGCCCGCGCGCTAGCCTGCGCGCAAGAGAACCTTGACCGCCTTGGCTATGCCGCGCAGGTCGAGGTCGTCGAGGCGGATCTGTTCCCGCCGGGCCGCGCGCCGCTCGTCGTCTGCAATCCGCCGTGGGTGCCGGCGCGTCCCGCGTCGCCCATCGAGTACGCCGTGTTCGATCCGGAGAGCCGCATGCTGCGCGGGTTTCTCGGCGGTCTCAAGGATCATCTCGAGCCGGGCGGCGAGGGGTGGTTGATCCTGTCCGACTTCGCGGAGCATCTCGGGTTGCGCACGCGCGAATCGCTCGTCGAAATGATCGTGCAGGCTGGGCTCGAAGTGGTGGGCCGAGAGGACATTCGTCCGCGGCACCCGAAAGCCTCGGATCCCAGCGATCCGCTCTATCGTGCGCGCGCGGCCGAGCTGACTTCGCTGTGGCGCCTCAAGGTGCGCGCGCAGTGAACCGGCGGGGAGCGTTGGCAATAAAGAAGAGTGCGGGCCGCTAACGGCCCGTATGGGTGGCGAGCACCGGCGTCGGCGGCGTAGCCGCCGCGCCGGGTATGCGTCCGGGTCACATCGGCTTCACCCCGGATAGGCCTCGTCGACCTTGAGGCCTGCCAGCTTGAAAATCACGCGCAGCGTTTGCGGCTTGATATCACGGCGCGACGCCAGCGCCGACATCACGAAATCGAGCACTTTCGCGTACTTCAGCAGAATCAGGCAGGTTTCGAGATCAGAAGGGCCGTCGCGCATGCTTTCCGCGCACCGCAGCATCTCCACCGAGATGTCGCGCGCCATTTCCAGCTCCAGTTGCTGCTTTTCCGTCCAGTCGGGAACCGTGACGAGTTTCGTAAGCAGTTCCTGGAATTTTTGCTCTGCGTTTCCGTCAGGTATCGTATTCATTGCATGCCCCATGCAAGGCCATACAGCGTCGTGCGCTCTTCGCGCAGCGAGGACTGCGCCAGCCTGATTCATCGCAACCGGCACTCCCGGTGCGACCTCCCAATGCGCGCCTGTCGATTCGTTGCCGGCCGGTCGCGCTACGTTTTGGTCCTTTTTGGGCATCGGGGACGAAAATCCTCGTGTCTCTTCTACTCAACCCCTCCCTCCTGTCCGCACGTGGGTCCGCGTGCATGGACGCTATTACGACACTCGCTGCTCTTATGGGTTCGGCAGCCACGACTAGCTTTTTTCGTAAAATGACAGAACTACTGCAGCCCTTCTGTCGCCTGTCGCACGTTTCGCGACATACCACGCCTTTCATCTGACCACGACGATGTCCAGCAAGACTTACGAAGTCCGTCCGAACCAGTCTGTCGAACTCCTCAAGGAGCTCCACATCCTGACGCGCGACGGCAAAATGAACCAGGACAGCCGCCGCAAGCTGAAGCAGGTCTATCACCTGTTCCAGTTCATCGAGCCGCTGCTTAAGGACCTCAAACAGGATGGCCGCGACGTGACCCTCGTCGATCACGGTGCGGGCAAGTCCTATCTGGGTTTCATTCTCTACGACCTGTTCTTCAAGGATCAGCGCGACAGGTCACATATTTATGGCATCGAAACGCGCGACGAGCTCGTGCAGCACTCGCAGGAGCTAGCCAAACGGCTGGGCTTTAACGGGATGTCGTTCCTGAACCTTTCGGTAGCCGATTCGATTACGTCGCCGCAGCTGCCTGCGACCGTCGATATCGTGACGGCACTCCACGCCTGCGACACCGCCACTGACGACGCGCTGCGTTTCGCACTCAAGAAGCACGCGCGCTATATCGTGGTCGTGCCGTGTTGCCAGGCCGAGGTGGCGGGCGTGCTGCGCCGGAGTAAGGGCAAGTCGCTCGGGCAAGCGCTCACGGAAATCTGGCGCCATCCGCTGCATACGCGCGAATTCGGAAGCCAGATCACCAACGTGCTGCGCTGCCTGCAACTTGAAGCGCACGGCTATCAGGTGAGCGTGACGGAACTGGTGGGCTGGGAGCACTCGATGAAGAACGAACTCATCATCGCCCAGTACAAGGATTTGCCGCGGCGCCGTCCGGCGGCGCGGCTGGGTGAGATTCTCGATACCTTCGGCCTGGCGGACCTGCGCGAGCGCTTTTTCGCCGACGAAGGCGAGGCGGCCTCAGAGGCGGCAACCGAAGGTTGAGCTTGCGGGCAGCGCGGCGTCAGTCGCGCTTGTTCATCCAGTCTTGCCAACCGTCGAAGCCGAGCTTGCGCAGCGTTTCCTGGTTACGTTCGTAGATGTCGGCGGCGTCGGGGAATGCCTCGACTGCGCGCTCGATGCTCGCCTCCCGCAGCAGATGCAGGATTGGATACGGCGCGCGGTTCGTGTAGTTCTCGATGTCGTCGGGCTCGGTGCCCTCGAACTGGAATTGCGGGTGAAAGCTCGCGACCTGCAGCGTGCCTTCCAGCCGCAACTGCTGCACGAGACGCTCGGCAAACCAGGTCGCGTCGTTGAAATCGGCAAAGTCGGCGAGCGCGTGGGGCAGGATCAGGAGTGTCGTGTCGATCTCCGCGGCGTCTGTTTGAGCGAGCGTTTGCAATTCGCGCTCGAGATCGGTGAGGACACCTGCCAGATCGGTCGCCTCGCTGATCACGTAGCGAATCTGGTTCTTCACATGCACGCTCTTCGCGAACGGGCAGAGGTTCAGGCCAATCACGGCGCGCGTGAGCCAGTGGCGGGTCGCTTCGAGAATGGCGGCGTGGTCGGGGGACAGAGCAGTGGTTTCGTTCATCGTGTCATTTTACGGGCGGCTAGCGCCGGGGACATGCCGCCCCGATCAACAGCTTTGCCATGCGCGGCGCCGCAAGAATCGCGCCGCAGCCGGGGCCGTAAGTCTGGCTTGCGGCATAGACGCCTTCGACGAGCAGCGCGAGCTCCTCCGCAAGCGCGACCGGATCGTCGGCGCCTGCTTCCTGCGCGAGCGCGGTGAGTCGCGCCATGAGCCGCGTCTTGTTGTGCTCGACGCTGCGCCGCGCGGGATGCGTGACGTCGGGAAATTCGGTCGCGACGTTCACGAACGGGCAACCGCGATAGTCCGGCGCCGAGGCGCGGCGCGCGAGGTCCTCGAAATACTGCACCAACTGCTTTGCCGGCTCGCCCGGATGCTTCGCGAGACTTTCGTCGAAGCGCTCGAAAAAGCGCACATCGCAGCGATGCAGGTAGGCGACGACGAGTTCGTCCTTCGACGAAAACTGCCGGTACAGGCTCATCTTGTTGACGCCGGCACGCTCGACCACGGCCTCGATGCCGACCGCGCGCACGCCCTCGCGGTAGAACAGCTCGTCGGCGGCGCGCAGCAGGTGCTCGTGGGCGCGCGCCCCGGCCGTCTGCGCGCGGGGGCGAGGCGTGCGCGCAGAGGTGGTAGACGTTTCGTCGTGGCCTTCGTGTTTCATGAGCGCATCTCGCGATCAGGGGATTGCTTGACATGTTACCGAGCGGTAACTACTATCGCAACACACTTGTGACCGATCGGTAACAATCGAGCGATCGCGAATCGTCGCAGCTAGCGGTCATACCAACGAAAACATCGGCGTGTCGAAACCGGACGCGCCGTGACAGGAGCATCAATGAACTGGGCAGCGAGGCGAATAGTCGGGCGTTTCCACTACGGATGGCTCGTTGTGGCAGTCGTATTTCTGGTACTGCTGGCGGCGGCCGGCACGCGCGCGACGCCCAGCGTGATGATGATCCCGCTCGAGCATCAGTTCGGCTGGAGCCGCGCGACGATCTCGCTTGCCATCTCGGTGAACATCGCACTCTATGGGCTGATGGGGCCGTTTGCAGCGGCGGCCATGCAGCGCTTCGGCGTGCGGCCCACGCTGCTCGCGGCGCTCGGCACGATGGCGGCGGGCGTGGCGCTTTCCGCGCTGATGACGCATCCGTGGCAGATGATCCTGATCTGGGGCGTGATGGTAGGTGGCGCCACCGGCGTAGCGGCGCTTTCGCTCTCGGCCACAGTCGTCACGCGCTGGTTCAGCTCGCACCGCGGGCTTGCCATGGGCATCCTCACAGCGAGTTCGGCCACGGGCCAACTCGTGTTCCTGCCGCTCCTCGCGGCGATCGTGGAGAAGCACGGCTGGCAGTCGGTGGTGCTCGTGGTCGCGGTGGCGGCCGCCGCGGTGCTGCCGCTCGTCCTGTTCCTGCTGCCCGAGCGGCCCGCGAGCGTGAATCTTCGTCCGTTCGGCGAGGATGAGAGCACCCCCGTCGCGCCGCCCGCGCCGCATCAAAATCCGCTGAAGATCGCGTTCGACGCGCTCTTCTCGGCGAGCCGCACGCGCGACTTCTGGCTGCTCTTCTTCAGCTTCTTCATTTGCGGCGCGAGCACGAACGGCTATGTGGGCACGCACCTCATCGCCATGTGCGGCGACTACGGCATGACCGAAGTGCAGGGCGCTTCGCTGCTCGCCACGATGGGCATTTTCGACCTGTTTGGCACGACGCTCTCGGGCTGGCTCTCGGACCGCTTCAACAGCCGCTTGCTGCTGTTCTGGTACTACGGGCTGCGCGGACTTTCGTTGATCTATCTGCCGCACGCGTTTGGCATCGACTTCTTCGGGCTGCCGATTTTCGCGGTGTTCTACGGACTCGACTGGATCGCGACGGTGCCGCCGACCGTGCGTCTCGCTACCGACGTCTTCGGCAAGGAGCGCGCGCCGATCGTGTTCGGCTGGGTCGTGGCGGGGCATCAGCTTGGCGCGGCATTCGCGGCGTTCGGCGCGGGCTTGTTGCGCTCGAGCCTCGGCACCTACACGGTGGCGTCGATGATTTCGGGCGGCCTGTGTCTCGTGGCGTCGTTCCTCGTACTGCGCATCAACCGCGGGTCGCGGGCCGTGGGCGTGCAAACGGCCTGACGAAGCGCTCGCGCACCTCGGCTTCAACGCGCCGGTTCGCACTTCGGCGCATCCCGACGGGCGACGCATGAGCGTCGCCCGTTGCGTTTGAGCGTATTTCACGCGCTGCGGTTATTCTAGTGACCCCCGGGCAAGCCGCCCGCCACCTCAAGGACACACCAGGCATGACGAAGCACAAACCCGCACCGACAGCCGTGCCCATTCACGAACTCATCGCCGGCCGCTGGAGCCCGCGCGCCTATTCGAGCGAGCCGGTGAGCCGCGAGGCGCTGCACGCGGTGATCGAGGCGGCGCGCTGGGCGCCCTCGGGCTACAACCTGCAGCCGTGGCGCTTTATCGTCTTCGACCGTAGCGCCGATGAAATCGCGTTCAAGCGCGCGTTCGCGACGCTCGTGCCATTCAACCAGCAGTGGAACGCGCCCGCGCCGGTGCTGATCGCTGTGACGGCGCATACGCTCAACGCGAAGGGTGAAGTGAATCGCACTGCGCAATACGATGCGGGCGCGGCGGCGATGGCGCTCGTGCTCCAGGCGCATGCGCAGGGTCTCGCCGCGCACCAGATGAGCGGTTTCGACGTGAAGGCATTCCGCACGGAATTCGCGCTGCCGAACGACGTGGAGCCGTTGTCGATCATCTCGATCGGCCACTACGGCGAAGCCGAGAAGCTGGAACCGGTGCTGCGCGACCGCGAAAAGGCGGAGCGCACGCGTTCGGTGGTGGGCGAGATCGCCTACGCGAACGCCTGGAAGCAACCGTTCAAGGGCTGAGCCGCGGGTAGCCTTGCGCCCACGCGGGCTGCGGGCTTTTCTCCTGAGCGCAAACGCGCGGCGCGGCCCGCGCGTTTTTTTCTGGCGGGGCCGCATCATGGGCCTGCGGTTGCTCAGCGCCGCGCTTTCGTGCTACAAAGCCGATCCCCCCGACCTTTCCTCTCTTGCGCGCGCATTCGCTGCGGCGCGCTCTTGCCATGACCAGCTTCTGCGCGATTGACTTCGGAACCTCCAATTCGGCGGTGGCGCTCCCGGCAGCGGCCGACGGCGCGATGCGCCTCGCGCCGGTGGAAGGCGCACACACCACTTTGCCCACGGCGGTGTTCTTCAACGCCGATGAACACACCCGCGAATTCGGGCGTGCGGCGCTTGCGTCCTATATTGACGGCTTCGACGGCCGGCTGATGCGCTCGATGAAGAGCATCCTCGGCTCTCCGCTTGCCGAGAGCACGACCGACCTCGGCGACGGCAGCGCGATTCCCTATACCGAAATCATCACAATCTTCCTGGAGCACCTGAAGCGCAGCGCCGAGCGTTGCTCGGGCGCGCCCATCACGCGCGCTGTGCTGGGTCGCCCGGTCTTCTTCGTCGACGAAGACCCGCGCGCCGACCAGCTCGCTCAGGACCAGCTCGAAGCGGCGGCGCGCCGCGTGGGCTTTCGCGAGATCGAGTTCCAGTTCGAGCCGATCGCGGCGGCGTTCGACTACGAGTCGCGCCTCGCGCAAGAGGGGCTCGTGCTCGTGGCCGACATTGGCGGCGGTACGTCGGACTTCTCGCTCGTGCGTGTGGGGCCGGATCGCATGACGCGGCTCGAGCGCAAGGACGATGTACTCGCGCATCACGGCGTGCACGTGGCGGGCACCGACTTCGACCGCCGCGTCGAACTCGCGACCATCCTGCGCGAACTGGGCTACCAGTCGCTCGACCCCGAAGGGCGCGAGGTGCCGAACCGCATCTATTTCGATCTGGCGACCTGGCACCTCATCAACACGATCTACACGCCCAAACGCGCGACCGAGCTGAAGCTCATGCGCCATCTGTACCCCGAGACGCGCCATCACGACCGGCTGATGCGTGTGGTCGACGAGCGACTGGGGCACGCGCTCACGGCGCGCGCCGAGGAGGCGAAGATCGGTGTTTCGGCGGGCGGGGAGACGATGATCGACCTCGAAGCGGTCGAAACGGACCTGCGCCTCGCGTTCGGCGACGCGCAACTCGTCGAGGCGGGCCGCGAGGAGACGCGGCGCATCGTGCAGGCCGCGCGTGAAACGGTGCAGGCGGCTGGCGTCGCGCCAGGGCAGGTGAGCGCGCTTTACTTCACGGGCGGCTCGACCGGCCTCTTGTTCCTGACGCAGGCGCTGGCAGAGGCGTTTCCGCAGTCGCAAGCCGTGTTCGGCGACCGTCTTGCCAGCGTGGCGACGGGCCTTGGCATTCACGCGCAGCGCCTTTTCGGGTGAACGTTCGGGGCGCCCAAACCCCGTTGAAAAGCGGTCCTGGAAAACGCAGGCAACAAAAAACCCCACCTTCGAGAAGAAGAGTGGGGTTTTTCGGTAAGCTTGCTAGTCAGGATCTCCGCAGAAGCGGCGTTCAGATCCTAAAAGCCGTAGCAGACCAATGAGCGCAGTACTTAGACCGGCTTGATGTTGGCAGCTTGCTTGCCCTTCGGGCCCGTGCGGACTTCGAATTGAACCTTTTGGTTCTCTTGCAGCGTCTTGAAGCCGTCAACCTTGATTTCCGAGAAGTGCGCGAACAGATCTTCGCCGCCACCGTCCGGAGTGATGAAGCCAAAGCCCTTTGCGTCATTGAACCACTTGACGGTACCGGTTTCCATATTACTTTCCTAAAAATGAATGAAGGCCGAAGCCCGAGAGGTGCACGAAAATCAAGGAAGGGGTATGGGACCAGCCGGAGTACCGTTGATGGGCGAACTACGAAAGACCAATTCACACTCGCCGCTTGAAATCCTGCCCGAACTTTATACGGCTAAATGGCAGGAAGGTCAACTAGGGCCCCGGGAAAGTTCGTATTTTTTTGCTACAGGGTCGAAATTGACCCTTACAAAGCTTGATAAGCAAATGACTTTTTTGTATTAAGCGGTCGTTTTTGGCGCCCGTCCGTGGTGCAACCGGTTAAACTACGCGCCGCGCGGAAGTTGCGCCTACAGGCGCAATCTTTTGTGTGGAGGTACGACAACCGCAGGAAACCCGCCCACACAACAGACGGGATAAATGCGGTGTCGAGCTGCTCTTGAAACAGGAGAAGACGTGAAAAGTTCTATTCAACGGAACATCGGCCCGTTCGCGCTGATGTTTACCGGCCTCGGCTCGATCATCGGTTCGGGCTGGCTGTTCGGCGCGTGGAAGGCGGCGAAAATTGCAGGTCCGGCGGCTGTTTGCGCCTGGATCATCGGTGCCGTGGTCATTCTGGCCATCGCGCTCACCTACGCCGAACTCGGTGCGATGTTCCCGGAGTCGGGCGGCATGGTCCGTTACGCCCGCTACTCGCACGGCGCCCTGGTGGGCTTCATCAGCGCGTGGGCAAACTGGATCGCCATTGTCTCGGTGATCCCGATCGAAGCCGAAGCCTCGATTCAGTACATGAGCACCTGGCCCTATGGGTGGGCGCACGCGCTCTTTGTCGACGGGTCATTGACACACTCAGGGCTCGGGCTCTCGGCGATTCTCGTGATTATCTACTTCATGCTCAACTATTGGGGTGTGAAGCTGTTCGCGCGTGCCAACAGCGCGATCACGATTTTCAAGTTCATTATCCCGGGCTTGACGATCATTGGGCTGATGGCGGGAAGTTTCCACCATGAGAATTTCGGCCAAACGACTACGTTCGCGCCGTATGGCTGGTCGGCGGTATTCACTGCGGTTGCGACCAGCGGCATCGTGTTCGCGTTCAACGGCTTCCAGAGCCCGATCAACCTGGCGGGCGAAGCGCGCAATCCGGCCAAGAGCGTGCCGTTCGCGGTCATTGGCTCGATTCTCTGCGCGCTCGTGATCTATGTGCTGCTGCAGATCGCCTATATCGGCGCGGTCAATCCGGCTGACGTCGCGAAGGGCTGGAACACCTTCAACTTCAAGTCGCCGTTCGCGGAACTCGCGATCGCGCTGAACCTGAACTGGCTCGCGATCCTGCTCTACGTCGACGCATTCGTGAGCCCGAGCGGCACCGGTACGACCTACATGGCGACGACCTCGCGCATGATCTACGCGATGGAGCGCAACAACACGATGCCGAAGATGTTCGGCAACGTGCACCCGTTCTACGGCGTGCCGCGTAACGCGATGTGGTTCAACCTGCTCGTCTCGTTCATCTTCATGTTCTTCTTCCGCGGCTGGAGCTCGCTCGCGGCGGTGATCTCGGTGGCGACGGTGATTTCGTACCTGACCGGCCCGATCAGCCTGATGGCCCTCAAGCGCGCCGCCTCGGACATCGAGCGCCCGCTGAGCGTGCCGTTCATGAAAGTGATCGCGCCGTTCGCATTCGTCTGCGCGTCGATGATCCTGTACTGGGCGAAGTGGCCGCTGACCGGCGAAATCATTCTGCTGATGGTCGTCGCGCTGCCGGTGTACTTCTACTTCCAGCGCAAGCAGGGCTTCGACGGCTGGGGCCAGGACCTGAAGGCCGCATGGTGGCTGTGCGCATACCTGCCGATCATGGCGCTTCTCTCGCTGATGGGCAGCAAGGAGTTCGGCGGCAGTGGTCTACTTCCCTACGGCTGGGACATGCTGATCGTCGCGCTGATCGCGCTCGTGTTCTATTACTGGGGCGTGAATTCGGGCTACCGCTCGCCGTACCTCGCGGAACGCCAGGAGCACGACGAAGTCCTCGAAGGCATCGGCGCGCACTAAGTCTCAAACCAAGCGTCGCGCAATACAAAAAGCCCGCCTGAAGCGATTCAGGCGGGCTTTTTTGCCTTTTGAGCAAACGCGGAGCCAGTATGGCGGCTCGCAGGGGCGTTATTGCACCGCACTGCCGAACACGTAGTTCGTCATCGCGAGCGCGCGCTGGTAGGTGCCAAGCGACTGCACACCGAGCGTGTAGTCGTCGTCGGCTGCGCCGAGCGCTGCGAAGACGGGCAGCAGGTGCTCGTCGGTCGGGTGCATGAGCGCGGCGTGCGGTGCACGCTGGCGGTAGTCGAGCAATGCGTCGATGTCGCGCGCGGCGAGGTGATTCTCGAACCACTCCGTGAACTCGGCTACGCGCGGATCGGCGTCTTCCGGGCGCGCCGAGAAGTCCGCCTCGCGCAGGTTATGCGTGATCTGGCCCGAGCCGATCACCATCACGCCTTCGTCGCGCAGCGAGCGCAGCGCGCGTCCCAGCGCGAAGTGATGCGCGGCGTTGGCGCGCGGCTGCACCGAGAGCTGGGCGACGGGCACGTCGGCGTCCGGGAACATCAGCAGCATGGGCACCCACGCGCCATGGTCGAGGCCATGTGCTTCCTCATCGACGGGAACGCCTTGCTCGCGCAGCAGCGCCGCTGCGCGCTGCGCCATCTCAGGCGCACCCGGCGCGGGGTACTGGATTTCGTAGAGCGCGCGCGGAAAGCCGTAAAAGTCGTGGATCGTTTCAGGCTGCTTGGCGGTGCTCACCGCGGGGCGCATCGTGCCCCAATGTGCGGAGAGCATGAGCACCGACTGCGGACGCGGCAAATGCTCCGAGAGCACGGTAAAGCCGCCAGAAGGCAGCGATGGATCGATCGGCAGCGTAGGCGCGCCGTGCGAGAGGAAAAGGGTAGGCGTGCGGGTGGTCATGATCCTGGGCTGGCCGCGCCGGGGCGGTCCGAAAGTATCGTATTGCGATCAATATAAGACCCAACCGTCGCGAATTAAACGTGGCGAAAGGGAATTGATTGTGTCGCCAGCATTGATAATCGACGTGGCGCAGGTAGATGCGATGAGCGCTTACTCGTCGCCGCCGCGCAGCCCCGGCCAGGCGGGCGAGAGAGCGGGCCCGAGCGCGAACAGGTCGAGCACGCGCGCGACCGTGTGATCGACCATCTCGTCGATCGAAGCCGGCTGATTGTAGAAGGCCGGCAACGGCGGGAAGATCACGCCGCCCATTTCGGTCACGGCCGTCATGTTGCGCAGGTGCGCGAGGTTGAACGGTGTTTCACGCACGAGCAGCACGAGACGGCGGCGTTCCTTGAGCGTGACGTCGGCGGCGCGCGCGATCAGATTGTCGGAGAGACCGTGAGCGACGCTCGCGAGCGTCTTCATCGAGCAGGGCGCGACGATCATGCCGTCGGTCGCGAACGAGCCCGAAGCGATGGTCGCGCCGACGTCGCGCACGGAATGCACGACATCGGCTCGCGCGTGCAGATCGTCCTTGGTGAGCTGCAACTCGTGCTGGATGTTGAGCCAGCCCGCGGCGGAAACGAGCAAGTGCGTTTCGACGCCGCCCAGCCGCCGCAGCATGTCGAGCATGCGCACGCCGTAGATCGCGCCCGTGGCACCCGTGATCGCGATGATCAGCCGGCGTTGCGGCAGTTGTGCGATAGCGGACGAAGCTGGGGAGGCGGTATTCACGTCAGGCGGGCAGGCGGGAGTCGAAGCGAAGGCGAGGCGCGCAGCGCCTCATGATAAGCGCCGGCGTAGCGTGCCGCGCGCTCGGGACGGCGCAGACGCAACGCGGTGCGCCCGATGCCGCCCCGTGGCCGGCAATTACGCCGCGGCGAAAAGCTGCTGCAGCTCGCCGTTCTGGTACATCTCCATCATGATGTCCGAGCCGCCGACGAACTCGCCCTTCACGTAGAGCTGCGGAATGGTCGGCCAGTTCGAGAATTCCTTGATGCCCTGGCGGACCGCGTCGTCTTCGAGCACGTTGACGGTCTTGAACTGATCGACGCCGCAGGCTTTCAGGATCTGCACCGCGCGACCGGAGAAGCCGCACATCGGGAACTGCGCGTTGCCCTTCATGAAGAGGACGACGGCGTTTTCGTCGACGATCTGCTTGATGCGTTGTTGGGTGTCCATGACTGACCTTGCGATTGAATTGATGCTGAATACGTTGGAATGCAGGATGAAATGATAGCGGATTTCGCTCGCGCGGGCCCGGCGCTACTAGGAGCGTTCCTGGTCGGCCTGCGGCGCCAGGCGGCCCCCGCTGATGCGTTCGATGCCGGCCAGATCGCGCTCGGAGCGCACGTCCGTGAAACCGGCGCTTTCCAGCAACGCTCGAACAGCGGCTGCCTGGTCGTAGCCGTGCTCCATCCAGAGCACGCCTTCCGGCGCGAGCCGCGCCGGTGCGCCCGCGACGATCGCGCGCAGAGCGGTGAGGCCGTCGGCTTCGTCGGTGAGCGCGCCGCGCGGCTCGAAGCGCAGGTCGCCTTGTTCCAGATGCGGGTCTGCGCTCGCGATGTAGGGCGGATTGCTCACAATCGCCTCGAAGCGCAGTGCCGGTTCGAGCGTGTCGTACCAGCTGCCCGCGACGAACGCGAGCGGGCCGCCGGGGCGCCGCATGTCGAGCAGCTTTGCGGCGTTGCGTGAAGCCACTTCGAGCGCGGCCGCCGAGCGATCGACGGCCCAAACGCGCGCATCGGGCCGTGCCGAGGCGAGCGCCACCGCAATCGCACCGCTGCCGGTGCCGAGATCGAGGACGCGCGGCTGTGCGATGCCTTCGAGCGCCGCGAGCGCGGTTTCCACGAGCAGCTCGGTATCGGGACGCGGAATCAGCACGTCGGGCGTCACGTCGAAGTCGAGGCCGTAGAACTCGCGTGCACCCACGAGCTGCGCGATCGGCTCGCCTCGCACTCGGCGCGCTTCGAGGGAGCGGTAGGCGTCCACGCGGGCCGCGTCGAGCGTCTCGTCGCCGCGCGTGATGAGTTCGGTGCGGCGCCAGCCAAGTACGTGCATCAGCAGAATGCGCGCTTCGAGCGCGGGCAGCGGCGAGGCGCGCAGCAGCGCGTCAGCGGTAAAGGCTTCGCTCATGTCCAATACGCGCTCAATCCGCGTCGCCCAGCGACGCAAGCTGCTCGGCCTGATGCTCGGAAACGAGCGCGCCGATCAGTTCGTCGAGGTCGCCGTCCATGATTGCTTCGAGGCGATAGAGCGTGAGATTGATGCGGTGATCGGTGAGCCGCCCCTGCGGAAAGTTGTAGGTGCGGATGCGCTCCGAGCGATCGCCCGAACCCACGAGGCTCTTGCGTGTGGCCGCTTCCTTCGCGTGCTGCTCCTGGTACTGCTTGTCCTTGATGCGCGCGGCCAGTACCTTGAGCGCGCGGTCCTTGTTCTTGTGCTGTGAGCGGTCGTCCTGGCACTCCACCACGATGCCGGTCGGAAGGTGCGTCACGCGCACGGCCGAATCGGTCTTGTTGATGTGCTGACCGCCCGCGCCGGAGGCCCGGAACGTGTCGATGCGCAGGTCGGCGGGATTGATCTCGACTTCGCCGATCTCGTCGGCTTCCGGCATCACCGCGACCGTGCAGGCCGACGTGTGGATGCGACCCTGCGTTTCGGTGGCGGGCACGCGCTGCACGCGGTGGCCGCCCGACTCGAACTTGAGCTTCGAGTACGCCGCCTCGCCCGCAATGCGCACGATCACTTCCTTATAGCCGCCCAGATCCGACTCGCTCGCCGACATCATTTCGATCTGCCAGCGGCTGCGCTCCGCGTAGCGCAGATACATGCGCAGCAGGTCGCCCGCGAACAGGGCCGACTCGTCGCCGCCCGTACCCGCGCGGATTTCGAGGAACACGTTGCGGTCGTCGTTCGGGTCTTTCGGCAGCAGCATCATCTGCAATTCCTGCTGGAGCTGCGCCATGCGCTCGCGCGCGGCTTTCACCTCTTCTTCGGCGAAGTCGCGCATCGAGGCGTCGGAGAGCAGGTCTTTCGCCGCTGCCTCGTCGTCTTTGGCTTGACGCCACTGGCCATAGTGCTCGACGACCGGCCCCAGTTCCGAATGCTCGCGCGTGAGCTTGCGGTACTGCTCGCGGTTCGAGGTCACATCGGGACGGCTCAACAGGTCGTTTAGCTCGGCCAGGCGCGTAGTCAGCTGGTCGAGCTTCGATTGCATGCTCGTTTTCATCGGGCGGTGCGGAGCGGACTCCGGATAGGACTGCGAGAGAGAAGAGGCGGGCGCGCGGCCCGGTTGTGCACGGCACGCATGGCGCGCGCCCGACCGCGAACGTCGCTAACGGTCCGAACTACCGGACGAATCGGACGAATCGGACGAGCCGGCGGAACGCGGCGAGGCCGTGACACCCGCCGCTGGCGGCGCGGCGTCGTCTGCCCTGGCCGGCTGGCCGTGGCGGTAAAAGCCGCCCATCAGTTCGATGAGCGAGTCGCGCTGATCGCCGCTCGACGTGTTGAGCGCATGCGTCGGACCGTGGATCAGCTTGTTGGTGAGCGACTGCGACAGCGCTTCGAGCACGGCGGACGGGTCGTCGCCGCGCGCGAGCAACTTGCGGGCGCGGTCGAGCTCGGCGCGACGCAGCGCGTCGGCCTGAGTGTGCATGTGGCGGATGACCGGCACGATGCTGCGCGAGTCGAGCCACTGCATGAAGTTCGCCACGCGCGACTCGATGATCGTCTCGGCCTGCGCGACGGCGGCCTGGCGAGAGGCGTTGCCTTCACGCACGATCGCGCCGAGATCGTCGACGGTATAGAGGAACACGTCTTCGAGCTGGGCGACTTCGGGCTCGATGTCGCGGGGCACCGCGAGGTCGACCATGAAAATGGGGCGGTGCCGACGCGCTTTCACCGCGCGCTCCACCGCGCCGAGTCCAATGATGGGCAGCGTGGACGCCGTGCACGAGACGATGATGTCGAATTCGTGCATGCGGGTAGGCAGGTCGGAGAGCGGAATGGCGCGCCCGCCGAAACGTTCGGCAACATAGCGCCCGCGCTCGGCGGTGCGGTTTGCGACGACAAGTTCGCGCGGCTGCTGCGCGGCGAAGTGCGCGGCGCACAGTTCGATCATCTCGCCCGCGCCGATGAAGAGCACGCGCTGGTTGGCGATCTTGTCGAAGATGCGCTGTGCGAGGCGCACGGCAGCGGCGGCCATGGAGACCGATTGCGCGCCGATCTCGGTCGAGCTGCGCACTTCCTTCGCCACGGCGAAGGTGCGCTGGAACAACTGGTTCAAATAGGTGCCGAGCGCCCCGGCTTCGGTCGCGGTGCGAACCGCGGTCTTCATCTGGCCGACGATTTGCGTCTCGCCCAGCACCATCGAATCGAGCCCCGAAGCCACCCGGAACGCATGACGCACCGCTTCGGACTGCGGCAGCGTGTAGACGTGCGGTGCAAGTTCCTCTTCGCGGATGCCGTGGTAATGCGAAAGCCAGCTCACGGCGGCGTCGCGCGAGCTTTGCGCGTCGGTCGCGCAGTAGAGCTCGGTGCGGTTACAGGTGGAGAGAATGGCTGCTTCCGGCGCGCTCAGCGAACGCTTGCCGGACCACGCTTCCTTGAACAGGGCGAGCGCGGGCTTGATCTGTTCGAGCGGAAACGCCACGCGTTCGCGCAAGGCGACGGGCGCGGTGTGGTGATTGATTCCGATCGTTAGAAGCTGCATACCATGGGGGCGAGATTTAGGCGGATATTATAACTTTTCCTCGCTTCCGACATTCGCGTCGACAGAGTCCGACATTCCGGTAGGTGATATGGGGAGTCTTTCGAGCTGGTAGCCAAAGCCATACAACGTTGTCAAACGCCAGCCGTGCTCGGGCCCGAGCTGCAATTTGCTGCGCAGCCGGGAGGCGTGAGTGTCGAGCGTGCGCGACCGAACGTCGCGGTTCAGATTCCAAACGGTTTCGAGGATGCGTGCTCGCGAAACGGGGCGCGATGCGTTGGTGAAGAGCAGCAGCGCGAAGCGGTATTCCTTGGGTGTGAGCGTGACGGTTTGACCCCGAAACGACACTTCGTAGCGCCCGGAATCGAAGAGGTAGTCCCCAAAACCGTGACGGGCGCGGTTGCGCGGCCGGCGCACACCGGCGCGGCGCAGGAGCGCGTCGATGCGTGCGAGCATTTCGGGGCCGCGCACGGGTTTGGCGATGCAGTCGTCCGCACCGGCCTGCAGGCTCGCGACGATCTCGCTTTCATGGGGCGCGAGCATCAGCGCGATGGCGGGCAGACCCGGGAGCAGCTTGCGCACCTGGGGGATGACGTCGTCGGCCCCAACGTCGCCGCACCACCATGCCGCGATCAAAAGGTCGAAGGTTTCGTCTTCAAGGGTTTCGAAGAGCTGTGCGCCGAGCGGGAAGTGCTGGCATGCGTGCCCACCCGCAATGAGCAGGCGCACAAGGGTTTCGGCCTGACGGGCGTCGGGTTCGACAAGGGCGATTCGCATACGAGAGAGTGCGGCTGGAGCGGCCCGGATGCGCTTGCCTTGCGCCATCCTGCCCCCTACACTCAACCGCTACGCGGGAAGCGCCGAGCCGACCGTTTTCCAGTTTTAAAAGAGACTAACCAAGTTACAAATGCTAGCCCCCGTGCTTCGCCAGTCCTATCAGACTTATCCGAAAACCTATAGGACAAGTCTCTGATGGGCTGGCCCGGTATTGTCATTCTTGGTCTGGTGGTGGGATGTGCGGGATGGTGGCTCCATCCCTTGCGCCGTGCCGCGCGTCACTCACTCGCGCTGGCGGTCGTGGCCGGCGTGCTCGGAGCGGCGCTCGCGAACGCGGCCGGCAGTGCGATCGGTCTTTTCTACGATGGCGAGTTGCTCCAGTGGCCGCTTTGCACGGCGCTCGCGCTCGTTTTCGTGGGTGTGTGCGTGGCGCTGCGCGCCCGGTGGAGCTAGCCGCACGCAGCCGGTCTGTCCAGCCGCCGCCTTTGGCCGTACCCAGATCTTCCGCATCGAATTCTTCGCAGGTGAAAACATGAACGCCCGACTCCCCGAAACCTCCTCGATTCCCGAACGCATTGCCGCCCTGCGCGCCGCGATGGCGCGCGCCGGCGTGGATGCTGCCCTCGTGCCGTCCGCCGATCCGCATCTGTCCGAATACCTGCCGCGCCGCTGGCAAGGGCGCGAGTGGCTCTCGGGCTTCACCGGCTCGGTGGGCACGCTCGTTGTGACGAAGGATTTCGCGGGCGTGTGGGTCGACAGCCGCTACTGGGTGCAGGCCGAGCAGCAACTGGCCGGCACCGGCATCCAGCTCATGAAGATGATGGGCGGCCAGCAGAGCGCGCCGCACATCGACTGGCTCGCGCAGAACGTGAGCGCGGGCGGCGCGGTGGCCGTGGACGGCGCGGTGCTCGGCGTGGCCTCGGCGCGCGCGCTGGCCGATGCGCTCAAGGCGCGCGACGTCGCGCTGCGCACCGACCTCGATCTGCTCGACGATGTCTGGCAGGGCCGCCCGTCCTTGCCGCTCGAACCCGTGTACGAGCACGTCGCACCGCACGCCGATACGAGCCGCGCCGGCAAGCTCGACCAGGTGCGCCGCGCGATGCAGGAGAAGGGCGCGCAGTGGCACTTCGTCTCCACGCTCGACGACCTCGCCTGGCTCTTCAACCTGCGCGGTGCGGACGTCAACTACAACCCGGTGTTCGTCGCCCACGCGCTGATCGGGCCGGACGACGCGACGCTTTTCGTCGCCGACGGCAAGGTGAGCGAGGCGCTCGTGCAGTCGCTCGCGAAAGACAAGGTGCGCGTCGCGCCCTATGCCGAGGCCGCCGCCGCGCTCGCGGCGCTGCCCGCGAAGGCCGCGCTGCTCGTCGATCCGCGCCGCGTGACGTATGGCTTGCTGCAGGCGGTGTCGTCGGCGGTGAAGCTCGTGGAGTCGGTCAATCCGAGCACGTTCTTCAAGTCGCGCAAGACGGCCGCCGAAGCCGATCACGTCCGCGCGACCATGGAGCAGGACGGTGCGGCGCTCGCCGAATTCTTCGCGTGGTTCGAGGCGGCGCTTGGCCGCGAGACCATCACCGAGCTGACCATCGACGAAAAGCTTTCCGCCGCGCGTGCGCGCCGTGCGGGCTTCAAGTCGCTCTCGTTCGCGACCATCGCGGGCTTCAACGCGAACGGCGCGATGCCGCACTACCGCGCCACGCCCGAATCGCACAGCGTGATCGAAGGCAATGGCCTCTTGCTCATCGACTCGGGCGGACAGTACCTCGACGGCACCACGGACATCACGCGCGTCGTGCCCGTGGGCACGCCGAGCACGGAGCAAAAGCGCGACTTCACGCTCGTGCTCAAGGGCATGATGGCGCTCTCGCGCGCGAAGTTCCCGCGCGGCATCCGCTCGCCGATGCTCGACGCCATCGCGCGCGCGCCGATCTGGGAAGCGGGCGCGGACTACGGCCACGGCACCGGCCACGGCGTGGGCTACTTCCTGAACGTGCACGAAGGTCCGCAGGTCATCTCGCATTACGCGCCGGCCGAGCCCTGGACCGCGATGGAAGAGGGCATGATCACCTCGGTCGAGCCGGGCATCTACCGGCCGGGCAAGTGGGGCGTTCGCATCGAGAATCTCGTGCTGAACCAGCGCGCCGAAACGACCGAATTCGGCGACTTCCTCGACTTCGAGACGCTCACGCTCTGCCCGATCGACACGCGCTGCATTGATCTGGCGCTTTTGCGCGCGGACGAGCGCGAATGGCTCAATGCGTATCACCAGACGGTGCGCGTGCGCGTGGCGCTGCACGTGAGCGGCGATGCGCTCGCGTGGCTCGAAAAGCGCACGCAGCCGATCTGAGGTCCCCGGTATCCAGATAGCGATCAGATAGCGAACAAGCGGAGCGAAACGCGCATGGCGATCAAGGCAGTGGTGTTCGATTTCGGCGGGGTGCTCGTGGACTGGAGTCCCGAGCATCTCTATCGCAAGCTCATTCCCAACGACGACGAGCGGCGCTGGTTTCTCACACATGTCTGCAAGATGGACTGGGTGATCCGCCAGGACGGCGGCGAGCCTATCGCAGCGGGCACCGAGGAACTGATCGCGCAGTTTCCCGAGCACGAGGCGCTTATCCGTGCGTTCTACGAGCGCTGGCACGAGATGATCGGCGGGCTGCTCGAGGGCGGCGTCGCCACCTTCGAGCGTCTGGAGGCGGCGGGCATGCCGATCTTCGGTCTCACGAACTGGTCGGACGAGACGTTTCCGTGGGCGTGGGAGCGCTTCGGCATCCTGCGGCGCTGCCGCGACATCGTCGTTTCGGGCCGCGTGAAGCTCGTGAAGCCCGATCCGGCGATCTTCCACGAGATGTTCCGCCGCATCGAAGCGCAGTTGCCGGGCGTGAAGCCCGAGGAACTCGTTTTCATCGACGACAACGCGCACAACGCGCAAGCCGCCACGGCGCTCGGCTGGCACGGCGTGCACCACACGAGCAACGCGGCCACCGACGCGAAACTGCGCGAACTCGGCCTGCCGGTCTAACCAGGCCAAAGTCCGCGCCCCGCGCGCTATTTCGATGCCGGCGCCGGCGGCACCGGCTGCAGCAGACTGCGCAGCGCGTCGGCGATACTTTTTGCGGTTTGCCCGGCGCCCTTCGCCACACCTTCCGCGCTCACGCCGAGCGCCTGCGCGAAGCCTGCGCGCAGTTCCGTCATCAGGTTTTCGTCGAGCTTGAATTTCGGATCACGCAGGTTGCCCTCGAGCACGAAATGCAGCGTGATCTCACCCTTGTGCGCCTTCAAGGCCGCCACGGCGGCTCGCGTCGGAATCGACAGGAAGGTGTCCACGGCGTTGCCGCCTTGCGAAAGTTGCAGGTTGTGCAGCGTGACCGTGCCCGGCGCGTGCAGGTGATAGCCGCGCACGGTCGAGGTGAGATCGAGGTCGAGCGTGCCGCCCGTCACATTGGCCTTCGCACCGGCCTTTTTCAGCAGATAGGGATCGATCGTCCGCACATCCACGCCGCGCAGCGTCGTGTGGAGTTGCGAGTCCTGGCTCGCGATCTGCATCCAGCCGTTGAACGTCATGCGCCCTGTGTGCTCCGGGCCGACAACATTGCCCGTGACCGAAACGCGCGTAGGCTCCGTCAGTGCGGGCAGGTGGACATTGTCGACGCTCGCCTGCGCGCGGTTCACCGTGACACGCCACGGCGGATTGCTCACCGAGCGGTCGTAGAAGTCGAATGTGCCGTTCTCGAAGCCGATATGGTCGATGACCTTTTCCTGAGGCAGGCTGCTTCCTCCCTGCGCACCGCTCGCGGGCGCGGCGCTTCGTGTCATCTCTGCGCGCAGATTCGGCAGGATCTGGATCGAGCCGCTTTCCCGGCGCAGCACCGTCATCGTGAAGTCGCTCACGGTGACGTCGCGAATATGCACGCGGTGCGAAATTAGCGCACGCAAGTCGGGCGTGATCGTGATGCGCGCGGCGCGCAGGGTGTCGGCGGTGGGCCAGTTGGGCGGGGGCTTGAGGCGCACGTCGGTGAGTTCGACTGACGAGAGATTGAACGCCACGTTCACGCTCGCGGCTGTGCCGACTGGCGCGAGCGCGCCCTCCACGTACGCCTTGGCCTCCCGCTGCAGCGCGTAGAGCGTGCCGAGCGCCGCGAGCACGAGCACCGCGACGACGATCGCCACGATGAGGAGAACACGGTTGCGCAGCGGCATCGCCATACGGAATTCCTTTCGGGGGATGGCCGGAGTTCAAGCCCGAAGTGACACAAGGTGACCCCAAGCGTAGCGGCTTTCGAGCAACCGCCATGCCGCGCGTGGCTCCATAAAGACAACGGCGGCCCGCGGGCCGCCGTTGTTTGCTATCGATCTCGCCTGATTAGCGGCTGATCGGCTTGTAGCGCAGACGCTTCGGACGCGCGGCTTCTTCGCCAAGACGCTTGATCTTGTCGGCCTCGTATTCCTGATAGTTGCCGTCGAAGAACGTGACCTGCGAGTCGCCTTCGAACGCGAGGATGTGCGTGGCGATACGGTCGAGGAACCAGCGATCGTGCGAAATCACCATGACCGAGCCCGCAAATTCGAGCAGGGCGTCTTCGAGCGCGCGCAGCGTTTCGACGTCGAGGTCGTTCGACGGTTCGTCGAGCAGCAGGACGTTGCCGCCCGAAATGAGCGTCTTGGCCAGATGCAGACGGCCACGCTCACCGCCCGACAGGTTGCCGACGATCTTCTGCTGATCGCCGCCCTTGAAGTTGAAGCGGCCGATGTACGCGCGCGAAGGCGTTTCGTACTTGCCCACGGTCAGCACGTCCGCGCCGCCCGAGATCTCTTCGAACACGGTCTTGTCGGACGCGAGCGCGTCGCGGCTCTGGTCCACATAAGCGAGTTTGACCGTCGGGCCTTGCACGATCTCGCCCGAATCCGGCTGTTCCTTGCCCGTGAGCATGCGGAAGAGGGTCGACTTACCTGCGCCGTTCGGCCCGATAATGCCGACGATCGCGCCCGCGGGAATCTTGAAACTGAGATCGTCGATGAGCAGACGGTCGCCGTACGACTTGCTGACGTTCTTGAACTCGATGACTTCGTTGCCCAGACGCTCGCCCGCCGGAATGAAGATTTCCTGCGTTTCGTTGCGCTTCTGGTAATCCGAGCTCGACAGCTCCTCGAAGCGGGCGATACGCGCCTTCGACTTCGCCTGACGGCCCTTCGGGTTCTGGCGCACCCACTCCAGTTCCTTCTTGATCGCCTTCTGGCGAGCGGATTCCGTCGCTTCTTCCTGCTTCAGGCGCTCTTCCTTCTGGTCGAGCCAGCTGGAGTAGTTGCCCTTCCAGGGAATGCCGTGGCCGCGGTCGAGTTCGAGTATCCACTCGGCTGCGTTGTCGAGGAAGTAGCGGTCGTGGGTCACGGCGACCACGGTGCCCGGGAAGCGCGTGAGGAACTGCTCGAGCCACTCGACCGATTCGGCGTCCAGGTGGTTGGTCGGCTCGTCGAGCAGCAGCATGTCGGGCTTTTCGAGCAGCAGTTTGCACAGCGCCACGCGGCGCTTTTCACCGCCCGACAGATTGCCGATCTTCGCGTCCCAAGCCGGCAGGCGCAGTGCGTCTGCAGCGATTTCGATCTGCTGTTCCGCGCTGCCGTCGGTCGTCGCGAGGATCGCCTCGTACTTCGCTTGCTCGGCGGCGAGTGCGTCGAAGTCGGCATCCGGTTCCGCGTAGGCGGCGTAGATTTCGTCGAGCTTCTTCTGCGCGCCGAACACGTCGCCGAGACCCTCTTCGACGGCTTCGCGCACGGTCTTTTCGGGGTCGAGCTGCGGTTCCTGTGGCAGGTAGCCGATGTTGAGGTTAGGCATCGGCGTGGCTTCGCCTTCGATGTCCTTGTCGACGCCGGCCATGATCTTGATGAGCGTGGACTTGCCCGAGCCGTTCAGGCCGAGCAGGCCGATCTTCGCGCCGGGAAAGAACGACAGCGAGATGTCTTTCAGGATCTGGCGCTTGGGCGGCACGATCTTGCCGACCCGGTTCATGGTGAAGACGTATTGGGCCATGAGAGTGTCTTTGGAAACGGGAAAAAGGGGCGGAAGTATGTCTCAAACGCGGCGCGCGCCGCGTCGGAACCGCAAATTGAGGTGACGCGCAAACCGCTATTGTACGGGGCGCCGGCGGCGGGGGAGTGACGCTTGCCTGTCGTCGGCCTCTCGCGCCGTCAGCCGTAAAAAAGCCCGCTCACGAGCGGGCTTTTTCGGCATTGCCCTGCAACGTCGCTTAGACGTTGAACAGGAAGTTCATCACGTCGCCGTCGTGCACGACATATTCCTTGCCTTCGGCGCGCATCTTGCCGGCTTCCTTCGCGCCGGTTTCGCCCTTGTACTGGATGTAGTCGTCGAACGCGATGGTCTGGGCGCGGATGAAGCCGCGCTCGAAGTCGGTGTGGATCGCGCCGGCGGCTTGCGGTGCCGTATCGCCGATGTGGATCGTCCACGCGCGCACTTCCTTCACGCCGGCCGTGAAGTAGGTCTGCAGGCCGAGCAGCTTGAAGCCCGCGCGGATCACGCGGTCGAGGCCCGGCTCGTCCATGCCCATGTCGGCGAGGAACGCGGCCTTGTCTTCGTCTTCGAGGTCGGCGATTTCCGCTTCGATCGCAGCGCACACTGCCACGACCGGTGCGTTCTCGGCTTCGGCGTGCTTGCGCACGGCGTCGAGGTACGGGTTGTTCTCGAAGCCGTCGTCCTTCACGTTCGCGACGTACATCGTCTTCTTCGCGGTGATGAGGCAGAAGGGCTTGAGGAGCGCCTGCTCGTCTTCGTTCAGGTCGAGCGCGCGCACGGGCTTCGCCTGATCGAGTTGCGCACGCACCTTTTCCAGCACGGCGACGAGCTTCGCGGCTTCTTTATCGTTGCCCGACTTGGCAGCCTTCGAATAGCGCGTGAGCGACTTTTCGACCGTGGCGAGGTCGGCGAGCGCAAGTTCGGTGTTGATGACTTCGATGTCGGAGAGTGGATCGACCTTACCCGCGACGTGGATCACGTTCTCGTCCTCGAAGCAGCGCACGACGTGCGTGATCGCATCCGTTTCGCGGATGTTGGCGAGAAACTGGTTGCCGAGGCCTTCACCCTTGCTCGCGCCCGCGACCAGACCCGCGATGTCGACGAACTCCACCACGGCCGGCACGACGCGCTCGGGCTTGACGATCTCGGCTAGCGCTTTCAGGCGCTGATCCGGCACTTCCACGACGCCGACGTTCGGCTCGATCGTGCAGAACGGATAGTTTTCAGCCGCGATGCCCGCCTTGGTCAGCGCGTTGAAGAGGGTGGACTTGCCGACATTAGGCAAGCCGACGATGCCGCATTGGAGGCTCATGAAATTCTCTGCATGTCAGGGTGGTGACGTGCGGCTCGCCGCGCGCGAAGCGCCCGGGGCCGGGCGTCTCGCGAAAGCGGGAGCGGCGGGCGGGGCGGCGCAGGTGGCACGTCGGGGGGCGTGACACCGGTCACGCGGGGTCACGAAAACCGTAATTGTAACCTCGTCCGGGTGAGGGTTAGCCGCAGGCGTCGCCGTCCCCGTGGGATGCCATCCTGCGATGCCTTGCTGCGCCGCAACACCGCGCCCTTCCGGCCCTGTCAGACAAGCACCCGCGGCTATAATGCGCGCATGACAGCAAGCAACCAGACCTTTGATGTCGCCGTGATCGGCGGCGGGCTCGTCGGCAAGGCGGCGGCGCTCGCGCTGACCCAGGGCGGCCTGCGCGTGGCGCTGCTCGCGCAGCCGTGCGCGCCGCTGCCCGCGGGCGCCGTGTTCGACGCGCGGGTGTACGCGTTCTCGCGCAGCTCGCAGGCGCTGTTCGAGCGGCTACGGGTCTGGCAGGCCGCCGCCGCCGCGCGCCTCACGCCCGTCTACGACATGCGCGTGTTCGGCGACGCGGCGGCGGAGTTGCACTTTTCGGCGTACCAGGCGTCGGTTGCGCAACTCGCGTGGATTGCCGGGTCGTCGGTCATCGAGCGCGCGCTGGACGCCGCGTTGCACTTCCAGCCCAATCTCGCGTGGATCGACACGCGTGCAGAGACGCTCGACGTGAAACCCGACGCGGCCGTGATCGGCCTCGCCAATGGCCGCACGATCGAAGTCGACCTCGCGATCGGCGCGGACGGCGCGCATTCGTGGGTGCGCGCGCAGATCGGCTCGAAGGTCGAGCGGCGCGATTACCAGCAAACCGGCGTGGTCGCCAATTTCCGCGCGCAAAAGCCGCACGGCGAAACGGCGTACCAATGGTTCCGCGAGGGGGAGATCGTTGCCTTGCTGCCGCTGCCGGATCAGCACGTGTCGCTCGTCTGGTCGGCACAGACCGAACACGCCGATGCGCTTCTCAAGCTCGAACCGGCGCAGCTTGCCGCTGAAGTCGAGCGCGTTTCGCAAAGCCAGCTGGGTGCGCTCGAATGCGTCACGCCTGCACGCGGGTTTCCTCTTTCGCTGCAAACCGTGGATCGGCTCGTGGCGCCTCGCGTCGCCCTGGTAGGAGACGCCGCGCATCTGATTCATCCGCTTGCGGGTCAAGGCGTGAACCTCGGCTTGCGCGACGTTGCCGCGCTCGTCGACGTCGTCACGAAGAAAGAGGCGTTCCGCGATCTCGGCGACATCGTGCTGCTGCGCCGCTACGAACGCGGCCGCCGCGAGGACATCCAGAAGCTCGTCGTCGCCACCGACGGCCTGCAGCGGCTCTTCTCGTTCCCCGGCACGCTGGCCCGCGCGGTGCGCAACACGGGCATGGCGTTCGTGGGCGCGCAGCCGCTGCTCAAGCGCTGGCTCGTGGCCTCGGCGCTCGGCTAATATCCTCCGGCTTCACCGCTCAATTGCCACGCATTTACCGCTCAAGCGGGCATTTCGGTTGCTTGAGGCCTCGTGCAGCTTAGAATGGGCGTATTGGCCGCGACCGCAGCGCATGCCGCCCCGGCCATTCAACGGAACTCTGCGCGCGTCGCCCCTGCGCGGCGCGCCCGAATCAGGAATGCATCCCATGCAAACGCGTATTCGATTTGCCGCGCTCGTGATCGCGGTAGCCACCTCGGCGCTCGGCTGCTCGGCCCAGGCCGACCAGACCACCGATAAAATCAAGTCGGCGCTCCAGACGCGCCTCGGCATCGACGCCAGCGACATCAAGGGCATCACCAAAGCGCCCATGCCGGGCCTCTACGAGATCAACCTCGGCACGCAGATCGTCTACAGCGACGCCAACGGCGACTACGTGCTCAACGGCGAACTTATCGACACCAAGGCGCACCGCAATCTCACCGAGGCGCGCCTGAACGAAATCAACAAGGTCGATTTCTCGAAACTGCCGCTCGAAAACGCGGTCAAGGTCGTGAAGGGCGACGGCAAGCGCAAGATGGCCGTGTTCTCCGACCCGAACTGCCCGTACTGTCATCAGCTCGAAAGCACGCTGAAGTCGGTGGACAACGTGACGGTCTACACCTTCCTGTATCCGGTGCTCTCGCCGGATTCGACGGCGAAGGCCAAGCAGATCTGGTGCTCGACCGACCGCGCGAAGGCGTGGGAGTCGTGGATGGTCGACCGCAAGGCGCCCACGGCGGCCGGCACGTGCGACACGGCCGCCATCGACAGCAATCTCGCGCTCGGCCAGAAGATGAACGTGACCGGCACGCCCACCGTGATCCTCGCCGATGGCACGCGCCTGCCCGGCGCAGTCAGCGCCGACCGGCTCGAACGCGGACTGAACGGCGCGCACTGACGCCTCGCCCGAACCCGCCGGCCGCTTTCGCGGCCGGTGCTTTTTTTGCCCGGCGCTTTTTTGTCCGTGCTTTTTTGTCCGTTCTAGTCCGCCGGGCATACTGAAATTGCATTGCAGCGTCTGCTGACCGAATCTCTCACCGATCCCGCCGATGAAGCCGATCCGATACACCATCGTCCCGAAGAACCCCGCCGCGCATCTGTTCGAGGTGACGCTCACCGTGGAAGACCCCGCGCCGGACGGTCAATGCTTCATGCTGCCCGTGTGGATCCCCGGCAGCTACATGGTGCGCGAGTTCGCACGCAACATCGTCACGCTGCGCGCTTTCAACGACGCAGGCCGCAAGGTGCGCGTGACGAAGACCGACAAGCATTCGTGGCAGGTCGCGCCCGTGAAGGGCGCGCTCACGCTGCGCTACGAGGTCTATGCGTGGGATATGTCGGTGCGCGCGGCGCACCTCGACGACACGGTGGGTTTCTTCAACGGCACGAGCGTGTTCCTCGCGGCGCTCGGCCATGAGGAGGCGCAGCACGTGGTCGATATTCAGCGTCCGGACGGGCACGCGTATCGCCACTGGCGCGTGGGCACGGCGCTCACGGAAGCGCGCGGCACCAAGCGCTACGGCTTCGGCGAGTACACGGCCACGAATTACGACGAGCTGATCGATCATCCTGTGACGCTCGGCGAGTTCACGCTCGCGAGCTTCAAGGCGCACGGCGTGCCGCACGACATCGTGATCGCGGGCCGCGTGGTCGCGCTCGACACCGAGCGTCTCGCCGCCGACCTGAAGAAGATCTGCGAGGCGCAAATCGCGCTCTTCGAGCCGCGCACCAAGCGCGCACCGATGGAGCGCTACGTGTTCATGACGCAAGCCGTGAGCGACGGTTACGGTGGTCTCGAGCATCGCGCTTCGACGGCGCTTATCTGCAATCGCACGGATCTGCCGGTGAAGGGCAAGCCGGAGACGTCGGACGGCTATCGCACCTATCTCGGCCTGTGCAGCCACGAGTACTTCCATACCTGGAACGTGAAGCGCATCAAGCCTGCGGCGTTCGCGCCGTACGACCTCACGCGCGAGGACTACACCTCGCTGCTGTGGCTGTTCGAAGGCTTCACGTCGTACTACGACGACCTGATCCTCGTGCGCAGCGGGCTCATTTCCACCGACGAATACTTCGGCCTCCTCGGCAAGACGATCGCCGGCGTGCTGCGCGGCGCGGGGCGCCTGAAGCAGAGCGTCGCGGAAAGCTCGTTCGACGCGTGGGTAAAGTACTACCGCCAGGACGAGAACGCGTCGAATGCGATCGTGAGCTACTACACAAAGGGCTCCCTCGTGGCGCTTTCGTTCGACCTCGCGATTCGCGCGCAGACGAACGGCCGCAAATCGCTCGACGACGTCATGCGCCTGCTCTGGCAGCGCTATGGCCGCGACTTCTATCGCGGCAAGCCGGTGGGCGTGGGCGAGGACGATGTCGAGGCGCTGATTGCCGAGGCGACGGGCGTGGAACTGGGTGCGCTCTTTAGCGACGCCGTGCGCGGCACGCGCGACCTGCCGCTCGTGGCGCTGTTCGAGCCGTTCGGCGTGACGCTCGAAGGGGAGCCGGAGCGCGGCGCGAAGCCGTCGCTCGGCGCGCGGCTGCGCGGCGGCGCGGAAGCGACGCTTGCCGTGGTCTACGAAGGCGGCGCGGCGCAGAAGGCGGGGCTTTCGGCCGGCGACGCGCTCGTCGCGCTCGACGGCCTGCGCGTGACGGGCGCCAATCTCGACGCGCTGCTCTCGCGTTACCAGCCGGGCGCGAAGGTCGAAATCCACGCTTTCCGCCGCGACGAGCTTCGCATGGCGCGTCTGACCCTCGATGCACCGGAAGTCGCGCGCTACAAGCTCGCCGCCTCCGACAAGCGTGCGCCTGCGCGCGGCTTGCGCGAGCGCTGGCTGGCGGCGTAAGCCGCACGGTGGCGCCAGAAACGGCGTGGGCGCATACCCCACGCCGTTTTTCTATGCCCGCGATTGTTCTATCGCTGCAACAATCCGTCATCGGCGGACTACTTTTTCGGGACGCAGTAAAAAAACACAATGGCTTCACTCGCGCAACGTTGCGCCACTGAGACCCGAAGGAACCACCATGACCACGATCCTGCAAATCAATTCCGCCGCCCGCTCGCAAGGCGCCCAGTCGACGCTGCTCGTCAACGAGTTGACGGCCAAGCTGCAACAATCGAATCCTGGCGCGCAAGTCGTCGAGCGTAACCTGCAAGCCGATCCGCTGCCGCACCTCGACGACGCCGTGCTGGGCGCGTTCTTCACGCCGGCCGAGCAGCGCACGCCGGAGCAGCAGGCCATCGCCGCACGCAGCGAAGCGCTGATCGCCGAACTGCAGGCAGCGGACGTTATCGTGATCGGCGCGCCGATGTACAACTTCGGCGTCTCGTCGCAGCTCAAGACGTACTTCGACTGGATCGCGCGCGCGGGCATCACGTTCCGCTACACCGCGAATGGTCCCGAAGGGCTCGTGAACGGCAAGAAGGTGCACGTCGTTTCGGCGCGCGGCGGCAAGTATCAAGGCACTGCGCACGACAGCCAGACGCCGTACCTGAAGTCGTTCCTCGGTTTCCTCGGCATGACCGAAGTGAACTTCATCTACGCCGAAGGCCTGAACATGGGCCCGGACGCGGCCAGCGCAGCGCTCGCGGGCGCGCGTGAGGCGATCGCTGCAGCGTAAAATTCGCGATTGACTTGCGATTGACGGCTGTAAAAGCAAAAACGCCACGAGAGCGATCTCGTGGCGTTTTTCATTGCGCGGCGCGAAGCTCAAGCGAGCACGAGACCTTCCTCCGGCAAACGCCAGTCGATCGGCTGGCGGCCTTGCGCTTGCAAATACGTGTTGGCCTGAGCGAAATGCCCGCAGCCGAGGAAGCCGCGATGCGCGGAAAGCGGCGACGGATGCGGCGCTTCCAGCACGCAATGCGCACCCGAGACCAGCGCGCGCTTGTTCTGCGCATGCGCGCCCCACAGCATGAACACGAGATGCTCGTGGCGTGCGGCGAGTTGCTGGATCAGCGTGTCGGTGCAACGCTCCCAGCCACGCTTCGCGTGGCTCGCGGCGCTGGCGCGCTCGACGGTGAGCACCGTGTTCAGCAGCAGCACGCCCTGGCGCGCCCAGGCGTCGAGACAGCCGTGCGCGGGTGCCTGAATGCCGAGGCTCGCTGCAATCTCCTTGAAGATGTTGCGCAGTGAAGGCGGCGGGCGCACGGAGGGCGGCACCGAGAACGCCAGGCCGTGCGCCTGCGGCGTGCCCCGATCGTCGCCGTGGTACGGGTCCTGGCCGAGGATCACGACCTTTACGTCGTCGGGCGACGTGAGGCGCAGCGCGCGGAACACATCGGCGGGATAGACGGTCTTGCCGGCGGCGCGCTCGTCATCGACGAAGCGGCACAACGGCGCGTAGGCGTCGCTCGTGATGAACGGTGCGAGCAACTCGCGCCAGGCGGCGGGCAGCGCGTCGAACTGGTCTTCGAGTCGCGTGGTGTCGATTGGGGCCTGCGGCGCGGCGAGTTCGTTGGACATGTCGGATGCGGGCATTACGGCGTGCGTGCGGGCGGGCGCCGGGAATTCGTTGTCGTCGAACAGCGAGAAGATTGTGATCTGACGCGGATCGACTTCGAGCAGCGGCGGCTCTTCGAGCGTGGCTTGCGTCGCGTCGGACAGATCGTCGTCGAACAGCGAGGCTTGCACCGGCATCGCGACGCGCGGGCGTTTCGTGGAGGTCATGGGCGGCAAGTGTCGCAGCAATTGCGCGGTGATTCAATCCGGCGCGAGCGCGGCAGGGCGGGCTTTTACGGCTTCGGCGCTGATGTTGCAACTAACAGCGCCTTTTGCGCACCTCTTGCGCGCTTTTCGGGCGCTTTTGCGCGGCGCATCGAGGTCGCGCTGCGCCGTCCTCAGCCTTCGCGCAGCTTGTATCCGCGCTGGGCCTTGCTGATGTCGTCCGGCGCGAGGCCTGGCAGCGCCTGCACAAGTTCGGCCGCGAGCGTGTGCAATACCGCTTCGTCGCCCGCCTTCAGTTCGAGTTCGATTTCGCAGATCGGCGCGCGGCGCGTTTCGCCGTTCACGTCCGCGATGACTTCGCCCTGATCGATGGCCGCTTCCACCTGCGCGCCGTCGACGTCGAGCGTCCACAGCGTGCGCGTGAAGTCGGTGCGAAAGAGCGGGATCAGGTTCGCGGCGGCATCCGAAAGCGCCGTCGAAACGCCGGCCTCATCGCACTCATGCAGCAGCCTGTCGATTTCGAGCGCTTCGCCCGCCACCGGCATTTCCCACTCGTGCCGAGCGTGCAGCCCGTTTAGCGCCACGCCCACGGTCTTGAACGTCTGCAGCCAGCCTTCGGGCGCGCGGCGCAGCCGCAGCGCGCTCTTTGCGCGCGCGAGCGCAAGCGCCGGCGTGTCGAAGTAGACGTTTTCGAGCCTGATGGCGCGACCGGGCTTACCGGCGCGCGTCTCGAAGAGACGCAGCGCCGCGTCCACCTGGTCGCGCGGCAGCGCGAGCTTGATTTCGCGTTCGATACCCATCGTGCTGTGCAATCAGAAGAACATGTGGGCGAGTTCCGCGCCCGGCTCCGCGGCGCGCATGAACGCTTCGCCCACGAGGAACGTGTGCACGGAGAGCGCGCGCATCTTCTCGACATCGGCACGCGAGAGAATGCCCGATTCGGTCACGACGATGCGGTCTTCGGGCACGTCGTCGAGCATTCCGATGGTCGTATCCAGCGTGGTTTCGAACGTGCGCAGATTGCGGTTGTTGATGCCGATGAGCGGCGTCTTCAGCGTGAGCGCGTGCTTCAGTTCCTCGCGGTCATGCACTTCGACGAGTACAGAGAGACCGAGCGAATGCGCAAGCGCTTCGAGGTCACGCATCTCGCCAGGCTCGAGCGCGGCGGCGATCAGCAGGATTGCATCGGCGCCCATCGCGCGCGCTTCGACGATCTGGTACGGATCGACGATGAAGTCCTTGCGCAGCACCGGCAGATTGCACGCGGCGCGCGCGGCTTCGAGGTACGCGGCGCTGCCCTGGAAGAACTGCACGTCGGTGAGCACGGAGAGGCAGGCCGCGCCGCCTTCGGCGTACGAGCGCGCGATTTCCGCGGGCTGGAAGTTTTCACGCAGCACGCCTTTCGACGGACTTGCCTTCTTCACTTCGGCGATCACGGCAGCCTGGCCGTTGTCGTGCTTCGCGCGCAAGGCGCCGACGAAATCGCGCAAGTCGCGCGTGCTTGCCTGCAGACGTAATTCTTCGAGCGGGGCGCTTTGCTCGGCGGCGCGCACTTCTTCGCGCTTGACCGCAATGATCTTTTCGAGGATGTCACTCATGATGTTCGGGGGCAAAAAACGGTGCTGGATCAGCGTTTGAACTGTTGCGTGAAGCGTACCAGTTCGTCGACTTTGGCGCGCGCGCGGCCGCTGGCGAGCGTTTCGCGCGCAAGCGCGATGCCTTCGGCGATCGAGTTGGCCACGTTCGCCGAGTAGAGCGCCGTGCCCGCATTCAGCGCGACGATCTCGCGCGCGGTGCCCGCTTCGTTCGAGAGCGCGCCGAGCAACATCGCTTTCGATTCGTCGGCGTTTTCGACCTTGAGCGAACGATTCGAGACCATCTGCATGCCGAAGTCTTCGGGGTGGATCTCGTACTCGCGAATCTGGCCGTCCTTCAATTCACCCACGAGCGTGGACGCACCGAGCGACACCTCGTCCATACCGTCCTTGCCGTACACGACGCACACGTGTTTTGCACCCAGACGCTCCATCACGCGCACCTGAATGCCGACGAGGTCCGGATGAAACACGCCCATTAGCTGATTCGGCGCGCCGGCAGGATTCGTGAGCGGCCCGAGGATGTTGAAGATCGTGCGCACGCCCAGCTCGCGGCGCACGGCGGCGATGTTCTTCATCGCGGGATGATGATTGGGCGCGAACATGAAGCCCATGCCCGTTTCGGCAATCGACTCCGCCACCTGGTCCGGCTGCAGGTCGATGTTGACGCCGAGTGCTTCGAGCACATCCGCGCTGCCCGACTTGCTCGATACGCCACGGTTGCCATGCTTCGCGACCTTCGCGCCCGCCGCCGCGACGACGAACATCGAAGCCGTGGAGATATTGAAGGTGTGCGAACCATCGCCGCCCGTGCCGACGATGTCGATGAAGTTCGAGTTGTCCTTCACCTCGACGTGATTTGCGAACTCGCGCATCACCGTCGCGGCGGCGGTGATCTCGCCGATGGTTTCCTTCTTCACGCGCAGGCCGGTGATGATGGCGGCCGAAAGCACGGGCGAAAGCTCGCCGCGCATGATGAGGCGCATGAGGTGGAGCATCTCGTCGTGAAAAATCTCGCGATGCTCGATCGTGCGCTGGAGCGCTTCCTGCGGGGTAATCATGGTGTTGGCCTCTGGGTCAAGCGCTCTTGGTTTGCTTCAGGAAGTTCTCGAACAGCGCGTGGCCGTGCTCCGAGAGAATCGATTCCGGATGGAACTGCACGCCTTCCACCGCGAGTTCGCGGTGACGCACACCCATGATTTCGCCGTCGTCGGTCCATGCCGACACTTCCAGGCAGTCGGGCAGCGACTCGCGCTCGATGGCGAGCGAGTGATAACGCGTGACGTTGAAGTGCTTCGGCAGGTCGGCGAACACGCCTTTGCAGTCGGTTTCGATCTGGCTCACCTTACCGTGCATGATGGTCTTCGCGCGCACGACACGGCCGCCGAACGCTTCGCCAATGGCCTGATGGCCGAGGCACACGCCGAGAATCGGCGTCTTGCCCGCGAATTCGCGCAGCACGTCGAGCGTAATGCCCGCGTGCTGCGGGTTGCTCGGTCCCGGCGAGAGGCAGATGCGCGCGGGGTTGAGCTTCGCGATTTCGTCGATCGTGATTTCGTCGTTGCGGTACGTATGGACGTCTTCGCCGAGTTCGCCGAAGTACTGGACGATGTTGTAGGTAAACGAATCGTAGTTGTCGATCATGAGCAACATGGTCTTTTCTCCGCTCAGAAGTCGCTGTCGAGGCCGTCCTGCACCTGCTCGGCGGCGCGCAGCACGGCGCGCGCCTTGTTCTCGGTTTCTTGCCATTCGGACTCGGGCACCGAATCCGCAACCACCCCGGCGGCGGCCTGCACATACAGATTGCCGTTGTGGATCAGGCCGGTGCGGATCGCGATCGCGAGGTCCATTTCGCCGTTGAACGAGAGATAGCCGACCGCGCCGCCGTAGAGGCCACGCTTCACCGGCTCCAGTTCATCGATCAGTTCCATCGCGCGCACCTTCGGCGCGCCCGAGAGCGTGCCGGCCGGGAACGTGGCCCGCAGCACGTCGAAATTGTTCATGCCGGGCTTGAGCTTGCCTTCCACCGAACTCACGATGTGCTGCACGTGCGAGTACTTTTCGATGATCATCTTGTCGGTCACGTTCACCGAGCCAATTTCGGCGATGCGGCCCACGTCGTTACGCGCGAGGTCGATCAGCATGACGTGCTCGGCGATTTCCTTCGGATCATTCAGCAGTTCGGTCGCGAGTTCGGCGTCGCGCTCGGGCGTGTTGCCGCGCGTTCGTGTGCCTGCGAGCGGTCGGATCGTCACGATGCGGTCCTCGCCGCGCTTTTCCTGGCGCACGAGAATTTCCGGCGACGCGCCCACCACGTGGAATTCGCCGAAGTTGTAGTAGTACATATACGGCGACGGGTTCAGCGAACGCAGCGCGCGGTAGAGCGAAAGCGGATTGTCGCGATACGGCTTGGTGAGGCGCTGGCCCACTTGAACCTGCATCAGTTCGCCCGCAGCGATGTATTCCTTCGCCTTGCGCACGGCGGCGAGGTAATCGTCCTTCTTGAATTCGCGGAACGTTTCGGTGCGCACGCTTGCCGAGGTCACCGGCGGTTGCACCGTGGTGCGCAGGCGCTGCTTGAGTTCGCGCAGGCGATGCTTGGCCTTGGTGTACGCCTCGGGCGTTTGCGGATCGGCGTAGACGATCAGGTAGAGCTTGCCCGCGAGATTGTCGATGACCGCGACTTCTTCGGTCAGCAGCAACTGGATGTCGGGCAGGCCGAGATCGTCGGTCGGGCAAGTGTCGGCAAGCTTTTTCTCGATGTAGCGCACCGCGTCGTAGCCGAAGTAGCCCGCGAGACCGCCGCAGAAGCGCGGCAAGCCCGGACGCTGCGCGACCTTGAAGCGCGCCTGGTACTTCGCGATGAATTCGAGCGGATCGTCGTTATGCGTCTCGATCACCTGGCCGTCGCGCACGACCTCCGAAACGCCGTTGCGCGTGCGGATCAGCGAGCGCGCGGGAAGGCCAATGAACGAGTAGCGCCCAAAGCGCTCGCCGCCCACCACGGACTCCAGCAGGAACGAGTTGGCGCCGCCGCGCTCGGGCTGCGCGAGCTTGAGGTACAGCGAGAGCGGCGTTTCGAGATCGGCGAGCGCTTCGGCGATCAGCGGGATGCGGTTGTAGCCCTCGTTGGCGAGGGACTGAAATTCGAGTTCGGTCATGTTCCGATCCTGTTCGTGCTGCCGGTCGCGGCGGGTGCGGGCCCAGTGCGGCTCAAAACGGGGCGCGCGGTGAGCGCGAGGCGTTTGTTTTTTGAGTGCTAGATGGCCGCTGGCGCTCGCTCGTGCGGCCCGATAAACGCACTAAAGCGCCTGCCGGGCCGGCGTGCAGTACATCGACGGAAGGTGAGGCGTAGCCGCTCGCGCCTCGCGCACCTCGCCGCGAACGGCGAAACAACACGCAAGGACAACGAAAGCCAACAGCCAGACCAGCCGAAGGGTTACCGCAACAGTTTAGAGTCGAGACACGCGCGAGTGCGCAGCGAAGTAAAAAACGGTGCTGAAGACGTACTTCAGCGAACCTCGGGTGAGGTTAGCGCGACCAGCGACGCCAGGGCCAGGCTCCCCGGTCGATCGTGCTCAGACTCCGTTTTTTATTCAGAAACATGAGGATAGTTGACGTTCAGTTGAGAACTTAAGTCAGATCATTGTGCGCTGCGATCGCCTTGGCGGCGTCGAGCAGCGAGGCAACTATACCATCCGATTCAATTTTTTGTACAGGCTGGCCGTGGTTGTAGCCGTAGGGCACCGTGAGCGTGGCCATGCCGGCCGCGCGGCCCGCAATCGCATCGTTCTCCGAATCGCCGATGGCCACCGCCGCTGCGGGCTTCACGCCCAGGCGCTCGCACGCCGTGAGCATCGGCAGCGGGTCGGGCTTCTTCTTCGCCAGACTGTCGCCGCCGATCACCACTTCGAAGCACTGCGCGAGGCCGTACTGCTGCAAAAGCTCAACGGCGAAGCGGTGCGGCTTGTTCGTTACGCACGCAAGCCTGATGCCCTGGTCGCGCAGCGCGGCCAGGCCCGCAACGACCTCCGGGTACAGGTGCGTATAGCGGCCGTTGATCTTCCCGTACTCGTCCTGGTAGAGCGCGAGCGCCTCGTCAAAGCGCGCCTCCACGTTGTCGGCCGCAAAACGCGGCGCAAGCACGCTGCGGATCAGATGCTCCGAGCCCTTGCCCACGTAGCCCATCACTTCTTCGCGCGTGGTTTCCTCGGCGTCGAGCTGCGCGAGCATGCCGTTCAGGCCGGCGGCGAAGTCGTCGGCGGTGTCGACCATCGTGCCGTCCAGGTCGATCAGCGCCGCTTCGATGCGCGGCGCAGTGAACTTGACGGGGGCGTTCATTTTGCGCTTGCAGTGCTTGCTACGGTCGCGAGCTGCGCGCGCATTTCGTCGATCACGGTCTTGTAATCATGCTTGCCGAAGATCGCCGAGCCCGCCACGAAGGCGTCCGCGCCAGCCGCCGCGATTTCGGCGATGTTGTCCACCTTCACGCCGCCGTCCACTTCGAGGTGGATTTCGCGGCCCGTGCGCGCTGTGTAGGCGTCGATCTTCGCGCGCGCCTCGCGCAGCTTGTTGAGCGCCTCGGGAATGAACGACTGGCCTCCGAAGCCCGGATTTACCGACATGATGAGCACGAGGTCGAGCTTGTCCATCACGTGGTCGAGATAGTTCAGCGGCGTGGCCGGGTTGAACACGAGGCCCGCCTTGCAGCCGTGGTCGCGGATCAGCGAGAGCGTGCGGTCGATATGGTCCGAGCCTTCAGGGTGGAAGCTGATGAGGTTCGCACCGGCCTTGGCGAAGTCGGGCACGATGCGGTCGACCGGACGCACCATCAGATGCACGTCGATGGGCACGTTCACGTGCGGGCGGATCGCCTCGCACACCAGCGGGCCGATGGTGAGGTTCGGCACGTAATGGTTGTCCATCACGTCGAAGTGGATCCAGTCGGCGCCGGCAGCGACGACGTTGCGGACTTCCTCGCCAAGACGCGCGAAGTCGGCGGAGAGAATGCTGGGGGCGATGCGGAATTGCGTCATGGCGGCCATCGGAAAACTGTCGGAAAACCCTATTTTACCGTCAGTAGGAGAGCCTTTCGCGGCGGACGCCACGGGCTGCGCCGGGTTGCGGGTGCCCGTTGCATCAAGCAGAATGCCAAACCATGTGCCGCGCCTCGCGGCGCGCTCGCGAGCAGCCTTGCTGCGCGGGCGTCTCAGTCAACGGACTCAGCAGCCGCACCCGGGCGAATGGAACAAGGATGAGCCAGTACGAATTCAGCGTGACATCGCAGGTGCGCTACCTGCCCGAAGAGTCGGACCCGGAGCGCCGGCAATATGCCTTCGCCTACACGCTGACCATTCGCAATACCGGTCAGGTGAGCGCCCAGCTTATCGCGCGCCACTGGGTGATCACCGACAGCGAAAATCATGTGCAGGAAGTGAAGGGGCTCGGCGTGGTCGGCCATCAGCCGCTTTTGAAGCCGGGCGAGCAGTTCGAGTACACCAGTTGGGCCGTGATCGCGACCCCGGTGGGCACCATGCGCGGCGAGTACTTCTGTGTAGCCGAGGACGCCGAGCGTTTCGAGGCGCCCGTGCCCGAGTTCGTGCTGCGCATGCCGCGCACGCTGCATTGAACCGCCGCGAGAATTCGGGGTCTGCTAGTCCTGACGCCGATCGTCGCGCGAGGCCTGTTTCTTCCTGCCCGACGCGGTCCACACAACGATGAAAACCAGCAGGAACAGCGCAAGGAGCGCTTCCAGACCAAACATGAGCATCGGGTATTCGTCGAGCAGTTCTGACATGGCGGCATCCATCGAGAGCCAGTATTGTAGGCATGATTTTGACGTCGATTCAGGTCTCGATGTCTCGGTGATGCCGGGATTCACAAAGACGCGATATCGCGCGGGGTCGGTGCTTCGGCGCGGCGGCGCCCGGTTCGGTGGCTGGTTGGGCGCCGTTTCGCTGGCGGCGTTGCTTGCCGCATGCGGCGGCCCGAGCTACGTGCACAACGCCCCGCCCAAGGGTGCGCCCACGCTGCCCTCGCAGCTCGCCGCGCAACGTCTCACGCCGGTTGCGTGGCAGCAGGTGCCGGGCTGGCAGGACGACTCGCTGATCGGCGTGACAGCGGCGCTGCGCGCAAACTGCACGCGCCTCGCGCGCGACCCTCGCTGGCAGCGCGCGTGCTCGGCCGCCTCGCAGCTCGATGACCTCGACGCCTCGAGCGCGCGTGTATTCTTTGAAACGTATTTCACCCCCTATCAGTTTGCCAACAACGACGGCACGCTCGACGGCCTCGTGACCGGCTACTATGAGCCGCTGCTCCATGGTTCGCGCACGCGTCACGGCATCTACCAGACTGCGCTGTATCGCTGGCCGTCCGGCTATCGTCCGGGCGCCGCGATGCCGCCGCGCGCGCAGCTTGAACGCTCGGGCGCGCTTAACGGCAACGAGCTCGTGTGGGTGGACGATCCGATCGAAGCGTTCTTCCTGCAGGTGCAGGGCTCGGGGCGCGTCGTGATGGAAGACGGCAGCGTGATGCGCGTGGGCTTTGGCGGCACCAACAACCAGCCGTACAAGTCGATCGGGCGCTGGCTGCTCGACCGCGGCGAACTCACGCCTGCGCAGGCGACCATGCAGGGCATCAAGACGTGGGCGCGCGCGAACCCGACGCGCGTGGACGCACTCCTCGACACCAATCCGCGCTTCGTGTTTTTCCGCGAGATGGCCGGCTCCGAGGGCGACACGCAGGGTGGGGCGGATGGCCCGATCGGTGCGCTGGGCGTGCCGCTCACGCCGGAACGCTCGATTGCCGTCGATCCTTCTTCGATTCCGCTTGGCACGCCGGTGTTTCTGCAGACGACGCGGCCGCTCACGAACACGCCGCTGAACCGCCTCGTGTTCGCGCAAGATACGGGCACGGCGATCAAGGGCGGCGTGCGCGCCGACTACTTCTGGGGCCTTGGCGACGATGCCGGCGATCTGGCCGGCAAGATGAAGCAGGGCGGCCGTATGTGGCTGCTTTTCCCGAACTCGTGATCGCGGCAGCGCTTGCCGCGCGCGCAGAGTGAAAAAGCCGGCGACTGCCGGCTTTTTCTTTTGCTTCGCGTCGCGAGCCGCGGTTACTTCGACCGCTTGTCGATCACGCGTCTGGCCTTGCCGACAGAACGCTCGATGCCGTTCACTTCCAGCACGTTCACCTTGCACGTCACGCCGATCAGCGCCTTGATGTCGTAAGCGAGCGCCTTGCTTGCCGCGTCGAGCGCGCCGTAATCGGGTGCGGTTTCCGGGCACGGTTCGCAGTTGAGCGACATCACGTCCATCGGACCTTCCTTCGTCAGGATGATCTGATAGTGCGGCGCGAGCGCCGGCTGCTTGAGCAGCAGTTCCTCGATTTGCGTGGGAAACACGTTCACGCCGCGGATGATCAGCATGTCGTCCGAGCGGCCCGTGATCTTTTCCATGCGGCGCATGGTGCGCGCCGTACCAGGCAGGAGACGCGTGAGGTCGCGCGTGCGATAACGGATGATGGGCAGCGCTTCCTTCGTGAGCGACGTGAAGACGAGCTCGCCGAATTCCCCGTCTGGCAGCACTTCGCCGGTTTCCGGGTTGATGATCTCAGGGTAGAAGTGATCTTCCCAGATCGTCGGGCCGTCCTTGGTTTCCGCGCATTCCGAGGCGACGCCTGGGCCCATCACTTCTGAAAGACCGTAGATGTCGACCGCCGTGATGCCCATGCGCTGTTCGATGGCACGGCGCATGTCGTTGGTCCACGGCTCCGCGCCGAAGATGCCGATGCGCAGTGAGCAGGTGGCCGGATCGATGCCCTGGCGCTCCATTTCGTCGGCGATCGCGAGCATATAGCTCGGCGTGACCATAATGATGTCCGGACGGAAGTCCTGGATCAACTGAACCTGCTTCTCGGTCTGACCGCCGCCGAACGGAATCACCGTGAGGCCCGCGCGTTCCGCACCATAGTGCGCGCCAAGGCCACCCGTGAAGAGTCCGTAGCCGTAGCTGATGTGCACCTTGTCGCCGCGTCGCGCGCCCGCTGCGCGCACCGAACGCGCGACGAGGTTCGCCCAGGTGTCGATGTCGCGCGCCGTGTAGGCAACCACGGTCGGCTTGCCCGTCGTGCCCGAGGACGCATGGATACGCGAAATCTGGTCTTGCGGCACGGCGAACATGCCGAAGGGATAGTTGTCGCGCAGATCCTTCTTCGTGGTGAACGGGAAGCGCGCGAGATCGGCGAGCGACTGTACCTGAGACGGATGTACGCCTGCGTCGTCGAATTTGCGGCGATAGACCGGCGAATTCTCATAAGCATGGTTCAGCGACCATTTCAGGCGCTCAAGCTGCAGCGCGGCAAGCTCGTCACGGCTCGCCTTTTCGATGGTTTCGAGCGGCAGCGTGGTACTCATGGGTGTCTCCTGGATCTTAAGAACTTTACTCGTGACGCGTGAGGAATCGAGAAGGGGAAACCCGCTTCACGTTGCGACTGGAATGACATTGCCGCGAATCTGCGCGGACTTGCCTCGGAAAAGCGCGACGGTTTCGCCTGCCCGGTTCGTCACGCGGATGTCGTAGACCCCGTTGCGTCCCGATAGCACCTGTTCGACGGCTTCGGCGGTCAACACCTCATCGCGCAGGACGGGACGCAGGAACTCGATCGAGCAGCCAGCCGCTACGGTGTTGATGTTGTATGAATTGCACGCGAAGGCGAACGCCGAATCCGCGAGCGAGAAAATCATCCCGCCGTGGCAGGTCTGATGGCCGTTGAGAAACTCGGGCCTTACGGCCATGCGCAGGCGCGCGTAACCGGCGCGCACTTCGAGGAGCTCCATGCCGAGCGCGTGCGTGCAGCCGTCGGATTCGTACATCGCTAGCGCGGCCGCGCGGGCGAGTTCATCGGGGGACATGCTGTCCTCAGGCAGTTGTGAGACTTGCGTGGACATCTCAGCGGCCCTCGAAATGCGGTGCGCGTTTTTCGATGAAGGCTTGAACGCCTTCTGCGTAGTCGTACGACGCGCCCAGTTCGCGCTGCAGATCGCGTTCGAGATCGAGTTGCAGGTCGAGCGTGTTCGTGGCCGATGCGCGCAGCGCTTCGCGCGTGGCGACGATGGCGCGCGTAGGTTGCTGCGCGAGGCGTGCTGCGAGCGCGCCGGCCGTTTGCGCGAGTTCCGCGTCGTCGGTCACTTGCCAGACGAGGCCCCAACTCTCCGCCTTCTCCGCGCTGAGCTTTTCCCCGGTCATGGCGAGCCCGAGTGCGCGCGCCATGCCCACACGCTTGGGCAGGAACCACGTGCCGCCGGAATCGGGCACGAGGCCGATCTTCACGAACGCCTGAATGAAGCTGGCGGAGCGTGCGGCGAGCACGAGGTCGCAGGCGAGCGCGAGATTCGCGCCAGCGCCTGCCGCGGTGCCGTTGACGGCGGCGATCACGGGCATCGGCAGCGCCTGCAGGCGCTTGATCAGCGGATTGAAATGCTCGTCGATGAGGTCGCCCAGATCGGTCATCGCTCCCGGCGTGAAGTCGAGATCGGCGAGATCCTGGCCGGCGCAGAAACCCCGGCCCGCGCCCGTTAGCACGAGGGCGCGCGCGCCGGCTGCGACGACTTCGTCGAGCGCCGCGGCAAGCTCGCGGTGCATGGCGCGCGTGAAGCTGTTGAGCTTGTCCGGGCGGTTCAGCGTGATCGTGGCCGCGCGGGTGGATGCGTCGATTTCGACGCGGATCGCATCGTAGGGCATCGGTTGTCTCCTGTCGGAGGGACTTAAGCGCTTCAGCGCTTAGTCCCGCTCCATGCAAAGCAGTCTGCTGCTATCTGCTGCCTGAGACCGCCGAACGCATCGCCCGGCGGCCGGTCGATACTGCGCGCGTTATGCCTCGACGCGTTCGATCGCGAGGGCAATACCCTGGCCGACGCCGATGCACATCGTGCAAAGCGCGAAGCGTCCGTTCGTGCGCTCCAACTGATGGAGCGCCGTCGTAACGAGTCGGGCGCCCGAAGCGCCGAGCGGGTGGCCCAGCGCAATCGCACCGCCATTCGGGTTCACGCGCGGATCGTCGTCGGCAATGCCGAGTGCGCGCAGCACGGCGAGACCTTGCGAGGCGAACGCTTCATTGAGCTCGATCACGTCGAACTGGTCCAGTGACATGCCGAGCTGTTTGAGCAACTTTTGCGTAGCGGGCGCGGGTCCGATGCCCATGATGCGTGGCGCGACACCAGCGGTGGCCATACCGAGCACGCGCGCGCGGCGACGCAGCCCATACTGCTTTGCGGCCGCCTCATTGGCGAGCAGCAGGGCGCAGGCGCCGTCGTTGACGCCCGAGGCGTTGCCCGCCGTGACCGTGCCGTCCGGCTTCACGACGCCCTTGAGCTTGCTGAGCGATTCGAGCGAGGTCTCGCGCGGGTGCTCGTCGAGCGTCACGCGAACCGGGTCACCCTTCTTTTGCGCGATCTCGACCGCGACGATTTCCTGCGCGAGCGTGCCGTCCTTCTGCGCGCGAGCCGCTTTTTGCTGGCTGCGCAGCGCGAACGCATCCTGATCGGCGCGATTGATTTTGAATTCTTCCGCGACGTTTTCCGCCGTTTCCGGCATCGAATCGACACCGTACTGCTGCTTCATCAGCTTGTTGACGAAGCGCCAGCCAATGGTCGTGTCGTAGATGGCCGCTTCACGCGAGAACGCCGAAGCAGCCTTACCCATGACGAACGGCGCGCGCGTCATGCTTTCCACGCCGCCTGCGATCATGAGGCGCGCTTCGCCGGCCTTGATCGCGCGAGCCGCACTGCCGACAGCGTCGAGGCCCGAGCCGCACAGGCGGTTGAGCGTGCCGCCCGGCGCGTCGGTCGGCAGGCCCGCGAGCAGCGCGGCCATGCGCGCGACGTTGCGATTGTCTTCGCCGGCCTGGTTGGCGCAGCCGTAGAGCACGTCGTCGAGCGCGCTCCAGTCCACGCCGGGATTGCGTTCCACGAGTGCGCGGATGGGCACGGCGGCGAGGTCGTCCGCGCGGACGTCCTTGAGGGCGCCGCCGTAGCGGCCGAACGGGGTGCGAATCGCGTCGCAGATGTAGGCTTCGGTCATCTCGGGTTCCTGGGGCGCGAGCGCAGAAGTGCACTCACGCCTTGCATGCTAGAGGGATGGGCAATCGGGCGCCATTCGGCCGAACGGCATAGGCCGTTCAGCTGGCTACCGCGGGGGCTGCTTTCGGTTCAACATGAACGCGGCTCTGAACCACGCGGAAGCGGTTCGCCACGAAGGCGGCGTCGGCGAGTGCGGCGTTCGCCGCGGGGTTCGCACCGGTGCCGTGGAAGTCCGAGAACGCAGCCGACTGATTCACGAACACGCCGCCCGTCAGGTTGATCGAGAGCGCCACGCCGCCGGTGATGGCGGCTTCGTGAGCCGCTTCGATCACGGCGTCGTCAGTACTGTAGACGGAGAGCGTGAGCGCGCCGTGGTCGCGCGCGGTCTCGCCGGCCAGCTTGAGCGACTGGTCAGTCGAATCCGTGGCGATCACGAACGAGATCGGGCCAAACCATTCGCGTGTGAACTGGGCGGCGTCGCGGGCTGCGTCGAGCGAAAGCACGAGCGGCGTGCGTACGCGAGCGCCGGTGAACTGCGGGTGTTCCAGCGTCTGGCTGTCGGCGAGCACGGTGCCGAGCTTGCGGGCCTCGTCGATGCGAGCGGTTACGCCTTCATTCTGGATCGCGCCGAGCACTTCGACGGCGCGCGCCGGGTCGGACACGAACTTCTGCACGGCGCCGGCAATCGCCTGGGCGACGGCCTCGAAGCTCACTTGGCCTTCAGCGGTGCGAATGCCGTCGCGCGGCACATAGATGTTCTGCGGAGCCGTGCACATCTGGCCCGAGTAAAGGGAGAGCGAGAACGCAATGTTGCGGGCGGCGGCCTTCAGGTCGTCCACGGAGTCGATCACGATCTGGTTCACGCCGGCCTTTTCCGTGTAGACCTGCGCCTGGTGTGCATTGCGCTCGAGCCAGTCGCCGTTTTGCGTGCTGCCCGTGAAGTCGATCAGCTTGATCTCGGGGCGCAGCGCGAGCTGTTGCACGAGCGCGCCGTCGTTGGGGGCGGTGGCGAGCAGCGTCACGACGTTCGGATCGAAGCCGGCTTCGCGGAGGACGTCACGCGCAATGCGCACGGTGATGGCGAGCGGCAGGATCGCGCCCGGGTGCGGCTTGACAATAACGGTGTTGCCAGTCGCGAGATCGGCGAAGAGGCCGGGGTAGCCGTTCCAGGTCGGAAACGTGCAGCAGCCAAGTACGAGGCCGGTGCCGCGCGGCACGATGGTGAAGCGCTTTTGCATCGCGAGCGGCGGGTTTTTGCCCTGCGGCTTTTCCCAGTGCGCGTCGGCGGGAATGCGGCGCAACTGGTCGTATGCATAGGCGACGGCTTCGAGCGCGCGGTCCTGAGCGTGCGGGCCGCCGGCCTGAAACGCCATCATGAATGCCTGGCCGGTCGTGTGCATCACGCTGAAGGCGATCTCGAAGCTCGCGCGGTTCAAGCGCTCGAGAATCTCGAGGCTCACGCCTGCCCATGCCTGCGGGCCGGCTGCGCGCCAGTCGCGCCGGGCGTTCTGAGCGGCTTCGATCAACTGATCCGGCGTCGACTTCGGATAGCGCGCGCCGAGCGCGAAGCCGAACGGCGAGGTCTCGCTGCCGACGGTTTCGCCGGTCGACGGCTGATCGAGTTCGAAGGCGTGATTCAGGTGGGCCTTGAACGCGGCTTCGCCGTCTGCGCTAGCGGTTTCCCCGTACACTTTGGGGCTAGGCATTTCGGCGAACGGGCTCCAGTAGCCACGGGTCTCGATGGCGGCAAGCGCTTTTTGAAGCGCGCCCTCATGTTTGGCGAACAGCGAATGTGTCATGGCTCAACGTTGGTAGAGAGGGTGGACAGGGCCCGCATCAATTAATTGACCGACCGGTTGGTTGGGCAATGTTAGCATTAGTCAAAGTTCGGCGTAAAAAATTTTTTTGGGGACTTTCTTTAGATGGAAGGAGGAGCTATGGGGTACGAAAACATCCTGGTCGATACGCGTGGCAAGGTCGGACTGATTACGCTGAACCGGCCAAAGGCGCTCAACGCGCTAAACGATGCGCTCATGGACGAACTGGGCTCAGCGCTCAAGGCGTTCGACGCCGATGAGGGCGTTGGTGCGATCGTTATCACGGGTAGCGAAAAGGCCTTCGCGGCCGGCGCGGACATCGGGATGATGGCGACCTACACCTTCATGGATGTGTACAAAGGCGACTACATCACGCGCAACTGGGAGACGATTCGCACGATTCGCAAGCCGATCATCGCGGCGGTCGCGGGCTTCGCGCTAGGTGGTGGCTGCGAACTGGCCATGATGTGCGACATGGTCTTCGCCGCCGATACGGCGAAGTTCGGTCAACCCGAGATCAAGCTGGGTGTGATTCCGGGGGCGGGCGGTACGCAGCGTTTGCCGCGCGCGGTATCGAAAGCGAAGGCAATGGATCTGTGCCTGACCGCGCGGATGATGGGTGCGGAAGAGGCGGAGCGTGCCGGGCTTGTATCGCGAGTGATTCCGGCCGCGGATTTGCTGAATGAAACGCTCGCAGCGGCGGCGACCATCTGCGAATTCTCCTTACCCGCCGTCATGATGGCGAAGGAGTCGGTGAACCGCGCCTACGAGACGACGCTCGCGGAAGGTGTGCACTTCGAGCGCCGCATGTTCCATTCGCTCTTCGCAACGGAAGATCAAAAGGAAGGGATGGCGGCCTTCGTCGAAAAGCGCAAGCCGGCGTTCAAGAACAAGTAACGACTCGGCGGGATTCGATCGCTGCGAGCGGCGGTCGAATTTATTTCTGGCCCCCCCTTGCACAGCGCCGGCGGGGGCGCTAAGATTCGCCCCCTTCGCAGTTCGATGTCTCTGACGTCGGGTCAGCGAAGGCCGCCGCGGAAACCGGCGGGCGCAGGAGTCGGCAGCTTTTTCAAGCGGT
>NZ_CAJHCQ010000024.1 GCF_904848665.1 Paraburkholderia hiiakae
CTGGTTGTCCTCGCGCTTGAGGAACACGGCGTTGCGCAGGCGCGCCGAGAGGTTCGGGGCACGCTCGAGTTCGGTCTCGCGGGCGGCGTCGTAGACGCGGGCGGTGAGGATCTTCCGGAGGTAGTCGTTTTCGTCGCGACGGGACTGAGCGGATTCAGTCGCTTCAACGACTTCGGTGGCTTCGGTGGCTTTGGCGGCGGGACGACTTTGATACACCTGCATGACGGCTCCTGTACTCGCTTTCGTTTTGGCCAGGAGGCGGAAACAAAAAACCCGCCTCTCGGGGCGGGTTGTTGTCACTGCTGCCAGACGTACGCTAACCCACCATTCGTTGAATGGTGCGAATAATCAGCGCAATCGTGACAAGGCGGCAGTTCATGGCTGTAAGAATGACCTGGGGGGCGGGTGTTGTCAATTGCAAACAATCGTGTCTTTCGCAATGCACTACAAATTACGTTTTATTTGCTACGTTTTTTGTTTGAAGTAGGTTTCTTCACAGTCTGGCGCGCAAAAGTCGCGCTTTAACCGCGCTCCAGTGAACATGTTTCGTGAAACATTCTAGAAAATACAATCCAACCACTTGATTATAAAAGATTATATTTGGCCTCACATTTCTTAAGGCCTGTTTCACGGATTCGACCCCGCTTGCGTTTCGTGCATGGGCCGCACAGCTGAAACAACGAAAAAGGGCGCCTGACGACGCCCTCCCCTGCTGCCGTTAGCCAATACTCTCGACGCTCAGGTCGCCTCAGATGTGTCCATTTCCGAGGCCCACTGCTCGATGACTGCCTTCACGCGTTCGGCCAGACGCTGCTGATCGGCGGGCGCGATGCCCTTCAAGCTCAACTCCGCGCGCCCGTCGCCAAACAGCTTCAGTTCACCCAACGCGATGCCGTCCGGTCGATTGAATTGGACACGGGACTGGTAATGCGTACGGCGCGGTCCCACGCTGCGTGCGCCCGCTTCAGCCGAAGCTGCCGCCTCGAGCTTGCGCACGCTCGCCTTCCCTTCGATCACCTGCTGAAGCCAATGCTCAGCGACCGAGGCGCCTGCCCGGTCGAAGATCAGCTTGATGTTGTACGCGTGCCCGAGTCCTACATCCTTGCGATTCTGCGCCATCCGTTGCAGCAGATAGGGCGGCAGCGACGTGAGCGCAATCACCTTGCTGATGTGCTTCGGATCTTCGCCTACGGCCACCCCCAACTCGACCTGGTCGACGTAGACACGATCGTCGAGCAGTTTCTTCCACGCGAGCGCATCGTCGAATACCGTCTGCTCCTCGCGCTCCTTGTTCGCGTGATAGGCGCGCAGGTACAGATTCTGGTTGTTGAGACCCTCGCGGACATCGGCATCGATGAACTTGTCGCCGCGCGAGCGCGCAGCGCGAATACGGCGCTCGCCGTCGACGATCACATATTGGCCGGGAAACGCCGCGAGTTTCGTGACCAGGATCGGCGTGATCTGTCCTTGCGTCTCAAAGCTTTCGGCCAGTTCGTCGATCGTCTCGGCGCTATAGAACGCGCGCGGGTTGTACGGATTGGAGACGACATCTTCGACCGAAATTTTCCGAACCGCATGCATCGAAAGCGGTGCCTCGACGATTTCGGCAGGCTGGGCGGCCGGCGTCTCCGCGGGATCAAGTGCGACGTTGGGTGCACCCGCGTCGCGTTGCGCGATATTGACAACATCGGCTTCGGCGAGGCGTTCGCCAGCCGAAACGCGCTCGGCAACCATGCCCGCGCGCACTTTGCTGGTGAAATTCAGCTTAGCGGCCATCGATGACCTCCTCTTCTTCCTCCTGAACCAGCGCAATGATCTCGTTGTAGACGGCGCTGATCTCGTCCTTCGCGACTTTCGTCCCTCGCACGCCGCGCACATCGAAGACGGTGCGGCCAAGCGCTGCCGTCTGGCGATAGAGTTCTCGCTGCTTGATGGTTGCCGAGAACACGCGGACGTTGCTTTCGGCGAGGATGGCGCTCATCTGCGTGTGCAGCAACGTCTTCGAATTAGATTTATTCAACAAAATCGCGAACTTTCCAGCCGGATTGGCGACTCGAGTGCGCTCGACCAACTCCATCATCCCTTCGCTACTCCAGATGTCGATCGGCGACGCATCCGTCGGAATGACAGTGGCGTCGGCTACGGCGAGAACACGCGCGGTAGTCAGGTCGTTGATATTGGGCGGGCAGTCGACGATGACGACGTCATAGTCGTTCGCTAGCGCTGCGACTTCTGGCCCAATCATCTTCTCGAGCTTATGAATGCTGCCGACGCGGAACGGCAGGGGCGTTTCGGGACCTGCCGCTGCACACCAACTCATGCAAGATTGCTGACCATCGGCATCGGCTACATAGACCTTATAGCCTTCAGCCTGAAATGCCCCAGCCAGATTCATGCTGGTGGTGGTTTTGCCAACCCCACCTTTTTGGTTCGCTACGGCGATCACGAGACCCATTCGTTTCTCCATGCAATTGTTCAACAGCGGACAAGCCTCCCAGGCACACTCTCCACGTGGAGACTCCAACAAGTCACTCGGGAGTCTAACGGTAACTTAAAGTAAATTCTAGGATTTCCGTCTCAGACGTTGCCAGTTCACAACCAATTGGCCGAGTGGATAAGAATTGGGCACAACGCGATGCAATGGTGATCGGTCGGATTTGCTGGATTATGGTGTTTCAACGACACGAGAAGTCGCTCTCCACGTGGAGATCACAGAATGTCATTGAAGGTGCGGAGTCCAACTCACAGACCGATGAATCGCAGCATCTTTGCACAGTCGTGTAATGCGCGCGTGACGGCAGGTCGAAGATTCGAGTTGCGTGAGAGTTGAGAGATATCTTCTGGTCGATGGGACGGATCGAGGAGCCGGGCGCCAATCTCTACGTGGAGAATTCGGCTTGGCCGGCATTAGGCCAGCCTGTGCTGTACGCGTGAAGTGGCCGAACGGATAGCCATTCGGCCGGTACGTGAAATCATTGAATCTCCACGTGGAGATTCATCAATAGGTATTCGGGACGAGCGCTAACGCATGAGCAGGTGACATCCCGCACAGGCTGCAAAAGCAAGCGGGTATTGTCCATCACGAGCATGCCGCCCAACCCGCAGGTTCTTGTTCGTTCGATGCAGCAACTCTCCACGTGGAGATCAACGCGAACAGCGCAAACCAACAAAACGGCATCAGCATCGGCAGCACCGCGCGACGAGGCACGAACATCACTCGGATGCACTCACGTAGCCGATACCTGGTGCATCACGAAGAAAGCGAGCGCTTCTCTCAGGCGTAGACGCTTCGATAGATATATTTGTCTACGATTTCCAGGTTGGTATATTTAGTCAAATTTCCTTGCTTGCAAACCACGTATATTCACCGCCCGTCGCACACAAAAAAACGGCGGCCGAAGCCGCCGTCCCATTTCTTCGTTCGCCGTCACTCGTCCCGCGATTTCAACGCAAGATCGATTTCCGCAGCCTGTAGGCCATCGCCCCCCACTGGCGCCTGTTGTCCACTCAACAGGAATTCGAGCAGGTCGGCAGCAGTCGGTTGCCCCCAGGTGTCCAGCACGACCCAACGGAAGAAGTTCGTCGATGCCATCTTGCTTGGCACCTTCGCCGTCGACACCTTGAGCTTGTCCATGCCGACCGTCTCGTTGTAGCGCTTGATCAGCGCAGTCTGGTCGTCGTATTCGAGCTCATTGAAGTAGGCGCGCGCCTCATTGATCTTCGCTGCGATATAGCGGTCCTTCACCTGATCCTGGCTCTCTCGCGCGCGGTTCGCGTCGGAGGCGGGCGCGGCGGCATTCGCACCGGGCAACTCGTAGCCTTCCGTCAGCGCCTTGCGGAAATACGCCGCAACATTCGCGAGCGGCGCTGCGTTTTTCTGTGCCACGCGCGCCGCGGTATATGCCACCGCCGTGCGAATCTTCGCTTCGCCATACTGCTTGAGCAGGCGCCGCGCCTCGGAAACCGGAATACTGAACTTCGACATCTCGCCAATCAGCAGCGTTTCGTTTACACGCAGTTCCTGCGACGGATCGGTCTCCGGCTTGCGCGTCACACGGAACTGCAGGGCGACGACCGAGCGTCCCACCTTGTGCTCGATAAGCTCGAACATGTGATCCGAAATCTCGTTCACTTCCTTGATGCAGGGCACCAGCACACGGCTCTTGAATTGCTTGTAGAGCTTGTACGATTGCGCCGAAGTATCTTGCCCAAGGATCAGGTCACGCAACGTCGCGAGCGGAAAGCGCGCGGTCACACCCACGGCCTCGTAGCGGACGACGTTTTCCCACAGCGCGAGCGAATGCGCCTTCCTGAACTGACGCGTGATGCGCATGTCGATCATCGCGTAGATCTCAGGATTGAGCAGTTCGCCGCGAATCTGTTCGGAGAAGGTGTAGCGCAATACCGATCGCTCGAGTTCGGCGCCGGCAAGCAATCCAGACGCCTTCCAGATGCTGCGCTTGTCCTGCGTGAGGTAGTCCCAGTTGACGACCGTGCTGATAAGCGAGTTGATCGTTTCCTTGACGTACTCGGTGTTGTTGCTGTTCAGATCGACGTCCTGGGAGAGGGCGGAGATCGTGATCTCGAACGACGAGCGGCCGCGGTCGAGCGAATCCTGGCGAATGGCGTTCTTGATCAGCGAGCTGAACATCTTGCGCTGTTGCAGGCTGATCGACCCAGACTTCGGTGCGATATGAATCGCCGGGACAGCCTTGCGGAACAGATCGGGCGGCTGGCCTTGCTGGAATACGAGTGCACCTTGTTTGTCGGCGTCGCCGGCTTCGGCCTTTTTTCTTGCCATATGAGCCACGTTGAAAGGGAACCTGGTCGGTTGGTAACTGTATACCAACCAATCAGGTGACTCAAGGCCGCAGACGCAATCGTGACGCGGCACGACACCCAAGGGCGAGAGCATTGACAGCCGGAGAATTCCCGCCTCGATGGCCACTGGGAACCCCTCCGAAACACTCAGAGCAGATCCCGCGCGCGAACCCATAACTGGTGACCTTTGTATTGTCGCGTCCTGAAAACCATCCCATAGCCGGTGACCTTTAAGCCGAATGTGAGTACTCACTCTACAAATTAAGTCCCGATAGGTAGCCGCCCATGGGATTTTTCGCGTTGCTATCCGCGTTGTTGCCTGGATCTGATCCGCCAGGCGTCGGCACGTTCATGGCGCCCATAAATGGTGACCTGAAGCGGCTCCCACAAATGGCTACCCATGCTGACGCAAAATTCGCCTTTGGCTATTAGCAAATCAGCCCTTGCCCCCATAACAGGTGACCCGTAGCAGATCCCATAGGCTGTTACCTTGCTCCAGCGAGCTCATTCCCATGCACGGAATCATGCGGGGGACCGGATTCGGGCCTGAGGACACCGGTATTTCTCTCCCGAAATGCCACCATAGCTGGTTACCCACGCCGCTTCCCAAGGACGGTTACCTTCATCTGGCCGAGGAACCCTGCAAAACGCCCTCACGCAAGGCAAAGCGTCCCATAACTGGAGACCTTCCTTGGCTCCCATAAACAGAGACCTGAAGGCAAAACGCCTCCTTTTCCCATAGCGGGCAACCTTCCCCCCATATCCACAACCCGTAAACCCCATGTCCGGCTACCGAAGTCCCATATCCACAACCCGAAACTCCCATACTCGGGACCGCAAATCCCATAAGGCGCCACCAAATCGGCCGCAAAGCCTTGCCTGGTAAGGGTTTGAGGCGCCTAAAGGTTTACTAAAGTTGTTAAAGCGTAAAAGGTAAACACTGAAACACGCGTCCGATGAGAAAGACGTCTCCCAAAACCGGGGACCTTAATGCATGTGAGTGGTCACCAACCTCCGTGGCCCCATTCCTGGTTACCTAGCCCGTCTATCAAGGTCTTGCGCGGACCATAGATCATTACCTAAGCGCCCTATTCCTGATATTTGACATGCAAATACTGCGCTAGATCATTGATTTCATGAGTGAAATGCTCACAGGGTCTCCGGTTATGGTGCAGTTCGTCGTTCAAGGTAACTGCCTATGGGATCGATTGAACGGCTCCGAAACCAAGCGGAGCGCAGGCGCGAAGCGCCCCGCCGGTCCCGGACTCGCCCTCAACCCGGGTCGCGAGAGCGAGGCGCCTGCAAAACGCACTCGTGTAGCAACCGTTCCTCCCATTTCCGGTTACCCAACTCAGGTCACCAAATATGGGAGCCGCCGAAGGTCCACATGGGCCGGACCCGAGAGACCACATCAAGTTCGACAGAACCCGGCTAAGGTGCACTGCACAACGTATGCCGGTGACCTACGGCACATCGGGCGACCCGATGTCAGTCTGAATTTGCGGGAAAGGTCACCGCGGCTGTTGTGTGCTGCGGCAGGCAATCGCTACGATACACATCGGCGAGACGTTGCTGGGCGGCTTCGATATCGGCCGGATAGTCTTCGTCTTCCGCGTGTGACTCGTAACCCACCGCCTCGAGTTCTTTCAGTTCCCGGATCAGATCCGCGTGCGTGACCTCGCGGGCCGGTTTGACGAACGGGTAGCTGTGACATTCCTGCTGTGTCAGATGCGGCGCGGCGACCGCGCTTACGCTCACCGCTCCCACAAACGGTACCCATACGAACTTCAGCCATGACTTCATGATGAATCCTCCTTTTGATGAACCCGCAACGAAATGAAAAAGCGCGAACGCGCGAAAAAGCGGATTCGAGGATAAGGAGGCGCTGACGCTGAATCGGGCTCAGCCGAATGACAGAACGTTCATCCACCCCACGCGCGCGTGACGCGAGACCTCGCGTACGCACGAATTGACAAAATGACAGGCGCGCGTCACGCAGCAGTAAGAAGATGACGCGCTCTTCATTGCCGTGATGCCGTTGGGTTGAGGGCACGCCACTATGATGACCGGGCACAAGCGCATCCGCGTTTGCTGGTTCGGCAGTGAGTCGCTGGGCCGACCATTCATTGCCATTGGGGGTAGCGATGTCAGTCAGCGAGAAAGCAGCGCGCGCACGCAGCGCGGCCGCACGTGTGCCGGCCTTGTACGACTTGGCAACCGGCACGCGAGGCGCACGATGAACCTGCCCGCCTGGATCGCGCTCGGGCGTAACCTGTTCGTTCCGGCGTCGTCGCGTGCGGCGCCGAACGTGCGGGACATTGGCCGCGACCACTGGCAAACGACCACGTTCCGCTGGTTCACCGCATACGCCGCGATCTTCTCGCTTGCGTTCATGGCGCTGCTTGGCGTTATCGAGTACTCCGTGACGCGCGCGATGATGCGGGAGACCGACAGCGGCCTGCGCTGGCAACTGCGGTACTTCGATTCGCGCAGCGACGCGAGCCTCGCCAGCGCGATCGAAGCGCGCCTCACGCGTGCGGACCGGCGCGACAACTTTTACGGCCTGTTCGCTCCGGACGGGCGCTGCCTCGCCGGCGATATCCGCGTCATGCCCACCGGTCTTGCGCTGGCACACTATGGCCAATCACACGAGCACTCCCGCGGCCAGACGCTCCAGTTCGAACCCGGCTCCGTGCAATCGTCCCTGCGCGCCATGGGCGAGATTCGGCCCGATGGCGCGCGCCTCGTCGTCGCGCGCACGCTCTCAGATGTGCGCCACGTTCGTGACGAACTGCTGAAGGCGTTGTTCGGCGGCGGCCTCTTGTGCCTCACTGGCAGCCTGTGCGCCGGACTCGTGCTCAGCATGCGGCAGATCCGACGCGTCGCGCAGATCAAACGCGCCACACGCTGTATCGCGAACGGCGACCTCGCGATGCGACTGCCGGTAGCCGGCCGCGACGAACTCGACATGCTCGCGTATCTCGTGAACCGCATGCTCGACGAAGTCGAGCGCCTGATGGGGGAGGTGAAAAGCGCATGCGACGGTATCGCCCACGACCTGCGCACACCGCTCACACGATTGCGCCTGCGTCTCTCGCACGCGGCCGAAGCCATGGAGCAGCGCGGCGAGGCGCTCCTCGCCGACGTTCTCGTTGGCGCGCGAGGGGAGGCCGACGCCGTGCTCAATCGTTTCTCTGCACTCCTGCGTATTTCGGAAATCGGTGCGATGGATCGCCAGCGCGGCTTCTCGAGCGTCACGCTGCCCGATCTCGCGCACGAGCTATGCGAACTCTATGCGCCGCTTGCCGAGGAAAAGGCCGTTGACATGCACGTCGCCGTGGAGCCGGTCGAACCCATTCACGCCGACCGCGCGCTGCTCTTCGAAGCGTTGAGCAACCTGCTCGACAACGCCATCAAATTCACGCCGCGCGGTGGCGCAGTGCAGGTCGCGTTGCGCGCTGGCTCGCGTGGACCGCAACTCGTCATCGCCGACAACGGACCCGGCATCGCGCCTGGCGAATGCGCCGCGGTGCTGCGGCGCTTCTATCGCAGCGAGCGAACCCGTCACCTCCCGGGCACCGGCCTCGGGCTCGGCATCGTCTCGGCGATCATGCGGCTGCACGACTTTCGCGTTGCCATTGGTGAGGCGAATCCTGGGACGGTCGTCACGATCGACTGCTGGACGCATCGAGCGCAGCACACCCAAGCGGGCCCGTGATCGATGAGACTCCTGCTGTGCTCGTCCTCGACGACCGAGCGAAGTTACCTGTACAAGGCGCTGAGCGAGAGCCTGAACAGCGTCGAGGTTGCGGACAACGTCGAATACGCCGTGTATCTCGCGTCGCAGGAGCCGTTCGATACGGTGTTCCTCTGCGCGGCCGGCCCTGAGGCGCATGACGACATCGCCACCGCGCTCGCGGCCTTCACGCGTTTGCCCGACGCGCCTGCGATCGTCGTTGCGCTCGCGCGCGCGACACCCGCGGACTGCGCGCGCCTTCTGCGCGCCGGTGCCGATGCCTGCTTCGTGCAGCCCTGGTCCATTCTGGAGATCCAGGAGCGCATGCTTGCGCTACGCCGCGGCGCGCTCGTTCACGCGAGCGCGCCGTTCGTGCGCCTCGACCCATCCACACGCGACCTCGTGGAAGGCATTCGGCGCGTGCCGCTCACCACGCGCGAGTATCTGCTCGTCGAATGCCTCCTGCGCCACGCGGGCGCGCCCGTCGCGCGCGAGCATCTGATCCGCTATGCGTGGCCCGACAAGGCCGACGTTGAACCGTCGAGCGTGAACCTCGTCGTCTCGCGTCTGCGGCGCAAACTCGCGTCGCACGGCGCGCATGCGAGCGTCGAGACGGTGAATCGCTATGGCTATCAACTCGACCTGCACATGCGTCAGCCAATCGTCGGTGTAATAGCTATGTAAGCGCCGAAGGGCGCGCGAGCCCGTATTGCCGTTGCACCCTTAAATTTAATTTCATGAAAGGAATCGCGGCGCGCCGCGGGCGCAACGGTAAACTCGAGGCTCTTGAATAGTTGTGCCGGCGGCGCGACGGAGTGCGAGAAAGATGAGTCAGGTGCGCGTTTTGACCGTAGAGGACGATGCCGTCACAGCCAACGAGATCGTCAGCGAGCTGACGCAGCGCGGCTTTGCCGTCGAATGGGTCGACAACGGCCGCGACGGTATGGCGCGCGCGATGAGCGACGAATACGATGCCATTACGCTCGACCGCATGCTGCCGGGCGTGGACGGTCTCTCGATCCTCACGGCCATGCGCACGATCGGCATTCAGACGCCGGTGCTGATGTTGAGCGCGCTCGGCGACGTAGATGAACGCGTGCGCGGCCTGCGCGCGGGCGGCGACGACTACCTCACCAAGCCTTTCGACCCCGAAGAACTCACCGCGCGCCTCGAAGTGCTGCTTCGCCGCCGCCAGGCCGCGAGCGTCGCGCGCGAGACCGCGCTGCGCGTGGGGCCGCTCGAACTCGACCTCATTTCGCGCAAGGTGCGCCGCGACGGCGAAGAGGTCGTGCTGCTGCCCACCGAGTATCGCGTGCTCGAATTCATGATGCGCCACGCAGGCAAGACCATCACACGCACCATGCTGTTCGAAGCCGTATGGGGCTACCACTTCGATCCGGGCACCAACCTGATCGACGTGCATATGGGCCGCCTGCGCAAGAAAATCGATCCGCCGGGCGTGCCGCCGCTCATTCAGACCGTGCGCGGCTCCGGCTACATTCTCGGATAATCCGCTTTGTCGAGCCGTTCATCTTCTGCCGCTTCCGCGCAATTGCGCAGGCGCTGGCACACCACGACGTTCCGCTGGCTGTGCGCCTACACGGCGCTGTTCGGCGTCTTTCTCACGCTGCTGGTCGGTTTCATTGCGTGGACCGCTAGCACCACGATCGAGCGCGACGCCGACACGATCATGGGCTGGCAGCTCATCTATTTCGACTCGATCCCCGATGCGCAACTGCCCGACGCGATCTATCAGCGGCTCGAACACGAGCACCTGCATGTAAATTACTACGGACTCTTTACGAGTGACGGCCGTTACGTCGCGGGCGATCTGCTAGCGCCGCCGCCTCACCTCACCTATACGCGCGAGGGCAGCACGCATGCCCATACGCTGAAGCTGCTCGACCGCGATGTATCGCCTGTGGTCCGCGCGATGGGCGAGGTGCGCCCTAGCGGCATGCGCCTCGTCGTCGCGCGTGACATGACGAGCGTGCTGCGCATTCGCAAGATCATGGTGCGCACGCTCGCGGCAGGTGCCGTGCTCGCATTGCTCGGCGCCGCGGCAGGCGGTCTCGTGCTCGGCATGCGCCAGATCCGCCGCGTGCGCGAAATCCGCCGCGTGACCGAATGCATCGCGCGCGGCGACCTCGATCGGCGCCTGCCTGTGGGCGGCGACGACGAGCTCGACATGCTCGCCCATCTGGTGAATCACATGCTGGACGAAGTGGAGCGGCTGATGGGTGAAGTGAAGGGCGCTTGCGACGGGATCGCGCACGATCTGCGCACGCCGCTCGTGCATTTGCACACGCTGCTCGCGCGCGTGGCCGAGCGCGAGAGTGTGCGCGGCGACACCGCCGGTGCGGTGCTGCTCGATCAGGCGCGCACCGAAACCGGGCAACTGCTCGAACGTTTCCGGGCCATGCTGCGCATTTCCGAAATCGGCACGCTGCAAAGGCGCGGCGGCTTTGCGACCGTCGACTTGCACGAACTGGTGCAGGAACTCGCCGACCTCTACGAGCCGCTCGCCGAGAGCCGTGAACTCGAATGGCGCATCACGGCCGAGCCCGTCGCCGAGATTCACGGCGACCGCGCTCTGCTTTTCGAGGCGTTCAACAATCTCATCGACAACGCCATCAAGTTCGCGCCGCAAGGCGGCGTGGTGAGCGTCACGCTGCGCTCCACGCCGCTTGGCCCCTTGCTCGAAGTGGCGGACAACGGTCCCGGCATTCCTCCTGGCGAGCGCGCTGCGGTCCTGCAGCGCTTCTATCGCGGCGAGGCGGTACGTCATGTCGCCGGCTCGGGCCTGGGGCTTTCCATCGTGGCTGCCGTGATGCGTGTTCACGACTTCACGCTGCGCATCGACGACGCGCAAGAACTGGCGCGCGAGGAGCCGGGCGGCGCCGGTACGCGCATGAGCGTGGAATGCTGGCCGCGCTCGCTCGCCTGACATCTTCGGATCAGCCGTCGGGCACCCGCATTCATGCGCATACTACTCATCTCCCGGAATCACGCCGAAGGCGCCTGGCTTCAGAAGGCCCTGCAGGAAAGCGCGCATAGTCTGCAGCGCGCGGAAGACCTGCGCGACGGCCTGTTCGTTGCTGGCGAAGAGCCATTCGATGCGGTGATCGTCATGGCACTCGACGGCGCGCTGCTGCCCGGGCTGTACGGCATCCTTCCCGGACTCTCCAAGGTCACCGCCGGGCCGACGATCATCGCCGTGCTCGGTATCGAAGCGAGCGCGAGCGAGCGCTCGAAGGTGCTGCGCGCGGGCGCCGACGCGTGCTTTCGCTATCCGTTCTCGTTCATCGAGATGCACGAGCGCATGCACGCGCTATTGCGCACCACGGCGGCATGCGGTGGCGGCGTGCAGGGTGGGGTGCCTGCGCAGGCCGCGAACGGCGCCCAGAGCGTCCAGAACGCGCCACAACTCGATGCGGGCACGCGCGAGTTCGTGGAGGGCGCGCGCCGCGCGGAGCTCACGCGTCGCGAGTACCTGCTTGTCGAATGCCTGCTGCGTCAGACCAACGTACCCGTGCCGCGTGATCAGATGATTCGCTACGCGTGGCCCGAGAAGGACGATCTCGACGCATCGACCGTCAACCTCGTCGTTTCGCGGCTGCGGCGCAAGCTCGCGTGCCAGGGCATGGAAGTGCGCATCGAAACCATCAGCCGATACGGCTATCAACTGACGTGGCCCACGTTCGATTGAGACGCGCGCTGAGGTAACCGGTTGTGGGAACCGGTTACCTATCCGGAACCGGACGCATGCGTTTGTTAACATTGAAAAGCGAACGGCACGCTGAGCGCGTGCCGTTCGCTTGTGCCCGGAAAGCCCCGCCTGTCGTGCTCAGTGTGCGTAAAGCGTGGAGTTCAGGTACGCAAGCTGACCGTCCTGTTCCGCCTGAACGAGCTCGTGGTACACCTCGGCGCGCGTCTTTTCGTGCACCGCTTGCCCATAAGGGGGTACCCATCCACCGGGCGCAACCGTGGGGGCCGCGTCGTTCGATGCGACCTGGGTGGCGGCGGGCTGGCTGGCCTGCGTGCCGGCCGTCGGTGCCGAGGTTTGCGCAAAAGCGGACGTGGTGGCAACGACACCGGCGAGCGCCGCGATGATCATGAGAGCCTTCATGTGACTATTCCTCCAGGAGTGAGATCGGTTAGCCGGTTAGCGAATGCGATAAATCGCATCCCGGTATGAGCAGAATAGTTAGGTCACCATATCGAACCCGATGCAGAACCATGAAGAAATGTTTATCAGCCTGAGACGATTCGGCGAAAAGAAAAACCCCGCGTCTGGGCGGGGTTCGAGTGATCATAAAAGCGGCGACGGCCGCTTCAGATGCGCTCAGGAAGCCGCCTTGTCCTCATGCAGGTCCTGCGTGCTCCACCCGCCGCCGATCGCCTGTATGAGGCCCACGGTGGCGGCGAGGCGCCGTGTGTCCAGTTCCAGCGAGGCAATCTGCGTGGAGAGTTCGGTCGTTTGCGCCGTCACGACGTCGAGGTAGCTCACCACGCCGTCGCGGTAGCGCGACATCGAGAGCGTAAGGGTGCGCTGCGCCGCCGTGAGCGCCTCGTCTTCGCGCTGCGCTTCGTCGCCGAGATGGTGCAGCAGCGCCAGGTTGTCCTCGACCTGCTGGAAGGCATTGAGTACCGTGGCCTTGTACTGCGCACCGTTTTCGGCGAGCTTTGCCTGCGCGCCGCGCACGACCGCCGCGCGGCGGCCGCCGTCGAAGACCGTCATCATGAGTGTGGGACCGATGGACCACATCTCGTTGGGCGCGACGATCCAGGGCGAGAACGTGTCGCTCTGGAAGCCGCCGTCCAGCCCGAGCGAAAGATCGGGGAAGAACGCGGCCTTCGCCACACCGATCTGCGCGTTGGAGGCGGCTACGCGCCGCTCTGCGGCGGCGATGTCGGGCCGCCGCTGCAGGAGCGCCGATGGCAGTCCCCCGGGCAGATTCGGCAAATGCGGGCGGATCGTGTCCGGCGCGACGTTGAACTGCGAGGCCGGCACGCCGATGAGCGTGGCAATGGCGTGCTCGTAGAGCGCGCGGCGCGCGCTCACGTCGTCCGCCGCGGCCTGCGCCGAGGCGAGCTGCGTTCTTGCGCGCGAGACGTCGAGCGAAGACGCGATGCCGCCGCGATGGCGACTCTCGGTCAGATCCAGCGCATGACGATAGGCGGCGATGGTGTCGTCGAGCAGCTTCGACTGCTGGTCGAGTCCGAGCAGGTCGAACCACGTGGTGGCGAGCTTCGCTTGCAGGCTCAGTTGCAGCGAAGCGATGTCGGCCTCGCTGGCTGCGCTCGACGCCTCGCCGGCCTTCACCTCGTTGCGCACCTTGCCCCATAGGTCGAGGTCGTAGCCGATCCCCACGTCGAGCGTGTTCGAGTTGTACACGTTCGGCTGATCCGAGCCGCGCAGCGGACGCAGCGCCGACTGGCGCTCGCGCGAGACGTTCGCTTCTGCGCCTACGGTCGGCAACAACGCGGAGCGCGCCTCACTGACGAGCGCATCGGCTTCGTCGTGACGGGCGAGCGCGGCGGCGACGTTCGGATTCGCCTTCGCAACCTGCGGCTCGAGCTGATTCAACACGGGGTCGTCGAACGCGCGCCACCACCCGTCGCGCGGAAGCTGGTCGGCGGGGCGCGCCGTCTGCCAGTCGCCTGCTTCCTTGAAGTGCGTGGGAATGGTGGTGGCGGGCGCGTGATACGGGGGCGCGAATGAGCACGCGGAGAGCAGCAGGGCCGCTGCAAGCGCAACGGCGCGCAACGGTTGCACACGCGCAGACGGCTTAACCATGCGCACGCTCCGCGTCGTGCACGGCTGCCGTTTGCGTCGATTGCGCGCCTCCCCCGTTGGCGGAGGCGACGCGCACGAGGTCGCCGCTCGCGAGCGAATCCGGCGGATTGTCGATCACACGCTCGCCCGCGTGCAGGCCGGCCGTAATCTCCACGCGCGTGCCGAGGTCGGTGCCGATCGTCACGTCGCGCAACTGCACGTGCTGATGAGCGTTGGCGACGGCGATCTGCATACCATGCGCGCGGAAGATCAGCGCGCTCGCGGGCACGAAGAGCGCGTGTGAATCGCCCGGCATCGCGAGATGGACTTCGGTGTACTCGCCGGGGAAGAGCAGGCCCTGCTTGTTGTCCACGGCGAGCTGCACGAGCATCGTGCCCGAAGCGGGCGAGATCGACTGGTCGGTGTCCACGAGCTTCGCGTCGAACTTCACGCCGGGGCGCTCGGGCACGGTGAGCGTCGCGTGCATGCCAGGCTTGATCGAGGCGGCGTCGCTTTGCGGCACGCTCACGTACACGCGCAGCTGGCTCGCGTCCGAGACCGTGAACAGATCGGGGCCGCTGCCGCTGCCCGCGTCGATCAGCGCGCCCACGTCGGTCTTGCGCGCGGTGACGACGCCGTCGAACGGCGCCGTGATGCGCTTGAACGACTCGAGCGCCTCGAGCCGCCGCACGTTGGCCTCGTTTGCCTCCACCGTGGCCTGCTTCGCGATCAGGTCGGAGGTTTTCTCGTCGGCCTCCTGCTGCGAGACCGAGTCCTGCTTGAGCATCTCGGTCCAGCGCTTCGCCGTGGTGGCGGCGAGCTTTTCGTTGGCGACGGAGTTCTGCAGATCGGCGCGCGCCTGCTGCAACTGCTGGTCGAGGTCGGGGGTGTCGATCACGCCGAGCAACTGGCCCGCCTTTACATGTGTGCCGATATCGGCGTACCACGCGTGCAGATAGCCTGACACGCGCGCATAGATGGGCGCGTTGATGTAGGCGGCGAGGCGCCCCGGCAGCACGAGCGGCTCCGATGCCGGGCTCGCTTGCGGCTGCACGGTGGCAACGGTGGGAATGGCCTGCGCGTCGGTCCACGTGGCGAGTTCCTGGTGCGCGTGAACACGGCTGAATATGCCGCCGGACACGATGCCGGCCGCGACCATGAGCGCGATCGCCGCGGTGGATTTCAGATGACGCAGCGGCTGCGGCGAGGCGATGTCGATTTCAGTAGACATGGGCTTCTCCCGATTCGAGGGCAGGTTGATCCGTAGATGATTCGGTTTGCTGACTATCGCCATGGTGGCCGCGTTTGCCGTTCTGGCGCTTGTGCACGAGGCTGAACACCACGGGCACGAACAGCAGCGTCGCGCAGGTCGCGCAGAGCAGACCACCGATCACGGCGCGGCCGAGCGGCGCGTTCTGCTCGCCGCCGTCGCCCATGCCGAGCGCCATCGGCGCCATGCCGATGATCATCGCGAGCGCCGTCATGAGCACGGGGCGAAAGCGCGTGAAACCCGCTTCGAGCGCGGCGCGCATGGGGTCGCCGGTGACGGCTAGACGCTCGCGTGCGAACGACACCACGAGAATGCTGTTCGCGGTCGCCACGCCCATGCAGAGAATCGCGCCTGTGAGCGCGGGTACGGAGAGCGGCGTGTGCGTGGTGAAAAGCATCCAGACGATGCCGGCAAGCGCGGCGGGCAGGGCGCTCACGATCACGAACGCATCGCTCCACGAGTGGAAGTTCACGACGATCAGGAGATAGATGAGCCCCACTGCACCGGCAAGCCCGAGCAGAAGACCCGTGAACGCGCTGTTCATGGTCTGCACCTGGCCGCGCATGGTGACAGTCGAACCCTTCGGCAAGTCCTTGGCGCTCGCGTGAATCACCTTGTTGATCTGCGAGGAGACGGCGCCCAGATCGAGGCCCTGCGTGCTCGCGTAGATGTCGTAGAGCGGTTCGATGTTGTAGTGCGAAACGACGGCATCGCTCACGCCACGTGTAATCGTGGCGATGCCGCCAAGAATCTGCGAGCTGCCGCTCTTGCCCGTGACCGGCAGATTCCGCAGGTCGGAAAGCGTGGTCATGCGGTACTGCGGCGTTTGCGCGACGATGGGGTAGGACACGCCATTCTTCGGATTGAGCCAGTAAGTGGGCGACACCTGGCTCGTGCCGGACAGGCTCGCCACCACGGAGTTGGTCACATCCTGCTCGGTAATGCCGAGTTCGTCGGCTCGCGAACGGTCAACGGCAACCGTCAGTTGCGGATAAGTTGATGCCTGCTGGATGCGTGGGTCGGCAATGCCGGGAATCCTCGCGATCTTATGCAGCAGTTCATTCGCATAGACCTTGTTTGCAGCCTGGTTCGGACCGCTCACCTGCACGTCGATCGGCGCGGGCGAACCGAAGTTGAGAATCTGGCTCACGATATCGGCGGGCAGGAAGGAGAACGTCGTGCCCGGAAAGCGGCGCGGCAGTTCTGTACGCAGTTCGTGCACATATTGCGCGGTGGGCGCGTGTGACCTGGCGAGCGAAATCAGGATGTCGCCATCCTGCGGCCCGATTGTGCCGCTGTTGTTGTAAGTCAGGTTGATGCCGCTGTTTGGCAGTCCGATATTGTCGATCACGCTCGTGAGCTGCTCGGGCGGAATGGCCTCGCGAACGGTGTCTTCGATATGGTCGAACAGATCGGCGGTTTCCTCCACGCGCGTGCCGATGGGCGCGCGCACGTGCAGGGCAATTTCGCCGGAATCGATATCGGGGAAGAAGTTTCGTCCAAGGAACGGCGTGAGCGCGAATGAGAGCGCGACGATAGCGAGAAACCCCACGACAAAGCGCCGCCGGTTCGTGAGCGCGAGTCCGAGCACGACGCGATAGCCCGCGCGCACGCGCTCGAAGCGTCGTTCGAAACGACGTTGAAACAGCACGAGCGGATTGCGCGTGCGCGGCATGGAGTTGTGCACACCATGCGGCGCCATGACGGCGGCCAGTTCGCCCGAAGCGTGACCTTGCGAAGCGTGCGGTTTGAGCAAGTAGCGGGCCATCATCGGCACGAAGGTGCGCGAGAGCACGAACGAGGCGATCATCGCGAAGATCACGGCCTCGGCCATCGGCACGAACAGGAAGCGCGCAATGCCGTCGAGCAGCAGCATTGGCACAAACACGATGCAAATGCAAAGCAGCGAAACGAGTGCCGGCATGACGATTTGCGCGGCGCCGTCGAGAATCGCGCTGCGCACGTCCTTGCCTTGCTCGAGGTGCCAGTTGATGTTTTCGATCGTGACCGTCGCGTCGTCAACGAGGATGCCCACCGCGAGCGCGAGACCGCCCAGCGTCATTACGTTGAGCGTTTCGCCGCACGCTGCGAGCCCTGCGATTGCGGCGAGCACGGCGAGCGGAATCGAGGCGGCGATGATGAGCGTCGAGCGCCAGCTGCCGAGAAAGAGCAGGATCATTGCCGAGGTCAGCGCGGCTGCAATCAAGCCTTCGCGCGCGACACCACTCACGGCGCCTTTCACGAACACCGACTGGTCGGAGAGTGCAACGAGCTTGAGTCCAGGCGGCAATGACTGCTCGATGAGCGGCAGCTTCGCTTTCACGCCGGCAATGATGTCGAGCGTCGAAGCCGAGCCGTTCTTCATGATGCTCATGAGCACGGCGCGGTGGCCGTCCACGCGCACGATATTCGATTGCGGCGGATAGCCGTCGCGAACGTGGGCCACATCGCGCATAGAGATTACCGTGCCATCCACGGTCTTGATGGGCAGCGCGTTGAGCTGGTCGATCGTCAGCGGGCTGTTGTTCAGGCGTACGTTATATTCATAGCGGCCGATTTTCTGCGTGCCGGCGGGAATAATCTGGTTCTGTTGCGCAAGTGCTGTAGCCACGTCTTGCGCCGAAAGCTTCTTCGCCTGCAGCGCTTGCGGGTCGAGGTCGATCTGCACCTCGCGCACCTTCCCGCCGTAGGGCGTGGGAATCGCGACGCCCGCCACGGAAAGCAGTTGCGGCCGGATGAAGTTGGTCGCGTAGTCGGCGAGCTTCTGCTCGTCGAGCGTGTTGCTCGTGAGCGCGAGTTGCAGCACTGGCACCGTAGACGCGTTGTAGTTGAGAATCTGCGGCGGCGTGGTGCCGGGCGGCATCTGCTTGAGCACCGTCTGCGAAACCGAAGTGACCTGCGCGGTGGCCGTGCGGATATCGACCGTCGGCTGGAAGAAGATTTTGACTACGCCGTAACCGCGAAACGACTGCGACTCGATATGCGCCACGTCGTTGACGGTGGTGCCGAGCGTGCGCTCGTAGTAACTGACGATGCGGCCCGCCATGTCGTCGGGCTGCAGGCCCGCGTAATTCCACACGACACTGATGACGGGGATGCGGATGTCGGGAAAGATATCGGTAGGCGTGCGTAACGCTGCGAGCGGGCCCGCGATCAGGATCAGGAGGGCCAGCACGATGAACGTATACGGACGGTTCAAGGCTAGCCGGACGATTTTCAGCATCAGATGGGGCTCCGTTCAGGATATCGGCAGCCAAGCTGCGCGCCACGCGTGGGGCAGCCGACGCCGGTATTGTGTCGGCCGCGTCCTAACACGCGGGAGCCAGGCAAATGAAAAAAAATTTAGCTGCGCGCCGATCTCATGAAAATTGAAGGACTGCGAAATGAAACGAAGCAGGGAGAACGGCGGCAAGGTTGAGAATTGCGTCAACCGAGCAGATAACCCGATCCGCGTATCGTGCGGATGAGCGAGGGTTGGCCAGGCGTGTCCACGCGGTTGCGCAGGCGTCCCACGTGGACATCCACGAGATTGGTGCCGGGGTCGAAGCGGCCGCCCCACACGCCTTCGAAGATCATGGTGCGCGTGAGCACCTGGCCCGCATGGCGCATCATGAATTCGAGCACGCGCAACTCGGTGGGGCGCAGGCGCAGCACCTTGTCGCGGCAGCTGAGCCGCCGCTTGACAAGATCGAGTTCGAGCGGCCCCACGCGCAGCACGGTTTCCGTCGTGGCGGGGCGCGTGCGCCGGCGCACGAGCGCTTCTACACGTGCGGACATTTCGTCGATCGAAAACGGCCGGGTGAGGTAGTCGTCGCAGCCCGCGCGCAGACCCTGGATGCGTTCCTCGACGCCCGTGGTCGAACTCATCACGATCACGGGTGTTTCGATACCCACGCCGCGCATGGTGGTGACGATCGTAAGACCGTCGAGGTCGGGCAGGCGCCGCTCGAGCGCGACGACGTCATAGTCGCCCGCCATCACCATCGCTATGCCCTCGCGGCCTGAACGGGCAACGTCCACGGTGAAGCCGGTCGAGGCGAGCGTGGGTACGACAGTACGCTCGGTAACGGCGTCGTCTTCAATGGTCAGTATTCTGGGCATGGCTTTCCACCCGTTGTGACGAAAAGAACTAGAAACAGCATCAGGCGATATCAGGCAACCGCGCGCAGTGGCGCCGGCGCGGACCGCGTCTGCGCCACGTTAGTGCGGAACTGCTCCACCGCGAAGTCGATAAAACTGCGGATCTTCATCGTGAGGTAATTACGGCCGGAATAAACGATCGAGATGTGCTGCACGCCGCCGTTCACGTCGAACGCGTTGAGCACGGGCACGAGCGCGCCGCGCGCGAGGTCGTCGGCCACGAGCGGTAGCGGCAGCAGTGCGACGCCCATGTCCGCGAGCGCGGCGGCGCGCACGGTTGCATAGCCGTTGGCCGTCATCGGGCCGTTCACGTTGATGCGCTGCACGCCCTCGGCGTTCGAGAACTCCCAGTGGCGCGGCGCAGCGGAAACCGCTAGCAGGCCGTGCTCGACGAGTTCGGCCGGATTGCGTGGCACGCCGTGGCGCGCGAGCCATGCGGGCGTGGCCACCAGCATCTCCTTGATCGAAGTGAGCTTGCGGCTCACGAGCGAGGCATTCACGCTCTGGCGGTCGGTAGCGAAGCACACATCGAAGCCGCCTTCGATCAGGTCGATGTGCGTGTCGTACGCCGTCACGTCGAATTCCACGCGCGGATTGACCGCGCGATACGCGCCGAGCACGGCGGGGAGTCCCGAACTCGCGAACACGGCAGGCGCGGCGATGCGCAGCACACCGCTGGGGTCGCGCGTGGCGCGCACGAGTTCCGATTCGACTTCGTCGAGCTTTTCGATCACGGCGCGACAGCCATCCAGATAGAGGCGTCCGGCTTCGGTGAGCGAAAGGCTGCGCGTGGAGCGGTTCAAGAGGCGCATGTTCAGATGCGCTTCGAGCATGCCGACGCTGCGCGTGACGGCCGCAGCCGACATGCCGAGTTGCTTGCCGGCAAGGTTGAAGCTGCTCAGATCGACGACGCGCGTAAAGACGCGCATGGCTTGGAGCTGGTTCATGGGCGATATTCCTGGGCAGACGCGCCAGCACGAAGGCGAGCGCGGGCATCGCGCCGCACATGGCGGCGACGTTTCGTACACGCATCGTGCGTGATCAGACGGGAAGAATGAGGGGGCTCGAAGCGCGCTTAATTCGGCGGCGCTTGCGTAAAGACATGCGCGTCGCGCTGCGCGGCCGCTTCGTGTGCCGAGAGCGCGGCCTTGAGCCGATGCCCGCTTTCGGTGGGAATAGCGAAACCCGCCCAGCCGAGGCCGGTATGGCGCAGAAACACGACGGTGCCGTCGAAGAGCGGATTGCGTTCCGTGTACCAGCACGGGTCGATCTCGAGCACATATTGATGCGAGCGCAAAGGCTGCTCGGGTACCGCTGGCTGCATGAGTGCGCGCAGCTTGCTGAGTTCTTCGATCAGGCCATCCACATCGGGCGTGTCGAGCAGCGCAACCTGAGCGCCTACCTTCACACAAACCGCGTGCTGTCCGTATTCGTTGACGAGTTCGATCGACATCGGCTTTTGCATATTGCGTTCCTCGCAGTGCTGAAACTGGAAGGCATTATGGGTGCCCAATCGGAACGCATGCTTTAAGTTGCGGCGCACTCCACATGAAAACAAATTTAGAAAGCGACGATTCGCTTTCCCTTCGTCACGACATGGCGTGCAGTGCGCGTGTTAATCGCCCACGCCGCCGGATGGCCATCGTTTCATGCCGCGCGATGTGTGTGTTTATTCTTATACGTGCTGTTTGCGCAATTGCAGCGCGCGATTATTGCGGCCGCCGGCGAGAAACGCTGCAATGAACAGCAGAATGCCAATAATCGCAACCGTCGTCGCAAACGCGCGAGCCACGTGCGTGCTGCTCGATCCCGGCCCGGCAAGCGCGAAAAACAAGCCGCCAAGCAGCGCCACAGCGAGCGCCGCACTCACTTGCAAAACCGAACTGACGAGCCCCGCGGCAAGACCCGACCAGCGCCGATCGACACATTCGACATTGCGCCTGACGAGCGCCGGCAACGCCACGCCCTGGCCGAAGCCGATCAGAAAGAGCGACGCGCTCAGCGCATGCAGTCGCTCATCATAAACAAGCATGGCAGTCCAAAGTAATCCGCAACCCTCGATTGCCATGCCGGCCGCCGCCGCGCGATGCCCGAACTGGCGCACGATCAGCGGGTTGAGCAGCGGCCCGATCAGAAAGCCGATGCCCACAGGCAGAATGCGCAGCCCGACTTCGAGCGGCGCGAGCCCGAGCGCTCGCTGCACGTAAATCGCGAACATCATGAAGAACGGGGCGAGCGAATAGAAGAAGAGCGTGGCAACGAGCCCGCGCACGAGACCTGGCGCTGCGAAGATGATGGGCGGCACGAGCGCATCGCGCCCGGCGTTCGCGACGCGCGCCTCGTAGCGCCAGAAAATCGCGAACAGGGGTGCGGCGCTAATGAGCAGCCCCCACGTCCAGACCGGCCAACCGCGTTCACGGCCTTCGATCAGCGGAACCACGAGCGCAGCCAGCGCGAGCGCGAGCAAGACCATGCCGCCGGGATCGAGCTTCGCGGGATGGTCCGAGCGGCTTTCGCGCACGAGCCAGTACGCCGCGGGCGCTGCCACGATCACCACAGGCAGGTTGATGAGAAAAATGCTGCGCCACCCAAGTCCGAATACGTTGGCCGAAACGAGTACGCCGCCGAGCGCCTGGCCGGCCACGGAAGCGATCCCATAAGCGGTGCCGAAAAGGCTGAGCGCGAGCCCCTTCTGATGCGCCGGAAAGAGCGCGTGGATCGACGCGAGCGCCTGGGGCGCCATGACGGCCGCTGCGGCGCCCTGGAGGATGCGTCCCGTAACCAGCGCTGCGGGCGAACTGGCGAACCCGCATACGGCCGAAGCGGCCGCGAATGCGAGGATCCCCGCGAGAAAGATGCGCCGCCGGCCGTACAGGTCGCCAAGCCGCCCGCCTGTAATGAGAAAGATGGCGTACGTCGCCGCATAGGCGGAAATCACCAGTTGGGCAGTGGCGGCGCTGGCATGCAGATCGGTCTGCATGGACGGTAGCGCAACATTGACGATGAAGAAGTCGAGCGGCGGCAAGAGCGTGCCCATCAGCAGCACGGTCAAGGCCAACCAGGTGCGTGCGCCCGCTCGCGTGGGCGGCAATTCCACAGTCGAAAGGTGAGTCATGCGGCCTCCATATGGAACTAGTCAGTTCCTAATTAGCCAAAAAAACTAGCGGATGGCGCTCAGCGCGATTTCAGCGATCGTGTCCATCGCCTTTTCGCCGGCGTCGGTTTTGCCCAGTACGCGCATGCCTTCGATCGTGCAGAGGAGGAAGCGCGCGAGATCGTCGGCGTTCTGGTCGGCAGCCAGTTCCCCTGCTGTCTGGCCGCGCCGGATGGCGCCGGCGAGCAGCGCCTGCATGCGTGCGAACATGTCCGTGACACGCGATTTCACGTCGGCGTCGAAGGGCAGGCACTCGGTGGCGGCGGCCGTGACCGGGCAGCCCGCTAGCCCTTCGAGGCCGACGGAAAGGCGCACGTAGTGACGCAGCGCCTCGCGCAGCGCGGTGCGCGCCGAGGCGTGTCGCAGGTTGCGCGTGAGCCGCGCGATACCGCGCTCGGTATAGAAGTCGAGCGCCGCGAGAAAGAGCTGGTGCTTGTCGCCGAACGCCTTGTAGAGGCTGCCGCGCGAGAGCTGCGTGCCTTCGATCAGATCGGTCAGCGATGTGGCGGCATAGCCACGCGCGCGAAATACCTCGAGCGCATTCTGCACGGCTTCCTGCTCGTCGAATTCGCGTGGACGGCCGGGGCCAGAACGGGTATCGGATTTCATCCGGTTATTCTAGACCAAACGATTCCGAATTACAGGGAAAAACACGCGCGGTGAATTCAAACATGCGCCAAACATGCATTCAGGATGAATTATATATACGCACAGAAATATCAATTGTTGATAATCGGCGTGCGTCGGTAATCTGGCTGACACACCGACCAGCAAGCCCCACTATGATCCGCACCGCACTCAACGAATGGCTGACGAGTTTCGCGCCCAACCCGGCTGCGCCGCCATGGCGCGAGCGGGGGCGGCGCTGTGGCGGGGCGTTGATCGGAATCGCGTCCACGGGAGTCGCAACCCACCTGATCTTCGGCGCGGCGGGCGATATCCCGCTGCTCGTGGCGCCCATGGGCGCTTCCGCGGTGCTGCTCTTCGGCGCGTCGGACAGCCCGCTTGCGCAGCCGTGGTCGATCCTTGGCGGCAACTTCGTCTCCGCGCTGGTCGGCGTGGCGTGCGCGCAATGCATCGCGTCGCCCGTCGCGGCGGCTTCGGTGGCGGTGGCGCTCGCGATCTGCGCGATGTTCCTGTGCCGCTGCGTGCATCCGCCTTCAGGCGCGGTCGCGCTGACTGCCGTGCTCGGCGGCCCCGCTGTCCACGCGCTAGGCTTTCACTTCGTGCTTGCGCCGATCGCGTTCCAGTCCTTCGCCTTGCTGAGCGCTGCGCTCGCCTTCCACGCGCTGACCGGACACCGCTATCCGCGTGCGGCGTTCGGTCCTACGCCGCAGGCCGCTGCCGCGCCGCTTGCCGCGCTCTCGCAACATCCACTGGAGCCGTCGGATTTTCCGCAAAAATCATTCGAACAACTAACTTGTGAGGAAATCATGTCGATTGGCTGTCCCGCCGTGCCCGCGACAATGGGTGCGCGGGCGGCCCACGAAATGTTCCGTCGACACGGTGCTTCGACGCTGCCCGTGGTCGATGCGCTGGACCGCGTGGTTGGCGTCGTCACGCATCACGCGCTCGGCGATCTCGCACCGGCGCCTGGCATCGAGCGATTCTGGAACACGCTGCGTCGCGCGGTGCTGCGCGAGTCGGCGCGTGTGGAAGAAACGGTCGAGGCTGTGATGGCGGCCGGCGTGCACGCGGTCCATCGAGCCACGCCGCTCGCGCATCTGGTGCCGATCTTCATCGAGCACGCCTACCACGACATTCCCGTAATGGACGATGCGCGGCGGCTCGTTGGCGTGGTCAAGCATTCGGACATGATCCGCTGGCTCCATCACCATGCGGGCACCGCACAGGCCACCGCGGCGGTGGCCTGAGGTTGGCGCAAGCCGCGCTACACCACGAACAGCAGCGCCGCGAACACCGCATAGAGCCAGCCGACATGTGTGAGCTGACGGCTGCGCACCTTCGGCGCGCGAAACGCCCACTGCAGGAACAGGATGGCGACCATGGTCGTCACGGCCGCGAGAATCGAAGGCGTGCCGAGATGCCACGGTGTGAAGAACAGACCGAACGCCGTGGGAATCGTGGCCTGAATCATCATCGCGCCGCTGATGTTCGCCAGCGCCAGCCGCTCTTTGCCCTGACGCACCCAGATGATCGCGTTCATGATCTCGGGCAACTCGGTTGCGATCGGGCTGAATAACACGGCGGTCAACTGCGGGCTCAGACCAAGCCACGGCCCCACGGCGCCGATTTGCTGCACGAACAGATGCGAGGCCGCGAAGATCACCGCTAGCGCGCCCAGCGTCTGCAGCAGAATCCACACCATGGCCGGATTCTCGTCGCGCGGTCGCAGTTTCAGCGGTTCGAGATCGCCTTCCACTTCGCCGCCATCTTCGGCGGAAAGCTCCTTCCAGCAGTAGAACGCGTAGGCCGCGAGAAACGCAATCCCCAGTAGCGGCTTGACGCTGAACACCACGAGCCCGAGCGCAATCTTGGCGACGAAGATCGCGAGGAACCAGAGCTGGTCGCGGCGCAGGCGGCGCGTATTCACATCGACGGTGGCGGCGCGCTCGCGGCCGACGCGCTTCGCGGTGGCGAGCAGCGCGACGCCCACTACGGCATAGGCGATCGTGCTGAGCGCGAGCGGGCCGCCGATCGCGGCGCCCACGCCAATCTCCTTGTGCGCGGAATCCCCGCCGAAAGCGACCGCAACGAGCGTGACCACGCTCTCGGGCAGCGCCGTGCCGAACGCGGCGAGGATCGTGCCGGTGGCGGTTTGCGTGACTTTGAGCTTGTGGCCGAGCCACTCGACGCTATTGACGAAGGTCTCGCAGGACAAATAGATGATGCCGGCCGCGGCAATGAGCAGGGCGAACGTCAAGATCATGACGCACGCTCCGTGGCGCAAATGAGGAGGTGATGCGGGGCGAGACGAGTCATTGTTTTTGCCGTGATGTGCGAGCCGGGCACCGAAACCATGACGCTTCCCTTCGCCCGGCCCGGGTGAAAGGGAAAACGTCATAGGTCTCGTCAGGCCGTGCAACTGCAGCGATTCGCTGCAGTAACTCGCAATACGGCTGCCGACGCCATGGTGCAGGGGGCACCAATTATGTTGACGACGGCGCAACGCACAAGCTGGCGTTGCAGACTACTCCCCTAAGACAGGGGGCGATTATAGCCGAAGTTCATGGCGCCGCGCGATTTCCAGCGCGCTTGCCGCGCGCGATACGAATCAGAACTTGTGACGCAGGCCGATCATCGCCATTGCCTGCTTGTTGTTGGTCGCATCGTTGCCGAAGTCGCCGAACGAGGCGACCGCGCTGACGAGTTCGCCCGTCTGTGCGTCGATCGTCTTGCCCGACGCCTTCTGGTAGCCCGCGAGCGCGTAGATATCGGTGCGCTTGGACAGGAAGTAGTCGCCGCCCAGGCTGAACTGGTTGTAGCTCGCGTCTACGCCGTTGCCATGACCCTTCGTGTAGTTGTAGCCGAAGCCCACGAGCGCGACCGGCGTGACCTGATAGTTGATGAAGGCCTGGCCCGTATTGAACTTCGTGTTGCTGTTCGCGCTGGCGGCGCTCTGATAGTTCGCGTACTCGACGTTGCTGTACGCGAGGCCTGCCGTCACCGGCCCGTACGTGTAGTCGCCGGCCGCACGAATGATTTGCAGGGAGTTCGCGGAGACGAAACCGCCCGTAATGGCGGCGGAATCCACGTTGACATCGGTGTTCGGATTCAGGCCGTCGAACGTCGCAACCGTGCCGCCGTTGCTGCTGGCCTTGAAGTAGCCCGCGCCGAAGCCGAACGGACCGTGGTTGTACGCGGCCGCCACGGCCCACGTCTGGCCCGCGCCGGTGCTGCCGGGCTGGCCGCCGAACGCGTACATCGCGCTCATTTGCAGGCCGCCGAAGTTAGGGCTCGCGTACTTGATCGAATTGCTGGTGCGGTAGCTGTTGTCGTAGTTGTCCATGTCGCCCGGCGTGGCGAACGCGGAACCGAATGCGCCGTCGTTGGTGAGCGGCTGCAGCAAGTCGATGAGCGGATCATACTGGCGGCCGAGCGTGACGGCGCCGGCGGTATTCGAATTCAGGCCGACCATCGCCGTGCGGCCGAAGAGGCGACCGCCCTGGTTCTGCTTGCCGTTGTCGATGTTGAAGCCGCTTTCGAGTTTGAAGATCGCCGAAAGACCGTTGCCGAGATCCTCAGTGCCGCGCAGGCCCCAGAGGTTCGGCGACAGGTTGCCGGACATCATCTGGAACGTGCCGCCCGAGCCGTTCTTGCCTTGCTGGTTGCCGAACCAGGCAACGGAGGTGTCGAGCGAGCCGTAGAGCGTCACGCTGCTTTGCGCGTGGGCGAGGGAGGCGAACGATGCCAGCGCAAAGGCGGCGGCGAGAGCGGTTTTTTTCATTGAATGGTCTTCGTTGATGAGCGGCATAGGTGAGAGTGAAGTAGCGGCGCGCGAAGGCACGGTGTGGCCGGCGGCCCGAAATTCAGCGGCGATTATGCGTAACGCCCTGCATGGACGAATTTGAAAAACGGAAAGACTGAGTTTCAGAAAGCGCATGAGCACCAATGCGCCGCCAGTTCGGCTTCACAGGGCTGTGTCATGCGCTGGCGTTGTTTTTTTGCTGCGTGTTTTCATGATTGATAAGAATGACTAAATAAATATCGAAGCCGATATCGGCACTTCGCCGATTAAACATTTCTTCATTCTTGTGCGGATGTTTGGCGAAAGTCGCGCCTCTATCCTTGCCTCACGAGTCGCAACCCGATTCGATGCCGGAGCGGGCAACGCTTCCGGCCACGACCGACGGCCCAGGCCCGCGAGGCCGCACAGGAGAAACGAGGTGAAGATATTCAAGAGCGGCGCGTGCGTCGCAATCATGCTGTCGATATCGGCGCTTGCGCATGCACAGGCGGCGAGCGCACCACAAGCGCCCGTGCAGCAGTTGGCGAGCGCGCAAGTCCCGCAGGCCGACGCGCCGGTCACACGCGCACAGGTACGCCACGAACTGGTGCATGCCGAGCGCGACGGGCAGATCCAGACGCTCGATCGAACGCTGTACGCGCATCACTGACGCCGGTCGCGCGTTTGCGTCACGGCGAAGTCGGCCGCGCGTCGTGATAGAACTCCGCACCGCGGCCAGTCAATGTCGGCTCATCCCATCCCATTCATGAAATCACGCGTCCTTTCTTATGTGTTGCGCGCCGCGCTGTGCCTTACGGTCGCCGCGGCCTTTTCCGGTTGCGCGAACCTGCATCCGCAGCCCAACGGCCCCGGCGATTGCGTCGGGCCGGCTGGCTTTTGCGTGCCGTTCTTCGGATCGTAGTTCGCGAGGTCGGTCTTCTTGCAGCCGTGATTGCGCGCCGCTCCGGGTGTCCGGCGGCGCGCATAATACGCGTTCGGGTGGCACATTCACGATCCGCGTTGACGAGGAGACCTATGAATCGCGATATCCGCACCGATACCGAAGTCCTCGCATCATGGCAGCGCAACGCGACGCCCTGGATCGCTGCCGTGCGCGGCGGTGAAATCGCGAGCCGTCGCCTCGCCACGGACGCAGCGGTGCTCGACGCCGTGCTCGCGTGCTCGCCGCGCAGCGTCGTCGATCTCGGCTGCGGCGAAGGCTGGCTCGCTCTGGCGCTCGCGCGCCGCCGCATTGCGGTCACAGGCGTGGACGCGGTGCCCGAACTCGTGGAGGCCGCGCGTGAGGCCGGGCTCGCAGACTGCCGTCTGCTAACCTACGAGCAGATCGCGCAGGGTGCACTGGATTGCCGCGCCGATGCGGTGGTGTGCAATTTTTCGCTCATCGGCTCGACCTGCGTTGACGATCTGCTGCGCGCGGTGCCCACGTTGCTGGAGCCGCAAGGCACGCTCATCGTGCAGACGCTGCATCCACTGATGGCATGCGGCGATGAACCTTATGTCGACGGCTGGCGCGCCGGATCGTGGGCCGGATTCAGCAGTGCGTTTCGCGACGCGCCGCCGTGGTATTTTCGTACGCTCGAAAGCTGGATCGCATTGCTCGATGCGAGCGGCCTTGCCCTGCGCGCCCTGCGCGAGCCACTCGACCCGCGCAGCGGCAAGCCGGCTTCGGTGCTGTTCGTGGCGCAACTGCGCGGCTGACACCGCCCCCAAGCGCGGTCGCAAATCAGGAGGCAGAGACGATGGCGATGATTTCTCACGTCTACATCGGCGTGAACGACTTTGAGCAGGCATTGACGTTCTATTCCCCGATCATGCAGGCGCTGGGCTTCGTGCTGAAATTCCGTGAGCCCGGCTACCCCTGGGCGGGCTGGATGGAGCCGGGCGTGCCGCGCCCGCTCTTCCTGGTAGGGCGGCCGTGGGACGGCAATCCCGCGCAGCCCGGCCACGGCCAGATGGTCGCGCTGCTCGCACCTTCGCGCACGGCAGTCGACGCCGCTTACACCGCCGCGCTCGCACACGGCGGCTCCGACGACGGCGCACCAGGCCTGCGGGCTCACTATCACCCGAACTACTACGGCGCGTACTTTCGCGATCCTGAAGGCAACAAGCTCTGCGTCTGCTGCCACGATCCCGTGAGCCATTGACGCGCGCCACCGCACGAGCCATCACACGGGCGTCCCAATCGCTGTGCTACCCTTGCCCTGCCTTGGGCCGAGGGTGCCGTGCGCGCGTATGAACGACCGCCGGCGGACGGCCCGGCATATCGAAGTCGAAAATCGAAGTCCTGAACCAAAGTCCCGAGCCGCGCTTCATCGCGCGCATCTCCCGGGACAACGATCAATAACAGGAAGAAGACTCGGATGAAAAAGCACGAGACACAACGCGCGGGAACGCGCGGCCGCTTGCGCACGCTGATGGCCGCCGTGGTGCTGGCCGGCGGCGCGCAAGCCGCGCATGCCGCCACCGAAATCCAGTTCTGGCACGCCATGGAGTCCGAACTCGGCCAGCGCGTCAACGAGATCGCGCAGCAGTTCAACGCGTCGCAGAGCGAATACAAGATCGTGCCCGTCTTCAAGGGCACCTACGACCAGACGCTCGCTGCCGGCATCGCGGCCTATCGCAGCGGCGACGCGCCCGCCATCCTGCAGGTGTACGAAGTCGGCACCGCCACGATGATGAATGCGAAGAAGGCCGTGCTGCCCGTGTACGACGTGATGAAGACCGCCGGCGTACCACTCGACGAAAAGGGCTTCGTGCCGACTATCGCGAGTTACTACAGCGACGCGAAGACGGGCCATCTCGTCTCGATGCCGTTCAACAGCTCGACTCCGGTGCTCTACTACAACCGCGACGCCTTCAAGAAGGCCGGCCTTCCCGACGCGCCGCCGAAGACCTGGCCCGAAGTCGCCGCGGATGCCGCGAAGCTCAAGGCCTCGGGCATGAGTTGCGGCTTCACCACGGGCTGGCAGGGCTGGATCCAGATCGAGAACTACAGCGCGTGGCACGGCGCGCCGATTGCGACGCGCAACAACGGTTTCGACGGCCTCGACGCGCAGCTCGAAATCAACAAGCCGCTGCAGGTCGCGCATATCGCCTTCCTGCAGGACATGGCGAAGCAGGGTACGTTCACGTACGTGGGGCGCAAGGACGAGGCCAACGCCAAGTTCTATAGCGGCGACTGCGGGATCATGATGGGATCGTCGGGCGCGCTCGCGAACGTCCAGCAGTATGCGAAGTTCAAGTTCGGCACCGGCATGATGCCGTATGACCCGAGCGTGAAGGGCGCGCCGCAGAACGCCATCATCGGCGGGGCGAGCCTGTGGGTGCTCGGCGGCAAGAACCCCGAGGTTTACAAGGGCGTCGCGAAATTTCTCGCATATCTGAGTTCGCCCGCCGTGGCCGCGAAATGGCATCAGGACACGGGTTATCTGCCGGTCACGAAGGCCGCGTACGAACTCACGCAGCAACAGGGCTTCTATGCGTCGCACCCGGGCGCCGACACGGCCACAAAGCAGATGCTCAACAAGCCGCCGCTGCCGTGGACCAAGGGCCTGCGGCTTGGCAACATGCCGCAGATCCGTACGATCGTCGACGAAGAACTCGAACAGGTGTGGACGGGCGCCAAGACGCCGCAGCAGGCGCTCGACTCGGCCAACTCGCGCGGCAACGAACTGCTCAGGCGTTTCGAGCAGCAGGCGGCGAACTGACGCTCGTGTGCTCGTGAGGTGAAGTGAAGCGATGTGATGCGGTGCGGTGCGGTGACTTCGCGCGAGGCGCCGCGTAGCGCCCCAAACGGCGGACTTCAGTCCAGTCTTTTGGGGCGCTTTGCTTTTCGGCGCGGCGTTAGACTGCCGCGCAGCCAGGACTACGACGGCTTTGCGTTGCCATTCACAGCGGATGGCGCAGGCGGATTCCAGCCATAGCCCAGCGCCTTGTACAGATTCACGATTTCCGCGAGTTGCTGATCCTGTAGCGACGACTGCTGCAACTGCGCATTGAAGAGACTGCGCTCCGCGTCGAGCACTTCGAGATAGCTCGTGTAGCCGCCTTCATAGAGGTCACGCGCAAGCCCCGCATATTCCGTAAGCGCGCCCACCTGCCGTGTGGTCGCATCGAGCTGATCGCGAGTGCGCGCCGCGCCGACTAGCGCGTTTTCGACATCGGCGAATGCCTGCTGGATCGTCTTCTCGTAGTTGAAGAGGGCCTCCTGCTGCACCGCCTCGGCCTGATGCACGGAACCCGCGATCGCGCCGCCCTTGAAGATGGGTTGCGTGAGCGCGCCAGCAAACGACCATACGCGAGCGGGCCCCATCCAGAGGCCGGAAAGCGCGGTACTCGCCGCGCCGAACATACCGGTGAGCGAGATATCGGGGAAGTACTGCGCGCGCGCCGCGCCGATCGATGAGTTCGCCGCAATGAGCGTCTGCTCGGCCTGGAGAACGTCGGGGCGGCGCTCCAGCAAGGTGGAAGGCAACCCCGAGGGAATGGCCGGTGCCCTCAGGGCGGTGATCGACTTGCCGCGTGGGATCGGGCCAGGATTCTGGCCGAGCAGCAGTGAAATCGCGTCCTCCTGCTGCGCGATCTGCTGCTGGATGCCATACACCGAAGCCTGCGCCGACTCGTACTCCGAACGTGCCTGGCTCAACTGCACCTTTGACACGACGCCGCCCGCAAAGCGCTCCTCGAACAGATCGAGCGACCCCTTACGGCTCGCGAGCGTGGCCTGCGCGATCTGCAACTGGTTGTCGAAGTCGCGCAGTTGCAGATACGACGTCGCCACGTTCGAAATAATGGCGATGCGCGTGGCCTGCTGCGCGGCCTGCGTGCCGAGATACTCGGCGCGCGCGGCCTCGGTCATGCGGCGTAGCCGGCCGAACAGGTCGAGTTCCCAGGAGACCATGCCGTTCAACTGGAACTGGTTGCCGACCACGGGCGCAAAGCCGGGCGCGGGCACGGCGCGGCCCCGTGACGGATCGAAGTTCACGCCGATTTGCGGAAAAAGTCCCGCGCGCGTCGTGACATAGCGTCCGTAGAACGCCTCGACCCGCGCCGCCGCAATGGCGAGATCCTTGTTCTGAGCGATCGCCTTCGCGATCAGGTCATCGAGCACGGGGTCGTTGAATTGGCGCCACCATTCGAGCGAGGCGTCCACAGCCTCGGCCTGCGGCGAGGCGTAACGGTAGGACGAGGGCGTTTGCACCGCCGGGCGGTGATAGTCGGGCCCCACCGCGCAGCCGCCCAGGCTGGCCACGCTCACGATCAGCGCAAGAGGGCGCAGCGCGCATTGCATACGGTTTTTCATCGCTCAGCCCTCCTGCGACGGCGCCGTGGGCGTCGTGGTGTTGCGCTTGCCGCGTTCGGAAACCGTTTCGAGGCCCCAGAAGAACATGGGGATGAAGAAGAGCGCGATCAGCGTGGCGCCGAGCATGCCGAACACCACGCCGGTGCCGAGTGAGCGCCGGCTTGCCGCCGAGGCGCCGCTCGCGATGGCGAGCGGTATGCAGCCCAGGATGAACGCGAGCGAGGTCATGATGATCGGCCGCAGGCGCATTTTCGCGGCCTTGACCGCCGCGTCGAACGGCGAAAGCCCTTCCTTCTCGCGCATCTCCACGGCGAACTCGAAGATCAGAATGGCGTTTTTCGCCGCGAGCGCGATCAGCACCGTCAGGCCGATCTGGAAGTACACATCGTCTTCCATGCCGCGCAGCAACAGGCCCACGAGCGCGCCGAAAATCGCAAACGGCACGGCCAGCAGCACACCGGCAGGCAGCGACCACTTCTCGTACTGCGCCGCGAGAATGAGGAACACCATCAGCAGCGCGAAGCCGAACACCAGCCCCGCGGTCGAGCCCGCCTTCTTCTCTTCGTAGGACTGCCCGCTCCACGCGTAGCTATAGCCTTCGCCTAGCGTTTCTTTGGCGATTTGTTCCATCGCCGCGATTGCCTCGCCCGAGCTGTGGCCCGGCGCGGCATCGCCGATGATTTTCGCCGCCGGGAAGTTGTTGAAACGCGTGACGATGTCGGAGCCGGGCACGAAGCGGAAGGTGGTCACTGCCTTGATCGGCACCATCTGGCCGGTGTGGTTGCGCACGTAAAGCTGCTGGATATCGTCAGGCTGCATGCGGTACTGCGGCTCGGCCTGCACGATCACCTGGAAGAGGCGGCTACCCTTCGGGAACTGGCTCACGTACGAGGAACCGAACATCGTCTGCAGTGCGGAATACACGTCCTGCACGGCCACGCCGAGCGACTCCGCGCGCTCGCGGTCCACTTCCACGAGCAATTGGCGCGACCGCGCGTTGATGGTGGCGTTCACGCCGGTGAGCGCCGGCGTCTGGCGCGCCTTCGCAATGAACTCGTGCACCTTGTCTTCGAGCTGCTGATAAGTGCCGTCGCCGGTGCTCTGCAGCCAGAACTCGAAGCCGCCTGTCGTGCCGAGGCCCGGAATCGACGGCGGATTGAGTGGCACGATCACGCCGTCCTTGAAGCTCGAGAACACCTTGCTGGCTTCGCGGATCAGGTCCTGCGCGGTGCCGTTTGCGCCGCGCTCCGTGAAGCCCTTGAGCGCGACGAAGAGCGTGCCCGCATTCGCCTTGTACTGCGAGTCGATCAGGCTGTAGCCGCTCGCGCTCGCCACGGCGCTTACTGCCGGCTGCTTCGCGAACCAGTCCTCCGCTTTCTTCGACAGGTCGCCGGTGCGGTCGAGGCTCGCCGCATCGGGCAGCACGACCGCGCCGAACAGATAGCCTTGATCCTCCGCCGGCAGGAACGACGAGGGAATGTGCGTGAAGAGGCCGCCAGTCGCGATCAGCATCACGACGATCAGGCCGATGGAGAGCACCACGCGCCGTATCGCCTTCTGCACCGCACTGCCATAGCCTTGCGTGACCCGCTCGAACTTGTCGTTGAACCAGCGGAAGAAGCGATTCTTCTTCTGTTCGCCCGGTTTGAGCAGGATGGCGGCGAGCGCGGGAGAGAGCGTGAGCGCGACGATGCCCGAGAGCACCACCGAAACGGCGATCGTCACCGCGAACTGCTTGTACAGTTGCCCCGTGATACCCGACAGGAACGCCACTGGAATGAACACCGCGAGCAGCACGAGCACGATGGCCACCACGGGCCCGCTCACTTCGTCCATTGCGCGCTTGGCGGCTTCTCTTGGCGCGAGCTTGAACTCCGTCATGTTGCGCTCGACGTTTTCGAGCACGACGATGGCGTCGTCCACCACGATACCGATGGCGAGAACCATGCCAAACAGCGTGAGCATGTTGATCGAGAAGCCGAACACGACCATGCCGGTGAACGCGCCGATGATCGAGACCGGCACGGCCAGCAGCGGTACGAGCGTGGCCCGGAAGCTCTGCAGAAACAGGAACACCACGATGATCACGAGGATCACGGCGTCGCGCAGCGTCTTCACCACCTCCATGATCGATTCGTGCACGAACTCGGTGGTGTCGAGCGCGATCTCATACTTAAGTCCGGGCGGGAAGCCCTTGTTCAGATCGGCAAGCGTTTGTTTCACCTGCCTGGCCACTTCCAGCGCATTGGCGCCGGGCTGCTGGTACACGGCGATGAGCGTGGCGGCTTTGCCGTTGTAGCGGCCGCGCATCGTGTAGTCCTTTGCGCCCAGTTCCGCGTGGCCGACGTCCTTGACGCGCACAAGCGAAGCGTCGTCGCTTGACCCCGCGCGCAAGATGATGTTGTCGAACTCGGACGGCTCGGTGAGGTGGCCCTTCGTCGCGACCGGGAAGGTCTGGTTCACCGGCTGGCTGGTCGGCGCCTGGCCGAGGCGTCCCGCGCCAAACTGCTGGTTCTGCGCGCTGATCGCGTTCTGCACATCGGACACGGTTATGCCGAGCCTCGCCATGCGGTCAGGCTTGAGCCACACGCGCATGGCGTAGTCGGCCGAGCCGAGAATGGCCGACTGGTTCGCGCCGGGAATGCGCTTGAGCGCATCGAGCACATAGACGTTCGCGTAGTTCGCCACGTAGTCCTGGCTATAGGCGTTCTCGGGCGAATAGACCGCGATCACCATCATGAACGCCGACGAGCGCTTTTGCACCGATACGCCCTCCGACTTCACCGCTTCGGGCAGATTGGGCAGCGCGAGGTTCACGCGGTTCTGCACGTCGACCTGCGCGAGCGACGGGTCGGTGCCGATGTTGAAATAGGCGGTGAGCGTCATGTCGCCCGTAGAGGAACTCGACGAGCTCATGTACATCATGTTGTCCGCGCCGTTGACCTGCTGCTCGATGGGCGCGGCCACGTTCTGCCCGACGACGTCGGCGTTCGCGCCCGGATAGCTCGTGCTCACGGTGATCTGCGGCGGCGAGACGTCGGGGAACTGCGCGATCGGCAGATTGAACATCGCGACGAAACCCGCGACCACGAGGATGATCGAGATCACCGAGGCGAAGATCGGCCGGTCAATGAAGAAGTGGGAGAACTTCATCGCTTCTGCACCCCCGCGGCGCGCGTACCGGATGCGGCGGTGGCTCCAGCAGCGGCGCTGCCAGCGGGGTTCGCGCTCGCCGCTGGCGCGCTCACGAGATGCTCCTTGACCGGCGCACCCGGCATGAGCCGCAGCGTGTTGTCGATGATGACGTGGTCTCCGGCATGCAGGCCGGACTGAATGAGCCAGGCGTTGCCGTTCCACTGCCCGGTTTCGACCGCGCGCTGCTGTGCTTTGCCGTCCGTGCCGATGGTCCACACGAACGCGCCTCGCGGCCCTTGCTGCACGGCGTTCTGTGGCACGGCGATCGCGTTGGGGCGCACCGCGCCGATCAGGCGCACGCGCACGAACTGGCCGGGACGCAGCGAGCCGCCGGGGTTCGTCACAACGGCGCGGATCAGATAGGTGCCGGTTTCCTGGCTTAGCGAAGCGTCGGTAAACGAGATATGCCCGCGTTCTGGAAAGACGCTGCCGTCGGCGAGCACGATCTCGACTTCGAGTTCGCCGAGCGCCGGGAGCTTGAGCGTGCCGTTCTGCGTTTGCGTGCGCACGCTGAGCATCTCGTTCTCGGAAAGCGAGAAGTTGATCCACATGGGATCAAGCTTGGCGACGTAGGTAAGCAAGCTGTTGGCCGAGTCGAGGTACGACCCGTCTTGTCTCTTCGCGTAGCTGGAGAGGCCGCTGACCGGCGCGGTGATGGTCGTGTAGCCGAGATTGAGCTTCGCGCTCGTGACGTTCGCACGCGCCTGTTCGAGCGCGGCGGCGGCCGCACGCTGCTGGCCGATCGAATCGTCGAGGTCTTTTTGGCTCAGCGCGTTCTTCGCGGCGAGCGGGCGCACGCGGTCGAGATTGGCCTGCGCCGTAGCGAGCCGTGCCTGCTGTTGAGCGGACTCGGCCTGCGCGGCGTCGAGCGCCGCCTGGAAGGGCTTGCGGTCCATGACGAACATGACATCGCCCTGGTGGACCATCGTGCCTTCCTGATACACGCGCTTTTCGAGAAAGCCGTTCACGCGCGAGCGGATCTCGACCTGCTGCGAGCTTTCGGTCTGTCCGACATACTCGAAGGCTACCGGCACCTCGCGCAGCTCGATCGCCATGGCGTCGACGCTGGCGGTGTGCAGGGCGGCTTCAGGCGCCTTGGCTTTATGGCATGCGCCGACGCCGAGGCAAAGCCCCAGCGTGATGCCCGTGAGCGCGACATGTGTTCGTCTATTCATTGATCTTTCTCAAAGCCAGAATGCTCCGTATTGCCTCAGGTCAATTCAATTTGAGAGGCAGCACGGCGATGGAGGATTTCAGAGGGGAATGAAAAAAATCCGTTAAGAATGCAACATCTCAAAAGAGATGGAGTGCGAATTAATTGCGCTCGATCATTGATCAGATCATCTCGATTGCGAGGACGCGCGGGACGAAATGAGCCGTAATCCGGGGGCAGGATTCCTTCGAGTCTTGAGAAATGTTGAAAAGCGAGGGAGCAGGAAAACTAGCGTGATGGTCTCGTGACGACGCGACCTGAAGGCTGGAGCGGAAAGTCTCGCTGTCTGGAGCAGATAGCTCGCCGCCGCGTACTTCAACCAGGTTTCGAAGGGGCGTTTCTGGCTTGGGGCGCGGCGGCCGTGGTGCCGGCCACATGGGCGTTGGCCAGATTCCACGCGCGCGCGGTGGTGGACAGGACTGAGGCGACGATGGCAGGCGTGGAATAGATTAGGGTCCGCTCCATCATGAATTGATTTCCTACAGAATTAAACCGACTAAAAGAGGAGCGCGTGAAAACTTATTCAGTCATTATTCGATCGTGATGTTTAGGGATTCGTCGAAATTCGCGCGCATGAAGATGCGAAATATAAATACGAATTTCCTTTTTTACTATGTAGAAATGTGAAATTTGAATTTGTAAATATTAAACAAATATCGAATAACTCCAGAATTCCTGTCGCTTATTGCGACATTTCATGCGATATCTCTAAATGATCGTTATGAAAAATCGTGTTTTTTTGCCTTCTCGCAACGTTGATGATTGTCATGTGTTCTTTAAATTGATAAAAAGCTGAAAATCGGCCGATGAATTGAATCAATTTATTTTTGATAATGAATAGCCCGTATTGGGGCATGCATCTATGGAACCATGTTGAATCAACTACAGGCAATGCGCGTCTTTCTCAGAGTCGCGGAAAACAACTCGTTCAGCCGTGCGGCTGTTAGCCTTGACCTCTCCAACGCCGCGGTGACGCGCTATATCGCGCTTCTCGAAGCTCATCTCGATACCCGTCTTCTCAACCGCACAACGCGCAGTCTCTCGCTCACGGAAGCGGGTCAGGCCTACTTGCACGGCTGCCGGCAAATGCTCGACTTGATGGAGACAATCGAGTCGTCGGTCGGGCGTGGGGCCAGCGAACCCAACGGTACGCTCAAACTTGTCGCGGCGCCTTCGTTCTCGCATGTCGAGCTTTCGCCGCTGGTCAAGCGCTACTGCGAGCGGTATCCAAAGGTCAGGCTCGACCTCCAGCTGTTGCACCGTAGCGTGGATCTCGTCGAAAGCGGATTCGACGTGGGCATTCTGGCAGCGTCGCAAGTCAGCGCGAGCACGCTTATCATGCGCCCGCTGGCGTCGCCGCGGTCAGTGGCGGTGGCCTCGCCGGCCTGGGTCGAGCGGCACGGCGAGCCAGTGACGCCGGCGCAACTTTCTGCGTGTGGGATGTTGGTGCCGTCACGTGACATTCACACGGGCGAATGGTGTTTCGTCGATGCCTATGGAGAAGAGCAGGTCGTGAGTGTCCCTGCGCTCTGCACGGTCAATGACTGGATCATGCTGAGGGAACTGGTGCGCGTCCAGATGGGTGTTGCCATTCTTCCTGTGGCGTATGTCAAGGATGATCTGGAAAGCGGAGCGCTGGTTCAGGTGCTCGGAGGCTACGAAATTCGTGGGGGTGTGAAGGAACTCGCGCTCGTCTATCCCGGCAGGCGGCACATGTCTCCGAAAGCGCGCGCCTTCATTGACCTGGCGATCGAGTATTTCCAGAGCGAGTGCGAAGTGGGGGCGATGGCGGCTGTTGCGCAGGCCGCGTGAATGCGCGATCGATGTCGTGCATTTGCGCGAGCGTCACGTAGCGGTTTGAAGCTTGCCGCTCGTCGTGCCGGGGCGTTCGTCCCGGCACGACATCGCATCTTTCGCCGGGTTCAGAACCAGGCGTCCTGCATGTCGAGCGTGGTGCGGTCGAGCGAGGCGAGCAGATCGAACTGCGCGCCTGTCTTCGGCAACTCCCAGGCAAAGAAGTACGCGGCCGCCGCGAGCTTGCCGCGATAGAAGTCCGCTTCATCACCGCTTGTTTTAACAGGCACCGCGAGCGCCGCGCGCGCCACAAGCGCTTGTTCGAGCCACACCCAGGCCATGACCACGTGGCCGAACGCTTCCAGGTATACCGAAGCATTGGCGAGCGTCACCGCCGGGTCGCCTGCTGCCCACAACTGCTGCGTGACTTGCGTGAGCCGCTTGAGTGCGGCTGCGAGCGCGCTGGCGTGAACGGCATCGTCGGCAGCGCCCGAAGCGTGCGCGCGCTCGAGCGTCGCCTGCACGCGCTCCACGAAGATCTTGAGCGCCGCACCGTCCTTGATGACGACCTTGCGGCCGAGCAGGTCGAGCCCCTGAATACCGTGCGTACCTTCGTGAATCGGATTGAGACGGTTGTCGCGATAGAACTGCTCGACGTTGTACTCGCGCGTGTAGCCATAGCCGCCGTGCACCTGAATGGCGAGATCGTTGGCGGCGAGACACCATTGCGAGGGCCAGCTCTTGGCGATGGGTGTGAGCAGGTCCAGGAGCAGCGAGAGCGACTCGCGTTCGGCGCCGCTGGCCGCGTTCGCTTCGTCCACGAGTTTGGCGCACCAGAGGTTGAGCGCAAGCGCGCCTTCCACATAGCTCTTTTGCGCGAGCAACATGCGGCGCACGTCGGCGTGCTCGACCAGCCTCACCTGGGGCGAAGCCGGGTCTTTGCCCGCCGCGCCCAAAGGACGCCCTTGCGGACGATTGCGCGCGTAATCTAGCGCATGCAGATAGCCGGTATAGCCGAGCATCGTCGCGCCGAGTCCGACGCCAATGCGCGCCTCGTTCATCATATGGAACATGTACGCGAGCCCGTGATGCGGCTCGCCCACGAGATAGCCGATCGCGCCCGTCCGGCCGCCCGGCGTGTATTTCGTCCCTTCGCCGAAATTCAGCAGGCAGTTCGTCGTGCCGCGATACCCCATCTTGTGGTTGAGGCCCGCGAGCACGACGTCGTTGTGCTCGCCGAGCGTGCCGTCCTCGGTCACGAGGTACTTGGGCACGACGAAAAGCGAGATGCCTTTGACGCCTGGAATGAGCTTGCCGTCGGGGCCGGGAATCTTGGCGAGCACGAGGTGCACGATGTTCTCGGAAAGCGCGTGCTCGCCGCCCGAGATCCACATCTTGTTGCCGCGCAGACGATATTGCGCGCCGAGCGGCGAGTCGCATTCGAAGTCGGCGCGCGTGGCGACATCTGAAAGCGAAGAGCCCGCCTGCGGCTCGGAAAGACACATCGTGCCGAAATAGCGGCCTTCCAGTTCGGGCCGCACGAAGGTGTCGATCTGCGCAGCGTTGCCGTGCGCGAGCAACAGGTTCGCGTTGCCGATGGTGAGGAACGGATAGGCGCTTGTGCCGACGTTCGCGCCCTTGAACCACGCGAAGCCCGCCTTTTCGACGACGAGCGGCAACTGCATGCCACCGTATTCATAGTCCTGGCCCGCGGCCATCAAGCCCGCGTCGCTGAATGCCTTCAACGCAGCCTTCACTTCGGGGATGATCGTGACCGTCTCGCCGTCGAAGTGCGGCTCGTGCTGATCGTTCTTCTTGTTGTGCGGCGCGAAGAGGTCGGTGGCGATCTTCTCGCAGGTGTCGAGCGCGGCATCGAAGGTTTCGCGCGTGTGGTCGGCGTAACGCCCGATGCGCGTGAGGCTTTCGACATCGAGCCATTCGTAGAGCAGGAAATTCAGATCGCGGCGGGAGAGGATCAGCGACATGGCGGAACGGTCTCGCATCATGGAGGAGAAGTTGAGAAGCCTACCTAAAATAGAACGATCGTGCTATTGGTAATTTCTCCTGCAGCAACGGGCGCAAGTCGTGGACGGACGGCCTTCGACAAGCGTGAATCAATGCGTTTTCATTCCTTGCGAAAAATTAAAATAGGACCAAAACGCTGCAAACGTTTGCAAATACTTGTGCAGTAAAGGGTTTTCTGAAGTTTCCCCATTCGCGGCCGTAAACTCGTTCGCGGGTCCCGACTTTCTTGCCGATCCCGCCAACGAGTCGCGCCGACGCCATTACGGCGGCTCTTTTTGCAGCCGGATTCAATCAGGTGCATCAAGGTCCACCAGCCGCCGCCGCTTTAACGCCCACCCGCAACTTTTTTTCCTGATCCAAGTGTCGTTCATGCTGGCAGATTCGCCGGGTCGCGCGCAGGCGCTTCGACCGTCCGGCTCGCAACAGCGCGTGGCCATTCGCGCACTCGATGACGTCGCGCGCGCCGCCGACGCGGTGATGTATTCCACGCTCGTTCTCTCCGCCATTGCGGCGGTGCTGATCGGCTTCGTCTACTACGAACCGCAGCTTGCGCTCGTGGGCGCCGCGCTGTTTCTCGGCGCCGGCAGCTTCGTGTTTTTCTGCGCGCGCGGCACGGCGCTTTCCTGCGTCGTGCTCACGCTCGCGAACGCCGCGCTCGTCGCGCTGCATATCCAGGCGGCGCATGGCGTGACCGAATTCCATTTCGGCGTGTTCGTGCTGCTCGGCCTCTTGCTCGTCTATCGCGACTGGCGCCCGATCGTGCTCGCCGCGGGATTCTTCGCAGTGCATCACCTCGCGTTCGATCGGCTGCAGGCGCTCAACTTCGCCGTGTACTGCACGCGCGAGGCGAACCTGCCGCGCGTGCTGTTGCATGCCGCCTACGTGGTCGCGCAAACCGCCGTCGAAATCGTGCTTGCGCATCGTCTGCGCGTGGCGGCCATCGAGGCGGCGGAGCTGTCCGATATCGTGCGCAGCGTGGTGCGCGAGCGCGAGGTGTGCCTCGCGGTAGACGGCATTCCGGCGAGCGCCCCCACCGCGGTCGCGCTCAAGGGGGCGATCGCCCAGATGGCGCGCGCCATGCACGAAGTGAGCACGAGCACGGCACATGTGGAGCAGGCCGCGCTCGAAATCGCGCAAGGCAACGCGAACCTGAGCGCGCGCACCGAGCACCAGGCGGGTAGCCTCGAAGAGACGGTCGCGTCGATGGATATCTTCACGCGTACGGTCAAGGCGAGCGCGGAGCACGCGCGCGAGGCGAGCGCGTTTGCCCGCGAGGCGTCGACGGTCGCGCAGGCAGGCGACGACGTCGTCGCACGCATGACCACGACGATGGGCGCCATCGAAGCCTCGGCCAAGCGCATCTTCGAGATCGTCGACGTGATCGAGGGCATTGCGTTTCAGACCAACATTCTCGCGCTCAACGCGGCCGTGGAAGCCGCGCGCGCGGGCGAGCAGGGACGCGGCTTCGCCGTGGTCGCCGGCGAAGTGCGCGGCCTCGCGCAGCGCGCCTCGGCTGCCGCGCGCGAGATTCAGCAACTCGTGGAGAACTCGGCGAACGAGGTCGGCGCGGGCACGCAGCTCGCCGGCGAGGCGCGCGCCGCGATGGAAGGTGTGGTGCGCAGCATCGGCCGTGCGGCCGACATCATGGGCGAGATCACAGCGTCGAGCCACGAGCAGGCGCAGGGCATCGAGCAGGTCAACGCCATGGTCGCGCAGATGGACGACACCACGCGCCGCAACGCCGCTCTGGTGAACGAAGCGGCCGCCGCGTCGTCGTCGCTGCACGCGACGAGCGCGAGGTTGCGTGAGGTGCTCGGCGTCGTCGCATTGTCGTGATAATGTGGCGCGACGCCCGGGGTGAACGACTGGTGAACAAGGAGACTTTCCCGTGATGAGCGTAGTGGGCTGCATCGTCTACAAGCACAACCTGTGGCTTGTCCTTGTCGCGCTGCTGATTTGCGCCGCGGGCTCGTGGGTCACCGCACGGCTCGTCCTGCGCGCGTTCGCCACGCATTCGCTGCAGCGCCTCGGCTGGTCGTTCATCGCGGCCGTGGTCGCCGCCGCCGATATCTGGTGCACACACTTCATCGCCATGCTGGGCTTCGAGCCGGGCGTGCCGATCGCCTTCGATCCCGTGCTGACCATCACGTCGCTGCTCATCGCGCTCGTGGGCAGCTTCGCGGGATTTCTGCTCGCCACGAGCCGGGTCGCGAACCGCCTCACGCGCGCAGCGCCCGCGCTCGGCGGCGCGATCGTCGGGCTGGCGGTCTCGCTCATGCACTACGCGGGCATGCTCGCGTATCGCGTGCAAGGCATCGTGATCTGGAATCGCGTTGGGATCGCCTTGTCGATCGCGTTTGCGGTCGCGATCAGCGCGCTTGCGCTGCATCTCGCCGGCGTGGCGGCGAGACGCCCGCAGGAGAACGCGGCCAGCGCGCGGGCCAACGCCGAGGCCAGCGCTCGCGTCGTGGCGGCCGTGCTCGCACTCGCCATTGCCGCGCTGCACTTCACCGGCATGTCCGCGTTCCAGGTCGAGCCGATGCCGATCGACGGCCACTTCTCGAATCCCGCCGCGCTGCATGCACTCGCGCTCGCCGTGGCGTGCATGGCGCTCGTGATCGCGGGCGCGGGCTGCGTGAGCTTTTTGCTCGACGACAGCGTGCGCGCCGAATCCGTCGAGCATCTGCGCACGATGGCGCTGAGCGACATGCTCACAGGCCTCCCCAATCGCGCGAGCTTCAACGTACGCCTCGACGCTGAGCTGGCGCGCGCGCAGGACACGCGCAAGCTCGCGCTCATCGGCATCGACCTGAACCGCTTCAAGGAGATCAACGACCTGCACGGCCATCACGCCGGCGACGAAGTGCTGCGCATTCTCGCGCGGCGTCTTTCGAGCCTGATGCGCGAAGGCGAGTTCATTGCGCGCGTGGGCGGCGACGAGTTCGTGGCGCTTACGCGCTTCGCCTCGCGCGAGGAACTCGGCGATCTGCTCTCGCGCCTCGAAACCGCGTTGTACCGTCCGGTGCGCTACGACGATGCCGAAGTGCTCTCGGGCGCGAGCCTTGGCGTGGCCATCTATCCTGACGACGCGACCACCAAGACGGTGCTCATCAACAACGCCGACCTCGCCATGTACCGCGCGAAGGCGGACCTTGCGCAGTCGGTGTGCTTCTACGAGCCGGCGATGGACGAGATCGCGCGGGCGCGCCGCTCGCTCACGCACGACTTGCGGGAGGCGCTCGCGCGAGGGCAGTTGAGCGTGCACTACCAGGTGCAGACCTCGATCGCGAGTGGCGAAATTTGCGGCTATGAAGCGCTGCTGCGTTGGGAGCATCCGCGGCTTGGGTTCATCTCGCCCGCCGAATTCATTCCGCTCGCCGAAGAGAACGGCCTCATTCTCGGCATTGGCGCCTGGGTGCTGCGCGAGGCATGCGAGCGTGCCGTTTCGTGGTTGCCGCCTTACAAGGTGGCCGTGAATCTTTCGCCCGTGCAGCTCTCGCACGCGGACCTGCCGAAGCTCGTCGAGACCGTGCTGGTCGAGACCGGCCTTGCGCCGGAGCGGCTGGAACTCGAACTCACCGAGACGGCCATTTTCGCGGACCGCGAGCGCTCGCTCGACGTGCTGCAGCGGATCAAGGCCATCGGCGTGAATATCGCGCTGGACGACTTCGGAACCGGCTATTCGTCGCTCGACACGCTGCGCTCGTTCCCATTTGACAAGATCAAGCTCGATCAGTCCTTCGTGGGCGAGGCCGAGTCGAGCCGGCAGGCTACCGCGATCATTCGCGCGGTGCTCGCGCTCGGCAAGAGCCTCGGCATTCCCGTGCTGGCCGAAGGCATTGAAACCGAGGCCCAGCTCGCGCTGCTCGCCGACGAAGGCTGCGACGAAGTGCAGGGCTTCCTGCTTGGCCGCCCGGCGCCGCTCAGCCATATCGTGGCGAGCGGCCAGCTTTCGTTGCTCGCCGAAGAGGAAGAAAAGCTGGGTGAGGTGCGAGGCTAAGCGCCCTCGTCACCGTAGCTTACGAAGCGCGGCGCGCATTGCGGCTGCCACGCGCCGCCGCTCTGCGCGAACGCGCCGCGCGCGGTGTTGTGCGCATCGAGCGGCGCTTCCGCAAGACTCAGCACGGGCGTGACACACGCATCGCTGCCTTCGAACACGGCGGTCCATTCGTCGCGCGTGCGCGTGCTGAGCGCCTCGGCAATGCGTGCCTGCACGCGCGGCCAGTTCGCCCGGTCGCGTTGCGGCAGTTCCAGCAGATCTTCCGCGCCGATGCCTTTCATGAACGCCGCATAGAACTGCGGTTCGATGCAGCCCACGGCGATATAACGGTTGTCCGCGCAACGATACGTGCGATAAAACGGGGCGCCGCCGTCGAGCAGATTCGTCCCGCGCTCGTCTTGCCATTGCCCCGCCGCGTAGAAGCCGTACATCATGCTCATGAGCATGGCTGCGCCGTCGGTCATCGCGGCGTCGACTACGCAGCCTTCGCCCGTCGATCGTGCGCGCAGAATCGCGGCCACCACGCCGAACGCGAGCAGCATGCCGCCGCCGCCGAAGTCGCCAACCAGATTGAGCGGCACCACGGGCTCGCCACCCGCGAGACCCACCGCATGCAACGCCCCCGAGATCGCGATGTAGTTGATGTCGTGGCCCGCCGTGTGCGCGAGCGGTCCGGTTTGCCCCCAACCGGTCATGCGGCCGTAGACGAGCGAGGCGCGACGGGCGTGGCACACTTGCGGCCCGAGCCCCAGCCGCTCCATCACCCTGGGACGAAAGCCTTCGATCAACGCATCGGCGCTCGCGATCAGATCGAGCGCGCGGGCAATGCCATCGGGGCGCTTGAGGTCGAGCGCGACGTATTCGCGAGCGCGCGCGAGCGGTCCTGTTGGCGCGTGCGCGCCCTCGCGGCCGATGCAGATCACGCGCGCGCCCATTTGCGCGAGCAGCATGCCGCAGAACGGCGCGGGGCCGAGCCCCGCGAATTCCACGACGGTAACGCCTTCCAAAGGCTTGATCATGTGTGCGTTCCTGCCTGCTTCCCGGTGTGCCGAATCACTCGCCTTCACAGCGTGCGCGCGATGATTTCCTTCATGATCTCGTCGGTGCCGCCGTAGATGCGCATGACGCGCGCATCCACCCACGCGCTGCCCACCACATACTCGGACATATAGCCATAGCCGCCGTGCAGCTGCAGGAATTCGTCGAGCAACTGGTTCTGCAGTTCGGTGGCGTTGAGCTTCGCCATCGCGGCGTCTACCGGCGAAAGCTCGCGCCGCAGATGCCGCGCAATGCAGTCATCGACATAGGTGCGCACCATTTCCGCCTTCGCGCGCGCATGCGCGAGCTTGAAGCGCGCGTTCTGGAAGTCGAAGATGGCCTGGCCGAACACCTTGCGATCGCGCGTATAGCGAATCGTGCGCTCGAGCATGCCCTCGATCGAGGCGGCAGCGCGCACCGCAATCACGAGCCGCTCCTGCGCCAGTTCGCGCATGAGGTACGAGAAGCCCTGGTTTTCCTCACCCAGCCGCTGCGAGATGGGAACGCGCACGTCCTCGAAGAAAAGTTCGGATGTGTCTTGCGCGCGCAGTCCGATCTTGTCGAGCTTGCGGCCCTTGCTGAAGCCAGGCGTGCCTTCCTCGACCACGATCAGCGACACGCCCTTGCCGCCCAGCTCGGGCGCCGTCTTGCAGACCACGACCACGAGGCTTGCGTTCTGGCCATTCGTGATGAAGGTCTTCTGGCCATTGATGACGTAGTGGTCCCCGTCTTTGCGCGCGGTGGTGCGCACTGACTTGAGATCGCTGCCCGTGCCGGGTTCGGTCATGGCGATGGCGCCGATATGCTCGCCGCGCGCGAGCTTCGGCAGCCACTCGCGCTTTTGCTCCTCGGTGCCGTACGCGAAGATATAAGGCGCGACGATGTCCGAATGCAGCGGAAAGCCGATGCCGCTCGCGTTCACGCGCGCCAGCTCCTCGATCATGATCGCCGCGTGGCCGAAGTCGCCGCCGCCACCGCCGTACTCCTCAGGAATCGTGCAGCAAAGCAGGCCTTCCTCACCCGCTCGCCGCCATACCGACTTCGGCACGATGCCTTGGTTTTCCCATTGATGATGAAACGGCACGATTTCGCGCTCGATAAAGCGCCGAGCCTGTTCGCGGAAGATTTCGTGATCGTCTCGGAATACGGTGCGCATGCCTTGTGTCTCCAGTTCTTTTCGTTACTTCGTTATCCGTATCAAGCTTTCGGCTGGCGGTAACGCTCCTTGAGAATGCGCCGTAGTAGCTTGCCGTTGTCCTGGCGCGGCAATGCGTCCTCGAATTCGACCGAGCGCGGCACCTTGATATGTGAAAGGCGCTCGCGGCAGAACGCAATCAACTCGTCGGCGAGCTGCGGGCTCGCGGCGTCGCGCTCGCGCGGTTGCACGACCGCCTTCACGGCTTCGCCGAACTCGGAGTGCGGCACACCGATCACGGCGGCATCGGCCACGGCGGGATGCTCGGCGAGCACGTTCTCGATCTCTTGCGGATACACGTTCACACCGCCGCTGATGATGAGGTCCACGCGCCGGTCGCTCAAGTACAAGTAGCCATCTGCATCGACATGGCCGATGTCGCCGTAAGTGGCCCAGCCGTGGCGGTTGTAGACGCTGCGCGTCTTAAGCGGATCGTTGTGGTACTCGAAAGAGGGGCCGCCTTCAAAAAACACGCGGCCAATCTCGCCCACAGGCAGTTCGTGATCCTCATCATCGATGATGTGGATCTGTCCATATTTCGAGCGTCCCACCGAGCCGCGATGCGAAAGCCATTCGTCCGAGTCGATCGCCGTGAGGCCCACGCTTTCCGAGCCCGCGTAGTACTCGTAGATCACCGGGCCGAACCAGGCGATCATCTGCTCCTTGATATGCGGCGGGCACGGCGCGGCGGCGTGAATCGCCACGCGCAGGCTGCTCACGTCGTATTGCGCGCGCGTGGTCTCGGGCAGGTTCAGCAGGCGGATGAACATCGTTGGCACCCACTGGCTGTGCGTGACGCGGTGGTGCGCGATGGCGTCCAGCGCGGCCTCGGCGTCGAACTTCTGCAGCACGATGGCTCGGCCGCCCGTGTGCAGCATGCGCATGAGGTAACGCAGCGGCGCGGCATGGTAGAGCGGCGCGGTGCTCAGGTAGACAGAGTCGGCGTTGAAGCCGAAAGTGTTTCGCCACGCCGCGGTTTCGGTATCGTCGGCATCGCGCCGCTCGAACGGCACGAGCGGCTTGCGGATGCCCTTGGGCAAGCCGGTCGTGCCCGACGAATAGAGGAAGTCGCGACCGCGCGGCAAGGGCGGCAACGGCGCGCTTGCATCGACATCGGCCAGCGCCGCTTCGAGCGAGGCGAAGCCAGGCAGCGTTTCCGAAGCGCCGGCAACGAAGCTGGCAACGCCCTGCACCGCGCCCTCGGCCACGAGGGTCGCCGCGAGTTCATGCATGGCCTGCGAGATGATCAGCACGCGCGCGCCGCAGTCTTTGAGGACGTGCGCGGCCTCGCGTGTTTTCAACTGGATGCTGATGGGGGTGTAGTAGAGGCCGGCGCGTTCGGCGCCAATGGCGATGACGGCGAGCGCAGGATGATTCTCGAACAGTAGTGCAATGCCGTCGCCGGGTTGCAGGCCGAGGCCGAGGAGCCAATGCGCGATGCGGTCCGCGCGTTGGTCCAGCTCCTTGTAGGTGATGATCTGGTTGAGTGCGGGGAAGCACAGGGCTTCCCGCGTGGGTGCTGCTACAGCTAGTTCGCGGACACGCTCCACGGTCTCGTCTCCATGTCATGCGCGGCCCCAGTCATGCTGCCGAGCGCTGCCTCCACGCGCCTGACGAGCGACATCAGCCGCGGGGCGATGTCGTCGGTCAGCTGGTTGCCGCTGATGTTGAAAACTGCAATCGAACAGCTAAAAACCCAATACTCGTCGTCGATCGGGGCGGACAGCGGAATCGCCACCGAATGGATCTCGCGCTGCATGTCGCCGTGCGAGATCGTGCAACCGTGCGCGCGCAACTCCTGCTGCGCTTGCGCGAGGCGCTGGGCGAGCAACTCGCCCTTCGCGGGGTCGCGTGCAAGCGTTTCCTGCAGGTACTGCTCGCGCTCCTCGCCAGGCACGGTCCACAGATACGCGCGGCCCGACGCCGTGCGCGAAAGCGAGAGCCGCGTGCCCGTTTCCGAGCGGTACACCGCGCTGCCTTCGCCCTGAATCACCTCGGCATACGCCATGTTCAGGCGGTAGCCCACCGCGAGCGTGACCTGGCCGTGGCAGTAGTCGGCCAGCTCCTGCATCATCGGCCGCGCGATCTGCCGGATCGTCATGCGGCCGAGCGCCGGCGCGGCGAGACTGAGCATCTCCGTGCCGAGCACGTACTTCGAAATGCGCTCCGAATAGCGCAGCAGGCCGAACTCCGCGAGCGTGTTGATGAGCCGCAGCGCCGTGGGCTTGGGCAACCCCGTGCGCTCGACCAGATCGCGCGCCGAAAGCTCCGCGTCTCCCATCGAAAAGCACTGCAGGATCCGGATACCGCGCGCGAGCGCGCTCACGATCTGCGAGTCGGCGGCGTCGTCGCTGCGGGAGTTGGCCTGGTCGTTCATTTCGGGTCCTTCGTCGGGGTAAGGGCGCGGCGCGCCGATGTGGCTCGCGGCAAACCCCGGATTCTAGCTTTCTGATGCTCGCGGGAACGATTTTTTAAGACGCCTGGTTCATTTTTTCGCCTTCGCGACGCCGCGCCGCTCGTGGCCGCGTGCCGATGTCTCCTTTTTCGATCTCCCAGTATCAAGCCGTGCAAATAGTGTTGCGGATCGTAAGCGAGAAATCAATAAAAATGATCCAAGAGTTCCGAAATATGTTTACCACTATTGAAATAGTGATCCGTTGAGGTGTATTTTGAGTCGGCTGATTCATTTTTCATGACACTTCCAACCATTGAGAGAACCATGACTCATAGCGCGGTAATCGTCGACGCAGTACGCAGCCCGATGGGCCGGACCAAGGCGGGCGGCGCTTTCGTCGACCTGCATCCTGTGGATCTGCTTTCGCAGGTTCTCAAGCAACTGATCGCGCGCAACGATGTCGACCCCGGCAGCGTGGACGACGTGATGATCGGCTGCGTGAGTCAGGTGGGGGAGCAGGCCTCGACGCCCGGCCGCCTCGCGTGGCTCGCGGCGGGCTTTCCGCAGCACGTGCCTTCCACCACCATCGAGCGCAAGTGCGGCTCGAGCCAGCAAGCCATCCATTTCGCGGCGCAGGCGATCATGGCGGGCGTCAACGAGATCGTCGTGGCCGGTGGCGTCGAGTCGATGAGCCGCGTGCCGATGGGGTCGTCGCGCATCGGCCGCGATCCGTATGGCGCGCTGTACCACGCGCGCTATCCCGAAGGCATGGTCGGCCAGGGCGTGAGCGCCGATCTCGTCGCGCAGAAGTGGGCGCTCACGCGCGAGGCGCTCGACGCCTACTCGGCGCAGTCGCACTGTCGCGCGGACGCCGCGCGCGCCGCCGGCCAGTTCGCGCGTGAGATCGTGCCCATCGAGGTTCCGGGACCCGAGGGCGTGCGCCGCGTGAACCTCGACGAAACGATCCGCGCCGGCACCACGGTCGAGCGGCTCGCCGGCCTTGCGCCTTCGTTCGAAAGCGCCGAACTGGCGGAGCGCTTTCCGGGCATCCGCTGGAACGTGACGGCGGGCAACGCCTCGCAAATCTCGGACGGCGCCTCCGCACTGCTCATCATGAGCGAGCAGAAGGCGGCGCAGTTGGGGTTGAAGCCGCGCGCACGCATCGTGGCGTTCGACGTCTGCGGCGACGATCCGCTCATGATGTTGACCGCGCCGATTCCCGCCACGCAGCGTCTGCTGAAGAAACGCGGCCTCACTATCGACGATATTTCGCACTTCGAAGTGAACGAGGCATTCGCCGCGGTGCCGCTCGCCTGGCAGAAGTCGCTGGGCGCGGACGCGGCGCGCCTGAACCCGGCGGGAGGCGCGATCGCGCTGGGGCATCCGCTCGGCGCCTCGGGTGCGCGCCTCATGACGACGATGCTCAACGCGCTTGAGGTGAGCGGCGGCCGCTACGGCCTGCAAACGATGTGCGAAGCGGGCGGGATGGCCAACGCGACGCTCATCGAACGCCTCTGAAGCGTAACCACGAACAACGAAGGAGAAACGACACATGGACGAGCAGAACAAATTCGCCGGCACGGTGGCGGTGGTGACGGGCGGCGCATCGGGTCTGGGTCTCGCGAGCGCGAAACGCTTGCTGGCAAAAGGCGCGCAGGTCGTGATCGCCGACCTCGCCAGTTCGCGCGGCGCGGCCGTGGCCGATGAACTTGGTGCGAACGCGTGTTTCGTGGCCGCCGACGTGACGAGTGCCGACGATATGACCGCCGTATTCGAGGCGGCGACGCAGCGCGGCACGCTGCGCTCGCTCGTGCATTGCGCGGGCCGCGGCGGCGCGGTGCGTCTGATCGAGAAGGACGGCTCGCCGGGCTCGCTCGAAGCCTATGAAAGCGTGGTGCGCGTGAATCTCTTCGGCACCTTCAACGCACTGCGTCTCGCGGCGGCGGCAATGGCGCGCAACGCACCCGACGCGGGCGGCGAGCGCGGCGCTTGCGTGCTCACAGCATCGGTTGCGGCGTACGAAGGGCAGATCGGGCAGGTGCCCTATGCGTCGTCCAAGGCGGGCGTGGTGGGCATGACGCTCGTGGCCGCGCGCGATCTGGCGAGCAAGGGCATACGTGTTTGCACGATCGCGCCTGGACTCTTCGACACGCCGCTGCTCGCGCGCCTACCCGAGGAGATTCGCGAATCGCTCGGCCGCATGGTGCCGTTTCCGCCGCGTCTGGGCGTTGCTGACGAATTCGCCGCGCTCGCGCTGCATATCCTCGAGAATCCGATGCTCAACGGCGAGACCATTCGCCTTGACGGCGCGATTCGCATGCAGCCGCGCTGAGTGAGGCCGACCATGAGCGACGAATTGCTGATCGAGTATCGCGACGGTATCCAGATCCTCACGATCAACCGTCCTGAGGCGCGCAATGCTTGCACGAAGGCGGTGTCCGAAGCGATTGCCGCCGCGCTGGACGAACTAGAACGGCGCGACGACCTGCGACTCGCCATCATCACGGGGGCGGGCGGCACGTTTTGCGCGGGCATGGACCTGAAGGGCTTTCTGAAGGGCGAGCGGCCGAGCCTGCCGGGCCGTGGCTTTGCCGGGCTCACGCAAGCGCCGCCGCGCAAGCCGCTTATTGCGGCGGTGGAAGGCTACGCGCTCGCGGGCGGTTTCGAAGTCGTGCTGGCGAGCGACCTCGTCGTGGCGGCGAACAACGCGCAGTTCGGGCTGCCCGAAGTCAAGCGCGGGCTGTGCGCGGCGGCGGGCGGATTGTTGCGTCTGCAACAGCAGTTGCCGGAGCGCATCGCCATGGAGCTCGTGCTGACGGGCGACATGTTCGGCGCGCAACGGGCGTTCGAGTTCGGCCTCGTCAACCGCCTGACCGCGCCGGGCGAAGCGCTGGCGGGCGCGATCGAACTCGCGCAGAAGATCGTGGCGAACGGGCCGCTTGCGGTGGCCGCGAGCAAGCGCGTGATGCGCGAGTCGCGAGACTGGTCCAGTGCGGAGATGTTCACGCGGCAACGCGAGATCACGGACCCGGTGTTCGCTTCCGCCGACGCGCGGGAGGGCGCAGCGGCGTTTGCGGAAAAGCGCAAGGCGGTTTGGCAGGGGAAGTAGGACTGCCGCTTCGTCGAACCTTCGTCAAGCGTGTGTGAGCGTTCTTCGCAGCGCCGCGAAGAACAGCTCCGACTGCAATCGCTCACCCTGAATCTGGTCCGCCACGCGCTGCGCGAGATCGGCCGCCACGGGCCGCAATGCGCGCCCGGTAGCGCCCGCGAGCACCTGCGCGGCGCATGCGCGCTCCAGGTAATAGAGGTCGTCGAACGCGTAGTCGATGCGCTCGCCGCACACCACCACGCCGTGGTTGCCGAGGAAGCCGATATCCTTGCCGTCGAGCGCATGCGCAATGCGCTCGCCTTCCTCGGGGCCGAGCGCGAGACCGTTGTATTCGCGATCCAGCGCGACGCGGCCGTGGTAGCGCATGGCGGTCTGCGACAAGGTCGTATCGAGCCCGCAGTCCTGCGTGAGGGTGAGCGCAGTGGCGTACGGCATGTGGGTATGCAGCACACAGGCCTTCTTTGCGATTGCATGGATGGCGGCGTGAATGAACATCGCCGTCGGCTCCACGGTATGGCGGCCTGCCACCACGCGCCCCTGTGCGTCGACAATGACGATGTCGTCGGCCATCACTTCGCTCCACAGCAGGCCGCGCGGGTTCAGGAGAAAGAGGCCGTCTTCGCCGGGAAGCGCGACGCTGAAGTGATTGCAGACGCCTTCACCCAGCCCGAAATGCGCGGCGGCACGCAGCGCGAGCGCGAGGTCTGCCCGCAGCGTTGCGATTTCCGGATGGTGGAACAACTCGTCACCTTCAATGGCTCCCGCATGATGCGCCGTGTTGCTCATGTGTCGTGGCTCCTGTTGTCGAAATGACCGCGTTGCGTCGAAATGCGCGTTCTTCATTCGCCGGCCGGCGCGAGTGGCACTTCGCGCCCCGCTTCACGCGGCTCATGGTCACCAGCGTCTTGAACCGCTTCACGTTGTCGATTCAACCGCGAGTTGATAGATCGTGAATATGGCGCAAACCAGCGTGGTGACTGGTCTACGGCTCCCGTGGCCGCGCCCATAGTCTACTCTTCAAGGCGTCGTGCGGAACCACCGTTGTGTCCATAGCTATGTGTTTCGGATTGGAGTGGGTGGAGGCTGTAACTCATCAATCAGTTTTTTAATCGACTGCAGTTGTTCTGTTAGTTCGACTATTCTTTCGTTCGCACTGGCTGTCACGGATTGAGCCGAGTCTCGCTGCCTGATCCGACCAGAATCGAGGCAGAGCAGGTTGGAGTAGATAGGTCCTTCAGTACCCACGCTTCGGCTGGCAGCAGCAGCACTACTGGCACGATGAGGTGAAACGCTTCAACCCACAGGGCAGCGGTATCGTCACGCGGAGCATGGCTTTATTCACGATTCGTGTTCAATTTGTCCACGCGCGCGGGGCTAATTTTCGCGGTGGTTTGAGGCATCCTTGTACTCATTGGGCGCGGGTCAATCAGGGCGCGCGCCGTGCAAATGGAGAACAAGGCAATGAGCAAGACATTCAGAATCGCAGCGATTCCCGGCGACGGTATCGGCCTGGAAGTGATGCCCGAGGGCGTGCGCGTGGTTCAGGCGGCGGCGAAGCGCTTCGGGCTGTCGATCGAATTCACGCATTTCGACTGGGCAAGCTGCGACTACTACCTCGAGCACGGCAAGATGATGCCCGACGACTGGTTCGCCACGCTCAAGGGGTTCGACGCGATCTATTTCGGCGCGGTGGGTTGGCCGGACAAGGTGCCCGATCACATTTCGCTATGGGGCTCGCTGCTGAAGTTCCGCCGCGAATTCGACCAGTACGTGAACCTGCGCCCGGTGCGTTTGTTGCCCGGCGTGCCGTGTCCGCTCGCCAACCGCAAGCCTGGCGACATCGACTTTTACGTGGTGCGCGAAAACACCGAGGGCGAGTACAGCTCGGTGGGCGGCAAGATGTTCGAAGGCACCGAGCGCGAATTTGTGCTGCAGGAGTCGGTGTTCACGCGTCAGGGCGTGGACCGCATTCTCAAGTACGCGTTCGAACTGGCTAACAATCGAGGTCGCAAAAAGCTCACGGCCGCGACGAAATCGAACGGCATTTCGATCAGCATGCCGTATTGGGACGAGCGCGTGGCGGCCATGGCGCAGACGTACCCGGAAGTGAAGTGGGACAAGCAGCACATCGATATTCTGTGCGCGCGCTTCGTGCTGCAGCCCGATCGCTTCGACGTGGTCGTCGCATCGAACCTCTTCGGCGATATTCTTTCTGACCTCGGCCCCGCCTGCACGGGTACGATCGGTCTGGCGGCGTCGGCGAACCTGAACCCCGAGCGCACGTTCCCGTCGCTGTTCGAGCCGGTGCACGGTTCCGCACCCGACATCTTCGGCAAGCAGATCGCCAACCCCATCGCGATGATCTGGTCGGGCGCGATGATGCTCGACTTCCTCGGCAACGGCGACGCGCAATACAAGGCCGCGCACGACGCGATCATGCAGGCCATCGAGAAGGTGCTGGTGGAAGGCCCGCGCACGCCCGACATGGGTGGCACGGCGAACACCTCCACAGTGGGCGAAGCGGTAGCCGCTGCGCTTTAACCTTCAAACAGCGGTTCAAACAGCGGCGCAGCGCGCAATCAACGTTGCGCCGCGGCCGCTCCGTCTTCGGCGGCGGGCTGCGTGCTCGCCGCCATGTCGGCAGGCTGCGCAGCTCGGCACAGCGCCGTAATCCACACGTCGTCACCATGCGGCGAGACGCGCGCCTGCCCCAGTTCCACCACCAGACGCCAGGTATCGTCGGGCAGCGTAGCGCGATAGAGCACGCGATAGTCCGAGCGATGGGCGAGTGCGTCGTTGATGGCGGTTTCCCGCGCGGCGCGGTCTTCCGGATGAATATGCCCGGAGAGCTCCACGAAATGCCGAGGCACGGCGGCGGGATCGACGCCAAAGAGCCGGCACCATTCGTCCGAAACGATCAACGCGTCCTGATTGCGCTCCCAGCGCCACACGCCGAAACCCGCGATGCGCGCCGCGTCGTTGACCAGTTGCAGGTGCTGCTCCAGCGCCGACTCGGCTTCCTTGCGCGTGCTGATGTCGATGGTCGTGCCTACCACGCGCACCGGGCGCCCCGCGTCGTCGAGCAGCGTGGCCACGCGTGACTCGATCCAGCGAATGCGCCCGTCGGGCAAGATGATGCGAAAGTCCCACACGCGCGGCGCCTTGCTTGCCACGAGTTCTTTCATCGCTTCAGCGTTCAGCCAGATCGAGTCTTCGGGGTGGAGGATTTCCCAGAACTCGTCGTTGCTGTGAATTTCGCGGCCATAGAGCTTTTCGCAGTTGCTCGAATAGATCAGTTCGTCGGCCACGAGATTCCATTCCCACGTCACGATGCCGGCCAGTTCCTGCGCCTGCTTCATGCGCGCCTCGTTCGACATGATCTCGGCGGTGTAGCGGCGGCGCAGGTCGGTCATGGGCAACTCGGTATTGCCCATGATGCCGAGGTCTTTCACGGCTTCGTCGCCGTAGCGCAGCCAGACCCAGTTCACGTCGAGGAAGGCCGCCAGGCGGCGCAGATTCGAATAGTCGATCTCGCCGCCGCGGGTCCATTTGTGCACGGCGGGTCGTGAAATGCCGACGGCGTCGGCCACTTGCTGCAGGCTCAGCTTCTTGTGCTCGAGCAGCACTTTCAGACGGAACGCGAACGTATCCTCGGACATCCAATTCCCTCTATGACGTATCGCGCGGTTAAGCGGATCGAGCGGATCGAACAGATCAAGCCGATCTGGGCAGGCCAAGCGAAAAGGGCGGCATACACCCTAAGGCCGCCGATCGGGCCGGGCACATGCCGCCGCTGATGGGTGAGGCGCGAGGCCCGCACGCTTCGTCTGCCCGCGTATCTCCTGCTAGTTTAACGGATCGGCCAAAGCCGGTTACAGATCGATCACAAGACGCGGCGTGAGCGAGCGCGACACACACAGCAGAATGGTCTTCTGCGCGGCCTTCTCATCGTCGTCGAGATACTGGTCGCGATGGTCGGCCTCGCCTTCGAGAATCGGCACTTCGCAGGTGCCGCACACACCTTCGCGGCACAGCGACTCCACGGTCACGCCCGCGCGCTCGATGGCCTTGAGAATGGTTTCATCCTCGCCGACTTCGAGTTCGATGCCCGACTTCGCGAGCACCACGGTGAAGCCGTTGCCCGCAACGTCCGTGGCGGCGAACTGCTCCGAGTGCAGTTGCGCCTTCGGCCAGCCGAGCAGCGCGGCGTTCGCGTAGACGGCATCGTTCAGGCCCTGGGGACCGCATACGTACACATGCGCGTCGGCGGGCAGGTTTTTGAAGAGCTTGAGCAGGTCGAGCCGCTGGCCTTCGCTGTCCACATAGCACTGCGTGCGCTGCGCGTGCGGACCGGCGTTCAGTTCGTCGACGAATGCGCCGTGCTCGGGGCTGCGGTACGCGTAGTGCAGTTCGAGTTCGAGATCTTCGGGCTGATGCTCGGCAAGTTGCGCGAGAAACGGCGTGATGCCGATGCCGCCCGCGATGAACACGTGCCGCTTCGCGTCGCGCGCCAGCTCGAACAGATTGGCGGGCGTGCCGATGGCGAGGCGCGTGCCCACCGCCACCTTGTCGTGCATGAACGCCGAGCCGCCGCGCGAGGCTTCTTCACGGCGTACGGCAATCCGATACTGGCGCGTGTCGTGCGGCGAGCTCAGGAGCGAGTACGCGTTGTGGTGCCATTGCTCGCCGTCCTGCATCGAAACGAGTACGTGGGCGCCGCCGCTGAACGACGGCAGCGGCGCGCCATCGGGCAGGGCGAGCGTGAAGCGCTTGATGAGCGGAGTGAGTTGCTCGACGGCGACGACGTCGACAGTGATCGATTCGCGGGCGTTCATGTTGCCTTCCTTTACCGCAAGCCGCCTGGTGCGCAGCGCGGGGTTGCTTCGGGTTTGCCTGGTTTTTGCCCGGTGTCCGGCTCACAGGCAATGGATTCTTGATTCGGGAAAAAGCGCGGATGCGACGCGAACCGCATCCGCGCGACGCTCAGCGCGCGGGCTGACTATTCACGCCGGCCATGCAGAGGTACTTGATCGACAGATAGTCTTCGATGCCATACTTCGAGCCCTCGCGGCCGATGCCCGACTGCTTCACGCCGCCGAACGGCGCGACTTCGTTGGAGATGAGTCCCGTGTTGATGCCGACGATGCCGTACTCGAGTTGCTCCGCCACACGCCAGATGCGGCCGATGTCGCGGCTGTAGAAGTACGCGGCGAGCCCATAGATGGAGTCGTTCGCGAGCTGCACGACTTCGGCGTCGCTCGAAAAGCGCACGATCGGCGCGACCGGTCCGAAGATCTCTTCGGAGAGCACGGCCATGCCGGGCTTCGCGTCCGCGAGCACGGTGGGCGCGTAGAAGTTGCCGCCGCGCGCGTGCGGCGCACCGCCCGTGACCACGCGCGCGCCTTGCGCCACGGCATCGCGCACAAGGCCATCGACCTTGTCGCGTGCCGCTACGGTGATGAGCGGGCCGATATGCACGCCCTCGGCAAAACCGTCGTCCACCTTGAAGGCGGCCACGCGCGCCGCGAAGCGCCGGCAGAATTCGTCGTACACGGAGTCGTGCACATAGAAGCGGTTCGCGCAAACGCAGGTTTGGCCCGCGTTGCGGTACTTCGAGAGCAGGGCGCCTTCGATGGCGGCGTCGAGATCCGCGTCCTCGAACACGATGAACGGCGCATTGCCGCCCAGCTCCAGCGAAACCTTCTTGACGGTGTCCGAGCACTGGCGCATCAGCAGGCGGCCGACTTCCGTCGAACCCGTGAACGTGAGCTTCTTGACGAGCGGGCTCGACGTCATCTCGAGGCCGATCTCGCGCGACTTGCCCGTGACGACGTTGATCACGCCCGCCGGGATGCCGGCCTGTTCAGCGAGCGCGGCGAGCGCGAACGCGGAGAGCGGCGTCTCGTTGGCGGGCTTGATGACGATGGTGCAGCCTGCGGCGAGCGCGGGCGCGGCCTTGCGGGTGATCATCGCGGCCGGGAAATTCCACGGCGTGATGGCGGCGCACACGCCCACCGGCTCTTTCGTCACGACGAGGCGCTGGTCCGGGTTCGGGCTCGGGATCACGTCGCCGTCGATACGCTTGGCCTGCTCGCCGAACCATTCAATGAACGAGGCGGCGTAGCCGATTTCGCCGCGCGCTTCCGCGAGCGGCTTGCCTTGCTCGCGCGTCATGATTTCAGCGAGCGCGTCCTGGTTCGCCATGATGAGCTCGAACCAGTTGCGCAGCAGGCGCGCGCGCTCTTTCGCGGTCGTGGCGCGCCAGGCCGGGAAGGCGCGGTGCGCCGCTTCGATGGCCGCACGCGTTTCGCCCGCACCCATGTTCGGCACGCTCGCGAGCCGTTCGCCCGTGGCGGGGTTGTACACGTCGAGCGTGGCGCTGTCGTCGGCGTTGCGCCACTGGCCGTCGATATAAGCCTGCTCGCGCAACAGGCTGGGGTTTTGCAATTTGTTCAAGCTAGCCTCTCGTCAGTCCTGGTACTGCTGCGCGAGCAGATTGTGGAAGTGCGCAATGCCGTGCTCGCTGATGCCACTGCGCTCTTTGTCGACCATGATCCGGCCCTGGCCGCGATAGCCGCGCGACTTCAGGCCCTTCTGCACGCTTTCCACGAGACGCAGGTCTTCCGGACGGAACACCGTGCGATACCACTCGATCAGCTTTTGCTGCTCTTCGGTCGGCTCGTCGTTCAGGAAGTAGATGTCGTAGTGCTGCAGCGTGACTTCGGCGCTCACCGGGAATTCGTAGATCACCGTCATGAAGTCGCTGCCCGGCGGCACGTTGAACATCGTGCACGGCCAGGCCCAGTAGCCGCTGAAGCTCGGGTCTTTCACCGAAGGGTCGAGCTTGAACGAGCGCTCCGACGACTGCGCGTGACCGAACTGCACCGTCCAGTTGCCGTGCAGCGTGTGCGTGTACTGGTCGATCTTCACCGAGTCCGAGAAGCCGGGGTGCGCCGGGCCGCAGTGGTAGCACTCCAGGTAGTTATCGACGATCGACTTCCAGTTGGCGGGCGTCTCGCTCACGAAGCGGGCGGCCAGCTTGAGGTCGTCGATCACGGGGCATGCACGGCGCAGGCTCGCTTCGAGGCCGGGCAGTTGCGCCTCGACCGGGTCGGCGTGCGGGTTCAGATTGATGAACACGAAGCCCGCGTATTCCTCCACGCGCACCGGCACGAGCGTCGAATTTTCCTTGTCGAACGACTCGACGTGATCGCAGTTGTTGGCGTGCGCGAGCGCGCCGTCGAGCTTGAACGCCCATGCGTGGTACGGGCAGGTGATGACGTTCTTTGCCTTGCCGCTGCCTTCGAGCAGCTGGTGGCCACGGTGCGGGCACACGTTGTAGAACGCGCGCAGCACCTTGTCCTTGCCGCGCACGAGCAGAATGCTTTCCCCGACCACCTCGCGGGTCACGTAGGCGTTCGCCTCGGCCAGTTCGCTGCGGTGCGCGACGCAGATCCACGCGTCTTCGAAGATCTTCTTCTCTTCCGCCTTGTAAACAGCTTCGGATGTGTAGAAGCTCGCCGGGATGGTCCAGGCGAGATCCGGGTTGGCGCAGAAGTCGGCCGGGAGCTTGGGAGATTCAGCTTTCTTGTGGAATTCGATCGGGAGGTAGGTCATGGGGTCCGCCGCACGGGAGAAAGTTAACCATCAGTTACGATAAAACTATCGGTTAACGAAATATACGAGAAAGCTGCGCGGCAGTGGATCAGGGTTATCCCTTTATGTGGTGCACAAAAGCGTGCCATGGCAATGCGTTACGCGTATTCTTCGTCTCTGAAGCCCATGAAAATTGATCGACGGCATGCCAGCCGGAACTTTCGCTAGGCGTCAATAGGAGGATGCGATAGTGCGACGAAACCCTCCAAGCTGCGTACTATTGTTAACTGAGAGTTTTGTGTTAACCGTAGGATAACTCGCCGTGTCCGGAAACTGGAACTCCTGGTTTCGGGGCGGGCGAGCAAAGCGCAACCGCGTCGTGCGGGGCCGCTTTCGCCACCCCACAACTGGAGGAGACATGTCCCAAGAGGCAATCGCCGAAGCGTTGGCCAATGAGCCAGCGCGCGCCAAATCGCGGATCGAGTCACGCTCGATCGACTACGTGCCGCTCGCTGAGCGCAAAGGCAAGGCGTGGCACCTGTGGCCCGTGTGGTTCACGGGCGACGCCAATCTCGCGACCATCGCCGCTGGCGCGATCGGCATCAGCATGGGCGGCAACCTGCTGTGGAGCGCGATCGCCATCGTGCTCGGCAACGTGCTGGGCACCTTCTTCATGGCGTTCCATTCGAGCCAGGGGCCGCAGCTCGGCCTGCCGCAGATGATCCAGTCGCGCCCGCAGTTCGGCTACATGGGCGCGCTGCTCGTGTGGGTGGTCGCGCTCGTCACCTATATTGGCTACAACTCGTTCAACCAGCTCATGGCGGGGCAGACCGCGCATCATCTGCTCGGCACCGAGCCGCATATGAGCTACATCGTGTTCACGGTGATCTCGGTCGCGCTCGCCGTGTTCGGCTATGACCTGATTCACAAGGCGCAACGCTGGCTCGCGCTCGCGCTGCTCGTCGCGCTCACCGTGTTCAGCATCGGCATGTGCGTGAAGGTGCAGTTTCCCGCTGGCCAGTTGAGCCTCGCGGGCTTCAAGACCACGCCGTTCCTCGTGCAGCTCTTCTCGGCGGCGGCGTATCAGCTTTCGTGGTCCATCTACGTTTCGGACTACTCGCGGTATTTGCCGCCCAATACTGGCGTGCGCTCCACGTTCTGGTGGACCTTCCTTGGCGCGTTCATTGGCGGCGTGTGGATGATGCTGGTGGGCACGGCGGCCGCGGCGCTCAACGCGCAGATCGAGATCTCGGACGCGGTTCAGCGCGCCGGCGACATGATTTTTCCGGGCTTCGGCACGGTCACACTGCTGCTCTCGCTGCTGGGCTTGCTGGCCATCACCGGGCTGAACTTCTACGGCGCCTCGCTCACGCTGCTCAGCATCACGGACTCGTTCAAGCCGCTCAAATCGAACGCCACGAAGCGCGTGGTGAGCCTCGTCGTGGTGGCGCTGATCGCGACGTCGCTCGCGTTCTCGGCGTCGGACAACTTCATGGGCAAGTTCGGCGACTTCCTCGGCATTCTCGGCTATCTGTTCACGCCGTGGACTGCGATCAACCTCGTGGACTTCTTCATCGTGCGCCACTCGCACTACTCGGTGCGTGAGATCTTCAACCCGCGCGGCATCTACGGTCGCTGGAACTGGCGCGGCCTCACCGCATACGCGGCGGGCTTCGTCGCCATGATTCCGTTCTTCAAGACGGACATCTACACCGGCCCGGTCGCCAGGGCGTTGGGAGGCACCGATATCGCCATGCTGGTGGGGCTGCCGGTTGCCGCGCTGGTCTACCTGTGGGCGTGCCGCTCGCTCGACATCGAAAAGGAACGCCGACTCGTGCGCGAAGCCGACCGCGGCCTGAACTGATCCCGCCTTCAGAACGAACAGCAACATGAACTCGATGAATCAAGCGCGGCTCGCCGCGATGTATGCGGCTGTGCTTACGCTCGCCGCACTCCCCATGGCCGCGCGCGCGCAAAGCAGCGTGACGCTCTACGGCGTGATCGATGCGGGCATCACGTATGTTTCCAACACGGGCGGCTCGCACGTGGTGAAATTCGACGACGGCGTGACGTACGCCAACCGCTGGGGCCTGATGGGCACCGAAGACCTCGGCGGCGGGATGAAGGCCGTCTTCAAGCTGGAAAGCGGTTTTCACCTGGCTAACGGGCAGATCTCTAACGGCGGCTCGCTCTTTGGCCGCGCCGCTTACGTAGGTCTCCAAAGCGATTGGGGTACGCTCACGTTCGGCAATCAGTTCGACATGACGCGGGAGATGGTCTACCTGTACAACGTGTCGGCATGGGCAAGCGGCTACGCGATCAACCAGGGCGACTTCGATCGCATGAACGGCGATCATTTGCCGAACGCGGTGAAGTTCATGTCGAACACGTACGCCGGCTTCCAGTTCGGCGGCATGTACTCGTTCAGCAATACGCCGGGCGATTTCCACACGGGCAGCGCGTGGAGCGTGGGCGCGCAGTACCAGCATGGCCCGTTTTCGATCGGCACGGCCTATACCCAGCTTAATAATCCGTCGGGTATTTATGGCTTCGACCCGTACAACATGATTGGCGTGCGTTCGTTCTTCGGCAGGCCGACTGTGAGCGTCGATCCCGCCACCGGTGCGGTCACGTCGCTCTATGCGGATACGCCGTTCCCGGTGGACAAGCAAGGCGCCTTCGGTGTGGGCGCGAGCTACGCGATCGGCAACGTCACGCTGATGGGCGCCTTCACGTATACGCAAATCAAGGCGTTTGGCGAGAGCGAGCACATGCAGGTCGCCGAAGGCGGCGCGAACTGGCAGGTCACGCCCGCGATGAGCCTCATCGGTGGCTACCAGTACACGCACTTCGACGGCCATCACTGGAATCAGCTTTCGGCGGGCATGCACTACCTGCTGTCGAAGCGCACGGACGTCTATATCTCGGGCGACTGGCTCTCGGCGTCGCAAGGGGTGGACGCGGTGATCGGCTACAGCTTCACGCCGTCTTCGACCACGACGCAGGCGGATGTTCGCATCGGCATGCGCCATAGCTTCTGATGACGCATCGCTCGCGCGCCACGCCATGAATCTGCCTGTTTCCCCGGAACTCGACGACTTGCGCGTTTTCTGCACGGTCGCGCGCAAGGCGAGCTTCAGCGCGGCAGCCGAAGCGCTTTGCGCCTCGGCTGCCTACGTGAGCAAGCGCGTGGGCGTGCTCGAAGCGAGCCTCGGTACCCGGCTGCTGCACCGCTCGACGCGCCGCGTTGCCATCACGGCGGCGGGTGAGCGCGTGCTCGCATGGGCCGAAAAAATCCTCGACGACGTGGATCACCTCGTCGAAGACGTCTCCAGTACGCGCAGCATTCCGCGCGGCACGTTGCGCGTTTCCAGCAGCTTCGGCTTCGGCCGCCAGTTCGTTGCACCGGCGCTCGCGGCATTGTCCGACCGCTATCCACGGCTCAACGTGCGGCTCGACCTGTTCGACCGCGTGGTGGATGTCGCGGCCGAGGGTTTCGATCTCGACGTGCGGATCGGCGACGACATTGCGGGGCATCTGATTGCCAGACAGCTCGCGGCGAATCATCGCGTGTTGTGCGCCGCGCCCGCTTATCTCGCGCGTCACGGCATGCCCAAAAGCATTGCCGATCTCGAGGCGCACGCTTGCCTCGCGATCAAGGAGCGCGACCATCCGTTCGGCGTCTGGCGGCTCGACGCCGGCGGCGAGACCGTGTCCGTGAAGGTCACCGGTCCGCTCTCGACCAATCACGGCGAGGCGGCGGTGCAATGGGCGCTCGCGGGGCGGGGCATCGTGCTGCGTTCGGTCTGGGACGTGCAGCCTTTGCTCGACGCCGGACGCCTGCAACGTGTGCTGCCCGAAGTCACGCAGCCGGCCAACGTGTGGGCCGTCTTTCCGGAGCGGCTCGCGCAATCGGCGCGCGTGAAAGTGTGCGTGGAGTGTCTCGCCGAGGCATTTGCACAGATGCGCATTGGTGAGGGCGTGGAACTGGCCGAATACACTGAATGAAAGGAGGAGTTCGATGACAGGAATGGCACGCGTTCGCGAGTTACTGGACCGCCGTCGTAAAGGCTATAGCCTCGAAGGCGCGTTCTATACGGACCCGGCGTTGCATGAGCTCGACGTCGAAGCCGTGTTCTCGAACGAATGGCTCTTTGCCTGCAACGTCGCGGAGATTGCGCAGCCGGGAGACTACATCACGCTCTCGATCGGCAAGACATCTGTCGTGGTATTGCGCGGTGAAGACGGTGGAGTCTCCGCGTTCTTCAATACCTGCCGTCATCGCGGCTCGCTTGTTTGCACCGAGGCCGCGGGGCGTGCAAAACGGCTCGTGTGCCCCTACCATCAGTGGGTCTACGCACTGGACGGCTCGTTGCTGAGCGCGCGCCAGATGCCTGCGGATTTTGATCGCAGTGAGCACGGTTTGCAGCCAGTTCACGTCGAAACGATCTGCGGCATGGTCTATATCTGCATCGCCAGCGAGCCACCCGATATCGCCCGCTTCAAGGCCACGGTCACGCCATATATCGCGCCTCATCATCCGGAGCGCACAAAGGTCGCCTGCTCGATGACGATCGTCGAGGACGCGAACTGGAAGCTCGTGATCGAAAATAACCGCGAGTGCTATCACTGCGTGGGCAACCATCCCGAATTGCTCGCGACACTGATCGAATTCGCGCTGCCCGACGATCCGCGCGCGAATCGCGATTTCCAGGCGTTGATGCGCGAGAAAACGGCGCTGTGGGACAGCCTGAATCTGCCGCATCAGCCTGCGGATGGGGGTACGGAGTTCCGCTGCATTCGCTTGCCGTTCCATCGTGGTGCGGTGTCGTTCACCTCCGATGGAAGGCCTGCGTGCAAGAAGCTGCTGGGCGATTTCGTCGAGCCGGATATCGGTTCCGTGCGAATGTTCAGGGTGCCGAACAACTGGAATCACTTTCTCTCGGACCACGTCATCCACTTTCGCGTGTTGCCGCTCTCTGCCACGCAAACGGAACTCAAGACCACCTGGCTCGTGCACGAAGACGCGGTGGAAGGTGTGGACTACGACGTTCAGACGCTCACGGAAGTCTGGCGCGCCACGAATGACCAGGACGCCGCGCTCGTGGCGAACAATCAGCGGGGTGTCAATTCGATTGGGTATCGGCCGGGACCCTACGCGCCTTCCGAGTTCATGCTGAACAATTTCACCGACTGGTATGCGCAAAAGCTGGCGGCTTATGTCGATCGCGCGAGTTCACCGCTTCGCACGATTCGGCCGATAGCACAGCCGATGACCGCCGCCGCGAGTGAGTGCGCCTGATCTACGCGCCGATGCGGGCACGCCAGCGGCGGCCCGCGACTCACCACCTTAACGCAAGCGCACGATGGTGGACTTGAGTTCGGTGTACTTCTCCAGCGCATGCAATGAATTATCGCGTCCGTTGCCGGACTCCTTGAAGCCGCCGAACGGGAAGTTCATGTCGTCGGTCTCCTCGTAGCCATTCACCCACACCGTGCCCGCGCGCAGCCGCCGAGCGGTTTCGTGCGCGGTCGTGAGATTCGCGCTCCAGACTGACGCCGCGAGTCCATAGGGCGTGTCGTTGGCGAGCGCGACGGCGTCGTCGAGCGTATCGAACGCCGTCACCGCGAGCACCGGCCCGAAGATTTCTTCCCGTACGATGGGGCTGCCCGTGTCTGCGCAGTCGAATACCGTCGGTTCGACATACTGGCCACCGGTGTCGCTGCGCACGCGCTGTCCGCCGCGCAGCAGTCGCGCCGTTGCTCGGCCTTGCTCCACATAGCCGAGCACGCGGTCGACCTGGGCCGCGTCGATCAGGCTGCCCATGCGGGTGTCCGGCGAGAGGGGGTCGCCGGGCGCATATTCCGCCGCGATCGCGAGCACGCGTTCCAGGAACGATGCCTTGATGTCGCGATGCACGAGCAGGCGCGAGCCGGCCGTGCACATCTGCCCGGTGTTGTAGAACACGGCATGCGCGACGCTGCGGGCCGCGCGCTCCAGGTCGGGGCAATCGGGCAGAACGATCTGCGGCGACTTGCCGCCAAGTTCTAGCCACACGCGCTTGAGGTTCGAGTCGGCCGCATAGTGCGCGATCTTGCGTCCAACAGCGGTCGAACCCGTGAACGCGAGGCAATCCACGTCGCCATGGCGCGCGAGGGCTTCGCCTGCGTCCCCGAAGCCCGGCACCACATTGAGCACACCTGCGGGCAGTCCGGCTTGCCCGGCCAGTGCGGCGAGCTTCAAGGCCGTGAGCGGCGACTTCTCCGAAGGCTTGAGCACCACGCTGTTGCCGCATGCAAGCGCAGGCGCGCACTTCCACATGGCGATCATCGCCGGGAAATTCCACGGCACCACGGCGCCCACTACGCCCACGGGTTCGCGCGTCACGAGACCCAGAAACTCGCTGCTGACTGGCGCGACTTCGCCACCCACCTTGTCGATGGCTTCGGCAAACCAGCCGATGCAGTACGCCGCCGAAGGGATGTCCACGCTCGTGGTGTCCGCAATGGGTTTGCCGGTGTCGAGCGTTTCGAGCAGGGCAAGTTCGTCGGCGTGTTCGCGCACGAGTTCGGCCCAGCGCAGCAGCACCGCCTTGCGCGCACGCGGCGCCTGGTTGCGCCAGATGCCCCGATCGAATGCGCTACGCGCCGCGCGCACAGCGCGCTCCACATCTGCCGAGCGGCAATGGGCGACATCGGCCAGCGTGCGGCCGTCGATCGGGCTGGCGCACGTGTACGTACGCGAGTCGTGCGTGGCGCAGTATGCACCGTCTATCCATGCACGGCCCTCGATGGCAAGCGTTGCCGCTTGTGCGGCCCAGTTCTGCGCTGCTTCCGTCATGTTTCGTATTCCTCAGGATGGAGTGTGGTGTGCGGCGGAAATGGCCAATGTATGGCCGCTTATTCCGCTGCGGCGTCCGCGTTGACCTTCGCTTCGCGGCGCGTAATCGCAATCACACGGCCCGCGTCGGCGGGGCGCGCGGCAACGCTATGCGCGGCGTGGATGACGGCAAGACGCTGCTGTATGTCGGCGGGAAAGGGCGCCGCGCGCCCGGCGCGCATGTCCACGTGCATGAGCATCTGCTCGGCGCTTGCCAGCAGCACGCCGCTTTGCGCATGGAACATCTCGTGAAAGACGTGCAGCCGTTTGTGGTCGAAGTCGAGCAGGCGCAGCGTGAGTCGTAGCGGCTCGCCGAGCGCGGCCTCGCGCCGGTTGCGGATATGCGTTTCGACGGTATAGAGGGAGTAGCCGCGCATGCGGTAGTCGTCGTCGATGCCGAAGTAGCGGAAGAACGCGTCCGAGTTGTCGCCGAACACATAGAGGTAGCACGACTCGCTCATGTGCTGGTTGTAGTCCACCCATGCCGCCTGAACCGTGCAGCGATGCAACTCCAGCGGCGTGGCGACCGTCGCGCTCAGGTCGAAGGGCTGCGACTTCTGGCCTTCATAGGTCGAACGCAATTGATGCGGAGTCAAGGAGTCGTGGTGGTTCATGCGCGAGGCGCTCCGTTTTCTGGCTGTCCGGACCCGATGGTATTGTTAACTGAACAATTTTTCAACAGCAGATATGTGCGGGAAAATACGGGTAAATCCGCTGGCTGTTTACGCTATCGTTCGGTGGGTTGAACATTCATTCAGCAAATTCTATACTCGCCCACGTTTCGCTGATCGACGAAAGAGACAAAAGAGACAACAGGACTGGAGACCTCGACAATGAAGAAACAGTTTGTGGCAGCAGGTATCGCCTGCGCAATGGTGGGTGGACCCGCATTCGCGCAGAGCAGCGTGACGATGTACGGCATCATCGATGCGGGCATTACCTACGTGAGCAACACGGGTGGTGCACACGCCTGGCTGTTCGACGACGGCATCTCGTATGGCAACCGGTTCGGCTTCATGGGCACGGAAGATCTGGGCGGCGGCTACAAGGCCGTCTTCAAGCTCGAAAGCGGTTTTCGCCTGGGCACCGGGAAACTCAACCAGGGTGGCGCGCTGTTCGGACGTCAGGCTTACGTTGGGTTGGGCAATAGCTGGGGCACACTCACGTTCGGCAACCAGTACGACTTCGCGTTCGACTTCACCGAAGCGTTCAACGTGAGCGCGTTCGCGAGCGGTTACGGCGTACACCAGGGCGACTTCGACCGGCAGAGCGGCGATCGCCTGCAGAACTCGGTCAAGTTCGTCAGCAATAGCTACCACGGGCTCGTGGTGGGCGGCATGTATTCGTTCAGCAACACCGCGGGCAACTTCCACGACGGCAGCGCATGGAGCGTGGGCTCGACCTACTCGATCGGCGACTTCTCCGCGGGCGGCAACTACACGCGACTGAACAAGCCGCAGGGGCTGGCCGGGCTCGACCCGTATGCGCAGATCGGCGTGAGCACGATGCTCGGCCAGCAGGTTGCCAGCGTCGACCCGCAAACCGGCGCCGTGACCGACCTGTATGCGGACAAGCCGTTTCAGGTCGACTCGCAGTCGATCTTCGGCATCGGCGCGTCCTATGTCTTCGGCAACCTCACCGTGATGGGCGACTTCACCAACACGACGTTCAAGGGTTACGGGCAGTCTTCGACGATGCGTGTATACGAGGCGGGCGGCATCTATCAGGTGAGCGCGCCGCTTTCGGTCGTGGCGGGCTATCAGTACACGACCTTCGAAGGCCATCACTGGCACGAAGTCGCGCTCGGCACGCACTATCTGCTCTCCAAGCGCACCGACATCTACGCGGCCGTGGACTGGCTGCGTGCTTCGGAGGGCGTAGATGCAGTGATAGGCTATAGCTTCGCGCCGTCGTCGAGCCGCACGCAAACCGCGGCGCGCGTGGGCCTTCGTCACAACTTCTGAGTGGATGCGGACACCGTTCGCCACCGCATGAGGATCATGAATCAGCCTGATAATGACCACCCGAATGCGGAGGCGGCAATAGAGCGCCTCGCGCATGTGCTTGGTGCGGATTGCGTGAGCCGCGGCGCCGCCATCGGCGAGCGCTATTTCACAAACTACGGCGAGGCGCCGGGCGAGCGGCCGCTTGCGCTCGTGCGCCCGCGCACCGTTGACGAAGTGAGCCGCGCGCTCGCAACGTGCGATGCGCTACACGTGAGCGTCGTCGTGCAGGGCGGTATGACGGGCCTTGCAGGCGGTGCCTCGCCCCGTGCGAGCGACGTCGTGCTTTCGCTCGAGCGTCTTGTCGGCATCGAGGAGATCGACCGTGACGCGGCGACGGTCACGGTGTGGGCCGGCACGACGTTGCAGGCCGTGCAGGAAGCAGTGGAAGAAGCCGGCTTTACGCTGGGTATCGACCTGGGCGCGCGCGGCTCATGCCAGATCGGCGGCAATGTCGCAACGAATGCGGGCGGCAACCGCGTGATCCGCTATGGCACGACGCGCGAGCAGGTGCTCGGGCTCGAAGCCGTGCTGGCGGATGGCACCGTGCTCAGCTCGCTCAACAAGATGCTGAAGAACAACGCGGGCTACGATCTGCGCCAGTTGTTCGTCGGCAGTGAAGGCACGCTTGGCGTGGTCACGCGCGTCGTGCTGAAGATGCACCCGCGCCTGTCCAGCCCCGCCACGGCGTTTTGCCTCACGTCGAACTTCAGTCAGACCCTCGCGTTGCTGCATGCCGCGCGCGCTGCGTTGCCCGAACTGTCGAGCTTCGAGGTGATGTGGCCGCGTTTTTGCGCTTACGTCGCGGCGCAGACGCCCGACCTGCGCGTGCCGTTTCAGCACGCGCCTGGCCTGCGGGTGATTATCGAATGCGCGGGCCGCGACGCCGAGGAGACCACCGGGCGCTTCGAGACCGTGCTGGCGGACTGGCTCGAACGCGGCCTCATCGACGACGCCGCGCTGGCCCAGAGCGAAGCGGACACGCGTGCGTTCTGGACGCTGCGCGAAGGGCTCGCGATCGACGCGTTGCCCGATCTCATCAATTTCGACGTCAGCTTGCCGCACGGCCGCATGGAAGCGTTCGTCGCCCAGTGCGAGGCCGCGTTGGACGCGCGCTGGCCGGGCGCCCACGTGTTCTTCTTCGGCCACCTGGGCGACGGCAATCTGCATTTGTGCGTGTCCGCGCACTATGCGCTGGGCGAAAGCGCCGAGGATGTCGAGGCGCTCGTCTACCAGTTTGTGGGGGAGGCAGGCGGCTCGATTTCCGCCGAGCATGGCATCGGCCTCTATAAACGGGCATGGCTTCATTTCTCACGCAGTCCTGAGGAAATTTCCGCCATGCGCCGCCTCAAGCAGGCGTTCGATCCGCGCGGCATTCTCAATCCCGGCAAAGTGATCTAAGCCCGCTTTCATGCTGGCAGCTCGCGCGCCGCGCTCTACGCGCGGCGCGCGGCTTCGTATGCGTCAGCTTGCGAGACGGACGAGCGCATCGACGGCTACCGCGCCATCCTTCGACACCAGCAGCGGATTCACGTCGAGTTCGAGCAGCGTTTGCGCGTGGTCCTGCGCGAAGCGCGCGATGGCCATGACGTTGCGCACGACCGCATCGAGATCGGCGGGGGCACTGCCGCGGTAGCCAGTGAGCAACGGCCCGAGCTTGAGGCCGAGCAGCGCTGCGCGTACGTCCTGCTCGCTTGCGGGCAGCAGCAACGTGGCGGTATCGCGGATCAGTTCGACCAGGACGCCGCCGCTGCCAAGCACCAGCGCGAGACCGAAGCTGGCATCGCGCTTGACGCCCACGATCAGCTCCATGAGCGGCGGGCTCGCCATGCGCTCGACGAGGATGCGTTCGACCACGACCTCCGGGGCATAGCGCGCGACGCTTTCCGTCATGCGCGTAACGGCCCGAGCCACGGCCTCGGGCGAATCGAGCCGCAGTGCGACGGCACCTGCTTCGGTCTTGTGTGGCAGGTGTTCACTCACGACCTTCACGCAAACCGGGAAGCCGAGGCGCTGCGCCGCGGCAGGCGCAACGGCTGGGCTCACGCACACGGCTTCGGGGACGTCCAGCCCGTATCCGGCCAGCAGGCGCTTGCTTGCCCATTCGTCGAGCAGACGGCCAGGCGCGTCGCTTGCGGCGAGACCCGGCACGCGCAGCACCGGCAGCGACGAGAGGCGGTCTTCTGCCAGCCGCGCTTCGCGTGTTTTGCCATACCACATCGCCGCGCCCAATGCCGCGATGCCTTCGCGCAGCCCCTGCAAGGGCGCGACGCCAGCAGCGGCCATGCGCAGCGCGTGCTCGGGCGGCGTGAGTTCGGGAAACACGGAGATCAAGGCGGCGGGTACGCCGTGGGCGCGCGCGCTGGCCGCGAAGGCATCGGCGGCGATATCGCACTGGGGGCGCTCGCCGGTCTCTTCTTTCGGGTAGTCGAGAATCATCGCCGCGGCGCCGGGCTGCTCACTGAGCAATGCGTCGCAGCAGGTGCGCATGGCGTCGGGGCGGCCCCAGGGTGTGGTCGTGAAATCGAGCGGATTGGCGATGTTCGCATAGGGCGGCAGCACGCCCTGCAGCGTGGCCCGGCCGCGCTCGCTCACAGCGGGAAAGGCGATGTTCTGCGCCTCGGCGAGATCGGCGACGAGGCCCGCGTCGCCGCCCGAAGTCGCGAGCGCGGCGAGCGTGCTGCGCCTGGGCACACCGGCGATGGAGAGCAGCTTGAGCGTTTCCACGAGTTCGACCGGGTCGCGCGCGCGGATCACGCCGAGGCGCTGGAAGAGGGCGTCGTAGAGTGAATCGGCGCCCGCGAGCGAACTGGTGTGGCTCAGCGCGAGCTGTGCGCCCAGTTCCGAGACGCCGCTCTTGAGCGCGACGATCGGCACGCCTCGCGCGAGCGCGCGCGTGGCGGCCTCGCTGAACGCGCTCACGTCCTTGAGCCCTTCGATATGCATGCCGATCGCGCGCACACGCTCGTCGTCGACGAAGGCGTTGACGAGCCGCGCCACATCCACCTGCGCCTGGTTGCCGACGCTCGCGAGATACGCGAAAGGCAGACCGCGTGCGCTCATCGAGAGGTTGTAGGCGAGATTGCCGCTTTGCGTGATCACGGCGACGCCACGCTCGACACGCGCCGTGCCGTGCGCCACGGGCCACAGTGCGCTGCCGTCCAGACCATTGAGCAATCCATAGCAATTGGGTCCCAGCATCGCCATGTCGCCCGCTGCTTCCAGCAGGCTCGCTTGCAATGCAGCGCCCTCGGCGCCGGTTTCCGAAAAGCCCGATGCGTAGACCACGGCGCCGCCCGCGCCGCGCGCGGCAAGCTCGCGAACGACGCCAATCGCAGCCGTTGAGGGCACGGCGATGAAAGTCGCGTCGGGCGCGCGCGGCAGGTCTTCCACGCGGGCGTAGCAGCGCTCGCCGTCGATCTCGGCATGCGTGGGATTGACGAGCCAGATGTCACCCTTGAAGCCGAATTCGCGCGAGCGTTGCAGCGCGGATGCGATGCTGCGTCCGCCAATGAACGCAATGCTTGTGGGGTTGAGAAGTCGATGCAGATTTGCGGCGACTGCGGTGTCGCCGCGTTCGTTGGCACGGGTGTGGGCCATGGCGGGTGTGTTCTGTAAAAGCATAGGCGCGCGTCAGCGCATGAGCTTGAGTTTGAGCATGGAGCAGCGAGAGGCGCGCTGCAGCGCGCCTGCCGTCTCGTTCGTTAGCTGTACTGCCGCATGATTTCCTTCGAGAGGATGTGGCGCTGGATTTCCGAAGTGCCTTCCCAGATACGCTCGATGCGCGCGTCGCGCCAGAAGCGCTCGATGGGCAGTTCGTCCATCAGGCCCATGCCGCCGTAGATCTGCACCGCGTGATCGGTGACGCGTCCGAGCGTTTCGGTTGCGAGCAGCTTGGCGAGCGCGGCGTCCCCGTCGGTCATCGTGCCCTTGTCGAGCTTGTCGGCCGTGTAGAACGTAACCAGTTCCGCCGCGCGGATTTCGGTGGCCATGTCGGCAAGCTTGAACGACGTGCCCTGGAAGTCACCGATACGCTTGCCGAACTGCTGGCGCGTGGCCGCCCATTCGGCCGCCATTTCGAACGCGCGCTGCGCACGGCCGATATTATTGGCCGCCACCATCACACGGCCGGCGGTCAGCCATTCGCTGGCCAGATCGAAGCCGTGATGCTCTTCACCCAGGATCTGCGAGACATGCACGCGGCAATCGGTGAGGAAAATCTCCGATTGATGATAGCCGCGCAGGCTCGTGCAATGCGGGCCGCGCCGCACGGTCATGCCCGGCGTGTCCTTGTCGATCAGGAAGCAGGTGACGAGTTTGCGCGTGCGGCCGCGCCGTTCCTCTTCGCCCGTCACGGCGAACAGGATCACGAAGTCCGCGGTTTCCGCGTGGCTGATGAAGTGCTTGCTGCCGTTGATCACGTAGTGATCGCCGTCGCGTACCGCGCGCGTGCGGATGCCCATGGCATCGGAGCCCGCGCCCGGTTCCGTGAGTGCGAAGCAGTCCACGCGATCGCCGCGCACGCTCGGTTTCAGATAGCGCTCGATCTGCTCGCCTTTGCAGGCCATCAAGATCTTGCTGGGGCGTGCGACGAAAACGTGCAGCGCCCAGCTCGTGCGTCCGAGTTCACGTTCGACGAGCGCCTGGCTCAAGTAATCAAGCCCCGCGCCGCCGACGCTCTCGGGCATGTTGAACGCGTAGAGGCCGAGTTCGATGGACTTCTTGCGGATCGAGGCGGCGAGCGCAGGCGGCACTTCGTCGGCGCGGTCCACGGCGAATTCGTGCGGCTGCAGCTCCTTTTCCACGAAGCTGCGCACCGACGAAACCAGCATTTCCTGCTCATGGGTCAACGAGAATTCCACGCGTTATCTCCCTGCGAATTGTGGGGCGCGCCGTTCTTTCGACGCGCGAAGGGCTTCCTGACCGTCTTCGCTATGACCGCAGGCGAGACCGGCGCTCAGTTCGGCTTGAAGCTGCTCGGCGAGCGTGCTGTTGAGGGAGCGGGCGAAGAGCGCCTTGGTATGGCCGAACGCAACGCTCGGACCCGCTGCAAGCTGGGCGGCAAAGCGCGCAACGTGCGCTTCGAACGCATCATCATCGACCACTTCTGAAACCAGGCCTGCGGCAAGCGCCTGTTCGGCGCTCCAGCGTTCGTTCAGAAAGACGAAACGGCGCGCGACGTCGGGCCGCGCGAGACGCGCGAGGAACCAGCTGCCGCCCATGTCCGGGCTGTAGCCCATGCCCGTGTAGCCGCAGCGCAGCGACGCGCTCGCACTGGCGATGCGAAAGTCACACGCAAAGCCGATGTCGGTGCCGGCGCCCACTGTCGAGCCGTTGAGCGCGGCCACCGTCGGGCGCGGAAACGCCGCGAGCAACTGCACGAACGCGTGCGCCTTTTCGCTCCAGCCGTACGTGTCGAGTTCGCCGTTCGCCTCCGCCTGCGCCCATTCCTCCACATCAGCGCCCGCACAGAATGCCTTGCCGGTGCCGGTGATCACGAGGCAGCGCACCGACGGGTCCTGCGCATAACTTTCGAGCAGCGCGCGCAACCGGTCCAGGTGCACACGCGCAAGCGCATTGCGGGCCGCCGGCCGGTCTATGCGCACGGTGACGACACCGTTGCGCGAATCGATACGGATCTCTTCTGTCATCATGGTTTTCGTCAGTCTCCTGTCTGATTATGCGGGCCCTGGGCGGGCAAGGGTCCGCTCTACTTGCAGCCTCCACTTCGGCATAGTATAAGTTCTGTTAAATGAACGTTCAACCCAAATCGGAAAAACGATCAGGAGACGAAGAGTGGAAGCAGGTCATGCGAGTGCGGAAATGAATGTCGGCTGGCGTGCCGGTGCGGCGCCGGCGAGCGCGAGTCGCGTGGCAGCCGGTGCGGGGCTGTCGATCGACCGGGTGTCCAAGCGCTATGGGAGCGTCGTGGCAGTGCAGGAAACCACGATTGACATCCCGCGCGGCGAGTTTCTGACCATACTCGGGCCATCCGGGTCGGGCAAGACCACGCTGCTGATGATGGTGGCGGGCTTCGAACAGCCCACGGGCGGCGATCTGCGCGTGGGCGCGAAAAGCATCGTTGCGCTGCCCCCGGAGAAACGCAACTTCGGCATGGTGTTTCAGGGCTACGCGCTCTTTCCACACATGACCGTGCAGCAGAACGTGGCGTATCCGCTGATGGTGCGCGGCCAGAAAGGCCCGGACGCCGTGAAGCGCGTGAAGCAGGCGCTCGACCAGGTGCGTCTGGGCCACCTTGCGGACCGCCTGCCGCGCCAGATGTCGGGTGGGCAGCAGCAGCGCGTGGCGCTCGCGCGGGCGCTCGTGTTCAACCCCGACGTCGTGCTGCTAGACGAGCCGCTTGGCGCGCTCGACCGCAAGCTGCGCTGCGAGGTGCAGATCGAGTTGAAGGCGCTGCACGAGCGCCTTGGCGCGACGTTCCTCTTCGTCACGCACGATCAGGAAGAGGCGCTTTCGATGTCGGACCGCATCGCGATCATGCGCGACGGGCGGCTCGAACAGATCGGCGCGCCGGGCGAACTATACGAGCGGCCGGGCAATCGCTTTGTCGCCGATTTCCTTGGCGAGAGCAACTTCATCGAAGGCGAGGCCGTGGGCACGGGCGAGGGCATCACCGTGTATCGCGCAGGCAACCGGCAATTTACGGCGAGTGCATGCAGCAGACGGGCTGGTGAGAAGGTCCTGTTCGCGCTGCGTCCCGAGAAGGTCAGCATTGCCACGGCGTCGAGCCGCGGTGCGCTCAACGAAGTGAGCGGCCGCGTCGTGCACTGGAACTACTTTGGCGCGTCGTTCCGGTTCGAGGTGCAGACGGCGGAACTCGGCCGCATGATCGCCGACGTGCCGGCGTGGAAGGGACTCGCCTCGCCGCATACCGGCATGGAAGTTTTCGTGCAGTGGGAGCGCGACGCCACGTCGCCGCTCGCAGCGAGCTAAATGCGACCAGCGAAGCGCGGCTGGCGAACCTACCCGCAAGCACGCGACTGAAATCCATCCATCGAGCGAAACAAAATACAGGAGACACCATGACGCAACGCCATATGCGCGACCTCATCGAACAGGCGCGCGATCTCGAACCCCGCACCGAACAGGGCCGCCGCAACTTCCTCAAGCTGTGCGCGGCGGCGGGTATCGCGCCCACGCTGCTGTCGGTCTGGAGCGGCGCGGCGCGCGCATCGAACCCGAAGGAGATCGTGCTCAGCGCATGGGGCGGCGAAGGGCGCACCGCGTTCCGCACGGCGTACATGGACCCGTTCACGAAGGCGACGGGCATCCGCATGGGCTACGACTCGTCGCCGGACGACGGCAAGATCAAGGCGATGGTCGAGAACGGCAATGTCATCTGGGACGTGATGGACCTCGACGGCTTCGAGGCGATCAAGCTCGGCAAGCAGGGCTTTCTGCGCACGATCGACTACTCGGTGGTGAACCGGCTCGCGTTGCCGGGGCTCGCCTCCGATTTCGGCGCGCCAGCTTATTTGCTCAGCTACGTGCTCGCTTACGACTCGCAGAAGTTCGGCGCGAATCCGCCGAAGAACTGGGCCGACTTCTGGAACGTGAACCAGTTCCCCGGCAAACGCAGCTTGTGGAAGTGGATGGGCGGCTCGCTCGAAGCGGCGCTGATGGCGGACGGCGTGGACAAGGACAAGGTCTACCCGCTCGACACGAAGCGCGCATTCAACAAGCTCAAGGTGCTCAAGCCCAATGTGCTGCTGTGGGATTCCGGCGCGGACAGCCTGCAATTGCTGCGCGACGGCGAAGTGAGCATGGCCTGCATCTGGCATACGCGTGCGAACGCGATCCAGCGCGAAAGCAAGGGGCGTTTCCGCTATACGTGGGACCAGGGCCTGGCTTCGTGCGACGTGTGGTCCGTGCCGAAGAACAATCCGGCCGGCGACCAGGTGTGGCAGTTCATCAAGTTCGTCCAGGGCATCGAGCCGCAGCTCAAGCTGCTCTCGGCGCTCGGCAACGGCCCGGTGACACCGGCGGCGACGGAGGAGGTGCCCGCCACGCTGCGCGCGGACAATCCGGGCACGCCGGAGAACTGGGCGAAGCAGTGCAAGGTCGATCCGGCCTGGTGGGCGCAGAACTACGACGCCACCTTGCAGCGCTACACCGACCTGATGTCCTCGTGAAACCGAACGTCCGTCGCCGGCTGGCAACACGCCGGCGACCTGCCGAACCTTCATCGAACGTCGCCCCATGAATACCCTCGCTTCTTCCGCGCCTGAGCTTGCCGCGCTGCCGCGCAAGCGTATCGACCGCTACTGGCTGCTCGTGGTGCCGCTGCTGGCGCTGCTCGCCGTGCTGTACCTGTTCCCCTTGCTGCGCGTGTTGTGGCTGAGCTTTTCCGTGCCGCAGCCGGGGCTGCAGAACTACGCGCGCTTTATCGACAACGCGAGCGTGCATCGCGTGCTGTGGACCACGCTGCGCATTTGCAGCATGACCACCGTGATCTCGGTGGCGCTCGGCTATGCCATTGCGTTCGCCATGGTGCACGTCGGGCCGCGTCAGCGCATGGCGCTGTTCTTCGGCCTTCTCGTGCCGTTCTGGGCCTCGGTGCTGATCCGCGCGTTCTCGTGGCTCTTCCTGCTCGGCGAGCAGGGTCTCGTGAACAACACGCTGATCGCGCTCGGCCTGACCGATGAACCGCTGCAACTCATGCGCAACCAGTTCGGCGTGGTGGTGGGCATGGCGCACTTCATGATCCCCTATGCGGTGTTGCCGCTGTATTCGAACATGAAGGGCATCGACCCGCAGCTCGCGCGAGCTTCGCAAGGGCTGGGCGCGAGCGCCTTCCTCACGTTCCGCAAGGTGTATTTCCCGCAGACGCTGCCCGGCATCTACGGCGCAGCCTTGCTCGTGTTCATTTTCTCGCTCGGCTTTTATGTGACGCCGGTGATTCTGGGCGGCGGGCGTACCGTGATGGTGGCGGAGTACATCAGCACACAAGTCCTGCAACTGGTGAACTGGGGCAGCGGCGCCGCGCTGGCAAGCGTGCTGCTGATCGCGATCGTGGCCGCGCTGGCCGCGCTCTCGCGCTTCGTTGACCTACGCGAGTTGTTCGGCGCGAAGTAACTGGACCTAAGGAAACCTTATGAATTCCAGATTCACCATCGGACGCGCACTCGTGATCGGCGTGGCGTGGGCGGCCATCCTGTTCCTGCTGCTGCCGCTGCTGGTCTCGGTGCCGGTGTCGCTCACGCCCAACGACTATCTCTCGATGCCGGGCGGCGCCATGTCCACGCGCCACTACGCCGTGCTGTTCGAAGACGACGGCTGGCTCGCGAGTTTCCTGCAGAGCGGCGTGATCGCGCTGGCCTCGGCCGCGATCTCCGTGACGCTCGGCACGTTGTGCGCCATCGGCCTGTGGAAGATCGCGTCGCCTCGCGGCGAAGCCGTGCGACTTGTGATCCTCTTTCCACTCATCGTGCCGCCCATCGTCTCGGCGCTCGCGTTCTACCGGCTCTGGGCGGACTGGCGACTACTCGACAGCTATACCGGCACGATACTCGCGCACGTGGTGTTGACGGTGCCTTATGTCGTGGTGTCCGTCTCCACTTCACTCGCGACACTCGGGCTCAAGGTCGAGCAGGCGTCGCGCAATCTCGGCGCGAATCTCTACCAGACGCTGCGCCACGTGATCCTGCCGCTGATTCGCCCCGGCGTGCTCTCGGCCACGATATTCGCGTTCATCCTCTCGTGGGACGAACTCGTGGTCACGCTCTTCATTTCGAGCCGCCATATCTATACGCTGCCGCGCCGCATGTGGGACGGGATGCGCGAGAACGTCGACCCGGCCATTGCCGCCGTGTCCACGCTGATGCTCGTCGCCACGTGCGCCGCCATTGCGCTGTCGCTCGCGCGCAGGCGCACGGCGGGCGAACTCTGACTATTGCAATTGCAGCACTGGAGACATAGAAAACATGAAGGTATTGATCGTTCACGCCCACCCCGAACCGCAGTCGTTCACCACGTCCATGCAGCATTGCGCGGTGCGCACGCTCGAAGCGCAGGGGCACGAGGTGATGGTATCGGACCTCTACGCCATGAACTGGAATCCCGTGGCGAGCGCGGCGGACTTCGGCATGCGGCGCAACGCGGACTATCTCGTCTACGCGCTGGAACAGCGCGAGAACGTGAGCGCCGACGCTATCGCGCCCGATATCGCCGCGGAACTGGAAAAGCTGCTGGCCTGCGACCTGGTCATCTTCAGCTTTCCGCTGTTCTGGTGCTCGGTGCCCGCGATCATGAAAGGATGGATCGATCGCGTGATGGTGTCGGGGAAGGTGTACGGCGGCGTGCGCTTTTACGACCGCGGCGGCATGCGCGGCAAGCGCGCGATGCTGGCCTACACGTGCGGCGGCCGCGACTTCATGTTCGGACCCAATGGCGTGCACGGAGAAATGGATCTCATGCTGCGCCACATGTTGCGCGGCACGCTGGGTTATGCGGGCTTCGAGGTGCTGCCGTCGTTCGTCGGGTACCACGTGCCGTATCTCCCGAACGAAGAACGGGTGGCGATACTCGCGCGTTATGCCGACTACCTCACGAAGCTCGACCAGTTGCAGCCGCTCGCGTTTCCGACACTCGACGACTTCGACACGGAGATGCGCCCGCGTGCGCGCGTCGAACAACTTAGTGAGCAAGACTGATTAACCTGAACGGAAGAATGCGATGAGTGTGAAGGTACTGGTAGCCGTGAAGCGCGTGGTGGACTACAACGTGAAAGTTCGCGTGAAGCTGGACGGCACGGGCGTGGATATCGCCAACGTAAAATTTTCGATGAATCCGTTTGATGAAATCGCCGTGGAGGAAGCGGTGCGCTTGAGAGAATCGGGTGTCGCGACCGAAGTGATCGCGGTTTCGTGTGGTGTTTCGCAGGCGCAGGAGACGCTGCGCACGGCGCTCGCTATCGGTGCGGATCGAGCGATTCTCATCGAATCGAGTGAGGATTTGCAGCCGCTGGCTGTCGCGAAGCTTTTGAAGGCGGTTGTCGATAAAGAGCAGCCTTCGCTCGTCATTGTCGGCAAGCAGGCTATCGACGACGATTCGAATCAGACAGGGCAGATGCTTGCGGCTTTGGCGGGTTTGCCGCAAGCCACGTTTGCATCGAAGGTCGTGGTTGCCGATGGCACGGCTACGGTATCGCGCGAAGTGGATGGCGGGGCGGAAACGCTCTCGCTGACGCTGCCCGCAGTGGTCACGACCGACCTGCGCCTGAACGAGCCGCGCTACGTCACGCTGCCGAACATCATGAAGGCAAAAAAGAAGCCGCTCGAAACGATCAAGCCGGGAGACCTGGGCGTTGACGTCACGCCGCGCCTGAAAACGTTGAAGGTTGCCGAGCCGCCCAAGCGTAGCGCCGGTGTGAAGGTGCCCGACGTTGCCGCGCTGATCGACAAGCTGAAATCCGAAGCCAAGGTGCTGTGAGGGAGCGAATTAGAAATGACGAATCTGGTAATTGCTGAACACGACAACGTGACCATAAAGGCCGCAACACTGAACACCGTGGCTGCCGCGCAAAAGATTGGCGGTGACGTGCATGTGCTGATTGCAGGGCACAACGCTCAGGCGGCAGCGGACGCAGCGGCGAAGATTGCAGGCGTGGCCAAGGTACTGCTCGCCGATGCGCCGCACCTCGAACAGGGTCTCGCAGAAAACGTCGAAGCAACCGTGCTGAGCATCGCGAAGCAGTACTCGCATATCCTTGCGCCCGCAACGGCTTTAGGCAAGAACGTCGCGCCGCGTATTGCCGCAAAGCTCGACGTTGCGCAGATCAGCGATATCACCGCTGTCGATTCGCCGGATACGTTCGAGCGCCCCATCTATGCGGGCAACGCAATCGCGACGGTGCAATCGCAAGACGCCATCAAGGTCATCACCGTTCGCACGACGGCGTTCGACGCCGTGGCGGCCGAAGGCGGCAGCGCAGCGGTCGAGAAGCTCGAACCAGCAGCAGACAGCGGCCTCTCGCAGTTCGTGAGCCGTGAAGTCACGAAGCTCGATCGCCCGGAACTCACGAGCGCGAAGATCATCGTCTCGGGTGGCCGCGGTCTTGGCAGCGGGGAAAACTACACGAAGGTTCTGGAGCCGCTGGCCGACAAGCTCAATGCCGCGCTCGGCGCTTCGCGTGCAGCCGTCGACGCGGGTTACGTCCCGAACGATTATCAAGTGGGCCAAACCGGCAAGATCGTCGCACCGCAGTTGTACGTGGCAGTCGGTATCTCCGGCGCGATCCAGCACCTTGCAGGCATGAAGGACTCGAAGGTCATCGTTGCGATCAACAAGGACGAAGAAGCGCCGATCTTCAGCGTGGCCGACTATGGCCTCGTAGGCGACCTGTTCACGGCGGTGCCCGAGTGGGCGAACGCACCCGCCTGATTCGCCTGAGCGCAGCCCATCCCCAACCAGACGATCCAACCGCACAAGACCACCATGACGTCCAGCGACGTACTGCTGTTCCTCACGGGCCTGATGACGTTGTTCTGCCCGCCCGTTGCGATGCCCATGTACGCGGCGGTCACCGGCCATTTCCCCGACGCGACGCAGCGGCGGATCGCCCTGCGCCTGTTCGTGTGGATCGCGGTGCTGATGGTCGCCTCGGTGTGGGGCGGCCAGTTCTTGCTGCGCATGCTGGGCCTCACGCTCGGCGCGCTGACGCTCACGGGTGGTCTCGTGCTCTGTCTGTGGTCGATTCCGATGATGCGTGGCACCCACGCGGAAAGAGACGAACAGCGGGACGAACGGCGCAGCGGCACGGGCCGGCTCGAACACGCGCAGTGGCGCAGCTATATCGCGGTGCCGCTGATTTTCCCGCTTTCGATCGGCAGCGCGGTGATCTCGCTCGTCATCACGACGGCCACGCGCTTTCATACGATCGCCGATCTGAGCATCGTGAGCGCTGCATGCGTGCTGCATGCGGGCGTGATCGCCCTCACGTACCTGTGCTCGGGCTCGTGGTGCAAGCGCTTGAGCGAAATCGGCCGGACGATCGTCGAGCGGCTTTCGGGCATCGTGCTGACCGCCATCGCTTTCCAGATGCTAGCGCAGGGCATACGCGAATTGCTGCCGGGCCTCGCTTCATGACAGACCGGCTCGCCGGTTTTCAATAATTCACCTGAATCATTCAAGACAGCTTATGAAAACAGTCGGCATGTACCTCGTCGAGTTGCTTGCGGCCTATGGCGTGGATACCGTCTTCGGTATTCCCGGCGTGCATACGATCGACCTCTATCGCGGCCTCGAAAAGAGCGGCATGCGCCATATTACGGCGCGCCACGAGCAAGGGCTCGGCTTCATGGCCGATGGCTATGCGCGCGCCACGGGGCGTCCCGGTGTGTGCTTCGTGATCACCGGCCCTGGCGTCACGAACATCGCGACGGCGATGGCGCAGGCCAGCGCGGACTCGATTCCCATGCTCGTGATTTCGAGTGTCAATGCGCTCGGGCAGATGGGGTCGGGCAACGGCCATCTGCACGAGCTGCCGGATCAGCGGCAGCTTGCCGGCAGCGTCGCTGCGTTCAGCCACACCGTCACGCGCGCCGAAGAACTGCCTCAGGTCATGGCGCGCGCCTTCGCGGTGTTTTCGGGCGCGCGCCCGCGCCCCGTACATATCGAGTTGCCGCTCGACGTCATCAATGCGCCCGCGGGCGCGTTGCCGTCGCCGCCGCCCGCACCCAGGCGTGTGCAGGTCGGCCCCGCGGCCGCGCACGCGGTGGACGCGCTGCGCGAGGCCGCGCAGCGTGCCAGGGCGCCGCTGATTCTCGCGGGCGGCGGAGCGCTCGCCGCTGCCGACGAGGTGCGCTGGCTCGCACAAGCGCTCGATGCGCCTGTGGTCATGACGATCAACGGGCGCGGCATCCTCGCCCCCACGCATCCGCTCGGTATCTCGTGGTCGGCTTCGGGCGCGGCCGTGCGCACGCTGATGCGCGATAGCGATCTCGTGATCGCACTGGGCACGGAGCTTGGCCCGACCGATTACGATCTTTACGCAGACGGCAGCTTCGTCGCGCCGCGCACGCTCGCGCGCATCGATATCGATGCGCAGCAACTCTTTCGCAACGCGCCGCCCGATTTGCCGCTCCTTGGCGACGTGGCCGAGACCATCGCGGCCTTGCGCCGCGCGTGGGGCGAGCCGGGCGCGCGCGCGGAAGGCGCGGGCTCGCCCGGCGCCGCGCGCGCGGCTGTGTGCCGTGAAGCCGCGAGTCGGGAAGCCGACGCGCAAACGCAGCGCGATCTCGCCTTGCTCGATAGCGTGCGTGAGGCGCTGCCGCAGGCGTGCATCGTGGGTGACTCCACGCGCATGGTCTACTCGGGCAACATCGGTTACGCGGCGCCGCGGCCGCGCAGCTGGTTCAATGCCTCCGTGGGCTTCGGCTCGCTGGGCTACGGCTTGCCGGCCGCCATCGGTGCGAGTCTCGGCGACCCGGCGCGGCCGGTCGTGTGTCTCGCGGGCGACGGGGGCTTGCAGTACACGCTGGGCGAGCTTGGGACTGCGCGCCAGCATGGCGCGCGCGTGATCGTGCTGCTGCTGAACAATCGCGGCTATGGCGAGATCAAGAACGCGATGTTGCAGCGTGGGGTCGAGCCGATCGGCGTCGATTTGCACACGCCGGACTTCGTCGCGCTCGCCAGTGCGTATGGCTGGCAGGCACAACGCGTTGCCGAAGGCGAGTCGCTTGCCGACGCGCTGCGGCATGCGAGCAGGCAGGACGCGCCGACGCTGATCGAAATCTGCGTGGCGTGAGGTTCCGCCAGGAGCTTGCGGCAACAAAAAAGCCGCCGCCCTGATAAGGGGCGGCGGCTTGTGTATTCAAGAGCGCGGCCGAAACCTGGCGCGCTCAGGCGCGCTTGCGCACGGCTTTGGCCGTGACGAAGTTCTCGACGATGTCCAGACAGCTCCGCAGCGCGTCTTCTGCCGTGAACGAAGTCGGGTCGCGCGCAAGCTCCAGCCAGAAGCCATCGATCAACGAGGTCAAGGTGAGCGCGGCGAGATCGCTGTCGATCTCCACGCCGCGCACTTCGCCGATCTGGTCGAACAGCTTTTTGAGCGCCCGCCGGTAGCCGCTATAGAGCTCCTTGTGCGCCTTGCGGATGACCGGGTCGCTATGCGCGACGCTCCAGAATCCAAGCCACACCTTCACGTTCTTCGGCGCGAATACCGGGGCCGCAAAACATACCCGAATGATCGCGTCGAGCTTCGCCTCGGGGCCCACCGCGTCGGCCGCGGCCGCGCGCGAGACTTCCTGCAGGTCGGCGGCCAGGCGCTTGTACGTCTGCGCCATCAGCTCGTCTTTCGACTGGAAGTGATGGTTGATGAGCCCGCGCGAGACCTTGGCCTCGGCGCAGATGCGATCGATCGTGGTGTCGGAATAGCTGAAGCGCGCAATGCAGCGCATCGTCGCCTCGATGATCAACTGCTGGCGTACCTCAGGCGTTTCGCGCACGCCGCGCCCTCGCGTGGGCACGGGTTCTTTGCGGGTTGTTTTTGGCACAGGTCACCTTTCACTGTCGTTACTCGACCGATTATATTCGACTACCGGAAAGTTGTTCAATTGCGACGCCGCGCTCCCAGAACAGTAGGGTCTTCCCGGCACAAAAAGTTTATTGAAACGAGTTGAACCATCGTTCAATAAAAAATATACTCGTGAACACAACGAGGTTGGTTGACCATTCAACAAGCCACTGCGAGCGCGCCGTTTTATCGCATCAGCAGATGGCACTGGAGACAACATGCTGGCCGTGGCAAACGACACTGCGCAGAACCGCGACGCACAGCGGGAAGGGGGCGCGCAGCGTGTGCGCGTCGACAACCTGCACAAGTCCTTCGGCGATCTGGAGGTGCTCAAGGGTGTATCGCTCGGCGCGAACGAAGGCGAGGTGATCTCGCTGATCGGTGCGAGCGGCTCGGGCAAGAGCACGCTGCTTCGCTGCATCAACCTGCTGGAAATGCCCACGAGCGGGCGGATCGTCGTGGACGGCGAGGAGATCCGGCTCGGCACCGACCGCAAGGGCCGCACCATCGCCCGCGACGCGCGCCAGGTCGAGCGCATCCGCACGCGGCTCGGCATGGTGTTCCAGAGCTTCAACCTGTGGGCGCACCGCACGGTGCTGGAAAACGTCATCGAAATGCCGGTGCACGTGCTGCGCGAACCGCGTGCCGAAGCCATCGCGCGCGCCGAGCAACTGCTCGAACGTGTCGGTCTCGCCGACAAACGTCATGTCTATCCCGCGTTCCTTTCCGGCGGCCAGCAACAGCGTGTGGCGATCGCGCGAGCGCTCGCCATGCGCCCGAAGGTCATGCTGTTCGACGAACCCACCTCGGCGCTCGACCCGGAGCGCGTGGGGGAAGTCCTGAAAGTGATCCGCGATCTCGCCTGCGAAGGCCGCACGATGCTGCTGGTCACGCACGAGATGGATTTTGCACGCGACGTTTCCAGCAAGGTCGTTTTCCTGCATCAGGGGCGCATCGAAGAAAGCGGCACGCCCGAGCAGGTGTTCGGCGCGCCGCGAAGCGAGCGATGCCGGCAATTCGTCACCGCGCATCAGCAGCGCCATTGAATGGCGTGCTCGCGGCCCCGCACAAGGCGGCCGCCAGCGCACCCACGCAAGTTTCACGTTCAACCCGTACTTCGATAGAGGGACTTCACCATGAAGAAAATGATTCGCGTCCTGGCCGTGGCCGCCACCGCCGCCCTGACGATGCTGAGCGCGCCGGGCAGCGCCGTGGCCGCATCGGATACGCTGCGCTTCGGCGTGGCCGCCGAGCCGTATCCGCCGTTCCTGATGAAGACGCCCACCGGGCAGTGGGGCGGCTTCGAGGCCGACCTGATTCGCGCGTTGTGCGACCAGATGAAGGCGCAATGCCAGATCAAGGAAGTGTCGTGGGACGGCATCATTCCGGCGCTCCAAAGCGACAAGATCGACGTGATCTTCAATTCCATGTCGATCACGCCCGAACGCGAGAAAGTCATTGCCTTTTCGCGGCCGTACTATGAAACGCCGGGCGTCTTCGTCGGACCGAAGGGCGCACATCTGACACTCTCGCCGGCGGGCCTCGCGGGCAAGGTGATCGGCGTGCAGAGCTCCACCGGCAACGCGGAGTTCGTCAAGGCCGCCTACGGGAATACCGCCACGGTGCGCCTCTACAACACGCAGGACGACTGCAACGCCGACCTCGTGGCGGGCCGTATCGACGTGATGTTCCTCGACAAGCTCGGCGTGATCGACTTCCTCAAGACGAAGGACGGCGCCTCGCTCGAAATGATGGGGCCGGGCAGCGTGAAGATGGACCCGGCGATCTATGGCAGCGGCATTGGCGCGGGCCTGCGGAAGAACGATGCAACGCTCAAGCAGCGCATCGACACGGCGCTCGTCCAGCTTCACGACTCGGGCAAGTACGACACCATCGCGAAGAAGTACTTCTCCATCGACCTCTGGCCGCATTGAGCCCGGCGCGCTCGCGACGCAAAACAGGGAATAAAGCATGAACACGTGGACCTGGCTGGCGTATCTCGGCATCGACCCGGATGGTTGGGCGGCCGCCCTGCTGCAGGGCGCGCTCGTCACGCTCGAAATTTCGTTCGGGGCGTTTGCGGTGGGCCTCCTGCTCGGCCTCGCGGGTGCGGCGGCGAAGCTCTCGGGCGTGCGCTCGCTCGAGCGCGTTGCCAACGCGTACACGACAGTGTGCCGCGCGGTGCCCGAGCTGCTGCTGATCCTGCTGCTGTACTACGCGGGCACGGACGCGGTGAACCTGCTGATGCGCGCCATCGGCGTGGGCGACGTGAACGTCAACGGCTTCGCGGCGGCGGTCACGGTGCTCGGCGTGGTGCAGGGCGCTTACGCGGCCGAGATCATCCGCGGCGCGATCCTCGCGATTCCGTACGGGCAGATCGAGGCGGGGCGCGCGTTCGGCGCACGGCCCTCGCTCGTGTTTCGCCGCGTGATCCTGCCCGCCATGGCGCCTTATGCGCTCGCGGGTTTCGCGAACCTGTGGCTCATCCTCGTGAAGGACAGCGCACTCATCAGCGTGGTGGGGTACTCCGAGCTGCTCTACACCGCCAAGCAGGCGGCGGGATCGACGCGCGAATATCTGCACTACTACCTGATGGTGGCGGCGGTGTACTTCGCGATCACGGCGGTATCGGGCGCATGCTTTCGCGAGATCGAGCGCCGCTTCGGCCGCTGGATGCCGCAGGCTTGATGACACGGTGGCCGGCCCGCTGCCGGCCTGACTCTCGCAGGTGACTGTGATGGACTGGACTGTATTGCCGTCGTACGGGAGCATGCTCCTCCTCGGTGTGGTGACCACGCTCAAGCTGCTGCTGGTCTCGGGTGTTGCGGGATTTGCGTTTGCCGTGGTCGTCGCGTTCGCACGAATCTCGCGTAACCCGCTCATCGCGGGCGCGAGCAGAGGCTTCACCTCGCTCATACGCGGCACGCCGCTGCTCGTGCAGATCTACATCCTGTATTACGGCGTGGGCTCGCTCTTCGCGCAGTGGCCGTGGCTGCGCGAGAGTGTGCTGTGGCCGTTCCTGCGCGATGGTTTCTGGTATGTGGCGTTCGCGCTGGTGGTGAGTGTGGGCGCCTACGTGGGCGAGGTGATCCGCGCGGGACTGCGTGGTGTGCCCAAGGGCGAACTCGAAGCCGCACGCGCCATGGGTATGCGGCCATGGCTGATCGTGCGCCGCGTGTGGCTGCCACGCGCCGTCCAGATCCTGCTGCCGACGCTGGCGGGCGAGACGGTGATGCTGCTCAAGTCGACGGCGCTCGCCTCGACGGTGGCGGTCATGGACGTGCTCGGCGCCGCCAACTACATCCGCGCGCAAACGCTGCGCACTTATGAGCCCTTGCTCGCCATCGCCGTGATTTACGTTCTGCTCGCGTACCTGATCGAGCGGGGCTTTGGTTATCTCGAGCGTCGTGTGCCGGTGCGTTCGGCGCGGTGAAGACACGATAGACACGGATAAGCACGCGATATAGGCAAGTTTATGCGCGGCAGCCTTGGCTGCCGCAAGGAGACAACATGAAATTTTCGACACTCGTGGAGCGCCTGCAAGGCAAGCGCACGTCGGCCTGGGAGATTCACTACGCGGCGCAGCGCGCGCTGTCCGAGGGCGAGGACGTGATCATGCTGAGCGTAGGCGACCCGGACTTTGCCACGCCTGCGCCCATTGTCGAGCGGGCCGTCGCTGCATTGCGCGGCGGCGACACGCACTACAGCGAAGTGGCGGGTCGCCCGGCGCTGCGCGCGGCGCTCGCGCGCGAGCACACGCGAACGACGGGCCGCGAAGTGACGATGGACAACGTGATCGTCACCGCCGGCGCGCAGAACGGCTTGTATGCAGTGGCCCAGTGCATCTGTGAAGCGGGCGACGAAGTCATCGTGCCCGAACCGATGTACCTGACCTATGAGGCCAGCGTGCGCGCGTCGGGCGCGACGCTCGTGGGCGTCCCGGTCGATTCCGAGCGCGGCTTTCATCTGAACCTTGCACGGCTCGAAGCGGCCATCACGCCGCGCACGAAGGCGATCTTCTTCGCGACGCCGTGCAACCCGACGGGTGTCGTCATGCCGCGCGCCGATCTCGAGGCCATCGCGCGGCTCGCCTGCCAGCACGATTTGTGGGTGCTCGCCGACGAAGTCTATGCGGACCTCGTGTTCGAGCGCGAGCATGTGAGCATCGCGTCGCTCGAAGGGATGGCAGAGCGCACCATCACGCTGGGCAGCTTTTCGAAGTCGCATGCGATGCCGGGCTGGCGCGCGGGCTGGGCGGTGGCGCCCGTGCCGCTCGTCGAGCATCTCGAACGGCTTGCGCTGTGCATGCTTTACGGACTGCCAGGTTTCATCCAGGAGGGGGCGCTTGCGGGGATCGAAGCGCGCGAGGCAATCGTGGGCGAGATGCGCGACGTGTATCGCCGCCGTCGCGACGTCGTGTACGAACGCTTGAGCCGCGTGCCGGGCCTGCGTTGTCTGCTGCCGGAGGCGGGCATGTTCATGATGGTGGATGTGCGCGGCACCGGCCTCGATACGCACGCGTTCACCTGGCAACTCTTTCACGCGCAGAAGGTCTCGCTGCTCGACGCGAGTGCTTTCGGCGATACGGCACAGGGCTTCGTGCGCTTCGGCTTCGTGGTGGACGAGAACCGCCTCGCCGACGCCTGTGAGCGGATTGCGACGTTCGTTGCGAGTCTGGTGGCTGTCGATGCATGACATGCTCGCCATGAGTGTGACCGGCGACTCGGGCGAGCGGCTGCCGCTGCGCGCGTGGCGGCTGGCTGGCCGCGGCGATGGTCCCAGCGTTCATCTGCAAGCTGGTCTCCACGCGGACGAAATTGCGGGCATGCACGTGCTGCACACGTTGCTGCCGCGGCTGCGCGAGGCGCATGAGAACGGGCGCCTTGCGGGTACGGTCACGGTCGTGCCGCAGGCGAATCCGCTGGGCCTCGCGCAGTTTCGCCATGGCCGCCTGCTCGGCCGCTTTCATGACGCGACGAGCCGCAATTTCAACCGGCACTTTCACGAGTCGATCGCCACGGAGCGCGCGCCGACCACGTTTGCCGCGTGGCAACAAGCACTCTTCGGGCTCGCGCGCGGGGCGCAGATCGTGCTGGACCTGCATACGGATTCGGATGCGCTGCCTTACCTTTATATGCATCGCGGCTTCTGGCCTGAAGGCCGCGACCTCGCTGCCGCATTGAACGCGCAAGTCGCCATCCTCTGGGACGACGACGACGGCGCATTCGAAGGCGCGATCGTGGCGCATGGCCAGCGCGATCCGCACGCGAAATTGCGCCTTGCGGCGACGATCGAACTGCGCGGGCAATCGGATGTGAGCGATGCCCTGGCCCAGCGCGACGCGGATGGCCTCTACCGCTTTCTTTGCGCGCGGGGCGTCATCGACGAGCCGGTGGCGCGTACGCAATGGGACGGCGAGGCCGTGCCGATGGCGAACATGGAGACGATCTTCGCGCCGGTTTCGGGCGTCCTCGTCTATACGTGCGAACTGGGCGAGCGCGTGGAGCAGGGCGCACCGATCGCGCGCATCGTCGCGAGGCCGGGCGATCCTTCCAGCGAGGTCGTGTTGCGCGCGCCGCAAAGCGGGCGGGTCGTGACCCGCAATCGCGACCGGTTGATCGCGCAGGGCGATGTAGCACTGAAGCTGACCGGCTCGCAACCGTCGGCGGGCTGGCGGGGCGGCGCGCTCGATCCGTAACGCGTAAGAAGGGCGTAGCGCGATGGACACGTGCGTGTCACGCCTGGAACGATTCGGATGTTCGACAACAAACTGAATGAACGATCATTCAAGAGTGATTGGGATTATCCACAGTCTCGATCACGTAACAGAACAGGGCTCGCTTTCATGAATGCCACTTTGTTTCCACGGCTCTTTTCGCCACTCCAGATTCGCGGCGTCACGCTCAAAAACCGCATCATGTCTACCGGACATGACACGACGATGCCGACCGACGGTCACGTCAACGACGCGCTCATCGCCTATCATGAAGCCCGCGCGCGCGGCGGCGCGGGGCTCATCGTGATGCAGGTCGCGGGCGTGCACGAGACCGCGCGCTACACGTCGCACCTTCTCATGGCGACCGACGACGGTTGTATTCCAGGCTATCGGCGCCTCGCCGATGCCGTTCACGCGCACGGTTGCACGCTGTTTTCGCAGCTCTTTCATCCGGGCCGTGAGTTGATGGAATCGGCGGATGGGTTGCTCGCGGTGGCCTATGCGCCGTCGTCGGTGCCCAATGAACGCTTTCGCGTGATGCCGCGCGAACTTTCGCACGCGATGATCGACGAGATCGTGCGCGGCTACGGGCAGGCCGCGCGCCGCATGTGCGAGGCCGGGCTCGACGGCGTGGAATTCGTGGCGAGCCACGGCTATTTGCCCTCGCAGTTCCTGAATCCGCGCGTGAATCAACGCACCGATGCCTATGGCGGTACGCTCGAAAACCGGCTGCGCTTCCTGCGTGAAGTGCTCGAGGAAATCCGTCGTCAGACTTCGGAAGACTTCGTGATTGGCATGCGTATCAGCGCGGGGGAGCGCGATGCAAGCGGCCTCACGGCCGAAGACGCGCTCGAGGCATGCACGCAGCTTCAGGCCCAACTCGACTATGTGAACATCATCGCGGGCAATTCCGCGTCGCTGGGCGGTGCGATGCATATCGTGCCGCCCATGGCGTTCGCGAATGCCTATGTCGCCACCGATTCGCGCGGGTTCAAGGAACGCCTCTCGATTCCGGTGTTCGTCGGCGGGCGTATCAATCAGCCTCACGAGGCCGAGGCGGTCATCGCGAACGCGCAGGCGGACGTGTGCGGCATGACGCGGGCGCTGATCTGCGATCCGCAGATGCCGGTCAAGGCGCAGGCCGGCAAGACCGACGACATTCGCGCGTGTATCGGCTGCAATCAGGCCTGTATTGGACACTTCCATCGCGGCTATCCGATCTCGTGCATTCAACATCCCGAGACGGGGCGCGAGCTGACTTACGCGGAAATGAAGCCGGCCGCGCGTCCACGCAAGGTGGTGGTGGTCGGCGGCGGCCCGGCAGGCATGAAGGCGGCGGCCACGGCGGCAAAGCGCGGGCACGACGTCACGCTTTACGAGGCCGGCAGTCAGCTTGGCGGGCAGGCGTTGCTCGCGCAGTTGCTGCCGCGCCGCAGCGAGTTTGGCGGCATCGCGACGAACCTCGCGCGCGAGCTGGAATTGTCGGGCGCACGTGTGGTGAAGAACACGCGCGTGGATGCGGCGTTGATCCGCGATCTGCGTCCCGATGTGGTCATTCTGGCGACGGGCGCCGCGCCTTACGTGCCCGCGTTCGAGAGCGACGGCGGGGTGCAGGTGGTGAACGCGTGGCAAGTGCTGCGCGGGGAGGCGAAGGTGGGCGCGCGCGCACTGGTGGTCGACTGGCGATCCGATTGGGTCGGGCCAGGCGTTGCCGAGTTACTGGCGCGCGCGGGGACCGCGGTTCAACTGGCCGTGAACGGGACGCACGCGGGCGAGACGCTGCCGCTTTATGTACGCGACGATATTGCCGCGGAACTACATCGGCGCCAGATACCCGTGACGCCGTACGCGCGCCTGTATGGATGCGACGGCGACACCGTGTTCATGCAGCACAGTACGAGCGAAGAGCCCATCGTTTTTGAAGGCGTCGATACGCTCGTGCTGTGTTACGGGCACAAGTCCGAGTCCGAGTTGGAGGCGGCGTTGCGCCCGCTCGCCAACGGCCGGGAAGATGCGGCGCTCGCCGAGCTGATCACGATTGGCGACTGCATGGCGCCACGCACGGCAGAGGAAGCCGTGTACGAAGGGTTGAAGGCAGGTTGGCATATTTAAGGCGAATGGCTGTGCGGCTCGCCACGCTCGACGCAATCGCCGAGACCGCGCTGCCTTTCGCGGTCTCGGCGGTCTCGGCGTTCTCGAAGTCGATGCGCGCCGGCGCGATGCCGCTGCTGCGCCCATGAGCAGCGCAGAAGGCGATCGTTCGTTGAAACCGGATGCGTCGCCATGGCGCGATGTCCGCAGTGGTGCACGATTACGTCCCGACCGCCGCCGCTTCGTCGAGCGCATCGTAAATGCCGATGACGCCCGCAGCAACGTTGCTCCAGTGATCGATGGCGTGCGTGCCGACGACGTCGTCCCAGAACGACTCCGACCCGTATTGCAGACGTTGCGCGTGCAACCGCCGCGTATAGAGCTGCAGGTCGTACTCTGCGGTGATGCCCATCGCGCCGACTAGCGCGTGTGCGCCGTTCGCCACCAGTGGCGCGGCGCGGCTCGCGCGCGCCTTCGCAATGGCCGCTGCGATGCGCTGCTCCGAAGTGTGGTGCCCCGCGCAGCCCAGCTGGGCCGCGACGCGTGTGGCGGCCACGTGCTCGGCCATCACGCTCAACTGCTGCTGAACGGCCTGGAACTTGCCCAGCGAGCGCCCGAACTGCTGGCGGTCGTTCACGTAGCCGAGCGTCATGTCGAATACGCGCTGCATGCCGCCCGCCATCGTCGCGGCTGTGGCGAGGGCGCCCAGTTCGCCCACGCCACGCACAGTTGCGGGCAGCGCGCGCGCCGCGTGCGCGGGATAGGTGAGCGTGGCGTCGAGGCTGTCACCGTGAGCGCGCAATTCGGCACTGGCGAGCGGGACGAGGCTCGCGCCATCGGCAGTTTCGACGATGAGCGTGTCGGCCACGAGACCATAGGGCACGAACGCCGCGCCGTGCCGCGAGGCGTTGCCAAGCGCAATGGCGATGGGACCGCGTGGCGCTTCAACGCCCGCGCGTGCAAGCAGCTCGCGCGCGATCATGGTGTGCGCGGCGGGCAGTGGCAGCGCGTGCGCGCCGAATTCGAACAGCGCGCCCGCCGCGGCGGCGAGGCGCATACCCGAGCCGCCTTTCTCCTCAGGCACGAGCGCGTCGAGAAAGCCGAGCGCATCGAGCTGGTCCCACAGGGCGCGTCCCGCATTGCGCTCGCGCGCTGCTTCCACGGTGCGCACGAATTGCGGCGTGCAGTGACGCTCGAGCACGGTATGCGCCGATTCGGTCAGCATGTCATCCATGGTGTTCTTCTCCATGTTCGTCGTTCGTTTAGCGCAGCCCGAGGCCGCGCGCGATCATGCCGCGCAGGATCTCGCGCGTGCCGCCGCGCAGCGAGTACGACGGCGCGATCTTCGTCACGTAGTCGAGCGTATCGGCAAGTTCGCGGGCCACGGCTTGCTGCGGATGCGCGCCGAGCGCGTCGCCGATCAGCGTGGGCACGCTCTGCTCGAAGCTGGTGCCAAGATCCTTCACGAGGGCGGCCTGCGTGGCGGGGCTCCCGCCGTTGGCAAGCGCTCCCGTGACGGCGACGGACATCGCCCGCAACGTGGCCAGTTCGGTCACGAACGCGCCGAGCGTGCGGCGCTCGCTCTCGCCAACCGGCGTGTGGGTTGTACGCGAGGCTTCGCGCAACGCATGCGCCCATTCTTCGAGCAGTACGATGCTCGAATAAATGCGCTCGGGACCGCTGCGCTCGAACGCCAGCTCGGCGGTGACCTGTTCCCAGCCCGCGCCTTCGGTGCCGATCAGTGCGCTCTCGGGCAGTTCGACATCGTCGAAGGTGACTTCGGAGAAATGCGCGTCGCCGGTGAGGTCGTGGATCGGCGCGATATGCACGCCCGGCAGCGACAAATCGACGATCAGTTGCGAGAGCCCGCGATGCCGGTCCTCGGGCGCGCCCGAGGTGCGCACGAGCGCGATCATGAAGTGCGAGTGCGGCGCGTTGGTCGTCCAGATCTTGCGGCCCGACAGACGCCAGCCGCTGGCCGTGCGCTCGGCGCGCGTGCGTACGCTCGCGAGGTCGGAACCCGCGTTCGGCTCGCTCATGCCGATGCAGAAAAATGCCTCGGCCGTGCAGATACGCGGCAAATAAAACGCTTTCTGCTCCTCGGTGCCGTAGCGGGCGATGAGCGGGCCGCTCTGGCGGTCGGCGATCCAGTGAGCCGAAACCGGCGCGCCGGCCGCAAGCAGTTCTTCCACGAGCACGAAACGCGCGAATGGACTGCGACCGCCTCCGCCATATGCGCGCGGCAGCGTGAGGCCCAACCAGCCATGCGCCGCGAGCTGGCGGCTGAAGTCGGCGTCGAAACCGAGCCACGAACGCGCGCGCACGGCGGGCGGCACGCCTTTGAGCGCTTCAGCGAGAAATGCGCGCACCGGTGCGCGCAAGGCTTCGTCTTCGGGGGGAATCGTTCTGAGTGCGAAAGGGTCGTTCATAACGTGCTGCGCTTTACAGCGCAGTTCCTGGCAGTGCGAAGTCATCAGGCGCTTGCGCGCTCATTCGGGGCGGCCGGCGAGCATGCGCTTGACCGTGTACGAGAGCACGAGTTCGTCGCGCTGGTTGAGCACTTCGACGCGGCTCGTCACCACGGCGCGATTGTGCTTCGAGGTGGGCTTCACTTCCTCGACTTCCACCACGCCGTAGATCGTGTCGTTGACGAGCACCGGCGCGTGCGCCTTCATCGAGAACTCGAGCATGGCGAGCCCGGTGCCTTGCACCATAGTCTGGAATAGCAAGCCTTCGATCAGGCCGCTCGTGAGCGCGCCCGGCACGGGGCGGCCGCTCATGGCGCCGTGTTCGAAATGCGCGTCGATGAAGATCGCCTCCAGCATGCCGGTAGCCGAAATGAAATTGACCAGATCGGTTTCCGTGACCGTACGTCGGAACGTGCGAAAGCGCTGACCCGCTTGCAGTTCCTGCCAGTAGAAACCGCGTCCGAGCAGTTGGGCGTTTTCATGTGTCGTCATGCCTGTCTTCCTCCGGTGTGGGATGGCGCGCTGCGCCGGTATCGTGTTCCGATTCTAGAATCGCGTTTCGATATCGGCAACACCGTTCGAATATTGGAACAGGGTTGTCTGGCCGGGGTGACACGGTAAGCTATTGTTTATAAAGAAAAATAGATCAAAAAGTCGGCGCTTCGAGGGTATACGCCAGGCGCAGCTTTTGTTCGGTATTCGGAATCCGGTGCTACATTCGGAACCGAGGTCGGTTTTTGCCGGCCCAGCAGCCAGAACGATTCGAATAAACCTGAAAACAGGAATCAAGGAGACAAGCTGGATGAACGCCAACCCCGAGATCGCGCAGGCAGGCGCGGCGGCCGAAGCGGCGCCGCGCCGCACGGCCAGCGTCATATTCGCCGGCAGCGTCGGCAACGTGGTGGAGTGGTTCGACTGGTCGGTGTACACGACCTTCGCGATCTACTTCGGCAAACAGTTCTTTCCCGCGGAGAACGACACCGCCTCGCTGCTCGCGACCTTTGCCGTGTTCGCCGTGGGCTTCTTCATGCGGCCGCTGGGCGGCTGGGTGATCGGCGGCTTTTCAGACCGCTTCGGGCGGCGCGCCGCGCTCACACTCACCATCATGATGATGGCGGGCTCCTCGCTGTTGATCTCCGTGCTGCCCACCTACGCGACGATCGGCGTGCTCGCGCCGGTGCTCATGACGGTGCTGCGCATGGTGCAGGGCCTCTCGGTCGGCGGCGAGTACGGCGCGGCCACCACGTTCCTCGCGGAATCCGCGCCCGCGAAGCGCCGCGGGCTGTATGGGAGCTTCCTGTTCTTCAGCATCGCGGCGGGCCTGCTGCTCGCTTCCGGGCTTGCCGTCGTGATGACGAACGTGATGTCGAAGGAAGCGCTCGTGGCGTGGGGCTGGCGTATTCCGTTCTTCATTGGCGGCTGCGGCTCGCTCGCGGGCTTCTGGATGCGCCGCAACGTGGGCGAAACGCACGCGTTCGAGCAACTGCGCCGTTCGGGCCGCATCGAGCGCCGCTCGCTGTGGTGGACGTGGACGCAACATCGCACAGCGGTCCTGCGCCTCGTGGGCATCAGCGTGCTGGGTGCGTTCAGCTTCTACCTCTTCATCAGCTTCATGCCGATCTACGCGATCCGCCACGCGGGCGCGACGCCGGCCGACGCGTTTTTGGCGAGCACGCTGAGCATTGCCATCTTCATGGTCGCGCAGCCATTTTTCGGCGCGTTGTCGGATCGGTTCGGGCGGCGTCCGCAATTGATGGTGTTCGCGGTGGCCTATCTCGTGTTCCTGTATCCGGTGGTGCGCTCGATCGGGCCGAGCATGACATCGATGCTGCTCGTAGAATGCTTCGGCCTGCTGACTTATGGACTCTATTCGGCTATCGCGCCCGCGATCATGGCCGAGCTGTTTTCGACCGCGGTGCGCGGCATCGGTATTGGCGCCGCGTACAACCTCGTGGTCGCGTTGCTCGGCGGCACCACGCCGTATCTCATGACCTGGCTGCAATCGCAGCAGCGCGAAGGCTGGTTTCTCGCCTACGTGTGCGCAGGCGCGGCCGTGAGTCTTTTTGCTTACTGGCGCATGCCCGAAACGGTGGGCAAGCCGCTCGAATGAGCATGGCGCACGCGCAGCGCACGAACGTGTAGTTCCGCAATCCAGGCAGAGGTCATTTCACATGCAGCAGCAGACGAGAGAAGCACCGGCATCGCAGTCAATGAAAACGCAGGCACGACAGGAAGCACAGCAACCGCGCGGCCGCCCGCTGGAAGGCATACGGGTGCTCGATCTTTCCCGCGTGCTGGCAGGGCCGTGGTGCACGCAGAATCTCGCCGATCTCGGCGCGCAGGTGATCAAGATCGAACGGCCCGGCACGGGTGACGAAACGCGTTCGTGGGGGCCTCCCTATCTGCGCGACGAAGCTGGCCGCGACACGGTGGAGAGCGCGTATTACCAGTGTGCGAACCGAGGCAAGCTTTCGATGGCGGTCGACATTGCCGCGCCCGAAGGCGCCGCGCTGATCCGCGAACTTGCGCGTCAGTGCGACGTGCTGGTGGAGAACTTCAAGGTGGGCGGCCTGAAGAAGTACGGGCTCGACTATGAAAGCCTCGCGGCGCTCAATCCCGCGCTCATCTACTGCTCGGTCACGGGGTTCGGTCAGAGCGGCCCGCTTGCGCACCGCGCCGGATACGACTTCCTCATTCAGGGCATGGGCGGCCTCATGAGCGTGACGGGCGAGCCCGACGAGACACCCGGCGGCGGTCCGCAAAAAGTCGGCGTGGCGGTCACGGATCTCATGGCCGGCATGTACGCGACAACGGGCGTGCTCGCTGCCGTGATCGAGCGGCAGCGCAGCGGCCTTGGCCAGCACATCGACATTGCGCTGCTCGACTGCCAGCTGGCGATGCTCGCGAACCAGTCGATGAACTACCTCTGCTCGGACGAGGTGCCGCGGCGCCTGGGCAACGCGCATCCCAACGTGGTGCCGTACCAGACCTTCGCGGCCAGCGACGGCCATCTGATTCTCGCGTGCGGCAACGACAGCCAGTTCCGGTCGCTGTGCGGCGCGATGGATCTGAACGAACTCGCGGCGGACCCGCGCTTTGCCACCAACAGCGCGCGCAGCGTGAATCGCGCGCTGCTGTTGCCGGTGCTCGAAAAGGCGTTCCGCACGCGCACGCGCGACGCGTGGATCGACGCGCTCGAGGCGTGCGGCGTGCCGTGCGGGCCGATCAACGACGTGGCGCAGGCGTTCGGCTCCGAGCACGCGCGTGCGCGTGAGACCGTGCGCCGCATTGCGCATCCGCTGGCGGGCACGTCGCCGAGCGTGGCGAGTCCGCTGCGCTTATCGGCCACTCCCGTGCGATACGACGTGCCGCCGCCCTTGCTCGGCGAGCACACGCGCACCCTGCTCGACGACCTGCTCGGGTTCGATGCCGCGCGCATCGAGGCGCTGTCCGCGAGCGGGGCGATCGGCGCAAGCGCGCGAGTACAAACGAGCGGCGAGCATGAGGAAGCCGTTTGAACACGCACCGGCCATACCGTCACCGTCGGTTCGCATCCCTTTCGGGAGCAGGGCGCCATGTATAATTTTTCGCACCGTTCAACAGTCGATCGATCCATGGCGCACCACCCCGAAGACCGTGATCCGGGCACCGAATCCACCGCGTCGCCCGGGCCGCGGGCCACTACGCGCATCGTGCAGGTGCTGCGCATTCTCGCCGACCATCCGCAGGGCGCCACGCTCACCGAACTCGCGGACTTGAGCGCCACGCCGAAAACGAGCCTTCTCGCGCTGCTTCGCGCGCTCACGCACGCGCACTATCTCACGCATGACGGCGGCAAATACGCGCTCGGCGTAGAAGCGTTCAAGCTCGGTGCGGCCATCGTCGCGCAGCGGCGCTTTCCCGAAATCGCACGCCCGGTGATGGAGCGCCTGGCGCTCGAGGCGGGCGAAACGATCCTGATCGGCCAGCTCGCGAGCGACCGGCCTTCCATGGTCTATGTGATGTCGGCGCAGAGCCGCAACGCGATCCGCTTCATTGCGGGCATAGGCGAGCGGCGCGAACTCTTTTCCTCCTCGGGCGGGCGCGTGTTGCTGGCCGCGATGAGCGAGGCGCAGCAGACCGAGTATTTCCGCACAGCCGAGTTGCGAGCCCACACGTCTGCCACGCGCACGCAAAAGCGCGAGCTGAAGGCGCTCCTCAAGGAAGTGGCCGAGACCGGCGTGGCCGCCACGGTCGAGCAAAGTTCCGCCGACGTAGTGGGCTTTGCCGCGCCGATACGCGACGAGTCGGGCGCGGTGATCGCGGCGCTCGTGATGGGCACGCCGGTGAGCCGCGGCGTACCGGGCATGGAGCGCTTCAAGGCGCTGATCGCGCGTGGCGCGGCGGAAGTGTCGGCGCTGCTTGGGTATGCGGGGCCCAGCACGTTGGCGTTTTCAAAGCCGGTGGCATAACCCGGCTTGCCTATCCCACTATGGCTGCCGAATGATGAGGCGGCCATTTGTCTAACGGGATACATGATTCGGATAACGAAGTTATGTTCGCCTTTTTCCTCTCGATCTGTCACTTAGAGACATTGAACGTTTGTTCCACGGCCCTTCAAAAAAGGTTCATCGCGGAAAACCGCGGAGCTTTAGGGAGAGATTGCGCAACTCGAGACCTGAATTGATTGAGTTCAGGAGGTAGGGTTGCGCAATTACAAGGCACTTCAGGCGCTGGGTTGCTGGGCGGGATACCCTGCGAGCCAGGTCAGCACAAGGGCATCGAGCAGGTGAACCGGGGCCGTCACGCAAATGGACGAGGTGACGCAGCAGAATGCCGCGTTCGTTGAGGAAGCCACCGCCGCCGGGCAGTGCGCGGCGGGGGCCTCCAACCCGAAGGAACTGGTGTCGATCTTGCGCGTGGGCGCGGCTCATCCGGCTCCCGGCCTATGCCGCCTCGGGCGCTGCCAGGTCCCAATCGGCGCCGGTCTGGGCTGCGGCACCGGTTTGACGCGAAGCGCGCCGGTGAGCGCAATTCCATGAACACCCCCCCTTAAACCCGGCTTTTCCATCGATTAACCGGGGGGAGGTTGGCCGACAATCTCCAGAAACGCGGGGTGGGCTCGCACTTTCTCGAGGCAGATATGTCAAGCAGCATTACGATCACGGACGAACTGGTTGCTGAAATCGCGGAACGGATGGCCGACGAGGGCCAGAAGGTTTCTCCCATGGCCATCTGGTCCGAAGTTCATACCGGCTCGGTGGTCGCAGTCGCTGCGTCGCTGCGCAAGTGGCGCGAAGAGCGCGCGCCGCGCGCGCAGCAGGTCGCGGAACGCCCGGCTTTGCCGGAAACCGTGACGGACACGATGCGCGACGCGCTCGACCGTCTGTGGACCTCGGCGCAGGACGAGGCCGAGCGCGCCGTGGCGCGCCGCCTGCTGTCGATGCGCGAGCGCGTCGAGGACGCCTGCAACGAACGCGACAACGCGCTCGAAGAGCTGCAAACCACCGTCCAGGAACTCGACGCCCTGCAAGTCCAGCTGGACAAGATGACGCGAGCCTACGAGACGAAGACCGATGCCGGGTCGGGTCTGGAGGAAGACATCGCGAGCGCGATGCAGCGCGCCGAGGCAGCGGAACAGCGCGCCGAGGAGCTGGCGGAGCGCGTCTCGACCCTCGAGGCAGAACTGGAGCGCGCGCTCGCCGAACTGGCAGCCGAGCGCGAGGCGCATGCGAGCGAGGCCGCCGCAGCCGCAGAGCCGGCCGAGCAGGCGGAGCAAGCCGAGCCTGCCGCCTCGACCGAACATGACGAAGCGCAGCGCGCCGCGCTGGACGCTGCTCATGCGGAAGCCGTTGCGAAGCTCGAAGGCGAACTGGAAGCCATTCGCGCGGCATTGCAGGCCGAGCAGGAAGCCCACGCGGCCCAGCGCGAGCAGGTCGCCGGTGCGCAGGCCGAACGCGACGCCGCCGCAACCGAACTGCAAAACACCCAGCAGCAGCTCGCCAGCCTGAACGACGAGCGCACGGCCGACGCTTCCGAAATCGCACGTCTGTCGGCCAGCTTGTCCGAGGCGCAGAAGCGCGCCGAAGCCGCGCAGCAGCGCGCGACCGAACTGGCCGAAATGGGCGAGTTTGCCGATGCCGCGGCGTCGAGCGAAGCGGCCGAGGGCGCAGCCGAGGCACAGGCCGCCGCCGCCGACCCGGAAGAAGTCGAGGCGCTGAAGGCCCAGCTTGCCCGTGAGACGGCAACGCACGCCGCCGCGATTACCGATGCGCGTGAGAACATCAAGCGTTGGTCCGAGTATGCGAACGGTCTGAAGCAGCAACTGGCCCAGGCCAACGAAAAGGCGATCGTGGGCCTTGCCCGCAGCGCCGGCGAGGCCTCACTGAGCCGCCGCCTCGCCGCCGAGCTGGGCCAGGTCGCGCCGGAGCATGAACTGCTGCGCAAGGAGGCCCAGCAGCAAGTGGTCGTCGAAGCGGTCAGCGCTCATCTCGAGCAGCAGGGCTATGCCTACGACGCCAAGACCGGCATGGTCTCGAAGCTGAGCACCGAAAACGCGCCGGCCTGAGCGCATCGTAGACCGTACGTTCGATGGCGCATCGCGAGGGCGGTGTGCCGAGCCGTTCCCAATGACCGCTGCCCGAGTGCAGCGGTTTTTTTTCGCCCTTGCTCGCGGCGTCCGCATGCCGCACGCCGCACGTGCCCAGGTATCGGGACAAATGCCGACTTCCAGCCAGCCGAACGCCCGCTTTCCCGAAAACGAATTGTTGGCCTCGTGCGCCTGAACCACACTGGCACCTGTCCAGTGGCGCGCACAACCGAATCAGGCCGCCGCCGCGCAGCAACACTCCAAAGTACACAAAAGCCCCCGAAGGCAAAGGAGGAGACATGACGCGACTCAAGACGCGCGCGCAGCACGCGAGCATCGGCAAACCCGCAAGCGTGCGGCCCGCACAGACGCGCGTGCGCGGCGCGCTGGCGGCGGCGTTGGCCATCGCACTCGCGCCGTCGCTCGCGCACGCCACCGAATGGCGCGTGGGCGTGGAACTGCCGCTCACCGGCGCGCTCGCCCAGGCGGGCACCGAAATGTACCGCGGCATCCAGGTGGCGGCCGACATCTACAACCGGCGCCATCCGCAGGACAAGATCACCCTCGTCGCCGTGGACGACGAATCGAACCCGGCCAAGGCCGTAGCCGCCGTCGAGCAGCTCGCCTCGCAGCACGTGGTCGCGATTGCGGGCGCAGCCAATTCGAACTGCGCCGGCCCGGCGTCGGAGGCCGCGAGCAAGGCCGGACTCGTCTACGTGACCTCGGGCGGCACCAGCGACGACATGGTCACGCGCGGCCTGAAGAACTTCTTTCGCGTGAGCAATACGCCCGGCTACACGAAGGGCATGGTGGGCCTCTTCAACACGCTGGGCGTGAAGTCGGTGGCGATCGTCTACTCGACGAAGGACGCGACGAGCGACCTCGCGAGGCAGCTCGACACGGCGCTCAAGGCGCAGGGCGTGAAGACTTTCCCCCATGCCTACGATCCCTCGATCAGCGACTTCAAGCCGCTCATCAACAAGATCAAGCTGCAGGACAAGCCCGACGCCATGGCGATGCTCGGCTATGAAAACGACTACGTGGGCATTCTGCGCGCCTCGCGCGTGCTCAAGCCCGACCTGAAGGCGATAGCGGCGCCGTGGGCGTTCGCGAGCCCGAAGATGGCACAGTCGTTCCCCGACCTCGTGCCGAACGTGTACGGCGCGACCGTGCTGTCCTCGCCGGCTGACTACCGCTCGGCGGACCAGCGCGACTTCTCCGATACCTACCAGCGGCTCTTCAAGACCAGCTCGAACTATCAGTCGCAGACGTCGTTCGTCTACGCGCAACTGCTGTTCGACGCGATCGCATCCGCGCAGAAAGCCGGCACGCTCGACAAGGGCGGACTTGCCGACACGCTGCGCGCCACCCGGCGCGACGACACGTTCCTCGGCAAGGTGGCGTTCGACGCACGCGGCGACAACGCGAACTACGTGGCGCACATGGGCCAGTTCGCGCACGACGGCAAGCTCGCGCTCGTATGGCCCGCAAATTACGCGACGGCGAAACCGGTGTATCCGGGCGTGCCGTGGTAGCAAAAACATAGAACAACGAAACAAGGCGAGCGCTGCGTTTGAACGGCGCCGCTACCTGTCACCGAGACTAAGGTTTGGAGGTTCGATGGTCCGCTTCGCTACTCGCAGCAAGCCGCGCGCCCTCGTGCGCGCGCTCTTTCGCATCGGCGCGGGCGCGGCGAGCGCCTGTGCGCTGCTAGCCCACACGCCCGCCGCATTTGCCGACACGCTGCCGGTAGGCGTGGAGTTGCCGCTCACCGGCTCGATGGCGCGCGCAGGCAACGCGCAGCTCGAAGGCATACGCCTCGCCGCCGATCTCTTCAACAAGGGCAGCGGGAAACATCAAGTCGCGCTCACCGTGGTCGACGACGAGGCGCAGCCCGCGAAAGCCGTTTCCGCGGTGGAAAAGCTCGCCTCGCAAGGTGTGCTCGCCATTACGGGCGGCTACGGCTCCAATTCGGTGAGTCCGGCTTCGGAAGCGGCTGACAAGGCCGGCATCGTCTATATCACCTCGGGTGCCGTGGACAGCGCGATGACCTCGCGCGGCCTCAAGCACTTTTTCCGCATCGGGCCCGCATCGGGTTACTCGAAGGCCGTGGTGGGGCAGTTGAACGCCATGGGCGTGAAGTCGGTCTCGATTCTCGCGTCGACGAAGCAGGCCACCACCGATCTCAGCAACGAGGTTTCCACGCAACTGCGCGCGCAGGGGCTGACCGTGACCGTGCACGCGTTCGACCCGGCGATGACGGACTTCAAGCCGCTCGTGAACAAGGTGCGCTTGCAGGACAAACCCGAAGTTCTGCTGATGATCGCTTACGAGAACGACTATATCGGCATTCTGCGCGCCGCCAAGGTATTGCGGCCGCAATTGAAAGCCGTGATGGGCGCATGGTCCATCGTCACGCCGAAGATGACCACCGACTATCCCGACCTCGTGAGCAACGTGATCGGCTGCGCGATGCTGCCGTACCCCGCGGACTTCGGCACGGCGGACGGCAAGGCCTTCGTGCAGGCCTATCAGGCTGCGTATCACAAGGAACCCGACTATCTGGCCGAATTCGCCTACGTGCAGTCGCGTCTCCTGTTCGACGCCATGTCGCGCGCCGCCGACGCGGGTACGCTCAAGCAGGACGGCATTGCGACCGAACTGCGCGCGAAGCCGCATGACACGCTGATCGGCAAGGTGAGCTTCGCGCCGAACGGCGACAACCCCGCGTTCCTGAACAACATGGCGCAGATCCAGGGCAATCGCATCGTGCTCGTGTGGCCGAAGGAGCGCGCCACGGGCAAGCTGAACTACCCCGCGCTGCCGTGGTAATTGCGCGCGCAACGAAGAAGGAGTCGCGATGACGGACCTGTTACTGCAATCGCTGTATTCGGGCGTGCTCGTGGGCGGCGCCTATGCGCTCGTCGCGCTGGGGCTCGCGCTGGTGTTCGGCTCGATGCGCATCATCAATCTCGCGCACGGCGAACTCGTGCTGCTTGCCGCCTATATCGCCTATACGTTCGAGACAAAGCTCGGCCTCAATCCCGTGTTCGCGATTCCGGTGGCGATTCCCGTGGTATGCGCGGCTGCGGCTGCGGCGTGGTATCTCGTGAGCCGCATCAAGCGCGACCGTGAGCTGAACTCGCTGATCCTCACCTACGGCATCGGCATCGTGCTGACCAATGCCGTGCTGCTAGGCTGGGGCGCCGACGTGCGCTCGACCGGCAGCGCCTGGCTGCAGGACAGCGTGATGCTCGGCAACCTGCTTTCCATGCGCAGCGAAGTGCTCTCGTTCGGTATCAGCGTCGCGCTGATGCTTGCGCTCTGGTGGTGGCTCTCGCGCTCCTGGTATGGCCGCGCCGTGCGCGCGATCTCCAGCAACCGAGACGCGGCGCGCCTGATGGGCATCGACCCGCGCAAGACCGAACTGATCTCGTTCGTCGTCGCGGGGCTGCTCGCCTCGTGCGCGGGCGTGTCGATCTACGCGTCGAGCGCGATCCAGCCTTCCATTGGCGAGGCGCTTACCGTCAAGGCGTTCATCATCACCGTGCTCGCCGGCGTGGGCTCGATTCCGGGCGTGCTGGCGGGCGCGATGCTGCTCGGCATTACCGAGGCGCTCACCGTCACGCTCGCCAGTTCGGCGCTGCAGGAACTCGCGGGCATGTTGCTGTTTCTGCTCGTGCTCTACGTGCTGCCGAACGGCTTGTTCGGCGTGGCAAAACGAAGGGGATGAGATCGATGTCGATATTGAAAACCACAACGGCCTGGTCGGGCCCACGCGTGGCTGTGCTCGCCGTGGCGCTGGCTGTACTTTACGCGGGCGTGCCGCTCGTGTTCGGACAGAACCTGTACCTCATGAGTCTCGCGGTGGCCTCGCTCACGATCGCGGGCGTGGCGCTGGCGTGGGCGCTGCTCGGCAACCTCGGCGGCATGGTGAGCTTTGGGCACGCCGCGTTTTTTGGCGTAGGTTCGTATATCTCCGCACTCCTCACGCTGAAGGCCGGCTGGCCCGTGTTTCCCGCGATGCTCGCGGGCGGCGTGGGAGCGGCCACCGCCTCGCTCGCCATGGCGCCCGCGCTGCGCCTGAAGGGGCCGTACTTCGCGCTCGCTATCCTCGCCTATGCGCAGATCTTCCGCATCATCGCGACCGAATGGTCCGATCTCACCGGTGGCGCGAGCGGTCTCTCCAGCATTCCGGGGTTGCCGAAGGTGGCGGGCTTCGACTTCGGCAGCAAGAGCGGCGGCTATCTCGTCGTGCTCACGCTCGTGCTCATGTTCGCCGCGATCTACGCGCGGCTGCGCGGCAGCCATGTAGGACTCGCGCTGCGTGCAATGCACGAGTCGGAGGACGCCACGCGCGTGGTGGGCGTGAACAGTGTGATGCTCAAACTCGCCATGCTGATGCTCTCGGCGCTGATGACGGGGCTCGTTGGTGCATTCAACGCGCACTACATCAACTTTCTCGAGCCCGATTACGCGTTCAATGCGAGCTGGGCTGTCGTGCCGATCATCGCGGCGATCTGCGGCGGCTATCGCACCATACTCGGGCCGCTGGTGGGCGCGGTGACGGTTTATCTGGTGGATCAACTCGTGCTCAAGAGCCTGCTGCCAACGGGGCACCAGATCGTGCTGGGCATCTTGCTCGTGGCGATGATCATCGTGAGCCCCGCGGGTCTGACCGCATTGCGTTTCAAACGTACCCGGCGAGGTGTTTATGCAGCAAGCTGAACAGGCAGCGGAGCTGCGCTTGCAGGATGTATCGATCCGTTTTGGCGGTATCACGGCAGTCAATGGGGTGTCGTTGTCGCTCGGCACGCGCGACGTGGTGGGGTTGGTGGGCCCGAACGGCGCAGGCAAGACGACGCTCTTCAACGCGATTTCAGGGCTCGTGCGGCCCACGAGCGGTTCGATCCGCTTCGGTGAGGTGGATCTGTTGAAATCGCCGCTCTATCGGCGCGCGCGCCTTGGCATCGGGCGCACGTTCCAGGTGCCGCAGCCCATGCACGAACTCACGGTGCGCGAGAACCTGATCGTCGCGCAACGCTTCGGCACGGGGCGCGTCGACGAGGCGCGCATCGACGAAATCCTCGCGTTCCTGGGTCTCGAAGCCAAGGCGCAGCGCGACGCGGCCACGGAACTCGCGCTGACCGAACTCAAGGCGCTCGAAGTGGCGAAGGCGCTTGCCACGGGGCCGAAGCTGCTGTTGCTGGACGAGGTTCTGGGCGGCCTGGAGACGGCTACCAAGCGCCGCTTCATGCAAACGCTGCTGGCGGTGCATGAACAATACAATGTAGGCATCCTGATCATCGAGCACGATATCGAAACCGTGATGAACCTGTGCCGCCGCGTGTGCGTGCTCAACTTCGGCAAGCTGATCGCCGATGGCCCGCCCGCCGAAGTGTTCCGCGATCCCGAAGTCGTGCGCAGCTATACGGGGGAGGCCGCCCATGCTTGAGGTTAGCAGCGCCCGCGCCGGCTATGGCGCGATCAACGTGTTGTGGGACGTTTCGCTTGATATCGCGGCCGGCGAGGTCACGACCATCGTGGGCCCGAACGGCGCAGGCAAGACCACACTGCTGCGCGCGATCATGGGGCTCGTGCCGCTGGAGCGCGGTCAGATCACCTTCGACGGCGCGCCGCTCGCGGGCGTGCCGACCTGGGACATGGCGCAGCGCGGTATTGCGATGGTGCCCGAAGGCCGCATGATCTTCCGCGACATGTCGATCGAGGAGAATCTGATGCTGGGCGCGTTCGCAAAGACGCGGCGCGCTGGGGCGAAATCGCAGCTCGAAGAGGTCTACGCGCTGTTTCCGCTGCTCAAGGAGCGCCGGGCGCTGCCGGCGGGCACGCTATCGGGGGGACAGGCGCAGATGCTGGCGCTCGGGCGCGGGCTCATGTCCTCGCCGCAGCTCATGCTGATCGACGAGCCTTCGCTTGGCCTCGCGCCCGTCATGGTGCAGGAAGTGTTCGCGATTCTCGATCGTGTCAAGGCGGCGGGGCGGACCATCGTACTGGTGGAGCAGAACACCAATATGGCGTTGCGCCTCGCCGATCAGGTGTATCTGATGCAGGGCGGCAAGGTCACGTTCGCGGCGCGCGCGAAGGACGTGAACGTAGATGAGCTTCACGACATGTACTTCGCGCGCTAGCTGTCACACCGCGCCGGTTTCGAGGCAGTTCCCGGCGCGCCACCCGTAGAGCCATTGCAGCGAGTCGTAGAACTCGTCCTGGCTGCGCCCCACCCACAGCGCGTTGCGCACCAGACGGTCCACGCCCTTCGCGTGGTAGATGCGGCCCATTTCGCGCGCGGAGTAGAGTACGCGTGCCGTGCGCGGAATGCGCGCCGCTTCATAGCGCTTGAATGCCTCGACGAAATCGCCATCGGCCGCCTTGACGGCAACGCCCAGTGTGACCGCGTCTTCGAGCGCCTGGCAGGCGCCCTGCGCCATGTACTGCGTCATCGGGTGCGCGGCGTCGCCGAGTATCGTGGCGCACCCAAAGCTCCATTGTTCGACAGGGTCGCGGTCGGCCGTGGCCCAACGCTTCCACGATGTGGGCCGGTCGAGCATCTGGCGCGGCAACGCGTGAACGCCTTCGAAGTACGAAAGGACTTCTTCCTTGCTGCCGTCACGCACGCCCCAGACTTCCTGCTCACGGCTGTGGAAGGTCACGACGAGGTTGTACTGCCGGCCACCGCGCAGCGGGTAGTGTACGAGGTGGCAGTGCGGCCCCGCCCACACCACGGGCGCGTTGATCTGCAGATCCTTCGGCATGTTGTCCACGTCCACCACGGCGCGGTAGACCACGTGGCCCGTCACGCGCGGCTCGTCGCCGATCAGCGCCGCGCGCACCGCGGACTTCACACCGTCGCAGCCGATCACAGCGTCAGCGCTGTAGCGCTCGCCATGCTGGTCGATCACGGTTGCGCCTCGCTCGTTGTGTTCGAGCGACATGATTTGCGTGTCGGTGCGGAACTGGATGAGTGGGTTGTCCTTGACGGCTTCGAGAATCGACAGATGAATGTCCGCGCGATGAATCACGCCATACGGATTGCCAAAGCGCTCGCGAAAGCGTTCGCTCGTTTCGATGCGTGCGACGGGCTTGGCGTTGGTCGCGTCCATGAGCGTTAGCGAATCGGTGAACACCGCGCGATTGCGCGCCGCTTCGCCCGCGCCGAGCGCGTCGAGCGCCGTGAACGCATTGGGCCCGAGCTGGATTCCCGCGCCGATCTCGCCGATCTGCGGGGCTTGCTCGAGCAGCAGCACGCGGACGTTGGCCCGCGCGAGCGCGAGCGCCGCGGCAAGTCCACCGATGCCGCCGCCTACCACGATCGCGCTGCGGGTGGCGTTTGAGGTATGCATGTCTTGTCTCCTGAATGACTTGTTTGAGGCGCGTTGCTAGGTGGTGTAATCGGGCTGACGCTGCGGCTCAGCCGCAGCGAATGCGGGATGCTCACTGGCGTGCCGATAAACAGCCATGCTGCGTTCGTACGCTAAGAGGTCGCAGCCCATGCGCAGCGCATTGGCGATTTGCGGCACGAGGCAGCAGTCGGCGAGTGTCGGCGCAGCGCCGAAGCACCACGGTCCATCGTGCGACGTTGCGGCTTGCGCGAGCAGGCGTTCGACGCTAGCCATGCCTTCTGCGATCCAGTGGCGATACCACGCGCTTTTCTGTTCTGGCGATACTTCCAGCACATCCTGCAGATACTTGAGCACGCGCAGGTTGTTGACAGGGTGGATATCGCAGCCAATCAGGTAGGCGAGTTCGAGCACGCGCGCACGCGCTTGCGGCTCTGCCGGAATCAAGCGCGGCTCGGGATAGCGCGCGTCGAGCCAGTCGATGATGGCGAGCGACTGGCCCAGATGGAAGTCGCCTTCGACGATCGCCGGCACCGCCGCCGAAGCGTTGATGTGCTCGACGTAGTTCGGTGCGCGATGCTCGCCGGTGCGGATGTTGACGCCGAGATATTCATGCTCGACGCCCTTGAGCCGCAATGCGATGCGCACGCGGTACGAAGTCGAGCTATTGAAGAAGCTGTAGAGCTGCACGATGGACTTTCCTGTAGAACGGATGCAGCTCAATCCACCTTGACGGTCAGCTCGCCCAGGCGCTCGACGCCTACCCTCATGGTGTCGCCCGCTTTCACCGGGCCCACGCCTTCGGGCGTGCCGGTGAAGATCACATCGCCCGGTTCGAGGCGGAAGAACTTCGAGAGATACGAAACCGTTTCGGCAACCGACCAGATCAGGTGCGAAACATCGCTCTTTTGCTTCGTTTCGCCGTTCACGGTGAGCCACAGGCTCGCGTTTTCAAAGTGGCCGGCGACGCTGGCCGGATGCACGGGCCCCACCGGCGCGGAAAGATCGAACGCCTTGCCGATCTCCCAGGGGCGGCCCATTTCGCGCATCTTCATCTGCAGGTCGCGGCGCGTCATGTCGAGGCCCACGGCGTAGCCCCACACGTGCGAGAGCGCATCGTCCTCGGCGATGTCCGAGCCTGCCTTGCCGATCACCGCCACGAGTTCGGCCTCGTAGTGGTAGTTCTGCGTTTGCGCGGGATACGGCAATTCGAGCGTTTCGCCATAGGCAACGGGCACGATGGCGTTATCGGGCTTGCAGAAGAAGAAGGGCGGATCGCGGTCCGGGTCGAAGCCCATTTCGCGCGCATGCGCGGCGTAATTGCGGCCCACGCAATAGACGCGACGTACGGCGAACTGATCGGTGGAGCCGGCAACGGCAAGGGCGACGGGCGCCTCGGGCTGAAAAACGAATGCCATAATGGTTTGCTCTTTGAGAGAGTGACTAGATTGATATGGATTGCGAATTGATGGGCGGGCTCGTATCAGATCGAACGGGCGCTCGCCGTCAAGGCATTAGCCGATGCGTTCCTCGCGCAGCAGATTGAGCGCGGTGAGCACAGGACGATCGGAATAACTGAAGAGCACGGTGTCGCTTTGCGCTTCGAGTTGCACCGGCGCCCACGAGGGCGCGACGAACACGTCGTGCGGGTCGAACGTGAAGCGCTCTTCGCCGATGCGCGCCGCGCCGCGGCCTTCCACCACGCAATAGACGGTCGAATCGGTGCTGCGGTACGTCTTGCCCTTGAAGCCCTTCGGCAAAAACTGCATGAAGGTGGCCATGGTGGGCATGGGCCAGCCGCCCGTGGCCGGATTCACGTAGCGCAGCTTCACGCCGTCCCAGTCGTCGAGGTCGCCGTTGCGGTAAAGCGTGTCGAGCGCTTCGCGGCTGCGCGCGTACGGGTAGCTGAAGATCGGCGAGGTCGGATCGTTCACCGTGTGTCGCATCGGCAGCATGTTGTGGCCGAAGCGCGCGTAGCTGTCGCCTTCGGGGCGCGCGACGGGCTGCGTGGCCTCGGAGTAGTTCTCGGCAAAGCCCGCGTCGAGTTGCGCGATCAGTGGAATGTCCAGACCGTCGAGCCACACCACGGGCTCGCCGCCTTCCTCGACGGACGGGTTGCCGTGATCGTGCCACGTCCACGAGGGCGTGATGATGAAGTCGCCGGGATGCATGGTCGTGCGCTCGCCGTTCACGGCTGTCCATGCGCCCTTGCCTTCGACGATGAAGCGAAGCGCCGATTGCGTATGACGATGGCTCGGAGCGATCTCGCCGGGCAGGATCAACTGCAGGCCGCCGTAGAGATTGGGCGTAAGGCTCGATTTGCCAGGCAGTCCGGGGTTTTCAAGCACGAGCACGCGCCGGATCGCCTCTTCGGCGCTGATGACCGAGCCCGCCTGCATGACGAGTTCGCGCAGTTGCGCGTACTTCCAGATGGCGGGCAGCGCCTGCGGGCGCGGCGACTTCGGCACGAGGGCGTGCAGCGACTCCCAGAGCGGCGACATGCCGCTGCGCGCGATCTGCGTGTAGTAGGCGGCGCGTTCGGGCGTGACTGCGTTGGCTGACATGCTGGACATGCGAGTCTCCTTTGTTCCTGTGTATTTGTCGGTGCTGCGTTGCGTTTGCATTGCCGTTGAACGAATTTATAAGCCAGCGAGCCATATCCAGTAAAATCATGAATTCTTCTGATTCATATGTTTTTGGGTATAGCTTGGTGGGGGGCACATGGACTGGACACATCGCCTGCGTCTGCGGCACCTGCAGATGCTGCTTTCCGTGGCGCAGACCGGCAATCTCAGTCAGTCGGCCGAGGCGCTCAACACCACACAGCCGGCGCTTTCCAAGTGGCTCAAGGACCTCGAGGCCGACATCGGCTTGCCGCTGTTCGAGCGCCACGCGCGCGGTCTGCGGCCCACGCCCTATGGCGAGGCGCTGATCGAGCACGCGCGGCGCATCGAGGGCCATCTCGACAGCGCGCGCGACGACATGGACGCGCTGCGTGAAGGCGGCAGCGGGCTGATCTCTATCGGCACGTCGGGCGTTTCGGCGGCGGACACGGTGCCGCTTGCGGTCGCGCGGCTCGTCGAGGCGATGCCGCGCGCGCAGGTGCGTCTCGTGGAAAGCACGATGAACCTCATGATGCCGGCGCTCGTGCATGGGGACCTCGATGTCGTCGTGGGACGCGCGGCCAACGCGCAGGTCGACCCGACGCTCGAAATGGAAACGCTCTATCGCGACCCGGTGAACTTCGTCGTGGGGCTCGGGCATCCGCTAGCGAAACGCCGCAAGCTGGACTGGCCCGATTTGTTCGAGTATGCGTGGATCGTCTGGCCGCCGGGCACGCCCATTCGCACGGCGCTCGAAACGGCGCTCGCGGCAGCGGGGCGCAGCATGCCGCGTCACACCGTGGAATCGAATTCGTCGATGCTCAATGTGACGCTGCTGAACCAGACGCGCCTGATCGGCGTGGCCTCGCATCGCGCGGCCGTGCGCTTCGAGCGGCTAAACGTGCTGCGCGTGCTTGCCATGCCGATGCCGCTCGGCAGTTCGGGCGCAGTGGGCATGTACTGGCGGCGCGACAGCGTGAGCCGCGCCGCAGTGGCGCTGGCGCTGGATTGTTTGCGCGAGAGTGCGAATCCGCCGGGGGATGGCGCGGGGCAGTGAAGTGAAACGCTGACGAGGGACAACCTGGCGGAAACAGTCTGACGCTATGCTGCGCGCTCGGCGCGTGGCCACCGTTGCGCGGCTGGATTTTTCGCACACACAGGCTCTACCCGAAATGAAAAAGCTCACCCTTGCAGGACTCGTACTCGCCAATGTGCTGTGTGCCGGCAGCGCGCTTGCGCAGACTCCGTTTGCACAGACTGCCCAGCGGACGGCGACTGCGGCGCAGGTCCCGGCCCCGGCACAGGCCGAAGCCCCCACGATCGATCAGGGCGATGGCTTCCTCGGCGTGTGCCAGAAGCCCGAGAATCTCGAGGCTTGCGTCATGTATTACGGCGGCTACACGAACGGCGTGCTGGTGCAGTCCCTCATCGACAAGCAGCGGCCACGGTACTGTGTGCCGCCGGATATCAGCCGTAAGGATCAGCTCGCCGCCGTTACGACGTGGATGAAGCGAAACCTCGATCATGTTCTTGAACCCACCGCGGCCGTCATCTACAAGGCGCTGGTTGGCACGTTTCCCTGCAAGTAAGCGCGACGCGTTTTTCGACGCTCGCGTTTCATGAAATCATGCGCGGTCCAGGGCTTTATCGAAAAGCGACTCCGTATTTTAAATCTGCACTTTGGCGACGATTTCGAAGTGAGCGCGTGGTGCGCGCGTGAAGCTGCGCTCGCACGCGATGGCGAGGAACGCAGGGAGATCGCTGAAGATTTCGCGCGCCATGATGGGATTCGCTCTGGGGGCGAGCGGAGCGAATCAAATCAAATCAAACACGTGCGCTGGAGGCGCTTATCCCGCCTCTTCGACGGCCAGCTCGAAGCCTTCGTCGAGCCAACCCGTTAAGCCGCCGATCATCACCTTGACGGGTCTTCCCAACTGCGCGAGCCGGATCGCACCACGCGTTGCACCATTGCAATGGGGACCCGCGCAGTAGGTCACGAACAACGTTTCGGCGGGGTATGCAGCGAGCTTCGACGCGACGATCTTCCCGTGCGGCAGATTGACTGCGCCCGGCACATGGCCCGCCGCATAGAGCGCGGGACCGCGAACGTCGAGCAGCACGAAGCCCGGTGGTTCGCTGCCCGCGAGCGCTGCACGCACATCGGCGCAGTCGGTTTCGAAGCGCAGCGAGGCGTTGAAATGCGTGAGCGCTTCGGCGCTCCCGGCGGCAGGAATGGCGGATACGATCGACATGAATGCGGCTCCTGAGTGTCGCGTTGAGGTGGCATCCATTGTGCGAGGCAGGCTGCATGGCAAGCTAGTGGCACGATTGCCAATCTCCGGTAACATCGCGCCATGAATAAATCGACCAACCATCTTGTCGTCGCGCTCGCCTACGACAGGCTCTGTACCTTTGAATTCGGCTGCGTGACGGAATTTTTCGCGCTCGAGCGGCCGGAGCTGGACGTCGACTGGTATCGCTTCGCTGTGTGCGCGCTCGAGCGGGGGCCGCTGCGAGCTGCCGGTGGCATCACGGTGCAGGCACCGTATACGCCCGCGATGTTCGATCGGGCGCAGACCATCGTGATACCGGGCTGGCGCGATCCGGACGAGCTGCCGCCCAAGGCGTTGCTCAACAAGCTGAGTGCGGCCTACGCGCGCGGCGCACGCCTTTGCTCGATCTGCTCCGGTGTGTTCGTGCTTGCGGCCGCGGGCGTGCTGGATGGCAAGCGCGTGACGACGCATTGGCGCTACGCCGAGCGCCTGCAGCAGCGTTACCCGAGTGTAATCGTGGAGCCGCAGGCGCTCTACGTCGACGCAGGGCGGATCTTGACTTCGGCGGGTTCTGCTGCTGGGCTCGACATGCTGCTTCACCTCGTGCGGCGAGATCATGGCCCTGCGGTGGCCAACCGCGTGGCGCAGCGGCTCGTGGTCGCGCCGCATCGCGAGGGCGGACAGGCACAGTTTGTCCCCCGCCCGATGCCGCCCGATGAAGCCAGCCGCCTCGCGCAGCTGATGGACTGGGTGCGAGCGAATCCGAGACGTGAGCACAGTGTCGAGTCGTTGGCCGCCAAGGCGTCCATGAGTCCACGGACACTGCAACGGCAGTTTCGCGAGGCAACGGGCATGGGGCCGTATGAGTGGGTTTTGCGTGAGCGCGTGGCGGTTGCGCGCGATCTGCTCGAGTCTCGGCCTCGCCTCGCCATCGCACGGATTGCCGAGCTTGCGGGATTCGGTTCCGAAGAATCGATGCGGCGGCACTTCAGACGCATCGCGCTGACGAGCCCGACCGCGTACCGTGCGAAATTCGGCGCGCGCTCTGGTAGCGAGGCTGCGTGAGACAACGCGGGCGCGATCGTTACGCTTTGTCGCACTCGTCCATGATTGCTCCTGCGTGCTCCTCCAGTTCGAAAGGCGTGTCGGGGCCCGGCTCACGCGTGCGCCGCAGAGACACCAGCACCGCTATCGCGCAGCCGAGCGTCAGCGCAGCCAGCCCCGAAAGGAGAGCCGAAAACGCATCGGCATAGGCTACGCGCAGCGCGCTCACGCAGGCAAGCGCAATTCCTTTACCCGCCACGCGCGTCGTGCTGAAGATCTCAGTCGCCATGCCCGCGCGCTCCTTCGGCACGATGCTCACGGAGAGGCCGTCCATCAAGCCCCAGGGCATTGCCGCGCCGGTGCCGATCGCAAGCATTGGCCCGATCGCCGACGCATTCGCGCCGCGATGCAACGCAAGTCCGAGCGCGTAAAGGCCCGCGGCGGCAATGGTAAGGCCAATGCCGGAGACGACCCCTGGCGAGAGCCAGCGAGTGAGCACGGCAGCCGCAAGCGGTACGACGAGCATGGGCGCGGAGAGCGCGAGCATGAGCCAGCCCGCGTCGATTTCGCGGTATCGCTCGTAGCGTGTTTGCTCGCCGCATCGGTGTGCTGGCCTGCGCGTTCGTCGCGATCGAAACGCGCCTGGCGCGCTCCATGCTCGACCTCTCGCTCTTTCGGTATCCACGCTTCGTGGGCGTTCAGTTGCTGCCCATCGCAACCTGCTTCTGCTACATCGTTCTGCTTGTCGTGCTGCCACTGCGCCTCATCGGCGTGGAGGGGTGCTACCGGCGTTGCCCGAGTTCGCCCAGCACTACCCGGAAATCGAATTCGATCTGGACTTCAACGATCGGTTCGTCGATCTCGTGGAAGGGGGCTTCGACGTCGCCATCCGCAGCGGGCCACTCAGCGATTCCAGCCTGATGGCGCGGCGTCTCGGGCCGTTTCGCTTCGTGCTTGCCGCGGCGCTCGCCTATCTCGCGCACTCGGGCGTGCCGCGCAAACTCAGCCAACCCGAAGCGCACGCGTGCGTGCGTTACCGGTTTCCCACGACGGGCAAGCTACAGCCGTGGGATCTTGCCACTGGAAAGCAAGCGCCGCCGGAATTGCGTACCGCGCTTGTCTGCAACAACATGGAGGCGTTGCGCGGCGCGGCGGAAGCAGGCTTCGGCATCGGCTACATGCCGGACTTCCTCGTGCGCGACGCGCTGGCGGCTGGCACGCTCGCAACGGTGCTCGACGAAGCCTGCGAAGCGCCGGGCCAGTTCTCGATTCTCTGGCCCTCTAGCAGGCACCTCACGCCGCGCCTGCGCGTATTCGTCGATTTCGTCTGCGAGCGGCTCTTCAAGACGGTCTGAGTTCGCCTCCCACAACCCGCGCGCTCGCCGGCAACCTTACGGCAAGCATGCTAGGATGCGCCCTTTCGTCTGTCTGGATCATGGCGCGCGTGCCCACGCGGGCCTCTTCGAAGCGGTGCCACGCCGCCGCTTCGCGCACCGACCTTTCGCCCGCCCCCTTTCGAGTCAACGCGACGCGTGGGGCGCGGTAGCGACATCCAGCCAATCTGCCGCAAATCTCTACCGCTTCATGGAATCCGACCGTTCCGGCTCGCGCCGCTCATTCCGTTCTTCGTTGCTGCGTAGCGAACTGCTCGCGGGCATCACGTCGTCGTTTGCGCTCGTGCCGGAGTGCATCGCCTTCGCGCTCGTCGCGCGCGTCAATCCGCTCGCGGGTCTGTACGGCGCGTTTTTCATCTGTACGATCACGGCGCTGTTCGGCGGCCGGCCGGGGATGATTTCGGGCGCAGCCGGATCGATGGCCGTGGTGATCGTCGCGCTCGTGGTGCAGCATGGGTCGCAGTATCTGTTCGCCACGGTCGTGCTGAGCGGCATCGTCATGATGGTGTTCGGCGCGTTGCGCCTCGGCAAACTGATCCGTATGGTGCCGCATCCGGTGATGCTCGGGTTCGTCAACGGCCTCGCGATCATCATTGCGCGCGCGCAGTTCGAGCACTTCAAGGTGCCCGGCCCACAGGGGCCGCAGTGGATGCATGGCCCGGCGCTCGCGCTCATGGCGGGGCTCGTTGCGCTCACCATGGCGATCGTGTTCGCGCTGCCGCGCGTGACGAAGGCCGCACCGCCCGCGCTCGTGGCGATCGTCGGCGTGGCGCTGGCCGCGCAGTTGCTGCACCTGCCGGTGCGCACGCTCGGCGACATGGCGCACATTGCGGGCGGCCTGCCCACGTTTGCGCTGCCCGCCGTGCCGTTCGACCTCGCCACGCTGAAGATCGTGCTGCCCTACGCCGTGCTGATGGCAATGGTGGGGCTGCTGGAGACGCTCCTCACGCTCAACCTCACCGACGACGTGACGGCCACGCGCGGCCGCCCCGACCGCGAGTGCGTGGCGCTCGGTGCGGCGAACGTCGCTTCGGGACTGTTCGGCGCGATGGGCGGCTGCGCGATGATCGGCCAGACCGTCATCAATCTCGGCTCGGGCGGCCGCGCCCGCATCTCGGGCGTGACGAGCGGCGTGATGATCCTGCTCTACATCCTGTTCCTTTCGCCGCTGATCGAGCGCATTCCGCTCGCGGCGCTCGTGGGCGTGATGTTCGTGGTGGCGGCGCAGACCTTCGCGTGGGGCTCGCTGCGCGTGCTGCACAAGGTGCCGCGCAATGACGCTGTGGTGATCGTTGCGGTCACAATCATCACTGTGTGCACGGATCTCGCGACAGCGGTGCTCTGCGGCATCGTAATCGCCTCGCTTAATTTTGCGTGGCAGCATGCGCGCGAATTCCGCTGCGAAACCCGTGACACCGCTTCGGGCGAGCGTGTGTACGTGCCGCGCGGCACGTTGTTCTTCGCGTCGACCACGCACTTCCAGACGCTGTTCGATCCGCAGAACGATGCCGCGCACGTCACGATCGACTGCGCCCATCTGCATGTGGCGGACCATTCGGCCATCGCCGCGCTCGAAGCGGTGCAGGGGCGCTACGAGCGCGCGGGCAAGCGGGTCGCGTTCGCGCATCTTTCGCCGCGTTGCAGTGGATTGCTGGCGCGCGCGGAAGTGGAGGTGCGGGTGTCATAAGCCGCGCGCCGCGCGAATGTCGGCGTACAAAAGACCCAAGAAAAACACGGCGCGTATCGTGAGGCAATAGTTGTGCTGTCGGCGCGCAAAACTCGGACGTATTGCGGGGGGCACGAAGCTTGAGTACGCCCAATTGGGGGACCAGAGGTCGCACTGTAACCGTTTCGAAATGACTCTTTTGTGGTGTTTTGTCCGAAATGCCGGCCGTGAGAAGCGCAGGGCGGGATTTCAAGCTTAGATTACGCACAGGCCTGACGCCAGAAAACCCGTTTTGACGCGATTGAAAAGCTGGCTGGCACGATAAACCCCATTGAACGGCTACCCCCACCGATTCGCGGCGCGCGCAGATCCCCACGGGAGCCGGTCTTGCCGGCGGCATCTCCGGATGTGTTATGCGCCCCCAACAGGTCATGCCGTCTGGTTGGGTGACGTGCGGCTCCCGGGCCAGCCCTCCCGTCTGAGCACCCCGGGCACGTCGGTATTGCCCGCATCAGGGCGACTCATCGCAATTGCGTATTCGCTCATCGGGCGCGAGTTTCCTGTGTCAACCGGACCCGGCGGGTGCAAAAGCCGGGATGGGCAACGCGCTGTTGGGCTGCGGGCAGATTGCGCAATGGGACGGATTTGGGGAAGTGGATGTGACGGCTTCCCGCCATGCGGAGGGCACTCGTCGACCCTTACGTTCCATTGCGGCCACTCGCAATCCGGCGTCGACGAATGTCAACTCTCACCGCCGTCGATTAAGTAATCACAACCCATCTCGGACGTTCGGTTCCGCGTCCTAGTACCGAGATTGAACATCGCCAGTTGATGTATTGCGTCGTGGGATTGCAGCCTTGGGAGTGGTGCGGGAGGGCATACAGCAGGTTGTCCGAAAATGATAATTACTCGTCCGAATATGCCATAACGCCCGCTGCCCGATAAGCCTACGATTGTCCCTGTTCCCACTGACCGGAGAACGGTTCACAAACCGATTCACCAGAAGTCTGGGTCGGCCAATTCAAGCAAGGAAGACACAGCACATGCGAATGCGCAACAAGATCGCGCTCATCACCGGCGGCGCCTCGGGCATGGGCCTCGCCTTCACCCGGCGCCTGGCGGAAGACGGCGCCAAGGTCTATTTCACCGATATCAACGACGTTGCGGGTAAGCAAGCCGCGCAGCAACTGACGGGCGGCGGCCTGAATGTCGCGTTCCTGCAGCACGACGTGACGGCCGAAGCCGATTGGCTCCGTGTACTAGGCCAGATCAAGGAGGCCGAGGGCCGGCTCGACGTGCTGGTGAACAATGCCGGCATCGCTATTTCGGGCAATATCGAACAGTGCAGCCCCGACGACTTCGACAGGCACATCAATGTGAACCTGAAGAGTGTCTTCCTCGGTTGCAAGCATGGCCTCGCGCTGATGAAGCACAAGGGCGGCTCGATCATCAATGTCTCGTCCATTACCGCTATCTGCGGCGAGCCAATAATGCCTGCCTACAGCGCGTCGAAGGCCGGCGTACGCTTCCTGTCCAAGTCCGTGGCGTTGCATTGCGCTGAGCAGGGCTATGCAATACGCGTCAACAGCCTGCATCCCGGCTACATCGATACGCCCCTGCTTGCAAGTGGAGCGCATGGTCTGACGCATGCCGAAGCCATTGCCGTGCGCGACCGCATCACCTCTGAGATCCCGGTCAGGCGCCGTGGAACGCCGGAGGAAGTTGCCGGCGCCGTCCTCTTCCTTGCTAGCGACGACTCGGTGTATGTGACCGGCACCGAGATAGTTGTTGACGGCGGTTACGCCTGTCATTGAACGGCCTCAGGCCGACGCCATCCAGACCAACCCCGCACGAGACAGAACATGGCCCTGCCAGAATCCGTTACCCATCAAGACAAGCTACTGAGCATCAATACCCACGAGCATCCGTTCCTGATGTCACTGGGCGGCCATCCGGGCGTCGATGTGTTCCCGTTGTTCATCGATCCCCACAATGGTGTCTGGATGATGCGCGCGCGTTTCAAGCCGGGCATCACCTTGCCAATGCACTTCCATACTGGTGTTGTGCATCTCTATACCCTGTCCGGCTGCTGGTACTACACCGAGTATCCCGACCAAAAGCAGACAGCCGGGTGCTACCTGTTCGAACCGGGCGGATCTATCCACCAGTTCAACACGCCGGCCGACAACATGGAAGACACTGACTTCCTCTTCATGATCAATGGCGCCAACGTGAACTTCCTGCCCAATGGCGAATACGCAGGCATGCTGGACGCCAACTCACTCAAGGGCTGGGTGGACCTCGCCATCAACGAACAGCAGAGCGGGGTGCGGTACATCTCCTCTTCGATTCCGACCTACAGCCGCTGACCGGTACCTATATCGCAGACCGAATGTGCCGCATGGTGAGGCGGTCGCCATAGCCCGGAGAGCGACTGCTAACTGCCACCTTTGGACCCGGCGACCGGCGTGCGATGGTCGGCTTCTCGCTGAGCGTACGGCAGCATCCTGTCGGCTCGAACCGGTTGAACAGCAAGATGTGCTCAAGAACCCCTCGGACATAAACATGCGGTTTCGGATTTTCCCATTCGTTTTGGCATTCGGCGTTTCTATCGCCCCTGTCCCGGGGCAGGCGTCGCATGCAGTTCAGCCGCTTGCAGGTGACTCCACTGGCAACGCGTCCGCCCGCTGGGACGAGTTGGCCAGCCTGCCGATGCCGGGCGGTTACCCGGCAAAAGCTAGCCAGCAAGCGCTCTATGACGAGCTATCCTTCCAGCGCGCCGTGCAGGTCTATCTATGGGCGATGCCGGCCATGAGCCTTTACTCCATGCGCCATGCCCAGGAACTGAAGTTCGGTACGGGCTCGAACGTAATGACGGTCTGGAAGGATCGCCCGGATGCGAAGACAGTCGTGTTGACTGCCAATCCGGATGTGCTCTATTCCTTCGCATGGCTCGATCTGAACGCCGACGGACCGACGGTGGTGGATGCTCCGCCGCAGCTTCAGGGATTGATGGACGACGCCTGGCATCGACCTCTGACGGATGTGGGACTTGCAGGACCGGATCAGGGCAACGGCGGAAAGTACCTGGTCGTACCGCCTGGCTACCAGGGGGAATTGCCTGAAGGATATTTCGTCGTGCGCTCGCCGACCAACGGCGTGTTCGTATTCTGGCGCGGCTTTATGGTCAAGGGAAAGACTGAACCGGGCGTCGCGTCAATTGAAAAAACCCGAATCTATCCGCTTGCGAAGAAGGATGCCCCGCCAGAGATGAAGTTTCCGAATGCCTCTGGCGTGCCGATGGACATGCTATTTCCCACCAACGCGAGTTATTTCGACAATGTCGCGGAGTTCATCGATGCAGAGCCCGCCGCTCCAGAAGATTTCGCGATGCGAGGAATGGCGGCGAGCATCGGGATCGTGAAGGGATAGCCATTCTCGCCCGATGCGCACCAGCGCGCCATCCTCGACAGGGCGGCGAGAGTCGCCTCGAGAATGGCGGCAACCATCTCGTATGACTACACCACTGAGAAGAGACTGTGGCCGGACAGAACCTGGTCGACATCGGTAGGCGGAAGCCCGGTGTTCAAGGCGGATACTTTCCAGTCACTCGACCACCAGATCAGCTACTTCTGGAAAGCCTATGGGACCAGCAATGCGATGTTCATTGCCATGCCCGGCAAAGGGGCGGCCTATTTCGGTGCCGAGGCCGACTCAGCCGGCAACAGGCTAGAGGGTGAACGTAGCTACCACGTGCACGTTCCCGCCAATGTCCCGGTGCTGAACTACTGGTCGTTCGTGGTCTACGATGCCGAAACTCGCTCGCTCCTGGAGAATGGGCAGCGATTTCCGTCCATATCATCGAATGACAATCTGAAGACCAACCCGGACGGCTCGGCGGACCTTTACTTTGGGCCCAGGCCTCCAACAGCGGCCCACGCTAACTGGATTAAAACGATTCCGGGTCACAGCTGGTTTGGAGGTTTTCGACTCTTCAGTCCTACTCAAGAGTTCTTTGATCGAAAGTGGGAGCCAGGCAATCTGGAGCGCCTGGACTAGGGACATTATCTGTCGGCGGCGCGCTGCTGTCGCCACATACCAATCATGCTCGTTCAATCATCGGCCTCACGCAGCGCTGAGGCCGAGATCTTGCCGATTTACGGCAAGATCACAGAACCAGATAAAACATGAAAGCACCTGTTTCCGCATTGCTCGCCACTACGCTCTTGATGACGACCGGCGCAAACGAACGCAGAAATCGTCGCTGCAGTTCCCTATACCGCTAGCGCCTTCACGCCAGCTCACGTTGATCTCACACGCTCGGCGGGCACGCCCGCCCAGTTCGCCAACGAGGAATATGTCGCGGCACCCGAAGGACGGCTCAGGCCGACGACGCGACGTACATCATCAGTGGTCGAAGGGCCGTTGACCGAGCGAAGCAGTCGCGCGAGTGTCCAAACGGTGGTTGCGCCGAGTGACTCTTCCTGGCCGATCGCGGAAGTAGGGGGGCGACGATCCGAGTATCGGTGGCGCCGAGACCGCTGAACTTCCGTAGCCGCCCCGTCATACCTGCTTTTCCACAGCAATCTGCTTGAGCGTCGGCTGGCGTCTGTGTGACACGGGGCGAGATAAAGGTTGTCTATTCAGCCATTCAGGGAGAGAACCGGTGAACGCGTGCGCCGCCGGCTATGGAGCTGGCGCCGAAGCCGAGACTGGCGCGACCGGTGCCAAGTTGTAACTACGAAGCTCCCACCGATGGATAACCTTGGGTTCGCCCACCGGATACTCGACCTCGTCCCACTTGATGGTCCGCTTGACGGATGGCGCATACCAAAGGGTGGTCTTGAACGGATAGTCGGTGGCTGGCTTGCCGGCGCTCAGCCGTTGAGCAGTTCCCGTTTCCGCGAGTCTGAATGCGAAGAAATCGCCAGCGGCCACATGCACGATCTCTGTGGCCTCTACGGTCACTTGATTCGAGATCCTCAATATATCGCCAGAACGCAGCGTGTTAGTGTAGTTCGTGCCGTAGCTTTTTCCGACCACCAACGGAAAGTCCATGAGGCCTCGAGCGGGCTGATACCGGTCCTCAGGATCTGCGGTCAGGTTGCCGGTACTGTCGAAATCCATCTCGGATGCCACCCCGGTCCCACTCAGCGTGGATAAGCGGGTCTGTTGGGGCGTTACTTCGATGACGCTATTGCGCATCACCCGCTCAGGTGCATCCGGCTCCGGTGGGATGGGCCCGTAGGTCCAGTTGTCGCCGACCCTGTACACCGGCTTATCGGCCCGGGAAACCGGCTCGATGTTGGATTGTCCGCTCGCCGCTGTCGTCCCGAACGCGGACAACGCGACAAGAACGAGAGGACCCGTGGCCTGAGAGAACGTTTTCATCGCATTCGATCCTTTCGCCAGCGCGGCTGGAATCGTCTGGGGCGTGAGTTACGAAAGCAATGCCGCATCGGAAGGCGGTCCCTGCCAGATGCGAACCGAGGTACCCATTCGAAAGCATGCCCCAGACCGAGGCTGGGAAATGTTCGCCACGCCTCGTCGGGCAGTAGTCGGAGTATTGCGGCCGTTCCAATGGCAGGTTTCCCCGTTCGCTGACCGGCAGGTTTTGGCCGACGCAGCAGACTTGTTATCTCCATCAAACGATGGAGGCGATGGCATTCGGGGACCGCTAGTCTTAAGGTGCGGGGTTACCGTGCAATTCATCGCGGGGTGCGTCAATGGTGTCCGTTTAGTGCGCCTTCAACGGTCAGGTCGGTCTCATCGCTGCGTGAAACAACAAAGACCACGATCAATATATGCGGCGGTAACGGGTACAGGCGGCATCCAGTTGGCTACGTGTTCACGCTGCGCCGGGCCATCGGACTACGGATCAAAGGGGCACCTTCCAGGCGATTTCATATGTCGCTGGGGAATGAATCCTCAAGGATTCGTGCACTTATCGAGTAGTCGACACCACCGGACTATCCATGGCCGTGACGTCGGGAGGTCATCATGTCGAAGCCAGGAGTAAGCCGCCGCGACCTCCTCAAAGCCAGTGCTGCCACGGTAGCGCTATCCGCCCTGTCGACGGCGGCACTCGCTGCAACGATGTCGCCGAGAAGCAGGGATCTCTACGAAGCGGCGAAGAAGGAGGGCGAGATCACCTGGTATACCGCGCACTCGGACGATACAACCGCACAGGCGCTTGGACACGGTTTCGAGGAGACCTGGCCAGGTATCCGGACAAGCGTCGTGCGCACCACTGCGCAGGTGGCGTTCCAGCTTCACTGGGATACTCGGGCCGACACATGGTTGCGCTCGAGAACACCGCGTCACGCCACAACATGGTCGTGTGCACGCTTTGCAGTTGCTATCCCTGGCCTGTGCTTGGGTTGCCGCCAGTCTGGTACAAGAGCGCGGCGTATCGCGCGCGGGCGGTCAGGGACCCGCGCGGCGTATTGTGGGAGTTTGGCGTGACGCTGCCTGAGTCGACGGAGATCCGTGTCTGGGACTCGACCGCAGAAGTGCGCTACCTCGTCATTCCGCAACGTCCCGATGGTACCGGGCACATGAACGAAGACGAACTCTCAGCGCTGGTCACGCGCGATTCGATGATTGGCACGGGAATCCCGAAACTACCTGGGAGCGCGAAATGACTTACGTCTCGCACGCGGATCTCGGTGGAAAGCCTGGCCTCGGGCCTGTGGTGGGGAACAGCGATGACCAGGTTTTTCACTTCGACTGGGAAGGGCGCACGCTGGCGCTCACGTTGGCGATGGCCGCAACTGGCGCGTTCAACGTCGACATGACCCGGCGGGCGCGCGAAACGCTCGCGCGGTATGCCGAACTGACCTACTACGCAACCTGGTTCGAGGCGCTCGCGGTGCTGCTTGTCGAATGCGGTTTGGTCGGGGAGGACGAACTCGCGGCGGGCAACATGCTGCACCCGCCGCAGCCGGCAATGGGTGTGCTGCATGCGCGTGACGTACCTGCGGCCGTGGCGAAGTCCCGGGCCCCCGAACGGCAGCCGACTGCGCCGGCGCGCTTCGAGGTTGGCCAGAGCGTGCGCATGCGCACGACCCCGGCGCCACACCATAGCCGCTTGCCGGGCTATGCTCGAGGAAAGGTCGGGTGCATCGAACGGGTTCGAGGTGTGCATGTGTTTGCGGACAGCCATGCGCACGGTCTGGGAGAGGATCCGCAATGGCTGTATTCGGTCGTGTTCGAGGGCCGCGAGCTATGGGGCGACGACGTCCCGTACGCGATGAGCGTAGCGCTCGACGCATGGGAACCGTATCTGGAAGCGTTGCCATGAGCGTCCCTTTCCCCAGCTCGCTGCGCCAGGTGGGCGACGACGAGCCGATATTTCGCGCACCATGGGAGGCCTCAGCGTTTGCGATGGCCGTCTTGCTATGCGAACGCGGTCTGTTCACGTGGGAAGAGTGGACGCAGGCGCTTGCCGCGCACATCGGCGAAGCGCAGGCTAAGGGAGATCCAGACCTCGGAGATACCTACTACGGATATTGGCTTGCAGCGCTTGAGTCGCTCGTCGCGTCAAAGGGCGCGAGTTGCGAAGCAAGCATGGAGCAGGGCAGTGATACGCACGCCTCACGGCCGCCCAATTGAGCTGCGGCCGGAGGATTTGACGGAATAGTGAGCGTGCAGCGAACCTCGATCGGGAGCGGCTGCAACGGAGGTCTCAGCGGTCGCTTGAATGTCCCGCTACAGGCGACGGCGAGCGGCTGGAAATGGCCGGCAACGGCAGTTCGCCGTCCGCGAGCGGCAGCAGTGGGGCTCGCCGCAGTTGCTTCGTTCGAGCAGCGAGTGCCCGACGGCGATACGCCGTCGCAAGCTCCCCAGCCTCCGCGTCGATTCTCCGGCACGGAGTGACACAATTATTGCCGCAACGGTGACACTTTTATTGCGGTCTACGAAAGCACTTGCACGTGGCCGATCCCGCGTGCGTTATGAGCCGGTGTAATGAACGGCAACGCGGCCTTCAGGCATGTCCCGTGCGGGAATTGGCATGGGTACACGGACATCACTGGAGGGCGACTCACTATGAAAAATGCCAGACATCTTATTGCGCTTGCCCCAGTGCTTTCTGCAATTTTCTCCACGCCCTCGATGGCGGTGGGGTGCGTGGAAGGCGCCGCTGTCGGCGGGGTAACGGGCCACGTTGCCGGGAAGCACGGCACCGCTGGCGCAGCCGCCGGATGTGCTGTCGGACATCATGAGGCGACGAAGAAGCAGAAGGAGAAGGCTGCCAGCCACGCTGCTGAAAGCCAACCGGCGAGCCAGTAGTCCGTCGAACGGACTGCATCCCAAGTCAGGCGAAGTTGCGGCTGCATCATGTGTGCGGCATCGCGAATTCACTGGCATTCAGGCCTGGTTCATTGGAGGACATGGTTGGGGAGGTGGGGGCGAGGAGTCAGGCGGATTGGCCGACCTAGTAGTTTTATTTATGGTAAGAAGGATTTCAAAATGATCTCCTTCAGATAACGTGAGTGCTAGATTCTGCTATTAGTCTCCGGCCGAACCGTTGCTCTTTCTCTCACGCATACGTTCGTACGCGTGGGCGATCAACTCGACCTCTGATTTATCGGCAATACGCGCACGCAACTTTATGAAAGCGCTAGGAAATCGCGCGTGGGGCGACGCCATCGAAGGAATGACTGTCGCGAGATTGATAACGTTCACCACGTCGCGCCATGGGCGAGCGTGCGCTTCGGATTGCGGACAGCCGACCATCCCCGACGCTGCCAACAGGCCGATGCAAATCGCATGAATCCGAACGAGGCCAGATAGTCGCCGTGAGCGAGTTGCTTCAAAATGATGCCCATGAACATGGAACCCGCGGACACCCTGATGCTCAATGAAGCCGAACTGCGAGAGCAGTATGCGAACCTCCAGCAGCGCGCGCTGCTCCTCGGTTCGCGCGGACAGTCACGAATCACCCGGATAGCTGAGGCGATGCATTCGCCGCCGACGGGCAGCGCCGATGCGTACATCCGTGAGCTGAAGAACGCGGCAGACGACGCCAAGGCGGCCGTTCTGAATTTCCGCCGCGCACATCCTTTCCTCGAAACTGGGAACTCTCTGATCGAGAGCCTCGCAAAGCCATCTCCGTCGACCGAAGATGACGAGTGGCGAGACCAATTACTCTTCAGGCTAGCCGAAGTATTGGCGGTGGGCGCCGACCTGATCGAAGAAGGCGAAGCGTGCCTTGAGCGCAGCGCGCGCGTCGACATCTAAAGAAGTCGATTGCGATTGCAAGCGGTGCTTGGCCTCGGGCCCGCCATGATCTACTATCCCTCGTAACATTTGCAGCACGGGACGAACCTCTTCGCACGGATCTAAAGACGAAGCCCGGCGTGCGGCGCAAGGCGCCATGGCAGTGAGTTCGCTGCGTGAGGATGATCGTGTGGGGTCGAGCAGTGAACCATCCTGGTGCCAGCGGGATCGCGCAGAAGAAAGACGCGGGCTACCGCAGGGTAGCAAGTTGATTTCAGAGGGGGGGCGATGCGATTCAAGTTCACCTATGTTCCTGCTAACGCGCCCACTGTTGCGCCGACCGACGAATACGGTAAATTCATGGAGCTCGCGCGGCAACATGCGGAGAAGTTTTTCAGCGGAATAAGGGCGACCCGCAAGAAGCGCTCAGATACCATCCACACCCAACTGGCGACGAATCTGAAAAAGTCCTCGGACACGTTTCAGCCCTTCAGAGCGTTTGAGGAAGGTTATCTCGCTATCGGCAAGGACGAGGGCAGCATCGACATGCTGCTCCCGCGTGTCACCGCATATTTCAGCGCCTTGACCGACGGTAAACCGCGGCCTTGGGGGCAAAAAGTCTGCACAGTGATTTTTGAAAAGCCCGGGCCTGATAAGGTCGTGATCAAAGTCAACTACGAAGGCCGTGCCTCTGAAGTAGGTACGCTCTACTCTGGCACAGAACGTTATGCTCTTGCGACAAACGCCGAACAGCCCCCCAGGACGTTAAACCCAGTCTATTGCCGAAGAGGGCTCGAAGGGCAACATTACATTTCATACCCACATCGCGGCGGCGAGACGCTATTCGTTCGCCGTTATGTGATCCGTGGTCTTAATCAGAGCGACGCCGCAAATATAGAAGCGGGGAAAGAACTTGTCGCTCCGTACGATACCGCGGAAGCGGTCGACAACGAATTGCGGTCGGCTGAGCATCGTGGGAAATTCTTGGTCGAGAAAAAAGATACGAATCTCACGATTGAAGAACAAATATTGAGTCACACACGTGGATGGGCGAAGCGGTTTATCTCGACGACTGTGACACACCGCCCGGTATATTCCACGCGCGGTACCGAGTTTCGCAGCGTGTTTGGTGCGGTGATCGTCGACTTGGCCAAGGTGCCAGGAGACAGAATCCATGACATCCATGCCCCAGGTGCCATAACCAGATTTAGAGTTACGCAAGGCCAGCTGTTCCAAGTGCCGAGTCAGATCGAGCCTTCGCGACGCACGCAGCATGACGAGACATTGCTGGCCGTTCGGGATATGCTGCGCACCCGTGAACTGCTGATCCTCGGTCGAGTGCCCCTCACTTCATTGGCGCTGAAAGATTGTGGCGCTTGCGTGCTTGGCGTTCGCGTCGCCGATGGCGAGGGAGCAAAAGAGAGATCCCAATCGGTCTTTGCACAACAGGAGAGACTCTGGGGAAATGCTCACCCATTTAAAGAGACCGACTGTCCTGACTATCGCGTCGCCTCACATTGGGTCAAGTACTACCGATTTCTAACCCCCGCTGCGGCGTTGTTGGCAAGGGAAGCAGTGCCTGTTCCGCTTCGCGATAAAACCGTACTGCTGCATGCGTACGACTTTCCAGACGCGAAGCCAGTTGGCTTTCCACGCGCTTGACATCAGACGTTTTCATTAAGGCAATTACTAAGGATGACGTATTGAATGATGCGCGTAGAGCCGTGCACCGCGACTCATCGGCTGGCATACAGAGGGGGCGCATTGTCGCTATTACGGTTGCTGGGTCAGCCAGTTCGAGACAGTACGTTCGGTCCAGACATGGGCTTAACCTACCGTCGCCTCTGCGGCGGGAAAGCCACCTCGCGCCAACCGTAGACCGCATTCAAAGCATCACTACCATCGACTAGGCTGACGGCGATTCTCCCCGCCGAAGTGACAGTTTTGCTTCCACTCGGAGCGCGATAAAAGCGTCACTTCGCCTCAGTCCGCATTAAATCTGACACTTCGCGTCGCCGCCGAGCTAGTAGACGTTCCGAGGCTTGATGAACACGGGAGCAGTTTCGTCGAAAAACGCAGCGATATCGCTAACAGGCGTTAGCGACATAGCTGCGCTTCGGAGGCATGTTCCAACGGATGACCGTTGATGAGCGAGGCGACGGGGGCATGTCGACCCGTTGCTGCCGATCGCCATGTTGCGACCCGTGCGGCGTGTTTCGAATGTGCTGCGGAAGTTCAAGCGTCGGTCAACGTGTCGACCGCCACCGGCTGAGCCGCATACACTGAGTTGGAATGCGTCAAGGCCCTGACATGATGCTTTAACCGACAGACGACATCCCGGTACTGGACCCGCATTAAGCAGTTTTGTAGCCGCCTCGAATCCATTCCAGAATCGCTGTCGCGTACTCTAGCGAGTTGTCCTCCTACACGAAATGGCCGCTTTCTAGCATCAGTGAGCGCGTTCTTGGCAGCGCCCGGTCGAGGATCTTGGCGTTTTCGGGGGGCACGAGCGGACCATGCGTTCCCCAAATGCTCAAAGTAGGGGTGCGAATGCTGGGAAGCACGGCCTGCAGGGTCGGAAGCTGGACAGCATAGGCACGCACATAAGCCATCGCCTCGGCGAAACGCCGTCCGGCCGAAGATGCTCGATAGTCGTCGAGCACCTGTTGGCCTGGATTGATCCGCATCACCTGTTCGATGGCGCCGATGGCGATCTCCTCGCCATTTTCTTCGAAGGGGATTGTCGATGGAGCGTTGATTAAGTCCTTCAATGCCCCTGCCGTGAGCGCGGCGTCAGTGGCACCGCTTCCGACCACCAGACTTTCGAACAAGTCGGAACGGGCCTAGGCCGCGAAGAGAAGTGCGGAGGTGCCAACGTCGGGCCCAATGGCATGGACACGGTCGAGGCCGAGCGCAGTGAGCATCATCGGAATGAACTGCCCCATCGCTCGGGGCGACATCAATTGTGGCCGGCTTTCCGATTGTCCAAAACCTGGCAAGTCGACTGCGACAAGAGACGCTTCAGTCCCCAGGATCGACCAGATTCGATGATAGGCATACAAGCTTTCCGGCCAGGGACTCGTCAGCACCGCGGGAATTCCTGTCCCGCCCCGGTTGCGTCGGAAGCGAATCTTCAGGCCATCGATTTCGATGAACTCCACGCTATCAATGCCGAGCGGTTCAGTCATGTCATGTCCTTCAGACGATGTTGTTGCGAAGCGCGCTCTCTTCCATTCGATCCCAACTTCCGCTGAGCGCTCAAAACATCGTATTCGGGTTGTTGGCCGTTTCGGGCACCGGCTGCAAAACATCCCAGTGCTCGACGATCTTTCCATCGCCATCGAAACGGAAGATGTCGACGCCTGCAGTTTCCTTGCCGCCCCAGTCCAGATAGCGCACATGGACGAAAGCGAGGTCACCGTCGATCGCGGTGCGCTTGACCTCGCACGACACTTTGCCGACCTGCTTTACAAAGCCGCAGATGAAATCGGTGCCGTCCGGAAACAACGGGTTGTGCTGGATATAGGGACCCGCGACCAGGCCCGGTAGCAGTTCGGACTCGCCCTGGTTGAAGACGCGCGCGTAGATGGTATCGATTGCGGCTTGAATCTGTTCTCTGTTCATGGTCTCGCCTTTCTGGGTTCCGTCTCCTGTATTAAAGTCGCTTCGACGAAGACGATCCATACCAATACGTCCTCAATACATGCCATTTCGTCTCATCCTGCTATGATGATGTCATGGACGCATTGAACGGATGGTTGAAAGCGGTCCGCGCTGATGGGCTTGTGCTGGTACGGACGCGCGTGGCTGGGCCGTGGGGATTCGCGGTGAAATCTCGCGATGCCGTGGTGTTCCATTTCGCCGCGGAAGGACATGCTTTCGTTCGCCAATCTGGTGCGGAAACGATGGAATTACGCGCCGGGGAATTGGTTCTATTCCCGCGTGGCAGTGCGCATGAAGTCGTGCATTCGAAGCGGGGCAAGGCCATTGCGCTCGATAAGTTTCTGGACAGGCACGATGGTGTCGTTGACAGTGATCCCATAGCCACCACGCTCATCTGCGGCCAGTTCAACCTGGATCAACATTTGGCACTCCCCGCATTGCGGGCGCTTCCGCAGGCTGTATTGCTTTGTACTGGGATGGAACCTGGACACTCCCCGCTGAGCGATACGCTGCGCATGCTACGTAACGAAGTAGAGACACCGAATTTTGGCAACCATATTGTGGTGCGGAATCTGCTTTCTTCCCTGTTCGTCTACTTGATGCGCGAATGGGCGACTACTGCTTCCCCTGCAGATAGCGATTGGTTTTCGGCTTTGCGATCTCCGCAAATGGCGCGGGTCCTTGCGCGGATACACGAATCACCCGAACGTGCCTGGACATTGGCGGAACTCGCCAAGGAAGCCACGTTGTCGCGTGCTGCATTCGCCCGCAATTTCTGCGACCTGGTGGGCGAACCGCCCCATCAGTACTTGACGCGTTGGCGCATGGGTATTGCTGCACAGCTGCTCGAGGAAACCCAGCTACGCCTTGGTGAAATCGCTTTGCGCGTTGGCTATGGGTCGGAATTTTCTTTCAGCCGCGCGTTCAAGTTGGCGCGTGGTATCTCGCCGATCCAATACCGCCGTGAACGGCGAGACCAGGCTGATGGATCGTAGCAATTGCTTTGCTCACAGTTTGACCGAGCCGCGTTGGGTGTGCGTAAGCGGCTCGTGCCGGCCGTTGTAGACGGTGGCTGAGGGCGGCATCAAAGTGATGCCCATCATTTCCGATCTGATGGGCATCACTTTGACACAGTCTGCAGAGAAGAAG
>NZ_CAJHCQ010000025.1 GCF_904848665.1 Paraburkholderia hiiakae
GGTTTCATGTCGCCAACCCAGTTCATGCAAGACTGGCTTGTGGCTCAGCGGACAAGGGATGCGGCTGCATAACCCGTGACCTCTGGAAGGCGAAAAACCGGGGGAACCTCAATGTCTTTCGCCGCAACATTCAAGCAAATAGAAAATGATAAAAAAAGCAACGTGAAATATGTAAATTCACGACTCATCGAGTCCCTCCTGAGATCAGAAATATCATCTTCTATCTCACTCATCTTTAACGGTAATTTGCATATGGTGGCATCGAACAAGAACCCTGACCTGTTGCGTAGGTCGGCGCAAGTGTAGCTAGCCAGTCAACATGAACCTGCTCCACCGTCCCGACTACGCGTGGCTGCGCAAACGGCCCAGGCGTTGGGGCAGAAATTACCGGCGCACTTGTTATGGGACCAACGTAAGCATGGGGCCATCGGCATGCGGAGTCATACCACCCGAATCTCCCTGTCGAACTAGACCAGTCTGTGGATGAACTCCAGCCTGGGGGTTGACCTAACTCGCACCGGCAAGCAGATTGCGCGATGTCGTTTCTGGCCGGCAGAGTCTGGTGAGACCAGGACCATAAAAAGCATCGACCGTGGCGCGGTCCAACCAAACCAGTGATATATGACTGAGACTGCTCGCAATACTTACTTGATCTACTCGGGTGTACTTGCGGAGTCTGCGGGCAAAGCTAGTTCTGCGTCACTGCAGTAGTGCGTCAGTTTCGGATTGGAATCCGGGGGGCCATACTTCTTTCTTTTCGGGTCGAATACGATCGTATAGCTGCGCTCCTGCGTATCGCCGATGCTTTCGCTATAGCAATCACGTGTGACACGAAGCTTTAGCCAACCCGTCATTCTGTCCATCGCATCGGGCTTAACGGTAGTGAAAAAATCATCCACAACCTGCACAAAGTTTCCATCACGACATTGCGCAAACAGCATGAAATGTGCCACGTCGTCGTTCCCGTAACCCGTTGAAAAATCTTTAATCACATAGTCATTCAAGTGATCGGAATTGAGATGAATACGGCTGTCCACAAATGTTTTCCCATACGTCACCGTATATAGGCAGTCTCCACCACCGTCGGCGGGGCATACACTTACCATTTTGTTTTTATATTCTTTGATGGCAAACTTGCCAGCAACGCCTATTGCACACTCGCTACTTACCCCAGTCACTGCATAGCTTGTCTGGACGGCGAGACTGCATGCGCCGAGAACCATGCCTAAAAGAAAATCCCGAGTTACCATCTTCATACTTTATAGGCCTCCCGAATCAAGGCTAAAGGAATTTCTGGCGTCCCGTAGGCTACCTAGTTCATTCCCCAACGCATAGTGTCGATCGGCCCTATTAGGGTAGTTGGGCCATGCGGCCAAGTTCGCCTGCGTGGCGTTCACTGCCGTTGCGTCGGAGAGAAGTTGTGACGTCAGCGCCCTCTCATGTGCATCTGTCCATTGCGCCAACGGAAGTGTCCACGCAAGCGTCGGATTAGCATTGATCGCGCTTTGTATCGAACTGCTGACCCGATGCCCAGTAACATGCGCCGGCCGGTAGATGTGCCATCGAAGCAATATGGCTACCGCCTTTTCGGAAGTGAATATACGACCAAGCGTAGATACGATTGCTGAAGGCCCCGACCCTGCATGTACCGGAACGTCAAGAACGTCTCGGAGCCGATACCGCACCATATCCCACATTGCCCGCTGAACTTGAGCGACGGTGCGCCCGGCCATTATCATTCTGAAGAACCAGTGCCATGTTTTAAAATAGTTGGCTTCATCTGCGGCCCGATCCATGTCAGTAAGATTCGGAATGTCATTGGGAGCTTGCACAGGATCAGTATTGTCGCTATGGGTTTTTATCCAACCATTGAATGTCCGCTGATGGGCGTTCCACAACGTCCCTCGGTCGGTAGCTGTCCACTCACTTGATCGCTTCCACAAATTCGAAGGATATAGGCCGAAGTTACCGAAGGCTAACAGATAACTATCTTGATCTTTGGAAAGTACGTACGCCAAGAAGCCCGGCAACTCACCATTGTGGTATCCATGCTGAGGCATCAAACCCATCGTCCAATGGCAAGGTCCCAAGGAGGTCAGTGCGTCGTCGTATGCATTGACCGAGTCAAATGCTCCCATGCACTCCTGTTCTGCGGCCGCACGTACGACGCGGTACGTAGAAGTTGTGGCGCTGTTTTGGTCTGCTTGCAAGGAGGCCAAGGTAGTTGGCGGGCCAATCAAACGATCTGGTGTCATCTCGGCTTGCCGCCATGTCTGTTTGGGTACTTCGCTCGCAGGCCCACCGTATCCGGGGTAGCGATAGTAGCTTCCCAAAGCATGGTATTCGTTCGGATTACAACCGTTTGGATAGGAATAGTAGCTCGAGAAATCTCGGTAATACATCCGGGGACGAACATCTGTTATCTGGTCGCTCCTCCAGATATTAACGCCGCGTGCAAATAAGGATGTGCGCTGGCCCTGCCGATCTATTCCCCACGCCTCGATGACGACAGGGCACCGAAAATTATTGGAAAGCCAGTGGTCAATGGCTCTTCGCGTTCGCGCATTTACGATACCACTGATTGGCCCAATATACCGAGCATCGTTGGATACCGAGTCTAGGGTACCGACGTAGTAGGACTCCGGTGGGTTAGCCCCTGGTCTCGCACCGAGTGCGGAAACATCAACTGCTGATTGCCCGGTTTTCGGTGAGTATTGCTGCAAACGCTGAGCGTTCAACCTGGCAACGTTTTTCATGCGCGCGTAGCACTGGAATTCCCTTACAGCCCATTCAGTATACCGATCAAATTTTCCGTTCGCCTCATGAATAATCAGAAATCCAATAGAACGCAAGTCTCGTTGCAACTTCTGCACATACTGTGGCACGGTAAATGTCGCACCACTCGCGTCCTGAGGGGTCTGGGCAGATGTGCCAGCAGGCGGTGGCGGATTCTCAATGCCGCCCCAGCGCGGAGGATGATTTTTATTAGGGCTGCCATCGTGGTCGTCGCGCTGCAAGTTAAAGTCACCGTACAAATCCATTTCTACCCCACCTTAAACGTCGTGACCTGAACCTAAGGCCGTCAACACATCCGGTTTTAGATCTGCGTGGGACTGCCTATCAGACGCATCTTGAAAGCGTTTCCATGCCACTTGGCTCTTGGGACCAAAATCGCCGTCGACCATGCCGTCGTAGAAGCCCAAGTTCTTCAACCGCGATTGAATGCCCTTATGTTCATTGGTTTGCATCTGTTGGCACACTTCAAGGTCCCAAATCCACGGGTGACTGTTTGACCCGAAGGGGAACACAGTCAACTTGCCTTTGGTCACCCCTTTGGCCATCGGATGGTTGATGATGCCGTCGGCAGGCACCGCTCCCTGGAAGGTCTGCGCGCCGAGCTTAAGGGTGTAAGGCTTGCCTGCGAAGGTGGATTTCTCATAAGGCCGAGACAGGCGCACAACGAACTGGTCGAGGGTGGATTGATTGGGCAAATAAGGCGGAATAGATAACGATGCCCTACCTTGCTTTTGGATCGTAATGGTTTTGATGAACAGATCGAATGGACCACCGAGCGTGATGCTGCCGTCCTTCATGTGAATGAACGCACCACCGCATTCGAGGACGATTTCCTTCGCCGCTGCCAGGTTGACCTTTCCATTGACGCTGGCGACGTTCACATCCTTGTCAGCAGTGAACGACATCGGCCCGTCCTGCGCCTGAAAATCGACCGGACCTTTAGCTGCAAGAATCTTGATGCCAAACTTCTGCGCGAACAGCGATATCTTCTCGCCCGCTGCGACCGTGAAGCGTTTCAGCACGCTCCAGTCGGCGTTCTTCCCGGCCACGGTCGAGATGCTGTCCTGTGCCGCGAGCTGGATGCCCTGACCCGCCACAATGCCCGCCGAGGCAGGCGTGCCCATCAGCAGCCCCGGCTTCTTCAGGCCGTCGAAATCCTCCTTCATCTGCTGCTGCGCGTCGGTGTCGGCAGGCTCGGCCTTCGCGCTGCTGGCGGATGCCGCCAGCGCCTTCGCCATTTCCAGCGCACTTTCGAGCTGCGCGATGGTCTCCTGCATGTCCAGTTGCTTGCCTGTGGCAGCGGGACGGTCGTATGCCGTCAGGAACAGGCCCTTGCCTGCGCGGTGGACGCCCCAGCCCGATGTCCGGACCTCATAGCCCTCACCCCGGTATTCGAGCTTATGGTTCACCAGATAGCCGAGATTGAGCTGCGACTTGCCTGAGTGCTCGGTGCTGAGCTTGATGCCTTCCTGGCCCACCCAGTCCTCCATGCGCAGCTTGTTGTTCTTCTGCGTGCGGATCATGTTGCGCGAGAGCCAGCGGCGATCATTTGTGATGAGGTCGCGCGCCTGGCTGTGGTGGTGGAAGGCGGTGATTTCAGGCTTATCGGGATCCCCATCCCGAAATGAGATCACTGCCTCGTCGTTATCGAGGGCGACAAAGTGCATGCCGGTCTGCAGCTTTCCAGCGAACGGTTTAGCGAGGCGCAATGGCACGCTTTCGCCACCCTTCGGCCAGTCAGCAAAATCCACATCGAACCGGACGACGTAATAGCCGACAGAATTCAGATAGCCGTAGGTATATTTGTCAGGAGTGCAAATTCTTGCACTGAGTGTGCCGGCGATCTTGGGCCAGCCTTCCGGCTTCAGTTCAAGACGGAAGCGCCGGTCAGCAGGGATCGCCTTGTAGCTGTTGGTGTAAGGCTTGTCGCGCGCGGCGCTGTGCGCGATCTCGACGATCACCTGGCCGTTGGGCGCATCTGGCAGGACGATGTCCGTCTCGAGCAAGCGCGCGCACTGCAGCTCCAGCACATTGCTTTCGCCCTCGTAGACGACCTGCCGCGCGAGCGCCGCCTCGTGGCGCAGTTGCGCCTCCCATTTTGCGCCCTGTTGATCGAGGTGATTCGTCCCATAGATGTATGGTTGACCGTACGTCGTCGGGTCCTGCGGCGCCAGATTCGCGCTATCTCTGAATCTCTCCCACGCGGATTCCGGGTTGTAATCGGCGACGGTAAAGGACTGCGGCACCGCGATGTTGTGCGTCTTGAGTGACGTGATCGCTTCTACACCGCCGGCTTCGAGCCCCGCCGCTTCGCGGTACGGCACGATCAGCCTGGGATCGTAGAGATAGTGATCGATGTCATCTGCAAAGACGACCTGGTCGCCGTACTCGGTCTCGACGATGTAGCAGTAGATACCGGATTTCTGCATCAACATCTGGACATATGCCAGATCGTCGACACGGTACTGGAAGCGAAACAGGTGCTTGAGATACCGGTTCCTGAGCCGGAACGACATTTGGTGATCCTTGATGCCGTGACGACGCAGGATTGCCGCGATGATGTCGGGAGTCGACTGGTGCTGATAAATCCGGGTATCGTGGACTGCGGCAAGCCGGCCGAAATGGGACTTCAGGACTATCTCGTATTGCGAGAGGTCTTTCGAAGTTTTCACGTTTGAAATGCGCTCGATGAATCCCGAGAATTTTCTCGGGACGCCATCGTCTGGCACGATGGTGAAAACGGCATCCAGATTGAGAAAATCGGCACGTGCAAGCTGCTGCGGGTGGGTCGCGACGATGCGCACTTCGCTTGCGGCACCCATCTTCTCGGTTGCCTTGAACGACACCACCGAGAGCGCTGCCGCGGCGGGCGTAGCTGGCATGTCCAGGTGAAACGCCTGCCTTCCCGGGATGGCAAGCAATACGTCTTGCAGATCTGCCACAGGCCTGGCCTCCTTGCTGATTGTCGTGGGAGACGCGGCCTGGTGCGTTAGGACTGCAAAGGGTAGAAAGGCCGCGGCGTGGGGCTCATACAGCCCAACCCGCTTTCTACGCCTGCCGCAATCCCGCCTCAATAGGCTCCGGTCAGAAAATTGCAACGGCTTGACGGGCCGCAAATCTGCCAACGATGCGCGTACAGCCCGCGAGCCCGAGTCTCGCCGTCACCCGGTGAATCCTCACGGGTGCTGGAGCGCAAAACCGGCTCGGTGAGGTTTGTACTTCCCGTGTCGCGTCGTGTCGTCCCGTTCAGCCAGGCCGCCCGATGCGAGCCGTTTCGTCGGCATGCCGCCGATCGCCTCAGGCGCGGCAGTGGCGCTGCGGTCAATCCGGTTGCGGGGCGTTTTGGCGTGTTTGCGTGGCGCGCGTCACGGATGAGCGCAACAGAGCGCCACGCCGCCCAAGCCGACCACGAGGGCCGACATACCGGTTTTGACATGTCGCAAGCCACACCCGCCACCAAGCCACATGCGCGGCCCCGGCATCGCATTGCGCGGCGCGGGACCGCACGTCCGACGCGAACCTCATTGATCACAGGGCGTGCGACTGCGCGGCTCACAATTCCGCACGGCAACACGCAAAGCGCATCATCGAAATCTCGCCGCCCCAAAGCCAAGCGCTAGAATCGTCGAACTCACTCTCGACAAACCCCTTGCATGGAGGACCGCGCGCCATGAATTCGACCCCGCTGCCCCGCCGCCCGCGCGTGTATCTCGCCGGCTTCGACGTCTTCCGGCGCGACGCGCTCGAGCACGGCGCACGCCTCGTCGCCGCGTGTGCGGAATATGGCTTCGAGGGCGTCTATCCGCTCGACGCGCAAGTGCCCTCGAACCTCGACGGTCCGCGCCAGGCCGCATGGATCTATCGCGCAAACGTCGAAGCGATCCGCGCCGCCGATATCGTGATGGCAAATGTCAACGACTTTCGCGGCCCCGGCGAGCCCGACTCCGGCACCGCCTTCGAGATCGGCTATGCAGCCGCACTAGGAAAGGAAATCTGGGCCTACGCGTCCGACGAAGGCACGCTCATCGAACGCGTGCCATCCGTGCCCGACGCGCAGGGGCGTGTGTGCGAGCGCGGCTATCTGGTGGAAGATTTCGGCCTGGCCAGGAACCTGATGATCGCGTGCGCAGCGCGTCTCGTGCAAGGCGACGCGCGCGCGTGTCTCGACGCGATGGCGCAGGGGCGCACGCGATGACAGCGCGGGCGTTTGCGCAAGCGAGCGCTTCAATGATGCATGGTGCTCATCGTGCTCATGCGCTGGAGGGCGCGAATGCGCGCCACCGCGGGGCGATCCGTCACGGCGACCTGATAGAGCTTCGCGAGGTCGGCCTTGAGCGCCGTGCGTGAGCCCGCGTCGAGATACACCATGTGCCCCGAGGGATAGAAGCGTGCGCTCAGGTTGTTGCGCACCTTCTGGTCGAGGAGAGGCATCTTCTGCAGGTCAATCACGGTCTGGTAGAACGGCGTGACGAAGTCGTAGTAGCCGTTCGCCGAAAGCACGCGCAAATCCGGGTTCAGCGCCATCACCGCCGCGAGATCGCCGGCCGTGTAGAGCACGATATTGCCCTGCGCGTCCACGCCCTTTTGCGCGCCCGTCGGATCGATATGCCCGAAGTCCCAGTTCTTGAACGCCTGATCGTTCAAGTCCGTGAACGACGAGTTCGTGCGGAACTTGAGCTGCTCGTTCAGGTAGCTGTTCCACATCGCCGTATAGACGCCGCTCACCGCCGTCATGGTGGGATCGTTGCCGCCCGAGTTGGGGTCGATGTTGCCGGCAATACCCGTGTCGATGGCGGTCACGCGGCCGTCGTACGAGCCGAGCGCCACGCCCTTATCCTTCATGAGCGTGGTGAGGAATAGCGAATTGCCGCGGCTGTCGTAAGAGGCGATGTCGAGATTCCACGACTCCAGCGTTTGCGTGTCGATGCCCGTGTATTGCGACAGCGTCTTGAGCGTAGCCGGAATGCTCTTGTCGCCAGGATCGGGAAACTTTGACAGCGCCTGAAGATAATCGGTGCGCGCGAATTGTGCGACCTGCGTGGCGAACGCCTGCAAGTCCTTCGGCGCGGGCGTCACGCCAAGGCGCTTGTGGTACCAGGCGTCGGCGGCCGCCGTGGGCAACGCGCCCACCGGATTGCCGCTTTGCGTGTAATCGAGTATCGACGACTGCAGCGTGATGCCGTTCAGATCCACGCCATCCTCATGCAGCCGGTAGGCGAGCACGCAACTGCGCGCCGTGCCATACGATTCGCCATAGAGAAACTTCGGCGAATTCCAGCGATCGTTCGCCGTGAGGTAGCGCTTGATGAACTGCTTGAGCGAATCCGCGTCCTGATCCACGCCCCAGAAGTCGCGGTTGTGATGCGGCGCGATCGCGGCCGAATAGCCCGTGCCCACCGGATTGATGAAGATGAGGTCGCTCTTGTCGAGCAGGCTGTCCGGATTGTCTTCGAGCGCATAGGGCGCGGGCGGCGTGAAGCCCGGCATCGAGGTCTTGATGCGCTTGGGCGCGAACGAGCCGAGCAGCACGAAAACGGAAGACGAGCCCGGGCCGCCGTTGTAGAAGAACGTGACGGGACGGTCCTGCGCTTGCACGCCGTCCTTGGTGAACGCCACGTAGAACATCTTGGCACTGGGCTGCGAGCTACTCGGGTCGACCGTCACGAGATGACCCGCCGTTGCCGTATAGGCGATGACTTCCTTGCCGATCTGAATGGCGTGGTGCGTGATCGCGGCGTTCTCGGTCACGTCGGTGACGAAGTCGTCGGGACCGTTGCCGTAAGCGATGGGATCAAAGCAAGGCTGGTCGGTCTGGGAGCGATGCTTGCCGTTGCCGCTCGCGGGGCCGGCCCCTTGAGCGCCGCCGTTGCCCTTGGTGGACTGCGCTTCGTCGTTCATGTCGTCTCCACTTTCTGTGTGTTCGCGTTTGAGACAGTGAATGCAACTTCGAATGCAACCTCTCATGCAACCCGCATCGCGCCCGCCCCTTCCTTCTCGTCGCGGCGGCATGCCGCGCTCATCCTACGCCGAGCCGAGCGCCGCTGCCACCTTGCTGCCCACCGGCGTGCCGAGGCCCGTACAGGCGTCCCAGCCGGGCGCCGCCGAGAAGTCGCCATTGCTGCCGCTCGTCACGTCGTTGAAGGCGCTGGGCTGCGCATAGAGCTTCGCATTCGCGAAGCCCACGGGCGTGCCGCGCGCCGCGTTGATACGCGCGATCAGCGCAGCCCACAGCGGCGCCACGGCGCTCGTGCCGCCCACCACGGTATCCGTGCCGGCCACGCGCACCTCGTAGCCCGTAGCCGGGTCGGCGTCGGCGGCAACATCGGGCACGCCGCGCCGCACCAGTGCGCCGGCCCCGCCGCTGCCACGCACGACGCGCAGGCCCTTTTGCCAGTCCGGCAGCGCGAACGTCGCGCTCACGCCGCCGCCGGTCGCGCCGTCTTCGCCGTCGCTCCACACGGTTTCCTGCGAGATGCGTCCGTTCGACGCCGCGATGTGCGTGCCGCCGCAGCCGAGCGCATAAGGGCTCGACGCGGGAAAATCGACATGATCGGCGCCGTCGCTCACGCCGTCCGACGAGCCGCTGTCGCCCGAAGCCGCGCACACGGTCACGCCGAGCGCGACGGCCGTTTGCAGCGCGTCGTTCAGCGCGCCGAGCGATTGCTGCGACCACGCCGACTCCGGCGCGCCCCAGCTGATCGAGATGACCGATGGCTTGCGCTGGCTGTCGTGCAGCGCCGCGCTCACCGCATCGACGAAACCGGCCTCGCTGTTCGGCGCGAAATACACGGCGATGAGCGCACGAGGCGCCAGCGCACCCGCAATTTCCACGTCGAGCGTGACTTCGGCGTCGGGCCCGTTGGGGTCGCCGGTCGGCGCGTTCGTCACCTGATCGACGGAGACGTCCTCCACGCGCGGCGCGCTCACGCCAAGCTCCTTGAAATACGCGGTGAGGTCCGCCGTGTCGTATCCGCCACCCATTTCGATGAGGGCAATGCACTGGCCGCTGCCGTCACCCGCGGGAAAGCTGTAAAGCTCCGCGAGTTGCAAAGGCGTGAACGACCTGGTCACCGCGCGCGCGGCGCGGATTGGCGGGCGGATCGGGGCGCCTGGCACGCCTGCCAGGGTCTGCGCAGCGGTAGCCGGCGCATTGGCCTGATTCGTCGGCACGAAGCGAAAGTGCGGCTGCGCCTTCGCGCGATTGTCGAGCCCGACCACGGCGGTGACGACCTCGTGCATGTCGTCCGGCAAATGCAGGGGGCCGCTCGGCTGGTGATAGTGATGCGTGGTTTTGCCGACCTGATGCTCGAAACGCTGCAGGTCGATGCCAAAGGCCGCGTTGTACTGCTGCACCGAGCCCGAGAGCACGACCCGGCGCGCCGAGGCATCGGCCTCTTCTACGGCGAGGCCGTGCGCATTCGCGAACTGCTCGACACGCTCGATATCGGCGGCGCTAGCGCCAAAGCGCCGCTCATAGTCCTCGCGCGAAACCGGCCTGGCGGCGGGATCGTTCGCGGTGAGCCTGTCCACCAGTTCGTGGAATTCGGCCGACGCCTGACGCCGCAGGATCAGCACGATCTTGAAGCGCTCCGCCGGATCGCAAGCGCCGACGCACTGCGCGCCAGCGGGCGCGGGATGTTCACTGCCTGCCACGGGAAGCTGCCTGGTCATGGCCGGTTTCTCCTTCGTGAAGCGCATGCGTGTGTCGGGATTCTGGCGCTCGAACACGCGTTGAATGACCGGAGTTCCGCGCGCCAACCCGCCCCGGCATGCCGTACCAAATCTTTGGGATATTCACGCAGCATCGCCATCGCACGAGCGGCCAGCGGCGCAGCGCGAATGCAAACGAGGCAGTGTGCGCATTCGGCGTGCCCGCCACGATCGTTATACACCGATGACGATTGCAAATCTCTCCGGGCGCAGGCGCCAAGCCACGTCGCGCAGGTCGTTGGGGGGAGTGCGAGATGCGCGAAAAGCGCGCGGGCACTACGCCCGCGCGCTTCGAATTGCCCGTAGCGTGGTTGCGCCGCGATGGCGTTTTATGCCGCGCTTTTATGCTGCGGCAGCCAGCGCGGCCGGCAGATGCGTTTGCAGATACGCTTCGAACTCCTCCTTCACCTCCGGATGGCGCAGCGCGAACTCCACCGTCGCCTTGAGATAACCGAGCTTGCTACCGCAGTCGAAACGCGTGCCCATGTAGCGGTACGCGAGCACCTGCTCTTCGGTGAGCAGCGACTGCAATGCATCGGTAAGCTGCAGCTCGCCGCCCGCACCCGGCTTCAGCGCGCGCAGATGTTCGAAAATTGTCGGCATCAGCACATAGCGGCCCACCACGCCGAGATTCGAGGGCGCGACTTCCGGCGCCGGCTTTTCGACAATGCCCGAGAGCTTGAACACATCCTCTTCCCACTCGCGGCCATCGACAATGCCGTACGACGCGCTGTTTTCACGCGCGATCGATTCCACGCCGACCACCGAGCTGTGATAGTGATTGAACGTGTTCACGAGCTGCTTCATGACGGGCGTGGGGCTGTACAGCAGGTCGTCCGCGAGAATCACGGCGAACGGCGAACCGCCCACGAGCTTTTCCGCGCACAGCACGGCGTGGCCCAGACCGAGCGCCTCGGCCTGGCGCACGTAGAAGCAGTCCACATTGGCCGGCTTGATGCTGCGAACGAGGTCGAGCAGCTTTTGCTTGTTGCGGGCTTCGAGTTCGCATTCGATCTCGTATGACTTGTCGAAATGGTCTTCGATCGCGCGCTTGCTGCGGCCGGTCACGAAGATCATTTCGGTAATCCCCGCAGCGATCGCCTCTTCCACCGCGTACTGAATGAGCGGCTTGTCGACGATCGGCAGCATTTCCTTCGGGCTCGCCTTGGTGGCGGGCAAGAAGCGCGTCCCAAGGCCTGCAACAGGAAATACCGCTTTGGTTACTTTGAGCATGATGTCCATTTCCAGATCGTTCGTTTGAGTCTCGGTCTCGCAGCGAGGCAAGCCGACTTCCCCGAGGTTCTGCCTTGGCAGATTCTTGTATTGAACAGGATTGTTTACCGTCTTTTAATGAATAAAAAAAGCCAGTAAATCCAGATTGTGTAATTCCAGCATAACACCGGAAATTATTGCCATTCACTCTGAATAATTTCAAGCAAACCGGCATGAATTTCCTGATCCGGTTTGTGTCAATGACGCGTCTCGTTCGGGCGCAGTCTACTCCGCTTCGTCGGTGGGCGGCAAGGCGCCGGAGCGCGTGCGTGCGCGCCGGATGGGCTCATTGCGCAAGGCCTCACGATACGCGGACACCCCCACGAGTATCAACAGCACGGCCACGCCGGCCAGCAAGTGCAGGTTCATCGGATTCTCCAGCGACCATAGTCGATCACACTCAAACTAGCATTCCAAATTCCATAAATAAATCGCTTTGTTTTTCAATCCATTTATTTCTCCATTTCTCTTATGCTCGCGAATACATTTTGAAAATCTTTTGCTTACTTCACTCGCGCGCGCGCCCCTAAGATCGCCGGGTACCCTCCCCAAGGACCGGCTGACACCGATGAGCGACCCCGTACTCCAAACCGCCATGCCGCCTGCCTCCGCGCTGCCCGCCGCCGCTGCGACCACTGCAGCGCGGCCCACGACCGCGGCCCGCGAGCTTGCAGGCGACCAGTTGATCGAGGCTCTGCGCGGCTTTGCGGCCCTGCTGGTGGCGTATTTCCATTGCCGCCAGGTCACCTGGATCGGCATGGGTGCGTTCCACCAGCTGCACGCCAGCCTTGCGAGCCCCGGCACTATCGCCGCGTGGCTCACGTTTCCGATTGCATGGGGATCGGCGGGCGTGCCGATTTTTTTCGTCATCAGCGGCTATTGCATTCACCGCAGCGGCGCCGCGCGCCTGAATGCGAACCCCAATTTCCGGCTCGACGCGCGGCAGTTCTGGCTGCGCCGCTTCGTGCGCATCTATCCGGTGCTGCTCGCCGCGTTGCTCCTCACGCTGGCTGTCGATTCGATCAGCCTGTCGCTGCTTCCTGTGAGCCACAAGATCAACGGCATCGGGGCGCGCGACTTCTTCGTCAATCTGTTCTCCCTGCAAGGCGTGGCCGGTAAAACGTATGGCTCGAACGGCGCGCTCTGGACCCTTTCGCTCGAAGTGCAGTTCTACCTGCTTTACCCGCTGCTCTTCGCCGCGCGCCGCCGTTTTGGCCTGAATGTCGTGCTCGCCGCCGTGGCGCTCGTCAACGTCGTATCTGCGTTGACACTGGAGCGGCACGACATCGTCGTCTTCACGTCGTACTGGTTCTCGTGGATGCTCGGTGCGTGGATCGCCGAGGTGCGCTTGCGTGGCTCGTCCGGCTTCCGTTTTGCCTACTCTGCTGCGGCGCTTTTCGCTGTGGCCGGTTGCGTGGCGTTCCACTTCGGTCAGTTCGGCGCGTTCCAGCTCTGGGCCTGCGCGTTTGCCTGCTATCTCGTGAAGGCGCTCGCGCAGCCCGCGCCCGTGTCTTTCGGCGTGCTGCACTCGCTGTTCTCTAAACTCGGCGATTTCAGCTACTCGCTCTATCTGATCCATTTGCCTCTCTTCGTGCTGCTCGGATCGCTGCTGTTCCGCTCCGGGCTGCAGACGTCGATCTGGCCGTCGTTTGGTTTTACGCTTGTCGTGATTCCGGTGGCTTGGGTGTTCTATCGGCTCTTTGAGCGGCCTGCGCTTTATGCCGCTGCGCGGCTCAGGAAACGGGTCAGCGCCTGACGTTTGGCTCCTTGGCGCTTTGGCCTTTCCTTGATTTCGCGTCGGTATGCAAGCGTTGCCCCTGTGCGGGGCGGCACCTACTTTTCTTTGCAGCGGCAAAGAAAAGTAGGCAAAAGAAAGCCGCTCACACCGCCAATGCCTGCCACGGTTCATCTCGCGCCACCACAGTTAGTGGCTCCGGAGCGTCTGTCGCCTCGCACCACCCAGGTTAGTGACAAAGGGCTCATTCATCCCGCTGCTCGCTACGCATGCAGCGGCCGGGTTTGCAACGGAAACCAACGGTATGGATGAGGTGGGCGAGAACTCGCGCGCCCCGATGGCTTTTGGTTATGCCCTTCGGGGCGCGGAGCGCCGCCGGAAGGATGAGCGCCTTGTCACTCCGGTTGTGGGCGAGTGGTGACAGACGCTCCGGAGCCACTGGCATGTACGGCCAGAGGTGAACTGTGGCAGGCGCTGGCGGTTTGAGCGGCTTTCTTTTGCCTACTTTTCTTTGCCGCTGCAAAGAAAAGTAGGTGCCGCCCCGCACAGGGGCAACGCTTGCATACCGACGCGAAATCAAGGAAAGGCCAAAGCGCCAAGGAACCGCAACCCCTTACCTGCCACGCGCAACAACACCGTCAAGCACACGCTCGACAGCATCGACATACCGCTGCTTACCGAACCGCTCCCGCGCGGTAGCAAGCCCTTGCACAGCAAGCCCTTCCCGCAACGCCGCATCATCGTGCAGCCTGGCAATCGTCGCAGCCAGATCCTTCGCATCGCCCGGCGTGCAGAGCAACCCGCTCTTGCCGTGTTCGACGATCTCGATCACACCGCCATCCCGCGAGGCGACCACCGGCCGCTGCGCCAGCATACCCTCGACGACCACACGGCCAAACGGCTCAGGCGTAATAGACGTATGCGCGATCACATCGACCGCACGCATGCAAGCCGCGATGTCATGCCGAAAGCCAAGAAAATGCACGCGCGCCTGCAACCCATTCGCCTCGACGAACGCACGCAGTTCCGCAGCATAGGCATCCTCACCGAACAGCGGTGCACCCACCAACACCGCATGCGCCCGCGGCTCGTCGAGCAACGCTTCGAGCAGCACATGCTGACCTTTCCAGCGCGCGAGCCGGCTGAACGCACCCACGAGGAACGCGTCCTCTGGCAGCCCGATTTGCGCGCGCAATTGCGCCTGCGGCACACGCGCAAGCGCACGGAACGGCGATTCGTCCACGCCGTTATGCACCACGTCGATGCGCTTCGCGTCGAAACGTGTGAGTTGCGCGAACACTTTCGCCGAAGCGTGCGAATTGGCGATCACATGCGCGAGCCCAAGCTTCGCGCAGCCCTTGATCACGGCCCGCTGAACGCGGCCGAAGTGCTCGTCACTCACGATGTCACGCAAATGCCAGACCACCGGCTTACGCGCAAGCTTGCCCGCGAGCACGCCGATCACCATCGCGCGTTGCGTGTTGGCGTAGAGCACGTCGGCTTCGCGGGCGCGGCGGCGCGTCTCGCGCACCAGCGCGGCAATTCCCGCGAGCACGCCCAGACGCGGTGCCGCGCCGCCATCGCGGCGCACGTTGCTCAAGGCGCCCGAATCAAGCACCTCCACGCGCGCGCCGGCCTTGTCGAGCGCCTCCCTGAAGGGCCCGTCGTTGAAGAGCAGCACATCGATGCGCGAGCGCAATCCCTTCACCACTTCGAGCAGCGATAGCTCGGCGCCGCCCAGCACGCCGCTCTGGTCGATCGCGAGCACGCGCGACGCTTTCGTTGCGTTCGCATCGATATCGAACGGCGGCGCGCCGTGAGCGGAGCCCACCTGTGAGATCGACGGCACCGCCTTCGCCACGCGTGCGAAAAACTGCTCGCGGAAATGCCGTGAAGAAAAGCGCTCGGCGTTCGCGCGGCAATCCTCGGCGCGGAATCGGCCCGGATCGCTTTCGAACGAATCGACGGCCGCGATGATCGCGTCTGCGCTTTGTTCTTCGAAGAAGAGGCCCGTGGGGCGCGAACCGGTATCGCGCACCGTTTCGAGCGCGCCGCCCTTCCCGAATGCAATGACGGGTGTGCCGCAAGCCTGCGCCTCGACCACGGAAATGCCGAAGTCCTCTTCCGCCGCGAACACGAAGGCCTTCGCGCGCCGCATGCGGTCGTGCAGTACCGCGAACGGCTGATAGCCCAGCACTTCCACGTTGGGCGTCGCCTTCGCGCGCACCTTGTTCATGTCGGGACCGTCGCCGATCACCACGAGGCGCCGCTCGGGCATGCGCGCGAACGCCTCGACGATCAGGTCGATCTTCTTGTACGGCACGAGGCGCGAGGCGGTCACATAGAAGTCTTCTTTTTGCGTTTCAAGCTCGAACGCGTCGATATCCACGGGCGGATAAACCACCTCGGCTTTGCGCTGATACACCTTCTGAATGCGGCGCGCAATGAACTCCGAGTTGGCGACGAACTGGTCCACTGAATTCGCCGTGCGAACGTCCCAGTTGCGGATGTAGTGCAGGATCAGGCGCGCGAGCATCGACTTCGGGCCGCGCGTGAGGCTCGACTCCTGCAGGTACTGATGCTGGAGGTCCCATGCATAGCGAATCGGCGAATGCACGTAGCTGATGTGAAACTGGTCCGGTCCCGTGAGCACGCCTTTGGCGACCGCGTGGCTACTCGAAATCACCACGTCGTAGCCGGATACGTCGAGCTGCTCGATGGCGAGCGGCATGAACGGCAGGTACGCGCGATAACGCTTGCGCGCGCCGGGCAGCTTTTGGATGAACGAGGTCGTGGCGCGCTTGCCGCGCAGAAACGCGCGGTCCTTCGAATCGACGAAGTCGACGACCGAAAACAGGTCCGCGTCAGGGAAGCAGGCTAGGATCTGCTCGAGCACGCGCTCCGCGCCCGCGTAGGTCACGAGCCAGTCGTGCACGATGGCCACGCGCGGCGCACGGCCTGCGGCGAGGCTTGGCCGCAAGGGCCGCAGCGGCATGACAGCGCCCGTTTCGGCGCGTCGCGGTTGGGTGGCGTCGCGCCGTTGAATGGGCGCGGCAGCACTTTCGGACGGCGCCGCTTCGTCGATCAGTTCGTGACTCATGCGCTTTTCCGTGAATTCAGTCGAAAGAGAAGGGAACGGGCGTAGCCGCGCAGCATGGGCGTGGTCGCAACCGACCACACCACGTTGGCGAGCGCAAGCACGACACCGGCGCCGATTGCGTACAGCGCATCCGGCAGCCACCACGCAAGACCGAGCGCAGCGGTGAGAAAACTCAGGTGTGCAAACATATCGACGATGATCGTGCGGCTATGAATGCGCGAAAGCCACAGCAGTACGACGTAGTCGAACAACGCGCGAAACAGCACGGCGGCGGCGGCACCGGGTAAGCCGAAACGCGAAATGCCGAGCCATAGCAGGCCTGCGAAAAGCGGCAGTTCCACGAGCCCCACGCGCGCGGCGGCAGCCGGATTGTTTTGCGACTGGATGAGAATGCGCGTCACGCCCGCCTGCCCGACGAGCCATACCGCGATGATCAGCACGCGCCCGACCGGCGCACCATGCTCCGCGATCACGGGCCCCACCCACGCATGCAGGAAGGGCTCGAGCACGACGATCGCGCCGATCGCGATGGGCGTGAATACGGCATTGAGAAATTGCAGCGACTGCGCGGCGATTTCATCCGCATGCTCGCGGCCCAGCGCCGAGAGGCGCGGAAACAGCGTGCGCACGAGCGCATTGGGCACCATGTTCAGGCGCGTGACGAGGTTTTGCGGCACCGTGTAGTACGTGACGAAGCGCGCGCCAAGGCCCGCACCCAGCATCATGCGGTCGAGCGAATCCGCGACCATCGTCGTCATGCTCGCGACCAGCATCCAGCCGCCGAAATTGAACAGTGCCTTCGAGGTATCGAGGCGCGGACCGCGCACCTTGCGAATGCCGAGTACGCGCAGCGCCGAGCGGCCGAGCAGGATGGCGGCCGCGAGACGCGCGAACACGGCGGCGGCCAGCACAGTCTGCAGATTCGGCTCGTACGCCCAGGCCGCGGCGAGCGGAAGCAACTGGAACAGGAACGTGCCGAGCGTCTGGTTCGTGTTGTAGATGCCGAAGCGCTCCGCGCCGTTGATCGCGCCCGCAAACACCCATGAGACATTCGCCACTGGAATCGCCACGGCGAGCCAGGGCAGCGCGAGATACACCTCGTGGCGCAATTCGGGCGTGACGTGCGTGAAATACGCGGTATAGAGTGCGCCGCCCGAATAGATCAGCAGGCCGCCAATCGCGCCGGTCGTGAAATTCAGCCAGAAGGCGCTCCAGAACACGCGCTCGCAGGCGTCGGCGTCTTTGGACGCATACGCCTTCGAGATCTGGTTCTGCGCGGCCATGCTCATGCCGAGATCGAGCACGCTGAAGTAGCCGATCAAGGTCCACACGAGCGCGATCACGCCGTAGCGCTCCACGCCGAGCAGGCGAATATACGAAGGCACCGTGACGAGCGACACGAAGGTCGGCAGCACGAGACCGAACAGATTGATTGCGACGTTGCGCAGTATTCCTTTATCCATTAGGTATCCAGTTGCGTGGCCCGTGAGGGTCAGGCCGGTTTCCAGCGGTACATGAGCACCTTGCCGCGCGCGTCTTCCTCGACGAACACGAGGTATTCGCCGTTCCCTTCGCGATGCGCGGTGATGCCGAACGGCACGTCGACCCAACCCGAGGTGTTGCCCACTTCCGCGCCGGGCCCGAAGGTGCCGATCTCCTTCGCGCTGTCCTTGTCGTACACATGCACGTTGCCCGCGGGTTCCACCACGAACACGTACTGGCCTTCCACCGTGAGCCCCGCGGGCGTGACAGGCGGCCTCGCTTTCGGGTCCCACGGCAGGCGCAGCATGTAGCGCTGCTCGGGGTGGCCGCTCGACCACTTGTCGTAGCGCACCAACACGCGCCCGGCTTCCTTCCAGAAGCCGGGATCATGCGGGGCGTCGGCCGTATAGCCCGTCACGTAGAGCGTGTCGGTCTGCGGTTCGTAGATCGCGCGATGCACCTCGGTAAACGGTGCAGGAATCGCGTACTTGTCGAGCTTGTCGTACGAGTAGATCGGGTTGCCCTTCGCGTCGAGGCCGCCGAAGCGAAAGCGCCAGATACCCTTGTCGTCGCGCGCGCGCCAGATGTCGCCGCGCGTGTCGATCCACCAGCCCCACCCGCCTGCAAGATGGTCGCGGCCCGGATTGCGCGTAAATTCGTCGGCGTCGAAGGCACCGTTGCCGTTCGCATCGCGCCAGATCCAGTCGCCGCCTGGCGGCGCGTTGGGCACGTTCTGCACCCCGCGGCCGCGCCCCGCGATGAAGCCCGAGGGAATCGCGGTCTCGCCGTCGCGCTGCGCGTCGAAGCGATAGATCTTCAGGTGGTCCGCGTACATGTCGGTCAGGAACAGGAACGTGTGCCCGTTCAACGCGCGCGCGGTCGGCAAACCCGGCCACTGGTCAGTGTGAAAAACCGGGTCGTCGGGATAGCGGAATCGATTAGACAGGAATCCGACATATTTCCAGTCCTGCCCCGGTGGCTTCGACAAATCGAGTTCGAAACGCTTGTTGCCCGTATAAACGCTGTTGGGGCGCTGCGGGTCCACCCACGCGCCATCCACGAAGAGCAGGCCTTCCAGATTCCACAGGCGCTTGCCCGCAGGCGTATACGCCTCCAGCGTCGCGCCAAGACCCGCGCCGATGCTATCGTCGTGCTGCGGCCCGACGCCGTTGGTCGAGACATAGATGTTGCCGCGCGCATCGGTGCCGACGCCCGTCAGGCCGTTGAACCGGCCCGGCCCCGGCCGGCCCGCGACGCCCGAGAAGATGCCGCCGCGCTCGCCGAGCGTGGCGCTCTGCGTCCATGTCTTGCCGTTGCGCGTGAAGATGAGGATCTGCTGGCGCGGCCCGTTATCGGCGATCAGCAGGCGTTGCTGAGGATCGAACGCGAGATCCACGGGTAACGAATCGTCGGGCAGCGCGAGCGTGTCGTCGAGGCGCTTGCCATCCGCCGAATCATGCTCGATGCGCGGGTGAGCGCTGCCCGCGCCAGTCAGCACCCACACCGACCCATCGGCCGCGAGCGCGATACGGCCCGGCGCCTGCACGTCCCATTGCGTCTTGCGCTGCATCGAGTTCGCGTCGTACACCTCGATGCGGTTCATCGGCGTGTTGCTCACGTAGAGCGTCGAATCCGTGGCGGCGAGTCCGCCAATATCGGCATGTGTGCCCACGGGCACTTCGTTGATCTTCAGGAACGACGCGGAAAGCTGCGCATGCGGATTGATCGGATCGGGCGAAGTCTGAAACGCGGCGGCACGTTTGGGCTCGTCGAGCGGCCGGCGCGTGATGCCATACCACTGACTGCCCTTCGCAGGCCAGATACCGCTGCCGACGAGATGACCCTTCTCGTTGCCCACGCCAACCGCCGCATACAGATAGCGATGATTCACGGCCACGGCATTGCCGCCGGCGCCGCCCCAGCCATGCGTGCCGCCGGCAAAGCCGAGCGGCTTGCCGTCCTGGTACGCGCTGATCTCGGCGCCGCTCTCGTCCCACGGCGCGTTGGTGAACACCTTGCCTTCGGGTGTGACGGCAATGGCCGTGACGTTGATTTGCATCCACGCGCCCTGGCCGTTGCCAAAGGTATTGCCGATCCACGAGGTCGTCACGTTGAGTTGCGGCGCGGCGATGGTCTGAACCGAAGACGTGCAGATAAACGTGCACATCGCGGCTAGTGCCAACGTCCTGCGCAAGCGGCGATCGGGATTCGATAACGGCAAGGCAATTCCTCCGGTCTGATGACGGCAATCTGCCAGGATCATGCCGCACAAACCGTATGAAAAATCGCCCCTAAAAAATGGAAAATAATTCAAAACAATTCAGTATTTATGACCCATTTCTGAGTGATCTGGAAATAAATCCAAGAACTCAGTCGTAAAGCCTTTAAGCCAGATGCGGCGGGAACTAGGCCGGTTTCCAGACAGCCACGCGGATTTCATATCGCGCAAATTCCGGCATTTCAATTTAAAAATTGATCACCAATATATTTCGGCTTTTTTGAATATTTAATTCTTTCTAGAATGAATCGCGAAGCAATCGCGCATGCATGAACCCACCGGAGAACCGATGACCGTTAGCCGCCGAGTCAATCAGCCAGGCCCCGCCGACCATTCCCACCGCATCGTCCAGCTGGACGGCCTGCGTGCTTTCGCCGTGCTCGCCGTGTTCGCGCAGCACGCGTTGCACGCGCCGCTGTGGATGGGCGTCGACCTGTTCTTCGTGCTGAGCGGCTTTCTCATCACCGGCATCCTGCTCGAGCGCAAAGCGCGCGGGCAATCGTATTTCAGCTACTTCTATGCACGCCGGGTGCGCCGCATCCTGCCGCCTTACGTGCTGCTGCTCGTGGTGTCGTCGCTGCTCTTCGGCTTCGGCTGGGCGCACTACTGGCCGTGGTATGCGTTCTTCGCCACCAATATCGGCGACGCGCTCGGCCAAAGCGGGCACGACAGCCTCAACATTCTCTGGTCGCTCGCCGTGGAAGAGCAGTTCTACATCGTGTGGCCCTTCGTCGTGCTGCTCCTGCCGCAGCGGCTCATGGCCGTGGTGGCCGCCACGCTCATCTTCCTCGTGCCCGTGCTGCGCGCCGTCGCGACGCCGTGGTTCGATACCTACTGGCCGATTTACTATCTCACGCCGTTCCGCATGGACCTGCTGGCCGCCGGCGCGCTGCTCGCCGTGCTCGTGCGCCGCGACCGCAACGCGCTCGAGCCCTTCAAGTGGCCCGCCGCCGTGCTTTTCTTCGCGGCGCTCGGCGTGCTGGCCTGGCTGCATCTGCACTACCCGCGCTTTCGCGCCATGAATACGCCGCTCTCGAACGCGATGCTCTATAGCATCTCGCTCGTACTCTGCACGTCCATCGTCGTGTTCGCGCTGCAATCGAAAGGCATCGTACGGCGCCTGCTGTCGAACCCGGTGCTCGTGTATATCGGCACGATCAGCTACACGATCTATCTCATTCACCTCACGATTCTCTATGCCGTGTGGTCGCTTCACTACGGCCGCATCGAAAGCGCCGCGATCGCGCTCGTCCTCACGCTCGCCTATGCGAGCGCGAGCTGGTTGCTCTTCGAGCGCCGCCTGACGCGCGGCCCGCGCCGCCGCCCAGCGCTCGAGCCGGTGGACATCACCGCGCGCGTGAGCCAGTCGAGCCCGCAATCGTAATTCCTGAATCCCGTTCGCTACTTCAAAGGCACATCATATGAACGAACGTCGCAAAGCGATCATCACCGGTGTTTCCGGCCAGGACGGCGCCTACCTCACGCGCCTTCTGCTCGACAAGGGCTACAACGTCACCGGCACTTATCGCCGCACCAGCTCTGTGAACTTCTGGCGCATGAATGAGCTGGGGATCCTCGACCATCCGTCACTCGAGCTCGTCGAGCACGACCTCACGGATGCGGGCTCGACCCTGCGTCTCGTCGAGCGTGCGCAAGCGCAGGAGGTCTACAACCTCGCGGCCCAGAGCTTCGTGGGCGTGTCGTTCGACCAGCCCGCCACGACCGCCGAAGTCACTGGCATCGGCGTGCTTAACATGCTCGAAGCGATTCGCGTGGTGAATCCGAAAACGCGCTTCTATCAAGCTTCGACCTCCGAAATGTTCGGCAAGGTTCAAGCGATCCCGCAATGCGAGGAGACGCCGTTCTACCCGCGCAGCCCCTATGGCGTGGCCAAGCTGTTCGCGCACTGGTCCACCGTCAACTATCGCGAGTCTTACGACATCTTCGCGACGAGCGGCATTCTCTTCAACCACGAGTCGCCGCTGCGCGGGCGCGAATTCGTCACGCGCAAGATCACCGACAGCGTCGCCAAGATCAAGCTCGGCAAGCTCAACCTGCTCGAACTCGGCAACCTCGACGCCAAGCGCGACTGGGGCTACGCCTCCGAATACGTGGAAGGCATGTGGCGCATGCTGCAGGCCGATGAACCCGACACCTACGTGCTCGCCACGGGCCGCACCGAAACCGTGCGCGACTTCGTGAAGATGGCCTTCACGGCGGCCGGCATCCAGCTCGAATGGTCGGGCAAGGGCGAGCGAGAAACCGGCATTTGCGTCGCCACGGGCCGCACGCTCGTGCGTGTGAGCCCGCGCTTCTACCGCCCCGCCGAAGTCGATCTGCTCATTGGCGACCCGACCAAGGCGCAGAAAAAGCTCGGCTGGCAGCCACAGACTTCGCTCGAGCACCTCTGCCAGATGATGGTCGCGGCCGACCTTGCGCGCAACGAACGCCATGACACCTTCTGATCCCGCTAGCCGTCCGCGCGCGCTCATCACGGGCATCGGCGGCTTTACGGGCCGCTATATGGCCGCACGCCTCGCGGCGGACGGCTACCGTGTCTGGGGCACCGTTCGGGCCGGCGAATCGCTAAGCGAGGAGGCCTTCCCGTTCGGCGCCACGGCGATCGAAGCCGACCTGCTCGAGCGCGGCGCCATCGCGCACGCGCTCGAGTCCGTGCAACCCGACGTGGTCGTGCATCTCGCCGCGGTGGCCCACGTGGCCGACAGCGACGTTGCGCGCACCTACGTCGTGAACGTGGTCGGCACGCGCAACCTGCTCGAAGCCCTCGCGCAGCAGAAGCACGTGCCGCGTGCCGTGCTGCTCGCGAGCAGCGCGAATATCTACGGCAATGCCACGAACGGCGTGATCGACGAGCACGTCGAGCCCCAACCCGCCAACGACTACGCAGTCAGCAAGCTCGCGATGGAATACGTCGCGAAGCGCTTTCAGGCGCAATTGCCGATCATCATCGCGCGCCCGTTCAACTACACGGGCGTGGGCCAGTCGCCGGACTTCCTGGTCCCGAAGATCGTCGAGCACTATGCACGCGGTGAAAAGCAGATTTCGCTTGGCAACCTCCACGTGGCCCGTGACTTCTCCGATGTGCGCGACGTAGTGAACGCCTACGCACGGCTCATCGAAGTCGCGCCGCGCGGCGCCACCGTCAACGTCTGCTCGGGCAGTGGCCAAACGCTTGGCGCGCTGCTCGGCATGCTTGCGCGCATCGCCGGCTACGAGATCGAGGTGCACGTCGATCCGCGCTTCGTGCGCGCCAACGAAGTGCGTCAGTTGATCGGGTCTAACGCGAAGCTGCGTTCCATTGTCGGCGACAGCGCGCGCAAGTACCTGGAGGACACGTTACGCTGGATGTACGAAGAAGCCCGCGAACGCGTGCTCGAAACGCAGTAACCCCCTGCTTGCTTTCTCGCTTCTACACATCAACCGCCGCTCTCCCGAGCGGCGGTTTTCTTTTGCTCTAACGACCCGCTTCAGTGCGCGGCGATCGCTTCCGCGTAAACACCGGCCACGCGCTTCGCGATCACCGCGTTATCGAAATGCTCGCGCGCATACGCCTTGCACGCCTCTTCATCCGGCAGCTTGATGCGCCCCGAAAGTGCTCCGTCGATGCCATCGGCGATCGCGTTCGCACCCGTGGCCGGCAACACGAGGTCCTGTGACAGACCGGCCACCGCTTCCGGCAGGCCGCCAACCGGCGTCACCAGCACCGGCGTGCCTGCGGAAAGCGATTCCACCGTAATCAGGCCGAAGCCCTCCAGCGCGACCGTCGGCACCACGCTCAGCGTTGCCGCGCGATAGAGCGACGGCAGATGCGCGTCGGGCACGAAGCCGAGAAGCTTCACGTTATCGGCCAAACCCGCTTCGTCGATGCGCTGCTGCAGTTCGGACTCCAGACGGCCTCGCCCCGCGATCAGCAGCAGCACGTCAGGATGGCGTTGCTTCACCATCTTGATCGCGTCGATCAGATCTTCCAGACCCATGCGGCGCACGAGGCGGCGCACGGCCAGGATGATCGGGCGGCCTTGCGGCAGCTGGAGCCTCAGGCGTGCTTCGGCGACCGTGCAAGCCGGGTCGAAATGCGCCGTATCCACGCAGCCCGGCACGATGCGCACGCGCTCGGGCGAGATGCCATAGCGACGCGTGAGAATGTCGCCAAACGCCTTCGAAAGCACGATGAGCCGCGACGCACGCTCATACACCGACTGCTCCAGCGAGTGCTTGATGCGCTGGCTCAGCGTGGCCGCGCCTTCCACGAAGCTTTCGTCGGCCCACGGTCCCTGGAAGTGCGAAACCTGCGGAATGCCGCGCGTGACGTCGAGCCCTGGGAAGGTGTAAAGCGCGAAGTGCGAGGAAATCACGTCGGGACGGTGGCGGCGAATCTCACTGCGCAGCGCGCGGCGCGCGTCCATGAGTCGAAACGGCAGCGAGCGGGAAGCCGAGCCAAAGCCGTGGATCGCGCCGCCGCTGTCCTGGGCCACCTTGGGCGAGCCAGCCACGACGCCGCGCACGCGCACGCCCGCACCCGGCAGCGCGCCAACCAGCGAGTAGTACATGCGGTCGAGCCCGCCTGCGCGCTCGGGAAACCAGTGCATGCCGATCTGCAGCGATTGAATGGATTGTGTGGTCATCGCGTGTCCTTATTCTGCACGTATGCGGTTATCAGGGGGTTTCTGCGCGCTGGAGCGGTTGACCGCCCGGCAGCGTCGCGGCGGCGAACGCGGGTTCTTCGCGTCGCACGGCCGCGCTCGCGTCGCCGGCCAGTTGCCGGTAGAGCGCGATGTACTGCGCAGCCATACGCGCCCAGCCGAACTGCGTGGCAAGCTCCGCCGCGGCCTCGCCCATCGCGAGGCGGCGCGGCGTGTCGGTGGCGAGCGTATGCACGGCGTTGGCGAGCGCGGGCACGTCGTCGGGATCTTCGAGCACGATGCCGCATTCGGGCGTGATGATTTCCGCGCCGCCCGCCGTGCGCGCTGTCACGACGGGCAATCCCGCCGCCATCGCTTCGAGTAGCGACAGGCTCATTGCTTCGTAGCGCGAAGGAAATACGTAGGTATCGACGGAGCGCATGAGCGTGGGCATCTCACGCACGAGGCCGAGAAAATGCACGCGAGACTCGATGCCAAGCTCGCGCGCGAGATCGGGATACGGGCTGCCCGGCAGGTAGCCGGCCACGGCCAGATGCACGTTGTCGGGCATCTGCTTGAGCGCATGCAACACCGTGCCAAGGTTCTTGCGCGGCGTGCGCAGGTCGCCCACGAAGAGCAGCAGGAACGCGCTAGCGGGCAGCGAGAACTTCGCGCGGTCGGCGCTCGCGGCCGAAAAACCCCGCGTGTCCACGCCGTTGTAGATCACGTCGAGCCGCTCCACGGGGTTGCCGCCCGACGCGCGGATTTCGTCCGCGACCTTGCGAGAGACTGCGGCAATCACGCGAGAGCGCCGGTACGCCCAGCGCTCCAGCACCGCATTGGCACGCGTATAGACGAACTGATAAGCCGACCACGCGCCGCGCGTGAGACCGAACGGGTAATACTTGCTGCGCGCCCAACCACCGTGCACGAAGTGCGCGGTGTTGACATCGGCATGCGCCCAGGTGATGAAGCCGTTCACATGGAGCACGTCGTATGCGCGCCGATTGCGGCGCAGCCACAACGCGCTCTTTAGCGCGAACACCTGCTGGCGCAGCAGATTGGTTGGCCACGCGCGCGATGGTTGCACGCTCACCCATTTCACCTTGGGGTGTGCAAGCAGTTCGGGCGCGACATGCGAGGCAACCAGCGTCACCTCGAACCCCTCGTCGAGCGCGGCGCGCGCGATTTCATGATTGACGCGGCCCTGGCCGTCATTGTGGCGCACGACATGCGTGACGATTGCGACTCTCAATCGGAGACCTCCGTGATACGGACATTGGCCTGGCGTTGAAGCTTCGCCCAATGCCCCGCGCTGAGAATGGAAAACACGCTCGAAAAGAGCAGCAGGCCGCCGGTGCCCACGAGCGAGTTGGTGAATACGAGCATGGCGAAGATCGAAATCGCGAGGCTCAGGCACGCGCAAACGTAGCGGTCTTCAGACAGACGAAACGACACGCGCACCGCACGCACGAGCAGCCACAACACACCCGACATATAGAGCAGCGTGCCGGGCCAGCCAAGCACGAACGGAATGTTCATCACGCCGCTGTCGAAGCTGCCGTATTGGCCGAGTTGGCCGTTATTGCTGGAGAGCTTCGTCGATGCGCCGGTCGCGCCGAGGCCCTCGCCCGTCACGTCGGTGAAGGCTTTTTTCGCGAAGTCGGCATAGAACTGGTTACGCGCCTCGTAGCTCTGGTCGTCCTTCAGGTTCACGAGCGTATTCAGGCGCTGCTGCATGCGGTCCGCCACCGGACCGAAAGTGAGCAGCGGCACGCATACGCCCGCAAGGACGACCGCGCTCACGATGATACGAATGCGCACCTTGTTGCTCGACTTCATCAACTGGATGATCATGGCGATCGCCCAGCCACCCCAGGTGGAGCGCACGAGCGAGAGCGCGAACGAGAAGAAGCCGAACGCAGCCGCGATCCAGCGTATGCGATGCTTCGCGGCCATCACGAACACCATCGCGCCCATCATCGCGAACGCGAACGGGCCCGACGAATTCATCGTGCTGAACACGCGTACGCCGAGCGGCACGGGGTCGCCCTGCGAGTTCATGTCCGAGCCGATCATCCACATGGCGTCCCACGGCGGCATGATGAAAAACTGCACGAGACCATACGCGCCCATCACGAGCATGCCGTAGATGAAGGTGTTGATGATGGTCTTGCTGCACTCCGGATACTGGCGCGTGAGCACCATGATGTGAAAGCCGATCAGGAACGGATAGATCCAGTTTGCGAGGTCATAGACGGCGGCCGCCGGGCCGCTGCCCACGACGCCCACCACGAACCCATAGCCGATGCCGAGCAGCGCGAGCAAGAGCGGCAGGCCGCGCCGCTGCCCGAGGATCGGGTAGTAGCGCAGCAGCGAGATGCCGCTGATCATCGTCACAGCGAGCGGCGCGACCTGAATGAGGCTCGTAGGCGTGAAGCCGCCCTTGCCGTAGTCGGCCAGACGGCGCACTTCGGGGCTCAGGAACCACAGCCACCACATGAAGCCGATATAGCGCACCGGGTTCACGAAGTAGAGCCAAAAGCCCACCGCGATCGAAAGCACGGGGAATGCGAGCGTCAGCACCGTTCCCTGGTGCGCGCCGATCAGGAGCGCCGTGAGCAGCCACAAGGCGAGCGGCGGCAGCGTATCGCGCCCGAACAGACTGCGCAGGCCTCCCCGGCGAGCGCGTTGCGGGCTCGACTGCTGCGGCGCCGGTGTGGGGATAGCGGTCGTCGCATCCATGATCACATCCCGCGCGCAGCGACGCCCCGGCCTCGGGGTTCGCTCGCGATCGTCTCGCCATTGAGCGCGTCGCGCTCATGCAGCATCTCGCGCGTGAGCTGCGCGTGCTGGCGCGCGAAGTGCTGCGTCGTGAGATCGCGCGTGCGCAGTTGCTCGCCGGCTTCGCGCGCCTGTTCGAGCGCACGCGCCGGATCGGCCACGAGCGCATTCGCGGCGTCGCGCAACTGCTGGACATTGAACGGTTCGACGTACGAAGCGGCCTTTTCGTCGAAGTAGTCTTCGAGCGCGCCGACCTTCGTCGCGATCATCGGCTTGCCGAGCGCCGCGGCTTCGAGCATCACCGTGATGCCAGAAGCGTGCGTGTTGGGACGCAACGGCACGACAATAATGTCCGCCCAGTCATAGAGCGCATGCTGTTGCTCGATACCGGAAACGCGGACGATTTCGACGTTGTCCGCGCGCGCGGATGCCGGCATGCGCCTGCGCGTGGCGATACGCACGTGATAACGCGAATCGTTGCCAAGCGCGCTGACGAGCGTGGTCCAGTCGCGGTCGCGGTCGTTGCCGATCGCGGCTACGCGCACCGGCGTATGCGGCTTCCACTCCGAAGGCGGGCGCAGCGGAAAATCGTTGGTATTGAGCCCATAGAGCACGTGGCGCGCCTCGCGCCCGAAATACTCGCCGCACAGCGCGGCATTCTCGCTCGCGAGCGTGGTGAGCAGATCGGCACGCTTGAGAAGCCGCTTGTACATCGCGCGCCGCAGCGTGCCGTAGCCCGGCCAGCGGTCGAGCAGCCACACGCTTTGCGCGAGCAGCAGCGGGCGCGCACCGCCCTTCTTCGCGTTCATCAGCAGCACCAGCGCCACGGCCAGATGCTCCTGTTCCGTGTGCGTCCAGATTACGTCGGACTGCAGAATGGCGCGGCGATTGCGCCAGGCATGAATGAAATCGAAACCGAACGCCGCCTTGAGACCGCGGCGCATAAAACGCATGGGCGTGCTCTCGCTCGCATCCTGCGCGTAATTGAGGGCGAATTCCGCAGATTCCGCGTGATGGTAGCCGTACAGGCTGCCGATATTCTCGCCTTTGCGATAGCGGCGCGGATCGGCGCCATAGAAAAGGTGGACGTGGACTTGCGTACCGCTCATTCGGGGTCCTCCGTGTAGTCGTTGGCCGCGCCGCTCAAACGAGCGCGCGGCGCGCCTCGCGTGCGCCGCCACGCACCGCGCGCCAGCGTGCGAACGCCGCGCCTGCGGAAGTGCCGCGCACGGCGCTCAGGCCCGTATGCACGAGGCCCGGATACACGCGCGTGCCGACGAGCGCATACCACCACCAGGCGGTTTCGCGGCGCAGCGGCGTGAGATGGCCGAGCAGGATGAGATGCAGGTTGTAGGCGGCGTTGCGGATCGAGGCGAGCGTCTGCGCGTTGCGCGGGTCCTCGCCCGGGCGCGGCGCGGGGAAATGGTCCACGGCCACGAGCGGGTCGTACACGAGCTTCCAGCCCAAGCGCTTCACGCTCATGCTGAACGCCATGTCGTTATGCGTTTGCGCGCCGGTGCCACGCAGGCGCCGGTCGAAACGCAGGTCGCCGATCGCCGCGCGGCGATAGCTCATGTTCGCGCCCTTGAGCAGATCGACTTCGCGTGCGCCGCCCGCGCCCAGATGGTGGTTGCCAACGATGCGGCCCGAGCGCTGCAGCTTGCCCACGAGCGTGCGCTCGCCGTCGATCATGCGGCCGTCTTCGTGCACCCAGTCGCGGCCGCCTAGCGCGCCGAGTTTCGGGTCGGACTCGAAGGCCGCCGCAATGCGCGCGACCCAATCGGCGCGCGGCGCGGCGTCGTCGTCGGTGATGGCGATCACGTCGCCCGTCGCAGCCTCGATGCCGCGATTGAGCGCCGCCACCTGCCCCGGCTCCTCGACAATGGCCACTTCCACGTTGAGCACGCGAGGCGTGACGTGGTCGGCCAGGCACGCGTGCGTTGCCGCGTCGTCGGCGCGCGCCACCACCACGATTTCATCGGGCGCGCGCTGCTGGCGCAGGAGCGCTGAAAGACAGCGCGACAGATCATCAGGACGCCGATACGTCGGCACGAGCACGGTCACTTTCATCGCGTGTTCTCCTTTGCTGTGCTGGATGGGTGCGTAGGCGTCATGCGCTCAGGTACTCGCGTACGTTCGCATAGCCATAGCCATAGTTGCCGCGCGTGCGCGCCGGCACGCCGTTGAACACACCGCCCTGCACGCGCACGCCGGCGTTGCGCAGACGCTTGAGCGCCTCGGCGATTTCGCCTTCGGTGTGAAGACCCGAGCGCAGCACGAGGAACGTCGAGCCTGCATGTCCGCCGATGATGGCGGCGTCGGTCACGGCGAGCACCGGCGGCGTGTCGATGAGCAGCACGTCGTAGCGGTTCGAAAGACCCTCGAGATACTGGCCGAGGCGCGGTGACATCAACAGCTCGGAAGGGTTGGGCGGACGACGGCCGCACGAGATGAAGTGCAGGTTGTCCACTTCGGTCGCGCGAATGGCCTCGTCCAGCGCGATCTGCCCCGAGAGCAGCTCGGAGAAACCGTTTTCCTGCGGGCCGCCCAGATAGCGTTCGAGCGCGCCACGACGCATATCGCCGTCGATCATGAGCACGCGCTTGCCCGAATGTGCGAGCAGCACGGCGAGGTTCGCGGTCAGGAAGCTCTTGCCCACGCCCGGCACCGAACCCGTCAGCATGACTACGCGATTGCGCGCGTCCATTACGCTGAACTGCAGCGACGTGCGCAGGCTACGCAGGCTTTCGACCGTGAGGTCCTTGGGCCGCGCGTTGGCGAGCACTTCGCTCAGGCGCGTGCCGCCACGCACCGGGCCACGCTTTTCGAGCGCCATCTGTTCCGGCGAAAGCGGCACGAGACCGTACACAGGCAGCTGGAACGAGCGCTCGATCTGGTCCGGATCGATAATGCCCTTGAACATGTTGCGGCGCATGAGCACGAAGCCCGTGCCGAGAATGATGCCAAGGAGCGACGCCGCCGAGACGATCAGCAGCTTCTTGGGCTTCGAGGGGCTACCGGGGCGCAGCGCCGGATCGATGATATGCACGTTACCGCCCGTGCCCACGCGCTGCACCGAAAGCTCCTGAATTCGGTTGAGCAGGAGTACGTAGATGTCCTCGGCCACCTTCGCGTCACGCTGCAGTTGCACGGCCTTCACTTCCGTGGCCGGCAGGTCGCGGAACTTCGTGTCGTACTTCGCGCGCTCGCCCTGCAGTTGTGCAAGCTGCTGGCGCGCCGCGATCAGCACCGGATGCTGGTCGCCAAAACGCTGCTGCAGCGACGCGATCTGCAGTTGCAGCGCCGAGATCTGCTGCTCGTATTGCACGCTGCCGTCGAGATAGATCTTCGCTTCGTCGCTCGCGTTGATCGAACCCGACTTGCTTTGGTAGGCCGTGAGCGCCGCTTCGGCATTCTCGAGGTCCGACTTCAGGCGCGGCTGTTCGCTGCGCAGGAAGTCGAGCATCTTGCTCGCGTCGGCCTGCTTGGTCGCCACGTGCTCGCGCAGGTACGACTGCGCCACCGCGTTTGCAATCGCTGCTGCATGCTCGGGGTCGTTGTCTTCGAGCGAGATGTCGATCACGCCCGTTTGTTTGCCCTGCTCCTGCACCTGGATCGCGTTCTGGAAGCCGCTGATCGCGTCGAGGTCGTTCAGGCGCACAACCTTGAAGCGGGTGCCCGGGCGAGCCACGAGCTTGCTCACGAGCAGCTTCACGCCGCCGCCCTGTTCGACCTGGCCGACGCTGCCTTCGAGCAGGCGCGCGCCGTCCGGCGTCGAGATCACGTAGCGGTCGTTATCGAGCGCGGTGAGCGTGAGCTTCTTGCCTTCGAGCTCGGGCGTGACCTCGACCGAGTCGATGTTGATGACCTCGCCGCCCCACGCATAGCTGCTGAGCCAGTTACTGAGCCCGAACCACGGACGCGCGGGCGTGCCCGGCGTCGCGAGGCGTGCGGACAGGCTGCCGATCAAGGGCAGCATGACCGGCGTGACGGTGGTGTTCAGCTTGAACTGCCGCACCACCGGCTCGACCACGCTGCGGCTCTTGATCATCTGGATCTCGGCGTCGGTGGGCAAGCTGCCCGTCGACGATCCAGAGCTAATGTTCGCGCCCGTTTGCGTTTGCGTGAGGGCCTGCGACGTGTAGTCGGAAGGCTCCACGCGAACCTGGGTGTCGGCCGTATAGACCGGCTTGGCGATGAAGCAGTAAAACACGGCCATGGCGATCACCGCCGCCGCGATCGCGATGAGCCAGCCGATGTCGTCGATGATGACGCGCAGCAACTGGCCGAGAACGACGTCCTCTTCCTCGGTGCGGGCCGCCGGGGCCGCCTGGCTATTGGCTTGTATGGTCACGATTCAATCCCGTTGTTTAGGTGTTGCTCCTACGTCTTCTCTGGAAGCGCGTCGATTCCCGCGCTTACTTCGCGATCTGCTTCAGATAGAAGACGGTCTGGATGGTCGGCAGCACCTGCTGCAACACACGGTTGAAGGTCGTCGAAGCGGCCGTGCCCACGTACACCACATCCAGCGGCTTGAGCTGGAACTGCGACGAAAGCATGATCGCGTCGGGCTTGGTCATGTCGAGACGGTAGATCTCGGGCTGCGTCGGGTTGTCCTTCATGCCGCGCATCACGAAGATCTGGCGCGGGTTCGCGTCGGTATCGAGAATGCCGCCTGCCTGGGTGAGCGCGTCGGCAATCGTGAGGTCGCCGCGAATGAGGTTCGTCTGCAGGGGCGTCTTCACTTCGCCCATCACGAATATTCTGCTATCCGAACGATCCGGAATATTGATGACGTCGCCGTTCTGCAGCAACACGTCCTGGGTCGAATCGCCGCCGTCTAGCATGCGGTTCGCGTCGAGGATATAGAGCTTGCCGTTGCGCGTGAGGCGCACGCGGTTGATGTCGGCACTGTCGGTCGTGCCGCCCGAACGCGTGATGGCGTCCACCAGCGTGAGCGGCACGTCGCTCATCGAGAGCGGGCCCGGCGTCTTCACGTCGCCCGTGATCTGCACCTTCTGGCTGCGGTACGCGAGCACGCGCACGTCCACTTGCGGGTTCTTCACGTAGGGGCCGAGGCCGGCCGCGAGCTGGTCGCGGATCTGACCGGGCGTCTTGCCCGCGGCCATGATGCGGCCCACGAACGGGAAGAAGATCGTGCCATCTTTGGCGACGGTCTGTCCGTACGGGTCGGCCTGTCCAGGCAGCGCGTTGGTATAGGGCTGCGTGAGCGCCTGACCCACGGTCTGCGTGGTATTGCCGCCCGTGGAGAAGGTCGAGCCCTGCGGCGTCGAGAGTTCCGGGTGGTCGAACACGGTCACACCGAGAATGTCCTGCGGCGCGATGTGATAGACGTAGTCGGCAGCGCTCGTGAACTTCGAGGGCGGCAGCGGCGCTTTCGGCGCGGCCGCGGCCGCCTGCGCCTGCTGCAGCACGACTTGCTGCGTGATGAGCTGCACGTTGAATTGCTGCTGCGGCTGGTTGTTCGGCGCTTCCTTCAAGCTCGACGTGTCGAGATAGTTGCCGGGCGCCGTTGCGCACGCGGAAACGAAGACGCTCAACGCGACCACCGCCGTCAGTTTCAATTTTGTCATTGGCATATTCGGCTCAACCATCCCTTTACCATACGATCCATCAATTCAAGACTCTGGCGATACGCGGACTCGTGCAGTCCGTGCGGATCGCTGACATCAGAGTTTTCCCAGTTACCGAGCGCGTACACCTTGCCGCGCGCGGTGGGTTCAATGCGCTCGACAGCGGCGACCTGGCGGCGCTCGGTCACGAGCACGAGGTCTACCGAGCGCACCAGGCGGCTCGTGAGGCGGCGCGACTGATGCTCGCCCACCTTCATGCCGCGCTCGGCAAGCAGCCACTGCATCACGGGGTCCATGTCGTCGCCGTCGCGCGCACGCAGGCCCGCCGATTGAAACGATTCCGCCCGTGAGCCTTTCTGTTCGCGCAGACGCTCGCGAAAGAGCTGCTCCGCCGCTGGCGAGCGGCAGACGTTGGCGTGGCAAACGATGAGCACGTTCTTGATCATGGTCGCGTGACTCCCTTCCTTGACATGCGCGATGCGTAGCCCGGCAACGCTCAGGCCAGCACCTGCGTCGCGGCGGTTTCGGCGCGCACGCGGCTTGCCTGCGTCGCGCTCGCGCGGCCCACGGCGTGGTACTCGATGCCGAGTTCCTTCAATGCCGACGGCTCGTAGAGATTGCGGCCGTCGAATACGATCGGCATCTTCAGCTGCGACTTGAGCGTTTCGAAATCGGGTGCCTTGAAGACTTTCCATTCCGTTGCGACCACAACGGCATCCGCGTCGCCCGCGGCTTCCATCGCATCGTTCACGAACGACAGCCGCGCCTGATGTTCCGGCGCGTGCGCGAGATCGAGCGCGAGAACGCGTTTCGCCTCGGCGGTCGCGACCGGGTCGTATGCCTTGATCGTGGCGCCGCGCGCGAGCAGTTCGGCGATGAGCGTACGGCTCGGCGCCTCGCGCATGTCGTCGGTGTTCGGCTTGAACGCGAGACCCCAGACGCCGAACGTGCGGCCCGTGAGGTCGGAGCCGAAGCGCGTGACGATCTTCTGTGCAAGCACCTGCTTCTGCGCTTCATTGACGGACTCCACGGCGCGCAGGATCTGCAGCGGCTCGCCGAAATCCTCGGCGGTGCGCATGAGCGCTTTCACATCTTTCGGGAAGCACGAGCCGCCATAGCCGCAGCCCGCATAGAGAAAATCGTAGCCAATGCGCGGGTCCGAGCCCACGCCGCGGCGCACGGCCTCGATATCGGCGCCCACGCGGTCGGCCAGGTTCGCGAGTTCGTTCATGAACGAAATGCGCGTGGCGAGCATGGCGTTGGCCGCATACTTGGTGAATTCCGCCGAATGCACGTCCATGTAGAGCGTGCGCTCGTGATTGCGGTTGAACGGCGCGTAGAGCCGCTTCATGACCTCTTTCGCGCGTTCGCCGGGCACGTCGTCGCTGCAGCCGAGCACGATGCGATCCGGCCGCGCGAAGTCCTCGACTGCCGCGCCTTCCTTGAGGAACTCGGGGTTCGAGACCACCGAGAACATGTGGCTCACGCCGCGTTTGCGCAACTCGGAGGCGATCGCGTCGTGCACGAGCGCCGCCGTGCCCACCGGCACCGTGGACTTGTCCACCACCACCTTGAAACCCGTCATGTGACGGCCGACATTGCGGGCGGCCGCCAGCACGTATTGCAGATCGGCCGAGCCATCCTCGTCGGGCGGCGTGCCCACGGCGATGAACTGCACGTCGCCGTGCGCGACCGCCGCTTCCACGTCGGTCGAGAACTTGAGCCGGCGCGCGCGCACGTTGCGCTCGATGATTTCCTTCAGGCCCGGCTCGTGAATCGGCACGACGCCTTGATTGAGCAGGTCGATCTTGCGCGCATCGACGTCGAGGCAAAACACGTCGTTGCCGATGTCGGCAAGACAAGCGCCCGTCACGAGACCCACATAACCACTGCCAATAATCGTCAGATTCATGCCCACCTCAAAAGTGATTGGTTCTTCGTGTCATGCGAAACGTTGCGCACACAAGCAGCGGGCGCACTCGCTTCGCTTCAATATGCGTTCTGGCCGGCGAAGCCCTTCCACATGGTCATCGCCACGATGCGCAGGTCGAGCGCGAAGCTCCAGTGCTGCATGTAGTGCAGATCGAAGCGCACGCGGTCGCGCATCTTTTCCACGCGATCGGTTTCGCCGCGAAAGCCATTGACCTGCGCCCAGCCGGTAATGCCCGGCTTGATGCGGTAGCGCGCCATGTAGCCGCGCACGAGGTCCTTGTAGATGTCGTCGTGCGCAAGCGCGTGCGGACGCGGCCCCACCACCGACATCTCGCCCTTGAGCACGTTGATGAATTGCGGTAGCTCGTCGAGGCTCGTGCGGCGCAGGAACGCGCCCACGCGCGTCACACGCGGATCGTTGCGGCGCGCCTGCGTGATCTGACCCGCGACTTCCGCATGGACCTTCATCGAGCGGAATTTGTAGATCTCGAACTCGTTGCCATCCAGCCCCTTGCGGCGCTGCTTGAAGAACACCGGGCCTTTCGACGTGAGCTTCACGGCGAGCGAAATCGCGGCGAGCAGCGGCGCCAGCGCGACCAGCACGCCGCCCGCGAACACGATGTCGAACACGCGCTTGGGCAGCACGCTCAGGTCCGTGACCGGCGAAGCCGCGAGATTGATGGCCGGCACGCCGAGCAGATCGACTACGGGCTGGCTGAAGAACGAGAGGCTGCGCACATCCGGAATGAAGCGGATGTTCACGAAGTCGTTTCGCAGGGCCGTGACGATGCGATGGATCGTGCGCTCCTTGGTGATCGGCAAGGCGAGCCACAGTTCGCGGACTTCGTTCTCGCGCACGAACTCGAGCATGGCCTGGAGGTTGCGCTCCACGGGCACGCCGTCGATCGCGGCGGCGCCTTCCGCGTCGCTGTCCTCGTCGAACACGATCGCCGGGTGAAAGCCCGCTTCCGGGTGAAAGCGCATGTGCTCGATCAGGAAGCGCACATAGCGCGGGCCACCCACCACGGCCACGGCCTTCTGGTTGTAGCCCTCGCGCCGAATGCCACGCAGCACCATGTGCACGAGCGCCTTCGAGACGATCAGCAACGCCACCGAGGCGACGACCCAGTACGCGAGCCACAGGCGCGAGAGCGAATCGGCGCGGTGCAGGCTGAAGCTCATCAGGATGCCCGTGCCCTCCACGGCGAGCCAGGCGGCGCACACGCGGGCAAAGAGGGCGTAGAGCGACTTGCCGCGCCACGACTTGTAGATGCCGAATGCCGGGAACATCCAGATCGCGAGCACGCAATTGAACGCGAGCGCCACGCTCTCTGCGTCGGTGAGCGGCACGAGTTGGCCACGGTGCAAGACGGCCGCGAGCAACGCTCCAGCGGCAATGGCGGCAACGTCGAATATTCTGGCTAGAACGCTGAGCATGTCCGGCACCTCGGGTTTAAAAAAGGAATCACGGCCACGCACTGCGCGTCATGGCCGCTCGCTTCAAAAATTTCTGGGACTGCGCCGCCGCAAAAGAACGCATGGCGTCGCATATTCTGATCCGAATAAACCCTAATAAGGCGCGATAAAAATTCCGGCTGCAAGCCTCAAAAGTATCTCCAATTGTTTCGCCCCTTTCAGATCATTTTTTTGCGAATTTTGTCGGAAAAGATTGCCGGGCTCTGCTCCCACATTGCCTCGCAGCCCCGGTCATTCCGGCAGATTTTTCCTGTCCGGATGCCAGATTTTGGGTTCCGACAAGAAATTACGGTGATTGACAGCGGAATTTTTATTGATTTTTTATCGATATTCCGACATGACGGAGGCGTGATTTAAATTTAATTTGAATATTTTCCGTTTTCTTCTTTACGAATCTATTTATGTCGATTTTAAGCATGCTACAAATCGCATCACCGATACCTTTTACAGGAGAGCGAGATGACGGATACGGGTTCCGCTACGGCATCGGCAAAAGCGTCGCAGACGCGTGCCGAAACGCGCAGTGCATTGCAGGTATGCCCTGTGGTGCTTGCGGGCGGCGCGGGCTCACGGTTGTGGCCACTGTCGCGCGAGCAATATCCGAAGCAGATGATCAACCTCGTGGGCGAGCAGTCGCTGCTTGCCAACACTGCGGGCCGCCTCGATGCGCTCGCCGAGCGCGTGACGCTCGCAGAGGAGTTGCTGATCGTCTGCAATGAAGAACATCGATTCACCACCGCCGACCAGGTTCGCGCGGCGGGCAAACATGCGCGTCTGATTCTCGAGCCCGTGGGCCGCGATACGGCGCCCGCGCTCACGCTCGCCGCGATGTCCGTGGTCGCCTCGCAGGAGGACGGCATTCTCGTGGTCATGCCGGCCGACCATGCGCTCGCCGACCTCGAAGCGTTCCAGAACGCGGTGGCCGAAGGCGTGCGTCATGCGGCGAACGGCCAGATCGTGACGATGGGCATCGTGCCCACGCACCCCGAAGTGGGCTATGGCTACATTCACGTGGGCGAGCCGCTCGCGAGCGCCGAACCGGCCGGCGCGCGGCGTCTGAACGGTTTCGTCGAAAAGCCCTATTTCGAGCTGGCGCAGCAATACGTCGCTTCGCAGCGCTACTGGTGGAACAGCGGCATTTTCATCGTGCGTGCATCGACCTGGCTCAAGGCAATTCGCCATTTCCATCCGGCCATCTACACCGCATGCGCGGAATCGATCGAGCACGGCAAGACAGACGGCGACTTCTTCCGCGTGGATAGCGAAGCGTTCGCACGTTCGCCTTCGAACTCGATCGACTACGCGGTGATGGAGCCACTCGCCGGCGACCCGTCGGTGGCAAGCGGCGTGGTCGTGCCGCTCACGGCCGGCTGGACCGATCTCGGTTCATGGGACACCGTCTGGCAAGTTTCACCGAAGGACGACGAAGGCAACGTCGCGCACGGACGCGTCATGTTCGAAGGCGCGACCGACACCTTCGCGCATTCGGACGGCCGCCTCGTGGCCTGCCTCGGCACAAAGGACCTCGTGATCGTGGAGACCCCCGATGCCCTGCTCGTTGCCGACCGCTCGCGCGCCCAGGACGTCAAAAAGATCGTGCAACGCCTGAAGCAGGAGCGCCGCACGGAAGCCGTGGCGCACCGCCTTGTGCATCGTCCGTGGGGTCACTACGACAGCGTGGACAGCGGCGAGCGCTTCCAGGTCAAGCGGATCGTGGTCGAACCGGGCGCACGCCTCTCGCTGCAGATGCATCACCATCGCGCCGAGCATTGGGTCGTCGTACGCGGCACGGCGCTCGTCACGCGCGGGGAAGAACGCTTCATCGTTTCGGAAAACGAGTCAGCGTATATCCCGCTTGGCGTGTCGCATCGGCTGGAAAATCCGGGCAAGATGCCGCTCGAGATCATCGAGGTGCAGTCGGGCTCGTATCTCGGTGAGGACGATATCGTGCGTCTCGACGATCAGTACGGCAGGCAGTGAGGAAAGCAGTAGAGGCCGTGCAGGAAGGCTGCGCGCATCGCGCGCGCAGCCTTGCAAGATCAGCGCGAGAGCGTGCGGAAGCGCGTTCCCGTGGTGCCGACAGTGCGACGTTCAGCAGTGCTGGACGACGCCGTATTGGCTTCGCGAGCCTCACTGCCCGTCAGCAGCGCGCCCGTGGCGGTGTAACGCTGGACCGGCGGTTGCAGCGGTGTGCGCCGCGCACTGCCCGGCGCGGCCGGAGGCAACGCGCGGGCGGCAGCGGCATTCGACGGGTCGCCACGCGTCGCGCTTGCGCTCTGGGCGCACACGTGCGGTGCGGCACTCGGCAACGCGGTTTGCGAACCGCCCTGTGCAGCGCCCTTCGACAAGGCGTGCCTCGCGAGATGCGAGCCCGGCCATGAAACGCCGGACACGGACTCGGCCGAGCCTTCGCGATCGAGCCATTCACGCGCCCAGTCGAAGGCGAAATTCCGCGCGGATTCGCGATCCTGAAACGGCGGCCCGATCAGGCCAGAGCGCTCGATGCGCTTGCCATCCTTGAGAATTTCCACGGCCCCGCGGAACATGCGGTTGCGCACGGGCTGCACGGTCAGGCTCATCGTATAGCCGCGCCATTCCGCGACCTGCACCACGCCGGCCGCCGGGTGCGCGCCGCGATGCGACGCGTCGCGCGGCATCGCGCGAGTCGCAACAGGCTTGCTCACGCGGGAAGGCGAGAACGGTCCGAACGGCGTTTCGGCTTGTGAACGCGTCGCACTCGCAACGGTCGCCGCACTCGTCGCCGGGGTTGCCGTCGTTGCGCCAGACACGACAGGCGCGTCGATCGCAGCGGGCAATACCGGTTCGCCGCCAGCGAGCTGACGCATCATGCTTTCCATGGGATCGGCAAGCGGCGCGTCGGCGAGCGCGGCGGGCGCCTGCCAGGCTTCGGGACTCTTCCAGAACACGGCCGGCTGGCCGTCGTCCTCGACGACTTCCTCGACTGCGACTGCAACGGGTTGCGCATCGGCCTGCGCGGGCTGCGGCACATAAACGAACTTGCGGCCGCGCTGCGAGAGCAACTCGACCAGTTCGATCAGCGTGCCGCTGCCATGCCATTCCTCGAAACGACGGCGGCAGGTGGGCCCGGACGGATAACGCGCGGGCAGCCGCGACCACGACTCACCGGTGGTGAGAATCCAGAGGACGGCATTGGCCACGACGCGTGGCTCGGCGCGAGGGCGGCCGCGCCGGTTGAGTCTAATAGGAGGTTCATCTGACACGAGCGAGGACACCTGCACCCACTCGTCGTCGCTCAGTTCTTCGAAATTCATGCTGTTCTCCACGCAGCCGGACCGGGGCTGCAGTGACGGAGCACTGGCTTGCGGATCTTGTTGTCCGCGTTGGCTAGCTCGGTTGCACCATATGCTTATAAGACGTGTTCATTTGCGTCGCGATGCGCACTCTGGCAGTGCGTTCTTTCACTGTATTGACGCAATACACGTGGTCTCGCTCGTGCAAGGGAGAATTTGTGCAGGAAGCATACCACCTGAAACCAGCCGATGAGGAGGGCCGTAATAAGTGTTACGGTTAGAAACAATCTCCACCTTGAATCGTCGGGAATACTGCCAGAAAAGCCCTGTAAACGTGGTGTTTTACAGCGTCGATACACTTGTAACAGGTTCATTCGTTGCGTGGTCGACGCGTGACCCGCGCCCTACACGATTCCGAATGCATGCATACCACTTGAGACATACCCCCTCTTCAAACGCCCTCGTTCGCTCCTGCGCCGTTATCGTTGTGCCCGCAACAAATGACATGTCGATGAAATCATCAGATGCATCATGAAACGGTCACGGCGAGACGCAGCGATCGTGCTTCGCACAGGTTGCACCGCCGCTGACCGAACGCTCGTGCGGCGTCACGTAGCGAAGCCGCGCAAACGAATCCGTCTATAGTAAGGACGCACTGAACCACCACGGAGAGTCGTGTATGCAAACCTCTGTCCCACGCATCGCCACGGCGTTGATGGCCACCCTGACCCTGGCCCTGCTCGCCCCTTGGGGCGCCGCACAGGCGCAGCTCGGCAACCTGCTCAACCAGGGCGGCAGCAACAGCGGTTCGGCGCAGGGTGCGCTCGGCAATCTGGGCGGACTCGGCAACTCGCTTTCCGCGTCCTCGCTCACCTCGAACAGTCTCGGCAATGTCACCGGCGTGCTGCAGTACTGCATCAAGAACAATTACCTGAACGCCGACGCCGCGAGCAACGTGAAAGACTCGCTGCTCAGCAAGCTGCCCGGCGGCGCGAACACCACGGACAGCGGCTATACGCAGGGCACGAGCGGCATCCTCACGGGCGGCAATGGCCAGAAGCTCGACCTCACTGGCAGCGGCCTCAAGGAGCAGGCCACGAAACAGGTCTGCGACAAGATCCTGAGCCAGGCGAAATCGATGCTGTAACGGTCCCGAACAGGACCACGATCGCGCATGCGGATGTGTGCGGGCGCACGTCCCGCGCAATTTATGTGCCGTAAGCTTTGAACACGAAAGAAGTCTGGGTGTCGAATGGAGTCAACCGGTCTTCTCTCGGCATTGCCGCTCGTAGCTATGACCAAGCGCCAAACTTCCGTGATATTCGCGTTCCCGGCCAGTACGTTGCGGGCCGCGCTTAGCGGCCTTGCCGCTTTTGCCGCCCTGCTGGCGCCGCTGGTCGCGCATGCGCAATCCAGTACGCACGACCAGCAGTTCGACTGCAAGTCCGATCCCCACACGTTCATTTCGTCGCTTATCGACGATCGATCCATCGAACCCGAACCGAGCCGCGTCGAATCGAATTCGGTCAACGCGTTCAACCCCGTGCCCGGCACCCGCCTGAGCGCGTTCGGCTTTCCCATTTACGTGGTACTCGGCTACGACCGCGATGACTCGCTCTTCAAGCGCGGCGCGGGCAAGGAGATCGCCTCGCCGCTTTATGGCGTCGTCGTGTCCGCGCCTGCGGAGAAGGTGCGCTCGCGCTTGCGGGAAGCCAACAGCGACGCCAAAGTGCAACCGGTCGTGCCGCTGCTGCTCACGGCGATCGTGTGCGGCGGATGAACACTCAGCCGCCGAAAAACGCCAGCGTGCCCAGGCCTACGCTAACGATGGCCACGCCCACCGACGTATTGAGCAGCCAGCGGCGCCGCGTAAGCAGCGTGATTGCCGTGAGCGCGATCGAGATCTGAATGAGCGTCGTGGCTTGCGCCCAGCGATGATGGCCGTGCAGCACCTGCTCGCTTAACGCATCGTCCTGCTCGACGGTCTTTTCGAGCGCCTCCGCCTTCGCGCGGATCGGCTCTTTCTGCTGGCGATAGCGCTCGACATCGGCGGCGAAGCGCTTCTGCGCGGCGTCCGAATTCGGCGCGAGTGCGGAGAGTTGCGCGCCCAGCTCCGCCAGATTCTGCTTCTCGCCTTTCGCCTGATAGTAAGCCCATTGATTCGCGGCTTCGGTCTTGCGAATCGCCGCTTCGTTCTTGTAATAGAGCGCCAGGTTCTCGCTGTTACCGCTCTGGTAGGCAAAGATCGCTCCAATGGAAGCGAGGATCGCCGTCATCACCGCCATGCGGCCCGGGAACGCATCGCCCTCGCCGTGCCCGCTATGGCCCGCCGCGGCGTGTTCTACCGCGTGGTCGTGCGGCCCATGCACTTCGTACTCTTCAGACATCCAAAGTCTCTCCGCTTTATCTGACTTTCAACCATTCGCTGTCCTGCCGCCGTTCGCTCTCGCTGCTCTCGCGACGACGCGCGCCGCTTTTCCCCCATGCGGCGCGCCCGATTTGGGACGCTCAATTATCGTGAGCGCGGCGCGCTTGTCCAGTACCCGAAATACATCGGATGTAACGAAACCCGAAATGTCCTCTGACGAAAGCGAATCGTAGGCTTTATCGTCTATTCATTCAGAATAGGGACCCCGGGATGTTGCAGCGCATCCCCTCGCGCCTGCCGTTTGCAAACGTGGATTTACGCCCTGAGCGCCGCCGGCGTCGTTGCAGTGCCACATGGCCCTATATGCGACGTCGCAAGGCATGCCCTGAGGCCTTCTGCCGTTAATAAAATCCAGCCTGGAGACCATCATGGGGCCCACAACGGCCGCGCACGCTGCGGCTATCGATACCGTTGCACACAGCGCGCGCGTGAGGCATTCCGAGCCGGATGAAACGGGCGGCCTGATCGACGCGATCTACGACGCGGGGTTCGACGCGCAACGCTGGCCGGATGTCTGTGCGCGCATTGCGCAGCGCATCGGCGCGCAACACGTCAATCTCACCATGCTGCCGCCCGAAAGCACGTTCTCGCTCGCCGAGTGGGACGGCATCGACGCGTCGTTTGCCCATTCGTATGCGCAGCACTACGGCGGCTTCGATCCGCTCGTGCCACAGGTGCGCCGCTGGGCGGCCGGCACGCTCGTCACCGATACGATGATCCACCCGCAGGGGAGTCTGGAACACAGCGCCTTCGTGCAGGAGTGGGTGCGCCCGCAGCGCTTCTACACGGTGGCCTTCGCGAACGTCCTGCGCGAAGGCGACATGGCCGCCGTGCTCGGCGCCCTGCGCCACGAAACGCGCTTCTATAGCGAAGACGAGCTGGACGCACTGCGCGACCTGCTGCCGCATTTGCGCAATGCATTGCGCGTGCAGCGGCACACTGCGCGCACCCTCGCCGCGCACGACAAAAGCGGGCATGCCCCCGCGGACGCACTCGACGCGCTCGCGCACGGCGTCCTGATCGTCGATGCCGACGCGCACATCGTGTTCGCGAATTGCGCCGCCACGGCGCAGCTCGCGCGCGCAAACGGGCTGCGCACCGAGCACGCCGCGCTCAGCGCCACCACGTCCGCCGCCACGCAGCAGTTGCGTGCGCTGATCGCGCGCGCAGCCGGACGCGACGTACGCGGCCGCACGGGCGGCGCGATGCTGATCGCCCGCCAGCCACCCGACGAGCCGCTCCAGGCGCTGATTTCGCCGCTAGGCGCGCACAGCCGCGCCGACTACTTCGCGCAAACCGCGCGCACCGGCACGGCGATGCTGATCGTGATCGATCCGCAGTCGTCGCGGCGCGGCGTGGAAACGCGTCTCGTCGCGCTGTTCGGGCTCACGCCCGCGGAAGCGCGCGTGGCCTGCGAAGTCGGCAAGGGCCTCAATCCGAAAGACGTGGCGGAGGCGCTGCAGGTCCTGCCCTCGACTGTACGCACGCATCTGCACCACGTATTCGCGAAAACTGCCACGCGCCGCCAGGCCGAGCTGATGCGGTTGATCGCGCAGCTTGCGATTGCACGCGGCGATTGATTCATGTTTGGGGTGCGAAAAAAGAAGCGGCCCGCGCAACACACGTTCGATGAACGCGGATTGCGCGGGCCGCAGCGCGGCACGACTTCAGACGATCAACCGCCCAGATAGGCGCGCTTGATGTTGTCGTTGGCGAGCAGATTGTCGGCGCTATCGGCGAGCACCACGCGCCCGGTCTCCAGCACATAGCCGCGATCGGCCACGTGCAGCGCCTTGTTCGCGTTCTGCTCGACGAGGAACACCGTCACGCCTTCCTCGCGAATCGCGCGGATGATGTCGAAGATCTGCGCGATCACGAGCGGCGCGAGGCCGAGCGTGGGCTCGTCGAGCAGCAGCAAACGCGGCTTGCTCATGAGCGCACGGCCGATGGCGAGCATCTGCTGCTCGCCGCCCGACATCGTGCCCGCGCGCTGTTTCGCGCGCTGATTCAAACGCGGAAACAGCTTGAACACGTGCTCGATGCCCGCATCGATCTCGTGCTGCGTGGCGAAGAAGCCACCCATCTGCAGGTTTTCGAGCACCGTGAGGCTCGGGAACACGCGGCGGCCTTCCGGCGAAATCGCCATGCCCTTGCGCATGATGTCGTGCGTGGGCATGCGCGTGATGTCCTCGCCTTCGAACGTCACTTTCCCCGCAGAGGCGCGCGGCGTGCCGCACACGGTCATCATGAGCGTGGTCTTGCCGGCGCCGTTGCTGCCGATCAGCGTGACGATCTCGCCCTTGTTCACTTCGATCGACACGCCCGCCAGCGCTTCCACCGCGCCATAGTGGGTATGGACCTTTTCCAGCTTCAGCATCAGTCCTCTCCGAGATAGGCCTTGATCACGCGCGGGTCGTTGCGCACTTCGTCGGGCTTGCCGATCATGATCGGCTTGCCGTGTTCCATCACCAGAATGCGGTCCGACACGCCCATCACGAGGCTCATGTCGTGTTCGATCAGGAGTACGGAGATTCCGAACTCGTTACGCAAGCCGTCCACCATCTGCTGCAGTTCGACCTTCTCCTGCGGATTCAAACCTGCCGCGGGTTCGTCGAGCATCAAAAGACGCGGATCGGTGATCATGCAGCGCGCAATTTCGAGCCGACGCTGATGGCCATACGAAAGCGTGCCCGCCTCGCGGTTCGCCACCGGCTTCAGGCCCACGCGTTCGAGCCAGTACGCGGCACGCTCGAGCGCGGCGCGTTCAGCCCGGCGATACGCTGGCGTCGCGAACAGGCCGCTCAGCATGTTGCGGTTCACCTTCAGGTGCTGCGCGACCATGAGGTTTTCCAGCACTGTGAGCTGCTTGAACAGGCGAATGTTCTGGAACGTGCGCACGAGGCCGCGCCGCGCGACCTGGTGGCTCGGCTGGCCTGTGATGGCGTGGCCTTCCAGCACGATGTCGCCCGCGGTGGGCTTGTAGAAGCCGCCCACGCAATTGAACACCGTGGTCTTGCCCGCGCCGTTCGGCCCGATGATCGCGAACACCTCGTTCGGACGCACGTCGAAGTCGATGCCGTCCACGGCCAGCAGACCGCCGAAGCGCATCTGCAGGCCGGCTACTTTCAACAACGCTTGTGCGCTCATTGCGGCAACTCCACGTGCGGACGGCTAGCGGGCAACAAGCCCTGCGGACGCCACATCATCATCAGCACCATCACCAGACCGAAGATCAGCATGCGGTACTCAGCAAAGCCGCGCGCCACTTCGGGCAGCGCCGTCAGCAGGATCGCGGCAAGCACCACGCCCAGTTGCGAGCCCATGCCGCCCAGCACCACCACGGCGAGAATGAGCGCCGACTCGATGAACGTGAACGACTCGGGCGTGACGAGCCCCTGGCGCGCCGCGAAGAACGCGCCCGCGAGGCCCGCGAACGAAGCGCCCAGCGTGAACGCCGAGAGCTTGATGCGCGTGGGATTCAGACCCAGCGAGCGGCATGCGATCTCGTCTTCGCGCAGCGCTTCCCAGGCGCGGCCCATCGGCATGCGCAGCAGGCGGCTCGTGACGAACAGCGTGAACGCCACCAGCACGAGCGCGAGCAGGTACAGGAAGATCACCATGTGCTCGCCGCTGTACTCGATGCCGATCAGCTCGTTGAATGTCTTCGCGCCTTCCACGCTCGCGTGGCGGGCCATTTCGAAGCCGAACACGGTCGGCTTGGGAATGCTGGAGATGCCGTCCGGGCCACCCGTAATGCTCGTGAGGTTATTGAGCAAGAGGCGGATGATCTCGCCGAAGCCGAGCGTGACGATGGCGAGATAATCGCCGCGCAGGCGCAGCACCGGGAAGCCGAGCACGAAACCGAACGTGGCCGCGGCGAGCGCCGCGAGCGGCAGGCATTCCCAGAACGTGAAGCCGAAGTACTGGTTGAGCAGCGCATACGTATAGCCGCCCACCGCGTAGAAGCCCACGTAGCCCAGGTCGAGCAGACCCGCGAAGCCCACCACGATATTGAGGCCCAGGCCGAGAATCACGTAGATGAGCGCGAGCGTCGCCACGTCGATCGCGCCACGCGAACCCATGAACGGAAACACCGCCCCGAACGCGAGCAGCACCCAGATCGCCACGCGCTGCTGGCGTGCGCCGAGCGCGGGCGCCTTGGGCAAACGCACGCCACTCGTTGCGCGCACAAACATCGGCTTGACGAGCTGGAACACGAACACCACGGCGGCCGCGATCCACACGGGGCGCCAGTGCTGCTGCAACACGACCTGGTAGCCGTCCAGCGTGAGCTGCAGGCCGAGGATCGGCGCGGTGAGGATGATGGTCGCGACGGCGGCGGCAAGCGCACCCTTCACCGTTTGCGACGACGACTGACCGTGTGCGCTATTGCTGGCCGCGCGAACCGAAACAGTTTGGCTCATTTCGACCTCACACCTTTTCAACGTCCGGCTTGCCGAGCAGGCCGGTGGGACGGAAGAGCAGCACGAGCACGAGCAGGCCGAACGCCACGACGTCCTTGTATTCGGCCGGCATGTAGCCCGAGGCGAGGGTTTCGGCGAGACCGAGCAGCACGCCGCCGAGCATTGCGCCCGGAATGCTGCCGATGCCGCCCAGCACCGCGGCCGTAAACGCCTTGATGCCCGCAATGAAGCCGATATACGGATTGAGCTTGCCGATCGTGAGACCGATCAGCACGCCACCCACCGCCGCGAGCATGGCGCCGAGCACGAACGTGAACGAGATCACGCGGTTCGTGTCGATGCCGAGCAGGTTGGCCATCTTCATGTCTTCCGCGCAGGCGCGGCACGCGCGGCCCATGCGCGAGCGCGAGATGAAGAGCGTGAGCGCGATCATCAGCACGAGCGTCACGCCGACGATCAGCATGCGCGCGTAGGGAATCGTCACTTCGAAGTTGCCGCCCATGTTGAAGTCGAGCGCGCCGGAAATGAGCATCGGCACGGACACGTCGCGCGCGCCCTGCCCGATCTGCACGTAGTTCTGCAGAAAGATGGACATGCCGATGGCGGAAATGAGCGGCACGAGGCGCGGCCCGCCGCGCAGCGGCCGATACGCCACGCGCTCGACCGCGAAACCGTAGAGCCCGGTGACGAGCACCGAGACGATGAGCGCCGCGCCCAGCACGAGCGGCAGCGGGTAACCCGCCGAGGTGCCGATGGCCGTGAGCGTGACGAGGCCCACATAGGCGCCGATCATGTAGATCTCGCCGTGAGCGAAGTTGATCATGCCGATGATGCCGTAGACCATCGTGTAGCCAATGGCGATCAGCGCATAGATCGCACCCAGCGTGAGCCCGTTGACGAGCTGCTGGGTGAACTGAGGAAGAAAATCATTCATGCGTAAGCCCCGCGGCCGTGAAGCCGATGAGAGACCTTTGGAACCGTACCAACCCTTTTTTGTTACGCGCACAACGGCCATGAAAACGCCCCGCCACAACGGAAGGCGGGGCGTGTGCGGCGTGCAGCGCCGGGATCAGTTCGCGGCGGTCTTGGTGGCGTCCTTGTGCCACGTGTAGACGACGAAGCGGAACGACTTCAGGTCGCCCTGTGCGTCGTACTCGACCCTGCCGATCGGCGTGTTGAACGCGTTCTTGTGCAGGTAGGCCGCGACCTTGGTCGGGTCCGTGCTCTTCGCGCCGGCAATGCCGTCGGCGATCACTTCAACCGCGGCGTACGACGGCATCTGGAACGGGCCGTTCGCGTCGCGCTTGGCGTCGGCGAATGCCTTCACGAGTTTGGCGTTGGCGGGGTCCGATGCGAAGTCGGCGGGCAGCGTGACGAGCATGCCTTCCGAAGCCGGGCCGGCGATGGCGGTCACGTCCTTGTTGCCCACGCCTTCCGGACCCATGAACGTGGCCCTCACGCCCTGCTCACGCGACTGGCGCATCAGCAGGCCCATTTCCGGGTGATAGCCGCCGAAGTAGACGAAGTCCACGCCCTGCGACTTGAGCTTCGTGACAACTGCGGAGTAGTCCGAATCACCGGCGTTGATGCCTTCGAACACCACGACAGGAATATGCGCCTTGTCGAGCGCGGCCTTGACCGACGTGGCGATGCCCTGGCCGTACGACTGCTTGTCGTGCAGGATCGCAACCTTCTTCGGCTTGACCTTGTTGATGATGTAGGCGGCGGCTGCCGGACCTTGCTGGTCGTCGCGGCCGATGGTGCGGAAGATGAACTGGCGCTTCTTGCCTTCGGTCAGCTGCGGCGCGGTGGCCGACGGCGTGACCATCACGACGCCTTCGTTCTCGTAGATGTCCGAAGCGGGAATCGTCGAGCCCGAGCAGACGTGGCCGACCACGTACTGGATATGCTGCGAAACGATCTTGTTGGCGACGGCGACAGCCTGCTTCGGCTCGCACGAGTCGTCCATCAGGACGGCTTCGAGCTTGTTGCCGTTCACACCGCCGGCGGCATTGATCTGCTCGATGGCAGTCAGCGCGCCCGCCTTGACCATGTCGCCGTACTGGGCGACCGGGCCGCTGAACGGGCCGGCAATGGCGATCTTCACGGTGTCGGCGTTCGCGCTTGCACCAAATGCGAGCAGCGCGGCGGCCACGGAAACAGCGGTAAGGCGGGACAACATCATCAGGAGCTCCTCGATTGTTTTCGGGTCAACCGGTCAGACGGAATGACCTGCGCAAACGAACAGCGCCCCAATGACCTTCAATGGGGAACAACCACGGCGAGCACCAGAAAAAAAAGACGTGACGGGGCCCGGCGTGTATCAGCGCCCTGGTAGGCGGCTGAGTTCGGAGAGACTGCTGAGTTACAGACTCTGTTGCGCAAGCGATCCGCCTGCCCCGTTCGCTGCAATTCATACCGGAAAGGTGGACCGGCCTGAATCAGCGACCCGCGGATGCTATCAATAATCCATTTTTACGGCAACTAAGGGTTTTTTCGGATATCGATTCGAGTTTTGACATCGGTCAATTGAGGGGAATACTGGAAAGCGCTTGAAAAAGCTCGGGAAAATGGCCTTTCATGAGGGCTGTGGACCACTATTCCGGCCAAGGTGGCCGGCTGGCCCGGGCGTACGGAATACCTTGATTTTTGATTTTTACGTGATATTGATCGTCATTTTAATTTTCCACAGAATCTGATCGGCGAATCGTATCTGACAAATAAATTCAATGTTAATTAATAGTCACTCCAAAATCGCCAGTCTTATTATCTAAATACCGGGAATACCCTAAATACACAATGCGCCAAATCATTGATTTACAAGGATAAATATTACAATAACCTTAAATTTTTATCTTTGAATCCGCCACATAATCTGGATCACCTTCGCTTCACCCACATCTCCGCCTCTCAATCCGAAAGCGATAAAATTCTCGCTAAAGCTCGGCGTTTTCCCATAATCGGATCGCGCAGTCTCGAATTAATCTTCGCGACACCGTCGCGCGGCCGCCTCACTGACCTGCCAGCGCGTTCCAGCCCCGCAAGAGTCGGTGGTATCCTCGCTCCCTCGCCGCGCCCGCATGCACCACTGAGGCGCATGCCGCGTGCTCTCGCGCCACGCGTGAAGCCGGCGACGCCGCACCCTGTAGCTCCGAAAAAACCGCAAGAACCCAGCACTCGGGGGAGATCAAACAGCATGAAGACCTTCAAGCAGGCAGCCATTGCCGCCACCCTTTCCCTCATCGCCAGCGCCGCCGCGCTCGCGCTGACTTCGGGCGCCGCGCGCGCCGCCGAAACCGCGACCGTGGAAGTGCTGTCGATCGTCGAGCACCCGGCACTCGACGCGATCCGCGACGGCGTGCGCGACGAACTCAAGGCCGCCGGCTACGACGCCGGCAAGAATCTCAAGTGGGAATACCAGAGCGCGCAGGGCAACACGGGGACCGCCGCGCAGATCGCGCGCAAGTTCGTGGGCGACAACCCGAGCGCGATCGTTGCGATCGCCACGCCCTCGGCGCAAGCCGTTGTGGCCGCAACGAAGTCCGTGCCCGTGGTGTACTCGGGCGTGACCGACCCGGTGGCCGCGCAGCTCGTCAAGACGTGGACGCCGAGCGGCACGAACGTGACGGGCGTTTCCGACAAGCTGCCGCTCGACAAGCAGGTTGCGCTCATCAAACGCATCGTGCCGAACGCGAAAACCGTCGGCATGGTCTACAACCCGGGTGAAGCGAATTCGGTCGTGGTCGTGAAGGCGCTCAAGGAACTGCTCGCGCAGCAGGGCATGGCGCTCAAGGAAGCCGCCGCGCCGCGCACCGTGGACATCGGCCCGGCTGCGAAGAGCCTGATCGGCAAGGTCGACGTGATCTACACGAACACCGACAACAACGTGGTTTCGGCGTACGAAGCGCTCGTGAAGGTCGCCAACGATGCGAAGATCCCGCTCGTCGCTTCCGATACGGACAGCGTGAAGCGCGGCGCCATCGCAGCGCTCGGCATCGACTACAGCGACCTCGGTCATCAAACGGGCAAGGTCGTCGTGCGTATTCTCAAGGGTGAGAAGCCGGGCGCGATCGCCTCGGAAACCAGCAGCAAGCTGCAACTGTTCGTGAATCCGGCCGCCGCACAAAAGCAAGGCGTGACGCTCTCGGCCGACCTGCTCAAGGACGCGACCACGGTCGTGAAGTAAGCCGCAGCCGTGGCGCATCGCACGCAGTCACACTGCCAGGCCCGATAAAGGCCGCTCATTTGCGTAACGACGGTGCGCAACGGCGAGCCGCCCCATCCGGGCGGCTCGCCGCGCGTCGACTCCGGCGCACCGCCGCCGCAGACCGCAACAGGATTCTTCCTCATGTCCCTCTACTCGCTTCTGGGCGCGCTCGAGATCGGGCTGATCTTCAGTCTCGTGGCCCTCGGGGTGCTGATCTCGTTTCGCATCCTCAACTTCCCCGACCTCACCGTCGACGGCAGCTTTCCACTCGGCGGCGCCGTGGCGGCCACGTTGATCGCCGCAGGCCACGATCCGTTTCTCGCCACCGCGTGCGCGATCGTTGCGGGCGCAATCGCCGGCTTCATCACCGGCTGGCTCAACGTGCGCCTGAAGATCATGGATCTGCTCGCCAGCATCCTCATGATGATCGCGCTCTATTCGATCAACTTGCGCGTGATGGGCGCGCCGAACGTGCCGCTCATTTCCGAAGCCACGATATTCACGATCATTCAGCCCGCATGGCTGCCCGACTACGTGCTGCGCCCGCTCGCGCTGCTGGTCGTCGTGCTGGCCGCGAAGTTCGGTCTGGACTGGTTCTTCTCGTCGCAATACGGTCTCGCGCTGCGCGCAACGGGCGCGAACCCGCGCATGGCGCGCGCGCAGGGCATCGCCACGGGCCGTGCAACGCTCGCCGGCATGGCGCTCTCCAACGCGCTCGTCGCTTTGGCTGGCGCCCTCTTCGCGCAGACCCAAGGCGGCTCGGACATTTCGATGGGCATCGGCACCATCGTGATCGGGCTTGCGGCCGTGATCATCGGCGAGAGCATCCTGCCCGCGCGCCGGCTCGTGCTCACCACGCTCGCCGCCGTGCTCGGCGCGATCCTTTATCGCTTCTTCATTGCGCTCGCGCTCAACAGCGATTTCATCGGCCTCAAGGCGCAGGACCTGAATCTCGTCACCGCCGTGCTCGTGACGATCGCGCTCGTGCTGCCCGCCACGCGCAAGAAGCTGTTCGGCCGCAAGAACGGGAGGGCATGAGATGCTCAGCGCCAAAGACCTCAAACTGACTTTCAACCCCGGCACGCCGATCGAAACGCGCGCCCTGCGCGGTCTCACGCTCGAAATCCCCAGCGCCCAGTTCGTGGCCGTGATCGGCTCGAACGGCGCGGGCAAGTCCACTTTCCTCAACGCGATCAGCGGCGACCAGCGGGTGGATACCGGCACCATCACCATCGACGGCCAGGACGTCACGAAGAAGCAGGCATGGGATCGCGCGCATCTCGTCGCTCGCGTGTTTCAGGACCCGATGGCCGGCACCTGCGAGGCGCTCACCATCGAGGAAAACATGGCGCTCGCGATGGCGCGCGGCAAGCGCCGCGGCTTCGGTCCCGCGCTGAAAAAGCAGGACCGCGAACTGTTTCGCGCGAAGCTGCGTCTCTTGAATCTGGGCCTGGAAAATCGTCTGAGCGATCGCATCGGCCTGCTTTCGGGTGGCCAGCGCCAGGCGGTGAGTCTGCTGATGGCGTCGCTGCAGCCTTCGCGCATCCTGCTGCTCGACGAGCACACGGCAGCGCTCGATCCGAAAACGGCCGCGTTCGTGCTGGAACTGACAGCGCGTATCGTGGAAGAGGCGAAGCTCACGACCATGATGGTCACGCACAGCATGCGCCAGGCGCTCGACTACGGCCAGCGCACGGTGATGCTGCACCAGGGTCAGGTGGTGCTCGACGTTTCGGGCGAAGCGCGCCGCGGACTCGACGTGCCGGACCTGCTGCGCATGTTCGAGCAGAATCGCCACGAGAAGCTCGACGACGACGCGCTGCTGCTGGGATAACGCCCTCCGGCCGCAAACCGCCGCTCAAGCCAGGCCCGCCCCTCGATCGAGGCGGCGGGCTTTTTCATACGCGTGCAGAACGCCCCGGTCCGCCGCCCCCAGCGGCTGCGCCACCTGCGCAGCGTGTCCAAATGTCGTGTTCAGTTTTCCCGCTCGTGAAGGCGGACGGCAGAGTCCGCAAACGTAATTCGAGGCAGGCTCGTACGCGTGCGAGACAAATTGCCCACCGCATTGCGTGCAAGTGCAAAGACCCAGAACAGAGCGTTCGACGAAGCGGAGCAGTGTCCACGCGCGCGTGAAGGTCAGCACGACTTCGCCCGAATTCGACGTGTGCTCGAGATAGAGCTGGTACGCGCTCAGGAACGCATCGACGTGCTCCTCTTGCGCGACGTCCAGCAGAAAGCGGTAGAACGAATAATAGAGCGACGCGTGAATATTGGGTCGCCAGGTGACGAACCAGTCGGCGGAATACGGCAACATGCCCTTGGAGGGCGATTTCCCGCACAACTCTTTATACAGCCGGATGAGACGATCGCGAGACAGCGTCGTTTCCGCTTCGAGCACCTGCATGCGCGCCCCATAGCCGATCATCCGGATCGCAAGCTGCGTCTGTTTCGCTTCGTCAAGCAAGCTCTTCATTGCCGCACGCTGAACGACCGCGCTCACTGGATCGCCTCAACGGGTTGCTGCGCAAGCAGGATCACCGTCTGCATGGCGGCATCCTCGTGCCTCACGTTGTGCGTGAGCGCGGAGAGCAGCATGTGATCGTCAAAGCGGAAACGGCAAAGCAACATGTTCGATCCCGCAAGCTTCATCAGTTGTGCAGATGTTAGCGTCGCCATCAGCTCGGCGATTTCGTGGCTCACGCCGAGGCGCAGCATCGCTTCGGCACGGTTTTCCCGCACCATCTGCTGGGCCAGCATCAGATACGACAGGTTGATCTCCCGGATCTCATGGAGAAGTCCATTGTTGTTCAAGATACCCTCTTCATCTCTCAGCTTGTCCACGCTGATTCACGCTCGGCGACATTGCCGGATCGACGACATCTTATTGAGATACGCCGGCCGAAGAATTGAGGATTGTCAAAAAACGGATACCCGTTGCCCTGTGCGACGGGACGCCGCAGCCGCACACACCCTGTCAATTCTCCGGGCTCCTGTTGCAGCGCTCATATTTCGGCTATCAGGCTGCTGCGGGCCGACTGATAGGCCTTGCTGCCCACGCCGTGGTGCTCGGCCGCATCCAGTAGCGCGCGCCGCGCAGGCGAATGCGCCACGCCGGGAAGCACGCGATCCAGCATGATCGACGAGTCCTGAAACGGAATGCCCACGCGGCGCGCTTTCACGGAGCGCCGCGACCGGCCACCGATGCCCGACGACGTCGCTCGACGCACTTCCGAATCGAGATAAACCGTCTCCTCCCAGATCAGGAGGCGCGCCAGATTGCCAAGGCGGCTAGCCGAGCTGCGGGCGGCAAACGGGGCCGCATGCGTTCTCATCCAGTCTCGCAACTGCTGCGCGGGCATCGGACGCGCGACGCCGTAGCCTTGCACGAGGTCCACGCCAAGCACGACGAACGCATCGACCAGGCCCTGGTCCTCGACGCCCTCGACGACGACCGTTCTGCCGAGCGAATGCGCGAGCCGCGTGATCTGATAGACGAAGCGAAGAATGTCGGAACTGTCGTTGCCCTCCAGGCGAACGATCTCCTTGTCGATCTTGATGTAGTCGAACGGCAGCGCACGTAGACGGTTCAGGCTGCTGTGGCCGGCACCCAGATCATCCTGGGCGAGGCTTACGCCTAGCGCCTTGAACCTCGCGACGCCATTCGACGATTGGGCGCCCTGCACCTCTTCAGTCTCGAGCACTTCGAGCGTCAGCCGTTGCGGCGCGCACGCGTGATGCCTCAGCGCGTCGCGTGTCGCCTCGAAGTAGCGCGGATCGCTCAGTCCTATCGGCGGCAGATTGAGCGAGATGTCCAGGTCGATCCCGTCGCGCAGCCACTGATTGCGTTGTGCAAGCGCCTGATGCAAGCCGCGCGCGAACAGTTCGAAGAAGTCGTCGCGCGACAATGTCGGCAAGAACAGCCCCGGCGCAAGCAGCCGGGCGCCGTCCTGCAGGCGCGCCAGTGCCTCGACTTTGGCCACCCTGCGCGTCTTCAGGTCGAGGATAGGCTGGTAGTGCATCTGCAACGCGTCGGAGCGTAGCAACGCGCTCCAACGCTGCCGCTCCGAGAACGAGACCGCGTGCGTACCGCCCTCCACGTGCGTGATACGCGTCATCGCGAACTCGATGAGCGTTCGGATGACCGCGATGAAGTCCTGCTGTTCCGCGCCGGAAAATCCGCCTGGCAAGGCGCTGAAGATGCAGAGCACGGCCTGCGGCATGTCGCCGATGCGGCATAGCGGGATCGCCACGAGGGAGCGAAATCCGCCGCGCAGCAGCGCATCGCGCCACGGCTCGACGCCGGCATCCGTCGCCACGTTGATTGCACGCTGAACCGCGCCCGTGCGCCACGCAAGCGTCGCCGGGCCGTCACGGCGCGCGGCGGCGCCGTGCTGTGCGAGCCCGGCCGTGATACCGACCATCTCGTGGATGCAGTCGTGCAGCGGACCATCGGCCACGGCTTCATAATGGAAGTGCCCGTCGGCGCCAAGCCGCCCAGCGGCGCAGCCCGCGACTTCGCCCAGTTGTCCGATCGCGCTCACCACGCCATCCATCAGGTCTGCGTAGCTTTTCCCTTCTGACGTGATGCGCACAATCGAAAGCACCAGTTCCGAACGTGCACTCTGCATCTGCTGGTACACCTCGGTCTGAATCGCGAGATCGCGCGCAAAGCGCTGATTGAGCACGGCGAGCGCGTCGCCGTGCAAGTCGCGATCGACCTTGCGGAAAATGGCGTTGGCGAAGAGCGCCTGGCTATGTACCAGATCTTCGTGATCGAGCCCGAGCGTCGCGTGAATGCCGCCGACCTTGAGCGCCAGATCGCGGTGATCCGCGGCCGTGAGATCCGGGCTCGCGAGGCGCAGCAAATTGCGCATCTGCTGCACCTCCAGATGATGACGCTCCGCCTTCGATAGCCGCTCAAGCATGCGCCTCGATTCAGGGCGCTTGCTCACGCCCGCGTAAAAGCGGCTCACGATGTCGGCTGCCGACGCGCTCAGGAACGCAGAAAGCGCCTCGAGCGACTTGCGATGCACCTCACCGTAGATCGCCAGTTCGTCGTTCACCGGTTGGGCCTCAGCGGCCTCAGCGTCGCCGGTTGGGCCCGCGAGTCGATTGAGCATGATGTTCGTTTGTTGTGGTTTCAATCATCCGGCGAGACGACGATCTACGCCGGGCCGCCCGGCTCCAGTGCACGTAGGAAATAATTGACCTCGCCGAGAAACGCGCTCTGCGATTCGCCGGGCAAGGCTCTTTCGTCGAGCAGTTCGAGTACGCGCTCGATGCGATCACGAAAATGTTGCTTCACCTGAGCCCGGGAATCGGGGGGCAGCAGCGCCACGACCGCCTGGCAAAGCTCCCGCACCGCAATCAGACGGCCGCCATATTCGAGCAAAGCGTTGCTCTGCACGCCCGCGAGACCTGCGAGCGCTTCGGTGAGCGACTGATCGTCGCTTTCCGGCGGCGCTGAATCGCGCGTTTCGCGCGCTTGCCGCGTTTCATTCGCAATGCCAAGCACCCCCGCTCCTTCCGCCATGAGCGCGTCATGGTCCAGACGCCTGTTCAATTTGCTGCTCCTTGTTTCAACCGGCCGCCGTTCGCGCGACCGAAACGGACTGTATGCGCTCAGCGGTCATTCGATAGCCGGAAGACGGCGATGGCGTGATTCATTTGCGCCGCCTGCTCTCCCAGCGACTGGGCCGCCGCCGCCGATTGCTCGACGAGCGCCGCGTTCTGTTGGGTCACCGAGTCGATCTGGCTGATCGCCTGATGCACCTGCTCGATGCCTCGGTTCTGCTCCTCGGATGCGGCCGTGATCTCGTTCACGATGTCCGATACCTGCTGGATGCCGCGAATCACGTTAGCCATCGAGGAGCCGGCCACGTCGGCTTTTTCCGCGCCAGCCTTCACGAGCGTGACCGAGGCGTCGATGAGCTCCTTGATTTCCTTGGCCGCCGCCGACGAGCGCTGCGCGAGCGAGCGCACCTCGCCGGCCACGACCGCGAAGCCACGCCCTTGTTCGCCCGCACGCGCGGCTTCCACCGCTGCGTTGAGTGCGAGAATATTGGTCTGAAACGCAATGCCCTCGATCATCGTCGTGATGTCGGCGATGCGCGCGGAGCCCTCGGCGATATTGCCGATGGTCTGCACCATGGCCTGCACGGCGGCGTTGCTCGAGTCAGCCGTGATGCGTGCGTTGGCGGCGAGCGTGTTGGCCTGGCGCGCGTTGTCGGCGTTCTGCATGACGGTCTGCGCCAGTTCGGTCATACTCGCGGCGGTCTCCTCGAGCGACGACGCCTGCTCTTCGGTTCGCGCAGAGAGGTCCATGTTGCCGGTGGCGATCTCGCGCGCCGAAAGCGCAACCGATTCGCTCGACGAGCGGATACCGCGCACCGTCGTGGCCAGCTCGCCGCGCATGTGCTGCATCGCTGAGAGCAAGGGTCCGAACTCGTCTTTCGAAACCGCTTCGGCCTGCGCATTCAGGTCGCCGGCAGAGATCGCGTTGGCGAGCGTGACCGATTTCGCAAGCGGCGTTGCGATCGCTTTCGACAGATAGATCGACGTGCCGATCGCGACCACGATGCCGAGGCCAGCGAGCATTCCCGCCACCCACATCAGCTGGTGGGTTGTGGCTTCGCTATCGTCGACGAACTGCTTCGCCTGATCGGTGTTCAGTTTCACGTCCTCGCTGAGCAATTCGATCATGCGGTCGCCAAGCGGGGCGACCACGGTCTTCTGAAACACCATGGCCTGCTGATAATCGCCCTTCCCGGCGATTACCAGCTCCTCATTCACCGCTGTGTTGAACCGGCTGATCTGGGCATCGATGCGGCCCGCAAGCTCACGCTCGCCTCCGCTGGAGACGCCGCTCGGGTAATACAAAGACCACAGCTTCGCCCCGTTCGTTTGCGCGTCACGCACGCGTTCTATCTGTTGGGTATCCTGAGTAGCCAGGATCATCCACAGCACACGGCGCGTGTCGAGCATATTGGCTCGCACGTTTGCGAGCTGACCGATCGGCACCGTATTACCGGCGTACGAGCTGCTCATGTTGCCGCTAAGTGCCGACATGCCATAGAGACTGAAGAGACCAAGCGTCAGCATGAGCGCAACGCACACGCCGAACGCAAGCATGATCCTGAAGCGGATCGTATGAATGAAATGGCTCATAGGGAAGCAAGGAAATTCGAGTCGTCGCGCGCACCGCATTCGGGGCAATCCCGTGTCCGAGCGTCGTGCGGCCGACTGGGTGCGGCACGATTCGCAGTGCGATGAATGCTAACTGCGCGGCCCAAGTCCAACTTTGATGATTATCAATTTTGAGACGCCATCCGCCCCGACCTGAACGCCGCCCGCTTAGGGCGACATCAAATTGATATCCGTCAACTTTCGACGCTTTGTCAGGCCGTGTCGGCGCCAGGATTGCATTCGCGCTGCCGATATGACTCACAGAAGCAGCCGATCATGTGGCCGCGCATCGAATTTCGAGAGACAACCGGGTAAATACGCGTCACCCATACGCTGGCTTCGTCGACATCTAAAGGTCTTCTAATGAAACAGTTTCTTGGCACGGTTCGCGCGAGAGTCGTTCTCGCATTCGCGGCCTGCATGGCAATCACGCTCGCCGTGGGCGGTTTTGGTCTGTACGGCATTGCCAGCCTCAAGGGCGCGCTGCACGACATGTACGGCGGCAATCTCGCGCCCATGGCGGATGTCGCGGCGATTCGCGTCGACGTGCTGAACATCCGCTACCGCCTCACGCGCATGCGCATCCAGAATGACGCGCGTCACTCGCAGGCGATCCGCGAGCAACAGGCGGAAATCGAAAGAACGTGGAAGCACTACTATCCCGACGGCGTTTCGAGCGATGCCGAGCGCGTCGTGGCGGACAAACTCAACACGCAACTCCCGCAATTTCGCTCAGCCGTCGCCAAGGAACTGGACATGCTCGAACGCGGCGACGTCGCTGGCGCGGACCAATGGCACGCCAGCAGCGTGGCGGGCATCAGCGACTCGCTCACCGACCTGACGCAGAACGACTTCGACATCAATCGTGACCAGGCGCGCGACAGCGACACCACGAGCGCGGCCCTTGCCGCGCGCCTGACCTGGATCGCGAGCGCAATTGGCCTGTGCGGGGCGATCGTCTGCATCGGCTCGGCGGTCTATCTCCTGCGCGCGATCATGGAACCGTTGACGCGCTCCGTGTCGTTCTCCAACCAGATTGCCGAGGGGCGGCTCGACAGCGAAATCGCGACCGTGGCGCCTGGCGAGTTCGGCGTCCTGCTCGCCACACTCAAATCGATGGCAGCGCGCCTCGCGCTCACCGTGGGCGGCATTCGCGACGCGAGCGAGTCGGTCACGCTCGCCGCGAGCGAAATCGCGGCAGGCAACATGGACCTCTCGGCGCGCACCGAAGAGCAGGCGTCATCGCTCGAACAGACGGCCGCCAGCATGGCCCAATTGACGGAAACCGTGAAGCAGAACGCCGACAACGCGCGCGAAGCCAACGTGCTCGCCGCCGAAGCGCGCGACATGACGAACACGGGCAACGTCTCGGTCGGCCAGATGATGGAGACGATCACCGAGATCAGCGCCCACTCGGCGAGGATCGCGGACATCACCGGCATGATCGAAGGCATTGCGTTCCAGACCAACATCCTCGCGCTCAATGCCGCGGTGGAAGCCGCGCGTGCCGGCGACCAGGGACGCGGCTTCGCAGTCGTGGCGAGCGAGGTACGCGCGCTCGCGCAGCGTTCGTCGGCGGCGGCCAAGGAAATCAAGGTGCTGATCGACGCGTCGTCGGAAAAGGTTCGGCAAGGCGAGCAGCAGGCAGCCGGCGTGGGCGAAACCATGGGGAACGTGAGCCATGCCATTCGACGGGTCTCCGATATCGTCGGCGAGATTTCCACCGCCTCGGACGAGCAGAGCAAAGGCATTGAACAGGTCCATCAGGCGATCACGCAGATCGACGACGTGACGCAGCAGAACGCCGCATTGGTCGAGCAGGCGGCGGCCGCGGCTCAGTCGCTCCAGGAACAGTCGGACCGTATGAAGCATGAAGTGATGGTGTTCCGCCTGCCGGCGGCGGGCGCGGTGAGCAGCGCCTCCGCGTAGTGCCCCGCGCTCACAAGTCGTCGTCGAGGAGCTGGTGGCGCGCAGCGTAGCGCACCAGCGCGGCTTCATGGGGCATCTGCATTTTCTCCAGAATGCGCGCCTTGTAGGTGCTCACTGTCTTCGCGCTCAGGTTCAGCGCGTTGGCGATTTCGGTGATCGTGTCGCCCGCGGCAATGCGCCGAAACACGTCGAACTCGCGATCGGACAACTGCTGATGAGGCAACGTCTCTTCCGGCTTTTGCAGGCTTTGCGCATATTGCTCGGCCATCGCGAGGCTGACGTACACACCGCCCGCGGCCACCTTCTCGACTGCCAGCAGCAATTCCGCGCTGGCGCTCTCCTTTGTGAGGTAGCCGGACGCACCGGCCTTGAACGCGCGCACGGCGTACTGCTGCTCGGCGTGCATGGTCAGCACCAGAACCCGCAAGCCCGGTTGCGCGCTGCGAATCTCCTTGATGACCTCGATGCCGTTTCGTCCCGGCATCGACAGATCGAGCACGAGCACCTGTGCCGGCGTCGAACGCACGAGCGCCATCGTGGCGGGCGTGTCGGCGGCTTCGCCCACCACCTCGAATCGCTGTGAGCGCTGGAAAATCTGCCGCAGGCCCTCGCGCACCAGTTCGTGGTCGTCGGCGATCAGCACTCTTGTCATCGTGATGCCTCCCCGCCAACGAGCGACGCTTCGGGAAAGACGGCTTCGATGGCGAAACCCTGTCCTGCTGCGCTCTCGATCGTCACCTCGCCGCCGAGACCATGCGCCCGTTCACGTATGCCAAGCAGACCGAACGATCGCTGGCCCGGTTCGGCCGACGTGTCTCTTCCGCGCCCGTTGTCCTGGATGCGCAGCACGCATCGCTCGCCTCGCCGGTAGAGCTGCAGCGTAATGGCGCTCGCTTGCGCGTGCCTCGCCACGTTCGTCAGCGCCTCCTGGACGATGCGAAACAGCGCCGTTGCGGCGCAGTTCGAAAAGTGATCGTCATCGACTTCGATCGTGCTCTCGACTGCGATACCGTAGCGCCTCGCGAAGTCATTGAGCAGCCAGTCGATCGCGGAGACGAGGCCGAGATCGTCGAGCAGCGTCGGGCGCAGATCGGCTGCGATGCGCCGCACGGACGCCACCGTCGCGTCGATGAGCCGCCGCATCGCGTGTGCGCGGCCACGCAGTTCGGCTGCGTCCGGATACGCCACGAGCGCCTGCTCGATGAACGACACGTCCATTTTGAGCGCCGTGAGTTGCTGGCCGAGGTCGTCATGCAGTTCGCGCGCGATGCGCATCTGCTCCTCCTCGCGCACCTGCTGGAGATTAGCCGAGAGATTGCGCAGCGCTTCGTGGGAGCGCAGCAGCGCCTCTTGCGCGGCAACGAACGCCGTCGCATCGCGCAGTACGACCGTGAGCAACTTGCCTGCACCGTCGTGCGCGCTGGAGATCGACGCCTCGATGGGGAACTCGGCGCCGTCGGCACGCAGCCCGAACAGCAGACGCTGCGGGCCCATCGGGCGTTTGCCTGCGAGCGTCGAGCCGAAACGCGCGACGTGCTCGATGTGCGCCGCGCGAAAGCGCTCGGGGATGAAGCGGGAGAGGGATTCGCCGATGGCGCTTGCGGCCGGGCAACCGAAAATGCGCTCGGCGGCCGGGTTGAAGAGAACGATGCGCTGGGACTGATCGATCGTGATAATCGCTTCCTGGGCCGAACTGACGATGCTCATCAGTTGTGCTTCGCTGAGCACCGACTGTTGTGGTGCAGTGCTGTTCACGCACGCCTCCCAAAGCAGTCGCGGTGCAACGAATATGCTACCACTGCATCTCGGGGCGCAACCGCATGCTGCGCACCGCCCTGCCGGCGCAGGTGTGCTGCGTTGCAGCGTTGCGGTTCGCCCGGGTCGTCCCGAGCGTCCCGAGCGTCCGGGTCGGACTGCCGGCCAGCGCCCGGCACTGCCGCGCCGGGAAGCGCTTACCTCACACCCGCGCAAGCGCGCCGAAATCGACGATACGGATGCGCTTGGCGCGAATCTCCACGAGTCCTTGACGCGTGAGCTTCGAGAGCATGCGGCTGACCGTCTCCAGCTTGAGCCCGAGATAGTTGCCGATCTCCTCGCGGCTCATGCGCAGCGCCAGTTCCGAGCGCGGGTAACCCTGGCGGCCCACCCGCTCGGAGAGGTTCAGCAAAAAGGCCGCGACGCGCTGCTCGGCCTTCATCGTGCCGAGCAACATGACGAGCGCCGCTTGCCGCACGATTTCCTCGCTCATCAAGCGATGCAGGTGGCGCTGCATCGCGCGGCTTTCCGCGCAGAACGCTTCCAGCGCGGCGAACGGGATGACGCAAGCCGAACTATCTTCGAGCGCGACCGCTTCGCCAGCATGACTGCCGCTGCTGACGCCGTCGAGGCCTAGCGTCTCGCCCGCCACGAAGAAGCTGCTGATCTGCTCGAGGCCATCGCGATTCACGGTCACGAACTTGAACGAGCCCGTGCGGATCGCGTAGAAGTTCTGGAAGCGGTCGCCCGCGAGATAGAGCGGCTGACCACGGCTAACGGGGCGTGTTTCGCGCACGAATGTGTCGAGCCGCGAGATTTGCGCGGCGGAGAGATCGAGGGGCATGCACACGGAGCGCCTCGCGCAACCCGAGCAGCGCGCCATGGTGCGCTTCATCGCGCCCGAACCCGCTTCGGTGAGCATCGGCAGTGGCAGCCCGCTGCGAAAGAAAGATGGCGTGGCCGCCTCAGGCGGCGCCTGGTAGAACATCGCAAACTCCGTGCGGTCGTATGACAGCCTTGGAGTGTGGATCAGGATGCGCCGGTGCGAAATCGGCGCGTGGCGCCAGTTTCTATAAGACTTTTCAGATCTCGTGTAGGCCAATCCCTACAAATAGCTGTCAATCATGCGGAACGCCTGCGTTATCAAACATTGGATTTTGTCAAAAACACGGGGCGGGCGTCGCGCTCAAAGCGCTGCCCACGGGGAATAATCCAGCCAACGGTCTGACCCTCGCCAGACCGCACGATGGATCCCCGCGCTTCCATCGTTTCGCGCGCCATGGTTCCCCGCCTGTGCGCGCTTTTTTTCGCCCCCTCACCGGTCTTGCTCGGGACAGTCGCATGCCGGCACGATCGCAAACATTCTGCGATCGGCTTCCCCCCGGTACTGACTCAGCGCCTTCAATCCGGCCAGATCCAGCAGCTTCACGTAACGATAGCGAACGTGAATCAGCTTCTGATCCATGAGTTTCGAGAGCAGGCGGCTCACCGTTTCGAGCTTGATGCCCAGGTGATTGCCAATGTCCTCGCGCGTCATGCGCAAGTAAAACTCGCTGCCGGAATAGCCCCTCGCGGATAGCCGCTCCGACATGCTCAGCAGGAAGGCGGCAAGTCGCTCTTCAGCATTCATCGAGCCAAGCGTGAGCATCATGGCGTGGTCTTTTTTGACCTCGCGGCTCGTCATCCTGAGCAACTGGTTCTGCAAGGACGGTGTGCGCGCCGCCATCAGCGCGAGATTGTCCATGGGAAGGACACAGACGTCGGTGTCCTCGAGCGCGGTCGCATCCGATGCGTGGCGACGCTCGTCGAGGCTGTCGAGTCCGATCACGTCGCCTTGCAGGTGAAACCCCGTAACGTGGACCCTGCCGTCCTCCGTGCTGGTATGCGACTTCATCGTCCCGGAGCGGATCGCGTACACGGACGTCAGCGCGTCGCCTTGCCGATACAGCACCTGGCCTTTGCGAATGCGAAGACGATCGTGGATTTCGAGGTCGAGCATCGGTATTTCATCGCGGTTCATACCAACGGGAATGCAGAGTCGAGCCAATGAGCAACGTGAACAGCAAGGCATTGAGTAACGGTATATTTATATGGATAACTAAGTAATTGCATGTCTTCGCCATGCTTCCGACGCGAGTGCTCCGCACTGCGCCCGCTTCCCGGCTGTGTCATTCCGGGCTAACTGGGTGACAAGCATAAGACGCCGCCAGCCGCAAAAACTTGACGGTTGTCAATTTTGAGATAAATCAGGAAACCCGCACGCACGCTCAGGGACGATCGCGGTCCATCCAGGCGCGCATGCCTGTCCATCGGCGCGATAGTTAAGCGATATCAACGAATGCGGGAAGCGAAAACGGTAGGCTTGCGCTCCTTTTTCCGGGCTGTTTCTCGGGACTGCATTCGATCCGGATAGCGAAGCAATTACCGACGCATAGTTAGCGCAGACGCATACTCGCGACCCTGTGCGCGTGGGCCCAGTTGTTCGCAGCACACCGTTATGACGAGGCCGCGAAATGGATCTAGCGCAACGCCTCACTCGCCGACCGGTTCGCTCCCTTGATCGCCGGTGACATCGCCGACAATACTTAGCATGCCGAACTGGTCAGAACGGTCGACATGACGCTTAAAGCGTTCGACCGCGGCTTTTCTCACGATAGCGGGACCGGACCACTGAACGATGAATAGCATCGCAGCCCCCTCGCGTCTGGAAACCGGTTCAAACCGGCACGACCATCGTTCAGGCCTTCTTCGAGTACGAATACTTGAATGTCCCCTGCGCGCTCGCGATCAGCAACCGATCGTCCACCCACGCCTCGGCGCGCGCAAAGAAGATCGAGCGGCCGCCACGCTCCAGAAACCCCTTCGCCCGCACGAACTGCCCAAGGCCCTTGTCGAGGTAGTTGGTTGTGAGCGAGAGCGTGAAGCCATGGCGCGCAGGGTCGCCAACCGGCGAGAACAACCCCGCATAGCCGGCCGCGGCGTCGAGCAGTGTGGCAATCGCGCCGCCTTGCAGCACGCCCTGGCGATTGAGCTTCGAGGCGTCGATGGGCATGACAAGCTCCGCGTAACCGTCGCGCCACTGCGCGACGCTCACACCGAGCGTTTCAAGAAACGGATTGTCCACGGCGAATTGCGACATACACGGTCTTCCTTGCATTATCTGGCGATGCGATTGATTATAGGGTGGCTGTACAAAGGCCGCAGCGCAGCAACGCCGCCCGAACGACTGTTCAGCGAATTTCCGCGCAACTGTACATGGCCAGCGCTGCCGCGCCGCACAACACTGGCTGAAGGCGCCCCAACCGCGCCTCTCACGCAACCCACTTCCCGGCAAATCAAGGTACCCAAGATGAACGACAACGCGCTCCACTCCGATCCGCTGACCACTTCGCGCACTTCGGCGGCGGCGGCGGCGGCCGGGGCCGCGCCCGTGCCTTGCCCCACTGTCGATACGCTCGATCGCATCCTGCCCGAGGAACCGCTCCTCATGATGGGTGCGGGCCCCGTGCCGATTCCCGACGCCGTGGCCAAGGCCAATACGGTCGTCATCAATCACCTCGGCGACACCATGGCGCGCGTCATTCAACAGGTGAAGACGATGGCGCGCTACGTGTTCCAGACGCGCTCGAACTGGGTGCTCGGCGTGGCCGGCCCGGGCTCGGCGGCGATGGAAATGGCGATCTCGAACCTCGCTTGGCCCGGCACCCGCGTGCTCTCCATCGTTAACGGCTTCTTCAGCCAGCGTATGGCCGAAATGGCGGGCCGTGTGGGCGCCGAAGTCACCACGCTCGACGTGGCCAACCGCGAAATCGCCTCGCTCGAAGCCGTGGCGCAGGCCATCGAACGCACGCGACCGGCCGTCGTCACGATCGTGCACGGCGAAACGTCCAACACGGTCTGGAACCGCGAACTCAAGGAAATCGTGCAGATCGCCAAGGCCGCCGGTGCGCTCGTGGTGGTGGACGCCGTGTGCACGCTGAGCACCATGCCGCTGGAAATGGACGCCTGGGGCATCGACGTCGTGATCACGGGCGGCCAAAAGGGCCTTTCGTCGATCCCCGGCGTTTCGCTCATTGCCTTCTCGGACGCCGCATGGGAGCGCGTGCGCACGCGCACCGTGCCGAACACGCACTGGTGCCTCGACGCCATGCTCGCCGAAAACTTCTGGCACAACGCCGGTTACCACTACACCGCGCCCGTCTCGGGCGTGCTGGCGCTGCACGAGGCGCTGCGCCTCGTGTGCACGGAAACGCTCGAAAAGCGCTTTGCGCGCCATCAGCGCTGCTCGCTCGCGCTGCAAAGCGGCGTGACTGCGCTGGGCCTCGCGCTCTATACGCCGCAGACGTGCCGCCTGAATTCCGTGGTCGGCATCGAGCTGCCCGAGGGCGCGACCGCGCGCGCGGTGTGCAACCATATCTCGCAGCAATACCAGGTGGAGATTGCCGGATCGTTCGGTCTCCCGATCGTTCGCATCGGGCAGATGGGCGAGCAGTGCCGCGAGCACAATCTCTTTCGCACGGTGCACGCGCTTGGCCGCACGATGAGCGACCTCGGCGTGAAAGTCGATCTGCCCGCTGGGGTTGCCGCGCTCGAGGAGTCGCTTTCGGCCGGCTCGCGCGAAGCGCGACGTTAAGCGCTTACAGCGCCACGCGGCCGCTCGAAAACTCAAACGCGCCGCGCGCGCACGCAGATGAACGCCGGCGCCTGCACCAGTTCCGCGTGCAGCGCTGGCGATACCGCCTTCATTTCCGGTTGTGGCACGGGCTCGAGCACGCGGTCGATGGCCCAACCCGTTTCCATGAGCGCGTTGAAGATATCGGCAAGCGGGCGCCTGAATGCTTCCACCCAAGGCTTCGGCTCGCCGAAGCCGCCCCAATGCAGGCCGAACCGTGTCGTCTCGAAGTAGGTGCGCGAACCGCGCGTGCGCGTATCGATCCAGTCGCGCATGGGATGGGACATCGAAAACACCAGCAGTGCGCCGGGGCGCGCCACACGGTGAAACTCCTGAAACGTCGGCGTGAGGTGCTCGACGTAATCGAGCGCGAGCGAGCACACGATGCGGTCGACCGAAGCACTCGCGAGCCATTCGAGCGGGCGCGCGAGATCGCCCTGCACGATGTCGACTGCGAGGCCCGCGCAACGGGTCTTCGCCAGTTCAACCATCGCAGGCGTGACGTCGAAGGCTTGCACGCGCGCGCCGTCGCCCGCCAGCTCCGCGCTCACGATGCCGGGCCCGCAGCCCGCGTCGAGCACGTCGAGCCCCGCCACCGCGCCTAGCAGCGAGCGAGTGGCAGGCCGCTCGTAGAGCGCGTTGTGCGGCTTGACGGGAGCCTGCTCGGCGTAGCGTTGCGCGAACTGCGTGTAGCTGGCGCGGCCGGGAAGTTCGTTGGACGCTGGGGTGGAGTTTTTGTCGTCGGTGGACATGAGAGCGGCTGGATGGCGGTTGGGTACGCTATTGTCCATCGTTTCGCACCGGCAGACCAATGCCGCACCTGGCCGGACCTACCCGGCCGGACCTACCGGGCCAGCCTAGAACAGCACCGAAATACCCGCCATGCCGACGACCTGTGCGTTCGTCGACGAAGGCGTCGCGTTCTGCGAGTCACCCACGGTCGCCACAGCGCCGGCGATCGCGCCTGCGGCGCCGAGCGTCTGACCGCTCGCGCGCTGATACGCCTGCAACGCATAGAGCGTGGTGCGCTTCGAAAGATGCCACGACTCGCGCAGCGAATATTGCTGGTAGCGCGCCGCGTTCGCGATGCCGTTCGCCTTCGCGGCCATGGTGTACGAGAACGCGCCCGCGAAATCGACCGCCGGCGTCGCGCGCCATGCCGCCAGGGCGCCATACGTATTGAACACGGCCGTATTCGCGAACGCCGCGGTGCCGCCCGCCAGATACTGCACGTTGGTGTAGTTCAAGCCGAAAGTGAAATCGCCCAGTGTGTAATTGCCGGCGGCGGCGATGTTCTGCACCGCGCGCGCCGACGCATAACCGCGATTGACCGCCGAAACGGCAAACGAGCCCGACGCGTTCGGGTCGAAGTTCTGCGTGCGGCCCGTGTTATTCAAGCGCAGATAACCGGCCGCGAGGCTCAGCGGGCCTCCCGTGTAGCGCAGCGCGGCGCTGAGGCTCTGCCCCGCGCCCGGGCTGCCGGCTATGCCGCTGAACCCGTACAGCACGCTCGCGCTCACACCCTTGAACACCCGCGACGTATAGGTGAGCGCATTGTTGATGCGCACCGTCGTGTCGAGGCTGTCGTAGTCGCCGGGATGCGCGCCCGTTGCGCCCGTGAGCCAGTTGCTGGAAGCGAGCGGCCCGACGAAGAGCATATAAGGGGTGTACTGGCGGCCCATCGTCAGGGTGCCGTAGGTGTCGTTGGCGAGGCCCACGTAGGCCTGGCGATTGAATAGCAATCCGGCCGACGATGCTGCGCCCGTGTTCGCGTCGAAGCCTGCCTGAAGATCGAAGAACGCGCGGGTGCCGCCGCCCAGATCCTCGTTGCCGCGAAGTCCGAACTTGGAGGCGTAGAGGTTTCCCTGCCGCAGATAGACGTTTGAGCTGCCGTTCTGGTTGTTGACGTAGCTGATCGCATCGTCAACGACGCCGTATAGCGTCACGTTCGATTGCGCTTGAACGGGCGCCACCTCGCAGATTGCAGCCGCAAGCAGAAAGGCGCGCAGCGTAGCGTGTGTTTTCATCAGGTCTCCTTATGTTATTGAACGGACTGGCCAGCCGAATGAAGTGGATGATCCGCTATGTCATCCGACAACTGACATCGCAAAAAGGCGAAGTCATCGTAGATTTGCGGCTGCCTGCCGTCAAGCGCACCTCCCGCGACACGTGAGCCTTTATAACAAAGATGTGATTTCGCTCAAACTGGCGAAATATAAAGCGCTTGAAGCTTGTGGTGACGTTACCTGCCCGGCCTGCGTATCTTGACACTCGCCAGCGGCAAACTTAGCATCAACGAACACATAGATGTGCGTTGTCGTATAACTAATAACGAACACAACCTGGCGTGCGCGACATTGAGCGCCTACATGCAAATCCGTATTTAATTAGTACTGTGAACTGATTTCGAAGCGCAACGCGCCACTGCGCCCGAAAAACAGGAGGAGACAAAACTTGAAGACAGTCAAAAACCTGCGTTGGTGGATCATTGCCCTCGTTTGCGCGGGCACCATCCTGAACTACCTCGCGCGCAATTCGTTGGCGGTGCTCGCGCCCGAGCTCCGGCACGTGCTGAACTTCAGCACGCAACAATATTCGTACATCGTCGCCGCCTTTCAGATTGGCTACACCATCATGCAGCCGGTGTGCGGCATCATCGTCGACCTGCTCGGGCTGCGCATCGGCTTCACGCTGTTCGCCGCGTTGTGGTCCGCAGCGGGCGTCATGCACGGCTTCGCCACGGGCTGGCTAACGCTTGGCGCCATGCGCGGTCTGCTCGGCCTGTTCGAAGCCGCCGCCATTCCCTCGGGCATGAAAGCCGTTGCGGAATGGTTTCCCGACCGGCAAAAGTCGGTGGCAGTCGGGTACTTCAACGCGGGCACGTCGCTGGGCGCCGTGCTCGCGCCGCCCGTGGTCATTTTCTTTTCACTGCGCTTTGGCTGGCAAACGGCTTTTATCGTGACGGGCGCGGTCGGATTCATCTGGGCGGCCGCCTGGTACGCGCTCTATCGCGCGCCCGGCGCTCACCCGCGCATTAGCGAGGGCGAGCGCGCGTTCATCATGGAAGGGCAACACCGCCCGGTGGCGCGTGGCAAGGCGAGCACGCGCGAGGTCGTGACCTCGCGGCGCTTCTGGGCGATTGCCCTGCCGCGCTTCTTCGCGGAACCGGCCTGGCAGACCTTCAGCTTCTGGATCCCGCTCTATCTGGCCACGGAACGCCATATGGACCTCAAGCAGATCGCCGCGTTCGCATGGCTGCCCTTCGTCGCCGCGGATCTGGGCGGCATTCTGGGTGGCTATCTCTCGCCCTTTCTGATGCGCCATTTCCGTTTGCCGCTGCTGTGGTCACGCGTGGCGGGCGTAGTGCTCGGCGCGTTCATGATGATCGGGCCCGCGTGCATTGGGTTCGTCGCCTCGACGTATATGGCCATCGCGCTCTTTTGCGTCGGCGGCTTCGCCCACCAGATGATCTCCGCACTCGTCAACACGCTCGCCGCCGACGTATTCGATCCGCGCGAAGTGGGCACGGCAAGCGGCTTCGCGGGCATGGCCGCATGGACCGGCGGCCTGAGCTTCTCGCTCGTGGTCGGCGCGCTCGCCGACAAGGTGGGCTACGGCCCGCTGTTCGCGAGCCTGGGCGCATTCGACCTGATCGGCGCCGCGCTCCTCGTGTGGCTCATCCGCGGGCAATCCCGCAGCGATTACAAGCTGGCGCATGCATGACAGCGCCCGGCAAGACAAACAAGGCATACCCATGACGACGCTCCTCCATCCCCCCAGGTTCGCGCTCGCGAAACACGACGGGCATCACTTGCGCCTCGAAAGCGCGCAGGGCGCCACGATCGACGTGTTCGTGCTCGAAGAAGACATCGTGCGCGTACGCGTGTTGCCAGACGGCCGTGCGCATGGGCCGCGCACGTGGGCCATCGCGCCAGGGCTCGACGACGTTCCGTATGAAGGCCGCGACCGGCTCGATGCGACCGGCTTCACACTGCCTTCGTTCGGTATCCTTTCGAATCCGGATGAGATCCGCGTCGAGACCTCGCAGATCCGGCTCACCATCGCTCTGGCCGGTGGCCACTGCGCGTGGGAGATGCGTCGCGACGGCGGCTGGCACTGCGTGCTGCAGGACCGCGCGACGCAAGCCTACAACTTCGGCTGGTGGGACGAGCGTATCTACCATTACGTGCGCCGCCAGCCGGGCGAGATGTATCTGGGTCTCGGCGAACGCGCCGGCTCGCTCGACCGCGCGAACCAGAGCTATCGCATGACCAATGTCGACGCGATGGGCTACAGCGCGAAAACGACCGACCCGCTCTACAAGCACATCCCGTTCTACCTGACCTGGCAACGCGATACGCGGCTCGGTTTTGGCCTCTTTTACGACACGCTCGCGGACTGCACCTTCGACATGGGCCGCGAGCTGGACAACTACCACGGCCCCTACCGCCACTTCGTCGCCGACCACGGCGATCTCGACTACTACTTCATCGCCTCGCCGCAAACGCCGCTTGCGGCCGTGCGGCGCTTCACATGGCTCACGGGCCGGCCGGCGCTCATGCCGAAGTGGGGCCTCGGCTACTCCGGCTCGACGATGAGCTACACCGATGCGCCCGACGCGCAGCGCCGCATGGGCGAATTCCTCGAGCGTTGCCGCGAGCACGATATGCTTTGCGACTCGTTTCATCTGTCGTCGGGCTATACGTCGATCGGCGCGAAGCGCTATGTGTTCAACTGGAATCACGAGAAGTTTCCCGACATAACGCGCTTCGTTCAGGATTACCTGGAAAATGGCGTCAAGCTGTGCGCGAATATCAAGCCGTGCTTGCTGCGCGATCATCCGGAGTTCGAACAAACCGCGCGCGACGGCTTGCTGATCGAAGACCGCAACGGCGAACCGGCGTGGGTGCAGTTTTGGGACGACGTAGGCGCGTATATCGACTTCACGAACCCCGCGGCCGCTCTCTGGTGGAAGGAGCACGTGAAAGACGCGCTGCTGCGTTATGGCATCGCCGCCACCTGGAACGACAACAACGAGTTCGAGATCTGGTCGCCCCAGGCCATGGCCCACGGCTTCGGCACGCCGTGGCCCGCGCGTGAAGCGAAGGTCCTGCAAACGCTGCTGATGATGCGCGCCTCGCGCGACGCGCAGCGCGAGCACGCGCCCGACAAGCGCCCCTTCCTCGTTTCGCGCTCCGGCGGCGTGGGCATGCATCGCTACGTGCAGACCTGGTCGGGCGACAACTCCACCTCATGGGAAACCTTGCGCTACAACCTGAAAATGGGCTTGGGACTGGCGCTTTCGGGCGTGTCGAACATCGGCCACGATATCGGCGGCTTTTCTGGGCCCGCGCCCGAGCCGGAACTGTTCATCCGCTGGATACAGTTCGGCGTGTGGATGCCGCGCTTTTCCATTCACTCGTGGAACGACGACGGCACGGTCAACGAGCCGTGGATGTACCCGTCGCTCACGCCCCAGGTTTCGGCACTGCTCAAACTGCGCTACCGGCTGCTGCCTTATCTGTATCAGTTGCTCTGGGACTCGACGATGCACTACGACCCCGTGCTGCGCCCGACCTTCGCCGAATTTCCCGACGACGCGCGCTGCTACGCCGAATCCGACGACATGATGGTCGGCGCTTCGCTGCTCGCGGCGCCCGTGGTCGAGCCCGGCCAAACGCAGCGCGAAGTGTGGCTCCCAACCGGTGTACGCTGGACCTGCTACTGGAGCGGCGAACAGTTCGAGGGCGGACAGAGCGTGACGCTGCCCGCGCCGTGGGACCGGCCCGTCATGCTGGTGCGCGAAGGGAGCGTGATTGCGCTGAACGTCGCCGGGCAGCAGTTCGGGCATCGCGGCGACCAGCGCGCATTCATCGTGGTGCCTTTCGCGGACGGCAAACGCGCTTGCCGCCGCTATGTAGAGGACGACGGCGAATCCGAGGCGTGGCGGCATGGGGCGTTCGGGGAGTGGAGCGTCTGCGCGCAAGGCGACGCGAGCACCCTCACGCTCGCCGTCGAAGCGACCGGGTCTATGCCGCGCACGCCTGCGTCCGTGGAAATCCGCTTGCCCGCCAGCGAAGCGCGCGGCGTGGCTATGGCCGCAGGGCGCATCGTCACGGACGAACGCGTGGGCGGCTGGCGCCGCATCGTCATCGAACTCTGTTGATGTAGCGGGAAATAACCAGACTGGACACTTTCGCGCCAGGGCGCTGGCGCCGCTCAGCCCTACGATGCAGATACGCCCGGACCGCTTGATCGGGCGTTAAAAACATCAATGGAGACGAGCATGAGACGACTGACACAGCGAGTGGCGCGCGCGATCGCCGCAATGGCGCTCGTGGCAATCAGTGCGGGCGCACTGGCGGCGAACGGCAAATTCGTGGTGATATCGCATGCACCCGACGCGGATCCGTTCTGGAACGTCGTGAAAAACGGCATCGCCGACGCCCAGAAGGACTTCGGCGTCACGGTCGACTATCGCAATCCGCCGAACGGCGACCTCTCTGACATGGTGCGCCTGCTCGAGCAGGCCGCCGCCCACAACTACGACGGCGTGGCGACGACGATCGCCGACTTCGATGTGGTTCAAAGCCGCGTCAAAACCATCGTGAACAAGGGCATTCCCGTCATCACATTCAACTCGGGGACCTCGCAGCAAAACGCCGCGCTCGGCGCGCTGCTGCACATAGGCCAGCCGGAATACGAAGCGGGTAAGGAAGCCGGCTTGCGCGCACGGGCCGCAGGCATCAAGTCGTTTCTGTGCGTGAACAACAACGTGACCAATCCCCTGTCGTTCGAGCGCTGCCGCGGGTTTGCCGAGGCGATCGGCGCCAACGCGAAGGAATCGATGCTCGACTCCGGCAACGATCCGACCGAAGTCGAGAACAAGGTCTTCGCCGCGCTGCGCCAGCGTCCGGGCACGCAGGCCGTGCTCGCGCTCGGACCTACGTCGGCGGTGCCCGCCATGCGCGCGATCGCCAAGCTCGGGCTCACCAACAAGATCTTCTTCGCGACGTTCGACCTCACGCCCGAGGTCGACAAGGGGATCGAGGCGGGCACAGTCGCCTTCGCGATCGATCAACAGCCCTACCTGCAAGGCTATATCCCGGTCGCGCTGCTGGCGATCATGAAGCAGGACAAGGCGCATGACATCCACCGGGCCGTCGCGGCCTTGCAGGCCAACGCGCAATTTCAGCAGCGCATCAAGATGTACGGCCTGACCCCGCGCTTTACGCCCGAGGGCGTCGATACAGGACCCGGCTTCGTCACGCGCAGCAACGTGGCGCTCGTCGAAAAATACGCTGGCCAGTACCGCTGATACCCCAACCCGCAGGGCGTGCCGCGCTGGCGCGCCCCTCGCCCGCCTCGGTCATTTGCCCGCGAAAATCCCACGCAAACGCGACCCCGGTTATCATCGCGCTCTTGCGTGCGCGATCCCGCTTTCCGTCCTCCGAATGCGATTCCGATGCGCGCCGCATGACGCAACCGCAACCGCAGGCAAACGATGTCCCCCATCCCTTTCGACGCCATCCTTTTCGACTGTGACGGCGTTCTCGTCGACTCAGAACGCATTACGCACGTTGTGCTCACGCAGATGCTGGGCGAACTCGGCTGGACGCTCTCCGTGGACGAAGCCATGCGGATCTTCGTCGGCAAGGCCGTGAAAGACGAAGCCGCGCGCATCGAGGCGCATACGGGCTTCACGATTACGGATGCCTGGCTCGAAGGCTTTCGCGCGCGCCGCAACGAGGCGCTCGAGCGCGATCTCGTCGAGATTCCGGGCGCGCCCGCGACTGTGCGCGCGGTGCACGCGGCAATGAACGGGCGCATCGCCGTTGCCTCGGGTGCGGACCGGCGCAAGGTCGAGTTGCAACTGCGCAAGGTGAACCTGCTCGACTGTTTCGAAGGTCACATCTACAGCGGCCACGAAACGCCGCGCAGCAAGCCGCATCCGGACGTCTATCTCGCGGCGGCGGCAGGTCTCGGCGCGGTGGCCAAGCGCTGCGCCGTGATCGAGGACACGGTCACGGGCGCGCGCGCGGGCCTCGCCGCAGGCGCCATCGTGTTCGGCTACAGCCCGCCCGAGCCCGGCCACAGCAGCGCACAGGCACTGCTCGAGGCGGGCGTTGCGCACGTGTTCACCGACATGGTGCAGCTTCCCGCCCTGCTTGCCGGCTGGTCAAATCGTTAAGCGCGTATAAAAAACGGCCAACAGCCGCACACTTCCCGCATTGTTGGCCCCACGCATCACCGCGCATCACATAGAAAGCAGCCCGCCCACGAGTCGCATACCATCCGAGTCGTGGCGCTGCGAAAGAATAAGATAGTTTGCTATCGAATCGCTTTGGGCTATCATCCGCCGATGTCGAATCTTCATACCTTACGCCTTGCGGTTAGTAGCACGCTTGTTGTGGCGGCACGCAAATGGCGGCGCACGACGCACGGCGCCCTCACCGCATACAACGTCTCCGAAGCGTGCGCCGCGCCGCTTCTCACCGCCGGGCGCCTTGGCGAAGCCGTGCGCCAGGTGACGCTCGCCGAGCACGTGGGCATTGAAGGCCCTTCGCTCGTGCGCCTGCTCGACCAGCTCTGCGCCGCGGGCCTCGTGCGCCGCGACGAAGACCCCGACGACCGCCGCGCAAAAACGATCTCGCTAACGAGCGAAGGCCGCGCCGTGACCGAGCGTATGGAGGACGAACTGCGCTCGCTGCGTGCGCGTGTGCTCAAGGGGGTGAGCCGCGCCGACCTCGAAGCGACGCTGCGCGTGCTCAACGCCTTCAATGCAGCGCCCGCCGCAGACCAGGCTGACCGAGCCTTACACGACTGAAAGCAGAAAGCGGACCCATGACCTACCCCTCCATCCGCGACTGGCTCTTTTCGGTCAAGACCTTCGCCGCGTCGCAGCTCGCGCTCTATATCGCGCTCGTATTCCAGTTGCCGCGTCCCTACTGGGCGATGGCGAGCGTGTACATCGTCTCGAACCCCTTCGTGGGCGCCACGCGCTCGAAGGCGCTTTACCGCGCGCTCGGCACGGCGCTCGGCGCGGGCGCGGCAATCCTGCTCGTGCCGCCCTTCGTCGAAACGCCGCTGCTTTTCAGCGTGATCGTCGCCACGTGGACCGGCACGTTGCTCTACCTGGCGATCTCGGACCGTACCGCGCGCAGTTATGTGTTCATGCTCGCGGGCTACACCATGCCGCTCATCGCGCTGCCCACCGTGACCGATCCCACCACGATCTTCGACGTGGCCATCGCGCGGACGCAAGAAATCACGCTCGGCATCATTTGCGCGAGCGTGGTGGGCAGCAACATTCTGCCGAGCCGCCTTGCGCCCACGCTGATCGAACGCGCCGACGCGTGGTTCCGCGACGCCGCCTGGTACGGCAGCGAAACGCTCTCGGGCCATGTTGCGGGCAACGCGCTTTCGGCCTGCCGCCAGCGCATGGCGGCCACGGTGAACCAGCTCGAATTCCTGCTGAGCCAGTTGAGCTACGACCACACGCGCCCGGAAATCCTCGCGCGCACCGAGTCGCTGCGCGGGCGCATGCTGCTCTTTCTGCCGATGATTTCCGCGCTCGCCGACCCGCTCATCGCGCTGCGCCGCGATCTGCACGTGTGGCCCGAAGGCCTCGACAGTCTGCTGGACGATGCGGCCCGCTGGTTCGAGGAGCCGTTGCCCACGCGCGCCGCCGACATGCACGACGACGCAGGCGACGCGACCGCGGAAAGCCTGCGCAAACGCATCGCTGCGCTGCAGCCCCCGCGCGACGCGCTCGCGAGCTGGCAAGGCGCGCTGCTCTCCAATGCGCTCTGGCGCCTCGGCCAGGTGATCGATGTCTGGCAGGACTGCCGCGCGCTGCGCGCGCTCATCGCGCACGAAACGAGCAGCACATGGCGGCCGCGCTATCGACACTGGCGGCTTGGCGGCACCGAGCGCTTCTACGACCGCGGCCTCATGCTGTTCTCATGTTTAGTGCCTGTGAGCGCGATCCTCGTGGCCTGCTGGCTGTGGGTGAGTTCGGGCTGGCACGACGGCGCGGGCGCGGTGACGCTCGCGGCCGTGGCCTGCTGCTTCTTCGCGGCGCTCGACGAGCCCGCGCCCATGGTGTTCCGCTTCTTCCTCGCCACGGCGGCGAGCGTGGTGTTCGCGGGTCTGTACCTGTTCGTCGCGCTGCCCAACGTGCATGACTTCGCCATGCTCGTGCTGCTGTTCGCGGGGCCGTTCATCCTGATCGGCACGCTGATTCCGCGCCCGGCTTTCAATATGGTGACGATGCTCGTGGCCGTGAACACGGCGACCTTCATCAGTGTGCAGAGCGCCTACGAGGCCGACTTCCTCGTGTTCCTCAACAGCAATATCGCGGGCGTGGCGGGCCTGCTGTTCGCCTACTTGTGGACGCGCGCCACGCGCCCATTCGGCGCCGAACTCGCGGCGCGGCGCCTGTTGCGCTCGAGCTGGAGCGACGTCGCGCTCTCGGCCTCGCACACGGCCATCGCGGATCAGCGCAACCTCACTTCGCGCATGCTCGACCGGTTGATGCAGCTCATTCCGCGTCTCGCGGCCTCCGACGACCATCGCCATCCGTCGGTCGAGAGCTTTCGCGATCTGCGCATCGCGCTCAATGCGCTCGATCTGCGCCGCTCGCTGCGCAAGCTCGACACAGACGTGACCGATGCGATCGACCGCGTACTCGCTGGCGTGAGCGACCACTACGCAAGTTGCGCGCGCGAAAGCGAGCGCCAGAGCGCGCCGCCCGCACTGATGGCGAACATCGACGACGCCATGCGCCGCGTCGCGGCCCACGCCCGCGCGCAACTGCCGGGCGCCACCGCGGCCGACGCGGATGCCCAGAGCGCGCCGCGCGCGCTCGTCTCGCAGCGCTGGTTGAGCAACACGCTGCATGCGCTCGTGGGCATGCGGCTCGCGCTCTACCCGGCTTCGTCGGCGCAGTCGCCTTCCAACCCGGACGCCACGGTATGAGCGCGCATTCCTCTTATCCTTTTTCGAAACCCGCATCATGATCGGCGAAATCGATATCTTTGGCGTGTTCGTGCCCGCCGTGCTTGTGTTGATGCTGATCGCGTACCTCATCAATGTCGTGATCGGCAAGGTGCTCACGCGCGTGGGCTTTTACCGGCTCGTGTGGCATCGTTCCATTTTCGATCTCGGCATTTATGTCTTTGTGCTGGCTGCCGTCGTCATCGTGTCGCATCGCTTCGTGAAATAACGTTAACGTGAAAAAAACCTGGTTCTCCGCAGGACAGATCCTGCTGACGCTCATCGTCGTCGTGGTCGCCGCCCTCGTGCTGTGGCGCATCGTCAACTACTACATGTTCTCGCCGTGGACGCGCGACGGCCGCGTGCGCGCCGACGTGATCCAGGTCGCGCCCGACGTAGGCGGCCTCATCACCGGCGTCGATGTGGTCGACAACCAGCAGGTCAAGCAAGGCCAGGTGCTGTTCGTGATCGACGAGGCGCGCTACGCGCTCGCGCTGCGCCTGGCCCAGGCCACGCTCGAGCAGCGCAAGGCCACGCTCGCGCAGGCAAAGCGCGAATACGCGCGCAACATTGCGCTCGGCAATCTCGTCGCGGCGGAAACGCTCGAGGAAAGCCGCACGCGTGTCGATCAGGACGAAGCCGCCGCAGCCGACGCGCAGGTCCAGGTCGACACCGCCAAGCTCAATCTTCAGCGCACGACGATCGTGAGCCCCGTGGACGGCTATTTGAACGACCGCGCGCCGCGTGTCGGCGAATACGTCACGGCGGGCCGCGCCGTGGTCGCCGTCGTGGACATGCATTCGTTCCGCGTGGATGGCTACTTCGAGGAAACGCGCCTGCACGGCATTCAGATCGGCCAACCCGTGGAGATCACGGTGATGGGCGAGTCGCGCCCGCTACGGGGTCATGTGCAGAGCATCGTCGCGGCAATCGAGGACCGCGACCGCCAGGCGACGCCGAACCTGCTGCCCAACGTGAATCCGGCGTTCAGCTGGGTGCGGCTCGCGCAGCGCATTCCGGTACGCGTGGCGCTCGACGAAGTGCCCGCCGATTTCCGCATGATCGCGGGCCGCACGGCAACGGTGGCCGTGCGCACGGAGGCGAGCAACGACCGCCAGACCGCAGGCGCGAGCAACGCAAGCGGCGCCGTCGCCTCGCAGCCCGCTGCGCTTGCGAGCGCCCCTGCCGCTTCACGGCCCGCTTCACAGCCCACTTCACAGGCCGCCGGAGCTTCGCAATGACACGCCGCAGTCTCTGGCGCCGCCGCTTCTGGCCCAACCTCGCGCTCGCGCCGCTCACGCTGGCACTGGGCGCGTGCATCACGCTCGGCCCCAACTACCACGTGCCGCAGGAAGCCGCGGTCAATTCGCCGCTTGCGCAAGGGCCGATCGAAGGCGCGGACCATGCGCCCGTCTCGCAACTGGGCGTGCCCGCCAACTGGTGGCAGCTTTACGACGACCCCACGCTCAACGAGCTCGTGCAGGAAGCGCTGAAGTCGAACACGGACCTGCGCGTGGCGGCTGCGAACCTCGCGCGCTCGCGTGCGGTGGTCGATGTCGCCAACGCACAGGGCGGTTTCTCGGGCGGCGCGCATGCCACCGTCGAGCGCGCGCAGGTGTCGGGCGAACAGTACCTCCTGTTCGAAAAAGTGCCCGTTGCGACCCTGGGTGACCTTGGTATCAACGTATCGTACGAATTCGACCTGTTCGGCAAGCTCAGGCGCGGGGTGGAAGCCGCGCGCGCCGACGACGCGGCCGTGGAAGCCGCCGCCGATCTCGCGCGCATCACCGTGGTCGCCAGCGTGGCGCAGGCTTACGTGGAATCGTGCTCGGCAGCCGAGGAACTGGGGGTCGCGCAGGAATCGCTCAAGCTGCAGAAAGAGCGCGTGGCGCTCACGAAGCGCCTACGCGACGCGGGCCGCGGCAACCAACCCGACGTGACGAGCGGGCAGACTCAGGTCGACACACTCGCCGCCGATATCCCGCGCTTCGAGGGACGCCGCCGCGTGGCCCAGTATCAGCTCGCCATGCTGCTCGCCCGCGCGCCCAAGGATCTGCCGCCCGCCGCGCTCGCGTGCAACCGCCTGCCCAGGCTCAAGCAGCCGATTCCCGTGGGCGACGGCGCCGCGCTCCTCAAGCGCCGGCCCGACGTGCGCGAGGCCGAGCGCCAGCTTGCGGCATCGACGGCGCGCATTGGCGTGGCGATCGCCGAGATGTACCCCGACATCACGTTTGGCGCGGGCGTGGGCACGATCGGCGTGACCGGCGATCTGTTCACCCCCGCGACCAATGCGTGGTCATTCGGCCCCCTGATCAACTGGACCTTCCCGGTCAATGGCCAACGCGACCGCGTGCGCGCCGCAGAGGCCGCGACGGGCGGCGCGCTCGCGCACTTCGACGGCGTGGTGCTCAACGCGCTGCGCGAAACGCAGTCGAGCCTCGCGACCTACGCCGCCGACGACCAGCGCGCCGATTCGCTGCGCACGGCCTACACGTCCGCGCAGCAGTCGGCGGACGAAACGCATCGCCTCTATGCGGCGGGCCGCCAGGCGTTCCTCTCCGATCTGGACGCCACGCGCACCCTGACCAGCGTGCATGCGCAGGTCGCGGCGGCCGAAGGCCAGGTTGCGCTCGACCAGGTACGCTTGTTCCTCGCGCTTGGCGGCGGCTGGGAAGGCAATCGGCAAACGCTGCAGCAGCAAGGTGCGCAGGGAGCCCAAAGCGCGCCGGCAGCGGCCGCGGCGACTTCGCCCACGCCCGCGAACTAAAGGCGCTCGCCTGCCCTTGGGCGCGCCACGCTGCCTTGCGCGGCGTCGGCGTGCATCGACTTCTGCGGCCTGGCAAGCGCGCCGCGTACCTCGAAGCGCACGGTATCGGTCACCTGCCCTCGCGCATCGACGAGTTCGAGCGTGTGCTTGCCAGGCCAGGGCAGCCACGCCACGCGCGCGGCGCCGCCCAACGCCTTGCCGTCCAGGCGCCAGCTCACGCGCGCGCTCGAGCCCGTCGCGCGCTCGAACCAGACGCGCTGACGCGGCGCGGGAATGTCGGGATCGAGCGCGAAAATCGTGCCGTCCACGGGGCTACCGATCTGCGCCGGGCCGCGCGCGAGATCCGCGGCGTTCGAGGCGAGGCCCACTAGCGGCGTAGACGTGCCGGCGATGAACCACTCGTTGCGCGACGGCTCCACGGCATCGGCGAACTGCACGCGCACGCGTTCGACGCCAGGCGGCGCGGCAGGCGCGACACTCGGCACGCGCCGATGCAGATAGCCGACGATGGCCGCCCATACCGGCGCCGCGCCGCTCACGCCCGAAACGTCCCACATGGGCGAGCCGTCCGCGTTGCCGACCCACACGCCCACCGTATAGCGCGACGTGAAGCCCACGGTCCAGTTGTCGCGCATGTCCTTGCTCGTGCCCGTCTTGACTGCGGAAAACATGCGCGTATCCAGCGGGCTGTCGAAATCGAAGGTACGCGTGCGCGCGTTGTTGTCGGCGAGGACGTCGGTGACGATGAACGCGGACTCGCGGCTGAATACGCGCTTTGACGCGCTATTTGACGCGGTCTTCGCAGGCGCAGGCAATTCGGCGATCGGGCTCGTGACGCCGCCATTAGCCAACGCACGATACGCATTCGTGAGCGTGACGAGGCTCACGTCCGCGCTCCCCAGCGCGAGGCTGAAGCCGTAGTAGTCGCCGGCCTGCGTGAGCGGCAGGCCGAGCGACGTGAGCGTCTTCGCGAAGCGGTGTGGCGTGACCATCACGAGCGTGCGCACGGCCGGCACGTTCAGCGACGAACCGAGCGCGGTGCGCACGCTCACCCAACCTTTAAAGCCCTTGTCGTAGTTCTGCGGCATGTAGAGGCCGCCGCCCGCCGCAAGATCGAGCGGTGCGTCGTCGAGCAACGAAGCGGTCGTCACGCGGCGCTCGTCGATGGCCTCCGCGTAGAGAAAAGGCTTGAGCGTCGAGCCCGCCTGGCGCAGCGCAAGCGCAGCGTCGACCTCGCGCGCCTTCGATAGGCCTCCTGATGACCCGACCCAGACGAGCACTTCGCCCGTCGCATTGTCGAGCACGACCACCGCGCCGTCCTGCACGTTGCGCGGATGCGCGCGCGCGTTGAGTTCGATGAGCGTGCGCGTGAGCGTGTCGCGCGCATAGCGTTGCAGGTTCGCGTCGAGCGTCGAGCGCACGCGCATGCCGGGCGCGGGGTGGACGGCGTTCGCGATCTGGCGTGCAAAGTGCGGCGCAAGCTGCGGCGAGTTTTCGCTGCGGCCGTCGAACGAGGGATCATCGGCGGCAATGGACGGGCGGGCGAAGGCCATCTGCACGAAGGCACCGAGATTCGGGCAGCCGCTATCGACGCTCGCGGCGCGCATGTCGCGCAGAATGCGGCACGCGCGCGTGGCGACCTTCGCATACGGCGCATTGGGTGCCCGGATCAGCGCGGCGGCCACGGCCGATTCGCGTTCGTCGAGCCCCGATGGCGCCTTGCCGAACAACGTTTGCGAAAGTGCCGAAAGCCCCACGGACTCGCCACGGAACGGCACGAGATTCAAATACGCTTCGAGAATCTGGTCCTTGCGCCAACTGCGTTCGAGCCGCAGCGCGTCCACCGCTTGCACGGCCTTTTGCGCGAGCGAGCGCTGGCCCGAGTGCTTCGGGTCGTCGTCGAGCAGGCCCGTGAGCTGCATCGTGACCGTGGAGGCCCCGCGTGTGCGCGTATTCCACAGGTTCGCCCACGCGGCGGCCGCCGCGCCGCGCCAGTCCACGCCGCTGTGCTCGTAGAATCGTTTGTCCTCCGAAACGACGATCGCCTCGCGCAACGCCGGCGAAACGTCGGCGAGCGCGATCCAGTCGCCGCGCCGCGCGGTGTGCTCCACGCGCGTGCGCTGCAGCGGTGTCCCGTCGCGCGCGAGCAGCACCCAGTCGGAGCTTTGCCACTGGTCGCGCACGTCATCGAAAGTCGGCAGTGCGAACGCGGGCAACGGCACCAGCACGACGCACAGCACGGCAACGCCAAGTGCCCTCGTGGAGCGGTGCCGTGGCGCGAGTGAGCGGCTCATTGCGCCGCCTTCACGACCACCGGCGCATTCGGCGCGACGCCGAACGTCGCGGGCGCATAAAGCGCCTCGACGCGCGTGGGCGGCATTCCGAACGCGCCGACGTTGTTCAGCCGCACTGTGTACTCCACCGAAACCTTCCCCTTCGGCAAGAACTCGTAGTAGGCACGATAGCCGTCGAAGCCGCGCTCGATGAATGCCGGCCACGGACCGTTCTCGTCCTGCTTCTCGCCTTGCGTCGCCACGGCCGAATCGCGCCCGAGCCCTGAGCCGAGGATCGTCGCGCCCGCGGGGATCGGGTCATTCACGACGACCCACGTCATGTCGGTCTGCGCGTCGATATCGAGGCGCACGCGCACGATGTCGCCGCGCGTGTACACGCCCTTCACCGCGGCGCTCACCGGCGTGATGGTCTTCGTGATGCGATAGCCCGCCGCGAACGGCGCGCGCAACGCGACCGCCGCGAGGCTTTCCACCGTGGCCCAGGGCTTGCCGGTTCCTTCCTGAGTCAGCGTGAGGGTCGCCGCCGCGTTCTGCTTGGGCCATGCGAGAAGCGTGCTGCGCGCGGGCGCGTTTCGCGTCGCCGCGGTGGCCCCGCTGGCGCTCGATGCCGCTTGCGCAGCGGCTTGCGACGCCGCGTTCCAGTCGACGACGCGAGACGTATCGCCGAGCTGGATCTTCGTCGCGCCCGTCACCGGATCGCGCTCGAACACGCGCGAGAAGCGCTCGACCGCAAGTGAACCGTATGCGTTCGCCGTCGTCGTGCTCCATGCGCCGTTGCGTTGCAACGCGAGCAGGCCCGCCACGAGCCGCGGCATCTCATCCTTCCACGCCGGGTTGTCGGCATACGCCAGCGCGAGGCGCGCCGCGTTGACCTCCGTGCCCGTCATGAGCCACCACAGATCGTCTTCGGCAGCTGTGGAGAACGTAAGCTGCGTGCCCTGCCACGTGAGACGCGAGCGCAGGAACTGCTCGAGCTGCGCCAGCTTCTCCGTGCGATCCGGCACGTCACGCATGCGCGAGAGACTTTCCGCGTAGTCGATCACCGCCGATGTGGGCCACTGGTTCGGCGCGATCTCGATCGAGCCGAACTGGCGCGCGTTCGCCGCGCCGTAGCGCGAGAGCGCATCGATGGCCGCGAGCTTGCGCAGATCGAGGTCGCGGCGCGGCGCCCATGCATTGCGCTCGATGCGGCCTTCCACGAAGCGCGTAAGGCCCTCCACCATCTTGCTGCGCAAGGCATCGGGAAGCGCGAAGCGCGCATCGAGCTTCGACGCCTCGTCGCTCACCGTGAGCAGATACGCGGTGAGCGCGGTGCTGCCATGGCTCGCGCTGTCGTCAGTGGGCGGGAAGTAGTTCGCGAGGCCGTCGCGATCCAGATACACGGGCATGCGCGCAAGCTCCGCCTGCCAGCGCGCGGGGTCCCGCAGGCCGATCGCAATCGACGTTTGCTGCTCGAGGCAGGAATACGGATAGCGCGAGAACCAGCGGCGCACGCCGGGCAAGCCATCCGCGAGCTTCGGCTGCAGCGACACCGCGATGCCGCCTCGCACCACGCCTGCATGCGTCACGCTCGCATTGGCCGGCGGCGCAACGGGAATCGAGAGCGTGCCGTCCACTTGCGCGAGCGTGGCCTGCTGCACCGTGACAGGTATCGCCGCGCTCACCTGCTGCGCGAGCTTCACCGCGTCCGCCGCATGCGCACCGCCCTGCTCCGCCGCGCTCACGTTCCAGACGAGCGCGGGCCGCTCGGCCTCGGCGAGATCGTCGGGAACCGTGGCTGTCCACGCGATCTCGCGCGACGAATTGGGCGCGAGGTCTACCGTCTGCGCAGCAAGCGCGAGCGGCGCCACGTTCGGCGTGACCAGCACTTTCATCGCCCGCGGGGTCGTATTGCGCAGCGTAAATTGCGCGCGGAAGGTGTCGCCTTCGCGCACTTGCGGCGGCAGGCCCGAGATCAGTTGCAAGTCCTGCGTGCTCTCGATCGTCGCGCTGCCGGTGCCGAAGCGCGCCACCCCGCTCGCCGCGATCGCAACAATGCGAAAGCGCGTGATCGAGTCATTGAGCGGCACATCCACTTGCGCCGCCCCCTTCGCGTCGAGGGTGACGCGCGGGTTCCAGTAGAGCAGCGTGTCGAAGAGTTCGCGCGTCGCGCCATGGCCACCGCCACCGCCCGCCGGCACCGCTTTACGCCCGAAGTGACGACGCCCGACGATCTCCATCTGCGCCGTGGCCGTTTCCACGCCGTACGCGCGTTGCTGCAGCATGGCATCGAGCAGGTCCCAGCTGCGGTTGGGCATGAGTTCGAGCAACGCTTCGTCCACGGCCGCCACGGCGATCTGCGTACCCGCCGGCACCGGCTGCCCGCCCGGAAGTTGCACGCGCAACTGGACGTGCGACGTTGCGCGAACCGCATAGCGTTTCGCATCGGGCGTCACGCTCACCGCCAGGCGGTGCGCCGCGTCGCCCACACGGATTTGCGCGAGGCCGTAACGGAAAGCGGGCTTGGAAAGATCGACGAGCGGCGTGGGCGCCTCGTACTGGCGGCCTTCGTACCAGAACGCGCGCGCCCATTCGAGCGGCGCTTTCCAGCCCCAGGTGAAGAACGAATACCACGGCACTTCGTGAATACGCCCGCGCAGCGCGAGCACCGAAACGTAGACGTTCGGCCCCCACGTGTCGCTCACCTTCAACTCGACCGTCGGGTCGCGCCCGTCGAGCTGTACCACGTGCGTTTCGATGATGCCTTCGCGCTCCACGGCCACGAGCGCCGTCGCGAAGCGAAATGGCATGCGCACCTGGAAGCGCGCGGTCTCGCCGGGTTCGTAGCTCGTCTTTTCCGGCAACACGTCGATGCGGTCCGTGTTCTCGCTGCCGAACCAGAGTTCGTCCTCGCGCGTGACCCAGACCGACGTCGTCGCCGTGGACGCATGGCCGTCGCCGTCGCGCGCCGTGGCCACGAGCTGGATGTTGCCCGCTTCCTTGAGCTTCGCGTCGCACGTCAGCAAGCCATGATCGTCGCTCGTGCCGCTGCACAGCGTGCCGAGATCGCGAGTCTCCGTGTGGTTGTCGTAGGCGTAGAAACCGCCCACCATGCGCTTGCGCGACGTGGTCGTGATCTTCGCGACGCCACGCACTTCTAGCTTCACGCCCGCGTGAGGCTTGCCTTGCAGGTCGAGCGCAATCGCCGTTACCGGAACCGTCTTGCCCACGGAAACCCAATGCCCCGACTTGACGCCCGCCACCACGGCCGCTGGCCAAAGCGTGGCCGCGCCGCTGATGGTCTGCACCTCGCCGTTCGGGTCCGCGAAGGTCGCTTCGAGCGCAAGGCGCCTCGGCGCATCCACGCTCGGCAGGTTCTTCAGCACCAGCGTGCCCGCGCCGTTGCGGTCGAGCGTGAGCGGCTCCTTGTCGGCCACCAGCTTCGCGACTTCGTTGTCCTCCTGTGGGCCACTGTCTTCGTCTTCAGATGTGTTATCGGCCGCGCTTGCGCTCACATACGGTGTGAAACTGAAATCGCTGTACGTGCTAGCGAATGACGGCGTCGTGTCCTTCACGAGCGCCGAGACCTGCACGGGAAGATTCGACGCCGCGCCGCCCGATACATAATCGATCTGCACCGCGACGCCGGCCTGCGTGGCGGCAACGAGCGGCGAAGTCTTCTCGTTTTGCACGGCTATCGTGCCCTTGAGCACCGGCAAGCGGAATGCCTCCACGCGGAAGCTGCCGCTGTCGTAGCTCATGTGAATGGCGTCCGCGCTGTTGTCGGCTTCTTCGTTGCCCTCGTCAGCCGTGCCCGCGTTCGCGTCGCCGTCGTCGAGCGAAACGTCGTATTCGCCGAGCTTCGCTTCGGGCGGCAACGCAAAGGTCGAATCAGCCGTATGGTCGGCGGCCCACTTGAGCGGCAGGTGCCACGTCTGCCCGCTGCCGGCATGCCGTATCGTCACGCGCGTGGGGTAATGCTGCGGGAACGCGAAACCCCGCATCGTCTGTGCACGGATGAAATGCTTCATCGACACCGTCTCGCCCGCGCGCAGCAGCGTGCGGTCGAACACGGTATGCGCCCGCACCGTGGGCTGAATGCTCGTGTCGGTCGGCACATTGAAGCGCCACGACTCGATGCCGCGATTCCAGTCCGACTGCACAAACGCCATGTCGGGACCCGTTTTCGGGTCGTCGATACGCGCCGAAACGAACAGCCCGCTATAGCTGTTTTCGCCGCAGTCGCGGCGGTTCGAAAGCGGCCCGTCGATCGTCAGCAGTCCGTGAGAATCCGTCTTGCCCGTGGCGAGGGTCTCGCCGTTGCAATCCGATACGTGCACATCGGCGCCCGCTACCGGCTCGCCCTTGTCGAGCGATGTGACCCACACCAGACTGTTCTCGCGGCCCTGCTTGAAGTGAACGCCCAGATTGGTGATGAGCACGGTCGTGCGCACGTACATGGGCGCGGGCTTGCCGAGCAAGGAGGTTCCGAGCGTTGGCGAAGCGAGCTCGATCACGTAGAAGCCCGGCTTCGGCACGGGAATGCCCACCACTTCGAACGGCCGCAGCGCCTTGGGATCGGCCTTGGGCAGCGTGAGCGTCTGCACGCCCGGCTGCCCTTCGAGCAGCGAGAGCGAGCGCACGTCGATGATGCGCGCCTTCGCGTCGTCGTCGCCCTCACCGGTCGTGCGCGGAATCATCACGGGCGACTTCGCACGCGCGAGCAGCCCCGGCATCAGCTTGTCGATCGACGTTTCGCTCATGCCGAAGTTGTCGAATTGATCGACGAGACGCATCCAGCGGCGCATATCGGAATCGGACTGCACCGCGAGTTTTGCGAACTTCGCCTCGTTCGCGTTGAGCCCCTGCACGTGCAGGTCGGCCTCGACGTTGCGCAGCGTGACCGGCACGAGCGGCGGCGTGCCCGGCTCCGCATAGCGCTCGATGATGCCGAAGGTCGAAGACGGAAATTTCGCGAGCGGCGGCATCGGCGCGGTCGCCGTATGCAGCGGGAACAGATCGGCATTCGCGAGCGCTCGCCCGCTTACGTCCTTGAGGCCCGCGGGCGCGGTGATCGTGAGCGTCGCGTGATCGGGCAAGGGCGCGGCGAATGAGATCGAACTCACTTCGTTGTCCTTGTCGTCTGCACGAAAGGTCGGCGCGACTTCGCCCTTCGGCCCTTGCAGGCGGAATTTCTGCGCGTCGGCGCGCGTAATGGGTGCGCTCAGATCGACGCGCACGGGCCGCAGCGGCGTGCATGGAGCCTTCGCATTCTCGCGCTCGCAGCTCATGCTCGCGGTGAATGGCGCGCGCACCGTGAAATCGAAGCGGCGCTCCACGTCGTTGGGCGTGCCGTTCGGTCCCAGTACGCCCTTTCCGTACACGAGTTGCATCTTCGCGCTGGAGGGCAGCGTTTGCTGGCAGGCGAGTGTGAGCACGCTCGCGCTGTCCTTTTCGAGCCGGAAATGTTTGAGGAGCGCCGCGCGCGTGGGCGCATCGACAGGCTGCACCGGAATGCGGTTGCCGAGTCCACCGGACTCACACCATACGTGTTCGCGCACGGAAGCCGGCGTGGCGGGGCCATTGAGCTTCAGCACGAATACCTGGTTTTCCTCTATTTCGCCACCGTAGGGACGCACGCTCACCGGAAACGGTCCGCCCGTCGAGAACGTGAAGCGCCGCGCGCCCGTCACTGCGTTGCCCGCCTGCGATTTGAGCCCATCGGCGAGCGTGACGCTGCATTGCACGTCGGGCGGCAGATCGGCGGCGAAATCGTAGGCCCACGTCTTGCCGTCGATCCAGCGGCCCTGGCCCGCTCTGGCCGCCGTGTTGCTGCACTGAAGACGCACGGGGTCCTTCGCATCGGGTGCGCCGAACGTCACTATGGCCTCGTCGAACTTCACCACCACCTGGCGCACCTGCGCCACGGTCCCCTGCGGCGATACGCTCACCGCGCGCGCGGCATAGGCGCGCCATGCCCAGACCATGCATAAGCCCAGCATCAGGGCTAGCGCCAACGTCCACCACCCGCCAGTTTTTCGTGTTATTCGTTGCATCGACCGGTCCTCGTTTGCGCGCACGCCGCGCGGCCATTGCCGTGCGGCGTGCGGTGAATGGTACAGGGCGCCGCGCGCTCGCGCGCCGGAGATGGCCGGCCACGCGCTCGCGCGGGGGGGCTCGCGCCGAACGTGAGCGCCCGCGCGCAGCATGCCGCGACCTGGCAACCGGCGATATCGGAAACCGCTGAATTTGCGAACGCGCTAATGCGAAGGGAGGACCGCGGGGAATACGCTAGTGCGGCTTGCGAACGCTAGCCGGTGAGAGATGGTGTGAAGACATGGCGACGGTGCGTAGTGAAGGCGCGCTGTGACGGCTCCCACGCCTCGCGGCTCGTCATGCAACGCGAGCGGCCGGTGGCCGCTCGCAATACATCGCACTATGTGATCGAACTACGCGGCTTCGCGATACCGCGCCGCCGGCTGCGACTGGCCGAAGTTCGCGAACATTGCAGACCGGGCGGCTTCGTAATCGGCCCACTGCTGCGCGTCGTGCAGCGGCGGGATCGTCACCGCCTCGCGCCGGTCATAGCCCACGAGTGCCGCGTCGACGAGATCGTCCACTTCCATCACGGCCGGCAATGCGTTCACGTCCTTTCCGGAGCGCTCCCAGATTTCGGTGCGGGTGGCGCCGGGCACGACGGCCTGCACGTACACGCCCTTCGCGCCGAGTTCCAGATTCAGCGACTGCGAAAAATACAGCACGAACGCCTTCGTCGCACCGTACACGCTCGAGCGGAATTCGGGCGCGAGTCCAATGACGGAGCCGATATTCACGATCGCCCCCTTGCCTTCACGCGCAAGACGCGGCGCGACCGCCGCCGCGAGGCGCGCAAGTGCCGTGACATTCAGACCGATGAGGCCGCCCACTGCATCCGGGCCCTGCTCGACGAACGTGCCCGGCAGGCTCGCACCGGCGTTATTGATCAGCACGCCGATGCGTGAGTCTTCAGCGAGGCGCGACTCCAGCAGCGCAAGATCGGCATGCGAAGCCAGATCGGCGCGAACGATTTCCACATTCACGCCATCGCGCTCGCGCAGGCGCGCCGCGAGGTCTTCCATGCGGGCGCGATCGCGCGCCACCAGCACGAGGTCATGACCGCGCTTGGCAAAACGGTCGGCATACACGGCGCCGATGCCCGTGGATGCGCCAGTGATCAGGACAGCAGGTTTAGCAGACATCGAAACTTCTCCTTATGAATTCCGTTTACATGATGAACGTCATGTAAATTGAATCATGATGATCATCATGTATAATGTCAAGCATCGATCGAAGGAAACGGGAGAGAACAATGAGGGTCAGTCGCGAACAGGTGGAGATGAACCGCCAGCAGATCCTGGAAGCCGCCGGCCGGCTCTTTCGCGAGCACGGCTACGATGCGGTGACCGTCGCGGACGTGATGAGCGCAGCCGGGCTCACGCACGGCGGGTTCTACGGCTATTTCAAGTCGAAAGACGAGTTGATCGCGCAAACGCTGACCCACGTCTTTGCACAGGGCGAAGGTGGCGATTCCGATCTGGCGCGCTATGCATCGCGCTACCTCTCTGCCGAGCATCGCGACAACGTGGCGGGCGGCTGTCCGACCGCGGCGCTCGCCGCTGAAACGGCGCGGCAAACACCCGAGGCGCGCGCCATCATGGCGGCCGGACTCGAGCGACAAATCGAACGCTTGAGTGCGGGCATGCATGGCGCAGGCGCCGCAGCGGCGCGTCAGGCGGCGATTGGCGGCTGGGCCGCGATGGTGGGTGCGGTCGTGCTTGCGCGGCTGTGCGACGATCCCGCGCTATCGAACGAGATCCTCACGTCCACACGCGCCTGGATTGGCGAGCGTGAAGCGCCACAAAACTGAGAGTGGCGGCTGAATGTGCTGTGTGAGCAGGCGGGAAATAAATCAGCCCGCGGTACGCTTTCGCGCCGTCGCGGGCTGATATTCACTGTGCGGCACGAATCGACTTCGTACCGGCGTCAAACTCAATGCGCGTTATACACCGGCGGCGAATAGCTGCTCACCGCGCCATCGGTACGCGAGCCGCTTTCCGAAGAGCCGCTCGTGGCCGGGCCGTAGCCGGTAGCCTGCGCAGCGGCACCGCCGTTTTGCGCGTTCACGCGTGCCTGGGCTCGTTGCAGATCGTCGGGATAATACAGATCGTTCACCGAAGGACGATAACCCGCGGCTTCGAGTTGCACGAGTTCACCGCGCACCTGAGCACGCGTCACAGGACCATTACTGCCTTGCGACTGTGCGAATGAAATGGCCGGCACTGCAAGCACGGCAGCGATCGCAATGGCCTTGATAAGTGTTCTCATGACTAACCTCCAGTAACTTGATCGAATCGGCGCAGTTGCTTGTCTGCATCCGTTGAGTACAAGTCTAGGAACGTTAGCCTTGCGAATAAATGCCGCAAATGCGAATTTACTATTCTCGCAGAGCTGATAATCCGCTTTCATTGCTCGAAGTGCATAAGCTTCTATCCGGATGGAATATGGAGCATATGTGCAACGCACTGTTCCACTCTGATGCATGATAGGAGCTCTTCCGAGTCTTCGATGAGGGGGCAGCAATGGCGACGTGGCAACCGGACCCGACCTTCTATCCGTCTGCGCGCCTGGCAGGCGGCGCCCCGCCGGAGACACTGGCGTACGTCGCCAGCTTCGACCCCACGAGCCGCGTGCCCGATTCGCTCGACGTGGTCGATCTGGACCCGCGCTCGCCGGAATTCGGGCGCATCGTGCACCGGCTGGCCATGCCCAACGTCGGCGACGAGCTCCATCACTTTGGCTGGAATGCCTGCAGTTCGTGTCTGTGCCCCAACGCTCCACACGCGCATACCGAGCGCCGCTATCTCGTCGTGCCCGGGCTGCGCTCCTCGCGCATTCATATCGTCGACACGAAGCCCGACGCGCGCCGCCCCCATATCACGCGCGTGCACGAACCCGAGAGCGTTGCGCAGCGCGCGGGCTACACGCGCCCCCACACCGTGCATTGCGGGCCGGATGGCATTTATGTGACGTCGCTTGCGAACGCGCAGGGCGAAGCGCCCGGCGGCGTCTTCCTGATGGACCACGAGAGTTTCGACATTCTCGGCCAGTGGGAGATCGATCGCGGCCCGCAACAACTCGCCTACGACGGCTGGTGGCACCTGGGCTATGACACGCTCGTGACGAGCGAATGGGGCCTGCCCGCGACCTTCGAGAACGGCCTCGTGCCCGAAGTTTTGCTAGGCGGCCAGTATGGCCATCGCCTGCACTTCTGGGATCTGCACACGCGCCAGCACAAACAAGTGCTCGACTTCGGCGCGGAAAACCAGCTCGTGTTCGAGCTGCGCCCCGCGCACAACCCCACGCGGCCCTATGGCTTCGTGAATTCCGTGATCAGCCTGAAGGATCTCTCGGCGTCGATCTGGCAGTGGTATCTCGACGGCGACCAGTGGGCCGCACGCAAGATCATCGAAATTCCGGCTGAGCCAGCCGATCCCGAGCATCTGCCGCCCATGCTCAAGGGCTTTGCGGCCGTGCCGCCGCTCGTCACCGATATCGCGCTCTCGCTCGACGACCGTTTCCTCTACGCGGCGTGCTGGGGCACGGGGGATTTGCGGCAGTACGATGTGTCGGACCCCGAGAATGCGCGCCTGACGGGTTGCGTGCGCATCGGCGGCATTGCGGCGGGCGCGGCGCATCCCTTTGCGCCCGCGCGCAAGCTGAACGGCGGCCCGCAAATGGTGGAAGTGAGCCGTGACGGCCGGCGCGTCTATTTCAGCAACTCGCTTTATGGTGCGATCGACGCGCAGTTCTATCCCGAAGGCATCGATGGCTGGATGGTGAAACTCGACGCCGCGCCCGAAGGCGGCCTCGAGTTCGACGAGCGCTTCTTTGTCGAATGGCCGAAGTCGCACCGGCCGCACCAGATCCGGCTCGAAGGCGGCGATTGCTCATCTGATTCGTACTGCTACCCATAATCGCGGAGCATCGTATGGAGGAAGTCTTCGGCGCGCACTGGGGCGCCTGGGCAGCCGTGGTGGGCAGCGGCGTCTTTCACGGCGTGAACCCGGCAATGGGTTGGCTTTTCGCGACCGCCCTCGGCTTGCAGCGCGGAAGCCGTACGGCGTTGCTGTTCGCGTTGCCGCCCATTGCCCTCGGTCATGCCGCGTCCATTCTGCTGTTCACGAGCTCCACGGCAGCGCTGGGCGCGCACCTGCCAGCCACCGCGCTGCATTGGGGGCTGGGTGCACTGCTGATCGCGTGGGCCGCCTGGCAGCACGCGTATGGGCACCGGCACCGCGTGCGCGTGGGGATGACTGTGGGCTTTGTCGGGCTTGCAGCGTGGTCCGCGTTGATGGCCACGTTGCACGGCGCGGGGCTCATGCTGATGCCCGCCATGCTGCCGCTGTGCGGTGGCGCAGGGGGCGCTGCGGGCCTTGCGAACCCGCTTGCGCTTTCGTTTGCGTTCACCGCACTGCATACGATCACGACGCTCGCCACCACGGCGGCAATCGCGCTGCTCGCCTACGAGTATCTCGGCCTTGGCGTGCTGCGGCGCGGCTGGATCAATTTCGACTGGCTCTGGCGCGGGGCGCTCGTGGCGACAGGCACGTTGATGATCGCGACCGCGTGAGCCGCTGAGTCAGCTCCCTGCCGGATAATCGGTGCCAAGGCTCAACTCGCGCCACGCCTCGATATCGGCAAGCGCCGCGCGCAAGCGGTTCGCCACCGCATCCACGCCGAATGCGCCCAGCACGAGATGCCGCGGCGGCTTTTCTGCTTCCGCGATGTGTATCATCGCCTGCGCCGCGCGCACCGGATCGCCCGGCTGATGCCCGCTGCCCTCGGCCGTGCGCTTCATGCGCGCGCCCGCCGTTTCGGCATAGTCGTCGATATGGCTCGGCGTCTGCACGAGCGAGCGGCCTGCCCAGTCCGTGCGAAACGGCCCCGGCTCCACGCAGGTCACCTTGATGCCGAGCGGGCCGACTTCCGCCAGCAGCGAATCGGAAAATCCCTCCACGGCGTGTTTTGAGGCCGCGTAGTAGCCGGAACCCGGAAAACCCGCGAGCCCCGCCACCGACGTAATGTTGATGACATGTCCCTTGCGGCGCGCGCGCATGCCCGGCAGCACCGCGCGCGTGAGCGCGAACAGACCGAATGCGTTGGCGTCGAACTGCGCGCGGATCTCGTGTTCCTCGCCCTCTTCGATCGAACTTTGATAGCCGTAGCCCGCGTTGTTGACGAGCACGTCGATCGCGCCGAACTGCTTTTGTGCAGCCGCGACGGCGGCGTCGATTTGCGTGGCATCGGTCACGTCGAGCGAGACGGGCAGCAGGCGATCGCTGGCCTCGGGCGCGAGATCGTCGAGCGACGCCTTGTTGCGCGCGCTTGCCACACAGCGCCAGCCACGCGCGAGCACGGCACGGGCAAGCTCGCGGCCAAAGCCGGTCGAACAGCCGGTCACGAACCAGACCGGCGAAGTATTCTGGGAATCAACGGACATGGGATAGCCTCCCGGAAGAAGGGGCAGACAAGGCTGCCGAAGACAGGGGGAAAGCAGAAGATGGCGCCGCCGCCCGGAGCGAACGCATGCGCAGGTTCCGATGATACCGGTCACGCACGAACTCTGCTGACGCGCCCGTGAACCTGTGCCGATGAACACCTGCGCCAATCGTCCGACCCATGTACCATACGGCGCTTGGCGCAGCGATCGATTTCCGCGCGCCTCGATACAACAGTCACCTGCCGGAGAAGAAACCCGATGTCCACCGTCACCACGCCCGCAAACCCCGCTGCCGAAATCGCCGATGCCATGCGCGCCCTCGAAGCGCGCTATGGCACGCCGTGGTCCGCGCCGCTGCCGGCCTGGAACGATACGCTCGACACGCTGCTCGCGCATCGCTCGGTGCGCAATTACGCGGATCGTCCACTGCCTGAGGGCACGCTCGAAACGCTGATCGCAGCGGCGCAATCGGCTTCGACCTCGTCGAACCTGCAGACGTGGAGCGTCATTGCCATCGAGAACCCCGAGCGCCGCGCGCGCCTCGCCGAGCTTGCGGGCGGCCAGTCGCATGTTCGCGCAGCGCCCCTCTTTCTCGTGTGGCTCGCGGACCTCTCGCGCCTCGAAGCGGCTGGCGCGCGCAGCGGGGCAAGCGTCGAAGGTCTGCACTATATGGAGACGCTGGTCGTCGGCATGATCGACGCGGCGCTTGCCGCGCAAAACGCCGTGGTCGCGCTCGAATCGCTCGGCATGAGCGCCGTGTATATCGGCGGCATCCGCAATCAGCCTGAGCAGGTGGCCGCGGAACTGGGCCTGCCGCCGCGCGTGCTCCCCGTGTTCGGCCTGTGCGTGGGCTATCCCGACGAAACGCGCCCCGCGGATGTGAAACCGCGCTTGCCGCAAGAGGTCGTGCTCCACCGCGAACAATACGACGCGCCCTCGCAAGCGGCGGCGATTGCACAGTATGACGAAGTGATGGGCGGCTTCCAGACCGCCCAGGGATTGAGCGCAGCGGGCTGGACCGTGCGCTCGCTCGCGCGCTGGCGCAGCCGCGAGTCGCTGCACGGCCGCGACCGCTTGCGCGACGCGCTGAGCGCGCTCGGCTTCGAGTTGCGCTGAACGCACCGGCACGCCGCTGAATCTCACAGGTAACGTTGCAGGCAACGAAAGCCGCACGCCACACAGGAGAAACGCAAATGAAAGTCGCCGTCATGGGCGCAGGCGCAGTAGGCTGCTTTTTCGGCGGCATGCTCGCGCGCGCGGGACACGATGTGGTCTTGATCGGCCGGCCCCAGCACGTCGAGGCCATTACGCGCGACGGGCTGCGCCTCGAAGCGCAGCAGTTCGACGAGCGCATCGGTGCGCCACATCTCACGGCCAGCACCGAAACCTCTGCCGTGGCGGGCGCGGACCTCGTGCTGTTCTGCGTGAAGTCGACCGACACCGAAGGCGCGGGTGCCGCGATCAAACCGTATCTCGGCGCCGAGACTCTCGTGCTCACGCTGCAGAATGGCGCGGATAACGCGGAGCGCCTGCGCACCGTGATCGCGCAAGATGTGGCGGCCGCGGTGGTGTATGTCGCCACGGAGATGGCGGGGCCCGGCCACGTGCGCCATCACGGGCGCGGCGAGTTGGTGATCGAACCTTCACGCGCGAGCGAGGCCACCGCGCGCACGCTCATCGACGCGGGCGTGCCCACGGAAATCTCGCCCAATGTGCGCGGCGCGCTTTGGGCGAAGCTGATCGTGAACTGCGCGTACAACGCGCTCTCGGCGATCACGCAATTGCCTTATGGGCGTCTCGTGAAAGGCTCGGGCGTGAGCGAGACGATGCACGACATCGTCGGCGAATGCGTGGCCGTCGCGCAGGCCGACGGCGTGACGCTGCCGCCGGACATGGACAGCGCGGTGACACGCATCGCGCAGACCATGCCGGGCCAGTATTCGTCCACGGCGCAGGATCTCGCGCGCGGCAAACTCAGCGAGATCGATCACCTCAATGGCTACGTCGTGAAACGCGGCGCGGCGCTTGGCGTACCCACGCCTGCGAACCGCATGCTGCAAACGCTTGTACGGCTCATCGAGGACAAGGCGCGCGCGGCGATCTAGCTCGCGCGCCGGTCACGCGCCGGTCTCCATGCGTCAGCGGTCGAACACGAGCAGGGTCGAAGTAGCGGATGCGTAGAGCTTGCCCTGCGCATCCGTGATGCTGGCCTCCGTGAAGGCCGCGCGGCGGCCAATGCTGAGCACGCGCCCTTCCGCGCGCACAACGCCTGTATCGGCGGTCATGGGCCGGTGGTACGCGACCTTCAACTCAAGCGTGGTGTAGCCCTGATTCGGGCCGAGCCGCGAGTGCGCGGCGCAACCGCACGCGGAATCGAGCAGCGTAGCGGCATACCCGCCGTGCACCGTGCCGATGGGGTTGTACACGTGCAGACCGGGCGTGCCTTCGAACACGGCGCGCCCCTCCTCGACTTCGACAAGTCTGAAGCCGAGCGTTTCGCCAATGGCCGGGCCACGGCTCCCATGCAGCATGTGCTGCAACTGTTCGACGCCGGTCAGGCCAGCGGGCATTTCAGCAACGAGATTCATCGAGGCGACTCCAACGTTTGACGCGCCACCGCGCGCGCCTTTGCGATTCGCCATCGTAACGCCTTTAGAACGATCGTGCTTAAATTATCGCGGGCTTCTCACGCGTTTCGATTCAGGCCTCGATTCATTGCATCCAGACGTTTCAATACGTCTCCAGATGCAGCCGCCCTTCCCGTTTGAGACGGTCCCACAAGGCCTCCCAGCCCATGCCATGCGTCTCGGCGATCTCCTGAAGCGCCTGCAGCACGCCATCCTCCATGCCCTTCAACCCGCAGACATAGACATGCGTGTTGCCGTCCTTGAGCAACTGCGCAACGTCCACGGCGCGCTCGCGCATCGCGTCCTGGACATAACGCTTAGGCTGACCCGGCGTGCGTGAGAAGGCGAGATTCGTGTCGATGAAATCCTTCGGTAGATTCATCAGGGGTCCGAAGTATGGCAATTCCTGCTGCGTGCGCGCGCCGAAAAATAGCATGAGCTTGCCGGTCGCGCCCTTGAGCCTGCGGCGGCGGCGATATTCGGTCATCGCGCGCATGGGCGCCGAACCAGTGCCCGTGCAGATCATCAGCAGATGCGAATTCGGATGGTTCGGCATGAGGAAGGTATTGCCGAACGGCCCGATCACGGTCACCACGTCGCCCTTCTTCAGGTCGCAGAGATAGTTCGAGCACACGCCATCGGTTGCGTTGCCGCTGTGATCGCGCGTCACGCGCTTCACCGTGAGCGAGACGTTGTTGTAGCCGGGACGCTCGCCGTCGCGCGGGCTCGCAATCGAATACTGGCGCGCATGATGGGCCCGGCCTTCCGCGGTCGCGCCCGGCGGCAGGATGCCGATCGACTGGCCTTCCAGCACCGGGAACGGCATGGCACCGAAGTCGAGCACGATGTGATGGATGTCGCTTTCGGTGGCGTCGCCGGTGAGGCGATAGTTGCCGACCACGCTCGCCGTGGTGGGCGCCTTGTGCGTGTAGAGCTGGACATAGGGCCGCGCCGCCGACCACGGCGGCACGGTCGAGCCGCGCACCATGTCGGAGCCGCCGACGGGTGCATCGGAGGCATTCGGTGCCGCTTGTGCTTCGCTGGGCCCATCGCTCGATGCTTGCGCGACGACCGGCGCTGCGACCGACGGATTCTGTGCGGGCAGTTCGTCCCACGTGAACTGCTGGTCAATGGTGAACGCCTCGGCCTTGAGCACGTTGCGCCAGTTATCGATCGCGCCGGTCGGGCATGGTGGCACGCAGGCCATGCAAGCGTTGCAGACATCGGCCTTCACGACATAGTTGGTGCCATCGTGCGTAATCGCGTCGATGGGACAGGTTTCCTCGCACGTATTGCAGCGTATGCAGATTTCAGGGTCGATCAGGTGTTGCCTGAGAATTTCCACGGGTAGCGGACCGTTCATGATTGTCTCCCACCGCGGCGCGCGAACTCGTCGCTTCGCGCCGCCGCTCCCCTCAGTTAAAGCGCACGTATTCGAAATCGATTGGCTGCCGATTGATGCCCATGGCCGGCGGCGCGATCCAGTTGGCGAACTTGCCCGGTTCGATCACGCGCCCCATGAGCGAGGCCACGTAGGCCCGGTCTTCCGCGGTGGGCAGCCATTTCGCCTCGTTCGCGGCCCATTCCGCCTCGCCGATCACGCGGCCGTCCGGCGAAACCCGCACGCCCGCGAAGGTGCCGATCTGGCGATTGAACGCCTTGTGCGGCACCGTGAGCCGGGCATCGATGCCAGCCTTTTCCAGCACCTTGTTCCAGCGGTTCACGCCCGCAATCGAATCCTTGATGTAGTCGTCGCGCAGCACTTCGTTCATGGCATTGAGCATCGGTACTTCGCGCTCCACGAGCTTGCCGTCCTGCACGTCGAGCAAGCGGTATTGCTGGCCTTCGAGCTGGTGGTCGTCGTCTCGTTTGGTCTCTTCATAGCGGCCCTTCAGGCCCGAGCTGTAGAAGGTCGCGGCATTCGACGAGTGGTCGGCGCCGAACAGATCGATCGTCACGGAATAGTGGAAATTCAGGTAGCGCTGAATCGTTTCGAGGTCGATCACGCCCGCGGCGCGCAGGCGGTTCACGTCGTCGGTCTTCAGTTCGTTCATGACCTGCGCGGTGCGTTGCACGACACGCGAGATGCCCGATTCGCCGACGAACATGTGATGCGCTTCTTCGGTCAGCATGAATTTCGTCGTGCGCGCGAGCGGGTCGAAGCCGGATTCGGAAAGCGCCGAAAGCTGGAACTTGCCGTCGCGGTCGGTGAAATACGTGAACATGAAGAACGCCAGCCAGTCGGGCGTTTTCTCGTTGAACGCGCCGAGAATGCGCGGGTTGTCGTCGTCACCCGAACGGCGATCCAGCAATGCTTCGGCTTCCTCACGACCGTCGCGGCCGAAGTAGCGATGCAGCAGATACACCATCGCCCACAGGTGCCGCCCTTCTTCCACGTTCACCTGGAACAGGTTGCGCAGGTCGTACATGGAGGGGGCGGTTAGGCCGAGATGACGCTGCTGCTCGACGGAAGCGGGCTCCGTGTCTCCCTGCGTGACGATGATGCGGCGCAGATTCGCGCGGTGCTCGCCCGGCACGTCCTGCCATGCGGCCTCGCCCTTGTGCGCGCCGAAATGGATCTTGCGATCCGCGTCGCCGGGCGTCAGGAAGATACCCCACCGATAGTCGGGCATTTTCACATGGTCGAAGTGCGCCCAGCCGCCCGCGTCGACGCTCACCGCCGTGCGCAGATAGACGTCATAGCCGTGCGAACCGTCGGGGCCCATGTCGCCCCACCACGAGAGGAAGTTGGGCTGCCACTGTTCGAGGGCGCGCTGCAGCGCGCGGTCGTCGGCGAGGTTGACGTTGTTCGGGATCTTTTCGCTGTAGTTGATCGTGGACATTGCGGTTCCTTGCGGCAAATTCGACGCACGCGCCAAATGCGGCGGCGGATACGGATATCAGACGCGGGCGACGTCGAACTGCGCCTTGCTGCCCTTGCCGTACACCTTGAGCGCGCCCTTCTCGCCCACGGCGTTGGGCCGGTTGAAGATCCAGTTCTGCCACGCGGAGAGCCGCCCGAAGATGCGCGTTTCCATCGTCTCCGGGCCGTTGAAGCGAAGGTTCGCTTCGAGGCCGGTGAGCGCGTCGGGCGACATGACCGCGCGTTCTTCCAGCGCGAGACGGATTTCGTCGGGCCAGTCGATGTCGTCGGGCGAGGCCGTCACGAGGCCAAGACGCTCCGCCTCGACCGGCTTGACCGCCTGGCCTATCTTTGCGCGCACGGCATCGAGCGGTTCGGTCTCCTCATAGAAACGCCGCGCGAGGCGCGATTGATGCGTAACCATCGGATAGAGGCCGAAATTCGCTTCGGAGAGCGTGATGGCTGGTTCCTCGTCTTCGTTCGAGGGAAGCGCGGCCATATACGTGCGGTCAGCCGCGAACGCGAGTTCGGCGAAGGTCCCGGCGAAGCACGAGCCCGGTTCGATCAGCGCGAACAGCGAACGCGAAGAGACATCGATGCGCGCCAGCGTGCGGCGCAGCATGCCGATGGTCTCGCGCACGAACCAGTGGTCGCGGTGCGCGAGCAGCGCGGCGTCGGCGGCGAGTACGGTGCGCGTGTCGCCTTCGGTCTTGAGGATCCACGTGCCGATGTCGAGTTCGTTCGTGCGCATGCAGAGAATCGCGTCGTCCAGCTCGCGCGCGAACTGCAGCGGCCACCATGACGCGCCGGCGGCGACGATTGATTCGATCTCCGAAGCAGGTGCTTCGGTCGGCGCTTTCGCCGCGAACGTCGCGGTGCGCTTCGCGCGGTCGATCGTGACGTCGACGGTTGCGTAGCTCAGGCCGCCGTCGCTCTCCACGCGTGCGATGCGGGTGAGCGCAATGCCTTTCGCGACAACTGGCCGATCACTCGCGGCCGCTAGTTCGAGCGCACGCGCCTGCACGGCCTGGCCAAACTGATTCGGCTTCACGACCTCATCCACGAGGCGCCAGGCTTTCGCGCGTTCGCCGCGAATGCCTTCCACCACGGTGCAGAAGATGTCGGCGCGGTCGTGGCGCACCTTGCGCTTATCCGTGAGGCGCGTGAGGCCACCCGTGCCCGGCAGCACGCCGAGCAGCGGCACTTCCGGCAACGCGACCGAGGAGGACCGGTCGTCCACGAGCATGATCTCGTCGCAGGCGAGCGCCAGTTCATAGCCGCCGCCGGCACAGGAGCCGTTCACGGCCGCAATGAACTTCAGGCCTGAATGGCGCGACGAATCTTCCATGCCGTTGCGCGTCTCGTTGGTGAACTTGCAGAAGTTGACCTTCCACGCGTGGGTGGAGAGGCCGAGCATGAAAATATTGGCGCCCGAGCAGAACACGCGGTCCTTCAGGCTGGTCAGCACGACGGTGCGCACTTCCGGATGCTCGAAGCGGATGCGCTGGAGTGCATCGTGCAGTTCGATATCGACGCCGAGGTCGTATGAATTCAGCTTCAGCTTGTAGCCGTCGCGAATGCCGCCATCCTCGGCGATATCCATGCCGAGCGTCGCCACGGCGCCGTCGAACGTTAGCTTCCAGTGCCGGTACTGCGAAGGTTCGGTGCGGTAATCGACCCGCTGCGGGGCGACGGCGGTTTCGACTGCGGCCATGAGCGTCTCCTTTCTGCACTTCGTTTCAAACAACGATAGTGCAATGGAATACTCATGTAAAGCACATTAGTGCATTTTAGTGCATGTCAGGTGTAAACCCGCAATGCCGCCGTACGCGGCCGCCCGTTATTCGATGCGGGGCGCCTCAGCGGCGAGGCGCGCGGCGAGCCGGTCGCGCAGTTGCAGGTAGGCGTCGGCGAGCGTCTTTTCGCTGGTATCGAAGGTCATGTCGGCGCGACCATACAGTTCGCTGCGGCCCGCGAGGATCCGTTTGAGGTCGTCCATCGCCTCGCTATTGCCTGAGTTGCCCGACATGGGGCGCAGGTCGCCCTGCGCCACGACGCGGCGCATGTGCTCCTCAGGCGCGGCCTGTAGCCAGACGGTGAAGCAATGCGCGAGCAGCACATTGAAGGTGGCCGGCTCGGAAACGAGGCCGCCCGGCGAGGCGATCACGGCGCGCGGGTGCTCCGCGACCACGGCCTCCAGCGCCCGATGCTCATACCGGCGATACGCGCTTGCGCCATACAGCGAATGAATCTCCGACGGCGGACAACCCGCCAGCTGTTCGATCACCCGAGTCAGTTCGACAAACGGCACCTTCAGCTCCTGCGCGAGCATGCGCCCCAGAGTGGACTTGCCGGCCCCGCGCAGGCCGATGAGCGCGATACGCTCGTTGCGATGCGGATCGGCGCTGGTTTGCGAGAACATCTCGGCGAGCGCCACGCGCGCGCGTTGCAAGGCAGCTGGATCACGCCCCTGCAGCAGCTCCCGGATCAAGAGCCATTCCGCCGACGAGGTCGTGACGTCGCCGATGACCTCGGCGAGCGGGCAGTTCAGCGTGTTCGCAATCTGCCGCAACACCAGCACGGAAGCATTCCCCACCCCGGATTCCAGGTTCGCCAGATGCCGCTCCGAGAGCCCGGTTTCCGCAGCCAGCGTCTTGCGCGTCATGCCGCGCCGCGCGCGCAGCATGCGCACGCGCTCGCCCATGGCGGTCAGGAACGGATCGCGTTCGGCGCGCTCGCCGCGCGCGGCGTCGTCGGCGGCTTCCGCTGGAAGCTCGGCAATGTAAGTTTGCTTCATCTTATGGAATCTCTGAATCCGTCTTTATGTACTATAGTGCTTGACATGCATTTTGCTAACCGCTAATTTTCCGCGAAAAGGTCGATCGACGACAAATCCGATCGCGGTAGCAGACAGAGCGGAGACAACACCGTGCAAATCGAGGCATCGCCAGAACACGCCGCGGCCGTGCCGCCGCCCGCGCAATTCAACTTCGCCACGCACCTGTTCTCGCTCAATGCTGCGCGCGCTGCGAAGCCCGCTTATATCGACGACACGCACACGCTGAACTACGGCGAACTCGAAACGCAGGCCCGCCGCTTCGCGGCCGCCATGCGCGCGCTCGGCGTCCACACGGAAGAACGCGTGCTGCTCGTGATGCTCGACACCGTCGAGCTGCCCATTGCATTTCTCGGCGCACTCTATGCGGGAATCGTCCCGGTGGTCGTCAACACGCTGCTCACGCCGGCCGACTATGTGTATATGCTCACGCACAGCCGCGCGCGCGTGGTGATCGCGTCGGGAGCGGTGCTGCCCGCGGTGAACGCAGCGCTGGCCGAAGCACAATGTGAGGACTGCCAGTTAATCGCTTCACGGCCCGTTTCACAGCCTGTCTCACCTGAACCACGACCCGTTCTCGCCGATCTGATCGCGCGCGCCGAGCCCGCGACGCGCGCCGCGCAAACGGCCTGCGACGATATCGCGTTCTGGCTCTACTCCTCGGGATCGACGGGAAAACCCAAAGGCACGGTGCATACGCACGCCAATCTCTACTGGACCGTCGAAACTTACGCGAAGCCCATTCTCGGCATACGCGAAAGCGACATCGTGTTTTCGGCGGCCAAGCTGTTCTTCGCCTATGGTCTCGGCAACGCTCTTTCGTTTCCACTGTCGGTAGGCGCGACCACGATCCTGATGGCCGAACGCCCCACCGCCCACGCCGTATTCGCGCGCCTCGTGCAGCATCGGCCCACGGTGTTCTACGGCGTGCCCACGCTCTACGCGAGCATGATGGCCTCGCCCAACATTCCTGCGCGCATCGATGTCGCGCTGCGCGTGTGCACCTCCGCGGGCGAAGCGCTGCCGCGCGAACTGGGCGAGCGCTTCAGGGAGCACTTCGGCAGCGACATTCTCGACGGCCTCGGTTCCACGGAAATGCTGCACATCTTCCTCTCGAACCGGCCAGGCGCCGTCGAATACGGCACCACGGGTCACCCCGTGCCCGGCTACGAAATCGAACTGCGCGACGAGACCGGCGCGCTCGTGGCCGACGGCGAGATCGGCGACCTCTTCATCCGCGGGCCGAGCGCGGCCGTGATGTACTGGTGCAATCGCGAAAAGTCGCGCGCGACCTTCCTCGGCGACTGGGTGAGGAGCGGCGACAAGTACCGGCGTGTGCCGGGCGGCGCCTATGTCTATGCGGGCCGCAGCGACGACATGCTCAAGGTGAGCGGGCAGTATGTTTCGCCCATCGAAGTCGAAATGGTGCTCATGCAGCACGACGCGGTGCTCGAAGCCGCCGTGATCGGCGTCGATCAGGGCGGGCTCGTGAAGACCTGCGCGTTCGTGGTGCTCAAGCAGGCGACCGCGGACACCTCGCACGACGCGCTGGCCGAGCAGTTGAAGGCGTTCGTCAAAACGCGGCTCGCGCCGCACAAGTATCCGCGCGACATTCTGTTCGTCGACGATCTGCCGAAAACGGCGACCGGTAAAATCCAGCGTTTCCGGCTGCGTCAGCAGTTTCAGTCGTGACAGGGATAAGCGCCATGAACGAAAGCAAATTCGCCGACCTGCCCGCCACGGACGCGCACGATGCGTTGCGCATCGAATATCGCTGGATCGGCGCGGCAGACGGTGAAGCGCCGCTCGCCGTATTCCTGCACGAGGGTCTAGGCTCGATCGCGATGTGGAAGGATTGGCCCGCCGCGCTTTGCGCGCGCCTCGGCATGCGCGGGCTCGTTTATTCGCGTCCGGGTTACGGGCGCTCCACACCGCGCGCGCCTGGCGTGAAATGGCCCGTCGATTTCATGGCCGGGCAGGCGCGCGAGGTCTTGCCCGCTCTCCTCGACGCACTCGGCGTAAGCGCGGCCGAACGCACGCGCATGTGGCTGATCGGTCATAGCGATGGCGCATCCATCGCGCTGCTCTACGCCGCCGCTTTTCCCGAAGCACTCGATGGCGCAGTGGCGATTGCGCCGCACGTGTTCGTCGAAGACGTCTCCATCGAAAGCATTGGCGAGGCGAAGGTTGCGTACGAAACGACCCGTCTGCGCGAAAAGCTCGCGCGCTATCACGACGATGTCGATTCCGCGTTCTACGGCTGGAACGACATCTGGCTCGATCCCGCGTTCCGGGCGTGGAACATCGTCGGCGATCTGCCGTCGATTCGTGCGCCGTTGCTCGCCGTGCAGGCCGTGGACGACCATTACGGCACCATGGCGCAAGTCGAAGCGATTGGCGCGGCCGTGCCGCACGCGCGCGTCCACGCGCTCGCACACGGCGGCCATTCTCCACATCGCGACGCGCCGCAGCCGCTGGACGACGCTATCGAGCAATTCATTTCCGCGCAACGCAAGTCCGCGGCCTGAAGGCCGCACACAGGCACGGCCGAGCCCCCGCAAGCCCCGCCGGCACCCGTCGAATGCCTCCCAAAAAGGAGCGAATCGATGCGCTTCGCATAAAACTCCTCCTCAAGTACAGCACCGGAGCCCATTCAGGGACCCAACACGCCTCATCGCTGCAATCCTTTGGTGATATTGTCTTTCTTTGCCGGGTGGAGACGGGGTCCGACCACGCGAGACCGCCGGCAGGAAAGCAAGAAGCACGGGGAACCCAAAAAGCGAGACGCAAGAAGACCGGCGGACCGCGCGCGCCGGCCAGAACGATGAGCGATTCCATCCTGATGAACGTTTCAAGAACCTCGGTGCGACTGAGACGAGCCTGGGCGTCGATGCGTCCGCGCTTCGTGCGCGCCTTCGCGCCCGCGCTGCGCAACCTGCAATACGTGAAGCGCCGCATGCGCCCGCTCGCGGTCGTGGCGAGCGTGGGCTTCCCGCTTTACTACTACGTCTGGAAAGACCTCTTTCCTCAGCCGTATGAAAATCTCACGCTGCGCCTGATCGGCTCGCTTCTGTTCGTGCCGATTCTGGCGTTCGAGCGCTGGCCCGCAGCGCTGAAAAAGCTGCTGCCGTGGTACTGGTACTTCGCCACGCTCTACGCATTGCCGTTTTTTTTCACGTTCATGCTGCTCAAGAACAACGGCAACGAAGTGTGGGTCGAAAGCGCGCTGATCGCGGCGTTCGTGATGGTGCTGCTGCTCGACTGGCTCATGCTCGTGCTGCAGTTCCTCGTGGGCATCAGCCTTGCCGTGATCGCGTATTGCCTCACCACGTACCCCATCGTGCTCGGGCCGAACTACTTCACCCATCTGGCGATCTTTTCGTTTGCGGTGGCGATCGGCGCGGTGGCCAATTACGACCAGGACCGCATTCAGATCGAACAGGAGCGCGCCATGCTGGCTACCGCGGGCAGCGTGGCGCACGAACTGCGCACCCCGCTCGTGGCGATACGCGTGGGCGCGGCAGGGCTCATGCGCTATTTGCCTGCGCTGCTCGACACCTATCAGCTCGCCCAGCGCAGCCGCTTGCCCGTGCCAAAAATACGCGTGGCGCATCTGCATTCCCTGCAAGGCGTGGTTGGCCGCATTGAACAAGAAGCCCTGCATTCGAATGCGATCATCGACATGCTGCTCGCCACGGCGCGCTTCACGGGCGGCAACATGCAAAACGCAACGACGTGCTCGATCGTGCATTGCGTGGAAGCCGCGCTCGCGCGTTTTCCGTTTCGCGAAGGCGACCGACGTCGGGTAATCTGCAATCTGCGCCCCGATTTCGAATTTCACGGATCTGAAATGCTGACCGTTCACGTGCTCTTCAATCTGCTCAAAAATGCCTTCCGGCATATGGGCAGCATCGAAGGCGCGCAGATTTCGATTCGTCTTGAATCAGGGCAACGGGCCAATCGCCTGATTTTCAGCGACACGGGCACCGGTATTTCCCCTGAGGTATTGCCGCACATCTTCACGCGCTTTTATACTTCGACAACCGCCACCGATGACGTGACGCTCGGAGCAGGAATCGGGCTGGCATTCTGCCGCGATGTCATGCAAGCGATGGGTGGAGCAATTACCTGCTCTTCCGTAAAAGGCGAATACACCGAGTTCGTTTTGACATTCCCCGCGCCATGACGAAAGCCATCCAGCCGTTCTCCTATCCGACCACCGTCGCATTCGTCGACGACAGCGCCGCGTTCCTTTCGAACCTGAGCCTGCAACTCGACCCCGACCTGGCCTTCCGCCTGTTCAGCTCGCCCGGCGAGGCGCTGAAGTTTCTCAATGGCCGCGCCGGGCCAGACCGGGCCGCGGAGCCCATCTTCAGCCCGTATCTGGACCGCACCGAAGAAAACGATGCGCACCAGGTCATCGCCATGCGCGTCGATGCGATACGTAGTCTCGTACATAACGCGTCGCGCTTCGAGTCGGTTTCGGTCGTGGTCGTCGATTACGACATGCCCGAACTCAACGGCATGGAGTTTTGCCGCCGCATTACCGACCCGTCGATCAGGAAAATCGTCCTGACTGGCAAAGCCGACGAGCACGTGGCGGTGAAGAGCTTCAACGAAGGGCTGATCGATCGCTTCATCCGCAAGCATGAAGTCGATGCAGTGGAAACGCTGAACCAGGCGATCGGCGATATGCAGCGCGCGTATTTCGACCGCTGCTGCAGCACGGTGCTCGACGCACTCGCCGTTTCCGAATATGCCTTCCTCAAGGATCATGCGCTCGCCGCGCACGTGAAAGGCATTGCCGATTCATTGGGCATCGTCGAGCACTATCTCTCGTACCAACCGCACGGACTCCTGATGTTCGACGGTGTCGGCACCGCGTACCTGCTCGTCATTCACACCGACGAATCGCTGCGCGGCGTGCGCGAAATCGCCGTCGAACAAGGTGCGCCAATAAGCTTTCTCGCGGAACTCGACAGCCGTCGCAGCCTGCCCTATTTCTGGCGCACAGAAGGCTATTACCCGGCGCAGTGCGTGGAATGGCAGCCGTATATGCATCCCGCATCGGAATTTCACGGCGACCGCCGCTATCTCTACGCAGTGGTGAAGAAGCCGGCGGGGCTTGCGCTCGACAACGTGCTGCCCTACGACCGGCATCTCGACCAACTGGACCGCGAGATCCAGGCAGCGTGGGACTCACCCTGATTTACGGCACTGATTTGCGATCCGTTTTCCGCAGGCCGTAAATCGGGTGCACCCTCACGCTATCGCTGCCTCGCCGCCTCGCTCCACGCCAGCTCAAGCCGCCACGGCCACCGCCGGCATGCTCACCACAGCCTGCGGCAGACGCACGCGCGCACGGCCCGCGTTGCGCTCGTTGCGGCGCGTGGACGGCCAGTTCCACATCTGCACCTCATCGCGAATCTCCGCGCACACATCCACGAGTCGCTCCAGTTCCTCCTCGCACAGCGCCGCGTTGAGCGAGATCCGCACGAGCGAGCGGTTCTGCGCCGTGGCGGGAGCACAGAACACCGAACCAAAGATGCCGCGCGCTTCAAGCGCGTCGCGCAACACGATCGTCTGCGGCTCCGGCCCGGCTTCGAGCGCGATGATCTGCGTTTCGCTGCCGTTCAGGTTGTAGCCCAGTTCGGCAAGCCGCCCGCGTACGTAACGCGCGTTGGCCGCGACACGCGTGCGCCGCCAGTCTTCACGCTCGATCACGTCAAGTGTCGCCGCGAGGCCCGCCGTTTCATGCGGCAGCAGCGTCGAGCTGAAAATAGCCGGGAGCGCTTCGCACTTGAAATACTCCTGGAAGCGCCGCGAACAACTGATAATGCCCGCGCGCCCAGCAAACGCCTTTGCGAGACTGGCCGTACGGAAATGCACGCGGTCGATCAGCCCGAGTTCGGCCACCATGCCCGCGCCGTGCGGGCCGTGCGTGCCGAGCGAGTGCGACTCGTCGACGACCAGCACGCAGTCGTGCTCGGCGCACACCTCGGCAATCGCCGCGAGCGGCGCCACGCTGCCGTTCGTGCTGTACACGGAATCGACGATCACGATCCCGGCCCCGTAGCGCTGAATACGCTGTTCGAGGTGATCGACATCGTTGTGGAAGAAACTAATCGCGCGCGCACCGGCGCTGCGGATGCCTTCCCAGAGCGACATATGCGCCATCATGTCGACGTACACCGGCGTTTGCGCGTTGGCGATCGACTGAATCAGCCCCGTATTCGCGGCAAAACCCGACTGGCACAACACACTCGCTTCGGCGCCCATGTATGACGCGAAGCGGTCTTCTAGCGCGAGTTGCGGGCAGTCGTCGCCGTGCAGGAACACACCCGACATCAAAAGCCCATTGCCCTCCGATCGGATGCTCATGCACATTGCATCGAGAATCTCGGGGTGGCGCGCAATCGAAAGGTAGTCGTTACTCGAAAGGTGCAAGGCATCAGCATCGGCAACACGACCCTTCATGATGTGGCCCCCGGCCCAGCTTTCCTGCACGCGCTCGGTGTAGTAGCGATCGACACGTGCTGCGAGGAATGCGGGCAATGCCGCGTCGTTGTTATGTGCGTTACGCCAGTTGCTGCCAACTTTCATCTCAGGCTCCTTGTGGTTAAAGGCCGCTCCCCGGAGGCGACTTGTCTGGTCAGGTTGGATACCGGGAGGCAGGCCCGTAGTGTGCCCGCAGCGAAACGACACGCGCGATGAGGCACGACGTGCGCGTTCCGTCAGCGGACTTTTGAATGTGGGTGATGCAATGACTGGCGAGCGCGTGAGTCGCGGCGCGCGGCGGGGAGCGCAGGAGCGGCCCAGGCCGGCGGCGCCAGAGCGCGCTTGAATGCGGAGCGAATTCGAAAACCAATGCGGGCGCGGAGCGCCGGGAGCAGGCGTCTTCATATCCGCACGAATCCCGCATCGCGTGATCGCCACTGGTTACAAGGGAAGAAACGCCCGCCCGAAAATTCTTGAGGCGCGCCACGCAGGCCACCTGGACCATGCACGTCATGCAGCGAAAGCGCCTTCACGCTGCACGCAACGTCAGTCGCGCCATTGATAATTATCGTTTAAAAACAGCGCTGTTAAGACTTTCGCGGAGCGCAACTATGCGTTGCGCATGGAGTTTCGATAAGGATTGCGCGTCGCGCCGCGAAAGGGCGCGAGCATTGATTCACAACGCATAAATTGCGCGAAGGAGACCGACAGAATCGTCAGATGGCCACGACGCGGTCGCGTCCGCGTGACTTGGCGACATAGAGCGCGGCGTCGGCGCGCGCCATCAAGGTGGCGAGCGAGTCTTGCGCCTCGACTTCATCCACGCCCGCACTGAAGGTGAGGCCGTCGTGCGCCTCGTGCGCGGATTCACGAGCGTGGGCGTCGGCGCTGCGGCGCACGGCGAGGGTCAACACGCGCAATTCGTCGAGACGCCTCACGGCGTCGTCGCGGGCCATCCCGACGAAGAGCAACGCGAATTCTTCGCCGCCCAGGCGGCCAAACACGTCCTCCACGCGCACACCACCCTTCACGACGCGGCAGAACTGCGCGAGCACGCGGTCACCTGTGGCGTGTCCGTAGCGGTCGTTGATCGACTTGAAGTGATCGATGTCGACAATCGCGAACGTGACCCGCTGGCCCGTCTCGCGCGCGGCTTCGAGCGACGCGTTCGCCTGGGCTAGAAACGCGCGGCGCGTGAGCGCGCCGGTCAGCTCGTCGTGGTTCGCGAGGCGTTCGAGCCGCTCGGCCATGCGGTCGTGCGCGAGCAGAACCATCCCGATCGAAAGCGCAGGCAACACGAGAATGCCGAGTGCAAGCCATGCCACGTTGAGCGGCGTGAAGTCGAGCAGCCCGTATTGCTTCACGATGCCGCTGCCGTACATCGCCCCGCGCAGCGCGTGCGCGAACGCACCCAGCCAGGCCGCCAGCGTAACGAACCGGTAGCTATAGACAGGACGCGCGGGCGGCCGGCAACGCCATGCGAGCCAGCCGATCGACGTGTAAATGGCCCCATGAAACGCGGAGACGACAGCCACGCGCGCGCCGAGACTGGGCGTCACCCAGTACCACCACACAATGCCCGTTGCGAGCGCAACGGTTCCGGCGTAAGCGAGCGGCACACGCGGCTTGAGCCCGAAGAACTGGCGGCAGCCCTCGAGCATGCGCACCACAGCTAGTGCCAGCAACGTATTCGAAACGAAGACGGTAAGGATGGGCAAGCCAAGCCGTTGCAGGCCCGCGAGCAGGAGCGCGACGCTTGCCATCAAATAGGCGCCGATCCACCGCCCGACACCGGGAATACCCGCAGGCCGCAGTGAGCCGAGAATGGCCAGGCTCATGATGCTCGAAAGCACCGTCACAAGAAGAATATTGACCGGATCTAGCATGTACGGCGTGGTCTGAAGATATGTTTGAGTTTACGGCATCAATTTGAAAAACATTCGCCCTGGCCCCGTGTAGAGGGTTTATTCGAAACCGGATGGCCCAGCCGGGCGAAGCGCGGCTGTGACTCGCCTCGACGAGAAAAAACCATGGATCTTGTCGATTCCATTTGGAGTCCAAACCATAATCCTTACGTGTAACCCAAGAAAACCGGCCGCACCGTCCCAACGCTTGACGAACGCCCCGAAGCACCGCGACCATACCTGAGACACCCCGACGTAACAGGAGCCATGTCATGACCCAACATGCGTTGTACGTCGAGCTGCATGCGCAGCCCGGCAAGGAAGAGGAACTGGCGGCATTTCTCGCGAGTGCGAAGCCACTGGTCGACGCCGAACCCGCCACGCGCGCCTGGTTCGGCGTGCGCTTCGACAAAGCGACGTTTGCAATCTTCGACGCATTCGACGACGAAGCCGGCCGCGACGCGCATCTGAACGGCCAGGTGGCGGCGGCGTTGATGGCACGCGCGGGCGAGCTGCTGGCCGCACCGCCGCAGATTCGCCACGCCGATGTGCTTGCCGACAAACTTCCCGCCTGAACGCCTTCCAGATTGTCCGCCGTGGCCAGCGCGCCCCACCCTTTCCACGTCCGAAAAAAAAGGGCGCGCACAGGTAAAAAGGTGCCAGGAATGGCATCTGCGGGAAGCATCGCGTTCTTCGAAGGAGACGCTGATGAAGCCTGCTTCCGCTTGCGAGGCAACACGAGCTGACACCCCCGACCAGGCGCGCTCGAACGCCGAGGCGCTGACCGGGCGCGTGCTGCGCGCGCTCGAATGCGTCACCTGGCCCGCGCACCCCGCCACGCTGATCGAAAGCGCCGAGCGCAGCGGCGCGCCGAGCGACGTGGTCGAAGCCCTTCACCAGTTGCCCGACGAGGCGTTCGGCAGCTTTGCCGAGGTTTCGGCACTCATCGTCGCGGGGCAACTGCGCGCGCGTGAATCCACCGCTCACCGGGGCGCGGCGCCGCAAGGGTGACGAACGAAGCCGAAAATGATCCCGCCCGCGCGGCGCGGGAACGAAAATTGCGCACTACAGTGGGGCGCCGGAAGCCTTCGGCCCGCCGCGACGCGATCGCGAAGAACAAAGGCACAGCCGCCATGATCGGCCGGGCCGCTCACGCAAGAAACGTATGACTACCGTATTACTAGTCGACGACGACACCAACGCGCTCGATGCGCTGAAGGAACTGGTCGGGCAGGAAGGCTATCGGGTGCGAACCGCCGCAGACGGCGCGGATGCGCTGCAAAGCGCGCTCGACGACCCTCCCGATGTCGTGATCTCCGACTGCATGATGCCGCGCATGGACGGTCTCTCCCTCATGCGCGAAATGAGGCGCAGCAGCAAGCTGGCGCGCGTGCCGCTCGTGCTCGTCTCCGCACTCGTCACCCCGCCCCCGGACGCCGACGTCGCGGGCTTCCTGCGCACGCCCTTCGCGGTTGCGCAATTGCTCGACATCCTCCACCGGTTCGCCGCGCCCTGACACGTTCGTGCCTCGTGCACGGCATGAACGATTTACATCACCGTTGTAGCGGCTTACGCGGCGCAGCGGCGCACCAGCGCACGAGTCGCCGACTCGCGCGGCCTTCCTTGATTCGGGTTCCTGATCGATAGCCTGCGCTGGCGCGCCACGGCATGACCGATGCTGTGGAATCGACGTGGCCAGTCCATTCCGGGCCGGCAGGGGATCGAACCCTCAAGCCGCATCGCGTCGTGATGCGATGTGCATAACCCAAGGGAGGTCGAAATGAGCGAATACGCAGGCCGCTCGCACGACGAGCGCGTAGCGCAACGTAAGCGCCAGAAAAAGGGCGCCACGGAGCCGCCAGGCGGCGATATGGCCGTGCACGGCACCGAGCCGGACGCCACTCACAGCAGCGGCGAGCTTTCGGAGCAAGGCAAGGAAGTGTGGCGCAAAGGCGCGGGCCTGGACGGCGGCGGCAAGAGCGACTGAATCCCTCTTCACGCCGCTACAACCGTCAGGACACATCGTTGCGCCCTCACCTTGCGCAACCTGCTGGATAACCGGCGCGCGCCGCGCACGGGAGACCACCGGCGTGCGCGTTTCATCATGAACAAGGAGAGCATCATGGCCTACTCGCAAACCCCAATCGGTTCGGCGCCGCGCGGCGGCGACGGCGCACGTATTGTCGGCCGCGATCGCTCGGCGACGCCTGGCCCCGGCCCCGACGTGATGGCGGCCAGTACGCTGGACAGCGACCGCGTGCTGAGCTCGGACGGCGACGAAGTCGGCAAGGTCAAGGAGATCATGCTCGACGTGGAAAGCGGCCGCATTGCCTACATGGTGATGTCGAGCGGCGGCTTTCTCGGCATCGGCGACAAGCTGCTCGCGGTGCCGTGGAATGCCCTCACGCTCGACGCGGCACGCAAATGCTTCGTGATCGCACTCAACTCCGAGCGCGTGAAGAACGCACCGGGCTTCGACAAAGGCGAGTGGCCCTCGATGGCCGATCGCACCTGGGCCAGTTCCGTGCATCAGTACTACGGCCGCGAGCCGTACTGGGGCGACGACGCCGCGAGCCTGCCGCTTGACGAGCCGGGGCGCGAGCCGCCGGAAGCCGGCGGCGTGAAGCTCTGACGCGCGCGCACGCGCACACACAAACGTTCATCGAGCGCCCGCGGCGGCGCCAACGTGTCATGCTAATGCTCGCGAGTACAACGACAACAACGCGAACACACCATGACTTCAATGGACCGCCGTGATTTCCTTCGCGCCGCCGCCGCGGGCGCGACGCTTAGCCTCGCTTCGCCCGCCATCCAGCGGGCGCTGGCCATTCCCGCCAACAACGCAACCGGTACGATCGAAGACGTGCAGCATATCGTCGTCTTCATGCAGGAAAACCGCGCGTTCGACCACTATTTCGGCACGCTGCCCGGTGTGCGCGGCTTCTCGGACCGCATCACGATTCCCCTGCCCGACGGCGCCAATGTCTGGCAGCAGAGCGACGGCTCGCGTACGCTGCTGCCGTTCTACCTGGACAGCCGCAAGGGCAACGCGTTGCTCGCGGGTGGCGCGCACAACTGGGCCGACGCCCACGCGGCGTGGGACCATGGCCGCATGACGCACTGGCCCAAGTTCAAGGGCGACGCCTCGATGGGCTATTTTCAGGCCTCCGACCTGCCGTTTCATTTCGCCCTGGCCAACGCCTTCACGATCTGCGACGCCTACTATTGCTCGCTGCACGGCGGCACCAACTCGAACCGGCTCTTTCTGTTCACCGGCACCAATGGCCCCACGGCCTCGCCTTATGCCGTGGTCGACAACAATGGCTGGGACAACATCGCCGCGCCGGCCACGGGCCTGAAATGGACCACGTATCCGGAACGCTTGCAGGCCGCAGGTGTCACGTGGAAGGTGTATGAGAATCAGCCCGACAACTACACGGACAATCCGCTCGTGGGGTTTGCGAGCTATCGCAAGGTTCTCGAAGCAATCGAAGGCTCGCCCAACGTGCCGTGGACCCAGGCGCTCGACGCGCGCGAGCCCCTGTATAAGGGTGTCGGCAATACGATGCCCGATGGCGGCTTCCTGCGGGCGCTCAATGACGACATCGCGGCGAACCAGTTGCCTCAGGTGAGCTGGATCATCGCACCGCCGGCCTATTCCGAACACCCCGCCGTTTCGACGCCGGGCCAGGGCGCCTACTACATCCAGAAGCTGCTCGAAGCGCTCACGCGCAACCCGGACATCTGGAGCAAGACCGTGCTCTTCGTGAACTACGACGAGAACGATTGCTTCTTCGATCACATGCCGCCGCCCTGCCCGCCCTCGCCCATCAAGGACGGCGAATACGCGGGCAAATCCACCGCCAGTACGCGCCACGAATACTTCACCATGCCGAACCCTCCCGGCGACGGCAAGCCGGTCAAGCCAGACGGCTTGCCGTTCGGGCCCGGGCCGCGCGTGCCGATGATCGTCGTCTCGCCGTGGAGCACGGGCGGCTATGTGAACTCCGAAGTCTTCGATCACACGTCGGTGCTGCGCTTCATCGAAATGCGCTTCGGCGTGCGCGAGCCGAACATCAGCCCGTGGCGGCGTGCCGTATTCGGTGATCTCACCTCGGCATTCAACTTCAGCACACCGAACGAAAAGCCGGTACAGACGTTTTCCGCACCGACGAAAGCCGACGCCGACGCGTTGAACAAGCAACAGAATGCCCTCAAGCCCGTACCAGTGCCCCAGCCCGGCATGCAGACCATGCCGCAGCAGGCGCGCAAGGCGCGGCCGTCGCGCGCACTGCCGTACCGCCTCAACGTGGATGCGAGCGTCGACGGGCGTCATCACAAGGTTCAGCTGGAGTTTGGCAATGAAGGAAAGGCCGGCGCCGTATTTCACGTGTACGACCAGCTTCACCTCGACAAGTCGCCGCGCCGATACACCGTCGAGGCAGGCAAGACACTGCGCGACACGTGGACATCCCCGGCATCCGACGACGGCGCGTACCGCCTGTGGGTGCTTGGGCCAAACGGTTTTCATCGCGCATTCGAGGGCAACGCGCATACGGTCGCGCACGGGCCGAATCCTGAAGTGCGCGTGCGCTATGACGCCGCGAGCAATGCGCTCGAGCTTGGCATCGCGAATCGCGCAAGCGTGGCTTCGAACGTGACCGTCGCGGCCAATGCCTACCGCAGCGACGGGCCATGGACTTACGCGCTGCGCGCCGGCGAACAGGTTCAGTCGAACTGGGCGCTCGCGGATTCGGGCGGCTGGTACGACTTCACCATGAGCGCGGAGAACGGTGTGATACGGCGCTTCGCGGGCCGTGTGGAAACCGGCAAGGACAGCGTGAGCGATCCGGCGATGGGTGCGTGAGGTGCGTGAGGTACCTGAGGCGCCTGAAAAAACAGCCAACGCCGCTGCGCAGTACACTGCCCCTTCCCTTCACGATGGCCGCGCCCGGCGTTGCGCCCCGAACGTTCAACGCGCGTTCAGAAGCGTGGCCTGCCTCCCCTTCAAGGAGCCCGCATGAAAATCGATCTGACTGGAAAACTCGCGCTCGTCACCGGTTCGGCTGCCGGCATCGGTCTTGCCGCGGCGAAGGGCCTCGCGCTTGCGGGCGCGGACGTGATCGTCAGCAGCCGTCACACCGAGAGCGTGCGCGAGGCCGAGGCCGCGCTGCGCACCGCGGCGCCCGGCGCGCGGGTGCAAGGCTTCGTCGGCGATCTTTCCAACGCTCAGGGATGCGATGCACTCGTGAAGGCGCATCCGCAGGTGGACATTCTCGTGAACAATCTCGGCGTGTTTCAGCAGCAGGACTTCTTCGAGATTCCCGATGCCGAATGGCTGCGTTTCTTCGAAACGAATGTAATGTCGGGCGTACGACTCTCGCGCGCGTATGCGAATGCGATGGTCAAGCGTGGCTGGGGGCGCATCGTGTTCATCTCATCGGAATCGGGGTTGAACATTCCCGCCGACATGATCCACTACGGCATGACGAAAACGGCGCAACTCGCCCTCGCACGCGGCCTCGCCAAGCGCCTCGCGGGGACGGGCGTCACGGTCAATTCGGTGCTGCCGGGCCCGACGCTCTCAGAAGGGGTGGCGCAGATGCTCAAGGACGAAGTCGCCGCTTCGGGCAAAACCGTCGAGGAAGTCGCCGCGCAGTTCGTGCAGACGCATCGTGCATCTTCCATCATCCGCCGCGCGGCGAGCGTGGAGGAAGTGGCGAACATGATCGTCTACGCGTGCTCGAAAGAGGCATCCGCTACGACGGGCGCGGCGCTGCGCGTGGACGGCGGCGTGGTGGATACCATCGCGTGACGCCCCCGGCCGCAAGCGTGTGGATTTGATTCGCTATACGAATCAGAGCCTTGAACACAAAAGTGCAGCCCGCGCGGGCGGGCTGCACTTCGACAACAAAGAGGCGTGGCTCGCTGATCAACCCCTTCTCACGACGCCAAGCAGCAACGTGACGAGGAAAACCACGAGGAAAATGAAGAACAGGATCTTGGCGATCGATGCCGCACCCGCCGCGATGCCGCCAAAACCGAACACGGCCGCGATGATCGCGATGATAAAGAAAATGACAGCGTATTGAAGCATGACGTCCTCCTGCACCCGGTGCGATCCGGCTCAAGGTTGGTCGCCGCGCCCCGGCGCCGCGTGCGGTCGCCCGATGCCCGGCATCTGGTTGAGCGGGACGGATCTACGCGCCCGCCCCTGCAGGATCATGTGAGCAAGCGCGGTGCCTGAGGTCAGGCACGCGCTCCCAGGAATCGTGTAACGCAAGGATGTTGGCAAACGCGCGCGCCGCGATGCGTTACGCCACTTGCGGATGCCAGCCGGCGCGCTGGAACCCCGTGGCGAAGAAGAGCACCTGATAGCGGATCGAGTTCGACCAGTAGGACCACGTATGGCCACCGGGGCGTTCCGCGTAATCGTGAGGCACACCCAGTTCGACGAGCTTTTCGTGCAGCGTGCGGTTCGACTGCACAAAGAAGTCGCTCACGCCGCAGTCGATGGTGAGCGCGATATGCGCATGCTCGAAGTCCTGCGCGCTATCCACGATCGCATTGCTGTTCCAGAACGACGCGTGCCGCGCGGGATCGCCGAATACGTGAGCGATGCCGGGCTCGTCCTCGCAATTGCGCGGATCGACTGCGCCGCTAATGCTGCCGGCCGCACCGAACGTCTCCTGCCGGTCCAGCGCAATGCGCAGCGCGCCGAAACCGCCCATGCTCAAGCCCGTGATCGCGCGCGCTTCGCGCGAGGCGATCGTGCGGAAATGCGTGTCGATATACGACACGACCTCGCTGCCCACATAGGTTTCATAACGACTGTTCCGATCGAACGGGCTGTCGATATACCAGCTCTCGTGACCACCGTCCGGCATCACCAGCACCACGTGGTAACGGTCGGCGAGCTTGCCGATGTGGGTGTTCGAGGTCCAGTCGGCATAACTGCCGCCCGATCCATGTAGCACGTAGATCACCGGAAAACGCGCGGCATGGTTGCCGCGCGCGTAGTCGTCGGGCAAGACGACGGTCGCGTCGAACGAGCGCTGCATCGCGGCGCTGGGGATCGAGACGATACGCGTCTGGTATGCCCAGACGGGAGCACTGAGAAGCAGCGCCAGAACGAACCAGCACGCGCGGACAATAGCCATGAGTCGCTCTTGTGTTGACTGCCACGAAAGACAACTGCTTTCACGAACTCTAACAAGGGCCACTTACAGCCAAATTTCAGCGTGCCATACGATTTGTTGCGAATTGTTGGCAAACGTGGGGGAGCCCACATGATGGGAGATGAAACGCCGCGCGGGTCATTTCCGAGGGAGCCCTCTATCTCACAGAGTCGACGGCGCAGGCCAACGCTCAATCGCCGTTGCGCCGCCTGCGTCGCAGCCGTCCCTCCGGCTCCCCCTCATGCAATAAACCCCTTTGACGCGCCGTGAGCGGATCGGTCAAACACGGCTCCGCGTCGAGTTCCTGCTCGAAACGCTCCCACATGCCAGCAGGCGTATTCGCCGTGCCGACGCGCTTGCCGATCGTGAGCCGAATCTGGTTCGCCCGGCTGATGGTGGAGCGCAGCCGGTGGATTTCCCATAGCAACCGCAATACGACGGGCAAGGGATTCCGATCGTAGATTTCAGCCAACTCCGCTGCCGTGAGCGGAGGGAAGTGACGATGATCCCGTCCCATTTTCCGCCCCAAAACACTGTATATTTATACAGCCTATCACATGTCAGAATGATTCTGAAGGACGGGACGGAGAGACGACCATGTGCACGAACTACGCCGCCGCACGCCGTGACTACCTATTCAGGCATTACGGCGTCCTGCCGCCGGACGACCCTTGGCGCGACGAGATTTACAAGGACTATGCCGCGCCGGTGATCCGCCGGGCGAACGAAGTGCCCGATGCACGCGAAGCCCTGCTCGCGACGTTCGGCATGGTGCCGCGCAAGCACATTCCGCCCGGCGTGAAAGTGTTCGACACGATGAATGCGCGTGCCGAATCGGTGGGTGAGAGGCGCAGTTTCAGTGGCGCGTGGAAAAAGCTGCAACTCTGTTTGATAACGTGGTACCGGTTAGATGTAGAGGCATGGACACCGCAGAAAAGCGCCTAGTAGCACGCTACTCCTGAACCACGAGCAATGTCCATGGTGTGACGCTCACGACTGCCATTTGGCTCGCCATATGTCCATGGGTCGAAACATGCGAGACCAGTCGCCCACAACGGCTGCTAGCACATGCAAGCGTCGCAAAACCTGACTCAACGCGTCGCATGAATAGCTGATCGCCCCGCTGGCCGTAGTGCGCTGCGTCAGCTTGTACGGGTCTCCATCTGTCCGTCGAAAGATCGGTCCATCAGGGTCCAAGCCGCGATAGGCCGCTGTCCTCGTGGTAACGCCGTGTCGCGCGGTGACTCGATACGCGAGATAGGAATCGACAGCCGTAACTACCTTCGCATTCACCCAGAAGACAGGGCGCTCTTTCGAGTTGTGCGCGATCGTTGCTCGCACAACGCTCTTCTCACGAACAGCCCCCGATTCGAGAGCGAAGTCGCGGACAGTCAGAGAGGCGAGCTCGGTGAGCATCATCCCGGTCCCGTACAGGACGTAAAGGAGAGCGACATCGCGCAGTGGCGATTCTCCGGTTACAGCAGCGACTTTCAACATATGCCGCAGTTGCCGCTCTTCGATCACAGGAGCCTTTGCCATACGTGAACCATTGTGTTTAGAGACCGTTCAAATCGTATGCAGCGGAATGCTCTCGCGCAAGGGCGCGCACAACCCCGTCTCCGCTCCCAACCCCGGAAAGTTGGCTCACGTCTGCGATTCGGCGACCACTACTGCTTCCTGAGACACGCCGCGACCGTGTGGCCCCGGAAGTCGCTGGACTTCGTCGCCGGGTTCCAGGTGCAGGTGTAGATGCGCGGGTCGCGGGGGGAATTCTTCGGGTCGTCCGTGATGCCGGCGTTCTGCAGCAGCGCACTACCCGGGCCAGCCCAGCACATGCCCCCAACCAGGACTTCGTGTGGCATGCAGTGGGCGGAGCCTTCCTCCCCGTCGTTGCGCAGCTCGACCATCATGCCGTCCGGCAGGGCCGACAGGCGCGCCTCGTCAACGGCCTGCTGCGCGGCGAGCGTAGCGAGCCGCCGCTCGACCTGCGCCTGCTGCGCCTTCAGCTGCGCCTGCCCCTGCGCAAGCGCATCAAAACAGGCCCGCATCTCGGTGGTGGACCTGATGTCGGCGGCCTTCGCCGGACACTCGGCCACGGCGGCCGGCGCACTGGCCAGCAGAAGCAGCACCACGGCCGGATGACGGATTACGGACATTTCCGGAAAAACTCCTCGATGTCGAGCACCCCGGCACAGTCGGTCGTCGCCCAGCGCTCCAGCCACGCCGTCACAGGGGGAAACTGCACGAGGGCAGTCACGATCGCCACAATCACGGCGGCGACAGCCACGATGAATCCCCATTCAGCGAGACCAAGCGACCTGCCATGTGACGGCTCATTCATCAGCTGCGCTCCCACTAGCCCGGGCGGGCCCGAAACGGCGGCGGGGCCGCCCGTGGCCCGCGCCGATGTGCAAACACCATAGGCCAGGCAGCTTACGCGCGCCTTCTGACGTGTGGCGCAGCGCACAGAGGGGACAGCTCCGTGAAAGCCGGCTGCCCTAGCCTGATCCGGCAGGCCTGTCGCGGCGCGTGCCGGACGCGGCCCACCCAGCCACGGAGAAACGTCATGACCCTTCACGCCGCCGCCATCAAGTGCTCGCTGAGCCAGGAAGCCAGGGCCGAACGTCTGGAGCTCAGGAGCGATAACTCGTGGCACCGGCTGACCGACCACTGGCTGCCAGACAAAGAGGGGAAATGGAGCCAGCAGTCCAACAGTGGCGTCCTGGTCACGGGTGACGATCACCGCAAGCTCCTGTTCCTCACCGGCTTTCAGTTCGCCGGAGCCTTCGACGGCTATCACGGCCGGCTGCTGGGAGAGTTCAACGGCGACGCCGGAACGTGGAGTGTCGTGACCACCACCCAGACTCCATCCGGGGATTGAGCTCGCGTGGTCGGGGTTGCTGGTAGCGCGCCGGGGAGAGGGGAGTTTTCCGGGGCGCCGGCAATGCCCCGGAACGTTGTGCATGCAGGCTCCGCCCGCACCCGACTCGTCGCGCGCGGTCCGCATGTGCGATACCGCACAGAAGCGCCCCGGAATCCACCCTGATACTTTCACGTGCCCTACGCTTGCCATACAGGAACATCGCTCCTGCTGGCCCGGGCAGTGGCCCCCGTCACTTGCCCCCGGACTCGCCCGGCAGGAAAACCCTTTTGAACAGGAGGTCCGGACATGCCGATCGCGTTTGCTGTGGTGCTCGAAGAAGGTGCCAAGGCGCTCGCCACCGCATTTGGCAAGGAGCTGGCAAAGCAGTTCGCCAACTTCCTGTTCGGCACGCTCGCCACGAAAGATGACATCCGTCAGGCCATCCGGGAACTGGAGGCCTTCATTGACCAGCGCATTGACCAGCTTGAGGACAACCTCGAAGACGCCGGGCTCCTCGCCGCCCGGACCCAGCTTGAGGACTATTCGGCAACGCATGATCCCGCGATCCTCGCCGCCGCCTATAACTCCATCACCCAGAGTATTTCGTTCTTCCGGGCACGCTCGGCGGATGATCCCGCGTTCGACCGGACCCATGTGGTCGCCCTGCTCAAGATGATCAACACGGATATCGGCGTCTGGATCTTCCGGTGCACCCGTACCGCCCAGCCGGATCCCCACAACCGGGACGTGTTGCGTGACCGGTGCACGAATCACGCGCTCTGGCTGGAGAACACCATCAGGTCGATCGAGCAGTACCAGGCGGAGAGCGTGACCGATGTGCGGATCCAGCTCACGGATGCCAGCGCACCCTATGATCCGCCTGGCCCCCGTCCGCCCCGCCTCACCGAATGCGACGCGTCGTTCGATGTGGTCGGCGCGCGGTATGCCGGCGGGCGGCGAACCGTGTCGAAATCCGCACTTGATGATCTGGCAGGCGTCAGGAACTACATCGACAATGCGCGCGCAGGCGAAATGGCGCGCATCCAGAACGAAGCCACCCAGCGGGACACCCAGATCGTGCAACCGGCCAACCGCTACATCGACGCGTTGCGCAAGCTCGCGCAAACGCTGTCCCCATGAGCTGTACCGCCGCGCCCAGGCACCAACGTTTCCAGCGGGCAAGCGTCGGCTTCCGGTCGACCCTGAGCTCCGGAGACGCGCTCAGGGTGGCGTCCGGTTCCGGCCGCACGCAGCCGGCCATTACGGCAAGCCTTCGTATCCTTGCGCACAGACCGGCACAAGGCCGCCTGGGCGCGCGGCTCTCCTTGCGCTAACGTGCAAGGTGCGGGCCGCGCCCGCAGCACGCCCCCTCCGATGACCCGGCGAGAAGCACCGGCCAGCGCAGGCGTTGGCTCCCGCGTGTGCAGAATCCTCGCCGCCCCTGTACCGCCACGTCGCGCCTGACCTCGGGAGCCGCCATGCGAACGCACTATGACCCCTTCGCCGACTGTGTCCAGACAACGCGCAGCGCAGAAGATCGCCTCCGGCGCAACCATCTGCGCATCCTGTGGGTCGAAGTCGCCATCGAACTCGTCATGTGCTTGGTCGATGCGTATGACAGCCTCAAGCAGGGGGGCGGCGGAGATGACACCAGCGCAGCGCTCGGATCCATCTCGACCCAGCTTGGCAATATCGTCGAGAAGCTCGACGAGGTTAAAGCAGAGTTATCCGAAATATTCGACCTGCTGACTCGACTCCCGGAGCTCATTCGCGGTGTGCTCAAAGAGGATGAAAGCAATGAGCTGATCGGGGAACTGTCCACGCTCGTGCTCGTGGTCGAGGGCTACACCGGCTCACCTGATCGGCTTTACACTCACAAGGACGAGGTGGTCTCGCTGCTTGACGCCATGATTGTGAAGGTTGGCGGCCTCACGGGAATCTGGGGGATGAGTGGACTGCTGGTCGCTTCGCCCTATCTCGGCTCCTATCTCTCCGGCAGGGTCGCCTATGAAAAGGTGATGAAGTCCCGTGATCCGGGATACCAGATCTATTCGCCATGGTCGGAGCCCGTGATCAAGGATGCAAAGCAGAAGTTGATCGGGCTGTTTGCGGATGTCGAGAAACAGGATTACGAAAACGAACAGCAGAATATTCCAAACTTTCCGCCGCATATGCGGCCGCTGGTGCTCGATGGCCCCTACCTGCGTCCGACTCCATGGGGGGCTGGGGATGGCACGTACCGACTGACCTGTCCCAGCGCTGCACCCGAGCGTCTGCAGCAGTGGAGCGCATTCCCCCCCGGTTCCCCGGACGGGCAGTGGCTCGACGTCCCTGACGACCCGGACAATCGGGTAGTCGGCGTCTGGAAAGGTGTGGTGTCGTCCCGCGATGAAGTGAAGACTTTCTATGACACGGTTCCACAGGTCTACGTGGCCAAGGCGAACCTCCTGTCCACTTTCGACGAGCCGCCCAACTTCTGGTGACCGGTACTTCGGCTGCCCCTCCGGCGGCGTCTTCCGCAACTGGGTTCTTGCGGGGTGAAGGCGCGAGCCCTGAAAATTGTGCGCTCATGCAACAGGCAGAAACACAAAAGGGAACGGCCGCCGGGCGCCTTGTGAGAGGGACGCGGCGGGGTTTCACCTGTTCGAGGTCGCGAGCCACCGCATGGGTCGACCTGCGCCCCGCGTAAACGTGCAGGCCGCCATGCGCTACATGAATCTGCGAACCCTCTGCGGTTGTGTCCCCAACCGTTCGGGTGGAGGCCTCTCGTGGTTGATTGGAATCACACGACGGACTCCTTACCAAAGTCCCACGGTACCTGCACCGCGCTCCTGAGCAGGCCATGCTCGTGACACCTCGCCAAGCTGATGTCGACCTTCTCCTGCGTGGCGAGCGCCGGATTAGCGGCCCAGCGCGGGGATCGTTGCAGCACAACGCCCTTCCAGGGTACGCATCAGCAGCCCGGATGGGCTCCCTCATACGGTCGGCGGTGTCCGCCGACCTCATTGCCCACCGTGAGGTCCTCGCGGCGCCCAAGTGATTGCACCCCGCACCGCGGCGCCTCGCGCTCGCACTATACCGCCGTGGTAATTTTTTCTCATGATTCGCTCAAAACCGGTATATTTTCATCCGATTTGATTGGATTTCCCCTTTGTTTTTTTATCCGTCACGGACGCAACGCGACAATATCGTTGACGCTCGGCACCCCGTGTCCTGCTCACGCAGCCACGCCCGGCCCGTTGAAAACACAGGGCTTTTGCCCGCCGTGCCATAATCGAAGACACCACGCCCCCCCATGCCCCACGATCCAGCCACCCCGAACCCCGACATAGCCGTCCCCGCGAAGGGCGAGGTCACGTCCTTCGTCAGCGGCGGCCAGCGGTACATCGTGATGCCCGCGTCCGACTACGAGGGCCTCACCGAGACCGAGCACCTGCTGGGCTCCCCGGAGAACGCCGCCGGGATTGCGGAGGCGAAGCGCTGGGCAGAGGAAACATTCGGACGTGACCGGCAGGTTGCGGGACCGGAAGAGACGGCGAAGCCGACGGGATACACCGAGTTTGCGGGCGCCGCACGCGCCCTGGCGCTGTGCATCGCGGGCGAGGGATCTCCCGGCTCGTGGTTTGGGGCGCCGTTCGCTGGCCCGCAGGAGTCAACCTGCGACTACGGGCGGCTGGTCTGCATGACAACCGGCCTCACCCAGGTCCTGCTGTCCGGCACGCCTGTATCCATCGGTTCGCCTGCGCTCACGGCACACCAGGCGATCGAGCTGGCGCGGCGTCTGGCGCAGGAATCGTCCAGACGGACCACCTATTCCGCTTCCTCGAACCCAGGCTCGATGTCGGGCGCGTTGCGCAGGAAACACCCCCGCGACAACAAGAAACCCTGATGGTGTCACGGATCGGCGTAATCGAGCCGGGGATGATCGGCGTAATGAGGCCACCTGGAATGGCCCCGAAACGCGATTTCGAAGGGACTCAAGAATGCGGTTTTTTGCCTGA
>NZ_CAJHCQ010000026.1 GCF_904848665.1 Paraburkholderia hiiakae
TTGAACTCTGCCGTGTACACCTGGTGCGGTACCTTGAACATCTCTGCTTTCCTTCCTTTGGGTCGAGTTTATACGCGACCTGCTGGAAGGCGAAATTTCAAGGGAAGCTCACATTGTGGTGAAAAATGTGGTGATTACGGATGGTGATCTGCTGGTGCCACATTGCGAGTTGTTTCTGCGACATGCCATAGGGCCGTATCCGAAGGGGTACGGAAGCGGTTATGACTGGTGCAAGAGGTATGATGCGTCGAAGGACGGCGACGTTATAAATTCACTGGCATCTAAGGCGTTGTCGAGCCGGGACAGTCCATCTCCGTTCAGCCGCTAAGTGCATTGCGGCCGCATGCTGGAAGCAGGCCACGCCCCCAGCCAGTAACCGCCCGAGTTCATGTCGCGTGGCGAGCAAGTTCGGGGAAACTGCTGATTCGCCCGGACGGCATGCCGGATGCCGTGCTGTCCTCCGTTAGCGTCAGCCTCCTCGCACGTATCTGATCGAGCACGGCGAGAGGTAAGAGAAGCAGGGCGGTTGCAGGTGTTGTCCAGTTTCGAACTGCGATCAACAGGCGCATGATCACGCTCTTCTATCTGCCTAACGACATCCGCGCGGCGAACTGGCTCTCGGAACACGAGAAGGCCATGCATCGCCACAATGCCCGTGTTCTGGACCTGGCCGAGCGCGATTCTCGCGGGCGGCTCGGCGGCCGCCGCCATCGGCATGATCAACTCGATCGGCAATCTCGCGGGCTTTGTGAGCCCTTCGATCATCGGCTGGATGAAGGACGTGACGCAAAGCACGAACGCGGGCATGTACTGCGTTTCGGCGGCCATGGCGCTAGGCGCGGTGCTGGCGCTGCTGCAACCCAGGAAACTCGTCAACGGCTGATTGCGTTGGCCGTGACGATTGCGCAGCATTAAACAAGGAAAGCAGCGGCAATGTCCGCTGCTTTTTTTCATCGTCGGCTTAACATCTCGGGAAAGCCCTGGTATTTCCCACATGTTGCGCGATGGTCGATTGTGGCGACAAATGTAGGTTTTGAGCGCGCAAGACAACAACGAGAGAATAAGAGGACCGACCCATGAACCGACTGAAGCTGCTGTCGCTGGCTTGCTGGCCCATCGTGGCGTGCCTCGCGCTGCTGCAGCCGGCGGCCGCCCAGGTCGCGCAGCCCACACTCGACAAGATTCGCTCGGCGAACATCATCGCCGTTGGGTACCGCGAGGCTTCGATCCCGTTCTCTTACGTGATTGGCGACAACCAGGTGATCGGTTTTTCGCAGGACATCTGCAACAGAGTGATCGACGCAGTCAAGGTCAGGACGAAGCGCCCGGACCTGCAGGTGCGATTCATTCCCGTCACTTCGCAAAACCGCATTCCGCTCGTGCAGAACGGCACCGTAGATCTGGAGTGCGGCGTCACGACGAACCTGAAGGCGCGCCAGGCTCAGGTGAGCTTTTCCAATACGTTCTTCGTTGCGGCCACGCGCCTGCTCACACGCAAGGACTCGGGCATTCACGACTTTCCCGATCTCGTGGGCAAGACGGTGCTCACGAACCAGGGGACGACGTCCGAGCACATCCTGCGACGCATGAACATCGAAAAGCAGATGAACATGCGCATCATCAGCGCGCGCGATTATGGCGAGGGGCGCGCCACGCTCGAGTCGGGCCGGGCAGTGGCCTACATGATGGACGACGTGCTGCTCGCCGGCACGCGCTCGCTCACGGCGAAGCCCACTGAATGGGTGATCGTGGGTACGCCGCAATCGTTGGAGGCGTATGCCTTCATGATGCGCAACGGTGACCCTGAATTCCGCCAACTCGTGAACGCCACGATGGCGGGCCTCATGAAGAGCGGCGAAATCAACGCGATGTACGCGAAGTGGTTCGAAAAGCCGGTGCCGCCCAAAGGTGTGAATTTCGAGTTTCCGATGAGCGAACGACTGCGCGCGCTCTATGCCGCGCCGAACGATCGCGCCTTCGACTAAGCGCGGCGTGCGCGTGCGAACCATGAGATGATCTCGTTCCTGGCGCGGCGGCCGGCGTGGATTGAAGGGTGCATATGAGTCCTGGCCGCCGATGCGCGCGATGAATCAATTAACGGGTAAAGAGCGGGATCAAGCGGGAGCGGACATGCAAGAAGACGGCAGCACAGTGGTGATCGTAGGGGCAGGGCACGCGGGCGGCAACGCCGCGGCGCTGCTGCGGCAATATGGATTCGACGGCCGCGTCGCGCTGGTCGGCGAAGAACCGGTGCCGCCTTATCACCGGCCGCCGCTCAGCAAGGCCTATTTGAAGGGCGAGGCCGACGTCGAACGCCTGTGGCTGAAGCCGCGCGCGTTCTACGACGAGCAGCGCATCGAGCTTACGCTCGGTGCGAGCGCGCAGTCGCTCGACCGCGCGAACCGCACGCTCACGCTCGCCGACGGCAGCCACGTCCAATACGACAAGCTGATTCTCGCCACCGGCTCGACGCCGCGCGCGTTGACGGTGCCGGGCCACGATCTCGCGGGCGTGATCGCGCTGCGCTCGCTCGCGGACGCAGACGTGCTGCGCGAGCGCGTGAAGCCGGGCGAGAAGCTCGTGGTGATCGGCGCCGGCTATATCGGCCTCGAAGCGGCAGCGGCGGCGCGCCAGCTCGGCCACGAGGTCACGGTGCTCGAAGCGGCGCCGCGTGTGCTCGGCCGCGTGACGGGCGAGACCGTTTCCACGTTCTACGCGAACGAGCATCGCGCGCAGGGCGTGTCGCTGCGCCTGAACGCGACGATCGAGGCGCTCGTGGGCGACGGCGGCAAGCTCACCGGCGTGAAGCTGGCCGATGGCGAGATCGTGCCCGCCACGCTCGCGCTCGTCGGCATCGGCATCCTGCCGAACGAGGGGCTCGCGAAAGCGGCGGGCATTACGTGCGCCAATGGCATCCAGGTTGACGACGACGCGCGCACGAGCGACCCCGACGTCTTCGCCATCGGCGATTGCGCTCATCGGCCGCTTGCGCACTATGGCCGCGCCGGGCGCCTGGAAAGCGTGCATAACGCGGTGGAGCAGGCGAAGCTCGCGGCCGCGGCGATCGTCGGCAAACCGCGTCCCGCGTGCGACGCGCCGTGGTTCTGGTCCGATCAGTACGACCTCAAGCTGCAGACGGTGGGCCTGCTCGAGGGCTATGACGAGGTCGTCGTGCGCGGCGACCCCGCCGCGCGCCGCTTCGCGGTGTACTACCTGAAGGAGCGCGTGCTGCTCGCGGTCGACGCCGTCAATTCGATGCCCGATTTTCTGTGCGGCAAGAAGCTCGTGGGCAAGGGCGTGAAGCTCGACCTCGACGCGCTGCGCGATCCGGCCACGGATATGGGCAAATTTGCCGCGGCGGCGCTTGCCTGAGCGGCGAATTCAACGATGAAGTCAGGGGGCGGTGACGTCCCCGTTATTTTCGCGACCGGGATACGCTGCGCGTCGGATCAACACGCCGCGCAGCCCGATCGCCCGATGAATCCCTCCGCTAGCCCCACTCCTCGCGCCCAGCGCGGCCTCCAGTCCACCGCCTTCGCGCAGCCCGGCGCGCCCGCGCTCGCGGGCCCGGAGGGCATCCGTTACGACTTCAATTTCGGTTGCCGCGTGCAGGTGCCGAAAGACGGCTGGCGCGTGCGCATGCACGATCTCGACACGGCCAATGTGCTGTTCGACGAGGCGTTGAACGCGGGCGAGATCGCCACGAGCCGCCGAAAATACTATGTGCGTTTCCTGCTGGAGGTGTTCGACGGTCCGCTCCGCGTTTTTTCGCATGCCTTCGATGCGGCGGGGCGCCGCGTGCGTGTGGAAGTGGGATCGGGCGCGATTGGCGATGCGCTCGCCTGGATGCCGGCGTTCGAGGCCTTCCGCGCGCAGCATGAGTGTGTGCTGACCGTGCGGATGGCGACCTCGCTGCACGCGCTGTTCGAGGCGGGCTATCCCGCCATCGCGTTCACGGCTGCCGCGGGTGCCGAAGACGAAACCGCCGGGCCCGTCTACGCGACTTACCGCGTCGGCGCCTACCGTCCGCTCTCGGACCGCGATCACCAGCCTACCGACCTGCGCGTAAGCAATCTGCAGGACTTCGCTTCGTACATGCTGGGCGTGCCGGCGCTCGAGCGCCGCCCGCGCGTTTCGGTCGCGAACCCTGAGCGTGCGATTGCCGAGCGCTATGTATGTATCGCCACGCAAGCCTCGTCGCAGTGCAAATACTGGAACAATCCGCACGGCTGGCCGGCGCTCGTCGCGCACCTGAAGGCGCGCGGCTACCGGGTGCTGTGTATCGATCGCGACCGCGAATATGGCTCGCCGGGTGAACTGAACGTCATGCCCGAAGGCGCCGAGGATTTCACGGGCGCGCGAGCGTTGACGGAGCGCGCGAGCTTGCTCGCCCATGCCGACTTTTTCGTGGGCCTTGGCAGCGGGCTTTCGTGGCTCGCGTGGGCCGTGGGCGTGCCGGTCGTGCTGATCAGCGGCTTCTCGCACCCAAAGGCGGAATTCCACACGCCGTGGCGTGTGATCAACTTCCACGCCTGTAATAGCTGCTACAACGACACGCGCTACGAGTCCGACGACAGCGACTTCGGCTGGTGCCCGCGCCATGCGGGCGACGCGTTCCGCTACCAGTGCACGAAGGCCATCACGCCGGCCCATGTGATCGGCGTGGTGGACCGGCTCATCGCGACGCTCGGTGCAACACATCGAGACGAATAGAGTCGCGAGCCGCGCTTTGGTCCGCGCATTGATCCGCGCTGTCACGAGTCTCGGCTAGAATGCGAACGCGGCGCCGCCCAGGAAGCGGCTCAATTCGATAAACAAGCCGCGCCAACTGGTGTTCGCGCCCAGCCGAACGCCGCCACTCGAGGAGAGTGACGCAATGGAACAACGCTCCCGCTTTGGGGCGAGCCTGCTGCCGTACCTGCTCGTCGGCCCGCAGCTTGCGGTGACCGTGATCTTTTTCCTGTGGCCGGCCGGTGTAGCGCTCCTGCAGTCCACTCAGGCCCAGGACGCCTTCGGCACGTCGTCCGTGTTCGTCGGCTTCGCCAACTTCACGCGGCTCCTCCACGATCCGCTCTATCTGGCCTCGGTCCAGACCACGCTCGTTTTCACGGCGCTCGTCACGTTCGGGGGCCTCGCCATTTCGCTGCTGCTTGCGGCCATGGCGCACCATGTCACGCGCGGCAAGCGCTTCTATCAAACGTTTCTCATCTGGCCGTATGCGGTCGCGCCCGTCATTGCCGCCGTGCTGTGGGGCTTTCTGTTCAACCCGAGCATCGGCCTCGTGACTTTCGCGCTCGCGCGTTTCGGCGTCACGTGGAATCATGCGCTCAATCCCGGTCAGGCCATGACGCTCGTTGTGGTCGCATCGGTCTGGCAGCAGATCAGCTATAACTTTCTGTTCTTCTACGCGGGCCTGCAGTCGATTCCGCAATCGCTTTTCGAGGCGGCCGCCATCGACGGTGCGGGGCCCGTGCGGCGCTTCTTCGGCATTGCTTTTCCGCTGCTTTCGCCCACGAGCTTCTTTTTGCTCGTGGTGAACGTGGTCTATGCGCTCTTCGACACCTTTCCCGTGATCGACGCCGCAACGGGTGGCGGCCCTGGCCAGGCCACGCGCACGCTCGTCTACAAGATCTTCGACGAAGGCTTTCGCGGCCTCGACATCGGCAGCTCTGGCGCGCAGTCGGTCGTGCTGATGCTGATCGTCACGGCGCTCACGATCTTCCAGTTTCGCTTCATAGAACGACGGGTGCAGTACTGATGGTCGAGAACCGCAAATACTTCAACCTGTTCTGCCATGTCATGTTGCTGCTCGGCGTGGCGGTGGTGGCCTTCCCCGTGTACGTGGCGTTTTGCGCCGCCACGATGAACGAGAAAGAAGTCTTCTCGGTGCCGCTCTCGCTCGTGCCGAGCACGCATCTGTTCGCGAACATGGCCACCGTGTGGAACGTGGGCACGGGCAGCGCCGCGAGCCCGTTCGGCGAAATGCTCATGAACAGCGTCATCACGGCGCTCGTGATCTCGGTGGGCAAGATCGCCATTTCGATCATCTCGGCCTATGCGATCGTGTTTTTCCGCTTCCCGTTCCGGCGTCTCGCGTTCTGGCTGATCTTCGTGACGCTCATGCTGCCCGTGGAAGTGCGCATTTTCCCCACGGTGCAGGTCGCGGCCACGCTGCATCTCACGAATACCTACGCGGGCCTCACGCTGCCGCTCATCGCGTCGGCCACGGCCACGTTCCTGTTCCGCCAGTTCTTCCTCACGCTGCCCAATGAGCTGATCGAGGCTGCACGTATCGACGGCGCGGGGCCGCTGCGTTTCTTCTGGGACGTGGTGTTGCCGCTCTCCAAAACGAATATCGCGTCGCTTTTCGTCATCACGTTCATTTACGGCTGGAACCAGTATCTGTGGCCGATCCTCATGTCGAGCACGGCCTCGATGACGACCGCCGTGGTGGGCATCAAGAGCATGATTTCAAGCGGCGACGCGGCCACGCAATGGCATCTCGTGATGTGCGCGACGATGATCGCCATGCTGCCGCCGCTCGTGGTGGTGCTGGCCATGCAGCGCTGGTTCGTGCGCGGCCTTGTGGACGTGGAGAAATAAGTATGGATGCAATTCGGGAGACGGCATGGCGGCATTGAGCATACGGGGCGTCACGAAGTCGTACGACGGCGCGCAACAGGTGTTGCACGGCATCGACGTGCAGGTGGCGGACGGCGAATTCATGGTGCTCGTCGGCCCGTCGGGCTGCGGGAAGTCCACGCTGCTGCGCATGGTGGCGGGGCTGGAGACCATCACGTCGGGCGAGATCGCCATCGGCGAAAAGGTGGTGAATCGCGTGGAGCCCAAGGATCGCGACATCGCCATGGTGTTCCAGAACTACGCGCTTTATCCGCATATGACGGTCGCGCGCAACATGGGCTACAGCCTCAAATTGCAGGGGCTCGACCGCGCGACGATCGATTCGCGCGTGGCCGCGGCCGCTGAAATCCTGGAGCTGGGCAAGCTGCTGGAGCGCAAGCCGCGCGAGCTTTCGGGCGGGCAGCGCCAGCGCGTGGCGATGGGACGTGCGATCGTGCGCGAGCCTTCGGTGTTCCTGTTCGACGAGCCGCTCTCGAACCTCGACGCGAAGCTGCGCGTGCAGATGCGCCTTGAAATCCAGCGTCTGCATGCGCGCCTGCGTACGACGAGCCTCTATGTCACGCACGACCAGATCGAGGCGATGACGCTCGCGCAGCGCGTAATGGTGCTCAACGGCGGGCGCGCGGAGCAGATCGGCACGCCCAGCGAAGTATACGACCGGCCCGCTTCGATGTTCGTGGCGAGCTTCATCGGCTCACCGGCCATGAACCTGCTGCGCGGGCGCGTGAGCGACGACGGCCGGCGCTTCGAAATCGCGGGCAACGGGCCGCATCTGCCGCTTGGCGATGCGCCGGCCTGGTTGCCGAAGGGCGCGGATTGCGTGCTGGGTGTGCGCCCCGAGCATATGCACGCGCGCGGCGCTAACGAGGCGGTCACGCTCGAAGTCGAGACCTGCGAATTGCTCGGCGCGGACAACCTCGCGCACGGCCGCTGGGGCAGCGCGGATGTGGTCGTGCGCTTGCCGCACGAAACGCGGCCCACGCCCGGCGAGCGGCTGGCGGTGCACTTGCCGCCGGCGCGCCTGCATTTCTTCGATCCGGCTACGGGCAAACGCCTCGGCAACGCCGCGACGGTCTGACCAAACGAGTGCCAAAACCGCGGCCTGCGCGCGAATGCACCGCTCGTCGCGGTCTCGATTGTCGTAAACTGTCGCATCACGCGGGCGCAAAAGCGGCCTGTGCAATTCGTATCGGTAAATACCGGCACCAAACACGAACTGGCGACATGGCCGCAATCCCTTTTCTCCGCTTACTCGCCCAATCTGCCCAACGCGCGCTTAACGTGCGCCACGTGTCGGGGAGCCCCGTTTGAGCGCGCGCGAACTGCCCACGGGGCTGATGCTCGTTCACGGCAATCAGCCCGAGCGCATGCGCGACCTGATCGTGAACTGGATCGGCCAGAACCCGGTCGCGCCGCTCGAGAAGGAAATGTTCCTCGTGCAGAGCAACGGCATCGCGCAGTGGCTCAAGCTCGCGTTCGCCGCCGATCCTGAGGAGGGCGGCTGCGGTATCGCGGCGGCGTTCGAAATGTCGCTGCCGTCGCGCTTCCTGTGGCAGGTGTATCGCGCCGTGCTCGGCAACGACGCGGTGCCCGCGGTCTCGCCGTTCGACAAGTCGCGTCTCGTCTGGCGTCTCATGCGCATGCTGCCGGCGCTGCTCGACGAACCGGGCTACGAGCCGCTGAAGCGCTTCATGGCCAACGACACGGACCAGCGCAAGTGCTTCCAGCTCGCGCAGCGCGTGGCGGACTTGCTCGACCAGTACCAGGTCTATCGCGCGGACTGGCTCGCTGCCTGGGCCGCGAACGAGGACGTGCTGATCGATGCGCGCAACGCGCGCGTGCCATTGCCCGAGGAGGCGCGCTGGCAGGCCGCGCTCTGGCGCGCATTGCTCGCGGACGTGAGCGCGCAGGCGCAAGACGGCATGGGCTTGCGCGACACGGGGCGTGCCGCCGTGCACGAGGCATTCATGGCGCGCGCGCAGTCGTGGCAGGAGGGTGACGCGCGGCCGAAGGGGCTGCCGCGCCGCCTCGTCGTATTCGGCATTTCGAGCCTCGCGCGCCAGTCGGTCGAAGTGCTCGCGGCGCTCGCGCGCTGGAGCCAGGTGCTGATGTGCGTGCACAACCCTTGCATGCACTACTGGGCCGACATCGTCGCCGACCAGGACCTGCTGCGCGCGCGCCACGCGCGCCAGCGCCGCCGCGCGGGCGCGCCGGACCAGCTCGACGAGGGACAGTTGCATCTGCATTCGCAGCCGCTGCTCGCGGCCTGGGGCAAGCAGGGGCGCGATTTCATCGGCCTGCTCGACGAATACGATAGCGACGAAGCGCGCGAGACGTACACGCCGCATTTCACGCGCATTGGCCAGCGTATCGATCTGTTCGACGGCGAAGACGCGCTCACGTTGCTCTCGCAGTTGCAGGACGACATTCGCGATCTGCGGCCGCTTGGCGAGACGCGCGAGCACTGGGAACCCGTCAACGCACAGGACGACGAATCAATTCGCTTTCATGTTGCGCACAGCGCGCAACGCGAAGTGGAGATTCTGCACGATCGCCTGCTTGCCGCGTTCGCGGCGGACCCCACGTTGCGCCCGCGCGACGTGATCGTGATGGTGCCCGACATCGAGGTCTACGCGCCGCATATCCAGGCCGTGTTCGGCCTGCTCGACGGCAACGACCCGCGCAGTATCCCGTTCAGCGTGGCCGACCGCGCGCAGCGCGCGTTCGACCCACTCATCGGCGCGCTGGAAATGCTCCTTTCGCTGCCGTACTCGCGCGTGACGGTGAGCGACGTGCTCGACCTGCTCGAAGTGCCGGCCGTACGCGCGCGCTTTGGCATCGACGTCGAGGACGTGCCTACGTTGCGCAACTGGATCGATGGCGCGAATATCCGCTGGGGTCTGCATGCGGGCCAGCGCGCGAGCCTCGGGCTCCCCCAGGCCAACGAACTGAGCGCGCCCAATAGCTGGGCGTTCGGTTTGCGGCGCATGCTGCTGGGTTACGCAGCAGGCGAGCGCGCGGGCGCATGGCGCGGCATCGAGCCGTACAGCGAAATCGGCGGGCTCGACGCCGCGTTGCTGGGCCCGCTCACGCGCCTCTTGGATGCGCTCGACCACGCATGGCGCACGCTGCGCGAACCGGCCACGGTGGAGGTGTGGTGCGAACGTCTGCGTGCCTTGAAGGCGGCTTTTTTCACGGCCCAGGACGAAGACGCCTACACGCTCGACCGCCTCGACGGCGCGCTCGAAACGTGGCGCGAAGCCTGCGACGAAGCCGCGCTCACGGAGACCTTGCCGCTCGCCATCGTCGCGGAGAACTGGCTCGCGGCGCTCGAAGGCGGCGGCCTCTCGCAGCGCTTCTTCGCGGGCGCGGTGACGTTCGCCACGCTCATGCCGATGCGGGCGATTCCGTTCCGGCGCGTGTGCCTGCTCGGCATGAACGACGGCGACTATCCGCGCAGCCGAACGCCGCTCGACTTCGACCTCATGCGTCGCGACTATCGTCCGGGCGACCGCTCGCGCCGCGAAGACGACCGTTATCTGTTCCTCGAGGCGCTGCTCTCGGCGCGCGACCATTTGCATGTTTCGTGGATCGGGCGCAGCGTGACCGACAACACGCCGCGCCCGCCTTCGGTGCTGGTGGGACAGTTGCGCGATCATCTAAAGGCCGGCTGGCGGCTCGAAGGCGTCGACGCCGCCGATGGGGACGCGCTGCTCGAAGCGTTGACCATCGAGCATCGCTTGCAGCCATTCAGTCCGGACTATTTTCAGCCGCGTTCGGAAGAGGCGACGCTTTACACGTACGCGCACGAGTGGGGCAAGCCCGCTGACGTGCGGCCCGCGGCTGAAGCAAACGCGCAACTCCTCGTGCCGTCCGAACGCGACGAGCCGCTTTCGATTCGCGAGCTCGGCGAATTTTTGCGCGATCCGGTGCGCAGTTTCTTCAGGCAGCGTCTGCGCGTGGCCTTCGAAAGCGAGGACTCAGCGAGCGAAAATCACGAGCCGTTCGAGGTGGACGCGTTGCAGGCGTGGCAGTTGCAAGGCGAATTGATCCGCGCGCAGGTCATGGCGATGGAGCGCGGCGACGACGATCTCGAACCGGCCGCGCTGGCGCGCCTCGAGCGCATGCATCGCAGTGGCGATCTCGCGACCGGTGGCTTTGGCGAGGTGATCGGCGAGGAGTTGCTTGCGCCCATGCCCGAGCTTTTCGCCGGATATCGCAAGGCGCTCGCGCGCTGGCCCGATCCGCTCGAGCATCAATACGAAATTCGTCTCGATGCGACGCTGGAAGGCCGCATCGTTTCGCTCGACGACTGGCTCGACGATTTGCGTGCAGGCCCGGACGGCGCACTCGGCCGCGTGATTCTGGAGCCGGGCACGCTCGTGAAGGACAGCCGCTACCGGAGCGATCGTCTCGTGCCTTATTGGGTCGCGCACGTCGCCGCACAGATCGCGGCCGGGCCGGTGACCACGGTGATCGTGAGCAAGGTGGGTGTGGCCGAGTTCGCGCCGCTCGGTGCGCAGGTTGCACGCGACTATCTGCTCGCATTGCTTGCCGCATGGGACGACGGCGCGCGCCGGCCCTTGCCGCTCGCCGGGAAGACCGCGTTTGCGTGGCTGCGCAAGTTGCCGGACACCTTCGACGGCGCGCGCGCCACGGTGCCGGCCGAAGCGTGGGAAGCCGCGCGCGCGGCTTACGAGGGCAACGGGCGCACGCCCGGTGAGCGCGAGACGAATCCGTATTTGCGCCGAGCCTTCCCCGATTTCGAGGCGTTGGCCGCCCACGACGATTTCATCACGCTCGCCACGACGCTGTTGCTGCCGGTAAGCCGCGCGCCGCTCGCGTCGTCGCGTGCGAAACGAGCCTCGAGCGAGGCGGGAGAAACGGCATGAATCCGCTCGGGACCATGGACGCACAGGTGCTGGAACCGCTGCGCTTCCCGTTGTATGGCAGCCGCCTGATCGAGGCGAGCGCGGGCACGGGCAAGACCTTCACGATTGCCATGTTGTACGTGCGCCTCGTACTGGGTCACGGCGCGCTCAACGCGGCAAGCGGCGAGGCGGATGTCGACGACGAGGCGCGCACGGCAGGCCGCGCGCTCACTCCGCCCGAGATTCTCGTTGTGACGTTTACCGACGCGGCGACGAAGGAACTGCGCGAGCGCATTCGCGCGCGCCTCATCGAAGCGGCCGAATACTTTCGCGTCGACCCGGAGGACGTGCCCGAGCGCGAGCCCGGCGTTGACCTGTTGCACGACCTGCGCGAGGACTACTTGCCGGAGCAGTGGCCTGCGTGTGCGCGACGCCTGCAGCTCGCGGCCGAATGGATGGACGAGGCGGCCGTCTCGACGATCCACGGCTGGTGCAACCGCATGCTGAGCGAGCACGCGTTCGACAGCGACAGCCTCTTTTCGCAGACGCTCGAAACCGACCAGACGGAATTGCGCGCCGAAGTCGTGCGTGACTACTGGCGCACCTTCATGGCGCCCCTCGACGCGGCAAGCGCCGCCGAAGTGAGAACGTGGTTCGCGAGTCCGGACGAATTGCACGACGCGATACGCGGGCTGCTCGCCCACGCCGAACTTCTGCCGGATGCATGCGCCCCCGACGCTGCGCTCGCCCACGCCCGCAAGCGCGCACGCGACGAACTCGACACGCTGAAGGCGCCTTGGCGCGTCTGGATCGACGAGGTCGAGGCGCTGCTGCACGCGGCGCGCGCGGCTAAACAGTTCGACGCCAGAAAGCTGAATACAAAGCATAACGAAACGTGGATCGGCAAGCTGCGCGACTGGGCCAACGATCCCGAATCCGCGCATCCGGGCTTCGACGACAAGGCGGCCGTGTGGACGCGCCTCACGCCCGCCGGCCTCGCCGAAATCTGGGTGAAGGGCGAGCCGCCGGAACATGCCGCCTTCGTGGCGATGGAAACGTTGCGCGAGTCGCTGGCCGCGCCGCCCGAGGCGAAGCAGGACCTGCTGTGCCACGCGGCGCGCTGGGTGGCGCGCCGTTTCGAGGAAGAAGAAGCGCGCCGCTCGCAAATGGGCTTCGACGATCTGCTCACGCGACTGCGCGCGGCACTGCAGCGCGAGAACGGCGCGCGTCTGGCGGAAATCATCCGCAAGCAGTACCCAGTCGCGCTGATCGACGAGTTTCAGGACACGGACCCGGTCCAGTACCAGATCTTCGATGCGGTCTACCGTATCGCCGAACACGACACCGGGACGGCAATCGTCCTGATCGGCGACCCGAAGCAGGCGATCTATGCGTTTCGCGGCGCGGACATCTACACCTACCTGCGCGCGCGCCGTGCTTGCGAAGGGCGGCTCTATACGCTCAAGAAGAACTTCCGTTCCACGCGCGCGATGGTCGAAGCGGTGAACCGCTGTTTCGAGGCAGCGGAAACCCGGCCCGAGGGCAGCGGTGCGTTTTTGTTTCGCAGCCCTGATGGACGCGAGAACGCGTTGCCGTTCGTCGCCGCCGATGCGCATGGCCGGCCGGAGATGCTGGTTGCGGCCGGCGCGGCGCTGCCTGCGCTCAACCTCTATTGGATGCCGCCTGCCGCCGATGGCAAGCCGCTCAGCAAGGGCGCGTATCTCGCGGGCATGGCCGGGAGTTGCGCGACCGAAATGGTGCGCCTGCTCAATCTCGGCCAGGAGCACGCGGCAGGTTTCTCGGGCGAACACGGCATGCGGCCGTTGCAGCCCGCCGACATGGCCGTGCTCGTCAACAACCGCAGCGAGGCGCAGGCGATACGCGAAGCGCTGGCTGCGCGCGGCGTGCGCAGCGTCTATCTCTCGGATCGCGATTCGGTCTACCAGACGACGCAGGCCGAAGAACTGCGCTACTGGCTGGCGGCCTGCGCCGAGCCCGACGACGGCCGCCTCGTGCGCACGGCGCTCGCTACGCCCACGCTCGGGCTCGAATGGGCCGAACTCGACCGGCTCGGGCATGACGAGATCGCGTGGGAGTCGCGCGTGCTGCAGTTCCGCGAGTACCGCGAATGCTGGCGCAAGAAGGGCGTGCTGCCGATGTTGCGCCGTCTCTTCAACGATTTTCATGTGCCGCAGCGCTTGCTTGGCGAAGCGGCTGGCGCCGGGCTGAACGGCGAGCGCGCGCTCACGAACCTGCTGCATCTCGCCGAACTGCTGCAACAGGCGAGCACGCAGCTCGACGGCGAACACGCGTTGATCCGCTATCTCGACGAGCAGCGCGAAGATGAAAGCGCAGGCGGCGGGGGCGACGCGCGCCAGTTGCGTCTGGAGAGCGACGCGGGGCTCGTGCAGGTGGTCACGATTCACAAGTCGAAGGGCCTTGAGTATCCGCTCGTGTTTTTGCCGTTCGCGTGCGCGCACCGCGCTGTCAAGCCCGACGACGTGCCGTTCAAATGGCACGACGACGAAGGCGAATTGCGCATCACGCTCGAGGCTGACGCGCGTGTGCTGCGTCAGGCCGATCGCGAACGCCTTGGCGAAGACCTGCGCAAGCTCTACGTCGCGCTTACGCGCGCGCGTTACGCGACGTGGGTCGGCTATGGACCGGTGCAGGGCGTCGAGGCGAGTGCATTCGGCTATCTGCTGGGCGGCGGCGCTGCCGTTCCCGCTGAGCAGACCGAAGCATTTCTCGACGCGTTGCGCGGACCCTGCACGGACATCGCCGTGGCGCCCGCACCCGTTGCGCGTCGCGACGTGCTCGCGCTGCGCGACACCGGCGCCGTGCGCGGCGAGGCGCGCACGCTTGCCCATCGCGAGCGCGAACGTTGGTGGATCGCGAGCTATTCGAGCCTGAAGACGGTCGAAACGTCGATCGGTTCGGGCGTTCCCGTCGAAGCGGACGATGCGCGCGGCGCACCCGACACGCGCAGCGAAGACGTGTTCCTCGAGCTGCTCGACGCGAGCGTGCCGCCCGAGGACGAAGAGGCATTCGCCAGCGCCGGACAAGCGCTCGTCGCACCCGCGCTCGCGCCGATGCACGGCTTCGAGCGCGGCGCGGACGCGGGCACTTTTTTGCACGAACTGATGGAATGGGCGGCCAACGAAGGCTTCGCCGAAATCGCGCAAGACGAAGCTCGCGTGCGCGACATGGTCGCGCGCCGTTGCAGCGCGCGTGGCTGGTCGCACTGGATCGAAACGCTCACGGCGTGGATGCTCGAACTCGTGCGCACGCCGCTGCGCCTGCCGGATATCGAAGGCGAGAGCGTGCCGAGCGTGGCGTTCGCGGAGTTCGAACCCGGTGCGTATATGGCCGAACTGGAGTTCTGGGTCACGGCACATGCCGTCGATACGCTTGCAATCGACGCGCTCGTCACCGAATTCACGTTGGATGGCGAAGCGCGCCCCGCGCTCGACGCCGCCACGCTCAACGGCATGCTCAAGGGCTTCATGGATCTTGTGTTCGAACACGACGGCCGCTACTACGTGGCCGACTACAAGTCGAACTGGCTCGGTCCTGACGATGCGGCATACACGCCCGCGAAAATGCGCGCGCAGATCCTCCATTCGCGTTACGAGCTGCAATACGTGCTCTATTTGTTCGCGCTGCACCGGCTGCTCAAGGCGCGGTTGCCGGATTACGACTACGACCGCCACGTGGGCGGGGCCGTGTATCTGTTCCTGCGCGGCGCTCGTGCGCAGGGACAAGGGCTGCATTGCGAGCGGCCGCCGCGTGAACTGATCGAACGACTCGACGCGCTCTTCGCGCGTCGCAACGCGCTGGAGGATGTGGCATGACGAGGCGCCGCACGAAAGGGCAGGACGGCTTCACCGGCGATCTGTTCGAGAATCTGGACATGCAGGACGCCGCGCCGCAACCGGGGCCAGGCGCCGCGCGCGAAACGGCGCTGCAAATGCTCGGCGTGCTCGACAACTGGGTGGAGCGCGGTTGGCTGCGCACGCTCGACGCCGCATTTGCGCGCTTTCTGTGGACCGAGGCGCCGCACAGTCCGCCGCTGTTGCTGCTCGCGGCCGCGCTTGCGAGCCATCAGCTCGGGCGCGGTCATGTGTGTCTCGACCTGAAGGCCACGCTGGAAGACCCGGCGTTCGCGCTTTCCCTGCCGCCCGATGGGCCGCAAGTGCTGGCCGCGGTGCCGGCGCAGCCGCCTGCCGAAGTGCTCGCGGGCGTCACGCTCGCGCAATGGCGCGCGGCGCTCGCGGCGCCCGATCTGGTGAGCGAAGAGACAGCGGTCATCGACGTTGCCGAAGGCAACGCGCCGCTCGTGCTCGCGGGCACGCGGCTTTATTTGCGGCGTTACTGGCAATACGAGCAGGACGTGCGCGAGGGAATCGAGCGCCGGCTCACCCGCGCTGCACGGCTCGAAGCCGCGCTGCCGCTCGACATCGCGCGCGCGGCGCTCGATGCGCTGTTCGCGCCGCGCACCGGCGAGATACGAGCCACTCAAGCGCCGCGCGCCGCCGACTGGCAAAAGCTCGCCTGCGCGCTCGCCGCGCGCAGCGCGTTCAGTATCGTCACGGGCGGCCCGGGCACGGGCAAAACGACCACCGTCGTGAGGTTGTTGGCACTCCTGCAGACGCTCGCACTGGGCCGTGCGGGGCCAGGAACGCCTGCCGCGCGGCCTTTGCGCATTCGGCTCGCCGCGCCCACCGGCAAGGCCGCGGCGCGTTTGAACGAATCGATTGCGGGCGCGGTGGAGCGGCTGCCGTTCGACGCGCTGCAGGCACACGTGGACGCCGTGGCGCTGCGCAATGCGGTTCCGACTGTCGTGACCACGCTGCATCGCGTGCTCGGCACGCGGCCCGGCAGCCGGCGGTTCCGGCACGACGCCGCGAACCCTCTGCCTGTGGACGTGCTCGTGATCGACGAGGCCTCGATGGTCGACCTCGAGATGATGGCCGCCGTGCTCGACGCGCTGCCGCACTCCGCGCGGCTCATCCTGCTCGGCGACAAGGATCAGCTCGCGTCGGTCGAAGCTGGAGCGGTGCTGGGCGAACTGTGTGATCGGGCGCGCGAAGGCCACTACACGCAAGCGTCGCGGGCGTGGCTCGAAGCGGCCACAGGCGAGCGCATCGATGCAGCCATGCTCGACACGCACGGCCTGCCGCTCGACCAGGCCATTGCGATGCTGCGCGAGAGCCATCGGTTTGCATCGGAAAGCGGTATCGGCGCGCTGGCCGAACTCGTCAATACTGGCGATGCCGTGGGTGTCGCGAAGATCTGGTCACGCGGTTACGAGGATCTCGCGCGGCTAGTCTGTCCCGCCGACGATGACGGCCCGTTGCGCTCGCTGATTGTCGATGGCCGCGTGGGCGAACAATGCGCCGCGCACGCGCAGCGCCAGGGCTACCGTCACTACCTGGAAACGATGCGAACGACCCGGCCCGAGCCGGGCGCGACCACCGATGCGCTGTCCGGCTGGGCCGCGGGCGTGCTCAAGGCGCACGGCGCGTTTCAACTGCTGTGCGCGCTGCGTCGCGGTCCGTGGGGCGTCGAAGGCCTGAACCGGCGCGTGGCGCGCCTGCTGCACGAAGAAGGGCTCATCGACCCGCGTGGCGACTGGTACGCGGGCCGACCCGTGCTCGTCATGCACAACGACTACGAGCTTGGGCTCATGAACGGCGATATCGGCATCGCGCTGGACCTGCCCGTTGCGGCAGGCGAGCCGCGCGTGTTGCGCGTGGCGTTCCCGGCCGGCGACGGCTCGGGCGGCGTGAAGTGGGTGTCGCCCAGCCGGCTGCAGGGCGTGGAAACCGTGTTCGCGCTCACCGTCCACAAATCGCAGGGCTCGGAGTTCACGCACGCCGCGCTCGTGCTGCCCGATACGTACAGCCCCATTCTCACGCGCGAACTCGTCTACACCGGCATCACGCGCGCGCGTTCGTTCCTGACACTCGCGGTGCCCGAGGGCCGCTCCGTGCTCGATCGCGCGGTGCTCGCCAAGGTGCAGCGCGCAAGCGGCCTCATGGCAGGACTCGCGCGCGACGCGCAGGCCGCGTGAGCGGTTGGCAAAAAAAGTCGAGGGCCGCTTTTGGCGGCCCTCGACTCGTGCTGCGTGTCGCTCGCGTGGAGCGTGACGCTTAAACGATCGTGAGCGTCACGTCGATGTTGCCGCGCGTGGCGTTCGAGTACGGACACACAATATGTGCCTTGTCGACCAGCGCCTGCGCGGCTGCGCGGTCCATGCCGGGCAGCGAAATCTTCAGTTCGACTTCAATGCCGAAGCCATTCGGAATCTGGCCGATACCGACATTGCCGGTGATCGAGACATCGGCGGGCAGGGCAATCTTGTCGCGCGCCGAAACGAACTTCATCGCGCCGATGAAGCACGCGCTATAGCCCGCGGCGAAGAGCTGCTCGGGGTTCGTGCCGTCGCCGCCCGCGCCGCCGAGTTCGCGCGGCGTGGTGAGCTTGAGGTCCAGGTTGCTGGCGGGGATGACGGCGCGGCCATCACGGCCGCCGGTGACGTTGGCTTCGGCGCGGTAGAGGACTTTTTCGATCGACATGACAGGCTCCTTTGAGCAAAGACGGTTCGTTAAGGGTACGGCGGAGTACAGCGTTCAATTTACTGGTGCAAGGCGACAGCCATGTGCACCAGGGTCCAGCAGAAGAGCAACGCTTGCGAGTTTCCGATTGTCATTCTCTGCATTCTATCTATTACCAGATAGATTTCCGATCGTCGAAACACGTTCATGATGCTCCTCTTTTTAGCTATCTATCAGAAGATAGAGAAAACGGGCTAATAAAAGAGACGGCTAGCCGCCCCGTATTACGGGCAATCCTTTACTGAGCCACGCGCCACATGGCTTCGACATCTTCGAGGCGCGACTTCGTATGGAACAGCCGGCTCGCGAGGACACTGCCCTGCAAAGCCGCGAACAACGTGCGGGCCGCGCTTTCGGGCTTGCCCTTCACGACCAGCGTGCCTTCTTTCGCGCCCTGCGCCAGCACCTCGGCCAGCCAGTTTTCGTTGGCGCGGAAGAACGCCTGCACAGCCTGACGCACGGTTTCCGGCAGCGATTCGATGTCCGCGGCCAGCATGCCGCACAGACAGATCTGGTTGCCGTCGCCCAGCGTCTTGCCGAAGAACCGCGTGTATGTAGCGAGCTTTTCGCGCGCCGGGAGCGCTGCGTCGATCGACTGCAATCCCGCCATAACTTCGCCGCTGTACTGGCTTACCGCTTCCAGCACCAGGTCGTCTTTCGACGGGAAGTAATAGTGGATGCTCGACGTTTTCACGCCCACCAACTCTGACAGGTCGCGGTAGCTGAACCCGTTGTAGCCGCGCAGCATCATGAGGGTGATGGCGTGGTCGAGAACCTGCTCCCGCACTGTCAACTTCGTATCCATGGGCTCTAATTTATCTACTGGAAGATAGATTGTCAAGCGCTCCATGCAAAAAAATCCGGGGCGCCGGGCGCGACCTCTGGGCCGCGTCCGGCGCAGTGGCCTCAGATACCGCGATGCCCGGCGCTGAAGATGAGGCGTAGGCCGAGCGCCGCGATGGCGCCGGCCGCAATGCGGTCGATCCCGCTTTTCGCGCGCAGATAGACGTCGCGCGGACGCTGGCTCGAAAAGCACAGCGCGACGACGGTGTACCAGCCGGTTTCAATCGCGAACACGAGCGGCGGCAACGCGAAGTAGCACCACAACGGCGGGTTATGCGGCAGGAGCGCAACGAAGATACCGCCATAGGCAATGGCCGTTTTCGGGTTGCTCAACTGGGTGGTGAGGCCGCTCCAGTACGACTTGCCGGGGCGCTCGCCCGGTGCCGCCGTCTTGCTGACGGTGACCGGCGTGCCGGCGCCGCGCCAGATGCGCGAGGCGATGTAGAGCAGATAGGCGCCGCCCGCGATCTTGAGCGCGGCGTACAGCCAGGCAACGGTGGCGAGCAGGGTGTAGAGCCCGGCGAGCGCGATGCCCGCGAAGCAGATCGCACCCGTGCCCATGCCTAGCGCGGTGGCGACGCCGTCACGGCGCGATAAACCGATCGAGTTGCGCGCGACGAGCACGAAGCTCGGGCCGGGGCTCATGGCCCCGAGTAGAACAGCGAGGAGAATACTGGCAACGGCGGCGAGGGGAGACATGTGGGCGGCTCCATGCGGGAGGGAATCCCGAACACTAACACGCGCAGAGAGGCGCCGCGAGGGCTCCCACTGGCGTCGCGGGATCGTGCCGGCCGGCCGAATAGTGATTAGTTATTCTGAGCGATTGTGCTTGTCGCGCTCGCGATTCCAGTGGTGCAGCAGCACGCGCGTTTGTTCCGCGATGCTCGCCTTCAGGAAGTCGGCCTTGGCTCTGTCGATGTCGTCCCAACCGAGCATCGTGAGCGTGGTGCGGCGCGCGATGAAGAAAAGCAGAAACTGCCCGTACAGGCTGAACATGCGCACTACGGTGAGCGGATCGTGGGCCGGCATGCCGGTTATGCGCTCGAGCAGTTCCACATTGATGGTGTTCAGCGGCGAGCGCACGCGCTCGCGCAGGATTTCCGAACCGATTTCTGGCTCGCCACCACCCTGTTCACGTGCGAAGAACAGGCGCTGGTCCGGCCCGTGCTGCTTGACGAAGGACCGATCGGCCACGGCCGACTGGATGTCGATGAACGCGTCGATCAGCGCTTCGGTGTCCGCGTTGCGTTCAAGCGCAACGCGCGCGCGCTGCACGGCTGGCGCGAATGATTGCCACGACTCGTCGGCGATCGACTCCGCGCAGGCGCGGTAGAGGCCTTCCTTGTTCTCGAAGTAATACTGCAATGCCGGTGCGTTCACACCCGCGCGCGCGGCGATGTCGCGCGTGGAGGCGCCGTCGAAGCCGTGCTGCCCGAACAGGCTGATCGCCGCCTCGATGATCTTGCGGCGTGTTTCATCGCCACGCGCATAGCCTCCTTCGGGCGAACGTCGCAGTTTCTTGCCTTCGCTCATGCATTTCCTTTCGTATCCCTGCGAAATATAACACTTGACACAGTTTTTCCAGGTGGAATAATTTTGCCGACTGGAATAAATTGAGAAACAACGACATGTCTACGACTGCAGGCGCGCCCGGGCGCAACGTGCCGGACGCCGCCACCGCGCCCGCGCGAAGCGGCACGAAACGAACCGTTCTGATCCTGCTGGGACTCGCGGCGCTCGTCGCCGCGGCGGTGTGGCTTGGCCACTGGTGGGTCGTCGGGCGCTTCATCGAATCCACTGACGACGCCTATCTGCAGGCCGACAGCGTGACGATCGCCCCGAAGGTGAGCGGCTATGTGACGGACGTCTACGTGGCCGACAACCAGGCCGTGAAGGCGGGCGATCCGCTCGTGAAGCTCGACGCGCGCCAGTATCAGGTGGCGCTCGACCAGGCACGGGCCACCGTCGACGCGCGCACGGCGGACATCGAGCATGCGCAAGCGCAGATCGAGCAGCAGCGGGCGAACGTCGCTCAGGCACAGGCGCAGCAGGAAGTCGCCCAGGTGAGTCTGCGTCACGCGAACGACGAAGTGGCGCGCTACGCGCCGCTCGCGGCCACCGGTGCGGAAACGACCGAGCGGCTTGCCGAACTCAAGAGCGAACGCGACAAGGCGCAGGCCACGCTCGCCGCCGACGCTGCCGCCGTCACGTCCGCGCGCTCGCAAATCTCGGCGCTGAACGCGCAGCTCTCGCAGGCGCGCGCGCAGCTCGAGGCGGCGCGTGCGAACGCCGCGCAGTCGCAGCTAGATCTCGACAACACGGTAGTGAAGAGCGCGCTTGCAGGCCGCGTGGGCGACCGCACCGTGCGCGCGGGCCAGTACGTGCAGCCGGGCACGCGCATGCTGACCGTCGTGCCGGTGCAGCGCACCTACCTCACAGCGAACTTCAAGGAAACGCAGATCGGCCGCATGCGTGCGGGCCAGCCCGTGGAACTGCACGTCGACGCGCTGCCTGGCCACACGCTGCACGGCGTGGTGGACAGCTTCTCGCCGGGCACGGGCGCGCAGTTCGCGCTCTTGCCGCCGGAGAACGCCACCGGCAACTTCACGAAGATCGTGCAGCGCGTGCCGGTGCGCATTCGCCTCGAAACCGGGCCTGAAACGCGCAGCGTGCTGCTGCCGGGCATGTCGGTGACGGTCGATGTCGACACGCGCTCCGCGAGCGAAGACGACCGCCGTATCGATCAAGAGAACCACCGTGGCTAATACGGTTGCGGCAGCGGTGCCGCATCCGCATGGCGAGCGCGCGAGCGTGGCCGACTGGATCGCTGTCGCGGCGGGCGCGCTCGGCGCGTTGATGGCGACGCTCGACATCTCCATCACGAACTCGGCGCTGCCGCAGATCCAGGGTCAGATTGGCGCGACGGGCACCGAAGGCACGTGGATATCCACGGGCTATCTGATGTCCGAGATCGTGATGATTCCACTCGCCGCGTGGCTCACGCGTGTATTCGGACTGCGAAATTTCCTGCTGGCGAACTCGGCGCTCTTCATCGCCTTTTCGATGATGTGCGGCTGGTCGAATACGCTTGGCATGATGATCGCCGGGCGCATTGGCCAGGGCTTCACCGGCGGCGCGATGATCCCGACCGGCCAGACCATCATCCGCACGCGCCTGCCGCTTTCGCAGCTGCCCGTGGGCATGACGGTGTTTGGCCTGATCGTGCTGCTCGGCCCGCTGCTCGGGCCCGTAGTGGGCGGCTGGCTGGCGGAGAACATCAGCTGGAGCTGGTGCTTTTTCATCAACCTGCCGGTGTGTCTCGCGCTCATCACGCTGCTGCTCGTCGGGCTCGAACCCGACCGGCCGCACTGGGAAGCCTTTCTCAAGGCGGACTGGCTGGGCATTACCGGGCTGGCCATCGGTCTTAGCTCGCTGACCGTCGTGCTGGAAGAGGGGCAGCGCGAACGCTGGTTCGAATCGCACTACATCGTCGCGCTTACGTGGGTCTCGCTCGCGGGCATGGCGCTCATCGCGCTTTCGCAGTTCACCGCGAAAAAGCCCATTCTGCGCCTCTCGCTCATGCGCAATCCGCGTTATGCGAGCGTGATCGTCATCGTGTTCGCGGTGGGGGCAGGGCTCTACGGCATTTCGTACCTGCTGCCGCAGTTTCTGAGCCTCGTGGCCGGCTACAACGCCCAGCAGTCCGGGGCGATCATGCTGCTCTCGGGGCTGCCCGCGTTCCTGGTGATGCCGATCCTGCCGCGCTTGCTAGGCAAGGTGGACTTTCGCATCCTGGTGGTGTCCGGTCTGCTGCTCTTCACGCTGAGCTGCATGCTCGACATTTCGCTCACGGCGCAGAGTGTGGGTCACGATTTCGTGTGGTCGCAGCTCGTTCGCGGTGTGGCACAGATGCTCGCGATGATGCCGCTGAACCAGGCCTCGATGGCGGCGGTGTCGCGCGAAGATTCCGGCGACGCGGCCGGGCTCTACAACATGGCGCGCAACCTGGGCGGCTCGGTCGGCCTTGCGATCATCGGCACGCTCATCGACCGGCGCGAGGCGTTCCATACGGCCGTGCTGCGCGAATCGCTGAGCGCCAATTCGATCATTGGTCAAGAACGCGTGGCCGCGAGCGCGGCCAACTGGTTCACCCAGACGGGCGACATGGCGCACTCGCAGATGCAGGCGCTCGGCCAGATCGCGGCGCAGATCTCGCAGCAATCGATGGTCATCACGTACTCCGAAACATTCTGGGTGCTCGGCATTGCACTGGCGGCGTGCGTGCCGCTCGCGCTCCTGCTCAAGAAGCCGCAGCCCGGCGCGCAAGCGTCGTCTGCCGGCCACTGAAGATTCTCTCTGACTCATGACGGCAACCCGTTACTCCCGATTCCCCTATGCCGCGCTGAGCGCGTTCGCTGCCGCCTGCGCGCTGGCCGCCTGCACCGTGGGCCCCGACTATCGCGGCGCACCGGCCGTTGCGCCTGAAGCGGCGAACGCAGCTTCATTCCTGCGCACGCCGGCGCAAGGCGTGACACCCGCGCGTGCGCCGAGCCAATGGTGGCTCGCGTTGAACGATGCGCAACTGAACACGCTGATCGAAGCGGCGCTCGCCCACAATCCCGATGTGCGCGCGGCGCAGGCGCGTTTGCGCGCCTCGCGCGCGCAACTGCAGCAGCAACGCGCCGCCGAGCTGCCGAAGGTCGGCGCGAGCGCGGCGGCGATCCGCATGCGTCAGCCGGACTTGGGCGCGTTGACGTCGGGCAGCAGCTCGGGTCAGGGCGCTTCTTCGGGTGGCGGCCCGGTTACGTTCTACACGGCGGGCTTCGATGCGTCGTGGGAAATCGACCTGTTCGGCGGCACGCGCCGCGCCGTGGAAGCGGCGAGCGACGAGGCCGATGCCGTGAACGCCGATCTTGCGGACACCCAGGTATCGCTCGCGGCCGAAGTCGCCCAGGCCTACATCGATCTGCGCGACGAGCAGGAGCGCCTTGCCATCGCGCAGCGCACGGCGCAACTGCAGCAGGAGATGCTCACGCTTACTGAGCAGCGCCGCGCGGGCGGCACCGCCGCCGAGGTGGATGTGGAGCGGCTCACCACGCAGGTGGAAAACACGCGGTCCACGATCACGCCGCTGGCGGCGCAAGTGGAAATATCGCTGGATCAGCTGGCGGTGCTCACAGGCCGGGCGCCTGGCGCGCTGGACGCGGAGCTGGCAACGGCGCAGCCGCTGCCAGCGCTGCCCGCAAGCGTGCCGGTGAGCGATCCCACCACGATGCTCGCGCAACGCCCTGACATTCGCGCGGCGGAGCGGCGTCTCGCCTCGAGCAATGCACAGATCGGCGAGCATGTAGCAGACTTCCTGCCCAAGCTCACGCTGTTCGGCGACCTCGGCTTTTCGGCAGCGGAGCCGGGGCACCTGTTCCGCAAGAGCAATTTCAGCTGGGTAGGCGCGCCGTATCTGCAGTGGAACGTGTTCGACTTCGGGCGCACGTTGGGCGCGGTGCACGGCGCGCAAGCGTCGCGCGACGAAGCCGAGGCGCGCTACGAGAAGGCTGTGCTCGCGGCGCTGCAGGACGCCAACGCGTCGCTCTCGCGCTATGGCTATCAGCGCGAGCATCTGGTGACCTTGCAGAAGGTGCAGGTTTCAGCCGAGCGTTCCGCGACGCTCATGCGCCAGCGCTATCGCGCGGGGGCGTCGAGCCTCGTCGATCTGCTCGACACGCAGCGCACGGAATTCGCCGCGCAGCAGAACGTGGTGTCGGGCCAGGCCGATTTGCTCAAGGACTTCGTGTCGCTGCAGAAGAGCCTGGGTCTCGGTTGGCAGACCACCACGACGGCCACGGCCGCCACAGCGGCTGCGCCGGGCTAACCGGGTTCGGCTGGCACATGCTCGTGCGCGGCCGGCTCGCAATAGCCGAGCCGCGCCGAAATCGCCGCGCCCGCGCGCTTGAGCAGGGCGACGTAGTGCGCTTTCGTGTCCGCGCCGCAGCGCATGGTCGGAAACGAGATCGAGAGGCCGGCGATCACATGCCCGAAGCGGTCGAACACCGGCACTGCCAGGCACTGCAAACCATCTTCCTGTTCCTCGTTGTCTTCGCCATAGCCTTGTTCGCGCACGTGCGGGAGTATGTTCAATACCGCATCGGCGGAACTGAGCGTTTTTTGCGTCGACTTCCTGAATACCACATGCGAAAGCGTTTCCTGCGCGTCGGCGGGCGGCATGAACGCGAGCAGCACCTTGCCGATTGCGGTGCTATGCAGCGGATTGCGCCGACCGATGCGCGACTGCATGCGCAGGCCGTAATCGCAGTCGATCTTGTGGATGTAGATGATCGCGTCTTCGTCGAACGCGCCCAGGTGAACCGCTTCGCGCGTGGCCTGCGCGATGCGTCGCATTTCGATGTCGGCCTCGCGCACGAGGTCGACACTTTCGAGCGCCTTTGCGCCCAGTTCGAACAGCCGGATCGTCAGACGATAGCGGTCGGTTTCGACTTCCTGCGCGACATAGCCTAGCGCCTTGAGCGTTTGCAGTACGCGGTGCACGGTGGTTTTGGAAAGCGCGAGGCGCTGCGAAAGCTCGCTGATGCCGATCGGCCCGTTCTCGCCCAGCGCGCCGAGGATCGCGAACACGCGGCCGATCGACGAGACCGATTCGCCTTTCTCCGTGCTGCTGTCCGATTCGTTCATTGCGTGCTCCTGTGCGCCGGGCGGTACGGCGCCTCTCGTGGACTATAGTGCAGATCCACGCGGTCGGAACGCCGGTCCGGAAATGTTGCGACGCCGTAGCGCGCTTGGCAAGCGGTCTGCCCAAATAGTGAATCATGAGCGGGTAAACGTTGATGATTTTCAGCGTAAAAATCGGAACAGCGTTCCTTTCACGCTGCTATCCTGTCTCCGAAAAGGGAGCACCGCGAGAAAAAAGCCGGACGCACCAACGTGCCGATCCGGCAACCGGATGCGAAGTCCACGGAGGAGGCATGAAGCTGAAGAAGGCGATAGACCGTATACCAGGCGGGCTGATGCTGGTGCCGCTGCTGCTCGGCGCCTGTGTTCATACGTTCGCGCCAGGCGCTGGCAAGTACTTTGGTTCGTTCTCCAATGGATTGATCACCGGCACCGTCCCGATTCTCGCGGTGTGGTTCTTCTGCATGGGCGCGACCATCGACCTGCGCGCCACCGGCACCGTGCTGCGCAAGTCCGGCACGCTGCTCGTCACGAAGATGATCGTGGCCTGGGTCGCCACGCTAATCGCCGCGCGTTTCATCCCCGTTGACGGCGTGAAGACCGGGCTCTTTGCCGGGCTTTCGGTGCTCGCCATCACGACGTCGATGGACATGACCAACGGCGGTCTCTATGCGGCCGTGATGCAGCAGTACGGTACGAAAGAAGAGGCGGGCGCGTTCGTGCTGATGTCGATCGAGTCGGGGCCGCTCGTCAGCATGATCATTCTCGGCGCGACCGGCGTGGCCTTTTTCGAGCCACGGCTTTTCGTGGGCGCTGTGCTGCCGTTTCTGATCGGGTTTGCGTTAGGCAATCTCGATAGCGATCTGCGCGAACTGTTCGGTCGCTGCGTCCACCCGCTCATTCCCTTTTTCGGCTTTGCGCTCGGCAACGGCATCGATCTCAACGTGATCGTCACGAGCGGGATCCCGGGCGTGGTGCTCGGGCTTGGCGTGATCGTCGTGACCGGCATTCCGCTGATTCTCGCCGACCGCCTGATTGCGGGTGGCAATGGCGCGGCGGGGCTCGCAGCTTCGTCCACGGCGGGCGCGGCGGTCGCGAATCCGGCCATCATCGGCGAGATGATTCCGAGTTTCAAGCCGCTCGTGCCGGCGGCAACCGCAATGGTCGCAACCGCCTGTCTCGTGACCGCGATCCTCGTGCCGATGCTCACGGCGCTGTGGGTGCGTCGCCGAAGCGCGCGCGATGCGCTGCTTCAGGAACTCATGGAGCCAACCGTGCCGCCAGTGGCCGGACGCGACGCTCACATCTGATTCATCGGCCAGGCTCCCGCGCGCGGGAGCCTGGCTTCATCAACGTAGCTGTCCACGCACTTCGCCACGCGCCATGCTGGCGAGCACGCCATCGCGGCGAATGAGCGCGTGAAAGAGCGCAGCCCCCAGATGCAGCAAAACGCTCGCATAGAGCGCCATGGCAAGCCACGTATGCGCGGCACGCAGCCATGCGTAGAGTGCGACGTCATGCGGCACGATCGGAGGCAGATGCACGCCGCCGAACATCACGATCGGATAGCCGCCCGCGGAGAGCATCGACCAGCCGATCAGCGGCATCGCGATCATCAACGCATAGAGCACGAGGTGCGAAGCGTGCGCGCCAAGGCGCTGCCATATGGGCAGATCGGCGGGCAAAGCCGGCGCGCCGCGCGTGAGCCGGACGGCCAGGCGCACAAGCACGAGCGCAAGCAGCGCGATCCCCAGCGGCCGGTGGAGCGCGAGCAGGGTGTCATGCAGCCGTGAGACTGTCGCGACCATCCCGACGCCCACGAACAGCATGGCGATGATCAGGACTGCCATCGACCAATGCAAGAGGCGCTGGAGCGCGCTGAAGTGTTGGCCCGGTTGTTTCATGGCTGCGCGTCTCCATGCGTTTGTGCGAGGTTGGCTTCCTCGCGCGTGCGGCGATTGAACGAAACGGAATACGCTGCCGAACGGGCGGCGAGCAACGGATCGTCGGAAGGCCTCAGGCCGTTGGGCAGGATGGTCGGATCGTAATTCACGTCGCGGCACATGCCGTTGGCCTGCGGTTCGGCGCGCTGCAATACGAGTGTGCCGGCGTCGATCTGCTGGCGGTCCGCAGGCCATCCCTGCGTGGCGTCGTTCGTGGGGTCGCCGGGCGCCGCGACCGTGAGCACCAGATGCCAACGTAGCGGGCCCGCCGAGAAGCGCGTGAAAAAGTCGTCGGCCAGGAAGTTCGGGTCGGCCTTTTCTGTGGGCGTTTGCGGTGCATAAGCCACTTCGGGCACGGTCTGCCAGCGCACGGCACGCTGGTTGCCTGCGGCATCGGTTGCGATGAACGCGTTGACGCTGTAGAACGCCGTGTTCGCGAAACTGGAGGAGGGCGGGTGCGCCTTCAGCCAGTTGCGGAACGGCAACGTTTCCGGATTCGCCTGGAAGAAGGCGTCGAGTTTCGTGGGGTCGGGCTTGCCCGTTGACGGATCCGGTTTCGAGGCGACCAATTGGCTATAGAATTGCTTCGGAGTGCGAACGACAAAGATGGGTGCGGAATTCATGCCGGTGCGCCACTGCTCGCCGTCCTGCAACTGGAAGAGGAGCGCCATGCTGCGCACGGGCGTACTCGCATCGGGCGCGGCAGGGTTGCTGCCGGGAATCGCGAAGCGTCCAATCACGGGCGTGCGTCCCGGCGCGAACACGGCCGCTCGCGAGACCTGCGCGCCGTTGCCGTTGCTTTCGAACCAGCCTTCCACGCACAGCCCCTTGGCGTGATTGCGCCGATAGCCCGTATGAATGCCGTAGTTCGACTCGAACGTGTTGATGATATGCGGCGCGGTGAGGCGTTGCGGCGTGAGCCAGCCGGCCGTCCATGCAAAAGCCGCGCCGGCGCAACCCACCACCGCCGCGATGGCGGCGAGCCGGCACGGCACGCAGATCGAGGCGCGCTTCACGGGCGTGCTCCAGTGCGCGCGCGCAGCAACGCAATCGAAAGCGAAAAGTGTGCGAGTGTGTGCATGATGGATCCAGTCGATGGCTCGAGGGCCGTTACTGGCGTCAACAACACGTCACCGCGTTTTATTCCATGTGCGAAGCGAAATCGTGCAACGATGCTCGGGCGCGCGTGTTTCCAGCGCTGAGAGCCTTGACCAGGCCACGTGTGCGAAGGAGAGAGCGATGCTGACAGGCGGCTGTTTATGCGGCAAGGTCCGCTACCAGATCTCGGCTGCGCCGATTGGCAGCACCGTGTGCCATTGCGTGGATTGCCGGCGCGCTTCGGGAGCGCCGTTCGTCGGCTGGGTGAGCGTGCCGTGGAGTGCGTTCCGGCTCGTTGCGGGCGCAACGAAAACGCATGTGTCGAGTCCGGGTGTCGAGCGCGCGTTCTGCGCCGACTGCGGCACGCCGCTGACCTACCGGCATGCGGCGTTCGCGGGCGAGATCGATGTGGCGACGGGCACCCTCGATCGTCCCGACGATGCGCCGCCCGAGAATCACACCTGGACCTCGCAAAAGCTGGCCTGGGTGCAACTCGCGGACGGCTTGCCGCACTATCCGCGCGCGCTTCCCGGACCGTGAGTGGCGCAGGAAGCGCGTTTGCGCGTGAAGCGATCAACGATGCTCGGAAACGAACTTCGTGACGAGATACGCTTCCATCGCTTCGCTGCCGCCTTCCGAGCCGTAACCCGAATCCTTCACGCCGCCGAACGGCGTTTCCGGCAGGGCGAGGCCGTGGTGGTTGATCGACAGCATGCCGGTTTCCACGTCGTCGGAGAGTGCCGCCGAAGTCGCGCTCGAACGCGTGTAGGCGTACGCGGCGAGACCGTACGGCAGACGATTCGCTTCGACGATCGCGTCCTTGTAGCTCGAGAAACGCGAGATCGGCGCGATCGGGCCGAACGGCTCTTCGTTCATGATGCGTGCCGAAAGCGGCACGTCGGTGAGCACGGTCGGCGCGAAGAAGTAGCCTTCGCGGCCCACGCGTTCGCCGCCCGTCAGCACCTTCGCGCCCTGTTCGCGCGCGTCGGCCACGAGGCGTTCCATTGCCGCGAGGCGGCGGTCGTTCGCGAGCGGGCCCATCTGCACGCCGTCTTCGAGACCGTTGCCGACCTTGATCGCGCGCGTCGTCGCGACGAAGTGCTCGACGAATTCGTCGTAGGCGGCGTCTTCCACCATGAAGCGCGTAGGCGAGATGCAGACCTGCCCCGCGTTGCGGAACTTGGCGCTCGCGAGCAGCTTCGCGGCGCGCGGCACGTCGGCGTCGGCGAACACGATGGCCGGGGCGTGGCCGCCCAGTTCCATCGTGGCGCGCTTCATGTGCTCGCCGGCCTTCGAGGCGAGCAGCTTGCCCACCGGCGTCGAGCCCGTGAACGAGATCTTGCGGATCGCCGGATGCGCGATCAGGTACGACGACACTTCCGAAGGCACGCCGAACACGAGGTTCAGCACGCCTGCGGGCAGGCCCGCGTCGGCGAACACCTTCACGAGTTCTGCGCAGCTGGCCGGCGTTTCTTCCGGTCCCTTGAGCACGACGGTACAGCCCGAGGCGAGGGCGGCCGACACCTTGCGCACGGCCTGGTTGAGCGGGAAGTTCCACGGCGTGAACGCGGCGACCGGGCCCACCGGCTCGCGCGTGACGATCTGGCGAACGGCGTCCGAACGCGACGGGATCACGCGGCCATAGGTGCGGCGGCCCTCTTCGGCGAACCAGTCGATCGTGTCGCCGCCCGCGAGCGTTTCGAGCTTCGCTTCGCCAAACGGCTTGCCTTGCTCGCGCGTCATGATCGCGGCGATGTCGTCGGCGCGATCGCGCAGCAGTTGCGCGGCGCGGCGCATGAGCTTGCTGCGCTCGAGCGGCGAGACCTTGCGCCATTCGCGGAAAGCGCGCTCGGCCGCGGTGGCCGCATCGGAAAGGTCTTGCTCGCTCGCGAGGCTCAGGCGGCCGATTTCCGCTTCGGTCGCGGGGTCGATCACAGCAATCGTCTTCGCGCCGGCGCGCCATGCGCCGTCGATGTAGATCTGGGTGTTGGGATAGGGCTTCACGCTGGAACTCATGATGGGACGATCCTTTTCAACGGTTCAACGACAGGCTCTCGCCGCGCGCACGGTAATGCGCACAGGCGGGAGCCGAAAAATGCGGAGCGCCCATTGTGCCACTGGATCGCAGATGCTGCAGGGCGTGCATAAGGAAAGGGCCAACGTCTGGAGACATTGGCCCTTTTTTAACCACACTATGAGAAGAAACGGATCAAGCGATCAAAAATCGGATCAAAATTCGAGCGTTGCGTTCGCAACGAAGGTGCGCGTGGCGGACGGCATCACGTAATAGCCCCACGCCGCGGTCCAGTAGCGGCGGTTGAACAGGTTGTTCACGCCCGCGCGCAGCGTGACGTCCTTGCTAGCCACCTGCGTTTCGTATTTCGCGCTCAGGTCCCACGTCGTATAGGCGGGGACGAACTGCGTGTTCGCGGCATCGACGGCCATATTGCCGACATATTTGCCGCCGAACGCGACCGTGAGCGCGCGCAGGTATGACGGGTTGTATTCCACGCGGCCGGTGAGCGTGAAGCGCGGCGTGGCGTACACGCGCTTGCCTTCCACGCTCGGGTCGTCCACGTCCACGGCCTTCGCGTCCAGCCACATCACGCCGCCCAGCACGCGCCAGTCGTTGGCGACCTGCAGCCAGCCGCTCGCGTCCACGCCGTCGTAGCGCTTCGTACCGCTTTGCACGAAGACGTTTGCCGAATTGGTGTATTCGTAGCCCTGATCGACGCGGAACAGCGCGAGATTGGCGCCCCAGCCGCGATGGTCGGCCTTGAAGCCCACTTCATACTGCCGGCTCTTGAGCGGGCCGTAGGTCTGCGGATAGTTGACGTTCGTGTTGCTCGCCGCGCCGCCTTGCTGCAGGCCTTCGACATAGCTCGCATAGAGCGTCGAATCCGGGTCGAGCTTGAACATGAGCGCAGCGGTTGGCGTGACCGGGTTCGCGCTATAGCTCGACGCCTGCGACTGATCGGGGTTGTAGGTGGTGTCGTGGAACTGCGTATAGCGCAGACCCAGCAGCGCGGAGAGGCGCGAAGTGAATTGCACGGTGTCGCTCGCGTAGAGCGCGGTTTGGGTGGTGCGCTCGTGGCGGTAGAGGGCCTCGCCGATATGCACCGCGTCGTTCGTGAGCAGCGTGCTGCCGTAGAGGTTGCCGATGCCGAGAGAATAGCCGTCGTTCCAGCCTTCGCTGTCGTCGTATTCGCTTTGCTGGCTCTGATAGCTCGCGCCCACTACGACATCGTGCTTGAACGGGCCCGTGTTGAACTTGCCCTGCACATTGGCATCGACGTTCTGATAGAAGTAGCGCGTCAACGCGGCATAGAGCGTGTTGTAGTAATCGCCTTGCGTGTTGAAGACGGAGAGCAGGCTATCCGAGTTGTAGCGGTTTTCCTTGGCGAAGCGGTACTTGATATTCGCGTGCCAGTTCTCCGAGAAACGATAGTCGAGCCCGGTGCCGAACGAGGCGATCTCCGTTTCGTACCAGTTTTGCGGCTGCGTGAGCTGGCGCGTGACTTTACTCGCGTCGGGAATGCTTAGCGGATTGCCGTTCTCATCGGAGCCGAAGTAGATGCCGAACAGCGTGCCGGTGATCTTGCGCTTCTGGTAGAACGCGTCGACCGTCCACGTGAGGTCCGGCGTGATGCGATAGTCGAGCGCGAGCGATGCCACCTGGCGGCGCACGTGACCGTTCGCTTCGGCGGTGTTGCCGTCTTCGTTCACGAGATTGAGGCGATAGCCGAACTGCTTGTCCGGGCCGAAGCGACCGCCCAGGTCGATCTTCTGGCTCAACACCCCCGCCGACTGATAGCCGATCGAGAAGCTGCGGTACGGGTCGTCGGTCGGGCGCTTGAGCACGTAGTTGACGATGCCGCCCGGGTTGCTGAAGCCGTACATGAAGCCCGAAAGCCCCTTGAGCATCTCGACCTGCTCGAACTGTTCGAGCGAAAGCTCGGTGTCCCACGAGGGGAAGGTCTGGCCGTCCACCTTCACGCCGTTGAGCATGTCGACCGGCAAGCCGCGAATGCTGAACGCCGAATTTTCGCCGGTCATGTTGTTGCCGACATCGGTCACGGCCGGGTCGTACTTGAAGAGGTCGTTGGCCGTGGAGGCGAGGCGATCCTTGCCTTCTTCCGTCGTCACCACGTTGGTCGAGAACGGCGTGTCCACCTGCCTGCGGTTGCCAAGCGCGCCCGCGCTCACGCGATCGGGCGAGGCCGCCTGGCTGTCGCGCGCGGCGCTGACCTTGACGGTGGGCAGGGCTTTGGTGCTCCCGGTTGGCGTGCTGTCTTGCGCGTCGGCCGGGGCGCTGTCTTGCGCCCAGCCAGACGTGGAGAGCGTCGTGAACGTGACGCCGACACTCACCAGCAGCGCGGCACTCAGTTGCGCACGGCGCGCACGTGGCGCGCATGAACGGAAACGAACGGTGTCGAGGCGAGAGCGGCGGGCGGCGGCAGGTTTGTGCATGTTTTTCTGGTGAATTGAGCGCGATGAATGCGGCGAAAAGGTGGTCTTGATGCGTAATCGACCCGAAAGCGTCGCAAATAGTAATGCAAATGATTCGCATCTACAATAAAAAGCATAAAGCCGCCCGTAAGGTTGTGAAATCGCCGCACCTTGAAGTGCGATTCCTTGCGCTTACCGTGCTTTTATGCGTTTCGGGCGGGGCGGCCCAACCGCAATACCTGGGCAGACGGGCAAAAAAAAGCGGCGCCCGAAGGCGCCGCGAATAGGGAAACAGAAACGAAATCGTAAGGCTGTGACTTGCGTTGGGCTCAGCTCAGCTTCGTGACCGGTGCGACGGCCGCGGGGTCGCTGATGCTCGGCCGGCCGTTCTCGATGTGTCCGGCGAAGCGCCAGGCGAACGTCGCATCGTCGCGGCTCGTGACCGTGAGGTCGTACCAGTGATGGCTCGCAGCGAGGATCCAGGGTTCCTCGATGCGCCCGCCCGCCGGTACAACCACGTTGCGCTCGTGTGCGCCATAGGCGTTGTCGGTCACGTTGAGGTGCGCGACGCTAGTCCCCGAGTTCGTGAACTTGAGGAAGAGGTTGCCGTTGGCCACGTCGTAGTGCGCAGTCACATCAGGCGCCGGCGCGCGGCCGGACTTGCCCGGACCCGATTGCGCGGCCGTGCCCGCGAAGCGGCGCACGAAGCCGTTCGGGCCATGCACCTCGAACGCGTAGACGCCGTTCGTCACGCTCAGATCCCACGTGTCGTCGAGCGCCTTGCCGGCTTCCACCGTGTAACGCCACGGGCCGTCGCTGCGGTTCGTGCCGTACACATAGAAGTGCGCGCCCTGGCGGCCCGTGTTCGCGAACGTGATCGAAAGCGTGTTGTTCCGCGCGTCGGGCTTCGCGTTTACATGAAGCTCGTAGGGCAGCGCGCGCGCGTAGCGCACGCCCGGTTCCTGCGCGTCGATCGGCAGCGGCGTGGCCGGCACCGTGGGCGCCGAGTTGGCCGAGCACTGGTTGTCGGCGAGCGTCATGTAGTTGCTCGTATCCGGCAGCGAGGGCATCGTGGCGTCGGGCGTGCGGAAGTCAAAGCACGTGGTGAGGTCGCCGCACACCGCGCGGCGCCATGCCGTGATGTTGGGCTCCTGCACGCCGAATCGCGCTTCGATGAAGCGGATCACGGAAGTGTGGTCGAACACCTGCGAGCAGACGAAACCGCCTTTGGTCCACGGCGAGACGACCGTCATCGGCACGCGCGGTCCGAGGCCGTAGGGCAGGCCGTCGGCGGTGTACTTGCCGCCGCGCAGCGGGTTGACCACGTTGTGGATCTCGCCGTCCACGCTCACCGTCGACTTGCCCTGCGTGGACGTCGTGGGCGGCTGCGGCGGCACGATATGGTCGAAGAAGCCGTCGTTCTCGTCATACATGATGAAGAGCACGGTCTTGCTCCACACGTCGGGGTTCGACGTCAGTGCTTCGATGATCTGCGAGGTGTATTCCGCACCATAGGCCGGCGTGTACTTCGGGTGCTCCGAGAACGCCGCGGGCGGCAGCAGCCACGAGACTTGCGGCAAATTGTTCTGGAGTACGTCGTTTTTCAGGTCGGCGATGGTGCGCACCGTTTGCGCGCGCTGGTAGAGCGCCGAGCCGGGCTGCGCGTTGATGAAGTTCGCGAAATTCTGCAGGATGTTCGTGCCGTAGTTGCCGTTCAGCGGGTCGTTGCCGTTCGTGCCCTGCTGATAGATCTGCCAGGAGATGCCGGCGGCCTGCAGGCGCTCGGGGTAGGTCGTCCACGAAAGCAACTGGTAGGTGGGCGGCACGTCGCCGTCCACGAAGTCGTTGTTGTCGAGCAGCGGGCCGCCCATCGTGCCGGTCGGATCGACCATGCCGGTCATGAGATACGAACGGTTCGGGTGCGTGGGCCCCGGCAGCGAGCAGAAGTACTGGTCGCACACCGTGAACGCATCGGCCAGCGCGTAGTGGAACGGAATGTCCGCGCGCAGGTAATAGCCCATCGTCATGTCGGTCTTGTACTGCGGCCACTGGTTGTACAAACCGTTGTTGATCGCGTACTGAGTCGGGTACCACGAGTGGTCGAGGTCACCCACGCATTGCGCGCTCGTCTTGAACGTGTCGAGGTGGAACGGCAGCACCGGCTTCGTGGCATCTTCCTTCGAAGGCTGATACCACACCGGCAGGCCGCCCGGCAGCGGAATCGGCAGACGGTCGTTATAGCCGCGGACGCCGCGCATATGGCCGAAGTAGTGATCGAACGAACGGTTCTCCTGCATGAACACGACGATGTGCTCGACATCGCGGATCGTGCCCGTGCGCGAGTTGGCCGGAATGGCCAGCGCGTTGCGGATCGATTCGGGAAGAACGGTCATCGCTGCGGCGGCGGCGCCCGACTGCGCGACGGTCTGCAGGAAACGGCGACGGCTGGTTGACGTCATTGTTGTTCACCTTTCTGCTTGAGGTTGGAGTGTCGTGCCCGACGGTGTGCTGGCACAGGTGCACACAGGGTGCAGTGCTTCAATGGCTGGACGTTGCTGAACTGCTGGAGTCGTTGCCGTTGCTGGCCTGGGTCTGCGCGCTGTCGCCAGGCGCGTAGCTCATGACCGGCGTGACCTGGTCGCTGTCGGCGGCGATGCTGGCCTGCGCGCCTTGCGCGGGATCGCTCGTGGTGTTCGCGGCGGGTGCCGCGTTCGCGCCATATGCGGGTATGGCGCTCGGGTTCGCCGAAGCGTTTGTCGAAGCGTTCACCGAAGCGTTCGCCGACGTGTTCGTGTCGGGCGTTGGCAACGGCGTTATCCGCGCGCTATTTGCCAATGGCGATTGCGCTGCCGTTGCGGCGTTCTGGCTTTCCGATGCATCCGGCGTCGACGAAGCCGCCGACGAGCCGTAGCCCGGGCCGCATGCATCGAGCATGATGGTTGCGAGTACAACAATCGCCGCGGTCGACAGGGTCGTCGACGCGCGGTTGGGAAGGCGTATTCTCATGTGCGCATCCGTTCTGTGGGGATGAGTCGCGCACAGTTTCGCCGTCGATGAAGAAAGAATTGTGAAGCCGCGCGAAAACGTTTGCGAGCGACGAATTTCCTATGCAAACGTGCTGCGCGAAAATCATTCGCCGCCGATTAGTGGCTAACGAAATGCTTTCACTTTGTGGAGCCGTTTTCGTGAGCGGGACGCAACACATCGGTCGCGCGATGCGGCATCTCGACCTGATCGATCAGGAACACTTCGCCGCGCGAGTGCTCCGCGCGCAGCGGCAGGATCGCCTGATAGCTGCTTGAGCGATACCATGCGCGCGCGACATCGCGGCTCGCGAACTCGATCATGATGAGATCGCCGGAAAACTTGCCCTCGAGTCGCTCCACGCGCCCGCCGTGAATGATGAAGCGGCCGCCGAAAGGGGCAAGCGTGGCGTCGATCTTCTCCAGGTATTCGACGATGGCGGGGCAAGGCTCGACGTCGCGCAGATGGGCAATGGCGTAGGCGGTCATGGCAGGTCTCGTGTGCGTGAAAGGGTGGGCCAACGCTTGCGAGAATAGGGCGCGCCGGGCAAGGAATCGATTACCTGCGAGGTAATGTGGCCGCTGCGCCAGGCTTAGGCTGAAGACGTGCTGCGGGGTAAAATACGCGACATGCGCAGTCCGCATCGACGTTTTCGCTTTTCGTCACCGCCGCCATGAACCCGTCACCCGAAAATAAACCCGCGCGCAAGCAGCCGCCCACGTGGCTGCTAAACACCCTCACCGCGCTCGTGGGCGTGCTCACGCTCGCGCTGGGTATCGGCTGGATCGTCTACAAGTGGGTTGTCGATCTGGAGATTCCGTACTTCGCCATTCCGCTCGTGATGTGCGTGCCGGTGATCGCCGCCGTGGCGTTCCGCAACATCTGGGATTGAGGCGCGTGAGCGCCTTTCTCATCGCCCGAATTTTCCAGCGCGTTTTAAATGCACAAGCGCTCCGCGCACGCCGCGCGCACGCGCTCCACAACGGCGCTCCACGCTTCGTTCATGCGCTGGCGGAACAGGCGCATCGTGCCTGGATACCACGGCGAATCTTCGCGCTCGTGCATCCAGCGCCAGTCCAGGTCGTACTGCGGCAGCAGCACCCAGCACGGCTTGCCGAGCGACGCCGCCAGATGCGCGGTGGACGTATCCACGCAAATCACGAGATCGAGTTGCGCGATGATCGCCGCGGTATCGACGAAATCGCCCACGTCGCTGCCGAGGTGCAGCAGCGGCAGGCTCGCAGGCGGATGCTGCGCTTCGTCTTCGCCCTGACCTTTTTGCAGGCTCACGAACTGCACCCCGGGCAGGTTCCAGAGCGGAGCGAGCGCGGCAAGCGTTGGCAGCGAGCGATGTGCGTCGTTGAAATGCTTCGGGTTGCCCTTCCAGACGATGCCGATGCGCGGCCCCGGCGCGAGCGTGGCGAGGCGCGCGCCCCAGTGTTCGACGAGCGCAGGCTCGGGCGTATAGGCGAGCGGCGCGGGGATCGTCTGAAGCGTCGTGCCGAGATGGTGGGGCACGCTGATCGGGCTCACCCAGCAGTCGAACTGGGCGGCCACTGCCGCGCCGGCTTCATGGTCGATCACGGCGTCGATGCCATCCACGCCGCGAAAGAGCCGGTGCAGGGGCGGCTGGCAGGCGAACGCGACGTGCGCCGCGCCTTGCGCCTTGAGCACGCGCGCATAGCGCCCGAACTGCAGCATGTCGCCGAGGCCGTCTTCCTGCCACAGCAACAGCGACTTGCCAGCGAGCGGCTCGCCCCGCCAGGCCGGGCACTGCAGCAGACGTTGCGTCGCGTGATGCACGAAGCCGGGCATCGTATAGCGGCACTCGTAGCGCGCGAAGCCTTCCTCGAAGCGGCCCATGCTGATGAGCAGCGTGGCGAGGCGGAATTTCGCATCGCCGTAGTCGGGGTTCGCAGCAAGCGCGCGGCGGTAGCCGGCCTCGGCCTCGTCGAGCCTGCCGTATTCCTTGACCAGACTCGCGATATTGAAGTGCGCCTCGGCGAAATCGGGCCGTACGGCCACGGCTTCGTGGAGCACGTCGAGCGCTTCGCCGCGGCGCCCGAGCGCCGTCAGCACGCAGGCGAGATTGTTATAGGCCTCCACGCGGCCCGGCAGGCGGCGCAGCGCCTCGCGATACGCCGCTTCGGCCTCGGGTAGCCGCTCGAGCGTATGCAGCGCGACGCCGAGGTTGTAGTGCGCCTCGGCGTGGTTCGGCGCGAGCACGAGCACCTGGCGAAAGGCGGCTTCCGCTTCGGGCACGCGCTTGAGGTCGGTGAGCACGCAACCCAGGTTGTTGAGCGCATCCACGAAAGTGGGGCGAATCTGCAGCGCGAGGCGCACCGCGAGTTCGGCTTCCGCGAGTTTGCCGGACGCCTTGAGCAGCGTGGCGAGATTGTTGAGCGCCTCCGGATACTGCGGCTGGATCAGCAGCGCCTGGCGAAAGGCCTCGGCGGCTTCGTCGCCGCGCGCCTGCTCTTGCAGCAGCGTGCCGAGACCGTTATGCGCTTTCGCGTGGCGCGCGTTCGCGGCGATGGCGGCGCGAAACGCGACTTCGGCTTCGGCGCGGCGGCCCTGTCCCTGCATCAGCAAGCCGAGGTTGTAGTGCGCATCGGCGTGATTGGGACATTGTGCGAGCACGGTGCGAAACGCGGCTTCAGCTTCAGCATGCCGGGCCTGGCGCTGCAGGACGACGCCCAGGTTGCTGCGTGCGTCGGCGTCGGCGGGCGTAAGGCTCAGCAGCCGTTCATAGAGCGCCTGGGCTTGATCGAGTACCCCGAGCGCCGCAAAGAGCGCGGCGAGCCCGCTGTACGCCTGCGCGAAGTCGGCCTTCGCCGCGAGGCAGCGCATCCAGAGCGCCTGGGCGCGCGCCGCGTCGCCCGTGCCCATTGCACTGAGGGCCAGGAGATGGAGTGCGGGAACGAGCGCGGCGTCGTCGGGCGGCTGGCCGATGTGCGGGTCGAGCAAGGCGAGCGCATCGGCGAAGCGGTGGGTTTCGCACAGCGCATTGGCTTCGCGCAGGAGATCGTCGAGGGCGGGCGCGAGGGGCGTCGTCATGGTCACAGTGGAAATCGTCGGGGCCGGTGCGCGGCGCCGGGGCGACACGAACAATGGGACAGTGTCGAGCTTACGATAGCTCGCGCTGAAGCAACGGCGCGAACTGAGCGCATACGTTGCCGTTATTCAACCGATGAAGCGTGCCGGCCGGGCAAGGCTTGCAGAGCGCTTGCAGAGGGATGGGGGCGTGGGTGCGCCGTAAGGCGCGCCGTTTTGCGCGCGCAGGCATATCGATGTGGCGATTTCTTCGTGGCGCCAGGCGGCCGCGAGCAAGAGAATGAGCCGGATCTTTTTTCTCGCGCGCAACGCCTGTCACCATGAGCCTATCTGCTGGAGCACGGCGCGGTCATCTGCGCCTCGGCGCTTTTCTCTATCCCACTGGCCACCATATCGCGGCATGGCGGCACCCGCATGCGAATGCCAACGCGGGCAGCGATTTTCGCCATTACGTCGAACTGGCGCGCATCGCCGAAGCCGCGAAGTTCGACCTGGTCTTTCTCGCGGACGGGTCGGGCACACGCGGCGACAACGTCGACTTCCTGAGCCGCACCGCGCACAGCTACGTCGCGCAGTTCGAGCCGATCACGCTGCTTTCGGCGCTCGCGGCGGTCACGGATCACATCGGCCTCGTTGGCACGGCTTCCACGACCTTCAATGAGCCGTATCACATCGCGCGCAAGTTCGCTTCGCTCGATCACATCAGCGGCGGGCGCGCAGGCTGGAATCTCGTCACGTCGTCGAGCGAGCACGAGGCGCGCAACTTCGGCTTCGACGAGCATCTCGCGCATGCCACGCGCTACGAGCGCGCCGCCGAATTCGCCGACGTCGTGGAAGGGCTGTGGGACAGTTGGGACGACGACGCTTTCCTGCACGACAAAGCCGCTGGCCGCTTCTTCGATCCTGAGAAGCGCCATGTGCTCGCGCATCGTGGCGAATTCTTCAAGGTGCGCGGGCCGCTGAACGTGGCGCGCGCGCCGCAGGGACGACCCGTGGTCGTGCAGGCGGGCTCTTCGGAGGCCGGCCGTGCGCTGGCCGCGCGCACGGCCGAGGTGATCTTCACCGCGCAGCAGAGGCTGGAAGACGCCGTGGCGTTCTACGCCGACGTGAAAGGCCGCATGGCGCAATACGGGCGCGACCCGGGCGATCTGAAGATCATGCCGGGGGTGATGCCGATAGTCGGGCGCACCGAGGCCGAGGCGCGCGAGAAGTTCGAGGCGCTGCAGGCGTTGATCGATCCGGCGGTGGGGCTGGCCATGGTGTCCACGTTGACGGGCGGCTTCGACCTATCGGGCTACCCGCTCGACGGGCCGATTCCCGATCTGCCGGAAACCAATGCGAGCAAGAGCCGCCAGGCGCTCACGCTGACGCTCGCGCGGCGCGAAAACCTGACGCTGCGCGAGTTGTACCTGCGCGTTGCGGGCGCGCGCGGACACTGGCAAGTGGTTGGGACGCCAGGGCAGATTGCCGATGCGCTGGAAGAGCGTTTCGTGAACTACGGCGCGGACGGCTACAACGTCATGCCCGCGCTGCTGCCCGATTCGCTGACCGATTTCGTCGAACTCGTGTTGCCCGAATTGCGACGGCGTGGACTCTTTCGCAGCGAGTACGAGGGGCGCACGCTGCGCGAGCATCTCGGCTTGAAGCGGCCGGGCTCGCGGCATGTGCGGGAAGACGCGGTCGAGTCGGGCGTTTGACGCCGTTCGCGACACGTTGGCATGCAAGCGAGCGTCATGAACGGCGGCCGCTTGCGCAACGTCATCAGGGCACCAGCACCTGCCGCCCGACCACCTTGCCCTGCACGAGCGCTTCGAACGCCTCGTTGATTTCCGTGAGCGGCCGCGTGGAGACCGGCGAGGGCTGCATCTTGCCTTCGCGCATCAGCGTCACGAGTTCGCGCAACTCGGGCAGCGTGCCCACGTAGCTGCCCTCGATCTTCAGCGGCCGCATCGGGATGATGGGCAGCGAGAGTGTGAGGTCGCCGCCCATCAGGCCGACGATCACCACGTGGCCGCCGCGCGCGCACGAGTCGAGCGCGAGCTTGACGGTGGGCGTCGCGCCCACGAGGTCGAGCACCGCGCGTGCGCCGCCGCCCGTTGCCGCGACGATCTGCTGCACGGCGTCATCCTCGCGCGCGTCGATGGCCGCGAGCGCACCGGCCGCAAGCGCGGCTTCGCGCTTGGCGGGGTCCACGTCAACGACGATCGCGCCATGCGCGCCCATCGCCTTGAGCACTTCGAGGGCCATCATGCCGAGGCCGCCCGCGCCGATCACAACCACGGGGCCTTCGTGGATGCGCGTGCCGAACTTCTTCACCGCCGAATACGTCGTCACGCCCGCGCAGGCGAGCGGCGCGGCCTTCACGGGATCGAGGCCGGCGAGATCCACGAGATAACGCGGATGCGGCACGATCACGTAGTCGGCAAAGCCGCCGTCGCGCAGCACGCCGAGCGACTGCGGCTTCGCGCAGATGTTCTCCTCGCCGCGTTGGCAGGCCGCGCATTCGCCGCAGCCGATCCACGGATGCACGACTGCCGACGTGCCTGCTGCGAGCGCCTCTGCCGCGGCCTGCGCATCGGGGCCGAGCGCCACGACTTCGCCGCAGATTTCATGGCTCGGCGTGAGCGGCAGCTTGATGCCGCGGTCGGCGAGCGAGAGCTTCTTGCCGCCGCCCAGATCGTAATAGCCTTCCCAGATGTGCAGATCGGAGTGGCACAGGCCAGCGGCCTTCACGCGCAGCAATACTTCGGTGCCCTTCGGTTCGGGCACGTCGCGCTCGACCAGTTCGAGCGGCTTGCCGTGATGGATAACGCAGTAACAGCGCATTTGCATCGATGTCTCCGTGAGTGTTGTCGACGACGGCCAGGCACGGCCACGCGATTGCGGCGTCTTCGCATCATAGCGGATGCACTTCATATTCGTCCGATCGTTCTATTTCCGTCGCTGCGTGTTTGATTTATCAGAGGTCGAGCATGCGGGACACGTGCATATCGTTGCATAGCTAACTATATTGGATTATCCTGTGCGCATGTTTGAACATTGCCTTTACTTCAACACCACGGCGCTCGCGCGGCGCCTCGAGCGCGAATGGGCGGAAGCCTTCGAGCGCTTCGAGCTCACGCCACCGCAGGGTTTCATGTTGCGCGCCGTGCTGGAGCGTCCCGGTTCGCCGCAGCGCGAACTGGCGGATCTGCTTTCCATCGCGCGGCCCACGGCCACGCGCGTGCTCGACGGTCTCGAGTCGCGCGGCTATGTCGAGCGCCAGCGCACGGAGGGCGACGGTCGCGAAGTGGCGATCGTGCCCACGGCGCAGGCCATTGCGATTCGCGAGGCGCTCAATGCCGCGAGCGCGACGGTCGCGAGCCGCCTGAAGCGTACGCTGGGCGGCGAGGCATTTGTCGATACGGTGTCGCGTCTGCGCACGGCGCGCGCGACGTTGGGCTGAAGCAGTGGGGCCCGCGCTATGCGCGGCGGTCGGGCCTTAAAGCAAGGGCATTAACGAGTAGGAGTGGCATCATGCGGCGCATCGGCGCTTTCTGTATTTCAACCTGGCTTGCGGCCGCGGTTCTTTTTCTCGGGCGCCATTCGGTGCCGTTGATCGCGCTGAGCGGTGTGATCGTGTTCGCCGGCTTCGATCTTTTTCGTCCTGATCAGGGCGACCAGTAACGCCGTGCTGCGAACGCCGCGCATAGGACGCGGCGCTCGCGTGCTTCACATCACATCTCTTCGGCCCACGACATGTTTTCCCGCGCGAGCAGCGCCGACGATGCCGCCGGCCCGAACGTGCCCGCCGTGTAGGTGCGCGGGCGATCGTTCAGTTCCTTCCAGCCGTTGAGAATCGGCTCGACCCACGTCCATGCGGCTTCCAGCTCGTCGCGGCGCATGAAGTGCGTGAGACGGCCGCGGATCACGTCGATCAGCAAACGCTCGTAGGCTTCGGCGCGGCGCTCGGGAATGGCCTGCTGCAGGTCGAGATTCAGGCTCACGGGCAGCATGTTCATGCCGCTGCCCGGTTCCTTCGCGAGCATCTGCAACTGGATCGACTCTTCCGGCTGAAGCTGGATCACGAGACGGTTGCCGTAATGGCGCGGGCCGCTCGGGAAGATCGAGAACGGCAGGTCTGCGAATTCGATCACGATTTCCGACTGGCGCTTCTGCAAGCGCTTGCCCGTGCGCAGGAAGAACGGCACGTTGGCCCAGCGCCAGTTATTGATGTGCGCGCGCAAGGCAACGAAGGTTTCGTTCTTGCTGTCGGTCGGCACGTTTTCTTCTTCCAGATAGCCCCTCACCGGCTGGCCGTCCACGGCGCCCGCCGCATACTGGCCGCGCACGGTGTCGCGCGCGATGTCGGCGAGCGACATGGGGCGCAGCGAGCGCAGCACCTTGAGCTTTTCGTCGCGCACGGCATCCGGGTCGAGCGAAACGGGCGGCTCCATCGCCACGATGCATAGCAGCTGCAGCAGGTGGTTCTGCACCATGTCGCGCAGCGCGCCCGTGTGATCGTAGAAGCCCGCGCGGCTGCCCACACCCACGGTTTCCGCCACCGTGATCTGCACGCTGCGGATGTACGGCGCCTGCCACAGCGGCCCGAAGATCGGATTGCCGAAGCGCAGCACCATCAGGTTCTGCACCGTCTCCTTGCCCAGATAGTGGTCGATCCGGTAGATCTGCGATTCCCCGAAATGCCGGCCCACCGACTCGTTGATCTCCTGCGCCGAGGCGAGATCGTGGCCGAGCGGCTTTTCGAGCACGACGCGCGAACTGCTGTCGAGGAGACCGCCTGCCGAGAGGTTGTCGCAAATCGTCGTGAACAGTTCGGGCGACGTGGAGAGATAGAACACACGCAGCGCATGCTCGCGCGACGCCGTCTTCAGGTGCGCGTAAGTGGCGGGATCGTTCACGTCGATGATCACGTACTGGAACAGGTTCAGATAGCGGTCCCACGCTTGCGCGTCGAACGCTTTCGCGTCGATGAACGGACGCGACTGCTCTTCCATGAACTTGCGATAGTCGTCGATCGTCCAGTTCTTGCGGCCCACGGCGATGATGCGCGTTTCCGGCGGCAGGTTGCCGTGCAGGTGCGCCATGTAGAGCGCGGGCAGCAGTTTGCGCGCGGCCAGGTCGCCTCCGCCGCCGAAAATGATCATGTCGACGGGCTGTTCGGGCAAGGCTTGGGCAGGCTGATTCGTCATGGCAGGTCGGAGGTGACGCGCGCTCGGGTAACGATGTTGGGCACGACCGTTAGACCGTTGGCGCGCGGTTGCAGAACCCGCGCCCGTCGCAAGAGCGGGGCGCGGCGAAAACGCTAATGGTGCATGGTTTCGCGCGAGTTTGCACGCATGGCGCGAACGAGGCGTTGCGCGAGACTGCTTCGGCGATAAACCGACCGGCCGTTCATCCATGCATCGCGTGGCAGTCGGCTGATCCTTAACCGAGCCCAGGCACCGTCACGCCGAAGGTCGCGAGCACCAACGCGAGATTGAGGGAGAGCACCGCGACCGCGCCGGCCACGGCTCCCGCCGCCGTGAGCGCGCGATTACGATGGGGCCCCATCACGTCGCGGCGGCACGTGAACCACACGAGCGCGGCCATCGGGAACGGAAGGGCGAGGCTCAGCACGACCTGACTCATGACGAGCGCCTCTGTGGCGTTCACGCCCATGGCCACCACGACGAAGCTCGGCACCATCGTCACCGCGCGGCGCAGCCAAAGCGGAATTCGAAAATTCACGAAGCCTTGCATGATCATCTGCCCCGCGAGCGTGCCCACTACGGAACTCGAAATGCCGGAGGCGATCAGCGAGACGAGGAAGATGCTGGCGGCCGCCGCGCCCAGCAGCGGGGCAAGCGTGCGGTAGGCCGTTTCGATTTCGGCGACATCGGCATAGCCCTGATGGAACGCGCCGGAAGCCATCACCACCATCGCCATGTTGATGAGCCCGGCCAGCGAAAGCATGACCACGACCTCGACGTTAGAAAACTTCACGAGGCGCTTGCGCTCGGCGTCGTTGCGCGCGAGCACGCGCGCCTGGGTGAGCCCCGAATGCAGAAAAAGCGCATGCGGCATGACCGTTGCGCCGATGATGCCTACCGCGATCGTCACGGCTTGCGTGTCGGGCAGGCGTGGCGTGGCGAGCTGGCGCAGCAGGCTCGGCCACGCGATCGGCGTGATGAAAAGCTCCAGAACATAGCAAATGCCGATCACGCCCACGAGCGCGCCGATCAGGAGTTCGAGCGGCCGGAAGCCCGCGCGCTCGAGGAACAAGAGCGCGTAGGTGACGACGGCGCTCACCGCCATGCCCGCGAGCAGCGGTAGATGAAAGAGAAGCGCAAGGCCGATCGCGCCGCCGAGGAACTCGGCGAGGTCGGTGGCCATTGCGGCGATTTCGCTCACGATCCACATGAGCCACACGAGCGGCGCGGGCAGGCTGTCGCGGCACAGTTCGGCGAGATTGCGCCCCGTGGCGATGCCGAGCTTCGCGGAAAGCCCCTGGAACAGCATGGCGATGACGTTGGCGAGCAGCACGACCCACAGCAGCGCGTAGCCGTAGCGCGCGCCGGCCTGAATGTTGGTCGCGATATTGCCGGGGTCGATATAGGCGACGGAAATGACCACGGCCGGACCCGCAAGCGGCAGCAGAAGGGCGACGCCGCGGCGGCGTCCTTCCAGCGCTTCGCGCACCGCGGCGGCCGTGCTGCGGGTGAGGCCGCCAGGCGCGCGTATGCTTGTGTCCGCGCTACCAGCGCGGTCGTCGCGGGCGCGATGATCCATGCAACTTCTCGCACGAGAAAGAGTCTGTATGCGCAGCCCATCGCCATGACCCTCGCGCGAAGCAATTGCAAATGCGGCAAATGCGGCAAATTAGGCAAATGCGTTGCACAGGCGTCATCGGAATCGGGCCGTCATGCGTTAAGCAGGCAATCCGCGCGCCTGCCTTGGCGCTATCTCAGCACAAACCGGCGCGGCGCGCCTTCGCTGCTCTCTTTCCCTTACGAAATGCCTGAATTCCCGATCTTTTCGCATACACCGGTCCGTATGAAAAAACCGTTCGCGACTGCGCTGCTGTTGGGCGGCCTCGCGTGGGGCGCGCTCGCCCACGCCGACGACAAGGTCATCGTGCTCGACTCGGGCGAGGCGAAGCTCTCGCTCATCGACGAGGCGAGCCGCACCGTGGTCGGCACCGAGCCCACGGGCAAGGAGCCGCATCACCTGATGATCACGCCCGATGGCAAGTCGCTCATCGTCGCCGATTCGGTGTCGAACGACCTGCTGTTCCTCGACCCGCATACGGGGCAGATACAGCGCCGCCTGGAAGGCATTGAAGATCCGTATCAGCTCGGCTTCTCGCCCGACCGCAAATGGTTCGTGACGGCAGGTCTGCGTCTCGACCGCGTGGACGTCTACCACTACGACGGCCAGAACCTCACGATCGCCAAGCGCATTCCGCTTGCGAAAACGCCGAGCCACATCACGTTCGCCTCCGACAACAAAACGGCGTTCGTCACGCTGCAGGACACGGGCGAAGTGGCCGCGATCGATCTGCCGACGCAAACGGTGCTCTGGAAGCTGCAAGTGGGCAACACGCCCGCGGGCTTGTGGATGACGCCCGGCGACAAGTATCTGCTCGTCGGCATGACGGGCGAGGACAACGTGGCCGTGGTCGACTGGCACAACCGCACGGTCGTGAAAAAGATCCAGACTGGACGCGGCGCGCATAACTTCCGCAATCTGGACGATGGCAAACATATCGCCGTGTCCAATCGCGTGGAGAGCACGATCAGCATTCTCGACTACACGACGCTCACCAAGGTTGCCGACATCACGGGCCTGCGTCCCGGTCCCGACGACATGGAGCTTTCGGCAGACAAGCGTTACCTTTGGGTGACGTTCCGCTTCGCGAAGCACGTGGGCGTCATCGATCTGACCACGCGCAAGCTGATCGATACGATCGCAGTGGGCCGCTCGCCGCACGGCATCTACTTTGCGAACAGCGCGCCGGTGTACGCGCCGAACCCGGATTGATTGGGGAGTCTCGATGCTCGATACGCTGCTTTCGCAGGCCGATAACCTCGTTTCGTGGCTGCAGACGCTCGTCTACGTGGACGTGGTGCAGCCGATCTTCTACAAGATCGGCCTGATGGGCTACGACGAGGACACCTACGACGCACTCTACTGGGTGATCGTGGGCGTGCTGCAGATCTGCGCCTCGTATCTGCTGCTGCGCCCGCTCGAAGCCCTGCGTCCCGCGGAAGACTGGGGCGATCGCCGGGCGTTGCGCGCCGACGTTTGGTACACGTGGATCGCGAAGCTCGGCATTCTGAACATCGCGTTCTTCTTTTTGCTCACGCCCTTGTTCAATCACTGGCAGAGCCTGATAGCGATTCACAACGTGCCGAACATCGACGTGGATAGCCTCTGGCCCGGCGTGACCGACAAGCCGCTCGTGTCGTTCCTGATCTATCTCGTCGTGCTCGACTTCGCGGGCTACTGGTATCACCGCTGGCAGCATCGTTTCGGGGTGTGGTGGGAACTGCACGCCGTGCATCACAGCCAGCAGCAGATGTCGCTGTGGTGCGACGATCGCAACCATTTCCTCGACGACATCGTTCAGGCTGCGTTCTTTGCGGGCATCTCGCTCTTTATCGGCGTGCCGCCCTCGCAATTCGTCGTGCTCGTGGCCGTGAGCAACTTCATGCAGAGCGTGCAACACGTGAATGCGCGGCTCGACCTGGGCTGGCTGCTCGAGCGCATCGTGGTGAGCCCGGCGTTTCATCGGCGCCATCATGCGATCGGCTACGGCCACGAAGGCACACGCTATGGCTGCAACTTCGGCGTGCTGTTTCCGTGGTGGGACGTGATGTTCCGCACGGCGTCGTGGAACAAGGCGCATGAGCCCACCGGCATTCGCGACCAGTTGCCCGCGCCGCACGGCCAGGGCGCCAACTATGGCGAAGGGTTGCTCGCGCAGCAGTGGTTTGCGCTCGTGCGCATCGCGCGGCGCCTCGCGGGCAAGGGGTATCCGATGGGAGGCACGGCGCGCTGAATCGACGCGCGCGGTGCAATGGTCCTCATGCGAGGCGGTCTTCGGGCCGCCTCGTTTCGTTTCAGGATGACGTTTTGGGATGCCGCTGGCGCGCCGGATGCGATAATCGCGCATTCATCCCCCACACATGCATGATGCGCGCGTCAAAGGCGCAGTTGGAGAACATCTTGAGCCGTATCGACAATCCGCAGCACGACCAGGAAGTCGGCGTGGCCGACGCCACCCAGGACACGACCCGCATCGACGACACCCGCATCGGCGCCGTGCGTCCGCTCATTTCGCCCGCGCTGCTGCTCGACGAGCTGCCGGTGCCGCAGGAAACGCAAACGCTCGTTGAAACGAGCCGCGGCGAGATCGCCGAAGTGCTCGCGCAGCGCGACGACCGGCTCGTCGTGGTGGTGGGGCCGTGCTCGATCCACGACCACGATCAGGCTATCGAATACGCGCGGCTCCTCAAGGCGAAGGCCGACACGCTCAAGGACGATCTGCTGGTCGTCATGCGCGTGTACTTCGAGAAGCCGCGCACCACGGTGGGCTGGAAGGGCTATATCAACGACCCGCGTCTGGATGGCAGCTTCCGCATCAACGAGGGCTTGCGCGCGGCGCGTCAGCTCCTGCTCGACATCAACGCGCTCGGCCTGCCCACGGCCACGGAATTCCTCGATCTGCTGAGCCCGCAATTCATCGCCGACCTCGTGGCGTGGGGCGCGATCGGCGCGCGTACGACCGAAAGCCAGAGCCACCGGCAGCTGGCTTCCGGCCTCTCATGCCCGATCGGCTTCAAGAACGGGACCGACGGCGGCGTGCAAGTAGCGAGCGACGCCATCGTGGCGGCGCGCGCGAGCCACGCGTTCATGGGCATGACGAAGATGGGCATGGCCGCGATCTTCGAAACGCGCGGCAACGACGACTGCCACGTGATCCTGCGCGGCGGCAAGAGCGGGCCGAACTACGACGCGGCTTCCGTGGCGGCGTGCTGCGCATCGCTTGCGAAGGCGGGGCTGCGCGAGCAGGTCATGATCGACTGCTCGCACGCGAACTCGAACAAGGCGCATCAGCGTCAGATCGACGTGGCGCGCGATATCGGCGAGCAACTCGCGGGTGGCGACAAGCGCATTATCGGCGTGATGATCGAGAGCCATCTCGAAGAGGGGCGCCAGGACCAGAAGCCGGGCGTGCCGCTCAAGCGCGGCGTATCGATCACCGATGCGTGCATCAGCTGGGCGCAGACGGCGCCGGTGCTCGATGGATTGGCGCAGGCGGTGAGGGCGCGGCGCAAGGCGGGGTGAGGGCGCTAACGCGCCTTGCGCGCCCCTTTCTTCGCTGACGAAGCACGCGGCGCTTCCTTCACCGGCGCCGCAACCGCCACACTCGCATTCAACTGCTCAAGCCACGAAAGCGCATCGGCATAGGCGAGAAATTGCTGCAGATACCCCGGCGACAGCTCGCGCATGAGCGAGAGCGCGCGATGGACGAGGCTGCTCGAATTGAGCGGCCCGGCGTTTCTGGGCACCTGGTCCAGCGACTGCCGCAACTGCTTTTCGGAGCGCACGCGCGACCACGTTTGCCGGAAGTATTCCACCAGCTCCGGGTCCGGCTCGTGCCGCACCCGCGTTGCCGGTTGTGCCGGCTCCGCGCGCGCGAGCGAATCGACGAGGCGGCCCAGTTCGCTTCTCTGCGTATCGTCGCTGAGCCCGTGCGTGATTTTCGATGCCTCGCGCGCGAGGTCGTCGGCGAAGGCGTTGAGCAATTGCGCGAGTCGCGCGTCGATGAGCCGTCGCGCGTCGCCCGCATGTGCGGCCGCGCGGCGCTCCAGCGCCTCGATGAAATGAAAGCGCACCGGGTCGAGCTGGTCCGCGCCACGGGCCCGCCAGGCGTCGAGCAGGGCGCGTGCGTCAGGGGCGGACTGCGGGAGCCCATCATTGACCATGCTTGGCCTCGCCGACGGTCGGCCGCGGCACCGGCGCGATCTCCACGCGGCGGTTCTTCGCGCGGCCGGTCTCGTCGGTGTTGGCGCTCACTGGCTGTTCGGAGCCGAACGCGGCCGCGAACACCGACGACGCGGGAACGCCCGCGTCGATGAACGAGCGCGTGACCGTCAGCGCGCGTTCGGCCGAAAGCTCCCAGTTGTCGGCGAAGCGGCGGTTGCCTGCGTGCACCTGCTGGTCGTCGGCGAAACCGCTCACCATCAGGATTTCATCGCGGCTCTTCAGGTACGCCGTGAGCGGCCCGGCGAGGCTCTTGAGCAGATCGCGGCCCTGCGGCGTCAACTGATCCGAGTTCAGCGCGAACAGCACGCTGCCGCTAATGCCGATGCGGCCGTTCACGAGCGTCACGCGCCCCGCCGCGAGCGGGCCCGCGAGCGCTTCTTCGAGCGTCTTGCGGCGCTCGGTTTCGGCCTTGCGTTGTTTCACCTCGTTCGCGAGCCGGCTCGACAGTTCCAGCTGCATGCCGACCACGCCGACGAGGATCAGCAGGAACGCGCCCAGCAGCACCGACATCAGGTCGGCGAACGCGGGCCAGACCGGCGCGGCGGGGGCCGCGCCGCCGTCGATTTCGTCGTTCATGCCGCATCCACTCCGGCGGTGGCGCGCTGGCTGGCGAGCTGCTGCAGGTTCTCGACGATCTGCTTCTGCGACAGCATGCTCAGATCGATGACTTCACGCGCCTGCGCCACGTAGTAGGCGAGCTGGTCGTCGCTGCGCGCGAGCGACTTGTCGAGCGCGGCCTCGATGCGCTCCAGATGCGCCACGAGCTTGTCGTTCGATTCGCCGAACACGGTCACGGCCGCGCCGAACGCATCGCCAAGGCTCGCCACTTCGACGGCGCTGCCGCTCACCTGCGCGGCGATCGCGCCCAGCTTGCCGCTGCCCGCTTCGACGTTCGCGCTGAACTGGCCGCCCACACGCTCAAGCAGATCCGACGACGTGGAGACGAGCGCGTCGATCGCCGAGCGCTGCTCGGTGGAGGCGCGGTTCACGGCGTCGAGCAGCGTTTCGAGTGTGGCGAGCAGGCGATTGCGCTCGTCGAGCATCGCGGTGTCACGGACCATGCTGTCCGAGAGCTTCTGGCGCAGTTCGCCGACGACTTCGGCCGCGGCCTGCGGGGCGACCGACGCCGCCTGCACGAGGCTGCCGATTTCCGCGATCGTGCTGGCGTTATGGGCCTGCGATTGCGCGGTGATGTCGCTGGCGGTCTGAGCGAGCGTTTCGCAGATTTCCTGCTGGCGCTGCGCGGTGGCCGCGCTCGTTGCTTCCCATTGCTCGCGCAATGCGGCGCTCATCGTGGCTAGCGTTGCAGTCCATGCTTCGAGACGTTGCTCGTCGCGCGAGGAGATTTCCGTGTGGAGGCTCGCGGCGGCCTTCGGCGCTTCTGCCGCGGCTTGTACCAAACGATCGATCTCGGCGATCGTATTCGTTGCGTGCTGCTGTGATTGTGCGGCGATGTCGTTCGCGTGTTGCGTGAGCGTCGCGCAGACTTCCTGCTGACGCTGCGCGGTGGCGGCGCTCGTTTCTTCCCACGCTTTGCGCAGTCCGGCGGCCATCGTCGCGAGCGATGCAGTCCATGCTTCGATGCGTTGATCGTCGCGCGCTGAAATTTCCGCATGCAGGTCCGCGGCAGCCTTCGGCGCTTGCGAAGCGGCATCAACGAGACGATCGATTTCGGCAATCGTCTTGCTCGCATGCTGCTGCGACTGGGCGGCGATATCGTTCGCGGTTTGCGCGAGCGTCGCGCAGATGTCCTGCTGACGCTGCGCGGTGGCAGCGCTCGTTTCTTCCCACGCTTTACGCAGCCCGTCGGCCATCGTCGCGAGCGATGCAGTCCACGTTTCGATGCGTTGATCGTCGCGCGCTGAAATTTCCGCATGCAGGTTCGCGGCAGCCTTCGGCGCTTCCGAAGCGGCATCAACAAGACGATCGATTTCGGCAATCGTTTTGCTCGCATGCTGCTGCGATTGTGCGGCGATATCGTTCGCGGTTTGCGCGAGCGTCGCGCAGATTTCCTGCTGACGCTGCGCCGAAACCGCGCTCGTGGCTTCCCACTGCGTGCGCAGCGTGGCGGCCACTGTCGCGAGCGCTTCGGCCCAGCTTGCGAGCCGCACTTCGTCGCGCGCGCCTAGCTTCGTCTGCAAGTCCGCATGGGACTCGTCGACCGCACGCAGCAGCGACGCCGAGTGCTGTTCGAACGTTGCCGCCGCCGTGGCGAGCGCCTGCTGGTTGCCCGCAGCGAGCTTTTCGCCGGCGCGCTCATGCTGTTCGAGCGCCGCCTGCCAAGCCTGCGACATCGTTCCCGATGCACGCTCGAAGCGCGTCGACACGCCGTCGAGCAGCCCCGCGGCACGTTGCTCGAAGCTTGCGTTGAAGTGCTCCAGCGCGCCGCCCAGGTCGGCGGCAAGCGCCTCGTTGGTCTGGCGGTGTTGCGCGAGCGCGCGGTTCCAGATCTCGGCGACGTTCGCCGTCGATGCCTCGAAGCCGCTTGCGAGCCCTTCGAGCTGCTGCTGCACCGCCTGCGTGAGCGCACCCTGCATCGACGCCGATTCGCGCGCGAGGCCCGTCATGGTCGCTTCCACCACGGGCTGCAGCGCCGCGCCCGCGGCGCGTGCGCTTTCGGCGGCGCTCGACTTGAGCGACTGGCCCACCGAAGCCGCCAGGCGGCTCCAGGCGGCTTCCGCGTTCGCGGCGAAGGCCTGTTGCGTCGCGATCTGCTGTTCGTGCTGCGCGGCGCCCTGGCGCTCGATCAGCGTCATCAGCGCGCCCAGCTTGTCGACCAGCGCGGGCATGGCGTCGGCCTGGCGCTGCAGCAGCTTGAACGAGGCTTCGCGCTGATGGGCCGGCGAGAAGGCGCGCAGCGTCGTCGCGATCTTGACGTCGAGCTGCTGCGCGGCCTCGATGCGCTCACGGCGGCACAGCGCGGAGAGCAGGCCGAGCATGGCGGAGGTGGCCACACCCGCGATGGAGGTCCCGAACGCGAAGCCGAGGCCGTTCACAGGCGCGGCGAGCGAGGCGCGGATGGCATCGAGGTCGGTGGCGCTTTCCAGCGCCGCGCCCGTGCCCTTGAGCGTGACGACCATGCCGAGCAGCGTGCCGAGCATGCCGAGCAGCACGAGCAGGCCCGTGAGGTAGGGCGCGAGCGCCGGGCCCGGCAGGGCCGCGCGCTCGCCTTCGATACGCGCGCGCACCACGTTGCGCAGGCCCGGATGCAACGTATCGAGCCAGCCGGCGAGGCGCGCGGGCGGCGCGTTCAGCTGCGCGAGCGCCTGGGCGAGCGTGGTCGTGGCCTGCTGAAAGCGATAGAGCTCCCAGGCGCCCGCGACATAGCACGCGCCGATCAGCAGCGTGACGGCGCTCGCAAGCGGGTTGGTGACCGCGTAGCCGGCGCCGATCCAGCACACGGCGGCGAGACCCACGACGAAGACAACAGGTTCAATGCGAAATCGGGACATAGCGCGGGACATAGCGTTTGGGTTAGCTGGTGCGAAGGGCGGCAAGCAGCCCCTCCACCGGTTGAAACCGAATCTCAAGTTCGGCGAGCAACACGCTCTGCATATCTTTGCGAAAGCCGGCGAGCCAGGCGTGAGGCGCCGCGCCTTCTGCGGCAGACCCGCCGGCGGATTGCGCGGCTACCGCCGCCGCGCGCTGCCGCTCGAAATGCGCGCTGAGCAGCGCCGGCACGCCGGCGAGCAGGCTGCGCTCGCGCGCGCCGAGCGCCTGTTCCATCACGGCATCTACCGTCGCCAGGCGCGCGAGCGCAGGCGCGCGGGCGGCCAGCGCAGCGCGCAAACGGGCGCGCAGCATGGCGATGTCAGTCTCCATCGCCTGCTGCAGAGCCAGGTAGCGCTGGCGGAAATCCGCGAAATCGGGTTCCACATCGGCTGGTTGGCTGGCGGCCTGCGTGCGGCGTCCATCGCGCCGCGCGGGCGCGCTTTCACCCGAAATGGCCTTTCTGAGCGCCGCGCGCACGCGCTCGCTCTGGCTTTGTTCGGCGCTGGCGCCTACGCGCGTTGCTGGCTCGCCGCCCGGCGTTTGAGCGCTCAGCGCCGTCGAAAGCGCGATGGCGTCCGTCCAGCCGAGCCACTGGCTCAGATGGTCCGAGATCGATTGCCGGGATTCGGGCACTTCGGCGTTGCCGAAGCGGGCAAGTAAGCGAACGAGCGTCGGGCCGCTCAACGCGAGGCGTTGCGGGGCTAGCACTTTTCCACCTGGGCAAAAAACCCGCTAGTTTACACGCCCGCGAGGCGGCGGCCGGCATCGGCGCTTTGCCGGGCGCCTGAACGACGGCGCGGCGGCCCTTGAAAGCGGCACTCTCGCGGGCGCGAGGCCGCGCCGCACGGGGGCTTCAGGCCTTGGCGCTCTCGGCCAGGATCTGCTGGATGGCTTGCTCGAAGGTTTCGACGGGCTGGCCGCCGCTGATCAAATACTGCTGGTTGAAGATGATCGCCGGCACCGACTGGACGCCCGCCGCCTGGTATTCGTGCTCTTCGGCGCGCACCTCGTCGGCATACTGGCCGCTCGCGAGAATTTCGCGCGCTTGATCGGCGTCGAGCCCCACGGACTGCGCTGCCGCGACGAGCACCGCGTGGTCGCTCGTGTCCTTGCCCTCGCCGTGATACGCGCGCAACAGCGCGAGCTTGAGCGCCAGTTGCTTGCCTTCGATGCCGGCCCAGTGCAGCAGACGATGCGCGTCGAACGTGTTGTAGATGTGCTCACGCGGCCCGAACGCGAAGCCGACACTCGCACCGCGCTCACGGATCATGGCCTGCGTCTCGGCGATCTGCTCGGGTGTGCGGCCGTACTTCTTGCCGAGATACTCGACCACGGATTCGCCGCCCGGGCCCATCTGCGGATTCAGTTCGAACGGATGCACGACGATCTGCGCATCGACGGTGTCACGCAGACGTTCGAGCGCGAGATTCAGCGACGAGAGGCCGATTGCGCACCACGGGCACGCGATGTCGGAGACGAAATCGATTCTGAGCGTTTGTTTCATGGCTTTCCTGATCAGGTTGAACGCGGGGTCACTGACGCGCGGTGCAGTGCGGGCGCGCAAGCAGCGTGCGCACCCGGCGCGGATGATTCGTCAGTTCATTCGTCCATCATGCGGGCCTTGACCTTCTTGCCCTTGACCTTGCCCGCGTTGAGCTTGCGCAGCGCGTCACGCGCGATGCTGCGCTCCACGGCCACGTAGGTCGAAAAATCGGTCACGTTGATCTTGCCGATCTGCGCGCCACTGAAGCCTGCTTCGCCGGTGAGCGCGCCCAGTACGTCGCCGGGACGGATCTTTTCCTTGCGCCCGCCCAGGATCTGCAGCGTTTCCATCGGCGGCAAAAGCGGCTCGTTGCTGGCGGGCTTCAGTGCCGCGAGGGGGCTCCACTCGACTTCGCGCTTGAGCGCCTGCTCGATGCCACCCACGCGGCCCATCTCGTCCATGCTCGCGAGGCTGAGCGCCCAGCCGTCCTGGTCGGCGCGGCCCGTGCGGCCGATGCGGTGCACGTACACCTCGGGGTCCGGCGTGACGTCCACGTTGATCACGGCTTCGAGCTGCGCGATGTCGAGGCCGCGCGCGGCCACGTCGGTCGCCACTAGCACCGAGCAGCTGCGGTTGGCGAACTGGATCAGCACCTGGTCGCGCTCGCGCTGGTCGAGCTCGCCGTGCAGCGCGAGCGCGTGAAAGCCCTGCGCGCGCAGCACGTCGAGCAGATCGCGGCATTGCTGCTTCGTGTTGCAGAACGCGAGCGTGCTCACGGGGCGGTAGTGATTGAGCAGCATGCCCACGGCGTGCAGCCGTTCGTCTTCCGTCACTTCATAGAAGCGCTGGCGGATCTTGCTGTCGTCGTGATGCTCTTCGAGCTTGACTTCCTTCGGATTGCGAAGAAATTGCTGACTCAGCTTCGCAATGCCTTCGGGGTAGGTCGCCGAAAAGAGTAGCGTTTGACGCTCTTTGGGGCATTGGCGGACCACGGTGGCGATGTCGTCGAAGAAGCCCATGTCGAGCATGCGGTCGGCTTCGTCGAGCACCAGCGTGTTGAGCGCTCCGAGCGCGAGGTTGCCGCGCTCGAGGTGGTCCATGATGCGGCCTGGCGTGCCCACGACGATGTGCGCGCCGTGTTCGAGGCTCGCCGCCTGCGGACGCATGGGCGTGCCGCCGCACAGCGTGAGCACCTTGATGTTCTCTTCGGCGCGCGCGAGGCGGCGGATTTCCTGCGTGACCTGGTCGGCCAGCTCGCGCGTCGGGCAGAGGATCATGGCCTGCACGTCCTGGCGGCGTGCATCCAGACGCGAGAGCAGCGCGAGCGAGAACGCCGCGGTCTTGCCGCTGCCGGTCTTGGCCTGGGCGATCAGGTCGTGGCCCGCGAAAGCAATGGGCAGGCTCGCCGCCTGGATCGGCGTCATGTCGACGTAGCCGAGGCGCGTGAGGTTGGCGAGCGTGGCGGGCGCGAGCGGCAGCTCGCTAAAGGGCGTTGCAGTGGCTTTGTTTGTCATGACGGGGTCTCGCGCCGGACGGGTGAGGGCGACGCGGCCGTTCGGTAGAAGTGGCGTCGATGCGGGTGGTGCGCGCGCTATGCACGCGAGCGTTTCGGGATTTTAACGGATGCGCGCGCTCGCGCCCGCGCGCGTGCCGCGCGAGGGGGATGACGGGCACCGCAGAGGAGGCCTAAAACCCGGTGTTTGATAATCGTTGTTTCATGCAATAATAATCGCCGTATATAGCAATAATGCACGCGCGCGATAAGACCGGTATTGCTGTGATAAAGTTTCACTGATCGACGAAATTTTAATCGAAGAAAATACCCGGCAATTAAGCCGATTTCCACAATAATCGAATTCCTGCACTGATCCGGGCGTCGCGTGATTGCCACACGGCCTATTCGGGCTGATCTGTGCGTTACTCCGCATTTCCTATGTCAGACAAGGACTTACGGGATTTTCATTCGATATTTCCAGATTTAGCAAATATCTGTTACAGCGTTTGCCGAAGCGATTTAAAGCCTTTGACACGTAGACTTCGCCCGGGATTGCCGGTGTGGCTCCAATACCCGGAGCCACTTCAGCGCGGTCTGAATGTCATAAGGAAAGTCATGAAGAATACTTTGATTATCGCGGGCGTCCTCGGCGCATTCGCAGCCTCCGCTCACGCACAAAGCAGCGTTACTCTCTACGGCGCACTGGATGCGGGTATCGTCTACGCGAACAATGCAGGCGGCCACGCCGCATGGAACCAGGGTAGCGGCACCGTCGGCGACACGTACTTCGGCCTGAAAGGCAGCGAAGACCTGGGCGGCGGTCTGCATGCGATCTTCACGTTGGAAAACGGCTTCAACCTGAACAACGGCAAGGACACCGAGAGCGGCACGATGTTCAACCGTCAGGCGTTCGTCGGTCTGCAGAGCGATCGCTTCGGTACGCTGACGCTCGGCCGCCAGTATGACTCGATGGTCGACTACCTCGCCCCGCTGTCGGAAACCGGCTCGGGCTACGGCAACAACCTCGCCGCTCACCCGTTCGACAACGACAACCTCGACCACTCGTTCTCGATCAAGAACGCGGTCAAGTACCAGAGCGTCAACTACCAGGGCTTCAAGTTCGGCGGCATGTACGGCTTCAGCAACGACGCTGGCCAGTTCGCGAACAACCGCGCATGGAGCGCTGGCGCATCGTACGGCAACGGCCCGCTGAACTTCGCGGCTGCCTACCTGCAGATGAACAACTCGCGGACGAACCAGAACGCCAATGGCGCGAATTCGGCTTCGAACGGCAACAACTTCAACCTCTCGGCTGAAACGCAACGCACGTTCGGCGCAGGCGTGAACTACAACTACGGCCCGGCAACGGTCGGCTTCGTGTGGACGCACACGCAGTACCAGGACCTGATCGCTGGCGGCCAGGGCGGCAACACGTTCTCGATCCCGACGGGCACGAACCTGCACCTCGACAACTTCGAGCTGAATGGCGCCTACGCGCTCACGCCGGCTCTCGCACTGAACGCGTCGTACACGTTCACGGACGGCAAGGTCACGGGTTCGAACGGCGGCGGCGATCCGAAGTGGCACACGGTTTCGCTGACGGCTGACTACTCGCTCTCGAAGCGCACCGACGTCTACGCGGGCGCCGTGTACCAGCACGCATCGGGCGAACTCGGCGATGCCGGCGCGAACGTTGCGATGATCAACACGCTGTCGCCGTCGACCTCGCAGAACCAGGTCGCCGCAACGGTGGGTCTGCGTCACCGCTTCTAAGCATGATTTGCTCGCTCCCTCGTGGAGCGACGAAGCGCGAGCACCCGATCGGCCGGTCGGGGCCCGCGCTTCACGCGGCCAATACCCTTGGCCCGCGGTTTCATCCGCTTTCTACCTGAAGCGACGACCGGTTCGCGGTGCGTGGCGCGCTCATGAGGCGCGCAACGGCTGCGAACCGGTTTTCTTTTGTGGCTCAGGATTGGCTCAGGATTTCACAGCCGCCGGCGCGACGCTCGCAGGCGCGGCTACGTCATTGGGCACATCTTCCGACGCCCCTCGCACCCGCGAAACCCACAGCACGGCCACGCACGTGAGCGCCGCGGCGATCCAGCCGTTCTGCCCAAAGCCGATGATCGCGCCGTTCGCGCCATTCGTGAGCCACTGGCCGCCGAGCCACGCGCCTATGCCCGTGCCGAGCGCCTGCACCGCGCTGTTGGCGCTCAGGAACGCGCCGCGCCGCGCGGGCTCGGGAATCGTCGTGAGCAGCGCCTGCATCGGCACCATGCGGCCCGACATCGAGATCATGAACAGCGCGAAGAACGCCACGAGCGCGAGGAAAGGCAACGCGGGCAGATGCGTGACGAACAGCACCGGCGCGAGCGACACGAGCGCCATCACGCGGAACACGCGGCGCTTGCCGTAGCGGTCCGCGAGACGGCCCACCGCGCGCGAGGTCATGAACGTCGCCGCGCCGCCCGCCATATAGAGCCACGAGAGCTGCTGCGGCGCGATGCCATGATTGCCGACGAGCATCGGCGCGATGAACGGGATCACGAGCATGTGGCCGGCCATCATCGTGAAGGTGAGCGCAAAGGCCTTCAGATGGCGCGGCAACGTGAGCAGCCGCCAGAGGTTCGGCAGCACTTGCGCGAGCGGCGTGCGCTGGCCGAGATGCCCGGTGAGCGAGGGCACGACGCGCGAGCCCGCGAGCCAGATCGCCACGGAGAGCAGCACGAGCAGCAGGAACGGCGCGCTCCAGCCGTAGTGCGCGCCGAGCAGCACGCCGGCCGGCACGCCCGCGATGGCCGCGATGGAGAACGCCGTCATGATCACGCCCGTGGCGGCGCCGCGCCGCGCGGCGGGAATCACGTCGCTCACGATCGCCATCACGATCGAGCCGAGCACGCCGCCAGTCAGACCCGCGAACGCGCGCGCCGCGAGCAGCAGATGAAAGTTCGTGGCGAGCGCGCAGGCGAGATTGGAGAGCGCGAAGAGTGCGTAGGCCACTTGCAGCAGGCGGCGGCGATCGAAACGATCGATATAAGTCGCCGCAAGGAGTCCTGATAGACCCGAACAGAGCGAATACGCGGAAACGGCCGTCGCGAACGCCGCGGGCGTGATCGCGAACGCATGCATGATCTGCGGGCCGAGCGGCATCATCACCATGAAGTCCATGATGACGGTGAACTGCGTGAGCGCCAGCAGCCAGAGCAGGGTGCGTTCGCGCAGCGGAGTGAGAGACGTGGTCATGTATTGGCGTAGAGCCTGAAAGTAAAAAGGCGCGGCAGGGTTGCCGCGCCAGCAGGATCGATCAGTCGTCGATCGTTTCGTGGGCCGCCTGCGCGCCGCGCCGCCAGTAGGCCGAGGCGCGGATGCGCTTCTTGTCCACGCCGCGCTCGTTGCACAGATGCGCGCGCACCGCGCGGATCGCCGAGGCTTCGCCGGCGGCCCAGACGTAACCCTCGCCGGGCGGCAGCCACACTTCGGACACGCCGTCCACGAGCGGATGCTCCGACTTGCTTTCGTCGCCGCTTTCATCCCGATAGCACCAGATGGCGTATAGATCGGCATCGGTGGGCAGCTCGATGCGGGCCGCGCGATTCGCCACTTCGACGACTACGGCCACGCGCGCGCCGGGCGGCAATTCGGTAAGGCGCCGCTGGATCGCGGGCAGGGCCGTTTCATCGCCAATCAGCAGATGCCAGTCGAAGTCGGTGGGAATCACCATGGAGCCGCGCGGGCCGCCCACGCCGAGATACTGGCCGGGCTGCGCCTGCGCCGCCCATGCCGTGGCCGGGCCGGCATCGTGCAGCACGAATTCCAGATCGAGCTCCTGGCTTTCTGTATCGAAGCGGCGCGGCGTGTAGTCGCGTGCAGCGGGGCGCTCGACGCCTTCGGGAAATACGATGCCGTCCGGGCCTAAAGTTGGCAGTACTGGCTTTTCTTCACCGGCGGCGGGGAAGAACACCTTGAGGTGATCGTCGAACGACGCCGAGACGAAATCGCTCAGGTCGCCCGTGAGCGTGACGCGTATGAGAGCGGGCGAGAGCGCCGTGACGCGCGCCACGCGCAACAGTCGGAACTTCAGCGGGTGACGTACACGGACGACTTCGAGTTGGGACGGATTCTGCATGTATGGCTCCGATGTTGGGGTGGCGCGGCGCGGCTGCCGCATGGCGCATGGCGAATCGATGCAGCGTGTCAAACGCCTTCGCTCTCGCTGCCGTTTTCAATTTCCTGGGTGGCGCGCGCAAGAATCGCGGCGATGCGGCGCTGTTCCTCCGGCGCGACGTCGGTACGACGTAGCAGCGCGCGCTTGAGCGCGCGGCGCGCCTCGATCAGTTCGCGCACCCAGCCGCTGCCTTCTGCGGGATCTTCGCCGGCCATCGCGCGGCGCATGACTTCCATCTTGCGGCCGAAGTGCGTGAGCTTCGCGAGGATCAGGTCCGCGCGTTCGCGGTTGGCTTCGAGGTACGTGCGGCCTTCGGGCGAAAGTTCGTAGCGCTTGCGGTTGCCTTCCAGCGCCACGCTCACGTAGCTCAGTTCTTCCAGATACGTGAGGGCCGGATAGACCATGCCGGGGCTCGGGCTGTAGAAGCCATTCGAACGCGCGTCGAGCGCCTTGATGAGCTCGTAGCCGTGGCTTGGGCGCTCGGCGAGCAGCACGAGCAGCATGAGTTGCAGGTCTTCAGAGCTGAACTTGCGGCCGCGGCCAAAGCCGTCGCCGTCGCCAAAACCGCGGCCGAAACCTTCGCCAAAGCGGTCGCCAAAGTCGCCGGGACCTTCGCCGCCGCGATGGCGGCCCATGGCGTGACGCAGTGCGTGAAGCGCCTGCATGGCCGGGTGGCGGCCGCCGAAGAAGTCGCGCGGATCACGCGCGGTGTGGCCGTGACGGCCGGTATGACCAAAGTGTGGATGGTGGCGCATAGGGCCTCCTTGTCTAACGAGTGTCTTAAAACATGTCTTAAGATATATATCGTAAGAGTGTTTGTCAAAGAGAATTTTTGGGATATGGGTGCACAACAGAGTTTGCGGGCATGTGACGTTCGCCGTTCGGAGACAACAAAGTCTGCAGGAACAGGCAAATTCGCTGTGCGGAGCACAATTTTTATCAACCGCTATCGAATGTATTTTTCGATAGGGAGGGGCGGGCTTGTCTTGCGAGGAAATAGGGTGCGAATATGACTTCGGCGGAAAACGCTGTCACTTCTATTCGTGACGGACATCGGGGGCAATGGCTAACGGGCGCTGCGACTCGTGCCGAATGCAGAATTTAGGTGCGGATTGAGCCCGCAACCCAGGGGCGCTTGCGGCCAACGCGTTGACTGGTAGTCAGCTTCGCCAGGATAGTCATCGATGTGCCAGCTGAGCGCCGCCTCGACACTCAGCGTTTCCTGTTCAAGCGACGGAAACTTGGATGATTCAGGGGAGCGGTGACCATGAGCGACCTCGGGGCGAAGACCAGGTTGGGCATTCCTCCCAGCCTGGAAGTCGTCAGCTCCGTATTCAAGCCCATCACCATCTTTTTGCTTGCCGTTGCACTGAACGCTGGACGGTGGCATCGAGTGAGGACCTTGGCCGACGCTTCATTGTTACATCGCAGCCGTTGCCAGGACAGCGAGACTCTACGCGATGCTACATGAGCAGGTGAAACGGGCATGGAAGCGTACTGAGGAGGAGACTAGCGAGGTCTTCCTTCAGTACCCTTGAGGGTGAACGGGGCGAGAAGCGACTGAACGTCGACCTGCAGTCCCTGGAGTAAAAGCAGGCGAGCGTGGAGCACCGTATTTTCGAGCACGAGTTTCGCGGTGCTCAGAAGGTACATCGCATGAACATCGGAAACCGACATGTCTCCTTCGACAACGTGGTGCCGTTCGACGAGCGAGCTCAAGACGAGACGTCTGAGGTCTTCCTCACCAAACGGCAAGTCGGCGTAGTCTATGGGGTCCTCGGCTTCGACCTCTCGTAGCATGTCAACAAGGGTTTCGGTGCTCACTTCCATGTGCCAGCTCCTCGACGTTGGTCAGACGGTCCATGAAGTGCTTCCAGACTAACGTTTCCCGCGTGGACCGTCCAGCGTTCTTTAATACGCAGCAGTCTTTATACCTGGGAGTACCCACGGAAGCGGAGTTCCGTTGGCCAGGTTAATAGCGGTGGTAGTAGCCGCCTGCAGGTACGACGATGCAGCCGCTCAACGCGGTCCCGAGACATACGGCCAGCAGCACCAGCGCAAAAATTCGTTTCATACGTTCCTCACTTGTCGGTAGTGAAGGCAATATATTTGGAGCGCAAATTACCGGTGTGTTTGTGTGTAACGAGACGTGTAATTTGAAACATCTGAGCCGTCCACGACCCCACTCGTACGTCCGCCTTACGCGAAATAATCCGTTTCAGAACTCACAACTCGTCGGTCAACATCGTGGTCGTCCGCGGCGTTGAGGAGGTGAACGGCGAGAAGCCGTCCCTTCAACGGAATCGGAGACGAACATGCACAACGTTGCCTACAAAATCGCGGCTGCTGCTGTACTTGCTTTTTCGTTCGTAGGCACCGCGTCGGCGCAGACCAATTGGGATGCAACTCACCCACGTCGCGCAGAAGTCAATCACCGCCTGGCGAATCAGGACCGACGCATTCACCAGGAGGTGCGCGAAGGAGAAATGTCGCGCGCCGAGGCGGCGAGACTCCATCGAGATGACCACCAGATTCGGCAGGAGGAGCGCGACATGGCAAGACAGAACGGTAGCCATATCACCCGGCGAGAGGACTACGTGCTAAACCAGCAGGAGAATCATGTAAGCCGACAAATCGGCCAGTAACGTTTTCGTCGATGGTAGACAAGGCACGAACTGGGGGTGTGGATACACGCTCCCCAGCGTCGGCAGGCCTCAGACTTACCGGAGGGGAGCATGAAAGGCACGAGTGAAAAGTCGCTGCGTTGGCAGGTCGAAAAATGGCTAACTTCTGTTTCCGCACTACCTGTTCACGTGATTGAGTTCGGTCGCTCAAGATGGGGCGGCGGTCGCTATGCGTACGTCGCAACAGCAGACGGGGCCCGCGCACTGTACTTCTTTCGGCATGACGATGGTGGCTGGAGCGTTTTTCCGAACAGAACTGGGCAGATGAACAATCCGAACTGAAGGTGCTTGCTTGCCTTCGAAGTCAAGGCGTGACGGCGTTGGTGTACAGAGAGTAGCGACTTGTGCCATGTTTAGCTGAAGTCGCTCGGGCCACCAAGCATTCGGCAGAGTACCGACAAGTCGTTGATAGTGAGATATCGGTCGACCTCACCTTGTTTCAGCTTCACTGGCGACAGGACAGGCATGCGCACAAGCCACGCCGCCTGGAGGCCGGCGTCCAAGGCGCCCAGGACGTCGAGGTGAAGGTCATCGCCGACATGAAGTATCTCCGCAGGCGGAACGCCGACAACGCGCGCGGCGGCATGAAATATTTCGGCCTGCGGCTTCGCGATTCCAACGGAACTCGCGCTTACCGTTGCTTGAAAGAACTCACTGCCACCAGTCAAGCGCAGGTCGGCATTGCCATTGGTAACAGCAACGAGCGGGAATCTGGCGCTAAGCCACTTCAGCGCGGGCAGGACGTCTTCAAAGAACTCGACTTGCTGTCGTGCGGCATAGAAAGTTTCGTAGGCGGGGTCGGTCAGCGTGACGTCTTCTTTTGCCAGTTCTAGTGCGCGAGTAATTGAGCCAACTCGCAAGGCGCGGAAGTCGCCCGCGAGGTCCGGGCGCGAGCGCTCATATGCGTCCCGTATCTCGGCTAGCGCCAGGCGCGTCGGTAACACGTCCGCGGTTTTGGGGGCGTTTTCCACGAGCCACGAATGCAAAGCCGCTTCGGCGCGTTCGACCGCAGCACCGAATGACCACAACGTGTCGTCGAGGTCGAAGGAAATCGCTGATACCTTGCTTAGACGCATAGGGGCGTAACTATAGGCTGCGCGATGCGCACGTAGTCCGATGAGTTGAGAACAATCGACCTGTCCAGTCGCCCAGCGTTGAAGGCGATTTCGTCGAAGCTCTCCAGGAGACCTTTGTCTACAACCAGCTTGATGGCAGGAGAGAGTGCAAACGGAGGAATTGCGCCGACTACGCAACCGGTTTCGCGTTCAGCATCTTCCGCGGTTGCGAGCGTCGCTTTCTTGACATGACCGGCCGCAGCGACCTTTTTGAAGTCCAGCTTCCGGTCTCCAGGAAGAATGGCAAGAATCAACGTTCGCCCCTCATCCTTGCCCCTGCAGAGCATTGCCTTCGCGCCCTGGCCAGGGGCCGTTCCGCGGATTGCGGCGACCAGGTCCGACCGCCCCTCAGCGGGGTGTTCGATGATTCGATATCTGGCGCCCTCGCGATCAAGGATGGCCACAAGCCTCTCGTACACAGTCGTCGACATGGCGTTAGTCGTTCTGGAAATGAGTTGTTCAATCGGGGTAATGATACGGCGTCCTGAGCCAGGCTCGGTTCAGGGCGCATCCCCCGGCGGAAGTTAGCGCTCCGTTTGTCTCTCGAGGGGGGCTGCGGACGCTTTCGGGGAATGATCCCGGCCACGCATGCTGGGCGCGTACGTTATTTTTGTCATTGCTGGGTAACGGTCTCGCTCGCGGCGGCGGTTGGACGGCGGCCTTCGCCTGAAGATCAATCGAAGGGCCGCGGTGCCGTCGCGAACCGCTTAAACAACATGCGGGGCAGCACTAATCCCACGGTCATTGCCAGGATGATCAGGAACGCCGTCGCGCCATTCGCAACGATGGTCGGGACAAGGTTGGCCGACGCGCGAGGTCCAATGGCGACCAGTTCAAGCAGTGTGCTTGCGGCACGGAACAGGAAGAAGCCCGGCATCATTGAGACGACCGCTGAGAAGCCGACGGCCGCGAAGGGAAGGCGCAGTCGGTCGACGATCGGTGCAACGATCAGGCCGACGAGGAGACAGGCAAAGAACGCCGCGGTCGCAACGTTGGCGTTCAAGATCGAGATGAGCGCCCAGCGCGCTGCGTGCGCCAGCATGCCGACGGCGATTGGCAGGGGCAGCAGGCGCCACGGCATCGAAAAGAAAGTCCCGAAGCTCGCGACGGCGCATCCGGCGGCGATGACATCGGCGGCGAGGGGCGCGGCCGCGGAGGGACCGGGCTGAAGTGCGCCGCCGTTGGCGCCCACCCCGATCAGCAGGCCTGTACATATCATAAGTATCATAAGACCCGCATAAGTCAGGCGTGCGAGTCCCAGCGTGATCCGGGTGCGCGCCAGATCGATCGCACCGTTGAGGATATGCGGACCGGGAACCAGCACCATGCATGGGCAGAACGCGACGAGCAGCTGCGCGTCTGAAAGACGGAGCCGACTTGTGACAGCACCGATCACGCCCGCCACCATCGCCGCAGACAGCGATTCGAGGAGGGGATTGCCGCCAAGCTTCCCCTGCCAGCGACGAACGAAAGCGCCGACACTGGCGCTGATGGCGATCAGTGCCAGGCTCGCGACATCATAGACGCCGTAGATCACGCCGAGAGAGGCTGCGCCTATGGCCGCGAAGACAGCGAAGCGCAGGGTCGCGACGGGCGGCATGCGCTCTGCCGCCAGGAGCGCTGGCTGCGCGGCTGCGTTCGACATGATGCCCTCGCAGACTTGATCCATGATCGTCTGGACAGCCAGGACTTTGCCCATGTGTACGCCGAGCGGCGTGGCCGGAACAATTTCCGAGAACGTGGTGTGGTCAAGCTCGACCACGAGTTCGTCCCAGTGTGGCAACACCCTGAGCGGTACGCCCAAGGTGCGCCCCAGCTGCTGCGCAGCGACGACAGTTCCTTCGGTGGTCTGCCCGTGCCTGAAAAGGAGCGAGGCTGCCAATGCGACGGTTTCCACTTCGTCCATGTGGCCTCGAGGGATGATGGCTTTGTTCATTGCTGCCTCAAGGGTTGAAGCCCATCGACATTCGCCGGGTTGGACGTCCTCGAATTATTCGATGAGGAGTCAAGACAATCCGCAAACAGGCTTTGATCATTATCTCGCTGCAAATAGCGCTGCAAGAGCCTGACCGTCGCCGAGCACCGTTTTAGCTGCCAAAATACAAATTGCAGAAGCTTACTGGGCCTACGCAATCGGCCTGCGCTGGCATATGCACGCGCGCTCCGGCCGACGAGCGGCCCTCCAGCGGCACACCACCGACATCCTGACGTGCAGCATTTTTTGTATCGTCCATCGAGATCCTGGCCTCGGCAGCCTGAATGTCCGCCGGATAGTTGATGTCTTCCCCACGGCCCGGGCTGTATCCGGCCTGCTCGACACGCACGAGATCCGCGCGGACTTCAGCGCGGGTCAATGGCTGGGTGGACTGCGCAAAGCCAGATGCCGGAACGGTAACGGCGCAGGCAGAAACGAGAATGCAGAGAAGAGTCTTAGACATGTTCAATACTCCTATATGACCGATAAGTGGATGAGCCGGTAAAGAAAGACTCAGTATCCACTTGGCGCGGGTCTAAGTGTGGCAAAGCGGTGCTACGTGATTGAACTCTAGCTACCCACTTCCGGCGCAAGCGTTACCCAGGCATTACAAGAAAATGACAAGCTTTCCGTCCCTTTACTTTGATGCGCCTACGCAAGTGCGTCATTCTTTTGTAATGACCAGGTAACGGTCTCGTTCGAGGCAGCTTTTTAGACTGGCCGTGTTGTCAATCGATTCTTTCACTTCACGCCATTCCAAGGAGTTGCAAATTGTCCTTTCCTTCTCTCCGTTCGGCCGTTGCGCATGCAGCAGCGGCGCTTTGTCTGGTTGCCGGCGCCGTCACAACCGCGCAGGCCGCTCCCGTCAAGAATGTCGTCCTCGTGCACGGCGCTTTTGTGGGAGGCGCCGGTTGGCGTCCCGTGTATGACATTCTCACCAGGGACGGCTACAAGGTGACGCTCGTGCAGGAACCGCTGACGTCGTTCAAGGACGATGTGACTGCGACGAAGCGCGTCCTCGACAGCCTGGACGGTCCGTGCGTGCTGGTGGGCCATAGCTATGGCGGGGCGATCATTACGGAAGCGGGCAACGACGAGCACGTGAAGTCGCTCGTCTACATTGCCGCGCACGCACTCGATGCCGGCGAAACCGAAGTCTCGAACGGCAAACTTTATCCGAACGCGACGCCTCACCAGGACGTCGTGAAAACAGCGGACGACTACCTTTACCTGAATCCGGCCGACTATCCGCGCGATTTCGCGGCCGACATGCCGATCGCGCAGGCCGAGTTCGAAGCGCACGCACAGATGCCGACCGCGGCAGCCGTCTTCACCTCACAAATTCCTGATCCGGCCTGGAGAGTCAAGCCGACGTTTTACATGGTCGCAAAGGCGGACAAGATCATCAATCCGGACCTCGAGCGCATGTACGCGAAGCGCGCACACGCCCACACGGTGGAAATCGCTGGCGCGAGCCATTCGGTCTACGAAACGCACCCGCAAGAAGTGGCTGCGCTCATCGAACAGGCCGCACAAGGGGCGGGACAGTAACGAGGTGTTGCTGCTTACCGGTTGGCAGGCGTGATGGCAGGTCGGTCCCGATTCGTTATAAGGGCAGTCCGCCATCGCGGTCAGCTACCGTGCAGAAACAGAGGTGAGACGGCGTGATATCGGAATACCTGTCGTCGAAAACCTATCGACCATCGACACCTATCGCAGGAGAGACATAATGGCTCTATGGAATCAAAACCGATACGCCCGTGACGTCCGCCTTGCTGCAGGTACACGTGTGGCACAGGGAAAGCGTGTGGCGGCTGAGGATGCGACAAAACTGCTCGAGGCGGTGTTGCACCCCGGAGATCGCGTGTGCCTTGAGGGGGATAACCAGAAGCAGGCTGATCTGCTCGCCACCGCGCTGGCAGATGTCGATAGCACAAAGATCCACGACCTGCACATGGTGCAGTCTGGAGTCGTGCTGCCGGAGCACCTGGACGTATTCGAGCGCGGCATCGCGAAGCGGCTCGACTTCGCATACTCCGGGCCTCAATCGCAACGAATCGCGAAGTTGTTGTTTAGCGGGCGCATTGAACTGGGCGCCGTGCATACGTACCTTGAACTGTTTGCCCGGTACTTTATCGATCTGACGCCCAACGTAGCGCTCATTGCAGCCGTCAGCGCAGATGCGGACGGCAACCTTTATACCGGACCGAACACCGAGGACACGCCAACCGTCGTGGAGGCGACCGCGTTCAAGGACGGCATCGTGATCGCGCAGGTTGACCAGATTGTCGATCGCGTGCCACGGGTCGATATTCCAGGTGACCAGGTGCATTTCGTAGTCGAGGCAGGACGCCCGTTTTTCGTAGAGCCGCTGTTTACGCGTGACCCTGCAGCCATTACGGAAACGCAGATTCTGACCGCGATGATGGCTATCAAAGGCATCTACGAACCGTACGGCATCAGGAGGCTCAATCACGGCATCGGCTTCAACACGGCGGCGATTGAGTTGCTGCTGCCGACCTACGGAGAGCGCCTTGGGCTCAAGGGGAAGGTCTGCACGCACTGGGCGCTGAACCCCCACCCGACACTAATCCCGGCGATCGAATCCGGCTGGGTCGAGCAGATCCACTCGTTTGGGTCCGAAGTTGGGATGGACGACTATATCCGCGCGCGTTCCGATGTGTACTTCACCGGCGCCGACGGGTCGCTGCGTTCCAACCGCGCGTTCTGCCAGACGGCGGGTCTGTACGCGTGTGACATGTTCATCGGTTCGACATTGCAGATCGATCTTTCGGGTCATTCGTCGACCGTCACAGCCGAGCGGATCGCCGGCTTCGGCGGCGCGCCAAACATGGGTAGCGACGCACGTGGCCGGCGCCATCCGAGCGAACCGTGGTTGAAGGCGGGCAGGGAGGCCGATCCGCACACGAGCGCCGCCTTGCGGCGCGGCCGTAAGCTCGTCGTGCAGATCGGCGAGACCTTTGGTGAAAAGAATGTGCCGATGTTCGTAGAGAAACTCGATGCGCTGCGCCTGGCGGACAAGCTGTCGCTCGACCTTGCGCCGGTGATGGTCTATGGCGACGACGTCACGCACATCGTCACCGAGGAAGGGATTGCGAACCTGTTGCTGTGCCGTGACGCCGACGAACGTGAGCATGCGATTCGCGCGGTTGCCGGTTACACGGAGGTCGGGCGCGGACGCGATCATCGGCTCGTTGAGCGCCTGCGCGAACGAGGGGTGGTTCGCCGGCCGGAGGATCTCGGCATCAATCCGCTCGACGCCGACCGGCGCCTGCTTGCGGCGCGCTCAGTCAAGGACCTCGTGCACTGGTCGGGCGGCCTGTACAAGCCGCCATCGCGGTTTCGCAACTGGTAGCGGGGCGCGGTGCACTTTGCACCGCCCAAAGCGTGTAGCGGTCCGCCGCGTGTCATGTTCGGTCCTCGCGAGGACCGGCTGGAGCTAAAGAATGGAACGGCTAACTTATCGTCATATCGCGCGTGAACCCGCGCAAGGAAGCGCGTTGTCGGCACTCGTCGGCGTCGTTGCATCCGGCAATCTCGAAGTGCTGGTCGAACGCATACTGCCTGGTAGTGCTTGTGAAATTGAAATCGAGACTACGGCGGCCGGTTTCGGCGACGTTTGGAGCGCGGTCGTTGCGGATTTCGTCGAACGTCGCTCGCCGGGCGGCCTGCGGCTGTCGATCAACGACGGCGGAGCACGACCCGACATGGTCTCGCTGCGTCTTGCCCAGGCAGTTCGTGCAATTGAGGGGAGCGGCCAATGAGCACTGTATTCGATCCATCGGCAGCGAGCGCGAGCTGGTACGAAGCGTCCGCGCGCCAGCGCATCGACGAACTTGTCGACGCTGGCACATTTGTCGAGTTCGTGGGACCAGCCGAGCGGGAGATGAGCCCGCACCTGTCTCTGTTCAATCTGCCCCATCAGTTCGACGACGGAATGATTGTCGGGCGCGCGATGCTGGACGGCAGACCGGTATTCCTCGCGGCACAGGAGGGGCGCTTCATGGGCGGCGCATTCGGCGAAGTGCACGGAGCCAAATTGACCGGCCTGCTGCGCGCGGCACGAGACGTCCAGTCCGTGCCCGTGCTGATCCTGTTCGATACAGGGGGTGTGCGGCTGCAGGAAGCCAACGCAGGTGAACTCGCGATCGCCGAGATCATGCGCGCGCTGGTCGACGCGCGGGCCGCCGGCGTCCCGGTGGTCGGCCTCATCGGCGGCCGCGCCGGGTGCTACGGCGGCGGTGGCTTGCTGGCCGCGTGCTGCTCGGCACTCGCGGTTTCGGAGCAAGGCCGCATCAGCGTGTCTGGCCCCGAGGTCATCGAGACAAACCGGGGTGTCGACGAGTTCGACTCTAAAGATCGCGCGCTGGTCTGGCGGACGATGGGCGGCAAACACCGGCGCCTGATTGGCGGTGTCGAGCACTTTGTCGATGACTCGCTAGACGGATTCCGGCAGGTGGCCGTCGCATTGCTCGCACACCAGCATGCATTCAACCTCGACGTGCTCGAAGCCGAGCAGGCGCGGCTCGACGAGCGGATCGCGGCGTTTGGAGCCTGCAACGACGCGCAGGATGTCTGGTGTGCGCTCGGGGCCACACGTATCGAGGCTGAGACCATCCCCGAGTTGTCCGACGACGCATTCAGGAAACTTGCCGGCCAACTTCAGGAGGTGCGAAATGACGCTCGATGAAATTCTCGATTCGCTGGAACACGATATTGCAGTACGCGACGACGGCCTCTTTGCAGGACGGGCGATCATCGACGGTCGGTGTGTCGATGTGATCGGCGTCTCGCGTGGCGCATTCGTTGGCGTGGATGAGGCGCTGTGGCTGTCAGCTCAAGTGATGGAAACGATTCGCCGCGGTGGCGACACGCCGATTCTGGTTATCGTTGACAGCGGCAGCCAGCGCATGAGCAGGCGCGACGAATTGCTCGGCCTGAACGAATGCCTTGCGCACCTTGCGAAGTGCCTGATGCTCGCGGGCCAGTGTGGTCACCAGACGGTTGGCTTGCTTTACGGACACACGGCGGCTGGCGCATTCATTGCCACGGCGCTCGCGACGCGCGTACTCGTTGCGCTGCCGGGGGCGACGCCGGAGGTCATGGATCTGCCTTCCATGTCGCGCGTAACGAAGCTGTCGATCGACCTACTGGAAGACATGGCGAAATCGACGGCAGTGTTCGCGCCGGGCCTCGTGAATCTCGAGAAGATGGGCGCCGTCAACGCCACGCTGGATCCCGCACAGCCGCTCGCCGCGCAACTCGCCCGCTGGTTCGACGTGCAGCCCGACCGCGCGGATGTGCGCGACCGTCTTGGCGAGTCACACGGGGGGCGCCCGGTGGCAGCCCGCATTGCACAACGTGTCTATGAACTCGCGCGCCATGTTGGCTAACGCCCCGCTCGCCCGGCACAGTTTCGTGCGGGTCTCGCCTGACGCGTGGGACGCGTGCGTCGCGTCGCAGCCCGCCTTGGCGAAAGAGCCGCTCGTTCGAAACTGGGCGGCCCGTGGGTGGCCGCTGATAGTCCGTCGGCCGGGGCCTTGCGACGTGCACAAGATCGGCGTGCCGGTGGGATTGCCCCTGCCGCCGATAGCGGGCAAGCAGCGCATCAGCACCGTCGTGCCTGCCGACGCGATCATCTCGATCGAGCGGCCGCCAGAGCTCGCAACACTCCGTGACGTTGCGCCCAAGGCGTGGCGCGCGACGATCGACATGCTGGACTTGATTGCGCAACGGCATCACGTAGCGTGTCGCGCGTTTGGCAGCCTCGCATGGCAGGGGCGGACCGGTCTGCCGTATTTGACCGGGCAATCAGATCTGGACCTGTTGTTCGATTTGCCAGCAACACTCGATGTACACGGTGCGCTTGACGCGCTGCTCTCGGACATCGCGAGGTGCGCTGCGTACGCGCCGATGAGGATCGACGGCGAGGTTATCCGTGCGGATGGCGCGGGCGCGAACTGGCGGGAGTTGCGTGCCGCGAAGGGCGAGGTGGTCGTGAAGATGGCGACGGACGTTGTACTCGCAACGGTACGCGTTTTTGCTGAGGGTTGAAATGTCGGACTTGCACGTTGCCGTTGAGGACCAACTGGGTGTCAGCGCTGGGGCAATCGCGTCGTATGCGGAGCATTGCCTGCGGCTGGAGCTCGACACGTGGCCAAAGCCAGGGCTCGTCAGCCTCCTCGACAACGGCAGCCACGACGATATGGACGCCAGCATGTTCATGCGCAGCGCAGCCGCGATCCGGCCATATTTCGCGGAGCTAGCGCGGGCTGGCGCGGCGCAGGCCAGCATGAGCGTCTTGCGCCGGATTGGACTACGTGCGGAGCGTGCCATGCTGGCTGCAACGGGTGGGGTGAACACGCATCGCGGCGCGATATTCGGCCTTGGGCTGCTGTGTGCCGCGGCCGGCAGCCGCTCGACCGATGGTTCGCGCGCAGATTCCTGCGCAATACCGACGCTCGGCGAACTCGTCTCCCGGAATTGGAGCGCGGACATACTCGCCGGTCCGCGGCCGACGAATAGTCATGGTGAGATCGCCGGACGACGCTATGGCGTCGGCGGCGCACGCCACGAAGCCGCGAGTGGTTTTGCGAATGTCTACCGTATCGGCGTACCGGCACTTCGCGAAGCGGAAGTGCTGCGCCCCGGCGACGCGATGGCTGCGCGCGTTCACGCCTGCTTCGCACTGATTACCGCTGTCGATGATACGAACCTGCTGCATCGGGGCGGTGAAACCGGTCTTGCATTTGCGCAGCGAACTGCCTCGCATTTTCTCGCTTCCGGTGGAGTTGGCGCACCGGATTGGCTTGAGCGCGCCACGTCTGCACATCGGGCTTTCGTCGCGCGGCGCTTGAGTCCGGGCGGCGCAGCAGACTTGCTCGCGATGAGCCTCTTCGCCGCCGCCTTCGATCCGGACGCAGGAACATGACAATCGCACTCCTCTGTTCAGGGCAGGGTCACCAGGGGCCCGGCATGTTCGATCTTGTCGGCCACGGGCCAGACGTCGCGCCGCTGTTTTCGCATGCTTCACGCTGGTTCGGCAGCGATCCGCGCGACTGGGTGCGCAGCGCCAGCGACGAGCAGCTGCGCGAGAACGCGATTGCGCAGGTGCTCTGCACGCTGCACACACTCGCGGCATTCGCGCACCTCGCGCCTATTCTGGGGCGGCGGTGTTGTGTCGCGGGCTATAGCGTCGGTGAAGTCGCCGCATGGCACGTTGCGGGGAGAATCGGCGCGCTCGATGCACTCGATCTGACTGTCGCACGTGCGAGCGCGATGAACGCTGCGAGCACCGGCCAGGAAGGAATGCTCTTCGTTAGAGGCGTGAACCGCAGGGCGCTCGATGCGCTTTGCGCAGGGCGCGATGCTGCGGTAGCGATCATCAATCCTGGCGATGCCTATGTGCTTGCGGGGACGGCAGACGCGTTGAGTGCAATCGCTTTGGACGCCCGCCAGGCCGGAGCGGCGCGAATCGTGCCTGTACCTGTGCGGGTGGCGTCGCATACCTCGCGGCTCGCCGCGGCCGTGCCAGTTTTCCGGAGGGCGCTCGACGGCGTGAGCGTTTCTGCCGGGATGGCAGGCAGACGGCTCGTCAGCGGGATTGACGGCGCAATCGTGCTTGATAAGCGTGGCGGACTTGACCGGCTTGCGCGGCAAATCGCCGAACCAGTGGACTGGAGTGCATGCCTGCAAGCTTGCGACGAAGCTGGCGCCTCGGCCTTTCTCGAGCTTGGTCCCGGACGTGCATTGTCCCAGATGGCAGCAGACGCGTACCCATTGATTCCGTCGCGCAGTATCGCGGACTTTCGATCGTGGGAAGGAGTCCACGCCTGGATTGCTCGGGTCATGCAGAACTGAACAAGTGTAATCGGTGTGCGCCGCACAGTGTGCACGACGCTGGACGTTTCCTGTGCGATACAACCTTGGAGTCCTGTGAACCGTTGAGCCGACGTGGGCATCGATGAGTCGTGTACGTGGTAAGCGAAAACTTTCGGACACTGTCGAGTGGAAAGCCCTGTCAAGTAAGGCTGAGAATGACGCGTTCGTCCAATAATCTCGAGCCACGGACAGGCCCTCAATCGAATCTCAATCTGTGAAAGTGGGAACGGCAGTAACCGTTCAGGTTTGCAGAGATGCCTGCCCTCTGCAACAGGCCGGGCGTGCGGGTTCCGCTTGCGTCAAGACGACAACAATGAGTTGCTCTTATTGCGCTCAATTCTGAGCAGTTGCCGTTCTACACTGTGTTCACCAAATCCGCAAAAGAGTGCGTGCGGAACACTCCCTGGGGGAAACGTTATGAAACTTGTTCAGCTCATTGTCGCTGCATCTATGTTGATCCCGGCTGTGTCTTCGTTCGCTCAATCGACACCGTTGGCTGTGAATGAAGACGTACGGTCGCAAGTAGTTCAAGAAGAGACGATGTACAGATCTTTGGATTCTAGCGACGAGAAGCAAACTTCAAAAAATAACGTCGATCGGAATGGAGAGCGGACCCGCCAGATAGCGGGAATGAACCTGGGTCGTTACTCGCTGTCAGTCGTCCATCCTTCGTTTTGATGTTGCTGTTGATCGAACCCGCACCGCCATGAGCTCTCGACGCAGTTTCTCAGGTGGAATTGGACGCAACGCACAGTCGCTCGCATTGACCAATCATGCGACTGGCAGCATACCCAATCGAGCGGCCGCTTATTCGTCAAGATGCAGGTCGATTTGTTTCGCTTCGCGGGCCTGTTTGCAGTGAGTGAGTCCTGGACTGCGCCCCCCGCATCTTTACGCAATTTTTCTGCAGGAGGACGATCTTTTACCAAAATTGTTCGTTCGGCACGTGTAGTGTTTCCACTTGTTCCACCGGCACAACGCAAACGAACATGAACAACAATTTCGGTGACCGGCCGGGCGTCCGTACGCCCGGCTTTCGCGCTATTGTTTTTGCGACATTACTGGCTGCCAGCTCTCTTAACGTGATGACCTGCGGCGCCGAGGAGTCGATCGTCGCACCGCCCGATGCCGTCGCCGAAGCGCTGCCCGCGGGCACCCCGACGGCCGAAGACATCGCAACCATGCTGAATGTGCGCTTCCATATCGGGCTGCACGAGGCCTTGAAGATCGGCGAGGCGGTGCTGAATGCCGCAAGGCGCGATACGATCTCGCCATTCCTGCTGCTCGCGGTCATCGCTGTGGAGTCCGATTTCAATCGCTTTGCAGTGAGCGTGACGGGTGCCAGGGGGCTCATGCAAGTGCTGCCCTCCCAACACAAGGACATCGTCCTTCGCACGGCGGATTTGACCGACACGGGTACGAACGTGAGCATCGGTTCGTCGATACTGCACGACTATATCGAGGCTTCCGATGGCGATGTCCATGACGCGCTGCTGCGCTATAGCGGCGGCGCCAGAGGTTATCCGCGGCGCGTGGCCGATCGCATGAGCATGATCAAGATGGCCTTTGACGTGCATTCCCGCGATCCCAATTCGCAAGCCGCGGCAACTTTCAGATATTGATTGCCGCTAGATCGCTTATCGTGCATTTGAGGCACAGATTCGGTTGTATTCGTTACCTCATACTGGCGCGATAGGCTTGGCTAGCACTCCGAAACTGGCTTTCACCACCATTGCATCGACGCTCGCCTACCTCGGCCTTGCCATCCTGGGCTCGGGGGGCTTTTCCGCGTTTTTCTCCCATCGTGCCCTAACCTTGGTCGCCATGGCCACGCTTGTGATGGCCGGCGTCGGTGTCATCAGTGCCGCCAACCTGAGCGCGAGTGAGCGCGAAGATCGGGGCAATCGCTGGGTGCTCGCTGCGTCCGGTACCATCGGAATACTAAGTATCGCGTTGTCCGCATACACGGATGGGTTCTGGGTATTCGACGGTGACAATCTTGTGCGTCCGGAGGAAGGCTCTCAAGTCGACAAGTCCGTGTCTCATGCTATTCCCTGATTTCAATCGGCGTAACACGTTTCACCGCAACGCCTCAACAGGGCACGTAGATGCGGAAAAACGCCCGATGCCCGCCGGAATTGACGGGTTTTCTTCGGTATGGAACAGCGCAAATGAAAACCGTGTAAATCCAGCCGGGTGAAGTCTAAGCGGGAGATATACGACAACACGGCTAATGACCCAACACGGACCCGAGTTGCTCCACGATCGGGCCGAGCGCGAGCGCAGGTAAATACGTGATGGACGCAATCAGCACAACCGTGCCGATCAGCAGGCCGATGAACAGGGGACCGTGCGTGGGCAGCGTGCCCGGCCCCTCGGCGCGCTTGCGCTTCAGGGCGAGCGACCCGGCAATTGCCAGTACAGGCACGATGACGGCGAACCGGCCGAACCACATCACGATGGCGAGCATCCAGTTGTAGAACGGCGTATTCGCGGAGAGCCCGGCGAACGCGCTGCCGTTATTGTTCGCCGCCGACGAAAACGCATAAAGGATTTCGCTGAAGCCATGAGCGCCAGGATTCGCAATGCCCGCAATGCCTGAGGGCACGAGCACGGAAATCGCTGTGCCCAACAGCACGAGCATGGGTGTGGCGAGGATCACGATGGCGACCATCTTCATCTCGTAGGCATCGATCTTCTTGCCGAGATACTCGGGCGCCCGGCCTATCATCAGCGCGGCAACGAACACGGCGAGCATTGCGTAGATCACCATGCTGAAGAGCCCCGAGCCGGGGCCGCCAAAGACGACTTCACCCGTCTGCATCAGGACCATCGGGACGAGGCCGCCCATGGGCGAAAACGAATCGTGCATGGCATTGACGGCGCCGTCACCGCCACTCGTCGTAACGACGGCATAGAGTGCCGACGATACCGCGCCAAAGCGCGTCTCTTTCCCTTCCATGTTGCCGCCCACGAGCGCCCGTTCGTTCGGCGCGACTGCGGCGTGGGTGAGCGCTGGCGTGGCTGACTGTTCCGCATGGATCGTAAAGGCCGCCGCAGCGACGAACATCACGGCCATGGCTGCAAGCAGCGCCCAGCCCTGACGACGGTCGCCAACGGCCACGCCAAACGTATAGCAGAGCGCCGCCGGAATGAGCAGGATCGCGAGCATCTGCAGGAAGTTCGACAGGGGAGTCGGATTTTCGAACGGATGCGCGGAGTTCGCGTTGAAGAAGCCGCCTCCGTCGCCCCCCAGGAGTTTGATAGACTCCTGCGACGCCACCGGGCCCATTGGCAGATCCTGGCGTCGCGACGTCATGGTCTGCAGAACGGCGTTGCCGGCCGCATCGCGGACTGCCTGGCCCTGTGCGTCGAGTTTCGGCTGCTGCCACGTGTTGATCTGCAGTGTCGGAACGGTTTCGTTGGCGGCAAAGCTCTGTATCACGCCCTGGCTCATGAACGCGGCGGCAAACAGCACGGAAAGCGGCAGCAGGACATACAGCGTCGCGCGGGTGAGATCGACCCAAACGTTGCCGATCGTCTTTGCGTCGCGTCTTGCCAGCGCGCGCATCAGCGCAAACATCACGGCCATGCCGCTTGCGGCCGAAAGAAAGCTTTGGACCGTGATGCCGAGCATCTGCGTGAGGTAGCTGAGCGTCGTTTCGCCAGCGTAGCCCTGCCAGCTCGTATTGGTGACGAAGCTCACGGCGGTGTTCCATGCGGAGTCCGGACTGACTGCGGGAAGCGCCTGCGGATTGAGCGGTAGCCAGCCCTGCATGCGTTGCAGCGCGTACAGGAAGAGCGTGCCAGCGGCGTTGAAGAGGATGAGCGCGGTTGCGTAGGTCGACCAGCTCATTTCGACGCCTGGGTCGATGCCCGCGACGCGATAGAGCAAACGTTCGAACGGGCGCGCTACGGCGCCGAGGAGTGGCGGATCGCCTTCGATCGCGCGCGCGATGTAGAGGCCGAGTGGTTTCACCAGCGCGATCAGTACGGCAAGAAACAGGGCGATCTGAAAACTACTGCCGGCGATCATGTCATCTCCCGCGGCCGTCGCGCCTCGCAACGTCGATACGTACCCTCCATTTCATGTCGCGGAACGTCAATTCGATGAAAAGATCGCGGGCTCCCGCATAAAAATCTGGTCAACGTTTCGACGCACTGGTCCGTAGCGCGCCATCTGGTGAATCCACTTCACGGCGAATCCCGGGATCGGGAGTCGGTATCGTGTGCCGCGCCGTATATCCCGCATATGCACAATCCCTTTCCGGATTTACGGAATCTTTATTCGCCCCGGTCTATACCTTAAGCACCCTGCTGGCCAGGCGTGAGCGCTGCGCTGCAAAGCGCAGGGAGAGCGCGTTGCCGCAAGACGCTGAGAAGGGGAGTCACATCATGAATCTGGTCGTCTGGCTGCCGCTCCTGTTTGCGCTCGGACTTGGCAGTCTCGTGCTGTGCGTGCTGTTCGTCGACGCCTGCGAGCGCATTTGAGGAGACCGCCATGGCCTGGCTTGCCGCCGCGATATCGGCTGCGACGTTCGTGTACCTGTTCGTCGCGCTGATACGCCCCGAGTGGTTCTGAGGGCCTCAGGCCCAAAAAGCTCACGAAGCACGCTTCCTTGCGAGCACTCGTGCATTCACCTTCAGTCTCACGCCCACGTGGCATGAGGAGGGCGGACCATGTGGACCCTGCCGATACTGATACTCGTCCTTGCAATCGCGATCTCGATTCCGCTCAGCCGCTACATGGCGTGGATCATGGAAGGCCATTTCCACGCGCCGCGCTGGCTGCGCTGGTTCGAGTCGCGTCTGAGTAGCGGCGAGCAGGACTGGAAGCAGTACACCATGGCGCTGCTCATCTTCAATGTCGCGCTGTTCGTGTTCGGTTTCGTCGTGCTCTCGCTACAGCCCCTCATGCCGCTCAATCCACTAGGGCGGGGCATGCTAGCGCCCTCGACGATCTTCAATACGGTCATCTCGTTCATGACCAACACGAACCTGCAGCACTATTCGGGCGACCAGCATCTGTCGAACTTCAGCCAGATCTTCTTCATCCTGCCGAATATGTTTCTTTCTGCGGCGGTGGGCGTGTGCGCACTGAGCGCCATCATCCGCGCGCTGCGCGGCCAGAACCTGCTTGGCAATTTCTTCGTCGATATGTGGCGCGTGGTCGTGTACATGTTTGTACCGGTCGCGCTCGTGGTGGGCGTGATCTTCATTCACGAAGGCATGCCGATGACCTATGCGAGCGACGTGCAGGTCTCGACGCTCGAACCGGCAGCAATGGGTACGGACGATCACGGCCACGCGAAACAGCAGACGCTGATCATCGGCCCGGTTGCCGCTGTCATTCCGATCAAGATGCTTGGCACCAATGGCGGCGGCTTCTACGGCATGAACAGCGCCCAGCCGTACGAGAACCCCACGGCGTTCTCGAATGTCGTCACGACGCTCGCCATGATGATCTTCCCGTTCTCGCTGGTGCTCATGTACGGGCGCATGCTCGGGCGCATGCGTCATGCGGTCGTGATCTACAGCGTGATGCTCACGATGATGATCGGATTGATTGCCTGGGCCGTGTATTGGGACACCATGCAGCCCAATCCCGCGTTCACCGCGCACCCCGTGGCGCGCACGTACGCGCTTGCCGGCACGCAGCATCGTGTGACGATTCCGCCCGTTGCGGCGTTGCCCGTCGATCAGCATCTCGGCAACCTCGAAGGCAAGGAACTGCGCTTCGGCACTTCGGCGGGCGCGACCTTCGCCGCGATCACGACGGATGTCACGTGCGGTGCGGTCAACGCCGAGCATGACAGCCTGAACCCGATCGCGGGTCTCTCGCCGCTCATCGGCATGTGGCTGAATTGCGTGTTCGGCGGCAAGGGCGTCGGCATGATCAACCTGTTGCTGTTCCTCATTGTGGGTGTGTTTCTCGCAGGCCAGATGGTCGGGCGCACGCCCGAGTATCTGGGCCGCAAGGTGGGCGCTCGCGAAATGAAGCTCGCGATGATCGCGCTCCTCGTGCACCCGATCCTGATTCTGGGGCCCACAGGTCTCTTCTCTGCCACCGACTGGGGCACGAAGGCCGAGGCGAATCCGGGCGCGCACGGATTCAGCGAGATCGTCTATCAGTTTTCCTCTGCGTCGGCGAATAACGGCTCCGCAATGGACGGTCTTGCGACCACGTATGGCCTGAACGCGAATCCGAATCCCGCGCCAACCGCCGTCCAGTGGGACACGGCAACCGGCCTCGTGATGCTGTTCTCGCGCTACCTGCCGATCGTGGCGCCTATTGCGATGGCGGCGTTCCTCGGCCGCAAGAAGACGGCGCCCGTCACGCTCGGCACGATGCGCGACAACACCGCCACGTTTGGCTTCCTGTTGCTCGGGACCATCGTGATTGTCGGTGCGCTGCTGTTTCTGCCGGTGGCCGCGCTCGGCCCGCTCGCCAATCATCTCGGGCCAATACCGTTCGGCGGATAGCGAAGCCAAATAGCAATCGAAGCGATGTATCAGAATATCGAGGACTGGAAATCATGAACTCGACCCCTACTGTTCCAGATGCAATGCGGCCAGTGACGCGCGGCCCGCAGCCTCCGCACAAGCGTCGCGATCAACTGTTCGATCGTGAGTTGGTGCGCCTCGCACTGAGGCAGGCATTCATCGCGTTGCGACCGGATATCCAGTGGAAGAACCCGGTGATGTTCGTCGTCGAAATCGGCGCCGTACTGACCTTTGTGTTCATTCTGGAGATCGCCTTCGGCATCGCTCATAGCGCGGCGCCGCTTACCTATTTCATTGCGCTCGATGTCTGGCTGTTCCTGACCGTGGTGTTCGCGAACTTCGCGACCGCCATTGCGGAAGAGCGGGGCAAGGCGCAGGCCGATACTTTGCGGCGCGCGAGGCGTGATACGTCCGCGTTCCGGCTACGCGCCGATGGCACGGTCGAAACCGTGGCGTCGATGCAGTTGCGTCGCGGCGACGTCGTGATCGCGCGCGCCGGCGATGTGATTCCGGGCGACGGTGAAGTGATCGAAGGCACGGCCTCCGTCGACGAATCGGCCATCACCGGCGAGTCCGCGCCGGTGATCCGCGACGCGGGCGGCGACCGCTCCGGTGTGACCGGCGGCACAACGGTGCTCTCCGATGAGATCACCGTGCGCATCTCGGCCGACCCCGGTGAGACGTTTCTCGACCGCATGATCGCGCTCGTGGAAGGCGCGGTGCGCCAGCGCACGCCAAATGAAATCGCGCTCACGCTCGTGCTCTCGGCGTTCACGCTGATCTTCCTGATCGTGGTCGTGCCGCTCTGGCCGATGGCGTATAACGCCGAGCAGTACATGACGAGCTTCCTCGGCCTGAGCGAACCGCTGCATAGCCTCGGCACCGATGTGCCGACGCTCGTGGCGTTGCTCGTGTGTCTGATCCCGACCACGATCGGTGCGTTGCTCGCGGCTATCGGCATTGCGGGTATGGACCGCGCGCTGCGCGCGAACATCATCGCGAAGAGCGGCAAGGCCGTGGAAGTGGCGGGCGACATCGATACCGTCGTGCTCGACAAGACCGGTACGATCACCATGGGCAATCGCCGCGCCACAGCGTTCATGCCGGTTGGCACTGCTGACGAAGGTGAACTGAAGCGCCTCGCCGCGCTGGCGTCGTTCGGCGATCTGACGCCCGAAGGCAAGAGCATCGCGGCCGTCGGCGGCTCGCCGCTCGCGCCGTATGCCGGGCACAGCGCTGGACACGGCACGGGACAGAGTGCCGCAGCAGAAAGCACGCGCGTCATTACGTTCTCGGCGCAAACGCGCATGAGCGGCGTGGATCTTGCCGATGGCCACTCGATCCGCAAGGGCGCACCCGACGCCGTGATCGCATGGGTGCGCGAGCACGGCGGCGAGGTGCCATTTGGGCTCGACGCGATCCTCGAGCACGCGGGCGCACAGGGCGCGACGCCGATCGCCGTCGCCAACGGCAACGAGATCGCAGGCGTCGTGCTGCTGGAAGACATCCTGAAGCCCGGTATTCGCGACCGTATCCAGCGGCTGCGCGCGATGGGGCTCTACACGGTGATGGTGACCGGCGACAACGCGCTGACCGCGGCGACCATTGCGCGGCTCGCGGGCGTCGATCATTTCATCGCGCAAGCAACGCCGGAAGCGAAGCTCGCGTATCTGCGCGCCGAGCAGGGCGAGGGCAAGCTGGTGGCGATGATGGGCGACGGCACCAACGACGCACCCGCGCTCGCGCAGGCCGACGTGGGGCTGGCGATGAACTCGGGCACGCAAGCCGCGAAGGAAGCGGGCAACATGGTCGACCTCGACAGCGACCCGACCAAGCTGATCGAGGTCGTGGAGATCGGCAAGCAGCTGCTGATGACGCGCGGCGCGCTTACAACGTTCTCGATTGCGAACGACGTCGCCAAGTACTTCGCCATTGTGCCCGCGCTGTTCGCCGGCACGCTGCCGTGGCTCGGTGCGATGGACGTGATGCATCTGCATTCGCCGACTTCCGCGATCCTTTCGGCCGTGATCTTCAACGCGTTGATCATTCCGCTCCTGATTCCGGTGGCGCTGAAGGGTGTGCGTTATCGCGCGCTGGGCGCGGATGCGCTGCTGCGCCGCAATCTGCTGATCTGGGGGTTAGGTGGCGTAATCGTGCCGTTCGCGGGCATCAAGCTGATCGACGTCGTGATGACCGCGCTGGGGCTCGTGTCCTGACCTGCGCGGGAAAGGGGAAAGTCATGCTACGCAACATCTCCAAAAGCCTCTGGCTGCTGGGCCTGGCTGTCGTCATCGTGTGCGGCATCTATCCGGGCATTCTGTGGGTCATTGGCCAGACTGCGTTCCCGTTCCAGGCAAACGGCAGCGTGGTAAAGGGCCCGGACGGCAAGGCCGTCGGCTCGCTGCTGATCGCGCAGCCATTCACGAAGGACGAGTACTTCCAGCCGCGGCCCTCCGCTGTTTCGTACGATGCCAGTTCTTCGGGGTCCTCAGGGCTCGGCGCCGCAAACTATGTGCTGCGCGACCGCGTGGCGCGGGCAATCGGGCCGATCGCAACGTATGCAGGTGGCCCGAAGTCGGGCCAGCTCGTCGCGCCCGACGTTGAAGCATGGTTCCAGGCCAACCGCTTCGGCGGCCAGCCCCATATCGTGGCGCAATGGGCCAATGCGCATAACAGCCTCGCGCAGGCCTGGGTCAACGCCGATCCGTCGCATGCCGCGTATGTCGACGCCTGGTCGAAGCAGCATCCAGCCGACGTGAAGCAGTGGATAGCCGCGAACCCCGGAACGCCGCAGCCGAAGGCCGCGGATCTTGCGGTGCCATTCTTCACGTCGTTTTCGGCGGCCAATCCGGGCAGGTTCCCTTCGGCCGTCACGCACAAGGACGCCAACGGAAAGGACGTGAGCACAATCGAACCCGTCAGCACAGGAAGCGACATCCAGTCGATCTTTTTCGACATGTGGCGTCAGGACCATCCGGACGTCGCGCTGCAAAACGTTCCCGGCGACCTCGTGACGACTTCGGCTTCGGGTCTCGATCCGGACATCACATTGGCGAACGCGATGTTTCAGCTCGACCGCGTGGCGGGAGCGTGGGCGAAGGATACGAAGCGCGATCCTGCGCAGGTTCGTGCCGAGATAGGCGCGATGCTTCACGACATGGCGCATGCGCCGCTTGGCGGACTGGTCGGCGAGCCCTTCGTGAATGTCCTGCGGGTCAATCTCGAACTGCGGCGCAGGTATGGGATGCCAGCATGATCGGTGCAGTCGGATGTCTGCATAGGGGCGGCGGGATATGCGAAGGCTCGGGCCGCCCGATCCGGTTGCGCAGCACCGTGCGGTGATTGCCGGCCACTGAATCCGAGGAACGCATGTTCGTTGCGCAAGGCACTTCCGGGCCGCATCCTGGTGAATGCGGCGAGCTTCGTATCAACGCGCTGACCTTGTCCCTGGTGCCATGACTGACCCAACGGGACGCATTGTCCTGATTGAAGATGACAGGCACGTGCGCAGGTACGTGCGAGCTTCGCTGGAGAGCGGGGCGATGCGTGTCGTCGAAACAGAGACGGGGGAGCAGGGTCTCGCGGCGGCGGCAACCGCGAGACCCGATCTGATGATCGTTGATCTCGGTTTGCCGGATATGGATGGTCTGGACGTGATCCGCCAGTTGCGGGGCTGGTCCACTATCCCGATCCTCGTGCTCTCGGGCCGAACTCGCGAGGACGACAAGATCGCGGCACTCGATGCGGGAGCCGATGATTACCTGACCAAGCCGTTCGGCATGGGTGAGTTGCTGGCGCGAATCCGGGCTTTGCTGCGCAGGCAGAATCGATCTATTGCCGCGGACTCGACAAGCGTGTCCTTCGGCGCGATTACGGTCGATCTGGCGGCGAGGCGGGTACACGTCAATGACGGTGTTGTGCATCTCACGCCAATCGAGTATCGCCTGCTGGTCGCACTCGTCCGTCATGCTGGCTGTGTGCTCACACATCGCCAGCTTCTGCAGGAGGTCTGGGGACCTGCGCACGCGGAAAGTCCACAATATCTGAGGACCTATATGGGGCATCTGCGTCACAAGCTGGAGCGCGATCCCGCTCAGCCCGAATATATCGTGACGGAGACGGGGATCGGTTACCGACTGATAGGAGTCAGGTAGCCACGTGCGCTCATCAACAGTGACGACACTGCGGCAGGCACGGTGTGACCGCGTTTCGACGCCGGTCTCCCCGCTCCGGGCCGTACCGCTTCACCCAATTCTTTACGACTTTTTGTCTTGCTGCGCGTTGGGCCCGTCCCTAGACTTGAATAAACGACGATGCAAGGGAGTGGTCATGTCGAGGCGCTATCTGTCCAATGTCGAGCATACGGAGCGCGGGAAAGCTGGACGCCATGTGGCCAGTGTCGTGCTCAGACGCTTTGACCCGTTGCTCGACTCATACGCGGACCTGACGGTGCTGCTGCATCGCGCTTTCGCGCGTCTCGGGATGATGGGTCTGAACTGTACTTGTGTGGATCAGGATACCGCTGTCACGCAACGCCGTGCGCAAGCCGGCGACTGTTTTGTCGTCGTGGGCAGTGGAAAGCTGATCGGTACGATGACACTGTATTCGCGCGATACCGAGTCGCCCTGCGACCACTATCACCACCGCGATATCGCTTCGGTTCGTCAACTGGCGATCGATCCTTCCTGGCAAAACCGTGGCATCGGCAAGTCGTTATTGGCATTCGCCGAGCACTGGGCGGCGACACGCGGCTATGCCGAGCTTGCACTCGACACGCCTTATCCTGCTGCACATCTCGTTGCCTTCTATCGTTCGCAGGGTTTTCGCATTGTCGAGACGATGCGATTTCCAGGGAAGGTCTACGATAGTGCGATTCTCAGCAAGGCTCCCGTCGTGGCCCGGACGCTGGCCGCGTGGACGCATCAGATTGCATTGCCGAGTTCGCGTTTTGTCCGCTTTGCGGCATGAGTCACCACGGCGTGCAAGAACCGCCGCGAGGTCATCCGTTGTGGACTGGAGGTTGGGTGTGCTGAAATTGCTAATCCCCGTGCTCGGTGCCAGAGGGGCAACCGAAGCGGCGCGTCACGGAGCATTCCTGTATGCCGAACGATGCGTATCCGAGGTTGAAATCATCGAAGTGCTCGACGATGTGACGCAGGGTCGTGCCGTAGCATTTCATTCACCAGCGACACTGCGCAGGCGGGAGAAGCAGGCTGCGCTCGATGCACTCATGCAGACCCGGGCGATTCTCGATAACGCCGGAGTCCCGTACACATGGAAACGCGTGTTTGGACCGGCGGAGCGCACAATCGCGCAGTACGCGGCGACTGGGCATGCGGATATCGTGGTGCTTGACGCAAGCCACCTCGGCTTTTTTCACAGATGGACAGTCCTCGCCAGGCTATGGCGACTGACTTCAACCCCCGTCACGATGCTTCACTGACATCTCGCGCCTCACGCGCTTTCATCAGCACCATCCCGTCGTCAGTGCGGGCGAGTTGACGCTTCAGCAGGAACATCTCGCGATCGCATCGATCCGTCTTGTCGACGTAAGCTGACCGCCCTCAGAGTCAAACAGTCGCCTGTGCCTTGACACCTTCGTGCCCCCAGCCAGGTGAGGGCTAGCACCTTTGCTTCCTCCCTCGTCTGCCGCGTTACGGCCTCTACGCGCACACAGTCATGTATGATCGAGCAGACAGATTTCGGCGAAATACAGCACGTCGTTGATCGTTTCACTGCGAGCTCGGCCGCTCTGCCAAACGAGAGACGGTTCTCCCACGCGATTGTTCAGATGAATTTCCCTTCGCTGCGCGACTGGATTTTTTCGCTAAAGACCTTCTTCGCAGGGATGCTCGCGCTTTACATCGCGTTCTACTTCGACCTTCCGAGGCCTTACTGGGCGTTGGCGTCGGTCTATATCGTGTCGAACCCGTTTGTCGGCGCAACACGGTCGAAGGCGCTATATCGCGCGCTCGGCACGATGCTCGGCGCAGTCGCCTCCGTTGCCCTCGTGCCACCTTTCGCGGAGACGCCTTATCTGTTGAGTGCGTTGATAGCGTTATGGACCGGCGTGTTTGTGTACATTGCGATCTCGACGCGAGCCGCACGCAGTTATGTTTTTCTGCTCGCCAGCTATTCACTGTCCATCATTGCGCTACCGGCATTGTCGGACCCACTTAGCATATTCGATGTGGCAGTGGCGCGAACCGAAGAAATCACGCTTGGCATCGTCTGCGCAAGCATCGTCGGCAGCGTTCTTTTTCCGAGCCGCCTCGCACCCACGCTGTTTGAGCGAACCGACTCGTGGTTCCGCGAAGCCGCTCTTTACGCGAAAGAGTCGATGGCGGGGCGAGTCGCGGGAGCGCTTGTTTCGGGTAGCCGCCAGAAGATGGCGATGAGTGTCCGCGGCTTCGAATTCCTGTTGAGCCAGTTGGCCTACGATCACGTCAGCCCTGCGATTCTCGCTCGCAGCGAGAAACTGCATGGCCGGATGCAGCTGATGGTGCCCATTACATCGGCACTCGCGGACATACTCGCGGCGGTACCCTCGGTCACGCAGAGATCCGGCCTGACGATTCCCGCCGGATTCGACGCACTGCTAAGCGATATCGGGCGCTGGATCGACATGCCACTCAGCGAGGACCCCGAGCAGGATGCGCTGCTATTGCGCACGCGTATTGCGCAACTGGATCCGGCCCACAACGAATTGACGACATGGCAGGCGGCACTGTTATCCAGCGCGCTCTGGCGCTTGCGACAGGTAGTGGATCTGTGGGTTGATTGCAGGACTTTGCGCCGTATCGTCGCTCACGAACGAGGCAGTTGGAAGCCGCGGTTTCGCCATTGGCGATTCGGCACGCGGCACGTTTTTCTCGACCAGGGTCTTGCCTTGTTCTCCGCTGGCTCGGTCGTGCTCGTCATTTTCGTTTCGTCGTGCCTGTGGATCGCTTCGGGTTGGCAGGACGGCGCGGCGGCGGTGTCGCTTGGCGCCGTCGGCGTCTGTTTTTTCGCCGCGCTCGACGAACCGGTGCCGATGATGCTCACTTTCCTGAAGTGCGCGACGATGGGCGTCGTCATTTCAGCGTTCTATCTGTTTGTCGTGTTGCCGAGTGGCCAGGAGTTCGGCTTGCTCGTCATATTGTTCTCGTTTCTGTTTATTCCCCTCGGGCTGTTGATGCCACGGCCGAAATGGTCGTTGATATCGACACTCGTGGCGTTGACGACTGCGACATTTCTCGGCATCGGGAGCGTCTATGAAGCCAACATCCTGACCTTCCTGAACGGTAATCTTGCGGGGCTGGCCGGCGTAATGTTCGCTTCGGTGATGACGGGGGCGATCCGTCCGTTCGGAACGGATGCGGCGACCGCGCGACTGACCCGGTCCAGCTGGAGGGATGTCGTTTTAAGCGGGTCCGCACTATCGCTCGACCAGCAGCGGGATCTGAATGCGCGCATGCTCGACAGGCTCATGCAACTCATTCCGCGCGTGGCGCCGAGCGAGGACGACAGGCATCCAGCAACTGAGAGCGTGCGCGACATGCGTATTGCGCTCAATACGCTGGACCTGCGCAGACTATCGCGCAAGTTTTCCGGAGCGCTGCCGGTCGCGTTGAACCTCTTGCTCGACGACGTGCGATCGTACTACGAACGATGCCTCGAATCGGGCGAGCGGCAGAGCGTGCCGCCGAGACTTGCAGCCGACGTCGATGCCGCAATCGCGCTAATCATGGCCGATTTCGCGGCCACGCCGGATGCGCCTGGCTACAAGCTGCGCAAAGGTGCGCTACATGCGCTCATCGGACTCCGGCTCTCGCTGTTTCCCGGTGCGGTTCCAGTCGGCATTTTCTGATCGGGAAAGATCGTCGTCCGGCACTCGCTCTGTGTGAATCTGCTCCCTCCGGGAACCCGCGCTGGATGACCGGACCGCTCCAACCGGCCGCCGTTGAGTCCCGAACAGCACGAGCGGCAGTAACGGCTCGCGAGTACGCAACCGAGCGCAGTGAGAACTGACATGCGTGGTAGCGCGGATGTGGATGGCTGAAGAGCGACATGAAGCTGCCGTATGAACGGCGACATGTGAATGTCCACAATGCGTGGGCCGCTGCTGTCGCCCACTTTCACACGCGGGATGATGGCCACTAGCGTTCGCGCTGCGCGGTCGCCGAGGCGTGTACCCTCGCGGGTAATGCGCTGCTTCAGTCGTTTCTGGTGCGGCGCGGCAACAGCCGCTGGTATGGAGACGTGTGGTATGTCTTCTTCGACTCGGCGTCCTGCTTCGCAGGCGGCAATGTACCGGCCAGCGTCTCCAGCTTTGAGAGGCACCAGCGCATCGGTGCAGGAAGAGATCACGGACACTCCTATGAATGACGGCTCGCGACGCTGGCCTGACCACGCCAAAAAATCTCTCCAGTGTGTGCTGCAACCCGTCGCCGCACTTGGCCGTTGGCTGGACCAGGTCGATCCTGGTACGCATCGCCGGATCAAAGGGCTGCGGCTTGTGACGGCGTACGGGATCGCGGCTGCGCTTGGGACGTTGCAGGACATCGCGAGGACCGTGCCCAGCAGCGTCTCGCTTGGGTATCTCGCGGGAAGCTTCGCTCTCTGGGCGAGCGTCTCCGAGGGCAAAACGACGCGAGCCGAATCAAGCCGGGATCTCGTACTGCTGAGCCTTGCCGCGGCGTTCGGTGCGGGTCTGTTCGTGGTCCTATCCAGGCCGCTGCAGCTTGCAGGTCGGGCAGGGCCCGAACTGGTCCTCGTGACGGGCGCGTTTCTGGTTGGATATCTGAAACGATTCGGTGTCCTCGGTGCGGGCATCGGATCGCAAATCTATATCGGAGAACTGCTCGCCTACGGCGCCCATTTAACGACGGAGGATCTATGGGCGATCGGGATTGCCGCGCTGATCGCCGTGTTGGCGTCGGTCGTGCCGCGCATGCTGAGCGGTCCCGCAGAACGGCCCGCCATCGCCGCGGTGCTCGCCGCCGGGCCGGAGCCGTTACCCGGGAGGCGTTCGCCGGAGTTCTTCATGGGATTGCAGGCGGCCATTGGAGCGTTGCTCATCTGTCTCCTGAACGGACTGATTGGTCTCGAGGAGTCTGCCTGGGCGATCACCGCGTGCACGTACGTCGTCGCCGGATCGGCAACCGGCACGATTCAGCGTGTGCGTCGACGGATTCTCGGTACGTTGATTGGCGTTCCAATCGGCCTTGCGTGTTTGCCGGTTGCTGAGCACGCGCCATTGCTCATATGGGCTGCAGCCGCGCTCGCGATGGTCATCTATGCGATGGCGTTGCCGGAGCGCTACGACATTGCCTGCGGGGCGTTCGCCTTCACGCTGATCGTCACGCTCGCAGCAAGTGGTGTGCACTCAATCTCCCTGCTTACCGCCCGAGCGTGGGAGACGCTTCTTGGCGGATCACTTGGGCTGGCTGCCGCCATGCTTATTTTCCCACTTCGAACCTCGAGCCCCACCAAATAGACGGCGGCCAGAACGGCGCGCAGTTCAGACGAAATACAGGGGGCGAAGCAGCGTTTGACGGACTGGATCGTCGACGATTTTCCTGTATGTGTCGAACGGCCGGTTTCAGGGAAAAGGAATCTAAGCGGCACATGGCGTCTCTTACGCCAATCGCAAATCCCACAACACATCAAGTACGTGCTGCGTGGAGCGCTCAACGTGCCCCGCACGATGTGCAATACCGAGCCGTCGCCACAACGCTGGCCGCAGAGGACGCATGACAATGCGGCTGTCGGGTAAAGGCGTAGTGGCCTCATGGGGCAACAGCGCTGCGCCGTAACCCGCCGCTACCAGACTCTTGATCGCGTCGTTGTAGTTGAGCTGAATGCGCGGCGCAGGATGATGCCCTCCGGTCGCGAACCACTCCGCAGTCAGACGCGAGAGACGCGTGGTCGTGTCATTGAGAATGAGAGGTTGGGCGGCGAGCCATTCAGGGGTAACGCGGGCCGGACACCGCCAATGCGCCGGCACAAAGGCCATCACAGGGTCGCGACGCCAAGGCTTTATCACGAGCCCAGCCACCGGGGGCTGAGGCAGCGCGACCAGCCCGACATCCAGCGTTCCATCCACCAGCCGGGACAGGGTTTCTTGCGAAGTCAGCACGGCAATCTGAATGTCGATGGCGGGATGGTGTTTGCGCAAGACCTCGAGCGCTTGCGGCAGCAGGTGCGCGATCACGCCCGTGGACGCGCCGAGACGCGCACGCCCTTCGAGCCCCTCTACCTGGCGTTGAATATCGTCTAACGCCTGCTCCGCGTCGGTCAGCAGTCGGCGCGCGCGCTCCACCAGCAACTCGCCGATAGACGTCGGCCCCACATGTCCGCGCTTGCGTAACAGGAGGGGAGCCCCAACGCGGTCTTCGAGTTCGGCGATGTGGAGGCTGACCGTTGGCGGCGCCAGGTGCAATGCACGCGCCGCATCGGCAAATGAACCACGGTCGGTCACGGCGACCAGAGTGCGCAAGCGGTCCAGGCTGATCTCTCGCATGACGGCGTCCAGATTCAGAAAAACTGAATGTTTACGTTATGAAATTCAACTTTCCCTATTCTAGCCGTCCGCGCAACATAGGGGCTCGTTTTACCTGTTACAACCCACAGTCAGCGGAGTCATCCACGTATGAGCTCTCCCGTAATTTTCATCGACGGCGACCAAGGCACCACCGGGCTGCAGATCCACGACCGGCTGCGCAACCGGACCGACATCAGACTGTTCACACTTGCCGCTGCGGAGCGCAAAGATTCGCGCCGTCGCGCGGAGGCCATCAACGCCTGCGACATCGCCATCCTCTGTTTGCCGGATGCCGCCGCGCGCGAGGCGGTGGGCGCCATTGTCAATCCTGCCGTCCGGGTTATCGACGCAAGCTCCGCCCACCGCACGCACCCGGACTGGACTTACGGTTTTCCGGAAATGACGCCGGGGCAGGCTGAGCAAATTGCGAACGCACGTCGGGTCACCAATCCTGGTTGCTATCCGACGGGTGCAGTTGGCCTGCTGCGTCCGTTGGTGCAGGCCGGGCTCATACCGGGCAATTACCCGATCAGCATTCATGCGGTATCCGGCTACTCCGGACGCGGGCGTGCCGGTGTGGAAGAACATGAGGGGCCGGGAGCTGTCAACGCGCCTTCATACCAGGTCTATGGCCTGGAACTCGCGCACAAGCACACGCCGGAGATCCAGCAGCACGCCCGGCTTGCGCAGCGTCCCATTTTCGTCCCTGCGTACGGAGCGTTCCGCCAGGGCATCGTGCTGACGGTGCCGCTGGCGTTGCGGCTTCTGGCACCCGGCGTGGATGGCGCCGCGTTACACGCATGCCTCGCACGTCACTATGCCGAAGTCACTCACGTACGCGTCTTGCCGCTGCACGAATCGAGCGCCTTGAAACACCTGGATCCGCAATTGCTGAACGATACGAACGACATGCACTTAAGCGTATTTCATGACGTGGAACACGGGCACGTCCTGCTGTCCGCGGTCTTCGATAATCTTGGCAAAGGCGCATCCGGAGCCGCGGTTCAGAACCTGAACCTCATGCTCACGCGGCAATAGTGGCCAATGCTTGATGGCAACTCTCGAAGCCTCTGCGGACCCGGCTTAGATCGTTGGGAAACTGCACCTGTTCGAGCGAGCGAGCGATAGCACGGAAGCGCTGTGTGCCGGATATTGCGCGCCAGGTGAATAGACTCACGCGGGAGCAATATTCTGATTCATGCGGAAGAAGTTGTCCGGATCGTACTGGCGTTTGATGGAAGCCAGCCGCGAATAATTGTCGCCATAGGCTTCCTTCACGCGCTCGTCGCCTTCATCGCCAAGGTTGTTTGCATAGACGGCTCCAGATGAATACGGTCTTAACGCTTCCCATACGCTGCGCGCCCATTGGACGTTCACGGCATCTTCCGCAGCCTCGTCCCAGATGGCGACGGGAAAGCAGTCAAAGTTGGCGTCGCGATGCGGGTACGCGGTCGCGGACCCGTTGACGCGGGCAATAGCGCCCCCTACATGCTGAAAGACCAGCAGCGATGACGGCGAAGGCGAGCGTTCGTAGGCGCTCATTACGGCGTCGATCGCGCCATCGTCGATCGCTTTCAGGAACTGCGCCTTCCAGTAGTACCTCCGGCCTCGCGGAAACACGCTGTCACCGTTCGATTGAATCTGGAGATAGGGCACGCGCTCGAGACGGCGGTCGGCGGGAGCGCCTGACTCCATCAGTGGCTCGAGAACCCGTAGACCGGACTCGGGGGCGCCGGCATAGCAAGCCGATATGCTGAAGAATCGCTCGCCGGAAGGATTGGCGACGAATGCAGCGTCTGCGCTCACCTCGTCCGGCGCATTGCGCGCAAACCGATCGTAAAAGCACAGTGCCGCGCGTGCTTGCTCGAACGGGTACAGCAGCGAGCAGACAAGCAACTCAGGATCAAGCGGGTGAAGCCGCAAGTGAAAAGCTGTCGCGATGCCGAAGTTGCCTCCACCGCCCCGGACGGCCCAGAACAGGTCGGAATGTTTGCTGTCGCTCGCCAACAGTTTTTGCCCGTCGGCAGTGACCATTTCGACGGCGACGAGGTTGTCGCAAGTCAGCCCGTGTTTGCGGCCGAGTTTGCCGAAGCCGCCGCCCAACGTCAGGCCGGCAAGGCCCGTGTCGCTGATCACACCCGTTGTCGTCGCGAGGCCGTGGGCCATGGTGGCCCGATCGAATTCGCCGAGGTTGAGGCCGGCCTCCGCACGCACAACGCGCCGCTCAGCGTCGACGTCGATCTGTTTCATGCGGGAGAGGTCGATGACAATACCGGCATCGCAGACTGAAACGCCCGCTACGTTGTGACCGCCGCTGCGCACCGCAACCCGCGCATCAATCGCGCGGGCAAAGCGCACGGCTGCGACCACGTCGTCAGCGTCGGCACAGTAGATGATCATTGCTGGCCGCTTGTCGACGGTCCCGTTCCACACCCGGCGCGCCTCTTCGTACTCCGGATCACGGGGCATGATCAACGTGCCGTGAAGCGTGTCATGTAATTGCTCGAACTGACGCGAGACAGCGCCGATTTCGTCCTTCAAGACGTGTGACGCCTCTGTTTGCGTGGTCATCTTGCCTCCTTCGCATCCGCTAGCGCTGAAGCCGACATTCAAGGATCGATCGCTTGATGGTTTCATTTCCCAGTCGTCAAAGCAAAATGAAAGAATTCAGCTTTCAGATGAGAAAACTTCATCTAGACTGAACAGATGCGAAAGTTGCCCCCTCTGCGTTCGCTGCAGGCGTTCGAGGCGGTTGCGCGGCATCGCAGTTTCAAGGACGCCGCGGACGAACTCAACGTGACGCCGACGGCCCTGAGTCACCAGATCCGCACGCTGGAAGAAGCGTGTGGCAGGCAACTCTTGGCGCGGCGGCCACGGCCCATTCGACTCACCGATGCTGGACAACTTCTGTATCCGGCCCTGCGTAAGGGATTCGATTCATTCGCCGATGCCCTCTCCACGGTTGCCGAAATGGGCAGCACGATTGCGCTGCGGATCACGAGCCCGAACGCTTTCGCGAGTCGCTGGCTGGTGCCGCGGCTGTCGCTATGGCACGCGTCGCACCGCGACATTGCGCTGCAGATCATCGGTACCGATGCGGTCCTTGACCTGGAGGCCGGCGAAGCGGACGTGGCGATACGCTACGCGCACTTGCCGCCGAGAGGTCTGGTATGCAAGGAGATCGCGCGAGATGCGTTCTACCCCGTGGCTAGCCCCGGCCTCCTCGGAACAGAAAAACCATGCCCGATTGCGCCGATGGACCTGCTTCGATTTCCTCTGATCCACTACGAGTGGACGAACGGAGATCCCGAGGCGCCTTCCTGGGCGCGCTGGTTTTCTGCTTCGGGTGTTCCGGTATCGGCATTCACGTCTCTTCGGAACAAGCGTGATCTGAGCTTTCGCGAAGAACTCCATGCGATCGACGCTGTACTCGCTGGCCAGGGCATCGCACTGTGCAGTGACATCGTGCTGGAGCGGGCACTGCTGAGCGGCGCGCTCGTGAAGGTGCATCCCTTAGCATTGCCTGGTTACGGCTTCTACGTCGCACATCTTGCGGAGCATGCGAGGTCCAGCGCAGTTCGCACCTTCGCACAGTGGGTGGTCTCCGCGCGTTGCACCTAGGCGGCGAACGGCATCGACTAGATGTTCACCGCCAGCGGGAAGTGCTAACCCATAGCCCGCGCGCGCTCGTCAAAAACCGAACTTGACCTGCCGGCGGCTCCGATTTGTGCCGGAGCCGCCAGCCCTATGCACCTTTCGCATCACGCGTGCCAAAAATTCAATTGGCCACGCCCTTTTCTTCCCATCAGAATCCATTCGACGCAATCGCTGGGAGACACACGGGTGACACGCCAGATCTACCTCAATGATCGCTTCGTTGCAGAAGCCGAGGCACGCATTTCACTATTCGACCGAGGCTTTCTGTTTGGCGATGGCGTGTATGAAGTCAGCGCCGTCATCGGCCGCAGGCTGGTCGACAACGACCTCCATTTGGCGCGGCTCGAACGTTCTCTCGGCGAAATCGGCATTCCCATGCCTCTGGAATGCCGCGCAATAGCCGAAGTTCAGGCTGAACTGGTGCGCCGTAACAGGATCGAGGAGGGGGTCGTCTATCTCCAGGTGACGAGAGGCGTCGCCGAGCGCGAGTTCACATTCTCACCGGCACTCGTGCCGACGTTTGTCGGCTTCACGCAGCAAAAGCGCATCACAAACGCGGTGTCGGCGCGCGATGGCATTGCCGTGGGCGTGGTGGCCGACCAGCGCTGGGCGCGGCGTGACATCAAGTCGGTGATGCTGCTCGCCCAGGTGCTTGCCAAAAACGCAGTCAAAGCGCGCGGATGCCAGGAAGCCTGGCTCGTAGAAGATGGGTACGTCACCGAAGGGGCATCGTCGACGGCGTATATCGTCAACGCGGACGGCGTGCTGGTCTCGCGTCCGAATTCACATAGCGTGTTGCCCGGCTGCACGAAAGCGGCCATTTTGCAGATCGCGAGCGATGCAGGGCTGCACGTGGAAGAGCGGCTTTTTACCGTTGCCGAAGCCCAGGTCGCGCGTGAAGTCTTTCTCACGAGTGCGTCGAGCATCGTCACACCTGTTGTGCGCGTCGAGGACATGGCTATCGGCAACGGTCGTCCCGGCGCATTGACGATGCGTCTGCAACAGATTTACCTGGAGCTGGCGATGCGCGGCCCGGCTCTCTTCTAGCTTCCGTTTCATTCGCGCAAGGCACCGTCATCCAACTTCAGTCACGGCAGGGGATACCCATGAAACCAACCCGCAATCTGGGCCGGCTGCTCGCGGCCGCACTCGTAGCAGGCAGCACGGCAATGGCCGCGGCGCCCGCGCTCGCCGACGCTTCGTATGGCGATTGCCCGATCACCGGCGCGAAAGGCACGGATAAGATCAAACCCGCGATTCCCGGCCAGCTCACGGTGGAAATCAACCTGCCGGCCGTGGGTGACTTCAACGGTGACACGCCCGACACGATCAAGGACGGCTTCGAGTTCTGCATGGCCGCGAACATTGCGCATCGCCTGGGCCTCGACAAACTCAAGCTCGTCAATGTGACGTTCGACTCGATTGTGGCAGGGCAAACCAAAGATTACGACATCGCGCTCGCGCAAGTCTCGGTGACGGAGCCGCGCAAGAAAGTCGTCGACTTTTCAGTGCCGTATCAGCAATCGGACTTCGGCGTGGCGTCGCGCAAGAAGGACCCCGTCACCGAGCAGTCGATCAAAACCAGCCGCATTGGCGTGCAGGCCGGCACGACGCTCGTGCAGTTCGTGCCCGAGAAGATCAAGGCGACCGATGTGCAGGTGTTCCCCGATACGTCGTCGATGTTCACCGCGCTCGTGGCGGGCAAAGTGGACGCGGTGCTGACCGACACGACAATCGTGCTCGGCCAGGTCGCCAACGCTCACGGCAAGCTCGACATCGTCGGGCAGTATGTGTCAGGGCAGGAAACGGCCGGCGTGTATCCGAAAGGCTCGGCGAACAAGGCGACGATCGACAAGGTCATGACCGATCTGAAGAACGACGGCACGCTCAAGAAGCTCGAAGCCGCCTATCTCGTGCCGCAATGGGGCCGCTCGCCCGCATCGGTGGCTTTCTGGAAACCCTGAGAACCCTGACCGACCGACGGGACGCCGACATGGACGCTACCGAATCCACCTTCTCGCGTGATCGCGCGCGGTCCTGGCATGCGATGCACCGGCTGCGCGTGTATCGCGGCCGGGGCTGGCTCGCGTTCGCCGTGGCCGTGCTGGTGTTCGTGCTCGTTGCGCTGACCGCGCATCACGTTACGCTCGTCGCGGTGGCCGCGGGCTGGAAGCCGCTTGCGGTCATCGCAGGCGCGGCGCTGGCGTGCGGCGTCGCGTTCGCTTTCGGATGCAAGGCGATTCAAGGCGTGTTGCTGTCGATACGCGCCGGCCGCAGCAGCGATATTTACGCTGCGCGCACGTGCGGCGCCGAAGCTTCCGATGCGTCGTGGCAGTCGTTTGCGTATTCCGCCGCGCTGGCCGGGGCCTGTGCGTTCGCGTGGCTGCTCGTGGCCAACGACGCCGCGGTGAGCCGCACGTTTTTCGATGTCAGTCTCATCGTGCGATCGTCGAAGGCCATTCTGCTCGCGTTCGTGACGAACCTCGAAATCTTCGCGGTCTCGGCGGTGTGCATTCTCGTATGGGCGCTTGCCATCGCCATCGCGCGGACCTTGCCGGGCCGCGCTGGCAGGCCGATCCGCGCACTCGCCATCGCCTATTGCGACCTGTTTCGCGGGCTGCCCGTCATCATCAACATCTATCTGATCGGCTTTGGCCTGCCGCTCACCGACTTGCCGGTGCTGCGCGATCTTTCTTCGAATACGTATGCCATTCTCGCTCTCACGCTCACGTATGGCGCGTATACCGCCGAGATTTATCGCGCGGGCATCGAATCGGTGCATCCCAGCCAGATTTCGGCGGCGCGCTCGCTGGGGCTGTCGTATCTGAAGACGCTGCGCTTCGTGACCGTGCCGCTCGCCGTGCGCGGCATCGTGCCCCCGCTGCTGAACAACATGATCAGCCTGCAAAAGGACACCGCGCTCGTCGCGATCATCGGCACCATCGACGCCTTCAATCAGTCGAAGATCATCGCGAGCAACTATTTCAATCTTTCGGCCGTGACGACGGTGGCGATCATCTTCGTGCTCGCCACGATTCCGCAGGCGCGTTTCGTCGATCGGTTGATCGAGCGCGACCGCCGCCGCATGCGCGCGGGCCGCTGAGGGGACGCCATGAAGCTGATCGAAATCGACAACGTCAAGAAGCGCTATGGCGCGACCGAAGTGCTTGCGGGCCTTTCGCTCGACGTCGACGCGCACCAGGTCGTCTGTCTGATCGGCCCTTCGGGTTGCGGCAAGTCCACGCTGCTGCGCTGTATCAACCAGCTCGAGACCATCGACGGCGGCCAGATCCGCTTGCATGGCGATCGTGTCGACGGGCGCGGCGTCAATCTCGACATGCTGCGGCGCGAAGTCGGCATCGTGTTTCAGGCGTACAACCTCTTTCCGCACATGAGCGTGCTCGATAACGTCACGCTCGGGCCGATCCAGGTGCTCGGCATGGCGCAGTACGCTGCACGGGAGGCGGGCATGACCTTGCTTGCGCGTATCGGGCTCGCGCACAAAGCGCAGGAGTTCCCCGACCGTCTTTCCGGCGGGCAGCAGCAGCGCGTCGCGATCGTGCGCGCGCTCATGATGGACCCGACGGTGTTGCTGCTCGACGAAATCACGTCGGCACTCGACCCGGAGCTCGTTTCCGAGGTGCTCGACATCGTGCGCGACCTGGCGGCCAAAGGCATGACGATGGTGCTCGCCACGCACGAGATGGGCTTCGCGCGTGAAGTCGCCGACAAGGTGTGCTTTCTGCAGGGTGGCGTAGTCTACGAGTCGGGACCGCCGCGACAGCTATTCGACGCGCCCGAGGGTGAGAAAACGCGCGCGTTTTTGCGCAGCATCGTCAGGGCAGGGCGGCTCTGACCCGCCAAAGGCGTCAAAGGAGCAACGCGATGGGATGGGGAGCAAGAGAAAGGGGCTTGGTTTGCGGGACGCTGCCGCCCGGACGCCTCAACGCGATCACCGACGTGCCGGGCGTGCGCGTGGGGCACCGCACGCTGCGGGAAGGCGAAATCAACACGGGCGTGACGGCGATCGTGCCGCACGACGGCAATCTCTATCGGCGCGGGGTGCTTGCCGCATCGCACGTGATCAACGGCTTCGGCAAGAGCGTGGGGCTCGTGCAGATCGACGAACTGGGCGTGCTCGAAACGCCGGTGCTGCTTACCAATACGTTTTCGGTGGCGGCTTGCGCGGAAGCGCTGATCCGTGAGGCCGTTGAGGCGAATCCCGATATTGGACGTACCACGGCGACGGTCAATCCTGTCGTCTGCGAATGCAACGATGGCCTCTTGAGCGACATTCAGGCGATGGCCGTAACCGAGGCGCACGCGAAAGAAGCGCTGCGCGCGGCGCGCGCGGGGGCGGTCGAAGAAGGCAGCGTTGGAGCGGGCACGGGCATGGTCTGCTTCGGCTTCAAGGGTGGCATCGGCAGTGCCTCGCGGCAACTCTTGCTGGGCGGGCAAACACGGCACCTCGGGATCATCGCGCTCACGAACTTTGGCCGGCCGGGCGATCTCGTGCTGCCGGGCGGTGCGCGCGTGCCGCACCCCGATCACGATCGCGCCACGGGTGACGCGACGGAGAAGGGCTCCGTGATCGTGGTGATGGCGACCGACATCGCGCTTGATTATCGCCAGTTGCTGCGCGTGACCCGGCGCTGCGGCGCGGGGCTCGCGCGCCTCGGCGCTTTCTGGGGGCACGGCAGCGGCGACATCGCACTGGGCTTTTCGACAGCCGTGGAATTCGATCATGACGAGACGCGCGATTTCGTGCCGACGCAGCGGCTCAACGAGGCGCGCATCGACCTGCTGTTCCAGGCCGCCGCCGAAGCGACCACGGAAGCCGTGCTCAACGCGCTCTTCGCCGCCACGGCATTCGAGGGTCGCGCGGGTCACGCGCGACCCGCACTCGGGGCGCTGCTCGACGCGCAGGATCGCCATGCCTAGCCTGCACTTCGAATCGCTCATGAGCGTCGCCGCGCGCCTGAAACGCCGCGAGATCACGTCGACGGCCCTCACGCGCGCGCTGCTCGATCGTATCGCGTCGGTCAATCCCCGTCTCAACGCGTATTTGACCGTCACCGCCGACGAAGCGCTCGCCGCCGCCCGCGAGGCCGATGCGCAAAGCGCAGCGGGACACTGGCGTGGGCCGTTGCACGGCATCCCGCTCGCGGTGAAAGACAACATCGCCGTGGCGGGCGTGCGCATGACCGCGGGCGCGGCGCTGCGGCCCGACGCAGTGCCCGCCCACGACGCGGACGTGGTGGCGCGCCTGCGAGCCGCGGGCGCGGTTCTGCTGGGCAAAACGGCGATGCACGAACTGGCGTACGGCACCACCGGCCTCAACGCGTTTTTCGGCGACACCGTCAATCCCTGGGGGCAACGCCTCGACCCCGGCGGCTCCAGTAGCGGCTCGGCGGTCGCGGTGGCGGCCGGACTCGCGTTCGCGGCGCTCGGCACGGATACCGCGTGCTCGATTCGCTATCCCGCGCACTGCTGCGGCGTGACGGGATTCAAACCGACGCAGCATGCCATCAGCACGACGGGCGTCTTGCCACTCGTGCCGTCCCTCGATCACGTGGGATGGTTCACGCGCGGTATCGGCGACAGCGAAGCGATGTGGCGTGCGCTCGGTGCGCATGCGTCTGCCGACATCAAGCTTCAGCGAGTGCCGCGTATCGGCGTGCTCGCCAGCGGTTTCGCCGATGCCGAGCCCGACATCGCCCGAACCGTCGAGGACGCGCTCATGAAGCTCGAACGCGCGGGCGCGACGCTCGTCGCGTGTGGAAGCCCCTGGTGGGCCGAAGCCGACGAACTCACGGACCTGCTTTTTCACGAGGCGTGGCAGACATTGGCCACGCCGTTCGCGGCGCAGCCGGAGTGCTTCAGCGCCGAATTGCACACCAAGCTCATGCGCAAGGCGGCCATAGAGCCGGGCGCATGGCGCGACGCGCTGGAACGGCGCGCGCGCTTCATCGAACACATGGAGCGGCTCGCGGCAGACTTCGACGTGCTGGTGAGCGCCTCGGCGCAAACGCTGCCGGCCTCCCTCGACGCGATTCCGTCCGACTACGATCACCTCGCCTCGCGCAATGCCGCGCTGTTCAACCTCAGTGGGCAGCCGTCGCTCAGCATGCGCTGCGGTTTCGCGCGCGGGCGCTGGCCCGTGGGCCTGCTCGTCAGCGCAGCGCGCGGTCGCGATGAACCCCTGCTGGCGGCCGCACGCTGGATCGAAGGGCAGCTCTCGGCGGAATCGGTGCCCGCTAGCGCACGGTCGATCATCGGCACTACCAGGTAAAACAAGGCAATGGCAAAGGCGCTCGCGCTAACCCGCCGGAAGCAGTGCCGCCCAGAATTCGTCGACGATCGGCCTGGTTGCCTCGGCATTCCGGTAGATGCAGATATCGACGGTAAACCGCCACGCGGGATCATCGCTGGCAGGCGAGAGCGCGCCAGCGGCCAGTTCGTCGCGAATCAGCGATTCGGGTAGCCACGCGACGCCCCAGCCCGCTAGCGCCATCGCTTTCAAGCCAACTGCGATGGTGTTCTCGTACATGGCGTTGCGTTCGAACGCGGGCCGCTCACGAAAGAGCTTCGCGAGCGCGACGCCGAAAAACGAGTCTGGGCCGTAGCTCAGGCAGTCGAGCGGTTCTTGCGCGCCGATGGCGTGATCGAGCAGGCGCTCACGGGTGGGCGACGCACAAACAGGGACGACCTGTTCCGTGCCGAGCACGTGTCGAGGGAAACGCGTGTGGTCCAGTAGCATTGGCACGGAATCATGCGCGTAGGTCAGGAGGAAATCGACCTCGCCTTCGACGAGCGTATTGATGTTGTCTTCGATACCGCCGTGATCTGGACACAGACGCGGATAAAACGCACTGATCTTTGCCGACACCTCGCACAGCCACGCGGGAAAGAACGTGATGGCGAGCGTGTGCAAGGCGGAGAACGTGAGCGTCGGCCGGACATCGTGCGTGCGCGCATCGAAAAGCCGGCGTGTGGCGTAGAACGTGCCGATCGTTTCGCGCGCGACCGGGAGAAAAAGACGGCCGTCGCGCGTGAGTTCGGCCGGAAAGCTCACGCGACTCACGAGCGTCGTGCCCAGCCACTGCTCGAGCTGTTTGATGCGCCGGCTGAAAGTGGACTGGGTGACGCAACGCTCCTGCGCCGAGCGCGAAAAGCTGAGCGTATTGGCGAGACTGACGAAATCTTCCAGCCATTTCAGTTCCATGCTGCGCGCCTCGTATCAAGGCTCGGTCGAAAGACCGTTGGGGCTCGCCTGGCTGAGCGCCTGGAAAGCCATCTCCCCGATGCCGGGTAGCACGGTTTCGTTGGCGGAAACGGCTTCGCCTTCGGTGAACACCGCGAGCGTATAGCGTAGGCCCTCGGGCGTCGCCACGTGCAGCGCGTCGTGGCGGCGGTAGCTCGCGAGCGGGTCGCGCGTCCAGCCGGTCCAGCCCGCTTTGGACCATGCCGTGACGTTTTCTGGCAGCCGCTCGGCAAGATAGCCACGCACCTGCGCCCCCGGCGTGGCGGCGAACGCGGCGTCGCGCGGGCGCAGCAGGCGCTCGGCCATGCGCGCGGCGGCTGCGGGATTCACCATCGCGCCGTCCAGGATGCGCGCGAGCATCGAGGCGGCGGCGTTCGACGTGAGGCGGTTATGGTGGTTCTCACCGCGCCATTTCACGAACTCGGCTTCGCGGCCATAGCGGTCGTCGTCCATGAGTTTTTGCGTGATGTTGATGCCTGCGAACTCTGGCAGTCCTAACGACGTGAGCCAAACGTTGATGCCGTCGCGGTCGGCGGCCCACTGCGCCATGGCGTCGGGCGCCAGCTCGATGTCGCCCGTGGTGCGGGTGTAATGGTCGATCAGATAGTTGGTAGCGGTGTTGCTCGACCACCGGATCATGTCGCGCATGGCGCGCTCGATCTCCGGCGAACCGCGCAGCGTGCCTTCGGCAAGCGCTGCTTCGATGGCCGCCATGATGAAGATCTTCACGACGCTGCAGGGGTAGAACGGCACGTCGCCGCGCCAGGCGTAGCCGCGCCACGCGAGCGGCGCTACGCGGCCGGCGCCGTCGTGAGGATGCACGAGCAGCGTGAGCGCGAAGTGGTCCGCCGCGAGTCCGGCGCCGGAAAAGCGCTGCACGGCGTCGCGCACGAGGGTTTCACCGAGCGCGTCGAGAGTAGGGGTGCGTTCGAAGAACATAGGGCGGTTCAGGAAGGACGATGCAGATGGACCGGCGCGAGCGCTGCGCCGGTGGAGGAAAGCGGCCGGATGCAGCGGACTTCGTGAAGCCCACCGTGCTCACTGTGTTCGGCGCCTGCTTCGAGCGCGGGGCGCGCGGCCTTGCAGGCTTCGACAGCCTGCGGGCAGCGCGAAGAGAAGCTGCACCCCGTGGGCGGATGGAGCGGATCGGGCAACTCGCCCGTCACGCCGGGCGTGCGCTTGCGCCGTTTCGGGTCGGGCAGCGGAATCGCTTCGAGCAGGCCGTGCGTGTAGGGATGGCGCGGCGCTTCGAAGAGCGCGTCGGCGCGCGCGGATTCGAGCACTTCGCCCAGATACATCACCGTCACGCGGTCGCTGATATGACGCACGACGTTCAGGTCGTGCGCCACGAACAGGATCGCGATCCCGAGCTTCGCGCGCAGGTCTTCGAGCAGATTGATGATCTGTGCCTGCACGGAGGCGTCGAGCGCGGAAACGGGTTCGTCGGCGATCAACAGGCGGGGCTCGACCGCGAGCGCACGCGCAATGCTCACGCGCTGGCGTTGCCCGCCGCTGATCGCGTGCGGCATACGGTCTTTCAATTGCGGCGCGAGGCCCACCATGAGCAGCAGTTCGTCCACGCGTTCACGGCGCTCGGCGGCGTTCGCGGCGAGACCGTGCACGAGCAGCACTTCGTCGAGCATCTGGCCGAGCGTCATGCGCGGATTGAGCGATGCGTATGGGTCTTGAAACACCATCTGGATATTGCGCGCGCGGGCCTTGCGGTCGCCGCCCGCCGCGAGCGTAAGGCCTTCCCAGCGCAGCTCGCCGGAATCGGGCGATTGCAGCCCCGCGATCGTGCGGCCCAACGTGCTCTTGCCGCAGCCCGATTCGCCCACCACGCCGAGAATTTCACCGGGCTTCACGGCGAGCGAGACGTTGCGCAGCGCGTGCAGCTTCAGCGGCTTGCGCGCGCTCAGGAGGTCGCGCGCGGTGCGCGGCTGGCGAAACGTCACGCTGATGTCGCGGCACTCGAGCAAGGGCGCAAGCGCGGCCGCGTTGGACGATGGAACACTCGTGGTCATGTGATTTCCTCGATGCGGATGCAGGCGCTCGTATGTCCCTGCGCCACGCCCACGAAAGGCGGTTGCGCAGCCGCGCAGGCGGGCACCGCATGTGTGCAGCGCGGGTGGAACCGGCAGCCGGGTGGCGGCGCGCCGAGATCGGGCGGCGCACCCGCGATGGGTTCGAGGCGCCCGGCGCGCCGTGCATGCGCGGGCAGCGCATTGAGCAGCGCGCGCGTGTACGGGTGCGAAGGGCGCTCGAAGAGTTCGACGGTCTCGGCGCGCTCGACGATACGGCCCGCGTACATCACGGCCACCTGATCGCAGGTTTGCGCGACCACGCCCAGATCGTGCGTGACGAGCAGCACGGCCATGCCGGTTTCGTCGCGCAACTGCACGACGAGCTTGAGGATCTGGTCCTGGATCGTCACGTCGAGTGCCGTGGTGGGCTCGTCGGCGATCAGGAGTTTGGGGCGGCAGGCCAGCGCGATGGCGATCACCACGCGCTGGCGCATGCCGCCGCTCAGCGCGTGCGGGTAGTCGTGAATGCGCCGCTCGGGCGCGGTCACGCCCACCGACTTCAGCAGGTCGATGGCCTGTGCGCGTGCCTGGCGCGCGGTGAGCTTCCAGTGGCGGCGCAGGCCTTCCTCGATCTGTGCGCCCACGCGCATGGTGGGGTTGAGCGCCGTCATCGGGTCCTGGAAGATCATCGCGATCTCGCGGCCGCGCACGTCGTCGAGCGTGCGCTCCGGCGCGCCCACCAGTTCGCGCCCGCCAAAGCGCAACGACCCCTCTGTGCGCAAGGGCCGCGCGCCGCCGAAGAGCTGCACGAGCGAGCGGCACGTCACACTCTTGCCGCTGCCCGATTCGCCTACCAGGCCGAATATCTCGCCGGGCCGCACGCTGAAGCTCACGCCGTCCACGGCGGCGACTGTGCGTTGCGCGTCGCCGAAGCTCACGCGCAGGTCGCGCACCTCCAGCAGCGGTGTTTCGGTCATCGTGGTCTGGGGCGTCATCGCTTGGGCCTCAGCAGGTCGTCGAGCCCGTCGCCGATCAGCGTGAACGTCATGCCGATATAGACGATCGCAAGCCCGGGGAACACGGAAATCCACCAGCCGTCCTGAATGAAGGTGCGGCCTTCCGAAATCATGATGCCAAGCTCGGGTGTGGGCGGCTGGATGCCGAGCCCGAGAAAACCGAGCGACGTGACGGCGAGAATCGTCAGGACGACATCGGACATCATGAACACGATGGCGGGCGTAATCACGTTGGGCAGCACGTGGCGCAGCATGATGCGCGCGTGGCTGTAGCCGAGCACGCGCACGGCCTGCGTGTATTCGAGGCGGCGCACGAGCAGCACCTCGCCGCGCACGATGCGCGCGAACGAAATCCACACCACGAGCGAGAACGCCAGGTACATGTTGCCCGTGCCGGGCCCGAGCGCGCCCACGATGCTGATGACGAGCACGTAGAACGGAAACGCCCAGAGAATATCGACGAGCCGCATGATCACGCGATCGACCCAGCCGCCGAAGTAGCCCGATACGAGGCCGATCGCCGTGCCGATCACGAAGGGCAGCGCCACGCAAATCGCCACGACCACGAGATCGGTGCGCAACGCCGCCAGCACGCGCGCGAGGACGTCGCGGCCAAGCTCGTCGGTGCCGAGCAGACTGCCCGCGCCGGGCGCCTGCAGCGACTGGCCGAGATCGACGGCGAGCGGGTCATGCGCGACGAGCGAGGGGCCGAACAGCGCCGCAAGCACGAGCACGGCCAGCATGGCGAGGCCCACTTGCAGGCTGCGGCCACGCGTGGCGCGGCGCGCGAAACGAAAAGTAGCGGCGAGCATCATGACAGGCTCACGCGCGGATCGATCAGCGAGTACGCGACGTCCGCCAGCAGGTTGATGATGACCACGAGCACCGCGAACACGACGGTCAGGCCCTGCACCATCGGGTAGTCGCGCGTGCCGATCGAGGAGACGAGCAGCGAGCCCAGGCCCGGAATGCCGAACACGGTCTCGATCACGACGGTGCCGCCGATCACCCAGCTCGTGTGCACGGCGAGTACCGAGATCGTCGACATGAGCGAATTGCGGAACACGTGCTTCCACAGCACGGTGGCGTTGCGCAAGCCTTTGGCGCGCGCCGTGTCGACGAAATCCGCGCCGAGCACCGCGATCACCGAGCTGCGCAGTGACTTGATGGTGAGCGCGGCGGTGCCGAGCGCGATCACGACGGAGGGCAGCACGAGGTGCCAGAGGTGGCTCAACCAGCCTTCGCCATAGCCCGATACGGGAAAGAGCGGCCACTGGATCGAGAGCAGCAGCACGAGCAGGATACCGAGCCAGAACGGCGGCATGGAGAGCGCGACCACGAACACGAGTTTCACGCCGTGATCGAAGGCACTGCCACGTTTGAGCGCCGTGAGCATCGCCAGTGGCACGGTGAGCGCGAGCGCCATCAGCGTGCTCGCGCCCACGAGCGCGAGCGTGGGCCCGAGCCGCGTGAGGATGAGTGGTGCGACGGCGCTGCGATAGGCGATCGACTGGCCGAAGCTGCCGCGCAGGATATCCGCGAGAAACTGCAGATACTGCTGCCACAGCGGCCGGTCGAGGCCCAGTTGCGCGGTGAGGTTGGCGATGTCGGCCGCGGTGCCGCGGCTGCCGAGCATGAGCGTGGCGGGGTCGCCGGGCAGCGCGCGCAGCAGCAGGAACGCGATCACCGTGATACCGAGCAGCACCGGCACCAGCTGGATCACGCGCGACATGCAGAATGCGACGAGTTTCATGAGGTTTTCCGCTGGAGTAACGACCGTGGGCGGACGCGGCTCATCAGTGCATCACCACGTTCTTGAGCGAATAGTTCGAGGTCGGCAGTACCTCGAATCCCGTGACGCTGCGGCGGTATGCGTAGGGCTCGGTGGGCGTGTAGAGGAAGATGAACGGCGCGCCGTCGTGCACGCGCTGCTCGATCTCCTTGAACATCTTGCCGCGCGCCTCGCCGTCGGGCGTCACGCGCTCCTGCGCATAGAGTTCGTTCACGCGCTCGTCCTTCCATTGCGTATGAAATGCGTTTGCGCGCTCGGGATTGACCGCTGTGAAGCCCGTGAGCTGATCGGGGTCGATGGTGTCGCTCGTCGCGTAGCTGAGCGACATCTCATAGTTGCCGGCCTTGGTCGTGCTGAACTGCGTGCTCGCCTCGATGGTCTGCAAGTCGACCTGTACACCGATCTGCGCCAGCTCGGCCTGCAAGGCGCTTGCCACCTGGCGCGCCACGGTGTCGCCGCCGGGCACGAGCATCGAGGTCTTGAAGCCGTTGGCGAGATTGGCCTGCGCGAGCAGCGCCTTCGCCTTCGCGACATCGTGCGGCCAGGGCTGCAACTGCGTGTTGTTGTACGCCATCACCGGCAGCGACGACGTGGCTGCGCGCCCATTACCGCGCAGAATGCCCTTGATGATGCCGCTCTTGTCCACCGCGAGGTTGAGCGCCTCGCGCACGCGCGGGTCGCCGAACGGCGGCTTCGTCGTGTTCAGCTGCACGAGGTCGATGCTGAACACGGGCGCGCTTTGCACGGCGATATTCGTGTCCTGCTTGAGACCGTCGACCTGGTTATACGGAATGCCGACAATGGCGTCGAGCTCGCCGGCCTTCAGCTTCAGCACGCGCGCGTTATCCTCGGGCACGATCTCGACGCTCGCGCCATCCACGGAAGGCTTGCCCTTTTCCCAGTAGTACGGGTTCTTCTCGAACACCTGGCGCTGGCCGCGCGCCCAGCTCTTGAGCACGAACGGCCCCGAGCCCACGGGATGATCGAAGAACGCCTGACCTTGCTGCTCCACGAGCTTCTGCGGCAGGATCGAGGCGCTGAACATGGCGAGGTTGTTGAGCATCGGCGTGAAGGGCTTGTCGAGCTTCATCACCACCGTGTGGTCGTCCACGGCGCTGTAGCTCGTGATCGGCTTGAAGAAGCTGGCCCACGACGATTTTTCCCCGGCCGCGCGCTTGAGCGAGTACACCACGTCGGCGGCCGTCACGGGCTGGCCGTCGGAAAAGCGCGCGTCGCTGCGCAGTTTGAAGCGGAATTCCCGGCCGTCGGGCGAGACGGTCCACGACTCGGCCACGCCGGGTTCGAGCCGCTTGCCGTCGCGGCTCGGGCGCACGAGCTGGTCGTAGATCAGCAGCTCGGTCCAGATGGACGGGTTGTCGCTCGAAGCAATGGGGTCGAGCGTCAGTGCGTCGGCGCGCACGCCGAGGCGCAGCGTGGCGGCGCTGCCGTCGTGCGCGTACAGCGACGACACGAGCGCAAATCCGGCAAGGCTCGCCTTCAAGACGAGAGAAGTACGGTTCGTGACGGGCACAGGCCTCTCCATGAGTGGGAACGTATGCCCTGAGTGTCGAAGGGACAAATTTTGGCGTCAAATCACAAGATCACCCCAATGCATAACCTTGTGTTATACGTTGCGGACTCAACGAGAGGGAAATGCGCCATGCGCCTGCGCCATATCGAGGTGTTCCATGCGATCCGGCAGACCGGCTCGATCAGCCAGGCCGCGAAGCTGCTGGGCGTCACGCAGCCGGCCGCGAGCAAGGTGTTGCAGCACGCCGAACGCACGCTGGGCTTCAAGCTGTTCGAGCGCGTGAAGGGGCGCCTCTATCCCACCGTCGAGGCCGATATTCTTTACGTCGAAGTGGACCGGCTGCAACAGGGCCTCGACCAGCTCAAGGCGCTCGCCGTGAACCTGCGGCGCTATCCCGAAGGGCGGCTGCATGTGGGCTGCCTGCCCAGCATGGGCCTCTCGATCCTGCCGCGCGTGATACGCGCGTTTCGCGAACGCTATCCTTCCGTGACCTGCGAGGTCGAGACCAATCATCTCGACGCGCTGGTTTCAGGGCTGCGCAGCCGCCAGCTCGATCTTGCGGTGATTTACGGCGAGGAGACCTTTCCGGATCTGCGTTCGCAGCCGCTCGGCGAATGCGAGCTGGTGTATCTGGGGCCGCAGGCCGGCGCGGATTTCGCGCTGGAGTCGCTGCATGGAGAGGACCTGATCGGCATCGTCGCCAACGACAGCATCGGGCGCATCATCGCGGGGCGCTTCGCGCAGCTCGGCGTGAAGCCGAAGCCGCAGATCGAGGTGCAAACCTATTACGTGGCGTGCGCGATGGCGGCGGAGGGCTGCGGCGCGACCATCGTCGACGAGATCACGGCCCGCAGCATGCAGCGCGAGGGCCTGCACATCCGCCGCGTGCGACCCGCGATGACGGTGCCGCTCGCGGTGCTCACGCACGAGCGCAATGTGATACGCGGCTTCTATGACGGCTTTACGGCACTCGTGAAGGAGGCGGTGGGCCGATAGCAAACACGGCTAACAACAATGGTCACATTCCCGATGCGGGCGGACATATTCGGCTGACGCAGGGTGACGCAAAACCATGAGTCGTGGAATCAATGATGCGCTTTTAGCGTAAACAGGTAGCCAGGTGATAAGCATAAAATAAGGAGGATACCTTATAAAAATAACAAATCCGCATTCCATACGGCAAGCGCAGTAGCCTCTTGAGGCCGGGCCTCGCAAGATCGAACTTCAGATTCGATGCGTCAACTCGACGCCTCCTTACCTTTTCTCAGATCCGGCGTGTTGCAATGCAAGCACGGGAATGCACGGATCAAAAACACGCGCCGAATTGAGTTTCTGACCTATCCTCGGATAGATGGCAGGTTGAATCGTTCGTGCGCCAATCGTATTCCATAATGTTCATCAGTTATCCGCATTATGGGATGACGCATCGCCGGCCACCACGTGCCCAACGTCGCTAGTCGATGAAGGCGAAGATCATTAGCAAACAGGCTGTATGAATTGGCAGAATCGAAATGAAGGATTCATGCAAACGCCATGAGCAGTGCTCAGCGGAGGGCGCGCAGGACAAGATGACTTTCATGGAGCAAGTGATGGCTATCAAACCACGTTGGCGAACGCTGTTAGCACTGAGTCTTCTGCCTCTGTCAATAATGGGCAATGTCGCGCACGCGCAGAGCATACCCATTGTCACGGGGCAGCAGTGGATGGCGTCGTCGGAAGAGGCGAAAAAGGCATATCTCGTCGGCATCTCCAATCTGCTCGACATCGAGCGTGCCTACGTCGGCAATAGCGCGAGCAGCAACGATATCGCGCAACGCTTTGGAAAAGGCATGCAGGGCCAGACGCTCGACACCGTGCGTCAAGGGCTGGACAGCTATTACGCCGCAAATCCCACGATGATCCAGCATCCGGTGATTGAAACCCTCTGGTTTCAAATGGTCTTGCCCGGTCTGAACAAGAACCAGTGAGGATGTCGATCATGAAACGATTAGGATGGTTCGTAAGCATGGGAACCCTGGTTGCCATCATCGGCTGCACGGATATGACCCCTCGACAACAGGGAACGATGAGCGGTGCGGCAATCGGTGCCGCCGGCGGTGCGGGCATTGCGGCGATCGCCGGTGGCGATGCGTGGACGGGCGCCCTTATCGGCGGTGCCGCGGGCGGCGTGGCCGGCAATATTCGCGGTGGCCGTCAGTAAGCCTGGCGGCTCGGTTGGGAGGCCGTTTCCCTATCGTGTTGGCGCTCACGGCACCAGTAGGCGCGTGAGTTCCAACACGCGCCTTTCGGCAAAGGGCTTGTCGATCGTGATTTGCTGCAGCAATCCTGGACAGAAATTCATGTTAGGCAACCTCGCGCACATTCTGGACGCTGTCACGCGAACCGGGGGCGTCTCCACGGGTTTGCGCCGTGCCGTAGTAGTGGCTGCGGCTGCGTTGATGCTGGCAGGTTGCGCCCAGCCCTGGCAGCAATTTCATGGTGGCGAGGATCAATCCGCGATCATCGCGCGGATGGGACAGCCGCGTGAAATTCACGAACTGCCGGATGGTGGCCGTCGGCTCATGTGGCCGACGCAGCCGATGGGCACGACAAACGTCGTCGCCGATATCAATGCGGCGGGCAAGATTGTGAATGTGCGCCAGGCGCTGCAGCTTAGCGAGTTCAATCAGGCGCAGATCGGCAAATGGACTCGCGATGACGTGCGGGCGAATTTTGGGCCTCCTGCGGAAAGCGGATTCTTCCGTCGCACACAACGCGAAGTCTGGTCATATCGCTACATGGAAAACAACATCACGCCCATGATGTTTCATTTCTCGTTCGACACCAACGGTGTGCTGCGTGAAGTGCAGCGAACCCCGGACACCACTCGTGACCGGAATCTCCGACGATTCTAATTTTTTCACGATCCGGCGCAGGTGAATCTCGTGACGCAGGATGCTCAAAATCGAGGCTAGCGCCGTCCACTGCGGCCCCATACATAGCGCACCCACCGCTGCCACCGGCTTTGCGGCGGAGCGGGTGAGTTGTGTGCAGCCTGCGCTTCGCGGTCGCGTTGGACGGACTTCTGCACCTGTTCGTGAATATGTCGCAACGTCATGCCGCCTGGGCCCTTCAGTTTATCGGGATCCGAAGCAGGATCGAGTTCAGGATCGTCTGTCATGGGAGTCGCTTGTTTCTGACGCGGCGACTTGATCTTGCTACAGATACGCAGTCGCAGCAAGCATGTGGGCGCGGCGTAGTCCACTCTGCGTGAAGGCACGATCGCGACACGTGACACGAGCATCGTTGAAAATTCATACGGAATCCAAACAATAGGATTATTTGCTAACTCGTACTCGTCAAAGCAACGATAAAGTCAAGAAATGCCCTTGTTTTGGCCGGCGTGTGGTGCCGCGATGGATGGTACGCATAGAGCGGGAAGCGCTCATCCGGCCAGTCCGGGAACAGATTGACAAGCCGCCCCTCCCGAATGAGAGGCTCCGCTCCGAGCAGTAGCATCTGCGCGACGCCGGAGCCCGCCAGACACGCGTTGAGGAGTGCGCTCGGATCATTCACCGTAAGCCGTCCATTCGTCTCGACAACAAGCTTTTTGCGCTTGCGATGAAACTCCCACGGATACGGCTTTCCGGTTTCCGGGTTCCGGAATTCTAGACACCTGTGGACGCCGTGCCCCAGTTCTTGAGGCTCCGCCGGACGCCCCCGGCGAGCGAGGTACGAGGGCGCTGCGACTGTGACCACTGCGGTGTCCAGAAGCTTTCGCGCAATCAGACTGGATGAGCGGGGTTCGCCAAATCGCAAGGCCAGATCGAAGCCGTCCACGATGAGATCGCCGAGTTGATCTCTCGCGATGAACTCGAGTTCAAGCTCAGGATGCGCATCCATGAATTCGTCGAGCTTCGGGCCCAGAGCGACGCGCAAAAAAGCCGGATCAAGATTGATTCGCAGCTTCCCCCGCACTGTCACCCCGCCTCCTGCTGCGGCTGCGGCCGCTTCCTCCATTCCCCTCAAGTGCGGCATGACCTGCTCGTAGAACCGCCGGCCTTCTTCGGTCAGGGAAACGGCGCGGGTCGTCCGATTGAAGAGCCGTATTTTCAGCCGCTTTTCGAGTCGGGCGATGGCCCGGCTCACCCCGGGTGGCGACATACCCATCAATTCGGACGCCGCTGCGAATGTCCCGGCATCGACGACGGCAGCAAATACGCTGATACCGCTAGAGAGGTTCACGCTAGACGATGCCATGGCACCCCCGCACAGTGCTTCAAAAATCGCACTATGACGGATTAGTAACCATCCGTCACCTCACAAGTGTCATTCATGTCATTTAGTTTCTCGTCGCGCTTACCCACAATGCATCCCAACAGGACGTTTCAACTCCACGACCCAAAGGAGCATTGCCATGAATACCCGTCGTCTCGCACTGGCCCTCGCAGCCGCCATCGCCTTCCCCGCCGCTGGATACGCTCAGGAATCCAGTTCGACCGTCACCCGTGCACAGGTGCGCGCGGAGCTCGTCCAACTGGAAGGCGCGGGCTACCGGCCCGGCCGCGCCAATGATCCGCATTACCCCGCCGACGTTCAGGCCGCCGAAGCGGCTGTGGCTTCGCGCAACGATGCCGGGGCGAACGTCGACAGCGGCGTGGGCGGTACGCCCGTCGGCTCGTCCGCTTCGGGCATTCGCGTCAGCGCTGGAGCGGCTTCCGCGAACCCACTGTTCGCCTCGCTTTACGCACATCACTGATCAAAACACATCTATCCATGCAAGGAGAAACTGCAATGTATGCAATCACAGGGATAACAGGGAAGGTCGGCGGTGCGGTGGCGCGCACGTTGCTCGCAGCGGGCCAGCCGGTACGCGCGGTGGTACGCGATGCCGCCCGGGCACGTTCGTGGGCCGAGCGCGGGTGTGAAGTCGTGACAGCCGGCATGGACGACGCGGCGTCCCTTGCGGCCGCTTTCGAGGGCGCGCAGGGCGTCTTCATTCTGCCGCCGTCCGACTTCGACCCGTTGCCGGGCTTTCCCGAGGCACGCGTTGTCATCGACGCCGTGCGCGCCGCGCTTCAGTCAGCGGCACCGGAGAAGGTGGTTTGCCTGTCGACGATTGGCGCGCAGGCCACCGAGACCAATCTGCTCACGCAACGCACGCTGATGGAACAGGCCCTGAGCACGCTCGCCATGCCGGTTACGTTTTTGCGACCCGGCTGGTTCATGGAGAACGCAGCGTGGGATGTCGCGCCGGCCCGCGATACGGGGACGATTCCCAGCTTTTTGCAGCCGCTCGACAAGCCCGTACCGATGGTGGCCACGGCAGACGTCGGCCGCGTCGCGGCGCAACTGCTTCTGGAGCACTGGCATGGTGTGCGTGTCGTCGAGCTGGAGGGGCCGCGGCGTGTCACGCCAATCGACATCGCGGACACGTTTGCCAGAATTCTTGGCCACACAGTCGTTGCGGAAGTCGTTCAGCGTGGCACGTGGGAGGCGCTGTTCCGGTCCCAGGGAATGAAGGAACCGTTGCCGCGCATGCGCATGCTCGATGGGTTCAATGACGGCTGGATCACCTTCGAAGGCGAGGAAGCCGACATCGTCAAGGGCGAAGTGGAACTGGAAACCGTTCTGCGAGGCCTCGTCTCACAGGCGGACTAACGCGGACGCACCCGGTGACGCGTACACGATGTTGCGTTGCCGCGTGCCAATCTCTCACCATTCATCAGGATTCGCTATGGAATACAGAACACTCGGCAGCTCAGGGCTGCGCATTTCCCGCCTCTCTCTTGGCGCCATGACCTTTGGCGCCGGTACCGGAATCTGGGGCGAGATTGCCGGCCTCGACCGTGCCCAGGCGACACGACTTGTCGCGATGGCCGTCGAGCACGGTATCAACCTGATCGATACTGCTGACGCCTATTCGCAAGGGCAGTCTGAAGCGGTCGTCGGTCAGGTGCTGGCTGACCTTGGACTCGACGAGTCGCGCATGCTGGTCGCGACCAAAGTCCGGCTGCGCACCGGCGCCGGACATAATGATGTGGGCCTCGGCCGTTCGCACATCATGAGATCGGTGGAAACGAGTCTTCGGCGTATCGGCCGGGATCATATCGACCTGTTTCAGTTGCACGACCGCGATGCACTCGTTCCGCTTGAAGAAACGCTGCGCGCGCTCGACGATCTCGTCACGCAGGGCAAGGTGCGGCACATCGGCGTTTGCAACTTCAGCGCGGGCGACCTGGAGCGGGCGCAGGGCATTACCACCCGCACGCACTGGGCTCGCGTCGTTAGCAATCAGGTTCACTATGCGCTGACGAGCCGCGACATCGAGCACGAGATCGCGCCCGTGGGAAAGGCGAATAACGTTGCGCTTCTGGTGTGGAGTCCGCTCGCGGGCGGGTACCTGAGCGGCAAATACACCGCGGGAAGCGCCAGCGGGGAAATGGGGCGTCGCGCGACGCTGAACTTCCCGCCAATCGATCCGATGAAAGCCGACCCCATTGTGTTCGAATTGCGCGAGATCGCGACGGAACTCGATTCGACGCCGGCACAGGTTGCGCTGGCGTGGGTGCTGGGACGTAGCGAAACGACCTCGGTGATCATCGGCGCACGCACCGAGGCTCATCTCGAAGATAACCTGAACGCACAGCGGGTGGTGCTTTCGGACACCCAGCGAGACCGGCTCGATCGCGTGTCGCAACCAGCGGTAACATACCCACACTGGATGCAGCAGTTCCACGACAAGGATCGCATCTTGACTTGATTGACTTGACTTGATGGAGATGGTATGGACGCCTCCCTCTCGCGTCGGGTTGCAGGGGCAGTAGAAACGGCGGAGCCCTCGCTGTACCCGGACGGCATCAGAGTGCCAAAGTGGTGGTGTTG
>NZ_CAJHCQ010000027.1 GCF_904848665.1 Paraburkholderia hiiakae
GATGGGCTCGTTGAAGGACCATAACCGCCACATCGTGGAGCAAGCACGCCTGTGGCTGGTAGCGACCACTGACGACCAACTCGTCGCTGTGCAAAGCCGCTTCGCTGCGGCTGGGAGCACCACGCCGAACAATGCGAAGCCCTGACCGAAGTCGGCTGGGAAACTCGCAGTCGGCCGGGCGGGCGAACATCGCGGTACGCCTCGCCCCAAGCGCAATCAGGCCGCGTACGGGACGCGCGATTGCCTTAAATCCGCACTGTCTTTGCCGCTTCACTAAGGCAGGCGCGAAACAGTGCACTGGCCGGCGTGGCGTCGGCATCCGCGCGCCATGTGGTGCTGACCGGGCCGAGTGCGGCACCCAGGCTCAATGGCAGGATCTTCAGCGCGCCGCCCTCCTCGTGATGCCGCGCCAGCGAGCGCGGCAGCAGGCCCAGCACCGGATACGACTGCAGCATGCCCACGTTGGCGTCGATCACCACCGACTCGATAGTGTTGATCGGCGTATCCACACCGTGCGTCTCCAGCACCGACAGCAGATGCCGGTGCATCGGCGCGCCGGCGCTCGGCACGATCCACGCCAACCCGGCCAGGTCGGCCCACTTGATACGCTTACGCGACGCCAGCGGGTGCGTACGCGCCACGACGATGACCGTCGGGTCGTCGAACAACGGCTCGCTCGTGAATTCCGGCGCGGCCAGTCCCCGCGCGAGGCGCCCCACGATCATATCGAGCTGGCCCGCGCGCAGCGCCGGCACGAGTTGATCGAGCGTGCCTTCTTGCAGACACACCGTAGCCGTCGGCGAGCGCTGCTTGAACAGCGCGACGGCCGCCGGTATCAGGATCGGCGCGGCCACCGACAGCACGCCAACCTCGACGCGGCCGTCGATGCCGCTGGTCATCGCGTGCAGTTCCTCACTGGCGCGCTGTGCGTACAGCAATAGTTCGCGCGCATGGCGAATCAGGCACTCGCCGTAGGCTGTGGGCCGGATGCGCCGGCCATCGCGCTCGAACAGCGGCACGCCGATACCCTTTTCCATCTCGTTGAGCATCTTCGAGACGGCCGGCTGCGTCACGTGCAGCGCGTCAGCTACCTTGCCGACTGTCTGGCGATCGGCAAGCGCCACGAGCAACTGCAGGTGCCGCAGCTTCAACTGGCGGGAAAAATAGCTTTCGATTGCACTGCGTTCGAGCGAAACGCCGGGAGGTGCGCCCGAGGTTGCGGAAGCCATCGACTCATAACCTTTATTTTATGGTTTGAAGGCAATATCTCATTGGACGGTTACGATGTAAATCCACACAATCCTCTTCGCATGCCACCCGGACAGCCAGAAGCACCCGCATGGCAGCGACAACAACACAGACACGAGACATGGCAGCCGCCCGCCCAGGAGCCCGGCCGCCGCCAGGAGGATTCCGCCATGCCGACCATGCCCGCCGCCAACCGCCGTGCGATCGTCGCCGCCACCATCGGCAACGCATTCGAGTGGTATGACTTCATCGTCTTCGGCTTCCTGTCGGTGATCATCGCTCGACAGTTCTTCCCTTCGTCGAACCCGACGGTATCGATGCTGCTGACTACCGCGACATTCGGCAGTGCGTTCCTGATGCGACCGATCGGCGGCATCCTGCTGGGCGTCTACGCCGACCGTGTCGGGCGCAAAGCCGCGCTCTCGCTGGTAATCCTGCTGATGACGGTCTCCTCGGCAATGATGGCGCTCACGCCCGGATACGCGACCATCGGAATCGCCGCGCCGATCATCGTGGTACTGGCTCGACTGCTGCAGGGGCTGTCGGCCGGTGGCGAGTTCGGCAGTGCCACTTCGATGCTGATCGAATACGCGCCGCCTCACCGGCGCGGCTTTTACGGAAGCTGGCAGAACTTCGGCCAGTTCGTCGCTGCGGTGACGGCCGCGCTGATGGGCGCCCTGATCACGCGCGGGCTGAGCGCCAGCGCCCTGGATGCATGGGGTTGGCGTCTGCCGTTCCTGTTCGGCATGCTGATCGGTCCGGTGGGCTTCTATATCCGCACCCGGCTGCACGAGGTGGTGCCGGCCCACCAGGTCGCTGACGAAGACGCACACGCCGCCGCGCCTCGCAAGGCTGCCTCAACGCTCGCGACGGTCTGGCGCGAGCACCAGGCGGCGCTGTGGATTGCGTTCGGACTGGTTGTCGCGAGTTCTGTGGCCCAGTACGTACTCAATGTCTACCTGCCGGTGTATGCGGTGAGCGAGCTGAAGCTGCCGGTGTCAGCACCGTTCATCGTGTTGATGGTCACCGGCACGCTGCGCATGATCCTGATTCCGCTGTTCGGGCTGCTGTCTGATCACGTCGGGCGCAAACCGGTGATGGGCGCCTCGATGGCACTGTACGTGCTGACCATCTACCCCCTGTTCCTTTGGCTCGTCGCCGCGCCGAGCCTGCCGAGACTGCTCGGGGCAGAGGTCGTGTTCGCAGTGCTGATGGCCGCGGCGCTGGGCCCTGCGTCGACCGCGCTGGCCGAACTGTTCCCCGCGCAGGTGCGCGCTACAGGCCTGTCGATTTCCTACAACGTGGCCACCACACTGTTCGGCGGCTTCTCGCCGTTTCTCGTCACCTGGTTGATCAGCTCGACAGGCGACAAGATGATGCCGGCCTACTTCGTGACCGCCGCGATGCTCGTCGGTCTCGTCGCGTTGTGGCCAATGCCCGACCTGACGCGCCGCACGACCGGCGTACAGCTCGGCACCAGCAATGGTACGTCGTCGCGCTGAGCGGCATCTCTACATTCAATTCGGACACCTAAGATGCCGTCGATCCGCAATGTGCTTTTCGTGATGTGTGACCAGCTGCGGGCGGATCACCTGTCGTGCTATGGGCACCCCTATCTGGCCACGCCCAATATCGACGGTCTCGCCCGGCGTGGCGTGAAATTCGAGCGTGCGTTTGTACAGTCAGGTGTGTGCGGTCCGTCGCGAATGTCGTTCTACACAGGGCGCTACGTCGCCAGCCATGGCGCGACGTGGAACCGAGTGCCACTGTCGATCGACGAAATCACGCTAGGTGAATACCTTGCCGGGCGCGACATGAAGCTCGCGCTGGTTGGCAAGACGCACATGATGCCGGACAACCACAGCCTGAAGCGCCTGCACCTGGACGGCGGCAATGCACTTGGCGCATTGCTTCGCGAGGGCCATTTCGATCTGGTGGACCGCTACGATGGCCACCACGCCGAACCGGCCGGTGGCTACGCCGAATACCTTCGCCGGCACGGCTACGCTAGCGACGATCCATGGACAGACTTTGTGATTTCGGCCGAAGACGAACAGGGCGGCATAGTTAGCGGCTGGCACATGCGCAATGCACACCTGCCCGCGCGTGTGTGTGAAGCCGACTCCGAAACCGCCTATACCACCGACCAGGCGATACGTTTCATCGAACGCCAGGGCGATACGCCGTGGGCGATGCACCTTTCGTATGTCAAGCCACACTGGCCATACATGGCGCCCGCGCCGTACCACAACAAATACACACTCGATCAATGCCTGCCGGTGCGACGCGCTGCGAGTGAGCGCGAGGCGCCGCATCCTGTAACGAGCGCGTACTTCCAGCAGGAGGAATGCGCCAATTTCATGCGCGACGAGGTCATCGCCAAGGTGCGGCCCGCCTACCAGGGCCTGATAAGCCAACTCGACGATCATCTCGGACGACTGTGGGAAACGCTGGACAAGCTTGGACGGTGGAAGGACACGCTCATCGTCTTCACCGCCGACCATGGCGACTTCCTCGGCGATCACTGGCTTGGCGAGAAGGAATTGTTCTACGACACCGTGCAGCGCGTGCCGTACATCGTCTACGATCCGTCACCCGAAGCCGACGCCACGCGCGGCCACAGCGACGCACGCTTCGTCGAGGCCATCGACACCGTGCCGACCCTGCTGGACGCGCTGGGCATGAGGGTTCCCGATCACCGTATTGAAGGTCGCTCGCTGCTTGCGCTTACGCGCAACGCCGGAACGCAAGCGCCCTGGCGAGACGCGGTCTACTCCGAACTGGATTACGCCTATCGGCAGGCGCGCCAGATCCTCGGCCGCAGCCCCGACGCTTGCCGCGGCTGGATGGTGCGCACCGACGCGTGGAAATACATTCACTGGGACGGCTTCGCACCGCAGCTTTTTGATCTGGGCAACGATCCCGACGAATTTGTCGACCTCGGCACCGACCCTGCGTTCGACAACGTGCGGCAATCCATGCGCGAGCGCCTGCTGCACTGGTCCCTCGGCCTGCGCAATCGCACCACCGTAACGCATGACGACGTCGAACGCGGCACACATCAGTACAAGAATGCTGGGGTGTTCTACGGAGTGTGGTGAGAGGCCCTGGTCCACGCTCAGGGGAGAGAAATGCAGACGTTTATTCCGTGCAGCAATCCCGCGTGCGACGAGGGATTGGAAACGCTCAAACATGAGTTTGGCACTGCCTGCCAGCAGTGCGCGCGGTGCCGCGGGATGGGTGGCGACTGGCGCGAGAGCGCCGAGGACGACGACGCCTGTCTTTGACGGCGGGGATCAGCCGTTCAGTTGCGATTCGACGTTGAGGACGATCTGTGCAAGCGGGTTGTTGTCTACGGACTGGGGCGCGAACTTGATCTGGGCGAATGTGACAGCAGCGAAAGCGACAACGACGAGGGCAGCAGATGCGGCGATGCGGTGAATGTATTTCACAGGGACTTCCTTTCGAGGTGTAGGCAGAAACGGCGAAACTGACAGGGGGCCGAATCACTTCGGCGCCATGGCTGTCAGCAACCGGCAAGGCCGCACACGGGGTCCGATCGCGCCTGGCGATCTGGACCTCACTGCAAAAAGAGGGGCGACCCAAACCCAGGCACTATAAAGGGTTTTACCCGTGTGTGCAGTGCGACACCCGGTCGCCAGTGGGCGCTTAATTCTTGAGCAGCATTTCGTGATTTAAAGGTCTATGCAGGTCGTAACGAGCAGTGCGGCACTGTGCTTTAGACCGCCATCGGCAAGGCGTTACAATCCGGGTTATCAGGGTTGAAGAAGTTCGCAAACCTGTAAAATTGGAATGTCTCCGCTCACGCAAGTAAAGTTGGGCCTAAATTGCCACCAGAACCTTTCCCGGTGTGCCTGAGCGAGAAGTTTCGCGATGCGCCACGTTAGACCCAACTTTGCTTTTGTGAGCGGCCGCGCGTGTGTTGGGGCGGGACACCTCTGCGCGTGGCCGGGATTGCCAGCGGCGCCGTCGATGCGGTACGGTGCCGGTTTGATTCCGCAGCAGGGGCGCTCTGTGAACAGGCAGGAGCTCGTCGAGGCGGTGGCCGCGGGCAGCGGTGACAGCAAGGCTGCGGCCGGTGAGCTGGTCAACGCGGTGTTCGAGATCATCGCGGGCGCACTCACGCAGGGCGATTCGGTGTAGCTGGTCGGCTTCGGTTCGTTCTCGGCGGGCGAGCGGGCTGCGCGTACCGGCCGTAACCCGGCGACCGGCGCCGCAATCCAGATCCCGGCCGCGAAGACCGTGAAGTTCACCGTGGGCAAGGCGTTCAGGGACGCGGTGAACGGGGCGTGACGAAGACCCGGGTCGAAGCCGGCGCATCGTCCTGAAAGAGCCGCATCGACCAGCCGCGTGCGGTCCGCTCGCGCTCCCTGGCTGAACGGCGGTTTCCCGGCTTCTGGTCGTTGAGAGTCTTGAATGAATGCTGGCTGCGCTGGTAGCCCGGCGCGCCTGACAGATTGTCTCCGCAGCGCGGAGACAATCGTGACTGCAAACGGTGCTGCACTTCAGGATGAGATCGCGGCAACGCCCGGCTCCGCGTGTACTACCCAATGAGAGCATGATGACGGATGTGATTTCGCCTGACGGCAACTACAGCGCGACGCTCAGTGACGTGGTTGCGCTCCTCCAGGAAGCGCGACGGAGCGCCGCGCGCAGCGTCAATGCCCTGATGACGGCGACGTACTGGCTGATCGGTCGCCGGATTGTCGAGTCCGAGCAGGGCGGGGCAGAGCGGGCCGCGTACGGACAGGCGCTGCTTGAGCACCTGTCGGTCGACCTGACCCGGCAGTTTGGACGTGGCTTCGGGAAGGACAACCTGGAACTGATGCGGCTGTTCTACCAGACCTATCCGTCCGCGGAGATTGCCGAACCAGCGGTTCGGGAATCGGGGAGCCGGGTCTCGCGGACAAAAACCGAATCACCGATTCGGCATTTTTCGCTTGCCGGGCTGGCTACCCGCTTTCCCCTGTCCTGGACGCACTATGTTCGCCTGATGCGGCGGACACGCTCACCCGAAGAGCGGGAATTCTACGAAGCCGAAGCCTTGCGCGGTGGCTGGAGTGTGCGGCAGCTCAGCCGGCAGATGGACAGCCAGTTCTACACGCGTACGCTGCTGTCGAAGAACAAGCGTGCCATGCTTGAGAAAGGATCCGTCGCGACACCCGAGGACACGGTCACGCCCGAGGCGGCTCTCAAGGATCCTTACGTGCTCGAGTTCCTCGACCTGAAAGACGAGTACTCCGAAAGCGATCTCGAGGACGCGCTCATCCATCGGCTCGAGGATTTTCTGCTGGAGCTGGGCGGCGACTTTGCCTTTGTCGGGCGCCAGCGAAGACTGCGCATCGGCGACAGCTGGTTTCGGGTCGACCTGCTGTTTTTCCACCGGCGGTTGCGTTGCCTGGTGATCATCGATCTCAAACTGACCGAGCTGAACCACGCCGATGTGGGCCAGATGCACATGTATTGCAACTACGCGAAAGAGCACTGGACGCTACCCGATGAGAATCCACCGGTAGGCCTGGTCCTGTGCGCGCGGACCAACGCAGCAATTGCGCGCTACGCCCTCGATGGACTGCCGAACAAGATACTTGCGGCCGAATACCACACGGTGCTTCCGGATGAACAGCTGCTCGCCGAGGAGTTGTCGAGGACCCGCCGTGAATGGGAAGCACAACATGCTTCCCCTCAAGAGAAAGCGGAACCGGACGATTGAGCCACCGCAAGGTCAGTCGCACCCGATCTACATGCAGCCCGCGATCCTGCGACCGGAGTGCGCCGTAGCGAGACATTCGTCGACACAAGCGCAGTTTTGTTGAAAAAACGCAGCTGTATCGCTAATCCCTTAGCGACATAGCTGCGCTCCGCAGGCAAGTTCCAACGGATGACCGTTGACGAGCGAGGCGGCGGGCGCATGTCGACCCGTAAGCGACCTTCGGCGTAGGCCATCGGCGATGACCGCTCCCGGTTCGACTTCGGGTATTCAGCATGGATGCCGGGCAACATCAATTACCGGCGCCGTGCGATAAGTCGATGCACACGTCTGCCAGAAGACAGGTTGACCGCTTCGGCATCGAGCAAAAGATCTGCATCGCCAAGGCCTTCCCTGACCCGCGCGGCGTCGAACTCAGCGTAGAGTCGGCCAGCAGCATCGCGGGTGGAAACCGATTCTGCGACTCGCCAGCTCAGATATAGCGTCCCCGCCGGCCTGAGAATTTCGAACAGACGTGCACAGGCCTGGGTAACCTCATCCGGCGGCAAATGCATGACGACCGTTTCGCACAGCACGTTGTCGTACGTTTCTCTGCCGATAGAGTCCAGCTCGGGAAGCGCTGCGCGCCTGAAAACCAGTGACGGAAACTCGGTCGCAGCTTGCGCAAGTAATCCCTCGGCGGCGTCGTACCCAACGGCAGGAAAGCCATGATTGTTTAGCCACGCAACGTCGCGGCCAGCACCGGAACCGATGTCTGCAGTTTTGCCGCCTGGGGTGAAGTAGCGCTGCAACAGCGCGTACATGTCAGTCGGTGGCGGTTGGTCGTGCCACTCAGCCGCAAATCGGCCGGCGCCAGTCGAGTAGGCTTCGATGGTTTGTTCGTCCATAATAAATTCCCCCGATCAGGTGGTGACGATTGCGGCTGGACGAATCGCTATAGGCTTGCCCAGCGTCCGCGCAACGGGCGATGTTCGCACCGCCTCACGAGCCAGTGCCTCGTGTGCCGGGGACGGTGCTGTCGCGAAGTGCAGTGACACGTCAAATCCTGTTTCGTGATCTTGCCGGTCAATGGTCACTCGTACTGTGACGGCGGGAAGTGTGGCACCCGCGCGTTCGGTAGCCATGTCGATAGACATGCGTATGCACGCCGCAAGCGAGCTCTCCAGCAGTTCGTGCGGTCGCATGCCCGCGCTCCCACCTTTGCCGTCCTTTTGCGTATCCGAGAGCACAAGACTGCGCCCGTTACTCAGTTGGACACAATATGGCTCGCCCTGTCGCGTTGCCGTGATCATGATGGTCCCCGCCGCGTTGAGAATATTGGTAGTTTCTGCGTACGCTGCCTGGTGGGGAAGGCAAGTCGCTATCCCGGTATGGATCGTGACAGGCTTCGCGGCAATCGATGATTTGGGCTCACACTGAAGGGTGGGTTCCTGTAGTACAGCAGTCGGTCAGTAACTCCTGAATTTACGCGGGTGAGCGTCAGGTATTGGCCGAACCCATAACTTTCTGCAGCCGGACATGCTCTTCCAGAGAGGCAGCTAAATGAACTGCCCTTCGAGAACCTCCTTTGACGCCGATTGCAGTGTCGTAACAGCATCGCTGACAATGATGCAGGCGTGCAATTACGCCGTCGGGCTTGCGGTCGTCAACCGACACATCGCGGCTGCGGCGCCGTTCACGATGGGCGCGCGCTCCATGGATCGGCCGGCAAACTGCGCGTGCGCAATGCCTTGCCGGACGCCGCCACAAACGCTCCCAGATGCCTCATTGATGCAGAATCGGCGCAATGGCCACAACGACACGACCTGAATACGATGGACGACCCAGAATCGCTTTCCCTAGCACTGCCCGACGGCACTAAGGTCTCTGCGCTCCTCCGAGTGCCGGAGGACGCGCGAGCCCTGTATGTCTTCGCGCACGGTGCCGGGGCGGGCATGCAGCATGCCGGCATGTCGTCATTGGCCGACGCGCTTGCGGCGGCCAATGTCGCCACATTGCGCTACCAGTTTCCGTACATGGAGCGGGGCTCCAAGCGGGTGGACTCGCCGGCCGTGGCACATGCTGCCGTCCAGGCGGCCGTCGCAGAGGCCCGCCGGCGGCTGCCAGCCCTGCCACTCTTCGCGGGCGGCAGGTCGTTCGGCGGCCGCATGACCTCCCAGGCTCAAGCCATCTCCCCGCTCGACAGCGTGCGTGGCCTCGCTTTCGTCGCGTTCCCGCTGCACCCGGCGGGCGCGCCCGGCGTGGAGCGGGCACGGCACCTGGCGGACGTCACGGTGCCGATGCTCTTCCTGCAGGGCACACGCGACAAGCTGGCCGAGCTTCCCCTGCTGCGGTCGGTCGTCGAGACGCTGGGGCCACGCGCCACGCTGCATGTGGTGGACGACGCAGATCATTCGTTCCACGTGCGCGCGTCCTCCGGCCGGACCGACGCGGAGGTCGTGCTCGAACTGGCACGGACGATGTCGGAGTGGTTCTTCGCCGAAGGAGAGTTCGTGCCGGTTACCTGAGCAAGCGCAGGAATGCTTGTAGCAGAGTCGGGATGGCGAGCCGGCGAACTCGCCGTGCTGCACTCGCCCGCTGAATCCCTTCGCCATCCGCAGATGGTCGGTCGCATGGCCACGATAAGCGACGCCCGTCGCATCAGCGACGTTTTCCCAGTGCCGAGTGAGTGAATTTGTCAGATCCGCTCGCGGTGATCCGCCGCGGAAATCGCGGAGGGCGTCTGCTTTGATTTGGCCGACACACCTCCGATGTCGGCGCCGATCCGTGAGTGACCGCTCAGGGAAGCTGGCGGAACCAGACTGGCAGAGCGTCGAACGACGCGCATTGGCCGGTCACTGCCCGACGCGGTCGCCCGAAACCGACCCACAGCGGTCAAACGGAACTTCGTACTCGCACTGACCGGTCTCAGAGAGTGAAGCAGTCGCCGGTGCCTTGACACCTTCGTGCCCCCAACGAGGGAGGGCAAACACCATGGCTTCCAACCCCGCCATACCGGTGGCAACTCCCGCGCAGCGCCCCGCAAAACACCCACTCGGCTCGCGACGAATGAGCCCGGACCTGATGGGATACGCGATTGTTGCTGAAAGCGCCCCCGAGACCGAATGATTGATAAACTATCGATCGCAAATCAGTGGATGATCGATTTAATATCGCCGAACGGTTCCCGTTCTCCCAAACATTGCTGATGAGGTGAAAGCCATATCCAACGGATATTGGGGGGCGGAGCAGGTGGGGCGTGTCGTTATTCGGGTCGAGGAATGGAACCAAAATTCTATCGCGGGTGGCATCTCGCAAAGTCGGACATGGAGTACCAGGCAACCGAATTCGAATGGTCGCTGATACGCTTTTACGAGGCGTTTTCCCGCTTCGTGCTAACGACGGGCATGATCACGATCGCGGCAGACGTCGACATCAAGTATCAGGAGCACGTCATCCTGCACGTCATCCGCATGCAGGAGCGGCCCAAGAACAGTGCGACGATCGCGCGCCTGATGAACCGGGACGACATCCCCAACATCCAGTACAGCCTCAGAAAGCTGGAATCGGCTGGTCTGATCGAAAAGCACAAGGACAACAACGGCAAAACGTACTCGTACGTGGCGAGCGAACTGGGCGTGAAGCTGACCGACGAGTACTACAAGGTTCGCCAGGAGATCCTCGTCAAGCGCCTCGAGGAAATTGCCGATGTCGAGGAGAAGTTCGAAAAAGGCGCGCGCTTCATGTCGCTGCTCACGGGTATTTACGAAGAGGCGGCGCGCGATTCAGCAACCATCACGCCGCAGATCATCGAAACGGCACCCAAACCCAAACCTGCTCGCAAGACTCGCAAGGCAGCGGAGGACTGACGCGCGTTGTCTGCGGCACCGAGTCCTCCGGCTGTGGTTCAGATGCGCGGATGGGCGTTGTGCCACTGGGTGGCGCGCTGAAACGCCATGCCTGCGCGGCAGAGCGCGGCTTCGCCGCCGTGTTGCGCGATGAACTGGAAACCGATCGGCATGCCTGTGGAGGTCTGGCCGCACGGCAGCGCCATGCTCGGGTGTCCCGTCGAATTGAACGGCGCGGTGAACTGGATCAGGCGTGCATTGAGATCGGGGTCCTGCGCCAGCGCCCCTAGTCGCTCGTGCGTCGGCGCCGCAAACGGCTGCACGGGTGCGACCAGCAGATCGATCTCGCTCATCACCTTGTTGACCCTGCCGCGCAGCGCTGCACGATTCAACTGGACCTGCTGATAGCGCGCGGCGCTGGTCTCGTGTCCAATCTCGATCAGGCGGGTCAATGCCGGACCGTACTCTGAGGCCAGGCGCGGAAAGGTGTCGGCATGCGCGAGCGCGACCTGTACGCCGCAGTCTTCCTGCCATTCGTCGACCACCGTACGCACCGCCGGGAAGCGCACCTCGCGTATCGCGGCGCCGAGATCCTGAAGCACCTTGAGCACGCGCTCGAGCGCCTCGACGATTACTGCGTCGGTGCCATCGGTATTCCAGTTCGGATCGATGCCGATACGCAGGCCGTGTAGGTCCCCGGTGTGCTCGGACCACCCAAGGCGCTCTTGCGGCAACGAGGTCGGGTCGAGCGGATCGTAGCCCGCGATCACGCCGAGTATCAGCGCGGCATCGGCGGCATTGCGCGCTATGGGTCCGACGTGATCAAGGCTGGCACCCAGTTCGAAGGCGCCATGGCGGCTGACTCGTCCCCACGTCGGTTTGATGCCGGTCAGGCCGTTGGCGGCCGAGGGAAAACGGATCGAACCGCCGGTATCGGTGCCGAGCGCGCCGTAGCAGAGGCCGGCGGCCGTGGCCACGCCCGAGCCGCTCGACGAGGCGCCGGCCCAGTGGTTCGCCCCCCACGGGTTGACCGGTTCCGCGACGCTCGGGTGGTGCGTAGCAAAGGCACCCTCGGTCATCTGCAGTTTGCCCAGTACGACGGTGCCGGCTTCGCGCAGCCGCCGGACGACAGTCGCGTCCTCGGTCGGGACGAAGTCTTTATGAATGGTGGTGCCTGCTGCGGTGGGCGCGCCTGCCACCCAGAACAGATCCTTGATGCCAAGCGGTACGCCGTGCAGCGGGCCGACCGCGTGGCCCGCCAAGACTTTGCGCTCGGCTTCTCTGGCGTCGGCCAGCGCCTGTTCGCGCATCACGAACGCATAGCTGTGCAGCTTCTGGTCGAGACGCTCGATGCGTTCGAGCATGGTTCGTGTGACTTCGACGGGTGAAACGTCGCGCGTGCGAATCATCTGCGCGAGTGTGCCGATGTCCAGAAAAGGCAGATCAGAATTTGACATGAACACATGACACTCCGGACTGAAGGTTTAAAGGCCGAGTTCCGCGCGCGGACGGGTCAGCGTGTCGATCACCGCGTACATGATCTTCCGGGCACACGGCATCAGGTCGGGGATATAGGTCGCGCCCATACCGCCCAGGCCTTCGGCGAGCGGCTCGGGCGAACCTTCGGCGGGCCACGGCCAGCCGATCCGCGCGGTCGGGATGCCGAAGCGCCGCAGCGCCGCGCCGTCGGTCTGGCCGCCCAGATAGTCGGGCGTGGGATGCGTGCGCTGTTCGATGTGCTCCCAGCCGCGTCGCGCCGACTGGATGATCCAGTTGTCGGTCGAGGTGGTGCCGCCCGGTACCGAGCCGTACATTTCCCAGTCCAGATCGAAGTCGGGGTGGCGCGCCTGCAGTCCCCCCATGAACGCTGCGAACTGTGCCTTGACCTCACCCGGGCTCGTGCGCGGATTGATACGCACATCGAAGAAAATTTCCGTGACTGCAGACGGGAAGGCCGGCCGTTCGGGCCAGCCGCCCTGGACACCCGCGATCCAGCCATGTGGCTTGACTACGCCCGAGGTATTGCGTTCGGCGTACTCGATCAGCCACTGCTCAAGTTCAAGAACGACCTGCGCGGCCGGCACCACCGAGCTGCGAAAGCCCGGTGTGCCGCGCGGCACACCGGCATAGCCCAGCGTACCCTTGACCTTGACCTTGAACCAGCCCATGCCTGGCTCCTCGTGATAAACCCAGTTCCACGGCTTCATCACGATTGCGAAGTCCGGCGCCACACCGCGGCTCAGCAGATGCGTGACACCGGACGACATGCCCGCCTGGTCGCGCGCTGCCACGTCGACTGGCATTCCGCCGTCGGCCATCGCGACCAGCAGGTCGCCCGTCAGCGGCACATCGGCTTCGATCAGCGCGTTCGCCACCTCGGTCAGTGTGGCGATCATGCCCTTCGGATTCGACGCGCCAAGTCCGAACACCCAGTCGCCGTCCATGCGCGCACTTGGTTTCAGATCGACCGGGTCGGTTGGCCCGACCCAGGGACTATCGCTCTCGTCGCCTTCAAGGTGTGTATCGATCGGTGCATACAGCATCAGCGAGGCGCCGCCGCCGCTGCCACGCTTTTCGCCGACCACGTTGCCAGTGCGCTCGTTCATGCGGCGGTAGCTGGCGTTCATGCCGATATTGCCAAGATGGCGCGCCATGAATTCGCTGGCCTCGCGAGCCGCGCCGGTCGGACTGTGGATATTGGTCAGTTCATAGAGCAGCTGTTGCAGGCGACGCGGATCGAGCTTTGCGCAGGCACGCTCGTACCAGGTCTGCTGTTCGGCGGAGAAGGGTAATGGTGTCGTTGTCAGCACGGCTTGTCTCAGGAGTCGGGATCGCGGTCAGTTCGACGGCGAAAACTGTTCGGCGTAAATGTTTTCCGGTCGCAGGCCGAGCTCGGTGAGCCGGTGCGTGGCAGCTTCGATCATCCGCGGTGGCCCGCACAGATAGGCGACGGCATCGGCATGCAGCACGTCGTCGACGCGCAGCGCATCGACTGGATTGCCGATCAGGTATTCGTCGCCATCACCGCGGTCCACCGAAATGCGCGCATCGAGCTGGGGCAGCCAATGCTTGCGCAGCTCGATATCGTCGATGCCGAACAACTGGTCGGGTGTCGCACAACCAAAACTTAGGAGTACGGGTGGTTTGCGTCCAGGCTTGCGGCGGATCGTGTCGATCATCGAGAGGATCGGCGCGAGGCCGGTGCCGCCGGCCACCATGATGTGCGGCACCGGCACTTTTTCGCGCAGATAGAAGTTGCCGAACGGGCCTTCTATTTCGAGCAGGTCGTTGGGTTGTGCCTCGTTCTCGAGCCATGACGACATCACGCCGTCCTCGAGCAGGCGCACCATCAGTTCGATTTTCGGCATATCGGCCGAGGTGCTGGACGGCGAGTAGCTGCGTGTCACGTCGGTGCCCGGCACGCGAACCTGAATGAACTGGCCTGGACGGAAGTCGAGCCACGCGCCTTCGGCAAGTTCGAGGGTGACGCGCACGACATTGGTGGCGATCTTCTCGATGCTATCGACGAAGGCATGCGCCTTGACGGCGCCGGTCGCGCCGACATCGCTCTCGTAGTTGAGCGAGAACGTGCAGTCGGTTTGGGGTTCGGTCAGGCACAACAGGCGCTCGCCGGCGTCGAACTCGCTCTTCAGCAAGGTCGAGCTCGCACCGGCGCGCATGCCGGCCCGGCCCTCCAACAGGTGACCCGTGCAGCTCGAGCACGAGCCCGAACGACACTGGTGGAGGACCGGAGCTCCGGCGGCGAGCGCGGCATCGAGCACGCTCTCGCCCTGCTGCACGGCAACCGATGTCTCCTTTCCGTCGCGGAACTTCAGAGTGACATGATTAATGGATGACATACGGATACCTCAATACAAGCTGAATTAATTCTCTTCTTCGATCTTTTCGACGAAGTAGGCCGGCGCCTTGCCTTCGGCAGTGCGCTTCATGCGGATGCTGCCCGCCTTGATCGCGCCGTCGACACCACGGCCCGGCTTGGCGATGCCGCGGTTCCAGCGTGAGGCCACCTTGCGCCACGTGATCGGTGAAACATCAGTGGATACCAGCTGTTCGTTATCCCAACCCGTTCCGTCGGCGTAAAAGTCGTGCATGGCTTCGCGCGCATACAGGTCGCAGTCGTTGAAGCCGTGCAGGCACAGCGGCTTGAAAAAATGTTCGAAGCGGTAGTCGAACGCCTTGCGCTCCTTTTCGGTCGGGCACACGCGCACCAGCACTTCCCAGTATTCGTAGGTGTCGTCGGTGATCGGCACGTACCACTCGTACTGCACGACATGCTCTTCCGGCCAGTTCTCAACCATCAGCACGCCCGGCAGGAACACCGAGGTGCGGTACGGACGGGCCACCGGATTGTCGATCTCGAGGCCGACCTTCTCGTTCTTGAGTACGGGGCTCCACTTCTCGGTGAACAGCCACTGCACGAGACCCTTCGGTCCGTTCTCGTCCTCGACGGTGGCAATGCAATCGTCCGCGGTCGGCACGATGCCGAGCGGCAGCACCCAGTCCTTGGCGTGAATGATCGCGTTGTCCTTGTGGACGAGGATGTGGGCGTTGTCGAAGCCGTTCTCGCAAGCGATACGCCAGTTGGCGAAGCCGGTGCGGTGCATGCCGCGCACGACCACGTCCTTGTCGAGCAGACTCGGGGCCGACGGCCACAGTGGGTGCGGGAAGCGCTCGTCGTTGTCCGGAAAGCGGATCGGCAGGTCTTCGGAGAGCGGCGGCACATCTTCGAGCGGGAAGTCGTCTTCGCGCACGAACACGAAGATCATGCCGGCCACTTCTTCAATCGGGTAGGTCGTCACACCGGTGGTGCCGATCAGCTTGTCGTCGGGATTGCCAGCGATCGTCGTGAGCTTGCCTTCCTTGAGGTCGAACGTGAAGCCGTGATACCAGCAGCTGATGGTGTCCTTGGTCAGACACATCGGTTTGGCCGACATACGCACGCCGCGGTGCACGCACTGGTCCTTCAGTGCATAGATCTTGCCGTCGACACGGCGCAGAACGATGGGGATGCCGCAGATCTGGATGCCTTCGACGGCATCCTCGGCGAGTTCGTTGCTGAACAGTGCCGGATACCAGTGGTTGACGAAACCCCAGGCGGCGTCCTTGTAGGGCTGGTACTGACTTTGGACCTTCGCGTCGTTGACGCGTGAATCGCTGATGTCGTTCAGACGCGGGCCGCTGCTGCGACGGCGGACGATGGGCGTATCGCTCATGACGTGTTTCTCCTGACTTTTATCGATTGGGCGGCGCTTCGTAGCTGGCGATGAGCGCCTGTTTCCGGACAGCTGAACAAGTCCGCTGAGGCGGTTCATGTTCGAGGCTGTGGCGAAGACTACGAAAAAATTAATTGACAGTCAATTTGTGTTCAATCAATGTGCGAGGCATGTTCAATGAGAAATATATTGATAGTAGTCAGGCGGTACGCCGAAAAGCCTTGCTGGACGGCGTTGGTAGCGATGCGGAGAGGTTCTTTGGCAAGCGGGGGGCACAAGTGGCTTCGGGGTTTATCCCGAGGGCATGTGAAGACTTTGAGCGGGTCGGAGCCCCCTGCACCGATGAGGATTTACCCCAATCAACAACAGGAGACACCCGATGAGCACGACCCAATCCATGCGCGCCATGCGCGTTCATGACGCAAGCGGACGTTTTGTCCTTGACACGATTCCCCGCCCCACGCTGCTGCGCCCGACCGATGTGCTGGTTCAGGTGAAAGCGTCCGGGGTGGTGCCGAATCTGCGCAACGTGATGAGCCATTACGGCGACCGCGCCTATCTCACGGTGCCGGACCTGCCGGCAATCTATGGCCTGGACACTGCAGGTGTCGTGGCGGAGGTCGGCAGTGCTGTGACGGGACTGACGCCGGGCGACCGCGTCTATATCAATCCGGGACGTTCGTGCGGTTCGTGCCATGCATGCCGTGTTGGAGAGCCGACCAATTGCGAGGCGTATACGTTCCAGGGCTACTTCGGCTTTGGTCCGAAATCGAAAAAGATCTACGAGCAATATCCGTATGGTGGCTTTTGCGAGTACGCGACGGCGCCCGTCGATGGCTTGGTCAAGCTGCCCGAGGCTGTGAGCTTTGAGACGGCTGCGCGATTTGGTTACCTCGGCACAGCGTATGCCGGTTTGCGCAAGGGCGGTGTCCGTGCGGGAAGCACGGTGCTGATCGTCGGGGCAACCGGCACGCTGGGACTTGGCGCCACGCAGATTGCGCGTGCCATGGGGGCGACCCGCGTTCTGTGTGTGGCGCGCAACGAAGCGCTGCTGGCACGTCTTCAGGCGCTCGATCCCCGTCGCATCCGTACGTTCTCCTATGGAACAGGATCGATGGCCGAATGGGCTCACCGGGAAACGGACGGCATGGGTGTCGATGTCGTGATCGACGCCATCGGGCCGGGCTCGCCGCACCAGGTCACGCGCGACGCGATCGGCACGTTGCGTCGCGGCGGAAAACTGGTCGAGATCGGTTCGATGACGGATCCGTTGCCGATCAATATGCACGAGATGATGTGCTCGGCAATTAGCCTCATCGGCTCGGTTTGGTTCACGGTGGGGGAGGGGCAGGATCTCGCGAACATGATCGCGGCCGGCACGCTCGATCTCGAGATGTTTGAGCACCACCGCTACCCGCTTGATCAGGCCAATGAAGCATTGTCGGATGCGGAAAAGCGCGCTGGCGGTTTTGTCAATGTCGTGGTCTGCCAATAACCCATTCCGCGGAGATCAAGGAGAACAACATGGTGAGACGTATCGTGACCGGCGAGAAGGACGGTAAGTCAGTATTCCTCTCAGATGGTCAGGCGGAAATGCGGCATGCCTATGCAGCGGTCCCAGGTTTCGAGACCACGCAGGTGTGGGCGACCCTTCAGGGTGTCGCGTCGCTGCCGCCTGCCGGCGGCGATCCTGTGGTCAGCCTGGACTCAGTGATTCCCGACCCGCACGGCACGCGCTTCATGATCGTGCAATTTCCGCCCGACAGCGTGATTACCACGCCAGATTTCGATCCGGCTGCTGCGGGTGCCGAGTACGCGGCGAATCTGCCGGGGCTGGCTGAATGTTTCGAGCCCGATGGCTCGGGCTTCCATCGCACCACCTCGGTGGACTACGACATCATCCTGGCCGGCGAACTGACGCTCGAACTCGACGATGGGCAGATACGCCACCTGAAAGCGGGCGATATCGTGATCCAGAACGGTACCCGTCATGCGTGGCGAAATAGCAGCGGGCAGCCGGCCGTGATGGCCGCGATCCTGATTGGCGCTGAGTGCAAGTAGCGCTCGGCAGGAGGAATGAAGTGGGAACGCAAACGATGAGTCAACAGGCCGAACACCGTCCACACCATGCGCAGCATATGCCGCGCATCGCAGCCGACAAGCTTGAATGGAGCAGTGCGATGCTGCTCGGTCACGCGCCGATCGACGACGCTCATGAGGAATTCGTCGAAGTCGTCATGGCGTTGCGGGGATGCACCCAGCAGACTGCATTGGTCTGCCTGCAGGCTGTGCAGGCACATCTGCTGTCTCACTTCGCAACCGAGCACGAGTGGATGAAGAAGACCGACTTCCCGGCCATGGAGTGTCATCTCGACGAGCATCAAAAGGTGCTCGATGCGGTGCAGCAGGTGAATGCATTGGCGGCGGTCGGCGAAGTGGGATTATCGGACGTCAGGCGACTAGCTCAGGCGCTGATCGACTGGTTCCCGGGGCATGCGGACTATATGGACTCCGCATTATCGGCGTGGGTCAACAAGAAGTTGCATGGGGGTGCGCCTGTCGTGCTGCGTCGCGATCTACAGGTCGAAACGTCGGCCGCCACGCGCTAAAGGTGGGGCAGCCATACGCGCGCAGTTTTTAGATCTATATGAAACACGGAGACAAAGGTTGAATATGCAAAAGAAGCTTGTGAAAACAGCGCTGGCCGGTTCGGCCCTGTGCTTCGCCGTCGCGGCGCAAGCGCAGAGTAGTGTGACGCTGTACGGTATCGTGGACGCCGGCTTGCTGTATCTGAGCAAGACCCGGGATGCCACGGGCGGCAATGGCGGCAAATTCTTCGGTTTTACCGACAGTGGCCAGATGCCATCGCTATTTGGCCTGAAGGGCGATGAGGAGCTCGGCGGCGGTTTGCATGCCGAGTTCAAACTGGAAAGCGGCATCAACATCGCCAACGGTGGTTTCAACGATTCGAACGGCAACTTTTTCGGGCGTCAGGCTTGGGTCGGTCTGCGAGGCAACTTCGGTACCGTGCGAGCTGGTCTGCAGTATTCACCGTTCTTCGATGCGGTATACGCGCTCGATCCGCGCAATATGTCGCAACTGGGTAGCTCCCTCGTGCCGTTCATCAACAATACGGTCGTCACGGGCGTCTTCAGCGCCAATGCGGTGACCTACACGAGTCCGGTTCTGGCGGGATTTCAAGGCAGTCTGATGTATGCGCTGGGCGGGGTGGCGGGGGACTTCCAGGCGGGGCGCGTGTATTCGGCCAACCTTTCGTACCACTGGAGCGGCCTCGGTGTATTTGCAGCCTACTACAACGGGAATGAGGGGCCCTCGGTATCGCCGTTGCCCTCGACGCTGGGCATGATCGGCCGCACCCTCGGCGCCAGCTATACGTTTGGCTCGGCGACGGCCAAGGGCTCGTTTACGAACTACAAGATGGCTGGAAGCGGAATCAACAACGACGTGTGGAACGGTGGTCTCGACTATCAGGCTACCCCCATGATCGACCTGAATGGCGGCGTCTGGTACATGGTCAACCGCAACGATACGTCCAGCAAATCGCTGATGGGTGCGCTCGGGGTCAACTACAGCCTGTCGAAGGCCACTGGGCTGTATGCGCAGGTTGGCGTGGTCAACAACAAAGGCAGCCAGAACCTCGGCCTTGAGATCGGCGATGGCGGCAACACGCCGAGTTCGCTGTACGCGCCGCCCGGCACGACTGTCGGTGTCGACATCGGTATCCACCACGTGTTCTGATCAATCCGGCTGCGTAAGACCGGAACCCTTGGGCGACCTTGCGCCTTCCTTGGGATGCTGACGTGTTACCGCAGCCGCGTGAACTGAAACAGCAACAATATCGCACGGGCCCCTTGGGGTTGTATTCATTACATCAGTTCGTATGTCTAAATAATAGATCCATCAAAGACCGAATAGGAGATAGTGATGGCTGGAGCGATTGACCCGGTCGGCAATGCCGAACTGGATGTGTCGACTGTTCGCCTGCCAGAGCAGGCGCGTATGCCCAGGTTCGCGCTCACCATGGCGTGGTGGGCGCTGTGCAGCGCGATGGTGTACCTGATCATTGGTGCCACACTCGCGCTTTACTACGGTACCGCGAACGCCGCGATCGGCATGGCGCTTTCGGTGCTGATGTATTCCGCAGTGAACTACGTGCTCACTCGCTATGCGCTGCGGACCGGTTTGTCAGTATCCTTGTTTTCACGTCTGTTGTTCGGCAGTGCGGGGGCGGCTCTGGCAACACTGGTGTTTGCGGCGACGGTGATCTACTACGCGGTCTTCGAGAGTTCGGTGATTGCTGTGGCGCTGCACAGCCTGGTGCCCTCGATCTCGTATCCGCTTGCCTCGTTGCTCGTGGTGATCTATAGCGTGCCGCTCGTATTCGGTAGCGTGCAGAAGTGGCTCGACAAGCTGAACGGCGTGTTGCTTCCGTTTTACCTGGTCGGCATGATCGCGGCTATCGTGCTGGCTACCCGTACTTTCGGCTACAGCGACGCATGGCTCCACTTCGGGCCGCCACGGAGCGGCATTTCGGCGAGCGGCTGGTGGAACTGCTTTGTGTATTACATGGGCGTATGGGTGTTCATGATGGCCGCCTTCGACTTTGCGCGTTTCGGCGAGAAGCGGGATATTGAGTATCACAGCCGCTTCAACTTTGGTGCGCCTTTCTGGACAGTGATCTTCGGCATCAATGGTCTGGCGGGTGTCTACCTGGTCAGCACCATTCATGATGCGGGTACCTTGTCCGAAATCTCTGTCGTTCTGGCAATTCTGAAGTTGATGGGCTGGTGGGGATTCGCATTCCTGGTGGTCACCCAAACGCGTATCAATACCGCCAACTATTATTTGGCGACCGTCAATGTGCAGGCCCTGTTTGAAAAGGCCGCGGGCCTGAAACTACCGAAATTTGCGTGGACGATCCTGGTTGGCGCGGTGGTGTATGGGCTGATGCTGGCTGGCGTTTTCGAGAAGCTCTTGCAGGCATTGGCCTATCAGGGCGTATTCGTGGTGGCATGGGTAGCCGTCGCGCTCGCTCATATCTTGTCGGAGCGGTCCGAATCGTCCAGCGATAGCGAGATCGACGCCGCTCTCGAACGTGTGCCGGCCTTCAATGTCGGTGGTCTGGCTGCGTGGCTGGTCGGTGTGGCGGCCGGGATGTTCGTTATGAACCTGTCTACTCCATACAGTTCGTTCTCGTCGATCGTGACCTTTGTGGTCTCCGCGCTCACCTACTGTCTGTTTGCCCGGAGCCCGGGGCGCCTGTCTTCGGCTACCAGTGCCTGAGTGAGTTGAAACATGTGTCGCCCGCGCAGGCGTGGCCTGTCTGCGGGCGGCGTATTCGGGCCGTGCGTAGTTATCTGAAATGCAGGTGGAACGCGCAACCGTGAGCGAGTGATATTGCAAGGAAATCTATGTTGATGAAGGGGCAGGTCGGCCTGGTGACAGGCGGTGGTTCGGGAATGGGGCGCGCGGCCGCACTGGCGCTTGCCGAAGCAGGGGCGACCGTGGTGCTCGCCGGTCGTAGCGAAGACAAACTGATCGCCGTAAGGCGTGAGATCGCAGCAGTCGGTGGACGGGCCGAGTTCAAGGTCATGGATGCGGCGCGACGCGAGGATCAGCAGGCGCTCGTGGAGTTTGTCGAGAAGCGGTTCGACCGTCTCGATTTCGCATTCAACAACGCGGGAGGCCACGCCGATTTCAAGCCGATCGATGCAACACCGGTCGATGAGGCAGAGTGGGTCATCGATCTGAATTTCAAGGGCGTCTACTACGGCGTCAAGTATCAGGTCGAGGCCATGCTGCGCTCGGGTGGCGGTGCGATCGTGAACAACGCATCTATTTTCGGCTTACGCGGCATGAACGGGATCGCACACTATGTGGCGGCCAAGCACGCCGTGGTCGGTCTGACGCGTGCGGTCGCCAGGGAGTACGCGGACCGGAATATCCGCGTCAACGCAATCTGTCCGGGCGCTACGGAGACGCCCAACTATATGCGTGTGACGGGCGGTGACGTGCATCTGCTCGACGACATGATTCCGATGCGCAGGATCGGTCGGCCGGAGGAGATGGCCAAGGCAGTCGTTTATCTGTTATCGGGGAGTTCGGCCTACGTCACTGGCACCACGCTGTCCGTGGATGGAGGAATGACAGCCTGAGCCGGATGGGTCGCTCTGGGCACCATTTGATTGGCGATTGGTTCTGCCGACCGTCCACGCTCAAGCGGTCGCTGGAGACGTGGGCGCGCGCGGGTGCCGAGTACGCCCATTGAATGTCACGCGCTATGGCGGAGTATGTCTGGCATCTTTCGGATTGCGGATTCAACCCGTCGATGCAACGAATTGGTGGCATCGTCCTGCCTGTGTATCAAAGCCGGTATCCTTCCCAGCCGCTCGTTCGGGCGTTGCGCAAGGCAATGCACGAGCGCGTTCCAGCGTTGTCAATCCCGACCGCAGTTGGTCTTTCGATGTAACGACATGCCGAGGTGGTGAGTGTCGGGCCAGTTCCGCCTACTAACCGTTTCTTTCTATCGCGCCGAGGCTATGCGCGAGATCCTCGATGAGATCACGCGGGTCTTCGAGCCCCACATGCAGACGCACGATCGGCCCAGCGGTCCGCCAGTCCTCGCACGTCCTGGCGCTCGCGACGTTGACGACCGTCGCGAGGCTTTCGAACCCGCCCCATGACGCGCCGATCCCAAACAGAGAGAGCCCATCGACGAAGCGGTCGGCCGCTTCTGCCGACACTTGCGAAAGTTCGAATGAGATCAGTCCGTTGGTGCCGGTGCAGTCTCGCTGCCATAGCGCGTGGCCCGGATGTTCCGGCAGCGCAGGACAGAAGACGCGCGCTACGGCGGGCTGCGTAGTGAGCCAGTGTGCAACGTCGAGCGCATGCTGCTCGTGCAGCGCGAGCCGGGCACCTAGCGTGCGCGTGCCGCGCAGCACAAGGTACGCATCGTCGGCGCTGACGGCGACACCCTGCGCATCGCTCATTGTCGCGAGGGGCTGCCAGGCCGCCTCAGTCGTTGTGACGGTGCCCATCATCACATCCGAATGGCCGCTCAGGTATTTGGTCGCGGCCATGACGGAGATGTCGGCACCCAGCATGAGCGGCTGATATTGCACGCCCGAGCCCCATGTATTGTCCGCAGCCAGCAGCGCGCCGTGGCGATGCGCCAGTTCGGCGAGCGCGGGCAGATCGCACAGTTCGTAGAGCAGCGAGCCCGGACACTCGACGTAGACGAGCTTCGTGCGGGGCGTCATGCGGCTCGCGACATCCGAGCCGTCCGCCCGGACATACGTGATATCGATACCCCACGGCTCGAGGAACGTACGGGCGAAGTGGCGCAGCGGCTGATAGACACAATCGGAAATCAGCACGTGGTCGCCGGGACGAAGATAGGCGAGGAACACCATCGCTATCGCCGCGAGACCGGTGGGGAAGAGTCGCGTCCGATAGCCTCCTTCGAGTCCCGACACAACATCTTCGAGGGCGAAGCCGGTTGGATTGCCGCGAGCGCCGTACGTGAACAAGCGCTCGGTGCTACGCCGGCTACGCGCATCGTTCAGGTCGGCCATCGTCTCGAAGAGCGCTGTCGACGCCCGGACGACGGGCGGGTTGACTGCACGGCCACCGTCGACGACCGTGGACGTGCCGCCTTTGACGAGACGGGTGGCAAGGCGTGGAGCGTGCGAATCGTAGGGCATGTGAATAGGAGCCTTGAAGCAGGTGCCGTTCGCCGGCAGGTTCGTCGTTGCCTGATGTGCGGGTATCGCCCGCACACCCTGCGCTTACTTTTTCACGGCTGCTGCGCCGATTCGAAACGTGCCGTGCTCATCGGCGTCGAGCTGGGCGAGCAGGCCGGTTTCCCACGCGAGATACTGGCGCGCCGCTGCCTTGTTGCCGTCGTGACGATCATGCACGAAGAACAGGTAGTCGATGCAGGCTTCGTCGGACGGCGCGTCGGGCGTGCTGCTCACGCTGTGTCCGGCCGATGTCCATACGCCAAGCCCACCCGCGAGCAGCACGAAACGGCGTGTGTCCTGTGGCCAGCGTCGCCGCCAGTCTGCGACGAACAGCTCGGCGAGACCACGCTCATCCGCGATGAGAGCGATGTCCTGGCCCGCGGGCAGATCGGGCAGACGCGGGCGGATCGCCCATTGCGAGCCCGGCACATGGGCGCTGCGATAACTCATGCTCGGCCGCAGATCGACTACTCGCATGCGTTGCGTCGCCAGAGCTTCGGCAAGCTCCGCTGCGTCAATTTCGGTCAGCGTCGAGCGCACCGCCGCGGGCAGAACAGGCAGCGACACGCCGCTCGCGAACGCGTCGGACAGCACGTACGCGTCGTGGCCCAGCTGCCGCAGCCAGCTGGCGACGATCGGCGCGCGCACGCCGTCGCTGTCGAACAGCACGACGCGCGCATGACGGACGCCGACGTACTGATCCGTGGCTTGTACTAGCTGCCCGCCCGGCGTGTGCTGCGCGCCCGGCAACGAACCGGACGCGAATTCTTCCGGTGTGCGCACGTCGCACAGGTAGAGCGTGCGGGCCGCATCTTGCGCCCAATGCGCGAACGTGGCTGCGTCCACCAACGGGACCGCGAAGCGCTCGGCCAATGCCCGGCTGGATTCTCGCATCGGCGCGAGCGCGTCAGGAGGCATCGTTTCAGGATAGCGGCGCGCGCTGCCGTGCTCGAGCGGCAGGTCTTCGAGGTACCAGCCTTGCGTGCCGTTCGCGAGCGCCATCACAGGGTTAGCAATGCCGAGGTTGATGAGCGTTTGCGCGCCGATGATGCTGCGTGTGCGCCCCGCGCAGTTGATGACGATCGGCGTCGTCGCGTCGGGGACGAGCTCGCGGATGCGATAGCCAAGCTCGCCATTGGGGCAGCAGATCGACGACGGGATCGTCATCTTCTGGTATTCACCGAGCGTGCGGCCGTCGAGGATCACAACGGGCTCGCCGCGTTCGCGCTTTGCGGCAAGTTCGCGCGCCGTGATATGCGGGGTGTGATACGCGTGCTCGACCAACTCGCCGAACGTCTTCGACGGCACGTTCACGCCGGCGAACAGCGTATGGCCCGCACGTTGCCAGCCCTGGGTCCCGTCCTCGAGTACATGAAGGTCCATATAGCCGAGCTCGGCGAGCCGGGCCGCTGCATCGACCGCGATGGTCGCATCGGTGTCGTAGAGCACGATGCGCGCGCCGCGGCGGGGAACGAGCCGTCCGATCTCGAGTTCGAGCCGGCTATAGGGCAGCGGCACGCCGTGGAAGAGATGCGCCTCGCCATACTGGCCGTGCTCGCGCACGTCGATAAGCGCGATCTCGGCGCCGTCACGCAGCCAGCGCTTGAGCGCGACGGCGTCGATAAACGAAGGGAGCGATGAGGTCATGTCGAAAGCGTTGCCGTTTCGTAGGGTTGAGCGAATCCCCACCGATTGCTGGGCAAAACGGTGCCGCGGTCCCGGCCCCACGTGGGCGGACCTGTGCTGGACACGGCGTCGCAAAGGCGCCGTGCAGGATTCGGGAGTGGTTGTCGCGTTAGCGGCGCGTTTTCACGCCGATTTTCATCACCTGATACGTGCCGTTTTCCAGGTCGAACGTGATGCGCTCGGTCAGCGTTTCCAGCGCGCGGCCATACATGTGCAGGTGGCGGATCGGTGTCTCGCCCTTGATTTCGACGGCGTGAATGTCGTCCGAGGCGAGCGCGATGCCGTGACCGGGCTCGACGACGATGGTGTCCGTCACTTCGACCGCGCCTACGCCCGGGGTCTTGCCGTCGTCGGTGCGCCGATAAAGGAAATTGTGTTCGACGCCATCGACCGCCGCTATGCAGGCCCATGTCGTGTGGTTATGCGGGGTGATCTTCTTGCCGGGACGCATGACATTCAGATACAGCGCGTAGGTCTGGTCGGCGTCTTCGTGAATCAGGTAGCGCGCCTGAAGCTCGCCGTCGCTGGGCGGCGGGAAGTCCGCTTCCTGCCACAACTCGCGGTGCGCCGCGAGCGACTTGACCTGATCGAGCACCGCGGCGAGCGCCGGGCGCGTCTCGCCGGCGGGCGCGAGCTCGGCTTTCATTGCGGCAATTGCTTCGGCCACGGCAGTGTCACGTTGCGCGGACAGGGACGGGGTTGACATGATGAAGGGGTCTCCAGTTTGAATGGGTGAGGGTAAGAGGATGGTGCAATGCGATGTGTGGCTCGGTGCAGGTCAGGCGGCGCCATGCGCGGCAAGCTCGCGTAGAGAGGGACGCAGGACGTCGTGCAGGAAACGTTGCGCGCGATCGTGCGCCGGACGGCTAAAGAACCTGGCGGGCGGCGCGTCCTCGAGCAACTGGCCCTGGTCCATGAACCAGACACGGCTCGACACTTCGCGCGCGAAGCCCATTTCGTGGGTGACGATCATCATCGTCAGGCCTTCGTCGGCGAGGCTTCGCATGACCTGCAGCACCTCCTGCACCATTTCCGGATCGAGTGCGCTCGTCGGTTCGTCGAACAGCATAAGAGGCGGCTTCATCGCGAGCGCGCGCGCAATCGCCACGCGTTGCTGCTGTCCTCCGGACAGATTCGCGGGCATCGCGTCGATCTTGTGCGCGAGGCCGACCTTGGCCAGCAGCGTTTCGGCCTGAGAGACGGCTTCGTCGCGGGACATGCCGAGCACCTTCGTCGGACCCAGGATCAGGTTCTGCCTGACCGAGAGGTTCTGAAAAAGGTTGAAGCTCTGGAACACGAAGCCGATGCGGGCGCGCAGCCGGTTTAGCTTGATGTTGCGCGCATTCACGTCGCAGCCCTCGAACAGGATGCGTCCCTGGTCGATCGCTTCCAGCCGGGTGACGGTGCGGATCAGCGTCGACTTGCCGGAGCCGGACGGACCGCATACGACGACAACTTCGCCGCGTTCGATCACGGCGTCGATGCCCTTTAGCACATGGTGCTGACCGTAGTGCTTGTGCACGTTCTCGAAGGCGAGCATGGTCATGGTGGCGTTACTCCTGCGAAGTCAGGCGAGGCCCGCGCGCTGGCGAGCGATGCGGCGCTCCAGCCGCCCCGCGAAGCGCGAGATGGCGAAGCACAGGATGAAATAGAACGCGGCGAGCACGAGGAAGGTTTGCAGCGGTTTCGTCAGCGTGATTGTGTTGACCTGCGCCGCCGAATACGTGAGTTCGGGCACGCCGATCACGTAGGCGAGCGAGGTCGCCTTGATGATCGAGACGAACTGGTTGACTATCGACGGCAGCATGTTGGCGAGCGCCTGAGGCAACTGTACGTAGCGCATGCTCTGCAGCCACGAGAGGCCGTTCGAGCGCGCGGCTTCCATTTGGCCGCGCGGCAGCCCTTCGAGCCCGGCACGAACGATCTGCGCGAGGAACGCGCTTTCGTAGACGATGATCGCGCTAACGGCCGTCGTGACCGCCGACACCTCCGCGCCGACCAGTAGCGGCACGGCGAAATAGGCCCAGAAAATGAGCATCAGCAGCGGAATACCACGGATCAGGCGTGTCCAGATGCTGGCGGCGCGACGCAAACCGCGCAACGGCGAGACGAGGGCAAGGCCGATCGCGACGGCAATCGGGAACGACACTGCGAGACCTAGCGCCGAGATGACGAGTGTGATCGCCACGCCGCCGAGCGGCCCATGCGGCCAGTTGCCGACCAGAAACAGCGCAAGATAGTTATGCAGGATATCGAACATGGGCTCAGGTTCCGAGCGGAGTCGTACGACGCTTTGCGAAGTGGTCGGAGATTGCCATGATGGCGAGCGTGCCGATCAGGTAGAGGACCGTTGCGAGCAGGAATACGTCGAAGGTGCGAAACGTCAGGTTGTCGATCTGGCGGGTGTTGTACAGCAGTTCGTGCACGCCGATCGCCATGGCGAGTGAGCTGTCCTTGAAAAGCCGCAGTGCCTGGTTCAGCAGCCCCGGCAGTGCCACGCGCATGCCTTGCGGCAGTATCACGTAGCGGAACGCCTGCAGGTACGTGAGGCCGATCGAACATGCCGCCTCCTGCTGCGTGTACGGAATCGTGCGCAATCCGGAGCGTAGGTCTTCCGACATGAAAGCGCCATAGTTGAGCGCCAGCGCTATCGTCGCGAAAAAGAACTCCGTATTCCCCGCGTTGACCCAGTGATAGAGCGGCGAGGGCAGCAGTTGCGGGACGCCGAAATACCACACGAGGATCTGCACGAGCATCGGCACGTTTCGGTGATATTCGACCACGGCAACGACGAACGCCTTGCACGCCTTGACGGGCAGTGCACGCAGCGTCGCGAGCACGACGGCTACGGCGATCGCAAAGAGGCCTGAAACGACGAACAGCTGCAACGTGGTGAGCACACCGTTGCGCAGCAGAGGCAGATAGCCGTCGTCGAGCAGAAAGGAGAAGTCGAACATGCTGGGGCAGGTCGTCTGGAGTCGATGAAAAGGATCGCGGGGGCGGCGCGCGTTGCGTTCCGGCGCCGCCCCGGCAGCTTCTATGACGCTTCGTGCTTCACACGAAGCTCACGCGCGCTCACTGCGTCCTGATCGGCTCGACCTTGTAGTCGCGCGTGAACTTGTACGGCGAGTTCACGCCGAGCCACTTGTAGAAGCTCTGCTGCAAACCGTTCGACTTGTCGTAGTCGTGCAGGATCTTGTTGACCGCGGCCATCAGCGCCGGCTCATTCTTGTTCATCACGACGCCCCAGCGCTCCTCGTAGACGGGCGCGGCGAGCATGCGGTATTGCTGGCCGCCCTTTTGCGCCGATTCGTTCGCAAAGCGCGCGAGGATGTTCTGGCCGGCGACGAGACCATCTACCTTGCCCTGCTGAAGCGCGAGGAAGGCCGATGGAATATCGTGAAACGTCAGCAGGTTTGAGTTCGGCAGACGGCTGACCGAGACCGCAGCCGAACTCGACCCTTCCGAAGCTGCGATCTTTTTGCCGCCAAGCTGATCGAGATTCTGGATCGGAGAATCGGCGCGCACCAACACGCGGATCGGCGCTACGTAGTACTGATCGCTATAGTTGACCTGCGCGGCGCGGGCCGGCAACCACGCCATTGCCGCCGCGAGCACGTCGACGCGGTGCGTCTTCAGTTCGGGAATGCGCGCATCGGTCGACAACGTGCGATGGTCGAGCTTGACGCCAAGCCCTTGGGCAAGTGCACGACAGACGTCGACGTCGAAGCCCACGATCTGGCGCGTGGTGGCATCGGGAAAGGCATACGGTTCGCTGGCGTTTTGCGTGCCACACACGAGGGTGCCGCGGGTCTTGATGTCGGCCAGCTCGTCCGCATTCGCTCTGCCTAGAGTGGCGAGGAGGGTGATCGTCAGGACGGCCAGTTTTCGTTGCCACATAAAGCGGGGTCTCCTCCAGAAAGGAAGTCTCTGCGATGACGGGCGCTGCGCTCGAGCGTGCCCGGCTGTGCGCCGCGGGCCTGCGCCGACGCCCTCACATGCCTCCGGTTGCATAAATTGTGCTTGAGTGTTGACAAGCTTATCGGTCAAAATTTTGGCAAACAATTTAATTCTTTGTCAGAAAGCATTAGCACAATTGAACTATCGGATACCTGGAATGCGAAACCTCGATATCGATCTCCTGCGCACGTTCGTCGCCATAGCGCAACGCGAAACGTTCGCTGCAGCGGCCGAACAGGTCGGCCGAACCCAGTCAGCGATCACACAGCAGATGCAGCGGCTCGAACAGGAAGTGGGCTGCTCGCTGTTCGAGAAGCGGGGTCGGCAAAAGATGATGACGACGGATGGCTCGAGGCTGCTCGCCTACGCGCACAAGATCCTCGCGCTGAACGACCAGGCGGTGCAGCTGGCGCATTCGCGAGGCCCAGGCGAGAAAGTTCGCATAGGATCGCCGCACGACGTGGCAGATTCGATCCTGCCGAACATGCTGCGGCGTTTATCGAAGCTGTCGACTGAACTGCAGATGGAAATCAATGTCGGACGTAGCCCGTTCCTGATGGATGCGTTGCGCGACGGAGAACTCGATCTCGTGATCTCGACGCGCTACGACGATGCGTTCCCGGGGGTTACGCTGCGTACGTCGCCGATGGTATGGATCTGCGCTGAGGATTTCACGTTCAATCCGGGGGAGCCAGTGCCGCTCGTGATGGCTGACGAGCTGAGCCTGTTTCGCAAGCTGTCGATTGCTGAACTCGACGCAAACGACATCCCCTGGCGGACGAGTTTCATGTCTCCAACGCTAACAGGCATCAAGGCCGCGATCAGTGCGGGCCTCGGCGTCACCGCGCGGACCACGGAACTGCTCGACGCGAATATGCGCGTACTGACCGAAGGCGATGGTTTGCCGCGCCTGCCGGAGGTTGCGTTCTATCTGTATGTGCAGCCGACTTGTACGAGCCCCGTGCTGCGCGAATTGTTCGAGTCGACAGAGCGCATCGCGACACGCTTCGGGCCTTCGTTCGGATAGCGGTAGCGCTCGAGTCTGGCATTTTCGTTCCCCGGCGACGGACGCCGCCATCCGTTAAGGCCGCGCATGGGTGACATGCTTGAGCGGGTAATCCTCCAGCGCCGCGAGCGTTGTCGCGCGCCGCTCGCGTTGCTTGTAGCTGCCGCCGTGCTCACCACGCAAACTTGTCGACGTGACGCTGCAGATCCTTGCCCCAGGCAAAACCGCTTCCATCTCCAAGATCGCGCACCAGCTTGACGACCTTCACCCTCGTGCAATGGGAGAGGAGGGTGTCTAGCACCTTCGGTCACAGGGTACGCAACGAGGATGCGAGATTAATGCGTGAACCAGCTGAAGCCCGCGTCAGGTGCCCGGTTGCAAAGGGCGATGGACGATCGGAACTAACAATCCACGGCGTCCTGAACGACTCGCACCTCGGGGGCAGGAACCGCCCGGCAACAAAGATCTGCAGACGGGTTGCCTGATTGCATGCGTCCATATGGACGGGCTAGGGCGGCGCTAAATGCGCTGGGCTTGCCCGTTCCCCGATTGAGGGTAGTTCCTAGTAATCCTGCTTCGGGGAGGGGCGTGTGATGGTTCACATGCGCCAGTCTACGTGGCAGAAGCAGCTGGCGCTTACGCTGCCTCGATCGTTCCTCCGCCGGTGCTCTTGACGAGCGATCTGTAATGTGAAATCGAGTAAAACTCCATCGACTGTCTGCCCGAAACTACATGGGTATGCGCTGCTACGCACCGCACACCGCGGGTAGCACTTCGGCTCGCAACATGATGAACTTAATCATTTCGTGTTCAACACGACGTGAGGTTGCATTTGGGGCTTTGTCCCGATACCGCGTTGTGGGCACAAGTTCCTAAAAACAACAGGATTCCTTATTTGACAAGCGAGTAGAATTGTCTTGCTTCGACAGAAACGTTTTGACGGCGTTACGCCGGGCACACGTCCCGGCGCAACGTTCAGTGCGAGTTGAGCGCGTCTTCGGCGATCGGCTGCTGCACGTCCGCGACGCGCGGCGCGTGCCGGCCTTTCGTAATCATTGCGACGATTGCGACGCAGCCCGTCAGCATCGGCACCGCGCCATACAGAAACAGCGTCTGCTGCGGCAGCGCGAGCGAAATCAGGATGCCGCCGATCACCGGCCCAATGATCGCGCCGAGCCGCCCGATCCCCATTGCCCATCCGGTGCCGGTCGAGCGGATGAAGGTCGGATACGCGCTGCTTGCGAGCGCATTGAGGCCGAATTGCCCGCCGACAACGAAGAGCCCGGCCGCGAACACGACGCAGTCGAGCAGCAACGGGTTGTTGCCGATGCTGCCGATCAGCGCGATCGACAGCGCAGCGCCACCGAAGAAGGCCGCGAGCGGCCGGATCGTGCCACGGTCCAGCAGCCGGCTGATGACCACGCCGCCGACGATGCCGCCGACCTGGAAGAAGGAGCTGACGATAACGGCGCGCGTGAGCGGAATGCCGGCGTTCGCGATCACGGTCGGCAGCCAGGTCATCACAAACGTCAGCGTCATCAGGTTTGCGACGAACGTGATCCACAGCAGCAACGTGAACGACGCGCGGCCTTCGGTGAACAGGTGGCACACCGGCTGGCCCTTCCGGACTTCCTCGCGGGCGACGAGCCGCGTGTCGGGGCCGATCCGAAGGTCCGGGACGATGCGCACGAGCTTCTCGCGCACGGCGGCGACGTCGCCGTGGCGCAGCAACTGGAAGCGGATCGATTCGGGTAGCACGAAGAAGGCCGCCGGCAGCAGCGCGAGCGGCAGCACACCGCCAACGACGAACATCGCCGGCCAGCCGAAGCGCGGAATCAACGCCGCGGCAGCCCAGCCGCCGGCCGCGCCGCCGATCGTGTAGCCGAGGAACATGATCGTGATTAGCGTTGCCCGCTGGCGCTTCGGCGCGTATTCGGCGGTCAGCGCTAGCGCGTTCGGCACCGCGAAGCCGACGCCGATGCCCGCAAGCAGGCGCAGTATCGACAGCGACGCGATCGTCGTCGCCCACGCGGCAGCGAGTGTGAACAGGCCGAACACCGCCATGCCGGCGATCATCATCGTGCGCCGGCCGTAGCGGTCGGCCGCGCTGCCGCCGAGCGTCGCGCCGAGCATCATGCCGACCATGCTGGTCGTGAACACCGGCACGAACGCCGGGCTGGCGATGTGCCACGCGCGGATCACCGACGGCGCGACGTAACCGATCATCTGCTGGTCGAAGCCGTCGAACACCATGATCACCATCGACCAGAACACCAGCTGGAAATGGAAACGGCGCAGCCGTCCTCCCTCGATTGCCGCGCCGACATCGACGCTGGCGGTGCCTTCCTTCATGTTCTGTCTCCGACCCCGGTTCCAGTTTGAACCGCGTGTGATGAGTGACTACGATCAAAATTGACTATGATCAAATTTAACGGGTGAGCGGGGGCGAATGCATCGGGGGAAACCCTTGGCCGCCGCGAGCCCGAGCCGCGCTTGACAGCGTAAATTCCCGGCCCATAAAATTGAATCACGCTCAAAAATGAGTGAGATCAAATATTGGGCCGTGATCGGGCCGGCAACGAATACTTTCAGTGACAAGGAATGAACATGAAGCGTGACCCCATCGTGATTTCCGGCGGCGGCCCGGTCGGTCTCGTCGCGGCGCTGGCGCTCGCGAAGCGCGGCCTCGACGTGTGCGTGCTCGAAATCGAGTCGCAGATCCCGACCGACCTGCGCGCGGGCACGTTCCATCCGCCGACGGTGGAGATGCTCGCCGAACTGGGCGTCGGCGCGGAACTGGTTGCAGCCGGCATCCCGGTGCCGGAATGGCAGATTCGCGATCGCCGCGCGGGCGTGATCGCGCGGTTCGATCTCGCGGCGATCGCGGATCTGACGCCTTACCCGTTCCGCCTGCACTGCGAGCAGCACAAGCTGTCGAGCATCCTGTACCGGATCCTCGGCGCGATGCCGAACGTCACGCTGCTGTTCGGCCATCGCTGCACGGCGGTCGAGCAGGACGACGACGGCGTGACCGTGCGCTTTCAGGCGCCGGACGGCGACGGCGCCATTCGCGCGAGCTACGTGATCGGCGCGGACGGCGCGCACAGCGCGGTGCGCAAGTCGCTCGGCGTCGAATTCGAAGGCTTCACGTGGCCGGAGCGCTTCCTCGTGTTCGCGACCGACTACGATCTGCGCGAGCAGGGCTTCACGGGCAATGCGTACATCGCGGATCCGGACGAATGGGTCGCGATCTTCATCCAGCCGCACGACGGCCCGCCGGGGATCTGGCGCATGGCATTCCCGATTCCGCCCGAACTCGACGACGCGGACGTGCTCGCGGACGACTACGTGCAAAGCCGCATCAAGGGTTTTCTGTCGTCGGACCAGGACTATCCGATCCTGTACCGCAGCGTGTACCGGGTGCACCAGCGCGTCGCCAGCCGCTTCCGGGTCGGCCGGGCGATGCTGGTTGGCGACGCCGCGCACATCAACAATCCGCTCGGCGGGATGGGGCTGAACAGCGGTATTCATGACGCGATCAACCTCACCGGCAAGCTATGTGATGTGATGCTGAACGGCGCGCCCGACAGCCTGCTCGATCTCTACGACCGGCAGCGCCGCCAGACCAACATCGAGTACGTTCAGGCGATCACGATCCGCAACAAGCGGCTGCTCGAAGAAAAGGATCCGGCCGTACGCACGGAGCGGCTGGACGAGATGCGCACCATCGCGGCCGATCCAGTCAGCGCGCGGCAATACCTGATGAATTCGTCGATGATCGCGAGCATCCGCCGCGCCGCCGAAATCGTCTGATTCAAGAGATCCGTCAAACGCGGCGCCCAGGCGGGGCGCCGCGTTTGACGGCGCGAACTGTTGCGCACCGCCGGCCGGCGATGCGACGTTCAGGATGCGCGTACGCTTTTCTTCGCGCTGCCTTTCGTCGCTGGCGCTGACGGATAAACGCCCTTCATGGCAAGCCGCAAGACGTCGCGCAGCCTGGCGATACCGGACTCGACCTGCGGCTTCGGCGAAGCGAGCCAGCGCCGCACCTCGGTCATGTAGATCGTCATCATCAGCGACGCGATTGCTTCGGGCTTTTCATCGGGCACGATCTCGCCCAGCGCCTGCTTGTCGGCGATCATCTGCGTGAGCACATCGAGCGTGCGCGTGCGCCTCGCATAGAAACGCGCGATCTCGCCTTCATCGGCTTCTTCGCCGACCAGATACGCGTGGGTTTCGCGCACCGCGGGTCGGGAAAGGGCGGGTTCGTTGGCCCAGATCTCATAGCGGATCTTGAAGAAAGCGGTGACCTGATCGACCAGCGAGGTCTTTTTCTTGAATGCGCCTGAGGCGCGTTCGGTCGCTTCCTCCAGTTCGTCGTTGACGATCAGAAGCAGCAGGTCGCGCTTGTCCTTCGCGTAGACGAACAGCGTGCCGATCGCGACGTCCGCGCGCATCGCGATCTCGCGGGTGGTGGCCGCGTCGTAGCCCTTCTCGACGAAGGTCGCGCGCGCGGCCGCCTTGATGCGCTGGCGCTTGTCGAGCTTGTTGCGCTCGCGCAGGCCCAGTGTCCGGTCGGGCACGGCGTTGCTCGCGGCGGGAGTTTTTCGGGTGGCCATCGGAATACGCTCAATTTTGAACAGGTTTCGAATTTTTCAGACTTTATAGTCTTCCGTATTCGTCTGCAAGGCCGGACCGGTCTGCGTTTCAATAATTTTGATAATACCTATCACCCTGCAGATCTCGACGGCATATGTCCAGAGCGAATAACGTAGGGTCTGGGGCCGGCGGCACGCAAACCTCGCTGGCGAAATGTCCGTTGCCGAAGCGGCGCGGACGGAAGAACACTCAGGAGACGCAGTCCATGAAATTCTGTCGATTCGACGCCAATCGTCTTGGCATTATCGAAGGAGAACTGATTTACGACGTGACGCCGGCACTCGATGTGCTGCCTTCGTTGCGCTATCCGCTGCCGAACGGCGATTTGCTGATCGAGCATCTCGACGCCGTGCGCGAGCGCGCTGGCCAGTTGATGCGCGAAGCGCCGGTCGTCGCTGTGCGCGACGTGCGGCTTCTGAGCCCGGTCGCGAATCCGGGGAAGATCATCGCGGCGCCGGTGAACTATACGAAGCACTTGATGGAAGTGCTCGCCGACAAGGGTTTGCATCACGGCAACCTGATCAATCACATCCAGAAGGCGGGGCTGTTCCTGAAGGCGGGCAGCTCGCTCGTCGGCGCGGGCGAGGGCGTGCGGCTCGTGCACACGGATCGGCGCAACGACCACGAGGTCGAGCTGGCGGTCGTGATCGGCAAGCGCGGCAGCAATATCAAGCGCGAGAACGCGCTCGATTACGTCGCCGGATACTGTATCGGCCTCGACATGACGATTCGTGGGCCGGAGGAACGCAGCCTGCGCAAGTCGCCGGACAGCTACACCGTGCTCGGTCCGTGGCTCGTGACGCGCGACGAACTCGGCGACCCGGGCTCGCTCGACCTGTCGATCGCGGTGAGCGGTGAGGTACGGCAGCAGGCGAACACGCGCGACCTGATCCTCGGCGTGCCGGAGCTGATCGAATTCGCGTCGTCGTTCTACACGCTGAACCCGGGCGACGTGATCATCACCGGTACACCGGAAGGCGTGTCGCCGGTGGTGCCGGGTGACACGATGGTCGCATCGATCGAGCGCATCGGCAACATGACAGTACAGGTGAGCGCTGCGTGAGCGCAGCCGCCGACCTCGAAGCGATCGGCCTGGGCACCCGGGCCGCGCGATTCACGGAGACTCCGAATTGAACACCTCACCGATACACGAAAAACCGGCGACGACGCCGGAGCGGCTCGACTTCTATCGACGCCTCGATGAAAAGGATCTGGCGCCACTGTGGGAGACGCTCGCGACACTCGTCACGCCGCAGCCGCGGACGGCTTGCGTACCGGCCCACTGGCAATATGACCGTCTGCGCGGCCTGCTGATGGAAGCGGGCGAACTGATTACCGCGCACGAAGCCGAGCGCCGCGTGCTGGTGCTCGAAAACCCCGGCATTCGCGGACGCTCGCAGATCACGAACAGCCTGTATGCGGGGCTTCAACTGATTCTGCCGGGCGAGATCGCGGCGAGCCATCGGCATGCGGCGTGCGCGCTGCGCTTCATCATCGAGGGGAACGGCGCGTATACGGCCGTGGATGGCGAGCGCGTGTCGATGCATCCCGGCGACTTCATCATCACGCCGTCGTGGACGTTCCACGATCACGGCAACACCGGCGACGAACCGGTGGTGTGGCTCGACGGTCTCGACGTGCCGATCGTCAATCTGTTCGATACCAGCTTCGCCGAGAAATACGCGGACGAGGTTCAGCCGGTCGTGCGCGCGGAAGACGACGCCACCGCGCTTTATGGCACCAACATGCTGCCGTTCGGGTACGAGGTGCGCGGCCATAACAGCCCGCTTTTCGCGTACCGTTACGAGCCGTCGCGGGCGGCGCTCGCGCACCTCGCGCAGCGCGGCGCTCCGCATCCGGTGCACGCGTTCAAGCTGCAGTATGCGAATCCGGCCACGGGTGGCTATCCGATGCCGACGATCGGTGCGTATCTGCAGCTGCTGCCGGCCGGCTTCGACGGCGCGAGCTATCGCAGCACCGACGCGACCGTGTTCGCGGTCGCCGAGGGCAGCGGCTATAGCGTGATCGACGGCCGCCGTTTCGACTGGACGCATCGCGATGCGTTCGTCGTGCCGTCGTGGGTGTCGGTATCGCATCATGCCCCGCAGGGCGAGGCCGTGCTGTTCAGCTTCTCGGATCGGCCGGCGCAACAGGCGCTCGGCCTGTGGCGCGAGCAGGGCCGCGCCGCCTGAGCCATGCGTCGGGACGAATGGGCGGACGGGTGCCGCCCATTCGTTGTGCCTCAGCGCGGTCGCTTGATCACGCGCGTCGCCACCGGCGGCAGATCCTGCGCGACCCGCGCGTGATCGCCGTTCACACGCACGAGCTTTTGGAGCGTTTCGAAGAACGCGGCGCGCTCCGCGTTCGTCAGGCACGCGAAAAACTTTTCCTGGGCCGCCCATACGCCGGGCTCCGAACGATCGAGCAACTTTTCGCCGGCCCGGGTCAACTCCAGCACCTTGTAGCGGCGATCGCCGGGCTTCGGCTTGCGCACGAGCACGCCGCGCTGTTCCAGCCGCTCGGCGACGTTGCCGATCGTCGACTGGTCGATCGCGATGATTTCCGCGAGCCGCTTCTGGTCGCTGCCCGGAAATTCGCGTACCGACATCATCACGGCGACCTGGACCGGCGTGACTTCGCAGTCGTCGGTTTCCTCGAACACCATCGCGGTCAGGATCTGCTGGATGCGGCGGATCAGGAAGCCGGGAATCCGGTTCAGCCTGAATTCGTCGTTGCCGCCGGCACCGGCGCCGGCGTCAGGCGGCGGCGCCTTCTGGCGCGTGCTGGAAGTGCTGTTTGTCAAAACGACCTCGATCGAAGAAGCCCGGTGATGAACGGTGGCGCGCAACGCGACGCGGCGCGCAAGACGGGTTACCCGTAAAGGCTGCCGATCAGTTCACGCAGCTGCTGATCAGTTCACGCAGCCATTGCAGCCCGGGGTCGCGCATATAGCGTTCGTGCCAGTGTGCCATCACCATGTATTCGGATACCGCGAACGGCAACGGGAGCGAGCGGATGCCCATGCCGCGCGCGCGCCAGTGGGCGGCGAGCCGCGCCGGCACGATCGCCAGATAGTCGGTGGCCTCGATCACCGCGGACACGCCGAGGAAATTCGGAATCTCGATGCCGCGCCGGCGCTCGATCCGGTGCGAGCGCATCGCGCGTTCGAGCAGCGTGTGGCCGGTGCCGCTCGGGCTGATCACCGCATGGGATTCGGCGAGGAACGCGTCGAGCGTCAATTCATCCGCAATGCGCGGATGATCGTCGCGCAGCACGCACGTGAAGTGCTCGTAGAACAGCCGTTGCCGGAAAAAGCCCGCGTCGAGCGGCGGCAGGAAGCCGATCGCCAGATCGACTTTGCCCGACTCGAGGAACGACGGCGTGTGCTCGGAGATCAGCGACACTTCAAGCATAACGCCGGGCGCCTCCTCGCCGAGGCGCTGCAGCAGCGCGGGCAGCGTCACCATCTGGCCGATGTCGGTCATCGCGATCCGGAACGTGCGCGCGGCCGAGCCGGCGGCGAACGTCGCGTGATAGCCGAGCATCGCCTGCAGCAGGCCCAGCGCTTCGGACGAGCGCGCGATCAGCTCGTCGGCGAGCGGCGTCGGTTCCATGCCCGCCGAGGTCCGCACGAACAGCGTGTCGTTGAAGTGCTTGCGCAGCCGCGCGAGGGTCATGCTGATCGCCGACTGCGTCGCGTGCAGGTTCGCCGCGGTCGCCGACACGCTACGCGTTCTGTGCAGCTCGCTGAGAATCTGCAGTGTCTTGAGATCGATGTTGTCCATGTGACATGGTGTACGGACGCCGGCCCGCGCCGGCGCGAAGCGGGATCATGATTGTCGCAGAGCCGGGTTCATCCGTCACCGAGTGGCCGCGGCGCGTGCCAGCGGCGGCGCGTATTCCGCATCGAGCGAACGAAGGCGCGCGAATTCGACGACCTGTTTCGCGACGAGCCGCAACTGTCCGGCAACGGCCGGGTCGAGGCAGTCGCCGTTTTCGTCGAACGCGCGCGTGCTCGTATTGATGCCGACGCCGACCGGCGTCGGCCAGCCGCGCAGCGCGTGGATGATCGAGCGCAGCGCAGTCAGCGTCGTGCCGACCGCCTGCCAGCCCGCCGCGCAGACGATGCTGCCGACCGCGCGGCCTTCGAAGTACGGACGCTCGTCGGTGCGCATGTCCTCGGTGTAGTCGAGAGCGTTTTTCACGAGCCCGGACAGCGAGCCGTGATAGCCGGGCGACGCGACGATCACGCCGTCGGCCTCCCGCAGCAGTTCGACGAGCCGCTGCGAGCGCGGGTCTTCGCGACGGTTTTCCGGCGCATACATCGGCAGCACGAGGTCTTCGCCGGCGATCAGCCTGGTGAGTGCGCCTTCTTCCTCAGCGGCTTTCAGCGAGAAGCGCAGCGCGAGCTCGGACGACGAGCCCGCGCGCACGGTGCCGCCGATGCCGACGATGCGTGGGGTAGTACGACGGGACATGACGGGTCCTCCTATGGAGAGGCCGGCGGCGCGGGCCGCCCGGCGGATGGGGCAGAGCCGGCGCACAAGGCCGCGCCGGCCGTGGACGTCGGCGTCAGGCGGCGGCGGTTTCGGCCGCGGGCTCGCCGACGTCGCGCAACGCTGGGATCACATGCTGCGCGAACGTGCGGGTGCTCTTCAGCGTGAGCTCGTGCGGCAGCGTGCCGAACTGCATCAGGCTGATGAACGTGCCGAAGCCGATTTCCTTCTGGTAGTGAAGGATCTGGTCACGCACGGTCGCGGCGCTGCCGCACAGGAAGATGCCGCTCTTGATCAGCTCGTCGATCGTCTTGCCGCCCGACGTGCTGGCAACGGCCTTCTTCGCGAGCAACATGCCCTTCATCGACTCGACCGACGAGTAGCCCGGCGGCAGCAGCATTTCCGGCCGCATCCGCAGGAACTTGTTGACCATCGTTTCGATGTGCGGCTTCGCTTCGCGGTAAGCCTGCTCGTCGGTCTCGGCGACATAGGTCGGCACGGACCAGCCAAGCTGCTGCGGCGTCGCGGTGTAGCCGTTCCTTTCCGCCTGCTCCTTGTACATTTCCATGTACTTCTTCAACGCCGCGACCGGGCTGAACGTCTGCAGGTACGTGTAGCGGCGCGACGCATCGGACGCCCACTCGATCGTTTCGCGGCTGCCTTGCGAAGGAATCCAGATCGGCGGATGCGGTTGCTGGTAGACCCTCGGCCAGACGTTCACGTAGTTGAAGTGATAGTGCTTGCCCTCGAACGGGAACGGACCGGTCTCTGTCCAGCTGCGCAGGATCAGGTCATGCGCTTCGTGGAAGCGTTCGTGCGAGATGGCCGGATTCGAGCCCCAGCTGTGATATTCGGCGCCGATACCGCGCACGAAGCCCGCGATCAGCCGGCCGCCGGTGATGTTGTCGAGCATCGCGTACTCTTCCGCGACGGTTAGCGGATTGTTCAGGAGCGGCAGCGCACGGCCGAGCACGGCGATCTTCGCGCGTTTCGTGCGGCGGGCGAGCGCGCCTGCGATCACGCCCGGAATCGGCATCAGGCCGTATGCGTTCGAGTGGTGCTCGTTCACGCAGACGCCGTCGAAGCCGACTTCGTCCGCGTATTCGAGTTCGTCGAGATAGCGGTTATAGAGCGCGGCGCCTTTCTTCGGGTCGTAATAGCTGTTCGGCAGCGTGACCCACGCGGAGTCATATTTTTCCGAGTAGGTGAGATCGAGATCCGCGTACGGCATCAGATGCATGAAAAAGAACTTCATTGCGTTACCTCCTCGAAATCGGCGATCGTGTCGAGCACCTCGTCCGCTTTCTCGATGTGCGGAAGATGTCCGCAGTTCGTGATGACCTTCACGCGCGATTCCGGAATCAGCGCCTGGAATGCGGCCGCGTAGTCGGCCGGAATCACCTTGTCGTGGTCGCCCCAGATCACCTGCACCGGCACGTCGATGCGGTGCATCCACTTGTACAGATCCGGGTTGTACAGACGCGGCTGCCACGTCAGCTTGGCCGTCATCAGGTTGTTCTTCAGCATCGTGTCGATTTCGGCTTCGGTTGGCTCGACGGCGAGTGCTGCCTTCGCGAGCTCGGGGTTGTAGAACAGGTTGTACGCGGTCTCTTCGCGGTTCCACATAAAAATGTCGCCCTTTTGCACGCCCTTCACGTGGATGCCGGCCGGGGCGATCAGGACAACCGAACGAATCGCGCCGGTGTTGCGCACCGCCATCTCGGACGCGATCCAGCCGCCGAGAGAATTGCCGACGACGCGCACGGAATCGAGGCCGAAATGCTTCAGGAAGTCGAGGTAGAAGTAGGCGAGGTCGGATACGTTGTCGAGCCACGCGGGCGTGTCGGATCCGCCGAATCCCGGATGCTCTGGCACGATCACGTCATAGCGCTCGGCGAGCTTCTGCATGAACGGCACCCAGTGTGTCGCCCCGCGCGCGCCATGAAGGAACAGCAGCGGCTCGCCCTTGCCGCCACGCATCACCCGAACCCTGCACCCGTTGATTTCATGAAAACTTTCGGTTGCGTCTGTCATTGAGATCTCCTCTCGTGTCGAGATAATAAGTGTACTTATCGTTTCGTCGGTGATTCAGGCATGGAAAACCCTGAGCGGGTGTGCGCGCGTTGCAACGAATGTTGCCGGCGGCCCGGAAACACAAGGGTTCCGCGCGATCGCGGCAACGACGTCAACAAAATTGATAGTGACTATCGCGTGAAGTGGGTCGACACGCCGCGACTGCGCCCATAGAGTTAGTCCCGCCAGAACTGGCAGGTGACCCTTGCGGTGCAAGTCGGATACCGGTGTGCCCGTGGCACTCACATTCCTGTCGGGCAAGGCACGGCTGTCGCCAGATGCAGATGGACTGCGGTCGCCGAATACAAATAAAGAGTTCCCGGAGACGAACAATGAAAAAGCAATGGATGCTGGCGATCGCCGCATCGACCTGCTGCGTTCCGTACGCGATGGCACAGAGCAGTGTCACGCTGTACGGCAGCCTCGGAAACAGTATTGCGTACGTGAGTAATCAGCATGGCGGCAAAACCGTGTTCATGGGCGGCGGCACGACACCCGAATGGATCGGCTTTACCGGCGCCGAAGATCTCGGCGGAGGTCTGAAGGCGATCTTCAAGCTCGAGAACGGCATCAACACGGCGAATGGCGCCGGTCTGATCGCCGGCGACATGTTCAGCCGGCAGGCGTGGGTCGGCCTGCAGTCCACCGCCTACGGGAAGCTCACGCTGGGGCGGCAGTTCGATGTGACCAACGAGATGATCATGCCGTTGACGAACGGCTACCAGACCAGCATCTATCAGCTGTATCACCCGGCGAATCTCGACAGCTTCGGCAGTACGTTCTACAACAACGCGGTCAAATACACGTCCCCGCTATGGTACGGCCTGACCGTCGAGGGCATGTACGGCTTCGACGACACGACCACGCAGCCCGGCCGTTATGCAGGCGGGGGCGTCAGCTACTCTAACGGGCCGCTGCGGGCCGCGGTCGTCTACAGTTCCCAGCACGACCGCACGCTCGCGCTCGGCACCCAGCTTGGGTTCACGGAATTCGCGGGCAGGCCGGTGCCGCCGTCAGGGGCGATCGTGGCGCGCTCGGTGCAGATCCTTGCGGGCAACGTGCTGTACGACCTGAACAATGCGTGGCAGGTGCGGGGCGGTTATTCGCAGGTGTGGGTCGAGGCGCAGAACGGCGTCACCGAAAAGATGCGTACCGGCGAGGCCGGCGCGAGTCTGCGCACGAGCCCGGCGAACCTGATTTCGACTGGCGCTTATTACTCCACGTTCGCCAGCGCGCACTATGTGACGGCCGGCCTTTCCGACGTCTATTCGCTCTCGAAACGGACCTCAGTGTTCGCGTCGGTCGTGTATCAGCACGCCAGCGGATCGGTGGCCGCGATGGCACTCCTGGCGCCGTCGTCCACGACTTCGCAACTGGCCGCGTACATGGGCCTGCAGCTCTTTTTCTGATCTGATGCGTCCGACGTCCGACGTCCGACGTCCGACGTCCGGCGCTCCGGACGGACCCAGCTTGACCGATCTACCCGCCCATCGTGTGAAACAGGCACGCCCCGCACGGGCACATAAAGGAGGAGACGAAGTGTCATCGATATTCGACGTCGACGATCTGATCGACGGGCAGAAGCTGGGCTGGTTCAACATCCGGCTGCTCGTATATCTCTTTGTCGTGATGCTACTGGATGGCTACGACATCATCGCGGTCGGCTTCGCGGGACCGCATCTGGTGAAGGAATGGCACGTGCCGCCCGCATCGCTCGGGCCGGTGTTCAGCGCGAGCCTGATCGGCATCCTGCTCGGTTCGCTGTTCTTCGGCTTCATCGGCGACCGGCTTGGGCGCAAGTTCGCGTTGATCGCATCGTGCATCTCGTTCGGTATCCTTACCGTATTCGCGACGACCGCGACGTCGGTGCCGGAACTGATTGGCCTGCGGTTTCTCGCGGGCGTCGGAATCGGCGGCGTGCTGCCGAACGCGATCGCGCTGACGAGCGAGTATTCGCCGAAGCGCTATCGCGCGACGATGGTGATCCTGATGTTCTCCGGCAACACGTTCGGGGCGTCGCTGCCCGGCCTCGTGTCGGTGATGTTGGTGCCGCGTTTCGGCTGGCAGGTGCTGTTCTGGGTCGGCGGCATCCTGCCGTTGGCGATCGCGTTGCTGCTCGTGCTCGCGCTGCCTGAGTCGATCCGTTTCCTCGCGCTGGACGAGCGGCGTCGCGCCCGCGCGATCGCGACGCTGCGGCGGCTCATGCCGCACGTCGCGGTGCCCGCCGACGCGCAGCTCGTTACTCGCCTGAACGATGCGGGCACGACCGGCACGACGCGCGCGTTCCGTTTCCGCCAGCTGTTCGAAGGCCGCCTCGCGAAGGTGACGCCGCTGTTGTGGCTCACGTTCGCGCTGAACCTGATGGTGTTTTATTTCATCAATAGCTGGACGCCGACGCTCGCGATGGCGGCGGGCGTGACGCCAGGCACCGCGGCGTTCGGCCTGTCGATGTTCCAGGTGGGCGGCACGCTGGGCGGCTTTGCGCTGTGCCGGTTCGTGGACCGCAGCGGTCTGAAGCCGCTGAGCGCGCTGTTCTTTCTGTGCATTCCGGTGGTCGGGCTGGCTGGCTTCACGGTGGTGTCGTCCACGTTCTTCGTCGCCGGGCTGTTCGTGGTTGGCTTCTGCGTGCTCGGCCTGCAGGCGGGGCTCAACGCGATGGCCGGCATTCTGTATCCGACTTCGTGCCGCGCCAACGGCGTGGGCCATGCGTTCGGTCTTGGCCGTATCGGCGCGGTGGTGGGGCCGCTCGCGGGTGGCGCGCTGATCGGCATGCACGTGTCGATGCAGACGATGTTCATGCTGGCCGCGATTCCGGTCTGTCTCGGCGCGATCGCGTGTTTCGCGCTCAACCGCACCGCGGGAGAGATCGCGTGAACGTCACCGAACTGCTCGACATGAACGGACGTGTGGGCTGCGTGACCGGCGCGGCCAGCGGACTCGGCTTCGCGATGGCCGAGGCGCTCGCGGAGGCGGGCGCGCACGTGGTGATGACGGACGTCGACGCGCCGGGACTTGACGCAGCGGCGGCCCGGTTGCGCGCCGCGGGCCTGAGCGTGGACACGGAAGTGCTCGACGTGTCGCATCTCGACGCGCTGGAGCGGGTCGTCGACGGGATCGTCGCGCGTCATGGTCGGCTCGATGCGATGTTCGCGAACGCGGGCATCAGCGCGGGGCCCGGCTTTGCGTTCGGCGACGCCGGCCGCATCGGGCAGATCGATCTTGACCACTGGCGGCACGTCCTCGACGTGAATCTGACCGCAGCAACGTGGTCGATCAAGGCGGCCGCGAAACACATGATTGCGCAGCAGGGCGGCCGCATTGTGGTGACCGCGTCGATCGGCGGGATTCGCGCGGAGCCATTCGTCGGCTACGCGTACGCGGCGACGAAGTCCGCGATGCTCAACGTGGTGCGCCAGGCGGCGGTGGATCTCGCGCCGCATAACGTGCTCGTGAACGCAATCGCGCCGGGACCGTTCCTGACCAACATCGCCGGCGGACGGCTGCATCGGGAGCCGCTGATCGCCGCGCAGTTTGCGTCAGCCGTGCCGCTTCGGCGCCTCGCGTCGCCGGACGAGATCAAGGGGCTCGCGCTGCTACTCGCATCGCCGGCCGGCAGCTTCATCACCGGCACTGTGATACCAGTGGACGGCGGCGCGACGGCGGCAGTCTGACTGCAACCACTTCGACGGAGACTCACTCATGGACCTTGAAGGAAAAGTCGCGATCGTGACCGGCGCCGGGTCGGGCATCGGCTCGGGAGTCGCCACTGCGTTCGCGCGCGCCGGCATGTCGGTAGCGGTGGCCGACATTCGCCGCGATGCGCTCGATGGCGTCGTCGCCGCGATCGAGGCGGAAGGCGCGAAGGCGCTCCCGCTGCAAGTCGACGTATCGGATCTCGCGTCGGTGCAGGCCGCCGCGGACGCGGTCGAGCGGCGCTTCGGCAAGCTGCACGTCGCGGTCAACAACGCGGGCGTCGCGATGCACGGCGTGCCGGTCGAGCAACTCGAATCCGCCGATTGGGATTGGGTGATCGGCGTGAACGTGTACGGCGTGCTGCATGGGATGAAGGTGTTCCTGCCGCGCATCCGCGCGCATGGCGAGGGCGGCCACCTCGTCAACACCGCATCGATCGGCGGGTTCCAGGTCAGGCCGGGCTGGAACACCGGCGCGTACTCGATGACGAAGTACGCCGTGGTCGCGATCTCCGAGGCGCTCGAACAGGATCTCGAAGGCAGCGGCATCGGCGTGTCGGTGTTGTGTCCGGCCGCGGTGCGCACGAACCTCGACCAGTCGGCATCGGCGCGGCCTGACCGCTTCGGCGGCGCGTTCGAGCGCCCGCAGAATCACTTCCTGCGCGACCTCGTGAAGGATGGTCTTACGCCTGAACAGGTCGGCGAGCGCGTGCTGCTCGCAATCCGGCAGCGCGAGTTCTACGTGTTCACGCACAGCGCGCCGCGCCAGTGGATCGACGAGCGTCATGCCCGGCTGATGCAGGCCTTCGACAGGGCCGAGCAGTGGGAACGCTCGCGGCAGGCCTGAGCGGCGCTCGCGGTGGCGCGCGCCGATGCGCCGCCGCCTCAGCGCCAGTTTCGTCTTCTAACTTTTGATCGTAATGTCCTCGACCGTCAACGCTAGTTCCCAATTTTCCCGCAACGTCGTTGAACGCGACGCGCGTCCCCGTCTCGCCTTCGTGCAGGCCGGCTGGCACGCCGATATCGTCGACCGGTGCCGCGTCGCGTTTCTCGACGCGATCCAGTCGCATGGTTTCAGCCGCGCAGACGTCGATCTCCATGAAGTCGCCGGTGCGTTCGAGATTCCGCTGCTCGCGAAGCAGCTAGCCACCAGCGGCGATTACGCCGCGATCGTCACGGCGGGGCTCGTGGTTGACGGCGGCATCTACCGGCATGAATTCGTCGCGCAGGCGGTCATCAACGGGCTCATGCAGGTGCAGCTCGAAACAGGCGTGCCGGTACTGTCCGGCGTGCTCACGCCGCATCGTTACCACGAGACCGACGAGCACAATCGGTTCTTCCGCGAGCACTTCGAGATCAAGGGCGGGGAACTCGCGCGCGCGTGCGCATCGACGGTGCTGGGGATCGCGGCGCGCGCGCTGGTCTGATCGCGCTTATCGGTAATTCGGCGGGTCGGTGACGATCGACCGGAGGGCAGGCACCGGCTCGCGCAAGCGATCGAAGGTCCGGCAGCGGCCGGCGCATGCCGTCGACAAGGCGGCCCGCACGGTGGATTTCCTGCTCCGCGCCCATCGTGACAAGGCCGCTGCTCGCCGCTACTTAGAGAAAAGGCGATTGACCAGAACGGCGAGAGCCGATGACGGGGTTCAAGGATTTCCGCTGTCCGCGCATCATCCTGTCCGGCATCGAAGTCATGCACACGAGCCACAAGGGGCAGATGTGTGATGGTGGCGTTTCTTCGATCGCAGCTGAGCAATTCCATTTTCTATCGATGTAAGCAGTCCTATTCATGCAAGTACGTTCTCACCTCATCGTCGTTAACGCGACACAACCGGTTTGTCAGCCTCATTGTGCGTCGGCGAGGATAAGCGTCAGTCTGGGAGATCCTGGTCCTTCGTCTCGGGCAGGAACCAGGGTAGTATCATGCCCAAGGCGTATACCGAGCCAAATACCAATGCAGCATGTGACACGCCGCCGAGGGACTTGATCAGCGACCCCGAAAGAATGGGAAACACCCACGCGATAAGACGGGCAGAGTTGAAAACGAAGCTAACCGATGTCGAGCGAACCGATGACGTGAAGAGCTCGGCCGGGTAAATGGCGAGCCATGCGAAAGCGCAGCCCAGCGTAAAGAACCCGTTAATAGGCGAGAGGATCAGCATGCCCTGGACGGTCTCTACGCAAGCATAGACCAGTACTGTCGTAACCAGTGAACCGGCAAACGTCAGAAACAGGAACCAGCGGCGGCCCACTGCGTCGATAATAAAGCCGGACGCCATGTAAGCGACGATGGCGCCGATCGTATAGAGGATATTGACAGAGGAAATCCACGTTCCCGGATTGGCTACGTGGCCGGCAGCAGCCAACGCACCCGTATATACGGGCAGCCAGCTCGAAACGGCCCACCAGCCGACAATGGTTACGATTGACAGCAACGTGGTGAGAGCGATGCGACGGACAGCTTCGCGTTCCGTGAAGATCTGCTTTAGCGTGAAGGGGCGCTTACCGGAGGCAGTATGAGCTATCGCACCTTCGGTTGCGCTCCAGCGTTTGCTGCGGACAGCTTCGATCCACTTCTCGGATTCGTCTACCCCGCGACGAAAGTAAAGGACGAAGAAAGCAGGTAGGGCGCCGATCAAGAACATGATGCGCCAATTCTCGACGCCGAGCGGGCTATATTCATTCAGCACGAACCAGACCACTGCCGCAATCAACGTACCCCAGCCAAAACCTGATTGCAGGAACCCCGCCCCTTTTGACCGCGCTTCTTTTGGCCAGGTTTCGGCCACGAGGGCGATACCCGTGCTCCATTCGCTGCCCATCGCAAGCCCCGTGAGGAACCGCATGGCGCTAAGTTGCCACACGTCCTGTACCAAAGCGGTAAAACCCGTGAGGACCGCGTATAGAAACACGGACCACATCATCATCCTCTTACGGCCCACATAGTCGGCCATGGTACCGCCCACCAACCCTCCAATGCCCCATCCCAGTAATGTGATGCCAATGACGAGCCCGCTGAACACGGGGCGCGACGCTGCCTGCTCAGGTGTCAACACCGATTGCATGAGCGAAGGCAGGATGACGATCAAGGCGAGCGCCTCATAACCGTCGAATATCCAACCGAGGAATGCGCCATTTAACGTGCGCCAATGCTTTGCCGTCAGATTCTCATGCCACGGCGTGCGCGACGCGGTGAGCGTGTTCTCGGTCTCCATCAATATCTCCAGTTAAATTTCTTGGTTCTGCAAGAGTGGTACAGTCATTCGGCACCAGTGCTTGCCAGCCATGGTTCCTGCGCCAGACGTTGGCGCTCGAACGAATCTATCTCTTGTGTATGGCGTAGCGTCGCACCTATCGCATCCAGGCCGTCAAGCAGCATGGCCTTGTTATACGGGTCTATGTTGAAGGCGTGCTCGTTGCCGTCTGGCATGAGCACTGTTTGCGCTACGAGGTCAATAGCGAGACGGTACCCCTCGTCTGCCCTCACCACATCAAACAGTGTGTTCACCACAAACTCAGGTAACACAACGGGCAGCAGTCCGTTCTTCAGGCAGTTGTCGCGAAAGATTTCAGCGAAGCTCGGCGCAACCAACGCGCGGATTCCCCACTCTGACAGCGCCCAGACCGCATGCTCGCGGCTTGACCCACAACCGAAATTTGCGCGACCGAGCAAGATGCCGGCACCTTGATAGCGAGGCAAGTTAAGCGCAAAAGTATGGTTCTGGCGGCGACCCGTACAATCATCGCCTGGCTCGCCGGCATCCAGATAGCGCCACTCGTCAAAAAGGTAGGGCCCAAAGCCGGTTCGACCCGTGATCTTCATATACTGTTTCGGCAAAATCGCGTCGGTGTCGACGTTGGGTCGATCGACCGGAACGACAACCCGGTCGATGGTAGTAAATGGCTGCATGGGCTCGTGTTTAGAGGAGGGCGGAAACGTCGACGAAATGACCCGCGACGGCCGCAGCTGCGGCCATTGCGGGGCTGACCAGATGGGTGCGGCCGCCACGTCCTTGCCGGCCCTCGAAGTTGCGATTGGAGGTCGACGCACAGCGCTCGCCAGCATTGAGGCGGTCATCGTTCATGCCAAGGCACATCGAGCAGCCGGGTTCGCGCCACTCAAAACCGGCTTCCATGAAAACGCGGTCGAGTCCTTCCTGCTCTGCCTGGCGCTTGACCAGGCCCGAGCCCGGAACTACCAGTGCCTGGACGATATTGCGCGCCACACGGTGGCCGCGCACGACACTCGCTGCCTGCCGCAGGTCCTCAATCCGCGCATTGGTGCATGAGCCAATGAAAATCTTGTCCAGCACGATGTCCCGGATGCGGGTCCCGGGCACGAGATCCATATAAGTTAGCGCGTTGCGCAACCCTTCACGTTTGACGAGATCCTGTTCCAGCTCCGGATCGGGCACTGCGTCGTCAACGGCGCATGTCATGCCGGGCGTGGTGCCCCATGTCACCTGAGGGCGAATAGTACCTGCGTCGAGTTCCAGTTCAAGGTCGAAGACGGCACCCGGCTCGCTGACGAGCGTCCGCCAGTATGCTTGGGCCGCGTCCCACTGATCACCCTGCGGAGCGAGCGGGCGTTCGCGGAGGTAGTGCAACGTCGTATCGTCAACAGCCACCATTCCACAACGTGCTCCGGCCTCAATCGAGAGATTGCACAGTGTCATACGCGACTCCATGCTCATAGCCTGCACTGTACTGCCGGCAAACTCGATTGCGTATCCGGTTCCGAAAGCCGTGCCAAAACGCCCGAGCATTGCGAGAGCGGCGTCCTTTGCAGTTACGCCGGGGGCAAGCCCGCCGTCGATCGTCATGCGCAGCGTCTTCATGCGCTCCAGCCTGAGGCACTGGGTGGCCATGACATGCTCAATATCTGACGTACCAACACCAAAAGCGATTACCGCGAACGCTCCGTGCGTGCTCGTGTGGGAGTCGCCGCAGATCAAGGTGGTGCCTGGTAATGTCAATCCCTGTTCAGGCGCAACGACATGAAGAATCCCTTGACGTGCGTCGTTGAGTGGGAACTCCTTGACGCCGAAGTCACGACAATTGGATTCCAGCGCCAGAACTTGTGCGCGGGCTATTGGGTCGATGATGGCGCGCACGCCTTGAGCACGATCGGTGGTCGGCACGTTATGGTCCGCCATCGCCAGAACTGACTCCGGACGGTGCGGCACGCGGCCAGCGAGCCGGAGGCCATCGAAGGCCTGCGGGCTGGTGACTTCGTTTACCAGGTGTCGGTCGATGTAGAGCAGCGTGGAGCCGTCCTCGTTTTCACGAACGGCATGGCGGCGCCAGATCTTTTCGAATAGAGTTTGAGGCATCGCGAATCGACAAATGTGGGGGCCGGTGTCTTAGGCCGCCTCATACGCTATGATCGTGGCCGTGATCGGCAGCGGGGCGGCCGGAATAGCGCCGGCCGGCTGGTTTGAAGGATTGGGGAGATCATGCTAGCCGTCGGCTCGCTCGCGCGCTAGTGATTTTGTAGCAGCGGAGCCATGCCGGATCGAGATGGCGAATCGGCGGACAAGTTAGTCGTTGTCGGAGAAGTGGGGCAGATCAATGCGGTTCGATCTTGAGTCTTTAAGGGTTTTCGCTGCCGTGGTGGAAGAGGGCAGTATTGCCGCTGCAGCAGAAGCCACGCACATTGTGGCGTCGGCAGTCAGCCGACGCATCACAGAACTCGAGCGCGACGCGGGCACCTCGCTCTTCGAACGTCACAGTCGCGGAGTCCATGCGACCGCGGCTGGCCAGACGCTCTACCGGCACACGCAACGTATCTTCGAGCAGTTACGGCAGACCGAGGGAGAGCTGAGCGAATACACGAACGGTGTAAGAGGACACGTACGGCTGTCGGTCAATTTCACTGCCATGGCCCATTATCTACCCGAGGTACTGAACCGGTTCTTGGCGGCCAACTCCGCCATAAAGATCGACCTTATGGAGAAAACCAGCGATGTCGTGTTACGTATGGTTGAAAGCGGCCAGGTCGATTTCGGCATCTGTGCAGTAACAGATCCGCAGGAGCGACTGGTCTGTGTTCCGTACCGTGTCGACCGCCTTTTCCTGGTCGTGCCGGTCCACCACCGCTTTGCGATGCGCACCAGCCTGACTTTTACCGATGTGCTGGAGGAGGATTTCGTCGGGATGCAGGACGGAGCCTCAATCTATACGCTGATCCAACGAGCCGCGGCTGCTTATGGCCGCCGTCTGAAGCTGCGCATCCAGGTGACGAGTTTCGAAGCCGTAAGAAACATGGTCGCGGCGGGGCTGGGCGTTGGCCTGTTGCCGGAAGTCGGCATCCCAGACGGGGCGCCCAACGTAGTAAAAATAGCACTGGATGAACCCTGGGCCGAACGCTCGTTACAGATCGTCTATCGGGATCTCGATGGGTTATCTGCGGCGTCGAAGCTGCTGATCGAACACCTGGCCTCTGCCTCGAACCCTGCCGTTCCTCCGACTCCGACGCGCTGAGGCGAGGTCCTCCGGTGCGTAAGGAAAGCCACGCGCGGTAAGGCGACTGCATTCGCCAAGAAGATACTGGACGTCCCAGGAGACAGGTCGACCGCTCGCCGGTCACGTCACCGATGACTTTTCCCTCAAGCTACCGATCCCGATCGTAGTTGATTTTTCTGTTTCCCTCTTCGTCTGGCGTCGGTTCGGGCGATCTCCGGCTGGCACCTGAGGGGGCAATGAATACGCGCCGCCGTTCCTTCGACGGCTCTCGCGACGGGGACAACCCAATGGATCTACGGAACCGACTCTTCTACCCTGCGAATGTGCATGAACACCCCACACATCACTTGCGCGGCGCATCAACGGAGGACCTTAATGGATTGCGATCGATCTGATCGCCGCGCGGCGGACCGTCTTCTCCCCGTGCCGCACGTGGCGCTATGCACTCTGGCGGACCATTGGTGGACTGCTTGACGATGGGTCCTATGTGCTCTTCATCGGACTGAACCCGAGCACGGCCGATGAGCAGCAGGATGACCCGACCATTCGCACCTGCGTTTCGTTTGCCAGGGCCTGGGGAATGAGCGCACTGTGCATGGCCAATCTCTTTGCCTTTTGCGCGACCGACCCAAGCGACATGCTGGCAGCCGAGGATCCCGTCGGCCCCGAAAACGATCAATACCTCACCGGGCTCGCCCGTAGCGCGACACTTGTTGTCGCCGCATGGGGCAATTTGGGCAGTCACCTCGGGCGCGACAGGGCGGTGCGTGCGAGGATCCCCAATCTCCACTGCCTGAAGATCACGGGCGCCGGGCAGCCGCATCATCCGCTCCATCTGCCCGGCACCCTCAGACCCATCCCCTTCGTTTGACTCGGGCGACATACGGGCGGGTGAGTTTTCCGCGACACGCTCTTCACGTAGCGAACCGCCAGCCGATAGGCGTTAGGACCCGCGGCCTTGCCTCAAACGCGAGGCAACAGCCAGCCCTTTCTCCATGAGCATGATTCATGAAACGCGCCAGCGCATTGGCCGTTGCCACTTCCATGACGTGACGGCACATCGCCCCGGGGACACCGCGCTGTGCCAGAGTCCGGCTCCGCTGGCAAGCCCTCGATCCCGATCGCGTGCATTGCCGTCGCCCTTGGTCACACCGACAGGTTGTTGCGCAGGCAACCGAAGATGTGACTTCCTTTTCACCACGCAACTAACCGTCCCCATCGCCTGTTCGCCGCAAGCGCCGGTCAGCAGGGATGACGGCGCGCCCGTTTGCCCGACCCGTTCCGGATGTCGCCCGTATCGTAGTTCGTCGCGCATCCGGCATTTTTCCGAGGCGGCGAGGCTTCATGCGGGTTACGCTGGAAAGGAGTAACCCGTTCTTTTTCTCTTGTAACGGAGCACGAAAACGAGCGTATTACGAGGAAGGAAGAGCATGCAACCCACACGCGCGAAAGTCCTCACCCCAGCCAAATTCCGTCACCTCCTTCGCGTTACCGAAGCTACCAGTCGCTTCCCTGCGCGCGACACTTTGGTCCTGTTACTCGGCGTCACATGCGGCATGCGCGTAACTGAGATTGCGCGCCTCGAAGTGCAACAAATGCTGACAAAATCGGGAACACGGCGCGAGGAGATCCACCTTCCCGGCAGCATCACAAAGGGTTGTCGGGCGCGCTGCGTCTTCGTCGCGCACCCGCGAGCAATCGAGGCGTTTGATCGCTATGTGGATTGGCGCTATGCGCGCGGGGCAGGCACAGGTTTAGACCGGCGAGAATGCCGAGGCCTCCTGCCTCGGACCCGTCTCATCCTCACGCAGAAAGGCGGCCCGTTCGAACTGAGCGTAAAGCGTCACATTAGCTTTGATGGCGAACCCGTGGAATATTGGGCTGCCGATAGCCTGCAGAGCTACGTCACCGGGTTGTACCGCGCAGCGGGCCTCGGTGTGGGCTACAGCAGTCACTCGGGACGCAGGACGTTTGCAACGCGCTTGATCGCAAACGGACATTCCCTCGAAACGGTCGAGACTCTCCTGGGTCACGCGCATATCGACCATGTTGCGCCGTATCTGGAGGTATCGCAGCGAGAGTTCCGTGAAGCCTTCGCAGCAGTCAACCTATTCGATTGAATGCATTTTGCACAAGTTTTAGTCAGATTCGTCGTTTGGATATACAGATTTGGGTGCAGATGCCGATAAGGAAGGGTTAGGCAAGAGACGCCAGCGACGTTCGGAGCTTGGCCAGAGGCACTTCTTAGAGTCACCAACAGCGGAACATACCGATGAACGTACACCATAACGCCGAAAAGCTTTGCGCATGGATACGTCAGCATGGTGCGGCGACAGTCAAGCAAATCGCGGCAAGCGGGACGTCGAATTCGCGCGCAGCGTTTGATGCAGTTCAGTACGCGGTTCGTCACGGCGTGCTCGAGCGCGTTAAGCGGCCTGGAGCCACCCCCAGTGAGCGTGTCCAGTACACATTGACACGACGTGAGCTGCCGGTACTGAAATCCGGCCCGCCCGCGCCTTCGTTCGACGCGTTATTGTGTGCATGGGGCATTCCTCAAAAACCGCCGATCGTCCGCGCGAGGTTGTCGTACAGGTTTGAACTCGCCGACTGCAATTTGGACAACTAGGAAACGCAAAAGATACGCCCACGCGGGCGAGTACGAACGAAGGAACAAAAGAATGAAGAAAGCATTTTGTATGGCAGTAGCCTTGCTATCCGTTGCAGCCGGCAACGCTCAAGCGGCAGGCTGTTTAAAAGGTGCGGCCGTGGGCGCCGTAGCAGGGCACGTGGCAGGGCATCATGCGGTTGCCGGCGCAATCGTCGGATGCGCGGTCGGCCATCACCTGGCGAAAGAGCAGAAGCGGAAGGACGCGGAGGAACGTGCCGCGGCTCAGGTGCGTTAAACAACGGCGCGGAAAACAACGCAGGAAAGCGGCAGTGCCATCGAGCGGCCGCGTTCGAAGAACGTGAAAAATGGGTTGAAGACCATTGCCGTAGTGGCACTCCTAGCCATCAGCGCATCATCGCTTTTGGTTGCCTGCGGCAAAAGGACTGGGGACGAGTTCGTTGGATCGTGGAAAGTTAAAGACGATATCGACTCGACAATTATCGCTCGCAGCGGCTACGATTTTGTTGTCACGAATACCGGCGACACGTCGAGCAGGATGTTTTTCCGCTGCGAGCACGGAATTCTCGTTATGAGAGGTTCTGCCGGAATGCTGGAGATACGTTACGACAGGGTCCACGATGCGATCGTCGCGTTCACCCCCGGGTTTCCGGTGGAAATCGTACTGCCCCGGGTTAAGTAGGCGGGCGAACGTCGTCATTGTGTGCGCGAAAGAAGGGAAAACGGGGGGAAGAGGCAGAATGATGAAGCTGTTTCTTGCTGACGAACGCGCGACGCCAGAGGGATGGCATCGAGTGTATTGGCCTTCCGAGGCGATCCGGCTCCTCGACGCAGGAGGCGTCACAGAACTCAGTTTGGATCATGACTTGGGGGATGATATTCGCGGTACGGGGTACGACGTCATCGTCTGGATCGAAGAGGCCGTCGCTCTTCGAGGATTCGTGCCGCCAGTGATCAGGATTCACTCTGCAAACCCTTCTGCCGTGGAGAGGATGCAAGCCGGCGTGCAAGCGATTGAAAAGCTCGTACGCGAACGGTCCCTTCAGCGCGACATCCGATCTTGAGTGGCTCGAAACGAACAAGCAAACAATCAACATGGGCGAGACTTCCACAACGAGTGAGACCGACAGCCACGCACTCGCGCTGGCACATAGCTATCTTGACATCCTCGCGACCACGGACCTTGGTGCCGTCTTCGGAGACACACAGCAGCTTTCGGGCCTGTTCCTTCCCGCTGTTCCAGCGAACTTCGGCGACGCAAAACATCGTGTACTTGTTGTGGGGATGGAAACGAAATCCTGGCGAAACAACGAATGCAGGTTTAAGCAGGGAGAGGCGCCCGGAATTGACTATGTTGTCGAGTCGATGCGGTCGCACGCTCGTTGGCTAGAGCGTCCACCCGAACGCCATAAATTCCTGCAGTTCCTGCGCCAAGTGAAGCGGTCGATGCACGCCCAACTTCCGGATGCTGAAATCGCTGTCGGTTGGGCGAATCTGTTCTGCGTGAGTCATGCCGGGAGCTCGCCGACAGTAGCCGAGTCGTTCGATCGTATCCAGGCTCTGTCGCAGGATTTGCTACGCGCTCACATCACCGTGACGGATCCGGATGTGATCCTCTTCACGACAGGGACGGCGTATGATCGATACTTACGCGACTATTTCCCTGATCGCACCGATAGCGCGGCGATTGAGCCGCGTTGCCTGTGGCAGTTCCGAGTCGGCCGCGCACTCTGCTACAGGACAAGTCATCCACGCTATGTTGCACACAATAGGTGGCGAGACGCTGCCTTGAAGTTCGCGGCTGACTTTATGCGCTCGCGACCGATTGTGTCCCGAGAGACAATGGAGCCGGCGTAGACGTCGGAAGGCGATGACGATTCCCCTTAGCGACGATTGGATCATTCAACGCTTTGTCCGGCTCGTGCGACCGGGCGAGGGAGAGGATATCTACGAATCATGGCCCGGCTACGATCGGGCGATGTCGCAAGCCGATGCCGAGCGGGCGCTGGATGAGTGCGCGCATCGGTGGCCGGACTTCGAGTTTCGTGCACATAGGATTCGCGTCCACGAGAAAGTCGCCGCCGATGCGATAGCTCGCGCACGTCGTAGTGCGAGCAGCGAATAACCCGGAAAACGGACTGGCGCGCGGCGCCGACTAGGTGATGGGATGACCCTACATGCTTTCGACTTCTCTGAAACGCCTATTGTCGAGATGTGGCTGACGCGACGATTGCCGTTCGATACGAAAACGGTCGAAGAGAAGGGCGTGTGCGCACGTCTAAAGGCGGCCATAAAGCGGATGCCGAACAATGAGTCGAAAATATTGTCCGGGGTCTACACTTCGCGTCAAGCTGGTCGATTCGACATTGAGAATGTCTTGGCCTACAACGTCGGCATGTCCGCGTTTGCGCAAGCGGGCCAAAACGGTATGCGCTTCCAACGCGTATGGGCCGCGCCGTCTGCTTCGCCTTCGGGCGAGCAGTTCGAACACCACCACGCTTACGAGCTCGTGCTCCCACCTCAGAGACCGATGAACGGAGCAAGCCTTGAAGTGCAATTGACCACGCTCGACGACGTGGCGCGAGTCTGGTGGGCAGTGTCAGGTACCTCAGCTGTCAGTATATCCTCGGACGTTAAGCTCCCGATTGCGGGCAGGTTCGCTATGCACGTCGAAGTTGGAATGTTCGAAAAAAAAGCGGCTTCATAACATTGTTAAAAAGTTACTCGATGGCATCGTCGCCGGTTTGCGGCCGAGGCGGTAAATCGCCTAGCGTGCTGCCTGTCACTCCCTGCTGGCGATGTCGAAAATCGCCTGTCGAAACCGGCAACCGCGTTGCTCGGGACTCGAGGCGGGCTCGTCCGTCCATACAGAGATTTTGTGCAATGGCACCCGGAGGATGACCGATGTGATTCGATTACCGTTATTGTGGGTGGCACACCCGGAAGATGCACGATTACGGTGACGGATCTGAATGACGTGGATTCGGAAATCCGCTATAACGCTAGCAAAACGCTATGCGAATTGACCACGAATACATTAAACGGATGATCGATATCATCCTGAGTCATCCGAGCCCTACGTTTGCCATCGAAGATTTCGACGACGCTGGACTTTCGTTTCAAACGGCCGAGTTCGAATTTCACATGAAGCATTTTGAGGACCAAGGTCTTATCGAGCAGGACGACGGAGACCGCGGATTCGGTTTGACGAAAAGCGTAGATGGATACGCGTCATGGTCGGTTTTGCCGCTTCGGCTGACTTCGAAGGGGCACGACTTTGCCGAAGCGGTCTCGGAGAAGACTGTGTGGGATAAAGTAAGAACGGAGTTGCCTGGCGCGGCTATGTCTAGCCTGGTTACAGTTTCGGTCGGCTTGTTCCAAGCGTACGCGAAGAAGAAGCTTGGTCTGAGCTGACGAAGCGCATCGGAAAACAACGGAGGAAAGGAATGCAGGAAGGGACGGTTGTTGCGGTGAATCAAAGGCGCGGCATGTTTATCGCTCAGATCGACGAAGGCGACTTTGCCGTCTTCGAATTGCTCGCAGGCATAGACATCGCGATTGGCGATCGAGTTGCGGGTGACCTCGAAGCGTTGGGGCGCGAGGAATTGCGGCATCTTGGCCAGCGCCGCCGTTTCGCGGTGTATGGCCAGAGCGGCCCGAGTAGTCTCGCGGCGTGCCGCCGATTGGTTGGAATTTGATCGCAAAATTGGCGGGCACGGCAATGGACGACAAGAGCAAGGTGGTGCGTGAACTTAAAGATGTGCTGAAAACTATAGAGTCTGCGCAGAGCGTTGTGGCGAACGAACTCAGCAAAGGCGGGAATCTCCCGTACGCATACAGCGAGTTGCGAGACGCCCACGACAAACTCAAGCGCGTGCTTCGGAATCTCGCATAGGAAAACAGGATGCCCGGCATCGAGAGGATCGAAAAATGAAGCGCGTGATAGCTGTGTTATGGATCGCTGCCGGGTTAGCCGGTTGTGGCGTAGCCGCGGCGCCTTGCCGGATTGCGTCGGCTGGGCTGAAGGTTATCCCGCTGGTCGGGCACGTTGCCGCCGCGCCAACGGATGCGTGCGCTGCGGCAATCGATTGAGACCGGAAAACGAGGGATAGGTGAAAATGGATCGCGCTACTTCGTCGCGGCTGCGTCAATCTATTGATGATCTCGACCGCTTAACATTGACTCTTCCGCAAGAGAGTGATGGATTTTTATTCCTGACTCAGATCATCCAGCAGTTGCGGATTCTTCAGGACACAGTGACTGCGGGGGATGCCCGTGAAACTGTGTTTGTGTGTTCAGAGCAGATTGCATCGCTTGGGCGAGCGCGTGCTGTGTTCGCGCATTTTGGTGGCCTCGGCTTGTGTGACCAAACCCTTGAAATTGTCACGGCTCTACAGAAGGAGGCGCATGTCTTCGCCGCCATTCAGCCCCAACATCACAGCCCCAGCAAGATGATTCACGGGTAGTGATCGGGGAAGCGTCTGAACAGACCGGGAAACAGGAAGGTAATCGGAAGAGCCTCGTGATGACCACTCTGCACTCATTGATCCCCGATGTGGACGTCCTGCTCGCGCTTGCGCCCATTCTCCTACGCTTTGCCAAGCAAGCCCGAGTGAACAATAACAATATGTTCACGACAGCCAGCCACCCCATACCCTGACCTGACCGAGCACGTCCTGTACGCCGTTCGGGTCGTCGAGCACGGGTCGTAAGGAAATGACCGACGAAGCTCGCGATCCGGTGAGTTTCCACAGAGTCCAGGAGCGCTTCAAGGAGGTGCTCGAGATGCCTGACCTGGACGCGAGCCGCACTATTCGCTCGCTCAAGGAAAACGTTTGGCAGGTCTACGGCAAGCTCACAAAGGCGTATCCGCAGTTCGACGACGCGCAGCTGGCGGCGCGCGCCATCGAGGCCGTCCGCGGTGCCTTTGATAATCGCGAGACGGGCAGCACCTGAGCGCCCTGGCAGGCGTTGTAAGGCGCGCTGCAGGACGAAGACGCACGCCTCAAAGATCCGGCCACGCCAATCCTCCCCATACGTTGCGTCATCAACTGTCCCGGGTAAAATTGCCTGGCAGGGGAGTTCGATAGAACCGCACCGCGCCGCGGCTCCTTGGGGGGAGCACGACCACGCAGCCGACGAAGCCCTGCAAAAATATAACTAACCTGAGAATACCGATGGCCAATACGCTTAAGCAATTCCGATCCATGATCGAGCATGTCGATCTTCCCGGACATGACGAGGTTGTCCGGATGGTCCGGCGATGGATGACAGCGCAGGAAGTGCTCGGATCTATTGTTCCGATTCTCGTCGTGTGTGTCGCAGTCAAGTTTTTTTCGGGCCCAACATGGGCTGTCGTGCTGTCTGTCGCAGGTCTTCTGTTTGCCCGCTTCCTCGCCTGGCTATCCGAGACGATCGACCCATTCAAGATGATCGCCGCGAGCGTCCCGATCGGGGCGGGTATCGCGTGGCTGACGACAAAAGACAGCGGCGCGACATTCGAAGTCGCCTTCATCTCCCTGTTCGTGCCACACGCCTGCATGCTGATTGGCCTGCTGTGGCATTGGTCAACGTTTCTCGGCACGCCGGTGACGGCGCCGGTCGTGGCGTTGATATCCAGCTCCATGAACCGGACGGTGGAGCGGAAGTTCCCGGCATGGCGCGCGTGCTCGCTCGTCTTCCAGCGAAACGCCATCCGGTTTAATACGGGCAACAAGCCGGTCTTTGTCGCTAGCAAGTCGCTACGGCGTGAAGGCGAAGCGCAACGCGTCGGCACGCCGGTATTTACCTATGCGCAATTCTCCAATCGGGCACTCGTCGCCTCCACGATGCAAGCCGCCATCGATCAAGCGCAGGCAAGCGGCGCGGAACCGCCCCAGTGGTTGAATCCGGCAACGGGGTTGCCGACTGTCGGCAACATCGCCGGTGGGATCGATGTGGGGGGAAATCAGTGGGGGCACAACCAGCTCGTCGACATCAATCCGGGCTCCGGTTTGCCAACGATCGGAGGGCCGGGGACCATCGACGTGGCCGGCAACGCCTGGGGTCACGATAACAACATGTAAGAGGGCGAAACTCGCCGCTGTTTGCCGCGGCGGAAAATTGAAGGGCCGGCAAAACACGAACTGTTCTGCCGGCCCTTCATGCGTTCGCCAATACCGTGAACGACGTCGCGAACGTCTCACGTTGTTGGGCGCGTGTAATACGTCTAGGTGGTTGAAAACCGCCTAAACTCGCAAAACGCGTGCCATTGGCTTTCGTTCAAATGTTCTGTTACCTTTTGCGCCACTAGCTGGGCATCCGAAGACGTTAGATCTTCCGCCGGTATTTTTCCTAGCTCCTTGGTCATCTCCAGGAACTCGGGGGGGAGCGTGACGAGGTATTCGGCCGGAATTTTAGGAATTTTCCAGATCGGCGACAAATATTCCCGTGGAATTTTGCTGATAGTTGTCCGCAGGTATTCTTCTCTTACCAGGCGCTTCCATATTTCACGCGCCTCCCCTAGTTCGGTTGCTTGAACACCGAACAGATATTCCGTCGGTATCTGATCAAAAGCCACGTATGCCTTCACGAACTCACGCGGAATGGAGTGGACAGCTATCGAGGTGCCAGGCTCGGCGTTGATTCGCCATTCGGCCTTAAAACGCTCCAGGTACTCCGGAGGAAGGTCCACCAGATACTCCGCTGGAATCTCGGAGAATGGTCGTCGGTATTTCCGATAGTCCGAAGGGACGCCTTCAGTGACCTGGTTGATGAAGTGTTCCGCCCGACTATCGTTCCATGAATACTCAAGCGCCTTTTGAAGCGTCGGGTCAATATCGGCCAGATATTCTGGGGGAATCTGATCGAACGGCACGTAAGGAGGGCCCTTATACTTCTCCGGAATGCTGTCGATGAACGATTTCCAGTCCTCGTACGGTACATATGTCCACTCGATTGATTCATCCGGTTCGCCAGTGTTCCGTGGATCGAGCCCGATCGATGGGACGTCCGGCGCGAAGTCCACCGGGAACATGACCCTGTCGTAATCGGGATCAAAATCAATGCCCAGCACTGGAAACTCCTTCATCAAGAGGTAGTTAAGAAAACCTTGATGCTGACTGTCGGTGATCGTGCCCGCGTGAGCCAGTGCGTTTCGCAGCTTCCGTATGCCGAGAACGTGGAATTGCTTGTACACCGCACGAAAAGCGTGCTTCAACTGTCCGCCACGCTGGTTCATCTGATCGTGGAGGACGTTCATTTTTTCGGTCAGGTAAAGGGTTCGGATCTTGTCCCTTTCGGCCGTGACGATCGTCCCCTCGGCATTCCTGTAGGAGCCGTGGATCCCTTGCTCGTGTTGATCGATGATCAACTGGGTAATTTTCTTCTCGAAGACACGCAAAAGCTCCAAAGCCTGGCTTTCCATCCTGTCCTGGAAGTCTTCAGCGTCTTTGTCTTGTTGATGGTCCATTTTTCTAGTTCTGGTCGCGAGTTACAGCCCAGGCCGGGCCACGCTTAAATCTATCCGAGGGCACGAAGTCTCCCTACGGAGTCGGTCTTGATAAACCCGTCTGCCGAGTCTGCGGCGATTCTGTACAGCTCTGTGGCCCTTACCGGATCGCGCGGCACTCCTTGGCCAAGATCGTAGCACTGGGCGAGCGAGTACACAGCAAATGGCCACGCCCAGGTATTGCTGAGCGCCCCCTGATCGACGGCCCTTTGGAACCAGTGCGCGACGCGTTATGAGTTTTGCGGGGTACCTCGTAAAACTCATAACGCGTCGCGACACAGAATTGTGCGTCCAGATGTCCTGTGCGGAACTGCCGTCCGAATGTCTGACAACGGAATCGGACCAAGGTCTCCTCTTGGCCGAATGCTGCTAGGACGGCCTTGGCCGGGCGACCCAAAGCGAGCTCTTAGCCTTCGACCGTCCGGTCACTCGTTACGGCTTTTTGCTTGAATTTTTGGTGGCCTGGGATGGAATCGAACCAACCCGTGGCGCGCGAGCCGGCACAGCGCACACCGTCAGACTGTGATCAACGTCTGCTCGCCGGGTTTCATTACCGAGACCTGCAGCGAGGGCGCCACGTGCGAGGCAGACTGGCGGTATTGCTCGGCCGCCTCGACACCCAGCACCAGCCCGTTGTGCGCATAATGCACCGGGATGCCATGGGAAACCCCCGCCCACGCGCTGGCCCGTGAGGTTGCAGACTTATATCCGGCCTGTGCTGCGGACGATGATCCGCTGGGCCCTGATGGAATCTGCTGGGGAAGGCCTCATCTCCGACGAGTCCTCGAAGGACAAGACGACGTCCAGGTTTGCTTCCCCACGGTCCGACCTGTTTCGCCATCACATGTGTATCAGCCTGCGCAACCTGTTAGCGACCACATCTCCATAGTTGGTTGATCTTCTACGTAGCATGCGCCACGTAACCGGGTTGATACGCACAAGCATGGGCAAGCAGCACCCAGATCGTGCGTGCCATCTTGTTGGCCAGCGCAACGACTACCACGTTGAACGGCCGTCGCGCGAGCAAGCCCCGCAGCGAATTACTCACGTGCTTCGAGTGCCCGAGCACCGCTATGCGCTGCAGCCTTCGTGGGCTGCACACAAGCAAGAGTGAAGTGAGCAAGGAGGTGGCCAGCGCATCGCGCGCCACCTCCTTCCATCAATTCTCCTTCTTGTAGACAACGGTGAGATGGTTCTTCACCTGATTCTTGCCAAGTTCATAGTCGGGGTCCACCGTCGCGAGATTGTGAGCCGCGATGGCCCGCCGACGCCACGTCGGCGAGCGCCTTCACGCCGCCGAAGAGCGAGCCTGCCATTGCCGCAGAACGGTGTTCCGTATAGACCTGGCAGCTCAATCCGGCTTTCTCCATGTGGTTCTCGACTTTTTCCGCCACCGAACTCATAGGCTGAATGCTGATGATCTGAAACGACGTCCTCGAAGCAATCAGACTGTCCAGCTTCTCGCTGGTCAATTCGTCGGGGGTGTATCGCGCCTCAATAGACATTGTATTCCCCTGGTTTGACGTGACGATTCAAGCACCTGGCGTTGCGGCTATCCTCGCGCCAGGTGAGCTCGCACGCTTCGATATGTCGGCGCAGCAGGTTTGGACTTTAGGCGTGCGCGGATCCAGCGTCTCATCACTAGTCGGGGTGCTGTTCGTAGTCCGCTGCCGCGGAACGCACCCGCGGCCGCATGACATTGACGAACGTATTCACGCGCTCCGCGAGCCACCCGTATGCTTGTTCCCGTATTTCAGGCGTGTCGAGTCCGGGAACGGTGCGGCGGTCCACGATCAGAGGACGTCCGTCCCGTTCGGTCAATTCCGCCGTGCCCCCGAGTTCGACCTTCACGGTTGGCCAGTCGTCGGCAATGACCCGTCTTGCGTAGGCGCCCGCTCCGCTTGCCGTCGAGAGCAGTTCCACACCAATCTCGCTCAGCTTGCGGTTTCGATAGACGTTTATCCAGGATGTGCCGCCGGGTGCCGGCATCATGAAGTTGAGATATCCCTGGCGGGGGGCCCCCGGAACGCGTTGTTCTGGATCGTCGAGATTCAACCGGTCGAGCAGCCCCTGCCAGAACTGCTGTTGCTCGCTGCCGAGCCCAGAGTTCGCATTCAGCGCCACCTCGGTCGCTTCTTCGTCTGTCGGCTCGAGGGCAAAGCCCTCCGGGACAGCGACCACGGTGCGTGTGACGACTGTTGTGCGCGCAAGCACGCGGGGCACGACGAGCCGGCTGCCATCGGGCAACGCGAAGATCGGAAGCTCGACGAGCCCGAGGGAAAAGTGAAGTCCGGCGTGAGCCTGCAAATAGTCGCCGATTGCCTCGACTCCTTCGCGGATGCCGTCGCCGACGATGAGCAGGAGAAAACGGCCGCGACGCAGATTGTGGGTCAACGCATCGTTGAACAGTACCTCGTCGGTTTCCGGGGCAATCTCTCTTACCTTCTCGAGCACCGGGTCGCCAGTGCACTTCAGACGCTGTCGCACCGCCCGCTGTAAATCGGAAGATGACCAACGGCTGAGTTCCTTGGCGTAGTCGAGAATCTGTCCGACTACCTCGCGGCGCGCTTGCGGGTTGCGCCAAAGCTTGCATTCCACGAGCACCGGCAAGCCGGCCGGCGTCACCATGAGGTTATCGATCGGACCTGCCGGCGTGGGAAGCTCACGGCAGATCGCCACGGGATTGGCAAAAATCGGATCGATCTCGGCGATGGGAAGACATCCAGGCTGCGCATGAACGTAGTTCTGGATATCGGCCTCGCTGACATCGCTTGTGCCATCTTGTCCGGCAATCGAGGCGAGGCGAACGGGCTGGCCGCCGTCGGCGGGAATCAGAAGCGGGGCGAATCGTTGTCGGGTCATAGTTGGTTGTCAGGGCTTGCTTGCAGCGTCGGCGCAACAGCAGTACGCGTTATTGCTCGACCAGGCCGAGTGCGCGCAGTGCGAAAGCTAGCGACGGCAGCATACGCCAGCGCCAGTGCGAATCGTCTTCGGTCGCAGTAGGCGCGAGGTCCGGTGAGTCCGCCAGGGCGCAGGTATAGATGAGCGTCCCATTGCGACGCACGGGCAGATCGACGGGGTGATGCTCGTGCAACGCTTTGCCGAGATTGCCGTACTGGAGGTTGGCTCCGCTGTAGTTCGAGTAGCCGGCGGCCTTTGCCAGCTCTGTTGCAGTCATGATGTGCTCGGGCGCGCGATAGTGGGCTTGAAGCATTTTGAGCTGACCCGTGCTGAGTTCAGGCAAGATAGCCTCCAGCGCGCGCGTGTATGCCTTGTCTCCGGCCTCGCCCTCGCGCGCGGCCACGCCCAGCGCCGAATCGATTTCCTTACGGGCCATTTGAATGGCGTCCGGCACGTCGCAACCGGTCAGTTTGTGGACGGGCACGCCGTCGCGCCAGGCCCAGCATTTTGCACCGTTCTCCGCTGGTTTGGCCACAAGGCGGTATCCCCGATATTCGTGTGTTTGGTCCTGGCTCATTTTCGCTTTTATGACGTTATTTTTTCTGTGGGGCGCATAGCAGTGCCGCTCATTGCCAACGAGTATGGCTTAAAGGGTTTTGCACGGAAACCTTTTTCTATCTCGCGTCACTTGCCCGTTCCGCGTGCGCATCCGACTTAGTGGACTCTGGACTCTAGAAGTTGTCGGCAACGCGCTCCCAAAAGCCGGGCTCGTCATGGTGGGAATTTTGCATGGCCGTTTGGAGATCCAGCACGAAGAAACTCGTATCGGGGAAGCGAACTGTGCCATCCGGATATTCGAGAAACGACTGCAGCTTCTGGTACACCGGATCGAGCACGTCGTACGCAACATCGATATAAATCGCACCGTCGTAAGATGCGAAGCGATACTCCGAGGCGATTTCACCACACGGTTGCCACCCTATACCGGCCGCGTCGAGCCATTTCAGTATCTCGATACGACTCCCGTTCTGCGTGAATCGACTTGAATCGCGCTTGCCGTCATGGGTAAACGTCAGGAACAGGACATCACGCTTTTTGGAGCGCGCAATCGCGTCGATGTGTTCGATGAGTTGGGGCATGTTGGTGCTCTCAAGCGGGTTGGCGGGGCAGCAATGGCAATAGGATATGCGGGCACGCGAGCAGGATTCCCAGTCTTTCTCTCCGGTGAGGTACGGGATTCTTCGAGAGTTAGATGCATGTGGTCGCTACTGGAAGATGAAAAAGTGTAGCGGACCTTGGCGGTCATGGGTTCGCCGGCGCAAGCCGCCGGGAAAGTTCGCGGTCAATACGCTGAAGCACCGCGAGCGCCGTTCCCTGAAGGGTGACGGCGGTTGCTATGGCCGCATGGACATCGTGCGTATTGATACGGATAAGCGGAATGCGCAGACTTTCGGAAAACATGCGTACCGAAGGGAGCGCGAGTCCCGCGCCAATTTCGATGACCACGGGATTCTCGGGGGCGCTGCGCCAGACCTCCAATCTCAGGCGTTGCGCATTTGTGCGTGAGACCAGCCACGCCGGGTCCGAGAACAGAAGAACGTTCGGGCGCGCAGGTCCGCCGCAGCGGGCGCAACGCGGCCAATCCGCGGAATGCGTGGTTCGCATCGACTTGCTGATTTCGCTCGCGGGCCAGATATGCGGCGAGCATGGCCGGGCGCACTGGAAATGATGAATCGAGCCGTGGCATTCGAGAATGTGCGCCTCGGTGAATCCCGCAGCCTGGAATTGCCCGTCAACGTTGCTCGTGTAGACGAACGCGCCGTGCGCCTTCTTGCGGGCCCATCCGAGCAACAGGCCGTATCCCTGATGAGGTGTGGTCCTTCGGCATACGTCCAGTGCACGGCCATAGAACTCCATTGCCATCCTCGAGTTGGCCGTAAAGCAACTTCCCTGCAACAGTTCGTGCAGGCCGTCGTTCGTCGCGCCAGGGGAGCCGAGCGTCGTCCAGACACCTTGCGATCCGCGAAAATCCGGCAGTCCGGAATCGACGCTCATGCCTGCGCCAGCGGCAATGATCAACGCGTCCGCGTCTGCGATCAAGCCGGCTGCACGGTCGATCTCGTGGGTATTCATTTCGGCTTCTCCGTCGATTGATGACGGTGTAAGCATCCGGCATCAACAGGACAGATGCTGTCCTGATGCGAAGCACGAGGCGAGCGGCGACGCGCGTGAGACTGCAACTGGGCGATCAGGACATCGATTGTCCAGATGATGCTGGATAATCGGCTGCGTCGCAGGATGGACGCCTATTCAGACCGTACGGGCGTGCGCGCTCGCCGCAATTAAAGTCGCTAACCGGGACGCCGATATCGAGCGGTGTCCGTGAATGTTTGAGAGTTAACGAATGACGAAAGACGAATATTTGACTGGGGAAGTGAAGAAGTTCGTTGTGTGGATGAGCGAGCATCTCGATAGGAAAACGTTTGCGCATGCATATCGCAACAGGAAAAGCGGCATGAAGTGGGAGTGTCGCAGCCTTTACGACGCCTATGTCCAGTACGCCTGGCGGCACGACGCCATCGATCGCCTTGGGGTGGAGGAAGGCAACACGTTCACATCGAATGCGAAAGCGCTGGCCAAACTGCAGTCCGATCTCCTGGCCGCGCTCGACTCGACGTGTAGCAACCGCGACGCGGCTGCTGCCGCAATCGACGTCATGATCTGGGGCGGTGTACGGCGCGGAAACGTTAACTGGTTGCTGCGAAACGAGGCGGGACTCGTCAAACTGATCAACGCGACCCGCCTGGCTTTCGAAGCCGGTGACACGACCCATGCCATTCTCAAGTCTGGCGAGTTGCGGTTCAACGCGGGCATGACGAAAGTCTATTCGCTGGTATGTGGTGACTTCATCATTTACGACAGCCGGGTGGCGGCGGCTCTCGGATGGGCGGTGGTCAAGTATTGCCGGTCTCGCGGCATTTCAAGGGTGCCCGATGGACTGCGTTTCCCCTGGGCGCCGGGCTACGAGGCGACCAACGCGCGAGCTCCCAAGCAGCGCAATCCGCGTGACGGAGATCTGACTTTCCCTCGCTTGCAGTCGGGGCCGATGCATGCCGAATGGAATATGCGAGCCAACTGGATCCTGACCGACGTCCTGGCGCAGGAAGATTCGCGCCTTAGCAGCTTCTCGCTGATTGCCGATGAGGGCACGCGACTTCGAGCGCTCGAATCTGCACTGTTCATGATTGGCTACGATCTGAATCCGGCATCGGCGGGAGACGCTGTATTGGGGGATGACGGTCCGTCCGGCAATCCGCCGATTGACGACGAAGTCGCTGTCTCGGATGAACCGAGGGACGGCTGGGTTCCATGCAAGACGTTGGGAAGGGCGACGCCCTTCCGTTACCGAATCGACGCCGCCAGTATCGAAACGACGGCTGACGACGCGGTTCAAGTGCTTGAATTTAGCGACGAGATCGTCAACAGGACTTTGACGCTTCTCGTTTCCGCGGAGGAAAACGGCGAGAAGCCATTCGGATTGCACAATAGCGCGACTGAGGCGAGAGACCCGAACGGGCGCTGGGGCATGGGCAAAGCCTACAGGCTGGCACGAAATGGGAACGGAAATGCCCCCGATACCAGCAGGCTGGTCGCGATCCTCGAGGAAGTTGGCGTACTTGAACGCGTACAGGATGAGCCGCACCTTGCATGGTGGCTTGCTACCCAAGTGGACGTCGAAAATGGTCGCGTCGATGTACGGCCGCTCCTTGATCGACACCTCTCACACGAACAGGAGGCTTGAATCGGCAGCTGCCGTGCGGCGAGTGCCTGCTCCAACGCCCGAGGCAAGGCGAAGCGTTGACTGCTTGCGGGTACCGTCGCGCGCAGCATGCATGTCAGTCCGCTTCGCCCGAGGTATCGCCGAGTTCATTCAATAGCGCGTCGAACGCCTGATTGGTCCATTCGACGATCACATTGCCGTTTGCGCTCAGTTCGATCGTCACGAAGTCCTGCGGGTGGCTCGAACGGATGCGCCAGACCAGTTGTGGTTTCGTTCGAGGGTCGACCCATGCTTCGCGGGTGGCAAGGCCTTCCAGCCTATATCGGACGAGGTAAGTCGGCGCCCGATGGCTTCGGGCTTGGCGTCGTGTGCGGTACCGTGCGAGGCGAACGAATTCCACGCTGACGAAGTCCAGACTCCCGGCTTCGATGATCAATGTGCTCCTCCTGCGACGGGTACATCCCGACTATCCGTTGGATTTCGATTGTCCAGCGCTGTTGGGACAAATCGTGTCCTTGTCGTGCGAGGGCTTCATTCACTGCGACGATCGACTGGCACCATGGCGTCAAACAAGACGCGAAATGACGCGAGCGGCGTCTATGCTACTGGTTTGGTTGTCGAGACCCATCACAATCCCGAGGTTGCCTTTCAATGACCGACAGTCAATGCTATGAGCGCGCAGTGGACTGGCTGCGTGATGCGGACGGTCTGCTGATTACCGCGGGCGCCGGAATGGGCGTGGATTCCGGCCTGCCCGATTTTCGCGGAAACGAGGGCATGTGGGCCGCGTATCCCGCCTTGGGTGACGCGAGAATCCCGTTTCAGTCCATCGCGAATCCGGATGCGTTCAAGACGGATCCGACGCTGGCCTGGGGGTTCTACGGCCACCGCCTGTCACTCTACCGTCATATTGAACCTCGTGGCGGCTTTGCCATCTTGCGTCGTTGGGCGCAACGCATGGAGCAAGGTGCATACGTATTTACGAGCAACGTCGACGGGCAATTCCAGAAAGCGGGATTTCCTGAGGAAACTGTCGCGGAGTGTCACGGCTCCATTCACTTCCTTCAATGTGCTCAGCCGTGTTCGCAGGCTATCTGGCCGGCGGATGGATTCGAGCCGCAGGTGGACCCCGTAGCCTGCCGCTTGCTGAACGCGTTACCGCGCTGTCCGCGTTGCTCTGCTCTGGCCCGGCCGAACGTATTGATGTTCTACGACTGGAGTTGGCTCGACTCGCGCGAGGAACGCCAGCGTGCGCGGCTCGACGCCTGGCTGCGAGGATGCACGCGTCGCGTGGTGGTTGAACTGGGCGCGGGCACTTCGCTCCCTACTGTCAGACGCTTCAGCGAGCGCTGCGGACCACGTGTCATTCGCATCAATTCGCGGGAGCCCGATATTGATCCAGACCGCGGAGTCGGGCTTCGCGGCGGCGCGCGCGACGTACTCGCGGCTCTTGACCGGCTCTGGACAGCGCGATAGCGCGACCGCCGCCGAGGTGCCACGCTCAAGATTCAGGGCGTGGCGCCGATATTCCTGAAACCGCTCATTCCAACCCAGCGCCCTCTCATGCAAGAGCTCGACCGCGACATCATGCGTGTTCTGCCCGACGCGGCTACGCAGGACCACTATCTCACCACGCCTGAAATCCACAAGCGCATCATGGAGGACGCGCTGATGTCGGAGACGGTCACTGTCAGGACCATCAACCGGCATCTTACGAAGCTCGAAGCGAGCGGCCTGGTCGAGATGCGGCCGAGCGGCGTCGCGCTGGAATGGCGCAGAAAGGCCGGCGCAAGTGGCATGGCCGCGCGAGCGGGCGCGATGATGACATTTGACGAGGCCCTTGCGCTTCAGACACTTCGACGCTTCTCGTCGCGGCAAATTCCGGGTCTAGTGGCCGATGCATTGTCTTCGATGTTCGATGTCGCGCAAGCGCGTTTGCAGCGCACCAACAACTCGACCGAGCAGCGCTATGCGCGTTGGGCGAGCAAGGTCGCGGTGGAGAGCGGCGGATTTGCGCTCGACTATCCGGCCATCAACCGCGAAGTGTTTGCGATTGTCTCCAGGGCGCTCTTCGAGGAGCGCAATCTCGAGATGATATATCGGCGTCGCGACAACGCGGACAACGAGACCCCGAAGACCATTCTTCCACTCGGCCTTGTCGAAGTGGGCGGGCTCGTCTATCTGGTTGGCGCGACGCCAGGCAAACCCGAGCCGACAATGTACCGGATGGATCGCCTGTGGCGGGCGAAGGCCTTGCCGGACACGTTCGTGTATCCGCCCGGTTTCTCGCTCGACGAGTACGTGAAGAGGCAGCGTCGTTTCGATTTCATGATCGAAAAGGAAGTGCTGCTGAAGTTGAAATTCGTCGCGAATGCGGGCGATCACTTGCTCGAAGCCCCCATGGCACAGGACCAGAAAGCGTCGAGCAAGGGCGGTGCCCTCTATGTTCAGGGAACCGTCATGTTGAGCCAGCGCCTGCGCTGGTGGTTGCGCTCGTTTGGACCCAAGGTCGAAGTGCTTGGTCCGGCACCCCTGCGTGCTGAGCTGGTCGCGGAAGCGGCGCAACTCGCCCGCATGTACAGCGCGTAATGAGCGTAGGAAGTACAGGCACGGCCCACGCATTGTCGTGCTGCGACGCGGGGCGCGCTACCGCTGCGGCTAAGCTTGAAGCCTTGCGTGCGCCTCAGCGTGATTGTGCGCAGCCCACTCGTGAACCGCATTCACGGCGCTGGCGTAGTCGCGCCTGAAGAACCAGCGCGCGCGGGAAAGCTCCCACGAATAGCCAAAACAGCCCTTGCCGTCGACGATGAAGTACGGCTGCCGCGCCTTCACGAGGAAGCCGAGCTCCAGCTTCCACGCGAGCCGTGCCAGCCACTGTTCCAGCTCATCGAAGCAGGCGATCTGGCTGAGGCGTTTGAAGCGCAGGCCGCCTTCGCTCAACACCTCCAGCATTTCGTGGAGGTCTTGCGAGATCAGATCGCGCAGTGCGCCGAAGAACATGTCGTCGCACAGCGCAGCGTCAAGGTGAACGATGTGCTCGATTCTCACGGCGTGAGCGAAGAAGCGGCGATGGGGCGACGCGTTGTCCATAGAGCTCTCCTGTGCGATGTGAGTCTGCCGCGCCGGGGTGCCGTATCAGCCCGGTGGTCCCAATGCTATGTGGAGGTACCTGAGGGAGCCGGTCCAGTAGCGCCTGTAATCGGCGAAGTTGCGCGTGCATGAGACCGGGCGTCGCCTCGATCTGGCGGATGCGCGAGTGCCAGTAGCCGGAACCGAAAATGGCCAGCGCGTCCGCGCACAGCACCCGCTCAAGATGGGCGATAGCTGCGTCGAGGTTCTTGACGGTGTAAGGGCTCGGCCTGTCCGATACTGGCGCATCTCGCGTTGTGGACGACATTTGGCTCGTCGCATTACGCGCCACGGCACGGCTCCGAAATACTGCAGCGCGAGATTTCAACCGAGATCTCGCCGATCCGGACGAGTTCGTTCCAGTCGCGCGCAACACCATGTTCGTAGAGGTCGCGAAAGAGGTGGCAAATGCGCATGTCCGACAACGGGTGCAGTGACGGCTCGAGTGCGTCCCGCCAGTCTGCCCCGTACGTTCCCGCGCCCACCGCGAGGACGGGGAGTCCGTCGAGATTCGCGACGACGTTTTCATTGCAAGGATCGAAACACGGATCCGATTCGCGAAGGACGCATTGAACATCGATTCGCAAGCCTGTCGCGTTTGGCGAGCAATCGTCACTCAGTCGCGCCGGGCGGGCTTCGTCGGGCAGAGTCGCGCAATGTTGACGAATCCAGTATTCGGCTTTCGAAAGACCGTTGTTGAGCATGCGGATTGCGACAAGATCCCTCGCGGAAAGGTCGATGAGACTTCGGTGGCCATGTGTCAATGCTGTCATCCGCTTCCCCGTGCAGTGGCAATGACGCAATGATGAGGCCGCATTCGGACACATCATGTCCCGATGACATCGCGGGACCTTGTCTTGGCTTTCTCATGCTCGCGACACGCTTTGTCCTGATGGTTGAATACGCTGATGACGTTGGGACCCGACATCGAGGTGGATCGGTGCGCGGGCAACGACCACACTTATACGAGGCAATGCGATGGCAATGGAATATCTGCGTGACGATCACTTTCGTGTGATTGGCAGCATCGAGACGAACGCTAGCGGCAAGCAGGTGGGCCGTGACGCGAAATATCAACGGGTAGGTGAGTACGACCCGCGCACGAACCAGACGCGCGACCGGCAGTTTCGCCTCGCGGGCACGGGTAACCTGCTGGCGGCCATGATCTGGCGGACGGTTGAGGAGTAGGCCACAGGGCAGCGGATGCGGTCAGGGCGCCGTTGCCGACGCCTGATCGAGGTTTGGGACAGAAAGCGCAAACGCCGATGCAGGGCGACGTGAGCCGCCGCGCGCCGGGCATCGATTACGCGGTTGCGGCGCTGACCATGGATGGCTCGACGGCGACGACGGCGCCTGTCGTCACAAACACGATCAGTGCGCGTTCTGCTCCCGTCATGTCGAGGTAGGCGCGCACCTGCGCGCGATAGTGCTCGACGGTTTTCGCATCGGGCCGCACATCGCTTTTCCAGTCGATGACGACGGCCGGGCGGCCGTCGGGCCCGAGCGTGACGGCGTCGGCGATGCCAGCAGTTGCGGTCTCCTTGTCGTCGACCTCCTGCGCACGATAGACCGGATATTCCGCGACGAGCGCAGCGCGCAGCGGTGTGATCTCGGGCAACCCGAGCGTTCGCATGACGCAGTCGGCAAGCTCTTGTGCGGAGATCGCACTCGCGGCGTTGTTAGCGGCGAACCGCGGGAACATGCCGATCAGTTCGTTCGCGCGCGCGCTGAGCGCCGTGGCGTCGTCGTCGGTTTCGCCGCTCAGCACTTCCTCGAAAAGCTTGTGCAGGATGAGCCCGCGCTCGCGGCCGCCTTGAACCGTGGCGCTCGAGCCGGCTGCCAACGCCGCTTCGACGTCCGCGGACGCTTCTGGCTGCACGGTCTGGAGCACGGGCCCAGAGGTGCTTTCGTCGCGGCTTGGCGCAAGCCACGTCAGCTTGCGTTTCTTGCTGGCAATGGCTTGCGCCTCGGCGGCGAACGATTCGGCCGTCTGAACATTTTCCGCAACGGTCTCGGTCGCCCTGGCAGCTACGCTCAATTGCGCGACGTCGAGCGAGGGCAGGGTATCGATTGCAAGATCGAACAGCCCGATCCAGGCGTTCGCGGGTGCCTGTGCAGCGACGCGCGGCAGCACGAGCAACTCGCGCGCACGGGTGGCGGCGACATACCAGAGCCGGATGCGCTCGCGGGCAAGCTCGTTCTTCTCGTCCTCGCGAGCCTCTGCGTAACCAGCGGGTGCGATGCCGAGAATCGGGCACCGGAAGGTGTCGGTTTTGCGGTCAGTGACTGAGCCGTCGGCGGCCTTCACGGCCGTCATTGTGTTGACCGGAATGACGACGGGCCATTCGAGACCCTTCGACGCGTGCATGGTGAGGAGCGCGACGGCCTCCTCCTGCGCGTCCGTTTGACCTTCGACCACTTTCTCTTCGTCCGACCACGCGAGCGTCATTGCTTCGGCGAATGCGCGCAGGCCGCGAACCGAGTAGGCCGTCGACAGACTGAGATACAGGTCCACGTTGGTGAGCGCACGTTCGGCCTCGCGTCCGTGACGCTCCCGCAGGACGTGACGCACACGCATGGTGTCGATCGCCTGCGAGAGCAGATCGTGCGGCGTCGTATGGTGGCTGCGGCGCGCGAGCGTCTGCAGCTTGCCGATGACCTCCCGTGCGAGCGGATGCGTGATGGCTTCGGTGTTCACGCCGAGATCGAGGCGTGCGACGCGTGCGTCTGCGTTGCCGACGCGCGGGAGTGCCCACACGATATCGAGCAAGTCCTCGTCTGTGAGACCGACCAGGGGCCCGCGCAATAGTGCGCCGAGCGCCAGCGTGTCCTTGCGGTCGGCAAGGACACGTGTGATCGCGATCAGATCCTGGACCTCCTGGCGGCGAAAGAGCCCCTTGCCGGCTTGCGTCGCAACCGGAATTCCGCGGCGTTCCAGCGCTTCCTCGTAGCGCCAGAGGTCGCTGCCCGTCGGCGCGAGTAAGGCGATATCGCCGGGCCTGCACGCACGCGCTTCGCCCGTGCGGCGATCCAGGACGGTTCCGCTGCCCACAAGACGCGCGCACAAATCCGCGACGGACTCGGCTTCCGCATCACGTTGCTGTGTACTGTCAGGCTCGCCGCCCGTACTCTCGACGGCGACGGCGACGGCGACGGCGACGTCGAGCGCCGCGACGCACGGCTCGTCGCCGCGCGCGTCATGGAATGCGTCGAGCGCGGTGAAGCCCGGCTGCCCTTTGTCCGAGAGCACCGCTGCGAAACGCGCGTTCACGTAGTCGAGTATTGGCGCACACGAGCGGAAGTTGGTCGAAATCGACAGCAGGTTCTTCGCGTCTTGCGCGCGGAACGCGTCGCGTGCCTGCAGGTAAGCATTCACGTCGGCGCCGCGAAAGCGGTAGATCGCCTGCTTCGGGTCGCCGACCAGAAAGAGGGCGCCGGGTCGGATGGTGAACTGTGTCCAGTCCGCGCCGGCTGGACCGTCCGTCGGATCGCCGGACAACCGCCAGAAAATCTCCGTCTGGAGCGGGTCGGTGTCCTGGAACTCGTCGACGAGCACATGGCGGTAGCGCTCGCCGAGCGCACGCCGCACGGGGTCGTGGTCGCGCAGCAGGTCCCGCGCGGCAAAGATCAGATCGTCGAAATCGAGCAGCGCCGCTGTGCGTTTGTAGTCGCGATAGCGTGCGAGGATCTGTCCCGCGTCGTCGACGAGCGCCGCCAGTGCCTGGCTCGCGGCCGCCTCGACGAGTGCCGCCCAGGCGTTGCCACAGGCCTGGTAGCAGTCGCTCGCCGCATCATTGAGCTGTGCGCCGTCCGCCGGGCGCAGGCTTTCCTCTCTTGCAACAGCGGACCACTTGCCCTTCTTCTTGTAGGCTCGGAATGTGCCTGCCTTCGTGTACACGCTCTCATCGGGACGCGTGACGAGAATGCGTACGAGGGCCGCGGGCGTCGTCGCAGCGGAGCCCGCCGCGAGCGTGGCGGCGAGCGCCTTCAGGTGGTCCACGATCTGCGCCGTATCGGGTTCCATCACCGCAGCGCTGCGCGCGAAGTCAGCAAAGGCCGTCGTCGCGCGCACGAACGCGTCGAGGCGTTCAGCGAGTGCCGGCGCCTCCGGCGCGCGCAGCGTGCGCCGTCGCCGCAAGTTTTCAGCGACTTTCTTGACGAGTGCCACTGTTTCGGTGGGCTTTTCCAGCACCATCTCGGCGAGCACGCTCGTCTGCGTGCCGGCGAGGCGTTCGCGCAGCCAGCCATCGACGATTTCGCCGAATACGAGGTCGCCCTGATTGCGGTCCATCACGCGCGCACCGGGATCGAGATCCGCTTCGACGGGGTAGGGCTTGATCAGGCGCTGGCAGAACCCGTGGATCGTCGAACAGGTGATTTCGTCGATGGCCGCGGACGACGCAGCGAGATTCGCGAGTTGGACTGGCGACAAGCCGTCAGGCAATGCGATCGCCAGTTCGGGGCCGATGCGGGCCGCCGAGAGTTCGGTGACGAATTCGCGCACGCGCGAAATGAGTTCGCTTGCGGCGAGTTCGGTGAACGTGACCGCTGCGATCGAGCGCGGCGCGACACCGTTGGCGAGCATGAGCGCGATGCGACCCGCCATGACGGCCGTTTTACCGGAGCCCGCGCCGGCTTCGACGAGGATCGACTGGTCGTGGGCACAGATCGCGATGCGGCGGGCGTTGTCATCGTTGAGCGCTTTTGTCTTGCCGTGCGTCATTGGGCCTCCCAGATCTCGGTGAAGGTGCCGAGCCGCTCGGCGGCGGCTTGCGCCTTGCGTTTGCAATAGGTTGCGCTTGCGTTCGCGGGCAGGGCGAAGGCGAGGGCATTGGTGCTTGCGGCAGCGTTAGGGCCGGGCAGCGCCGCGCCGGCGGCGAAGCTCGTACGCGCCTCCTTCAGCCAGCCCACGAGCTTGCCGAGTACGGCGTCTGCGTCTTCGAGTACAAAGTTGCTTGAGTCGCGCGGATAGAACAGCGACGCGCTGACCGTCACATCGTCGTCAAGCAGCACTTTCACCGCGAAGGCGTAGAGACAACGCTGCAGCTCACTGCCGCCATTGACCTGAATGGATTCATCCGGCGTGCGACCGGTCTTGTAGTCGCGCACGTGCGCGCGTTTGCCGTTTCCCGCAATGTCGAGCCGGTCGATGTAGCCGGAGATATGAAACCCCGTGTCGGGAATTTCGACGCGCGCTTGTGCGTCCCACGGAATATCGGCTTCCGATTTCGGAGCCGAGCCGCCGAATGGCACTTCGGCATAGGCGCGTCCGGCCGGCAGTGCGTCGTCGTGCCAGTTCAATGCAGTGCGGGCCATCGAGCGCGCGTCGTCGAGCGTGCGCCTCCATATCACGCCCGGCGGCAGCGCTTGCTCGCTTTCCCATTCGCCGGCGACGACAGTCGCCGCGCGCTCCACGGCCGCTGCGACGGCATCGGGGGCGGCGTTCGCCGCGCCTTGCGTGCGCTCGAGATCACGCAATGCGAGATCGAGTACCGCATGGACGAGGTTGCCGATGCTGAGCGCGTCGAGCATCAGTGGTTCGGCGGCGCTCTTCTGCTCGCTCCAGCCCAACGCGTAGGTCCACAGGTAGCCCAGCGGATCGCGCAGCAGGCGCTGCAGCGAACTGGCCGACTGCTTGCGCTCGAGGATCGCGAGCACGAGCGGATGGCCGTCACGCACGAGACCGTCGTGCGCCGTGATTTCCGTGCTGCGCCAGTCGTTCCAGCACGCCTTGGCGCTGAGCGCTTGCGGCAAACTGCGAAATTCTGAGGGCCGGCTCATGAGCCGGTCGGTTTCGCTGAATGCATGGACCGGAATGCCGTGGCGGCTGAGAAACGTCTGCGTGCCGTACGCATTGAGGAGGGGGCTGCGTCCAAGCTGACGGCCCTCGCCGTTGCGGCGCGCGTGCGAAAGCACCACCTGTGCAACTGTCGTCGAAAGAATCGTTTCGAAGTCGAGTCGGTCCGCGGCGCCGACGGGCTGAGGGTTGAACTCCGCGCTCGCGATGATGTGTTCGGGAATCAGTGCGTCTTCGGCATTGTCACGCGGCCAGCGCGAGGCGTTCAGGCCGAGCAGCCGGACGAAGCGGCGCGGCGAGCCCGCGAGCGCGCTGGCGGGCATCCACGCGACGCTGACGCATGCTTCGCGCTCGTCGCTGCGCTTCAGACCTTCGAGCGTCACGTCGATCGACGTGGCGGGTCCGGCGAGCAACGCTTCGCGCCAGATTGCGAGCGCGCGCCCCTTGAGCAAGGCCGCGCCGATCTCGGGAGCGGCCTCGGGGCCGCCGTCGAGCCGCTCCACGAGCGCCAGCATGGCCGCGCCATGATCCTGGCTGTCGGGCCAGTCCTCGGCCTTCAGGCGTGCAAGCAGACGCTGCCACGCGGGCAGGGACGAAAGGGGCGCGTCGGCCGGCATGATCCGCATCCACCCCTCGGGCAACGCCTCGAACAATGCGGCGTCCCTGCACAGGGTGGCGAGGCGGCGCAGGCGCGACTGCGAGAGTCCGCGCACGACGATCTCGGCCAACGCCGCGGCCGCCTGGCCGTCGCGCGTCGCGACACTGCGCACACCGTGGACAAAATGCAGATCGAGATTGGCGTCGGCGCTCAAGCTGAGAAAAAAGTCGTCGTACTCCGCCGTCGATGCGCTGGCGATGGCGATTTCCGAAGGCGCGGCTTGCCCGGACGCGAGCAGCTCGCGCACCCAGCGCAGCGCTTCGACCGCTTCGTGGTAGGGCGTCGCTGCGCTCACTGCGGTGACAGCGGGTGCGGTGGGCGCTGCGCGCGCGATGGCGATTGCACTGCCCTCAAGCCACGCCGGCGTCGGGCGCGGGCCGCCGGACCATTGGACGGGGATGTGCTCTGCAAGGGTGGCCAGCAGCGACCGCCAGCACGGTGCGAGGTCGGTTTGCCCGGCGACTTCCACGCGTCCGAGAACGGCAGCGGCGTGAGCCATGCGCCGCGTAGCCGCAGCGACGAGATCCGCCGGTCGCATCATGCCTGGCGGAAGCTGTGCCAGCGCGGCGCCTTCGAGCTTCGCCACGGCGTCGAGCCGCGCATGGGCTTGCGCGCGTGCCGCCAGGTCGATGCCCGCGCGCCAGGCCTTTTGCAGGGTTTGCGCGGCGGCGTCGATCATGCCGGGCAGCAGTTTGATGCTGTCCAGCTCGCCGATCTGCGTTTCGCGCAACGCGGCCTTGAGCGCGCCGCGCAGGCTTTCGCCGTCGATAGGCCGGGCAAAGCCGCCAGCAAGGCGCGCGGCCAACTGCTCGATGGTCATGACCTGCTTACCGTGCCGTTGTTCGCGCGCGGCCGCAAGGCGGGCCTCGCGCGCAGCGAGACTGTCCTGCACTACCAGTGTATTGCGAGCCATGACGGCTTTCCTCACTGTCGGGATGAAAAATGCCGGCCTCGCGGTGAGGCCGGCACGTTGCTACAGGCTCATCAGGCTGCGGCTTTGTCGTCGTCTTGTGCGAAACGTTGGAGCCAGGGCTCGATATCCTTCGCTGTTTTGGTGACGAATGCATTAAGCGCTTGCGCGAATTGCTGCGCGTCGGGCTTGTCGATGGCGCATCCAATTCGGGTGGTCACGAGCGCCTGCACCGTCGGGCTCAAGTCTTTCGCGATACCCCTGGCGAAGAGCTTCGGGAATTCGTCGATGAGCTTGTCGTTCTGAATGTCTCGCACCATCGCGACGCGCTTCTCACGATAGTGCTCATGTCCGTACCGCTCCTCACCGAGATGCATGACCTTGAGGCTCACAGAGACGTTGTTCGAATCATCCGATTGGTTATAGATCTCGAACCGCAAACGAGGCTGCTTCGGGTTTGACGGTTCAAAGATTCCCGGGAAGCGTTGCGCCCAGTCCGAGGCGATGAAGAGCAAATAGGAGTTGTCGCTCCTGACCGGAACGAGGCCCAACTGCACGAGCTGATTGCGGATGAACGTGGCGCGATCTTCGAACCCCCGGTTGACGTATCGCAGCAGCCGGTCCAGCAGGAGCTTGTTGCGCTCGTACAGCACGATCCAGTCGGCGTTCTGCGGGGCATCCGTGTTCGAGGCCGCCCTGAGGGTTTCCTTGAGGAAGCGCAAACCCTTGACGTGCCGGGTCGCCAGTTCCGAAAGATTGCGCTTGACGAAACCATCGTCGTCTTCCGCGATGTCGCTCAGGACGTCGAGATAGCTTGCGAGAAACGCGTGCTGCTGGTCACCCAGTTGGGCCGATGCCCCCGACGCATTCAGCACCGTGCGTAGCGGCTGCGCGACCGACGTGCTCCATTGCGCGTTGATCCAGTCAGCCCGTTCGAGTTCCTGTTCGTCGATCGTCAGGTACACGAGCAGCAGCTTGCGGTTCGATTGCTCAGCCCACGCCTGAATTGTCCTGCGATAGTCGTCGAGTTGCCCGTCGCCTTCGCCGGCGCCGATCTTCGCCTCGATTGCGACGGCCCAGCCTTGACCTTCGACGAGCACGTCGATGCGGCGCTTGCCGCGCACGTTGGCACCGCTTGCGGACGTGTCCTGATCATTGTCGCCTTCGAACTCGGGGATGATGCGATCGCCCTTGATCTTCTGCATCTGCAACTCGGAGTGCACCCGGACGATGGCGTCGTTGTCGGTCTCGTAGCTCAGCAGCGTAGTGTGATCGCCGGCGGCCTCGCAAACGTTTTTCAGGAACCCGCGCAGGAAATGGTCACCCAGACCGTGATTTTCCCGGGGGTCGAGCAGCCAAGCGAGTGTGGTCGTGTGCTTCACCTCGCGCTTTTCGGCCTTGAGGACACGAAACGGGTTGAAGGCTTTCCAGCGCGCGCGCAGTGCAACGGCGAGCGGGTCATGAAGCACATCGAGGAGACTCTTGATATCGGCGGAATCGGGCATGGCGTTGTAGTTGTCTTCCAGAATCGTGGGTGAAACATCGGGCCGCGGTAACGCGCGCGGGCGCAAGGACATGGCGCCGCCTCAGGGGTATCGGCACAGATCGCGGTGTTCTTTAGCGGTGCATTAGTGCAAGAAGCCGATCGGCGACGAAGCGCGCTGGCGCGAAGCACATTCACACTCGAGTGCTTCGGCGAATTCGAGCGCGCACTTGAGCGGGTGGAAACGGTGGCGCCGGACCACGGCGGCGAAATCGCCGGGCGTGAGCGAAGTGAGCCGCGACAGCACGCGATCGCACGCCATTTGCACATTGGCAAGTCCGAGCGCCTCGCAGCGCTGCGCAAAGAATGCCGCGGCCTGGGCCGGCTTCAGGTAGCCGAAGCGAAGCTTCGCGTCGAAGCGGCGCAATGCGGCTTCGTCGAGCGAGCCGTACAGATTGGTCGACATGACCAGTACGCCGTTGAAGTACTCGATCTGCGTAAGCATTTCGTTGACGGCGGTGACTTCCCAACTATGCTGGCTTGCCGCGCGCTCGCGCAGGAAGCTGTCGGCTTCGTCGATAAGAAGCAGTGCGCGCTCACGCGTCGCTTCGCGAAACACGCGTGCGATGTTCTGTTCGGTTTCGCCGACGTAAGGGGAAATCATGTCGGAGGCGCGTCGCAGCATCAGCGGGGATTGAAGCTCCTGCGCGAGCCACGTACCGAATGCAGTTTTGCCAGTGCCCGGGGGGCCGTACAGACACAGGCGCGCCGCGCGAGCATCCGCGATGCCGCGCGCGAGCGCAGCAAGATCAGCGTCGACGTTGACGAGTTCCGGTGCGAAGGCGCCCGTCACTTGGGCTGCGCCGTGCAGCGCAAGCGGTGCATGGCCTTGCGCCTCCAGCGTGCCGTTGACGAGCCGCTCGAGCGCGGCCCCGAAGCGCTGGGGCGTCCAGTCGTCGGCGACGTGTTGCAGGACCGTTGCTGCACGTGCGACCACGCCGGGCGTGAGCGCCGGATGCGACGACAGGCGGTTCAAAACCGGCTCGGGGACGCGGTCGTTACTGGCGCGGGCGATGATGCGCGAGCGCACGCGTGCCGGCGGCACGGGGACGTTGAGCACCATGTCGAAGCGCCGCACGAATGCGGGATCGATGCCCTCGACCGAATTCGAGAGCCAGATCGTCGGCACAGGGTTCTCTTCGAGCGCACGGTTGAGCCATGCCTTGTGCGCCTGGGCAACGCTACGTTCGCCCGGCGTGCCGTCGGTGAAGATGTCTTCGGCTTCGTCGAACACGATCAACGCGCGGCGTTCCGCAAAGAAAGCCTGCGCTGCACGGAACGCACGCAGACGCTGGGCGCCGGGCACGGCATCGCCGTCCGTGTTCTCGCCCGTGACATCGTAGAGGCTCAAGTGCATGGCGCGGCCCAGCACGCGTGCGAGCTGGGTTTTGCCGGTGCCCGGGGCGCCGTGGATCAGAATGTTAGCGCCGCGTTGCTGTGCCAGCGAGGCGTGTTCGATCCACGAACGCATCAACGCGACCTCCTGCTCGATGTGCGAGAAGTCTTCAAGCGTCAGCACGGGAGGCGACGCAAACGTGATCATGCCGCGCAGAAGCTCGAGCGTATCGACGGCATCCGAGACGATGCGATCCGCGAATTCTGCGGAAATCAGGTCGAGTTTCGTCGCGAGTGCCCAGCGCTGCTTGCGGTCGATGCCGAGCAGCCCCGAGCGCGCGAGGGTGCCATGAGGCGAGAGGGCCCCGCGCACTGCCTTTTCGTCGATGCCGAGCACTGCGCCCAACGCGTAATAAAGGCCCGCCGACGTGAGTTCGCCGACCCAGTCGCTCATCTTGTCAAGCACGCGATCCGTGTGCACGAGCACCGCGAACGTGAGAATGCGCGCCTCGACCTCCGTGAGGCCAACCAGTGTTTGCAGGTTGCCGATATTCTGTGCGACCACGGACGGCGGTTGCGCGGCAAGGGGATTGGCTTCGATGGCGCTGAGGCGCGCGTGCAGGAGAGCGAGCGCGGCCTGCGTGTCGAAGGTGTGATCGGCGCTCCCGGGCGGCTCCGCTCCGTCGAGGTCGAATTCCTCGGCCGACATGCGAGGAGCCAGCCGCGCCGCGCCGGGCCGGTGCAGCTCCGGAAGCGAGAGCGCCTGCGCGACCAGATCGCTCGACCACCCGTCCGGCTTGACGAAGTATCGGTGCAGTTCCAGTTTCACGAGGAAGCGCAGCGACCAGAGCTCGATGATGGGCTCCACGTTGCTGCACCGCTCAGGCGCGCAATCGGATCGAAGAAAACGATGGATCATGGGTGGGTTGTGAACTCCGGTACTCTGTACACGTCGAGTATGAGCGGGCATTGGGACAAATTGTGTCTCGATGCCGGCACGGCAGCGGACACGACAGATGCTGAAGCCACGTCTATGCGTTTTCGTGATTTCCGGCGTCGTGCACGACCGGCGAGTCTGTGGCCTGCATGATTCGCTTTCGCACCGAAGCTATGTTCCCACTCTCTGGAGGCGGTTGTTAGGCAACGGTCGTGAGTCACGGGTCGAACAAGTTAAGCGGTGCAGGTTCGAGCTAGGGCGTCCAGCAGTTCTGCGAAATGGGGCAAAAAGTCGATCTCCCGAAGTTCGTCGGCGGGCTGATCCAGAACGTGTTCCAGGCGATTGTCGATTCGTCGGTCCAGCAGATGGCGCGCTAGCGGCAGCAATTCCTCGCATCGATGGTGATGCTCGGAATAAACCGCATCGTGATAACAGATGGCCACATCAACGCGAAGGTCGTATTCGACATGCGTGCTTCCGATACCGCGGGGCGCGTCTCCAAGGCCTCGCTCTACGACCTGAACCGCGATACGTCGACGACGAGCGCAAGCGTGAGCACCGGTGGCTGGTTCAATCCGATCCAGGCCGGCATCAGTACGACGCAGACGAGCGATCACATGACCACGGTATCGGCTACCGTCGATGACACGTCCGAATCGAAGGCTCGGGTGAAGGCGCAATTGAGCGGCGAAGTGCGGGTGAACTTCAAGACAGGCGGCAATCCGGCTGCTTCAGCACGCGTCTGTGCAGCGCGCCTTCGGCACGCACGACCTGTGGGACGCCGTGCGGTCGCTGGCGCGACGCTACCTGCGCACGCAGCCGGTCATCGAGTCGCGGGTGGAGCGCGCCAAGGCCGGCTTTGCGGTGCTGACCTGGCTCGCGTCGGTCGCTGCGCCGCTCGCGGGAGGCGCGACTCCCGTTCTCGCGCCCGGCGACCCGGTGCACGTGAACGCGATGACCTGGCTGCAGTCGAGTCTCGACCTCAGTGAAAAGTTGGGCGGCGCGGCCGGGAGCTGGCATGCATGCCGTTGCCCGCGACCCTCAGCCGCTGCCCGCGGTGCGCCTCGCGGTGCGAAATCTGCTGTCCGGGACGCCTGGGTTCCGCTCGCTCGCGGCGGATGACAGGAAGGCGTTGGCACGGCAACGGTGCGTGTGTGCGCCGCCGCGATGAACCTGTTGCTCGAAGAAGCCAGCGGCGACGCCGACGCGCATCGCGTACTGTGTCAAACGCACGATGGCGGCACGCAGCGCACGCCGGCGGCGACTGCGCTGGGCAATGCGGGACAGGCGTTCAGCGGTGTGGCGACCGACCGGCTTGCGAGCACGACACAACGGATCCTGAACGCGGTGTCGTTTCCGCGCTTCGTAACGGTTCTGATCAACAGCGTGTTCAAGGCGATTACCGAATCCAACCAGCAGCAGATGCAGTCATTTCTCGATCTGCTGCGCAACGTTGCGTCGAGCACGGACGATTTTGCCGACGCCAATCTCAGCACGGACCATGCGCGGCAGTGGCTCGTCGACAGTTTCCCGGGCTCGTTCGAGCTGGCGGGCGACGACCCTTTAAGTGACGATGATGGCGACCGGACGTCGGGCGATGCAGACACGTCGTGCACAGTGCGCCTGAAAGATAGCGCGGCAAAGCTGCCAGACGGCGCGCTACGCATGGTACTTGGGCTGGGACCGAACGAATCGGTGCCGAGCGGCGATCCGGAAGCGGTGCTCTTGCCATTCGCGCGCCGGGAGTTGGCGCAGGAACGTCAGCATCCGGGGTGCGGAGGCGAAGATGACCAACACAATCGCCTACGTTTCGACACAGAGGACCCAGACCACCGAGGAAATGAATACGGCCCGCGATCTGAATTCAGCCGTCGAGCTGAATATCGAAACTGACTACCTGCCACTCGACCGGTTCGTGGGGAGAGGGTAGGTGGACCGCATTAAGGCCAATACGCTGAATCCCGACGCGGAAGAAAAGGCCGCGATCGCGAGGCAAGTGCAGAAAAGGCACAGGCGTCGCGGCTTGCGTCACTGGACAGCGATCTGGCGCCGGCGCCCGCAACTCGTCCTGCGCCGGCGTCTTCGAATACGCAGGCGTCGGGCGCAAATGCCGGGACAGGCACTCGCGCGGCAGCGGGTACGGCGGCCGCCGCAGCTGTTCCGGGCGCGGCCAGCAGCCCAGGAAGTGGTGTGTCGTCTTGAGCTGTCGTCCCACGATTGACTTTGGCGCCGCCCGCTGCGAGCACCGGGCGTACGGCGGCAAATTGAATTTTCTGGCGCAGTTAGCGGCCCCACAGCGGTCCTCGGGCGTGTGATCACGCACAGCGCCCGAACTCTGGAATAAACGCTTAAGAATTCGAAAACCCAGTCGTTAACTAAAAGTATTCCATCTGAACGGCTTTTCCGAACCTACTTTCGAGATGCTGGACCGAGAAATTATGCTGGTTCTGCCCGATGCGGGCAGAGATGACCTACCGCTTTCGACTCGAGAGATCCACCGCAAGCTCAGTGTCAACGTCCTCGATCCACGGTCCTTGCGGACGGTGCATCGCGAGCTGGACGAGATGCTCAAAAGCGGGCTGGTCGAAGTGGAATGGCGCGGGCGTGCCAAGTATTGGCGCAAGGTGGCAGGCGCGAGTGGCCTTGCCGCGAAGGCGGCCGGGATGATGACGCACGATGAGGCACTGGCCCTTCAGACCTTGCGGCGCTTTTCAACGTGGCGAATTCCGACGCTGGTCGCGGAAACGCTGGCGCCGTTGTTCGACGTGGCGGGCAAGCGGCTGGCGGCGGCCAACAGCGAGCATGAGCGTCGTTACCGCAAGTGGATCGACAAGATCGAGGTCGAAACTGGCGCCTTCTCGTTGCAATACCCCGAGGTCAACCGCGATATCTTCGCAACGGTTTCGCAGGCGCTCTTCAACGAGCAGCAACTCGAAGTCGTCTATCAGCCTCGCACGAAAACTGACAATGCAGATGCGAAGATCGTCTACCCGCTCGGGCTGGTAGAAGTGGGCGGGCTGGTGTACCTCGTGGCGGCGATGCAGCGCCATCCGAAGCCCGCGATGTACCGGCTGGATCGTCTTTTGCGCGCAACCATGTTGCCCGAGTCGTTTGCCTATCCGCGTGGATTCCGGCTTTCGGTATATGTACGGGAGCAACGCCAGTTCGACTTCATGGTAGAGGGCGAAATCGACCTGAGGCTACGCTTCAGGAATGGAGCAGGGAACCATCTGATCGAAGCACCAATGTCCGACGATCAGCAAACCGTCCAGAATGGCGACACACTCGATGTTCGTGGCACTGTGCTGTCAACCCAACGGCTTCGGTGGTGGCTGCGCGCGTTCGGCCCGAACATCGAGATCTTGCACCCAGCGGCCCTGCGGGCGGAGTTGGCGGCGGAGGCCAGAAAATTGGCCGCACTCTATGAGGGATAGTGGACGCTCGCTCGCCGGTGTCCATTTGGGGCGTCGGACACGATTTGTCTCACACGGTTGCTATCTTGAGAGGGCAGCACACCGATGCTGTCCTATCGAACCCATGGTCAGGAGCGAACATGTTGACGAGTTGCCAATCTTCCCCCCTGCAACATCTGGCGGCATTTGCGATTGTTTTTGTGGCAGCGGTGGTGGGGACTGCTGCAGTTGGCGCCTATGTCGATTCGGTGAAGGCCGACGCGCAGCGGGGATAAATCGATCTGTGGGAATGGATGGAGGGTTTGACGTAGTCCTCCGGATTCCACGCAACGCTTGCCAGACTTTCTATGCCAATACGTCCAGCACCCTTTACGTTGAAATGCGGTCAATGCGGATGGAAACATACGTTTGCCCCGCAAAGCGATGTTTTACTGCCGCAAATAGATATTCGTTCGCGTTGTCCGCGCTGTGGAGCCGTCGAATTGGCACGGTCGCGGGCGAATTTGATCGAGCAGGTGTCGAGCCGGTTGAGGCACGTTTGGCCGCGCACATGAGTGCACCGGGAATTGATTTGCGCCCGTTCTCCAGGATGGATGATTAATGGCGCGTATTCTTCCCGACGGCTGGAAGGCACTACGCGCGACAGGAGGGGCTGCGCGCGAGATCGAAACGCTGGAGCAGCTCGAAACCGGCTTGCCCGATGGCTACACGGTCTATCACTCGGTGCACTGGACTCGACTCGCGAACGGTTTCTCGGTGTTCGGAGAACTCGACTTCGTGGTTGTCAGCCCATCCGGCCGGATCATGGCGATCGAGCAAAAGGCGGGAAGCCTGGAGGAAACCGCCGAAGGCCTCGCGAAAACCTACTCCGGCAAGCCGAAGAGCGTGGCGCAACAGATATCCCGCTCGGTGTCGGCGTTGCGCGGCCGTCTGTCCGACGCGTTCGGGCCACGCAACTACGGCGTGGAGGAACTGCTGTATTGCCCGGACTACACCGTCATCAATCGCGACATTGCGGGTGTGCCTCCTGCTCGTATCGTGGACGCGACTCGTGGCAAATGGCTGGCAGACATCGTCCAGCAGATATTGCCCGCCGACGAGCCGCTGCTGCCCTGCCATGACAGCATTCATCCGTTTCTGGCAGGCGAGTTGTCGTTGATGCCCGACGCGGGGGCGATGATCGGTACGGCATCGCAGCTTGTGACTCAGGTGTCGAGCGGATTGGCCACGTGGGCGCGCAATATCCATGTCGAACCCTTCCGGCTGCGGGTGAACGGTACGGCCGGCTCGGGCAAGACGCAACTCGCGATCGGCGTTCTGCATGACGCGGCTGCGGCCGGCAAGCGCGCGCTGTACGTGTGCTTCAACCGGCCATTGGCCGATTACATCGGGTCTATCGCGCCGGTTACCGCGAGCGTGATGTCGTTCCACAAGCTCTGCCGTGGACTTGCCGACGACCTCGGCGTGCGTGGTGAACTTGATCTCGACGACGAATCCGTTTGCTCGGCCTTGAGACAAAGGCTGCGCGAGCAGGAGCAGCACTCGCTTTCGCGCTACGACGTGATCGTGGTCGACGAAGGACAGGACTTCCTGCAGCCCTGGGTCGACCTGATGGAGGGACTGCTGGCGCCCGGCGGTAGCTGGTGGTGGCTCGAAGACCCGATGCAGAACCTGTATCAGCGACCGGCGCTCATCTTGCCGGACCGTTGGGTCGAGGTTCGCGCGAAATCCAATTACCGGAGTCCACGCGACATCGTGCGACTTCTTGCGCAGTTGCAGGGACTTCCGCAAGACGTGGAGGCAGGAAGCCCCATTGACGGCTCGGATGTGGAGATCGTGGCGTACCCGGATGGCGCGGTCGTCGAGTATACCCGTCGCCAGCTGGATGAAGCGATTGCGCTCGGCTATCGTCCATCGGATATCGCGGTTCTTTCGTTTCAAGGGATGAAGAAGTCGGTACTGACTGGCATGGACCGCTTGGGCGAATGGAGTCTGCGTCATCCGACCGGCGGGTATGACATGGCCGGCAATCAACTGTATCGGGATGGGGAAGTGCTGTCCGATTCGGTGTTTCGCTTCAAGGGGCAAAGTGCGTCTTGCGTGATCCTGACCGAGGTGGACTTCTCACAGTTCGATGAAGTCGCGCAGTGCTTGCTGTTTGTTGGCGCGACGCGGGCAACCATGAAACTGATGGTGGTGATGTCGGAGCGAGCGGCGGGCGTATTGCTGGGTCGGGTGTGACCGGACGTCAAGCAACGTGGAGCATGGAAAACATGGCAGTGCGAACAAATGGCGAGTCGATGGATGGCGCCAAGAAGGTTTCCCGCAAGTCGGGTTTGCAGGAAGTGCAACAAGCGCTCGACCTGGTGCGCTCGCAGATCCGACAATTCGATTTCACGCCAGAACAGGTGTTCGGCTATCACGGCAAGGCCGACGTTTCGAACCTCAAGAGTGAGGAGTCGGGCGCGTCAGTGCCCGCTGTTGCGAAGAAGGCGGCTAGGAAGACCGCCGCAGTGAAACGCGCGGCGTCAGGAGACGCCCCCCGCAAGACTGGTGAAGGCGGCCCCGCGGCGAAGCGTACCGCAAAGGCGGCCAGCGTTGCAGAGGGCGCGCCGGCGGTCCCAACAGCTTCAAATACGGTCAAGACATCGCTCAACCCGGCGTCGGCCTGGCCGTTTCCGGCCGGCAGCCGCCGCTAACGTGCGCTCAACCCGGGCGGGACGATTCGACCCGCCCGCCTTTCGTCATTCATTGTGCTGAATTCATGGACTTGACAGTGATTTCAGAGCTGCTTCCGGAGCGCGCCGCCGACGCGGCTCGCTTCGCACAGCTCGCAGATGCCGGGAAGTTGCCGGTCGTGACGGTTTTGGGGAAGTTCAATCACGGCAAGAGCACGCTGCTGAACGAGTTGATTGGTCAGGGTGTATTCGCGGTTTCCGATGTGCGTCAGACGACGGATCTGGATGCCTTCGACCAGGAGGGCGTGCGCTGGCTCGATGCACCGGGACTCGACGCCGACGTCCAGATCGAGGACGACCGGCGCGCATTGCGCGGGAGTTGGGAGGAGGCGGACATCCGGCTCTTCGTCCACTCGGCGCGCGAAGGCGAACTCGACGGCAGCGAAAAGGCGCTGCTCGCCCAGCTTGCCGCCGAAGCCGCGCATTCCCGGCGCGAGGTGCTGGTGGTCATCACGCAGATCGAGGAGGTGGGTGAAGAGACGCTTGCCGACATCCTCCGTATCATCAAGCAACAGGCCGCTTCACTGGAGATCCTTCCCGTTTCGGCGATCCGCTACCGGCGCGGACGCGAGGGCGGCAAGCCACTGCTGATCGAGAAGAGCGGCATGCTGGCGCTGAAAGACCGTATAGCCCATGCTGTCCGCCAGGTTTTCTCCGCACGGGCCGAAGAGCGGCGGATGACGGGCATCCTCCTGCGCGCGCAACTGGCCTCCGCAGGGGCTGACCGTTATGCGCGCCTGAAGACACTCACGACCGAGCGTAACAGGCTGATGACGCACTTCAAGAACGAGTTTGAGTCGCTTCAAGCAGATATTCACAGAAAAATCGGGGCGATCTAGGCATGGGCTTCTTTTCCAGTTTGGGCAGTATGCTGGAGTCGGTGGCAGACACGGCGCTCGAATCCATTGCCGACGGCATTCAGAAAATATCGGACGCGATTCCATCGCCAACGTCGTCTTCGTCCAGTAGCAGCTCGTCGTCGGCTTTCCAGGCGGAGGTCGCGAAACGGGCGGGCGCACGCCGTATTGCGGAAAGCGAATCGGCGGTCATACTGAAGAGCTTCTTTCAGAAACACCAACTCGCCGTCACGGATGCGGAAATCAAGGAACTGGTCACGGCGTGCTCAGCCACGTCGACGCCCGCGGTGTCGATGAAGTTTGAGATACGGTATCAGGACACGGCTGAGATGCAGGTGCGTGTGGCCGAGATGGATAGCCTGAACGCCGAAATCGAACGTTTCGAGCAGGCCGCGCAGGCGATTCGTTCGTTGATGGCGCAACAGGATGCAGCCGCGAACGGTGAGGGAAGCGTGGTGGCTCAGCCATGAGCACCGGCCGCATGACTGAAACATTGAATCGAATAACTCGCGGGGCCGGGAAGTGAACGGGACGAAAAAAGCGCCGACATCAGAAGCGCATTTCATTGAGAAGTTGAAGCAGTTCGAGTTCGTCACACAGAACATGCAGGTCCGGGTCGACGAACTGAACGGCTGGAAGGACAAACTGCAGGCGAAACTCGTCCTCGAGCCCAATGACGTCAAGGGGATCAAGACTGACGGCGCACTCGCGCGCCAGATCCACGAGCTTCGGCGTCAAATCGGCGAATGCGTCGCTGGATGGGCGCACGGGCTCGACAGTAGCGGACCCATGCGACGCCTTAGCGAGCAGTTTGGCGGCCAGGGCATCCTGCTTGTCTTCGGCAAGGTGAATGCTGGCAAGAGTTCGTTCTGCAATTTCCTTGCGGAGCGATTCAAACGCCATGGCGAGCCAGTCCAGTATTTCTATTTCGAAAACGGCAAAAGTATTGATACACAGGGGCCGTTCGTCGAAGCGGCAACGGAAGCAACGGCACGCATTCAAGGAATCCGACTCGGTAGCAGGCTTATCTTGCTCGACACGCCGGGCCTGCACTCGGTCACGGACGAAAATGGCAAGTTGACCAAGAGCTTCACCGACAGTGCCGACGGCGTTCTGTGGCTCACGAGTTCGACGTCGCCGGGCCAGGTGCAGGAACTCGACGAGTTGCGCGAGGAGCTCAAGCGGGACAAGCCGTTGCTTCCCGCTATTACGAAGAGCGACATGTCGGAGGAGGACGAGCTCGACGGTGCCATCGTTACGATTCTGAAGAACAAGACGGCGGAAAACCGCAAACTGCAAGAAGGCGACGTACTCCAACGTGCGCGAGCCAAACTGCGTCAGGCTGACATGGACGAGGGCCTTGTGCGTGCCCCCGTATCGGTTTCGGCACTGGTGGTTCGCAAGAGTCCGGAGCCTGATGAGGCCCTGGAGGGGGCGGGGTTTCAGCGTCTGTTCGGCGGGCTCACCGAGATCACAGAGGCCGCGACGGAAATCAAGAAGCGCAAGGCGGCCGTGCTCATGCTCAGTCACCTTGAAAAGGACGTGGTGCAACCACTGAGCGAGAAGATACGGCCGCAGCTCAAGATCATGCGCACGAAGGCAGCGGAAGCGGCGAAATCGCTGGACGCTGCAGCACCAAAAATCGGCAGCAGCGTGCTGGATGAGGTGCTCGGCGAACTGGCCGATCTGCTCGAACGCCACAAATCGACGCGTGACACGGCCGCGGTGCATCGCGAATTGAGCGCTCGGGTTCACAAGATCGTGCAAGAGCACGTTGCGCGCGAGCTGGCGGAATACGCGCACGAGATGGACGCTGCCTTGGTCGCCCTGAAGGATGGCCAGTATGGCGCTTTCGACGATGTCACCGAAGAGTGTGATGTCACGCGGGGCCGCTGGAAGAAGAGCGCGGTCGCCGGGGCGGCGGGGATAGGCGGCGCAATCCTCGGCGGACTCATTGGTTCCCTGTTTCCGGGAGCGGGAACGATCGCGGGCGTGGGTGTGGGCGAGGCCGTTGGCGGCCTCCTGGGCGGTGTGGTGAGTTCGTTGCTGGGCGAAAAGGGCGGCGACTATCTCGTCGAGACAGAGCGTCTGAGCATTTCCGTGGGCGTGAGCTACACGCGCCTTTATGAGGCGATCTCAGAGGATCTGCGCAAGCGCCTTCCGGGTGCGGTTGCCAAGGTGGTCGAGCGGTGCAGGGAGAGCGTCCAGCAGGTGATGGCCGAGGTCACGCGCATCGAACGCGTCGTCGACGAAAGCGAAGATGAACTGGAGAGGTTGAAGGAGGCGTGCAAGTGAATCCGTTTGAACAATACAAGTCGCTGCTCGAACAGGCCGCGCCAGTGGCAATGAGATACCATCCGGACGCCGAGGCGATCATCGCCGAATGGCAGGAGCGTATCCAGAAACAGAAGATTCACGTCATGTTGTTCGGCGCTTACAACGCCGGCAAGAGCACACTGATCAACGCCCTTGTGGGGCGCGAGGTGGCGAAGGCCGGTGACGTGCCTACGACGGACGTCGTAGACTTCCACGAATGGGATGGCCACATGCTGCTCGACACGCCTGGGGTCAACGCGCCGATCGCGCACGAGGAAATCAGCCTCGAGCAGTTGCAGCGCGCCGATCTGATCGTGTTCGTGCTGCGCCAGGAAGATCAGGATGCGAGTGACATCATGAATCGCATCTTCGAACTGCTGGAACAGAACCGGCCTATCTTCATTGTCCTGAACTACGAAGATGGTGACCCCGCGCATATCGAAGCGATTCAGGCGCGCTTTACCCATATGCTTCTCACGTACGCCGGGCGGCGTGGATTCGACAAGGCGGCCCTCGGCACGGTGCCTACGATCCTCATGAACGTCAAGTCGGCTTGTCGCGCACGACTCGAAAACAAGGCCGTGCTGCTCGAGCATTCGCGCTTCGACGTCTTCATGCTGCGATTCCGCGAATGGCTTGTGCAATACAACAGCGAGAAGCAGCTTCTGCAACAGATCTACGCGGGGCTCGAACGCTCACTGCTGCAAACGGTGTCAGCGTCGATCGTCCGTGAGGCGACACCGCAAGGGGATATGCAGGAAGTCGACGCGCAGATCGGCCACATTACACGCGAGTACCGGTTGCTCACGAACGCGGCGTCCAGCAAGATTCGCGCGGAGCTGACGCTGCGGCGCCCGATGATTAGCGAAGCCATTGCACAAGGCGGTTCGCGCGACACGGTGATGGCCGCGTTGACGCAGGTTGGCGAGTCGGTGAGCGAGATCGTGCAGACCTGGCTGGAGAAGGAACTCAAACAGAACGTCAAGGGGCGTATTGGCGCGGCGCTCGTAGCTGACGGGCTCGAGCTTCCCAAGGGAAGCGACGCTGGCGGCAGCGAGTTCGGCAACAAAATGCTCGACGCTGCGCTTGGCGGGATGAAAGGCGTCCACAAGGAGCATGTGCAAACGCTGCTGGAGTTCGGCCGCAAGCTGAAGATTCCAGGCCTCAAGGGCCGCTGGACCAAGACGCTTGGCCGTTGGGCCGACAAGGCCGCTCCCGTGATTCAGGTGGTTGCCGTGCTGGCGGAAGTTGCCGTCGACTATTACGGCGAGGAGCGTGACGTGCAGGAGAGCCAGGACCGGACGTTGCAGCGCGGCCAGTGGCTCGATGAAGCGTACTCGCAGCTTTACTCGGGGCTGATGCAAAGTGTGACCGATGTGATTGCGCACGTGCAGCTAGAGGATTTGCAGCCTGTGGAAGCGCGTCGCAGCGAATTGCGCGCGAAGTTGGGCGCGAGCGATAAGGACCGAAGCGACTGGGCGGCGTTGACGCTAGCGTTTCAAGACGTCGCATTTTAGTGAATGAGCGCGCGTTCGTTCCTTGATCGTCGGATCGGTACGATATCGCCGGCTAATTGACAAACAAAACGAGGTTGAGCATGGCCGCATGGGACATGGCGAAGTCCGCCCTGAAATACGCAAATCCAACTGCGTGGCTGGTCGTGGAGGGCGTTGAACTGGCAGCCAATGCCGTTGCCAAAGCCTCCGCGCAAGGTGTCGATGAACTGCGCGCCGAAGTTGCGAAGCAGGATTTGCAGATGAAATTTGCTCAGCACCAGGCGCGCGTTGCGCAGGAACTGGCAATCGCAAGACGAATCGATAACGCGGAAGAAGTCGAAATCGAAGAGTTTTATAACGTGTCGGGAAAGGGCAATGTGGGGCTCACGGTGGACGCTGAGGGAGGCACCGGAACGTTGGGTTTGGGTGGAGAAGGCAGCAAAGTGACAAAGCGGATTTACCGGTTCAAGGGGCTCAACAAAGAGATGCAACAAGTGTTCGTCCAGAATCAGAGCGACGACACTTCTACGCCTTGACGTTTTACGGCACTCGTGTTGCAGGAGCGTGGGATCAACGATCCCCGCTCCCGACGTTTTCAAGGAATCGATAAATGGCCCTTCCCCGACGTTCCAGATGGGCGCGCATTGACGCAATCAAAGCGCGGTTCATCAGCCGCTCACTCTAGATCCACGTGCCGGATACGTGACATTGATAAGGCAACCCGCAATTACCGATCAGGTCGCCGATCGTAGTGGGCACGCCAGCCATCAGTGTTACGCTGCTCTCCCACAACGCCGGCGATCGAGTGGCCGTTTCGTGGGAGAACTGCTACCCGAAGATCGCGACCCAGTAGCGATCGAACGATTCTTGATCCCCTCTTCGACATTGCCTGTAAGAGCTGCTCGCCACCCCGCATTGCAAATTGCATTTTTTCACGCTGAATCAGTGTATTACGTCGAGATGCGGCGGATTTTTTGCGTTTGCCGGCCAACCCTCCTGTCGTCCTGCGCTTTCGTACTCGCGCTGGTGCTTTATGACAGGTCATGTCCAGGTTGTTGGGCGCTATGGGCTCAGTCGTTAGACAGCGAACCCAGCAATGTCGCAACCTTCGCCTTGCCGGTTTTCTGCAATCGAGCCATGAGGGCGTGATCGATTCGCTTGAGCCCGTAAGTTTGAGCGATGTCGTGCTGCAATCGGCACCATAGATGGCTGGTGACCTCAGCGTCAACCATCGCCCGGTGAGCACGACCCGATTTCGGTAACTGAAGCATCTCCGCCAAGCTAGCCAGGCGGTGACTCTGGGCGCGTGGGTAGACCCGCCTGGCGACGAGCATCGTGCAAGCAAATGAATGCTCCGCTGGCACTCCAAGCAGCCCAAGTTCTGCCTGCCAAAACCGCTTATCGAAACCGGCGTTGTGGGCAACGACGGGATGGTTTCCGACAAACGCTGCAGATTCCCTCATGACTTTCGATACAGGAGGAGCCGATGCAATCATGTCGTTCGTGATGCCGGTGAGAGCAACGACATCGGACGGGATGCGTCGTCCTGCGTTCATCAAGCTCTGGTAACGATCAACAATCTGGCCGTCACGCAGAAGGATGACGGCGATCTCGGTAGCGCGGTCGCCCAGATTCGGCGAAAGCCCGGTTGTTTCGAAGTCGAGTACCGCAACGGTTTGCATGTTTCTTTCGTTCACTAGTCAGTTGATGCCGTACTACGCACGCTTCCCCACGCCTGACGAGCCACCCAGGCAAGACGCCCATATCCCGGTGCCTGGCTGCATGGAGAACATCCTTATACAAAGCCAAATGGAGCGCTTCGTTTCTTCTTGCCGTCAAGCTGATAACGCCTTAGCTTGTTCGCCCGCTCCGGCCAGCTCGCCAACCAACGACACACCCAGAGCCTGAATTTTCAGGGTATTGGTGGCGACGCGCCCGGATCCGGACGCGTTGAATGAAGGGCGTATTCTACGCCTCGCGAACCGGAATTTTCTTATATCGGCTCTAGCGCCGTCGCGAGTGAGTGGGGCGAACGTGAGGGTCGACAGATGAAACGCCTGGACTGACGCGAAGCGCAGGCGCTGCGCGTTCATCTCGCTGGAGTTGAGGATTGCGAGTTCACCGGCACCGGGAAAGCCGACAGGTTCAGCGGAGGGCGGGGCGTGCGACTACATCCGGCGTTTTTTGAAATCGCTTAGTTTGATAGAAAAACATGCATCTTGTGATAAGAAGGATTATCTCAATGGCTCGGTCAAACGTCGAATTTTCGAGGAGAACTTGAGCCTGTTCGATGCCCCATTGCTGCCCACCCCCGTTGGGACGTTTCTGGCGCGACTCGCCGCCAGGGAACGAAGATTCTCGTGTTCGCTAAGGCGAACAGCCCGCTTCGCGAGCAGCGCGAGAATTACGAGACCAGCTGCGGTCGGGAGACCGCGCCAAAGCGGGGGCTGGAATCGGGTCTGCGAATATGACTCAAGGATGTGTCTATAGTGCTTCGATGGACTCCGACTCTTCCGAATCGATTTCTGTTCTCCAGTTGCGAATCAGTCTACGCGGGGTCAGCCCGCCTGTCTGGCGGCGGCTCCTGATTCCCGAGCAGATCACGATTGCGCAGTTGCATCAGGTGATGCAGCTCGCCATGGGCTGGAACGACGAACCCCTGCACCGGTTTGTCATCCGCCGATGGCGTTACGGCGAACATCGCGACGGCGCGTTGCAATTCTTCGACGGACCCGACACCCTGTCCCTCGCGGCGTTTGGCCTGCACGAACATGAGCGCTTTTGCGTACCTCTGCGACTTCACCTCGTGGTGGTTACATGACGTGCGCGTCGAGCGGCGCACGTGCGCCCAGCGATCAAGCCAGCTGCCGCGCTGCGTCGCGGGCGCCGGGCGTTGCCCGCCAGAAGACACCGGAGGTCCCGAAAGATACATGAACGCACTGGAAGTTCATGGCGAGCACGAATTTTTCGAGTGGATCGAGACTTTACGCGAAGGCCAGATTGACGTTAACGATCTACGCGTTGAGGCGGACGAATGGCTGATCTGGCTGGATCGGTGTTTCGACCGTCGGGCGGCGAATGAACGGCTGCAGACGCTTGCGCGGCAAGCTGACCGCCTAGGCGACGTGCCGGGCAGGAGGCTGCGATGCAGATCAGCGTGCAGATTGTGGTTCAGACTGAGGTCGACGAGCAGGCGAACATTACGGAGATAGCCCGCTTCCAACGGGAAGGCTTCGATGCGGGCTCTCTCGGCTTGCATCTTGAGGAGGCGAAGGCGCTGCTGGGCCGGCTGCAGCGCTCGATGATTGACGCGCAGGCCGCTGAAGCGATTGCGCGGCTGAGCGTGTGCCCGGAGTGCGGCTCCCGTTTGACCGTCAAGGGCCACCATCGCCTGGTTTGCCGCTCGGTGTTTGGCCGGCTATCGATCGACAGCCCTCGGTTGTATCAGTGCCGGTGTTCCGGAGCGGGGCGACGGTCCGTCAGTCCACTGGCCAGTTGCCTGTGTGAGCGGACGAGCCCCGAACTGCAGTATCTCGAGGCGAAATTTGCCGCGCTGATGTCCTATGGGCTGAGCGTCCGGGTACTGGAGGAGGTGTTACCGCTTGAGCATGTGCTCGCGGCCACCACGATCCGGCGGCGCGTCGCCACACTGGGTGGTCGCCTTGAGAGTTCGAAGGCAACGGTCGCCTGTGAGCAACGGCGATACGTCGATCTGCCCGCTGGCCGATGCGCTATTCCGCAGCACACCTCAGTACGCGCCGTCGGGATCGACGGCGGCTATATCCGGCTTGCTGGACACAGCAGTCGACAGGACGGCTGGTTCGAGGTCATCGTCGGAAAATCACTGCGCGATGACGGTCGCGGACACAGCTTCGCTTACGTTCACACACTCGAGCCCGAGCCTGCCGATCGGATGCTGGCGTTTCTTGCGCAGGAAGGCGTCGGCGCGGACCAGCCGATAACTTTCCTGTCCGACGGCGGCGACACCGTTCGCCGCGCCCAGCTCGACTTTGGCGATTGCGGCGAGAGGGTACTCGACTGGTTTCACGTCGCCATGCGGGTACAGAATCTCGAACAGATGATCAAGGGATTACGGGGCCGCAACGAACGGCCATGTGTCGACACGCTGATCGATAAGCTGCGCAGTGCAAAGTGGCACCTGTGGCACGGCTGCCCTTATCCGGCGCTGCAGCGGCTTGAAAGCCTGGGCTGGGAGCTCGCCACGGATGACTGTCCCGAGGAGGCCAGGCTGCTGGCCAGAGTAGAGGAGTTCATCGGTTACCTCGAGAACAACCAGCGCTTTATCGTGAACTACGGAGACCGCTACCGTCATGGCGAGCCGATCACCTCGAGCTTCGTCGAGTCGGCGGTCAACCAGGTGGTCAGCAAGCGCTTTGTGAAGCGGCAGCAGATGGCGTGGCGACCCGCTCATGCGCAAGGCCTTCTGCAGGTGAGGACGGCCGTTCTGAATGAGCAGTTGCGATCATGCTTCGAGCGATGGTATCCGCCGCTCGCTGGCAATGATCGCGCTCACGATATCGCGGCATAGAGCCCCCGCTTTGGCGCGGTCTCCAGATTACGGTCGAGGCGACCGTCGAGTGCGAGGGCTTGCCCAAACCTGTCTGTGTCGCGGCGATATTGCTGAACGAGCAGCGCCAGGGCAGATGATCTGGAATCCGAACGGAGAGTGCACTATGCGTTTCACGGACAAGGTGGCCATCGTCACCGGCGCGGCCAGCGGCATCGGCCGGGCGACGGCCCGGCGGCTCTATGACGAGGGCGCGACGCTTGCCCTGTTCGACCGCAATGCCGACGCGCTTGCCGCTGCGGCCGAAAGCATGGAGAGTGCGCGCGTCTGGTACGCCGGTCTCGACGTCGCGCATGAAGACGACGTGGCGAACGCCGTCGACCAGGTGTTGCGTCGCTTCGGCGCCATCGACGTGTTGTGCAATAACGCGGGTATCGCAGGCGGCGACTATTCACCCGTTAGTGAAACGCGCACGGATGTCTGGCAGCAAATCCTCGCGGTCAATCTGATGGGCGTTGTGCATTTCACCAAATGGGCCTCGCGCACGATGATCGAGCGTAGCCGTGGCGCGATCGTCAATACCGCTTCCGTGGCCGGTGTGCGCTCGGGCGCGGGCGGGAACGCATACAGCGCCTCGAAGGCGGCGGTCATCAACCTCACCATGACGAGCGCATGCGCTCTTGCGCCGTGGCATATCCGCGTCAATGCGGTGTGCCCCGGGCTGATCGAAACGGGTATGACGGCCCCGGTGTTCGAACGTGCGCGCGCAGAGAACAAAGAGGACCGACTCGGCTACCGGTGCGAGTTGCGCCGTCCTGGGCGCCCGGAGGAAGTGGCCTCCGCCATCGCGTTTCTTGCGAGCGACGACGCCAGCTATGTGACAGGTCAGGCGCTTCCGGTGGATGGCGGCAACACCGCTTCGCTGAATCTGCCGGGAATGAAGGTCTGAGGCCGTCGAAGGTGAGCGGGTGGAAATGCCCGCATGAAGACCTGTGGGCCAACGGATTTGAAAGGTAGGGGTGCGAAACTGAGGGCAGGCAGCAGGGATGCCCATGCCGGTGTTGCCATGCCTGCCGGGAGATTCTAAGTGACTGGCGCGCCTGACTATCCCATCGAAGGCGGTTGCGACTGCAGGTTCATTCGCTATCGCCTGCTTTCTTCGCCGCTTTTCGTTCATTGTTGCCATTGCCGCTGGTGCCAGCGCGAGACCGGTGCGTCGTTCGCACTCAACGCGATGATCGAAGGCGACCAGGTCGAATTGCTGAGCGGCAACCTTGCCTGGGTCGATACGCCTTCCGAAAGCGGACGCGGGCAGCAGATCGGGCGCTCCCCGAAGTGTTCGGTGGCGCTCTGGAGTCATTACGCCGGCGCTGGGCCGCTCATTGCATTCGTTCGGGTCGGCACGCTGGATAATCCAGATCTGTTGCCGCCCAATATCCATATCTTTACTGTTTCGAAGCAGCCGTGGGTGGTGTTGCCGGAGTCGACGCCTGCGGTGCCGGTTTATTACGATCGGAAGCAGTATTGGCCGCCGGCGAGTTTGGCGAGGCGCGAGGCGTTGCTGCCGCGTATCGAGGCGTGGGTTGCTTCGCAGCGAGATGGGATGAGTTGAGAAATTTTTGCACTGACTTCGGGAAGGGCCTGATTCAAGTCGGCACCCTCGTGGTGCGCGCTGTCACTCGGCTCGTTGCGGCGCTGGAACGTGAGGGCGACGCTGAGGCATAATAGAGGGATAAGGTCAATTAGAAAGCGTCGTCGCCCGGTGCGAGCTGCTCAAAGCAGGTCACACTCCCAGACCTCGCAGCTTAACGAGCAAGACGAAAAGAGCATGTTGTTTGCAAAAATACAAATCCTGTTTTATGTCACGTCATTTGCACTGGCTGTATTGATTATTTTGCCATTCGGCAGGATTTTTAAAATACAGGAAGAGAGCCGCAAATATGAATTTCTCGATGGTCTCCGGGGAGTTCTTGCCATTGCAGTCAGCACATGTCACATTAATCAACATCTACTCGTTTTCTTTGGCTTCACTCAATTGCCAGAGGTTGCGAACAGGATCGGCGCCTTGGCGGTCCAGGTTTTTTTCGCCATAACCGCATTTTTATTCACAAGGCGGGCGCTGAGTGGAAAGCTGGATTTCCGGTCGTTCTACATACAACGGATTCGAAGAATCATGCCGCTGTACCTGTTTGCGTCGGCGGCTACCATCTTCTTTTGCCTGTACTATTCTCCTTATCCGTCTGAGGCCTTTGGCAAGCTGACTTCGCAGTCGCTTAACATAGTGTTATATGGAACGCTTGGAGGCATTAAAGATATCGAGGTGCAAGGGTACAACGCGTTACCGTTGATTGGCGTTGCCTGGTCGCTTCCTTATGAATGGCGATTCTATATCAGTCTACCAGTGCTCTTTTTTATATGCAGGCGCTCCAGAGTCGCTTGCGGTCTGGCAATGGTGACAATCCTTTCGCTCGGCACCTATGCCTTCGCCGAATCGCCGGAAGTGATCTGGCCATTTTTTGCTCCGGGTGTCATCGTGGCCCTGCTCGCGGAGAGAACGCCTGTGCTTTCGAAGCCGTGGAAAGTCGCCTTTTGCGCCATTGCGGTAATTCTGGTCATCCTGGAGGCAAACACGGATGGTTACTACACGTACTGGCATCTGCTGATGTCGTTCGGAATTTTCTATTGCATATTTTTTGCCGGCCCCCGCATTTTGACCTCGCAACCGCTGAAAATGCTCGGTCAGGTCAGTTTTAGCATTTATATGCTGCATTATCTTGTTATGACACCCGCTCTGGAGAACTTCTACCGATATCACGGTCCGTCCCTGAGCTCGCCGGCAAAATTTTCAATCGCCGTTTTGATAAACATCGCCGTGATTCCGCTCGCTTGTATCAGCTACAAGCTGATTGAAATTCCGGGAGCAAGAATCAGGAGAAAGACGGCCAATACCGACGATCGTCTAGCTTTGTCGAATTGACAACACGCTGTAGCCTGGGCGAGACCAGTGACAAACACGACACCCTGATGAGCGTCCTGTTTGTCACGTCACTGCACCGGCATCTCTTCTTCTAGCTGACCTGGTTGACTGGGGGCGACTAACGGGTCAATGGCGCTGGGTGTGTCCTTCTGCGAAAGCCAGGGCGCGGCTGGCGCGACTTGAGCCCCGGTGCTCGCGGCGTCCTGCATGGGCAGGGCGGCAACACCATGTTGTTTGCGAAAAAGCTTTCGGTTGTGCGGCGTAACAGTTCGAAGCAACGTCTCGATCCGGTCGACCAGCATCGGGAATTCAAATTCCTGACGGCAGTACGCCTTTCCCGCGTGCCCCATCTCTGCCCGTTGCTGAGGTGCCATGCCGACGAGCGCAACGACGGCGTCGGCCAGTCCGCGGCTGTCGCCCGCGGGGCACGTGAATCCGGCGCGCGCTTCGAGAATCACGCGCGCGCCTTCTCCGTCAAGCATGCCGACAATGGGAACGCCTGCTGCGAGATACGATTGCACCTTGCTCGGGATCGTCATGGCGAACAGCGGATCACGTTTGAGCGACACCAGCAGCGCGTTGGCCTCGCGATGAAAGCGGGGCATCACTTCGGATGGAAAGGCACCCAGCAGACGGACTCGTGACTTGAGCCCTCGCGTTTCGATTGCGTCACGAATCCAGCCCGCCTGTCGGCCGTCGCCGACCAGACACCACTCGATATCATCGCGCTCACGCAGAAGTTCGACTGCTTCGAGGACGGCCGGAAAGTCTTGCGCTTCGCCCAAGTTGCCAAGATAAAAAATCTTGAACGTGTTGGTCCTGGCGACCGGCCCTGCAGGCAGCGCGACTGGCTTGGTCCGCTGCGTCTCTGCCCAGTTCGGCAGGTAGCTCAGTGGTAACCGAGCGGGCGCCTGCTCACGCAGTCGCGGCATCATGGCCCGAGACTGGGCGAGAAGATGATCCGTATGAGCGTAGAACCACCGCATCCACCGGTCCACGAATCGCAGAAGAAAGCGCGAACGTACAACGCCCACAGCTTCCAGGGTGTCCGGCCAGAGATCCTGGACCCAGAATAGCGTGGGGGCGCGCTTGATGCGGCGAAGGATGACAGCCGGAAATCCGATGGTCGCGGGAGACAGTTGATAGACGAGGATGCGGTCGAATGCGCGTCCGCGCAGCTTCCAGATGCCCAGCACCGACGCGCTTGCCGCGAACGACAAGTAGTTGAGTATCAACCGGATTGCTCCAGTTCCGCGAGGAACCAGAGGAACCCGAATGATTTCGACGCCATTGAAGCGGCTGAAAGCAGCCGGATCATGGCGATAATCGTCGTAGACTGCGCCGCCGGGATAGTTGGGCAGGCCAGTGAGTACCGTAACCTGGTGTCCGCGTTCGACGAGCTCTTGCGCCAGTTCATTGACGCGGAAATTTTCTGGCCAGAAATATTGGCTGAGGATCAGGATTCGCATAACGGATCGACAGTGCTCTTGTGCCAGACCGTCCGGTTAACGTAGTCGGTATAGCTGAGGATGATGCGCAGCACCTTGTCTGACACATTCTCCGGCGAGTAGTCCGCGACGAGCCGCAACTGCCGCACGTCGCCGCGCTGCTGCTTATCGAGAATCTCGAGTCCCTGCAGCACGCGTTCGACCGAAAGCCCGACCATCATCACGGCGCCTTCTTCGACGCCTTCGGGTCGCTCGTGTGCTTCCCGCAGGTTCAGGGCGGGGAAGTTCAGTAGCGACGATTCCTCGGTGATTGTGCCGCTATCGGACAGCACCGCGCGCGCATCGGACTGAAGTCGCACGTAGTCGATGAAACCCAACGGCTTCATCAGACGCACGCCCGGGCCGAACGTGAGGCCCAGCGCTTCGATGCGTTTGCGCGTGCGCGGATGGGTCGACACGATCACCGGAAATCCGGTATCCGCCGCGATCCGCGTCAGAAGATCAGCGAGATTTCGCAAGCGGATGGGCGAATCGACATTCTCTTCGCGATGCGCGCTGACGACGTAGAACTGATTCGGCTTCAAATCGAGCTGATCGACAATCGTCGAAGCTTCAATTTTTGGCTGATAGAACTTGAGCACTTCTCGCAGCGGGCTACCGGTCTTGATGACACGGTCGGGTGGCAGCCCTTCGCGTAGCAGGTACTCCCGCGCGATGTCGCTGTACGTGAGGTTGATATCCGATATGTGATCGACGATCTTGCGATTGATCTCTTCCGGAACGCGTTGATCGAAGCTACGGTTACCGGACTCCATATGAAAGATAGGAATCTTGCGACGCTTCGCCGAGATCGCGGCGAGGCTGCTGTTGGTATCGCCCAGTATCAATACCGCGTCGGGCGCTTCGGCCTCGAGTACCTCGTCGATCGCGGTGATAACCTGGCCGATGGTCGCCGCAGGGGAAGGGCGCGCCGCATCGAGAAAATAATCTGGCTTGCGGACTTCGAGTTCGTTGAAAAAGACTTCGTTGAGCTCGTAGTCGTAATTTTGCCCGGTATGGACGATACGATGGTCGAAATGCTCATCGAGCCGTGCCATGACTCTCGACAACCGGATGATCTCCGGCCGCGTGCCGAGGATGGTCATTACCTTAAGCCGTTTCATTGGTGCTCCTCAGCGGCTGTCTGAAATCCGCGTAACCTTGCAGATAGTCCTCGTGCATATCTGCGACGAGTGTTTCCCATACGGGTGGGCGATAACCGCTAATGTCGCGCAGTCGCGTCGAGTCGAGCGAGCGATCGATCTTCGGCGTGTCGGTCTGCATGATCGGCACGTCATGGCCGTAAGCCTCGGCGACGAGCCTCAGCAGTCGATCCTTGTCTATCGCGTTGACGCTCAGGTGGAAGAGCCCCTGCAAGTCACGGCGCGGCAAAATGAACATCTTCAACACGCGAGCGACTTCTACCGTTGGCAGTCCAGAAAATATTGCGCTCGTAAAGCCGCGAACCATCCCCGTTTGCGACAGGAACCAGTCAACGAGACTGACTCTGCTAGTCAGTTCGTGTCCGATCAGCGAGGTGCGCAATGTCAGGTGGCCGTCGTAGTCAACCTCACCTAGACGTTTTGTGCGTCCGTAGAGATCGTCGGCATCGCAGCTGTCGGATTCACGATACGAGCCCTGCGTTCCGGCGAACACACAGTCGGTGGAAATGTGAATCAGGCGGCTGCCACTCAGGCTGCACTGCGCGGCAAGCTGATGCGGAAACAACGCGTTGATCGCAATGGCCGCGGCGGGGCGATGTGCTTGTTCGAGTTGCTTGATCAGGCCGATGCAGTTGATAACCACGTCCGGCTTCAGACGCTCGATCAACGCGAAGAGTCCCTGTGGGTCGGTTGCGTCGATGCCGGTATGGAGCCGTACACCGGGTGGTGTTGGATAACCGCCAGGCAGAGCGGCGCCTCGCAACGTACCGTGCACCTCGAAGTCGCCGTTTGCCGGCAGATGCCGCAACAGTGTGTAGCCGAGCATGCCGCTTGCTCCGGCAACGAGAACAATCGGCATGCCTTAGACCTCCAGTTCCTGAGGGAGGTCGTTCAAGACTGACTGCACATAAGGCAGCTTGAGCAGCATCGCTTTGGTTTGCTCGATATCCAGTTGACGCGTGTTGTCGGAGTTGTAGTCGTCCGCCTGCGTGATGAGCGTTTCGCCTTCCTCAAAGAACTTCGCGTAGTTCAGATCGCGAGTATCCGGCCGGATTCGGTAGTAGCGACCGAGATCCTGAGATTGCGCCATTTCCTCCCGGCTCAAGAGCGCTTCGCTGCGCTTTTCGCCATGCCGTGTGCCGATCGTGATGATCGGATGATCCGGAACGTCGAAGAGTTCGCACAAAGCACGCGCCAGCGTACCGATCGACGCGGCGGGCGCCTTTTGCACGAAGATGTCGCCATTCGTGCCGCGATCGAACGCGTACATCACCAGTTCCACGGCTTCCTCGAGCGTCATCATGAAGCGCGTCATCAATGGATCGGTAAGCGTGAGTGGCCTGCCTGCACGAATTTGCTCGATAAACAGCGGAATCACCGAACCACGCGATGCCATCACGTTTCCGTAACGGGTCGTGCAAACCACGGTGTTCGAGTTGTCGAGCGTGCGGGCTTTCGCCAGCACAACTTTTTCCATCAGGGCTTTCGAAATGCCCATCGCGCTCACCGGATAGACAGCCTTATCCGTGCTGAGCGCGACAACCCGGCTGACGTTGCAGGCGAGCGCCGCGTTGAGCATACATTCGGTGCCCATCACGTTGGTCTTGACCGCTTCCATGGGATAAAACTCGCAAGACGGTACCTGCTTGAGCGCCGCTGCGTGAAAGACATAGTCGACATTGCGCATCGCACCGAGCATGCTCTGGTAGTCACGCACGTCGCCCAGATAGAACTTCAGTTTCGAACTCGAATAACGCAGACGCATGTCGTTCTGCTTCTTCTCGTCCCGGCTGAAGATTCGAATCTCCGCCAGATCACTGTCCAGAAAGCGGCTCAATACCGCGTTGCCGAACGACCCCGTTCCGCCGGTAATCAATAAGGTCTTATCTTTAAACATGCTTTTTTTAATGTTCCTGAGTAGATCGGCCTGGAAGCGCACCGTCCAGCAGCCGTGCATAGAGCGCGACGCATTCGCGGATCAGGCTGTCCCACGTATAGTTATGTACAACGAATTGCTGCAACCTTGCTCCCATTACAGGGAGCGTCTCGGACGTACTGAGCAGCTCGTCCAGCGCGACGGCCAGCGCGCTGGCATTGGCCGCTACTACTCTGCCGCCGTCTATCCGCTCGACGTCATCGAATCCGCACTGATCGGTCAGCAGTGCTGGCGTACCGACAAGCCCGGCTTCAAGGACGACGAGCGACATCATTTCCTGGCGCGACGGAATCACGAGCAGGTCGCTCGCCTGGAGCAGTTCGAACTTCTCACGTACCTCCAGGTGGCCGGTGAACTGAATGCGTTCTTGCAGCCCCAGTTTGGCGATTCGTTTAGCCAGCGAATCGCCGAGCCCTGCATCGGGTCCGGCGAGCAGTAGCCGCGCGTGCGGGTGACGCGCGGCGAGTGCGCCGAAGGCCTCGACTAGCAGATCGGGGCCCTTGATGACGTTCAGGCGGCCGAGGAACAGCAGAAGCGGCGCATTCCCGATGCCATATCGTGTGCGTGCGCGCTGCGCATCGAGGCCATCGGGCACCTGAGTTGAAACGCCGTTGGCAAGCAACGCGATGCGCTCGTCGCCCACACCGTACGCGTGAAAATGCGCACGCTCCAGTTCGACGATCGCCATGCAGCAGGCCGCGTGGCGCACGAGGCGATTGCCGCAGATACGGTTATAGAGGCGTTTGATGAGTGCCGAACGGCCGTAGACAGGCAGTGATCCGGCGGGACAATAGACGTACGGTTTCTTGTAGTACCTTGCGAGCGTCCCCACGAGTGCGCCAAGCCAGCTCCAGTGCCCGGTGATATGAACGATGTCGGCCCGGCGAATCATCGTGGCGATCTTGAGGGGCGATACGAGCGGCACGAAGAAGCGTTTGCTCAAGCTGCGCGGCAGCAGCGTGTCGAATCCGCGTAATTCCGCCCGTCTGCGCTCGCCGAGTGCCGTGGAGGTTGCGATCAGCGCACACTGCACACCCGCGGCTCGCAACGCCAATGCCATCTGGAACGTACGCTCTGCCGTTCCACCTCCGAGCGCTGGATCGATCGCGTCGCACACAAGGAGTACGTTCATTCCCGTTCACCCGCACTGTCGCCGTACCCGCGCGCGAAACGTTGCACCGCTTCGCGGAAGTCAACGCCGCTGCGAATGCCGAAAGCGCGCAACTTGCTTTCATCGAAATGCAACGAAGGCTCACTCTGCGACCGGCCTGCTGCGCGCAACCCCAGGTTCAGCAGGCTGCTGGGCAACGCTGCGGAGCGCTCGGGTAACGGTTTGCCCATTGCCTCGCCGAGCAGGGCATCGACGGCCTGGTAGTGATTGTCTGCATGATCGTCGCAGGCAACGAGATAAGTCTGGCCGGCGAGTTCGTGTGTCGAAGCGAGCAGCTGCATGATGGCCCGCACCATATCTTCAACGGGTAGCAGATGCATGCGCCGACGTCCGTGAATGAAGCGCAGCAGGTGGCGTTTCCATGGCGGACCGTATGCGATGGTTTGCGTGAGCTTGCGCAGATTCCGCGAATTCGGTCCAAACACAGCAGTGGGACGCAGTACCGCGAAATCGATCCGGCCGGCGAGCCCTTTGGTGAGGCGTTGTTCTATCAGCCACTTGCGTCGCTCGTAGTCACTCGCGGGGCAACATGGCGTAGTTTCGTCGACGCGTTTAGCCGGTGTCGTGCCGACCACCGTTGCCGTGCTGACGTGTATGAAGCGCAGAACCGATGCGGTGCAGCAGGCATCCACGAGTTGGTCGCAGAGCGCTTCGGCAGCGGCGTCCGTGGACGTTTCAGGGTGCGCGAGATTGATCAGGTAGTCGAGCCCGTCGAGAAACCCAGACAGACTTCGAGCGTCGCCGAGATCGCCGATGAAAGCGTCGACGTTAGCGCCTGGGGGAAACGCATCGGGACCCGTGCTCTCGCGACTCAGCACGCGCACACGGGTTCCCGGACGTTCCAGTAACGTGGCGACAAGGTGGCGACCGATGAAGCCGCGGGCTCCCGTCACCCCCACCGTCAGTCCTGCTTGCATGCTCACTTCGTACCCACCTCGCGGAACCCGCGCAGGAGCAGGCCGAGGAGGAAGATGGCGACACTGCTCATAACGACGAAGATCGCTCCGAGGCGAGGGAAGCTCATCTGGCAGATGGAATTGGCCAGCAGAACGCTGAGGAAGGCCGCAAGCAGAGGGCTGCGTGTGCTCCACATGGCCAGCGCTTCGACTCCCACGACCAGCCCGGTGAGGGCAAACATCCCTACCAGGACGACAAGCAGTGAGCCGCTATAGAACAGTACTGCCGGCGCACCGGGCAAGGTGAGATACGTGAAATCTGGCTGAAACTGGTATTGCGTGTGGGAAAGTCTTTGATAGAGGGCTTTAACACCCAGGGCAGGATCTTCTTTCAGGCCGCGTACGAACAGCGCGATGCTTTGCTCGTGCGACGCGGAGAGTGCGAGCATGGCCTCCAGCCCGATCCATCGGTCGACGCTCAGCAGCATGACCTGTCGAACCATATGTGGTGCGTCCATCTGAAGCTTTTGCTGAGCGACCGGTGGGACTGATGCCTGTGGCGCAACCGCGGAAACGGGAGTGGTCACACTGGCTACAGGCGCCGGCGGCAACGCGGGTTGCTCCGTGCGAGCGACAGCGACTGCCGGCGCTTGCGGTACTTCATAGACCTGCAGCCGCACGGCGGAGACCAGCGTCAGGCTCGCCACGAATGCCAGGGCCAGCGTAAGCGGCAGCCGCCAGCTCCACCGCTGCCAAAGCACCGAGATGCGTACTGGCTGTCCGTCGACGCAGGCGAGCAACAGCGTGGCAATGATGAACAGCATGCTTGCACGACTGGCCAGCGAGACCGACATCGCGATGCCTAGCGCGCACAGGCTCAGAACCAGTGGCCAGGTGTATCGCGGCCTGCGCTGCGACTCCCAGTCGGCAAATAGCATGAAGATGAGACCAATTCCGCAATAGGCTGCCCAAGCGGACACCGCGTTCAATTTGAATGGGAGCAGGTGGCGGGGGTTGACCCCGGTTTGATAAAACGCCCAATGGAAATTGCAGGCGTACAAAGCAAGCGATAACGCGAGTAGAAGGGTCCAGGCGCGCAAAGGCGCACGCGCATACCAGCGCGGTTGCAAACTTGCAACCGGTAGGGCCACGGCCGCCTGGCGTACTCGCAGCAGATGCAGCAAACGGAACAGCGCAGCGCCGAGCGCTGCGCTCGCCGCTGCAGCCAACGCACGATCCCATTGGGCAGGAGTCGCGGCGAAGTCACCTATCGGCTCAATGAACGGGTATTGAAAAATCTGGTGAACAACGAATTTGGCCCAGAAGCCGAGGAAGAGGAACGCCGCGAGGAACGTATACGCAAACACGCGCGGACGCGGGAACGCCAGTCCGAGCATGAGCGCACAGCTCAAATGAAACATGAGCAGCGTAAGCAGACTGCCGGAGAAGGCGAACAGCGTGACGATGACAAGTAGCAACCATGCGCCGACGGCGCACCCCGCCAGCCACTTGCCACGCGATGACATGGCGCCGGCAGCCGCGGAAACGGCCGGAATTTGCAAAGCACTCTTCAAAGCGACTTCCTTCTTCTGCCAATTAGATTCATTCGAAGCTGCCTGATGTAGTGAAGCGGGCGCCCCACCAGGCCATTCGCCAACAATGCCAGGCTGGCTAGATGGAGCAGCACAGTGGGGTTGAGCCGGATTGCCCGGCAAATGCACACCGCGCCGCGAACAAAGCGCTGCGCACGCAGATGCAGCCGCGCCATCAGGATCAGTGCTTGTGCTTCGGCACGCGGGCGCGCGACGCGCAGTGCCTCCGGAACGTCAGGGCGCGCGAAATAGCGCTGCATGACATAGGTGTATTCGGCGGTGCGAGCCTCGCTGGATACCGCGAATGACTGCGAGCCTTCATGAACGCGGAAGCTTGCGAGCAGCTTCCGGACCTGAAGCGCAGATCCGAACAGCCCAAGCCGCATCAGAAACTCGTAGTCGGGGATCTGGCGAAGCAGTGCATCCCAGCCACCGGCACGGCGATAGACGTCCCGGCGAAACAGCGCTCCGGGGCCGACGGGGCAAACGCATTTAAGGACAATGTCCTCATAGTTGAACGCAGGCGCCTCGACGGCCCGCAAACGACGCGACTTTTGATCGATCAGCCAGTAGTCGGGATACACGAGAACGTGCTCAGGAGACCTTTCGAACGCCCTAACCAGTTCTGCGACTGCAGTGGGTTCCAGCAGGTCGTCGGCGCCGAGATAGCCGAGCAGTTCACCTTCGGCCATGTCCCAGCCGCGATTGAGCGTGACCGATTGCCCCTGATTGGCTTGCTGGATCAACGTGCAGCGGTCCGCATAGGGGGCCAGCAACTGCCAGGATGCGTCGGTCGAGCCGTCATCGATTACGATCAACTGCAGGTTCGAATAGGTCTGCGCGAGCAGGGATTCGACGGTCTCAACCACATGTTCGGCACCGTTGAAAACCGGTACCACCAGTGTGACTCGGGGCAGTGTCATTGCAATGCCCTCATGGCAGTAAACGGGCGCAACAAGAGTCGTAACGGCGCGTGAGTCCAGATACCGAGTGCGGTCTTGACCCGCACCCACATAGCGACACTTTGCAGGCAAAGAGAGAGAGCCGCGGCGCATGCCACGCCGATCGCACCGAACGGCTTCACCACCACCAAAGCCAGTCCGATCATCAGCGCACCGGCCGCCGCGGTGTACCACATCATTTCCTTCTGATGCCCGGTCATCATCAGCGTATAGCCGGCGCTGCCGCAGAGAATGTTGGCCAACTGTCCGAGCGAGAGGATCAACAGCAACGGCATCGCTGCTCCGTAGCCGGCACCGTAGAAGAGATGCAGGATGGGCCTACCCCAGATCATGAACGCCATAATCGCAAACAGGGCGGGGGCCGCTGCGAGCGCCGCCGCGCCGCGCAAGTGCTGCTGCAGGCGAGCGTGTTCGCCCAGCGTGTGACGCGTGGCTATCACCGGCATCAGCGCGCTGTTCAATACGAGGAGCGGCAGCGTGAGGAACTGGGTAAGGCGAGTAGCGGCCCCGTAGAGCGCGACTTGCGCACTGGCGGACTCGCTATGGAGGATCCACAGATCGGCTTGCATCAGCATTGCGAGCATCAGGTTCGTCAGCCACAAAGGCAGCGAAGTGGCCGCGAGCCGGCGCCATTGCAGAACCGGAGCGCCTTCCAGCGAACGCGTGGCGCGCCACATCAGCACGGCGGCCAATGCCGCCCCGACAAGCGCGCCAATTGCGACGATGGCGAGGACGAGCATCAGTGTCGGCGTCACAAACAGGCGGCTGACTGCGAGCAGAACGAGGGTGATCATGCTTGCCAGAACGCCACTGAAAATCGAGGCTCGCAGGATCATCTGCATCCCGCGAAACAGTTCGGCAAATACGGTCTGGAAGGCCAGGGCAAGAGTCCAGAGCAGAAGCACCCCTGCCAGCGCCGGGGTGCTTGCCTGAAACAGATGTCGCTCCAGTGCTGCCAGACCCCAGTCCGAGATGAACAACAAGCCGAGCAGTGTTCCCGAGCCTGCCACGGTAAGGAGCGCCGCGAGTATGACCCCTTTGGTCAACGCGGAATTTTTTAGCGCTTGCGCTTCCGCAACGAGACGAACAACTGAAAAGTTGAGACCACAACCAATGATTGTTGCGCCAATTGACACAACACTAAGCATGACGAAGTATTCGCCGACCGCGTCGCGGCTCAGCATGCGGGTCAACATGGCAGTCAGCATCAACCCCGAAAGCGAGGCGAGCAGTCGCATGAGCAATGTGATTCCGCTTCCGGTCAGCAGGGTGCTGCGGAGAATGGGCATCCGAAGGATGTGCGACGGCCAGTGAGCTATCGACTTTACAGATTTCCTCAACATGAAACCGGAGTTGCATGCAGCTTGGTCGGTAGGCTCGGTATGGCACACAAGGTCAAATACGCTGGACGTCGCCTGCTGGAACATGAGCGCCGTTTGCCGGCGGACTTTTTTGAGATCCGCGAGTTTAGCATCATATTTCCATTTATGTAAGTAAATGTAAGTTCTTTGGTAGAGGCGTCGATCGGTCAGAGATCTTGCGCGATGAGGTTGTCCAGATATTGGGCTTTTGGTGAGCAGCTGAAACCATTCAGCGTTCGTGCACCTGCGCCGCGTCGGTCAAGGCCTCTGCCGGCAAACGCAAGATGCCTATGCGGTCGGCATAGCGGCGTACTGCTTGCATGTGCAACGGCCCAGTCAAACAGACTATGATGACCGCTGTCGGTGAACCGCCTCCGCGCACGTGCACTCGCGGGCCTGCGGGCGGTCGTTGGCACACGCACACACGCGCACCACGATCACGCCATGCGGCAGCCGACGTGGGCATGGCGGGAACGCCAGTGCAATCACGACTTCCTAACCGCACCATAGTACGTTCGACGTAAAGTCCGCCGCGAGCGTCATCGCGGCCCATAAGCGGCGCGCGTGATCGTGCCGCCGTTGCTGTTGTCACTTCAATTACAAAGGCAGAAGTGGACATGAGCGAAAAATCGAAAAGAATCTCCGGCAGAACGTTCTTCCAGTACGAGGATGAGGATACCGTCTACACCTACAGCAGCCTCAACGAGATCGTCCTGACCAATGACAACACGAAGAAGTCGGACAATCTCGTCTATCTCCATCCCAACAAGCACAACAAGATCTTCGCGGACGCAATAGCGCTCTATGGCAATCTGACCGTCAATGCAAATTACTCGTTGACTCTCTTTGCACGGGAGATCCGATGCCCCGTCAGAAGAAAGACGATCATCCGCGCAAGTGGCAGGCATGGGACTGCCCTGGCGGAGAACTGGCTGGAAGCACCGCCGGCAAACGTTCGGCCGCACGCCAGGGCATCAGTCGTGCCTCGGCGACTGCCTCGATCGCCTTCAGGCGGTCCAGCTCGCGCATGCTCATCGTGATCATCCCGGTACAGGCCATTGGCGGCTCCACGCATCGGTGAAAAGCGCGCCAGCGTGTACCTCAAATCGGACCGGGGTACGACATCTGTACTTTGCCCAAGTACGACACTACTACTTTGCTGCTACAATTAATGTCATGGCCAGATAGAGATGTCTGGTCTCCGGCTCAATAGAAATGTCCGGTTTTAGAGAGGTTTGCTTCTGTCTTTCCCGGGTTTGATCTCCATTCCGTGTTGAAGGA
>NZ_CAJHCQ010000028.1 GCF_904848665.1 Paraburkholderia hiiakae
GCGCCTTTCTCCGCGGCCAGCTGCTTCAGGCGGATCGCGGCGGACAGCCCGGCGGGGCCACCACCCACGATCACCACGTCGTATTCCATCGACTCGCGTGGACCGTATTGCTCTAAAAGACTTGCGGGGGTCATCAATGCTCCTCTTGCCATTAGAATGCTTTTTTCGGGTTCGTATTGTCGGGTAACGTTCCCCGTGCCGCAACCCAACAGGCTAACATTAGCACGACCGTTCTATTATATGGCGTCGGATTTGGCGTGGCGGTCACGCCGCGCTCTGGCGCTTATTTACCTCTGAACAGGAACCGGAAATGGGCCGTTCGATCAATCTGGAAGGCAAGGTCGCGATGATCACGGGGGCCTCCAGCGGGCTCGGCAAGCGCTTCGCCCAGGTCCTCTCGCAGGCGGGCGCAAAAGTCGTGCTGGCAAGCCGCCGCGTGGAGCGGCTCAAGGAATTGCGCGCCGAAATCGAGGCGAGCGGGGGCGCGGCTCACGTCGTTTCGCTTGACGTGACCGACTACCAGAGCATTCGCTCGGCGGTGGCGCACGCGGAAACCGAGGCGGGGACCATCGACATCCTCGTCAACAACTCGGGCGTCTCCACGACGCAAAAGCTCGCGGACGTCACGCCCGCCGACTTCGAATACGTGTTCGACACCAACACGCGCGGCGCCTTTTTCGTGGCCCAGGAGGTCGCCAAGCGCATGATCATGCGCGGCAATGGGGGCGGCCCGAAGCCGGCGTACCGCATCATCAATATTGCTTCGGTAGCGGGTCTGCGCGTGCTGCCGCAAATCGGCCTGTACGCGATCAGCAAGGCCGCGGTCGTCCATATGACGAAGGCGATGGCGCTCGAATGGGGGCGTCACGGCATCAACGTGAACGCGATCTGTCCAGGCTACATCGACACGGAGATCAACCATCACCACTGGTCGACGGAGCAGGGGCAAAAGCTCGTCTCGATGCTGCCGCGCCACCGCGTTGGCAAGCCCGAAGACCTGGATGGCCTGCTGCTGCTGCTCGCCGCCGACGAGTCGTCGTTCATCAACGGTTCGATCATCACCGCCGACGACGGCTTCGGGCTCACCTGAGTGCAGGCGAGTCCGGCCGCCGACCGGCATTCCGTTTTTCGCAACAGCAAGAAGTTGAAGTGCAATGAGTGACTACCACCCCGTATTTGAAATGACCATGCCGATCCGTTGGGGCGACATGGACGCGTTCGGCCATGTGAACAACACGGTCTATTTCCGCTACATGGAGCAGGTGCGGATTTCCTGGTTCGAGCATTTGGGCGTGGCCGCAGAGAGCGGCGACGGTCAGGGGCCCGTGATCGTCAATGCTTCCATGGAATTCCTCAAGCAGTTGCATTACCCGGGCGACATCATCTGCACGATGACGGTTGGCCAGCCAGGCCGCAGCAGCTTCGACACCGGTTTCGAGCTGCGCCGCGCCGACGAGCCGGACACGCTCTACGCACGCGGAAACGCTCGCTGCGTGTGGATCGACTACGCGGCGGGCAAATCGGTGCCGATTCCCGACATGTTGCGCGCGACCATCGAGCATGCGGGATTGGTCAAGTCCGACCGGGTAGGCTGAGCTTCGCGTGGCATGCGTGCGCCGGCGGCGCGCGCCTTTACTGACCGAGCAGCCGCTGCAGCAGCTCGGTGGCGTTGCCGGTGTCGTACTTGCGCATGAGGCGCGCGCGATAAACATCCACAGTGCGCGGGCTGATATCGAGAATTCGCCCGATCTGCTTGCTGGTCTTGCCGGTGACGAGCTGCGCGGCAATTTCGCGTTCGCGCGGCGTGAGTTCGACAGCCACGCGGCGCGTCGCGCTAAGGTCTTCAAACGTCCAGACGCCTGCCGCGTGCGGCTCGGTGCGGTCGAGCGAGCGCCCCGTGACGTGACACCAGAAAAGTTCACCGTTGGCGCGCTTCATGATGCGGTCGTCGGCGTAGCTGCCTTGCGCCGTCATGATCGGCGGGATGCGTGCGCCAATGCGCTCGAACTCGTCCGCAGAAGGGTAGAGCACCTGGAACGACTGGCCGATCAGCGCCGCGCGTGCGCAGCCGAAGATGGCGGCGACCTGGTCGTTGCAATCGACGATGGTGCGCTCGCGCGCAAGCACGAGGCCGATGGGCGCAAGATGGAACGCAGTCTGGTAGTCGAGAGCGGAGCGTTCGACGGGTTGGGTTGGAGCGGCCATGGCGGACGGTGCGGGTATTGCTTTATGTAGTTTTGCGTATTGTGCCGCAACAGGGGGGCAGCGTACGCTTTGCACCCATCGGAGGGGCAGATTTCAAAGCTCGCTGGACTCTTTTGAGCCCGTGCGCGCAGCCCGGCCGGGCTACCGGCTTCACGGCAACGCCACCGGGGCATGACTAGAATTGAGCATCCGGACGCGCTCGACGTCCGCGCGAAAAACCGGATTGGCGGATTTCCATTCGAGGAAGGGACACACTGATGAACAAGGTCTACAAAAGCGCGGCTGCCGCGCTCGAGGGCATCGTCAAGGACGGGCAGACATTCGCGGTTGGCGGCTTTGGCCTCTGCGGCATTCCCGAAGCGCTGATCGGCGCACTGCGCGATACGGGCGTGAAGGGCATCACCTGCATCAGCAACAACGCGGGTGTGGACGGCTTCGGCCTCGGCTTGCTGCTGGAGACGCGCCAGATCAAAAAAATGATCTCGTCCTACGTGGGCGAGAACAAGGAATTCGAGCGCCAGTATCTGTCGGGCGAACTCGAACTCGAATTCACGCCGCAAGGCACGCTGGCCGAAAAGCTGCGCGCGGGCGGCGCCGGCATTCCGGCGTTCTTCACGAATACCGGCTTCGGCACGCTGATCGCCGAAGGCAAGGAAACGCGCCAGTTCGGCGACAAGCACTACGTGCTCGAGCATTCGCTCACGGCCGATGTCGCGCTCGTGAAGGCGTGGAAGGCCGACAAGTCCGGCAATCTGGTCTTCCGCCGCACGGCGCGCAACTTCAACCCGATGTGCGCGATGGCCGGCAAGATCACCGTGGTGGAAGTGGAGGAGATCGTCGAGAACGGCGCACTCGATCCGGACGCCATCCATACGCCGGGCATCTTCGTGCAGCGCATCGTGCTCAACGCGCACCCGGAAAAACGCATCGAACAACGCACCGTGCGCGCCGCGTCGGGCAACCCCGCGGGCAACTGAGGAAGGAGACCGACCATGGCATGGAATCGTGACGAAATGGCCGCGCGCGCGGCGAAGGAACTGCAGGACGGCTTCTACGTGAACCTCGGCATTGGGCTGCCTACGCTCGTGGCCAACCACGTGCCCGCCGGCGTGGAAGTGTGGCTTCAGTCGGAAAATGGCCTGCTCGGCATCGGCCCGTTCCCGACCGAGGACGAAGTGGACGCCGACATGATCAACGCCGGCAAGCAGACCGTGACGACGCTGGCGGGTTCGTCGATCTTTTCGTCGGCGGACTCGTTCGCGATGATTCGCGGCGGCCACATCAACCTGGCGATCCTCGGCGCCATGCAGGTGAGCGAGAAGGGTGACCTGGCCAACTGGATGATCCCCGGCAAGATGATCAAGGGCATGGGCGGCGCGATGGACCTCGTGGCGGGCGTTGGCCGCGTGGTCGTACTGATGGAGCACGTGGCGAAGGGTGACCAGCACAAGATTCTCGAAGCCTGCACGCTGCCGCTGACGGGCGTGGGCGTGGTCGACCTCATCATCACCGACCTCGGTGTGATGGAAGTGAGCGAAGCGGGCCTGAAGGTGACCGAGCTTGCGCCGGGCGTGACGGTGGACGAGATCAAGGCCAAGACTGGCGCGCCGCTCGATGTGAGCGCTGTGGGCTGAACGTCGTAGCGTAAGCATGATTTGCGGCGGGCGAGACTTCGGTCTCGCCCGTTTTGTTTTTGCGGTGCCTGCATTGTTGCGCGTTGGCGTCGCGTTGAAACGTCGACCGAACGGCATAGGCAGGATGGAGAGGGGCGCAACGCTCGGGAGCGCCGTCCACCATGGCGGGAAGCCCGCCTGGAGCCGCTTTTGGGTAGGATTCGCGTGCGGCTTTGCTGCCGATGCCGTGCGCCAAAGCCGTCTACAATCGGCCGAAAGCCTTGATGCGCCTTCGAGTGAGGATCCCGCGATGACCGAATCGACCGTCGTGCCGCGCCAGCAATACGTCCAGTGTCTCAGTCCCGCGGGCCTGCACCGCATCGCGTACACCGAGTGGGGCGACCCCGTCAATCCGCGCGTGCTTGTGTGCGTGCACGGACTCACGCGCTCGGGGCGCGACTTCGACCGCTTCGCCGCTGCAATGGCCGACAAATACCGTGTCGTGTGCCCGGACGTGGCCGGGCGCGGTCTCTCATCGTGGCTGCTCGATCCGCGCAGCTACGGCGTCGCGCAGTACGTTGCGGACATGGTCACGTTGATCGCGCGCACCGGAGTGGAGAAAGTCGACTGGTTCGGCACCTCGATGGGCGGCCTGATCGGCATGGCGCTCGCGGGGCTGCCAGGCACGCCCATTGGTCGCATGCTGCTCAACGATATCGGGCCGCATATCGAGCCTGCGTCGCTCGCGCGCATCGGCGAGTACGTGGGGCGCGCCGAGCCTTTCGCCACGCTCCAGGAGGGCATCGACAACGCGGCGCTTCTCGCGGCCTCGTTCGGTCCGCTGAGCGTCGAGGAATGGCGCGAGATCAATACGCCGTTGCTGCATGAAGCGGACGGTCAGTGGCGCTACCGGTACGACCCGCGCATTGCGGAACCCTTCAAGTCGACCACGCCGGAGCAGAACGAAGAGGGCGAGAAGTTCTTGTGGCGCTCGCTCGCTGCGTTCGAAGGGCCCATGCTTGTCGTGCGCGGAGCGCTTTCGGACCTGCTTTCGCGCGAAACGGCCGCGAAGATGGTCGAGACCGGGCGCAACGTATCGAGCGTCGAAATCGAGGGCGTAGGGCATGCGCCCGCGTTCCTGGCGCTCGATCAGATCGCGATCGCGCGCCGTTTCTTCGACGGCGAAGCCCTTCGCGCGTCATAATGTGCGATTCGCCGGCATATTGCGGCGCGCACGCATGTGCGCTGGATCGCGCCGGCCCGGAAGTCGACCGTTTTTCACTTCTCAACAGGAATTTTCATGGCAGTCATTCGTCACCACGTTGGCCCGCGTCTCTCGGAAACTGCAATCTACAATGGCACCGTCTACCTGGCTGGCCAGATCGCCGAGGACACGAAGCAGGATATCGCTGGCCAGATGCGCGAAGTGCTCGGCCACATCGACCGCCTGCTGGGCGAGGCGAACAGCGACAAGTCGCTGCTTCTCTCGGTGCAGATCTATATCGCCGACATGAAGGACTTCCCCGGCATGAACGCCGAGTGGGACAAGTGGGTCGCGCAAGGCGCGACGCCGCCGCGCGCGACGGTCGAAGCGAAGCTCGCGAATCCGGAATGCCTCGTCGAGATCGTCGTCGTGGCTGCACAGCGCGATTGAGCGCGAGTCGCTCAGTTGGCATCTCAGTCGGCGTAGTTTCCTCGAGTGTGTTTGATCCTTTTCGTTGTCGCCCGTCCGGCGTGCCGGCGGGCATCGTCTCATGAGTAGCGACACCGTTCCTCCCGCCCCCGCGGTCTCCGCCGATACCGGCGCGCTGCCGTCGCTCGACGACGCGCTTGCGTTCGTGCGCGAGCACGCTGGTGACGCACGTCTTTCCACCGGCGAGCCGCTCATCGAGCATGCGCAGGGCACGGCGTCCATCATGAGCCGGCTCAACGTCGATCCGCCTGCGGTGCTCGCCGCAGCGCTCTTCAATCTCGCGCCGCATCTCGACGATCCGGAAGCCACGCTCGAAGCGCGCTTCGGCGCGGAAGTCGTGAAGCTCGTGTTCGACGTGCGCAAGCTATTGCGGCTTGGCACTGTGAGCCTGCGCGCGGCGCAGCAGGCCGTGCCCGAAGCGGGCCGCGAAGGGCGCGACGCCCAGGCGGCGCGGCGCGCGCAAGTCGAGTCGCTGCGCAAGATGCTGCTCGCGTTTGCGCAGGACATCCGCGTCGTGCTGATCCGGCTCGCGTCGCGCCTGCAGTCGCTGCGCTTTTATGCTGCGGCGAAGATCACGCCGGCACCCGAGATCGCGCGCGAGACGCTCGAGATCTACGCGCCGCTCGCCAACCGGCTGGGCATCTGGCAGCTGAAGTGGGAACTCGAAGATCTCGCGTTCCGCTTCCAGGAGCCCGATACCTACAAGCGCATCGCGAAGCTGCTCGACGAAAAACGCGTGGAACGCGAGAGCTACGTGGCCGAGGCAATTTCGCGGCTGCAGAGCGAGCTTGCCGCGGCGCATATCCCGGCCGAGGTGAGCGGGCGGCCCAAGCACATCTACAGCATCTGGAAGAAGATGCGCGGCAAGGAGATCGACTTCTCCGAGCTTTACGACGTGCGCGCGTTCCGCGTGATCGTGCCCGACATCAAGGATTGCTACACGGTGCTCGGCATCGTGCACAACCTCTGGCAGCCGGTCCCGAAGGAGTTCGACGACTACATCTCGCGGCCCAAGCCAAACGGTTACCGCTCGCTGCACACGGTTGTGATCGGCGACGACGGCCGTGCGTTCGAGGTGCAGATCCGCACGCAGGAGATGCATCAGTTCGCCGAATACGGCGTGGCCGCGCACTGGCGCTACAAGGAAGCCGGTGCGAAGGGCTACGGCGGCCAGTTCAGCGCGAGCAGCAGCTACGACGAGAAGATCGCGTGGCTGCGCCAGTTGCTTGCCTGGAAGGACGATGTTTCGGACGGGCGCCAGCCGTGGGAGCAGTTGCGCCAGGCCACGCTCGACGACGACCACATCTACGTCCTCACGCCCCAGGCCCGCGTGATCGCGCTGCCGCAAGGCGCAACGCCGCTCGACTTCGCGTATCACCTGCACAGCGAACTGGGCCATCGCTGCCGTGGCGCGCGCGTGGACGGCGCGATGGTGCCGCTCAACACCCAGCTTCGTAACGGCCAGACGGTCGAAATCGTCTCGGTGAAGGAGGGCGGGCCGTCTCGCGACTGGCTCAATCCGCAGCTTGGCTATCTGCATAGCCCGCGTGCGCGCCAGAAGGTGCGTGCGTGGTTCAACGCGATCGAGGCGCAGGAAAACATTGCCAACGGCCGCGCGATGGTGGAAAAGACGCTGCAGCGCGAGGGCCGCACGTCGGTCAGTCTCGATCAGCTCGCGGCCAAGCTCGGCTTCAAGTCGCCCGACGACCTTTTCAGTGTGGTCGGCAAGGAAGAGTTCAGCCTGCGCAACGTCGAGCACGCATTGCACGATGCGCCCGCGGCCGAGCCCGAAGAGGAGACGCCCGAGCAGCTCACCAAGCGCGCGAGCGGCTCGAACGTCACGCATGGCGGGTCGTCGGGCGTGCTGGTGGTCGGCGTGGATGCCCTTCTTACCCAGCTCGCGCGCTGTTGCCGGCCCGCGCCGCCCGACGCGATCAGCGGTTTCGTTACGCGCGGCAAGGGCATGTCGATCCATCGCAGCGATTGCCCGACGTTCCGGCGCATGGCCAACCGTGCGCCTGAGCGCGTGCTGCACACCACCTGGTCCGCCGACGTGATGGGCGGGCGCGGTCAGTCGGTCTACCCGGTCGATATTTCGATCGAGGCCACCGACCGGCAGGGTTTGCTCCGTGACATCTCCGAAGTGTTCGCGCGCGAAAAGATGAACGTGATCGGCGTGAAGACGCAGTCGCGGCGCAATGCGGCGTATATGCAGTTCACGGTGGAAGTGTCGAATTCCGCGCAGATCCAGCGCGCCTGCGTGCTGCTGGGTGAGGTGGGCGGAGTCCAAAGGGCGTCGCGCAAGGGCTGAGGCGGCCGCAGGATTGCCGCGCTGCAAAAAATGCTTGCCAAGTCTGCGGGTACTTCATATAATCTTTCTTCTTCAGGCTCGTAGCTCAGCTGGTTAGAGCACCACCTTGACATGGTGGGGGTCGTTGGTTCGAGTCCAATCGAGCCTACCAACGAAATCGAGGTCGCGGCGGTTGTTTTGCCGAGGCTTCAAGTGCAGTAAAAGGCGCTCCGCGCTCAAGGCGAATACGGTTATGACACCGCGAACGTTTACCGAAACTACTTCGGAGCGACGCTAGTCGAGGACCTCTTTCGCCTCTGCAGTCTGGTTTGAAAAGTGAATGCGGCCCCTCGAAAGCGGGGCCGCATTTTTTTTCGCTGCGAAGTTTTCCGCGGTCTGTTCCCACGAACAATACGATGTGCCTTCGCGGCACTTCTGGAGAAAAACATGGTTGCGATACGTCTGCCCGACGGTTCGGTTCGACAGTACGATCATCCCGTCACGGTCGCCGAAGTGGCGGCTTCGATTGGCCCCGGCCTCGCCAAGGCGGCGCTCGGCGGCAAGCTCGACGGCGAACTGGTCGATACGTCGACGCTGATCGATCGCGACGCATCGCTCGCCATCGTCACGGACAAGGATGCCGACGGCCTCGACATCATCCGTCACTCTGCGGCGCACTTGCTGGCCTACGCGGTGAAGGAGCTGTATCCGGACGCCCAGGTCACGATCGGGCCGGTCATCGACAACGGTTTCTACTACGACTTCGCCTACAACCGTCCCTTCACGCCCGAAGATCTCGAAAAGATCGAAAAGCGCATGCAGGAACTCTCGAAGAAGGACGAGCCGGTGTCGCGCCGCGTCGTCTCGCGCGGCGAAGCGGTGGACTACTTCAAGAGCATTGGCGAAAAGTACAAGGCCGAGATCATCGAGTCGATTCCGGGTGCGGAAGAGATCAAGCTGTACTCGCATGGCGGCTTCACGGACCTGTGCCGCGGCCCGCACGTGCCGTCCACGGGCAAGCTCAAGGTCTTCAAGCTCATGAAGGTCGCGGGCGCCTACTGGCGCGGCGACTCGAAGAACGAGCAGCTGCAGCGCATTTATGGCACGGCCTGGACGAAGAAGGAAGACCAGGACCAGTACCTCCACATGCTCGAAGAGGCCGAAAAGCGCGATCACCGCAAGCTCGGCAAGCAGCTCGACCTGTTCCACATGCAGGACGAGTCGCCGGGCATGGTGTTCTGGCACCCGAAGGGCTGGACGCTCTGGCAGCAGGTCGAGCAGTACATGCGCGGCCGGTTGCGCGTGGCCGGCTACGACGAAATCAAGACGCCGATGATCATGGACCGCTCGCTGTGGGAAGCGTCGGGTCACTGGCAGAACTATCGTGAAAACATGTTCACGACGGAGTCGGAAAAGCGCGACTACGCGATCAAGCCGATGAACTGCCCGGGCCACGTCCAGGTGTTCAACCACGGCCTGCGTTCGTATCGCGATCTGCCCCTGCGTTACGCGGAGTTCGGCTCGTGCCACCGCAACGAGGCGTCGGGCGCGCTGCACGGGCTCATGCGCGTGCGCGGCTTCGTCCAGGACGATGCGCACATCTTCTGTACGGAAGACCAGATCATCAGCGAGTCGATCGCCTTCAACACGCTGGCGATGAGCATCTACAAGGATTTCGGGTTCGATCACATCGACATCAAGCTCTCGCTGCGCCCGGATTCGCGCGCGGGGACGGATGAGACGTGGGATCGCGCCGAGCAGGGTCTGCGCGAGGCGCTCACGGCTTGCGGCCTGCAGTGGGAAGAACTGCAGGGCGAGGGCGCGTTCTACGGTCCGAAGGTCGAGTACCACATCAAGGACGCGCTTGGCCGCTCGTGGCAGTGCGGCACGCTGCAGCTCGACATGGTCCTGCCGGAGCGCCTTGGTGCGGAGTACGTGGCCGAAGACAACAGCCGTCGTCGCCCGATTATGTTGCACCGCGCCATTCTCGGTTCGATGGAGCGTTTCCTCGGGATTCTGATCGAGCACCATGCCGGCGCGATGCCGCCGTGGCTCGCTCCGGTGCAGGCCGTTGTGATGAATATCGCGCAAAGTCAGGCCGAATATGCCGCGAACCTGGTTCAATCGTTGCAAAAACAAGGGCTTAGAGTGGTTGCCGATTTGCGCAACGAGAAAATTAGCTATAAAATACGCGAGCACACGCTTGAGAAGGTCCCGTACCTGCTTGTCGTCGGCGATAAGGAGCGTGAAGCACAAACGGTAGCCGTGCGTGCCCGTGGCGGTGTCGATCTGGGTGTCATGCCCGTCGAGGCCTTTACTGCGCGTCTTGCGGAAGACGTCAAGACGTTCAAGTAAGCCACTGCGGCAGCGCGGCTCGTTTTTTTAATTTTTAGAGGAAACGTAACATCGCTACGGATAAGTCGCATCGCATCAACGGTGAAATCACTGCACCCGAGGTGCGTCTCGTCGGAATCGAGAACGAGCCGCTCGGCATCGTAAAGCTGGCCGATGCGTTCCGCCTGTCGGAACAGCAGGACGTCGATCTGGTTGAAATTGCCCCTCAGGCGGTGCCTCCCGTGTGCCGCTTGATGGATTACGGCAAGTTCAAGTACCAGGAATCGAAGAAGCAGCACGAGGCCAAGCTCAAGCAGAAGGTCATCCAGGTCAAGGAAGTCAAGTTCCGCCCGGGTACCGACGACGGCGATTACAACGTCAAGCTGCGCAATCTCATCCGCTTCCTCGATGAAGGCGACAAGACGAAGATCACGTTGCGTTTCCGCGGCCGTGAAATGGCTCACCAGGAAATCGGTATGCGCATGCTCGAGCGCCTGCGTACCGACCTCGAAGAAGTCGGTCAGGTCGAGCAAATGCCGAAGATGGAAGGGCGCCAGATGATCATGGTGCTCTCGCCGAAGAAGAAGAAGTAATTGGCGTGCCGCGCGGCGCAGTCTGCGCGACGGTCAAAAGCAGTTTTCAATGACGTCTTCTGCGCCCTCGCGCGCAGAAGGCGGGAAGCAGGTTCCGGAACGGCGCCCGCGCGCTGCACATAAAGTGCGGCAACCGGGCGTTTTTCCTGAAAGCGGCGGCAAGCTTGTTTTTTAGAAGCCAGCCAGTCGCCAAAACAAGTGGAGTGGGTTTCGAAGGGCGGAGTCCCGGCAAGGTGTGTGAACACCGCGCCAGCCGCACACCCATGTCCATCAAATAATGGAGTTGTCTGTCATGCCGAAGATGAAGACCAAGAAGAGCGCTGCAAAGCGCTTCGTGGTTCGTCCGGGCGGTACCGTCAAGCGCGGTCAAGCCTTCAAGCGTCACATCCTGACCAAGAAGACCACCAAGAACAAGCGTCATCTGCGTGGTGCAACGGCCGTTCATGATTCCGATCTGAACTCCGTGCGCGCAATGCTGCCGTTCGCGTAATCCTCAACCGATAACTCATAGGAGCGAAACATGCCTCGAGTCAAACGTGGGGTTACCGCACGGGCCCGCCACAAGAAGATCATCAACCTGGCCAAGGGTTACCGCGGCCGTCGCAATAACGTCTATCGCATCGCCAAGCAGGCGGTCATGCGCGCAGGCCAGTACGCCTACCGCGATCGCCGCAACAAGAAGCGTGTTTTCCGCGCACTGTGGATCACGCGTATCAACGCGGCGGTGCGTCAGCACGACATGACCTACAGCGTGTTCATCAACGGCCTGAAGAAGGCTTCGATCGAACTCGACCGTAAGGTTCTGGCTGACATGGCTGTGTTCGACAAGGCTGCATTTGCTGCGATCGTCAAGCAGGTGAAGGCCGCCGTCGCTGCCTAAGCGCTGGTATCAAGCATAGGTATTGCGCAGGTTCGTTGCAGCAGACATTCCGGTCGTCTCGGTGATGCTGCAACAAAAACGGGGCTCCTCACCGAGCCCCGTTTTTGTTGGTAATTACGCTTCTTGCGCCGCTTCATGCAGTGTCTTCGCGCCGTCATCGCCTGGCTTGTGTCTGGCGTGCCGTGAGCGCGGAAATACTCCAAGTCTCAAACTCTGACGCTGAAAAGATGGGATCAATGGATCTGGACCAGATTGTCGCCGACGCGCAAAGCGCGTTCGCTTGCGCCCCCGACGTCAACACGCTTGAAAACGAAAAGGCCCGCTTTCTCGGCAAGTCCGGCGCGCTGACCGAACTGCTCAAGGGCCTCGGCAAGCTCGACGCGGAAACGCGCAAGACCGAGGGCGCACGCATCAACGCCGTCAAGCAGCAGGTCGAGGCTGCGCTCAACGCCCGCCGTCAGGCGCTCGCTGACGCGCTCCTGAACCAGCGTCTCGCCGCCGAGGCGATCGACGTCACGCTGCCGGGCCGCGGCACGGGTACGGGCAGCCTGCATCCCGTGATGCAGACGTGGGAACGTGTCGAGCGCATCTTCGGCTCGATCGGCTTCGACGTGGCCGACGGTCCCGAGATCGAAACCGACTGGTACAACTTCACCTCGCTCAACAGCCCGGAAAACCATCCGGCGCGCTCCATGCAGGACACGTTCTACGTGGACGGCAAGGACGCCGATGGCCGTCAGCTCTTGTTGCGCACGCACACGAGTCCGATGCAGGTGCGCTACGCGCGCACGCACACGCCGCCCATCAAGGTGATCGTGCCGGGCCGCACGTATCGCGTGGACAGCGACGCCACGCACTCGCCGATGTTCAACCAGGTCGAAGGTCTGTGGATCGAAGAGAACATCAGCTTCGCAGACCTGAAGGGTGTCTACACCGACTTCCTCAAGAAGTTCTTCGAACGTGACGACATTCAGGTGCGCTTCCGTCCGTCGTACTTCCCGTTCACGGAGCCTTCGGCTGAAATCGACATGATGTTCGAGCACGGCAAGAACGCCGGCAAGTGGCTCGAGATCTCGGGCTCGGGCCAGGTGCATCCGACCGTGATCCGCAACATGGGCCTCGACCCGGAGCGCTACATCGGCTTTGCGTTCGGCAGCGGCCTCGAACGCCTGACGATGCTGCGCTATGGCGTGCAGGATCTGCGTTTGTTCTTCGAAGGCGATCTGCGCTTTTTGCGTCAGTTCGCCTGAAGCGACGACGCACTCGTTAGCAGCGCGCGAGGCGGACGCAGCACTTGAAGAAGGTGCGCGAGAACCCGCTTCGCCGTGGTCACAATCTGTCTGGAACGTAAAACCAAATGCTATTCCCCGAATCCTGGCTGAGAAGCTTTGTCGATCCGAAGCTCACGACCGATGAGCTGGCCCACGCGCTCACCATGGCCGGCCTCGAAGTCGAAGGCCTGAGCCCGGCGGCTCCCCCCACCACGAAGATCGTCGTGGGCCGCGTGCTCGAAGTCGTGAAGCACCCGGACGCGGACAAGCTCAACGTTACGCAGGTCGATGCCGGCACCGGCGCGACGCTGCAGATCGTGTGCGGCGCGCCCAATGTCGCGCCCGGCATCAAGGTGCCGGTGGCGCTCGTGGGCGCCGAACTGCCGCCCGCGGAAGAGGGCGGCAAGCCGTTCGCGATCAAGCTCTCGAAGCTTCGCGGCGTGGAAAGCCAGGGCATGCTGTGCTCGGCGCGCGAACTGAAGCTCTCGGAAGACCACAGCGGCCTGATGATCCTGCCGGAAGATACGCCGATCGGCCAGGACATCCGCGAAGCGCTGAACCTCGACGACACCATCTTCGAAATCAAACTCACGCCGAACAAGGCCGATTGCCTTTCGGTGTACGGCATCGCGCGCGAAACGGCTGCGATCACCGGTGCGCCGTTGCAGGCGCCCGTGTACCCGAAGGTCGAAGTGAAGCTCGATGAAAAGCTGCCCGTGAAGATCTCGGCGCCGGACCTGTGCGGCCGCTTCTCGGGCCGCGTGATCCGCGGCGTAAACGCGCACGCGAAGACGCCGATGTGGATGGTCGAGCGCCTCGAACGTTCGGGCCAGCGCAGCATCTCGGCGCTCGTCGACATCTCGAACTACGTGATGCTCGAACTCGGCCGCCCGTCGCACGTGTTCGATCTCGACAAGATCCACGGTTCGATGGACGTGCGCTGGGGCAAGAAGGGCGAAACGCTCAAGCTGCTCAACGGCAACACGGTGGAAGTCGATGAAACCGTGGGCGTGATCGCCGACAACCGCGAGATCGAAAGCCTCGCGGGCATCATGGGCGGCGACAGCACGGCCGTCACGCTCGACACCACGAACATCTATCTCGAAGCCGCATTCTGGTGGCCGGACAGCATTCGTGGCCGCTCGCGCCGCTACAACTTCTCGACCGATGCAGGCCATCGCTTCGAGCGCGGCGTGGACTGGTCGACGACCGTCGAGCACATCGAGCGCATCACGCAACTGATCCTCGACATCTGCGGCGGCGCAGCCGGCCCGATCGACGATCAAACCGTGAACGTTCCCAAGCGCGAGCCGGTGACGATGCGTGTGGCGCGCGCGAACCGCATCATCGGCGTGAAGATCAGTGCCGATGAGATCGCGGAAATCTTCACGCGCCTCGGCCTCACGTTCACGCGTAGCGTTGACAATGCGGGCGACGAGAGCTTTAGCGTGACGCCGCCGCCGTATCGTTTCGACATCGAGATCGAAGAAGATTTGATCGAAGAAGTCGCGCGTATCTACGGCGTCGAAAAGATTCCGGCATTGCCGCCGGTTGCGCGCAGCGAAATGCGTGCGACCAACGAAACGCGCCGCTCGATCCACGCCATTCGTCACGCGCTCGCCGCGCGCGATTACGCCGAGACGATCAACTTCAGCTTCGTCGACGCCGAGTGGGAGCAGGACTTCGCGGGCAACGCGAATCCCGTGAAGTTGCTGAACCCGATCGCGAGCCAGCTCTCGGTCATGCGCACGACGCTGTTCGGCAGCCTCATCAACGTGCTGCGCCACAACCTCAACCGCCGTGCCGACCGCGTGCGCGTGTTCGAAGCGGGCCGCGTGTTCCTGAACGATCCGTCGATCAAGGCCGGCGAGATGGCGGTGGAAGGTTTCGCACAACCGCAGATGATCGGTGCGCTCGCCTACGGTTCCGCGCTCGAAGAGCAGTGGGGCGCGCAGACACGCGGCGTCGACTTCTTCGACGTGAAGGGCGATCTCGAAGCGCTGTTCGCATCGCTTGGCGCGGCTAAGGCGCCGCGTTTCGTGAAGGCCGAGCACCCCGCGCTGCACCCGGGACGTAGCGCGCGCATCGAAGTCGATGGCAAGTCCGTGGGCTGGATTGGCGAGCTGCATCCGCGCTGGATGCAGAAGTATGACCTGCCGCACGCACCGATCCTCTTCGAGGTCGAGGCCGACGCATTGATGGCGCGCGAGCTGCCCACACCCACCGAAGTCTCGAAATTCCCGCCGGTCCGTCGCGACATCGCTCTTGTTGTCGATCAAAAGATCGAGGTGCAAGCGCTGCTCGACGAGCTCCAGAAGGGCATGCAAGACGAGGCTTGCCGGATTGTGCAGAGGGTTGCGCTTTTCGATGAATTTCGTGCAAAATCAAATACTTCCGGACTTGGCGCGGACGAGAAAAGCCTTGCCTTCCGGGTGACCCTGCAAGATACTGGCGGAACCCTTCAGGACGAAACGGTCGATGCGGCCATCAAGTCCCTGGTGGATCGCCTGGCTCGAGTGTATGGCGCCCGGTTGCGCGGATAAGCTCCTCGGCTCATCACGTACCGACATCGGCTTCTGGTTTGCGAGTTTGCAAGTCAACCCCGCAACCGGAAGCGCGCCATTTCATAGATAGATGAACGAAATGAACTCGAGTGATTTCGAAGCCCTTCTTGCGGCACAGCGTAGCGCCATGATTCGCGACATTCCTGCCTCGTCGGCAAGCGCCACGAACGACACGCCCACGCTGACCAAAGCCGAACTCGCTGAGCTGCTGTTCGACAACGTTGGTCTCAACAAGCGCGAAGCGAAAGACATGGTCGAAGCCTTCTTCGAAGTGATTCGCGACGCGCTGGAAAGCGGCGACAGCGTGAAGCTGTCCGGCTTCGGCAATTTCCAGTTGCGCGACAAGCCGCAACGCCCCGGCCGTAATCCGAAGACGGGTGAGGCGATACCCATTGCGGCGCGTCGCGTGGTGACGTTCCATGCGAGCCAGAAGCTTAAGGCGCTCGTGGAGAGCGGCGCCGAGGCGAGCTTCCCGCGTTGATAGCGGAGAGCTTGTCTGCCCGCGGCGGTGGCAATATGGCGGGCGTGAACGAATAAGTAGAAATAGCGGACTCCAAGGACCCAGGCGGCGACGCCTCATTGCGCAACCACCACGACGGCAACCCGGCGATGACATCGACAAGCGAAAAGGTCGTCTTGCCTCCCATACCCGCCAAGCGCTACTTCACCATTGGCGAGGTGAGCGAGCTGTGCGGCGTCAAGCCTCACGTACTGCGGTATTGGGAGCAGGAGTTCACGCAGTTGAAGCCGGTGAAGCGGCGCGGCAATCGTCGCTACTACCAGCATCACGAGGTATTGCTGATCCGTCGCATTCGCGAGCTGCTTTACGAGCAGGGCTTCACGATCAACGGCGCGCGCAATCGGCTCGATTCGCATGGGGCGGCGGCCGACGAAGCCGCGCAGTCGGAAGCCGTGGGCGCGCCGGTTTCTGAAGGCACGACGGCGCTCGTGGACGTCGATCAGTTGCGCAAGGAATTGCTGCATGTGCTCGATGCGCTCGGGCGCTGAAGCAGCTCTCTCAACGCGTGCAACCGGGTCGTTCACGAATTACGTGCGAAGCGGTTCTAATTAGAGAAACTCTCTGTTATACTTTCTAGCTCTCGGGGCGTAGCGCAGCCTGGTAGCGTACCTGCATGGGGTGCAGGTGGTCGGAGGTTCAAATCCTCTCGCCCCGACCAAGAATAGAGCCCGCGTAATCGAAAGATTACGCGGGCTTTGTCATTTTTCGCGCTGCAAAACGCGTGACCCGATACGTGACCCAACGCGTGAAGCAATGACACCGCAAGATCCGGCTGTCAATTTTTCTCACATATCGGTGAGAATCCTTCGTTATACGGCGCGTGCCGCTCGCCTTACGATACGCGTACACCGCGCCCGTGATCCGTATAACCACGCGCCCGCGCGCAACTCCGTGCTCTGACAGCGTCACCTCATATGAACCCGATCGATCTCGCACAACTGGTCTTCCTTGCCGCCCTATGGGGCGGGTCGTTTCTGTTCATCCGTGTCGGCGTGACCGATTTCGGCGTCGCGCCGCTGATGGCGCTGCGTGTTGGCATCGGCGCGTTGTTCCTTCTGCTCGTGCTGTTCTCGCGGCGCCCCGCACGCGAAGCGCTCGGCACGTTGCGCGAACGCGCGTGGCCGCTCTTCGTCGTCGGCATCCTCAATTCGGCCGCGCCGTTCTGTCTCTTCGCGTGGGCCGAGCTCACGCTCTCCGCGGGCGTCACTTCCGTCATCAACGCGACCACGCCGCTGTGGGGTGCGGTCGTCGCGTATGTCTGGCTTAAGGACCGTCTGAGCCGGTTGCGTGTGGTCGGGCTGGCAATCGGCTTCGCGGGCGTGCTCGCGCTTGTCTGGGATCAGGTCGTGACGCACGCCGGCGACGGCGCTTCTTCCACGAGCGCTGCACTCGCCGCCCTTGCGGCGCTGGTCGCAGCGGCGCTGTACGGCGTCGCCGCGAGCTACACGAAGCGCCATCTCACGGGCGTCGATCCACTCACGGTCGCTGCCGGGACGATGACGGGCGCGACGCTCGTGCTCGCGCCGATCGCCTTGGTCACGTGGCCTGCCGCGCCCATCTCGATGCATGCGTGGGGCGCGGTGCTGTGCCTGGGCGTAGCGTGCACGGGTGTCGCTTATCTGTTGTTCTTCCGGCTGATCGCAGCGGTGGGGCCGGCGCGCGCGATCACGGTGACGTTCGTGATCCCTATCTTTGGCATTCTGTGGGGCGCGCTCTTTCTCGGCGAGCGCGTTTCGACGGGCATGGTCGAGGCGTGCGCGGCGATTCTCGTGGGCACGGCGCTCGCGACCGGCTTCGTGAAGCGCTTGCCGGGATTCCCCGCGCGCCACAGCGGAGCAGGCGCGGACCGCTAGCAGCACAGCGCCCGTAAACGCAGTGCCTTGCCAGGATCAACGAAATCGCGCGGCAATTGACGCCGCGCGTTTCGCATTCAAGCTCGCTCAAGCCGCCGCGCGCGGCACCGCTTTGACTTCCTTCTCACGACCGCTGCGACCGATCGGCAACGTCGCGACGATCATTGCCCCCAGCACGAGCAGCACCGCGGAATAGATGAGCCCCGCCGCATAGCTGTGCGTCGCATCTTTAAGCCAGCCCACCACGAGCGGATTTGCCGCCGAGCTGATATTGCCGATCGCATTGATCACGGCGATGCCTACCGCCCGCGCTTGCGGCGTGAACGCTTGGTCGGGCGTGGTCCAGAAGATCGACATCGCCGTGTACGACCCCGCCGATGCGAGGCACACGCCAAGCAGTTGCACGAGCGGCGCGCCGCCTTGCGCCGTCAACACGCAGCCAATCCCCGAGAGCAGCATCGGCGCGGCGAGGTGCCATTTGCGTTCCTGCCGCCGGTCCGAGCGGCGACCCCACGCGATCATCGCAACGATGGTGACGAGCTGCGGAATCGTCGCCACGAGGCCCACGGTGACGTTGCTCGCCCCGGCGCTGAAGCCCTTCACGATCAGCGGCGCCCACACTGCGACCATGGCGAGTGTGTTGACGAGGCAGAAGTACGCCGCCGCGAAGCGCAGGACCACCGGCGAGCGCAGTTGCTGCCAGAGGTTGCGCTCGCTCGCTGCGCGCGCCGTGGTCGAAGCGAAGGAATCGGCAGGCTCGGCAAGCGCCGCTTCGAGCGTGCGTTTTTCTTCCGCGCTGAGCCAGCGTGCGGCACGCGGTGTGTCGTCCAGATAGAAGAAGGCGACGCAGCCGAGCAGCGCTGCCGGCATGCCTTCGAGCACGAAGAGCCATTGCCAGCCGGCCAGTCCTGCATGGCCGTCGAGCTTGAGGATAAAACCCGAGACGGCGGAGCCGAGCGCGGCCGTCACGGGCATGGCGATCATGAAGAGGGCATTCGCCCGTGCGCGCCACGCGCTTGGGAACCAGCAGGTGAGATAGAGCAGCATGCCGGGCAGGAAGCCTGCCTCGGTCACGCCAACCAGCATGCGCAGCCAGTACAGCGTGGTGGCGTTGGTGGCGAACATCGTCGCGGTGGAGGCGAGGCCCCACGCAATCATGATGAAGCTGATCCATCGGCGTGCGCCGACGCGCGCGAGCATGAGATTGCCCGGAATGCCGCACGCGATATAGGCGACGTAGAAGAGGGTGGTGGCGAAGCCGAACTGCGTGCTCGACAGGCCGAGGTCCTTCATCATCGTCAGGCCCGCGAAGCCGATGTTGATGCGGTCGAGGAACGAGACGACAAACAGCAGGAACAGGAAGCCGAGCAAATGGCGCGAGACCTTGCGCGTAACTTGTTCGGTGGCGGCTGCGCAGTTTGACTGCGCTTGCGCGGACGTTTGCGGCACGCGTGAAGCATGCCCTTGCGGGATTGGGCTCATGTGTCTCCTCCTGGGCACCGGGGCGTGAGCGTGGCAAGGGTTATAGCGTTGTTGTTTGCCGCGAATCACAATTCATGCGGATTATGCGAGGGGCTCGCGCGCCGTCTGTCCTCAATTTGGGTACAGCTACGCAGTGCATTCGGCGGTGTTCGGGCATACCCCAGCCCGGGCGCCGCATGGGTTTTACTCAGCGGAATATCCAGACACCACGCGAATTGGAGAATCGCTATTCACGAATATGAACGCCCGTAAATCGAAAGACAGTAATCGAGGCGGATTCATTAGCAGGGTGAGCACGTATTTCGTAAATTTTTCCGTAAATACGCGGCCCACATCATTTACCGGCTTCAATAATCGAAAACTGAAAGGCGTCAGTCAGTGTTTATCAAGACGGAGAACCCTACGGGGCGCGGCCTGTTAGCGTGCGAGCGAGCGCGTTCGGTTCTTCGACGCTAAACTGCGCTCTCATATACCCGTGGGTCATTGGTGAACATTGAAGTGCGATGGCATTTGTTCTGTCTAAATGACAAGTGCGCAGTGCATTTTGTATGGCATTTGCACGTACCCCGAGCCCGCGCAAATTGTGGTTGTGCCCGATGCATGGCGTCATGCTGAGTCGATCAAGTCGGGGAAATATATGAAAGTAAGAAGATTCGTCTGGTCGGCTCGTGCGGTGCGTGGGTCGCTCACCGCGCTTTGCGCGTTCGGCGCGGCCAGCGCGCAAGCGGACAACACGTTCGGCGTTCAGCTCGGAGCGGGTGTCGCGGACCACGACGTGAAAAAGCTCGACCTCGGTTTCGTGTGGGATCCGGGCCTGCAGTGGTGGCACATCGGCGGATATCACTTCACGTTGGTTGGGGAGGCGCACGTCGCATACTGGAAGCTGAACGCACCGGACGCTGTCTACTCCCATATCTGGGAATATGGCGTGACGCCCGTTTTTCGCTTCATCAAGGATACCGGCTGGTTCAAGCCCTTCATCGAGGCGGGCGTGGGTTTTCACTTCCTCTCGCATGTGCGGCAAACGCCCGACCGCGCGACGTCGACGTCATTCCAGTTCGCGGATATGGTCGGCGTTGGCGCGCAGTTCGGCGAGCACGGGAATTACCAGGCGGGGTTCCGCTTCCAGCACTTGTCGAACGCGGATATCAAGGAACCGAATCCGGGTACGAACTTCAGTCAGATCTATTTCCAGTTCAACTTCTAGGGCGGCAGCGGGCGTGCCGGTGTACGGGCACGTGAAAAGACGCGTGCTAGAATTTTTTGCATGCCGTCCGTCCCGCGACGCTTGTTCGACGTACTTCCGAGTGCATGGAGGTTCCCATGCCCGCAGGCAGTCAACTCACGCTTTACACGAGCCGCAAGCACAAGAAGGGCCACAAGTCGGCGGTCTCGTGGATCATCGACGCCGCGCGTGCGCAGGGTGTCTTCGGCGTCACCGTGCTGGAAGGTTACGAGGGCCTCGATGCCCACGGAAAGATGCACGCCGCCCACTTCTTCGATCTGGCCGACGAGCCCACTGTGGTGCTGATCGTCGCCGACGAGCCCTCCATCGACGCACTCCTCGTCACGCTGGAAGCGGGAGGCGTCGAACTCTTCTATACGCGCTCGGCAATTGACTACGGCCGGCTCGGCGGCGTCTGAACGGCAGCGTCTTCAAGGCACGCTGCTGCAGGCCACCCCGTCACGCGAGTTCCGGTGGATTTGCGCAACCCGTTACACTGTGGGTATTGGTGCGGTGCACCACGCGTTGCGCCGCATGACCGGCATTTTCCATAGCGACACGCCGGCGTCGCAGACAAGGAGTGAGGACGAGGCATGGCAATCGAATCGGTAGGGATCGTGGGCGCAGGCACGATGGGCAACGGCATCGCCCAGGCGGTGGCGGTGGCGGGGCTCAAGGCGGTGATGATCGACGTCACCGATGCGGCGCTCGCCAAGGGCGTCGCCACGCTCACACACAGCCTCGATCGGCTCGTCTCGAAGGGCAAGCTCGAAGCCGGCGCGCGCGACGCCGCGCTCGCCCGCATCGAAACGGCCACCGACTACCAGCGTCTCGCGAGCGTCGATCTCGTGATCGAGGCGGCGACCGAGAACGCCGAGCTCAAGACGCGCATTCTCAAGCAGATCGAGGCCGCGGCCCGCCCCGACGCGATCATCGCGTCGAACACTTCGTCGATCTCGATCACGGCGCTCGCGACCACGCTCGCCGACCCGTCGCGCTTTATCGGCATGCACTTCTTCAACCCGGTGCCGATGATGCCGCTCGTCGAGGTCATTCGCGGTCTGCAGACGCGCGCGGATGTGGCCGAGTCGGTGCGCGAAATGGCGCTGCGCCTCGAGAAGACGCCGATCGCCGTGAAGAACGCGCCGGGTTTCGTGGTGAACCGCATTCTGGTGCCGATGATCAACGAAGCGTTCTTCGTGCTCGCGGAAGGCATTGCGAGCGCCGAGGAAATCGACGCGGGCATGAAGCTCGGCGCCAATCATCCGATCGGCCCGCTCGCGCTGGCGGACCTGATCGGGCTCGACGTCTGTCTTTCGGTGATGGACGTGTTCCTGAAGGACTTCGGCGACTCGAAGTATCGTGCGTGCCCGCTGCTGCGCGAGATGGTCGCGGCGGGCCAGCTCGGCCGCAAAACTGGCCGCGGCGTGTATCAGTACGACAAAGTCTCCTGAAGTTTGCGCCCGGCTGCCTTCAGGCGAGCACGCTCACGCGGTATTGCGTGATTTGCTGATACGTCTTGCCGGGCTGCAGCACCACTTCGTCGCGCGCGGGCGCTTCCATGTTGATCTGGTTCGGGAAGCCGCCCGCTTCGAGGCACAGCCCCGCATAGCGCGCGCACGTCGCGCCACGGCGTCCCGGCTGTCCTTCCAGATAATTCCCCGTATAAAGCTGCAGACCGCGCTGGTCGGTCGAGACGGCGAGTTCGCGCCCGCTGCCCGGCTCGTACACGCGTGCGACCGGCCGCACGGGCCAGCGGCCCGGCGCGGCGTGCAGCGTGCCCGCCGTGCTCTCGGGCGCGCGCAGTACGTAGCAGTGGTCGAAACCATGCGCGCGTTCGAGCTGGGTGTGCGGCCAGTCGAGCCGCGCACCGAGCGGCGCGCCGTGACGAAAGTCGAAGGCGCTGCCCGAGACATCGGTAATGCGCACGGGAATCAACTGAGGATCGACTTCGAGGAAGGCATCGGCGTCGATCGTCAGCACGTGGCCGCGAATGTCCGGGCTCGTTTCGCCGGAGAGGTTGAAGTAGCCGTGGCTCGTGAGATTGAGGGGCGTGGGCGCATCGCTCACGCCCTCGTATTCGAGCGTGAGCGTGCCATCGTCGTCGAGCGTATAGCGCACCTGCACGCTCACGTTGCCCGGAAAACCGCCATCGCCTTCGGGCGAATCGAGCCGCAGCACCAGCGAGCCCCGATCCTCTTCCACCTGCCACATCTGCCGGTGAAAGCCGTTCGCGCCGCCATGCAGCAGATTGCCGTTCTCGTTGCGATCGAGCGGATAGTCGATCCCGTCCAGCGTGAAGTGCGCACCCGCGATGCGGTTGGCCCAGCGCCCAACCAGGGCGCCCATGTACGTGGTGGCGGCGAGATACTCCGCGGGCGTGTCGTGGCCGAGCATGATGTCTGCGAGGCGGCCGGCGCGATCGGGGGCGAGCCATGAGACGAGCGTCGCGCCAAGGTCGCTGACCGTCACCTTCATGCCCTGCGCGTTGCGCAACGTGTAGAGCCGCACGGCGTCGCCGCCGGGCAGGGCGCCCCACGGTTCGGAAGTCAGATAGGCAGCAAGAGTGTTCATGGGGTGAAGAGAACGTATGAAGAAAGCGTGATTGTCCGGGTGGCCGAAGCCGCTTTATCAAGTGGACAGGCGCCCGCCGGAAGCGTTCGCGACACTGTCCTGATATTCGCGCGGCGTGCATCCCAGCTCACGGCGGAATACGGCATACATGTACTGCAGCGACGTGAATCCGCAGCGGATTGCCACCTCCGCGCTCGAAGCGTCGCGGCTCGCGAGCATCGCCTTCGCGGCGTCCAGCTTGTGGCGCAAGATTTCCTGGTGGACCGTGCACTGGAGTTCACGCCGGAAATATTCTTCCAGCGACGAGCGCGACACGCCCACGTAGTCGGCCACCTGCTCGGTCTTGATGCCCTGGCATGCGTACTGGCGGATGAAGTGACGTGCGCGCATGACATGCGGGCTCGACAACGGTTCATGCCGGGTCGATTCGAGCACATTGATGCCGACGGGCGGAACCAGAATGCGTTGTCCCGGAAAACGTGCGCCGCGAAGCATCTGGTGCAGCAAGTGGGCGGCCGTCTTGCCCATTTCCTCAGTGCCCTGAATGACCGACGAGAGCGGAATACGCGTGAGCGTGCGAGTGAGCGGATCGTTGTCGATGCCGATAATCGCCACCTGCTCGGGCACAGCAATGCCGTGAATCAGGCATGCCTGGAGCAAATGCCTTGCCCGGGCATCGGTCACGGCGATCACCCCCACGGGCTTGGGCAGGCTGTGCAGCCACGCGCTCAACTGTTCGATGTGCTGGTTCCAGGCACTGGCGCTGGTCGCTTGGCCCCGGTAGATCGGCGCCTGCAAGCCTTCTTCCCGGGCGATCGCCTGGAACGCGAGTTCGCGCTCCTGCGCCCAGCGGTTTTCCTGCGCGACGGGCAGGCTGTACATCGCGAGATTCGGCAGGCCTGCACCGATCAGATGCGTCCACGCGAGCGAGACCAGTTTGCGGTTGTCGGTCGCGATATAGGGCACGTCGGCAGGGTATTGGCCGGCATCTTCGAACGACGAGCCCACGGCGACCACCGGCAGCGGGCAGCCACGCAGGGCGTCGGCCACGGCGGGGTCGTCGAAGTCGGCGATGATGCCGTCCCCGTCGAAGCGCTCGATGCCCGCGAGTCGGCAGCGGAAGTCTTCTTCGAGAAAGAGGTCCCAGGCTACACGTGTGGAGCGCAGATAGTGGCCAATCCCCGCAATGATCTCGCGGTCGTACACCTTATTCGCGTTGAAGAGCAGTGCGATGCGGTGGGGCGTCTGGGAAACGGGGGCACGGGTCATGTCGTTATCAGCGGCTGTTCGCCCGGCGCGCATCGCCTGCGGAAAACCGCCATGTCTCCAGTTCGGGCGCGGTGCGCGCAAATGAGCGCCGCGCTACGATGTCTTTCGCGCCGGCGGCGCGTCGTTTTAAGCGCCCGGCTATTTTAGGCCCACATTCGGGTTCGCGGGCGCACCGGCCGCGCCAGTCGGCAGGAAACATTAGGGGTCTCACGCAATTTCGCAATTGCCGCGCTTTGCGCGTCACGGGCAGTATGGCGTCACACAGAGTGATGCACGCTGCGCCGCTGCGCTGCAACAACATTGGAGACATCATGTCGTACTTCGAACATATCCCAGCGATTCGATACGAAGGACCGCAGTCGGACAACCCGCTTGCGTACCATCACTACGACCGTACCAAAAAGGTGCTCGGCAAGACGCTCGAAGAGCATCTGCGCATTGCGGTGTGCTATTGGCACTCGTTCGTCTGGCCCGGCAACGATATTTTCGGGCAGGGAGCGTTTCACCGGCCGTGGCAGCAGCCCGGCGACGCCATGGAGCGCGCGCGCCAGAAGGCCGATGCAGCGTTCGAATTTTTCTCGAAGCTCGGCACACCTTATTACACGTTCCACGACACCGATGTGGCTCCGGAAGGCAAGGATCTGAAGGACTACACGGAAAACTTCAAGCGCATGGTCGACTACCTCGGCGAGCGCCAGCAGGCGAGCGGCGTGAAGCTGCTGTGGGGCACCGCGAACCTGTTTTCGAATCCGCGCTACGCGGGCGGCGCCGCGACGAACCCCAACCCCGAAGTCTTTGCGTATGCGGCCACTCAGGTTTGTCATGCGCTCGACGCAACGCGCAAGCTGGGCGGCGAGAACTATGTGCTGTGGGGCGGCCGCGAAGGCTACGATACGCTGCTCAATACCGACCTCAAGCGTGAGCGCGAACAGTTCGCGCGTTTCCTTTCGATGGTGGTCGAGCACAAGCATCGCACCGGCTTCACCGGCACGCTGCTGATCGAGCCGAAGCCACAGGAGCCGACCAAGCATCAGTACGACTACGATGTCGCCACGGTGCACGGCTTTCTCACGCAATACGGTTTGCAGAACGAAATCCGCGTGAATATCGAGGCAAATCACGCGACGCTCGCGGGCCATTCATTCCAGCACGAAATTGCGTCGGCGTTCGCGCTGGGCGTGTTCGGCAGCGTCGACGCGAATCGCGGCGATCCGCAAAACGGCTGGGACACCGACCAGTTCCCGAACAGCGTCGAAGAACTCACGCTCGCGTTCTACGAGATCCTGCGCCACGGCGGCTTTACGACGGGCGGCATGAACTTCGATGCGAAGGTGCGCCGCGCAAGCGTCGATCCGGAAGACATGTTCTACGGCCACGTGGGCGCGATCGACGTGCTCGCGCTTGCGCTTGAGCGCGGTGCGGCGCTCGTGGAAAACGACCGGCTCGAGCAGTTCCGCAGCCAGCGCTACGCAGGCTGGGACAGCGAGTTCGGCCGCAAGATTCTCGCGGGCGGCTATTCGCTTTCGTCGCTCGCCACCGACGCACTCGCGCACGACATGAATCCGCAGCACGCGAGCGGCCAGCAGGAGCGCCTCGAGAATGTCGTGAACCAGGCGATCTACGGCCAGCGCTAGCCGTGCCACGGCGCGCGAAAAAACATTAGCGCGCGCCGTCAAATTCGCAATTGCGCCGTCTGCCACAGAAGGCAAACTGGCGCAAAAAGAAGGACGGAGACATGTTCATCGGTATCGACCTCGGCACGTCGGGCGTGAAGGCTGTGCTGCTCGATCGCGCGGGCGATGTGCTCGGCAGCGCGAGCGCGCCGCTCGCCGTGAGCCGGCCGCAGCCACGCTGGTCCGAGCAGGCGCCGCAAGACTGGTGGCTCGCCACGCAGGGCGCATTGCGCGCGCTCATCGACGAAGCGCGTGGGCGCGGCATCGACCCGGCGCGTATTGAAGCGCTCGGCCTGACCGGCCAGATGCACGGCGCGACGCTGCTCGACGCGCAGGGCGAGGTGCTGCGTCCCGCGATTTTGTGGAACGATGGTCGTTCGGATACCGAATGTATCGAGCTTACGCGCGACGTACCGCAGTTGCATGCCATTGCTGGCAATCTCGCGATGCCGGGCTTCACGGCGCCGAAGCTGTTGTGGGTGCGCAAGCACGAGCCGGAGCTCTTCGCGCGCATCGCGCATGTACTGTTGCCGAAGGACTATTTGCGCTGGCTGCTCACGGGCGTATTCGCGACCGATCCGTCCGACGCCGCTGGCACGCTGTGGCTCGACATTGCGAAGCGCGACTATAGCGAGACCTTGCTTGCGGCGTGCGGCCTCACGCGTGCACAAATGCCGGACGTATTCGAAGGCAACCAGGTAACGGGCATGCTGCGGCCCGAACTCGCGCGGCAATTCGGCCTGCGCGAAATTCCGGTCGTGGCGGGCGGTGGCGACAACGCGGCGGGCGCGGTGGGCGTGGGCATCGTGCGACCCGGCGACGCGATGCTTTCGCTCGGCACCTCGGGCGTCTATTTCGCGGTCTCGGACGGTTTTCTCGCCAATCCGGATTCCGCCGTGCACAGTTTCTGCCATGCGTTGCCGCACACGTGGCATCTGATGTCGGTGATGCTGAACGCGGCCAGTTGCCTCGACTTCACCGCGCAGCTTACGGGTTACGAAAGCGTTGCCGCGTTGCTCGCCGACGCCGAAGCGAACTCGAGCGCCGAGCGCGACGCGCGCCGGCCATGGTTCTTGCCGTACCTCAGCGGCGAGCGCACGCCGCACAACAACGTCAACGCGAAGGGCGTGTTCTACGGCATGACTCCGCAGACCGCGCGCGCCGATCTGGCCAACGCGACACTGGAAGGCGTAGGCTTCGCACTGCTTGACGGTATGGACGCACTGCACGCGGCGGGGCTTGTCCCGGAGACGATAACGGTCATTGGCGGCGGCTCGCGCAGCGCCTGGTGGACGCAAATGCTCGCCGATATCAGCGGCCGCGCGCTTACGCTGCGCGCCGGCGGCGAGGTCGGTCCAGCGCTGGGCGCCGCGCGCCTCGCGCATCTCGCGCTCGAACCGGGCGCGCCGCTCGACGAAGTGTGCCCGCAGCCACCCGTGCTCGCGATGCGCGAGCCTGACGCCGCGCGCCACGCCTGGTATCGCGAGGCACGCCGTCCAACCTTTAGTGCGCTGTATCGTGCGCTCGAACCGGTTTTCGCAACCGGCGCCTGACTAGAGGCGCTGGGGAAGAAAAAACTGCGCGGCCAGTGTAGTCGTGCAGTCGATTGGTAGTCCTACGGTTATACCGCACGCCGTGCCGTTTCGCGTGTGTTCCGCAATTACATCGGCAACAGCCTGAAAACCATCGCCGCGGTGGCGACGCGTACGCGCGTGCCCAAGCATCGGCATCAAGAGGAGTATGGAGACATGAATTTCGCCAAACGTCGGTCGGTTCTGAGTTCGCTCGTATGCGGGGCCGTGCTCGCGAGCCTGTCGCTAGCCGCACCGCTCGCACACGCGAGCAAGGATCATCCCGAGATCGGCTTCTGTATCGATGACCTGCGTGTCGAGCGCTGGTCTCGCGACCGTGACTATTTCGTCGCCGCAGCGGAAAAGATGGGCGCGAAAGTGTCGGTGCAATCGGCTGACGCTAGCGAGGAACGCCAGATCTCGCAGATCGAAAACCTCATCTCGCGTGGCGTCGACGTCATCGTGATCGTGCCGTTCAACTCGAAGACGCTCGGCAACGTCGTCGCCGAAGCGAAGAAGGCGGGCATCAAGGTTGTTTCGTACGACCGTCTGATTCTCGATGCCGATATCGACGCCTACATCTCCTTCGACAACGAGAAGGTGGGCGAGCTTCAGGCCAAGGGTGTCTACGATGCGCAGCCCAAGGGCAATTACTTCCTGCTGGGCGGCGCGCCCACCGACAACAACGCGAAGATGCTGCGTGAAGGACAACTGAAGGTTCTCAAGCCCGCTATCGACCGTGGCGACATCAAGGTAGTCGGCCAGCAATGGGTGCCGGAGTGGAGCGCCTCGACGGCGCTGCGCATCATGGAAGACGCGCTTACCGCGAACAACAACAAGATCGACGCAGTCGTCGCCTCGAATGACGGCACGGCGGGCGGCGCGATCCAGGCGCTCGCCGCGCAGCATCTCGCGGGCAAGGTGCCGGTGTCGGGCCAGGACGCGGACCTCGCGGCAGTCAAGCGCGTGGTGGCGGGCACGCAGACCATGACGGTCTACAAGCCGCTCAAGCTCATCGCGGGCGAAGCCGCGAAGCTCGCTGTCGATCTCGCGAAGGGCGAAAAGCCCGCGTACAACGCGCAGTACGACAACGGCAAGAAGAAGGTCGAAACGGTGCTGCTGCAGCCTACGGTGCTCACGAAGAGCAACGTGGACGTCGTCGTGAAGGACGGCTTCTACACGCAGGCGCAACTGGCAAGCCAGTAACGTCTATGGCTTGACGGCCCGCGCGCGCCACGTGTGTGGCGATGGTGACGCGCGGGCCTTTGCAGCGAGTGACCAGCGTATGACCGAACCCTTGCTGACGATGCACGGCATCGTCAAGACCTTTGCGGGCGTGAAAGCGCTCGACGGCATCGACCTCACAGTACGGCCCGGCGAGTGCGTGGGTCTGTGCGGCGAGAACGGCGCCGGCAAATCCACGCTCATGAAAGTGCTTTCGGGCGTGTACCCGCACGGCACCTGGAGCGGCGAGATCCGTTGGGAGGGCGCGCCGCTCGAAGCGCAAAGCGTGCGCGACACCGAGCGTGCGGGCATCGTCATCATCCACCAGGAACTGATGCTCGTGCCCGAGCTGTCGGTGGCCGAAAACATCTTTCTCGGCAACGAAATCACGCTGCCGGGCGGCCGCATGAATTACGCGGCGATGTATCAGCGCGCCGACGAACTGCTGCGCGAGTTGAACATCGACGCCATCAACGTGGCGCAGCCAGTGATGAATTATGGCGGCGGCCATCAGCAACTCATCGAGATCGCGAAGGCGCTGAACAAGCGCGCGAAGCTGCTGATTCTCGACGAGCCGTCGTCTTCGCTCACCGCGGCGGAAACGAAGATCCTGCTCGACATCGTGCGCGATTTGAAGCGCCGCGGCGTGGCGTGCGTCTACATCTCGCACAAACTCGACGAGGTCGAGGCCGTGTGCGATACGGTGAGCGTGATCCGCGACGGGCGCCACGTGGCTACCGAGCCCATGGCGACGCTCACCACCGACCGCATCATCGCGATGATGGTAGGACGCGAGATCCGCAATCTCTTTCCGCGCGAGCCGCATGACATTGGCGAGGTCATGTTCGAGGCGCGCAACGTGACCTGCTACGACGTGACGAATCCGCGCCGCAAGCGTGTGGACGACGTGTCGTTCTCGGTGCGGCGCGGCGAGATCCTGGGCGTGGCCGGGCTGGTGGGCGCGGGCCGCACGGAGACCATGCAGGCGATCTTCGGCGCCTATGCGGGCGCATGCACGGCGACGGTCCTGCTCGAAGGCCGACCGCTGAAAATCCGCTCGCCGCTCGATGCGATCAATGCGGGCATCGCCATGGTGCCCGAGGACCGCAAGCGCCACGGCATCGTGCCGCAACTGGGCGTGGGCCACAACATCACGCTCTCGGTGCTGCAGCGTTTCTCGAAGCACGGACGCATCGACGCGGCCGCCGAACTCGACACGATCCGCACGGAGATGCAGCGTCTTTCGGTGCGCGCGGCGAACCCCATGCTGTCGATTGCGAGCCTTTCTGGCGGCAATCAGCAGAAGGCCGTGCTCACCAAGATGCTGCTCACCGACCCGAAGGTGCTGATCCTCGACGAGCCGACGCGCGGCGTGGACGTCGGCGCGAAGTACGAGATCTACAAGCTGATCTTCCAGCTCGCCAAACGCGGCGTGGCGATCGTGATGGTGTCGTCCGAGCTGCCGGAGGTGCTGGGCATCAGCGACCGCGTGCTCGTGATCGGCGAAGGCGAGTTGCGCGGCGACTTCGTCAATGAAAACCTCACGCAGGAAGACATTCTTGGCGCGGCGATCCAGACCGTGCGCGCCCAACCCGATACAGCGAGTGCAGTATGACCCCCGACGTCACGACCCAAAGCGCGCGCGAAGAATTACCGCACGGTGGTAATGGTTTCGCCATGCGCTTCCAGCAACTCTTCGCGCGCTACAAGATCCTCGCGCTGCTGCTCGCAGTGGCGGTGATCTGGCTGTTCTTTTCGCTGCTTACGCACGGCGCGTTCGTCACGCCGCGCAACGTGTCGAACCTGCTGCGGCAGATGTCGATCACCGGGATGCTCGCGTGCGGCATGGTGTTCGTCATCATCGCGGGCGAGATCGATCTCTCGGTGGGTTCGCTGCTGGGCCTGCTCGGCGGCGTGGCCGCCATTCTCGACGTGAACCGCGGCTGGCCCATCGGCGTGACCGTGCCCGTGGTGCTCGTGCTCGGCGTGCTGGTGGGACTTTTCAACGGCTGGTGGTCGACATACCGTCGCGTACCGTCGTTCATCGTGGGCTTGGGCGGCATGCTCGCGTTTCGCGGCGTGCTGCTCGGCATTACGGGCGGTTCGACCATCGCGCCGGTGTCCGATCACTTCGTGTTCCTCGGTCAGGGCTATTTGCCGCGCGTCGCGGGCGACGTGCTGGCGCTCGCGCTTTTCGTGCTGCTGGCCGTGCTCACGGTGCGTCAGCGTGGGAACCGCAGGCGCTATCAGTTGAGCGTCGTGCCGCTCTGGCAGGACGGCGTGAAGATCGTCGGCGCGGGCGCGATCCTGCTTGCGTTCGTGCTGATGCTCGACAGCTATGGCGGCATTCCGGTGCCCGTTCTGCTGCTGCTCGCGCTGCTCGGTATCTTCACATGGATCGCTACGCAAACGGTGTTCGGCCGCCGCATCTACGCGGTGGGCTCGAACCTCGAAGCCACGCGTCTTTCCGGCGTCAACACGAACCGCGTGAAGCTCGCGATCTTCGCGCTCATGGGTCTCATGTGCGCGTTCGCGGGCATCGTCAATACGGCGCGTCTCGCCGCCGGTTCGCCCTCGGCCGGCACGATGGGCGAACTCGACGCGATCGCGGCCTGCTTTATCGGCGGCACGTCGATGCGCGGCGGCTCCGGCACCGTGTATGGCGCGCTGATCGGCGCGCTCGTGATGGCGAGTCTCGATAACGGCATGTCGATGCTCGACGTGGACGCGTATTGGCAGATGATTGTGAAGGGCGGCATTCTTGTGCTCGCCGTGTGGATCGATGTCGTGTCGGGGTCGAACCGCCGCTGAGCGACCAATGTGAAGCACTTGGCAGATACGATTGCGAACGTGCCTGCGCAGTGAGATTGATGAAGGTGTTCTTGCACCTCGCGTGACGTCGCAACGCATTGATTGACCGTCACGCGTAGTTGCTCTCCTCACGCGCCCCGAGCGCGTTCTCAGGGCGGGACTCATGTCCCGCCCTTTTTCTTTCATGTGATCGATCATCGACCGCGCACTGAGCGGCGCATGTTCAAGGCGTTGGCAATCGTTTCCTGCCACAATCGATCGCACCCGTGTTGGGCGGGACACGCACGCGACGCGCGCGATTCATTCCGTCCGCAAGGTCATCATCAGCCACAGCACTGCGCTGCAATGGTGTTGCTGCGCGTGCTCGCCGATTTGTCGCTTTGCTGGTGCAACCGCGCTATGCGCTGTCGTGTTGCACCGAATCGTGCCGCGAGGTTGTGCCAGGGGTTTGCCAACGTCGGCGGCGCGATTCCGATCCTCCGGAGACAAGCCGACCATGCCCACTCTTTGCGAAATCTGTAATACCCGGCCCGCAGTCGCGCGCGTGACTGTCGTGCAAAACGGGCAGCGCAAGTCCATGTCGATCTGCGACTACGACTACCGCCAACTGATGCGTCACCAAAGCATGATCAACCCGTTCGACTCGCTGCTGGGCGGCAGCGGCCTGTCGCGCTTTTTCGGCGGACAAGGCGGCGAGGGCGAGGACGACGGCGGGCACGATCTCGCCGCCGAGGTGCCGCGCGAATCCGTGGACGCGACCGATGCGTTCAGCGAGCAGACGCTAGAAATCCTGCAGCGCGCCGCGGAAAAAGCCCACGAATTGCAGCGTAATGAACTCGACACGGAACATCTGCTGTACGTACTCGCCGACACCGATGTTTGCGCAGCACTCCTGAAGGAGTTGAAGCTTTCGCCGCAGGACATCAAAGGCTATATCGATCAGCATGCGCAAAAGGGCACGGCTTCGCCCGACGCGCCCATCGACAAGATGACGATTTCGCCGCGCCTGAAAAAAGCGTTTCAGTTCGCGTTTCAGGCTTCGCGCGATCTCGGCCACTCGTACGTCGGGCCGGAGCATCTGCTGATCGGTCTCGCTGCCGTACCCGACAGCATTGCGGGCACGCTGCTCAAGAAATACGGCGTCACACCCGAGGCGCTGCGCCAGAAGGTCGTGAAGGTGGTAGGCAAGGGCGCAGAGGATGGCCGCGTGGATGCGCCCACGGGCACCCCCACACTCGACAAGTTCGGCCGCGACCTCACGGCCATGGCGCGGCAGGGCAAGCTCGATCCGGTGCTGGGTCGAGCGCAGGAAATCGAGAACACGATCGAGGTGCTCGCGCGGCGCAAGAAGAACAACCCGGTGCTGATCGGCGAGCCGGGCGTCGGCAAGACCGCGATCGTTGAGGGGCTCGCGCAGCGCATCGTCAACGGCGACGTGCCCGAGGTGCTGCGCGGCAAGCGGCTCGTGGAAGTGAACATCAATTCGATGGTCGCGGGCGCGAAATACCGCGGCGAGTTCGAGGAACGCGCGAAGCAACTGATCGACGAAGTGACCGCAAAGCACGACGAGCTGATTCTCTTCATCGACGAATTGCACACGATCGTCGGCGCGGGGCAGGGTGGCGGCGAAGGCGGGCTCGACATTGCCAACGTGTTGAAGCCCGCGCTCGCGCGCGGCGAGTTGAGCCTGATCGGTGCTACGACGCTCAACGAGTATCAGAAGTACATCGAGAAAGACGCGGCGCTCGAACGGCGTTTTCAGCCCGTACTCGTGCCGGAGCCGACGGTCGAACAGACCATCGTGATCCTGCGCGGCCTGCGCGACAAACTCGAAGCACACCATCAGGTGACCTTCGCCGACGATGCCTTCGTGGCCGCCGCCGAGTTGTCGGATCGCTACATCACGTCGCGCTTTTTGCCGGACAAGGCGATCGATCTCATCGATCAGGCTGCGGCGCGCGTGCGCATCGGCTCGACCTCGCGTCCTGCCGATATGCAGGAGCTCGAAGCGGAGATCGCGCAGCTCAAGCGCGAGCAGGATTACGCGGCTTCGCGCAAGCGCTTCGACGAAGCGAAGGGGTTCGAGGAGCGCATCAACGAAAAGCAGGAAAAACTCGAAGAGCTGACCGAAGCGTGGCAGCGCAAGACGGGTTCGGAAACGCTCGAAGTCACGGTGGCGTCGATTGCCGAGGTCGTGTCGCGGCTCACCGGCATACCGGTGGCGGACCTGACTCAGGAAGAGCGCCAGAAGTTGCTCAAGATGGAAGAAACGCTGCGCGAGCGTGTGGTAGGCCAGGCAGACGCCGTGGTCGCGGTGAGCGACGCCGTGCGCCTTTCGCGCGCGGGTCTCGGTCAGTCGAACCGGCCGATCGCAACCTTCCTGTTCCTCGGGCCGACTGGCGTGGGCAAGACCGAGCTTGCGAAGGCGCTTGCGGAAACCGTGTTCGGCGACGAACAGGCGATCATTCGCATCGACATGAGCGAGTACATGGAGCGTCATGCGGTGGCGCGGCTCATCGGCGCGCCGCCGGGCTACGTGGGCTACGACGAGGGTGGCCAACTTACCGAGCGCGTGCGGCGGCGCCCGTACAGCGTGATTCTGCTCGACGAGATCGAAAAGGCACATGCCGACGTCTACAACGTGCTGCTGCAGGTGTTCGACGACGGGCGCTTGACGGATGGCAAAGGCCGCGTGGTCGACTTCAGCAACACGATTCTGATCGCCACGAGCAACCTCGGCGCGTCGATCATCATGGACAACCTCGAGCGCCCCGAGAAGTCACGCCTTGACGAGAAGACGATTCGCGTGGAACTGATGAAGGTGCTCAAGGGCCACTTCCGGCCGGAGTTCCTCAATCGCATCGACGAGATCATCGTGTTTCATGCGCTCTCGCGCGACAACATCCGCGCGATCGTGCAGATCCAGCTTGAACGCGTCACGCGGACGGCGGCCGCGCAGGGCATCACGCTGTTTATGGGGCAGACGCTCGTCGATCACCTCGTGGAGGCCGGCTATCAGCCGGAGTTCGGCGCGCGCGAACTCAAGCGGCAGATTCGCCAGGAAGTGGAAACGCGCCTGGCCAGAGAGATACTCGGCGACGCGCTGCAGTCGGGGGACACCGTCGAGATCGGCTACGACAAGACGAACGACGAAGTCACGATCAGCAAGATCGCCGTGCCGCCCGACGTGAAGGAGAACACGCCCGCGAAGAAGGCGAAGAAAGCGGCAACGCCGCCTGTCGATGAAGTCGCGAACGAAATTGCCGCGGACGATATGGAAGGCGATCCGCCACCGCCGCCGTCGAAGAAGAGCGGCAAAGGCGGGGGGAAGGCGAAGCCTGCATGATCGTGTGGAAAAACGGCTGGCGCACCGAAAGGTGCGCCAGCTTTTTTTATACGAGGACGATCAGGAATCCAGATCAACTGGAAGCGATGCGCCACCACGCGGGCAGCAGCGCACGCACCCCGGGCTGCGCGAAGCGGTCGTCCAGCAGGTGCACGACGCCGCGATCGTGTTCGGTGCGGATCACGCGGCCTGCGGCCTGCACGACCTTGCGCAAGCCCGGAATCAGGTACGTGTAGTCGAAGCCATCGCCGTAAAGCGTATCCATGCGCGCGCGCATCGCCTCGTTCACGGCATTCAGCTGGGGCATACCGAGCGTGGCGATGAATGTGCCAATGAGGCGTGTGCCGGGCAGATCGATGCCTTCGCCGAACGCGCCCCCCAGCACCGCGAAGCCAATGCCGCAGCCGCTTTCCACAAAGCGCGCGACGAAGGCCTGTTGGCCCGCTTCGTCCATGGTCCGCGACTGTAGCCACACGTCTAGCTGTGGATGGCGGGCGATGAACACATCGGCGGCTTGCTGCAGATAGTCGTAGCTGCTGAAAAAGCACAGATAGTTGCCGGGGCGCTCGGCATATTGTGCCGACACGCGCGCAACGAGCGCTTCGAGCGAACGCTCGCGGTCCCTGAAACGCGTCGAGATATGGCGGGCGATGTGTACGTCGAGCTGCTCGGCGCGAAACGGCGTGTCGATGTCGATGCTCACCGTGTTGGCGGGCAGGCCGAGCATGTCGCTGTAGTAGTGCGTGGGCGAGAGCGTCGCCGAAAAGAGCGTCATGCTGTGCGCCGTGGCGATGCGTGGGCGCATGGCGTCCGCGGGCACGATGTTGCGGATCGCGATCGTCGAACGCGCGCGGCGAGCGCTCTGATGCGCAAGCGGTGTGACGTCGAAGAGTGAATGCGTATCGAAGCGTTCGGCAATGCGCGTGAAGTGCAGGGCGTCGAAATAGAAGCGTTCCAGTTCGGGGTCGCGCGCGAGCGCGGGTTCGGCGAGCTGATCGCCAATCGCGCCGATCACTTCGCCCAGCGCGGTGACGAGGCCTTCGGGCAAGGTGTCGCTCGCGCGCCAGGCGCCGGGCTGTACCGCGTTTTGCGCATTCCAGTGCTTCTGCAGACGCGCGAGCGCGCGCTTGAGTGGCACGCTTGCGGCGCGGCGCACGGTGTCGATGCGCGTTTGCACGAGTTCCGCCGAGTACATCGCGCGGGCGCGCTCGGGGAGGTTGTGCGCCTCGTCCACGAGCACGCTCGCGCGCCACTGGTTGTGCGCGGCGAGCATGAACAGCATGGCGCTCGTGTCGAACCAGTAGTTGTAGTCGCCGACGATCACGTCGCACCAGCGCGCCAGTTCCTGGCCAAGGTAGTAAGGGCAGACGGCGTGCTCGCTTGCCACCTCGCGCAGTGCCGCGCGATCGAGCCGCACGCGTTCGAGCGCCGCCGCGCGTGCGGCCGGCAGACGGTCGTAAAAGCCGCGCGCGAGCGGGCACGATTCGCCATGACATGCCGCTTCGGGATGCTCGCAAGCCTTCTCGCGCGCAACGAGTTCGAGCACTCGCAGGGGGATGGTCGTTCGTTGCGCATCGGCGGTGGCTTCGTCTTGCGCGTTTGTCAGCGTGGCGAGCGCATCGAGCGCCAACTGACGTCCCGAGCTTTTCGCGCTTAGAAACACGACCTTGTCGATGGCCGCGCGCGGGCAAGCCTTCAACTGCGGAAAGAGCGTGCCGATGGTCTTGCCGATGCCGGTAGGCGCCTGCGCGAGCAGGCAGCGCCCCTGCGTGGCCGCGCGCCAGACGGCTTCGGCGAGATCGCGCTGGCCGGCTCGAAATTGCGGGTGCGGCAAACTGAGTGCGGCGAGCGCGGCGTCGCGCGCGCTGCGGTGTGCGCTTTCCTGGTCGGCCCATGCGACGAAGCGGCGGCATTGGGTTTCGAACGCGGCGCGCAGTTCCGCCGCGCTCGCCTGCTCGACGAGCGCCGTCTCGTGGCCCGAACCGATGTCGTAGTACACGAGCGCGAGTTCGAGCGCATCGAGACCGAGCGTGTCGCACAGGAGCGCGCCGTAGACGCGCAACTGCGCCCAGTGAAGCGCGCGCTGATTTTCGCGCATCGCATCGAGGTCGCCGCGATAGGTCTTGAATTCTTCGAGCCGGTGGCGCGCGGGATCATAGCCGTCGGCGCGGCCGCGCACGGTGAGCGATTCGAATGTGCCGGAAAGCGCGATCTCTGTCTCATAGCCGGGCGGGCGTCGAGCGGCGATCGCCGCGTGGCCGGCGCGGCCGTCGCTTGCATCGGGCGAGGGCGTGAAGCGCAAGTCGAGGTCGCCGCGCTTCGCGGTGAACTCGCACAGCGTGCGCACGGCGACGGTGTAGCTCATGGCGCGCGCAAGGTCTGTGCGGCGCTTTCGTTCGCCTCGTTCGCTTCGTCCGCCAGGTCGGGCCAGCGCACCTGCAACACGGAAACCGGCATGCCGTGCTGAACGCAATAGGCAAGCCAACGGCGCTGGTTGTCCTGCAGGCGGTCGCCGGGGCCTTTCACCTCGATCAGTTCGTAGCGCCGCTCGTGCGGCCAGAAGCGCACGAGATCAGGCAGGCCCGAACGGTTCGCGATGGGTTCGCGCAGCAGTCGCTCGAACCACAAGCGCAGATGCGCGGCGGGGAAGCAGTCGAGGGCGAGCGCGAGCAGGTCGTCGCTCAGTGCGGGCCACGCGACGAAGGGCGACTGGACACCGGCCTTTTGCGCATAGCGCCGCAGGATCGAGTCGCGGTACGCGTGCGTTTCGAGTTCGGCGAGACATGCTTCGAAGTGCGAAGCACGGCGTGCAACGAAGTCCGCTGCGTGGAGGTCGGCGGGGCCGCGCTGGAACGGATGGAAGAACGCGCCTGGCAGCGGCGCGAACAGCGCGGGCCAGCAGAGCAGACCGAAGAGGGCGTTGATCAGCGTGTTCTCGACGTAAAACACCGGCGCTTGCGGCGTGGCGAGCGAGAGGCGCGCAGCTTCCTCGACGCGGAGTTCCCCGGGTGCTGCCGGCAGCGTGAGTTCGAGCTGCACGAACGCCGGCTCGGCGCTCGTCTTCGCCTTCGCTCGGGTGCGCGCGAGACGCCCGAGTGTGCGCGCCGCGCGCTGCGCTTGCGCCTCGTTTTCAGGCGCTTCGGCAATGGTCTGCGCGAGCGCCAGCGCTTCCTCGCGGCGGCTCAGTTGTTCGAGCACGCGCACGCGGCGGTAGCGCGATTCGGGATGACCGCAGTCGAGATAGGCGCGCCATGCGAGTTCGGGTTCGCCCGCGCGCTCGGCGGCGAGCCCCGTGGCGTGACGCAGCTTGTCGTGCCGCACACGTAGCCACGCGTTGGCATGCGTGCGCGGGGCCAACGCGTCGAGCGCATCGAGTGTCACGGCGACGGCGACGGCGGCGTCGAAGTCCTGGGCTTGGGCGGCGCTGTCGAAGCCGTCGCGGCAATCGCGCAGCGCGAGATACGTGTCGATGTCCTCGCGTCGCTGGAACGCGCGCGAAGCGCGATCGAAGGGCACGCTTTCGTAGCGATAGACGCCGAGGTCGGCGAGCACGAACTCCGACCAGTCCTGATGCAGGTTGCCGAAGAACATGAGGCGCAGGCGCTCGCAGAGCGGCGCGCTCGCGAACAGCAGCACGGTGTCGGGCGAGGCCGGAAACCACGCATGCCAGTCGCGCGGGTCGGGTGCGGCCGCGTAGTGCGCCTCAAGCGCTTCGCGCGTGGCCGCGCGCGAAGCGCGCGGTTCCAGCGCGATACCGAGGCGCTCGGCGAGCGCCTGCAGTTCGGCCTTCGTCACAAGTGCGGCGAGCGAGTCGAGATCGAGCGGGGGCGCGGCGTCGAGCCAACCCGCCGCAACGAGCGGGGCCGCCGCCGCGCGCGGGCAGCCGATCTCGTCGTACGCGAGACGGCTTGAACGGAAATGGGGCCCCTTACGCATCAGCATGCGCACAAAGAGCGCGCGCGACGCCTGGGGCATGCGAGCGAAATCGTCGGCGAAGCGGCGCTCGGCGTCGTCGAACAGGTCGGCGCAGCGCGCGTCGAGCCACGCTAGCGCGCGCTCGAAGTTCGCGAGGTAGTAGAACGGATCGGGAGAGTCGGGAAGCACGCGCGGCACTGTACGGATATACAGCAGCGATGATAGCAGGGTCGCGCGTGGGGGCGAGCGCCGTAAGGGATTCCCCGCCCCGTACGCTACAATTGCCGCAGCCTGAAAAACGGATGAGCGATGAACAAACGTAACGCATGCTTCGTCGGCCTCGCGGCCGCCGTCACCTTGCTCGCGGGATGCGCGGCGCAGTACCGCAATACCAGCACCTGCGAAGAGGAGATGCGTAACCGCCTGGCCGATACGACGCTCGGCGACCTGAAAGTCACGCATAGCGCGACGACGTATCGTGGCGCGCGCGTCGTGATCGAAGGCCGGCTCGAGAACGGCGTGGCGTCGGGTGCCGTGGCGGCTTCTGCGCCATCTGCGGCGTCTGCATCGGCAGCAGTGTCCGCTATGGGGCAGAGCGCCCAGGAGCCGCCGACGATCACGGCACCGTCCGTGCAGGCGGGGGCGTTGCCCGGCACGATTTCGGTTCCCACGGCTCCCGTTGCCCAGGGCGCCGCAGGGGGCAAGCCGACCACGCCGGTTGCGGCGCTCGCCGCAAAGCTCGGCATCAAGAAGGCCCCCGTTACGCCGACGGCCGCGGAGTGCACCTTCAATGAGTCCGGCCTCGCGACGTTCCGCTGGCTCGCGCCGGCGCCGCTCGCGAAGACCACGCCCGACCCGAACGCCGCGAACGACTAAGGCGAACTCGCGCCGTTCGCTGCTGCGTTTCGTCGTCCGCGCAATCTACACTCATGAAGGCCTCGCAAGAGGCCTTCGTCGTTTGGGACGGCCCCGGTCACTGCCGGCGCGCTCAGAACGCGAAGAACGGCCCGTCGCCGGCAGGCGTGACCTGCGAGGCGATCGCCGTGAACACGCGCCGCCCGAAGAAGAACGGCAGCCCCCAGCCGAACGCGTTAGCGTTGTAGCCCGCCAGATTGCTGAACGCCCAGTTGCCGGTGGCGAGGAGCGTGGTCGAACTCGCCACAGTGAAGGTCACCGAAGCGCCCACGCCGTCAATGCCCGCTATCGTCGCGCCGAAGCTTGCGGGCGAGCTTGGGCAAAACCAGAACCCGCAGCGCGTCATCGTCGAATTGTTGAAGTAGAGGGCGTTCGAGCCGGTGTCGAGATAGCTCAGCGAGTAGACGGTGCCGTCCGATGTCGTCGTCTTCACATAGCCGGTGCCCGAGTTCGCGCGCAGCACGCTCGCGCTGCCGAGCGCGTTGTTCGCCTGCGAACCGATGCCGAAGATCATCGACCCGCTCACCTCGGACGCGCCGCCATCCGCGACGGCCGGCAGGTCGATGACCACGCCGTTGTTGTCGGTGGCAAAGGCCGCCACCGGGTTGCTGACCTGTTGCGCGAGCGGTTGCGCGCTCGCCGTGCAGCCGCTCGCCGGGCATGCGTAGTACCACGGCGTGACTGCCGCTCTCACGCAGGACGCGCCGCAATCGGCGCTGAACGGCCCCACGCCGAGGATGCCGTTCGAGCGCAGCGTGGTGGCGCTGTTCATCGCGAGACCGCTGCCGGCGCAGCCGGCCGGTGCGGAGGCGGGCACGGCCGGGTCCGCGATCAACTGGATCGGCAGCGTGGCGGCCACTTCGCCCGCGAGTTTCACGTCGGCGCTGCGCACCGCTCCCCATGTATAGCCCGTGCCGAACACGGCGCATTCGCCCGCGATGCCGGCGCCCGCGCCGGCCGGCACGGCGGGCAACGCGAAGCCCGGCGGCAGCGCGGAAGCCAGCAGGCGCAGACCCTGCGAGCCCGTATCGACCTGCACGTTGTCGACGCTCACGCAGTTCCCGGTGCCCGGCACGCAGACCGTGACGCTCGTCATCAGCATGTTGCGTGTCGAGGTAGGCGTCGGGCCGACCGTGACGGTTACGACGTTGGGCGTGGTCGATTGCGGCACGGTGGTGCCCGTGCTGGTGGTCGGCGGCGTGCTCGCGGGGCTTGCCGCGCCTGCGGAAGCCGGGGCGCTGGCGGGTGCGCCGACGCCTGTGCTCGCGGAGGCGGTTGCGCTGCCTCCTCCTCCGCCACAAGCCGTCAGCAAGGTGCAAAGCACGAAGAGGGCGACGCTCTGGCCGATGCCGGGCGCACGTGATTGGCGCTGGCTGCTGGCCTTCATTGCAGGTCCCCAACGCTCACGCCGGCGGGCAGCGCGGCGGGCAGCCACGCGCGTCCCATGTAGGCGCGCATGTGGCCGGCCGTCTCGACCACGACCTGAGCGCCTTCCACGCGCGCGGCGTGCAGGCCGTCGCGGCCTGCCGCGTGAAGCGCCGCGGCGGCGTTGCGCCAGTCGACTGCGTAGCGGCCCAGCAGCGTTTCCACGTTGGGCTGAGCCGGCCCCTGCCACGTGTAGGCGATCACCGTGCCAGTGGCGATCCCCACATATTCGTTGATGGTCGTGCCGTCGTCGTCGACGTAACTGACGACGCGGCCCGCGCCGCCGCCGACAACGCGCTGCGCGGCGCCGGCCGGCACCGCTGCGGTGTCGCCGAGCGCGGCGCGAGCCGGCGCGGCGGCGAAGCTCAGGCAACTGAGCGCGCAGGCGAACGCCGCGGCGCGGCCCGCCTGGGTGAGACTGCAAGTTTTCATGACGCTCTCCGGTCCTGCTTTTTTTGAATCTCTTTTTTGAGATTTCGATGTGAAATTAGCACCGGCGTCGTTCTCGCAAGCGTCCCAGGCTGGAAAATCGGCGCAGCGCAAACGGGCGTTTTGGCGTGAATCTCAGTTAGAGCATTGATCCGAAAAGGGAATTTGTAGCGATTCAGCAGGCTCTCGATGGCTGATCGAATGTAGATGAATGTTACGGCGAGGTCAGTTTGGCGAGTCGTGGCTACGGCCCGGCGCGCGTCGCCGCGGCTGATGCGGGACCCGGATTGAGCGCCACCCCGTGGTTTTTGCACAGCGGGCCGCCGGACCGGTAAAATGTTTGGTTGATCCACGGAAACTGGCCGTGGCGTAGCCGAAGGGATTACCCGAACATGAGTGATTTTCATCAACGTCTTGCCGCACGCGCGCTTGCGCTTCTGATGGCGGGCGGGCTGGTCGCCGGCTGCAGCTCGCCGACGCCAGGCAAGATCGATTACCGTAGTGACGCCAAGGCGAAGCAGTCCTCGCTCGCTGTGCCGCCGAACATGCTCGACGAAGCGTCCGACCAGCGCTCGCTCGCGCCGCAGGGCGGCGAAACCTCACTGTCCTCGCTCAAGCAGACCCAGGCCGCGGCGCCGCCGCCCGACCAGAGCCAGGTGGTCCCGCAAGTGCCGGGCATGCGTATCCAGCGTGACGGCACGGAAAGCTGGCTCGTCATCGACAGCCGCACGCCCGACCAGGTCTGGGCGCAGGTGCGCCGCTTCTGGCAGGAACAAGGCTTCCTGCTCGTGGTCGACCAGCGCGACAAGGGCGTGATGGAAACGGACTGGAACGAAACCCATCCGAAGATCAGCGACGGCCTCATCCGCAACACGCTCTCGTGGGCCACGGGCAACTCGTACGTGACCGCCGAGCGCAACAAGTACCGCACGCGCCTCGAAACGTCGCCCACCGGCGGCACCTATGTGTTCATCAGCCAGAAGGGTCTGAGCGAACAGCTCTCGGGCACCAATAACGACACCAGCAAGTGGGTGCCGAAGCCCAATGACCCGGCGCTCGAAGCCGAGTACCTCAAGCGCCTCATGATGACGCTCGCGAACGCGAAGCCGGGCGTGCCCGACGCGCAGGTCGCGGCCGAAGCCGACGCCAAGGCCAACACCAAGAGCACCGGCGCGAAGTCGAAGGGCCCGGACGCCGCGGCGGCCGCCGTGGCCGCGCAGAACGTTGCAGCCGTGGGCCAGCAATCGGGCAGCGGCTCGTCGAACTCGGGCGCGCAGGGCACTTCGGGCCAGTACACCTCGACCGAACTCACGCTCGGCGAGCCGTACGACCGCGCCTGGGTGCGCGTGGGCATCGCGCTCGATCGCGCAAACTTCACGGTGGACGACCGCGATCGCACGAAGGGCATGTACTACGTGCGCTACGTCGATCCGAAGGATCTGAGCTCGGACGAACAGGGCTTCTGGAACCAGATCTTCCACGGCCGCAAGGAAAAGGTCGCGAAGCAGTACAAGCTCAACGTGCGCGCCGTGACGGACAACCAGACGCGCATTGCGATCGTTGACGACAACGGCCAGATCGACTCGTCGCGCCCGGCGCAGGAGATCATGAGCCTCGTGGTCGACGAACTGCATTAAGCCTTGCGCTCAAGCCAGCAACAGCTGGCTGACTGCATGTGGCAAAAGAAAAACCCGCCTGCGCTTCGCCGCGCAGGCGGGTTTTTTCATGCAGGCGCACGCCGTATTCAGTGCGGAATCATCCAGGTCAGTACGTTCTGCTGCAGCCACACGAGGATGCCGAGTAGCACCGTCAACAGGATCGAGTGCTTGAAGGTCTTCGCGAACACATGGCCTTCCTTGCCCTTGAGGTCCGTAGTGGCGACGCCTGTTGCGATGTTTTGCGGCGAGATCATCTTGCCCATGACGCCGCCCGACGAGTTCGTTGCCGCCATCAGGATGGGATTGAGGTTGAGCTGTTTCGCGGCCACCACCTGCAGGTTGCCGAACAGCGCATTGCCCGAGGTGTCGCTGCCCGAGAGGAACACCGCGACCCAACCGAGGAAGGCCGAAACGAGCGGGAAGAACGCGCCGACCGAAGCCACGCCAAGACCCAGCGTATAGGTGAGCCCCGAGTAGTTCATGAGGAACGCGAGCCCGACGATGGTCGCGACCGTGAGGATGGCGATGCGCGTCTGCACCCAGGTATCGACGATCGCGCCGCCAAAATCGGCGGGCGTCAGGCGCACGACGAACGCGGTGATGATCGCCGCGACGAGAATCGCCGTGCCGGTGGCGAGCGGCTGGAAGTCCCAGATCGCGCCATAGGGCGTGTTGTAGAGCGTGATGTACACGGCCTTGTCGAGGCCCGGCCACGGCACTTTCACGTCGCCGATCGTGAAGACCTTCGCGACGGTCCAGATGATCACCACGGCCGCGACGATGATCCACGGATACCAGCCCTGCGCGCCCGTCACAGTGCCGCGCGTTTCCTTCGCGCGATCGACCTTGATGGTGAAGCGCGGGTCGGGCGCGGGCTTCCACACGCGCAGGAACACGATGGTGAGGATCAGCGAGACGAGCGATGAGAGCACGTCGGTGAGGCTGTAGTTGATGTAGTTGGCGGTGACGAACTGCGTGAGGGCGAAGCTGCCGCCCGCGACGAGCAGCACCGGCCAGATGCGCAGCATGCCGCGGACGCCCGCATAGATCGCGATCACGTAGAACGGCAGCAGTAACGCGAAGAACGGCAACTGGCGGCCGACCATCTGGGCGAGCAGGTCGGAGGGCAGGTGCGTGACCGCGCCGAGCACGGTGATCGGCACGCCCAGCGCGCCGAACGCCACGGGCGCCGTGTTGAAGATGAGCGTGAAGGTCAAGGCTTCGAGCGTCGGGAAGCCGAGCATGATGAGCAGCGAACTCGTAATGGCGATAGGCGTGCCGAAGCCGGAAATCCCTTCGAACAGCGCGCCGAACGAGAAGCCGACCACGACGAGCACGATGCGCCGGTCATTGGGCAGATTGTCGAGCAGCCACATGCGAAATGCCGCGAAGCGGCCTGAGCGCAGCGCGATGTTATAGAGCAGGATCGCCGTGACGACGATCCACATCACCGGCCATAGCGCGAACACTACGCCCGCGAGCACCGAGCTAATCGCGAGATTGACCGGAAACTGCCAGCCGGCGATCGCGACGATCAGACCGACCACCAGTCCTGCGAGCGAGGCTTGCCATGCGGGCCGCCGCGCCCAGCCGAGCAGGGCTAGCACGGTGAGAATGGGCAGCACAGCGATAAGAAACGAAAACAGCAGCGAATTGCCGATAGGGGTCAACAGCTGGTGGAACATCACGTCTCCTTTATGCTGGTTCGTTATCGGCGCGGCAGTGCGGCAGCATACGCCGGGGCGCGTCGTCGGCTGTGGAGTTCAGTGCCCGGCCAGGCGGCCGAGTTAAGGCGGCGCTTCAATCCCCGCTAGCCCACTTGGAGGATAGATAACGAAACGCGAGCGTCAAGGAGGGAAAGTACGGTCCGGCACCGTTTTACGGCGCATCTCGCGGCGTAGTCCGGTGCGTGAGCGTCAGTGATGCCAGTGTCCGCCGCCACCGCCCCAGTAGCCGAAGCCGAACGAGACGGCGGGGCCGCCCCAGCCCCAGCCGTACGCGGGGTAAGGGTAATACGCGGGATAAGCGGGGTACGCGGCCGGATAAGCCGCATAAGCGGGATAAGCTGGCCACGCAGGCACGGCGATCGCAACGGGCGGCGAGGGATAGAGCGGACCTGGATACTGTGCGTCGGGCACGCCGGCTGGCGCGGGGTTCGGCGCCGTTTGCGCGACTGCGGTTTCCTGCTGTGTCGCTGCGACGGGCACGGTGTCGTAATAGTAGGGCGGGTAGCCGTAGGGGGCGTAGTAGTAGCAGCCGGAAAGCGCGGGGAGCATGCTCGCGGCGGTGATCACAAGCACAGACGGGCGTTTCATGGCGGGCTCCGCGAGTGGCGAACGGCCGCGCAGGGTTATCGCCTTCAGGCTCGGACCGTTTGATCGTTCGAGCTTACGCCGTACATGTGCGTTTTGCGTTGCCGCTCGTTAACCGAATGTTTCACGTCGCCGGGCCCAAGCAAACGCGGCGCAGCCCGTGAGGGTCTGCGCCGCGCATCCTTCCCTGATGCACGCCTTGAATGGCGTGTTGCCTGCCGTGTCGTTACTGTTGCGTGCCGTCGCTTCGATCGTGAGGTTAAACGCGTAGCCGCATCGTCGCGCATCGTCGATTCGTCCGGCCTTGATGCTTACTTGCCAACCTGATTGCCGATCACGCCGCCGACCGCCGCGCCGCCCACGGTGGAGAGCGCATTGCCACCAATCGCAGCGCCGGCCACGCCGCCCACACCCGCGCCGATTACCGTATCGCGGTCGCGTCTCGACATGTCGTCGCATGCTGAGAGACTGCCCAGCACGGCGACGAGCGTCGTCACCGTGAGCAGCGTGCCTGCACGTTTGAGCGTTTTCATTTTTCGACTCCCCACGCAGTTTGAGTGTGCGGTGCGACATGTGCTTCGCGCGCACGTCGCACTTCCAATACCCTCATCGTAGGCAGGCGACCCGTATCCGGGTGTGTGCGCTTGTCAGAGAGTTGTGGGAGTCGTTAGAAAATGTTTCGGCGGGCCGCGAGGGCCCGCCTGGACCCAGATGAACGCTTACTGGCGCTGATAAATCTCCGCGCCTTGCTTGATGAACTCGACCGCCTTCACTTCCATGCCTTTTTTCAGGGCTTCGTCGTCGCTCACGCCTTGCTTCGCGGCGAAGTCGCGCACGTCCTGCGTGATCTTCATCGAGCAGAAGTGCGGGCCGCACATTGAGCAGAAGTGCGCGACCTTGGCCGAGTCCTTCGGCAGCGTTTCGTCGTGGAACTCGCGCGCCTTGTCCGGATCGAGACCGAGGTTGAACTGGTCTTCCCAGCGGAACTCGAAGCGCGCCTTCGACAACGCGTTGTCGCGCACCTGCGCGCCCGGATGGCCCTTCGCGAGATCGGCCGCGTGCGCCGCGAGCTTGTACGTGATGATGCCTTCCTTCACGTCGTCCTTGTTCGGCAGACCCAGGTGTTCCTTCGGCGTGACGTAGCAGAGCATGGCCGTGCCGAACCAGCCGATCATCGCCGCGCCAATGCCCGAGGTGATGTGGTCGTAGCCCGGCGCGATGTCGGTGGTGAGCGGCCCGAGCGTGTAGAAGGGCGCTTCCTTGCACCAGTCGAGCTGGAGATCCATGTTCTCCTTGATGAGTTGCATCGGCACGTGGCCCGGGCCTTCGATCATCACCTGCACGTCGTGCTTCCACGCGATCTGCGTGAGTTCGCCAAGCGTCTTCAGTTCGCCGAGCTGCGCTTCGTCGTTTGCGTCGTAGATCGAGCCGGGACGCAGGCCGTCGCCGAGCGAGAAGCTCACGTCGTATTCCTTCATGATTTCGCAGATCTCTTCGAAATGCTCATAAATGAAGGATTCCTTATGGTGGGCGAGGCACCACTTGGCCATGATCGACCCGCCGCGCGAGACGATGCCCGTCATGCGGTTTGCCGTGAGCGGCACGTATTGCAGACGCACGCCGGCGTGGATCGTGAAATAGTCCACGCCTTGCTCGGCCTGTTCGATGAGCGTGTCGCGGAACGTTTCCCACGTGAGGTCTTCGGCTTTACCGTTGACCTTTTCGAGCGCCTGGTAAATCGGCACCGTGCCGATCGGCACCGGCGAGTTGCGGATGATCCACTCGCGCGTTTCGTGAATGTGCTTGCCGGTCGAGAGATCCATGACCGTGTCGCCGCCCCAGCGGATCGCCCACGTCATCTTGTCGACTTCCTCGCCGATCGACGACGTGACCGCGGAATTGCCGATGTTCGCGTTGATCTTCACGAGGAAGTTGCGGCCGATGATCATCGGCTCGCTTTCCGGGTGGTTGATGTTCGCGGGGATGATCGCGCGGCCGCGTGCGATTTCGTCGCGCACGAACTCGGGCGTGATTTCCTTGAGCGCGTTTTCGCCGAAGGCCGCGGCGCCGAACGCCTGGCCCGGATGCTGGCGGCCCATCATCGCAGCGAGCTTCGCGCCGTTCGGGCCGCTGGCCTTGAGGCTTTCCAGATACTCGGCGCGGCGCTGGTTCTCGCGAATCGCGATGTATTCCATCTCGGGCGTGATGATGCCCTGACGCGCGTAGTGCATCTGCGTGACGTTCTTGCCGGCGTTGGCGCGGCGCGGGGTGCGGTGCAGGCCGGGGAAGCGCAGCTCGGCCGTCGCGGGATCGGCGGCGCGCTCGCGGCCGTATTCGGAGGTGAGGCCCGGCAGCGCTTCGGTGTCGCCGCGCTTTTCGATCCAGCTCTGACGCAGCGCGGGCAGGCCCGCGCGAATGTCGATCTTCGCTTCCGGGTCGGTGTACGGACCCGAGGTGTCGTAGACGTAGATCGGCGGATTCTTCTCGCCGCCGAAGCCCGTGGGCGTATCCGCCTGCGTGATTTCGCGCATCGGCACGCGGATATCGGGCTGCGAACCGGTCACGTAGATCTTGCGGGAATTGGGCAGCGGCGCGACGGCGGCTTCGTCGACGTGCGCGTTGGCGGAAATGAACTTCGGATTCGCGTTCATGCGTCTCTCTCCATGGAAAGCCAAGTGGGAACAGCGGCTTAGCAGGAGACGAGACGGAACGTGGACGGACTTCGCTGTGATGGATGAGGCGTTGAGCGATGCTGCGAAGTCCGGACGCTTCCCTGCGCTGGCATTATCCAGATCAGGTTCAAAGGGTATTTCTCACCCGCGAAATACGCTGCACGACTTTTGTTCGATGCGGCGCATGACGCAGGACCCCCGCGTAAGCAAGGCCAAACGATACACCGCGCTGCGGCGATCTGGCAAGTGCCATCGCGCGCGCGATGTAGTACGACGTATAGCGAAGACGTACAACGAAGGGCGGAACTTACAGCGTGAAATCCTTCGAGGCTTCGGGCTGAAACAGGATGCGTTCGATCTTCAGTGTTTCGACCGCGCCCCCCGGCGTCGTGAAGCGCACGGCGTTGCCGCGCTTCGCGCCAAGGAGCGCGAGACCCGCCGGCGAGAACACGTTCAGCCGCCCGGCATCGACGTTCGCCTCATGGGGATAGACGACGGTGTATGTGAGGGCTTCGCCGTTGCGCTCGTCCACGAGCGTCACTTGCGAGTTCATCGTCACGACATTGGCGGCGACGTCGCGCGGCTCCACGATCACGGCGTGTTCGAGCACTTCGTCGAGCATGACCTGGCGGGCGGGGGCGGCGCCGGGTTCAGCGGCGCATTTCTCGAGGCGGGCGACATCGAGTTCGGTGAGGTAGCGCATTTTCTTCGACATGACGGTTCTCCTTGCGATCCAAAAAAAGTCGAGGTAACGGCGAGGACTGCCGGGCGAAATTGCGCAATGGGGCGCGGGTCGCCGCGGGACGCAACGGATCGGCACGGAGCCCGACTGAACGGCTCCGAGGTGTTAGGGAGGCAGATTCAGTACGGACGCCGGGCGGCGTAGAGCGGGGCCGACAGGGGAGGCAGGGCGCGCGGGCGGGTGGACAGAAGCCGCGCCGCCGTTCGCTCGCGGCCCGCGCGCTCGCGCACTGGCGCGCTGCGCAAACTGCGCGGCGGCAAGGCAGGGGCGGGGCGCGAAACGAGAGAAAGCATGGCGAACGGCGTGTCTGAGATGAGGTGTATGAAAGTTAAACGAAAGACTTGATGATGCTAGCACGATCTCACAAACCTGGCGCGACGCTGGTCGCAGCGCAGCGATATGGTGCGCGATCGGGCGTTCTGGCGCGCGGTTCGCACTGTGACGCAAACGCAACGACACACTGCGCATAAAGCATTCTGAAAGCATCCGCGGCGACCGGCGTTGTTGCATAATGCGGTTCGCCCGTCTCGGGTGTCCTTCGTACTCCGTCCTTTTTCGCGTTCTTGCGCATCTGCACCATGCCGTCGAGCTTCACCCGTCCCGCCGCCTTGCCGCCGGGGCGCCCGCGGTTCTGCCCTTCACGTACCGCGGCAAAATAACGATGCCTCCCCGTTTGCCTTCCCGCGTGAGCCCCCAATCCTTCATCGCAATGGCCCTGCAGGCCGCAGCCGCGCTATGGCGTTTCGTGCGCGGTGTGCGGCTGCCGCAATCGCGCGCCGGGCGTGTCGCGCTCTCGCTCGCCGTCGTCTACTTCGTCTGGGGCTCGACGTATCTCGGCGTGAAGGTCGCGCTCGATTCGTTCCCGCCGCTCCTGCTCTCCGGCTTGCGCAATCTGCTCGCCGGCATCGGCCTGTTCGTCTTTGCAATGCGCCGGCGTCCCGTCATGCCGACGCTCCTCGAAGTGCGCAACGCGGGCGTGGTGGGCACGCTGCTCGTGGGCCTGTCGAGCGGCATGCTCGCCTATGGCATGCGGACCGTGGGCACCGGCACGGCGGCCGTGATGGTCGCCACGGTGCCGCTCTTCGCCACCGTGATTTCGGCGATTACCGGGCGGCGCGTGGCGAAGGCCGAATGGGCCGCGGTCGCGATCGGCCTCGTCGGTATCGCGATCCTGAGTCATGGCGGTGGCGCTTCCGGTTCGGCGGGTGGCAGCCTCGCGATTCTGTGTGGCGCGCTTTTCTGGGCGATTGGCGCGCATCTGGCGGGAAAGCTCAGGTTACCTACCGATCTCTTCATCGCGACGGCGCTGCAAATCGGCCTCGGCGGCGCCATTTCGACCACGGTCGCGTGGATCAGCGGTGAGCGCATGGGCGAGTTGCATGCCCTGCCGCTCGTGGCGTTCCTCTATCTGCTTTTCATCGGCACGATGGCGGCCTATGTCGCCTATGGCTATCTGATCCGGCATACCAGCCCGCTCGTTGCGAGCAGTTGCATGTACGTGAATCCCGTTGTTGCCGTCGCGCTCGGCGCGCTGCTGCTCGGTGAGCCGGTCACGAGCGGCACCGTCGTCGCGACCGTGCTGATTCTCGGCAGCGTGGGTTTGTCGTTTCTCTTCGACGACCGCCGCCGCACTTCCTGATTTCATCCTCACTTCGCGCCGCACCTCGCGTCATCGCGCCACGTTTGCGCGCGCGGCCGCCCCGCATATGAGGTGCGGAGCGGCCGCGTCTTCATCGTTCACCGGTGATCGATGCCGGCAGCCACGACGATCCACTGGCGCGTGTGCTGCACCGCGCCCGTCGCGCGCGTCAGCCGTCATCCCGGCGCCTTTACCGTCTGCCAGACACTATTTCGCCTTTTCCGCGGAGTCCGTGAGGGCGTGGCCGCCTGCGGAAACGTCCTCGCCGGCACCCGCCATTGTGTTGCAGGCCGAGAGCGCTGCCAACGAAGCGGTAAGGAGAAAGAGGGCAATGAGGCGTTTCATGAGGAAGTCCTCCACGGTGTCAAAGGAGACGACTCTGCAGCATGTGGCGTGCCCGGTCATTTGTGCCGCCCTGTGCCTCGATGTACGCCGGCGTCGGGTCCGCTGCTTGCGCTAGCACTGATACAGGCGCGACATAGCGCAGCCCATCCGCCCACAAGGAGGACCCCGCCATGCTTCACTATGCCATCGTGTTTTTCATCATCGCGATCATCGCCGCTGTGTTCGGCTTCACCGGCATCGCCGCCGGTGCGGCGGAGATCGCCAAGATCCTGTTCTACATCTTCCTCGTGGTTTTCGTCGTCACGCTACTGCTTGGCGTGATGCACGGATGACGCACGCAATGGAAAACCCACTCCGCACAACCCCACTCATGCATGCCATGTTCGAAGGAGAGTCAGATGTCGAAGACACACGCTTCGTTTGAGTTCGACCTCAAACGCGTGCGCGATGAAGCGCGCCGCAATCTCGACCAGGGGTCGGTCACGCCGGACTACCCCGCGAATCGCCAGACCGTGCTCAAGCTGCTCAACGATTCGCTCGCCACGGAACTCGTGTGCGTGCTGCGTTACAAGCGGCACCATTTCATGGCGAAGGGCATCGAGTCCGAGTCGGTGGCGGCCGAGTTTCTTCAGCACGCGAACGAGGAGCAGCAGCATGCCGACATGCTCGCGGCGCGCATCGTGCAACTCGGCGGCGAGCCTGACTTCTCGCCGGCGACGCTAGTCGAGCGCTCGCACTCGGAATACAAGGAAGGGGCCGACCTGAAGGACATGATCCGCGAGAATCTGATCGCGGAGCGCATCGCGATCGAAAGCTATCGCGCGATCATCAACTATCTCGGCCACGACGACACGACCACGCGGCGCATGTTCGAGCAAATCCTCGCGACGGAGGAAGAGCATGCCGACGACATGACCGACTTGCTGTACCGCAAATAGCGCCGCCCGCTAGCCCTCAGGAAGAAGCCTCTGCGCCCGCGCCCACGCGCGGGCGCGTTGCGTGGTGAATCCAGCCCGCGAGGGCCGTGAACGCGATGCCGGCCACGCACACGCCGATCCAGCCGAACGCGCGCCATGCGATCACGCCCACGGCAGAACCGGTCGCGCCGCCAATGAAGTAGCAGACCATGAACACCGTATTGACGCGGCTGCGCGCCTCGGGGCGCAGCGCGTAGATACGCGACTGATTCGAGATCTGCGCGGCCTGCACGCCTACGTCGAGCACGATCACGCCGATCACAAGGCCGATCAGGCTCTTTCCTGAGAACGCGAAGATGACGAACGCGAGCGCCATCAGCACGATCGACATCGTGATGACTGCGCGCGGCCCGCGCTTGTCGGCGGAGCGGCCCGCCATCGGCGCGGCCAACGCGCCCGCCGCGCCGACGATGCCGAAAAGCCCCGCCGCCTGCGGCCCGAGATGGAAGGGCTCGCCGGCGAGCAGCAGCGTGAGCACGGGCCAGAAGAGGCTGAACGCGGCGAAGAGGCACGCGCCCGTTGCCGACGCTTCGCGCAGGCCCGGCAGCTCCAGCACCAGATGCCACATCGAGCCGAGCAGCTTGCCGTAGCTGAGCTTCGAGGTGGGCTGGCTCTTTGGCAGCTTCTTCACGATCACGACTGCAAGCACGAGCAGCGCCACGATCGACGCCCCGAACACGGCGCGCCAGCCGAAGTACTGTCCGACGAACCCGGCCGCCGTACGCGCGAGCAGGATGCCGAGCAAGAGGCCGCTCATCACGGTGCCGACCGCGTGGCCGCGCGCCTCGGGCGGCGCAAGTTCGGCGGAAAACGGCACGGCCTGCTGCGCGATGGTGGCGAGGATGCCGATCGCGAGGCTCGCGCCGACCAGCACGGCGAGCGATGGCGCGGTGGCCGCGACGAGCAGGGCGACGCACAAGCCAGCCGTTTGCAGCAGGATGATGCGGCGACGGTCGTAGCGGTCGCCGAGCGGCGCGAGCAGCAGCATGCCGGCCGCGTAGCCGAGCTGGGTGCCGGCCGGCACGGCGCCGATCCACGCGGCGCCAGCCGGGAAGCTCTGGCGGAAGTCGTCGAGCAGCGGCTGGTTGAAATAGATGTTCGCGACCGTGACGCCCGCGATGGTCGCGAGCAGGAGCAGCAGGCCGCGCAGCGACTGGCTTTCGCCAGCGGTTGCGGAATCAGGTGTGGACATGTGCGAAATGCGGGCGGCGCCCGGTGATACGGAAGGCAGGCTTCGAGCGTGCCGATCATACCGGAGCGCGCGCAATCGCGCTGGCGGCGCGGGAGCGCGCCGCCAGTCGTGCGTTTAGCTGCGCATTCAGCTGCGGGTTCGGCCGCGCATTCAGCCGCGCACTCAGCCGATTAGCTCGCCCGAGGGCTCGTAAAACGGATATGGACCCTCGAATGTCTCGACGTAGCCATGGTGCGTCACGATCCCGCCGTGCGGGTCATAGCGATGCAGCGCGAAGGCGGCCGGCTCGAGCGTGAAGGTGGAGGGCGCATCGGGCGCGAGGTCGAGCGTGACCTGGTGGGCGGGCGCGGGCACGGCCGAGGCGATCGTGCCGCCGAAGCGTACGAACATGGGCCGGTGCACGTGACCGCACAGCACGCGCTCGACGTTGGGGTGCCGCGCCACGAGCGCTTCGAGCGCCTGCGCGGCGCGGTCGTCGAGGCGAATCGCATCCATGTGACCAATGCCGCAGTCGAACGGCGGGTGATGGAGCGCGACGACCACGGGCTTGCCGCGCGCCGCCTCGAGCTGCTGCGCGAGCCACGCGAGGCGCGTTTCGCAGAGCGTGCCCGCGCTTTGCCCCGGCTGCATGGAGTCGAGTGCGATCACGCGCAGCGGGCCGAGGTCCACCGCGTACTGGACGAACTCGCCGCCCTCGCGCAGTTCCGCCCGATCGGCAAACACTTCGCGCAGCGGTTCGCGCGCGTCGTGGTTGCCGATCATGAGCCAGTAAGGAATCTCGAGCGTGTCGAGCAGTGTTTTGAGGTGCCGGTATTCCTCGACCGAGCCGTGGTCGACGAGGTCGCCGGTCATCAGCACCGCGTCGGGGCGCGGCGTGAGCGCGTTCAACCGCGCGATGGTGCGTGCAAGGCTCGCGGCCGTATCGACGCGGCGATAGGCGAGTGCGCCCGGTGGCTTGATGTGCAGGTCGCTGATCTGGGCGAGCAGCATGGTAGTCCTCGTTTTGTAAGATTTACGCAAGCGCGATGAGCGCTTCGGGGGCGATCGAGATGCCGACCGGCGTGCCGCGTGCAAGCTCAACGCGGCCCGCCACGTCGACGAGCAGGGCATCGGGCGCGGCGCCGCCGATGGTAAGGCGCGTGCGCTCGCCGAGAAAGGTCGCCTGCTCGATCACGCCGCGGAGTTGCGCGGCGAGCGGGTCGGCGAGCGTGGCGTCTTCGGGGCGGAAATACAGTTCGGCGGCTCCGGCGATCTGCGACGCGCTGGCCGGCACGGCGCCGCCGCTCGTGCGCAGCATACCGCCTTGCCATTCTCCGGCGATCCGGTTGAGCGTGCCGACGAACTGCGCGACCGCGCGGCTCGCCGGCTGGAAGTAGATCTCGCGCGGCGTGCCGATCTGTTCGATGCGGCCCGCGCTCATCACGACGATGCGGTCGCCCAGTTCCATCGCCTCGGCTTGATCGTGCGTGACGTAGACGGTCGTCACACCCAGTTCGCGCAAGAGCGCGTTCATCTCGCTGCGCAAGGTGTCGCGCAGGCGCGCATCGAGCGCGGTGAGCGGCTCGTCCAGCAGCAGCACACGCGGGCGCGGCGCGAGCGCACGTGCGAGCGCCACGCGCTGGCGCTGGCCGCCCGAAAGCTGGTTGATGGGCTTGGCCGCGTGCGCTTCGAGACGCATCATCGCGAGCAGTTCGTCCACGCGTGCGCGCGTGTCGGCGGCGGGAACGCGCTGGATCTTCAGGCCATAGCCGATGTTGCCGCGCACATCGAGGTTCGGAAAGAGCGCGTAGTTCTGGAACACCATGCCGACCTTGCGCCGCTCGATGGGCTGCGCGGTCACATCCTCGTCGCCGAAGGCCACGCGGCCGCCGGCGTCGGGCGTTTCCAGACCCGCGATCATGCGCAGCGTGGTCGTCTTGCCGCAGCCCGATGGGCCGAGCAGCACGAGCGTTTCGCCCGCGCCGATCGCGAGGTCGAGCGGTTCGAGCACGCGTGTGCCGCGAAACGTCTTCGCACAGCGCGTGAGCGTAATCGGGATCGGTTCGAGTTTCATTCGGAATCCTTGTTGTTCTTTTGCTGGCCTGCGACACGCTGCTTGCCAGATGGCTTTCCTGAGGAGCCAGGTACGTCCACGCCGAGCCATTGCATCGCCACGAGCAGCGGCATCGTCATGAGGAAGAAGAGGATCGTGTAAGCGCTGCCCACTTCGATGCGCAGCGACGCGTAGGTGTCCGCGAGGCCCACCGGCAGCGTTTTGGTGTCGGGCGTGTGCAGCATCCACGTGAGGTTGAATTCGCCGATCGAGAGCGTGAGCACCGCGAGCGCGCCTGCCACGATGCCGGGCCGGGCATTGGGCAGCACGATGGTCGTGAAGCGCTGCCAGAAGCTCGCGCCGAGGCTCGCGGCGCCTTCTTCGAGTGTGCGCAGGTCCGCCGACGCGCACACGGCCGCCACGGGCCGCACCATGAACGGCAGCGTGAAGACCACGTGACCGACCACGATGAACGCCGCACTCATGCGAAACGCGCCGAAGCCGCCGTACACCACGAGCAGCGCGAGCGCTGAAGCGAGGCCGGGCAGGGCCACGGGCAGCACGAGCAACTCCTCGATGAAACGCGAGAGGCGCGTGCGACTGCGCGCGAGCGCATAGCCCGCGGGCACGCCGGTCACGAGCGTGATGGCGAGCGTGGCGGCCGCCACTTCGAGCGAGAGGAATACGCTCGCGTGATACTGCGTCCAGACCTGGTCGAGCCAGCGCAGCGTGAGGCCGCTCGCCACGCCACGAAAGTAGTTGACGGTGAGCCCCGCGACGATCGACATCCCCACGGGCACGATGAGAAACGCGCACGTGGCGAGCGTGACTAGCCACTGCGCGCACGCAATCCACGTGCGCGCCGAGGGCAGCGCGAAGCGCCGCCGTGCGGCGGGCGGCTGGCCGGGCGCTTCGTGCATATCTTGCGCCGCCGAAGCTGCGCAATTGACGACCGAATTCATTCTGGAGTCCTCGAAAACCACAGTGCGCTCATGCCGTGGCCGCGACGGCAGCACCCGTCACGCTGCGTGCGAGCGTGAGCACCGCCCACGTGACGAGACCGAGCACGATGGACAGGCCCGCCGCCGTCACCATGTTGGCGTTGAGTGTGAACTCGGTATAGATGGTCATCGGCAGGACGTCGATGTCGGTGGCGAGCGTGAACGCCGTGCCGAACGCGCCCATCGCAGTCGCGAAGCAGATTGCCCCTGCGGCGACGAGGCCGGGCGCGAGCGCGGGCAGGATCACGTCGCAGAGCACGCGCCACGACGACGCGCCAAGCGATCGCGCGGCCTCTTCGAGCGAGCCGTCGAGCTGGCTTGCGCAGGCCATGACGGTCACGATCACGCGCGGGATCGAGAAGTACAGGTAGCCGGCGAAGAGTCCCGCCATCGAATACGCGAACACCCAGCGCTCGCCGGTGAGCCGCAGCGAAAGCGCGCCGATGAGCCCCTGGCGGCCCGCGAGCATGATGACCATGAAGCCGACCACCACGCCCGGAAACGCCAGCGGAAACGTGAGCAGCGCAACGAGCGCGCGGCGCCCCGCGAACGTGCGCCGCGCGAGCAGGAGGCCGCAGATCGTGGAGATCACGAGCGTTGCCGCGGTGACGGCGGCCGAGAGCGCGATGGTCGCGCCCAGGCTTCTCATGTAGCGGCCATTCGTTAGCAGTGCGCGATAAGTTTCGACGAAGTGGCCGTCGGCGCTCACCTGCACGAGCGCGATCATCGGTAGCAGCCAGAATGCGAGGAACACCGCGAGCCCGGGCGCGATGAGCGCCACGCGCCAGCGCAGCGGAAAAGTGAGGTCATGCATGGACGTGATCGGCTGGAGTATCAGTGCATGATCTGCAGATAACGCTCGCCGAAGGCTTGTTGCTGCGCTGCCATCTTCGCGAAGTCCACGGGTTTTGCGCGCGCGTAGTCGCTCGCGGGCAGGAACTTCGAAGCCGCTTGCGGCGAGAGCGCGCTCGCGCGTACCGGGCGCAGGTAGGCGTTGGCCCAGAGCTTCTGGCCTTCGTCGGAGAGCACGAAGTCGAGCACCTTTTTGCCGTTCGCTTCGTGCGGCCCGTTCTTCACGAGGCTCATCACGTAGGGCACCGAAATCGTGCCTTCCTGCGGGATTACGAACTCGACATTCGCGTGGTCCTTGTACATGGCGCGGTAGGCGTCGAAGTCGTAGTCGAGCAGGATGGGAATCTCACCCGAAAGCACGCGCGCATAGGCGGTTTGCTTCGGCACGATCGGCTGGTTGGCCTTGAGCTTGCTGAACCATTCGAAAGCGGGCTGGAAGTTATCGAGCGTGCCGCCCAACGCGAGATTTACGGCCACCGCGCCCGCATAGCCCACAAAAGCGCTCGACGGATCGAGGTAACCGACCATGCCCTTGTACTCGGGCTTGAGGAGATCGGCCCACGAGCGCGGCACCGGCTTGCCTTCGAGCGCATCCTTGTTGACGAAGAAGCCGAGCGTGCCCGAGTGGATGGCGAACCAGTAGCCTTGCGGGTCCTTCAGGTCAGCGGGAATGTCGTTCCAGTGCGCGGGCTTGTACGGCGTGATCACGCCCTTGTCTTTCGCCTGGAATGCCGACGAAACGCCGAGGTAGACGACATCGGCGACGGGGCTCTTCTGCTCGGCCATCAGTTGTGCGATGGATTGACCGGAGTTCTTGTTGTCGAACGGCACGCGAATGCCGGTCTCTTTCTGGATCGCCTGGATCTGGCTTGCCCAGTCGGCCCATTCGGGCGGGCAGTTGTAGCAGATCGCGGTTTGCTCGGCCTGTGCCGTGAGTGGCGCGGCAAGTCCGGCCACGAGGGCCGCGGCGCTCGCGGCGAGCGGCAGGGCGCGGGACAAGGGGGCTAAGCGGGCGAAGCGGGCTAAGCGCCGCACGGGCGCGGCTAGCGTGCGCAGGGCGGCGTGCACGGGCACAAGCGAAAGCGGGCCGGCAAAGGCGAGTCGGCGGGTCACGGCAGGTCTCCAGGTCGGTTGCGAGAGCGTTCTGGTGGATGAGGGCCGCATGCGTACACGGCCCGGATTGTTCAGGTTGTTCGGCTTATTCTTCAGGCGTGCTAATGGCACACATAAGCGGCTCACGAAAGCGCGCCGCCGAGTTCGAGGTCGCGATCGATCGCGCTCCCACGCGCGCCGAGCGGCGCGTGTGCGATCGCCGCGATGGTGGCACCCGCGCGCAACGTGTGCGGCAGCGTATTGGCGAGCGGCCCCGCGTATTGGCCGCCGATGCGCGCCATCAGGCATTGCCACGCTTCGCGGCCGATGTCGCGGTTCGGCGTGCCGATGCTCGCGAGCGGCGGCGCGAGCAGTTCGCCCATAGCGAGGCCGTCGAAGCCGAGAATCGACATGTCCTGCGGCACGCGCAGGCGCGCGCGGCGCAGCCCGCGCATCACGACCATTGCGAGCAGGTCATTGCTGCAGAAGAGGGCCGTGGGGCGCGCGGGCCCGCTCGTCAGATGCGCGAGCACCGAAGGCGCGAGTTCTTGCGCGTTGAAATCGATTTCAAGGGCCGGTGCGGGCGTGAGGCCAGCCTGCTGCATCGCGAGGGCATAGCCGGCATGACGCTGGCGCGCGCGATCGGGCGCGGCCAGTGTGCCGGCCAGCATGAGGATGCGGCGATGGCCGTGCGCGATGAGCATGCGCACACCGTCGCAGGCAGCCTGGTGGTTATCCACCGATACCGAAGGACGGCGCTTCGTGTCGTTGTGCATCAGCACGTAGAGCGGGCCGTTGGCGTCGAGTTCGTCGAGCAGGGGGTGTGTGTCAGCGTCGGCGACGGTCAGGATCAGGCCCTCGACACGTTGCGCGCGCAACGTCTCGATCGCATGACGTTCGCGATCGGCGTCGTACTGCGTCGTCATCAGCATGAGGCGAAAGCCCTGCGCGGCGGCTAGCTCGTCGATGCCCTGCAGGCACTCAGCGAACACCGGATTGGCGAGCGTGGGCAGCACCACGCCGATGAGGCGCGTGCGCTCGCCGCGCAACTGGCGGCCGAGCGGGTTCGGGCGGAACTTCAGGGCGTCGATGGCTTCGCGCACCCGCGCGAGCGTGATGGGGTTGACGGTATGAGGTGCATTGATCGCACGCGAGACCGTCGCGATCGAGAATCCGGCGTGTGCGGCGACATCCTTGATGGTTGGCGTCATGCGTGCGGCCCCGGCATCGTTTGTAAACGTTTTCGATGGGGCCGATTATGAAAAGCGCGTATGACCGGGAGATGACGGACGCGGTCCCCTTCGTGCCTTTGGGACGCGCGCCGCGCAATGGTAGAATCGCGTCCGCCCTGCCGGGGTGATGAAATTGGTAAACATAGCGGACTTAAGAAAAATTGAGTGCCCGACCGGAAACGGCCGGTGCAGAACCCCTCAAATTCGGCGAACCCCCTGGGCCTTGAAGCGCGTTGCGCGCGAGGCGCCGAGGCAACGCCGAGCCAAGCCGGCTGCTGCGCAAAGCGGCGGTCAGGAAGGTGTAGAGACTAGACGGGGGGCGCCTAAGGCGGTGCGCGGCGTGAGACACGCGGCGCTCAGCGACGGCGAAGGCATAGTCCAGCGCACGAACGCGCGTCCATGCAGGGACGCGTGGCGTCGAAAGACGTGGTGTGACGAAAATCCGCCGCCTAACGGCTTGCCGGTTCAAGTCCGGTCCCCGGCACCAGATGTCGTTCCAGTGCGTTCCGCTGGAATCCGAAAACCCGCGATAGCGTAAGGCTTCGCGGGTTTTTTATTTGCGCGGCTAAATCTGTGCGGGCGCACGAAGGGGAATCGCCAGGGCGAACGTAGAAACAGAAGAAGGCGGGAAAAGCTCAGGGGCAGTCGCGCAAAATGGCGGCGCGAGGATCAGTCGAGCGCTGCGCTGCAACAAGGTGCTTGCGCACTCAACGATTACCGATCTTTCCGGTAAGAGGATTGATCAGCCGCGCGAATCCGAACAATGCCGCGATGCCAAAGGGGCAGGCGATGAAGAATGCGGTCAACATGACTCGGCCCTAAACGTAACAAAATGTATCGTCAGTTTAGCTCGGTCATGCGGTTTGGGTATCAGGGTCAACGACAACAAACTATTGCGCTATCGCAAGCAATATCGTCGGCAACAGCGGGGAACGGGCTGCAACGCCCGTTTGGCGCGGGTAAGCGAGAAGACTGTGCGGACCGCATCAGATGCAGTCGAATATTACCTCTACTGTCTGGGACGTCACGCCGCGCAAGCCCTCGCTGTGGATCTCGACCGTGTGTAGCTGCTTCTTTTGCTTTTCGCAGTAGTCCTCGGCTTCGCTCAGCCCCGCTGCGCGCACATGATTCCACGAAACCAGATCCCAGCGCGCGCGGCTCGTGACGGTGAGATGGCCATCCTGTCTCGAATTGACGGCAGTCACCGATGTGCACGCCGTCAGCATGCTAACTCCAAACAACAGGACGTAACCTTTCATAGATTCTCCGTGGTCCGCGAGCATTCTCGCCGCCAACCCGGGGAATTGGCAACCCAAAGCGATGCGCTCCGGCACGTTAGGGTTGCTTCACGCAGTGAAACGCTGCCGTGCCGTAAGGCACCGTCACGACGGCTTGACCGCGCAACTCGGGTTCCGAATCGATGAGTGCGCGCAATTCGGCTTCGATGCGGGCCTGCTCTTCAGGCGGCAAGGCCGCAATGAAACTCGTGGATTTGACACGCGCGACGATGACGTCTTCTGGCGAGCCGGTGTGGCCCTGCACGAAACGCTGCTCGCGCAGAGGCCCGAATCCGGCAAACGGGAAGGCGCTACGCCATTGGCCCGTGTAGTAGCGCGGCGTGTCGCCTTCGGCGCGGTTGACGATGGCGTCGAGCCGCGCAACCCACTCGACGCTCGCGTCGCGCAAGTTCCAGATCAGGCCGAGGCGGCCACCGGGTTTGAGCACACGCAGAATTTCGGCGAGCGACGCCGCGTTGGCGAACCAGTGAAAAGCCTGCGCGCAGACGATCGCATCGACACTGGCATCGTCGAGCGCGAGCGACTCGGCCGTGCCCGCACGGGTATCGACTTCGGGGAGCGCGGCGGCAAGCTTCGCCCGCATGGCGGCTACGGGCTCGACAGCGATTACGTGTGAGCCAGTCTCCAGCAGGCGCCGCGTGAACTTACCCGTGCCGGCACCCAGGTCGATGACCGTTGCACCGGGGCCGAGTCCGAGCGTGTCGCGCAGCCAGGTATTGATTTCGGGCGGGTAGTCCGGGCGGCCGCGGACATAGTGGTCCGCGGCGGCGGGCGTGTAGCCCTGTTCAGCCGAGTGGTGTAGGGCGTTCGGCGGGTTGATCATGAGCGCGCTCGGGCGGTGGGTCCGCGAGCGAGCATAGCACCACGCGCCGTGCCGTCGAAAGACACGGCGCCGCGCACCGCGTCCGGTTGGGCGCGCTGCGCAGAGCGTTCAGTCGTGGGCGACCAGGTCGCCGACTTGACCCTGGCCGGAAACGAGACAGGAAGAGAGGAAGTTTTCGCTCTGGCTGCTCGCGCCGCGTTCGCCGAATCCGCGCACGAGCGCTTCAGCCTTGACGAGTGCGGAGCCCTGGGCGCAGGTGAGCGAGCCAGCCTCGTGAGCCTGCACACGTGTCATGGCTCGATTCGCGAGGAGGAGTGCGAGGACGATGACAACACCAACATTGAATGCTTGTCTCATGATTTCGTCTCCTTGTGCATTCAGACTATCTCAGTCGTTCGGCGTCCGAAGCCAGGAGTTTCCCGGCCATGCACCGCAGCACATGTGGCGCACAAAAACGTGCTTTCATGCGGCCTGCGTATTGCTTCGGCGTCCTTCGCTTGGCGCCCGTGCGCCGCTACGCCTTGAGCAGCGTGGCACGGGAAAAATGCGCTCCTGAGCGAGGCTGGGCGCTGCGTCGCAACAATGCCGCGATGCGTCAGATTCAACGTCTGCTAACAAATGTAGCCCTGTCGCGTAGCGAGCACGACGCGGCACATCGACACGGTGTGTTTTTGCACAACGCGCCGCGGCGAAACAATCATGTGGCACCGTTTTTCGCCTCGCTGGAAACGTGGAGGCGCAATGCACGGCGGCAGGACGCCCGACCGGGTGCGCCCGGCGTGTCTTGAAATACGGCGGGGCTTCCTGCAAGATCGACGCCCGATCCCCTTTTCCTGAGCGAGGTGAACCCATGCAGTTGATCGGCATGATGGACTCCCCCTATGTGCGTCGCGTCGCGATTTCGCTTCATGTGCTCGGCCTGGCGTTCGAGCACCGTAGCATTTCGGTATTTCGGCAGTACGACGAATTTGCTCAGATCAATCCCGTCGTGAAGGCACCCACCTTTATCGACGACGATGGCACGCAGCTGATCGACTCGACGCTGATCCTCGACTACCTGGACCGCAAGGTGCCAGCCGCGCAGCGGCTCATGCCAGAGGAGACCCAGGAGCGGACTTTCGCACTGCGTGTGAACGGTTTCGCGCTCGCGGCCATGGAAAAGACGGTGCAGCAGGTTTATGAACGCGAATTGCGCCCCGCCGAGCGCCAGCACGAGCCGTGGTTCGAGCGTGTGAATGCCCAGATGCATGCGGCCTGGGCCGTGCTCGACCAGCTAGTAGAGGGCCGCGACGGCTGGCTGTGCGCGGGCCGCATCACGCAAGCCGATATCACCGCGGCCGTTGCGTGGCGTTTCAACCAGTACATTCTGCCTGGCTGCGCTGATTCCGCCCGATATCCGGCGATTGCTGCGCTTTCCGCACGCGCCGAGGCGCTGCCGGAATTCGTCGCCACACCCCTCGACTAAAACACGTTCGCCCCAGCGCGGGATTCGCGCAAAGCACCGTGTGACGGGGCTGGGCGCGACGCCGCGCCCAGTGCCCTCGCACTGGTTTCGATTGTTTGCGATTTTCGACAAGTGACTTCGCGGACGGCCCATTTATCAGCGCACGCTGCATTCCTACAATGACAACCATCGAATGACCCTGCGTCAGGAGGACGCGGGGCATGCAGCGGGAGCGGTCATGAAATCCTTTATCGAACGACAGCTGTATCAGCCAGCGTTGGTTCTGCCGATGGTGGACCTGATGCAGCTGATGGTGTCGCTCGACTTCAACATGGGGCAAGTCGGGCTGATGGTGGCTACGCGCGGCGCGCGCGCCGCATTCCAGCGCTCGCGCGAACTCTGGAACGCGGGCCATGGGGAATGTGCGCCCACTGATTGCGTGCACTGATTGTGTACGGACTGCGGTCGCACTGAATTTGCCCAACCGAATTTGCCCAACCTAAACGACTGAGTCTCCAACCACACATTCACCGAACGCCTGATTGCAGGGACGTCTAGCGTTCGCCGATCCCCCTGACGCGCAGCGGCTTCGCCCGTTTGCTGTTGTGACGTCACCCTGTGAGCCGCCTCGACGTGTGAGGCGGCTCTTTTTTTTGCGCCTTCATGTCTTCGCGATGCATCGCCGATGCGTACCCGATTCGCTGAATCACACTGCAGGCGGTGGCCGTTCGTCGCGCGTAAGATGGCGCGATCCGCCGCCCATTCGCGACTCGCGGCGACTCGCGATGACACGCGCGGCGAATCGGTTCAACTCGCGGTTCAACTCGCGGCTCAACTCGCTCCAACGGCAAAGGAGGGCGGCATGGCACAGCGTTTCGATGCGATCGTGATCGGCACGGGGCAGAGCGGCCCGCCGCTCGCGGTGCGGCTTGCGAAGAGCGGCCGCAAGACGGCGGTGATCGAGCGCGCGTCGTTCGGCGGGACCTGCGTGAACGTGGGCTGCACGCCGACCAAGGCGTATGTCGCCTGTGCGCGTGCCGCGCACGTGGTGCGTCATGCGGCGGACTTCGGCGTGCACATTGGAAATGCCGCGCAGCCGGGCGACGTTCACATCGATCTCGCGTTCGTGAAGGCGCGCAAGGATCGCATCATCGCGGCGTCGCGCGATGGCGTCGAGCAGTGGCTACGCCATACGCCGAACATCACCGTGTTCACGGGGCATGCGCGTTTCACGGGCGCGCATGCGGTGCGCGTCGCTGCGCACGACGGTACGCAGATCGATCTCGAAGCGCCCGAGATCTTCATCAACACGGGCACGCGCGCGCAGATTCCCGCCATTCCCGGCTTAGAGACGATCCGCTACGAGACCAATTCGACGCTGCTCGCGCTGGAGCAACTGCCGGAGCACCTGGCGATCTGCGGCGGCAGCTACGTGGCGCTCGAATTCGCGCAGATGTTCCGCCGCTTCGGCAGCCGCGTGACCGTGCTCGTGCGCGGGCAACGCGTGCTCGCTCGCGAGGACGACGATTATTCGCGCGCCGTACAAGAGGTGCTCGCACGCGAAGGCGTGGATTTTCGCTTCGGCGCAGAGCCGCGCAGCCTCGCGCCGCGTGACGGCCAGGCGGGCGTGCGTATCGCGCTAGACAGCGGTCCGCTCGACGTTTCGCATCTGCTCTTTGCGACGGGGCGCCTGCCGAACACCGACGATCTGGGGCTCGACGCCGCGGGCATCGAGCGAGACGCTCACGGGCTGATCGCCGTCGATGGTCAATTGCGTACGCGCGTTCAGGGCATCTGGGCGCTGGGCGACGTGAATGGCCGTGGCGCGTTCACGCACACTTCCTACGACGATTTCCAGATCGTCGCGGCGAACCTTCTGGACGGCAAATCGCGCAGCGCCGACACACGCATTCCCGCTTACGCGGTGTACGTCGATCCGCCGCTCGCACGCGTGGGGATGAGCGAGCGCGCAGTGCGCGAGCGCGGCAAACCCGCGCTCATCGCCACGATGCCGATGTCGCGCGTGGGCCGCGCGCGCGAACGCGGCGAGACGGACGGCTTCATGAAGGCGCTGGTCGATCCGCAGACGCAACGCATTCTCGGCGCGGCGATATTCGGCATCGAGGGCGACGAGGCGATCCACACGTTCATCGACACGATGACGGCCGACGCGCCCTACACGACGCTGCAATACGCGATGCACGTGCACCCGACCGTGAGCGAATTGGTGCCCACCTTGCTCGACGGCCTGAAACCGCTTGAATGAGCGCTTTTGCATGAACGAACCGGAGACCGCTGCATTCGGCAATCTCTTCGCAGGCATCAATCACGACGCCAATGAAGAGCGCTTCGATACGCTCGTTTCGCGCGACGGGGTACTGATCGAGCGCATCGTTTCCACGGGACAGGCGAGCCCGCCAGGCTTCTGGTACGACGACGCGCGCGAAGAGTGGGTGGCGCTGCTTGCCGGCGCCGCGACGCTGGAGTTCGCGGACACGGCGGCGCCGCCGCGCCGCCTGCTGCCCGGCGACTACGTGCAGATTCCGGCGCACTGCCGCCATCGCGTGTCGTGGACCGATCCCACTGTGCCGAGCGTGTGGCTCGCGGTGTATGTCAGCGCGGCGCAAGGGGAGGGCGACGGCGAGGCGTGAGCGCGGCGATAATCGGCAGTATTCAACCGAAACGAAATGTCATGTCCGCGAACTATCCCCTACGCGTCGCTTTGGTTTCCGACACGCACAATCTGCTTCGTCCCGAGTTGCTCGCCTTCGTTGAGGGTGCGGACGCCATCGTGCACGCGGGCGACATCTGCGATCAGCGCGTGCTCGACACGCTCGGGGCTGTCGCGCCGCTCACCGTCGTGCGCGGCAACAACGACCATGGCGCGTGGGCCGAGGCGTTGCCCGTGCAGGCCATCGTCACGCTGGGCGGAGTTCGCCTCGCGGTGGTCCACGAACTGCCCGACCTGCAGGGCGATCCGGCAACCGATGGCATCGCCGTCGTTGTGAGCGGGCATTCGCACAAGCCTGCGCTGGAAACGCGCGAGGGCGTGGTGTATGTGAATCCCGGCAGCGCGGGGCCGCGCCGCTTCACGCTGCCCGTCTCGGCGGCGATGCTGACGATCGGCAAGGACAGCGGGTTGCACGTCGAACACGTCAACCTCGTCGAATAACGAAGCGAGCGCACAAGAAAAAAGGCCAGCGCGAAGCTGGCCTTTTTGCGTTTCAGCGGTGCCGTATCAGGCGCGCACTGCGTTGGCGACGGCGTACTCCTCGTCGAGTTCGCGCGCGAGACGCACACCGCGCAGCACCGCATGCGCTTCCGCCTTGGTGCTCACGCTCGGTGCGGAGCCAGGCAGCGGTCGGCGCGCCGTTTCATGCAGCGCCAACACCGAGATGATGCCGATCACCGCGGCGCCCATCAGGTAGTACGCGGGCATCATGAGGTTCTGCGTGTGTTCGACGAGCCACGCCGCCACGAGCGGTGTCGTACCGCCAAACAGCGACACCGACACGTTGAAGCCGATCGCGAGCGCGCCGTAACGGATCGCGGTCGGGAACAGCGCCGGCAGCGCCGAGGGCATCACGCCCGTGAAGCACGAGAGCAGCGCGCCGAGAATCAGGAGACCGAAAAACACCGGCACGAGCGCACCCGTCTGGATCAGGGTGAGCGACGGGATCGCCAGCAGGATCAGGCCCACGCAGCCTGCGAGCATCACCGGCTTGCGGCCCACGGCGTCGGAGAGACGGCCGAACGCGAGCGTCATCGGCATCATGAGCACCATCACGATCAGCACGAGGAAGAGGCCGTGCGTTTCGTTGAAGTGCAGCGTCGCCGAAAGGTAACTCGGCAGATACGACAGCGCCATGTAGTCGGTCACGTTGAAGATCAGCACGAGACCCACGCACAGCAGGAAGGGGCGCAGATGCTGCGTGAGCAGCGAGTGCAGCGTGAGCTTCGGGCGCGCGTGCTCTTCGGCTTCGCGCAGTTCCGCTTCGCGCTTGAACGCGGGCGTTTCTTCGAGCTTGGTACGGATGTACAGACCCACGAGGCCGAGCGGACCCGCGATCATGAACGGCACGCGCCAGCCCCAGTCGAGCAGTTGCTGGTGCGAGAGTACGGCGGTCAGCACGGCAACGGTGCCCGCGCCGAACACATAACCGATCAGCGTGCCGAATTCGAGGAAGCTGCCCATGAAGCCACGGCGCTTGTCGGTGGCGAATTCGGCGATGAAGGTCGCCGCGCCACCGTATTCGCCGCCGGTCGAGAAGCCCTGCACGAGGCGCGCCAGCAGCAGCAGGACGGGCGCCGCAATGCCGATCGACTTGTACGAGGGAATCAGGCCGATGGCGAAGGTGCCACAGGCCATCATGATCATCGTCATCGCGAGTACGCGCTGGCGGCCGATACGGTCGCCGAGCGGCCCGAAAACCATGCCGCCGATCGGGCGCACGAGGAACGCGGCCGCGAACGTGCCGAACGTGGCGATGAGCTGTGCCGAGGGGTTGCTCGACGGGAAGAACACCTGGCCGAGCGTGACGGCGATGTAGCTGTACACGCCGAAGTCGAACCATTCCATGGCGTTGCCGAGTGCCATGGCGCCGACGGCGCGTTTGAGGAGGCTTTTATCGACGATCGTGATGTCGTCGAGGGTAAGGTCGGTCTGGGCCGACGAGCCGGAAGTGGAAGCGGTCAAGGTCTGCATCTCCAATGACTGCGACGAACCCACGAGGGCTCGCCACGGTTGCCGGAGAGTGCCGTTTCGCGATAGCGGCGACATTTCGCGCACGGCACGGCACGTTGGGCAGAGACGAGGGCGGGCCGATGGTGCATCGCACAAGGCGAGCTGCGCACGAAAGCAATGCTGAAGTGTCGCGAAACGACACTCGGACGAGTTGTGTTTAACGTAGCGCCTGCGTGGCCGTGGAAGGGGGGCAGGGCGCATGAGGACGCTGGACCGGCACGAGGTGCCAAGGTGAAGCGCCGCTGAAACGAAAAAGAAGCCCGCGTGGCGGAGCGTTCTTTTTGTCATATGCGCATTCGGGTTGACGGCGTTTTTGGGTGCCTGCCCGAATGCAATTGATGGCTAATGCCTGTTGAACGAGGCCACATGGTAGCACGATAACGTAAGATCGCGCAAACCTCGGCATCTGCGGGGATTCGGGGAGCGGACTGGAAGCCCCACGTGGCGGGGGATTGCGCCGATTCGGTGGAACCGTTTTCGCCGCCTGGAAAGCGCATGAAGCGCATAAAAAAACCGCGCCGGAGGCGCGGTTTTTGCGAGGCATCGCGTGGCGTTTTTCGCCTGTCAGGGACAGATCCCAGTACGCAACGGAAGGCCTTTAGCCTTCGGTCGGCGGCACGTAGCCGGAGGCCTGGTCGGCGCCTTCGCCGAAGAAGAACTTCTCGGTCTGCTTCATCAGGTACTGACGCGCACGCGGATCGGCCATGTTCAGACGGTTTTCGTTGATGAGCATGGTCTGCTGCTTGAGCCACTGCTGCCACGCCTCCTTCGAGACGCTTTCGTAGATGCGCTTGCCGAGTTCGCCCGGCAGCGGGGGAAAGTCGAGTCCCTCGGCTTCCTTGCCGAGCTTCGCGCATTGGATCGTACGGGCCATGCTGTGCTTCTCCTGTAGTCGTATGTGTGGGTGGCGGCGCGCCTCATCCCCAGATGGGGACGCTCAGAGCTGTTTCATCAGCACGAGCGATTTGCGCTGCCAGTTATAGAGGCGCCGGCGGTCTTCGGGCAGGTCGTCCACCGTTGCCTTGACGAAGCCGCGCTTAAGGAACCAGTGTTCGGTGCGCGTGGTGAGCACGAAAATGCGCGTGAGGCCACGCGCCCGCGCGCGCTGCTCGATACGGCGCAAGAGTCGCTCGCCGTCGCCGGAGCCCTGTGCTTCGGGCGAGACCGTGAGGCACGCCATCTCGCCGATGCGCTCCTGCGAATACGCGTAAAGCGCCGCGCAGCCAAAGAGCACGCCGTCGTGCTCGATTACCGAGAAGTGGTCGATGTCGCGCTCGATCTGGTGACGCCCGCGACGCACGAGCGTGCCGTCGGTCTCGAGCGGCTCGATCAGCGTGAGAATGCCGCCGACGTCGTCGGGAGTCGCTTCGCGCAGGCTTTCCAGGTTCTCGTACGAGATCATGGTGCCCACGCCGTCGTGCAGGAACAGTTCGAGCAGCAGGCCGCCGTCGAGCGCGTAGGGAATGATGTGCGCGCGGCCCACGCCGCCGCGGCAGGCGCGAATGGAGTGCTTCAGATAGAAGCCCTCGTCGCCGAGTACGGTGCCGCCTTCTTGCAGCTTGTAGGCGTCGTCGAGGGACATTTCGCGGATCAGCTCGCCTTCCTCGTCGATCAGACCCCGCGTTTCCGTGAGGAAAACGATCTTGTCGGCGCGCAACGCGATGGCCGCCGCCGAGGCGACATCTTCCATCGACAGATTGAACGCCTCGCCCGTGGGCGAAAAGCCGAGCGGCGAGAGCAGCACGAGCTTGCGGCTCGCGAGCGAATGGCGGATCGAATCCGCGTCGATCTTGCGCACGACGCCCGTGTGCTGGAAGTCAACGCCGTCGAGAATGCCGACCGGACGCGCTGTCACAAAATTGCCCGACACCACGCTGATGTGCGCGTGGGCCATGGGCGTGTTCGGCAGACCCTGGCTGATCGCGGCCTCGATGTCGAGACGTACTTCACCGGCCGCTTCCTTCGCCGATTCGAGCGCGCGGGCATTCGTGATGCGCATGCCATGCGAGAACTCGGACTCGACGCCGTGCAGGCTCATCTGCTCTTCGACCTGCGGGCGTGAACCATGCACGAGCACGATCTGGATGCCCATGGCCTGCAAGAGCGCGATGTCCGCAACGAGCGCGTTGAGCAGGTTCTGGTGCACGACCTCGCCGCCGAATCCGACGACGAATGTCTTGCCCTGGAACATGTGGATGTAGGGCGCGACCGATCGCATCCAATCCACGAATTGCGCGTGCTGCGCGATGATCTGCGAGTCGGTATCCGCAGCGGCGGCGGAGGCCGGCGCGCTGGCGGTGGCGGGGACGAGGTCGGTTTGGGAATTCATGCCCGGGATTATAATGCGCCCCCATGTCGAATGTACCCAAAAGACCTGCCTCGGCGCAGGGCAGCAACACCGCGGCCGGGAAGGAAACGGCGCAGGACGGCGCGAAAGCGAAAAGCGCGTCGCAGAAGTACGGCGACGGGCAAACGCCCGCGTCGACGGACAAGCTTGCCGCGCTCATGGGCGGCGGCGCGCTGGGCGGCGCGCGCGTGCAGGATAAGCGCACTGAGCACACCGCGCCGAAGCCACACGCCGAAACGAAGCAGTCTGAGCCACCGCGCGAACCGCAAGGACCATCGCAGTCAGCAGCGGCGCAGCCGGTGCGCAGCGAGGCGAACCGCACGCCGCCAAGCGGGCAGCGCACACAACAGGGCGAAGCACGTGCGCCGCGCGATCAGGCGCGCAAACCTCATGCGCCGCGCGACGCGCGCGCACCACAGCCGAAGCCTGCGCAGCAGACGCCCTCCGGTGCATCCGCGCGCGAGCAAGCGCCGCGTGCGCAGCGCGATGCCTCGGCTGCGCCGGGTGCCGCGCAGCGTGCACAGCCGCGCAATCCCTCGTCACAGCGCAAACCTGCTCAGCCGCCACGCGCCGCAAGGCCCGATGGCGCGCCCGAGGGCGACCAATCGACCGAACGCGCCGCACGCTCCGGCAGCGAAGCCGGCGAACGCAAGCCGCGCAGCGAACGTCCGCCACGTGTCCCGCGCGCGAACGTCGAGCCGAACAAGGTCCCACCCATCACGTTCCCCGAAGCGCTGCCGGTTTCCGGCCGCCGCGAGGAAATCGCGCGTGCGATTGCGCAGAATCAGGTCGTGATCGTGAGCGGTGAAACGGGCTCGGGCAAGACCACTCAGTTGCCGAAAATCGCGCTCGCGCTGGGCCGCGGCCTCGGCGCGGGCGGCACGGGTCTGATCGGTCATACGCAGCCGCGGCGGATCGCGGCTTCGGCCACGGCGCGCCGTATCGCCGACGAACTCAATACGCCGTTTGGCGAAGTGGTCGGCTACAAGGTGCGCTTCACCGACAATCTCTCGCCCGGCGCCTCGGTCAAGCTCATGACCGACGGCATTCTGCTCGCGGAGACGCAAACCGATCCGCTGCTCAAGGCCTACGACACGATCATCATCGACGAGGCGCACGAGCGCAGTCTCAACATCGACTTTCTGCTCGGTTATCTGAAGGAGATCCTGCCGCGCCGGCCCGAGCTCAAGCTGATCGTGACCTCGGCGACCATCGACGCCGATCGCTTCGCGCGCCACTTCGGCAGCGAGGAAAAGCCCGCACCGGTGATCGAGGTGAGCGGGCGGCTGTATCCCGTCGAGGTGCGCTACCGACCGGTGCAGGAGGACAGCCCGGCGGTGAAGAATGCGCAGGGCACGACGGGCCGCGAAAAAACCGCGAAGTCCCAGCGCGATACGGATCGCGACCTGATGGAAGCGATCGTCGACGCCGTCGACGAACTCTGCCGCGAAGGCTCGGGCGACGTGCTCGTGTTCCTGCCCGGCGAGCGGGAGATTCGCGATGCCGCCGAGGCGCTGAGGAAGCATCATCCGCCGCACACGGAGATCCTGCCGCTTTTCGCGCGCCTTTCCGCGCAGGAGCAGGAGCGCGTGTTCAAGCCGTCGAACGCGCGCCGCATCGTCCTCGCGACCAACGTGGCCGAGACCTCGCTCACGGTGCCTGGCATCCGCTACGTGGTCGACACGGGTCTCGCGCGTGTGAAGCGTTATTCGTACCGCAACAAGGTCGAGCAACTGCAGATCGAGGCGATTGCACAGGCTCCCGCGAACCAGCGCGCGGGCCGTTGCGGACGTGTCGCGGACGGCATCTGTATCCGGCTTTACGAAGAGTCGGACTTCATTGCGCGGCCGCGTTTTTCCGATCCGGAAATCCTGCGCTCCTCGCTCGCCGCCGTGATTCTGCGCATGAAGTCGCTGCATCTCACGGCGATCGAGACGTTTCCGTTCATCGAGCCGCCGCCAGGCCGCGCGATCGCCGATGGCTATCAGTTGCTCAACGAACTGGGCGCAGTCGACGACGACAACGCGCTCACGCCGCTTGGCCGCGAACTCGCGCGCCTGCCGCTCGATCCGCGCGTGGGCCGCATGATTCTAGGCGCACGCGACGAGCAGGCGCTGCGCGAAGTGCTCATCATCGCGAGCGCGCTTTCGGTGCAGGATCCGCGCGACCGGCCTATCGAGGCGCAAGAGCAGGCGGATCAGGCGCATCGCCGTTTTGCCGACGAGCGCTCCGAGTTCCTCCAGTGGCTCAAGATCTGGGCCTGGTTCGAAGAGGCCATCGCGCACAAGAAGTCCAACCGGCAATTGCTGGATTCGTGTCGCGCGAATTTCCTTTCGCACTTGCGCTTGCGCGAATGGCGCGACGTGCATTCACAATTGTTGACCGTGGTGCGTGAGCACGGCTGGCGCATCAATGAAGCCGACGCGACTTATGAGCAGATCCATCACGCGCTGCTCACCGGCCTGCTCGGCAACATCGGCCTGAAGGCCGACGACGAGCCGCATTACCTCGGTGCGCGCGGGATCAAGTTCCACTTGTGGCCGGGCTCGGCGCTCGTGAAGAAGGCGGGGCGCTGGGTGGTGGCGGCAGAACTCGTCGAAACGAGCCGTCTGTACGCGCGCTGCATCGCGAAGATCGAGCCCGAGTGGCTCGAGAAGGTGGGCGCGCATTTGCTGAAGACGTCGCTCTCCGAGCCGCATTGGGAAAAACGCGCGGCGCAGGTGAGCGCGTTCGAGCGTGGGGTGCTCTATGGCTTGCCGATATACCAACGCCGGCGCGTGGCGTTTGGCAAGCAGGACCCGGCGCGTGCGCGCGATCTCTTCATTCGCGGCGCGCTGGTCGAGGGCGAATTCGACACGAAACTCGCGTTCTTCGCGCACAACCGCAAGCTGCTTGCCGATATCGAGCAGCTGGAACACAAGTCGCGCCGCCAGGACGTGCTGGTCGACGACGAGCTGATCTACGGTTTCTACGATCAGGCGATTCCCGAGGGCATTTACTCGGGCGCGTCGTTCGAACGCTGGTATCGCGACGAGGTGAGAAAGGGCGGCCAGCCCGAGGACAAGCTGCGTCTGCTGTACCTCTCTCGCGACGACCTGATGCGTCACGAAGCGGCCGGCGTGACGACCGACCTGTTCCCGAAGCGCATGACGATGTCGGGCGTGGCGATGGCGCTCACGTATCACTTCGAGCCGGGCTCGCCGCGCGATGGCGTCACGCTCGCGGTGCCGCTCTACGCGCTCAACCAGGTTGACGCGCGCCGCTGCGAATGGCTCGTGCCGGGCATGCTCAAGGAGAAGGCGCAACTGCTCCTGAAGTCGCTGCCGCAGAAGCTGCGCCGCCACTGCGTGCCGTTGCCCGAGTACGCGGCCGGCTTTGCTGAGCGCGTGGGCGGCGAGCGCTTCGGCGCGGGCGGTCTGCTGGAGGCGCTGATCGCCGATGTGCGCGAGCAGAAGCAGGTCGCCCTGAAGTCCGCCGACTTCAAGCTGGAAACGCTGGCCGCCCACCTCTTCATGAACTTCAAGGTGATCGACGAGCACGGTCGCCAGCTCGCGATGGGCCGCAACCTTGCGCAACTGCGCGCCGAACTCGGCGCGCAGGCGCAGCAGCAATTCCAGAAGCTCGCGAGTGCGACGGCGCTGGCTGCGCTGGAAACGCGCGTGCAGGGCGGCGATGTCGCCCAGAACGCTCAGGCCGAGCGCGCGGCAAGCGGCAACGCGCCGCAAAGGAGCAACGCGCCGCAAACGAGCGCGCCGGGCGACGCAACGCCCGCCACCGCGCTCTACGAAAACCTCACGACGTGGAATTTCGGCAAGCTGCCGGAACTGCTGGAAATCCGCCGGGGTGGACAGACGCTGTTCGGCTATCCGGCGCTCGTCGATCGCGGCACGCATTGCGATGTCGAAGTGTTCGATTCGCCGGAGGAGGCCGCGCGCATTCATCGGGCGGGACTGCGTCGATTGTTCGCGCTGCAGTTGCGTGAGCCGATCCGCTACCTGGAGAAGAACCTGCCGGGCCTGCGCGAGATGGCGATGCAGTTCATGGCGCGCGCCACTCAGGAGGAACTGCGCGACCAGTTGGTCGAACTCGCGCTCGACCGCGCTTGCCTGCAAGACCCGCTGCCCGACGACGACGCGACTTTCCACGCGCGCAAGGACGAAGGCCGCGGGCGTCTCTCGCTGCTTGCGCAGGAAATCGCGCGCCTCGTGGGGCAGATCCTCGCCGAATATGCATCGTTGGCCAAGAAGCTCGTGCAGGCCAAGGCGTTCGGTGCGCCCGCAGCGGACATGCAGGCGCAGGTCGACGCGCTCATCAGCAAGCGCTTCATTCTGGAAACGCCCTATGCGCAACTCGTGCATTTCCCGCGCTACTTGAAGGGCGTGGCGCTGCGTATCGACAAGCTGCGTGCCGACCCCGCACGCGACGCGCGCCAGGCCAGCGAATTTCAGCCGCTCGCGCAGCAGTATCAGCGTGCGCTCTCGCAGCGCGGCGGCGTGTTCGATCCTCGTCTCTCGGAGTTCCGGTGGCTCCTCGAAGAGCTGCGCATCTCGCTCTTCGCCCAGGAGTTGCGCACGCCGATGCCGGTTTCCGTGAAGCGTCTGTACAAGGTTTGGGAATCGATGCAGCGATAGGCGCACGTTGGATGGCCACCGGATGCATTACGGGCCATAACAATCCTTCGAAACAGGGGCGCGTCATCGCGCCCCTTCCATTTTCAGGCCGCCTACGTCAACCTTGCGGGCTGTCAGACGGTCTACAATCACGCATCTGCCCGGGAACGATCCTTCATGCGTAAAAACACTTTTCGCCGCGCTGCCTTCAAGGTTGCCGCAGCCGCGCTTGCTTGCGCCGCCGCTTTTGCCACATTCGCCTCAACGGCCGCTCACGCGAACAACATCATCGTCCTGAACTCGGGCGAAGCCACGCTGAGTCTCATCGACGACAAGACGTACGAAGTCGTCGGCACCGTGCCCACGGGCAAGGAACCGCATCACCTCTTTCCCACGCCGGACAACACGTCGCTGATCGTCGCGAACTCGGTGTCGAACAATCTGCTGTTCGTCGATCCGAAAACCGGCAAGCCGCAGCGCTGGGTCGAAAACGTCGAAGACCCGTATCAGCTCGGCTTCTCGCCCGACCGCAAGTGGTTCGTCACCACGGGGCTGCGCCTCGACCGCCTCGACATCTACAACTACGCGGGCGGCAGCAATATCACGCTCGCCAAACGCCTGCCGCTCTCGGCCATGCCGAGCCACCTCGCGTTCACCAACGACAGCCACATCGTGTTCGTTTCGCTGCAGGTGTCGGGCGAAATCGCGGCGGTCGATCTGCCCACGCAGAAGGTGCTCTGGAAGATGAAGGTGGGCTCGGCGCCGGCCGGCCTCTGGCTCACGCCCGGCGACAAGTACCTGCTCGTCGGCATGACGGGCGCCGACTACGTGGCGGTAGTGGACTGGCGCAACCAGAAAATCGTCAAGACGATCCAGGTGGGCAAGGCCGCGCACAACTTCCGCTCGCTCGCGGACGGCCGTCACGTGCTGGTGTCGAGCCGCGTGGCGAACGTCATTAGCATCATCGACGAGGAAACGCTCGAAAAGACCGGCGAGATCAGCGGCTTGATGCCCGGTCCCGACGACATGGAACTGACCGCCGACAAGCGCTATCTGTGGGTGACGTTCCGCTTCGCGAAGCACATCGGCCTCATCGACATGCAGACGAAGAAGCTCATCAAGACCATCGCCGTGGGCCGCTCGCCGCATGGCATCTACTTCTACGATCGCGCGCCCGTTACGGCGCCGAACGGGGCTTAAAAGACCGGAGGGCGCGTGGACATGGTGGCGTCTGTGCTGGCGATGATCGCGCACGCGGGGCAGGCCGTGGTTTCGGGTGCGGACAACCTCGTGTCGTGGCTCCAGACGCTCCTCTACGTCAATGCGATTCAGCCGATGCTCTTCCACGTCGGCATGATGAACGTGGACGAAGACACCTACGACGCGCTCTACTGGGTGATCGTGGGCCTGCTCGAAGTGGGCCTGATGTACGCGCTGCTGCGGCCGCTCGAAGCGCTCGTGCCCGCGGAGAAGTGGCGCGACCGCAAGGGCGTAGGTGTGGATGCGCTCTACACCTGGGTCACGCGCCTCGGCATTCTGAACCTGCTGTTCTTCTTTACGATGCAGCCGTTCTTCGACCGCGCGCAGAGCGCGCTGCGGCTCATGGGCGTGAAGACGGTGGATCTCGACAATCTCTGGCCGGGCGTGACCACGCAGCCGCTCGTGACGTTCGCGATCTACCTCGTGGTGCTCGACTTCTTCAGCTACTGGTACCACCGGCTTTCGCATCGCTACGGCATCTGGTGGGAGCTGCACGCCGTGCATCACAGCCAGCGCAAGATGTCGCTCTGGTGCGATGACCGTAACCATCTGCTCGACGTGATCGGGCAATCGTGCATGTTCGCCGCCGTGGCGCTCGTGATCGGCGTGCCGCCCGCGCAATTCGTGGTGCTCGTTGCGCTCACGAACTTCGTGCAGAGCGTGCAGCATGCCAATATTCGCGTGCATTTCGGCTGGCTCGGCGAGCGGCTGGTCGTAAGCCCGCGCTTTCACCGCCGCCATCACGCCATCGGCTATGGCCACGAAGGCACCCACTACGGCTGCAACTTCGGCGTGCTATTCCCCTGGTGGGACATGATGTTCGGTAGCGCGTCGTTCAATCGCGAGATCGAGCCCACGGGTATTCGCGACCAGCTCGAAGGCACGCGCTACGGCGAAGGCTTTTGGGCGCAGCAGGGCTATGCGTTCACCCGCATCGCGCGGCGCCTGCGTTCGGGTTCCCGCGCTGCCGCTGACGTGCGGGCCGACGCACGCGACGACGCCACCGTGACCTGACGCCGGCGCGGCGTCTTTCCCCTTCATCGCACCCGTCTTACCCGCCGTGCGCGCGGTGGTTTATGCTGTCGGCTTGGTCGCACCGATTTCGCCGACACCGTGTTCTCTACCCGTCCTTTTCGCCATATTCCGCTCGCATGAATGATCTGCTGCGCTCGTTCGGACGCGCGCTCGCGAGCGTCTTCCATCCCGCCATGCTGCTCCTCACCTTCGTGCCATTTCTCGTGGCGGCGGCGGTGTGGGGCGCCGTGCTCTATGTGTTCTGGCAGCCGCTGCTCGACCTTATGCGCGGGGCGCTTGCGAACTGGTCGTCGACGACCTACCTCTACCATCTCTTCGACGCGCTCGGCTTCGGCGGGCTGCGCGCGACGATCGCACCGTTTCTGGTCATCATCCTGACGATTCCGCTCATCGTGATCACGGTACTGCTGCTGATCGTCGCGATTTCGATGCCGCGCGTGATCCGCCATCTATCGAAGCGCCAATATTCGATGGTCGAGATGCGGCGCGGCGGCAGCTGGTACGGCAGTCTTTTCTATTCGCTCGTCACGACTCTCGTCTGCCTAATCGTGATGATCGTGACGCTGCCGCTCTGGCTCATCCCGCCGTTCTTCGCGCTCATTCCGCCGCTGCTGTGGGGCTGGCTCACGTATCGTGTGATGACCTACGACGCGCTCGCGCTGCACGCAACCGTCGAGGAGCGCCGGGCGTTGGTGCGCAGCCACCGCCTGCCGCTGCTCGTCATCGGCGTGGTGAGCGGGTTGCTCGGCTCGCTGCCTACGGCGATCTGGGCCGTTTCCGCGTGGCTGCTGCTGTTCTTTCCGGTGCTCGCGGCGGTGACCATCTGGATTTATGCGTTCATTCTGGTGTTCACGGCGCTCTGGTTCGGACACTACTGTCTGCGCGTGCTTCAGCGCATGCGCGCGCACGAAGTGCAGCAGGCGTCCGGCGACGTGACGATCGTGCACTAACTTACGACAATCCAGCGAGGCGACACATGGCATTTGGCGTCATCATCATCGGCGACGAGATTCTCTCGGGGCGCCGCTCCGACAAGCATCTGCCGAAGGTCATCGAACTGCTCGGCGCGCGCGGCCTCTCGCTCGAGTGGGCGCAGTACGTGGGTGACGACCCCGAGCGCATCACCGAAACGCTGCGGCGCTCGTTTGCTTCGGGCGACATCGTATTTTCGACGGGCGGCATCGGCGCGACGCCGGACGACCACACGCGCCAGTGTGCGGCCGCGGCGCTGGGCGTGCCGCTCGCGTTGCATCCGGACGCCGAGGCGGCGATCCGCGAGCGTATTCGCGACATGCACACGGGCGCCGATCCCGTGAACTACCAGTCGCCCGAGAATCTGCATCGCTTCCAGATGGGCACGTTCCCGCAGGGTTGCGAGATCATCCCGAACGGCTATAACAAGATTCCGGGCTTTTCGATTCGCGACCACTACTTCGTGCCGGGCTTTCCCGTGATGGCGTGGCCGATGATCGAGTGGGTGCTCGACACGAAGTACGCGCACCTGCACCACCAGACGCCGCACGCCGAGAAGTCGCTGCTCGTGTTCGAGTTGCCGGAGTCGACGCTCACGCCGCTCATGGAGCGTATTGAGCGCGATTTTCCGGGCGTGAGGGTGTTCAGCCTGCCGAGCGTGGGCGATACGGAGCGCGGCGGCATTTACGCGCGCCGGCACATCGATCTGGGCGTGAAGGGCGAGCCCGAGGCCGTGGCGGCCGCCTTCGTGAAGCTGCGCGAAGGCGTGCACGAGCTGGGCGGCGATGTGGTCGAGCCGGCGGCGCCGGGCGAGGGCACGCCCGATCGCGAGCGCCGCAGCGGGCCGCGCGCCGGTTTTTGAGTCAGCGAGTCAAGGTGCGCCGCCTACGGCGGTCGGGCAGGCGGCGCATCATCGGCGTGTCACACGCGGCGCTCAGAGTGGCCCGTTGGGTTGGAGGCTGCCAAGTCTTACGCGCCGATCCACGGCAGGCCCCGGAAGCACCAGCCTGTGACGGTTTTGCGGTGTCCCTGGCCGTCTTTGTCGCCCTCGAAACCTTCGAGCAGGTCATAAGCCCTGGTGAAGCCGGCTTTTGCGGCTTCGATGGCGGCGAGCTTGGAGCGCGCGGCGCTGCGGCACAGGAATAGCACGGGCGCGTCGGCTTCCACGGCGCTCTTGAGCTGGGTGAGGAACTCGGCGTTGGGCACGCCGCCCGGGTAGCGGGTCCATTCGACGTGCGAATACTGGCCGTCGCCCACAACGGGGCGGCCGACCCAGTCGAGTTCAGCGCGCGTGCGCACGTCGACGAGGCGCGCACGGGGGTCGAGCTGCAGAAGCTCGAATGCCTCTGCGGGCGATACCGCGCCCGCGTAGGGCAGCTGGTTCTCGACGCGGCGCTTCTCGGCCTGGGCGTACAACTGTTCGAGCGTACTCATGACAACGGATCTCCTGTTTCGCGTTGGACCAAAAAACCATTCTAGCGCGTGGGGACGGAGCGGGGCGGTCGGTCCAGGCAAGGCAAAACAGCACGCGCGCGATGCTGTGAGCCGGACAGAGGGCGCAATGCATTGAGTTGGTGCATGCAAGATGTTTTGCACCATAATGAAGAGAGATTCGCGCGCCAAATTCGGGATTGCACGATTTTGGTGCCGATGAGTCGCCAGGCTGGTGGCTCCACAAAAGCGCCGCGCACGATTTTTGATTGCAAGTGTGTGTCGCGAAAGGGTTTTGCGCCACGTTGGCGCATGCATGGCACGGAAGCTGCTTTATACGTCGCGATCGATTCGCAGCCGGCCAGCCGGGGTCAGCAGGACAGACCTGGGAAGGAGGCGGCCGGCGAGGATCAACAAGATTGGGACGGCGGCAGCGTTCGCCGAAATCGTTAATCAGGAGAATAGGTTATGAGTAAATCCGTGGCCGACGTCATGCAACTCGTCAAGGACGAAGACGTCAAGTTTGTCGACTTCCGCTTCACGGACACGCGCGGCAAGGAGCAGCACGTTTCGGTTCCGCTGTCGGCATTCGACGAAGACAAGTTCGAGTCGGGTCATGCGTTTGACGGTTCGTCGATTGCCGGCTGGAAAGGCATCGAAGCCTCGGACATGCTGCTCGTGCCGGACCCGAACACGGCCTTCGTCGACCCGTTCTACGAAGAATCGACGCTCGTGCTGACCTGCGACGTGGTCGAGCCGGCCGACGGCAAGGGCTACGAGCGCGACCCGCGCTCGCTGGCAAAGCGCGCTGAAGCCTATCTGAAGAGCACGGGCCTCGGCGACACCGCCTTCTTCGGTCCGGAGCCGGAATTCTTCATTTTCGATTCGATCCAGTGGAACACGGATCAGTCGGGTTGCTTCGTGAAGATCGGTTCGGATGAAGCACCGTGGTCGTCGGGCCGCGAAATCGAAGGCGGCAACACGGGTCACCGTCCGGGCACGAAGGGCGGCTACTTCCCGGTCGCGCCGGTCGACACGTTCCAGGACATCCGCTCGGAAATGTGTCTGCTGCTCGAGCAGATCGGCATTCCGGTCGAAGTGCACCACCACGAAGTGGCGGGCCAGGGCCAGAACGAAATCGGCACGAAGTTCTCGACGCTGGTTCAGCGCGCGGACTGGACGCAGCAACTGAAGTACATCGTCCACAACGTCGCGCACACGTACGGCAAGACGGCGACGTTCATGCCGAAGCCGGTCGTTGGCGATAACGGTTCGGGCATGCACGTTCACCAGTCGATCTGGAAGGACGGCCAGAACCTGTTCGCGGGTAACGGCTACGCTGGTCTGTCGGAATTCGCGCTGTTCTACATCGGCGGCATCATCAAGCACGCTCGCGCGCTGAACGCCATCACGAACCCGGGCACGAACTCGTACAAGCGTCTCGTTCCGCACTTCGAAGCACCGGTCAAGCTCGCTTACTCGGCGCGCAACCGCTCGGCATCGATCCGTATTCCGCACGTGTCGAACCCGAAGGGCCGCCGTATCGAAACGCGCTTCCCGGATCCGCTGGCTAACCCGTACCTGTGCTTCTCGGCACTGATGATGGCAGGTCTGGACGGCGTGCAGAACAAGATCCACCCGGGCGAAGCCGCCGACAAGAACCTGTACGACCTGCCGCCGGAAGAGGATGCAAAGATCCCGACCGTTTGCGCCGGCCTCGACCAGGCTCTCGAAGCGCTCGATAAGGATCGCGAGTTCCTGACGCGCGGTGGTGTGTTCACCGACGGCATGATCGACGCGTACCTCGCGCTGAAGGAAAGCGAACTGCAACGCGTGCGTATGACCACGCACCCGGTCGAGTTCGAACTGTACTACTCGCTGTAATTGGCGATGGCGCTTCGCTGGACGCTACACAGCGAAGCGCCGGTTCAGTTTGTACGACTCGCAGGACGCTTAGGCGTTGGTCTCCAAGGGACGGCGGTGCCGTCCCTTTTTCGTTGGGCTCTTGACCCGCTCGTTGACCAGCTCATTGACCGGAACTAACGACCAGGACCGTTGCTGGTGCGCCGTATGGCGGCCGGCCTGAAACATGGTGCTCAAGAATCTGATCAAGGCAAGAAAGGGCCACGCCGAACCGCTCTCCGACGACGCGCCGCTCGTCGAGTCGGGCCTCTTGCCGGGCTTCGAGGCGCTGCCCACTGTCGTGCTCGTGCTCGACAAGCGCACGCTGCGCGTCGCCTTCGCGAATCCCTCGGCGGAGGCGATGCTCGATCTCTCGCGTCGCCAGCTCGCGCAGATGGCGTGGTCCGATCTCTTCTCGAACGCGGACGAGCTGCTTTCGACGATCGCGTCGATCGCTGCGCATCGCTTTCACGCGACGCGACTCGATGCTTCGCTGGAACGCCCCGGCCGCGAGCCGCTGAACGTGCATGTGGTCGTGGGCTTTCTCGAAAGCGCGCCCGATTACGTGCTGCTCGAACTGTTCGAGAACGAGCGGCATCTGCGCAGCGATCGCGAGGAGCGCATTCACGACCTCACGGCCGTGAACAAGCATCTGATCCGCAATCTCGCACACGAAATCAAGAACCCGCTCGGCGGCATTCGCGGCGCCGCGCAGCTGCTCGAATTCGAGCTTGGCGCGCTGGAGCGCGACGAGTTGCGCGAGTACACCCAGGTGATCATCAAGGAGTCGGACCGCCTGCAGACGCTCGTCGACCGGCTGCTGGAGCCGCATCGTCATCCGCATATCGTCGGCGACGTGAATATTCACGAGGTGTGCGAACGCGTGCGCGCCGTGATCCTCGCGGAATTTCCGCGCGGCCTCACCATCGAGCGCGACTACGACGTGAGCGTGCCCGACCTGCGCGGCGACAAGGAGCAGTTGATCCAGGCACTGCTGAATATCGTGCGCAACGCCGCGCAGGCGCTGCGCGAACGCATTTCGCAGGGCGACGCTCGCATCGAATTGCGCACGCGTGTTGCGCGCAAGGTCACGATTTCCAAACGCCTGTGCAAGCTGGCACTGGACTTGCATATCACTGACAACGGACCCGGCATTCCCGAGGATATTCGCGACCGCATCTTCTATCCGCTCGTTTCCGGACGCGAGGATGGCAGCGGTCTCGGCCTCACGCTCGCGCAGACGTTCGTCCAGCAGCACGATGGACTGATCGAAGTGGATAGCCGGCCGGGCCACACCGAGTTTCAGATATTGCTGCCGCTTGATAGTTGAATCAACAACTACTTAAGCTGTTTATGGATTTACCGATACCCGCACGCCACCAGGACTTCTGACCGATCTTATGAAGCCGATCTGGATAGTAGACGACGACCAATCGATACGCTGGGTGCTCGAAAAGGCCCTTGCCCGCGAGAACTTCGCTACCCGCAGCTTTTCGAACGTGCGCGAAGCTGCGAGCGCGCTCGATCACGACAGCCCGCAGGTGCTCGTCTCCGACATCCGCATGCCGGGCGGCTCGGGCCTCGAGCTGCTGCAAACCGTGCGCGAGCGCGTGCCCGGGTTGCCCGTCATCATCATGACGGCGTTCTCGGACCTCGACAGCGCGGTAGCCGCTTTTCAGGGCGGCGCGTTCGAGTATCTCGCCAAGCCCTTCGACGTCGACAAGGCTGTCGAGCTGATTCGCCGCGCCGTGGATGAAAGCATGCGCGGCGAGCAGCAGTGGGACGAGCGTCCCGCCGAAGCGCCCGAGATGCTCGGTCAGGCGCCGGCCATGCAGGACATGTTCCGCGCCATCGGGCGGCTTTCGCATTCTGCCGCCACCGTGCTTATCACGGGTGAGTCTGGCACCGGAAAGGAGCTTGTCGCGCGCGCCTTGCACCGACATAGCCCACGCGCGAACGGCCCATTCATTGCGCTGAACACCGCCGCCATTCCGAAGGATCTTCTGGAATCCGAACTGTTTGGCCACGAGCGCGGCGCGTTCACGGGCGCGCAGGCCATGCGCCAGGGCCGCTTCGAACAGGCCGAGAACGGCACGCTGTTCCTCGACGAAATCGGCGACATGCCGTTCGATCTGCAAACGCGCCTCTTGCGTGTGCTCTCGGATGGGCAGTTCTACCGCGTGGGCGGACACAACCCGCTGCGCGCGAACGTGCGCGTAATCGCCGCGACGCACCAGAATCTCGAAACGCGCGTGCGCCAGGGGCTGTTCCGCGAGGACTTGTATCACCGGCTCAACGTGATTCGCCTGCGTTTGCCCGCGCTGCGCGAACGCAGCGAGGACATTCCGCTGCTCACGCGCCACTTCCTCCAGAAGAGCGCGCGCGAACTGGGCGTGGAGCCCAAGCGCGTTTCGGACGAGGCGCTTGTCTGGATGTCCGCGCTGCCGTTTCCTGGCAACGTGCGCCAACTCGAGAATCTCGCGAACTGGCTCACGGTGATGGCGCCCGCGCAGACCATCGAGATCAAGGATCTGCCGCCTGACCTCGTGCCTGCGCACGGCTCGGCGGGTGCGGCGGTGCATCTCGGCGATGCCTCGGCCGCAGCCGAAGCGGGCGTGGCAGCCAATGGCGCGAGCGGAGCATCGCCAGTTGCGGGTGCTTTAGCGGGCGCGGGCTTGCCTGGCGCGATGGGCGGGGTCTCGGGCGGCGTAGTGTTCGGTACGCCGGCGTTCGGCGCGTCCAACGGCGCCGCGGCCGCTGTCTCGCCGCTGAGCGTGTGGGAGAGCGGGCTGCGCACGGAGGTCGCGCGTCTCTTGCGCGAGAACAGCGCCGACGTGATGGACGAACTGTCGCGGCGCTTCGAAGCCGCCGTGATCCGCGAGGCGCTGGACTTCACGCGTGGGCGCAAGGTCGAGGCCGCCGAGCGTCTTGGTATCGGCCGCAACACCATTACGCGCAAGATCCAGGAGCTCAATCTGGAATGAGCATGGGCTAGCATGTGGCACCGGGCCGGGCTCGCGCAACGCGAGCCGGCCCGACGCGCAGTGCGCCTGCGCGCACACAGGGCATAATCGACGCTGTTTTCCTGTCGACGACCGATCATGCCCGTGACTTCTCCCTGGCCCACCGAGGCCGACCCTTTCCTTTCGCTCGAATCGCTCGACGACCCCGCCGTCATGGCCTGGGTCGAGTCGCAGAACGCGCGCACGCGCGCCGCGTGGCAGGGCGGTGCGCGTTTCGAGGCGCTGGAAAAGCGCCTCGCCCAAGCCTACTTGCCGCGCGAGCGGCCCGTCATCCCGAGCCGCTGGCAGGAGTGGGCCTACGACCTCTGGGAGGACGAGGACAATCCCAAGGGCTTGTGGCGCCGCGCGCTCTGGGCCGATTGGCGCGCCCATAAGCCGCAGTGGCAGACGCTCATCGACTTCGATGCGCTCGGCGCGAAGGAGGGGATGCCATGGGTGTGCGCGGGCATCGACATCCTCTATCCGGACGGCGACCGCGCCTTGATCCAGCTTTCCGATGGCGGCTCCGACGCCGTTATCGTGCGCGAGTTCGACATCGTCAAGCGCGAATTCGTGGACGATGGCTTCGGCATTGCGAAGGAAGGCAAGCACATCATTTCGTGGATCGATCGCGATACCGTGTACCTGGGATGGGACGCGGGCGGCAAAAGCGGAAAGAAGATGCTCACGCGTTCGGGCTATCCGCGCGAGGTGCGCCGCTGGACGCGCGGCACGGCGCTCGCGGACGCGAGCGTGGTGTTCAGCGGCGAGTTCGACGACATCAGCGTGGAAGGTGACTACGATCCGGTCGAAAAGCGCCACGACGTGGTGCGCAGCGTCGACTTCTTCGATTCATATACGTATCGTCTGGATGCGCGCGGCGACTGGCAGGTGTACGACGTGCCTACACATGTCTCGGTGGGCGCGTGGCATGGCTGGCTGCTGCTCGAACCGCGCCTCGACTGGAATGTTTCGGGCGTGACGTACAAGGGCGGTGCATTGCTTGTGATTCGCGAGGACGCTTTCCTCGCGGGCGATCGCGCGTTTACGGCGCTCTTCACGCCAACTCCCGTTACGTCGGCATGCGACTGGACCAATACGAAAAACGTCTTGATCGTCTCCTGGCTCGACGATGTGGAGAGCCGCACGATGCTCTGGCAGCCGCAGCAGGACGATGGCGCGTGGCGCTGGGAGTCTCGGGTGTTTCCCGCGCGTGCGAGTTCGCAGGTCGATGTCTCGCCCATCGAAGATACGCTTAACGACGAGGTATTCGTCGACGTCGACGATTACCTGCTGCCGCCTGAATACTGGCTCGCCGACCTCGCGCAAACCGATCTCCAGCAGTGGGAATTGCTCGACCGCTGGCCCACGCAGTTCGATTCCGGGCCGCTCACGGTCATCCGCTCGCACGCGCGTTCCGCGGACGGCACGAGCGTACCGTTCACTGTGATCGGCCCGAAGGCTGTGCTCGAAGGCGGTTCACGCAAGGCGTCGCCGTGCCTGCTTACGGGCTACGGCGGCTTCGCGATCGCGCTCACGCCGCAATATCTTGTGGGCTCGGGCATAGGCTGGCTGGAGCAGGGTGGTGTAGTGGCGATCGCGCACATTCGGGGCGGCGGCGAGTACGGCACCGCCTGGCACGTAGAGGCGCAGCGCGAGCATCGCCAGCGCTCGTTCGACGACTTCATCGCGGTGGCCGAACAACTGGTCGCCGATGGCTATACGAGCGCGGCGCAACTGGGTATCAAGGGCGGCAGCAACGGCGGACTGCTCGTGGGCGCGTGCATGGTACAGCGTCCCGAGCTGTTTGGCGCCGTGGTGTGCGAGGTGCCGTTGCTCGACATGCAGCGTTACCCGCTGCTGCATGCGGGTGCGTCATGGATCGACGAGTATGGCGATCCTGAGGATGCCGAAGAATCGCGCGCGCTCGCCGCTTACTCGCCCTACCACCATGTGAAGCCCGGCGTTGCGTATCCGCCATCGCTGTTCACCACTTCGACGAGCGACGATCGCGTACACCCCTCGCACGCGCGCAAGATGGTCGCGCGCATGGAGAAGCAGGGGCACGCGAACGTCTGGTATCTGGAGAACACCGAAGGCGGTCACGGCCCCGGCAGCGATTCGCTCGAGCGCGCGGAGTATGACGCGCTCGTCTATCGCTTTTTGTGGACCACGCTCGCGGGGAGCTGGTAAGGCGGGCGTTCAGCCAGCAATATCGAGCGTGGCGATTACTGGCGTGTGATCGGACGGTTGCTCCCACTTGCGGGGCACCTTGTCCACTTCGCACGCGGTGAGGTGGGCCGCGAGCGCAGGCGAGAGCAGGATGTGGTCGATGCGCAAGCCCGCGTTGCGGCGAAACGCGAACATGCGGTAGTCCCACCACGTGAAGATCTTTTCGGGTTGCTCGAACTGGCGGAACGCATCGACGAAGCCCAGTTCGATCAACCGGCGGAACTGCGCACGCTCTTCGGGCGAGACAAGGTTCTGGCCTTCCCAGGCCTTCGGATCGTGCACATCGCGATCTTCGGGCGCGATGTTGTAGTCGCCGAGCAGCGCGAGCTTCGGGTAGCGCTGCATCTCCTGCGCGAGCCAGTCGTGCATGGCGTCGAGCCATTGCAGCTTGTACGCGAACTTCTCGGTCCCCGGCGCCTGGCCGTTCGGGAAATACGCACTCACCACGCGCACGTCACCGATGGTCGTGGCGATCACGCGCTGCTGCGGATCTTCGAAGCCAGGAATGTTGCGCACGACCGTGGCTTCGTCGACGAAGAGACCTTCGCGCGCGAGGATGCCCACGCCGTTATAGGTCTTCTGGCCCGCGAACCAGCTGCGATAGCCGTGCGCCTCGAGGTCGGCGCGGGGGAATTTGTCGTCGGTGAGCTTCAGTTCCTGGAGGCAGAGCACGTCCGTCTTGCTCTCGTTGAGCCAGTCGATGACGTGCTGCAGACGGACCTTGAGGGAGTTGACGTTCCACGTTGCGATTTTCATGTGAGGCTCGATAGGGTGACGGTGTGCGTTCGGTGCACTTCGGCGCCATTATCGCCTGCTTCGCGAAACGGGCGGCAATGGCCTCACCATTGCTCCAGCCACGGCCGCAAGTCGAGCTCGTGCGTCCACGCATCGCGCGGTTGCTGGTGCAGCGTCCAGTACGCGTCGGCGATGTGCTCGGGGTTCAGGATGCCGTCGCGTTTCATGAGCTTGTAGCGCTGCGCAACGGCAGCCCGGTTTCGGGTATCGTAGGATGTCGCCGCGCTGGGGCAAAGCTGCGCGAATTCACATAGGGAGACACGATGGGTGACGTCAAGGTGCAGTTTCTGTTCGACTTCGGCAGTCCTAACGCATACCTGTGCCATAAGGTGATCGGCGACATCGAGGCGCGCCAGCAGGTGCGTTTCGACTATATGCCGGTACTGCTCGGCGGCCTTTTCAAGCTGAGCGGCAATCGCTCGCCGGGCGAGGCGTTCGCAGGCATTGAGAACAAGCAGAAGTTCATGATGCTGGAGATGCGGCGCTTCATCGAGCGGCATGGACTCACGGCTTATCGGCGCAATCCGCACTTTCCGGTGAATACGCTGCACATCATGCGCGGCGCGATTGCGGCGCAGCGCAACGGCACGTTCGAGCGCTACGTCGAGCGCATGTTCGCGCACATGTGGGAAGAGGGCCTCAAGATGGACGACCCTGCCGTGATCCGCGCGGCGCTAGAGGAGGACGGCCTCGACGCCACGGCGTTTGAAACGGCGATTCAGGACCCCGTTGTGAAAGCCGCGTTGCTGGCGAACACGCAGTCGGCGTTCGAGCGCGGCGCGTTCGGTTCGCCGACGTTCTTCGTCGGCGAGGAGATGTACTTCGGCAAGGATCAGTTGCGCGATGTCGAAGAGGAGATCGCGCGTGTGAAGTCGCGCACTTAGGGCGCGCCGCTTCATAACGAGGCGAGGCGGGCGCGGCATGATCGCTCCCGCCTTGCGCCGAGCATCAAAGCGCGGCCAGCTCCTCGGCTTGCGGTGCGGCGACCACGCCCAGGCGCACGCGCGCTGCCTCATACTCACGCTTCAAACGTTCGATGAGTTCGGCGGCCGGCACGACGCTCTTCACCGCGCCAATGCCCTGGCCCGAGCCCCAGATGTCCTTCCACGGCTTCACGCGCGTCGAGCCGAAATTCATCGCCGACGGATCCGACTGCGGCAGCGCTTCCGGATCGAGGCCACTCGCGACGATGCTCTGGCGCAGATAGTTGCCGTGCACGCCCGTGAAGAGATTCGAGTAGACGATATCGCCCGCGCCGCCTTCGACGATCATCTGTTTGTACGCGTCGACGGCATTCGCTTCATGCGTGGCGATGAACGCCGAGCCGATATAGGCGAGGTCGGCTCCTGCTGCCTGCGCCGCGAGAATCGCGTTGCCGTTGCCGATCGCACCCGAAAGCAACAGGGGGCCGTCGAACCATTCACGAATCTCGTGGATGAGCGCAAACGGCGAGAGCGTGCCCGCATGACCGCCGGCGCCAGCGGCCACAGCGATCAGGCCGTCCGCGCCTTTCTCGATCGCCTTTTTCGCGAACGTGTTGTTGATGACGTCATGCAACACGATGCCGCCCCATGCGTGGATCGCATGGTTGACTTCTTCACGCGCGCCGAGCGACGTAATGACGATCGGCACCTTGTATTGCGCGCAGATGCCCAGGTCGTGCTCGAGGCGGTCGTTCGACTTGTGCACGATCTGGTTCACGGCGAAGGGCGCAGCCGGCGCGTCCGGGTGCTTCGCGTTGTACTCGGCGAGTTCGGTGGTAATGCGGTCCAGCCATTCACCGAGCACGTGCTCCGGCCGCGCATTGAGCGCAGGGAACGAGCCGACGACGCCCGCCTTGCACTGGGCGATCACGAGATCGGGATTCGAAATAATGAAGAGCGGCGAGCCGACGACCGGAATCGACAGGCCGCGGCGCAGCACGGCGGGCAGGGACATCCATATCTCCTTGACTGGGGTGGCGGCCGGGTGTGGCTGCCGTCGCATGATTGGTTGCGTGATCCGTAGCGCCGGCGTGCGAGCCGGCTGGCAGGCTTAAACATAGCAAAGCCGTCGAAACTATGCAACCAGTTGCATAGTGAAAAAATTCGATCCGCAACAGATCCGGCGTCGGGTGGGGCGTGGTTTAGAATCGCCGCATGTCGACGCCGCACGCCATCCTCATCGCCTTGCTGGAAAAGCCTTCATCGGGCTACGACCTCGCGCGCCGCTTCGATCGCGCGATCGGCTACTTCTGGCATGCCACGCATCAGCAGATCTATCGTGAACTGGGCCGCATGGTCGAGGCGGGGTGGGTGTCGGTTATCGAGGACGAGACGGCCGCGGCGTCGCGCAAGAAGGTGTATTGCGTGTTGCCAGTGGGGCGCGATGAGGTGGCGCGCTGGGTGCGCGAGACGCCGCTCGACCTCGACTCGCGCAACGTGTTTCTGCTCAAGCTGCGTGCCGATGCCGTGATCGGGCCGCTCGGCCTCGCCGAGGAACTCGCGAGGCTCGTCGCCGAAAATCGCGCGCGGCTCGCGACTTATCGGGAGATCGAGCAGCGCGATTTTGGGGCGGCTTCGCTTACGCGCGGGCAAGAGTTGCAGTATGCGATCCTCAAGGCCGGCATTCATACGCAGGAGATGTGGCTTGCCTGGGCGCAAGAGGTGCGTCCGCTGGTGGAGCCCGCCCAGGCGTAGTGAAATTTGCCAGGGTATCCGAAGTAATTCGATATGACACCCTCATCATGTTGATGGCCTTCGAAGGCGTGGTGTTTCAATCGTGTGAAAAGCCCCTTGACGGACTGGTCCACGCGCCTTATACTTCTTTTCTCTGACGGACGCGGGGTGGAGCAGTCTGGCAGCTCGTCGGGCTCATAACCCGAAGGTCGTAGGTTCAAATCCTACCCCCGCAACCAAGCAAATCAAGGGCTTACACCGCATTAGTGTGTAAGCCCTTTTGCTTTTCTGGCGCCGTGTAACGTGGGTGGAGCTGGCATCGACACATCGGTTATCCTCGATGTTGGCAGATGCCGTGCCGCTCTCCAGGCGAGTCGGACGTTCTCCCCAGCAAAGCCGAACTGGCCGTCGGCGCGCTTCTTTCAAAGCCTGCGCGCCGCAACAAAAAACTGGACTGCGTCCGGGTGCCGAAAATTGCCCTCAAAAGTCGTACTGTTGTGCTTCGCGAGCGATTCACCTTACTCCTTAAAGCCCCCCTTAATTCTTCTGTATAAGCGAACGCTCTCCTTTCCCTCTTGATCTTTTGACCACGATATGGAAATTCCGACAGGATTATTAACCCATTTAATCGATTCGAATGAAGAGTTAATGCCATCGTTACTGAGATCTATATTGTCGAGACAACTGTTAACTTTTTTTGAAAAAACGATCTTACCGACGATGCCATTCAACTCTACTGCATACAATTCGTCTTCAGAGCCCGCTCCACAGTAACCATTTGGGGACGTGGACGAGGGGACTCTCACTACAATTAAAAACACATCCTTCCCATCCAGTCGGCGTGACACCGCCTCGGGAAAGACAATTTCAGAAGATGTGGATAGCGCACGCTTTAGATGTGATGGCAGTTCAATTTTCCGTCGGGTGGTTGTGTCAAAAATAAATACTCCTCTATCTTCAGAAACAATTTTCTCTCCGCTCGAAATCATCACCTCCATAGGAGACTTTTCCTGCGCAGAGGCAATATTTATCAGCATCAAGAATGTGGCGCAATAGATCGGCACCTTATTCGCTGCCTTCAATATGATCGGCATAACAAACTCCACTATATTTCCACGGGTGATCGGTTGTTTGCCCCGACCTCATCTTCTTGTATTCATCTTTGTCTCGCTCGTGAAGCTCACTTACACTTTTGTTTTGATTCGCCGAAACCGTGGTGTCCCAACCCATATTTCCCGTTGATGGGTCACAGAGCATCTCGGGTGTCCTTACCCAGGTTTGGCTCTGTTCGTCCCACTTGTGATAACTACCACCATTCCATCGGCTTATGGTTTCGTGCGACAACTGATCGTCCGTATGGTGCCGACCATGTTGTCCAAGATAACTTTTCGCGCCTGCTTGTTTCTCCTGGTACAACGCGGCGCCTCCGAGAATATTTGCCTTCCAGCTCCAAGCTTGCTCATAAGTCGGTGATGGATGCGTTAGCTGAGTCATCCCGTACCCTGCGTCGCCTGCTACAACAGGCTCGTTATCCGCATTGATAAAATTCTTGAACTTGCCTTCTTGTGCAATCAATCTGTCGAAGCCTGTAACGTTTTGCATCCCCGCAAGAAAATCCGTAACTTGTGTCTCGCTGGGGTTCTTGGCCAAAATCATGACCGTTCGCTTAAACGTATCGTTCCCAATTTTCACTGTTACAATCAGTTTTCCACCGAGCACTTTTGAGCCGAGATCAGCTTTCCAGATTTTCTCGCTTGACGAAAAGCTGCCAGTATCAGTGAACTGCTTTAATTTTCTGCCGTTCCGAACTTGCTCCCTCAATCCACTAACGTGTGCATTCCATTCAATTTTCCACTCCCATTGATACGGAGGCGCCGCATTCGATTTAAATTCAAATTTTATCTCTGGGAAATTTGCCTGCTCATCGATGTAGAATTTTGCCCCTGAATTGGGACGAATCCAATCGCCGGAGTCATTCGTGATCACAATTTTAACTAGCGAATCGGGATTATTATTGGTGCTCCCCGGCCTGGCGTGATGATGCGGTTTACGATGTTTACTCATTATCACCTTCTTCTTTCGAAAATTTTATTGTCATTTTCTCGGGTTTTTTAGTATACACGCGCTCGGTTAAACCTTCATTGTCCGAGTATCCAGACCACATTTTCCCCGACTCGCTATGTATTTCGTAATATCGTCGCCGCAACGGTGTTTTCCCATCGTCGTCCAATAATCTATATTGCTCGTGATAGTCGGCATCGCCGGGCATGATTGGCAGCGCCTGAAAAACAGGATACCGGGGCTCTTTGCCTTTCTTCTGAACTGTAATGGTTTTGACGAACAAGTCGAACGGACCGCCGAGCGTGATGCTGCCGTCCTTCATGTGAATGAACGCACCACCGCATTCGAGAATGATTTCCTTGGCCGCCGCCAGGTTGACCTTTCCATTGACGCTGGCGACGTTCACGTCCTTGTCAGCAGTGAACGACATCGGCCCGTCCTGCGCCTGAAAATCGACTGGACCTTTGGCTGCAAAAATCTTCACGCCAAACTTCTGCGCGAACAGCGTTATCTTTTCACCTGCCGCGACTGTCCAACGTTTCAGCACGCTCCAGTCGGCGTTCTTCCCGGCCACAGTCGAGATATTGTCCTGTGCCGCGAGCTGGATGCCCTGACCCGCCACAATGCCCGCCGAGGCAGGCGTGCTCATCAGCAGCCCAGGCTTCTTCAGGCCGTCGAAATCCTCCTTCATCTGCTGCTGCGCGTCGATGTCGGCGGCCTCAGCCTTGGCGCTGGTAGCAGAAGCAGCGAGAGCCTTCGCGGTGGCCAGTGCGCCTTCGAGCTGGGCAATGGTCTCCTGCATGTCAAGCTGCTTGCCGCTCGCGCCGGGGCGGTCGTAGGTCGTGATCATTACGCCTTTTCCCGCTCGGATCGCTCCCCACCCCGAGGACCTTAGCTCATAGCCTTCACCGCGGTACTCAAGCTTGCTGTTAACCTGGTAACCGAGATTCAGCTGCGA
>NZ_CAJHCQ010000029.1 GCF_904848665.1 Paraburkholderia hiiakae
TTTAGTGTGAGACTCTTGATACTTTTGCTGCTCCCGACCCTGCTCCGGAGAACAAGGTCAGGCCGCCACCGCATCAAGCGCCCACACTTATCGGCTGTAAATTTTTAAAGAACAATTCATCTTAATCGCTTCGTTTTCGTTCGCAGCGATCAGCGAAGGAGGCGAATTATGCGGGTCATCCCGGATATCGTCAAGCGACTTTCGAATAATATTTTTGGGGGTCGCTACGCCGATTATGTGAGGAGAAATTCCTGTGCCTCTTTTGCAGCGTTTGCGGCGCGAGTCTCACGCCCGTGCGCGAAGGCGTGGTCGATCAGCGCGATACCGTGCAAAGTGATGCGGAAAAATGCGCGCCGAACCAGCAGATCGGGCTGTACTGCTCACGCGCGCGTACGTCGCGCATCGTGATCGACCCATGACGCGAGCCCGCATGTGGGGGGCGATCACGCCTTCAGCGCCACCCATGCCGGCGCGGCGTCCAGCTTGAAACTGAATGTCGCGCCGCGTTGCTCGCGGTCGACCAACTCGATGCGGCTGCCATGCAGTTGCAACATCCGTTGCACGATCAACAATCCCAGACCGCCTTGACGGCGCACATCGCCTGAACTGAACGCACGCCGGAACAGGCTCGCGCGAAGCTCGGGCGCAATCCCCGGCCCCGTGTCGCTGACCACGACGCTCACTTTATCGCCCTCGCGGGCAAGCTCGACGCTGACCTCGCCGCCGTCCGGCATATGCCTGATCGCGTTGTCGAGCAGATTGGTCAGCACACGCTCGATCATGCCCAGGTCGGCGCAGACCGCTGGCAACCCCGGCGGGATATTGGCCTGCAAGCGGATTTGCCGGGCCTGTACTTCGAGTTCGAACTTCTGGAACACGTCCTGCACGACGTCCGCGAGGGGAAACGTTTCGAGCGTGAGTTGTACGTTCTCATGCTCCAGTCGCGCAAGCTCGAACAGCGATTGCGCGAGCCGCCCGACCTTCGCGCTTTGTGCGAGCGCGATCGCCAGATAGCGACGGCGCTCGACGCCTTTCAGGGTGTCGTCCTTCAAGGACAGCGTCTCGAGATAGCCGTGCAGCGAAGTCAACGGCGTGCGCAGATCGTGCGAGATGTTCGCGAAGAGTTCGCGCCGCTCCTGGTCCTGCCGTTTGAGTTCGCGCCACTGCAAGCCGATGCGATCGGCCATCTGGGCAAACGTGCGTTCGAGAATGGCAATCTCGTCACGCGTTCCCGTGTGCGCCGCCGAGCGGCTGAGCGCAAGCGGCGCCGGTTCCGATCCTTCGCGAATCGACGCATCGAAGCGGCTCACGGTATCGGTCAGACGTCGCAAGGGTCGCGTGATCAGGCCAAACGCGATCAAACCGGCAATCAGACCGAGCGACGCGACCACGGCCATCAACCCGAGCGTCGTGCGCAGCACCGTGCTTTGCGCGAGCCGCGAAGCGAGTGCGTCACGCGCTTCTCCAATCAGGACTACGTAGATATAGCCGGCCGGCCGCCCGTCGGCGCCAGAGATCACGGCGGCGCTGAACACCTTTCGGGCGTCCACGCTACGCGGATCATCGCCCAGAATCGGCAATGGTTGGTTGGCCAGAAAACGCTGCACCGGTAGCAGGTCGACCTGCATACGCCGGATGTGCCCCGGCGGCGCATCGTCGCCCGTGATGCGGCCGTTGGCGTCGAGCAGGTACACCTCGACGCTGGGATTGACCGCCATCAGTTGTCCGAACAATGTGCGCAACGCCGCCGGTTTGGGCCCGTCCGCGCCCATGAGCGCAGAGTTGCTGGCGATATGGAACGCCAGATCGTGAGAGAGCGCCTGAATGACCTCCTGATCGTGCAGATCCGACGCCCGTATCTGCAACCAGGCCGACGCCCCGCAGCACGCGAGCAACAGCACCGAAAACACGATGGACACCCGCTGCGTCAACGACAGTCTCACGACGCCCCTCCTTGCATCTCGTCGCGCGGCGCGGCGTTGCCCGGGGCCGTGGGCGCCAGCGGGTTGAACTTGTAGCCGCGTCCCCATACGGTCAGGATGCGCACGGGCTGCGCCGGGTCGGCTTCGATCTTGGTCCGCAGGCGGTTGATGTGCGTGTTGACCGTGTGCTCGTAGCCTTCGTGCTGGTAGCCCCAGACGGCGTTGAGCAACTCCATGCGCGAGAACACCTTGCCCGGATGGCGCGCGAAGTGGTACAGCAGGTCGAATTCACGCGGTGTCAACTCAATGCGCTTGCCATCGACTTGCGCTTCGCGCGTGACCGGATCGATCGAAAAGCCGCCGAGCATCAGGGTGCCGCCGTCGAGCCGCAAATCCTTCGCCATCGCCTCGACCCGGCGCAGCAAGGCCTTCACGCGCGCGACGAGTTCCAGCACTGAAAACGGCTTCGCGAGGTAATCGTCGGCGCCGAGTTCGAGTCCAAGAATGCGGTGCACCTCGCTCGAGCGCGCGCTCGTGATGATGATCGGCGTGTAGCGCGTCATCGCCCGCGCGCGCCGGCAGATCTCGAGGCCATCGACGCCCGGCAGCATGAGGTCGAGGATCAGGGCATCCCAGCCGCCCTGCTCCAGCAGCCGCAGCCCTTCGGCGCCGTCGGCGGTGTGGACGACCTCGTAGTGCTCGTCGCGCAGATGCAGCATGAGCACGTTGGCGATATCCGCGTCGTCCTCGACGATGAGCACGCGTTTGGGCTGATCCATGTGTCGTTCAGGCGTAGGGCGCAGCGCGCCTCGGATTGCCCATTGTGCAGAAAATTCCGCCACGGAGTTATCACAATTAATTTTACTTTTCGTGAGGACTTCGATATCGGCGACTGCCTAAGCTTCGTGTAAAGCATGCGCGCCGCCCCAATCCCATTGGGGTGGCGTTGCAGCGCACAAGGAGGGCACGATGGATATTCGTAGACGACTCCTATTGTCCGGTGGCGGCGCGCTTGCCGCCATGGCCGCGCTCGGTCAGTGGCGCGTGAGGGCGGCCCAAGCGGGCAGCGACACGGCGGCGGCCAGCAGTGCGACGTCCGGCCCGGCCGAACATTTCGCCGTGGTTCATACCGAGGCCGAATGGCGCAGGCTGCTGACGCCCGCCCAGTATGAAGTGCTCAGGAATGCGGGGACGGAGCGCCAGTTCACCAGCCCGCTCAACAACGAACACCGCACTGGCACGTTCGCCTGCGCGGGCTGCGCCACGAACCTGTTCGCCTCGAGCACGAAATTCGACAGTGGCACGGGCTGGCCGAGCTTTTATGCGCCCCTCCCGCATGCGGTGGTCGAACATGAGGATCGCTCGTTCGGCATGGTCCGTACCGAAGTGCACTGCCACTGCTGCGGCGGCCACCTCGGCCACGTCTTCGATGACGGACCAAAGCCGACCGGCCTGCGCTACTGCATGAACGGCGTTGCCATGACCTTCAAGCCCGGCTCGGCCTGAACACTCAACCCGGATTGCCCTTCCCGACACCATCATGTTACTCATCGTCCTCGCGTATCTCGGCGGCGTGCTCACGATCCTGAGCCCGTGCATCCTGCCCGTGCTGCCGTTCGTCTTTGCGCGCGCCGATCAGCCCTTCGTCCGCTCCGGCCTGCCGCTCCTCGCCGGCATGACCGCCACCTTCGCGGCCGTCGCGACGCTTGCCGCCGTCGGCGGCGGCTGGGTCGCGCAGGCCAACCAGTATGGCCGTTGGCTCGCGATCGTACTGCTCGCCGTATTCGGCCTCACGCTTCTAATGCCCCGCTTCGCCGATCGGATCATGCAGCCGCTCGTGAACGCCGGCAATCGGCTCTCCAACGCCGCGCAGCACGACGGCGCACCAGGTATCGGCTCGTCGTTTCTGCTCGGCATTGCCACGGGGCTGCTGTGGGCGCCTTGCGCCGGCCCAATTCTCGGCCTCGTTCTGACCGGCGCGGCGCTGCAAGGCGCGAGCATCGGCACGACCTTGCTGTTACTGGCGTATGCGGCAGGGGCGGCCACTTCGCTGGCCGTCGCGCTACTGCTGGGCGGCCGTGTCTTCGCGGCAATGAAGCGCTCGCTGGGCGCGGGCGAGTGGATCCGACGCGGTATTGGCGTGGCGATGCTCGCCGGTGTCGCCGCCATTGCGCTGGGCCTGGATACGGGCTTCCTCACACGCGTTTCGACGGTGGCGACGGGCGGTCTGGAGCAGCATCTCGTCGATACGTTCGCACCGTCGCGGCACCCCGCCATGGCGATGACCGGTTCCGCCAATCGCGCGCAGTTGCCGAACGCGTCCGACGACAACACGGATGCGGCGAACACGATGTCGGCGAACAGCGGCGCCATGATGCGCACCTCCGACGCGATGCGCGCCGCGACGACGCCCGCGCTACCGGTGCTCGGCCAGTTGCCGCCGCTTGCCGGCGCCGTGCAATGGCTGAATTCGCCGCCGCTCACCGCTCAATCGCTGCGCGGCAAGGTCGTGATCGTCGACTTCTGGACGTATTCGTGCATCAACTGCCTGCGCTCGCTCCCCTACGTCAAAGCCTGGGCCCGCAAGTACCGCGACAAAGGGCTTGTCGTGATTGGCGTGCATGCGCCCGAGTTCGCCTTCGAGCGCAATATCGACAATGTGCGCAAGGCCGTTCGCGATCTCGGCGTCGACTATCCCGTGGCGATCGACAACGACTACGCCATCTGGCGCGCGTTCGACAACCAGTACTGGCCTGCCCATTATTTTGTCGATGCCAAAGGGCAGATTCGGTATGAGCACTTCGGTGAAGGCGAATATGACCAGTCCGAACGCGTCATTCAGCAACTGCTCGTGGAAGCGGGCCACCCGGAGGCGGCGAATGTCCCGCTCGGCCTCGGCGGCACCACGGAGCGCGGCGTCCAGCTAAAGGCCGACAACGCCGACATGCGCTCCCCCGAAACCTACATCGGCTTCGAGCGCGCCGAGGGCTTCGCGTCGCCGGACGGCGTCGCGCAGGACGCTGCGCGCAACTATCGCGCGCCCTCGAACCCTGGCCTCAACCATTGGGGACTGGCGGGCGAATGGAGCGTCGGCGCCGAGCACGCGACGCTGGCAAGACCTGGCGGCGAGATCGTCTACCGCTTCCACGCACGAGACCTGCACCTGGTTCTGGGCCCTGGCCCGGACGGCAAGCCAGTGCGCTTTCGCGTGACGGTGGACGGCAAGGCGCCGGGCAACGCGCACGGCAGCGATGTGGCGTCGGACGGCGCCGGCACGGTGACGGGACAGCGTCTCTATCAACTGGTACGCCAGCCCGGCGACGTGGCTGACCACACGTTCGCGATCCAGTTTTTCGATGCGGGCGTACAGGCCTTTGCATTTACTTTCGGTTAAACCCCAGCCGCCGGGCGCGCTTCGCCCGGAAAGGATGACATCGTGAATCCGTTTTCCATGAAATCCGGATCTGCATCGATCCGCAGATTCCCCCTGCCTGGCAAGATCGCCCGTTTCGGCGCCCTGGCGATCGTGATGGCCGCCGTCGCGCTATGGCAGCGCAGCGCACACTCCGATGAGCGTGCGGTCTCCGTACCGGCGCCGCTTCAGGACGAGCATGCGAGTGACGCGCATTCGGAAACCGCCGTCGTTGCGGGAGGCTGCTTCTGGGGCGTCCAGGGCGTGTTCGAGCACGTGCGCGGCGTCACGCAGGTGGCGTCCGGCTATACGGGCGGCGCGGCCGATACGGCCGAATACGAGCGCGTGAGCGACGGTGATACCGGGCACGCGGAATCGGTGCGGATTACTTTCGATCCCGCTGTGGTCAGCTACGGCAAAATCCTGCAGATTTTCTTCTCGGTCGCGCACAACCCGACGGAACTCGACTACCAGGGCCCCGATCACGGCACTCAGTACCGCTCGGCGGTATTTCCGATGAATCCGCAACAGCGCAACGTGGCGCAGGCATATATCGCGCAGTTACAAGGCGCGCATGTGTTCGCGAGCCCGATCGTGACGCGTATCGAGACTTTCAAGGGTTTCTATCCTGCGGAGAATTACCACCAGAACTTTCTCGTCCTTCATCCCGACTACCCCTATATCGCGATCAACGATATGCCGAAGGTCGAGGCACTGAAAAGCTTGTTCCCTGCGGTTTACCAGACCAAGCCTGTACTGTTTCAGGCCACGGCCAATATGAAGCCATAGTCGCATAGGAGAGCGGATAGATTCTGGCGCGCTGCAAGGTGCGCCCTGCTGCCTCATTTTTCCCTGCAGTTGGACTTCGGGCTCGCTAGCGTTTGCTCGACGGTCCGCCGCACTACGAGTCCCCACTGCGGCGCCCTGGTTCACAACCCTCGTGTGGTGAAAACGTCAAAGTCAGCCGGTCGTATTTTTGAAATGTATTTTTTGAGGACCATCATAGGGCGACGGACTTTGAATCAGGCTTACAGGTAAATGGGGGCATGTCATGGGCAGCGCGCTAGTTTGGGCAGCAATCCCTCACAACAGCGATGGGGTCGTGTTCCAGGTTCGCGTGATTCGCGGACTTCAACGTTTTCATCTTCCACGCCGGGCGCTCGAGGAGGCTTTCGACCTGGCACCTCATGCGTCGGATGCACGGCAACTCGAACTCTTTTATCAGCACAAGACCCACATCGTGAGTCGGGCCATGCGCAAACGTCCGATTGCGGGCACTCACACCGCTGCACTTCAGACTGCGGATTTGACCACTTCCGTAGAAGCAGGACAGGACGCGACAGCGTATCTGTCGGAAACGCAAGGGTACCTGGCTACAAACTGAAGGGCTGTCGACGAGAACGGTCGTTGGCGTGCGGAAAATCGGACATCGAAAACGGGTTGCGGATTCAACCGGTCGATGCGCCGGTTTAATGGAATCGTTCTGCCGGTGTGTCGAAGGCGAGAGCGGCAGGCGAATCAAGCACGCAGCGATGCGTGCTCACGTATATGCGACCTGTACGAGGAACGTTGCGAAGTAGTCGTCGTCCAGCCATCCAGAAATATGCTTCGATGCCTCGATGCGCTGGATTTCCCTCTGTCCTTTATCGGTCAGGATGGCAATCTGGAATGCCGGGAGATACGTCGCATTGGGGGGAGTTCTCTGGTCAACAGTCTGGATCAGCCCTTGCGAGCGAAGCGACGTGAATATTGCCGGTCGCTTGTGCCATGGTATTTGTCGATACAAAGCAAGTCGAAGAGCTTCGAGTACAGCGCCATTGTTGAATTCCATGAGCATCCTTCTGGTGATCGGCTGAATCGTCCTGCTGGCTCTGAACACACACCGTAGCACATCAAACGGCTCTGTACGATGACACACGCAGGAAACCTTTCGTCTCCAGCGGCACTTGACAGACGAAGCCATGCAGACACGAGTGATTTTCAGCTGACCGAGCAGCACCGATAGCCGAGTGCCGGGAAAGACCAAACTGCTGTTCCTGGATCTCCGGCGCGGGCGGCCGATCAACAATTGGTGCGTTGAACCCGTTGGAGGGAACGGGGCGTAGCGCGCAGCCACGCGGTTTCGCATCTTTGGCGTCACGCCTCCTTCAAGGATCTTTTGTCTGCCGGGACGCTGAGGTCAGGGATACTTGGGCTAGAGACAGTTAGTTGCACAACAAAACAAAAACCACCTCCCTTCGTCGGCCGACGCTGCCACGTGCGATGGCAACGGCATGCGAAGAGGATCCGGGCCATGCCGGTGGATCGTACAAACCACGAAATGTATGATGCCGCTTATCGCGACAAAGACCTCATGCGCACCGAGCGCCCCGCTGGCAGGCGCCGCGCTTGAGCCGCTGCGTCGTCCTGCATTATTGGTTTGAATGGGACTTGTCCGCCGAAACGGGTTACCGGCACTGGAGGAATCCATGTTCGACAAGGCGCTACGGATCGAGGACGGGGCGGACTGGCATCACTTCCACGTTTATACCGACAGCACGCCTGTCGCGATGCTGCTTATTGCAGCCTTGCTGCTCGCAATCCTGCTGGCGAGCGCGATCTGCTACTACGTCACGCGCTCGATCATGCTGATGATCGTTGGCCGCCTTGCGCGCCAGCCGCAGCGCAAGTGGCTGCGCGCAGCCGAGTCCCACAGGGTATTCCATCGGCTCGCGCCGCTCGTGCCCGCCTTGATCCTCTATGCGTCCGCCCCCCTGCTCTCGGGCCTCACGTTCCCGCTCATTGCGGCGCTCGGACATCCACTGGCCGTGCTCGCGGCATGCTACATGGTGTACACGCTCCTGCGCGCCGCGCTCGCGTTCCTCGACAGCGTAGGTGAGCGCTACAGTCACTTCCCGTCCGCCAGCGAGCGCCCGATCAAAAGCTTTTTGCAGACCGCAACCATCGCGCTCTACGTGATTGCCCTGATCGCGGGGATTTCGGTTTTGCTGGAGCGCTCCCCGGCCTACTTCCTCACCGGCCTCAGCGCAATGACGGCGCTTCTGATCATCATTTTCCGCGACTCGCTGCTCGGCTTCGTGGCCAGCATCCAGCTCACCGTCTATGACATGGTGCGGGTGGGAGACTGGATTGAAGTGCCTGGTTTTGTCGCCGACGGCACCGTGATCGACATTGCACTGAACACGATCAAAGTCCGGAACTTCGACAATTCGATCGTCATGCTACCAAGCTACGTTCTGCTCACGAACAGCGTAAAGAACTGGCGTGGGATGACTGAGTCGGGCGGTCGGCGCGTCAGGCATGCGATGCATTTCGATGCCGACACCGTCCGCTTTCCAGACGAGGCACTACTCGTCCAGCTGGGCAACGATCTTGAAGGGCCACTTGTGCGAGTCGCCCCCGGGGACACCCAGCGCCGCACGAACCTCGGCCTGTACCGCCTCTATCTGAACGCGTATTTTCGCGATCATCCGGCGGTCCGCAAGGACATGCCGATCGTCATCCGGCAGGTGCAGTCGAGCCAGCCCGTCATCGCACTCGAGATATTTCTCTATGTCGACGAAACGCGCTGGGAACCCTACGAAAACCTGCAGTCGGACATGCTCGATCATGCCTACGGGCTCGTGTCGCAGTTCGGCTTGCGCTGCTGGCAGGAGCAACGCGCGTCGTCGCGACAGCTGTAACCTGCCCGGGCAGGCCGCGGCAATCTGGCCGACGCGACCTGCGATTCCTGACCGTACGTTGGAATCCGGCGACAACGGCCATATTGCCTTTGCCATTGAAAGCCGGGATCGCTCAACTCCCCTTACTAAATCGATCAGGGCTTCCAGGTCCGCAGCCGAAGCGTGCGTAACGATGTCGTCGCTTAGAAGAAGTGCCGTATGCCGACATTGGCGCCAACCGTCGTGCCATCTACACCAAAAAGCGCGCCGTTGATGGCAAGGCCCGTATCCATCTTGCCGTTGTTGTGCACGATGGCGGCTTGTGCGTAGACCACCGTCGCCTTCGACAAGAAGTATTGCGCGCCGATCGAACCCAGAATCGAGTTGTTGCCGGTCTGGTTGCGATCGCTCGTCCACCACACGCCGCCGTCCACCGTAACCGTGGGCGTGACCGAATAGTTCAGGCCGCCGGCAATGACATTGTTGTTGAAGCTTCCTGCGACCTTGTAGTTTGTGAAGGAAGCCTTCGCAATGACCGACCCGAACGTATACGAAACGCCGAGGGTACGCCCGAGAAACTCAATATCCGAAGGAACCGGCGTAGGCTGCGCGGCGCCGCTGTTGCCGTCATACATCGCGGCATTGATGGCAAATCCGGCGTGCTCATACTTCAAACTAAACGAGTATTGGCGGCCAGCCTGAAAGTCGCCCGCCACGCCGCCAGGTGCAAGCATCGCGCGCGCGGTGAACCCTGCAATCTCGGGGCTCGCGTACGACACAGCGTTCGAATTAAAGAGGCCGGTTGCGTATACGTTGTCGACGTAGATGATTGCGCCACTGCCGAAATCGGAGAATCCGCGTGGGTCGGTTTCGTCGATCGCGTAGAGAAAAGGGGAATACTGCAAGCCCGCCTTGACCTCGCCAAAACGCCCGGCGAGCGAGATCCAGGCTTGACGTCCAAAGAAGTTGCCGTTCGAATCGTTAAAACCGCCATTGGCCAGACTGATCCCGCTTTCGAGGTCGAAGTTTGCTCGCAAGCCGCCGCCCAGATCTTCAGAGCCGCGCAAGCCGAACCGTGAAGAATTCAACCCGCTGTCGACCAGCGAAAACTGCTTGCCGCCGTTCCCGCCGTTCTCCGCCAACGTCTTGCTGGTATACAGCAGCGCGGCATCTGCCGCGCCGTAAAGCGTCACGCTACTCTGCGCGTGCGCGGCCCCACAGGTGGCCAGTAAAGCCAGAATCGCCGCCCGTTGTGCAATTTCGCATCCCATCTTCTTCATGATTTCAACCTTTCATTTGGCGATATTTAGTATTGCAAAACAATTATCTTAAAAGGCGGTTAGTAAGCGGTTTATGCGGCTCGAAGTCCCCGTCGTTCCTTCCGGCCGCAGCCTGCACTCACGCGCTCAACGACCTGCCTGCGCGCCAGCGCGCTCCGTTTTCGTAATCACCAGCAACAAGATCGCACCAAACGCGAAGAGCCCAGAGAACACATACAGGCCAGTAGCCATGCTGCCCGTAGTGGTCTTGAGCCAGCCGATCACGGTGGGGCTCACGAAACCGCCGAGAAGACCGATGCTGCTGATGAGCGCGATCCCGCTCGCCGCACCCGCGCTACCCGAAAGCCACGCGGAGGGAATTGCCCAGAAGAGAGGCACTGTCGAGAAAATACCTGCGGCCGCAAAACACAGCAGTACGAACGACAGCGCCACTTGCGACGACGCCATCGGCAACATCATCAACGCCGCTGCACCCACCATCGCGGCGATCGAGGTGTGCCAGCGACGCTCGCCAATGCGGTCGGAACTCGCTGCGCAAGCAAACATCGCCACGGCGGCCACGACGTTCGGAATCGCAGCATAAAGACCAATGCGAGCGAGATCGGTCACCCCCAGCCCCTTGATGATGGTCGGCAGCCAGAACGGGATCACCGCAATCGCGCAAATGAAGGAGAAGTAAACCGCTGCAAACGCATATACCCGCCGGTCTTTCAGGACATCGCGCACCGATCCGGCGACGTGGGTCGATCCCTGCGCCTCGACCTCCTGGGCGACGAGCGCTTTTTGCCGGGGCGTCAGCCAACGAGCGGCATGCGGGCCTTCGGGCAGTGCGAAGAGGATGACGAGGCCCAGTCCGACACTGGGCAACCCCTCAAGAAGGAACATCCATTGCCAGCCCGCGAGCCCGGCCACGGCGTCCATGTTCTTGAGGATCCATCCCGAGAGCGGATTGCCGATCACACCGGCCAGGACGAGTGCAGAGGAGATCGCCGCGAGCGCCTTGGCGCGCCGCGCCGCGGGGTACCACAGAGTCAGGTAGTACACGACACCGGGGAAAAAGCCTGCTTCGAACACACCCAGCAAAAAGCGCAGCGCGTAAAAGGCCGGCACCGAGTTCACCATCATGGTCGCCGCCGAGACGATCCCCCAGCCGATCGTGATTCGCGCCAACGTGCGGCGCACGCCAATCCGGTTCATCAGGAGGCTGCTAGGCACTTCGAACATGAAGTAGGCGATGAAGAAGATTCCCGCGCCAGCACCATAGACAGCGTCGCTAAAACCGAGCGCCGTTTTCATTTGAAGCTGAGCGATGCCGATGTTGATGCGATCGATGTTCGCCAGAACGTAAGCCACGAACAACAACGGCATCAAGCGCCACCGGATCTTCGAATACGCGGCGTCAATCTCACTTGTGCCGATATCGGGCAGGTCTTGCGCCCCTGCCGCTTTGGTTGGTGCGTTCATCGTCTGTCTCCTGATTCTTTTTTTGAATGTGCTACCTGAATGTCAAACCACACCGCGCTCCCTTAACTGTGCGAGCCTCTGCGCGTCGATGCCGAACTCCTCGCCCAGCACGCGCGCGGTATGCTCGCCGAGCATGGGCGGCGCGCGGTGAGTGACGGGCGTGCGCGAGAAGCGCAGCGGGCTGCGCAGGGAAGGTACGTCGACGCCGCGGCTGTGAGCTAGCGTGAGCGCCAGTTCGCGGTGACGCGCCTGCGGGTCGTCAAACACCTCTGCGATGCTATTGATCGGGCCACCCGGCACGCTAGCGTCGTTGAGCTCCGCGAGCAATGCTTCGCGCGAACGGCCGACAATGCGTGGCGCGAGCTCGGCCCGCAACGCGCTTCGGTTCGCTACGCGCAGGGCATTGGTGCGAAAACGCGCATCCTCCAGCAGCGTTTCGCAATGCAGGACCCGACACAACGCCTCGAACTGGCCATTGTTGCCCGCCGCGACGATCAGGCTGCCATCGACGCAATCGAACACTTCGGATGGCGAAGCAATCGGATTGGTATTGCCCGCGCGTGCTGCCACCTTGCCGCTCATGAGATAGCCAAGTGCGAGATGGCCGTTCAGCGCAAGCGACGCATCGAGCATGGCCGCGTCGAGATATTGGCCCTCGCCCGTGCGCAATCTGTGAAACAGCGCACCAAGGATTCCGATCGCCGCATAGAGCCCCGTAACGACATCGGTGATCGGTATCGCGGTGCGCATCGGGCCGCCGCCGGGTTCGCCGTCGGGCTGGCCGCAGGTGCTCATCACACCCGCCATGCCCTGCAGAATGAAGTCGTATGCGGGACGGTTCGCGTAGGGGCCGTCTTGGCCGAAACCCGTAACCGAGCAATACACGATGTCAGGCCGCAGCTCGCGAATCGACTCGTAGTCGAGCTGATAGCGCGCCAGCGATCCAACCTTGTAGTTCTCGACGACCACGTCGCATTGCGCCGCGAGCTCCCGGGCGAGCTGCGCACCTTCGGGCGTCGAGATGTCGAGCGTGATCGATTGCTTGTTGCGGTTGTATGCAAGGTACAACGCGGAGTCGTTGCTGTCCGTGCCGTCTTGCGGATCGCGGAGAAACGGCCCCATACGCCGTGTGTCGTCCCCCTCGCCCGGCCTCTCGATCTTGTAGACGGTCGCCCCCATGTCGGCGAGCGTTTGCGTACACAACGGTCCTGCGATGACCCGCGTCAGATCCAGCACCTTGATGCCATTCAATATGCCACTCATCCTCACCTCAATCGATTGTCTGCCTGCGTCGTATGCGCGGGCGGGCGTTGCTTCAGGGCAAGTCGGCGCAATGGCACGGCGTGCCACCGGCGTGATACGTTCAGGTCGTGTGCGGCACGAGACCGGAGGCGACCCACTTCCGCGGAATTTGCACCGGAAAATCCAGCAGCATTTGCGCGTAGGACTTGCCTAGCGGATCCGAGCGCAAGCTGCCTACGCCGCCACCGCCCAGCGCCTCGTGCAGCACGAAGTTCAGCGCACCGAGACCCGGCACCTCGAAGCGTTCGACGGCACCGCTAACCAGATGTGCGACGTACGCCCGCACGCTTTCGACCGTGAGCTGTCCGCGCAGAACCGGCAGGAATTCCGCGTGTCTGGCGATCACGGCAATGTTTTCGTCATCGCCCTTGTCGCCACTGCGCGCCCACGCCAGCGCCACGAGCGGGACTTCGAGCGTATCGCCAGTGAGCGCGCCAGCATCGTCGCGGGACTCGGGCATGCGCAGCGGCGCCGCCGGCACAGGCGCGCATTCAGGCGCGCCGGGCACGGGTTCGCTGTGCGTATCCATTGCCACCTGCAGCGGCACGGCGTGCTTCGGCACGAGGAAGGAGAACACCTTGATGACCGGCTGGATCTCCGCGCGCCCCGAGAATGACGACCGGGTGCCAGGCCCCATCGACGTGCCCGCGGACGCGCATTCGCGTTGCAGGAAGCTCAACGCTTTGGCGTTCTCGTGTCTGACTGCAATGCGCAGAACGACTTCGCGTACGTCGGCGCTCGCGCGTGTGCGTTGTTGCGGAGGGTATAGCGAATCGCAGCCCAGCAACTCGACGCAGGTCTGCGTGTAGTCGCCAAAGCCGCGCTCTTCCATGAGCCTGCGTGTACGCTCCAGCAACGCGGCGGCGGTGCGGTTTGCTTTGGCCACGGCGTCGATACCGCGAATCGCCATCATGACCTGCATCTGATAGCCTTCGCGATGCGTCCCGTTAGCCTTGTACGTCGCAGTGGGCGGCCGCCCGCGCGCGCCGCTCACATGAACCGTGTCCGTCGTGACGCGAGCCACGCGCACCTCGCGAAAGTCACAGGTGACATCGGGCATCAGGTAGTTCGCCGGATCGCCGACCTCATAGAGGATCTGCTCCGCCACCGCGCCCGGGTGGATCAGCCCGCCCGTGCCGGCCGGCTTCGACAACGTCAGGCTGCCGTCCTGCGCGACGTCGATCACGGGATAACCGATGTTTGCCCAGTCGGGCACCGTCTGCCAGTCGGTAAAGAGCCCTCCGGTTGCCTGCGCGCCGCACTCGATCAGGTGACCCGCGAGCGTACCCGCCGCAAGCCGGTCCCAGTCGTCCCACTGCCAGCCGAACTCGTGCGCCAGTGCACCGACCACCACGGCGCTATCCACGCATCGGCCCGTAATCACGATGTCCGCACCAAGTGCGAGCGCCTGTGCAATGCCGCGCGCGCCAACGTACGCGTTGACCGAGAGCGGATCGGTGGGCAGATCCGCGCCGTCTGGCCACTCACGTATCCCATGCGAGCGCAGCGTATCGAAGCTCGACAGGATATCGTCGCCCGTCACGACCGCGACGCGCAGGCTTAGCCCCTGCTCGCGCGCCACCGCCAGCAATGCCGCACGGCACGCATGCGGATTGAGGCCGCCAGCATTCGCGATCACGCGCACGCCTTGCCGGCAGATCTGCGCGAGGTGCGGCGCCATCGCGGTGTGCACGAAATCCGTTGCGTAGCCTAGCGATGGGTCCTTGACGCGTGCACGCGCGAGGATCGCCATCGTCGTTTCGGCGAGGTAGTCGTAGACCAGATACTGGAGCCATGGCACCGCCAGCAACTGGGGCGTGGCGATGGCGGAGTCGCCCCAGAAGCCGCTTGCGCCGCCAATCCGGATCGTCTTGCTCATACGGCCGCCTCGATGCGCACGAGCAGCGCCCCCTTGTCGGCCTGGCCGCCGGCCTGCGCTCGAATCTCGGCAACCGTGCCGCTCATGGGCGCCACCAGCGTGTGTTCCATCTTCATCGCCTCCAGCGCCAGCAGGCGTTGGCCCGCTTCCACACGATCGCCTTCACTCACGGCGAGTTCGAGGATCCGTCCCGTCATTGGCGCAATCACCGAGCCTGTGCCCTCCTCATCGAGGCGGCTCTTGCGCGCGCTGATCTGCTCGAACGTCCACGCTTGTCCCGCATGAAACACGTGCAAGGTGTCGGCCTGTGTGGCAACGGTGACCGTTTCGCGCATGCCGTCGCATTCGGCCGTGAGGCGCGCGCGATCGGCGCTGCACCATTGCACGCTGCGCATGACGAACTGCTGCGATCGGGTCGCCGCTTCGTTTGCATCCGCGCACTCGCGGCTTATCTGCAGCCGCCAGTCGCTTCCCGCCGCATGCAATGTCGCGAGCCAACGCGCGTCTGCACTACCGAGCGTCAAGCTGCTAACTGCCTGACAAGGCGACGCCGGTGCAATCAGCCGAGTATCGAGCCGTTGTGGCATGCGCAGCGCGAAGGCCGCGAAGGCCGCGTAGGCGAGCGTGCGTCCATCAGGCAGCCCACGCGCGGCGAGCGTTGCGCCGAAGCGCTCCTCGACGAAGCCGGTGTGTACCGCGCTAGCGCTCGCGAAAACCGGATCGACGAGACAGTCGGCCAGAAAGCCCTGATTGGTCGGCAACCCGAGCAGCACACATTGGCGCACGGCGTGCGAAAGCTTGCGCCGTGCCTCGTCGCGCGTTGTCCCGTGCGCGATCAACTTGGCGACCATCGAATCGTAGTGCGCGGAAACCTCGCCGCCTTCGGCGAGCCCGTGATCGACACGCACGCCGCACTCGGGCGCCGGAGGCTGCCAGCGCAGCACCGGCCCTGTCTGGGGCAGGAAGCCCGCGGGAACGTCCTCGGCGGTCAGACGGACTTCGATCGCGTGCCCGTTGAACTGGACGTCCTGCTGCTCGATGGTCAAACGCTCGCCCGCGGCCACGCGCAGTTGCCATTCGACCAGATCGATGCCCACGACCGCCTCGGTCACCGCGTGCTCCACCTGCAGACGTGTGTTCATCTCCATGAAGTAGAAGCGGCCTTCGCGATCGAGCAGGAATTCGAGCGTGCCCGCACCCACGTAGCCGATCGCGCGCGCACTGCGCACCGCCGCCTGTCCCATGCGCTCGCGCAACGCCGCATCGACGGCAGGCGACGGCGCCTCTTCGATCACCTTCTGATGGCGTCGCTGCACCGAGCAGTCACGCTCGCCGAGATGGATGGCATTGCCATGATTGTCGGCCAGGACCTGGATTTCAATGTGCCTCGGCGCGATGACGGCGCGCTCGAGAATCAGTTCGTCGTTGCCGAATGCGCTAGCGGCTTCGGCCCGCGCCGAATTCAGCGCATGCGCGAGCATCGCTTCGTCGCTCACGAGGCGCATGCCGCGCCCGCCGCCTCCTGCGACGGCCTTCACCATCACGGGGTAGCCAATCTCGGCTGCCGCACGCGCAAATGCGGCAAGGCTCTGATCACGGCCCTGATAGCCGGGGATGCACGGCGTGTCCGCAGCACGCATCAGATCCTTGGCGCGCGCCTTGTTGCCCATTTCGCGAATCGCCGTGCCGGAGGGACCGACGAAGACGAGACCGGCTGCGTCGACGGCATCGGCAAAATCTTCGTTCTCGGCCAGAAACCCGTAACCGGGATGGATCGCGTCGGCACCGCTGCGGCGAGCGGCTTCGAGAATCGCGTCGATGTTCAGATAGGATTCGCGCGGTGCGGCAGCGCCGATATGGACCGCGCAGTCCGCGAAGCTCACATGCGGGCTGTTGCGATCCGCATCCGAAAACACAGCCACGGTGCGATAGCCCATACGTCCTGCGGTGCGCATCACGCGGATCGCAATTTCTCCCCGATTCGCCACGAGCAGCGTGTGGAACGGTCGAATCTGCTTCGTGGTGCTCATGCCTCGTTTTCCTCCTGGTTCTTTGCCGGCGTACGAGCCTGCCGTACGTCGTCCTTGCTGAAACGGCGACTCCATGCCGACGCACGCTTCTCCCTGAACGCGGCAATGCCCTCCGCTCCTTCGTTGCGCATGCAATCGGAAAATAGCGCGGCTGCCGCATCCAGCACCGTGTCGCGCGCGTTATCGTCGCAGCGCTGAAGCAGCGGCTTGAGCGTACGGTTCGCGCCCGGAGCGCATGAACAGATGCGCGTGAGCCACTGCGCGACCAGTTCGTCGAGCGCGTCGCTGTCGGGCGCAAGCTCGTCGACCATGCGCAGCCTGACGGCGGTCTCGCCGCTGATGCGCTCGCCGCTCAGGCCGAGACGGCATGCCACCTGCACGCCAAGCCGCGCCACGACCCACGGCGCGATCTGCGCGGGAATGATGCCGAGCGAGGTTTCGCTCAGTGCAAAGCGGGCGTCAATGGTTGCGAGCACAACATCCGATGCGCAGGCAAGGCCCATCCCGCCGCCCATCGCGGCCCCTTCGACCGCAACGATCACCGGCACGGGCAGTGCGCTCACGCGCTGCATGAAGCGGCCGAATTCACGGTTGCGTGCGGCGACCGGATCTTCGCCGGCCGCATTGGCGTCGAGCCGCGCCTGGAAGCTGCCGACGCTGCCACCGGCACAAAAAACCCCGCCATTGCCGCGCAGGACGACGGCCCGCACGCTCTCGTCCTGCGCCGCCTGCGCCACGGCCTGATCGAGCCGCGCCACCACTTCTGGCGCGAGTGCGTTGCGGGTTTCGGGCTGGTTGAGCGTGACGAAGAGCACGTCTTGATGTCGCCGCACGAGCACGGCGTCAGTGCACGGCGCCATTTGAGGCTTGATATCGAAATTCACGGCGTGCCTCATGCGTCCATGTTCATGAGGCCCATCTGGCGCGCGATGACCATCAGCATCACCTCGTCGGCCCCGCCCCCAATCGAGCCGAGGCGGTAATCGCGGTACGCGCGCGAGACGGGGTTGTCCCACGTGTACCCCATGCCACCCTGAAACTGCATGCACCAGTCGGCAATTTCGCGCGACAGGCGGCCGGCCTTGAGCTTCGCCATCGACGCCAGTTCCACGACATCGCCGCCCGCGACATAGGTCTGCGTCGCCATGTAGACCAGCGCGCGCAACGCCTCGAGTTCGATCTTGAGCTCGGCGAGCTTGTACTGGATGAACTGGTTGTCGAGCAGCGGCTTGCCGAACGCCCGGCGCTGGCGCAAATAATTTGCGGTGTCCTCGATCAGCGAAAGCGCGGCAAGGCGCCGTGCGGCGCCGTCGAGACGCTCTTCCTGAAACTGCTTCATCTGATAGATAAAGCCCATGCCCTCTTCGCCGATGCGGTTGCGCACCGGCACACGCACCTCGTCGAAAAAGATCTGCGCGGTGTCGGACGACCACATGCCGAACTTGCGGATCTTCTGGACTTCGACGCCGCGCGCGCGCTTGCCGCCCTCTTTCAACGGCACGACGATGAGTGACTTGTTGCGATGAACCGCCCCCTCCGAGGTATTGCACAGCAGACAGATCCAGTCTGCCTGCGTGCCGTTGGTGATCCACATTTTCGAGCCGCTGATCACATAGTCGTCGCCATCGCGGCGCGCGCGTGTTTTGAGCGACGCGACGTCCGATCCCGCACCCTGCTCGGACACGCCAATCGAGGCCACCATCTCGCCGGCAATCGCCGGCGCAAGAAACTCGCGGCGCAGTTCGTCGGAACCGAATGCGGCCAGCGCGGGCGTCGCCATATTGCTCTGCACGCCCACACCCATCGCCACGCCCTGCGCGCGGCAATAGCCCATGCTCTCTGCGGCTGCGAGCGCAAACGAGAAGTCGAGCCCGAGGCCGCCATAGGCCTCCGGCTTGGTGATCCCGAGATAGCCCAGCGAGCCCATCTTGCGAAACAACTCATGTGCGGGAAATATCTCCGCTGCTTCCCATTCGTCGACGAACGGATCGATCTCGGTCGCGATAAAGCGCCGGATGCTGTTCATCATTTCGCGATGTTCTTGCGTGTACAGCATGTCTGTCTCCTGATTTTTGATGTGAGCAGCCGTTCGAGCGCGGGCTAGAAGCGCGCGACGCCGAACTGCACGCGCTTGGGCTCACGCCGTTGCGCTTCACGTGTCGTTGCCAGCACGAAAGCGAGCACGGCTCGCGTGTCGCGGGGATCGATCACCCCGTCGTCGAGCAGATGACCGCTGGTATAAAACGCGCTAGCCTGGCGCTCGAAGTTCGCGACGATCTCTTCCTTCTGCTGCGCGAGCCGCGCCTCGTCGACCGGCTTGCCTTTGCGCTCAGCCTGCTGGCGCGCGACGATCTCGAGCGTCATTGCCGCCTGCTCGCCGCCCATTACCGCGGTACGCGCATTGGGCCAGGAAAAGCAGAAGCGCGGTTCGAAGGCGCGGCCGCACATGCCATAGTTGCCCGCGCCAAACGACGCGCCGCAATAGATCGTGAAGAGCGGAACGTCGGCATTCGAGAGCGCCTGGATAAGCTTCGAGCCGTGCTTGATCATGCCGGCTTCTTCGGAAGCCCGGCCAACGATGAAGCCCGTGGTGTTCTGCAAGAAGACGATCGGCGTGCCGGACTGATTGCACAACTGGATGAACTGCGCGGCCTTGGTTGCGCCCGCCGGGTCGATCGGCCCATTGTTGGTGATGAACCCGACCGGGTGGCCTTCTATCCTCGCGTGGCCGCACACCGTGGCCGCGCCATAGTCAGCCTTGAAGTCCATCCATTGCGAACCGTCCACGAGACGCGCGATGATTTCGCGCATGTCCACCGGCCGGCGATGTTCGAGCACCATCGCGCCGGCGAGTTCGTCGGGATCGCACGCAGGCCCCTGCGTTGCGCAGGTGAACGTCTCGCGGTCCCACGGCAGCGCCGCAACGATATCGCGGACGATCTCGATTGCATGTGCATCGTCTTCCGCCACGTATTCGGCGAGGCCGCTCACGGTGGCATGCATTTGTGTGCCGCCGAGCGCTTCGTCGGTCGCGATCTCCCCGGTGGCCGCCTTCAGCAGCGGCGGCCCGGCGAGAAACGCCTTCGCACGTCCGCGCACCATGACGACATAGTCGGACAGGCCGGGCATGTAAGCGCCGCCCGCCGTTGATGAGCCATGCACCACGGTGATGACCGGCAGCCCGGCGGCGGACAGGCGCGCGAGGTTGTAGAACATGCCACCGCCGCGGATGAATTTTTCCACACGGTACTTGCGCAGGTTCGAACCGGCCGATTCGACCAGATGAACGAATGGCAGTTTGTTCGCCAGTGCAATTTCCTGGCAACGCATGAGCTTCTGGTTTCCTGCTTCGGTCAGCGCACCAGCGTCGATACCCGAATCGGTCGCGACGATCATGCAGCGCACGCCGCTCACGAACCCGATAGCGGCGATTTGCGAACCGCCCGGGACAGATGCTTCGAGGTCGGCATCATCCATCCCGTAACCGGTCAGGTTGCACAACGGCAATAACGGACGACCCGGATCAAGCAGGCGGCTCACGCGCTCACGCGGCAGCAGCGCGCCGCGCCGTGCGAACGTGGCCGCCGCTTGCGAGGACAGGTCCGCCGCGCGCCGCTCGAGCGCACGCAACTGGTCGATCATCGCCAGCATGCCTGAGCGCTGCGACCGATATGCTTCCGAAAGAACATTGATACGTGATTTGAAAGGGGCCATGTTGCTGTCAGTGTCTTGCACGATGAATCGGTTTGGTTGGTGATATTGCAAACGACACTGCTTGCGTGCACAACGATAAATGCGACGAATGTGCACAATGTGCACATAGCGTTTTCACTGCCTGCTATACTCGACCGCGCCGGAAACGCCCCCCGAAAAAGCCCAATCGCCCAGCGCGCGAATCTGCCATGCCCAACTCTCGTCGTACTCACTCAGAGCCCGTTGTGCGCGGTGCGCAGAGCATCGAGCGCGCCGCGCAGGTGTTGCGGGTGCTCGCGCAGCATCATGTGAGCGGTGTGTCGCTGCAGACGTTGACGGACGTAACGGGGCTCGATCGAACCACCACCTACCGGATCGTCTCCGCCCTGGTTGAGGTAGGCCTTTCGGTGCGCGACCCGCAAACGAAGCTCTATCGCCTCGGCGTTGAAAGCATGGCGCTGGGATCGGTTTCGATGCAGGCGCCACCGCTCGTGGAGCAGTGCCGCCCGATGATGAAACAACTCGCGCGTCAAACCGCCGAGCACGTGTTTCTGGTGGTTCGCTCGGGTGACTACAGTCATTGCCTGCACATCGAAGAAGGCGAAACGCCGTCGCCGGAGTTCGGAAGAAACCGCGATCGCATGCGGCTGCTTGGCATGGGCATACCAAGCATTGCATTGCTAGCCGAACTGCCCGACGAGGAAATCAGCGCGCACTATGCGCGCCACACAATTGAATATGGTCACCGCAATCTCGACGAGGCCCGCCTGCGCCGCTGGGTCATGCAAACGCGAGAACTGGGCTACGCCCAGGTCGCCGCGCAAGGGTTGAGCGGCGTGGGCATCAGCTTTGCGATGGGGTCGTGTGCGACGGCCGCGATCGGAATCGTCACTGTGTCCGCGAAAATGCCCCGAGGGCGCGGGGCCGCCCTCGCTGCGCTCGCTCGCGAACAACTCGCGAGCGTCGTGCACCCCTCGCGATCCTCAACCCAATCCTTGGTACCCGGCAATGCAGGGAGGCCGACTGACGTGTAGTGCGGGCGTGCACGTCGAATAACGATATCAACCGTCTCGTCGAAGTATAGGAGTCCCTATCTTTCAACCTGGATTTTGAGGTGCAATACCGGGGCACTCGACCTTGCCGCGCGCGGCCTCGTACCGCCCGGTTAGTGCGCTAGCGCGCACAACTCCCGACGTGCTGGGTGGCACAATCCGCGCGGGCACGGTGGCAGCACCAATGCGCGCCGCATAGCTGGCGGAGAAGAAATCGCGCGCCCAACACTGGAGACGACCGGATGGCAACATTCACGTTTTGGCGGTGTGTGTTGGGTGGATGGGCCGATGCCTGGCGCTATGTCTGCCAGCGCCCGGTCCGCGTCATGTCTTTTTTCCTCATTGCATGGCTCGCTCCATATATCGACGCGCTCCTGCTGCCCGATTTGCATCCTCCGTTCAAGGCGATCGTATGGGTGCCGTTTGGCGTGGTCGGGCTTGCCAGGGTCGTGGTGCTCACGGCATTGCCTGTGGATGTTTTACGCTTTCTTTTGCTGGATGCCCCGCAGGCACGCGCGGAACCGGTTTTCGGGCGCAGTCTCCGGCGATACGTGACCGTCACGTGGGCCAGTATCCTGGCCATACTTTGCGCTGCGGTGGTTGTCGTCGGCTTCGGGATCGGCGTTGCAGTCGTGCTCAAGCCGGACCATTTTCGCGCGCCGCCGATGTCCGTCCTGCTAGCGTATGCCACGATAGTTGCGGTGTGTCTTGGCCTCATTTTTCTCACCCGCTTAAACCTGCTTTTCACTCACGTGGCCATCGGCGGCCGCGTGCGTGTGGCTGACGCGTGGCGAGACTCTCGCGGCCACTTCTGGAGCATCTCGGCAACGCAGGGCATTGCGTCGTTACCCCTATTCCTGTTCTCTTGCCTCCTCATACGTCAGCACATGGGTATGGCCCGCCCTGCGGATATGTGGGCGTTGCTTGGGGCAATTGCGGATGTCACCAACTTCTGTGTGGGCGCCGGATGCGCTGGATGCCTGTATCGTCGTTACGCGCAATCACTCAAAAATCCAGGGGAGGCCGCTTAGCGGTTGACGGAGTTCCTCACTGGCGGCGCTCTCCAATTCTCGAACACATTGAACGAACCCATCCCACGCGCACAGCCGAATGTAGACACAGGTGACGGGTCCGGTCGCCATGGGATCTGCGAGCCGGATTCGGGCTGGCCCGATGTAAAACTCGTCGCCGCCGACTTCCAGTCGATACTGGCGTCCTACGAACGCGAGTCCGGCGCCGAGCAGAACCTGTGTGATGCCCGGGTCAATGCGCGCTCGATATCGTGCTTCGGAGCGTCTTGCGCCAACGCCAGAAAGTCAAAGATGTAGGGGTCCTTCAGCGCTTCCCGGGCAAGATAGCCCGATCGCTAGCTTGCTGCCGCGAGTCGTTCGTTCCAGCGATTCGCGCGCCATTGGACTTTGCGGGTGGTGCCTGTCGCCAGAGTCACAGCGTCAGGCATCTGAGCGCTGAATTAAAGGACGACCCGTACCCCAAGTTGCTCCAGAGCCGCATTGAATGCGGTGACTGTGGTAACCATCTCCTTAATGTCTCCATTTTCGGAGTAATCCGCAATGGAGATTTGGGATATGTTACCCGCGTTACCGAATCGAACGATTTTCTTTGTGAGAATATAGTGAAGTATACATTTGAAATATGCCGCTAGATTCTGATTTCTGAAAAGATCTCCAACCTCTACCTCCTTCAGTTCCGGAAGACCCGATCTCGGCTCAGTAATAGTCAGATCGGGATAGTCTTGATCTGAAAAATATGGGGCGTCGTGCCCGCGCACCGTATATTTCTTGCCCGCGAGTAAATTGCCAATTTTTGTATTTGCATAGATTTTTTCCTTCTCTACGGGCAGCATTTCATTAAAACTCTTGTCATTTTTCGGGTGAGCAAAATAGTACCCACCGCTTTCCCGAAAAACATTTCCCACTCGATTTGGGAGTTTCTTTGACCATTCATAAGGATCCGAAGTCCCTTGAGCCGGCTTTTTGAAAAAATCATGCGCCGGATTATATAGGACAACCTGAGAACGATAGCCTGCAACCATGCAACCATCCAGAACAGTCAGTGGCATGGCCTGGCCGCTCGCAAAGAACGTGGCATCTTTCAGGGTAGCCACGAGATTCTGGCAGAAATCAATAACCAGATTGCCTTCATACTTCAACCCGACTTCGATAGCGTGGCCCGGTTGGCCAGCCGAGAAGCACGCATTTAGATTTATTTTTTGGAATCTCAGACCGGCTTCGTAATATTTCGCCGCAATCTTTGCCATCGAAGCCATCGGCGGCGCTGTATCCCCTTTCGCTTTGACAAAGTGCGCGGCTAGATAGAGACCAACGCTCGTCCCTCTCTTCAACTGATCCACGTTTGCGCCAATCGCTCCAAAAATTGTATCGACAGAATGGTCGTCTGCCACTTTAACAATCTTGTTGATGAGCCGAGTACCATTTCGACGGCATTTTTCCACCATTGCCTCGAAGCTCGCCTGCATCTCCCGATCGGTATCGGACTCAACAAACGTTATGGATAAAATATCCGAGCATTTCATGTTCATCCCCTAAAACATCGGCTATGCCACTTGAATTGCAGCAATCTTTCAGGAAACTTGCGGATGCCCGTGATCGCGGCTAACGACTCGCCACCGGCGCGAAGCCTCGTTACCGACGGCCAGCCCGAACGAGAACCCCCAACGAGCGATATGGTACTGCCGGGTCGGTAAAGAAGTTTCGACAGTGCTCTGCTGAACCATCAGATCCGACGTGATGAACGGCTTGAGTAGCTAGTCGGCGCGCGCCGTGATAACGCAACGTTAGCAACGCGAATCGCCGCCCGGCGCGAACGCGCTCACTCGCCACTAACTTTGCCCGCTCACCATGTCTCTCCTCGACAGCCCCATTCAATTACCTCGAGGATCACCGTGACAGGCGGCAACGGTCCGAGACGACGCAATGAAGCAAGGTGACACCATGAATCACGCCACGAAAATGAGAGAGACAGGGACGTACCGGCCCTATGTCGATTGCCTGCTCGATGAGTTCGAATCACGAGCCGAGCGGCCGGTCATCCGCTACGAAGGGACGAACGTGACGGGCCGCGCGCTGCGCAGCGCCGTCTACCGCTACGCGCGGGCACTTGAGGCGCTCGGCATCGAACGAGGCTCGCTCGTCGCGCTCTTTGCGCCGAACCGGCCCGACGCGATCGCCATCCGTTACGCCGCCAACCTGATCGGCGCCGCGGCGATCTACCTGCCCGCGGTGGTGGATGCCGACCGCCGCGCGGCGCTGCTTGCGCGAATCGAGCCCACGCTGCTGGTGGTCTTCCCGGAGACCGCCCGGCTCGTACCCGAAGCGACGTCACTTCGCGTGATCCAGGTCGGCTGCGGCGACGCCGCGACGCGGTTGGACGTGCTCGCCAATGCGCAGTCCGACAAGCCGCTGCCGGGACGCAGCGCGCCAAACGAACTCGCTGTGATCGTCTCCTCGGGCGGCACGACGGGCGTGCCCAAATCCAGTTGCCGTTCGTTCTCGGCGTATTCGGCGCTCGTGAAAGCGCCTCGCGACGAACAACGGCGTCAACTCGTCAACGGTCCGCTCGCATACCTGTCCCAGGTGCTCGTCGATACCACGTTGGCCGGCGGCGGCACGGTCGTCCTCGAGCGCCGGTACAACCCTGCCGCCACCCTTGCCGCGATCGAAGTCGAACGCATCACCGATCTCCTGCTCGTCGAACCTCAGTTGTTCGAAACGATGGATCACCGCGACGTTCCCTATCGCGACCTGTCTTCGCTGCGCTCGATCGCGCATGTAGGCGGATCGGCGCCTCCCGTGCTTCGCCGCCGCGCAATCGCGCGGTTCGGCCCCGTGCTCACGCATCTGTATGGCGCGAGCGAGGCGGGGCTCGTCAGCACGCTGGCGCCTCCCGAATCGTCGAAGCCGGCGCTGCTCGACTGCGCGGGCCGCGTGCGCGTCGGCGTCGACGTGCGATTTCGGCATACCAACGGCGCGCTCGCGGCGTCCGGGCAGCCCGGGAACATCGAGGTGCGCTCTGCGGCGGTTGCGCAAGGCTACTGGAATCAGCCTCAAGAAGCGACCCTGAAATTCCGGAACGGATGGTGTCTCACGGGCGACGTGGGTTTCATTGACAAAGACGGCTACCTCCACGTGCTCGGGCGAGCGAATGACATCAGGCGAATCGCCGGCCGCACGATCGCTCCCGTCGATATCGAGGATGTCCTCTGCCGCTTGCCCGACGTGCGCTTTGCGGCCGCGTTTGCCGCCAATGGCGGGATTGGCGACGAGCTATGGCGTGTCGTCGTCGAGCCATGGGCCGGGCGTCGAGTGGACGTGGTGCGGTGCCTGCGTGCGCTCGATGTGGCATTCGATGAAACGGTCGCAAGCCAGGTCCGTCTCACGCAAAGTCGCTCCATTGCGCTAACCGAACAGGGGAAGGTGGACCGTAGTGCGATCATGCGGGCGGCACCATCACACGCCTCGGAAGGCCCGTACCACGCCGAAATTCGGTTCTAAGCTTCCGGCGCGGTGATAGGGTCCGTCTCCTCCCGGTACCCCCGTCATCGCGCCATTCACGCTTCGTGGGCACGCGGCCACCGAAAGACAAGACCCTCGGCAAAATCCAGCGGGAAAACTAACGCCGTCACTCTCAGCTAACTCTCGGCCCGTACGATGACATTCATCGACGCACCCACAAGGTTCCGTTGCCTACGTTCCTCGACTCAGGAGAATTGAAATGAAAAGCCTTACCTCTGCTGCAACCGTCGTCGCCGCCCTCGTTGCCGGTCTCTGTGTTTCCCCCCTCGCGCTCGCTGACAGCGTCGATCCCGCCAGTGCTGGCTCGCCCGCAAAGATGAGCTGCTCCGACTTTCTCGCCGTGGACGACGCCTACAAGCCGGCGCTCGTCTACTGGGTTTCGGGCGTCGACAAGCTCGGCGTGAGCGAGACCGTGACGACGGTTGTCGATGTCGCGACGCCGGTGGCCGTCGTCGTCGGCGAATGCCAGAAGGCGCCGCACGCACCGTTCGCAAACAAGCTGCACGACCTCTACAAGAGCGGTCGCATCGCGCTGTTCCAGCATAGCTAAGCGTTCCCAGGACGCCCGCTTCTCAGGAGCAGTCATGAAGCTCAACTCCGCGCAGAAACGCGCCTTGATCCAGGCCTCGAAACTCGGCATCGACCATATCGACACGACGATCCTCCACCTGAAGATCGAGTGTCCCGAGGCCTTCCATACGGATAGAACGTTGCGCAAGCGCCGGTTCCATCACCAGCCCGCCTCGGACGCCCCGTATTGCGGTTTCGTCGTGGACCGCAATGCGTAATCGATCAACCGCATTCGATTCCGGCTTTTTTCTTTTTGGCATGATGAGACGTTAGTTCTGCCAATATTATCTCTCTGAATGATTGAAGCGGCTGGCCGCCGCTAGATCGATCGTAGCAAGCCTCCGTCGCATGCTATTGCCTGCCCGGTAATGTACGCGGCAGGTTCCGACGCGAGAAAAGCCGCCAGCGCCGCGAACTCCTCCGGCCGCCCCATACGCCCCGCCGGCACCTGGCTTGCCACCTGATCGTCGCCCACGCCGATTTCCTGCAAACGCTCCGTGGCCGTGAAGCCCGGCAGCAGTGCGTTCACCGTGATCCCGTCCGCGGCGACCTCACGACTCAGCGCGTTCACGAGCCCATGCAGCGCGGGACGAATCGCGTTGGAGAGGATGAGCCCCGGATGCGGCTCGAGCGCCGCGACCGACGTGACGATCAGGATGCGCCCCCAGCGCTGCGCCCGCATGCCGGGCAGGCAGGCGCGAACGAGACCGACCGCGCTCAGGAAGAGACTATCGACGGCACCTTCCCACGCGAGATCGTCGACCGCTTCGAACGTGCCGACCGGCGGCCCGCCCGTGTTCACAACCAGGACGTCGACGCCGCCCAGCCGCGCGATCACGTCCTGAGCGAGACGCGCCGACGCGCCCTTCGGCGTGAGATCGGCGGCAAACGCCGTGGCTCCGATTTCCGCGGCGACCTTGGCAAGCCGCGCTTCGTCGCGCGCACACACCGCCACGCTGGCGCCTTCATCGCACAACGCGCCGGCGACGGCGCGTCCCAGACCGCGCGACGCCCCTGTCACGAGTGCGCGCTTCGAGTCCAGTCCAAGCTGCATGTTGCTGCTCCTTAATGATCCAGAGATAACCGGTCGGCGCCGAACCGGGCGCCGTCGTCAGCGTGCGCCAACGGCCGGCTCGACTTCGAACACCGCCTCGACGACGATCACGCCGTTGAGCGGCAACGCCGCAACGCCCACACAGGTCCTCACGTGCCGCCCGCGCTCGCCGAAGATATCGACCATCAGGTCCGAGCAGCCGTCCATCGCGGCGGGCTGGTCCGTGCAGTCCGGCGTCGAGTTCACGTAGCCCGTCATGCGCAGGCAATGCGTCACGCGGTTCAAGGTGCCGCCGCACGCGTTGCGGACGTGCGCGAGGATGTTGAGGCCGCAAAGCCGCGCGGCGTCGCGCGCGGCATCGAGCGTCGCGTCGTCGCCGAGCTTGCCGCGATGCCGCAGGGCGCCGTTCTCGAAGCTCAGTTGCCCCGCCACGTGGACCTGATTGCCTGATACGAGCGCCGGGACGTAGTTGTACAGCGGCTTCGGCGCCTGTGGCAGTTGCACGCCGAGCCGTGCGAGGCGTCCATCGAAATCCTCGATCATCGATCTCCTCCCTGGCCTTCGCTCGTCCTGCGCCATCACGCCTCGAAACGGCATGTCATGCTTCCGAACGCACCGTAGTCGACCGTCACTTCGTCGCCTGGCTCGATGCCGAGCGGCGTCATGCACGTGCCGGTGGTGACGAACTGATCCGGTGTCAACGCGATCTGCAAGCGGGAAAGCTCGTTGACGAGCCACGTCAGCGCGATATACGGATCGCCGAGCACGTTCGTGCCCTCGCCTTCGCGCTCATATTGCCGCGCATGGCCGGCCACCGTCGCGCGAACGCGATGCGCCGCGAGGTCGATGCCCTGCCACGTCCCCAATGCACACGGGCCGAGCACGAAGGCATGCGCGCAGGCGTTATCCGCGATCAACTGCGCTTCGCCCGCTGTCACGAAATCGACAAAGCGCGAATCGGGAAACTCAATGCCGAGATAGAGGCCCGCCACCGCTTCCCTGACCTCGTCGATCGCGTAAGGCTGCGCGCGCGGCGTCAGCGGACGGCCCACGCGAAACACGAACTCGGGCTCCGCGACCTTCATGCGGTTGCCCGCCATCGACAGGTGCGCGCCGGCTGCGTGAACGCGCTCGGCCAGAATGCGCCCCGCGAGCGGACCGTCGACGTTGATGTGCCGCTGACCCGCCACGCTCGTCGCCGCGATCTTCCATCCCGCCAGCGGCGCCGGCGAATGTGCCGCGAGACGCGCCTGAACGGCGTAGCCCTCGGCGCGATCGCGAGGGCGCAGCCCATCGGGCAAGGCGTCGATCACGCGCCCTTCGTGCCAGGCGCGCCACAGCAGGTCGGAAGCGGCCTCGATGTCAATGGTCATACGACGTTCTCCAACGTAGACCGAATCTACATGATTCGTCATCCGAAATAATTCTGACAATGGCTTCCTCGACGCGCATGCAACGCGCGATCTATACGTAAATCTCCCCGGCCATGTAAGTGGCGGCATGGCCGCTGATGATGACGCGATCGCCCACCACCTCGCAACCCACCTGCCCCTTGCGCACGCCGCCCTGCTGCGCCGTCAGGATCGGCTTGCCGAGGCGCGACGCCCAGTACGGCGCAAGCCATGCGTGGGCCGCGCCAGTGACGATGTCCTCATCGACACCGACCTTCGGCCCGAACCAGCGCGAGACGAAGTCGAACGCCTCGCCGCGCGCGGTCACGCTAACGCCGAACTTCGTGCACTCGCGCAGCGCCGCGAAATCCGGCGCGAGCCGCGCGATTTCCGCTTCCGAATCGACGACGACCACGTAATCGCGCGCTTCGAGCACTTCGGCCCGCACGATTCCGAGCGCGGGCAGCAAAGCCGGCGGCGGCGTGCAGGGTCGCGGCATCGTGCCGGGGAAATCCATCGCGAGCCGCTCGCCCGCGCGGCGTACGCGAAGCTCACCGCCGCGCGTGTCGAACTGCAACAGATCCTCGGGGACGGACAACTCGTTGAACAGCACCCACGACGTGGCCAGCGTTGCGTGCCCGCACAGATCGACTTCCACCTGCGGTGTGAACCAGCGCAACTGGTAACGGCCACCTTGCCCCACGAAATAGGCGGTTTCGGCGAGATTGTTCTCAGCGGCGATGGCCTTGAGCATCTCGTCAGGCAGCCAGCTTTCCAGCGGACAGACCGCGGCGGGATTGCCCTCCAGCGTCTTCGAGGAGAATGCGTCGACCTGAAAGATCCTGAGCTTCATTCCGGGTTCCTTGTGAGCGGGCACGGTGCGCGGCGGCATCGTGAATCGTCGGGTACGAATGAATTCTACAAATTGTAGAAGTGATCGTCAATTTGGATACATGTGACGTATACCCTTAACGCTGCCATGCGGGCGGCGACACGCGCACATCAGCGGTCGAGCAATGCGAGGTTTTCGGCGTTGTAGCGCAGCCCCGCAGTCGCGCCCGGCGGCATGGCCGCATCGAGCGCGGCCATGTCCCCGTCGCTGAGCAAAACCTGCGCCGCGCCCAGATTCTGTTCGAGCCGCGAAATCTGCCGTGTGCCGGGAATCGGTACGATGTCGCTGGCCCGATGAAGCAGCCACGCCAGCGCGATCTGCGCCGACGTCACACCCTTCGCAGCCGCAATCGCATGCACGGTCTCTGCCGCGCGCATGTTCGCGTCGAAGTTCGTACCCTGCAGACGCGGATCGTTCGTGCGGCGGAAATCGCCTTCCGGCCAGGCCTCGGCGCGCTTCGCGCTGCCGGTCAGAAAGCCGCGCCCCAGCGGACTGAATGGCACGAGCCCGATGCCAAGTTCGCGCAGGGTGGGGATGACGTCGGTTTCGATGGCGCGCTCCCATAGCGAATATTCGCTCTGCAACACCGAGACGGGATGCACGACGTGCGCGCGCCGGATCGTCCCAGGACTCGCCTCCGACAGCCCGAAATAGCGCACCTTGCCCTCGCGCACGAGCGCGGCGACGGTATCGGCAACCTCCTCGATCGGCACGGCCGGGTCCACGCGATGTTGATAGAGCACGTCGATGTAGTCGGTCTGCAGCCGCGCGAGCGAAGCGTCGACGACTGCGCGGATCTGCGACGGACGGCTGTCGGTCGTGCCGTGCTCGGGATGCCCGATTGCAAAGCCGAACTTGGTGGCGATCTGCACCGTATCGCGCCGCCCCTTCAGCGCGCGCCCGAGCAGCGCCTCGTTGGTGTAGGGCCCATAGACCTCCGCGGTGTCGAAGAACGTACAGCCAAGGTCGATCGCGCGATGAATGACGTCGACCGATGCCGCTTCGTCAGCGGTCCCGTACTCGCACGACATGCCCATGCAACCGAGTCCAATCGTGGAAACCTCGAGTCCCTGCTGTCCCAGCTTGCGGCGTGGAATCATCATGATGCCCTTCCAGAAATGATGGCCGGTGCGCGTCGCTCGCCGTCCCGCGCCAGGCCGTTGTCGAGTCGGACGGATCCGCACAGTCTAGGTCTCGCGACGCAGGAATACCGACCAAATTGACGGCTGCGTCGAGCCTCCGCTAGCACGTTTGAACCACGAATCCGTGGCTACGCGCTCCGAAGCGTGCCGCGATGCGCCCTGTCCTACGCGACCTCGCCTGTCCGCGCCGTTTGCCCTGGGGTTAATCCCGAATTTCTACAATTTGACTAATATTTCGACAATTTATAGACTTTTGTCGAAAGAGGGAGGCGTCACTTTCGCCGCACAGGGTTTGCCAACGTTCGTAACTGGAGATGGGAAATGAAGATGCACAAAAGCTTGCGGCTCGTCATGGGCACCTCCCTGGTCGGACTTTGTCTTGGGCCGGTACGGGCGCAGGAAGTCGTGACGGTCGGCGCGGCGAATCCGCTGACCGGCAGTCTCGCGGCGATGGGCAAGGACGCCGAGAACGGCGCGCGGCTCGCGGTGGAGGAGATCAACTCCTCGGGGCTCACCATCGGCGGACGCCCGGTCACGCTCAAGCTCGACGGCAAGGACGACGCCGCCGACCCGCGAACCGCCACGACGGTTGCGCAATCGCTCGTGGACGACAACATCGTCGCGATCATCGGCCACCTGAATTCGGGCGCGTCGATTCCGGCTTCGAAGATCTACAGCGGCTCGGACATCGTGCAGATCTCGACGGCTACGAATCCCGCGTACACGCAGCAGGGCTTCAAGACGACGTTCCGCGCGATGGCAACGGACGCCCAGCAAGGCCCGGCGCTCGCCGCCTACGCCGTCGACACGCTGCACGCGAAACGCGTGGCCGTCGTCGACGATGCAACCACCTACGGACAAGGCCTCGCCGACCAGTTCAGCCAGGCCATCAAGGCGAAGGGCGCCGAGGTCGTGTCGCGCGACGCGACCAACGATCACACCATCGACTACCGGGCGATCCTCACGCGCATCAAGGGCGAAAAGCCCGACGTCATCATGTTCGGCGGCGCGGACGCGGGCGCGGGTCCCTTCGTCAAACAGGCACAGCAGCTTGGCATCGTGGCGAAGATCGTCGGCGGCGACGGGATCTGCACCGAGAAGCTCGCAGAGCTCGCAGGCCCGGCATCGCGCAACGTCGTGTGCTCCGAGGCCGGCGCGGCGCTCGACAAGATGCCGGGTGGTCCGGCCTTCAAGGTGCGTTACGAGAAGCGCTACGGCCAGCCGATCCAGGCGTATGCGCCGTACAATTACGACGCCGTTTATGTCGTCGTTGATGCGATGAAGCGCGCCAACTCGACCGACAAGGAAAAAATCCTCGCGGCCATGCCGTCGACCGACTACAAGGGGGTGACGGGTGAAATTGCCTACGAGCCGAACGGCGATCTCAAGCACGGCGTCATTTCGATCTTCACCTACGTGAACGGCAAGCAGAAGCTGCTCACCGAAATGCAGCCGCAATGACGGGGAAACCGACCGCAGGCTGTATCAGCCGGCCGCGTCGCTGCGCTGGCGCAGCGCCTCGAGATAGTTGTAGATCGTATGGCGCGACACGTTCAGCGCGAGCGCCGCGCGCTCGACGCCACCCTTGACGATGAAGAGGCCGCGGCGCGTCATCACCTGCACCGCGTAGATCTTCTCCTCCTTGTTCATCATGGATACCGGCTTGCCGAGCTTGTGAACGGCGTCGTCGATGATCTCCTTCATCAGCACGTCGAGCTGCGGCTCGGTGGTCGCCACCGGCTCCTCGGCCGGCTTGCGGTTGAGCAGCCGTTCGAGCCAGTTGTGCGCCATCTCGAACATCGTCATGTCGGCGTTCAGGCAGAGCGCGGAAAACGGATAGCCCTCGGCGTCGCGGAAGACCACCGTGGACGAGCGCAGCGGCTGGCCCGACGCATTCTCGGTCGGATAGTCGCCGATGATCGCGTGGCCGGGCTCGCCGCGCGCGGAGCGCGCATCCATGACCGCCGCGTACGAAACGTCGCCCTTCGGTCCGCGCAGCGCCGAGCTGCCGACCGAGCGTCCCGTCACGTGCCCGTTCACGATGCTGACGACCGAGTCTTCCGGATGCGTCAGATCATGCAGCGCCACTTCGACGTTCGAGCCGAGCACGCTGCCGAGCAGCTGCACGACCGGGTGCAGCGCGTTCATCACGGCCGTGCGCTCGGCCTGGATCTCGGGCGACAACGCGCGGCGGCGCCGGCTCGCGGACGCAGAGGAAGAAGAGGATCTCGTGGCCATCGCTGCTGTATGGGAAAGGACCTGCCGATGTACGGGGTGACGGCGCCATGACCCTCACGAGGAGCATCGGGGGCGTTGCCGGTGCGCCTATTGTAGCGCCGGCCCGTCGCCGTCCGGCGATGGACGTTCCGTTTCGCCAGCACGTTCCGGAGAACCTGGCATGCAAGACAACGAGCAGCTGGACCGCATCGATCTGCGCATCCTGCGTGAGTTGAGCGTCGACGGCCGCATGAGCTGGCGCGATCTCGCCGAGAAGATCCATCTCTCGCTGACCCCGACGCTGCGCCGCGTGCGCCACCTCGAAGAGCGTGGCTATATCCACGGCTACGCGGCCCGGCTCGACGAAGCGCGGCTCGTCGGCAAGATGACGGTCTTCGTCTCCGTCACGCTCGACAACCAGTCCGAGGCCACGATCGCGCGCTTCGAAGAGCAGGTCGGCCTCGCGCCCGAAATCATGGACTGCTTCCTCGTGACAGGCGATGCCGACTACACACTGCGTGTCGTCGTCCGCGATCTCGATGGCTATCACGCGTTCCTCACGCGCTCGCTCACGCGCATTCCAGGCGTCGCGCACATCAAGTCGAGCTTCGCGCTCAAGACCGTGCTGATGCGTGCCGCGCCGCTGATCTGAAGCGGCCACACATCGGGACGGCGTTAAGCGCCCTCGGCAAGCCTCGCACGATGGCGCTCCCGCACCGGCCGCGCGGCTTCGTACTGGCGGATCAGCGCGCGTTCGACCACGCGGTCCTGCAATCGGCTACGCCGCTCGCGGCGACGTCTCCCATTGCTCATGCAACGTGGTGGATCCAGCCGAACGGGTCAGCAATTTTGCCGCGCTGAATACCGGTGAGCGTAGCGCGAATGCGTTGCGTGACAGGCCCTTCGCCGCCATCGCCGATCGTGAATTCGCCTGCTGCGTGACGAACCGCTCCGATCGCCGTCACAACTGCTGCCGTACCGCAGGCAAAGGCTTCCCTGACACGACCACTGATGGCATCGGCTTGCCATGTTTCGAATGCATAGGGTTCTTCGGAGACCACGATGCCTTCCCGTTTGGCCAGCTCGATGATGGAAGCACGCGTAATACCCGGCAAGATGGTGCCCGACAGCGGCGGTGTACGCAGAGAACCGTCGTCCATCACGAAGAACACGTTCATGCCACCCAGTTCTTCGATCCATTTGTGTTCCGCTGCGTCGAGGAACACGACCTGGTCACATCCGTTGGCCGACGCCTCTGTCTGGGCACTGAGGCCCGCGGCGTAGTTTCCGCCGCACTTCGCTGCGCCCGTGCCACCCAACGCAGCGCGCGTGTATCGATCGGACACCCAAACAGTGACTGCCGTCTTGCCCGCCTTGAAATATGGCCCCACCGGCGAGGCGATCACGCAGAACAGGTATTCGCTCGAGGCGCGCACACCGAGAAAAGTCTCCGTTGCAAACATGAAAGGCCGCAGGTACAAGCTGCCGTCACCTCCAGGAACCCAGTCCCTGTCGACCTTCACAAGCGATTCCACCGCCCCGACAAAGAGTGCATCGGGAAGTTCGGCCATGGACATCCGCTCTGCCGAGGCGCGAAAGCGCTTTGCATTCTCGAAGGGCCTGAAGAGCGAGACTGAGTTGTCTTCGCCGCGATAGGCTTTCATGCCTTCAAAAATTTCCTGCGCGTAGTGCAGGACGGCGCAGGCAGGGTCGATCTGAAACGGCCGGCGCGCCTCGATTTTCGCGTCGTGCCAGCCGAGCGCACTAGTCCACCGGACAGTCGCCATGTGATCGGTGAACACACGACCGAACACCGGGTTGGCAATGCTCGCGACGATTTGATCGTGCGGGGTAGGTGTCGCGATGAGCGAAAAAGCAAACTGCATGGTTGATTCAGTATTCATGGTTTTTCCGGGCAATGACGAGAAGGATTCGCGGGGGCACGCAGGGTGAGAAACCAACACTATAAGCGTTCCCTGTGGCCCAGCCGATTGCACGCTCAAGAATGGCGCACGGAGAAGCGCGCGTCTATCTTCAACGGGAATGACTTCGGGCTTATCTGGACGGCGTCCTTCGCGCCAGGGCGACCAGCTCGTTATCGGAAACGGTGGCCTCCTGATCAGCAAGCGCCTTGAAACGCATGAACGCTGCATTCAGTTGCGCATCGCCGTCTATCGTGACGCCCAACTCGTGCAGGCGTTGCCTGAAGGCGGTTCGACCGGAAAGTTTTCCGAGCACGATCCTGTTCGCGCTCCAGCCTACATCTTCCGCTCGCATGATTTCGTAGGTGTCGCGCGCCTTGAGCACGCCATCCTGATGAATGCCTGAAGCATGCGCAAAGGCATTAGCGCCAACGACTGCCTTGTTCGGTTGAACCGCAAAGCCGGTAATTTCCGAGACCAACTGTGAAGTCGCGAGAATCTGGGTTGTATCGACACGCACATCGAGGCCGAAATGATCTCGCCGGGTCTTGAGCGCCATGACGACTTCCTCGAGCGCCGTATTCCCTGCCCGCTCGCCAAGGCCGTTAATCGCACACTCGATCTGCCTTGCGCCGCCTGATTTGACCGCGGTTAGAGAGTTCGCCACCGCAAGACCAAGATCATCGTGACAGTGCACCGAAAATACCGCCCGGTGTGAATTTGGAATGCGCTCGCGCAGTTCGCGGATCAGCGCTGCATAGCCTTCCGGAACGGCATAGCCGACCGTATCCGGTACATTAATTGTGGTCGCGCCTTCGTCGATTACGCCTTCCAGCACACGGCAAAGGAAGTCCATGTCGGAGCGGCTAGCGTCTTCCGGGGAGAACTCGACGTCATCGGTGAATTGACGCGCCTGACGCACTGCGCGCCGCGCTTGCTCATACACCTGGTCGGCGGACATGCGGAGTTTTTTCTCCATATGTAGCGCCGATGTTGCGATAAAGGTATGAATGCGAAAACGACTGGCTGGCCGCAAAGCTTCGGCCGCACGGGAAATGTCACGCTCGTTCGCGCGGGCGAGAGAACAGATGACGCTGTCTTTCACCTCGCTTGCTATCGCACGCACTGCGTCGAAATCGCCATCCGAACTCGCTGCGAAACCTGCTTCGATGACGTCGACGCGCAGACGCTCTAGCTGCCTGGCGATGCGGAGTTTTTCTTCTTTTGTCATCGACGCACCCGGCGACTGCTCTCCGTCACGCAAGGTGGTATCGAAAATGATGAGTTTTTCAGTCACGCCAGTCTCCTGTGGGGATCGGCCACTGCGTTGATCAGGGAAAGGGGGGTAACCCTTCCTGCCGGCCGGGACGCTGGATCACAGCGCCCGACCGTTCGCGATTATAGCCAACGATATTTCAAATGAACCCAGGATCAACCCGCGACCTCGAAAGCCCGCTTAGGGGCGAATGCGCATCGCCACGCATCGGTCAGGACGCACCCGCCAGCCGCTATCTACCGCTGCCGCATGGACCCGGCACGCGAGCTTTCCTCCCTGTACCCATCAGTTGGCCGCGCGCAGTTTGTTGCGTACCGTTTTCACACCGCTGACCGCCGCCGCCGCGGAAGCAGCGGTTTGAATCGCCTCGGCATCTGGCACTCGGCCACTCAGCGTCACGACGCCGTCGCGAGCGCGTACCTTCACCTTACCCGCGTCGACGCCTGCCGTGCCGAGCGCCGCGCGCACGTCCGCCACCATCTGCTTGTCGCGCGCCGTGGCCGCGATGATCTCCGAAGCCGATTCCGGCGTGAGCGGCGAGCCGCCCTGCGCCCAGGCCGAGCCCGCCGCAAGCGTCAGCGCAATGGCAACCGTCAGGGTTCGCATGCGTTTCATGTGGGTGTTCTCCTCGTGGTGTGTCTATCGTTGTTCAAAGAGCGATGCTTTCACACTGCAATCGGTTGGCATCACGTTACGCTGCACGCCCGCTCGACGAACTCGACCGCCAGCGTCTCGCGCGCAACCGAGACGCCCGCATAGCGATTGCCATGCGCAACGGCTCGCGCGGTGAAGCGCTCCAGTGTCGCCTGCCTCGCGTGGCAGTCGAAGAAGCCGCCCACACCGATCGCCCGCATACGTCCGTCGGGCGCCCGCTCGAGCGCGGTCAGCGCAACGCTCTGCAGTTCACGATCCGGCGAAGGGTCGGTAAAGCCCAATAGCACGAGTTGCGCGCCGTCACGTGTCGTGAGCGTTCCACTCACTGTGCCGAACTCGTTGTACGTGTAGTCCATGGACTCGATCCAGCCGTTCTGCACGCCGCGCATCCCGACTGCCGAGCGCGAGGAAACCTGCGGCACCGCTGCGCGGACAGCGGGAACTGGCCCGGTCATGCGATCGAATGTCAACGTTTCGGAGTACACACCAGGTTCGCCCAGTTCGACCGCGTCGAATGGGCCGGACGCAACCAGTCCGTGCAACACCTGCAGATGCGTGCCCGCATATAAAACGCCTGCCATGACCGAAACCCAATGCCAGCCCGGGTCGATCACGTCGCTATCGAGCGGACGCCATTGCACCGCGAGCGCGAACGGCCGGTTGCCGTCGTGCGCCTCGCCTATCCACCCCGAGGCGGGATACGTCCCCGTCGCGCCCGTTTCCGAGCGGTACGTGCCGCTCACGCGCCCGTCCGCCTCGTGCTGCGCGATCTCGAGCAGCGATCCATACTGGTTGCGCCACGTCCCGAGTCCCGGCGCGTGCTGCATTTGCTGAGCATTGGACGTCATGCGAGTTCCTTGCCTTCCGTCTCTGGCAGCATCAACGCGAGCAGCACCGTGACGACGAGAAAGAGATTGATGAAGGTGGTCGTCATATTGAACGACGATCCACGCGCCACGAGAAAGCCGATAAAAGTCGGCGCGGCGAAGTTGGCGAGCCGCTGCGCGAGAATGGCCCAGCTATAGCCGATCGTGCGCAGCCGCGTCGTGTACATCTCGGCTACCCACGTATCCCAAACGCCCCACGCGCCGAGGCTGAAGAACGCGAGTGCGAAGTTGCTGGAGTACAGCGCACCCTGCGTTTGCGCATTGGCGAAAACATAGCCGGCGACGGCCGAAAGCGCCACGTACGCGATCATCACTTTTTTGCGCCCGAAACGCCCGGTGAGGAACGACGCGCTGATGTAGCCCGGAATCATGCATAGGGCCGAGAGCGCGATAAAGCCATAGCTTTGCGGCAAGCTCAGTCCGCGCTGCTGGAGCAGCGTGGGAAGCCAGGTCTGCAGCCCCCAGTAGCCCCAGGCAAACGTGAAGTTGATGCACACCTGCAGGATCGTCATGAAGAAGGTGCGCCCCGCGAAAAGGTCGCGCCAGACGCTGCGCACGACGGCCTCCACATGCAGCGTGTGGTCAGGCGCGATCTGTGTCGCGCCTCGGCTCAGACGTGCAATCGCCGCGCGCGCCTCTTCCTGCCGCCCTGTAGCGGCAAGCCAGTACGGTGACTCCGGCACCCAGCGCGCGACCACGAGCGCCCAGCAGGCTGCCACCGAACTCACGCCGATTACCCACCGCCAGCCGAACGGCATCAGCCAGATCGTCGCGCACACGGCGAGGATCATGCCGATGGGCCAGCCCGCCGCGAGATAGACCGTGAACGGGCCACGCTTGGGCACGGGCAGCAGTTCCTCGAAGTACGGGAACGTCACGACGAGCATGCCCGCAGCAACGATGCCCGACAAGAGCCGCGTGGCGTAAAGCGTGGCGTAGTCAGGTGAGAACGCACTCGCCGTGGAGACTACGCCATATATCACGAGGCTCCAGATAATCGAGCGCTTGCGGCCGAGACGCTCCGATAGCGGCCCCCAGAAAATCGACCCGATACCCATGCCCACGAAGATCGCTCCAATCAGGTTGCCGATCGCGACGGGCCCGAGATTGAAGTCGTGCGAGATGAGCGGCGAACTGTAGACGATGATCATCATCTCCCACGCCTCGATCACGAACACGAAGAAGAGCGCCAGACAGCTCTTCAGATGCTCTCGTGTGAGCGGCAATGTTTCGAACACCTTGCCAACTGGAATCGCTGTGGGCGAAGATGGACGTGCGCGATGGCGCTCGCTCTCGTCGAAGCCAGGCACGTCCGCTGCGATGCCCGCCGCGAGGGCTGACTGCAACGCGGCGCGTGCGTCCTGCGAAGAATGCGTCATGATTTCCTCTGTCGATATGAGTTGGTGGACGCCCGTCAGCACGTCACGACGTCGCCAAGCGGCGCGGGCCCCGCGAACAGGCCGAAATCACGCAACTCGCTTTCCGGCGGGGGCTCGCAACTCCATACGCGCGAAGGTTGCCAGCCGAACTGGCGCTTGTACTGCGCGAGCGATTCAGCGAGCTTGAATGCGGCCACGACCGGATCGATCACGGGCACGCCCACGGCCTGCTGAACGGCGTCGAAGAAGCCGAACTCGATCGTGCAGCCCAGAATCACCGCCTCGGCGCGATCTAGCTCCACGGCGCGCCGCGCTTCTTCGATGATGCGCGCACGCGTATGCGCCGGATCGGTCTGAAAATCGTTCACGCCCATCGCGAGCGAACGCATCGACGCGAGACGATCCAGCATGCCGTAGCCGCGAATGCGCTCGCGCATCTGCTCGACCCACTTTTCGCGCCCCACGATCACCGAAAAGCGGTTGGCCAGGTTGGCGGCGATCTGCAAACTCGCCTGGCATGGACCGACCACGATCGTCTGCGCCGAGATTTCACGTGCCGCTTCGAGCGAGGGATCGTAGAAGCACCCGATCACCATCGCATCGATCCCCTGCACGCCGGCGTCGCGCGCAACATGGACCGTCTTTTCCTCGATCAGCGCCTCGTAGGCGCGGTACTCCAGATGCGTTGGCGTGGGCATCAGGTCGAGCGACGCCACTTCCACCGTCGTCGTTGGCTGTTTGATGGCGTGCAGCATCTGCGCGATGGGACGATTCCACGTGGCCACGCCCACAGGATTGAGCCAGCGCACCGAAACCGGTACGTCCACCGGTTCGCCCTTGAACGAATTGCTCATTGCACAACTCCTTGCTTGAATAAAGCATCTGCGAACTGCGAAAGGTGCAGTTGCGTTACAGGTATTTAACGAGCGCCATCGTGAACGAGACCGATCGGTGCAGGTTCGACGACGTGTAGTAATCGAAGTTGAGATTGCCTGAGATATAAATGCCGTATTTCGCGAGACCGTAATAACTGAACGCCGGGCCGATCTTGCCTTCACGCATTTCCTCGAAATCGGAGCCCGCCGCGCTATAGATGCTGTACGCGTGGTGCAGGCCAACGAAGAGGTCGTCGCGCACCTGGTAGCCGCCCGCGATGTCGAGGAGCGTCATGCTGAGGCCGCCGCGCAGATGCTCCACCTGACCGTTGCCGATGTCTGTCGCGTTGAGGTTGCGCGTCGCGTAGGTCAGTTCGACAGGATTGATCGTCACGCCGATGCGCCCAATCTGGATGTAGTTGTTGACGTTGAAGCTGTACGAATACTGGTTTGCCCCGGCCCCGAAGCCTGCGCTTTTCGTGCTGCCGTTGGGGAACGTGACCGTGAATGTGGGGCTCGTCCAGAATGTCTTGTAGCCGGGCGTACCCACGGGCTGGTCGGGCACGATCACGTTGTAGTAGTACTCGATGCCGATATTCGGATACGCGCCCCCGAAGCCGCTTGCGCCAGGCGCACCGTGCGTGTTCGCATAGCCCACCGAGCCGTTGATCCAGAACTCGAACTGATCGCGATGCGTGCCAGTGAAGCCCGTCTCGGTGAAATACGCCGGGTTAAATGACGAGTAGATCTGGTTGGAATTCGGGCTCGTGTGCTGGAACGCCGGGAACGCTTCGAGCGCCCATGAGTTCGGCGCGCCCGCCTGGCCGTAGCCGATGAATTCGTCGGCGCAAGCCGGCAACGCGGCACCTGCAAAAAGAGTCAGACCGGCAGCACCGATCGCCAACCTACGCCCCACTTTCATGCTAATCCCCTGTCCGTTTCATTTGATACGCAATCCTGATTAACCGTCTGTCTCCATGCCGCTTACGCGGCAGGACGTTCAGTCCGCCATCGCCGCTTCGATTTCGCTCACGGTCTTCGGTGTCGGCCGGCCCATCACGCGCGCCCCCGTTGCCGTGATCTCGATTTCGTCTTCGACACGCATGCCGCCCAGCCCCACGTAAGTGCGCAGCTTCGCGTAGTCGATCAGCCCCTCATGGCGCTTTTCCGCAGCCCAGCGCTCGATCAACGCCTCGATAAAATAGATGCCGGGCTCAACCGTGAGGACCATCCCTTCCTTGAGCGGCTTGCCCATGCGCAGACTGCGCAGACCGAACTGGGCGCTGCGTGGCGTTTGTGCGTCGTAGCCCACGCGGTCCTCGCCGTAAGACTCCATATCGTGAACGTCGAGGCCAAGCTGGTGCCCGAGACCGTGCGGAAAGACGACCGCGTATGCGCCCGACGAGACGACGTCGGAAACGGAGCCCTTGAAAATCCCCATCTGCACCATGCCGTCGGCAAGATGCGTGACGGCCGCGCGATGTACGTCCGCGTAGCGCACGCCTGGGCGCGAGCCGCGAATACCGATGTCTTGCGCCTCGAGCAGGAGCGTATATAGCTCCGTCTGGCGCGCATTGAATCGCCCGCTCACCGGCAGCGTGCGTGTGATGTCGCTCGCGTAGCCGAGTGGGCTCGTCGCACCCGAGTCGTTGACGACCAGGTCACCCGGCTCGAGACGTCCGCCGTAGTTGAAGTTATGCAGGATGTCGCCGCGCTTCGTGAACACGGATTGATAGGCTTCCAGCACGCCGTGTTGCGCCAACACCTCGTGCATCCGCGCAAGGCCTTCGCGCTCACCGGCGCCGGGGCGCACAGCGCGCATCGCCGCGCGATGCATTGCGTCGGTGACCGCGAGTGCGGATTCGATCTGCGCGATCTCCTCCGCGCCCTTGAGTTCGCGAAGCGCGACGACCGCATCGATCAGCGCCGCCGAGGCGCGCGTCGCCACTTCCTGAGGCGTACAGCCAATGAGCCGGCCAATTTCGAGCGTCGTTGCGGCACGATACGGCGGCAGAAAATGCACGGTACGACCGTCGCGCCGCGCATGGTCGAGCGCGGCTTGCAGCGCCGCGTAGCCGCGCACCGTCCGGCAGCCCGCCCGCTCGCATTCGCTCGCGAGCGAGGGTGTTTTGCCGAGCCAGATCTCGTCGTCGAGCGTAGCGTCGTCGCCGAACACGATGTCTTCGCCGCTCTCCAGATCGAGCCACGCAGCAAGCCCCGGGCGATTGATACCGAAGAAGTAGCGAAACGTCGCGTCCTGCCGGAACGGATGCACGTTATGCGCGAAATTGATTGGCGCGTCGACATTCCCCGGCATCAGCGCGATACCCGAGCGAAGCCTTTCGCGCAGCGCCTTGCGTCGCGCGACATAGATGCTTTCTGCAAACATAAGGAAATCCTGGGTCGTGTTGCGATGATTCAATGCGGCGGTCAACCGGTGACGCCATAGACGCTCTTCGCGATTTCGGCGCTCACATAACCATTCTTCAGGTCGTCAAGCACCGCCGCGCGCGAGCGCGCCGCCGGATCGCCGAAGCCGCCACCCGACGCCGTCCGGATGCGGATCACATCGCCGCTATCGAGTGGAAGCGCACTCACCATGGAATAGCGCTCGGTCGCGCCGTTCCCGCGCACGACTTCGATGTAGTTGAGCGAGCCGTCCGCGCCGCCGGCAAGGCCCCAGGGCGGCACGTTCGAACGGGTATAGCCGCAGGTGAGCAAGGTGTGATCGGCGCGCACGCGATACTCCACGTGAATGCCGCGGCCGCCGCGGAACTCGCCGTGTCCGCCCGGTTCGTCGTTGAGCGTCATGCAATCCACGTACAGGCCATAACGCGCTTCGCAGACTTCCGCGGGGCAGTTGTAGGTTTCGCCATGCATGCCCGAATACACGGCGCTGTTGCCGTCGCGCCCGGCTTCGCCGCCCCAGCCGCCAATCTCGGGTTCAACGAGCGTGAACGCTCGCCCCGTATCCGGGTGCACGCCACTGATGAAGGTGCCGCAAATCGAAGCGAAGTTGCCCGCTGGCAGGCGCTCCGGCAAGTGCGCCGCGAGACAACGCAAGATGAGATCGTGCGCCCGGATCAGGTTCTCGAAGTAAAAGCCTTCAGCGGCCGGGCTCTGTGCCTCGAACATCGTGCCCGGCCGCGTGAGCACGGTCAGCGGACGGAAGGTGCCGCCGTTGGTCGCCGCGCGTGGATCGGTGACAGCCTTGAATGCCATCTGCGCGGCGACGACGGTACCGTCGCGGCTCAGGTTGTGGGGTCCGGCCGATTGTGCCGGGTTGTCGCGCAGATCGACGACCATACCGCCGTCGTTGATCTCTACGATCACGCGCAACGTCTGTCCATCGTCCTGTAGTTCGTCCATCGTGAAGCGGCCGCGAGGTGCGTCCTTGAGCGCCGCGAGCGAAACTTTCTCACCCAGTACCATGAAATCCGCCACGGCCTCGAGAAACAGGTCGACGCCGTACTTGGCCGCGAGGTCGACAATGCGCGCCGCGCCGCCGCGTACGGCCGCGATCCCGGCCCAGAGGTCACCTTCCATGAAGTCGGGCAAGCGCGTGTTCGAGCGCAGGATCTGCATGACCGGGCGGATCGGCCTGCCCTTCGATATCAGCTTCACACAGGCAAGACGCAGGCCCTCCTGGAAGATATCGCCCGCATTGGTCGAAAGCGAGCCCGGTACCGAGCCGCCTACGTCGTTCCAATGCGCGATGTTCGCGGTCCACGCAATGATCCGGTCGCCGGCGAACACGGGCATCGCGAGCACGACATCGTTCAGGTGCGTGACGCCGCCGCCGCTATGCGGATCGTTGGTGATGAACACGTCGCCCGGCTCGATCTCTCCCGGTTGCGCGTGCTGGGCGAGAATGCGCTTGACCGCCTTGTCGAGCACCGCGATGAAGCCCGGGGCCCCAGAGCCAGAACTTGCGATGTCGCCTTGCGCATCGGTGATGCCCGTGCCCATGTCGAGCACTTCGTAGATGATCGGGCTCATCGCGGTCTTGATCATCGCCGCGAACATTTCGTCGGCAATGGCCTGCAGCGAGTTCTGGATGATCTCCAGCGTAAAGATGTCCACTTTGCTCATCGTCGTTCTCCGTCGTCAGAGCGTGATGTGAAGGTTGCCGAGGCGATCGACGCTCACAGCGTTGCCCGGATGCACGACGATGGTCGTGCCTGCGTCTTCCACGATCGCGGGCCCCATGAACGCCATGCCGGGTTCGAGCTTCGCGTTGTCGTAAATGGTGGCTTCATGCACGCCCTCGAGCGCGTAGTCCACGAAGCGCTTGCCTTTGACGGCGCTCGCAAGCGTCGCGCCCGTGACGGGTAGTTCCGCGAGGTCGAGCTTGCCGATCTCCGAAGTCGTGACGATATGGAAGCCGACGATTTCGAGCGGCGCATCGAGCCGGTAGGTGTACTGCCTTTCATAGATGGCGTGAAAGCGCGCGGCGATCTCGCTCCAGTGCGAGTCAATGCGCTCGCCCGCATTGAACGGCACTTCCACCGAATGCTCCTGGTTCTGGTAACGCAGCTTGCAGTGGATCGCAATGTTCAGTTGCTTGCGGGCGATGCCCTCGTCGCCGAACTGGGCGACGGCGACCTCGACGAGTTCGTCGAGCGCGCCTTGCGCGGCCGCGAGCGCGGCTTCGTCGGCGGTCTGGGAAAAGCGGTTCACGAAGAGGTCGCGGCGCAGATCGGACATGGTCATGCCCCACGCCGAGAACACCGACGCACCGCGCGGAATCACCACTTTCCTCACGCCCAGTTCCTGACCGAGCGCGACCGCGTGCATTGCCCCGCCGCCGCCAAACGCGACCAGCGTAAATTCTCGCGGATCGCGGCCGCGATTGAGCGAGACGAGCTTGAGCGCATTGACCATATTGTCGTTGGCAATACGAACGATGCCGCGTGCGATTTCCTCGCGCGTCATCGCGAGGCGCGCCGCGAGCGGGTCGAGTGCGCGCTCGACCGCCTCCATGTCGGCGACGGTCTCACCGCCGCAGAAGTAATCCTTGTTGATGCGGCCGAGCACGAGGTTCGCGTCGGTCGTCGTCGCGTGCGTTCCGCCGTTGCCATAGGCCGCCGGGCCCGGCGACGCGCCCGCCGATTGCGGACCGACATGCAGCTTGCCAAAGTCGTCGACCCACGCGATCGAGCCGCCGCCATTGCCGATCTCGACCAGATCGACCACGGGCACCATGATCGGATAGCCTGCGTTCACACGGTCGCGTTCCACCCAGTAGTCGGTCTTGATGGTCACCTGCCCGTTTTCGATCAGCGAGCACTTCGCCGTGGTGCCGCCAATGTCGAGCGCCAGCACGTTTGGTTCGCCGATCAGGCGGCCCAGTTCGGCGGCACCCCAGAAGCCGCTCGCCGGACCGGATTCGACCATCGTGATCGGAATTTCGCGCGCATGGGCAACCGTATCGACGCCACAGTTCGACTGCATCACATAGAGCGGCGCCCGATAGCCGTTGGCCCGCACGCCCTGCTCGAGCTGGTCCAGATAGCGCGAAGCGATCGGCTGCACGTAGGCCGAGAGGACTGCCGTGCTCGTGCGCTCGTATTCGCGCCATTCGCGCGTGATCTGGTGCGAGGCCACGACCGAGACTTCGGGCCACAAGCGGCGTACCTCGTCGAGCACGGCTCGCTCGTGCGCGGGGTTCGCATAGGCGTGCAGCAGGCAGATCGCTACCGCCTCGACTTCCGCCCGGCGAAAGTCCTTCACGATGTCCGCGAGCGCGCCGAGGTCGATCGGCTCGCGTTCCGCGCCGTCATAGTTGACACGTCCGCTCACCTCGCGGCGCAGATGGCGCGGCACGAACGCTGCAGGCTTGACCCACTTCAGATTGAAGAAGTCCGGGCGATTGGCGCGTGCGATTTCCAGCACGTCGCGAAAGCCCGCGGTGGTGATGAGACCGGTGCGCACGCCGCGCCGCTCGGTCAGCGCGTTGATGACGACGGTCGTGCCATGCGCGAGAAAGCTCACCTCGTCGAGTTTGACCTGCGCCTTGTCGAGCACGTTGATGATGCCCTGCTCGAAGTTGGGTGGCGTGGTGTCGGTTTTTGCCGTGCGAACGGTCTGCGCACCGGTCACGGGATCGATCTCGAAGTAGACGAGATCGGTGAACGTGCCGCCGACATCGGTCGCCACACGGATGGTCTTTCCACCAGGGGTCATCGCACTTCTCCTTGCGTCACGATGGCCGGAGCAAACGCCGCCGGCCGATGATTTTCTGACTGGTTACCGCGTTTCATGATAAGTAGCATGCCTAAGCGTATGTTCATGTGAGCGGCCAGGCCGCGTTCGTGCGAAGCGCTCGCGATACAACCCACGCACAATGCGCGCCCAGGGACGGCGCGGGGCGGTTCATTTGCTGCTGAGGCGGACTTTATGAATCCAATAAGCGCGCGGCAACCGGCACGGCGGGTAGGCGAGCGAGGGGGCGTGCTACCCGCCTACCCATTCGGGTAGTTTTGTGCGGGTAGATTCGGAGGAAGGCTAGGTCGAGAAAGGCGCTGCGCGCCGCGAATTCACGGCTGCGTGGGCAACAGCCCCTGCTGCATGGCGGCCGCGATGGCGCCAGCGCGTGAATCGACACCGAGCTTCTGGAAGATCTGCTTGAGGTGGAATTTGACCGTGTTCTCGGAGATGTCGAGCGAGCGCGCGATTGCCTTGTTGGTCTGCCCCGTGGCGAGCAGGCCGAGAATCTGCGTTTCCTTGCCGCTGAACTGTGCGCGCGGGCGCACGGGATGCGCCCGCCAGCCGCGCAGTTGCGAGACGACCGACTGCAAGGCGGCAACGCCGGCGACATCGCCCGTCTGCAAGAACGGCAGAATGCCGGGCCCCACATCGAGCAGCAAGCCGGGAATGTGATGGGCGATGACCGGTCCGAGCGCCTCGGCAAGCTCCGCGGGCGTTGGTCCATTCGCGCCCGCGGTTTTGCGTTGGGGGATCAGCGCAAGCAGCCGCAGACGCCAGGCTGGCAGCAGCAAGCCCGCCCGCTCCAGCTTCGCGGCGTCGTGCGTGAGCCGTGCAAGCGCCTCGGCGGCCGCACCCGTCGCGAGGCGCATGCGTGCGAAAGCCAGCGACGCCGCTTCGCACAGGCGCCAGTCGAGACCGTCATCCTCCGCGGCTATCCCTCCGAGACCGAGCGCCTGTGCCTCCTGCTGCGCGCGCTCCCCCTGCCCGCACTGCGCGAACAAATCGACGCGCCAGATGCCCACCAGTTCCGCAAGTCGCGGCAGTTGCCGGTCCTGCGCCACGCGCGCGGTGTGATCGAGTACGCGGCAGGCGTGCTCCATGCCGTGCTGGCGCAGGGCGACGCGCCAGGCGATATCAGCGGTATTGGCGAACAGTTCGAACCAGCCGTCGATATGCTCCAGCGTTTCCTGGCCCTCGCCCAGCCACGATTCGGTGTCCGCCCACGCGCCTTCGAGATAGAGATGCTGCGCCTTCAGGCAACCGACCACGGCCTTGAGCGAACTATCCGTGCCGAAGTTCGCTTCGGCGAGCATCATCGCCTCGTCGATCCGTTCTCGCGCAGTTGCGATCTCGCCGCTCGTGCACAGGGCGAGCGCCTCGTGCATCAGGCAAAAATTCTCGCCAAGCGGACTCGCCACGATGCGCATGCGCACACGTGCCGCGCGCGCCGCTCCGATCGCGTTGCGCATCTGGCCGCGCCGCATCGCGAAGAGCGCGCCCACGCACAGCAACGTCGCCTGGCCGAGAGAGTCGTCGGGCAGCCGCTCGTTCGCGCTCTGATCGTCGACGGGCAAGCGCAAATCGTCGCCGTCGATGTCGAAGTAGCCGCGCAAGAGCGCCTCGATTACCGTGAAGTCGCGTTCAAGGCGCGCATTGCCGTGCATGGCCGGTTGGGCGAGGCGCAGCAACTCCATCGCCAGTGCAGGGTTGCCGAGCTTGGCCTGCAGGTATGCCTGCATGAGCACGAGTTCCGGGTCGCTGCGGCGCGCACGCTCGTCGAATTGCTGCAGCAGGCTTTGGGTGTAGTGGATGCCGTGGCGCAGCACCAGCTCCCAGCCCCCCGCGTCGAGCACGAGCCGTACACCGAGTGCCGTGTCTTGCGCACGCAGCGCGTGCGACACCGCCAGTACCCAGTCGCCGCGCTGCGCGAGCCACTGCGCAGCCGCTCGATGGATCTGGCAGGCACGCCGGGTACTGAGGCGCTGACTGAGGAAATCGGAGAGCAGCAGGTGGTAGCGGAACCAGCTGCCGTTGGCGTCGAGCGGGACCAGCAGCGCGTGGAACGAGGTCAGGCGTGCGAGCAGCGCGGCGCTATCGTGGCGGTCTCGCGCGACATCGGCCAGATCGGCGTTGAAGCGCTCGAGCACCGACGTCTCAATCAGGAAGTCGCGGCAATCTTCGGGGAGATTGTCGAGAATCTGCTCGGCCATGTATTGCGCCATCTCGGCGACGTGCCCGGAGAACGACGGCAAGCCAAATGCTGACGCCGTGCCTCGCGCGAGCCACAAGCGCGCAAGCTGGATGGCGACGGCCCACCCTTCCGTTTTCGAGTGGACGGTCGCGAGGATCGAAGGCCCGTGGTCAGGGCCGAGGATCTGCGAGGCTTCGGGCAGCGACAGAACGAGGTCATCAGCGTCGATCTCGTGGACGAGGCCGCGCGCCTTGAGCGTGGCGACTTGCCAGGCCGGCCGCGTGCGACTCGCGATCACGAGGCGCAAGCTGGGCGTCGCGCGTTCGAGCAGCGTCAGCACAATTTCGTCGACCACGCGCGATGCGGCGCGGTGGTAGTCGTCGAGCATCAGCGTAAAGCAGCGCCCGTCGCGCGCGAGCGCCTGCAGCATCGCGGCGATCGTGCGCTGCGCGCGCGCATCCAGCGCCTGGGCGTGGGCCAACGATGACAGGCTGCCGAGATCGAGGCCGGCGTCTTCGAGCGACAGCAGCAAATAAACGAGGAAGCGGTTCGGATCGCCATCGGCTTCGTCCAGCGTGAGCCAGGCGACCGGCTGCGTTTGCGCACTTTCGCTCGCACGCAGTGCGTCGCGCCATTGCGCGAGCAACGTCGTCTTGCCAAATCCGGGGGCGGCGACCACGAGCGTGAGCGGACGGCTTGCGTGTGCCTGCAGGCGCTCGAGCAACGCGATGCGCGGTACGGCTTCGAGCTGGGTATGGGGGGGCGCCAGTTTGCCGACCCACATCCAGGCGCTCGACGGATCGGACGCATCGAGGCGGATGTCCGTCATGTGGACTGTCCGCTGTCGCGTCGCGGCTCGTGCACGGTGGCGCGGCACCCAGCGCACAGTCGATCAAGAACATAAAATGGCCCGCTCGGGCCGGGGGCTGAAAAAAGCGGCATTTGCCTGGTTTGAGTCTGGCGCATCGGTCGGAACAATCGGCGAGAAGGCAGCGGGCGACGTGTCGCTCGCGTGCCCTCGCGACACGAGCCATATTGCGCGCAGTGTAACGCAGCCGAAATTCTGTGCAGGGCGTGTGCGGGTAAGTCTGGGGTCTCATCGCACGACCCAGGTCGACGCTTTGCGGTAGGTTCGGGGGCGCGACCGTGACCCGCGCGGGAATCAGAAGGCCGCTGCGGAGATGCTCGGGCGGCGCGCCGCGCGCGGCGGCGTGCGCCCGATGGAGTCAATCAGGCGTTGGATTCCAGTTAAGTGCCTCGTGACGCGGCCGATTCGATCCCGGCTGGCAATCGGATCATATGGACCTGAAATGATCAATGCAAGGTGTGGACGCTGCTGACGGCCTCACCATCGGCCTCATCGGACGAGGCTTGATCAAGGATCGCGCACCGGAAGTCGAACTTAACGCGAAGGATCGCCGATTCAACACGTGCGTCGCCGCGATAGCCGCTCAGGCGAGTATTGATCGCCTCCTCGACCGCGAGGATCGCCTGCTCGATGCTCTCCGGATCATCGCTATCGAAACCGACCTCAATCTCAATGCTCTCCAGCAGGTTCAGCGCTGTCGCCACGTCCTCGGAAGCGACGAATAGCGTTTCGGCGTCTTCTCTCATCTTCCCTCCCCGTTGGGTTGTCTAGCGTCTTCACACAGTTGCGAGTTGCACGACTATCGTTGCACATCCAGAGCAAACCTGTGGGCCGACTAACGCGGGTGTTGGGTTCGAAACAACGGTCGAGTTGCTGAACATATTGAAGCGAATAGAATTGAATGTTCCAGCTTGATCTATGGTCATTGCGCTCAACCCGAAGCTGTCGTTCAAGTGAACACCATGACAACGACGGCTTTCAGTTTGTCCACCCGCGGTCCATCATCGAAGAGCACGTGGAGTGCGTCGGCCGGCGGTTCAAGGAGGCGGCACGTTGGGCGTTCCCGATATGCCGAACGGTGCGCCGACGAGCACTTCGAGCAGCAGCCTGCCATTGACACTCCCCCAACCCGTGCACGCGTCCCACATTGGCCCTGACTTATAGCCGGGCGAATGACCAACCGCGTTGCTGATTCCGTCGTCAACGTCACGCAGCAGGCTCGTCGCGCCTCGCGCGTAAAGCAGCGGGTTGAGCCAGCCGATGCCGTGGTCGAAGTAAGAAGCAATCAGCGCTGCCAGTCCCGCGTAGAGCGGCGCCACAACGCTCGTGCCGTAGAAATGTCCGATCGGCGATCCCATATAGAGCGTGGTCGTAGTCGGTGCGCCTTGATACCAAAGTGCGTAGCCGCTGAAGAGACTGGCATTGCCCGCGATATCGGGTATGCCACGGCCGCGATGCCACTTTTCTTGAATGGGTCGCCCCAGAGTCGGCGGTTCGGCGAGCGGCGGCACGTTGGCCTCGCTTTGCCACGACTGCACTCCGACGATCTGGCTAACGCCCCCGCCCGTCACGCCCGTCGACTTACCTGACGGCGCCCATGCCAGGTCATTCCACGTATGCTCGGTAAACGGCGATTCGACTGCAACGGGTTCGCGATCGCCCGTGCGCGGCGGCAGAAGCTGCGGCGCTTGAACTATCATTGTGCCGCCGCATGCGGTGACATACGGGTCCGACGCAGGGTACAGCACGTGCGCCGAGTGATCCCCAATCTGGCAACGCGAGCCATCGTCGCCCGTCGCGGCGAAGAACGTCATGCCCGCCATGCTGCCGCACTCAAACGCCTCACGCAGAGCGGCAGTGGTCGACTTCGTCCATTCGGAGCCGTCCACATCGATTCCCGGCTCCAGCTCCGCCCAGCCCCAACTGATTGACACGACAGAAGGCGCGCTAACCCCTGCGGGCAGCTTCGTGGGATCGCTCTCGCCCTGCGCGTTCCATTCAGGGTGAACGACGGCGTGAATCACATCTACCCAGCCTGCAAGCGTCCAGTTGCTGAAGTAGACGGCGAGGTTCGCGCCCTGCGCCACCGAACCTGCGACGTCGATATCGGCGACCATCTCGAGATCGCGCTTCGGGTCTCCCACCGGGTTGTTCGTTGCGCCGTCGACGGACACGGCGAACACATTGGGCGTGAGCAGGCCCTGTGCATTAAAAAAACCCGCGATGTCGGCAGGATCGTAGCCACCTTGGGCCCACCCCACGTCGCCCCCTGTCTCGAACTCGATGAGAGCGATCGTCTGTCCCGCGCCCGTCAACGGTGTGTCGAGCGCATAGGTGAACGGAAAATCGTAGAGCCCGGCGACCTCCCGCGGTGTGAGCGGCTGTGTATTGGGCGGCCGCAGGTTGTTCTCGAACCCGCCGGGAAAGAAGCGCCCTGCACTGCGAGCCATGCGTCGGTTATCGAGCCCGAACACGCCTTGCACGATATCGCCAAGCTCAGCGGGGACATAGATGTACCCCTCGCGACCCCGATAGCGCTCCGTGTCCGATTCGTACCGCGAAAGTTCGACCGCGAAGGCCGCTTCGATTTGCCGGACCGTGCCCGTCACGACCACTGTGCGGCGCGCGACGCTCGTCGCGTGCACGGTCAACTGGCACGTGTGCGCGTAGCCAGCCACGGCATCGAGATCCGCCCGGGATGCGCCGGTACAACGCTCAATCTCCTCGCGCGTCAGATACTGGCGCGCGCTCACGGGAAGCATCTGCCATCTCTGTGCGTCGGGTAGCGGCGACGCGTCGGGGCTGCGCCGGACCCAGATCGTGACCGAGAGTCCCTCATCGGGATCCGCAGGACCGACGCGCCGCGCCCCCATTCGAGGGACTCGTCTGCTGCCGTTCACAGGCCGAAAGTCGCAGGGTCCGGGAGTATTGGGTGTGCTCGCCATTGCATTCTCCTTGATGACCAGGGGCGGCCCGACTCAGGCCGCCTTCCAGTCGGTGCCGCCAGGCCGACCGGGCATCAACGAGAAGGCGTCGCCCTGGCCGGGAAGCTCAACGGCCCCGCCATACATCCTCGTCTTGCACCGCTTCAAATAGGAGCCACGCCTAAGGCTAAGGGGTGAGAGACGCTAGCGCGTCCATCATTTGATGGACAGAGCACACCCATTTAATCGATCGGTCCGCCACGAGACGCAGATCCTGTTCCGCACACGCACATCGCTTCTCGGCAGCGAGTGGATTCAACAGGAGGCGGCGACTGCCTGGAGTCGAAAGCCTGTGAGGTTCGCTAAAGGATTTGTCTGCGTAGGGTACGCAAGCAGTCAAGGCCGCTACCATGCGCGCGTTGCGCGCGCCGGGCGTTGCCTGCCGGAAGACACCGGAGGCGCCGAGAGATTCATGAACACCCTCTAAGTCGATGGCGAGCACGAGTTCCCTGCGCGGATTGAGAGTTTGCGTGGAGGCCATGACCTGCCCCCGGCGACAGTGCTGCCGTCAGGGTCTTGATTAAAACTATCGCGCGATACCGAGTTTTCGTCGCTTCTCATCCAGGATGGCCAACGCGCTGTCGAGGTCTTTCCAATTATTCGCAGCGGTATTAATTGCCACGTACAGCAACTCTTCAGCTTTGTCTTGACTCGCGTAAGTATTCGTCTCGGTATTCGCGGAATAATAGTCACTAATACCCAGTCCGGTTTTCTTGTCGGCAACGCTCAAAGTAGCCCAGCCCAAAGACGTTCCAGTAAGAACAGACGCCGTACCGTTGATGACAACCGAAGCGTTGGCACGCCTCAATTTTTCGCAGACAATATTATAGTTTTGAAAATTCCAGCCATTTTCCTGGAGCACCTTCGCAGGCAGACCCTGATAGATGCTATTTATAGTACATTCCGCCTTCACGGACTGTGCGACAGCAAAAATCAGCGCGGATAGTAGAATCCTCTTCAAAACTCCCTCCAAAAAATAACCAAAACGAAAAATACGTGATTCGAGCCCAGACGATTAAGCGAGCCCAACCAAATCTGCGGTCGGTCGGCCACGACACGTTGGGTCACCGACAATGGAGGCGCACACCGTCCGTCGTCCCCAAGCCTTCGCCATTTGCGTTAACGGCGGTGGCCAACAAAGGTTTAGGGCCTGTTCAGCAACTTGACGCCGTCCGGCGGTCGAGGGGCGCATGACGTTGCGCGTCGCGAACTTCGCGCGTACCAATGAGCACCGTTGTCGACGTTCAATGAGTTTCGGCTATCGCGAACTCAACCCACCTCATGAGCGCCGCTATTGTGTTGCATCGACCGGGGTTGAATCCCATCGGCTCATCCGGCCAAAGCGCTTGCGTACGCGCGCAGCATTTCTCGATCGACGTACAAATGAGCGGCAGAGATGTTCTACATGAAATTTCGGGTATGCAATGACGCGAGCTGTCGGGCCTGATCCTGTTCAAAGCCCAGGCGCGCAAGCCTTGCGTAACGACCGTCGGCCATCTCGCGCATCAGGTTCTGAACGAGAGCATAGCCCCGCGCCACGGCTTCAGGCGTCAGTTCACCCGCCGCGAGAAGAATGAGCGCGTCGAATACCTCCTCATTGAGGCCAGTCGTTCCCTCCAGTTCGGCATGGCGTCGCTCGACTGCGTGCGCGAGGCGCGAGCGCAGTTCAGGCTCTTTCTTCATCCGATAGAGGAGATGAGACATACCCAGCGCAACATGCCGAGCTTCATCTCGGGCGGCCAGGCGTGCGATCTGGCGTGTCAGCGGATCGGGGCCGTAGTTCTGGAGGAATTGCAGCAGCGTAACAAAGGTGCCCTCGCCCATCACCGAGAGCAAAAAGCTAGCGACGGAAAAATCGGGTTCATCGAGCAGTGTTTTAAGCGATGCCTGCCCTCCCGCTGTCGACAATGCCGGCTCGTGGCCTTTATGGCGAATGCGCCGCGTGAAGACCTCGACGTGTCTTGCCTCATCCGCGACCTGAATCGCGAGGGCGGCCTGCAGTTCGCGGTAGTGAGGATGCAGTTGTCCGAGAAAGCGTGCAGGCACAATGAGCGCGGCATTCTCGTTCTCGACCAGGTACGTCATGATCTGCACCACGGCGGCTTCTATCGGCGCGGGCAATTCGAATGGCACAGCCCAGTCGATCGCCTGGTCGGGATCCCACTGCGCCGCAACGCCCTGGGCGTAGAGATCGGCCGCGTTCTCCGTCCAGACTTCTAGTTTGTTGTCCAGCCGAAACGCAAACTCAGGTGCGCCCGCCTCTACCTGCGCGCCCCTGGCGGCCAGCCCCCACGCAGGAAGAGCTCGCGACTCAACCGCCTGCGCCGCGCGCGGATCACAGTGTCCCGTCTGATGCGCGTTGCGCCAACGCCCGTACCTATTGTCGCGTTCGATGACGGCGAACTGTCGACCCGCGTCGCCTGTTTGCCACGCCAGCCGATGTCCCTGACTGCGGCACCAGTGCTCGAGCATCACCTCCCAGCCGGTTGCCGTGCCCACCACGCGCAGCGACTGCCCGGGCGCCAGCGCGTCCAGCGCATGCCTGACCAGAATGTGAGCACCCGCGTCGAAGCCGAGCGACTCAATATCGATAAGCGGGTTCGACAATCCGGCCGTGGCCGTCATAGAAGTGCTCCTCCGTTACTGCACGCTCGAGCAGCGCGTAGCCGCTTGAACGCCCAGGCAGCCACGACCTGAGGCCCTCCAGTTCGAGCAGAGGACGTACCCGGGCATCGTTCCAGTCCATGGAGAGCAACAGATCGCCAAAGCGGCGTGTTGCTTCCTGCGGCACGCCAGGGCTAACCGTCATGTTGCAGTGATCGTATGCGCCAGTTGTGGCGACGATGCGCGTGGCACCCGAGGGCAGCGTACCTTCGTCTGCGAACGCCCGGAAATTGCCTGCGATCATCCACGTCGCCTCGACCTCGCCGTTCACGAGTGCGCTCGCTGCATCGCGTTCGCCGCCAATATGATCGCCGTGCTTGCCGCCCAGCACGTCGAATCGCCGCGCCTCGTAGTCGTGTCCCGCGACGAGTCCTCCCTCATGGCGCAGATGATCGAGGGGAATCAGCGTGGCCTGAGGCGAATCGATCGCGCCAAAGCCGATCGTGGCGCCCCGCAGGTCGCCGAGCGACTGGACGCTGCTATCGCTGCGCACCACCAGCACGGAACGCAGATCGATGTCCGTGTCGCGCATGGCGAGTGGGGACACGACTTCGCCGCGCGCTTGCGCGATGCGGCTCGCGCGGACCCACGCAAGCGGCGAGTTCCATGCGAAGGCGATATCGCCTGCAAACTGGGCCTCGACCTGAGTTTCGTAATTCGAGTAAAGGAGATAGTCGATCGCCAGTCCGCGTTCGGCGAACCAGGCCTTGAAGCCCTCCCAGATTGTGATGACCTTCGGCGCGTAGGCAACTGCGCCGAGCATTAGCGGTGTGTGTCGGGACATGACATGAGTCTCCTCTTCAGGCGAGCGGGAGGCCGCACAATGCACGACCGATGAAGTCGTACAGGACGTCCGAGGTCGGCCCCATGATGGAAGCCGCGCGCGCGTCGCGGAACAGACGCTCTATGCCCACTTCCTTGCGAAACGCCGCGCCGCCGCAGATGCGCATGGCCGTATCGGTCACGGCAAGCGCGGCTTCCGCGGCCGCGGCCTTCACTTCCAGTACGCGCAGCATCGTGTCGGGCCGGCCCACCGCCATGGCGGCCAGCGTGTCGTCGCGCAGCGCGCGCGCCTGATCGACGCGAAGCTGCGCGCGGGCGAGATACGCGCGGATCGTTGGCAGATCGCACAGGGACTCACCGCTCTCCGCGAATCGACTACCGGTAAGGTGAGGGATCGCACGTTGCAGCGCGCCGTCGGCAAGGCCAATAGAGGTCGAGGCGACAAGGTTCGCAAACACCGGCAACGCGTCTCCGTTCATGATTTCGCCGCCGCCGCCGTCAGGACCCAGCATTGCGCTGGCGGGCACACGCACGCCATCGGCCTGAATGGGTGCGGACGCGTTGCCGCGCAGGCCGAGACCATCGAAAGGTTTCGGGCAGTGCAGTCCCTGCGCACGGCTGTCCACAAGCCACAACGTACTGGCGCCTTCCTGCGCCAGCGCCGGTCGCGACGACCAGACATAGGAGTCCGCTTCGGCCGCGGAAGTCACCATGCTTTTGCTGCCGTTCAGCACGAAATCGTCGCCGTCAGGCCGCGCGGTACCGACCGGTGCCCAGAAGTGGCTACGCGTGCCGGTCTCGGACCATGCCAGCGTGGTGAGGTGCGTGCCCTGCGCAATGGCGCGCCGCACCTCCTCGGGTCCGTACTTTTCGATCAGGATCGCACCGGCGTAATGCATGGTGACGACCATTGCGGTGGACGGGCAATCCCGCGCAATGCGTTCCACCACCTGGCACGCCTGCGCCGCGCCTAACCCCATGCCGCCAATTTCCGTTGCGCTCACGAGTCCGAGCAGGCCCGACTTGCCGAGCGCATCGACGGCAGCGCGCGGGAAACGGGCGAGCTGATCCGTATGCGGGGCATCGGGGGAAATCGTGGTGCGAACAATCGGTTCCAACACTTCGATGTAGGACATCGGAACGTCTCCCGGGCAGAATTAGCGGAGACGGTCGTCCGGTCTGTGCTGAAGCGGCGCGCGAGTGTCGCGCAGCTGAAGATGGAGTGCACATGGCGCACTCCGGTGCATCTGTCGCATGCAGACCTGCAACAACGACTCTCGCACTTGAAGGAACCCGCAGCGCATTGGCATGACTGCAGGCCAACGCATTATTGCATTTGCTGAGCATGTCCGAACGCTCGCTGTCCTCGCTTTGTCGAGCCTGTACCGATACTGGCGTGCCGCCCAAGACGGTGCCGGTCGATTCACCCTTCTCCGGGCAAACGCATCAGCGACCGCGCTTTACGCCGGCCTTGGTCTGCCCACCTTTTGAGAAGGCATGACGATTGCCAAGGAGCTCGACCAGCCGTGTCTCGCATTCGGAAAACGAGTACCCGCGCCGCTGCGAGATCATGAACGTGAGGGGGCGCATGTGCCATGCGCGCCGTTGGAGTTCGACAAGTGTTCCATTCACAAGGTCTTGCGCAACCATATGATGCGGCATGTGCCCCCAGCACAAGCTTCCCCTGAGCAAATCGTGCTTCGCGCCGAGGTCATTCACGCGCCACTGGCGTTCACTGGCGACCCCCTGTTGTGTCTTCTCCGAATCGGGCTGATTGTCGGTTACGACGAGCTGGATATGCCGCCCAAATTCCTCCCGCGGGATCGGCCCCGCGATCGCGGCCAGCGGATGCGATGGCGCACAGACGGTCACCATTTGCGCGTCACATAGATGCTGTCTTTCTATGGTGCCGGGGCTCAGCTCCGGCACGTCCGTGATCGTCACCGCCAATGCGCACGTGCCTTCGAGAACCAAACGCTCGCCGCCCTGCATGGTCGTCATGCGCAGATTGATTGCAACCGTTGGAAAGTCCGCCTGCAGGGTGCGCAGGCATTCGATCAAGTGCGCACGCGGAAAGTAGGTATCCACGGCGACCGAGACCTCTGGTACCCCGGCCTCGGCTATCGCAGCCGCGCGCATCTTCATTTCCTCGGTGCGTGAGATCACCGCACGAGCGTCAGGCAGGAGGCTGCGGCCCGCGGCTGTAAGTGTGGCTTTGCGGGTATCGCGCTCGAACAGCACCACGTCAAAGGCACTCTCGAGCGCGTTGATCGCGTGACTGATCGCCGACTGTGCACGCCTCAGCTCCCGTGCAGCCCCGGAGAAGCTTCCCTGGTCACACACGGCGACGAAGGCCCGGAGTTGATTGATGGTGACGTTGTCGAGCATAGCTATCTAAAAAGTAGATGGTAGCTATAGAAATTTAGTCAATTGGCTTCATGAATCAAGCGCTCCAGAATGGTGTTTGTCGTTTTCGTTTCGAAGGATGCATGACATGAGCAGACTGAATGGAAAGACCGCGGTGATCACCGGCGGCGCTACCGGCATCGGCCGCGCCGCAGCAAAGCGCTTCATCGAGGAGGGCGCCTTCGTCTTCATCTTTGGCCGCCGGCAGGAAGCGCTCGACGCCGCTGTGGCCGACCTCGGGCCCAATGCCCGCGCAGTGAAAGGCTCGGTCTCCGATCCGGCCGACCTCGACCGGCTCTACGCGATGGTAAGGGCCGAGCGCGGAACCCTCGACATCGTTTTTGCCAATGCCGGCACGGGAAGCCCGCTTCCGCTCGGCAAGATCACCGCCGGGCACATTGACGAAACCTTCGACACCAATGTGAAAGGCACGATCTTCACGGTCCAGAAGGCGCTGCCGCTGATGGGCCGGGGCGGTTCAATCATCCTGACCGGATCGAGCGCCGGCACCACGGGCGCACCGGCGTTCAGCGCCTACAGCGCGAGCAAGGCGGCGGTGCGCAACCTCGCGCGGACCTGGGCGGAGGATCTGAAGGGCACCGGCATCCGGGTCAACGTGCTGTCGCCCGGGGCGACGGCGACCGAACTCGCGAAGGAAGCGCTCGGCGAGGAGGGCCAGAAGGTCTTCGCCTCGATGACTCCGCTTCAGCGCATGGCTGATCCGGCGGAGATCGGGGCGGTGGCCGCCTTTCTCGCGTCGTCCGACAGCAGCTTCATGACAGCCAGCGAGGTCGCCGTCGACGGTGGCCTGGCGCAACTCTGATGCACCACGCCCAGCCGGACACGCCAGTGATCCGATCATGCGCGCATCTACGGAGGAAAATGAAATGGGACAATCTCTCAAGGGAAAAACGGCTCTCGTTACCGGGGCATCGCGGGGCATTGGCCGCGCCATCGCTGAACGTCTTGCAAAGGATGGTGCGATGGTCGCGCTGACCTACAACGCCAGCAGATCTGGCGCGGACGAGGCGGTCGCGGCCATCGAGAAAGCTGGAGGCACTGCGTTCGCGATCCACGCTGATCTCGTTGACCCGGCGAGCGTCCCGGCCTTGTTCGAGCAACTCGACAATGAATTCACCAGGCGCAACGGAAGCAAAGCGCTCGATATTCTGGTCAACAACGCTGGAAATGCCGGTTGGGTTGGCTTCAAGGACGCGACGCCCGAAAGCTGGGACACCCTGATGGCGGTGTACGCCCGTGCGCCCTTCTTCATCGTTCAGGCTGCTCTGGATCGTCTTGCCGATGAGGGACGCATCATCAACATCTCTTCCGCTGCCGCCACGAAGCCCGTGACAGCCGCGCCCGTCTACTCGATGGCCAAAGCGGCCATCAACAACCTGACCCATGCGCTCGCGGCCGAGCTGGGGCCGCGCGGAATTACTGCGAACGCTGTGGCGCCGGGCTACACGCGAACGGACGCGAACGCCGCCTTCCGCGAAAATCCCGAACTCGTGAAGGCAGTCGAGGCCGAAATCGCGCTGGGACGCTTTGGCGAGCCTTCGGAGATCGCTGCCGTTGTGGCGTTCCTGGCTTCCGACGATGGTCATTGGGTGACCGGCCAGACGATTGAAGCGAGCGGCGGCTACAAGCTTTGAGCGCGCCGAAAAACCGAAGGAGAATCTCATGAGCTACGCAATCATCGGCTTCGGCAAGATCGGCCACGCGCTTGCCGAGGCGTTTGCCCGCAGCGGTATCGAAGTATCCGTTGCAACCACGCGCGACCCGACAAGCTTTGCATCCGATGTGGCCGCCATCGGACCCGGAATCATTCCCAAAACCTTGGCGGAAGCCGTCAAGGCGGACACCCTCTTTTTGGCTGTCCGTTTCGAGTCGCACCCGGAGGTCGCGAAGGCGCTGCCCAGTTGGAAGGGAAAGACCATCATCGACGTGATGAACACGTTCGCCCCGCTTGAGGAACTGGACGGGCTCCCGTCCTCAGCTTTCGTCGCGAACGCATTCACCGGAGCCAGGCTGGTGAAAGGCTTCAATCATTTGGCTGCTGCCGTCCTCGGCCAAGACCCGGCCGTACAGGGTGGCAGGAGAGTCGTGTTCCTGGCGAGCGACGATGACGGCGCCGCAGCGGAGATTGGTACGCTTGCGGAAAATCTCGGTTTCTCGCCGATCAAACTTGGCGGGCTTTCGGACGGTGGACTACTTGTGCAAGCGCGCGAAAATAGCTGGGGACAACTGATCTTCAAGGACTTGATCAAGTTCGACTCGTGAACAACCGTTTCTGGACATTTCGCTGAGTCGAATGGCCGATTGCCGGACACGACCGCCGTCTGAACGGCAACGCGCAGGAATGACCCTTCATCGCCGACTGTACTCATTCACAGAAGCCGCTCGAAAGCTGCCAGCGGTCAGTCGTGAATTGCTTCAGAATACTGGCTGATGAAGCGACTCCACGTTTTGTGCAACCAGAATTCACTGAGGCTACAAATGGTTAATTCGTCTGCTATTGAGACAGTCTTTTCTGTCTATGCGGCGGCTGTCGTCATACCCGGGCCGAACTTCGTCGCAATCACCCAGAAGGCGGTAGCCGGCAGACGCTCCGATGCGCTCGCGCTTGTCGCCGGAATCGTGACGGTGAATCTGTTCTGGGCGACTTGCGCCATCCTCGGTATCGGAATGGTGTTCGCTATTTTCCCGTGGCTCGCTGTCGGCGTCAGGCTTGCTGGCGCGGCCTATTTGATCTGGTTCGGGCTGCGGCTCGTTGTGTCGGCACGGGCAACCCCTTCAGGTTCACGTCACCCAACGAAGGCGCCTTTGTTTCGTGCCGCCTTCCTGCAAGGTATTGCGACAAATATCGCAAACCCGAAGTCCATCGCCTTTTATGCGGCGGTGTTTTCCTCAGCGGTGCCCACGCACGTTTCCATGCCGACGTTCTTCGCAGTGCTTGCTACTGTCGGCGCAACAGCGACGTGCTGGTACGGAGCAGTCGCGCTCGTTCTATCGCACGCGGCGATTGCGACGGCGTATCGTCGCGCGAAGGCATGGATCGACCTCACATGTGGAGGGCTCATGATTGCGCTGGGAATCCGGCAGGCATTGCGTTGACAAAGCGCCCGGGCACATAAGACCAACTATGGGTCGGGTCAGCACCTGGTGGCGACGACGCACACCCACAATGCGAGATGGAGTACGTGCGGAATTACGTCATGGGGTTCCGGGGGCAACTTATCCGCCATGGCCAATCCACATGATGCGAGGTGGCGAGGAGTGTAACGTTGGCGTGCCGACCGGCGCGTCACATTCCGGTTCGGCGCCGTGCGGTCCGCAAGGCAGTGCGCCAATTGACGAGAGATCGCAATGAAAGGCTTCGAGAATTACACATGGCTCAACGCGCCGGCTTCTTCCGAGATCCGATCGGGTGACCTCTGGGTCAAGACCGGCGATCGGACAGATTTCTGGCGAGGAACCTTCTACGATTTCTGGCGCGATTCGGGACACTTCGCTTATGTCACCGTTGAAGGGGATTTTTCTGCCGAGGTGACCGTAGACGGGCTCTACGAGGCCTTATACGACCAAGCGGGGCTGATGGTCCGGCTGAGTGAGTCGCACTGGATTAAGGCCGGCACGGAGTTCACGGACGGCGAGGTTTGCTTGTCGGTGGTAGTGACCAACGATCATTCGGACTGGTCTGTACAACGAATGGCATTGCCGTCAGACGGGCTGAGATTGAGGCTTACGCGGCACGGAGAGGCGATTAAGGTGCAGTACCTGCGTGAGTTGGACCAGAAGTGGCAACTGATCCGCCTGGCGTATCTGCCGCCCACCACCAAGGCAGAAGTCGGCGTGATGTGCTGCTCTCCCGAGCGCAATGGTTTCGAGGTGCTGTTCCGCGATTTTCAGATCGGTCCTGCGATAGACCGGCGTCTCCACGATTAGATTTCGCGACCGGCGACACGCGCGCTTGTCGTTGTGCGAATCATCGACAATTGACCGTGTCGGCCAGATTGGGACGTTCGACAGAACGGCATAGATCGTCAACAATGCAACGTCTGTCTGGATGCGACCTATTGTTTTCGACTTGCAGTAACCGATCGCGTCGTCGATTTGCTTCAGTGTCGATATCAGGATTCACGTATGTCCCGCTCCGAACGTCTCCTTCATCTCCTGCAAGTGTTACGTCGCTATCGACGTCCCGTGCGTGGCCAAGCCCTCGCCGAAGAACTCGGCGTGAGCATCCGCACGCTATACCGGGACATCGCCAGTTTGCAGGCGCAGGGGGCAACGATCGAGGGAGAACCAGGCGTTGGTTACGTTATGAAACCGGGTTTCATGCTGCCGCCCATGATGTTTCGCTCGGAGGAACTCGATGCCCTGGTTCTTGGCATGCGCTGGGTGGCCGATCGCTGCGACAAGACGCTATCGTCCGGTGCGCTGAGCACGCTTGCGAAGATAGCCGCGGTACTGCCCACCGAACTGCGTCGTGAACTGGAGGAGTCTTCGCTGCTGGTCGGCGCGCCGTTGAAGAGAGCCGCCCACAACGTCTCACCTGACCTTCTGCGTGCCGCAGTCCGGGAAGAGCATAAGCTCAACATTACCTACGTGGACGCCAGTGGTATTCAAACGCAGCGTGTCGTGTGGCCCTTTGCTCTGGTGTATTTCGACCAGGCGCGGGTCTTGATGTGCTGGTGCGAGCTTCGAGCTGATTTTCGAAATTTCCGTTCGGACCGGATCTCGAACGTCGAGCAGTTGGAAGAGCGCTACCCCAAAAGGCGGCAAACACTGCTTCGTGAATGGCGCAGGCTCGATCACGTTGCCAGCCACACAATACTGCCAGAATTTGACAGTATCGACCATTAGACTGAGCTCCCTTTCCTGGCGAGGAGCTCAAAATGAAATTAGCATCGGTTCGTGTCGTTACCCGGGATATCGACGGGATGGTCGAGTTTTATCAACGGCTTTCCGGTATCGAGCCTGTTCGTCCGGCCGTGGGATTTGCCGAAATACGATTCGGAGGCGCGACGCTTGCGATATCGTCCGAGGATCTGATCAAGCTTTTCAACGCTGGTGCTGCCACTGCGGCTGCAAATCGATCGGCGATACTGGAGTTCGAAGTGAAAGACGTTGACGCGGTGTTCGAACGGATGAATGCGTCCGGGACAAACATCGTGATGCCGACGACGTTGATGCCGTGGGGCAATCGCTCGCTCTTGCTGCGCGACCCTGATGGCAATCTCGTCAACCTATTTTCGCGTCCCAAGCGTTGAGGAAACGCGCCCTCACGACTGCCCGCCGCGTCGTTGTTCGTTTGCTCGCGAACGGGCACCCACCTAAACCGGCATCACTACCTCAGCCAACGGATCGATCATCGCCGGACTCCTGCAAACGAAATTCGGATTATTGATTGTAGTAAGTACGGCCTCAGGCACCTATCGTAGGAGATCACACGAACCACCTCACAGGAACGCTCATGCAAACCGTCCTGATCACCGGCTGCTCTTCCGGTTTCGGCCTCGAGATCGCCCGTTATTTTCTGGCCCGCGACTGGCAGGTCGTCGCTACGATGCGCTCGCTGCGCGCCGATATACTGCCGCCGTCGGAGCGCCTTCGCGTGCTGGCGCTCGATGTCACGAATCCAGAAAGCATTCGCAAGGCGATCGAACTCACCGGCCCGATCGACGTCCTCGTGAACAACGCGGGCTTCGGCGCGGCTTCCCCGGCCGAACTCGTCCCGCTCGCGACGGTGCGCGAGCTCTTCGAAACCAACACCTTCGGCACGATCGCGTTGACGCAAGCGGTGCTGCCCCAGTTCCGGCAGCGCAAGGCCGGCGTCGTCGTGAACGTCACATCGAGCGTGACGTTGAAGGCACTCCCCCTGCTCGCCGCATACCGTGCGAGCAAGGTGGCTGTGAACGCTTTCACCGAGTCGATGGCGCTGGAACTCGCGCAGTTCGGCATCCGGGCACACCTGGTGTTGCCGGGCCGCGCGCCCGACACCCGCTTCGGCGAGAACGCGCGCGCCCACATACACGGCTTTGACCACGAGGCCTACGCCGATCTCGCCAGGACGGTCATCGCGCGGCTGGAGGATACGTCTTCCCCGACTACTCACGCACAGGACGTCGCCGAAGCCGTGTGGCGCGCGGCGACCGACCCGTCATCGCCGATGCGTATCCCGGCCGGCGCCGACGCCGAAGCCTGGGCGGCCGAGCTTCGCTGATCGACCTTCAGGGCCACGCTACGACGCAATACAACTGGGAGACTGCCATGCAGGACAAACTTATCGCTCTGGTCACCGGGGCGAACCAGGGAATCGGCCTTCAGATCGCCAAGGATCTCGTGACTCACGGTTTCACAGTGCTGCTCGGCTCCCGCAATCTCGAGCGCGGCGAGGCTGCGGCGACGGAGGTGGGGCCGCACGCACGCGCGCTTCAGCTCGACGTGACGGATCAGGCTTCGATCGCCGCTGCGGCGGAGCGCATCCGCAAAGAGTTCGGACGCCTCGATGTGCTCATCAACAACGCAGCGATCTCGAATACGAACAGGCAGCCCGGCCAGTCCGTCGAGGCATACGCGCGGACGACCCGCCCGAGCAACGTGTCCCTCGACGAAATGCGCGCGGTGTGGGACACCAACGTATTTGGCGTCCTCGCCGTGTATCAGGCCATGCTGCCGCTCCTGCGCCAGGCGTCGGCAGCCCGCATCGTCAACGTGTCGAGCGGCGTTGGGTCGTTGACGACGAATTCGGATCCGGCTTTCGCCTACCGCGCGATTTTCGGCCCCGTCTACCCGGCCTCCAAGACGGCGCTCAACGCGTTGACAGTCGCCATGGCAATCGAGCTGGAGCCTGAGGGGATCAAGGTCAACGCCGTCTCTCCGGGCTATACCAGTACGAACCTCAACGGCTACGCCGGCACGGAAACTGTCGAGGAAGGCGCGCGCGAGGCGGTGCGCGTCGCGCTGCTGGGCCCGGACAGCCCGACTGGAACGTTCACGCGCTGGGAAAACGAAACGATCCCGTGGTGATGTAGTTCGAGCGCGTGATTGCAACGGGCGACGGCCAGGGCCGGGACGGCTGACGAATTGTTGCCCAAATATCGAAACGACTGCGGGGATGGGCGTCGCTGAGTTACTCCAAATGATTGGAGAACTTCCTGCGCCTGTTGGTCGTCATGGTCATGAGTAACAAGGGCGCCGAACCATGGAGCAATTCACCGACGCCATGATTGCTCGCGGCCGGTACCCGCCGCTCGCGAACACCTCACGATAGACACCCGCATGTCTCTTCGGGCCGACAAGCTGTCAAGCGATCCGAGCACAATGGCGCCACGGAGCAGGCATCGACGGCAGGTAACTTATCTCCGTCGCATTGCCTTCGCAACGCGCATGCTCCTGACGATGGCTGGCTCTCTCCGTACAGGAATGCGGACTACTCACGGCAATCCATTCGCGTCGAGGCCCGCGAGACGGTATCCGACCTGCAATTCGGTGATCAGAAACTGCGGGCGCGCCGGGTCATCCTCGAGCTTTTGCCGGATACCGACCATATACACGCGCAGGTATTGCGGACGATCGACGTAAGCAGGTCCCCAGACATCCAGCAGCAATTGTCGATATGTCATTACCTGATCTGGGTTTGCCCGACGAGGACGGCAACGATTCCAACGTGAGCCTGACTTATGCCATTCAAGTCCCAATCAAAGACGGCGCTGAATTGTGGGGGCCGATGTTAAGACCGCGTTAAGTCTGGCGCAGCGATGGCCTGTAGAGGCGCCCGTGCGCCGAAATGAGGCATCAGCGCTTCGCGAAATAGCAGCCGACGCCCGACCCTTTGCCGGGTACGAATGCGACTGCACGAGCACGTCGATGTCTTCCCGGCGGAAATTTGCAGGCTAGTGTGAGGTCACGATCTGAATCGTGATCGCGGGATGTTGCTGATGAAAGCGGGTGAGGCGCGAGATGTCAGTGAAGCATCTTGACGGGGGTTGAAGTCAGACGCCATAGTCTGGCGAACACTTCCCAGCCGTGAAAAAAGCCAAGGCGGCTTGCGTCAAGCACCACGATATCCGCATGCTCCGTCGCCGCGTACCGCGCGATTGTGCGCTCCGCCGGTCCAAACACGCGTTTCCATGTGTACGGAACTCCGGCGTTATCGAAAATAGCCCGCAGCTGTATGTCTTCCCGAGAAAAATTGCGTAAAGATGCGGGCAGCGGCGGCAAAACAACGCTGCCGTCGCTTTCCGCATTGATGAACGCACACTAGCAACGCTTCATCTTCAAAACGCGAGATACCTGCCCCGATGTGAACCCGGTGTTGCGCGCGTAAGGCGCGCAGTCCAGGGGCGCAGTCAAGGACTCGCTCACTGCAAACAGGCCAACGAAGCGAAACAAGTCGACCTCCATCTTGACGAATACCGGAATGGCGTCTCGCTGTCCCGCGAGCGTTCGGCCAGCCGCCCGCGCCGAAGCGCTGCCGTCGCAGATGATGATGTCTGGTGCCTGTGGGTTCAGGTCCATACGCAGGCACGCGGCCACGACCTTACCGTTCCTGGCGGGAAGGAAGGCTTGCTTACTGCCTCCACAGACCGAATGAATGAATTCGCGAGTGTAGTTCTTGTTGATTTCGAACATGCTAAAACTCCCATCGTTGATCACGATTCAAATTCGTACTACTTATTAATTTGCAAATAAATCTCTGGCAACTATTGCTGACCTCCCGGAACATTACCTTTGCAGCTGCGACGCTACCGTCGTTACGCGTCGGGCGTAGCAAGCCGGTCGACCATGTCTTCTGGAGCACTCAGCGCACTCAGAACCCGCAACACCTCCCTGCCCTCGCGCGTGATCGAGTACTCCTGTCTGCCGGGCTCGCGCTCAACGCGCTGCGCAAGTCCCGCGTCGCGGAGGGCGGTCATGTCGAGATCCTCCACTTCCACCTCGACTGCCGCGTAGCCTAGCAGCATCAACGCTGCCATTTCGTGTGCGCTCAGTCGCGGCATACCGGGCTTTCGGCGCTCTACAATTGGCGTTGCCATATGCATTTCTCTCTGCATTGATCACCTGTGGCCGGACTCGGCGCCGCCGCGCTGTGCGCTGTGATGACTGTGGCTGAAGCATGGCGACAGCCGAACTTTCAGCGCGATTCCGGTTACCTTCACCCGATACGTTCATAGAACGCGAGGAGGCGGCAGCGCCACACCGAATAGCTGCAATGCGCTATCCACGTAGCGTGACAAGGCGCATAGGAAGAGTCATTACGACGCGCACCGCTCGCCTGCAGGCAAGACGATGGCTCAAGAAGAGAGACGCAGACGTCTGCCAGTCAGGCAGGAGAACAACTTGGTGGACGGGGACATCGGACGATGCTCATGGAGCCGACTCTATATATTTCGGTATTCGAACATTGTATTGCGTCGCTGCCCGCAGACAAGTAAAAAGATCGTAAACGGTGCTTCACTCGGTCACGATGAATCCGCTCGAGCGTCTTCGCACGGCCTGGGGCAGGTTCGGTCACTGACATTGACTTGAGGATGGACTGGTTGAGTTTCCGCAGCGGACAACCAGCGATCCACGCACGATTTCACTGGCCCTGAACAAAGCACGTGCGCGGGTGCGTTAGAACATCGCGTAAGCATCCGGATATAGCGCTGTCCTGAGCCGCGAAGCCAGCCAGACGGCTTCGTGCGGCACCCGTCACGCTGCTGCATTGAGGTGCCAGTCCCTTCATCCCACATTCATGGGAGCAGCACCTATAGAACTACGTCTTGTTGAACAAGCTCACGACACGGGACATCGATTTCGCTGCCAGAACGAGCAGAGCGCCGGTTGCGCTGTAGTCGACGTTATGCAACAGGTCGAACAAATAGAACATGGATAGCGCGATGAGCGGGTGGCAGGTCGCGCGGCTTAACAGGCGTTTCATCGGCATCTCACGCTATTTCGTTTGCCCGAACCGGCAGTCGCTGTGCGTGAACCGATCTGCGCAAGTCAGGAAGGCGCGCCAGGCTCCCGAATTTCATGGAAGGCTGGCTGCAAAGTACGGATGACGCTTATCTGTCATGTCCCGTCCTGTGACGCACTTTGCCTCTCGCAACCGGTTGCCGTCCTGCCCGTGCGTCGACGTTTTTTGCCCGATCGTCCAGTTCTTGCCGATGGCTCGCCTGCCCATTGCAGCGCGTCCAGAAAATTTGTCCGGTCCTACTGCAGAAGGGCACGATTCGTTGCACGCGATTGATCCACACGCATCGCGCGGCGGAGCGTCAAGCGCAGTGAAATTGTCGGTAAGGCATTTGTCATCTCCCGCCGCAGCGGGTATAACATGGAGCCCTCGGTCAGGTCGAAAAATGACCGGCGTCCCGGTTCCTTGCCGGGAAATCGCCTATCCCGCGAGCCTTTCATGGATGCAGTTTCTGACGTCCTGCGCGCTGTGCGTCTGAGCGGCGCGGTGTATTTAAACGGGACCTTCACGGCACCCTGGTGCGTGGTAGGTCGCACGGATGCTGCGCTCTGCGCGGCCTATCTGCCGCGATCCGAGCGTGTCGTCTCATATCATCTGATCATAGAAGGGAGTTGCTGGGCCCACCTGGCAGACGACCGCGACTCGGCTATTCATCTCGATGCCGGCGAACTGCTAGTGGTGCCGCAAGGCGAAACGCATCTGATTGGCAGTGCCATGGATCTTGCGCCCACGCCAATGGAGTTGCTATTGGCTGGCCCAATTGCCGCAGCACCCGGTGAGGTGATGACGTTGTCTTACGGTGGCGGGGGATCGACGACTCGCATCGTATGCGGCTTTCTGGCCTGTGACGACACGCTCAGTAACCCACTGCTCTCGTCACTGCCGCGACTCTTCAAGATTGATATGCGCCACGATCCGCGAGCCGCGTGGCTTGAGTCCTCTCTCAAGTTCGCAGCCACCGAAGCTGCGAACTCGCGGGCGGGTGGCTCAATCGTCCTCGCCAGGTTGTCCGAACTTTTGTTTGTCGAGGCAGTACGTAGTTGTATTGAAACGCTTCCTGCCCACCAGACAGGATGGCTGGCCGGCGTGCGCGATCGCTACGTCGGACGCGCGCTTTCATTGCTCCATGCTCAAGCAGTCCACCCATGGACCGTCGATGAGCTTGCGCGCAAGGTGGGGCTGTCGCGCTCGGCGCTGGCGCAACGCTTCACCGATCTCCTTGGACAACCGCCAATGCAGTATCTGGCGCGTTGGCGCATGCAGATCGCTGCGCAGGAACTTCTGACCGATAGAAAGTCCCTCGCCGCTATAGCGGAGCAGATCGGTTATGAGTCGGAGGCGGCATTCAGTCGTGCCTTCCGGCGCGAATTTGGTATGCCGCCGGCCGGCTGGCGCAAAAGCAAAGGAAAGATGTGCGACGCTGCCGGATCTGCGCAGGCCGCACCCGCTGCGAATGGCATCAGACCACCAGCGGATCTGTGACGCAGACTGCCCTACCCGACGCAGGATTCATTCGCACGCGTCAAGCGCCGAGCCGGCGTTTCGGCCATATCTCCCGGCGGCCCGATCATAGAACCTCGCGTCTCCCAATCGTACATTCGAGCGTACCGGATGCCAGATCAACGATCTGGTTCTCGACGGTAGATGAACATTCACAGCTCAGCCGCACGTAGCTTCACATTGGGAGACATGCTATGAACGCAGTTTCGCGACTCTCCAACCGCGATCGTTACGCTCGCTGCATTCGCGCCTCAAAGATGGTCAGTTGGGACATCGAACGTGACGTAATTGGAGGCCGCGCCTTTGACACGTCCGAGAAATATCTCCCCGACGGGCTTTCACTGACTCCGAATTTCTTCACGCTCTCGGAAAGCGAAAAGCGCTTTATCAGCCAGATTCAGGGACGCACGTATGCCAATGTGTTCGGACTGGTCGAGCGCTTCATCAACGCCAAGGTGCTCGAAGTCAGCCGTGACTATTGGCTCGGCGACCAGGTGGCGCTTGAGGCGCTGGTCCGGTTCAGCGAAGAGGAACTCAAGCATCAGGCGCTATTTCGTCGCATTGACCAGATGATCGGTGAGACCCTTCCCGCCGGCTATCGCTTCGACGTCGACCCAGATGCCGTTGCCTCAGCCGTGCTCGGAAAAAGCACGTGGGCGGTATTGGCACTGACGCTCGATATCGAACTGTTCAGCCAGCTCCACTATCGCCAGAGTATCGCTCCAGACGATCAGCTATCGGAGCTATTCAAGAACGTGTTTCTTTACCACTGGAAGGAGGAGAGCCAGCACGCCATGCTCGACGAGCTCGAATGGGTTCGTCACGACGCCACGATGACGGACAGTGATCGCGACAAGGCCGTTGATGAATTCATCGAACTGCTCGGTGCAATCGACGGCATTCTGCAGGCGCAAGCCGCAGCCGATGCGCGTTATTTCGAGGCGAACTGCGGCCGCGCAATCGACGAGGCGGAAACCCAGTCGGTCGAAGCAAATTTCCTCGAGGCTTACCGGTGGCAATACATCCACTCGGGTGTACGCCATCCTCATTTCGGGGAGGTGCTCGATTGCCTCATCTCCGAAGACCAAGGCATGCGCATCCAGGCTGCGCTCGCCACGCTGCAATGAGCTTTACCGCAGCCGAACAAACCACCTATGTTGAAGGAGATGGAATATGAATGCCAACGCACAGATCCATGAACCTAATGTCGTGAACGGCATTAACGTCGACGATCTTTTTGCCCTGATTGATGGTGTCAAGGGTGATGTCTCGAAAGCCACCACCGGTTGGCGCGTAGCTACGACCTGGCAGGGCCAGACGCGAACTCGCGCCGAAGTAGCGGGGTTCTCGATCGGAGGGCAGGATGTTTCGCGCCGGTTCACGATCGATATCGATGAGCCATGCGAACTCGGCGGCTCGAACAAGTTTGCGAATCCGCAGGAGCATCTGATCGCCGCGCTGAATGCCTGCATAACGGTGGGTTATGTGGCGCAATGCGCCGTCCGCGGGATTACGCTCGAATCCCTGCAGATCGAGACTGAGGGAGAAATCGACCTCAGGGGTTTTCTTGGAATCGACCCGCAAGTGGCAAACGGATACGAGAGCCTGCGTTACACCGTTCGTATCAAGGGTAGCGGCACAAGCGAGCAATTCGCCGAAATCCACGACGCGGTAATGGCGACTTCCCCCAACGTCTACAATCTTGCGAATCCCGTCGCCCTGAAATCGACCCTTGTTGTCGGGTGAGCTTCGCGATATGGGCGCGATGACCCGAATCGTTTCGGTCGCGCCCCTACTCCCAAACGGAAGCACATGTTTTGCACGGCAGCCGATGAGCAAGTCGCGCGTGCCATTGAAGACAGAGTCAGTCACGTTTGCGAACCTTCGTCTCCCGGGTCGCAGGGCACAACGCTTGATGCACGTGGCCCATACCCCCCGCCATTTCGACCTAGACTTGATTTAATTCGCCGCAAAGTTAGGTGTGGGAATCGCCACTGACGGGCGCAAACGTGCCACCCCACTTGCCATAACCGTCCATAACTTGCGCGCCCCCGAAAGGAGGTAAATGCCATGGCCGAAAGCTGGAAGGTTACCGGTACTTATTTCGAAAGCTGCAACTGCTACGCTCCGTGCAGTTGCGTTTGTCTCGGTCCGCCCTCGGACGGCGACTGCGCGGTGCTGATTGGTTGGCACATCGATCAAGGCGAGTTCGGCGACGTGACGCTGGATGGGCTAAACACCGCTCTCTTTGCATATTCGCCCGGTCATATGTTGCAAAACAAGTGGAAGGTGGCGCTTTATCTCGACGAACGCGGGACACCGGACCAGCAAGAGGCATTGGGCAAGATTTTCTCCGGTCAAGCCGGCGGACCAATTTCAGCACTGGGGCCGATGATTGGCGAAGTGATGGGTGTCAAGCCAGTCGCGATCGACTACCACCTCGATGGGAAGCGTCGCAGCCTTCGCATACCCGACGTGGCGGACGTCGAAATCGAAGCGCTATCTGGTCAGGATGGAGGCGACGTAACCATCAGCAATCATCCGTTTACCCCTGTCCCTGGTTTTACGGCGGTAATCGGGAAATCGACACGCTTTCGCTTCACCGACCACGACTTTTCCAGAGAGATCTCAGACCGGAACGGCTTCTATTCTCCGTTCGCCTACCATGGCTGAGCCTGGCTTTCTGGGCCGGGTCGTCACGCGACGGCAGTGGGTGCGGGACCGCGTGATCATTGTGTCGGGACTCACGGCTGCCGCAACCGTCGCGTGGGTTTATTTGCTGTACATGAGTTGGGGCATGCGCCACATGCATGCAGGGGTCGCCATGGCTATCATGCCCCGCATGACGGATTGGGGCGCCGTCGATCTGCTGCTGGTGCTGGCGATGTGGGCCATCATGATGGCCGCCATGATGCTCCCGTCGATCGTACCGATGGTACTGATTTTCGCGTCCTTGAGTCGCCAGCGGCGGGCGCGAGAATTGCCGTATGCACACACGAGCGTGTTCGTTCTCGGCTACCTGGTCGTGTGGTCTGGCTTCAGCTTGCTTGCGACGCTCGCGCAGTGGCGCCTGCTCGAGGCCCGTCTCGTTACGCCAATGATGGTGAGCGCAACCCCGCTGCTTGGGGGCAGTCTCCTGGTCATTGCTGGAGTTTTCCAACTGACACCTTTAAAGCACGCGTGCCTTGGCAAGTGTGCTTCCCCACTCGGCTTTCTTCTGACTGAATGGCGCGACGGCACCCTCGGCGCCTGGATCATGGGGCTCCGCCATGGCGCCTTTTGCGTCGGCTGTTGCGGGGCACTCATGGCGTTGCTCTTCGTGTTTGGCGTCATGAACGTGCTTTGGGTCGTCGCTCTGTCGATCTACGTGATACTCGAAAAAATGCTTCCGCAAGCGCGATGGCTTCCTTTTGCGGAAGGGTTGCTGCTAGTGGGCTGGGGTGTAGCAGTCGCAACAACAGGGTGAGATTGCGAGACGAACAGCGTGGCGCTGAGGATCGGGTTTTGCCTTTTGCATGAGACACCGATGCAAGACGACCGCCGCGACCGATCGTCCAGCGTAGTGCGGCCAGCGACCACCGTTGGCGTGTTGGGCAAAACTGCCACTCGAATGGCTGGTCGCCTCTAACCCTGTCGTCTAACCTCTCACGGCTCGACCGGCAGCATTGGGAAGAGCGTGGCTTGCCGTTCATGCGAGTAGGCCGCGACTCGTAAGTACGTCGGCCAATGATTGCGGATCGGTGAAGCGATGAGCGTCGAGACCGGCCGAGCGTGCGTATGTGGCGCAAACTGGCAGACGGCACGACAGACCGAGGGCGACTGTAGGACAACGTGCACCTCCACAACTGCGCGCTACGCTCGTGGGTCGAAGCTGCCATCCGGGGCCCTCCTGTTTGAGAAGGTTATTTTGATGACTCTCAGATTGTCTGACGATGCAGGCCCCGTCGTCGACCATGCGTCAGTGACCTCGATTTTCCTGATTTTGTGGAAACTGAGAGCCATTATTGTGCACCTGCCGAGGCGCGCTGCAGAAAGGTCGATATCACGTCTACGACACCCTCGGCCAGCGGAAGGTCTGGGGCGCTGTACGTAGCGATGTTTTCGTTTCTATCGCCTGTCCGAACGACTTTCAGAACATGATTAGCGTTGGCGACACGCGCGAGTTCGGCTTGTGGATTCGCATGCTCAAGCCGCTCGGCATCGTCAGGTCTAACCTGAATATCCTGCATTCCCTGCACAATGAGCACCGGCCTCGCATAGTGGGCTAACAGCGCAACTGGATCAAGGTTCAGTTCGCTGATGAGAAAGCGCTGTACGGTCGGTCTGAACAAGGGTATCAGCGCAGGATCGATCTTTGCCGCGCTCACCGTTTGTCCAGCTTCAAGGGATTTGAGCGCCGCCATCGCATTCTCCAAGATTGGCGCGTTTGCCGGATTGGTTCGCAGTTGTTCCTCTAACACATCCGCCAAGGGACGACCCGCTGTCGAAACCAGAATCAGACCGCAAATATCAGCCGTGCGCTGCGCAGCCACCAGCCCGACCAGCCCTCCCTCGCTATGACCTAATACCCATACACAGGCAACGCCAGTGCGCGTTCGGATGGCCGTCACCCATGAGTGCACGTCAGTCGCGTAGTCGTCAATCGTCACATCGTCAGCATCGGGTATTGCTGAGGCGCTTGCGTACATGCCTCGTTTGTCGATGCGGACCGTCGCAATGCCACGGGTTGCGAGCCCCTCGGCCAGTAGTTGATATGTTGCCGCCCGGAGACCGTTTGGGCCGTTTCCATTCCGGTCAGTCGGGCCTGAACCCGGCACGATCAGAACGACAGGAACATGAGGTATCGCTGGCGACAGCAGCGTTCCCCGCAGTGGCCCTACCGGCCCCGGCGCGTCGATTTCCGTTCCGATGATCTGCGACGATGCTCCGGAATGCATAGCTGCCGCCATTGCGATAGCGCCAAGAACGGTCATGCGCGTTGCCTCGGAAGCCCAACGATGAAAAAACGCAGTCTGCCACAGCCTCGGTAAATGGACGTCCCGAGGCGTTCTTCCGGTATGGCATTCGCTCATTTTGCAGAAGATTCAGATAGATCGGACGTGGTTTTGCGGCACGTATATTATTTGCGCTAAACAGGCGCATTCGGGAAAACGTCTCAATCCTGGTACTTGTGGGAACGATGCGAACAGACGAACGGGATGAGGAGCAAATGAGAAAATCAAACCTGACATTTATCCTTCAATTTCTTTCGTCATTGTTCGCAGCCATTGCCTTGGGCGGATGTGCCGAGTTGTCGCCCAGCGATCCGGATGCGCAGAACCAAAGTATGGCGCTCGAGCGATGGCAAGATGCTCAGGCCGTTCAGGCAGCAACCCAGGCGACAGGTCGCCGCGTGTGGTTTGCAGGCTTCGCCATGAACTCAACTTCCACGGCTTTTCAGAATGACATGGAGCTGGTTTCGCGCAGACTCACTGAGTTGGGCGGACCGGTATTGAAGTACGAGGAGAGCGACGGGCCGCAAAAAGACAAGTTACATTTCCCGTTTGCGACTCCGGCAACACTCATCGATGCAGTCAAAGAAATATCCAGCCACGCGGGCCCGGATGACATCGTAGTGGTTTTTATTTCCACGCATGGCAACCGAAAAATTCTCAGCGTGAATGTCGCACACCACGAGTTGAAACCCTTGACGGCCACACAGCTGTCGAGTGCGCTTGCTCTGCTGGGAGACCGGCCGACGGTTGTGATACTTGCGGCCTGCTTTTCCGGGTCGTTCCTGCCAGAACTCCAGGCAGAGCGACGTATCGTCATCACATCGGCTTCGGGCGAACGAGCATCCTTCGGGTGTCAGGCAGACAGTCAAAATACCTTTTTCACCGAGGCACTCTTCGCGAAAGGTTTTGATCGGTCAGAGTCACTTTCACGGCTAATGAACGATGCCAAAACAAGGGTCGCGCGACGTGAACACGAATTGCAGTTCCGGAATTCTGAGCCACAGATGTCGGTAGGAGTGAAGTTGCGGTGGTTGGCGGAGCGGCCTTTGAAAGACTGGTTTCAACCGGGCGACGAAACCACTGACACGCCCCCAATCGATCCTCTCTCCCTGCTTGGGAACGCCGGGAAAAAGGCCTATCACGACTACCAGTCCCAACCGGTTCCGCGCGCATTCGTGATGTCAAGCGGAGGATCTGGGCAATATGCAGTCGGTACAACACCGCACGATACTTCGCTACCTACTGATCCGGCCGCGCGGGCGCTCGCGCTGTGCAACCGCCGAGGGCTTGCGGACTGCAGGCTTTACGCTATTGACGATCGCGTAGTTTGGACCGGTGACTGACCGCGCAGCCATGCCATAGCGACTCGGAAGACGCCCGGCGTACACGGCATCCGTCAAGGGCGACGCTCGGTTACCGCCCTTCGCTCGGTGGCTCGAGGTTTCCTCCCTGTCGTTCGAAGACTCGCGAGCGCGACCGTCAGGCCCACTGACGCCGATCCGTACTCTCACCCGTGCAAGCACATGTCATCGACAACGGCATCCCAACCGCCGAACTTCTGGCATCGGTAAAGCAGCGGCAAATGTATGACCGTACGCGAAGAGGCACCTCCTTCTATTCGGAGTGGTGACGCGCTCCCCGCATCGCAGGACACAGCGGCGACGTTCAACCTCCTATAGCGAGATCGAGACGAGCACATTCACGCATATTTCGATTTGTCTGTCACGACCATGCGCCGACCGTTCACCCAGCACGAATCGAATGCACCCGTGCTGCCGCCGTGTGGAAGCTACAGCGCCGGAATCACGCTTGGGAACTCCAGGTGATATTCCACGCGCTTGACTCCCGCTACGCCCTCGGCAGCGATCTGAATCGCGCGTTCCTCCTCCTCGCTCTCGATGACGCCCCATAGATGTGCGACGCCTTCCTTGACGAGCACGCACTGCTTCGGAAGCCCCCAGTGCTGCCCGTGCATCTCGCGGGCTATCGCGTCACGCAGACTTGCATCGTCGCGCGACGCCGAGTCCGTGGTTGCTACAACGGAAATGAGCGTCCAGATCAGGTTTGAGCGGCTGACGATTCCGACCAGCTTGCCGTGTCTCAGCACCGGCACGAGTTTCAGATGCCGGCGCTCCATGAGATCCGCAATCTGCGCGAGTGGCATGTCCTCAGGAATCGAGATCACTTCGTCGCACATTACGTCGCTGACGAAACGTCCGTGCTCCTTCACATACCTCGCGGCCTGCCCGCGAGACGATGACCACAGAAGTTCGCGCCACCACTGCCGCTTGCCATGGCTGGTCCCGTTTTCTACCCGATGCAGGAGGTCGCTATGGCAGATGATGCCGATGATCCTTCCGATCGCATCGACGACCGGCATGCCGCTGATACGGTTGACGACGAGCAGTCTTGCAGCCTCGTGGATCGTCATGTTCGGTGCCGCGGTGACGACTGACGTGTTCATGATGTGGCGTGCGAGCATGGTTACTCCTTCAATGTGTGCCGACAGGTCCTCATTAGGTGCTCCCATCGCGCGGCCTGGACCCGAGCCGTCCGCTCGGTGCTGAGGCGCCTTGATTCCATAACCTGATTCAATTCCGTATTCGGGCACCACCCTTTGCGCAACGACCCACCTTGAACGGGCTCGTCTTGTCGTTGAGCGCGCCCAAGCCGACCGTGCTATCGAACTTCGAGTGAGCAAAAGAGGTCTGGAATGCAAAAGGCAATCGCGTCATCCAGTGCTGGCTGCGTAGCAAACGAAAACTGCGATGGGTCGAAGCGCGGAAACGGCGTGTTTCCCGAAACATGGGGCACCTGGGCGGAGTCATTCAGCCCAGAATCGAAATCGGCGTTACCGGTCGCGGCAATACAGCACTGAAATCCACTGGTGGCCATCGCCGTGAACACGCAGCAGGTTAGAACGGGTAAAACCCGGCTCGGGTAGCTCATGTCGCGGCTCCTTAGGCGTGGCACATCGTTGAGCGCTCCTCATCAATAGCGCTGGAGTAGTGACTTTCCTTGCGCAGGGCACCCGCGGCTTCTACTTATTTCTGTGGCGACGGCGTTTGGTAACCTCAAAGCCCCTCGAGGAGGGGAAAACCGACGACATGGCGACGGAAGCCTCGCAGATTGCATAGAGGTTGGCCACAGCAACGCCTACCATTGCAACAAGTCCGGCGAAATACAAGGGATGGTGCTTCGCAGCCTGACGCGCCGTTTTCAGTACAGAAGTCATGACGTGCCCCCTTCCTTCGACGACCAGGTTGGGTCCCTGGATCTGTAGTTGTTATGGTCACCCTCCAATACGATAGCAGCCTGGATCTGATCGTAGTTTATTCGCTGACGCCCGAACATAACCTGAACAGGTGATCGCATGAGCCCTGCCCAGCCAGTGCCGACGGAACCTCTCCCGTCCAGTTCAGTCCCTGGACATTTCACAGATCCTCCCCATGGTCGGTGATGAGGCATTCCGCACCTGGCTGCTAATCGCCAAGGCAACGCTCACGGCGACGGAACGCAAGGTGCTGCTGGAGCTTCTGGACGGAGAACCGAAAAGTCATCGCGGCACTCTTGGGCCAGAGCCCGAATACAACGCACATCCACGTCAAATCGATCTATGCCAGGTTCGGCGTGCATAACAGGGCCGCACTGACATCCTTTGGCTCGGGCGCTTGCCCTGACCGTATCGGAGCCGGCTAACCGGATCGCGCCGTGGCGCCGCTACCGCAGTTCACCTTCGTGCGTGTGGCCCTGGGCGTTTTGTCTCGGTCTCCATGAAACCGGCGGCAGCCCAACCATGGAAAGTTTCGAACCTTTGAGATTTTCTACAACCCGATTCGCCGCAGATGTTCGAGGAGCTTTTTCAGTCACGCAACCCTGAGCATTCGCGTGAACGGGGGCTCGGGGCGGGACTGGCGATCGTCTCGCGACTCGCACGCGTGCCTGGCGCAAAGATCAGCCTGCGCTCGCAATCGGGAGAAGGGATCGTGTTCAGCGTTCGGCTGCGACTCGATGCAGCGGGTCCGGGACGCGCACCGCGCTAGTTCGACGGGCATCCGATTGCTGCACACTTCGACGGCGTCCCGATGCTGGTGGTGGGCGATGAACATGTGGTGCGAGACAGCCTCGTGCGTCTGCTCGCGGCGTGGGGCGCCCTGGTCGATGCGGTGGAGAGTGCAGCCGAGGCGCTGGAACTCGCCGGAGCGCCAATGGCGCGTATGCCTGTGCGATCTGCGCTGCGTCACTGCGAGGATGGGTTCGACTCGCGATGACCTTGAGGGAAAGGCGCTTCTAATTGCGAACGTTGTGCGTGAATGCAACCGCATGTCGCCACGGCACGAAGCGGCGACGCACCCATCAGACAAAGGGACAGTGCGCATTGCATGTGCATACATCCTGGAATGTGCGCTACCGCACATTCCAGGAACCAAGCTGAAAGTCACGCCGCCTATCACTTTGGTCAGACGTCCCGTCCCTTCACAAGTGCACTGTTCGCGCTCAATCCGCAAGCGATGCGTTCCTGTGCCAACTGGCCGGGAAGGCGAATTCCTTTCGATGCTGAACCAAGACGGGAGAGTCAAGGCAATGGATACCGAACCTGAGCCTGCAAGCCCCGCAGTATCCTCCCTTTCGTCGAGCACACCCCCCAGTCGCGCCTGGCAAGTCAGGATTCAGTGGGCAGTGCTCGTGATTGCCACTGCCCTCTGCCTTTCGTTGTCCACGCAACGTGGCGTCAACCCGCTTGTCATTGGGGCCATTCTTCTGGCGTCCGCGGTGTCGAGCATTGCAGGGTTCGCTTTCTCCGCGGTGTGCGGCGCCATGCTGTTTCATCTGTCCGACGACCCGGTGCAGATCGTCCAGATCATGATCGTCTGCAGTGTCGCGAACCAGACGGCAGTGGTCTGGTCGCTCAAGCGTGAGATCCAATGGCGCGAACTGACTGTCTTCCTGATCGGCGGCGCAGTCGGACTGCCCGTTGGCATAACGGTATTGCTGACGCTGGACCGCCATGTCTATACGCACGTGCTTGGCGTGTTTCTCGTCCTTTACGGTTGCTACATGCTTGCCCGCAAGCCTCTGGTCATCGGTCGCCAGGCAACGGCCTTCGATGTCTTCGCCGGATTTCTCGGCGGAGTTACGGGGGGCGCGGCCGGCTTTCCCGGCGCATTCGTCACCATCTGGTGCGGCTTCAAGGGCTGGAACAAGAAACGTCAGCGTGCGATGTTTCAGCCATTCATATTGATCATGCAGGTGGCAGCCCTCGCGGTGATCAGTCTCCTGCGCCACTCTTCCGGCAAGGTGGGGTTTGATCCAGCGATCCTGCTCTGCATACCCGCGTCGCTTCTCGGCACCACAGTCGGCATGACACTTTATCAGCGGCTATCGGACAATCATTTCGCTCGCGCCGTGAACCTGCTGATGATCGTCTCGGGAATCAGCTATTTCGGGTGATACAGCTTGCGAGTCACCATATCGTAGTCCTTTCTATTTTCTGGAAAAATCAAAAAGCCGGCACAGGAGCCGGCTTTCTTGCGTCGCTTTCTTGCATCTATTCGCCGCAGAATCGCGCGAATGAAATGTATTCCAACGCGACAACAGTTCCAGCAGAACCTGCCGGAACTGCTATTAGTGCCCAGGGTGGGACTCGAACCGCATGCCTTTCAGGGTTGTATCGCGATAAGGTCGGCACGGGCAGAGAGTTGTGTCATGATATGGATTCCTACATGACCAACGAATAGAACTTCTCGGCAGCAGTTCGCGCGATGCCATGGACAGCTATCGGACGAAGATCCGATAGCGCCACCGAACTTCGATGGTTAGCCTGACGGCTCGTCTGTTTGCCTGTCGTTGCGACGGAAACCATATTTCCGGTATCTGGGGCATCGTTTGTGCAATCGCTGCGCGTATTGTTTTTCACTCCAGGCCGAACGCGTTGCGCGCGGGCCGTGAGGTCAGCACAAGCCTCGTGCTTCGGGAGCAGCCGCGATGAATACCAGGAATGACGAACACACGCGCCGGCGCTGACCAGGATTTACGCCGCCGCAAACGACAGAACCCCGGTTCTCGTTGGGAGAGACCGGGGTTCTGGACGTTACAGCATAAGGAGCCTGACGATTACCTACTTTCACACGGGCAATCCGCACTATCATCGGCGTGGAGTCGTTTCACGGTCCTGTTCGGGATGGGAAGGGGTGGGACCAACTCGCTATGGTCATCAGGCATGACGGGTTGCTGCGTCGCGATGGGTTCTGGTCAACCCGGCGCCACAGCCA
>NZ_CAJHCQ010000030.1 GCF_904848665.1 Paraburkholderia hiiakae
CGGGAAGAGGGCATACGACTGGAACATCATGTTCACGGGACGGCGGTACGGGGGCAGCGACGCGAGGTCTTCGCCGTCGACGAAGATGCGGCCCGACGTAGCCGATTCGAGGCCCGCGAGCATGCGCAGCAGGGTGGACTTGCCGCAGCCCGAACTGCCGAGCAGCGCAAAAAGCTCGTTCTTGGCGATATTCAGGCTCACGTTGTCCACGGCGATGCTCTCGCCGAACTTCTTGACGACGTTTTCGATACGCACGAATGCGTCGTGTGGCACGCGCCCATGGCGCCCCTGCCCGCTTCCAAAGGACAAATCGACGACGTTCTCTTTCATGACTGGACCTGGCGGATAGCGCCGTTGCACAGATTTCCGGAACGAGCGTCCCCGCCGCATGCCGGGGCATGCGGATCGACGTATTACAAGGCGTCGCGCGGGGGATTGAATTCGGGCGGGCGCCGTCGCAGGACAGTACGCGCGACGCCCGTTGTTCGAAGGCCTGGCTTTAGCCGCCGGACTTCAACTGCAGCCAGAGACGGTTCTGCAGCCGCGCAATATCAGCGCTGCGCGGCATGGCGAGCGTCATTTTGCTCAAGACGCTGTCCGGCAAGTACACGTCCGGATCCTGGGCGATAGCCGGCGTCACCAGTTGCCGCGCGGGTTTGTTGGCGGTGGGATAGAAGATCTCGTTCGTGATCTGCGCGTTGACCTTGGGATCCTCGATATAGTTGATCCATTTCATGGCAGCTTCCGGATGCGGTGCGTCTTTCGGCACCGCCATCACGTCGAACCACAGGAGGCCGCCCTCCTTCGGGTTGACGTACTTGATTTCATAGGACTTCTTCGCATCCACGGCCCGCCTGCGCGCGAGGCCCACGTCGCCGGACCAGCCGAGCACCACACAAACATCGTTATTGACGAGGTCATCCGGATAGCCCGCCGAACTGAATTGCGTCACGTACGGGCGCACCTTCTTCAGCAAGTCATAGGCCGCCTGATAGTCGGCCGGATTGTTGCTGTTCGGATTGCGGCCCATGTACTGCAGGGCCGCGGCAAAGGCGGCGTCCGGTGCGTCGAGCAGTGACACGCCGCAGCCCTTGAGCTTCGACAGGTTCTCCGGGTCGAACAGGAGCGCCCAGCTATCGAGCGGCGCATTCTCACCTAGCCGCTTGCGGACTGCCTGCACGTTGTAACCGATCCCCGTGGTGCCCCACGCCCATGGCACACCGTACTGATTGCCCGGATCGACCTGGGCGACCAGCTTCATGAGCGCAGGATCGAGATTCGCGAGGTTGGGAATCTGCGACTTGTCGAGCTTCTGGTAGACACCGGCGCGAATCTGCTGCGCAAGGTAGTTCGACGTCGGCACGACGACGTCATACGCCGAACTCCCAGCGAGCAGTTTGGTCTGGAGCGTGTCGTCGCTGTCATAGCTGTCGTAGCGGACATGAATGCCAGTCTGCTTCTGGAAATTGGGCACCGTGTCGCTGGCAATATATTCAGACCAGTTGTAGACGTTCAGCTCGGTATCGCCGGCCTGCGCGGGCTCGGCCACCGTGATCAGCAAGCTTGCGGCCAGGGCGGGCGCGATCATGGCAAGGGCACGACGACGAAAACGGGCACGCATGAAAAGTCTCCTGATTGTGGTACTCGACCGCGCAGCGCGGAGCGCATCCCCGCTACGATGCAAAGTCAACGAAACTCGATATCACCATTCGGGGGCGGCACACGCCTGCCCGGCAATTTTGGTGAGGACACGAGATTCGTCGCCGGATTTTGCTTGATGACTCATCGAAACGTCCCCACCGCTCTTCAGCACGTGAGGAACTTTATCTGCGCGTCCGGGCGCCGTCTGTCCAGCAAAAGCAGGACAAGCGCGAACGCAGATACTCGGTTGCTCCGGAGAATTCCGCGTAGGCAGGCATTATTTTTCGTGATATCTATGCCGCCATCGCAATACAGAAGTGAGCAGACCGTCGTGAATATGGCGAATAGCGTTCCAGACCTTCAACTCGGCCAGGTTGCCTTAGTGACCGAGATGCTGGGCAATGTCGCGCAGGCCGTGGGATCGGCAGTGTTCATTCGGGCGTTGTACGAAAGTGTCGTGCAATTCGTCGACTGCGACGCCGTGCATCTCGACTATGAACGGCACACGTCGACACACCGCAGCGTTGGCTGGATAGGCAGCTTTGGGCGGGAACAGGATCTGGTCGCGCAGGTGATGCAGCTCTACTATCAGAGCTATGCGAACGACGACGCAACGTACCGGGGCGTCACCGCCGAGGAGGAGGTCAAGCTCGTCCAGATCTCGCCCCAGAAGGTCGCGAGCGAGCTCAAGCATCTCTTCTTTGATGTTGTCGACGTTCACGACGAGTGCGTCGTGACGCGCCTGATCGACGGCACGACGTATTCGATGTCCGTGGCCCGGGTGCGCCGCCTTCCGCCGTTTTCGCTAAAGGAACTGAGCCTTCTCAAACACCTCGCGCGCGTGGTGCTGCCGCTTTCGGCCGCACATCATCGGCTTGCCGGCGCGATTTCGCTGGACGGCGGCTCTCCAGATGTGACAGAGAAGAACCCGCTGGCGCAGTGGCTTCCGCAGCTCCACGGCAAGCTCACGGCGCGCGAAGCGCACGTGTGCTCGTCCTTGATCAATGGCATGACGACTCAGGCCATCGCGCAATCCATGGGTGTCAAGGCGTCGACCGTCAACACATACGCGAAGCGTGCGTTCGAAAAGCTGGGTGTGGATACCCGGCGCCAACTGGTTGCGCTCGTGCTCAAGAGCGCGCCGACCGGCTACGAAGCACGCGCGACGCACTAAGCCCACCTCCACTCGCGGACTACGCTGAGATAGCGAACCAGGCCTGCCGAGGCCTGGCGTCGACGATTGTGGATCATGCGAGGCTACCGGAACAGGAGCGTCGTGCAAATGTCCGTGGAGCATCGTGACGGGGGGTGAAGACTGCCCAGCCAGCCGTTAAACAAACCGTCCCCCCAAAATACGAAGCGGGAGCCGGCTCGACGCCGCTCCCGCCAGATTACTTCGTTGTGCTCACAAGCACCGCACAAAGAGCCGCGGCGACGCTCAGCTCATGTGCAGACCGCCATTGAGCGAGAAGTCTGCGCCGGTCGAGAAGCCCGATTCGTCGGATGCGAGCCACGCCACGATCGAGGCGATTTCCATCGGTTCGCCGAGGCGCCGCACCGGAATGCTGTCGACAATCTTCGAGAGCACTTCGGGCTTCACCGCCTTGACCATGTCCGTGCCGATATAGCCGGGCGAAACGGTATTGACCGTCACGCCCTTGGTCGCCACTTCCTGCGCGAGCGCCATGGTGAAACCGTGAATGCCGGCCTTGGCCGTGGAGTAATTCGTCTGACCGAACTGGCCTTTCTGCCCGTTCACCGACGAAATGTTGATCACCCGCCCAAAGCCCCGCTCGACCATGCCGTCGATCACCTGCTTCGTCACGTTGAAGAGGCTGGTGAGGTTGGTGTCGATCACCGCGACCCAGTCTTCGTGCGTCATCTTGCGGAAGACGACGTCGCGCGTGATGCCCGCGTTATTGACCAGAATGTCGATCTCGCCGACGTCCTTCTTCACTTTCTCGAACGCGACGGCCGTGGAGTCCCAGTCGGCCACGTTGCCTTCGGACGCGATGAACTCGTAGCCCAGCGCCTTCTGCTCGTCGAGCCAGCGCGTTTTTCGCTGCGAGTTCGGGCCACAGCCCGCGACCACCGTGTAGCCATCCTTGTGCAGACGCTGGCAGATGGCCGTTCCGATGCCGCCCATGCCGCCGGTCACGTAGGCAATACGCTTTGCCATAGATCCTCCTTTTGCTTTAGGGGGTAGGTGAGTTGGGAAAGACTCTGGAGGATGGAGTCAGTTTGACGAGCGCCATCAAGCCGGGCGATGGGGAGATACCCGTACAGGAAAACGCCTGCCGCAACCATTCCGTAAGACTGGGTGCGCCGGCGTTGTCTCGATGCCGCCAGCGGACCGAACAAGCCTATCAGCGTACTTTGGGGGACACAAGACGATCACGACGTCAGGCGTGGGCAAAAGCACACAATTACCTGGCATGCCTCAACAAATGCACGCGTAGAGATGTGTTTCGCATAAGAACACGGCGCGGCATCCAGCCGGGCCGTAAGCAGGCTTACTGCGAAGGCGTCAAAGGCCGGCGGCAAGGCGTTCGTTGCCAAATCCCTCAGGCAGGCCCGTCACATAGTCCAGCCGCCCCACCGCTTCGAGCAGTGAGCGGCCGGCAATCGTGAGCGACAGCCGGCGGTGACCTTCCGTCCATTGCTCGAGCGCGACCAGCTGACGCTCGAGCAGCGTGTCCAATTCCTGGCGATTCATGTCGATCTGGTCCGGCGAATGGCGGACCAGCATCAGTGTGGCGAATTCCTTCGGGCTCAGCACGGTCGTCTCCTAGTAACTCTCATGCCGCAACCAGGGGGCACAGGGCCGCATATATTCGAGGTTCAATGTGACACTGGCATGACTGTCACAATTTCGCGCCGGCGCTGTATTGATCCTGCATATCCGGCGTTGGCGCCCTCTTTTCGGGTGGCGGCACGTGCGCCGGCACGAGCGCCACGCCGCATTCCTCCACGAGGTTGCGCAGCGAGTTGGGAAAGAGCGTGCCGGGGTCATCGGCAATGCCAGCGCCGTCGTCACGCAGCGACGCGCCGATGCCCACCACGATGGTCGCGTCGGGCGCGCGCTCGCGCAGGCGCCGCACGAGATTGCGCAGGTACGGCGCCGACTCGGGCGCGTCGAGCGACACCACGCAGATGGCCGGCGAGCGCTCATCGATCATGGCCCCGCGCGTGGCGCGCACTTCGTCGTAAGTGGTGGCCGTACACGGAATATTGCGCCGCATGAGCAACTGGCCGACGATCGCCACCGCCACATCGTCGAACGCGCCGCGTCCGGGCACACAGAGCACCTCGCCCGCATCCGGCGAGAGCGTGAACTCAATCACTCTCGCGCCTTCGTCCGCGCGTTCGGCGGACTCGGCGGCGCGTTTCGCGCTCTCGTCTTCGGCTGCGGCGTGGCGCGAATCGTCTACCGATTCGAGGTCCTCGACAATATCGAGCAGCGCCTGGTTGATACGCGCAACCTGCTCGGCGGGCAGCACGCCGCGTATGGCGTCGTTGCGCGCGAAGCGCAAGCCCTCGAACACCACCTGTTCGTAGTAGTCGATGAGCGGCATGGTCGTGAGCAGCCGGTCGGCCTGCAGCAGCGCCTCGTGCGGATCGTCGGCGAGCAGGCGCTGGTAGCAGGTTTGCGCGGGCGTGAGCGCGGGCTGGTCGCCCAGCAGGATCGTGAGGAAGTTCAGGCGGTCCACGTAGCGGCCCAGCGTGACGATGCACAGCGTGAGCGGCGTGGAAAGCACGAGCCCCACCGGCCCCCACAGCCAGCTCCAGAAAATCGCCGCCACCACGACAGCGAGCGGCGAGAGCCCCGAGCGCCGGCCATAGAGCATCGGCTCGGCGAACTGCCCCGCCACCACGTCCACGACGATGAAGAAGATCAGCGTCGAAACGCCCATGGTCCATTGCGGCTGCGTCGCCGCGGCGACGATCGTCGCCATGATCGCGGCGATCCAGATGCCGATGTACGGCACGAAGCGCATGAGCGCCGCCACCGCGCCGAACAGCAGCGCGCCCGGCACGCCGATGCCCGCCAGCCCCAGCGCGATCACCCCGCCCACCGTGACATTCACGCCGAGTTGCGCGACGAAGTAGCGCGAGAGCCGCTGCGAGGCGTCGTTGATGGCGGTCGTGGTGCGGTGCAGGTCGTCGGAGCCGAACACGCTGATGAGCCGATCACGCAGGTCCTCGCGCTGGAACAGGATGAATATCGTCACCACGAGCACGATGAAGGTCGTTTCGAGCGGCGCGATAGCCGGGGCAAGCGCCTTTTGCGCGAGCGTAAGCGGCGTGGGCGCGGGCGTATGGATCTCCACGGGCGTGGGCTGCTGCGGCTGGTTGCGCGCCGCGCGCCCGCGCGGCTGCGGCGGCGCGGGCGGCGGTGTGGGCGTCACGCGCTGCAGCGCGGTGGCGGCGCGCGACATGAGCGAATCGGCGCGGCCTACCGTCTTTTCCTGCACCGTTTGCACTTTCTGCTCGATCTCCTCCTGGTACTGCGGCAGGGAGGCGGAAAGCTGGTAGATCTGCGCGGCGATCAGCGCGCCCACGCCGGCGAGCGCGAGCACGGTGGAGAGCACCGCAACGAGGATGGCGAGGAATTGCGGCACATGAAAGCGCCGCAGCGTGGTCACGAGCGGCGCCAGCAGAAAGCTCAGCAGCACCGAGAGCGTAATGGGAATCAGCACCGCGCGCCCGAAGTACAGGCCGCACACCACGACCACGCCGGTTATGACGGAGGCGAGGCTGTGCAGCGTGGGCGGGCTTGGCGGAAACACCCGGTTACGTCTGCCCTGCGGCGGCAGCGGAAAATTCATGTCGGATCGGGTCGGCAAAGAAAGAAAACATTGGGCCGCGCTAGCTCGGGCAAGCGCACGGCCCCTCTACACGCACGGGGCGCGCCTCAAAATGGTACTGCGCCCATGCGCGTCGGGCGCGGCCGTCCAGATTTTCGCAGGTCGCGAGAGCGAAGCGCAAAAACCCCGCGTCACTGCGTTTGCGTCTTGCCCGACACAAGCTCCTGATTTCGCGCAGCGAGGAACTGGATGAGCCCGTCCACGCCGCCCTGCTGGATTTTCTCGTTGAACTGCTGGCGATAGGTCTGGATCAGCCACGCACCGAGCACGTTCAGGTCATAAAGCCGCCAGCCCTGCGGTGTCTTGTACAAGCGGTAATCGATTTCGACTGGATTGGTGTTGGTCTGCGCAAGCGTGCGCACCACGACGTCGGTGTCGCCGGGCGAGTTGCGCATGGGCGGGTAGTCGATCTTCTGGTCGGGCTTCAGTTGCGCGATGGCGCCCGAATAGAGATGGATCAGCAATAGCTGGAACTGCTGCTCGATCTGCGCCTGCTGCTCGGGCGTAGCCGTGCGCCAGTGCGGCCCCATGGCGAGGCGCGTGGTACGGCGGAAATCGACGTACGGAAGAATGTCGCGGTTGACGATGTCCTGGATGCGCGCGATGTCGTCGGGCGCGACGGACTTCGTGCGCACCTCGTCAAGCACCTGCTGCGTGGCGGTCTTGATGAGCGCCTGCGGGTCCGACTGGTCCACCTGGGCCGATTGAGCAAATGCCGCCGTGGCGGGCAGGAACGACAGACACCACGCAACGAGCGCGGTCATGCGAAATAGCCTGGTCATCGATATCTCTGGGCAATGGCGGGAGGGGCGAGGCGGCGCAAAATCGTCGATCCGGCGCGACCGGCATCCCGGCGCGTGAGCGCCGCAAGCCAGACGCATCGCTCGAGCGCACGCCAGCGCTCAGTCTAGCGGGTCGGGCGCGGTCAGGTCGGATCGCTGTGCGGCTCGTGCTGATCGTGCGGAACGCCCCACTCGTGCATTCAAGCGCGGGGCGTGCGCGCACGCGCATCGGACTCCGTGAGGAACGCCTCCAGGCCGAACAGCCAGGCAACCCAAAACGAGAAGCGCGAAAGCACGGCCGGCATCGGGTCGGCGTCGCTATCCTCAACGCGCTCCTCCAACGCACTCTCGTCAGAAGCGAGCACGCCTCCCAGTGGCGCGGACGTCGTCGATAACGGCGATTGCTGGCGAGAAAGGGATTCGGGCTCCATGGCTGCGGTGCTCCTCGGTGCGGACCGGATTGTGATTGGCGCAAGCTATGAAGCAAGACACATACCATCCGATGGCATCACGCCCAACCTCGTCCCAACAGCGCTCACGAATCTGTCGCGCAACCTCCGCTCTGTAAAAACTACAAGCGCGTCACGGCAAAGTGGAAAAAACCCGCACGCGCCAGGCCCAGCAGTCGTTGCACGAGCAAGCGGGCACGAAAAACGCATGCAGCCTCACGCCCGCCCGTTCGCTCGCCTTGCATGTCCGCGTAATCGGTTCAATCGCGATTGATTCAATCGCGATCCAATTTCAACTTGATTGGGATCGAATCGATACGATGGTGTAAGGTTCAGCGGTTCGTCTCGACGACGAGGCGCGTCCCCATCGCTCAGGAGATCGCATGAACACACCGGAACAGGTTCGCATTGCGGACATCCTCGGCCAGCATCGCGACACGCTGCTCGCCGAATGGCTGCGCCTGCATCTGCCGATCGCGCTGCGCCGCGGCCTCGCGATGGAAGGGGAAATTCGCGAGCAGTTCTCCGCGTTCCTCAATATCTTTCTCGACACGCTGCCCACCACCGAAACCTTCGATTCGAGCCGCCCCGAGTGGGAGCCGGTGCGCGCGTTCCTGGCAGACATGTCGGCGCACCGCGCGCGTCAGGGCTACACGCCGCTCGAGACGGCCACCTTCGTGTTCTCGTTCAAGGAGCCGCTCTACGCGCGCCTGCGCGAAGCGTATTCGCACAATCCCGCCGAACTCGCCCAGGTGAGCTGGCAGGTGAATCTGCTACTCGACGGCTTTGGCCTCTACACCACCGACGTCTTCCAGAAAAGCCGCGAAGCGATCATCGCGCGCCAGCAGGAAGAGTTGCTGGAACTCTCCACGCCTGTCGTACAGCTTTGGGAAAACGTTCTCGCGCTGCCGCTCATCGGCACGCTCGACTCCGCGCGCACTCAGGTCGTGATGGAGAGCCTGCTGCAGAAGATCGTCGACACGGGCGCAAGCCTCGCGATCATCGACATCACGGGTGTGCCCACCGTCGACACGCTCGTCGCGCAGCATCTGCTCAAGACCGTGGCCGCCGCGCGCCTCATGGGCGCGGACTGCATCATCAGCGGCATCCGTCCGCAGATCGCGCAGACCATCGTGCACCTGGGTGTCGATCTCACCAACGTCATCACCAAGTCCACGCTCGCCGACGCCTTCGTCATTGCGCTGCAGCGCATCGGCGCGACCATCATCACGCCGAAGGCCACGGCCTGATCGCCATTGACCGCACGACGCACGGGAACCGCACACGATGGAACGCATTCCGATTCTGCGCCTCGGCGACTGCCTGATCGTCACGATCCAGGTGGACATGCACGACCGCCTCGCGATCGCACTGCAGGACGACCTCACCGAGCGCATCGTGAAGGAGTCGGCCAAGGGCGTGCTGATCGACATCTCGGCGCTCGACGTGGTCGACTCGTTCATCGGCCGCATGATCAGCAACACGGCCGCCATGGCGATGGTGCTCGACGCGCAGACCGTGGTGGTCGGCATGCAGCCGTCGGTGGCGATCACGCTGGTCGAGCTCGGTCTCACGCTTTCGGGCGTGCGCACCGCGCTGAACGTCGAAAAAGGCATGGCGCTGCTCAAGCAACGCCAGCTCCGTTGAGTCCCATGACTCCGTTGGCTAGCACGTCTCTTGCATTCGATCATGAATAGCAACGACACGACCGGAAGGCTCGCGGCCCAAGTGAGCCTGCGCTCGGACGAGGAAATCGTCCGGCTACGACAGATCGTGCGCGACGCCGCCATCGCGCAGGGGTTCTCGCTCATCGAGCAGACCAAGTTCGTGACGGCGGCGAGCGAGCTCGCGCGCAACACACTGCAGTATGGCGGCGGCGGCGACGCGCGGCTGGAAGTGCTGGAAAGCGGCGTGCGCGTGGGCCTGCGGCTCACGTTCGTCGATCAGGGTCCGGGTATTGCTGACATCGAACGCGCGCTGCAGGACGGCTTCACGAGCGGCAATGGCCTGGGCTTGGGCCTTGGCGGCTCGCGGCGCCTGTGTGATGAGTTCACGATCGAATCGACTCCGGGTGACGGCACGACGGTCACCATCACGAAATGGAAAATACGCTAGACGGCGCGGCCGGCTCCGCCGGGGGCACCCACCGGTCCTTCGAGATCGGCGACGCAAGCGGCGTCGCCTACGCACGACGCGGTGCCGCCGAAGCCGCGCGCTTTGCCGCGCTCACCGAGACCGACGCCGGGCGCCTCGCCATCGTGCTCACGGAAGCGGCCACCAACATCCTGAAGCACGCCGGCCACGGCGAGCTGCTCGTGCGAGCGCTGGAAGGCGCGGTGGAGCTGATCGCGCTCGACAGCGGTCCTGGCATGACCGACGTGGGCGCCGCGCTCGCCGACGGCCACTCCACAACCGGCACGCCCGGCACCGGGCTCGGCGCGATCCGCCGGCTTTCGAACCAGTTCGCCGTCTACTCGCAGCGGGGCACGGGCACCGTGCTGCGCGCGCTCGTGCAAAAAAGCGGCGGCCACGCAGCCCACGCGGCATTCACCGGACCCGAGATCGGCGGGGTGTGCGTGCCCTATCCCGGCGAGGAAGTCTGCGGCGACGGCTGGCAGGCGCAGGCCGACCAGAGCGGCCTCACGCTCGCGCTCGCCGACGGCCTCGGCCACGGCGCCGAAGCCCACGTGGCCGCCGCGGCCGCGCTCGACGTGCTGCGCCGCCGCGCCGGGCTCGCGCCCGCCGCGCTCATGGAACTCTCGCACGCGGCGCTGCGCCCCACGCGCGGCGCCGCGCTCGCGCTCGTGCGCATCGATCTCGCGCGCGGCGCGCTCGCGTTCTGCGGCACGGGCAACATCTCGGCGGTCGCGTATGGCGCGGGCCGGCCCGCGGAACGCCGCCCCGTCGACAGCCGCGCCTCAGCCGGCCACACGCACCGGCCCGCCAGCGCAGGCGCGCCTTGCGCGCGCGAGTGTTACCAGCTCGTCTCGCGCAATGGCATCGTGGGCCACACGATGCGCGGCACCCAGGAGTTCGAGCTGACGTGGGGCGAGAACGCGCTCCTCGTCCTGCATTCGGATGGTATCGGCACCCGCTGGGATCTTGCCGCCTGGCCCGGACTCGCCAACCAGCCCGCCGTCGTGATCGCGGCCGTCCTCTACCGAGATTTCGCGCGCCGGCGCGACGACGCCACCGTCGTCGTCGTGCGTGCTCGCCCCGGAGTACAGTTGAACCATGAATAAGCCCCTGCTGCGCATCCGGCTTGAAACCGCCCAGGACGTCGTCGCCGCGCGCCGCCGCGCGCGCGAACTCGCCGCCGGGCTCGGCTTCTCGCCGCTCGACCAGACGCGCATTGCGAGCGCCGTCTCCGAAATCGCCCGCAACGCGTTCGAATATGCGGACGGCGGCGAAGTCACCTTCGCGCTCGACGACGAGCGGCCACGCGAAGCGCTCGCCGTGCAGGTGAGCGACCACGGCCCCGGCGTGCGCGAACTCGAAGCCGTGCTCGACGGTACGTACCGCTCACCCGGCGGAATGGGCCTCGGCATTACGGGCAGCCGGCGCCTCATGGACCGCTTCGCCATTCGCTCCTCGGCGAGCGGCACGACTGTCACCATGGCCCGCGACTTGCCGCACGAGCGCGGCGCGGTGTGCGGCACGGAGCTCGAGCGTATCGTGCGAGAACTGTCCGCACGCAGTCCGCAAGAAGGCGCGCACGGCGACTCGCTCGAAGAACTGCAGCAGCAGAACCGCGAACTCGTCACGGCGCTCGACGAACTACGCGAACGCCAGGAAGAACTTTCGCGCCTCACGCAGGAGCTGGAGGCGACCAACCGCGGTGTGGTGGCGCTCTACGCCGAACTCGACGAGCGCGCCGAGGAACTGCGCCGCGCCGACATGATGAAAACGCGCTTTCTCTCGAACATGAGCCATGAACTGCGCACGCCGCTCAGTTCGATCCGCGCGCTCGCCAACCTGCTGCTCAACCGGCTCGACGGCGACCTGAGCGTGGAGCAGGAGCGCCAGGTCAGGCTGATTCTTTCGTCTGCGGAAACCTTGGGCGAAACCGTGAACGACCTGCTCGATCTCGCGAAGATCGAAGCCGGCAAGACTGAAGTCGTTCCCGCATGGTTCGATCCCGCCGACCTCTTCGCCGCGCTGCGCACGATGCTCATGCCGCTGCTCGACACGCCGCACGTCACGCTCGAATTCGTCTCCACGGCAGGCCTGCCGCAGCTTTACACCGACGAACCCAAGCTCACGCAGATCCTGCGCAATTTCGTCTCGAACGCGATCAAGTACACCGAGCACGGGCAGATTCGCGTCGGCGCCCAGTGCATGCCCGGCGATGGCGACGACGCGAGGATCACGTTCTTTGTCGCGGACACGGGCATCGGAATTGCTCCCGAACACCACCAGATCATTTTCGAGGAGTTCGGCCAGGTGCAGAACCGCCTGCAGCAGCGCGTGAAGGGAACGGGTCTTGGCCTGCCGCTGTGCCGCAAGCTCGCGGCGCTGCTGGGCGGCGAAGTGGGCGTGGAAAGCGAGCCCGGCGTGGGCTCGACGTTCCGCCTGAACCTGCCGGTGCGCCTCGCTACGTCCGTCGAGGACGAACCCGAGACGTCCGGGGACACTGCGCCATGAACGCACACGCCACGCTCATCCTCAACGTCGACGACAACGAAGGCGCGCGCTATGTGAAGTCGCGCGTGCTGCGCCACGCCGGCTACGCCGTGATCGAAGCCGCGACAGGCCACGCCGCGCTCGAAGCCGTGCGCGAACAAGCACCGGCGATCGTGCTGCTCGACGTGAAGCTGCCCGACATCAGCGGTATCGAGGTGTGCCGCCTCATCAAGGCGGACCCGGAAACGAACTCCACGCTCGTGCTGCAAACCTCCGCCGCGGCGGTGCAAACGCGCGACAAGATTCTCGCGCTCGACGGCGGCGCCGACAGCTACCTCACCGAACCCGTCGAGCCCGCCGAACTGGTGGCGAACGTGCGCGCACTGCTGCGCCTCTACGCCGCCGAAAAAGCGCTGCGCGACGCCGACCGCCGCAAAGACCGCTTTCTCGCGACGCTCGCGCACGAACTGCGCAATCCGCTCGCGCCGATACGCAACGCCATCGAACTGCTCGACCCGCGCCACGGCGCGAACGACACCATGCGCGCCGACGCGCGGCAGATCGCGAGCCGCCAGGTCGAGCATCTCGGGCGCCTCGTCGACGATCTGCTCGACGTCTCGCGCATCTCTCACGGCAAGATCACGCTGCAGATGGGCACGCTCGACCTGCGCGAGATCGTCGAGATCGCCGTGGAAACGAGCCGCCCGTTCCTCGACGCGAAGTCGCAAACGCTCACGGTCGAGATCGACTGCGAGCCGTGCCACGTGACCGGCGACGCGATACGCGTCGCGCAGATCATCAGCAACCTGCTTTCCAACGCCGCGAAGTACACCGCCGAAGGCGGCCAGATCACGTTGCGGCTCGAAGCGGACGTCTACGAGATCCTGATTCGCGTGCGCGACAACGGCATCGGCATCGCGCCCGACGAACTGCCCTACGTGTTCGACCTCTTCATGCAGTCGCGCGAGGTCGTGAAGCGCGCCGACGGCGGCCTCGGCATCGGCCTCGCACTCGTGCGCGAACTCGCCGAATTGCATGGCGGCTCGGTGGGCGCACAGTCGGACGGACTTGGGCTCGGCTCGGAATTCGTCGTGCGTCTGCCGCTCGCGCGCTCGCCGCACTGCGAAGCGCCGCGCGAGCCGACGCAAGACGCTGGGGAACAAACCGTGCCGCAGCGCCGCCGCGTGCTGATCGCCGACGACAACGTCGATTCCGCTTCGTCGCTCCTCATGCTGCTGGAACTCGAAGGCCACGAAGTGCGCGTGGCCCACGACGGCCCGAGCGCGCTCGCGCTCGCGCAAACTTTCATGCCTCACGTGGCGATACTCGACATCGGTCTGCCCGGCATGGACGGTCACGCGCTGGCGAAGGCGCTGCGCGCCGAGCCCGCCACCGCGCGCGTGCAATTGATCGCGCTCACGGGCTACGGCCAGGAGCGCGACCGCCAGGCCGCGAGTGAGGCGGGCTTCGACCGGCATCTCGTGAAACCTGCACCGTTCGATGAGATTCTGCGGGAAATCGAAAGCGCGCCGCCGGGTTGAGTGACGCTGTGCGGTCCGCTTGCCCGCGGTTCGCGCCACCCAATCTCCGTTCGCGCCCGTATCTCCACCGTTCGTCGCAAGCGCCTCGCTCACCCCTCTCCCGCTCACCACACTGCAGACATCGCCCCCGCTCGACCCGCCAAGGAGAGCCAGCATGTCTGCCATCATTGCGGCGCACATCGTCGCCGCGACGCTTTCTGTCATACTCGGAACCGCCGTTATGCTGGCCGAAAAGGGCAGCGCGCGGCACAAGTGGCTCGGCCGCCTCTGGGCGCTGACGATGCTCGCCGCCGCGCTCAGTTCGCTCGACATCCGTGAGCTGCATCCGGGGCATCTGTCCTGGGTGCACGGCCTTTCGCTGCTGACGTTCGCAAGCGTCGGGCGTGCTATCTGGGCGATCCGCCACGGCAACGTCCGCGGCCATCGCCTCGCCATGCGCGGTTCGTTCTTCGGTCTCATCGCTGCCGGCCTCGCCGCCATTGCGACGCCGCACCGGCTGCTCAACCTCATCGTCACGAGCTGGATCGCATGATTCCTGGCACGCACGTCGAGTTTCCGAACGCCGCCGCCCGCCTGAGCGCGCCGTCGGCCAACGTCCTGCTGGCAGGGTTCGCGCGCGAGGGGGCGATCGTCGTCGTCGGGAACGTGTTGATCGCCGTCGCGCTCACCGCCGCTGGCTTTCATGGATTCATCGACAACCTCGTCTTCAGCCAGGCGATCGGGCTCTCGATCATGCTGCTGCTCGACATCGCCCGCTTCTATCTGCAGCGCCACAACGCGCTCACCGGCCCGCGGCTTGCCATCGTGATGGTCCTCGCCATCGTGCTCGGCTCGGCGCTCGGGCGCGGCATTGCGAGCGTGCTGCTCGGGATCGGCCTGCGCCACGCATTCGCGACGAAGGAGCTCGCGCTCACTGGCTGGGTCGCGCTCACCGCCACGCTGCTCGTCACCTGGTATGGCTGGTCGCGCACGCGCATTGCCGAGCTGAGCGAACAGGTCGCGCGCACGGCGTGGCAAAAGGAGGCCGCCGAGCGCACGGCGCTCAGCGCGCGCCTGCAGGCGCTGCAGGCGCAAATCGAGCCGCACTTTCTCTTCAACACGCTGGCGACGCTCGACAGCCTGATCGCGTCCGATCCCCCTCGCGCGCGCGACCTGCTTGCAAGCCTGAACCGTTTCCTGCGCGCGACGCTGGAGGCCTCGCGCGCCCAAAGCGAAACGCTCGCGGTGCAGTTCAAGGTGCTCGACGCGATGCTCGCCGTGCACGCCATGCGCATCGGCCCGCGTCTCGCCTACACGCTCGACCTGCCGCGCGATTGCGCCGACCTCCCGGTGCCGCCCATGCTGCTGCAGCCGCTCGTGGAAAACGCGCTCAAGCACGGCATTCAGGGCGCGGTCGAGGGTGGCAGAATCGACGTCCGCGCACAGCGCGTCGACGAGCATGTCGATCTGACCGTGATCGACACAGGCCCGGGCTTTGGCGCGACGCCGGGCACCCAGGGCGCGGGCATCGGGCTCGTGAACGTGCGCGAGCGGCTTGCTGCGCTCTATGGCGAGCAGGCCTCGCTCATGCTGATCGAGAACGTGCCGCACGGCCTCGTTGCGCGCGTGCGGCTGCCTCTGCGCAATGTCGTTGACGCAAGTGCAGTCGCGCAGGAGTCCCGATCATGAAACGCCACGCGCCCGGCGATATGGCACGACACAGTGACGCCTCGCGCCGCGCGCCCGACACCCCGACCGCGCTGATCGCCGAGGACGAGCCGCTGATCGCGGCCGCACTGGAGCGAGAACTCGCCGCCGTGTGGCCGGAATTGCGCATCGTGGCGACGGCCAGCAACGGCCACGAAGCCATCGAGCGCATCGGTGCGCTTGAGCCCGACGTCACGTTCCTCGACATCGCCATGCCGGGCGCGACCGGCCTCGACGTCGCGCGCGCCTGCGCGAATCTCGCCGCACCGCCGCAGATCGTGTTCGTCACCGCCTACGACGCCTATGCGCTCGAAGCCTTCGAGGCCGCGGCCATCGACTATCTGCTCAAACCCGTGGAAACCGCGCGGCTCGCACGCACGGTGGAGCGCCTGCGCGCACGGCTCGCGCGATCGGCGGCAAGCGACGCCGAGGCGCCGCAAATGCAGGCGGATCTGCAACGCGTGTTGCGTCAACTGGAAGCGATTACGCAGGACGTTCGCGAAGCGCGGGCCGGTGCGCGAGCAGGCAATGCGGATGGCGCCCCGCGCGAACCGCCGCTGCGTTATCTGCGCGCATCCAGCGGCAACGACATCCGCATGGTGCCGGTGGACGATGTTTTGTACTTCGAAGCAGCCGATAAGTACGTCGTGGTGACGACGCGCAGCGGTGAACTGCTGATCCGCACGAGCCTGCGAGAGTTGTGCGCGCAACTTGACCCCGCACGCTTCTGGCAAGTTCACCGCGGCACGGTCGTCAATGTGGATCAGGTGGAAAGCGCCTCGGTCAGCGCGATCGGGAAGATGACGCTGCAACTGCGCGGCCATGCCGGCGCGCTCGCGGTAAGCCGGCAATACGCACACTTGTTCCGGCAAATGTAAGCGGGCCACGAGAGCACGCTCGCCTCAACGCGGTTCGCTTTTCAAATACCGCTGGGGCGTCTCGCCCATCGTCTTGCGAAACATCGTGATGAACGCACTCGAATTCGCGTAGCCAAGCTCCGTCGCGATCTCCGCCACGCGCACCCCTTGCGCAAGCTTCGAAACCGCCTCGACGATGCGCAACTGCTGGCGCCAGTGGCCGAACGTCAACCCAGTTTCGTCCTTGAAGAGCCTCGCGAGCGTGCGCTCGCTCGCCCCCACGCGCTCGCCCCAGACGGAGAGCGAGTCACCGTTGGCCGGGTCCGCCAGCAGGACGTCGCAAATCTGCCGCAAACGGCGGTCGAGCGGCAGCGGCAACCCTCCGCCCGAGGCCTCGCGTGAATCGCGCATTTCGCTGAGCAACAGCGGGGTCATGAGCGCGTAGCGGCGCTCCTCGTCGCGCTCGCGGTCTTCGACCATCGCCGCCACCAGTTCGCGTAGCAGCGACGAAACCGTCACGGCGTGACATTCGGATTCCGGCCACGGGAACGCCTCCGGCCTGAAGTCCACGCTATGCATGCGCACCGCGCTCGTCGCGATCAACTCATGGCCCACGCGCGGCGCGATCCACAGGCCACGATGCGGCCCAAGCGTCCACATGCCGATGGGCGTCGTCACGCGCAGCACGCCGTTCGTCGTGAAAACGAGTTGTGCCTGATCGTGCGAGCGCCACTGCCTCGCGCCTGCACCGTATTCATAGCTTGTCGCCAAGATGGGTCGTTCGAGCGTGCGCTGCGTGCTTTCAGGTCGATGGCACCAGATCTGGTCCACGATCGAATATTCCTTCGCTGATTTTTGCATCAAAAGACGATGAATTGCCAATGCAAACGAGAATGATTCTTAGTATATCCGATGAATGCGTTCAGGCGAACCACCTAGGCGCCCCCTCCCTCCTGCGCCGCCGCGCTGCCGCCAAGATAGGTGGCGCGCACACGGTTGTCGTCGGCCAGCTCATGGGCCGAACCTGCGAGCGCCACGCGGCCGCCTTCCAGCACATACGCCCGATTCGCAATGCGCAGCGCCTGGCGCGCGTTCTGTTCCACGAGCAGCACCGCCGTGCCCGCGTGGCTGATGCGCGCGATCACTTCGAAGATCGCACGCACGAGCTTGGGCGCAAGCCCCATGGATGGCTCGTCGAGCAGCACGAGTTTCGGCTTGAGCATGAGGGCGCGCGCAATCGCCAGCATCTGCTGCTCACCGCCGCTTAGCGTGCCCGCGAGCTGATCCTTGCGCTCGCGCAGCCTGCTAAACGTTTCGTATGCCTGAACAATCCCTTGATCGAGCGCGCCGGCGTCACGCCGCAAGAGGTAGCCGCCAAGGCGCAAATTCTCCTCGACCGTCAGCCCGCCGAAAATACGCCGTCCTTCCGGCACGTGCCCGATCCCAAGCGCGACGATACGATGCGACGGCAGCCCGACGAGCGTCTGCCCCTCGAACGCAATGCCTCCGCCGCGCGGGCGCAGCAGCCCGGAGATGGTGCGCAGCGTCGTGGTCTTCCCCGCGCCGTTGGCCCCGAGCAGCGCAACGATCTCGCCCGGCCCAACGTCGAGCGAAATGCCGTGCAGCGCCTCGATGTTCCCGTAATTCACGCGCAGGTCGCGAACGTCGAGGAGTTTGCCAGTCGTGTCTAACTCCATAGCGACTTCTCCCCGTCCGCGCCGTCCGGTCCGTCGTCTTCCTCGGCCGTGCCGAGGTAGGCGTCGATCACCACCGGGTCGTTCTGAATTTTCGCGGGCGCGCCCTCGGCAATGATCTCGCCATGATCCATCACGATGATGCGGTCCGACACGCCCATCACCAGCGCCATGTCGTGCTCGATCAGCAGCACCGTCACGCCCAGGTCGCGTATGCGACGGATCTGCGCCATCAACGCGTGCTTTTCGGTTGGGTTCATGCCGGCGGCGGGCTCGTCGAGCAGCAACAGGCGCGGCTGGCTCGCCAGCGCCCGGGCGATTTCCAGCCTGCGCTGATCGCCATACGGAAGGTCCGAGGCATATTCACTTGCGCGCGCGCCCAGCCCCACGAGGTCGAGCCAGCGCTGCCCGAGCGCCGCGTGTTCGGCGGCCTCGGTGCGCGCCGCGCGCGTGCCCACCAGCTCCGCCACGAGGGCCGTGTGCAAGCGATGATCCATGCCGATCAGCACGTTCTCGAACGCGCTCATGTGGTTAAAAAGCCGGATGCCCTGAAACGTGCGCGCAATACCGCGATGCACGTTGCGATGGGGCGCGCCGCCGGCAAGCGGCTCGCCGCGCCAAACGAGGCGGCCGCTGCTTGGGCGGATCACGCCCGTCAGGCAGTTGAACACCGTGGTCTTGCCCGCGCCATTCGGGCCGATCAGCGCGAGAATCTCGCCGCCGCGCACCTGAAAACTGATGCCGCCGATCGCACGCACGCCGCCAAAGCGGCGCTCGAGGTCATGCACCTCGAGCAGGGTTTCGCGCGCGGCGGCGGCTTCGAGGCCACCGCTATCGGCGAGAGAAACGGCCGCCGTACTTTCCTTGCCCGCCGCTTCCGCGGCTTCTGCTTCGTGCGCCAACGTCTCTTCCTCGGGCCTCGGCGCGGCGCGTCTCACGCGCGCGGGCCACAATCCTTGCGGACGCAACAACATGAGCACGACGAGCGCAACGGCAAAACCGAAAATACGCCACAGGTTCAGGAAGCGCAGCATTTCCGGCAGCCCCGCAACGATCAGCGCCCCGAGTATGACGCCGGGAATGCTGCCGCGGCCACCCATCACGACGACAATGAGGATCGTCACCGACTGCAGGTACGTGAACGCCGTGGGATCGATCGTGCCGAAGCGTGCGGCGAAGAGACTGCCGGCCAGGCCCCCAATCAGCGCGCCTAACACGTAGGCGAGCATCTTCACGCGCAAGGTCGCAACCCCCACGGCCTCGGCAGCGGCTTCATCCTCGCGGATGCTGGTCCACGCGCGCCCGAGGCGCGAGCGCCCGAGCCGCACGGCGAACACCAGCACGACGACGAAGAACGCCATGCCCAGCACGTATACCGAGCGCGGCGAACTGAACTCGAAGCCGAACAGGCTCGGCGGATCGATGCCGTAGATGCCGTTCGGGCCGCCGGTAATGTCGAGATTCGTGGCGACAATGCGCGTGATCTCGCCAAAGCCGAGCGTGACGATCGCGAGATAGTCGCTACGCAGACGCAACGTCGGATAGCCGATCACGACACCGGAAGCGCCCGCGAATGCGAGGCTGAATGGCAGCGTCGCCCAGAACGAGAAATGCAGCAGGGTTTCGAGCAGCGCCGTGGTATAGGCGCCAATGGCGAAAAACGCCGCGTAGCCAAGGTCGAGCAACCCGGCGTAGCCCACGACGATGTTCAATCCGAGGCCCAGGATCGCATAGGTGATGATGGTGAGCCCGACATCGACGATATAGCCGCTCGCGAAGGCCGGCAACGCGGTCGCCGCCGCGATCAGCACGACGGCGACGACCCACGAGGTTTGCTGGGTTTGCCCAAGGCGTGCGCGCATGCCTCACATCCTCTCGACAACGCGTTCGCCGAACAGCCCCGTCGGCTTCACCACGAGCACGGCAATCAGCACGCCGAATACGAACACGTCGGTCCACTGCGAGGACACATACCCCGCGCCGAACGCCTCCAGCAAGCCAATCAAAAAGCCGCCCACCATCGCACCCGGAATATTGCCGATACCGCCCAGCACCGCCGCCGTGAATGCGCGCAGCCCGAGCACGAAGCCCATGAAGAAGTTGATCTGCGTGTAGAAAAGCCCTTCCATCACGCCGGCGACCGCAGCGAGTGCCGAACCGATGAAAAACGTGAGCTGGATGAGCCGCTCGACGTCGATGCCCATGAGCCGCGCTGCATCCTGATCGATCGCGAGCGCGCGCATGGCCGTGCCGATAAACGTATGGTGTACGAATAAATACAGCGCAATCATCAGCGCGAAGCTCGCCGCGATAATGCCGATCTGCGCAAACGTGATGTGCACTTGCGCGACTTCGAAGCCGGTATGCGCGAGCAGGTGCGGGTAAGTGCGAAAGCCCGCGCCATAGGCGATCAGCACGCCATTCTCCAGCAGCAGCGAAACGGCGAGCGCCGTAATGAGAATAGAAAGACGCGGCGCGCGCAGCAACGGCTGGTAGGCCACGCGCGCGATCGCCACGCCGAGCACGCCGGTTGCGAGCATGGCCACCGCGAAGGCCAGGAACAGCGCGAGCGCGAGCGGCAGGTGCGCGGCCGCGAGCACGGAGAGCGCGGTCCAACCCACGAACGCGCCCACCATGAAGAGATCCCCGTGTGCGAAGTTGATGAGCCGGATGATGCCGTAGACCATCGTGTAGCCGAGGGCGACGAGCGCGTAGAACGAGCCGATCGTCAGTCCCTCGATAACGAACTGGAAAAAGGTGCTCATGAACGGCCCGGGGCGCTTACTTCATGGCCACCCACTTGCCGCTTGCATCCTGGCGTTGGTAAGGCTCGAACTGATCGTTGTGCACGACGACCGTGATGTACACGGCGCGGCTGCGGTCGCCCTTCGGATTGAAGCCGATCGTCCCGGTGGCGCCCGGGTAGTTCGTGATTTTGTGCAGCGCCGCGCTAATGTCCGCTGGCTTTGCCGACTTCGCATCGGCGATGGCCTTGGCGGTCACGTCCACGGCATCGTACTCGTACACCGAGTACGGCCCCGGGCCCTGACCATAGGACTTGTTGTACTGATCCAGATAGTCGTGCGCGCCCGCCAGGAACTGCGCGAGCGGCGCGGTCGTGATGATCATGCCGTCGGCGGCCGGCCCCGCTGTTTTCATGAGCGTCGGATCATTGGTGCCATCGCCGCCCATGAAGGTCATCTTGAGGCCCACCTGGCGCGCTTCCTTCACGAGCAGACCCGCCTCGGAGAAATAGCCCGTGTAGTAGATCACGTCCGGCTTGAGCGACGATACCTTGGTGAGCGTCGGCGAATAGTCCATCTGGCCCGGCGTGATCGAGTCGGCGTACACCACGTCCACACCCATCTTCTTGAGCGATTCCACGGTGTTCTGCGCGAGGCCCTTCGCATAGGTCGTGTTGTCGTCGATCACCGCTGCGCGCTTCACGTGCAGCGAATTCTTCATGAAGCTGGCCGCAAACGGCCCTTGCTCGTCGTCACGGCCAATCGTGCGGAACACGTTGTCGTAGCCCATTTCCGTGAGCTTCGGATTGGTCGAGGCATCGAGCACGTAGGGAATGCCGGCCCGGTGGAACGCGGTCAACTCGGGCAACGCGGCGCTCGAGCAGTAGCCGCCCGCCACGGCAACCACGCCCGCATCCACGAGCTTTTGCGCGGCTTGAACGGCTGTCTGCGCGTCGCACGCGTCGTCCTCGGGCACGAGTTCGATCTGCTTGCCGAGCACCCCGCCCGCCGCGTTGATCTTCGCGGCCGCGAGCTTCGCGCCGTTCAGAATATCCGTGCCCGCTGCGGCGCTGCTGCCCGAAAGCGGCACCGGTACGCCGATCTTGATCGTCTGGGCTTGTGCTAAGCCAGGCGCGAGCGCGGCAAGCGAAATGAGAGTGAGCGCGATGGTTGCGTGCAGCGTGCCATTGTTCTGAGGATTCATGTGAGCGGCTCCTGAGCGTGGACCCGACCGGGCGATGCCGCAACGCAGGCAAGCCCGCGCGGTCAGTTAGCGAAACGAAATAATTCGTCCGGTACGATGCCCCGCAGGACTCGCTCGCTCATGGCGCGCAGCTTGCATGGGGACCGGCGCATAACGACTTATCCATAATAGATGCATGCCACCATTTAACTGCTATAGGGTATGCGCGTATAGAAATCGCGTGCGCTTGCGGCGGCGTGAAGGTACTTTGTATAGACGCATGGAGGGGCGCCAATGAAGACCATCGTGCTGGGCGGCGGCATAGCAGGCGTCACGAGCGCGTACTACCTCGCGCGCGACGGCCGCGACGTCACCGTTGTCGAGCGACGCGCGGGCGTTGCGCTCGAAACCAGTTTCGCCAACGCGGGGCTCGTCGCTCCTGGCCATTCGTATACATGGGCCTCGCCCCGCGCACCGAAAATCCTGCTCAAATCGCTGTTCGTCGAGGGCCAGGCGCTGCGTCTGCGCCTGAAGGCCGATCCGCACATGTGGGCATGGTGCGCGCAATTCCTGCTCAACTGTACCGAAGCGCGCTCGCGCGAAAACACTTCGCGCAAGGTGCGGTTATGCCGCTATTCGCAGCATCAACTGCAAGAGGTCACGGCGCGCGAGCAGCTCGAATACGACCTCATCAGCCGCGGCCTGCTCTATCTCTATCGCGACGCCGCCTCGTTCGAGCGCGGCCGCACCCACATGTCGATCCTCGTCGAAAACGGCCTGCCGCTCGAAACGCTCGGTGCCGCCGCAGTCGCCGCGCGCGAGCCCGCGCTTGCCCACGCGCGCGAGCGCATTGCCGGAGCGATCTACTGCCCGAGCGACGAAAGCGGCGATGCACACCGCTTCACGCGTGCGCTCAAGGAGGTTTGCGAACGTATGGGCGTGCGCTTCGTATTCGACGCTCCGATCGAAGCAATCGAAGCCGCCGGCGATCGCATTACCGGCGTGCGCACGCGCGCCGGCGTGATTCAGGGAGACGACTACGTGCTCGCGCTCGGCTCCTGGTCGCCGATACTCGCGCGGCCGCTCGGTTACCGGATCGCGATCTATCCTGTGAAGGGCTATTCGGCGACGTTCCCCTGCGCTCCCGAGCATCGGCCGCCCGAGATGGGCGGCGTAGACGAGAATCACCTCGTGGCATGGGCGCGCTTTGGCGCGCGCCTGCGCTTCACGGCCACCGCGGATTTTGCGGGCTACGACACGCGCCACACGCCCGCCGATTTCACTTCCATGATGCAGGCCGCACGCGAACTCTTTCCCCAAGGCGCCGACTACACGCAGCCCACCTACTGGGCCGGGCTGCGCCCCATGACGCCCGAGGGCACACCGCTGATCGGCCGCACGCGCCATCGCAACTTCTTTCTGAACACGGGTCACGGGCACATGGGCTGGACCATGTCGTGCGGCACCGCAAAACTGCTCGCCGACATCATGGCCGGGCGCGAACCCGAACTCGACATGACAGGATTGACGCTGAGATGAACACGACCGCACCGCCGCAAAATCACAAGGATGCCTACACAAAGCTCGATTTCGCGCTCGACGGTGGCATTGCCCGCCGCGCCGCGATTGGCCTCGTCGTGCTGGCCACCGACCATACGATCGAATACGAATGGCGCGACCTGTTGCGCCAGCCAGGCGTGGCATTCTACGAGAGCCGCCTTGAGAATTCGCCGGACATCACGCCGCCGCGCCTCGCGGAAATCGAGGCGCGCATCGCACCCGCGGTGAGCCTGCTGCTGCCCGGCGAGCGCCTGGACGTGGTGGCGTTCGGCTGCACCTCGGCTTCGATGGTCATAGGCGAAGAGAAGGTCGCGGCGCGCATTCGCGAGGCACGGCCCGGCATCGAATGCACCACGCCGATCACGGCGGCACTCGCCGCGCTGCGCTCGCTCGACGTGCGACGCGTAGCGCTGCTGACGCCCTATGTGCGAACGATCAACGACTTCATGCGCGATTACATCGAAGCGCGCGGCGTGGCCGTCACACGCATGGCCTCGTTCGAGCATGCGGACGACAACGAGGTAGCGCGCATCGACGCGACTTCGATTCGCAGTGCGATAGAAACGCTCGCGCGCCACGACGATGCCGATGCGGTGTTCGTCTCGTGCACCAGCCTGCGCGTGGCCGCGGTCGTGCCGCAGATCGAAGCGCAGACCGGCAAGCCCGTGCTGTCGAGCAACTACGCCATGGCGTGGCACGCGCTGCGGCTCGCGGGGGTGCAGGATAGCGAGCCGCAGCTGGGGAGGTTGTTTGCGCGCCAGGAAAGATAAGTCGCGCCCCACCGGCGCGACCATCGGATCATGCAATCACGCGTAAATCGGCTTGCCAGCGAGGGCGCTGCGAATTGCGCCCGCCAGATCGCCAGCGGCGAACTTGGCGACATAGCCGCTCGCGCCAGCGTTCTTCACATGCGCTTCGTTCGCGGTGCCCGTGAGCGACGAATGGATCACCACGGGAATATCCACGGTGCGCGGGTCTGCCTTGATCTTGCGCGTCAACGTGAAGCCGTCCATCTCGGGCATTTCGAGGTCGGTCAGCACGAGCGCAATCCGATCTTTCGCGCGCACGCCGTCGCGCTCCGCGCTCGTCGCAATCGCGTCGAGCTGCTTCCACGCTTCGAGGCCGGTCTTCGCCATCGTGTATTCCACGCCGAGCGCCTTAAGGCTCTGGCCGATCAGCTCGCGCGCGAAACCCGAGTCGTCGGCGGCCAGCACCTTCGCACCCGGCGGAATCATCGCGGGCTCGCCCACGTCCTCGGCGACGACCGCGCCGTGCTGCGCCGGGAACACGTCGCGCAGCACCTGCTCCACGTCCACCACCTGCACTAGCTTCGTGCTTTCGGGGTCGTTCTCGAGCCGCGCGATGCTCGTCACACGATTGCCCATCGTAACGTCGGCGGTCAGCACCTGACTCCATTCGAGCCGCACGATCTCATCCACGCTTTCGAGCGCGAAGCCCTGCGTGGAGCGCGCGAATTCGGTCACGAGCAGGATATTCAGCCCCGTGGCCGGCTCGCAGCCCATGAGCCGCGGCAGGTCGATCACGGGCATCACCTGCCCGCGGATGTTCGCGGCGCCCAGCACGTAGGGGGAGGACGCCGCGATCGGCGTGATCGCCGGCATGCTCAGGATTTCCCGTACCTTGAATACGTTGATGCCGAAGACTTCGCCAACCTCGCTGCCCGGCGCCGCGCCAAGACGGAAAAGCAGCAGCTCGAACTGGTTCGTGCTCGTCAGGCGGGTTCGTTCGTCGATTGCGAAGCCGCTGTCCATGATTCTCTCGTGTCCTTTTCCTCTGGCGTGATGCGTGCGGCATCCGCTTCCTGCCTTCGTCTACGGCCTGGCGCGGGAAATCTTGAGCCCACCGCTCTGTGCCCAATCGCGCACGACCGTGCCGGATCAGGGCGCGCTCACACGTCCTCGCGCACGCGGCCAGCGGTATGCTCGCGCAGCAACGCCGCGCAAGCCTGGGCGCTCACCGGCCTGCCGAACAGGTAGCCCTGCTGCCGCTCGCAGCGCAGCGAACGCAGAAACGAGGCCTGCTCGGACGTTTCCACGCCTTCGGCCGTCACGCGCATACCGAGCGAATGCGCCATCGCCACGACGGCCTGGGTGATCGCCACGGAGTCGCGGTTGTCGGGCAGGCCCGCCACGAACGTGCGATCGACCTTCAGATGGTGCAGCGGAAAACGCTTCAGATACGAAAGCGACGAATAGCCGGTGCCGAAGTCATCCACCGAAATGCGCACGCCGATGTCGTTGAGCGCGTGCAGCAGAGGCAGCACGCTCTGGCTGTCGCTCATGAGAATGCCTTCGGTGATCTCCACTTCGAGCGCGTCGGGCGCGAGGCCCGTTCGCGCCAGGCACCCCTCCACCTGCTCGACCAGCCCTTCCGCGATCTGGCGCGGCGAGAAGTTGACCGCCATGACGAAGTCGGGCGCGAAGAGGCGTCGCCACTGCGCGGCCTGGCGGCACGCATGCTCGAGCACCCACTGGCCGATCGGGATGATCATGCCGGTGTCCTCGGCCACGGGAATGAACTCCACTGGCGAGACCTGGCCCAGCTCCTCGCTGTCCCAGCGCAGCAGCGCCTCCGCGCCGATCATGCGACCGCTTTCGCCATCCACGATCGGCTGATACACGAGCCGCAGCTCGCCCGAAGCGAGCGCGCGGCGCAGCCCCCGCTCGATCTGGAAACGGCGCTGCAGGCGCTGGCGCAACTCGGTCGTGAAGAACTGGAACTGGTTGGTGCCGCGCTGCTTGGCCGCGTACATCGCCGAGTCGGCGTTGCGCATGAGCGCGGCGGCGCTGCGGCCATCGTCGGGATAGAGGCTGATGCCGATCGAGGCGCCCAGGTAGTACTCGTTGCCCGCGACCGCGAACGGCGCCGCAATCGCGCCGAGCACGCGCTGCGCGAGTGCGACGAGTTCGTCGACGTTTTCGTAGCAGCACACGGCGATCACGAATTCGTCGCCGCCCACGCGTGCGAGCGTGTCGACCTCGCTCACGCAGCCGGTGAGGCGCCGCCCCACGTCGCGCAGGAGCGAGTCGCCGGCCTCGTGGCCGCCCGTGTCGTTGACCTTCTTGAAGCCGTCGAGGTCGACGAAGAGGAGCGCGGGCCGTGCCGAGCAACTCGCCGTTTCGAGCAGCGCATGCATGCGCTCGGCGAGGAAAGTGCGGTTGTAGAGCCCCGTGAGCGCGTCGCGCGTGGCGAGATAGCGCAGTTGCTGCTGCGCCTCGCGCACGGGCCCGATGTCCGTGAACGAGACCACCACCGAAATCGGCTCGCTTTCGCCCGGTCGGAAAATCGGCAGCACGTTCTCGCTCACCCACACGATTTCGCCATCCGCGAGTTCGAGGCCGACCGTCTCGCCGAGCACCGGCTTGCCCGTTTCGAGCGCCTGCATGCTCGGGCGCTTCGAGGTGGGCCGCGGCTTGCCGCTTTCGTCGAGCACGCGCGGAATCACCGTCATGATGCTCAGGCCGATGGCGTCCTCGGGCAGGCGCAGGATCCGCCGCGCGCTGCGGTTGCAGGCGAGCACCGTGTCGTCACGCGCCTGCATCACGATGCCTTCGTTGAGGTGGTCCACCACAAGGCGATGGTGCTCCTCGCTCAGCGCGAGCCGCTCGGCGATGGTCTGCTGGTTGAGCATGGCCGCGACGCTGCGGGCGATGTCGCACAGCAGCGCCTCCTCGGCCGCCGTGGGCCGCCACGGCCGGGTCTGGTACACGGCGAGCGCGCCCATCACGCCGCCGTTGTCGTCGTCAAGCGGAGTGGTCCAGACCGCGCGCAGGCCGCTATCGAGTGCGATGCGGCGGTACTCGCCCCACTCGTCTGCACGTTCGAAGTCGTCGACGCAAACCGTGCGCCGCTCGAAGATCGCCGTGCCGGACGGGCTCGTGCCGGAACCGACCGGCGTGCCATCGAACGCGGCGTGATACTGCGCCGGCAAGGACGGCGCGCTGCCTACGCGCAGGCGCCGGCCGTCGCCGTCCATTTGCAGGATCGCGCAGTTCGCGCCCGCGCCCAGCAGCCGCTCGGCGCGGCAGCAGACCTCCGCCAGCAGCTCCGGCAGCGGCATGCTGCGCGACACCAGCCGCAATACGCTGCGCTCCTGCGCGAGCGCTGCGTCTGTTCCGTTGGTGGCTTCGCTCGATTCTTTCGACACCTCCGACTGACCGCCCCGTGATCCCGCTGCGCCGAACGCTCCCGCCGCTTGGGAATAGACCATACCTTCTTCCCCTCTTGTTGCCGCGGTGCGTCTGGTGCACATAGCGCCTCCGCGGCCGGCTCGATCTCTAGTGTGGTGCACGGCGCACCGCCCGCCGTGAGGCGAGCGACGTCGCTGCCCCTGCATTAACGGCAAGGGCGGCGCTATCTTGAAGTGTTGGGAGGGGCGGATGCGGGGCGGGCGGCGAGGCGGGGAAGAGGGCGCGGACCGGAAGGCGCGCCGGTTGGGCACTCGCGCACGGAGTGTTGGCGGTTGCGAGGGTAAACACGTAGACACCGAGAGCAGTCCTATCCGGATGCTTGCCGGGATACACGAACCCCAAGAATCGCAAACAAATGCGTGCCCTCTACGATCGGCCCGGTGACGTTCTTCAACGCGGGCGCGATGCAAAGCTACTCGACGCGAGCATTTCACACGTGGCGAATAGAGCGACGGCAAAGCGCCGTAGTTTCATATTAATCCGTTGAATGAAAAGCCCCGCCGAAGCGGGGCCGCGCGTTAATCATCTACGTCAGGCTTGGTTAATTCATCCAGCCGGTTCTTCGTGATTCGCGCCATGCAGTCCCAGAAGTCAACAAACCGCAGCGACGCCTGACCTACGGAGTAGACATTTGAATAACAGATGTTGTCTCTATACCGCTCCCAATTCGCTTGACCTTTCTTAAAAAAAGGAAGTGCCGCTGGGCCGCCGTATTCGGCATTCGCTTTATCGCCTTCTTTAATAGCCTCCTCAACCACCGAAATTCTCTTACTCAAGACATCGGCGATCATCTCATAACGGAACTCAGCGCATGCCGATAAATCCATCACCCCGAGCATCCCCCGCTTACAGTACGAGGCTATCTGTTCGGCAGTTTTGTCGGAAAAATAATCGCGCGCCGGCTTTACTTTCTTGTAGTCAAATGCAGATCCATAAATCGAAGTCGAAGCGCAAGTCACATTTGTGACCAAAAGCAGAGCGATCCATGCATTAGTGAGTCGCAACGTAGCCCCCCCTTTCAAAAAGCCTCGCCTCTGCTCGACGCCGCCCCGGCACACGATGCGCAATAAACGCTTCGATGATTTTAGTCATTTTTTTATAATCACCCTTATTCAGATTGCTCGCTAAAAATTCCGAACGTGTGCCAGACCACGGATCGTTTGGCCTTCGATATATTCCCGAATTAAAGAGAATGGATACTAGTGCGTCGTACTCATACTGATGAAGCGCAACCTTTACTTCGCGATTTATGACTGCCTCTACCGGACTCAAATTGATCGTCAGGAATTTCTTGGCACGTTCGACGGTTATAGTATCACCCAACTTCAGTTTGTCTTCCGGGATTACCTTGTGCCCAAGACCCACAGTAGGGATTCCATATCCATCATCATAAACCTGCACGAAGAATCCGTCGACAACCGGCAATCCCTTGTATGTACCGTTTAATATGCCACTCTCCAAAACCGCGATGAATCGATAACCTTCTGCGGAGAGCGCCCACGGCTTTCCAATTCGAGTGCAATAGGCATCGACACATGAACTATCATCCGTGTTCGTTACTGCTGTTGCGATTGCGTCTGGCATTACGACTCCTGTTTGTGCCCAAGATAAATCTTGATGGATTGAGCGCCGTTTGTTTCGTAGCGTTCTGTGTATCCCCACGAGTCAGTGACGCCGTGTCGCAGTTCCCCCAAAGGCATGCGAACGGTGTAATACGTATCCACGAGTGGTGAGCGCTCCGCATCGCGCAGCGTGAACTGTTCGTCGTAGGTCTGCGTCGACGAAACTGCCTCACGTGCAGCGGAGGTTGCCAACACTTCCGGGCCGGTATCGAAGTATTCACAGCAACGCGCATAAACGGCTATGAGGCGCGGGTGTATTGCGCACTTGCAGATGACAATATCGCCGTCTACTGCTTCCTGGGCGCCACCAATCGTATAGTCAATTCCTCGAAGGTGATCCGATATTCCGGCTCCCGCTGCAATGACGCCGATAGACTGACACGCAGCGCACCACGCTTTATGTCCTAGATATGTCTGCGCGCGGCTTCGCCCCTCCTGGTCATCAATAGTGCAATTCCTATTGCCTTCTATGACTTGGCTGTTTCCACCACTGGTTAGCGGATCGCCTTCGACAATTGCATAGTAGGTAGTCATTGAAGCCTCTCTATGCCCGAACTAGTGCGGCGCGCAGATCACAGATAACAAGGCCAGATTTCGCCTTGGTGATATACCCGCCGCGCTCCGTGCGCGCGCCTATCGTTGCGAATACGTACATGGTGCCTCTGCGCTTTTCCTGATCCGACATTTCCCGATCTCCACAAAGTCGACGAAAACTGCTGGCCTGTTGATGCGACCAGCGAGCTAAGCGGGCAATCACGCGCTCCCGCTCAAACTAGGTTCAGGCCGAATCAACAAGCGAGATATGGGACTCATCCGAAAAAATATTCTTGCGACGACTCAACGATGCATTAGGCATCAGCGCGCAACATTGAAGTGACATTCGCCAAATCGCGGCCAACACGATGAATAATTCGGATTGTCTGGATTTACCCGGAATATTTAAGAACCCGTCCAAAACCGCGTGCGTTGGACAAGACCGAGCGCCCAGCCCGCACGGGTTTAAGGGCGTGCTCATGCGCGAAGGAACGGATCACGAGCGCCTAAAAGAATAAGGCCGCCCATAAATGAGCGGCCCTCCTGTTCACAAGTGCTACGTGCTTTCGATATCCGACGCACGCGCAAGCGACACCATACAAGAAACGATGCCGCCGTATTCCGTAGCACGAATACGGGCGCCTACGCACACGGACGCCCAGCGAAAAACGCCCTACGCCTGGCTCTTCTCGCTGCTCTCGCCGCCACCGTCCTTGTGGAACACGCGCTTGGTCGCGCGCTTGGTGGCCTCGTAGCCTTCGCGCGACGCATGCGCGATGCCGTGGCCCACCGTCCTCGCCGCGTTCGCGGTGGCGTGACCGAAGTCGCGCGCGGCGTGGCCGGTTTTCGTGGCTGCTTCCTTCGAGTCGTGCTTGATGTTCTCCTTCACTTCGTGAAGGTCGGCGTGCGCCATCGTGCTGGCCATGCCCAGCACGAGCGCGGCGAGTATGAACCGTTTGGATTTCATCGTCGGGCTCCCTCTTGTATTGTCATCGAATGAGTGCGGACGCGTCGAGCATCACCGCCGCGCGTCCCGTAAGCAGCACGCGGCCCTCGCCGCGCACCGTAAAACCGTAGAGGATCGTGTTGCCGCTGCCGCTCACGCGCTCGGCTTCGATCGCGAGCGGCGTGGCGAGCGTGTCGAGGCGCTCGGCGTGCGCCACCACGTTGCGCACGCTCGCAAGAAAACCCACGCGCGGGCGGCCTGCCGCTGCGCCATCCATTGCGCCGAGCAACGCGCCATGGACCGCCATCGCCTGCGCAGCGTACTCCACACCGCACACCGCAGCGAGGCGGCCGCGCGAGCGCAGCGGGTTGTGCGGATCACGATGGCTCGTTGCCGTACAACGGATACGTGTTTCGTCCCACGCGTCCACGCCATCGAGCAGGCACATCGCGCCGCTATGCGGTATGCGCGCCGCGATCCATGCACGGTCGAGCGGCCCGGTCGTCGCGGCGTTCGCGATCACATCCGCGAGGGCACCCGGCAGGACGGCTTGCATCGTCATTCGCCATCTCCAGACGCGTCCGGGTGCGCCATGTCGACTTGCACCCGCAACTCGGGCAAATAGTCGATGACTGCCCGGCCCGATCGGCCGGGTTGATCCATACAGGCGAGCGCTTCGAGCAACGGCAGCGCACGCGCGGCGGGATTGTTCGTGCGCAGCGCTTCGAGTTCGGGCGAGGCGAGCGGCGTCGCGAGCGCTTCGGTGAGCGTCACGTCGAGCCGCGCAATCGACGCCGCGCTTGCCTGCGGCGCGAGCACGAGCGCCACGCCAAATGCATCGGCCACGGGCCGCAGCGTGTGCAGCGGCTCGGGATAATCGGCGTCGTAAGCGATCAGCAAGGTGGGCACGCCATCCACGGCCACCTGGCACGCGCTTTCGAGCAGACCCGCTGCGAAGCTGCCGTCGTGCGCGCACAGCACGTTCGACGTGGCCTGGTCACGCGTCGCGATGCTCCAGTAGCCCGCGGGCGCGTTGTGCACCGAGTTGTGAAAACGCGTGGGCGAAAGCAGGCGATCGTCGCCGGCAAGCGCGTCGCAGATTATGTGGCAGTTCTGACCATCTCCGCCCGAGGCGGCGAACACGGCGGCCAGCGTCGTCGCATCGCGGCCGCTCGCCGCGACGGCTTCATGGCCCACGGCAAGCGCGGTCTTGACGACAGCCCCGGTCCGGCGGCGCTCTGCCGCCGGCAGGCCCTCGGGCGGCGGTAGCACCGTGCGCGCGCTCGCGTACGGCGTGCGCGCGGCGAGCACGTCTGCCGTCTGCGGCCAGTTGGCGAGACCCGGGCCAATCACGCCGACGCTTTCAATGAATACGGAAAGTCTCATGGCGGTCATCCGTGATGTGCGCGGTCCGCGCGGCCGAACAGGAGGCTGCAATTCGTGCCGCCGAAACCGAATGAGTTGCTGAGCGCGGCGTCCACTTGCGAGTCGCGGCTTTCGAGCACGTAGTCGAGGCCGAGCGCGGCGTCGGGCTGCGTGGTGTTGACGCCCGCGGGCAGGAAGCGATGGCGCAGTGCGAGCGCCGAGATCACGGCTTCGAGCGCGCCCGCGGCACCAAGCGTGTGCCCCGTCGCGCCCTTGGTCGAACTGCACGGCGTGCGCTCGAACAGTGCGTTGATCGCTCGGCTTTCGGCGGCGTCGTTGCTCGGCGTCGCCGTGCCATGCAGATTGATGTAGCCGATCTCGCTTGCGGCCATGCCCGCTGTGGAAAGCGCCTGCGCCATCGCGGCGCGCGCGCCGAGTCCTTCGGGATGCGGCGACGACATGTGATGCGCGTCGCTCGATTCGCCGACGCCGAGCAGCAGGATGGCATCGTCGTCCAGCGTGTCGGGCGTGCGTTCCAGGAAGGCGAATGCCGCGGCCTCGCCAATCGAAATGCCGTTGCGGTTCACGTCGAACGGGCGGCACGGATCGCGCGAAAGCAGTTCGAGCGAATTAAAGCCGTACAGCGTCGTCAAGCAGAGCGAATCAACGCCGCCGACCACCGCCGCGTCGATCAGCCCCGCTTCGATCATGCGGCGTGCGGAACCGAACACCTTCGCGCCTGAAGAACAGGCAGAAGAAATCGAGGTTGCCGGTCCGCGCAGGCCGAAATACGCGCGCACGAAAGAGGCCAGCGCGAACGGGTTGTGCGTTTGTGCGTAATGGAAACCCGGTTTGAGCGCGCCGCTTTCCAGGTCCCGCTGCCGGTAGGCGTTTTCGGTTTCGAGGATGCCCGAGGTGCTGGTGCCGACGAACACGCCCACACGATGTGCGCCGTAGCGCGCAATGGCGGCCTGGACGTGCTCGGCGAACCCGTCCTGCGTGAAGCCGATTTGCGCGAGACGGTGATTGCGGCACGCGTAGTCCGTGAGATCGGCGCGCAGGGTCTCGCTCTCCAGGCCCGCCACCGCGCCGATCCACGTATCGAGGTCCGCGCGCGCGAAGTCGCAGCGCGCGAGCCCCCCGCGCTTGCCGCGCAGCGCGTCGAGCGTCGCGTCCAGCCCGCGCCCGAGGCAGCTGGTAGCGGTGAAATGCGAAAGGATGAGTGGTTTCACGTCAGTCGGTCCGTTGTCGCAGCGGTGGAATCAGGGTTGACCAGCCTGGCTGTCGAGGCACGCGCGCAGTGTGGTCCACTGCAGCTGGCGTTCGGCGGCGGCGCGCAAGAGCGGCGCAAGCACGTCGAGCACGAGCGGCTTGCCACGCGCGTCGCGCGCCGCGTGGCCGTCGTGCACGAGCAGGATGTCGCCGGCAGCCAGGCCGTCGAGCAGGCGGTGCGTGACCGTGCCGGCGTCTTTCGCGCAGGTGTCGAAGCCGCGCCGCGTCCAGCTCGCGAGGTGCAGGCCGAGGCCGCACAGCACCGGCTCGAGGAACGGATTGCGCAGGCCCGCTGGTGCACGGAAAAAGCGCGGCGCCGTACCCGCGATTTCGGTGAGCGTGCGCTGCGCCGCCTCGATTTCGCGCTTCATCACGAGCGGCCCCGAGAGTGAGAACGTATGCCGGTGGCGCTGGCTATGATTCTCGACGGCATGGCCGCGCGCCACGATCGCTTCCACCAGATGCGGGTAACGTTGCGCCCGATCGCCGATGCAGAAGAACGTTGCACGCGCATCGAAGTTGTCTAGCAGGTCGAGCACGCGTGGAGTCACTTCGGGGTCCGGACCATCGTCGATCGTGAGCGCGATACGTTGCCCCGCGTCTTCGGGCAGTCGCGTCCAGTTCGGGCCGAGCAACGCGCTGCGCGGCCACAGGCCCGCGGCGGTGAGCGCGAGATGCGAGGCGACCACGCTGCCCGCGGCCCACGGCCACGCACCCGGATGCGCGACCAGGGAGGCGGCCGCGCCCGCGTGCACCGCCGCCGCGCCGCAAATGAACGGCGACGGCTTCCAGCGGCGCGCCGCAGCGGACGCAGGCGTCACACGCGTAGAGGGCAACGCGGCCGACTTCATGCGCGGTCTCCGTGCGGGTGGCTCATGTGTGCGCGTTCGGTGCGCGGGCGGGCGGCCTGCCGCTGTTCGGGGGTATCGGCAGCCACATGCGCCGCGTCGCTGCTGCGCACGAGCGGCGGCGCGAGAATCGCCGCGAATACCAGCGCGAGCATCGCGCCTGGTCCGACCGTCAGCCCGAACGTTTCGAGCAGCGGCACATGAGAGAGCGCGAGCAGGCCGAAACCCGCCACCGTCGCGAGATTGGCAACGAGCAGCGAGACGAGCGTGCGCGGCGTGATGCCCGCTTCGTCGTCGCGCTTGCAGAAGAACAACGCGTAGTTCGAGCCCACCGCGACAATGAGCAGCATGCCGACCAGATGCAGGATGGTCAGCGTTACGCCCGCCAGCGCGAATCCCGCCGCCACGACCAGCACCGCCGCGACGAGCGGCGCAAGCGCACGCGCCGCGCGCGAGAATGAGCGCAGCGCGAGCGCCAGCAACACGACAATGACGACAAAGCCCCCGAGCGAGAGGCGGATGTCTTCGTGCACGTAGTCGACGTACATGCGGTCGGCTTCGGCCTTCATGTCGACGAAGAGTGCGCCCGGCACGTTCGCACGCGCGACGGCGTCGCTCACGGTCCTGGCGTCGAGGCTCGGGGTGTTCGCAACCTGCGCGGCCTGTGAATTGCGCGGCGCGCGCAAGGCGAGCATGGCCTTCCATTGGCCATCGCGCTGGGTCAGGAGCGCATCCACGGCGAGCGCCATCGACGTGCCCTTGAGGTCCGCGCGCGTAACGAGCGGCGTGTTGCGCGCCGCCTCGACGTCGGCGAGGAACGGCGCAAAGGCGTCGGGCCTCACGTCCACGGGCTGGTTCTTGATCGCCTCTTGCAGGCGCGCCGCGAGCACGTCCTTTCCGGGCAGGCTCGCCACGCGCGCACGCTGCGTGGCGTCGCTCGGCAGGTAACGCGCGGGGCTCTCGAAGCCACCCAGCACGCCACGCTCGACGAGCGGCTGCAGTTGCGCCCCGACCTGCTCCGCGCCTTCGAGAGCGGCCTGCTCGCTCGCGGCCGGAACCACCACGAGATAGCGCACGTCGGGTGCGCCCACGTCCGCGCGCAGGCGTGTGTCGAGCGCCTGGCTCGCGGCGGGCACGGGGCTCAGGGAGGCAAGCTCGTGGCTCCAGAGATCGTCGCGATGCAGCCAGAGCGACGCCACCGCGGCGAGCACGAGCGCCGCGAGCGGCCAGCGCAGACGCGGCGCCGCGTGCGCAAGCCGCGCGAGCCCCGCGCCGATGCGCGAAACGTCGCGGATCGCCACGGCGCCGCCGCACAGTTGCGGCAACACGAAGCGTGTGACGAGCGCGGCGCTCACGAGGCCCGCGATCGAATAGAGCCCGAGTTGTACGAGGCCGGGAAAGCCCGAGAACAGCATCGTCGCGAAGCCGCACACCGAGGTGAGCACGCCGAGGCGAATGGTCGGCCAATAGGCGGCGAGCCATGCGCGCATGGTGTCGCGGCTCTGCGGTGTACCACGCGGGCCGCCCTGCGACGACTGCACGAATAGATAGATCGAGTAGTCCACCGCCTCGCCCATCAGCGTCGTGCCGAAGCCGAGCGTCAATCCGTGCACCGTGCCGAACACGAGCGAAACCGTCGCAATGCCCGCCGCCACACCCGAAAGTACCGGCAACAGCCCGAGCGCCAGCGTGCGCGGCGAGCGATACAGCGTGAGCAGCAGCGCGACGATCAGCATGAGGCTCAAGGTGGAGAGGCGTTCCACGTCGTGGCGGATGGCGTCGCGCGTGGCGACCCCGAACACGCCCGGACCGGTCAGCGATACCTGGTAGGCCGAAGCATTGGGCAAGGTGCGCCTGGCGGCGGCGAAGGCCGCGCGCACGGCGTCGATGGCGTGAGCCTGCGCATCGGTGTCGGAGCCGGCTGCGGCAGTCTGCGCAACCAGTACGGCGCGCCGGCCGTCGCGCGAGGCCCATACGCCGCCGCGGCTCTCGGGCTGCGCCGCGCTGTCGAGCTGGCCGAGCATCGCCGCCAGCTCGCCCGTAGGGTCGCGCGGCAGCAGGTCCTTGGCAACCAGCCCCGCCGAAGAAGTCAGCAGATCGAGACTCTCGCCCAGCGCCTCGTGCAGCCCCTGTTCCGTGAAGTGTTGCGGCGTGACCGCAGGGCTCAGCACGTAGCGGTGCGCGAACATGAACTGCTCGTCGAGCGCGTCGTTCTGGCCCGAGCCGTTGTGAATCGCCACGAATTGCGGGTCCGCACGCAAGGTTGCCGCCACGCGGCGCGACAGCGCGGCGCGCGTGTTCTCGTAACCGCCGTCGATGCCGATGAGAATGAGCCGGGAAGCCAGACCGTCGCGCAGTTGATCGACGAGCACTTGCTGCGTGGGGCTCGGCGAGCGGGGCAGGAACGCCGAGAGATCGGCGGTGAAATTCGCGCGGCCGATCGCCACCGCACACGCAACCAGGCACAGCAGCCACACCGCAACGGCGCGGCGCTGCACGAGCGCGAAGCCGCGTGCCAGGAGCGGATGTGCGCGCGGGTCCATCAGTTCGTGTCCGCGGAAAGGGCGTGCAGGCGCATCACCGAATGATCGCCGTCGGCCTGCTGGATCGCAACGCTGCGCATTGCGCCACGCGTGCCGTCTATCGTGATCGTGCTCACCACCTTGCGCATGCGCGAGTCGAGCGGCGTGAGCGTGAGCGTCCAGTCGTCGCCCTCACCCGCGAGCGCGACCTTGTAGACCTGTTCCAGTGCGAAGCGGTTGCCCGCGAGCGTCGCACGGATGCTCTCGATGAACGCGCCCAGCTCCGGATAACGCGCGAGCGCCAGCGTGTATTTGTGGTTCTCGCGCTGCACGGTCAGCATGTCGCCGTCCACCACGAGGTGCTCGGGCTTCGGGTTCTGCGTGATCTTTTCTAAATGATCGGGCGCGACGAACACGAGTTCTCCTGACGATTCCACGGGCTGCGTCGCGATCGAGAGGTATTTCGTCTCGGTGAAGCTCGCTCGCCCCGACTTGTGCTGCGCGAGCGCGGACATCAGGCGGTCGAGCGTCCAGGCGGGTTGCGCGGATTCGGCAGCCTGTGCCTGCACGACCGGCGCGCCGGCCGTCACGATGAAAACGGCGATGAAAGCGGCGCTCGCCAGCGCACGCAGGCAGCGAGCGCGTAATGTTGGGCAATGGCGGATCTCGCTCATGCGTCGGTCACCTCGCGCACGGGAAGCTCGGCGTGGGGGCGCGTCTCGCGGCGGCGCACCGGGGCCGACGCCGGCGCGCGGGCCGCAGCCGTTACCGTTGCCGCTGCCGCTGCCGCCGCAGTTGCCGATGCCGGTGCCCCGACACTCGCGCCCTGCACGCCGCCCTGCCAGAAGTCGTAGTAGTTGAACCAGTTGTACGGCGCCATGCGGCAATAGCGGTCGAGCAGCGTGACGTAGCGCACGAGCGCGGCGTCGATAGCGCGCTGGCGCGCCTCGCGCGGCACGTCGGTGAAGTCCGCCAGCGTTTCGAAGTGCACGTCGTAGCGATTGCCGCCACGGTACAGGCCCGTCATGAAGAGCACCGGGCGCTTGAGCATCGCGGCCATGTAGAGTGGCCCGAGCGGGAACGCCGCCGGCTCGCCGAGAAAAGCCATGCGCCGCATGGTGGCCGCGTCGCCGGCAAGCAGCGTGCGGTCTGCGAGCATGCCCACCATGCAGTTCTGGTCGAGACGCTCATGCACCTTCAGCATCGAGCCGACCTGGCCTAGCCCGATCACTTCGGGCTTCGCTGCGGGATTGACGGCGGCGAGCGTCGCGTTGATCTTCTGCGCGTTCTCTTCGTACATCGTCACGACCACGCGCAGGTCGGGCCGCGTGCGGCCGAGCGCGCGCACGATCTCGAAGCTGCCGAGGTGCGCACCCATCAGGAATACGCCCCGCCCCTTTGCGAGCGTCTCGTCCACGAGCGTATGGCCGTGCGGGCGGATGTCGAACATGTCGAAGCGCGCGTTCGCCAGATAGATGCGGTCGTGGATCGTCGAGGCGAACGTGAACACGTGGCGATACACGTCGCGCCAGTGCGCCGGGCGGCCCAGCACGCGGCGCAGGTAGTCGCGTGAGGCCGCGCACGCGCGCGGCGAAAACAGCACGAAATACAGTGCGATCAGGTGCAGCAGCGCGCGGCCCGCGCGGCGGCCGAGGCGCAGCGAAAGCCACGTCATGACGCGCAGGAGCAGCGTGTTGCTGCGCTCCTGCTGGTTCGCCCAGTCGGTGCGCTTTGTCATGGTTGCGCTCCGGTTTGCGCGAGCGCGTGTGCGATCGGCTCGGCGAGAGGTACGCCGCTCATTGCGTCACTGAGCACGCCGCTCGCGACGTCGCGCGCGCCCGCGCGCAGCGTGAAGCGGATCGCGCCGCTCGCCGCTGCGTCCCACGCAAGGTCGAGTGTTTCGCCGGGCGCGGCGGGGCTCAGGAATTTCGCGTTGCTAAGCTTCCACGTCGCGAAGGGCCGGTTCAGCGCAGTGCCGATCGCGTCGATTGCGTGATCGAGCAGCACGACGCCGGGCACGATCGGGTGGCCCGGAAAATGGCCGGGCAGCGCGGGATGATCGGCGGCAATCGTGAACGAAAGCGTGGACGCGGATGTCGGCGAAGCGGCGCCCGTGTCCATCGCATCGGGCGCGCGCTTCGCTACGGGCGCGAGGCCGCCGCGCATATGCAGCGCGACGAACGCTGCGAGCACGTCGTGCGGCAGCTTGCCGGTGTCGTTGCGCGGCAGCGCATCGACGAACACGAGCGGACGCGGCAGGAACGCGCGATCGATGCGCTCGCGCAGCGCGCGCTGCAGATCGGCGAGCGGCAGCGTGGGCGCGACCACGAGCGCGACGAGGCGCTGCACGACGTCGTGGCCCGTGTGCGCTTCGTGCTCGAGGTGCGCGGGCATGAAGAACACACCGTCCTCAACGCCCGGAATCGCGTTGAGCTGATGATTGAGGTAGGCGAGCGAAGTCCGCTTGCCCGCGATATTGATGAGGTCCGCCTTGCGCCCGTGCAGCAGGAAACGCTGCGCGTCGAGCAGTTCGATGGCGTCGCCCATCGGCACCGGCTCTTCCACGTGGCCGCCCGAGACCCACATCGTCGGGCCCTCGTCGTCCTGTGCCGCGCTTTCGCGCGCTTCGATCCGGACCTTCGGGAACAGTTGCCACGTCGCACCCTTCGCGGTGCGACGCGTCGCGACCTGGCCGGTTTCGGTGCTGCCGTAGATTTCGATGAGCGGCGCCTTCAGTCGCGCCTCCGCTTCGAGCGCGAGCTTTTCCGAGAGCGGCGCGGTCGCGGAAAGCACCAGCTCGGCCGACGGCAGCGCGTGACCGGCGGCGAGCAGCGCGCGCAGATGGATCGGCGAGGTCACGAGCACGCGCGGATGCGGCACCGCCTCGAGTTCGCCGCGGATATCGACGGGATAGAACGGCAGCCGGTTGCTGAACGCCAAACCGCCGATCAGCGCGAGCAGAACGGTCACTTCGAAACCGTACATGTGCTGCGGCGGAACGGTGCCGACGATCGTGCAGTCGTGCGCGTCGAGGAGGCCGAGGCGCTCGGCCGACGCGCGAGCGCACGCCACGAGCGCACCCCAGGTCTTGCCGTGCGGCACCGGCGCGCCGGTGGAGCCCGACGTGAACACGTAGGCCATGATGCGCGAGGCGTCGATCTGCGGGACGACGAACGGCGCGTCGCTATCGGCTTCCTGCTGGGCTTCCTGCTGCGCTTCGGGATATGCGAAACGCGGCAGGTCGATCGCGCAGTCGGGCGCGTCGTGCAGGCAGAACGCGTCGGGTGCGAACGAGGTGAGCTGGCGCACCGTCTCCGGCGTCTGCGTGGAGGGCAGGAGGCTGACGCGACCGGACACGAGCGCTGCGCACAGGCCCACGGTGAAGCGGTAGCGGTCACGGCAGACGTTGAACACGTGGCCGCCCGCCGGCAGCGCCGCGGCCACACGCGTGACATCGGCGAGGAAAGCGCGCACCGTGACGGGGGCGCCGTCGCGCCAGGCAATGACCTGGTCGGGCGACGTATGAAAAACGAGCGGATGAGTCTGCATAACTTCAGTCGATACGGATTCCTGTGTTTGGCCCTGCTTCGACTCAGGCGGGCGAGCGGCATCCATGGTCAGGAATGCTCCGCGTGCGCCGGGGTCGTCTGCCGGGTCGTCTGCCGGTATGCGCGAATCGCGTCGAGCATGCCGGCATTCGGCTCGCCCGGCAGCGCGAAACGCCGGCAAGCGTGCTCGGCGACGAACATCACCGCCACCAGCGGCAACGCCAGGTAGTTAGCGAACGTCGACCATGCGACGATCGGTGCAACCGCGAACATCAGCGTCGAAACGCCGGCAATCGCGACGAAAAAGAGCGTCCATGCGAACGTGATCTGGCGCGTATAGCGCGCGACGGCCGGCGGGAGCGTGCCACCATGGATCATCGACGCGAACTGCGTGCAAAGCGGCACGCGCCCCGCCGCGAGCGTGCGCCCGAACAGCAGCGCCATCGCAAGGTTGAAGCTCACATGCTCCAGATACAGCCCCCATTCAAAATGGAAAGCAAGCGGCGTGCGCATGAACCACAGCGCGAGCGCCACGAGCGTCCAGAACGGCAGCAGCCACGCGCGGCGCGGCGAGCGCGCGGCAGCGGCCAGCGCGATCGCGAGCGGCGGCACGAGCGCCATGGCAAGGCCGAAGCCGTGCGCGCCCGGCGTCGCCACCGCGTAATGTGCGCCGATTTGCCAGGCGACCACCACCGCCACGCCGAGCGCCGCGCGCGCCGCCGCAGCCAGCGCGCTCATCGCCTGCCTCCGAAAAGGCGCACGCCGCCTGCCGTGCGCATGGCGCCGGCGGGCGAACCGCCCGGGTGCGACCCGAGGCGGGATGGCTGAGCGGACAAGGCATTGGGCAAATGTCGCAAATGAGGTCGTAAGTGAATCGTAGATGTGGCAAGCGCCACGAATCATCATAGGAAATGCAAATATCGGGCCGGTTTCTTGCAAGCGTGTTCGGGCACGCACATTTTAAGATTGGCGGGACCCGATCACTCGCCCGGCCGGCCGCCGGTTTGTAACTGAATGTTCGGAATCGCGCCAAGCAAGGCTTTTGTCCGATCCAGACCAGCCCGAAGCCGCGCAAGCATCTCGCGCGTTCCGATCCCAAAAATGCGCGCTGCCTGACACCGACCCTCTGTAACCCTTTCGCCCGGGAGCCCCGTATACGCACCGATACCCTTCACTTAGAATCCTGGTAACTTTTACATCAAACGAACCCTAAAAACGGGCAACCGGCGCTACGGCCCGCACGCCCGGAGAGCCCACGCATGATGAACGAACTGGAACAAGAGCTCGCCGCGCAGATCGTGAAAGAGCTGAATCTGGAAGATGTCTCGCTCGACGAAGTGAGCGCCGACACCCCGCTCTATGGCGAAGGCTTTGGGCTCGACTCGATCGACATTCTGGAAATCGCGCTGCTGATCTCGAAGAAGTACGGCTTCGAGCTGCGCTCGGACAATCCGGAAAACGAAAAGATCTTCGCGACGCTCGGCACGCTGGCCGCCTATGTCGCAGCGCACCGCGTGCGGTAACGTCGCTGCCGGCGCTAGCCAGGATTGATGGAGAAAAACGCATGCGTGCACTCGTGACAGGCGGCAGCGGCGCACTCGGGCAGGCCATAAGCGTTGCGCTCGCGCAAGCGGGCCACGAGGTCTGGGTGCATGCGAACCAGCGTCTGGCAGAGGCCGAAGCGGTCGCGCAGCGCATCGTCGCGGCGGGCGGCAGCGCGCACGCCATTGCCTTCGACGTGACCGACGCCGACGCGACCGAAGCCGCGCTCGCGCGCCTCGTGGAAGACGCGCCTGTGCAGATTCTGGTGAACAACGCGGGCATTCACGACGACGCGCCCTTGGTGGGCATGAGACGCGAACAGTGGCGCCGCGTGATCGACGTCTCGCTCAACGGCTTTTTCAATGTCACGCAGCCGCTTCTCATGCCGATGATCCGCACGCGCCGCGGGCGCATCGTCAACATCGCCTCGCTCGCGGGCGTGATGGGCAATCGCGGCCAGGCGAACTATGCGGCCGCGAAGGCCGGGCTGATCGGCGCGACGAAATCGCTTTCGCTGGAGTTGGCCTCGCGCGGCATCACCGTGAACGCCGTGGCGCCCGGCATCATCGCTTCGCCCATGGTTGAGCGCGCGTTTCCCGCCGAGCGCATCAAGCAGCTCGTGCCCGCGCAGCGCGCCGGCCAGCCCGCGGAAGTCGCGGGCATGGTGGCATACCTGGTGTCCGACGCGGCCGCCTACGTGACAGGGCAAGTGCTCTCGATCAACGGCGGCCTGGCCTGAACACGCGGCGCGTTGTCCGCCGCCGCATCCTCTGAGGAAATACGAGTGTCTGTGCAACCCTTCGACGCAAAGCGGCAGTCGCGCTCCGCGCCCAGCACAAGCACGGGCGCGAGCGCCGAAGCATCCGGTTACGAAGTCCCCGCGCACGATGCGCCGGACGTCCGCCATGGCGGTTATGCGCGCGCAGCGGCGCGACCTAAAATTTTTGCAGGGTCTCACGCTGTAGAGGCGCCCGCTGCCATGTCCACGCCTTCGTCCACGCATCTCGTCCTGATCCCGAGCTACAACCCGGGTGCCAAGCTCGAAGAGACCGTGCGCGGCGCACGCGCGCAATGGAACCCCGTATGGGTGGTGGTGGACGGTAGCACGGACGGCAGCGCCGCGCGCCTGCAGGCCATGGCCAACGACGACCCCGGCCTGCACGTCATCGTGCTGTCCGCCAACCGGGGCAAGGGCGGCGCGGTGCTCGCGGGGCTCGAAGCCGCCGCGGCGCGCGGCTTCACTCACGTGCTGACGATGGATTCCGACGGCCAGCACCCCGCCGCGCTGATTCCCGAATTCATGGCCGCCTCGCACGCTGCGCCCGAAGCCATGGTGCTAGGTTTGCCGAAGTTCGATGCAAGCGCGCCGCAACTGCGCGTGCATGGAAGGCGCCTCTCGAACTTCTTCGCCGACTTCGAAACGATGTGGGCCGGCATCGGCGATTCGCTATACGGCTTTCGCGTGTATCCGATTGCGCCGCTCAAGGCGATCATGAACCGCCAGACGTGGATGCGCCGCTTCGACTTCGATCCCGAAGCCGCCGTGCGCCTGTGCTGGGCCGGCGTGCGGCCCATCCAGATCGAAGCGCCGGTGCGCTATTTCGGCGCCGATGAAGGCGGCGTTTCGCATTTCAACTACGTGCGCGACAACCTGCTGCTCGCGGGAATGCATCTGCGCCTCGTGAGCGGGTTCGCGCTGCGCCTGCCACGCTTGATCGGCAGGCGCCTGCTTCCCTGATCGCTTATACGTGTGTCACGCCGTGGCGCGCGCTGCGACGGGCGTGCGGTAGTCCGCCAGCAAGCGCTCCTTCTTTTTCTCCGCCGCCGCGAGATTGCGCGCCTTGACGTGGCCGAAGCCACGAATCTCATCGGGCAGCGCAGCAAGCTGGAGCGCGGCGGGCAGACGCTGCGCGTCGAGGCTCGCACAGAATTCGTCGACGAGCGCCACATATTGCGCAATCGAGCGGCGTTCGTCTCGACGCTCTGCGGTCTTGCCGAACACGTCGAACGTCGTGCCGCGCAGCCCCTTCATGCGGGCCAGCGTGCGCAACATCGGCAGCACCCACGGACCGAAACGGCGCTTCACGAGATGGCCGTGCTCGTCGTGCTTCGCGAACAGCGGCGGCGCGAGCCAGAAGTTCAGCTTGTAGTCGCGACCCGGCTCGCCTTCGAACTGCTCGCGCAGTTTCTGCAGATACGCAGGATCGGCATAAAGACGCGCGACTTCGTATTCGTCCTTGTAAGCCATGAGCTTCGCGAGATTCACGGCAACGGCGCGCGTGAGCGGCAGCTTCGCGTCGCCGCCAAGCGTCGTTTCCTTGACGCGAATGCGCTCGACCACGCGGCGATATTGCTGCGCATAGGCGGTGTTCTGATACGCCGTGAGCAACGCTTCGCGCACGGCGATCACCTTGTCCAGCGATTCGGGCATCCGCAAAACGATGGCCTGCGGCTCTGCGGGCGTTTTCGTGAGCGCGCGCACGGCAGCCTCGCCATGATGCGCGACGTAGCGCCCCCAGTTGAACGCCTGCTGGTTCTTTTCCACGGCCACGGCGTTGAGTTCGATCGCGCGCCGCAGATGCGCGAGTTCGAGCGGCAGCCAGCCCTTTTGCCACGCATAGCCGAGCAGGAGCGGATTGCTGTAGATCGTGTCGCCGAGCAAGGCTAGCGCGAGCGCATTGGCATCCACGAACGCACAGCCCTCGCCGATGCTCGCGCGCAGTTCCGCCTCGGTTTGCGTGCCCGGGAACGTCCACTTAGGATTCTTAACGAATTCCGCAGTCGGTGTCGCGCCGCTGTTGATCGCGGCTACCGTCACGCCATGCTGGGTGCGCGAAAGCACGTCGCCCGAAGCGGAGACGATCGCGTCGCAGCCGATCACGAGACGCGCCTCGCCCGTGGCGATCCGCGTGGCATGCAAAGCGGCGGGCGTCGCGGCCACCTGTACGTGGCTCAGCACGGCGCCGCCCTTTTGCGCGAGCCCGGCCATGTCGAGCACGGTCACGCCCTTGCCCGCAAGATGCGCGGCCATCCCGATCAGTCCGCCGATGGTCACGACACCCGTGCCGCCCACGCCCGTCACGAGAATGCCGTAAGGCTTCGCCAGCTGCGGGAGCACAGGCATGGGCAACGCGTCGAAATCGATCGATGCGGTACTGGACGCACTCGCCGCGCGTGGCTTGCGCAACTGCGCGCCCTCTGCCGTTACGAAGCTCGGGCAAAAGCCCTTGACGCACGAGAAGTCCTTGTTGCACGACGACTGGTTGATCTTGCGCTTCGTGCCGAGCGGCGTGTCGAGCGGCTCGACGGAAAGGCAGTTCGACTGCACCGAGCAGTCGCCGCAGCCTTCGCACACGGCGTCGTTGATAAACGCGCGGCGGGCCGGGTCCGGATACGCGCCGCGCTTTCGGCGGCGGCGCTTTTCGGTGGCGCAGGTCTGGTCGTAGATCAGCACGGTGGTGCCGACGGTGTCGCGCAACGTGCGCTGCACGCTATCGAGCTGGTCGCGATGATGGACATCCACGCCGGCGGGCAGCACGATGCTGGCGTCGTATTTTTGCGGCTCATCCGTCACGATGACGATGCGCTTCGCGCCTTCGGCGTGGACCTGGTGCGCGATCTGCGGCACGGTGAGCACGCCGTCCACGGGCTGGCCACCCGTCATCGCCACGGCGTCGTTGTAGAGAATCTTGTAGGTGATGTTGGCGTTCGATGCGATGGCCGCGCGAATCGCCAGCAGTCCTGAGTGAAAGTACGTGCCATCGCCGAGATTCACGAACACATGCTTGTCGCCCGAGAAGTGCATCTGGCCGAGCCACGCCACGCCTTCGCCGCCCATCTGGCTGAACGTTTCGGTCTTGCGGTCCATCCACATCGACATGTAGTGGCAGCCAATGCCCGCCAGCGCGCGCGACCCTTCGGGCACGTTGGTAGACGTGTTGTGCGGACAACCCGAGCAAAACCACGGCTTGCGCTCCACCGTCACGCGCGGCTTCGCCGCTTCGCGCTCCTTCGCCTCGATGATCGCCACGCGTGCGAGCATGCGCGCGCGCACTTCCTCGGGCACGTCGGCGCGCGCGAGACGCCGCGCAATGGCCTTGGCGATCAGCGCGGGCGAGAGTTCGTAGTGCGCCGGCAGCAGCCAGTTGCCGCGTGGCACCGACCATTCGCCGCCTTCGTTGTCGCGCTCGTCGAACTTGCCGTAGATCTTGGGGCGCACGTCCTCGCGCCAGTTGTATAGCTCTTCCTTGAGCGCGTATTCGAGAATCTGGCGCTTTTCCTCCACCACGAGAATCTCTTCGAGTCCCGTGGCGAAGCCGCGTGCGTCTTGCGCGTCGAGCGGCCACACGCAGCCTACCTTGAGCACGCGCACGCCGATCTGCGCGCAGGTTTCGTCGTCGAGGCCGAGGTCGGTGAGCGCCTGGCGCACGTCGAGATACGCCTTGCCCGCGGTCATGATGCCAAAGCGCGCGCGCGGTGAATCGATCACCACGCGGTTCAGGCGGTTCGCGCGCACGTAGGCGAGCGCGGCGTACCACTTCTCGTCGAGCAGGCGCGCTTCTTGAACGAGCGGCGTGTCGGGCCAGCGGATATTGAGGCCGCCTTCGGGCATGGTGTAGTCGGCGGGCGTGACGATCTCCACGCGATCCGGGTCAAGATCGATCGACGCGGTCGATTCGATCACGTCGGTCACGCACTTCATGGCGACCCACAGGCCCGAATAGCGGCTCATGGCCCAGCCGTGCAGACCGTAGTCGAGATATTCCTGCACGTTCGCGGGATACAGCACGGGGATGCCCGCAGCGATGAGCGCGTGCTCCGACTGGTGAGCCACCGAAGACGACTTCGCCGCATGGTCGTCGCCCGCAAGCACGAGCACGCCGCCGCGCGCGTCGCTGCCCGCCGAGTTCGCGTGTTTGAACACGTCGCCGGTGCGGTCGACGCCCGGGCCCTTGCCGTACCACATGCCGAACACGCCGTCGCGCTGCGCGCCGGGCCACAGATTGATCTGCTGCGTGCCCCACACGGCGGTGGCGGCGAGGTCCTCGTTCACGCCGGGCTGGAACACGACGTCGTGCGCCTGGAGGTGCTTCTTCGCCTTCCATAGCGACTGGTCGAGCGCGCCTAGCGGCGAGCCGCGATACCCAGAGATGAAGCCTGCGGTATTCAATCCGGCCTTGCGGTCGCGCGCCTTTTGCAGCATGGGCAGGCGCACCAGCGCCTGCGTGCCGCTGATGTACACGCGGCCTTTTTCCAGCGTGTATTTGTCGTCGAGCGAAACGGATGCGGCTAGCGATGCGGCTTCTACGGCGGCACGGTCTGGGGCGTTCATGGTGGGGCTGTCTCCGGAATCGGTGCGAAATCTGACGTTTCGCGGCCGAGTATAGGAAGCCGATATGCCATCGTAAAATCACAAATTGGAAAGGCTGGTATGCGAAAAACGGATGACCTGACGCGGAAGCCGCCCTGCATCGAGAAGCGCTTTCTCAAGCCCCCCGGGCATTTGCCGTTAACACACGGGACCAGCAACCACTCATTCCGGAGTCCCGCTTGAACGCGAAACCACGCGCTCTGCCATCTGCATTTGTCTTGTTCGCAACCCTGGGCGCAACCCTCCTGATTAGCGGCTGCGTCAGCAGCCCACGCGTCGCCACCGCACCCGCGCGCCCCACGGTCGTGGTTGCCGCGCCACCGCCGCCTACCCCGCCTGTCGTCGTCGCGCAGCCCGTCTATGTGCCGCAGCCCTACGATGCGTATGTTTCGGTCGCGCTCGACCGCGACGTGGTCTACGCCGGCGGCAGTACGTATATCTGGATCGTGGGACCGGACGGCCACCGCCAGCGCCGCCTCTACGGCCACGGCGACCTGCGCCGCGAAGTGCTGCACCGCCGCGGGGAATTGCGGGTGGTGATGGCCCACAACGAAGGCCATCTACCGATGCAACACGCACGCATGCCCGAGCCCCAACGCGTGCGCGTAACGATGCAGCCGCACGGCACGCCGCCGCATGGCTACCGGCCGCAGCCGGGCGGGCATCCGCCGGTGCACACCGCCCAGCATCGCCCGCCGCCCGCACCGAACCGCATCCAGAACGCGAACGCCAACGCGAATGGCGCCCATCACCGCCGCCCCGACGGCCATCCCAACGCTGCGCCTGCGCCGCGTTTCGCGGGTCAGCCGCCACATGCGGGTTAATGCCAGCTAATACCGGCTTCAGGTCGAACCGACAGCCAGCCTGAAAAAAGCGTCGCCGCGCCTGCGGCGGCGCTCCCATCCCCTGCCTCGCCCGCCTCCACGCGCTGCGCGGCTGTTGTTGCTTCCCCCAAATTGCCCGTCCACGCCGCACCCTGGGCACAACACCGCCGCGACGTAGTGTCGCGACATATATCACATCGCGATATAATCTCCGTTCTTTGGGCGGCGTCGGCCGTCTGCGCTCCAGAATCGTTCAACTCCGTTCCGAATCGTGTCACGCTTCAAGGTCCTTCGCTGGCTTACCCGTTTCGCCCCCTCCGGGGTCACCATCACATGGCGCGAGCGCCTGCGCTCAGGCGGCGGCGCGCTGGTCGGCATCGCCCTTACCGGCGCGCTGGCGCACCGGCTGCCTGGCGGTGACCCGAGCATTCCGTTCCTGCTCGCCCCCATGGGCGCCTCGGCCGTGCTGCTCTTCGGCGTGCCCGCCAGCCCACTCGCGCAGCCCTGGTCGATCATCGGCGGCAACCTCGTTTCCGCCACCGTCGGCGTCACCGCGGCGATGTGGTTGCACGACCCCGTGCCGGCCGCCGCCGTGGCCGTTGCCGTGGCCATCGTCGCGATGTTTACGCTGCGCTGCGTCCATCCGCCTTCGGGCGCGGTCGCGCTCACCGCGGTGCTGGGCGGTCCGGCCGTGCATGCGCTCGGTTATGAGTTCGTGTTTGTGCCCGTTGCGCTGCAGTCGTTCCTGCTGCTCGGCGGCGCGCTCGTTTATCACGCCGCCACGGGGCATCGCTACCCGCACGCCGCGCGACGCCCGAGCGTCGCCGGGCCCGCGCCCGCGCAAGCCGGTTTCACCCGCGCCGACCTCGAAGCCGTGCTGCGCGATCGCGACGAAATGCTCGACATCGACACCGACGACCTCGAAGCCGTGCTCCAGGACGCCGAGATCCGTGCGTACGCGCGCAGCTTCGGCGAACTGACCTGCGCGGACGTCATGTCGGCCAATGTCGTGAGCATCGCGCCGGCTACGACCGTAGGCGAAGCGCGCTCGCTGCTCAAGCGCCACGACGTGAAGGCACTCCCCGTGGTGGACGCGCGTCGCCAGGTGAAGGGCATCGTCACGCGCGCCGACCTCGCCGACGACGGGCGCGACCGGCATCCGCTACGTCTCATGCTCCATGCGATTTCGCGTCTGTTCCGGCCGCACGCGGAGTCCGGCCAGAACGTCGGCACGCTGATGACCACGCATGTGCTGACCGTCGCGGACACGACGCCGATCGTCGAACTCGTACGCATTTTCGCGGGCCGCGGGCACCATCATGTGCCCGTGGTCGATCACGAACACAGGCTCGCGGGCATCATCACGCAAGCCGATTTGATCTCGGGGCTCTATCACCAGGCGAAGACGTCGCAGCAGGCGCCGGCCTGAGCGGATTTTCGCTCAGCGTCGCTGACAATACACCTGGCCGCGACGCTGATGTGACGGGCGTTTTCGGGAAAAAATATCATGTCGTGATATATTAGGAGACTAAACTGTTCCATGGACTCCCAATGAAAAAAAGCGCGCGCGATCTCGACAAGGTCGACTTTGAACAGCTCTCCGAATTTCGCTACCAGATGCGTCGTTTCGAGCGTTTTTCGGAGCAGGCCGCGCAGGCCGAGGGCATTACGCCGCTGCAATACCTCCTGCTGTTGCATGTGAAGGGCTACCCCGGCCGCACGTGGGCGACCATTGGCGAGCTGGCCGAGCGCTTGCAGGCGCAGCATCACGGCGTGGTTGCGCTTGTCTCGCGCTGCGAGGCGATCGAACTCGTCGAGCGCCGCGTGAGCGAGCGGGACCGCCGCCAGGTGGAAGTGCATCTGCTCGCCGCCGGCGAAAAGCTGCTCGCGCGCCTGGCCGAACTGCATCGCGCCGAGTTGAAGTCGCTCGACGGCGCATTCACCATTCCGCGTATCGATCTTTAAAGACCATGCATTCCGACGATTCCCACAAGCGCGACTTTTCGGCGAACGCACGCCTGCCCGGCATCAGCGTGCTGGCCGCCGTGATTGGCGTACTGGCCACGCTCGCGGCGTTCGTCTTGCTGAGCCTGATCCACTGGTTCACGAACCTGTTCTTCTTCGGCGAGTTCTCGTTCGCCGACCGCTCGCCCGCGCTCAACACGCTGGGGCCGTGGGTCATCGTCGTGCCGGTGGTGGGTGGGTTGATCGTCGGGATGATGGCGCGCTTCGGCTCCGAGAAGATTCGCGGCCACGGCATTCCCGAGGCCATCGAAGCCATTCTCTTCGGCAAGAGCAAGATGTCGCCAAAGGTGGCCGTGCTCAAGCCGCTTTCGTCGGGCATCGTGATCGGCAGCGGTGGCCCGTTCGGTGCCGAAGGCCCGATCATCATGACGGGCGGCGCGCTCGGGTCGCTGCTCGCGCAGTGCGTGCGCGTCACCTCCGCCGAGCGCAAGACGCTGCTCGTGGCGGGCGCGGCCGCGGGCATGACGGCCGTGTTCGGCACGCCGGTCGCAGCCGTGCTGCTCGCCGTGGAATTGCTGCTGTTCGAATGGCGCCCGCGCAGTTTCCTGCCCGTGGCGCTTGCGTGCGCAGTGGCAGGCTTCGCGCGCGCTGTGTTCTTCGGCACCGCGCCGCTCTTTCCCATGCAAACCCTGCCGCCGCACGCCGTCGCGCTCTTTTCATGCATCATTGCCGGGCTGCTGGCGGGCGCGCTCGCATCGGGGCTTTCGGCGGCGCTCTACAAGGTCGAGGACCTGTTCGGCCATCTGCCGCCGCACTGGTCGTGGTGGCCGGCTATCGGCGGTCTCGTGGTGGGCATTGGCGGCTTCATCGAGCCGCGCGCGCTCGGTGTGGGCTACGACGTGATCGGCGACCTGCTGCATCAGCACATCATTCTGCAGGTCGCCATTGCGATTCTGGTGGTGAAAGCCGTGATCTGGGTCGTGGCGCTAGGCTCCGGCACCTCGGGCGGCGTGCTCGCGCCGCTGCTCATGCTCGGCGCGGGGCTTGGCTCGGTGCTGAGCCACGTGCTGCCCGGCAGCGACCCGGCGCTGTGGCCGCTCGTCTGCATGGCGGCGACGCTCGGCGCCACGCTCGGCGCGCCGCTCACGGCCATCGTGTTCGCATTCGGCCTCACGCACGACACCAATGCGCTGCTGCCGCTCCTCACGGCCACGCTGGTCGCGCACGGCTTCGCAACCGTCGTCATGAAGCGCTCGATCATGACCGAGAAGATCGCGCGCCGCGGCTATCACATCTATCGCGAGTACGGCGTCGATCCGCTCGAGCGTCATTACGTCGATGAAGTGATGACGCGCAATGTCGATACGATCGACGCGAACGTCACCGTGCGCGATGCACTCGACCGTTACTTCGGCTCGACGCAACAGCGCCGCGCGTTCCCGGTGCTGCGCGACGGCGCGGTCCTCGGCGTGGTGGATCGCGCGATGCTCGACGCCGTGCGCGCGAGCGCAGCCACCGAAGAACTCGATACGCCGCTCGCCTCGTTGCTCGCGCAACGTTCTCCTGACCTGGCGCTTCCCGCGGAGACCTGCCGGCAGATCGCCACGCGTCTCGCGATTCATGGGTTAGAACGCCTGCCCGTGGTGGCCGACCGGGAATCGCGGCAGCTCGTGGGCATCGTCTCGCGCAGCGACCTTGTCAAGCTCTCGCTCTCGCACTTCGAGGAAGAACACAAGAAGGAGCGCTTCCGCCGTATTCCCATGGGAAACAGCAAGCGTCGCTTTCCGCCAGTGCGCAAGGCGAGCTAAAGAAAGCCATGCAGGCGGCGACGGCGGGCTTCGGCGGACCCGGCAGTGAGTTGCGATACGCCGCCGGTCGCTTACTGATGCAGCGCCAGCCCCTTCACGGCTTTGTCCACGGCGTTTTTCGGCCCGTATAGCGCGATTCCCACCAGATCGGGATGCTCCGGGTCCTCGGCGCGAAATACCTCGCGGTTCGCCGCGTCGTGCCCCGTCGAAAACATGGCGTGCACATATGGCACGATCGTGAGCTCGCGCGACACGCCGCGCCGCAGCGCCGCCTGCAAACCGCCAACATCCGCGCCATAGATCATCATCGGCTGGCCCAGCATCCTGCCGTAACGCTGCCCGCGCGCGTCTTCGTAGGGCTCGCCAAGCGCTTCGGGAACCGCGGCCGCAATGCCCGTTGCGAGAAATGCGGTCACGTTGAGCTTCTGCCAGACCGCGAGATTTTCCCTCACGACCAGCGCCACTTTCGTATCGAACATGCTTGCTGCCTCCTTTTTCGAGGCACTCATGATCCGCGAGACGCGGCTGCAAGTCTGGAACGTTTGTGCCCGATGGCGGCGTCGCCGCACCCCGCCGTTTAGTGCAGATGCCGCAGCTTGTCCGGATTGCGCATGACGTAAATGGCCGTGACCTTGCCGCCTTCGATTTCGAGCGCGGTGGTTTGCAACTCGCCATCGGCCTCGCGCGTGACGAAGCCGGGCAGCCCGTTGATGAAGCCCGCGCGCACGAGCGTCGAGCCGTTCTTGCGAAACACGTCGGCTAGTTGTGTGTGCAACTTCATCACACTCTCGAAGCCGAACACCGGGTGGCCGATCGCCGGGCGCTTGCCGCCGCCGTCCGCATGCAGGCTCACGTCGTCGGCGAGCATGGCGCCGAGCGCGCTCATGTCGCCGCTGCGCGACGCCGCGAAGAACGCCTGCGCCAGTTCGAGGCCGCGCGCCTTCTCAACATGAAAACGCGGCCGCGCTTCCCGCACGTGAGCCCGGGCGCGCGCCGCGAGCTGGCGGCATGCGGCGCTTTCACGCCCGATCGTGGCCGCGACTTCGTCGAATTCCAGCCCGAACACGTCGTGCAGCAGGAACGCCGCGCGCTCCAACGGCGAAAGGCGTTCGAGCGCGAGCATGAGCGGCAGCGTGACGTCCTCCTGCTCGTCCTCTTCGACGACCGGGTCCGGCAGCCACGGGCCGACATACGTTTCGCGCCGATGCCGCGCCGACTTGAGCTGGTCGAGGCACATGCGCATCACCATACGGCGCAGGAAGGCCTCGGCCACGCGCACCTCGTCGCGGTCCACATCCGCCCACCGGATAAACGCGTCCTGCACGATGTCCTCGGCGTCGGCGACCGAGCCGAGCATGCGGTACGCCACGCGGATCAGCTTGCGCCGCAGCGGGTCGAAACTCGCCGCGGCATCCTTCAGGCCCGCGTCTGTCATGCGGCGACCGTCTTGCTGGCCATGGCCTTGGCCGCCGCAGGATCGACCCACAGGCCAAAGCCGACCGCAAGGCGGTTCCAGCCGTTGATTACGTTGATCATCAGCGTGAGCTTCACCTGCTCCTCCTCGGTAAAGTGGTCGATGAGCGCCGCGCGCGCCTGCTCCAGCGCGTGGCCTTCGGAAAGACGCGTGAGGGCGTCGGTCCAGCCGAGCGCCGCGCGCTCGCGATCCGTGTAGCACGGCGCTTCTTTCCAGGCGGAAAGCAGGTAGAGGCGCTGTTCGGTCTCGCCTTCCTCGCGTGCATGGGCGGTATGCATGTTAAGACAGTTCGCGCAGCCGTTGATTTGCGACGCGCGCACCTCTACCAGCGCAATGAGGCTCGGTTCGAGGCTTCCGGACACGGCGAGCGACGTGCCCATCCAGGACTTCATCAGGGTCGGAGCAGCGGCGAACAGATCGAGCTTGGCAGTCATGGTTTCATCTCCTTTCGGTTGGGTTGCCATGACTTGACGAGATAGCCTGGGCCGCGTGTGACATCGGGGTGGAAATTTGAGCCGCCCCGGACCGTATCGCGGCCGCAGGCGGCGAGTCACGCTTCGTCATTCCTTGCTGGACTGCGCTGCGGCTTGCTCGATGAGCTTCGCGACCTCGGCGGGATGCGACATGTAGACCACGTGGCTCGAGTTGATCTCGACCGTCTTGCTGCCTGCGCGCTGGGTCATGAAGCGTTCCAGATTGGGATTGATCGCGCGGTCCGCAGTCGCTACGACCGCCCAGCTCGGCTTCGTTCTCCAGGCGGCGTGCGTGATCGGAACGCCGAACGATTGCGCGGCGGGCGTCACCTGCGAGATGGCCATGAAGCGCGCCTCCGGGGCGGGCAAGTCGGCGGCGAAGTCTTCGTGGAAATTTGCCGGATCGATGTACAGGTGGCCGTCGGCAGTGGCCTTGATCGCCGTGGTCGCCGGCGGCGTCTTTTTGGTGAGTTCGAGCGGCGATTCTCCCGTGTCCGGCTGGAAGGCGGCCACGTAGACGAGACCCGCGACCTTGTCGTCATTGCCGGCCTGGGTCACTACCGCACCACCATAGCTGTGACCGACAAGGATGCTCGGGCCGTCCTGAGCATCGACGACTCGGGTGGTCGCCTTCACATCGTCGTCGAACGAGGTTTCCGGCTCCTGCACCACGGAGACCTTGTACCCGTCGCGCGTGAGGATCTTCGACACGGCCTGCCAGCCCGATCCATCGGCGAAGTAACCATGTACAAGGACGATGTTCTTGACCGGCGCGACCGTGGCGGCCTGCGAGCCGAGAGCGGCGGCGGAAAGGGCAACAGCGGCGGCGATGCGGGTTACGTATGAGGAAAGTTTCATTTTCATGCTCCAGAGGACGAGGGACCGAGAACTCGACGGGACGTTAGCTGCTCGATGTAGCCATCCTACTAGTAGGATGGCTTAGATGCAATAAAAACTTCGTGCCTGGTAATTGCGCCCTGGTCCGCATAAACTAACGAGCATTCAACCGACTAGATGGTAGGCAACATGACGGCAAGTGGAGAACTGACGGCCGACAGGATCATTGCGGCGGCACGGCAACTCATCATGCGGCGCGGCTACAACGGGTTTAGCTACGCCGACATCTCAGATGCGATCGATATTCGCAAGGCGAGCATTCACCACCATTTCCCCGCCAAGACGGATCTCGTTATCGCTGTGCTGAACGCGTGGCGGGAAGCGTTCGCCGCCGATGTCGCGTCGCTCGAGGCAAGCGGCGCTGACGCCATCGCACAGTTACGCGCCTACATCGGCCATTGGGAGCGCTGCATCGCGGACGACACGGCGCCGTTCTGTGTCGCGGGCATGCTCGGCGCCGAGCTTCCTTCGCTGCCGGAAGAAGTGGCGCAGGGGGTGAAGACGTTCTTCGACAACCTGACTTCGTGGCTCGAGCAGGTGCTCGAGTCCGGCGTGAAGGGCGATCTCATCAAACTGGACTCGTCGGTTCACGCCGAGGCGGCAACGCTCGTATCGCTGGTCTACGGTGCCATGCTCGCTGCGCGCGCTTATGCGAATGTCGAGTTGTTCAAGCAGGTTACGGAGGGCGCGGTGGAAAGACTGGTGAAGCCGCGCAAACGCACGCGATCCAGCTAACGGACGGGGCGCGTGGGAGCGTCGTTGTAGCGATAACGAAGACGCTCCCAATGTGCACGCTCATCGGTCGACTCGCCAGCGCGCTATCGGTGCTCGACTATCGTCGCTATCGAACATCTCTCGCCAGTCCCCACGCCGCGCAACGCGAAGCGCCCATGCCATCGTCCTACAATGTCGCGGTAGTCGCACGTCGCCACGACATCACCGGCGGAAACCTCACTTTCCCAGGAGCAGACGATGGCAAAGATGCACGCAGTACAGGTAGCAAAACCGGGCGCCCCGCTCGAACTGGTCGAGCGCGATATTCCGGAGCCACCGGAAGGACACGTCCTCGTCAAAGTGCAGGCCTGCGGGATCTGCCATAGCGATTCGCTCACGAAAGAAGGCCATTGGCCAGGTCTGCAGTTTCCGCGCGTGCCCGGCCACGAGATCGCGGGCGTGATCGAAAAGCTTGGCGCGCGCGTCGAGGACTGGAAGGTCGGGCAACGCATCGGCGTGGGCTGGCACGGCGGCCACTGCGGCCATTGCGAACACTGCCGCCACGGCGACTTCGTGCTCTGCAAGAACGGACAGATTCCCGGCATCAGCTACGACGGCGGCTATGCCGATTACATGGTGGCGCCGCAGGAAGCGCTCGCGCGCATGCCCGACGACCTCTCCGACGTCGACGCCGCGCCCCTTCTGTGCGCCGGCATCACCACCTTCAACGCGCTGCGCCACAGCGGCGCGCGCGCGGGCGAGGTCGTGGCGATCCTCGGCATTGGCGGGCTCGGCCATCTCGGCGTGCAGTACGCACGCAAAATGGGCTTCGTCACCGTGGCCATCGCGCGCGGGCAGGACAAGGCGCCGCTCGCGAAGCAGTTGGGCGCGCATCACTACATCGACAGCGCCTCGCAGGACGTCGCACAGGCCTTGCTCGCGCTGGGCGGCGCGCGCGTGATCCTCGCCACGGCCACGAGCGGACGGGCCATGAGCGCCGCGCTGGGCGGCCTTGGCCTGAACGGCAAGCTGATCATGGTCGGCGTCTCGCAGGAGCCCGTGGAAGTGCCGATCACGCAGTTCATCATGGGCCGCCACTCGTTGCAGGGCTGGCCCTCGGGCACCGCCGCCGATTCTCAGGAGACCCTGGCATTTAGCGCGCTCTCAGGCGTGAAGCCGATGATCGAGGAATATCCGCTGTCGCGCGCGGCAGAAGCCTATGAGCGGATGATAAGCGGGAAAGCGCGCTTTCGCGTGGTGCTCAAGCCCGGCGCTTGAGTCAGCGAGCGTGGCGAACTCCGGTGCGAGACCGGCAACGCACTTCCATCGCGCTACTGCCCCTCACGCGGGCCGGCCTCGTCATTCGCGAGGCCGGTCTCGTCAACATAGCGATCCACAGCACTGCTTACGGTTGGATCGAAGCGGTCCGGGCCGATGTCTTCAAGCAAATCGAAGCGCTTGAGCTTGTCGCGCACCGGGTCCTTCATCTCCGCGAAATGCAACGCGATGCCGCGCTCGCGCAACGCCTGGGTCAGCTCGCGCAGCATGTCGGCAGACGTGACGTCTACGCTCGTCACGGGCTCCGCCGCCACCACGACCCGGCGCACCGGTGTAGGCGACGCTTCCACCGCCTCGATCAGGCGTTGCTGAAACAGCTCGGCGTTCGCGAAGAACAACGGCGCGTCCCAGCGAAACAGCACGAGTCCCGGCGTGCGCACGGCTGCGGGATAGCGCTCGATATCGTGATAGCCGCGCACGCCTTCCACGCGGCCGAGCACCGCGAAGTGGGGCCGCCAGCCGTCCCAGAGGAATTCGATCACGGCGATCAACACGGCGAGTCCAATGCCGGGAATCGCCCCGAACACCGCGACTGCCACGAAGCAGCCGATCGATAGCCAGAACTCCCACTGCTGAATGCGGTAGATGCGTTTGAGATCCGCGATTTCGAAGAGCCCGAGTGCGGCGGCGATCACCACGGCGGCGAGCGCACTATTGGGCAAATAGCGCAACAGATTGGGTGCGACCATGAGCAGCGCCGCCACCGCGAGCGCGCCCACCACGCCGGTTAGCTGCGTGCGTGCGCCCGCGGCTTCGGCAACCGGTGTGCGCGACGCGCTGCTGCTGATCGGAAAGCCCTGGAACAAGCCTGCCGCGAAATTGGCCACGCCGAGGCCCACCATCTCCTGATTGGGATCGACGCGCGCATGGAAGCGCGCCGCATAGGTGCGCGAGAGCACGCTCGTATCGGCGAAGGCGATCAACGCGACGGCCGCGCCGCCCAGGACGATCTTGACGAGGTCCGCGTTGGCGATCCACGGCAGCGAGAGCCCGGGCAACGCTTGGGGAATCGTGCCCAGCACTTTGACGCCGAGGCTGTCGAGGTGAAAGAGGCTGACCGAGAGCGTGGCCACGATCACGGCGATCAGGATGCCGGGCACTTTGTCGAAGCGCTTGAGCAGCAGGATCAGCACGAGGCTTCCCGCGCCCACGGCAAAGCTATACCCGTTAGCCTCGCCGCGTGCGACGGCGTGGACGAGGCTAAATAGGTCTCTCATCGGGCCCTGCTCGTCGATGGAGATGCCGAAGAGCTTCGGCAACTGGCTAATGAGCACGGCTAGCGCAATGCCGTTCATGTAGCCGTACCGAATGGGCTTGGAAAGCAGTTCCGTGATGAAGCCGAGGCGCAAGAGCCCCATGACGATGCAGACGAGTCCGGAAACGATCGCCATCATGCTCGCCACGCCGATGGCGCGCGCGGGGTCGCCCCCGGCCACCTGCACGACCACCGCGAGAATGGGCGCAGCAAGCGCGGAATCGGGGCCGAGCACGAGAATGCGGCTAGGCCCGAAAACGGCATAGGCCAGCAGCGGAATGATCGTCGCGTAGAGACCGTAGACACCGGGCACGCCAGACGCCGCCGCGTACGCAATGCCGACCGGCACGAGCATCGTGGTCAGCACCAGCCCCGCGGCGAGATCGTTGAGCAACCAGGCGCGTTGATAGGTCTTGAACAGCGTGACACCAGGGAACCAGCGCAGCCATCGCCGGCTTGCGATTGCACTTGCGGGCTGTGCGTGGGTGGAAGCAGGTCCTTCCATGTCCTTTGGCCGGTTAATTGTCGTGAGAATGCGGGCGCTGGGAATCGTGGAGCCGACTGCGTAAGCTAAAAAGAATAGTTGAAATACCTTCGTCACAAAAGCCGGGTTTGGCTGGCCGATGCGGGCCGCCCTTCCCGCACCTTTTCGTGCATCGCCCGCAACCGCTGCGCCAACTGAGTGCGCCTCGCCGGCACCCGCACTGCTGCGGTGCACAACGCTCCGTCCGGCAAGGCTCTCCAGCCAATAGACCAACTGGCACATACCTTGCTGAGACCTCATGCGCGCCCAGCGATGGCGCGCAATGCACCGATTAACCGTCGAAGACGTCATGCCGACGACCACCGAAACCCCATGCTGCGCGTACTGCTCGTAACCGACACCGACAAACCTATCGGCGACCTGCGCGACGCGCTCGCCAAGCTCGGCTACGACATGCTCGCCGAGCCCGCGACACCGCAGGCGCTGCATCGCGTCGTCGAGCGCGAGCGGCCCGACGTCATCATCATCGATACCGAGTCGCCCTCGCGCGACACGCTCGAACAGCTCGCGGTGATGAACGCCACCGCACCGCGTCCGGTGCTGATGTTCAGCCACGACGCCAACCAGCAACTCATCCGCTCGGCCGTGAGTGCGGGTGTGACCGCCTATCTCGTGGAAGGGCTCGCGAGCGAGCGCCTTGCGCCGATCCTCGAAGTCGCGCTCGCGCGCTTTGCGCAGGAAGCGCAGTTGCGCGAGCGTCTCACGCAGGCGGAGAACGAACTGGCCGAGCGCAAGCTGATCGACCGCGCCAAGCGCATCCTGATGGAGCAACAGAAGCTGACCGAGCCCGCCGCCTACGCGGCGCTGCGCAAGCGCGCGATGAACCAGAGCGTGAAGCTCGCCGAGGTCGCCCGCCAGATCGTCGCGGCGGGCGAAGTGCAGGACCGACCATGAACGCCACCACCACGCTCGCCGCGCCCGAGAAAACCCATCTGAAGATCGGCTTCGTGCCGCTCGCCGACGCCGCGCCGCTCGTCGCCGCGAAGCTGCTCGAATTCGGCCACGCGCACGGCCTCACGCTCGAACTCTCGCGCCAGCCCTCGTGGGCCGCGCTGCGCGACAAGCTGCTTGCAGGCGAACTCGACGCCGCGCATTCGCTTTACGGGCTCGTGTATGGCGTGCAGCTCGGCCTTGGCGGCCCGCAAACCGATATGGCCGTGCTGATGGTGCTCAACCGCAACGGCCAGGCAATTTCGCTTTCGAACCGTCTCGCGGACGCGCTCGCCGAACACGGCTCGCTGCCGCGTGCGCTCGCGACACTTGAGCGCAAGCCCGTGTTCGCGCAAACCTTTCCCACCGGCACGCACGCGATGTGGCTTTATTACTGGCTCGCTGCGCAAGGTGTGCATCCGCTGCGCGACATCGAGAGTGTGGTGATACCGCCGCCGCAGATGGTGGCCGCGCTCGCAGAAGATCGCCTCGACGGCCTGTGCGTGGGCGAGCCGTGGCCGGGGCTCGCCGAGCAGCGCGGCGTGGGACGCACGATCATCGCAAGCGGGGCGATCTGGCCGGATCATCCCGAGAAGGTGCTCGCCTGCAGGCGCGATTTCGTGACGCGCCATCCGAACACGGCGCGCGCGCTCGTGCAGACAATGCTCGAAGCGTGCCGCTGGCTGGACGGCGAAGGCAATCGGCGCGAAATCGCTCAGTGGCTCGCGCGCCCGGAGATGCTGGGCGTGGACGCTGCGCTGATCGCGGCGCGGCTCGAAGCGCAAGTGGCATCGCGCACGCCGGGCATGAAGTTTTTTGAAGAAGGCTGCGTGAACGATCCGCGCGAATCGGAGGGCGTGTGGTTTCTTACGCAGTTCGAACGATGGGGCATGCTCGCGCGGCGAAGCGATTATCGCGAGATCGCGCGCGGCTTGAACCAGACGGCGCTGTATGGGCAAGCGGCGGCGGCGATGGGGATCGCGGTGCCGGGCGACGCGGCGACCGCGCCGTTCGTCGATGGACGCGTTTGGGACGGGGAAGACGCAGCGGCGTATGTGGAGGGGTTCGATATCAAGGCGTAAGCGCGGCTGGCAGCAATACAGCCGCCGCCAGCGCCATCGCCTTTGTGTTTTTGGCGTTGCAGCGCAGCGTGGCCGCGCTCAGCCGCTTACTTCACCACGACCTGCGTATGCCCCACGACCGGCGGCTTCTCGAAGTGCGGGCCGACGAGGCGCCGCCACTCCTGAAAGTCCGCCGACTCGCGAAAGTGCACCATGTGATCCTCGACGGTATCCCACTGCACGACGAGCACATACTGGTTCGGCTCTTCCACACCGCGCTGCAGCTCCACCGCGCGGCAGCCGCGCGCACGGTGAAAGAGCGGCAGCGCTTGTGCCACGGCCGCCTCGAATTCAGCGTTCTTGCCAGCGCTCACCGTGATATGCGCCATCTCGTAGACCATCATGTTCTCCTTGTGATTCGCGTTGATTCGCTACTGCAGTCATTTCATGTTTAGACGTTCGATCACCTCGTCCGCAATCGCGAGCGAAGCCGTCAGTCCCGGCGACTCGATGCCGTAGAGGTTCACGAGCCCGCACACGTCGTGCTCGCGCGCGTCCTGGATCACGAAGTCGCCGCCGTGCCCGCCCTCGGCTAGCTTCGGGCGGATGCCAGCATAACCCGGTTGCAGCGCGTCGTCAGGCAGCGCGGGCCAGTATGTGCGAATCGCCTCGTAAAATTTCGCCGCGCGCCCTGGGTCCACGGTGTAGTCGATCGTGTCGATCCACTCCACGTCGGGGCCGAAGCGCGCCTGGCGGCCAAGGTCGATCGTCAGGTGGACGCCCAGGCCCCCTTCCTCCGGCACCGGATAGATGAGCCGCGAAAACGGCGCCGCACCCGTAAGCGAGTAGTAATTGCCCTTCGCGTAGCGCACGGGCGGGATCGAGTGCGCCGGCACGCCTTCGATGCAAGCCGCTACCTGCTGCGCGTAAAGGCCCGCGCTGTTCACCACGCGCGTGGCGAGCAACTCCATCGGCTCGTCGCCGCCTACCTTCAGCAGCGTCGGCTGGCCCGGCCGCGCGAGGGCGCCCGTGACCGGCGAGCAAAACGCGAGCATGCCGCCCGCCGCTTCGAAGTCGCCCTGCAGCGCGAGCATCAGGCCGTGGCTGTCGACAATGCCCGTGGAGGGCGATTCGAGCGCCGCCACGCAATTGAGCGCGGGTTCCATTGCGCGCGCCTCGTCGCGTTCGAGCCAGCGCAAGTCGTCCACGCCATTGGCGGCCGCCGCGGCGCGAATCGCGCGCAGCGCGTCGAGTTGCCCTTCTTGCGTCGCGACGATGAACTTGCCGCAGCGGCTGTACTCGACGCCCTTCTCTTCGCAATACGCGTAGAGCTTGTGCTTGCCCTGCACGCACAGCCGCGCCTTGAGCGAGCCTTGCGGGTAGTAAATGCCCGCGTGTATCACTTCGCTGTTGCGCGAACTGGTGCCCGTGCCGATGGCGTTTTCCGCCTCGACGAGGACAGTTTCCCAGCCTTGCTGCGCACACGCGCGCGCAACCGCGAGACCGACTACGCCCGCGCCGATCACGACGCAATCCACCGTGTCCGTCATGACACTTCCTTTCTCGTCACGCGAGTGCTGTTTCGACTGGCGCTATTTTGCCCAATTCGCATGCATTGCGTGAAAGGATGCGCACCCATGAAAAAACGCCGCACGATCATGCGATCGGGCGGCGTCAAACAACTACCGGAGAAGATGAAGCTAGACGTGCATTAGAAGTGCGTATGCAGGCCCACGCGCGCAACCGCCTGGCTCTGACCGCTCGAAGCGCCATCCGAGGAGTTCATGCCGTTGATCTGCGCCAGACCGCCCGAGCTGGCACGCTGGTACACGCCCAGCACGTACACGCTGGTGCGCTTGGAGAGCGCGTAATCGACGATCGCCGCGACCTGGTGGGCGTGATTGTTGTCGACCACTTCGTTGCCCTTCATGTACATGTACGACGCGCCAGCGCTCAGCGCCGGCGTGAAGTAGTAGTGCGCGCCGACCGACCCCTGATACACCGAGCCGCCGTTGGCCGAGTTATGCACCGTGGTAAAGAGCGCATTCGTCGTCCAGCCGCCAAAGCGGTAATGCGCGCCGATACCCCAGTTGCGCACGCTCACGTCGCCTTCGCCCGTCACAACGGTCTTGAGGTTCGTATAGGCCGCGTTCACGCCGAAGTCATGCGCCGAGTAGTTCAGCGCGAAGCTCGTGCCGTTGCCCGTGCCGATCGAACCGGCTACGCCACCGAAGCTGTACATCGCGCCGGCGCTGAAACCGCCAAACGTCGGCGACAGATACTTCACGGAGTTGTTGACGGTTTCGCCAGCCATGCGGTCCCAGTCGAACGCACCGGTCGGGTTGTTCGGCAGCGCGAGCTTCTGGAACGGACCCGCACGGAAATCGTAAAAGTGGCCCGAGAGTTCCGCCGGATCGTCGCCCGCGAAATACAGCGAGTCCGTCATGAAGTCGTACTGGTTACCGAGCGTGAGCTTGCCGAACTTGTCGTTGCTCAGGCCCAGAATCGACGTACGGCTAAAGAGGCTCTTGTTCGGCATGAAGGCGCCGTTGTCCAGCTGGAACTGGTTGACGAGCTGGAAGAAGGCCTTCGTGCCGCCGCCCAGGTCTTCCGTTCCGGTCATGCCCCAGAGGTTCGGGCCGTTCACGCCGTCGTCCATCTTGACGTTGTGCTTGCCGCCCTGGTTGCTCACGTAGGTAATGCCCGTGTCCATCATGCCGTAGAGCGTCACGCTGCTTTGCGCGAACGCAGGTGCCGCGCATGCCATCACGCCGATGGCCCCCGTAATCGCCAATGCAATCTTTTTGTACTGCTTATGATTCTGCATTCTCCAAGTCTCCTGTTTTGAACAAACCTGTTTATTCGAGCATCGAAGGTTATCCGGCCCGCCACCCCGAGATCAGGCGAGCCGTAAGCAAGCGCGCGGCATGTGGGCCACGCGGGTCAAACGCGCTCGAGCGGGCAAAACGCCCGCTTGAGCGAAAAAACAAATCAGGAGATCAAGCGGTCAATCGAACGCTCAGACCGCGTCGGGCACCTTGCGCGTCTTCAGAAACGCTTCGAGGGTTTCGCCGCGCATGCTCGCGTACATGCCGAGATTCGTGATCTTCACCACGCGCGCGAACTTCTCCAGCACGAAAAAGCACACGCCGTATTGAATGAGGCCGAGCCAGTCCGTTGCGTCGACGAGCGCGCGCTCCTCGACGGTGAGCGCGGCTGCGTCGTAGGCGGCCTTGCGATCGCTCAGCCACAGTTCGCGCGCCTGCGGCAGACGCATTTCCCAGAAGAAGCGATTCAGGCGCATGGCCTTCATGCTCTGGCGAATGTCGAACGGGTAGGTGCCCGTCAGCGCCTCGATGCCAATCAGTTGCGGATTCATTGCCGGCCCTCTTCTTCGTACACCGTGACCGCCATCGCCGTGCTGGTCGCAAGATAGTAGTTGCGATGGACTTCGCGGATCTTGCCGCCCAGCGCCCCGCGCATGGCGAGCCACATGATCGTCTCCACGCTCTCCGCGCCGCCAAGGCGCACGTAGTCCACGTGCTTCATGCGTGCTAGACGCTCCGGGTCGTTCACGATCAGGTCGAGGAACTCCATGTCCCATTCGGTGTTGTTGTAGCCGCTGCGCTCGCCGTGCACCTGGTGCGAGAGCCCGCCCGTGCCCACCACCACGACATCGAGATCCTGCTCGAACGACTCGATCGCGCGACGCAGCGCCTGGCCGATCCGGTAGCAGCGGTTGGCGGTCGGCAGCGGATACTGGAGCACGTTCACCTGGATCGGCACCAGCGCCGCCGGCCAGCCGCCTTCGTGCGGCAACATGAGCGAAAGCGGCGAGTTGCAGCCGTGGTCGAGCGGTTTGTCCTGGAAGATGGTGAGGTCGAACTCGTCGTTCACGAGTTGCTCGGCAATATGGATCGCGAGGTCGGGGTGGCCCGCGATGTCCGGCAGCGCCCGCTTGCCCGCGCCTTCGTCGGCGAACTCGTGATTGGTGGAAACGCCCAGCGCGAACGTCGGGTAGCAGTCGAAGAAGAAACTGTTGGCGTGGTCGTTGTAGAACATCACGAGCGCGTCCGGCTTACGCTCGGCCAGCCACTGCGCCACCGGCTCGTACCCCTGGAAGAGCGGCGCCCACGCGGGGTCGTTCTGCTTGCCCTTGTCGTATGCCATGCCGATTGTCGGCACGTGCGATGTGCCGATGCCGCCCACTATTCTTGCCATGATCTTGCCCTCTGCTGCTGTTCATGCGGCGCATACGCGCCGCGCTGGACCGGATACGTCGGCAGACGCCTTCGATCCATCAATTGGGATACGAAATTACAAAAACGCCGCTCAAACCGTAAGCAAGGGTTAACCACGAATTTCCCGCTTTCTCTCATGAATTCAGGGCTTTTGAGCGTTTTCGCACACTCGGCCGATCGCTCAAACCCGCGCGCCGTAACGGTTTTTGGTATCCTGAAACATCGTTGCGGGAAATGCGGCAGATCCACCCCGGCAGCGCCCTCATAAACCAAACAGATATCAAAAGAACGAACTCGCAAGAGCCGCGCGCGCCATACGCCGCGCGCCTCGCCCGCTGCGATTCGCGAATGACATGAACGGGACGACCCAGCAAACCATCGTGCAGGCGCTACGCACGCGCATCCTGTCCGGCGAACTCGAACCCGGCGAGCGGCTCGTCGAGGCCCAGCTCGCCGAGCGCCTCGGTATTTCGCGCACGCCGCTGCGCTACGCGCTGAGTGTGCTCGCCACCGAAGGCCTCGTCGAGCGCTCGGGCGCACGCGGCTATACCGTGCGGCGTTTTTCGGTGACCGACGTGCTCAACGCCATTGACGTGCGCGGCGTGCTCGAGGGGCTCGCCGCACGAACGGTCGCCGAGCGCGGCGTGAATGCGGCGCTCGCGCGCGCGCTCGAAGACTGCCTGCGCGAAGGCGACGCGATTTTCGCGGCCGGCGTGCTCGACAGCGAAGCGGAAACGCGCTACGCCGCGATGAACGGCCGCTTCCACGCACTCATTGTGGAAGCGGCGCACAATCTCGCGGTGAGCGCCGCACTCGGGCTCAACGACAAGATTCCATTCGTCTCGCCGGGCACGGTGGTGTTCGACAAGGCCGCACAGCAGCGCCAGTTCATGATGCTCTCGTATGCGCACCGCCAGCATCACGCCATTGTCGGCGCGCTCGTGAACGGCGAAGGCGCGCGCGTCGAAGCGCTGATGAAAGAGCACACGCATATTTCGAAGGAGAGCCTCAATCTCTCGGTCGACCGCCTGCATCTGAGCGCAGTTGCCGCCGCAGTTGCCGCATGAGACACGGCACGTATCTCACCCAAAACGCCACCCAAAACGACATGATCGCGCCGTGAGCCAGCCCGAACTCCTGAACCTCGCGCATCTGCGCGCCTTTCGCCTCGTTGCCGACACCGGCAGCGCCACGCGCGCCGCTTCCGCCCTGTATCGCGCGCAATCGGCCGTCACGCGCTCGGTGCAGGAACTGGAGACGGCGCTCGGCGCGCCGCTCTTCGAGCGCAAGCCTTCGGGCATGCTGCCCACTGCCGTGGGCCGCGTGGTGCTCGAGCGCTGTGCGCGCATTTTTGGCGAACTGGAAGAGCTCGCGCAGTGGTGCGCCGCGCGCCAGGCGCGCCGGCGCGCGTTGAGCGAAGGCACACTGCCCGCGTATCTGCTCAACACGCGGCGGCTGCAGCTATTCGTCGCGCTGGCGCGGCACCGCCACATGCCGAGCACGGCCAATGCATTCGGCATCAGCCAGCCCGCTGTGAGCAGCGCCATGCGCGTGCTCGAAAGCGGCTCGGGCGTCACGCTCTTTCATCGCGGGCCGCGCGGCGTGCTGCTCACGGCCGAGGGCGAAACCTTCCTGCTGCACGTGCGGCGCGCGCTCAACGAACTGCGCCACGTACCCGACGATATCGCCGCGTTGCACGGCAACATCCAGGGCGCTGTGACGGTGGGCGCGCTGCCTCTGGGCCGCACGCTGATCCTGCCGGCCGCTATCGCGCGGCTTTCCGCGCAGCATCCTGGTGTGCGCGTGGTGACCGACGAAAGCGCTTATGAACTGCTCGTTGCGGGCCTGCGCGCGGGTGACGTGGACTTCGTGCTCGGCGCGCTGCGCGAGAATGACGCGGCAAGTGGGCTGGGCAACGAACGCTTGATGTCGGAAGACATGGTCGTGCTCGCGCGGCACGATCATCCACTCGCGAAAAAGCATGGCCTCTCGCTGAACGACCTGCGTGACGCTCAGTGGATTCTTTCGCGCACGCATTCGCCCTCGCGCGGGCTGCTCGAAGCACAGTTCCGGCGCGTGAAGCTCAAGCCGCCCCTCCCCACGGTCGAAACCGCCGATCTCGCCGTGATTCGCGGGCTGCTGCTCGGCACGGACATGATTACGGCGCTCTCGGCGCAGCAGTTGCATTACGAAATCGAGTCGGGCCAGTTGGTGATCCTCGACGTGCCGTTGCAGCACACGCGCCGCGATATCGGCCTCACGCTGCGCGCGCAGGGCTCGCCCTCGCCTGCGGCGCGTGCGCTGATCGACGCGATCCGGCTCGCGGTGATGGATGTTGCGCCCGCAACGCGCGTGGTCGAGGGACGGCGCGCGGGTTGAGCGTCGTGCGGCCTGGCGAACGACATCGGCACGATTCTGTTTGTCAGCGCGGGAGGCATACATGGCAGAAACATGGCAATTCCAGGTCCGTATCGCCGTCGTGCCCGAGTTAGCCGATGCGCTGCGAGCGGGCAGCCCCTATAAGAGCCAAGATTTGATGGAAGCGGTCTTGCGCGAATACAACGCCTCTTTGAAGTGTCAGTTCGACGCATTCGCCGATTACGTCGAAGAAGCAGAACGTGAGGGGCGCGGCCGCTATCCGTTATATCAATGGACGAAAGACACGATCGGCAATCCCGCGAAAAAGGCGAAGTATCTGAAGTCGTTTGCGGTCTACGTTCACGGTGAAGAGGTCTACGACAGCGAAACCGCCGACTCGCTGTATGCGCGGTTTTCGGCCCTTGCTGACCAGGTGGGTATCGAAAGCGTGAGCCGGTTCGATACGAACCCGGCCAACAATCCGCAGCCGCCCGCGCACAAGTGAGGCAAACACTGACTCTGCCGCATCGCACCATTCGCACAGGCCGCCCAAAGCTTCGTGCATGCGCCAAATAGCCGATAAAAATATGCCCCTAGCTGCAGACGGCTTTCGTTAGAATCTATTTTCGTCGCGGCAAAAAACATATTTGCATTGTTGCAGCAGTATCGAATCGCAAATGCTGCTCACAGTGTTCATCCTTTATCGGAGGCGAGTGTGCCAGGTTTACTTCCCAATGTCGACCGCGAGGGACTCCTCGAATATTCAGTGGTTTATACCGACCGCTCGATCAATCATATGTCGCAGCTCTTTCAAGGAGTCATGCGAGATATCTCCGCCTCCCTGAAGAAAGTCTACAACGCGAAGTCGGTCGTGGTTGCCCCGGGCAGCGGGACTTTCGGCATGGAAGCCGTTGCCCGCCAGTTCGCCACGAACAAGAAGTGCCTCGTCATCCGCAATGGCTGGTTCAGTTTCCGCTGGTCGCAAATTTTCGACATGGGCGGCATTCCGTCTGAATCGATCGTGCTGAAGGCGCGCCCGGTCGAACACGGAAGGCAGGCCGCCTATGCACCGCCCCCGATCGAAGAAGTCGTCGCTGCGATCAAGGAAAACAAGCCGGATCTGGTCTTTGCGCCGCATGTCGAGACCGCATCCGGCATGATTCTGCCCGACGCGTATTTGCGCGCGGTGTCCGACGCTGTGCATGCCGTAGGAGGCATGTTCGTACTCGATTGCATCGCCTCCGGTACGGTCTGGGTCGACATGCAGGCGAGCGGCGTCGATATCCTGATTAGCGCACCGCAAAAAGGGTGGAGCGCTTCACCCTGCTGCGCATTGGTTATGCTCAGTCCGCTCGCCCGCGAGCGAATCGATGCAACGACCAGCACCAGCTTCGCCTGCGATCTTCGCAAGTGGCTGCAGATCATGGAAGCCTACGAGACCGGCGGGTTCGCATACCACGCCACGATGCCAACGGACAGTCTCGCGACGCTGCGCGACGTGATCAAGGAAACGGAGGCTTACGGCTTCGACAAGGTGATGGCGGAGCAGATCGAACTCGGCAAGCGCATTCGCTCGCTGCTGGCTAGCAAGGGTTTCAGAAGCGTGGCGGCCGAAGGTTTTGAGGCTCCGGGCGTCGTGGTCAGCTACTCTGACGACGATGGCATACGATCCGGCAAGAAGTTCGCCGATGCCGGCTTGCAGATCGCGGCCGGCGTTCCCCTGCAATGCGACGAGCCTGAGGACTTCAAGACCTTCCGCATTGGATTATTTGGCCTGGAAAAACTGCATGACGTCGAAGGCGCGGTCGGCAGGCTCGCCAAGGCGTTGGACCGCATTCTTTAGTGCGCTTTTCCTGAGGCGCATGACGCAATGCCGTATGGAGTCACGAAATGAAACGAGCGCCCTTGCGGCGCTCGTTTTCGTTCTTGCTGTAGTGCGTTGGACTGCTTACGAACGTAGCGGACTCAAGCGTCTGCTGACGTGTCGACGTAGCGCAGACCTTTTTCGGCCAGACGCTCGCGCATGCCGTAGTAGTCGAGGCCGAGCGTACCGCTCGCGAGCACCGCGCGCGTTTTCTCTTCCTTGGCGAGGCGCGCCTGGGTCGCTTCCACGACCTTCGCAACCGTGGCGAACGGCACCACGACCACGCCGTCGTCGTCGGCGACAATCACGTCGCCCGGATGCACGATCTGCTGCGCGCACACCACCGGCACGTTCACCGAGCCGAGCGTTTCCTTCACCGTGCCTTGCGCCGAAACCGCCTTCGACCACACCGGAAAGTCCATCGCCTTCAGTGCGCGCACATCGCGGCAACCCGCGTCGATGATGAGCCCGCGCACACCGCGCGCCGCAAGCGAGGTCGCGAGCAACTCGCCGAAGTAGCCATCTTCGCAAGGCGATGTGGGCGCGGCCACGAGCACGTCACCCTCGCGGCACTGCTCCACGGCCACGTGCAGCATCCAGTTGTCCGAGGGCGGCATGAGCACGGTCACGGCCGGGCCCGCAATCGCGGCGCCCGAATAAATGGGCCGCAAATACGTGGCGAGCAGGCCGAGGCGGCTTTGCGCCTCGTGCACGGTGGCCGTGCCGGCCTCCTTGAGGATTTCGATGTGGCGCGCGTCGGCGCGCGGAATCTGGGTGACGACTACGCCGCGTTTCATGACAGATCTCCCACCACTGCGGGCGTCAGGCGCATATAGCCTTCCGCGTATTGAATGTCGCGCTTCGCTGTAATGCCGATGTTGCGCTTGGCCTGCACGCCGCGCTGCTGCGCGACACGCGTGTAGTACTCCCAAAGATGCTCCTGGCCTGCCATGCATTCGATGGCGCGGCGCTTCACGTCCCACACTTCGGTGATGTCGAGGAAGGTATTCGGAATCCACTCGCACTGCTCGGTCTGGTGAGGTTCGAACGCGTAGACCGGCGGCGCGCCGACGATCTTCTGCCCCGGATTGTGGCCCTCGGCCTGCGCGATGATGCGCGCTTCCTGCGCCACGTGCATGGCGAGCGGATGATCGAAGTTGTACGGGTCCTTCTGCGAGTGGCTGAGCACGAAGGCCGGTTGCACGTCACGATAGACGTCGACGAGGCGCAGGAGCGCTTCGTCCGAAACGCGCAGCGGATAGTCGCCCAGATCGAAGAACTCGCATTCCGCGCCCAGAATCTCGGCGGCGGCGAGCGCCTCCTCGCGGCGCGCTCCCTTCACTTTCTCGATGGTCATGTCGGGGCCCTTGCGCCAGAGCTTCGCAGACTCGCCGCGCTCGCCAAACGAGAGGCACACCACTTTCACGCGATAGCCGTTCTTCCTGTGCAGGGCAATCGCGCCTCCCGCGCGCCATACGAAATCCGCGCTGTGTGCGCTCACTACGAGCATCGATTTTTCAGTCATTTCCGGTTCACCAGACGTCGATCATCACGAAGCCCCATTGTAGGTTTGGGCACGCCTCGCGAACCACCGAAAGGACTGCCTAAAGGCATCGAATCTGCTTATCGGTGTCGCATGGAAACCGTCTCGCGAACGGGCCGAACCGTGTTTCGCCCATGCGGCGGTAAGGGCCACGTCGCGCATTGGTTGAGCGCGCAACGTTGTGTCAAGACACGCGCTCAAGTCTTACGACCCCGAAATTTTCGAACCTTTCGTTGCGCCCACATCGAATGCCTGGCGCTGAAATTGTTGCGTAAACGCTGAATACACCTATTGACAGCAATATTTAAATAACAAGCATTCTCATTTGCAATACAATCCGCATACTTTTCCGGGCCGTTCATGGGGCCAGCTCTGCAAGCCCTGTCTGACCGGCAAAGCATAACCATTCGCCCGGAGCCTGAGCGCAGCACCAAGGCATCACGAGGCGCCAGCGCTACCTTGCTAGAACCCTTTTTATGTCCGTATCTCGTTTGCACTCGCCTTTCAACTTGCCTTCCCGTCTCCCGACTTCCCGCGCTGCAATCCTCGCCGCCATCGCCGTCGCCTTTAGCCTGCCGGCCGCGGCGTTCGCGCAAGCTGCTGCCGCGACACCCACCGCCGCGACCGGTGACGCAAACAACGCCACGCTGCCCGCAGTGAAAGTGCAAGCGACCCAGCAAGCGTCGCCGGGCGACCTGCAGCCGACCTTTGGCGGCGGCCACGTGGCGCGCGGCGGCGATTTCGGCGTGCTTGGCTCGCAGAAGAACATCGACATGCCGTTCAGCATGACGACCTACACCGCGAAGCTGATCGAAGACCAGCAGGCGCGCACGATTGGCGACGTGCTTTCGAACGATCCGGCCGTGCGCACCGCCTACGGTTACGGCAACTTCCAGGAGGTGTACGTCATTCGCGGCTTCACGCTCGACAGCGACGACATTTCCCTCAATGGCCTGTACGGCATCACGCCGCGCCAGCTCGTCGAAACGGCCGCGCTCGAGCGCGTGGACATCCTCAAGGGCGCGAGCGCGTTCCTGAACGGCGCATCGCCCAACGGCAGCTCGATTGGCGGCAGCGTGAATCTGCAATTGAAGCGCGCCGACGACAAGCCGCTCACGCGCGTGACGCTCGAAGGCAGCGCCTCGGGCGAGTTCGGCACGCATATCGACGTGGGCCGCCGCTTCGGCGACAACGACCAGTTCGGCATTCGCGTGAACCAGTCGAACCGCGACGGCGAAACGAGCATCGACGGCGAAATGCGCCGCAACAATCAAACGGCCGTGGCGCTCGACTGGCGCGGCGAGAAGCTGCGTCTCGAAGGCGATTTCATGTATCAGCGCCAGCACGTATCGGACGGCCGCCCCGTTGTCTACGTGCTCGGCGACGAGATTCCCACCGTCCCTTCGGCCACGCACAACTACGCGCAAACCTGGTCGTATAGCGACGCGGAAGACACCGTTGGCATCCTGCGCGCCGAATACGACTTCCTGCCCGGCTGGACCGCGTATGTGACCGGCGGCGTGCGCCATACGAACGAGCACGGCGAATACTTCTCACCCTACTACACCGATCCCACGAACACCTACGGCTCGCGCCTCGGCGTCGTGCGCAAGGAAGGCGCGACCTCGGCGGAAGCGGGCGTGCGCGGCCACTTCGACACCGGCCCCGTGAGCCACTTCGTGACCGCGGGCGCCTCGATCGTGCGCGTGGAAACGCAGTCGGGCTGGACCTATGGCGGCCCGTTCGCGACCGATCTCTACAACACGCAGCAGGTGCCGTATCCGGCCACGACGATGCAAGCCGGCATGGACGGCAACCCGCCGATCACTGCGCTGAACCTGCTGCGCAGCGTCTCCGCTTCGGACACGCTCGGCTTCTTCCATGACCGCGTGCTGTTCACGGTTGGCGTGCGTCATCAGGAGATTCTGTCGAACGGCTACTCGTCGTCCACGCTGCTGCAAACGTCGAACTACAACGACTCGATCACCACGCCGCTCTTCGGCCTCGTGGTCAAGCCGTGGGAGAACGTGTCGATCTACGCGAACCGCAGCGAGTCGCTCTCGGCAGGCGGGATTGCCCCTCAGGGTACGACGAACTACGGCGACCAGCTCGCGCCGGAACGCACGAAGCAGTATGAAGTGGGTGCGAAGTACGACAACGGCAAGTACGGCGCGCAGCTCGCACTGTTCCAGCTCGAAAAGCCGCAGACGTACACCAATAGCGCGGGCGCCTATGTCGCCAACGGCAACGAGCGCCATCGCGGCGTGGAAGCGTCGGTGTTCGGCGAGGTGTACAAGGGCGTGCGTTTAATTGCGGGCGCAACCTATATCAACGCTGTGCAGCTCGACACCGACGGCGGGTCGACCGACGGCAAGACGCCGGTGGGCGTGCCGAGTTTCCTGCTCAACCTGGGCGCCGAATACGACATCCCCTGGGTTCAAGGCCTCACGGTTTCGGCGCGCTGGACGCATACGGGTTCGCAGTATTTCGATGCGGCCAACACCATGTCGATCAAGGCGTGGGACACGGTGGATCTGGGTGCGCGCTATTCGACGAACGTGTTCGGCCGTCCGACGACGTTCCGTGCCAATGTGTATAACCTCGCGAACAAGGCGTACTGGTCGTCCACCAATGGCGGCTATCTGACGATGGGTGCGCCGCGTACCGTGTTGTTCTCGATGACGACAGACTTCTGATCGGTAATCGACCGCGCGTAGCGATATGAAGGAAGGGCCTGGCAGTTTATCCGCCAGGCCCTTTTTGCTTTTGCCGTGTGCCTATGGGCGTCTCGCGTTTGTTAACTGCCCACCACCGTAATCGCAAACCCATCCCAGCCTTTGCTTCCCACCGTCTGCACGGCGGTCGTCTCCAGCCGTTTGTCGCGCGCCAGCATGTCGAAGTAGCGCCGCAAGCCAACCACGTCATCCTCGTGATGCGCAGGATCGGTCACGCGCCCTTCACGCACCACGTTATCGGCCACGATCACCGTACCAGGACGCGAAAGCTTCAGCGCGCGTTCAAGGTAGGTCGGATTGTTGCTCTTGTCCGCGTCGATAAACACGAAGTCGAACGGCGCCTCGCCTTGCGCGATGAGCGCGTCGAGCGATTCGAGCGCGAGGCCCGTCATGACCGTCACCTTCGCATCGAGCCCCGCCCGCGCGATGTTCGCCCGCGCAACGGCGGCGTTTTCCGGACTGAATTCAAGCGACACCATCGCACCGTCGTCGGGCAGCGCGCGCCCAAGCCAGATCGCGCTATAGCCGCCCAGGGTGCCGATTTCGAGGATGCGCCGCGCGCCCTGAATTCGCGCTAGCAGATGTAGAAACTTGCCCTGATTCGGCGCAACGTTGATCGCGCGAAGGCCCGCCTTGGCGCTTGCCGCAAGCGCGCCGTCGAGCGCGTCGTCGGGGCCGATCAGCCGGTCGCAGAACCAGTCGTCCACTGCTTGCCACGTTTGCTCGTTCATCACCCTGCTCTCCGTTTGGATCACGCGGCCAAGCATACTGCACCCGCTCCCGATGACGCGCAATCGCGGCCATGCAAGAGCGAGTCGGTGAGTCAAAGCAGCGCGATCGCGCCCACGAACATAAGCAGGAATTCCTGCTCCATCGGTAACAAAGCTCCGCCGAAGCCGTGGCAGTGGGTAAGCCTTCATAGCGCATCGTCTCTGACGCGGCGATGACTTCGCCGCCGTGGTCGGTGGTCTCACCAAAACGGATGAGATGAATCATGGGAGGTGTCTATAGCTTAACGTCGCGTACGACAAAATATAGGTTCTTGGTTTTGGTGTTCAACAGATACCCGCCGTGGACGTTTTGAAAAGTCCCGCTTTGCCCCAGTCCGTCAAAATTGAAACTAATACAAAAGTATTGCTGCCGCCCTCCTTTCGCAATACTCCATTGCGCTAAAATTGGGTTAAATTCTCCCGATTTAATTCCATGGTTATCCCCAATGGATAAATCTCCGGATAATCGATAAAGTCTACCAAAATAGATTAATGCCTGATCAGATTTTCCTTCAGCGTAGCCTGTATCACCTCCACGATATTCAAACATGTAGCTTGCATTGAGCCGTCCGCATAGTCATCCTCTTGAGTAATTTCATTTGTGTTCAGAATATTAATCGTAATAGATGACGTGACGAACTGCGCCTGAAGGCAACTTTTCACCATATTCTCGTCTGGAGGAGCAGCACACCCTAAATTGGACGCGAGCATCAAAAGTCCGCCAAAAAATATGATTCGCTTCATTTGTACTCCCTCCCGTGCGTAACATCCAGGTATTGCGGGGAATACTTCCAAAAAATTGTCCCATCAACGCCCGCAGTTGAATCATAAACATAATCGTAGCGCCCCATCTCCGCTTTCTTGGTTGACACTGCACCTGTTTTATTTCTCTTGATTTTTACAGTTTCAATTAAAATTACGAGCTTAGTTGAATTCTTAGTTAAAGTGACAACGAAACGCGGAAACCGACTTTCTTCGTTGGAGGCTCTGATTTGAACAATTCGTTCCGCGCGGCGCGACCTGCCGTGAAGACGAAGGTGAGCGAGCGGTTGGCATCACCGAAACGACTGAGATCAATCACGCAACAGTCTCCTATTCTTTCCCGGCGCGCATCTTGCCAGACGGTCCCCAAATGCTCTGTCCGGCATGCAGGAGTTTCATGAGCATCCCAGGCGCACAGTCAGCCATGCACATTGCACGCCCTCTACTCACGCGACCGTTGTCACTGATCGGAAAATCGGAGTAGATCAACGGCTTGATTGGGGTGGTACCACGGACTTCACCACCGGCAGGCATCCGTTCACCTAGATCTACCGTATTCCGCTCCATGATGTTGATCCACGGACGATTGATCGTATTAATGGATTCTGGGAATCCACTATATTCTGAATCCTTGCAAAGTGTGAAATATTTGAATATTCTGGGTTTTGATTCCGTCGCCAAATAACACCATCCCAAATATTCGTAGAATCTATATCCCGTCCTTTTATTATTCTCAACATTTACTTCGTATCCGTCGTGGTCCACAGCTATATAATTCTCAACCTTATTCCATCCATCATATGGCAGATAAGAAGGTGCGGCATCGGGATCAGGATCTTCCCGCCTCCTTGAAATCACATAATATGCACGAATCGGTGCTATCCCAGTCCACGGCGACAATTCATCAAGGGATATATAGTCACTCTTTCTGATCGGAATCGACGGCTGCCCTGGTGAACCGGGCGCCATATCGATCACATCATCCTTCCCCGATGCTCGATATTTGTCGCATAAATCTGGGACACTCCAGCCAGCTTTAGCCGTGCCAATAGTACGTCGAATAATAAGAGCGCATTGCGGCTCAAGAAAATAATTATACTCAACCCCTATTTCATTAACTATTATCGTCCGCGCCCGGACGGAACCACACCCAGTCATTACAGATGTGACCAATATTACCGTTTGCATCATTGCCAGCATTGAATATCTCAACGAGGGCAAAGGATTCAAATCATTCATCTTTCACCGTTATGTGCATATGAGTGTCGTGTGGCTCTACCCAGTTGACCCACGGCGTATAGACCGCGCCGTGCATCACCTCACTGTCGCCATTCAGTTCCTGATAGAGACGTGCCAGCTTTTGCCCCCCCGAACCTTGGGGGAATGCGTGGCCGCGATCTGCATGGCTATGGTTATGGATCGTGAAGTTGACGTGATCTACTGAATCATCAATTTCGGTTACATCGAGGCCAACGCCCATCTTGTGAAGCCGCGACCCCAACATGGGGCGCCACGAGCTTGAAAGCGAAAGTTTGTCGATGTGCAAACGCCATGCTGCCCTGAGGATTGCTGCGAAGGTGCGCGGGGAAGTACGGCGCAAGGCTTGCTGAATTGTCGTGTTAGTACTCGTATTGATAGCGTTTGCCAAAGCACGCGAGATAAAGGCTAACGTGATGGCCATATCGCCAATTTCGATAGTAAAAGGGGCCATCGAACGGGATCCCTCACCTGCTGCGTAGATCGGCGCAAGCGTAGCCAGCCAATCAACGTGAACCTGTTCCACACTCCCCACTACGCTTGGCTGCGCAGTCGGCGCAGGCGTTGGGGCAGAAATTACAGGCGCACCTGTTATGGGACCAACGTAAGCATGGAGGCCATCGGCATGCGGAGCCATTCCACCCAATGCCTCCTGTTGAACTGGAGTGGTCTGTGGATGAACTCCAGCCAGCGGGTTGGCCTGACTCGCGCCGGCAAGCAGATTGCGCGATATCGTTTCTGGCGGGCAGAGTCTGGTGATATCGCTGTCGGTGAATTCATGGCTAATGCGGAGCCACAGATCGCCATCCAGATAGCCAAAATATTCCGCAGCTGCTCCGGGTTTGGCCGCCAAAGTGTTGTCAGAAGGATTCGGCAAATGGTTCTGCGAGGAGAACCGCTCCCGTAAATCGGATCTCAACTCATAAATATGCACCTTGCTATGCGCGACGTCAGGCACGGTCCACGGAAAGAGTTGAAATGTCCGACTGTAATGAAAGGAATCATTTGCAATATGTAAAGCGATCCTGCTCACATCGTCCGGTATATGAATCGGCGGAAGTGCATGCATCTTACGCTGACCATCACGCAGCGTATTTGTTGAACTCACGGACTGTATTTTCTCAAATTCCTTGTGAGAGCTTGGTGTCGGATAGATAACTTTTTTTGTGTCTGCATCGACTATCACATACGGCATATTATTCAAATACGATGCCGAATCTGTCACACCTGTATGCCGGTCGTCACCACCATATAGCGTCGTATACATTGGATTCAGACCATGATCGTCTCGCGGCGCGCAATAAATCACGAAGCTAACCAAGCGACTTATGACCGTCACCTGCTGCGTGGGCATATTTTGCCCGCTAGACATTGAGCCAACGGGATTCGGCGTGGAACCAGTCATCTTTTAATCGCCTTTGTTAGGTGCTACATCGCAGCTATCGTCGTGATCGTCGTCGCCATCCGTCGCATCCATCACATGGTGAGGATGCAAAGCCACCTTCTGTGGACTCGCAGTCCATACACGTTCGGTGTTTCCGTGCTCATCGGTAACGCCATACCAAGTCAGGCCATTCGCCGCTTCCAACCGATAGGGATAGTTTGGAATTGGTGTGCCGCTGCGATCACGAACCACGAACTGTGCACTGTGAATCTTTTCTTTTGGTAGGTCCGGCATGGGCGTATTCATCGATGCCTTGCCCTTCTTCTGGACTGTAATAGTCTTGAAGAACAGATCGAACGGACCGCCGAGCGTGATGCTGCCGTCCTTCATGTTAATGAACGCACCACCGCATTCGAGAATGATTTCCTTGGCCGCCGCCAGGTTGACCTTTCCATTGACGCTGGCGACGTTCACGTCCTTGTCAGCAGTGAACGACATCGGCCC
>NZ_CAJHCQ010000031.1 GCF_904848665.1 Paraburkholderia hiiakae
CGATGCCGAGCGCGCGCACATCTTCGTGGGGGTGCAGATCCGCAACCGCGGCGAGTCGCAGCAGATCGCGAAGACCTTCGTCGATCACGGTTTCCCGAGCGTCGATCTCACTGGCGACGAACTGTCGAAGCAGCATATCCGCTACATGGTGGGCGGCCGCTCGCCACTCGCGCATGACGAGCGTCTGTTCCGCTTCGAGTTCCCGGAGCGGCCCGGCGCGCTCATGCGCTTCCTGTCGTCGATGGCGCCGAACTGGAACATCAGCCTCTTTCACTACCGCAACCAGGGCGCCGACTACAGCTCGATTCTGGTGGGCATCCAGGTGCCCGCGGCCGAGGACGCCGAGTTCCGCCGCTTTCTCGCGACGCTCGGTTATCCGCATTGGGAAGAGACGCAGAACCCGGCGTATCGGTTGTTCCTCGCGTAACCGGCCGCCATCGTGTCCGTTTCGCTTTCCGACAAACTCGTCGTCGCCATTTCGTCGCGTGCCCTCTTCGATTTCGAGGAGGAAAACCACGTGTTCGAGGCCGGCAACCTGCAAGCCTACGAGGCGCTCCAGCGCGAGCGCCTGAACTTGCCCGCGCGGCCGGGCGTGGCGTTCGCGCTCATTCGCAAGCTGCTTGCGCTCAACAATGGCGCGCATCACGTGGAAGTCGTGATCCTCTCGCGCAGCGATCCCATCAGTGGCCTGCGTGCGTTCAGTTCGTGCCGCGAGCACGGGCTCGACATCCAGCGCGGCGTGTTCACGCGCGGGCGCGAGCCTTGGCACTACCTCAAGCCGCTCAACGCTTCGCTGTTCCTTTCCGCGAACCCGGCCGACGTGAAGAGCGCGCTCGACGCCGGCTTCCCCGCCGCACGCGTCTTTCCCGAATCGGCGACAATGGCGGAACGCAACGCGCACGAGATTCGCATTGCGTTCGACGGCGATGCGGTGCTGTTTTCCGATGAAGCCGAGCAGATCTTCCAGAGCAAGGGCCTTTCCGCCTTCGTGAGCCACGAGCGCGACAACCGCGAACTGCCGCTCGCGCATGGCCCGCTGCAGCCGCTGCTAGCAGCGCTCAACCGTCTGCAGAAGCTCGCCGACGCGAACGCGCAAATGCGCATCCGCACCGCCCTTGTCACCGCGCGCTCGGCGCCGGCGCACGAGCGCGCAATCCGTACGCTGATGGCCTGGAACATCGAGATCGACGAAGCGATGTTTCTTGGCGGACTCGACAAAGGCCCGTTCCTGCGCGAGTTCGAACCCGATTTTTTCTTCGACGACCAGATCCGCCACTGCGAATCCGCGCGCTCGGTCACGGCCACCGGGCATGTGGCAAGCGGCGTGACCAATCTCGCAACCGAAGCCAACGCATCATGACTCCCGACCAATCTCCGCTCGGCAAGGCCTCCACCTACACCGAGCAATACGACGCCTCGCTCCTGTTCCCGATCCCTCGCGCCGGCGCGCGCGAGCAGATCGGCATTGGCGCGCGACTGCCCTTCTTCGGCAGCGATATCTGGAACGCCTACGAGCTTTCTTGGCTCAACGCGCGCGGCAAGCCGCAGATCGCGATCGCCACGTTCTTCATTCCCGCCGATTCGCCGAACATCATCGAATCGAAGTCGTTCAAGCTCTATCTGGGCTCGTTCGCGCAAACGCCATTCGAATCCGCCGACGTGGTGCGCGACACGATCAAACGCGACGTGACGGCGGCCTGCGGCGCATCGGTTTCGGTGAGGCTCGATCAGCCGGGCGCGTTCGGCAAGATCCCGTTCGAGGAATTCGAAGGCCTCTCGCTCGATCGCCTCGATCTCGACACGGAAATCTATCTTCCGGAGCCGACGCTTCTGAAAGCGGCCTTCGACGAAGCGCCGGTGGAAGAAACGCTCATTTCGAACCTGCTCAAGTCGAATTGCCCGGTGACGGGCCAGCCCGACTGGGGCAGCGTGCAGATCCACTACGTCGGGCCGCAGATCGATCAGGCGGGCCTCTTGCGCTACATCATCTCGTACCGCAATCACACGGGTTTTCACGAACAATGCGCCGAGCGCATCTTCATGGACATCCTGCGCGAGTGCAAACCGGACCGGCTCGCCGTCTACGCGCGCTACACGCGGCGCGGCGGCCTCGACATCAATCCGTTTCGCACCAACTTCAACATGCCGATGCCGGATAACGCGCGGCTCGCACGCCAGTAAGCGGAAGATCGGAGCACTCGCCAGAAAGCAAAACGCGCCGCAAAAAACGGCGCGTTTTTCGTTGGGGCGTATCAGCGGGCCTCAATGCGGCAACTCAGCCGCCCCCATGCGCCGCGCAATCACTGCCGTACGCTGCGCGAGATACGCCGAGTTGCGATGCTCATCGAAGTACTTGGGACGCGGCAGCATCACCGCGAGCCGCGCCGACTGCCACGGCGTGAGCTTTGCCGCCGTCGTGCGGTAGTAGTAGCGCGCGGCCGCTTGCGCGCCATACACGCCATTGCCCCACTCCACCGAATTCAGATAGATCTCGAAGATGCGCTCCTTGTCGAGCAGCGTCTGCAGCATCCACGTGATGATGAACTCCTGGCCCTTGCGGATGTAGCTTTGCTCGCGCGAGAGGAACAGGTTGCGCGCGAGCTGCTGCGTGATGGTCGAGCCGCCGCGCACGATATGGCCGCGCTTCTTGTTCTTTTCCCACGCCTGGAGGATGGCGTCGGTTTCGTAGCCGTTGTTGTTGACGAAGTTCGCGTCCTCGGACGCGATGATCGCGCGCTTGAGGTTGCGCGAAATCTGGTCGTACGGCACCCACTCGTGCTGGATTGAAAGATCGGGTCGGTCGGAGGAAAGACGCGCGGCGTCGGTGCGCATGAATGCTGTGGTTTGCGGATCGACGAAGTTCCAGAGCGCGATTTGCGCGAAGTAGAAGAGTTGCGTGGCAAGCCACGCAATCGCGACCACGCAGACGCCCCAGGCGAGCCATCGCCGCGCGCCGGGGCGTTTTCGCGACTGCGCGCGCCGCCCGCTGCCGCTGCCGAGCGCCGCGGCTTGCGCACCGATGGCTTGCCTGCGCATGGCGTCGTCTCCGTTTTGTACGAGAGGCGCTGAGCGTTACGTGGCCTGCGCGGCCAACTGCGCGCGCAATGCCACCAGCACCGGTGCGCCCTCGGGCCGCACGCCGCGCCACACGAAGAACGACTCGGCGGCCTGCTCGACCAGCATGCCGAGGCCGTCAGCCGCGCGCGCGCCGAGTGCCTGCGCGTGGCGCATGAACACGGTGGGCTGCGCGCCGTACATCATGTCGTAGGCAAGCGTGCCGGTACCGAACGCGCGTTCGTCGCACTCGGGCAAAGCCGCATCGAGGCTGCCCGCCGTCGCGTTCACAATCACGTCGTAGGGCTTGGGATCAACCGCTTGCGGGCCTCCGCCGTTCAACAGACAACCAAACTCACTCGCCGCGCCTGCGAACTGCTCGATGAGCGCGTGCGCTTTGGGCGCCGTGCGGTTCACGATGGTGATCTCACTCGGGCGGCGTTCGAGCATCGGCAGCACGACGCCGCGCGCCGCGCCGCCCGCGCCGAGCAGTAGCACGCGTGCGCCTTCGAGCGAAACACCGAGGTTCACCTCGATGTCGCGCACGAGGCCGAAGCCGTCGGTGTTGTCGCCGAAGATGCCGTCTGCGTCGAAGCGCAGCGTGTTCACCGCACCCGCCGCCGCCGCGCGCGGCGAGAGCTTGTGCGCCAGTGCGTGCGCTTCCAGCTTGAACGGTACGGTCACGTTCAGGCCCCGGCCGCCCGCCGCGTGAAACGCCTGCACGTGCTCGACGAAACCGTCGAGCGGCGCGAGCAGACGGTCGTATTCGACGCGCTCACCCGTTTGCAGCGCAAACTGCGCGTGGATGTACGGCGACTTGCTGTGCGCCACCGGGTTGCCGACGACGGCGTAGCGGTCGGCATGCGCAACAGGCTTCGACTCGCTAACACTCATTCGCGCGGCTCCGTAGCGTGCTGTTCGCTCGATTGTTCTTCTGCCGCGGGCGCATCGCTTGCTGCGTCGTCTTCGCCTTCGCCCGCTTCCGCGACGGCTTCCGCTTCGCTTTGTGCGGACTCGTCGGCGGCTTCGATCAGCTCTTCGTCTTCGCCCGAATCCTCTTCCGCCTGCTCGCCGCTCGTCACGACGGGCGCGTCGAGCACGCGCAGCATGCGCACCGAAGCCTCGATGGTCAGCTCGTCGATCGACAGCACCTCCATCATCAGGCGCGTACCACGCGCGTGCACGCCAAGCGCGAGGACGTGCATAAGCAGGGGCACTTCTTCAAAGCGCACGAGGTCGTCCTTCACCACGCTCGCCGGGAATTCGCGGCGCGCCTCGCGGCCGCCCTCACCGCGCATTTCCTGCTGGAGCCAGCGCAGGCACCAGAAGTACTCCATGCGGCGCTGATGGTCGGCGTAGGCGGTGTAAGTCTCGTCGAAGCCCTGCACGACGGCGAACAGATCGGCGTCCTTGGGCTTGAACGGCGCGACGAGCTTGGCGGCGACACCATGCTCCACGCACGCGAGCAACTGCCACTGGTTCACGAGGTCCACATAGCGGCGCAGCGGCGAGGTGCTCCACGCATACTGCGCGACGCCGAGACCTTCGTGCGGCGCGGCGTTGGTCTGCATGCGCGTGCGCTTGGGGCCGCTCGGCGCGCCGAACGCACGCTGCGAACGATAGATGCCCGGTACGCCATGATCGTGCAGGAAGGCGCCCCACGTGGAGTTCGCGAGAATCGCCAGTTCCGCGACGATCATGTCGAGCGGCGAACCGCGTCGGCGCGGCGAGATGGTCACATGCTCGCCTTCCACGTAGAAGTTGAAGTCGGTGTTGCGCTGGACTTCGCGGCGCAGGCCGTAACCCGCGCGCGCCTGCTGGCGCTTCTCGAAGAGCGCCTGCGCGAACGGCCACAGCACGGCGATGTCGTCCTTGTGCGGATACTCGCCCGTGCCCGCCGCGAGCGTTTCTTCGGTGACGACCTCGTCGAGCGTGTTGTGGCGCAGATTGCTCTTCACGAATACGCGCTCGGCGCGTGTTTCGGTCGCGACGATCTCCTGCGTCTCGCGGTTCACGATGCAGTAGAGCGACAGCGCCGGGCGCAGACCGCCTTCCTTGAGCGTGAAGGCGTCGACAAAATCGTCGGGCAGCATCGTGATCTTGTCGCCGGGCATGTAGACCGTCGAAAGGCGCGTGCGCGCGATCGTATCCGCCGTGTCGCCGCGCTGGATGCCAAGCGCCGGTGCCGCGATGTGAATGCCGATGCGCACGCGGCCGTCGGCCAGATGCTCGATGGAAAACGCGTCGTCGATTTCGGTCGTCGTGACGTCGTCGATCGAGAAGGCCTGCACGTGCTCGGCGGCGTCGGGCAGATCCTCGGGCAGCGTGCCCACTTCAACGGGCGGGAAGCCCGTGCCGTGCGGGAAGAAGTCCGCGAGGAAGCGCGCCTCGTGCAGCGCGCGCGGCGAAGCGACGCCGCCGCATTCGAGCATGAGGCGCGGCATCGAAATGCCGCGCGCGGCGGCCGCCGCTTCGAGCGCCTTGTATTCGATGGAATTCTTGTCGGGCTTCGTGAGGAGTCCGAGCGCCTTGCCCTTGAATGCCTCGGGCAGTCCGCCGGCCTTCAGTTCCTCTTCGTACCCTGCCTGAACCAGCGCCTGCTGGCGCTTGCGCTCGAGCGAGGCAAGCGCCATCTTGAGCTGCTCTTCGGGCGCGCGCTGATACTGGCCGCGCCCCTTGCGGCGGAAGTACACGGGCGAACCATGCAGGCGCAGCACGAGCGCCGCGCGCTCGACAGGGCCGTACGTTTCGCCGTAATACTCGCTCGCAAGCGCTGTGTACGCGAATTCCTCTGCGGGCGCGCACTCCCAGAGGAAGTCGAGATCGATCTCCTCGGCAGCGGCGTCCGCCTGCTCCAGCAGTTCGCTCGCTGCCGGCTTCTCGAACTCGATCAGCACGTCTTTCGCGCGCACCTTGGCGCGCCGCCCGCCGGGCAGCTCGACCTGGAACGCATCGCCCTGACGCGACAACACACTGCCGGCCTTGAAACTGCCCGATTCCTCAAAGAAAACGTTCACTCAATACTCTCGTTCAGACTTGCTTCGACCGCCGGCGCGGCGCGCGGGCGGTGCTGTATACATATAGGCGTTCGCACGCATCAAGCGGCGTCGCAGAAACGGATCACTTCGTCGACGTAATCTGCGAACTCGCTGATGCCATGATCGCTGCCTTCGATCAGGTGTGTGGGCACACCCGGATAATGCGCGAGCATCTCGCGGTAATCGAGCACTTCGTCGCCGGTCGCGGCCATCAAATAGTAGCGCGCGGGCTGCGTCACACGGGCGACGGCCAGCGCACGCAGCTCTTCCAGATGGCGCGGTTCGACGACGATGCTGCCGCCGCCGTGCCAGAGCGGCTGCTCGCCCAGATACTTCGACAGATCGCGGTCGGGCACCACGGCGGGGTTCAGCAGCGCGGCGCGCCAGCCGTGCTTTTCCGCGAGATGCGTGGCGAAGTAGCCGCCAAGCGAACTGCCGATGAGCGTAACGCGCTCGCCCGGCTTCAATTGCGCGCCGATCTCCTGCTCGGCGAGTGCAATCGCCTCCTGCGGTGAAACCGGCAGCGTCGGGCACAGCCATTCGCCGCTGCGGCCCAGCTCGGCCATGCGCGCCGCCAGCAGTCGCGCCTTGAACGACTGGGGCGACGAGCGAAAGCCGTGCAGATAGACGATCACGCCGCGCTCCGTGTAGAGAGCGCATCGAGCAGCTTTTGATGCACGCCGCCGAAGCCGCCGTTGCTCATCACGAGCACCTGGTCGCCGGGGCGCGCGGCCGCAACGACCGCCTTCACGAGTGCTTCGAGATCGTGGAACGCGCGGGCCTTCTCACCGAGCGGCTCGAGCGCGCCAGCGAGATCCCAGCCGAGCGCGTCCTTGCCGCTGGGCGCGCCGTAGCCGAACACGAGATCGGCGTCGGCGAGACTGGCGGGCAACTGTGCCTTCATCACGCCGAGCTTCATCGTGTTCGAGCGCGGCTCGAGCACGGCGAGGATGCGCGTGTTTTCGTGGCCTACGCGTGTGCGCAGGCCGGCGATCGTCGTTTCGATGGCCGTGGGATGGTGCGCGAAGTCGTCATAGACGGTCACGCCGTCCACGCTCCCGCGCACTTCCATGCGGCGCTTCACGTTGCGGAACGTGGCAAGCGAGGCCGCAGCCTGCGCGGGCGGCACGCCGACGCTGCGCGCGGCGGCAATCGCCGCGAGCGCGTTCAGGCGGTTGTGTTCGCCCTGGATCTGCCAGTCGACCACGCCCACACGCTCACTGTTGTGATACACGGCGAATCGCTCGTCCACGGGCGCGCCGTCTTCCGCGGGCAGCGCCTGCCAGCCGCCATCCACGCCGAAGCGCTCCACGTCGCTCCACACGCCGCGCGTAAGCACGCGCTCGAGCGCGTCCGAACGGCCATTCGTGACGACGCGGCCCACGCCCGGAATCGTGCGCACGAGGTGATGGAACTGCGTTTCGATTGCGGCGAGATCGGAGAAGATGTCGGCGTGATCGAACTCGAGGTTGTTGAGCAGCGCCGTGCGCGGACGGTAATGGACGAACTTCGAGCGCTTGTCGAAGAACGCCGTGTCGTACTCGTCGGCTTCGATGACGAAGAAGCTCGAATCGGTCAAGCGCGCCGAAACGCCGAAGTTCAGCGGCACGCCGCCGATCAGGAAGCCGGGGTTCAGGCCCGCGTCTTCGAGCAGCCACGTGAGCATCGAGCTCGTGGTGGTCTTGCCGTGCGTGCCCGCCACCGCGAGCACCCACTTGTCGCGCAGCACGTGCTCGCCGAGCCACTGCGGACCCGACGTGTACGGCAGGCCGCGATTGAGAATCTCCTCCATCAGCGGGTTGCCGCGCGTCACCACGTTGCCGATCACGTAGAGATCGGGATTGAGTTCGGTCTGGCTCGCGTCGTAACCCTCGATGAGGCGGATGCCCTGCGCTTCGAGCTGGGTGCTCATCGGCGGGTACACGCCGGCGTCGCAGCCGGTCACCGTGTGGCCCGCGCTGCGCGCGAGCACCGCAAGTCCGCCCATGAACGTGCCGCAGATGCCGAGGATATGGATGTGCATAAGCCTGTCGCGCCGCGCGGGCGTCGTGAACGCGTCGATCGGATTGATCGGGTTGAAGAATGCAGAAGCTGGAATGGCGGCAGTCCTGCGCCGCCGCAGCAAAGACCGGTATTGTACCCGAGGCCCCGAGCCCTATTGGCTCGACCTCGGCCTGAGGCCCGACGGAAAACCCCTGGCGACCTCGGCGGCGGGTGCGGCTCAGTGGCCGCCGCCGGGAGGCCAGGGCGATCTCTAGTATCATTAAAGGATGGTTCGCAGATCACATTTCGATCCCCAGCGCGTGCGCGAGGAAATCGCCATCGCGGCAGCAAGGATGATCGCCGAGGACGGCCTCGACTACGCCACCGCCAAACGCAAGGCAGCCCGGCAGGTGGTGGGGGAAACGCGTATCGAAGGCACCTGGCTGCCCGATAACGATCAGATCGAGGAAGAGATCCGCGAATATCAGGCGCTCTTTCAGAGTGACACCCAGCCTGCGGTGCTGCGCCGCCTGCGCGAAATCGCGCTCGAATGGATGCAGCGACTCCAACCGTTCAATCCGTTCCTGACCGGTGCGGTGCTCAACGGCACGGCGGGCGAGCACTCCGACATCCATCTGCAGATTTTTTGTGACAACGCGAAGGATGTCGCGATCTGGCTCCTGAATGCGAACGTGCAGTACGACGTGTCGGAAACACGCCATTTCGCGGCGCGCGGCTTGGTGGAAACGCTCAGCTTCATGTGGCGCGCGTCACGCGCCGAGGAGCCGGTGGGCATACACGTTGCGCTCTACAATACGGACGACTTGCGCGGCGCCGTGCGCGCCGACGCGCGTGGCAGGCTGCCGCGCGCCAATGCGCAGGCCCTCCAGGCGCTGATCGACGAGAGCGGCGCCACTTCTTCCACAACCTGAATACGGCAGCGATGAATACGAAGCGGATTCTGGCCGGCGTGGCAGTGGCGGCAATCGCCGCAGGCGGCGGCATACTGGCTGGGCACTGGGCATCGAGCGGCAGCGCTGGCGTGGCCGACGCAGCCTCGGTAAGTGCAGCCTCGGCGAGCGGCAAGCAGAATGCGGTCGGCCAGCTCTGGTCGGCGGCGGTCACGAACCCGGACGGCAAGGCGCAATCGCTCGCCATCTACAAGGGCCGGCCAATCGTCGTCAACTTCTGGGCCTCGTGGTGCGGCCCATGCATCGAGGAAATGCCGGAGCTTTCCGCGCTCCAGCGTGAATACGCGAAGAAGGGCATTCAGTTCGTCGGCTTGGGCGTGGATTCGGCGACGAACATCAAGACGTTCCTCAAGAAGGTACCCGTCGATTACCCGATCTACATCGCCGGCTTCGGCGGCGCGGATGTCGCGCGCGCGTTCGGCAACAATGCGGGCGGCTTACCTTACACGGTGGTAATCGACGCGAACGGCGCCGTTCGTGCGACAAAATTAGGACAAATCAAGCCGGACGAGCTTCGACGCACGCTCGATGCGCTTTGACGCAGCAGAAGGTCTGACAAGATCTTAAGCGCCGTATCACGGATTTTGCCGTGAAATTCCTGTCATTTGACTGAAGATCGGCCCAGACCGCCGCCGGGAAGCGTAGTCAGGGCCATATCCCCTTATCGGAAAACTAGACAAATTTCTCTAATCGGCGCTAAAGTTCGCGCAATTCCACGGAAAAAGAAGCGACCATGACGCGACTGTTGGTTCTGCACGGCCCCAACCTCAATCTTCTCGGCACCCGGGAACCGGAGGTGTACGGGCGCGTGACGCTGCCACAGATCGATCAGGCGCTCTCGGACCGCGCGGCGGACGCCGGCGTCGAACTCGCGACCTTCCAGAGCAACCACGAAGGCGCGTTGGTCGACCGCATTCAGTCGGCCCGCACCGAGCAGACCGACTTCATCCTGATCAACCCGGCCGCGTACACGCATACGAGCGTCGCGATCAGGGATGCGCTGGCAGGCGTCGGCATCCCGTTCGTCGAGATTCACTTGTCGAACGTGCATCGCCGTGAGTCCTTCCGGCACCATTCGTATTTCTCCGACCAGGCCGAAGGTGTGATTTGCGGCCTCGGCTGGAAGGGTTATCTCTACGCGCTCGAATACGCGCTCGACCGGCTCGCTGCCCGGTCGGCGGCCTGATTCCCGCGCCGGATGACCGTCAATACCTGAACAACAACCCGTGTCGGGACGCGCGCGCCCCGGCACTTCACGTATTCAAAGTAAAAGGGGCTGCACCATGGATCTACGTAAGCTGAAGACTCTGATCGACCTCGTCTCCGAATCGGGCATCTCGGAGCTCGAAGTGACCGAGGGTGAAGGCAAGGTGCGCATCGTCAAGAACGCGCCGCCGGTTTACGTGCAGCCTGGCCCCGCGCAATACGGGGCACCGATCATGGGCGCGCCGCTCGCCGCTCCCGCCCACGTCGGCGACGCCGCAGCAGCGGCCCCCGCCGCGCCCGCCGTGCCGCAAGGTCACGTCGTGACCTCGCCGATGGTGGGCACGTTCTACCGCGCACCGTCGCCGGGCGCCGACCCGTTCGTCCAGGTTGGCGACACGGTCAAGGAAGGCCAGACGCTTTGCATCATCGAAGCGATGAAGCTGCTCAACGAGATCGAGTCGGACGCAGCCGGCGTGGTCAAGGAAATCCTCGTCGAGAACGGCCAGGCAGTCGAATACGGCCAGCCGCTCTACGTGATCGCCTAAGCTTTTCTGCGCGCGGCGGCGGCTTTCTTTTTGGCCGCGCCGCGTTTGTCGCGTTTGGCGCCTCATGACGGCGACGTACGCGACCGATCCTCTGAGGCGTCCGCACACATGACTTGCGACGCCCTTTGATGAGTCGAATACCCACCATGTTTGAAAAAATCCTCATTGCCAACCGTGGCGAAATCGCGCTCCGCATTCAGCGCGCGTGCCGCGAACTCGGCGTCAAGACGGTCGTCGTCTATTCGGAAGCCGACAAGGAAGCCAAGTACGTGAAGCTCGCCGACGAGGCGGTCTGCATCGGCCCGGCGCCTTCGAACCTGAGCTACCTGAACATGCCGGCGCTCATCAGCGCGGCAGAAGTCACCGACGCAGAAGCGATCCACCCCGGCTACGGCTTCCTCTCCGAGAACGCCGACTTCGCCGAACGCGTGGAACAGTCGGGCTTCACGTTCATCGGCCCGCGCCCGGAAACGATCCGCATGATGGGCGACAAGGTCACGGCGAAGCAGACCATGATCAAGACCGGCGTGCCCTGCGTGCCGGGCTCGGAAGGCGCACTGCCCGATGATCCGAAGGAAATCGTGAAGATCGCGCGCGCGATCGGCTACCCCGTCATCATCAAGGCGGCGGGCGGCGGCGGCGGGCGCGGCATGCGCGTCGTGCACACGGAAGCGGCGCTCGTGAACGCGGTCAACATGACCCGCGAGGAAGCCGGCCGTGCGTTCGGCAACCCGCAGGTCTACATGGAGAAGTATCTCGAGAACCCGCGTCACATCGAGATCCAGATTCTCGCGGACTCGTTCAAGAACGCCGTATGGCTCGGCGAGCGCGACTGCTCCATGCAGCGCCGTCACCAGAAGGTGATCGAGGAAGCGCCGGCGCCGGGCATCGCGCGCCGCCTGCTCGATCGTATCGGCGACCGTTGCGCCGACGCGTGCAAGAAGATGGGCTACCTCGGCGCGGGCACGTTCGAATTCCTCTATGAGAACGGCGAGTTCTACTTCATCGAGATGAACACGCGCGTGCAGGTCGAGCATCCGGTCACCGAGCTGATCACCGGCATCGACATCGTGCAGGAACAGATCCGCATTGCCGCGGGCGAGAAGCTCTTGTTCCGTCAGCGCGACATTCAGCTGAAGGGCCACGCGATCGAGTGCCGTATCAACGCCGAAGATCCGTTCAAGTTCACGCCGTCGCCGGGCCGTCTCACGTCGTGGCACATGCCGGGTGGCCCTGGCGTGCGCGTCGACTCGCATGCCTACAATGGCTATTTCGTGCCGCCGAACTATGATTCGATGATCGGCAAGCTGATCACCTACGGCGCCACGCGCGAGCAGGCCATTCAACGCATGCGCATCGCGCTCTCGGAAATGGTGGTCGAAGGCATTCAGACCAACATCCCGCTGCACCGCGAACTGATGCTCGACGCGAAGTTCGTCGAGGGCGGCACGAGCATTCACTACCTCGAAAGCCGTCTGGCCGAACGTCAGGCAGTGAAGAAGGACGAAGCGTAATTCATGAGCTACCGGGAACTGATCGTCGAGCTGGATCGCAATCGCGCAGAGGCACTGTCCGACGCGCTGATCGAGCTTGGCGCCCTCTCGGTGTCGGTGGAAGACGCCGACGCCGACACGCCCGACGAGCAACCGCTCTTCGGCGAACCGGGCCTCACCCCCGATCGCACCGCGTGGCAGCATTCGCGCGTGATTGCGCTGATCGCCGCCGATCAGGATCCCGCCGTGCTGCTCGCGGCCGCTTCGAACGAGGTAGGCCTCACTGAAGCGCCAAAGTTCTCGCTGCGCGAAGTCGAGGAGCAGGACTGGGTGCGTTTGACGCAATCGCAGTTCGACCCGATCCAGATCGGCCAGCGCATCTGGGTCGTGCCGTCGTGGCACGATGCCCCGGACCCGAACGCGCTAGTGCTCGAACTGGACCCGGGCCTCGCATTCGGCACGGGCAGCCATCCCACCACGCGTTTGTGCATGGAATGGCTCGAACAGCACGTGCAGCCCGGCAATTCGCTGCTCGACTACGGCTGCGGCTCGGGCATCCTCGCGATCCTCGCGAAGAAGTGCGGTGCGAATCCGGTGATCGGCATCGACATCGACCCGCAGGCGGTCGAGTCCGCGCGTCATAACAGCGAGCGCAACCGTGCGGAGGTCACGTACGGCCTGCCCGACGATTGCCCCGCCGGCGAGTTCGACATCGTCGTCGCCAACATTCTTTCGAATCCGCTCAAGCTGATGGCCTCGATGCTCTCCTCGCGCGTGAAGCCGGGCGGACGCATCGCACTTTCGGGCATCCTCGCGCGCCAGGCAGAGGAAGTCGCGCAGGTGTACGCGCAGTGGATCGACATCTCGGTCTGGCGCGAACACGAAGGCTGGGTCTGCCTCGCGGGCACGCGGCGCGCGTAATTTCTTTTCGTTCCGATCAGGCTCGCGCGAGCCTGATCGCGCCCCGAGCGGCATGGCCGAAGTCGTAGACTGTTGTGGATTGCCAGTAGAATGCGGGTATCACCAATCCTCCGGTCTACCCAGATCATCGGCTCACATGCTTCTGGCAACGCGCTGCCCCTTCTGTGAAACTGTATTCCGCATCCAGCCCACGCAGCTCGCCGTGCGGCGCGGCCTCGTGCGTTGCGGACATTGTCAGGAAGCGTTCGATGCGTCGGGCAGTTTGTACGAGATGTCCGAAGGCGGCGACTTCACGCGCGCCGTGCCCGTTGCTGCCGAGATCGCGGCCAGTCTGACGTCGGCGCCATCGGAGCCTGCTTCACACTTTGCTGCGCAGCCTGCTTCACAACCTGCTTCACAACCCGATTCACAGTCGGCGTCACAGCGCACTTCTCAGCAGCCTGATGTTCAGCGTGGTCAGGCGACTCAGCCTGCAGCAGCGGCGCCGTCGCAGGAGCCCCCTCCGCAGCTGAGCGCCACACCCAATTTCACGAATCGCACCTGGGACCCGTGGGCGCCGCCCCAGGACGGCCAGCTCGATTCGAGCCTGAAATACAACGCCGACAAACTACCAGGGGCAAGCATTGCCCCTGGCGCCACGCCTGGTGTCACACGCGGAGTCGAGTCGCGGATCATTTTTGACGACGAGCCGACGCTTCGGCGCACGCCCCACGATGGGCCGCACGCGCCGGCGACACCAGCAGCGCCCGCGGCAACTCCAGCCGCTGCACCGGCGCCAACGCCCGAGCAACCTGCAGCCGCCGAGCCCTTCCCACCCGCCGCGCGCTGGACGCGCAGCGAGCCGAACCTGGACACGAGCGGCCCGACCGAGCCGACCTTTTCGGCCAACGAAGCATCGGCTGCGGCCCACATGAACGACCCGGAACCCGCGCTCGGCCCTCGCACTCGCGAAGCCGCGCCCGAGCCCGCGTTCAGCGCGCTCTCGCCCAACGACGGCACCTCGCCATTCGCCGTCACCCGCGAAGCGCCGGCCCGCCCGCGCGGCTCGCGCGGTCTCGTCTGGCGCATTCTCGGCACGCTCATTGCCATCCTGTTGCTCGCGCTGCTCGTCGTGCAGCTCGCGTGGTGGCAGCGCGAAACGGTCATGGTCTACTGGCCCGACTCGCAGCCGCTCTATCAGCAGGCGTGCGAGCAACTCGGCTGCCGCGTGCTGCCGCCGCGCGACATCGACGGCCTGTTGGTCGAGCCGTCCGATCTGCGCCAGGTCGACAACGAGCCGCATCACCTCGAACTGAGGGTGCCGCTGCGCAACCGCTTCAACGTGGCGCTCGCGTACCCAGCCATCGAGCTCTCGCTGCTCGACCGGCAGAACAACATCGTCGTGCGGCGCGTGCTGTGGCCGCAGGACTACGTCACGCCCGGCACGCCCATCGAAGCCGGTCTGCCCGCACGCACCACGCAGACCATGATCGTGCGGCTCGAGACGGGTGACGTGGTGGCGTCGAACTTCCGTATCGAAATTTTCTACCCCTGATTTTCCGTCTGTGCGCGGGCGCACTGGCGTGCCCCGCGCATTTCCCGGCGCCCCGCTTCGCGCGGGCGCGCCATTCACCACAACATGCATTCCCGGAGAGCACATCATGAGTCAAGTCACGCTAGGCGGTAACCCGATCGACGTCGCCGGCACCTTCCCGAGTGCCGGCCAGAAGGCCCCGGCGTTCTCGCTCGTCGGCAAGGATCTGAAGCCTGTCTCGCTCGCCGATTTCGCCGGCAAGCGCAAAGTGCTGAACATCGTGCCGAGCCTCGACACGCCGACCTGCGCCACCTCCACGCGCAAGTTCAACGAAGCCGCGGCCGGCCTGAGCAACACGGCTGTTGTCGTGATCTCGGGCGACCTGCCGTTCGCCGCAGCGCGCTTTTGCACGACCGAAGGCATCGCCAACGTCGTCACGGCCTCGACCTTCCGCGGCCATGACTTCGCGCAGGCCTATGGCGTCGACGTGACGAGCGGCCCGCTCACCGGCCTGACCGCGCGCGCCGTCGTCGTGCTCGACGAGAACGACAACGTCCTGCACGCCGAGCGTGTGAGCGAAATCAAGAACGAACCGAACTACGACGCCGCACTCGCCGCGCTGAAGTAATCCGGCGGCGGCGCACACGCTCAGAGCCCGCTTTCCCAACCGATTCGCAGGCCGGTGCGCCGCCCCTTCTCCTACCACGCCCTACAGGAATTCCCGCCTTGGCTACGCTGATCTGCGGCTCGCTCGCCTACGACAACATCATGACCTTCGAAGGTCGCTTTCGGGAGCACATCCTGCCCGAGCAGGTGCACATCCTGAACGTGAGCTTTCTCGTGCCGACGATGCGCCGCGAGTTCGGCGGCTGTGCCGGCAACATCGCGTACTCGCTGCATCTGCTCGGCGGCGACGCGCGCATCATGGCGACACTCGGCGCCGCCGATGCGCGCCCCTATCTCGAACGCCTCGACACGCTAGGCCTCTCGAAGGCGCACGTGCGTGTGCTGGACGATACCTGGTCCGCGCAGGCGATGATCACGACCGACCTCGAGAACAACCAGATCACCGCGTTCCACCCGGGTGCGATGATGCAATCGCATTTGAACCGCGCCGACGAAGCGCCCGGCATCAAGCTCGGCATCGTCGCGCCCGACGGCTTCGACGGCATGGTTCAGCACGTCGAGCAGTTCGCGAAGGCCGGTGTGCCGTTTATCTTTGATCCGGGTCAGGGTCTGCCGCTCTTCGACGGTGCGTCTTTGCGCCGCGCAATTGAACTTGCGACCTACGTAGCGGTCAACGACTACGAAGCAAACCTTGTCAGCCATCGCACCGGCTGGTCGTTCGACGAAATCGCCAGCCATGTCGACGCGCTGATCATCACGCGCGGCGAGCACGGCTCGCAGATCTACCACGGCGGCAAGATCGAGGAGATTCCTCCGGTCAAGGCCGCTCAGGTGCTCGACCCGACCGGTTGCGGCGACGCTTTCCGCGGCGGCCTGCTCTACGGCATCGAGAACGGCCTCGACTGGGCAACCACGGGGCGTCTCGCGAGCCTGATGGGCGCGCTCAAGATCGAACATCTCGGTCCGCAGAACTATGCGCCCACGCGGGCGCAGATCAACGAACGGTTCAAGGAGGCATTCGGCTACGAACTGCCGAACTGAACGCGGGCGCCGCACACGAACGGCGCCCATTGGAGCTACGGGAATGAAAATAACAAGTCGTCTGATTGTTGCAGCCATGATCGCGGGGTCGCTCGCGATGTCGGGCTGCGCCTATAACAGCAGTTCCGCCGATGTGTACACGGCCTCGCAGGCGCAGCGCGAGCAAACGGTGCGCATGGCCACGATCGAAAGCGTGCGCGCGGTGAAGATCAGCTCGAACAACGGCCAGCCTAGCGGCCTTGGCGCGATCGGCGGCGGCGCGCTCGGCGCGGTGGCCGGCAGTCAGATCGGCGGTGGCACGGGCTCGATCGTCACCGGCATCATTGGCGGCATTGCGGGCGCCGTGGCAGGCAACGCAGTCGAGAACGGCGTCGCCATGCGCGACGGCCTCGAGATCACCGTGCGCCTCGACAACGGCGACTACCGAGCCATCACGCAAACGGCGACCGGCGAAGTCTTCAACGCGGGCGACCGCGTGCGGCTGCTCTCGAGCGGCGGCGTGACGCGCGTCACGCACTAAAGCTTTCCCCTGTACCGCTGCGGCGCCTCGCACCGGATGCGGAACCTCAGGCGCATGTGCTCCCCTGTGCATGCGCCTTTTTTCATGCCCGCGCGCGCGGCATGAGCGTGCCCTCGCACCCCCAACGTCAATTATTACGAAGTCCAGACGAAAAAAATCCCGCCGCGGACAACCCAGCGACGGGATTGGGATCGAGCCTGGCGCTCCATGCCGCCCGGCCCGGCCAACGAAGCGCGCGAACGATGTAGCCTGCGCGCTTCGTCTCGGACTGCTTACGGACGGCTGCCGGTCGGGAACGGCCATGCTGCGGCCGGATTCAGGGCAGTCTTGACCGTTGCTGCGGGCGCGGACGGTTGCGCAGCAGGGGCAGCAGGTGCGGCAGCGGCCTTCGCAGGCGCCTTCTTGGCAGCCTTCTTGGCGGCAGCCTTCTTCGCAGGCGCAGCCTTCTTGGCAGCAGCCTTCTTCGCAGGCGCCTTCTTGGCAGCAACCTTCTTCGCAGCAACCTTCTTGGCCGCGGCCTTCTTCGCCGGCGCTGCCTTCTTCGCAGCAACCTTCTTCACGGCGACTTTCTTGGCTGCAACCTTCTTCGCTGCGGCCTTCTTCGCCGGTGCTGCCTTCTTCGCAGCAACCTTCTTCACGGCGACTTTCTTGGCTGCAACCTTCTTCGCTGCGGCCTTCTTCGCCGGTGCTGCCTTCTTTGCAGCAACCTTCTTCACGGCGACTTTCTTGGCTGCGACCTTCTTGACCGCGACCTTCTTCGCTGCGGCCTTCTTCGCCGGAGCTGCCTTCTTCGCTGCAACCTTCTTCACTGCGGCCTTCTTAGCCGCCGGTTTCTTCTTGGCAGTAGCCATTTTTTTTCTCCTTCAGGTTCAGATGAGAGTCAGTTCAAACTACACCCTTCGTCAAAACCCGCTTCCCGCGAACGCTTCTCACGGCGCACGCTGCGAAGCGGGCTATTCATCGGCGTACGCTGATCCCGCGCGCTTACGCTAATGAATGCGGTAAGGCGCGCCGTGCCACGAGGCACAGCGCGCCAAGTCATTCCGGCGTCGGCTACCGACACCGGGCAACGTTCGTTGAAAGCGGCGACTACATAGCCAGCGCGCTTTTCCGGGGGGAAGTTTGCCCATCCCTCTGAAGGGTTCGCAAAGTGCCTGTCACGTCGATGAGCCAACCTGGCTCCGGGCATGCTTTGCATCAGGCGTTCCTGCTCCTAATCATCATGCCGGTCGAGGCGGCTCGCGCGCCGCCTCCGGCAACCCCAATAGACTTGCACCGCAGTGCGCCCGGGTTACTCCCAGGACAGCGCACCGCCCGTCTGATATTCGATCACGCGCGTCTCGAAGAAGTTGCGTTCCTTCTTCAAGTCGATCATCTCGCTCATCCACGGGAACGGATTCTCTTCGTTCGGGAACAGTTGATCGAGACCGATCTGCTGGCAACGGCGGTTGCAGATGAAGCGCAGATAGCTCTTGAACATCGATGCGTTCAGACCAAGCACGCCGCGAGGCATGGTGTCCTCGGCGTAGCGGTACTCGAGGTCGACCGCATGCTTGAACAGTTCGGTGATCTCCGCACGGAACGCCGGGGTCCACAGGTGCGGGTTTTCAAGCTTGATCTGGTTGATGAGGTCGATGCCGAAGTTGCAGTGCATCGACTCGTCGCGCAGGATGTATTGGTACTGCTCCGCGGCGCCGGTCATCTTGTTCTGGCGGCCGAGCGCCAGAATTTGCGTGAAGCCCACATAGAAGAACAGGCCTTCCATGATGCAGGCGAACACGATGAGCGACTTGAGCAGGTTCTGGTCGGCTTCGAGCGTGCCGGTCTTGAACGCGGGATCGGTCAGCGTCTGGATGAACGGGATCAGGAACTCGTCCTTGTCGCGGATCGACTTGACCTCGTGGTACGCGTTGAAGATCTCGCTCTCGTCCAGACCCAGCGACTCGACGATGTATTGATAGGCGTGCGTGTGGATCGCCTCTTCGAACGCCTGGCGCAGCAGGAACTGGCGGCATTCGGGCGCCGTGATGTGCCGGTAGGTGCCGAGCACGATGTTGTTCGCGGCGAGCGAGTCGGCCGTCACGAAGAAACCGAGGTTACGCTTGACGATACGGCGCTCGTCCTCGGTCAGACCGTTCGGGTCCTTCCACAGGGCGATGTCGCGGGACATGTTGATTTCCTGCGGCATCCAGTGGTTCGCGCAGCCCGCGAGGTATTTTTCCCAAGCCCACTTGTACTTGAACGGGACCAACTGATTCACGTCGGTCTGGCCGTTGATGATGCGCTTGTCGGCGACATTCACGCGCGCTTCGGTCGAGACCGGCGCTTGCGGCGGCGGTGCGACGGCGAAGTCGCTGGCGAAGATGTTGGTCGCCGTGGAAGCCTGAGGAGCGGAACGCAGACCAAACTGCACCTCGGCAGCCTGGACAGCCTGACCCGCGGGGTTGCGCATTGCGTTTTGCTGCGCACCGCTCGACGGAGTTACGGCCGTGATCTCGTCATCCCAGTTGAGCATAAATGTCACCATCAATTTAGATCGGTTTGTACCATCTTTTCGTGAGCGATAAAAGGGTTCGCACACGAAAAATCCTGTTTTCGATTCGCGTTGCGACCTCGATACAACACTTTGTTATCGCATCGTGTCGATTGCGTCGCATGAGCACTGCGTAGAGAGCACTGCTTCGTCGTGCTCACTTCGCATGTGCGATGTGCTTCGAAGGTCTTCGCGACATCGAGAGCGTGTGTGAAAGACGGTGTTCGCCGCGCGCTTTTCGCTCGCGCTGCGAGTGCGTTTTCACTCGCCGCTCACTGCTTGCCGCGCGCGGCGCTAGAAGCTCGCGCGGCCTTAAGTCTTGTCCCTGCGCGAAACTCCAGGGATTCCTTCCTGTTGCCTCTTTCGCGTACTGCAACACGCGGGGTGCGAGTTGCCGGGAGAGTCGGCGCGCATTGCGCGCGCCTCTTTCGTTGTTACATCTCGCTACGACTTGCTACTGTTGACTACCGATGCTTCGGTCCTCGCATGATGCGCGCGGCGTTGCACCGCACGCATCATGCGCAGCCAGCTTTACTGGCAAGCCTCGCACTCTTCGAAGCCAGGATCGCCCGGACGCATCATGCACACCGGACCATCTGCTTCCGGCGCGGCTTCGACTGCAGCTTCCGGCGCCGCCTGCATCGTGGTCGACCCTGCTGCACCGCCGAATGCGCCACCCGATGCGCCGCCGAACGCGCCACCTGCATTGCCGCCACCTTCGCCGCCCGTCGGCACGGCGTTGAGCGCGCCGTGCGCAACCGTCGACTTCTCGACGTGCGTCGCCGCCATCGTGCGCAGGTAGTACGTGGTCTTCAGACCGCGCACCCAGGCAAGCTTGTAGATCTCGTCGAGCTTCTTGCCCGAAGCGCCCGCCATGAAGATGTTCAGCGACTGCGCCTGGTCGATCCACTTCTGACGACGCGAAGCGGCTTCGACGAGCCACGTCGGATCGACTTCGAACGCCGTTGCATACACAGCGCGTAGATCAGCCGGCACGCGGTCGATGCGCGAGAGCATGCCGTCGAAGTACTTCAGGTCGGCGACCATGACTTCGTCCCACAGGCCGCGCGACTTCAGGTCGCGAACGAGGTAGTCGTTCACCACCGTGAATTCGCCCGAGAGGTTCGACTTCACGTAGAGGTTCTGGAACGTCGGCTCGATGCACGGCGACACGCCGATGATGTTCGAGATGGTCGCGGTCGGTGCGATCGCGATGCAGTTCGAATTGCGCATGCCGTGCTCTGCGATGCGCTCGCGCAGCGACGTCCAGTCCATCGACTCGCTCGAGTCGACTTCGACGTAGCCGCCACGTGCTTCGGCCAGCAGCTTGAGCGTGTCTTGCGGGAGGATGCCGCGATCCCACAACGAGCCGCGGTAGGTCGAGTAGCGGCCGCGCTCGGCTGCCAGCTCCGTCGACGCCCAGTACGCGTAGTAGCAGACGGCTTCCATCGAGCGGTCGGCGAACTCCACGGCTTCTTGCGAAGCAAACGGCGTGCGCAGAACGTGCAGGCAGTCCTGGAAGCCCATGATGCCCATGCCCACCGGACGGTGCTTCAGGTTCGAGTTACGCGCCTTCGACACCGCGTAGTAGTTGATGTCGATGACGTTGTCGAGCATGCGCATCGCCACGCTGATGGTGCGCTTGAGCTTGTCGTGGTCGAGCGCGAACGTGCCGTCGGCCTGTTCGACCATGTGCGCGACCAGGTTCACCGAACCCAGGTTACACACGGCGATTTCGCTGTCGCTCGTGTTCAGCGTGATTTCCGTGCACAGGTTTGACGAGTGGACGACGCCCACGTGCTGCTGCGGCGAACGGATGTTGCACGGATCCTTGAACGTGATCCACGGATGACCCGTTTCGAACAGCATGCCGAGCATCTTGCGCCACAGTTGCGCGGCCGGCAGCTTCTTGAACAGCTTGATCTCGCCGCGCGCGACCTTCTCTTCGTAAGCCGTGTAAGCCTGTTCGAATTCGGCGCCGAACTTGTCGTGCAGATCCGGGCAGGTCGAGGGCGAGAAGAGCGTCCAGTCGCCGCCTTCCATCACGCGCTTCATGAACAGGTCGGGAATCCAGTTCGCCGTGTTCATGTCGTGGGTGCGGCGGCGGTCGTCGCCGGTGTTCTTGCGCAGCTCGAGGAACTCTTCGATGTCGAGGTGCCACGATTCCAGGTATGCGCACACCGCGCCCTTGCGCTTGCCGCCCTGGTTCACGGCGACTGCCGTGTCGTTGACCACCTTCAGGAACGGAACCACGCCTTGCGACTTGCCGTTGGTGCCCTTGATGTGCGAACCGAGCGCGCGCACGCGCGTCCAGTCATTGCCCAGACCGCCGGCAAACTTCGAGAGCAGCGCATTGTCCTTGAGCGCTTCGTAGATGCCGTCGAGGTCGTCGGCAACCGTCGTGAGGTAGCACGACGAGAGCTGCGAGCGGTGCGTGCCCGAGTTGAACAGCGTGGGCGTGGACGACATGAAGTCGAACGACGAGAGCACGTTGTAGAACTCGATCGCGCGCGCTTCGCGGTCGATCTCGTTGAGCGAGAGGCCCATCGCGACGCGCATAAAGAATGCCTGCGGCATTTCGATGCGCGTGCCGCCGACGTGCAGGAAGTAGCGGTCATACAGCGTCTGCAGGCCGAGGTAGCCGAACTGCAGGTCGCGGCTCGCGTCGAGCGCGTTGCCGAGGCGCTTCAGGTCGAACTGCTGAAGCTTGTCGTCGAGCAGGCCCGCTTCGACGCCGCGCTTGATGAACTGCGGGAAGTAGTCCGCATAACGCACGGCCATTTCGGCTTGCGTCACTTCCTCTTCGAGAATTTCGCGACGGATCGTGTGCAGCAGGATGCGCGAGGTCGCCTGGCTATACGCCGGGTCCTTTTCGATCATCGTGCGCGCAGCGAGGATGGCCGAGTCGTAGACCTGGGTCATCGGCACGCCGTCGTACAGATTCTTCACCGTTTCCGCGACGATCGGGTCAGCGTTGACCGCGTCGCCGAGACCTTCGCACGACGACACGATCAGCGCGCGCAGACCTTGCATGTCGAGCGGGCGCGTCACGCCGTTGTCCGTGACGTTGATGCCAGGCGCTGCGGGCGCTGCCGTCTCCGGCGCGTGCGCGCGCTCCTGGTTGCGCTTCTCGCGATACAGAACATAGGCGCGCGCGACGTTGTGCTCGCCACCGCGCATCAGCGCGAGTTCGACCTGATCCTGGATGTCTTCGATATGGAACGTGCCGCCGTTAGGACGGCTGCGCACGAGTGCGCGCACGACGTTCTGCGTGAGCTGCTCGACGAGCTCGCGAACGCGGGCCGACGCCGCGCCCTGGCCGCCATTCACGGCGAGGAAGGCCTTCGTCATCGCGATCGCGACTTTCGAAGGTTCGAATGACACCACGCTACCGTTGCGGCGAATCACCTTGTGGTCGGCGAACTGCTGCGCGCTCGTCTGGCCGTCGTGCGTTTGGCCACCCAGCGTGTGCGCGGCGCTCGCGCTTTCATACCGGGTCGAGACGTTATCGGTCGTTTGCATGTGCAAAGCTCCTGGGTCCTGGAAAGGTGCGAAGAGAGTTCGCGGATTAGTACGGACGCCGACGCCGCGCCCCCGTGTGCGCGATCGATCGGGCGGAGAAAAAAGTCCAGCCTGGCGAGGCTGCCGGATGCGACAAGGCAGATGAATCACGGACTGCTTCGGTCTTCATCGTGGATGTCGCGATCATTGGCTGTACCTTCTCTCTCGATTACAGCCGGTGCGCCGGTTCTCTCGGCCGACGGCACCGTACAAAGTTTCTGTTTTTTCTATGCTGGTAACGCGCGCGGCGCCTTGCTCGTGAAGCGGGGCGCCGCGGTACAACACAACATATGGTGTGAAGCCTTGTTTCGGGTACAAAGTATAGTGGAAGAAACAAGACGATCAAACGGCTTTTTTTGCTGGTCCTATCTTGACAAGACCGCAAGCCAAGCAGCGCGGGCCTTACCGGCCAACGCGCTTTCGAGTGGTCTGCGAGGCGCGCGCAAAGACCCTGCGTTTGCGCGCGAGACGTGCTTATTTCTTGTGCAGCCGGAGAGCGATTAGCCTGCGTTCAAACGCGTCACGAAGCCGCGTTCTGCGCATCGCGCCCCTGGATATAGGGGAAGCGAGCATCGGCGAGCTGCGTATCGTGTTTGAGGCGTGCCCAGTCGAAGTGTGGGCCGGGATCGGTTTTGCGCCCAGGAGCGATGTCCGAGTGGCCGGCCAGCGCCTCGATCGGATAGTGCGCGACGAGCGCCTTCACGAGCGCCGCGAGCGTGGCGTATTGCGCCGCCTCGAATGCCGTCGTATCGCTGCCTTCCAGCTCGATGCCGATGGCGAAATCGTTACAGCGCTCGCGCCCGAAGAAGCTCGATGCGCCCGCGTGCCAGGCGCGCTCGTCGCACGAGACGAATTGCTCGAGCGCGCCATCGCGATGAATGACGAAGTGCGCCGAGACGCGCACGCCGCGCAGGTTGGCGTCGAAGTACGGATGCGCGTCGCAGTCGAGGCGGTTGAGGAAAAGATCGGCGATCTCGGGGCCGCCGAATACGTTGGGCGGCAGGCTGATGTTGTGGACGACGATGAGCGTCGGCACGGCGCCTTGCGGGCGCGCCTCGAAGTTCGGCGAAGGCAGATGGCGCGCGCCCGGCACCCAGCCTTGCGCGTCGACTTCGTACGCGCGCGATCCTGGTATTTCTGGCGATGCAGCAGCGCTCATCGTGCGGGACGATCCTGGGCCGTGGTGCGCGCGTCATAGGCGCGCGCGTGCTCGGAACTGCAAAACGAGCGCTCGCCGGCATTCACCGATTCACTGCGGGGTGCATGCACCCCGCACTCGGCGCAGCGGACCATCGGCTCGGGCAGCGCGGCCTTGCCGCTCGCGCTCGTGCCGCCGCTCGTGCCGCCATTGGCATTGCGCGCGGCGCCCTGCCCCGGCTGTGCGCCTTGCCCGGGTTGAGCACCGGGACGCGACTGCGTCTGCGCACGGCGCAGCGCCTTGACGAACCACTGTCCGACCACGAACAGCAGAACGAGGAGAAAAATCTGTCTCATCGGAACACGCGACTCAAGCGACTCAAACCACGGGGCGGTGCAGCAGCACCTCGAAGACGAAACGGCTGCCCACATAAGCAAGCAGCAACGCGATGAATGACGCGATCACCCAGCGCAGCGCGGCGCGTCCGCGCCAGCCGGAAATCTTGCGCGCGGTGAGCAGCGCGCCGAACATCAGCCACGAAAGAATCGCGAAAACGGTCTTGTGATCGAGCGAAAGCGGCCGGTCGATCAACTGCTCGCTGAACATGATGCCGGAAACGAGCGTGGCCGTGAGCAGCACGAAGCCCGCGCCGATCAGGCGGAACAGCAGCTTCTCCATCGTGAGGAGCGGCGGCAACGTCTCGATCCAGTTCGAGAGCCAGCCGCCACCGCGATTGCTCGCGTTGCGCTGGAATCCGGCGCCCTTGAGCGCGTGTAGCCGGCGCTCGACAGCGAGCATCAGCACCGCGTGCAACGCGGCGATCGCAAAGAGCCCATAGGCGACGTTCGCGATGACGAAGTGCAACTTGAACATGGGCGCCGCCGCATAGGGCAGCACGCGCACCCCGCCGAATACGAGCGGCAGGATCGACGCGACCGCGGCCAGCGGCAGCAGCAAAAGACGCAGGCCGTCGAGCGCAAAGAAAAAGCTCTCGATCCAGTAGATGCCGGCGCCGAGCCAGAACATGGCCGACAACGCGAAGGCGAAGCCGAACACCATTTCGTTGGCTGGGAAAATCGTCATGTGCAGGAGCACGCCGTGCGCGGCGAGCGCGACAAAGAGCAGCGCGCGCGAAAGCGGGCCGAAGGTCCGCGCACGCAGGGCGTCACCACCCAGGCCCGCGCCGAGCGTCACCGGCACGGGCGGCACGCTGCCAAGCAGCGGCGCGGTGCCCGCGCGGCGCAGCGCGCGCCAGTCGGCAGCGCACAATCCGCCGTACAGGAGCACGGTGAGGGCATACAGTACAATATCCATATTCGAAGTTTACTATAGGCCCCCTGGCCGCGCGGCAAACACACAGAAGCGCGACGAAACGCGGCGCTTTCCCGTTTGGCGCGCGCGGGCCGGGCCGCACTGCTCACCGCCTCCCCATGCTCGACAATCTCACTCAACGGATGGCGCGCGTCGTCAAGACGCTGCGCGGCGAAGCCCGGCTGACCGAAGCCAATACGCAGGAAATGCTGCGCGAGGTGCGTCTCGCGCTGCTCGAAGCGGACGTGGCGCTGCCCGTCGTGCGCGAATTCATCGCCAAGGTGAAGGAAAAGGCGCTCGGCGAGGAAGTGATCGCCAGCCTCTCGCCAGGCCAGGCGCTCGTCGGCGTGGTGCAGCGCGAACTGACCGCCGTGATCGGCGGCGACTACGAAGGCAAGGCCGCCGAACTCGATCTAGCCGTCACGCCGCCTGCCGTCATCCTCATGGCGGGCCTGCAGGGCGCGGGTAAAACCACCACGGTCGGCAAGCTCGCCAAGCTCCTGCGCGAGAAGTACAAGAAGAAGGTCCTCACCGTTTCGTGCGACGTCTACCGCCCGGCCGCTATCGCGCAGTTGAAGACGGTGACGGAACAGGTCGGCGCCGACTTCTTCCCCTCGCAGCCGGACCAGAAGCCCGTCGAGATCGCTGCCGCCGCGGTCGATTGGGCCAAGCGCCACTATCACGACGTGCTGCTCGTCGACACGGCCGGCCGCCTCGGCATCGACGAGGCGATGATGAACGAGATCACCGCGCTGCACGCGTCGCTCAAGCCGGCTGAAACGCTGTTCGTGGTCGACGCGATGCTCGGCCAGGACGCGGTCAATACCGCGAAGGCGTTCAATGACGCCCTGCCGCTCACCGGCGTCGTGCTCACCAAGCTCGACGGCGACTCGCGCGGTGGTGCGGCGCTCTCCGTGCGCCACATCACGGGCAAGCCGATCAAGTTCGTCGGCGTCGCGGAAAAGCTCGACGGCCTTGAGGTGTTCCACCCGGACCGCATGGCGAACCGTATTCTCGGCATGGGCGACATTCTCGCGCTCGTCGAGGAAGCGCAGCGCGGCGTGGACGTGCAGGCCGCGCAAAAGCTCGCCGACAAGGTCAAGAAGGGCGGCGACTTCGACCTCAACGACTTCCGCGCGCAGCTCTCGCAGATGAAGAACATGGGCGGCCTGTCGTCGCTCATGGACAAGCTGCCCGCCCAGTTCCAGCAGGCCGCCTCAGGCGCCGACATGGGCCAGGCCGAGAAGCAGATGCGCCGCATGGAAGGCATCATCAACTCGATGACGCCCGCCGAGCGCGCCAAGCCCGAACTCATCAAGGCCACGCGCAAGCGCCGCATCGCGGCGGGCGCGGGCGTGCAGGTTCAGGAAGTGAACCGCATGCTCAACCAGTACGACCAGATGCGCACCATGATGAAGAAGTTGAAGGGCGGCAATCTGCAAAAGATGATGCGCGGCATGAAGGGCATGATGCCCGGCATGCGCTGATCCTGCGGGCCGCGCTGCGCACATCGCGCGCACGGCGGCCCCACTCGACGCGGCGCGCGACGGACCAAATGCGCGGGTTTATGCTGTAGCGCGCGCCGCCGTTATTTTCCACACTTCAATAGCTACAGCCACCTTCCCGCCAGAGTCATGAATCGCGAAGAAGCCCTGCACATTTTCCGCCACTCCGAAGAGATCGTTTCGGAGGGCGACGTCAATGCGTCGATCGGCCGGATGGCCGAAGCCATCCGCGCCGAGATCAACGAGGACTTCCCGCTCGTGCTGTCGGTGATGGGCGGCGCCGCCGTGTTCACCGGCATGCTCCTGCCGCACCTCGACTTCCCGCTCGAATTCGACTATATCCACCTCACGCGCTACCGCAACGCCATCAAGGGTAGCGCCGAGATGCAATGGCGTGTGGCGCCGCGCGAGTCGGTGAAAGACCGCGTGGTGCTCGTGCTCGACGACATCCTCGACGAAGGCGAGACCATGGCCGCGATTCGCGACCGCATCATGGACATGGGCGCGAAGCGTTTCCTCTCGGCCGTGCTGTGCGAGAAGACCCTCACGAAGGCCAAGCCGCTGCATCCCGATTACTGCGGGTTTTCGGTGCCGGACCGCTACGTGTTCGGCTGCGGCATGGACGCCAAGGGTTACTGGCGCAATCTGCCGACCATCCGTGCGCTGACCGAAGGCGCGTGAAGCGCGCGTCGACGTTCTGAAGCGCCATGAAAAAAGCAGCCCGCGGGCTGCTTTTTTATTGCCTGCGACGCTCGCTGCATGCAGCGTCAGAGGTGATGCACAAAGGTAGCGATGCCCGCGAGGATCATCTCCACCGATATCGCCACGAGCACGAGGCCCATCAGCCGCTCGAAGGCCGTCACTACACGCTCGCCCAGCCACTGCTGGATGCGCTCCGCCATCACGAGCACGATCGCGCAGATCACCATCGTCACGACGAGCGCCGCCACCCATTCATACAGTTTGCCAGGCGCCTGCGAGGTGAGCAGCATGACCGTGGCGAGCGCCGAAGGCCCCGCGAGTGCGGGAATGGCGAGCGGCACGATGAGCGGCTCGCCGCCCTTGTCGGCGCCGCCGAACGGGCCGCCCGGATGCGGAAAGATCATGCGCAGCGCGATGAGGAACAGCACGATGCCGCCGCCGATACGCAGCGACGTGTCCGTGAGCCCCATCATGCGCAGGAAGCTGTTGCCCGCAACCATGAAGATGAGCAGAATCACGAACGCAATCGCGACCTCGCGCAGGATCACGATCGCGCGGCGCTGCTGGGCAACGCCGCGCAGGCAAGTGATGAAGAGCGGAATGTTACCGAGCGGGTCGGTGATGAGGAGCAGCAGAACCGTAGCGGACAGAAAACTGTACTCCACGTTCGCAGCGCTCCTTTAACCGTGATGGATCGTCGTTAAACCGCAAGCGCCGCGCGGATCTTCTGCGCCACCGTCTGCGCAGCCTCATCGGCGGGCAGCAGCGTCGCTTCGGTGTCGCGGCGCCCCTGGTACTCGATCTTGCCGTCCTTCAAGCCGCGCTCGCCGATCACGAGACGATGCGGCACGCCGATCAGCTCCCAGTCGGCGAACATCACGCCCGGGCGCTCGCCGCGGTCGTCGAGGATCACGTCCACGCCCGCTTCGACGAGTTCGTTGTAGACGCGCTCGGCGTGCTCGCGCACAAGCTCGCTGCGGTCCATGCCCATCGGACACACGACGACCTGGAACGGCGCGATCGACTCAGGCCAGATGATGCCCTTGTCGTCGAAGTTCTGCTCGATGGCTGCACCGAGAATACGCGTGATGCCGATGCCGTAGCAGCCCATCTGCATCGGCGCGGGCTTGCCGTTTTCGGCGAGGAACGTGGCGTTCATCGCTTCCGAGTATTTCGTGCCGAGCTGGAACACGTGGCCTACTTCGATGCCGCGGCAGATGTCGATCACACCTTTGCCGTCCGGCGACGCATCGCCTTTCTTCACGTTGCGGATATCGGCGACGACCGGCTCCGGCAGGTCGCGGCCCCAGTTCACGCCCGTGGTGTGGAAGTCGACTTCATTCGTGCCCACCACGAAGTCGCTCATGTTCGCGACCGTGCGGTCGGCGATCACCTTGACCGGCTTCTTCGTGTTGAGCGGACCGAGGTAACCCGGCGGCGTGCCGAACCACTCGACGATTTCCGCTTCGGTAGCGAAGCGAAAGCCGCTCAGGCCTTCGAGCTTGCCGACCTTGATCTCGTTCAGATCGTGGTCACCGCGCAGCATCAGCAGCCAGATGGTCGGCTCGGCGCCTTCGTTGTCCGTCGCGAGGATGATCGACTTGATCGTGCTTTCGAGCGCAATGCCGAGCAGCTCAGCCACTGCCTCGCACTTGGCCGCGCCCGGCGTAGGCGTTTTCGTGAGCGCTTGCGTGGGTGCGCCGCGCTGCGCGATGAGCGGCAGCGCTTCGGCGGCCTCGACGTTGGCTGCGAATTCCGAGGTCGGGCAGTAAGCGATATCGTCCTCGCCCGTTTCCGCGATCACGTGGAACTCGTGCGAGCCACTGCCGCCGATCGAACCGTTGTCGGCCGCGACCGCGCGGAACTGCAAGCCAAGACGCGTGAAGATGCGCACGTAAGCGTCGTACATCTTCTGGTACGAGAGCTTGAGACCTTCGACGTCCTTATCGAACGAATACGCGTCCTTCATGATGAATTCGCGCCCGCGCATCACGCCGAAACGGGGACGGATTTCGTCGCGGAACTTCGTCTGCACCTGATAGAAGTTCACCGGCAACTGGCGATAGCTCTTGATCTGGCCACGCGCGATGTCGGTGACGACCTCTTCGTGCGTCGGGCCCATCACAAAGTCGCTCTGCTTGCGGTCCTTGAAGCGCAGCAGTTCCGGCCCGTATTTCTCCCAGCGACCCGATTCCTGCCACAGTTCGGCCGGCTGCACGGCCGGCATGAGCAGCTCGATTGCGCCGGCGCGGTTCATTTCCTCGCGCACGATCTGTTCGACCTTGCGGATCGAACGCAGGCCAATCGGCAGATAGTTGTAAATGCCGCCAGCGATGCGACGGATCATGCCCGCGCGGACCATCAGCTTGTGGCTGACGATTTCCGCGTCAGCGGGCGCTTCCTTCAGGGTGCCGATAAAGAAACGGGAGGCTTTCATTCAAATTTTCCAAAAGCGGCGGCCCGGTGCAGACCGCCCGAAGAAGTGACCAACGGAGGAGTTCACGAACCCGCCATTATGACAACGCGCCAACTGCCGCGCCGATGACGCCGGCCGGATTCGAAGCCGATCGCGCCCCTAGACCGTTTTGCGCGGTCGCGGCCATTCGCTCAACTTTCCGGACGGCGGGTGCGTGAGGACCGTTATCTGTTTATAATCAAAGCAATTTTAAAGGATTCGAAGGTGGTTGTATGCTGGATCGTGAGGGGTTTCGCCCGAACGTCGGCATCATCCTCTTGAACGCGCGAAACGAGGTGTTTTGGGGCAAGCGGGTTCGCGAACATTCCTGGCAGTTTCCGCAAGGGGGCATCAAGTATGGTGAAACCCCCATGCAGGCAATGTTTCGGGAGTTGCACGAAGAAACCGGTTTGCATCCGGAGCACGTCAAGATCGTCGGTCGCACACGCGACTGGTTGCGTTATGAGGTGCCGGACAAGTTCATCAAGCGCGAAGTGCGCGGTCATTATCGCGGCCAGAAACAGATCTGGTTTCTGCTGCGTATGGTCGGGCGCGACTGCGATATCTGCCTGCGGGCAACGGAGCATCCTGAGTTCGATGCGTGGCGGTGGAACGAATACTGGGTGCCGCTCGAAGCGGTCATCGAGTTCAAGCGTGACGTCTATCAGCTCGCGCTGACGGAGCTCTCGCGCTTCCTGCGCCGGCCCGCGCCGCGCCAGGAGCGCTTGGGCGTGCAGGCTCACGAGGTGCGTTACCCGCGCATCGTGACGTCGGCACACGCAGACGCGGTGCATGCGGAGCCGTACGAGGCCGTAACAGAATGCGCGCCCGAACGTATGCCGCGTACGCCGATCGAAAGCGATTGCGCGTCGGCGCAGAGTATCATCGAGCCTGCGCAGGACGAGCAGGATCAAGGGGCTTGAGCCAACGCAAAGAACGCCCGAACCGGCGGGGCCCGACGCATTACGCGCCGAGCCCCGCCGGTTCGCATTCGCGGCGCAGTTCGTTCCTAACGCGCGCCCGTGCTTCGAGGAAAACCAATTTGAAACGATTTGCTCTTGCTGCGGCATGCGCCGCAGGCGGTGTACTGCTTGTGTCAGGACTGGCCGCGTGCTCCAGTTCCGGTCCCACGAACAAGGACGACAGCGCGTTTGTCTACCTTCTGGACCGCAAGGGCGAATGGCAGGAAAACAAACTCGAAGGCTTGCCGCCGCTGCCGCAGGCCGGCGCGACGTTGCTGCCGTTCGACGTCTCGAACAATTCGCCGCTCAAGTTCGCGATCGACCCTGCTTCGCTCACGGTCGGCACGGATGGCGTCGTGCGCTACACGATCGTCATCACGAGCCCCTCTGGCGCGCGTAACGTGAACTATGAAGGGATTCGCTGCGACACCTACGAGTGGCGCCTCTACGCGAGCCTCGACGCCGATCACAACGGCTGGGACCAGACCGTCGCGAACAACTGGTCGCGCATCGAGAACGGCACGCTCAATGCGTACCAGTCGAGGCTTTATCAGGACTACTTCTGCGCCAACAAGATGCCGATCGCGAAGGCGCCGACCCTCATCGAGAACCTGCGCTACGGCCGCACGCAGTCGACGCTGGTGCGTTAAAAGCCGCGCCACTGCACGCTGTGATGCGCATGAAAAAAGCCGCTGCGGCCTTTGGCCACAGCGGCTTTTTAACTTTTGGCGATGCGCGGCTGGCTGGGAACGGCCGTCAAACCAGCACGAGATTGTCGCGGTGGATCAGCTCCGGCTCGAGCATATAACCGAGGATGCCCTCGATCTCGCCGCTCGGATGGCGCTGGATCAGCTTCGTTTCCGCGCTGCTGTAGTTGGTGAGCCCGCGCGCCACTTCCACGCCCGCGCCGTTCAGGCAAGCGATCACTTCACCGCGCGCAAACGCCCCCTGCACGCCGGTCACGCCGATCGGCAGCAGGCTCTTGCCGTCTGCCGTGAGCTTCTGCACCGCGCCGTCATCGATCACGACGTGACCGCGCACCTGCAGATGGTCGGCCATCCACTGCTTGCGCGCCGCCATGCGCGCCGTGCGTGCGATGAGCTGCGTGCCGATCGCCTCGCCCGCAGCGAGCCGCACGAGCACTTCCGCTTCGCGCCCGCTTGCGATCACCGTGTTCGCGCCGCTGTGCGCGGCGCGTTTGGCAGCGAGGATCTTGGTGAGCATGCCGCCACGGCCGATGCTCGACCCCGCGCCGCCCGCCATTGCCTCGAGCTCCAGCTTGCCTGCGTCGGCTTCCTGCACGAGCGTTGCGCTCGGGTCCTTGCGCGGATCGGCCGTATAAAGGCCGCTCTGGTCGGTGAGGATGATGAGCGCATCGCCTTCGATCAGGTTCGCGACGAGCGCGCCGAGCGTGTCGTTGTCGCCGAACTTGATTTCGTCGGTGACCACGGTGTCGTTCTCGTTGATGATCGGCACGACACCCAGGCGCAGCAGCGTGAGCAACGTGGAGCGCGCATTGAGATAGCGCTCGCGATCAGCCAGGTCGGCGTGCGTGAGCAGGATTTGCGCGGTGCGAATGTCGTGCTCGGCAAAGCGGCTCTCGTACACCTGCGCAAGCCCCATCTGCCCGACTGCCGCAGCGGCCTGAAGCTCGTCGATCTCGCGCGGTCGCTTCGTCCAGCCGAGCCGTTGCATGCCTTCGGCGATCGCGCCCGAACTCACGAGCACGACTTCCTTGCCCTGCGCGCGCAACGCCGCAATCTGCGCGGCCCAGCGGCCGATTGCCGCATGATCGAGCCCGCGGCCGTCGTTGGTGACGAGGCTCGAACCGACTTTCACTACCAGACGCCGCGAATCGGCGATGACGGAACGCATGCTGCGCGGTCTCCCAAATGACTGATGACGCGTGAAGTTTCCTGGGCGCAGCCGGCGCGGATCGCGCGCCGGCCGGTGCGGCGAATTACTCCTGCGGCTGCTCCGCGTTCCCGCCTTGCCCCTCACGGAAGCGCACGTCTGATGCGAGGTCTTCGGCTTCCTCAGCACGGCGCGCGTCCGAGTGCGCGGAGACGTAGTCGTACACCGCGTAACACAGGTTTTCGCAGCCTTGCCCCGTGAGCGCGGAGATCTCGAACACAGGACCTTCCCACTCGAAGCGCTTCACGAAGTCGGCAATGCGCTCGGCACGTTCGTCCTCCGGCACCATGTCGAGCTTGTTCAGCACGAGCCAGCGCGGCTTTTCATAAAGCGTCTCGTCGTACTTGCGCAACTCGCCGACAATCGCCTTCGCCTCCGCAACCGGATCGACGCTTTCGTCGAACGGCGCGAGATCGACCAGATGCAGCAGCAGGTTCGTGCGCTGCAGATGGCGCAGGAACTGGTGACCGAGGCCCGCGCCTTCTGCGGCGCCTTCGATCAGGCCCGGAATATCGGCGATCACGAAGCTCTTGCTCGGCCCCACGCGCACCACGCCCAGATTCGGCGCAAGCGTCGTGAATGGGTAGTCGGCAATCTTGGGCTTCGCGTTCGACACCGAGGCGATGAACGTGGACTTGCCCGCGTTCGGCATGCCGAGCAGGCCGACGTCGGCCAGCACTTTCAGTTCCAGTTTGAGCATGCGGCGCTCGCCGGGCTTGCCGTCGGTCTTCTGACGCGGCGCGCGGTTCGTGGACGACTTGAAATGCAGGTTGCCGAGGCCACCCGCGCCGCCTTTCGCAACCATCACCTGCTGCTCGTGCTCGGTCAGGTCGGCGATCAGTTCGCCCGTGTCCTGGTCGGTGATAACCGTGCCCACCGGCATGCGCAGCGTGATGTCGTCGCCGCCCTTGCCGTAGCAGTCCGAGCCACGGCCGTTCTCGCCGTTACGCGCCTGGTGCTTTTTCGTGTACCGGTAATCGATGAGGGTGTTGATGTTGCGGTCCCCGACTGCGTAGACGCTGCCGCCGCGCCCGCCGTCACCGCCGTCCGGCCCGCCGAACGGGACGAACTTCTCGCGTCGCATCGACGCGCTGCCATCGCCCCCATCGCCGGCGATGACTTCGATCTTCGCTTCGTCAATGAACTTCATGAGTTACTCCGTCCCGTGAATGTCGATATTTTGCCCGCCATGGCCGAAACTGGCCAACCTGGCTGAACGGCCAACGACGCTCTCCAAGCCCATCGGAAGCCCGTTACGACCCCGAAAGACTACAGGTAAATAAAAAGGCCCCGCAAACTTCGCGGGGCCTTCTTAGCGTCGCGTGTAGCCCGCTCGCAAGCGGTCTAAAGCTTAGGCCGCTGCCGGGACGACGTTGACCTGTTGCTTGTTGGCTGCGCCCTTGATCGAGAACGAGACGTGGCCGTCGACCAGCGCGTAGAGCGTGTGGTCCTTGCCAATGCCGACGTTCAGGCCCGGGTGCATACGCGTACCGCGCTGGCGAACGATGATGCCGCCTGCGAGAATAGCTTGACCGCCGAACACCTTCACGCCAAGTCGTTTCGACTCTGAGTCGCGGCCGTTACGTGACGACCCGCCTGCCTTTTTGTGTGCCATTTGTTTGCTCCTTTACCTGCGTGCGCTTACGCGTTGATCGCGTCGATGCGCAGTTCGGTGTAGTTCTGGCGGTGGCCGCCATGCTTCTGGTAGTGCTTCCGGCGACGCATCTTGAAGATGGTCACTTTGGCGTGTCGGCCTTGCGACACAACGGTGGCCTTGACGGAAGCCCCACTGACCAGCGGCGTACCGAACTTAATCGATTCGCCTTCGCCCACTGCGAGAACCTGGTCGAGCGTGATTTCTGCGTCAATGTCAGCCGGTATCTGTTCTACTTTAAGTTTTTCGCCAACGGCAACTTTGTACTGCTTGCCGCCGGTTTTTATGACCGCGTACATTGAGAACCTCACTCTAGATAATCTTTTCAGGCACACTGCGCGCCCGAAACCTTAGATTATACATAGAGTTAGCTGCGCGGTCAAAAGGCATGCAAGTCCGTTGCGCGGGTGTGTGCGAGGGGCCTGGAGCCCACCAGACGGCTCCGCGGCTATCCGATTGGCACAGCGCCAACATCCGTGCGGCCGCCCGGGCGGCTTGAAAATAGAGGGCGCCATCAGCCGGACGGCAGTGGAGCGTCCGGCATGCCGTCGATTCGCCTTATAATCCGCGGCACTACCCATATTTGCCATCATGTCGTCCACCGCCACCCCATCCCCCAGCGCAGCCACCCTGCTCGCCCCCATCGCCAGTGACATGGAGCAGGTGAATCGTGTCATCCGGCAAAGCCTGGCGTCCGAGGTGATGCTGATCAACCAGATCTCCGAGTACATCATCGGCGCAGGCGGCAAGCGGCTGCGTCCGGCGCTCCTGCTGATGGTGGCCGGCGCGCTCGGCGAACGCGGCACGGAGCGCCATGTGCTCGCGGCGGTCGTCGAGTTCATTCACACGGCTACGCTCCTGCACGACGATGTCGTCGACGAATCGGACCTGCGGCGCGGCCGCCAGACGGCCAACGCGCTGTTCGGCAACGCCGCCAGTGTGCTGGTGGGCGATTATCTGTATTCGCGCTCGTTCGAGATGATGGTGGGCGTCGGCAAGATGCGCGTGATGGAAATTCTCTCGGCGGCCACAACGATCATCTCCGAGGGTGAAGTCCTGCAGCTCCTGAACATGCACGACGCCGACGTGGACACCGACCGCTACATGCAGGTGATCCGCTACAAGACCGCCAAGCTTTTCGAAGCTGCGGCGCAGCTTGGCGCGGTGCTTTCGGGGGCGGATGCGCGGACCGAGGAGGCTGCGGCCGAGTACGGGCGGCGCATCGGCACGGCATTCCAGATCATGGACGACTGGCTCGACTATACGGGCACGCCTGAATCGATGGGCAAGAACGCCGGCGACGACCTGCGCGAAGGCAAGCCCACGCTGCCGCTCATCTGGCTGATCGAGCACGGCACGGCTGCGGAAGCCGCGCTTGCGCGCGAAGCGATCGAGCAAGGCGGCACGACGCGCTTCGACGAAATCTTCGCGGCAATTACCCGCTCGGGCGCGCTCGAACACACGCTGCAATGCGCGCGCGCCGAGGCGCAGGCCGCCGCGGACGCGATTTCGGGGTTCCCCCCTTCCATTTACAAAGATAGCCTGCTAGAATTATGTTCTTACTCGACGACGCGCCAGTCTTGAAGCAGACGAAGCGAGTTGTGGAGTCCAGCAGTAAATTCGGGGTGTAGCTTAGCCTGGTAGAGCGCTACGTTCGGGACGTAGAGGCCGGAGGTTCGAATCCTCTCACCCCGACCAGAATTCAAGAAAAACCGCGCATGCATTGCGCGGTTTTTTTTCGCCTGTACCTTCTATGCGGGAGGACACGCGCGGGCGCGCCGGCAGAGGCCTTGTCCGTTCGGCCAGTGGCCCCGGAAGTGCAGGACCCCTCTGTTATAGTTTCCCCATCCGCCCCCCCCTCATTTTCTCGACGCGTGGACCACCTTCCCTTATGGGCGCAGATTTGCGCCGTCTTCGTCCTGCTCATCTGCTCCAGCTTTTTCTCCATCTCCGAAACGGCGATGATGGCGCTCAATCGCCATCGGCTCAAATACCTCGCCAATCACGGCACGCTCGGCGCGAAGACCACCCAGAAGCTGCTCGCGCGCACCGACCTGTTGCTTTCGGTGATCCTGATCGGCAACAACCTCTTCAACACCATCATCCCGGTCCTCACGACCTCGATCGCGCTCCATACCTTCGGCCGCAATAACCTCGTGCTCTCGATCGCAACCGGCATCGTTGCGTTTCTCATCATCGTGTTCGCGGAGATCACGCCGAAGATTGTGGGCGCAACGTTCCCGGAAAAAATCGCGCTGCCGGCGAGCCTCTTGATCGCACCGCTCATGCGTGTGACGAAGCCACTCATCTGGTTCGTCAACATGTTCGCGAACACTATCTTGCGCATACTGCACATCAATACGCACAAGGCGCATGACCAGCGGCTCTCCACCGAGGAGTTGCGCACCATCGTGCTCGAGTCGGGCAGCTTCATGCCGACCAAGCACCGCAGCATCTTGCTGAACCTGTTCGATCTGGAGAACATCACCGTCGACGACGTGATGATTCCGCGCCGGCGCATCGAGGCGCTCGACTACGACGCCCCTCTCGAAGACATCCTGCATCAGCTCGAGACCTGCTATCACAACAAGCTGATTGTCTATCAAGGCGACATCGATCGCGTACTCGGCGTGCTGCATGTGCGCAAGACGCTGGCCGCGCTGCACAACCAGGAATTCGAGCGCGAGACGTTGCGCGAACTGCTCACCGAGCCGTATTTCGTGCCCACGGGCACGCCCGGGTTCCAGCAACTTCAGTACTTCCAGGAAAGCCGCCATCGCATCGCGCTCGTCGTGAACGAGTACGGCGAGATGCAAGGGCTCGTGACGCCCGAGGACATCATCGAGGAGTTGATCGGCGAATTCACCACGTCGATGCCGCGCAGCGGCACCGGGCGTGGCGGCTGGAACGAAGAAGGCGAATGCATCGTGCCAGGCAGTATGCCTTTGCGCGAACTCAATCGCTGGCTTCATATCAAGCTGCCTACGGACGGTCCCAAGACGCTCAACGGCCTGATCCTCGAAGTGCTCGAAGAGATTCCCGAGGGCGACGTGTGCCTGCAGATCGGCGACGTGAAGCTCGAAGTGCTGCGCAGCGACGACCAGGCCGTGCGCACGGTCAAGCTCTTCAAGCCGGGCGCCAAGCCACGGCAGGGTACGTTGCAAAAGGCGAAGAAGCTGCTTCCGGGACGTTAGCCGTTCGGCCAGGTGGCGGCGCAGTGCACCGCAAGCCATGATAAAGGCGTCATTTGTTCGAGGCGGCTTCTCGCTGGCATGTCGATGCTTTCTACTCCTTATCGTGTGCGCCTCTTCGCCGCCGTGCCTTCCGAAGGCGGTATGGGCGGCGGGTCAACGGCACGCACACCTGCGCCTGTTTCTGCACCGCAGCTCGACGACGCCCCGGCCGTTCGCCTGCTATCCGACACGCTGCGTGAAGCCGCGCGGCGCAACGCCTCGGATCTGCACATCGAGCCAATGGAACACGGCTGGCGCGTGCGTCTGCGCATCGACGGCGTGCTGCATGAAATGGCGAGACCGCCCGCCCATCTGCGCGATGCGTTCGTCACGCGCATCAAGGTGCTCGCACGCATGGACATCGCCGAGCGGCGCATTCCGCAGGACGGCAGGCTGCGGCTCGCAGCCTCCGCGACGTCGCAAGCCGCCGAGGACTATCGCGTGAATTCGCTGCCCACGCTTCACGGCGAAAAGCTCGTGTTGCGTAGGCTCGAAGCGCTTCCCGCGGACCTCTCTCTCTCCGAACTCGGGCTCGATGAAGCTCAACAGCGAACGGTTGCCGATGCGATCGGCGCGCCGCATGGTCTCGTCCTCGTCACCGGCCCCACCGGCAGCGGCAAGACGCTCTCGCTCTACTGCTTCCTGCAGAGGCTCAACGGCACGGCGCACAATCTCTGCTCGGTGGAAGACCCCGCCGAAATCCAGCTCGCCGGCATCAATCAGGTCAACGTGCGCGAGAAGGCCGGGCTCACTTTTGCGGTGGCATTGCGCGCGCTGCTGCGCCAGGACCCGGACGTCATCATGATCGGCGAAATTCGCGACGAAGAAACCGCTAGCGTCGCCGTGAAGGCCGCGCAGACCGGCCATCTCGTGCTCTCGACCGTGCACACGAACGACGCGAGTGCGGCCTGCGCACGGCTCGTCGACATCGGTGTCGAGCCGTACAACCTGGCGGGCTCGCTGCGGCTCGTCACGGCGCAACGTCTCGTGCGGCGGCTGTGTCCGCAATGCCGCGTGCGCGGCGAAGCTTCGCAGGCGGTGCTCATCGCGGCGGGACTGAACACGCATGACAGTGACATCACGCAGCCTTATGTTGCGCGCGGCTGCGAAGCTTGCCACGGCATTGGCTATCGCGGTCGCGTGGGCATTCACGAAGTGTTGCCGATCTCAGAGGCGATACGCGACCTGATCGTCGCGGGGCGCGGCGCACACGAAATCGCCCGCGAAGCGCGCAGAAGCGGGGTAGCGATCTTGCGCGAGGCCGCACTCGCACGCGTGCGTGACGGCACCACGAGCCTTGACGAAGCGCTCGCCGCAACGGAAGCGCCATGAGCGCCCATCGCGGCCCATCCGAGTGGCGCTTCGCATGGCGCGGTCTCGATGCATCGGGCGCGGCGAAGCGTGGCACGGTGATTGCGCTCGACGCCACCGCTGTGCGCGTCGCGCTCAAGCGCGAGCGCATCACCGTGCTCTCCATCGAGCGCAAGTCGAACGCAGGCGCGCCCAAGGCAAGCCACGCGGACGTCACGCGCTTTACACGCCAGCTCGCGAGCCTCCTGCGCGCCGGCCTGCCGCTTGCGAATGCGCTCGATCTGCTCGCGCTCTCGCCGGGGCCGCACGGCATGCCGCGCATCGCCGCTGCGCTCGCGCGCGACATCGCCAGCGGCCTGCGCTTTGCCGACTCGCTCGCTCAGCATCCCGCGCGCTTCAACGCGCTCTATTGCCAGCTCGTTGCCGTTGGCGAAGCCTCGGGTGCGCTCGCCGCCATACTCGCCCGCCTCGCCGACGACCGCGAGCGCGCCGCCGCGCAGCGCGCCAAAGTGCGCGCTGCGCTCACCTACCCCGTCGCGGTGCTGCTGCTCGCATTCGTCATTACCGCGGCGCTGCTGGTCTGGGTCGTGCCCACGTTCAAGCAGATCTTCGACGGCTTCGGCGCCGCGCTGCCCGCGCCCACGCAGTTCGTGCTGATGCTCTCAGCGGGCGCCGCACGTTGGAGCGTGCCGGCCGTCGTCACTACTGCGACCGGCGCGCTCGCCGTGCAAGCAGGCTTACGCCGCTCGGAAGCCGCGCGCATCGCGTTCGGAGGCGCGATGCTGAAGCTCCCGCTTTGCGGCGCGCTGCTCACCACGCTGTGCGCTGCGCGCTGGAGCCGTGCACTCGGCACGCTGCTCGCCGCCGGCACTCCGCTCGCCGACGCCTTCGATTCGCTCGCACACGCGAGCGGCAACGCATTCTTCGATCGAGCGAGCGCGGGCATCAGCGAGCGCCTGCGGCACGGCGAGCGGCTCGCCGCAGCCATGCGCGCGGCGGGATGTTTTCCGGTCGACGTCGTTCAACCCGTTGCGGTCGCGGAAGAGTCGGGCGCGCTCGACGCCATGCTGCTCGATGTGGCCTCGCTCGCCGACCGTCAGGTCGACGAAAAGATCGCGCTCGTGTCGAGCCTGTGCGAGCCGCTCGTGATTGTCGTGCTGGGCGCGCTGGTCGGCGGCCTCGTCGTGGCGATGTATCTTCCCATCATTCAACTGGGCAACGTGGTGTAGCATCGCTGCCAGATTCCGGTTCCGTCTCATGCCCGTCCAACTACTTTCCGCGCCAGACACAGCAACGCCGCTCGCCGCCGCTATCGCCAGCCTGCCCTTCGGCGTGCTCATGGGCTTTACCTTTGCGTTCGGGCTCGTCATCGGCAGCTTTCTCAACGTGGTCGTGCACCGGCTGCCCATCATGCTGGAGCGCGCGTGGCGCGCCGATGTGGCCGAAGCGACCGGCACACCCGGCCCGCTCTTCGAAGAAGACGGGCTGCCCGCGCGCTACAACCTCTGGCTCCCGCGCAGCGCGTGCCCGCACTGCGGCCACGTCTTGCGCGCCTGGGAAAACATTCCGGTGATCAGTTGGGTCGCGCTGCGCGGGCGCTGCTCCCAATGTCATGCACGCGTGAGCGTGCGCTATCCGCTCATCGAAATCACAAGCGCGGCTTGCGCCGCCGGCGCATTGCTCGCTTTCGGGCCCACGGGCAAGGCGCTCGCCGCCTTCGTGCTGTGCGCCACGCTCATCGCCGCGAGCGCCATCGACCTCGAACACCAGATGCTGCACGACGAGATCACCCAGCCGCTGCTGTGGGCCGGGCTCCTGGTCAACTTTGCGGGCACCTTCGTCACGCTGCGCGAAGCCGTGATTGGCGCGGTCGCGGGTTATCTGGCGCTCTGGTGCGTCTATTGGGTCTTCAAGCTGTTGCGTGGCGTAGAAGGCATGGGCCACGGCGACTTCAAGCTGCTCGCCGCGCTCGGCGCATGGCTTGGATGGAGCGCGCTGCCGCAGATCATCGTGATCGCAGCCGTGGCCGGCGCGCTCGTCGGCATCATCGCTACGTTGACGGGACGCATGCGTTTCGAGGAGCCGCTGCCGTTCGGCCCGTATCTGGCCGCAGGCGCGCTCATCACATTGTTTGCGGGCACACCGCTGTATGGCGTATTTGCGTGGGGGAACTGATCAAATGTTCGCGGTCGGATTGACGGGTGGCATCGGCAGCGGCAAGTCCACCGTTGCGGATTGCTTTGCAGCGCGCGGCGTGACGATCGTCGACACTGATCTCATCGCGCATCGTATTACCGCGCCGCATGGCGTCGCGATGGCGCAGATCGCCGTGGAATTCGGCCCCGAATTCGTCGCGCCGGACGGCTCGATGGACCGCGCGCGCATGCGTACGCTCGTGTTCGGCGACGAAGCCGCGCGCAAGCGGCTCGAGGCCATCACCCATCCGCTGATCCGCTCCGAGACCGAACGCGAAACGCGAGAGGCCAGCGGGCCTTACGTGATCGTGGTCGTGCCCTTGCTCGTGGAGTCGGGTACCTGGAAGACACGCGTCGATCGCGTGCTTACCGTCGATTGCAGTGTGGAAACCCAGATCGCCCGCGTCATGCGCCGCAACGGCTTCACACGTGAGCAGGTGCTCGCGATCATCGCGCGACAGGCCACGCGCGAGGCACGCCTCGCGGCCGCCGACAACGTGGTGGTCAACGACAACGGGGCAACGCTCGAAACGCTCGGCCAGGACGTCGACGGATTGCATCAGGCGTATCTCAAGCTCGCTGCCGCAAAGGGCAGTAAAGCGTAAAGCGCACCACCCGCGCGCAAGAAACTCACGCTCGCCGCGCCAGTCGAAAACGCATCGCGGGACAACGCACGGGGCAAATTAGCGGGACACATCGGCACAGGGCCAAGCCGGCGCGATTGCGACCGTAGTCCCACGGCATTAGAATGTCCTGCAATCCGTCACCTACCACGCCCGAGGCGAGCGCGCTTGATTCTTTACGAGTATCCCTTCAACGAGCGAATCCGAACGCTGCTGCGCCTCGAGGACCTGTTCGAGCGCTTCACGTTTTTCCTGACCCAGGAGGATCCGAGGGAACATCACGTCGCGCTCACGACGCTCTTCGAAATCGCCGAAGTCGCAGGCCGCGCCGACCTGAAGTCGGACCTCATGAAGGAACTCGAGCGGCAGCGTCAAACGCTTGCGCCGTTCCGCGGCAACCCCGGCATCGAGCAGAATGCACTCGAAACCGTGCTGGGCGAAATCGAGCAAACGCTAGCCGGCCTCACGCAGATGCAAGGCAAGACGGGCCAGCATTTGATGGACAATGAGTGGCTCACGAGCATCCGCAGCCGCGCGATCATTCCCGGCGGCACCTGCAAGTTCGATCTGCCTTCGTATTACGCGTGGCAGCAGTTGCATCCCGATCAACGTCGTCAGGACATCGCGAAGTGGGTCACGCCGCTGCTGCCGCTGCGCGACGCCGCCGCCATCGTGCTGCGCCTCGCGCGCGAGTCGGGCCAGGCGTCGAAGGTGATGGCCATGCAGGGCAGCTATCAGCAGATGCTGTCGGGCCGTGCGTATCAGCTCATGCAAGTACGCGTGGCACCGGAATTGCGCATGATTCCCGAAGCGAGCGCCAACAAGTACATGCTCTGGGTGCGCTTCACCGTGCAGGATGGCGATCTGCGTCCGCGAGCCGTCGATCAGGACGTGCCGTTCCAGCTTACGCTCTGCAGCCTCTGAAACCGAACGCGGCGCCGCGCCAGACCCAACGCAACCAAAGTTCTATCGCATGACCACTGTTGTCAAATGTCCGACCTGCGGCAAAGAAGTCCGCTGGGTGCCGGAAAACCGCTTCCGGCCTTTCTGCTCCGAGCGTTGCAAGCAAATGGATCTCGGCGCATGGGCGGCCGAAAAGTACCGCATTGGCGGCGCCGACGACGAAACGCCGCCTGAAGAGGCGCCGCCCACGGATACGCGCCAATAAGTACCTGTAAGCGACGCGACGCGCGCCAAACAAAAAAGGCCGCTGTGCATCACGCACAGCGGCCTTTTGCATCGCAGTGGCCCGTAAAGTGTTACTCCGCAGCCAGCCACTCCAGCACGGGAATCGTCGCGGGCAAGAGCGGCTCGACGCTCGCCGGCAACGACTGCCAGACAAACGCCTGACCTTCACGGCCATGCGGCTCGCCAGTCCACTCAGTCACCTTGCAGAAATAGAGCCGCACATAGGCATGCGGATAATCGTGCTCGAGCGTGTGCCACAAGTGGCACGCCTTCACGTCGATGCCCAGTTCCTCGTGCAGCTCGCGCGCAAGCGCGGCTTCGACCGTTTCGCCCGCTTCCAGCTTGCCGCCCGGAAACTCCCAGTAGCCTGCATACGGTTTGCCTTCGGGGCGCTGCGCGAGCAGATAGCGGCCATCGGGCTGCACCAGCACGCCCACCGCGACTTCTGTCACGGGGCGTGCGTTTGCGGATGCGTCCTTTGCGGCGTTGCCTTCGGCGCTCATGCCTCTTGCGCCTTCTTGCCCGACCAGTCGCGTGCGAACTGCCATGCCACGCGGCCCGAACGCGAGCCGCGCTCCAGCGCCCAGACGAGTGCATCGCCGCGCGCCGATTCGACTTCGGCGTCGTCGCAGCCGAAATGGCGCAGCCAGTGGCCGACGATCGTCAGATAGTCGTCCTGCTTGAACGGATAGAAGCTCACCCAAAGGCCAAAGCGCTCGGAGAGCGAAATCTTCTCTTCCACCACTTCACCCGGATGAATCTCGCCGTCGGGCATGTGCTTGTACGTCTCGTTGTCGCTCATGTACTCAGGCAGCAGATGGCGGCGGTTCGAGGTCGCGTAAATGAGCACGTTGTCCGACTGCGCGGCCACCGAGCCGTCCAGCGCCACCTTCAACGCCTTGTAGCCCGATTCGCCTTCCTCGAACGAGAGGTCGTCGCAGAACACGATGAAGCGCTCGGGGCGCGTCGAGATCAGATCGACGATATCGCCGAGGTCATGCAGATCGTCCTTATCGACTTCGATCAGGCGCAGCCCGTCCTGCGCGTACGCGTTCAGGCACGCCTTGATCAGCGACGACTTGCCGGTACCGCGCGCGCCGGTGAGCAGCACATTGTTCGCCGGCTTCTTCTGCACGAACTGGCGCGTGTTGCGGTCGATGAGATCTTTCTGTCGGTCGATGTTCTGCAGGTCGTCGAGCGAGATCAGCGAGATCGCGGGCACCGGCTGCAGGAAACCGCGCCCCTGGCGCTTGCGCCAGCGAAACGCGACGGCCGCGTTCCAGTCAATATCGGGTGCCGACGGCGGCAGCACGGCTTCGAGGCGGCCGAGCAGCGCTTCGGCGCGGGTCAGAAACTGTTCGAGCTTGTCCATGTGATAAAGGCGTGAATCAGGAGCGGTAATCGGCGTTGATGCTTACGTAGTCGTGCGAGAGGTCGCAGGTCCAGATCGTGGCCTGCGCGTCGCCGCGGCCAAGCAGCACGCGAATCAGGATCTCGCTCTTCTTCATGACGCGCTGGCCGTCTTCTTCGCGGTATGCCGGGTTGCGGCCGCCCGCCTTGGCGACGAGCACGTCGTCGAGATAGAGGTCGATTTTGTCGACGTCGAGATCCGTCACGCCCGCATAGCCGATCGCGGCGAGGATACGCCCGAGGTTAGGGTCCGAGGCGTAGAACGCCGTCTTCACGAGCGGCGAGTGGCCGATTGCATACGCAATCTGGCGGCACTCGGCCACGTCCTTGCCACCTTCCACCTGCACGGTCATGAACTTGGTCGCGCCTTCGCCGTCGCGCACGATCAGTTGCGAGAGTTCCTGGGCGACGGCCGTCACGGCGTCGCGTAGCGCGGCGTAGGCGGGCGCATCCGTCGACGTGATCGCGGGCAGGCTCGACTTGCCCGAAGCGATCATGATGAATGAGTCGTTGGTCGAGGTATCGCCGTCGATGGTGACGCAGTTGAACGAGCGGTCGGCCACGTGCTTCACGAGCTCGTCGAGCACGGGTTGCGCGACGTTCGCATCGAAGGCGAGGAAGCCGAGCATGGTCGCCATGTTCGGCTTGATCATGCCCGCGCCCTTGCTGATGCCCGTGAACGTGATCGTGTGGCCGTCGAGCGTGACCTGACGCGACACGGCCTTCGGCAGCGTGTCGGTCGTCATGATGGCCTGCGCGGCGTCGTACCAGTTTGCGGCCTTGCGGCTGTCCAGTGCAGCGGGCAGCCCTGCCTTCAGACGGTCGATGGGCAGCGGCTCGAGAATCACGCCCGTCGAGAACGGCAGCACCTGCGATGACTCGAGGCCGGCGAGGCGCGCGAGTTCATCGCAGGTCTCACGCGCGTGCTTCATGCCCGGCTCGCCGGTGCCCGCGTTCGCATTGCCGGTGTTCACCACCAGCGCGCGAATGCCCTTGCCGCCTGCGCGCACCTTCGCGAGATGCTCGCGGCACACCGTCACCGGCGCGGCGCAGAAGCGGTTCAGCGTGAATACGCCGGCCACGCTCGCGCCTTCGTCGACGGAAATCACCAGGACGTCCTTGCGATTGGGCTTGCGGATGTTGGCTTCCGCCCAGCCGAGCGTCACGCCGGCGACCGGATGAAGTTGAGCGGGATCAATCGAGGGGAAATTGACAGCCATGGTGGCGACCTGTCGAAATGGCGATGCCGGCCAGGGCGCTGGAGCCTGGCCGGCATCGGGATTCAAAACGCAAGGCCCGCCATAAGGAGCGGGCCACCGGAATCTACGTTCAAGCCTGCGTCAAGCGATCTTGCCGTGACACTGCTTGTACTTCTTGCCGCTGCCGCACGGGCACGGATCGTTGCGGCCCACCTTTGGCAGCTCGCTGCCCACCGGCGGCGTATGGCTCATGGCCGCGCCCACCATTGCGGCGGCAGCGTCGGCGGCCACCGGTGCGGCAACCGCGGGAGCCGGCGCTGTGTCGGCTTCGGCGAACTCGGCATGGCGGAACTCGACGTTCTCGACATGATGGCCCTGCTCTTCGATCTGCTCGGCCGCCTGTTCAAGCTGCTCCGGCGACTGGATCTGCACGTTCATCACGATACGCGTGACTTCGAGCTTCACGGCTTCGAGCATCGCGGCGAACAGTTCGAACGCCTCGCGCTTGTACTCCTGCTTCGGGTTCTTCTGCGCATAGCCGCGCAGATGGATGCCCTGACGCAGGTGGTCGAGCGCCGCGAGGTGTTCGCGCCAGCTGCGGTCGAGCGTCTGCAGCATGACCGAGCGCTCGAACGCGCTGAACGATTCGCGGCCCACGAGCCCGACCTTCTGCTCGTACGCTTCATCGCCGGCGGCGAGCACGGCTTCGAGAATTTCATCGGCGTCGATCGACGACGACTCGTTGATCATCTCCTGGATCGCGAGGTCGAGCTGCCATTCGTTGCGCAGCACTTCTTCGAGCTCGGGCACGTCCCACTGCTCTTCGATACTGCCGTGCGGCACGAACTGGCGCACGATGTCGGTGATCACGCCATGACGCATCGCGCCGATCGTTTCGGTGATGTCATGCGCTTCGAGCAGCTCGTTGCGCTGCTGGTAGATCACCTTGCGCTGGTCGTTCGAAACGTCGTCGTATTCGAGCAGCTGCTTGCGGATGTCGAAGTTGCGCGCTTCGACCTTGCGCTGCGCCGACTCGATCGAACGCGTGACGATGCCCGCCTCGATCGCCTCGCCTTCCGGCATCTTCAGGCGGTCCATGATCGCGCGCACGCGGTCGCCCGCGAAAATGCGCAGCAGCGGGTCTTCGAGCGAGAGATAGAACCGCGACGAACCCGGGTCGCCCTGACGGCCCGCACGGCCGCGCAGCTGGTTGTCGATCCGGCGCGACTCGTGACGCTCGGTGCCGATGATGTGCAGGCCGCCCGCGGCCTTCACCCGATCGTGCAGCGTCTGCCACTCGTCGTTCAGTTGCTGGATGCGGCGCGCCTTTTCGTCGGTGGGGATGGCGTCGTCGGCTTCGATGAAGGCCGACTGCTTCTCGACGTTGCCGCCAAGCACGATGTCGGTACCGCGGCCCGCCATGTTCGTGGCGATGGTCACGCGCTGCGGACGACCTGCTTCGGCAACGATCGCGGCTTCACGCGCGTGCTGCTTCGCGTTGAGCACTTCATGCGGCAGACCGGCCTTGGTCAGCAGGTTCGAAAGCAGCTCGGAGTTTTCGATCGACGTCGTGCCGACCAGGACCGGCTGACCACGCTCGTAGCAGTCGCGGATGTCGCGAATCACGGCGTCGTAGCGTTCTTTCGCCGTCTTGTAGATCTGGTCCTGCTTGTCGATGCGCTTGGGCGGGCGGTTCGTCGGGATCACGACCGTTTCGAGGCCGTAGATCTCGTTGAATTCGTACGCTTCGGTGTCGGCCGTACCCGTCATGCCCGAAAGCTTCGCGTACATGCGGAAGTAGTTCTGGAACGTGATCGAAGCGAGCGTCTGGTTCTCGCTCTGGATCTTCACGTGCTCCTTCGCTTCCACGGCCTGATGCAGACCGTCCGACCAGCGGCGCCCAGCCATGAGACGGCCGGTGAATTCGTCAACGATGATCACTTCGCCGTTCTGCACCACGTAGTGCTGGTCCTTGTAGAACAGCGTGTGCGCGCGCAGCGCGGCGTACACGTGGTGCATCAGCGTGATGTTCTGCGGCGCGTAGAGGCTTTCGCCCTGGCCGATCAGGCCCCACTCGGCGAGCATGCGCTCAGCCTTCTCGTGGCCCGATTCGGTGAGGAATACCTGACGCGCCTTTTCGTCGAGCGTGTAGTCGCCCGGCTTTTCCACGCCCGTGCCGTCGGCCTTCTCTTCGCCGATCTGCTGCTCGAGAAGCGGCGGCAGCGCGTTCATGCGCACGTAGAGTTCGGTGTGGTCTTCGGCCTGGCCCGAGATGATGAGCGGCGTACGCGCTTCGTCGATCAAGATCGAGTCCACCTCGTCGACCACGGCGAAGTTCAGCGCGCGCTGCACGCGCGCCTCGGTCTCGTAGACCATGTTGTCGCGCAGGTAGTCGAAGCCGAACTCGTTGTTCGTACCGTAGGTGATGTCCGCCGCGTAAGCTTCCTGCTTCATCGCGTGGTCCATCTGCGACAAGTTGATGCCGACCGAGAGACCGAGGAAGTTGTAGAGGCGCGCCATCCATTCGGCGTCGCGCTGGGCGAGGTAGTCGTTCACCGTCACGACGTGGACGCCACGGCCCGACAGCGCATTCAGATACACGGGCAGCGTGGCGACGAGCGTCTTGCCTTCGCCGGTGCGCATTTCGGCGATCTTGCCGTAATGCAGCACCATGCCGCCGATCAACTGCACGTCGAAGTGGCGCATCTTCAGCACGCGCTTGCTCGCCTCGCGGCAAACGGCGAACGCCTCGGGCAGCAATTCGTCGAGCGACGTGCCATTGGCAACGCGCTCGCGGAACTCGACCGTCTTCGCGCGCAGTTGCTCGTCGGTGTACTGCTCGATCTTCGGTTCGAGCGCGTTGATCGCCACGACCGTCTTCTGATATTGCTTGATCAGGCGCTGATTGCGGCTGCCAAAGATTTTCTGTAAGAGACCGGTGGTCATCGGATCGGTGTCTGCGTCGCGGCTTCGGCCGGGATTCCTGAGGGTGGGTTCAGCGGGTTGTGCACAACGTCTGCCGACGTCGGCACTACGCATCCGGACCGGAGGGACCTCGGCGGCTTTAGCCCAAAATGGTGGATTCGAATCGGGCATTTTAGCACGCGCCCTCTCGCCCGCCTGTGTCAGCGCAAAGACGGCTCTGGCGCGCGCGGTGCCCGCGCGGACGGCCTTCCCGCCATGCGGCGAAGGGCCGCGATGCGGCCCTGGCCGAATGGCCTGAAGGCGCTTGGATGAGGGGTGCGCAGGCTACAATGACGGCATCGCAGGCAACGAGATGCCGCTTGCGCTCTCCCATCCCTTACGCCACATGAGCCGTTTCTCGCCGTTTTCAAGGTCCAGGGGACCACGCGCCCCGCAGCCGCTCGCCGAAGTGCTGAGCCGCACGGACGCGTTCGCGCCGCTGCGCGCCGGCGTCGAGCAGATCGCGGCCATTCAGCGCGACCTGAACGCACTGCTGCCCGACTATCTCGCGGCGAGCGTGGAGCCCGGCTTCATCAAGGACGGCACGCTGGCCCTTTTCACGGCGCACAACGCGCTCGCGGCGCGGCTGCGGCATCTGGAGCCGCGGCTAGTGGCCGACCTGCAGGCGCGCGGCTGGGCGTTGAACAGCGTGCGCATCCGTGTGCGCCCGCAAGCCGTGAAAGATCCCGCGCCGCCCAAGCAGGCGCGCATGACACCGGCTGGCGCAGCAGCGCTTCAGGCACTCAGCGAAACGCTGGAGGCGTCGCCGCTGCAGGCAGCCCTCGCGAAGATGGCGGCGCGCCACACGCGAAAGCGCTGATCCAGCGCGCGCAATCTTACGAAACTGCGCAGCGAAGCCCGCAAAAAGAAAAAGGGCAGCATATAGCTGCCCTTTTTACTGGCGAGACGCGCTCGAAACTCAGGCGAATGCCGTCTGCGCCTCGTAGCCGAAGCCGCGCGGCGCCTTCTGCGGATCGTCGAACGTGACGATCTCGTAGGCGTCCTCATTCGCGAGCAGCTCGCGCAGCAGCGCGTTGTTCAGGCCGTGGCCCGACTTGTACGCGTCGTACGCCGCCAGCAGCGGATGGCCGACCACGTAGAGGTCGCCGATCGCGTCGAGCATCTTGTGTTTCACGAACTCGTCGTCGTAGCGCAGGCCGTCGTTGTTCAGGATGCGGTACTCGTCCAGCACGATCGCGTTGTCCATGCTGCCGCCGCGCGCGAGGCCCAGCTCGCGCATCATCTCGACTTCATGTGCGAAGCCGAACGTGCGGGCCCGCGCGATCTCGCGCACGTACGAGGTATTCGCGAAATCCACTTCGAGCGCCTGGCCCGTCTTGTCGACGGCCGGGTGGCGGAAATCGATCGTGAACTTGAGCTTGAAGCCGAAGTAAGGCTCGAGGCGTGCGAACTTGTCGCCGTCGCGGATCTCCACCGGCTTCTTGACCTTGATGAACTTCTTAGGAGCGTTCTGCTCCTCAATACCCGCCGACTGGATCAGGAACACGAACGAAGCCGCGCTGCCGTCCATGATCGGAATTTCTTCGGCGGTCACGTCCACATACAGGTTGTCGATGCCAAGGCCTGCGCAGGCGGACATAAGGTGCTCGATCGTCGAGACACGTGCGCCGTCTTTCTGCAGCACCGAGGCGAGGCGCGTATCGCCAATCGCCATCGCCGATGCGGGGATGTCAACCGGCGTCGGCAAATCCACACGCGAAAACACGATGCCCGTGTTCGGCGCCGCCGGACGGAGCGTCAGGTCGACCTTGCGGCCCGAGTGCAGGCCGATGCCGACTGTCTTCACGATTGATTTGATGGTTCGCTGCTTCAACATGGTCTTCTTGCTCATTGAAAATCCCAATCGGGATTTTTTAACTCATAGCTCGAATTATACTCCAGTTGCACCGAGTCCGTCGTTTTCACCGGCGTGACAAACTGTTTCCCTGTGTTACCCAATAGAGATGGAGGGCGGGCCGATGCCCGGAACGGAGGCGTTCCCGGGGTGATCGGCCCGCTGGGCTCACGTAATCGCCTGTCACATTTGCGCCGCAGGTTCGCGTTGCATCAGGGCAACGCAGCGCCCGCAAGCGCGCTCATGCGCGGGTCAACGTGGCAAGTATGCTCGCGGCATCGCTCACTTCGAACTTGCCGGGTGCTTCGACGTGCAGCGTCTTGACCACGCCGTCGTCGACCACCATCGCATAGCGCTGGGAGCGGATTCCCATGCCACGCGCCGACAAATCCTGCTCCAGTCCAAGTACACGAGTCAACGCTGCGCTGCCGTCGGCCATCATGCGTACCTTGCCCGAGGTACGCTGATCGCGTCCCCACGCGCCCATGACGAACGCGTCGTTGACGGACACGCACCAGACCTCGTCGACACCGGCGGCGCGCAGCGCGTCAAAGTGTTCGACGTAACCCGGCACGTGCTTCGCGGAGCACGTAGGCGTGAACGCGCCAGGCAATCCGAAGATCACCACGCGCTTGCCCGCCGCTTCCTTTCGCACGTCGAAGCTGTTCGGCCCCAGCGTGCAACCCTCGCGCTCGTCTTCGACGAACTCGAAGAGGGTCGCTTCGGGCAGCGTTTCACCCTGTTTGATCATGACTCGTCCTTCACAACGATGTGCAAGCTTTTACGAGCGTGATGCGCTGGCGTGCGGATGGCCGCCCACGGATGGCCGCCCCCTGCAATGTTGGGCAACGATGTACTCCAAGGATACACAGGTTCGCTGGGCGACACCGCGCCTGTCCCCCACGCTCAACGCGTGGCGGGCAACCGTCCCTGCCGCGCATCCTCGCGGATGCGGCCTTGCTGGTCTTGCTCGCCTTCATTGCAACGCCGCGCGCTATCTGTCTGCGGGCGAGGGCAACGCGTGCCCTGCCGCAGTCAGATCGGCTCGCGTTAGTCCGCCTGCTTGCGCAGGAATGCCGGGATGTCGTAAGTGTCGACGCCCTTTTCCTGCAGCGCCTGCACGTGCGAAGCCGCGGTGTCGCGCGACGTGCGCCACACAGCCGGCGTGTCGAGCGCGCCGTAGTCGGCCGTGTTGCCGTGGCCGCTGTGCTGCGGTGCGTACGAACCCGCCGGAGCCGGGATCGGCTGATTGTCCGTGCCCGTGCGCAGCAGTTGCATCGGCGCGGCTTGCTGCTTCTTCGCAGCGCGGCCGAGGCCCGTTGCCACCACCGTGACGCGCAGCGCGTCGCCCATCGCATCGTCGTACACCGCACCGAAGATCACCGTGGCGTCTTCTGCAGCGTAGCTCTTGATGGTGTTCATCACTTCGCGCGTTTCCGACAGACGCAGCGAACGGCTCGACGTGATGTTGACCAGCACGCCGCGCGCGCCCGACAGATCGACGCCTTCGAGCAGCGGGCTCGCCACGGCCTGTTCCGCCGCGAGGCGTGCGCGATCGACGCCGGCCACCGTGGCCGTGCCCATCATCGCCTTGCCCTGCTCGCCCATCACCGTCTTCACGTCTTCAAAGTCGACGTTCACCAGACCGTCGACGTTGATAATTTCGGCGATGCCTGCGACTGCGTTGTTCAGAACGTCGTCGGCGCACTGGAAGCACTTGTCCATCTCGGCGTCATCGCCCATCACGTCGAACAGCTTGTCGTTCAGGACGACGATCAGCGAGTCGACGTGATCCTCCAGTTGCTGCGAGCCGGCTTCCGCCACTCGCATACGCTTGCCGCCTTCGAACTCGAACGGCTTGCTCACCACACCAACGGTGAGAATACCCATTTCCTTGGCGATCTGCGCGACGACCGGGGCTGCGCCCGTGCCGGTGCCGCCGCCCATGCCGGCGGTGATGAACACCATGTGCGCGCCGCGCAGTGCGTCGGCGATGCGCTCACGGGCTTCTTCAGCGGCCGCGCGGCCCATCTCCGGCTTCGCACCGGCGCCGAGGCCCGTGTTGCCGAGCTGAATCACGGCCGATGCACGCGAGCGCGAGAGCGCCTGTGCGTCCGTGTTCATCACGATGAAATCGACGCCTTGCACGCCGCGGTTAATCATGTGCTGCACGGCATTGCCGCCCGCACCACCAACGCCTACCACCTTGATGATGGTGCCGTTGGTTTCCGTTTCCAGCAGCTGGAATTCCATGTTGCCTCCGTCAAGAAAAAGATTCCGCTCCTCGGCCGTTATCCAGTGGAAGATCGGGCAACCTTCCACTGCGCGCTAGCCGCCGTCACCAGCGCGATTTTTCGAAGCTTGTACTTCGCCTTCTGTCCTGCGACTTCTGTTCCTAGAAGTTGCCGAGGAACCAGTCCTTCATGCGTGAAAAGACCTGGCCCATCGACCCCGACTGCACTGCAACCTTGCGCCCGCGCATGCGCTGCGAGCGGCCTTCGACGAGCAAGCCCATTGCCGTCGAGTAGCGCGGATTGCGCACCACGTCGGCCAGGCCGCCCGCGTATTCCGGCACGCCAATGCGCACCGGCTTCAGGAAAATGTCCTCGCCCAACTCGACCATGCCCGGCATCATCGCGGCGCCGCCCGTAAGCACGACGCCCGAGCTCAGCAGTTCTTCGTAGCCCGATTCGCGCACCACCTGCTGCACGAGCGAGAAAAGCTCTTCTACGCGCGGCTCGATCACGGCGGCGAGCGCCTGACGCGACAGCGTGCGCGGACCGCGCTCGCCAAGACCCGGCACTTCGATCATCTCGTCCGGATCGGCGAGTGCCTGCTTCGCGATGCCGTAGCTCACCTTGATGTCTTCCGCGTCGGGCGTGGGGGTGCGCAGCGCCATCGCGATGTCGCTCGTCACCTGGTCGCCCGCGATCGGAATCACCGCGGTATGGCGGATCGCGCCTTCGCTGAAGATCGCGATGTCGGTCGTGCCGCCGCCCACATCGACGAGCACCACGCCCAACTCCTTCTCGTCCTCGGTCAGCACCGCCAGCGACGAAGCGAGCGGTTGCAGAATGAGGTCGTTCACTTCGAGCCCGCAGCGGCGCACGCACTTCACGATGTTCTGCGCCGCGCTCACCGCACCCGTCACGATATGCACCTTCACTTCCAGACGAATGCCGCTCATGCCGATCGGCTCGCGCACATCTTCCTGGCCGTCGATGATGAATTCCTGCGTGAGGATATGCAGCACCTGCTGGTCGGTCGGGATGTTGATCGCCTTCGCCGTTTCGATCACGCGCGCGACGTCTGCCTGCGTGACTTCCTTCTCCTTGATGGCAACCATGCCGCTCGAGTTGAAGCTGCGAATGTGGCTGCCCGCAATGCCGGTGAATACGTTAGTGATCTTGCAGTCGGCCATGAGTTCCGCTTCTTCGAGCGCTCGCTGGATAGACTGCACCGTGGCCTCGATGTTCACCACCACGCCTTTCTTGAGACCTTTCGATTCGCTCTGGCCGAGACCGATCACTTCGTAGTGGCCTTCGCCCTTTAGTTCGGCGACGACGGCCACCACCTTCGACGTCCCGATGTCGAGGCTGACCAGCAGATCCTTATAGTCTTTACTCATATCGTGCTCGTTGCGTGTGATGTCTTGTTACTTCTTGCCCGGAGCGGGCGTGTCACTGATGAAGCGCATGCCGGCCGCCCTTATCGCAAACCCGTTCGGATAACGCAAGTCCGCGTATTCGATCTCTTTGCCCCAACGCTGCGTCACTGCCGACCATGCGGCGATGAGGCGATGCGAACGCTCGCTCAATGTGTCGGCGTTGCGCTCGCGGCCCAGCTCCACCTGCATGCCGTTCGAGAGCTTCACCGTCCACGCGTAGCGCGCCGAGAGCGTGACCTCGTCGGGCGTGAGCCCGAGCGGCGCGAACCACTTCTCCAGGTCCCGGTAGCGCGCAACCACTTCGGGCGCGGTGCCGTCGGGGCCATCGAGCGCGGGCAATTCTTCGTCCAGCTCGCCCTGGTTCGCCGTGAACAGTTCGCCGTCCGTGCTCACGAGCTGATCGCTGCCCCACGTGCCCAGCGGTTTGTACTCTTCGAGCGTGACAGCCAGCGCGTTGGGCCACACGCGGCGCACGCTCGCGTGACGTACCCACGGCATTTGCTCGAACGCCGCGCGCGCCGTGTCGAGATCGACCGTGAAGAAGTTGCCCTTCAGCCGGCCGACCACGCTCGCGCGCACGGTGGGCGAGTTGATGTGCTCGGTGTCGCCCTCGATGCGGATCTCTCGCAGCGCGAAGTTCGGGCGCTGCACGAGCCAGTAGCAGCCAGCCGCCAGAAGCGCGAGCGCGAGCAGCGCGTGCAACGCGTTGGCGGCAAGGTTGAGCTGGCGTACGTTATTCCACATTTCGAGATTGTCGGTTTAGTCCAGGTTCGGCAATTCGTCGGTCAGCGATTCATTAGGGGTTCAATCTTTCAGCGTCAGCGCAAGCACGCGCACCACGAGGTCGCGATATTCGATGCCCACCGAGCGCGCGGCCTTCGGCGGCAGCGAGTGATCGGTCATGCCCGGCGCCGTGTTCACTTCGAGGAAATACGCGTTACCCGCGCCGTCCATCATGAAATCGGCGCGGCCCCAGTCGGTGCAGCCGAGCACGTCGAACGCGCGGCGGGCGAGCTTCTTCAGTTCTGCTTCCTTCTCGGGCGCGACGCCACAGGGAATCAGATACTGCGTCGTGTCGAGGATGTACTTCGCGTCGTAGTCGTAGAACTCGCCCGCCGGCACGATCTTGATGATCGGCAGATCGAGGTCGCCCGCGATGCACGCGGTGTACTCGCCACCGCCTTCGATGCTCTTTTCCACCAGCACGATCTTGTCGAACTTCGCGGCTTCTTCGAGCGCCGGCACGAGTTCGGCTTCGGCCTTCACCTTGATCACGGCCACGCTCGAGCCTTCGCTCGCGGGCTTCACGAAGAGCGGCAGGCCGAGCTTCGCGACGATCTGCGGCGCGCGCGCCGCGTAGTCGTCGCCGCGCAGCACCGCTTCGAACGGCGGCGTCGGAATGCCGAGCTGCTGCCACACGAGCTTGCTGCGGAACTTGTCGAGCCCGAGCGCCGAGCCGAGCACGCCCGTGCCCGTATAGCGGATGCCGTAGAAGTCGAGTGCACCCTGAATCTGGCCGTTCTCGCCATAGCCGCCATGAAGCGCGTTGAACGCGCGCACGAAGCCTTCGTCCTTCAACGCCGAAAGCTCACGCACGGACGGATCGAACGGATGGGCGTCGATGCCGGCGCTCTGCAGCGCCTGCAGCACCAGCGTGCCCGACTTGAGCGATACCTCGCGCTCGGCGGACACGCCGCCGAACAACACCGCCACCTTGCCGAACTGCTTCGGGTCGAACTTCGGATCGATACTGCTCATGTCACTCACGCCTTCTGTTCCTGGGCTGCGATGCGGCCCGGCACACTGCCGATCGAACCCGCGCCCATCGTGATCACCACATCGCCGTCGCGCACTACTGCCGCGAGCGCCTCCGGCACTTCATCCACGGTCTCGACGAATACCGGCTCGACCTTGCCCGCCACACGAATCGCGCGTGCGAGCGCGCGGCCATCCGCTGCGACGATCGGCGCTTCGCCGGCCGCGTAGACATCGGTCAGCACGAGCGCGTCGACGGTCGAGAGCACGCGCACGAAATCTTCGAAGCAGTCACGCGTGCGCGTATACCGGTGCGGCTGGAACGCCAGCACGAGACGCCGCTCGGGAAACGCGCCGCGCGCCGCTGCGATGGTCGCCGCCATTTCCACCGGGTGATGGCCATAGTCGTCGATCAACGTCCAGGCGCCGCCGCCGTTGACGGGAATCTCGCCATAGCGCTGAAAACGACGGCCCACGCCGTTGAATTCCGCGAGCGCGCGCTGAATGTCGGCGTCCTTCACTTCGAGTTCGGTCGCGATCGCAATCGCAGCGAGCGCGTTCTGCACGTTGTGCGTGCCCGGCAAGTTCAGCACGATGTCGAGCGACGGCGCGTCTTCGCGCATCACCGTGAAGTACATCTTGCCTTCGCGCGCGATCACATTCACCGCGCGCACTTGCGCGTCGGATGCGAAGCCGTAGCGGATGATCGGCTTCGAGACAAACGGCAGAATCTCCTTCACGTTCGGGTCGTCCACGCACAGAACCGCGATGCCATAGAACGGCAGGCGGTGCGTGAATTCGATGAACGCCTGCTTCAGGCGCGCGAAGTCGTGCCCATACGTGTCCATGTGATCGGCGTCGATGTTCGTAATGACTTCGATCACCGGGAAGAGGTTCAGGAACGATGCGTCGGATTCGTCGGCTTCCGCCACGATGAAGTCGCCCGTGCCCAGACGCGCGTTCGCGCCCGCGCTGATAAGCCGGCCGCCGATCACGAAAGTCGGATCGAGCCCGCCTGCCGCCAGCACGCTCGCCACGAGCGAAGTCGTCGTGGTCTTGCCGTGCGTGCCCGCGATCGCGATGCCCTGCTTCAGGCGCATCAGTTCCGCGAGCATCACGGCACGCGGCACGATGGGAATGCGGCGATGGCGCGCCGCGAGCACTTCGGGGTTGTCGCTGCGCACCGCGGTCGAAACGACCACGGCATTGGCGCCTTCGATGTTCTCTTCGGCATGGCCGATCGCGATGCGCGCGCCGAGCGCGGCGAGTCGATCGGTGACCGCGTTCTTCGCGAGGTCCGAGCCGCTTACCTGATAGCCGAGATTGACGAGCACTTCGGCGATGCCGCTCATGCCCGCGCCGCCGATGCCGACGAAATGGATATGTTTGACGATGTGTTTCATTGCTTTCCTCCCGCTACTACGCCCGCCACGGCCGCACAGATGCGCGCGACCTGATCGGCGGCGTCGGGTTTCGCGAGCGCGCGAGCGCGCCCAGCCATTTCCGCCAGCGATGTTCTGGTCTGATGCCGCAACCAGTCGGCGAGTCCTTCCGCCGTCAGGTCGCGCTGCTGCACCACGAGCGCTGCGTCCTTGTCGGCAAGGAACGCGGCGTTGGTGGTCTGGTGGTCGTCCACGGCATAGGGGAACGGCACGAAGCATGCCGCCACGCCCACGGCCGCGATCTCGGCCACCGTCATTGCGCCCGAACGGCAGACCACGAGGTCCGCGTTCCGATAGGCGCTCGCCATGTCGTCGATGAACGGCACGAGTTGCACCGTGTCACTGAGTTCGAGTCCGGCGTCGAGATAGTTTTGACGCAAGGCGTCGATATGCTTCGCGCCCGCCTGATGCACGATATGCGGACGCTCACCCGGTGCGAGCAGCGACAGCGCGCGCGGCACCACTTCGTTGAGCGCCGTGGCGCCCAGACTGCCGCCCACCACGAGCACGCGCAGCGGCCCGCTGCGCGCCGCGTAGCGCGCCGCCGGGGCGTCGACGTGCTCGAGTGCCTCGCGAATCGGGTTGCCGGTCCACTCGGCGTTCGGCAGCGCGCCCGGAAACGCCACGAGCACACGCTTGGCCAGCTTCGCGAGCACCTTGTTCGCGAGACCGGCGATCGAGTTCTGTTCATGCAGCACGAGCGGACGGCCCGAAAGCGCGCTCATCACGCCCGCCGGGAACGTGATGTAGCCGCCCATACCGAGCACGACATCGGGCTTCACGCGGTGCAGCGCCGCGAGGCTCTGTATGCACGCGCGCAGCAGGTTTAGCGGCAACATCAGTTTGGTCTTGATGCCCTTGCCGCGCACGCCGCCAAAGCGCACATACTCCATCGTGATGCCGTGTTTGGGCACGAGCGTCGCTTCCATGCCCGCGGGATTGCCGAGCCACACCACACGCCAGCCCCACTGCTCCATGCGATGCGCAACGGCGAGACCCGGAAACACGTGTCCCCCGGTGCCGCCGGCCATCACCATGAGCGTGCGCGTTGCTGCGGTCATACCTTGCCTCCGCGCATCAAGACCCGGTTCTCGTAATCGACACGCAGCAGCAGCGCCACGGCGATGCAGTTCAGCAAGATGCCCGAGCCGCCGTAGCTGACGAGCGGCAGCGTGAGACCCTTGGTCGGCAAAAGACCGAGGTTCACACCCATGTTGATGAAGGCCTGCGCGCCGAACCACACGCCAAGACCCTTGGCGACGAGGCCGGCGAACGTGCGGTCGAGCGCGAGCGCCTGGCGGCCGATCTCGAATGCGCGGCGCACGATCCAGTAGAACAGCAGGATGACGACGAGCACGCCGATGAAGCCGAGTTCCTCGCCGATCACGGCGAGAATGAAGTCGGTGTGCGCTTCCGGCAGATAGTTGAGCTTCTCGACGCTGCCGCCGAGACCCACGCCGAACCACTCGCCGCGACCAAACGCGATAAGCGAGTGCGTGAGCTGGTACGCCTTGCCCTGCGCGTAGCGGTCGTCCCACGGATCGAGGTACGCGAAGATCCGCTCGCGGCGCCACGGCGACGCCCACACGAGCAGCGTGAAGGTGCCCACGGCCGTGGCCACGAGGCCGCCGAACAGCTTGCCGTTCACACCGCCGAGGAACAGCACGCCCATGGCGATCGCGGCGATCACCATGAATGCGCCCATGTCGGGCTCGAGCAGCAGCAGCGCGCCGACCACGCCCACGGCAAATGCCATCGGCAAGAAGCCCTTCGCGAAGCTATGCATGTATTCCTGTTTGCGCACCGTGTAGTTCGCCGCGTAGATCGTCACGGCGAGCTTCATGATTTCCGACGGCTGCATATTCGTGATGCCGAGCGGAATCCAGCGCCGCGCGCCGTTCACGCCCTTGCCGATGTGCGGAATCAGCACGACCACCAGCATGGCGAGCGCAATGAGAAAGAGCTTCGGCGCGTAGCGGTCCCATGTGGAAACGGGAATGCGAAACGCGATGAGCGCCGCGACCGTGGCGATCACGAGCGAAACCATGTGGCGCACGAGAAACGCCCAGTCGCGATACGAGGCGTACTTGGGCGAATCGGGCATGGCGATGGAGGCCGAGTAGACCATCACGACGCCAAGTCCGAGCAGAGCGATCACGGCCCAAAGCAGCGAGTGGTCGTAGTCGAGCATGCGCGAGCGGCCGGGACGCACGCCGTTGACGACGCTCGCAAGACCGCCCGAGCGCGCGCCGCCGCCCGACGAACCACCGGCCTGACCGTCATCGCGCGAGAGGCGCGCACCGAATCGCTCGGACCAGCTCATATCATCGTCCCCCGTTCTGCGGCGATTTCTTCCACCGTGTCGTGGAACACGGCTGCGCGATGGGCGTAGCCCTTGAACATGTCGAAGCTCGCGCACGCAGGCGAGAGCAGCACGACGTCGCCCGGTTGCGCTAGCGCCGTCGCCGCGCGCGTGGCTTCTTCGAGCGTCGCGTGCTCGCTCATCGCGATACCGGTGTCTTCGAGCGCTGCGCGGATCTTCGGCGCGTCGCGGCCGATCAGCATCACGGCGCGGCACCAACGCGCAACCGGCGCCGCGAGCGGATCGAAGTCCTGGCCCTTGCCGTCGCCGCCGGCGATCAGCACCGCGCGCTGCGCGAGGCCGTCGAGCGCCGCAACCGTCGCGCCCACGTTCGTGCCTTTGCTATCGTCCACGTAGTCGATGCCGTCGATCGAAGCAATCAGCTCCACGCGATGCGGCTCGCCGCGATATTCGCGCAGGCCATGGAGCAGCGGCGCTGGAGCCAGGTCGATCGCGCGCGTGAGCGCGAATGCCGCGAGCGCGTTCGCCGCGTTGTGCAGGCCGCGAATACGCAGGGCGTCGGCGGGCATGAGGCGCTTCATGCCGAGATTCACCGGCGCAGCTTCCTGCTGCTTGCGGCGACGCGGGGACACAGGCACATCAGCCGCGTCGAGATCGTGAGCCTGCACGAGCCACTGCATGCCGTTCTCGCGCAACAGACCCAGGTCGCCGTTGTTCTGAGGCTCGTTCAGGCCGAAGGTCACGATCTTCGCATCGCCACTCGCCTTCACGCTCGCGAGCGACATGACGCGCGGGTCGTCGCGGTTGAGCACGCGCGTCGTGCGCGGCCCGAAGATGCGGCCCTTCGCCGCCGCGTAGGCGTCGAGCCCGCCGTGCCAGTCGAGGTGGTCCTGCGTGATGTTGAGGACCGCCGCGGCGTCCGGCTCGAACGTATGCGCCGTCTCCAGCTGGAAGCTCGACAGCTCGAGCACCCAGACGTCGGGCAGCGCGGTGTTGTCGATGGCTTCGGCAAGCTTGTCGAGCATGGCCGGGCTGATGTTGCCCGCCACCGCCACGCGCTTGCCCGCGCGCTCGCAGAGCATGCCCGTCAAGCTCGTCGTGGTGGTCTTGCCGTTCGTGCCCGTAATAGCCAGCACCTTCGGTGCGTAGCCGCTCTCCCCGAGATGCCGCAGCGCCTGCGCGAAGAGTTCGAGTTCGCCCCACACTTCGATGCCGCGCTCGCGCGCTGCCGCGATCAGCGGCACGAGATCTTCCGCGAGCGGCGAGAGACCCGGGCTGATCGCTACGAGCTCTACGCCGTCGAGCAGCGCGGTCGTGAACGGACCGCCAGCGAAATCGGCGTCGATGCCGCGCGCGGCGAGTTCCGGCAAGTTCGGAGGCGCTTCGCGCGTGTCGGCAATGCGCAGGCGGCAACCATGCCGCGCGCACCAGCGCGCCATCGCGAGACCCGATTCCCCGAGTCCCAGCACGAGCACCATCGGCTTTTGCCGATCCCGAAACTTCTCGCCAAACATCGCTTGCTTCCCTTGCTTACTTAAAGGCTCAACGCAGCTTGAGCGTGGACAAGCCGATCAGACACAGCATCAGCGTGATGACCCAGAAACGCACGACAACCTGCGTTTCTTTCCAGCCAGACAGCTCGAAATGGTGATGCAGCGGCGCCATCTTGAAGATGCGGCGCCCTTCGCCGTAACGCTTTTTCGTGTACTTGAACCAGGTGACCTGGAGCATCACGGAGAGCGTCTCCGCGACGAAAATGCCGCCCATGATGAAGAGCACGATTTCCTGACGCACGATCACCGCAATGGTTCCGAGTGCGCCGCCGAGCGCGAGCGCACCCACGTCGCCCATGAACACCTGAGCGGGATACGTGTTGAACCAGAGGAACGCGAGCCCTGCCCCACCCATCGCCGAACAGAAGATGAGCAGCTCGCCAGCGCCGGCGATGTGCGGAAAGAGCAGATATTTCGAATAGACCGAGCTGCCCATCACATAGGCGAACACGCCAAGCGACGCACCGACCAGCACGACGGGCATGATGACGAGACCGTCGAGGCCATCGGTGAGGTTCACGGCGTTGCTCGCGCCGACGATCACGAAGTACGTGAGCGCGATGAAGCCCCACACGCCGAGCGGATAGCTGATCGACTTGAGGAAGGGCAGCAGCAAGTCGGCGCGCGCGGGAAGACCCATCGACAGGCCGCTACGCACCCACGCCATGAAGAGATCGAACACGCGCACGTTGCTCGCTTCGGACACGCTGAACGCGAGGTACACCGCGGCGAACAAACCGATCACCGACTGCCAGAAGTACTTTTCGCGCGAAGACATGCCGCGCGGGTCCTTGTAGACGACCTTGCGATAGTCGTCGACCCAACCGATCGCGCCGAAGCCGAACGTGACGAGCATCACGATCCAGATGAAGCGGTTCGTGAGATCGCCCCACAGCAAGGTGGAAACCGCGATGCCCAGCAGAATGAGCACACCGCCCATGGTGGGCGTGCCGGACTTCACGAGGTGAGTTTGCGGGCCGTCCGTACGCACGGCTTGGCCGACCTTCATTGCGGTGAGCTTGCGGATCACCCAGGGGCCGAGGAAAAGCCCGATCGCCATCGCGGTGATGGTGGCCATCACCGCACGGAACGTCAGATAACTGAACACGCGCAAGAAGCTTGCGTCATTCTGCAGCCATTGCGCCAGCGCCAGTAGCATGCCTTGTATTCCTTAGTATTTCAGTGCGCGCCGGACTTGGCGTCCGGCGCAGGGTTTTGCGGATTCGTAAGCGGGTTTGTCAAAGCCGCCACTACGCGCTCCATCTGCATGAAGCGCGAGCCTTTCACGAGAATCGTTGCACCAGCGCCGTAACCGCCGCCGGCCAGCGAGCGCACGAGTTCGCCCACGTCCGCCGAATGCAGCGCCTGCGCGCCGAACGCCGTTGCGCTATCACGCGCCGCGTCGCCGAGTGTGTAGAGCGCGTCGATGCCGCGTTCCTTCGCGTAAGCGCCCACCTCGCGGTGAAACGCGGGACCGTCGTCGCCGACTTCGCCCATGTCGCCCAGCACGAGCACGCGCGGCGACACGCGCGAAGCCAGCACGTCGATCGCCGCACGCACCGAATCGGGATTCGCGTTGTAGGTGTCGTCGATCACCGTTGCGCCCGCCAGCTCGCCGAGCGCGGCGCGCTTCACCTGCAAGCGGCCCTTCACCGGCTCGAACGCCTCCAGCCCGCGGCCGATCGCTTCGAGCGATACGCCCGACGCGATCGCCGCCGCCGTGGCCGCCAGCGCGTTGTGCGCGTTGTGCGCACCCAGCACCTTCAACTCCACTTCGAGACGACCTTCCGGCGTCGCGATCGCGAGACGGTTGCCACCCGTCTCGCCAACGAGCTTGCCGGTGACGGCCGCTTCGACCGCGCTCGCCTCCGTATGCAGCGCGAAGTCGAGAATGCGCGAACCCGTTGCCGCTACGCGCCAGATGCTCGCGTAAGCATCGTCAGCGGGAAACACCGCGACGCCCGTGGGCTTGAGCACATGGATCACGCTCGCATGCTCGAGTGCGACGGCTTCCACCGTCGCCATGAACTCCTGATGCTCGCGCTGCGCGTTGTTCACCACCGCGACCGTCGGCTCGGCGAATTTCGCGAGCAACTCAGTTTCGCCCGGGTGATTCATGCCGAGTTCAACGACGGCCAGCCGATGAGCACTGCTCAAACGCAGCAACGTTAACGGCACGCCGATGTCGTTATTGAGGTTTCCGGTGGTCGCGAGACGCAAATTTTCACCAACGGCCGCCGCGAAGATCGATGCGATCATTTCCTTGACCGTCGTCTTGCCGTTGCTGCCCGTCACGGCGACGAGCGGCATCGAGAAGCGACGGCGCCAGCCGAGCGCGAGCGCGCCGAGCGCCTTGCGCGTGTCGTCCACGCGCAGCGCGGGAATGCGCCAGTCGCCGGGGCTGCGCGAAACCAGCGCCGCGCTCACGTGACGGTTCGCGACTTCACCGAGAAAGTCATGCGCGTCGAAGCGGTCGCCCTTGAGCGCGACGAAGAGATCGCCGGGGCCCGTGGTGCGGCTGTCGGTCGAAATGCGCTCGAACGTCGCGTTCTCGTCGCCGAGGACGCTCGCGCCGGGAATCAGCGCCGCGGCTTCGCGCAGGGAGAGCATCGTCATTCACCACCTCCGCGCCCGTGCGTGGCACGGGCGGCGAGTGCAAGCCGCGCGTGGTCCTGATCGGAGAACGCGCGCTTCTTGCCCATGATTTCCTGGGTCGCCTCGTGGCCCTTGCCGGCCAGCAAGACGACGTCTTCGCGCGCCGCGGCGCGCACGGCTTGCAGGATCGCGCTCGCGCGATCCTCGATGCGCCGCGCCTTCGCGGCGTCGCGCATGCCTTGCGCGATCTGGTCGATGATCGCGGCAGGCGATTCGCTGCGCGGGTTATCGCTCGTCACGACGACCTGATCGGCGAGACGTTCCGCAATCGCGCCCATGAGCGGGCGCTTGGTCGCGTCGCGGTCGCCACCGCAGCCGAACATGCAGATGAGCTGGCCGCCGCGCGCGGCTGCCATCGGACGCAGCGCTTCGAGCGTCTTTTCGAGCGCGTCGGGCGTATGCGCGTAATCGATCACAACGAGCGGCTCATCGTGGTCGGCGCGCCCGCCAAGACGCTCCATGCGGCCGTTCACCGGCTGCAGCTTCGAGATCTCGTTGAGCGCCGCGATGAGCGGCACATTTGCCGCGAGCAGCGCGCCGAGCACGCCGAGCAGATTGCTCACGTTGAAGAGGCCTAGAACATGCGCCTCGACTTGCGCCTCGCCCCAGTCCGACGTTTCCAGATGGAACGCCGTGCCCGTAGCGGTCGCTCGCACATCGCTTGCGCGCAGCCAGGCGTCGGCAACGGGTGCGTCGGCAGCAGGCGTTTCCACGCCATATGCGATCGTGCGCGCCGTACCGCGCGTAGCGGCGATCAGCCGGCGGCCCGCTGCGTCGTCGGCGTTGATGATCGCCGCGCGCAGACCCGGCCATGCGAACAGGCGCGCCTTCGCGGCTTCATAGGCCTCGAACGTGCGGTGATAATCGAGATGGTCTTGCGTGAGATTCGTGAAAACAGCGATGTCGAACGAGGTACCGTTTACGCGGCCCTGATGCAGCGCGTGCGAGGATACTTCCATCGCAATAAGTTGTGCGCCTTCGCCACGCAATTGCGCGAGGCTGCGCTGCAATTGCGGCGCATCGGGCGTAGTGAAGCCCGTATGCACTAGCTGCCCCGGAAACCCCGTGCCCAGCGTGCCGACGATCGCGCACTTCTGGCCGATGGCCGTGAACGCCGAGGCGATCCACTGGCTGCACGACGTCTTGCCGTTCGTGCCCGTCACACCGACCACGAGCATCGCATCGCTCGGGTCGCCATACCAGCCGCTTGCGATTTCCCCCGCGAGCACATCGAGTTGCGGCACAGCGAGCGCGATCGACGCGTCGAGCTTTTCGCCCGTATGGCCTTCCGGCTGATACAGCACGGCTGCGGCGCCACGCTCGATGGCGTTGGCGATGTGCGGACGATTGTCCGCGCCCTCGACGGCGTAAGCGAGAAACACGTCACCCGGCTTGAGCGAGCGCGTGTCGGCGTGCAGGCCGGCTTCGGGCGCGACGTGCGCGCGCAGCCATGCGAGCGCGTCCGCGATCTGCCGGTGCGCGGGATGCTGGGTGCGCGTGGCGCTCATCGGACGACTCCGGGTCGATTTTTCGCGTTGTCCGCGACGGTCATGTGATGCGCGGCTGCGGCGCTTTTCGCGGCGCTCGCGTTCGCCACGTGCTTCACAGCCGAAGCCGGCGCGTTCGCAACGGCCGGGGCGGAAGCGCCGGCGGCGCTATTGTCCTCGACGACGAGCTGTTTCACCGGCATATCCGGCGGCACGTTGAGCGAGCGCAGCGTATCGCCGACGATGCCCGAGAACACCGGACCCGACACCGCGCCGCCGAAGTGGCTGCCGGCAGTCGGTTCGTCGACCGTGACGGCCACGACGATGCGCGGATTCGGCATCGGCGCCATGCCGACGAACGACGCGCGGTACTTTGAATGATCGTAGCCGTGCGGACCATGCTTGTAGGCCGTACCGGACTTGCCGCCCACGCGGTAGCCGGGAACGGCGGCATCGGGCGACGTGCCGTCTTTCGACACCACGCTCTCCAGCATCGCGCGCACTTCACGCGCCGTGGTCGGCGCGAACACCTGGGTGCCTTGCACCGGCTGCGTGTCGCCAGGGTGGCGGAAGATCGTGACCGGCAGAATCTGGCCGTCGTGCGCGATCGCCGTATACGCGCGCGCGAGCTGGAACAGCGATACGGAGAGGCCGTAGCCGTAGGACATCGTCGCCTGCTCGATGCGGCGCCAGCTTTTCCACGGACGCAGACGGCCCGCCGCCGCGCCGGGGAACCCGACCTTCGGCGCCTGACCGAGACCGATGCTGGTGTACATGTCCCACATTTCTTCGGGCTTGAGCGTCATCGCGATCTTCGTCGCGCCGATGTTGCTCGACTTCTGGATCACGCCACCAACCGTCAGGACGCCGAACGCCGCGTCGTCGGTGATGGTCGCGCCGTCGAGGGTGAAGTGGCCCGGGCCCGTATCCACCAGTGTACTCGGCGAGACGCGGTGCAGATCCAGCGCGAGCGACACCGTGAACGGCTTCATGATCGAGCCCGGCTCGAACACGTCGGTGAGAATGCGGTTGCGCAACTGCTCGCCCGTGAGGTGCGAGCGATCGTTCGGGTTGTAGGTCGGATAGTTGACGAGCGCGAGCACTTCGCCCGTGCGCACGTCCACCACCATTGCCGCGCCGGCCTTGGCCTTGAACTTCTCGACGGCGGCCTTCAGGTTCGAATACGCGATGTACTGGATCTTGCTGTCGATCGACAGTTCGACGTCCTTGCCATCGTGGGGCACGACCGTTTCGTCGACGTCCTCGACGATGTGGCCCATGCGGTCCTTGATGACGTGGCGAATGCCGGGCACGCCCGCGAGCATCTTCTGGTCGGACAGCTCGACGCCTTCCTGGCCTTCGTCCTCGACGTTGGTGAAACCGATCAAGTGCGCGGTGACGTCGCCTTCCGGATAGAAGCGCTTGTACTCGTTGCGCTGGTAAACGCCCGGAATATCGAGCGCCGTCACTTTCTGCGCGACGTCGAGCGGCACCTGGCGCTTCACGTAGACGAACGTCTTGTCTTCGGAGAGCTTCGCGCGCAGCTCTTTCGTGTTCATGCCGAGCAGCGTACCGAGCTGGTTGAGCTTGTCGGCGCCGAGATCGTCGGGCACAGCTTCGGGAATCGCCCAGATCGCGCGCACGGGCAGACTCGTGGCGAGCACGAGCCCGTTGCGGTCGAGAATCTTGCCGCGCGTGGCCGGCAGCTCGATCGTGCGCTGGTAGCGGCTTTCGCCCTGCTTTTGATAGAACGCGTTGCCCGGGCCCTGGATCCAGAACGCGCGCGCGGCAAGCGCGACGAACGCCATGAATAGCAGGAACACGACGAGCTTCGAGCGCCACATCGGCAGGCGCACGGAGAGAATGGGGTTGGCGCTGAAGGCGACGCTCTTGCGGCGATTGTCCTTTTTCATCGCGTGCCTCCGCGGCGGGCAGCCGTGGGCGCGGCGCCCTGCGGGGGCGCCGAGGTCGGCACAGGAGCGTCGACGGCGGTTGCGGCGCCCGGCGCGAGCGTCAGATATTGCGTGCGTCCGGTCGTGACGGCCTGCATCTTGAGCGAGTCGGTGGCGATCTGTTCGATGCGCGACGTTCTCGACAGCGCGCTCTGCTGATATTGAAGCTGTGCGTAGTCCTGCTGGAGCTGGTGCTCCTGCGACTGCGCGCGTTGCAACTGGATGAAGATCTGGCGCTGCTGATTGGTGGCGTTCACGACAGAAAGCGCGCACCCCATGACGACGATCAGCAGGAAGATATTCAGACGATTCATGGCGTGATGCGCTCCGCGGTGCGCATCACGGCCGAGCGGGCGCGCGGGTTCGCGGCAACTTCTTCGTCGCTCGCGAACACGCGTCCGATCAGCTTGAGCGGCGGGCTCGGCAGGTCGACGGCGCGAATCGGCAGGCGGCGATCCACCGCCGGCGCGCTCGCGTGCGCCTGCATGAATCGCTTGACGATCCGGTCTTCGAGCGAATGAAAGCTGATGACCACCAGCCGCCCCCCCTGTTCCAGCAACGACAATGCTGCTTCTAGAACGACCTGCAGCTCCGCAAGCTCTTGATTGACGTGAATCCGTATAGCTTGAAAGGTGCGGGTTGCCGGGTCCTTACCCTTCTCACGGGTTTTGACGACGTTAGCCACGATTTGGGCAAGCTCGCCCGTGCTGTCGAGAGGCCCGAGACGGTCGGACTCTGCCCGGCGAGCAACAAGCGCCTTTGCAATCTGAAAAGCAAACCGTTCTTCCCCATAATCTCGAATCACCTCCGTCAGTTCCTGCACCGTGGCCCGAGCGAGCCAGTCAGCGGCGGACTCGCCGCGCGTCGGGTCCATCCGCATGTCGAGCGGACCATCCGCGCGGAAACTGAAACCGCGCTGCGGATCGTCGAACTGCGGCGACGACACGCCAAGGTCCAGCAACACTCCCGACACGCGCCCTACCCCGCGCGACACGAGCTCGTCGCGCAGCGAAGCAAAACTCTCATGGACGATTGAAAACCGCGCGTCACCAACGGTTTGCGCCGTGGCGATCGCCAGCGGGTCCTTGTCGAACGCGATCAGACGCCCCGCCTCTCCCAGGCGGCCGAGGATCGCGCGACTATGCCCGCCGCGGCCGAACGTGCCGTCCACATAGACGCCGTCCGCGCGCGTGATCAGCGCGTTCACCGCTTCGTCTAGCAGCACCGTGCGATGCTGCAGTCCCTGTCCCATCGCAGATGCCATAGCTTTTTAACCGCGATCAGAACGTGAAATTTTTCAGGGCGTCGGGCATGCCCTGGGCCATCGCCGCCTGTTCCTTGGCGGCGTAGGTCTGCGCATCCCACAACTCAAAATGACTACCCATGCCAAGCAGCATGACTTCCTTTTCCATTCCTGCCGCCAGACGTAATTCAGGTGAGACGAGCACGCGACCCGCACTGTCGACATCGACATCGGATGCATTGCCGAGAAAAATGCGGCGCCACCAGTGCGCATCCATCGGCAAGGCGGCGACCTTCGAGCGGAACACTTCCCATTCGGGGCGCGGAAATAGCAACAGGCAGCCGTCCGGGTGCTTGGTGATCGTCACCCGTCCTTCTGCCTGTTGTTGCAGCGCTTCCCGATAGCGAGACGGAATCGACATCCGTCCTTTCGCATCGAGTGTCAGCGCCGACGCCCCCTGGAACAATTTGCTCCCCCTAGTGCGGCGCTTTTCGCCGCCCGCCTAAATCTCGGAAAATCTACCTGAATACGCGCCCGAAATCACACAAAAATACACTTTCTCACACTGTCTCCCACTTTAGAGGAACACCTAACGAGGGTCAAGGGAGACCAGACGTTTTTTGACGAAATTTATCCGCTAGAACAAGGACTTAGCGGCACTTGTTGAAGTCGGCACAAAAGCCAAAAAGCGTTATGAATGAATGAGCTAACGCAGGTTCTGAAGGTGATACGTGAAAAGCGCGGCGATAAACGGCCTACGGCGGGATCGAGTGGGGACTTGCGGGGATTAAAACCAGGAGCTGAAAGCTCTGAAAGATTAATTCAGGTTTGGGCCGACAGCGATTGCCGGCCCAGACCGTCTAATCAGATGTAATAGGCGGTGCGCGTCATGACTTTCGATGCTACACGCATTAGCGAACGCACCGGCAGCGGCAGTTCGACTCCGCCCAGATCGGTGGCCGATTTCGCGTGCGAGATTTCGTCGGCGCGCATCTGCTCGACGACCGCACGCGACTCGAGATCGGCGGGCGGGAGGCTATCGAGGTGGCTGTCGAGATGGTGCTCGACCTGGCGCTCGGTTTCGGCCATGAAGCCGAGACTCACCTTGTCGCCGAGCCGCCCGGCGGCGAAGCCGATCGCGAGCGCGCCAGCGTACCAAAGCGGATTGAGCAGGCTCGGACGCGAATCGAGCGCCTGCAGACGGCGAGAGGTCCACGCAAGGTGATCCTCTTCTTCGCGCGCGGCCTGCTCGAAGGCAGCCCTGAGCGAGGGCGAGCGCGCCGAGATTTTTTGCGCCTGATATAGCGCCTGGGCACACACTTCGCCCACGTGATTCACGCGCATGAGGCCGGCGGCATGCGTGCGCTCGGCGGCCGTGAGTTCGCTGCCGGCTGGCATCGCATCGCCCTCGGGCGTCACTTCGATCGTAACGGGGGACGGCTGCGGCATCGGGCGCGTCATGCGCGACACGCCGGTGAGCGAACGTAGGCCCCGGTCGAATTCAGTAATCAAATCATCTAGCGTCATCCAGCCTCCCTTTCGTTTCGTTGGCGAGGCGGATTTCTCGCTCGCCCGGACTGCCCTTTCACCTCTACACAAACTCGCGGAGATCCGTCAATCCGGGGCAGCGCCGATAGATAGCCGCATATTCTAGACCATGTTGTGTAAACGAAACAGGTACTTAGCGAGGCCCCGGCTTTTCCTTTGTGACTATTAACCCTTTTGTTACATTACATGCCAACTTCTCGCGAAGTTAGAAGGACAGGACCCCGCACTATAAAAAACTGGTCCTGTTAAAAGACGCAAAAGATTCGCAAACACTGGAGATCATTCAATGAAGAAGTCGCTTCTCGCGCTGGCTGCGCTTGGCGCGTTCGCGGGCGTTGCTCACGCTCAGAGCAGCGTCACGCTGTACGGCATCATCGACGAAGGTTTCAACATCAACACGAATTCGGGTGGCCATCACCTGTACAACCTGTCGAGCGGCGTTCTGCAAGGCAGCCGTTTTGGCCTGCGCGGCGCTGAAGACCTCGGCGGCGGCCTGAAGGCAGTCTTCGTGCTCGAAAACGGCTTCGACGTGAACAGCGGTGCGCTCGGCCAGGGCGGCCTGATGTTCGGCCGTCAGGCTTACGTCGGTCTCTCCAGCTCGCAGTTCGGCACGGTCACGCTGGGTCGCCAGTACGACTCCATTGTCGACTACGTCGGTCCGCTCGAAGCTGGCGACCAGTGGGGCGGCTACATCGTGGCTCACCCGGATGACCTCGACAACTTCAACAACGCATACCGCACGAACAACACGGTCAAGTTCACCAGCGCGAACTACGCCGGCCTGACGTTCGGTGGCACGTACAGCTTCGGCGGTCAGGCTGGCGACTTCACGCACAACCAGATCTGGTCGTTGGGCGCGGGCTACAACAACGGTCCGCTGACCCTCGGCGTTGGCTACCTGAACGCACGCACGCCGGCAGCGACGGGCGGCCTGTTTAACAACGGCGGCACCACGACGACGCCGCCGGCCGTAGCGCTGAAGAGCACAGTGGCTCCGGTGTATTCGGGCTTCCAGACGGCCAACACGTACCAGGTCATCGGTGCAGGCGGCGCGTACACCTTTGGCGCAGCCACGTTCGGCCTGACGTACTCGAACGTCAGCTTCCGCAACCTCGGCGCAGTCACGATCACCGGCACGCCGGCCTATCAGCACGGCGCGAACGCTACGTTCAACAACGTCGAAGCGAACTTCAAGTATCAGTTCACGCCGGCTCTGCTCGCAGGGTTCGCGTTCGACTATACGGACGGCAGCAGCGTCGCCCTGGCCAACGGCTCGAGCAACAGCGGCGCGAAGTACTTCCAGTACGCGCTGGGCACGGACTACTTCCTGTCGAAGCGTACGGACGTCTACCTGGTCGGCGTCTACCAACACGCTACGGGCACGAACTCGAACGACGTCTCGGCTGTCGCTTCGATCAACAACCTGACCGCGTCGACGAGCAACAACGTGTTCACGGCTCGCATCGGTATCCGTCACAAGTTCTAATAAGAACAGTCGCTGTAATCTCGAAGGCGCCTCCGGGCGCCTTTTTTCTTTGGCGCAGCCTCGTTTGGCGCGCCTGGCAAACGGCAAAAGAAAACGGCCTGCCCCTCAGGGAGCAGGCCGTTTTCTCGCTGCGTTCGTGGCGCTTTCAGGCGCGACCGTCGCGCAACTCACGGCGCAGGATCTTGCCGACGTTGCTCTTGGGCAGATCGTTGCGGAACTCGATGATCTTCGGCCGCTTGTAGCCGGTGAGCTGCGTCTTGCAGTACTCGAACACGTCCTTGTCGGTGAGCGCCGGATCCTTCTTGACGATATAGAGCTTCACCGCCTCGCCCGAGTTCTGGTCTGGCACGCCCACCGCCGCCACTTCGAACACGCCCGGCAGCTTCGCCACGACGTCCTCGACTTCGTTCGGATAGACATTGAAGCCCGAGACCAGAATCATGTCCTTCTTGCGGTCGACGAGCTTGATGTACCCGCTCGCATTCATGAGGCCGACGTCGCCCGACTTGAAGTAGCCGTCGTGCGTCATGACCTTCGCCGTTTCTTCCGGACGCTGCCAGTAGCCCGCCATCACCTGCGGCCCGCGGATGCAGATCTCACCGGCTTCGCCAATCGGCAGTTCGTTGCCGGCGTCGTCGCGAATCGAGATTTCAGTGGATGGCAAAGGCAAGCCGATCGTGCCGGTGTATTCCGTTGCCGTGACCGGATTGCAGGTCACGCTGGGTGAGGTTTCAGAGAGCCCGTAGCCTTCGACGATCGGCGTATGCGTGCGCTCGTACCAGCGCTTGGCCACGGCTTCCTGCACGGCCATGCCGCCGCCGTTTGCAACGAGCAGGTGCGTGAAGTCCAGATTGCCGAATTCCGGATGGTTGAGCATCGCGTTGTAGAGCGTGTTGACCGCGGGGAAACACGTGATCGAGTAGCCGCGCAACTCTTTGATCATGCCGCCGATATCGCGCGGATTGGGAATCAGGATCGCGAGACCGCCGGTGCGCAGCGTCAGCAGCCCGCACACAGTCAGCGCGAACACGTGATAAAGCGGCAGCGCCGCGACCGTCACCGGCTGCGTACCGGATGGCAGTTTCGCAAGCGCGGGCTCGGTCCATGCCGCCGACTGCAGCACGTTGGCGACCAGATTGCCATGCAACAGCGTCGCGCCCTTGGCCACACCGGTCGTGCCGCCCGTGTACTGAAGGAAGGCGACGTCCTCGAGCGTCTGCTCGACGCGCTTGAAGCCTTTGCGCGCCCCTTCGGAGAGCGCGTCGTTGAAGCGCACATGGCCGGGCAGGCTCCAGGCGGGCACCATCTTCTTCACGCGCCGCACAACGAAGTTGACGACGAAGCCCTTCGCGCCAAGGAGATCGCCCATCGTCGCGACCAGCACATGCTTCACACGCGTATTGGCGATAACCGCGCTCACGGTTCCGGCGAAATTCTCGAGGACGACGATCGCCTCGGCGCCGCTGTCCTTCAACTGGTGTTCGAGTTCGCGCGGCGTGTAGAGCGGGTTCACGTTGACGACGACATAGCCCGCGCGCAGTACTGCGGCCAGCGCGACCGGATACTGCAGCACGTTGGGCATCATGAGCGCGATGCGCGCGCCACGTGCAATGCCGCGCGACTGGAACCACGCGGCCAGACGCTGGGAGAGTTGGTCCAGCTCACCGTAGGTGATCGTCTTGCCCATGCACGCGAAAGCGGGCTTTGCACGGAATTCGCTGAAGCTCTCCTCGAGCAACGCGGTGATGGACGCGTAACGGCTCGCGTCGATTTCAGCGGGAACGCCGGGCGGGTACGATTTCAGCCAGACTTTTTCCATGCAGCGTCTCCTCCTTGATTTTTCGAATGGTCGTGCTAAAAAATTGGATCGTAGCATGGCGACCCAGCTTTTATGTCAGCAAATCAGCGAGTTAGAAAGGCCCCTCGAACGCGCATTGCGGGGCCGCTTACCGTGTCGTGAGGCACTTTCAGGCGCGCTCGACCTCGACAAGGCAATCGTAGAAAGTCGCCGAGCCGCCGAGGTCGGTGAGCGCCTGGCTCGTCACCTCGTTGGCGTTACGGCCGTCCGGCGCCAGCTTCTTCCACCAGATCGACAGGCCCACCACGAGGCCCTTGCGCACCCGGTCGGTCACACGCGCCCGCGCGCGCATCGAGCCGCGGTCGTTGAACACGCGAACCTCGTCGCCGTCGGTAATCTCGCGGCGGGCGGCGTCGGCCGGATGGAGGTCCACGTGCGGCTCGCCTTCGGTCGCGCGCAGGCTCTCCACGTTCACGAAGGTGCTGTTCAGAAAGTTGCGCGCGGGCGGCGAGATCATCGCGAGCGGATAACGCGCGGCAAGCTCGGGCGCGCCGTCCGCCGACTCGTGCGGCGGCAGATAATCGGGCAGTGGATCGAGCCCATCCTTCGCAAGTGCCTCGCTATGGAACTCGCATTTGCCCGTGGGCGTGCGAAAACCGCCGTTCGCGAACGGCGCTTCGGGAATGTTCAGCTTCAGCCAGCCTTCGCGCTTGAGCGCCGCCCAGTCGGCGCCGCCTAGCGCGGAGTCGCTCCAGTCGAATGCGTGGGCCGCCACGTCTTCGTCGCTTTCGAACAGCGCCGGCTCGGTCAGGCCCATCGCGCGCGCGATGGAACGGAAGATCTCGGTATTCGGCCGCGCCTCTCCAACGGGCGCAATAGCAGGCAGGTTCGCCATGACGTGCGTATGGCCGTAGGACTTGTGCACATCGAGATGCTCGAGCTGGGTAGTAGCTGGGAGCAGCAGGTCAGCGTAATCGGCGGTGTCGGTCTGGAACTGCTCGAGCACGATGGTAAAGAGGTCCTCGCGCGCAAAGCCGGCGGCGACCTTCGCCGACTCGGGCGCAACCGCAACCGGATTCGAGTTGTAGACGACGATCGCTTCGACCTTCGGCCCGAATGCGGCATCGCCTGCGTGCGTGAGGGCGTCGCCAATCTGGTTCATGTTGATGATACGCGGCTGATGTTGCGGCCAGCCCGGAATCAGATCTGGACGCTGTAGGGCGTTTGTATCGACGGGGGCCCAGCCCGACGACGAAAGCAGCACGCCGCCCGCGCGCTCGCGCCACGCGCCGGTCAACGCGGGCAGGCAGGCGATGGCACGCACGGCATTGCCGCCGCCGCGCACGCGTTGCAGGCCATAGTTCATGCGGATTGCCGCCTTGCGCGTCGAGGCGTAGAGGTGCGCGAGATCGACGACAACGTGTTCCTCGATGCCGCAGATCCCGGCGACGCGCGCTGGCGTGTAGGTGAGTGCACGCGCCTTCAGCGCGTCGAAGCCGTGGGTATGTGCCGCAATGTAGTCGTGGTCGAGCCGGTCCTCGGTGATCAGAACGTGCATCATGCCGAGTGCGAGCGCGCCGTCTGTGCCGGGCTTGAGCGCAATGTGCTGATGGCACTTCTCGGCCGTCAGCGAGCGATACGGGTCGATCGCGATCAGCTTCGCGCCGTTGCGTTTCGCTTCTTGCGCGCGGGTCCAGAAGTGCAGGTTCGACGCGATCGGGTTGGCGCCCCAGATCAGGATTACTTCGCTTTCTGCGAAATACTCCGTGAGCATGCCGAGACTCGAGCCGAATGTATAACGCAGGCCGGCGGCGCCCGCCGCCGCGCAGATCGCTCGATCGAGACGCGACGCGCCGAGCTTGTGAAAGAAGCGCTGTGCAATGCTATCGCCCTGAACGAGTCCCATCGTGCCGGCATAGCTGTACGGCAGGATGGCTTCGGGCGCGCGCTGCGCGATTTCGCCGAGGCGTTCGGCGGCGATCCGGTTGGCCTCGTCCCAGTTGATCGGCTCGAAACGCCCTTCCCCCTTGCGTCCGACCCGCTTCATCGGCTGCGTCAAACGCTTCGGGTGATGTACTCGCTCGGCATAGCGGGTCACTTTCGTGCACAGCACGCCCTGGGTGGGCGGATGCTCGGGGTCGCCGCTCACCTTGATCGCCCGGCCGTTTTCAACGGTCACGCGCATCGCGCAGGTATCTGGACAATCGTGCGGGCAAACTGCACGCGCAAATTCGGCTGGGGCGTTCATCGGAAATCCATGGGTGAGGCGTTCTGTCGTAAGTGCGATTTTATTATGTCCAGGGCGCGCGCCCTGTCCGCGCCATGTGGGTTGGCGCGAAAAAAAAGGTTCGGCGTAGAATGGTCCGTCTAGATCCGGCCTGGTTTGGAGACAAGGCCGGGCGCCCACTTTTTGAGCACCGTCCGCCATGAAACTGATTCCGGAAATCCAGGCCGCCCAAGGCGAAATTCAGGGCCTCCGACGAACGATCCACGCGCACCCCGAACTGCGCTACGAAGAAACCCAGACCTCCGACCTCGTCGCAGCGAAACTCACAGAATGGGGCATTGAAGTGCATCGCGGCATGGGCAAGACCGGCGTCGTCGGTGTGCTCAAGCGCGGCAGTGGCAAGCGTATGGTCGGATTGCGCGCTGATATGGACGCGTTGCCGATTCAGGAGCTCAACACGTTTGATCATCGCTCGCGCAACGAAGGCAAGATGCACGCGTGCGGCCACGACGGCCACACGGCGATGCTGCTTGGCGCAGCCCAATATCTCGCGCGGCACGGACAGTTCGACGGCACGATCGTCTTCATTTTCCAGCCCGCTGAAGAAGGCGGTGCCGGCGCGAAAGCCATGATCGAAGATGGCCTCTTCGAGCAGTTTCCTGTGGATGCCGTTTTCGGCATTCACAACTGGCCCGGCATGCCGGCTGGCTACTTCGGCGTGACCGAAGGGCCGATTATGGCTTCGAGCAACGAATTTCGGATCGAAATCAAAGGCGTAGGTTCGCATGCCGCGTTGCCGCACAACGGCCGGGATCCGGTCTTCACGGCGGTGCAGATCGCGAACGGGTTGCAGAGCATCATCACGCGCAACAAGAAGCCACTCGATACGGCCGTGCTCTCGATCACGCAGATTCATGCCGGCGATGCAGTCAACGTGGTGCCGAACACGGCATGGATCGCGGGAACGGTGCGCACCTTCACGACGGAGACGCTGGACCTGATCGAGTCGCGACTACGCAAGATCGTCGAAAGCACGGCTGAAGCGTACGACTGCTCGGTCGACATCACCTTCCATCGCAACTATCCGCCGACGGTGAACAGCAGCGCGGAGGCACAGTTTGCCGCAGAGGTTATGCGAGAGGTGGTCGGCGCCGACCACGTTGACGCGAACGTCGAGCCAACCATGGGCGCCGAGGACTTCTCGTTCATGCTGCTGGAAAAACCCGGCTGCTACGCATTTCTCGGTAACGGCGAAGGCGGCCACCGGGATGCGGGACACGGCGCAGGCCCTTGCATGTTGCACAACGCGAGCTATGACTTTAACGATCAACTGCTACCGGTAGGATCGTCGTTTTGGGTACACCTGGCGGCGAAATTTCTGGCTCAGCGGTGAGTCGAGGCGTAAATGCAAAAAGCCGTCCACTGGACGGCTTTTCTGTTTCCTGCCTGACGTGTGTCGCGTTCTTCGCCCGCCGCAAACGCCAGAACCCCGGTTCTCGTTGAGAGAGACCGGGGTTCTGGACGTTACAGCATAAGGAGCCTGACGATTACCTACTTTCACACGGGCAATCCGCACTATCATCGGCGTGGAGTTGTTTCACGGTCCTGTTCGGG
>NZ_CAJHCQ010000032.1 GCF_904848665.1 Paraburkholderia hiiakae
AGAGAACCGGGGTTCTGGCGTTTGCGGCGGGCGAAGAACGCGACACCCCATGCAGGAAACAGAAAAGCCGTCCAGGGGACGGCTTTAATGCGTTAACCAGCTTCGCCAATCTCGTTAGCCGTCCAGACACGCTCGCAACGTCCGCGCGACGTGGCCCGCTACCGGCTGCATTGGCGATATTTGCGAAGCCCATCACAAGGCCGCGCGGCGTGCGACGCGTGCGGCCATTCGCGTACCAGATCGGTCACGATCGGCAATTCTTGGCGCTTTTCGATAGTTCATGATCTTCCCACAATAGCTTCACACGAGGCGACGGCGGCGATTGCTTACACGCGATGCAACGGCCGCCAGCTGCTTACCCGTGTCCACTGACTCTCATCTGGAGAATGTGCCATGAAGATCGTCGTAATCGGTGGCTCCGGCCTGATCGGCTCGCGTCTCGTCACGCTGCTTGGCGAGGCGGGGCATGAGGCATTCGCTGCATCGCCGCGTAACGGTGTGAACGCCGTGACGGGGGAGGGCTTGAGCAACGCACTGGCTGGCGCCGATGTCGTAGTGGATGTGGCGAACGCACCTTCGTGGGAGCCCCGGGCGGTGCTCGACTTTTTCCGCACCTCGACGCGCAACCTCGGCAAGGCCGAAGTGGCCGCAGGGGTACGCCATCACGTCGCGCTTTCCATCGTCGGCTGCGAGCGCACGCCGGAAAACGCCTATTTCGTTGCCAAGGTCGCGCAGGAAGAGGCGATTGAAGCGGCGGGCGTGCCGTACACGATCGTGCGCGCGACCCAGTTCATGGAATTCATCGGCGCCATTGCTGATTCCGGCACAGAAGACGGGACGGTGCGCGTTGGGGACGGACTGTTTCAGCCGATAGCCGCGGATGACGTCGCTGCGAGCCTCGCGCAGGTGGCCCTTGTCGCGCCACTGAACGGCACCGTCGATATCGCGGGCCCGGACCGTGAGTCGTTCGCCGCGATCGTCAGGCGTTATTTGAAGTCGGTCGGCGACACGCGCCCTGTGGTGACGGATCAAGAAGCGCGCTACTACGGCGGCCGCGTCGAGGAACAGTCGCTCGTACCGCTCGGCGACGCGCGGATTGGCCGCGTCAGCCTGGACCAGTGGCTAGCGCAAGCTAATAAGGGCTGATTTCAGGTCTATGCGAAACCTGGATCAGCAAGTCCGTGTTTGGCTTGCCACGAGCCGTCAATTCGGCGGCCATTCAAGCCGAGCGAACAAGAAATTCTGCACGTCGACGGCGGTCTGAGCGCCGGTCACCAGGCTTCTCCGGGCCTCACCGAAGGCGGGCAATGCAGAATTCACGGATCCGCACGCTCCCTGACGAATTCGGCGCGGATCCTCATGTGCACGTCATCCCCGACAGCGGAGGACCAATTCGTCAATCCGAACGCTGCCCGGCTGAAATGGCCGTCGGCGGAGAAGGCCAGCGTTTGGCGAGTGCCCGTCGGCTCGTGTGGGTCTGCGTCGAAGGTGACAGCGAGCGTGACGGGGCGCGTCGTCGTGCGGATCGTTAGGTCACCTGTCAAAAGGCAATTAAGCGGCCCGGTCCGTACAAGGCGGGTGCTGACGAAGCGAATGGCCGGATAATGCACCACGTCCAGCATGCCGCCGCCTTCGACGATTCCGGTGACAAACGGCGCGTTCGCTTCGAGGCTCGTCGCGTCGATCGTCACCATGACCCGGCCCGAAGCCAAGCCCTGGAATCCATCGAGCTCGGCACCTATACGGCTGAAGCGCATCGTGAGATTCGAATGCCAGGCGTTCGTGACGCCGAAGGTAACACCAGAACGGCCTGGGTCGAGTCGATACTGTGCCAGCGGTGAAGACACGTCGACCTGATCGGCGCTAACCCCGAAAGCTGCGCAGGCAGCGCAGGCAAACGTCGCGATTGCAGCTGCATATGGTTTGAGACGACCCATGGCCATGCCACATCGACGGATGGGGTTACGATCCAGCACGCTTTACCTCCAACTTTCCGGATGCCCGCCTAGTTCGCTGCAGACGTCGACAGCGATCGTGCGCAATTGACCCTCGGCCATCTGCCCGGAGAGCGCGTAACCCATATGGTCGTTTGCCCAACTGAACGTGCGACGATCGCCTTCGCGCAGGAGTTGGATCGGATTTTCGCGTTGCGAGATTGTGCTCATGTAAAGCGCAAGCCGCGCGCCGGCCCCGTTTTCATACATGAATTGCGCGGCTGGCCCGGCAATGCCCGGCAACAGCCGCCCAACTCACCGTCGACGAATGCCGATAGCGCACACAGCTCCGGATCGCTGAAGCCTGACGCCGCACCGGGATCGAGGTCGTCGCTCATCACGTTCACTCAATGGGTTGCCAGCGTGTCCATTTACACCGAGAGAGTCTTGTCCGAACTGGATCACGGCCTCGTGACGTCCTGAAGACACGGAGAAAACGCACTGCATGCCCCCTTTATTCCGCTGCGCCTGGAATCCGAATCGACTTGTTGGAAATCTGTAAGGAAAAATTTCTCAGCGGCAGTGGAATAGGGGCGCAGGTGTGAGGTTTACCCAGCAACACGGTGCGATCTCGGAGCGATCGAACCATGTCTGATCGCAGACGAACACCTTCCACGAAGCCTGCAAATGAGCCGAACGATAATTCAGCCTCTCTGGGTTCGCACGACACACTGGATCAACGCTGTGGCGGTCGTGCTGATGGTGACGAGCGGCTGGCAGATTTACGATGCCTCGCCTATCTTTGCGCGACTGAAATTTCCCGCGAGCATGACATTGGGCGGCTGGCTGGGTGGTGCATTGCAGTGGCACTTCGCGATCATGTGGTTGCTGGTCGCGAATTACCTCGTCTACATGTCCCTCAATATCGTTTCAAAGCGCCTCTGGAGAAAGTTTCTGCCGATCCGTCCCGGTGCGCTAGCAAGGGATCTTGCCGCCGCGCTGCGCGGCAAGCTGGGGCATGAGGATCTGGCGCGCTACAACGCGGTCCAAAAGCTGGCATATGTGGTGGTTATCGTGGATATCGCGATCGTGATCCTTTCGGGGTTGGCGGTCTGGAAATCGGTTCAGTTCCCCTTGTTGCGCACGCTCATGGGTGGATACGACAACGCACGTGTCGTCCACTTCTTCGCCATGAGCGTTCTCGTAGCGTTCTTCGTCGTGCACATCGTCATGGTCGCACTCGTGCCGCGCTCGCTGCTCCTGATGATTCGCGGACGGTAATCGATCATGCGCTCAGGCAAAAAACAACCCAATGCGTTTCTCGTCTCGAACGCGGATTCGATCATCAAGGACGCGCGCAGCGAATTGAAGAGTCCCGCGCGCCGATTGCTCGGCAAACAGATACTGACGCTCGGCGGCATTGCCATGCTTTCGGGCTGTGATCTCTCGAACGACAAGTCGGTGAATACCATGCTGCGCAAGATGTCGTTCTTCAACGACCGCGTGCAGGCGCTGCTCTTCGATCCGAACAAGATGGCGCCGACGTATCCGGAGTCGATGATCACGCGGCCGTTCCCGTTCAACGCGTTCTATGACATCGACGACGTACCGGAAGTCGATCCCGCGACCTGGCGGCTCCAGGTAGGCGGACTCGTGAACGGCAAACGCTCATGGACGCTCGGCGAACTGCAAGCGATGCCCCAGGAAAGTCAGATCACACGCCATATCTGCATCGAGGGATGGAGCGCGATTGGGCATTGGGGCGGCGTGCGCTTTTCCGAGTTCCTGCGCCGCGCGGGTGCAGACACGACGGCGAAGTACGTCGCGCTCCATTGCGCCGATAACTACTGGACCAGCATCGATATGCCGACGGCGCTGCACGCGCAAACGTTGCTTACGTTGACCTACGACGGCGACGTGCTGCCGCCGAAATACGGCTTTCCGGCGAAGCTGCGGATGCCGACCAAACTCGGCTACAAGAATCCCAAACATATCGTCGCAATCACGGTGACGAACGAGTATCCCGGTGGTTATTGGGAGAACCAGGGCTATAACTGGTTCGGCGGTTCCTGAAGTGCAATCGACCTTTTCTTCAACGCGTATCTGCTAAACGGAGCATTCATGACCATTCGACTGAAAATTGGAGCGACCATTGCCGCGATGGCGCTTGCCGGCAGCGCGCTGGCACAAACGCCTGATGCGAAGCCAACGCGTATTCGCGGCAACGTCGTTTCTCTCGACGGCGACGTTCTCAAGGTCCATCGACGCAGCGGCGACACGGTCTCGATCGCCCTCGCGGCAAATGTTCCCGTGTCGAGCGTCAAGGCGATGCAGCTATCCGACATCAAGCCGGGGACGTTCGTCGGCACGGCCGCGACGACGGGCACGGATGGCAAACTGACTGCGACGGAAGTCGTGGTCTTCCCGGAAGCCGCACGCGGCACGGGGGAGGGCCACTATGCGTGGGACCTCGGCCCGAACAGCACGATGACCAACGCGAATGTTGATACTGTCGTGCAGGGCACGGACGGCCGCAATCTGAAGCTGTCGTACAAGGGGGGCAGCAACGAAGTCACGGTGCCGCCGAATGTACCCATCGTCACCTTCACCCCGGCTGCGCGCTCGGATCTGGCGCCAGGCAAGCAAGTCTTCGTGGTCGCGAAACCAGCGTCACAGGGTACGTATGCCGCGCAGCGCGTGGTGGTCGAAAAGGACGGCGTCGTCCCTCCCATGTAATTCCACGAGCGTGCGCTTTCGCGACCTTCACGTACTGATCGTTCACCTGTGCGACGACATGCTCATCTCCAGGCCGGAATGAGGGATGCGGCGAGCAGCACGCCCATCGCGAGATTGAGCATGCGCCAGTGACGCGGGGTTCGAAAGAACCGCGCAAGCAGCACGCCGAGCGCACACCAAAGCGCGAGCGACGCGCACGCAGCAACACCAAACGCGGCGGCGAGCAGCATCGCCAGGCGGTTCGGACTGCTTGCGAGTAGCACGAACGACGCCGCCGCGCCGACCGTCATCGCCCAGCTTTTGGGGTTGAGCCAGAGCAGCAGCAAACCGTTGACGAGCGTAACCGGGCGCGCGGGGCCGTTGTCTGCATTTGGCGGCCCGCTACGCGCGATGCGCCACGCGAGCCATAGCAGATAAGCAGTACCGAGCGCCTTCACCGCCGTTTGCAGCGACGGCAGGGCAAGCAGCAAACCGCCTAGCCCAAGCGCGGCGACTGCAGCGAGCAACGCGAGGCCCATCGCGATGCCGAGCATCAGCGGAATCGAGCGTACGAAGCCGAAGCGTGCGCCCGAGGCGGTGGCGAGCGTGGTTGCTCCGCCGGGCGTCACGGTCGAGACGACGACGAAAAGGAGAAGCGGCAGGGTCGAGGTCATGGGTGCACATCCGCGTGGGTGAGAAGTGCACTGTACGGATCGGCAACGCATCCTGAAAGGTAATAATATTGATGCGCGCCATTACGCGGAATAATGCATAGATGAGCCGGAACCTGGACCTCGATCTGATCCGTACCTTTGTTGTCGTCGCCGATAGCGGCAGCATGACGGTGGCCGCGAATTTGCTGCACATGACGCAAGGCGCCGTGAGCCAGCAGGTGAAGCGCCTCGAAGACGTGCTGGATTGCCTTTTATTCGTGCGCAAGACGCGCAAGCTGGAGCTTTCGCGCCAGGGCGAGGCGTTTCTCGTGAAAGCACGCAAGCTGCTGCGGCTGAACGACGAAATCTGGGCCGACATGACGGGCCAACCGCTGCGCGGCGCCCTGCGTGTGGGTGTGCCTTACGATCTCGTGACGCGGCTCGCGCCCGCGATGAAGGCATTCGCCGAGTCCCATCCACACGTCGACATATCGCTGGTATGCGCGGCTTCACCGGAGCTGAGCGAAGCGGTCGATAGCGGTCGTGTGGACGTGTCGTTGGTCGAATACGTCGCGAGCGAAGCCGAAGGTGAAGTGGTCCGCATCGAGCCCTTGGTCTGGGTCAATGGGCGTGGTAGCGATACGTGGCAGAAACGGCCGTTGCCGCTTTCTATGGTGGACGAGCATTGTGCGTTCCGGCCGGTAGTCCTCGGCGCGCTCGCGGACAAGGGCATTGCGTGGCGCACGGTGTTCGAGAGCGGCAACATCGAGGCGACCGCTGCGACGGTGCGCGCGGGCCTCGCGATCACGACCTGGTTTGCCTCCACGGTGCCAGCCGATCTGGAGATGCTCACGCCTCAGGCAACCGGTTTGCCTGCACTGCCTCCATTCGCGATCTGCCTGCGATTTCCAGCGACGGTTCAACCCGCCGCGCAGGAATTCGCGCGCTACGTACGCGAATCGATGTCGAACGACGCAGCCACTCGACGCGCACAGCTAGCGAACATTGCGTGACGTCTCTTACAACCGCTGCGGCAGCGCCACAGGGCGGGCACGGCTATCTGCTCCATCAATTCCTCTCGCCTCTCTCAAACCAAAGGGCCGATGAATACGGCGGCTCATTGGAAAACCGGATGCGCTTTCCGCTCGAGGTTTTCGAAGCCGTGCGAGACGCGTTTTCGCATGATCGCCCCGTTACGATGCGGGTATCCGCGACTGACTGGGTGGACGGCGGCTGGTCCGTGCACGACGCGAATGCTTTTGTCCAGGCACTGGAGGCTAGAGGCTGCGCCGCGATCGACGTCTCCAGTGGTGGTTCGAACCCAGCCGCGCAAATTCCGCTCGGGCCGTGCTTTTTGACCCTCGCTGGCCCTGGCACGCGGCCGCCCACTTCGGGTCTCAAGTCAGGGCGCCGAACCAGTATCTTCGCTCTCAACCCAGTCGGCTGCGAAAGGTGTTCGTTTGAATCCGACTCGTTCGACCTCGACCTGATGCAACGTGCTCCGGCTCGCAGGTACGGATGAAGGCACGCATAGTTTGCGGCAAGACCATGTCGATCGGTACATGGACTACATGGCCGTAAAGGGATGGGAGACAGGCGCTCAACTGAATATCGTTGTGTACACGGCGAGACCGGCAGAGCGGTCACCACGCCGTGCCGCATTCACACGATTCAGGAGACACGAATGAGCGAACCCCAGGTGGTGGCGCTGACCCGTGCAGGGTCGCCCGTCATGCCCCGCAACTGCACTTTCGATTCCCGCGACTGGGAAATTTTGCACCGCTACTGGCACCCCGTTGCCTTCGCGCACGACGTCAGCGATAAACCGCTGGGCGTTACGTTGCTCGACGAACCGCTCGTCCTGTTCCGCTCGGAAGGGCGGATCGTCGCGGCGCGCGATGTTTGTCCTCACCGTGGCGCGCCGCTGAGCCGCGGGTGGGTGAACGGCGCCAATCTCGTTTGTCCGTACCATGGGCTCGAATATGGAGCGAACGGAAAATGCAGCTTCATTCCCTCGCAGCCAGAAGGCCCGATTCCCGAACGCCTGTGCCTGACGACGTACGCCACGCAGGAAGCGTATGGGCTCGTGTGGGTGTCGCTTGGCGGCGGCGAACTGCCGTTGCCCGAGTTCCCCGCGTGGGACACTGAGGGCTATCAGCAAATCCTTCCTCCTTCGATCGATATCCATGCTTCCGCCGGGCGGCAAACCGAAGGCTTTATCGACGTTGCGCATTTCGCGTGGATTCATCACGACAGCTTCGCGGAACGCAGAAATCCCGTTGTTCCGCAGTACTCCGTCGAGCGGCGCCCGAGCGGCTTGCGTGCGGAATACGCGAGCACGGTGAGCAATTTCCCGAAGTCGATGCAGCATCGTGCGCCGGAAGGCTTTCTGTGGCGCAGGGTGTTCGAGGTCGATGTGCCATTCTTCGCGCGGCTGACGGTGCATTTTCCCGAGAACGGACGATTGGCAATCCTCAATGCCGCAAGCCCGGTGTCTGCACGGCTCACGCGCCTTTTCGTGCCGATCGCGCGTAACTTCGACAAGGACTTGCCGCTCGACGACGTCTATGCGTTCAACCGTCAGGTATTCGAGGAGGATCGCGCGATTGTCGAGTTGCAGTGTCCCGAGGAGCTGCCTGTCGACCGCTCCCAGGAGGCGCCGATTCTCGCTGACCGCTCCTCCGGTGCATACCGGCGCGCGCTTGCGGAGATCGGACTCGGGCAGCGCTACGTACGTTGATGCGGCGAAAGAGGATAGACCATGAAGATCTGGGAATGCGTAATCTGCGGGTTTCGCTACGACGAGGCCAGAGGGCTGCCCGAAGCGGGCCTCGCGCCAGGTACGCGCTGGGAAGATGTACCTGACGACTGGATGTGCCCTGACTGCGCGACGGGCAAGCACGACTTCGAGATGCAGGTGGTGACGGCATGAGCGAGCACGCTTTTGGTGGGGCGCACCGCGACCCCGTAGTGATTGTCGGTACGGGCCTCGCGGGCTACACGGTCGCGCGCGAGTTTCGCAAGCTCGACGCGCAGACGCCCATCGTCATCGTCACCCGCGACGACGGCAGGTTCTATTCGAAGCCGACACTGTCGAATGCGCTGGCGATGAAGAAGGCGCCGCACGAACTGGCGAGCTTCGACGCGCAGGCGATGGCCGCGCAACTGGATGCGCGCGTCTGGACCCATCGTCATGTCGAGCGCATCGTGCCGGCCGAGCGCGCTATCGTCGTCGAAGGGGCGCGACTACGCTATCACGCGTTGGTGCTCGCGCTGGGGGCGGACCCGAGGCGCGTGCCGATCGAGGGCGATGGCGCGGCAGGCGTGCTATCGATCAACGACCTCGGCGACTACGCGCGTTTTCGCGAGGCGCTCGCGTCGGGTCATTCGGTGGCTATACTCGGCGCGGGGCTGATCGGGTGCGAGTTCGCGAATGATCTTGTCGCAGCGGGCCACCCGGTGTGCCTGATCGATCCCGCCAGCGCACCGCTGTCGCGTCTGCTGCCGGCGCAGGCAGGCGCGGCGTTTGCCAGCGCGTTGTCCCGTGCGGGTGTCGATGTGCGGCTCGGCATCGGGGTCGCTGCCGTTTCGCGGCGCGATTCCGGATATCGTCTGACGCTCACGGATGGCGCCTTGCTAGAGGCCGATATCGTCATCTCGGCGGTCGGCCTCGTACCGCGAACGGCACTCGCGAGCGCGGCTGGATTGCGCATCGATGGCGGTATCGGCGCGGATGCGTGGTGCCGCACAAGCGCGCCGGACGTCTATGCACTCGGCGACTGCGCTGCCATCGACGGCCGGGTGCAGCCCTATGTGTTGCCGATCATGCACGCGGCGCGTGCGCTCGCCCGCACCTTGTCTGGAACGCTCACGCGCGTCGATTTTCCGGTGATGCCCGTTGTCGTGAAGACGCCAGCGGTGCCGGCCGTTGTCGCGACACCGGGTATGCCGGGCGGGCACTGGAGCGTCGAAGTGGCCACGCAGGAGTCGCCAGAGGCGGTACGCGCGATTTGCGAAGACGCGGGGACAAAGCGTGTAACCGGCTTTGCTCTCATTGGCAGCGCCACCGCCCACAAGGCCGCGCTATTGAAGCAGATGGCGTCCGGCTTGAGCGGGTAGGCAAGGCGTAGCGTCACGACAACCGGACGCGGCCATACGCGTCCGACAACAGGCCGCTTCCACTGACCGACCCCTGTTGCGCTCTGACGTTCGTATGCGGCTACCAGTCTGCGAGGCACGAACGTCAGGCGTTTTGCCGCCGCGAGCCATGCTCGCGGTTTTTTTCGAAAATGATTCGGGTTCCGAAATTTAACGCGCAAATCCCTTCGCAGTCAGGGCCACGAGATGGCGCAGCCAGATTGCGGCCGCACCGCGATGCGTGCGGTCGTGCCAAAGCTGGTAGTAGGTGAGCGCCTGACGTTCGCCGGGGATGGGCTCTATCCGCAGATCGAGCAGGTCGCAGTAGTGCGCGGCAAGGGCGCGCGTGGTCGTGAAAAGCAGGTTCGAGCGCATCAGCACATAGGGCGCCATGCCGAAGTACGGCAGGCTGGTCGTCACGTTGCGCGACAAGCCGCTGCGTGCCAGTTCGATGTCGATGGTGCCGAGTCCCGCCGCGTGGTGCGTGGTGACGGCCAGATGCGCGGCCTCCTGATACACCTCCCGGGTCAGCCTGCCGGGCTTGATCGGGTGTTGCGCGCGCATCAGGCAGACGAGCTCGTCCTTGCACAGCGGCTGGAGGTGCAGGTGCTCGGGCGGTGTGCGCCAGTTGCCTATCACGAGGTCGAGTGCGCCGCTTTCCAGACCATGCTCGTAGCCGCCATTCACCATCATCAGATGCTGAAACTCGATCCGCGCGCGCGGCGCCTGAGTCTGGAAGGCGTCGACGATAGCGGGCAGGAAGAACACGTCCAGATAGTCGGGCGAGCCGATATGGAAAGTCCTGCGCGTCGTGGCAGGATCGAATGCCGTGGTGGGATGAAGCACCGCGGCGATTCCTGCCAGTGCCTGTGCCGTGGGCTCGATCAGTGTGAGCGCGTGCGTCGTGGGCACCATATGGCTGCCGCTGCGCACCAGCAGCGGATCTCCCGTCATCGCGCGCAGTCTGCGCAGCGCGACGCTGATTGCCGGCTGCGATTGGCCAAGCAGCGCGGCAGTGCGCGAGACACTGGCTTCGCAGATGAGCGTATGGAGAACCTTTAGCAGATAGGAGTCGATGACTTCCCGGGACATGCGAACCACCGTCGATTTACGCCATTCATAGCTATATACGGCGCGATATATCGGTGCGTCAACTCCAGGGAATCGCCTGGCCATGTACGCTCGCCTTGCCAATTCGGGCTTATAACGGAAGGGGCATACGCACTATATGCGAGGCTGCATGCCGGATTCATGCCGTTGCGAACGACAGCTTAGTGATCCGCGCTTGCATCGCTGCTCGCGAGCGCAAATGCGCGAATGGCGCTGGTCGTTGCGCTCGCGCCTTTCGCGCGGTCGATGACAAGGACAAGGTGGCGCGGCTCGTCGATGGTGACGCCACGCGCATCCTGGAAGTCGTCGGCGAGGCGCGACACGGTGCCGTCCTGTGCGATGCGGCAGAATCCGTGCGCGCCGCACTTGGTGTAGAGCGTTCCGGATCCATCGGCGGCGAGCAGGTCCGGGCTTTCGATCCTCGCGAACACGGTGCTGCTTTGGGGCGGCGCCGGTTCGGCCAGCAGTTCGGGGAGGTCGTAGCGCAGTATTTCGCCCTTGCTCTGGTCCGTGACGAACAACGTGCCGTCGTGCACCGCGATTCCCACAGGCTTCGCAAGGCCGGTGACGATGTCGCGCTCGGTGGCGGTGTATGTCGTCAGCTCGTAGCTCACCAGGCTGACGCCGCCAGCCGGCGGCTCGCTTCCCCGCTTGACGAACCAGCTCGACAACGCGCGGCCGGGACCGATTGACACGAGTCCCAGTCTGCGTCGATCGGATGCGGGGCCGGTCAGGGCGTGGACTTCGCCGGCGGCGGAAACGGCGAAGAGGGCGCCCGTTTCACCAAAGCCGAATCGTTGGACGAGCAGTGCGTCAGGCCGTATGAACACGAACTGGCTGAGGCTGCCGGGCTGACCCGCGATGGTGGGCAGGCTGGCGTAGGGGCGGAAGTCCGACTGGTTCGAGGACCACAAAATGCCGTTGCTGTGGTCGTCGGTGATGAAAAGCGCGCCGTCACCGGGACGCACTGCGATTGCGTTCGGCTGGGCGTTTAGCTCTATGCGCATGGGCGCGGCAAATGGCGCGCTGTGACAGCCCGCGGTGGCCACGACAACTGCTGCCAGCGCATGCCATTTGAACTGCCGCGCGAGGCGGCCCGCACCCAAAGCGCTCAACAACCTGATCGTCAGCATGACGGCTCCTGGCATGGTAGTCGGGTGAGGGCGCATCGCAATCGCGGACGGCAGAAAGACGAATTCTACGTCGATAGCGCTTTCGTCAGGCAACGGCTCGAAACCCTGGATCGGCGTCACAAGCGCGAGTGCCGCTATATCCAGTGTAATATCTCGATGCTGCGACATTACATTGCTTTCACGTCGACCCTTTCATCTTGAGATATCAGACCATGCGCGTATCGTTCCAGCGTCTTCTGAAGCAGGCATTGTTCGTCATCGGCGCCGGCATGGTGGCCGTTTGCGCCAACGCGCGCGCCGACGAACTCATCGTTTCCGCCGCGGCGAGCCTTACCAATGCGTTCAAGGCGATTGGCGCGGCCTACGAGCAGCAGCACCCGGGTACGAAGGTACTGCTGAACTTCGGCGCGTCCGACGTGCTGATGCAGCAGATCGTGAAGGGCGCGCCAGCCGACGTGTACGCGTCGGCGGACCAGAAGGCGATGGACAAGGCCGTCGCCGAGAAGGTGGTCGATCCCGCGACGCGTCAGGACTTCGCAGCCAATGCCCTGGTTCTGATCGTGCCGAAGGACAGCCAGTTCATGCCGACGTCGCTCGACGCGCTCGCACAACCGGGCGTGAAGCGCGTCGCATTTTGCGATCCGGCGTCGGTGCCGATCGGCCGCTACGCGAAAGGGGCGCTCGAAGCGGCGGGCCTGTGGGACGCGGTGAACGCGAAAAGCGTGCTCGCGGGCGACGTGCGCCAGAGCCTCGATTACGTCTCGCGTGGCGAGGTCGATGCGGGCTTCGTGTTCGCCACCGACGCGGCGATCATGCCCGAGCGCGTGAGGGTTGCGATGACCGTGCCGACACAAACACCCGTGACCTATCCGATCGCGCTCGTGGACGGCAGCCGCCACGCGGCGGATGCGAAGGCCTTCATCGCCTATGTGCTGTCGCCCGCCGGGCAGGCCATACTCGCGAAGTATGGTTTCAAGCCGGTCGGCACGGCGCACTGATCCGCCCGCGCAAGAGGAGCGCCCGTCATGGGACAGGTCTGGGTTCCGCTGCTGCTCTCGCTCAAGGTCGCCGGGTGGGCTACGGCGTTGAATGTCGTGTTCGGTGTGGCCGCCGGCTACGGTCTCTCGCGCTGGCGTTCGGGCGCGCGCGACCTGCTCGATTCGCTGCTGACGCTGCCGCTCGTCATGCCGCCCACGGTCCTCGGGTATTACCTGCTGGTGCTGGTTGGGCGGCGCGGCGTGTTCGGCCGCTGGCTCGACAGCCTCGGCATCCAGCTCGTGTTCACGTGGCAAGGCGCCGTCCTCGCGTCGATGGTGGTGGCATTCCCGCTCGTGCTGAAGTCGGCCCGCGCCGCGTTCGAATCGGTCGATCCTCAACTGGAGCGCGCCGCGCGCACGCTCGGCATCAGCGAGGCCGCGATCTTCTTTCGCGTGACACTGCCGCTCGCGACGCGGGGCATTGTTGCAGGCACGCTGCTCGCGTTTGCGCGCGCGCTCGGCGAGTTTGGCGCGACGCTGATGATCGCGGGCAATCTGCCGGGCCGCACGCAAACGCTTTCCGTTGCGATCTATTCGGCTGTGCAGGCCGGCGACGACAGCACGGCGAATTTCCTCGTGTTCGTCACCTCGGTGACGTGCGTCGTGATTCTCGTGCTCGCTGGCCGACTGGTGCCGCAGCACACGCTGTTGACTTCGCGCTGATCGCCATGGCGCTGACCGTAGCCGTGCGTAAAACACTCGAATCGGCCGGACGCCGCTTTCTGCTCGACGTCGCGTTCGAAACGCACGCGCAGCGCGTCGTGCTGTTCGGCCCCTCGGGCTCGGGCAAGACGCTGACCTTGCAGGCGGTCGCGGGCCTGCTGCGGCCCGACGAAGGCGCGATTCGTCTGGGCGAGCAAGTGCTGTTCGATAGCGCGAACGGCGTAGACCTCAAGCCGCAGTTGCGCCGGATCGCCTATCTGTTCCAGGATTACGCGTTGTTTCCGCATCTGAACGTGAGACAGAACATTGCGTTCGGTCTGCACAGGGGGTGGTTCAATCCGGGCCGCCGCGAAGCGCATCCCGACGTCGAGTACTGGCTCGATGCGCTCGAGCTGCGCGGCGTGGCGGCCAGCCATCCCGTGCACCTTTCGGGCGGCCAGAAGCAGCGCGTGGCGCTCGCGCGTGCGCTGGTTTCCCGGCCTCAATTGCTGCTGCTCGACGAGCCGTTTTCGGCGCTCGATCATGCGTTGCGCGAGCGCATGCGCCGCGAATTGCTGGCGCTGCAGACGCGTCTCGACATTCCCATGCTGCTCATCACGCACGACCCCGAAGATGTTGCCGCGTTTGGCGACGAGGTGGTGCCGCTCACCGATGGGCGCGTCGACGCCGACGCGCTCCCGGGCGTTTTCACACATCGCATTCGCGCGACGCCCTAACCCTGCACATGCTCGACAGGATGATGGTCGAGCCACGCCGATTCCGTGTCGTCGAACAGACGCGAGCGGGTGAGAAAGCGCAGCCCGGTCGGGCGCTCCAGCGAGAACATGCCGCCGTTGCCCGGTACGCAGTCGATGATGAGTTGCGTGTGCTGCCAGTATTCGAACTGCGATTCGCTCATGTAGAACGGTGCGCCCGCGATGACGCCGAGCTTCACATCGGCATTGCCGACCATGAACTCGCCGGCTGGAAAGCACATGGGCGCGCTGCCGTCGCAGCAGCCGCCCGACTGGTGGAAGAGCACGGGGCCGTGCTCTTCCACCAGCTTTTCGATCAGCGAGATGGCCGCGGGCGTTGCGACGACGCGAGACACGTCATCGTCCATGGTGAGTCCTCCCAACCGTTCGACGCCTCGCCTGCCGCGGCGAGGCGCGCAGCACACATCAGAAAAAGCCGAGCGGCTTGTCGCTATAGCTGACCAGCAGGTTTTTCGTCTGCTGATAATGGTCCAGCATCATCTTGTGGTTCTCGCGCCCGATGCCCGATTGCTTGTAGCCGCCAAACGCCGCGTGTGCCGGGTACGCGTGGTAGCAGTTCGTCCACACACGCCCCGCCTGGATCGCGCGGCCGAAGCGGTAGGCACGCGTGCCGTCTCGCGTCCAGATGCCAGCGCCGAGCCCGTACAGCGTGTCGTTGGCGATCTGCAGCGCTTCTTCCTCGGTCTTGAACGTCGTTACCGAGACGACCGGCCCGAAGATCTCCTCCTGGAAAATGCGCATCTTGTTGTGGCCGCGGAACACGGTTGGCTTGATGTAATAGCCATTCTTCAAATCACCATCGAGCGGGTTGCGCTCACCGCCCGTGAGGCATTGCGCGCCTTCCTGCTTGCCCAGATCGAGGTACGAGAGGATTTTCTCAAGCTGCTCCTGCGAGGCCTGCGCGCCGATCATCGTTTTCGGATCCAGCGGATGCCCCTGGACGATCGCGCCCACGCGCTCGAGCGCTCGTTCCATGAACCGATCGTAGATCTTCTCGTCGACCAGCGCCCGCGACGGGCACGTGCAGACCTCGCCCTGGTTGAGCGCGAACATCGTGAAGCCTTCCAGCGCCTTGTCGAGGAAGCTGTCGTCGTGATTCATCACATCGGCAAAGAAGATGTTCGGGCTCTTGCCACCCAGCTCCAGCGTGACGGGAATGATGTTCTGGCTCGCATACTGCATGATGAGCCGGCCCGTCGTGGTCTCGCCCGTGAAGGCGATTTTCGCGATCCTTTTGTTCGAGGCGAGCGGTTTGCCCGCTTCGAGGCCAAAACCGTTCACCACATTGACCACGCCGGGCGGCAGCAGATCCTGGATCAGCTCGATCAGCACGAGGATCGAGGCCGGTGTTTGCTCGGCGGGTTTGAGCACGACGCAATTACCGGCCGCGAGCGCGGGCGCGAGCTTCCAGGTGGCCATCAGGATCGGGAAATTCCACGGAATGATCTGGCCCACCACGCCGAGCGGCTCGTGAAAGTGATAGGCGACCGTGTTGTCGTCGATCTGCGAGATGGCGCCTTCCTGGGCGCGGATCGCACTCGCGAAATAGCGGAAGTGGTCGATCGCGAGCGGAATGTCGGCGGCCATGCTCTCGCGCAGCGGCTTGCCGTTGTCGATGGTTTCCGCCACGGCGAGCCGCATGAGGTTGGCCTCGATGCGCTCGGCGATCTTGTTCAGCAGATTTGCGCGGTCGGCGGGGGCGGTGCGGCCCCACGCGTCCTTCGCCTTGTGGGCGGCGTCGAGCGCCAGCTCGATGTCGGCTTCGCGCGAACGGGGTATCGACGTGAACGGCTCGCCCGTGACCGGCGAGATGTTGTCGAAGTACTCGTTGCCGACCGGCTTGACCCACTGCCCGCCGATGAAATTCTCGTATTGCTTGCGGAAGGGAAATTCCGTGGTGAGATATTGCAGCTCAGCGTGGTTCATGGGCGTGCTCCTCGCATATCGATCGAACAGGGGTTGGACCGCTTCGTTATATCGCAGGGAATACTACGCCCCTATTCGGACAATTTCCGAAGTTTTGGTTTTGCGCCGCACAAGTCGGGAACGAACCGGGGTCGAGTCAGAGCGCGAGTGCGCGGGCTTCGATACGCGCGAGGCGCTTCACGTGGCGAGGGGCCCTGCACCAGGTCGGCGCCCGAGAAGATTTAGCGTAATATATCACCGAACATAACGAGGAGCGGAACCTCGCGACCGTGTCATGTGTACGAGCACGAAGGTGCTTCGAGCCATGAGTTGAATGTCGTATGCAGGTTGGCGCACATTCGCCAGCGCTTCCAGATATGGAGCGTGCCGCCCTCCGAACCACGGGACAAGCGATGTTCATCCGGCAACTCAACTACCTGGTTACGTTGGCAAAGGAGCAGCATTTCGCGCGCGCTGCTGAGCTTTGTAACGTGACGCAACCGGCGCTCTCGTCTGCGATACGCAGTCTCGAGAACGAACTTGGCCTCGTGATCGTCAGGCGTGGTCGCCGCTTTCTCGGGCTCACCGAGGAGGGCGAGCGGGTACTCGGTTGGGCACGCCAGACCATTGCGGCGCTCGACCACATGAGGCAGGACGTCTCGGCTTCGAACCTGCTGACCGGCACGGTCAGGATCGGCGTCATTCCCACGACGATGCCAGTCGTGAGCATGCTCATCGCAACCTGTCGTGAGGCGCATCCCATGTTGAGCTTCGCGGTGCGCTCGCTGAGTTCGGACGCCATCCTGCGACAGCTCGACGACTATGAACTCGACATCGGTTTCACCTATCTAGACGATCACACGCAGGCCGGGTTTGAAGTGCTTTCGCTTTATCGTGAACGGTATGTCCTCGTCTCGCCATCAGGATCGGGTGAAAGTGTGTGCTCCGGAGTGGGTCGCTGGGATGCCTTGGGCGACTTGCAGTTTGGTCTTCTGGATTCCTCAATGCAGAATCGTCAGGTGATCAATGCCGCCTTCCGTCGCGCGGGCGTGCAGCCCAAAGTCGTGCTCGAAGCCGATTCGTTGCTTACGTTGATTTCCAACGTGGAGCACGCCGGTCTTCACACGGTGCTGCCGCATAGCGTGCTGAGCGCCATGAACAGTACCCAGCGGGACGCGGTGACTGCGCTCGAGCCGGAACTCACGCGAGAGATTGGCCTGATTGCTCGCGATCTGCCGTCTCGCCCACCGCTGGTCGCGGCCTTATGGAGAGCCGCGAAACATCTCGATCTCCAGTCCAGCTTCGACGCGTTCCTTGATTCACCACGCGTGAGCGTCGAAGCGTCCACCGGCATTTCATAAGTCTCGCTTATCAGGTGATACGTCGAAACGATTGGATCGCCACTGCGTTTGTCGCTGACACTCTGTCCGTCGATCGGTCGCATGCAGCGCGATCGTACAGCCGGGGGCGCCAGAGGCCCCCGGTTCCTCGTCCATCAGAGTGGAGACAGATATCGTGGCAAAAATTGTTTGTGTGCTGTATGACGATCCGGTCAACGGTATGCCGAAGCAGTATGCCCGTGACACCCTTCCTGAAATCACGCGCTATCCCGATGGTCAGACCACGCCGACGCCCAGGGCAATCGATTTCACGCCGGGCCATTTGCTGGGTTGTGTCTCGGGCGAACTGGGCCTGCGCAAGTATCTGGAATCGAACGACCATCAACTGGTGGTGACCTCAAGCAAGGACGGCGCAGACAGTGAGCTTGACCGCGAACTGCACGACGCGGAAATTGTCATTTCGCAGCCGTTCTGGCCGGCTTACATGACGGCCGAGCGCATCGCGAAGGCGCCGAAACTCAGGATGATCGTCACCGCCGGTATCGGTTCGGATCACACCGATTTGCAGGCAGCCATGGATCGTGGCATCACCGTGGCGGAAGTGACCTATTGCAATAGCAATAGTGTGGCCGAACACGTCGTAATGACCACACTTGCGCTGGTGCGTAACTATATTCCTTCGCATAACATAGCAAATAAGGGCGGCTGGAACATTGCGGACTGCGTCGAGCGCTCGTATGACGTCGAGGGCATGCACGTCGGTACCGTCGCCGCCGGCCGCATCGGGCTTCGCGTGCTACGACTGCTCAAGCCGTTCGACATGAAGCTGCACTATCTCGATCGTCACCGCCTGCCGGAAGCGGTGGAGAAGGAACTCAACCTGACGTATCACTCGAATCTCGAGAGCCTCACGAAAGCGTGCGATGTCGTGACGCTGAACTGCCCGCTGCATCCCGAGACCGAGCACATGATCAATGCAGCGACGCTGAGGAATTTCAAGCGCGGCGCGTATCTGATCAATACCGCTCGCGGCAAGCTGTGCGATCGCGACGCGGTTGTCGACGCGCTGAAAAGCGGTCAGTTGGCGGGCTACGGCGGCGACGTCTGGTTTCCGCAGCCCGCGCCGGCCGATCATCCGTGGCGCAGCATGCCGCACCAGGGGATGACGCCTCATATCTCCGGCACCAGCCTTTCTGCACAGGCCCGATACGCTGCGGGAACGCGCGAGATCCTTGAGTGCTACTTCGAGGGTCGCCCGATTCGCGATGAATATCTGATCGTACAGGGTGGCAAGCTCGCTGGTGTCGGCGCGCACTCGTACAGTGCGGGCAACGCGACAAAGGGATCGGAAGAAGCGGCCCGATTCAAGGTGGCCTAACGCCCATGACGACCCCGACCGCCGCTTCCGCCGGCGCCAACGGGGCCTCAACGTGGCGTACCCAGGCTGGCGGCATTCTGCTTGCCGGCCTGGGCGCATTCGTTGCATTGGCTCTCGTGGGCATGCTGGCACAAGAGACCTCGGAACCCTGGATTCTCGGCTCATTCGGGGCCACCTGTGTCCTGCTGTTTGGTTTTCCCTTCAGCCCGTTCTCACAACCGCGAAACATCATAGGAGGGCATGTCCTGACGTCGCTGACGGGCTTGTTGTGTTTGCATCTGTTTGGCCCGGGGTATGTGCCCATGGCTGTTGCCGCCGCGTCTGCATTGATGCTGATGATGCTGACGCGGACCGTTCATCCACCGGCCGGCAGCAATCCGGTCATTATCTTCGCGGTGCAGCCAGGATGGTCTTTCCTGGCACTCCCAACGATGATTGGGGCGGTGTCGCTGGTATTGATCGGCTGGATCTATTGGGCAATCGTCAAGCGCGGCTCGTGGCCAAACCGGGCAGGTTGACTCGCGAGAGTGCCCGGAGAGGCACGTTCGACGCGCGAAAGCGGCTCATGGCCGTCCCCGGAAACTGGGCACCGGGCGGCCGCTTCAGCATGGCTGCCCAGCAATTCCCGCTTAGTACCGCTTTTTCGGCGGCAACGACCGTTTGATCTGCTTGCGCAGGCGTGCCACCGCAGCAGCCTTTTTGCGTTTGCGTTCTGCGGTAGGTTTTTCATAAGCGGTCCGGGCGCGAAGCTCCGGAATCAAGCCAGTGCGCTCGATCGCGCGACGGAAACGACGCAATGCAACTTCCACGGGCTCGTCGGGTTTCAGAATTACGGTAGTCAATTTTTTCCTTGGTTGAGATCCAGCAGCAATAGCGAATGGTGATGAGGATGTGCAGGCAGCGTTGCGAGACCGGTCAGGGTCACAGCCGACGGTCGCTTATCGCGCCATCAACGACGGCGAAATGCGGCTCTTTGCGTTGCGCCGCCGCTGCGTTCATCCTTATGTCGAAAATTGATTCGTCCTTTCGTCAGATCGTACACCGAGAGTTCCAGTGTTACCCGATCGCCCGCAATGATGCGGATGTGATTCTTGCGCATGCGACCGGAAGCGTACGCCCCTACCATCACGCCATTGTCGAGCGTGACGCGGAAACGGTTATCTGGCAGCACTTCGTCAACGATACCGTCGAGTTCCAGCAGTTCTTCTTTGGCCATTCAAGGTTCCTGATCAATTGGCGGGACATGCGCTCGGATGCTGCATTGAGGAAGAAGCCGCGAGCGTTGATCGACACGCGCTCGCGCGGTAGTGGGCAGCATGAAAATTGCCGGGCAGTCCTTGCGTCCTCGAAGTCATGGACACCGCCCTGTCCAGGCGGCGAATCAGCTACGCGAGGGGATTGGCCAGACGCGGCGGCTCGTAATACAGGTCCGATGCGAGTCGGGGCGTGCAGTCCAGCGAGCACTGTTATCGCCAGTCTCACTGGACTATCAATCAAAGGAAAATTCGCGGCTAGTCGACACGCGTCTTTTAGGCGCTGTGCGAAGCGAACGAGGCCTCTATTGTAACCGAATGCCGCCATCTGCCCGGCCACTATCGGCGGGGCCAGAAGGCCGGCTGTTGTCAGCCACGCGTGCCGAGGGTGCGCCGCGCGACGTTGGGGCGCGTTTGGTGGCACCCGCCCTGGCGCCGCAGATACGTTGGGTGTTTCGAACCGCAGGGTCGTCTTTAACCGCGCGTGTCGACCCAGTTGCGTGCCCAGCGTGTCGAGTGCTGCAGCGCCTGCTCTTCACTCGCGAAGTAATCGAGCGAATAGAACTGGTAGCAACCTTCGGCTCGCGCGCTATCGGTGCGTTCGAGCAGCAGGTTAGATGAAAAACTACCGTCGGGCAAACGATGCGCCGAGGCTTGAACGGCATAGCCGTTGTACTGTTGAATTTGTTTGTTTTGCATTTTAATTTTAATGATGTTCGAATTTCCGTGCGCCGTGTGAAATGTACACGGGTGCGCCAGTTCAAAGCCATTGCAAGCCGAATCTGAAGCGGTCGGAAAGCGAAAAAGTGGCGTTGGAGCCAGATGGGAGAATGAGGTGCAACGAGGCGTGTGGCGCTTGGCAAGCTGCTGAATAAACAGGTGCAGCAAAGAGCGCGCGCCAACTTTGGGAGACAAAGCTCCGCGAGGGTGTCGCTGCAACCCGGCGTCCGTCGTCGGATGCCGGGCCCTTCAAACTTTACAGCGGCTTGATGTTAGCCGCTTGCAGACCCTTCGGGCCTTGCTTCGTTTCGAAGCTCACCTTCTGATTCTCAGCCAGCGTCTTGAAGCCGTCGCTCCTGATCTCGGAGAAGTGAGCGAACAGGTCGTCGCCGCCCTTGTCCGGGGTAATGAAACCAAAGCCTTTGCTATCGTTGAACCACTTAACGGTACCGGTATCCATAAAGAATCCTTGAGAAAAAACGAAGATTTTGCTCTGTTAAGAGCGCGTGAAGTGACAAGGAGGGAGTGGGCAACGAATACCGCCGAGAAGCGAGCAATTGATGAACAGCAATCGAACTTCTTGACCTTCGACCAGCACGTTACCCGCCGGGCGGCCCCGCGTCAACACTTATCTTGTAACTGTTACAACAGGTCGCCCGATTTGCAGGCGCAACGATGTGGCCCTACCTGGTTGCTCGTTGCCTGGGAGGGCAGTGCGGGTAACGTCCAGAACCCCGGTATCTGCGAAAGAGAACCGGGTTCTGGACGCTTACGCGGGCAAGCAAATATAAAGCAGCTCGCCAATTTAAGGCGCTATCCAGGTGCCGCGCCATTTTCCTTCTTCAAACACAAGACTGGCCCGCATATGCCCTGCAGGATTCAGATCGAGGTAGTCGATCCTCGATATGGCCACTTCAATCAGGCAGAAGTTATCGAATCCGGCCGACGAGTCGAGACCTTCGACATGCGTCGTTGCATGAGCTTCAGTGGGAGACGTAATCGGCGTCGCGGGCGCGATCGGCGTGCGATAGACGATCAACGTTCGAGGTCTGCTCGAGTTCCAGACCCCTCTCGTTTCCGAAGGCGCTTCGACGATTCTCGCAACGCCATGCAGACGTATTTGAACTCCACCATCGAGATCACAGCCGACGAGCGATATCCGCGGGTCGCGCCTCAATTCGGCCACCTTCGTAGACCGCACGTCGGTATGAAACATGACGGAACGCTGCTCGCGAGACGCGCGTCGCAGCACAACCGTCCTCACGGCGGGTGCGCCGTCCAGCGCGATCGTCGCGGCCTGCAGCATTGTGAAGGGAGAGCGTTCCTTGTCGGCGTTAGCGCCCGCGTGCAGGCGTGCCCAAACCGCGTCGACGATCTGATCCATATTGGAAGCGTTAGAGACCACGCACGATACCGCCATCGACGCGGATGTTTTGCCCCGTGATGTACCCCGCGGCATCCGACAAGAGGAACGCGACCGTTTGCGCGATCTCCTGTGTCTTGCCGAAGCGGCCAACCGGAATGCGGGCGACGATCTCGGGTGTTTCGGGCCAGCTGTCGATAAATCCCGGCAGAACGGAATTGATTCGAATATTGTCCTTGGCGTAGCGATCGGCATAGAGACGTGTGAACGAACTCAACGCGGCGCGCAGCGCAGAGGAAACGGGCATGGCCTGCTCCGGCGCGTCGGCGGCAAAGCTCGAGATATTTACCACCGCTCCGCCGCCTTGTTCGAGAAATGCTGGCGTCACGCGGCGCAGCACGCGAGCGACGTTGAGCACGATGAGATCGAGCCCGAGGTGCCACTGTTCGTCGGCGATAGACAGCAAATCGCCCTTCGGTGGGTGCCCCGTATTGTTCACCACGGCGTCGATGCGACCGTACTTTTCGAGCGTTTCGCGAACGAATCGGTCGATACAGTCGGGCTCGGTGACCGAGCCCGTAAAGCCGAGTCCACCAAGCTCTTTCGCCAGTTCCGCCGCGCTGCCAGAGGGCGACATCAAGGCAAGACGGTAGCCGTTGGCTGCCAGTTCGCGCGCGATCGCCGCGCCCATACCCTTGCCGGCAGCCGTGACGAGTGCTACTTTTTCTACTGCCATGTTGCTCTCTCCTTGAATAGATTCAGCGCGACAGGGCTGCGCTCAATGGGCTTTCGTGTAGAAACTGTATGGCGTTATGATTGAATTGTCGAATGATGTTTCTTATAGTCTGACAATAAAATTACTACTGGCTCACTGCCGAATGGCCGCTGGCGAATTGCTGGCGTTCCAATAGCCAATACACCCATTGAAGCACTCATTGAAACCACGCCATTTGCCGCCGCTGAATGCGCTCCGCGCGTTCGATGCATCCGCCCGGCACCTCAATTTCCGCCTCGCGTCCGAGGAACTCGGCGTGACGCAAGGCGCGGTTGCACAACAGGTGCGGGTGTTGGAGGAGGCCCTGAATTTGCCCCTTTTCGCAAGAGGGCCGCGAGGTCTCGCTCTCACGACCGAGGGGCATACGTACTCCGCTGCCGTTCAACGCGCGCTCACGATCGTCGCAGACGCGACAGAGGCGCTGAACCAGCGCTCGACGTCCCTCACGATCAGCACGACGCCGTCATTCGCTTCGAAATGGCTGATACCCAGGCTAGCAGAGTTTGGCGAGAAGCACCCGGAAATCGACGTCCGGATTATTGCTGATGCGGCGCTGTGCAACTTCAGGTCCGATGGCGTGGATATCGCGGTTCGCCTTGGCAAGCCACCGTTCGCGAAAGGTCTGGCCAGTGATCTGCTATTCCCGCTGCAGGTGTTCGCCGTGGCCAGCCCGCAACTGCTCAAGCCCGATTACCCGGTGCGCACGATCGCGGACCTGAAAAATTTTGTGCTGCTCCACGATTCTCATGATTTGTGGCCGGAGTTTTTCAACGCCTTGGGTTGCACAAACGAACCTGGTACCCTGAAAGGGCCGCGCTTCAGTCAGTCGTCGCTTGCCATCGATGCCGCCATTGCAGGGCAGGGCATTGCACTCACGAGCGAACATCTCGTCGAGCGCGATATCGCGGCCGGCAGGTTGCAACGCCTGTTCGACTTTTCGTTGCCACTCTCGCTGGGTTATTACGTTGTCCTCCCGCAGGCCAGCGTCCGGTGGGAGACGAGCCAGAAGCTTCGCACCTGGCTGCTAGCCCAATTCAATTACGCTTCGAAAGCGGCTCCCTTAGCGCGTTGAAGCGAGCGTTCGCAGCCGGCAAGTTCTGCGCCATCATCCGCATTGCAACGCAGCGCGTGAGCGTGCAACGCCTCGCCGTGAGGCAGCTCGTGTGCACGCATTCATCGTTCGATCACCTTGCCGGTGCATAATGACCGAACCGCCGATGCAGTCGATGACTATCCGCCAAGGAGTCCGTCATGCTAGCGAGGAACGAAGAATTCGTCGCCCATCTGCTCTCCGACGTCGTGGAATTTGCGCGGGCGCGCTTGCCCGAGCCTACGTTCCAGGTCGTCGAGCCTTTCCTGCGGCACTACTACGATTTCGCCGACGCCGAAGATCTGCGTAGCCGCAGCATTGCCGATCTCTACGGCGCCGCCATGGCGCACTGGCGAACCGCGCAGCGGTTCGTGCCGGGCAGCGAGCGCGTGCAGGTCTACAACCCGATCCTCGAACAGCACGGTTGGCATTCGGACCACACGGTCATTGAAATCGTGAACGACGACATGCCGTTTCTCGTCGATTCGGTTTCCATGGCCGTCAACCGCCTGGGGCTCGCGCTGCATTCCGCGCTGCACCCGGTATTCCGGATCTGGCGCGGCAAGGACGGCGCGATCGAGCGCGTCGACGAGGGCGGCGCCAGCGCCGGCGACGGGCAATCGCAACTCGCTTCGTTCATCCATTTCGAAGTGGACCGCTGCGGCGACGCAGCAAAGCTCGACGAATTGCGCAGCGACATTGCCAAGGTGCTTGGCGACGTGCGGGCGTCCGTAGAAGACTGGCCGAGCCTCCTTGAGGCCGCGCGCAACACCATCAAGACGATGAAAGCGCGCGAAACGAGCGCAGAGGACATCGAAGGGCGCGCGTTTCTCGAATGGATGGTGGCCGATCATTTCACGTTCCTCGGCCAACGCGATTACGCGCTGGTTTCGCACGACGGCGGCTACGCCCTGCGCGGTGTGGAAGGCTCGGGCCTCGGCATTCTGCGCGAATCGCTGCGCGCGCCGGGCACGCCCGACATCACGCCGTTGCCTCCCGCGGCCGAAGACATCATCGGCGGCGCATGGCCCATTTTCCTGACGAAAGCGAACTCGCGCGCCACCGTGCACCGGCCCGGCTATCTCGACTATGTCGGAGTGAAGCTCCTCGGCACGGATGGCAAGGTGTGCGGCGAACGCCGCTTCGTGGGCCTCTACACCTCGACTGCCTATATGGTGTCCACCGCCGAAATCCCGATCGTGCGGCGCAAATGCGCAAACATCGTGCGACGCGCGGGTTTTCTGCCCAAAGGCCACCTCGGCAAATCGCTCGTGACGGTGCTCGAAACCTATCCGCGCGACGAACTGCTGCAGGCGAGTGAAGACGAGCTTTTCGACATCGCGCTCGGCGTGCTGCGCTTGCAGGAACACCAGCGCACGCGGCTATTCGTGCGGCGCGACCGCTTCAATCGCTTCGTTTCGTGCCTCGTGTACGTCTCGCGCGACAAGTACAACACCGATCTGCGGCGGCGCATTGCAAACCTGCTCGTGGAGGCATTCAACGGCGTTTCCGTGGAGTTCACGCCACTGCTTTCGGAGTCGGCCATCGCGCGGATTCATTTCGTCGTGCACGCCGAGCCCGGCACGATGCCCGAAGTCGACACGCGCGAACTGGAAGCGCGGCTCGTGCAGGTCACACGCCGCTGGCAGGACGATCTGGCCGATGCGCTGCTCGACGCATTCGGGGAAGAGCAGGGCACGCGTCTGTTGCATCGGTACGCGGATTCGTTTCCGCCTGGCTATCGCGACGACTACCCCGCACGCACGGCGGTACGCGACATCGAACTGATCGAGCGCGTGCAGGGAACGCCGCGCATTGCCATGAATCTGTATCGCCCCATCGAAGCGGGGCCGCGTACGTTCCGCTTCAAGGTTTATTGTGCGGGCGAAGCCATTGCACTCTCGCGCAGTCTGCCGAGGCTCGAACATCTCGGCGTGCGCGTGGACGAAGAACGGCCCTATGTGATCGAGGCGCCGTCCTGTGAGCCTGCGTGGGTTCACGATTTCGGCCTTGAACTCGCGGACGACGCCGAATTCGATATCGAACGCGTGAAGAGCCTGTTCGAAGACGCGTTCGAAAGCGTCTGGAACGCACGCATCGAAAACGACGATTTCAACCGGCTTGTGCTGCGTGCCTACCTGAGCGCGCGCGAAGTCACGATCCTGCGCGCCTACGCGAAGTATCTGCGCCAGGTGGGCTCGACCTTCAGCGACGCCTATATCGAGCGTGCGCTAACCGGCAATCCTGCGATCGCGAGGCAGTTCGTCGAACTGTTCGTACTCCGGTTCGATCCGCGCGATTCACAGGCGCGAGAAGAACGCACGGCGCTCATGCTCAAGGCCATTGAAAGCGCGCTGGACCAGGTGCCCAATCTCGACGAAGACCGCATCCTGCGCCAGTTCCTCGGCGTGATCAACGCAACGGTGCGCACGAACTATTTCCGGCGCGAAGCCAATGGTGCGGAGCGGCCCTCGCTCTCGTTCAAATTCGATCCATCGAAAGTGCCCGGGCTGCCCGAGCCCAAGCCAATGTTCGAGATCTGGGTCTATTCGCCGCGCGTGGAGGGCGTGCACTTGCGCGGCGGACGCGTTGCGCGTGGCGGCCTGCGCTGGTCGGATCGCCGCGAGGACTTCCGCACCGAAGTGCTCGGTCTCATGAAAGCCCAGATGGTGAAGAACGTCGTGATCGTGCCGGTGGGATCGAAGGGCGGCTTCGTCGTGAAGAACCCGCCGCCGGCGAGCGAGCGCGAAGCGTGGATGCGCGAAGGCGTAGCGTGCTATCAGACCTTCCTGCGTGGTCTGCTCGATCTCACCGACAATCTCGTGAACAACGCGATCGTGCCGCCGCCCGATGTCGTGCGCCACGACCCCGACGACCCGTACCTCGTCGTGGCCGCCGACAAGGGCACGGCTACGTTCTCTGACTACGCGAACGCGATATCCGCTGAATACGGCTTCTGGCTCGACGACGCTTTCGCCTCGGGCGGGTCGGTGGGCTACGACCACAAGAAGATGGCGATCACGGCGCGCGGCGCGTGGGAGTCGGTCAAGCGGCATTTCCGCGAAATGGGCGTCGATACGCAAGCGACCGATTTCACCGTGGTCGGCGTCGGCGACATGTCGGGCGACGTGTTTGGCAACGGCATGCTGCTCTCGCCGCATATCAAACTCGTCGCGGCGTTCGACCACCGGCACATTTTTCTCGACCCCAACCCCGATCCGGCCGTGAGCCTCGCCGAGCGAACGCGGCTCTTCGCGCTCGAACGATCGAGCTGGGCCGACTACGATCCCGCCACGATTTCGGCGGGCGGCGGCGTGTTCGCGCGCACCATGAAGACAATTCCGCTGTCGGCCGCGGTGCGAACGGTGCTCGGCATCGAGGCGGCAGCGCTCTCGCCAACCGAGTTGATTCGCGCGATTCTGCTGGCGAACGTCGATCTGCTCTATAACGGCGGCATTGGCACTTATGTGAAATCCGCGCGCGAGACCAACGCGCAGGCCGGCGACCGCGCCAACGATGCTGTACGCGTGAACGGCTCGGAGCTGCGTTGCAAGGTTGTGGGCGAGGGCGGCAATCTCGGTGTCACGCAACTCGGCCGCATCGAGTTCGCCCAGCATGGTGGCCACATCAACACGGATGCGATCGATAACTCGGCAGGCGTAGATTGTTCGGACCACGAAGTCAATATCAAGATCCTGCTCGGACTCGTGGTGCGCGACGGCGAAATGACGACGAAGCAGCGCAACACGTTGCTCGCGGAGATGACCGACGAAGTCGGCCTGCTGGTGCTGAGCGACAACTACTACCAGACGCAGGCGCTTTCGATCGCGGGCCGCTACGCTGCGGAACTGCTCGACGCCGAATCGCGCATGATGCGCTGGCTCGAACGCGCAGGGCGTCTGAACCGCCATATCGAATTCCTGCCGACCGACGACGAAATCGCCGAGCGTCAGGCTGCGAAACTCGGGCTCACCTCGCCGGAGCGTGCGGTGTTGCTCGCGTACAGCAAGATGTGGCTCTACGACGCGTTGCTCGATTCGTCCGTGCCGGAAGACCCGCTCGTTGCGGACCTGCTGATCGACTACTTCCCGCAGCCGCTGCAGCAGCGCTTTAGCGAACCGATGCATCGGCATCCGCTGCGGCGCGAAATTCTGGCGACGCATCTGACGAACGCGCTTGTGAACCGCGTGGGCTGCGAATTCGTACACCGTTTGATGGAGGAAACCGACGCGCAGCCCGGTGAAATTGTGCGCGCGTGCGTCATGGCGCAGGACGTATTCGGACTCAACGCTATCTGGCGCGCCATCGACGCGCTCGACAACCGCGTGGCCGACGACGTGCAGGCCCGCATGTTTGTCGCCGTCGCGCGGCTGCTCGAACGCGCGGCGCTATGGTTCCTGAGTCATCTCCAGGCGGCCGCAGTCAGTAACGATGGTGTGAGCACGCTGCTGGCGCGTTGCCGCGACGCCGCGCAGCGCCTCGCACCGCAATTGCCGACGCTGTTGCCCGAAGCGGATCTCGAAGCGCTCTCGGCACGCCAGGGTGAGCTCGTGAAGGCGGGCGTTGAAAACGCGCTCGCACTGCGTGTGGCGAGTGGAGATATTTCAGTAGCACTGCTCGACATCGCCGATGTGGCTGCCGCGTGCGATCGGCCGCTCGAGCGCGTTGCCGCGGCGTACTTTGCCTTGGGCACGCGGCTCAACTACAGCTGGATCGGCGAGCGTGCGGCGACGCTGCCCACGCCGACGCATTGGGACACCATGGCGCGCGCGGCGGCGCTCGCCGAGGTGGCGCACCTCAAGCGCGCGCTCACCACGAGCGTGCTTGCGCAAGGCGCCGATTCCGCGGACGCACAAACGCTCGTGGACGCGTGGTGTGCAGAGCACGAGACAGCGCTGGAGCGTTATGCGCAGTTGCTTACGGAACTGCGTGCTTCCACCGGCGTGAGTCTTTCCGTGCTGCTCGTTATCGTGAGGGCGATGGCGGCGCTCGAAAGGGCCTGAGGACCTGGACGACGGGGCGCCAAGCGGCTGCTCAGGTGGCTGCTCAGGCGGCGGCCGCTTCGGTCACCGCCTGCGTGCTCGCCGCAGCCGCCGCATGCTCGCGAATCAGACGATAGACCGTCTCGCCGGGCACCGTCTCCGACTCGAGCAACTTATCGGCGATCGCGCGCAGCACCGGCTCGTTCGCACGCAGCAACGCGAAGCACGCGTCGTTGAGTTCGTGCAGCAGGCCGTTCGCGTGCTCGATCGCCGTCTTCAACTGCAAGCCCGCGACCTGCTGCGGCAGCGCCGCGAGGCTGAACAGATTGCCATCCGCGTTGAAGCCGTGTTTCGACACCATGTCGAGGCTGATGCGCGAAGCCTCCTGCAGATCCTGCGCCGCGCCGCTCGATGCTTCGCTGAACATGAGCAGTTCCGCGTTGCGCCCCCCCAGCAGCACCTGGATCTCGTTGCGCATTTCCGTCTCGCGATACAGATACTTGTCCTGCATTTTCGTGATCAACGCCACGCCCAACGCGCCACCACGCGGCAAAATCGTCACTTCTTCGAGCACGCCAGTGCCGAGGAGGGCGGCGACGAGGCCGTGTCCCGCTTCATGGATCGCAATGCGCGTGCGCTCGTCGTCCGAAAGCGCGCGCTCGGCGCCGTTGACGTCGCCAATGCGCGCAATCTTGATCGCCTCGAGAAAATCCACCGCGGCGACTTCCTGTTTGCCGGCCTTGCGCGCGACGAGACCCGCCTGATTCACGATCATCGAGAGCGTGGCCGGTGAAAGGCCCGTGGTCAGGCGCGCGAGCTGGTTGAAATCGATGTCGCCGGCTTTCGCCTTCAGATTGGCGGCGTAGAAGCGCAGAATCTCGGCACGATCCTCCAGGTCGGGCAGACGCACCTGCACCGTGCGGTCGAAACGGCCGGGGCGGCGTAGCGCTTCGTCGAGATTGTCCGGGTGATTGGTCGCGGCGACGATGATCACGCCTTCGTTCGATTCGAACCCATCCATTTCCGCGAGCAACTGGTTGATGATGCGGTTGCTTTCCGCCTCGACCGGGCCGCCGCCGGTATCGGTGCGCTTGCCGAGACCATCCGCCTCGTCGATGAAGATAACGGTGGGCGCGTTCTTGCGCGCGAGTTCGAACAGGCGCTTGACCTTCTGAATGCCCACGCCGTAATACTTCGCGCTGAAATAGCTGCCCGTGATGGCGATGAAGTTCGCGCCGCATTCGCCTGCGAGCGCCTGCGCGAGGCGCGTCTTGCCAACGCCCGGGCCACCCGTCATCAGCACGCCGCATGGTGCGCGCACGCCCATGCCCGTGAACTGCGCCGGTTCGGTGAGCCACGCGCGCACGTCCGCGAGCGCGGCTTTCGCCTCGCCCGCGCCGATCACGTCGTCGAAACGCAACGTGGGGGATTCGCCGAGCAATTGCGCGCCGCCGCCCATTTCGCGGCGCATGAACCAGAGCAGACCGCCTAGCATCAGCACGGGAAGCAGCAGACTGAGCGCGTCGCGCAAGCGGTCGAACGCTTCGGTCCAGCGCGCGGCGCCGACGCGCACGTCGGCGTGTGGCAGCCAGACGAGCTGCCAGGGCGGCGTGGCGCCTGGCTTCAGATCGCCGAGCAGCAGGGCGTTCGAGAACGCGCCGTTATGATCGGCCACATAATACTTTTCGCCTTTGAGCGTCGACACGAGAATCGCTTCGCGGCTCACGCCGATGGCGGTGACATCGCGGTCGTGAATATCGCGCAGTAATTCCGAGGCATCTTTCTCGCGCTTCGTCCATGGCGATGCGTCATGCCGCATTTCGCTGGCGACGCCGCCAAGCGCCGCAGGCTGGGACTGCGCGAGATTCGCTTCATGCCGCCAGTAGAAGAAGCCAGCCGTTGCCGCGACTGCGGCCGCGCAAACACCCAACGCAACGTATCGGCCAAAGCGTGACCACCGCGAATTCCTTGCCGGTTTCATGAATCTATTCCTGCCTCGCGTCGCGATGGCGACGCCAGATAATCTATCGTGGGACTGGAGGCGCAAGAACGTCTCGCGTTGCGTAGTCCATCGATATTCAGGAATACGAAAACGACCCTTTTAATCGCGCTGCTCCTTTGGAATTATGCCTGCGTTATGCGGTGCGCGAAAAAAAGGATTGGCGGGTAAATACCTTTTAATCCGGTGATTTAGCGTGGTTGTGTGTTTTTTTTGAGGGGCGCGATCAATGCTTTGTGCGTGGGTGGGCGCCTTGTCTGCAACGCTTACGGAGAGCTCGGGGCCATGGCGGCTTGCCTCAGACACGCTGCACGACGACCCGCACGAACGGCTTTGACCCGCCAATGTGCAGATCAATTCGCAGCAACGCGGCAATCGTCGATGGCGACGGCGCGAACAGGTGTTTCCAACTGGTTGACCGTGTGATTTTGCGCCTAAGATGAACTTCTATGCGCACAGGCTGGTGCAGGCCCGCAAATGGCGGGCGCCATAAGGCAGCGCGCGGATCGACGCCAACAGGTGTTTTCATCATGGATGCGAGCGTGCGCGCGGCGGGTGCCTGTTGTGCGTCTGCATTGACGCGAAGGTGCGCGACGGAGATCGCCGCGCTGGCGACGTCTGGCCGGCATGGCTGGTCGGCCTCGCTTCCCCATGCGTTGCTCGCACTGGCTTGCGCGCTGGGCACGGCACCGGCCGCACCCGCCAATACAGTCGATCCAGCCAACACGGCGCGTGCCGTTACCGGCGCGATCCGTACCGACCCCGACATTTCGCCACGCGACGCCGCCGTGCGCCAGGTCGTGCTGGGCATCATCAGCTTTACGCGCTGGCCGGCGCCGCCCGGGCGCCTGCACCTGTGCGTGGCGGGCCGGCCCGACTACGCGCAGGGCCTCGTCGACTCGCTGCAGGCCGGCTCGACGCCGCTCGAGGTGCGGCGTGTCGACGTTGATGATTCGGCCCTCGGCGCAGCCTGCGAAGTCGTCTATCTTGGCGACCTGAGCGACGCTGAGCGGCAGCAGATCAGTGCCGCCGTGGCGGGCCATCCGGTCCTGACCATTGCGGAACACGATCCGACCTGCACTGCGGGCAGCATGTTCTGCCTGAATGTCGAGGGCGAACGCGTCACGTTCGACATCAATCTCGATGCCGTGGCGCGCAGCGGCGTGCGAGTCCATCCGAATGTGCTCAACCTCGCGCGGCGGCCGGTGACGCCATGACACAGCCCGCGCCCCCTGTTTCCCCTCCGCCTGCGCCGCGCCAGACGCTGCAAAGCGTATTGCGCCGCGCGCACCTGCGTCTGGCGTTCGTCGCCGTCACCATGGCCGCGGTGTCGTTGATCGTGGTCGCCGTGATCGCATTGCGTGCCTATTCCGGCAACAACTTGAACCTGCTAGCCCGCTCGCTCGGCTATACGGTCGAGGCGGCGCTGGTGTTCGGCGACCGTGTCGCAGCGACCCAGGCGATCGAGTTGATCGCCAAAGATGAGGACGTGGCTGAGATCGTCGTCACGGATAGCAGGGGCCGGCCGTTCGCGGCATGGCGCTCACCTGCCGCCAGCGAGATCGCCCGGCTCGAGCGGGCAGTCGCCGACCTTGCGCTGCCCGGGCCCGTGACCGTACGGGTGCTGCACGACGGCATCGTCGTCGGTTACGTCGAAGTGCGTGGCCAGGGGCACCAGTTCTTCGGCTTCCTGCTAGGCGGCGTCGGCGGTATCCTCGGCTGCGTCGCCGTCAGCGTGCTCGGGGCCTATGTCAGCTCGAAGCGCGTGGTGCGCAGCATTGTCGCGCCGCTGCGCGCGCTGGCTGACGTCGCCCACGCAGTGCGGCGCGAACGCGCGTTCGATCGACGGGTCGAGCCCGCTGCGATTGCCGAACTGAACCAGCTCGGCGACGATTTCAACGCCTTACTCGATGAATTTGAAGACTGGCATAACAACCTGCGCAACGAAAACGCATCCCTCGAGCACAAGGCAACCCACGATGCGCTCACTGGCCTTCCCAACCGTTTGCAGTTCGAGGCTCGCCTCAAGCGCGCCCTCGGCGAGGCCATGGTGACGGAGCAGCGGGTTGCCGTCCTCTATCTCGACTGTGACCGTTTCAAGGAGATCAACGACTGCTTCGGCCATGACGCCGGCGACGCGGTGCTGATCGCCATCGCGGCACGGCTGCGCACGCAGTTGCGCGAGGTCGATCTGGTGGCACGCCTTGGCGGCGACGAATTCGCCGTGATGCTGGCGCCGATGCGCGAACTGGCCAGCGCGGCCCGCATCGCCGAGGACATACTGTCCGGCATGACGCTGTCGATCACGTTGGCCGATGGCCGCACGGTCGCCACCATGCTGAGCATCGGGATTGCGCTGTATCCCGACCACGCGCGCGACGCGAACGGCTTGCTGCGCGCGGCCGATGCGGCGATGTACCGGGCCAAGCGCGCGCGGCCCGGATCGTGGCAGTTCGCCGAAGGTGTCGCCGGACCGGCTTGAAGTGATGGGCATGGCCCAGCAGCCGGGTCGTCGCAGGAACGCGAAACCGCGCGCGCAAGCCGGCGCGCTCGAGGGGAATGTGATGAAGAAACACGCGTTACCTGCGAGCATCTGGCGTGCAGGCATTGGGAGTGCACTGCTCCTGTGTATGGTGCTTGGGGGCTGCAAAACGCCGCCGCCTTACCGCGGGCTGACACGCAATCAGGTCCAGGCACTCACGTCGGCGGGATTCGAGGAGACCGAGCAGGGTTTCGAGTTCGGCTTGACCGGCCCCATCCTGTTCGACTTCGACCGCTACAACCTCAAGCCCGACGCCCGCCGGATTGTCGAGCGCATTGGCCACACGCTTACGTCGGCGGGTCTTGATAGTGTGCGCGTGTATGGCTACAGCGACGGGGAGGGCTCGAACGCCTATGACTTTGAGTTGTCCAGACGCCGTGCGGAGGTCGTAGCGCTCGAACTGGTCGACACCGGGCTGCCTGCCGAACACGTCGAGATCATTGGAAAAGGCAAGCGCGACCCGGTGGGCGACAACCGCACGGAAGCCGGCCGCGCACAAAACCGCCGTGTCGCAATTGTCGTCGCGCCGCGCTGAGCCGGCGCGGCGTGCTGTTTCGATTTTCGGATCGCCCCGTCCGAGTGCAACCGGGGAAGCTGAGCGTAAAAAATCACGCTCGTGCAAACAAGGGGCGCATCGGCCGGCCGTTCAGACGAGTACGCTGGCAGAGGCGATAGATTGTCACTTGACTGATCGCTCTGATGGCAAATAGATGAGATCCCGCTCTGTCCCGACCCAGGGTGAACGCCTTTACGTTCTCGATGCGAAGAACAGGCCTGTCGAGGTGTTCGACCGCAGCGAGTGGTCGCGCTGGATGGCCGGGAACGAATTGATCTTTCGCCGCACGCTGCTCGAAGCGTCCGGCGTGACGGTCACGACGCGCTTTCGCGGTGTGGCCGACGCGAAGACTGGGGAACCCGCGCTCTTCGTGACGCGAATCGCAGGAATGGAAGTGCGGGATGACAACGAGAGCTATGGTGCAAGCACGCTCGATGAGGCGCTCGAGTGGCACGAACGCATCGTGCAAAAGATCCTCAAGATGCTGACCGGACGGTGACCGGTGATCTCGTCCCAGCTGTCCGCGTGGCCGAGATCGTTGATTTGATCTTCACGGGGCTGTCGATCGGCACGCTGTTCGTCGTGCCGCGGACCATCATCGGGACAGGGATCATCCGGAGCAGACCTGAGCGACTGAAGAGATTTCAGGACTTTCTGGATGTTTTCGCCACAAACGGTGTGGGTGTGTGTTGAACCTTCTCGCTTCCGCATTTCGGGCAAGGCGGATGAGCGGATTCATGTTCAGCAAGATGCTCGGCATGCTCGAACATCTCACCGCACTGCTCGCACCTGTACTGGTATGTCGGCATGGTATGCCTCTAACGAGAATCCCGCACGTCGTGCTGGCAAGAGAAACTGTCTACGACGCCGGCGATAAACCATTCTAGTGCTGGAAATGGGTGCGCTCTTCGGTGTCAGCCCACGCCGCCAGCTAGTGCTTGCGATGCATCCAGTTCATATGGTGTGCGTCGAGCCACTGGTTCAGGCTCTCTCCCGGGTGATCGCGCCTGTAGCGACGTGACAGGGTCATGGCAATGACAACGAGAACCACAAGGCCAACCCAAAAACTGATCATTGACTGAGTCATGGCAGCCTCCTTCGGGAATGCGACCATGCTTGAATTCTAGTGCCGAGGCGGCGAAATTCGCACTGAAAGTTTTCGCGGCGATCATTTCCAACCAGCGCGCGCAGCAGGGATCACGTCCCCGGGAACGCGTGGTATGTCGATTCCCATTGCCTAAAATGAAGTGTTGCGGGCGGCAGGGGCACCGGGGCCGTACCGCGCGCGGCGCTCCCGAACGTCGACTCGTTACGGGGGAACCGTGATGGCGATTTATGTAGTGCTTGCACAATTCGCCGATCAGGGCATCGGCGCGATCATCGGCAAGCTGCCTTGATCGGTGACCTGCCGACCGCGTAACTCATGTTCCCCGCCGCGCGGCGCGGGCGACGCTTCCGGTTTTTTTCCATAGGAGGTCAAATGAACACCAAGGACAAAGGCAACATGCGTGCATTCGTGCAGACCGCCGAACAGATTGGCGGCTGGGTGTGGGTTATTTCGCTCGTCGACTTCGATGCACGCGAAGTGCGGCGCTCGCTCGTAGCCGAAGAACCTTTCGCCACGGAGCGCGCGGCGAAAGACGCAGGCTACGCTCGTCTCGAAGCGCTCGCACACGATCAGTAGCCGCGCAGGGAGAGTCGCCATGTCCAGTCCGCAAGGTGCATCGGCGTTCGATGTAGCTGTCGACGCCGGCAGTTTTCGGAGGCTTCTCAGGCCGGATCCAACGATTGCGTTCATCGATCCTGTGAGCGAAACGCCCACGCTCTCGATGATCTGCGTCGCGTCGCGAAGACCCCCACTGCGGGGATGGCGAGAATGACGAGCACCAGAATCGCAGTTGTAGGATGCGCGGTGGCGATCGCGGACAGCGGAACGGCCGTTCGTCCCCTCCGCGTACTGCGTGCCCGTCGTGAACATCGACGCTCACATCGACGCGCTTGACAACATGGTGACCTGCGGCGGCCAGGCCAAAGGGAGGCGCTTCAACGCGATCGCGCCGGGCTAGGTGAATACCGGGCTGGTAGAACACCTGTGGCAGCGCGTGCTGGCTGGCATACCTCCAATATCGGCAAACCATTCGCCGTGATATAGCCGCGCGCCCGCTTTTGCGGGATCATCCGGCCCTCCAGGCTGCGGGATCTCACGCAATTCACTATCCATGGAAAATGGCCTTCTACTTTTTCCGGTCGCGGCGCTGCATGTCGAGGCGACCGGCGAGCCGCTGTGGTTTCGCCGGGCGCCCAACTCGCACGCGGCGGTCGTTTCCGACTTCGGGGACGTTCCCGACGTGCTCATGCGTCTGCCCGAATGCTGGTGCGTCGTCCCCGGCGCCCAGCTCGAAGGGTTGCACGACGACGAGGACATTGCCGCCGCCGACCCGCGCTTCAACGGCGCGCTCCCCGATCATCACTTCGCGGTAATCCGACACACCGACCGTCGCCTCAACGTCGCGCTATTGCTGATCAACGCCGCGGAAGCGGTGCTCTTGCCCACGCGCATTTACGGCGCGCGCGGGCCGTTCGAAGTCTGTGTGCCAGGCGTCGAAGCGGCCCTCGTCGAAGCCGCCGGTCAAGGTGTCTGACCGCCCCGGCGCGCCTACGGGTGATCCCTGCTAGGCAGCGCAGCGGGAACATGCGCCCCGCCGTTTTGTAAGCACATTATTGGTTTCGCAAGGCATACGTAATAATTTTGCCGATCGTTTGCCGATTTGGGAGCTGTTTCAAAAACTGACTAAAGCTAATTTTCCGCAAGGCCAAAACGAATGTACTTGCGGAGAAAAGATGCTACGAAATTGGAGACGAGCGCTGCTGATGGCGGGCGGTGCCGCGATAGCCGCTCACGCGGCCCACGTCCTCGCAACCGAGAAGGCCGAGGACCTGACGATCGCGAAGATGCCGGCGTTCAGCCCGCACCAGGTGTACGTGGTGGACGTCAACTTCAGCTCGATGACGGACGCGCGCGCCTATGTCCTCGACGCCGACACGAACCGCTTCCTTGGGCAGATCGACGCCGGCTTCGCGCCGGGTTTCGCGATCAGTCCCGATCACAAGACGAGCTACGTCGCCACCACGTACTTTGCGCGCGGCTCGCACGGCGCACGTACCGATGTCGTCGAAGCGACGGACAACACGACGCTGCAAATCACGGGCGAAGTCGTGATCCCGCCGAAGCACGCGCAAAGCGTACCGTCGCCGTATAACACGGCGCTTTCGAAAGACGGCAAGTGGCTCTACGTCGCGAACATCACGCCCGCCACGTCGGTCACCGTGGTCAACACGGCCACGCACCAGGTCGCCTCGGAAGTCGATACGGACGGCTGCGTGCTCGCCTATCCGTCGGGCAGCGACCGCTTCACGTCGCTGTGCGAAAGCGGCAAGGCGCTGACTGTCGTGCTCGGCGCGAACGGCAAGGAAAAGAGCCGCAAATTGTCGGATCCGTTCATCGATGTCGCAAAAGATCCGGCATTCGTGAACGCGTCGCGCAGCGGCAATACGTACTGGTTCGCGACGTTCAATGGCAACGTGCGCAGCGCTGATTTCAGCGGTCCGGCGCCCGTGTTCGGCACGCCATGGCCGCTCGTGACGCCCGATGAGGCGAAGGCCGGCTGGCGTCCCGGCGGCCTGCAGCAAACCGCGCTGCACGTGCCGACGCAGCGTCTTTTCGTGGCGATGCACCAGGGCGCAGAGGGCTCGCACAAGGACCCGGCAAGCGAAGTCTGGGTGTTCGACCTGAAGACGCACAAGCGCATTGCGCGCTGGAAGCTCGCGGACCAGAAGATCGATCCGCTGCTCTCGATCCAGGTGAGCGAAGACGCGCATCCGCTCTTTTACGGCATCACGACGACCTCCGACGTGGTCGTTGCCGACGCGGCAACTGGCAAGCTGAAGCACGTTCACAAGCAGATCGGCGCGACGTCGTCGCTGCTGGTCAATCCGTGACGAGGCGCGAATCATGATTTCAAGTCTCGTTATCGATCCGGTCGTCTCGACTGTTGCGCTTGCAACCACATCGATCATCACCCTGACGCTCGCGCTGCCAAAGTTGACGCGCCACTCCGAATTGCGGCAAGCCGTGGCGGGCTTTCAGTTGCTGCCGCACGCGTTCGTCACGCCGTTCGCGTTCGCGTTGCCGATCGTCGAAGTAGCCGCCACGCTCGCGTGCCTCGTGCCCGCCACGCGCAGCCTGGGCGCCGCGGCGCTCGCCGCGCTCTTCGTGCTGTTTGCGTTCGCGCTCGGCATCAACGTGGCGCGCGGGCGTACCGATTTCGACTGTGGCTGCAATGGCTTTCGCCAGACGGGCGGTCCCGCCGCTCACTCGATCGGATGGGCGCACGTGGCGCGGGTGCTGCTGCTCGCCGCACTGGCCGTGCTCACAGGCGTGCCGCAAAGCGCGCGCGCGGTCGTCTGGTTCGACTACTTGAGCGTGCTGGGCGCGACGCTCTTCGCCGTTGCCGCATTTTTTACCCTGGACGTGCTGCTCGCCAACCGTCCGAAGTTGAATCACCTGAGGAACTCGTAATGGAAAACGCACTGTTGATCTCTAACGCTCTGTTGTGGGCCGGTGTGCTCGCGCTCGGCGCCATCTCGCTCGCATTGGTACGCCAGATCGGCATTCTGTACGAAAGAATGATGCCCGTCGGCGCGCTGATGATCGACAAGGGACCGGCGGTCGGCACGGTGGGCCCGTCGTTCGAGTTGGGCGCGCTCGACGGCCGTCAGGTCAAGGTGGGCGGAATCTCGGCCGCGGGCCGCAGCACGCTCGTGTTCTTCCTCTCGCCGAGCTGCCCGGTGTGCAAGAAGCTGCTGCCGCTGCTGCCGTCGATCCAGGCGCGCGAAACGGCCACCGACATCGTGCTCGCAAGCGATGGCGACACCACGGAACATGCGGCCTTCTACAAGAAGCTCGGCCTGAGCCAGTTCCCCTATGTGCTCTCGCAGGAGCTGGGCATGGCCTACCAGATCGGCAAGCTGCCCTATGCACTCCTGATCGACGAGTCGGGCAAGATCCGCGCGAAAGGTCTGGTGAATTCGCGTGAGCACCTCGAAAGCCTCTTCGAAGCGAAAGAGCGCGGGGTGGCGTCGCTGCAGGAGTTCGTCCACGGGGATCACGCGGGTCATGCGCATCACGCGGAGCAGCACGCCTGAGCACGTCATCAAAGAACAGAACGACAGGACTACAGGACGAAAAGCATGAAATGGTTCGACAACTTCTTCGAGCTGAGGGCGCGCACCGTCGCGCAGCGCAGCTCGCGGCGCAGCGCCATGGCGACGCTTGGCCGTGCGCTGGTCGGCTCGGCGCTCGTGCCGCTCTTGCCGGTGGATCGCACCTTCGCGGCGGAGAACGCGGCAGCTGCAAGCGGCGCAAGCGCGCCGGCCGCGGGCAAAAACGATGATCCCTATAGCTGCGATTACTGGCGCTACTGCGCGATCGACGGCTGGCTGTGCAGTTGCTGCGGCGGCACGTCGAGCAGTTGCCCGCCCGGCACGTCGCCTTCGCCGATCACGTGGATCGGCACCTGCCGCAATCCGCACGACAACACCGACTACATCGTGTCGTACAACGACTGCTGCGGAAAAACGTCGTGCGGGCGCTGCTTCTGCAACCGCAACGAGCGCGAGAAGCCGCTCTACAAGCTCTCGTTGGACAACGACATCAACTGGTGCATGGCAAGCGGAAACGCGAACTATCACTGCTCTGTATCCGCCTTGCTTGGAGTGGCGCAGCAATGACATCGACGATTTCCAACCGGCGCTTCGCGAAGTGGGCCATGACGATGTGCGCGGCGGGCGCCGCGCTGATTGCGGGCGACGCGTTTGCGCAGAACGTGCAGTTTGCGCCGGGCAAGGCGTTCTTCGACACGAAGTGCGCCGTGTGCCACCAGGCGGGCGGCAGGGGGCAGGATGGTCTCGCGCCGCCGCTCACCGAACTGCCGGGCCGCTACGCCGCGAATGGCGAAGGGCGCAAGCAGCTCGGCCTCACGGTGCTCAACGGCATGTTCGGCCAGATCGCGATCAAGGACAAGACCTACAACTTCAAGATGCCGAGCTTCCGGATCGAATCAGACGAGGATCTCGCGAGCGTGCTCAATTACCTCGTGTTCGACGCGAATTCGAAGCACGCGGGCGCGAAACCGTTCACGGCGGCTGAAGTGAAGGCGCTGCGTGTGACGCAGATGGACGGCGCGCAGGTGCGCGAGCATCGCGAAGCCACGCTCAAGAGCCTCGGGCTATGAAGGCGAGGCATGCGCGTGTGTGGCTTGCCGCATGTGCATTCGCGCTCGGCGCGAGCGCGCATGCGCAGGAGCGCGGCTACGACGCGGCCTCTGCGCGCGAGGCGTGGACGCTCAACTGCATGGGCTGCCATACGGGCGACGCGCATGCCATTCCGGGCAAGGTGCCGCCGCTCTCCAACGAGCTCGGGCATTTCGTGCGCTTGCCTGAGGGGCGCGAGTTCGTGATGCGCGTGCCAGGTGCGTCGAATTCCTCGCTGAGCGACGCGGAGCTCGCAAACGTTTTGAACTGGCTGATCGATACGAAGAACGCGGACACGCGGCCCGCAGATTTCAGGCCTTATACCGCGCAGGAAATCGCAGCACGGCGCAGGCCGGCGCTCACCGACGTCGCGAAGCATCGCGCGGCGCTGGTTGAGCGTATGCACAAAAGCGGCGACACAGCCGTAGCTGAACAGTACTAACGAAAGGCAAGAGCGGGCCGCAACGCGGCGGCCGTGCGATTCAACAGGTATTGGAGATCGAGACGATGAAAGGCAAGACGCAGATGGGAGCGATGTGTTCGGCCGCCGTGCTGGCGGCAGTACTGAGCACGCTCGCGGGTGGGGCGCTGGCGGATACGGCCGGCATGGAGAAAGGCGCGAGCGCAGATGGCCGGATTCCGGCCTATGCCGGTCCGCAAGCCGCGCCGGCCGACTGGTCGTATGGCAAGGTGCGCGGCGATTACTGGAAGCACAAGGGCGAGAAGCCGCTCTTCTCGATCGACGCGAGCAACGTCGACAAATACGCGGACAACCTCACGCCCGGCCAGGTGCAGCTCATCAAGCAGAAGAAGGGCTATCGCATGGACGTGTATCCGACGCACCGCGAATGCGGCGCGCCTGATTTCGTGCAGGCCAACACGGCGCTCAACGCGACCCAGGCGAAGATGGATTCGTCAGGCGAGGGGCTGCAGAGCGCGAACCTGCCCGGCATGCCGTTCCCTGCGCCGAAAACGGGCGCCGAAGCGATGTGGGATCACCTCGCGCGCTATCGCGGCATCGGCGCGGAGTGGCAAAAGGCGGTGACGGCGGCGTCGCCGCGGCCGGGCAGCACGGACTGGATCAAGGCCGAATCGAAGCAGACGCTTTACTTCCCGTGGGGCAAGAAGGGCACTGCCACGCCGCAGCAGGCCGGCATGCTCTACGCGATCTACTTCGCCTATGAAACGCCCGCCGCGCTCGCGGGACAGGGTCTCGTGCAACGCGACTACTTCGACAAGGCGAGCGACACGTTCTACTACTTCACGGGTCAGCGCCGCGTGCGCCGCATGCCGGCGTATTCGTACGACGCGCCGCAGATCGGCTTCGAGAACCAGTATACGGTCGATGAACCGTGGCTCTTCAACGGCCAACTCGACCGCTTCAACTGGAAGCTGGTCGGCAAGAAGGAAATCTATATTCCGTACGACGACTTCGGCATGTTCAACTTCAAGGCGAAGTTCGACGACGTCTTCAAGCCGGACGCCGTCAGCCCCGAAGCGCGCCGCTACGAACTGCACCGCGTCTACGTCGTCGAGGCGACGCTGAAGTCCGGTGTGCGCCATGTCGCGACAAAGAAAGTCTTCTACATCGACGAAGACAGCGGCCTTGCGGTGGCGGGCGAAGACTACGATGCCCAGGGCAAGCTCTGGAAGGTCAAGGAGGCGTATCCGATTCCGGTGTACGAGCTGCACGGCGCCTGTGACGTCGAGCCGTTCGCGCAGTACGACCTCAACAATGGCCGTTACGTGACCGACCAGTCGACCATCGGTACGGACACCGACATCCGCTGGTACGAAGACTCGAGCGATGCGCGCTTCAAGGACGACTTCTATTCGTCCGAAAACCTGCGCGCCGTGAGCGAGCGATAACGTAGCGTCCGGTAGTGGCGGCGCGCGCGCGGGGACGTGCGCCGCCACCCTTCATATTCGACCTGGAAGAAAGCAGGCAGGGGAAAAGCGTGATATCGAAGACAAAAATCAGCGCAGCAGTTTCATTAGTCATGCTAACGGCGGCACAGGGGGCTTCGGCATACGAGTTCACACTCGACGACGGCGCCGTCAACGGATCGTGGGTCTCGAACCTCACGGCGGGCGGCGGCATTCGGGTCAAGAACCCGAGCTGCTCGCTCACCGGCGACCCGAACGCGAATGGCTGCGGCGCGGGCGCGAACACGGCGCAGTGGGCGTCGGGCGACGATGGCAATCTCAACTATCGCAAAGGGCAGCCGTTCAGCACGTATGTCAGCGCGACGAGTGAGTTGTTGCTCACAATGCCCAGTCAAGGTGTCAAGTTCATGGTGCGCGGCACCGCGATGTACGACTTTCTCGCGAACGACACGAACAGAACGCCGCTGTCGAGCACCGCTGCCGCGCAGATTGTTTATCCGGTCGATCTGCTCGATCTCTGGGTCCAGAAGGACTTCACGCTCAACGACCGCTCGGCGCACGTGCGGCTCGGTAATCAGGTCATCAACTGGGGCGAAAGCTTCTTTGCGACCAACGGCATCAACGCGACCAATGCCGTTGATATTCAAAAGCTGCTGATCCCGGGCACCCAGCTCAAGCAGGCGCTGCTGCCCGAACCGATGCTGAGCTTCGCGGCGGGTATCACTTCGGGACTCAGCACCGAGGCCTACTACCAGTTCAACTGGGAGAGCAACCGCTATCCGCCGGTCGGCTCCTACTGGTCCGCGGGCGACATTTTCGGGCGCGGCGCGGGCCCGTTGACGATCAGCACGATCAACGGCAACGTGAACGGCCCCGACGCGGGCACGATCGCGGGGCCGAACGCGGGCAACTCGCAGACGATCGCGGGCATCAATTCAGGCCTCGTGAACGGCGTGTATGCGGGCCCTCCGTTTAACTCGATCGGCATTCCGACCTCGACGCAGCTGCCGAACAAATACCGCCCGCAGTTCGGCGTCAAGTTCAACTACAAGCCGAAGAACGTCGACGTCAATTTCGGCTTCTACTACGAAAACTATACCGACAAGTCACCGGTCGCCTCGGCGCTGGCGAATGGCACGGAACAGTTCCAGTATCTCCAGAACCGGCAGCTGTTCGGTGCGAGTGCGAACTTTGGCGTTGGCGACTGGGCGATCGGCACCGAGCTTTCGTATCGTCCGCACGATGCGGTGGCGCTGTCCGGATGCTTTGGCGCGGGCGGCCCGCTCGACTTCAACACGAATGGCGTGTCGGGTGTTAATTGCCAGCAGTGGGAAGACCGCAAAAAGCTGCAGTATCTGATCAACGGCCAATTGAATCTCACGCAAAGCGAATATCCGTTCCTGAAGCTGCTTCACGCCGATATGGCGGTGCTCACGATGGAACTCGCGTGGATCTACTACCCGGGGCTCAATTCGAACGGCGTGACGCGCACGGTAGACGGCCAGCAGGTGACGCAGGCTCCGGCCGCGGGTTACTTCACCTGGCTGAACAACGACTCTGGCCTCGGCTACCCGATCACGGCGGCGAAGGGCACGGCAAGCTCGGTTGGCGCGACGATCGACTTTAACTGGACCTATGACGGCACGATCATTCCTGGCTGGCAAGTTACGCCTGGCGTGACGTTCAGCGACGCGCTGTACGGCTACACGCCAACGTTCACCGCGAATTACATGCAGGGCGCGAAGTCGGTCAACGTCTATCTGCTTTTCAATCAGAACCCGACGATCTGGCAGGCCGGTATCAACTTCACGGCTTTCTTCGGTGGTCACGACACCGTTGGGCAGCCGTACGCCGACCGCAATTTCGTCGGCATCTTCGCAACACGCAATTTTTAAGCAGGCAGGCGCGCGCCTTGTTGGCGCGCGCCCAAAACGGCAGCAGACTTTGAGGGGCGCAATGTGTTGAATCGTCTGGTTGGCAAGCTCGAGGGGTTCCTGTTCGGGCATCGCGCGATCACGCTGGGCGTGATCGCCATATTCACGGTCGTGATGGCCGTGTTCGCGCTGCAGTTGCGCATGGACGCCGGATTCGAAAAGCAGATCCCGACCGAACACGAGTACGTCAAGACCTTCCGGCAATACCGGAACGATCTGCTGGGCGCGAACCGCGTCACGGTTGTGCTCAAGTCGCGCAACGGCACGATCTGGACGCGCGAAGGCCTCACCCGGCTCTACGAAATCACGCAGGCCGTGGGCTATCTGCCGAATGTCGATCGCGGCGGCGTGCAGTCGCTCTGGACGCCTAACTCGTTCGTCAACGAGATCACCGAAGACGGCTTTCGCGCCGACCCGCTGATCGACGGCACGATCACGCCGGAGAGTCTCACGCCAGAGAAGATCGCCGCGATTCGCCAGTCCACCTCGGCGGGCGGCTACGTCGGCGTGCTCGTCTCGCGGGACCAGACGAGCGCGATGGTAACGGCGGAACTGAACGAGCGCGACGCGAACGGCAACGCGCTCGACTACGTGGCGTTCAACCACATCCTCGAAGAGAAGCTGCGCAAGCCCTATGAAAACGGCGCGTATCAGGTGGAGATCATCGGTTTCGCGAAGCAGATCGGCGACATTGCCGACGGCGCTTCGGGCGTGCTGGTGTTCTGCGCGCTCGCGCTGGTGCTCACGGCGGCGGCGGTGTACTGGTACAGCCGCTCGTTGCGCTTCACGATCCTGCCTATCGCGTGCTCGCTCACTTCGCTCGTATGGCAATTCGGCACGCTGCGCATTCTCGGCTTCGGCCTCGATCCGCTCGCGGTGCTGGTGCCGTTTCTCGTCTTCGCCATTGGCGTTTCGCATGGCATTCAGCAGATCAACTTCATCGTGCGCGAGCTTTCGCACGGACGCAGCCCGATGGAAGCCGCGCGCCACAGCTTCAGCGGCCTCCTGATCCCCGGCACGCTCGCGCTCGTCACTGCGCTCGTGTCGTTCATCACGCTGCTGCTTATTCCCATTCCGATGGTGCGCGAACTGGCGATCACGGCGTCGCTTGGCGTTGGCTACAAGATCGTGACGAACCTCGTGATGCTGCCGGTCGTTGCATCGTGTCTGCATTTCACCAAGGCATACGCGGACCGCGCTCTGGCCGCACGCGAGCGGCGCGCGCATTGGCTGAGGCTGCTCGCGCGCGTGGCCGAGCCGCGCAATGCCGCGATCACGCTTGCCGTGACCGCGATGATTTTCGGCGTGGCGGTGTGGCAAAGCCGCGATCGCGTGGTGGGCACGCTGCAGCCGGGCGCTCCTGAGTTGCGCGCTGACTCGCGCTTCAATCAGGATGCGGTGGCGATCGCAACCAGCTACGACGTCGGCCTCGACTGGCTCACGGTCGTGTTCGAGACGCCGCGCGTTGCCGACTGCACCGACCCGCGGCTCGGCATTTTCGAAGACGACTTTACCGGCTCGATGAACCGGGTGCCCGGAGTTGTCTCTGTGAGCTCGTATCCGCAGATGCTGCGCACTTACAACGAGGGCTATAACGAAGGCAATCCGAAGATGTTCGTCGTGCCGATCGACCCGACCAACTATGCGGCGCTGAGCGCCGAAATCAACCGGGTGCACGGCTACATGACGAAGGACTGCAAAATGACTGCGGTGCATCTGTTCCTGGCCGACCACAAGGCATCGACGATCAACCGCGTGATCGATGCCGTGAAGGCATATCGTGCCGAAAATCATGTGGAAGGCGTGACGATCCGGCTTGCTGCCGGCAACGCGGGCGTGCTCGCCGCGACCAACGACGAAGTGGCGCACAGCGAACTACCGATGATGCTCTACGTCTATGCGGCCATCGTCGTGCTCGTGCTGCTCGCGTATCGCGACCTGCGCGCGGTGATCGCTTGCTGCCTGCCTTTGACGGTGGCGACCTTCATCGGCTACTGGTTCATGAAGCAACTGCAAATCGGCCTCACGGTTGCGACCTTGCCGGTCATGGTGCTGGCAGTGGGTATCGGCGTGGACTACGCGTTCTACATTTACAACCGGCTGCAACTGCATCTCTCGCACGACGTGCCGGTGGTGAAGGCAGTCGAACAGTCGATTCTCGAAGTTGGCGTGGCGACGATCTTCACGGCAATCACGCTCGCGGTTGGCGTGGCGACATGGAGCTTCTCCGCGCTCAAGTTCCAGGCGGACATGGGCAAGCTGCTCGCGTTCATGTTCATCGTGAACCTCGTGATGGCGATGACGGCGCTGCCCGCGCTCGCGGTCTGGCTCACACGGCTCTTCCCGCGCCGCTCGGCGGTCAAAAGCTCGAGCTTCTTCACTCACTAGCCCGCCACGAGGACGATTCGCCATGCAACGAACAAAGAGTTCGAAGATCGCCTGCGCAGTGCTCGCACTGCTTGCGGGCCTGCACTACACGCACGCCGCGCTCGCTGGCGCGGCGCCCGACAACACGGTCGCGGTCGTCGCCGCGAAACACCGCGCCGACGCGGAGCATTCGATGGTGCTCGGCGCGGCGCTCGCGGGAAATCGCGTTGTCGCGGTCGGGGAGCGCGGCGTAATCCTGCTTTCGGACGACGACGGCGCGCATTTCCGCCAGGCGCAGGCGGTGCCCGCTAACGCGACGCTCACCTCGGTCTCATTCGTCGACGCGCAACACGGCTGGGCGGCGGGGCATTGGGGCGTCGTGCTGCGCACCGACGACGGCGGCGAGCACTGGCGCGAGCAACGCGCGGATACGAGCGTCGACCAGCCGCTCTTTTCCATCGTGTTCCGCGACGAGATGCACGGCTGGGCCGTGGGTCTGTGGTCGCTGCTGATCACGACCGACGATGGCGGCGACACGTGGAAAACGCAGCCGGTAGGCGAGGGCGCGGCCGCGGGCAAGAGCGGGCTGAACTTCTTCTCCGTGTTCGCTGGACCGGAAAAGGACGTCTATATCGCTGCCGAGCAAGGCACGGTATTCAGGTCGAGCGACGACGGCGCAAGCTGGCAGGCGCTGCACACGGGCTATAAGGGCACGCTCTGGAGCGGCGTGGTCGCACCCGACCGCACGGTCTACGTGGGCGGCCTGCGCGGCAATCTGTTCGCAAGCCAGGACGGCGGCGCGACATGGCAGTCCGTGAGCTCCGGCGCAACCAGTTCGATCACTGATCTAGTTGCGAACGCAACCAGTGTTGCAGGCGTCGCGCTCGACGGCTATGTAATGGTCAAAGCGGCGGGAGCGCACGATTTCGCGGCGAAGCAATTGCCGGGCCGCGATGCGCTGACCGCGTTGATATTGAAGCGCGACGGTTCGACCGTGCTGTTTTCCAAAGATGGCTTAGTTGCCAAATAAGTTGCCAAACAAACCAGTCAGGAGTTGAGATGCAGATCGAGGAATTGCTTGCGAACCTCCATACCCAGATGATCGTGGGTGGCCGCGCCGTGCCCGCGCGCAGTGGCAAGACATTCGCCGTGTACGACCCCGCCAGCGGCCGCGAGATCGCGCAGGTACCCGACGGCGACGCCGATGACGTCGCGGCCGCCGTGGCCGTGGCGAAGAACGCGTTCGAATCGAGCGAATGGCGCCGTATGCCGCCCGCCGCGCGCGAACACCTGCTGCTCAAGCTTGCCGATCTCGTCGAGCAGCACGGCGACGAACTCGCGGCGCTGGAGACGCTCAACCAGGGCAAGCTGCTCGGCTTCTCGCGCATGCTCGAAGTCGGCGGCAGCGCGCAGTGGCTGCGCTACATGGCGGGGTGGGCGACCAAAATCGAAGGCAGCACGGTCGATCTGTCGTTGAGCTTTCCGCCGGGCGTGCAGTACCGCGCGTCGACGCAGCGCGTGCCGGTGGGTGTGGTCGCGGCCGTCGTGCCCTGGAACTTCCCGCTGCTGATGGCCGTGTGGAAAATCGCGCCTGCGCTCGCGTGCGGCTGCACGGTGGTGCTCAAGCCCGCCGAGGAAACGCCGCTCACCGCGATCCGCTTGGCCGAACTGGCGCTCGAAGCAGGCTTCCCGCCGGGTGTGCTCAATGTCGTGACCGGTCGTGGTGAAACGGCAGGCGCGGCACTGGTGCGTCATCCCGATGTCGACAAGGTGACGTTCACGGGCTCGACCGAAGTGGGGCGCCTGATCGGCGCGCAGTGCGGCCGGGATATCCGCCGCGTGTCGCTCGAACTGGGCGGCAAGAGCCCCGTGATCGTGCTGGACGACTGCGATCCGCGTAAGGCCATCGAAGGCGCGGCGGGCGCGATCTTCTTCAACCACGGCCAGGTGTGCACGGCAGGTTCGCGTCTTTATGTGCCGCGCTCGATGTATGGGCAAATCGTGGAAGGCATCGCGCAAGTGGCCAACAGCCTCGTGCTCGGTTCGGGTTTCGACGAGAAGACGCAAATGGGTCCGCTCGTTTCGTCGCGTCATCGCGACAAGGTCGTCGGCATGATCGCCGAAGGCCGTGCGCAGGGCGGCGAAATCATGGCGGGCGGCGCGGCTCATGACGGCGCGGGCTATTTCGTGCGCCCGACCGTGGTCGCCAACGAAGGGCGCAAGCCGCTTTCGCTCGTGAACGAAGAAGTGTTCGGCCCGGTGCTGGTCGCCATGCCCTACGACGATCTCGAAGAGGCCATCAGCGCCGCGAATTCGAGCGAGTACGGCCTTGGCGCAAGCGTGTGGACGAACCAGCTCGACAAGGCGCTGCGCGTGGTCGACCGCATGGAGGCGGGCACGGTCTGGGTCAACTCGCACAACATGGTCGATCCCGCGCTGCCGTTCGGCGGCTTCAAGTCGTCGGGCGTGGGGCGCGAACATGGCCGCGCAATCATCGACGCCTACACCGAGACGAAATCTGTCTGCTTCGCCTACTGAACCACGTTCGAGGATCAAGGCACAATGAATACGTCACCAGCGGATCTGCAGGGCCTCGCCATGCGCGAAGAGACGAATGCGAATTCACGAGCACGCCTGTGGGTCGCGATACTCGCGGGTGTGGTCGGGCCAGAGGTGTTCATCGTTCAGCCCGCGGTCGTTGAGGGCTTCGTGAAGTATCTGGGCTTCGACGCGGTCGCGGCGGGTTACGCCGCTTCGGTGGAGGTGTGGGGCATTGCGCTGAGCTCCATCCTGCTGCCGCTGTTCGCGAAGCGTGTGAACTGGCGCACGGTGATCGTGCTGTCGATTTTGCTGATGGCGTTCGGCAACGTGGCGTCGGCGTTCACGCCCGATCACAGCGTATTTCTTGTGCTGAGACTACTCGTGGGAATTGGCGCGGGCGGCCTCATTTCGCTCAGCTTCGCGGCGGTCGGGTTGACGGCCAATCCCGACCGCAACTTCGGCTACATGGTCATGTGGGTGATGATCTACGGCGCGCTGGGGTTGTGGCTCGTGCCGAGCGCGTTCGCCATTGGCGGCATGAAGCTGCTGCTGTTCTTCTTCGCCGCGTTTCCGCTCGTCGTGCTGCCATTCGTGCGCTATCTCCCGCGCGGCGGCGAAAGCGCGCCGCAAACCGATGCGAACGCGATCGAACTGCCGAGGACCGCGAAGGCGTCCGCGTTGCTCGCCATGCTGCTGTACTTCGTCGCGCAGGGCATCGTATGGGCCTATCTGTTCCTCATCGGCACCGTCGACGGCCTGAGCGAACAGCAGGTGGCCAACGCGCTCACGCTTTCGCAGTTCATGGGCGTGCTCGGCGCGTGGGCGTTCGGCGTGTGCGGCGCGCGCATCGGCCGCTCGCGCGCGCTCACGGTGAGCGTGCTCGGCGGCTCGCTGTGTCTGCTCTTTCTCACGACGCACACGACGTTGGCCATCTTCGCGCTGGTTGTTTGTATTTACAACTTCTTCTGGAACGTAGCCCAGCCGGCCTTGCTCTCGTCGATGGCCGTGTTCGACCGGCGCGGGCGCATGGTGCTGGCGGCCACCGCCATGCAGATGATCGGTCTCGCGACCGGCCCCGCGCTCGCCGCCTGGATCATGACGTCCGGCGCTTACTCGCAGGTGATCGGGTCCGGCGTTGCGTTGTTCGTCGCGAGCTGGTTCCTCATCTATTTCCCGGTGCGCTCGCATGCGCGCATGCTGCGCCGCGCCGCCACCGATACGGAGACTTCCGATGCCTGATCAAGACCTGTTGCAGCGGCGCCACCGCGTGCTTGGCAAGCGCGCGCCGCTCTTCTACGACACGCCTTTGCATCTCGTGCGCGGCGAAGGCGTCTGGCTTTACGACGCCGAAGGCAAGCGCTATCTCGACGCCTATAACAACGTGCCGCACGTAGGCCATTGCCATCCGCGGGTGAGCGAGGCCATCGCGAAACAGGCGTCGATGCTGAACACGAGCACGCGCTATCTGCACGAGAACATTGTGGAGTACGGCGAGCGCCTCGTTTCGACCTTCGACGCTTCCTTGCCGATGGTGATGTTCTGCTGCACGGGCAGCGAGGCAAACGAACTGGCGCTGCGCATGGCGCGAGAATGCACCGGCAACATGGGCATTATCTGCACCGCGCACTCGTATCACGGCAATACGGCGGCGGTGGTGCAGGTCAGCTCGTTTCTTTCCACGGAGCAGCAGCGCGGCCGCTATGTGCGCACGATCCCGGTGATCGACCCGTATCGCGAACGCGCAAGCATGAGCGAAGACGAACTCGCGAATCGCTATGCCGAGGACGTGCAGGCGGCCATCGACGCGTTCGAGGCCGACGGCGTGCGTGTAGCAGGCCTGCTGATGTGCTCGGGCCTCTCCTGCGAGGGCTTGCCGGACGTGCCCGCGGGTTATCTCGCGCGCGCCGTGGAGAAGGTACGCCGCGCGGGCGGCGTGTATATCTCCGACGAAGTGCAGGGAGGCTTTGGCCGTTTCGGCTCGCATTTCTGGGGACATCAGAAGCTTGGCGTCACGCCCGACATCGTCACGATGGGCAAGCCCATGGGCAACGGTCACCCGCTCGCGGGCGTGGTGGCGCGCCGGGAATTGATTGAAGACTTCGCCGAACGCAATCCGATGTATTTCAACACGTTTGCGGGCAACCCCGTTTCGTGTGCGGCGGGCATGGCGGTGCTCGACGTGATCGCAGACGAAGGCCTGCAGCAAAACGCGCAGACGGTAGGGCAATACGTGCTCGAACGTCTACGTGCGCTGGCGCAAAAGCACGCGGCGATCGGCGACGTGCGCGGCAGCGGACTCTTCTTCGCCGTGGAAATGGTCGAAGACCGCGCGGACAAGTCGCCAGCCGGCAGCGTGGCGCGCCGTGTCGTCAACGCCATGCGCGAGCGTGGCGTGCTCATCAGCCGTATCGGCGTGCACGACAACATCCTCAAGATCCGGCCGCCCATGCCGTTCACGGCGGTCCACGCCGACCAGTTGATCGACACACTCGACGCCGTGCTCAACGCCCTTTGAGAGGACCGCGATGACCGATACAGAAGACGCGCGCGCGTCGGAGAACGCGTTTGCGCTGCAGCGTCTCGCCACCCAGGCGCTTGAGTTGTGGGAGCTTGGCGATTGCGTGATCGCGCCGATCAAGATCCGCGAGAATGCCGTGTTTCGTGTGGATAGCCGCGACGGCCGGCGCGCGGTGCTGCGCATTCACCGCCTCGGCTATCACGACGACGCGGCGCTGCATTCGGAATTCGAGTGGATGCAAGCGCTCGCGAGCGCGGGCGTCGAGGTGCCGCGCGTAGTGAAATCGCGCGCGGGGCACCCGTTCGAGCGCGTGCATAGCGATGAAATGCCGGCAGGCCGCCAGATCGACGTGCTCGAATGGGTCGACGGTCGTCAGCTAGGCGCGCTCGAATCGGGGCTCGATGGCGGCGAGGAGGACGTCGCGGGGCGCTATTACACGCTTGGCGGCATGGCGGCGCGCATGCACAACCATACGAGCGCGTGGCGGGCCCCTGCGGGCTTCAAGCGGCATAGCTGGTGCGAGGAAGGGCTCGCGGGCAGCGAGCCGCTCTGGGGCCGCTTCTGGGAGCTGGAGCAACTGAGTGCGCCGCAACGGCGGCTCTTCGAGCGTGCGCGTGAGGCGCTCTGGGCTGACTTGAGCGCCTATGGCAAGGATGCCGGGCAGTTCGGCCTGATCCATGCGGATCTCGTGCCCGAGAACGTGCTCGTGGACGGCGAGCGCGTGCGCGTGATCGATTTCGACGATGCGGGCTTCGGCTGGCATTTGTTCGACGTTGCGACGTCGCTCTACTTCATCCGCGGCGAGCCGTACTTCGATACGGCAATGGAAGCCTTCGTCACGGGCTACCGCGCGCATCGTCCGCTAGTCGATGAGCAGTTGCGGCAATTGCCGCTCTTCATGGCGGCGCGCAGCACGACCTACCTCGGCTGGGTGCATAAGAAGAAGCACACGGAAACGGCAAAGACACTCACGCCGGTACTGATCGATTACGCGACTTCGGCTGTCGAGGAATATCTGCGCGGCAGGTGAGGGCAGCGCCGGGGCATGCTCCGGCGCGCGTTATTTCGGACGATTGTCCGAAGGCATGGCGTCGAAAAGCTCGCGATAGTCCTGCGTGAAATGACCCGAATGGAAAAAGCCCCATCGCTGCGCCGCGTCGCGCACGGTGAGTTCGCCGGCCGGCGCTTTGCGAAGCAATTGGCGCACGTAGTTCAGGCGTATCGCGCGCATATATTCCACGGGCGTTTTGCCGGTCACGAGACGAAAGCTCGTCTGCACCGTGCGTCGGCTGATACGCAGTGATTCGCAGAGCTCGTGCACAGTCACGGGTTCCAGCGGGCGCGCAATGATCATCTCGTGCGCGCGTGCGACTACGTCGCTATGCGACATCCAGGTGATATCGGCTTTATCGTCGTGAATGCCGGTCTCGACCACGGCATCGAGCATTTCGAAAATCTGCGCGGTCACGGTGCGTTGGGCCAGTTCCGACTCTGCGAACGCGTTGAGCGCAAATGCCTCGTCGGTCACGTAACGCCACAAGGCGATGAACTGCTCGCGCGCGCCGGGTTCGAGCGGAATCACGGAAGTCTTGGTGAAAAAACGGCTTTCGAGGCGTGCGGCCAGTTCCGGGCGTTCGCGCAGGAACGGCAGCTTCACGCCAATGCCGAGGATGGCGGTCTCGCCCGGAAAATGCAGCACAAATTCGCGGTTCGCCCGCGCGCAGATCAGGGAATCGGCCGTAACGGCGCGGTCCGCGAAAGTCACCGGAGAACTCGCGTCGAGCACGATGCCGAACACGAGCATGTCACTGGGCGTGCTGCCCTGCTGCACGATACGGCGGTTCACGGACTCGTAGAACACGTGTATGCCGTCGCTGCCGATTTGCTGGAGGCGACCGTGGAATTGTCCACAATCGAGCTGGAAGTATTGCTGTTCCCAGCCGGAAAGCAGCGCCGCGTGTTCGCCGGCGTCGGTAAAGGTGTGATTCTCGAGCTGCATGCTGATTGCGAATAAAACGCGGTACCGATCGGGGTGGCGGCCATCCTGGTCACCATTCACTGACCGCCTGGTCGGTTAATGCCGGTGTGAGGATGACGGGCGGAACGCTTTCTCGCAAGTCCGGGATGGCCCTCTCCGGGATGCCCCTAGCTTGCTTTAGTTGATTTGTCTCCTTTCTTCGCTTCGGCCATGCCGTGGCGAGCCGCGATCGATCTTGTGCTTGTCGATCGTTTTTGTCTGATGTATGCGCTCGCACCTTCTTCGTGAGGCGGCGTGGGTTGGCTAGTGGTATGAAAACAGCGTACTCGCCGCTGCGCGAGAAAAAAATGCGTGCGTGCGGCAGGGCGCCTGGTGGGTTTCCTCACCGATCTAAAGGTTTTACCAGGGTGCGATCTAGGCCGCGGCGCACGGGCGAGTCAGGCGGTGGAAATTGCGGTCGAAGTAGACGAGACCGTCACCGTCGCTGCGCACGCGGATATGGGTCGCCTTCACGAACATGACCGAGTGAGAGCCGACATCCTTGAGTTCGACGATCTCGCCTTGCAGGCTCGCGAGTGCATCGCGCAGCACGGGCACGCCATGCTCGCCTTCATCCCAGAACGGCAGGTTAAAGCGCGCGTCCATCGACAGTTGCGTGAGGCCCGCAAAGTGTTTTGCCAGCAGCTCGTGCTCGCCGGGCAGCACATTCACGCATACGCGGCCGTTGCCTGCGAAGGTGGCGTGCATCGCGCTCGAACGGTTCAGGCAGATGAGCAGCGTAGGCGGTGCGTCCGTGACGGAGCACACGGCGCTTGCGGTAATGCCGCAGCGGCCGAACGGACCGGCCGTGGTGATCACGTTGACGGCGGCGGACAAATGCGCCATGGCCTGGCGGAAATCCTTGCGGGTGTCATGCGTCGGGAGCGTGCTGGAGGTGTCGGACATGATGGGTGTTTTCCGTGCAATTGCTGATCTGGTGATTCGAGTTTGTGATTCACAGCGTACGGCAAGCACCGCGCGAAAAATACTGTCACGATTGGCCTGAGTGATGGCGTCGCTCCCGAGCCTTCTAAAGATTTCACCAGGTATCGCGGAAACTGCTATATGCGCATTGAAATTGCGCGTCGGAATTACGGGCTAATGCGCATTTTCAGGGCTTTATTGGCTGGTTATGATGGGTCATGCAACTGCGGGAGCGCGCAAATGAAATGGGACGGCACAGGGCACGTCTCGCAGCGCTTCGCAACGAACAATAGCGGAGAGAGCAGATGACTTTACCTGCTCCGGTCATCTATATCGTCGACGACGACAACGGCATGCGCACCTCGCTCGCGTGGCTGCTGGAATCGGTCGGCGTGAAATCGGAAGGGTTCGCCAACGCAGCCGAGTTTCTGCGTGCATTCGATCCCGATGTTCCTGCATGTCTGGTGCTCGACGTGCGCATGCCAGAGACCAGCGGTTTCGATGTGCAGGCGGAGTTGAATCGGCGGGGTGCGACGTTACCTATCATTTTCGTGAGCGGACACGGCGACATACCGATGTCCGTGCGCGCGCTGCAAAACGGCGCGATTGATTTCGTGGAAAAGCCGTACAACTCGCAGCAAATGCTCGATCGCGTGCAACGCGCGATGAAGCTTGCCACACAGCGTCATGCCGCCGACCAGAAACGGCGTGATCTGCGCAAACGTCTCGAATCGCTCACGGGGCGCGAGCGGGAAGTGCTGCGAGGTGTGATCGACGGCAAGGGCAGCAAGCGCATCGCGTCGGAACTCGACATCAGCGTGAAGACGGTCGACGTGCATCGCGCGAGCATCAAGGACAAACTCGGTGCCGCGTCTATCGCGACGCTCGTGCGCGATGTGATGGCGGTATGGGACCAGGACGCGCAGACGCACACGTCGTGAGGCGGCGTGTGCATCGCGCGTTTTGGCGCACGAATTAGCGCACGGGTTAGCGCACGGGTTAGCGCATATAGAGACCGCCGTTGATGTCCCAGCATGCGCCGTTGGCGAAGTACGCGTTGCCCGAGGCGAGCAGCACTGCAGCGTCGGCGACGTAGTCGGCGGCGCCCAGGCGCCCCACGGGAATGCTCGCAACCACTTTGTCGAGTTTGTCCGCGGGAACGCTCTCGTGCACGATAGGCAAATCGAGCGGCCCCGGCGAAATGGCATTCACGGTCACGCCGGAGGCGGCGAGGTCACGCGCGAACACTTTGGTGAGCGTGATGGCGCCGCCCTTGGCTGCCGCATAGTGCGCGCCCGTTGCCGAGCCGCCATTCTGGCCGGCCAGCGAAGCGATATTCACAATGCGCCCTTCGCCCTGGTTCGCGAAGTGCTGCCCGAACACCTGGCAGCCGAACAGCACGCTGCGCAAATTGATGTCGATGACCTGATCGAACTGTTCGGCCGTGATCTCCATGACGGGCACGACCTTCGATGCACCCGCATTGTTCACGAGCGCATCGACGCGGCCCCAGCGCGCGACGATCGCGTCGCGCGCGCTCGCGAAATCTTCTTTGCGCGTGACGTCTAGCTTCAACGCAAACGCGCTCGACTCATCGGCGCTCAAGGCGCGCGCGGTGGCAGCGGCGGCATCGAATGCCACGTCGCCGAGGACAACGCGGTAGCCCGCCGCATGAAAACGCGCGGCAATCACGGCGCCGAGGCCGCGCGCCGCGCCGGTAACGAGGACGACTCTGCTGGACATGGGTTTCTATTCCTTGAAAATTTCAGCTGGCGAGCGCTGCTTCGAACGCTGCGGCAACGGCGCAAACCTGTTCGTCGGCGCCATGGCGTCCAATGATCTGCAGCCCGGCCTTCAGCGGCGAGCCTTCAATGGGCAGCGGCAGACTCAGCGCCGGATGACCGCTGAGATTGAACGGGCGGATCAGCGACGACATCGCGATCACCGACACACCGCGCCGCGCATCGTCGATCGTGATCGGCAAGGCGGGAAGCGTGGGCATCACGATCACATCGACGCTGTCTAGCGCGCGATCCACGGCATCGGTAAAGCTGCGGCGCACACATTCCGCCGCGCTCACCTGGTCGGACGTAGTGGACGAAGCGGCGCGCAGGCGCGTTTCGAGATCCGCGCCGAGCTTGCCGCTCTCCACGAGATGGCCGAATGCCGCCCACGTTTCCGCGTTGATGATCGCAAGGCCTGCGTGGAAGGCGTCGGCGAGGCCCGCAAGCTCGATAGCCTGTGACGAAAACCCCGCATGTTGCGGCGCGCGCGAGACGGCGGCAAGCAGGTCCGCTTGTGCATCGACTTGCGCGATACCGATTCTGCACGCAGTGACTTTCTTGCGCGCGGCTGCCTTGTCGAACACGGGCGCGATGACGGCCATCGTCTCGACGATCATGCTCACGTCGCAGGCAAACGGGCCCACGCAATCGAGCGTCGATTCGACGGGCGCGACGCCGCGCCGCGATACGCGCGCGAACGTGGGCTTGAGGCCGACTACGCCGCAGCATGCAGCGGGGCCGCGAATCGAGCCGCCCGTGTCGGTGCCGAGCGCAGCCTCCGCGAGCCCCTGGCCGACCGCGCTCGCAGAGCCGCTCGACGAGCCGCCCGGAATGCGCGTCGCGTCTTGCGGATTGACGGGCGTGCCCGTGTAATCGTTTATGCCTGTCATGCCGAACGCCAGTTCGTGCATGTTGGCCTTGCCGACGATTTTCCACTTCGCGTCGAGCAGCAACTGCACCACGTCTGCATGCTTTTGCGCGTGCGCGGTCTCCGCGAGCGCGCGGCTCGCGCCCGTCGTGCGCATGCCCGCAATGTCGATGGTGTCCTTGATGACGATGGTGGGTCCGTCGCCTCCACGAGTGAAGGCACTGATCAATGCGCTCATCGATTCGATTTCCTTTTGGGGTCAGGCAGCCGGACGCGGCGACACGCGCCATGGCGCGTCGAAAAGCCGCTCGGTGCGAAAGTGCGCGATGAGCCACGTAGAAGCATCGGGCGCAGGCACGAAGTCCACTTCGAGCCGCGCGCCGATCAACTCCGCGCGCTCGTCCACGTAGCCCGAAGCCTGCAGCATGATCCAGCGTCCCGACGCGCGCGCGGGCGTCACCATTTCGATGCTCTCGGACGTGAGAAAGTGCACGTTGGTCGCGAAGTGCGGCGCGGGCGGCAGATAGCGCGCGAGCATCGCAACAATGGCATCGCGGCCTTCGATGCGGCCAAACTTGCTCGTATATTGCGGACCGATGCCTTCCCACACCGCATCGGCCGTGAAAAGGCTGGCGAGCGATTCGCCGTCGAGCGCGCCGCTCGGCACGTCGCACAGCGCCATGTAGCGCGCCATGGTTTTCCGGGCGGCGCAAGCGCCTTCGAGTGCGGCGAGGCGCGCTTCCAGCGCCGCAATCGTGCGTGCAGCGTCAGTGGTCGTCGCCATGGGATCAAGCGGTCGCGGCCGGCGGCACGGCGAGCGCACGTCCCACGCGCGCCTCGATCTTGCCGTAGCGCCACAGGTTGTACTCGCCCACCGGCGTCGTGCGATAAAGATTGCAAACGGCCACGGCCGTATCGAAGTCAGCAACGTCGGCCATGATGTAGAAGGTCCACGGCGCGCCTGCGGCCTGGCCGACCACGAGGCGGTCGTCGTCCATGATGCCGAGCACCTTGACGCCTTCCATGGCTTCTACTGCGGCGAGCATCTTGCCGTACGCCTGCCATACTTCGCCGATCTTCTCGCGCGGCAGGTCGAAGAAGTTTTGCGTCACGCCACAGCAGAACAGCACGCGCAGCGCAAGGGAGCTGGAAGTTTCGGACATTTGATCGATTCCTTGTGATATGTGATGGATACGGTTACAGATAGCCGGGAATCGGCGGCACGCCGACGAACACCGCGCCCGCGCCGTCGAAATTGCCTTCGCCGAGGAACGCGTGCTGCGTCACTACCATGGCGTCGCGCAGCAAACGCTGCAGCGGGTGCGTCTTGTAGATCGCCATCGTGCCGCCAAGACGATACGCGCGATTCACCACGTCGGCGCCTTCGCGCGCGATGTGCGTGGCGGCGAGGCGCAGCAGGCTGACCTGGTCGGGCGTCACGGGGTTGCCGGCGAGAATCGATTGCCAGACGCTGTCGGTCGACTCGTAGAAGAACGCGCGTGCCGAACGCAGCTGCGCCTCGGCCTTCGCAAGCTCGATGCGGTAGTAGGCGCGGTCCGCGAGTTGCGGCGCGCCGGTCGTCGTGCGGCGGCCGCCGGACATATGGTTCGCCACGTCGAGCGCCGCGCGCGCGAGACCGAGGTTGACGACCGCGAGCACCTGGGCCGCGTATGCGACGGTCGGATAGCGATAGAGCGGCTCGTCCACGCAAGGCGTCCCGCCGCGCACGAAGGTCCAGTCGTCGGTGACGATCTGGTCGGTCACGCGCAGGTCGTGGCTGCCCGTTCCCTGCATGCCGACCACGTTCCAGTTTTCGACGATCTCGACCTGCTCGGGGCGGAACACGGCCGTGCGCGGCTTGTTCGGGGCGTTGCCCGCGCCGTTGCCGGTGCTGATGCCCACGCCGAGCCAGTCGGCGCCCTTGCAGCCGCTCGCGAATTTCCACATACCGTTCACGCGCCAGCCGCCTTCAACCGCCTGTACGTTCTGCACGGGAAAGAGGCCGCCCGCGAAGGCCTGATCGGGGCCGCTCGCGTAGATTTGCGCCTGCGTTTCAAGCGGCAGCGCGGCGAGGTAGACATTGGCCGAGCCGAAGCTCGCGACCCATGCCGCGGAGCCGTCGGCGACAGCAATCCGCTCGATCATCTCGAGGAATTCGCCAGGCGCGCGCGCGTCGCCGCCAAAGCGCTTCGGCGTGCCCGCGCGAAAAATGCCCGCGCGCTTGAAGAGATCGATGACGTCGCGCGGGACGTGCGAAAGCCGGTCGAATTCGTCGCGGCGCGCGGCCACGACGTCGATGACCTCATCGAGCGAGAGGCGGCCGCCCGAGTGCGTTGCGCAGGCCTCTGCATTGATGTCGCTATGGGACGCGACGGCGGTCGCAACTAATGCCATGGTGTTTCTCCTGAGTTCCTGAGCCGCAAGGTTGAAGGCCATGTGTATCGGGCGCAGCGCGAACGCGTGCGCACAGTCTGGAACTCAGTCTAAAAAGGCAAAAAGGGGTCATCAATTGGGACGCCGCACGCATTTTTAAGTAGCGTTCCCCGCGCGCCTAAAGAAATCTTCAGATTCCCCGCTCCGCGCCCGGATGTTATCGTTTGGGGACCACCAGGCGGGCGTGCCGCCATATCCGGTTCACGATCATGACGTACCCCACCGAAGACGATTTCCGCCGCCTGCTCGACGCCTTGACCTTATGCGTGCTGCTGCACGACGCCAGCACGAAGGCGATCGTCTGGGCCAATCGCGCGGCCTGTATCGCGCTCGGCTTTTCCGTCGAAGAACTGCTGCCGCTGAAAGCGCGCGACATGACGCGTCCGGTGCCGAAATACGCGCGCGAAATCGCCGTGGCGGCGATGGACCGCTCGATCACCGAAGGGCCGCAGGGCTATGAATGGTGCTATCGCTCTCGCACCGGGCAGGACATGCTTTCCGAAGCGATTGCGACCTACGTGCCGCTCAAGGAGCGCGCCGTCGTGATGGTGCAGTTTCGCGACATCAGTGCGGAAGAGGCGATGCGACAAGCATTGCGGCGCCACGAAACGCGGCTGCGCGAATTCATGCAGGACCTCAGCGAAGGCGTGGCGGTGCTCACGCGCGACGGCACGGTCGACTTCATCAGCGATTCCGGGCGCCGCGTGCTCGGCCTCGCCGCTGAACAAGCGCCGGGTTCCGTGTTCGACTACTGCAGCGAGCGCAACCGCGAGCGCCTTGCCGAGCAACTCGACGACGCGCCGCTGCAGGGCCCGTCCGAGCCGCAGCGCTATCGCATGACGCGCCGCGACGGCAGCGCGTGCTGGCTGCGCATTACCTGCCGGCGGCTCGTGATAGAAGACGATCTCGACGGTCTGTTGATCCACTTTCGCGACATCTCCGACGAGGTGAGTATCGAAGAAGCACGCCGCACAGAGGCGCGCATGCTCGAATACGCGGGGCGTTACAACGCAATGGGAGAAATGGCCACGGCGATTGCGCACGAGTTGAGCCAGCCGCTCGCGGCGGTGCGCAATTTCATTGAAGGCGCGATAAGGCGGCTCGAACAGGCGGGGCCGGTTGAAGATGCGATCTGGGGTCTGCGCAGTGCCGACCGCCAGGCGGAGCACGCCGCGCTCATCATCAAGAGCGTGCGCGAATACATCGTGAAGCGCGAGCCGACCGAAACGCGCTCGGACCTGCGCGAGATTCTTGGCGAGGTCGCTTACTTCATCGAACTGCGCGCGAGCGACGCGGGCGTGCGGGTGCATATCGTGCAGCCCAAGGCTGCGCTACCCGTGATGTGCGAGCGCGTGTTGATCGGGCAGGTCGTGCTCAATCTCGCGTTCAACGCGATCGACGCGCTGGCCGATGTCGATGCGGACCGGCGCGATCTCACGCTCGCGTGCGAGGAGAAAGACGGCAGGGCGCTCGTGAGCGTGATGGACAACGGCCCGGGCGTGCCTGCCGATGCGCATGGCCGCCTCTTCGACGGCTTTTCGTCGTCGAAGGCGGGCGGCAACGGCATCGGCCTCTCGCTGTGCAAGAACATCGTCACGCGGCACCACGGCGCGATCTGGGCGCAGCCCGCTCCGGGCGGCGGGCTCGAATGCTGCTTCGCGCTGCCGCTCATCCCCGCGAGTTAGCGCCCGAGCGAACGGGCCGTTTTGCCGCCAAGGCCGAAGTCGGTACTCGGGATGTCCTTGATGATCACCCGCGTGGCACCGAGCGCAGAGTCGAGCACCTCGGCGCTGGTCGTTGCGAGCGCATCGATCAGCGCGGCTTTCTGTTCTAGCGTACGCCCTGCAATCAGGATCGCGACGATCACCGGCAGCGAAGGTGGCGCGCCATCGGCGGCACGCTTGCCGCCGATGCCGTAGTGCGTATCAGCCAGTTCGCTCAGCAATATGCGCACCGATTCGGCGGGCGCGCCGATCGCTTCGACGGTGGCATCGGTCAGACGGGCAATCAGCTGTGCCTTGCGTGCTTCCGCGTGGCCCGCGGGCAAATAGACTTCGAGTGTAGGCATGGCGTCGAATGGAAGCCGGGCGCGCGAGCCGAGCCGCGCGCCCCTGTTTTTAGAGCAGGAATCCGATCGCGCTCAGCGCTTCGGTCGAATCGATCAGGCGGATCACCTTTTGCAGAAGCTTCGGCTCGCCGCTCGCGAAGCTGATGCGGTGCGTGAGGTCCGCTGCGAAGATCGTGTTCGCGCCGCGCTTGTACGCCACGATGATCTGCGCCGACTTCACTTCCACGGTATCGGCCGCATCGCTCGAGAGCGTGAAGCGCGAGACCGTGCGCACCGTGCGCGCCGCATCGCTCGCCGACGCCGAATAGCCCGACGTCATGCGCTGCACGCGCATCTCGCGCATGTGCTGGTCGTCGTACGCGTAGTTCAGCGCAGCGGCGAAGTCGGTCGTGCTCGGGTCGATCGGCACGACGTAGTGGCCTTTCGGGTCCCACAGTTCGAGCCAGGCGCTGTATTCGCGGCGATCCAGCATTTCCGCTTCGCGCCAGATGAACTGCACGGCGCGCGTAAAGGTCTCTTGCGAGTTGAGTACGTTTCGATCGTCCATCATGCCTCCATCATGGCGCGCCACTGCGCATACGCTTCGCGCATGCCGGTTTCGTCAGTGGCGTGTGCGGTTTTTTCTCCGTTCGGTGCCGTGGTTTCGCGGTTCAGGCCGCGGTTCACGAGAATCGGCGTGCCGGGGCCGGCGTGGGAGCCGCGCTGTACGCGCTCCCAGGCTTCTGCGTCGTCGGGGCTGCCGAAGCCGAACGGGCCCTGGAAGTGTTCGTGAATACGCAGGCGCACGCGGTTGGCTTCCTCGGGGCCGCCGTCCATGGCGAGCGCCACGTGGCGAATTTCCGTTTCCTCTGCCGAAATGGGCCGCAGCACGCGGAAGAACGCCATCGACAGCGCGAGGTTCGGGAAGAGGTTCAGGTTGAAGCCCACACCCATCATCGAGCGCACGATGCGGCGCACTTCTTCGGGCGTGTGGCGCTCGGCAAGTTGCGCGGCCAGCTCCTGGAAACGCTCGGGCAGCGGCGCGCCATCGTCCTGGTCGAGGTCGACGAGTTCGGGCACGAGGACGGCCAGGCTGTGGCCATTGCCGAGTGAGCGGCAGAAGGCCTGATCGCTCGTCATGAAGCTCGTGATCGCCGCCGCCGTTTCGTCGTCGATCGACTTCATCCACGACTTGTGCACCACCGGGAAGTGATAGAGGTCCGTGGTGTTCTCGAGCTGGATCTTCCAGTTGCCCTTGAACTTGAACTTGTGTTCGCCGTTGGCCTTCACGGGGTATCCCGCGCCTTGCTTCATGAAGAGGTCGATCCACGGCTTCGCGCCGCCGAGGAAGTCTTCAAGCGGTTCGATATCCTGATTGAAGCTCGCAAAGATGAGGCCCTGATAAATGCCCACGCGCAGCTTTTCGAGCGGTAGGTCGCCCTTCTCGCACACGCCTTCGTAGCCGTCGCCATAGGGCAGCGCGCGCAGCGTGCCATCGAGCGCGTACGACCAGCTATGGTAGGGGCACGTGAAGCCCTTGGCGTTGCCCTTGTGCTCTTCGCACACGGTCGCGCCGCGATGGCGGCAGCGGTTTTGCAGCACGTTCACCGTGCCCGTTTTGTCGCGCACGACGATAACCGGCTGGCGGCCGATGGTCGTGGTTCGGAAGTCGCCTGCGTTGGGCAGTTCGCTTTCGTGCGCAACCCAGATCCACGTCTTGTAGAAAATGCGCTCGAGTTCCGCTTCGAACAGCGCCGGATCGTAGTACAGCGAAGGCGCGATGCGGTCCGTCTCTACGCGGCCGCGCAGCGTACTCGTGTCGATGGTCTGCCAGGTATCGCTCATGATGTCGGAGTATCGGGGTGATCGCGATGTCTCGCGAGGAGGTTAAAGCGCAGGTCGTTTGCCGCCTGTGCGTTGATTGAAGTCTCGCGTCTGGTGCTTCATGCGTCAAATCGATCTAAAATTGAACCTCACATAAACGCGGCTGATAAAACCATGCCATCACTCGACAACGTCGATCTCAACTTGCTGCGGGTCTTTCAGGCCATCGTCGAGGAGCGCAGCCTCACGAAGGCGGGCGAGCGGCTCGCGCTCTCGCAGCCCGCCATCAGCTATTCGCTCTCGCGCCTGCGCTCGTTGTTCGACGATCCGCTCTTCATCCGCACGCGCGCGGGCATGCAGCCCACGCCTATCGCGTTGGAGCTGGCTTCGATCGTCGGCCGCGCGCTCGACACCGTGCGCGAGGCGCTGCGCTATGCCGAGCGCTTCGACCCCGCGGTGAGCACGCGCACGTTCAGGCTCTCGCTTTCGGATGCGGGGGAAATGGCTTACCTGCCGTCGATTTGCGAGGCGCTTCATCGTGAAGCGCCGAAGATCAAGGTGTGTGTCGAGCCGCTGCCCGTGGAAGAGATCGAGGATGCGCTGCGTTCGAGCCGCCTCGACTTCGCGATCGGCAATTTGCCCGAGCTGACCTCGCGCACGCGCCATCAGTTGCTGTTCGAAGAGACCTATGTGTGTATGACGCGCCGCAGGCGCGGCTTGCCGCGCGGCGAGACGCTGAGCCTCGCGCAGTTCGTCGAGGCCTCGCATGTGCAGGTGAGGTCCGTCGAGCACAGCCATCACGCGCTGGACGACGCGCTGCGCTCGCAGGGCGTGGGCAGAAATATCGCGCTGGAATTGCCGCACTTCGTCGCGCTGCCAGGCGTGCTCGCCGTCACCGACCTGTACGCGACGCTGCCGCGCCGTCTCGCGCACATCTTCAACGCGGACGGACGTTTCCACATCTACGCGCTGCCCGTGATCATGCCGGTCGCGGCAGTGACCATGCACTGGCATGAGCACTTCCACGACGACGAAGGCACTACGTGGATGCGCGAGTTGATTCAGGGCATCATGCAGCGGTTCGACAAGGAGAAGCGCTGAACACGGCGATGCTCAGAGATCGAGCACAAGAACCGGCGAACGCGAGCGCGAAATGCAGCAGCAAATGACCTTGTTGCTTGCGCGCTCGGCCTTGCTCAGACAGTGGTCGCGATGTTCGGGCTCGCCCGTCACGACGTCGACCATGCAAGTGCCGCATACGCCTTCTCCGCACGACGTATCGACCTCGATGCCGATGGTTGCGAGCGCATCGACTATTGACGCGTTCTTTTCCACGCGCACGGTTTGTCCCGTGCTGGCCACCTGCACGTCGAATGCGTCGAGCGCTGCACCGTTCGCGGGCGCCGCGGGCTCTGCCGCGAAACGTTCGAGATGGATCGCGTCGTCGGGCAGGCGCTGTTCGGCCACCGCGACCACGCGCTCCATGAAGGCGGAAGGCCCGCACGTATAAACGTGCGTGCCCGTCTCAGCCGTGGCGAGACACCAGGCGAGTGCGCCGTCCAGCGCGTCGGGCTCCACGCCGTAGTGCAGCTTCACGTAAGGCGCAAATGGCGCGCGCGCGAGCAGCGGCAGGAACGCAGCGTGTTCCGCGCTGCGCGCGAAGTAGTGCAATTCGAAGGGCGCATTCTGCTTGATGAGGCGATACGCCATCGACAGAAGCGGTGTGATGCCGATGCCCGCGCCAATCAGCACGTGCCGCTGCGCTCCGGGTGCAAGCTGGAACAGGTTGCGCGGCGCGCCGACCGCTAGCTCGCTACCGACCGCCACGTCGTCGTGCAACGAACTGGAACCGCCGCGCGACGCACTCTCGCGCTTCACGGCGAAGCGCTGTACGTCGCGCTGGTCCGGGTCGCCACAGAGCGAGTACTGACGCGTGACGCCGGACGGTGCCGTGACGTCGATATGCGCGCCCGGTTCGTAAGCGTCGAACGGCTTGCCGTCGAGGCGCGAAATGCTGAACGAGCGAATGCCCTGTGCTTCGTCGCACAAGGCGTCGACGCGAACCTTGAATGAAGTGGCTTGCATGATGAGGCCGATCGCTGAAATAGCGGTAGTTTCTGGATGCTGGACTGAATGGATCATTCGCGCGCGATGCGCGAGGGGTTGAACCGAGCATACGGCCGCCCGGTCAATCGGGCAAATCGATAAAAAATGGCCTCCCGCATCAATACCATTGATAATACGGGCGCGGGAGACGCATGTTCATCTCAGGCGCGCGTGGCGCTTAACGTCACGGCCGTTGCGTCTTGCGGGTCGATGTGTGCCTCTGCGCTCTGCGCGTGCGCGTCCTCGCGCGCTAGGCTCAGGCGGAACTGTCGGCAGCCGAAGGCGAGCAGCACGGTCGCGAGCAGCGCCGCGACGAGACTCACGATCGACATCGATTGTCCAACTGCAAGCGGCGAACCGAACACCTTGTCGGTCAACAACGCGACGAGCGTCGTGCCAATGCCAAGGCCGATCAGGTTCGACACGAGCAGGAACACGGCGGAGATCTGCGCGCGCATCTGGTTCGGCGCGAGCGTTTGCATCGCGGCGGTCGAAGTCGGCATCGGGAACGAAGCGAAGAACATCGCGATCACGAGCAGCGTGAGCGAGCCGCCAAGGCTGTTCACCTGCGTGAAGGCGGCGGCGGGCAGCGCCATTGCCGCTGCGCCGATACAGCCCGCAAGCATGGGGCCGTCGCTGCGGCCGCGGCGCAGCAACCAGTCGTTGAGCCAGCCGCCGCAGAACACGCCGGTCGTGTTGGCCACGAGCAGGATCGTGCCGAGCGTATAGCCCGCCTCCACCGGCGACATGGCGAAGCGGCGGATATAGAACGCCGGCGTCCAACTCATGAGGCAGAACAGCGTCATGGCGTAGAACGAGAAGCCGACGTAGTGGCAAAAAAACGTTTTGCCATGCGAGCGGATGAAGCGCGCGGAATCGGCAAGCGAAACACGCCGCGCATTGCCGCTCGCGTCCTGCACGAGCCCCTTGCGCTGCGGGTCGCGCACCGTGAGGATGAAGACGAGGCCCACGAGAAGACCGGGCAGTCCCACGAGAAAGAACGTGACCTGCCAGCCATGCACTGCACCGACGACAGGCAGCGTGACCATCGAAGCCTGCTTGAGCAGCGCGATCACATAGCCGCCGATCAAAAACGCAATGCCGCCGCCAATGAACGAGCCCAGCGAATAGACACCTGCCGCCCGGCCGAGTTTCTCCTTGGGGAAGTAGTCGGCGAGCATGGAGTAGGTGCCCGGCGAGAGCGAAGCTTCGCCCACGCCCACGCTCATGCGCGCAAGAAACATGTGAAAAAAGTTCTGGCTGATACCGCAAGCCGCCGTAGCGACGCTCCAGAGCGCGATGCCGGTAGCGATGATACGGGGCCGCGCGAAGCGGTCGGCGAGATACGCGAGAGGAATGCCCATCACGGCATAAAAGAGCGAGAACGCGAAGCCGTGCACGAGGCTGAACTGCGTATCCGTGAGGTGCAGGTCGCGCTTGATCGGCTCGATCATGAGCGCCAGCACCTGGCGGTCGACGAAGGAAAAGACATAGGCAAGCATGCAGATCAGCACTACGTACCACTCATAGGTGTAGCGTCTGGCGCTTTTTGCGCTGGCTGGCGCGCTGGCGGGGGTGGGGGTCATGGCGTATCTCCGATGTGTCGGTCGTGTGGTCTCAGGTGCATGCACTCTGGTGGACCAGCGTACGCAAACAAATTTCGCAGACATAGGCGCAAGTTTCCCAGGCGCCTGCTCGCAACTACCGAGCGGTCTAAAGAAATCACGAGGGGCGTCCCCGGGAAATCGCGTACCGACGTGGGCTGGAGGCTGCACTTTCCGTGTGCCGCCGCGTTCATGAACGAGATCTATAAGTGATATATGGCCCGCTTGATCGACGCCGGATATTGGTCTTTCTAGACTCGCCCCGATTCCTCATGACTCGCGGGACGACAACAATGACCAACTGGAAGTGGTGTATTTCAATCGTGGGCATGGCGGCGGTGCCCGCGCTCGCGCAATCGAGCCTCACGCTTTATGGCCGTATCGACACGTCGATCGAATATGCGAACTTCGGGCCGAACCACGTGGTGCGCATGGGCACGGGCAATCTCTTCGCCACGCAATGGGGCTTGAAGGGCGTGGAGGATCTCGGCGGCGGCTATGCCACGATCTTCAAGCTCGAAAACGGCTTCAATTCGGCTACGGGCGCGATCAGCGGCAACGGCTCCCTGTTTGGCCGCGAAGCATGGGTCGGGCTCATCGGGCCTTTTGGCGGCCTGCAGGCCGGCGAGACGTACACGATTCTCCATACATCGTTCGTGACCTACAGTTTGCCTGGATATGGCGCGGGTCTCGCGTGGGGCAACGCGTCGAACAACTTCGTCCAGCCCTGGTTCCTGCGTACGAGCAATACGCTGCGCTACACGTCACCACGCTTTGGCGGGTTGCTAGTGCGCGCCACTGCTTCGCGCGGCGCGAACGGCGCGAGCAACGTGCCTTCGACACTCGGCGACACCTATGGCGCCGGAATCAATTACGCGAACGGGCCGCTTTCGATCGACGTCGACTACATGCAGCAGAAGTTCAGCACGGCAACAGCCGCGACGCTCTCGCCAACGAGTCCCACCGGCACCGGCAATTACGCGCTCGGCGCGATCTCGTACGATTTCGGCTTCGTGAAGCCCGCGTTCATCTATTTGCGGCACCGTGGCGGCCCCGACGTGACGACGGCGGTGGCGAGCGCGTATTCGAACCCGCACAACGACTTTTTCGAATTGAACGCGACGGTACCGATTGGCCGCGCGTCGCTGCTCGTGAGCTACGGTCATTATCACAAGATCGCGGACAGCGAAGGCAATGCCGATTCATATGGCCTGCGCCTCGACTATCCGCTCTCGAAACGCACCGTGCTCTACACGGGCGCGGCGATGGTCCACAACGGCGAGCATGCCGCGTTCTCAATCAACGGCGCGGGCGGCGGCGCGGTGCCGGTGGGCAAGCCGGGCGCCACCGCAAGCTCGATCGTGGCGGGCATTCTCACGTCGTTCTAAACGAGCCGCTCGCCTTCATGCGTTGAAGGCGGGCGGCCGGAGACTGGGCGGAATCGCGAGCCAGCTGTCGTACGGCTCGCGCGTGCCGATGCGGAATAGCTCCATCAATAGCGCGCGCAGCCAGCGATGGCCCGGATCGGCGTCGAAGCGACGATGCCAGTATGCGTTGACAGGCCACGTCGACGCATTGGCGATCTCGAACGCGGCCATCTCGCCGAGCGGAGCGAATGCGCGCGCAACGGTTCGCGGCAGGATGAGCGCGTAGTCGCAGCGATAGAGTATGGCCGGCACGACCATGAAGTTCGGCACGGCTACCCGGACACGCGAAGTGAGCCCGTGTTGTTCGAGCAGCGCCATCGACTGCGGGTGCGAGCTCACCGAGATGAACTGCAACGCGGGCGGCACGGTTGTATCGAGCACGAAATGCTCGTCGAGTCCGCAACGCTCGGCCACGCGGCGCGCCATCATCAGGACGTAGCGCTCCTGCAGCAGTTCGCTGCGATGGAAATGCGTGAATGCATGGGGAAAGTGGCCCATTGCAAAGTCGATGCGGCCTGACTCCACCGCCACGTTGAACTGGTTTTCCTCGATATGCAGCGTCTCGACCACGACGCCGGGCGCGCGCTCGTCGAGTTCACGCATCAAGGTGGGCAGGAACGCACTCTCCGCGAAATCGCTCATGTGCAGCCGAAAGGTGCGGCGCGATGTGGCGGGCGAGAACTGGGCGCCCTCGTCGAGCACGGCCTGCAGGATGGCGAGCGCGCGGTCGATCGAGGCCGCGAGACGCTGCGCGCGCGGCGTGGGTTCGACGCCGCCGCCCGTGCGCACGAAGAGGGCATCATGAAACAGGAGCCGCAGCCGGCCGAGCGCATGGCTCACGGAGGGCTGTGTGATGCCGAGACGCAGCGCCGCGCGCCCGACATGCTTCTCCGCGTAGACCGCATTGAAGGTCTTGAGCAGGTTCAAGTCGAGATCCTGCACGCGCAGCGCGTCGGTGGGCTCGTCGCCCGGTGGCGCAATGAAGTCGCTGGGGTTCGGCATGGGCGTGCGCTTTACTGGCCGCGCTTCGCGGTCGCGGAAGGCGGATAGCCGTAGCGCCGCGCATACGCCTTCGCGAAGTGGCCGAAGCTGTGCACGCCGTGCTCGAGCAGCACGTCGGTCACGCTGCGCTCGGGATCGGCTTTCAGCGCGCGATGCACCGCTTCGATACGCCGCTCACGGATATAGTCGGCAGGCGACTGGTCGAGAAACTGGCTGAAGCCATTTTGCAGCGTGCGGGGCGACACGCCCGCCACTTGGGCGAGCGTCGCGATGGAAAGCGTTTCGCCGAGATGCGCCGCGATATGGTCGCGTGCGCGTTTGACGTGCGCGGGCAGCGGCGGCTTCGCGCCGCGCGCGAGCGTCTCGCTGTACGAATGAGGTAGTTGCGTGAGCAACAGTGTGGCGAGCCACTGCGTGAGTTCGGGACCGAGCAGGCTGTCGCGCGCGCTCGGCTCGATCTGCTCGCACAGGGTGCACAAATACCGCAGCGTGGAATGAAACACGGCGGCTCCGCTGTGCGTGCGGCTAATGTCCAGTTCGAACACGAGCGGACGTCGCAGCGAGCTTTGCAGCATCTCGGCAAGCTTGATTTCGAGCGCAGCGCGATCGACGCGCAGCAGCAGGCTGCGGCATGCGGTGTCGGTGCGGATTCGGCTTTTACGTGACGGCGACGACACACTGAGGCTGCCCGCCGAAAGCGAGGCACGCTCATTGCCCGATTCCAGCTCGCAACGGCCCGCAAGCGTCGCGCGAAAGAGGTAATGATGGTCGAGTTCGCCCGCGTCGATATGTGTCTCGCGGCCGTAGCACAACTCGAGCAGGCTCGCGCGATGCATCGCGACGCCATACAGTTCCGCGTTCAACGGCTCGCGTCCCGACACCTCCATGCGGTGCTCGCAAAGTAGCTTCGCCACTTCGCGTTCGACATCCTCGCGCGCGCGCGAGGCGCCGAGCCGGTTGCTGTGTGTGCGGGGAATCGCTATTTCCATCGTTCAATGGCCTGGAAGTGACGGCAGAGTCGTTGTGCCTATGATCCGATGGTCAATAAGTCTGTGCAAGGACGGATTCACCCGCATACGCCGCGCGAATCCGTTGCCGGAGTTGAATAGCGTTTGCGCGTGTTGACGCGCAGCGCGCGAGCCGCCCCTTTAATCTCGACACTGACCAATGAAGCAAGCGATTGCACAAGGAGGCAGGACATGAAGGTTAGCGTACTGGGTGGCGGGCACGGGTGCTTTGCGGCGGCAATCGACATGCTCGAAAAGGGCCACGACGTGACGTGGTGGCGGCGCGATACGGCCGCATGCGCGCGTTTGCGCGAGCTCGGCGAACTGAACGTGAAGGACTGGCGCGGCAAGCGGCGGGTACCGGTTGGCGAGGCGCGCGGCGCGATACGCCTTGCCGACGATCTCGGCCGTGCGGTGCGCGAGGCGCGGCTCATCGTGATCCCGCTGCCGTCCACGACGCACGAATCGCTGGCAAGCCAGCTCGCGCCTCACCTGGCCGACGATCAAGTGGTCTTTCTGCCGCCGGGCACGTTCGGCAGCTACGTGTTCGCGAAGGCGATGGCCGATGCGGGCAACCGCGCGCGCGTCGCGTTCGCGGAAACGGGCACGCTGCCGTATCTCGTGCGGCGCCACGGCGAAAACGACGTGGTCATCAGTGCCTACGCCACACGCCTGCCGACCGGCGTGTTCCCCGCCAACGCGGCGCAATGGGCGTTCCCCGTGCTCAAGGAGGGCTACCCGAGCGTCGAGCCGATCGAGGACGCGCTAAGCGGTGCGCTCATGAACGCGGGGCCCGTGATCCACCCGCCGCTCATCATGATGAACGCAGGGCCGCTCGAGCATTTCGAGGCGTGGGATATTCACAACGAAGGCACGCAGCCGTCGATTCGCCGCGTGACGAATGCGCTCGACGCCGAGCGCATGGCGGTGCGCGAAGCGCTGGGATATGGTGCGCCGCATTTTCCGCTCGCCGACCACTATGCGAGCGAGGGCGACGAATGGATGTATGGGCGCGGCGCGCACGGCAAGCTCACGGACAGCGGCGACTGGCGCGAGTACATCGACCTGAAGGCGCACCGCTACATGCTGGAAGACACACGGCTCGGCCTCTCGTTCATCGTGTCGGTGGGGCGCTGGGCCGGGGTGCCGACACCCGTCGCCCAAGGACTGCTGAGCATAGCGAGCGCGGTTTCGGGACGCGACCTGTACAGCGAGGGTCGCACGCTCGAAAACCTCGGGCTGGCCTCACTTTCGCGCGAAGCGATGCGCGATCTGCTGGCACGGGGGCTCGCATGACGCACAGCGCCGCCGACGTAAAACGCGTCCACGTGCTCGGCGCGGGACGCATGGGGCAGGGCATCGCACTCGCGTTCGCGTTCGCCGGATTGCACGTGACGCTCATCGATTTCAAGGAGCGCAATGCACAGGCGCGCGCCGCATTCGCGGCGGCTGCGCGCGGCGAAATCGCGCGGCAATTGCTGACGCTGGTCGAGTCCGGACGCATCGACGCAAGCGGGGCCGATGAAGCACTCGCGCGTGTCGACGTGCTCGATCGCGTTGGCGCCGAGGCCACGCTTGCTGGCTGCAAGGTTGTGTTCGAGGCGGTACCCGAAGTGATGGCGGCCAAGGAGGCGGCGTTCGCATGGCTCTGCGCGCATGTCGATCATGCGGCAACGATCGCATCCACGACATCGACGTTTCTCGTCACCGATCTGCAAAAGGCGGTCACGCAACCGCAGCGGCTCGTCAACGCTCACTGGCTCAATCCTGCGCACCTGATGCCGCTCGTCGAGATCAGCCGAGGCAGCCTCACGGACGACGCGGTCGTCGCGCGGATAAAGGACCTGCTGCGGCGCGTGGGCAAGGTGCCGGTGGAATGCGCGCCGTCTGCCGGCTATATCGTGCCGCGCCTCCAGGCGCTCGTCATGAACGAGGCGGCGCGCATGGTGGAAGAGGGTGTGGCCAGCGCGCACGACATCGACATGGCCGTGCGTACGGGCTTTGGCCTGCGCTTTTCGATCCTCGGGTTGCTCGAGTTCATCGACTGGGGCGGCTGCGACATACTTTATTACGCGTCGCATTACCTCGCGAAGGAGATCGGTCAGCGCTTCGAACCGGCCGCCATCGTCACGCGGCATATGGAAGAAGGGCGCGACGGCATCCGCGACGGCAAGGGCTTCTACGACTACGCGGATGTTGAAGTGCCCGAGTACGTGAAGTGCAGGCTCGGCGAGTTTGGGCGATTGCTCGACCATCTCGGGCTTGCGCCGCACTATAACTCGGCAATTGCGCCATGAAAATCCATGAGGCGGATGATACTCGCCATATATGATTGATTTGACAGATGTGGCACCGGTCTTTAACTTCTGGCCTGAATCCCCACGCGTAGTTAATACGAAATCCTAATGACTTCCGCGACGATCGAACGTATTGAAACCCGCCTGGTAGATCTGCCGACGATTCGCCCTCACAAGCTATCGGTCGCCACGATGTACGGGCAAACCCTGATGCTGGTAAAGGTGTACTGCAGCGATGGCGTGACCGGCATCGGCGAAGGCACGACCATCGCCGGCATGGCGTACGGCCCCGAAAGCCCGGAAGCGATGAAACTGGCGATCGACGCCTACTTCGCCCCTGCGATGATCGGCCAGGACGCCACGCGCATCCAGGCGCTCATGGCGCACCTCGGCAAGCTCGTCAAGGTCAATCACTTCGCCAAGTGCGCGCTGGAAACCGCGCTGCTCGACGCGCAGGGCAAGCGCCTTGGCGTGCCGGTGAGCGAACTGCTGGGCGGCCGCCGCCGCGAACGCCTGCCGGTTGCCTGGACGCTGGCGTCGGGCGACACCGCAAAGGACATCGCCGAAGCCGAGGCCATGCTCGAAGTGCGCCGTCACAAGATCTTCAAGCTGAAGATCGGTGCGAAAGACCTGAAAACCGACATCAAGCACGTCGCCGAAATCAGGAAGGCGATGGGCGAGCGCGCCGCCGTGCGCGTGGACGTCAACATGGCGTGGAGCGAAACGCAGGCGGCGTGGGCGATTCCCGCGCTGGCCGACGCAGGTTGCGAACTGGTCGAACAGCCGGTCGCTTCACCCGCGGCGCTTGCGCGCCTCATGCGCCGTTTCCCGGTGGCGCTGATGGCCGACGAAATCCTGCAGGGGCCGGAAAGCGCGTTCGAGATCGCGAAGAACGAAGGCGCCGATGTGTTCGCCATCAAGATCGAACAAAGCGGTGGACTGTTCGCCGCGCAGCGCGTGGCCACGATCGCGGACGCCGCGGGTATCGAGCTGTACGGCGGCACGATGCTCGAAGGCGCGTTCAGCACGGTTGCCTCGGCGCACCTGTTCGCCAGCTTCGCCAACCTGCAGTGGGGCACCGAACTGTTCGGCCCCTTGCTGATCACCGAAGAGATTCTGACTACCCCGCTGGATTACAGCGACTTCGAGCTGACGGTGCCGAACGGGCCGGGCCTGGGCATCGAACTGGACGAAGCGAAGGTCAAGCGCTTCACCCGCGACGGCCTGATGAAAGTGACGAAGTAATCTGGACACCTGACAAACGGAATTTGACGATGCTTTTCCACGTACGAATGGATGTGAACATCCCGGCCGACATGCCAGCCAACGTCGCCGATCAAATCAAGGCGCGCGAAAAGGAGTATTCGCAGGAGCTGCAGCGCAGCGGCAAGTGGCGCCATATCTGGCGACTGGTGGGCGAGTACGCAAACTACAGCATTTTCGATGTAGAGAGCAATGCAGAGCTGCATGACATTCTCACCGCGTTGCCGCTTTTCCCGTACATGAAGATAACGGTGACGCCGTTGTGTCGCCACCCGTCCTCCATCAGGGACAACGACGCTTGAGCTGATTTCCCCCCCAATACCAGCAAGCACCAGCAAGCACCAGCAAGTATCAGGAGACAAATACCATGAGCGCAAAAGTATTCGAAACGAAGGACGTGCAGGACCTGCTGAAGGCCGCTGCGAATCTCAATGGCGGCAG
>NZ_CAJHCQ010000033.1 GCF_904848665.1 Paraburkholderia hiiakae
CCGAACAGGACCGTGAAACAACTCCACGCCGATGATAGTGCGGATTGCCCGTGTGAAAGTAGGTAATCGTCAGGCTCCTTATGCTGTAACGTCCAGAACCCCGGTCTCTCCCAACGAGAACCGGGGTTCTGGCGTTTGCGGCGGGCGTTGAGATGAAAGCGCGAGGTTGCCGCTCACGCAACGACACAGCGAAGCTCCCTCACGGCCAGCTCCACTGGCCGCGGTGAGATTCAGGCAAGGTGCGCGCCGGCGGGTGCCGGCGCTGGGTTCAGTGCCTGCGGCGAACCCGGTCGAGCACGTGATGCTCGGCCAGCCAGTGATGCATCATGCCTTCGCCGTCGTGCTCCTTCCGGTAGGCACGCGATTCGAAAATCGATAGCCCGAGCAGAACTAGCAGACCCACAGCAAGACCGATCAGACCCGCAATAGTTTCGGCATCCATGGCAGCCTCCTGTCAATTGCAGCCATGTGCGTATCTTAGAACAGTGTCGCCACGGAAAAAATAGCAAGTTCGGCTGCTTCACTATCCGCCTGGAGCGCTGATCGGATCATCATTCAGAAAGGATTTGAGGCGATGTCCCGTGTTTATCTGGCCCTTGCAGTAGCCGCTTTGCTTTCGGCATGCGCCGACAACGCAACAACCCACCGCCACGGCACTCCGCCGCAGGATCCGGCCGACTACCACGGCGTGCCGACCGACGATCGGCCGCCGATGATCATCGACAACCCACCACCCGCTCAATAAGCGCCGATGCTGGGCGCGAGCGCGCTCAGCGTAACTGCGCAGACATAGAGCCGATCGCGCCGCTGATGCGCGGCAGCAAGGGCGAGAGCGTCAGACCGCGCGCGGCCATGAAGACGAGCAGGGCGATCCACAGTCCATGATTGCCGAGCGGCCCGACCAGTGCCCAGGACGCGCACAGAAACACAGCCAGCGACACAGCCATGGCTTGCATGAGTTCGCGTGTTCGCGTGGCCCCGATGAATACGCCGTCCAGCAGAAATCCCCAGACGGAAATGAGCGGCGAAAGCGCAGCCCATGGGAGGAATGCCTGGGCGGCGGCACGCACCGCCGGCTGATTGGTTAGCTGAGCGATGATCCACGGGCCGCAGGTCCAATAAATCAGGGAAAAACCGAAGGCACCTAGCGTTGCCCAGAACAGGTTGATCTTCACGGCCTGGCGGAACGCATTGCGATTGCCTGCGCCGATCGCCGCACCGACCAGCGCCTCGGCTGCATGAGCGAACCCGTCGAGACCGTAGGCCATGAAGGTCTGGAAGTTGAGGAGCAGGGCGTTCGCCGCAAGGATCGCGTCGCCTTGCTTCGCGCCCAGATGCGCGAACCACCCAAACGAGCCCAACAGACAAAGCGTGCGCAGAAAGATATCGCGATTGATCGCGACGAGGCGCTTGAGCGCCGCGGGTTCGAGCACGGCTTGCAGCGCAAGCGGCGCGAGCCCGCGAGGACGTAGCCTCCACAGTACGCAGGCCCCAAAGACAAAACCAAGCGTATCCGCCGTTGCCGTCGCCGCACCGATGCCGGCGATGCCCCATCGCAGCCCGTACACATAGGCGAGCACGGCAACGACGTTCGCGAGATTGATAAAGATCTGCGAAAGCAGCGCAATGCGCACACGCTGCGTGCCGAGCAGAAAACCGAGTACGACATAGTTAGCCAAGGCGAACGGCGCCGAGCCGATGCGCGCGAGGCAGTAGACCCCGGCGTTGCGTTGCACCTCGACGCTGCCGCCAATGGCCGCGAGCGTGTACCGGATCAAGGGAGATTGAATCAGCAGGATCGCGGCGCCGATCGCGAGTGCTAGAAGCAGGGCGCGCACGACATTCGCACGCAATGCGGGGAGGTCGCCCGCGCCGTAGGCCTGTGCGACGAGTCCGGTGGTTCCCATGCGCAGGAAGCCGAAGCCCCAAAACACGAAGTTGAAGAACAGCCCGCCAAGCGCGACGCCGCCAAGGTCGGCCGCGCTGCCGAGGTGACCTGCCACAGCCGTGTCGACGGCGCCGAGGATGGGCTGCGTGAGATTGGCGAGGACGATGGGAAACGCGAGCGTCAGCACGCGTCGATGCCAACCTCGCTGGTCGGGCAGGGCCTCGGCGCCGCTCAAGCGCGTTCCTGCACGCACACCCACGGCGAGACGACTACCGCCCACAACTCCGGCTTGCGAGCCGCGTAATCGGCTGCGGTTTCTGTCGGCATGCGCTCGACGAGGCCTGACGACAGCCATTGCATAACGACGGCGCTGTCGTCGTTGGCAATGGCCTCGGCGACGCTTACGAGGTCGAGGTCGCGCGCCACGCTCAGCAGCTTGCCTTGAGCGAAGAAACGTTCGAGATCCTGCCAGTCGATCTTGGCGGTTTCGCCGAGCAGCCTGGCGTACGTCGAACTGGGATTGGCGTCTTCGATAGTCATGATGATTGGAAATTCGTTGCGGCCGATACTATAAACGATAGTCTGCCTGCCGACCGCTGGCCGGATGGCGAACGCCGGCTCGGCGCTATTAATCACATTAATAGTCGATATCCAGGCGTACGTCGCCAAAATGCAGACAATAAGCCACATTAAATCAGTCAAACATCTGATCTAAGCGCGCTGCGAATTGGTGTTTCAGATTTGTACACCACACCGAATAAATGCGCCGTTGCGTGCGCTCGCCCACTAAAGCCGGTTGCCTCAAAAATGCGAAAAGCGTCGTGCTTTAAACCGGCGATTCGGGCTCGCAAAAAGCCCTCGAAAAAACAATCTACGTGAGCTTGAACGGTCCGTCCAGCAAGCCTTTGCGCCATTCGACGACTTGTCGCTGTGTGTCATTGAAGCACGCGATTTCATGCGCAGGAGCAGTTGATTCGGCATCCTCATTCGTTGCTGAAAAGTGATGCGACACATAATCCGTGCGGCGTAGCACATTTTCGGGCTAATTAAGTGATTGCGCCGCAGGAAGCCCGTTGATAGATTGCGATTCGGCGCATGGTAAACCGGTCCTTTGCCGATATGCGCCAAACCCCCGTTAGCCCGGCGCCATGCCGGGCTTTTTTTTGTTCATTTGATTGGCTGGTCGCAACGGCCTGTCTCAGCGCGCGGGGAGTTGTCGCGTTGGATCGATCGAGCGTCCCTGGTATCGCAGTTCGAAATGCAGCATCACGCGATCGTTGTCGCTGCTGCCCATTTCCGCGATCTTTTGCCCTTGCGCGACGCTTTGACCTTCCTTCACGAACAAGGCCTGATTGTGCGCATAGGCTGTCAGGTAATCGCCGTTGTGCTTGATGATCAGCAAGTTACCGTAGCCACGCAGACCATTGCCGGCATAGACCACGGTGCCGGGCGCGGCGGCGACGATCGGCGTGCCGGCCGCATTGGCGATGTCGATGCCCTTCGAATTGCGGCCATCAAAGCCGCGGATGACCTGTCCGCTAGTCGGCCAGACAAGCGAAATAGAAGGCGCGGCCGCTGCCGACGGCGCGGATGACTCCGCAGATGACGGCGCTGATGAACTGTCGGAAGCGTTGGCGCTCTCGCGCGGGGCAGTTGCGGCGCTACGCGGCGCGCCACTGGTGCGGGCGCTCGCTGTACCGGCGGGCGGCTCCACGCGTAGCACCTGGCCGACTTCGATGGCGTCGGGGTTCGACAGATTGTTCCAGCGCACGATGTTCTGCACGGACTGGCGACTGCTGCGCGCGATCTTGTACACGGTGTCGCCGCGTTCCACGCGGTAAAAGCCGGGGCCGACCGGAGCCGATCCGCAAGCAGCGACCAACGCAACAAGCGCCGCACATGCAATCCGTCTGATTCCTGGTGCCAACATTGAACCTCGCATAACCTTGCCTCGACGGACCACGGTCCGCCGCGCCGGCAAAACGCCCGATTTTAGCGGGTTTGCCAACACAACTGGGGTTTTGCCTGACGAATGACTGACGAAAGCGGCAGCGCCCCTACCCGTGCCGGCCCCATACGGGGCCGGCAGGCGCGATTAGCCGCCGAGCGTCTCGACGCCGATGCGCAACGTCGCCGTCTCCGTTTGACCCGGCGCGAGCCAGCGCAGGCCGAGCCCGTTGTGGATAGCGTCGGGCAGACCAAGCCAGGGTTCGACGCAGTAGAAGTCGGAATCGGCGGCTTCCGTCCACGTCGTCACGGCGTACCAGGGCAGCGAGCCGGGCCGGTTCAGATCGATGGTCACCGCGCGGCCGAGTCCCGGCGTAACGAGGCGCACCGGCGTGGCGGGAGGCGTCGGCTCGAGCACGTGGAAGCGGTCGATGATGCTTGCGTCGTCGAGCCTGTATTGGGCCTTGCCGGGCTCGGGCGCGCTGATCGAACCGTCCGCGAGTTGATGACGGCGCTGGGCTGCCGGCAAGTCGAGTGTCGTCTGCGCGCGCTGGGCATGCGGCAAGGCGAAATAGAAATGATGGCCCGCGTACCAGGGAAGCCGCTGCGCGCCGGTATTGGTCGCGGTGAGCGTTACGTCGAGCGCATGCGCGTCGGCCAGACGGTAGGCCGCTTCGAAGCGAAAGGCGAACGGGTAGCCGGTGCGCGTTGCATCCGAGTCGACGAGCGTCATCTTCAGGCCGTGCCCATCGTCGTCGATTTGCGCGGCGAACGGCAGGTCGCGCGCGAAGCCGTGCATCGGTAGATCGCGAACCACGCCTTGGGCGTCGCGCCAGCGGCCGATCTGGCCGTCCACGCGATGGCGGCCGAGGAAGGGGAAAAGCAGCGGATTGCCGCCCCGAACGCGTGCCGGCTCGGCCCAATTTGCGTTCTCCGGCCACACGATGACCGGGCGGCCTTCGATATGCCACGAGAGCAAACGGCCACCGGCCCACGGCGCAAAACGCAGCGTCGACGCACCGCGGGTGAGGGTGAGGATGTCCTGTTCTGGATGAGCGTTCATAGGCCGGCCTGGAGTGGGTGGAAGGAGGGCGGCACGTATGCGCCGGGCAGGCGGATTTTGCGCCGCTTTCTCATGCGTGAAAACCCTCGTCGGGAAAGCGTGGGTGTCGTTGCAGGATGAGAGTCAGCATAATCCGCATGATCGTGCGCTAGCGCACAGAGCATTTTCGCAGGAGACCTCCCCATGGACCTCGCAATGACAATGAGCATGGCTCTGTTCAGCCTCTTTGTCGGCAGCAGCGCGTATTTCTTCTACAAGATGGCGCGCTAATCGCGCCGCGTTCCGTCCCTCCTCATTTGGCTCCCGCGGCACGACACGCGCGTTCGCGCCAGGATCCGTGCATTCGCAGCCAATTTTGTTGCGACGCAGTAACTTTTCTGACAAATCCGTCTCCAGGCTTGGCGCTGCAATTCGGCCCAGGCATAATCGGTGCGCTTTGCCGCACCGGCTCCGCAGCGGTCCGGCCCCTTACACCATCATTACGAGGATCCGCGCGTGAGTCTCTGGTTTCTATTCTTCCTGAGCGTGTTGCAAGGCGTCACCGAACTGTTTCCCGTGAGCAGTCTCGGCCATACGCTGCTCGTGCCCGCGCTGTTCGGTATGCACATCGACAAGCACGCGCCGCAGTTGCTGCCGTTCCTCGTCGCATTGCATCTAGGAACCGCAGTCGCTCTCCTCTGGTATTTCCGTGAGCGCTGGGTCGCGTTGATCAGTGGCTTCTTCAACTCGCTGGCCGGCCGCAAGAACGACGATGGTCACATGATGTGGGCGCTCATCATCGGGACGATTCCGACGGGTATTGTTGGCCTCGTGCTCGAAAAACGCATCGAAGCCATCTTTCACGATCTGCGCATTGTCGCGGCCGCGTTGATGGTCAATGGCGTGCTGCTGTGGTTCGGCGATCGCCTCCAGCGTGCGCGCGCGCATCGTCCGCCCGAGAAGCTCACGTTCCGCCAGGCATTTCTCGTCGGCCTCGCGCAGATCGGCGCACTCATTCCCGGCTTTTCGCGCAGCGGCCTCACGATGATCGCCGGCAACGCGGCAGGCCTCACGGCCGAAAAGGCTGCGGAGTTTTCGTTCCTGCTCGGTACGCCGATCATCTTTGCGGCTGGCGTGCTCGAGCTGCCGAAGCTCTTTCACGCGCGAGATCAGCTGATGACTGCGGTCGTCGGCGGTGTGCTCACAGGCATCGCGGCCTGGCTGAGCGTGAAGTTTCTGATGAAATATTTCGAGGGACGCGGGCGCCTCGCATCGTTCGGCGCGTATTGCCTGATCGCGGGCGCGATCTTCCTTGCTTGGTTTGCGCTGCATCAGCAGCCGGTTTGAATCTGCCGCGAAGGCCCTTGGCAAGCGTGACGAGCGAGGCGCGACCGCGTGGGACGATCGCGGTATAATCCAGCCCCGTCTTCGCGAGGCCCGCTTGCGGTCTTGCGTACGTTCACGCGACAGTAGCTCAGCTGGATAGAGCATCGGCCTTCTAAGCCGAGGGTCGGGGGTTCGAGCCCCTCCTGTCGCGCCAGATCAAATAAACAGAAAGCCCGGCATTCACTGCCGGGCTTTTTGCTTTTTCACGCACCACGCATCCAGGCCGAATCAAAACTCTCACGCCACGAGCCGCAACGGCACTCGCTCCTCGGCCACCTGCGCGAGAAACACCATACGGCGAAACTCGTGCGGATTTGCGATGCCGGGAATCGGTGTCGCGATGAGGCCCCCGCTGCCAATGACGAGCGAACCATAGTCGAATATCCGGCCAATCAGGCTTTGCTCGACCCGCACGCTCTCGATCTTCGCGAGCGTCAACTCCACCGTGTGCCGACGCAGCGCGCCGAACTTCGCCACCACGCGCTTATTGGTCACGGCGAATTCCGTCGTCCACCAGGCGAGAAGCGAGGCGCCGAACAGGCCCAGCCCTGCGACGAAAAACCCCACCGCGGCGAGCGGCGACGTTCCCATGGTGCCGATGAGCACGCCCCAAACCATGAGCAAAAGGCTCAGTGTGATACGCGGACCCATCGCCCAGAAGCAGGGGTGTCCCCCGCAGACGATCCTCTCGCCTGGCAGGAGAGCCGATTCGACGTATTTCACAATGACCTCCGTCAAGATTTTCGCAGTAATTAATCTGTAAGGTAGTGCATCTCGCAGAGTAGGATCCGTGGTCAAACGTCGCGGCTCAGGGCCCGGCTGGCGCATGGGGCGCGCATGTGGCGTATAGGGAGCGACGAATCCCCGGCGCAATAAAAAAGGCAGCCCGAGGGCTGCCCGTCAAACCGGATGATCAACATCCGGTGATCGATGGTCCGATGGTTCTGCGCGCTTAGAGCTTGACGTCGAGTGCGTTGGTCAGATCGCCCATCGGCTGGGCGCCGTTGCTCTTGAGCGCGGCGTCGCGGTTGGCAAGTCCCGGCAGCGTGGGCAGCGAGAAGCGACGCGTGATGAGGCGCAGGATCGAGGTCGTGTCGTACTGCGTGTGGTCGACGTAACCCTTCTTCGCATACGGCGAGATGATGAGCGCCGGAATGCGCGAGCCCGGACCCCAACGGTCGCCCTTGGGCGGCGCAACGTGATCCCAGAAACCGCCGTTTTCGTCGTAGGTGACGACCACGACCATGTTGTTCCACTGCGGGCTCTTCTGCAGATGCGCGATGACGTCGGCAATGTGCTGGTCGCCACTCGTCACGTCCGTGTAGCCCGCGTGCTCGTTCAGGTTGCCCTGCGGCTTGTAGAACGACACTGCCGGCAGCGTGCCTGCGTCGATCGACTTGATGAATTCCGTGCCGTCCATGCCACCGTCGAGCAGGTGCTTCGCGCGCGCGTCGGTGCCCGGCGCGTAGTTCGCGAAGTAGTTGAACGGCTGATGGTGCGGCTGGAAGTTCGGCGCCGTCATGTTCGCGCCATAGATCACACCCGAGGTGCTGTTCTGCGCTGCGCTCACGGCCGCACCCCACGCGCCGCCGTACCACGCCCACGTCACGCCCGCGTTCGAAAGCAGGTCGCCAATGTTCTGCGCCGTTTGCGCGGGCATCGTGGAGGCGTTCGACGGGTCGGCCAGGTTCGCGTCGCCGCCCGAAGCCGATGCGTTGCCGCTCGGCTGATACGGCGGCTGCATCGTGTTGACCGCGTAAAAGTCCGGCGTCAGATTGCCCGATTTCACGAACTTCGGAATGCCATCGAGTGCCGACTTCGGCGAGTTCGACGCGAGCGTGAGCGAGACGCCGTCGGCGTCCACGGCTGAAATCGTCGGCTTGGCAGGGTTCGTGTCCGCGTTCGCGTAGTACGGCGTGCACGCGCAGACCAGCCACTGGTGGTTCAGGAATGAGCCGCCGAACGCGCCCATGAAGAAGTTGTCGGCGAGCGTGTATTGCTGGGCGATCTTCCAGAGCGGCAGCTTTTCGGCGCTCGTCGTGTAGTGCCCCATCACGAGACCGCCGGAGTCGCCATAGGCCGCGAACATGTCGTTCTTGCCGCCGTGGATCTGCATCTGGTTCTCGTAGAAGCGGTGATACAGGTCGCGCGTCGTGACCGAGAGCGGCACGTTGTAGCCCTTCGCGTCGTCGAGGGCGAACGGCGCATTCGGCATGTTCTCGGTCATCGCCGCGGTCACCGCGGGCGTGACGCCCGTTTGCGTGAGACCGTTCCAGACGGTCGGCAGCGTAGCGAGCACGGAGCCGTCGCGATCGAGCTGCTGCGTGCTTTGCGCGCTCACGTTCTGCAGGCCGTTGGCGCCCGGGAAGCTGCCGTACAGGTTGTCGAAGCTGCGGTTTTCCGCGTAGATCACGACGATGTTCTTCACCGACGAAAGGCCCGGCTTGCTGCTGTCGTTACCGCCGCAAGCTGCGATGGCCAGGGTCGCCGCCGCTATCGCGATCGGCGTGGCATAGAACCATTTTCTGTTGATCATTTTTCTCTCTCTCGCGTTGGGGGCCCGCATGGAGGCCGGCGCGAATGACACCGGCCTTCGGGCGAGGCGCAGTGTCGCAACGGAATTTGACAGCAATATGTAAATAATTGCGTTTAGCTTTTTCATACCCTTTGATTGCATGACATCTGTCTTACTGCACGTCATTTGAGCGTCACATCCCTGACATACGATTTCGCGACTTCGGTGTGCGGGTGAGCGCATCGGCATTCGCACGACAGCGGCGCCACGCGCGCGTCGCGCTCAAGCTTCGGGGACCAGGCATGTTGCGTAGATTGGCGCGTCGTTCGGCGCGAACACAAAGTGAGACGCGGGCTCGATCGCACGGCGGCGCACGCCGCCCAGCGGGGCTTTTCGTGATGGCGGCGGTGCTGTCGTCGCTGCTGATGGCGTGCGACGGCAGCACGTCTGGTTTGGCCAATACCGATGCAACGACAGGCGCATCGGGCAGCGCCTCGCGTGCGCAAGACGCCAATGCGAACGCGCGAGCCGCACAGGGCGTGAAGCTGATGAAGATCGCCGCACCCGCGCAAGGCGGACAGACGCGTGCGGAGGTTTACGCTCAGGTGCGCCGCATGACAGTGCTTGGGAAGCAGATGTTCTTCGACGCGTCGCTCTCGGGCTCGGGCAAGATGGCCTGTGCGTCGTGCCACAGTCCCGACCATGCGTTCACGCCGACCAACGCGCTCGACGTGCAGATCGGCGGCGTGGACATGCAACGTCCTGGCATGCGCGCCGTGCCGACGCTCAAGTATCTGCAGGCAGTGCCGGCGTTCGCCGAGCACTATCACGACTCCGACGACGAAGGCGATGAAAGTGTCGATGCGGGCCCGACCGGCGGGCTCACCTGGGACGGCCGCGTCGATCGCGGCTCGGACCAGGCGCGCATTCCGTTGCTCTCGACGTTCGAGATGGCGAGTTCGCCGAAGAAGGTGGCCGAGGCCGTGCGGGCGGCGCCTTACGCACAGGCATTTCGAGAGGCATTCGGCGCGAGCGTCCTGGCTGACGACGACGCGACTTTCAGGGCCGTGCTGAAGTCACTGGAGACATTCGAGCAGTCGCCCGAGGTGTTTTATCCGTACACGAGCAAGTACGACGCGTACCTGGGCGGCAAGGCTACGCTCAGCGCCGCCGAGCTGCGCGGGCTGCAACTCTTCAACGACGAGAAGAAGGGCAATTGCGCGAGCTGCCATATCAGCCAGCGTGCGAAGGACGGCTCGCCTCCGCAATTCAGCGACTTCGGTCTGATCGCTGTGGGCGTGCCGCGCAACCGTGCGCTTGCCGTGAATCACGACCGAAGGTTTTTTGATCTGGGTGCATGCGGCCCGGAACGAACGGACCTCGATCACCGCGCGGAATTTTGCGGGCTCTTCCGCACGCCGACGCTGCGTAACGTCGCGCTCAAGAAGTCGTTCTTCCACAACGGCATCTATCACTCGCTGGAAGACGTGCTGCGTTTCTATGCGCGGCGCGATACGAATCCGGAGGAGTTCTATCCGGTGGTGAAGGGCAGGGTGCAGAAGTTCGACGATTTGCCGCGCCGCTACTGGGTGAATCTCAACACGGACCCGCCGTTCGATCGCAAGCCGGGCGACGCACCGGTGTTCAGCAACGCCGAAATCAAGGACGTGATCGCGTTTCTCGACACACTCACCGACGGCTGGCAGCCACGGGCGCGCTGAATGTGGACTGAGCGCGCTGCGTCAGATGCCTGCGACCAGCAGGCAGGCGCCGGTGAGCACGAGGAAGGAGACGAGCAACGCGACCGTGCCGATGCGCACAGCAGTGTCCGGCCAGCGCAGCGCGCGCTCGGGGCGCAGTGTCAGGTTCGGGCCGGGCGCCTGCGTTTGCGGCGCGTGAGTGTAGTGCGCGACGAAGGACATCAGGCCGATGCAGATAAGGGCCAGCAGGACCGCAAAGACCCGTAGTGCAATGGTGTAGGTCATGTCAGATATTCCTGATTGGGTGTAAGAGGGCGACGGACCCATCGTAGTGATCGACACCATCCCTCACCATCAGATCAGTCCGAAAACGAACCGGCCGCGTGCGCGGCCTTGCTGGGCGAGCCGAAAAAAGGGCGCGTGTTATGCTTTTCGCCGATTCGTTCAGTCCGTCGAGGAGAACACGAAATGTCGAGAATGCCCCGAACCCTGCACACGCTGAGCGCCCTGGGCGCGGCGCTCTTTGTCACGATTGGCATGGGCAGCGCGCATGCCGCCAATCTGGGTTTTCTGAACAACACGCCCATGTCGTTCATGAATCAGGAGGACTACAACTCGCTCCAGAACGCCGTGCGCGACGCCGTCGAGCACAAGGCCGATGGCGAGAGCACGACATGGTCGAACGAAGGCTCGCGCAATGGCACGCGCATTAACTCGACCATCACGACGTCGAATACGCAAAAGGAAGGCGACAAGACGTGCCGCGACACGGAGGTCGTTATCAACGCGAAGGGCCAGTCGATGACGCTGCGTCCGCACTTCTGCCGCACGGGCCAGGGCGCGTGGGTGTTCCAGAAGCAGCACTGAGCGCGCGGTGAACGGCAAGATCGTTTCGTGCGGCATCGTGCTGCTCGATCCTGAAGGCCGCGTGCTGCTCGCGCACGCAACCGGCACGAATCACTGGGACATTCCGAAGGGGCAGGGGGAGCCCGGCGAGACCGAATCGCAGAGCGCGCGCCGCGAGATGGTCGAGGAGACCGGCATCGAAGTCGCGCAATCGCGGCTCGTCGATCTTGGACGCTATGTGTACCGGCGCGACAAGGATCTGCATCTCTTTGCCGCGCGCGCAAGTGCCGATGAACTCGACCTCTCGCGTTGCGTTTGCGTGTCGCTCTTTCCGCGCCGCGAGGACGGCGTGATGATTCCGGAAATGGATGCCTGGCGCTGGACCCTACCCGGCGAAGTGGAGGGCTACGCGAGCCGCAGTCTCGCGCGGCTGTTTAACACGTCGCTCTCGCTCGTGGAATTGCACCGCGGACTTTAGGCCGTTCTCGCTAGCCGCTGGCGAAATTAAAAAAGCCCGCACGAATCCGTGCGGGCTTTTTGCTTGCTGGCGGGCGCGGACCTTACTTGCCCCAGCTGTCGCGCAAACCGACGATGCGGTTGAACACCGGCGCACCCGGCTTCGAATCGTAGCGGTCGGCGACGAAGTAGCCATGGCGCTCGAACTGATAGCGGTCTTCGGGCGCGGCATTGCGTGCGCCCGGTTCCAGATACGCTTGCACCACGCGCATCGAGTCCGGATTGAGCGCTTCGAGGAAGTCGCGGCCACCCGCGTCGGGCTGCTCTTCGCGGAACAGGCGATCGTAGAGGCGCACTTCGGCAGGCACGGCGTTGTCGGCGCTGACCCAGTGGATCGTGCCCTTGACCTTGTAGTTGCTCGCGCCTTCGGTGCCCGATTTGCTGTCTGGGAAATAGTTGCAATGCACGGCAATGATGTTGCCGTCGGCGTCCTTCTCTGCGCCCGTGCATTCGACGACGAAGCCGTACTTCAGCCGCACCTTGTTACCCGGGAACAGGCGGAAATAGCCCTTCGGCGGCGTTTCCTGGAAGTCCTCGCGCTCGATCCACAGCTCGCGTGAAAACGTGAACGCGCGATTGCCGCGTTCCGGATGATGCGGATGCACTGGCGCGCTGCATGCCTCGGACTGGCCTTCAGGGTAGTTGTCGATCACGAGCTTGAGCGGATCGAGCACGGCGGTCGCACGCGGGGCCTTGTCGTCGAGATCGTCGCGCAGCGCGCCTTCGAACACGCTCATGTCGATCCACGAATCGACCTTCGTCACGCCGATGCGCTCGCAGAAGAGCTGGATACTCTCGGGCGTGAAGCCACGGCGGCGCACGCCGACGATGGTAGGCATGCGCGGGTCGTCCCAGCCTTCCACGTGGCCTTCGGTCACGAGCTGGAGCAGCTTGCGCTTGCTCGTGATGGCGTACGTGAGGTTCAGACGCGAAAACTCGATTTGCTGCGGCAGCGGGCGCGTGAACACGCCGGCGTCGGCCAGTTCATTGAGCACCCAGTCATACAGTGGGCGATGATCTTCGAACTCGAGCGTGCACAGCGAATGCGTGATGTTTTCCAGCGCGTCCGAGATGCAGTGCGTGTAGTCGTACATCGGATACACGCACCACTTGTCGCCGGTGCGGTAGTGATGCGCGAAGCGGATGCGGTAGATGACCGGATCGCGCATGTTGAAGTTCGGCGACGCCATGTCGATCTTCGCGCGCAGCACATGCGCGCCTTCCTCGAATTCGCCCGCCTTCATGCGGCGGAACAGGTCGAGGTTTTCGTCGACGGAGCGATCGCGGAACGGCGAGTTCTTGCCGGCTTCCGTGGCCGAGCCGCGGTTCGCGCGCATCTCTTCCGGCGACTGGCTATCGACGTAGGCTTTGCCGCGCTGGATCAGCAGCTCGGCGAACTCGTAGAGCTTGTCGTAGTAGTCGCTCGCGTAGAAGAGGTACTCCTTGTCGTCCTTCTTCCACTCGAAGCCGAGCCACTCGACGGCGTCGATGATCGAGTTGACGTACTCGACGTCTTCCTTCTCCGGGTTCGTGTCGTCGAAGCGCAGGTGACACACGCCGTCATAGCGCTTCGCCACGCCGAAGTTCAGGCAGATGCTCTTCGCGTGGCCGATGTGCAAATAGCCATTCGGCTCCGGCGGGAAGCGCGTTTCGACGCGTTGCGCCCACTTGCCCGACTGGTTGTCGTCGTCGATGATGTTGCGGATGAAATTGGATGCCGCAGGCGCGTCCGTGCGGTCGGCGTCTTTACGTTCGGTATTCATGCGAAAAGGGAGTCGTTCGAGGGCGCCCGTCAAAAGGATAAAAGCGCGTAACTGGGCACCCGATGGTGTCTTCCATTCTACCTGACGCGACCCGCCGTGCCAGTCCCGGTGCCGGATCGTCGCGCGGATCACAACAACCGAGGGGAAAAACGTGACGATGAGCGAAACACCTGTGCTGGTGCTGCCGGGCTATATGGATTCGGGGCCGGGGCACTGGCAGACGCGCTGGGAGGCCGCGCACGCGGGCTTCACACGGGTGCAGATGCCTGACTGGATGCACCCGGACTGCGAGGCTTGGTGCGCGACGCTGGAGGCCGCCGTGCAACGCGCGCCTGCAGGCGTGCGCCTCGCCGCCCACAGCCTTGGCTGCCTGACCGTGGCGCATTGGGCTGCGCATCACGCGAGCGCCGCGACCCGCGCGAAGGTGGCCGGCGCGCTGCTGGTGGCGCTACCCGATCCGCACGGTCCCGAATTTCCGCGCGACGCGCGGGGCTTCGATCCGGTGCCGCTGGCGGCGCTGCCGTTTGCGAGCGTCGTGGTCGCCAGCAGCGACGATCCCTATGGCGGCGTGGCGTTTTCCAGGCACTGCGCGCAGGCGTGGGGCAGCCGTTGGATCGACATCGGCGCGCGCGGGCATATCAATGCCCAAAGCGGGCTCGATGACTGGCCGCAGGGGCTGGCGTGGCTGATGTCGGCGGGGAAGTAGGGCGGCCATGCGCAGCCGCCCCGGGCGTGGCGGTCACACCACGCCCTTGCCCCGCAACGCCGCCACCTGCTCATCGCCGTAGCCAAGCACCTCGCGCAGGACCGCATCGGTATGCTCGCCGAGCGTGGGCGGATGGCTCGCCACGCGCGGCGGCGTCTCGCTCATGCGGATAGGGTTGCCCACGAGCCGCGCCATGCCTCCCGAAGGATGAGGCACATCGACCTGCAGCCCGCGCGCGATCACCTGCTCGTTCTCGAACACCTCCGCGAGGTTGTTGATCGGCCCGCACGGCACGCCGGCGGCTTCGAGCGCGCTGATCCAGTCGGCTTTCGTGCGCGCGCGGATCAACCCGGCGACGATCGGCACGAGCGTGTCACGGTGGCGCACGCGCGCCGGATTGGTCGCGAAGCGCTCGTCGTCGGCAAGCGCGGGCTGGCCCGCCACCTCGACGAACTTGCGGAACTGCCCGTCGTTGCCCACCGCGAGGATGATCCAGCTGTCGCTCGTCTGGAACGCCTGATAGGGCACGATGTTGGGATGCGCATTGCCCCAGCGCGCAGGCGGATTGCCACTTGCCAGGTAGTTCGAGTTCATGTTCGCGAGCATGGCCACCTGCACGTCGAGCAACGCCATGTCGATGTACTGGCCAACGCCCGTGCGGTCGCGGTGCGCGAGCGCGGTGAGCACGGCGATGGTCGAATACATGCCGGTCATCAGGTCGGCGATCGCGACGCCCGCCTTTTGCGGGCCGCCGCCCGGCAGCGCGTCGCGCTCGCCGGTAATGCTCATGAAACCGCCCATGCCCTGCACGATGAAGTCGTAGCCCGCGCGCGAGGCGTAGGGTCCCGTCTGGCCGAATCCGGTGACCGAGCAGTAGATGAGGTCGGGCTTCACCTCACGCAGCGACGCGTAGTCGAGCCCGTATTTCTTCAACTGGCCCGCCTTGTAGTTCTCCAGCACGACATCGCTTTGCGCAGCCAGCTCGCGCACGATGCGCTGCCCCTCGGACGTGGCGATGTCCACCGTCACCGAGCGCTTGTTACGGTTCGCGGCGAGGTAATAGGCAGCCTCGGCGGTATCCGCGCCATCGGGCGTCTTCAGGTACGGAGGCCCCCAGTGGCGCGTGTCGTCGCCGGCGCCGGGGCGCTCCACCTTGATCACGTCGGCGCCGAAGTCGGCGAGGGTCTGTGCGCACCACGGTCCGGCGAGGACGCGGGTGAGATCGAGTACGCGGATATGGCTAAGAGCGCCCATGCTGTGTCTTCCAATGTCGTTCTAAGGCGGGCCGCGTGCGCACGTCGCGCGCTGGCCGATGCCGCCCATAGTAAGCGAAAAGGCGCGACACGCGTCAATATTCGGTACAAGGTTCCGCACTGCGGAACATGGTCGGTCGACCCGTCGCGTCGCAGCACGCCTTGTCGCGCGCATGCAAACCACGCCGGACGCGCCGCCGCGAGCGCGCGACGATCCCGTATAATCGTTCGATTCAGCACCGGGGTTTTTGCCGCAGGCCGGGCCCCCGATCACGACAAGATTCAGCACAGGACGCTCCGAGAAGGACCCAACGCACGCCATGAAAGCCGCCGACATCCGCGAGAAATTCCTCAAGTTCTTCGAATCGAAGGGCCACACGATCGTGCGCTCGTCGAGCCTCGTGCCGGGCAACGACCCTACGTTGCTCTTCACCAACTCGGGCATGGTGCAGTTCAAGGACGTGTTCCTCGGCACCGAGAAGCGCCCGTACACGCGCGCCACGACCGCGCAGCGCAGCGTGCGGGCCGGCGGCAAGCACAACGACCTCGAGAACGTCGGCTACACGGCGCGTCACCACACGTTCTTCGAGATGCTCGGCAACTTCTCGTTCGGCGACTACTTCAAGCGCGACGCGATTCACTACTGCTGGGAACTGCTGACCAAGGTCTACGCGCTGCCGGCGGAGAAGCTGACCGTTACCGTCTACAAGGAAGACGACGAAGCCTTCGATATCTGGGCGAAGGAAATCGGCGTGCCGGTCGAGCGCATCATCCGCATCGGCGACAACAAGGGCGCGCGCTACGCCTCGGATAACTTCTGGCAGATGGCCGATACCGGCCCGTGCGGTCCGTGCTCGGAAGTGTTCTACGACCACGGCCCGGAAATCTGGGGCGGCCCCCCGGGGTCTGCCGAAGAAGACGGCGACCGCTTCATCGAGATCTGGAATCTCGTGTTCATGCAGTTCAACCGCGACGCCCAGGGCAACATGACGCCGCTGCCCAAGCAGTGCGTCGATACGGGCATGGGTCTCGAGCGCCTTGCGGCCGTGCTCCAGCACGTGCATAGCAACTACGAGATCGACCTGTTCCAGAATCTCATCAAGGCGGCTTCGCGCGAAACGAACACGCCCGATCTCACGAACAATTCGCTGAAGGTCATCGCTGACCACATCCGCGCGTGCTCGTTCCTGATCGTCGACGGCGTGATTCCCGGCAACGAAGGCCGCGGCTACGTGCTGCGCCGTATCGTGCGCCGCGCGATCCGCCACGGCTACAAGCTCGGCAAGAAGGGCGCGTTTTTCAACAGGCTGGTGGCGGATCTCGTCGCCGAAATGGGCGCCGCCTATCCGGAACTCGCCGAAGCGCAGCAACGCGTGACCGACGTTCTGCGCCAGGAAGAAGAACGCTTCTTCGAGACCATCGAGCACGGCATGTCGATCCTCGAAGGCGAACTCGCGGACCTCGAAGCCAAGGGCGGCAAGACGCTCGACGGCGAACTCGCGTTCAAGCTGCACGACACGTATGGCTTCCCGCTGGACCTCACGGCCGACGTTTGCCGCGAGCGCAACGTGACGGTCGACGAGCCCGCGTTCGACGATGCGATGGCGCGTCAGCGCGAGCAGGCGCGCGCGGCGGGCAAGTTCAAGATGACGCAGGGCCTCGAATACTCGGGCGCGAAGACGACGTTCCACGGCTACGAAGAGATCGTGTTCGACGATGCGAAGGTCGTCGCGCTCTACGTGGACGGTTCTTCGGTCAACGAAGTGAAGACGGGTCAGGACGCCGTGGTCGTGCTCGACCATACGCCGTTCTACGCGGAATCGGGCGGCCAGGTGGGCGACCAGGGCGTGATCTCGAACGCGAGCATCCGCTTCGCCGTCGCCGACACGCTCAAGGTTCAGGCCGACGTAAGCGGCCACCACGGCACGCTCGAGCAAGGCCTGCTCAAGGTTGGCGACGTCGTGAAGGCGGAAATCGACGCCATCCGCCGCGCCCGCACCGCGCGCAACCACTCGGCCACGCACTTGATGCACAAGGCGCTTCGCGAAGTGCTCGGTTCGCATGTGCAGCAGAAGGGCTCGCTCGTCGACGCGGATAAAACCCGCTTCGACTTCGCGCACAACGCGCCGATGACGGACGACGAAATTCGCCGCGTCGAGCAGATCGTCAACGCGGAAGTGCTCGCGAACGCGCCCGGCATCGTGCGCGTGATGTCGTACGACGATGCCGTGAAGGGCGGTGCGATGGCGCTCTTCGGCGAGAAGTACGGCGACGAAGTGCGCGTGCTCGACCTCGGCTTCTCGCGCGAGCTGTGCGGCGGCACGCACGTGCATCGCAGCGGCGACATCGGCCTCTTCAAGATCGTGATGGAAGGCGGCGTGGCCGCGGGCATCCGCCGCGTGGAAGCGATCACGGGCGACAACGCCGTGCGCTTCGTGCAGGACCTCGACGCCAACATCAACGCGGCAGCGGCGGCGCTGAAGGCGCAGCCCTCGGAGCTCACGCAGCGCATCGCGCAGGTGCAGGACCAGGTCAAGTCGCTGGAAAAGGAACTGGGCGCGCTCAAGTCGAAGCTCGCTTCGAGCCAGGGCGACGAGCTCGTGGGCCAGGCGATCGAAGTGAACGGCGTGCACGTGCTCGCCGCGACGCTCGATGGCGCCGATTCGAAGACGCTGCGCGAGACCGTGGACAAGCTCAAGGACAAGCTCAAGAGCGCGGCCATCGTGCTGGCGGCTGTGGACGGCGGCAAGGTTAGCCTGATCGCAGGTGTAACCGCCGAGGCGAGCAAGAAGGTCAAGGCCGGCGAACTCGTGAACTTCGTCGCCCAGCAGGTGGGCGGCAAGGGCGGCGGCCGTCCCGACATGGCGCAGGCTGGCGGCACCGAGCCGGCCAACCTGCCGGCCGCGCTTGCCGGCGTGAAGGGCTGGGTCGAAGCGAAGCTGTAAGTCGGCGCGTCGCGGCTTGATTGCCGCTTTGCGACGAAAAAGGGCTGTCCGTGAGGGCAGCCCTTTTTGCTTCTCGCGCCGCCTATATGGCGTGAAGGCTTGTGGCTGCAGCTTCACCCGCTAGTGGCAACGCCGCGCTGCCTGTGCGTTGCGCATGCTCCAGCAGCGCTTCCTTCAATGCGCCGAGGGCGGGCGAAAAGTGGCCCCGCCGCCAGGCGAGCAGCGTGTCGATCTGACCGAGCTTGCCAAGGGAATGCATCGTGACCTCGTCGGCACTGCGTTGCAGTTCGAGCACCGAGCGCGGCGCGACAGCCACACCCGCGCCCGCTGCCACGCACGCGACGATCGCGTGATACGAGCCCAGCTCCAGTACGCGTGACGGCCGGATGCCGTGTTCGAGATACCAGCGCTCGACATAGGCGCGATACGCGCAACCGCGCTCGAACGCGACGAGCGTGGAGAGCGCGATGTCGCCGGGCTGGCGGATTGGCCGGTGCCCGCGCGGCGTGAGCATCACGAGTTCCTCGCGATAGACCGGCACGAGGTCGAACACGTCGGGGTCCGGCAAGCCGGCGAGCGGCGTGGCGATCAGCGCGGCATCGATTTCGTATTCGCGCAGACGTTCGATCAGCGTGCCAGTCGTGCCCGTTTCCAGTTCGAGCGTGACCTCGGGCCATGCCTGGTGATAGTGCGCGAGGAGGCCTGGCAGACGGCTTGCCGCAGCGCTCTCCATGGTGCCGAGCCTCAGGCGTCCCGCCGGGCGCCCGGCCTTCAGCGCATGGCGCGCTTCGTCGGCGAGCGCGAGCAGACGCTCGGCGTAGGGCAGCAGGGTTTCGCCAGCGGGCGTGAGAATGAGGCGGCGACCCTCGCGCGTGAAGAGCGGCGTGCCGAGCTGATCTTCGAGCTGCTTGATGCGCGTGGTCACATTCGACTGCACGCGGTTGAGCTTGGCGGCGGCCCGCGTCACGCCGTTTTCCCGCACGACTGCCCGGAAAATCGCCAGTTCGGCAAGGTCCATGGTTCTCTCCTCGGAATGCATCGAATCATGATAATTCATTTTTCGTGAACGATAGAATCGCCTACGATGGTAGGCAGTCGCTTAACCCACTGAACTCATGAACGATTACGTCCCCGGCGCCATCCACGTTTCCGAGCCACGCCCGCATGCCGGACGCCGCGCGGCGTTGGCCTGCATGGTGACCCTCGCCGTCGCGCTGGGTGTCGGGCGCTTCGCCTTTACGCCGCTCTTGCCGCTGATGCTGCACGGCGGCGCACTCGACCTGCGCCATGGCGGCTGGCTCGCATCGCTGAACTACGCGGGCTACTTCGTTGGCGCGATCAGTTGCGTCGCGCTGCGCATGGCGCCAGCGAGGATCGTGCGCGCGGGCCTCGTGGCCACGGTGCTCCTCACACTCGCGATGGGCCTCACCGAGCAATTCTGGATCTGGGCGGTGGTGCGCTTCCTGGCGGGCGCGGTGAGCGCATGGACTTTCGTATTCGCCTCGCAATGGGGCCTGCGGCGGCTCGCGCAACTGGGCGCGAACGCGTGGGGCGGCGTGATCTACACCGGTCCCGGCGTCGGCATCATCGCGACCGGGCTGTTCGTGAGCGCGGCAGGCGGTCTCGGCGCGCGGACGGGGTGGATAGGCTTCGGGCTGATCAGCGCGCTGCTCGCCGTGGTCGTCTGGCCCACGTTTGGCGAAGACATGCGTGCGCTGGCGCCGCGCGCCGCCGCGAGCGCTGCGAGCACCAAGTCAACCATGGCGCACGAGGCGCGCGAAGGCGGTCGCGCCGATGCCTTCTGGCTCGTGCTGCTCTACGGCGTGCCCGGCTTCGGCTACATCATCACGGCGACGTTCCTGCCCGTGATCGCGCGCCACGCGCTGCCCGGGTCGGCATGGCCCGACCTGTTCTGGCCGATGTTCGGCGCGGCGCTGATCGCGGGCGCGCTGCTGGCGGCGCGCTTCCCGCTGCACTGGGACAACCGCTTGATGCTGGCGGGCGCTTATGTGCTGCAGGCCGTGGGTATCGCGCTCGGTATCGTCTGGCCCAACGCCGCGGGCTTCTCGTTCGGCAGCGTGTTGATCGGCCTGCCGTTCACGGCGATCACGCTCTTCGCGATGCGCGAGGCGCGCCTGCTGCGTGGCGAGCATGCGGCCGCGCTGATGGGCTATGCGACGGCGGCCTACGGCATCGGGCAGATCGCGGGGCCGCTCGTGGCCGCGCCGCTCGCGGCGTCGACGGGCTCATTCTCGCCTTCACTATGGCTCGCGGCGGGCGCGCTCGTGGCCGGCGCGATCGGGCTCCTATGGCGGGTCTGGCATACGCGCGAGGCGGCGCGCTAGTGTGAGCCGTCAAGTCGTGCGCCGGGTGAAAACACATGGGGACGGGGCGTCGCCCCGCTTTTGCTCAGCCGCACGCGCGAGCCGATAGCGCACTAAAATGGACGCTTTCGCGCGAGCCGCGAGCGTGCCCGCCGGGCCGCGCGGCTGGTTCTCAGCGCCATCGACCCGCACCTTTTCCCCCATGAGCGACTACCAGTTTTGCCCGCGCTGCGCCACGCCCCTGACCGAGCGCTCCGATCCCGATCACGAAGGTGGCCGTGTGCGTCTCGCCTGCCCGGACCATGCCTGCGGCTACGTCCACTGGAACAACCCGCTGCCCGTCGTGGCGGCGATCGTCGAGTACGAGGGCCGCATTCTGCTCGCGCGCAACGCCGCCTGGCCCGAAGGCATGTTTGCGCTCATCACCGGCTTTCTCGAAAATGGCGAGACGCCCGAAGAGGGCATTGCGCGCGAGGTGCGTGAAGAGACCGCCCTGCGCGCCGAGAGCGTCGAACTGGTTGGCGTGTACGAGTTCATCCGCAAGAACGAGCTGATCATCGCGTATCACGTCAAGGCGTCGGGCACGATTGCGCTCTCGCCGGAGCTGCTCGAATACCGCCTCGTCGAGCCCGCGAAGCTGCGGCCGTGGCGCGCGGGCACGGGCCAGGCGCTCGGCGAATGGATGCGTCGGCGCGGCCTGCCGTTCGAGTTTGTCGAGCGTCCGGGCCAGTGATGGCCGCGAGACGATCGACGCTTTCCCGCTACGCCTTCCCAGGATCACGCCGATGAACCGACCCGTCACCGTTGCCCGCTCCGGGTATCGCCATTTCCTGCCGATCGGCACGCGCTGGATGGACAACGATGTCTACGGCCACGTGAACAACGTCGTCTACTACAGCTACTTCGACACGGTGGTGAACGAGTATCTGATTCGCGCGGGCGCGCTCGACATCGAGCAGGGCACGACGATCGGGCTCGTGGTCGAAACGCAGTGCAACTACTTCGCGCCGCTCACGTTTCCGGAGCGCGTGGAGGCGGGGCTGCGCGTCGCGCGTCTCGGCTCGTCGAGCGTGCGCTACGAAGTCGGGCTCTTTCGCGAGGGCGAGGACGCGCCCGCGGCACAGGGCCATTTCGTGCACGTCTACGTCGATCGCGTGACGCGCCGGCCCGTGAGCGCGTTGCCCGATGCGCTGCGCTCGGCGCTCGAGCCGCTCGTTATCGCGCGCTAAACGCGCTTCATCGAGCCTGAGCGTGCCTTAGCGCGCCACGCTTACGCGTTCGAGCGCTGCCATCGGGCCGAGTTGCGCGAGCGTCTGCCACTGCGCCGCGTTGCGCACGAAGAACGAGCCGGCAAAGCCGAGCGAGTTCACCGAGATACCCTCGACGCATTCCGTCGTGCGCGGCACGACCAGCATCCACCTGCGCGTGACGAGCAGGTTGTACGGCGCGCCCTGATGCGCAGCGCCACCCACGTCGACAGCGGGCACGCCCGCGGCGTCCAGCAGCGCGCGATAGCAGTCGAGTGCGACCAGCGCGGCGGCGTCCGGCGTGCCCTTGTCGGGGCCGAGATCGAGGCGCGCGAATGCATGGACAAACGCGAGCCCTGGCACGATCGCGATGGGACGCGCGCCGTGAACCGCCTGCGCGCTGCCGAGCAGAGCTTCGAGGGGCGCCATGTGAGGCCCGTCGTCTGCGAGCGGCAGCGGCACCATCTGCAAATGTTTGTGCGGCTGGCTCGCGCCAGCCGCCGCGCCACCGTTGTAGAACGCGAGACCGTCGATCTCGCGCAGCGCCTCTATGAGCGCGGTGAAGTCCGCCGCGTCGAGCAGCGCTTCTTGCGGCTCGTAATGACGCGTCACGATCAGCAGGTGCTGGTCGATCACATTGAACTTGTTGAGCAGCGCGACGTGCGTGGGCGACAGGTCGCCGACGAAGAGATCGGGCTCGTAAGGCAAGAACGGATCGCGCGGAGGCTGCGAACTGGACGCAGCTGAAGTCTGCGGCGTGAGCCGTGCCACCTCCTTGCGCGCAAGATTCTCGGCTACGCGCACGTAGAAGCGCATGCCGCCATCGTCGATGAAGGTATGCGCGGTCTCGATGGGATGGAGCGCGCCACACGCGAGCGCGTACGCCGTCTGCCGCTCGATTGCCGCGCGCAGCGTTGTCATGGGCGCTCAGGCCTTGTAGCCGATCGCGCGCAACAGGTCCTTGCGCCAGCGCACGTCGTCCTCGGCCTCGACGCCGAGCGGCGGCATGCCGTCCACCACGCCGACGATGCCTCGCCCTTGATCCGTTTCCGCGATCAGCACCTGCGTGGGGTTCGCGGTGGCGCAGAAGATGCGGCAGACCTCGGGCACAGCCTTGATCGCGTTGAGCACGTTGATGGGGAAAAAGCCGTCGCCGAGAAAGACGATGAAGCAGTGACCGGCGGCGATGCGCAGCGCGTTTTGCGTAGCCATCTCGATGAGCGCGTCCTGCGTGCCCGAGCGCCGCACGAGCCGCTTGCCCGACGCCTCGCAGAACGCGAGGCCGAACTGGATGCCCGGCACCGTGCCGTAGAGGGCCTCGTGCAGATCCTCGACGGATTTGATGAAGTGGGTCTGGCCAAGGATGAAGTTGGTGGCTTCGGGCTTTTCGATCTCTACCGTGGACAGTTGCATGGCGAACCTCGCGCGCGGGCGTCTCGAAAGCGCCGCGTTTCGCAAGACCTGGCCGGGATGGCTGGCTGGCGGGCGGCGGCGGCCAACAACAAGCCTAGTACGAAGTCGCGGCGGGGCAAAGCGTGCGCAGGCGCATAAAGTAAAACGGCCGGAGCCCCGAGGGGCATCCGGCCGTTCTGCTGAGCCGTGTGGCGTGCTGCCGCGCTCAGGCTGTCTTCTTCGCGCGCTTGCCTTCCACGTCGGGCAGCAGCACGGTGAGGATGCCGATGAGCGGCAGGAACGAGCAGACCTTGTAGACGAAACCGATGCTGGTGGCATCCGCCAACTGGCCGAGCACCGCCGCGCCGATACCGCCGAGGCCGAACGCAAAGCCGAAGAAAAGACCCGCGACCATGCCCACCTTGCCCGGAATCAGCTCCTGGGCATAAACGAGGATGGCCGAGAACGCCGAAGCCAGCACCACGCCGATGATGACCGTGAGCACGCCGGTCCAGAACAGGTTGGCGTAGGGCAGCAGCAGCGTGAAGGGCGCCACGCCGAGAATCGAGCCCCAGATCACGTACTTGCGGCCGATACGGTCGCCCACCGGACCGCCGATGATCGTGCCTGCGGCAACGGCGGCGAGGAACACGAACAGATGGATCTGCGCGGCTTGCACGGAGAGGTGGAAACGGTCGATCAGATAGAACGTGAAGTAGCTGTTGATGCTCGCGAGGTAGAAATACTTCGAGAACACGAGCAGCACGAGAACGCTGATGGCGCCCGCCACGCGTCCTCGCGACAGCACGACGTGCGGCACCTCGGCGCGCTTTTTCTTCATCGCGGGATGGGACTTGTACCAGCGGCCGATCTGCGTGAGCACGACCATGCCGACGAGCGCCGCCGCCGAGAACCACGCGATGCTGCGCTGGCCATGCGGAATGACGATCAAGGCGGCGAGCAGCGGCCCGAGCGACGAGCCCGCGTTGCCGCCCACCTGGAAGAGCGACTGCGCGAGACCGTGCTGGCCGCCCGAGGCCATGCGGGCCACGCGCGACGATTCCGGATGGAACACCGACGAGCCGCAGCCCACCAGCGCCGCTGCCACGAGCAGCACGCCGAAGGTCGGCGCGACCGACATCAGCAGGAGGCCGCACAACGTGAAGCCCATACCGACGGGCAGCGAATACGGCAGGGGCCGCTTGTCGGTATAGACGCCCACTAGCGGCTGCAGCATCGATGCCGTGATCTGGTAGGTGAGGGTGATGAGGCCGATCTGCGTGAACGACAGCGAGAAGTTGTCCTTGAGCATCGGGTAGATGGCGAGGATCAGCGACTGGATCATGTCGTTGAGCAGGTGCGAGAAGCTGATCGCACCGAGCACCGAATAGACGGTGCGTTGCACCGCGCCCGTGGCGGGGGCGGGGGCGGCCGCGGACGAACCCGCGGCGGCGCCCGGCAGGGCGCGCTTGTCGAGACTGGTTTCCATATGTTCGGTAGCAGCAGAGAGTATTCAGCGGGCACCGCTCCAGGCGGGCAGCGGCGACGGCATGAAAGGACATGTATAAGAGTTATGAGCGCAGTGTAATGTGTCTTGCTCGAACTGTACGGACAAGATTTGTCGAGAATCGGACACGAATCGAACACGGATGATGCGCGGTTGCCTGCGGCCCAATGCCGCAAGGGACTGGAGCCGATACTCGAAATTGATCCGGGATTTTTGGCGTTTCATTTTGGCCATGTATAAACCGCCGATGTGCGCGCCCACGAGGTGCGCAATACGGGGCCGGAATACGAGCCGCAGCGCGCGCGACGGGGGTTAAAGATTGCGCGACGGCGTGCCGTAGACCGGAGTTGAGGCGTAACGCAAATCACGAACGATGGCGCCAAGCCGAACAACAATGCTGGGGACCAAAATGAAAGCAGTATCGCAAGGCGGCAGGCACGCGGGCTTCGTGCCGCAGGATCCGGCGGGCAGCGCGGCGAACGCGCAGTTGCACAACGGTGGACGCACTGGCGCTGCAACGCGCAGTTCGCGGCTTTCCGTGAAGGCCACGCTGCGCCTCGCCTTCGCACTCGTGCTGATCGGCACACTCGCCATCGGCGCCATTTCGCTCGCGCAAATCAGCCGCCTCAACGGCTCGACGCAATCGATCTACGAACAGGGCTACGTCGCGAGCCGCGCCGCCGAGGAAGCGCGCGGTCACGTGCTGCGCGCGAGCCGCGCCCAGAAGATGCTGCTCACGGCGACCACGGCGCGCGAGCGCGACGAACTGGGCCAGGATATCGACAAGGATCTCGGCGCGCTGGAGCAAGGCATGAGCCAGCTGCAGCAACACGCGCAGGAGCAGGGCGGCGACGCGCTCGCACTGCAAAAGAAGCTCGCGGACGCAACCACGACGTGGAGCGGTCATCTGCGCGACTTCGTGACGCTCGTGAAGCAGCAGCCGCTCGATCTCTCGCAGATGAGCTGGCAGGTGGGCACACAGGACGTGTCGCTGCTCGTGGAGACCGGCAAGCTCGAAACGCTCGTCAACGACCTCGTCGCGCAGCGCGGCACGGCCGCGAAAGCCACCATCGGGCATGCCGAGTTCATCTTCAAGTCGTCGTTCGTGATGATGGCCGTGGCGACCGTAGCCATGTTCGTGCTCGCATTCTTCGTGAGCGAATGGGTCGTGCGCCGCATCGCGCGGCAACTGGGTGGCGAGCCGGCGCACGCGAAGGCCATCGCGTCCCGAATCGCAGCCGGCGATCTCGCACAGCCCGTAACGGTTCACGCACGGGACGCGGCGAGCATGCTGGGCGCGTTGCGCGACATGCAGAACGGCCTCTCGACCACGGTGGCCGAGATCGCCGCAAGCGCCGAGGCGATCGCCTCCGCCTCGGGCGAAATCTCGACCGGCAACCTCGATCTGTCACGCCGCACCGAAGAGCAGGCCATGGCGCTCGAACGCACAGCGAGCAGCATGGAGCAGCTCACGTCCACGGTGCGCCTGAACGCCGAGAACGCGGAGCAGGCCAGCACGCTCGCGGGCAATGCCTCGGCAATCGCGGAGAAGGGCGGCTCGGTGGTGGGCCGCGTGGTCGCGACCATGCACGAGATCAACGACAGCGCGAAGAGCATCGCCGACATCATCGGCGTGATCGAGGGCATTGCGTTCCAGACCAACATCCTCGCGCTCAACGCGGCTGTGGAAGCGGCGCGCGCGGGCGAGGACGGGCGCGGGTTCGCCGTGGTGGCGGGCGAAGTGCGCAGCCTCGCGCAGCGTAGCGCGGCGGCGGCCAAGGAGATCAAGACGCTGATCGACGCATCGGTTGAGCGCGTGTCCAATGGCTCGACGCTGGCGCAGGACGCGGGCTCGACGATGGACGAGGTCGTGAAGGCCGTGAGGCGCGTGAACGACATCATCGGCGAAATTTCGGCGGCTTCGCGCGAGCAGCGCTCGGGCATCGAGGAAATCAGCCGCGCAGTCACGCAGATGGACGCCGGCACGCAGCAGAATGCGGCGCTCGTGGAAGAGGCGACCGCCGCCGCGCAATCGCTCGACGATCAGGCGAAGGTGCTCAAGCGTCTCGTGGGGAAATTCCGGCTGGCTTGAGTCTTTCTCGTTCGTTGCTGGCACAACGAAAAACGCCGCGTGGTGCTACACGCGGCGTTTTTTTATTGGCGTATTACTTCGCGTCGCGCTCGATGATCCACTCGTGCGCGGGGTCGTTATGGAAGTGCCATTCGCGCGTCGGGCCCGCCATCACGTTCAGGTAGTACGAGTCGTAGCCATACGGGACGACTACCGGGTGATAGCCGCGTGGCACCATCACGACATCGTGGTTTTCCACTGCCATCGTTTCGTCCAGATCGCGCGCGTCGGTGTACACGCGCTGGAACGCGAAACCCTGCTGCGGATTGAGCCGGTGATAGTAGGTTTCCTCGAGCGCGCTTTCCTGCGGCAAACGGTCGGCATCGTGCTTGTGCGGCGGGTAGCTCGACGAGTGGCCCGAAGGCGTGCGCACCTCGACCACGAGCAGTGACTCCGCGAGCGCATCTTGCGGCAGGATATCGCACACGTAGCGCGTATTCGCGCCCTTGCCGCGCGTGGAGCGCTTCATCTGCGCGGGCTCGATGAGGCGAACGGGCAGCGTGCCTTTGGCGGGCGCACTCGCTACGCCCACTTCAGCGTTGCGTGTCGCGCGCACGGTCGCTTTTACGCCGGGCGGCACGTAGAGCGCATACGGCGCGGCGTCTTCGAAGACGCTATCGCGCGAGCCGAGGCTCGACCAGCGCTCGCCGCCCGCTTCGATATCGACCGCACCCGCGAGCACGACAATACAGCTCTCGCGATCGGGTTCGGACACGTAGACGATTTCATCCGTCTCGAGCCGATACGCGGCGAAGCCGACATAGCGCCAGCCCGCAGTGTCGGGCGTGACGCGCGCGATCGACTGGCCTTCGCGCGCGGCCTTGACCAGCAGAGTCATGCTGCCTCCTTCGATTGGGTGTCCGTAGCATCGACGAGCGTGCGCAACGTGCGGTAACCCTTTTGCGCATACTCATACGACGGTGCGATCACGGGGTCCTGCTCGGCTTCGACGACGAGCCAGCCGCGATAGCCGTGGCGCTTCAGGCGCGCGATGATCGCAGGGAAATCGACGGCGCCGTCGCCCGGCACGGTGAACGCGCCTGCCAGCACGGCGTCGAGAAAACTCCAGTTGCGGTTGCGCGCAAGCTTCATGACGGCAGGGCGCACGTCCTTGCAGTGCACATGGCACACGCGTGCAATGTGCTTGTCGAGTTCGGCAACCGGGTCGCCGCCCGCAAACGTCATATGGCCCGCGTCGAACAGCAGGCCCACGGCGTCGGTAGTGCGCGCCATGAGCTTGTCCACGTCGGCGGGCGTTTCGACATAGGCGCCCATGTGATGGTGGTAGGCAAGCCGCACGCCGCGCGAGAGCGTATGGCGCGCGAAGGCGTCCACGCGCGCGGCGTATTCGTCCCACTGCTTGTCACTGAAAAAGCGCGGTCGTTGATAGAGCGGGCGCGGCGCGCCCTGGATCGAATCGGCGACCTCGCCATAGACCATCGCCGTCGCGCCGTTCTGCGCGAGCAGGTCCAGATGCTTGTCGACCGCGGCGATTTCTTCCTCGACGCTGCGCCGCGCGAGCATGCCCGAGTACCAGCCGGAGACGAGCGAAAGATCGTATTGCGCGAGGAGTGCCTTGAGCGCCTGCGGTTCGCGCGGGAACTTGTTGCCTAACTCGAAGCCTTCATAGCCGATCTCGCGGCCCTCGGTCAGCGCCTGGGATAGCGGCGTCTCGCCGCCGAGCGAGGGCAGGTCGTCGTTCATCCACGACAGCGGGTTGATACCGATGCGTACTTCAAATGCGCTCATGTGCGCTCCTCGATGTCTGTGTCGTCAGACGCGTTATGCGTCGCCGGATTCGTCGTCGCCGGCGCTCGTGTCTTCAGCCGCTTGCGCGCGACCGCCGCGCTCGGCGACATGTTCTTCATAGCGCTCGCGCGCCTCGCGCACAGCAGCGCGCGTGGACACCTCGGGCACCGCGACTTCCCACCACCAGCCACCTTCCTCGGTCGTGCGCGTGGGGTCGGTGTCGATGCTGACCACGTAAGTGCGCGACGAAGCGCGCGCGCGTTGCAGCGCCGCTTCGAGTTCCGCGACGTTCGCCACATGTTCGGCCTGCGCACCGAGCGAGCGCGCATGCGAGGCAAAGTCGATGCGCGGCGCGCCGAGCGGCCCTTGCGCGCAGTCGTCGAACAGGTTGTTGAACGGCGCGCCGCCGCAGGCCTGCTGCAACCGGTTGATACAGCCATAGCCGCGGTTGTCGAGCACGACGATGATGAGCTTCGCGCCTAGCATGACCGAGGTGGCGATTTCGCTGTTCATCATCAAATAACTGCCGTCGCCCACCATGACGATGACCTCGCGATCGGGCCGCGCGAGCTTCGCACCGAGGCCGCCCGCGATCTCGTAGCCCATGCACGAGTAGCCGTATTCGACGTGATAGGCGCCAGGCTGGCCCGCGCGCCACAGTTTGTGCAACTCGGCGGGCAGCGTGCCGGCCGCGCAGACGACGATATCTTCGGTGTACGAACGGCTCGACGAGCGCTGCACGGCGCCGATGACATCGGCGTCGTAGGGCAGGCGGTTGCGTTCCTGTGGCGCATGCGTCAATTGCTCGACGCTCGCACGCCACTCGTTGGCAAGGCGCTGCGCGTGAGCGGTCCAGTTCGCGTCGGCGCGCCAGTTCAGCAACTCGTCGTTGAGCATGGCGAGCGCCTGGCGCGCGTCCGCCTGCACGGCGAGGCCGTCGTGCTTGAGCGCGTCGAAGGCATTGGCGTTCACGCCGATCACATGCGCATTGGCGAAGAGCGAGTTCGAGCCGGTCGTGAAGTCCTGCAAACGCGTGCCCACGGCGAGCACGCAGTCGGCGTCGCGCGCCAGTTCGTTGGCGGCGGGCGAGCCCGTCACGCCGAGCGCGCCGGCGTTGAGCGGTTCGTCCCACGCGAGCGAGCCTTTGCCCGCCTGCGTTTCCGCCACGGGAATGCCACGCGAGGCAGCGAGCGTCTGCAAGGCCTGCGAGGCGCGCGAATAGAGCACGCCGCCGCCCGCCACGATCAGCGGGCGTTTCGCGCGATGCAGTTGCGTGAGCGCCGCGTCGATCTCGGTCTGAATGGGCGCGGGCGCGTGGAAGGTCACGAGGCGCGGCGTGAAGAAGCTCGCCGGATAGTCCCACGCCATGGCCTGCACGTCCTGCGGCAGTGCGAGCGTAACCGGGCCGCAGAGCGCGGCGTCGGTGAGCACGCGCAGCGCGCGCGGCAACGCCGTGAGCAACTGCGCGGGATGCACGATGCGGTCGAAGTAGCGCGATACCGGCTTGAGCGCGTCATTGGCGGAAATGCCGCCGTCGTGCAGGTCCTCGATTTGTTGCAGCACCGGATCGGGTTCGCGCGAAACGAATATGTCGCCGGGCAACAGCAACACTGGCAGGCGATTCACGTGCGCGAGCGCAGCCGCGGTGACGAGATTCGTCGCGCCCGGGCCGATCGAGGTCGTGACCGCCATCATGCGGCGCCGGAAGTGCGCTTTGGCATAAGCAATCGCACTGTGCGCCATGGCCTGTTCGTTGTGCGCGCGCAGCGTAGGCAACTCGTGCCGATGCTGATAGAGCGCCTCGCCGATGCCTGCCACATTGCCGTGACCGAAGATCGCGAACACGCCACCGAACAGCGGCTCAGTGCGGCCCGAGCCGTCCTCGCTCGCCACGCGCTGGGCGGCGAGATAGCGCACGAGCGCCTGAGCGGCAGTGAGCCGTACGGTGCTCGCGTGTGCGCCGGGCGATGCGTTCTGCGCGCTTTCCTGCGAGGCGTAATCGCCTGGAGCGATGCGTCGATTCATGCCGCCTTCTCCTCATGGTTGGCGTGCGTGCCGACCGCTTCGGCGCGCGCGGCGCGCCACGCGCCGATCAGCGTTTCGAAGGCGTGGCGTGCGCGGGCAATCACTTCGTCGTCGCCGATCTCGCCGGCTAGCCAGGCGAGGCTCGGCTCGTAGAAGATCGAGCGGCCCACCGTGAAGCCCCGGCAGGTGTTCGAGGCGGCCGCCGCGCGGAAGCCTTCCACGAGCTGGTCGATCGGCGCGGAGAGCCCGAGCAGCACGACACCGCGGCAATACGGGTCGCGCTCGGCGATCAGCGCGTCGATATCGCGCCATTGCGCGGCACCCGTCGGCTCGAGCTTCCACCACTCCGGATAGAGGCCGATGTTGTAGAGACGCTTGAGCGCGCGATAGACCGTATCGGGCGCATTCGGTTTGCCGCCCAGCTTCGGCGGAATCACTTCGAGCAGCAGTTCGTGGCCGCTCGCCTGAGTGGCGTCGTAAAGCGCGCGCAACTGCGCTTCCTGTTCGAGACGTTGTTCGATCGGCTCGTCGGGATGGAACTGCACGAGGCACTTCACCGTGTGGTCGATGGGCCATGAAGCGAGCGTCGTGCCGATGGAGCGGCCGTGGTCGAACACGAGCGGAACGGACCCCGGCAGCTCGACCGGGCGGCCGATCCACCAGCCGCGGCCGGTCGCGGCGTTGAGCGCATCCTGACCGTAGCGATCATCGATCAGGACACCGATGCGTCCCTGCAGGCCGAGCGTGCGTTCGGTCTGCGCCACAGCCTCGACGAAGAGATTCTTCAGATACGAAATGCGTGCTTCGCTTACGCCGGTCTGCTGCGCAAGATCGAAGAACTGGTTGCGATGATCGAATGCGAAGCCGAGCACTTCGTCGTGCCGCTTGCGCGCGGGGGTTACGCGATGCAGGCGCGCGAGTGTCGCGTCGCGGTCCGGGCGGCGCATGCGCACGGGGTCGACGGCGGCTTCACGCAGGAAGTAATCGAGTTCCACCGGTGTAGGCATCGCGGGTGCGCAACCGTGTCGCGAGACGACGAGGGCACCGCATGCATTGGCCGCGCGCGCGCAGTCTTCGAGCGATGCGTCGCGCAGCCAGCCCGAGAGGAAGCCGGAGGCGAACGCGTCGCCCGCGCCGAGCACGTTGAGCACTTCGACTTCCACGCCGCGCTGCATCGGCAAATCATCCATCGAGGCGGGCACGGCGCCTTCCACGATCTGGCAGCCAAGCGGTCCGCGCTTGACGAGCAGCGTCGCGCCCGTCACTTCGCGCACACGCTTGAGCGCATCGACGAGCGTCTCCTTGCCGCCCGCGATGCGAAACTCCTCTTCGGTGCCGATCACGAGATCGAAATGCGGCAAGATGCGCTGCAAATGCTCGCTCACGCCTTCGCTCGCGACGAAGCGCGTCTCGCCATCGGCCTTGCCCGTGAGGCCCCACAGCACAGGCCGGTAGTCGATGTCGAGCACGGTGCGCACGTTGTTGCGGCGCGCGTAGTCGAGTGCGGTAAGACTCGTGCGGTTCACCTGTTCGGTCGAGAAGTGAGTGCCGGTGATCAGCAGTGCTTTCGATGAAGCGATGAAAGCTTCGTCGAAGTCGCCCGAATCGACGGCCATGTCGGCGCAGTTCTCGCGATAGAAGATGAGCGGGAACGTGTCGCGGTCTTTCAGGCCCAACAGCACGAGCGCCGTGAGGCGTTCGTGGTCCACGCGCACGTGGCTCGTGTCGCAACCTTCCTTCGTGAGCGTTTCGACGAGAAAGCGCCCCATGTGGTCGTCGCCCACGCGCGAGAGCATGGCCGACTTCAGGCCAAGACGCGCGCAGCCGAAGGCGATGTTCGCGGAGGAGCCGCCCAGATACTTCGCGAACGTGGAGACGTCTTCGAGCCGCGCGCCCACCTGTTGCGCGTAGAGGTCGACACCCAGGCGGCCAAGGCAGACGATGTCGCGGCTGCGCCCGGCGGCAAAGCGGCCTGGAGTTGAACGGGTCGAGGTTGAATGAGTCAGGGCCATGTGTATTCCTGTTGAGGGCTGTGCCGTGCGGGCGCGATCAGATGGTCGCGCCGTCGAGCTCGGCGATCATCGTCTGCATCTCCGCGCCGCCCGCCATCATGTCGAGCACTTCGTTCTTGCTGATCGTGTCCTTCGTGTAGGTGCCGAGCGAGCGGCCGCGATTGAGCAGCGTGAACGAGTCGCCGATAGGGTAGGCGTGGTGCACGTTGTGGGTGATGAAGATCACCGAAATACCCTTGGCGCGCGCCGCGTGAATCAACTTGAGCACGTTGAAGCTCTGCTTCACGCCGAGTGCGGCGGTCGGCTCGTCGAGAATCAGCACGCGCGCACCGAAGTGAATGGCACGCGCGATGGCGAGACACTGTTTCTCGCCGCCCGACATCGTGCCGATGGCCTGATGCGGGTCGCGCACGTTGATGCCCATGCCGGCGAGACGGTCCTTGGCGATCGTTGCGCTCGCATCGAGATCCATCACGTTGATGAAGCCGAACAGCTTCTTCTGCGGCTCGCGGCCCATGAAGAAGTTGCGTGCGACCGAGAGCAGCGGCACGAGCGCGAGATCCTGATAGACGGTCGCGATGCCGAGGTCGAGCGCGTCTTTTGGCGAATCGAAGTGCACGGGCTTGCCGTCCACGAAATACTGGCCGGAAGTGGGCTGGTGCACGCCGGCGAGCGTCTTGATGAGCGTGGACTTGCCGGCGCCGTTGTCGCCGAGCAGGCAGTGCACCTCGCCGCGCTTCAGGCGCAGCGTGACGCCGTTGAGCGCAATGACCTTGCCGAAGTACTTGCTGACGTCCTCGAGCGCGAGAATCGTGTCGTCGTTCGCGGTGTTGGTGGTATCGGACATTTGAGCCTCCGGCTTACGATTGCGCGACGCGGCGGCGCACATAGTGATTGAAGAGCACGGCAATGAGCAGCATCACGCCGAGGAACACACGGAACCAGTCCGAGTCGATGTTCGTGTAAGTGATGCCGATCTGCACGACGCCGAAGATGAGCGCGCCGAATGCCGCACCGATCACCGAGCCATAACCTCCCGTGAGCAACGTGCCGCCGATCACCGCGGCGATGATCGCTTCGAACTCCTTTTGCAGCCCACGGTCGGCGGCGGCCGAACCGATGTCGCACACTTGCAGCACGGCGAAGAGGCACGAGCAGAACGCGGTGAGCATGAAGAGCGAGATCTTCACGCGCTTCACGGGTACGCCAACGTTCTTCGCGGCGTTGGCGTCGCCGCCCACGGCGAGAACCCAGTTGCCATAGCGCGTCTTGGCGAGCACGAACGCGCCGATGGCCACGAGCGCGAACCACCAGAGAATGACCTTGGGGACGCCCGGCACGAGCGGCTGGCCGTTGTCGAGCATCTTGCCGATGCCGATATGCGCGAGTGCCACGAACAGGCCCTTGAACGCCGTGCCGTGAAAGAGCAGGTTGGTGATGAAGTCGGCTTTGGCCACGTCGCCCACGCCCGAGACGATCGTGCGGTCGGCGAACATGATCGAGAGCGCGAGGGTCAGGCCGCGCAGGATGAACAGAAACGCGAGCGTGACGATGAACGAAGGCAGCCGCGTGCGCATCACGAGGTAGCCGTTCAGTGCGCCGAGCGCGGTACAGCCCACGAACGCGAACAGAATGGAAAGCGCGATGGGCCAGTGGAAGTACATCGTGGGGATCGCCACCATCATGCCGGCGAAGCCGATCATCGAGCCGATGGAGAGGTCGAACTCGCCGGCGATCATGAGCAGGCACGCGCCGACGCTCAGGATACCCAGGTAAGCGGCGACCTGGGACCAGTTCATCACGCCGTCGAGATCGAACATGCCCGAGCCGCCCGCGCCGATCGCGAAGACTGCGAACACCAGCACGGTGCCGGAAATCGCGGCGAATTCGGGGCGGCCGAGCAGATGGCCGAACCACGATTCGCGGCGCACGCGTTCGTCGCTGGCGCCTGGTTGCGGCGTGGGCGCATCTTGCGCGGCGCTCTCCGGAGCGTGCGAGGGGAAGTGTTTGCCGGCTACACCCATGATGTCTCCTGTATCGACCCGAGTTGGCGCTTTAGCGTCTTACTCTGGTCCTATGCACGGCGATTGGCCGTGTGAGGCGCGTTCGCACCTGCATTGGCTCAAATGCCCGAGCGCATTCCCCACAAGCAACTGCCTTGCAGTAGAAGCAACACGGTGAATGGCGCGCGGCGAAGCTGGCGAGAGGCGATGGGCATCGGAAGATGCTAGCCGCCGCCGCGCGTGGCTGACGAAGAAAGCTTAGCGGTACTGACCTGCGTACTTCACGACCTTGTCGAGATTCTCCTTGGTGATGAAACCCGGACCCGAGCGGATATTCTTCGGGCCGTAGGAGGGCTGCAGGCCATAGGTTTCAAGGCGCTGCTTGAACTTCGGATTCGCTTCGAGAATCTGGCGGATCTTCTGCGGGTCCGTGGTGTGCTCCTTCTTCACGATCGCGAGCACGGCCACAGGGATATAGCCCTGCAGGTACGGTTGCTGGTCGATCGCGAACTGGATGGTGCCCGCGCGGATCGCCTTGGCAATGTCATCCGAGAAGTCGAACGTGCAGAAGTAGATCTTGCCCGCGAGGCCCATCTGTTCGATCGCCTTGAGCGTGGCGGCGGCCGGCACCGGGCCGAGCGTGAGGACCGCGCCCGTGTTCGGATGGTTGCGCAGGTACGCGCTCACCTTCGACTGGATTTCGGTCGGGTCCTGGCCGGAGTCGATCGTCGAGGTCTTGTAGTCCACGCCGAGCGCATCGGCAAAGCCGCGGCAGCGTTCGAACGACACAGCGTTGGTCGCGAAGTGGTTCACGCACAGGAACGTCTTCACGCCCGCGGCCTTCGCCTTTTCGCCGGCCGCGTGACCCGCCACATATTCAGGCTGACCCACGTGCATGATCGCGCCGAGTTTGGCGCTCTGTTCCTCGGTGCCGGAGTTGATCGTCACGAGCGGGATCTTCTTTTCCGTGACCTTGCCGATAGAACTCTTGAGGACGTCGTAGTCGGCAATGGTGACGATCACGCCGTCATAGTTGCGCGCGGCGGCCTGTTCGATCAGGCGCGACATGTCGGCGATATCGCCGTTGGGCGGATTGCGGTAGTCGGTTTCGACGTTCCAGTCTTCGTCGGCCTGCTTGATGGCGTTCTTGATCGTGTTCCACCACGAGTCGGAATCGGGCGCGTGGCTGATCAGCACGAAATGCGCGTCGGCGGCTTGCGCCGTTTGAGCGCTGAGCACGCTCGCACCGGTCAGTCCCGCTGCCAGCGCGAGCACTGCGGCCAACCTTCGGAGCATGGTCTTGCCCTTGCGTTGAGTCATTGTCTCCACCTTTCTCGGTCTGTCGTTCGTTCTTGGGGTGAGCGTCGCAGCCGCGCTTTTCACATGCCGCTTGTTACCTGGACCAACTGCCGCGCTCATGGACAAGAGTAGGACATCGCCTCACGAGTTGCAACGAAAATTTCATCGAAAATAAAAATGGAAAATTTGTTCCATTCATGTGACACGCTGCCTATAATCGGCTCCGTCGACATGCCGTGGAATGCAAGCCGGATAAGGCTTTGCGGCGGTGCGGCAAATAGCCAAGGAAAACAATCATGGCGGATGACACAACCGACGCCGTAGCGGGCGTAGACGAATTGATGCAGCGCATCGCGCACGATTACGAGGCGCTGCCGCGTCAGCTGAAAAGCATCGCGACCTACATCGAACAGCACCGCGCGAGCGTGATGATGGACCGCACGAGCGACATTGCCGCGAGCTGCGGCGTGCATCCCTCGGCGGTGGTGCGCTTTGCGCAGCGCTTCGGCTTCTCGGGTTTCTCCGACCTGCAGGCGGTGTTCCGTCAGGCGTATGCGGGGCAAGGCGCGTCGGCCACGAGCTATCAGCAGCGCATTCGCCAGCTGATCGACGCCAAGGAGGGTGAGGCGAGCCCGGACACGGGCGGCGCCGTGGCGCGCGAATTCATCGGCGCGTGCCGCAGCGGGCTCGACGAACTCGAAGCAGGGCTCGACGGCGCGCAGTTCGACGAGGCCGTGAAGATGCTCGAGCAGGCGGACAACATCTACGTGATCGGTGTGCGCCGCTCGTTTCCGGTGGCGAGCTACATCGTTTATGCCTTGCAGCACACGCGCAAGCGCGTGCACCTCGTCTCGGGGCTTGGCGGCATGTATCACGAGCAGATCCGCGGCGTGAAGAAGGGCGATGTGGTGATCGCCATCAGCTTCGCACCGTATGGCAAAGAGACGCAGTACTGCCTGCGCGTGGCGCAACAGCATCACGCCAAAACGCTCGTCATCACCGACAGCCAACTTTCGCCGCTCGTGCGCCACGCGAACGCGCAACTCTATGTGAAGGAGGGGAGCGCGTTCGCGTTCCGCTCGCTCACCAGCACCTTCTGCCTGTGCCAGGCGCTCTTCATTGCGCTTGCGTACCGGCTCGAACTCAACGTTGAAGAATCGACCGACACCGGAGGATACGATGACTAGTGCAGCAAGCGGAGCCGCGAAAACGTTGGATGTGGCGGTATTCGGCGCGGGGCGCATTGGCCGCATTCACGCGGGCAATCTCGCGCGCCAGCCGGGCGTGCGTCTGAAGTACGTGATCGACGTGAATCGCGAAGCCGCCGCCGCGCTCGCCGCGCAGCACGGCGCGCAGGTCGTCGACGTGGACGCCGCGTTCGGCGACGCCTCGATCGGCGCCACGGTGATCTGTTCGAGCACCGATACGCACTCCGAACTGATTCTGAAGTCGGCAGCGGCAGGCAAGCCTATCTTCTGCGAAAAGCCCGTCGATCTGACCATCGAGCGCGCACGCGCCTGCGCTGAAGCGGTTAAGCGCGCGGGCGTCGTGGCCATGATCGGCTTCCAGCGCCGCTACGATCCCACCTTCGCCGCGCTCAAGACTCGCCTCGACGCAGGCGAGATCGGCACGCCGGAAATGCTGATCGTCACGAGCCGTGATCCGGGCGCGCCGCCGGTGGAATACATCAAGCACTCGGGTGGCATCTTCAAGGACATGCTGATCCACGACTTCGACATCTTCCGCTGGATTCTCGACGACGAGGCGCTGAGCGTGCACGCCACGGGCAGTTGCCTGTCCGATCCGGCCATTGCCGATGCGGGCGACATCGATTCGACGGCGGTGACGATCCGCACGAAGCGCGGGCGCCTTTGCCAGATCAACACGGCGCGGCGCGCGGCCTACGGCTACGACCAGCGCTTCGAGGTGCTCGGCAGTGAGGGCATGCTGCAAGCCGGCAACATGAAGCCGACCGAAGTGGTGGCGTGGTCGAAGACCGCCGTGGCACAGGACGTGCCCGAGGCGTTTTTTCTCGAACGCTATCGCGCTGCTTACGCGCGCGAAATGGCGCACTTTCACGAAGCGGTGACGCAGGGCGTGCCGGTGCGCACGTCGGTTGCCGACGGGCTGAAGGCGCTGGAACTGGCCGAAGCCGCTTCGCTGTCGTGGCGCGAGGGACGTGTGGTGACGCTGGGCGACTGAGACGGATCAAGCGTGGATTAGGCGTGGATCAAGCGAGGAGGCGAGGAATGCAGGCAATCGATCGTGCACAGCCGTTGCGCGTGGGCGTGGCGGGACTTGGAAGGTTGGGGCGGCGGCATGCGCAGAACCTGGCGTATCGCGTGCCGGGCGCGACGCTCGCGGCCGCGTGCAGTCCGCTCGACGCGGATCTCGCATGGGCGCGCGAGGCGCTGCCCAACGCGCGGCTGTATGGCGAATACGCAGACCTGTTGGCGGATCAATCGGTCGATGCCGTGTGGCTCGTCTCGCCTTCGGCACTGCACGCCGAGCAGATCGTGCAGGCGCTCGAAGCGGGCAAGCATGTGTTCTGCGAGAAGCCACTTTCGCTCGATGTCGCCGAGTGCGAGCGGGTGGTGAACGTGTCACGTTGTCATGCGGACCGGCAGGTGACGATCGGCTTCATGCGCCGCTTCGACCCGAGTTATCAGGATGCCTACGCAAAAGTACAGGCGGGTGCGATCGGCAGGCCGTTTCTCGTGCGCTCGCAGACCTGCGATCTCAACGATCCCGAAGGCTTTTTCGTGCGCTTCGCGCCCACCTCGGGCGGTATTTTCCTCGACTGCACGGTCCACGACATCGACGTCGCGCGCTGGCTGCTCGGCAAGCCGCGCGCCACGCGTGTCTACGCTGCTGGCGCGATCGCGCTGCACGAAGGCCTGCGCGAAACGGGCGACGTGGACAACGGCGTGGCGATCTGCGAGTTCGAGGACGGACGTCTCGCGATGTTCTACGCTTCGCGCACGATGGCGCACGGCAACGACACGTCGAGCGAGGTGATCGGCACGGCGGGCGCGCTTGCGATCGGGCGCATCCCGCGCGCGAATCGCGTCGATGTCTACGACGCGACGGGAGTACGCAGCGAATGCACGCCGACGTTCTTCGACCGCTTCGAAGAGGCGTTCCTGATCGAGGCACAGGCGTTCGTCGCGGAGGTCGCGGCGCGCAAGGCCGGTGCAGCGGAGACGGGTAGCCTTGGCGCGACGCTGGAAGACGCGCTGGAGGCCACGCGCATCGGCCAGGCGCTGCGCGAATCGCTACATGCGGGGGCGGCGGTCACGCTGTGAGCCGTGTGCCGCGATTAGAGGCCAAGCGGAGGCTGGCGTGGCTGCGGTAAAATCGACGCTATTGCCAGCGCCGTCTCACGCCGCGACGGTGCGCCACCGAAGGATCCAACCCCGATGCAGATTCAGGTTCACAAGGAAGTGGATGCACGCGGGCTGAACTGCCCGCTGCCGATCCTGCGCGCCAAGAAGGCGCTCGCCGACATGGAAAGCGGCCAGATCCTCAAGGTCCTCGCGACCGACCCAGGCTCCCAGCGCGATTTCGCCGCGTTCGCGAAGCAAACCGGCAACGAGATCGTGGAAAGCTCGCAGCAGGACAAGACGTTTGTGTTCCTGATGCGCCGACGCTAAACGCCGAAGCCGATAAAAAATGGCCCGCATTGAGAACGCGGGCCATTTTTGTTTGTGTAACGCGAATCGAGGCTAACCGGGGGCGCCTAACCCGTGGCGCCTAGCCGGGGGCGCCTAGCCTTCGAGCACAGGATTGCGCGTGCGCAGATACTCGTCGAAATCCGCGCCCACTTCCGGGTGACGCAGCGCGAACTCCACCGTCGCCTTCAGATAGCCGAGCTTGCTGCCGCAGTCGAAGCGCGTGCCGTGGTACTTGTACGCGAGCACCTGTTCGTCGGCGAGCAGCGACTGGATTGCGTCGGTAAGCTGCAGTTCGCCGCCGGCGCCCGGCTTGATCGACTTCAGATGCTCGAAAATGCGCGGCTTGAGCACGTAGCGGCCGACCACGCCGAGGTTCGACGGCGCGACTTCGGGCGCCGGCTTCTCGACGATGCCCGAGAGCTTGACGATCGAGTCTTCCCACTCCTTGCCGTCGACAATGCCGTACGAGCGCGTTTCCGAGGGCGGGATCTCTTCCACGCCGAGGACCGAGCTATGGTAGTGGTCGAACACCTCGACCATCTGCTGCATGACGGGCGGCGTGCCGTAGAGCAAGTCGTCCGCGAGAATCACGGCGAACGGGTTGTCGCCCACGAGCTTCTCGGCGCACAGCACGGCGTGGCCAAGGCCGAGCGCCTCCGGCTGACGCACGTAAAAGCAGTCGACGTTGTTCGGCTTGATGTTGCGCACCAGTTCGAGCAGCTTGGCCTTGCCGCGCGCTTCGAGTTCGGCCTCGATCTCATACGACTTGTCGAAATGGTCCTCGATCGCGCGCTTGCTGCGCCCGGTCACGAAGATCATTTCGGTGATGCCCGCAGCCACGGCTTCTTCGACCGCGTACTGGATGAGCGGCTTGTCGACCACGGGCAGCATTTCCTTCGGGCTTGCTTTCGTGGCCGGAAGGAAGCGCGTGCCTAGGCCCGCTACCGGGAATACCGCTTTTGTCACTTTCAGCATGTCTTTAGTCCCTGTCCTGGTGCTCGCGTGACGCCGCGGGTGCGGCGTCACACGTTACAGCCTTTGGCCGATATGGCGCTCAGGCCGGCAACCGCGTGAGTTGCGCGGTCAGTTTGTCCAGCGTTGCCTGGTATTCTGCCAGTCTTTTCTGCTCCTGCTCAACGACTGCGGGCGGTGCTTTTGCTACAAAACTGTCGTTTCCTAGCTTGGCCTTGCACTTTGTCACCTCATTGCTAAGGCGGGCAATTTCCTTCGACAGGCGTTCGCGTTCGGCGGCTACGTCGATCTCCACCTTCAGCACGAGCTTGTCCGTGCCTACGATAGCAACTGGCGCGCCTGCCGAGGCTGCGTCAAGCGCGGCTTCGTCGGCGATGATCTGGACCTCCGAAAGCTTTGCAAGCGCCTGCGCATACGGCGCGAACGTCGCGAGGCGTTCGGCGTTGCCCGTGGCGAGCAGCGGCACCTTGGTGGCGGGCGAGAGGCCCATCTCGCCACGCAGGTTGCGGCATGCGTCGATGACGGCCTTCAGGTCGGCGGCCCATTGTTCCGCGGCTTCGTCGATCTTCTTCGCTTCCGCCACCGGGTAACGCTGCACCATGATCGACGCCGCGCCAACGGCCGCGCCTTGCGGGTACGCGTCGGTGAGCGGCGCCACCTTCTGCCACAGCGCTTCGGTGATGAACGGAATCACCGGATGCGCGAGGCGCAGCACCGTTTCCAGCACGCGCAGCAGCGTGCGGCGCGTGGCGCGCTGCTGTTCGGGCGTACCCGTCTGGATCTGCACCTTCGCCAGTTCCAGATACCAGTCACAGTATTCGTCCCAAACGAACTTGTATATGGCGTTGGCCACGTTGTCGAAGCGATAGTCCGCGAAGCCCTTCGCGACTTCGGCTTCCACGCGTTGCAGGAGCGAGACGATCCAGCGGTCGGCCTGCGAGAAGTCCGTGTAGCCGCCGGGGCCGCAATCGCCCGGCTGGCAATCGCCCGGCTTGCCGAAACCGCAGTCGTGGCCTTCGCAGTTCATCAGCACAAAACGCGTGGCGTTCCAGAGCTTGTTGCAGAAGTTGCGATAGCCCTCGCAGCGCGCGAGGTCGAAGTTCACGTTGCGGCCGAGCGTGGCCATCGAGGCCATCGTGAAGCGCAGCGCGTCGGTGCCGAACGCGGGAATGCCGTCCGGGAACTCCTTGCGCGTCTTCTTTTCGATGGTCGCGGCCTGCTTGGGATTCATGAGGCCGGTCGTGCGCTTGGCCACCAGCGCTTCGAGGTCGATGCCATCGACGATATCGATCGGGTCGAGCGTGTTGCCCTTGCTCTTCGACATCTTCTGGCCTTCGGCGTCGCGCACGAGGCCGTGCACGTACACCGTGTCGAACGGCACCTTGCCGGTGAAGTGCGTGGTCATCATGACCATGCGCGCCACCCAGAAGAAGATGATGTCGAAGCCCGTGACGAGCACGGAGGAGGGCAGGAAGGCCTTGAGCTCCGGCGTCTCTTGCGGCCAGCCGAGCGACGAGAACGGCACGAGCGCCGACGAGAACCACGTGTCGAGCACGTCTTCGTCGCGCCTCAATGCGCCCTTGTAGCCCTTGGCGTCGGCCTGCGCGCGCGCTTCTTCCTCATTCTTCGCGACGAAAATTTCGCCGTTCTCGCCGTACCACGCCGGGATCTGGTGGCCCCACCAGAGCTGGCGCGAGATGCACCAGTCCTGGATGTTCTCGAGCCACTGGTAGTAGGTGGTCGTCCAGTTTTCCGGCACGAACTTGATCTGTCCGTTGCGCACCACGTCGAGCGAGGTTTCGGTGATCGACTTGCCGGGGTTGAAGGTGCCCTCGGGAGCGGGCTTCGTCATCGCGACGAACCACTGGTCCGTGAGCATCGGCTCGATCACCACGCCCGTGCGGTCGCCGCGCGGCACCATGAGCTTGTGCGGCTGGACCGAGTCGAGCAGACCCAGCGCCTCGAAGTCGGCCACCACCTGCTTGCGCGCCTCGAAGCGGTCGAGGCCGCGGTATTTGGCGGGTGCGTTGTCGTTGATCTTCGCGTCGAGCGTGAGGATCTCGATCATCGGCAGGCCGTGGCGCTGGCCCACCTGGTAGTCGTTGAAGTCGTGCGCGGGCGTGACCTTCACGACGCCCGTGCCGAACTCGCGGTCCACGTACTCGTCGGCGATCACCGGGATTTCGCGGTCGGTGAGCGGCAGCTTGACCATCTTGCCGATCAGGTGCGCGTAGCGTTCGTCTTCCGGGTGCACCATGACGGCCGTGTCGCCGAGCATGGTTTCCGGACGCGTCGTGGCGACCGTCAGCGCGGCCGAGCCGTCCGCGAGCGGGTAGCGCAGGTGCCACAGGTTGCCGTTTTCCTCTTCGCTCGCCACTTCGAGGTCCGAGACGGCGGTGAGCAGCACCGGGTCCCAGTTCACGAGGCGCTTGCCGCGATAGATCAGGCCCTGTTCATAGAGGCGCACGAACACGTCGCGCACGGCGGCCGACATCTTGTCGTCCATCGTGAAGTATTCACGCGACCAGTCGATCGAGGCGCCGAGACGCCGCACCTGCCCCGTGATGGTCGAGCCCGATTGCTGCTTCCATTCCCACACGCGTTCGACGAACTTCTCGCGGCCCAGATCGTGGCGCGAAACTTTCTGCGCGTCGAGCTGGCGCTCGACCACGATCTGCGTGGCGATGCCCGCGTGGTCCGTGCCCGGCACCCACAGCGTGTTCTCGCCGAGCATGCGGTGGTAGCGCGCGAGGCCGTCCATGATCGTCTGGTTGAACGCGTGCCCCATGTGCAGCGTGCCGGTGACGTTGGGCGGCGGCAACTGGATCGAGAAGTTGTTGCGGCCGGGCTCGAAGGTCGCGGCGGCGTAGCCTCGACGCTCCCATTCGGGGCCCCAGTGGGCCTCGATCGTCTGGGGCTCGAAGCTTTTCGCTAGCGTGCTGTCGCTCATGGGTGGAATCTGCCGAAAAAGGGATGCGGAAACATTCGATTATAAGGGGAAGTCCTGCCGGAGCCGACGCGCCAGCCGACGCAGGCCGACGTGAGGGCCGATCCCCGGGGCGATGTGCGACGCGCCCGGGCCGCCCAAGCCGCCATGTGCGCGCGCACTTATAATGGCGGTCTGCCATTCAACGGCGCGCCCTTGCCGCGCGCCACGTCCCTGTGGTTATGTCCCCAGGGGCACGTTCCTTTTCAGCCCATGCCCGAACTGCTCGCGAACCTGAACCCCGAACAACTCGCCGCCGTCACGTTGCCCAACGAGCCGGCGCTCATTCTGGCCGGGGCCGGCAGCGGCAAGACGCGCGTGCTGATCACACGCATTGCGTGGCTCATCCAGCAGGGCATGGCGTCGCCGTCCACCATTCTGGCCGTGACCTTCACGAACAAGGCCGCGCGCGAAATGCTGGGGCGCCTGCAGGCGCTCCTGCCCATCGACACGCGCGGCATGTGGATCGGCACGTTCCACGGCCTGTGCAACCGCATGCTGCGCGCGCATTTCCGCGACGCCGGCCTGCCGCAGACCTTCCAGATCCTCGACACGGCCGACCAGCTGTCGGCCATCAAGCGTTTGATGAAGGGCCTGAACGTCGACGACGAGAAGTACCCGCCCAAGAACCTGCAGTACTTCATCAACAACGCGAAGGAGCAGGGCCTGCGTCCGAAGGACGTGGACGTGAGCGACGACTTCAACCGCAAGTTCGTCGAGCTCTACGAGGCCTACGACCAGCAGTGCCAGCGCGAAGGCGTGGTCGATTTCGCGGAGCTGCTGCTGCGCTGCTACGAGCTGCTCGCGTACAACCCGCCGCTGCGTGCGCACTATCAGGGGCGCTTTCGCGACATCCTGGTGGACGAGTTCCAGGACACCAACAAGCTCCAGTACGCGTGGCTCAAGCTGCTCGCGGGGCCGGGCAACGCGATTTTCGCAGTGGGCGACGACGACCAGTCGATCTACGCGTTCCGCGGCGCGAACGTCGGCAACATGCGCGACTTCGAGAATGAGTTCCGCGTGAAGCATATGATCAAGCTGGAGCAGAACTACCGCTCGCACGGCCATATTCTCGATGCGGCCAACTACCTGATCGCGCATAACTCGCGGCGTCTGGGCAAGAACCTGCGCACCGATGCGGGCCACGGCGAGCCGGTGCGTGTGTACGAAGCGGCGACCGACTCGCAGGAAGCGGGCTGGATCGTCGAGGAGATTCGCGCGCTGATCAACCAGGGGCTGGCGCGCAACGAGATCGCCATTCTTTACCGCAGCAACGCGCAGTCGCGCACGATCGAGCACACGCTCGTGAACGCGGGCGTGCCGTACAAGGTGTATGGCGGCCTGCGCTTCTTCGAGCGTCAGGAAGTGAAGCATGCGCTCGCGTATCTGCGCCTCATCGACAATCCGAACGACGACACGGCGTTCGCGCGTGTCGTGAACTTCCCTGCGCGCGGTATTGGCGCGCGCTCGATCGAACAGGTGGCGGATGCCGCGCGCCTCTACAACTGCTCGATGGCTGCGGCGATTCCGTATGTCACGGGCAAGGCGGGCACGAGCCTCGGTTCGTTCGCCAATCTGGTCGCGAAGATGCGCGCCGAGACGGCGCAGATGAGCCTGCCGGAAACCGTCGAATACACGGTGCGCATGAGCGGTCTCGCCGAGTTCTATCAGACCGAGCGTGAAGGTCAGGACCGGCTGGAGAACTTGCAGGAACTCGTGAATGCGGCCACGGCGTTCGTGAGCGAGGCGGGCTACGGCCTTGACACGCCCGCGCGCTCGATTCCGCTGCGCCCCGGCGCGAGCGCGGTGCCCGAGATCGTCTCGCAGGACGGCGAGATCGAGGTGCTCGATGCGCCCACGATCACCGACCCCGCGCAGAACCCCGACGTCATGACGCCGCTCGCGGGCTTCCTCTCGCATGCATCGCTCGAAGCGGGCGACAACCAGGCGCAGGCGGGCCAGGACGCCGTGCAACTGATGACGGTGCACGCCGCGAAGGGCCTCGAATTTACGGCGGTCTTCATCACCGGTCTCGAAGAGGGCTTGTTCCCGCACGAGAACAGCGCGATGGAAGCCGACGGCCTCGAAGAAGAGCGCCGCCTGATGTACGTGGCGATCACGCGCGCGAAGGAGCGGCTTTACATCTCGTTCGCGCAGAGCCGCATGCTGCACGGCCAGACGCGCTACAACGTGCGCTCGCGCTTTTTCGACGAACTGCCGCAGGAATCGCTCAAGTGGCTCACGCCCAAGGTCGAGGCGGGTTCGCGCTGGGGCGGCCGCTCCGACAACGCGGGCTGGGGCCGCGACTGGTTCGCGCGGCCGGGCGGCGGCGAGGGCGGCAACGGGGGTGGCAACGGAGCGGGCAACGGAGCTGGCAACTACGGCGGCCGCCGCGAGCGCGACGCCTACATCGCGGACAAGAGCCCGGCGCCCGCATTCGCCAACGAGCAGCGCGCGGCCGAAACGGGCTTCCGTGTGGGCCAGGGTGTGTTCCACACGAAGTTCGGCGAAGGCACGATTACGGCACTCGAAGGCAGCGGCACCGACGCCAAGGCGCAGGTGCGTTTCAAGCGTCACGGCGAGAAGTGGCTCGCGCTGGCGGTGGCCAAGCTTCAGCCGGTGGAGTGAGCGCGTAGTCTTTGACGAACCAGACGGACAACAATCAACGATGAACTCTTCGACCCAGGCGAGCAGTACGGCCGCCCGCCCGCTCGGCGTGCTCGCCGCGCTGCCTCAGGAACTCGGCGATCTGATCGCGGTGATGCAGGCGGAATCGGGCGTCGTCACGCGCACGTTTGGCCGCCGTGACTATCACCTCGGCACGGTGCATGGCGCGCCCTGCGTGGTGACGCTCGCGCGCGTCGGCAAGGTGGCCGCCGCCGCCACGGCGAGCGCGCTGATCCATGTGTTCGATGTGGACGCGATCGTCTTTACGGGCGTTGCTGGCGGCGTGGGCGAGAGCGTGCATGTGGGCGACGTGGTGGTGGGCGAAACGCTGCTCCAGCACGACATGAACGCCGAGCCGCTTTTTCCGCGCCACGAGATTCCGCTGCTCGCGCGCTCGCGCTTCGACGCGGACCACGCGCTCGCTGATGCGCTTGCCGCTGCCTGTGAGCGCTTCATCGCGGAGGAGGGGCTGGAACTGGCCGCGCGCTTCAAGGCCGCGCTGCCGCGTCTCGCAACCGAGTTGCCGCAGGTGCACCGCGGGCTCGTGATCAGCGGCGACCAGTTCGTCGCGAGCGCGGCCGCCGTGGGCGCGCTGCGCGCGCTGTTGCCCGATGCGCTCGCCGTCGAGATGGAGGGCGCGGCGATCGCCCAGGTTTGCCACGAGTACGACGTGCCCTGCGCGGTGGTCCGCACGATCTCCGATACCGCCGATGAGCACGCGAGCACCTCGTTCTCGAGCTTTCTCACCGATATCGCGGGCACGTATTCGACCGGCATCCTCAAGCGCTTTCTCGCGGGCTACCGGCCGCTCGCGCGATAAGACGCAATATCACGCGCCAGGCGGCCGCTCGCGCATCACCTGCCGCTGACCGCCTCGCGAATCGACTGAAGCGCGGAGGCGTCCTCGATGGTCGGCAGGTCGCCCGGGTCGCGACCTTCGGCGAGGGCCGCGATTGCGCGGCGAAGCAGCTTGCCGGAGCGCGTTTTCGGCAGCATCGGCACGAAGTGCACTCTCGCGGGCCTGCCGATTGCGCCCAACTCGCGGTCCACCGTCGCAGCTAGCGCGAGCGCGAGCTTCTCCGCATCGGCGGGATTGGCTGCCGCATTTGCATCGCGCAGCACGACGAAGGCCAGCGCGGCCTGACCCTTCACCGAATCATTCACGCCCACCACGGCCACTTCCGCGACCGCCGCGTGCGACGAGATCGCCTCTTCGATTTCGCGCGTGCCGAGACGATGGCCCGCCACGTTGATCACATCGTCGGTGCGGCCGAGGATCGTCACGTAGCCGTCGCTATCCTGCACACCCCAGTCGAAGGTCGAATACACCTGCTGGCCGGGCACGCTTTCCCAGTACGTTTTCACGAAGCGCGCGTCGTCGCCCCACACGGTTTGCATGCAGCCGGGCGGCAACGGGTAGCCGAGCGTGATGACGCCTTTCTCGCCTTGCCCGCAGGGCTCGCCCGTATGTTCGTTGCGCAGCACGAGGTCGTAGCCGTAGCAGGGCACGCCTGGCGAGCCGAGCTTCTGCGGCAGCGGATCGACGCCGCGCTGGATGGCCAGCATCGGCCAGCCGGTCTCCGTCTGCCAGTAGTTGTCGACGACGGGTTTGCCGAGCGCCTCGGAGATCCATTGCGCCGTGGGCTCGTCGAGCGGTTCGCCCGCGAGAAAGAGCGTGCGCAGGCTCGAAAGATCGGCGGAGTGAAGGAGTGCCGGGTCCTGCTTCTTGAGCACGCGAATGGCCGTGGGCGCGGTGAACATCAGGTTGATGCGGTGCTGCTCGACGAGGCGCCACCAGATGCCGCCGTCGGGGCGCACCGGCGTGCCTTCGTACATCACCGTGGTCATGCCCGCGAGCAGCGGCGCATAGATGATGTAGCTATGACCGACCACCCAACCGATGTCGGACGCCGTGAACATGGTGTCGCCGGCGCGCCCTTCGAAGATGTATTCCATCGAAGCCGCGAGCGCCACGGCGTAGCCGCCCACGTCGCGTTGCACGCCCTTGGGTTTGCCCGTCGTGCCCGAGGTGTAGAGGATGTATGAAGGCTCGTTCGATTCGAGCCATTCGCAGGGAATTTGCACGTCGTAGTGCTGCTCGCGCAGCGGCTCGTAGTCGACGAGATACGGCGCGTTCAGCCGCTCGGGCGCGAGCTGGCGGTCGATCAGCAGCACCTTGGGCGGCGCGAATTCGGCGCGCGCCATCGCTTCGTCCACGAGCGGCGTGTAGTCGATCACCTTGCCGCCGCGCGCGCCGGCGTCGGCGCTCACGAGCAGCGCAGGCTTCGCGTCGTCGATGCGCGCGGCGAGGCTCGGCGCGGCGAACCCGCCGAACACCACCGAGTGGATCGCGCCCAGACGCGCGCAGGCGAGCACGGCGAACACGGCCTCGGGGATCATCGGCAGATAGATCAGCACGCGCTCGCCGCGAGCCACCCCGAGCGAGCGCATCACGGCGGCCATGCGGTTCACTTCGGCGTGAAGGTCGGCGTAGGTATAGCGCCGCTCGATGCCGGTTTCGGTCGAGACGTAGACGAGCGCATTCTGGTGCGCGCGCGACGCGAGGTGGCGGTCCACGGCGTTGAAGCACAAGTTCGTGCGGCCGCCGCAGAACCAGCGGGCGAACGGTGGGTTCGAGCGGTCCAGCACCTGGTCGAACGGCGTCTCCCAATGGATGCGCTCGGCCTCGCGGCGCCAGAAGTCGTCGGGGTTCGCGACCGACTCGCGGTGAAAATCGCGGTAACGCATGACTCCCTTCCTCCCGTGCTGATGGTGCAGGCGGCCGGCGCAGTAATCCGGCGCAGTTATCCGGATCTGGCGCAGTTTTTCAGGATAGTGCAGTGCAATGCGTGCGGGCAACGCGGGTTCTCCCGCGGGTTCTCCCGCAGATTCCCAATTACGGCTCTAGCGTGGCGTTCAGCCGCGCATATCAGAAGGAGAAGGCGCGAGGCGCGGCAGTGGGGCGGCGCGCCAGCGGTGCAGCCAGCCCCGCGCGGCTTCGACAGTGGCGTCGAGTTGCGCGCGCACGGTGCTCGACAAGCTCGCGCCGTAACAGTCGCTGCCATGCGGCTGCACGCCGATCAGCACGAACTCGCGCGGCGAGCGGCCGCTCAACTGCGCGCAGGCGAGCGCGTCGGCGAAACCCATGCCTGGGCGGCTCGGACGGCGCATGTAGAGATGTTCAGCCGCCGCGTCGCCGGTGACCACGCGAAGCGCGCCCGGCGCGAGCCCGAAATCGAGTGCAGTGAGCACAATCAAACGCTGCGTGGATTCGACGACGGGTAAGAGCGTACGGCCGCGCGTGCCCCCTTCCACGAGTTCGACCTGAGCGGGGCATTGCCAATTCGTCTTCAATTGCTCGAGCGCGAGAACGCCCACGCCAGCATCGCCCCATTGAACATTGCCGAGGCCAAGCACGACCACCCGTTGTGGCGCGAGGGTCTGGCGGTTCGCGAGTCCGGCCAATGCGCGGCGCGCAAAGGCACGGATCGCGCCGCCGTCGCGCGTCGCCTGTGGTATATCGCCGATTTTGTGAGGTCGATGTAGGCGAGGGATCACGTTGATGGTTGGTAGGAAGAGTGAGCGAATAGGAATAATCCGAGTAATTCGACAAACTTCTGTTGACGTGTATCAATCGAGATAGGTTTTATCGTGCTAGGGACAATGTTTTGCAATACTCATCGATTCACCGTCAGATCAATGTGCGGTAGTCGCTAACACTCCGTCCACGCGCAACAACAAAAAAGGGGAACGCCAAACTGGCGTTCCCCTTTTGCGTGCGTTTTTGCGTGCGCTCTTACGTGATGCGGCTGGCGGCGCGCGCGGTCAGCGTGCTGCGTCACCGCGCCATCACGTGCCCGGTTTCACGACCACCGTGCAGGTCGTCCCGGCCGCGAGCACCATGTCGTCCGGCACCTTGTCGATGTGGATGCGCACCGGCACGCGTTGCGCGAGGCGCACCCAGTTGAAGGTCGGGTTCACGTCGGCGAGCAGTTCGCGGCTTTGCGGATTGTCGCGGTCGTAGATGCCGCGCGAGATGCTCTCCACGTGGCCTTCGAGCGTGCCGCCGCTCATCAGCTTGATGTCGGCCTTGTTGCCCACCTTCACGTGCGGCAGCTTGGTTTCCTCGAAGTAGCCGTAGACCCAGAACGAATGGCTGTCCACCACGGCGAGCTTGGCCTGGCCGGAGATCGCGTAGTCGCCCTGGAACACCTGCAGGTTCGTGATGTAGCCGTCCACCGGGGAGACCACGCGCGTGCGTTCGAGGTTCAGTTTGGCGGCGTCGAGCGCGGCGATTGCCTGCTGGTACTGCGCCTGTGCCGAGTTTGCGGTGTGCGAAGCGTTTTCACGGTTTTCCTGCGAGACGACTTCACTGTCCATGTCGGCGCGGCGGCGCGCGTCGTCCTGGCGCATGGTCAGCTCGGCTTTGCGCGCGGCCACGGCGGCCTCGGCCTGCTCGACGGCGATCTGATAGTGCGACGGGTCGATCTGCATCAGCAGGTCGCCCTTGTGCACGAACTGGTTGTCCTTCACGGGCAGCTCGACCACGGCGCCCGAAACGTCGGGGGCGATGTTCACCACTTCGGCGCGCACGCGACCGTCGCGGGTCCACGGCTCGTCCATGTAGTGAACCCACAGGACGCGCCCGACCAGAATGGCGACGACGAAGATGATGGCCGTCGCGATAAAGCCAATGAGGTTGCGGATTGTCATGATTCGGTTGATTCGTTCAGCGATGCATTCAGCGGCGCATTTAGTGATAAACCGCGAGGCCGAGCACGCAGCACACGACCACGAGCAGGCTCACGCGAAAGAGGGACGGGTGCCACACGACCCGATAGAGGCCGGTTCTGGCCAGAACGGATCGAGCACCCAGGTGATCGCTGCGCCCAGCATGAAGAGCAGCACGATCGCCGGGATATAGGCGTCGAGAAACGCGACGTCACGAGGCATGGTTGGCTCCATGAGGTTGACGCTGATTCGCGCCCTCGCTGCCCGCGTAGGCCGCGAGCGGCGATTGCGGGTCGATGAGCGCGGTGCGGATGAAATGCAGATGGCTCTGGATGCGCTGCAACTGATGACGCGCTTCGCGAGGCGGCGTGTCGCCACGCTCGGCCGCGCTCGTTGCCTCGGGCTTCCACATGCCTTGCAGCACCGTCTGGCTCGCGTCGATGGCGTGTACGGTTGCCGCGAGCGCGTCGCGGTAGCGTGCCTCGCTTGGGCGATCGAAGAGCGCGCTCACGGCCTTGAGCGTCGCGTCGATCGCCACGCGCCATGCCGTTGCGTGCGGGTACGGCGGATGCGCGGGCAGCGTGGCCAGCTCGTGACGCAGATCGAGCGCGGCGTTGCCCACTTCGAGCGTCGAGAAGAGCCAGCGCAGCGTGTCGCGGCGTTGCGTGTCGTCGTTGCCGGCGATCGCCGAGAGCTGGAACATCAGGTCGCGCGCGCCGCTCTCGAAGCGGTTGCGCAGTCCCTTCAGGCGCGCGCGGCAGGCCTGCACGGCGGCGCCGCGCAGGTCGGCCAGCAGGCGCCGGCGCAGCCACGGCGTCGAGGGCGGCAAGAGCACGGCGAACGCCAGCGCCGAAACCGCCATCGACGCGATGAGCGCGAGTGCGTCGTTCATATAGCTGCTCGGGTTGTACTGCACGACGTTATCCGGGCCCGCGAGAAAGCACAGGAAGATGCAGTAGCCCACGCCGTAGCCCGCGTACTTCGGGCGCGTCGTGAGGAACACGCCGAACGCGAGCGCGGGCGCGAGCGCGACGCACAGCATCGCGAAGCCGTCGATATGCGGAAACACGCCGAACGTGAGCACCATGCCGACGAGCGAAGCGAGCACGGTGCCGAGCGCCATTTGCGTCGCCATGCGCGAGGGCTGCGGCGCGGACGAGGCGAGCGCGCAGGTCGCGGCGGCATTGAGCACGAGGGTCGTGCCGCTCGGCCATGCGGTGGCGATCCAGAACGCGCCGAGCAGCGTCATCACGATCGCGGCGCGCAGACCCGCGACGCCTGCTGCGATCGGGTTCGTCTTCGGCACGTAGCGCGCGATCCATTTTTCGCGCGAGTGCGTATCGACGGCAAGCGAGGCGTAGGTGGCCGTGTACTCGGTCATCTCGTGCACGAAGCGGTAGAACAGTTCCGTGGCGGTGTCGAAGTCGAGCAGGTGCGCATCGCCTTGCGCTTCGAGTTCGGCGCGCGTGGCGCGTACGCGCCTCGGCAGCGCCGAGCGGTAGTCTTCGAGTTGCTTCGAGACGTGCGCCGCGTCGGCGGCCGTGAGCACCGGTTCGCCCGCTTTCGCGAACAGCGGCGCGATCTCACGGAAGTACGGTTCGAGCGCATCGACGGTGACCGAGGAGCCATCCGCGCGCAGACGGTTCATCAACTGATGCAGCGCGTGAAAGCGCGTGGAGACCGTCATGAACTCGGTGTTCAGGCGCGCGAGGCGCCCCGAGCGCATGCGCGCGTCGGGCGACTCGAACACGGCCATGCTGCGGTTCGCTTCGAGGCCCACGACGTCGGCGACGAAGCGCGCATTGCTTGCTTCGATGTGCGAACGATCGATGCGGCCGGCAAGCGCTGCCGACACGTAGTCGACGAACGACGAGAAACGGCGCCGCACGTTCGAGCGCAGCATCTCGCCCGTAAACTGCGGAAACACCACGGCGCTGACGAAGCCCGAGCAAAGAATGCCGATCGAGATCTCGCCCACGCGCGTCATGGCCGACATGAACGCACCGTCGGGATGCTGCGAGGCCGGAATGCCGATGAGCGCCGCCGTATAGCCCGCGAGCACGAAGCCGTACGAACGGAAGTTGCGGTTGCGCGCCGCGCCCGCGGTGCACAGGCCCACCCACAGCGCCGTCGAGACGATGAAGAGTTCCGGCTGCTGTGCGAAGAGGCCGATCAGCGCGAGCATCACGACGAGGCCCACGAGCGTGCCGCAAAGCCGGTAGAAGCTCTTCGCGAATACGGGGCCGCTTTGCGGCTGCATCACGATGAACACCGTCGTCATGGCCGTGCGCGGCTGCGGCAGATCGAGCTTCATGGCAATGCCGAGCGCGAGCAGTGCGGCGGCGATCGCCTTGAAGAGATAGATCCAGACGAGGCCGTCAGTGCGCGCCCAATCGGCGAGCGCAGCATAGAGGTTCTGGCCGCCCGGCTGCGGAGGTGAGGAGGTGGACGCTTGCATTGTCGGCCGCCTCAGTGCGCCGCGCCGGATGCGCTTGCATCGGCGGCGTCGGGCCCGGACGACGCATGCGACCCGTGCGGCGCAAGCAGCGCCGCGGGCATCAGCGGCACGTCGCGCGTCTTCTTGCCGTGCGCGGGCAGCTGCTCGGCGTCGGTCGGGCCTTTCGCTGCAACATCGCTCGACGCGTCGATCATGCCGCCGCCCAGCGCCGCGACGAGCGAGGCGTGCGCGGTCAGGCGCTCGGCCTGGATGTGCGCGACGCCTTCCTGCGCGCGCAGCAGCTGCGTTTGCGCAATCAGCACGTTCACATAGTCGGTCAGGCCACGGCGGAAGCCTTCCTGCGCGAGGTCGTAGTTGCGCTGCGCGGCCGCGACCGAGCGGTGCGCGTCGTCTTCCTGCGTCGCGAGCGAGCGCATGCGCACGACCTGATCGGCGATTTCCTTGAGCGCGGTGACGATCGTCTGGTTGTACTGATCGACGGCGATGTCGTACGCGGCGGACTGCGCGCCGAGCTGCGCGCGCAGGCGTCCGCCGTCGAAGATCGGCAGCGAGAACGCGGGGCCGGCCGCGTAGCTGCCGCTCATCGACTTGAGGAACTGGAACAGCGGGCCGGCCGCCGCGTACCCGCCCATCGAAACGAGCAGGTTCACGTTCGGATAGAAGTCGGCACGGGCGACGTCGATGCCGCGCGCTTGCGCGGCGACGAGCCAGCGCGCCGCGACTACGTCGGGGCGATAGCCGATCAGCTCGGCAGGCAGCGCCGAAGGCAGGCCCGCGGGCGCGGCGAGCGAGAGCGCCGGGCGCTCGATCGATTCGCCGGCGCCCGGCCCCTTGCCCGCGAGCGCCGCGAGCTGGTTCTTGCCGAGCGCGATGGACTCTTCGAGCGCGTCGATCTGGCGCTCGTATTCGGGCAGCGGTGTTTGCGCCTGACTCACTTCGAGCTGGGTGCCGATGCCGCCCGCCAGGCGCTTTTGCGCGAGCGCGAGAATGCGCTGCTGCTGAGCGAGCGTTTGTTTCGCAATGTCGAGCAGCGCGTAGTTCATCGACATGTCGATGTAGGTGCGCGTGACATTGACTTCGAGTTCGAGCTGCGCCGCGCGCGCATCCGCAGCCGTGGCGTGCGCCACGTCGAGCGCGCGCTCGGCGTTGTTCTTGTCCTGGCCCCAGAGATCGAGGTGATAGGAGAGGCCGAGCGTGGCCGTGTTGTTCCACGTATTCGCGCCCGCGAGCGGTCCCGGTCCGTAATAAACGTTATCGGACCATTGCTGACGCTGGATGGACATGCTGCCGTTGATTTGCGGCAGGAGCCCGGCCTGGGCCACGCCCACCATCGAGCGCGCTTCGCGCACACGCGCCTGGGCCGCGGCAAGCGAGGGGTTGCCGGCCACGGAGGCTTCGATCCAGGCGTTCAGTTGAGGGTCGTTATAGCCGCGCCACCAGTCGCTGGCGGGCCAGCCGGCGTCGGTGTTGGCCGCGCGGATCGCCGATCCGGCGTCGAGTTGCGCGGCTTCGGCCTGTTGCGCTTGCGGTGCGATGCCCCCGGTACTGGCGCAGCCCGCGATTATCAACGAGAACGTAAGAACCGAGAGTGCGGCGAGTCCTTTCGGTACCGGAGACTGCACGATTTACTCCTTATCTTGGCTATGAATCACTGCCCGTCATTATATTTTTTGCGCGATTGATGAATAACCGGTAAGGATGCAAGGCATTTTTACGAAACGTGAGACAATCGATCTTGCGAAATATGAAACAATTCGTGTGTCAGATAGAGGATTGGTATGGATACGCTTCAAAACATGCGTGTATTCGTCCGGGTGGTGGAGGCGGGCAGCTTCACGGGCGCGGCGCAATACCTGAACACGACTACGGCTTATGCCTCGCGCGCGGTGTCCGATCTGGAGGCGCATCTGCGCACGCGACTTCTGAATCGCACGACGCGTCGCATCGCGCTCACCGAAGCGGGCGAGCGTTACTTGCAGCGCTGCGAGCAGATCCTGGCCTACGTCGATCAGGCTGAAGCGGAAGCCGGCGACGCGCATGCGCGCCCCTCGGGCAAGCTCAAGGTCCACGCCATGACGAGCTTCGGCCAGCACTATGTGGTGCCGGCGGTGGGGCAGTATCAGCAGCGCTATCCCGACGTGCACGTGGAGCTCACGCTCGCGCAGCGCATGCCGGACCTGCTCGACGAGGGTTATGACGTGGCCCTCGTGGTCGCGACCGATCTGCCGGATTCCGGTTTCGTGTCGCAGCGGCTCACGAGCGCGTTCAGCATCGCGGTTGCATCGCCGGCGTATCTGGAGAAGCGCGGCGTGCCGCAAAAGCCCGCCGATCTCGCCCACCACACCTGCCTGCAGATGGTGACGCCCGTGTTCCCGACCTCGCAGTGGCAGTTCACGGGCCCCGAAGGCGAGGCGACGGTCGATCTCGGCGCGGCGACCTTCCAGGTGAACGTGGCGGAAGCGATGGCGGTGGCCGTGCGCGAGGGCATGGGCGTGGGCCTGCTGCCGATCTATTCGGCGATCAGCGGTCTGCGCAGCGGCGAACTGCAGTGGATCCTGCCGGAGTACAAGTCGCAGGAGATGAACGTCTTTGCGGTGTACCCGTCGCGCCAGTATCTCGACGCGAAGATCCGCACATGGGTCGAGCTGCTGCGCGAGAGCATGCCTTCGACGCTCGCACGGGATCAAAACGAGCTACGCCGGTTCGCGCGCACGTGAGGCGGCTGCGCTTGCGCCTGATTTCCGCCTGATTTGCGCCTGATCAAAAGGCACGTGCGGGCTGTGACAGCCTGTTACAGCTTGCGCAGATGGCAACACTTCCTTACGCCCGGCGGCGCGGCGGCTTGGTAAGGTAGCGGGACGGTTTCACGCAACCCTCTTTTTGCCAACACCAGGGACTTACATGGATACGCATCTGATGATCGGCATCGCCGTGATGATGGGCCTGATCGGCATCGCGGCATCGCGCGATCTGCTGCGCATGCGCCGCGCGCAGCTGCAGCCCGCGACGCTGCGCGTGCGCCGCGACGACGCACGCATGCATTGACGCATGCATTGAAATAGCGCGCCCGTTCGCCGCGCTAGATTTCCACCACCTTGTCCCATGCAAATGCCGGATTCTCCGGCTGCCCCGTGCGACGGTCGCGATAGCCGCGCGGATTGCACACCACGCGCGTGCCGTTGACCGTGTAGTCGAAGCACGTATGCGTGTGGCCATGTATCCATAGCGCGACAGGCGCGCGCACCAGCGCGTCGAGATCGCTCACGAATCCCGCCGACACCAGATCTTCCGCGTAGCGCGTTGCGAGGCTTTGCCTGTGCGGCGCGTGGTGCGTCACGACGATCGTCTCGCCCGCGAAGGGCTTCGCCAGTTCCGCTTCGAGCCACGCGCGCGAACGCGCATGGAGCGCGAGCGAATCGGCCGGCGTGAAGTCGCGGGGGAGCGCTTGCGGGCTATCCGGCCAGGACACCTGGATCAATCCGCGAAAGTCGAGCATCACGCGCAACGCGGCCGCAATGGCGGCTTCGCGCGCGGCATCGGCGGCGCCAAAGAGCGCGAAGTCCGCCCACAGCGTGGTGCCGAGCACGCGAAAGCGGGCCGCCGGATCGACATACACGCCGTCGTTGAGGAAATGCACGTTGTCGAGTGGGGCGGCGGCGTCGCGCATCGCCGTTTCCAGTGCGCCAAGATCGCCGTCGTAGTACTCGTGATTGCCGGGCACGTACACCACCGGCACCTGCGGATCGAACGTCTCCGCCGCCCAACGCAGACCGAGCCCGTGATTGTGGATGTCGCCCGCGAGCACGACGAGATCGGCCTGCGCATGCGGGATCGTGTAGGGCTCGTCGTACTCCAGATGCAGGTCGGACAGCACGCGGATCTTCACCGGGTTTTTCACGGTTCTGGCTCCTTCGATCAGTGCAGCACTTTCCCCGGATTCATCAGATTCAGCGGATCGAGCGCGGTCTTGATCGCACGCATCAGGGCAAGTTCGACGTCGCTCTTGTAGTGCATGTTCTCGTCGATCTTCAACTGCCCGAGGCCGTGCTCCGCACTGATCGTGCCGCGATGGCGATCCACGCTGTCGTAGACGATACGGTTCAGCGTCTTCTCGTTTTCGGCGAGGAAGCGCTTCGGGTCGCCGCCTTCGGGTGCCTGCACGTTGTAGTGCAGATTGCCGTCGCCGAGATGGCCAAAGGTGACCATGCGTGCGCCGGGCACCGTGCGGGCGATCTCGGCGTCGGTTTCCTCGATGAAATGGCCGATACGCGAAATCGGCACGCCGATATCGTGCTTGATGTTCAACCCTTCCTGCGCCTGCGCGAGCGGAATGTGCTCGCGGATATTCCAGAACGCCTGCGACTGCGCGAGGCTTTCGGCGACCACAGCGTCTTCCACGAGACCTTGTTCGAGCGCTTCTTCCATGAGCCGCTCGAAGAGCGCCCGCGCGTGTGCTTCGCTTTCGTTATCCGAGAGTTCGAGCAGCACGACCTGCGCGTGATGCTCCTGGAACGGATAGCGCAGCTGCGGAAAATGACGGCCGACGAGTTGCATGCAGAAGTCCGACATTAGCTCGAAGCCCGTGAGCAGCGGCCCGGCGTAGCGCTGCGCGAGCGCGAGGAAGTCGAGCGCCGCATGCGCGGAGCCGAGCGCGGCGAGCGCGGTGACGCGCGCGGCCGGCAGCGGATGCAGCTTCATCACGGCGGCGGTGATGACGCCGAGCGTGCCCTCCGCGCCAATGAAGAGATCGCGCAGATCGTAGCCGGTGTTGTCCTTGCGCAGTCCGCGCAGGCCGTCCCAGATCTCGCCTTTCGGCGTGACGACTTCGAGGCCTAAGCACAGCTCGCGCGTGTTGCCATAGCGCAGCACGCCGGTGCCGCCAGCGTTGGTCGAGAGATTGCCGCCGATCGTGCAGCTGCCTTCGGCCGCGAGCGAAAGCGGGAAGAGGCGGCCCGCATCCCTGGCGCGCGCCTGGACTTCGGCGAGGATCACGCCGGCTTCGACGGTGATCGTGTTGTTGTGCGCGTCGATTTCCCGCACGCGGTTCAGGCGGCGCAGGCTCAGGACGGCCTGGTTGCCGCTCGCGTCGGGCGTCGCGCCGCCGGCGAGGCCCGTGTTGCCGCCTTGCGGCACGAGCGCGACGCGATGCTCGTGCGCGAGCTTCACGACAGCGGCCACTTCCTGCGCATTGGCCGGGCAAAGCACAGCGAAGGCCGCGCCCTGGTAGCGGCGGCGCCAGTCGGCGAGGTAGGGCGCGGTGTCATGCGCGTCGGTCAGCACGTTTTGCGCGCCGATGGCGGCGGCGCAGGCATCGAGAAAGGCTTGGCTGGCGGTCGGGGTGGAGTCGGTCATGGTGTCTCGGAGTTTCGTGCCGCTGCGCGGGACTGACGCGCGGCGCGATTATCGTGAAGGCGCGAGGCTCAAACGGCTAGTTTGACACGGCGATAGCCTTCACGCAGCGCGCGTGGGCAACGCGGACGCGGCGTGGGTGCGCGGTGGAGGGCGTGGCTTAGGCCGACTCGCGTTTCGCGGACTTTGCGTCACGCTTTGCAGCACGTTTCGCGGCACGCTTGTACGGTGCGACATAGGCCAGCGCGCACGCGAAGAAGCCGAGCGAAAGCGCGACCTCCACCCAGCCAAGCAGGTTGCCGGGCGCGGGATCGGTCATGCCGCGCACGATGCCTTCCGCGAAGTAGAGCAGCACGAGCATTGCCGCCCATTGCAGCGTGTAAAGCCTACGTCGCAACACACCAGGCAGCGCAAGGGCGAGCGGCACCGCTTTGAGCACGAGCGCGCTGCCGCCGGGGCGTATCGGCGCGAGCCGCCATTCCCACGCAATGCACAGCAGCGTGAGCGCGGCGAGCATCGCAAAGGCGCCGAGCGCGGCGCCGCGACGCTGGGCGACGGGCTCGGTGACGCCCTGCGCGCTGGCGTTCATAGCCGCTGGCCTTGTTCAATGGTCGCGAGCGCGAGCGCCGCGCGCGCAAGCCGTACGCCCAGCCCACTCGCGAGCGTCTTCTCGTCGGCGCTCAAGCCGTGGCCGCGCGCGTCGTGGCGCGCATGATGCGATGCGCCGTAGGGCGTGCCGCCGCCCTGCGTGGTCGTGAGCGCGCTTTCGGTGTAGGGAATGCCCACGAGCAGCATGCCGTGATGGAGCAGCGGCAACATCATCGAGAGCAGCGTGCTTTCCTGGCCGCCATGCAGGCTGCCCGTCGACGTGAACACGCAGGCGGGCTTGCCCGCGAGCGCGCCGGAGAGCCACTGCGGTGTGGTGCCGTCGAGGAAGTACTTGAGCGGCGCGGCCATGTTGCCGAAGCGCGTGGGCGAGCCGAGTGCGAGACCCGCGCATTCTTCGAGATCGCGCAGTTCGACGTAGGGTGGGCCGTCGGAGGGGATATCGGGTGCGGTGGCCTCGCAGACCGTCGAGACGGGCGGCACCGTGCGCACGCGTGCTTCGGCGCCGGGAACACTGTCGATACCCTGGGCAATCGCGCGCGCGAGCTCGCGGGTTGCGCCATGTCGACTGTAATAGAGCACAAGAATCGGTTTCATCGGGCCTCGTCGGTGGACGAGATATTATAGGGGTTGGGTTTGCCGCCGTTGCGCGGCAATCAAAGTGTTCACGGTGGGGAGGAAGGCGGGCCAATGGATGTGCTGTCGAGGGTGAGGATCGATCTGGACATCGTGAAGCGGCTCGCGCGCTTCGCGGCGCGGCGCAGCCGCGAAGATCGCATTCCACAGGTCGCGGGCAGCCTCACGTTCACCACGCTGCTTTCGCTCGTGCCGCTTGCCACGGTCGCGTTCGCGCTCTTCACCGCGTTTCCGATCTTCGCTTCGTTCCAGAGCTCGCTGCAGGCCTTTCTCGCCGACCACCTCATGCCGGCGCAGATCAACAGCCAGATCTTCAAGTACCTGAACCAGTTCGCCTCGAAGGCCAAGGGTCTCACGACGATGGGCATGATCGTGCTCTTCGTCACGTCGGTCATGACCATGATGACCGTGGAGTCGGCCTTCAACCTGATCTGGCGTGTGCGCAAGGCGCGGCCGTTCGCGCAGCGCGTGCTCGTCTATTGGGCCATCCTCACGCTCGGCCCGATCCTGATCGGCGTGAGCCTGTCGATCTCCTCGTACGTGTTCACGCGCTCCGCTGTAATCGCAACCGAGCAGCACGTTTCGGGCATTCTCGACTGGATGCTCATCGGCGCGTCGCTACCGCTCACGGCGCTCGCGTTTACGATGCTCTACGTGTATCTGCCGAACTGCCGCGTGCAGTGGCGCGACGCGCTGGTGGGCGGCATCGCCGCGGCGATCGCGTTCGAGGCGGCCAAGCGCGGCTTTGGCTACTACGTGCGGCGCATTCCGACCTATACGGCGGTTTATGGCGCGTTCGCGGCCGCGCCGATGTTCCTGCTGTGGATGTACCTGAGCTGGTTCATCACACTCGTGGGCGCGATGATCACTTCGGCGTTGCCCGAAATCCGCACAGGGCGCTTCGACAGGCCGCGCTTTCCGGGCAGCGATCTGCTCGACGCGCTCGAACTGCTCGCGGGCCTGGCCGATGCGCGGGAAGCGGGCGAGCCGGGCCGCACGACCGTGCAACTCGCGCAGTTGCTGCGGCGCGACCTCGCCACGGTGACACGGCTGATCGACGGTCTTGAAGAGGATGAACTCGTGGGGCGTCTCGAACAGGACGAACGCGCGAAAACGCTGTTCCTGCTGATCGGCAATCCTGCGCGCATAACGGTTGCGCGCATCTTCGACCGCTTCGCGATCGATCGCAAGGAACTGGCGTATCAACTCAAGTCGAGCAGTATCGACGCGCACATGCTGCTGGGCGCGCTCGACAACGACAAGCTCGCAATTTCACTCGCGTCGCTGATTGCAACGCGGCGTTTCCTGGCGATGACGGAGGAGCATCCGCCGGTGCTCCCGCATCCGGCGGCGTGACGCTGCGGTGCGCCTCTGAGAGGCTCCGCACCGTCACGCGTCGTCAGATTCGAATCAAAGAGAAATCTTGCCGCGGCAGATATCCGCGAACATGACCCAGTCGCCCATCAAGCTGTAGATGGGGTGACGGAAGGTGGCCGGGCGGTTCTTCTCGAACTTGAAATGTCCGACCCACGCGAAGCCATAGCCGCATACGATGGCTAGCGGCAGCCAAAGCCAGTTGCCGGTGGCGATCGCCATGCAGACGAAGCCAATCACGCCAAGCGACCCGATGAAATGCAGCCGCCGCGAAACGGGATGGCTATGCTCGCTCAGGTAGAACGGATAGAACTGCGCGAAGTTCGAAAAATGCTCGGTATGCGTGGTGGGTTGCATCGTCTCCTCCTTGCTGCGTGGGCACGCAGGGGATGGTTGATTCAGGCATTTTCCGGCGTTCCGAACGACCGTGCAACCAGGGCCGACGTCAACCGTCAGCCGTTGCCCACGCGCGACGCTTGCTGCGTTGCAAACGCATAGAGCGCGTCGAGCGTCGCATCGGGCTGCTCGGCCATCAGCGCGTGACCCGCGTCCAGCATGACCGTGTCCACCGGCGTGCCGGCCTGCGCGAACGCGTCGGCGAGCGCGCGCGCCGCGCGCGGGGGCGTCATCGCGTCGCGTTTGCCGACGATCAGGCGCACCGGGCAGCGCACCTTCGCAGCACTGGCGAGGCCATCCGCGTAAGCGTTGCACGCCGCGAAATCGGTATGGAAAAGCTGCGGCTCGCCGCGCGCGGCGACGCGCTCCATCAGCCGCTGGTTCATGCCGCGCAGCCAGAAACCGGGCCCGGGGCTCGACGGCTTGGCGGCGAGCGTCGAGTGCGACCACGCGTTGACGAGCGCGATTGCCTCCGGTTCGCGCTCGCGCGCGGCTTCGAGCAGGGTGGGCGCGACCGTCATCGGGAACGCGGTGGCGAGCAGGGCGATGCGCTGCGCGCGCTCAGGATGGTGAGCCGCGAATTCGAGCGCGATGAGCGAGCCCATGCTGTGGCCGGCGACGAACGCCTGCGGCGCGTTCACCGCATCCAGCAGCGCGGCCAGCCAATCGGCGAGCGCGCTGATGCTCGTGAGCGCCGGGCCCGCGCTGCGCAGGTGGCCGGGCAGATCGACGGCCAGCACATTGAAGCCGTGGTTCGCGAAATAGCGCGATTGCAGCGCCCAGACGCTGTGATCGTGCTGCGCGCCGTGGACGAACACCGCGAACGGCAGCGTGCGGTCGATGGCGCGCGAGGCCGTGTAGGCATAGACCGGCTTGCCGGCGACATCGACGATCATGACGCCTCCTTGCCGGTGGGCTTGGCCTTCGAAGTTTCCGCTTTTTGCGACGCCTTCAGCGCGCGCTTGAGGTCATCGACCAGATCGGCGGGATCTTCGAGTCCGATCGAGAGCCGGATCGTGCCCTCCGCAATGCCAGCGGCGGCAAGCGCCGCGGCGTCCATGCGGAAATGCGTGGTCGAGGCGGGGTGGATCACGAGCGAGCGCGCGTCGCCGACGTTGGCCAGATGCGAGAACAGCGTGAGCGATTCGATGAAGCGCTTGCCCGCCTCACGTCCGCCGCGCAAGTTGAAGCTGAACACGGCGCCAGCGCCACGCGGCAGCAACCGGCTGGCCAGCGCGTAATCGGGATGGCTCGGCAGCTCGGGCCACGCGACCGATTCGACCGCTTCGTGCGCCGCGAGATATTCGACGATGCGCCGCGCATTCGCCACATGCCGTTCCATGCGCAGCGGCAGCGTTTCTATGCCCTGCAGCAGTTGCCACGCGGCCTGCGGATGCAGGCACGCGCCGAAGTCGCGCAGGCCCTCGCGGCGCGCGCGCAGGAGGAAGGGCGCGACGGTGCTTTCCTCGCTGAACACCATGTCGTGAAAGCCCGCATAGGGCTCGGTGAGTTCGGGAAAGCGGCCCGACGCTTCGAAGTCGAACGTGCCGCCATCCACCAGCACGCCGCCGATCGTCGTGCCATGGCCGCCGAGGAACTTGGTGGCCGAGTGATAGACGAGATCCGCGCCATGCTCGAAGGGGCGCAGCAGGTAGGGCGTGGTGAACGTCGAATCGACGAGGAGCGGCACGCCGTGTGCGTGCGCGATCTGCGCGACGGCTTCGATGTCGAGCACGTCGAGGCCCGGATTGCCGAGCGTTTCGCCGAACAGCAGGCGCGTGTTGGGCTGCAGTGCCGCGCGCCAGGCGTCGAGGTCGCCGGGCTTCACGAAGGTCGTTTCGATGCCGAAACGCTTGAGCGTGTAGTGCAGCAGGTTGTGCGAGCCGCCGTAAAGCGCCGCCGAGGCGACGATGTGCGAGCCCGCGCCCATGAGCGTCGCAATCGCGAGATGCAGCGCCGCCTGCCCGCTCGCGGTGCCGATCGCGCCCGCGCCGCCTTCGAGCGCAGCCACGCGCTCTTCGAACACGGCGACGGTCGGGTTCGAGATGCGCGAGTACACGTGGCCCGCACGCTCCATGTTGAAGAGCGCGGCGGCGTGGTCGGTGTCGCGAAATGAGAACGAGGTGGTGAGGTAGATCGGCGTCGCGCGGGCGCCAGTGGCGGGGTCGGGCGCCGCGCCGGCGTGCAGCGCGAGCGTGTCGAAACGGCTATCGGGATTCGATGACATCGTGGCGGCGCGGCCGGCGCGAACCGGCCTGGTGTCGAGGGTGAAGGGCATCGTAACACCGGCGGCGAGGCGCGGGACGCCCGGCTGGGCGTTTTTCGGGCCTGATGGAGGGCGTCCCGGGTGTCGAAAGTCGCGCCGGAAAACCTTTCGTCACGGCTTTCGGCAGATGTTTCGGGGCGCCGTGGAGCGCCCGCCGCGCGGCTTTCCTTTTAACAATCTTTCCGCTAGGATCGAATCAGGTAGGCATCTTTTCAGCATTTCCCCCATTACTAGCGGCATTCCTGGAGACACATCATGCGTGTCAGCGACATCCTCAAGGTGAAGGGCAACACGCTCTACACCGTCACGCCCGACACTGCGCTGCACGAGGCAGTCAACACCATGGCCGAGCACGATATCGGCTCGCTCGTCGTCATGGAGTACGGCGATCTGGTCGGCATGCTCACGTTCCGCGAGATCATCCTCACGCTGCGCACGAACGGCGGCAGCATTGGCACCACGACGATTCGCAAGGTCATGGACGATCATCCCATCACCTGCACGCCGGAAACCGAGGTCGACGAAGTGCGCCGCATGATGCTCGAGCATCACGTGCGCTATCTGCCGGTCATGGAAAGCCGCTCGCTCATGGGCGTGATCTCGTTCTACGACGTGGCGAAGGCCGTCGTGGAAGCGCAGGGCTTCGAGAACAAGCTGCTCAAGGCCTATATTCGCGACTGGCCCGAAGAGGAGCGTCAGCCGGCACGCTGAGCGCAGCCCGTCCAACGCCTGGTCGGTCAGCATGAAAAAGCGCGCGTCAGGCGCGCTTTTTCGCGTCTGGGCCTCATGAATTCCGTCAGTGCGACTTCTACTCGATGAACGATAGACCGATGTCCGCGGCGCAGCGCGACGAGCGCAAAGCGCTCAATGAGGGTGACCACGCTTCGCAATTCACGCTGCTGCGCCAGCGTCGTTTCGCTCCGTTTTTCTGGACGCAATTCCTCGGGGCGATGAACGACAACGTGTTCAAGATCGGCTTTACCTCGCTCGTCACGTATCAGGCCGCGCGCTTTTCTGGCGTCGATCCGAAGACCGTCGCATTTCTCATCTCGGCGATTTTCATTTTGCCGTTCGTACTCTTTTCCGCGACCTCGGGCCAGGTCGCCGACAAGTACGACAAAGCGATGCTCACGCGCTGGGTCAAGACCTTCGAGATCGCGGTCATGCTGATCGGCGCGGCCGGCTTCTGGATGCACAGCGCGCCGCTGCTGTATGCGTGCACTTTCCTGATGGGCGTGCATTCCACGGTGTTCGGGCCGGTCAAGTACGCGTACCTCCCGCAGCGGCTCACGCGCGACGAACTGGTCGGCGGCAACGGGCTAGTCGAGATGGGCACGTTCGTCGCGATTCTGCTCGGCACGATCGTCGGGGGCGTGGCGGCGGGTATCGGGGCGATGGATCCCGCGTCTGCGCGTGCCGACGTCGGGCCGCCGCTCGGTGCGTGGTGGCTCGGCGGCATGTGCATCGTCATCGCGCTCGTGGGGCGTGTGGCTTCGGCTTTCGTGCCGCCGTGCGAGCCATCGCAGCCGGATCTGCGCATCAACTGGAATCCGTTCTCAGAAACCTGGCGCAACCTGCGCCTCGCACACGGCAACCGCACCGTGTTTCTGAGCCTGCTCGGCATCTCGTGGCTCTGGTTCGTCGGCGCGACGTTTCTGGCGTCGTTCTTCAATTTCGCCAAAGATGTGATGTCGGCCGATCCCGACGTCGTGACTGTGCTGCTCGCGATGTTTTCGCTTGGCATCGGCCTGGGGTCGTTGCTTTGTGAGCGGCTCTCGCGGCGGCGCATCGAGGTGGGCCTCGTGCCCCTCGGCTCGATCGGCATGAGTGTGTTCGGGATCGATCTCTTCTTTGCGAGCCATGCGTTGCCGGCCGCCCCCCATCTGCTTTCGGTGGGCGAATTCCTGCGCGTCGCCGCGCACTGGCGCGTGCTCGCCGACCTGTTCCTGCTCGCCATGTTTGGCGGCTTCTACAGCGTGCCGCTCTACGCGTTGATCCAGAGCCGCAGCACGCCCAGCCACCGCGCACGCATCATCGCCGCGAACAACATCCTCAATTCGCTCTTCATGATCGTCTCGGCGCTCATGGCGATGGCGCTCACGTCCGCGGGCGTCGGCATTCCGGGCATCTTCCTCACCACGGCGTTGCTCAATATCGTCGTGGCGGCCTATATCTACACGCTCGTGCCCGAGTTCCTGCTGCGATTCGTGGCGTGGGTGCTCGTCCATACCTTCTATCGCGTACGGCTCGTGCACGCCGAACGCATACCGACTGAGGGCGCGGCAGTGCTCGTCTGCAATCACGTGAGCTATGTCGATGCGATCGTCATCATGGCCGAGAGCCCGCGGCCGATCCGCTTCGTGATGGATCAGCAGATCTTCCGTTCACCGTTCGCGGGCTGGGTGTTTCGTCACGCCAAGGCCATTCCGATTGCGCCCGCTCACGAGGATCCAGCCGCGCTTGCCGCGGCCTATGACGCGTGCGCGGCTGCGCTGTCCGAAGGAGATCTGGTCTGCATTTTTCCGGAAGGCAAACTCACGCGCACAGGCGACATGAACCCGTTCCGGCGCGGCGTGGCGGAAATCTTGAGGCGTACGCCGGTTCCCGTCGTGCCGATGGCGTTGCGCGGGCTGTGGGGCAGCGTGTTTTCGCGCTTTGCGGAAACTGGGCAGGAACGACGGCCGCTTCGACGCGGTCTGACTAGCCGTTTGACGCTCGCGGTGGGAGAACCAATTGCGGCGGCGGACGCCACGGTCGAGCGCTTGCAGGAGGCGGTGGCGGAACTGCGCGGCGCGCGGCGCTGACGCATGAGGCATCCGAGGCCGGTTGCGCCGCCTTTCGCCCGACCGCCCGGTCGGGCGTCGCCGCGCGCGGGCTGGCATAATGTTGGATTACCCGATTCACTTTGGATGACCGCCATGTCCGGCAACACGCTCGGTACGCTTTTCACCGTTACCACCTTCGGCGAATCCCACGGTCCGGCCATTGGCTGCGTCATCGACGGCTGCCCGCCCGGCATGGCGCTCACCGAAGCCGACATCCAGATCGACCTTGACCGCCGCCGCCCCGGCACGTCGCGTCACGTCACGCAGCGCCAGGAAGAGGACAAGGTCGAGATTCTCTCGGGCGTGTTCGAAGGACGCACCACGGGCACGCCGATCGCGCTCCTTATCCGCAATACCGATCAACGCAGCAAGGACTACGGCAACATCGTCGAGACCTTCCGTCCCGGCCACGCGGACTACACCTACTGGCAGAAGTACGGCATTCGTGACTATCGCGGCGGCGGCCGTTCGTCGGCGCGCCTCACCGCGCCCACGGTCGCGGCGGGCGCCGTAGCGAAGAAGTGGCTGCGCGAGCGCTTTGGCGTGGAAGTGCGCGGCTACATGCGCGCGCTCGGCGAGATCGACGTGCCGTTCGTGAGCTGGGAGCATGTGCACGAGAACCCGTTCTTCGTGCCCAACGCCGACGTCGTGCCGCAGCTCGAGGACTACATGGATGCGTTGCGCAAGGACGGTGACTCGATCGGTGCGCGCGTGAACGTGGTGGCGAGCGGCGTGCCGGTGGGGTGGGGCGAACCGCTGTTCGACCGGCTCGACGCCGACATCGCGCACGCCATGATGGGCATCAACGCGGTGAAGGGCGTGGAAATCGGCGCGGGCTTCGCGAGCGTCGCGCAGCGCGGCTCGGTGCACGGCGACGAGCTCACGCCGAATGGCTTTCACGGTAACCACGCGGGTGGTGTGCTCGGCGGCATTTCGACGGGCCAGGACATCACCGTCTCGATCGCCATCAAGCCGACCTCCAGCATTCGCACGCCGCGCCGCTCGATCGACAAGTCGGGCGAGCCCGCGACGGTCGAGACCTTCGGCCGCCACGACCCGTGCGTGGGCATTCGTGCAACGCCGATCGCGGAGGCCATGCTCGCGCTCGTGCTGATCGATCACGCGTTGCGCCACCGCGCGCAGAATGCAGATGTCGTCGTGACGACGCCGAAGATCGCGTCCAGCGACGAGTGATGTTTGCCGGTGCGGCGTGAGCCGCACTCGTTGCGTGGGCAACAAAAAAGCCGCTTCAGGCTCACACCTGAAGCGGCTTTTTTCGTTTGCCGAACTTACATGTTCGGATAGTTCGGGCCGCCGCCACCTTCCGGCGTGACCCACACGATGTTCTGCGTCGGGTCCTTGATGTCGCACGTCTTGCAGTGCACGCAGTTCTGCGCGTTGATCTGCAGACGGTCGCTGCCATCGTCG
>NZ_CAJHCQ010000034.1 GCF_904848665.1 Paraburkholderia hiiakae
CACGGCCCGCATGAATGGGCTGCGGATGGGACGAGCCGTGGTAGTGGCCTTATACAGGCCATCCTTCCCTTATACCTTCGGCCATTTGTCGGAGCAATGCTTCGGAGCCCTTCGTAATGTCGTTGTTTGTCTGGGAGCAAATGCTCCCTGAGGGATGTCATCGTTTGGAATGCAAGTAACCGTTAAAGCCCAATGAGGCGGCGGTAGATCGTCAATGCGAATCTTTATTGAGACCGTTGATATTCTTTCGTTGAAAACGTTGCCTTCGTCATCGATGAGGAAGAGTCCCGGCTGGATATTGTCGATACGCATGACTGCCTTACGCCGCTGCCGGCTCCAGCCGCACGCCCGATGCCGACGTCATGCCCCTGCGCGGGGCAATGCTTGCAAACCGACACGAAAACAAGGAAAGGCCAAAGCCCATGGAGTCGCAAATACAAACGCCCCGCGGCACGCGGTTTGAGGCATCCTTCCCCATGCTAGAATCGCCCGCATTCCTTCCCTGCTGCGGGCCAGAAAAAACATGGCAAGACCGGCGGCTTCGGCCGAACGCAACGATGCTCAATCCGAAAGCCGGCGCAAGTACGATCCCGAGCAGACCAAGCGCAATATCCTCGAAGTCGCGACCGCCGAGTTCTCGGCGATGGGTCTCGCCGGCGCGCGTGTAGACGCGATCGCCGAGCGCACCAATACCACCAAGCGCATGCTGTACTACTACTTCGGCAGCAAGGAAGGGTTGTACGAAGCGGTGCTCGACAAGGTCTACGGCGACATCCGCGCGCTCGAACTGGACCTGCACATCGACGAACTGGACCCCACGGAAGGCCTGCGGCGTCTCGTCGAATTCACCTTCGACTATCACGACCGCCATCGCGACTTCGTGCGCCTCGTGACCATCGAGAACATTCACGGCGCAAAGTACATCGAGCGCCTGAAGACCTTCCGCAGCCGCAACGCCAGCGCGATCCGCACGATCGAGGACCTGCTTGCGCGCGGGGTGGCGAGCGGCGCGTTCCGCGACGACATCGATCCCATCGATCTGCACCTGCTCATCAGCTCGATGTGCTTTCACCGTGTAGGCAACCGCCACACGTTCGGCGCCGCGTTCGGGCGCGACCCGTCGCATCCGCGCCTGCGCGCGCGCCATCGCGAGATGATCGTCGATGCGACGCTGCGCTTTGTGAAGAAGTAAGGCGGCCCGAAAGACGCGGCCGCCCTGGCCGCTTCGCGCGCGCCGGGTCGATGCGTGACGCATTGGTCAAGGCGTGCCCGCCTGCCCGCACAGCGCCGCGCAGTGCTGCCAAAACGCCCCGGCGAACGCTACAAATTCATCTCCAAAAGCCCGGCGAGCCCCGTTCTGCGCGGCTGTCAGCTAGCGTTGCTTGTCCCAAAAAAGTGCGCAAACGCATTACACTACGGCGGACAAGGCCGCCGCTCGCGGCCTCGCCCTGCGCAGCCGCGCCCTGCCTCGCCGGCAGGGGCGGTGCGCCGGTCCACGCCACCGGAGAGTCCCAAGCGCAATGAGCACAGCCATGCCCCGTTCCGGCCAAGCCGGCCTGCCGCGACAGACTCAGGGTCGTTACACCCTCGGCACGCGCATTGTCCTCAGCTTTGGCTTGCTGTTCGTGCTGATGCTCGCAATGGCCGCCATCTCCTGGGATCGCCTGCGCGCCATCGACAGCGAGGCGATGAGCCTCACGCACGATTCGGTGCCCGGGCTGTTCTACGCGACCTCGTTGCGCGCGGCGGCCAACCAGACTTACAACCTCGTGGAGCGCGCGGCCTTCGTCGATGCCGATCCGCAGAGCATTGCGCGCGATGTTGCCGCGCTGCCCACGGCGATGGCGCAGGTGGACGAGAACGCGCGGCAGTACGAGCGCTCGCTCTTTCGGGCGGACGACCGCGAGCGCTTTCAGCGCTTTCGCGACGCCTACGCGCGCTATCTGCCGATGGCGAAGGCCGTGGCAAGCCAGCTGAGCGCATCGCGCCCGGCAGCGCAGGCCGCGTTCATGCAAATCGGGCCGGCGTGGCAGGAAGTGCTCGCCACGGCCAATGCGCTCGTCGAGGAGAACCGTCAGCAGGCCGACGAATCCGCGCAGACCATTCGCAGTTCAGTCACGGGCACGGAAATCACGCTCGCGACGGCGCTCGGCGTCGTGCTGATCGCCGCGCTCGCCACGGGGTACGCGCTTTATCGCGCGATCACGGTGCCGATGGCGCGGCTCGTGGAGGTGCACGACTCCATGCGCACCGGCAACCTTTCGCAGCGCCTCGCGTTGAACCGCGGCGACGAATTCGGCGTGCTGGAGGACGGCTTCAACCGCATGAGCGACGAACTGGCGAGCCTCGTGGCCCAGGCGCAGAAGTCGTCGCTGCAGGTCACGACCTCCGTGGCCGAAGTGGCCGCGACCTCGAAGGAGCAGCAGGCCACGGCGAGCGAGACGGCGGCCACCACGACCGAGATCGGCGCGACCTCGCGCGAGATCTATGCCACGGCGCGTGACCTCGTGCGGACCATGAGCGAGGTGGCGACGGTGGCCGAGCAGTCGGCCGGGCTCGCCAGCACGAGCCAGAGCGGCCTCACGCACATGGAAGACACCATGCGCAGCGTGATGGAAGCCGCGGGCTCGGTGAACGCGAAGCTCGCCATCCTCAACGAGAAGGCTGTGAGCATCAATCAAGTCGTGGCGACGATCACGAAGGTGGCCGACCAGACCAACCTGCTTTCGCTAAACGCGGCGATCGAAGCGGAGAAGGCGGGCGAGTACGGGCGCGGCTTCTCCGTGGTCGCCACCGAGATCCGGCGTCTCGCCGACCAGACGGCGGTGGCGACCTACGACATCGAGCAGACCGTGAAGGAGATTCAGTCGGCGGTGTCGGCGGGCGTGATGGGCATGGACAAGTTCGCGGAAGAAGTCCGGCGCGGCATGCACGATGTGCAGGCCGTGGGCGCCCAGCTTTCGCAGATCATCGGCGCGGTGCAGACGCTCGCGCCGCGCTTCCAGGTCGTGAACGACGGCATGCAGGCGCAGGCCACGAGCGCCGAGCAGATCACCCAGGCGCTCACGCAGCTTTCCGAGGCCGCCCAGCAGACGGCGGAGTCGCTGCGCCAGTCGTCGCAGGCCATCGACAATCTCACGCTCGTCGCCAACGAACTGCGCACCGGCGTGTCGCGGTTCAGGATCGAGGCGTGACGCGGGAGCGGTGATGCTCTTCCTGGTGTTCGAACTGGACGGCGAACGTTACGCGCTCGATGCCCGCGAGATCGCGCACGTGCTGCCGTTGGCTCCCGTGCGCGCGTTTCCGGGCACGCCCGCGTATATCGCCGGCGTGATCGACTACGAGGGCGCGGCCGTGCCCGTGGTCGATCTGCCGATGCTCGCGCTCGGGCGGCCCGCGCGCGCGCTCATGTCCACGCGGCTCGTGCTCGTGTACGACCGTGGCGATGACGCCGGCGCGGCTGCATGCGCGCCGCCGCGTCGCCTCGCGTTGCTGCTCGAAAGCGCGACGCGCACGCAGTCGATCGCGCCCGAGCGTTTCGCCGAAGGCGGCATCGCGACGCCCGAGGCGCGCTGGCTCGGCCCCGTCGCGTCCGACGAGCGCGGTTTCGTGCAGTGGGTGAAAGTCGCCCATCTGCTCGATGCGCGCGTGCGTGCGCTGCTCTTTCCCGATCCGCCTTCGTGGCAAGGCGCGCCATGAGACAGGCCGACCCGCGCTTCGCCGCCTGGCTGCTCGAAGAAACCGGCATCGACGCCGAATCGCTGGGCGCCAATGCGCTCGCGCGCGCGGTGGGCGCACGGGCGGCGGTGACGGTCGAGGTCGAGGCGGATCTGCATCCTGCCGAGACGCGCAAGGAGTGGATGAGCGGCGCCGTGCTGCCCGAATGGGCGCGCGAAGCGTACTGGCAGCGTCTCACGACCACGCCTGCCGAGCGCCTGGCGCTGATCGACGCGCTCGTGGTGCCCGAGACCTGGTTTTTTCGCGAGCGCGAGGCCTTCGCCGCGCTCGCGCGCCTGGGTGCGAAGCGGCTGGCCGCGCAGCCGGGTGACGTGCTGCGCGTGCTGAGCGCGCCGTGCTCGAGCGGCGAGGAGCCGTACTCGGCGGTCATGGCGCTGCTCGATGCGGGGCTGACGCAGGAGCAGTTCGCCATCGACGCGATCGACATCAGCGGGCAGTCCATTGCGGCGGCCGCGCGCGGCGTGTACGGCCGCAATGCGTTTCGCGGCGACGGCCTCGCGTTTCGCGAGCGCTACTTCGAGGCGACGCCCGACGGATGGCGTATCGCCGCGTCGGTGCGGCGCGCCGTGACGTTCGAGCGCGCGAACCTGTTCGAATGGCTCGCACCGCACCCCGTGCGCTACGACTTCATTTTCTGCCGCAACGTGCTGATCTATTTCGAGCGCGCCGCGCAGGACCGCGCAATCGACCTCCTGCGTGCGCGCCTCACGGCGGGCGGCATGATCTTCGTCGGACCGGCGGAAACAGGGCTGATGATGCGCCATGAGATGGTGTCCGCCTATATTCCGCTCGCGTTCGGTTTTCGTACGCCTGAACCCGGCGCCACGGCGGATCATCATCCGGCGAGCCCGGCGGCAGCGGTACCGCCTGCGCTCACGCCACTGCCGGTGATCGCGGCTACGGCAGCGGCGCCGGCTTTCGGCAGCGCACCGGTGTTCACGCCGCTGGACGCGCCTGTGGCCGCGGCGGCGCGCCGACCCGCACCGCCGCAGCTTTCGCTGCGGCCCTTGCACGGTGCGCCGGCACCACGCGCCGCCGCCGTGGTGCGCGCGCCGGCTTCGGGCGCGCTGTCCACCGGGTCCACGCCTGAAGCGGCGCTCGCCGACGCGCGGCGCCTGGCCGATGCAGGCGCGCTCGACGAGGCCGAACGCCTCGCCGCGCAAGCGGCGAAGGCGCTGGCGCAGAACGCGGACACCTGGTACCTGTTAGCCCTGATCGCCGATGCGCAGGGCCGTCCCGCCGAAGCCCTCGCGCACTATCGCAAGGCCATCTATCTGGAGCCTTCGCACTACGAAGCGCTCACGCATCTGGCTGCGCTGCTCGAAGTGCAGGGCGACGGCGAGGGTGCGCGCCGTCTGATGCGCCGAGCGAAGCGCGCGGCGCAGGAAATGGCACGGCGCGGCGCAGCGAATGCAGGAGGCACGTATGCCTGAGCGCGACTTCACGGAGGACCTGGTGCTCGCCGCACAACCGCCCGACCCGTGCTGGAAAACCATCGGCACGCTCGGCGACAACTCGTGCCCGCGCCTCGAAACGTGCGTGCGTTGCCTGAATTGCCCGGTTTTCGAAGACGCGGCGGCGCGCATGCTCGACCGGCCCGCGCCGCTTGCGTCATCGGCGCTTGCGCCCGAACGCGTGCCTGAGTCCGCCGGCCCGCGGACGCGCCACGAAGGCTCGCTCGTGTTTCGCGTGGGCGCCGAATGGCTCGCGCTGCCCGCTACAGCGCTGCGCCAGGTGGACGAAGCGCGGACCATCCACACGTTGCCGCACCGGCGCAGCGCCGCCGTGCTGGGCGTTGTGAACGTGCGCGGCGTGCTCACGCTCGCGGTATCGCTGGCGGCGCTCCTGCATATCGAAGCGGCCACGGCAGGCGTGCAAGCGCGTGCTGCCACGCCGCGGCTGCTCGTGACCGAATGGGCGGGCGCGACGACGGCGTTTCCCGTCGACGCCGTGGAGGGCGTAACGAGCTTCGGCGCCGACGCGCTCCTGCCTGCGCCGGCCACGCTCGCGCAATCGGCCGGGCGGCATGTGCGCGGCGTGACGCACTGGCGCGGGCGTTCGGTGGGCGTGCTCGACGCCGACATGCTATTCGATGCACTTGCAAGGAGTTTGCGATGAGCGACGACGAACTGAGCCGCCGCTCGCTTCTCGACCTATTCCATGAGGAGGCAGCGGCGCAGACGCGCACGCTATCCGCGGGCCTGCTCGCGCTCGAATCCGCTCCCGAGGATGCCTCGACGCTCGAAGCCTGCATGCGCGCCACGCACTCGCTCAAGGGCGCGGCGCGCATTGTCGGACTGCCGGAGGCGGTCGAGGTGGCGAGCGCGATGGAGGATTGCTTCGTGGCCGCGCAGCGCGGCGAGTTGCGCATCGACGCGGCGCGCATCGATGCGCTGCTCGTCGGCATCGACTTGCTGATCGCGGCGGGCGACGTCTCGGCACCGCCGCTTTCGCGCGAGGCGGTCGAGGCGTTCGTTGCGCGCCTGCAGGGCGTAGTTCTGCCAGGCGCGGACGCCGCTGCCGCGAGCGTGCGTGTCCCCGAGGCCGACGACCTCGCCGCTCTGGCGGCGTCGCTGCGTCTACCCGAGCCGCAGCCCGAGACGCAGCGTGAAGCCGCGGCGTCCGCCGACGTTGAACCTGCCGCACTGGCGCGACCCTCGCAGCCACGTTCAGCCGACGCCGAGCGCATGCTGCGCGTGCGCGCCGGGACGCTCGATCGCTTGCTCGGTTTCGCAGGCGAATCGCTGGTGGAGTCGCGCCGTATGCGGCCGTTCGCCGACGGTCTCTTGCGCACGCGCCGCGCGCAGGGCGACGTGCTCGCGGCATTGGGACAGTTCCAGGAACGCCACGCCGATGCGCTCGACGCCGACGCACGCGTCGCGCTTGCCGGCATTCGCAATGCGCTGGCGTCGCTGGATCATCAGCTATCCGAACGATTCGACGACATCGACCGTATCGACCGGCGCGGCACGCAACTCGCGCAGAGCCTCTACGACGAGGCGCTGCAATGCCGCATGCGGCCATTCGGCGATGCCGCGCACACGTATCCGCGCGTGGTGCGCGACCTTGCGCGCTCGCTCGGCAAGCGCGTGCGCTTCGCGATTGTCGGCGAGTCGACGCAGGTCGATCGCGACATCCTCGAAATGCTCGACGCGCCGCTCGGCCACTTGCTGCGCAATGCGCTCGATCACGGTATCGAGGACCCCGAAACAAGACGGCGCGCTGGCAAGCCCGAAGAGGCGAGCCTGACGCTCGAAGCGCGTCATAGCGCGGGCAAGCTGCTGATCGCCGTGGCCGACGACGGCGCGGGCATCGATCTCGACGCACTGCGCACGAACATCGTCGCGCGCTCGCTCGCGCAGCGCGAGGCCGTTGCCGCGATGTCCGACGCCGAGTTGTTCGACTTCCTGCTGCTGCCTGGCTTCTCGCTGCGCGACACCGTGACCGACGTGTCGGGCCGCGGCGTAGGCCTCGACGCCGTGCAGAACTTCGCGAAGGCCGTGCGCGGCACGGTGCGCATCGAAAGCGCGGCGGGGCAGGGCACGCGCTTCGTGCTGCAGTTGCCACTCACGCTCTCGGTGGTGCGCAGCCTGATCGTCGAGGTCGCGGGCGAAGCCTATGGGTTCCCACTCGCGCACGTGCGCCGTGCGCTCAGCGTGCCGCGCAGCACGATCGAGATGCTCGAAGGCCAACAGCACATTGCTTTCGAAGGGCGGCCCGTGGGACTCGTGACCGCGCGTCAACTGCTCGGTGCAGGCGCCGAACCCACGGCCACGGAAGACCTGAACGTGGTGCTGGTGGGCAGCGAAACGGGCCTTTATGGCGTGGCCGTGGACCGCTTCGCAGGCGAGCGCACGCTCGCCGTGCAGCCGCTCGACGCGCGTCTGGGCAAGGTGCGCAACGTGTCGGCCGCGGCGTTGCTCGACGACGGCGAGGTCGCGCTGATCGTCGACGTGGAGGACATCGTGACATCGGTTGGGCGTCTCGTGCGCGACGGTCAACTCGCGGGCGTCGCGCGCGGCGGGGCACAAGACGGGGCGCGCGCACGCAAGCGCATTCTCGTTGTCGAGGACTCCTTGACGGTGCGTGAGCTGGAGCGCAAGCTGCTCGAAAAGCGCGGCTATGATGTGACTGTGGCGGTGGACGGCATGGACGGCTGGAACACCTTGCGCAACGCGCACTTCGACCTTGTGATCACCGACGTCGACATGCCGCGCATGGACGGCATCGAACTCGTCACGATGATCAAGAGCGACGCGATGCATCGCAACGTGCCAGTGATGATCGTCTCGTACAAGGATCGTGAAGACGACCGGCGGCGCGGCCTCGACGCGGGCGCCGACTACTATCTGACCAAGGGCAGCTTCCACGACGAAGCGCTGCTCGACGCCGTACACGACCTGATCGGGGAGTCGACAGGATGAAAATCGGTATCGCCAACGACATGCCGCTCGCAGTCGAGGCGCTGCGTCAGGCCATCGCGACGCGGCCAGGCCATCGCGTGCTGTGGGTGGCGGCAAACGGCGAGGAAGCCGTGCAGTTCTGCGCGGCCCAAGTGCCCGACGTGATCCTCATGGATCTCGTGATGCCGAAACTAGACGGCGTGGAGGCCACGCGGCAGATCATGGCGCGCTCGCCGTGCCCCATTTTGATCGTGACGAGCAGCGTGGGTGCGAACGCCTGGCGCGTCTACGAGGCGATGGGCGCGGGCGCGCTCGATGCCGTGGACACGCCCACGCTCGCCGGGCCCGATACGCGCCGCACGATGGACCTGTTGCTCGCGAAGATCGAGCAGATCGGGCGCGTGTCCGGCGCGCTCGATTTCACCGCGCGCGCGCCGGCCGCAGCAGTGCCAGGCATGCCGAAGGCGCCGCTCGTCGCGATCGGTGCCTCGGCGGGCGGACCCGGCGCGCTCGCCGCCGTGCTCGGCGCGCTGCCCGCCAGTTTCGGCGCGAGCATCGTGATCGTGCAGCACGTAGACCAGTCGTTCGCCGCGGGCATGGCCGCCTGGCTCGACGGCCAGACACCGCTCACGGTGCGCATTGCGCTCGAAGGCGAGCAGCCCGCGCCCGGTTGCGTGCTGCTCGCCGCGACCAACGATCATCTGCGCATGACAGCCGGCGGCAAGCTGGCTTACACTCGCGAGCCGGCCGACACACCGTACCGTCCCTCCGTCGATACGTTTTTTCACAGCCTCGTCGAGCGCTGGACGGGCGAGGCGATTGGCGTGCTGCTCACCGGCATGGGACGTGACGGCGCCATCGGCCTGAAGGCGATGCGCGCCAAGGGCTGGCACACCATCGCCCAGGACGAGGCGACCAGCGCCGTGTACGGCATGCCGAAGGCGGCGGCGGCGCTTTTCGCCGCGCGCGCGATCCTGCCGCTTGGCGCCATTGCCCCCGAGCTTGCGAGCCGGGTGAAATCACCGCATCAATCTGCCGGCTAAACGCCAGCCATCACGAGACGCGACCGACATCATGACCGAGAAGTCCACTCTTCCAACCAGCGCAAACGTTGCCGATAGCACGGGCCTCGAGACGGCCCTTGATGCTGCCCTCGACCCCAGCAGCGCCGACGACGCCTCGCTCGCCGTCGCGCTGGAGGCCGTGCGCAGCGCGCTGGAGCAACCGCTGCCCGCCGCCGACATGCCGATGATGGTGCTGCTGGTGGACGACCAGGCGATCGTGGCCGAGGCCGTGCGCCGCTCGCTCGCGAGCGAGCGCGAGATCGACTTCCACTATTGCGCGCATCCCGACCAGGCCGTGCGCACCGCCGAGGAAGTGCGCCCGACCGTGATCCTGCAGGACCTCGTGATGCCGGGCACCGACGGCCTCACGCTCGTGCGCGCCTATCGCGCGAACGAAGCGACGCGCGACGTGCCGATCATCGTGCTCTCCACCAAGGAGGAGCCCGCCATCAAGAGCGCGGCGTTCGCCTCGGGCGCGAACGACTACCTCGTCAAGCTGCCGGACAGCGTCGAGCTGATCGCACGCGTGAAATATCATTCGCGATCCTACGTAAACATGCTCCAGCGCGACGAGGCGTATCGCGCGTTGCGCCGCTCGCAGCAAGAACTGCTCCGCGCGAACCTCGAACTGCGCCGCCTCACGCATTCGGATGGCCTCACGGGTCTCTCGAACCGGCGTTATCTCGACGAATTCCTGAGCGCCGAGTGGAAACGCGCGGAACGCGAGCGCACCGAGGTGTCACTGCTGATGATCGACGTGGACTACTTCAAACCCTATAACGACACCTACGGCCACGTGTCGGGCGACAACGTGCTGCGCTCGGTGGCGACGACGATCCGTCGCGAAATACGTCAGCCGCGCGACCTCGTGGCGCGCTTCGGCGGCGAGGAGTTCGCAGTTGTCTTGCCGGGCACGGGCAGCGCGGGCGCGCGGCTGCTCGCCGAGAAAATGCGCCGCGACGTTGCGGGGCTCGCTCTGCCGCACGTGGGCTCCGCCGTGAGCGAGCACCTCACGATCAGCGTTGGCGTGGCCACGCTCACGCCCGCGCCGGGACTCGCGGAAACGGCGCTGATCGAGGAAGCCGACGCCGCGCTCTACCGGGCCAAGCGCGATGGGCGTAATCGCGTGGCGTTTTCCACGCAGGTCTCCGGGCGCGAGTAGAGCGTCGAGGTTTAACGCGGCGTCCAGTCATACATCAGGATTTTGGCGCGCGCATCGTCCTCCACGAGCACCACGTAATCGCCGTTATCACGCTGCGCCGCGCTCATGCCCATATAAATGTCCACCCATCCGCTCGTGCTGCCCACGTCCGCACCGGGTGTCATCGAGCCGACGATCTGACCGCTGCGCGCGTCGTACACGTCGATTTTCTGCGTGTATAGCTCAGCGATGAACACGTAGTTCCCGGCCACGGCGATCCCCACCGTCGTCACTTGCGGACTGCTGCTCGTGTTCCAGGGCAACGACGCTTGCCACGTAAGCGTGGGCGAACCGCTCGACCAGTTGTCATAACGCGCGAGCACAGGCCCCGCTTCCTTCCAGTGCGAGGCATCCCACGCAATGTCCGCGGTGAAGCCGGTGATGTACATCGTGTCGGTTTCGGCCACATAGACGATACGCGCAATGCGGTTGAACGGCGTCGGCATCGGGAACATCTTCGACGATGCATAGGTGTACTGGGGATTGCCGTGCGCGTCGAGCCCTTGCATCGGCATCTCGCGGATACCCGAAAGCGGCGTGGCGAGCCACACGTTGCCGGGCGTGTCCACCCACCAGTAGCCGTTGCCGACAGTCGCGCCCGTCGAGGGGTTCGACGTGATCTCGCTGGCATCCACATGGCCGTCGCCGTTCGCGTCGCGCCACATCCATTCGCCGTAGGTCGGTTGACCGGCGGGCCAGTCGCCCGGCATCGGATTCTGGGCGAGCAAGCCCGAGGGAATCGCGATTTCGCCATCGGTTGCGGGCGAGAAGCGGTAGATGTTCAGGTAGCGCGCGTACTGGTCGAGCGTGTAGAGGAACCGCCGGCCATCGAAACGGCGCACCATCGGCGAGCCGCGCACGCCGCGCGTGGAATGGAGCGCAGGATCGTCGGGATAAGTGAAGCGGTCGAGCGTGAAGCCCGCATAGGTCCATTGCTTGCCAGGCGCCTGGCGGTAGTCGAGCGTGAAGCGTTTCGAGCCGGTAAAGACGTTTGCGGTATTGGCCGGGTCGAAGGCAGCGGCATCGACGAAAGTGAGGCCGTAGAGGCGCCAGGCCAGCGAGCGCGCGCCCATCGCATAGCTTTCGAGCACCGCTCCCTGGCCTACGAGCGCGGTGCCGTAAGGCCGTGGCCCCTGGCCGTTCTGCGCGACGTACAGATTGCCCGCCTGGTCGTAGCCGATGCTCGTGATGCCGTTAAAGCGCCAGTCGCCGGGCTTGCCCTCCACGACGTGGAAGATGCCCTGGCGCGTGCCGAGCGTGCCCGCTGCCGCCATCTGGCCGTTCGGCGTGCGCGTGTAGAGCAGGATCTGCTGCGTGGGTCCGTTGTCGGCAATCGAGAGTTGGCCGGATGGCGCGAAAGCGAGGTCGGTGGGCACCGTGCCCGCGGGCAGCACGGGCGCATCGTTGAGCGCGGTGCCGTCCGTGCGGTAGTGGCCGATGCTAGGGCCGCTCGCGTCCTGCAAGCCCTGAATCAGCCACAGCGTGCCGTCGCTCGCGAGCGCAATGCGCCCCGGCGAGGGCACGGTGAACGAACGCAGTTGACGCATGGTCTGCGCGTCGTAGACCACGATGCGGTTGTCTGCGGTATCGGCAACGTACAACTGCGTATCGGTGGACGCGAGGCCGCGCACGGCGCCGTCGCTGCCGCTCGGCGCGGCGAGCACGCGCAGGAAGCTGTTTTTGGTCGCGTTCGCGCTGTTGCCAATGCCGCTCGCGAACGGCGCGCCCTGCGTTACGTCCGAGCGCAGACGGCGCGTCACGCCGAACCACGTCTGGTTTGCAGGCGGATAGTCCGCGCCCACAAGGCCGTTGCCCTCGTTGCCGATCGACATCGCGGCATACACGTAGGTGCTGTTCGCCGCGATGGCGTCGCCGCCCGCATTGCCCCAGCCGTGCGTGTTGCCGGCCACGGCGAGTTTGTCGCCGCCGCGGTAGACGCCGATCTCGCTACCGCTTTCGTCCCAAGGCGCGTTTGCGTAGACGGTGCCGTCGGGCGCGACGGCAATCGCCTCTACGTCCTGCTGCATCCACTTGCCGTCGCCGAAACCGAAGCTGTTGCCGATCCAGGACGTTGTGTAGTTGAGCGCGCTTTGCGCGACGGCTGGTTGAATCGCGAGACCTTGCAGCGCAAATGACAAGGCGATGAAGCGAGCAGCATTTTTCACTTGAATTCCCGTAAATCACGAACTTGCCGGAGGGTGTACGGCTGTTGGGCGTGATGCTCGCATGGGCGTTTAAGGAAATAATTCAAATATTATTCAATGCGGGTAATGTGGCGTTTTTTTATGCGGATGCGATGAATGAGCGGTCCGCGCGGCGCAAAATCGCTCGAGCACAGTGCAAAAAGGGAATTTCGTCGCCCGGAGGAATAATCCGCGCCCGCCGCGTGTTAGTCCCCGCATCGCCACCCAATCAGCATTGAATCAAGATCATGAAGTTTCGCGGGCCGCTCGACGAGCCGCCAGTTTCCGAAGCCGATATCCAGGCCTATAGCGACGGCACGCTCGCCGGCGCGCGGGTGGCGCACGTGCGCCGCTACCTCGCGGGCAAGCCTGGCGAATGGCATCGCATCCTGTTCTATCGGCGCCTGAACGCCCAGATCCGCGATGCCTACCCGGCGCCGGCGGCGCAGACGGCGCACTCGCGCACCGCTCCCGCCCGAGGCAGGCGGGTGTCGCGCTACGCTCTCGCTCTCGCGGCCGCCCTCGTGTTGGCGGTTGGCGCATGGGGGTGGATCGCCGTGACGCAGCCGTCGCAGCAAGTGCTGAACAACGCCGCGGTCATGGCCCTGATGGAGGCCGAAAACGCGCAGCCCGAGGCGCTGGAAGCAGGCGCGGCGCGTGCGCCGTTCGATTTCGGCGCGGCCGGCCTGCACTTTCTCGGCGGCGGTGAAGTGCGGGTTGGCGCGTTCGCGAGTGCGCAACGTTATGTCTACGAGAACAGCCAGGGCGAGCGCGTGGTGCTGCTCGCGAGCCGCGCCTGGCTGGCGGGCGCGGCGCCCCAATGGAGCGCGCACCGCGCGGGTCCGCTGAGGCTCCTGATGTGGCGCGAACGCGGCACGCGCTGGGTGCTCGCGGGCAGCGCGCAAACGCGCGGCTTGATGCACGCAGCGGACCTCGCGACACTCGCCACGCCGCCGGCGCGCGAGGGCGAAGGATCGTGAACCCGCCCGGCGATGCAAATCGCGCAATGACCTTTGCAGCAATCCAGGATGAAACATGGACATCCGTGACGAGCTGATAGAACACGTGCCGCGCCTGCGACGCTACGCGCGCGCGCTGATCAACAATCGCGAGCTCGCCGACGACCTCGTGCAGGACACGCTCGAACGCGCGATCGCCCGCACGGAGCTGTTTCGTCCGGGTACCGACCTGCGCGCCTGGCTTTTCACGATCATGCACAACATCTTTGTGAACCAGGTGCGCAAGTCGGCGGCGCGCGGCGCGCACGTTTCCGTCGACGACGAAAGCGTGCCCGAAACCGATTACGCCGTGCCCGCCACGCAAACGGGCGCGCTCGAAGTGCGCGATCTGGATTTCGCGCTGCAGCGCCTGCCCGTGGAGCAGCGCGAAGTGGTGCTTTTGGTGGGGCTGGAGGAAATGAGTTACGCCGATGTCGCATTGGCGCTCGACATACCGATCGGTACGGTCATGTCGCGTCTGTCGAGGGGACGTGAGCGCCTGCGCGCGCTCATGGCCGGTTCCGTCCCGCGTGCGAATCTGAAGGTGGTGCGATGAGCGATCAACAAAATCCCGTCACGCAGGACGAGATCCACGCCTACGTGGACGGCACGCTTTCCGAGGCGCGCCGCGCCGATGTGGAGCGCGAGCTCGAGCGCAATCCCGAGCTTGCCGCGCGCGCGAGCGACTTCTTCGCGCTCAACAACCTGCTGCACGAGCGTTACGACCGCGTGCTCAACGAGCCGCTGCCCGCGCGCCTGCGCGTGGCCGCGCCTGAGCCGCAGGCGCAAACGGTGCGAAACACCCGGCAGGCGGCGAACTGGCCGCGCTTCGCGAGTCTCGCGGCGACGCTCCTGCTGGGCGTGGGAATCGGCTGGGGCGTGCACTACGGCATGGGCGGCATGAGCGGCGCGGGCGCACCCGCAGGCGCGGCCGGCGGCGGCGAGCTGCGCGCGGTGAGCGCGGACAGCTCCATGCGCTTCGCACAGCAAGCGGCGCTCGCGCACGTGGTCTACATGCCGACGGTGGCGCGGCCCGCCACGATGGACGACAGTCAGGAGCAGGACTTCGTGAAGTGGCTCGCCAACCGGCTCGGCACCAACGTTCGCGCGCCGATGCTCTCGAAGAGCGGCTTCGAGCTTTCGGGCGGGCGCTTGTTACCGGCCGACGACGGCGGCGAAGTCGCGCAGTTCATGTATCACAACGCGCAAGGCGAGCGCGTGACGCTGTGTATCTCGCACCGCAAGACGAGCGCCAACACCACCGCGTTCAAGCTGTATCAGGATGGACCGGTGAATGTGTTCTATTGGGTGGACGGAGATTTCGGGTACGCGCTTTCCGGCGGTATCGACCGTAAGGCGCTGCTGCAGCTCTCGCATGACGTTTATGCGCAATTGACGCAGCAGTGAGCGCGCCGGGCGCGGGCACGGCGGCTCGTGGGGCCGCCGCGCCGCGCTTGTGACCCGGGCTTCACCCGAGCTTCACCTAACCTTCACAGCAACAAAGCTGCGCGCGTTATTGCGCTGAATCAGCAGCGACATGCTCTTCGTCGCCTTTGCTTCGAGCGCGGTGGCTTGCTCCTGCGTTTCGATCAGCGTGCCGTCGAGCGACAGTACGACGTCGCCAGCCCGCACGCCCGCGCTCGCGGCCGGGCCAGTCGAGGCTTCCACCATCAAACCGAGCGGCAGGTCGGTCGAGCGCTTTTCCTCTTCGCTCAGTGCGTGCGCGATGAGGCCGAGGCGGTCCGCGGCATGGCGCGGCGCCTGCGCGGTGACGGGTTGGGCGAGCGGGGCGCCGGTGTCCGTCATCACTGCCTTGACGGCGCGCACGTTAGCCGGCGGCGTCTTGCTTGCCGGAGCCTCGACGGCGGCCGCGACTGGCGCGTCGGTCTTTTCCGCCGCCTGTGCGACTTCGGTCGCTCGTGCCGCCGTTGCCCCTTCTGCCCCGGCTGCCGCCGCAGGCGCATCCTCCGCCTTGCCATCGAACGCGGTGTTCGAGAAGCCGGTCACCGCTGGCTGCCGGTTGCGGATCACCTTGAGCGGGGCAGGCGTGGCGGGCGGTACGGCAGCGAGCGCGGCGGCGAGCGTCGCGGCCCGGTCGACGGGTTTGGTGCCGATCTGCACGATCACGTCGCCGGTTCGGATGCCCGCTTTGCCGATGGGCGAGGCCGGATCGACGGCGTCGACGAGCGCGCCGCCCGCGTGCGGCAAGCCGAGTGCCGCCGCGAGCCCGGGGCTCACATCTTCGATCTGCATGCCGAAGGTGCGGATCGTGCCGCCATTGCCCGCGCCTGTGCCGTTTGCCGCGTTCGCCGCATTGGCGCTGCCGGGGGGCGCCGCCTTGCGCGCCTGCAACTGGGCGCGGAACTGGTTGGCGGCGTCGATCGGAATCGCGAAGGTCAGGCCTTGGTAGCGGCCGCCGTCCGCGTAAATCTGCACGTCGATGCCGATCACCTCGCCCGCGCGATTGAAGATCGGGCCGCCGGAGTTGTCGGGGTTGACCGCCACGTCAGTCTGGAGGAACGGGAACGGCTTGCCGTCGGGCAGCGTGCGAGAAGTCGCGCTGAGGATGCCCGTCGTCACGGTGTTCTGATAGCTGTCCGGCGACCCGATTGAGAGCACCGGTTCGCCGGCATGCACCTTCGCCGTATCGGCGAGCTTCACGAACGGCAGATCGTGAGCGTCGATCTGCAGCACGGCAACGTCGCTTTGCGGGTCGACGGCGACCACCTCCGCCTTGAACTCGCGCTTGTCCGTGAGCCGCACGGTCACCTGCTCGGCGTTGTCGACGACATGCGCCGTGGTGAGCACGACGCCATCGGGGCTGACGATGAACCCGGAGCCCGCGCCCGTCATGACGCGCGGCCCGCTCGCGTCGGCGTCGGACGCCGGCTTCGGCGCGCGCTTGAAGAACGCGAAGAAAGGATCGTCGGCGTCGATGGCCTCCTGCTCGGGCTGCGCGGACGGGTCGTCGTCGCTGTGCGCGATCACGTGCACGACGGCGGGGCCGTAGCGCTCGGCGAGCGAGAAGAAGTCGGGTGTGGCGGCCGCCGGCGCGGATGTCTCTGCGGCGGCCTTCTGCGCGGCTGCCGTGTCGCTAGCCGCCTTGTCGTTGGCGGCCTTATCGTTAGCGGCCTTATCGGCGGCGGCTTTGCTGTTGGCGGTTTTGTTGGCGGGCGGCTTGGTGGAGGCCGGAGGCGGCGTTGTCGCGTTCGCCGCGTAACAGAAAGCGCTGACAAGCGCGAGGGCAAGCGCGGCCGCGGGGCGCGAAGTGCGGGCGAAGTTCAGGCGGAGCACAGCACACCTCCCAGTGATGATCGTGCTGGCGGGCGGCACGCGAACGCGGATAGCAAACGAATGCCGACGCACATAGTGTAGTCACGTCGCGAGGCAATTGGGGGGCAGGGTTTGTCCTGTAGCGCACGCAATTCGGCATGCCGGCGTGACGGTGCATGCGCGGAGCATCGAAGACGGCGGGTGGCTGACGTTGCGGCTGGCCAGGACGCTTGAGAGCGGGAGGGGCGGCGGCGAGACAAGCGCGCGCGATGCCCCGCTCGTCGCGAGCGGGGCGTTCGACTGTGGGAGGGGGGCGGCTAGCGGGAGGCGGCGATCGCTTTCAACTACCCGAATACAGGTTGCAGAAACTCACCGGCCCGACGCACGCCGTGCGGCGCGCCGGCGTCGCTCGTGCCCTGCATGGGCGCGCCCATGCCGCTGGGTTGCTGCTGTTGCTGCTGTGCCTTCGCATGAGCGACTTGCTGCGCGAATACAGGGCTCACATCGGGATACGAGCTATCGGTTACGAATTGCGAGCCGTTGGCCTGCGCTTCGATCAATTGTTCGCGCACCTGGGCACGCGTGAGTCCTTGCGCGGACGCGGTGGATACAGCGCCGATGGAAGCAATCACGACGAGCAAGGCGAAAAGCGGGCGGCGGTTAGTCATTTCGAACTCCTGATTAAATGGCATGGTTCGGCGACCGGCTGGAGCATGGTCGCATCAACGGAGACTGCACTGGGTATACCGCCGCGGGTGAGTTGCTATTCCCGTAGAGTTGTAACGGCGCGGTGTTTTTCTACGTGAGCTGTACCTGGAGCCAATGCGGCAGGCCCGCGCCGATCAGGCTGACGCCAACGAGCGCAAGCGCGCCGGCAAGGAGAAGAACGAGCGGACTGACCCGCGTTCTGAGCAGCACGCAAAGCGACACGACGGCAATCGCCTTCGCGGGCAGGCCGCCGTTCAGCGATTTGAGCAGCACCCAGCCCGCCGCGAGCATCATGCCGGCCGCGATGGGACGCAGGCCGCGCTCGAGCGCCAACTGCCACGCCGCGCCCTGATAGCGGCCCCAGATATGCGTGACGCCGTAGATGAGGAAGCCCGTTGGCAGCAAGAGCGCTGCGGTCGCCACGAGCGCGCCCCAGAAACCGGCCACCTGCCAGCCGATCAGTGTGACGAGCAGCGAGCCCGGGCCCGGCGCCATGCGCGAAATCGCGAAGTCGGCGGCGAATTGCGAATGCGTCATCCATGGATGCACTTCCACGACCTGGCGCTGAATCTCCGCGACGATCGCCTGGCCGCCGCCGATCGTCACCAGCGAAAGTGGCGCGAAAATGGCGGCTAGCTGACCGAGCAGGCGTGCCTTCATCGCGCACCCCGGCGGATCGCCACGTATTCGTAGAGCACGCTCACCGCGCCGCCCGTCACGACCACCCACACCAGCGACAAACGCAGAATGCCGATTGCAAGAAACGTCGCCGCCATGAGCAGCAGCGGCAGCCCTTGCCGCCGCACGCGTCGCGCGGTGACGACACCCATCGACAGCGACAGTCCTGTGGCCGCCGCAGCGGCGCCAGCGATCAGAATCTGCGTGAGCGGATGGAAGATGAGCGCGCCGACCACGCTGCCAATCACGATGATCAGACACGCGGGCGGCACGACGATACCGGTTACGGCCACGGCGGCGCCACGCCAGCCCAGCAGCCGATGCCCGATCCAGATCGCCATGTTCTTGACGTTGATGCCGGGCAGCGCCTGCGAGATGGCGAGCCCGTTGAGGAAGTCCTCTTCGCTGATCCAGTTGCGATCCTGAACGAATTCGCGCAACAGCCAGCCGCTCAAGCCGCCGCCAAAGCTCGTCAAGCCAATGCGGCTGAATATCAGAAAGAGTCCGAACAGCGTGGGGCGCGGCGGGGCGTTTGGCGGGGAAGCAGTCACGGGAATGGTGGAAAGCGGGTCATGCCGAACAGTTCGGCGATCGTCGCGTGCGGCCTTTCTTTCCGGTTTCAGCGCGACTGAGTCTGTCTTTTACCGGTATTTGAATGGGCAGCGCGGCAACGGTGGCCGAAATTATAGCGCCGTGACACTTGTGACGCTTAAGCGGTCAGCGGCGGGCTGTCATGCAAAATTCAGCGCGAGGTCAGGGCCGCTATGATGGTTGGACTCGCAGCGACTCGATCGCTGTAAAGCGCTGTCCGCCGCGTGGCTCCTGGCGTGACGTGAACAAAACGCCTTGTCGCCATTGCTCATGCCCAGGAAAAAGACCAGCGTCTGGCTCAAAGGTCTCGAACTGCTCACCCGCATGAGCGCACCGCGACCGAAGAAAAAGGCCGCAGCACGCAAAGTGGCGCCCGCGAAGGTCGCGAAGGCCGCGAAGGTCGCGAGGCCGGTAGCCAAACCGAAGCGCGCCGGGAAGGCGCACGTGGGGCGTGCGCAACCGTTGGGCACGGGCGGCAGGTGGATCCGCTCCTATCATTCCGCGCCGCCCAGGGCCGGCCATCTAGTCAATCACCTCGCGTATGCGCTCTATCTGCCCGCCGGCGCGGTTAGCGCCGCGGGCCTGCCGCTCGTGGTTATGCTGCACGGCTGCAAGCAGACGGCAGAGTCGTTCGCCGCCGGCACGCGGGTTTGCCGGTTGGCGGATCGGTCAGGTTTTGCCGTGCTGCTGCCCGAGCAGGCAAAAACGGCGCACGCACAGCGGTGCTGGCACTGGCACGGCGATCATGCGCAGTCGGAGGCCCCAGCGGTGGCCTCCCTCGTCGACGCGATCGTGCGCGAGCACGGATTCGATCGCGAGCGCGTCTACCTGGCGGGCATCTCGGCGGGGGCGGGGCTCGCGTCCGTGCTCGCCATGCGCTATCCGGGGCGCTTCGCGGCCGTCGGTCTGCACTCCGGACCGGTATTCGGCGCGGCCACCTCGACGATGAGCGCGATGAACGTCATGCGTCACGGTAGCCGCGAAGAGCCGGTGCATCTCGTCGATGCCGCGCTCGACGTCGCCGTGCATCCCGGTATGCCCACCTTCATCGTGCAAGGCGAAATCGACGCGGTCGTGGCGACGCGCAACGCGATGCAACTCGGCATGCAGTTCGCGCGTGTCAACCGGCTGCTCGACACGCAAGGCGAATTGCGCATTGGCGAGATACGGACCTATAGCCGCGACGCGGTGGCGTACACGGACTATGTCAAGGCGGGCAGGCTCGTCGTGCGGGTGTGTGTCGTTCGAGGGCTCGGGCACGCATGGAGCGGCGGCGACCCACGCGAACCGTTTCATTCGGATCGAGGTCCCGACGCGATGTCGATGATGTGGCAGTTCTTCCGGCGGCAACGGCGAAGCGCAGCAGGTGAAATGGCGTGAACGGGGTTCAGCTCTCGTTTGCGCGGCGCACTCGCGCCGGAAGCAGCACGGCCGCCGCGAAGCACAGCAGATGCAGAGCGCAGAGCGCTGCGAACGCCGGCAGGAATTGCCGCGGCTCGGCAGCGGAGGAACTCGGCACTGCCAGGGAAACGGCGATTGAGACGAGCGTGGTCGCGACCGGTCCGCCAATTCTCTGCGCGATATTCAACGCGGTATTCGCCACGGGAAGCCGTGCTTTCGGCATGCGGGCATACGCGGCGGAAATAGAAGGAATGCTAATGGTTCCCTGACCCACGCCCGCGATAAAAAGACTGCCCAACGCAAGGCCCGTGGAAAAGGTGTGGCCGGTCATCCACAGGAACGGCAGCGTGGCGCATAGCGCCAGTAGCGCGCCGCCTGCCGCGAGCGCACGGCAGCCCAGCCGCTCAGTGAGATAGCCCATGCAGGCGAACGAGCCCATCATGCCCGCGCCGGTCGCCGCGAGCAGCCAGCCTGCCTGCGCGGCGCTCAAGCCGCAGCCGGTTATCAGGTAGAGCGGAACAGCGAGCTGCCTTCCATACATGATGCCGTTGGCGAAGAATTGCGTGATGGCGGGCACCGCGAACATCCGGTCCGCAAACAGGCGCACGTCGATCAACGCCGACGTTGGGCGGCGTACCGAGTGCCACACGAATCCCGCGAGCAGCGCGGCGCCGGCAAGCAGAAATGCCGCGCCTTCCGCGTGCATGGCGCTCTGGAATCCATAGACAAGCGCGACGAGTCCAGGCGAGATCAACGCAAAGCCGGTGAAATCGAATTGGCGCCGCTGCGGCTGGCCGGCGTCGGGCGCGAGCAAGCGCGCAGCCAAGGCGACGCCGACTATGCCGACCGGTACGTTGATCAAAAAGAGCCAGGGCCAGGCCGCCCGCGCCAGCACGGCGCCGGCAAGCACGGGGCCGAGGATCGGGCCGAGCAGGATGGGCAGCGCTGCGTAGCCCATCACACGCTCCATGTTCTTGCCCGCGACGCGCCCGATCATCATCTGCGCCATGGGGGCGAGCAGTCCGGCAACCAGCCCCTGAAAAATGCGCGCGCCGATCAATGCCCCCATGCTTTGCGCCGCGCCGCACAGCACAGAAGCGAGCGTGAAGGTCGAGAAGGCAAAGAGATAGAGCCGCTTCGCACCTATGCGGTCCACCAGCCAGCCGTTGAGCGGGAGCATGAGCGCCATGGCCAGCAGATAGCCGCTCATGATCCACTGCGTCGTGCCAATGGGTGAGCGCAGCGCATGGCCAATGGACGAAAGGGAGACGTTGACGAGCGTCGAGTCCATCTGCGCCATGAACGAGCCAATGGAAACCACCACGGCGACCTTCCAGACGGACGGGGGAATCCGGTTTGCGGAACCACGGCCCTCGCGCATGCCGCTCATCGTTCAGCCAGCCTTCTGATGATGTCGCCTGCCTTGAAGTGCATGGCGCGCTCGTCTTCGTTGAGATCCGCGATGGCTTGCGAGAGCCACCGTTGTTTCGCGTCGCGGGTTTTCTTGCGGAGTTGCCGGCTCTTGTGCGTCAGCTCGATGTTTGGCAGACATGGCGATTCACGCGAATTCCGCTGTGACATCCCTTGAATGATGAAGTTAAATAGCCAGGCTTGCAAATTTACCTGTTCAAAATTCGGAGGTGCGAGAAGAGAAATGCCGACCGGCGAATGCCAGATGCGTGCCATTCAAGCGTATGCTTGCCGTTAAACGACGGCATTCAACCCCGATGGAGACACGCATGGCGGCACTACAAATCGACGATGTCCCGGCCGCGATCCGGCAGGCCAAGCGTAGGTTGCGCGCGCAACTGCCGAACTATCGCGAAGTGTTCGAGGAGGTCTCGCAGGCCATAGGCGAAGAAGCGCGGCACATCGCCCGGCTGCGCGAGGCGGGCGAGGCCGTGATTCCGGAGATCGCGTTCGCGGATATCGCGGCGCAGCGTGTGAGCGCCGAGACGATCGCGCTCGTGAAAGCGCGCGGCGCCTGCGTGATCCGCCGCGTGTTCGAGCCGGAGCAGGCCGCGCGCTGGGACGCCGAAATTGCCGATTACGTGGCGCGCAACGATCTCGACGCGCGCGCCGCCCAACGCGCGGCGCAGCGCAATGCCCTCCCGCCGCAAGCGAGCCGCCCGCTGATCTATGGTGTCTACTGGTCGCGCCCGCAGGTGCAGGCGCGCGAGTCCGCCGAACTCACAGCCGCGCGCGTCTTCCTCAACCGCCTGTGGCGCCACGAGAGCGAAGGGCGCGTGCATTTCGATCCCGACGTCGTGCCCGCCTACGCTGACCGTCTGCGGCGCCGGCCGCCCGGAACGGCGGCGCCCGGCCTCGCCGCGCATTGCGACGGCGGTGCGGTCGAGCGCTGGGTCGACGAGAATTTCCGCCAGGTGTATCGCCACGTGTTTTCGGGTGACTGGCGGCGCTACGACCCATTCGACGGCGCTTACCGTACGAACGCGAGCGAGATTCCTTCGCGCATCGCCTCTTCGATGTTCCGCACCTTCCAGGGCTGGACCGCGCTCACGCCGCAGGGGCCCGGCGACGGCACGCTGCAGGTCGTGCCTATCGCCAACGCCATGGCGTACGTCCTCCTGCGCGCGCTGCAGGACGACGTGGCCGAAGACGACCTGTGCGGCGCGCAACCGGGCCGCGGGCTGCCGATCAGCCCCGAATGGCACGCGCCGCTGTTCGATGCGCTGACATCGATTCCGCAGATGCAGGCCGGCGATACCGTGTTTTGGCACTGCGACGTGATTCACTCAGTGGAAGATGAACACCGCGGCCGCGGCTACAGCAACGTGATGTACATTCCGGCCACACCGGGTTGCGCGAAGAACGACGCCTATTTGCAGCGCCAGTTGCCGAGCTTCCTCGAAGGCCGCAGTCCGCCGGACTTTCCCCCTGAGCACATCGAAGCCGATCTGGGGGACCGGGCAGGCGCGGCCGATCTCACTTCGCTTGGCCGCACACAGCTCGGTTTGCCCGGCGCCGCTTGAGCTACGTAACACAGGCGGATGACGCGCGCGTGTCGGTGCATCGATTCGCGCGCTTGCCTGCAAAAGCACGCGTATGGCATGCTGTGCGCCGATCAACCGGCCACGACGACCATGGATTTCGCTTCGTCCGTCGCAACGTATGGCGCCGACCTGTCGGGCCTCGTTTGCGGTTTTCGCTTCGCGCCCGGGCAGCCCGGGCAGCCGGTCACGTGCGACGACGTCCTCGACGCGCTGCGGCGCACGCACGAGAGCGGCGAGCCGCAAGCCGCGCGCGACGATACGTTTTACTGGCTGCACTTCAATCTCGCCCATGCCGCGGCGCAACCGTGGATGCGCGCGCATCTCGACCTGCCCGACGCCTTCTTCGAGATGCTCGTGGAAGGCTCGCACTCCACGCGCATCGAACACGTCGACAATGGGCTGTTCGCCGTGGTCAACGACGTGATGTTCGATTTCGAACTCACGCCCTCGCAGATCGCGACGCTCTGGTCATACACGCACGAGCGCATTCTCGTCACGGCGCGGCTGAAGCCGCTGCGCTCCATCGACCGTCTGCGCGGCTACGTGCGCAACGGCGAGACATTCCGCTCGCCAGCTGAGTTGCTCATCCACTTGATGCGCGACCAGGCCGACCTGATGGTGGAGATCGTGCGCCGCACGAGCGTCGATGTCGATCGCGCCGAGGACCAGTTTCTCGCCTCGCGACGCTCTGCGAGCCGTCATGAACTCGCGGCCATGCGGCGCATCCTGGTGCGCTTGCAACGCATGCTCGCGCCTGAGCCGGGCTCGATTTTCCGTCTGCTCGCGCGGCCGCCGCGCTGGCTCCAGACACCCGACATGCAGGACCTGCGCGAAGCGACCGAGGAGTTCTCGCTCGTGCTGGGCGACATGGCCGGACTCGTCGAGCGCATCAAGCTGTTGCAGGAAGAAATTGCCGCGCGCCTCGAAGAGCAGAACAACCGCACGCTTTTCACGCTCACGCTCGTCACCGTGCTCGCACTGCCTATCAACATCGTCGCGGGCTTCTTCGGCATGAACGTGGGTGGCATTCCGCTTGCGGAAAACCGCCACGGGTTCTGGCTCATGGTGGTGCTGGTCGCGACCTTCACGGCGTTGCTGGGATGGTGGGTGTTCCGCCGGCGCGGCGACACCTGAGGCTTGCGGGCGCGCTCCCGGGCCGTAACGCGTGCACGGCGACTTCGCGCGCTACGGCGCGAAAGAAGACGGATGTAACCGCATCGAATCCGCATAACGCGCGCTCACGTTATCTGACGTTCGCGTGCGCCGGGCACCGCGCGCGTGCGCCGCGAGCGCGTTGGTGTATGTTGGCGTCATACCATAGCCACCCTCCATGACCGCCCTGGTGCGGAGGACGCCTTGCCCGAAGTCTCGTCCAACCCCGGCGCGGTCCGCGCGCGAGTTTCGCGTTTGCTCGTGCTGCTGGTCGCGGCGCTGATTCCGATCCTGCTGTGTGTGGCGCTCGCACGCTACGAAGCCGAGCGTATTGCGCGGCGCGAAGCGACCCTGGCTTCCACGTTCATCGTCGGGCAGGTTGTTTCGATTGTCGAGACGGCGCAGAGCGCGGCCCAGACGTTCGCGCCGCGTGCGGCCGAGGCATGCGAGGCGCTCTCGCCGGACCTCACGCTCAAGGCTGCCACCGTGCCCTATGTGCGCACGCTCAACATCCTGTATGGCGGCCGCATCGACTGCTCGTCCGCCATCGCGCAACAGGCGATTCCCATCGATGGCTTGCTCAACGGATATGTGCCGGCCTCGGACGACGAATGGCTCAGGATCGTCGACGACACGCCGGTGGTGCGCAACCGCCCCTCGCTGCTGGTTGGCGTAGCGGGCGAAGCGGGGCATGCGGTCGTGGCCGTGGTGGACGTACAGTATCTGCTGGACCTGCTGCATGGCGCCGCGCCCCTCACGGAATTTCGCCAGGCCGAGTTGCGCGTGGGCGAGGGCACCGTGTTGCGCGAAGCCATGGCGCTCGTGAACGTGCGCGGCGCGCCGTTGCTGGTCGACGTGCAAAAGCGCATGGCGGGCGCCACGATCGACCTGAAGATCTACGGTCAGCCCGAGCGCATCAACGAAGCGTGGGGCGGCCTGCTGCTGCGCTATCTGCCATGGGCGGCCGCCTTGTCCGCGCTGCTCGTCTGGCTCGTGCGGCGCTTGCAGCAAAGCGGGCAGTCGCGCCGCGAACAACTGCTGCGGGGCATACGCGCGAACGAATTCCATGTCGAATACCAACCGATCTACGGTGTGGCGACGCAGCGGTGCGAGGGCGTGGAGGCGTTGCTGCGCTGGGTGCGGCCAGGTACAGGCGCGACGCGTCCGGACGAGTTCATTCAGGCTGCCGAAGAAGAGCACGTAATCGTGCCGCTCACGCAGCATCTGCTGAAACTCATCGCGCGCGACGTTGCGACCTGGGACGTCGCGCGGGGCTTTCACGTCGGCGTCAATTTCGCGCCCGAGCATCTGTCGGGCGAGCAACTCGTGAAGGACGTGCTGGGGCTGCGCGCGGCGCTGGCGCCGCGTGGCGTGACCATCACGCTGGAAATTACCGAGCGCACGCTGGTGTGCAATACCGAGCAGGCGCGCAACAGTCTCGCGACCTTGCGGCAGGAGGATGTCAACGTCGCCATCGACGACTTTGGCACGGGATATTGCTCGCTCTCGTATCTCGAGAAATTTCCATTCGATATCCTGAAGATCGATCGGGGCTTCGTGCTCACGATCGATCCGGAAGGTAAAAGGGCGGCGGTGCTCGACTCCATCATCGATATCGCGCATAGCCTCGGGGCGCAGCTCGTGGCAGAGGGCGTGGAGACTCAGGTGCAACGCGACTATCTGTGCGCGCGCGGCGTCACGTACATACAGGGTTTTTTCTACGCGAAGCCCATGCCGTCGGAGGCGTTCATGCGCTGGTATCGCGCGCATGGGGCGCATATGTCGCCCGACCCGCGCATGACGGCTGGCACATAGGGCGCAGGCGTTGCGCGCCCGCGCATTCCCGCTGGCGTGATTTGCTTAGCGCGAAACATCGGTTCTGCGAACGCGTGCGTGCCGGTAGCATCAATGGCTCGATGGCTGCGCCGTATGGGTGCATGCCGAATGCCAATACGGACCCGCCGAAGATGACTCGCCCGACGCCGCCCACGCGCTATTCCCGCCGCCATTTCCTCGCCACGCTGGGCGCGACGCTCGCGAGCGCGGCGCTGCCCGCCACCGCCTTCGCGAAATATCAGCCCGACCAGTTCCGCATCGGCTACCAGAAGGCCGCGAGCACGCTGGTCCTGCTCAAGGCCTACGGTACGCTGGAAACGCGCCTGGCGCCGCTAGGCATCAAGGTGTCGTGGACCGAATTCCCGGCCGGCCCGCAATTGCTCGAAGGCCTGAACGTGGGCGCAATCGACTTTGGTTATGTGGGCGAAGCGCCACCCGTGTTTGCTCAGGCCGCGGGTGCGGATTTCGTCTACACGGCGTATGAACTGCCCACGCCGCACGCAGAGGGCGTGGTGGTGGCGAAGAATTCGCCGGTCCGTGACGTGGCTGGACTGAAGGGCAAGAAAATAGGCCTGAATCGAGGCTCGGACGTGCATTGGTTTCTCGTCGCGCTGCTGCAGAAGCACGGCCTTTCTATCGCCGACGTGCAGCCCGTGTACCTCGCCCCCGCCGACGCGCGCGCAGCGCTGCAAAGCGGCGCCATCGACGCCTGGGCGATCTGGGACCCGTTTCTCGCCGCCGTCGAATCGCAGGATGGCGCGCGCCTCATCGCCGATGCCAGCGGCGTAGCGAGCCATCATCAGTTCTTCCTGAGCCAGCGCGAATTTGCGCAAAATCGCAAGGACGCCCTCGCGATCGCGCTGGACGAACTCGGCAAAACGGGGCAATGGGTGCGCGCCAACACGGCGGCAGCGGCCGCGAAGCTTTCACCGATCCAGGGGCTGGATGCGGCGACGATCCAGACCGGCCTTACCCACTACGCGCATGAATACCGGCCGATCGACGCCGCCGTGATCGCGCAGCAGCAGAAGATCGCGGACACGTTCTACGACCTCAAGATCATTCCGCGCCGCGTGGTGACGAAGGACGCCGTGCTCGCGTAACGTCTGCGGGCACGGACGTCTTCCGGGCGCGCGCTTAGTGCGACGACCAGCCCTTGTAGCTGCTTACGTTGTCGCGCGTGACGAGCTGAGGCGTCATTTCGATCATCGGGTTGGCGGGCTTCTTGCCGTTCATGATGTCGTAGCCCACCTGCACGGCCGTCTGCGCCATCTTGTACGGGTCCTGGCTTGCCGAAGCCTGCACGAGCGTATCGCTCTTGAGCGCCGTTTCGATATCGGGCGCGCCGTCCACCGACGTAATGACGATGTTGCTGCGATGCAATTGCTTCGCGGCGAGGTCGCTGCCAATGGCCTGCGGATCGTTGATGGCGAACACGCCGGCAATCTTCGGGAAGCGCGTGAGATAACCCTGCATCGCGTTCATGCCGCCTTCGCGCGAACCCTTGCCGTCCTGGTCATCGGAGAGGATCTTGATGCTGGGAGTCTTGGCGAGCACCTGCTTGCAACCGTTCACGCGGTCGATCACGGCGGAGACCTGCGGCCCGTTCTGAATGATCACGTTGCCGGTGTTGTTGATTTTCTTCGCGAGGTATTCGCACGAAATTGCGCCGGCCTTCACGTTGTCGGTCTGCACGGTGGCGTTGGCGCCCGCGGCGGCCACGTCCACGGCTACCACCACGATGCCAGCCGCCTGGGCCTTCTTCACCGCCGGTTCGATCGCCTTCGGATCGGTCGCGTTCAGGAGGATCATGTCCACGTGCGCCGAAATGAAGTTGTCGATCTGCGTGAACTGCTTGTTGAGGTCGTAGTCGGCGGAAACGGCCGTGACCTTGGCGTTCGGGTTGATCTGCTTCGCCTTGGCCTCCGCACCCTGCACGATCGTCACGAAGTAAGGATTGCCGAGCGAACCCACGGTAACGCCGATCAATTTGAGCTGCTTGTCAGCGGCATGCGCGCCTTGCAGTGTGAAGCCGAGTGTCAGGGCGGCAGCGGCGAGAATGGCTTTTTTCTTGAACATGAGGTTGTCTCCTGAGGGGTCCTGTTTGGGTGCTTTCCCGGCGAGCGCAGCAGGACCGCCTGCGCTCGCGCTTGTTTCTCTCTGTTGAGCTGTTCAGTGGCTTACGTGCGGGCCGAGCCACGCTGGCGGTAGCGGTCGAGCGCGACGGCGCCAACGATCACGAGGCCCTTGATGATGTACTGCCAGATGTCCGAGACGCCGAGCAGCACGAGCCCATTGGTCAGGACTGCGATGATGAGCGCACCGATCAGCGTGCCGATGATCGAGCCCACGCCGCCCACGAAGCTCGTGCCGCCCAGAATCACCGCGGCGATCGCATCGAGTTCATAGGACTGGCCCAGTTGCAGGCCGTTGGCCGCGTAGAGGCGGGCGGCGGACATCACCGCCCCGAGACCCGCGAGCAGGCCCGAGACGGCATAGACGAACATCTCGATGCCCCACACCTTGATGCCAGACAGGCGCGCCGCTTCCGGGTTACCGCCCACCGAGTAGATGCGCAGGCCGAGCACGGTACGGCGCAGCACGAACCACGAGCCGGCCACCACCACGAGCGCGATGATCACGAGCCAGGGCACACCGAGCACCGTACCGTTGCCGATGAACGCAAACGAGAGCTGCGGGTTGAAGATCGTCGTGTCGTGGCCCATGAGGCGCGCAATGCCGCGCACCGCCGTGAGCGAGCCGAGCGTGACAATGAACGGCGGCAGGCGCAGGAGCGCGATGAGCGCGCCGTTGACGAGGCCGAAGCCGAGTCCCACCGCGAGCGCCATGGGCACGCCGAGCCAGCCCCAGCCCACGATGTTCGAGCCGATCATGGCGGCCATGGCCGCGGCGGCCAGCACCGAGCCCACCGAGAGGTCGATGCCGCCCGTGAGAATCACGAAGGTCATGCCGGCAGCGAGCACGATGTTGATCGACGCCTGCTGCGTGACGATCGATAGATTATCGAACGTAAAGAAGCCATCGTTGAGCAGACTGAAGCCGATACACAGCAGCACCAGCACCGGCAGCATGCCCGCTGTGCGGACGAGCGACTTCATGCGCTGGCGGTGGCCGTCGACCGCTACGCTGCGGGTGGGTTGCGCGCCTTGCGCGGGCTGCGTGGGCGTCGCCGCGACACCGTGCCGGGGAAGAATGCTTTTCATGTCGTACTCCTGAGGGACGTTTCTTGCGTATGCGGTGAAGATCAAGCGGCTTCGTCGAGCGGTTGCTGCGAGCCGGTGGCGAGTTCGATGATCGCTTCCTGGGTGATCGGCCTGGCCGTATAGCCGCCCAGCTCGCCGGCGAATTCGCCTTCACGCATGACGAGCACACGGTCGGCCACGCCGATGATCTCGGGCAGCTCGCTCGAAATCACGATGATGCCCACGCCGGTCCTGGCGAGGTCGTTGATGATGCGGTAGATCTCAGACTTCGCGCCGATATCGACGCCGCGCGTGGGTTCGTCGAGAATCAGCACGCGTGGTTTCGTTTCCAGCAGGCGCGACAGCAGCACCTTCTGCTGGTTGCCGCCCGAGAGCGCGCCAACGTTTATACGCGCATTCGGCACGCGAATGGAGAGCGAGCGGATGGCCTCCTTCGCGCGCTCGCCGCCGCGCGCGAGGTCGAGGACGCCCATGCGCGCGTCGCGCCCGGCCACGGCCACGTTGATGTTGTCGCGCACGCTCATGTCGAGAAAGAGGCCTTGATGCTTGCGGTCCTCGGTCAGATAGACGAGGCCCGCGTTGATCGCGTCCCGCGGCGTGTGCACGTTGAGCTTCTTGCCGTCGATGGCGATCTCGCCGCGCACGCGCGGCTCCGCGCCGAAGATGAGGCGGGCGAGCTCGGTGCGGCCCGCGCCGACGAGGCCCGCAATGCCGAGCACCTCGCCCGCGTGCAGGTCGAGGCTGCACCCGCGCACGCGCTTGTCGTCGGCCACGTCGCGCACGGTAAGCACGGCCTTGCCCGGATCGTAGGGGGCATGCGCCTTTTTGTAGAAGCCCGAAATATCGCGGCCCACCATCATGCTCACGAGGCTTTCCGCGTTGAGCGCGTCGCGCATGAGCGTGCCCACGTAGCTGCCATCGCGCAGCACGGACACGCGGTCCGAAAGCTCGTACACCTCAGCCATGCGGTGGCTGATGTAGATGATCGCAAGCCCTTCGTCGCGAAGCTGGTTGATCAGTTTGAAGAGGCGTTCCGTTTCACGTGATGAGAGCGGCGTGGTGGGCTCGTCCATCACGAGAATGCGGGCGTCGCTATGCACGGCGCGCGCGATCTCCACGAGTTGACGCTCGGCGATGGAAAGCGAGCCGACCAGCGTGGTGGGCCCGAAGCTCGCGCCGAGGCGCTTGAGCACGTCTTCGCTGCCGCGTTCCATGGCACGGCGGTCGACCGTGCCGAAGCGGCGGCCGCCCTTGCGCAGCTCGCGGCCCGCGTGAATATTCTCCGCGACCGAGAGATTGGGCGCGAGGCTCAGCTCCTGATAGATCACGGCCACGCCCAGCGCGCGCGACGCGTGCGGCCCATCGATCACGACTGGCTTGCCCTCGATGAGAATCTCGCCGCCGGGATCGGCCTGGTAGGCGCCGGAGAGAATTTTCATCAACGTGGACTTGCCAGCGCCGTTCTCGCCCATGAGCGAGTGGACCTCGCCGGGGTAGACGGTGAGGCGCACGTTGTCGAGCGCGCGCACCCCTGGGAAGGTCTTGGTGATGCCCCGCATTTCCAGCAGCGGCGGCGTGGACTCAGAGGGCGACATGGCTCTCCTCCTGCGCTTGTGCGTAAGTTTGTGCGCCGGCGCCCATGAGGATGCCCGCGCGCGGCGAAAAGTTGAAAAACATGGGGAGCGTGGCCGCGCCAAGCGCGCCCGCATCGGGACCGAAGGTGCCGCGCACGAGAGCAGGCGTGCCGCGCGCCTCGGGCGCGGTGGCCGCAACCGCGAGGCGCAGACGCTGCATGAGCGTGTCGATGAGGCCCGCGTCCACGTCGGCGTCGAGCACCACGGTGGGCACGTCGAGCACACAGAAGGCGGAACGCAGCGCGGGGGCGAGCGCATCGACGCAGTCGTCGAGCCATTCCTGCACGCCGGGGTGGCCGCGCGCAATGCAGGCTTCGAGATCGGCGCGGCTGTCGATCGCCTCGCCGCAATACTGCAGGTGGCGGCGCAGCGCGATGAGCGAGGCGCGCGAAAGCAGGATGTCCCACTGGCCCGGCGGCTTGGGCGCGGAGGGCAGGCGGCTGGGCGGCACGGGCATCACCGCGAAGTCGCCCGCGTTGCCGGTGAGGCCGCGCACGCAGTCGCCGTCGATGGCGATGCCGCCACCGATGGCCGGGCCGAGAAACAGATAAAGGAAGTCCTCGCGCTGGCGCCCGCAGCCGTAGAAAATCTCGGCGATGGCGGCCGCGTTGCCGTCGTTCTCGCTGAACACGGGCAGCGCCGTGGCGCGCGCGAGTTCGCCTGCGAAGTCCACATCGTTCCACACGCGGAAGGTATCGGTGGGCAGGCCCAGTTCGCGCAGCCAGCTGCCGAGGTTGTACGGCTGCGCCACGCCAATGCCGGCCAGGCGGCTGCGTTCCTCAATCGTGAGGATGCCTAATAGATCGGCGATATCGCGCTGCACGATTTCCTGCGCGACCGAGGGTTGTGGCAGCAGCATGTCGCGCGTGCGGCGCTCGATCATCTGGCCTGCGAAATCGACGAGGACGGTTTCGATGTTGGTCCGGTCGAGCCGCACGCCGATGGCGAACGCGCCGCGCGGGGAGAGGCGCAGGAGCGAGGCGGGCTGGCCGCGCTGACCGTCGCGGCGGCCGCTCACCTCGATCAGGCCATTGGCCGTGAGCGACGTGATGATGGTGCCCACCGCGGTGCTCGTGAGATTCGCGAGGCGCGCGAGATCGGCCTTCGACGCCTCGCCCGCGCGACGTAGCGCCTGCAGCAGCAGGCGTTCGTTGAAGCGGCGGACGTTGGCGGAATTGCTGCCCTGACCGACATGCGGACTTCTCACGTGTCTCCTCCGGTCTCATGCAAAGCTGAAAGGGGGGTGTCGGCGTTTGGTGCATCCGTTGCCGACTAAATAAATCAAGTTGATTTATTTAATGCCAGAAATCGGGGGCTGTCAGCCTGGGGAAATCCCGTTGAAGGTAATGGGGGCGCTATGACAGGCGGCGGCGCGATGTGCGCCCGATGCAAAAGCTTAGGAGACTTTTTGAGGGAAGGGGAAGAAGCGGGGAGCGAGCAACGGATGTGCCCGCGCGCGATCGTGTGGCGCGCGGGCTGCGGGAGAAGAAGGAGAGGGGCTGCCTGTTACGAAGACCGCGCTTCACCTGCGTCGCGGCAGGCAAACCAGCGGCGCGCCGTGCGCGGCGGCGCTGCGCTTTCGGCCACCTCACGCCACCAGCGCTCACCGCGATGCGGCTGCGCCAGATCGAGCCTTTCGCCCATGCGCGGCGTGGAGAGCGTCACGCCGCGCGCGAGCGCGAGGCCGGTTACGCGCTCGAACGGGTCCTGCCAGCGATGCATCGCGAGATCGAATGTGCCGTTGTGAATCGGCACCAGCCACTCGCCGCGCAAATCCACGTGTGCCTGTACCGTTTCCTCGGGCTGCATGTGGACATACGGCCATTGCGGGTCGTACGCGCCCGTTTCGATGAACGTCGCGTCGAACGGGCCCAGTCGCTCGCCAATCGTGCGAAAGCCGTCGAAGTAGCCAGTGTCGCCGCTGAAGAACACGCGCACGTCGGCGTCGGCGATCACCCACGAGGCCCACAGCGTGCTGTTGCCATCAAACAGGCTGCGCCCCGAGAAGTGCTGTGCCGGCGTAGCGGTGAACTCGATGCCCTCGACGTTCGCGCCTTGCCACCAGTCGAACTGGCGCACCTTCGCACCGTCGATACCCCATTCGATCAGCCGGTCGCCCACGCCAAGCGGCGTGAGAAAGACGCCCGTCGTCGCGGCGAGCGCGAGCACGGTTTCGCGGTCGAGGTGATCGTAGTGGTCGTGCGAGAGAATCACGCCGCGCAACGGCGGCAGGTCGGCAAGTGCGATAGGCGGCGCGTGAAAGCGCTTCGGCCCGAGGTTCTGAAACGGCGAAGCGCGCTGCGCGAACACTGGGTCGGTGAGCCAGAACTGGCCGCGCAGCTTGAAGAGCAGCGTGGAATGGCCGAGCCGGTAGACGCTGCGATCGGGCGCGGCTTCGAGCTGCTCGCGCGTGAGCGTTTGCACGGGCAGCGCGCCAGCGGGCATGGTGCCGCCCGGCTTGTGAAAGATCATGTTCCACATGATCTTCAGCGTTTTGCCGAACCCCTCGGCCGGGCGCGGACGCACGTTGCGAAAGCGCTCGCCGTCGTGCTGCGGCGAGGTGTGCGAGAGTTCGCGGCCGCGTTGTGCGGCGCTCAGTCCCAAGGTACGGCTCAGCGATGCGAAAGGCGAGGTCATGGCGGCGGCTGCCTTCGGAAAGGAGAAGTAGACTGCACAGTGTAGTTTATTCTGGTGAAAAGTAAACTGCCTGGTGTAAGATTCTGAAATGGATTGCACCCCAGCCACCCCTCAGCGTCTGACCGACCGCAAGCGCGCCGCCATCGTCGCGGCGGCCATCGACGAATTTCTGGCCTCCGGCTTCGACGCCACGAGCATGGACCGTATTGCCGCGCGCGCGAGCGTCTCGAAGCGTACGGTCTACAACCATTTCCCGAGCAAGGAGGCGCTGTTCGCGTCGATCCTGTGCCAGCTCTGGGACGCGAGCGCGACCGCCGACGCGCCGGGCTATCGCGCCGGCGAGCCGCTACGCGCGCAGCTCGTCGAGTTGCTGATGCGCAAGCTGCGGCTCCTGAACGATGAAGCGTTTTTCAAGCTCGCGCGCGTGGCGATCGCCGCGGGCATTCACTCGCCCGAACGCGCGCGCGACATGGTGGCCCGCATCGGCGAGCGCGAAGAGGACCTTACCGTCTGGGTGCGCGCCGCCGCCGCCGATGGCCGTCTGAAAGCGACCGACCCGGCGTTCGCCTCGCAGCAACTGCACGGCGTCGTGAAGGCATTCGCCTTCTGGCCGCAGGTCGCGATGGGCCAGCCGCCGCTCGACGAGGCGCAGCAGCGCCAGGTCGCCGAGTCGTCCGCCGATCTCTTCCTCGCGCGCTACGCGTGAGCGCCTGCAAGCGCGCCTGGCCACGACGCGCAATGGTTTTTCTGGAATAGACTCTTGCCTTTCAGGATCGCAGGCTTCACTGAAAGGACAACTTCATGCCATTCATGCTGCTCATCGCCGAACCGCGTGGTCAGCGCGACACGCGCGCGCAATCCGAAGGCGAGGCGCTTTACGCGCGCATGGTCGAATTCGCGGATGAACTCGCCGCCGAGGGCAAGCTGATCGACGCGCACTCGCTCACCGCCGACACGAACGGCGCGCGCGTGCAGGTGCGCGAAGGCCGCACAAGCGTCGTCGATGGCCCGTTTGCCGAAGCGAAGGAGATGATTGGCGGCTTTTTCCTGGTCGATTGCGCAACGCGCGACGAGGCGCTCGCCATCGCGCGGCGCTGTCCCGCGGCGCAATGGGCGAGCGTTGACGTGCGTGAAACCGGGCCGTGCTTCCGCTGAAGCGGCGTCTTTCCAGGTAGTTTCCCCAAGCACGTAAATAATTTCGCTGTCCGTTGTCGAATTCCGTGCGCCCCGCGCGTCGTGTTCATGAGCGCACCAACGGGTGCCTTCGAACATTCCCGAACGTCACATTCAGGAGAAGACAATGCGATTCATGATCATGGTGCGCGCCAACGCGTTGACCGAAGCGGGCGAGCCTCCCGACGACGTCGAAATATTCGCCGAGATGGCGCGCTATCACGACGAACTGGCGAAGGCGGGCGTGCTGCTCGACGCCTCGGGCCTGCAGCCCAGTTCGCGTGGCTTTCGCGTGCATTACACCAACGGCAAGCCCACGATCGTGGACGGTCCGTTCGCCGAAACGAAGGAACTGATTGCCGGCTATACGCTGATCCAGGTGCGCTCGCGCGACGAAGCGCTCGAATGGGCCCGCCGCTTCCCGTCTCCCTTCGGCCAGGCCGAATGCGAGGTCGAAGTGCGGCAGCTCTACGAACTCGACGAACTTCCGGCGTGCGAAGGTGTCGAGAGTTTTCGCCAGCTCCAGGAACAACTTAAGTCATCCTGAATATTTTCATCGACCACTGCGGGAGCACAAACATGCATAAGCACATCTTCGTCAATCTGGGCGTGCGCGATCTCAAGCGCTCGATGGACTTCTTCGGCCAGCTCGGCTTTACGTTCGACCCGAAATTCACCAACGAGCAGGCCGCCTGCATGGTGCTCGGCGAGAACATCTACGCCATGTTGCTCACCACCGGCTTCATGCGCAATTTCACCGACAAGGCGCTCGTGGACGCCCGCGAAAGCACCGAGGTGCTGACGTGCCTCTCGTGCGTGTCTCGTGAGGAAGTGGACACGCTCGTGGAAAAGGCGCTCGCGGCGGGCGGCACCTCGAAGCGTCCGCCGATGGAAAGCGGCACCGATATGTACGGCCGCAGCTTCGAAGACCCCGACGGCCACATCTGGGAGTTGATGTACATGTCGCCGGCGGCGATCGAAAAGGGCGCGCACGGTTCGTGACCGGTCAAAGCGACAAACGGGAAGCATTTGCAGCAACGCGCCGCGCGGTCGAAGCCGTGTGGCGCATCGAGTCGGCGAAGGTGATCGCCCACGCCGCGCGCATCGTGCGTGACGTGGGCGTGGCCGAGGAAATCGCGCAGGACGCGTTCGTTGCCGCGCTGGAAAGCTGGCCCGCGCGCGGCATTCCCGAGAACCCCGGAGCGTGGCTCATGACCGCCGCGAAACATCGCGCGCTCGACCGGCTGCGTCGCGCGGCGTCGCATGCCCGCGCGCACGAGGCGATGGGCGCGGATCTCGAAGCGCTGGAGGCGCACTTCGCGCCCGACTTCGTCGAGGCGCTCGACGCCGCGCGCGAGGACGAAATCGGCGACGATCTGCTGCGGCTCGTGTTCGTTGCGTGCCATCCCGTGCTGCCGAAGGAAGGGCGCGCCGCGCTCACGCTGCGCTTGCTCGGCGGGCTCACCACGGCCGAGATCGCGCGTGCGTTTCTCGTGCCCGAGGCGACCGTCGCGCAGCGCATCGTGCGGGCCAAGCGCACCCTCGCGGCGGCGAAGGTCCCGTTCGAGGTGCCGCGTCTCTCCGACCTCGAGCCGCGACTTGCTTCGGTGTTCGAAGTGATTTACCTGATCTTCAACGAAGGCTATGCGGCCACGGCGGGCCCGGACTGGACGCGGCCCGCGCTCTGCGAAGAGGCGCTGCGGCTCGGCCGCATGCTGGCGGAGCTGGTTCCGCTCGAGGGCGAGGCGCACGGCCTGGTTGCGTTGATGGAACTGCAGGCTTCGCGCCTGAGCGCGCGCGTGGATCGCGCAGGGCGCGCCGTGCTGCTCGCCGATCAGGACCGCAGCCGATGGGATGCGCTATTGATTCGGCGCGGGCTTGCCGCGATCGCGCGCGGCACGGCTTGCGCGGGTGCGCCGGGCCCGTATGCGCTGCAGGCCGCGCTTGCGGCTTGCCATGCGCGCGCGACGAGTGCGGCGGCGACCGACTGGGCGCAGATCGTTTCAATCTACGACGCGCTTCTGAAACTCGACGCCTCGCCCGTCGTGCGGCTCAATCGCGCCGTGGCGGTGGGCATGGCGCAAGGGCCGCAGGCGGCGCTCGACCTCGTCGATGCGCTGTGCGAAGAGCCCGCGCTGCGCCACTATCCGTGGCTGCCGGCCGCACGCGGTGACTTGCTCGAAAAGCTCTCGCGCCCTGCCGAAGCGCGCGAGCAATTCGAGCGCGCGGCCGCGCTTACGCAAAACGCCCGCGACCGTGAAGTGCTGCTGGCAAGGGCGCAGGCGTGCGGGGCGCGCACATAGAGCTTGAACCGCTGAGCGGCGCCCCTTGCGCTCCTGAAATATCGGGGCACAACGCTTGCTACCTGTGCGCGCGGACCCACTCCCTTTGCGCGGCCGGCCGCGCAGGCTTGCGATGATTTCAAAGACGACGATTCTGGCGGTTTCGTGCTCGGCCCTGCTGAGCACGGCGTGTGTGCATCTCGGCCCGACGCGCTTGCGCGCCGATCAGGTCGACTATGCAAGAGCTCTCGGCGATGCAAAAAAGCGCGAAATACTCGCAGCGGTCGTCGGGTTGCGTTATGGCGATGCGCCCGCCTTCCTCACGGTCAGTTCGATCATCGCGGCGTATCAATTCGATTCGACGGCGGGCGCGACCGGCAATATCGGCTCGGGCTCGGAGCCGAACTATGCGCTGGCGACCGGCAGCGTCTCCTGGTCGAATCGCCCGACCTTCACGTTCTCGCCGACCACGGGCGAAGCGTTTGCCTCCGCCTACATCCGGCCGCTCGCGCCGGAACTAATCATGCCGCTCGCCGAAGGCGGCATGCCGGTCGATCTGCTGCTGCGGATCAGCGCGCAATCGATCGGCGGCCTGCAGAACGGTAGCGCGCTAGGTGGCGAGGACAGCGCGGGCTCGGCCGGTTTCTTCCAGCTGTTGCAGACGCTGCGGCGCCTGCAACTGGCCGGCGAGCTGAACGTGGAGTCGCGCAGCGAGAACGGCAAGAACAGTGTGTATCTCGCGCTCGGCGCGACGAACAGCGCGCAGTCGCCGCAGGTTTCGGCGGACCTGGCGCGCGTGCGTGAACTGCTCCATCTCGCGGCGGACACGCGCACTTACGAGATCGTCTATGGACCCTCGGCGCAGGGAGGCAATCGCATTCCGATGGTGACGCGCTCGGTGCTCGGCATCCTCACGAATATCGGCGCGCAGGTCCAGGTGCCGGACGCCCAGGTCCAGAGCGGCGCGACGAAACCGACCGTCGGGCTGATTGGGGGCGAAACGCGTCCGATCATCATCGTGCACCAGGGGCCGAAGGCGCCAGCCAACGCTTACGTCGCAATCGACTACGAAGGCACGGCGTATTGGGTCGAACGCGCCGATTTCGATTCGAAATACGCGTTCACGGTCCTGCAAAACCTCATGGCGCTCGCGGAAGCCGATACGAGCAGCAAGGCGCCGGTCGTGACGATTCCCGCGAACTAGGCGTAGCGCGCGTCGTTATGCAAAACGCTTGCGTGCGAACATCGCAAGGTCGATGCGGCTTTCGCCTTGGGTGATCCGCTCGGCCAGGGCCTCGCCGATTGCACTGGCGAACTTGAAACCGTGCCCGGAAAAGCCGGTTGCGACGTGCACGTTCGGGCAGGTGGGCACACGGTCGATGATGAAATGCTCGTCCGGCGTCATGTCGTATTCGCACGCGCGGCCCACGCGCAGCTTGCCCGCGCCAGGTAAATAGCGTTGCAGAAAGGCCTGGAGATCGCCGAGATCAGTCGGCTCGGCGCCGAATGGCGCGAGTGGTGCGTCCGCCGCCACGGGTTCGCCGGCGTCGTGGCGGCCCAGTTTCAGACCGCTGCCGTCGAGATCGGGAAAGCCGTAATAGCCCCCCACTTCCGAGGCGACGAAAAAGCCTGGAAAGCGCTCCGGCGCAAAGAGGCCGGGCTCGCACTCGAACCACGCAAAGCTCTTGCGCACGCGCGTGACCGGAACCTCGAGGCCCAGCGGTGCGAGCAGGCCGCGAGTCGATTTGCCGGCGCTCACGATCAGGTCGCGCGCGGTGAACTTTTCGTTCGTGTCGGTCCAGACGTTGACGCTCTCGCGCCCATGACATTCGATGCGCGTGACGCGCGTATTCGTGCCGAGCGTTGCACCGAGCGCGCTCGCGAGCTGACGGTAAGCGCTGATCGCGCGCTCGCAATAGAGCACGCCCGCGCCGGGTTCGAAGTTCGCGATCTGCTCTGGCTTGAGGCGCCAGGCGGGCCAGCGCTTGCTGGCAGCGGCTGAGTCGAGCGTTTCCAGCGCAATGTCGTGGCTGGTGGCGCTCGCCTGTACCTCGCGCAGAAACGCGTCGTCGGGCGAACCGATATTGACGACGCCCGTGCGCACGAACAGGGTCGTTTGCGTTTGCTGTTCGAGGTCTTCCCAAAGCTGCTGGGCGCGCAAGACGAGCGGCACGTAGGCGGCGCCTTCACCATAGGCGTGCCGAATGAGGCGCGTGCCGCCGTGATGCGCACCCTGATCGTGAGGCGGATCGCCGGCGTCGAGCAGCAGCACCTTGTTGCCGAGGCGGCTCAGATAATAGCCGGCCGCCATGCCCATCGAGCCCGCGCCGACGATGATCGTGTCGAAATGTCGATTGCTTACGTTTGCATCCTGCATGTGTGCCCCGTGTGCGCGACGGCGCGCGAACGTATGCGCGCCCGGCCCCGCACATCGGGACCGGGCGCGCCGTGAAGGGCATTCATTGTCGGCGCTTCGCCCGCACCTGTCGAGCGAGGCCGGGCGCGCCGGATCAGGCGCGCTCGTGCGGCTGCAGACTGAGGAGCGCGTCGCGTTCGAGCCGGTCGAGCAGGCCGACGATACGCTTGCGCTGGGTTGCAACCAGATCGTAGGTTTCGGCCACGGCTCGCAGGCGTTTGCGCCAGTAGGCGTAATCGAAGCCGCTCACAGCGCCGTCATCTTGGTGGTGGGTGTAGTACTGGACCATGCGCTCGACGTGGTCGAGCTGCGTGTCGGCCAGCGCCGCAGGCAGTAGCCCCGTGATCTTCGGAGGCACGTGTTTGGCCAGGGTGGTCATTTTGTTTTTGGTTCTCTCAGGTCGCCTTTGTGGCTGCACGGCCCGGATCGGAACGTTCCTCGCATATGAAATGCCGCGCACGGCTTGCCTCTCCCCCCGGCAGGCATCGCAATGCGGAACGCAGGAATCCGGTCCATCAGACGGGCCAGCCACCGCAGGAGCGGGCAGGCTTGCCTCGTTGTGGCGCAAATGTAGCGCGCTTTCCCGGGCCGGCTTGACCGTGCGTCTCAGTTTTCGGCGCGGTGGCGGTTTCGCCACACCGCATGCTCAGCCGCGCGCGCGCTGCCTGCGGGGCCCCGTGGACATGCGCGTGACAAGCTCCGGCGGCGGCCCGAGCACCATGGGCGGCTGCTGGTCCGGTTCGTCGATCAGCCGGATCAGGCTGCGGATCGACAGTTCCGCCACGGCGTCGGTCTGGATCGCGACCGTGGTGAGCGCGGGGCGCATTTGATGAGCGAGCTGAATGTCGGTGATGCCGATCACGGACACATCGTCGGGCACGGCGCGGCCCATGCTGACGAGCGCCTGAATCGCGCCGATCGCGAGCAGATCGTTGGTCGCGAAGATCGCGCTCACGCCCGGGTGCCGCGCCAGCAATTGCTGGCAGGCTGCGTAGCCGGAGTCGATCGAGTCGCGTACCTGCAGCTGCGCCACGCGTGCGGGATTCACGCCGCCCTCGCGCAAGGCCGTTCGGAATCCTTCCGAACGCGCATCCTGCAAGCCGCCGCAGCCGTCGCCGATCAGCATGGCGATATTTCGGTGTCCCAACTCAAGCAGATGCTGTGCGGCGAGCGCACCGGCGCGTGCGAAGTCCACGGCCACGCACGGCAGCACGGGCGGACTCTCGGGGTGCTCCCACATCGCCAGCAGAATGGGGCCGTTGTGCATGGCCGAAATGCACAGTTCGTTCATGGCGATGTCGGTGTTCATCACGAGCACGCCGTCCGCGAAGGTGCCCGCAATCTGGTTCAGGTAGGCACGACCGATTTGCGCGTCGTCGTCGGTGTTGCAGACCATGAGGAAGTGGCCCGCCTTGCGCGCGGCGCGCTCGGCCGCGAGTACGAACTCGGGGTAGAACGGGTTGGAGATGTTCGAAAGCATGAGCGCGAGCGTGGAGGAGCGGCCCTGCGCGAGCGCGCGCGCATTGAGGTTGGGCCGGTAGCCCAGTTCGGCGATGGCCTGCAGCACGCGCTCGGCTGTCTCGGGGCGGACCTTCTCGCGGTTGCGCAGCACGTTCGAGACGGTCGCCGCGGTGACGCGTGCGCGGCGCGCGACTTCTGACAAGGTGACCATGTAGGACCTTTCCCACATTCAGGGAAGATGATTCAAATGTTGCAATGCTGCGGCCGGGTTTGCTACTTTTCTCCCACAACATCAATGGAGACGACGAATGCGTGATGATGCCGGATTCGAATTTAAGCGGTTAAATGCCCGCTGCGCAAGGGCCGCGTGCTGTTTTCAGCATAAAAATTTAAGCGCTTAAATTTCGAGGCGAGAACATGGCGACGATACAGCTCTCGGGCGTCGGCAAACGCTACGGCGATCACCCGCCGGTGGTCCGGCGCGTCGATCTCGACATTGGACATCACGAGTTTTGCGTGTTCCTCGGGCCTTCCGGTTGCGGCAAGTCCACGCTGCTGCGCATGATCGCGGGTCTTGAGGAATTGAGCGAAGGCGAACTGCGCATCGGATCTCGGGTGGTGACGGACGTGCCCGCCGCCGAGCGTGGCGTGGCGATGGTGTTCCAGAGCTACGCGCTCTTTCCGCACATGACGGTGTTCGAGAACATCGCGTTCGGCCTGAAGATCGCGAAGGTGCCGAAAGCCGAGATCGAGCGCCGCGTGCGCGACGCCGCGCGCAGCCTGCAACTGGAGGCGCTGCTTGACCGGCATCCCAAGGCGCTATCCGGCGGGCAGCGGCAGCGCGTTGCCATCGGCCGCGCTATCGTGCGTGAGCCCGGCGTGTTCTTGTTCGATGAGCCGCTTTCCAATCTCGACGCCGCATTGCGCAGCCACACGCGTGTGGAAATCGCGCGCCTGCACCAGCGTTTCACGGATGCGAGCGTCGTGTACGTCACGCACGACCAGGTCGAGGCGATGACGCTCGCCGACCGCATCGTGCTGCTGCACGCGGGCGCCGACATGGAGCGCCACGGCAGCGTGGCGCAAAGCGGCGCGCCGCTCGATCTCTATCACCATCCGAAATCGCGCTTTGTGGCCGGGTTCATCGGCTCGCCGCGCATGAACTTCATCGATGCGACCGTCGACACGGTGGAGGATGAGGGCGTGCGCATCACGCTCCAGGGCGGCGAGACGCTGCTCGCCTGCGTGGACGGCCGTGCATTGCAGCGCGGCCAGCCGGTCACGCTCGGCGTGCGGCCCGAGCATCTGCGGCTGACTGGCGACGATCAATCGATTGCGTGCGCAACGGTCATCGCCGAGCGCCTGGGCGAACATAGCTATCTGCACGCAGATCATGCGGCGGGCACACTTGTCGCCAAAGCGCCGGGCGATTCGCCCATCGGCGTGGGCGAACGCATCCGTGTTCACGTGCCGCCGCAAGCGTGCCATCTGTTCGACGCCGAAGGCGTTGCGTTGCGCCGGCTCGCGGTCGCGCACGCGCCGGCGTTGGCCTGATTTCGTTATACCCCGCCGATAGAGCGGGTCACTAGGTCTGGCGGCGCGAGTGCCGTCAGTCGACAAAGGCAGTCCGACAGCATGTTGGATGGATCGACATAGGAGACAAAAGATGTTTTCTAATCGCTTGAAAACGTTCGGTTCGCTGGCCCGCGCCTCGGCCGCCGTTGCGATCGTTGCAGCAACGGCGTTCACGAGCATGGCCGCCAATGCCGGGACGCTCACCGTCAACGTCTCGGCGCGCGCCAACCAGCGCTCGACATGGCAAGACGCCTTCGACAAGTTCCAGAAGGCCAACCCCGACGTCAACCTCAAGGTCTCCTATATAACGGAGGAGGCCTACAAGGTGCAGATGGGCGGCTGGCTCGCGACCGATCCGCCCGATGTCGTGTCGTGGCACGACGGCGAGCGCATGGCCTATTACGCCGAGCGCGGCCTGCTGGAAGACCTTTCGCCGGACTGGGCCAAAAACGGCTGGAACGAGCAGTACGCGTCGGTGAAGAGCGCGTCCACCTGGAACGGCAAGCAGTATGCCGCGCCGCTGGGCTACGACGCCTATGGCTTCTTCTACCGCAAGGACCTGTTCGCCAAGGCCGGCATCAAGTCCGAGCCGAAGACTTTCGACGAATTGCTGGAAAGCTGCAAGAAGCTCAACGCCATTGGCGTGCAGCCCATTGCCGTGGCCGCGCGCGATAGCTGGACGCTGGCTGCCTGGTTCGACTATCTGGACCTGCGCATCAACGGCAACGAGTTCCATCAGCAGTTGATGGCCGGTCAGATTCCCTATACCGATCCACGCGTGAAGAAGGTGTACACCACCTGGAAGACGCTGATGGACAACCATTGTTTCATGGAGAACGCGCTTTCTTACGATGTGGATTCGATCGCGCCGATCCTCGTGAACGGCAAGGCGGCGATGATGCTGATGGGCACGTTCTTTTCGGCCAGCTTCCCGGCGAACATGAAGCAGGACGTGGGCTTCTTCCGCTTCCCGATCATCGACGCCAATGTGCCGACGGCCGAAGATGGTCCCGTGAACGTGCTGCTCATTCCGGCGAAGGCCAAAAACAAGGCCGACGCGCGCCGACTGCTGGCCTTCATGGAAACACCCGCGATCAACGCCGAACTCGCGCAAGGCTGGGGCCAGCTGCCTTCGAACAACAAGGCCGCGGAGCCTGACGATCCCATCTCCAAGGTGGGCTTCCAGACGCTCGCGAGCACGCGCGGCGGCATTGCGCAGTTCTACGACCGCGATATGCAAAAGGAAATGGCCGACGAAGGCATGAAGGCCATGCAGCAGTTCTACAGCGACCCGTCGCAACTCGATACGCTGCTTGCGCGCCTCGAAACGACGCGCCAGCGCATCTACCACAAGTAAAGCCGCGGTGCGGCCGGCCCCGCTGGCCGCACCTTCTCCGATCACCGGCGAGACTTCACCATGTCCGATACCTTGGCGCGCCCCATTGGGGCGGCGCGGCCACGTCGCGTCTCTACTGTGCGGCGGCAACAGAATCGTGCCGCGCTGTTTTTTCTGCTCCCGGGCTGCGCGCTCTTCACGCTGTGCGTGATCTACCCGATTTTCAGCAGCATTACGCTCAGCTTCTATAACTGGGACGGCATGACTGCGAAGACCTTCGTCGGCTTCGCCAATTACGTCGAACTGTTCCAGACCGACACGTTCTATACCGCGCTCAAGAACAATCTGCTGTGGCTCGTGCTGTTCCTGCTCGCGCCGCCGCTCGGTCTCGTGTTCGCGCTCTATCTGAACCAGCACGTGCGCGGCATACGCGCGGTGAAGTCGCTGTTCTTCGCACCGTTCGTGCTATCGGGCGTGGTGGTGGGCCTCGTGTTCTCGTGGTTCTACGACCCAACCTTCGGTCTGCTCAAGATGATCGTTGGGCACGGCATACCCGTGCTGGGCGACCCGAAGCTCGTGACGTTCGGCATCATCTTCGCCGCGCTCTGGCCGCAAGCGCCTTTCTGCATGATTCTGTATCTCACGGGCCTCACGGGCATCAACCCGGAGATCGTGGAAGCCGCGCGCATGGAAGGCGCGAAGGGTTGGCGGCTTTTCTGGTATGTGGTGCTCCCACAGCTTCGCCCGGCCACGTTCATGGCCATTGTGCTCACGGTGATCGGCGCGCTGCGCAGCTTCGACCTGATCGCGGTGATGAGCGGCGGCGGCCCGTTCGACAGCTCCACCGTGCTCGCGTACTTTATGTACGACCAGGCGATCAAGTATTACCGCGAAGGCTATTCGGCGGCGATTGCTGTCGTGCTGTTCGCCATCATGCTCGTTTATATCGTGTTCCATTTGCGCCGCATGCTGCGCGAAGAACGCTGAATTTTTTTATCGCATTTTTGTAGCTAGTCACGGAGTCGCTGCCCATGTATCCGCTTCCCGTCGATCGCTGGAAACCTGCGAATCGCGCACTCTACAAGATCTCGTTGCCGATTGCGCTCGTTATCTGGCTGCTGCCCATGCTCGCAGTGCTCGTCACATCGATTCGGTCTACAGAGGAATTGCAGCAGGGCGACTATTGGGGCTGGCCAAAGCACTTCGCCCTGCTGGAAAACTACGGCGCCGCGCTCACGCAAACGCCCATGCTCCATTACTTCGCGAACAGCGTGCTGATTACGGTGCCTTCGGTGATCGGCGCCATCGCGCTGGCTTCGATGGCGGGCTTCGCGCTCTCCACGTATCGGTTTCGGGGCAACACGGCAGTTTTGTTCGCCTTCGTCGCGGGCAATTTCGTGCCGATCCAGATCCTCATGATTCCGGTGCGCGACATGGCGCTGCGCGTGGGGCTCTACAACACCGTATGGGCGCTCATCATTTTTCACGTCTCGTTCCAGACCGGCTTTTGCACGCTGTTCCTGCGCAATTTCATCAAGCAGTTGCCGTTCGAGTTGATCGAGGCGGCGCGCGTGGAAGGCGCGAGCGAATGGGCGATCTACTGGCGCATCGTCATGCCGCTCGTGCGGCCGGCGCTCGCCGCGCTCGGCATTCTCGTGTTCACGTTCGTCTGGAACGACTACTTCTGGGCGCTGTGCCTCACGCAAGGCGACGACGCCGCGCCGATCACGGTGGGCGTGGCGGCGCTCAAGGGGCAGTGGACCACGGCGTGGAATCTCGTCGCGGCGGGCTCGGTGCTGGCGGCGCTGCCTTCGGTGCTGATGTTCTTCGCCATGCAGAAACATTTTGTCGCGGGGCTTACCTTCGGCGCGAGCAAGGGCTGATCGAGCCCAGCCGCAGCCGAAGGCCCTTTTTTATCTAATTCGTTATCCTGACGTTATTCCGAGGCGGATTGTCACTCATGCAAATCGGTGTTTGCTACTACCCCGAACAATGGCCGCGCACGATGTGGGCCGACGACGCGCGCCGCATGGCCGAACTCGGCATCACGCACGTGCGCATTGGCGAATTCGCCTGGAGCCGCATGGAACCGCGCGCGGGCGTGTATGAGTGGAGCTGGCTCGACGACGCGATCGAAACGCTCGCGGCGCGCGGCCTGAAGATCGTGCTCGGCACGCCCACGGCATCGCCGCCGAAGTGGCTCGTCGATGCGACGCCCGACATGCTCCCCGTGCGCGCGGACGGCACCCCGTGGAACTACGGCTCGCGCCGTCACTACGACATTGCGAGCGAGGCGTACCGCGCGCATTGCGTGCGCATCACCGAGGCGATGGCGCAGCGCTATGGTGCGCATCCGGCGGTGGTCGCATGGCAGACCGACAACGAGCTGGGCTGCCACGACACCGTGCCGAGCTGGTCGAACGCCGCGCAGCACCGCTTTCAGGCGTGGCTCTCCACGCGCTACGGCACGATCGAATCGCTCAACGAAGCATGGGGCAACGTGTTCTGGAGCATGGAGTACCCGTCGTTCGAAGCGGTGGGGCTGCCGGTACGCACGCCGACCGACGCCAACCCGGCGCATCATCTGGATTTCCGCCGCTACATGTCCGACGAAGTCGCGAGCTTTCATCGCGAGCAGGCGGATGTGCTGCGCCGCCACGCGCCGAAGGCGGATGTGTTGCACAACTTCATGGGCTTCTTCACGACCTTCGACCATTATCGGTTCGCTGCGGACAAGGCCATCGACGTGGCGACGTGGGACAGCTATCCGATTGCGCGCACCGAAGTGATCGGTTTGCCGGAAGCGGACAAGGCCCGTTACGCACGCACCGCGCATCCCGATGTCTCCTCGTTCGACCACGATCGTTACCGTACCATTGGCGGCGGACGTTTCTGGGTGATGGAGCAGCAAGCGGGGCCGGTGAACTGGGCGCCGTGGAACCCGGTGCCTGCTCCGGGCATGGTGCGCCTGTGGGCCTATGAGGCGTTCGCGCACGGCGCCGAACTCGTTTCGTATTTCCGCTGGCGGCAGTGCCCGTATGCGCAGGAGCAGATGCATTCGGGCCTCAATCTGCCGAATAACGAACTGTCTCCAGGCGGCCGCGAAGTGGAGCAGGCCGCGCGCGAAATCGCGGCGAGCGACGTGTTGCGCACGCTAGCACCCGCGGGGCGTGCTCAGGTGGCGCTCGTATTCGACTACGAAACACAGTGGATGTTCGAGATCCAGCGCCACGGCGCGAGCTTCGACTATCAGACGCTCGCGTTCGACTACTACAGCGCGCTGCGCGAACTCGGCCTCGATGTCGAAATCGTTTCGCGGCATGCGGATCTCTCGGCGTACCGGCTCGTGGTGGTGCCGTCACTGGCGGTCATCGACGACACCTTCGTCGATCAGATCGAGCGCAGCGACGGGCTCTGGGTGTTTGGGCCGCGCAGCGGTTCGAAGACCGCGCACTTCGCGATTCCCGGCGATTTGCCGCCCGGCGCATTGCAGCGCGTGCTGCCCTTGCAGGTACTCGAGGCCGAATCGCTGCGGCCAACGCTCGCGCCAGCGATCACGATAGGCGGCGTGCAGGGCGAGGCAGTGCATTGGCGGGACCACGTGCGCGCGAACGGCGCCACGCGCATTCAAGCGCAATTCGAAGACGGCTGGCCGGCGTTGCTCTCGCATGGCCGCGTGCGTTACGCCGCTGCGTGGTTCACGCGGGAACTGCATCTCGCCCTGTTCGATGAAGCCGCGCGCGGCGCGGGCCTCGAAACGCAGCGCCTGCCGCAAGGGTTGCGCGTGAGCCGACGCGGCGGATTGTGTTTCGCCTTCAACTTTGGCGAGCAGCGTGTGCAGGCTCCAGCCCCCGAAGGTGCGCAGTTCGTGCTGGGCGCGCGTGAGCTTGCGCGAGGCGACGTGTGCGCGTGGCGAGAAGACTCGCAGCGCCGCAGCTAGCCCGCGGGAGCGTGTTCCGCGTCGCGCCACGCGCCACGCGGAACACTGGCGCGCATCAGAACAGATGCCGTATGCCGATGCTCGCGCCCACCGTCGAGCCGGAGACTTCAAAGAGCGCGTTGTTGATCGACAAGCCCGTGTCCATGCGCCCGTGATTGTTCACATAGCCAAACTGGCCGTAGAGCGTCGTGCGTTTGGAGAGGAAGAACTGCACGCCGCTCGACGCGAGAAGCGAGTGATTGCTGCCGTCGTTGCCGTCGCGCGTGTACCAGACGCCCGCGTCGACGTCGAGGTAGGGCGTGATCATATAGCTGAACCCGCCGGAGTAGACGCTGTTGTCGAACGACTGCGCCACCTTGTACAGCGCATAGGAAGCCGAGATCGTGAGCGAGTTCGGGAAGCGGTAGCTCGCGCCGATCGTGCGGCCCACGAACTCCACAGTGCTCGGCACAGGCGTGGAGGTCGCGCTGCCTCCGGCGTTGCCGCTGTAGAGCGCGCCCGTGAGCGTGAAGCCTGCGATGTGGTAGCGCAGGCTCGCCGAATACTGACGTCCCGCCTGGAAGTCGCCCGCTGCGCCGCCCATCGCGAACATGCCCATCGCCTGAATGCCGGCGATTTCCGGCGACGTATACGTGAGCGCGTTGCTGTTGAAGAGGCCGGTCACGTACACGTTGTTCACGTAGCTCACCAGGCCGCTGCCGAAGTACGACATGCCGCGCGGGTCCGTCTGGTAAAGCGAGAGGAAGAACGGTGAGTACTGCAAACCAGCCTTGACCGTACCGTAAGGGCTTTCCATGCCGACCCACGCCTGACGCCCGAAGAAGTTGCCGTTGGAATTGCTGAACTGGCCGTTCGCGATGCTAATGCCGCTTTCGAGCGCGAAAACCGCGCGCATGCCACCGCCCAGGTCCTCGGCGCCGCGCATGCCGAAGTTCGAACCGGACATGCCACTGTCCGTGAACGAGAACTGATGACCGGCGTTCTGGCCCGTCAGCATGTTCATCGTATGGCTCGTATAGAGAATCGACCCATCGACGATGCCATACAGCGTGACGCTGCTTTGCGCGCTCGCGACACCTGCTGCGCCCATCAAACCGGCCGCCACGAGGCAGCGCACCAGCCATTTCATGCCGAGGTTGTCGCGTTGTAACATTTCGTCGTCCTTAGTGTTATTTATGGATTGAGGTCGATGCCGACAGGGTGTTGCGGGCGCTTCAGGCAATGCTCCAGGCAAAACCGCAGGGATAACTGCGGGCAACAGGGGGCCGGGGTTCCTCGCGGAACCGCACGAATCGGGAAACTGGGAGTGCTGCTCGGAGTGCTACTCGGAGTACTGCGGTCTGGCGCGGCGGCCGGGGTCTTCCCGGTCGCGCAGGAGCAGCGAGGGAGAGCGCGTGGTCATCTTGGGCCTGCTGCAAGGCATGAGCCGGATTGAATGCGCGTTCACCGATCGTTTCTCCCCTGACGAGAGGTGTACAACGTTGACGGAATGCTACGTTCGATGGGGGCTATTTTTGTACGACCGTGCGGAATCTGTCATCCTGGGAGAAACGATCACATTCTGCCCAGGAACGACGCACATTATCCCGCCGGGTTCTCCTCATCCTGAGGCGGCGCGGTCCCCGCGGGCGCGCCCAGAATGCTGACCTGGAAAACCGGTGTGCCCGCCAGCGATTCGAGGCTCGGGTCTTCGGGGTAGCTCAGCAGCAACGGAAGGATCACCGAGCCGCCAATCACGGCGCGGCGGCTGTTGTCGGCGGGGCGCAGGCCCCACACGTCCTGATAGACGAGCGGCACAGTCTTGCCGTCGCGCTCCGTGTTGCCGAGATAGAGCATCACGTGGCCGCCAATATAGACGAGCGTGCGCATGGGCGCGCCGTGCTGCACGAGCCAGTCGAGGCGTTGCGCGGGCGTGGACGCCGAAAGATCGGTCATCGCCCCGGCGTTCATTTGCGTGGACGAATGGCGCGGCAGCCACACGCCAAACGCCGCGAAAATGCTCTGCAGTTCGGCTGAGCAGTCGTTGTCGAAGTTGGTGTTGCCCCAGCCGTAGGGGCGGCCGATCAGCGCTTTCATCAACTGTGCGAGATGGCGCGGCGTGGCCGCGAGCGGCGCCGGCGCGATGGCGTTGGAATCGAGCGCCGCCGTGCGGATCGCCGCGTGGCCGTTTATATCGCGGGCCGGCACGAGCACTTCGTCCGGCGTCGCGCCCGAAGCGGGCCGCAGTGGCAGCAGCGTGCCCGCGGGCGCTTCGAAGCGGAACACGCCGCCGTCGTCGCGCAGCGCGGCGGAGGCCACCACCACGACGCCGAGCGACCGGTGCGCCGCCGCGCGCCACGCCGAAACGAAGGCGTCGTCGACGCTCGCCACGCCGTCGCTGCGCACCCAGCCTTGCACGTCCGGCGTCTGCACGTAGCGCCATGCGCCGTCGGCGCTCGTGCCGAGCACGTAGAGCGGCGTGCCCGGCCGCACGGCGCTCACCTGCAGGTTGTCGAAGGGGTAGCCTTCGCCCGCAAAGCGGTGCGAATAGAACGACGGGTCGATGGTGGGCAACTCGCGCACGTACAGCGCGGTCGTGGCGATGGCGCGGCGCGTGGCGTCGAAGCCGCTGGCCTGCTCGAACTGGTTGACGTTGGCGTTGCGCTCGATGGCGTCGATCCACGCCTTCGTATGCGGCCGGAAATTCATGCCGTAACCGATGCGCTGCGGCGCCTTGTCCGTGTTGTCGAAGTAGGCGAGGCGGCGCGTTTGCAGGGCGGCAATGTCGCTGCCGCCGTCGCGATACACGCGCTGCTCGACAAACGCGCGATTCCACGGCGAGGGGTCGTTCGGACCCGCACCGAAATAGCGCGCGACGAGGGCATCGAAATGCGTGCGCTGGACTTCGGGGGAAAAGAAAGGCTTGTCGTAATCGGCGCTGGCCGGATCGATCCAGTGATCGACGTTCTGGTCGTAATGCTCGATTGGAAAGAGCGTGACCGTGTCGGACGGGAGCGCTTGCCCGGCCTGATTTTGCGAGACCGGGCCGGTTGCGCACCCCGGCAGCACGCACGCGGCGACTAGCGCCAGTGCGAGGATGCACTCGCGCGGAGCGCGGGCGAACGTGGAAAGGCGAAAGGAAGAATCGAGGGCGGAGCGCATGGGCGAGCGGGCGGTTCGACAACCCGTGGATGATACAGGACGCGTCGCGCCCGCCGCCCTCGCTGTTGCCCGCCAATCAAACGATCATTGCTCGATCTGCCGGTTCCAGCGCGAATCCCACTGCGCGCGGCGCTCGTTGATGACGTCCCAGTCCACCACCGTCACTTTTTTCACGAGCTGGTCGAGATTGCCCAGGCTCTTTTGCATGTCGGGCGGCATGGTCGCGTTCTGGTTGGTCGGAATCTGCTTGCCGGCGGCGGCCGCCTTGCTTTGCGCAGGCGCCGAAAGCAGGAACTGCGCGAGCTTTTGCGCGAGTTGCGGGTCGGGATTGTTCTTCACCACGCACAGGTCCACGAGCAGCAGCACGGCGCCTTCCTTCGGGTTGGCGTAGGCCACAGGCAAGCCCTTGTCCTTCAGGTCGCCCACTGCGGTGGGCGTGAGCGGGAAGAGGCCGGCCTCGCCGGTCTGGATCATCTCCGAGAGCTTGGCCGAGTTCGGAATGTATTCAACGACGTTCGGTCCCACCGTGCTCGCCCACTTCGTGAAGCCCGGCTCGACGTTGGTCTCGCTGCCGCCCATCAAACGGTTGATGGCGAGAAAGCCGTGCAGGCCAAAGGTGCTGCTCGAAGCCGACTGGAACACCACCTTGCCCTTGTACTTGGGATTGGCGAAATCGAGCCACGAGGTGGGCGGCGCCCAGCCCTTATCCGCGAACAGCTTCGTGTTGTAGCCAATGCCCGTCATGCCGAGTTGCACGCCCGCGCCCACGTCGCCTTTCATGCGCGCGAACGGATAAAGCTCCTTGAGCACGGGCGAATCGTCGAGTTTCTCGCATACGCCCATGTTCACGGCGCGAGCCATCACGCCGTCGTCGAGAAAGACGACATGCATCTGCGGGCTGTTGCGGTTGGCGAGGAGCTTCGCGAGCACGTCGGAGGAGGTGCCCGGCACGACCACCACTTTCACGTTGTTGGCCTTTTCGAAGTCGGGCAGGACCTGGCTCGTGTAGGCCTTCTCCATCGGGCCGCCGTTCATGCCGACGTAGATCGTCTTCGTTTGCGACCAGGCGCTGGCGGAGAAGCCAACGGCGACGAGTGCGGCTAGCGAGACCAGTGTGCGTGTGAATTTCATCGTGGGGACTCCTTATTTGATTGGGAGAGCGGCATGAACGGAAGACTGCGTGAAGCGACCGATAGCGAACGCTTCGATAGGCGTGCTCGTCTCGCCGACGGTCACGAGTTCGGCGAGGACTTCGCCTACGCCCGGCGCCAGCAAAAAGCCGCCGCCGGAAAAGCCGAAGGCGTGCAAGAGGCGCGGCGTGGTATTGCTCAAGCCGATGATGGGGTTGTTATCCGGCGTTTCGCCTTCCACGCCGCTCCATGTGCGGATGAGCAGGGCGTCGCGCAGGGCGGGCAGCAGCGCGCAGGCGTCGCGCATGACGGCGCGCGTGGTGGCGGTGGAAGGCTGCGCGTATTCGCCGTCGCCGTGCCCGCGGCCGCCGCCTATCACGCAGTTGCCACGCTCGACCTGCCGTGCGTAGACGCCGCCGCCATAGACGCCGAGGTTGTGCTCGATGAAGCGCGGCAGCGGCTCGGTCACCCACATGTTCGGGTAGATCGGCTTCATCGGCACGGTTTCGCCGAATGCACCCGCCACCGTATTGGCCCAGGCGCCCGACGCGTTGATAAGCCAGTCGGCGCTGATGCGCTCGTTGCCCGCACGCATCTGGAAGCGCCGGCCGTCGAAGCTCAAGTCGCTGAGTGCGGTCTGCTCCTGCACATGCGCGCCAGCGCGCCGCGCCGCCGCCGCAAAGCCGGGCGAGACGAGACGCGGATTCGCATGGCCGTCGCTCGCGCAGAGCGCCCCGCCAATGGCGGCCTTGCCGAGCCACGGGTAGCGGCGGCGAAATGCGTCGCCGCTCATGACCAACGAGTCCACGCCGAACTCGCGCGCCATATCAGACCATGCGTGCAGCGCCTCGAGGTCGCTGTCAAGGCGAGCGAGACGCAAGTGCCCCGAAACGACGAATTCGCCGTCGATGCCGATCAGTTCGGGCAAGCGGTTCCACACACGCCGGGCGCGCACCGCGAGCGGCAGTTGTTCGGCGCTGCGGCCGTGAGTGCGCACGCCGCCGTAGTTCACGCCGCTCGCCTGCGCACCGCAAAAGCGCCGCTCGAACAGACCGACGCTCACGCCCTTGCGTGCGAGGGCGAGCGCCGCCGATGCGCCGACGAGTCCGCCGCCCGCAATCACAACCTGGAAGTGGCGCGTGTCACTCATCGTGGGCTTCCTCTTCGATGACCTGCACGCCGTCGTCGAACAGCATGGGTGAAATCGGAATCGGCTTGATGGGCGCCTGGCTGCGCAAACGGCCCACTTCGTGCAGCGGCTTGCTGGTTTCGGCGCTCAGGAGCACCATGGCGGATTCGCCGCACATACGCCCCTGGCAGCGCCCCATGCCTATGCGCGTGAGCGCCTTCAGTCGATTGACTTCAGTGGCGAGACCGTTGCGGATGCAACTACGCAGCGTGCCGGCATCGACTTCCTCGCAGCGGCAGATGGTGAGGTCGTCGGGCCAGTTGGCGGCGCAGTTGGCCGGAGGCGCGAACGCTTGCTCGATGCCCACGCGAAAGCGCGTAATGCGCTCGAGGCGCTTTTCGATTGTCGCCGCATCGGGCAAATCGGCGTCGCGCTGTGGTGCTTTGATGTCCATGTCTTCGAGCACCGCGAGTGCCGCGCGGCGGCCCGCGAGTTCGGCGGCATCGGCGCCTGCAATACCCGCGCCGTCGCCGGCGAGATAGACGCCCGGCACGGAGCTGCGGCCCGCCGCATCGCGTTCGGGCAGCCAGCAGCGGTTGAGGGTGTCGAACGCGAAGCGGCAGCCCGCGAGATCGGCGAGCTGGGTTTCGGGCCGCAAGCCGTAGCCGAGGCCGACCGCGTCGCAAGCCGTGGCATGCTCTTTCCCGTCGGCCGCGTGCCAGCGGATGTATTGCACCGCTTCGTCGCCTTCGATGGCCGCGAGCGAAACGCCATGCTCGACGCGCACGCCATGCGCCTTGAGCCACGCGACGTAATAAACGCCTTTGGCGAAGGTGCCAGGCTGGTTGAGCAACTTCGACGTAGCGGCGGCCTGGCGCGCGAACCGGCTGGTGTCGAGCACGGCGGCCACTTGCGCGCCCGCTTTCGCATACTGGTAGGCGACGAGATAAAGCAGCGGCCCGGTGCCGGCGAACACGGTGCGCTGGCCAATGGCGCAGCCCTGCGCCTTCAACGCGACCTGCGCGCCGCCGAGCGTATAAACGCCTGGCAGCGTCCAGCCGGGCAGCGGCACGATGCGGTCGGTCGCGCCGCTCGCGATGATCAGATGCGACCACGGCACACTGGCCTCGCGGCCCTCGCGCAGGGTGTCGAGCCGCCCCGGCTCGCACGACCAGGCGAGCGTGTCGGGCCGATAGTCGATCTTCGGGAGGAGGTCGGCCATGGCGTGATGGACTGCATCGGCTTTCTTTGCCTCAAAGCCGTAGAGTGCGGCTTTCGTGCGCGAGAAGCCCGTGCCAGCAGCGGGCTGGCGATAGATCTGGCCGCCCCAGCGCGCGTTTTCGTCGATCACGGTGGGGCGCAGTCCGGCGGCCACGAGCGTTTGCGCGGCGCGAATGCCGGCGGGTCCCGCACCGACGATGACGACACGAGGAGGCTTGGTCGTGCTCATTGCGCACCTCCATCGTATATTTCGGCTTCCGTATCAAGTCGCGTCAGCACGCGCATGCCTTCGCGCAGCAGCGTGGAGCAGGCGCGCAGGCGCGTGCCGTCCTCGCTGCGCACCCAGCAATCCTGGCAAGCGCCGATCAGGCAGAAGCCCGCGCGCGGTTCTGTGCTGAACTCGCTGCGGCGCACGTGGCGCTGGTGTGTGAGGATCGCGGTGAGCAGCGTATCGCCCGCGAGCGCCTTGACTTCGAGGCCGTCTAAAACGAAGGAAATGCTCGCGCGCGCGGTCTCGGCAACGCGGACGAACTGGGCAGGGGAAAGCGGCGTGACGGTGCTCATGGAAGGTCGGTGGCGCGGCAGCAGAAATCGGAAGAAGCGGGCGGTGTTCAGTGCTGCCCGATCAGAATGCGGTTGAGCCCGTACACGCGGTCGAGCAGGAACATCGCGCCAGCCGTGATGAAAATGACGAGCGCGGAAACGGAAGCCATCATCGGGTCGATCGACTCGGTCGCGTACATGTACATGCGCACGGGCAGCGTGACGGTTTGCGGCGAGGTCACGAAGATCGACATCGTCAGTTCATCGAAGCTGTTGATGAACGCGAGCAGCCAGCCGCCCGTGATGCCGGGCACGATCATCGGCAGCGTGACGCGGCGGAACGTGGTCCAGGCGTTCGCGCCGAGCGAGGCGGCCGCATGCTCGATGCTGCGGTCGAGGCCGCTGACCGAGGCGAGCACGAGCCGCATGACGAACGGCGTGATGATGATCATGTGCGCGAGGATCAGCCACGCGAACGAGCCGGTTGCGCCGACAAGCGCGAAGAAGCGCAGCAGCGCGATGCCCAGCACGAGCCCCGGAATCACGAGCGGCGAGAGCAGCAGCGCGTTGAGAAAGCCACGCCCCGGAAAGCGCGCACGACCGATAGCGAGACCCGCGGGCAACGCGACGACAAGCGAGAGCGTGGCCGAAGCGAACGCGAGCTTGAGGCTGTTGAAGAACGCCGTGATGAAGTCGGGGTAGTCGAGAATCGCGCGGAACCAGCGCAGCGAGAGGCCGTGCGTGGGGAGCGTCAAGGTTTCGTCGGGCGTGAAGGCCACGAGAATGACGATGACGAGCGGCGCCAGCACGAACAGAATGACGAAGGTGTGGAACGTGAGTGCGAGCGGTCCGTTTTTGCGCATGATGTTTTTTCCTTAGCCCATGCTGCGCGCGTAGCGCCGTTCGAGCACGCGGTAGTAGGTGAGCATCACCACGAGATTGGCGACGAGCAGCAGCACGGCAATGGTCGCGCCGAGCGGCCAGTTCATCGAACTGAGGAACTGGTCGTACACGGCGGTGGCCGCCACTTTCAGACGCCGGCCGCCCAGCAGGCCCGGAATCGCAAAGGCGCTCGCCGAGAGGCCGAACACCATGAGGCTCCCCGAGAGAATGCCGGGCATGAGTTGCGGCAGCACGATGCGGCGCATGGTGGTGAACGGCGAGGCCATCAGCGAGAGCGCCGCGTTCTCGGTTTGCGGATCGAGCCTTTGCAGCGCTGTCCACACCGGTATCACCATGAACGGCAGCATCACGTGCACGAGCGCGATGACGATGGCGAAAGTCGTGTATTCGAGCTTGAAGGGCCCCGCGCCGAACAGGCCGAAGAACTGGTTCACGAGGCCGTTCATGTTGAGCAGCATGCTCCAGCCGAACGCGCGCACCACGACGGAAACCAGCAGCGGCGCGAGGATCACGAGCAGAAACAGCGAGCGCCACGGGTCGCGCATGCGCGAGAGGATGTACGCCTCGGGCGTGCCGATCACGATGCACAGCAGGGTGGTGAGCGCCGCAATGCAGAAGGTGCGCAGGAAGATGGTGTGAAAGTACGACGAGCCCAGCACTTCTACGTAGTTGTGCAGATCGAATGCGGCGATGGGGCCGCTCATCGGATCGAAGCGGTAGAACGTGAGCGCCAGGGTCATGGCGAGCGGCACGAGCACGAGCGCGGCGAACAGCAGCATCGCGGGTGCGCTCATGAGCCAGAGCGGCATGTAGGCCTGCCAGCCGGCGCGCATCGTGGCGCGCGGCGCGCGTTGTGACGCGGGAAGTGTGCTAGACACGGGCGCCCTCCTGATGGATGAAGCGGATCGCGTCGCTATGCCAGTCAATGCCCACCTGGTCGCCTTCGGCGAGCGGCTCCTTCCCCTCGTTCTGGCAGCACACCAGCATCTCCCCCGCACGGCTGTCCAGGCGGTAGAGCCACTGGCTGCCGAGGAAGAAGCGGCTCGTCACACGTCCTGCAAGACGGCCCGAGCCGCTTGCGCACAGCTTGAGCTTTTCGGGGCGGATGCACAGCGTGATCGCGTCGCCCACACCCACCGCGCGGCCGCGCTCGGGCAGCTGCGCCGTCGAACCCGTTTCGGCGAGATCGTGGCCGAGATCCACGTGGATCGTGTCGCCCTCGCGCGCGACGATGCGGCCCGCGAGCATGTTGGCCTTGCCGATGAACTGCGAGACGAAATCGTTCTCGGGTCGCTCATATGCGCGATACGGCGTGTCGACCTGGGTGATGCGGCCGCTTTCCATCACGACCACGCGGTCGCTGATCGAGAGCGCCTCCGACTGATCGTGCGTGACCATCAGCGTGGTCGTGCCGATCTTGCGCTGGATGGCGCGTAGCTCGAACTGCATGTCCTCGCGCAGTTTGGCGTCGAGATTGGACATGGGCTCGTCCAGCAGCAGCACGGGCGGCGCGATCACAATGGCGCGCGCGATCGCCACACGCTGGCGCTGACCGCCCGAAAGCTCGCGCGGAAAACGGTGCGCGTAGGCGTCGAGGCGCACGAGCGCGAGCGCCTCGCGGATGCGATCCTTGCGCTCGGTTTTGTCGACGCCGCGCATTTCGAGGCCGAAGCTCACGTTCTGCTCCACGCTCATGTGCGGAAAGAGCGCATAGCTCTGGAACACGATGCCGAGCCCGCGCTTGTTCGGCGGCATATGCGTGATGTCGCGGCCGTCGAGCGTGATGCGTCCGCGCGTGGTCTCCACAAAGCCGGCGATCATCTGCAGCGTCGTGGTTTTCCCGCAGCCCGAGGGGCCGAGCAGCGAGACGAACTCGCCTTTTTCCACCGACAAATTGACGCCGGTGACCGCCTGCAGGTCGCCGAACGATTTCGACACATCGGTCAGGGTGAGGAACGACATGGTGTGGCCTTCCAGTGCATGGGTTGCGCCGGCACTCGCTGAGTGAATTGCGGTGCATGGCGTGGAGCGGACTGTAGCTAGCCAAATTTTGGGTCGTCAATTTAAAATTCCATCACGCGATAGAAATCTGACTTATATTCCATTTAATGGAATATGATGGCGCGCTAATCTGCCAGCCATTTCATCCGGTGAACTTCGGGAAATCCCTGAATCGGCCGTCACAGACGAGGCTCCGTGTGGCGGTCCAATGATTTGGGCAGCACGCGCATTCGTACGAGCATTCTGCGGATATTCCGCTGAATGGAATAAATCGAGGTCGATATGACGGCAGTGGAAGAGAAAAGTGGAACGCCGGCCGACGACGCGCGCGGCGCGGGCGTGTTGCAGCGCGCATTCGCGGTGATCCGTGCCTTGGGCGCGAGCCAGGTGGAAGGCAGCCGCGTCACCGCGCTCGCCAAGGCCGTGGGGCTGACGCAAGCCACCGTGCATCGGCTGCTGCAGGGGCTGATCGCCGAAGGTGTGGTCGAGCAGGACGAAAGCACCAAGCGCTATCGGCTGAGCGTGGACTTCTTTGCGCTCGCGGCGCAGGCGGGCAATCCGAGCGGCATGCGCACGCTATGCCGGCCCGCGTTGCTGCGCCTGTGCGCAAGCCTTGGCGACACCATTTTCCTGCTCGTGAAGAGCAGCTTCGACGCGGTTTGCCTCGACATGTGCGAAGGTCCATTTCCGATCCGCTCGTTCACGGGCGATGTCGGCGGGCGCGTGGCGCTCGGCGTGGGCCAGGGCAGTCTTGCCATTCTCGCGTTCCAGCCCGAAGCCGAACGCGAAGAAATCATTCGTTTCAACGTGCCACGCTTGCGCAGCTACGGCGTGCTGGACGAGGTGTATTTGCGCACGGAGATCGAGCGCGTGCGCAAGCTCGGCTACGCGGGGCGCAATACCGGCGTGCTGGAGGGCATGGCGGGCGTGGCCGTGCCGATTCTGGACCAGAACGGTTGCGCCGTGGGCGCACTGAGCGTGGGCACGCTGGCTGCGCGCCTCACTGAAGACCGGCTGCCGACGATCGTCGAACTGCTCAAGCGGCAGGCCGAGATCATCGGGCCGCAAACAAACCCGTTCGACGTGGCGGTGCGCCGACCCATGCACGGGCTCACGCGAGCGATGACGACGCAACCGTTGGCTTGAGTGGCGACAGGTTTGGATGCATTAGGTCAAATGGATTCCTAACTAAAGGATTTGATCGCGAATCGTTATCGTTAGGCGTTCGGCGCGCAAACGTTTTGCAAACGGTTCGCAAGCGGTTTGAAAATTGACGCGATGCTGCAATGCGAAATCGAGCAGTATGCTCGGACGAAAATCGACCAGGGGGATAACCCAACCGCATACGTCTTGGTTTTGGCGTAAACGGGCAGGGTGCTATTCGTAGACTGAAGGCCATGTGCGAATGGCAGTTCGCCGCGATGGAGCTTTGCAATCCATCGAACAACGCGAGCAAGTGAACCCGGAAACGAAAACAGAAGCGCTCGAAGCGCCGTCTTGCGCGTAGTCTCGCGAGACCCCGGGGGGGGGACAAAACCACCTGCCGCGTGAACTGTCACATTGGGTACATGCCGTTGCCATGCCGACTAGAAGCGGTTGAGGAGCGTGGGCGCCGGGGGGGAGATGGAGCGCGTGTGGGATCCGCGGCGCTTGCAGACAGAATATACCGGTGATTGATGACGACCATAAACGACCGGACGTTGCCCGTTTTCGAGGCACCGGCTGCGACTGTTGCGCCGGTGCCGGTGCGCGCGGCGCCTTCGATCTTTCATGAGCGCTGGTGGCTCGATATCGCCACGCAAGGCAACTGGAAGCTTGCGGTGGTGAAGCAGAACGACGAGGTCATCGGCGAGATGCCGTACGCGATGCAGCGCACGCGACTGTGGCGTGTCTCGCACCTGCCGCCGCTCACTCGCACGCTCGGGCCGGTCATCAAGTCCGTGACCGGCAGCGAGGCCCGCCAACTGCATCATGAACTCGACGTCACTGGAAAGCTGATCGAGCAGTTGCCCGATTGCGACAGCTTTTTTCAGGTGCTCGATCCGCGCATTGACGACGCGCTTGCGTTCGCGCTGCATGGTTTTACGGTGTCGGCGCGCTACACCTTCCGCATCGACCGCAATACCACGGCAGACGAAGCGTGGGCGCGTCTGAACAGCAAGACGCGCAACGTGATCCGCAGCGCCTCGCGTGAATTGACCATCGTGCCGGATCTCACGCCCGACGAGTTCATCGCATTCTACGAAGCGAATCTCGCGGCGCGCTCGCGTACCAATGCTTACGGGGATGCGGTCATGCGCGACCTCGTCAACGCGTTCGTCGAGCGCAAGGCCGGGATGCTGCTCGGCGCCTACGGGCAGGGTGGGAAACTCATGGCGGCGGTCGGCCTCGTTTGGGACCATCAGACGATGTACTACCTGCTTTCGTCGCGGGCGCAGGACGCGCACAGCGGATCGATCAGCCTGCTGCTGTGGAGCGGCATTGGCCGCGCGCTGGAGCGCAAGCTCACATTCGACTTCGACGGTTTTTCGAGCCCGTCGACCTTCAGCTTCCTCAACGGTTTCGGTGCGACGCTCACGCAGCGGCTAGGCGTCGAGCGCCACGGCACGGTTTATTTGCTGATGCGTACGCTCAAGCGCAAGTTCGCGCCCGGGCGGGTTTTCGCACCCCATCTCTGAGTTGTGGCGTACAGGGCGCCGTGTGGTGAACGGTGTGGCGAACTGCGTCGTGCACTAAACGAGTTCGTGCTGCGCGGGGTCGCTGGCGTTGCGGGTCGTGACCTCGGCAAGTTCCAGCGCGCTCGATGCGAAGAGCAACGGCGTCCAGCGCTGGATCGTGCTTTGCGCGCCGGCGGCAAAGCGCTCGCGCAGCGCGGGCTCGCTGCCTAGCTTGCCGATACGTTGCGCGAGCGTCGAGACGTCGCGCGGTTCGACCACGTAACCGTTCACGCCATCTATCACCACTTCGCCAGCCACGCCGCAGGTGCGCGTGACGATGGCAGGACACCCGGCCGCGAACGCTTCGTTTACGCACAAACCCCATTGATCGAATTCGCTCGCCAGTACGACGAACTCCGCGAGCGCATAAAGATTCGGCATTTCCTGGTTGGCGAGTGAGTTGAGTATCGTCACATGCGGCGTGAGGCCGAGCGACGCGATGCGCGCACGCAATTGCGCTTCGAGCGGTCCCTGACCCACCAGAACGAGGCCGATATTTTCGTTGTACACGCCGGATTTACGGTAGGCGTCGATCAGCACGTCGACGTTCTTGCGTGCAACGAAGCGGCTCACGCACAACACGTAGCGCTGCGGCAGTCCGAAGCGGGACCGCACGGCTTCGGGGTTATCGCTCGCGGCCTGCGCGAGATCCGAAAAGTAGTCGACGTCGATCACGTCGAAGCCGATGCGCGAGCGTTCCTTCGGGATGCCAAGCGATTGCGCGTAACGGCGATGCTTCTCGCCCGCGACGAGCGCGCCGTCGAAGCGGCTCACGATGAAACGCTTGAGCCGCTCCTTGGTGCGCTGGCGCAGTCCGTCGTCGGCCTTCGAGTCCGACATGTAGATGAGCTTGAAGCGCCGCGTGAGATGTCTGAGGAAACAGAGCACCGCCGAATAACCGGTGTTGTAGCCGAGCGTGATGACCACGTCGGGCATGAAGTTGCGTACCTTCGCAATGAGACGCGCGGTGTCGCGCGCGCCGAGGCCGTCGCTGTCTGCGCCGTTTTCGATCAACGTTTCCGCCATTCGCGGGCGATTCGCAAAGAAGGCGGCGCGGCGTTCCTGCGGGAAGCCGTAGACGCCGGAGCGCGCAAAGACCTCGAGAAGCGCCACCTGGTGGCCGCGACCCGAGGCTGCGCTAACGAGCGCCTCGTAGCGAGGGACGTGATAGTCGCCCAGGTTGCCGATGACGAAGAGGATGCGCATGGACAATGACGGCTCACGGTGGCGCTTGGTTGAGCAGGCAACGCACCGCGACGGTGCCTGGCCAGCATGAAATCCCGGACAGTCGTCCTGACCTGCCGGGCAGCGTTCGCTGCGCCACGTCGCTCGCACATTCGCGGCGGGGACCCGCAGTCACGCCGTTTAGCGCATCGTAACCCGATTGTGAATCGTTTTTACGCAATGTCGGCGATCAGCGAAAACTTGTCCGATATGGCGGAGTCGTCAGATCGTCACACGCCATTTCTGCATGCCAGAGCACGGGGCGTGCCTCGGTTGCTCGTAACCGATTGTCATCACAATTTCCGTCAATTGCGGCAACAGGATGAAAACTGTCATATCGAATCGTCACAATGGAGGTTTCGCATGTTCCAATACATCGGAAGAAGGGAAAGCGCTTAAGGTCACCATCAGATTTTCAGCTTAGTATCGTAGAGTTGACGTGTGACGCTTATGCCTTCAATTCGATAACAAACATGTGAGCCGGAATGCTAATCGAATGTTTTGCGTAATGTGTTTCGAGGTAAATGGGCGGCGTTGGACGCTGACCAGGCAGGCCACGAGGCGCACCAGATTGCAAACCGGGTTTCACCATACTGCGCGGATAATCGAGGAATATGAAAACGCTGTTTCTGCAGGCCCCGTCGTATGACGGCTTCGACGGTGGCGCGGGCTCGCGCTACCAGGCAAAGCGCGAGATCCGCTCGTTCTGGTATCCCACCTGGCTT
>NZ_CAJHCQ010000035.1 GCF_904848665.1 Paraburkholderia hiiakae
CATCCATGGATGTGGACTAAGGAGGGCATGACATGACAGCCGCACTGTGGGGAATTGCCGGCGGAGTGGCCTGGATGTTCGCGTTCGCGTTGTATCGGCGCAGTCTTCGGGAACCCCCGCGGTCTCACCCCGACCGGACGCCATGAACGCGTACGCAGCGTACGCAGACATATTCACGAGTCGAGAGACCGCTCTCGCCCTTTTCTCGAACACCCGGTCGCGATCGGCGGGAGGCGTTGGGGCGAGTTGCCCAGGCGGGGACCGATATCACGCTGCAGACGGGCCCGATGACCGGATGGCAATACGCCGGTGGTGGACAGCCAGCGCTGCCTCGCCGCCGCTCGTGGCGTGAAAGAGTCCAAGCTGCTCGAACTCCTCTTCCTGCAGCGGCGTGATGGCGATATCCGTGTAGGCGTAACGTTCCGGTGCCTTCATGACTCCCCTGAGGATAGCCTCCGTCCTGAGGTAGAAGCGCAGATATTTTGTCGCCTTGACAACGGTCTCACTCCAGTAGCGCGGATAGAAGCGAAGCGGCGATTCAACCGGTAGCCCCCAACGGCGGTCACGGCGGTGTTTCATCCGCAGGGCTCCCCCTTCGAGCGGATGCACACCCTCGTGTTCGATCATCAGTCTGAACCAGGCGATTGTGCGCATGATCGTCTTCGGTCGGCCGTTCGGGATCTGCGCTGCCCGCTTGACGATCGTGCGGATGTGCTCGTACGAGTAGAACGCGCTCCAGGCGCTCCGATACGCTTCTTCCCATTCGGCGTCCGACATTTTCGGGTGGTGCGTGACCCGGTGGTTGGTGTCGTATTTGTTGATGTCCGGGTCCATCCATTCAGCGTTCCTTACCATCGTCTGATGATCCTCGGAGCCCGGAAGCGGGGTGAGCATGAAGAATTCGAGGATGTCTATTGGCAATTCACGCTTGATGATCTCGATGTCGCGCAGGATCGATTCTTTCGTGTCCGCCGGGAAACCGATGATATAGCCAGCGTAGGTAATCGCGCCGTGGGTGCGCCACTTCTGCAGCATGGCGCGGTATTCGGTGATCTTGTTCTGCCGCTTCTTGGCCGCGATCAGATTCTCGGGATTGATATTCTCGAGCCCGATGAACACGCGACGCACACCCGCGCGCGTTGCCTTCTCGATGAAGTGTGGAATCTTGTGACAGAGCGTGTCGACCTGGATCGTGAAGCCGCAGTGAATGCCTTCCTTTTCCCGAAGTTCGATGATGCGATCGAGAAGAACCTCCCAGTCGTGATTGCGCGCGAAATTATCATCCGTGACGAAGAACCGGTCGATGCCCTGCTTTGCGTTCTCGCGAATGATTTTCTCGAGATCGTCGGGAGTGCGAAAGCGACTCTTGTGTCCCTGCACGTTGATGATGGTACAAAACGAGCACTGATACGGGCAACCTCGACCGAGGTCAACCGAGGTATAGGTGCCTGCCGTGCGTTCGATATGCTTGCGCGGCAAGAAGGGCTGGGGAGCACCTTCGAGCGAGGGTAACGTGTCCATGAAGTTATACAAGGGCTTCATTGCACCATTCCACGCGTCGAGAAGGACTTCATCAAGACGCCGTTCCTCGGCCTCCCCAGCGAAGAGCGCCACACCCATCGCTTGCGCTTCCTTAAGCTCAGCGGGCATCTCGGGCAGCATGGAGATGCAGCCGGAAACGTGGAAGCCACCGATCGCAACCGGCAAGCCAGCGGCACGGAACTGGCGGGCGAGGTCGAGTGCGCGCGGGTACTGGTTCGACTGGACACCGATTAGACCAATCATCGATCTCCCGCCCTTTGCCTTCAGGTCACGAATGATGCGCTCTGGCCATACCCGCTGGTTGGTTTCGTCGCATGTTTCGATATCGAAATGGACGCCATGGCCCAGCAGCTTTCGCTCTCGCGCGTCATCAGCGAGCGCATACATACAGGCGAGTGTATTGGAAGGCATGACCGAGCGGAGCCACTGGATCGGGTAGCCGTCGTCGTCGTAATGGGTCGGCTTGATGAGGACGAGAGAGAATCGGGAACTGTCAGGAATCGAGTGCATTGTGTCCTTGGTCTGCTCTGTAGCGCTGTCTGGAAGGCACACAGCCGTGAGGGTCGTCCGTCTTCAGAATATGGGAGATGGATCGTGAACTGGCAAGCACTACAGCAACCCGCATCGTACCCGCCTGGACCCCTGCTGTGTTTACAATTCCGCGGGCGTCAAGTTTCGATGATTGGGATCCTGTTGGGCTCAACGCGGTTGAGTTGCCGATTCAAGGTACACCCGCGGCGGGATTGCCTGCGCCATCGTCTTGATGCCTAAGACGTCATGGCGTTGGCCTCACAGGCGGCAAATGCGGCCGACATCTTCGTCCCGTTTCGCAACGCTTCCACAGGCTATGCGGATGTTAGCAGTGGTTGGGCGTCATGCCCGGCCTCGCTTGTTGAGGACCGCCCCGCCAATCCTTCCGATCTTTGGGGTGCCTCCGGCCCCGGCCCCTGCACGTGGTTTACGTTCCGACCAATCGTGCCGCGGCGGCCGCGCTGCAAATCAACAGAACGACGCGTCACCAGAGCGCTCGTCATAAACTGAGCCGTCGGCTCCTCTGCGCGGCGATTAACGAATGAATTGCATATTGGGCGAGTCGGTCCAGATGTCTGCAATCAATGCAACGTAAGCCTATCGCAAACATTTGCTTTCATGCTGAATTCCAGGCGGTGGAGGGCGATGTCACTTCTGAACAATTAGTAGTGCGACGCTATCTATGGAAAAAAATTCGACCGCTCGGGTCAGATACACCTGACTGGCAAGCGATCGCTGTTGCGGCGGAACAACTCATGTTGAAAGTAAATTGGTTTGTCACCCGTTTTGCCACGGGTTGCAAAGCCAAATCGCAGCTTAATTGCTACGAATTTATGAAACGTGTCGTTTGTTTGTAGCAGCAATTTTTTTAGGGCGATCTGGCTTCTGCTCAGGACGCGACTATAGACTGACACCGCTTGTTCCTTTCATGCCAACGGGTGCTATCTCATGAAGAAGATCACCATTGCCGTCGCCGTTTGCGCCGCGTCTGCAGCGCCCGCTGCCAACGCACAGAGCTCGGTCACCCTCTACGGTCTGATCGACGCCGGCATCGCCTACACGAACAACGTTCAGAATGGCGCCCCCGGCCACGGTAGCGCGCGCGTCGCCCTCACAAGCGGGAATATCAGCGGCAGCCGCTTCGGCCTGCGCGGCAGCGAGGACCTGGGCGGCGGTTTGCATGCTGTCTTCGTGCTCGAAAACGGTTTCAACGTCAACAACGGCACGCTCGGTCAGGGTGGCCGCATGTTCGGCCGTCAAGCGTATGTCGGCGTGAGCGGCGATCAATACGGCACCTTGACGATGGGCCGCCAGTATGACGCGATGGTCGACTTCGTCTCGCCGCTGTCAGGTACGGCGGGCACGTTCGGCGACTCGGGATTCGCCCACGTGTATGACAACGACAACCTGCAACACACCGTCCGATTCAGCAACTCGGTGAAGTTCGCGAGTGTCGACTACTCGGGCTTCAAGTTCGGCGGCATGTACGCGTTCAGTAACAGCACCAGTTTCGCCGTCGATCGTGCGTATAGCGCTGGTGCGAGCTACAACAACGGCCCGCTGCAATTCGCGGCAGCCTACCTTCAGATCAACGGTTCGGCGGCGGCGAGCAGCCCTGCAGGAACCGCCAATCAGAACGTTGCGGCGGACCCGAGCGAGTTCAAGGCGACCGCGGGCGGCGGCAACCTGACGGCGGACGTGCAGCGCACGGTCGGTGCGGGCCTCGGTTATACGTTCGGCCCGGCGGTGATCAACTTCGTCTACACGCATAGCCAGTACCAGAACACGTCCGCATTCGGCCTGAACCCGGTGAGCGGCTCAACTCACTTCGACAACTATGAACTCAACGTCAAGTACTCGCTCACGCCTGCGCTGATTCTCGGCCTCATGGATACGTTCACGGACGGTCATCTGAACGGCGTGAGCAAGTCGAACATCAGCTCTGATCCGAAGTGGAACCAGGTCAACGCGATCGCGCGCTACTCGCTGTCGAAGCGCACGGAAGTGTACGGTGAAGCGATGTACCAGCGCGCGATCGGCCACAACAACGTCGCGACGATGTACAACGCCGGCGGCTTCTCGGCGACGAGCAATCAGGTGATGGGCGCCGTCGGCATGTTGACGCGCTTCTAGGCGGCCATCAGAGCCCGCATCCCGCGGTCATCGGAGTGGATTTGTACAACTTGCGAGACGAGGGATATCGCAGTCGGCACCGGCGTTGTCATTGGCGCGCCATCGAGGACCGCTCCGGGCTAGTACTGTCGTATCGTTGATTGATTCGCAAGCTTGGCGCAGCTTTTGCGAAACTCCGTTCATGAGCCTGTTTTTTCGAGTTTTATTATTCTAACGTTGTCGGTATGGTACGCCTGCATCGTAACTGATCCCAAAAGCATGTTCGCGCGAGGTTTTGCGGTGCCCCCCTCTGAGTTCACGATCAGATGCCTACAGCCAGACGAATGGCGTTTGTTGAAGGCTCTTCGTCTGAGGGCGCTTGGTTGCGACCCTCAGTCGTACTGGGAGACTGTGGAAGAAGCCAGCGCACGCGACGACGTGTACTGGAATACCTTCGCCAGCAAAGTCACGTCGCCGGAGGGGGCCAGAATGTTCATCGTTGAGCATTCTGAGAGCGTTGCCGCTTTCGTTTTCGGCGTTAAAAAGGACGCTGGCGAATATAGCGTCGGGGGCCTTTGGGTCGATCCGGTTCACCGACGAAAGGGAGTTGGTAGCTTGCTGGTGCAGCAGGTCGTCACATGGGCGAGAGCAGATTCGCATGCTGCGGTAATCCGCCTCTGGTGCCATACTGGATCGGCACTATCGTTCTATCAGCGCAACGGCTTTCAATCTTTGGATCGATTTCGGACCAACGACCTTGATGGCCGCCGGATAGTTGAGATGGAGTGGCGCAGCACTTGATGGTCGTGCGCGCTATCGCGCGAGTGAGACGGGACTTCCGTGGTACCCGTAGTTCTACGCTGGAACCGCCGAGATACTCGGCCCCGACTCTACGGCTCAATGCGGAGTGCGCAAGTGAGCGATAACGCGCCTTCCTGGGCGCCGCCTGACTATCCCTGGCGTTCTGTTTCCCGCTCCTCGATCCCGTGCTTGCGTGTGAATATCCCGGCCGCAATGAGTCCGACCTCGTAAAGAATGATCAGAGGGAACGCGAGAATCAGCTGAGAGAACACGTCCGGTGGCGTCACCACGGCGGAAATCGCAAACGCACCGACAATCACATAAGGCCGGATCTGGCGCAACTTCCCTACAGTCACGATCCCCATTCCTGCGAGAATCACCACGATGATTGGCACCTCAAATGTCGCGCCAAACGCGAGAAACATGGTGAGGGCGAAACTCACATACTTGTCGATATCCGTCGTCATTTCCACCCCGAGTGGGGCGTTGTAATGCGCCATTACGCGGAAAATGGTCGGAAACACAACGAAATAAGCGAATGCCATGCCGCACAGAAACAGGGTGTAGCTGCTGGCGACCAGCGGCACGACGAGCTTCCTTTCCTGCCGGTAAAGCCCCGGAGCAATAAACGCCCAGATCTGGTATAGCACGACCGGTAGTGCGATGACGAGCGCAACCACCATAGTGACCTTCACTGGGACGAAGAAAGAGCCGGTGACGTCGGTGACAATCAGCTTGCCGTTCGTCGGCAAGTTCTGGATCAGCGGATGGGCTAGCACCCGGAAGATATCGGGCGCCCAGTAAACCAGTCCCATGAACACGAAGAGCACTGAGGCGCCCGCGCGGATGATCCGGTTACGGAGTTCGACCAGGTGTGAAATGAACGTCTCTTCAACTGGTTCGTCTCTAATGTGTTGCAGTTCGCTCATGCCAGGCCTCCGCCAGGAATCGTCGATGGAAGAAAGGTAGTCAATGCCAAATGAACGCGAGGAAGGCTATGAAAAGAACCACGCGCGGCGGCGCATCGTCTCGGGACTGCGCCATGCAGTCCGTGACGCGCGCGATTGCTGGCGCGTTTTGCGCACCGTTGCCTGCTTGTACCAGCTCGGGATAGCAGCTTGCCTGGCGCGCCAGTTTCTGCGCTTCGCTTGCGACGCGTTTCTGATGTCCATTAGGACGCCTGAGGTATCACCGTAGACGGGCGTCATATCTCGACCTTCGGCGCCCGTTACAGGGTCCGACATCGACGTGCCCAGTTTCCACGCGTTGTCGAGTTCGCTTTCTTGCGAGCGCAGTACGTCGTGAACCTTGTTCTCGATATCCGACGCTGCTGATTCAAACCCGCCGCGCATCTTCTTCAAACTGTCGAGATCAAGCTCGCGAGCGACTTCCGCCTTGACGTCGTCGACATACCGTTGCGCGCGGCCGAACAGCGCGCCCGCCGTTCGCGCTACGCCAGGCAAGCGCTTCGGGCCGAGCACGACAAGTGCGACGACACCGATCATCGCCATTTTGGTTAATCCGAGGTCGAACATGGAATCAAGGCTCCTTGAACTATGAGGGGTACAGCCGAGGCCATACTTATTGAAGCGGAAACTACCGGTATTCGCCCCGACGCGTCGTGTCCTTCGTTTCCATCTCAACGACACCGTCATGAGGCAGTGCAGGCTGCTGCTCCGAAATTTGATTCTCGGCCATGCCGTCCTTAAACCCCTTAACCGCGCTACCAAGATCGCCCCCGATGTTTCGCAGCTTCTTCGTACCGAAAACAAGTGCCACGATCAGCAAAACGATCATCCAATGCCAAATGCTCAGCGAACCCATGATTGAAAACCCTCTCTAGTTGCGCGGCGCGTGTCGCCCGCGACGAAGAATGTGGACCTTGCGGCCCGATTTGGAGCATCGACGCTCCGCTGATTAAACCGATGTTTTGCACCCAATGAAGGGCGTCGTTGGCTGCATCGCCTGAAGACGAAACAAGCTCTCCTGAAAGACCGGGCTTTCTCCGCCTCGAGAGCGCACTCAGCGTCAGGTCTCTGGATGTTGCTAAGGGGCGTTGCCCCCGCAACTGCCAGAATGAAACCGCGTTAGCGCAGCGATCTGAATGCTGCCCGGACCTCGCTGCTGAAGAGTTCGGGTTGCTCCCATGCAGCGAAGTGACCGCCGTTGTTGACCTCGTTGAAGTAGATGAGGTTGTGATAGCTGCGCTCCGTCCAGCTTCGCGGCGCGCGATAGATCTCGCCCGGGAAGACCGACACGGCAGCCGGCAGGGAAATGTCCACCGCGTCGAAGTTGTTGGAATGGTCTTCCCAATAGATTTGGGCGGCTGACGTAGCGCTATTCGTTAGCCAGTAGAGCGATATATCGTCGAGCATCTCATCGCGCGTGAGGACGCGTTCCGGTACTCCGCCGCTATAGGTCCATTGTGAGATCTTGTCGTACATCCACGCGGCCTGCCCAACGGGTGAATCCGCGAGCGCGTAGCCAACGGTCTGCGGCCGGGTCACCATCATGGCGGAATAGCCGCAATTGTCGCGATAGAACACCCTGAGAGACTCGTATGCGGCCCTCTCTTGCGGCGACAGGTTGCCCGGTGCAGGCGCTCCGAGGGTGAGCAATGTGGCGATGTCGGGAGGTACCGTTGCTGGCATGTTGACGTGAATGCCGATTAAGCCCTTTACCTTTTGCATGGCCATCCGATGAGAAATCACCGATCCACAGTCACCGCCTTGCGATACGAAGCGGGTATAGCCTAACCGCGCCATCAATTCGCCCCACGCGCGCGCGATGTGGTCCGAACCCCAGCCGGTCTTCTTCGGCTGCTCCGAGAAGCCGAAGCCGGGTATCGATGGCACGACGATGTGGAACGCGTCGTCGGCGCTGCCTCCGTATGCGGTGGGATCGGTAAGCGGAGGAATGACCTTCAGTAGTTCAAAAATCGAACCTGGCCAACCGTGGGTCATGATGACCGGCATCGCATTCTTGTGGCGAGACTTCACGTGAATAAACTGGATATCGAGACCGTCGATTTCGGTCATGAACATCGGTAATGCGTTCAGTTTTGCCTCGCCTTTGCGCCAGTCGTAGTCGGTTCCCCAGTACTGGACCAGTGCCTGCATTCGCGCACGTTGTACACCCTGGGAGTCGTCGTTGACAGTCTCCTTGCCGGGCCAACGCGTGGCGGCGAGCCGTCGGCGCAGATCGACGAGGCTGGCTTCGGGCACACTGGCCCTGAAGGGACGGATCCTGTCGTCACCGGTCGCGGCGAACACGGATCCGGGAATCAGGCCTGCGGCGGCTACCGCGGCCGTAGCCGCGAGAATATGACGTCGACGGTGTGAAAACGGTGTTGAAGACATGGCTGACATCCTGGCGCTAGAAAGTAACCGGCGCGCCCATCACGATGCGCCGGAGTGTTCAAGAGAAGAACGCTTCATTGCCGGACTTCCTGACGGCTCAGCCGGCGCGGAGCGTGGATCACACAATGGATAAGGCAGGTTGCGACTGGCAATTCATGACTAGTGGGGCGAATACGGCGAAATCGACCTTCAACTGCCCCAATTGAGCTTGCTCAGGGCGCTTTCATCGGATTCCGTCGTTAGGTGCATTGAAACCGGACGAGGTATCTGGCTTGTGTCGAGAGACTGGCCAGTTGCATGGCTGTGTATCTGCGCGAGCGGCATACACATTGAGAAACAATTCTGAGAGGTGGGTTGCGGTGGATCGTCGATTGAATCGGTCACCCAAACCGATACCCGACGCGCAGAGCGTGGCATACCGGACACAAACAGGCTGCACGAGCAGATTGCGGCGCCATCGACATAGGCGTGCTCGGAGGTGCGGCCCTTGAAGTCGCCTCAGTGCTCGAGCGGCTCGCGCGAGCGCACACAGATGAAATGAATGTCGACGCCGCCGATCCGGCGAGAACGAGGGCGTGAGCAATCGGCCGCGGCCGCGTTAGTACGGAAAGAATTTTCGACTTTCCATCACACGAAAACGTGTACGCTTAAAAGTGTTGTTCGGAGTGCTTGCTGATTGCTCATAGCCAGGGTGTGATGTTGGCGAGCGCGCGGGCTACATAAGCGTCCTTTTCTCCCACTGGTGCAACGTAGCGAATCGCGCCGCATGCCGCCTCGATCCCATCGAGACGCGCAATCACCCATGCCGCCAGATACTGGGACGACAGGCAGCCGCCTGCCGTCGCCACGTTGCGCAGGGCCACGAATGGCTGTTCGAGCACCGCGACGCCTGCCGCTGCGACCCACGGCTTCGTGGTCGTATCCGTGCACGCCGGAGCCCCGTCGAGCAAGCCCAACCGCGCTAGCACGAGCGCGCCCGAGCATTGCGCGCCAAGCAGTTGGCGCACGGGATCGAACCGGAGTTGTGCCATCAAGCCTTGATCGGCAACGATCTCGCGCGTCCGTATTCCGCTGCCGACGAGAACGGCGTCCGCGCGGCAAGCGTCTTGAAGCGACGCCTGCGCCTCGACCTCCACGCCGTTCATCGAACGCACTCGCGGCGTGGGACTTGCTATGGCCACGCGCCATCCGGGCGTTCTGATCCGGTTCAGAATATTGAACGCGACTAGCGAATCGATTTCGTTGAAGCCGTCGAAGGTCAGGATGGCTATGTTCATGGCGTCCTCATACGATGCTGAGCTTGTGTTGCGCCATGGTAGGACCGAGAATCACTACAATCAAATAATTGTCATGGATACATTGCCATGCCCGAGCTTCGCTACAAGGCACTGGTCGATCGAATCGCCGGCGATATCCGGGCCGGGCGTCTGCGTCCGGGAACGCGTTTGCCGACGCATCGAGAACTGGCTGCGCGCGAAGGTCTCGCGCTGGTCACAGCGACGCGCGTCTACGCGGAGTTGCAGGCCATGGGACTCGTGAGTGGCGAGACGGGGCGCGGCACCTTCGTCAAGGAACCGTTGCCGCCGGCCGAAGGCATCGACCTGCTCGCATCAGGCGCGGACACCGTCGACATGACGTTCAACTATCCATCCGCGCCGGACCAGGCCGACCTGTTTCGTGTGGCACTGCGTCAGCTCGCGGCGTCGGGCGACCTCGAATCGATGCTCCGTTATCAGCCGCATGGAGGACGTGAGCACGAGCGTGCCACAGTCGCGCGACACCTCGCAGTACGCGGCCTGCAAGCCGCTGCGCAGACCGTGCTGCTCGTAAGTGGCGCGCAGCACGGATTGACGACGACTGCCATGACATTGCTGGAGCCCGGCGACGTGGTGGCCGTGGACGCGTTGACCTATCCGGGTTTCAAGCTGACCGCCGAAGCCTGCCGGCTCGAGATCGTGCCGGTTGCGGCCGCGGGTAACGGCCCCGATCTGGACGCGCTGGCCGCGCTCTGCAAGCGGCGCAAGGTGCGCGCGGTGTACACGATGCCGACGCTGCACAATCCGCTTGGCTGGGTAATGGGCGTGGCGCGCCGTCGCGAACTCGTTGCCATCGCGCGTCGCCATGGGCTCCTGATCATCGAGGACGGTGCTTACGCGTTTCTCGCGGAGGGCGCTCCACCTCCGCTTGCCGCGCTTGCGCCCGAGTTGACGGTGTACGTATCGAGCTTTTCGAAGAGCGTGGCGACGGGGCTGCGTGTTGGCTTCATCCACGCGCCGCGCGAATGGATTCCGAAGATCGAGCGCAATATCCGCGCGACTACATGGAATACGCCGGCGACGCTGACGTCGATTGCGTGCAGATGGCTCGAGGACGGCACGGTCGCAAGGCTCGAGGCGCAAAAGCGTCGCGATGCCACACGGCGCCAGGCGATTGCCGCGCGTGTGCTGGCCCAGTTCAAACGTGTTGGGCATCCTGCGTCGTACTTCCTCTGGCTTCCATTGCCGCAAGAGGTTCGTGCCGACGCGATCGCGATGGCGCTCAGGAACGAACGGATTGCAGTATCGACTGCGCACGCGTTCTGCGCGTCGACACAAGTGCCACACGCCATTCGGCTCGCACTCGGTTCGGTCAGCCTGGCGGCGATCGAACACGCCTTGGAGCGAGTAGCGAAGACGATCGCCGATCAGAGCTACTAACTGCGGGTGGCGTTACACGCAACCAGTGCTTACCGCTCAACTTCCGTCAAGCTTTACCTCGAAGCTTCTGGATATCTCCGTTTGCAATACGCACTGGTCCGCCTATAGCTAGGTCTCGCGTGGCACACGGGACCTTCGTCGACTCCGCATGCGTCTCGCCGAGCCCAGGCGCGCACATCTCGGGCATCTTCTCGTAGTGGGTGAAGTTACCGCTCCAGAATTCGCTGGATATGTGATGCAGCAGATGACGGATCGCGGAAGCTTCTTCTTCGGACCCTGTCGCGACACACCCCATTGTCAGACGGGAGCAAGCGACATGAACTTCGTCACGACGAAAGGTTTGAAGACAGGCGGCGCGACGTATGCCCCCATTCGGAAATGGGCCGTTCGTCGCGAGCGATGAGATAAAAAGCCACCGAACCTTGCGGCATGACCGGAAAAGCCTCTCGCGCCGGCTTTCAGGTTCGCCCGGGTCGACGCAGGCTCGCCTGCGCTGCGCGGTCCCGCGCGTGGCCCCCGAGCGTGCGTCGCGCTCGAAAAGGAAGGGGCGCACGGACTGCGTCGACCCTAGACTCGGCCGCGTACGTCTGGATTCGACGTCAACGGAAACGGCCTCACAACGCGGCGCCGATTCAGTGCGCCGCGCAATCAACACGCGCAGTCAGCAGTCGTAGCTCAAGCGCTCCGGACGCCGCCATCACGCGCCAACTGGCGCCCATGATATGCAACAGCGCAAGCCATCAGCGTTTTCCGTTCCTCGCGAATCTGGCGCCATCACCAGGATCCGAAAACGAGGAACGCACCATGGAATATCAGTATTTGCTGCTCGATGTCGCTGACAAGGTCGCGACAGTGACCATCAATCGCCCAGACAAGGGCAATGCGCTGGCGCCCGGCGTGCTCGAGGAGATCATCGACGTTTTCGCGGGACTCGGTGAACGCGAAGATGTCAGCGTAGTCGTTCTCACCGGCGGCGAGCGCTACTTCTCGGCGGGCTTCGACCTCAACGAAATCCGCAAGCTCGAGAAAGTCTCCAACGAAGCGTACACGGCGCTTTTTCACCGTGCGTACCGGGCGATCCTCTTCTGCCCGCAGCCGGTTATCGCAGCAGTCGGCGGGGCCGCCATTGCCGGTGGCTTCGACCTCACCATGATGTGCGACGTCCGCTATGCGTCGAGCCGCGCAAAGTTCGGTCAGCGCGAAGTGGTGCTGGCGTTGACACCCATACTCGACCCGCTGTGGCGCATTATCGGGCTCGGCCGCGCAAAGGAAGTCGCGCTCACGGGCCGGATTTACGATGCGCAGGAAGCCGAACGAATGGGCTACGTGAGCCGCGTCTATCCGGAAGGCGAGCTCCTCGCATCGGTGAAGACCATCGCGACGGAAATGGCCGGTTACGACCGCATGTGCCTGATCGAAACGAAACGCCTCTCGAATCAACTGCTGAACCTCGACCTCGACGGTGCGATGCGCACCCAGGAGTGGCTGTTCCGCACGTATCTCGGCTCGCAAGAGAATCATCAGCGTATCGATGCGCTGCAAGCGCGCCTCGCCGCAGACCGGCGCAAGTAAGCGCAGCGCTTCTCCCCAACACCGACAACACAGGAAATACGACGCGATGAACGTACTGATCGTGTACGCGCATAACGAGTCCCAATCGTTCAATGCATCCATGAAGACCCTCGCGGTTGAAGAGCTGAACGCGCAAGGTCACGAGGTGGTGGTCTCGGATCTCTATGCCATGCGATGGAAAGCCGTCGCGGACAGCGACGATTTCGGCAGCCGCGCCAACGCCGACTATCTCGTCTATGCGCTCGAACAGCGGCATGGCTACGAGAAGAAGACACTGGCGCCCGACATTCAGGCCGAACTGGACAAGCTCGAATGGGCCGATCTCGTGATCTTCAATTTCCCGGTCTACTGGTTCTCGATGCCCGCGATCCTGAAGGGCTGGGTGGACCGGGTGCTCATTTCGGGCCGTTGCTACGGCGGCGTGCGTTTTTATGACCGCGGTGGTCTGAAGGGCAAGAAGGCGATGCTTGCGATGACCATCGGCGGTCAGCGGCACATGTTGTCCGAAGGCGGCATTCACGGCGAACTCGAAGCCATGCTTCGGCCGATCCTGCGCGGTACGCTGGCCTACACAGGCATGAGCGTCTTGCCGCCCTTCGTCGCGTGGCACGTTCCCTATATCAAGCCCGCGGAGCGCGCGGACATGCTCGATCAATATCGCCAACGGTTGCGTCAAATCGACGAACTCGAGCCGCTCCCGTTCCCGTCGCTGGACGATTTCGACGACATGCTGCGCCCCAAGGCGGCACACACCGAAACACATTAAAGGGATGCGACCATGTCACTGATACTTTCGCGTCGCGATCTGGATTTTCTGCTGTACGAATGGCTGCAAGTCGAGAAGCTGACCACGACAGAGCGTTACGCGGATCATTCGCGCGAGACGTTCGACGCCGCGCTCGATACCTGCGAAAAGATAGCCACGGACCTTTTCGCCACGCACAACAAGAAGAACGACGAGCATGAGCCCCACTTCGACGGCGAGACGGTACACGTCATTGCCGAGGTCAAGCGCGCGCTTTCAGCGTTTGGTGAAGCCGGGCTCGTGGCCGCCGGGCAGGACTATGCGCTAGGCGGCATGCAGTTGCCGCTGGTGGTCGAGAAAGCAGGCTTCGCCTGGTTCAACGCGGCGAATATCGGCACGGCGACCTTTCCTTTTCTCACCATCGGCAATGCGAATCTGCTGCTCGCCCACGGCACGCCCGCACAGATCGACACGTTCGTGCGTCCGGAACTGGAAGGCCGCTATTTCGGCACGATGTGTCTGTCCGAGCCGCAGGCTGGCTCGTCGCTCTCGGACATCACGACACGCGCGGAGCACGAGCGCGACTCACCGCTGGGCGAGCAGTACCGGCTGCGTGGCAACAAGATGTGGATCTCGGGCGGCGAGCACGAATTGTCGGAGAACATCGTTCACCTCGTGCTCGCGAAAATTCCCGGACCCGACGGCAAGCTGGTGCCGGGCGTAAAGGGCATTTCGCTTTTCATCGTGCCCAAGTACCTCGTTCACGACGATGGCTCGCGCGGCGAGCGCAACGACGTCGTGCTCGCTGGCCTGAACCACAAGATGGGCTATCGGGGCGTCACGAACTGTCTGCTCAATTTCGGCGAGGGCGTCACGCACCGGCCGCGCGGCAAGGCAGGTGCGATTGGCTATCTGGTCGGCGAGCCCGGCCAGGGGCTCGCCTACATGTTCCACATGATGAACGAGTCGCGTATTGGCGTGGGCCTCGGCGCGGCGGCGCTCGGTTATACCGGCTACCTCCATGCGCTCGACTATGCGCGCAACCGCCCGCAGGGACGCACCACGGGACCGGCAGGCAAGGACCCGGCGAGCCCCCAGGCGAGGCTGGTCGAACATGCGGACATCCGCCGCATGCTGCTCGCACAAAAGAGCTATGCCGAAGGCGCGCTTGCGCTCACGCTCTATTGCGCGAAGCTCGTCGACGAGGAACGCGCCGCCGAGGCAGCGAACGACAGACAGGCGGTACAGCAGTACTCTCTGCTGCTCGACCTGCTCACGCCGATCGCAAAGAGCTGGCCGTCGCAGTGGGGCCTCGCGGCAAACGATCTCGCCATTCAGGTGCACGGCGGCTACGGCTACACTCGCGAGTACAACGTCGAGCAGTTCTATCGCGACAACCGGCTCAATCCGATCCACGAGGGCACGCACGGCATTCAGGCGCTGGACCTGCTGGGTCGCAAGGTGACGATGAAGGAGGGCGCGGCGTTCAAAGCGCTCATCGCCACAATGCACTCGAGCGCCACGCAAGCGCGGGCGACAGGCGACGTGGCGCTGTCGGCGCATGGCACGGCGCTCGACGAGGCCGCGGCGCGTCTTGCCGATGTGACGCGCTTGCTGTGGGCGGGCGGCGATGCCGCGCTGACGTTGGCGAATGCTTCGGTCTATCTGGAGGCGTTCGGTCACGTCGCGGTCGCGTGGATCTGGCTCGAACAGGCGCTCGTGGCGCACGGTGCGCTCGCCCGGGTTGACAGCGAGCTCGCGCGCGCGTTCTATCGCGGCAAGCTTGCTGCCGCTGCGTATTTCCATCGATGGGAATTGCCGCGTGTCGGTCCGCAGCTGGACCTGCTCGCGTCGCTCGACCGGACCACGCTCGACATGCAGGACGCGTGGTTCTAAGCAACGCTGGTTCGCCGCCGCCCCGCAAATAGACAACTGGGCGGCGGCGGAAACGGCCGCCTAACGGCGTGGCGTAGCGGCCCTCACCGGCTGGATGCGCGCTGACGTTCCCAGTCGCTCTCGTCCATCGCGAGCCGGAAGCCGAGATGGGACATGCCGTTCATCGGATCCGTGCCACGCCGCGCGCTGGTACGGTAGCTGATGCAGTATGTTTCGCTGCACAGGAACGAGCCGCCGCGTGTCACGCGTTCCGGCGCGTAGGCGGTGGGGCCGTTCTCGGGATCGAAGCTCGAAGCCGGACCCTGAGGATTGCTGACGACTCGCGCCGATGCCGACTCGATGCGAAACGCGTCTGCGCGATACCAGTCGGCGACCCATTGCCAGACGTTGCCGGCCATGTCATAGAGGCCATAGCCGTTGGGCGCAAAGCGGCCCACCGGCGTCGTGCCCACCTGCACCTTTTCGTGGCTGTTGCGCTCGACGGTGACGGGGAACGGGCGAGCCGTATCGTCCCAGGTATTGGCCATCTTCTTGCCGCGCGGAGAGAACTCGTTGCCCCATGCGAAGTCGGCTTGCTCCAGGCCGCCGCGCGCCGCGTATTCCCATTCCGCCTCGGTCGGCAGCCGTTTGTGGTCCCAGCGCGCATAAGCGAGCGCGTCCTCGTACGATACCTGCACGACCGGATGAGTCTCCTTGCCAACGATATTGCTGCCGGGGCCGGTGGGGTGCCGCCAGTTCGCGCCCGGCACGAACTTCCACCAGCGCGAGTAGTCGGTCAGCGCGACGGGCGCGTCGGTGCCCGTGAAGACGAGCGCGCCGGGAACGAGCGTGTCATCGGTGGGGCGGGGCGTGCCCGGCGGCAGTTGCACCGCGAGGTCTTCCCAGCGCGGCTTACGCTCGGCCGTGGTGACGTAGCCGGTCGCGGCGACGAAACGCGCGAATTCGGCGTTGGTGACGTCGTAGCGGTCGATCCAGTAGCCATGGACCTTGACCTCGTGCGCGGGCCGCTCGTTGGGCAGTGCATGCGGGTGCTCGCTGCCCATCGCGAATTCGCCGCCCGCAATCCACACCATGTCCTTCGGGCCGGTCAGGCCGTCGCCCACGGTGAGCGGGGCAGGGTCTCTGAAATGCTGCCAGGCGCCGATTGCGGCGCCTGTCGTGACCAACGCTAGCGCGGCCGCGCCAGCCTTGTACTGCCAATGCTTGTAAGCGGACTTCATGACTGTTTCCAATGCCAAAGCGCCGACGTCGGGCTGCACGTCGGCGCGTATCAAGCCTACTTGAGCGAGGCCTGCGTTCTGGGCGGGTACTTCTTCAGCACTTGCTGATAGCGCGCGTACTCCATGATGAGCGGCACGCTGGCCGGGATATGCCGTATGGCGATCGACTCTTCTTCCTTCGGGTCCGTGTAGAGGTTGAACACCAGCACGGTCCACGCGTCGCCGACCATCCCCGCGAAGCCGCCGTTGTAGCCCTTCTGGGTCACGGCGTCGGGCAGCTGGAATTTCTTCATCAGCTTGAACTCGTCAACGCGCACCGCGGAAAGCTCGTCGTTCCAGAAGTAGAAGACGCTGCGGCGGTTCGAGACGCCCTTGTCGGCGAGCAGGAACGACGTCTGGTCGATGCCGTCAACATACGTTGTCGACGGTACGAGCTTCGCGAGATCCGCGCCCGGCGAGCCGGCGAGCGCGACCGACGTGTTGAACATGTCCGCGAAATCGAACAGGCCGTCCGAGCGGCGCGGCTCGACCATGCCCTTCCAGTAGACGAAGAACGGCGAGCGCACCGCGCCCTCCCACGTCGAGCCCTTGCCGCCGCGGAACATCGAGCGCGCCGCGGGCTGGACTTCCTGCTCGGGGCCGTTGTCCGACGCGAAGAACACGATCGTGTTGTCGAGCTCACCATTGGCCTGCAGCGTATCGATCAACTTCTTGAACATATCGTTGACCTGCACGATGCAGTCGCTATAGTTCGTGCGCGCCGCCGAGCGTCCGGCGTAGTAGGCGTTCGGATAGTTGTCGAAGTGGCACGCACGCGGCGCGTAGTACAGGAAGAACGGCTTCGTTGCGCTCTTTTCGCGGTTCAGGAAATCGACGGTGTAGTCGAGCCACTTCGTATCGAGGTCCTTGATGGTCTCGGTGTTGATTTCGTACAGGCTCTCGATCTTGCCGCCCTTCACGGCGTGCACGTCGCTCTTGTTGAACGGCAGATTGAGAATGTAGCGATAGCGCTCGGGGCTCAGTGCGATTTCGGGGTTGTACTGTGGGTCGCGCCATTCGGTGTACATATCGGAGACCGAAAGAAAACCGCGGAAGTCGTCGAAGCCGACGTTCTGCGGTTGCGAGCCATTGTTCTCGCCCATGTGCCACTTGCCGACCGCCTGGGTCGTGTAGCCCGCGCGCGAGAGCAGTTCCGGCAGCGTCGTGAGCCCGGCGAGCCCGCCTGGCTGGCCGTACATCGGCGGAATCTGGATGCCGTGATGCGCCATGTTCTGGCCGGTCATGATCGTGGCTCGCGTAGGCGAGCAGCTTGGCTGCGAGTAGGCCGAACTGAGGATCAGACTCTGGTTCGCAATGCGGTCGATGTCGGGCGTGGCGTTGCCCACCGCTTCGCCGCCGCCGTTGAAGCCGAAGTCGCTATAGCCGACGTCGTCGAGCAGGAAGATCACGATGTTCGGCCGCTTGCCGGTTTTCTGCTGCAGCGCCTGCAGCTTGCGCTCGGCCTCCTGTTGCTGGTCGCCGTGCGCGATGACCGGCTCCATGTTGTCGGCGAGCTTGACCGTGCGCGAGGCCAGATACTGATTGGGCTGGTCATAGCCCGCGAAACCCTGCTCTTTGGTGGGTTCGGTGATCGTCGCCGCGCTGCCTGCGTGCGAGATGGCCAGCGTTGCTCCTGCTGCTGCAAGAAGCAAGGCCGGGATGATGCGTTTCATGGCGTCTCCTGTCGACCAGAGTCGGTGCTTCGGCTGTCGACCGGAGTTGGCGCTTCAGCGCCTACTCCGGTCCCATGCAACGCACTTCCTCTGGTCCCATGCAAGTTTGGTGCGGCCGTTGTGATGATGGCCGGTGCTAGCCAGTGCGCGACCAGGCAGCCGGCAGCAGGGATGCCGCTGTCCGATCTGCCGCCGCAGCCGATCGGGTGAGGCACGGATACCGTTGCCGTCTCCCGGACCAAAGCAGTCGCGGGTTACGGCTCCGGCGTGAAAGTAACAGGGAAGGGCCGTCCGATCACCCCTCGTTAGTAGGGGGCGCCGCTTCCCGTCTCGCGTCAGCCGAGCTGGCGCGCGATGATCAGCTTCTGGATGTGGCTCGTGCCTTCGTAGATCTTGCATACGCGCACATCGCGCAGGTAGCGCTCGACCGGGAAGTCGCACAGGTAGCCGTAACCGCCGTGAATCTGGAGCGCGCTCGAGCACACCTTCTCGGCCATTTCGCTCGCGAACAGCTTCGCGATCGACGCCTCCTTCGTGCAGTCCACGCCGGCATCGCACAGCCGCGCCGCATGCAGGCAGTACTGGAACGCCACGTCGACCTGCGCAGCCATATCGGCGAGGTCGAACGCCACGCCTTGCAATCGGGCGATCGGCGCGCCATAGGCTTCGCGCTCGTTTGCATACTTCACGGCGGCGTCGAGCGCACCGCGCGCCGCGCCCGCGGCGATGAACGCAATGCCGATGCGGCCATCCGACAAGCCACTCATCACCGTGCGGTAGCCGTCACCTTCGGCGCCCAGGCGGTTCTCGGCCGGCACGCGATGGTTCTCAAGCGCGATCTGCGCCGTATGCGCGGTGTGCTGGCCCAGCTTTTCCTCGATACGCGTGGTCGCGTAGCCGGGTTGTGCCGGGTCGACGATGAACGTCGTGGCGCCGCGCTTGCCCGCTGCCTTGTCGGTGATCGCGAAGGCCACGCCCACGCCGGCCTCGCTGCCGTTCGAGATGAACTGCTTCGAGCCGTTGAGCACGTAGTGGTCGCCGTCGCGCACGGCGCTCGTGCGCAACGCCGCCGTGTCCGAGCCGGCATGAGACTCGGAGAGCAGGAAGGCGCCGATCGATTCGCCGCTCGCCATCGCAGGCAAAAAGCGCTCCTTTTGCTCCTCGGTGCCGTTCTTTGCGATGCACATCGCCGTGAAGTTGTGAACGTGCAGGATCGTCGCGAGGCCGGCGTCGTGCGCTGCGAACTCGTGCTGCGCGAGACAGAAGTCGAGCACGCCGGCACCGGTGCCGCCGTAGGCCTCGGGCACCAGCATGCCGAGAAAGCCGAGCTGCGCCAGTTCCCTGATTTCGGCGCGCGGCCACGCGGATTCGCGGTCGCGCTGCGCCGCCGTCGGCGCGATGATGTCCGCGGCGACGCGGCGCGCCGAGTCGCGAATCATGATCTGCTGTTCGTCGAGGAACAGGCTGGAGAGGTCTTTGCTCATGGATCGTCCTTGTGTGGGGTCGAGGCGGATCGGGCGGACGCGGCGCTCAGCGCGCGGCCCAGTCGCGCAGAACTTCGTGCGTGTGCTCGCCGCGCCGTGGAATCGCGTGCGGGGCGGGCAGCGGGGTGGCCGAGAAGCGTGGCGCCGGGTTGGCCTGCAAGACACCGTTCTCGCGCGTATAGACCGCACGTGCCTGCATGTGCGGATGCTCTGCGGCTTCTTCGGGGCAGAGCACGGGCGCGAAGCAGGCGTCGGTGCCTTCCAGCAGGGCGCACCATTGGTCGCGCGTGCGAGTCGCGAAGAGCGCGGCAAAGCGCTCGCGCAGTGCGGGCCACGCGCTCGCGTCGTAGGCTTTGTCGAAAGCGGGGTCGTCGCCGAAGCCGAGCTTCTCGCGCAGCAGGCGATAGAACTTCGGCTCGAGCGAGCCGACCGTGATCATGCCGCCATCGGCGCAGCGGTACGTGTTGTACCAGTGCGGACCGTCGAGCAGACTCTGCCCGCGCGCAGCCGTGAACTTGCCGGACGCCTGCAGCGCATGCAGCAGCGTCATCATGTGCGCGCTGCCATCGACGATTGCGGCGTCCACCACTTGTCCCTCTCCGCCCGCGCGTGCGTGCAGGATGCCCGCGAGCATCCCAACGGCGAGATAGAGCGCGCCGCCGCCGATGTCGCCAACGAGGCTCGGTGGTGTGATGGGCGGCTCGCCTGGCTGGCCCGCGTACCAGAGCGCGCCGGACAGTGCGATGTAGTTGAGGTCGTGTCCCGCGGCGTGCGCGAGCGGGCCGGTCTGCCCCCAGCCCGTCATGCGGCCGTAGACGAGCCGCGGGTTGTGCGCGAGGCACACATCGGGACCGAGCCCGAGGCGCTCCATTACGCCGGGCCGCATGCCTTCGATTAGTGCGTCGGATTGCGCGACGAGCTGCAGCACGGTGTGCACGCCTTCGGGCGTTTTCAGGTCGACCGCGATCGAGCGCTTGCCGCGATTCGGGATGTCGTGATTGCCGAGATCGATGCGATCGGCGTCGGGGTCGATGCGATCGACGACGACGACATCCGCGCCCAGATCCGCGAGCAACATGCCACAAAACGGTCCGGGCCCGATGCCCGCGATTTCGAGCACGCGCACGCCCTTCAGGGGGCCTTGCCTGTCTCGCTCCATAGTCTGTCTCGTCATTGGTTGGATGCGGCCAATGATAGAGAGCGGACCGTACGCAGACACCCCCTCGGAAGGAAAGGGGCTGGCAGCCGTGAGGCGCCGTTCGAGCCGCGCCCGCCCCCCATTCAAGGCAGGGGCACGCCCCGCGCGCGAGCGCTCACTGGAGATAGCCCTGCTCGCGCGCCCACGTCATCGCGTCATAGCGCGTCGAAACGCCAAGCTTGGTGAGGATGTTGCGCACGTTCCATTTCGTCGTCCCGACCGAAATATTCAGCGTGAGCGCGATGCGCTTGTTCGACATGGCCTGCGAGATCAACAGGAGGATTTCGAGTTCGCGCGGCGTGAGGTTGACCCCATTGCGCGGGAGCGCCAGCGCGTCTGGTCTGCTCGGGCGGGGCGAAGGCGGGCTGGCGGTATCGCCGGGTTTCGAGAGCATCTCCAGCAGGGCGGCGGCCTGCGGGGAAAGCGCCGGCGCGCCGCGCAACGCAGCGAGGAGCGGCGCGAGCGCCGCGCCTTCTTCGAGGAAGGTGCGCACGAGTCCAAGCGGCGCGCCGCCGTTCAGCGCATCGACGAGACAGTGTTGCGCCGCTACCGTTTGCTCGATGCCCGCGTATGCCGCAGCGGTGAGCAGATTCGCGCAGACGAGCAGTCGCTCGCGGCCGGTCGCCAGCGCGAACACGCGCACCTGCTGGAGGGCGTCGAGCGCTTGCGTGGCGTTGCAGTTCACGAGCGCCACGCGCGAGCGGGCCAGCGCCGCGACCGCGCGCGTTTCCTCGGTTGCGTTTGCCGCGGCGAGCGCGTTGAGCTGCGCGACGACGCCCTGCGCGCGCACATGATCGCCGTCGGCCAGCAGAATGCGCACGGTTTCTCCGAGCATGAACGCCGCGGGCCGAGCGAGGCCCAGGTCCTGGAAGTGGGCCGTCTGGCGCTGGAGAAAGGCGAGAGCCGCCGCCGGACCCTGATCGATGCGGTCGAGCCGCGCGTGAACGAGCGAGGCCTGCACCATGACGTCGGGCCACGAAGCGCGCAGCAAGCTCGCGCGATTGGCGAGCACGTCGCGCGCTTCGGCGATGCGGTCGAGTTCGTAGTACGCGTCGCCTAGCATGGCGGCGCACAGTCCCGCACAGACGGAGTGCCTGCCGTAAGTCGTTTGCGCCTGCTCAAGCAAGGCCGCTGCCACGCGCGCCGTCTCGCGCACGCGCCCTTGCTTGAGGTAAGTGGCGGGCAGCGTGACCTCGAACATCAGCGCGATCTCGCTGCCCTGGTCGTCGCTTTGCACGGCGTTTTCGTCATGCAGGCGCAAGGCTTCGCGCATGCGGCCCGCGTGCGCGAAGGCCGTCACCAGCGCCGCTATGTAGATGTACTTCAGCGTGCGGTTCGATGGCCACGACTCCGGCGCTATGTTCAGCAGCGCGATCACGCGCTCGCTGTCGTCGCGCTGCGTGGCGATCGTCGCCTGCGCGAGCGCGAGCTGGGCTTCCATCCCGGGGCGGCCCGCCGGTTCGCTGCGCCGCAATTGTTCGAGCCAGTGCTGCGCCTGCGCTGGCCGCGCCGTCAATGCGTAGGTAAGGGAGCCGAGAAACGAGAGTCGCGGGTGCTCGACGAGTGCGTCCTCCGGCAGATGGTCGAGCAGGTGGACCATCGCGCCGACAGCGCTGAAGCTCCAGTCGGCGGGCATCGCGTTCTCGATGGTCCGCACGGCGAGCGCGAGATCACCGCCAAGATTCGCGTGGCGCACGGCATCGACGAGCATCTGCTGGCTTGCGAACCACGCGCTCGCGCGCCGGTGCAGCGCTTGCAGTGCCGTGGGCGCATTGCCGTTGCGCTGCACGAACCGGCTGCACAGGAACTCGCCAAGCAGAGGATGCAGGCGGTACCACGGCGTGCGGTCGTCGGTCTCCACACGCTGGATCAGCAGGTATTCCTCCTCCGCGCGCCGCAGCAGGTCGGCGGCATGCGCATGTCCGGTGACGTGAGCGGCGAGCGCCGCATTGAAGCGCCGCAGCGGCGCGAGCGCTTCGATCAGCGCGATCGTTTCCGCATTCGCCTGGGCGATCACGTCTTCGGCGAGGTAGTTCTGCAGATCGCTCGAGCGGCGCAGGAAGGCCGGCAACTGGGCGCGTGTGGCCGGGCGGTTGCGCAGCATGATCGCGACCAGCTGAAGACTGGCGGGCCAACCGTGCGTGACGTCCTGGATGAGCTGCAGTTCGTCGGCGGTCAGCTTCATCGTCGCGAGATTCTGCTCGAAGAACGCCTGGGTCTCGTCAAGGCTGAACGGCAGGTCTTCGAGGCCCGCTTCCGCGAGTTGGCCATAGACGCGCAGGCGGCTTACGGAAAGCGGCGGCGTGGTGCGCGAGGCGATGACGATGTGCAGGTTCGGCGGGCAATGGGTGGCGAGCTTTTGCATCAGCTCGTGTGCCCACGGGTCGTCGATGTGGTGATAGTCATCGACGAACAGGTAGATGTCTTTCGCCACGCGCTGGGCCTGCGCGATGATCGCGGCCGCCATCGACTCGGCCGGCCACGCGGTATCTTCGCGCGCGGGCGGCAACGCGACGGCGGGCACCACGCCAAGGCGCGCCAGCGCGCCGAGCAGGTCGTCGCAAAACACCGCCCTGCGGCGGTCGTCCGCCGCGAGCGCGAGCCATGCGACTTCCGCACCGGCCTTCATCAGTTCCTGGCGCCACTGCACGAGCAGGATGGTCTTGCCAAAGCCCGCGTTGCCCGTAACCAGCGTGAGCGCGCAACGCTGCGCATCGCGCAGCCGTTCGATGAGCCGCCTGCGCACGATATGGCGCGGGCCGATGCGCGGCGGCGCGAATTTCGCCGGCGCGGCCGGCTCGTCGAGTGGCGGTGTTCGATACGTCATGGCGGTGTCCGGGTGAGGGCGCGACAGGCGTTTGAGCCCGCGAAGCCCCTGTTTTGTGGCCGAGCCATTGTGCCTGCCCGTGCCGGTCTGCGGCCCCCCCGCAAATAGAGGGGAATGCGTGCAGGCAAATCCCTATCGTTGCAATGCACGCATGGCGCGTCCGGCGCGCGGAGCAGCGCGCGCCGGACCGGCGGGCGATCCGTCCCCGTCCGTCCGCGCCGCGCGAATACAGGATTTTTCGCCAGGACTGGCATGGATTGGGGAGCAATAGATGAGCGTCACATTTGAACTCAAGGGCCCGGTGGGCTGGATCACCCTCGCGCGTCCGGAAGCCATGAACGCGTTGTCGCGCGACATGGTGGAAGGCATCACCGCGAAGCTCGTGGAATGGCAGGACAACCCGCAGGTGCGCGTCGTCGCCGTGACCGGCACGGGCCGCGCCTTCAGCGCCGGCGCCGACCTGAAAACGGCCGGCGCGCCCGCGCAGCCGGGCGAGAAAGACTTTCTCGACAAGATCGTCGACCTGTTCGACACAATGCGGGCGTTTCCGCGCCCGGTTATCGCGGCTGTCAACGGTCTCGCGCTCGCGGGCGGCCTCGAAGCCGTGATGACGTGCGACTTCGTGATCGCGGCGGAAAGCGCGCGCTTCGGCGACGCGCATTCGAACTTCGGCGTGTTCCCCGGCGGCGGCGGCGCAGCCGTGCTGCCGCGCAAGATCCCCGTGAACATCGCCAAGTACCTGCTGTTCACGGGCGATTCGGTGTCGGCGCAGGAGATGAAGCAGTACGGGCTCGTTGCCGAAGTGGTGGCCGACGCCGAACTCATCGACCGTGTGCAGGCGCTCGGCGAGAAGCTCGCGGCCAAGAGCCCGCTCGTGCTCACGAAGATGAAGCGCGTGGCCGACGAATCGGCGGACAAGCCGGTCGCGGACGCGCTGCGCCACGAAGTGCTCGAGCTGCGCAATCACCAGCGCTCGTATGACATTCAGGAGGGCTTGCGCGCGTTCGTCGAGAAGCGCAAGCCGGAATTCAAGGGCTACTGATCGTTCGGACTATTGGGGAAACCATGGAAAACATTTATATCGTCGGCGTGAGCATGACGCCGTTTGGCCGTCACATGGACAAGAGCGTCAAGCAGCTCACCGCGTGGGCGGTCGAGGACGCGCTCAAGGACGCCGGGTGCGAGCGCAAGTGGATCCGCGCCGCGTTCTTCGGCAACACGGCACAGGGCCACTTCGACGGCCAGCACATGATTCGCGGCCAGGTCGCGCTGCTGCCGATCGGCCTGGGCGGTATTCCGATCTACAACATCGAGGGCGCGTGTGCGTCGTCGAGTGCGGCGTTCAACCTCGCGGTGACGCAGCTGCGCGCGGGCGCGGCCGACGTCGTGCTGGCGGTGGGCGCGGAAAAGATGTACTCGGACGACAAGGCGAAGATGTTCTCGTGCTTCGAATCGGCATGGGACGTCGAAACGCTCGACGAGAACAAGAACTGCCTCGCCGACATGGGCAGGGACATCGTGCCGCCGCCCGGCTCGCAATCGGAGAAGCCGTACAGCCCGTTCATGGACGTCTACGCGGCGCTGGGCCGTGCGTTCATGTCGCGCTTCGGCGTGACGCAGCGCCAGATCGCGGCGGTCGCGGCGAAGAACCACGTGCATTCGGTCCACAACGAGCGCTCGCAGTACCGCAAGCCGATGACGATCGACGAAGTCCTGGCCGCGCCGCCCATCACGTATCCGATGACGCTGCCGATGTGCTCGCCGATCTCGGACGGCGCCGCCGCCGCGATCCTCTGCACGGAGAGCGCGCTGAAGAAGTACGGCTTCGACCGCAGCCGCGCGGTCAAGGTGATGGCGAGCGTGCTGCGCTCGGGCTCCCTGCGCGCCGCCGACGACTACGAGAACGCCTGCACGCCGCAAGCCGCGAAGGAGGCTTTCGAGCAGGCCGGCATCAGCCCGTCCGAGATCAACGTTGCCGAGCTGCACGACGCCACCGCGATTGGCGAGCTGATCACGTTCGAAGGTCTTGGCCTGCGCGAACCGGGCATGAGCGGCATTCTCGCCGAGCGCGGCGAGACTTCGCTTGGCGGCTCGATCGTCGTCAACCCCTCGGGCGGCCTCGAATCGAAGGGCCATCCGATCGGCGCGACCGGCCTTGGCCAGATCTTCGAACTCGTCGAGCAGCTGCGCGGCAACTGCGGCCCGCGCCAGGTCGAAGGCGTGCGCTTTGCGATCCAGGGCAACGGCGGCGGTCTCTGGCGCGTCGAAGAGGCGCTCGAGCACATCGCCATTCTCGGCAAGGCATAACCGCGCAAAGCACGTGGCCGGCCCGCGCGGCCGGCCTGGAGTCAATCTATGGTCGAAATCAGTTGGGAAGATCGAGTCGCAGTCCTGACGATGAAGGGCGCTTCGCCCTGGAACGTCATGGACCGCACCATGCTCGAGCAGCTCGGCGCGGCGCTGCCGGAAGCCGTCGCGCAGGGCGCCCGCGCCATCGTGCTGACGGGCGCCGGGCGCGTGTTCTCGGCGGGCGGCGACGTGCGCCTCTTCAACGCACTCGCCCAGGAAGGCGAGGACGCGCTTTCGCGCACGATCGGCGAGTACATGGAGGACCTCGGTAACCCGATCGCACGCTACATTGCGCAAGCGCCGGTGCCCGTGATCGCGGCCGTCAACGGACCGTGCGCGGGCGGCGCGCTCGGCTACGCGCTCGCCGCCGATATCGTGCTGTGCTCGCGCTCGGCCTACTTTCTCGTCGCGCAGATCACGCAGCTCGGCATCGTGCCCGATCTCGGCATCAACTGGGTGCTCGGGCGCGCGCTCGGTCGCCCGCGCGCACTTGGCATGGCGTTGCTCGGCGACCGCATCGCTGGCGAGCAGGCGGAGCAATGGGGCGTAGTCTGGCGATGTTTCGACGACGCCGAATTGATGACGCAGGCCCTCGCCATGGCGAAGAAGCTCGCGGCGCTGCCTTCGGAGGCCATCGTCGAGTGCCGCCGGCTCGTGGACGACGCGAGCCAGATGTCGATGAAGCAGTCGCTCGCCGCCGAGCGCGAAGTGCAACGCGGTCTCGTGCGTTCGGCGTTCTTCCAGCAAGCGTGCGCGCGCTTCGTGTCGAAGTAGTGGAGATGGGTGTCGTATGACCGGCATGTGCGCCGGTTAAAAAAGAAGCCCCGGTCGCCATGCGCACCGGGGCTTTTTCATGCAGTTGCGAGCGCTCAGAGCGTGCGCGAGATGATCAGCTTCTGGATGTGGCTCGTGCCTTCGTAGATCTTCGTCACGCGCACGTCGCGGTAGTAGCGCTCGACCGGAAAGTCGCTCAGATAGCCGTAGCCGCCGTGGATTTGCAGCGCCTCGGAGCAGACCTTCTCGGCCATTTCGCTCGCGAAGAGCTTGGCCATCGACGCTTCCTTCGTGCAGGGTATGCCCGCCACGAGAAGGCGCGCGGCGTGAAGCACGAATTGATGCGCGATCTCGACCTGCGTGGCCATGTCGGCGAGGTCGAAGGCGACGCCTTGCAGGTTGATGATCGGCGCGCCGTAGGCTTCGCGCTCCTTCGCATAGCGCACGGCGGCGTCGAGCGCCGCGCGGGCGGCTCCGACCGCGATGGAGGCGATCGCGATGCGGCCTTCCGACATGCCGCGCAGCATCTGCCGATAGGCACTGCCTTCCTCGCCGATGCGGTTCGCCACCGGCACGCAGCAGTCGATCAACTGGATTTGCGCGAGGTGTGCGCTGCGCTGGCCGAGCTTGTCCTCGACGCGCGCCACGTGATAGCCGGGCTCGGACGTGTCGATGATGAACATGCTCGCGCCTTTCTTGCCCGAGGCCTGGTCGGTGATCGCGAGCGCGACGCCCACGCCGGCCTTGTTGCCGTTCGAGATGAACTGCTTGTTGCCGTTCAGTACGTAATGGTCGCCGTTGCGTTTTGCCGACGTGCGGAACCCGGCGGTGTCCGAACCGGCCTGCGGCTCGGAAAAGAGGCCCGCGCCGATGTGCTCGCCCGTGATCATGCGCGGCAGGAAGCGGGCCTTTTGGGCGTCGTCGCCAAGCTCCGCGATCAGGCCGGCAATCGTGTTGTGGACGTGCACGACGGTGGCGAACCCCGCGTCGGCAGCGGCGAACTCTTCGAGCGCGAGGCAGTAGTCGACGAAGGTCGCGCCCGAGCCGCCGTGCTCCTCGGGCACGAGCATGCTGAGAAAGCCGAGCTTCGCGATGGCGTCGAGCTCGCTGGCCGGCCATGCGTGGGTGCGGTCGCGCTCGGCGGCCGTCGGGGCGACGATTTCGTTGGCGACGGTGCGCGCCGAGTCGCGGATCATCACTTCCTGTTCGCTCAGGAACGCTGCGGATACGTCGGTCATGGGTTCTCCCTCTCCTCGTTGGACATGCGCCGTGGCCCGCGCGGCAGCGCGCGACCCACGGCATGGCAATGCGGCAGGGGCCGCGCGTGCGCGCGAGCCCCATGCTGGGTCGAACTATGAACGGCGCGCGAGCGCGTCGCGCCCCTACATTGGAGGGGGGCGACGCTCGCGGCGAAGCGCGCCCCCCAATCTGGACGGGGGCGCTCGTGCGAGGCGCGTCATATGCTCGATCCACGACCTGGGGCACCGCGAAAGCGGCGGTACGGGTTCATTCTTTTGATCGAGACATTGGAGAGACTTTCATGAGCATCCGTTTTGACGGCAAGGTTGCGCTGATCACCGGCGCTGGCGCGGGTCTTGGCCGCGCTCACGCGCTGGCATTCGCCGCGCGCGGCGCGAAAGTGGTGATCAACGATTTCGGCGGCAGCCGCGACGGCACGGGCAGTTCGACGAGCGCGGCACAAGCCGTGGTCGACGAGATCCGCAAGGCGGGCGGCAGCGCGATCGCGAACGGCGCGAACGTCGCCGATCCGGCGCAGGTCCAGGCGATGGTCGAGCAGGCGATGGCCGAGTTTGGCCGTATCGACATCCTCGTGAACAACGCGGGCATCCTGCGCGACAAGAGTTTCTCGAAGTCGCAGCCTGAAGACTTCAAGCTCGTGCTCGACGTGCACCTGATGGGTTCCATCAACTGCTCGAAGGCCGTGTGGGACATCATGCGCGCGCAGGAATACGGCCGCATCATGATGACGACGTCGGCAGCGGGCCTCTATGGCAACTTCGGCCAGGCGAACTACGCCGCGGCCAAGATGGCGCTCGTGGGCCTCATGAACGTGCTTGCCGTGGAAGGCCGCAAGAACAACATCAAGGTCAACACGCTCGCGCCGGTCGCGGCGACGCGCATGACCGAAGACGTGCTGCCCGCCGAAGCGCTGCAGCGCATCCAGCCGGAGCGCGTCACGCCGGGCGTGCTGTACCTGTGCAGCGAAGAGGCGCCGACGAAGGTGATCCTCGCGGCGGGCGGCGGCACGTTCTCGACCGCGACGATCATGGAGACCGCGCCGGTCCATATTGCGGACGAAGCGCTCACGCCCGAGGGCATAGCCGCGCGCTTCGGCCAGATCGCCGACTGGAGCACGGCGCGCCAATATGCGGAAGTGACGCAGCAGGTCCAGCAGTTCCTCGCGCCCGCCGTGCAATAACGGCAAGCATCGAGTCGAAACACACACACGGCGTCCCGCACGGACGCCGTGTGCATTTTCAGGGTGGAGCGATACGATGAAGCTGGACTTTGCCAACATCATGTCTCACCTCGCAGTGCGCTTCGCGCAGTGCGAAGCGCTTGTCAACGTCGAGCGCGCACGGCGCTACGATTTCGACGAACTGCACCGTCTCACCAACCGCATCGCCAACATGATGCGCGAGCGGTTGAGCCTGCGTCGCGGCGACGTCTGGCTGTGCCTGCTCGAAAACGACAACCTTTCGCTGCTGCACGCATGGACTGCGCTCAAGGGCGAAGCGGCCGCGGCATGGACCAACATCCGCGATTCGATCGACGAGCATCGTTCGCAGATCGAATTCATCGGGCCGAAAGTCGTGTTCATCGAGAACGCGTTGCTCGATCGCTATTTCGACTGGCTGCACGAACGCGGCATCGAGGTGGTGTGCATGGACCCGCCCGCCGCGCCGCGCGCGGGCCTCGCGTACTTCTGGGATCTCCTCGACGGCGTGCGCGACGACAAGCCCGGTGTCTCGAACGACGCGTTCAACGATCCGCTCGTCTATCGCTTCACGGGAGGCACGACCGGCAAGGGCAAGTGCGCGCAGTACACCATGGACAACTGGCTTGCCAGCCGCGACTCGCTCTATGTCGAGTACGAGCAGGTCTACTCCGAAGCAACACGTTATCTGCACATGGCGCCGATCAGCCACGGCTCGGGCCTCGGCATGCTGCCGACGCTCTTTCGCGGTGGGTGCACGGTCACGCAGAACGTGCCCGATCTCGCGCAGTGGTGCAGCAACATCGAGCGCGAGCGGATTACGACCACGCTGCTGTTGCCAACGCTCGTCTATCGGCTGCTCGAATTACCAGAAGCGGCGCGGCACGATCTGTCGAGCTTGCGCACGCTCATCTACGGCGGCTCGCCGATGAGCCCGGCGAAGCTCTCGCGTGCGCAGGCGCGCTTTGGCAACATATTCATTCAGCAGTACGGATCGACGGAGTGTCTTCAGGCGATTTCGACGCTCACGAAGGCCGATCATGCGCGGCCCGGCGAGCGCCATCTCGCGTCGGCGGGGCGCCCGGCGCCTGGCATGGACCTGAAGATCGTGGGAGAGGACGGCGACGAACTCGCACATCGCGAGACCGGCGAAATCTGGCTGCGCTCGCGGGCGACGATCTCGGGCTACTTCGACAACCCGATCGCGAGCGCTTCGGAGTTCGAGGACGGCTACTGGAAGTCGGGCGATCTCGGCTATGTCGACGAAGAAGGGTATCTGTATATCGTCGATCGCAAGAAAGACGTGATCATCACCGGCGGATTCAACGTCTATGCGGTGGAGGTTGAAGCCGCATTGAGCGCGCATCCGGCCGTGGAGAACGCCGCGGTGGTCGGCGTGCCGCATGACGAATGGGGCGAGGCCGTGCATGCGGAGGTCGTGCTGCGCGCGGGCGCGGGGGTGTCGGCCGAGGCGCTGATCGAGTACGCGAAAGGGCGGCTCGGGCGCTTCAAGGCGCCGAAATCCATTACGTTCGTGCAGACCTTGCCGCTCAGCGCAGTCGGCAAAGTGTTGCGGCGCACGGTGAGGGAGAAATATTGGAGCGGCGTGTCGCGGCGCGTTTCTTAAGCGCCATCAGCGGCACAAGCAGCATAAGCGGGCCAGTGTTGGGCCGCCCCTTTTGGCGAATGCCGCGGGGCGGCCTTTTTTTGTGTTCAGCCTGGCCGCACACGGCGCGGCCACCTGGGCCGCGCCTCGTTTAGCCCTCGTTTAGCCGATACGCCGGGCCTGATCCTTCCAGTACTTCTCGCGCACGTGCCGGCGCAGCACCTTGCCCACCGGGCTCAACGGCAACGCTTCGACGAAGCAGATGGTTTTCGGCGCCTTGAAGCGGCCAAGCAGTCCCTTCACGTGCTCGATCAGTTCCTCGGCGCTCACCTCCATGCCGGCGCGCACGAGCACCTCGGCGTGCACGGTCTCGCCCCATTCGGCGTGCGGCACGCCCACCACGGCGGCATTTTCCACGGCGGGATGCGAGCTCAACGCGGCTTCGACCTCCACGGCGTAGACGTTGAATCCACCCGTGATGATCATGTCTTTCTTGCGATCGACGATGAAGAGGTAGCCGCCGTCGTCGAGATAACCGAGGTCGCCGGATTTCCAGAAGCCGTCGTCGAACTCGCCGGTTGTGCCCTCGGGGTTGTTGAAGTAGCCGGCGATCGTGCCGCGGCAACGCACCCAGATCTCACCCGTCTGCCCTTGCGCCACTTCCTGGCCGTTCTCGTCCACCACCTTGACTTCGATGCCGGTGCCGACCTGGCCCGCCGATGCGAGGCGGCCTGTCTCGACGCCGGTGAGGTGATCCGCCTTCGAGAGCATCGCAACCATCTGCAGAACCTCGGTCGCGCCGTAGATCTGCGTGAACACGTTGCCGAAGCGCTCCTGCGCGAGCTTGAGCTTGGCGGGGCTCATCGGCGAGCCGCCATAGAAGATCGTGGTCAGCGTGGATAGATCGTAGTTGGCGGTCTCCTTCACTTCCAGCAGACGATAGATCAGCGTCGGCACGAGCAGCGCGTTCGTAATCTTCTCGGTCTGCACGTTCACGCACCACTGACGCAGGTCCGCGATGTTCTGCGTGACGTTGCAGCCGCCACGAAAGAACGTGGACAGGATGCTGAAGCCCGAAGCGTGGCTGATCGGCGCCATATGCAGGTTGCGTGTTGCTTCGCCGAAGTACTGCTCGTTTTCGAAGTACGACGCGTCGCGCATGGCCATCCAGTTGTCGATGGTGTACTGCGCGCACTTGCTCTTGCCCGTCGTGCCGCCCGTGAAGCGATAGACGAGCACGTCCGTGAGCGCGTCGCTTTCGACATCGGGATTGGCGTCGCTGCAGCCTTCAACGAGATCCCAGAAGTCAAGGAGTCCTGCGCGCGGCGCGGCAGGCGGGTCCATGCAGACAACCGTGATGCCGCGTTGCGTGAGGAGGTCGAAATAACGCTCGAGCAGCGTGTTCTCGATGAACACCACCTTGGGCTTGATGAAGTCCAGCTGCCAGCAGTGCTCCTCGAGCGAGTCACGGAAGTTCGTGTACACCGCGCCCGCCTCGCCTTTGAGGGCGGTCCACGCGTGCAGCAGCGACATGTTGTCGTTTTCGACCAGGCACATCCAGGTGTCGCCGCGGCGCAGGTTCAGGCGCTCGCGCATCATGTTGGCGATCTGGTTGGTGACCCGATGGAGTTCGCCGAACGTATAGCGCCGCTCGCGCTCGACGTTGACGAGCGCTTCGTTGTCCGCGTACCGCAGCGCGGTGTAGCCGAGAATCCGCGCAAAGTTCATTTTCATCCCATGTCTCCGTTTTTTCCTGGCTGGCCGCCAAGGCGCATGATGCGTGCGCCTGCCAGCGCGTCAGCCGATTTTATGCATTCGCATTCGGCGTCGCTCCTTCCTTTTCGTGGGGCTGGGGCGTCGCGCGTGCGCTGGCATAGGGAGCGGCCGGCGGGCGAGGTGACGGGGCCGCGCGACGGGCAAGTTCGCGCACGACCATTGTCGCACTCCTCGCAAGACGGCCGCGCTTGCTGCGTGCTTCGTCCTGAGGTGTCCTTCAGATAACCCCTCAGATAGCCCCTCAAATCGCTCGATACCAGGCCACGCCGTCGCTGTCTTCCTGGAGCGCCGCGAGCCCGCGGTTCACCAGGTAATTCAGGTGAGCGATGCTTTCTCCCGTCGCGAGTCCGTAAGTCGATGCGTCTTCGGGCGCGATCGCGCGGCCGAAGAGCGCACCGAACGTATCGACGGCGCGTTTCGGCTCGCGCAGCGTGCCGTGCAGCCGCTCGAGCGCGCGCTGCTGCGAAGCGGCAAGCCGCGCGAGCCGCGCATGCAGGCCAGTGAACGGCTCGTTGTGCGCGGGCAGCACCAGCACGTCGTCTGGCACGCGGGCGCGGATCGCATCGAGCGAGGCGAGCCAGTCGGCGAGCGGGTCGGCGTCGGGTTCGCTCGGCAGCACCGATACGTTGGACGAAATGCGCGGCAACACCTGGTCACCCGAGACAAAGAGCTTGAGCGCCGGGCAGTACAGACAGGCATGCTCGGGCGTGTGTCCCGAACCGACGACGACTTCCCAATCGTGGCCTCCGATCGCGACGATCTCGCGGTCGCGCATGCGCCGGTAGCTCGCGGGTAGCGGTGCGATGAGCCGGCCGAAGGTGCCGAAGCGCTTGCGGTAAGTGTCGAGCGCCATGGCGTCCCAGCCCGCGCGGCGATAGAACGCGATCGCCTCGTCGGGGGCCGGGTGGCCCGTGTCGCCCGCGAGCATGCGGCACTGGAGGTATTCGGTGCGCGTCATCCATAGCCGCCGGCCGAAACGCCGCGTGAGCCATCCCGCCATGCCCACATGATCGGGATGCAGGTGGGTGACGATCACGCGCGTGACGCCTTTGGCGAGCGGCCCGTCGAGCAACGCGCGCCATGCTTCGATCGTCGCTTCGTTGCCGAGGCCGGTGTCGATCAGCGTGTGACCGTCCGCTTCCTCCAGTGCCCATACGTTGATGTGCGAAAGCGAGGAGGGCAGCGCGAGGCGCATCCAGCGCACGCCCGGCGCGATCTCGCGCGCTTCGCCGCGTTCCGGCGGCGCGCCGCAGGGATAGGCGAGCCCGTGGCCCGCGTCCCGATGGTTCGCGTCAGTCATTGCTGTCCTTTGTGGAATGGTTCGAATCTGCGCAACTGTGCATGTTCGACTTGTATCGCGATTCGGCTGGTTTTTCCCCCGCCCTTTGGAGGGGGGCGTGGGCCTCCCCGCCTTCAGGACAGGGGCGGTGTAACGCGCGGCCTGCTCAAATCGACATCCAACTGCGTCTGGCCGATGCGCGCGCAAGCCGCACACGTTCGCCGCATCACCCAGGCGGCGCGGGGCCGTGCGGCTCGCCTTCATCGGGCACCCCTCGGCCGCGCCTGTCAAACATCCCACAGGAGAAGGAGACGATGAGCTATAGCGCGCCCATCAAGGACATGCTGTTCGTCATGAAGGAACTGGCGGGCCTCGACGACGTTGCCCGGCTGCCGGGCTTCGAGGAAGCCACGCCCGAAACCGTGCAATCCGTGCTGGACGAGGCCGGCAAGCTGGCAAGCGAGGTCTGGGCGCCGCTGAACGTGACGGGCGACCGCGAACCGCCGCAGTGGCGCGATGGCGCAGTGAGCGCAACGCTGGGATTCAAGGAGGCGTTCCGTCAGTTCGTCGATGGCGGCTGGCAGGGCCTCGCGCATCCTGTCGAATACGGTGGCCAGGGCTTGCCCAGGCTGGTGGGCGCCGCGTGCCTCGAAATGCAGAAGGCCGCGAATCTGTCGCTCGCGACGTGCCCATCGCTCACGGACGGCGCGATCGAGGCGCTGCTCATGGCAGGCAGCGAGGGGCAGAAGGCGCGCTGGCTGCCGCGCCTCGTCTCGGGCGAATGGTCCGGCACGATGAACCTCACGGAGCCGCAGGCCGGCTCCGACCTCGGCATGCTGCGCGCGCGCGCGGAACCTCAGGCCGACGGCACGTACCGCCTGTTCGGCACGAAGATCTTCATCTCGTGGGGCGAGCACGACATGAGCGGCAATATCGTTCATCTCGTGCTCGCGCGCACGCCCGGCGCGCCGGAAGGCGTGAAGGGCATCTCGCTCTTTCTCGTGCCGAAGTTCCTCCTGAACGACGACGGCACGCTGGGCGCACGCAACGACGTGCAGTGCGTGTCGATCGAGCACAAGATGGGCCTCAAGGGCAGCCCGACCGCCGTGCTCCAGTATGGCGACAACGGTGGCGCGATCGGCGAGCGGATCGGCGCGGAGAATCGCGGGCTCGAGTACATGTTCATCATGATGATTTCGGCGCGCTTCGCCGTGGGCATGCAAGGCATCGGGCTTGCCGAGCGCGCGTACCAGAAGGCGCGCGGCTATGCGAAGGAGCGCGTACAGAGCCGTCCGGTGGACGGCTCTTCGTCCTGCCCGGTGACGATCGTCCATCACCCGGACGTGCGCCGCATGCTCGGCACAATGCGCGCGCTGACCGAGGCGGCACGCGCCGTGGCGCTCGTCGCGGCGGCGCATGCCGATCGCGCGCATCGCCATCCCGATGCGACGACGCGCGCCGAACACCACGCGCTTTACGAATTCATGGTGCCGGTCGTGAAGGGCTGGAGCACGGAGATGGCGGTGGAAACCGCGAGCCTCGGCGTGCAGGTTCATGGCGGCATGGGCTTCATCGAAGAAACCGGCGCCGCGCAGTTCTATCGCGACGCGCGCATCCTGCCGATCTACGAAGGCACGACGGCGATCCAGGGCAACGATCTCATCGGCCGCAAGACCGTGCGCGACGGCGGCGCGGTAGCGAAGCGGATCATCGGCGACATCGAGCGGACCGTGCAGGCGCTCGAGGCGAGCCCGGCATACGCGGATGACGCCGCGCTCAAGGCCATGCACAAGCATCTCGCGGCGGCAAACCGCGCGTTCTCGCATGCAGTCGATTTCATGCTCGAGAACGCGAAGGCCGATCCGAACGCCGCGTACATGGGTGGCGTCGCGTATCTGAAACTCGCGGGCGTCATGCTGGGCGGCTGGCAGATGGCCCGTGCGCTGATCGCTTCGCACGCGCTGATGCATGAGGATCCGGCATTCCATGGCGCGAAGATCGCGACCGCGCACCACTACGCTACGCACATCCTGCCGCAGGCCGCGGCGTTCGAAGCGACGATCGTTGCTGCGCGCGGCGGTGAGGGCATGCTCGCGTTGAGCGAAGACCTGTTCTGATCCGCCAACAAAAACGGGGCCGCGAAAGCCCCGTTTATCTCCACTCCCGCCGTTCGCGCGACCCGACCGCCGCCGCGCGAGCGCGCGATCAAAGCACCTCGAAAAGCGCCGCCGCACCCTGGCCGCCGCCGATGCACATCGTCACCACGACATACCTCACGCCTCGGCGCTTGCCTTCGATCAGCGCATGCCCGGCGAGCCGCGCCCCCGAAACGCCGAACGGATGACCGACCGCAATCGCGCCGCCGTTCACGTTCAAGCGATCCATCGGAATGCCGAGCCGGTCCGCGCAGTAAAGCACCTGCACAGCGAACGCCTCGTTCAGCTCCCACAGGCCGATGTCCTCGACCTTGAGCCCCGCTTTGGCAAGCAGCTTCGGAATGGCGAACACGGGGCCGATGCCCATCTCGTCCGGCTCGCAGCCCGTCACGCTAAAACCGGCGAACCTGCCTAGCGGTTCGAGCCCCTTCGCGGCCGCGGCGCGCGCGCTCATTACGACCGCCGCCGACGCGCCGTCTGAGTACTGCGACGCGTTGCCCGCCGTAATCACGCCGCCGGGCAGCGCGGTACGGATCTTCGCGACGCCTTCGAGCGTCGTGTCGGCGCGAATGCCTTCGTCGGCAGCGAGCGTCACGTGCTTCGTCCCGATCTGGCCCGTGGCCGCGTCCGTCACGCCGGCGAGCACGGTGATCGGCACGATTTCCTTGTCGAAGCGCCCGGCCGCCTGCGCCGCCGCCGCGCGTTGCTGGCTGCGCGCACCGTACTCGTCCTGGCGCTCGCGCGAGATGTCATAACGGCGCGCGACGTTCTCGGCGGTCTGCAGCATGCTCCAGTAGATTTCGGGCTTGTGCTCGACGAGCCACGGGTCGCTGGCGAACTGCTGGTTCATCTGGCGCTGCGTCCACGAGATGCTTTCGACGCCGCCCGCCACGAAGATGTCGCCTTCCCCGGCGATCACGCGTTGCGCGGCCATGGCAATCGTCTGGAGTCCAGACGAACAAAAGCGATTGACGGTAGCGCCGGGCACGGTGACCGGGCAACCGGCGCGCAGCGCGATCTGCCGCGCGATATTGCCGCCCGTCGCGCCTTCGGGGTTGGCGCAGCCGATCAATACATCTTCGACTTCGCCGGGCTCGATGCCGGCGCGCGCGATGGCGTGCTCGACCACATGGCCGCCTAGTGTCGCGCCGTGGGTCATGTTGAACGCACCCTTCCAGCTCTTCGCGAGGCCGGTGCGCGCCGTGGAGACGATGACTGCTTCATTCATGATGTCATTCCTTCGATGTTTTGCGCGAATCGCGCGCTCAGTCGTTGAATCCGTTGCCTGCTTCGGCGAGGCGCGCGAGGCGTGGCGCGATTTCCCAGGCGTGCCCCTGGTAGCCCTGCGCGTAGCGGCGCATCGCACGCACGACGTTGTAGGGGCCCACATGGTCCGCATGGAGCATGGGGCCGCCACGAAAGCGCGGAAAGCCATAGCCGCTCAGATAGACCATGTCGATGTCCGAGGCCTTCGACGCAATGCCCTCGTCGAGTATCAACGCACCTTCGTTGACGAGCGCGAACACGAGCCGCTCGACGATCTCCTCGTCGGAGATCTTGCGGCGCGTGATGCCGAGATCTTTCGAGTGCTGCACGATCATTTCGTTGACCCACGGGCTCGGGTACGCCCTGCGGTCGCCCGGCTTGTAGTCGTACCAGCCCGCGCCCGCTTTCTGTCCGAGGCGGCCGTTCTCGCACAGCCGGTCGCCCGTCTTCGAGTAGTTGAATTCCGGCCGCTCGACGGCGCGGCGCTTGCGGATCGCCCAGGCGATGTCGTTGCCCGCCATGTCGATCATGCGAAATGGTCCCATCGCGAAGCCGAACTTCTCGATCGCGCGGTCCACCTGCTCGGGCAGCGCGCCTTCGTCGAGCAGGAAGCCCGCCTGGCGGCTGTACTGTTCGATCATGCGGTTGCCGATGAAGCCGTCACACACGCCTGAGACGACCGCCGTCTTGCCGATTCGCCTCGCGAGCTGCATGACGGTCGCGAGCACGTCCTTGCCGGTCTTCGCGCCACGCACCACTTCGAGCAGCTTCATGACGTTGGCAGGACTAAAAAAGTGCAGGCCGATCACGTCATCGGGGCGGCGTGTGAAGGCGGCGATGCGGTCGACGTCGAGCGTCGAGGTGTTCGAGGCCAGGATTGCGCCCGGCTTCATGACGTCATCAAGCGAGCGGAACACAAGTTCCTTCACGCTGAGATCTTCGAACACGGCTTCGATGACGAGATCGGAGCGCTTGATCTCGTGATACGAGAGCGTCGCCGAGAGCAACCGCATGCGGCGCTCGAACTCGTCGTGCGCAAGCTTGCCTTTCTTCACGCTGCCTTCGTAGTTGCGACGGATCGCGGCGATGCCGCGCGCGAGCGCTTCGCCGTTCGTTTCCAGCAGCGTGACGGGAATGCCCGCGTTGAGAAAATTCATGGCGATGCCGCCGCCCATCGTGCCCGCGCCAATGACCGCGACGCGCTCGATCTTGCGTGTCGGCGTGTCAGCGGGCACGTCGGGAATCCGGCTCGCCGCGCGCTCGCCGAGGAACGCATGGCGCAGCGCGCGCGCCTCGGGCGTGGCGAGCAGATGAACGAAGTGCTCGCGCTCTTCGGCGAGCCCCTGGTCGAACGGCTTGAGCGAAGCGGCAACCGCCTCGACGCAGCGCAACGGCGCGGGGAACGGGCCCGGCTGCGCGGCCACGGTCTGGCGCGCGACGCCGAGATAACCCTCGGCGTTTTCGTGGCGCACTTTCAGGTCGCGCAGGCGCGGGTGCGGGCACGGCGCCGCGGCGACAACCTTGGCGAAGCGGATTGCGGCGGCGAGCACATCTTCCGCGACGATTTCGTCGAAGAGCCGCGTGCCCGCGAACTGTCCGGCACGCTGCGTTGCGCCACTCAGGATCAGGTTGAGCGCCGGTTCGAGACCGATCGCGCGCGGCAGGCGCTGCGTGCCGCCCGCGCCGGGCAGCAGGCCCAGATTGACCTCGGGGAGTGCGATCTGGGCCGTCGAAGCCGCAACCCGATAGTGGCAGCCGAGCGCGAGCTCGAAACCGCCGCCCATGGCACTCGCGTGGATCGCCGCGACCACGGGCTTGACCGACGCCTCGATGGTGGCGATCACCGTTGCGAGGCTCGGTTCCTGCAAGGCCTTGGGCGTACCGAACTCGCGAATGTCCGCGCCGCCCGAAAACGTGTTGCCCGCGCCGGCGATCACGATGGCCTTGACGCCATCGTCGGCAAGGGCGCGCGTCATGCCTTCCACGATGCCGGTACGCGTCGCGAGGCCGAGGCCGTTTACGGGGGGATGGTCGAGCGTGATGACGGCTACGCCGTCATGAGCCTGGTACTGCGCCGTCATGCTGGTTTCCTTTGAGTCTTGAAGCCGCTACCGAAGTCGCTGCCACCGGCGCTTGCGCGAGGAAGCGCACGCGCAAACGGCCGCCTCCGCGAAAGCAGGACGCGCGTGCGGCGCCGGCCCGTTTCGAGGGTGAATGGCGCACATCATCGCCGCTCGCTCGCGCCGCCATCCCCTGTCCTTATAGGGGGCCGCCGGCCCTCGTCTCGCATACCCCAAGCACGTTAACCCGCCCCCTCCTTTTTACAGGGGAGGGAGGGGGTGGGGTGCTGGCAACGTATGCCATGGATCGCACGCACGCGCCGCAGGGGAGGCTTGCGTTCACAGAAGAGCTGGCGACGAAGACCACGACAAAAAAGGAGACGAACAGATGTATCGCAAGAGTCGCAAAGACGGCAGCGCCATGACGCTGCCGCGCCTCACGGTGCTGGCAAGCCTGATCGCGGCCATGACGCCGCTGCACGCCTACGCGTTCAAGATCGACACAGGCTCGTCCGACTGGGACGTGAGTTGGGACAACACGTTCAGCTACAACCTCGGCATGCGTACCCAGGGCGTCGATCCGATGATCGGCAACAACCCGAACTTTGACGAGGGCGACTACAAGTTCAGCCATGCGGGCGACATCGTGACGAACCGCGTGTCGATCCTCTCCGAGTTCACGGCGGCGTACCAGGGCTATGTGGGCCTGCGCCTGTCCGGCTCGGCGTGGAAAGACTTCGCTTATGGCAGCGGCGACGTGGCGAATCCCGGCACCTACGCGCCGGGCATCACCTATCAGTCGATCCGCGCTTATCCCAACGGCGTCTACGGTTCCTTTACGAACCGCTACTACGTGCAGGGCGCGCAGTTGCTCGACGGCTTCGCGTTTTATAACTCGGAGGTCGCCGGCCACTCGATCTACTTCAAGGTCGGGCAGTTCACCGAGTACTGGGGCAACTCGCTGCTTTCGCCGACACAGGGCATTTCATACGCGCAGGGCGCGACGGACGGCATCAAGGCCTACAACACGCCGGGCACGCAGACGAAGGAGCTGCTGCTGCCGAGACCGCAGGTCAGCCTGACGGCGCAGGTCACGCCGGAAGTGTCGTTGTCGGGCCAGTATGCGTTTGGCTGGACGTACAACCGTCTGCCGACCGGCGGCACGTATATCGAGGCCGCCGACTTTATCGCCCAGGGGCCGGGCAATCTGTTCGTCACGTCGCTGCCGGGCGCGGTGCGGCCGCTGTTCGGTCTGCCGCCGAGCAGCGCCCCATTCTCGTATCAGGTGCCGCAAAGCCCCTCGATCACGCCGCCGCAAGTCGATAACAACTTCGGCATCAAGCTCGGCTGGACGCCGCAATTCATGAACGGCGCAATGGGCTTCTACTTCCGGCGTCTCGACGAAACCCAGCCGTGGGTGCTCGCCAACTGGAAGGCCGTGCCCGCGCTGAAGACGTCGCTGCCGACGGACTATCACCTCGCCTATAACCGCGGCGCACAACTGATCGGCTATAGCCTCGACACGACGCTCGGCAGCGTGGCTGTGGGCTTCGAAGCTTCGTACCGTCACAACACGGCGCTCAATACGGCGCTCAGTCCCGCCATTGCCAACCAGACCGAAGGCGCAAAGGGTAACGTCCTCAATCTCGTGACGAACGCCATCGTGCCGCTCTCGCGCTCGCCGCTGTGGGACACGGGCACGCTCACGGCGGAAATCGGCTACACGCACCTGCTGTCCGTCACACAGAACGCCCAGCTCTATAACGGCGTTGGCTACGCGGGCTGCCCGAGCAACAACAAGTGGAACGGCTGTTCGACGAAGGACTATGTGGGCATGGGCCTGGTGTTCCAGCCGCAATGGCTGCAGGTGTTCCCGGGCGTCGACTTGAGCCTGCCGACTTCGTTGACGGGCGGCATCTGGGGCACCAATCCGATCAACCCGGGACCCGCGGCCGGCGCGCAGGGCTTCTTCACGTATTCCATCGGTGTGCAGGCGCTCATTCGCCAGCGCGCGACGCTCACGCTTTCGTACATCGGCTACCACGCTCACGTGAACGCGACGTCGTTGACGCCGAGCGGTCTGTCCTACGACAGCGCCGGCAACGGTCTCTACGACCTCAACGACCGGCCTTGGGTCTCGCTGACCCTCCAGTCGTCGTTCTAAAGCATTCCTAATAGACAGGAGAACAAACGCATGAAAATTCTGCTTCGTCTGGCCGCAGCGAGCCTCGTGACGCTGCACGCCGCCGGCGCGTGGGCCGCGGTTTCCGCGGAAGAGGCCAAACAGCTCGGCACGACGCTCACCGCATTCGGCGCCGAAAAGGCGGCCAGCGCCGACGGCGCCATCCCCGAGTACACCGGCGGCCTCACCACGCCACCCGCCGACTACGTGCCGAACAGCGGCAAGTGGCCTGATCCGTTTAAAGGCGAAAAGCCGCTTTTCAGCGTAACGGCTGCGAACATGGGCCAATACGCGGACCAGCTCACGCCCGGCGTGCAGGCGCTGCTCAAGCGCTTCCCCGACTATCGCGTGGACGTCTATCCGACGCATCGTTCGGTGTTCTATCCGCAGTGGGTGCTCGACAACACGGTGAAGAACGCGACGAGCGCGCATCTCACGGGCAAGGTCGATGGCGACGGCGTGGCGGGGGCGTTCGGCGGTATTCCGTTCCCGATTCCGAAGAACGGCTATGAAGTGATGTGGAATGCGCTGCTCAACTATCAGCGCACGGAGTACTCGGCTTCGAACGTGGGCGCGTATCTCGTCGATACCACCGGCGGCCGCACGGCGCTGCCCGTGCTGAACTTCGTCGAATATCGCCCGTATTACGACCCGAAGAACGCGGGCGGCAAGTCCGACTGGCCGTACGACCGCTTGTGGGCGCAACTATTGACCCCGCCGACCTCGGCTGGCCAGAGCGTGCTCGTCGACTATTCGATCGACTACTCGAAGGAGGACCAGGTGACGTGGGCGTACTTCCCGGCGCAGCGCCGCTCGCGCATGGCGCCCGACTACAAGTACGACACACCCGCGGCGAGCTATGGCGGCGTGACGTTCTGGGACGAGGCTTCGATTTTCCGCGGACGCATGGACCGATTCGACTTCAAGCTGATCGGCAAGAAAGAGATCATCGTGCCGTACAACAACTATCGGCTCTCGCAACTGCCCGTGGACGACGTGTTCGGCCCGAAGCATGTGAAGCCCGAAGCGGTGCGCTGGGAGCGTCATCGCGTGTGGGTGGTCGAGGCGACGTTGAAGGCTGACGCGCGCCACGCGTACTCGAAGCGCACGTTCTACGTCGACGAGGACAGCTGGAACTTCGTGGAGACCGACGGCTACGGCCACGACGGCAAGCTCTGGCGCGTGGGCCTCGATTACCACTTCCCGCTCTATGACGGCGGCGGCGTGTACGCGGTGACGCTCGGTTTCTACGACCTCGAGAAGGGCAACTACTTCCTCTCCTATACGACCGGCGAGAACGGCGCGCCGCTTCTGCGTGTGTCCGACAAACTCGACAAGGGCAACCTGTTCACGCCCGTGGGCATGGCGGGCACGGGCTTGCGCTGAAGGCGCGCTGCCGGTGTGATGCGTGGCCCGAGGCGTCCCGGCATTGCGCGGATTGCGGCGCGGTGCCGGGGCGGGGCGAGCAATGGACGTTCGAGGAAGAAGATGCTTCACATGACTCATTCAGGCGCCGCGCGTGTGGGACTGCTGCTGGCGGCGCTCGTTGCCGCAGGCTTGACGGTGCACACGGCGGCGGGGCAGGAGGCGCCCGCGACTGCGGCGGCCGTGGCGCAGAAGGACGCTTTCGTCGATCCGCTCGACGCGCCCGCCATCATGCACGCGAGCGTTGCCGGGCGTCCCGTGATGGCGCTCTCGCGCGCGGGCACGCGGCTCGTGGCGGTCGGCATGCGGGGGTTGATCGCCGTATCGGATGACGACGGCAAGCACTGGGCGCAGGTGGCGGCGCCGGTGCGCAGTGACCTCGTCGCGCTCAGTTTTCCGACTGCCGCGGATGGTTGGGCCGTTGGGCACGACGGTGTCGTGCTGCATACGGCGGATGGCGGCAAGACGTGGAGCCGCCAGCTCGACGGACGCATGGCGGCGATCTCGCTCACGGACTACTACAAGCAAAAGATCGCTCACGGCGAGACCGCATTGCAGCCGTACCTCGATCAGTTGCTGCTCAACTACAAGGCAGGGCCTTCGCTGCCGCTTCTGAGTGTCTGGTTCGGCGACGCGCAACATGGCATCGCTGTCGGGCCGTTCGGCACCGCGATCGCCACCGACGACGGCGGCAAGACCTGGCGGCCGATGCTCGAACGCATCGACAATCCGCAGTTCCTGCATCTGAACGCGGTGCGCGGTGTGGCGGGCGGCGTGTACATCGCGGGTGAGAAGGGCACGGTCTTTCGCCTGGACGAGGCGAGCGGCAAGTTCGCCCCGGTCCAGACGGGCTATGCAGGCAGCTTCTTCGGCATTGCCGGCAATGCGCGCGCGCTCTATGCCTACGGACTGCGGGGCACGATCTACCGCAGCACGGACCGGGGCCTCACGTGGGCGCCGCTGAAAAGCCCGCTGCACGGTGCGGTGACGAGCGCCGCGTTCATCGCATCGCGAGCGGCCATCGTGTTCGTCACGTCGAGCGGCGAGGCCGCCCGCTACGACGAATCCGCCGGCACGTTCCAATCCTTGAACGCAGGCCGGACAGCCGCGCTCACGGGCGTACTGGCGCTCGACGGCGAGGCGCTTGCGCTCACGTCGCTGGAAGGCGCGAGTGTCGTGTCCGCACGCTAACGAACGCAGACCCCGCAAAGAGAACCTCGCTATGAATCCCCATTCCGAACGTGGCGACGCCACGCCTGTCGTGAGCACGCGCGCCGATTTTCCGGCGAACTCCGGGTCGCGGCTCGAGCGCCTCATCTTCAATAATCGCCTGTGGATCGTGGCCGTCTGTCTCGTGCTGACGGCGCTGCTCGGCTACCAGGCCACGAAGTCCCATGTGAGCGCGAGCTACGAGCGGATGATGCCGCAGTCGAGCCCCTTCATCCGCAACTACCTCGACAACATCGACTCGCTGCGCTCGCTCGGCAACTCGGTGCGCGTGGTCGTCGAGAACCGCAACGGCAGCATCTACGATCCGCAGTATCTGAAGGTGCTTCGCGAGGTCAACGACAGGATCTACCTGCTGCCCGGCGTGGATCGCGCCTTCGTCAAATCGCTGTGGATGCCAGTGGTGCGCTGGACCGAGGTGACGGAGGCGGGCTTTCAGGGCGGTCCGGTCATGCCCGACGACTACGACGGCTCGGCCGCGAGCCTCGCGAAGCTGCGCCAGAACGTGGCGCGCGCGGGCATTACGGGTTCGCTCGTGGGCGACGACCTGCGCTCGAGCACGATCTTCGTGCCGCTGCTCGACCGCTATGCCGATACCGGCCAGCCGTTCGACGCGCGCGCGCTGCATGACTCGCTCGAGCAGATCCGTCACGACTTCGCCCACGACGGCATCGACATTCACGTGATCGGCTTCGCCGAGCTGGTTGGCGACCTGATTCATGGACTCATGGAGGTCGCGGTCTATTTCGCCGCCGCGGCGGCGATCGCGATGGCCGTGATCTACGGCTATACGCGCTGCGCTCGCAGCACGGCGCTCGTGATCGGCTGCTCGCTGGTAGCCGTCGTCTGGCAACTCGGCATCGTGCGGCTTCTCGGCGTCGATCTCGACCCGTATTCGATACTCGTGCCGTTCCTGATCTTCGCGATCGGCGTCTCGCACGGCGCGCAGAAGATGAACGGCATCATGCAGGACATCGGGCGCGGCACGCACCGCTACGTTGCCGCGCGGTACACGTTCCGCCGGCTCTTTCTCGCGGGATTGACGGCGTTGCTCGCGGACGCAGTCGGCTTCGCGGTGCTGATGCTGATCGACATCCCCGTGATTCGCGGGCTGGCGGTCGCGGCGAGCGTCGGCGTGGCTGTGCTGATCTTCACGAACCTCGTGTTCCTGCCGGTCATGCTGTCGTACACGGGAGTGAGCGCGGCGGCGGCCGCGCGCAGCCTGCACGCGGCCGCGGGGCGGCATCTGCTCGCCACGCTGCTCGTGCCGTTCACGCGGCGCGCGCCGGCGTGCGTTGCCGTACTCGTTGCCGGCGCGCTGATGGCGGGCGGCCTGCTGGTGGGCGAGCATCTGAAGATCGGCGATCTCGATCCGGGTGCGCCCGAGTTGCGCGCCAACTCGCGCTATAACCTCGACAACGCTTATGTCACGAGCCACTACCGGCTTTCGACCGACCAGTTCGCCGTGATCGTGAAGACGCCGCCGGGTGGCGTGAACGACTACCGCACGCTGATGGAGATGGACAACCTCGAGCAGATCCTGCGCGACGTGAGCGGCGTGCAGACCACGATGTCGATCAGCGGCGTGAGCCGCCGCAACACGGCGGCCGGTTTCGAAGGCGACCCGCGCTGGATGACGATCAGCCGCGACCCGTTCGTCTCCACCGATGCGGTCAACAACGCCTATGTCGCGAATCCCGAGCTGGTGAACGGCGCGCGCTCGGTCGCGCCCGTGATTGCGTTCCTCGCCGACCACAAGGCCAAGACGCTCGAACAGGTGGTGAACGCCGTGGAAGGCTTCGCCGCGCAGCACGATACCGCGAAGCTGCAGTTCCTGCCCGCGGCGGGCAGTGCGGGCATCGAGGCGGCCACGAATATCGCGGTCGAAAAGGCCAATCGCACGATGCTGCTGCTCGTCTACGCGGCCGTGATCGCCCTCTGTTTCGTGACGTTCAGGAACTGGCGGGCCGTGGTCGTGGCAGTCGTGCCGCTCGCGCTCACGTCGATTCTGTGCGAGGCGCTGATGGTCGCGCTCGGCATTGGCGTAAAGGTCGCGACGCTGCCCGTCACGGCGCTCGGCGTGGGCATCGGCGTGGACTACGCGCTGTACCTCGTAAGCGTGCAACTCGCGCTGCAACGCCGCGGCGCGACGCTCGAAGCCGCGTATCGCGAGGCGCTTGGATTCACCGGCAAGGTGATCGCGCTGATCGGCGTGACGCTCGCCGCGGCCGTCGTCACGTGGGCGTGGTCGCCGATCAAGTTCCAGGCCGACATGGGCATCCTGCTGACGTTCATGTTCGTCTGGAACATGGTGGGCGCGCTGATTCTCATCCCCGCGCTTTCGCACTTCCTTCTCAATCGCGCGAGCGCGAAGCGCACGACCTGCGCCCACGCACTGGCGAAGTGATGCGCGCCGCGCGTGGCGCGGCTACCCCTCCTGCGCGGGCTCCCGCCCCAAAAAGCACGGCCCGCGCGCAGCCCGCAGCCCCCCAAAATGGGCGGGGGGCAATCTCCCTCGATTCCCCTATTCTGGAACCGTGCCGCTCCCGTTGCGGCAAATGAGTTCCGCCGCGCTCGCGCAGCACGTGAGCGGTGATGCGTATCCGAATGCGACGCTGTGCGATATCGGTTGCCGCATTGCGCCAGGCGCTCGACAAGATCAAGCGGTAAAGGAGAAAGAGGTGAAGGTTCTGGTGGCAGTCAAGCGCGTCGTGGACGCGAATGTGAAGGTCGGCGTGAAATCCGATGGCACGGGCGTCGATATCGCCAACGTGAAAATGTCGATGAATCCGTTCGACGAAATCGCTGTTGAGGAAGCGGTGCGGTTGAAGGAGGCCGGCGTGGCCACCGAGGTGATCGCCGTTTCGTGCGGTGTTTCGCAGGCCCAGGAAACGTTACGCACCGCGCTGGCCATCGGCGCGGATCGTGCGGTGCTCGTGGAGTCTGCGATTGAATTGCAGCCGTTGGCTGTCGCGAAGCTCCTGAAGGCGCTGGTCGACAAGGAACAGGCGCAGCTCGTGATCCTCGGCAAGCAGGCCATCGACGACGATTCGAACCAGACCGGCCAGATGCTCGCCGCGCTGGCTGGATTGCCGCAAGCCACGTATGCCTCGAAGGTTGTGGTCGCGGACGGCAGAGCCACCGTATCGCGTGAAGTGGATGGCGGCGCGGAAACGCTGTCTTTGAAGCTCCCCGCCGTGGTGACGACCGATCTGCGCCTGAACGAGCCGCGCTACGTCACGCTGCCGAACATCATGAAGGCGAAGAAGAAGCCGCTCGAAACGCTCAAGCCGGAAGACCTGGGCGTTGACGTCACGCCGCGCCTGAAGACGCTGAAGGTTGTCGAGCCGCCCAAGCGTAGCGCAGGCGTGAAGGTGCCGGACGTGAAGACGCTGGTCGAGAAGCTGAAGACGGAAGCCAAGGTGCTGTAAGGAGAGCAGACGAAAATGACGAATCTGGTCAATCTGGTAATAGCTGAACACGACAATCACTCGATCAAGGCCGCGACGCTGAACACCGTCGCAGCGGCACAGAAAATTGGCGGCGACGTGCACGTGCTGGTCGCGGGCCACAATGCCCAGGCCGCAGCGGACGCAGCAGCGAAGATCGCAGGCGTGGCGAAGGTGCTGCTCGCCGATGCGCCGCAACTCGAGCAAGGTCTTGCAGAGAACGTCGAAGCGACGGTTATTGCGATCGCCAAGAACTACTCGCACATCCTCGCTCCGGCAACGGCTGCGGGCAAGAACGTCACGCCGCGTATCGCCGCGAAGCTCGACGTCGCGCAGATCAGCAACATCACCGCCGTGGACGCGCCGGACACGTTCGAGCGTCCGATCTACGCGGGCAATGCGATCGCGACGGTGCAGTCGGTCGATCCCGTCAAGGTCATCACGGTCCGCACGACCGCGTTTGACCCCGTTGCAGCCGAAGGCGGCAGCGCAGCGATCGAGAAGCTCGAAGCGGCAGCAGACAGTGGCCTGACGCAGTTCGTCGGCCGTGAAGTCACGAAGCTCGACCGTCCGGAACTCACGAGCGCGAAGATCATCGTCTCGGGTGGCCGGGGCCTGGGCAGTGGCGAGAACTACACGAAGGTTCTGGAACCGCTCGCCGACAAGCTCAACGCCGCGCTCGGCGCCTCGCGCGCAGCAGTGGATGCGGGCTACGTGCCGAACGACTACCAGGTCGGTCAGACCGGCAAGATCGTCGCGCCGCAACTGTATGTGGCAGTCGGCATCTCGGGCGCGATCCAGCATCTGGCCGGGATGAAGGACTCGAAGGTGATCGTCGCGATCAACAAGGACGAAGAAGCGCCGATTTTCAGCGTGGCCGATTATGGCCTCGTGGGCGACCTGTTCACGGTCGTGCCGGAACTCGCCGAAGTCGTTTGAGCGTCTGACGCTGCGCAGGCGATGCAAGTGCAAACGGGCAGGAAAACAGGCAGGAGAAGTTGATGGCTGCGCGGGAAAGATCGTTGCGCCACGTTGTGGAGTCGTGGCTCGGCACGCAGGAGGCCGGGCATATCCGCGTGACTCGCTTTAGTCATACGCGCAGGAAACTGTGGCGCTACGTGTGCGTCGAAGCGAGCCGCGAGCGCGGCAAGCTGTCCATCGTGTTCTTCCGTCACGACGACGGCTCATGGTGCGTTTTCCCGCCTGCGCCACGCAGTCCCGTGATGGGCGCGGCGATGGAGACCCATGCCTCGCTGCGACGACCGTTCGCGCTCGCCTGCGAGCCGTAAGCGGAGACCGCGCGCAGTGGATAACAAAATTGGAGACGTACGGCAGTGTGCATTTCGACAGTGACTGAGGACGACTTCGCGCCGCAACGCGAGTCGATGGAATACGACGTGGTGATCGTGGGTGGTGGCCCCGCCGGGCTGTCCGCCGCGATCCGCCTGAAGCAGCTGGCCGCGGAGAAAGGCGCTGAAATCGGCGT
>NZ_CAJHCQ010000036.1 GCF_904848665.1 Paraburkholderia hiiakae
CGCTTCGTTTTCGTTCGCAGCGATCAGCGAAGGAGGCGAATTATGCGGGTCATCCCGGATATCGTCAAGCGACTTTCGAATAATATTTTTGGGGGTCGCTACGCCGATTATTTAGACCCGCATTGCCGCTTGCTTCTCCATTCGCTTGCAGCCAGTCGAGGAAGGCCCGTATGCCCACGGGTGGCACCAACGTGTAGTTCGCCCCTTCTGTCACCAGATCGGGGAATGGCCGTGCACCCTGCCCGCAGCACAATCCGCGTTGATGTCGTTGTTGATCAAACGCTGACGGTCTCTACTACTCCTTCGGGAAGGGGCTGTGGCAACCCGACACAAAACCCTTGCGCGTAGTCGATGCCAATCCCGCTGAGGCGCCCGATGATCGCCTCGCTTTCCACAAATTCGGCGATAGTCGCCTTGCCCGCGGCGTGGGCCACCTGGTGAATGGACTGGACGATTGTCCGATCGAGGTCGCTGCTGGCAATACCACGCACGAAGCTGCCGTCGATCTTCAGGTAGTCCACGGGCAGGCGCTTCAGGTAAGTGAACGAGGACATGCCGGAACCGAAATCGTCGAGTGCGAATCGGCAACCAAGCGCGCGCAGACTCTCCATGAGGGCAATCGCTTTCGAGAGATTGGTAATCACAGCTGTTTCCGTGATCTCGAAGCAGACACTTTCGAAGCTAATCCCGCAGCGTTGCTGCTGCTGCACGATATACGCGAGCAAGTCCTCGTCGCCGAGCGACGCGCCGGAGAGGTTGATCGACCAGACGTTTGCTGCAAGATGGCCCGCCGCGATGGCTTCGAAAGCATGGCCGATTACCCATCGGTCGACGCGGGGCATCAAGTTGAAGCGCTCGGCCGCTCCGATGAAGTGCGCGGGGGGAATCACTCCGCCCGATTCGTCGACCATGCGTAGCAGCAACTCGACGTGCACTTCCTCGCCGCCAGCCCCCTCTTTGAGCGACTTGATCTGTTGCGCGTACAGGCGGAACCGGTCGTGCTCGAGCGCGGCTTTCACGCGGGCCACCCACTCCATCTGCGTATGGGTGGTCGACTGGAGTTGATCTTCGAGGCAGTACTGATGCACGCGGTTGCGGCCTTTTTCCTTGGCCATATAACAGGCGACGTCGGCGGCCTTCATGATGTCCCAAGTCGAGGTCTGCGTGGCGTCTACGTCCACTACGCCAATGCTCACGCCGGTCGTCAGCAAACGCTGGTCCCATGGCAGGCGAATGACCGTCACGGCCTCCCGCAGATCCTCCGCGACCCGCAGGGCGTCGTCGATGCAGCACTCCGGCAGCACGACGCCGAATTCATCGCCGCCGAGGCGTGCCAGGACATGGGCGGCTCGCAGTTGTTGTTTCAAGGCGCTGCCCACGCAGCGGATCAATTCATCGCCGGCCGCGTGGCCGCACGTATCGTTGACGACCTTGAACTGATCGAGGTCGAGGAACATCACCGCATGCGAGCGTGTCCCGGCCTTCTCGAGCAAGCCCGATAGCCGGCGCTCGAATTCGCGGCGATTCAACAGACCCGTCAAATGATCGTGCGTAGCCTGATATTCGAGTTCAGCAGCGTGCTTGCGCTCCGTGCTGGCGTCTCGAAGCACCATCACCGTGCCCAGCATTTCCGCTTCGTCGTCGCGGATCGTCGCCACGGAACACGCCACGGGCAAGAGCGAGCCATCCGGGCGCGTCACCGAAAGTCTGCGCTGTGCTTCGTCAACCGCTGCTGCGCGGTTGTGCAGGCATTGAGCGGTGACGATATTGCCGGAGCGCTCGTCGTAGAGATCACAAACGTCGAACAGCGGCTTCTGGTAGATATCGCGCGAGGGACGCCCGAGCATGCGCTCGGCGGCGGCGTTGCAATAGGTCACGCTCGCCTCGTTGTCCATGCGGATCACACCGTCATCGATCGAAGCGAGCGTCGCTTCGGTGAGACTCTTTTCCTTGGCGGCAGCCGCCTCCGCGCGCTTGAGCCCGGAGATATCGAATAGGCAACCGACGATACGCGTCGCCCGGCCGCTCTCATCGCGTATGGCCTTGCCGCGCCCCCGGCACCAAAGGTATTGACCATCGGCCATTCGCAGCCTGTACTCGACGTCGTAGAGGCTGTCATGCTTCAGGTGGTTGACGATGGTCTCGCGCAAGCGGAGCAGATCCGCCGGATGCACGAGCGCATTGAAAGCGCGCGTGTCCATGGGGAGGTCGCCGTCGCCATAGCCGAGTTGCTGGTACAGATAGCGCGAATAGTAGGCACGGTCGCTGACAAGGTCCCAGTCCCATAGCCCAGCATTGATGCCTTCGAACCCGAGGCTGAGGCGCTCCTCGCTCAAACGCAAACGGGCGGCAAGGCGCTGGAAGAGGCGCAGCAGCAGCGCCGTCGTACAAGCGAGCACGATCACAACCCACGCTACTTCAGCGCGGGAGTAATGAGCGAGCGCGGCCGGCGCTACGGCACTCACCCACGCAGGGACAAGCACCACAACAATTCGACCGCGACGATTGCCTTCGGTAAGCCAGTTCACTGCGCGTGTGATCAGTCTCATGGCTGATTTAGTATTCTTTTTGGTTCAGCTTCCATGCGTCGCGTGCGCGCGGCACTACGAAACAACGTCACAGTGAAGCGTGACGGTGTGTAACTGGAAAACGCGCAAACGGAGGAAGGCCCGCGGACGGGTGGGTCAGTTTATCCGGTTTCCCTATTCAGAATGAATGGGGATTACCCGCGGAAGTCATTTGCGTTTGCGGGAATTTGCGTTTGCGTTCTTACGCTCACGAATGGTAAATATGGAAAGACTTGCGAATCGACTTTAGAACCGGCTCGCAAACGTTCGCGAGCCGCGCGTTCTCATGTATTGAAGCGTGGAGGCTGCCAACACAGCCTCCACGCGCCCTCTTGATTAGCGGCTCTGCAGACGGATATCGCGCGAAGACGCGCCCACATACACTGCGCTGCCAGGCACATAGGCCCAGTCGTTATGCGTCGTGTCCCAAACGCTTTGCGCGCGTTCGGTAATCGTCACGCGCACCGGCTGCGACTGGCCCGGCTTCAGGAACACCTTCTGGAAGCCAACCAGACGACGCGGCGGCTCGCCGGCATAGCTCACGCCCAGATACACCTGTGCCGTTTCCGCACCGGCTACGCGGCCATCGTTGCGCACCGTGAACGACGCCGTGATCGTATGCCCCGGACCCTGCTCCACCGTCAAACCCGAATAGCTGAAGTGCGTATACGACAGGCCATAGCCGAACTCGTAAAGCGGCGTGATGTTGTTCGCGTCATACCAGCGATACCCCATGTCCAGCTTTTCGGAGTACACAGGATCGGTCGCGAAGGCGCCGTTCGTCCCCCACGTCGGCGTGTCCTGATCGCGCACCGGGAACGTGACCGGCAGCTTGCCCGAAGGGTTCACCTGACCGAACAGCACGTTCGCAATCGCTTTGCCGCCGCCCTCGCCCGGATACCATGCGTCGACGATCGCCGCGACCTGGTCCTTCCACGGCATCAGCACCGGATTGCCGCTCTCGATGATCACGATCGTGCGCGGGTTGGCTTTCGCAACGGCCTCGACCAGTTGATCCTGATTCGACGGATTAGCCAGGCTCAGGCTTTGCAGATCGCCGAAGTCCTCACCCGCAGGCTGCGCCACGACGACGATCGCCACGTCGGACTGGCTCGCGAGCGTCGCGGCCTGAGTGATCTCCTGCTGCGTATAGGCGCGGAACGGCTGCGTCTGGTCGGTGTTGCCCGCGAAGCTCACCTGCGCCGAAGGCGCGAGTTGCTGGATCGCCTGCGTGATCGGCGTATTGAGCTTGAGCCACGGGTTGGTCCACCATCCGCAGCCCGTGGACGACGCGAACGTGAGTCCGCCGCAGCCCGAGAAGTTGCCCGTCACCGGATCGCGCGTGTTGCCCGAACCGCCGCCGGTCAGTACGGCCGTATCGGCATGAGCGCCGATCACCGCGATCTTGTGCAGGCTCGGCGCCGAAAGCGGCAGTTGGCTGTTGTCGTTCTTCAGGAGAACGATGGATTGCTCTTCTGCGGCCTGCGTGAACGCGTTGTACTTCGCGAAGTCGATCGTGGCGCCGCCCTGAGCCGGATGGTCCAGCACACCGGTGCTGATCATCACATAGAGCTTGCGTCGCACCATGTCGTCCAGACGGTCCTGCGAGACTGCCTTAGAGGCAATCGCCTGTTTGACCAGATCGGGCGTGAGGTAGACCGTCGGGCCCACGTCCTCTTCCTCGTCGAGGCCCGCGTTGATCGCCGGCGCCGTGCTATGCGTCGCGCCCCAGTCCGACTGCACCTGGCCCTGGAAGCCCCAATCCTTCTTCAGCACATCGGTCAGCACATGCGTGTTCTCGCATGCGTAGGTGCCGTTCAGGCGGTTATAGCTGCACATCACGCTGCCCGGCCGCGCTTCCTTCGCTGCGATCTCAAACGGCAGCAGATAGAGTTCGCGCAGCGTGCGCTCGTCGATCTGGCTGTTGCCGCCCTGACGGCCCGTTTCCTGTTCGTTGCCGACGTAGTGCTTGATCGTGGCGATCACCTGCTGGCTTTGCGTGCCGATGGTGCGTGCCGCCAGCATTTCGCCCGCCAGCACGGGGTCTTCGCCGAGATACTCGAAGAGGCGGCCGCCGCGCGGTTCGCGCGCGAGGTTCGTGCCGCCGCCCAGACCCATGCCGAATCCTTGCTCGCGCAACTGGTCGGCTATGCGAGCGCCGAAGTCGCGCGCGAGATACGGGTCCCAGCTTGCCGCGAGCGCGATCGTCGCCGGAAAAGTCGTGCTCTTCTGGGTCGTACTGCCGGAGCCCGTTGCGGAATCAACCATATTCAGGTCGGGAATGCCCAGACGCGGCACGCCCTGAATATAGCCCGCGCCGCCGCCGGGCACGGCACTCATTTGATATTCGGAGTGGATGAACTGGAGCTTCTCATCCTGTGTCATGCGCTTGAGCAGCAGGTCCGCGCGAACGTGCGCGCCGAGATTCTGGGGGACGGCCATCAACGGCATCGGCAACGGATAAGGTACGTCGTTGCTGCTGTCGCCGGCATAGGCGGTAGCGGCCATCGCAAACAGTACGGCGGCGGTGGGCCAACGGGTGATCCTCATATGTCTCTCCGAGAGTTCGAATACGTTATGGAGTACTGATCAGACCGGTAAACGGGGTCTGGCAGAGCAGCCGGCCGCGTCAGGCACCGGCAAACTTCCTGCAGGGGAAACTGGCTGAGCCGCTGCGCGCAAACGTTTGCTTCTGTGCTCGCGTGTGGGCTTCGCCGGTTGATGTAGCAAAACTCCAAATAATCATATAAAAACTATTGAGTAGCCTTACGGGCTTTTATCTCAGTATTTTCCCGGCTGGCGGTAGCTAACACGCATGAAAGGCGCGAAAACGACAGTTAAACGTAATACTTGAGTAATGTTATTGTTGCGAACGCAACGGAAATCGGCATTCGATGTGAATTGCATGACGCTCGCGAATCGGCAGCGGGCCCCTGTGAACGCAGCGCGCGGTGCGCGTCGCGGGCCGAAAAAAGCTAATCTGTCACGAGGCTAGGCGCCAAGCGGCGGCGCTCGCGCTGCCGTGCGCGAAATCGACATCACCGTAAGGAGTGGCCACGATGGAAAGGCAACGCAAGGCTCCCCGAATCGCTTCGACCCTGCTTGTCGTGGCGTGCGCATTCACCGTGGCAAGCGGCGCACTCGCGCAAACGGGCATGCCGCAAACGGAGCAGCAAGGCGACATCTCGTTCGTGTCCGGAGGGGTTGGCCGCGACGAGTCCACGGCGCTGCGGCACGCGCGCAGCCAGTGGCCGCTCTCGCTGCTGTTTACCGGTCCCGGTTCGAGCTATGTCGCGGATGTACAGGTGCAGATCTCGGGCGCCGGCGGAGCGTCCGTGCTCGACACGCGTTCGCACGGCCCGTACATGCTCGTGCGGCTGCCCAACGGACGCTATACAGTCAGCGCCACCTATAACGGCGTAACGAGGACGCAGCGCGTGAACGTCGCCGGCAACGGCAGCGCGCGTGCAACGTTCTCGTTTCCGGGCAAGCACTGAGGGCGAGTCGCATTCGAGATCGGCGTGCGCGTGCTGACTGCATGCCGGCAACACGTGCCGCTGCGATGTATCCGCAATCAATGCGCCGCGCCGAGGCGACGATGAAGTCGATGAATGCGCGCGTATTCGCGGGCACGTAATGGCGCGCGGGATAGTAGACAAAAAGCGGAGAGCGTTCGTTAGTCCAGTCGGGGAACAGGTTCAATCGCGCGGCTCACGTCGGGTGGCTCCACGCGGCATGTCGAACTGGATACCGTGCTCGAAGCGCGGGTCAGGGGTGCGTGACGAAAAGCATTGGCGCGAATGACGCCAAAGTTGGCGCGTTCGGCTGTGGTCCGCCGAACGCGCCGCGACTAGACTATCGTCGCAAACCACCCACATGCTCCAGGGAAGCGCGAATCATGCTCGATGTGCTGGCAACGAAACAGGCGGGCAGCACGTCCGCGCTGGACAACACAGTCTGGCACGCACTAACCGGCCGCCAGCGCCATCTTGCCGTTGGAAATGACCGCGCACTGCGGTATGCGCCCACCGTTGCCCCTTTCGCGGCCTTGACGGACGCCACGGCCGAATCATTCGACGCCTTGCGGGAACTGATCGAAGAAGACGCCCCCGTTGCCCTGACCACGCTGGATGCCGTGGAGCCTCCCGCGGGCTTCGCCCTGATCAGGCATGCCACGCTGCTGCAAATGGTCTGGCAAGGCGAACCGCATGCGCCCAACGCGCTGGAACACGTCCGGCTAACGGAGCGTGACGTGCCGGAGATGCTGGCGCTGGCCGCGGCAACGCAGCCCGGCCCGTTTGGTCCGCGCACCATCGAATTCGGCGGCTACGTTGGCATACGCAGAGATGGCAAGCTCGTCGCCATGGCGGGCGAGCGCATGAAGATCGAAGGGCACACCGAAATCAGCGCCGTGTGCGTGGACCCGGCGTTCAGGGGGCAAGGGCTCGCGGCGAGCCTCATGAAGCTGCTGATGGCGGCGATCTGCGCGCGCGGCGAGACACCCTTCCTGCACGTGCTTACGTCGAATCACGGCGCCATTGCGATCTATCGCGCGCTGGGCTTTGTCGAGCGCCGCGAGATGCATCTCACGGTGCTTGGCCTCGCGCCATAGCAAAGCCGGCCGCTCACAACAAGTCGGCGCGCAGTTCCCGCACCCCTCTTCCCAACCGCTGCCGCAACAGGCTGCGCAGCGTCGCGCCGTCGCCGTAACCGACTTCGGCGGCAATCCTCTCCAGGTCGAGCTTGCCGCTGCGCAGCAGCGACTGCGCGTGCTCGACCCGCAAGTCCTGAAAGTACGCGAGCGGCGACTTGCCGAGCACCTCCTGGCAGCGGCGCTGCAATGAGCGCGAACTGGTTGCCAGCGCCTTCGCGGCGTCCTGCAGCGAGAATCCCGACTTGAGATTTTTCCTCGCCCATTGTTCGAAGCGCTGAATGAGCGGATCGGCTTGCGCCAGATGATTCGGGATGATGTACGGCGCCTGCGAGGAGCGGATGTCGGCCAGCAGATAGCGCGAAACGAGCGACGCCAGTTCCGGGCTCGCAGAGCGGATCAGCCAGAGCGCGAGATCGAGATGCCCCATGGCCGCGCCGGCCGTCACGCCGATATCCGAAGGCACTAGCATGCGCGATTCGTTGAGCTGGACATGCGGATAGCGCTGCCGGAAGAACGGCGCGAGCGCCCAATTGGTGGTGGCTTCGCGGTGATCGAGCAGCCCCGCCTCCGCGAGGATGAACGTCCCGACGCACGAAGCGCCGACACGCGCGCCCCCCGCTTGCCATTCGAGCAAACGCGCCATTGCCTGCGCGACGTCCGGCCGCTCAAAAGACTCCATCAGTTCTTGCGCAGACAGCGTCAGCAACGCCGGCACGATCACCCAGTCCGGCTTCGCGTCCGGCGCGACCGGCTGCACCGGCACCGCCAGGCCGTGAGCCGAGCGCACCCGCTTTCTCACCCCCACGAGCGTGACGTCGAAACGCGGCACGCCGCCCATGGCCGCGGCCGAAAGCTTGTTTGCCGCCGAGAACGCGTCGAGCGTGACGGAGAGCCCGGTATCGAACACACCGTCGAGAGCCAGGACAGAAATGCGCATGGCGTAAATGCCTCTAAAGTTGTCGTTTGTGACAGTACAGTCGACGAGACCCCAACGATACACTCAATCGCGTTGCAAGTCGCAACACACATTGAACAAGGAGATTGTCATGAAGGTTCTCGCCATTGGATCAATCGTCAAGGAACTCACGCCTGCGCAACGGGACGAGATCATGCCGCACGAAGTGCCTGCCACGCTCAAGCTCTACCTGGACGGCAAAATCGAGCAGCACTGGTTTCGCCAGGACAAGCCCGGCGTGGTGTTTCTCATGAGCTCGGGCTCGGTGGACGATGTGAAGGCCACGCTGGATACGCTGCCGCTCGCCCAAGCCGGCATCCTCGCGTTCGATCTGCTGCCGGTGGGCCCGCTCGCGCCGCTCGGCCTGCTCCTTCAAGGGAAGTAAGCGCAACGAAGGAGGCGTCGTCCACGCATGCGCCATGGGTTGCCGGCGACCTCCTGGCAGCCTTCTTCTCCTCGCCAAAGATTTCACCTACAACGTACTGATCCGCCGCTTGTTTTCGATGCGTTGGCGGCAGTCGGGGAACCTGGAAAACCTGGCAAAGGGAAGAAGGATGAAAACTAACCGCAAAAGCCAAACCGTCCACACGCTGGTCTTCGTGGCCATCGCGACTTGCGCGGGTTATGCGCACGCACAAACGGCCGCGAGCGCGCCCGGCGAGGCATCCGCTCAAGAAGGCGCGAGCGCGCAATCGGGCCGCTCGGACAGTGCGCTCGTGCGTGACGTCCGCCGCGCCTTCACGCGCACGACGGGACTGAATTTCGCCAACATCCACGTCACGGCGCATGAAGGCGTCGTCTCGTTGACGGGGTCGGTCCCGCACCACTCGCAGATCGCGCGGGCCGGCGACGCGGCGGGGTCGGTACGCGGCGTGACGTCGGTGTCCAACCACTTGACCGTGCGCACGGCCCGCGGCAGCGGACCTTGATTGGCGGACTCCGAAGCGGACTCGTTGCCGGATTCGATCGGCCGCACAGCAGGATCTTCCCGGCGCGCGTCCTGTCAAAGTGGCCTCATCGAACTTCGATCAAGGAACCCTCCGTGTCCGGCCAGCCTGCGTCCTCGACTCTCGTCTGCGAGCCTTTCACCGAATCCGACATCTGTTCGACTACGCCCTGCAACAGCAGCAGCGCGTATGGCGCGCGAGCCACGCTCTTTGCGAAGCTGCCGCAGGGCGCGTCGTTCATCAACGTCGGGCGCGGGCCGCAACTGGACCAGAAAGCGCTGCTCGACGCGCTCGACAGCGGTCATCTACGCGATGCGATTCTCGATGTCGCCCACCCCGAGTTGCCGCCGGAGCATCCGTTCTGGACGCATCCGCGCGTGCGATAGTCACGGTACGCGTATACAGAAATATGGAGGCCGGCGTGTCACGGGGCCGATCACATATCCGTCGCCAAAGCGGCGAAAAAGCGCGAAGCCGATCAGTTCGCCGTCGCGGTCGAGTGCGATGCCGCTCGCTTGATACTACCGCTCGTCGATCACATCGAGAAGACCGAACACGGTGAGCCTTTGCGCGTCGATACTCAGTTCAAGCAGTTTGCGATCACGAGCGAGGCGGTCTGGTGAGCGCCGTCGACGGGAAAGAACCCGACGCACGTGCTACGGCGCGGTGCCCCCCTCGAAGCCACTGACCCAGAGTCAAGCCCCCCGCCTTCCCGACGGCGCGCTACCACCCGCGCAGCGAACGGACTACCATTGAACTCTCGCTTCGAAGGTGACGGCTATGGCTACCTATGGTGTCGACGGTGTACGCATCAGTTCCTCAACGGACCGGGTAACACACGTGCGCTGGGCGCAAATCGACCCCCAGACGCACAATTGGCTCTCGACACCCACCATCTCCGAGGTGGCGGCCGTCACACACGACATCCGCTCGGGCGCAGTGGTTTATTCGGTATTTACGCTGGGCGGCATGAGATTTCTTGGCCCGAAGATCAAGCCGGTACCGCATCCCAACGGGGTCGATGGAATCGATCTGGAAGTGCCGGACGGCAACGTCGAAAAATCCATCGACGATCTACCGCGCGTCTAGCGGTTCGTCGATTACCCCGCCGACTTCCGAAAAGCGCGATGTGCCCGGCCAGGCGCACATCTACCGCTTGTCCTCAGCACTGCCTGGTTGATCGAATAATTTGGAATGCAGAGTATATGAACCGGCAGTGAACCGGGAGCCGATAAAAAATGCTGCCGTCAGTTGTAGCCCAATATCGCCGACGTAGCGACGTCTGCGCGCTCACTTGGGTTGCCAATCAGCGCGACGTGGCCATGCTCACGGTTATCCATGATCGTTGGTGCCGCAGGCGCTGCCGCCCCTCCCAAGCGATCGCACGGGTCCATGCGGCCGTACGCCGTGTCCCTAAATCGGCGGACCGATGCTCGACTATTGCGAAGTCGTCAGCTTGAGGTTCGGACGCAAATCGTGCGTAATCGCTTCACGTTGCCCTTTGCGCTGGTCCGACACCTGTTCGATGCCCGCCTTCAGCACCTCCTCGCAAAACGCGATTCGCGTGCGGTAATACTCGGCCTGCAATTGCGCATCCAGAACCCGCTGCTCGGCCTGGAACAGCGCCATACGTAATTCACCCAGCGCGCGTTGAGCCTGCTTCTCCGGCGTTGCGGCATTGTGGGCAATCAGGTTTGAAAGCCAATGCAACATGGATAAGCCTCCCTGTCTTCGATTTCACGCTCCGACGCGCCAAGTTTGATAACTGCCAAAACCGACGCTGGGAAAAGACTATCAGAGGCGAAGAAAAGCAGTGTGTGCACAAACGAACGTGTTGTATAAACGATGCAAAATGGTCGTAGCGCGACGCGCTTTCGCCGCACGCTTTTCATCACGCGCTTTCATCACACGCTTTCATCACAAATAGGGAGCGATGCATGTCCTGGCCGGGTCAGCCATGACTATCCACAAGCTGAGGGTTCGCACACTCGCGTTCTGCGTAGCGCTCGCGTTACTGGGCCCCGGCGCGTGTCTGGCGGACCAGGTGAAGGTCATGATGTCGGGCTGGTTTGCGCCAGCGTATCGCGAGCTGGGCCCACTATTCGAGGACGAGACCGGCAGTACACTGGTCACGGTATGGGGGGCCGCGGCGGGCACGGCGCTGAATGCCATTCCCGTGCGGTTCGCGCGTGGCGAGTGGGCCGACGCGCTGATCGTGGTCAGCTATGCGCTCGACGATCAAATTCACGCCGGCAATGTCGTGCCCGGCAGCAAGGTGGACTTTGCGCGCTCGCCAATCGGCATGGTGGTGCGCGAGGGTGCGCCGAAACCGGACATCAGTTCGGTCGACGCCTTGCGCCGCACGCTGCTTGAAGCGAAATCGATTGTCTATCCGGAAAACGCGATTGGCGTCTATATCGCGAACGAACTGTTTTCGCGTCTGGGAATTGATGGGCGTGTGAAAAGCAAGAGCCGCATGGCGCCCGCTGAGCGGGTTGCCACTGTTGTTGCGAACGGCGACGCGGAAATCGGATTCCAGCAGGTCGTGGAACTGTTGCCAGTGAAAGGCGTGACGGTGGTCGGCAGTTTGCCCGCGGAATTGCAGCGTTACGTGGTGTACTCCGGGGGCATCGCTACGACTGCGAAAAATCCGGTCGGCGCAGAGGCGCTGATTCGCTTTCTGTCTTCGCCGGATGCAGCGCCCGCGATTATGCGCAGCGGGCTCGAACCGATCACGGCGCCACAGCCGCTGCCGCCGATGCAGCCGCAACCGCAACCGCAACCGCAGCCGCCCCAGCCGCAGCCGCAGCCGAACTGAGCGAAGCCGCAGTGCTGCCGAAAAGCCATCGCCAAAAAATTGGCCTCTAGTCCGCCGCCATCCCTTTTTCCGCCAACTCCTTTTTCGCGCTTTCGTTCTTGGTCAAGTACGTGAGGCCCATGCCGCGCAGAACGTTCGGCGCCTTGGTGTACTGGATAGTGTCATAGCCCACGATCTCGATGCGATTGCCCCAGGGATCGCGGAAATCCAGAAACGGACCGTCGAGCAACTTGACGCCCGCCGCCTTCAGGGCGGAGCGCGCCGCCTCCTTGTCGTCGACCACGAGGCCGACATGCCGGCCATCGTCGGCGGGCTGCTTGCGTCCCGCCTGCAATGCGATGAATTGATCGCCGAGATCGATGAAGGCCATGGTCCGGCTCTTGCCGCGCAATTGAAAGTCGAAGATGCGGCCATAGAAAGCCAGCGCTTCCTCGATATCGCCAACTTCCAGCGCGACGTGGTTGAAGCCAATCGCGCGCGGCTTGGTGGTTGTGGTGTCAACCATTTCACCCTCCTCCTGCAACCCGTGCATTGCGTTTACAAACTCGCCCGGAACTGACTTCCCGATGAGACATCTCAAGTATGGAGATTGAAGTCGTCTCACACCAGCCTGTCAAACAGGATTTGTTCGATCCATTTCTGGACCGATATCGCGCCTGATCCGGCGCGTGTGCCGGCCGTAGCCTATGATGGTTCGTGCGCAATGAGTCGGCAAACCATGAGGGCACCATGGATAGCACAGAGCGGACCATCAAGTGGCGCAGTCTGCCAAATGTAAGCAGCGTCGCGAGCGAGCCACGCAATCCATTGCCGGCAGTCTGCGACGTATCGGTGACGAACGTTTGCAACGCCGCATGCGACTTCTGCGGCTTTTCGCGTGAGAAGAAGCTCGCGGGCCCGCGTCGCTATATCGATCCTGACGAATTCGCGCGTGCGATGCCGATGCTGCGCAAACGCAGGATTCGCTACATGACGCTGCAGGGCGGCGAGCCTCTGGTTCACCCGCAGATCGAATCGCTCGTAGGGTCGGCCACGAAAGCCGGCATCCAGTGCGGCGTGATCACGAACGGCTGGTTCCTCCCCCGCCACATCAAACAGCTGGCTGGCGCCGGCCTCAAGCGTCTCCTGATATCGATCGATAGCGCGGACATGCGCGAGCACGAGCGTAATCGCGGGCTGCCGGGCCTTGAGGGCCGTATCCGCGAGGGCATCGCACAAGCCCATGCGTTCGGCATCCCGGTCTGCGCGACGGTTACGGTTAGCCATCTGGTCCATTACGCATCGCTTCCCGAGACGCTCGAGCGGCTTGGCTTCGATTCCGTGGTGTTTTCCTATCCGAGGCGGGAGGCGTTCGGTTCCACATCGCTTGTTTACGACGAAAAATCGACGCTCGTCGATCTCAGCCGTGACGAACTACTCGAAGCATTGAGTGCAATCGAGCGCCTCAAAAAGCGCTTTCGTGTGATGGACCCGAGCGCGGCACTGAATGAGGTTGCGCGGTTCGTGCGCGGCGAACAGCAACGCATTCCGTGTATCGCTGGCAGCAAGTATTTTTATATCGACTGGAACCTCGATGTCTGGCGTTGCGAACCGTGGCATGAGCCTATGGGCTCCGTCTTCGACCTCGACCGCCTGCCCGATCAACGGGAACCCTGCAATGCCTGCATGATGGGGTGCTACCGGCATGCCAGCGTCCTGATGCACGGTGCGATGGGCGTCACTGAGTCAGTCTATGCGCTGGGCAGGGGCGAGCTTCGCACTGCAGTGAGCTTGTTGTTCCAGCGCGGCGTTGCGTATTCGCTGTGGGCGCTGGCCACTGAGGAGCTCCCTCGAACCGCGCTTGCAGCATTGGCAGGACGGACCGGCGCACGCCGGTCATCGCCACAAAGCGCGTAAATGAGGCGCTAACTGCTTGCGCTCAATCGCTCAACGCGGACAGCCGCTCGACAATCTCGTCGAACGAGGGCCGCATCTCGACCTGCTCTGCGAAACAGTCGGCTATCAGCGCATCGAACCCAGCGGCACGATCATGCGCTTCTGCAGCCAAACGCTGCGCGAGTTCTTCCAGCAGGCAGCCGAACGCACGTACCTCGATACGCTCGAGCGCCTGCGCCTGTGCGCGATCGTCGATATCGTGCAACGACGCCGCGCCGAAGTCGCCGAGCAGTACGTGCCCTGCACCATCGTGCAGGATGTTGTGCGCATAGAGATCGCCGTGCATGATCCCGCGCCCATGCAGATGCCGCGCCGCCGACGCGATCCCGCGCGCGATCTGCAACGCCACCCGCCTGTCGAACCGTACATCGGCCCCGTAGACGTCCCGCGTGCACGAGTCGAGGCTCGGGGGTCCGGCGAGATTGACGAACGACGGATGGATCAGTTCCATCACAAGGCCATGCTCGCCCAGCGGATGACCGGTGGCCTTGCCGAGCACCGGGATGAGGTTCGGATGCGAACCAGCTTGCAGACACGCGGCCATTTCGAGCTCCGGCAAACCGTCGCTCGTCACCGCGCCCTTGAACAGCTTGACGGCGACCGCCTCGACCGGGTGCCCGTCGCGTAGAAGGCGCGTCGCGCGATGCGTCACGCCCGATGCGCCCTCTCCGAGCGTTTGTCCAAGCGCGAGCGTATGCCAGTCGATATCGGGCACCGGCGCCTCGGCCAGCGCCACCTGCTCGCGCATGGCGTTCAACGGATTGCCGGCGTAGGCGAGCCATGCCAGGCGCGGCAGGCGCAGCAGCCAGTCGGGCAATGCATCGAGCCGGTTCGCCGCAATCCGCAGCAGTTCGAGCCGGCTGCAAGCGGCCATCGTCTCGGGCAGCGAGCGCAGCCGGTTGCCGGCTAGCATCAGCTTCTGCAAATTCGGACGCTCGCCGATTTCGGCCGGCAGTGCGTCGACGTCGTTATCGGTCAGGATCAGCCAGCGCAATTGCGGCGGCAGCGCGCGCCCTGAAACGTGGCGGATGCGGTTCGCCTTGAAGCCGACCATGCCCAGCGACTCGCACTCGCCAATTACGGGCGGCAACTCGGTGAAGCGGTTATTCGAGGCGAACAGAATGCGCAGATGGCGCAGCCTCGGCAGCTCGTCCGGCAGCGTCGTGAGCGCATTGCCCGAGAGGTCGAGCACCTCCAGGGTGTCGGCGAGATCGAAGATCTCGCGCGGAAATTCGGTCAACCCGCAGGCGAGCTTGAGCTGTCGTGCGCCGGCGAGTTGCCCGTCACGCAGTTGTTCGAGGGTAGCGGTCTTCACGCGTGAATTGAATGGGAGATGGCAAGGAAATCGCGAACGCCGGCGCGCAACGCAGCGCCGGCCATCGCAATTCTAGCGGGTCGCGCGCTGCGATCGCATTTTGCCTCGCATGCTTCAGGAACGCGCCTCGTCGCTTGCGGCAGCTTACTCATGCACGCTCGTCGCAGACCAGCCGCCGCCCAGCACCTTGTACAGCGTGACCTGGTTCGACAATCGCGGTCCGCCTCGACCTGATCGACATAGGTCGCGCGCCCCGCCAGTGCGTTCGACACTTCCTTGAACGCCGTCTGAATCGCCTTTTCGTAGTCGGCCACGTCGATATCCTTCTCGATCTTCCCAAGCGGCGGCTTTTCCTGCTCCCCCCATCTCTTGCATGAATCTGTTGTGACATATATCCCATCGAATCGGGCATTGAATCGCGTTGCCCGGAAATAGAAGGCGCGAATCAATTGATTCGTAATACTAAATTTTCGACGTGCGGCTCAGAAAGGCGATGCGCGCTCGACCGCGTCAGCAAGACGCGACATGGGGAATCATCGCAGCCTGCCCGTGCAGCACGCCGGCTTCGTCGATCAGTTGCCATACGGTCGCGCGCTCGATCCAGAAGCGCTGCCCCGACTTCGTGATGCGGATGCCTCGATAGTCTTTCACGAAGCCTTCACGCGTAACCGAATCGAGAAATGCCTGGCGCTCGCTACGCTCGGGCGCCTGCGCCGAAAGACGCGAAGGCAGCGCCGTGATTTCATCCCAGTCATAGCCGAAGATCGCCTGTGCGCGACGATTGCCATACATGAACACAGGGTCCGCCTGCGTACCGTGCGCAAGCAAGCCGAACGGCGCGCGCTCGTAGAGCCAGGCCGCGCCCTCTGTGTCGCTCATGCCTTCGGGCGCGAGCGCAACGCCTAACAGGCGGCGATAGCTATTCGCGAGAAGGCGAAAAAGTTCGGTATCCATGTGCGTTGACATTCAGACTGGCTCCTTCGAATCGAGGGGTTTTGCGTTGCGCAATTCTATCAACCGCGCGTAAAAGCGCGCGCTGCCCATTGGAAAATGCATGCCGATACGGTCTTCGACACGTGCAGCGGTGCCAAACGGTGACGGTGATTTTAATTAGCATCCCATATTAACTCTCGAATCTCCGTCACGTGCAACAGCACGCGTTTCTTAGAATAGCTCGTGAATAGTCCGACTTTCTCAGGCGTTTTCGATGGCCAGCACAGCACGAGAAAGAGGTTTTAGACGGCTTCCGTATCACGAAAGACGACGTAATGCGCCAATACTCAAGAAGGGTCGGCGCGTGCCGTAATAAGGAGGTCGGCGCACCATGCGCCCAGCGTTTTCAGCAATTCGCCCCTATGAAGCTCAGCCGCAAGATTCCCCTCGCTTTCGCCGCGTCTCTCACCCTCATGTCGGCGGGTGCGTTTTACGGCATCCACACGCTCAACCAGGCGATCGATACCTATCGCACCACCGTGCAGGACGCCGCCGCGAACGAGCGCATGGTCTCGGCCACGCTCGTCGAGTTCAAGCTGCAAGTGCAGGAGTGGAAGGACACGCTCCTGCGCGGCAAGGACCCGCAAAAACTCGATCGTTACTGGGGCGCGTTCCAGAAGCGCGAGCGTACCGTGAACGATCTCGCCGCGGCGCTCGAAACGAAGCTGCCCGAAGGCGTTGCGCGCACGCTCGTCGAACAGTTCGCCGCGGCGCATGAGGCGATGGGCCAGGGGTACCGCAAGGGCTTCGAGGCGTTCAGGGCCGCGGGCGCCGATCCCGTCGCGGGCGATACCGTGGTCGCCGGTGTCGATCGCGCGCCGGCCGAGCTGCTCGACCGCGCCGCGCAGACCATTGCCGCCACCAACGCACAGGTGGCCGCACAGGCTGCGGTGCAGGCCGCGCACGCCACCATCGTGAGCGCCGTGCTCATGGTGGTCGCGTTCCTGCTCGCGCTGGCGGGCGGCGTGCTGTTCAGCCGCACGGTAACGCGCCCGCTGGGGCGCGCCGTGGGCTTTGCCCGCGAGGTCGCCAACGGTGACCTGTCGACCGATCTGCATGCGCGGGGCGACGACGAAACGGCGGAGTTGCTCATGGCGCTGGCAAAAATGCAGACGAGTCTCGCGCGCGTAGTGAGCGAGGTCCGCGCCAATGCCGAAGGCGTGGCGAGCGCGAGCGCGCAGATCGCCTCGGGCAACCAGAATCTGTCCTCGCGCACCGAAGAGCAGGCAGCATCGCTCGAAGAAACCGCTGCGAGCATGGAAGAGCTCACATCGATCGTGCGCATGAACGCCCAGAATGCGGAGCACGTCAGCTCGCTTGCGGGCACGGCGGCGCAGACCGCGGCGCGCGGCGGCACGGTGATGCGCGGCGTGGTCGGCACGATGCAGTCCATCGCCGACAGCTCGAGCAAGGTCGGCGAGATTATCGGATTGATCGACGGCATCGCATTTCAAACCAATATTCTCGCGCTCAACGCGGCCGTCGAGGCGGCGCGTGCGGGTGAACAAGGCCGCGGTTTCGCCGTTGCGCGGGCGAAGTCCGCACGCTCGCGCAGCGTAGCGCGAGCGCGGCGCGCGAGATCAAGACGCTCATCGAGCAGTCGAAAGAACACGTCGCAAGCGGATCGTCTCAGGTGGCCGACGCCGGCCAGATCATCGACGAGATCGTCGAGGCCGTGCAGCGGGTTTCCGGCACCGTTCAAGATATTTCGACGGCGTCGCGCGAACAGTCGACGGGCATCGAACAGGTGAACATCGCCGTCACGCAAATGGACGAAGTCACTCAGCAGAACGCGGCGCTCGTGGAGGAAGCATCGGCTGCAACGTATGCGCTGGCCGAACAGGCGCACGCGCTTCGCGAGACCGTCGCCGCGTTCAGGCTCAGGGATGCCGCCATGGCCTGACTTCAAGCGTCCGAACGCGCCACTTCGGGGGACATAACCGCTATGGCATGTCCGGCATCTCACTCACGAAGCTGATTCCGGCAGATCGCCAGCGTAATATACGCGAAGCTATATCGAACGCGACATTGCCCGCTCGTTGAACAGATACCGGCCCGGAGACTCATACATGGATATCGCGACCGCCCCTGCCCCAATCGACCATGCCGCTGGGCAATGCGCCCCGCTTCAACTCACGGGTAGCCTCGTGCATCCGATGTCCCTGTCGCTCGAGGCGCTCCGGCAATATCCGGCCGTGACGTGCCCGGCGTTCGATTTGCGCTGCTACACCACGCAGCGCTTCATCCGCACGGTCGCGCCCTACCGCGGCGTGCGCTTGACGGACCTGCTCGGGGAGGCGGAACTGCGCAACGACGTGGATGGCGACTTCAAGCGCATGATCTTCCTCGCCGTCGGCCACGATGGTTACTTCATGACGTTCTCGTGGCACGAACTGTTCAACACGCCCGTTGGCGAGCAGGTGGTCATCGCGTACGAATGCGGGGACAAAGCGCTCGACGCGCAGCATGGCGCCCCCGTGCTGTTCTCCGGCGCCGATCTCGTACCCGCGCCACGCCACGTCAAACGTCTCGCGCGCATCGAGGCTCGCGTGCTCGCGCTCTGAGGCCGCTCTACCCGGCTGGCTTGTGCAACGCAGGCTGGCCCGCATTCTCGCTATATGTGAGCCGCGCCCGGCCGCGGCTCACCTTGCGGCTCCGTCGGCCACCGCCTGTCGCGCTCATACCCCTAATTCGTTAGGCGTTACGCCGCGAGAAATCTTAGCCCACTGCTTGAAAGCAAAGCTTACGGTATGTAAGATCATCGTAATCTTTGGACTCGGAACGCGTCTTCCCGGGTCTTTTGGTGAACTTCGAGTCAATCCATCGATAATTTAGTCATCCTTTACTTCATCGTCAGGGAGAACAGCGTGTACACGTACTTCAGCCGACTCAACGCCACGTTCACCATCGCCGGCCTCCTCATGATGGCACCGTTCATGGCCATGGCCCGCCCGCCAGCACTGACCACGTCCCCACATGGCGATTCCATCGTCAAGAATCGTATGTCGAGCCGCGCCGCAGATGACGAACATCGCACCAGCGAGTCCGATGGAAGTGAATCTGCTAACAAGTGACGAGTGGTAAGCGTTCCTGATCGAATTCACCTCACTTCCTCTCGCCTGCCGAATGAAACTGGAGAAGGCCGTGCCTAACTCGCGCAAATACCCGGCACGGCAACCTTCTGGAAGATGTGCGGCGATGCGGTCACCGAGGAAGGATAAGCGGCCAGGCTCGACCGGAACGCCGGATGCGAGAATGCCGCCCGAAAATGCGCGGTGGATTCCCAGACCGCGTAATTCATATAGGCCGGATGTTCTCCGAGCGCGCGATGGAGTTGCGTCGAAATGAAGCCGGGTTGTTGCTTCATGAATGCGGCGTCGTCGTGCCAGACCTCGAGAAACTTCGCCTCATCGGCCAGATCGAGTGTGAAGACGTTCACGAGCACGACGGGCGCGGCGTCAATGGCAAGTTGACACTCGATCGGGCAGGAAGGATCAAGCGGTCGTAATTGCAGCATGGTGCACACTCCTGGTTCTGTAAGCATGATGTCAACCCATCATGGGCAATTTATAGTAAATTGACATTATGATGTCAATTTGAAAATAAGGTGCCATATGAACGAACCTGCGAGAACACCGGCCGGCGAAATCCTGTCGAGCATCATGCTCGATCTCTTCCGGCTCAATAACGGACTGCTCACCTCGGGAGACCGCCTGGTCGAAGGCCTCGGGCTCACGAGCGCGCGCTGGCAAATGCTAGGCGCCATCAGTGCCGCAGAGCGCCCACAGCCAGTGGCCTGGATCGCCCGGGATCTGGGGGCCAATCGGCAGAACGTACAACGGATCGTCAACGACCTCGCAAACGACGGTCTGGTGCGCTTCGAGACAAATCCTCACCATCGCCGCGCACAGCTGGTCGTTTTGACCGACGAGGGCAGGCAGGCATTCGAAGCCGCCATGTGTCTTCAGGCCCCTTGGGTCAACCGCCTGGCCGATGGCGTGACGGTCAACGAGATCAAGGCCGCGCATCGCGTCATGATGAAGTTGCTGGCGAATCTGGACGACATGGCCGAAGCCGCGGATCCGCGCTAATCCGCGCCGATCCCGATCGCTCCGCGCCCCTTGCGCATGCAATGTGCTACCAGCATGGCATCGTTCCCAGGCGGGCGCCGGGACACCCACGGATCCATCCGCCAGACGAGGCCCACGCATGTCGACAATTGCCCTCATTGTCGTGACCGTCGCGGTGACGCTCGTCATCATCCTTGTGATTGCGAACCTCACGAGCGGCGAGAAGAAGATCGAGCACAAGATCAAACGCCTTTACGCGAGCGACAGTCCACAGTTCATCCGCTCGATGGGGCTGCTGCTCGGGCCACCCGTCGTGGGAGGCAATCGCTTCGAAGCGCTCGTGAACGGCGACAAAATCTTTCCCTCGATGCTGGAGGGCATGCGCTCGGCGCAGCGCACCATCACCTTCGAGACCTTCATTTATTGGTCCGGTGCGATCGGCGAGGAAATCGCGCGCGTGCTGGCCGACAAGGCCCAAGCGGGTATCGCCGTGCATGTGCTGCTCGACTGGGTTGGCTCTTCGAAGATGGACAAGCGCTATCAACGGATGCTGCGCGAGGCGGGTGTCCAGCTCGTGCTGTATCACAAGCCGCACTGGACCGGTCTTGGCCGCATGAACGACCGCACGCACCGCAAGCTGCTCGTGATCGACGGGCGCGTCGGCTTTACAGGCGGCGTGGGTATCGCCGACGAATGGACCGGCCACGCGCAGGATGAAAAACACTGGCGCGATACGCACTTTCGCGTTGAAGGCCCGGCGGTCGGACAGATGCAGGCAGTCTTCATGGACAACTGGGTCAAGGCGACGGGCAATGTGCTGCACGGCCCGCAATACTTTCCGGAGATTGACGCCGCGAGCAACGGCCTCGCGCACATGTTCAGCAGTTCGCCGTCGGGCGGCAGCGACGACATGGAGCTGATGTACCTCATGGCGATCACCGCCGCGGCGCACACCATCCACTTGTCGACGGCGTACTTCGTGCCGGACAAACTGACGATCAACGCAATCGTCGAAGCGGCGAAGCGCGGCGTGAAGGTGCGCATCATCACGCCCGGCAAGCGCATTGACACCCACACGGTGCGCGAGGCATCGCGCGCGTGCTGGGGCGACCTGCTCGCGGCGGGCGTGGAGATGTACGAGTATCAGCCGACGATGTTCCACTGCAAGGTAATCGTCGTCGACGAATATCTGGTGTCGGTCGGCTCGACTAACTTCGACAGCCGCTCGTTCAAGCTCAACGACGAAGCCAATCTCAACATCTACGACCGCGATTTTGCGCGCCAGCAGACCGCCATTTTCGATGCCGACGCTGCCCTCGCGAAACACATCACGCTTGACGACTGGCGCCGCCGGTCGCTGCGCGAAAGGCTGCTCGAACGCGTGGCCGCCCTCCTCGATTCGCAACTATGACCCGCGTCGACAATGTCTGAACCGCCGGCACGGGCGCTGCCGGCCATTCGACAACGAAGCGAAGATCGCCGACAATCGGTGCCCAATTTCCGGCAGTCAACAACACAGTCAGAATAAAAGGGGACCGCAACCCATGCTGCACATCGAGGATCTGGCCACTGCGCCGGAGGGGTTTCTGCCCGACGAGCCGGAGGGGGCGGAGTTTTACCAGGCCTTTCAGACGGCTCGGCTGGACGACTTCAGCTTTGGCTACTTCGCCGTGTACCGGGACAGCGCGCTCGTTACCGTGGCGCCCTACTTCGTCATGGATTTCCGGCTCAATACCTTGCTCCCCAACGGCTGGCTGAAGCGCAGCTTGAGCTGGATCCGCTTCAAGCTGGCCTGCATCGGGCATCCGACGGTAGACGCCGGCCGCATCCAGGGAGAAGTCTCGCAGGAAACGCTCGCGGCCATCAGCACGGCGCTTGCGAAGAAAGGGAGCCTGCTCGCCTACAAGGGATTCGCCGAGGATTTGCCGCTGCGCGGCTTCGTTGCGGCAAAAGGCCTGCCCGTGCCTGTGCTGTCGATCGGCCCGGACTACTATCAGGCGATGAAGAGCGACCGTAGAAACCTGCTCAAGCGCAAACTGAAGAAAGCCGCCGCGCTGCGCTATGAAGAGTGCGCGGGGCTACCCGATCATCTCGTCGCCAAAGTGCATGCGCTGTATCTGAACACCTGGCAAAAAGCCGAGTTGAAGTTCGAGAAGCTCACGCCGGAGTATTTCGCCAATACCCGCAGCCTCAGCCATTATCTGCTGTACTTTCTGGACGACGAGTTGATTGGCTTCACCCAGTTGATCGGCAAGGGACGGCACCTCGTCAACCGTTATATCGGGCTCGACTATGCCAGGAGTCACGAATACGGCTTGTACTTCGCCATGTTCATTCGCACGGTCGAATTCGGCATTCGCGAAGGCTTTGAGGAAATCGAGCTGGGGGCCACGTCCTATGAGTTCAAACGCATTCTGGGCGCGCGCCAGATTCCCACATGGAATCACTACCGGCACAACAACGTGTTGGTGAACTGGATGCTCGGGAAGCTGCGCGGTGTGCTGGAACCGTCGGAGTCCGAACTGCGTTAGCGCGCGCCGCGCATTGGGAACACCGGCGCCGCGCGCCCCAATGCCAGCAACACGCGTTACAGGCGATAATGTGCCAAATGCAATCGACTTGAGAAACGGAGTAAGAATGAGCAAGCAAGGCTTCACCACCGGCATCGTTCACGGCGACAGAATCGCGGGCACCGAGCACGGCGGCGTGCGTCAACCGATTCACACGTCCGTGCAATACGGTTTCGAGCGCGTCGAGGACCTGATTGGCGTGTTTCAGGGCACGAAGAAAGGCGGCTTCAACTACGCGCGCCAGGGCACCCCCACGACCGCCGCGCTAGAGCGCAAGATCACGAGCCTGGAAGGCGGCACCGGCACGGTCTGCTTCAGCACCGGCATGGCCGCGATCACGGCAACCTTCCTCACGCTGCTGCGCGCGGGCGATCATCTCGTGTCGAGCCGTTACGTGTTCGGCAACACCAACAGCCTGTTCGGCACGTTGCGCACGCTCGGCGTGGAAGTCACGACCGTCGACGCCTGCGACGCCGCGAACGTGAAGAACGCCATCCAGCCGAATACGCGCATGGTGTTCGTCGAAACCATCGCGAATCCGGGCACACAGATTCCCGACCTGCAAGGCATCGGCGAATTGTGCCGCGAGCGCGGCATTGCCTACGTCGTCGACAACACGATTACTTCGCCCGCGTTGTTCCAGCCGAAGGCGGTCGGCGCGAGCCTCGTCATCAACTCGCTGACGAAGACCATCGCGGGCCATGGCGCCGCACTCGGCGGCGCGGTGACGGATACGGGCCTGTTCGACTGGAGCGCGTATCCGAATATCGCCGACGACTATCGGCGTTCGGCGGCGAAGGATCAGGGGCTCTTGCAGATCCGCAAGAAAGGCCTGCGCGACATGGGTGCGTCGTTGTCTTCGGAGCAGGCGCACGCCATCGCGATGGGTGCGGAAACGCTGGCCCTGCGCGTGAAGCAAAGCAGCGACAATGCGCTCGCGCTCGCGCAGTTTCTCGAAGGCCACTCAGCCATTGGCAAAGTGTTCTATCCGGGCCTCAAGAGCCATCCGCAATACGAAGTCGCACAGGCGCTGTTCAAGGGCGCGTCATGGCTGCTCTCGTTCGAATTGCTCAACGCCGAGCGCATGATCGACGTTGTCAACGCGCTCGAACTGCCGATCAAGGCGACCGGTCTCGGCGACACACGCACGCTCATCATTCCCGTCGCGCCGACGATCTTCTTCGAAGCCGGCGCAGAAACGCGCAAGTCGATGGGCATATCCGACGGCATGCTGCGGCTTTCGGCGGGCATCGAGGATATCGACGATCTGATCGCGGACTTCTCGCAAGCGCTCAAGCTGGCTGCGTAACACCTGGCGTGTCGCTCTCGTGAACAGGGCCAGCACGCGCTGGCCCTGTTCGTATGCAGCGCTTACGGATTGAAGCGTTTCGCCTCGTCGCGCCAGTAGTGCTGTTGCTGCCAGCCAAGCAGCCGTTTGAGCTTCTCGTTGCTGAGCAGCGTCTCGAACTCGCCGAGGGGCTTCTTGACCGGCACGCCCGGATAGTAGCGATCCAGCAGGGTCTGGGTCGGCAAGTCGGAAGACACATCGTCCGCCGCGACGTTCATGATCTCGAAACCGAGCCCGTCCGTTTCGATGGCCAGCCTGCACGCGTTGGCGAGGTCTCGCCCGTCGATATAGCTCCACGCAATGCGCTTGCGCAGCGCGGGGTCCTTGAGCCACGTGGAGAACTTTGCGTAGTCCTCGGGATCGAGCACGTTGCCAATTCGAAAGCAGTAGATGTCCGACCCGGTGCGCGCCTGGAATGCCTTCGCGGTCACCTCGTTGACCACTTTCGACGTCGCGTAGCTGTCCATCGGATCGACCGGATAGTTCTCGTCGAGCGGAAAGTACGCGGGATCGCGATGCCGGTGGGCGAACACCACGCCGTAAGTCGTCTCGCTCGAGGCCACGATCACCTTGCGGACCCCCAGTTTCGAAGCGGCGTCCAGAATGTTGTAGGTCCCCATCACGTTGATGCGGTAGACCTCGTTATCGGTCGTCAACATGATGCGAGGAATCGCCGCGAAGTGAACGATCGCATCGACCGGCTTCGGCTCCAGGTCGTCGGCGAATTCCACCGGCGCGGTGGTCGACGCGATCGCATTGAAGACCTGGCCCGCGTCCGTAATGTCTGTGATCAACGTGCGCACGGTGCGCTTCGGCATGGGCACTCGGTCCAGATTCAACACTTCGTAGCCGTTCGCCATCAGGTTCTCGACCACCCATTTTCCGGCAAGGCCGCTGCCGCCGGTCACCATGACTCGTTTTGCCATTTGTCTCTCTCCTGTTCGTCGCGTCATTCCAGCCTCTGCGAACGGGCACGTTACCGCAAACATTGGCCGGCTGTCACGATCGCCCCTGTCTTTCCAGCCGGATGGATTCTCTGCGCGGCGCACAGACAATTCGCTGCCGCAATTCACTCGCCCGATTGCGCGGGCGCAGGCACCGCAGCGTGCCGCTTGAACCGCTCCGCCAGAAAATCGATAGTCGCACGCGCGCGCGCCGATTGATTCCGCTTGTTCGGGTAATAAACGAACAAATCGGCAAGCGGCTGCACGAACTCACCGGAGTGGTTAGTTTGAGGTGGCTCGTAGAAAACCTTCTATGAGTTGAACGCGGTGGCCTTTGCTTGTGTTCGCGCCGGTATGCCAGTGTTGCCCCTGTGCGGGGCGGCACCTACTTTTCTTTGCGGCGGCAAAGAAAAGTAGGCAAAAGAAAGCCGCTCAAACCGCCAGCGCCTGCCACAGTTCACCTCTGGCCGTACATGCCAGTGGCTCCGGAGCGTCTGTCGCCTCGCACCACCCAGGTCAGTGACAAAGGGCTCATTCATCCCGCGGCTCGCTACGCGCGCCGCGGCCGGGTCTGCAGGGGAAACCGATCTTTCTGCCAGGACATTCGGGTTTGGGTTATGCGCCTTCGGCGCGCGTAGCGCCGCCGGAAGGATGAGCGCCTTGTCACTCCGCTTGGAGGCAAGTGGTGACAGACGCTCCGGAGCCACTAACTGTGGTGGCGCGAGATGAACCGTGGCAGGCACTAGCGGTGTGAGCGGCTTTCTTTGCCTACTTTCTTTGCCGCTGCAAAGAAAGTAGGTGCCGCCCCGCACAGGGGCAACACTGGCATACCGACGCGAACACAAGGAAAGGCCAAAACAGCCACAACCACAAACCAGCCTCTTCCGTAGTAACGTCGAAATCCACAACAACACAGCGCCAACCAGAAACACACGAAATAGATATCAGAATTCGTTCGTTTGTCGCAGATGAAAGCCTGACTAGACTGCACATCCATCTTGTTATGACAAGCCAACCATGTCACGAACGAATCTGGTGGCGCTTTCCCCCCAGCCGCTCTACGTCCAGATCAAGGACACCCTGCGCGAGCGCATCCTGAATGGCACCTACGCGCCGCACAGCCAAATGCCCTCTGAACACGAGCTATGCGCCCTGTTCGGGGTCAGCCGCATTACCGTGCGCCAGGCGCTTGGCGATCTGCAAAAGGAGGGCCTCGTTTTCAGGCTGCACGGCAAGGGCACGTTCGTCTCGAAGCCCAAGGCATTCCAGAACGTGACATCGCTGCAAGGCTTCGCAGAAGCGATGTCGTCGATGGGCTACGAAATCGTCAACCAGTTGCGCAGTTTCAGAATCATCAAAGCCGATCGCCACATCGCGCAACGTCTAAACCTGGCGGAAGGCGCGCCAGTCGCGGAAATCCACCGCGTGCGCATGCTCAACCGCGAACCCGTTTCGCTCGAACTCACGTGGGTGCCCGAAGCGCTCGGCAAGCGGCTCGCCAACGCCGATCTCGCCACGCGCGACATCTTCCTGATTCTCGAGAACGACTGCGGCGTGCCGCTCGGTCATGCCGATGTGTCGATCGACGCGATTCTCGCCGACGACGACATCGCCCGCGCCCTGCGCGTGGAAGACGGCAGCCCCGTGCTGCGCATCGAGCGCCTGACGCACGACGCATCCGGTAACCCCATCGATTACGAATACCTGTACTTCCGCGGCGACGCCTTCCAGTACCGGCTGCGCGTCGACCGCCAGAAAACCCGTGCAAGGGGAAGGAAAACGCAATGAATACCGAAGTGCTCGAATACGACATCGTGGTCGTCGGCGGCGGCACGGCCGGCCCAATGGCCGCAATCAAGGCCAAGGAGCGTAACCCGGCGCTCAAGGTGCTGCTGCTCGAAAAAGCCAACGTCAAGCGCAGCGGCGCGATCTCGATGGGCATGGACGGCCTGAACAACGCCATCATTCCCGGCCACGCCACGCCCGAGCAGTACACGCGCGAGATCACCGTCGCTAACGATGGCATTGTCGATCAGGAAGCCGTGTATGCGTATGCCCGGCACAGCTTCACGACCATCGAGCAACTGGACCGCTGGGGCGTGAAGTTCGAGAAGGACGGTAACGGCGACTACGCCGTGAAGAAGGTCCATCACATGGGCGCTTACGTGCTGCCCATGCCCGAAGGGCACGACGTGAAAAAGATCCTGTACCGGCAGCTCAAGCGCGCGCGCATCGAGATCACGAATCGCATCGTCGCCACGCGGCTCATGACGGACTCGCAGGGCCGCGTAAGCGGCGTGCTCGGTTTCGACTGCCGCACGGCGCAGTTCCACGTGGTGCGCGCGAAGGCCGTGATCCTGTGCTGCGGCGCGGCCGGGCGCCTCGGCCTGCCCTCCTCCGGCTACCTGATGGGCACTTACGAGAATCCCACGAATGCGGGCGACGGCTACGCCATGGCGTACCACGCCGGCGCCGCGCTCGCGAACCTGGAATGCTTTCAAATCAATCCACTTATTAAGGACTACAACGGACCGGCATGTGCGTATGTCACCGGGCCGCTGGGCGGCTTCACCGCGAACGGCAAGGGTGAGCGCTTCATCGAATGCGACTACTGGAGCGGCCAGATGATGTGGGAGTTCTATCAGGAACTGCAGAGCGGCAACGGCCCCGTGTTCCTGAAGCTCGATCATCTCGCCGAAGAAACGATCCAGACCATCGAGCAGATCCTGCACACCAACGAGCGCCCGAGCCGCGGCCGCTTTCATGCGGGCCGGGGCACCGACTACCGGCAGCAGATGGTCGAGATGCATATCTCCGAGATCGGTTTTTGCAGCGGGCATAGCGCGTCGGGCGTCTACGTGAATTCGCGAGCCGAGACGACCGTGCCCGGCTTGTACGCAGCAGGCGACATGGCAGCGGTGCCTCACAACTACATGCTGGGCGCGTTCACCTACGGCTGGTTCGCGGGCGCGAACGCGGCCGAATACGTGGCGGGCCGCGAGCACGCGAGCCTCGCCGAAGGCCAGATCGCCGCCGAACGCGCGCGCATCTATGCGCCGCTCGAACGCGAAAACGGACTCCCTCCGGCGCAGGTCGAGTACAAGCTGCGCCGCATGGTGAACGACTATCTCCAGCCGCCCAAGGTCACGCGCAAGATGGAGATCGGCTTGCAGCGCTTCGACGAAATCGCCGAAGACATCGAGTCGATCAAGGCCAACAATGCGCACGAGTTGATGCGCGCCGCCGAAGTGCGTGCCATTCGCGACTGCGCGGAGATGGCCGCGCGCGCCTCGCTGTTCCGTACCGAAAGCCGCTGGGGCCTGTATCACCACCGGGTCGATTACCCGCAGCGCAACGACGCCGACTGGTTCTGCCACACGCACCTGCGCAAGGACGCATCCGGCAGGATGACGAGCGAAAAGCGCGCGGTCGAGCCGTACATCGTCCCGCTCGCGCAAGCGGATCGAGGCGCCTACGATCAGCTGCGCATTCGCGAATCCGCGGAACTCGCCACCGAACACTGAGGAATCCGAAAATGGCCTACACGCCGCACGAAATTTTCCAGCGCAGCAGTGCGCCCGTCACGATCGACGAAAACCGCTGCATTGCCGACAAGGGCTGCACGGTATGCGTGGACGTGTGCCCGCTCGACCTGCTCGCGATCGATGTGAGCAAAGGCAAGGCATACATGCAATTCGACGAATGCTGGTATTGCATGCCCTGCGAACGCGACTGCCCGACCGGCGCAGTCAAGGTCGACATTCCGTACCTGTTGCGCTAGCCGCTGCGACTCCACGACGGTCCCCATATTGCTCGCCAAAAAAGCCATGAAAACACGCCAACGGATTCTTCGCCTTCTCGCCGCACCGCTTGTGTTCGCCGTTGCAATGTCCGCCCAGGCCGAGACGATTCGCGTCGCGATCGGCACCCAGGACACGACCATCAACTGCGCGACGGGCGGCCTCCTGATCCGAGAATTGCATTTGCTCCACAAGTATCTGCCGCATACCGGCAAATACGCGACCGTCACTTACGACGTGCAGTGGAAAGACTTCACTTCCGGTGCGCCGCTCACGAACGAAATGGTAGCGGGCAAGCTAGACTTCGGCGCCATGGCGGATTTCCCGGGCTCGCTCAACGGCGCGGCGTATGAGAAGGCCGGGCGAAAGAGCCTCTTCATCACCGTGCTCGAAGGCAGCACCGAGGGCAGCGGCAATGGCATCGTCGTGCCCGTCAATTCGCCGGTGCATTCGATCGCCGACCTGAAGGGCAAGACAATCTCGGTGCCGTTCGCCTCGACCTCGCACGGCATGCTGCTGCGTGCAATCAAGGCACAAGGCTGGAACCCGGATACCGACGTGAACATCATCACGCAGGCGCCGGAAGTGGCCGGCAGCGCGCTCAAGGCGGGCAAGATCGACGCGCACGCCGACTTCGTGCCGTTCGCCGACCTCTTCCCGTATCGCGGCATCGCCCGCAAGATCTATGACGGCGCACAAAGCCATGCGCCCACCTTCCACGGCGCGCTCGTCGATGCCGCGTATGCACAGAAGTATCCCGAAGTCGTGGTCGCGTATCTGCGCACAGCAATCGAGGCGAACCGCCTGATCGCAGAGGATCCCGAAAAATATAGTCTGCTGATCGAGAAAGTGACGGGCATCGAAGCGCCTGTCGATTATCTCTATCACGGCCCGCTCGGCCTGCAAACGCGCGATCTCACCTGGAAGCCGGAGTACCGCCAGGCGGTGGCGACCGCCATCGACACGTTGAAACTGCTCAAGAAAACGGATGTCACGCTCGATGCGAACACGTTCGTCGACGACCGCTACATCCGCGAAGCGTTCAAGGAGTCGGGGCTCGACTATGACGCCGCGCTGAAAAACTACGCGCGCCAACCGCTTTTGGCAAATGACGCGCTGACCGGCAAGCCCATTCGCGATCCCCTCGCGGTCACGCAGGTGTGGGTCGCAAACGAGGCGCACGTGCGCAACTATGCAAGCGCGGCGGAAGGTTTCGCTGCGCTCGCGAAGCTTGAACAGTCCGGCAGCAAGGTGCGCGCGGTGTACGTGCAGGACCACGACAGCGGCCAGAAGCTCTTCGCTTCCGACGCCTGGTACGTGCGCGACGCGCATGGCGGCGTCACCGCCTTCCTGCAGAAGGCGGGCGCCGATGCCTATGCACAGCACACGTCGGGCGCTGTCGTGGACTATGCCGCCGCAAAAACGGGGGCGCAACAGGCCCTCGCTTCGCGCTAGCACGCCATGTCCTGTCCGCTCATCTTCACTTTATGAGGAGTCCGCATGTCTGCCACGCTCGACCTCGCAGCCCGGCAACGCCCGGTCGCCCAGGAACCGGCAGTGACTGGAGCCGCGGCGCGCTATGCACCGATGCGCCGCCGCGCCTGGCGCGCCGGATCGATCGTGCTGTTCGTGGCCGCCTGGCAAGCGGCCGTTCATTACCGCCTATCGCTTGGCATCGTCACGTTCGCGAACGTCCCCTCACCCGCCGACGCCATTCCCGCGCTCTGGGCGCTACTCCATTCGCCCAAACTTCCGATGCATCTCGCCGCGAGCCTGACGCGCGTGCTGGCCGGCTTCTGCGCGGCGGCTGTGGTCGGCGTCGGGCTCGGACTCGCAATCGGCCGCTATCGCGCGCTTGAAGATGTGCTGCTGCCGCCGCTCGAAGTGCTGCGGCCCATCCCGGCGGTCGCGTGGATTCCGCTCGCGATCCTGATGTTTCCCTCTTCGGAACTGAGCATGATGTTCATCACGTTCATCGGCGCGCTGTTTCCCATCTTGCTGAACACGATCCACGGCGTGGAGGCCGTCGATCCCCGCCTCGTCGCCACCGCGCGAGGTCTCGGCACCGGCTCGCTGTCGCTCTACACGGAAGTGGTGTTGCCAGGTGCGGCGCCTTCGATTTTCACGGGCCTTTCCATCGGCATGGGCACCGCCTGGTTCTGCCTCGTGACCGCGGAGATGATCGCCGGTCAATGCGGCATAGGCTATTTCACCTGGGAATCCTATACGTTGCAGAACTACGCCGATATCGTCGTCGGCATGGCACTGATCGGCGTACTCGGCATGGGCAGCAGCCTGCTCGTCAAGCGCATTGGCGCAGCGTTGACGCCGTGGTATCGCCTGCGGGGAGCCCGCCAGTGAACATGCCAGCCGCCATCCAGCCGCAAGCCCGCGTCCGGGCCCCGGTGTCCCACGCGCCCGGGCGCATTGACGTGCGCTCGTTGACCGTGGAGGTCGGGCCGCCGCACGCGCGCTTCGCCGCACTCGACTCGCTCGACGTCGATATCGCGCCCGGCGAGTTCGTTTGCGTGCTCGGGCCGTCCGGCTGCGGAAAGTCCACATTGCTCGGCGCCATTGCGGGGCACCTGCCGGCCACGCACGGCGAAATCGCCGTGGACGGTCTCGCGGTCGATCGCCCGCATCCCGAGCGTGGACTCGTATTCCAGCAGCACACGCTGTTCCCCTGGAAGCGTGTGATCGACAACGTGGCCTTCGGCCTGAAGATGAAGGGCGTTGGGGCAAGCGAGCGCCGGCGCGAAGCCGCCGAACTGCTCGCGCTGGTCGGCCTCGCGGGGTTCGAGTCGCACTATCCCGCGCAGTTGTCGGGCGGCATGCAGCAGCGTGTGGAGATCGCGCGCGTGCTGATCAACCGTCCACGCATTCTGCTGATGGACGAGCCCTTCGGCGCACTCGACGCCCAAACGCGCCGCATGATGCAAACGCTGTTGCTCGACATCTGGGCGCAGATCCGCACGACCGTCGTGTTCGTTACACACGACATCGACGAAGCGCTGTTTCTCGGCGACCGCATCCTGATGCTCTCGCAACGACCCGCGCGCCTAATCGCCGATATTGCGGTGCCGCTCGTGCGGCCGCGTAGCGACGAGAGCACGACCGAAGCCGGATTCATCGACATCAAGCGCCGCTGTCTCGCGTTGTTGCGCGAAACGGCGTAGCCCGCAAGCGCCTTCTACGTCACCCGAAACACTACCTGAGCGCCCACCAGACGACCGCCTTTGCCCATGACCGCTTCCGCTCCCACCTTACCGAACCCGCAGCACCTGAGCGCCGAAGCGAGCGCCTTGCTCGCGCGCCTGGCCGACGCCGATCCCGCCGTGCGGCGCATCGCGCTCTTCGAACTCGCCGATCTCGAAGATGAAGCGCTGCTGCCGGCGTTCATCGCCGCGCTGCGCGACGACCCCGCTCCAGATGTGCGGCGCGAAGCCGCCGTCGTGCTGGCCTCGTGGGAAGACGACGACGTCGTTCAAGCGCTCTGCACCGCGTTGCTCGACACCGACGACGACGTGCGCGAAGCCGCGGCACAAAGTCTTTCGGAGCTGAAAGCCCAGTCGTCGGGTCACGTGCTGCGCCGCTGGGCCACGCGGCCCGAACCGTTTGTGCGCCGCGCGGCGCTGCGCGGCCTGCGCGAACTGCGCTTTGCGGATGCCTTCGAGCCGGCGCTGCACGCGCTCGCGGATACAGAGGCCGACGTGCGGCTCGAAGCCGTGGCCGTGCTTGGCTGGCTCAAGGAGGCACGCGCGCTTAAGGCGCTCGCCGCGCTCGCCGCCAGCGACGCGCATCCTGAGGTCCGCCGTGCGGCCGTTGGCGCGCTTGGATTCGCGTCGCCTGGCGATCAGGCCACGCTCGACGCGCTGCTCACGGCGCTGCGCGACGACGCCTGGCAAGTGCGCGAAGAAGCCGCGACGACGCTCGGCAAATTGCGCGCCGCCACGTCGCTCGAACCGCTAGTCGTCGCGCTCGGCGACGCGTACTGGCAGGTCCGGCTGCGCGCGGCGCGCGCGCTCGGCCAGCTACGCGATGCGAAAGCCGCCGCCGCCGTCGCCACGCTGCTCACGCACTCGATCAGCAATTTACGCAAAGAAGCGGCGCTCACGCTAGGCGAACTGGCCGCGCGGGAATCATTGGCGGCGCTGCAAAGCGCGGTACAAGACCGTGATCCCGAAGTGCGCAAGGCCGTGCGCATCGCGATCGGGCAGATCGAGGGCGCAGCGCCATGAAAACGCCGCTCGAAGTCCGCAACGACTCCGTCACGCGAGCGCTCACGCTGTGCTGGCCAACGGGCGAAATACAACGCGTGGACCACGTCCGGCTGCGCGCAGCCTGCCCGTGCGCAGCCTGCCGGCGCGTGCGGCTCGGCGGCGTCGCGCCCGCGGCCGCACCGGACGTGACGCTGCTCGCCATCGAGCCGATGGGCTACGGCGTGCAACTCGCGTTCAGCGACGGCCATGCACGCGGCATATATCCCTGGACGTACCTCGAGCAACTCGGGCACGGCGAGGACCGCTAGCTTCCTCCCTCGACTCCCTCGGTTTCGCAGCCCCCCGCCCCGCTTCGGTCTTCGATTAAAGAACTCTCCCGCAGCGCCGATATGTATGCCAAGCCGTGCTCGTTTGGCCGGCGCTCCAACCGTTGACAGAGAATCGAAGAAAAAGATGCGAAACAGAATAGCCCGCCTGCTCGTTGGCACTTCCATCACCTCCGTTGCGCTATTGTCCGGATGTGTCCAGTTCGTGCCGGTCAAGGATATGGCCAACGACAAGCCCGGCTATCTCGCGGCACACTTTGGCGTGGACTCATTGCCCACGAGCCTTCGCGACAAAATGCCGGCAGCGGGTACGCACAAACTGCCGTTCAAGGTCTTGACGGTGCTTGGCAAGGTAACGGGGCACGTTGGCACAGCCGGAATCGAGCGCGACTTCAAAACCGTGCTGATCAACGCGCAAGATACGGGCATGGTCCAGCAGGTGTATGAAAGCTCGGCGAATGGTGTTCCCGCAGCCGCAACGTTCAGCCTCTCCTACCTCAACATTTACAGCCTGAAAGAAGAAACGGCGAACTACGCGCAGACAGCGGCGTTCATCCCCTTCGTCGCGCATGATGCCGACAACGGCGAGTTTGCTTTCAACGCGCCGCAGGAGGATGAAACCTATACGACGACCTTCAAGTTCGGCACGACGGTTCAGATCGTCAACTTCCGGCCGCTCACGTGGACCTGTCATGCAAGCCGCTACTATCCGGCTTCCCAGTTCAACGCCGCGCTGACTGGCAAAGCGATCGACCTGGACTGCGAGCAAACGAAAGATGGCATCGTCCAGAACAAGACGCGTCGAACGTATCTGACTGAATACGGCATCGGTCTAACCCGCTCGGTCGCTACGACCGCCGGAAAGCTGGACTGGTCGTATAGCGGCTTCGACAAGGACGGGCTCCAGACGCTTACGCCTCACGGCCAGGCGGCGATCGAAAAGCCGATTTGAGGCGGAGACCGTGACGGGGCGCGCGCGTCGGCGCCGCTCCTGTGTCACGAAGTGCCCTTGTTCGGGCGAAAAAAACGTTACGGCCTCCTGAGTTTCAATTTTGACGTTAGACGTGCTTACCTCGCCGGAAGTGCGGGGCCATTGACAACCACCAGAGCGGCATAGGCTGCCGCCACCTCCTGCCACCACCGTGCTCGAAGCCAACGCGAGGGGGCGAAAAGATGGCAATGCGCCAACAGCCCGCTAAACTACGGGCGCAGAGGCCATTGAAACGCCGGCGAGGTAATTTCGCCAACCACAGGAGGAGCACGTAAATGACGCTTTCAAAGAGAAAATTCGGCCGTACCGGCTGGAATGTGTCCGAAATCGGGTTTGGGGCATGGGCAATCGGCGGTTCGTGGGGCAGCGTTGCCGAAGACGATGCGAGAGCCGCGCTGAACGCCGCGCTCGATAACGGCGTCACTTTCATCGACACCGCCGACGTCTACGGCGACGGCCGCTCGGAGCGCATTATCCGCGACGTGCTACGGGAACGCGGCGGCGAGCGTCCCATCGTGGCCACCAAACTCGGCCGGCGGCTCGACCCGCACGTGACCAGCGGCTATCTGAACAAGCGCGAACTCGAAGGCTTCATCGACCGGAGTCTCTCGAACCTGGGTGTCGACACGCTCGACCTGGTGCAACTGCACTGCCCCCCGACCGAAGTCTATTACCGTCCCGAAGTGTTCGACGCGATGGACGACTTTGTCGCCGCCGGCAAAATCCGCTTTTACGGCGTTTCGGTCGAAAAAGTGGAAGAAGCGCTGAAGGCGATCGAATATCCCAATGTGGTTTCGGTGCAGATCATTTACAACATGTTCCGCCAGCGTCCTGCCGATCTGTTTTTCAGGGAGGCGCAAAAGAAGAACGTTGCGGTCATCGCGCGCGTGCCGCTGGCGAGCGGCATGCTCACCGGCAAGTTGTCCGCCGACTCTGTTTTCGCGCCAGACGATCACCGTGCGTTCAATCGCCATGGCGAGGCGTTCGACGTCGGCGAAACGTTCTCGGGCGTGCCGTATGACGTCGCCTTGAAGGCGGTCGACGAACTGCGCGGCCTGGTCCCGGTGGGCGCCTCTATGGCACAACTCGCCCTGCGCTGGATACTCATGGAAGATGCCGTCTCGGTCATCATTCCGGGCAGCAAGAACGCGGCCCAGGCGGCGTCGAATGTCTCGGCGGCAAGCCTCGCGCCACTGTCCGATGCAGCCATGCAACACGCGCGGGACGTATACGAACGCCTTATCGCGCCGCACGTCCACCAACGCTGGTAAAGACGCTTGCAGTCGAAGCCACTGGAGTTTCCGCGCCCGCTGACTCCAGTTTGTTCAACTTTGCCCCGATTGTTCGGTTGATCCCGCCAGTCTGTTCGCGCCCGGCCGCTTTATCGCGGCGGCGCGGATCTCTACATTCTTACTCGTCGCCGGCCGATTGGTTCGTGCAACTCAAGAGGCCGGTTCCTAGTCGATGGTGCAACTTACGGTGCGGAGAACATGATGAGCAAACTTGCAGGCAAGGTGGCGGTTGTCACGGGCGCGTCGAAAGGCATCGGCGCCGCTATCGCCCGCGCCCTCGCGGCCGAAGGCGCTTCGGTGGTGGTCAACTATGCGAGCAGCAAGGCGGGCGCGGATGCGGTCGTGAGCGCGATTACGGCGGCCGGAGGCAAGGCGGTTGCCGTTGGCGGCGACGTGTCGAAGGCGGCGGACGCGCAAGGGATCATCGGTGCGGCCGTCGAAACTTACGGTCGGCTCGACATCCTCGTGAACAACTCGGGCGTCTACGAATTCGCGCCGATCGAAGAGTTCACGGAGGCGCAATACCGCAAGCAGTTCGACACGAACGTGCTCGGCGTGCTGCTCACGACGCAAGCGGCCGTGAAGCATCTTGGCGAGGGCGCGAGCATCATCAACGTGAGTTCGGTCGTGACGACGCTCACGCCGCCGACAACGGCTGTCTATAGCGGCACGAAGGGCGCCGTGGATGCGATCACCGGCGTGCTCGCTCGCGAACTGGGGCCGCGGAAAATCCGCGTGAATGCGATCAATCCCGGCGTGGTCGAGACGGAAGGCGCACACACGGCTGGCGTCATCGGTTCGGATTTCGAAAGCCTTGCAGTCAGCCAAACGCCGCTCGGACGCGTGGGGCAGCCCGACGATATCGCCTCGGCCGTGGTGTTCCTCGCATCGGACGATGCCAAATGGTTGACGGGCGAACATATCGTCGCGAGCGGGGGCATGCGCTAAGGCGCTTTGGTGGAACTGGCTGGCGGCGTAAATCGCGTGCGTGGTAACCTCCCGAAAATCGGTCGTGTCGCCCTCGCTGCGGCTCGACCGGCAATGCTTCAGAAAAGGGAGTTTGGCCAAGCCGTTTCATGCGAGTTTCCGACCTTATAGATAGTCGTACGATCTTGCGCAGCCGGCGGCGTTGGCTGTATTTCGGCGTGTTCTGGCTTGGCGCGATCGCGACGGGGCTCGTCGCGGTCATGTATGCGCGGCTCGTCGACTTCGGCTACGCGCTTTTTTTGCAGATGACCACTCATCACCGGTGGCTGCCGATTCTCATCACACCGGCAATCAGCGCGTTCTGCGTCTGGGCCACGCGCCGCTGGTTTCCGGGTTCGGAGGGCAGCGGCATCCCGCAGGTCATCGCGACGCTGCACGACGTGCGCGAATTCGGCCCGCGTCTGCTCACGCTGCGCATCCTGATCGGCAAAATCGCCCTGTCGTTCCTTGCGATTCTCGGCGGATTCACGATTGGGCGCGAAGGGCCGACCATCCACGTGGGCGCCGCGCTGATGTACAGCCTCCGGCGTTTCTACCCGGCGCGGCTGCGCAGCATGTACGGCGTCGGCCTCGAATACAAGCTCGCGCTTGCGGGCGCGGCCGCGGGCCTTTCTGCCGCGTTCAATGCACCGCTCGCAGGCGTGGTCTTCGCTATCGAGGAACTCACGCGCAGCTTCGAGGCGCGAACGAGCGGCGTGATCATCACGGCGATCATCTTTGCGGGTGTCGTCTCACTCGCGCTGCAAGGCAACTATGTGTATTTCGGCACGATCGCCATCAGCGGCCATTTGCCCGATCTGCTCGCCGTCGCCGTCATTCTCGTTGGCGTGATTACCGGCCTCGCGGGCGGCGTATTCTGCTGGCTGCTGCTCAACACCGAGCGATGGATGCCCGCCCGCTTGTTCGTTCTCCGAAAGGAGCGGCCCGTGGTGTTCGGCGCCCTGTGCGGTTTGTTCATCGCCGCGATCGGCGTGGCGAGCGGCGGCAATCTGTTCGGCAGCGGCTATGCGGAAGCGCGCGGCATGCTCGAAGGCCACTCGCAGCTCGGCGTGGCCTATCCCGTGCTGAAAATGGCCTCGATGGTCGGCTCGTATCTGCCGGGCACGCCGGGCGGCCTCTTCGCGCCGTCGCTGGCGATCGGCGCGGGCATCGGCAATGTGCTGCACATGGTGTTCGGCCAGATGCAGTTGCCGATGCTGATCGCACTCGGCATGGTCGGCTATCTTGCCGCCGTCACGCAGAGCCCGATCACGGCATTCGTCATCGTCATCGAAATGATCGACGGCCACGCGCTCGTGATCTCGTTGATGGCAACGGCGCTCGTTTCGAGCCAGGTATCCAGGCTATTCGCGCCGCCGCTTTACGAAGCCCTGGCGCAACGCTTCCTGAAGCCGTGACGGGCGCCCACTCGCGTTGACCGGCACACGCCGTTACCAGCGCAGCAGCCGCGGCCCCAGCCACGCGCCAATGCAGGCCGGCAGCAACATGCCGATCACATACCAGACGCTCCAGAACGCCGGACTCATCTCCGGGCAATGCAGGCAATACGCGATGGTCGCGAGCGCGCTCGCAAAGAGCCCGGCCGCCGCGCCCGCCGCGCGCAGGCGGGTGGGCGCGAGATCGCGCACGGCCCAGAACACGGCCACGAACGTGGGCACCGATAGCAGCACGATATTGAACGGGCACGTGCGCCATGTGTGGCCGAGCACGAGCGGCACGCGTTGCGCGGGCGCCGCGTCGCCCAGCGCGAGCCACGCGAGCGCCAGCACGGCGACGAATGGCAGCGCCACGAGTGCCCACGCATAGCCGCCGCGCTGGCCCGGCCGCCCGAGGCGGCTGACCGCGAGCGCAGCAGCGGCCGCGACACACAACGGGAACGCGAGCTTCGCCCAGAATATCGGCGTTTGCATGACACTCATGAGATCGCGCCGCACGCCGAACACCACGCTCATCAGCACGACCGAGCCCGCGAAACCAAGCAGCAGCGCCCGCGCGAAGCGGCGCAGCACAGCCTTGCGGTCCACGCGCGCATCGCCCGTGGCAAGCAGGTTGATCAGATCGTCGGTTTTCATTGCGCTCCCCTGATGCGCGCGGCAAGCGCTTTCAGACCGCGATGAATACCCACCTTGACCGCCGATTCGGAAAGTCCCGTGAGCTTCGCCGTTTCCACGACCGAAAGCCCTTCCAGCTTCACGTGGACGATAGGCAGGCGCTGTTTGTCGGGCAACTGCTCGAGCAGTTTGCCGATATCGCGGCGCGCCTGCGCGGGTTCGTCGTCGGGCGCGGCGAAGAGATCGGTGTGATCGTCGAGCGGATCGTTGAGCACGTCGCGGCGTGCGCGCGAGCGGAAAAAGTCCATTAACTTGTAGCGGGCGATCGCGTGCACCCAGGCCGTGAGCGGTTCGTCGGGGCGCCATGTGTGACGCGCGTTATGCACCGCAAGCAGGATCTCCTGCACGAGGTCCTCGACGTCGTCGCGCAACTGCGGAATACGCCGGCGCAGGTAGCCACGCAAATGACGCGTGAGTTCCTCGAGGAAGTCGCGATACGCTTGCGCGTCGCCTTCCAGGCCGCTGACAAAAAGCGCTTTGAGACGGGTTTCCGCGGAGTGCAAAGGTCGTCCTGGATTGTCGCGACGATAGGTTGGCGGGTTGGCGGGCAAGGCGCTCGCCCGGTCTTGCGACGGCGAACTTTCAAAATGATTACGAACGCCGCCGCACTCGCGCCCGTTCGCGTGAGCGTAGCCGAACGCTTCGCGCGCCGCAACGCCATGCAGGCCGCGGGCGTGCGCGCGAGGCGTCGCCCCTTCCGTCATCGTCGCCCATGTGCTGGTTAAGCCCACCTTTTGCTTCTCCCCGTGGCGCGAGCCCGAGCGCCCGTTGCGAGTAGTTCGTCCGCAGCGCCAGCCGGGTTACAGCCGAAGCAATATATTTTTGGCCGCGCTCGGGCCGCGATTTTTTTCTCGACGCGCTGTAACCGACTCGCGCGCCACAGCGAATTCACTGTCAACGCTGCGCCAACGAGGAATCGCCATGCAAACGTCGATCGGTGAAACGCCCGCACTTGAAGCACGCATTCGCCACCCGCGCGCAATCCAGCCGCTCTGGCTCCGCGTCACGCATTGGCTCAACGCGCTCGCGGCGCTCGTCATGATGTTTTCCGGCTGGCGCATCTACGATGCGTCGCCCGTGTTTGCGCAATTCGTCATACCCACGTCGATCACGCTCGGCGGCTGGCTCGGCGGCGCGCTGCAATGGCATTTCGCGGCGATGTGGCTGCTGTTTTTCAACGGGCTCTTCTATCTCGCCATGAATCTCGCTACAGGCCGCTGGCGCACGAAGTTCTTCCCCCTGAGCGCGCGCGCCGTATTGCATGATTTGCGCGCCGCGTTGACCGGCCGACTTTCTCACGCCGACCTGAGCCAGTACAACGCCGTGCAGAAACTCGCCTATCTCGTCGCGATCGCCGATCTCGTCGTTCTCGTGCTTTCGGGCCTTGCGATCTGGAAGTCGGTGCAGTTTCCGCTGCTGCGGGAATTGATGGGAGGCTACGACCGCGCGCGCGTGGTGCACTTCTGCGCGATGACGTTGCTTGCGGCGTTCGTGCTCGTTCACGTGACGATGGTCGCGCTCGTGCCACGCTCGTTGCTCACCATGCTTCGCGGACGCTGAACTCGCTGTCCGCTGCAATGAGAGACGCCATCCCCATCTGTTGATAAGGATTCCAGATGAAAACGACCGGACGCAAAATCATCGAACTCGACCGCGCAGCGATTCTTGCCGATGCACGGCGCGAACTCGACATGCCGTCTCGGCGCCTGTTCGGCAAGCGCATGCTCACGCTCGGCGGTCTTTCGCTGCTGACAGGCTGCACGATCACCGACGACGCCTCGGTCAACACCTTCCTCACCGCCGTTTCCCGGCTCAACGATCGCGTGCAGGGGTGGCTGTTCGACCCGACCCGGCTCGCGCCAACGTACACCGAAGCCCAGATCACGCGCCCCTTTCCCTTCAACGCGTTCTATAGCGAAAGCGAGGCGCCGGTCGTCGATGGCGGCGACTATCGGCTCACAATCAGCGGACTCGTCAAGGGCCAGCGTGTCTGGACGCTCCCTGAGTTGTATGCGCTGCCGCATGCCGAGCAGATCACGCGGCATATCTGCGTTGAAGGCTGGAGCGCGATAGGCCGTTGGGGCGGCACGCCGTTCGCGCATTTCCTGCGGCGTGTCGACGCCGATCTCACCGCGAAATACGTGGGCTTTCGTTGCGCCGACAACTACTACGAAAGCATCGACATGGCCACGGCGCTGCATCCGCAGACCTTGCTCGCTTTCGACTACGACGGCGAGCGCCTGCCCGCGAAATACGGCTATCCGATGAAGCTGCGCATGCCTACGAAGCTCGGCTACAAGAACCCCAAACACATCGTCGAGATTTTCGTCACGAATACGTATCCAGGCGGCTACTGGGTCGACCAGGGCTACAACTGGTTCGGCGGTTCGTGACATCTTCCTGCCGCCGCTTCGCACGACGGTTCCGTTTCACTTCCGCCCGAAAAAGGGCAACGGCTTTTTCCACCCAGCAAGGAGCAACGCAAATGAACACGATCCGATTCGCAGCTATCGCCATCTCCGCCGCCCTCTTGAGCGTGAGCGCAAGCGGCGCATTCGCGCAGGCAAGCGGCGCGATGTCGAACGACACCATGTCGCAAGACTCGATGCACAAGGACACCATGGGCAAGGGCGCCATGTCGCACGACACGATGAGCAAGGACGGCGCGATGAGCAAGGATAAGATGGACAAGCCCATGAAGAAAGACGCCATGGGCATGGATCATCCGGCGTCGGGCGCCATGGCGCATTGAAGCCTGGTTGAACCCAGCTCGAACCCAGGCAGTGCGCTCCCGGCGTGGCTTGCGCCAGGAGCGCAGCGCGCGCGCCTTGCCACTGTGCAATTCGCAATGCATGATTTCGGCGGGGCCGCACACCCTGCACCGGGAGCACGTCATGGGAAGCGAATGGCTACGCCGCATGAAACTCTTTATCCAGCGCTTCTGGCAGCCGACCAGCGCATGCATGACCTGCATGCCGGGGAGCTGGGGCAACATCATGAGCCTGACCCATTGGTCCATCGCATTCAAGACTGGACTCTTCACCGGCTTGCTGGCCGTGCTGCTCACCTTCACGCCGGCGACGAAGTGGTACGCGAATCGCTATGGCAACGCGCTGCTGGTTGGCTGCCTGACCGTGATCGGCGACGCCTACGCTCACACGAGTCACTATCGCATTCATGTTCTCGAACACGTCGCGACGGGGGTCGTGTCTGGCTTGTTTGCGCTCGCGGCCTCGTATCTGTTAGAGGACCCCGCGCGCCGCATACGAACGCTGTGGGCACGCTTGATCGGGTAATTCACGAGGCGAGGCGAAGCGCGCGAACGCGGGCAACGCCTCCGGTTCGATCCGCTGAACCGGCAATGTGCCCGCCAGGGTTTTGTTCCGCTTAGGCGTGGCCCGTCATTGCGACTTCGCGAAATCCTGTCTGAGCTTCCCTTGAAATTTCGCCTTCCAGCAGGTCGCGTATAAACTCGACCCAAAGGAAGGAAAGCAGAGATGTTCAAGGTACCGCACCAGGTGTACACGGCAGAGTTCAA
>NZ_CAJHCQ010000037.1 GCF_904848665.1 Paraburkholderia hiiakae
GCGGGGCATCGTGAAGACGGAATATTTTTCGAGGACACGGAGACGTGAGCCGCAACAGCGTCGCGTCGCCGCTCCTGCGCGCGTTGTACGCCAGAAAAATGGGGTATTTTCTTAGGCTTTCGTGGCTGATATTTCCCGGAAATCGCGTGGCGAAATTCCATAAGCACGCCGAAACGCACGCGTGAAGTCAGAGGGACTGGCGAAGCCGAGACCGTACGCGATCTCTGTGAGCGTGCGATGCCGGTGATGGGCAATCTCGTCGGCCGCCTGCTTCAGTCTGAGGTGCCGGATATAGGTGCGCAGACCGCCTTCGTGCTGGAACAGCCGATACACGCTCGGCCGCGCGGCCTGTAGCGCTTGCACGACGCTTTCAGGGGAAAGGTCGGCTTCGTGAAGGTTCGCCTGAATGTACCGGCGGGCCTGTCCAAACATTGCCGCACGCGCTGCCGAGCGCGCATTGCCAATCAGGCCGGCCTGCTGGCCAAACGCCGCTACCAGAAGATCGGCGCCCGTGCGTATCGCATCGTTTGCCGCCCCCGCGTCCATGAACGGGATCTCGCGACTCAGCGCCGTTGCATGGTCGACGATCAGCCTGGTGAGGGGCGTTTCGTTGCGCATCATCCGGCCGTGCAGGGCCTCGGGATCGGGAAACACCTGCGCCGCGACGGCGCCAGGCACGAAGAAGCTGAGCACGCGGCAGGTGTTGCGCCGCATCCGCACCGGCTGGCCAAGATCGAGCGCGAGCAATGTCGCCGCACCAGAACTGCCCGACCGCGCGGACGACCGAACCGACACGCAATCGGCGTCGCCCTCAACGAAGACATGGAAATAGAAGCTGCGAGCGTTGTCGGTCGAGATGCGAGCGAGCGAGCGCTCGAGCACCATGGTCTCCGAGCGGCAATCGGTGAAGGAGAGGTCGCCAATGCCATAGCGCTCGATCTCCGCCCGAAACGGTCTTGCAACATCCGCCCGGGACGGCAGCACGTCGATGACGTGACCGACACGCTCCCGCCAGGCCAGAAATTGCCTGTCCGGTGCAAAGGACTTTACGTCGAAATGGCTATATGCCACTTCGCTTGTCGGCGATGGTTCAGCGCTGGCCCGGTTTGCGTGAGGGGGCATTCTGTTGTCTGCGTGTGCGCGTGCGTGTGCGTGTGCGTGTGCGCGTGCGTGTGCGTGTGCGTGTGCGTGTGCGTGTGTGCGGCGGCGGCAATTGTACCGGATAGCCGATCAGGCAAAGCTTTCACTATGTAATGGGTATCCGTGCTTGTCTCCTTGTGCCAGCGAGTTTTTTTCACGGCGTCGATGTGGCTCGAATCACACAAAAACTGAGACGCATGGTTAAGACATTTCCTTGATGGCACGGCAGACTTTGCCTCGCCGAAAAGTCCATCGCTCGGGCAGAAGCAGCGGCCGCGCCACGGCAAGTTCGGTAGCGCGACGCAGCACATGACGATGGACTGGGCCTAATGCAACATCGGTTGCTCTGCAGAACATAACGACCGCGGCGGACGAAGATCGCGGGCGTAGTCGCACGCAGTGGCTGCGACTACGCCATTGAACTGTTGTTCAGCGCCTGGCAGACCATTTCCGGCCGTCAACTCCACCTCCCGCCTGTGTCGTCGTGCGGGGATGACGTGCTGGTGCCTGCAGCGTTTGAGCAAAAATGATTCGGGGAAGAAACCTGATAACTACTGTGCTGCTGGCCACTTTTCAGAATAACGATGGCCGCTCAGGCGAGACGCAATCCTGTCTCCCACCGACCGGGCTCGCCCATCAACCCACTAACGTGCATCGCGCGTTCTGACCATGTTCAAATTCGTCCGCCGGGCCGTGCGCCCCTTTGCCGTCACGGCCCTTTGCATTTTCCTCGCTGCCTGCGGCGGCAAGAGTCCAGTGACGGACCCGTCTTCGCCAGGCTATACCATCGGGGGCATCGTTACCGGGCTGGCCACGGGCCAGCAGGTCAAGCTGGAGAACAACGGTGGGGATACGCTCACGCTAACGGCCAACGGCGGCTTTACCTTCGCCACCCCGATCGCGTTCGACGGCGCCTATGCGGTAACGGTGGGCACGCAGCCAGCTGGAGAAGTCTGTACCGTGACCGGCGGCACGGGTACCGGCGTCACGGCCAACGTGACCGGCGTCAAGGTCCGTTGCTCGACGAGCACCTACAGCGTTGGTGGCACGGTGAGCGGGCTGGCAGCGGGCCAGCAGGTGACGCTGGAGAACAACGGTGGGGACATGGTCACGGTAACGGCCAATGGCGGCTTTACCTTCGCCACCCCGATTGCCTTCGACGGCGGCTATGCGGTAACTGTGGGCACGCAGCCCGCCGGAGAAGTCTGTACCGTGACCAGCGGAACGGGCATGGGCGTCACGGCAAACGTGGCAGGCGTCAAGGTCAGTTGCTCGACGACAACCTACAGCGTTGGTGGCATGGTGAGCGGGCTGGCCACTGGCCAGCAGGTGACGCTGGAGAACAACGGTGGGGATGCGCTCACGGTAACGGCCAACGGTGGCTTTGCCTTCGCCACCCCGGTCGCTTTCGACAGCGGCTATGCGGTAACGGTGGGCACGCAGCCCGCCGGACAGGTCTGCACCGTGACCGGCGGCACGGGCACTGGCGTCACGGCAAACGTGACCGGTGTCAATGTCAATTGCTCGACGACAACCTACAGCGTTGGCGGGACGGTGAGCGGGCTGGCCACGGGCCAGCAGGTGACGCTGAAGAACAACGGTGGAGACGCGCTCACGGTAACGGCCAATGGTGGCTTTACCTTCGCCACCCCGATCGCCTTCGACGGCGGCTATGCGGTGACGGTGGGTTCGCAGCCCACGGGGCAGATCTGTATCGTGACCGGCGGTACGGGCACCGGTATCACCGCCAACGTGACAGGCGTGATCGTAGCGTGCCGCGCGCTCGCGGCTTATGTCGCGAACCACAGCGGCAACACCGTATCGGAGTACAGCATCGGCACGGGCGGCACGCTCACGTCACTGGCGACGATCTCCACGGGCGCCACTCCCAACTCGGTCACCGGCGACCCGACGGGCCGGTATGTCTACGTGGCGAACAGTGGCGGCAACACTGTATCGGAGTACAGCATCGGCACGGGCGGCGCGCTCACGTCATTGGGGACGATCTCCACCGGCAATTCGCCCATCTCGGTCACCGTCGACCCGACGGGCCGGTATGTCTACGTGGCGAACGCTGACGGCAACACCGTGTCGGAGTACAGCATCGGCACGGGCGGCGCGCTCACGTCATTGGGGACGATCTCCACCGGCAATACGCCCGTCTCGGTCACCGTCGACCCGACGGGCCGGTATGTCTATGTGGCAAACGAGAACGACGGCACCGTATCGGAGTACAGCATCGGCACGGGCGGCGCGCTCACGTCACTGGCGACGATCCCCGCGGGCGCTGCGCCCATCTCGGTCACCGTCGACCCGACGGGCCGGTACGTCTATGTGGCAAACTCGGGCGACAGCACCGTATCGGAGTACAGCATCGGCACGGGCGGCATGCTCACGTCACTGACGACGATCACCACGGGCAATGAGCCCCTCTCGGTCGCCGTCGACCCGACGGGCCGGTATGTCTATGTGGCAAACGAGAACGACGGCACCGTATCGGAGTACGGCATCGGCACGGGCGGCGCGCTCACGTCACTGACGACGATCACCACGGGCAGTGTGCCCTACTCAGTCACCGTCGACCCGACGGGCCGGTATGTCTATGTGGCAAACCTGGCCAGCAGCACCGTATCCGAGTACAGCATCGGTACGGGCGGCGCGCTCACGTCACTGGCGACGATCAACGCGGGCAATATGCCCGTCTCAGTCACCGTGCATTGACGGGGATGAACGACTGGCCCCGACCCCGTGCCCGGGGCCAGCAAGAATTCATGGATCCCAGCTGCCCCTATGGCCCGGGCCTGTTCGGGCAATGAGAATGCCTCTCTGCGGCCCGTCATGTTCGGCGCGATCGCGAGCGGGATCTACGCGCTCGCGCAATGGCCGAAGGATTTTGCGTCCGTCACACCGGGCACTGCGCGCTGAAGGCCGCCGCACCGGCTGCAACCTCGTCTGACGAAGTATTGATGTCTCGCCAGCGCGAAGGCCGCCGGGAGGCTGGTGGACAGATCGACAACCGGTTCGTCCAACGCGGATGACCTGTGATCCTTCGTGAGCGTGAGCCGGAGCGAACGGGAATCGATGGCATCCGGAGACGCCCGACCGGGCAGCGCGGCAGGACCGGCCGCTCTGAAGCGCGTCTCGGACATCCGCACAAACTTGCCGAGGGGCGGAAACGGGTCGGCATCCGCCGGATGACCCGCTGTTGCCAAAAACGCCCGATTTCCGCAACGCAGCGTGTATGGCGAACGTCTACCGCTGAATCCGAGTACCCCGTAAAACCTGCCGCTGCCCCTACCGCAGCCTTCTGTTTCTTTGGGCCGCCGCGCCCGCGCCAGGCTATACGGACTGGACAGATCCCTTCACGGGGGTGACGCGGGCCGCATGTCCGCTCCCACCCGTCATCCGTATCGTGGTAAACGCGCGTTGGCGCCAAATCGTCAAAGATTGGCATGAAAGCCCAAAAGCATCGCGCCGGTTTGGCGTATCGTCTGCGCACTACTCCCCCTTGCTTCACTGCCAGAAGGACACGCCATGAACTTTCTCGACGGCCACCTCTACACCGAGAACCAGCAACCCCTGATCATCACGGCCGCGCCCTATGCGCCGTCGTGGGTACCCTCCGACTTTCCGGAAGACATCCCCGTTACGATGGAACAGCAGATCCAGAAGGCGGTGGACTGCTACAACGCCGGCGCGACCGTGCTGCATCTGCATGTGCGCGAACTCGACGGCAAGGGCAGCAAGCGTCTTTCCAAGTTCAACGAACTGATCGCCGGCGTGCGCAACGCAGTGCCGGAAATGATCATCCAGGTGGGCGGCTCGATCAGCTTCGCACCCGAGACCGAAGGCGCCGCGGCTAAATGGCTGAGCGACGACACGCGTCACATGCTGGCCGAACTCGATCCGAAGCCGGACCAGGTGACGGTCACGATCAACACCTCGCAGATGAATGTTGTCGAGCACTGGGAGGACGCGGACGTCAAGGGCACGTCCATGGAAGACCCCGCGGTCTACCACGCCTACAAGGAGATGACGGTGCCGGCGCAGCCCGGCTGGGCCGAGGAACACATTCGCCGCCTGTCCGCCGCGGGGATCCAGAGCGCGTTCCAGTGCTACAACATCAACAGCTTCGAGTCGGTGGAGCGCCTCATCCGTCGCGGCATCTACAAGGGCCCGCTCGTCATGAACTGGGTGGCCATCGGCGGCGGCATGGATGCCCCGAACATCTACAACCTGTCGAACTTTTTGCGCGCCACGCCCGACGGCGCGGTCCTCACGGTCGAGAGCTCGATGCGCAACGTGCTCCCAGTCAACATGATGGGCATCGCGATGGGCCTGCATGTGCGCTGCGGCATTGAGGACAACCTCTGGAACCAGTCGCGCACGAAGCGCATGAGCACGGTCGAGCAGATCGAGCAGCTGGTGCGCATGTCGCGCGAATTCGGCCGCGCGGTGGCGACCGCCCAGGAGGCCCGCGAGATCAGCAAGATCGGCGTGTTCTACGACACCGTGGAAGAAACGCTGGCGGCCAACGGCTTCGCGCCGAACCGCAATGGCGCCACCCAGGGCTTCCTGCGCAAGGCAGTCTGACCCGGCACCACGCTGAACATGCTGTCGACGCCGACCGAATCTTCGCCCACAGGGCAATTTTTGGTCGGCATCCGCTGACGACAGAACGTGGTGTCATGGCGCTTGACGACGCGACGGTTTGCTTCGCCGTCGATCACGTCTTCAAACGATTCAACCGTCAGGTTAATTGATGCGCAAACCAAGCAGAGACGGACGACACGCGTTGCTGCGGCGTTTGCTTTCCTGATTTCGAAGATAACTAGCCCCGAAAGATTCGAGATATCCCATACATCCCGAAGACGCCGACACCAATGGCCACAGCCATGCTGATCACGATCAGGACAGGGTCTTTCGTGGTAAACAACCAGAAAGCAGGAAACGCCCAAAGGCAGGTGAACAGCGCAACGAGCCGATACATCAGCCGTCGGCCGAAGCGGTCGGACAGCCAGCCCATCATCGGAATGGTGAATACCGCGAGCGCCGCAGCGATCGTGAGACCGATCGTGCCGATCGACTTGTCGACCAGCAACGTGCCACGTGCCTCCGATATCAGATCGCGCACTGACCGCTTGCTCGCGTGCCCCGTCCTTTTGATCTCTTCGAACACCGGACTCTCCTTCACGCGCATCCGGATCACGATGCCGGCAACAATGACGAACAAAAGCCACGTCGAGCAGGGTCCAGTCCGGGAAAGAACAGAACCGAAAAGAGGAGTGCTGAAGCGGTCCCATAGATGCTGAAGTCATACCACTCCATTGCGCTACCGGCGATGCTCGCCGCGATCCCTGTGCTGTCATGCTTCGTCTCCGATCGGGGCGCGCGATGCGCGAACCGGTTTTCAGTTATCGATCCCCGCAGCAAGACTCCTACTCGTACTCGTCATGCGTCCGATGGGGCCCGATGTCGATACCATTGGCGTCGACAACAGCTACGGATTTGCGCTGGCTACCGAGCATCTGATCGCGCAGGGAAATACGCGCATTGCTTTCGCTGGCAACCGGAAGGGCTATGCAGTCGCCAATCAACGCAGACAGGGCTATCTGTCGGCAATGGCGAAGCACTCACTGCCTGTCGACGACGACTGGATCATCGATGTCCCTCTGACGCCCGAGGGTGGGCGCAACGCCGTGCGCGCGATCTTCGACATGAAGCCGCGGCCGACAGCGGTGGTTTGCTACAACGATCAGGTCGCAATCGGCGTGCTGCACGAACTCGACAGAATGGGCAAGCGCGCGGGCAAGCTTTGGCGGTCGTGGGTTGTGACAACGTCGTTGCGGCTGAGCATACCAATCCGCCCTTGACAACGCTGTTCGCGGGGGCGGGCAAACTCGGCACCATTGCGAGCGAGACACTGCTTGCCCGGCTGAGCGAAACCGCGGAAGACGAGAAACCGCCCGTGCAATACTTTGCAGTACCTGAACTCGTGGTTAGGGAATCGAGCGTCGGCGCGGGGCACCTCGCGCCGACACGGGTATAAAAGCTCCGCGAAACCATGTGGCCGTTGTTCCGCCAGGGCACGCAATGCGGCCGTGCGATGACAACCATCGTTAAGAGCCAGATGTTCGACCGGGCTGATCCCATCGAACCACCGAATCCCCGAACCCATCTCGCAGGCGTCGGTTGCAAATCAGGTGCGGACGACCTGCTCGTTCCTTCACCCTTTCTCGCACGAACTCCACGAAGGCGCTCGTGAAGCGCGAAGGCGGCATCCTGGCGGAACCCTTCTGTCAACCAATCGAGGGACACCCGATCAGTGATCAACACACCGGCACACGAGCGCTTCGGCTATGGCGAAGTGCTCTCCGTCCGCGACTCTGCGCCCGCGATCCCTTTTGAGCATGGTGTCGTTACAAACGATGAGATTGACCCGGCTCGACGCGGCGGAGAATTGTATCGTCAAGGATGACTGTGGCTATCTTCGCGTTGCGCGATGCATGCACACGCGGCCGGACGTATGGCACTGCTACTCCGTCGCCTTCGCGTCTGCCTTCACGTACATCGATTTGCGCGGCTGACTGAAAACACGCCGCACCATCGGTTCGAAAAACGACAGCGGCAGCGTGTCGTAGTCCGGGTTAAAGGCGGGAGCGTCGTACTTCGCGCAAAATTCGGCGGTTCGCTCGAATAGTTCGGGCTGGTCGCGGAACTGTTCACGCATGTCCGGATCGAGGCCGAGATTGTGGAAAAAATAGTAACCCTGGAAGATGCCGTGATGCTGCACCATCCACAGGTTTTCCACGCTCACGAAAGGCTTCAGCACGGCGGCGGCAATATCCGCATGGTTGTACGTCCCGAGTGTATCGCCGATATCGTGGAGCAGCGCGCACACCACGTATTCTTCATCGCGTCCGTCGCGGTGCGCGAGCGTCGCGGTCTGCAGGCAGTGCGTCAGGCGATCGACCGGGAAGCCTCCGCAGTCCGCCTCGAGCATGCGAAGATGGTCAAGCAAGCGCTCGGGCAGCGCCGCCGCATACGGCCTGAATTCCGCCGTGATGGCGGCCCAGTCTTCGGGCGTGCCTTCGCCAATATGAACGAATGTAGCTTGCCGGGTCATTGTCTACGCTCCTTTTTGAATGGTGGTTGTGGGGGGGGCAGTCACTGCCTGTGGCAACTGCCTCAGGTTGCCGTAACGGTCTCGCCCATCAGTGCATGCTTCGATCGCGCAGGATAGAGCCAGCGCAGGCCCACGAACGAAGCCGTAACCAGAAGCACCGCGCCACACACGAAGCCTGCTTCGTAGCCCTGGACGTCCGTGCTGCCGTAAGCCTGCACGAGACGACCCATGATCGCTGGTGCGATGGCGCCGGCTACATTGCCCACTGCCGTAAAAATCGAAACTACGGCGCGATATTGATTCGCAGGCACCATTTCCCCCAGCATCACTGGACTCATCGTCGTGGCAACGGGCGACAGCGCGCTCGCGAGAGCGAACAGAATGATCTTTTGCCCAGCCGGAAGACCAGTCAAAGCAAGTACCATGAACAACATGCCGCTAAGCATGACGCTCAGGCAGATCAGTTGTGCCCGCGCCTGACGCGTCGTCGCACCGTGCGCTAGCATGCGTTGCGACAGCCAGCTGATGCCGATCGTGACAGGCATGACAGAGACCACGACGACGCCGAACCAGCGCCCTGCATTGACGCTGCTGAAGCCCAGTCCTTTTTCGAGATACGCGGGCAGCCAGGTCAGTGCCACACCGATCATCCAGTACGCCGCAAACCCCAATAGAAGAAGCGCCAGCACCGACGGGTCGCGCAATATTTTTCGGTACGGCAGCCGCACGGGCGCGCGGGCCGGGGCGACCCCGACGGAACTGCGCTGCAAGCTTCGCTCGTCGAGCCTGCCCTCACGGCCAAAACATGCCCACATCACACTCCAGAGCGCGCCGGCGGCACCAAGGATGATGAAATTCATGCGCCAGCCCCAGCGCTGACTGACAAGCGGAATCAACAGGCCCGCCATCAATAGCCCAAGGCAGGCGCCCTGACCGATCACCCCGATCGGCAGGCTGCGCTTTTCATCAGGAAACCACTTGTACAGTGCGTGGACTGAAACCGGAAATGCCGGCCCCTCCGCTGCACCGAGCAACATGCGGCAAAGCAGGATCGTGAACGCCCCGCCGGCCAGCGCGATGGGCAACTGCAGGACCGCCCAACTGATGCCCATCGCCAACAGCAGCCAGCGCGCGGCAATGCGATCAAACACAAAGCCCACAACGACTGCAGAGATAGAAAATAACCAGTAGAAGCCGCCTGCGATAAGACCGAATTCAGCGGGCGACATATGAAGCTCAGCCATCATTGGAACGGCCACCATGCCCAGCACAACCTTATCGAGGAAGTTGACCAGCATGAGTAGGAGCAACATCGCCGTCATGGCCCAGGCGGCGCGCGGTCGATAGCAGAAGAGATCGTTCACCGGTGCATCCATCATGTCGACCTCGCGGGGGCGCGTAAGTCAGGCATCGCCGTTCTTCGCATCAATACGCGGCATGAAGTTCGTGACAGGCAAGGCCGCAATCTTGCCCACTTGCCCTCCGCGGCCAATACGGCCCGGCAGGTAATTTCTGCACTGTCTGTCATCTTGTCTCCAAAGAACTTTTTGCCGCGCTCGAGGCACGATCTTTCGGCATCCCGCCATCGCTCTCTGCACGCCATAACCGCAGAGGCAAGGACTACCGTCACTTAGACCCGGACCATGATTCGGGTCTGGCCGGGAACGCCACATGGGCTTTTACAGCAGCGGCTATGCTTAATCCGCATAGCCTGGGTTCATGCGACCAAGACGGCGAAGCAGCCCTGGCCATGCCATCTGGCCGCCGCCCACACCTCTGGTGACCGTTCTCGTTTGCCCCCTGATCCCATCCCGGATGAGTCGCGGAACATGGATCAGATTGCCGCCGCCAGCCTGCGCGCGAAGCTGGATCATGCATGCTGCCTCGAACAGATACATGGCCACAAACGCATCCGCGCACGTGGCGCCCACCGTAAGCAGGCCATGGTTGCGTAGCATCAGGAACGTGTTGGCCCCAAGGTCGCGAACCAGTCGGGGCTTCTCTTCCTCATTGAGCACCACGCCTTCATAATCGTGGTACCCAAGAGCAGCTAGCACCGCGAGCGACTGCTGGGAAATCGGCAGCAGACCTTTTTCCTGTGCCGATACGGCAACACCGTTGACCGAATGCGTATGCATCACGCAATGCGAATCCTCGCGAGCCGCGTGAATCGCGCTATGAATCGTGAAGCCTGCCGGGTTAATGTCGTAAGGCGACTCAGAAAGCTTGCGACCGTCGAGGTCTACTTTCACCAGCGACGATGCGGTGATCTCATCAAACATCAACCCGAAAGGGTTAATGAGAAAGTGACGATCGGGACCAGGTATGCGCGCTGAAATATGCGTGAAAACCAGATCGTCCCAGCCAAACATAGCGGTGAGCCGGTAGGCGGCTGCAAGATTCACGCGGGCCTCCCACTCAGCAGGCGATACACGGCTTTTCACGTCATCATCGATTGCTGTCACACTTGTACTCCTCATTTGGCCCGATCCTCGTTTAGCCCACTACGGTCTTGTACTCAAGGAACTCCGCCAGACCATACTCTCCGAATTCGCGGCCGTTGCCCGACGTCTTGTATCCGCCGAATGGAGCGGAAAAATCCATGCGCGCCCCGTTGATCTGCACCGTACCGGCACGCAAGCTCCCCGCCACCCGCTGAGCACGCGCCCGATCGGCTGACCAGACGTAGGCGGCCAAGCCGTATGGGGTGTCGTTTGCCAGTTCGATCGCCTCGGCCTCGCTGTCATACGGGATCATGACCAGCACCGGCCCGAAGACTTCCTCCCGCGCGATGGTCATGCCGTTGTGCACGTCGGCAAATATGGTGGGGCGTGCATAGAAGCCGCACGTCAGCCCATCGGGGCGTCCCGGACCGCCTGCGGCGACACGCGCACCTTCGGCAATGCCGGTTTCGATCATCGACTGCACCCGCTCGTATTGGGCGCGATTCGAAATCGGACCCAGCTTGGTGTCCGCCTGCAGCGGGTCGCCCACTTTCAATGCATCGGCCGTGGCAGCCGCGATCTGGACGGCCTGTTCGTAAAGGTGCCGCGGGACCAGCATGCGGGTAGGCGCGTTGCAGCTTTGCCCCGAATTCACCATGCATTGCATCACGCCGGCCGGGATGGCTTTCTTCAGGTCAGCGTCATCGAGAATCAGGTTGGGCGATTTGCCGCCCAGTTCCTGCATCACCCGCTTGACGGTAGGCGCGGCATTGATCGCGACGTCAACGCCCGCTCGGGTCGAGCCGGTGATCGAGACCATGTCCACGTCTGCGTGACGAGACAAGGCTCCGCCCACGATCTTGCCATCGCCATAGATCATGTTGAAAACACCGGCGGGTACGCCTGCCTCATGCACGATCTCCGCGAAGATACGCGCATCGAGCGGCGACACTTCCGACGGCTTGAGCACCATCGTGCAGCCCGCCGCCAACGCGGGCGCCACCTTGGCGGCGATCTGATTGAGCGGCCAGTTCCATGGCGTGATCAGCGCCACCACACCGATCGGTTCCCTGACCACTTGGGCAGCGCCACGCGTAGTGGAAAAAGGAAACGCCTCCAGCGCGGCGATCGTCGCCTGAATCTGCCCAAGGCCAGCCGTCGCCTGCAGTTCGCGACTAAGCCACGACGGCGCACCAATCTCCTCGGTGACAGCAGCGGCAATATCAACGATGCGCGCCTTGTACAGCTCCGCGATCCGGTTCAGACGAATCAGGCGATCGGTGCGACTGGTTTGCGACCAGGCGGGGAATGCGGCGCGGGCTGCGTCGACGGCGCGATCGACATCGTTCGTTCCGCCCATCGCCAGCTTGCCGGTGACCGCCTCGGATGCCGGATTGACGATATCGACAAAACTAGCCCCAGCGGCTGGCTCGACCCATTGGCCGTTGATGTAGAAGGTGTTGATCTGGTGCATTGAAAGTCTCATGAAAATGGCAGGAGCCGGCCTGCCGCCAGTCACCGCGCACAGGTGCCCAGAGGCGTCGCCGGGCTCGAGGCCCCGGCGTACCGGGCCAGGAGTCGGCTAGAAGGGCTTGTCACCAATAATGGTTGCCCGCATCATGCGGCGCACCGCCGGGAAGTAGTCCTGAATGGCATAGTGCTGCGTAGAGCGGTTGTCCCAGAACGCAATCGTGTTCGGCTCCCACTTCAAACGCACCTGAAATTCTGGCGCAGCGGCCTGGAGGAACAGATACTGCAACACGTTCATCCCTTCGACTAGAAAGTCGAAGCCGAATCGCACCTTATGAGTCGCGCCGAAATTAGCGATATGAGTCGTAAACGCTGAGTTCACGTAGAGAATCTTCTCTCCGCTTTCCGGATGAGTTCGCACGACCGGGTGGCTCACCGGCGGAAACCGATTGCGGTTTTCGTCACGCTCCTGTTGCGTCATTCGACCGCCGAACCCCGGCATGATGTCGTGGACTCCATACAACCCTTCCAGCAGGGCCTTCATATGATCGGGAAGGCTGGCATAGGCTGCCGCCATGTTGACCCAGATAGTGTCACCGCCTACCGGCGGGCATTCAACACAGCGCAGTATCGAGCCCATCGACGGTATTGCGCGCCACGAAACGTCTGTGTGGAAGACGTTTTCAGTCGCCTTGGTATCTTTCGTTCGTTCGAGCATCACCAGTTCGGGGTGATTGGGATGCTGCGGAAACACAGGATGAACCTCCAGCTCTCCGAAGCGACGTGCCAGCTGCACGTGCTGCGCGGGGGTAATGTCCTGATCGCGGAAAAACAGAACCTTGTGCTGCACCAACGCACGACGCAGCGCCAGGTAGGTCGGCTCGTCGAGCGGTTCGCGCAGATCCAGATCACCAATCTCCGCGCCGATACTAGGCGTGAGTTGCCTGACTGAAAACGGAACCTCGTATTCAGAATGCAGCCGGTCGCCCTCTGCGACGTGGACTGCAGCAACTTCGCTATGGGTTGTCATCACATCTCCTTGGTATCAATAGTTGTGGCTTTTCGACTGCGGCTTCCTGTGTGGATGCTTGCCGCCCCGTTGACGAACCGGGACTCACGACTAACAGCCGACTCTGCAAACGCCTTTTCACGATCGACGCTGCGGCCCACCTGCACGGATCACACAGCTCGCTCAGGAGTCGACAACGGGGCAATGCTAAGCTTGAAAAGCAGCGAACGTTATGTCATATTCGGACGATTAGTTAACATTTTCGGACAGCCTGTTGTATGCCTTCCCGCACCACCCCCAAGGCTGCAATCCCGCGACGCAATACGCCGGGCGTGCAATTGCTTCTTCAGTTCGGGATGGACCACGGCGTGTCTGGGGACCGCTGCCTGGATGGCACGGGCCTGAGCTGGCAGCAGCTCGCCGACTCCAGCACCGTGGTGGAAGCCGAGCAGGAGCTACGCCTGATCCGGAACCTTGTCGGGGCACTTGGCCACATCCCTGGGATTGGCCTGCGTGCGGGTTTGCGCTACCGGCTCGCCACGTTCGGCATCTGGGGGTTCGCCATGCTGAACAGCGCGACACTGCGCAGCGCCGGGCGGATTGCCGTGCACTATCTCGACCTGTGCTATCCCATCCTGGGCATCGTATCTACGGTGCAAGACGAAAAACTGGTGACCATCCTCGATGATCATCGTCTTCCCAGCGACGTGCGCGGGTTCATGGTCGACCGTGCTTGCGCCAGCATCGTGAGCATCGAACGCGACCTCATACACACAGCGCTTCCCGTGTTGAGCGCGAGCTTCAGACGGCCGAAGCCCGTGGACGTGCGCCCGTATGAAGAATTGTTTGGCATCACGCCAGTCTTCGACGCGGCGGAGAATCGCATCGTCAAGGACGCCAGCGGCTATCTCGACCTCCCGCTGCCTGGAGGCAACCCAGAGGTCGCCAGGCAATGCGAGGAGCAATGCCAGGCACTCCTATCGATGCGGCGGCTCCGCACAGGGTTCACCGGGCAACTGCGCGACCGAATGGTGACGGTATCGGGGAGTTCGCCCAACATTGAGGTATTGGCGCGGGAGCTTCATATGACTTCACGCACCTTGCGCCGTCGTCTGGAGGCTGAAGGCACCAGTTTCCGGCAATTGCAGGAAGAGGTTCGGGAAACGTTGGCGGAGGAACTACTCGCCACCCGCCTCACTCTGGAACAGATGGCCGAGCGCCTCGGCTATGGCGACGTGTCCAGCTTCATTCGCGCCTTCAAGCGCTGGAAGCGTGTGACGCCGCACCAGTACCGTAGCGGACTCCGTCAGTAAAAGCGCGCACTGGCCTACCCTTATCGTTGACGCGACTTCGAGCGCAAGGCCAACGGCGCACGCCCCGAACAACGTGGGTGATCCCGCGCGCACAGGGATGGTTGCCGTACGTCTCCATTCTTGATATCCACAGCAAGCGTTTTCCGGTCACGGCTCGTAAGCGACCGCCGAGGGTCGTCGCAGCGACGCATGGGTATCCATCGCCGCGTCCATCACGGGACTGCATGGCGCAGGCGGGAAAACGCACCACGAACCATCGTCGTGGCGGAAGAACACGATAGCCGGCTTGCCCCGTTCCCGAGTGGCTTCTACGACACGTAACGCCATCGCTTCCTGCGCGTATGGCTAAAACGCGTCACGCGAATATGCCCGGCGAACCATGGCAGAAAAAAGTCGGCGAGCGAGTTATGACTCGCTCGCCGCACGCATCTCCACGCCGAAGTCCTGCAGGACCCGGCGGCCCGCTATCAGAACCGGTGCGTCATGCCGACGACAGCCAGCGTTTGCGACGTGCCGCGAGACGCAACCGAGACTCCTGGCCAACTCACGGCAGCGTCGCCATGGTTCTTCATGTAGCCGGCGCGCAGATACAGGCTCGTGCGCTTCGACAACGAATGGTCATAACCGGCCTGGAGGCCCCAAGTGCTGTCGTCAGCGCCACGTACATTGCGATCGATGCCCGCAATCTCAATCACATCGGCAGACGTCGCCTGGATCGTCGCGCCTACTTCGACGAGGCTTAACGCATGCGTCGTGCCGAGCACCGCTGCCAGCGAATGCGCGGGCACGTCCTTCGGGCGGTTATACGAGTAGTTCGCCTGCAGGTTGACAATGCCGATACGGTACGCAAGCGCTGCCGCGAAGTGCTCTGTATTGGCGAGCGTCAGCGGCGCGGGGAGGCCTGGCACGGTCTCCAAACCGGAATGCTGATATTGATACGCCAGGCCAGCGTAGAGCCCATAGCCGCTATAGGACGCAGAGAGATCGAGAATGTTGCCGAGCGTCGCAACTGCAGGCTGCGTAATGCTCGTCGCGAACGCATACATCGCGTTTACCTGAAAGCCCGCGAGTACTGGCGACTGATACAGGATCGAATTGCTCGCCCGCCCCGCTTCGTATTGTGTCGACAGCGTGTTGCGGTCGACTGCCAGCACGCCCGCCGAGAGCGGCGACAAGATTTCATTGGCCCGGAATGGATCGGTCGGGTAAATCATCCGGAAACTCGGCTCGTATTGGCGGCCGAACGTCAGCGAACCATAGGTGCTGTGCGAGAGACCCACCCATGCCTGCCGGTAAAACATCGCCGTGGTATCGACGAAGCTCGAACCGTTATTGATGTTGTAGCCGTTCTCCAGAACGAACTGGGTCTGAAGACCGCCGCCCAGGTCTTCGTTGCCACGCAAACCGAACATGGACCCGGAATTGCCACCGCTGCGCAACGCCACCGAACTATTCCCTCCGTTGTTCAGATACTGAATGAAGGTATCGGCCACCCCATAGAGTGTCACGCTCGACGAGTCGGCCATCGCCGTTCCTGCAGCAAGGGCCATTGCCATTCCTCCAATCCCACGGCTCATCGGGCTCAAACGCATGCATGTCTCCTTTCTCTTTTGTCTCCGCTCGACGGCGGATCTGGTTGTGCTACGGGTACTGCAGTTGAAGCATTTGAAGCCTGATCTGCGACGCCCGCTCAACACCATCATGCAAGGGCACGCGTCTATCCGTTGATGCACGTCGGACGCAACCACGCGAAGCCCGCGGCGCCTGCGGCGACGAGCAGCGCGCCGGTCACACAGACGCCGGTCTCGAAGGCGCGCGCGCCGGTGGCCGCGTTGACGAAGTTCCCGAGGAGGACCGGTAAGACGATGCCGGCGCGCGTGGCGAACGCACGCACCCACGAGAGCGTCGCCGCGCGGTGCGTGCCGGGGACAACCTCGGCAACCAGTTGCGGACCGAAGGTGAAGAATCGCGTCAGCAGCACCTTGGCGAGCGGCGCGATCACGGCGAGTAGCAGGCGGCCGCCCGCCACGCTGCAACCGTTCACCGGCATGCCGCGGGCAAGACGCGATGCGCAAATGCCTGATACACCTTGAGCTCGCCTAATCGGCGCGCAAGCGCGACGCGCTGCGCCGGAGTGATGTCCTGATCGCGGAAGAACGGAACCTTGTGCTTCACGAGCGCGGCGCGCAGCGTGGACGGCGTGAGCGAAGAGGACGCGGACAATACCACCGGCTCCATCACCGGGACGGGGCCTTCTGAAGCTTCCTTCATGGGTTGTCTCCTGTGCCCGGTGGCCTCGTTGGGTCAGCCAGATTCGTTTCTTTCAATCTGCTCGCGCAACTGACGACGCGCGAGAATATGAGGCTAGCGTCGGCGTACAAGCGGTCGATGTTGTGACGTGGTGCAGTGGTAAGTTACGCAAGTGAACGATGCGCGTCGTGGTTCGAACGTAGGAACTTGGCGCCGGCCGTGGCGTGCTTCTTATGAACCAGGGGTTTTCCCGTCGCGGCGTGCGGTTCATTTCGCGGCGAAGGGCGGCCAGCTGAAACGCGCTGGCTCTTTACGGATGAAGCGCGCCGCCGACTCCATCACGTACGCAGACGTGAACGCGACGGCCTGAGCCCCCGCCTCCGCATCGAGCAACGAGGTGAGGCTGCGCTCGAAGCTGTGCGCGAGCAGCCGCTTGGTGAGCGCAAAGCCTACCGCCGATTGCGAGGCGAGCGCACGCGCCAGTTCGAGTGCCCGCGCCCGCAGCTCGGCGGGGGGACACACGTCGAGCACCAGACCGAGCGCCTGTGCCTCGGCGGCCGGCAGCTCGCGCGCCGAATAGATGAGTTCGCGCGCGCGTTGAATGCCGATCATGCGCGGCAGCATGTGCACCATGCCGAGATCAGGAACGAGTCCGATCCGGGCGAACGCAAGACTGAAGCGCGCGCGTTCCGAGGCGAGCACGAAATCCGCCATCAGCGCGAGACTGAATCCGGCGCCGTAGGCAACACCGTCCACTGCCGCGATCACGGGCCGCTCGAAACTCGCGAACGCGTGACATGGACGCTGGTTTTCGAGCATGCGCGCGTGCACATCGGCCGCGTCGGTCGCGGTCTGCATCGACGATACGTCGGCGCCGGCGCAGAAGTCGTCACCTTCGCCGGTCAGCAAGAGCGCCTTTACGCTGGTGTCGCGACGCAGCGCGTCAACAATATCGCCGAGTTCTGCGAACATCGCTGCGTTGAGCGCGTTCTTGCGCTCAGGGCGGGCAAGTACGACGGTCGCGATGCCGTCTTCGATAGTAGTCTTGATCATGGTACTAATTGGGTTCCTGAATCAGGCCGCGTCCTGCGGCGTCCATAAGCGTGCAGCGGGCCGCGCTACGTTCGCCGCAAGCACCGCGCCGGGCGACAGCACAGTCGCGGCCACCGGACGGCAGCCGAAGTGCTGAAAAAAAGCGGCTTCGAAGCGCGCAAGCGTTCCGAAGCCGGTCCAACTCGCCAACTGGGCAAGATCAGCATGAATCTCCTGATGAACGCACAACGACAGTAGCGCTCGCATGAGGCGCTGCTCGCGCACGATCGCCGTGAACGCGCTGCCTTCGCGAAAGAGCAACGCGCGCAGCCGCGTCGCAGGCATCGCCATGCGATGTGCCGCCGTCGCGAGCGACCAATCGCGCCACGGTTCGGCAAACACCGCGTGCGCGAGCCGCAGCGTGAGCGCCGCGCCTGGCCCGCGCGCGGGCTGCGTTTCCAGGTCGTCGCACAACTCGATGTGCAGGGCATCGTGCGTGCCGACGTTCGCCGTGCTAGCCACCACGCCGTCGTGATAAAAGCGCTGCCACGGATCGACCCGCACGCTGGCGCCCTCGTACAGCACGCCCGCGCGACGCTGGCTGCGTATCGCATGAGCGCCGCTCACCGCCCGCAGGCGCACGCCATAGGGCAGTCGCAGATTGGCGACGGGCCCGTTGGCGCGCGGCGCGCACCACGGTCGCGTGGGTGCCCGCTCCCGCCACATTGCTCGGTCCGCCAGTCCGCACAACAGGAAGTCGATGGGCGGCTGCATCATGAGCGAACGGCGTGCTGCGGCGGCGCGGCGCTTACGCGGCCGCGTCGTGCATCGCCGCGCAATAACGTTCCATCTGATAGTCGCTGTCGCCGAACAGCGTATCGAGTGACGCGAGACGCTTGAAATAGTCGCCCACTTCGAGCTCGTCGGTCATGCCCATGCCGCCGTGCAGTTGCACCGCCTGCTGACCGATGAAACGCCCCGCCTTCGCAACCACGATCTTCGCCGCGCACAGCATGCGCGTGCGCTGCGCCGCGTCGGGCTCGTCGAGCGCCTGGGCGGCGACATAGGCCATCGAGAGCGCCAGCTCCTTCTGAACGAGCATGTCGGCCACGCGGTGCTGCAGCGCCTGGAACGACGCGAGCGCGACGCCGAATTGATGACGCGTGCGCAGATATTCGCTCGTTATTTCGATGAGCCGCTCCATCGCACCCGCCGCCTCGGCACAGAGCGCCGCGACGCCATGATCGAACGCGTGATCGAGGACCGCGAGTCCGTTACCGTCCCCGCCCAATCGCGCCTCGGCGGCGAGCCGAACATTCCAGAGCTTGAGGTCTGCGCCGCGCAGGCCGTCGATGGTCGGATAGCCCGTGACCTCGAGACCCGCCGCCGCGCGCTCGACGATAAAGAGCGCAAGCTCATTCGACGCTTCAAGGCGCGCACTCACGATGAACGCATCGGCAACCTCGCCATGCCACACGAGCGACTTGTCGCCATCGAGCACATAGCCGCCGTCCACACGCCTCGCCACCGTGTGCACCGCTTCCGGCCGATAGCGGCCCTTCTTCTCCTGCCACGCGAACGTGACGATCTTGCTGCCGCTCGCCAGCGCCATGAGCCACGTGTCCTTCTGTGCTGGCGTGCCGTACTTCTCCAGTGCGGCGCTCGCGCAGACCGCGCTCGGAATCACGGGTTCGAGCACCAGCGCGCGGCCGAGTTCGCGCTGCACCACGAGTCGGCTCGCCGCGCCTTCTCCGAAGCCGCCATACTCCGCCGGTACCGTCAGGCCGAGCACGCCCAGCTCGGCGAGCGCGTTCCAGATGCCACGATCGAACGCACCTTGCGTGCGCGAGCGTGTGCGCCGTTGCGCAAACGCATATTCGCTGTCGACGAAACGGCGCAGGCTGTCGGCGAGCATGCGCTGCTCTTCGCTATAGGTAAAGTCCATGTTCTACCCCTGCAAGCCAATGATCATCTTCGCGATGATGTTCTTCTGCACTTCGGTCGCACCACCGTAAATCGACGTCTTGCGCATATCGAAGTAAGTCGACGACGCTGCCGGCGCCCACGCCGGACCATCGACCGGAACTTCGACACCCGGCTCGAGCCATTGCGGCGCGTAGGGCCAGCCATGCGGGCCCGCCACTTCGTGCTGCAGCATCGCGATGTCCTGCTGCAATTCCGAGCCGCGAATCTTGACGATCGATGCCTCGGGCCCCGGCCCCTTGCCGCCGTCACCGGACGCCACACGCAGGAGCAGCATCTCCAGCGCCATCAGGTCCATTTCCAGACGTGCGATCTTGTCGCGCATGCGGACATCGTCGATCATCTTGCCGCCGCGGCCGTCGTCGGCGAGCTGTGCGTAGTGCTTGAGCTGGCGCATCTCGCGATAACAGTGGCCGAGGCCGGCAATACCGGTGCGTTCATGTCCGAGCAGATACTTCGCGTAAGTCCAGCCGCGATTCTCTTCGCCAACGAGGTTCTCGAGCGGAACCTCGACGTCCTCGAACCAGGTCTCGTTGACATCGTGTCCGCCATCTAGCGTAACGATCGGCCGAACGGTCACGCCCGGCGACTTCATGTCGATAAGCAACATCGAAATGCCTTCCTGCGGCTTCGCATCCGGGTCGGTGCGCACGAGGCAGAAGATCCAGTCCGCGAACTGCGCCATGGTGGTCCAGGTCTTCTGCCCGTTGACGATGTACTTGTCGCCCTTTTTCACGGCGCGCGTCTTGAGCGACGCGAGATCCGATCCCGAACCGGGCTCAGAGTAGCCCTGACACCAGAAGTCGTCGACGTTAGGAATGCGCGGCAAGAAACGCGCCTTCATTTCGGGACTCGCATACTTCATCAGCACCGGGCCGATCATCGTGAGGCCGAAAGGCAGCAGACGCGGCGCGCCTGCCAGCCCGGTCTCGATGTCAAAGATGAGTTGCTGCAGCGTGGTCCAGCCGGTGCCGCCGTATTCCTTCGGCCACTTGGGCGCGCCCCAGCCCTTCGCGTTCAGGATGCGATGCCAGCGGACATAGTCGTCCTTTTCCACGCGCTGATGCGAAAGCACCTTGGCGCGAATGTCTTCGGGAAGGTGCTCACGTACGAATGCCCGCACTTCGTCGCGAAACGCCAGTTCCTCGGCGGTAAAGCGCAAATCCATCTGTCTTTCCCTCTCTGATGGTCCCGACGCGCGGTTATAGCGTGCGCGCGATCAGTTCCTTCATGATTTCATTGGAGCCGCCGTAGATCTTGCCCGCGCGCGCGTTCACGTAAAGCCGGGCAATCGGATACTCCATCATGTAGCCGTAGCCGCCATGCAACTGCAGGCATTCGTCGATGATTTCGCAATTTCGTTGCGTACTCCACCACTTTGCCATGGCCGCCGTTTCGGGATCGAGCTCACCCCGCAGCACCTTTGCCATGCAGTTGTCGATGAATGCGCGCGCAACCGTCGCGTTCGTCTTGCACTCCGCCAGCTTGAAGCGCGTGTTTTGCAGATCCAGCAACGGCGCGCCGAATACCTTGCGCTCACGCACATATTGCGTCGTCTCTTCAAGCGCCCTTTCCATCGCGCCCAGCGCGCCCAGCGCGATGATCATGCGCTCCTGCGGCAACTGCTGCATCAGCTGATAGAAGCCCTTGCCCTCTTCGGGACCGAGCAAGTTGGCGCATGGCACGCGCACATCATCGAAGAAGAGTTCTGCCGTGTCCTGCCCTTTCTGGCCGATCTTTTCGAGCACGCGGCCACGGCGAAAGCCCGCGAGACCCGCGCCGTGAGCATCCTTCGTCTCAACGACGACGATGGAGACACCCTTCGTACCCTTTGCGGGATCGGTCTTCACGACGACGCAGACGAGGTCCGCGTGCACACCGTTCGAGATGAAGGTCTTCGAACCGTTGATGACGTAGTGATCGCCTTCACGCACCGCCCGCGTCTTGATGCTCTTCAAGTCCGAGCCCGCACCGGGTTCCGACATCGCGATGGCGGCGACGTACTCGCCGCTCGCCATCTTCGGCAGCCACTTGTGCTTTTGCTCTTCGGAACCGTAACGCAGGAGGTAATGCGCGACGATGCCGCTATGCACGTTCGTGCCGAGGCTCGTCACCATGGCGCGCGACTGCTCGAGCGCGATGATCGCCTCGTGCGCGAAATTGCCGCCGCCGCCGCCGTATTCTTCGGGAATGCTTGCGCACAGCATGCCCACCTCACCCGCCTTGCGCCATATCTCGCGATCGACTTGCTGCTGTTTGCACCAACGCTCCTCGTGCGGCACCAGCTCGCGTTCGATGAACTTGCGGATCGAATCCTGGAACAACACCAGGTCGTCGGTGATCCATGGACGGCTTTGCACGGACATTGTGTGTTTCTCCTTCAATACGGCGTCTGCGGCGCAGAACGATCAGGGACGGCCGCCGCCGACCACGAGCACCTGGCCGGAGACATAGTTCGATTCCGGAATGCACATCAGATAAACCGAGCCCGCGGCTTCGGCCGGCGTACCGGCGCGCCCGACCGGAATCATCGCTTCGATGTTCTTCATCAATTGCGGATTCACGCCGACCTTGATCTCATTGCCGCCGATGTCGATAGTCGCCGAGTTGCCCTCGCCCGCCGTGGCTTCGGTGAGGCGCGTCTTGATGAGGCCGAACGCGACGCTGTTGACGTTCACCTTGTAGCGGCCCCATTCCTTCGCGAGCGCCTTCGTCAAGCCGTTGATCGCGGCCTTCGCGGCCGAGTAGTTCGCCTGGCCCGCGTTGCCCATCACGCCCGAAACCGACGAGATATTCACCACCTTGCGGAACACCTCCTGGCCCGCGTCGGCTTCCTGCTTCGCGGCCTCGCGGAAATAATCCGCCGCCGCGCGCAGGATGCGGAACGGAGCGTTCACGTGCACGTCCATAATCGCGTCCCACTGCTCGTCCGACATCTTCTGGATCACGTTGTCCCAGGTGTAGCCCGCGTTATTGACGATGATGTCGAGACGGCCGAACTCCTTGAGCGCCGTGCCCACGAAGCGCGTGCCGAAGTCCGCGTCGGTCACGCTGCCCGCGCATGCCACGGCGCGGCCACCCGCCGCGACGATTTCCGCGACTACGGCCTCGGCCGGCGCCGCGTCCAGATCGTTGACGACGATGGCTGCGCCATCGCCTGCGAGCTTCAATGCGATCTCACGACCGATACCGCGGCCCGAACCCGAAACGATCGCGACCTTGCCTACCAGTTTGCTCATGTTCTGTTGCTCCTCTGTTCTCTTGATTCAGGCGTCCAGCGCGATGACCGCTTCGCCGGACAGTTTGATTTCACCGTTCTCGTCCCGCGTCGTCAGGACCACGCGCACCGTGCGCGCCGCCTCGTCCTTCTCCTTCACGACACCTTCACAGCGGATCGCATTGCCCACCTGCGTGATCGCCGCGAAGCGCACCGAGAATTCGCGGATCGACTGCTGCGGCACCCAGTTGGTGAGCAAGCGGCCCAGATACGCCATCGACAGCATGCCGTGCGCGAAGACGTCGGGCATGCCGGCCGCGCGCGCGAAGTCGAGGTCGACGTGAATCGGGTTGTGATCGCCCGACGCACCGGCGTAAAGCGCGAGCGTGAGCCGGCTCAAAGGCGAGGTGACGAACGCCGGAAGCGGGCTTCCAACAGTTAGTTGTTCGAATTGAATGGATTGCATGACTACTCCCAGACTTTACGCATTGCCGTTAGCCGTTTCTCACGACGATGACGCCGCGCAGTTCGGCGACCGGTTTGCCCGTCACGTCGGTCACGCTCGTCTCACGAACAACGAATTCGAGCGCGCCGCCCTTCTTCTCGTAGATATCGGCGATACGCGTCTCGAACGTCAGCGTTTCGCCGGCAAAGGCCATACGGTGATAGCGAAACGATTGTTCGCCGTGCAGCACCTTGCCGATATCGATGTTCAGACGCTCTACCGTGGCGCGCGGATTGGGCGACTCCATCTCGAGGCAGAAGAAGAATGTCGGCGGTACCGGCAGCGCCGGATAGCCGGCATCGCGCGCGGCGGCCTCGTCGATGTAGCGGCTGTCCGTCTGCCCGGTCGCCTTCGCGAAGAGGCGCAGCCGCCCCGGTTCGGCCACGGCCTGGTGTCGCGAAACCAAAGCGCCGATATGGCTCCTGTCGATCATGACTATCGTTCCCTTTGTGGTTGCGCTTACTGGCGCTCGTAGAGCGTGACCACGCAAGCGCCGCCGAGCCCGAGGTTGTGCTGCAACGCGTGTCGCGCGCCTTCCACCTGACGCTCCTGCGCTTCGCCGCGCAGTTGCCAGACGAGTTCCGTGCACTGGGCGAGGCCCGTCGCGCCAAGCGGATGGCCCTTCGAGAGCAGACCGCCGGAGGGATTGGTGACGACACGTCCGCCGTAGGTGTTGTCACCGTCGAGGATGAACTTCTCCGCCGTGCCCGCGGGCGTGAGGCCGAGGCCCTCATAGGTGATCAGCTCGTTCGCGGTGAAGCAGTCGTGCAGTTCGACGACCTGGATGTCCTCAGGGCCGACGCCGGCCGCTTCATAGACCTGCTGTGCCGCGGCGCGGGTCATGTCGAAGCCCACGACCTTGCGCATGTCGCCTTCGTCGAACGTGCTGTTGCGATCGGTCGTCATCGACTGCGCCTTGATGATCACGCGCGTGTCGAGGCCATGCTTCTTCGCGAATGCTTCCGAGCAGACAATCGCGGCGGCCGCACCACACGTGGGCGGGCAGCATTGCAGACGCGTGAGCGGATCGAACACGGCGGGCGACGCCATCACTTCTTCGAGCGTAACCGTATTGCGGAACACGGCGAACGGATTGCGCGCGGCGTGCTGACGCGCCTTCACGGAAATGCGGCCGAAGGTCTCCGGCTTGATGTCGTATTCCTTCATGTAGTCGCGGCCCGCGCCGCCGAAGAACTGCGCCGCGCGCGGCGCGCCTTCTTCGTAGCCCTGCACCGCAGTCATGGTTCGCGCGAAGCGTTCCATCGGCGACGGCCGGTCGGTGTAGGCGCCTTTGAGCGCGCCAGGCACCATCTGCTCGAAGCCGAGTGCGATCGCGCATTCGACCGCGCCGCTTTCGACCGCCTGGCGCGCGAGAAAGAGCGCCGTCGAACCGGTCGAGCAGTTGTTGTTCACGTTGACGACCGGAATGCCCGTGAGGCCAACGCCATAGATCGCCGCCTGGCCCGAGGTCGAATCGCCATACACGTAGCCGACGTAGGCCTGCTGCACGAGTGCATAGTCGATGCGCGCATCGGCGAGCGCCGCCTTCGCGGCATTCGCGCCCATCGTCGCGTAGTCGTCACTTTGACCGGGCTTCGTGAACGGGATCATGCCCACGCCGGCTACCACCACCTTGTTGCTCATATGTCGATCCTGAAGAGTTGAATGGATAAAGGTTGACTCAGCCCACCTGCCGGCTATGGTTTTGCCAGTACGGCGCACGCAGTTCGCGCTTGAGAATTTTTCCGGCCGCCGAAAGCGGCATGGCATCGCGGAATTCGATCGATTTCGGGCACTTGTAACTGGCGATGAACTGCTTGCAGAATTCGCGCAACGTACTCTCGCTCAGGCTGCTACCGGGCCGCGCCACAACCACGGCATGCACGGCTTCGCCCCAGCGCGCATCGGGTATGCCGATCACCACGCATTGCGCGACGTCCGGGTGGCGCGAGAGCACATTCTCGACTTCGGCGGAGTACACGTTCTCGCCGCCGCTCACGATCATGTCCTTGAGACGATCGACGATGAAGAGGTAACCGTCGTCGTCCATATAGGCGCCGTCGCCCGTGTGCAGCCAACCGTCGCGCAGCGCCTCGGCCGTTTCGGCGGGCTTGTTCCAGTAGCCCTGCATCACGTTCGCTCCGCGCACGACGATCTCGCCCACGGTATTGCGCGGCAACTCGGCCCCGTCCGGTCCCACGATGCGTACCGTCACGCCAAGGCCGGGTCGCCCTGCCGATCGGTACAACCCGTTCGCACGGCCTTCGGGACCGTGGTTGACAGGCGGATTCACCGAGACGACGGGCGAGGCTTCCGTGAGTCCATACGCGTGATAGAACTCGATGCCGGGCAGCGCCGCGAGTGCGCGGTCGAGCACGGCGGCGCTGATCGGCGACGCGCCGTAATAGATGCGCTTGAGACTGCTCAGCGTGCGCCGCGCGAAGTCAGGGTGTTCGAGCACAGCCTGCAGCATCGTCGGCACGAGCAGCACTTCTTCGACCTGGTGACGCTCGATGGCCTCGAGCGTTGCACGCGCATCGAAGGTCGGCAGCACGACATGCGTGTCGCCTGCAATGAAGTGACCGACCGCGCGCGCCATCGCCGCCGTGTGAAAGAGCGGCGCGGCATGCAGCGAGACTGTCGTGCCGTAGTCGCGGAATTCAGCCATGCGCGACACCGCGGAAGCCCACAGGTTCAGATGCGACTGCATCACACCCTTGGGCTTGCCGGTCGTCCCGCCCGTGTACATGATCGAAGCGAGATCGTTGCCGCCGCGAAACACGTCGGGAACGGGCGTCGCGTCGGCGATCAGTTGCTCGTACGAGTGCATGCCCGCCGGCGTCTCGTGTTCGCCGGCATAAATGAGGACCGGACGGCGCTGCGCGGCTTCGGCGATCGCAGGGGTCATCGGCAGGAAGTGATCGTCGACGATCAGGATGCCGGCGTCGCAATCGTCGAGCGAGTAGACGATCTCCGGCACGCTCCAGCGGATGTTGACCGGATTGAGCACGCCACCGCCCCACCACACGCCGAGCAGATATTCGAGGTAGCGGTCCGAATTGAGGGCCAGCATGCTCACGCGCGCACCGGTATCCATACCGAGCTTTTGCAGCGCGCCGGCCAGTCGCGCGACACGCTCGTGCAGTTCGCGATACGTTCGCGAACGTTCTGCGTCGATGATGGCGATCCGTTCGGGCGACTGCTGCATGCAGCGATGCAAGCCTTGGGTCAGGTACATGATGTCTCCAGATTCTTTTCCGGGCCTTTCAGAATGGACAGCGGGCCGTCGTTTGAAGGCTACTTTAGGCAACTGCGCGCACGCTGTCCTGCATCGAAAGGAGGAATTCGCACGTGCGGGGGAATGGTTCGAAGGAACTACGACGGCACTCGGACGATGTGAAAGAATGACAATAAGATTGCGCCCGGTCGCTTCGTCATAAGTAGGGCGATAGCGGCCGGGCAGCGTGCCACAGAAGGAGGAGATAAGTTCGTGAACACAGTGGGCGCCGTCGGTGCGCGCGGCAAGGACAATATTGTGCCAGGTATCATTGCGTCGAAGCTTCTGCCGCCGGCAGACAACCCGACGCAACTGGCGCGCTCGCAGCTCGTCGACTCGATCGCCCGTGCGCATACGGCGCGGCTCGTCCTCATACGGGCGGCAGCCGGCTTTGGCAAGACCACAGTCATGGCGCAATATGCTGCACACTGCCGCACGCAGCGGCGCGATGCGGTATGGCTGCGTCTGGACAGCACCGATAACGATCTGCGCCGCTTCCTGCTGCATCTCGACGCGGGACTGCAGACGTTACCGGGCGCACGGCTCGACGGCCTCGCCGCCGTCCATAGCGGCAGCGAAGAACGCATCAGCACCGCGCTGATCGAGCGTGTCGCCGCACATGGCCGCCCGCTCTCGATCCTGCTCGACGACTTCGAGACGATCCAGAGTCCGCCAGTCCTCACGTTCACGCAACGGCTGATCGACGCGCTCGCCCCCGGGAGCCATCTCATCGTGGCCTCGCGCGTGACGCCGGAACTGGGTTTGGGTCGCATACGCGCGCGGGGCGAGTTACTCGATATCACGCCTGGCGCGCTGCGTTTCTCGCTCGCGGAAACCACGCGCTTCATTCGCGACCGCTGCGGCATTGCGCTGCGCGATCGGGAGATCGCCACGCTGCACCGCTGCACGGAAGGCTGGGTCACGGCCATCTACCTCGCCACACTCTCGCTGCGCACACGCACCGATCACGTGGCCTTCGTCGCCTCGTTTTCGGGCACCAATATCGAACTGGCCGAGTTTCTCGCTGAAGACATCCTCGCGCGACAAAGCGAGGCATGTCGCACGTTCCTGCTCGAAACGAGTGCGCTCTCGCAGTTCTCCGCCGAATTGTGCAACGACGTCATTGGGCGTACGGACAGCCGCGAAATGCTCGACTATCTCGAGCGCTCGAATCTGTTCATCGTTCCGCTAGATGGCGAGCGAAGCTGGTATCGCTATCACCGGCTTTTCGCGAGCTTTCTGCGTCACCGGTTGCACGCCGACCAACCGCAGCGCGAAGCACAGATACACGTTGCGGCCGCAAACTGGTTCATCCGCGCAGAGCGCCCCATTCCGGGCATCGAACATCTGCTCGACGCTGGCGAGCACGAGGTGGCGCTTGTGCAAATCGCGCGCAATTCGCGGCGCTTGCTGGGCGGCGGCCGCATCCGTCTGCTGATGCGCTGGCTCGATCGCATCCGGCCCGAGTTGCTGACATCGGCTCCGCGTGTGCGTCTAACCTACGCATGGGTCCTGCTGTTCAATCGACGTTACAGCGACGCGATGCACACCGCCCAGCAGATCGTGTCCGGGCACGCTCGCGACGACACCACCGACCCACTCGCCCTCGAAGCCGAGGCGTTGCGCGGTGTGCTGTTCGCCCTGACCGACCAGATCGAGGCCTGCCGCGACACCGGGCTTGCCACGCTCGAGCGGCTGCCGGACGACGCCAACTTTCCGTACTTCAGCCTCACCAATTCGCTCGCATTCAGCCTCGTTTCGACCTATCGATACGACGAAGCGCGCAGCGTGCTCTCTCGCGCGCTGCAGCGCCGCCAGGATCATCCTTTCGTCGTGATGCGCTCAATGGCCGAAGCGATCGAAGGCGTCATCGATCTCGTACAGGGGCGCCTCGGCACGGCCCTTGCTCGAATGGCCACTGCATCGATCCACGATTGGCGCGACCAACATGACGAGGCGGCGGTCGGTCGCACCAGCATCTACGGCCCGCGCTCGCTGGCGCTCTATGAGGCTGACGATCTCGACGAAGTCTCGCGCTTGCTGGGTGAAGCGCTGCCGCTCGCCAAGAGCGTCAGTCCGCCCGACTCGCTGATTACTGCCCATGTGCTCCTCGCCCGCATCGCGCTGATTCGCGGGGACAAGGAGCAATGGCTGCGCCTGCTCGCCGAACTCGAGCAGATCGGCCGCCTGATGAAATCCGAGCGGGCTGTCTGCTCCGCGTGGATTGAGCGCGCCCGCATTGCAACGCTCGAAGGACGGCTCGATGCCGCCGAACAGGCACTGCGCGCCGCATATCTGCACGCCAGTTGGGAGACGCCGGAGGTCTCCTTTCACGCCAACGATATCGACTTGCCCTCGCTGACGCGCCTGCGGCTCGACATCGCCTCCGGTCGATTCAGCACGGCAGAAGCCGGCCTGGCCGATGCGCTCGACCAGGCAAACGGCACGCAGCGGTACTGGCGCGCGCTCAAGATCCGGCTATTGCGCTCGCTTGCGCTCGACGGTCTAGGCCGGCGCGACGCGGCATTTGCCGACATCACCGAAGCACTGCGCGTGGCGAGTCACGAAGGCTTCGTGCGCACCTTCGTCGACGAAGGACAGCCCATGATGGCGCTCATTCGCGACTGGGCCCAAGAGCATCGGCAAGACATGGCTTCGCTCGGCGTTGTGGCAGCCTTTGTCGAACGGCTGCTCACCTACGCCGATGGAACACGCGAGAACCTCGAAACCGCCGGCCATGGGGCGCAACGCAAAGCGGGCTCGCCTCACGAAGAATTGACTTCGCGAGAGCTGGATGTTTTGCGCATGCTGTCCGCCGGGCATCGCAACAAGGGCATCGCCGAAAGGCTCTTCGTTTCTGAGCTGACGATCAAGTCTCACCTGCGCAAAATCAACGCCAAGCTTGGCGCGCAGAACCGTACACAGGCCGTCGCCATCGGGCGTGACAAAGGCCTGATTCCTTAAGGAAGTCGGTCGCACGTACACGCCGCATTAATACATCATATTATTCGGACTGCAGATTACTAAACTCCATGACGACATCTAACGATAACGCGCCGCGTGGCCCACTTAGTGAACTCAAAGTTCTGGACTTTTCGACGCTGCTCCCCGGGCCGTTTGCGACACAGATGCTTGCCGATCTCGGCGCCGACGTGATCCGCATCGAGTCCCCGACGCGCCCCGATCCGATCCGGCGCATGCCGCCTTCCGTGCACGGGCAGTCCGGCGTCCATGCCTGGCTCAATCGCAACAAGCGGTCGCTTGCAATGGATCTCAAGCACCCGGACAGCGTCGACGTCGTGCACCGGCTGGTTGGCGCCTATGACGTCGTGGTCGAGCAGTTCCGTCCTGGCGTCATGGCGCGCCTCGGCCTCGGCTATGAGCAGCTTCGCGAAATCAACCCCGCGCTCATCTATTGCTCGATAACGGGATTTGGCCAATCGGGGCCCTGGCGCGATCGTGCGGGCCATGACATCAACTATATGGCGCTTTCAGGCGTGGCTAGCTATGTCAGCGAGCATCAACCCACGCCGCTCGGCGTGCAGGTGGCGGACATTGGCGGGGGCAGCCTGCATGCCGTCGTGGCCATTCTCGCGGCACTCGCTCACCGCGGCCGAACCGGCGAGGGCCAGTATCTCGACGTAAGCATGACCGACGCCGCGTTCAGCCTGAACGCCATGGCAGGCGCCGCTTATCTCTGCGGCTGCGCGCCACCGTCATGCGGCACCGGGCGGCTCAACGGCGGATCGTTCTACGGCTACTATCGCACCGCCGATGGCCGCTTCTTTTCGGTCGGCAGCCTCGAACCACAGTTTTTTGGCGCGTTCAGCACGGCCATGGGGCATCCGGAATGGATCGACCTTCTGGGTCAGGGCACAATGCAAGCCACGGAGCAACTCAAGTCAAGCATTGCCGCTGCGTTCGCCTGCCAGTCATTCGATCATTGGTGCGCCGTCTTCGCGAACGTGGATTGCTGCGTGGAACCCGTGCTCACAATCGAAGAAGCCGCACACCATCCGCAGCTTGAGGCTCGTGCAATGCTGGTCGACGTCCCCACGGAAGCGGGCCCTGCTTACCGACAGGCTGCACATCCCGTGCAATTCTCGACCACTAAGCCCGTCTATCGGCACGCGGGCGTCACATTGGGCGCCGACAGCGAAGCAGTCCTCGCGCAAAGCGGCTACACGGATGGGGAAATTGCCGCGCTGTTCGCTGAGGGCGCCGTATCCGGCACACGCACGCCTGCTGCCACGGCAGTCGCCCAACGCTAATTAACGCTGGGCTCGGCACCGCACAGGGAGATATCGAGGATGAGCACAGGGCGTCACACTACCCTTCAGGAAGCGCCGCTGGAATACGCCGACGGAACCGCGCCAGGCGTGCCGATCGGCTTCCATCCGCTCGCGCCGATGAGAGGCTTCATGGCTCAGTTCGGCCCGCTATACCAGCACGACGCGACGCACGCGATCGGGCTTCGCGTCGAAGCTCATCATCTCAATCATCTCGGCATCGCGCATGGCGGCATGCTCGCGACCCTTGTGGATTCAGCCATTGGCATCGTGATGCTCCAACGGGTTGGCCGCAACCAACCCGGCGTGACCGCGCATCTCAGCCTGGATTACCTGAACCCGGCACGAGCCGGAGACTGGATCGAAGCGCATGTCGAACTCGACAAGATGGGTAGACGATTGCGCTTTGGAGGATGCCGTGTGGTGACGCGCGGCGTATGCCTGATGAAGGCCAGCGCGACGTTCGCCGTCCTGTCTGTGCCAGCGGAGCCGGTGCCCGAATCACACCGAAGGCCGCGTTGACGGAGAAAGTCTCTCGCGCACCTTGCGGCGTCACCACTCGCGTGACGCGGTCAACTGCCGTAGCGTTCGGACCGGTTCCACCTGGGAAGCCGCGCTATAGCGCGGGAGGCACCGCCGCCTGGAAGCGTTCACACCGATCTGCGCGGCGCCCGAGCGTTAGCCCAGCGCACCCGTCTGTCCGCTGATGGCCCATGCTCGTGCGCTTGCCGACGTTGCCCTGCCGGGTGGAAGTCGTAAGCGGCCGTAGCGGCAAAGTCATGAGGTGTCTACCTGAACTTTCCAAAGCTGTTCTGATACTGCTGTCGTCGATGAGCCGTGTGAACACTGAACGCTAACCCGGAAAAGGAATCCTTTGCGCGATGCGCTTGCGAATTAGCGCGGCCACGTCTCCGGAGCAGTTGTGAACACTTGCTAAGTAGTTTGCCCCCCTGAACAACCGCTGTAACGGCTAGAGTCCGAGCATGTTGCCGTTTCTTTCGCTTCGCGCACTCGCGGCTCGATGCGGCGATGGTCTGCCTCCTGAACTTAAAGCCTTGTTTGAACGCCAAGTGCGGCTAGCGACCGGTCTCGCCGCTACCATCGAGCCTGTCGAAACGGTGTCGCGTTCCTACGTGGCAGACGCGGTCGCCAACGTTCCTGTGAAGGAGTGCGGGGCTGATGGGTCGTCGGTGACTGTCTCGTGCTACCGCGTCGCCCCGAATATCTAGCCGCACCCGTGAGAACCGTTAAAACAAGTGCTTGATACCCACGCGCGAGAGGAATTGTTTGTCTGTCGACGAGGTGCCGGCCAGAGCGATCGATGCCTTGGTGCCGTCGCCGAATGCCCGCTGCGCATGCACGTCGAGGTAGACATCCGTGCGCTTCGAGAGCAGATAGTCCACGCCACATGACAGTGTTAGCCAATGCGAGGCATCGAGCTTGTCGTACGAGATCTTGGTGGCGAGCACGAGGTCGGGCCGCGGCCGATAATCTCCGCCAACGTGAATCACCTGATCCTGAGCGCTGGCGCTACCAAGTTCCAGATGGGTATTGGTATAGACCGCTGACACCCGCCACGCACCTGGTGCATAGGTTGCGCCAAACCCGAAGATGCGCTGCTTGTCGACGAGCAAGGCGGTAGCGGGCGTGATCGGATGTCCGAAGATTTCCGGCGCGCCAGTCATGCCAGCGTAGACGGGCGCGCCATTGATGTCGGTGTAATAGGCGCCTGCGGCAAACGCGCTGTTGGTGTATTGCACCGTTGCACTCACCGCGCGTCCGGCGTTCGTCGTCGTGCTACCGGAACTTGCGCCGAAGCTGTACTGCGCACCGGCAGAAAAGCCCGCGAAAGTGCGCGACATGAATTGCACGGTGTTGTTCAACCGCTCGCCGGAGACCCGATCCAGGTCGCCGTTTTCGACACTGTAGATGCCACAGGACAAGCAGGGAAGATAGCGAATCATGGAGTACGCGAAGTCGTATTGACGCCCGAGCGTCAAATCTCCAATCGACGCATCGCCCAGGCCGACGTAGGCCTGTTTGCCGAACAGCAACCCGCCCTGCCCCAGCGCACCCGTATCCACCGAATAGCCGTTTTCCAGCTTGAATAGCGCATGCTTGCCGCCGCCCAGGTCTTCGACACCACTGAAACCCAGCGAGTTGTTCTTGTTGATGCCGTCTGCCATGGCGAACGACGAACTGCCGTGAACGTTGTTCACGTACGTCAGCCCGGTATCGAGGCTACCGAAGATCGTCACGCTCGACTGTCCGTTCGCAGCACCGTTCATACTGGCCAGCACGAGGCCGGCGATCATGGTCTTTTTCATGTCTCGCTCTTTTGTCTTTATGGTGAAAATGCAGGCGCGCGAGCGCCCCTGCCGGGCTCACGCCCGGCATGATGGGAAGGTGCTGCATGTAGCCGGCCCGGAGCGGGCGCTGCCGCGCAGGGCCCGGTGGGCTATCTGGACACGTCCACGTTGCGTGTTTCGGGGAGCATTGCCATGGCGGCAAGGCTCAGCACGCTGGTCGCCGCCATGTACCAGGCGGGCGCCATCGGGCTGCCGGTCCAGGCAATCAGGGCCGTGACGGCAAACTGCGTGGTGCCGCCGAACAGCGTCGTGCCGATCGCGTAGACGAGCGACACACCCGTGCTACGGAAAGCCGCGGGCAACAGCTCGGGCATGACCACCATCGCCGCCGTCGCGCTCATGGCCGTCAGCAAAGCGAGAATCACCGTCACCAGCAGGAAGCTCATTGCGCCCGGCGCGGCCTGGAGCCACAGGAACATCGGCACGCTCAACAGCATCAGGAGCACGCGCGGTGCAATCAGCACGATCTTGCGGCCGCGCATGTCGCACAGCCATCCGCCGAGCAACCCGCCCGCGAAAGTCAACAGGCCGCCGACCAGTGCGCTGGTCTGCGCGATCGTTGGCGGCAGCTTCAGCGTCTGGATCGCGTAGGTCGTCATGTAGTTGCCGATCTGCGAGGAGACCGCGCCCGACAACGTCATCAACACGCCCAGCACCAGATAGCGCCGATGCGTGCGAACGACGCCGCCCAATACTTCGGATGCCGTACGACCGTCGTTGTCTTCGAGCGTTTCGGGCAGGCTCCGGCGAATATAGACAGCCACAGGAACGAGTAGCAGGCTCACGATGAACGGAATACGCCAGCCCCACGCCGCCAGCTGGTCCGCGCGCAACGTCATCGATACCAGAACGCCGAACATGCCCCCCACGGCAACCGCGATGCCCTGGCTTGCGAGCTGCCAGCTTGCATAGAGCGCACGCCGCCCGGGCGGTGCGGCTTCGATGAGGAGCGCCGTCGCCGGACCGACCTCGCCGCCTAGCGCAAAGCCTTGCACGAGCCGGCACAGCACCACGATGAGCGGCGCCGCCATGCCGATGCTCGCGTACGACGGCGTGGCGGCCATGCCCAGGGTGCCAACCGTAATCAGCGCGACCGTGAGAATGAGTGCGGGCTTGCGGCCCGCGCGATCGGCAAAAGCGCCGATCAACACCGCACCTAGCGGGCGCGTGAAGAAACCCACGCCGAACGTCGCCGCCGCAAGCAGCAGGCTCCCGTACTGGCCACCGACCGGAAAGAAAGCGCGCCCGATATAGACGGCAAAGTACGCGTAAATCACGAAATCGTAGAATTCGAGCGCATTGCCGGTAACAGCCGCCGCAACGGCCTTGCGGCTGATGACCGGTCGCACGCCGCTTACGGCTCCGGCCGGCTCTGTGTTTGGGGCGCCCGGGCAATTGCCGGGCGCGTCGACAAGGGTAGAACGCATGATGTCTCCGTTATCCTGGGCTGATCGTTCGCGTACGCTTCAACCGGCCTCGGTCGTGTTCGCTGCCTCCTGCAAGCCGCGCACGGTCTGCAGAAATACGTCGCGTCCCTGTTGCCAGATCGCGGCTTGCCAGTCGTCGGCCTGCGGATAGAACGCGTCCCTGAGCGCCTGGCGAATCGACGCGGCCTGCGCCACGTCGGCGCCGCCACTTCGATGCAGCCAGTGCTCCGCACGCAATGCGGGCAGCACAAGCGACGGCGGATGCGTACCGAACTCCAGGCAGACATTGGTGTGCTCGGCCTGCGGGCACGCTTCGAACTGACCGTACTGAATCGGGCCGGTCATCGGAATGCTGGTCGACGTGCCCTGATTCACCGAGGTCACATCGTCGCCCCACCACCGGCGGGCGCGCGCCAAAGCGCCGCCTTCATCGAGACAGGCGAAAATCCGCTCGCCGTGGCCATAGGGACCGAGGCCCGTATGAATGTCGATCGAGCCGATGCGAAGGCAACGCTGGGCGTACTCGCGAAGAATCCGGCGGAACGTGCGATTGCTCCATGCCGGTTCGGCGCCGCCGTAGTGAAGCCCGTCCGCGAAGACGTACTGGCCCAGTCCGACTGCGCGCTGAAAGCCGCGCGCGCCCCATTGCCTGCGCAACTGGTCGAGCGTCGATTCGTTGTCGTCCGCGGGCGGCCACGTGGCCGGCAACAGCAGGTCGTGGATTTGTGCGTACCGCTCGTTCACTGGCTGCGAGGCGCTGAAATCGACGAAGTTGCGGTTGAGATCGACGTTCTCCTGTGTCGCGCGACGAGAATGCGAAAAGCCATAAGGGTTGACGGCATGGATATGCAGCACGGCAGTGTCGGCGCCGGAGACAGGCCCGAGACCCAGCACGCCGGTCTGGATGGCGGAGCCGCAATAGCCTTCCACGCCGTGCACGCCGCTGATGAGAATCACGAGTTTCGCAGCATCACGCGGCCCATCCAGCACGACATCGGTCGCGAGCGTTTCTCCGTCTTTGCCTTCGAGCGGCAGGACATGCGAGTCGACGGCGAGGCCCCGTGCGGCGGCAGCATTGAGGAATTTGTCGCGCGCTTCAGCGTAGGTGCGACTGAACAGTGCGCGGAATTGAGTGTTCGACATGATTCGATCGGTTGTTTTATGTATCTCGCTGGAGCGCGTCAATCGCGCGCAATGGGTACGCGCTGGTCCCGGCGCGAACGGCAAGCGGCGCCAAAGGCTTCAAAAATGGCGAGAGATAGCGGGCTGTCGTCGATGCGCATTTCGGGGTGCCACTGAACAGCCAGCGTGAATTGCGGCGCGGAGCCAATCGAGAACGCCTCAATAAGTCCGTCAGTAGCGACGGCCTCCGGGCGCAACCCATCGCCCAGGCGGTCGATTCCCTGGTGATGCAGCGAATTCACCTGCGCCACAGGGTTCGTGGCGAGCTTGTCGAGCACACCGCCGGGCATGATCCGAACGGCGTGGCTGTCGTCGTACCAGCGCTCGATGGGACGGTCGTGATCGCCCTCGCGATGATCGAGCCGGCCAGGCTGTGCGTGAACCGCGGCTTCGAGCGTGCCGCCATACATCACATTGAGTTCCTGCAAGCCACGGCAAATGCCGAGCGTCGGGATACCGGCTGCGATCAGGCCCGGCAACACGTCGAGCACGGCCGAATCGCGCCAAGGATCCTGTCTTGTCGTTGCTGACAGCGGCGAAGCACCATAGCGCTCGGCGGCGACATTGGAAGGGCTGCCGGTCAGCACGATGCCGTCGAGGGTCGCGGCCAGCGTCTCGCCGTCCAGGGCTTCGGTGCAGGCCGGCAACAGCACGGGCAACGCTCGCGCGATCGTGGCGACGGCACGCACGTAGCCGTGCAGGACGGAATGCCCGCGATGCCCGTAGTGCTCGATGCTATCGGCGATGATGCCGACAACCGGGCGGCGCTGGGGTGGGGTCGTATCGAGAGGCATGGGCGTGAAGAGTGAGTCAATGCCCGCGCAGTCTAAGCAGCCATGCGACTTGTGTACATTGCGTATTTCTGGGGGATACAATGCAGTTTCTGCAAGTGAGTCCACCCAATGAATACCCGCCAGATCCGGCACTTTCTCGCCTTGCTCGATCACGGCTCGCTTGCGGCGGCGGCTGAAGCTGTTCATTTGAGCCAGCCCGCACTTTCCCGCAGCATCCGCTCGATGGAAGAACTGTTGGGCGTACCGCTCTTTGACCGAACCGAGCGCCGGCTGCGGCCGACGCCCTACGCACAAGCCTACGAGCCTCGCGCGCGGCGGATCATTCTCGACGAAAAGGAAGGCGCACGGCTGCTGGCGCTGATGCAATCGGGCGAATCGGGATCGCTGGCGTTCGGAATGGGTTCGTCGCTCGCGCCCATTCTCCTCGAGCCCATCATGCTCGGTTTGATGAGCAAGTCGCCCGGGGTGAGACTGCATAGCGTGATCGAAACATCCGAACGGCTAGTGGCCGCGCTGCTGGCCGAACGCCTCGATTTTTTTGTCGGCGATATTCGCGTCGCGCGAGAGCATGCCGATTTGCGCGTCATTGCGTTGTACCCCTGCACCTTCGGCTGGTTCGCGCGGCGTGGGCATCCGCTCGCGGGCAAGCGGAAGGTGACGTTCGACGATATGCGAGCGTATCCGCTCATTGCCGCCGGCTACGTCGAACCCTCGCTGGCCCGGCGCCTGGGCGACCTTTATGGTCTGAGTGCGCCCGTCATCGATTATTTCTCCGTGACCACCGATGACGTCGGCACGGTTCACAGCGTTCTGCAAAAGAGCGACGCAATCGTCGCCCTGACCGAACTCGCGATCATCTCGAAACTGGAATCTGGCGATGCGGCGGCGCTCGCCGTCGACCCGCCACTCGTGATGGACCTGACGCTGGGCATCGTGCATCACGCCGAGCGCACGCTCGTGCCCGCTGCGCAGCAGGCATTCGAGATTGTTGCCGACTGTTTTTCCAGGGTCGGCGCGCGGATTGCCGCTGGTAAGGCCAGTAGGCCGTGAGCCGATTGTTTTAAAAAAATCGCCGGATTTTGCGCTCCTCGTTTCTATCCTGACGTTCGCATAGCAGCGACCATGAGTGACCGTCTCACCGAAGCTGAATACGCACTTACGAACCGTTACGGTCCGTCGAGCCAACTCGACCTTTAGGGCGGCTTCGGAGTGGAGTAGCCGATAGAGCCCTGGCGTGGCCCAAGGTTGCTTCAAAAGCAGTGCGAAGCGAGCGGTTGCTGGAATTACCTCGACGCGTCGGACTCGCTATCGGGAAACTCCCTCAACAAGTCGATAAACGCCCGCAACCCCGCAGGAATATGCCGGTTACCGGGAAAATAGAGGAAAAGGCCGGGAATGAACGGACACCAGTCACTCAGCACCGCGACGAGCCGCTTGCGTACCAGCGCGTCACGCGCATAAGGCTCCGGCACGTATGCAATGCCGAGTCCGTCCAGCGCTGCTTCGAGCATCAGCGTATTGCTGTCGAGGGTGAGCACGCCGGGCGGATCGATCGTGAACTCCTGCCCGTGACGCGTGAACTCCCAGCGATAGCGTTTGCCGCTCGGTAGACGTTGCCGGATGCAGCGATGCGTCTGCAACTCCTCCGGCACAGCGGGCCACCCATGCTTGCGCAGGTAACGCGGCGACGCCACGGCAAGAAAGCGCAAATCTTCACTGACGCGCACCGCAATCATGTCCTTGTGTACAGCCTCGCCGAGCCTCACACCCGCATCGAAGCCTTCGGCGACGATATCGACGAACCGCCCTTCCGAGACGAGGTCCAGTTCCATCTGCGGATACCTCGCCAGAAAGCGCGGAACGACGGTCTGCAGCAATTGCCGGATCGCTCCGTCGCTGCCATTGATCCGAAGCGTGCCGCGAAGCGCCTTGTCGTCGCGCGCGACGTCGTCGAGCGCATGATCGAGATCGCTTAGCACAGGGCGCAGACGCGCGAGCAGTCGCTCGCCCGCCTCCGTCAGCGACACGCTGCGGGTGGTCCGGTTCAGCAGGCGCGCATCCAGATCGCTTTCGAGCCCGCGCATCGCATGGCTCAGCGCCGAGCGCGACACACCCAGTTCGCCCGCGGCCTGCACGAAGCTACGCCGCGCGGCGACGATCATGAAGGCACGCAGATCGGCGAGAGTCGCTTTGCTCATTGGTGAATTTCCTTCAACACATGATGCGGATTAGCGGTACTTCTCCAACGAATCCTACCGTTCTAGCATGAACTCTCAATCCTTCCAACGGAGAGTGAGCATGACGAAGAACTGGCTGATAACGGGCGCCTCAAGCGGCCTGGGTCGCGGACTAACGGAACAACTGCTTGCCCGCGGTGACGGCATCGTCGCGACGCTGCGCAAGCCTCGTGCACTGGACGATCTGCTGGCTCAATACGGCGACCGTCTGCATGTCGTCGAATGCGACCTGACGAGCGTCGATGCCATTAGCGCCGCCGTCGCGCAGGCATTTGCGGCGCTCTCGCGCATCGACATCGTTGTCAGCAACGCGGGCTATGGCCTCTTTGGTGCGGCCGAAGAACTGAGCGACGCTCAGATCGCACGGCAAATCGCGACGAACCTGACGGGGTCAATCCAGTTGATCCGCGCGGTCATTCCACGTCTGCGAGAACAAGGCGGTGGGCGCATCGTGCAGGTGTCGTCGGAAGGCGGACGAATAGGCTATCCCGCCTTTAGCGTCTATCAAGCGAGCAAGTGGGGTATCGAGGGCTTCGTCGAGGCGACCGCAAAGGAAGTCGGTCCGTTCGGCATTGACTTCGTGATCATGGAACCCGGTCCGACGCGCACGAACTTCGGCACTGGCCTCGATCGCGCGGTGCCGATGAGCGCGTACGACGCCACGCCCGTCGGTGAAATCCGGCGCGCGCTCGACGCCGGCTACTTCGAATTTGCGGATGCAGCAAAGACAGTCGACGCGATGATCACCACGATCGACAGTCCGTCCCCACCGTTTCGGCTTGCGCTGGGTAAGTCCGCGTACGAATCGATACGCGCGTCGCTGACGAGGCAGCTTGAGATCCTGGAGGCGCAGAAGGAGATCGCGTTGTCGGTGATGGAAGATGCGTAGTCGAATGGTTGACCTGATGTTAATGGTCAACCTTGTTGTCGATTGCGTGCTGTGCGGCGGTAAAACTCGCGGTGAAGGCTTCGTCTTCCGTTTCGAAAACCCGGTTCCCTTCGGCGACGAGCCGAATGGGGACGCCGATCGGCCTCTTCGGTTCCGCTGTACAGACACTCACGACGGCAACGTACCCCGACGACCGTCCGAGCGCGAACTCCTTCGAAACAGCCCGCACGGACTCAAGCCTTACGGTGACCTCAAAGCCCTTGTACCAGTCGATTCTTTGCATTGGCCCCACCGGTTCGAAAAAGATTACCGAGAAATCCCTGCCAAACAACTGCGCGAAAAATCATGCCGCGGCAAGGCTCGCCACTGATCCGTGGCCCTACGCTTACCATCCTTCTGCGACTCGTGTGGCCATCGTATTTCTCCCGTGGTGGCGAACGCTGACGCTTCGCATGAGCGAATGCACGCATGCATTCGGTCACAAGCAACGTGTCGGAGGCCCCCACTCTCAACGCAGCGCGCGCTCGAGCGCTCCCCGCGGCGAGCGCCTCATCCGACCGTATGACATAGCCGAGTTCGATGCAAGTTTTTCGACGGATCGCGGCGAAAAGCTGTTGTTGGGTCGCCCGCCGGTAAGCTCGTAACGTTCAGATGTTTGTATGCGTTCAATGAGCGGCGTCGCAGGCCTGTAATAAGGGATCGGACGGTATCTTTCTAGTGAAACGGAAAGCGAAAAGCACAGGGCCGACCGGCGTGCGTAGTCCCGGTATCGCGCCCACGAGTCGCTCTTGCCGCGATCCGCTTATGGCGGGTGCATCGATCGGCGTCTCCGCGACACTCACAGATGTCGTGTTAATCCCTGAGACCCTCGACGCCACCGAAGCAGTTGATGTGGGTGGAGACAGAAAAAATGAACGAATCCACGGACGCAGAACAAGCGGGAAGTAGAAGCTTCGCTGATCGCATCACGTTTTTAGGCGACTCTTTAAGGAAAAATATCGCCACATTTCGTCAGCGTCGACTTGGCGGCCATCGTTCAACTCTCTCGACAACAGACATTCCTGATCGGCGCTTCCTCGGCGACCTCGAATCTGAAGCGCAACACCGTTTTCGTCCGCCCTGAGTCCCCCGATGTGCGGGCACTCATCGAGGGAATCAAAGCTGGGCGAGCAAAAGTACCGAAAGCGCGGCGACCACCCACATCGCCGGTTTGACTTCCTCTACTCGTCCTACGAACAGCTTCAGCACGACGAAGCTCAGAAAGCCCCACGCGATTCCGTCACTGATCGAATAGGTTAGCGGAATCAGAATCATTGCAATGAACGCCGGGATCGCTTCGTCGAATTGATGCCATTCAATCTTCGTGATCGATTCCATCATGAAAACGCCGACGAGAATTAGTGCTGGCGCAGTCGCGATCGCCGGCACGAGCGAGAGCAGCGGCGAGAGGAACAGGAACGGGAGAAAGCATAGCCCCGCGACTACGGCCACGAAGCCCGTGCGTCCGTGAGCTTCCCTTGAAATTTCGCCTTCCAGCAGGTCGCGTATAAACTCGACCCAAAGGAAGGAAAGCAGAGATGTTCAAGGTACCGCACCAGGTGTACACGGCAGAGTTCA
>NZ_CAJHCQ010000038.1 GCF_904848665.1 Paraburkholderia hiiakae
GAAGATCTGGGAGATCGTGCGCGAGATGCTCACGAGCTGGGACATGATGAAGCGGCGTCTGCGCGAAGGCGTGGAGTTCTTCCGCTTCCTGCGCGCGCACGAGGCATGATGGACCGCGCGCATGCGATGGGGCGAACGGGCGCCATCGTTGCGATGGCCGTGACGGTGCTTGCCGTTGCTTCTGCGGCAATTGAAGTCATGCGCGCTGAATTGCCCGGGTTCTCACATCTGCTCTTCGATTCGCTAGCGGTCCTAATCGGTCTTTGCGCCGTGCTCGGCATTATCTATACCTGCACGGCCAGCGCGCTGGTCGGCCGCTTCTTCGCGCGTGAGGTGGCGACGCCGCGGGACTTTCCGGCCATCACGATCGCCAAGCCGCTGCACGGCGACGAATGGCACCTCGAGGAGCACCTCGCCAGCTTTTTCGAGCAGGACTATCCTGGACAAGTCCAGTATCTCTTCGGCGTTCACGATGCGCGTGATGAATCGCTCAACGCCATCGAGCGGCTACGCGTGCGTTATCCCGATGCACACATCACGGTCGTCGCCGATTCGCGCCTGTACGGTCCCAACCGCAAGATCGGGAATCTCGTGAACATGCTTGAAAAGGCCGAGCACGACGTGCTGTGCTTTGCCGATAGCGACGTGCTCGTCGATGAAAACTATCTGCGCCAGGTGGTCGGCGCGCTGCAGCAACCAGGCGTTGGCCTCGTGACCGCGGTGTATCGCGGCCTGTGCGCGCCCGGATTCTGGCCTCGCGTTGCGTCGGCCCTGACCAACTATCATTTCCTGCCCGGCGTCGTGACGGGGCTCGCAATCGGGCGCGCGCGGCCGTGTTTCGGTCAGTCCATTGCAATGACGCGTGAAATGCTCGAGCGCATTGGCGGTCTTGCGCAATTCGCGCATCACCTCGCCGAAGATCATGCGATTGGTGAAGCCGTGCGCCGCGCCGGCGCGGTAGTTTCCATTCCGCCCATTCTCGTGCGGCACGCATGCGTGGAGAATACGTTCGCCCAGCTCTTTACGCACGAATTGCGCTGGAGCCGCACCGTGCGCGCGGCGGACCGCTCGGGGCATCTGGGCGCCGTGCTGATGCATCCGTTCGCGCTCGCCATGCTGGCCGTGGCACTGTCCGGCGGCGCAGCGCCGGCGTGGATACTGGCGGCCGTGGCGCTCTGCGTGCGCGCGTGGCTGATCTGGAGGACCGATCGCGCGACCGGCGACAAGTTCAGCGGACTGTTATGCTTACCCCTTTGGGAAATGGTCCAGTTCGCGATCTATGTCGCGAGCTTTTGTTCGTCTGGCGTCGTTTGGCGCGGCACGCGCTTTCGCGTCGACAGGAATGGCATGCTTTCGCCAGTCCACGAGACCTGAGCGTCACAGTTGATGGGGGCACAATGAGACGGGAGCAGGCACTAGAGAGCACCCGCAGATGAAGCACATGGGACGTATCGCCGCTCTGGTTGGTCTCGCGATAGCCGTGTGGCTCGTATGGCGCGAACATCCCGCGGCAGTGCTGCAACTGTTGCGCGGCGCGGGCATGGGCCTCGTGCTGGCGGCCGTCGTGCATATCCTGCCGATGTGCGCGAATGCCTGGGACTGGCGCAGCCTGATTCGTGCGGCGCAGCGTCCGTCGTTCGCGGCCATGCTCAAACTTGTATGGATTCGCGAGTCGATCAACGGCTTGCTGCCCGTTGCGCGCGTGGGCGGAGAACTCGTTTCGTTCCGCCTGCTTGGCCGTGCGGGCGTGCGGCCAGCCACGGCGGTCGCGAGCCTCATCGCCGACATGCAGCTCACGCTGATCAGCCAGGTTCTCTTTGCGCTAGTCGCTGCCGGCTATCTGCTCGAACATTCCTCCTCCGATACCGCGCGGTTCGTGGGGCGTCTCGCATGGGGTCTCGCGGGCTTCATACCGCTGCTCGTGCTCTTTGCGCTCGTGCAGCACGCGCGGCCGTTCGAGCGGGCGGCACGCACGCTCAACCGCGTCACGAGCGGCAAGGTCGTAGATCTCGTGGGCAAGTCTGCGCGCGTCGATTTATCGCTCAAGCTGATCTGGCGGCAGACCGGCGTGGTCGTGCGTTACGTGGTCATCTGGCAGACGCTTCAATGCCTCGGCTACGCGGTTGAAATCTGGATTGCGTTGCGTGTACTCGGCACGGATGCGACCTTCATGCAGGCGTTCGTGATCGAAGCCCTGATCCAGATGTTGAGCAGCATCGCGTTTCTTGTCCCCGCCGGCCTTGGCGTGCAAGAGGGCGGTTTCGTTGTGATAGGCGGACTGCTCGGGTTCGATGCGCCCACTTGCCTCGCACTCGCGGGCGCGAGGCGCGTACGCGATCTGCTGTTCTATTTGCCCGGGCTACTTGCCTGGCAGGCCGCCGAATATGGCTGGCCGTCAAAGCGCCGCACAGAGGGCGCGGCCACACGCCCCCGCACGGAATAATTAGAACGGCGAGACGTATCGTGCATGTGTCGAGAGAAGTGGCCTGTGCAATCTCGCGTGTCAAAAAGGGCCTTATACCCATTGGGATACAAACCAAACGAGCGTTCGTTCACCGTTGCGCAAACCGGAAGTTTCCAGATATTCCATGCCGGTCGACAAACTGCAAAACAAATGGAATAGTTTTCCGCACCGGGCTGTTGTGCAAAAGCGGGCCGAACTGGATCGACCGCGCGCCCTAAAGGAGCTTCTCCATGAATCACCTCTCACGCGGGAAGCAGATTGCAATTGGCGCAGGGCTGATTGGGATAATGAGCGGTGCGCCAGTAGAAGCGGACTCGCTCGATATGCCGGGTGCACAGCCGTTTCTGACCACGACCGCAGCAGGCGTGCAGACCTATGCCTGTGAGTACGGTGCGGATCACACGCTCGGCTGGGTCTTCCAGCAACCGCGCGCGACGCTCTACGACGCGCACGGCGCTGCGGTAATCGAGCATTCGGCCGGACCCTCGTGGCAAGCGCGCGACGGCAGCCGCATCGAGGGGAAAGTCGTCGCGCAAAAGCCCAGCGATACGCCGGGCAGCGTGCCGCAACTTCTGCTCGAGACGCACTCCACGGGAGCGCAGGGCGTGCTCGAATCCGTGCGCTACGTGCAGCGAGTCAGGACAGTTGGCGGCGTAAAGCCGGCTGCGCCGTGCACGGCCGAGCACGAGTCGGGTAGTTCGCCTTATATTGCGACTTACATCTTTTATAAGTAGGAAGGCGGGTCAGTGAATCGACTCACTGAAACGATGCATTCTCAATTAATATGAAGTGCGAAATAAAATATTCGGCCTGCCATGACCCGCGCAGCCGCCGATGAATTCAAAGGCTCTTTATTAATCTCGTGCGTTTCCGTCGTGCGGCGAGGCCGATAGGGTAATTCGCTTGCCGCTATTCAGTGCGTACTGAATGTTGAATGTATACCAATGTATGGGGTCGCCATCCAAAAGCGTCAATAAGTCTATGCGCGGGAAGAATACCTGGTTGCCGCACTTCTCCTTAAGCTTCAGTCATTCGAAATCAATGGGCGCAATACACAGGGACGTTCCGGCTTCGGGAGACGGGGCATGCGTGACAGTCACGCTCATCCAGAACATGGGAGTTAGCCGTGGTGAGATTGGATTCGTGGGGAGCGACATACGCGGGAACCGCACGCGAGGGTGGCGGCCCTGGCGAAAGCATGCGCCTCGCGCGGCCCCGTGGTGTCAATGACGCCAACGACGAAACACACGCGCCGCGCGATTGCGTGGACGCCGCAACGCCGGACTGCCCGCGCAATCCGTGGGCGCATGTGGTCTCGGGCCTGCTTGCCTCGCCGGCTTCGAGGACGAGCGTTTCGCGCCGCATGAGCGCGACGCGCACGCGAAGCGACCTCCGGCCCGCGGATGACAACACATACGCAAGCTGCACGGTCACGATAGAGGAGCGGCTGGCCAATTCTTCGTTCACGCTCTCGTGGAGCGACCCGACGCGCTGCAGCTACCGTGAACAGGTCTGGAAACGGGCAATCGCCAGAAAATCGGGCATCTGCGTGCTTTCTGGGACGCCCATCAAGCGAGGCGATGCCGTTTTTCGGCCATTGGCGCGGCGCTACAAGGTCCCTTTGAATTCGGGGGCGATGATACTGGCCGTGTCGCTGGAGGCGTGGGGCGCTCGCCTGGCCGCCCCCGAATAGCCTGGCATGGCGCCACAAAAACATTAAAATCTGGCGCGCAATATTCATTATTTGGGATTTCATCTTCCCTTCAGTTTCTCCCGCCAAACGATCGGGCTGCATCAACGCGGCCGGAGTCTCCAATACCAAAGTACTACAGCCTCGCCTGAACGCGCGATGTAAGCTTCGGGCTTGGCGTTGCAGGGATTGCGCTAGCTGGCGGCCGCCGGTCGTGCGGCTGGCGCTTCAACGGGCGACGCTTCAACGGGCGAGTCGGTCATTGGCGTCTCATGGGTATTGAGAGGCGTCTATGCGGGTTCAATTCGCATAACGTAACACTGCAGAACACCATCGTAGATGCTCAATACCGTGACCGACCGGCCGGCTGCCCCTTACGCCAACACCGCTGCCGGAGTCGTCTATATCGTGGACGACGACGATTCGGTGCGCGAGGCACTGGCGAGCCTGCTGCGCTCGATCGACCTGGAAGTCCATGCCTTTCATTCCGCCGAAGCGTTCCTGGCGGCGCCCAAGAGCCCGTGGCCATCGTGTCTCGTGCTTGACGTTCGCTTGCGCGGTCAAAGCGGATTGGCGCTGCAGAAGTCACTCCTGACGCAGGAACGCTCGCCCATGCCGGTCGTTTTCATGACAGGCTACGGCGATATTGCCATGACGGTCGAGGCGATGAAGGCGGGCGCGATCGACTTCCTCACCAAGCCCTTTCGCGATCAGGACATGATCGACGCCGTGGTCGCCGCGCTGCAGCGCGACGCGCAACGTCTCGAAGCGGACAACTCGCTCGTGGAAGCGCGCGAGCGCTGGGACGCGCTGACGCCGCGCGAGCGGGAGGTGCTGGTCAACGTCGCGGCGGGGCTGATGAACAAGCAGATCGCTTCGAGAATGTGCATTGCGGAGGTCACGGTCAAGATCCACCGGGGACAGGCCATGCGCAAAATGAATGTGCGCTCCGTGGCCGAGTTGGTACGCAAAACCGTTGCGCTCGGGGTCGAGCCGTCGGGGAAGTCAGTGAGTACCAGGGTTTAGCTTCCCGCAGTCTTTTGGATGCGTCCGCAACGACATTGCGCGACTTTTCAGAAACGATGTGCGATTCCGACCCCTGTTTTCGCATACAATAATCCCAAAATTCTCTGGTCAGACCGTACAACCCACGGAAAACATACTTGAACGCAGGCTTTCGCGTATGTTTGAAACTCTGACGCCTGCTCCGCTAATATCAGAAAAATGATGGGATTGGCCCTTGATCCCGGCCTCGTGCTGGATGCGCTGTCTGTTATTGCATGGACTGCGCTGCCCGACGGCCGGGTCGACTTCGTCAACCGAAAATGGTCCGAATACACGGGCCTTGGCCTTTCGGCGTCATCCGGCTTGCAGTGGCAGGACGCGGTAAGCCCCGACGACTTGCCGGATCTGCTCGAGCGGCGCTGCGCCATTCACGCTTGCGGGGAGCCTGGGGGCATCGCTGCGCGTCTGCGTCGCTTCGACGGCCAGCATCGCTGGTTCGATATTCAAATCAGTCCGATTCGCGACGCGGAAGGGCAGATCGTTCGCTGGTGCGGGACATGCAACGATATCGATGACTTGCGGCGCGCTCAGGAGGCGCTCGATCGGCAGGCGCTCGACCTGCAATTGATCGTCGAGTGCATTCCGGTGCCTGTCACGGTGACGTCGCCGACAGGCGAAGTCGAAGGTCAGAACCAACTCACGCTCGATTATTTCGGAAGGTCGCGCGAGGAGCTCAAAGCCTGGCGCAGTCACGAAATCGTTCATCCGGACGATCTCGACACGGCGATTGCGGCGCAGGAAGCCTCGCTTGCAAGCGGTAAAACGTACAACGTCGAAAGCCGTCATCGGCGCGCAGACGGCGTTTACCGGTGGGTCAACGTACGCGGATTTCCGCTGCGCGATCGCGCCGGCGCCATTCTGCGCTGGTTTCTCCTGTGCATCGATATCGAAGACAGGAAGCGAGCCGAGATGACGCTCGCGGAGAGCGAGCGTCATCTCAACGAGACGATCAACGCACTGCCCGCGCTCATCTGGTCAGCGCGCCCGGACGGGACGGGCGAATTTTATAACCAGTACTACCTCGATTATCTCGGGCGAACGCTCTCGCAGGTGAAGGACCACGAGTGGACCAAGGCGGTTCATTCCGATGACCTTCCGGGACTCATGGCCGCGTGGACCGCCATTATGGCGAGCCGCATGCCGGGCGCCGCGGAAGCGCGCATGCAGCGCTACGACGGCCAGTATCGATGGTTTCTGTTTCGCACGAGCCCATTGCGGGATCAGGATGGAAATGTCGTCAAATGGTATGGCATCAACATCGATATCGACGATCGCAAGCGCGCCGAGGAAGAACTGCGGCGCAGTGAGGCGTTCCTCGCCGAAGGTCAGGCGCTGGCCAGAATGGGCAACTTTTCGTGGGATGCCGATACGGATGAGATTGCCTGGTCGGAGCAGATTTACCACATCTTCGAGTTCGAACCGGGCACGCCCGTGACGCTCGCGCGTATTGCCGAGCGCGCTCACCCTGAGGATATGGGGTTCGTCGCGCAGTTCATCGAGCAGGGGCGGCGCGGCGAAAGCGATATCGAATGCCAGCACCGGCTATTGATGCCGGACCAGCGCATCAAGCATCTGCATCTGATCGCGCACCGTGTGACGGAGCGTCCGGGCCGCAAGGAATATGGCGGCACGACGCTCGATATCAGCCAGCGCCGCAGTTCGGAAGAGGCGCTCGACAGGGCACGCGCGGAACTTTCGCATGTCGCGAGGGTGATGAGCCTTGGCGCGTTGACGGCTTCGATCGCGCATGAAGTCAATCAGCCGCTCGCGGGTATCGTGACCAACGCCAGCACCTGCCTGCGCATGTTGGCGGCCGTGCCGCCCAATATCGAAGGCGCGCAGGAAACGGCGCGGCGCACGATCCGCGACGGCAACCGCGCCGCCGACGTCATCACGCGGCTACGCGCGCTCTTCACCAGGCGCAGCGTCACGATCGAACCGGTCGATCTCGGCCACACCGCGCGGGACATCATTGCCCTCATGCAGGGCGATCTCGACCGCGCGCGCGTCGTCATGCGCATGGAGTTCGCAGACGGCCTGCCTTTCGCGGGCTGCGACCGCGTGCAGGTGCAGCAGGTCATCATGAACTTGTTGCGCAACGCGGCGGATGCCATGCGCACGGTGGACGACCGGCCCCGGCGCGTGACGGTGAAGACCGAAGCCGAGTCGGGCGAGACGGTCCGCTTGACCGTGCGGGACTCGGGAATGGGCTTTGACCCGCAAGACGCGGAGCGGCTTTTCGATGCCTTTTATACGACGAGGCATGACGGTATGGGCATTGGTCTCGCAATTAGCCGATCGATCATCGAGAGCCAGAGCGGGCGTCTTTGGGCCGAGATCCCGACGGACGGTCCCGGCGCAATCTTTTCGTTCTCGCTTCCCATCTATGGCGCGTGAATGACGCTTGTGTGCCCTCCAGCGGCACATATACATACCTCCGTATGATGGACGTGTGCGATGGGATCGGGCATCGTGCGCTGTTGGCTCCAAGGGCATCTGGCGTCTTTACGTATATTGGCGGCGGATATTAGCGAGGTTGGTCATGCAAAGACCTGGCGAAACTCAACGGCAGATGTCCGCGAGCGTCTCGCAGGCGCTTCCTGTCGTGTTCGTGGTGGACGACGACGTGTCCGTGCGCGAATCGCTGGAATTGCTCATTCGCAGCGCGGGATGGCAACCGCAGGTGTTCGGCGCCGCGCAGCCATTTCTCGCTCACCCGCGCGTTTGCGGGCCAAGTTGCCTGCTGCTCGATGTTTCGCTTCCGGATCTGCACGGTCTGGATTTGCAGCGCCAAATCGTGGCCGACCGAGCGGACATGCCGATCATTTTCATGACCGGCTATCCCGATGTCCCCGTGACGGTGCGCGCCATGAAAGCAGGCGCCATTGAATTCTTCACCAAGCCGTTCAACGGTGAAGCGTTGCTGGACGCCATTCGGGACGGTATCGAGCGCAGCCGAGATGCGATCGATACGGAGAGCGAAAACCGCGTGCTCCATGCTCGCTATGCCGCGCTCACGCCGCGCGAACGGGAAGTGATGAAACTCGTGGTGTGCGGTTTGCTTAACAAGCAGGTGGCGGCGGAGCTTGGCATCAGCGAGATCACGGTAAAGGGGCATCGCGGCAGGCTGATGGAAAAAATGGAGGCGGGATCCTTGCCTGAACTCGTGATCATGGCGGCGAAGGTTTGCCCTCAGGCACAGGCGGCGTGGCAGCCCGGCGGTGCGCGTGCAAGAGGCCGCCGGTCGGCGTTAGTCGCTTCACAGCGGGTTTGACGCCGTGCGTGGCGGATTTTTCCGTCCTTGCGGACAGCGTTTTTTATTCGAGTGATACCAAGGTATCGTAGATTCCCTACCCGGCCTGGTGCATCCTCAGGGAGCGGGGTAGTGGTCTCAACGAGACTTGATTGCGGGCAATCATGCTGGTAACGTTGGTCGATGATGACGAAGCAGTGCGGGAATCGCTTCCAGATCTGGTGAGAGTGTTCGGATATGCCGTGAGCGTGTTCTCATCTGCCGAGGCTTTTCTCGCATCCGAAGTTGTCGATCAAACTCATTGTCTGGTCCTCGACATCAACATGCCAGGTATGGGCGGGCTGGGGCTTTTTCGTGAGTTGAAGCGTCTTGGCAAGAACGTGCCGGTCGTTTTCATTACCGCTCATAAAGACGCAGCCAATCGCGATCGCCTGATCGCGCAGGGCGCGTGCGATTGCCTGTTCAAGCCCTTTAGCGATACGGCACTTCTTGCGGCGCTCAAGGTTGCGCTGGGCGAGAACTGAGAGCGTTTCAGTGCTTCGGGGCGATAAAAAGGAATAACGTGCCTCAAGGTAACGCAGGTAGAACAGGTGGAGCAGGTCAGGGCGCCATGCCGTCGAGCGGCTCGCGAGTCGAGCCCATTGTATTTGTCATCGACGACGACATTTCCGTGCGCGAATCGCTGGAATTATTGCTGCGCAGTGCAGGTCTGCACGCGCAGATATTCGCTTGTGCCGAAGATTTTCTCGCTCACCCGCGCGCTTTCGCGCCCACCTGTGTGGTTCTGGACGTATCGCTTCCGCAAGTGACCGGTCTGGAACTGCAGCAGCGCATTGCCGTCGACCGGCCTGATATGCCGATCATCTTCATCACCGGTCACGGGGACGTGCCCATGACCGTGAAAGCGATGAAAGCCGGTGCAGTCGAATTCCTGACCAAGCCGTTCAACGACGAGACGTTGCTCCAGGCCATTCACGACGCCATCGAGCGAAGCCGTGAAGCCCTCGAAAGCCACATGGCGTTGCGCGCGCTTCACGACAGCTATGCGACGCTCACACCGCGCGAGCGGGAAGTCATGGCGCTCGTGGTTTCGGGATTGCTGAACAAGCAGATAGGGGGCGAGCTCGGCATCAGCGAAATTACCGTGAAGATGCACCGCGGCAAGGTCATGCAGAAGATGAGCGCCGATTCGCTTCCGGAGCTCGTCAATATGGCGGCGAAGCTCCGCTTGTCGCCGCCGCGCGATCGCAAGCGTTAGCCGTCAATCGCGCGGATATACCTGCGTATAGTGCGCTAATCCGATCGCCGTATGGTGCTGTCTGGCGCAGCGATGGTACGCTGTGTTGTCTATTGTCTCCGCACTTCATGCCACGCCACACCACGCTGCGTGAGTTCTCGTGTCAATTATTGTGGATAACGAAAGATTAGTAAATAAGTATTCGTAACGCACCGTTTCGATTGTCATGCTGCGCTCGATTTTAGCGGCCGCGAAGAGATCATCGAACTCGCGCGAACGAATCTCCGCTAAAACGTGGGTGAATTTTCACTTGAGTTCGATTATCAGGAGAAAAGGGATCATGTCGGACCAGATCAACGAACGCCGTCGGCGTATCCTCGGAACGGGTCTCGCAGGCGCTGCACTGGTGGGAGCGGGTTTGAGCGAACTGGCACGCGCGCAGTCGGCGGCGGGTGCGGCAACATTGGGCGAGATCAGGCAAGTTCAGGCAAACGGCTTGAGCATCGGCTACGTGGATGCCGGGCCGAAGGAAGGGCCGCCCGTCGTGCTGCTGCACGGCTGGCCCTACGATATCTACAGCTTTGCCGAGGTCACGCCGATACTCGTGGCGGCGGGGCATCGCGTGCTCGTGCCGTATTTGCGCGGCTATGGCTCGACGCGCTTTGTCTCCGCCGATACACCGCGCAACGGACAACAAGCCGTTGTTGCCGTCGATATCGTCGCATTCATGGACGCGCTGAAGGTCAAGCAGGCCGTGATCGGCGGGTTCGACTGGGGCGCGCGCACCGCTAACATCATCGCAGCGCTGTGGCCCGAACGCTGCAAGGCGCTCGTTTCCGTGAGCGGTTATCTGATCGGCAGCCAGGCGGCCAATGCGAAGCCGTTGCCGCCGCAGGCCGAACTGGCCTGGTGGTATCAGTTCTACTTCGCCACGGCGCGCGGCGTGGCCGGTTACGAGCAGAATCGCCACGATTTCAACAAGCTGATCTGGCGCCTCGCTTCGCCACAATGGCATTTCGACGATCCCACCTACGATCGCACGGCGGCCTCCTTCGAGAATCCCGATCATGTTGCGGTGGTGATTCACAACTATCGCTGGCGGCTGGGTCTCGCGCAAGGCGAGGCGAAGTATGACGACATCGAAAGGAAGCTGGCGCAGTCGCCGACGATTTCGGTACCCACGATCACGATGGAAGGGGATGCCAACGGCGCGCCGCATCCGCCGCCGGCGGCTTATGCCGGAAAGTTCACGGGCAAATACCAGCATCGTGACATCAGCGGCGGCATCGGCCACAATCTGCCGCAAGAAGCGCCCAAGGCGTTTGCGGATGCCCTGCTGCAAGTCCAGCATCTGTAGCGACGCTTGACGCGCTATAGGTCGCGATGCGCGCCCGACATCGCCCGACGTCAACTGACAAAATCGGCCCTGCCGCACGCATCTTTTCGTAGACGGGATAAGGATCGGCGAGGAAGGCGGGCGAGGCGAAGCCGGAAAATTGCATGGGTGTGTGAGAGGCGCTCAGGCGTGAGCGGCAGGTTTGCCTTACCGCACCTTGGAGCGTGCGGTTGGCAGGCGGTTTTGAATCAGCGTTGCATGGAGTCATTAGGCGCCCCGCACGTATCGCGCTTGTTTCTGGAATCGGGCGGTTTGTAGACCGTTGTTTCGTCGCGCACGTTCGATACATTGCGCTACAGAAATCGCTTGCGCCCAAGCCACGCCGAGAGGCCGCGGCCGCTAAAAACAAAGCGCTTCGCTTTCTACGCACGCACGACTACCGGGCGCGGCTTCGCGCGCGTCGTGGTGAACTGTCACTGGCGTGGAAAGAACGTAGCCCTCGTTACGCAGCGTCTTGATGTAGCGGGCCGCGCGCGCCGTGTCGTTCAATTTTTGCCTGAGCCGGCTCACCAGCAAATCGATCGAGCGGTCGAACGGTTCGGCGTTGCGCCGCTGTGTGAGGTTGAGCAACTGGTCGCGCGTCAAGACGCGTTGAGCGTGGTCGAGAAACACGCGCAACAAGCGATATTCGGCGCCGCTGAGTGTGACGACCGTGTCGTCGGATTCGAGCAGATGGCGCGCGGTGGTGTCGAGGCGCCAGTCCCCGAAGCCGAGAACCGGCGTGTCGTCCACGAGCTGCAGGTCGGGGGGCAACATGCGCGTGCGGCGCAGCACCGCCCGGATGCGGGCGAGCAGTTCGCGGGCTTGAAATGGCTTGGCCATATAGTCGTCCGCGCCCATTTCGAGCCCGACGATGCGGTCGGTGACATCGCAACGGGCCGTCAGCATGACGACGGGCAGCGCGCGATGGCGACTTTCGCGCAACCCGCGGTAGAGCGCGAGACCGTCTTCGCCGGGCAGAATCAGGTCGAGCAGGATGAGGTCGGGTGTATGCCTTCCCAGATACTCATGCATCTCCCTTCCGTTGCACGCGGTCGTGACCTGCATGCCATTTCGCTGGAGATAACCGGCAACCAGTTCGCGTATGCCGCGGTCGTCGTCGACAACCAGAATGTGATCGATTTTTTCCATGATCGTCATAAGCGGGACAGCGGCGCTGTTCTACCGCTGCCAGCAGCGTAACCGGATGCAGACGATCAGACCATTCCATTCTGGATTGAGTCGACAGATGAGTAAGGATAGGTAGTCGCATACTTTCGTATGTGGATATTCCGCCGTCATGAAGAATATAACCCGGGTGGGTGGGAAGATCACTCGAATAATTTCAACGCGGTCGACATCAGTTTGCCGGCAGCGATTACTGTGTTTCCGGGTGAGATTTATCAGGCGCCGCGCAGTTATCACACTCTCCTCTACTTCAACACGGTCGATAAGGGCGGCCATTTCGCGGCCCGGGAAGAGCCGCTGCTGTTCGCGCAGGAGGGTCGCGCCGGATTCAGGCCGATGCGCAAGCTCGCGTAAAGATGTCGCGTCCCGCACGCTGGACGCTTTTAGCGTGCGGGGCGCGAACCGCGCGATTTTACCCATCCGTAGGTTTGAACATATACGTTCATATGATGGCGCCGTGCGCGTGATGGGCCCTATTCTGGCGCTGCCGGGCAGGGCGTACCACGAAGCAGATGTTTCCGGGCAGGGCGCCGGCCGTCTGTCAAATGCGCGTTCCCCTGTGGTGCAAAGCGGCCCCGCCAGGTCAGGTCACGCCTGGCCAGTACACGAGAACGGATATGAACGCGCACGCTATCGACCCATCGAATACCCCTAACGCTTGCCTGAACGCAACCGCTGCGCGCGCTTCGGCGTCTCGCGGCGCGTGGCGGTCTTTCGAGGCGTGGTCGCGGCCCTTATGGGTGCTGCTTGCGGCGGCCTGCGCCTACGCCACATATGCAACGCATGCCGTGCCGTGGCAGGTGCTTGCGCGCATCGGCTTGCCCTTGGTGCTGCCCGCCATGCTCGTGGCGGCGCTCGTGGCGCTGAAGTTCGTCGAGTTGCACGTGTACGTTCAGCGCATGGAGGCCATGGTCGAGCGCAGCCTTGGCGAAGGTGAGGAGGCGGCCCTGCCCGAAGACGCGGGGCCCACCGCCGTTGCGCGTTTGGCTCGCGCGTTCAATGTGTGCGCGCGCCATCGCGCGCGCCGCCAGGCCGAGTTGCTTCACGTGCTCGCCGCCTATGCGCACGATTTGCGCACGCCGCTCACGCGCATGACCATGCGTTCGGAACTCGTGGAGGAAGCGTCGGTGAGAGACGCGCTCGCCCGCGATCTTGCAGAGATGACCGAACTGGTCGAAGGCAGTCTTTCCTGCGCGCGCATGCAATGCAGCGCCCACGAGCCCATGCGTTCCGTCGATGCGGACAGCTTGCTCGGCGCGCTGATTGCCGACTATCGGGACGCCGGGCGCACCGTCGAACTCGAGGGGCAGGTGGGGCGTCCCGTGGTGACGTGTCCCCATGCGCTGCGCCGCGTGCTGGTGAATCTTATCGATAATGCGCTGCGCTATGGCGTCGATGTCCGTCTCAGCGTGAGGGTCGAGGCGCAGCGTCTCGTGCTGGCCGTGCTCGATTCGGGACCGGGCATCGCTCCGGCCCGTCTGGAAACGGTTTTCGCCGCCTGGTACCGCGCGCCCGAAACGGCAGCCTCGGCGTCGGGCTCGGGTCTCGGGCTCGCGATTGCGCGACGCCTCACGCTCGCCATGCGCGGCGAGCTCGAACTCGAAAACCGGCGCACAGGTGGCCTGGAAGCGCGCCTCACGCTGCCGTTGGCGGCAGCGTGAGGCTGGCATGTCGAATCGTCGGAGCATCGGCGCTCTGGTCAGCATGACTAAAGAGACGCCAGCGTTACGGTGACGATGGTCGTTCCGCACAAGCGCTCGGCAAGAACGACATGAGCGGGACGCTCGCGCCACCACCGCGTGCGCCTTGCTCGCGTACGGTGGCCGATCACGATGAGCTCGGGATCGAACGTTTGCGCGTGACGCGCCACGACATCGGCGATTTGCCCGTATTTGACCTAGCCGTTCGCGGTACGACGCGATGTTCTCGCTGGAAAAACATCTTCCTGAATAATTCGGAATCAAGAATGAATTATGAGACCTGATATCAATCAACCCCTTCTAAAGAACACGGAATTCAGATGCGAAATCATCAAACGGATATCGAAAACAACATGAAACAGGCGCCTGCTCTGGTCCGGGCGCTAGGCGGTACGGAACATTTGTTCTGGCTGCTCGACCGCAACCGCGCGATTCATTTCTTGCTTGTCGCGGAAATCGACCGTGTATTCGAGCCCAGCGCGTGGCACGCGGCGTTGCTGGCGCTCCAGCAGCGGCATCCTTTGCTCTCTACGCGTATCGTCGCAAACCCTGAAGCGGCTCCTGCCTTCTTTCGCGATCCCAATGCGCGGATTCCTCTGCGTGTGGTGGAGAATGCGCGGGCTTCGTGGCAAGTCGAGGCGGCGAGGGAAATGAATACGCCTTTCGACTGGTCGACTGCACCGCTTGTGCGTGCCACTCTGCTGCAGGGCGAAGGCGGCTCGCCCCTCATTCTTGCCGCGCATCACGCGGTGCTCGACGGCATGGGCGGTGCCTATGTGATAGAGGACCTGCTGTGCGCGTTGGCAGGCGGCTCGCTCATGAGCCTGCCACTCGTGCAGCCGCTGGAAAGCCTGTTGAGAGCGCAAATGGCTACGGCCACCGTACCCGGCGCGATGGCGCCGGCGCCCGAGCCCAAGGTGTTCCGCGCGGCTTCGGGCGCGCGCGCCGAGGTCGCCGCGCTGGCGCTTAGCGCGCAGTTCACGCGGGCTGTTGTGGAGCGCCCGCGAGATCAAGGCATTGCTCGCACCCGCGCAAACGCACGCGTCGGTCATACAGGAAACGAAAGCGCTGGACGCATTCATGTCGTCGAACCCGTCCATTGAAGATGCAGCGGGTTTTCTTTCGCACATGCTGGCGTTCGACGTGCTGCTTTCGAACCTGGGCCGCGAGCCGGTCGCTTCGAATTTTGAGGGCTTCGCACTGAAGGCGCTTTGGGGGCCGATCGTGAGTTCGGGTTTCGCGGACGATCAGGTCGTGGGCGTCTGCACGCACGGGGGTGTGCTGCGTCTCACGCAGGCGAGCTATACCGCCATGCCGGGACTACTCGACGAAGTGCGCACCGTAATGAGCGAGGCCGTTGCCGCTTGATTTGACAACTGAGGTTGCGGCTGAGGTGAAGCACGAAATGCGCCGGCATGGCCGGCGCACTCGCTTACGGTGGAGCCGCGAGCGTCAGGGCGCTGCGGTTTAGAGAACAGCGTATCAGGGCGCTGCGTAGAGCGTCAGCTTGGACTCGACAGACTGGACGCCCGGCACTTTCGATGCCACGTCCTGAGCGACCTGGTCCTGCGATTCGTCGATAATCGTGCCCGCCAGGATGACCTTGCCCGTGCGCGTATTGGCGAACACGGCGATGTCCGTGTCGTTCAGGTCGTGGTTCTTGTAGAAGGCATCGCGAACCTTTTTCGCCAATGCGTGGTTGGCGGCGCGGTCGGCATGCATTTGCGCGCGCATCTGCTGCTTGGTGAGCGCGGGCGTGTCGCCAGTCGTCGCGGTTTGTGCGAGAGCGGCGGAAGAGAGCAGGACGGCGAGTGCGGCGGTAAGCGCCTTGGAGCGAAGCGTCATGGAGTCACCTGTTGACGTTGAGTACGAACGCGGAGTTGTCAATGCGGGTCTTGCCCGCTGGTAAGGATAGACCATTGGCCGCCCAGGCCCAATCAGACTTTAGGTGGTTCACCCTATACGAATGTCAACTGCGCACTATACCTAGGGATGCCCCGGCGATGTGCGATGATGATTCAGGCTGCGGTAGCGGCTGCCACGGCGACCGCAGCGGCGAGATCTCTGGCCCTGACCGGCTTGATGAGGAATGCGCTTGCGCCATTGTCCAGCGCCAGGCTCTGGAGTTCGGGCATGGGGTAGGCCGTGACGAAAATCGTGGGTATGCGAATGCCGGCGCCAATCAGGCGCAAAAACATGTCGACGCCGGTCATGCCCGGCATTTGGACATCCGAAATAATGCAGCGTGGGTGCCGGGCGCCTACGGCGGCCAGCAGGTCCATGCCGGATTCGAATGTCACGACGTCGTAATCGAGTGAGCGTAGCAAGCTGGAGAGGCCGGAGCGGACCGAAGGGTCGTCGTCAACCACCCAGATTGCTTGTGGCGTACACAATGAAAATCTCCCCTAGCGTGCTGGAAGGCGGTATGGCTGTGATTCGACGCGTGTACGCTGGCTAAGCTTACAGGAGACCTCCAGCCGCCGAAATCATACGGCGGTATAGATAGGGTTTGCCGCAATCCGTCTGTAAGATGCCAGGGGGATATGAGAGTTCACCCACCGCACTGCCCCTCGCTGAGCACACAACGCTTACACAATAATTGCGCAATCGCGCGCCTCGCGCGCGGCATTCCCTTTGGATCGACGGCCGAAGCAACCGGTGGAGTTTGGCAGCGAGCGCGTGCAAGCCGATATTCCGAGCTGCCTGATACTCGATGTGCGACTAAAAGGCGAGAGCGGTCTCGAGTTTCAGGAATGGGCGGCGGAAAATGAAATCGTCGTGCCGATTATTTTCATGAGCGAGCGCTGCAGGGTACGCGCGCGATTAATGATGCGTCGGCAAGACATGGATGGGGAGAGGTATGGCAGCTAGAGCGGGACGGCATTCAATCGTCGATATCCCGGGTTGGGAAGCGACGGGCGCTGCGGAAACTCACGGGCGTATCACCTGCGCGGAACGGCTCCATCGCGAAGACGACCTGGTCATGTACCGCGTGACCACCGACGCGAGCGACCAGCCGCTCATCGTGAAAGCGCCGTTCGAGGAACGCGCGTCGCGCGAACTCCTCGCTTCGTTCGAGAAAGAATACAGCCTGCGCGAATCGATCGACGCCCAATGGGGCATTCGTCCGCGCGAGCTGTTTCGTTCGGGCGGACAGTTTCTCCTCACGCTGCACAATTGCGAAGGGGCATCGCTCAGCGGCGATATTGCGCATGGCCGCTCGTTGCGGCGTTTTCTTTCGCTCGCGGTGTCACTCGCCTCGGCGCTCAAAGGCATGCATGCGCATGGGCTCGTTCATCACAACCTGAGCCCCGCCAACCTGTTCGTGGATTGGGAGCAGCGCGTGTGGATCACGGGCTTCGGAAGCGCCTGCGGCATCGAGGGCAACTATGCGGGCGGCGGCGAAATCGGCATCGTGCCGATAAGCCAACTGCCGTATCTCGCGCCCGAGCGCACCAGCGCGGTGAACCAGCGTAACGATCCGCGCAGCGACCTGTATTCGCTCGGCGTGCTGCTCTATCAACTGCTGTCCGGGCAACTGCCTTTTGATGCGCGTGAGCGCGAGGAATGGGTCTATTCGCATCTCGTGAGCACGCCCCGGCCGCTGGGGAAACTCGCTACCGAAATCCGTCCCGAGATCGAATTCGTCATCAACAAGTTGCTGGCGAAAGCCGCCGACGACCGCTATCAGAGTGCCGCGGGCGTCGAGGCCGACCTGCAGCTTTGCCTGGATGAAATGAGCCACGGCGCGGAGATTTCGCCCGCACTGCTTGGCCGGGGCGACCGTCAATCGCAGGCCGTGTTTCCCGTACGCACGTATGGGCGGCAGCGCGAACTCGAACAGCTGCACGGCGCGCTGGAACGTGTGCGCCAGACTGGCGACGCCATGGCGGTGATCGTCGAGGGCGAGCCCGGCGTTGGCAAAACGTTTTTCATCGAGGAATTCAAGCGCAATATCGGTTCGGCGGGCGTTCATTTCACGCTCGGCAAATTCGATCAGTACAACGACAATGTGCCGTACGCGGCTTTTGTCCAGGTGCTGCGCGGGCTCGTGCGTCCGCTCCTGAGAAAAACCGGCGCGGAAATCTCGCTATGGAAGGGGCGCTTCGAGGACGCCGTGGGCAAGGGCGGCCAACTGATCGTCAATCTGGTGCCGGAGATCGGCGCCATGGTGGGGCCGCAGCCTGCAATCGAAACCCTGCCGCCGCAGGAGGCGACCAACCGTTTTCTGCTGGTCGTCAAGCGCTTTCTCATGCTGTTTTCGGAAAAGCAGCGGCCGCTCGTGCTCTTTCTGGACGACGTGCAATGGCTCGATTCTGGCACGCTGGAAATCATCGACGGTCTTGCTTCGGACGTCGAACTGAAGAACCTGCTGCTCGTACTCGCGCACCGCAGCATCGATCTGGGCCGCTCGCGGGTGGCGAGCGAACGGCTCAACAGCATTCTGTTCGGCCGGAAGGTGACGGAAAAAATCGGCCTGTTGCCGCTCACGCTCGCGGACATCGTGACGCTGATCGCCGAGACACTGGTCGAGCCGCCCGAAGCCGTGGCGCCGCTCGCTTCGGTGATCTTCGAAAGGACGGGCGGCAATCCGTTCTTCACGATCGAATTCCTGCGCGAACTGATTCAGGACCGGCTCATTGTGCCGGACTCGTACAGCGTGGGCTGGACGTGGGACATCGACAAGATTCGCGACAAGGGCTACACCGACAATGTGGTCGACCTGCTCACGCTACGTCTCACGCGCCTGAACGACGAAACGAAGCACGCCCTCGCGGTCTTCGCGTGCGTGGGGGGAACGGCGCGCGTGGGCGCACTGGCACGCGTGCTCGGCACCGATAGCGGCCGCGTACTGGCGACGATGCGTGAAGCGGAGACGGCGGGCCTCGTGTCGCGCAAGGGGGAAGCCTATCGCTTCGCGCATGACCGCGTGCAGGAGGCCTCGTATGCCATGCTCGGCGAAACCGCGCGTGAACTCGCGCATGCGCAGATCGGCACCAATCTGCTGTTTGCCATGCCAACGGCCCCGAGCACGGTTGAAGTGTTCGAGGTGGTGGGCCACCTGAACCGCTCGCAGCGGATCCTTTCGCAACCCGACCGCACGCGACTTGCCGAACTCGACGTGCTGGCGGGCAACGCGGCTAAAGCGGCGGCCGCGTGGAGTTCCGCGCGCGAGTATTTCGCTCAGGCGGAAAAGCTCATCGTGCAGTACGGCGTGAGCGAGTTGCGTATCGACGTATTCCGGCTGCTGCTCGACATGGCGGAATGCGAGTACCTCACAGGCGATTTCAGCCGGGCGCTAGAAACGGCGCGCAAAGCGTGCAACCGCGCGGGCGGTCTGCTCAAACGCGCCGCCGCGTTGCGGATGGAGATCCGCATTCACCAGGCGTCGGGCGACTATCGGCTTGCGGTCGACACGACGCTCAGGGCGCTTTCGCTGCTGAACGTCGAGGTGCAGGGCGAAGGCATCGACGATGCGCTAGTCGCGCAGAAGCTCGCGGCGTTGCGTGCGCTGTGCCCGCCGCACCGGGTAGCGGCGCTGCTCACGCGCGGCTGCCTCGATGACCCCATGCACGAGGCCGTGATCGGGCTCATCATCGACGCGATTCCGAGTGCGTATATCGGCGTACAGAACCTGTTCCCGATTCTCGTGCTCAAGGCAGCCGAATTGTGCCTGGCGCACGGCAACACGCGGCTGGCAGGCTATGTCTACGCCATCTACGCGCTGTTGCTGGTCGGGACGACGCGCGACTTCGAGCTCGCGCTGCGCTTTTCCGAGCTTGCGCTTGCCGTGAACGAGCGTCACGGCGAACCGCGTTTGAGCGGCACGCTGCTGCATTTGCACGGTGATCACATTCTGATCTGGCGGCGGCCATTTCGCGCGGCGATTCCCGTACTGGGCCGCGCGATGAGCCAGTGCGTCGAAGCGGGCGACTTCATCTACGCTGGCTATATCGCGTTCGAGAGCATCTGGCAGGCTTATGAGCGCGGCGAGCACCTCAACGAGGTGACCAACCTGTGCCGCGAGAATCTGCGCTTTGCGAACGAACTGCGCAACAAGACCATTAGCGTCACGATCGAACTCGAATTGATGTTCCTGCTGCGCTTGCAAGGCGTCGATGCGGCGGACCTGGGTATTGCCTGCACGCATGAAGCACTTGTCTCGTTCGTACGGGAGAGCCAGTTTGGCTGCGGTATCGCTTATGCCGCGATCATGGAAATGAAGCTGGACTTTCTGCACAGCCGCTTCGCTGCCACCATTGCGCGCGCGAGTGAGATCGAGCCGCTGCTGGGCGCGGTGATGGCCATGCCGATCGAGGTGACGTATTACTTCCTGCGCGCGCTTGCACTTGTGCGCGTGATCGACGAAGTGCGGCAAGAAGCGGGACAGGAAGCCGCGCGCGAATTGATGGAGCGCGAACTCATCGACGCCATCGAGCGGCTCAAGTCATGGGCACAAAGCGCGCCCGAGAACTTCGGCAGCCGCTGCGCGCTTGTCACGGCCGAATATGCGCGGCTCGTGGGCGATTATGTCCAGGCGGAGCAGGAATACGAGCGCGCGATCGAACTGGCGCGTGAGAATGGGCAGCCGCATTACGAGGCCATGGCGCGTGAATGCTCGGCGCATTTCTACCTGCAACGCGGTTTGACATCGGTGTCCCACGCGTGCCTGCGCTCGGCTCGCGACGCCTATGCGCGTTGGGGCGCCGACGCCAAGGTGCGCAGTCTCGAGCAGGCCTTTCACCATCTACGTGATTCGGCACCTGCCGCGCGCAGTTCGGGAGGTCATGCGGCGCCACAGGGCACTGTCGACGTCGCCGCGATGGTCCAGTTGTCCCAGGCGGTTTCAAGCGAGATCGACCTCGACAAGCTGGTGCAGGCGTTCATGCAAATTGCCGTGCGCCACAGCGGCGCGCAGCGTGCGCTGCTCATTCTCTGGTCGGGCGAGAGCTTTCGTATCGTGGCGCAAGCCGGCTCCAGGGAGAACGGCATCACCGTGGAAGCAAGCGACATGGGCCTGTGCGAGTCCGTGGTGCCGCTTACCGTCATTCGACACGTCATGCGGGTTCACGAGAACGTCGTCATCGACGACGGCGCGGAGCCGAACGACTTTAGCGACGACCGCTACCTGAGCGCAGGCCGCTGCCGTTCGCTGCTCTGCCTGCCCTTGTTGCGGCATGCGGGGCTCGTTGGTGTGCTGTATATGGAGAACGGCGTCACGCCCTATGTGTTCGATGTCGCGCGCATCAACCTGATGAACATGCTGGCCGCTCAGGCCGCCATTTCTATCGAGAACGCGAGACTCTATTCCGCGCTCAAGCGCGAGAACGTCGAGCGCCGCCAAACCGAAGCGAGGCTCAGACGCAGCGAGGCGTTCCTCGAAGAGGGCCAGCGCATCAGCAAAACGGGCACCTGGATCTGGAACACAACCTCGGGCCAATTGCTGTGGTCGCGGCAGAACTACGAGTTATGGGGCGTGGAGTTCACATGCGAGCGGCCGACCATCGAAATGTGCCTCGAGCGTGTGCTCGAGGAGGACCGGCTGCGTTTCAAGGAAGTCTTCGTCAATGCGATTTGCGAAGACGGCATGCATAGCCACGAATTCTCGACATGGCAGAGCGACGGCTGCGTGCGCCGCCTGCAGGTAATTTTCCGCCCGTGGTCGAGCGACGAGAGCGGCGCGCGCGAGTATATCGGTGCGACGATCGATGTCACGGACCGGCGCGCCTTCGAAGATGCCTTGCGACGCGGCGAGATGTATCTCTCCGAAGCCCAGCGGCTCAGTAATATCGGCAGTATTGGCTGGAACGTCGAGTCGCGCGACATGACGTGCTCCGCGCAAACCTACCGGATCCTCGAAATGGACGAGCCCGGACGGCCGCATATGGATCTCATGCTGGAGCGCATTCACCCGGACGATGTCGATCAGGTGCGGCGCGCGCTTCGCGAGGCGGAGGAAGGCGCGTCGATCATCGAGGCCGAGTATCGCGTGCGCGTGGAAACGGGCGCGGTGAAGTACCTGCGCATGGTGGCGAGGCCGATCGCGTCCGCTAACCGGGCAGTGGAATACGTTGGCGCCCTTGCCGACATGACTGAAATTCACCAGGCGCAGAATGCGCTGCTGCGTGCGCAGGCGGAACTCACGCACGTCACGCGCGTTTCGACGCTGGGCGAATTGACGGCATCGCTCGCGCACGACCTCAAGCAGCCGCTCATGGCGATCATCACGCATGGCGAGGCGGGCATGCGCTGGCTGGACCGCGCGGTGCCTTCGGTCGCCGAAGCGCGCAACAATCTCGCGCGCATCGTGAGCGACGCGGACCGTGCGAGCGAAGTGATCAACCGCCTGCGCGCGCTCGCGCGCAAGGAGCGCCCGAATCGCGCCGCCATCGATTTGACGCAAACCGTCACCGAAGTGGTTGCGCTGGTTCGGCAGGAAATGGAAAAGAACAATATTCGCCTGCGTGTCGTGGCCGAAGACGGTTTGCCCAAAGTGGCCGCCGACAAGATCCAGATTCAGCAGGTGGTCATGAACCTGATCTTCAATGGCATGCATTCGATCCTGAAGTGCTCAGGCAGCACGCGAGTGCTGAAAATCTCGGTTGAACTCGTTGGCCCGGAGTCCGTGCGCGTATGCGTGTGCGATTCGGGCACGGGTATCGCTGCCGATATCGTCGACCGGCTATTCGAGCCGTTCTTCACGACGAAGTCGGACGGCATGGGACTTGGCCTGTCCATTTGCCGCTCGATCATCGAGGAACATCGCGGTTCGATCTGGGCGTTCAACAATCAGGACGCGGGCGCGACGTTCTGCTTCGAACTTGGCGCACCAGGAAGCTGCGCCGAAGGCGCAGTCACGGCACACGCGAACGGGATAGTCGCATGAGCGATTCTGTGCGGTTTGGTGAGTAACACGCGAACGCCGATGGGCGCGCGGCGCTCTGGGTGGCGGTCACGGACACGGCGGAAAGGGGGCGTGCTTCCGGTTTTCACTACCGCAGGACACGGGCCAGGCGCGCTGACTTGCTGCCCTGATCTCACAGGCGGAGGGTCCGTCTGCGTGCTGGAGCGGGAGACGAGTCTCGAACTCGCGACCTCAACCTTGGCAAGGTTGCGCTCTACCAACTGAGCTACTCCCGCATGTCTGGCTCCCCGACCTGGGCTCGAACCAGGGACCTACGGATTAACAGTCCGGCGCTCTACCGACTGAGCTATCGGGGAATCAAGGAGGCCGGATTGTACAGGAGATTTTTCGATGTTGCAGCTTTTTCCTGACGAATATCGAAATGGCGTATTGGGGATGATTGAGTCAGGAATTTAACGGTTTACGGTGTATTACTTATGATAAATGGGCGCTCGGCCATCTCCTGGCCCCACCACTCAACGCAAGTCTGGATCTACCCATAGGGCCACGGCTTGTCTATCGTAGGCGGCATCTCAACCCGAACCGTAGGGGAAGCAAAACGATGTCCCTCGCCGATGCCGTCAACGAACCTGCCGCCGACACCAGTGCGGCACCTTCGCAACGCACGCGCGTGCGCCGGGTCGCGCAACGCGCCCACTACGACGCGGCAACGTTGCACGCGATTCTTGACGAAGCCTACGTCTGCCACGTCGCCTTTGCCGACGAGCACGGCGTACATTGCATCCCCACCGCATGCTGGCGCGAGGGCGATCATCTCTACATTCACGGCTCGAACGGCAGCCGTATGCTGCGCCTCGCAGCCGAGGGTGCCGAGGTTTGCGTGACCGTGACGCATCTGGACGGCCTCGTGCTCGCGCGCTCGGCGTTCAATCATTCGATGAACTATCGTTCCGCGGTGATTTACGGCGTATTCGAGGTGGTGACCCAGGAGCACAAGGCTGCCGTGCTCGATGCCTTCATGGAGCACATTGCGCCGGGGCGCAGGCATGAAGTGCGCGCGGGCAATAGCAAGGAGCTAGCGGCGACCACGGTCATGCGCATTGCGCTCGCGGAGTCCGTTACGAAGATCCGCACGGGTGGCCCGAAGGACGACGAGGAGGACATGGATCGGCCCGTCTGGGCAGGTGTGCTGCCGCTCACGCTTGCACCATTGCCGCCCGTGGCCGACACAGCGGCGCCGCAGCGTGAGGCGCCCGCGTACGTGACGGCCTGGACAAACCGGCGTTACGACTGATCATCGAATGCGGCGTCCACCACGCCGACGTGAGGGCGCGCACCTTCGCGCTGTCTACGAATGACGTAGCGAAGGTGCTCCGCGGCAAGTGCAAACCCAGCGACCCTGCCGTGCGATGTCAGTATGACGCAATGAGACGCGTACCAGCGCTTATGATTTGATCAGTGCTTATTGATACGTAGTCCAAACGGAATAGATGTGAACATCGGAGACACATCCCTATCTATTTGCTAAACCAGCGCGACTCGTGTGTGAATTGACGCGCTCGGTCGCGCTCAGGAAATGGCGGACCAGAACATGCTGGCAATTGCGACGACGTAGATTGCCGCCGTGATGATTGCCGCTACGCGTAGCGGCCGGGCAGCGGTCGAATTGCTGGTGATAATGACGAGGCTTATCCCGATGCCGATCAGGGCGAGCACGAAGAGTCGCGGCAGAAGGCTCCAGCCATCCAGGCCAACCTTGAAGATCGACCAGATCAGGGCAGCGGCGAACATGGCGAAATACCACCAGAGTCCCGCGGAGCGCTTCCATAGCATGAGGATGCCGGCGCCGATCAATGCAACGCCCGCAACGAAGTAGTAAGGCGCGTGGCCCATCCAGGGTATCCATCCGCCCAGCACTGCGAAAGCTGCGCCGGCGAGGATAATCCATTCTGCGGTCTCGGCAGGAGACGTCCTGCGGCGGTAAGACATAAAAGTCCCATCAGAGCAAAGTTCCACGTTGATCCTAAGCAGACGATGTGCCCAGGTCAAGGGTGATAGGCCCTTGAAGTTGTAAGAACTTCGGAACGTATTCGCACTCATTTTTCTCGCGTGAAAGAAGTGCACGGCGGTGGCATTCGCGACAGTCGACATTACCGAATCGACGCGATTCGCCCGGCAAGAGTTGCGGCGCAAGCCACGTCTGTGAAGAAACATGCGTCAACATTACTTCCGTTGCCTGCGGAGAGTTGGGTCACTACGTCGCTATATTTCGGGGCGTATAGCGCGAGAAACTCTCGAATGCAGCAGCGAATCCGCTCTGGCCACGCCGTGCGGTTGGTCCATATCGCCAACAGCGCTTTCGATCTGAGAAATGCTTGGTTCCTTCGTGCGCGTCATACCGGTAGGCTGCGTACTTCGCCAGCGCGAATGTTCAGTGGCAGCGCAAGGGCAACATAAGAAGAAGGAAATTCGATAATGAAACGCAGCATCTGGGGCGCAGTGCCAGGCGCACTGTTGACGGCACTCATGGTCGTGGCATCGACCTCCGCGCATGCGGATCGTCTGGACGATATCAAGCGGGCAGGCGTATTGCGCGTTGCTGCATTCGACAGCAACGCGCCGTTCGGTTTCGTCGACCCGAAAGACAATCAGATCGTTGGGCTTGACGTGGACTACGCGCGCGCTGTGGCCAAGAGCCTTGGTGTGAAGCTGGAAATTCAGCCCACCAATCCCGCCAACCGCATCGCGTTTCTGAAGTCGGGCAAGGTCGATCTGGTATTCGCCAACTTTACGATTACCGACGATCGCAAGAAGGAAGTGGATTTCAGCACGCCGTATTTCGCGTCCGGCACTCAGTTCATTGCGAAGAAAGGCGTGCTGAAGTCTTCGGAACAGCTCAATGGCCTGCGTATTGGTGCGGACAAAGGCACGACCAACGAGCAACAGGTGCGCGCGAAATTCCCGAACGCAACCATCGTCGCCTACGATGACACGCCTTTCGCTTTCGCTGCGCTGCGCACGGGGAACGTGCAGGCCATTACGCAGGACGGTCCGAAGCTCGTCGCGCTACTTGCACGCGCGCCGGACAAGGAGAACTACGAGATTCCCCCGTTCACGATCTCGAACGATTACGAAGGCGTTGGCGTACCCAAAGGCGAGACGCGTTTGCTCGATGCGGTGAACAGCACGCTGACGCACCTGGAAACCGACGGCGAAGCCGCGCAGATTTATGACAAGTGGTTCGGCCCGAAGAGTGCGGCGCCGCTGCCCCGTCTCTTCAAGATCGGCGATCCGCAAAAGAACAGTTGAGCGCTGCGGCTGATTCATGCATAACTGGCTTGAACCGAAGTATCTCGCGTGGCTCGAACAAGGTTTCTTCGTTACGTTGATGCTCTCCGCCTGCGCGGCGTCGTGCGCGACGCCGCTGGGCTTTCTGCTGGCGGTCGCGCGCACGGCACGTACCCGTGCGATTGCACGCGTGGCGGCGCTCTACGTGTTCGTCTTCCGCAATTCGCCGCTGCTCGTTCAACTGCTGTTCTGGTATTTCGGCGCCGCGACTGTGTTGCCGTCCGGCTGGATGAACTGGCTCAACACGCCGCACCTGGCAACGTTCGGGCCGCTCACGCTGCGCTGGCCGAGTTTCGAACTGTTCGCTGGCTGGGTCGGACTGACCTGCTACACCACAGCGTTCATCGGCGAAGAGTTTCTGGCCGGTATGCGAGGCGTGAACCATGCGCAGTGGCACGCAGCCGCAGCGCTTGGCATGAGCCGTTACGCGACCCTGCGCTATGTGATCCTGCCACAGGCGTTGCGCATTGCGACGCCGCCGCTCGCTGGCCAATACATGAACGTGATAAAAAACTCGTCGCTGACGATGGCGATCGGCGTTGGGGAACTGTCGTACATGTCGCGCCAGGTCGATACGGAGAGCTTCAGGACGTTCCAGGCATTCGGCACGGCCACCTTCTTCTATGTGCTGGCGATCGCGGTGATCGAGGTCGCGCTGGTGCTCTGGCAACGCGGCGGTCCGCGCGGGTTGCAGCGAGGCCGTGCGTGAACGAGTTCGAGTGGTTTCCTGCTTTGCGTTATCTGATGCTCGGCGCGTTTCCGGCGGGACCGCTGGGTGGCGTTGCGCTGACGATCGCGCTCTCCGTGGTGTCGGCGCTGCTCGCGGCGTTGATCGGACTCGTGCTTGGCGTCGCGCTCGCGATGACGCGCGGAGTCACGCGTCTCGCACTGACCGCCGGAGTCGCGTTCTTTCGCGCGATACCGGTGCTCATGCTGATTTTCTGGACCTTCTTCTTGATGCCGATCCTGCTGCACGTCGACGTTCCGGGCCTTGCGACCGTCGTGTGTGCACTGGCGCTGATCGGCGGCGCGTATCTGTCGCATTCGGTCTATGCGGGCATCACGTCGATCAGCGATGGACAGCGGCAGGCTGCGCTCTCGCTTGGCTTGACGCGCTGGCAGGCATTACGCGAAGTCATCCTGCCGCAAGCGGTGCGGGTGATGATGCCGTCGTTCGTGAATCAGTGGGTGGCGTTGATCAAGGACACGTCGCTCGCCTATATCGTCGGTGTGCCGGAGTTCACGTTTCTCGCCAATCAACTCAATAATCGCCTGCTGGTGTATCCGGCGCAGATCTTCCTGTTCGTCGGGCTCGTTTATCTGCTGCTGTGCGGTGCGCTGCAGTGGAGTGCCAATGCGCTGCTCGCGCGCCGCAAGCTGCCGAGGCTGCATGGAGGCGAAGCCGCCCGGTGACACTGCGCTGCTCGTGCTCGGAACGCAGGCAGGGGGCGTGGGTGAGCGTCGAGACGAAGCGCGGGCGACTACCGCACTGCGCACCATAACCAGGTTGCGTGCGTGAAATTGTCGTGATATTTTTTCATGAAATTTAACGTGAAAAATTTCACTTGCGCGCCCCATGTTCGCCGAATCGACTCGTCATATAGAAAGCTATTACGCAAGTCACTACGCCGAAAGCGGCGCGCTGCCCGAGCGCCCCGCGCTGGCGGGCGATCACCACGCGGACGTTCTGGTTGTCGGCGCAGGCTTCAGCGGCCTGCACACGGCGTTGCGGCTCGCGCTGGCCGGGCGGCGCGTGGCGCTCGTCGAGGCGAGCCGCGTGGCGTGGGCCGCCTCGGGACGCAACGGCGGTCAGGCGCTGCTCGGCTGGTCGTGCGACATGCCGCCGTTCGAGCAAGCGCTGGGTTTGGCGGGCGCGCGCGAGCTGTGGGACAGCATGCGCTGGGCCGCCGCCGAAGTGCGCGCGTTGCCTGCGCGGCACGGCTTTGACATCGACTACCGGCCAGGCAGCCTGTGGGCGGCAGTCCGGCGTTCGCGTGTCGCCATGCTCGAAGCCGCCCGCGACGAGGCCGCGCAAAAGTGGGGCTACGAGCGCCTGCGGTTCATTCCCGAGTCGGAGATGCCGGAGTGGATCGGCAGCCGCCGTTATCGCGCGGCGCTCTACGATCCTGAGGCGGGGCATCTCGATCCGCTCAAGCTCGCGCTCGGCCTCGCCGACGCCATCGAGCGCGCGGGCGGCGCCATCTTCGAGCAAAGCCGTGTGCTCGCGTATCGCGAAACGCCGAGTGGCTACGTGGCGAGCACGCGGGAAGGCACGGTGCGCGCCGGCGCGCTGGTGCTCGCCTGCAACGCCTACATCGACCGGCTCGATAGCGATCTCGCAGGCCGAGTGCTGCCCGTGGGCACCTGGCAGGTCGCCACGCGCAGGCTCGACCCTGCGCTTGCTCGCTCGCTGCTGCCGCGCAACAGTTGCGTGATCGACAATCAGTTCGTGCCGGACTACTTCCGCCTGAGCCCGGACGATCGCTTGCTTTTTGGCGGTGCGTGCACCTATCTTGGCGGCATCCCGAAGGACATTGGCGCGGCGATCCGCCCGAATCTCGAGCGCGCATTCCCGCCGCTGCGCGGCGTCGAATTCGACTACGCGTGGGGCGGTCATATCGACATCAGTATTCGCCGCACGCCCGACGTCGGTCATGAACGCGATCGCTACTGGCTGCAGGGCTTTTCCGGGCACGGCGTCCTGCCGACGCTCGCGGCGGCGCGCGCCGTTGCCGATGCCATCCTCGGCGAGCCGCGTTTGCTCTCGCTCTATGAGCGCATGCATAATCCGCGCTTTCCGGGCGGCGAGCGCTTCGCAGCGCCCCTCGAGGCGCTCGGCAAGTTGTGGTATCGCCTGCGCGACGTCGTGTGACAGAGAGATACGTATGGACCAGCAGGACGAAATAGAAGGCCTCGCGATTCTCATTCGCGATCTGCGCAAACACAAGAAGGTGACGCTCGCCGATCTCGCGCAAAAAATTGGCCGCTCGGTGGGCTTTCTTTCGCAGGTCGAACGTGGTCTTTCGCGGCCCACGGTGGCGGATCTCACGGCCATCGGCGAGGCGCTGCAGACGCCCACCACTTACTTCTACAGCGTGAGCATGCCGCGCGAGCTGCCGTGGGTCACGAGACCAGGCGAGCGGCGCACGCTTTACTATGGCGGCGGCATTACGGACGTGCTCGTTTCGCCCAGCATGTCCTCGGGTTTCTCGATGCTGGAGAGCCAGCTCGACCCTGGCGCGACGAGCGGCGAGCGCCCCGTCGACGACAGCGACGAGCAGGGCGGCTTCGTGCTCGAAGGCGAGCTCACGATCTGGCTGGAGGGCAACGAAGAACCCGTGACGCTGCGGGCCAACGACAGCTTCCAGTTGCCGGCGCGCTGCCGTTTCCGTTATGCCAATCTCGCAGATGCGCCGGCGCGCGTGCTATGGGTTTTCACCTGAGACTGGCCGTCGAGGCCGAACGCGGCGAGTCGACAAATAATCAGTATGACTGAGCAATACATCGACTGAACACGCTAAATCCTTTTGCGCTGACGCTAGCAAAGGCGAAAGGCGTTCATGCGTGTCTTACGTTGCGCAACTGAAAGGCAGGATGCGATTCGGCAGCCCGCCATTCCGGCTTTGGATCGCGGTTCCGAAGTTGCATAACGGCCCGCTCGGGCCGCCCGGGCGGCTCGCCGGATGTCTTGCTGGCCGGCATCCCCGCAGGGAACACAGACCGGCGGTTGCCCCGGTGAGGCATTTTTTTCTGGCTTGGTCAAAATCGGAAACATCGCTGATTTTTCTTATCCGTTAGCGGTCATCTGCACGAATCGTTCCTGTATCGACCTGCTTGAAACCGCCGTAATGTCGTTTTTGTGCCTTTTTGCCAATTTTTAACGTGGTTTTGTCTACACAGTAACTCCGCGTTGTGCTATTGATTCGGCTTTCGCCCCTTGCGCGCCCAGCGCAAAACGCGTGCCGGGCGGGCGATCGACGCGTTTCCATATGCAACGCGATTTGCCTGTTTTGCCCGCGTGAGGTAGGGTATGCAGGTTTTCTCAACTCAACACAGGTAGCAGATGAACAAACAGGAACTCATTGACGCAGTCGCCGCTAGCACGGGCGAGACCAAGGCAGCCACGGGCGCAGCCATCGACGCGATTCTCGACGTCGTTACGCGTGCGGTCACCTCGGGTGACTCCGTGCAACTCGTCGGCTTCGGCTCGTTCTCGACTGGCCAGCGTGCCGCCCGCGTGGGCCGCAACCCGGCCACGGGTGCGGAGATCCAGATTGCCGCCGCCAAGACGGTGAAGTTCACCGCTGGCAAGGCATTCAAGGACGCCGTCAACGCGTCGTGATGCCAGGTCCGCCGTCATGGCGGGATACGCGCGCTGCTGGCTTGCTGGCGCGCGGCGCAGTATCACGCCAGTACGGTGGCACGCACTCAGGCAAGTGGCATCACGCCGCTCGTCTGAGTGTGTAAAACGAGGGCGCAAGGCCTTCGGCAAGCCGGCGTGCTCACATGCCGGCCGCTTTTTCTTCCCTGATTCTCTTACGGTATCCGAAGCGTTTCTCACGCCTCGCGTGTTGAAACTCAGGCATCGCGCGCTGCGTCGGCTTCCATCGCCGTGCCGCTCATTTCGTTGCGGCGGCGCTTGGCCTCGTACATCGCCGCATCGGCTTCACGCAGCATCGCTTCCACGCTTTCGCCTTCCTCGCAGCTCGCAAAACCCATTGAAAAGCTCAGTTTCGGTCCGCCGTAAAACTGGTTGTTCAACTCCACGAGTTTGGTGATGCTGTCCACCACGGTTTGCGCATCGCGCGCGTCGGCGCCGGGCATCAGCACGGCAAATTCGTCGCCGCCGATGCGCGCGGCCTGATACGGCTTCTGGATTGCTTTCGCGAGCACTTCGCCTGCGCGGCGCAGCAACGCGTCGCCGGCCGCGTGGCCAAGCTGGTCGTTCACTGTCTTCAAGTTGTCCATATCGACGACGATCGCGCTCACCGGGAATGGCCCCTTGCGATGCAGACGATTGAGTTCGTCCACATAGAACGAGCGGTTCTTGAGCTTCGTGAGCACGTCATGCTTGCCGAGGAATTCGAGGTAGGCCTCGGCTTTCTTGCGCGCCGTGATGTCGGTGAGCGCGAGCAGCACGAGGTCCCATTGCGTCTCGTGGCCCGGAAACACCGAAAACTGCAGGTGCACGTTGACTTCGCTGCCGTCGAGCGCGTAGTTCACCACCTCGCGCTGCTGGAACAGGCGGCCTTCCCATAGCTCGAGCAATTGCTCGCGGAAATGCGGGCGCATTTCGTCGCGGAACACTTCGGGCAGGCGCGCGAGCAGCGTGGCTTTGTCCGGCGCGCGAAACATGCCCAGCGTATAGTGATTCACGTCGAGCACCTGGATCTCGCTCATGCAGCGCTCGACGAATTCAGGGTGTACGTCGGTGAAGGTGCGAAAGTCGATGATGCCCTGCTCGCGGACTTCGTTGAGCAACTCGCGAATGGCAGAGAAGTTTTCGACCCACAGCGAAACCGGCGCGTGCTCGAAAATGCCGAGCGCGTATTGCTCGCTCGCGGCCGCACGATGGCGCGCTTCTTCGAGCGCCGAGACGTCTTCGATGGCCACGAGCACGCGGCTCCAGTCGGCTTCGTGGCCTGGCAGGATCACGCCACGCAACAAGATGTCCATGCGCCGGCCGCGCAGCGTGTAGTTCACGCTCTTGCTCTCGAACGTGCTATGGCCGTCCCACATCTGCTCGAGTTCGCCCACGTGCGCCTGAAACATGTCATCGCGCAGCACCTGGGCGAGATGCGCGGCGAGTTCTTCATAGTCGCGCGCACCGTAAAGATCGAGCGTATGGCGGTTGACCTTGAGCACGCGGATGCAGGCGGAACATTCGGCCACGCGACGCGGATCGTCTTCGAGGAAACGGCGCAGGTTGGTCACGCCTTGTGCGCGCCAGCGATCGAAGAGCGCGCGCAGCTGGCTATAGTCTTCGAGCCACAAGGAGGTGGGCGTCACGTCGAAGAAGTCGAGCAGATCGACGCCCATGTTGGCAAAACTGGCAGCAGTGGCCGGGGTGCCTTGTTGCATGTCGGTTGGATGTAAGGGAGCGGGGCGCGGCGGGCTGTGCCGCACGAATAACCGAATCCTGGCACACCTTGGGGGCCGAGTGGGCGTCAACGATGCAGATGCAGCGTCGCCGCGGCGTCGGTGGTGGCCGATTCGTCGTCCAGTAAGCCAACATGTTTAACGGCCGATTCGGGGAAAAACCTGAGCAGATAACGTCGCCTTTCGACGCGTTACGCATCGAAAGGCGGCGCGGCGCGTTCAATCGGACGTTTCGATCGCATCGACACGATCAGGGTAGAACGCAAGATGGTCCTTGATTGCCGACACCGCTTCATGCGGCGTTTCGTAGCTCCATATCGCGTTCACGGCTTGCGCGCCGCCTGGCGTGATCGAGTAGTACGAAGCCTCGCCCTTGTAGGGGCACCAGCTCTTGTGTTCCGTACGCGAGAGCAGCGACATGTCGGCGTCCTCTCGCGGTATGTAAAACACCGCCGGATAGCTCGCCTCGCGCAGTGTGAGCGCGCGGCGCGTATCGGCAACTACGCGGCCGCCTGCTTTCACCACCACGCGCGTGCGCGCCGGTTCGACCGTGATCGGGTGATCGGGGCCTGGGATCTTGACGGTCCGTGTGTCCATGACTGGGTTCCTCGCGAAGGTGGAAAGGCAGGCGTTTAGCCGAATACATGATATGCAATTGCAGATTAACTGGTAGGGGAAAGCGCTGCGGACTGTTTCAATGGGGGCGCGACTGAGTTCGACGCACGGGCGGCGATAGTCACGCGATTGCGCCGCAAGCCTGCGTGCTTCGAGTCATCGCCCGCGCCTTCATTTACCCGCAGCAGGATCACTGATGAGCCTCGATATTTTCTGGTTCTTGCCGACCTCCGGCGACACACGCTACCTCGGCAAATCCGATTTCGGCCGCGCGCCGACCAACGCCTATATGCGCCAGATTGCCGTTACCGCCGAAGAACTCGGCTACGACGGCCTCCTCATTCCCACCGGCAGCAGTTGCCTCGACCCGTGGGTGACGGCAGCGAGCCTTGCGAGCGTCACCCAGCGCATCAAGCTGCTCGTCGCGCTGCGCACGTCGCTCGGCGGCCCCACCGCTTCGGCGCGCCAGGCAGCCACGCTCGACCAGGCGCTGAACGGCCGTTTGCTGCTCAACGTCGTGCCGGGCGGCGACGCCACCGAACTCGCGGCAGACGGCGTGTTCCTCGGGCACGACGAGCGCTACGAAGCCGCCGACGAATTCCTCACGATCTGGCGCGATCTGCTGCGCGGCGAGACGGTGAACTTCGAGGGCAAGCATTTGCGCGTGCAAGGCGCGCAGAACTTTCACGCGCCGGTCCAGACGCCGCATCCGCCGCTGTATTTCGGCGGCTCGTCGCCGGCGGCGCACGAGTTGGCGGCGAAGCACGTGGATGCCTATCTCACGTGGGGCGAGCCACCCGAGGCCGTCGCGCAGAAGTTCGCCGATATCCGCGCGCGGGCGGCGCGCCACGGGCGCACGCTCAGGCTGGGCGTGCGCCTGCACGTGATCGTGCGCGAGACCAACGACGAAGCGTGGGCCGCCGCCGAGCGCCTCATCAGCAAGCTCGACGACGACGATATCCGCCGCGCCCAGGAAAATTACGCGCGCATGGATTCGGTGGGCCAGCGCCGCATGGCCGAGCTGCACGGCGGCAGCCGCGACAAGCTCGAGATCAGCCCGAATCTGTGGGCCGGCGTGGGCCTCGTGCGCGGCGGCGCGGGTACGGCGCTGGTGGGCGACCCGCAAACCGTGGCGGCGCGCCTGAAGGAATACGTGGACGCCGGCGCGGACAGCTTCGTGCTCTCCGGCTATCCGCACCTCGAAGAGGCGATCCGCTTCGCCGAACTGGTGTTCCCGCTGCTGCCGGGCAAGAAACCGGTGACGTTGCGCGATCAGGCCTTGACGGGCGGCGCGTTCGACGTGCGCGCGCGCTAGCGAGCGCAGGAGGACGCGCGCGTGAGCGCCGCCGTGCGAGGCGACTGAACCGGATGCAGGAGGATTGCCATACGATTATTCGTGTAGGTGATATTTTTGATTTATTTGTGTGAGTGATATTGGCGAAATATTCCCCACAGGCATATAATGCGTTTATGCCTCACAGGAATATGCCATGAAGATCATCGTCCAGACGCCAGGCGGGCTTGGCGAGATTCTGCAATCGGCCCGCAAGGCGCGCGGCATGACGCAGGCGCAGGCCGCGGCGACTCTCGGCATCGGCCAGCCGCGCCTTTCCGCGCTCGAAACCACGGGCGCCGCCAGCCTCTCGCTCGAGCAGATGCTCGCGCTTTTCGCGCTCTACGGGCTGGAACTCTGTGTGCAGTCGCGCGAGGCGGCGGCCGGCACGCCGGAGTGGTGACTATGGGCCGCAAATCGCATTCGCGCGCGCTTTCGATCTGGGCCAACGGCGAGCGTGTGGGCACGTGGCTCATGACGCCCTCCGGCGACACCGAACTGCGTTATGACGACGCCTGGAAACGCTCGGCGCTGGGTCGGCCGCTTTCGCTCTCGCTGCCGTTCGGCATTGGCGATGTGCCGTTGCGCGGCGAGCGCGTGCAGCACTATTTCGACAATCTCCTGCCCGACAGCGAGCCTATCCGTCGCCGCATCGCCGCGCGTTTTCGCACGGATACGCTCGACGCCTTCGACCTCCTCAAGGCCATCGGGCGCGATTGCGTGGGCGCGGTGCAACTGCTAGGTGAGGACGAAACGCCGGGCCGCGTCGACCGCATCGAAGGTACGGTATTGAGCGATGGCGTCATCGAACGCCTGCTGCTCGAAACGGCCGGCGCGCTGCCCGGTGGCATGCCGGAGGCCGACGATCTGCGCATTTCGCTGGCGGGCGCGCAGGAGAAGACCGCGCTCTTGCGCCACCGCGGCAAGTGGCTGCTGCCGCGCGGCGCCACGCCCACCACCCACATTTTCAAGCTGCCGCTGGGGCTGATCGGCCATCGCAAGGTGGACTTCAATACCTCGGTCGAAAACGAATGGCTTTGCCTGGCACTGCTGAGGGCCTACGGATTGCCCGCTTCGCAGGCGCAGATCATCAAGTTCGGCGCGCAGAAGGTGCTCTGCGTCGAGCGCTTCGACCGTACGCGTTCGCGCGCGGGTGGTTTGTTGCGCCTGCCACAGGAGGACTTCTGCCAGGCGCTCGGCGTGCCGCCGCATCGCAAGTACGAAGCGCATGGCGGTCCAGGCGTGCGTGAGATTGCGGGTCTCTTGCGCCAGTCGCAGCAGGCGCGGGAGGACATCGAAACGTTTCTCGCTGCGCAAATCGTCTTCTGGATGCTCGCGGCGCCGGACGGCCACGCGAAGAATTTCAGCATCCGCCTGTTGCCTGCAGGGCGCTTTCAGCTCGCGCCGCTCTATGACGTCATGTCGATCTGGCCCGTGGAAGGCGACGGCGGCAATCAATGGTCGTGGCACAAGGCGTCGCTCGCCATGGCGGTGTGGGGTAAGGCGCGCCACTATCGCATGCGCGACGTGAAGCGCACGCATTTCGACGCTACCGCGCGACTGTGCCACTACGGGCCGGACGCGGGGCCGTTGATCGAGCGCGTGCTGGCGCGTACGCCCGGTGCGATAGAAGACGTCGCGGCCGCGCTGCCTGAAGGCTTTCCCGAGCGGGTGGCCGCGCGTCTCTTCGACGGCTTGCGTTTTTCTGCGGAGCGCCTCGCGGCGCGATAACGGCGCAGTTGGCGCCGATTGCGCCTTAGCGCACGCAGGCGGCAAGCCGCGCAATAGCCGCGTCGATACGCTGCGCCTCGATCATGCCAAAGCCAAACGCGAGTCCTTCGAGCGCCGTCCGAGGCTCAAAGGCGAAACTGGCCAGCGCCTGCACACGGATTCCCGCTCGCGCGGCGGCGCTGACGAGCGCATCGGCACGCACGCTCGTATCGATCCCGGCGGCGAGATGCAGCCCCGCGGCGGGCGCGACGGGCAGCATGAACGTGCCGCAATGGTGTGCGAGCGCCTCGAGCAGCGCGTCACGGCGCGCGCGGTACTGCGTGCGCATCTTGCGGATATGCCGCACCAGATGTCCCTCGCGCATGAATGCCGCGAGCGTGTCCTGCGCCAGCAGATTGCCGTGCCAGTCCGCACACTGGCGCGCAGCGACCAGCGCATCGCGTACCCAGGCGGGCGCGACGACATAACCCATGCGCAACCCCGGAAAGAGGCATTTGGAAAACGTGCCGACATAGCAAACGCTCGCGTGGCGGTCGAGCGTTTGCAGCGCGTCGAGCGGGCGGTCGTCGTGACGGAATTCGCCATCGTAGTCGTCCTCGATCACGACCGCGCCGTGCCGTTGCGCGAATGCTAGCAGCGCGCGCCGCCTGGCTGCCGACATTGGGACGCCTAACGGAAACTGATGCGAAGGCGTGACGCAGATCACGCGCGCATCGGGCGGCAGGGCGTCCACGACGATTCCCTCGGCGTCGACGCTCGCGCCCGCGATACACGCGCCCGCCAGCGCGAACGCGCGGCGCAGCGGCGGGTAGCCGGGGTCCTCCAGCGCTACGACGCTCTTGCCCGGCGTGACGAGCACGCGCGCGAGCAGATCGAACGCCTGTTGCGCGCCGGCCGTGACGACGACGTCGCCAGCCTCGCAGGCAACGGCGCGCGCATAGGAAACGTGGTGCGCAATGGCCCCGCGCAGCGCGGCGCGGCCTTCCGGTTCGGCGTACACGGCAGGCGCCCTGGAAAGCCCACGCAGCGCACGCGCCGAAAGACGCCGCCAGACGTCGAAGGCAAACGTGCGCTTGTCGGGCAAGCCGAGGATGAAGTCGTAGTCGTAGTTCGCGCTGGGATCGAGTCGCACGAGCGCCGGTGGCATGCGCCAGCGCGTATTCAGGCGTGGGTCGCCTTCTGCGGCGATTCCGGACGCGCTGGCCGGATCGGACGGCAACGCGCCGCCACGCGCCGCGACTTCGCCCACGAACGTCCCCCCGCCCGGACGCGTGACGATGTAGCCCTCTGCAAGGAGCAGATCGTAGGCCGCAAGCACCGTATTGCGCGCGACGCCGCAACTGCGCGCGAGCGAGCGGCTCGACGGCAGACGCAGCCCGGCCGCGAGCCGGCCTTCGACGATGGCCCCGCGCAACTGGCGATGCAGCGCATGCAAGATCTCGCGCGATCCGTGCTCGGGCAGGGTGATTTCGAGCTGCAAGACTGGTTCCATAATCTTTGCCGAATCTGGTCCTGTTTCTGGGCCGGTTTCGATTCTAGCATCGGCTCATCCTCTCACCGCAAAGGAGCCGCGCCGTGAACACCGTCACCACTCCAGCCGCCGCAATCAGCGCTAGCGATCCGCATCCGCGCGAGCGCGTGGCCATCCCGGGCGGCGCGATCGTCTACGTCGATACGGGCGTGGGCGACCCCGTTGTCCTGCTGCATGGCAATCCCACGTCTTCGCGGCTATGGCGCAACGTCATTCCGCATCTGAGCGACGCTTACCATTGCCTCGCGCCAGACCTCGCCGGCATGGGCGATTCGCCTGCCGCGCCCGATGGCGCATGCCGCTTTGCCGATCACGCGCGGTATCTCGACGCGTGGTTCGACGCCGTGCTGCCGCACGCTCGCGTGACGCTGGTGCTGCACGACTGGGGCTCGGCACTGGGCTTCGACTGGGCACGCCGCCACCCGCATCGCGTGAATGCGATCGCTTATATGGAGGCCATCGTGCAGCCGCGCCAGTGGCGTGATTTCCCGCCCGAACGCGCACCCCTTTTTCGCACGCTGCGCGGGGAGGACGGCGAGCGTCTCGTGCTCGACGAAAATTTTTTCGTCGAAACGGTGTTGCCGCATAGCGTGCTGCGCGCGCTGACACCAGAAGAAATGGAGGCGTGGCGCAGGCCGTTCGCCACGCGCGAATCGCGCAGAACGACGCTCGTGTGGGCGCGCGAATTGCCGATCGAAGGCGAGCCTGCCGACGTGACGCAAGCGGTTGAAGCATACGGAGCGTGGCTCGCGGCGAGCGATATCCCCAAGCTGCTGATCCGCGCCGAGCCCGGCGCGCTGCTCACGGGCCGCGCGCTGAACGCTTGCCGTAGCTGGCCCAACCAGCGCGAAGTGGCGGTGGCGGGTATCCATTACATTCAGGAGGATTCGCCTCACGAGATCGGCGTTGCTATCCGCGAATTCCTGGACGCGTTGGCGACGGGGCGTGTTCCCTGAAGCGTCATTAGATTAGGACTTCATATGAAATCGCCACCCAGACTGTTTTGCATGAATGCGCCGTTGCCGCCCATAGCGTCTCGACAACTATGCTTTGAAAGTATGGAATTGATACCTATTCGGTGTTGGACAGCGTCCCTTTACGGCCTCTATGCTTGGCCGAGCTTCGATCGGTGTCAAAACAACAAACGCCACGCATTCATCCGATGCGTGCAGTCTGGAGACTTTCGTCATGACTCTCGCTTCCGCGCGTTCCATTCCGGTGCTCATCGACAGAGAACGGCTCGGCGCGTTCCAGTGGCGCGTACTCGCGCTCTGCGTGCTGATTGCGCTGCTCGATGGCTTTGATACGCAGGCCATCGCCTTCACCGGGCCCGCCATTCTTGCTGCGTTCAAGCTGCCCGCCAACGCGCTCGCGCCCATTCTGACCGCCGGGATAGTCGGCATGACGGTGGGCGCGATGACGCTGGGTCTGGTCGGCGACCGGATAGGCCGCCGGCCCGCGATCATGATCGGCCTCGCGCTCTTTGGCTGCGCGACGTTGGCGACCTCCTGGGCGACCACGCCCCAACTCATTCTGGTGCTTCGCTTCATCGCCGGCTTGGGTATGGGCGGTTGCACGCCCGTGTTGCTCGCGCTTGCCGCCGAATATGGTCCCGCACGGCTGCGCGGCGCCATCATGACCGGCGTGCTGCTTGGTTTGCCCGCTGGCGCGATGCTCGGCGGCCTGCTTGCGGCACGCATGTTGCCTGTGATTGGCTGGCAGGGCATCTTTGTCGTGGGCGGCGGCGTGCCGCTTGCCGTGCTCGTTCTCGCCGCGCTTTTGCTGCCCGAGTCGCTTTACTACCAGGCCTCGCGAGGGGGCGCCCGCGGGCAGCGCTACGTGCACAACACGCTCGCGAAAATCGTGACTCAGCCGCTGCCGCCCGATGTCCGCTTCACCGTGCCCGAAGAGGCGGTGGCAAAGGCGAGCGTCGGCGCGCTGTTCAGGGATGGGTACGCTGCGAAAACGCTTGCAATCTGGGCCGTTTATCTTCTCAACTGGGTTGCGTGGTTCATGCTCCTCTCGTGGTTGCCTACAGTCCTCAAATCCGCGGGGCTGCCTGCAGCGCAGGCGCCGCTCGGCACCGTGATCGTCAACGCCGTGTTCATCGTTTGCGCCATTCCGCTTTCGTTTGCTTTGCCGCGCGTGAACACGCGGAATCTGCTGGGCGCGATGTTCGCGTTCGGCATCGCCATTGCGTGCGGGTTGAGCTACGCCGGCACCCATTGGGCGCTCGTCTTCGCTCTCGTAGGTGCGGCGGGTTTCGGCATTGGCGGGCAGCAGATCGCCTTGAACTATCTGGTCGTGGGTGCGTACCCGACGGCCCTGCGTGCCACGGCCACGGGCTGGGCCATTGGCATGGGCCGTGCCGGTGCGATTGCCGGATCGGCCATTGGTGGCACATTTCTGTCGTGGGGCGGCCCAGCGGGTTTCTTCCTCGCGCTGGCCGTACCGCTTGCGGGCGCTGCGCTTGCCGTGTTTAGCCTGCGCCTCGATCCGGTCAGGGCAGAGGTCGCCCTCTCGTCCAACCACTGATGTTGTGAAGCCTGCCTGCGCTTTGTCGTGACGATGTTGCGAGACATCGTCACGACCTGGCCTGCCCATTTTCACGAGTTCTTTTTCTTCGCCGGCAGCCACGTTTGCGGCTCGGCATACATTTCCTTGACCAGTTGCTTCACGAGATCGACGTAGACCGAGTTGTCGTTCACACGGTGATTCAGGATGATGGGCGAAGTCGCGTGGTCGCTGTCTATCAGACGGTAGTGCACGTCCTGGCGCAATTGCCGCGCTGAAGCCGGGATCACGCATACGCCGAACTCGGCCGCGACGAGGCCGAGCGCGGTCTGGATTTCCCGCACCTCCAGCACTTCACCCGGTTGCACGCCGTCGCCGTGCAACACGTTCAATACCTGATCGGCGAAACTGGGGCGGGGCTCCTTGGGATAAACGATCAGCTTTTGCCCGGCCAGTTGCTCGATGGGAATCGGCGTCGATTCCTGTGCCATCTCGCTGCCGATCGGCACCACCACGGCGAGCGGCTCTTCGCGCAGGACGATACCGGCCACGTTGGGGTCGCTGTGGCGCACGCGTCCGAAGCCGATGTCGATGCGGCCTTCCTTCAATGCCTCAATCTGCTGCACCGACATGAGCTCGACCATCTGGATGTCGAGTTCCGGCGCATTCTGCCGCAGCTTGCGCATCAACGGTGGCAGTCCTGAATACAGAACGGAGGCGACGAAGCCGATCGACAACACGGTGCGGTGATGCAGTCCCACGTGTTTGGCGGTCGCTTGCAGTTGCTCGACGCGCCCAAGGATCTGCATGGCCTGCTCGTAGACGAGACGCCCCGCATCGGTCGTGCGCACGGGCCGCGTATTGCGAATCAGAAGCGGCACGCCGATCTCCTGTTCGAGCAACTGAATCTGCCGGCTCAACGGCGGTTGAGCGATGCAAAGCTGTTCCGCCGCGCGCGTGAAATTGCGCTCGCGGACAACGGCAACGAAGTAACGAAGCTGGCGAAGATCCATGGTCTGTTCCCAATGAAGCATCAAATTTTCGATACTCGGAGAATATGATGCGTCGCAATATCGGCCCGTTCATGGGCGATTGAGCGGTCTCCATATTATAAAGGTATGGAATTGGACGCAAATAGTATTGGATCTTGCGGATGCTCGGCGTGTATAAAACCACCATACCTTCTTCACTTACGCAGCATCCGACATGACTTCCGCGACGATCGAACGTATTGAAACCCGCTTGGTAGATCTGCCGACGATTCGCCCTCACAAGCTATCGGTCGCCACGATGTACGGGCAAACCCTGATGCTGGTAAAGGTGTACTGCAGCGATGGCGTGACCGGCATCGGCG
>NZ_CAJHCQ010000039.1 GCF_904848665.1 Paraburkholderia hiiakae
GTTCGTATCACTTCCTCTTGGACCTTACTGCCTGCTGGTGGGCGCGCCCTCGGGCAGGAAAAGCCGAATCGGCCCGGTGGCCTGGAAAGCTGCCGCCGCGATGGGTCCGTTAAAGGACCACAACCGCCACATCGTGGAGCAAGCACGCTTGTGGCTGGTAGCGACCACTGACGACCAACTCGTCGCTGTGCAAAGCCGCTTCGCTGCGGCCAGGAGTACCACGCCGGACAATGCGAAGCCCTGACCGAAGTCGGCTGGGAAACTCGCAGTCGGCCGGGCGGACGAACATCGCGATACGCCTCGCCCCAAGCGCAATCAGGCCGAGTACGGCCAATAGTTGCCGCTCACCCGTCGCAGAAACGCGTCACTCGAACAGCTGATCCACGCCGAAACCTGCCCGGTGCTCAATGAGGGAATCCCAGCCATCGCTACGGCGGCGCACCCGGCTACCTGGCCGATAACACCTGACTCACGCGTTCAGCTGCTGGCACGGGAATCGAGAGCACAAGCGAAGTCGTGATCGTGCCGAAGCTGCCAATTCTGTCGATGACCGCTTCGAGTTCCGCGCTCGACCGGCTCAACACGTGGAGAACGTAGCTGTCCTCTCCGGTGACCCGCATGACCTCTACCACGTTCGGCGTTTCGCGAAACGTCTTCAGAAGACTGGCGCCCCGCTCCGCGGAGGCCCCGATGCGGATGATCGCGTTGATCGGAAAACCCAGCCGCGTCCAGTCCACTTCGGCGCGATATCCCTTGATCACACCGCGCTCCTTCAAGCGCCGGACACGCTCCGCACAAGCGGGCGCAGTGAGCCCGACTTCTGCCGCGAGTGACTTGTAGGGTGCCCTGCCGTCGCGCAGCAGCATCTGCACCAGCTTCAGGTCCGTTGCGTCGAGAAAGTTTCGATCTGCGGTTTCCATGGAAATAAAAGATAAGTGGCATCCAGACTTTCGATTCTAAGGCGCGTGGCACATCGATATGAAGCAAACTTGCTCCATTCCCGACATAAATGTGGAGCGCTCAATGAGTACCGTCACGACATCAGGTTTCGCCTTCGTCGAGTTTGCATGCCACGATCCCGACACGCTGCTTGCCTTGTTCGGAAAGCTCGGATTCAAGGCAATGGGGGGGCACGCGCGCACCGGGGCAATCCTCTTGCGCCAGGGGGAAGCTGCCCTGATCGTGAATCCTGCGTCGAACCCGTTCCGGGAGGTTCACGGGGCATCGGCACGCGCGATTGCCATCAGCGTTGACAACGCTGCAAATGCCCTGGCGCAGGCGTTGAGGGGCGGCGCCCGCCGGGCAACCCCCGCCGAGTTCGGTGCGTTCGTCGTCGACGCGCCGGCAATCGTGGGCATTGGCGACAGCCTCGTCTATTTCGTCGACCACGACATCGAGCCCCTGTTTTCAATGGCGCATCGACCACGGCAATCTATCGAAGTGGCGGATGCCGCCATTCGTACAATCGACCACACCTCGAACATCGTCAAGCCGGAGAACCTCGATCACTGGGCCGACTTCTACAAAGACACCTTCGCCTTCGTCCAGAAGCAATACCTGGATGTGAAAGGCAGGCAAACGGGGATGCGTGCCCGGTCGATGGTGAGCCCGTGCGGAAAGGTGTCGATCCCGATTGCCGCCGCAGCGCACGACCAGCCCGGTGCGCTGAACCAGAACGACGAATTCATCCGCGACTACGGGGGCGAGGGCATTCAGCACATCGCCTTCCTGTCGTCGAATATCGAGCGGACCATCGCGGCCATGGAAGCCGCTGGAATCGGCTTCATGGACCCGCCGCCGAGCACCTACTACCGTAACCTGGACACCCGCGTACCCGGTCATAGGCAGAACCTCGAACACATGGAGCGCCGGGGCATTCTCGTCGACGGCAAGAGCGACGGTAGAATTCTGCTGCAACGCTTCACGCGCCGCCAGATCGGCCCGATTTTCTTCGAGATCATCGAGCGGCGCGGCGAGGACGGGTTCGGCGAAGGCAATTTCAAGGCGCTCTTCGAATCGCAGGAACAGGATCAGGTCCGGCGCGGGTCATTGAGTGCTTCGCAAACGTAATCCGTTCGGAATCCTCTATTTTATAAGGTAGCCATCATGCAATCAACCAAGACGACTGTTGTCCTTTCGAATCCACACCCGGTTTTCGGCAGCACCGACGTTTTCAGGACCTTCAACTACGCGCCCGCCGTTGCGGCGGGCGGCTTGCTGTTCATCGCCGGCCAGATCGGCGTCCGGGCGGACGGCACCGTGCCCGCAGGCGTGGAAGAGCAGATCGATCTCGCATTTCAGAGGCTGGGCGCGATCCTGCAAGCGGCGGGGCTTGGCTTCGAGCATCTCGTCGAGCTGGTCAGCTATCATGTGGATGTCGGGACACAGCTTGCAGCGTTCCGTGAAATCAAGGATCGCTACATCAAGATGGAGCCCCCGGCGTGGACTATCCTCGGCGTAGCCGGGCTGGCCAGGCCCACACTTCTTGTCGAGATCAAGGCGGTGGCTACGACACGCGCCGCGTAAGGTGCCGTATCCGCGCGCATTTGCGTGTGTGATGCGGCGAACTATGCAGCCGCACATGGGGCAGGTGAAGAGTCCATTACACTAGCGTGGATCCGTTACCGTACCGTTGAATCCTGCCTCGTACAGCAATATGCCCTTCGCGTCGATACGGAAGCTGGTGCCAAATCTCGACGCCAGTCCAATCGAAAGGAGCAGCGGCTCGGTTTCAATGGCTCCGGGTCCGTTTTTATACGACAGCCCTTTATTCCATTCAAAAAATGCCGGTAGCGCCATCAGCGCGGGCACCGAGGCTCCGATAACGATCAACACGAGATCATTGAACTCTTCCACCTCCATTTTTCCTTCCGCCAGTGCCGCAAACAGGCGCCCAACCACCTCGGCTTTTACCGGCTTGTAGCTATCGATGAGCAGTTGAATCAGCGTATCGGGAACCTCGTCCGTGAAACGCGGGTCGCCCATCACTTTTTCATACAACTGATCGAGCTTTTCAGGCGCGACCTTTCCGGTCTGCTCGAGGAAAGCTGCGGTATTCCGGCGCAACTTGATGCTCATCACGGCGTCGCAAAAGCCAACTACACCGACAATCGCACTGAACACTGGGACCTTGCTGAACACCTCGCTGTTAGTCGCGGTACCAAGCGTGATATTTGCAACCTCAATGAGGGCGTCCTTGCCTTCTTTTACTGCCGAGATTAATGGCGCAAGTATTTTGCGCGGGCCATCGTTCACGTGTTCCTCTTGTCTCTTAAAGCGTTAATGAAATCGCCAGCGTTCGCTGGCAAAACAAATCTCAACCACTTTCGCACGACAGACCTGCCCCGTCCGCCGCGGGTGAGTGTAGCGCTTTTGTTGCGGGCTGCCCTCGATGAACGGCGACGCGCATTGCGTGCCTCCCACGCGCGAAACGCAAGCCTCTGGCCCCACCCGCACGCTCACGCATGCCCCGCCAGCGAATGCCCACCGTCACCCCGGAAAGAGAAGCGACGATGCTCGCTCAACATACGCGCGCACACGCGTCATGTACCTGCGCGCTAGTCGCATCTTTCGCACAACAGGAGTGAGCCATGCCGTCGGGCGCAGCTATTGGAACTTTAGGGACTGTTGCGGGCGCCGCAGTGTCGGGAGCCATGTCTCCCAGCACGTCGGGCGGCTCCGGCTATTAAGCGCCGACCGGTCTGCCTACCACCGACAGTGGCTGGATCGGGCTGCTTGGGCAGCTCGGGAACGCTTATTACGGCAACAATCAGGCGATCAACGACACGCTCCAGAATGGGTTCAACGGCTCGCTGAACGCGAATTCAATGTACGGGCCCGGTTATACGGGCAACGGTGTGATTTTCCGCATCGCACCGTAATCCTGGTCCGCTAAATCAGAAAAGCCCACTGCCAGTCTTGGAGTGAACTGCACCCCAAAAGTTGGACATTGGTCCAGCCTTTGGGGTGTTTTTATGAACCGCTCCGGTTTTCCTACACGTTAAAGCGCAGCGCTCGGGCCACCTCTCGAATCCGCCGCCTTGATCTCGTGGAGTTGCGCTTGATAGTCCGAGAACTGCTTCGGATTCGCGGCCATGCTCTTCACCCCAGTTATCCAAGTGATGCTTGCTGGCCTGCATGTTGTCCACCCTCTGTTGCAACAGATCGTCGGTCAGGGCCGAGGCATCGTAGACAAACACATTCATCATGCGTTTGACGTTTTCGAGCGTGGGTTCGCCATACCTCTGAACCGTGGCCAGTACGCGATCGTAAGCAACAGCGAATGTCGTGAGTCGAATCTCTACGATGCCACGTTCACGGGCCAGAACGGAAGACGCGTGCCAGTACGCGTGTGATTTTGAAAGGCCGTAGCGGTCATCGCCTGGAAATGGGGTTTCCGGCCGTCAGGCATCCAACTGTCTCGACTCGACGAGGCGCCGCGGTAAGACAGGCCGTGGAGTTGCAAGGATGAATCGTAGCCACTACATCACATTGCCCCGACACCTGATCCGGAAGGCGTGGGTTGCTCGCCACCCTGAAGGGGAGCCGTCGCAAAGGTTTCCAGCGTCTGCCAGCCATCCTGAAGCGGACTGTTTCGACGGCCGATACCAGACGACCGCTCATGCTCTCTGTTCAGGTAGGCACCAAACAGGTGCGTGGTCCTCGATGCTTGCCAGGAAATTCCCTGGTCACCTTGACATCAGCATTTCTGCCACTCATCATTCGATGTACATTCATTCGATATAGAATCACTTTGTGAGACGGACGTTCAGCCATGGCATCTGCTTGGTGTGCGCGATAGCTATGCGCTAAAAAATGCGAGATCTGCACGTCGCTTTGATTCAGCGAGCAGCGCGACGACATCGCGCGCCAATCGCGGTTCTTATATGATTCGTAGTACTTATTTTAATTTCCGAGACGACTCTATGTGAGTGGTTCTCCACGTGATCTGCAACGTGCTCAATCAACATCTGAGAAGGAGACTAGACATGTCCCGTCAAGCGCATACAGCAGCTTTCGAATTCGCAACGGAGGTGTACAACGCGGTCGATTCGATGGACGAGCAGAGGTTGGCGCCCTTCCTGACGGAAAATTGCAGATTCGTCTATGCGAACAACGATCCAGTCGTCGGGCGCGTGAACGCTGCCGCAAGCTCGAAGAAGTTCCTGGATACGCTTGCCGCCATCAAGCACGATCTGCTTGAGGTCTGGTCATTCGACGACGTCATCGTCTCGCAGATCAAAGTGACCTACACCCGCAAGGACGAAACGACGCTGACCATACCGGCCGCGACGATCTGGCGGGTACACGGTGAGCAAATCGATGAGTACCGCATCTACGTCGACATTGGACCGCTGTTCTCGCACTGATCAGCCCGCAAGCGTAAGCATATGCATCGCACTGCCAAAACCGAGGGCGACTATCGCGTTTCTGGATCGTCTTCGATGTCAGCCTTCGATTTCATGCGGCCTGGCGTGTACCGGGCAAGGACACCAGCAAGCACCACCCCACGGCGACATTTTTCCAACTCCGCCAGAACGATTTGCTGCGTGTGTGGCGCCCGCACCTTCCTATTACTGGTCTTCATTTTATTTAATCATCTTAATCAATCGAGTCAACGTTAACTTGGAAATTTTAAGTAATTTCAATCTGCCGCGAGAGATTCTGAGATGGCACATAAAACGTCGATTGTCAATTTTAGCCTGCTTGCGGGAGTCGCATTGACGCTATTCTCCGGACTTGCATGCGCTCAGAGTAGCGTTACCTTATACGGAATCGTCGACGCAGGCTTGCTATACACAAGCAAAACCGCGAATAGCTCGACTGGAGAAAATTCAGGAAAGCAATTCTCTTTCATTGACTCTGGATCCACGCCTTCCTCATTTGGCATGGAGGGCACTGAAGACCTTGGGGGAGGTCTGAAGGCAAAGTTCAAACTCGAAAATGGATTCAGTACAGCAAACGGTGGCGCTGGAATTTCGAACGGAAACTTCTTCGGCCGCCAGGCCTGGGTCAGTCTGCAGAGCAATTTGGGCGAATTGAAGACGGGTCTACAGTTTTCCCCATTCTTTCTCGCTCTGTACAGACTTGACCCTCGCGGCCTGTCAACATTCGGCAGCAGTTCCGTTATCTATGCCGATAGTGTAGTGGCTACAGGCGTGTTCGCTTCCAATGCCGTGTCATACACGAGTCCTGTTATCGCAGGCTTCACGGGCAGCGTACTGTATGCCCTCGGCGGCGAAGCCGGTAATTTCTCTGCCGGACGAAATTATTCAGCCGATCTGATGTACGACAACGGCACGCTGATGATTGATGTCGCCTTTTATAGCGGCAATCCTGGTGGAACCGCGCAGACCCCCGTACCAACGGACGTGGGATTCACTGGCAGGATGTTGGGGGCCTCCTATAAATTCGACAGCCTCACTTTTAAGGCTTCGTTCACCAGCTATAAGATTTCCGGTTCTTTTAGCAACAACGTATACGGTGGCGGCATCAATTATGACATCACACCGGCTCTCAACGTAAATGGCGGGATGTGGTACACGATTGATCGAAATAACTCGTCAAACCATTCGATTCTGGCTGCCGTTGGCACGCAGTACTTTCTCTCGCGATCGACTTCCCTGTACGGACAGATAGGCGTTGTGAACAATCACGGGAAAATGGACACGGGTTTATCTGTCAACGGGGCAACACAGGAGATCGCCGGGACGTCTGTCGGTACTGTAGTGGGCATTCGCCATCTTTTCTAGTACCGCTATTCTTCCTTGCCACGACTGCCCCGCATGATTGGCGCAGCGAGCGCAGAAGCAACTTGAACCTTGGGGCAATAAACCGGAATACATGCGCCACGGTCTTTTAAATAAGCAGGCGATGACATTGATTCGGTGTACGAAATCACATAATGGAGATGATCATGTTGCAACACGATATCCCGCACGACACGGGCCACGAGCGCAAGACGCTCATCCTTCTCGCTTTCGGATTCGCATTGGTCGGCCTCGACCGCTGGATCATTGCGCCGCTATTTCCACATATGATGAAGGATCTGGGTCTCGACTATCAACAGTTCGGGATACTAATCGGAGTCCTGAGTCTGACCTGGGGAGTCTGTGCGATTACGATGGGTCGCCTGGCCGACCGGATCGGTCACCGCAAAATCGTAATCGCGGCGATGGTCCTGTTTTCGCTGCTCTCGAGCCTCTCCGGTTTCGCGAGCGGATTCGCAAGTCTGCTGATAATCCGCGCGATGATGGGCGTCGCAGAGGGCGCGTTTCTGCCGGCAGGCGTCGCCGCGATTGCAGAGGTGTCGCACCCGTCGAGGCGCGGCTTCAACCAGGGGTTGCAATTCAGCATGGCCGCGCTGATGGGGCTCGGTCTCGCGCCCATCATCGCAACGCAGTTGCTGCGTGTGCTGCCGTCGTGGCACTGGGTATTCGCGGTCTCCGCCGTTCCGGGCTTCGTCGTCGCGCTACTGATAACAATGATGCTGCGCGATCGCCCGCGCGGCGAGCCTGACGGCAAGACCGCCCTGCGCGCATCGGACAATCCGCGCTGGAGCACGCTGTTCCGCAGCCGCAACGTCGTCCTTGGGATGCTCGCGACGCTTTGTGCAATGGCGGGAATCTTCGTCATCAGCGCCATGGTGCCAAACTATCTCGTCGACTACCTGCACCTCGACACAGAACATATGGGGTTCGTCGTGTCGGCGCTGGGCGTCGGCGGCTTCATCGGCGAATTCGCGCTCGCGGGCGTGTCCGACTTCATCGGACGTCGGGTCACGGCGGTGGCCTCGTTTGTCTTCGCAGCCGTCTCGCTTTACGTGTTTGCGCGAATCGGCGCCGATCCATGGGCCCTCTTTTTCGCCCTTTTCGTCGTTTCGTTCTTTGCGCTCGGTCTGCTCGGCCTGTTCACCGGCCCGATCGCGACCGAGGCCGCGCCACAGGGACTCGTCGCATCGGCGATCGGCATCACGTCCGGCGCGGGTGAGATTTTCGGCGGCGGTGTCGCGCCCGCCATGGCTGGGTTCATCGCCCAGCACTATGGCATCCAGTTCACGCTGCCGTTCGCGCTTGTCGGCTTGACCTGTGGCGCGTTCGTGTCGCTGGCACTGAGGGAAACTGCGCCTCGCCTGCTAGCGCGCCGCGAAGCTGCTATCGCGATCCAATAGCGTAGCCGCACGCGCTCTCGCCCGGTAGGTAATTGTGTCCGGCCGAACGTGGGACGTTCCACGGCGGGTATCGTGGCATCGGCGCGTGTGAAACGGTTTCCCGCTCCCTCGGCCACCATCGTCGTGCATCGTCGGTTGCTCATCGACCAACCGGCGATGCTGGGCGAGTACAAATCAACGACTGTAGCGACGAACAGCCAACCTTCGCCAGACATCTCAAACTGCCGTTGGCGCAGCTGCTCCGCCCCCGCAAACGAAAGACGGCTACGTGCACAATTCGAAATTTGCTGACAAGTTCTTGTGAGGCGCGAAGCGCACACTGCTAGGCGCGAGAGATTCCAATGGCCAGTCAAGAGAGGGGTTCGCTTGCACACGAGATTGCCGCGGTCCGTAGTCAGATCCGGATTGTGGAAGGGGCCGTCAACCGCCTCGCGGAGCGCGACGCGATTACGGCCTCTACGCGCCGCGGGTCACTTGTCACGACCAGCGCGTCGCGGGTGACGCGCTCTGGGATCTCAAGCTACGTCTGTTCATCAACTGCGAAGCGGCCCGGAGACGCACTTTCGCGACCACAGGAATCCGCTCCCAGCTGTCGATACGCTGGACGCTGTGGATTAGCCAGGCCTCAAGTGCGCTTTTGACTTCAATTGCACTTGACTAACATGCGAACGGGCGGCACTCTCACCGCCCATGCAGGCAGCGTCCTATTTCCGATGCGTAGCGAAGAACTGTTCGAGCCTGGCTGGCCGCAGCGCGCGCGTAGTCTTCCTTGTCGTACAAGTCAGCGTGTGTCGCGCCTTCGATCCAGCACCCTCTTTTGGCTCCCGGGCCGCGATGAATGCTTCGCGCGCCATCCATGACATGGCTGCTTCGCTGCCGACAACGATCAAGGCGGAACGCCGGCGCGATGAGATGGATCGCGCAGCAGGCATCGAGCGACGCGATACTCGAACAGCGCCAGATCGCGCAACCCGTCGAACCGTAGTCTCATGAATCTGCGAGCAACGCGCCCCGCACTGCTCGCACTACATGACCTTGCTTGCAGGCTTCAGATACAGCAGGAGCGGTATGGCTGCCGCCTTGCGGCCATTCCACGCGTTCGAGCCGGGAATGCGCCCAGCAATCCAGCACCTGAACTACCTTGCGATCGAGCAACCCAGCCCCTGAATTGCATCAAATCAGGTCTCAGGGTACGCACTTCGCTGTGTCTCGAGGAAAACATCCCTCGAATCTGGAAAACTGGTTCTCGCCACTTGTCTCCTCGTGCTACACCAGCAATTCCGTGCAATCGGCACAACTCAACCAGTGGCGGACGCGCACACCAGATCTCCCGTCAACTGGAAGGGATCGTCACGGAAGAGCAGGGTCTTTCAACCTGCTGCCGCGTACCGTGGGACAAAGGCAAGCTGCCTGAACAGAAGCTGCCATTGAAGTTCCTGGAATTCGGGCGCGATTCAGATCAGGTTGCGGAAATCTTTGAACGTCCTCGAACTCATGTGAATTCAACATGTCGATGTAACACATTAGAGGCTGCGAGAGCAGCGAGGGGGATTGCAGCTGAAATGCCGCCAGTTACCACTTACAACGACTGCAACTGAACCTCTACCTCGAACCATCGTCTCACCGGGAGCATTCGTCGGGGACCCACGCAGCCGTCGACCCTCGTCATGCACCGCCACTGCGCTGCAAGTGGCAAGCCCGTCAAACATCGTTCCGCTTTTTAACGACGATTGGAGGAAATGGAACATGCCAAAGAAGCGCTCAGTTCGAAAATCAGCCAGCAACGGCAGCGGCCGTATTCTCGCCGCACCCGTTTTCTCGCAGCCGCAGCCTACACCCGATCCGCAAACCTTCATCGTCAGGCACGCATCCGATGTGGCAGCCTACAAGGTCATCGACGAACTCAACCGCGAGCACAAACTCAAGGCGCTTCCGTTTCCTGCGCCGCGCGGCGGCGTCGAGCCCCGTCTTACATTCGCGGACGTGATCGACGACGATCAGACCATCCTCGACCAGATCAACGCGAACGGGCAGATCGTTTTTCACTCGACAGGCGATTGCGGCAGTACCAGAAGCCCAAAAACACAGAACGAAGTCTCCGACAAGATGATCAGCGACTTCGACGAAACCGATCCTGCGGAGGTTCCGCAATTCAACTTCTTGCTGGGCGACATCGTCTACAGCTTCGGCGAAGCGCAGTACTACTATGACCAGTTCTATGAGCCCTATCGCGACTATCACGCACCTATCCTCGCGGTCGCCGGCAATCATGACGGGATGATCTCGCCTCTGCAGCATGAAAAGAGTCTGCAGGCGTTTCTGCGAAACTTCTGCTCCGACTGCTTTCAGGTTTCCGCCGATGCGGGCAATCTATCGCGGACTGCGCAGATTCAACCGGGAGTCTTCTTTACATTCGAGGCCCCGTTCGTGCGCATCATCGCGTTGTATAGCAATACGCTCGAAGATCCCGGCGTGATTTCGAACAGCGACATCGGCAACAGCCAGCTCAAGTTTCTCAAGGCCGCATTGACGCGGGTGAAGAAGGAAGGCTACAAGGGCGCATTGCTGTTCGCGCATCATCATCCGCCGTATGTCGCGCGCGGACGTCACGGCTGGAGTATCCAGATGCAGCAGCAGATCGACTCGATCTGCAAAGAGGTGGGCGTATGGCCCCATGCCGACCTTGCGGGACACGCGCACAACTATCAGCGCTTTACACGCACACGTCCTGACGGAACCCACATTCCGTACATTGTGTGCGGCAACGGCGGACACGGTATTCAGCGGCTGACCACAAACGGGCAGACGCCGCTTCGCGCACCGCAGCTGATCCAGGCTGCATCGAAGGACACCGACGCCGTTGTCATCGAAAATTATGATGACCAGAATTACGGCTATTTGCGCATCGTCGCGAACGAGACCCAGTTACGGATCGAATATCACGCCGCCGTCGACGGGCCCTATACCAAGGCGCCCGACGATCAGGTGACCGTGGATCTGGCCACACGCCAGATTTCCCACTACGTCGCCCGCAATGCAGGCATACCCGAACTGGCCGCGCGCATCCGGGCGTTCGCGCAAAGCGAAACACACGGGCGCTGATGCCGGGTCGTCGGTACCGGGGCAGCACAAACCAGACCAGTCGATGACCGCGGCTTTATTTGGTTCCTCCAGCCGCGGCAATCACGTCAGGTAACAGACCACACGAGCGTGACTATCGGCGCGCGGCGTCATGGAGCCGTCAGTCAGGCGGCAACAGGCGCGAGGTGTCCCGCTTGCCGGCATGATGCCTGACGCTTTGCCGGTGCGCGTTGGCCGTCGAACCTGTGCGGTACGATGCGAAATGCACCCTGACGCGATGCGAATGCGCCAGCACCGAATGGTGATGATGCAGCCGGGTGCTTGCGTAATAGTGCGGCTCGACGACGGGCGTCTCGTCGCCGTTCAGCCATCGGCGTATCGTGACGAGATCGGCGGAGCGCTCCCACGATGTTCGCGAGCCGAGCAGCGCAATCATCACCTGGCCATTCGGCATGTTCGCATCGACCACGATGCAGCGCCCCGCCTCGCGGATATAGCCGATCTTTGCGACCAGAACGTCCCAATCGGCTGCGCGGACTAACGGGTCGGTATTGTGATAGAACCTCGTCCTCCTGCCGATCTCCTCTTCATAGCGGGGAAGCGTCGTGTATTCGCTGATCAACGGATAGTGCGCCGCGGCTTCTGCCATCTTCACCACGTCGCGTGCCGTCGAGAAATCGTCCGGGGAGAGCCCGGTTGGGTCGCCGAAGTGCGTGCTGGCCATATGCAGCGCGCGCGCCTTTTCATTCATCTGATGGATGAACGCAGTCTGGCCGCCGGGGAACGCACGCGACAGCGCGGACGCCGCGCGGTTCTCGGACGACATGAGCGCAAGGCGCAGCATCTCTCCCCGTTCGAGCGACGCACCGATCGGGATGCGGGACCCCGAGTGCTTGAGCCAATCGATGTCGTCGTTGTCGACAGTCACCGTGTCTCCCAGCGGCTGGGCGCTGTCCAGCACGACCATCGCCGTCATCAGCTTGGTGAGCGACGCGATCGGCTGGAGGTCGTCGGCGTTCTTTTCCAGCAGGACTTTGCCGCGTCCGACGTCGTACACGATTGCGCTACGCATGCAGCGTGCTACAAATCGCATGAATCGGCATGTCGTCAGACAGTCGCCGTGCGCGAGTTGCCTCAAAATAGTGCCCATGAACATGGAACCCGCGGATAGCCTGATGCTCACTGAAGCCGAACTGCGCGAGCAGTATACGAACCTCCAGCAGCGCGCGCTGCGCCTCGGTTCGCAGGGACAGTCACGGATTACCCGGTTAGCTGAGGCGCTGCAGTCGCCTCCGAAGGGACACGCCGATGAATATATTCGCGTCCTGAAGAGCGCGACAGATGCGATGGCGGCCGTTCTGAGCTACCACCGTGCGCTGCCTTTCCTCGAAACCGGAAACTCCCTGATTGAGAGCCTCGCGAATCCATCTGCGTCTGCTGAAGAGGAAGAGTGGCGAGACCAGTTGCTGTTCAGGCTGGTCGAAGTACTGGCGGTGGGCGCCGACCTGATCGCTGAAGGCGAAGCGCGCCTTGAGCGCAGCGCTCGCGTCGACATCTAGAGATATTGATTGCGGTCGCAAGCCGCGTGTGGTGTCTGGCCGTGCATGATCTACTACAACCGGCCAACTGCGGCCGTAGGCCGCACCGGTATAAATTCCTCCGATACGGACAGCCGCACGATTGGCAACGAGCGAACTAGGGCGACTGAGGGTAGTGGGGAATTGCCTGATCAAGGCAAACCCACGGTTGTGCACTGGACGTCCAGATATCGAGCATCGGCTGAAACTCCGACGGATTGTCCAGCGTAGGGAAGCGGATGGACATAACTTCTGGACCGGTCTCGCCATGGGTGAACATCGGGGAGCCGCAGTCGGAACAAAAGCTGCGGGTTGCGAGCCTGCCACTACCAGCGCGGACCGAATACGTCTTCGGCGTGCCGGTGATCGTTACGTCCGACATCCGGACGATGAAGCCAGAAGCAAAAGGAGCACCACTTGAGCGCTGGCAGTCCAGGCAGTGGCAGTTTAACGTCGCAACTGGCGCGCGCGAGCATACATAGCGGATCGATCCGCATGCACACCCGCCGGAAAATGGAGCAGTCATGTCGCTGTTTCCTCCTGCCGCCTGACTCGCTTTGACTGGCACCTGACAGATGCCGCGCTGGAAGCCAGCTACGTGGCGCGTCCTCATCGCCCGCGCAGTGTAGTACCGCCGACTTCACAAGGCAAATGGGCGGCCTCACACTCGCGAGAGCGCAAGTCCGGCACAGACGCAATCTCGCATTCTGGAAGACCACAGACGGCGCACCTTACCCAGGCCATCTGCTCGGCTTCTTTGTCGTCAACTTCCTTCGGCTTAAAGTCAATGACCATAGTGCCCGCAACCTTGTCGCTGCCCGCCGTGGTGTCTCCGAACTCGAAGCGAACGGGCTGCCCCAGCTCGGCCTCGAGGTCTGCCTGGTCGTCGAGCAGCCCTTGCATGAACTCGCGTCCCTCCAGCCCCATGAATTTCACGACGAGGCCTGTCCGCCCGTCCGCAGTCCGATACGCGACCACCCCGCTCACGGGATCCGGCAGGTCGAGACGTCCGTAGTTGTTGCCCCCGTGGCGTGGCGCAGTCTGGTCCGAATGGTCAACCCGATCGCGAGCGATGAAGCCAGCCGTTGGAACGGTCGCAACGTTCCGGAACCTGACGGACGAGCTACGCGCACAATTCGGCCTTTGTTGACGTTGGGCGAATGAGTGGTCAGCGACCGCTGTGAAACGCTGAGCTGACGAAGAATGGGGGTAATCAGGAGACCGCCTCAACCGTGAGTAGACACCAGCGTGGCAAGACCGTCCTGGCGGGCAGACACGACGGCTTGTTGTTCGCAGTCAGGCCTCGCTCAGGCAAATTTTCAACCGGTGCCGCTCTTTCTCCCACAGCCCGCGACATACCTGTTCGCGGGCGTCCAACATATAGGCCGTCGAAGTCGGAAGTAAGCGTGAGCCGAACATGTGCACGGACCCATCAATCAAGGCATCAGTACATTCATGCGTGCGTGCGCGGATATTGGTACGGCCCTTGCGATAAGCCGAGCGAGCAGTTGCTGTGCTCATCCCCAGATCTCACGATCTTTCGTACTCGCATAGCCCGGAGAAACATCATGAAGAGCATTCTCGTCATCGCGGACATTCCGCACAATCCTCTCGCGGAAAATGAGGAATCCACGCTCACGCGCGCACAAATGCAGCGGATCGTCGGTGCACGCAACGTCATCGTCACGGTCGATGGCGGCCCCGCCACCGGGACCGTCAACGATTTCGACATCAACAACGCTATCTGGGAAGGACGGATCGGGGGGACGATGCTCAACTGAAACGCATTCTGATTTCACCACTGATGTCCCTACGCCCACGTGCGAGATGGGACATCGGCATTCATGCTGCCGCGCGCTGCCTCGAAGAGCGCCCGAGAATGCGACGCTGTGGAAGGCAAGACAGGCCGATGGTTACCAATTCCCGACGCAGAGCGACAGTTCACCCTGAATTGATAGACGGCCGATAGACTTTGGAAGCGGTCGCTGCGGCCCTGACGGCGGGAAAGGCAGCTCAGGGTCGTCTACGGAAGTTCAAGTTCACGAGACCTCCGACGTAGACATCCTACTTGCGAGTTCGGCCATGAGGTAACAGTTGCTTGATTTGTTGTTCAGCCGTTGCAACGGCGGTAGAATCCGCGGTCACTTAGCGGTCACTGACCATCCTGACGCGCAAGTTCTGCAGGCTTTCGAAACTTCAAGATAAATCGATCGGTGTGGTAGCGAATCCCCCGTGCGAAGATACTGGACGTGTGCGGATCGTTGCGATTGTGCAGAACATCGTCCTTGCCCGTGTATCTAAACCCCGCGGCCTCGACCTCACGCTTCGCGATCGCCGGGTCGATGCGATGCAACGCCCCGGTCACTTCTGCCGGTGTACCGGTCGGTGCCACATGATCGATGATCACGTAGTGACCGCCCGGTTTCAGCGCACGCAAGGCTAGCTTGTTAAACGTCTGTACGTTGGTGGGACTCATCATCGCGATGTGCAGATCGTGGTAGTTCTGCCCGATAAAAATCATGTCGAATATCGCTTCTGGCGCAAGGGCCTCTTCGGTGCTGCCTGTCAGTAGCACGATGTTGTGTCTTTCGCGCGCGAACTGTTCGATCTCTTGCCTGCCGGCTTCGATACGCTCTATTTTTGTCACTTCAGCTGGAATCGCGGCAAATACGCGTCCGTGCTCCCCGACCAACGACGCGAATAGTCGCGTGAAATAACCTCGAAACGGAAGGAAGTCCAGGACATGGTCGCCCGGCGCTATGCCGAGAAAATGAAGCACCTCTTCGGTACAATCGCGTACATCGCGGGCAAGATCGCGACGAGGCCGTGATCTATCGTTCAGCGCCGCTTCGATTCGTACATCGGTCCTGCGAGTCACGGTTATGCGCTCCGTGGGTTAAACCGCTGCGACGCAGTCGATCTCGATGTCGAAACGTCCGGGCCAAGCTGGCACATTAATGAAGATCCGCGCCGGTGGCTGCGGGCCGAAGAACCGAGCGTAAATCTCGTTGACGACCGGGAACATCTCGACCGATGTGCAGTAGACATTGCACTTGAGCACCTGATCGAGCGACGATCCCGCTGTTTCAACGCATAGTTTCAGTTGCTCCAGCACACGTTGAGTCTGCTGTTCGATCGGGGCATCAAGGACTTCGCCGGTCTGCGGATCGAACGGCGGCAATCCAGACACATACAGTGTGTCGCCGTGGCGTGTGGCAACCGAAGTCGGTGCCTTCCAGCGCTCGAGCCAGCTGGACAATGGTTCTACACGGATGATTTCGCGAGCCATTTGAACTCCTTGTAGGCGGGACAATCAATCTGAATGGCGCGCATCATGCGCCGCCAGCGAACAGTGCATTGAGATCCGAGCCCGATGCGGCGTCTGCAAAACCGTCTAAGCGCCCTTCCGAAAGCGTCTGCGCGGCGCGCATGAAGCCGCCCCACGCAGCTCGCGCGAGTGCGCCGCCCACGCTGACACGGCGTACGCCCCACATTGCTAGATCCTTCAGCGTCACGGACGAGTCCGCGCTGATCAGTACGTTGACCGGCTTAGGCCCCACTGCCGCGACCACGGCTTCGATTTCCTCGCGTGTCCGCACGCCTGGCGCGTAGAGGCAATCCGCGCCCGCCGCGGCATACGCCCGCAGGCGTGCCAGCGTGTCGTCCAGATCAGGCACGCCAACGAAGAAGTTCTCCGCGCGGCCGATCAGCAGCGTATCGCCACCGCTCTCGTCGATGGCTCGCCGCGCTGCTTTGAGGCGCGCCACTGCGGTCTCGATCGGAAACAGTGGCGCGGCAGCGTCGCCGGTGGAATCTTCGATCGACAGGCCCGCCACGCCGGTCGCGATTGCGAGTTTCACGCTAGCGGCGACGCCGACCGCGTCGTCTCCAAAGCCGCTTTCGAAGTCGGCATTGACCGGCAGGTCTGTGCTCTCAACCACCGCGCGCAGATGCGCAAGGATCTCATCGCGGCTCACATGGTTGTCGGCACGACCGGTCGACCAGGCGTAGCCCGAACTTGTGGTCGCGATGGCGGCGAAGCCGAGGCTTGCGAGGTAGCGTGCGCTGCCCGCGTCCCAGGCGTTCGGCAGCGTAAAGCAACCGGCTTCGTGCATGGCGCGGAATGCGGCGCGCTTTTCAGCAATAGAGCGTGGCATGGCAGAACTCCCGAAGATGGAGGAAGGCCGTAGGCGGTTCGAACACTGTCAAGCGACTTCCGTTTCGACCACGGGAAAATCAATCTCCGTGTCAAAGACGTTATTGATGAAATTCGTCAGCATGAACTGAGCACTCAGCGAGATGATCTCGACAATATTGGCATCGCTGTACCCTGCTGCGCGCAACTCGTCGAGGTCGCTCTCCGTCACTTTTCCGCGCGTTTCCATCAGCGTGCGCGCGAACGCTACCGCGGCCGCCACACGAAGGTCTTCCGATTCGCCACGTCGGTTGCGCCGAATCTCGTCGTCGGACAGTCCGGCGAATTGGCTGGCTACGTAGGTATGGGCACTGAGGCAATACTGACAACCATTGACCTGCGAGACCGCGAGGGCTATGCCGTCGCGCGTCTTCACGTCGAGCGTTTTTGCGAGGGCGCCCTGCAGGCCGGCCCAGCCATTTATCGCCTGGGGACTCTGCGCCATGATACGAAAGAGGTTGGGCGTTAGCTTGAGCTGACGCGACACGGCGTCGACGACGGCTTTGGATTCGGCGGGAATCTCCTGAGGAATGGCGATTCGACTCATGGCAATGCTCCTGATTCGGTATGAACTGCGGTTGATCGCTGCGGGAACGGGTGTCCCTGCATTGACAGGCAGTCTAGGAGCGATCGCGATGCGCAGGATCCGGGAAACGTGCGCGAAAGTCCGCCGCATTTGGCGTGCCGAAAAGCTATCGGGAGAGGCCGGACGCAGATCAGGTCGAAAGTGGGCGTGCCCCATACTCCGCGGGCGTCGTGCCGTAAATCTCGCGGAAAGCGCGCGCGAAGGCGCCGCGGCTGGCATAACCGGCATTGCGGGCCACCTGGTCGAGCGCGAGGTCGCCAGCGCGAAGCTGGGCGGCGGCCTGGCGCATACGAATATCGCGAAGCACTTGCATCGGCGGTTGGCCGAACGCCGCCGAGAAGCGAGCCATGAATGCCGAACGGCTCAAGCACGAGACCTGGGCCAGACTTTCAACGGTGTGCGGCGCGGAAGGTCGTGCAGTCATCTCGGCGAACGCGCGCGCGATCTGCAGGTCACCGAGCAGTGCAAACCGCTCCATCCATAGGGCGCTGCTTTTCAGGGAGCGACGCACGAGCGCGACGATCACCTGCTTGAGTAGCGCGCCTGACATGGCGCCGGCACCGATTTCCTGAGCCATCAGTTCGTCGAACGCAGTGCGCAGATACATCTCCAGACGATCGGACGGATTGAATTGCTCAACGATCGGCGCCGAGAGTGCTTCGAACAGATTGATGGATGCGCCAAAGGCCGCGTTGAAGTAACCGCAGATCATCACGATCATGGGCTCTGTCGAGCCCGCGCGGAACCGATTGATCGAATCAACCACTCGCTTGTGCTCGCGGCCGGAAACAAGGACCGGCGCGATCCCCGCGAGATTCGAAGGCACCTCGAGTTTGAGCGGATGGTGCGGCGGAACAATCAGTAGCGTGTGCGGCGCGAGGGCTACTGAATCGGCGCCAGCGATGTGAAGCAGTCCTTCGCCCGCGAGGGCGTAGTGGATGCCCGGTGCCTCGTTGCCGTCCAGTTCCAGCACGAATCCTTCGCTGACGAGGCATTCGGACAGAGCCAGCACGCGAATTTCGAGCAGCGAGATTAGCTCGTCCAGATGAGCTGGTGAGAGGCGCGAGGAAGGCGACGACGGCGTTGCGGTTGACATTCGTTCGGGAGGCGACGGCAATTTCGCCCAGTCGGGAACGCGATGACGGATTGTCTCACGATCGGAGCGAGGCCCTGACTCGCCCTTGGCTCGCTCCGTGATGAACCTCCTCACAATCCTGCTGATGTGGCTCTGGAATACTCGCAGGCATTGGATATGACAAAGGTCTCGACAACAGTGCGTCGACGCTCGGCTGTCGAAGGGGCCGGTGTTGCGCACGTAAAGCGACTTTCCTCGGTAAAGGGGGCTCTGTTGCAGTAAAGCGGTCCGCTATGATGTGAGGAACGACACGAACGGCTGAAAGCCAGATGAAAACGTTGAATCCAGCGGTGACCCGAGTGCTCAAACGCCTTCATTATCCGCTCGACGTGATTCTGACTTGCGTGCGCTGGTACGTAGCCTATCCGCTAAGCCTACGGCACCTTGAAGACATGATGGCTGAGCGAGGCGTTTCGGTCGATCATTCGACAGTACACCGCTGGGCCATCAAGCTGTTGCCGGTACTGGAGAAAGCATTTCGGCGCCGCAAGCGGCCGGTCGGTATGAGCTGGCGGATGGACGAGACGTACATCCGCGTCAAGGGGGAATGGCGGTATCTTTACCGGGCCGTCGACAAGGACGGCCATACCATTGACTTCCTGCTTCGCGCCCATCGGGACAAGACTGCGGCCCAGCGTTACTTTGAGAAATCGATCGCCCAGAACAGCGTCCCCGAGACGGTAACCATCGACAAAAGCGGCGCCAATCTCGCCGCGCTCGAAGCGGTCAATGCCGAACGTGAAGCGCCCATCAAGATCCGCCAGTCCAAATATCTCAATAACCTCGTCGAGCAGGACCATCGGGCGATCAAGCGACGAACACGGCCTATGCTGGGGTTCAAGACCTTTCGTTGTGCCCAGGTTCTTCTGGCCGGCATTGAGATTATGCACATGATCAGAAAAGGACAGATGAAATGTCCCCGCGGAACTCATCCGTCCGCCGCTGATCAATTCTACGATCTCATAATATAAGCAATACTATGCATATCGATCGCACTCACTCCTTGCGCCTTACCGAGACAAAGCCACTGGACATCCCAGGCCTGCGCTCATGCCCTCTCGATCACTACCCGCATCTAATCTTTTACATTGAGCGCAAGGATCACGTCGAGGTTTGGCGCGTGCTCAACGGCAAGCGTGATACTCCGGCGTGGATGTCGAGCGATGACAGCGAGTTCCATTGACGCCATCTGCACGGTGCAAGGCCTGCGAGCAATCCGGCATCGCGGGCTTCTTCGTTTTCAAGCCATGACGAAAGCAAAACCGTTTGACGTGACATTCCCCTTTATCTGACGCCATTCACTTCGCGTACGAATTCGAGGTGCGCTTCCTCAAGCTGTTCGGCACAGCGCGCATAGAGCCAGCCAGGGCCATTGTCGGTGCTGTACATGCCGCGGCACAAACCCTTGAGCCGTATCGTCATGGCTCCATCCGACATGGACCTGCTCACTCGCGGTGCGTGGGCGAGAACCGGACGTTAGATCACACATCCCGACTCGATCCCAAATGGAATAATCAAGCACAGTGAAGGCTCAATCATGATCTGAACCCGCCTGCCGATGGATCTTCCTCAGCACTGCACAGCAATCGGAACGCGCTCCACCAGAAAGTCGACGAACGATTGGTTGCGTGCTGGACGATACGCACACGCGGATACTCAGCCATGAACTTCGGAATCAACTCGGCCAGCGCCAATTGTGCGAAGGCGACCGAGCACGTCATGCGTATGGTTCCACTCGGCTCCGCCGTGCGTTGACGCACGACGCTCTCGGCGGCTTCGGCTTCCACCAGCATGGCGACCGCGTGCTTGTAAAACGCCTCGCCGACATCCGTCACGACGAAGCGCCGCGAAGTCCGCTGAATCAGCCTTGCGTCGAGCGCGGCCTCGAGGGCAAGAATACGACGGCTCAAGCTCGACTTGGGCACTTCAAGCGCATGAGCCGCCGCAGTGATGCTTTTGTGTTCGACTACCTGCACAAAATAGTAGATATCGTTCAGATCGAGCATCATCCCGCCCTTTTATCCGAAAGTCTCATGGATGGGATGATAAGTCCATTTTTCCTGGATTGTTCGGCGTTTGTCCCATGGCTATAGTCCATTCAAGCCCGCGACGTTGATCGACCGACCGCGTGGACGGCCACGGAGCCCATCATGGACCGACGCCAATTCCTGAACCAGTCGAACGCCGCAGTCGCAGCCACGGTGCTCGCCGCGGGCACGAGCCTCTTCGGCGCAACACAGGCCGCAGCCGCAACCAACCCTTCCAGTGGAAGCAAGATCATGAACTCGACTTCGTCACACGTCCTCGAACGCCTGACCCGCGATAACGCGGTCCTTCTTCTCGTCGATCATCAGTTGGGCCTCTACACCGGCGTGCGCGACATCGAGACCCTGCAGCTAAAGCACAATGTCGTAGCACTCGCGAAGGCGGCCCTTGTGCTGAAGGTACCTGTGATCGTCACCACCACAACGGAAAAGATGTGGGGGCCGCTGATCCCCGAACTGGCCGAGGCGCTTCCGGGCGTCCGGCATATTGAACGGACCACGGTGAACGCCTGGGACGACCGCCGCGTGGTCGAAGCGATCAAAGCCACCGGCCGCAAGAAGCTCATCATCACCGGCATCTCCACGGACGTCTGTCTAGCGTTTCCGGCTATCTCGGCCATCGCGGACGGTTATGCAAGTTACGCGGTCATCGACGCATCCGGTGGCTTCAGCCAGACGCAAGTCGATATGGGCGTGCTGCGCATGCAGCAAGCGGGCGTGATACCGGTCGGCTACTCCAATGTCGCCGTGGAGATGCTTGCCGACAATGCCGCCCCCGCAGCGCAAGCAGTCTATGCCGCACTGGGAATCCCGTTTGCGGGGCTCGTCTTCGACTTGAAGCAGGCCTTTGCCAAAGGGTAAATGTAGTGTCACCACCTGGACGACTTGTTGCGCATGATCGTTCTTTGTGGTCTAGCAGTTGGCAGCGGATCGGGTCGCGGCAATCGCGATAATTCTTTATCTCGCCAGGGAGAGATCAAGCGATGTAAATCGTGCCCGCTAGGCGCCCCATCATGTGAGAGGCGCTATATCCTCGCTATTGCTTAGTCATCCGATGCGAATAGTTGCAACACTGACCCGGCATTCAAGATTCGAGACGTACTGGCCGCCGGGCGGCCCCCTGGCGGATGAAGGAATGTCTGCAGCACGCTGACGGATGGACTGTTAGTTGCAAGATATGCCATGATGTATCTTGCGATCCAAAGTTCACATATAAGAAATTATCGAAGTTTTTGATGCCGCCGCTAATTGTATTTATTTTAAATGTTGCTTGCGGATTCCATCGGTCATGCGCAACCGTCGAACCGACACGTCGATGTAACGGCTGTGGAAACTGCCACGAATCAGCCATTTCCAATTTTTCCTGATTCCGTCATTTCCGCAACGAAGGAGGACTTTGCTTCCTACGTGTGGGCAAAGTCAGACAATGATCGTTCAGTAATTCATCTCAACATCCGGGGCCACAGACAAACAGAAAGTTGATGCATTATTGGCTCGGCTCGCCCCTGTTGAACGCACGCAATTCACTGACTCTCAGGTTACTGGGTGTAGATTCGACTCATTCGATGCCTGCTGCGAGCCTTTCGGCCAACCGCTCTCGCTCGAACGCTTCGACAACGAAGTCGACAAATACTCGCGTTTTCGCCGGCAGGAGCGCTCGCGTAGCGTAGTAGATCGAAATTGATCCGGCGTTCGTGTACCAGCGCGGTAGCAATCGTATGAGTTCTCCCCGTTCGATTGACGACAGCACGTCTGACACGGACAGCAGCGCAACGCCCAGTCCGAGAATCGCCGCTTCACGCATCGCTGCCGGGTCGTTGACCATGATGGTCTCGCGAAGTTGCGCTGGCTTTTCGCTCCCTGCTGTGTCACGCATCGTCCGGTGACGTACGCGTCCTGTGCGGCTCGAGCGCATCACGATGCCGTCGAGTTGCGCAAGATCTCCGGGATCGGCCGGTGGTACGCGACCTGCGATGTAGGCCGGGGACGCAACCGCCACGAGATGTGCAGGCGCCAACGCGCGAGACACGACACCGGGTGCGAGATCGAATCCACCGCCCAGCGCCGCGTCGTATCCCTCTGCGACCAGGTCGACCTGCCGGTTTTCGAAGTGCCAATCCAGACGAACCATCGGATAGCGCGCGAGGAACGCCGGCAGCAGCGGCATGACGTACGTGATGCCGAACGTCGGCGCCAGGCTGACCTTCAGCACGCCCGCCGGCTCACTACGGTCGGTCGAGACGGACGCGATTGCTGCCTGCAAGGCGTCCAGATTGCCACCAATTTCCATTAGAAAGCGCTCTCCCGCCTCGGTCAGCGTGAGCTTGCGGGTCGAGCGCTGGAACAGCCGCACGCCGAGATTGCGTTCTAGCAGGGCAACGTTGCGACTGACCGCGGCGGGCGTCAATGCAAGACGCCGCGCCGCTGCCGAGAAGCTTCCCGTTTCAGCACTGCGCGCGAACGATTCGAGGTTGGCGAGGGTTTCCATGTCGGATATTAAAGCATCACTTGAAAATAATTCAAGCAATTACCGACTAATCATCGAGCAATAAAAGCGCCAACATTCGCTCACCGAGCTTTGGGGAGAGAACGTCTGATTAACTTCCCCTCGGCCGCACAGACGTCTGTTTTGTCACTGGATTCACCACCCTTCAATCAGGAGCATCGTTATGAGCACCATCGGCATCATCGGAGCAGGCGCCATTGGGTCCGCGTTCGCCAAAGCGCTCGCGCGCAAGGGCCTCGAAGCCATCATCGCGAACAGCCGGGGCCCAGATTCGCTTAAGGACCTCGCCCGCGACCTCGGCTCCTCAATCACCCCGGGAACGCGTGAACAAGCAGCCGCGCAGGATATTGTCCTCGTCGCGGTGAACTGGTCGAAGCTGCCGGCGGCCCTTTCCGGATTACCGGACTTCGGCGGACGCATCGTGATTGATGCAAACAACCCGATCGAGGCGCCGCTGTTCAAACCAGCCGAATTGCATGGACGGACGTCGAGTGAAGTATTCGCCGACCTCGTCCCGGGTGCGCGCGTCGTGAAGGCGTTCAATCATCTGCCGGCACACCTCATCTCCGATGATCCGCAAGCCGAAGGCGGCCGCCGCGTGTTGTTCTTCGCGGGAGACGATGCGCATGCGAAATCGGCTGTAAGCGGATTGATCGAGCATATCGGCTTCTTTGGAATCGACCTGGGTTTGCTCGAAGGCGGCGGGGGGTTGGCTCAAATCCCGGGTGGCTCGCTGTCGGTACTGAATCTCGTCAAATTTGGATAGGTCGGCGACCCGAATGGCGCCAGTCACGGCGCCGCGCGCGATGTTCGAGGCACTCGTACAGTTCGAGAACTTCGACGAAGATTTCCGTAACTCTCTTGCCCATGTAGGGCTAATCGAACGAGCGGGCGTGGCGCCGTCACGCGTGCGATGCCCAGATCCGCGCACCGACGCGGCTCGGTTCACGGGCACAGCGGCGACCAGAAACCCAAGTTCGGCGAGGCTTGCCTCCCTTCGGGGGGGCACGGACGTACTCACCCAGACGTGTGCGCGTGCGGCCCGATCACGCGGCGGCGGTCGAATACTGGGATCGCGGCCGGGTTCGCACTGTTGCCGTCGACGTGGCGCCGGCGCCCGACGTCCTGCGGGCCCGCTGCACACGCATCGCCGGCGCGTCAGACGAGCCGTCGCGACCACCGGGCTCGCCATCTCAGGAAAATAAGACGGAGCTCCCCTGGTTGTCGGCGGTCGATTCCACGTGGTAAAAGAAAAGTCTCACGCTCAACTGAACGTGACAACTGCGCAAAATTTTTTGGAAAATTCAGGAAAATGGCAACAGGTATTGTGAAGTGGTTCAATGATGCAAAGGGCTTTGGCTTCATCACGCCGGACGGCGGCGGCGAAGACTTGTTCGCGCATTTCTCCGAAGTCCAGGGAAGCGGCTTCAAGTCCCTTCAGGAAAACCAGAAGGTCAGTTTCGAAGTAAAGCAGGGCCCCAAGGGCAAGCAGGCCGCGAACATCACGCCGCTGTAACAAACCATCAACCCGCTTGTGCGGGATCATCGGCCCGCCTTCGCTGGCCGATCGTCTTTCCGCGCACCGTCGCTTCGCGATCACGCGCCAGGCGCGCGTTTTTCGCTACCCGAACGGTGCGCAGGCAGTAAAGGGCCGGACGAGGGACGCCCCGAAGTCCGATTACGTCCTGGGCTACAACGGAGTCAATACCACGGCTCCGCGATCGGCGATCTGCGTAAAGCTTCGAATGAACCGGTACGCCCGATCACCGATTGTCATCTGGTTTGCGCCCTCCTCCGCCAACCCGCGTATCTCATCGACCAACGCTGCGGCAATCGTTCCGTGGTCAGCCAAATCATCCGCCGCTCCCGTTGGGTCGCCAGTGTAGACGGCGCAGGCATCTGCGTACTGACAAATCAGGACGACGCATACCCCCTCATCAACCGCCAGCTCGAGATAGGTGGAAAGCGTCCGTAGTGACTCTGGCGCCCGTTCATGCTGCGAGGCAGGCAAGCCGGAAGCGGTTGTCATTTTCTGTCCCGTGAAATCCCGCCGCCGAAGAATGGTCACCGTCAAGGCTCCACTATCAGTGGATTACGCCAGCATCATATCGCCCACGTGACCACGCGGCGGCGTCGTCAACTTGACGGCAGCGGGCGGGGTAAGATCGAGAAAGAATCGGTATCCTTATCAATATGTGCACTTGGCAGCATCGATCACGGTCCAACGATTCCACGCTGCAAGGCGCGCCTTGAGTTTGGTGCGATGGGACTGCGCCGTCATGCGGTGGCGGGATAGTGCAAAGTGTTGACGGATCGGACCGAAGCTGGATAGAAACACCTGCATGCGAAGCAGATCAAACCCCGTTCATAGCGCGCTCACGGCGACGCGTAGGTTGGTGACTGTTCTCGGCACGTTTATTCACCCGTGCAGCCGCCGCCTTCACGAACACGTGCTTGACGCCCGCGAGTTCTGCGATGTGCCTTCGCCGCAGGGTAACTGCGCAGTTGGTCGGTGACGATTTCCCGGGGCGCGAGATTCGATCGCAGCACATGCTTGAAAAAGCGTTTGGCTGCGGCCTTGTCCCGGCGCTTCTGCAGAAGCACATCCAGCTCGGCGCCGCATTCATCCACGGCCCTCCGCAGCACGTGGGGCTCGCCGCGCAGCTTCACGAACACTTCGTCCAGATGCCACGTGCTGCCGGCCTTGCGTCGCACCGCCTTTGCGCGCCCTGCGAAGGCGGCTCCGAGAGCACCGCACGCCGACGGCCTCGACTTCGCAGACGGATTCAATATGTACGAACTCCCGGTTACGCGACAAGTTGCGCACGCGCGAAGAGAGCTGTCACGCTGGACGGCGTTGTCAGGTTAGCGAGCGCCGAGCATTAAAATGAAGCGATGAAGAAGACGAAGCCGCTTTACCACGGTCACCGCTTCCCCGCGAGCGTCATTCGCTGCGCCGTTCGCTGGTATTTTCGCTTCAACCTGAGCCTGCGCGATATCGAGGAGTTGCTGCTCGAGCGCGGCGTGGTGGAGACCTACGAGACAGTCGCCCTATCAGAACAGGCAGGTTCCAACGTTGGCAATCCGGGGTAGCATGGTTTCGGGAGCACCCCGGCTCCTCGTTGCATTGAGTCTCCTTGTATCTTCGAGCCCGCCCCTGCGGGCTTTTTTCTGTCAGCCAGGCAGGCTTTTCCAGATTGGAATAATTTCTTCGCGCAGATACGATATTTTCGGAAATCTCAATCGTCTGAAGTTTATGGTCCACCGCCTGTCCATGCCGCCGCGAGTCAGGAGAGTGTCAAGTGCGGGATTTCCGGTCGTAGACTTGTAGCCGCTCCCAAGCGCTAGCCATACACCTTTAATCATCGCGATCCAGGTGGGCACGCCCTCTCGCGCTGCGGCGAATGCAATGACTCGCCCTGGCTCGAAGAAAACGGCGGCTTTCACGCGACCAGCCGTCGCTCGCCGACCGGACGCGCACGCAACGGCAGCTGGTGCCCCCGCACGGTGCTTACTTCAATCGTTGCCACACAACTTTCGAGGCCCCATATCCGAAGCTCCCTGGCGTCATGTAAGTTAGACGGTCGCCATCAAGCGTAAACGGGCGCCGTTGAACCTCGCCGTTCCAGTTCGGAAACGTTCCGTTTTTAATGTGGAAAACGATCACGTGTGCCACCGGATCGACGGTATAGGTGCCGAAATGCGCGAAGTTGCCCTGAACGACGCGTTGATTCTCTTCGGCAGTACCCGATAGCCGGTTTCCCGAGGCGAACTTCGGCAAATCAGCACGAAGTCCGACCAGAACGTATCGGCCGTCGCTAGCAAAGATAAGTTGACCTTGCGGATGTGGACCGAGCACCTCGACTTCGGTGCCGCTTCTGTATTCGGTCAACGAGACCAACGACCATGATCCCGCCACATCGGGCGCCGCCTGGGAAAATGTTTTCGGAGCGACGAGACATAGCACAAGGGTCAGCAGTGCTGCGGCCGGCAACGTTTGGAGCATAGGCTTCACGGTGTTCTCCAATACACGTGAGGACGCGAGGGTGCCGCAAGGCCGCCTCTGTGGACAGCGTCAAGCAGCACGCCCGGTCGTGTCGCCTCACGGAATGATGTTACTCCCGGGTAATTGTCGCTGCCTGATTGTTTTGCGGTGAACGCTGCCCGCATCGCGGAGCGATTCCGGGAAGCCGCGCCACCCGGAAAGAGCGCTGAGCGCGTCGATTGCATGCCCAAACATCAGCGCGCGCGTAAGCGAAAAATGGGCTTTTCAAAATAGATCTGAAGCGTTGAAAGAACGACACGTCTGCGGCTACCACGTTCGGATCGTCGTCCGCGATCAGATGGCGCACGGCGTTTTGAGTAAACATTCGCGTCTCCGGTTGCCACCGGAAGCGCAACCGCCGCGCCCCCACCACCCGAGCGCCAGTCCAGCCGCTAATCCGGCCGAGGACCCAGCGTCACGATCACACTGTGACGTGCGCCGTCGTCCACCATTGGGAACGCCACCACGCCGGCTTCGAGCATCTTGCCGTCCACGCTCATGCCGATTACTCCGCGGCAAACATGATGAGGATTGTTCACGGCAATTCCGTAACTCGACATGCCGTGGCGCAAGACCGCCGTGAAGCCAGACCAGGCCCGAGGCACGCAAGGCTCGATCCATAGCTCGCCGCCGCGCTTATGAAGCCCCAGCAGCCCTTCGATGCCCGCACGGTACATCCATCCTGACGAACCCGTGTACCACGTCCATCCACCGCGTCCGATGTGTGGCGCGACGGAATAGACGTCGGCAGCGGCCACATAGGGCTCGACCTTGTAGCGGTTCACGCCGCTGCGCGTCCGGCTCCGGTTGACCGGATTGAGCATCGCGAGCAGATCGGCGGCGCGATCGCCGTCGCCGAGTTGCGCGAATGCCAGCACCGACCACATGGCGGCGTGCGTGTACTGGCCACCGTTCTCGCGGATGCCGGGCGGATAGCCTTTGATGTAGCCCGGATCGCGCGGCGTGCGGTCGAACGGCGGGGTGATCAGCAAGGCGAGGCCTTCTTCGCGTCGAATCAGCCGCTCATCGAGCGAGGCCATCGCGCGTTCGGCGTGCTCGACACTGGCCGCGCCCGACAATACGCTCCACGACTGCGCGATGGCGTCGATCGCACATTCGTCGTTGCCTGCGGCCCCCAACGGTGTGCCATCGTCGTAGTACGCGCGGCGGAACCACGCGCCATCCCAACCGGCGCTATCGAGTGCCTTCCTGAGCGACGCCGCGCGTTCGAGCCAGCAATCCGCACGCGCAGCCTCATGACGCGCTCGCGCGATGGGAGCGAAAGCCACCAGCGTCGCATAGAGGAACCAGCCGAGCCAGACGCTTTCGCCGCGCCCCGCTTCACCCACCCTGTTCATGCCGTCGTTCCAGTCGCCTGTTCCCATCAACGGCAACCCCCTCGTTCCGAACGACCCAAGCGTCTGCTCCAGCGCCAGCGCGCAATGCTCGAACAACGTCACGCTCGTGTCCGCGACGTGTGGCACGAAAAAGGCCTCGTGCTGATCCGCGGCCAGTTGACTGCCTTCGAGGAACGGCACCATCACGTCGAGAATCGCGTGCTCGCCGCTCACTTCGATGTACTGGGCCACCGCATAGGCCAGCCACGTGCGGTCATCGGCGATACGGGTACGTACGCCGGCTCCCCCCTCCGGCAGCCACCAGTGCTGCACGTCGCCTTCCGGAAACTGGCGTGCGGCAGCACGAAGCAGGTGCTCGCGGGTGAGTGCCGGGCACGCGAGCACCAGCGCCATGCCGTCCTGCAGTTGATCGCGGAATCCGTAGGCGCCGCCCGCCTGATAGAAGCCCGCGCGCGCCCAGATCCGGCAAGCGAGTGTCTGATAGAGCAGCCAGCGGTTGAGCATCAGGTCCAGCGCTCGATCCGGTGTCGCAACCTGAACGGCCCCGAGCGTGTCGTCCCAGAAACCGGTAGCCGCAGCCAGGACACCTTCGAGATCGGCTTCGCGATAGTGCGCGACGAGCTGCCTCGCTTCGGCGGCCGTTGCGGCGTCACCTAGCAGGAACACGACCTCAGTCACGCCACCGGGCGGCAGTTCGAACCGCGTTTGAAGGGCCGCGCACGGATCGAACCCGGCTCCGGTCTTGCCCGATAGCGGACGCTCATCGGCGCCACTGGCCAGCGCGGCGGGATCGCTCAGCGTCCCGTTGCGGCCGATGAACTCGCGCCGGTCCGCAGTCCAGCCGCTCTGCCTGCCGCCGAGATCCGCAAACGCCACGCGAGCGCGATACGCTTCGCCGTAACCGTTACGGACGAACATCGCGCCCGTCTGCGCGTCGATCTCGCTGACGATGTGCGGCGCCGATACGGCGCGCTGCGCCCCGAGCACCCACTCGACGTAGGCCGTCACGGAGAGCTGCCGGCTACGGTTCGACAGGTTGCGCAGTATCAGACGCGAGATCTTCACCGGATCGCTCAACGGCACGAATTGGAGCAGTTCGAGCGCCACGTCGTTGGCAATATGCGTGAAGCGGCTGTAGCCCTGGCCATGACGTGCGACGTAGGGTGCTGTGTCCGCCGCGTGGTCGCGTACTGGCTGGGCCTGCGGCCCCCACAACGCACCCGTGGCCTCGTCACGCACGTAAAACGCCTCGCCGGCCGGATCGCCGACGGGGTCGTTCGACCACGGCGTCAGTTGCCGCTCCCGGCTGTTCGACGCCCACGTATAGCCACTGCCTTCCGCGGAAACCATGAATCCGCAGGCCGGATTGGCAATCACGTTGACCCACGGCATCGGCGTCGATTGCCCGGGACCCAGCACGATCACGTACTCGCGGCCATTGTCTGCAAAGCCGCCGAGTCCGTTGAAGCATTCGAGCCCGGCGCCGGCTGCGAGACGTCCCAGGTCGGCGGACCCTGCTTCCTCAGGCGCGGGCAGCCGCGCGCGTTGCGGCTTCGCAGACGGCCCGCCCGTAAGCCGCCTGAGCTGCTCCGACAAGCGCCCGTTACGCGCTGCCAGCACTGCCCGCGCCGCGATCGGAAAGAGCGCGCGGGCGTCGTGCGCCATCAGGTCTGCCCGCAACAGGAAGATCTTGCCCGGTGCCGGACTACCGGGGTGCGGCCGCGACTGGCCAGAGCGCACGAGCATTTCGAGTGCGGCCTGCAGATCCTGCACATACGACGATGCGCGCTCGTTGACGATCACCAGATCGACCGCAAACCGTTTCATCTGCCAGTATTCGTGCGCGTGCACCAGTTGCCGCACCAGCGCCATGTGCTCGATATCGTCGATGCGCACCAGCAGGATCGGCAGATCCCCCGACACGCCGTGTGTCCAGAGCGGCGCCGCGCCCACGCCGCCGGCTGCGGCAACCTCCGCGGCACCGCGCATCAGGGTGGCGGAGTTCGCCCGCAGCGCGGGATCGCCATACAGCAGGTAGGCGGCCATCCGTTGGAACAGGGCCGCTTCGTCGGCGCTCACGCCTGTGTGGCGCAACTGCACCTGCGCCTGAGTCCACGAGAGCATCGCCGCACGGCTGAACGACGCGCCCTCGCGATGCTTGTCCACGAGATCCAGCAACTGCGCGCGGGAGTGGGCGACGATCGTCCAGAACGCGACGCTTGCGGTCGCTCCGGGCGCCACGCGCATGCGTCGGCGCATGGCGAAAACCGGGTCGAGCACGACGCCCGCCGTGCCACTGAGCACGCGCTCGCTGGAAAGAGCCCGTGGCGAACGGACGCTGCCACCGCGGCCGATGAAACGCAGGCGGTCGGTTTCGACTTCGACGGCGCCGCCCTGATCGGCTTCGATCACCGAAAGGTGAGCCGCCCAGACTTCGGCTTCGTCCGGCGTGCGGCGACGGCGCGTCGCGAGTATCACGCCCAGTTCGGCGTCGTACTCTGTCTCCACAAACAGTTTGGTGAATGCCGGATGCGCCAGATCGGCCGCTGGCGTAGCCAGCACGATTTCCGCATACGAAGTGAATTCGATGGTGCACGCGCGCGAGCCGGCGTTGGACACCGAGACGCGCCGCACTTCCGCATCGTCTTCTGCAGAGACGATCACGTCGAGCGAGGTGGTCAGCGCGCCGTCGCGCCGGACGAACCCCGCTCGATCCTCCGTGAAGGTCGCCGCGTAGCTGTCCGGCACGACGCCAGTCGGCTGCCACGCCGCGGACCAGAAAGCGCCGCTCTCGACGTCGCGCAGATACAGGTAGCTGCCCCAGTCGTCGCGCGTCGCGTCCTCGCGCCAGCGCGTGATCGCCAGATCCTCCCAGCGGCTGTACCCCGAGCCCGCGGCGGTCAGCATCACCGTGTAGCGGCCGTTGGACAGCAGATGGGTGGCCGGCGGCGAGTCGCCAGCCGAAACAAGGTGGCGCGCGACAGCGGATTCGACGCCGCGCTGCGGCCCAGCGCTTTTCTCCTCGATGCGTAGATGCGCAACTGCCACCCGGCCCGGCATCCGCTCCTGGAGCAGCAGCTCCGTCGCGCGGATGGCCGGCTCCGCGTGAAAAAACGCGCGAATCCGGCCGCCCAGCAGCGCATTGGCAATCGACACGATCGCCATACCCTGGTGATGCGCCATGAAGGCTCGCACGATCACGACCTGGCCGCCCTCGGGGACGCGGGAGGGCGTGTAGTCCAGAGCCTCGTAGAAGCCGAAGCGGCCGCCCGCGCCCGCCGCTTCGAGACGTGCGAAATTCCGTAGTGCCGCCGCCGGGGCGACCATCGCGGCCAGCGCCGTCGCGTACGGAGCGATGACTGCGTGATTGCCGAGACCGCGCTTGAGACCGAGATCGGGAATGCCGAAACTCGAATACTGGTAAGTCAGTTCGAGGTCCCGCGCGTTGTACGCGGATTCGGAGATCCCCCATGGCAGGCCGAGCGTCGCTCCATAGGCCATCTGCCGGCGCACGACGAGCTCGCTGGTCCGCGCGAGCAGGCTGCTGGACGGGGCGCGCATGACGAGCGACGGCATCAGATACTCGAACATCGACCCCGACCACGAGACCAGCGCCGCGCCGCCCGCGACCGGCGCCGCGACACGCCCCAGCCGGAACCAGTGGCGCGCCGGAATGTCGCCTTTGGCGATCGCGACGAAGCTGGCGAGGCGTGCCTCCGAGGCCAGTAAATCGTAGCTGCTCTCGTCGAGCCGGCCGTCGGCAACCGAGTAGCCGATCGACAGAAGCATGCGCACCGGGTCGAGCAGGAAGCCGAACTCCATGGCATCGGCCATCTGGAGCGCGGTTTCGGTCAACCGGTTCAGACGAGCGGCCAGTTCGGTCGATGCGTTAGCCGAACGCGTCACGTCGCGCTCGTGACTGTGAAGCACCTCCTCCAGCGCGCGAGCCCAGAACAGCACGTCGCCGCCCAGGGAGTCGGCGCGAGCCTGTCCGGCAGTCTCCTCGTCGACGAGCGCGCGGGCGATGTCTGAAACGGTAGCGCCGAGCAGCACGGCAGTCCGCCACTCGGGCGCTATCGCGGGTGTTGCAGGTGTTGCAGGTGTCGCCGGCGTCTCATCGCCAGGCGGGGCAGGAGACGCCGCGCCAAGCCACACGCGCAGCGCCGCCACCGCCTGATCGAACTCGGCACTCAATGCGCTACGCGTTCGCTCGCCCCCATTCACGCGCACGGCTTCGTCCAGCAGATCGAGCGTATCGCCAACGCCAGCGCATGCTGCAGCCCCACGGTCCGTGCCGGGAAGCTGTCTGCTCCATGCGCGACAGGCGTTGCCGAGCGCGATCAAATGGCCTGCGAGGTTGCCGCTATCGACAGAGGACACGTACTTCGGATCGAGCGGACGCAGGTCCTGCGTAGCGTACCAGTTGTAAAAATGCCCGCGATAGCGCGGCATCCGCTGCATCGTGGCTAGCGTGGTCTCAAGCCGCCCGGCGGTATCGCCCGTCCCCGCCCAGCCGAACTCGTGCGCGCTGACCGTCGCGAGCAGATAGAGCCCGAGGTTGGTCGGCGACGTCCGATGAGCAACGACCGGTTGAGGATCTTCCTGAAAGTTGTCCGGCGGCAGCATCTCGTCGCCCGGCGTGACGAAGGTTTCGAAATAGCGCCACGTGCGCCGCGCATGATGACGAAGCTGCCGGGCATCGGCGTCGCTGACGGCAAGCGCTCCCGCTGCCCGCGGTGCGAGGCTCGACCAGTACGCGAGCGCGGGTGCAGCGAGCCAGGCCAGCACAAAAGGCACCGCGACCCACGCCCCATGATGACCGGTGTGCAATGCGACGACGCCGACCGTCACGCCTGCGCCCAGCGCAAGCGCCGCGCCACCGGACATATGCAGCCAGGTGTGGCCCAGCGTGAGCCGATCGCGGGCTCCGGCCTCGGCGGCCGTGGTCCATTCGAGCAGGTGCCGGCGGCTGGCCGCTACACGAAACAGGGTCCGCGTGATGGCGTCGCCCATCGACCAGGTCTGTTGCGCCAGCAACATGGCAGAAAGACCGAACCGCCAGAGCGCGAGCCGCAAGTCGGCCAGCCAGACGCCGAACTCACTGCGCGCTGTCGTTTTCACGTGTGCACGCCGCCAGCGCGGAATGAGCGCGCCCAGTACGGGCAGCAGCACGGGCAGCGCGATCGTGGCGAGCACGAAGGCCGTCCACCGCAGCGCCGCCGGCAACGGCAACAGCCAGCCCGCCAAAAGCGCGACGAACGCCGCCGGTGCGATAACCGTGCGGCGCAGGTTGTCGAGCATCTTCCAGCGGCCAGTCGCGCCCAGCGCGAGGTCGGGCCGCCGATGCACGCTCAGCAGCCACGGCAACAACTGCCAGTCGCCGCGCGCCCAGCGATGCTGACGGGCTTCCGAGACGTCGTAACGCGCCGGATACTCCTCGACGACTTCGATATCGGAAGCCAGTCCTGCCCTCGCAAAAATGCCCTCGAACAGATCATGACTGAGCATTGTGTTCTCGGTCACGCGGCCGGCAAGCGCCGCCTCGAACGCATCGACGTCATAGATACCCTTGCCCGTGTAGGAGCCTTCGTCGAGCAGATCCTGATACACGTCGGAGACGGCCGCCGCGTACGGATCGATTCCGCTGGGGCTGGACGCGATCCGCTGGAATAGCGACCCTTGCGTGGCGACGGGCAGCGAAGGCGTCACGCGCGGCTGAAGCACGCCATAGCCATCGACAATGCGCTGGCTCGTCGCATCAAAAACCGGGTGATTGAGCGGATGCGCCATCTTGCCGACGAGGCGGCGCACGGCGTCGCGTGGCAAACGGGTATCGGCGTCGAGCGTGATGACGTAGCGCACGTTTGGCGGGGCAGCGGGTGAGCGTCCGTCGATCTCGACGAACGTCGTATCCCGTGCGCCGCGCAGCAGCCGGTTCAACTCGTGAAGCTTGCCGCGCTTACGCTCCCAGCCCATCCACTGGCCCTCTTCGCCGTTCCACATGCGCCTCCGATGCAGCAGCAGGAAACGCGGTATGTCGCCGCTGCCCGGATACTGCCGGTTCAGCTGGTCGATGCCCCTGGCCGCAGCGCATAGCAGCGCTTCGTCACCGTCGACGTGCTCGGTCGGAGAGTCGGTCCAGTCAGAGAGCAACGCGTAGTACAGCTCGCCCTCTGGGCTCGCCAGATGGTGTATTTCCAGGCGTTCGATCTGCTCAGCCAGCGTGCTGGCCGTGGTCAGCAGGACTGGCACGGCGACGACCGTGCGCAGGCTCGCAGGGATGCCGTTGCGCAGCGCGAGACCGGGCAGCACGTTCGCACCGATGTCGCGCATCACCCTGCGATTGACGATCGCCACGGCGAGATCGACAGCGGGCAGCAACCCGGCGAGCGCGAGGCAGATCAGCAACGCCGGCCGTGGCATGGTGTCCGTCGACAGCGTTAGCATGCCGGTCAGGATCAGCGCGGCCAGCAACAGGATCCGGCCGAGGTAGCCGGTCAGCCCTGCCTGCCGCGTGAAGCGAGGCAGCCAGACCGCGATGGGCGCGCGATAGCCGATCGCCCGCTCCAGCTCGCGACGACCGGTCGCGAGCAGGTAGTAGCCGGGCTCGCATTCGCGGCGCTCCGCCGCTCCCTCCAGCGGCCCGGAAAGAAGGCCGTCCTCCCCGGTTTGCAGGCCCGGTGCCGCGCCCGTTTTCCCGGTCAACGCTGCCTGCGCCATTTGTGCCGCCGAAACCGCGCGCTGCGCGACATCTGTTTCGCTCGCCGGCGAGCCGCGCGCAAGCGCCTCGATCGCGCCGCGATAGAGGTTGCGTGTCGCGAAGTCCATCTCGACGAAGCCGCTATGTGTGCGCAGCACGTCGTCTACCGGGCTGATGCGTTCGAACAACTCGGTCCAGTTCACGTCCGAGATCAGGCGCATGCTGGTAATGACGTTGCGCACCGTCACGCTCGCGGCCCCTTGCTGCTGATGCACCGTCGCGACAATCCGCTCGGCTGTCGTGTGCTGTGCAGCGAGACGTTCATGCAACCAGCGAACCGCAGGCGTCGTCTGCGGATCCTCGTCGTGCAACCGCTGGAGCAACTGCACGCAGAACGCGTCGCGCAACGAGGATCGCTCGTAACGCGCCGCCAGCGCGACGATGTCCTCCGGCGCATGCCCGCCTGCGCCCAGCAGACGATCGGCCATCGCATCGGCATCGAGCCGCGCGGTACGGCCCTCGGTGATCTGATCGGCGAGGCGGCGAAGGTTCTCGATCAACACGATGCGCAGCGTGATGGCCACCGCCCAGAGTTCGCCGATCGTCAATGGCTGCACCGTCTGGTACGCCTGCATGAAATGGCATAGAAGATCGGGATCGAAGCGACTGTCCGTGTGCGCGACGAACGCCCACGCGATGCCGAACACGCGCGGATACCCGGCGAACGGACCCGTGCTGAGCTTGGGTAGTTGCCGATAGAAGCTCGGGGGCAGGTCGTCGCGGACCTTGCTAACCTGCTCGTCGACGAGATAGTAATTGTCGAGCAGCCATTCGGCCGCTGGCGTGATCGCCTCGTCAAGCGCCGCGGCCGCGGCGGTCGCTTCATACGCGTGCATCAGTCGGCGCGCGTTGTCCTTCAGCCGCAGGGCCAGAGACGGCCCGGCGCGAGTACCGCGCAAGATGTCCTGCGCGCTCGCCAGGCTCCTCGCATGCTGCGCCAGGCGCTCCTCGCCGAATAGCTCCTCGCGCACGGGCTCCCTGCTGTTCCAGGGTGAAATCGAATCATGGCGGCCGGAAACCCGCAAGAACGCAAGGAACAAAATGGACTCCCTTAATATCGCAGGCGACTCATGAAGTTTTCTGCGTACGCTGCGTACGCGTTCATGGCGCCCGGTCGGGGTGCGACCGCGGGGGTACCCGAAGACTGCGCCGATACAACGCGAACGCGAACATCCAGGCCACTCCGCCGGCAATTCCCCACAGTGCGGCTGTCATGTCATGCCCTCCTTAGTCCACATCCATGGATG
>NZ_CAJHCQ010000040.1 GCF_904848665.1 Paraburkholderia hiiakae
GTCGACGCCTCACGCGAGCGTGCGCGTCAACCAGGGCAGGAATCGGACATTTCTAATGAGCCAGAACCGGACATTTCAAAAAAGCCCTAACATTAAAAATGTCGATAATTTATGTTATGTAAAATAAAATAAATCCCCCAGGCACACCTCCTGCGGCACGAACTCCGTGGCGTCTCACAGGAGGAACCCATGGCGTCCGCCCCGACATCCGGACAACCAACCGGCGGCAGCCCGAATCCAGAACCCACGCGCTCGCAGCGGGTCGCCGGCTGGCTCGGTCTGTGCGCGGTGCCGCTCATCTGGCTGCTGCATCTGGCGCTCGGCGTCACACTCGTTTCCACGGCCTGCGCCGACCCCGTCACGCGAGATCCAATGCCGGGCTGGCACGGTACGCAATGGATCCTCGGCATCGCCTCGGTCTGCGCGCTCGTGTTCGCGCTCGCCATCACCTACGCCGCGGGGCGCGCCTGGCGCAAGATTGCCTACGCTGCGAAGCAAAAGCGCGACGCACAGCGCTTCGTCGCGTGGTGCGGTGCGACCACTTCCGTGGCCTTCACCTTCGGTCTCGCCTATTCGATCTGCATATTGATCGCCGTACCAATCGAGCGTCTCTGTACGGCCTTCGACTAAGTCACGCGAAATCGGCCGTGCAATCGCCGTGCATCGACTGCCCCGAAGCGTCTGAAATTGCATCAGTGCCTCCATGTAGTCAGCCGTTTTGCCGCCCGACGTCACGGTCACGCCCAGCGTCAGCGTGTTCTGCACAACACAGGTTTCGGTCGCGTCGTCGCTCGACTACGTGTATGTGCGGCCCGTGAGCGAGCCATTCGTAATCGTAATGGGCATAGGTGTCGAAAATCCCGTGGCGCAGGTGGCGTTAACGTCTCGCCTCTAAACCTAGCCTCGTAAATCAATTCGTTATCCTATGGGTCAGAAAACGGGATCGAAGCGCCATCCGTCGCGGCTCCATTGCATCGTATGCGTCGGTGCCAGTGCGGCGATTAAATCCGCGTCGTGCGAAGCCACGATCAGCGCGCCTGGGAAGTCCGCTAGCGCCCCCTCGATCGCGCGCACGGATTCCAGGTCGAGATGTTTGGTGGGTTCACACGCGCGCGGCGTCGAGTTGCAGCAACGCAAGCCGGCTGCGCAATTCCCCTTCTGCGAGCTGTGTGTCGAGCAACCCGAGCTGTTCGACGATCGAGCGATCGGGATCGAGCTGCGCAAGCTTCTGGTCGAGATACGCGCAGCGTACATACGTCACGCTGCGGCCCGCATGGGACGCCAATTGCCCCGCCAGGAGGCGCAGCAGCGTCGACTTTCCGCATCCGTTCGGACCCGTCAACACCACGCGCACCGGGCCGTTGCACGACCAGGTGAGCGTGGCGGCGGGATCGTCGTGCGCGAGCCACGGCAGCCTCACCTCTTCGAGCGTGAAGACCTGGCGGCGCGCGCTCACCCCTGCGCCTGGCAACGCCACGAGCACGGGCGCGTCGGGCTCGACGCGTGCGGCAGCCTCGGTAATGCGCTCGTCAAGCGCCTCTTTGTGTTCGCGCTGCTCGGCCCTGACCTGCCCCATCACATTGCGCGCACCGCCTTTGATCCCCTCTTTCGCCATCGACGATAGATTCGCCGTCTTCGCGTAACGCAATGCGCCAGCGGCATGCCGTTGGATCGTGTCGTGTTCGCGCTGGAGCCTGCGCGCGGCGCGCTCGCGTTCGGTACGCGCCTGGCTGAGCGCGCTCTTTGCCGCTTCGTGTTCCGCATCGCGCTGGCTGCGGTAGCTGCCATAGTTGCCGCCATAGATTCGAAGCCCCTTGGCCGTGACCTCGACGATGCGCTGCACGTCTCCAAGCAGTGCGCGATCATGGCTCACGACGACGAGACCGCCGCGCCATCCGCAAAGCGCGACGCGCAGCCAGGCGCGACCGGCGGCGTCGAGGTGATTGGTCGGCTCGTCGAGCACGAGCAAGCCGGCATCGGCCAGCAGCGCGCCAATCAATGTCACGCGCGCGAGTTCACCACCGCTGAGTGTGTGCGCCAATGTGTCGGACTCCAGATGATCGAGCCCCGCCGCATCGAGCGCCGTGCGCAGGCGCGCGGCGAGATCCCAGCGCTCGCCGATTACGTCGAAATCGCCGGTGTCGGCCGTACCGCTTCCCAGCCGTGCCAAGGCCGCGAGCGGCGCGTCGATCCCCGCGACTTGCGCAACGGTCCGCGTATCGTGTGACGCGTCAAGGTGTTGCTGCGCTGCGAACGCGACGCGAACGTGCCGATCGATCGAGCCGGAGCTCGGCTCGATTCTTCCCGCGATCAGTTGCGCGAGCATGCTTTTGCCGACGCCGTTTCGGCCGACAATACCTGTGGGCACGCGATCGAGAATGAGGTCTAGCGAGTCGAATAGCGTAGCGCCGCTATCGAACCGGTATGACACGTGATGGAGTGCGACAAGCGTCGCGGCTGGCGTGACTCGAGCCATAAGCTTCTCCCGAATGTATGAACCTCTCGCGCGGCGTGTTCGACGCTGGCGCGAAAACATTGTTTGGGGAAAGCTTAGTTGTCCACTTTGGCTGGAGTCCGGTGTGCAGGAATGGAAGGCGCATGATAACAACGAGAGATGCCCGGCACAAGTCATAGTCCGGCCGAATTGTTGGCCATGCACCACGCCGCGCGCGTCGATGCCGCCGTGCGCCGCCAGCGAATCGATCTACGAGAAAAGCCCTTTAAAAGCGGTCGATCATGCCAAACTGCACGCCGCGCACAGGCGCGCCCGGCCAGGACGGCGGCAGGCCAGTGACGTTCACGCCGCGCAGCGTGAAGGTCGCATTGTTGTGATTGCGCAGCCACCCGGCGCTCGCGTAGAGCAGCACGCGCTTCGAGAGGTCGTACTCGCACGCGGCGCTGAACTGGTCGGCATCGTTGTCGGCGCCCGAGAGGTCGTGCACCCACGCATAGCCCAGCGAAGCGCGAAATTGCGAGGTGATCGCGTAGCGCGCCGAGACCGAGACACCGTTGTTGTGGTTGCGCGGCGTGCCGCCATCGCCGTTGAAATACGCGAAATAGCCTGTCACCGGCCCGAGGACGTACGACATGCCACCCAGATTGGCTCGCAGTGCACCATCGCCGTTTTGCTGTTGATGCGCGTACGAAATGCGAAACGGCCCGTGCCGCCACTCGATGGTTTCGATGTTGCCTGCGAGTCCGTTGCTGCCCGTGGAGGGGTCTTGCAGCGAGGCCATCAGCGTGGTCGAGAAACCGTAGATATCGGGCGACAGATAAGTGATCGCGTTGGATTCGTAAGGCGTGATCTTCGAAAGATTGTTCAGACCCGAAGCGATGGTGCCCGCGCCGAACGCGTCGAGTTGCCCCTTGAACGGAATGTAGATCGGCGAGTATTGCCGCCCCACGCGCACCGTGCCCCACTGTGTGCCAAGGCCAATCCACGCCTGGCGATTGAAGATCGTGTTGGCCACAGCGAAGGTACCGTCGTTGGACCCGAAGCCGTTTTCCAGCTCGAACAGGATCTTGATGCCGTCGCCGATATCTTCCACGCCGCGCAGCCCGAAGCGCGAGCCGCGATACGCGCCCGAGTCCATACGCGCGACCCAGCCCGCGCCCGGGTTTGTCACCTCGATGCTCGTGTCGAGCGTCCCGTACAGCGTGACCGAGCTTTGCGCGTGTGCGCTTATCGTGTGCAACGTGGCGAAGGTTGCCGCAGACACCACCGCCCAGGCGCGCGCCGCGCGCGATGTTCGATTCATGAAGGAAAAACGGGTGAGGCGCACGAGCGGTGCGTCGCATGCTGCGTGAGAAGCGGCAGGCGCTGTGCGAGCCCCCGCCGCCGCCTGGTAAGCCCGCAAGCCGCGGCCGCCCGGTGCTGCTGGGCGGCTCGCGCGTGACTCATTGTTTCGGCAGCGCGTAGGCAATCACGTAGTCGCCGAGCTTCGTGCCGAACGAGCCGTGCCCGCCCGCCGCGATCACGACGAACTGGCGGCCGCCCACCGCGTACGTCATCGGCGTGGCCTGACCGCCCGCGGGCAGCCGTGCTTGCCAGAGCCGGTTGCCGTTGTTCACGTCGAAGGCGCGGAGGTAGTTGTCCGCCGTCGCGCCGATGAAGATCACGCCGCCTGCCGTCACCATCGGGCCGCCGAGCATCGGCATGCCCGTGCGGAAGGCCACCGGAATCGGCGAGCTGTCACGCGTCGTGCCGATGCGCTTTTTCCAGATGATCTGGTTGGTCTTGAGGTCGACGGCGGAGATGTAACCCCACGCCGGCTGCTTGCACGGCAGCCCGAGCGGTGACATGAACGGATTGAGCGTCACGCCGTAAGGCACGCCGTATTGCGGCTGAATGCCCGCCTCCGTGCCGCTGCCCTTCGCACCCGGCTGCGGCTCGATCGGATTGCCTGGCCCGCGCGGAATAAGCCGCGAGACGAACGGCAGCGCGATGGGGTTCGCCACGGCGATCTGCCTGTCGGTGTCGATGGCGAGGCCGCCCCACTCGAACATGCCAAGGTTGCCCGGGAAGATGAGCGAGCCTTGTAGCGAAGGCGGCGTGAATGTGCCTTCGTAGCGCAGTTGGTGGAACATCACGCGGCAGATGAGCTGGTCGTACATTGTGGCGCCCCACATATCGGCGTCGGTGAGGTTCTTCGACGGCCGGAACGTGAGCTGCGAGAACGGCTGCGTAGGCGCGACGTGGTCGCCCGGCGCGGCGCCCTGCGGCACCGGCATTTCGGGCGCGGGCACGACGAGCTCGCCGGTGCGGCGGTCAAGCACGAACAGGTTGCCCGTCTTCGCAGGCGCGTAAACCACCGGCACGGTCTTGCCGTCCTTGTCGGTGATGTCGGCGAGCGTGGGCTGCGAGGGCTGGTCCATGTCCCACAGGTCGTGGTGCACGGTCTGGTAGAACCAGGCGAGCTTGCCGGTGGAGGCGTGCAGCGCGAGCAGGCCCGTTGCGTAACGCTCCAGCTCGGGCGTGCGGTCGCCACCCCAGATATCCGGCGTCTTCACGCCCATCGGCAGATAAACGATGTCGAGCTTCGCATCGTAGGCGGCCGGCGCCCATGAGTTCGGCGAATTCCACGTGTAGTGCTCGCCGGGGCCCGGAATCTTGTTCGGGTCCGCGGCGCCCGGATCGAACGCCCACAGCAGCTCGCCGGTGCGCACGTCGAAGCCGCGAATCACGCCCGAGGGTTCGCGCGTCGAGAAGTTGTCTTCCACAGCGCCCGCCACGACGATCGCCTTGCTCGTGACAATGGGCGGCGAGGTGGGCTCGTACATGCCCGGCGTCGTGACCGGCATGGCGTGCTGCAGGTCGAGGTCGCCGTTGTTGCCGAAGCCCGCGCAGCGCTCGCCCGTGAGCGCGTCGAGTGCGTAGAGGTGACCGTCGTTCACGGGCAGCAGGATGCGCTTCGTGCAGGCGCCGTTCGCGGCGGCAGGCGTTGCGGCGGCCGTGGTTTCGCTCGCCGGCGCGGCGGCTTCGGTGGCCGACGCGGCGTCGCTTGCAGGCGCAGCCGCCTCGGTTCCCGAAGCCGCCGCGGCGTCACTTGCACTCGCGCTCGCCGAAAGATCCACGAACGACACGCCCCGGCAAGTCACGTGCTGGAACGAGGGATCGGCCTGAAGCTTCGGATCGAATTTCCATTTGAGCTCGCCCGTTTGCGCGTCGAGCGCGAACAGGATCTGGTGCGGCGAGCACAGGTAAAGCAGATCGCCAATCTTGATCGGCGTGACTTCGTTGGTGATCTCGACCGGATCGTTGGGTCCCTTCGTGTCGCCGGTGCGGAAGGTCCAGGCCACCTCGAGATTGTGGACGTTGTCGGGCGTGATCTGCTGCAGCGGCGAATAGCGCGTGCCTTGCTGGTCGCGTCCATAAGCGGGCCATTCGGATGGCTCGATGCCATCGACGTTCAGCGCGGGCGTGGCCCTCACCGCCGCGAGCGAGCCGTTGATCTGTTGCGGGTCGTTGAAGTGCGCATACACGAGCACGCCGCCCCACACGAGCAGCCCGACCACGAGCGAAAGCACGCCGAACTGGCGCGGACGCTCCAGATGCCAGCTCATGAGCACGAGCAGCCAGATGCCGAACACCACCAGCACGCCCGAGCGCGGCACGAGCGCCCAGAAGTCCGGCCCCGACTCCCAGAGCCCCCATATCGCCGTGCCGATCAGCACGATTGCGTAGAGCACGAACGCCGAGGGGCTCGCGCGCCACAGCAGCCACGCGAAGACGAGCAGCAGCACGCCCGTCACGACGTAATACGGCGAGCCGCCGAGCGAAATGAGCCACGCGCCGCCAGCCAGCAGATAGACCGCCGTGAGCAAGGTGAACAGCACGGAGATGACTCCGATGAAGCCCAGCGGTTTCGATAGTCTGGCCATGATCTCAACCTTCCTCGAAGAATGCCGTCTGCGATGGCGGAAAAAGCGTGGCGTTAGAACACGTGCATCATCCCGACGTACGCGCCGGTTTGCGATTGGCCAGCCATGGGGCTGGTCGGCGTGCTGGAGTCGCGCGGCGTCGCGAACACGGAGAACGTGCCGTTCTTGCTGTTGTTGACATAGGCGACCGTGCCATACAGGAAGGTGCGTGCGCTCAGGTTATAGGTGGTGCCGAGCGCGTAGAGCATGGCGTGGCTCGCTGGGTCGTGCGAGGCGTCGCCGCCGCCCTCGCCTACGTGGATATAGAAACCCGCGGCCGTCACGGCCCACTTCGGCGTGGCCTGGTAGGTCGCGCCCAGCCAGTAGTGGTCGGCGGTATCGGAGATGCCGGGCGGCGAATCGGGCGCGGAGTAATGCGTGTACGCGGCCTGGATCTTGAACTTCTGCACGCGCAGGTTGCCGCCCACGAAGTATTCGCGCGAGGCCGTGAAGATGTTGGAGAAGCGCCCGCTCGAATCGCGCAGTTCGTCGTAGATGCCGCGCAGGTCGAAAAGCGTCGAGTGGTAGGAGAGCATGATGCCGTCCGAGCGGCCAAACTCGCCTTCGGCCCCGGCATTGAAGTTGCCCGGCTGGTTGCCGAACGAATACTGCCCCTGCACGTCGAGGCCCTTCCACACCGGGCTGTGATATTCGACGTTGTTGCTCGTCTGCTGCCAGTTGCGGCCGCGCACGAGTGAGGCCGACGACACCGCCTGCTGCACGAACGGATCGAATGCCCACACGCCGTCGCTGTCGATGAAGAGATTACGGCCGGCTTGCAGTTGCCCCCACGTGTCGTTCTTCAAACCCACATACGCGCGGCGCGACCAGAGGCGGCCGCCGCCCGTCGTGCCGTTCATGATCTGCACGGCGGTTTCGAGGTCGAAGATCGCGGCGCTGCCGCCGCCGAGATCCTCGGTGCCCTTGAGGCCCCACATGCTGGTGCCCCAGTCGCCGCCCTCGGCGCTCCAGCGGGTCGAACTGCCGCCGTTGCCGTTCGCGATGTGATTGAGGTATTCGATACCGCCATCCACGCGGCCGTACATCGTGACACTCGATTGTGCGCACGCGGCCGAACTGGCGGCGAGCAGCACCACTGCGCCCAGAGTCGTTTTCACGTTGGCTCCCTTGTGGAGTCTTCTTTCTTGGTCCGGTCCATGCCGGGGCGGATAACGTGGTTTAACGTGCAGACAAGCCGGCGCGCCCGGGTCGATGCCGGACACATCGCGCACTAAAAAGCATAGCGCTTGGTGAAAAATCCCGTATTTTGGCTGGACAGCGGGCGACGCACAGTTGCATGCGCGCGACGGCGCCGGTGGCACGGAGCATTTCGCGTGCCGCGCCGCACCATACGCGACGCATGCCTGGGCGAACGCCCAGCGCGAAGTTCAGTGCGAAGTTCATTGCAATTTCAGTCGGATGTATCGCGCGCCTGCCAGCGCAAGGCTTCTTCGAGAAACGCGCCGACTTGCGCAGGCGCGGTCGCCGCGTGACGCACGGTGCACCACACGCGCAGTTGCGGCAAGACCGGAAAAAGCAGTAACTCCACGAGCTCGGTGCGCGTGCGCAGTATCGGCCGTGCGACGAGCATGAGCGCATCCATCTTCACCGCGAGCGCGACGCCTGGCACCGAAGCCGTGCACATGAGCGTGCGCGCTGGCGCGGCGAGCCCCGCATCGACGAACACGCGGTTGACGAAGCGCTGCTGCGCGCCGTTCGGATCGGTATAGATCCACAGCGCGTGCTGCAGATCGTCGAGCGCGCGGGCCTGCGCGTAGCGCCCCCCGCGCGCCGTGACGAGCGCGAACGATGTTTCGAATACGAGCTGCGAGCGGCTGTCCGGCTGCGTGTCGGCGAACGACGGTTGCGCGTGCAGCGCGACGTCGAGCGTGCCGTCGTCGAGGCGATGCATCATCTGCTCGCGCTGGTATTCGTATAGCTCCACGCGCACGGCGGGATGCTGCTGCATGAAGCGCGCCACGAGGTCCGGCGCGATCAGCACGGAAACGGCCGGCGTCAGGCCAATGCGCAAATGCCCCGCGTGCTGCCCGCGCAAGGCGCCCAGTTCTTCGTGGGCGCGCGTCATCTCGGCGCTTACCGCCTGCGCGCGCGGCAGCAACGCGCGCCCGCCCGCCGAAAGCGACATGCCGTGCGGCGTGCGCTCGAAGAGTTGCACTTCGAACTCGCTCTCCAGTTCGCGGATCGACTTGGAGATGGCCGCCGTGGTGCGATTGAGCGCGCTGGCCGCGCGTGTGAGGCTGCCGCCCGCCGCGAGCGCGAGGAAGGCGTGGAGCTGATGCTGCTTCATGAGTGCGTAACGTGAGGGCCGATGGAGCGTGCACCCTCTCCGCGATTTCGTCGGCGGTAGGTGCATGCGCGTGATTGCGCGTGATTGCGCGTGATTGCGCGCCACAGTCTGCCATAACTGCGACTGGCTCTTCCCCCACCAGCGGTGCCCGGCGGATCAGTGGATCAGCACCGGCGCCGCGTCGGCATCGAGAGGCCACAGCGGCCGGTGCACGTTCTTCCAGGCGATCTTCGAATAATCGCGTTGCAGTGGGCCGCCGCCTTCCACGTAGAGCACCTCGCTCGCAATGGGCGCGAAATGCGCGTGAAAATGATTGACGGACTTCACGAAGAGCATGCGCTTCTCGCGCGGGTCGATGCCCACCTGCTCGAACGCTTCGAGGCTGAACGCCTGGGCGCGCTGGGTAGAAAGCACGATTTCCACGCCGCCTATGCGCACCGCCGCCGCGTCGCCGCACTCCACGCGGCTCGTGCCGAAGCGCTGCCACGCGCCGCGCTTCAGGCCAATAACTTCGGCTACGCCGTCCACTGGCTGCCCAGAAGTGCGCGCGACCTTGCCGCCGATGCGCAGCGGCAGCACTGCATTAAGCCCTGCGTCGAAGCACAGTTGGACCGCGCCCGGGTCCCAGATCGGACCGGTCGCGACGTTCTCCATGCCGCGCTCGATCAGGCGTGCCAGCACCTCCGTGTTGTCGGAAGGCGCGCCGCCGCCGGAGTTGTCGGTGGGATCGGCGATCACGACGGGACCCGATTTGCCGGTCGCCGCGGCGGCGAGGCCCGCATCGATGGCCGCGTCGATGGCCAGGAGCGGCGAAGCCGTCTGCCCGCGCAGCGCGACCAACGCGTCGCCCAACTCGCGCGCGAGCGTCTCGCCGCGCGTCTTGTCGTCGGCATAGACGAGCACGCGTGTGCTCAGATCCGGTGAGTCGCCATAAATGAAGCCATGCACGATCGAAATCGACACGATGCCCGAGGCGGGGTCGGCCTCGATCGCCTTCGCGCGGTCCACTAGCGCGCGCATGCCAGGCGCTGTGGTCGGATACGAATCGATCTGGCGGCAGTCATAGAGCGAGGCCGTGGGACGCGGCGCACCGCGCACCATGTTCGTCACGAGATCGATGAGGCGTTCGGCCTGCTCGACCATGTCCGTGTGCGGGTACTCCTTGTACAACACGATCACGTCGCTGTTATCGAGGCGCATGTCGTTCACGATGCAGTGCGGATCGAACTCCACGCCAATCACACAGTCCCGTCCGACGATCCCACGCACGCGCGCGATCAGGTCGCCTTCGGGATCGGGATAGCCGAACGCGATCATGCCACCGTGCAGGCCAAGCAACACGGCGTCCACGGGCAGCGCGGCGCGCAACTCGTCGAGAATGCGCTCGCGAAGCGTCACGTAGGTCTCGCGGCTCGTGAGGCCCGCGGGCGTCGCGCGAAAGCAGCTGCCTTCGACGAGTTCGAACTCGCCCTTCGCCGCGCGACGCTTCGCACTCCACATGAGCTCCGCGCCGACGATGGGCGCTTCGCCCATCGGGCACTTGCCCGGCGGTAGATGCCCGCGCATGAACATTTCGAGGCTCGTGGGCAGGTTGACGAACGCATTGGTCTCTGTGAGCAGACCGGCGACAAAGCATTTCATGGCAAGACTCGCGAATGAGGATGGAACGCAAAGAAACGGTGGAAACGCCCAGGCATTCACGCGGTGCTTCGCGCGCCGCCGCGAGCGCGAAAGTCGCAGCCCAGCGCAATGACGAAGGCGAGCAGCGCGCCGCCCGTGAGAAACGCGAAGGCGCCCAGCCAGCCCGAGCCCGGCGCGCCGCCTACGAGGCGGCCGACCACTACGGGTGAAATCGCGCCCGCAAGCTGACCGGCGAAATTGATGAGGCCCGTCGTGCGCCCGGCCGTGCTCGCCGGAAAGCACTTGAGCGGAATGGCGAACACGCTGGCGTAGACAAGATCGAAGGCGAGCATGCACAACGTCCAGCAGGCAATCAACGCGGGCAGCGAAGCGACGAACGGCATGAGCGCGGCGAACCCGGCGCTGGCGAGCGCGCCGCCAGCCAGCAGCCAGCGCAGCCGCGTAAGCGGCGAGCGGTCGATGAAATGCCCCGCGAAATTGGTGCCGATGAAGCTGGCGAGCAAGGGCACGGCGGAGATCAGCCCGATGTGCACGATGTCGATGCCGCGCGTGCGCATGATCCAGGTGGGCAGCCACGCCTGCAGGCCGAGCGCGAGCAGGCAGGCGCCGAACCACGTGAGCGCCACGCGCCAGACGAGCGGCGTGCGCGCAAGTTCACGCCAGCGCACGTGAGGCTCGGGCGTCGCGGCCTCTGCGAGCGCGGCCTGGTCTTGCGTTGCCGCGCGCCGCCCCGGCACCACGAGCAGTACGACGGCCACGCACGCGCCGAGCAAGCCGAGCAGCACGAAGGTCTGCCGCCAGCCGAAGCGTGAAATCGTCCAGCCCACCGCCGCCGCGCCCACAGCGCCGCCCAGGAACACGGTGCTGCACATGAGCGCCTGCACGCGGGCGCGCACGCGCAGCGGGAACGTCTCGACGATCGCACTGGAGCTGGCGGGCGCGAAGCTGCCCTCGCCCACGCCGAACAACAGCCGGAACGCGAGCAGCGAGGCGAGCGACCAGGCTGCGCCCGTCAACGCGGTGAAAAGCGACCAGAGCGCGAGACACCCCACCAGCACGCGGCGCGCGCCGAGGCGGTCGGCAAGCCAGCCGCCGCCCAGTTGCATGAGCGCGTAAGTCGCGTAAAACGCGCCGAGCACGTAGCCCTTCGCGGCATCGCTCAGGCCAAGTTCGTGCGAGATGGGGATGATCGCGGTGCCGATCACGACGCGATCGGTATAGGCCACCGACCACGCGGCGAACAGCGCGCCGAGCACCACGAACTGGCGGCGGCGCGAAACCGAATGCGAGGAAGCAGACGAATGCGCTGCCGGGTCGGCAGGCAAAGACGGCGAAGCGGATGGCGTCATGGGCGGGTCCCATGCCGGTGGCGCCACGCATGCGGCGCCACCGGCTCTGGCGTGATCGTTGGAAATCCGGTTTGGAAAATCAACGATAGCCGCGCAGAAAACCGCTGAGTAGCGACTTCAGTTGCGGGGGCTCAACCGCGGGTTGATGCCTCGCGTGAATGCCGCGTCGAGGCAACTTCGCGGCGCTCGGTCAGCACCCTGTCGATGCAATCGACGAAGGACTCGGCGGCCCGCGTGAGCTGCGCCTCGGGCGGCGAGAACAGATAGAGCCGCAGCGGCGGCGGTCGATCGGGCAGCGCCAGCTCGACGAACGAGCGGCCCAGTTCCGTCTCCTCTAGCGAATGGCGCGTCCACGCGAACACGGCGTCGGAGAGGAGCGTCAGGCCATAGAAAAGCGCGTACGACGTGCAACGCGTGACGCGCCGCGGCGGCTCCAGCGCCGCGCGCTCGAACATCGCGCGCAACATGTTCGGGTAGAGGTCAGTGACGTCGGTGTGGATCCATTCGGCCTGCTGCAATTCGGTCAACGTCGTCGCCTGGGCGAAAACGCCGTTGGCGCGCGTGATGAACACCGAGTCGTACTCGAAGAGTTCTTTCACCGTGCCGATGTCGTCACCGGGATTCGCCGGAAAGGCCGCGAACGCGAGGTCGAGCGTGCGGTTGCGTAGTTGCTCGCGCAACTGGTTGATGCCCAGCTCGCGGAACTCGATCGTCACGAGCGGCCAGTGGCGGCGAAACGCGACGAAGGCGTCGGCAAGGCCGCCGGTGCCCGCAATGGGCGTGACGCCGATTACGAGCTTGCCGTCACGCCGCCCCTTGAGGTGAGCGAGGTCTTCCTCGGCGCGCTCGAGCTCGCGCACCACGGTGCGGGCGCGTTGGAGCAGCGCCGCGCCCTCGGCCGTGGGCACGACACCCCATGGGTTGCGCTCCAGCAGCCGCACGCCGCACTCGTCCTCCAGCTCGCGCAGCGCTTTCGTGATGGCCGGCTGCGTGACGTGCAACCGCCGCGCCGCGCCGTTAAGGGTGCCGGTCGCCGCAATTTCGACAAGCGCCCGAAGCTGATGAATTTTCATGATGCGGTGGATATTACCACTGGTTATCGACATGCCGATTTTTGCTTTTTTATTTCGACCGATCGTCCTTAGGCTCTGTCCTCGAAGGCCGCCGCATACCGGGCGGCCACTTCGGGGACTCTTCACATGACGCAGGACACCAGCACGGCCCTGCTCGCGGCGCTTCGCGAGCACGAGCAGCAATTCATCTCGATTCGCCACGACATTCACGCCCATCCCGAACTGGGATTCGAGGAGTCGCGCACTGCGCGCGTCGTCGCGGAAAAGCTCGCGCAATGGGGCTATGAGGTCACGACCGGGATTGGCGGCACGGGCGTCGTGGGGCGCTTGACGCGCGGCAGCGGCACGCGTGCGATCGGCCTGCGCGCCGACATGGACGCGCTGCCTATTCAGGAGACGACCGGCTTGCCCTATGCGAGCACCGTCGCACAGACGATGCACGCGTGCGGCCACGACGGCCACACGGCCACGCTGCTCGCGGCGGCCCACTACCTCGCGACGCAAGGCGACTTCGACGGCACGCTCAACGTGATCTTCCAGCCCGCCGAGGAGGGCCTCGGCGGCGCCTCGCGCATGATCGCCGAGGGGCTGTTCGAGCGCTTCCCGTGCGATCAGGTGTTCGCGCTCCACAACGCGCCGGGCCTGCCCGTGGGCCACTTCGCGGTGCGCCACGGCTGCATGCTGGCCTCTTCCGACACGGTGACGATTACCGTGACCGGGCGCGGCGCGCACGGCGCGATGCCGCAGCAAGGGTGCGATCCGATCGTTGCGGCCGCAAGCATCGTGATGGCGCTGCAGACCATCGTTTCGCGCAATGTGGAGCCCACGCGCGCGGCCGTGGTCACGGTGGGCGCGATTCATTCCGGCAAGGCCGGCAACGTGATCCCCGAAAGCGCCACGCTGCAGCTGTCCGTGCGCGCGCTCGACAGCGAAACGCGCAACACGCTCGAAGCGCGCATCCGCGCCATCGCGGATCACCAGGCGCAGTCGTATGGCGCGACGGCCAGCGTGGACTACCGCGCGATCTCGCGGCCGCTCGTGAACGAGCGCAACGCCACCGAGCACGCGATTGACGCCATCGAGGCGATCGTCGGCAAGAGCGGCCTCACGATGATGCCCGACGCCGTCATGGGCAGCGAAGACTTCTCGTGGATGACCGAGAAGCTGCCCGGTTGCTACGTACTGCTTGGCAATGGCGTGGGCAGCGTGGGCGGTTGCAGCGTCCACAACCCGGGCTACGACTTCAACGACGCCGCGCTCGTATGGGGAGCCGCGTGGTTCGTCAGCCTCACCGAGCGCTATCTGCGCAACGTTTGACCGAGGCGTTTTCCGGCGGCTTCGCGCAATCACTTCTCGCCCGCGCGCGCCGCCCTTCCCCGCAGTTTCTGACCAACCTAAAGAGCCTATAAATGTCAGCAAGCAGCATCACGCCTTATCCGCGCCGGGGTGCCGGTCTTTCGCGCATGGCCCGCGCCGCGCGGCTCGCCGCCTGCGCCGCCGCACTCGGCGGCGCTTCGCACGCAGCGCTCGCACAGGCTTCGAACCTGTTCCTCGAAGACTACTTTCAGGGCGTGCCCTACGCGGTGAGCAGCGCCTACACGCCGGGCATTTATCTCTATGGCGCGGTGGACCAGGCGGTGGGCTTCACCAAGGGTGCGCAAACGTCCTGGGTGCAGCAAAGCAGCGGCGAATGGACGTCGAAGTTCGGCCTCTACGGCGTGGAAGACCTGGGCGGCGGCTACCGGACGCGCTTTGCCCTCGAGAGCGGCTTCAATGCGGCGAACGGCCAGCTCGGCACGACGAACACGCTGTTCAACCGCGAAGCCTGGGTCGCCCTCGGCTCGTCGAGGACCGGCGAGCTCAAGCTCGGCCTGCAGGACGATGTCGGCGTACCGCTCTTCATCGACGTGTTCGGCCAGGTGGGCACGGTCTCGACGGTGGCGTACCTCACGGCATGGGTCTACGATCTCGGCCCCGGCGCGAGCTATCAGGCAAGCCGCCTTTCGAATGCGATCAGCTATTCGTCGCCGTGGTTCGGGCCGCTCAACGCGCAGGTCGCGCTTGCGCTGCACGACCCCAGCTCGAACTCGCCGACCATCACGACGAAGTCCGTCGCGCTCAACTATTTCGACGGTCATCTGTTCGGTGCGCTGAGCTATATCGGCAACTACGGTCTCAACGCGCTCACGACGTCGCAATACGTGCGCACCGACAACTTCGCTGCGGGCCTGCTCTACGACGCCGGGCACTACGTCGTCTCGGCGGGCTACAGCTTCCTCGCGCCGCGTCTCGCCGGCGACCGCGTGGCCTCGCTTTATACGCTCGGCGGCCTTTACCGCTATCAGCAGCGCAACGACTTCCGCGTGGAGCTGGCGTATCGCACCGTGGCCGGGGTTAGCTCGAATTCGTACGGCATTACGCTCGGCTACGACTACAACCTCTCCAAACGCACGGCGCTCTATGTGCGCGGCGCGCTCATCCGCAACACGGGCGAGACGCCGACGTACGGCCGCTATCCGTCGCAGCAGCCCACCGTGGACAACATCAGCAACAGCTACACGGGCGCGGACGGCACGACACAAATGTACCAGTCGCCGCACGTCGTGCTCGTGGGCATGTATCACAAGTTCTAAGGGCCGCAGGCCTCATACATACAGGAGAGAAGACATGAACAACCGAACCATGCTGCGCTACGCGGCCGCCGTCTATTTCGCCGTCGCGAGCGTGAGCAGCTGGGCCCAGGGCGGCAGCCAAGCGAGCGCGGCGCAGATCGCGCCTGCGACGCCCGCCGCGGCTGCTTCGGCGCCCACGGACCGCGCGCTCGCCGCGAACGTGCGCGGCGCACTGCGCGCCGCACGCAAGCAAGGGCTCAAATCGACGTTCATCCGCGTGCACGCCCATAACGGCGCGATCACGCTCTCCGGCGTGGTAGCGAGCGAAAACCAGATCGCGCTCGCCACTTCGGTCGCGCAAAGCGTGAGCGGCGTGCAGTCGGTAACGAGCAAGATCGAAGTGCGCTCGAACGCCGGTATCAAGGGTAGCCAGTAAGCGCGGCTCACCTGTGAATGAACGACGCGCGGCATGCGTATTGTGCCGCGCGCGTCAGCACCACGACGTTGCCATCTCAGCGCGTCATCATCGGAACAAGGCTTCATCATGAAACTCGCTCAGGAACGCGCCGCCCTCGCCGCTCAAGCTGCCCCTGCTGCATCGGCAGACCAGACCGCGCACACCAGCCGCACGATGGTGCTCGCCGCCGCGCTCGGCAACGGGCTCGAGTTCTTCGACTTCACCGTGTACAGCTTCTTTTCGGCAATCATCGGGCGGCTGTTCTTTCCGGCGCATGACGCGTTCAGCTCGCTCATGATGTCGCTCGCGACGTTCGGCGTGGGCTTCGTCGTGCGGCCGCTCGGCGGCGTGGTCATCGGTGCCTATGCCGACCGCGCGGGCCGCAAGCCCGCGCTCATCCTCACCGTGCTGATGATGGCGCTCGGCACCGGGCTCATCGGCCTTGCACCCACTTACGAGCAGATCGGCCTCGCCGCGCCCGCGCTGATTGTGCTGGGCCGCTTGCTGCAGGGGTTCTCGGCAGGCGGCGAAGTGGGCGCAGCCACGACACTGCTGATGGAAGCGGGCCGCGAAGGCAGGCGCGGCGCGCTCGTGAGCTGGCAGATGGCGAGCCAGGGCGGCGCCGCGCTGGCGGGCGCGGCGATCGCGGTGCTGTTATCGAAAGCGCTTGCGCACGAACAGCTCGAAAGTTGGGGCTGGCGCGTGCCGTTTCTCATCGGTCTCGCGATCGGGCCGCTTGGCTTTTATCTGCGCACGCGGCTTGAAGATACGCTGCCGCAAGCGCATGACGCCGAGACTTCGCCACAACACGCAACACCCGCCACGCGCAGGAAGTTGCCGCTGCGCCAGATCGTAGCGGGCACGATGCTCGTGATTGGCGCCACGGCGACGATGTACACCCTCGTGTTTTTCCTGCCCGCGTTTCTCTCGCTCACGCTCGGCATGCCCCAAGCAGCGGCCGCGGCGAGCGGCGTGGCGGCAGGCGTCGTGCTGCTGGTGGGCTCGCCGTTCGCAGGGCGCCTCGCGGACCGCGTCGGCAACCGCAAACGGCTGCTCGTGGGCGCGAGCGTGGTGTCGCTCGCACTGGTATTCCCGGCGTTTCGCGCCATCGCCCTGTGGCCCACGCCCGCTACGGTGCTCGTGGTGGTGGTCGTGCTGATCGGCCTGATGACGCTCACGAGTCCAACAGGATTCCTGATGATTCTCGAAGCGCTGCGGCCCGAAGTGCGTGCGACCTCGCTCGGCATCATCTACGCGGTGGGCGTGACACTCTTTGGCGGCTTCGCGCAACTCGTGGTGGGCTTCCTGTGGCACGCCACGGGCAGCTTCTATGCGCCGGCGTGGTATGTGGCCGCGTGCGGGATCGTGAGTCTCGCGGGCGTCGCGCTGTTTCGCGAGAAGGGTTGACGCCCACGCGCTAGAATCAGCGTTTTCCAGGGACGACCGTTATGACCACCGCTCTGCTCGTAATCGATTTTCAGAAGAAGCTCGTCGACACCGAACCGCTGCCCGGCGACATCGCCATGGTCAGCGCCAACATCAATGCGCTGATGCAGCGCGCAAGACAAACGGGGGCGCCGGTCGTGCTGATCCAGCATGAGGACGACACGGCGCTCGTTCGCGGGTCAGACGCCTGGGCGCTGTCGGCCGCGCTTGTGACGGACCCGAGCGACCACCTCATCGGCAAGCGCACGCCCGATTCATTTCTTGGCACCGGCCTGGGCGCCCTGCTCGCCGCACGTGCGGTGAACCACGTCGTGATCTGCGGCTATGCGAGTGAATTCTGCGTGGACACGACGGTGCGGCGCGCCGCCGCGAACGGCCTCACGGTCACGCTCGCCGCCGACGCCCACACCACCCACGACAAGCCGCACGCGAACGCGGCGTCGATCCGCGCGCACCACAACGCGACGCTTTCGAATATCCGCAGCTTCGGCCCGAAGATCCGCGCGGAGCGCACCAGCGAAATTACGTTCGGCACCCCGGCGCAAGACCGCTGAAGTTAGCGCGCGTCGTGCCGCGAATCCGCTTTTCCGGCGAGCTTCGCGGCGTCGCCGCCCGGCGCCTGCCGCGGCTGAGCCGCCCGCACGCCGTGGAAAACCGGCAAACGCCAGCCGAAATAGAGCGAAGCCAGCCGCAACGCCACGCAGGAAATCACGGCCACCCAGGGCGTCCAGAATGTCGACCAGCCCGCATACGTGAGCCCCACCTGCACCGCGGCGCCAAGCAGCGCCGCCGAAGCGTAGATCTCGCGGTCGAGAATGGCGGGCACGCGCGAGAGCAGCATGTCGCGCATCACGCCGCCGCCCACCGCGCTGACAATACCGAGGATGATGGCCGGCTCCGCGCTCTGGCTATACGCGAGCGCCTTCTGCGCGCCCGCCACCGCAAAGAGCCCGAGACCTATCGCATCGAACAACAGCACGGGGTGACGCAGCCGCCGTACCTGCGGATAGGCGGCAATGGTGAGCCCCGTAGCCAGCAACGTCACCGCGAGATAGGCCCAGTTCGCGAGCCCCGCTGGCGGCACCGCGCCAATGCACAGATCACGGATGATGCCGCCGCCGCACGCCACCATGAAGCTCACGACGACGATGCCGAACAGGTCGAGGCGCCGCTGCCGCGCGGCCACGGCGCCCGAGATCGCGAAAGCGAACGTGCCGATCAAGTCGAGTACCGTATAGGCGGTGTGAACGTTGATATGCGTGCCGACGTGCACGCCGAGTGCCACGCTCACGCCGCCTCGCTTTCGCGGCCAAGCCACACGGCGGCCGCGCACAGCATCGTTTCGAGGCCGGTGCGCAAGGTGGGGTCGAGCACCGGCGCGAACTTCGGCGAGTGGTTGCTCGGGATCTCGTTGAGCTTCTTTGCGGCCAGGGCTCGCGCATAGACCTCGGGCTCGGTGCCGCCCACGAACCAGAACGCGTACGGCACGCCCCATTCGCGGCCGAACACGCTGAAGTCCTCGCTGGCGGCGGCCGGCTGCGTTTCGTAAGCGCGCTCGCCGAACCACGCTTCGAACGCCTTGCGCAGGCGCGCCGTGGTGGCGTCGTCGTTCACCGTGAGCGGGTAGCTCGACAGCGTCGTGAACTCCGGCTCGCGCGGCGCATTCGAGGCCGTGCACTCGGCGCAACAGATGCGGCGGATCGCGCCCAGCATGTATTCGCGTACGTCGTCGTCGAAGGTGCGCATGTTGAGTTTGAGCGTGGCGTCGTCCGGGATGATGTTTTCCTTCGTGCCAGCCTGCAGCGAGCCCACCGTGAGCACGGCGCTCTCGCGCGGCGAGATTTCGCGCGAGACGATCGTCTGCAGACGCAGCGTGGTGGAAGCCGCCATGATCACAGGGTCGATGGAGGTTTGCGGCTGCGAGCCATGCGAGCCGCGGCCGAACAGCTTCACCTTGAGACTGTCGCCCGCTGAGAGGATCGCGCCGCTGCGATAGCCCACGGTGCCAGCCGGGCCCACCATCACATGCTGGCCGAGAATCACGTCGGGCTTCGGAAAGCGCTCGATCATGCCGTCGTCCATCATGCTGCGCGCGCCGCGCCCCACTTCCTCGCCGGGCTGGAACACGGCGAGCAGCGTGCCGCTCCATGCGTCGCGATGCGCCGCCATCAACTGCGCCACGCCGATGAGCCAGGTCACGTGCAGGTCGTGCCCGCACGAGTGCGCCACGCCCACCTGCACGCCCTCTTCGTCTTTGGCCGTCACCGTGCTCGCATACGGCAGGCCGGTGGCTTCTGCCATGGGCAGCGCATCCATGTCGGCGCGCAGCATCACGACCGGCCCCTCGCCATTGCGCAGCACGGCCACGACGCCCGTCACACCCACCTCGCGGGAAACTTCATAGCCAAGCTTTTCCATACGCTCGGCGACGAGCGCCGCCGTGCGGAACTCCTGCATCGAGAGTTCAGGATGCTGGTGCAGATCCTTATAGAGTGCTTCGAGCTCGGGTAGCAGCGCGCCAATGGCGGGCGCCACGGTTTCGACCAGATTCGGCATCGACGACTCCTTCATGCTTGATTCAAAAACTGCGTCAGATAGGCAAGGTGCGATCTCAATCGCCCTCGATCAGGCTCTGGGCCAACTTGGCGAGCAACTGATCGAGCGTCTTGCGCTCGTGCTCGGTGAGCGCGGCGGCGAGTTCGGATTCGAGCTTCGAGCCCGCTTTTTCGGAGGCATTCGCCACTTTCGCGCCCTCGGGCGTGACGCGCAGCGCAACGCTGCGCCGGTCCGCCGCGTGCGCGCCGCGGCCTATCAGACCTCGCGATTCGAGTTCGCCGAGCGTTTTGGAAAGCAGCGTTTTTTCGATGAGGGCGCGCTGCGAAACGGCCTTGGGCGTGATGCCCGGCTCAGTACGGATGATGCGCAGCACGCGCATGGCACGCACGTCGAGATCCCAGCGCTCGCGGTAGACCGCATTGGCGCGATCCATCAGCAATGCGCTCGTTTGATCGAGCCTGAAGGTGAGGAAATCCGAATACAAATGCGTGCTCCCATCCGTGCGCCAACTGGACGCCAGTATAGTCAACTAGTTGAAAATTTCAACTACTTGGATCGGGAAAGCACGATTGGGTGGGTGCAGATGTGACAACGCGGCGAGCCGCCTCCCGAGAGGAGACCCGCCGCGTATGGGAGAGCGTTCGGCGGGGACAGATGCCCGCCGAATTCAGCCTCGCTGGACTGACTTAGAACGCGTGACGCATGCCCACCGTCACGGCGACCTGCGTATCGGTCGACGAAGGCGAGAGCGTGTTGATCATGGCGTGCGAGAGCACGGAGCCCTCCGGTGCGCCATGCACGTTCTGGTACACGCCTTCGAGGTAGAAGTCGGTGCGCTTGCTGATGGCGTAGTCCGTTTGCAGCATGGCCGTGTTCCAGCCCGGGTTCGAGCCGTTGTACGCGCCGTGCGTGTACGTGTACGCACCCGAGACGCTCCATGCAGTCGTGAGCGCGTATTTCACGTTCGCTTCGAAGTTGTCGAGGCGCAGCGAACCGGCGAGCGAGCCCGCGGAGTCGTCGTTCGAGCCGAGATAGGTGCCCGTGCCGAACGAGTAGACGCCCGCGACGTTGTCGATCTGCGAATGGCTCCAGACGAGACCCACCGTGGCCGGGCCGTACGTGTAGTTGCCGCCGAGCGACCAGACGCGCTGACGCTCCGCCACGAAGTTCGCGCTGGTGTCGCTGGTGTTTACCGCGCCGCTGCCGGTGCCCGCGTTGTTGAACTGCAGGTAGCCGGCCGCGAGGTTCAGCGGGCCCTGGCTGTACGAAACGGCGAAGCCGTACGAGCGGTTGTTCGCGAAGTCGCCGGCCTTGTTGCTGAACGAGTACATCGTCTCGAACGTCACGCCGTACCAAGTCGGGCTCGCGTACTTGACGGAGTTGTTGATGACGACGGAGTTCGCAGCGAGGTTGTCGTTCTCGAACGGGTGAGCCGCGAGGCTGCCGCCCCACGTGTTGAATTCCGCCGTGAGCGGGCCCACGAGGTCGTTCATCACGTCGAACTGGCGGCCGAACGTGAGCGTGCCGTACGGATCGCTTTGCAGACCGACCCAGGCTTGCGAGCCGAAGCCAAGACCCGAGAACGCCTGCGCGCCGTTGTTGAGCAGGAAGCCTTGTTCGAGCTTGAAGATCGCATGCAGACCGCCGCCCAGATCTTCCGAACCCTTGAGGCCGAACACCGTGTTCTGCGTGGAGCTGCTATTCAGCTGCCAGTTGCTGTGGCCGAACTGGTTGTTCGTGTAGACGAGACCGGTATCGATCAGGCCGTAGAGGGTCACGCTGCTTTGCGCGTGCGCCGAAATAGCGAATGCGCTCAGGAGTGCCGTGGCGAGTAGCGATTTTTTCATGTTTTCAAGCTCCGATTGGGCGGTGGGTTAATGCATCGAATTCAGGCGGCCGGCACCATCGGCGTGCAATCTCATACGCGCGCATTCCATTTCGGTGCAGATTCAAAAGCAAAAAGCTATCCGTCGATGATTATTGCGAATTGCGCAATTCATCGATGTTGATAATGCAATGACGAAATGGGAATCGTGCGGCGAGTACGGCGCGAATCGAACACCCGCATCATAGGGTGTCGAAAATAAAAATGGTGTTGAAATTCGAGCGCCGTGGCGAAGATGGCACAACCGCGCTGGGCAAGGCTCGACGCACATCGAGGAATGTGCGGGGCGTGAATATCGCCGGAAAAATTACATAATGCTTTCGGAGTGACGCATTAAAGCCGGCGAGAAAGGCCGATTATCCACATTGAGAATCGCCGGGGAAATCTGCCCTCAGAGCATGTTGATTCTTGTATTAATGCGCTCTCTTCTTTGCTTGACGTGATTTGTTCAAGCAGCCGGGGCAACCGATGCGCCCGCTATTGCGTGGCGCTTCAATGCCTCTGCGACAAATCCCGACGTCTTCATCGTTTCAACAAACGCGCCAAGCATTTCGGCGGCCTGCGGACCGCGGCTCTTCGCGACGCCCATGGCCTGGCGAATCACCATGAAGCGTTCGTCGAGCAGACGCAAGCCACCAACTTTCGCGGCATCGGCTTCGAGTTGCTGCTTCACGCCCGCGGCCACTTCGAGCCCTTGATCGAGGAAAGTTTGCACGACGGTTGGAGAAGTCGGCGCGCGCACGATCTCTGCTTGTTTTAATTCGCGCGTGAGAAAAAGATCGTACGCACTGCCCTTGCCCACCACCACCCGGTTATGCGGCTGATCTACTTCGGCATTCGTATGCACCGGCGAATCGTCGCGAACCAGATAAAAGCCTTCGATCAACACATAAGGCGCGGTGAACGCGATCGTCTCGCCTCGCTTTGGATCGACGGCAAAGAAGCCAAAATCCGCGCGTTCGTCGCTCACGGCTTCGACGGACTTCCCCGCCGCGTCGAACACGACGAGTTCGAGTGGCACGCCTAAGTGCTGCGAGAACGCACGCGCGAGATCGACGGACACGCCGAACGGTTCGCCCGACGCTGCATCGCGATTCGCGAGTATCGGATTGCCGAGGTTGATGGAGGCGCGCAACGTGCCCGTGGGCGCGAAGGCTTTGACGACAGCGGGATCGATATTCATGGAGATAGCGATACGAAAATCAGGGTTCTTCGAGCATATCACCCCGCCCACGTGTGCGCGCCCAGCGCCAACCTGCGCGCGTCGCTTCAGCCCGTGTCGCCGCCTGCGACCGGCAACACCGAACCGGTGATATAGCTCGCCTCGTCCGAAGCGAGAAACAGGATCGGCGCGACCTGTTCGTCGAGGCTGCCGTAGCGCTTGAAGAAAGTCGACTCGGTGACCTGCTGCACCGCCTCGCCCATCCAGGCCTTTTCCTGTTCGCTGTCGCCGGCGGCATTGCGCGGAACGCGGCGCGGCGGTGCTTCGGTGCCGCCTGGCGCCGTGGCGACCACGCGGATATTGTGCTCCGCGTATTCCATCGCCAGCGATTGTGTAATCGCGTTCACGCCGCCTTTCGCTGCCGAATAGGGCACGCGTCGGATGCCGCGCGTGGCGTTCGAAGAGACATTGACGATGGTGCCGCGCCCGCGTTCGAGCAGATGCGACAACACGGCGTGACACGTGTACAGCGTGGGCATGAGCGAGCGGCGGATTTCCGCATCGATCTGCGCCGGCTCGAATTGCGCGAACGGACGCATACGGATTGCACCGCCCACACCGTTGATGAGAATGTCGATGCCGCCAAATCGTCGCGCGGCGAAATCCATTGCCGCTTTCGCGCCTTCATACGTTTCGAGGTCGGCGACGAATCCCGCCGTTTCAGCGCCCTTCGCCTCTGCCGCGACTTCGGCTACGAAATCCGCGCGATCGACGAACACAACCTTTCCGCCTTCGGCCGCCGCGCGCAGCGCGACGCCGCGGCCAATTCCCTGCGCCGCCCCGGTGACGACGATGACCTTGCCTGCGAATCGTTGCATGTTCATGCCGCCTTCGGAACGACGTTGGGGGTGAACTTCTCGTAGTGGAAGCTGTTGGGCTTCACGCCTTCGTCATCGAAATACTTGCGTACGGCGTCCACCATGGGCGGCGGCCCGCACAGATACACGTCGACGTCGCCATCGTTCAGGGCGTCGGCGGGAATGTGCTGGGTGACCCAACCCTTGCGCGGATGATTCGAATCCGCGTCGGCGATGACGGTCGCGAAGCTGAAGTTCGGCAGTTTCGCCGCGTAAGCTTCGACGGCTTCAACCAGCACCAGGTCGAGGTCGCGTGTCACGCCGTAAATGAGGTGCACCTGCTGCTGCGCGTTGGTGCGCGCGAGCACTTCCAGCATCGAGAGGAACGGAGCCAGACCCGTGCCGCCTGCGAGGAACAGCAGCGGCCGCTGCACGTCACGCAAATAGAAGCTGCCGAGTGGCCCCGTCAAATCGAGCTTCGTACCCGGTTGTGCGGCTTCGAGCCAGGTGCTCATCACGCCGCCCGGAATCTTCTTGATCAGGAAGCTGATTTTCGATTCGCCCGGCGCAGAAGAGAAGGAATACGAACGATGCTGGCCACTGCCCGGCACGTCGATATTGACGTACTGGCCCGGCAGGAACACGGGGCCCGTTGCGTCGACGTCCAGTTCGAGCACGACCGCCGCGTCGTTGTGTTGCTCGACCTTCGCCACCGTGGCCGCAATTTTGCTGTGCCCGGTTTTGCACACCGTGGAAGACGCGGGAATCGCGATCACGCAATCGCTCTCCGGTACCATCTGGCAGGTGAGTACGAGACCGCTGTCCTTTTCGTCTTCGGTCAGCGCGTCCTCGATATAGTCTTCGCCCAGGTCGTAGCTGCCGCTTTCCGCGCGGCACTTGCAGGTGCCGCACACGCCGTCTGAGCAATCCATCGGCAGGTTGATCCGCGCACGAAAGGCTGCGTCGAGGACCTTCTCGCCGGCCTTGCATTCGATGAAACGGGTCACACCGTCTTCGAAATTCAGTGCAATCTTGTAGCTGGACATGGTGTCTCCTTCTTTCCCATGTTGAAACCGGGTCTCGATGTCAACCGAGACTTCAAACGTGATAAACGTCGAGTACCTGCCGGATGTAGTCGTTCTTCAGCACGATCTTTTTGCAGGCAATCAGGAATTCGTCGCCGGTCTTGCGCAAGGTGACGAACATCGTGCCGAAGAAGCTATCCGTGGTTTTGTAGCGATGACTGAGCGTGTGGAAGTTGTAGCGCACCTCCACTTCGTCGCCACGATCCGCCAGCACTTCCACGTTCGTTACGTTGTGGCTCGTGCGCGGCTCCGGCATCGAAGCGCCGCTGCGTTCGGTCTTGATGCGAAATACACGGTCTTCGAGGCCGCCGCGATCGGGGTAGTACATCAGCGAGATCTGCGATTCGTGGTCGTCGATGATCTGGTCATCGTCGTCCCATGCGGGCATCCAGTACGTGACGTCTTCGGCGTAGCAGGCGAGCCACGCTTCCCACTGGCGATCGTCGAGCAGGCGCGCTTCGCGGTACAGCGTGGCGCAGATTTTCTGGTAATCGTTGCTCATGCCTGCGCTCCCGCTTGTTCGTGATTCAGTTCCTGCTTGAGAGCGTCGCGCATGGCGTGCACCCAGTACTCGTGCTGGACCACGAACAGGCCTTCGTCTTCGCTGCGCTCGCCGGAAATGACCGGCTTGATGCCCATCTTCTTAGCGTTCTCGTCCGCACCTTCTACCCACAGCGGCGCGCCGCGCGAGAGATCGTTCCACATTGCCGTGGTGCCTGCATAACCGTTCTGGCAGGCGCGGAACTCTTCGAGGTCGTCGGCGGTGCCCATGCCCGTGACGTTGAAGAAGTCCTCATACTGGCGAATGCGCGTCGCACGATCTTCCGCGCTCTCGCCCTTCGGCGCGAAGCAGAAAATGTTCACCTCGGTCTTGTCCACGCTGATCGGGCGCACCACACGAATCTGCGTGCTGAACTGGTCCATCAGAAACACATTCGGGTAGAGGCACAAGTTTCTCGTCTGATTGACGATGAATTCCGCCTGCACTTCGCCCACGCGCGCCTTGATTTCCTCGCGATGCTTGTACACCGGGCGCACTTCGGGGTTCATCGTGTTGGTCCACAGCAGGATGTGGCCATGGTCGAAGCCGTATACGCCCGCGACCGACTTGCTCCAGCTATTGGCGTCCACCGCCTGGGTGCCGTCTTCCTTGCGCCGGCCCATGGTCGCGGCGTAATTCCAGTGCACCGTGCTGACGTGATAGCCGTCACAGCCGTTCTCCATCTGCATCTTCCAGTTGCCGTCGTAGACATACGAGGAGTTGCCGCGCAGCACTTCGAGTCCGTTCGGCGACTGGTCGACGATCTGGTCGATGATGATTTTCGCTTCGCCGAGGTAGTCTTCAAGCGGCTGCACGTCGGCATTCAGGCTGCCGAACAGAAAGCCACGATAGTTCTCGAAGCGCGCGACCTTCTTCAGGTCGTGAGACCCCTGCTGGTTGAATTGCACGGGATACTCGGTGGTCTTCTCGTCCTTCACCTTCAGGAGCTTGCCGGTGTTGGAGAACGTCCAGCCGTGGAACGGACACGTGAAGCTGCCCTTGTTGCCGTGCTTGCGACGGCACAGCATGGCACCCTTGTGCGCACAGGCGTTGATGACGGCGTTCAGCGCGCCGGTCTTGTCACGTGTGATGACTACCGGCTGACGACCCAGCCATGTGGTGTAGTAGTCGTTGTTTTCAGGAATCTGGCTTTCGTGCGCGAGGTACACCCAGTTCTTCTCGAAGATGTATTTCATCTCCAGTTCGAACAGGTCGGTATTGGTGAAGATGTCCCGGCGGCAACGGAACACACCGTTTTGCTTGTCGTCCTGCACGGCGGTGGACAGCAGGTGATCCAGGTCACTGGCTTTGTCGATGATGGCTGACATATTAGCTCTCCTATGCATACTCCACACGCGGTACGGAGTTCCTGCATCGGTGTCGAATGATGATCGCGGAAAAACTGGCGGCGGCTGTGTCTTCACGCCGCCGCCACGCAGGACGGTTACGCCGTGGCTTCGGCGCGCAGGCGGTGAACGAGTTGGTTGTCCTTACCCTGGACCAGCGGCGTGAGCGTGACGTTGAACTCGATGTCCTTGTACGTGTCGGCTTTCAGGCCGAGCGCCGTGCCACCGGTCTTTTCGACCACTTGAGGAATCAGTTCTTCACGGGTCGCATAGGCGAAGTCATCCCAAATGAGCGGATCGCCTTCGATATTGAATTGCGTGGTGAGCTTGCGGCTGTTATCCGACGAGACGAAGAAGTGCACGTGCGCCGGGCGGTTGCCGTGGCGGCCAAGGCCGTCCAGCAGGCGC
>NZ_CAJHCQ010000041.1 GCF_904848665.1 Paraburkholderia hiiakae
CTTCTCGGTTGCCTTGAACGACACCACCGAGAGCGCTGCCGCGGCGGGCGTAGCTGGCATGTCCAGGTGAAACGCCTGCCTTCCCGGGATGGCAAGCAATACGTCTTGCAGGTCTGCCACAGGCCTGGCCTCCTTGCTGATTGTCGTGGGAGACGCGGCCTGCTGCGTTAGGACTGCAAAGGGTAGAGAGGCCGCGGCGTGGGGCTCATTCAGCCCAACCCGCTTTCTACGCCTGCCGCAATCCCGCCTCAATAGGCTCCGGTCAGAAAATTGCAACGGCTTGACGGGCCGCAACATTGCCAGCGGTGTGCGAAGCAGGACCTCAGCTTCTCGGATGCCGTTTATGGTCTGGCCGCGGGCATCTCCTTCATCGGCCGCTCTGCCGAGAGAAGCGACCACCAACGAGACCCCGAGAAACGTCGAGTGAAGGCCGTCGTATTCGCGTGATCGGAATGCGGGCTGACATGCTACGTCTCTTCGCATGTTGCCGCGTGTGAGTTGCGGGCGCAGCGGCGCCAGCGCCCTTTTCCGCCACGCGGAAGCGTCTTGGGACGTGCGTCGCGTCGAATTGCCATGATTGATACGGTATCCTGATCAATTGGATGGAATCAGCAACGAACATTCCCGACGATGCGCAGGCACGAGACGAAGTGACGGACACGCGATGCACTTCGGGCCGCATCCAGAGCCCGCGTTGCGCATTCGCAACGCCGCCTCCCTTTGGTACGCGCTCTGGAATTGTCAAGCGCCCCAACCTCCCGCCCCCACCCACGCGCGCAACTGTCAAATCGGCCGCCAGGCCGCGCCGGCCCGTCGTCTGCGCGCTTGACGCAACGGGCATAAACAGGTGCATTCATAGGGCACGATCCTTGGCTCTCCGCTACACTCCCCCCACATCGACGCCGTTTCGAGATAACGACTGGCAGCACCACGCCGCCACTATCCTTGGTTGCTGTCTTTGCAGGATAAAGACAGTCACTGCGAAGAAAACAAAGGGCTGTTGCGATGCGACTATCCGTTCAAGTTGGGCTGGGCGCGCTCGTCGCCGGATTGCTGCTGGGGGCGAGCCTTTTCGCGTTGGACAAATCGGCTATCGCGGCTACACAGACCACGAAGGCGGCAGCGCCGGCCGCAAGCGACGTTCCCGCCGCTGCGCCGGCAGCGGCCTCGGCCACGGTGACCGGCCCCGTTGTCATCCAGACGGCCCCCGGCGCCGTCATTCCCGAGGCTGCCGCGTCGGCGCCGCTCGGGCAGCCGCGCACGCGCACGTTCACGCTGCGCCAGATGGGTGTGTATGGGCCGATCGCGCTGCGCGGGCTCGATCCCACCGCCAACATGAGCGTTGACGTGCGCACCGACGAAGTGGTGACCAGCGCGAAGCTCAAGCTCGTCTACACCTACTCGCCCTCGCTGATCTGGTCGCTTTCGCATCTCAAGGTGTTTGTAAACGGTGAAGTCGTCGCGACGATTCCGCTCGTGAAGGAAACGGCCGGGCAGCTCGTGACGAGTGAGATCGATCTCGATCCGCGCCTCTTCACCGACTACAACCGCATCACCGTGCAGATGATCGCGCACTACACACTCGATCACTGCGAGGACGCGTATCACTCGAGCCTCTGGGCCGACGTGAGTCCCGAGACGTCGCTCACGCTCAACACGGCGGGCATCGTCCTGCCGGACAGCCTCGGGCTCCTGCCCGTGCCGTTCTTCGACCGCCACGACAACCGCCTCGTGCGCGTGCCCTTCGTGCTCGCCGCCAACGCGGGCGTGCCCGTGCTGCGCGCGGCGGGCGTCGTCTCGTCCTGGCTTGGCGCGCTCGCGAGCTATCGTGGCTCGCGCTTCCCGGTCACACGCACGGTGCCGCCCGACGCCAACGCCATCGCGCTCGTGCTGCCGGGTCAGGCGCCCGAGGGGCTGAACCTGCCGGAGATCAAGGGCCCCACGATCTCGGTCATGGCGAACCCGGCCGCCGATCCGCAGTCGGGCCGCAAGCTCCTCGTGCTCGCGGGCCGCACGCCCGAGGAGCTCCAGAACGCCGCCTACGCGCTCGCGCTCGGGCAGGCCGGCATGGCGGGCAGCAGCGTGATCGTGAAGTCGATCGATCTCGGGCCGGCGCGCAAACCCTACGACGCGCCGAACTGGGTGCCCACCGATCGCCCCGTGCTGTTCCGCGAGCTGGTGACCGACCCGCAACAGCTCCAGGTGTCGGGCTACAACCCGCCTGCGATCCGCGTGAATCTGCGCGTGCCCGCCGACCTCTACGCGTGGGCGCGGGGCAACGTGCCGCTCGATATCCGCTATCGCTACACGGCGCCTTCCGAGTGGAACGACTCGGTGCTCAACGTCAGCATCAACGATCAGCTCGTGCGCTCGCAGCGGCTGCGGCCCGTCACGCGCGCCTCCGACGAAGCGCGCATCAACGTGCCGCTGCTCTCGGGTTCGGACACGCGTGCCGCGACCAATCTGGAGATTCCCGCGTTCCGCGTGGGCAGCGACAACCAGTTCCAGTTCCAGTTTCATATCGATTCGCAGAAAACGGGGCTGTGCACGTCCACCGCCACCGATGTCGCGCGCGCGGCGGTCGATCCCGACTCGGTCATCGACTTCAGCGGCTTCGCTCACTACACGGCGCTGCCCAATCTCGCCTTCTTCGCGAACAGCGGCTTTCCGTTCACGCGCATGGCCGATCTCTCCAACACGGCCCTCGTGATTCCGGACGATCCCGACACGAAGGATGAGGAAGCCGTGCTCACGCTGCTCGGCCACATGGGCCAGTGGACCGGCCTGCCCTCGCTGCGCCTGACGATCGTGCCCGCAAGCCAGGTGGATACCGTGCGCGACAGTGATCTGCTCGTGATCGGCGTGGGCTCGGGGGCGCAGTTGCTCGAGAAGTGGGGCCGAGACTTGCCGCTTCTCATCGAGCGCGGCAGGACCGAGGTGACCACGCGCGACCAGCGCACCGGCTGGCCCGGCTGGCTTGGCGGCACCCAAGACGAGGACCCGACGCCGTCGGGACGCTCGATCGTCACGCTCGGCGGACCGATGGCGGCGCTGATCGGCTTCGAGTCGCCGCTGAAGTCGGGCAGGAGTGTGGTGGCGCTCGCCACCACCTCGTCGGCGCAGCTCGGCGACGTGCTCGACGCGCTCCAGGACAGCGGCAAGATCTCGCAGATGCACGGCGACCTCACGCTCGTGCGCTATGGCCAGGTCGAGGGCCTGCGCGTCGGCGATCGCTATTTCGTCGGCGACCTGCCGTGGTATGCGCGCGCCTGGGTGTATATCTCGCGCTACCCGGCGCTGATGGCGCTCGCGGGCATTCTGGCCGGTCTGATCGTTGCGCTGACCGTGTTCTGGGCGCTCGGCCGCATGGCCACCCGCCGCTCCGGGACCTGACCATGCGCCCGGGTTTGGCTACGCTCGCGCCCGCTCCGGCGCCACGGCTTGCGCCTCGGCTCATGCGCTGGCTCGCGGCCGGCGCGCTCGCGTGCGCGCCGCTCGGGCCGCCCGGATCACTCGCGGCGCTGACACTGCTGATGCCGGCAGCCGCGGCGCACGCGGCTGCGCCAGCCGCAAATGCCAACGCCGCAAAGTCCGCCAGCCCCGCTGCCTGCGCCTGGCCCGCGTGGACCACATTCCGCAGCACGCTGCTGAGCGCCGATGGCCGGGTGATCGACGCGAGCACGCCTCGTCAGGTGACCGTGTCCGAAGGACAGTCCTATGCACTCTTCTTCGCGCTGGTCGCGAACGACCGAGCGAGCTTCGACAAGGTCCTCACGTGGACCGAAAACAATCTTGCGCAGGGTGACCTCGCCTCGCATCTGCCCGCATGGATCTGGGGGCGGCGCGATATCGGCGATGACGGCAAGCCAGTCGTCGCTTCGGGCGCTTCCGCTCCCGCGGCGGCCAGCGCCACGCACGCCGGCGAGCCCCAGTGGGGCGTGATCGACAGCAACCCCGCCAGCGACGCCGACCTCTGGATCGCCTACACGCTGCTCGAAGCCGGGCGCCTCTGGAACGAGCGCCGCTACACCGCGCTCGGCACGGTGATGGCCCGCAACATCGTGCGCGAGGAAACCGCCGTGCTGCCGGGTCTTGGGCGCACGGTGCTACCCGGGCCGGTGGGTTTCACGATCGGCAAGGACGGCTGGCGCCTGAACCCGAGCTACGTGCCTCTGCAGGTCATGCGGCGCTTCATGCTCGCGCTGCCAGAGGCGGGCGAATGGAAGGCGCTGCTGGCTTCCTCGGCGAGACTCGTCAACGAGACCGCGCCCAAGGGCTACTCGCCCGACTGGGTGGAATATCACGCGAAAGGCGGCTTCGCCCCCGACGCGCAAACGCACGCCGAAAGCGCCTACAACGCGATCCGCGTCTACCTGTGGGCCGGCATGCTCGCGGGCGACGACCCGCTGCGTGCCAACACGCTCGCCACCTTCAAGCCGCTCGCGGATTTCGTCGGCGCCCATGGTTTTCCGCCCGAGCGCGTCGATACGACCACGGGCGCACCGGGGCCGAACGAGGGCAACGGCGGCTTTTCTGCCGCCGTCGCGCCGTATCTGGCTGCGCTCGGCCGCAGCGATCTCGCGAATGCCCAGGCCGAGCGCAGCCGCACGCTCGCGCAGAAGTCGCCGCCCGGCTACTACAGCAGCGTGCTGATGCTGTTCGGGCTCGGCTACCTCGACGGGCTCTACCATTTCGACGCGCAAGGCCGCGTTGCCCCAGCATGGACGAGCGCATGCCCCACGCCGCGCTGAACGCCCTCGCGTGCGCCCGCCGCGCCGCCCGTGTGCGCAGCGCGCGCCGTGAGGCGCGGCGCCTGGCTGCGCGCGCGATGCCGGGCGTCGCCAGTCCCGGCGCGCCGCCGAACCGCTTGTTGCCGAACATCGCGCCGCTCGTCGCGCTGTTCGTCGCGGCGTCGCCGTATCCTGCCTCGGCGCAGACAGCTCCGCAGCCAGCGGCCAACGCCGCCACGCGAGGCGCCCAGGCCGAGCAACTCCTCTCGGCCGCGCGCATGTGGGAAGGCAAGAATCGACCAGACGTCGCACGCGGGCTCGTGCAAAAGGCGCTGCTGTTCGACCCGCAGCAGCCCGACGCGCTGGCGTTGCTCGGCGAAATCGAGTTGCGCTCGAACCGCCCGGCCGAGGCCGCGAAAATCCTCGCGCGGCTCAAGAAGATCGCCCCGAACGCGAGCGCGACGAAGGAGCTCGACGACGCTTACCGCGTCGCCACGAGCGACAAAATGGAGATGGCCCAGATCCGCCTGCTCTCGGCCGCCGGCAAGAGCGAGGAAGCCTCCGCACGCTTGCTCAAGCTCTTTCCGAACGGCGCGCCCGCAGGCGATCTCGCGCGCGACTACTACCGCATCCTGGCCGGCACGACAGCGGGACGCGCGCAGGCGATCGGCGAATTGCGCACGCGCGTGAAGCAAAATCCGAACGATCCGCGCCTCGCGCTGATCCTCGGCGACCTGCTCACCGACCGCGCCGACACGCGCATGGAAGGCCTCAACCTGATCTACCGCGTGTACCAGCGCCAGGACAGCAACCGCGCGCTCGCGCTCGAACTGTGGCGTCGCGCGCTCGGGAGCGCCGGGCACGACGATCTCGCGTATTACGTGTGGTATCTGCGCTATCTGCAGGAAGTGCCCGACGACTCCGATGCGCAGCAGACCGTCGCCGATCTCGGCAAGAAGCTCGGCGCGAAGGGCCAGGCGCAGGCGCTTGCCCAGGCGCAGAACCCGTCGGCTGTCATCACAACGCCCGCGCCCGCGCGCGCGGCTGGAACGAGCGGCGCTTCGACCCAGGCCCGGGCCCGTCCCGGCCCCGGCGCCGCCGACCGCGCGCGCGGGCTCGCGCAACTCGACCGCGGCGATCTCAAGGATGCCGAAACCTCGCTGCAAAGCGCGCAGCGCGCGAACCCCAACGACGGTGAAACCATCGGCGCGCTCGGCCTCGTGCGGCTACGCGAAGGCCGCCACGACGAGGCACGCGAGCTGTTCGCGCGCGCCGTCAAGCTCGACCCGGACAATGCCGGCAAGTGGCGCAGCCTCGAAAAGACGGCCACCATCTGGGGCACCATTGCAAAGGCGCGCGATGCCAATTCGCAGGGCAAGCCGGAAGAAGCCGAAGCGCTCGCGCGCGAGGCGCTCAAGCTCGATCCGGGCAACACGACCGCCAGCGACATTCTCGGCAACGCGCTCATCGCGCAAAAGAAGTGGCCCGAAGCCGAAGCCGTGCTGCGCCCGCTCGTGAACGCCCCCAAGCCCGACATGGACGCGCTGCGCGGCCTCGTGACGGTGCTGCGCGAAACGCATCGCGAAAACGAGATCGAACCGCTCATCGCGGCCACGACGCCACGCGTGAGCGGCTCGACGGCGGAACTCAAGCGCCTGCACGCCGAGCTGCTTTCCATCCAGGCCGACCAGTTGCTCGCGGATAACCGCAAGAGCCCGGCCATCGCGAAGCTCGAGGAGGCCGTACGCCTCACGCCCGACGACGCCTGGACGCGCTTCACGCTCGCGCGCCAGTACCGCGATCTGGGCCTGCCCGCGCTGGGCCGCCAGGTGATGGAAGACGGCCTGAAAGTCTCGCAGGCGCCCGACATGCGCTACGCCACGGCGCTCTATCTGAATTCCGTCGACGACATCGACGCGGCCGCCGCGCAACTCGACGCCGTGCCCGAGGCCGAGCGCAGCGAGGGCATGCGCGAGCTGATGGGCAACCTCGCCGCGCAGAAGAAGATCGCGCAGGCCCGCCAGCTCATCGCCCAGGGCAAGGAAGACGAGGCACGCGCGCTGCTCGACTCCGCCGCCGCCGACGCCAACGCGGCCAACGACCCGCAGATGCTCGCCACGGTCGGGCGCGAGTGGATCGCGATCGGCGAGCCGGACCGGGGCCTGAAGCTCGTGCAGGACTGGCTCGCGGCGCACCCCGACGATCCGGCGGCCAACGGCGCACGGGTGCGCTACGGCGAACTGCTGGCGGCGGCCAACCGCGACGACGCGTGGGCGAACTGGATCGACGCAACGCGCGATCAGCCCGGCATCACCGAGGAGCAGCTGGCCAGCCTCGACGACCAGGAGTTGCGCCTTGCGGTGCGCGAGACCGACCGGCAGATCGAAGCGGGCGACCTCACGGCCGCGCGCCACGCGCTCGACGCCGTACCCGACCGGCTCAAGTCGAACCGGCGCTGGCTGCTCGAAGAAGTGGATCTGCTCGAAGCGAAGGGCGACTACAAGGGCGCGATGGCCTCGGCGCAGAAGGTGCTCGTCACGCACCCCGACGACGCCGATGCGCGCCTCGCCGTTGCGCGTATGCTGGAGCGCATGGGCCGAAACCGGGAGGCCGCCGAGATGGTGCGCGCAGTGCTGGCCGACACCGCGGAAAACGACATCGACACGCGCCTTGCCGTGGCGCGGCGCTTCACCGCGCTCGGGCTGAACGACGAGGCTTCGGCCGTGGTCGATCCATTGCGCGAGCAGTATCCGAACAACCCGGACATCACGATCCAGGCGGGGCGCGTGGCGCAGGCGCGCGGCAACTACAACGAGGCCGCGAGCCTCTATCGCACCTCGCGCACACAGGAAGTGGCCGAAGGCACGCAGCCGGACACCGACGGCACGACATCCGCCGGCCGCGCGCTGCAGAGCCTGGAAGACCGCAAGCAGGGGCAGGTCGCAACTGGCTGGTATCAGTCGAACCTCTCGGGCGACCCTGGCATTTCCGAACTGCACGCCACCGAAGTCCCGCTGTATGTGCGCATTCCGGACGGCTACACGGGCCACTATTTCTTCCACGCCGACACCGTCTACCTGAACGCCGGCACGCTGCCCGCCAACGATCTCGACACCGCGATCAAATACGGCAAGATTGCCGCGCTCGGCAACACCGGGCTCTCGCCCGTCAACGAAACCGCCACTGGTGTCGCGCTCGCGGCGGGCTACGAGTTCAACGGCGCGAACAATAGCTGGCGCGCCGACATCGGCAGCACGCCGGTGGGCTTTCCGATCACGAGCGTGCTGGGCGGCATTCAGTACCGCCACGACTTCCAGACTAATTCGTCGCTGTCGCTCGACGTCTCGCGTCGGCCTGTGACCGCCAGCCTGGTTTCCTACGCGGGCGGCATCGATCCGGTCACTGGCGAGAAGTGGGGCGGCGTGGTGCGTAACGGCTTCACCGTGCGCGGCGCGCAGGACTTCGGGCCCGGCACGATCTTCACGAGCATCGGTTTCGGCCTCCTGACCGGGACCAACGTGGAGACCAACCAGGAGTTCAAGGTGCGCAGCGGCTACGACTGGTCCGTGTTCAAGCGGCCCGACCAGATCGTGTCGAGCGGCCTGATCCTCAATTACTGGAAGTACTCGAAGAACGAGCACAACTACACGTTCGGCAACGGCGGCTATTACAGCCCGCAGAGCTATTTTTCGATCGGTATTCCGCTCGACTGGACCGGCCGCTACAAGAAGCTTTCGTGGGAGATCGACGGATCGGTGGGCATGTCGTTCACCAACGAGAACCAGTCGCCGTTCTACCCCACGCGGCCCGGCCTCCAGGCTCAGGCGCTCGCGTTCATGAGCGCCAACGATCTCGGCTCGCCCTATTTCGGCGGCGGCTCGGGCGGCGGCTTCAGCTATACGGTCGAAGCGGCGCTCGAATACCGTGTGACGGAGCACTTCGTGGTGGGCGGGCGCTTTTCGATCGACCGCTCACGCGACTATGCGCCGAACGTGGGCGTGCTTTATATGCGCTACTTCTTCTCGCCGCAGAAGGGGCCGGTGCCGTTCCCGCCGCGGCCGGTCGTCCCTTATTCGGCCTACTGACGTGGCTACTGAGCGAGCGCGCATGACGACGATGAAACCCGCGACACGAGCGACACGATGAACGATCCCGCCACGCTTCCCGCAGCGTCCGCCGGCGCCAGCCGCGATACGCGCCGCTCGCTGTTCTCGCGTCTCGCGCGCCGCGAGCCGCTCGCGATCGACGGCCTGCCGCCCTCGCTCGCCTCGCTCGGCGCGGGCCAGGTGCACGTGGTCTACGCGAGCGCCTCGCCCGCGCGCGACGCGCTTTTCTGGCAAACCGCCGCCGCCGCGCTCGCGGGTCCCGCTACCGTGCTCTCCACACGCGACGGCGCGAGCCTCGCGGCCACGTTGCGCGACCATGGCGTCGATCTCGACAAGAACGGTTCGACGCACGCGTGGGCAAACGTATGCGCGCTGCGCCCACTCCCGGACCGCGACGGCGCGCAGGTGCTGATCGAAGCGCTCAACGCGCTCGCCGCGCAGTGCGCCGCGCCCGAAAGTCAGTTCTTCATCGAAGGCGCGGAGGCGTTCTTCAACTGGCAGGACCACGCCGCGCTCGCGAGTCAGGGCGCGCAGCTCGCAGGCTGGTGCGCGCAGCATCGTTACGGCGTGCTGATGGTGGCAGCGCCCCCCGGCCTTGGCGACGATCAGGAGCATCCCGAACTGGCCGCCTTCCAGGCGCGTTTCGCGGGCGCCGCGCAACTGCACCAGGTGCAGGGGCAGTATCACTGGGAAGTGGCGTTCTGGCGCGCCGGCGACGCCGTGCACGGCAGCCAGAGCGTCCCGCTGCGCTTTTCCGCCGCCGATCACCGCCTGATCGTTTCCGGCGACACCTTCGAGACCGAGATCGGCGAAGCCGGCCTGCTCGCGCCCGACGAAGGCCGCGTGATCGTTTCGCGCGACGCCATGTTGCACGAACGCGTACTACCGCCGGCCTGGCAGATCGTCGATAACAACGAGGCCGCCGTAGGCGCGGCGCGCACCTCGGTCGCGGCCACAGTGATTCTCGAATTCAGCGCAAAACGCGACCTCGAAACGCTCGCGGAGCAGGTGCACACGCTGCGCCTGCAGTGCGGCGAAGCGCTCAAGATCATCGTGCGCGAGGACGCCGTGGCCATGCGCTACGAGTCGCTCATGCTCAACCTTGGCGCGAACCGCGTGATCGCGCGGCAAACACCGCTCGCGCAGGTCGAGGCCATCGTCGAAAGTCTGCAGGGCCAGGTGTATTCGCGGCCCATACCCGCCGATTACCGGTCGGCGCTCGCCGCCGTGGTGCACGGCGAGGAGAGCGGCTACGTGGGCGCGGCGCACTTAGTCGAACTGGTGCGCGCGGCAGTGGAACGCAGCCGCGTGATCCAGTTGCCGAGCGTGCTGATCCGCCTCGCGCTGATGCCGGAAGTCGCGCACGTGGATGCGCTCAAGGCGTGCCATCTGCGCCGCGCTGGCGACATCGTGACGGCGAGCGGCGACAGCCTCTACGTGTTCTTCTTCGCATGCCGCATGAGCGATGCCGACGCCGTATGCCAACGCGTGTTCCAGCGGCCGCTCGCCGAGCTTTTCCAGGGCGAGGAGCGCTACGGCGACGGCCGCGCGATTACCGACGCGCTCGTCGCGTTCGCCGACGAAATCGACGCCACGCCGCCGCCCGACTATTCGGGCTGGCTCGCGATCAACGAGGGGCAGCCCGCCGCGGCCGCGGCCATCTCGGTGCAAGCCAACGGGCAGACCGTGCCGCCAGCGGCGGCTTCCGCGATCGCGCCGGACGCGGCGACGGCGACGACGGCCGCAACCGCGGCGCCGGGCAAGATTGCTCCCATAAATGGTGACCTGTTGTCCGCGCTCGATCGCGCCGCGCGCACCGACAGCGCGAAACCGCGAGCCGCGCCGCAGCGCGCGCCGCTGCCGCTCAAAGCATAGGAGAGCGACATGAACGCCTTTCTCGGTTACTTCGTCTGGGGCTTGATCCTCGCCGTGCCGCTCTACTTCGTCGGCTGGCGTCTGCGTCTTGAGCGCTTCCTGCCCATGTGGCTGCGCCCCACGCGCGCGCGCCCGCTCCAGTTGCCACCGCAGGTCGATGCCCTGCTGATTCGCGGCCAGCGCCGCTTCAGCCAGACGGAGCCGCGCCGATGAAAACCATCGCCATCGTCTCAAGCGTCGGCGGTGCGGGCCGGACCACGCTCACTGCGGCGCTCGCCGGTCTGCTGGCGGCGCGCGAGCACGTCGCGCTCGCCGCCGAATGCGACCCGCGCAACGTGCTGGCGCTCCATTTCGGGCTGCGCGAACGCGCGCGCGAAGGCCTTGTCCCGCATCTGGCGGGCGGTCCCGGCGCCGACGACGCCTGGTCGCGCGCCGCGCTGCAAAGCGACGATGGCGTGTACGTGCTGCCATGGGGCAGCCTCGCGGACGGTCACGAATCCCTCGACGACGACGCCAGCGCCCTACTCGACGCGCGCCCCGGCTGGCTGCGCGAACTGCTCGGGCGCGTGGACCTGCCAGCGCACACGATTGCGCTCGTCGACGCGGGCACGTGGCCCTCGGCGCACGCGCGCCAGGCGATCGATGCCGCGGACCTCGTGCTCGGCGTCCTCACGCCCTGCGCCTCCGCGTGCGCAACGCTGCCGCGCCTGATCGCCGCGCTCGTGCGCGCCGGCAAGCGCAGCGTGTTCGTCGCCAATGCGGTCGTGCCCGCGCGCCAGCTGCACATGGACGTCGTTTCGTTACTGCGCGCGCGCCTCGGCGCCGCCATGCTGCCGTATCTCGTGCATGCGGACACCGGTGTGCCCGCAGCACTCGCCGCCGGCGAAAACTTCTGCCTGAGCGCGCCCAGCTCGCAAGCCGCGCACGACCTGAACGGCATTGCCTCGTGGCTCTCGCACTGGAGCGTGGGCGCAAGCCTCGACGCACCCGACGAACTGCTCGCGCAACATGCCGCGCGCGGGAGCACGCCATGATCCGCGAGCGGATAGTCGCGCTGTGGATCGCGTTTTGGGCATCGCTTCGCCGCCAGAGCGCGCCCGAACTCGATCTCGCACCCGACGCGCCGGGTCGCCAGTGGCTGCTGCGCGCCTTCTTCCGGCCGCCGCGCCCCGGCCAGCGCGACGTGCCCGCGCTTGCCTTCGCGCGGCTCGGCAAGGACATCCGTCGGAGGCTGAATATCGGCCGCGACCACACCGCCGGCGCCTGGCTGCTGCGCATCTTCCTGCGCCCGCGCCGCGCGCGACAGCGTCTGGCCGCCGACCTGCGCAAGCTTCACAAGGCGCCGCAAGGGCACCATCACTTCGCACTGCGCGCGTGGCTCGACAGACGGCTCGAACCCATCTATCGCAGCGCCTCGCGCGCGAGCGCGGCAGTCGGCGCACGTCTGCCCGACGTGCCGTGGGTCGGCATCGAGCAGCGCCTCGAGAAGCTTTCGGCGGCGCTCGACCGCGTGCCCTTCCTGCGCCAGTGCCTCTTGTGGCTCGCGTTCATCGCGGCCGTCGCCGTGTGCACGACGCCGCTGCCGTTCGCGGGCCAGGTGCTGCTGTTCCTGCTCGTGTACGTCGTGGTGATGATCGCGCGCCGCCTGCCGGGGCGCCTCGCCACCATGCTCATGGTGATGCTCTCGATCCTCATGACGGGCCGCTACGTCTGGTGGCGCAGCACACAAACGCTGCATCTTTCGAGCCCCGCCGAGGCGGTCGTCGGCTATATCCTCTACGCAGCTGAGCTTTACACGTGGATCGTGCTGATCTTCGGCTACGTGCAGACCGCCTGGCCGCTGCGCCGCAAGCCGCAGCCGCTTCCCGACGACCCCGCCGACTGGCCGACCGTCGACATCTATATTCCGACGTACAACGAATCGCTTTCGGTGGTGCGGCCAACCGTGTTCGCGGCCAGCTCGATCGACTGGCCACGCGACAAGCTGCGTGTCTACATTCTCGACGACGGCGACCGCGACGAATTCCGCGAGTTCGCGCGCGAGGCGGGCGTGGGCTACATGCGCCGCGACGAGCACACGCACGCGAAGGCGGGCAACATCAATCACGCGATGCCGCTCACCCAGGGCGAGTACATCGCGATCTTCGACTGCGACCACATCCCCACGCGCTCCTTCCTGCAAACCACCGTGGGCGTCTTTCTCGCCGATCAAAAATGCGCGATGGTGCAAACGCCGCACCACTTCTTCTCGCCCGATCCATTCGAGCGCAATTTCGACACGTTCCACCGCGTGCCCAACGAAGGCAGCCTCTTCTACGGCCTGATTCAGGACGGCAACGACTTCTGGGACGCCACGTTCTTCTGCGGCTCGTGCGCGGTCATCAAACGCGCGGCGCTCGAACACATCGGCGGGATCGCGACCGAGACCGTGACCGAAGACGCCCACACCTCGCTGCGACTGCATCGCCACGGCTATACCTCGGCTTACCTGCGCACCGTGCAGGCGGCGGGCCTCGCCACCGATAGCCTTGCCGACCACATCGGCCAGCGCATTCGCTGGGCGCGCGGCATGACGCAGATCTTCCGCATCGACAATCCGTGGATCGGCAAGGGCCTCTCGTTCTTCCAGCGCATGTGCTACAGCAACGCCATGTTGCACTTCTTCTACGGCTTCCCGCGCCTCATCTTCCTCGTGATGCCGGGCGCGTACCTGTATTTCGGACTGCACGTGATCAACACGCCAGCGCCCGTGATCCTCGCTTACGTGGTGCCGTATCTGGTGATTGCCGCGATCGCCAACTCGCGCATCCAGGGACGCTACCGGCACTCGTTCTGGGCCGAGGCCTACGAGTCGGTGCTCGCGTGGTACATCGTGCTGCCGACCACCATGGCCTTCATCAACCCGAAGCTCGGCAAGTTCAACGTGACCTCGAAGGGCGGCCATATCGAGCACGAATATCTCGACTGGACGATCTCCAAGCCCTATCTCGTGCTGCTTGCGATCAACGTGTTCTCCGTGCTCGCCGGCATTGGGCGCCTGACGATATGGCGAACCGAAGAGCCCGCCACCGTGTTCATGAACCTCTTCTGGGCCGGCGTGAATCTCACCATTCTCGGGCTTGCGCTCGGCGTGGCGAAAGAGGCCAAGCAGGTGCGCGTGGCGCACCGCATTCCGCTGCGCGTGCCCGCCATGCTCACGCTGCCCGACGGCCGCACGCTCGCATGCAGGACCGAGAACTATTCGATGGGCGGCCTCGGTCTCATGCTGCCCGCCGACGTCGTAGCGAAGCTCGAGCCCGGCGAGCGCATCAACGTGACGCTCGCGCGCGGCGTCCTGGAGCACGACTTCCCCGCCGTGGTCGCACGTCTCGCCGACCGGCGCCTCGGCGTGCGCTTTACCGACATGAGGGCGGAGACGGAGCGCAAGCTCGTGGAATGCACGTTCGGCCGCGCCGACGCCTGGCTCGAGTGGGAAGACGTGCCGGCTTCCGATGCGCCGCTGCACGGCCTCATCCAGTTGATCGAGCTGAGCTGGCAAGGCTACATGCGCCTCATCGACGCATTCTTCGACGCGCTGGAAAGCCTCTTCACGCGACGCCGGGCCGGCCAGGCCCGCCAGCCCTGATAACCGCAACCGCCACATCAAGCCGCTACACCCTGGAACGCGAAACACTATGGGTCTCTGGAATCTCTACTTCCTCGCCAAGCTGTACCTCTACTCGATCGGCACGCTCAAGCCCGAGTGGTGGATGAACTTCGCCTTCGTCGTCCTGCTGCTCGTGCCGCTGCACAAACGGTGGCTGCGTGTCGCGCGCGATGTGCTCGCCGTTGTCGTGGGTATCTCCATTGCGTACCACGAGTCGAGCATGCCCGACATCGGCCGGGCGATCTCGCAGATCCCTGTGCTCTTCACCTTCACGCCTTCGTACATGTTCGAGCTCACGCGGCGCGTGATTTCGCTTTCGATGATCGTGAGCGCGGTGCTTGCCGTGCTGCTCTACTTCCTCATCAACCGCTGGGTGCGCGTGACGACGCTCGTACTGATCGCGCTCGTCGTCATGCCGATCTGGCAAGGCGTGGGCACGTTCGTCGCGAACGCCACGGCCAACGCCTCGCTCGCCAGCAACGGCGACGACGACAGCGGCACAGGCAAGAAGCGCGACGAGCAGTCGGGCAGCTACGACCAGCAGCTAGCGGCGTTCCGCGCCAACGAGGAAGGCCGGCGTGTGAACTTCACGCCGCTCACCACGGACGCGAACGCGCAGTTCGACATCATCGTGGTGCACATTTGCTCGCTCTCGTGGGACGACATGGATGTCGTGAAGATGCGCAACAACCCGCTCTTCTCGCGCTTCGACTACATCTTCCAGAACTTCAGTTCCGCCGCGAGCTATAGCGGCCCCGCCGCCATTCGCGTCCTGCGCGCCACCTGCGGACAGGAGCCGCACAAGGCGCTCTACGACCCGGCGGCGCCCGAGTGCCACCTGTTCGCGCAACTCGCGCAGGCGGGTTACAAGCCGCAGGCGCTGCTCAACCACAACGGCCGTTTCGACAATTTCCGCGGCACGGTGATCAATGAAATGGGCGTGCCGGGCGTGACGATTCCCTCGAACGAAGGCCTGCCGGAAGCGATGAAGGAGTTCGACGGCTCACCGCTGGTCGGCGACTACGACGTGCTCGCGCGCTGGTACAAGCAGCGTATTGCGGCGGGCGGCGGTCCGGTCGCGCTTTACTACAACACGGTCTCAATGCATGACGGCAACCGCCTGCCGGCTCCCAACAACAATCTCACGAGCCTGCAGTCCTATCCGATCCGCCTGCAGAATCTGCTCGGCGACGTCGACAAAGTGATCAACCTCGTTGCGCAATCGGGCCGCCGCGCCGTGATCGTGTTCGTGCCCGAGCACGGCGCGGCGCTACGCGGTGAAGAGAACCAGATTGCCGGCATGCGCGAAATTCCCACGCCGAACATCGTCCACGTGCCGGTCGGCGTGAAGGTGGTGGGGCTGCCGGCCGGCAGCGAGCACACCGGTGGCGTAACGACGATCGACACCCCCACGAGCTATCTCGCGCTCGCGCAGCTGCTTGCGAATCTCGTCGCGAACAGCCCGTTCGCCACGGGCGCGCCGCCGCTCGCGCAGTATGCGAACAACCTGCCGCAAACGCGCATGGTGGGCGAAAACGAAGGCACGGTGACGATGACGACGCCCACCGGCTATGTGATCCATACGCCGGATGGCGTGTGGGTGGAGGGCAAGTAATGGCGATGCGCTTGTGGGGGTCCGGCCGGCGTTCGCGCAGCGGTCCTGCGCTACCGAGCGATATCGACGCGCTCGCGCGCCTTGTCGAGGGCGTGGACCGCGACCGCTATCTCGACGTCCAGGCCGAGGACGCCTGGCGGGCGGCCGCGAAACGCTGGCCGCTCGTGGCGGACGTGCTGGAGTTGCCGGTGGAGGCGGGGAAAGGCTGATTCAGCGCGCGCATTCGTTGGTTGCGCCCTGCGGCGCGCACCACGCTTGCCACATCTGCCGGTACGCCGCTTCCATGTTTCGCGCGAAGCGTGCGCCGTCCATGAGCGGCGAGACTTCCATGCGCACGCGCAGGCCCGCGCGCAGCGCGGCGAGGCGCGGCACATCGCGCGCGAGCGCCGTCACTGCGGCCACGTACCCGGCGTCGCTTGCTGCCGCCAGTTCCGGCAACCCCAGATTGGCAAGCAGGCAGAGTCCCGCGCGGCTCACCGCCGAGCGGCCGTAGCGCGTGGGCACCGGCACGCCCATCCAGAAGGCATCGAGACTCGTGGTGTGGCCGTTGGCCGGAAACGTGTCTAGCGCGATGTCGATCTGCTGGTAGGTGCGCAGGTAATCGGCGCGCGCCTGGAAACCCACGAAGCTCACACACGCCGGATCGATGCCGTGCGCCGCGAAACGCTTAGTCAAGCGCTCGCGCGCGCTGCCGGGCGGCGCCATCAGAAGAAGCCGCGCGTTCGGCAACGCGGCGAACACGCCGGACCACAACGCCAGCGTGGTGTCGGTGAGCTTGCAGGGATTGTTTAGACATCCGAACGTAATGTGTCCAGCCGTGAGCGCCGGCAATGCGTTCACTGCCACGTCGGTTGCCAGCGGGTCATAGCACCAGAACGCGTCGGGCAAGCGCAGCGAACGTTCGGTGTATTGATCGTCGATTTGCGGCTCGCCCACCGGATCAAGCCAGGGGTCGGTGAGACGCCATCCGATCGAGGGGCTGCCCGTCGTGCCGGGGTAGGCGAGCCACGCCACCTGCACCGGCGCGGGCCGCCGCGCGAACAACAAGCGCCGTGCGCCGTCCATGTGCATCGTGAGATCCACGAGCACGTCGATGCGATCGTCGCGAATTTGCCGGGCGAGGCGCGCGTCGTCGAATTCGTGCGCGTCGCGCCAGACATCGGCGAAACCGCGTAGCCGGGCCGTCACCTCGTCGGTCTGCGTGCTCAGCGAGTAGCAGAAAATTTCGAGCGCCTCGTGATCGTGATGGCGCAACAGCGGCATCGTAAAGAGCGACTGGCAGTGGTTGCGAAAGTCCGGCGAGACATAGCCGATGCGCAGCCGCCGTGCGGGTTCGGGCGTGTTCGCGTGGTGCGCTACCGCGCTTGCGGCCAACAGTGCCGCTTCGTGCCGGGCCGAGAACTGCTCGGCTTCGGCGCGCAGCGCGTGGCCGTCGTCGATGGCGAACATCAGCGACCACAGCAAGTTGCTGTTCGCGCCGGTATGCGCGGGATCGCAGGCCATGGCGCGGCGATAGCAGGCAATGGCCTCGTCGATGCTGCCGGACTTGCTGCACGTATTGCCGAGATTGAGGTGCGCTGCGGCGAAATCCGGCTTGAGTTCGATGGCGCGCGTGAACGCTGCGCGCGCCTCGTCGATGCGGCTCATCTGCATCATCAGGTTGCCGAGGTTGTTCCACGCGGACACCCTGCCCGGGTCGCGTTCGAGCGCGCGTTCGAGTGCGGCCTGCGCTTCGTCGATACGGCCCGCGCCCAGCAGCACGCAGCCCAGATTCGTGAGCACGTCGGCTGAGTCCGGCGCGAGCGTACGAGCGTGTTCGAGCACAACCAGCGCCTCGGTGTTGCGGTTCGTGGCGAGCAGCACCTGCGCGAGATTATTCCAGGCACTCACATGGCCGGGCGAGAGTTCCAGCGTGCGCCGCAGTACCGCTTGCGCGCGCGCGAACTCGCCGGACTTGTACAACATGGTCCCGTAGTTGAAGTGGATGGCCGCATGGGCGGGCGCCAGCGCGAGAGCACGCTCGAAATGGTGCGAGGCCTCGGCGCAATTTCCCGCTTCGCCGTAAAGGTGGCCCAGATTGTTCAGCGCCACTGCGAAGTCCGGCCGCAGATCGATCGCGCGATGCAGCGCCCGGATCGCGATGTCCCGGTCGGCAGCGCACTGGCACGTCATGGCGAGGTTCACGAGAAAGACCGGGTCCTCCCGCTCGGCGAGCGCGCGGCCGATAAGCGCACGTGCGGCGAGCGGATCGCGCCCGTTTTCGATCAGGCCAGCCAGGTTTAGCGCGTCGGCGTCGTGCGGATTTGCGGCGATCAGGTGCTCGCACAGGGCGTGCGCCGTTTCCGCTTCACCGCGCTGCCACGCGGACTCGGCGGCGGCTAAGGTTGCTTGCGTTGTTTGCGCTTGCGCCGCGGCGGCGTGGGAAGCGTGGGAGGTCGACATGGTGGTGAACGCTGCCATGGCTTCGGACAACGAACGTCCGAAGATGGCGATGCGTGTAGACGCGTAACGTTCGATTATCGCCGCGTCTCGAAACTGGCGGCCTGGATTGCGCCAGTTGTGGTGCCAAGCCGAGTGCGGCCTTCATCGCGCCAGTTCCTCAGTGATCCTTATGACCCTTGATCTGGCGCGCTTGTACGTCAGTAACCGAATCGAACAACGCCTCCGCACGCGCCAGTTCGTCTAGCGCGTGGTCGAGCCGCGACTGCGCCGCGCCATAGGCGAGCGGCGCGGCGACGTCGTCGCGGACCTCGGCACGCAGGGCGCGAAATGCCCGGTCGACGTTGCGGCTCGCCTCAAAAAAGCGTTGCGCGGCCTCGGCCTCTTGTGAACGGATGTGAATCGCCATGGAAGAGTTCCATCGTGAGCTGCGTCCAGTCTCCCGCCCGGGAGACGTGGCGCGTTCTTGCGCCGCCAAGCCGTGAAGACGCCGTGTGCTCGGCGGGCGGCACGTCGAAAAGATCGCGCGTAACGCCACGCGCCTGCTGCGCGCAGGCCTCGCTGCGCACGCGTTTGGTGAGATCCGCGTAGGTGTCGAAGTCGCCCATGCGCGACGCCTCGTGAATTGCCGCGAGTTCGCGCGCCTTGACGAGCGAGGGCTGCGTAAGCCGCACAAAGTACGGCGCCTCCAGCTCCGCCGTGAACACGAGCGGAAGGCTCTTGCCGCCCGCCTCGGCGGCGCGCTCGACGCAATCCACCACTACCGTGCCCTGCGAGCGGCCAGGCGGCTTCGCCGTGCTCACGCTGCGCAGCCGCTCCGGAAACACCCGCAGCGAACTGCCGACGCTGAGCTCGGTTGGCGAGACGCACACGAGCGCGTAGTGATGCTCGCGTGCGGCGCCCGAGGGCAGCGTGGCGCTGCTCGTGACGAACACGTGCTGCGGAAGCTGGCGCACCTGGCCGCTGGCATCGACCCATGCATTCCAGACAACCACGCCGGCACGCTTGCCGCGCTTGTCTTGCGCGGCGCGCGGGCGGCTCGCCGCCGGCGAGAACAGGGCGAGGAGCGAGCCGGTGCGCAGCGCGGCGACCTGAGCGCTGCTGCCGAGCGACTGACCGATGCCCCACAGGAAACGCCCGCCGCCCTGCTGACGCTCCCACTCCTTACGCAGGATCAGTGTGGGGAGATTAACGCCAGCCTCTGGCCCGATACGGGACCAGCAGAACGTGGGCGGTAGGTGTTTCAGTGCCATCGACTTCCTCGGAATGCAGTCGCTCACCGATTTCGGCGAGCAATTCAATAACCGTTACTGTATAGGTATAATGCATGACATGGAAGCCCCAGATACTTATTTTCCGGTGCAGGAACTGCTGCGGCGGTTATCGGACGATTCACGCTCTGCCAGCGAAATTGCGCGGCTTTCCGGGGTCAGTCAGCCTACGGTCTCGCGTCTTCGCACGTCGAACGGGCGGCGGATACGCCGGAGCGCATCATTCAATAAGCTATGCAGTTTCTATGGCGTGAAGGCGCCCCCGGCCAGTCGGCACGCGGCCGCCTACAACGACTTGCTGCGCAATGCGATCGTCGAGGCGTGGGACGGCTCGGAGGAGCACGGTCGCGCGCTGCTCGTCGTCATCAAGGGATTGAAGGAGCTGAGGGAACGGCCCGCGTAGATTCATTGGGGTGGCCAGGAAGATGCGTTTTGTGCGGGGGCGCAAAGGTAACCTTCTATGGGGGAATCGCCTTGCATTTCGGGGTTGCAGGGGCGCCACGAACCGTGCGGAAGCTATGGCTGGCCGGCAAATCCCCATATGTGGTGACCTTGGCGTTTTCCTGCGCCGCGGATCACTCAAACGTATGATGTGAGCGCACACACGGCAGCCGCCCGTTCGCAATATTTGACATTCGCCACCAGAGCACCGCGTCCATCATGTCCGCCGACACTGCCCCCACCCACACGAATGCGCCCGCCACTTTGCACGGCCAATGCCTTTGCGGCGCCGTGCGCTATGCGGTAGCGAATGCATTCCGCTACGCATTTAATTGCCACTGCTCGCAGTGCCGCCGCGCGACGGGTTCCGCGTTCAAGCCGTTTGCGGGCATTGAAAGCGAGGCGCTGCGGCTGATCGAGGGCGAAGAGCAGACGTTGGTCTACGGCAATCCGCAGGCCGCCCATGACGTGCATTGCGGCCGCTGCGGCTCGCTGCTCTATTCAGTTGTGCGCGAAGGGGCGTATGTGCACGTGACGCTCGGCACGCTGACCGATACGCCGGATATCCGGGCCGCCGGCCATATGTTCGTGCGCTCGAAAGCGCCGTGGTTCGAGATCACCGACTCGCTCCCCCAATACGACGAATTCCCGCCCTGACGCTGCGTGCGTGGCAGCAGGCGTGCGTGGCAGCAACCGTACCGGTATCGCCGTACTACTGCCTGCCGGTGCGTGGATCGGGTAGTCTCGAAGCGTCCTCCCCCTTGTCCGCAAGGACTCCGAGCCCCATATGGACTCCACGACGATTGAGACGTACACGAGTGGCGCCGCAAGCTACGCAGCCGAATGGGCAAACCAGCCTGCGCCCGACGACCTCTATGCGCGTCTCACGCAGTATTTCCGGCACCAGGGAAGGACAGTCGACATCGGGTGCGGATCGGGCCGCGACGTGGCGTGGCTGAACGCACACGGTTATCCCACCGCCGGCTACGACGCATCGGAGGGTCTGGTCGCACAGGCTGCCGCTGAATATCCGCAATATGCCTTCGGCCTTGCCACGTTGCCCGGGCTGAAGGGTGTACCCACCGCGTGCTTTGACAACGTGCTCTGCGAAACCGTGATCATGCATTTGCCCGTCGCGCAGATAGGGCCAGCCTGCCGTCGCCTCGTCGAACTGCTCAAGCCCGGCGGCGTGCTGTACCTAAGCTGGCGCGTAACCGAGGGCGACAGCGCGCGCGACCCAGCGGGACGTCTATATAGTGCCTTCGACCCCGCGCTCGTGACCGGCGCGCTCGAGGGCACGACCATCGCGCTCAACGAGGATGCGGTCAACCGCTCTTCCGGTAAACGCGTTCAACGTATTGTCGCGATTCGTGCGTGAGCGTTGCCACGCACGGCGACCGAATAACGGGGAAGTAGCGGAAGATCAGCAGGGAACAACGGCGCGCCATGCGCCCGGCGAGTCACAAATACGTGAACTATTCGCTTGAAAAATGGTCTAAGGGACTCATGTAGGAAACATGTAAGGTGGAGCGCGAGCAAGCGGTACGACCCTGAAGGCGGACAATGTGCCGCAAACACGACGATTCGGGTTGCCTAGCATGCCGTAACGCACTACCATACGCGGTCTTTCTGCATTGCACGAAAATCCAGGCTGCCACGTCTTCAGACGTTTGGCGCTCGCTTGGCGGGACCGGCATGCGCCCCCGCCCACTCCCCTGCAATTTCGTCATCGCCAGGACGCCATGCCGCTGGCGCGTGACCTTTTTTGCCCTTGTCGGGCTATCCCTTCGAGGAGAATGTATTGACAAGCCATGACCGGGACGACGCGCTCACCTCGTCTGCCCGCCCCGCACGCCGCTCGTCCAAAGACAAGTCCGGCGATACGACGCCCATGGACGCAGGCTCGCAACTCGAAAAACGCCAGCATCAAATGCGGGCGCTCATCAAGCTCGGCCGTGAACGCGGTTATCTGACCCACGCGGACATCAACGACCATCTGCCCGACAACTTCGCGCAGACGGCCGCGCTGGAAACGATCGTCGCCACGTTCAACGACATGGGCGTGCAGGTGTACGAACAGGCGCCCGACGCCGACACGCTGCTCCTGAACGAAGATTCCCGCGCCGACCAGCAGGCCGACGACGAAGCCGACGAAGAAGTCGAAGTCGCGCTCTCGACGGTCGACTCCGAATTCGGCCGCACCACCGACCCCGTGCGCATGTACATGCGCGAAATGGGCTCGAGCGAGCTGCTCACGCGCGCCGGCGAAATCGAAGTGGCGAAGCGTATCGAAGACGGCCTCCAGGAAATGATCCAGGCGATCGCGGCATGCCCGTCGATCGTCGCGACCATCCTTGCCGACGCCGACCGCATCGCAGCTGAAGAAATGCGTATCGACGAGCTCGTCGACGGCGTCGGCAGCGACGAAGCCGCGCCGGAACCTGCCGCGGCCGACGCCGACGCCGGTGAAGAGGTCGACGCACAAGCCTCCGACGTAGAAGAATCGGACGATTCGAGCGACGACGAAGACGACGCCGACGCCGACAACAGCAAGGCGAACGAAGCCCTGCTCGCGCAGTTGAAGGCAGACAGCCTCGCGATCTTCGCGCGCGTTCGCACGCTGTTCGAACAGATGGCCTGCACGTCGGACGCCAACGCGCGTGCGTCGGCCGCGGAAATGAAGATCTGCGCCGACATCCAGACGGAACTCGCGCCGATCCGCTTCACGGCTCGCACCATCGACCGCCTGTGCTCGCTGCTGCACGAACAGGTCGCGCAGATTCGCGCGATCGAGCGCAATGTGCTCTCCATCGTCGTCGATCGTTGCGGCATGCCGCGCGAAGCCTTCGTCGAGCAGTTCCCGGGCCATGAAACCGATCTGGAGTGGGGCGTGCGCGCCGCAGCCGCGTCGAGCAAGTACGGTCCCTCGATCGAGCGCAGTCTGCCGGCTATCCAGGCGGAGCAGCGCAAGCTCGCCGAGATCGAAGCGGCCGCATCGCTGTCGCTGCAGCAGATCAAGGCGATCAATCGCCGCATGACCGTCGCCGAATCGAAGATGCGTCAGGCGAAGGGCGAGATGGTCAAGGCCAACCTGCGTCTCGTGATCTCGATCGCGAAGAAGTACGTGAACCGCGGCATGCAGTTCCTCGACCTGATCCAGGAAGGCAACATCGGCCTGATGAAGGCGGTGGACAAGTTCGAATATCGCCGCGGCTGGAAGTTCTCGACGTACGCGACGTGGTGGGTGCGTCAGGCCGTGACACGTGCGCTCGCCGACCAGGCGCGCACGATCCGCGTGCCGGTGCACATGATCGAGACGATCAACAAGCTCAACCGCATTTCGCGCGAGATCCTGCAGCAAACGGGCATGGAAGCGCATCCGGCAGACTTGGCCGCACGCATGGGCATGACCGAAGAGAAGGTGCGCGGTATCCTCAAGATCGCCAAGCAACCAGTCTCTCTCGAAAGCCCGGTGGGCGACGACGGCGACGCGACGCTCGGCGACATGATCGAGGACGCAGGCTCGGCCTCGCCGGCTGATGCCGCGATCCACGCGAACATGCGCGCTGCCATCGACGAGGCGCTCAAGGCGCTCTCGCCGCGCGAAGCAAAAGTGCTGCGCATGCGCTACGGTATCGACACGACTTCGGACCACACGCTCGAAGAAGTGGGCAAGCAGTTCGACGTCACGCGCGAGCGTATTCGCCAGATCGAGAGCAAGGCAATGCGCAAGCTGATGCATCCGAGCCGCGCGGACAAGCTGCGGCCGTTCCTGGAGCGCTAAGCGGTTATCGCTGCGCCCCCGTGCTGGAATGAAAAAACCCGTCACGTAAGTGACGGGTTTTTTGTTTGGCGCGTCAGAGTTTGGTGGTTGCTTTGGCATGCGAGCGTGGACACCATCGCTTATCGCCTTTTCGTCGGAGTGCTCCCGGATAATGCGACTAGTTTTATCTAGCCACAGTGCAAAGCGTGGTGATCGGCAGCATTAGTCTGCGCACGCTTCCTCTCCGCTTGGTAGTCGACGAACGCCATCGAGGACGCAGTATCGGCAGCGCGCGGATTGCGGGGGCTGAGTTGGTTTGAGGAAGTGGGTGCGTTGTGAAAGTGGAGGTGACGAGTGGCAATCACCGAACCGATGCCCATCGCTTTTATGATGCGCCAGGGCTATTTGCGAGAGGGCTGAAGATTGTCCAGGCGAATCCGGGTAGTAGCATGCGGTGGAGCTGCATGCTACGTATGCTGCCCGTTCGACGGTTTTCTTATTTTTAGGAGCCCAAACGCCAGAACCCCGGTTCTCGTTGGGAGAGACCGGGGTTCTGGACGTTACAGCATAAGGAGCCTGACGATTACCTACTTTCACACGGGCAATCCGCACTATCATCGGC
>NZ_CAJHCQ010000042.1 GCF_904848665.1 Paraburkholderia hiiakae
CCAAACCCAATTCTTCAGGAGCGGACGTAGTGGATGCAGCCTGTCGTGATTAGCCATTGAATCCTCCAAGTGCCCCAGTATAGTTTCAAGTGGTTGCTTGGCCGAACCCCGTCCGATGTCGAATTTCCGTAGTCGACCCCACTGCCGCCGGTCGCACTGTCAGGGGTTCAAGGGCAGCTGACGGAGTGGTCCGGTCAACCAAGCCAACTTCTCAGCGGAAAGCAGCAAAAAACCGACGCGCGGTTGGAAACCCCTGCGGCGGCTGTCCGCGCCAGTACAATCGCCTCACTGCGCTCGGCTACTTTTTGAGCTCAATCTGAGACGGATCGTTGGAGGATTGCGATGGTGCGCATGCTGGTGGCGAGCGAGTTGACGTCTCCTCGATGTTTGGCACGGTTTGCGAGGGAGTCTGCCTCCTCTCGAATGACGCAAGTAGAGAAACCCGATTGCCAAAGCGGCTGAAGCGTTTCATCGAACAGCTCACTGAGCGCAGCTAAGGAAGAATTTCAAAGTCGCTTCGGAGGATTTTGGTAGAAGAGTCTTCCGGCCATAATACCGCCAATCGCGCCACCAAGATGGCTCTGCCAAGACACACCGGGTGTTAGCGGCAGCACTCCAAAGAGCATGCTGACGCCATAGCTGCATGCGACGAAGAGTGCGATTAGCATCGGGATGAACTTTCGACTATAGAAGCCATACGCGACGAGATACCCTGCGTAGCCGAAGACGACCCCACTCGCACCGATGTGAATCGTATACGGCGAACCAAGCAGCCACGCGCACAAGCCCGCGCCCAACATCCCGCCGGCGGTGGCTTGCCAAAAGTTGGCGATTCGCGGCCACATGCACAGCCATCCGAGCACTATCAGGCCCGGCGTATTCGACATGATATGTAAGAAGCTCGCATGCAGCCACGGGGCGAACAGGACGCCCTGGAGGCCGCCTAGCGTTCGAGGCACTACACCATGGCGATTCAGATGCAGGAACGGTATCGCAACGGACACAAGAAACGTTACCCACATCGAGCCGACGAACAGTCCGAGCAGCATGGCGCGGGCCTTCAACTGGTCGAAGAGAGATGCGCGCGTGGCGCCGGAGGGAGGATTAAGTGCGGACATGCGGTATCTCGCGTTGACCTTGTGATGACGGACCCAGCCGCACAAAGAAGATTGCTGAATCAGTCGAGGAAGGCAACGCCCTGGGAGTTGGGAGTCCGATTTTTCTTTGGATGCTTACCAAATCTGACCGAAACTGCCTAACACGCGCGAGACCTCGATGGGTTTGAGACTGAGGTAGCCCTGTTGCTCAATCGCTGCCGCCGCGCAAAGTGCCTGGACCCGTTTGCTCCAACCGTGCGATGTCCCGTGGGCACCCAGAGAGACTTCGACATTGATTGCCTGAGCCCTCATATTGCACAGTCAAATCAAGCCGCGCAAATGTCCGCCACTTCGATTCGCAAGCAGAGACCGCAGCTTCTCAAGCGAGAGCGGCTTGGTCAGGTGATAGTCGAAACCAGCTGCCAGTGCTCTCGATTTATCAGACTCGGCGGCGTATCCAGTCAGCGCTACCAATGTGATGTCATCCAGGCTGCGGTCGGAGCGAACAGCGCGCGCAACGTCGAAACCATCAACATCTGGCATCCCCACATCGATGATTGCGACCTCCGGTCGTATCTCGGCGACAAGGCGAATTGCGTCGCGTCCGTTGTTTGCCGTAGTGACTTCATGACCTTCGAGTTCCAACAACATGCCTAACGACATCAATGCGTCCGGATTGTCATCGACCAGAAGAAGTCGTACGAGACCCGGTGTCGAAATATCGCAGGGTCGTTCGGTCTGAATCTGTTCCGACGACCCGCGAAGGATTGGCAACCGTAGTGTAACGACTGTCCCTGTGCCCGTACCTTCACTTTGAATAGCTATAGTGCCCTCGTGCAGTTCGACCAACCGTTTCGCAACGGCAAGGCCAATTCCGAGGCCGCCTTCAGCTCGCGCGTGCCCCTGGGCAGACTGCGCAAAAAGTTCGAAGATATGCGGCTGCACCGTCCTGTCAATTCCAATTCCGTTATCTTTGATGGTGATGATGACCGTGCCATCCGGAGCTGGCCCGGCATTGGCATCGACATCAACAGTCATTTCGATTGCGCCGCCCACCGGCGTGTACTTCGCGGCGTTCGAAAGGATGTTGCCCAGAACCTGACTCAGTCGAACGTGGTCTGCGCGAACCGGCACAGGCGCATCGAGGCCATGCATTTTCAGGGTATGCCGGCGAGACTCAAAGTGGTGCTTGACCGCCGTTACAGCGTCGAAAGCAATTTCATTGAGAGATGTGTCCGTGTGCTTGATGGCAAGTTTGCCGTGCTTCAATCGTGCTGCATCGAGCAAGTCGTCGACAAGCGTGCGCAAGTGTCTCATCTGTCGTTGAGCCACGGTCAATACTTCGACCGCCTTGGCGTTATCCGCGCACAATCGCGCAGCGGCACCAATAGCGCTGTCGATGGGTGCCATCGGATTTCGCAGTTCATGCCCGAGCATAGCGATGAACTCATTGTGCCTTTGGTCGCTTTCAATTCCGCTGTCGCGCGTGGCCACAACGGTCAGTGCTGTACCGGCGAACGCCGCGAGGTTTGAAAGAAGCCGAATGTCCTCGCAATCGAACCGGCGGCTGTCCGTGTGGGACATCACCCATATTGCGCCCAGCTGCACATCGCCGAAGGCTATCGGAACAACGACACCTTCTGCGACGTAGACGTTCGCAAACCGAAGACAGGGGAACTGTAGCTGAGGCTGAATGAATAGTTGCGGCGTGCCCTTCTGGAGGGTGACCCCGCATGGGCATTCGTTCCATGCAGTTGTCTTGCCGCGAAGGTCAGCGCAAACGCCCGCTACAGCTTGCCATCGGAAGCTTCGATTTTCGCCGGTTCCTTCGACGAGGCTTATCCCTGCACTGCCGGCTTCGCAGACTGCGAGTGCCGCTTCCGCGATTTCCTGCCACAGATTCGTTTTTGGTCCAGTCTGGGCTCTAGCGAGCCGGACAAGCGCTTTGTTTTCGGCCGCGTAGTCAGGTTGCCGCGCCGGCCGGTTAGCAAGCTCGTCGTTGTCAGCGGGCGCCCGGTTGCTTTCCATGAACGATGCACAGCTTCCACTGGTTGGATGAGAAGAAGGACCACGCTAGCTTCGGAGGGCCTGGTCATGTGACGATGTTTGACGACCCAAAGCAGAACGCTCGGGCGTCGGGCGCTACTACCTGTCACGTCATGGCCCTGAAAGCCGACACCCTCATTTTAGGCTTCTCGGCATGAAGCGCGCCCTAATCGACGGAATGATTTTTTCAGGCAAGCCGAATGTTCAGTCGAAACAGGAGTGGCAAACGTTGCACGTAAGTCGGCGCGAGCAGGCCGTTCTTACGCAGTCCCAGCGACAGCGGTGAGGGAACGGTCGGCTTGCGCAATCAGGACTTGCGGCGTCCCTCAGCCTACCGAGCTGTGCTTGGCGCATTGGCACGCATTTTGCTGCAATCGTTGACCAACATTCCGGAGCAGGCCGATGAAACCAGAACGCGAAGCCCCGGCTCCGACCGACGAACTGGATACGGTTCCCGATACGGCAAGCCCGGCATATGCGGGAAAGCATCCGTTGACTCGGGCATTTGACGCGTTCGCCAGTCTGGTGACGCGCTGGGCAGGGTCACCGGCGGCCTTCTGCCTTGCCGTAGCGACCATTGTCGCGTGGGTTGTCACAGGACCGCTGTTCCATTACTCAGATGGCTGGCAACTGGTGATTAACACGGGCACGACCATCGTCACATTCCTTATGGTCTTCCTGATTCAGCAGAGTCAGAATAAGGACAGTGTCGCGGTGCATCTCAAGCTTAATGAGCTTCTCGCTTCTCACCGGGCTGCGGACAATCATTTAATCGGAATCGAGGATGCGACCGAAGAGGAGTTGCGACGCCTCGCCGCTGCCTACCTTCGGCTGTCGACGAAGAGTCCGAGCGACGAGGACATTGTGCAGGCAGCAGCTGATGTCAAGGCATGCTCTGAGGAGCGAGCCAGGTCTTGACCGGCCCAATCCGGAGGCACCACGGCGGCAGCGCTGCGTGCAGGGCTTCCACCAATCTGGCCGCAGTGAACGGCTTTGACAGGAATGCGCGGAATGGAAGTGCGGCCCGCCCGGCAGCAGACATCGGTACAACGGGAATATCGGCGCGCGCGGGCGCTCCCTTCAGCAACCAGACCAGATTCACGCCTTCCAGGTTGGGCATCCTGACGTCCGGTACATCCACGTCCGGTCGCCCCTGTGCGATGGCGTTCATGGCATCTGCACCATATGCACAAGTTTGTATTATGCATTCCTAATAACAATAAAGGATCTCAAGAACACGAAGCAGATTTGGTATTGTCCTCGTCCAGCACCGGTTTTTCTGCCAGTTCGCAACAGAAGTTCCGGTCGGTCGATAAGCTCGACGCTGTTTTGACCAGCGCACGGTATGCGAATTGCGGTCCCGAACATACGGATTAGCGCCGTTCGGTGTTGACCGATTTATGTTCGAGGAGACGACCATGCGAGTTGCGACGAAAGGAATTTTGATCTCGGTACTTCTGTTTGGAACATCGGGGAGCGTTTTCGCCCAGGGCGCGGGCGGCGGTGCGGCCGGAGGACAAGGCGGCACAGGAATGAGCAAGCCAAACTCTAGCGGCTCGACCGAGACGGTCTCAGGCGCGTCAGGGGCTAATACCATGGCGCCCGCAACAGCGAGTTCGCACAAAAAGATGCACAAGAAGGCGGCGACCGCCGCACCTTCGTCCGCTGCCGACCCGGCGTCGGGTGGTGGTTGAGCGTCAGGAGTGGGTTGGCGGTTCCTGGTCGAGACACCCCGCAGGCGCGCACCCGCGCCTGCCAGCATGCCGGGAATACTGAGGTGGTCGAGTTTCCGCCATGACTGCGCCCCTGGGACAGGGCCGTCCTCTATGGAACAGCCGCTTCTACCTGCAGCAAGGGCTATTGAGCCATCGCCTCTTCGACGATAGTTCCTTGCGCCAGCACCGTCAGCTTTTCATCGGCCGCCTTCTCCTCCTTCAGCGTATCGAGCAACAGCTTCCGGGCAGCGGATTCTCCGAGCTTTTCTGCCAGCGCAGCGAGCGTCCCGTAGGTCGCGATTTCATAATGCTCGACCTTTTGAGCTGCTCCGATAAGGGCAAGGTCGAGGACGGGACCTTTCTCGATTTCCTCAATCTGCTCGCCGCCTTCCTCGACAAGCCCTTCCATCGCGGCGCACTTGATTCGCTTTAGCTTGATACCGCAAGATTCGACAACCTGGTCGATTCTCGCCACCTGCCCGTGCGTTTCTTCCAGATGCTTTTCGAACAGCGCCTTCAATTCCGGATTCGTCGACGCACGCGCCATCTTCGGCAGCGCTTTGGTCAACTGTTTTTCCGCGCTGTAGACGTCGGACAGCGAGTGAACAAACAGGTCTTTCACAGTCTTTGCGGTCATGATTTGCTCTCAGAAGAGGGTAGAAAATGGAGGAGAGAATGTGGGACGCGCCAAACGGCCCACAGCCATCTCGACTATCAAAACACGCAACGGCTATTCCCAACGTCCTGAAAATCCAGCAAATAAATTCATTGCGTACGCATTGTTCGGGAACGCGTCATGCGGAACGAAGTACGCAGTCTCCCAGCCCGATGCTGTCCCCGGGTCGCAGTCTCCCTGCCCATGTGCGGTGCGTTTGCCGCCTCTCGCCAGAACTCATCCTTCTGAGACGTCCGTCGTGAAAGCGGTGCGCGACAGCTGCCGCTCTCACGACTCCCGAATTTCTTGCCTGCGCGAGTGACGGTGCGCCGCCGTTGCCGCGCTCTGAAAGGAGAACACCATGTTTGTCCATAACAAGCGCCTTCAATACACGGTGCGTGTTGCCACGCCTAATCCCGGCCTCGCAAATCTGCTGCTCGAGCAATTTGGAGGACCCCAGGGCGAGCTCGGTGCGGCATGCCCGGTATTTCACTCAGGCTGTGGGCGAGGACGACCCCGGTCGCAAGGACCTCCTGTTCGACATTGCAACGGAAGAACTGAGCCACCTGGAAATCGTCGAACAAAGGGGCAAAGGGTCAGCTAGCAGAAGCGGTTGAAAGTGAAGCTGAGCTTTATCGCGGCATGACTGGCGGCGGCAACGATTCCCACATAACAGCGCTGCTGTATGGAGGCGGTCCCGCACTGACCAATTCCGCCGGTGTTCCATGGTCGGCGGCCTATGTCGACACCATCGGCGAACCTACCGCCGACCTTCGGTCGACCATCGCTGCGGAAGCGCGAGCCAAGATTGTCTACGAACGGCTGATTAACGTGACCGATGACCCCGGCATCAAGGAAACGTTGGGCTTTCTGATGACGCGCGAAATCGCACATCAGAAGTCATTCGAAAAAGCGCTTCACTCAATCCTGCCGAATTTCCCGCAAGGAAAGCTTCCCGGGGTCCCGGAATTTAGAAGCGTCTATTACAAAATGTCCGCAAGTGATGGCGCTCCGCGGGGCCCGTGGAATGAGGGGCCCGAATGGGAGTTTGTCGATGCGCCGACACCTGCCGTGGACGGGGGTGATGGCCTGGCTACCGTCAAGGTGTCCGCCGACGACGCCGAGGTTCTTCGTGCCATGGCCTCGCGTACGGCGTCCGACACTTCCTCCGACCCGACGACCGGCGCTGACCTCGGTGTGGGAGAGGCTATGAAGTGAGAACGAAAGGGGGCTCCAGAAGGAGTTCCCTTCTCCGGATTTTCCTCTGCTTCGTTGTACTTATAATAATTTGACCGAGGAAGCAGGGCTTGTAGTCACCGTCAGATTAAATGATTAGGGTGCAATTGACTTCAAGAAAAATGCGCCTACAATGAATTTTGTTGCGTCGCAGCAATTGGCCGTTGGCCAGCGACCCGTGCTCCTGATCCATTTAGTGTCCGTGCACTCGTCGTGTCCCCTATCTGGAGCATTCATGAGCACACTTACCCCCCAACATCCGGTAGACGCACAAAATACCGGTATCCAGCAGCTATTTGCTTTCTCGAGCACCGTGCTCGATGGCATCGAAAAATTGACCGAACTGAATCTTCAGGTAGTCAAGGCGACACTCGCTGAAAACCAGGCGCTGATGGCCAGGGCATTGGCCGCGAGACCTGAGGAGCTGATAGCGCTGTCAACCAACCTCGCGCAGCCAACTGCGGAAAAAATCGCGGCGTACAGCCGCCACGTTTACGAAATTGTGTCAGGTGTTCAGATTGGGCTAACTGCAACCGCGCCATCTCAATACCAGCAATATGTGCGTGATGCGCAGGGATTCGTCGAGAACCTCACGAAGGATGCTTCCTTCGGTACGAGCCTTGTCAAGGCCGAATAGAGATGGTTTCACGGACCGGTTTTGTCGCGTTGCACGTGGTCTCCGTGCTCCATGCGACGTGACATGATTTACGCACTCACTCGTAGTGCCGGGTTCCGGTCATATCCCGCAGCATTTTCGGGACTCTTGCCGATTCCGCCCACCCCTAACGATTGACGAGGCCTCGTTGGCCACGTCCTTAGGGGGCGTTTTTGTTCGCAACACCTGCGCGCCACTCTTCGTTATTGCGAATTTTAACGGTGCGCAGTGAACCCAAAAGCGGTGTCCACGGAGATTCGATGGAAAGCCTTGAATTAACGCCGCCTCCAGCGATACTTCTCGCGCTGGAACCCCTCCGTGCCATCGCCGACTACGTTGCAGGTCTTGCTCCGCTATCGCATCCGTTGCCGCGAGGCGACGGCCACCCTGTTATCGTTTTTCCGGGCCTGGGTGTCAGCGGATATGCGACCGAGGGCTTGCGAGGAAGGCTGGGAGAGCTGAACTACGAAGTCCATGACTGGGAACAAGGCGTCAACCAATGGCCCGATACCGATTTCGACAGCTTTCTCGACCTGTTAAGCGAGCAGTTGAAGCAGATATATAGCCAGAATGGTCGCTCCGCTTCGTTAATCGGTTGGAGCCTTGGCGGAGTGTACGCCCGCGAGATTGCGAAGAGGCATCCGAAGCTCGTAAGGCAGGCTATCACCCTCGCGACTCCGTTTGCTGACCAGCCAAACTCGACCCATGCCGGCTGGCTTTGCACGCTCCTGAACGGCGGAGTGTCACCGATGGATGAGGCGCTGCTCAGACGGTTGAGTATCGACCCAGTGGTTCCTTGTACGTCGGTATATTCGCCATCCGATGGTGTCGTCGGTTGGGCAGGATGTGCCGGAACGGAGTCCGAGTATCACCGGAACATCGAAGTGGACAACGTCAGTCACTGGGGCATGGTTCACAATCCGGAAGTGCTTCGTGTCGTGGCTCACCTCCTTGCCGAGCATCGTCACGGCACACTTCGCGCGTTGCTCGATACCTGCGTCACCAGATTGCTATAGATGAAAGGGAAAAGCATGCGGGGACACGTACAGAACGCCGCGTACGACATCAAGGCAGTCAGGAACAACAGCAACGCCACTAAACTGCATGCTGGTCACTGCTTCGGTGTGAAGCGAATTGGCGCTGCGCAGGCCGACGAGACAACAGCGCCTTTCAGTGCGCGGTCTCAATCGAAGACATTCGAACCCTGTCAGGTTTTCGCCCGGTGATAGTGGGTCCACCCTTAAGGGCGGTAAAGCCCGGAAGTCGCCAGGCTATATGAATCGAATGTTTACTCGCGCAGGGTGTCGATTGCCTGCGCTCCCTGGAAGCGCAGGCAGGCGATGAGTGTGAAGATGGCGCGCCAGCGGCACAGCGATTGCGCTTGTGTGAATGCCACAAACCTGCGAGGAGCGAACCATGGCGACCAAAACTGTTGAGCAACGCACACCCGACGAAAAGTCGAACGACGCCATCGACGAAGCTGTCGAAGACACATTTCCGGCAAGCGATGCGCCGGCGACGGGCGGCGCGACGCGGATCGAAGACACTGAGGAAAGTGACCTGCCCGGAACGGATCCCGAAGAAGACGTCCCAGACGAAGACGCCCCTGGCGAGCTTTCACCGGGCGAGGCTCCGCCTGACGAGGCCGCACCCAGGGTAGGAAGTAAGAGTAAGTGAAAACGAGTGCGACCGCGAGAACCGCGGCCGCACGGACCACACCGGACGCCTATTTTTAGGAATGCTCTCTTTTTACCCGTAGCACCTACACGAGACGTCATGTCTTCTCTCAAGGGAAGCCGATTCAGATCGAGGTGCGGCACATCAGGCTCAGACAGTCAGGACGCGTTGAGGAATGCAACAGTTTTCCTAAGGATAAAGTTTCGGAGCGCCCCGATAACCTTCCGGCGTGGCAATCCATCATGCTGGATCAGTTCCCCGCAACGGCAGCTGCGATCGAGCTTCATCGGAAGCCCGCTCGCAGGCGACCAGTGCGAGGGGCGAATCCGTAGCCGGGAATGAAGTGAAGTGGCGCTGACCCGGCCCATCAGATCCGGTGACAGGCGCCAGGCGACGGATTATTTCCCCGACAGGATCTGGGACCCGGTGGGCCCGCCGCGCAGGTTCATTCTGCAGGGACGTATCGCGCAACTGCCCACGACCGGTATGGCGGAATCCAACGTCCTGTCTAATTTCAGCAAGAGAGCGTCCTGGCTCTTGCCCCACAACCCCGTTCGGCGTCATCGCGGCCCGCGGGGCCTTGTAATTGGTTCCAGCAGGAGAGATCGAAATGAAAAATCCATGGACGAAGAAGAACCCGCTTCTAAGCATGTGGCTGAGCGGCGCGAATTCCATCGCAGGTTCTGCGAGAGGACATGCATCGGCAGCAGCCAAACGCGGGACCGTTGCATTTTGGACCGCTGCCTTGCGTCCGCCCAAGGTCAACAGGAGAAAGACGAGGCGATAGCATATAACTCCTTCGCCGGCATCGTCGGCGAGTCCGCGCGTGCATGAAGAGCGCGAGCGTAAGATCTCGCGAGAAACTTAAACCTGCGAATTGTTCACCTTGGCTGGTGACCGGAATCATTGTCTTTTTCCGGTATTCGCTTCGCGCCCCGGCCCTTGGGATCCGTGTCGGGCACGCTGGATGCGCCCGCGTACGAGGGCTGTTGTTCAACGCCACTGCTTGCTGCGCAGCAGGGTTTGAGGACGACAAGTCCGCGAGCCACGTCGTGACTGGTTGTTATCCCTGGCGGCGTTACGTGCTGCCGACCGAGATCCTGATATGGGAAACGGTGGTCGTCCGCTTCCTTCACGAGGTGCATCTATTTTTCAACGCAACGGAGCGGCCTATGCACCGGGCGATCACATATCGTGGATTTGAAATCCATGTCGAACTCATTCCATCTGCGGAGGACCTGTACGAGGTGACTTTCCAGATAAAAGGCGGACCGAGTCTCAGCGTGATTGGAGATCCCGGAAGACGTGTTCTGCTACGACATGGGCCGTATACCCGCCGATGGGCATACCTCATTGCTGAAGTCGCGGGGCAGGCCGCAATCGACCTTCTCCGCGGACCGGAGGACGCGGTTTGCGATCTCGGAGGAGACTGCGATGCGCGAGCGTAATCGGGGGTGAGGGGCATCCGCAATACACGCCCAATGGCGTGCAGAGTCAGATACCGCGGGCTCTCAGGCGAGTGGGGGCTGGTGCATGATCAGCGGCCCCTTTCAGCGTGTCGAAGGTTTCACCACGTTATCGGGGCAGCGCGCAGTCAGGTACGCGCGACCACGAGTCGAATCACGTCTTCAGGATCGACTGGCTTGGTGAGGTGATGGTCGAATCCTGCCTCGGCTGTCCGGCTACGTTCCGCAGGCAGCCCATAGCCCGTGAGTGCAATCAAGGTCACGCGCCGCCCGGTTTCTGCGCCACGCAGCCTTTTCGCGACTTCATAGCCATCGATGTCGGGCAATCCAATGTCGAGCAGGATGACATCCGGATCGAAGCTCGCCGCCATGGCGATACCCGAAGCACCGTCCACGCAGGTCTTGACCTCGTGTCCTGCGATGGTCAAAAGCATCGCAAGCGCTTCGCCCGCGTCCGCGTTGTCATCGATGATAAGAATCCGTTTGTGAAGCGCGGTGGCCGATGGCGATATCGCGTCGCGCTCGGTGGCGTGCGGAGTCGCATCCAGCGGCAGGTCGACGATAAATTCGCTACCGGTGCGACCGTCGCTGAGCGCGCTGACCGATCCGCCATGCAGCTCGACCAGGCGCCTGACGATGGACAGGCCAACGCCCAGCCCGCGATGGCGTGGTGCATCGGAGGGGGGGCCCTGAACGAACATGTCAAAGAGGCTGCCGATCATGTCCGGCGGGATGCCTCGCCCACTATCCTTGATACTCAGCGACAAACGATGGGCCCGGGTGGTCGCACGTAGCTCGATGGATCCGCCGGATGCGGTGAATTTGGCCGCATTGATCACGATGTTCTCGATGACCTGCGAGAGCCGGGTCGGGTCCGCGTAGAGAAAGACCGGTTCGTCGGGCAGCGAGACCGACAGCCGGTGATGACGTTCTTCGACGATTGGCTGGCAGACCTCTACGGCACTCTGCACGATGGTTTTCAGCGCGACCGTCTGCCGGTTCAGTTCAATGCTGCCGCTGGTGATCCGTGTGAGGTCAAGCATGTCGTTCACTAGATGCATCATGGCTGCTCCCTGCCGCTGGATGACGCCTACAGCCCAGATCTTCTGGGCTTCTGGCGCCGCCGCCGAGGCGAGCAGGTTGCCGGCCGAATATAACGCCGCCAGTGGATTGCGCAGCTCGTGGCCAAGCATGGCCAGAAACTCGTTTTTCCGCCGGTCGGCCAGTGCGAGTTGCTCGGCGCGCTCCCGGAGCTGCGCGTTGCTCGCACTGCGGTCGATCATGTCGCGCTCGGTCGAGGCGACCGCTACCGCGCTGCCCGAATCATCGAGCAGAATCGACATCGTCAGCCAGATATCGAGTACATGCCCGTCCTTCGCGACCCGCCGCGTTTCGTAGGAATGGAGCGCTTCGTGGTGCAACGCCTGACGGATGAAGTCGAGATGATCGTGTCTTGCCCCGCTCGGCAGCAGGTCGGAGACGGACATGCCCAGCGCTTCTTCCTCGCTGTAGCCATACATACGGGTGGCAGCCCGGTTCCATGCGAGGAAGTGGCCTCTCAGGTCGAATACCGTGACGGCATCGTTGGAGTCCTGCACGACTGCTGCCAGGCGCCGCGCGCGTTCATTGGAACGCCTCACAGGCGTGATATCCGTCCATGTGATGACTGCGCCAGCGGGCGGCCTGCCGTCAGCCGCGGTGTAGGGCGTGATGCGGCGGATGTACCAGAGGCCGGTCGCCGCCTGGACCTCCTTTTCCGCGGAGCGGGTGAGGCCGGAGAGTACGCGCTCCGTGTCCAGCATCAGCGCATCGCCCAGGGGCGCGCCGAGCACCTCGGCAATGGCGCGGCCCGTATCTGCTGGCGCGAGGCCAAACAACCGCGCAGCACTCGGTGTGAACCGCCTGATGATGCCGTGCTCGTCGAGCAGCATGGTCGGGATTTCCGTGCTGGCCAGAACACTCGTGACGTCCGCGTTGAGCGCCTCCAGCTCGTGCAGCTTCTGTTCGAGCTGCGAGTTCACCTGGCTGAGCTGTTCATTGACTGCCTGCAGTTCCTCTTTCGAAGTTTCGAGCTCCTCATTGGCCGAGCGCAGTTCCTCGTTCATGGAAAGCACTTCTTCGTTCGACACCCTGAGTTCGCTATTGCTTTCTTCCAGTTCCTCGATCGTGCTGCCAAGAGCCGTCTGGGTCGTGCGGAGTTCGCTCTCCAGGTGCCAGAGATCCGAATCCACCCCCGACGGAACAGGGGAAGCCGGGCGATCGACCACAGGCAGCCGGGCGAACAGCACGAGCAGGGCCTTGCCGGAATTCGCCGTATCGAACGGACGCGTCACGGTGATCTTGATCGCCGGCATCTCCCCGTTCGACACGACTTCGCTAACCGGTGTCGCGGAGTCGTTATCCAGTGCGCGGCGCAGTGCGATCCGCAGCTTCAGGCGCAGGCCTTCGCGCGCCATGTCGAGGAGGTTGCCGGTCGGCTCGCCCGCAGGCTGGCTCAGATATTCGTCCGCCGCGCCGCTCACATACAGGACCTGGTGCGAGGCGTTGACCAGGATGGACGCCGCGTGGTGCTCGGCCAGCAAGGTGGCATTCACCAGCTCCGCGTAGCCCTTGTTCCTGATGCCTACGCGGCTCGCGGGCGGGAACTCCTCACGACGCACGGTCCGTGTCGAAAAGCGATAGCCGGAAACGCCGGGACCGGCCAGGGGACTGCGCTGGTAAATGCGCCAGGCTTTGGATACCTCGTGAAACTGGGTCGAGTCGGGATCGGTACTCTCGGAGCGCCCGAGGAACAGATAGCGCTTCGGATTGAGCGAGAAGTGAAACAGCTCGAACACGCGCTGTTGTGCGTCAGGCTCGAGATAGATCAGCAGGTTCCGGCAACTGATGAGATCGACGCGGGAAAACGGCGGATCGGCGATCAGGTTCTGCGGTGTGAACAGGATCGTCTCGCGAATCTCCTGCCGGACCTGATAGCCGTCGTTGCGCGCATGAAAGAAGCGCTCGAGGCGCGCCTCCCCGAGCGGCAACGCCACGCCCGGCGCGTAAATGCCCAGCCGCGCCCGCGCGAGCGCCGCGCGGTTTACGTCTGACGCAAGGATCATGAACTTTCGCGAATCGCCGCGCTTTTCGATCTCCTCGGCCAGCAGCATTGCCATCGAATAGGCTTCCTCACCCGTCGCGCAGGCGGGGCGCAGGCGGGGATCCATACGCGCAATGGTTGATCACCTGCCGGTTCATCCAGCAGGCGCGCCAGAACCCGCTCGGACAACGCCTGCCAGGCCTGCGGATCGCGGAAAAATTCGGTGACACCGATCATCATGTCCAGACTGAGTGCCTCGACCTCCTCAGGCCGGTTTCTGAGCAGGTCGCAGTAGAGCTGAAGACTGGCGACCCGGTTGACGCTCATGCGGCGCGCGACGCGGCGCTCCAGGGTCCCGCGCTTGTAGCCCCGGAACTCGAAACCCGCGCCCGCCAGGGTCCTGAGCACCGGCTCGAGATCGGGGGAATCGCCGTCGGAGGCAGAGGCCGACAGGCTGACGGCTTCCGACCGACTGATGTATTCGATGAGCGCTGCCGGCATGTCCTCGACCGGCAGGACGTAATCGACCAGACCTGTTTCGATGGCGTGCGCTGGCATGGCGTCGTGCTCGGCCGTTTCCGGGTCCTGCGCCATCACCATGCCGCCTTCGGCCTTGATCAGGCGCAGGCCCGCTGCGCCGTCCGCGTTGGCGCCGGTGAGTACGATGCCAATCGCGCGCTCGTGCTGGTCCGTCGCGAGCGATTTGAACAGGCGGTCGACCGGCATGGGAATCTCGGGCCGGCCGACGGCGGGCGACAGCCTGAACAATCCATGGAAAACGCTGACGGAGAACTTTGGCGGGATGACATAGACGTGACCGCCCTCAATCGGCGCTCCGTCTTCGATGACTGACACGGCCAGGGGAGTCGCCCGCGCCAGTAACTCGGCCAGATGACTCTCGGCGTCGGGAGCGAGATGAACGACGACCACGAAAGCGATATCGGGCGGTATTGCATTCGCCGCGCGGAAAAATCGGCCAAGCGCCTGAAGCGCGCCGGCCGAGGCGCCGATCGCGACGATACGTGCGGCCCGCAACGGCTCGCTGGCCGGCGAGGGGGTATTGGCGTTCATGTTCGAACTTGCGTTTGCTGATCAGTCAATTTAGCGGCCGAGCGGCGTTTCCGTTCAAGACTTCCGGGGTTCTCGATCATCGGAGTTTCCAGCCTCCAGTCGCACAAGCGCCGCCCGATATGAGTTTCCGGCCGGAGTGCCTGAACAATGCCCGTTTCGGGCATGTCGCGCCAGCATTTTTGAGCACCCTTTGTTCCCGCCGCTCGTTCGGCGGTTCAACGCCGCCCGCCGACTGCGAGGTTTGTGCAACGCACGACTGAAAAGCGGCCGGTCCTGCGCCGGCTGCATAACGGCGAGAGGGGAGCGGAATGGCGGCCGGGTACATCGATGGACGGCGAACTGAACGAGCGACACGCGGACGTCGCAACTTGTTGTCTCCCGGTGAAATTGACCATCAGTACGAGCGCCCAGCCGGTCGTCCCGTTGGAATCGACAGCGCTCGTACTTTCGACTGCTGGCGAAGGAAAGGCGAGATTCCATTGTCGGCCCCCGGTGGTTCTGCCGAGCCGCTTCATGGCGCGCTCGCCACGCCGCCCGCGCCTGGCCCGTTGTGCAGTGAGTTCCTCGTCAATGACGGTCAGTCGTCGCGCGAGAGCGCGGGAACACGTGTTGCGCCCAACCGCGCCGTTGCTGACCCTACGCCACAGCGCCTACAGCGGATGACCTGAGCAGGGGCACGGTTTGGCTTCAATCTGCTGTGGGTATGCACGCTCTCGTTTCCATCAATGGTTGTGCTTCAACTGATCGCGACGCGCGTCGCGGCTATTACGGGTAACGGACTTACGGAAAATATGCCATCGAGCTACGTGCGACGGCTATTCGCACTCGCCCTTGCGCGTTTCCTTTTGGCTAACACGTTCAATCTGGTCGCAGACACGCTGGCGATGGGTGAGGCCGCGCGGCTCATGTTCCACGGCCCCGTCGGTCTGTTCGCACTCGTATTCGCTATTGTGCTCCACGCATCGAAGTGCCGAAAACTTGCGAAATCGAAAGTGAGCCAGGCCAGCAATGGGGACGCCATCAGCGCGCCTAGCAGCCCCCCGTTGGGAAGTGCCATTCGGTAAGCAACAGCGGGCAACGCCACGTTGACGTCGAATGCCGTGTTGTACCGGGCAGAGGGAATCATCTTGGGCGCATGGAGGTCGAGGGCCGATATTGGCGCGAAGCGGGCGTCCGAATGTCTGGGACACCATATCACCGACTGGCCGTACCTGGCCGAACGCGGAAGTAGGAGGTCGACCATCCGAGATTCGGAGGCGTCGCGACCTTGAACTTCCGTAGCCGACCCTTCTCTGCCATTCGACGACAAGGCACCGCTTTGTCTCTTCTTGCAGTGAAGCGGTCACACGCGTCATCGATTACAAGCGAGCAAATTGATGGTGCACAAAAATGTCTGTACCCGGACACGCCCTTCCAGAGCGTATCCCGACGTTTCGGCGGGGCACCTCAGCAGCGGAAAGTCTGTACGCAGCCGGCAGTATGTTGTAGATACAACGCACACCGAACCCGGCGAGGCATGTGGGCCAACCGCCCCGATTTGCGCTGCTCCCGCAAAATCGGGGCGGCCACGCCATGTCGATTCCAGTCAGAACCGGTAGTTGGCCTTCAGGCTGCCTGCCTGCGCCGACGCGTGGGTCGTATTGATGAGCGCGTCGTAACCCAGTGAGATGGTCAGGTTCTTCGCGGGTTGCATGCCGAGGGTTACGCCCATGGAGAGGTAGCCGCGCGGCAGGCTCGTCCCTGGCGCGGTGAAGAGCGTGCCGTCCTGAGATCCCACGCTGAGCGCCCGATTTGCATCAAGCACTTCGTGTGCGTAGCCAAGACGCACCTGCGCGTTCACCGGCCGGAGCGCATCGCCGAACGTCTTGTCGAGAGAGATATCGACGTACGGCTGGAGGCTTCGGACGTTGTCCGTGCCAACGCTCAGATCCTGGCCTGCAGCGCCACTTTCGCCGAAGCCGTTCGCGTGGAAATAGGCAAAGCGCAGGCCGACGCGCGGCGTGAGCGTGAATCCACCCAGCGCGAGCGGCAGGCTGGCCTGCGCGGCTGCCGTGAACTCCTGGCCCATGTGATCGCCCTCGGCCGTGCCCACGCCTTCAAACGGCCGTTTCTGCGACAGGAAATCGACACCATAGCCCGCAGTTCCCGAGACGCCGACTGGCCCGAGCCAACGGCTCACGTAGAGCGCAGCGCGCAGGGAATCGATCGTGCCGGAGTCGCCGGTCGTCTGCTCGTCGAGATCCGAGTGGGTGTATCCGCCTGCGATGCCCAGCGCGTAGTCGCCAACGCTTTCCTCAAGCCCGGCCAGGAAGCCATACTGGTTCGCCCGGAAGCCGGGTTCGCCGCTGGACCCACCGACCTTCGTTTGCGTGCCCGTTGCGGTGACCCAGCCGTTCGGGGCGCCGGTGGTCGCGCCGCCCGGCAGTGCCGTGCGATCGAGTAGTGCCGCCGTGGTGCCCTGCGCGTTGAGCACCGCTGCTGTCCCCAGCGCCGCGTAGATGCTCGTGTCGGTCGGCGCGACGACCACGGGTGCATTGGCCGAACCTGTGGGGTCTGCCAGCACCAGGGAAACGGAGTTCGCGTCGTACACCAGCGACGATTTGAGGGAACCGAGGTTCGCGCCGCTCTCGAGCGTCGTGGTCGTGCTCGTGAATTCTCCGTTCACACCGTTAGCGGCGGAGACGATCGTGTACCGCGTCGCCGAGTAGGTGCCGGGATCGTAAGTAATCGCGAGCACGCCGTTCAGCGTCGCGCGCCCGCTCACGTTCAGTTGCGAGGCCGCCGTCGGGCTCACTTCGATCGACAGCGTCGCGGTGGCGGCCTGCGTGTAGTTGCCGCCGACGCTCAGAGTGCCGATCGAGCCGCCCGGCGCCACCGTGCCGTCGTCGCTTACGTCACCGAGCACGGTGCCGTGACCGCGCAGTGTCGCGTTCACGTTGACCAGGACATTGCCGCCGAGCGTGGCCTGCGGGTGGTCAATGTCGCCGACTTCGAGCAGGCCCGCGTCCAGTTCGGTCGTGCCACTGAACGACGAGCTGTTGCCGTTGATCACAAACGAGCCCGAGCCAGCCTTGACGATGCGGCCCGAGCCCGCGAACGCGCCGCTAAACGTGCCGCTCGCATTGGCGAGGGTGAGGGTCTGGGTGCCGATATTCACGCTGCCGGTGCCCGTGAGGTTTTGCACGGTAGCGCCGCCAGACGTGCCTGAGACGTCGAGCGTACCGTCATTGATCACGTCGGCAGACTGCGCGATGCTGCCCGCGCCGCTCAGTGCCAGCATACTGCCGCCCGCGATCGTCGTATTGCCGGTGTAGGTGTTCGTGCCGCTGAGCGTGGCCGTCCCGCCGCTGACACTCAGCCCCCCCGTGCCGCCGATGGCGCCGCTAAACGTGCCGCTCGCGTTGGCGAGCGTGAGGTTCTGGGCGCCGATATTCACGCTGCCGGTGCCCGTGAGGTTTTGCACGGTAGCGCTGCCAGAGGTGCCTGAGACGTCGAGCGTACCGTTATTGATCACGTCGGCAGACTGCGCGATGCTGCCCGCGCCGCTCAGTGCCAGCGTGCTGCCGCCCGCGATCGTCGTATTGCCGGTGTAGGTGTTCGCGCCGCTGAGCGTGGCCGTCCCGCCGCTGACGCTCAGTCCCCCCGTGCCGCCGATGGCGCCGCTAAACGTGCCGCTCGCATTCGTGAGCGTGAGCGTTTGCGCGCCGAGTGCCACGGTCCCGCTGCCTGTGAGACTGGTTATCGAAGTGCCCGCGGTGGTGGCTGCGATGTCGAGCGTCCCATTATCGGCAACGCCACTCGATTGCGCGATGCTGCCTGCGCCACTCAGCAGGAGCGCGCCGGCTGAGATCGTCGTTGCGCCAGTGTAGGTGTTGGCGTTGGTCAGGGTCAGCGTACCCGTGCCGCTCTTGTCCAGCGCGCCCGCGCCCGACAACATGCCGGACTGTGTCGCGCTGCTGCCTGCCGCGACGTTGGCATCGAGCGTCGCGCCGTTGGCGACGCTGATCGCGTTGGTGATCGTCGTGCCGCTCACGTAGTTCACACCCGCGCTGCCGGTTAGGGAAAGGCTCGCATTGCCAATGGCGTTGTTGTCTCCGAGCGTGAGCGTCGCGCCGGAAAGCGAAACCGCGCCGGTCAGGGCGGAGTTGTCGCCGGTCAGGAGTAGCGTGCCGGCTCCGCCGATCACATAGCTGCCGGAGCCGCTGAGCGTGCCACTCTCGGTTGCCGTCCCGCTGGCCACCTCGAGCGTCGTCGCACCATGGATCACAAGATCGTTGCTCACGTGCAGGCCGTCGGCCAGCGCGAGCGTCGTGCCATTTTCGAGCGTGATGGCGCCGGTGCCGGCTGCCAGGTCGCTTTCGAGCGCGAGGGTGCCTGCATTCACCTGCGTGCCGCCGCTATAGGTGTTCGCGCCAGTCAGCGCAAGCGTCGTTGCACCGTTCTTGGTCAGGCCGCCGGTGCCGGAGATTGCGCCGTCGAGCGTGAGATCGTTCGAGCCGCTCACCGTCAACCCGGCGTTCAACGCAACGGCGTTGCTGAGGGCCATCGTGGCGCTGCTGTCGAGCGTGGCCGTGGCGCCCACGGTGAGTGTGCCGGTGCCGAGCGCCGCGTTGGTGCCGAGCACGAGACCACCGCCGTTCAACGCCGTGCCGCCGCTGTATGTATTGGCACCGCTCAGCGTCTGCACGCCTGAGCCTTGCTTGATGAGGCCACCCGCGCCGCCAATTGTCCCGGCGAAGGTCTGGTTGCCGGAGCCGCCGAACGTCAGCGTGCTCCCGCCCAACGAGATGGCGCTGCCCGCGACGCCCGTGAGCTCGCCGATCGTCTGGCTCGCGGATGCACTGCCGATGCTGAAGCCGACGCCCGCAGCCGCCAGGTCCACCATGCCGCCCGCTGCCAGGCTGCCGCCCGTGCCGAGCGCGAGTGTTCCGCCTGTGATAACCGTACCGCCGCTATAGTTGTTCTGGCCGGTCAGCACTACCGTGCCGGTACCGCTCACATTCAGTCCGGTCGATGGCGTACTACCACTTACGATGCCGGCCACCGTCAGCACTGCGCGGGCGCCGGTTGTGAACGTGCTGTTGCCGTTCAGTGTCACTGGGCCGTCGACGACACCGTTGCCTATGGTTGTCTCCAGCGTGCCGCCCGCAAGCGTTACTTCATTGTACAAGGCGTTCTGCAAATCCAGTGCCGCGCCGCTGCCAACCGTAACCATACCGCCCGGTGCACCTGCGGTACCGCCCCCCACGACGGCCAGTGTGCCGCCTGTGACAGCGGTACCGCCGTTATAGCTTTGCGTGGTGTTGAAGGTGAGCGTGCCAGCGTTCTGCTTCACAAGCGCGCCAGTGCCGACAATCGAGCCAGAAAAGACGCCATTCCCGGCCTGATTGAAAACCAGCGTGCTGTTGTCCGTGAAGGTGCCCTGCAGGCTGGTCGTGTTGCCTTGCAGCGTGCCACCCCCGATCAGCGTGATTCCGCCATAGGTGTTCACGCCAGTCAACACTATCGTGCCGGTGCCGCTTACGTTCAGTCCGCTGCCGCTCATGTTGCCGTTCACCGTCAGCACTGAGCCGCTGCCGGCTGCGAACGTGCTTGTGCCGAACAGTGCCACCGGGCCGTTGACGACACCGCTGCCGGTGGTTGTCTCCAGCGTGCCGCCCGATAACGTCACAAAGTTGGGCAGCGTGTTCTGCACATCGAGTGCCGCGCCGCTGCCAACCGTGACCGCGCTGAACGGTGCACCCGCGGTCCCGGTTCCCGTGACAGCCAGCGTGCCGCCTGTGATGGTCGTGCCGCCCGTATAGGTGTTCACGCCCGAAAGAGTGAGCGTGCCACCACCGGACTTCGTGAGGGAACCGCTGCCGGAGATCGTCCCCGACAACGCGAGGTCCAGGTTGCCCGTGACGCCGAGACCGCCTGCAGCAATGGCGATATTGTTCGATACCGTAAGGCCCGAAGCCGCGGACTGGATTGCGCCGTTGTTGGCCGTGATCGTTCCGGTACCGAGCGACGCGCTGTTGTTGACGATCGCGGTCGCGCCGCCCTCAATCGTTGCATCCGCCACTGTCGAGGCACCCGACAGCGTCCAGGCGCCGCCAGCGATGTCGAGGTGGTTGAAATTGAGGTAGTACGCGAGGTTGATCGCGCCGCTCGACGCGTTTCCCTGTTCAAGGTGCAGGGTGTTGTCGCCTCCGGCTCCACCATCGACGTAGCCCGTTGCCGCAAAATTGAGTGTGGATGTGCCGAATACCACATTCGTCGCCGCTGCGGTGCCGCCCGCGGCGTTGACCGACGAATCGGTGGTCGCGATGAACTGATTCGTACTGTTCGCCCCCATCGACACACTGCCGTTCACCGTACCCGCGTTCGTGAACGTATTGCCGCCGACCGAGCTGTCGAACGCAACGCGGCCAGTGATCGTGCCGGAGTTGCTCATATTGACCTGGGCGCCGCCATAGGCGGCAACCACGCCTGCGTCCGCGCCGACCAGGGTCGCGCCAGGGAGGGCGGTTCCCGAAATGGTGCCGGTGTTGGTGATGCTGGTCACGCCGCCGCCGGCACCGTTTTGCACGGCGAGTGCCATCCCCGTCAAGTCAAGGGACGTCCCCGACGATCCCGCCAGGATCCCGTTGTTGGTGATGGTCTGCGTGCTGGCAGAAGCGTTGCCGATGACAGCGCCCGATGACACGATGCCGGGCGTGCCGAGCGTGGCTGGATCGATAGTGCCGTTGTTGGTCAGCGTGATGTTGCTGCCGGTCAGCGACATCGACGTGCCACCGGCAGGCAGAATCACCCCGAGCGAGGCGCCCGGATTCACCGTCACGTTCAGGTTGTCCGCGGAGTTCGTGTAATTGGGCTGAAGCGGATTCGCAGAACCGGAGCAACTCACCGTCGAGCCGGCCGAAGCACACGTCCCGAAGGCCGGTGAAGCTCCGACCACGACCGCAGCCAGAATGGCCGCAGGAACGACCTGGCTGACTTTCCTGTTCCGCGATTTCCCCGTGCGTGCAGCCAGCTCGGAAACGACCTGCCAAATGCCCTGTGCGGCATTCCAGACAACGCGATAATTTCTATTCATTCCCCGGCCCGATTCTCGTTCGGTTCTTAAACGCGGTGCGAGATCTCCACCCACGGGATTTCCGTGCGTTTGGTCTCGCTGCCGCTTTGCATTTTTTGCTGTTGCTTACCCATCGCACTGGTTCTTTCGGCGCAACGTGAAAATGATCCCGCTGCGCTTTAACCGCATGCTGCGTGCCGCAGTCGTTATGTTTTACGAAGCAATGGGTGTTGCATCAGGTTCGTTCATCGTCATGTGCCGCGTCGCGTTCACGAACTTCCGGTGGCGCGGCCGCCGCTTCTGCCCTGGCGATGGACTTTTCGTCGCGGCAAAGTCTGCCGTTCCATCAAGGAAATGTCTTAACCATGCGTCTCAGTTTTTGTGTGATTCGAGCCACATCGACGCCGTGAAAAAACTCGCTGGCACAAGGACACAAGCACGGATACCCATTACATAATGAAAGCTTTGCCTGATCGGTTATCCGATACAATTGCCGCAGCCGCACACACGCACACGCAGACAACAGAATGCCCCCTCACGCAAACCGGGCCAGCGCTGAACCATTGCCGACAAGTGGCGTGACATATAGCCATTTCGACGTCAATTCCTTTGCGCCGGACAGGCAATTTCTGGCCTGGCGCGAGCGTGTCGGTCACGTCATCGACGTGCTGCCGTCCCGGGCGGATGTTGCAAGACCGTTTCGGGCGGAGATCGAGCGCTATGGCATCGGCGACCTCTCCTTCACCGATTGCCGCTCGGAGACCATGATGCTCGAGCGCTCGCTCGCTCGCATCTCGACCGACAACGCTCGCAGCTTTTATTTCCATGTCTTCGTTGAGGGCGACGCCGATTGCGTGTCGGTTCGGTCGTCCGCGCGGTCGGGCGGCTCTGGTGCGGCGACATTGATCGCGCTCGATCTTGGCCAACCGGTGCGGATGCGACGCAATACCTGTCGCGTGCTCAGCTTCTTCGTGCCGGGCGCCGTCGCAGCGCGGGTGTTTCCCGATCCCGAGGCCCTGCACGGCCGGATGATGCGCAACGAAACGCCCCTCACCAGGCTGATCGTCGACCATGCAACGGCGCTGAGTCGCGAGATCCCGTTCAT
>NZ_CAJHCQ010000043.1 GCF_904848665.1 Paraburkholderia hiiakae
ACTGACACGAGAGAGGTCCCTCGCGCGAACCCCGATCATGCAACGCATGCGGTTTCACGTCTGTACGGTGCAGGACTTTCCTGCGCTCTGCGCCGCGATTCCTGTCGCGTACTTCGATCCCTCGATTCAACAGATCGGACAACGAATTTGTACGGTGTCGTACCGCATCGAGCCTGGATTCGACGGCGAAGGATCACTGCGCGCGAATGGTCATACGGTCGGCTACTACAGCACGGCGACCGCATCAGTCGGCTGGCAGATCGGCGCCCAGTCGCGTGCAATCGTCTTCCTGTTCATGACCGACGAATCGCTCAGGCGGTTTCGCAGCACGGATGGTTGGTCTGCGGGTGGAGATGCCTCTGTCGCCGTTCTGAAGGTAGGCGCAAACGGCAACGTTGACACGAGCACCGTGACCGGCCAGGTCGAAGCGCTCGTGCTGACGAACACCGGCCTGATGGCCGGTGCATCGCTCGAAGGCACCAAAGTCACGCGGCTCAATTCACTCTGATTGATGTGGCGGCCGGCGCTTCGAATGCCATTGCTGCGCCGGTTTTGACATCATGGAGGCGACATGTTGCGAAGCATAAAGGATCTGCACGGATGCGACGTCCGTGCTTCGGACGGTGAGATCGGCAGCATCAATCAGGTCTATTTCGACGATGAGACATGGGGCATCCGTTACCTCGTAGTCGAGACCGGAAACTGGCTTCATGACAGACAGGTGCTCGTTTCGCCTTACTCGCTCAAACACGTGGACTGGTCATCCAGTACAGTCTATGTCAAGCTGACGCGGCAACAGGTACGTGACAGCCCGACGCTCGACGCGCACAAGCCGGTATCGCGCCAGCACGAGATCGAGTACCCAGCAACGGCACGATGGGGCTGATGATGCCATGGCCCCGCTCGTCAATTGTGTAGTAATCCTACCTTACTATTTCACCTTTCGCGGTCTCAAGCGACCTCAACCCATCGGGCAAGTCGAGATCGGGAAGCGGCTGGCTGTCGAGCCGATCGAGTGTCGCCCGCGTGACGCCAAGCGCGCTGAGCGCAAGCCGCATGACGGCGCGCGGGTGATCTGTTGGGGCTGCGCCGGAGAGCACGGTTTCGATGCTCTGGTGGATCGCGCCGAGCACCAGATCCTTGGCGGCCCGCGCATTCGTATATTTCACCATCCCGCGCTCGAGCGCGGCCGACAGGTCGCGCGGCAAATAGATATTCGTCAGTCGCCCGCTCGCCGCTTCACGCACCCCGGTGCGCGTGATGAAAGCCCCCCACGCCGGATGCATCACCGCCACATGGATGAATATCAGGCAACCCGTCCAGAGCCGCTCGACGGGGTTGTCGATCACCGCGACGCAATGCTCGATGGCAAGAATGACCTCGTCGTTAAGCTCGGCGGTCACGGCATCGAGTAACTCGCTGGTCGTCTTGAAGTAGTTGTAGAACGTCCCCCGTGCGACACCCGCTGCCGCGAGGAAATCGTCGATCGACGCCCCATCCGGGCCTTTCTGCGCAAATACTTCGACCGCCGCGCTCAACAGCTTGCGGCGCGTCGCCTCCCGCCGTACGGCCCCGGTGCGCACGCGATGGTCTTCTGTCGCGGCCTCGGTAACCACGGGCCGTACCTTCGATTTTTTTGCTGCCAACGCTCCTCCCCGGGTTTCCCCCATTTGCCTGGACTGCTTCGTCACGTTGACAATACCATCCAATTTATACGCTTTTGTCATTTTTAATAACCTCAATTCAGGAGAAGAAATGCAGGCAGACAAACGCGTCGATGTGGCGATCGTCGGCTACGGGCCGACGGGTCAGCTGCTCGCCCTGATGCTGGGACGCGCCGGGCACCGGGTCACGGTGATCGAACGTTGGCCCGATCTGTACCCGCTTCCGCGCGCGGTCCACTACGACCATGAGATTGCCCGCCTGTTTCAGGCCTCCGGTGTCATGAATGATATCAAGCTCATCGCGGAGATCACCGACCGATACCAGTGGCTCAACGCCAGCCGCGAGGTCCTCATGGACTTCAACTGGGGCGGCCGGGGCCTGAGCGGCTGGCCGGTCGCCAGCATGTTTTCCCAGCCGCAGCTCGAACGTGTGCTCGACACGCACGTGAGGCAATTGCCCAACGTGACCATTCTCCCGGGCTGGTCGGCCACCACGCTGCAGCAGGATGCGCAGGGCGTGCGCCTCGAGATCGAAGCCGGCCGGATCGAGAATGGCAAATGGACCGCAACCGGCGACACCGACACCGTCCACGCGCGATACCTGATCGGCGCCGACGGTGCGAACTCGGTCGTGCGCACCATGTCCGGCATCGAGTTTGAGGACCTTGGCTTTGCATTCGACTGGCTCGTCGTGGACATCCAGCCAACCGAACCACGCGAGTGGATTCCCAAGACATGGCAGCTCTGCGACCCGGCACGCCCGACCACAATCGTGCCAGGCGGCCCTGGGCGTCGGCGCTGGGAGTTCATGCTGCTGCCCGGCGAAACCGCGGAGCAGATGAACCAGGAGTCCGTTGCATGGGATCTGCTCTCGCACTGGGATGTCACGCCGCGGAACGCGCTTCTCGAACGCCACGCCGTCTACACCTTCCGCGGGCGCTGGGCCCAGCAATGGCGCGCGGGCAAGGTGCTGCTCGCGGGTGACGCGGCTCATCTGATGCCTCCGTTCGCGGGCCAGGGCATGTGCAGCGGACTGCGCGACGCCGCCGCGCTTGCATGGCGCCTGAACACGATTCTGCGCGGCAAGGGCGGCGATCGACTGCTGGACAGCTATGGCCCGGAGCGCCTGAACCACGTGCGCGAAATCATCGACTTCTCGATCGGGCTCGGCAAGGTGATCTGCATCACGGATCCCGAAGCCGCCGCCGCGCGAGACCGTGAGATGCTCGCCGCGCAAGCCACGCCTGGCTTCCAGCCGCCCGACGCACCGCGGCCGCGTCTCGGCGCGGGCCTCTACGATCCGCATTCGCCGGGCAGCGGATGGCTCACGCCGCAGGGTGCGATCGAGCTAAACGGCAAACGGGGATTGTTCGACGACGTGCTCGGCGCGGGCTTCGCCCTGATCGCGCGCGATCAGGGCACGCTTGATCGCCTGAGTCACGAGAACCGGCAGGCCTTGAGCGAGCAAGGCGTGATCGTCACGCAATTCGGCCCGGACGGCTTCGCCGACGTCGACGGCATTTACAGCGAGTACTTCGCGCAACACGACGTGGTTGCCCTGCTCGCCCGGCCCGACTTCTACAGCTATGGCGCGGCCCGCACCGCCGCCGACCTCAACCCGCTCGTCGACGCGTGGCGCCACGCGATGGAACCGGCCTGCTAAGCACGCCTCCACTCAACCAGGAGAAAGACATGACGCAAAATCGCCGGCCCGACCGCCTCGGCATTCACTCCATCGGCGAGTTCCGCATGACAGTACCTTCGCTCGACGAGGCAAGGCGCTTCTACACTGCATTCGGCCTCGACGTCCAGTCCGACGGCAAAAATGGACTGTCGATTCGCACCTTCGGTTCGCCGCACATATGGGGCCGTCTGCGCGAAGGTGCACGCAAGAAGTTCGAATGGCTCACGCTGCACTGCTTCGAGGACGATCTCGAGGCATTGCGCGACCGCGCGCGCTCAGCTGGCGTCGACGCGATCGTGCCGCCGCCCGATGCGGACCCGTCCGGCTTCTGGATCCGCAATCCCGATGGCATGCCACTGCAGATCCGCGCCGGTCTAAAGACGACGCTCGACGAGGCCGCGCATTGGAATCCGCCGCTGCCGGTGGACGGTGTGCGGTGCGCGCCGTACCGGCGCAACACACCGCCGGTACGGCCCACCCGTCTCTCACACATCGCGTTCGCCACGCCAGGCGTGCCAGCCCAGATCGACTTCTGCGAGCGCGTGCTTGGCCTGCGCCTCTCGGACCGATCCGGCGACGGCGTGGCCTTCATCCATGCACCGCATGGCGGAGACCACCACCTGTTCGCGCTCGCGGCAAGCTCCGGCCCCGCGCTTCATCATCTGAGCTGGGACGTGCCCACGGTTGAAGAAGTGGGCCTCGGCTACATGCAAATGAACGCTGCCGGCTACCGGAACGGCTGGGGGATCGGCCGTCACGTGCTCGGCTCGAACTACTTCTATTACGTGCAGGACCCATGGGGCAGCTTTTCGGAATACAGCGCGACCATGGACTATATCCCCGCTTCGGCGGACTGGGTCGCACTGGACCACGCTCCGGAGGATTCCATGTACCTGTGGGGCCCGGACTTGCCCGTCATCTTCGTCGAAAACTCCGAACAGGGCGCCTGAAGCACCGCCCCCGTCAGTCATGGCAATCGCCTCGCTGCGCGCACGGCGATTGCCAGTCCTTACTTCTCAGGAAAAACTGCAATGAAGCTGGTTACATTTCAATGTCGCGGTCGCAGCTCGATCGGCAAGATCGAAGGCGACCAGGTGGTCGACCTGCCGGCAAGCGACCGCAGCTTGCCCGGCACGATGCTCGAACTGCTCCAGGGTGGTCCGGCGCTGATGCAGCGCGTGACAGCGATTCGCCTCGCCGACGCCGTGACCTACCCACTCGCCGACGTGCGTCTCGAAGCGCCTGTACCGAATCCGTCGAAGTTTCTCGCCATCGGCATGAACTACCGCCGTCACGTGGAAGAGGCAAAAGCGGCCGGAATCCAGGTGCCGGACAGCCAGGTCTGGTTCAACAAGCAGGTGTCGTGCGTGAACGGTCCGTTCGATCCCGTGCATATGCCGAAGGTGTCGGACAAGCTCGACTACGAGGCAGAGCTTGGCGTCGTGATCGGACGTCGCTGCCGCCATGTGTCAGAAGCGGAGGCTGCCTCGGTCGTCGCGGGCTATGTGGTCTGCAACGACGTTTCCGTGCGCGACTGGCAGATGCGCTCGCCGACCATGATGCTCGGCAAGTCGTTCAACACGCATGGCCCGTTCGGTCCCTGGCTCGTGACCCCCGACGAGATCGCGGACCCGCATGCACTCAGGATGCGCATGCTGGTGAACGGCGAATGCCGGCAGGAAGTGAGCACCGGCGAGATGATCTACAACGTCTGGCAACAGATCGCTTACCTGTCGACCGTGATGACGCTCGAACCGGGCGACGTACTCGCAACGGGCACGCCCTCAGGCGTCGGCGGCGCGCACAAGCCGCCGCGCTTCCTGAATATCGGCGATGTCATGCGCGTGGAAATCGACGGCGTGGGTCACATCGAGAATGTCGTCGTAGCGGAACCCGTCTGAAGGAGCACACACTTTGGCACGAAAAGTCATCATTACCTGCGCGATTACGGGCTCAATCCACACACCGAGCATGTCGCCGTACCTTCCCGTCACGCCGGGGGACATCGCGCGCGAAGCGATCGCCGCGGCCAAAGCCGGCGCGGCGATCCTGCATCTGCATGCGCGCAACGGCGAGGACGGGCGCCCGGCCTTCTCCCCCGAGGCCTACCGGCAATTCCTCCCGGAGGTCCATGCGGCAACCGACGCCGTGATCAACATCACCACCGGCGGCGCGGTCAACATGACGCTCGACGAGCGCCTTGCAGGCGCGCTCGACGTGTCGTCGGAAATGGCCTCGTGCAACATGGGCTCGATGAACTTCGCGATCTTCCCTGTGCTCGACAAGCTCAAGACGTTCAAGCACGAATGGGAGCGGCAGTTCATCGAAGGCACACGCCACGCGATTTTCCGCAATACGTTCGCCGATATCGAGGAAGTGTTCACGCGGCTCGGCCAGGTGCACGGCACTCGCTTCGAATTCGAGTGCTATGACGTCGGGCACCTGTACAACCTCAAGCACTTCGTCGATCGCGGGCTGGTGAAGGGCCCGATCTTCCTGCAGTTCATCTTCGGCATTCTCGGCGGAATTGGCCCGGACCCCGAAAATCTCGTCCATATGAAGCGCATCGCAGACAAGCTCTTCGGCGACGGCTACCAGTGGTCGGTGCTGGGCGCAGGCAGGAATCAGCTCCCGCTGATTACTCAGGCGGCCCTGATGGGCGGCAACGTGCGCGTGGGCCTCGAAGACTCGCTCACGATCGGCCCGGGCCGACTCGCGACATCGAATGCCGAGCAGGTCACGCTGATTCGCGACCTCCTCACGCGGCTCGGTTTTGAAATCGCCACGCCCGACGAAGCCCGTCAGATGCTGGGCCTCAAGGGCCGCGACAAGGTTCGACTCTAAAGCCTGCCGTGCGAAGACCCGGGACGGTCCAGCCGGCGCGTCCCAGGCCTTCGCATCCGGCACGGCCAGACAGGATGGAGAGTTCGATGAACGATACACGGCGCGTAGCCGAAGAACTACGGGCGCTGGAAGAACGACGCCGGCTTGCGATGCTCGCGGCGGACACAGCGGCCCTGCGCGATATCCTCGACGAAGGCCTCGTCTATGTCCATTCGACGGGAACGCGCGATAGCCGCGCCAGCTACCTCGGCAAGCTCGACGACGGAGCAGTCCGCTACGAGGAACTGTCGACCGAGGTCGTCGAAATCGCGGTGCGCGAACGCTTCGCGCTGTTGCGCGGAACCATGACCGCGCGCGTGAGGACGCCCGAGCGCGCGCTTTCTGTGGCAAGTCACTACGAAATCGTCTGGATACGCACCGCAGATGCATGGCGCGTGGTCGCGTTCCATGGATTTCTGCCCGGCACCGCCAATCGACCAACTTGACGCCCCGCCACGCGGCCAGACTGCGTGGCCCCCATCGCACAACGCTCGGGCCTTCTTCATTCGTGGCCCGAAGCCCCCGCCAATTAATAGTAAGACTAAGCAATAACGTATGACGCAATTTCGTCTACTGCCGTAGACGGACACCACAACAATTCATGGAGACAAGATGAAGGACTCGAAAGACGGATGGGACACGCGGTACGAATGGCGCGTCGTCGCGCTGCTCGCTATCGGCTTCGGACTCGTCACGGCCGACCGCTTCCTGATCATGCCGCTCTTCCCGGTGATGATGAAGGACATGGGTCTCGACTATCGCGACCTTGGTTATCTCACGGGCATTCTGTCGGTGGCATGGGGCTTGTCTGCGATGTTCACCGGCCGCTTTTCGGATCGTTACGGGCATCGTAAAGTCATCATTCCCGCTCTCCTCGCATTCTCGCTGCTAGTCGGAACGAGCGGTCTTGCCGGAGGCGTCGCCAGCCTGCTCACGATCCGCGCCCTCATGGGGTTCGCCGAAGGCGCCTATGCGCCCGCCTGCATCACCGCCACCCTCAATGCATCGCGCCCGAACCGGCATGGTCTCAACATCGGCCTCCAGCAGGCCGCGGGGCCGCTGTTCGGTCTGTGCCTCGCGCCCATTGTCGTCATGCAACTGTTGCGCTGGGTGCCTTGGCATGCGGTCTTCGCCATCATGGCCGTACCCGGGTTCGTGCTCGCGTTCCTGATGGGGCGAGTCCTGCGCAACACAGATCCGGAAGCCCCCGATGCGCAGTCGCATGCGGCTTCCACGGGCGCGAGCCAGTCGGCATGGCGCGAAGTCCTTCGCTACCGTAACGTGCGCCTCGGGATGCTCGCCATGCTCTGCTGGATGATGGCCATCACCGTGATCGGCGCCTTCCTGCCGAACTACCTTTCGGACTACCTGCATCTCGATCTATCCCAGATTGGCTACGTGCTCTCGGCGATCGGCGCGGGCGGCGCACTGGGGACTGCCGTGATGCCAGCGCTCTCGGACCGGTTCGGCCGCAAGCCCGTGATGGTCGTATCCGTGTTCGGCGCGCTTGTCTCTTTCGTCGTGTTCGCCCGCTCAGGCGCCAACGTGACGCTCCTGTACGGCCTGATGTTCGCGGCGGTGTTCTGCCTGATGAGCCTGACCACGCTCACGGTCGGTCCGGCCAGCACCGAGTCCGTGCCGCCGCACCTGGCAACCGCTGCCTCGGGTTCCGTAATCGGGATCGGAGAAATTTTCGGAGGCGGCATCGCCCCGGCAATCGGCGGCCATTTCGCCGTGCACTTCGGCATCCAATGCATACCGTACCTCGCGATCGGGGCCATGGGCGCGGGTCTGCTGATCGTGCTCGCGCTCAGGGAAACGGCGCCGGCGCAGATCGAATCCGTTGCGGCGACGAACGTCGCCTGAGTTGGCACGGCCGCTACACGGATAGCTTGATATTTTTGCAGTCCTGATCGAAATAAAAAAGGAAGGAGACTTACGGAATGTCCAGAAAGCTTTCTATCGGAGCTTGCGTTGCAGCGGCCATGCTGTGCCCGGCGGGCGCCGCCTATGCGCAGAGCAGCGTGACCCTCTACGGCATCGTCGACGCGGGCCTGATGTATCTAAGCCGCTCCACGCCGGGTTTCAACGGCACCGCAACGAGTACCAAAAGCCAGGTTTCGCTCACCAACGGCGGCTATCTGCCCTCGCTGTGGGGTATCAAGGGCGAGGAGGACCTTGGCGGCGGCATGAAGGCCATCTTCAACCTGGAGAGCGGCTTCAGCGTGGGCAACGGCGGCCATGACAGCCCGGCGAACAACAGCTTGTTCAACCGCCTCGCCTATGTCGGCCTGAAAGGCCGCTTCGGCACGCTTTCGGCGGGCCTGCAGTATTCACCGTTCTTCAATGCGATGTACGACCTCGACCCGCGAGGCGTGGCCCAGTTCGGCAGCGTGCTGACGCCGCTGCTCGACAACAGCCTGGTCGCCGCCATCATCATGCCCAATGCAGTGTCGTACAGCACACCCAACCTCGGCGGCTTCGAAGCCAGCGGCCTGTTCGGCCTGGGCGGTGTGGCGGGCTCCTTCCAGAACGGCCGCTCGTACTCGCTCAGCGCGCGTTACACGAACGGTACCGTCCTGCTGACGACCGCCTATCTCAGCGTCAACAACGCGCTGAATCCCACACTCCCGCCCGAGATATTTCCGCTGCTCCTTGCCAATGTCCGCGCATGGACAGCAGGCGGCAGCTACAAGTTCGGCAGCCTGACGGCGAAGGCGTCCTTCACGAACTTCCGGGCTAGCGAAGGCGGCCAGCCGACGACCGTCAGCAGCACGAGTACGAACGTGAACCTTTACAGCGCGGGCGCCGACTACTTCGTTCTGCCTCAACTCGACGTGAACCTGGGCCTGTACTACCAGGATGACCGTGTGAATTCGGGGGACCACTCCCTGACGGCTGCGCTGGGCGCGCAGTTCTTCCTTTCGAAGCGCACTGCACTGTATGCGCAGGTTGGAATGGTCCACAACACCTGTTCAGCCGATGGCGCGTGCCTGGGCTCCGGCCTCACCGTCGAGAGCCTCGGCAGCGGCGTTGGCGCAATGAAGCCGATCGGCAATCCGGGGTTACCGGCTGGTACGACGTTCGGCGCCAACGTCGGGATGCGCATGATGTTCTGAACCATCCCGCGTTCGTCGGAGTTCGACCGGCCCGGCTCATCTGGCAATACTGGGTCTGGATGGCGATTATGTCGCTGCGCGCTGCGCCTGGACCAAACAGCGCGAGATTTCGGCAGACGGAGCGATACTGGTTCGTCCAGACCGCTATATCGGCTTCCGGTCGCATGGCGCGGTCGCTGACCCCGAAGCGATGCTGGCCGCGGCTTTGCGCCAGATACTGAATCGCGACTGACAGTCAACGTCAAACTTCTCAAGATTTGCACGATACGTCGGCTGCCGGTCTCAATCGGCATCATGTCGGCGGAAGGCTCGCTGCACCTTCCGTCGCAACCACGGAAATCTATGCAGGCATCGCCACAACTTCACCTCGACACTCGCCAAAGCCGATTCTCGCAAACCCGTCACGCTCGCACCACCCTCGCAAAATGACGATATCCCCGTCTTCGACGAAGGAGCGCACTTCGCCGTTGCCGATATCGACTGGCGTCTTTCCCGATCGTGACAATTCGATCAACGCGCCCGCCTCGCCTTCCCCGGGTCCGGAAATGGTCCCCGTCCCAATCAGGTCGCCCACGTTCATCGGGCATCCACCACTCGTATGATGGGCGAGCATTTGCGCAACGCTCCAGTACTGGTGCGAGAACGTCGTACCGCTCAAGCGCGCCGACGGGCGCCCCGCGTTGCGTTGGGCAGCCGAGTGAAGATGGACTTCGAGCCGCACATCCAACGCCCCTTGCTCGCGATTCGCTGTCGATTCGAGGTACGGTAGCGGTTGCGGATCGTTATCGGCGCGAGTCCAATGCCGACGATAGGGTGCGAGCGCATCGAGCGTGACGATCCACGGCGAAATCGTGGTCGCGAAATTCTTTGCGAGAAACGGCCCGAGAGGTGCCATTTCCCACCATTGAATGTCGCGCGCGGACCAGTCATTGAGCAGGCACACTCCAAAGAGATGCCCCTCGGCTTCGTCTACGCTCAGCGTGCTGCCGCGTGGAGTTGCGCGCCCCACGTAGAGGCCGAGCTCGAGTTCGTAGTCGAGCTTTTCGCAAGGACCGTAGGTCGGTGCGGGGCTGCCGTTCTTCATCGACTGGCCGTGAGGCCGATAGACCTGCTGCCCGCTCACGCCTATCGACGAAACACGGCCGTGATAGGCAATCGGTATCCAGCGGAAATTGTCCGTGACCGGGTCGCCTTCGCGAATCAGGCGTCCGACATTGCGGGCGTGATCGAGCGACGTATAGAAGTCGGTGTAATCGCCAATTCTCACCGGCACGGTGTATTCCACTGCCCCCATCGGCACGAGCGCTGCCTCCACGATCTGACGAGCCCGGGGATTTGCATCGCGCGCGAGGAGTCTGAACATGCCGTGCCGCAGTCCCGTCCACGCGGCGCTTCCGAGCGCCAGGAAACCGTTTAGCGTCGGCGCCGCACACGCAATCAGCGCGGCGCGCAATGAGGCTTCGAGCTCCGGAGCTTGCGAGAGCATCGCGAGATCGATCACGCGATCGCCGATGGCCATGCCTGCACGAAACGCCTCGTTGGACCCAGTGCGCCTGAACATGGCGAGCGGCAAGTTTTGAATGGGGAAGTCGCATGCGGGCGCATTCGCGCTTGTCACCCAACTCGAAGCGAGGGCGTTGTGTGTGAAATCCAGATTCATTTTGATAGTTATCCTGATTCAATCCATAGAATCAATCGATCTCATGGTTCTCACGCATGAACGCAGGCACTTCGGGGCCCCACAGGTACGACGAATCTTCCGGTTCGTGATCACCGCCCTGCCAATCGACCGATGCCGGAATGAAGTCCATATAAGCGCTGTATTCGCTGAAGCTGCCCCACGGGTCGGCAACATAGAAGAAATAGTTGGAGCCGAGCACATGCCGGCCAATGCCCCACCCCTTTGCATATCCGCGCTCGGCCATCTGCATTGCGCCGAGTCCCACGTCTTCCACGGTAGGCACGTCCCAGCTCAGGTGATGCAAACCTGCCCCGCGCGAATTCGCGAAGGCCATCAGATGATGATCGCTGCCGTGCGGCCCATGCAGAAAGGCCACAGCATCACCCGATCGATCAGACAGACGCAGACCCAGTATCTGGCTGTAGAACGCGAGCGAGCGCGGCACGTCCGGCGTAAAACGCATGATGTGAGATAGCCTCGTCGGGCGCACGGCTGTGCGGTCGTGGCGCCCCGGCGCCGCCCGAACGCCGTCGCGCGGCATCGGCAAAGGCGTACGAATTGCGTCGTCGAGCGTCGTTTTTTCGCCGGCGCGCAGTTCGAGAAGCAGCTCGTCGGGATCGCGAAACCATGCGCCTTCGCGATCATCGGCCCACGATGGCGCTTCTTCGAAACGCACACCGTGGCTCGCCAAACGTTCGCACAGCGCGCGGAAATCGCGAGCGTGACAATGCAGCGTGATATGGCGCTGCTGTTTGCGCTCACCTTCGACAACGCGGCCCCAACGCCAGCCATCGCACGTGCGCAGTTCGAGGCCACTTTCTGTCGCAAGGACGTCTAGCCCGAACGCTTCGTAAAAGTCGCGCGCCTCGTCGAGGCACGGCACGATCAGCGAAAAGCCGCCGATGGAATGAACGCCGAGGCGCCTCGCGAAGTGAGTATCGTCATGCATCGTATCGACTCCGTTCATTGATCAATGGCTCACCAGTTCACCGGGGGCCGACGTCGCGCCCCGCGCCGGCAGAAGTCGCGCGACACCCATCAGGGCGATGGCCAGTGCGGCCACGATCGGAGCGATGGCAACGACAATCAGGACCTGTGCAGTCGTAAAGCCATGTTGCACGAGTGCGCCCACGGCAATGGGCGCCACGACCTGCCCGAGGCGCCCCATGCCCATTGACCAGCCCACGCCCGTCGAGCGCATTTGGGCCGGATAGAACAGCACGCAAAGCGCGATTGCGCCTGACGCACCGAGCCCGACAAATACGCCTATCAACGCAACCGCGATGCTCGCGGCGGTCAACTCGGCGCCCGCGTATCCCGTGACGAACGTGGCTACCGCGCCGACGATGAGCGAAGGCACGAGCACGCGCGCACCGCCGAATCGCTCGATCAAGCGTCCCACGATCGCCATGCCGATCAACGCACCGAGTCCGTGAAATCCGATGACGATCGCCGTATCCGAAGCCTGCATGCCATCGGCACGCAGCAACACCGGCATCCAGAGCACGGTGACAGCCAGGGTGCCAAACGCCATGAAGAACGTGAGCGAGAGAAGCGCGGTCGCCGTGCAACGGCCATCGGAAAAAAGGTGCCGCAAAGGCGCGCCTTCCGGCCTGTGCGTGTCGACGACATAACGCACGTCGGTCGGCAATCCGAGGCGTGCCACGAGCCGATCGAACGACGCTTCATGCCGGACGTCTTTGCCTTCGGCGAGAAAGCCCGCTGATTCAGGCAGCATCGCCGCAAGGACGACGGCAAGCACCAACGGCAACACGCCGCCGACAATGAAGATCACGTGCCAGTCGAAGTGACGAAGCAGATACGCATTGGCGAAACCACCTGCCATTCCGCCGAGCGGAAACGCCGACCACAGCAGGCTGGTGATAGTCGCGCGTCGGCGGCGCGGTGCGTATTCGGAAGCAAGCGCGAGAAAGCACGGCACCGCGCCACCGAGCCCGACGCCGGAAAGCACGCGCCACGAGAGCAATGATGCGTACGACGAGGCATAGGCGGTCGCAATCGTGCCGCAACCGAACAACGCGACGGAGCCGATCAACACGCGCTTGCGACCGATGCGATCGGCGAGCGAGCCCAGCAGCATGGCACTCAGAACGGCCCCGATCACAGCAGCCGAGAACACGACGCCAAGCTGGCTCTTGTCGAGCGACAACGCGCGTGCGATGAACGGCGCGGCGATACCGATCGACTGCGAATCGAGGCCGTCGAGAAATGCAACCGTCGCGCACAACAGAAACGTAACGATCTGCGTGCGCCCGATCGGCCGCTCGTCGATGAGCCGGGTGAGATTGACAGGAGTGGATGCGTTCATGAGCGTAGGCGAAAAAGTTCAGAAGCGGTGATCGACGCCGATCGCGATGCCGAGCTGCGTCTGCCCGGGAATGGCCGTCGGGTTCGGATAGAGAACGCTATACGCGTTGTCGCCCGAATTGATGATGTAGCCGCCGATCGCGTAGAACGATGTGCTCTTCGAGAGAAAGTACTGCGCCATCGCGTTGAAAAGCTTTGGCGTACCCGGAAGAAAGCTGCGGTGATAAAGTCCGGCGGCACCGGCGAAGCGCAGGAACGGCGTGGCCTGCCACGCGGCGCCGACGCTATAAATGTCGCCGTTCGGGCTCAGATGCAGATCTCCCATGACATGGGTGTAGTTGGCAAATACCGTGAGAATCTGGCCGCGATAGGCGCCCGCCACGCTCGCACGCCGGTCGACGAGCGACGATTGATCGGTCGTGCCTGTGACGGACCCGCGCGCTTCTTCATAGAGTGCACGTGCTGCCCACGCATTTTTTGAGTATTCGAGCGCAATGCCCATATACCGTCCCGCCGTATTGGAACCCGGCAGTTGCTGCCCGAACGAATACGCGGCATCGACATTGAAGCCGGCCACCGGCACCGACTGAAACTTCACCATGTTGTTGATCTTGAACGTCGCGATGGGCGCCGCGTTCAACGAGAGCTGCGAAATGGACGCGTAGTAAAACGGATCGTAGAGAACGGTCTTGTCGAACTGCACGCTGCCCTGCCGCCCGAACGTGAGCGTGCCCGCTGGCGTGTCGACGCCGACATAGGCAAAGCGGTTGAAAAATGAGGTCGTCGTGGCAACACTGCCGTTGTTGATATTGAAGCCGTTCTCGAGGCGGAAGATCGCGGCATAGCCTCCACCCAGGTCCTCGCGACCCGTCAAGCCAAAGCGCGAGGGTTGATTCGGCCCCGAAGCCAGCGACCACTGGCTGGCGCCGTTCTTGTCGGCATTGGTGAGGTATTGCACGCCGGCGTCGAGGATTCCATACAACGTAACACTACTTTGTGCGTGGGCCTGGCAAGTGACGATTGCACAGGCAGCCACGGCGAACGCGCGCTTCATCGACGTTGTCTCCATGGTTTTATTTGTTGGCTGCACGTCCTGGCGTGCCGCTCGGAGAGAAGACTACGAATGCGATGAATATGAGTCAATCGAGCCGGCGTCATACACGGAATGACAAATTTTCATAGTGCCAGCGCGGGCACTCAGGGCTTGTTGATAGCGTCGTAGACGACCTGGCGAATGAAGCGGTTGGGCACGTCGTCCTTGAAGCGCCGATGCCAGTGCTGCCGCACGGAAATGCGTGGCAGATCCGTCGGCAGGTCAACAGGACGCAATGGCGCGAGCTTGCGAAATGCGGGGACGAGTTCTTCGGTCACGATGCCCATCCAGTCGGTTTCCGCGAGAATCGGCGCGAGCGCCATGACATACGGCATCTCCATGACGATGTCCGCCCGGTCGGCGCCGCTCAGCTTGCTGTCGAGCCAGCGATTGATCGCATTGGTGCCCGGCGATCTGACGATCGAAACCGAACGCAACTGGCGTAGCGTGAGCCGCTGCCCGATATGGGGATTGTCGTCTCGCACGATCCCGACAAACGTGCGCGTGAACAACAACTGCTGATAGATGCTGGTCTTCAGCTCCGGGTAATACCCGATCACGACATCGAGCCGCCCGTCTTCGAGCGCGCTGCCGATCTCGTGCCGTGCGAGATCGAGGACCACGACACGCGCGTGCGGTGCGCGCTCGCGCAACAGACGCACGACGCGCGGCACGATGACGAATGCCCCGACTTCGCCGACACAGATGTTGTACACGCGCGTCGTCGTCGCCGGGTCGAATTCGGGGGCGCTCAGCACCTCGTCGCGAATGATGCGCAGCGAGCGGCCGATTGGGTCCGCGAGCCGCGCCACGAGCGGTGTGGGCTGCATTTCGCCGCCAACGCGCACGAAAAGCGGATCGCCAAGCCTCTCGCGCAATCGCGTGAGCGTGTGGCTCAGCGCCGACTGGCTGACGTCGAGCGCCTGCGCGGCGCGCGTGATGGTGCGGTGCGCCAGCACCGCTTCGATGACGAGCAGAAAGTCGAGATGGTCGATGCCGCTATGCACGTTCTTCATAGTGTGTATGACATGAATGATCTATACGACAAGGACTATCCAAAACTACCATGGTCTCCGTCAATCAGGAAAACCACTTCAAAGGAGACAAATGAGCCACGCCCAGCCTATTGAACCCGGCACCTGGGACGTCGTCGTGATCGGCGGCGGCCCCGTCGGACTCGCCGCCACCATCGAACTCGCGCGGCGCGGCGTGCGCGTCATGCTTGTCGAGCGCAACGACCGTGTTGGCCATGCGCCGCGCGCGAAGACATGTAATGTGCGCACCTGCGAGCATCTGCGCCGCTGGGGTCTCGTCGATCAGTTGCGCGCACGTGCGCCGTTCGGCGTCGACTATCCTTCGAATATCGTGTTTGCCACGCGTCTTGCGGGTCATGCGCTCGCGCGCTTCGAAAACGCCTTCTTCTGCCGACCCGGCGCGCATCCGCTCTATGCCGAGCACGCGCAATGGATTCCCCAATACAAGCTCGAAGAAACCCTGGCCGACCACGCACGCGACCTGCCTGCTGCATCGTTGCGCTTCCAGCACACCGTCACCGCGCTCACGCAGGACGACGCGGGCGTCACGCTCACGCTCGACACGCCACGGGGTACTGAGACGATTCGTAGCCGTTACGTGATCGCCGCGGACGGCGCCAGCAGCGGCACGCGCAAGGCGCTCGGCATTCGCATGATCGGCGACGGCGCGCTGTCGAAGCACCGCATGCTCATCTTCCGCGCGCCCGAACTCGCCGAACAGCACGCATTGGGGCCGGCGGTCGCCTACTGGCTCGTCAATCGCGACGCACCCTCAGTGATGGGCCCGATGGACGACGGCGGGCGCTGGTACTTCGGCTTCACGCCGCAACCGGGTCTTGAAGACCCGGTGCAGGCACTGCGCCTCGCAACAGGTCTCGACCTCGATCCGGAAGTGTTGTTGACCGACGACTGGACCGCCTACCGCCTGGTCGCGGAACGCTATCGCGAAGGCCGGGTGTTCCTCGCGGGCGACGCCTGCCATCTGCACCCACCCTATGGTGGCTACGGCATGAACCTCGGCGTCGGCGACGCCGTGGACATCGGCTGGAAACTCGCTGCCGTGTTGCAAGGCTGGGGCGGCGACGCCTTGCTCGACAGCTACGGTATCGAGCGGCGCCCCGTGCATCTTCGCACCATCGAGGAAGCCGTCATCAATCACAGTCGCTCGTCCGGATCGCTCGTCACCGAATCGCTCGAAGAGGATGGCGCGGACGGCGACGCCGCCCGCACGACGGCACGCGAACGTATTCTCGGCGAGAAGGTTCGCGAATTCGACACGCTCGGCGTCGTCCTTGGCTATCGCTACGACGATTCGCCGGTGATCGTCGGTGACGGCACCGAAGCCCCGCCGCACCACTACCGCGACTTCACGCCTTCCGCACGGCCCGGCAATCGGGCACCGCACTACTGGCTCGAAGCCGATTCCACCGCGTACGGCGCCGCGCTCTACGACCGTTTCGGCCGCGGCTTCACGCTGCTCGTCACGCAGGGCGACGACACCGACACAGTTGCACTGCGCGCGAGCGCCGACGAACTCGGCGTGCCGCTCACGACGCTCGCGATCAGCGACCCCGCGCTTCATGCCCTTTACGGCGCGCGCTATGTGCTGATCCGTCCCGACCAGCACGTTGCATGGCGTGCCGATGCGATGCCGGCAGATGCCGCGCCGTTGCTCACCATCGTGACAGGCCGAACGCAGCACACGATTCAATGACACCGACTGGAGTTTCCCATGCGATTTACCTTCTTCAAGCAACCCGCCGCGCAGCAGCCGGCCATTGGCATTGCGGTCGCGCGCGGCGACGCCTGGTTCGACGTGGCGGCGCTCGACCTACCGTTCGCGCTCACGCCTGAATCGGTTTCCTCGCTAGACGAGAAAGCCCGCGCGAGCATCACGCGCGCGCTCGAAGGGTGCAATGCCGCGCCGCTCGCACTGGACGCGCTCACGCTGTTGCCACCCGTCGCACCGGGCGCACGCATTTTCTGCGTCGGACTCAACTACGCCGATCACGCGGACGAAAGCAAGATGCAAAAGCCCGACTTCCCCGTCATCTTTTTGCGCAGCTACGAGAGCTTCGTGGGCCACGAGCAGCCGCTCGTGCGGCCACGTGTGTCCGAGGCATTCGACTACGAGGGTGAAATGGTCGCTGTGCTCGCGCGCGGAGGCCGCTATCTCGGCATCGAAGCAGCCGCATCGAGCGTCGGCGCGTACAGCGTGGCGAACGAGGGGTCGATTCGCGACTATCAGTTGCGCCGCGGGCCGCAATGGACGATGGGCAAGAACTTCGATTCAAGCGGTTCGATTGGCCCGTGTCTCGTGACAGCCGACGAGTTGCCACCGCTCGGCAAGGGCCTCGCGATCTCGACACGTCTGAACGGAGAAACCGTCCAGCAATCGAACACCGATTCGATGATCTTCGACGTCGCGCAGATCATTGCCTATGTCAGCGAGGCCTTCGACCTGCGCGCGGGAGACGTCATCGTCAGCGGGACGCCGGCTGGCGTTGGCGCCGCTCGCAAGCCCCCGCTTTTCATGAAACCCGGTGATCGCGTCGAGGTCGAGGTGGAGCGTATCGGCACTGTCGTGAACGCGATCGCGGCCGAATAGTACCGCCGGCTCAAATAGCAACGCAAAGAAGCGGAGCGGCATGTGAGTCGTCGCTCCGCCACCATGAAGGAGACAAAGATGTTCGTGATGGACGCGTGGTACATGGCCGCATGGGCCGACGAAATCGAAAAAGGCGGCATGCTCGCGCGCAAGCTGCTCAATCGATCGCTGGTGCTCTACCGGCTCGAAGACGGCACCGTCGCGGCGCTGGAAGATCGTTGCTGCCATAAGGGCTTGCCGCTTTCCATGGGCTGCGTCGTCGGCGATCATCTGCAATGCGGTTATCACGGGCTCGTGTTCGACAAGCACGGCAAATGTGTGAAAGTCCCCGGCCAGGAGCGCATTCCCGCTTCCGCGAAGGTTGCGAGCTATCGCGTGGTCGAGCAGGATCATATTGTCTGGATCTGGATGGGCGACGCAAGCAAGGCGACGTGCGAAACCGTTCCACGCCACGAGATCCACGACGATCCAGACTGGACGTGGGTGAAGGACCGATACCTCATCAAAGCCAACTATCAGCTCATCACCGACAATCTGATGGATCTCACGCACGTCGGGTATGTGCATCAGAGAACGATCGGCGGCACGCCCGAGGCGCACTCGGAAGCCGAAATGAGCACTACGCGCCTCGAAAGCGGCGTGCGCATCACACGTTGGCTTCTCGATTCAGTTCCTCCGCCCTCGTATCTCGCGGCGCACACGTTCGGCACGCCGCGCGTCGATCGCTGGATGGAGATCGAATTCTTTCCGCCCGCCGTCGTGCGCATTCATACCGGCGCCGTGGACACGGGCACGGGCGCGCGAGAAGGCAATCGCGCCGGCGGCTTTGCGTTCATGGGCCTCAATCTGCAAACGCCGGAAACCGAAAAGACGACACACTACTTCTGGTCCGGCGCGCGACTCGGTAAGCCTGAACGTGCGGCCGACACGAAGGCCGAATTGTTGCAGAGCCTACCCGTGACATTCGGCGAAGACAAGATCGTGGTGGAGGCCCAGCAGACCGCACTCGATGAAAATCCCGATGCACCGCACGTGATGATCGCGTCGGACGCCGGTCTTGCGCACGCGCGCCGCATCGTCTCCGAACTGCTCGCGAAAGAAGCGAGCGAGCGCAGTGGTCAAACGGGCCAGACGCAATGAACGAGCAGCCTGAGCTTTCCCTTCGCGTCGCTTCGCGGCGGTTGGTGGCCGAGGATATTCTCGCGTTCGACCTGGTTGAATCGAACGGCGGGCTTCTGCCAGCGTTCGAACCGGGTGCGCATATCAATCTGCATTTGCCCGGTGGTCACATCAGGTCGTATTCGCTTTATGGCCGCCCCGACGAGCGCGATCGTTATCGGATCGCCGTGTTACGCGCCGAAGACGGTCGCGGCGGCTCAAAGGTCGTACACGACGCACTGCAAAACGGCGACGTCGTCATGACCAGCGCACCTGCCAACTGCTTTGCGCTAGTCGAGGCTCCGATGACGTGGCTGTTCGCGGGAGGCATTGGCATTACGCCACTCATCTGCATGGCGTGGTCGATGTGGCTTCGCGGGCGCCGGTTCGCGCTCCATTATTGCGCACGCTCAGCGTTGAAAATGGCGTTTCGCGACGAACTGGCGAATCTTCCGTTTGCCGACTCGGTTCATCTGCACTTCAATGATGACGTGCTTCCGCTTGATCCGGCGTCGGCCCTGCGCGAGAGCGCTTCGGAGGCGCACGTCTACACTTGCGGCCCTGCCGGCTTCATAGACTGGATCGAGCAAGCGGCGCGTAGCGTCGGCATTGCTGGTTCGCAGTTGCATCATGAGCGCTTTAGCGGCGAGACCGATTCAAGCGGACCGGAGTTCGAGGTTTATCTCGCGACGTCGAAACGACGCCTTCCCGTGCGGCCGGGCGAGACGATGCTTGAAGCGATCACGCGTGCAGGCATATCCGTCAACGCCGTTTGTGAACAGGGCGTGTGTGGCGCCTGCCTCACGCCCGTTCTGGATGGCAAACCCGATCATCGCGATCAAGTCTTGACGGACGAAGAGCGGGAGGCGAATCGTCTGGTCGCACTTTGCTGTTCGCGGTCTTTCAGTACGTGTCTCACGCTCGATCTTTGAGGAGCGCGTTCGGAACAGCATGAGCGTGTTCACGCGATATGCCGTCATCCCTCAAGTTCCCGAATACGGCATAGGCTGCCCAGAACGCCGGGTGCGCAAAAGGCGCCCGGAATTCGTCAACGCACGAGCCACCGCTTTTCTGCGCTGCCGACGCGAGCTTCTTCGGCGTTGACTTCTTCGCTGAAACTTTCTTCCCGGCCGTCGCTTTGGGCTTGACTGCGGTCACTTCGACCTCACGCGGCAACGCCGCCGTGGCTGCAATCAATGGGCCCTCCGCTTCCGCAAAGGACAAGCAGGCGATCCTTCGCATTGGCTCGCGGCACAAGTTCTAACAGGGCGCGCCTCGTCGAGGCGCTATGGAACGACGGCGCCTCGAACGAGGCGCCGCCATTCAAGCCAGTTACGCCGTGGCTTCGGCGCGCAGGCGGTGAACGAGCTGGTTGTCCTTACCCTGCACCAGCGGCGTGAGCGTGACGTTGAACTCGATGTCCTTGTACGTGTCGGCTTTCAGGCCGAGCGCCGTGCCACCGGTCTTTTCGACCACTTGAGGAATCAGTTCTTCACGG
>NZ_CAJHCQ010000044.1 GCF_904848665.1 Paraburkholderia hiiakae
CGCCTCGCCGCCGAACTTCGCGGTCAGAACCGTCGTGATCGCTGCCGTCAGCGTGGTCTTGCCGTGGTCAACGTGACCGATCGTGCCCACGTTCACGTGCGGCTTGGTCCGTTCGAATTTACCTTTTGCCATGTTTCTCTTCTTTCAAAAAAGTGGTGAATCGGTGACTGTGCTACGCGGACCCAGCCCATGCCAGGCCCGCTGCGTGCTCAAATGAGCGCCGATGCTTACTTCGCCTTCGCGCTGATGATCGCGTCGGCCACGTTACGCGGTGCTTCTGCGTAGTGCTTGAATTCCATCGTGTACGTTGCACGACCTTGCGTCAGCGAGCGCAGCGACGTCGAGTAGCCGAACATTTCCGACAGCGGCACTTCGGCGCGAACGATCTTGCCGCCGCCAACCATGTCTTCCATGCCCTGGACGATACCGCGACGGCCCGACAGGTCGCCCATCACGTTGCCCATGTAGTCTTCCGGCGTTTCGACTTCAACGGCCATCATCGGTTCGAGGATGACCGGCTGCGCCTTGCGCATGGCTTCCTTGAACGCCATCGAACCGGCCATGCGGAACGCATTTTCGTTCGAGTCGACGTCGTGGTACGAACCGAACGTCAGGTGAACCTTCACGTCGACGACCGGGAAGCCCGCCAGCACGCCTGCCTTCAGCGTGTCCTGGATACCCTTGTCCACCGCCGGGATGTATTCGCGCGGAATCACACCGCCCTTGATCTCGTCCAGGAACTCGTAGCCCTTGCCCTGCTCGTTCGGCTCGAGCGTGATGACCGCGTGACCGTACTGGCCGCGACCACCCGACTGCTTGACGAACTTGCCGTCCACGTCCTTCGCCGTCGCGCGGATCGTTTCGCGGTACGCAACCTGCGGCTTGCCGACGGTTGCTTCCACGCCGAATTCGCGCTTCATACGATCGACCAGAATTTCGAGGTGGAGCTCGCCCATACCCGAAATGATGGTCTGGCCCGATTCCTCGTCCGTCTGGACGCGGAACGACGGATCTTCCTGCGCCAGGCGGTTCAGGGCGATGCCCATCTTTTCCTGGTCAGGCTTGGTCTTCGGCTCGACGGCCTGCGAAATCACCGGCTCCGGGAACACCATGCGTTCCAGGATGATCGGGTTCTGCGGATCGCACAGCGTGTCGCCCGTGGTCGCTTCCTTCAAGCCAACGGCTGCGGCGATATCGCCCGCACGAACTTCCTTGATTTCTTCACGGTTGTTCGCGTGCATCTGCAGAATACGGCCGAGGCGTTCCTTCTTGCCCTTGGTCGAGTTCAGCACGGTGTCGCCCGAGTTGACGATGCCCGAGTACGCGCGGAAGAAGATCAACTGGCCGACGAACGGGTCGGTCATGATCTTGAACGCGAGTGCCGCGAACTTTTCGTCGTCGGCTGCGCGGCGCTCTGCCGTTTCACCGTTTTCGAGTTCGCCCTTGACCGGGGGGATATCCACCGGCGACGGCAGGAAGTCGATCACGGCGTCGAGCATGCGCTGCACGCCCTTGTTCTTGAACGCGGTGCCGCACAGCATCGGCTGGATTTCGCACGCGATCGTACGGTCGCGCAGTGCCTTGACGACTTCGGCTTCCGACAGCTCTTCGCCGCCGAGGTACTTTTCCATCAGCTCTTCGCTGGCTTCGGCCGCCGACTCGATCATCTTCTCGCGCCACTCGTTGCACGTGTCAACGAGTTCAGCCGGGATGTCGACGTAGTCGAACTTCGTGCCTTGCGAGGCCTCGTCCCAAATGATCGCCTTCATCTTGATCAGGTCGACCACGCCCGTGAACGTGTCTTCTGCGCCGATCGGCACCACGACCGGAACCGGGTTCGCCTTCAGACGCGTCTTCAGCTGGTCGTAGACCTTGAAGAAGTTCGCGCCGGTACGGTCCATCTTGTTGACGAACGCGAGACGGGGAACCTTGTACTTGTTCGCCTGACGCCACACCGTTTCCGACTGCGGCTGCACGCCGCCCACGGCGCAGTAGACCATGCACGCACCGTCGAGCACGCGCATCGAGCGCTCGACTTCAATCGTGAAGTCGACGTGGCCCGGGGTGTCGATGATGTTGATGCGGTGCTCGGGGTAGTTGCCGCCCATGCCCTTCCAGAAGGCAGTGGTAGCAGCCGAGGTAATCGTGATGCCACGCTCCTGCTCTTGCTCCATCCAGTCCATGGTGGCAGCGCCGTCGTGAACCTCACCAATCTTGTGGTTCACGCCGGTGTAAAACAGAATGCGCTCGGTCGTCGTCGTCTTGCCGGCGTCGATGTGAGCGCTAATACCGATGTTACGGTAGCGCTCGATAGGAGTCTTGCGAGCCACTTTGATCCTCTATCAGGAGGTGCGCGCCGGGTCATCCCGACCGGGTTGATCCCAACGCGCCTGAACACAAACGGGCGAGGCGCTCGATAAGCGCACCCGCCCGGAATTTTTTTCCGTTTTTTGAGCAAACCCCGGTAGGGGTCTTCTCTTAGAAGCGGAAGTGCGAGAACGCCTTGTTCGCTTCTGCCATCCGGTGAACTTCGTCGCGCTTCTTCATCGCGCCGCCACGGCCTTCGGCCGCTTCGGAGAGTTCACCTGCCAGACGCAGAGCCATCGACTTCTCGCTGCGCTTCTTCGCGGCTTCACGCAGCCAACGCATCGCCAATGCCATACGACGCGAGGGGCGCACTTCGACCGGAACCTGATAGTTCGCACCACCAACGCGGCGGCTCTTCACTTCCACCACCGGCTTCACGTTGTTGAGCGCGACAGTGAACACTTCCAGCGGGTCCTTGCCACCCTTGGTCTGGATCTGTTCGAAAGCGCCGTACACGATACGCTCGGCAACCGACTTCTTGCCGGAGAGCATCAGCACGTTCATGAACTTGGCTACATCAACGTTGCCGAACTTCGGATCCGGCAATATTTCCCGCTTGGGGACTTCGCGACGACGCGGCATGTTTCTTCCTTTAACTTTTCAGTTGAAGCGCAGGTTGAATCCCTTGCGCTCCGCGGTCACCAACTAACCCGATTCATCCATTACGACTTACCAGCCTGGTCGGGTGACCACTTACTCGACAGCACCGGCCAATCCGGCACCTGTCGCTTTTATCGCCTGCGAACAGACGACCCGTACGACTAACTGCGCGACTAACTGCGGACTCTTACTTCGCAGCCTTGGCGCGCTTTGCGCCGTACTTCGAACGAGCCTGCTTACGATCCTTGACGCCCTGGGTATCCAGCGAGCCGCGAACCATGTGGTAACGCACACCCGGCAAGTCCTTCACACGGCCGCCGCGGATCAGCACGACCGAGTGCTCTTGCAGGTTGTGGCCTTCACCACCGATGTACGAAATGACTTCGAAGCCGTTCGTCAGGCGCACCTTGGCGACCTTACGGAGTGCCGAGTTCGGCTTCTTCGGCGTCGTCGTGTACACGCGAGTGCACACGCCGCGACGCTGCGGGCAGTCCTGCAGGGCCGGCGACTTGCTTTTCGTAACTTCCGAAGCGCGGCCTTTGCGAACCAGTTGATTGATGGTTGGCATTGTTTATTCCTGAAATTGAACAAAATCGACGCATTTATTTCCGGGCAAAGCGGAAACGCATGCGTATCGAACTCCGGAATTCGGCAATTGACGTTAGTTTTCGTCAAATCATTTGACGAGCACGGACATCCCAAAGACCGGAACCCAACATCATATTCCGAAAATACCAAGCGAGTCAACGGCTTGCGACATTTCGGACGACGGAAGAAGTGACAGTGCCGTGACAATCCAGCGGCGCCTGGAATACCAGAGGGAAAGGCTGCGCCTTATTCCTCGCCGACGACCTCGACGAGTTCCTCGCCGAAGCGTTCGAGCTTGCGCGCCCCCATGCCCGGAATGTCGCGCAACTCGTCCACCGACTCCGGGCCGTTGCGCGCGATTTCCGCCAGCGTGGCGTCGTGGAAGATGACGTAGGCCGGCACCCCTTCGCTCTTCGCGGTTTCGGTGCGCCACAGGCGCAGGCGCTCCCAGCGCGAGCGCTGACGCTGGCTCATGCCAAGGGTCGGATCGGCGCGCTCGCTCGTGCGGCTCGACGACGTGCGCGTACGCGTGGGTTTCACGTAGCGGCGCATCGTGACATTCTGCTCGCCCTTGAGGACCGGCTTGCTCGCCTCGGTGAGCACGAGCGAACCGTAGCCGTCGTGGTCGACAGTGAGATAACCGAACGCCACCAGTTGGCGGAAGATTGCTCGCCATTCCGGTTCCGAAAGCGCCGCGCCGATGCCGAAGGTGGAGATTTTCTCGTGCCCACGCTGCAGGATCTTCTCGTTGCGGTTGCCGCGCAGGATGTCGATCAGGTGGCCGGCGCCGAAATTAAAGCCGCTCGCGCGCTGCGCGCGGAACACGCAGGAGAGCGCCATTTGCGCCTCACGCGTCGCATCCCACGTGTCGGGCGGCTCGAGGCAGGTATCGCAGTTGCCGCACGGCTTGCTCTCTTCGCCGAAGTACGCGAGCAGCCGCACGCGCCGGCACGTGGCCGCCTCGCACAGGCCAAGCAACGCGTCGAGCTTGCCCGTCTGCACACGCTTGTGCTGGTCGTCGGCTTCGGACTCGTCGATCATCTTGCGCTGCTGTACCACGTCGCCGAGACCATAGGCCATCCACGCATTGGCCGCCAGCCCGTCGCGCCCCGCGCGGCCGGTTTCCTGGTAGTAGCCCTCCACGCTCTTGGGCAAATCCAGATGCGCGACGAAACGCACGTCCGGCTTGTCGATGCCCATGCCGAATGCGATGGTGGCGCACATCACCACGCCCTCCTCGCGCTGGAACAGCTCCTGGTGCTTCTGGCGCACCTCGAATTCCATGCCGGCGTGATACGGCAGCGCTCGCAGCCCCTGCCCTTTCAGCCACTCCGCTGTTTCCTCGACTTTGCGGCGCGAGAGGCAATACACGACACCCGCATCCGTGGTGCCGTCGGCACGCGTGTGCTCCGCGCGGATGAAGTCGAGCAGTTGCGAGCGCGCGTTGTCCTTCTCGACGATGCGGTAGCGGATGTTCGGCCGGTCGAAGCTCGAGACGAACACGCGTGCGTCGTCGAGCGCGAGCCGGTGCGCAATCTCGTCGCGCGTGATGTCGTCGGCGGTTGCCGTAAGCGCGATGCGCGGCACGTTCGGAAAGCGCTCGTGCAGCACCGAGAGCTGGATGTATTCGGGCCGGAAGTCGTGGCCCCATTGCGAGACGCAATGCGCTTCGTCGATCGCGAAGAGCCCGATGCGCGTGCGCTCGAGCAGGTCGAGAAAGCGCGGCGTCATGAGGCGCTCGGGTGCGACGTAAAGCAGGTCGAGATCGCCTTCGCGCAGCGCCCGCTCGGTAGCCGCCGCTTCAGCGCCACTGAGCGTCGAATTGAGGAAAGCGGCGCGCACGCCCACTTCTGTGAGCGCGGCCACCTGGTCCTGCATGAGCGCGATGAGCGGCGACACGACGATGCCGGCACCTAGCCCGGCTTCGTGCCGCACAAGTGCAGGGATCTGGTAGCAGAGTGATTTGCCGCCGCCGGTCGGCATGAGCACCAGCGAATCGCCGCCCCCGGCGACGTGCTCGACGATTTCGGCTTGCTGCCCTCTAAACGCGGGATAGCCGAAGACTTCGTTGAGGATTTCGAGGGAGCGGGACATGAAGGGCACAGGATTCTGAAGCGGTCGGCGCATTCTACCAACCGCAGCGCTCCTCAAACCGCACTTCAAGCAACGTTAGCCGAAAGGTCGAGGCACCGCACCGGCTTTGGAAGCGGTTACCCAACTGGAAATGAACGCTGCGCACACCGCCTGGCGCGATCGCAAAAGCAAAAATGGTGGCGACAGATGACGCCTACAGGTACGCGTCGATTGGCCGTTCGGCCAGAAGAGGCCCCTGGGGACCGCGCCCAGGCCGCGAACGCAGACAACCAGGGTGAAGCGGAGTTCGTCAGGCGGTTTGGCGTCGGCACGCAATGCGAACCGCACCGGCGATCGTCACAACGGCCACGACCGCGGCGGCGATCGCGAATACGTTGGCCCCGAAGAGCACGACGTTGGCGCCGACGAACATCAGCGAGCCGATCGTCAGCAGCGCGGCGCCGCCCTTGACCCGGCCCGCCAGCAGCATGATGAAACCGATGATGAGGAACGCCCACATCACGAGGAAGGTCGCGAAGAAGTTCGCCGCAGATTGATTGCTGACGTGATGCAGTAGCTGCGAAAAGCTGGCGACACACGCCACCAGATTCAGGATGAGACCGACCCCGACCACCCACATGATTACCGCCTCCAGATTCAGATAAATGCCGCCAGTGTCGTGCGAAAAGCCCCACACAGGCTGACTTGGCGCGCTACGTTAGCACGCCTGACCGATGTTCGCAGCGAGCGGGCCGGCACTGCGGCACGAGGCCGCAGGCGCGAGCGAGAAGCGCCAGCGCCAATAAAAAAAGCCGCCCGGTGAATACCAGGCGGCTTTTGCGAGGGCACAAGGCGGCTTGCGCCGCCCACGCTTACTCGTCCGTCGTATGCGGCAGTTGCGGCTGCTCGACGGCCGGGGTTTCCGGCGTACCGAACTCGAACGCTTCTTCCGCTGCGATCTGGTCGAAACGCTCGCGATCCGACGATTCCTTCGCACGGCGCGCCTTGTGGAACGCGAGACCCGTACCAGCCGGAATCAGACGGCCGACGATCACGTTTTCCTTCAGGCCACGCAGATCGTCGCGCTTGCCCATGATCGCCGCTTCCGTCAGCACGCGCGTCGTTTCCTGGAACGATGCCGCCGAGATGAACGAATCGGTCGAGAGCGATGCCTTCGTGATACCGAGCAGCACGTTCTCGTACGTTGCCGGGCGCTTGTCCTCGGCATTCATCTTGTCGTTTTCGTCCAGCATGTCCGAACGCTCGACCTGCTCGCCCGGGATGAAGCGCGTATCACCGTTGTCGGTGATCTGCACACGACGCAACATCTGACGCACGATCACTTCGATGTGCTTGTCGTTGATCTTCACGCCCTGCAGACGGTACACGTCCTGCACTTCGTCCACGATGTAACGCGACAGCGCTTCGATACCCTGCAGACGCAGGATGTCGTGCGGATCGGCCGGGCCGTCCACGATCATTTCGCCCTTGTTGACGACCTGACCGTCGTGGACCAGCACCTGCTTTTCCTTCGCGATCAGGAACTCGTGCTGATTGCCTTCGAGGTCCGTGATAACGAGACGCTGCTTGCCCTTCGTGTCCTTACCAAACGACGTCGTACCCGTGACTTCCGCCAGGATACCTGCGTCCTTCGGCGAACGTGCTTCGAACAGTTCCGCCACACGCGGCAGACCACCGGTAATGTCACGCGTCTTCTGTGCTTCGGTCGGGATACGTGCGAGCACTTCACCCACCTGCACCTGCTGACCGTCCTTCACGGTGATCAGTGCGCCGACCTGGAAGCCGATCTGCACCGAATGCTCCGTGCCCGGGATTTTCACTTCGTCGCCGTTCGCGTCGAGCAGCTTGACCTGCGGACGCACGCTCTTCGCAGCCTGCGAACCGCGGCGCTTCACGTCGATCACGACGAGCGTCGACAGACCCGTGACATCGTCGATCTGCTTCGCGACCGTCACGCCTTCCTCGACGTTCTCGAACTTCACCGTACCGCCGTACTCAGTGATGATCGGGCGCGTGAGCGGATCCCACGTTGCGAGTTGCGTGCCAGCCTTGATTGCCGCGCCATCGAGCTGCAGCAGCGTCGCGCCGTACGGCACCTTGTGACGCTCGCGCTCGCGGCCGTGATCGTCGGCGATGATGGCTTCGCCCGAACGCGAGATGACAACCTGCTCGCCCTTCGCATTCGTGACGTAACGCATCGTCGCCGTGAAGCGCACGGTACCGTTCGACTTGGCTTCCACCGACGAGGCCACTGCCGCACGCGACGCCGCACCACCGATGTGGAACGTACGCATCGTGAGCTGCGTGCCCGGTTCGCCGATCGACTGTGCAGCGATCACGCCGACGGCTTCGCCGACGTTCACGCGCGAACCACGACCGAGGTCGCGGCCATAGCACGAAGCGCACAGGCCGTAACGCGTTTCGCAGGTGAGCGGCGTGCGCACGCGCACTTCGTCGATGCCGAGGCTTTCGATCGTTTCAACCGCGTCTTCGTCGAGCAGGTCGCCCGAAGCGTAGATCGTTTCCTGCGTTTCCGGATTGACGACGTCCGCCACCGCAACGCGGCCGAGAATACGGTCGCGCAGCGCTTCGACGACTTCACCACCTTCCACGAGGGCCTTCATCGCCACGCCGTTCGACGTGCCGCAATCTTCCTCGACGACCACGAGATCCTGCGTGACGTCGACGAGACGACGCGTCAGGTAACCCGAGTTCGCGGTCTTCAGTGCCGTATCAGCCAGACCCTTACGTGCACCGTGGGTCGAGATGAAGTACTGCAACACGTTCAGACCTTCGCGGAAGTTCGCGGTAATCGGCGTTTCGATAATCGAGCCGTCCGGCTTCGCCATCAGGCCGCGCATACCCGCCAGCTGACGGATCTGGACCGCGGAACCCCGCGCGCCCGAGTCGGCCATCATGTAGATCGAGTTGAACGATTCCTGACGCGTTTCCTTGCCGTCGCGGTCGATGACCGGTTCCGTCGCGAGCTGTTCCATCATCGCCTTGCCGACCGCTTCCGACGTTGCCGACCAGATGTCGACCACGTTGTTGTAGCGTTCTTGCGCGGTGACGAGACCCGACATGTACTGACGGTCGTACTCCTTCACCTTCTTCGCAGCGTCGCCGACGATGGTTTCCTTCTGCGGCGGCACGAGCATGTCGTCCACGCAAATCGAAATACCGGCGCGCGTCGCAAGGCGGAAACCCGACTGCATCAGCTGGTCAGCGAAAATCACCGTCTCGCGCAGACCGCACTTGCGGAATGCAGTGTTGATCAGACGCGAGATTTCCTTCTTCTTCAGCGGCTTGTTCAGCACCGAGAACGGCAGACCCGGCGGCAGGATTTCCGACAGGATCGAACGTCCGACCGTGGTCGCGTACAGCGTGATCTTCGGCACGAATGCCGGTGCGCCTTCCGACTTGTCCTCGTTGTGGACCATTTCGGTAATACGCACGTTCACGCGCGAGGCCAGCTCGACTTCCTTGTTCTCGTACGCGCGGATCGCTTCCGACACGCCCGTGAACGTCATGCCTTCGCCCTTGCCGTTGATCGCTTCACGCGTGGCGTAGTACAGGCCCAGCACGATATCCTGCGACGGCACGATCGACGGATCGCCGTTGGCCGGGAACAGGACGTTGTTCGACGCGAGCATGAGCGTACGCGCTTCCATCTGCGCTTCGAGCGACAGCGGAACGTGAACAGCCATCTGGTCACCGTCGAAGTCGGCGTTGAACGCCGCGCAAACGAGCGGGTGCAGCTGGATTGCCTTACCTTCGATCAGCACCGGCTCGAAAGCCTGAATGCCAAGACGGTGAAGCGTCGGCGCACGGTTGAGCATGACCGGATGCTCGCGGATCACCTCTTCGAGGATGTCCCACACCACCGGCGTCTGGTTCTCGACTTCCTTCTTCGCAGCCTTGATGGTCGTGGCAACGCCCATCGTTTCCAGCTTGTTGAAGATGAACGGCTTGAAGAGTTCGAGCGCCATCAGCTTCGGCAGACCGCACTGGTGCAGCTTGAGCGTCGGACCCACCACGATAACCGAACGGCCCGAGTAGTCCACACGCTTGCCCAGCAGGTTCTGACGGAAGCGACCGCCCTTACCCTTGATCATGTCGGCGAGCGACTTCAGCGGACGCTTGTTTGCGCCCGTCATCGCCTTACCGCGACGGCCGTTGTCGAGCAGCGAGTCAACCGCTTCCTGGAGCATCCGCTTTTCGTTGCGGACGATGATCTCCGGCGCCTTCAGCTCGAGCAGACGCTTCAGACGGTTGTTACGGTTGATGACGCGGCGATACAGGTCGTTCAGGTCCGAAGTCGCGAAGCGGCCGCCGTCCAGCGGCACCAGCGGACGCAGTTCCGGCGGCAGCACCGGCAGCACTTCGAGCACCATCCATTCGGGCTTGATGCCCGAACGCTGGAAGGCCTCGAGCACCTTCAGGCGCTTCGCGTACTTCTTGATCTTCGCTTCCGAGCCGGTGTTCTTCAGCTCGGTGCGCAGCGTTTCGACCTGTTCGTCGATGTTGATCGCGCGCAGCAGCTCGCGCACGCCTTCCGCGCCCATTTCAGCGCGGAATTCGTCACCGTACTCTTCGACCTTGTTGTAGTAATCCTCTTCGGTCATGATCTGCCGCGCCTTCAGCGGCGTCATGCCCGGTTCGATCACCACGTACGCTTCGAAGTACAGCACGCGCTCGATGTCACGCAGCGTCATGTCGAGCACCATGCCCAGACGCGACGGCAGCGACTTCAGGAACCAGATGTGCGCGACCGGCGAGGCCAGTTCGATGTGGCCCATGCGTTCGCGGCGCACCTTCGCCAGCGTGACTTCAACGCCGCACTTCTCGCAGATCACGCCACGGTGCTTCAGGCGCTTGTACTTGCCGCACAGGCACTCGTAGTCCTTGATCGGCCCGAAGATCTTCGCGCAGAACAGACCATCCCGCTCCGGCTTGAACGTGCGGTAGTTGATGGTTTCCGGCTTCTTCACTTCGCCGAACGACCACGAGCGGATCTTGTCCGGCGATGCCAGACCGATCTTGATCGCGTCGAAAACTTCTTCTTGTTGGACTTGCTTGAATAGATCGAGCAGAGCTTTCATTGCCTTCTCTCCGTAGTCCGATTAGTTGCGGTCGAGGTCGATGTCGATGCCGAGCGAGCGGATTTCCTTCACCAGCACATTGAAGGATTCCGGCATGCCCGCGTCGATCACGTGGTCGCCCTTGACGAGGTTCTCATACACCTTCGTCCGGCCCGTCACGTCATCGGACTTCACCGTCAACATTTCCTGCAGCACATACGAAGCGCCATACGCTTCGAGCGCCCACACTTCCATTTCACCGAAGCGCTGACCACCGAATTGCGCCTTACCACCCAGCGGCTGCTGCGTGACGAGCGAGTACGGACCCGTCGAACGCGCGTGCATCTTGTCGTCGACCAAGTGGTGCAGCTTCAGGTAGTGCATGTAGCCCACGGTGACCGTACGCTCGAACATCTCGCCCGTGCGGCCGTCGTACAGACGCACCTGGTTCTTCGACGGCGTCATGCCGAGGTTCGTCGCGATCTCGTCCGGGAACGCCAGGTCGAGCATCTTCGACATTTCCTCTTCGGTCGCACCGTCGAACACCGGCGTTGCGAACGGCACGCCTTCGCGCAGGTTCTTCGCGAGCTCGAGGATCTCGTCGTCGCTGAAGCTGTCGAGGTCTTCCTTGTGGCCCGATTCGTTGTAGATCTTCGTGAGGAACTCACGCAGCTCTGCAATCTTCGTCTGACGCGCAAGCATCTCGCCAATACGCCAGCCCAGACCCTTCGCGGCCCAACCGAGGTGCACTTCGAGAACCTGACCCACGTTCATCCGTGACGGCACGCCGAGCGGGTTCAGCACGACGTCTGCCGGACGGCCATCGGCCATGTACGGCATGTCTTCGATCGGAACGATCTTCGACACCACACCCTTGTTACCGTGACGGCCTGCCATCTTGTCGCCAGGCTGCAGACGACGCTTCACAGCGAGGTACACCTTGACCATCTTCAGCACGCCCGGCGGCAGTTCGTCGCCTTGCGTAAGCTTCTTGCGCTTTTCTTCGAAGGCCAGATCGAACTGGTGACGCTTCTCTTCGATCGAGTTCTTGATCGCTTCGAGCTGCGCCGCTGCTTCTTCGTCCGCGAGGCGGATGTCGAACCAGTGGTAGTGGTCGAGGTCGCTCAGGTAAGCCTGATCGATCTTCGTACCCTTCGCGAGCTTCTTCGGACCGCCGTTTGCGACCTTGCCTTCGAGCATACGTGCGAGACGCTGGAACGCGTCGCCTTCCACGATACGCAGCTGGTCGTTCAGGTCGAGGCGATAGCGCTTCAGTTCATCGTCGATGATCTGTTGTGCACGCTTGTCGCGCTGGATGCCTTCACGCGTGAATACCTGCACGTCGATGACCGTGCCGCTCATGCCCGACGGCACGCGCAGCGACGTATCCTTCACGTCCGAAGCCTTCTCGCCGAAGATCGCGCGCAGCAGCTTTTCTTCCGGCGTGAGCTGGGTTTCGCCCTTCGGCGTGACCTTGCCCACGAGCACGTCGCCCGCTTCGACTTCCGCGCCGATGTACACGATGCCCGACTCGTCGAGACGGCCAAGCTGCACTTCTGCGAGGTTCGAAATGTCGCGCGTGATTTCTTCCGGTCCGAGCTTCGTGTCGCGTGCAACGACATTCAGTTCTTCGATGTGGATCGACGTGTAACGGTCGTCCGCAACCACCTTCTCCGAGATCAGAATCGAGTCTTCGAAGTTGTAGCCGTTCCACGGCATGAACGCGATCAGCATGTTCTGGCCGAGCGCGAGCTCGCCCAGATCCGTCGATGCGCCGTCCGCCAGCACGTCGCCGCGCGCAACCTTGTCGCCCATCTTCACGATCGGACGCTGGTTGATGTTCGTGTTCTGGTTCGAACGCGTGTACTTGATGAGGTTGTAGATGTCCACGCCGACTTCACCGGCGACAGCTTCATCATCGTTCACGCGAATCACGATACGGCCCGCGTCGACGTAGTCCACCACGCCGCCACGCAGCGCCTGAACCGTCGTGCCCGAGTCGACCGCAACCGTGCGCTCGATACCCGTACCGACGACCGGCTTTTCCGGACGCAGGCAAGGCACGGCCTGACGCTGCATGTTCGAACCCATCAGTGCACGGTTCGCGTCGTCGTGCTCGAGGAACGGGATCAGCGAGGCTGCAACCGAGACGATCTGCGACGGCGCCACGTCCATGTACTGGATGCGGTCCGGCGTGACCATCAGCGTTTCGCCCGCTTCACGCGACGACACGAGTTCGTCGGTCAGCGTGCCGTCTTCGGCCACTGCCGCGTTCGCCTGAGCGATCACGTAACGGCCTTCTTCGATCGCCGACAGGTAGTCGATCTGGTCGGTCACCTTGCTGTCCACGACCTTGCGATACGGCGTTTCGAGGAAGCCGTATTCGTTCAGGTGCGCGTACAGTGCGAGCGAGTTGATCAGACCAATGTTCGGACCTTCCGGCGTCTCGATCGGGCACACACGGCCATAGTGGGTCGGGTGCACGTCGCGGACTTCAAAGCCTGCGCGCTCGCGCGTCAGACCGCCCGGGCCCAGTGCGGAGACACGACGCTTGTGCGTGATTTCCGAGAGCGGGTTGGTCTGGTCCATGAACTGCGACAGCTGCGACGAACCGAAGAACTCGCGAATCGCCGACGAAATCGGCTTCGAGTTGATCAGGTCGTGCGGCATCAGGTTTTCGCTTTCGGCCTGGCCGAGGCGTTCCTTCACTGCACGTTCGACACGCACGAGACCGGCGCGGAATTGATTTTCCGCGAGTTCGCCCACGCAGCGCACGCGACGGTTGCCCAAGTGGTCGATGTCGTCCACTTCGCCCTTGCCGTTGCGCAGCTCGACGAGGATCTTGATGGTCGCGAGAATGTCGTCGTCCTGCAGCGTCATCGGGCCGACGATTTCGTCACGGCCCACGCGGCGGTTGAACTTCATACGACCCACCTTCGAGAGGTCGTACGCTTCTTCGCTGTAGAACAGGCGGTTGAACAGCGCCTCGACCGCTTCTTCGGTCGGCGGCTCGCCCGGACGCATCATGCGATAGATCGCGATACGCGCGGCCATCTTGTCAGCGGTTTCGTCGATACGCAGCGTCGACGAGATGTACGGACCTTGATCCAGATCGTTCGTGTAGAGCGTCTGGATGTCCTTGATCTTCGCTTCGCGCAGCTTCTCGAGCACGCTTTCGGTGATCTCGTCGTTCGCGTTCGCGATCACTTCGCCCGTGTCGCCGTCGACGACGTTCTTCGCGAGAACGCGGCCGAGCAGATAATCTTCGGGGACCGAAATGTACGTCGTCTTCGCGGTTTCGAGGTCGCGAATGTGCTTCGCGTTGATCCGCTTGTCCTTCTGGACGATGACCTTGCCTTCGCGATCGCTAATGTCGAAGCGCGCGACTTCACCGCGCAGACGCTCCGGCACGAACTCCATCTGCGCGCCTTCCGGCATCAGCGTGAAGTTGTCGAACACGAAGAAGTTCGCGAGGATCTGTTCCGGCGTGAGGCCGATAGCCTTCAGCAGGATCGTGACCGGCATCTTGCGGCGACGGTCAACACGGAAGTACAGCACGTCCTTCGGGTCGAACTCGAAGTCGAGCCACGAACCGCGGTAAGGAATGATACGAGCCGAGAACAGGAGCTTGCCCGAGCTGTGCGTCTTGCCCTTGTCGTGTTCGAAGAACACGCCAGGCGAGCGGTGCAGCTGCGAGACGATGACACGCTCGGTGCCGTTGATAACGAACGAACCGGTCGGCGTCATGAGCGGAATTTCGCCCATGTACACTTCCTGTTCCTTCACTTCCTTCACGACGGGCTTGCTCGGCGACTCCTTGTCGAGCAGGACGAGACGGACCTTCGCGCGCAGCGCCGAGCAGTACGTCAAACCGCGTTGCTGGCATTCCTTGATGTTGAATGCCGGCGACGACAGCATGTAGCTGACGAACTCTAGACGAGCAAAGCCGTTATGGGAAACAATAGGAAAAACGGACGAAAACGCTGCCTGCAGACCTTCCGGTTTGCGTTGTGCGGTCGCCGTTTCTGCTTGCAGGAAGGTGCTGAATGATTCAAGCTGGGTAGCCAGCAGGAAAGGAACCTGGTGAACGATGGGGCGTTTCGCGAAACTCTTGCGAATACGCTTCTTCTCGGTGAAGGAATAGTGCATACGATCTCCGAATCACGGCGGGTAGGACGACCCGAGTGTTCACCGACTGAGACCCGATGGCTTCGCGAGCCCTGGAAGCTTGGTGGTTGGCCTCTACCAACCGCTGGCTGACGGCAACGGATTTCGGCTTGTCATAACTTGCCCGCTGCCCGACCAAACTTGCCTTCTGCAGTCGCTTCAGAAGACAAAGAGAAGCGTCGTGCGCCGTGATGGTGCCCTTGAGGCGCTCATCCAGCGAAAGACGTTTTTCTTTGGCTTCTAGGTCCCGCATCCCGCCTCCGACTTCTAAAAAATCGAACACAAAAACGCAGAATCCACAAAGCACAAAAAGGCCGGCGGTGTAAAAACCGCCAGCCTTCGCACAGCGCGCTGAAACTTACTTGATTTCAGCCTTCGCGCCGGCTTCTTCCAGCTTCTTCTTCGCTTCTTCAGCAGCAGCCTTGGGCACCGCTTCCTTCACGGGCTTCGGTGCGCCATCGACCAGGTCCTTCGCTTCCTTCAGGCCGAGACCCGTCAGTTCACGAACGGCCTTAATGACCGAAACCTTGTTCGCGCCTGCTTCGAGCAGGTTGACCGTGAATTCGGTCTGCTCTTCAGCAGCAGCAGCAGCGCCGCCGCCTGCCGGGCCTGCGACTGCCACAGCAGCTGCCGACACGCCAAACTTTTCTTCGAATGCCTTGACCAGTTCGTTCAGTTCGAGAACCGACATCGAGCCAACGGCTTCGAGGATGTCTTCTTTTGCGATTGCCATTTGAAATTACTCCAGATTTGAATTCGGAAACAGCTAGCGATCTTTCTCGCTCGCTCTTGCTCGTTCGTCTGCCTGAAATCAGGCAGCTTCTGCTTGCTTCTTCTCCGCCAGCGCGGCGAGAGCACGCGCGAAGCCGGAAACAGGAGCCTGCATAACGAACAGCAGCTTCGAGAGCAGTTCTTCGCGACTCGGGATGCTGGCCAGCGCTTGCACGCCTGCCTTGTCCATCACCTTGCCTTCGTAGGAACCAGCCTTGATGACCAACTTGTCATTGCCCTTCGCGAAGTCATTAACGACCTTCGCAGCAGCAATTGCATCTTCCGAGATGCCGTAGATCAGGGGGCCAGTCATCTGCTCTGCCAGCGGAGCAAACGGGGTACCTTCGACGGCGCGACGCGCCAGCGTGTTCTTCAACACGCGGAGGTACACCTGCTGCTCGCGCGCTTTCGCACGCAGCTTGGTCAGATCGCCAACCGCGATTCCACGATACTCGGCCAACACGACGGTCTGAGCCTTCGCGACTTGCGCGGAGACTTCAGCCACGACGGCCTGCTTACCTTCTTTGTTCAGTGGCACGGTTAACCTCCAGATTCGACACACTTTGCTTTCGCTACATGTGCCGCGTTCAACAACGGCGACCGACCAGTCCGGAGTAAATCAGCTTGCATCGTCAGGCGTTACCACCTGCATCCGCTCACATCAGCACTTCAAAACCTTTTCGGGTTCGCCATCTGCGTTGGCTTTGCATTAAGGAGGCACCCAACTGCTGCACCTCCGCCAACGGTCTTTGACAACCGGTTGCACCGCGCTTACTGCCGCTGCACAACCGCCCAAAGCCCTTTAAATCCGCGCTGCTGCCCCATTCATCAAGATGCGGAGCCTCAACGCGGCAAAACTATTACGCTGCGAGCGACGTTTGGTCGACGCGAACGCCAACGCCCATCGTGCTCGAGACAGCGATCTTGCGCAGGTACACGCCCTTGCTCGTTGCCGGCTTCGCCTTGGTCAGCGCTTCGAGGAGCGCGTCCAGGTTGCTGCGCAGCGCGGTCGGCTCGAACGATGCACGGCCGATGGTTGCGTGGATGATACCGGCCTTGTCGACACGGAATTGCACCTGACCAGCCTTCGCGTTCTTGACCGCAGTCGCCACGTCCGGCGTCACGGTGCCGACCTTCGGGTTCGGCATGAGGCCGCGCGGGCCGAGGATCTGACCGAGCGTACCGACAACGCGCATCGTGTCCGGCGAAGCGATCACGATGTCGAAGTTCAGGTTGCCGCCCTTGATCTGTTCGGCGAGGTCTTCCATACCGACGATCTCAGCGCCTGCTGCCTTGGCTTGCTCAGCCTTCTCACCTTGCGCGAACACTGCAACGCGGACCGACTTGCCGGTACCGGCGGGCAGAACGACCGAGCCGCGAACGACCTGGTCCGACTTCTTCGCATCGATGCCGAGCTGCACTGCAACGTCGATCGACTCGTCGAACTTCGCCGTGGCGCATTCCTTCACGAGCGACAGTGCGTCGCCGATCGGGTATTGCTTCTGGCGGTCGATCTTGGCAGCCAGTGCCTTTTGACGCTTGGAAACCTTAGCCATTTACACGCCCTCCACGACAATGCCCATCGAGCGGGCGCTACCAGCGATCGTGCGGACCGCTGCGTCCATATCGGCTGCCGTGAGGTCCGGCATCTTGGTCTTGGCGATTTCCTCGGCTTGCGCGCGGGTGATCGTAGCGACCTTGTCGGTGTGCGGCTTGGCCGAACCCTTGTCGACCTTCGCTGCCTTCTTGATCAGAATCGTGGCCGGCGGCGTCTTCAGGATGAACGTGAAGCTCTTGTCCGCGAAAGCCGTGATCACGACCGGCGTCGGCAGACCCGGCTCCATCCCTTGAGTCTGCGCGTTGAACGCCTTGCAGAACTCCATGATGTTCAGGCCGCGTTGACCCAGTGCCGGTCCGACCGGCGGCGACGGATTGGCTTTACCTGCAGGAATCTGCAGCTTGATAAAGCCGATGATTTTCTTTGCCATGTTGAAAACCTCTTTGGAACGCGTGAGCGTTCTGGTGAGTGGTAGCGCGCGCTCGCCACGATCTTCGCTGTGCCAACTGCTTTGGCAACATCTACAGCCGACTGGACTACTGGCGCTCCTCTACGGCCATAACGCGGACCGTAAGCGCGGAAAAACGGATCGCACCAGAGGCGCGATCCGTAGTATTCGATTTACAGCTTTTCGACCTGGCCGAATTCGAGTTCGACCGGCGTGGCGCGACCGAAAATGGTGACGGAAACCCGGACGCGTGACTTTTCGTAGTTGACTTCTTCGACGCTGCCGTTGAAGTCCGTGAACGGACCTTCCTTCACGCGGACCATCTCGCCGACTTCGAACAGGGTCTTGGGGCGCGGCTTCTCAACGCCTTCCTGCATCTGCGACATGATCTTTTCGACTTCGCGCGGCGAAATCGGGCTCGGACGATTGCGCGCCCCGCCGACGAAACCGGTCACCTTTGCCGTGTTCTTCACGAGGTGCCACGTTTCGTCCGTCATTTCCATCTCAACCAGGACATAGCCTGGGAAGAAACGACGCTCGGTCACCGATTTGTGACCACCCTTCACCTCGACCACTTCTTCAGTCGGAACGAGGATCTGGCCAAACTTGTCCTGCATGCCAGCACGTTCGATGCGCTCCTGAAGCGCACGTTGCACGCTCTTCTCCATGCCGGAGTAGGCGTGCACCACATACCAACGTTTGCCGCTCGGGGATGCCGGTGTATCGCTCATATCATTTCCAACCCAGAATCGCCGAGAAAATCACCCATTCGATGGATTTGTCGCAGACCCACAGAACGATGGCCATTACCAGCACAAAACCGAAGACCACCAGTGTCGTTTGCGTGGCCTCTTTGCGAGTCGGCCAGACGACCTTGCGAACTTCCTTGTACGAGTCTTTGGCAAACGCGATGAAGCTCTTGCCGGGCGCCGAGAGAAGACCGACTACCACCCCCGCGATCACGCCCACTGCGAGCGCCGCACCGCGGACATACCACTCCTGGCTACCGAGCCAGTAGAACCCTACGAACCCGGCCACAACCAACAATACGCCCGCCGCAAGCATCAGCTTGTCACTGGAAGTATTAACAGTTTCGACGGAAGGATTCGCCATAACACCTTAAAGAACACCGCGCCGAAGCGCGAGAAGTTGGCAGGGGCAGAGGGAATCGAACCCCCAACCTTCGGTTTTGGAGACCGACGCTCTGCCAGTTGAGCTATACCCCTAAACCATTTTGGGGTTGGCGGCATCGCCAACCCCGAAACCACTTAGTCGATCAACGAGACTGGCAAAAACTTACTCGATGATCTTTGCAACCACGCCGGCGCCGACGGTACGGCCACCTTCGCGGATTGCGAAGCGCAGACCTTCTTCCATCGCGATCGGAGCGATCAGCTTCACCGTGAT
>NZ_CAJHCQ010000045.1 GCF_904848665.1 Paraburkholderia hiiakae
CTCGGGCGCCTTAGCAGTCGGCAAGATTGAAGAATTTCCGGCGAGCGGCCAGAAGTCGAACGAAAGACGCCGCTCAAATGACCGGGTGTCCATTGCAGCGAACGACGCTTCCTGGCCGACTGTTGCCATCGGCGATTTCAGCGTCCGGTCTGTGGGTAAGATCATCTCGGCCACGAAGCTGACATTGCGACGAATGCCTGCGCGATGGCACGTAGGTGCTATGTGCGTCATCGCACATTGCCGGACATACCAGTCTTGGCTCTGTCACACCCGCGTCATAATGTCGTACTCATTCACGGAGACCGCCCAAAAGCGTTCTGGAGCGCATTCTCCAAGCGTCTGGGGGAAAATCATGTCAACTGCGGCGGCTGCACCCAATAGTCATGAAGGACCCAATGGCTTTCAGCGCCACGAGCCGCACGACAACACCCACGAAGAAGAACACAGCGATCACCACGAAGAGCAGGCGTCCAAACAGACAAAATCGCAACGCATTCCTAAGGACTATAAAGATCTCCTTTACGAGTGGAATCGGGCTGCGTATGTCTACCAAGGCTCTGCGTACGCACTATCGCTCTTCGGGATCGTCTCCGGTATCGGGGTAACCTACTTCCTCGGCGGTGGAAATAAGTTTCAATACGCTACTGCGTTTGCTACGGGGTTAGGTTTCCTTGGTGCTGTTTGTGCGGCTGTTTCAGGCGTAATGCGGCCGATGCAAATTGGGAATCGATATCGCAACGCGTGGCGTACGCTAAACGTCGCCCGGCTGCGTTTTCAGTTAGATCCCCTGATGTCGCCTATGCATCTGTGGGAAGCCATGGCCCGCGGCGAGTTGATAATCGGGGACTTCGAGTTGAATGCAGCAGAGGGACGAACCGCGCCGGAGGACCGCCCTCGCAATAGAAAAATTAAACTTTCCATCAAGCTTTTTGAGAGCTTCCTTGAATGGCACAGGGACACCCCCAAGGAGACGTTGCTCCAGCTTCTCAGTGGCCAGCCGGATTTCGGAACGATGAAAGATCTATCACAGCCGGCATTGCTTATATTGTTCGCGCAGCGATCCGCAGCCGCTGCCGCCATGGTGGCCATGAATTCTGACTCACATAGGTGAGACAGATCGGTCGACAGAGAGTGACAGGCAGGGATCCAATTGTTTCTCACAGAGGCGACCGCCGATTCGCCCCGCCATCATATAGTGGAGTACGCAACCCAATCTGCGATTGAATGACCGCGCCGCCTCTCCGGCAACATCCATCGTGCGCCAGCTTTGAAACGCGCACCGGCAGTTCAACCTATTTCTCCAAATAGAGGAGACAACTGGCTCGGCACTGGTCATCGTTCCAGGCGTCGATCGCCTCAACTTCGGCCCACGCTTCAGCAGCCTGGTCTCTTGCCAAGACCTTCCGGCCGTTTTCCGTTTTCTGGATCCAAGGCGTTGTATTTAGCTCAATACGGCTGACGACCCATTCGTTAAACAGGTCCGGCATTTCTGGCAACTGATAAAGGCGTTGCTGGCGGCGGTGCGGCCGTGTGCCCCGGTCCGCTCCGGATGCCGCCTGTGTCGTAGTCCGTCGCGCATCCGGCATTTTTCCGAGGAAGTTCGATTTGCCGCGCCTTCTGGTTGTGTTTGCAAGGAGGCGGGACCATACTTCCTCGTAATGCGTTCAATATCGAGGGCATTACAGGATGGCAAAACCGCCAGTCATCGAATCACACGAAATTCGCCATGCGCTCAAAGTCGCAGCGGTGACTGGGCAAAACCCGGTCCGCGACGTTGCGCTGCTGACGGTGTTCTACGGAACAGGACTCACACCCAACGAAGTTGCCAAGTTGCGGGTATCGGATTACCTGATCGAGAATGGGCAGATTCGCGTTGATTCGAAGTTACGTTCGGAGATTGCGTTCAACGGTAAGGCTAGGCCGCTTGTTTGGGCAAACGCCAAGGTGTGCGCTGCGATCGATAGCTACTTATCCTATCGCCTGTCTGCGCATCACGGAATTACCATGCGCCGCGCGGCGTATCGCGGCGTCGATCCAAACAGCCCGCTGTTCCTGACTGGCGAGGGCGGGCCATTTGCGTTCACGAGGCGCGTTACTAGCACTGGCGCGGTCAGCTATTCTTGCGAGACTCTGACGGAGATCGTCCGGCGCCTGCATCAACAGGCTGGGATCGAGAACGGGAATGCCAGCGCTGCGCGCCGAACGTTTGCTGTACGACTCCATCGCGACGGCCGTTCGTTGAAGCTCATTCAGGAGTTAATTGGAGTTTCGAGTCTTACTGCCGTTAAGAACCTGGTGGAGGGCGACCCTGTCAGGCTGCCGGCGATCGTAAGCGGTGTAATTTGATGGCGCGAATGCGCGGCAGGTGGCATTAAGCGAATGCGTCGACGAATGCAAGGAAAGAACATGGGATCGCTTTCGGACTACCTGAATAACCTTGAGCCGCTACTCGCTTCCGTTAGCCGTCAGTTCGCTTTCGATGGAGCGGCGAACGAAGTTGCGGTAATCGTGACTGCAAAACCAAAGATTGAGGAAACGTCCTATGACAACTGGAACGGCGGTACGTACGGCTATACCCTTACATTAGAATTGCCTGCACACGTGTACGCCCAGGTAAAGGCATCGCTGGAGCAATTGGAAAAGGCGATTGCCTCAAAGATCGATGAGTTTCTGCGCGGTTCAAGTAACCAGGTTCTCACCAGCGTGGTGATCGCCCCGGAAGTTGTAGGCGACGACCGATGGCGCGACAAGGCGCGGGCATGGTTGGCGGGAGATGGCGTGTCGAACCAGGGCCGCGTCCGGTCGGACAACATTGCCCCGCATCGGCTTGATGGTTTGCTGTTCCGGTCCAAGCCGGAGATGCTGCTCTATGGGGCGCTGAAGACAATAGGTATTCCCTTTGCTCCGTTGCCCGTCTTCCTCCGCGGTGGCAAGCAATATCGGCGCATTGAACCGGACTTCGTGGTCGTGAAGCAGGGAATCGTTGTGCAGGTCGAGGTGGATGGTGACACTGTCCATACCGAGTCGCCGGCCGATGCGCATGACCGGTCCGCTATGCTTGCACATGAAGGCGTATACGTGGAACGAGTGAAAGCGTCGGAATGTGACACGCCGGAGCGCGCCGAGCTTTGTGCACAGAAGATCTTGGCGGCGATTGAGCGTTACAAGGCAAGTCGGTAGGAAAACGACTGTATGGCAAAGACACAGCGCGCGCGAAAGAAGCAGGAAGCCAAGAGGCTTCGAAACAAATACCGGCGCATAGCCAGCGATGCACGGAAAGGTACGCCGGGAGCGGAAGAAAAGCGTCAACAGCTCGATACTCGGCTGAAGATGTTGGATATTCGCAGGAACGCATAGGGAAACCTCAATGACTGTCCCCCTCACGGACGACTGGATCATCGAGCGCTTTGTCCGACTTGCTCGGCCGGGTGAAGGCGATGACGTATACGAGCCGTGGCCGGGTTACGACAAAGCGATGTCACAGGCCGAGGCGGAGCGGGCGCTCGATGAGTGCGTGCGTCGCTGGCCGGACTTCGAGTTTCGCGCGCATCGTGTTCGCGTCCACGAGAAGATCGCTGCGGAAGTCATCGACCGAGCCCGCAACCGCAAGTAAGAACACACTGGACAACTATTGTGAAGGATGATCGACTGCGCGTACCCGTTGATCCTACGTACGTAGCCGCGTTAGGGTTGGCCGCATATGCGTTTGCGATTCTCGAGTGGAATGCCGTATGGTGTTGCGAACGCTTGGAACCGGGGTGTATCGACCGGATCGCTGAGCGCACGGCTGGGAACATCGCAAAGTACTTCATCCGCCTCGCGGAAGCCAACGGCAGCGCAGAAATTATTTCGGCGGCGCGACGGTTCGACGCATTGGTCCACCGGCGAAATGGGTTGCTGCATGGCAAACCAGGGACCGACGAAGACGGCGGACAGCGACTGTTCAGAAATGGTGTCGCGTGGACGGAAGATGATATTGGAACGGTCGTCGATGACTTCACCGAATGCAGCTTAACGCTGAACTCATTCTTGTACGGCGCTTTATGCGTTGCCGAAAGCTAACCAAAGAAAACGCATAGTCAGGAGCGACCACGCCGATGTTTAAGTATGTCGTTTATAAGATCACCATTTCCCAATGGGAAGATTTACGTCGGAAAGGATGATGGTGGCACCGGCCATTCGCTGCGTTACTTTGGCAGTTGGTTCAATGCACTGGTCGCCTAGGAGTTTTCGAAGCAGGAACTTCAGGACTTCACGCTTCGCGAGGAGATCTTGTTCGAGTCCGAAAGCAAGGAGGAAGTCCGCAGGATGGAATGCGACATGATTTTGGCCTTGCGGAGTAGCGACCCAGCAATTGGCTATAACCAGACACATAGGCCTCGCAAAGCGCGGAAGACTGCGGATCGCGCGATTCCCGAGCTTGGCCAGTTACAACGGAAAACAACGCAGGAAAGCGGCAGTGCCATCGAGCGGCCGCGTTCGAAGAACGTGAAAAATGGGTTGAAGACCATTGCCGTAGTGGCACTCCTAGCCATCAGCGCATCATCGCTTTTGGTTGCCTGCGGCAAAAGGACTGGGGACGAGTTCGTTGGATCGTGGAAAGTTAAAGACGATATCGACTCGACACTGATCGCGCGCAGCGGCTACGATTTTGTTGTCACGAATACCGGCGACACGTCGAGCAGGATGTTTTTCCGCTACGAGCACGGAATTCTCGTTATGAGCGGTTCTGCCGGAATGCTGGGGATACGTTACGACAAGGTCCACGATGCGATCGTCGCATTCACCCCCGAGTTTCCGGTGGAAATCGTACTGCCCCGGGTTAAGTAGGCGGGCGAACGTCGTCATTGCGTGCGCGAAAGAAGGGAAAACGACATGGAGCGAATTGCGGTTACTGCGAACTATGAGACGATACGAGAGGGCAAACTGGTCGTCGGCCGTGTCGAGTTCGTTGCGCGTGTTGCCGATGCGGCGAAGGGATACGATTTGTCGACACGAGCGCAGCGGGCCGTAGCTCGGCGTCTTCGCGTGCGCCCGGCAGACGTCAAGATAGTTGGCATTCAGTCGAGCTAAACGGAATGGAAAACGCGATGCAAATCACGCTCTCCACCGTTAAGGCGATCTATCGAAATGCGATCGACACACGCGCAAGCGACTGCGAAGGCTCGGCGTGGTGGAGCGAAGTTGCAGACGAAGTTCGCAACGTGATCGCCGCGCGAACGTTGGGCGAGGCGGCTGCACTGATCGAATGGTCGCATCACGACTGGACAGAGGTATCCGATACGCCACGTAATGCAGCGAAGCGGATTCGCGAGGCGAGCCGAGCGCAACGCATCAACGCATAGGTAAACAACGAATGAGCTTCTTCGAACTGAACACGGCTGGTGCGATGCTCGCAAAGGCGCGGCGTGAACTCTCGCGCCTTGAAGGTGAAGCTTCCATTGACCACGTGTACAACCTTTTCACCACGGCCTATCACGTAACCGACTACCTCAAGCCGGTTTTGTCCGAGGTAGACCATAAGTCGCTCCTCGCTGATCCGATCATTCGGCATTGCGCCGATGTTTGTAATAAGGCTAAGCACATGGTGCTTACGCGCGGCCGCCCCGACCCTTCAACGCTCTCCGTGTCTGGGGCAATCGGTGGCGCGCCGATCAACAGCATCGCCATTAACGCGTCTGGCGAACGTTGGGTGAGGTGGCCTGATGGAACGGAGCTAGAGGTTGTCCAGTTCGCGCGATCAGTAATCACCCGTTTGGAGCAAATTTTCGCTCAGCATGGCGTTCCCGCTGATGTATAGGAAAACACCCCAAAGGTTGGATCGATGTCCAACCTTTGGGGCGCAGTTCACTCCAAACACCGGCAGTGGGTCTTCCTAATTTATTGGACTAGGATTACGGCACTATGCGGAAAATCACACCGTTGCCTGTATAGCCCGTGCCGAACGATTGCGTCACATCGGAGCCGCCATTGAAGGTCGTACCGATCAGCGCGCCGGTTGTGGAATCGACCACCAGTTGACCCGGCAGCTGACCATCGGACCTGGCAAACGAATGGATGATGCTGAAGGCACCCGAGTTCGTTATCTTGAAGACGCAACCCAAGCCGTTAGCGCCACCCGTGGATGTCGTGCCATACAGGGCCCCGTCCTGGCCGAGAACCAGTGCATTCGTGGGCGATGCGCCATCTGCCTGCGTACTCGTTGTGGGCGCAAACACGTGGAGCACAGTGAAGTTGCCTTGGAGATCAATGCTGAAGATCGAGCCGAGCGTATCCCCACCGGTGTACGCGGTTCCATACAGCGCGCCATCAGAGCCCACGACGAGAGCAGACTTTGGGCCCGCCCCGTCGAGGTTCATGAATGACGAAGTGCTGGTGCTACGTCGGTTTGCTGGCCGAAGCTGTGCAACACCGTGTGTGGGCGCCGAGTGTGTGGTATCGAACATTGTCCAAGAATCTTGCGTAGTAGCATTCCTGCGCAGCGGTCTACGGCTTTTTCCGTTGCAGACGTGCGGGTCGTATCGCACCGGCCCTATTCGTGCGCGGGGTGAGCGAAGTGGCAGACGTCGAAGACTCGAAACGGCCAGAAGGAAGGTTTATGGCCTTCGCCAAAGGGGCAGCGCTATTGGGCGCTGTAATTTTCCCTCTGCTAATTGCGGCGATCTGGGTATGGAAAATTTGGTCGGACACGAAGCTAGAGGAAGAGCGCATTTCGATCGAACACAGTCGCCTCGAATGGGAGAGATCTGAGATAGAAGTAAGGCGTAGGCTTGAAAGGCTTGAGATTGGCAGATTGGAGATGGGAAGAGGGGGCGTCGAACCCCGGGCCCTTTTGGGCGACGTGGACCAATTAGGCGCGCCAAGGCAGCAAGGAGCGCCAAGCAACGCTGCGATCTTAAATGACTTCGTCGAGAGTCAACGCTCGCCAACCGGCAAGAGTGCGGTCGCGCCACTGATCGGCCTGGTTGACTCCCTGGTCAGTGCTGGGACGGTCGCAGCTAAGGATGCTAGCAATTTGAAAGACGCGATACAGAAAGCGGCCGTCGATGGGGGCAAAGAGATCCTAGTCGAGACCGCTAAAGCCCTCATAGACCGATACATCAAGCCACATGACAAGGAAGAGTCATCGAATCGGGAAGGTACGGCGGGCGGCGTTACCATGATCAACAACAACTATTGCTCGACCCCAGATCAGCGTTCGAAGCCTGAATCGACAACGGGTGGTCATCTATCTGGACCTCGTAAACCACGGCATAAGGAACTGTGCACTGGTGGGGGATGAGGCTGCGAGTGTGACCGCTGCAATGGGTGGAATCAGATTCCACGTCGCTAGTAGGATTCCTCATCGGATTAGGGAGGTTGTGGAAGTCTCGACGGTTCATGTCGATTGGATGGTTCTCAAGGGCTCGTCTTCCGTGGTAACCGGTGTGCTAATCGAGCGCGTGGTTAGGCCCGTACATCCTCCGTAACGCGCTTCCATATCAGCCTGTCTTGACTGAACCTATGGGAAAACGCACTGATCTCCTAAACTGAATCGACCCGCTAGGTCCGTGACCCATAGCGATTTGTAGCAGGAAGAGTCGGGAGCGAAAAATGCCGAAGATTACACCTGATGCTCTCCATGCATTGGCAAGCAAGATTGCAAGCGGGAACCCTCCGGGGCGGGTACTCGATCCAATCCCGATTGCTCAGACGCAGGAGGGGCCGACCTGCGGCTTTTATGCGCTTAGCATCGTCATGGATTACTGGAAGGCAAAGGGTCGCACGCAGACTAGCGTGCCCGCCCGCAAACGCGATGTCGACGTCCAGGACCGCGATGAAGCCGAGAAACAGCAACCCTCGTTGCGTAACCTCGGGAAGGCAGTCGGGGCGCTCGACGTTAACGGGGTGGTGAAACGGTCGACCGGTGGCGTATGGACGGCCAAACAACTGGCAGCGGTTGCCAGAGCGGTGAAGACCGAGAATTACTACGTACGCCTAAAGACGTGGACTATTCCGGGCTCGTTCATCGGCTCTATTTGCAACGCCATCGACGCAGGGATACCGCCGATCGTAGCCTTCGACGTGCAAGACGGTGATCCAGTTCCAGATGCCGGCGGACAGAAATCGCATTGGGGTGTGATCATTGGCTATTTCATGCTTAAAAATGCACTGTGGTTTATCGCCACACATGGCCACGGCAGCTATTATTGTTGGCTGGCGATAACACTTCAACAATCAAATTTCGCACTAGTTGGTACCACATACCATCAACAGGCTGCGATTAAAATTAGCATCGCTGGTGAGGGGCTTTCTCAACTCCCCGAGAAGTACACACGGACACAGTGGGTCAAAGGAGAGGAGGCAAGTAAAGCCGTGGCTTTGATTGTCGATCAAAACAGACCGTTAGAGATGAATGCAGTTGAGACTCGAGAACCATTCGATGTAGCCCAGGACCTGGGTCGTCACATAGTGCTTGTCGAACCCAGTAGCTGACCGCGCACCGCGCTGCGTACCGGCGTCTGATTTGGACAAGACGGGCAAAGACGCCACGACTATCGACTGCATCACGCAGTCCAGACTTCCGTGCGAACTTCTGAGGTGCGAACTACCGGCATGGTTTTCAAACCTCCGATTTCCGTGAAACCATGGTGAAAACCACGTCCGCCAGCCGTTGCCGATTCCGCAACTATCCGTGCTGGCGGATTTTCCAGCGCGGAAATACCTGCGGGGAAAATGTTCGAAAACGACACCTCCATTCGGGCGCGTTGCCTTAGAACCCTTAACAAAATGAACGAAGGGGCTGTTAACGCTCGATGAATGCTGTTGTCAGCGGGCGGCGTAATCGAGCCACCTCGTGGGCGGCGAAAGGAGCCACCCAGCGGGCTGGCGTGTAGAAGCCAGCGGTAGCGGGCACAAGCGCAATTCGAACTTTCCAAGTCGGTACGCTCCGTTCATTTGAACGGAGTGCCTATGGCCAACCGGAGGTTTGAGTTGTTCGAATATCGTCACATCCTTGTGCGCGTGCGACGCGGTGATTCCGACCGCGACATCGCGCGGCGACGCCTGACGGGCCGAGCCAAGCTTGCAGCACTACGGCAGGAAGCCCAGTCGCGAGGCTGGCTCGATCCGGCGCAGCCCATGCCGGAAGATCCCGAGATAGCAAGCGTCCTCAACAGCGTTCCGAGACAGGTGCCGCGCAGCAGCATCTCGACGGTGGAGCCGTACCGCGAGCAGGTTCGCGAGTGGCTCGCCGCCGGCGTCCAGGGCACCACAATCCATGCAGCCCTTCAGCGCAATCACGGCTATACCGGCAGTTACGATGCCGTGAAGCGCATGCTGCGCCGTCTGGCGGCTGAGCGCGTCGTCAAGGCAACGACGATCCTCGAGTTCGCGCCCGGCGAATAATCGCAAGCTTGCGATTACTCGCCGGGCTCAAAGGCGAGCGGCACATAGGCCTTCTTGCGCGGCGCCTCGGCCTGCTCCTCGTGTCAGCGCCTCACGAACGCGCTGACATGGCCGTAGCTGCCGGCGTAGCCCTGTTCGCGAATTGCCTCGAACATGAACCGCGCCGTGCGCCGGTCACGCTTCGGTCGATGACTGTCTGCCCGGAGCCAACCCGTCAACTGTGCAGCCCAATCGTCGATGACGCTGGGACTGATGCGCTTTGGCTACTTCGGCTCGGTGGCGTCGGCCTGCGGCAGCCACGTGCGTACCGTGTTTCGGGACAGGGCCGTTCGCCTCGCAATCTCGCGCAGCGGGACCTTCTCGCGGAAATACATCCGCCGGATCTTGGCCAATATGCCCACTGTGATCACCCTTGTCGCCCCCGCTCAAAGAATGAGCAGGGCATTCAATCACGTGGATCAATTCTGCGTGGACATCAACAATCTGGCTTCAAATTGTGGCGTATTCGCAGTCGATATGACATCGGTGTCGTTCCAGTGGTCGCTGGGATGCTCAAATAAGATCAGCGCAGGATCGCCCGAATCAGGTCCCGTACTACTGTCCAGACTGTCGCGCGTACCGCTGTGCGTACCGCCATCTCACCGATGCCCATGCGGTTGCTCTGCCTCACCGGTACGCTGGCGCTCACACTGACTGGAACGCCTAGCCTGCGCTTCAACGCAACCGGATCGCGATCATATTCATCCGCGATGCGACAACGAGCTTCCTCAATGTAATGGACCATTCTTCTGAATTCTTCCGGGGTGTGCTTGGGGCCGCCTTCGCCACGGATGACCTTCGCCTTGTTTTCCTCGCAGTTCCGCTCGAAACCAAGGATCAGCTTGCGTGCGCCATCCTCATCACCGCGACCAGCAGCGCTGAGGAAGAGCCGCCAATGTAGCTCAACCAGATCATCGGCAAATTTGCGCAATTCGGTGTCGCGGTCGGTTGCGGCATCGTCGCTAACCGGCTCCGGATCGAGCGGAAACTCTTGCTCTTGCCTCGTCTGCTCCTCTCGGAAGTACGCGAGGTACTGCTCGCCAAGCCCGGGAATTTGAGCCTCCGCCTCATATTCCGCTGCTTTAGCCCTGATGGGCTCTTGCATATTCATGCCCCAGATGAGCGCGGACTGTAGGCCAGTCGTTCTATACATTTCCCGGAACGTCTGCCAGTAATCCTTTGCTAGGGACTGTGCCAACACACGATGGAATTCCACCGCGCTTTGAAGCGCCGGGTCAGTTGCAGCACGCTCCTTCAGCGTCAAGCCTTCACTCATTTTTCTTGGTTCTTATCAGTGGGTTGCGGGTACACCTTCGAATAACGCAACAATACCCCGCCTGATTCGCTTTGCCCAATACTTTGTGAAGACATGCCGATGAAGTGTCCTTAACGTCGAGCGTCTTGCATCTTGAGGGGCGACGGCGTTGGAGCCGGAACAGGCGGTGGGTGAAGTGCTACGGGCGGTGCGACGGCGGAAAGGCTTGTCGCAGGAAGCCCTCGCCCACGCCGCCGAGATGGAACGGAACTACGTCTCGCTGATTGAGTTGGGGCGCCACAGCCCGAGTATCAGAGTGGTCTGGAAGCTGTGCTCGTGCTGAGCCTCACTCCCTCCGCGTTTTTCGCGGCTGTGGAGGACCGGTTAGCGCAGCACTCGGAAAGAACACCGCCCTTCGATACTTAGCCTTCTCCTGCACTTCGCCTTATTCCTGCTCGACCGGCGAGAACACTTCGAACAGCGGTCGATATCGTGGAACCAGCGGGAAATTCGGTTCATGGGTCGATTGATGTCCGACGCTCGCGGACTCGACGACACCACAGCGCTTGAGTGCCGGCGCCTCAGTAACCGGAACCAGCGCTTCGTCGCCTGAACACGACAAACCACCGCGCGTAAGCAACTTTTCCAGGATGTCGGCGGCGCGGTCGGGCTGTTGAGGATAGGATCGCCGCGGGGTGCGTAGGTTCGAACATTCACGGAATTATCTCACGACGCTAATACATCGCAGTTGGCCAGAATACCAAGTTGGAGTACCTACGCCGTCTCAATTGAAGGCTCCGCGCGCGGCACGGATGCGCGTAAGCCCCGCTGAGGCGGCAATACCAGCACGAGCACATAGGCTCCAACGCACAGCCAATTCGGGAGTGCCGTGGTTGCGAGCAAGGTGTCCTCGAAGGAAATGAGCGATTCAGCCGCCGCCCACGCAAGTCCCAAGCGGACCGCAACTTCCAATATACCTAGGGCTTTGAGTTTGAGAAGTGGGGATGCCATACGAAGGCGTAGCAGTTGTGCGCAGGAAAGAAGAAATGCAATCGCGATAATGGCGCAGACCGCATTTGCCTTGTGCATGACGAAAAAGCCCGGCGCATAGCTCTCGATCCATTCAGACTGCGGCCGCGTTAAGCCAATGATTGAAAGGTTTACACCTTTGATTTCCGCCGTCCATCGGATTGCTTGGTCGCCGTTGGAATATGGGTCTTCGACTGCAGCTGGGACCTTTGGGGTTTCGACGAATACCTTCAAGAGCATCACTTGCCCTGCATTTATAAGCGTAGGGCCGATTACCGCAGTGCTCCCACCTGTAACCGTAACGGGAATTGCGGGGCGATTTGCGGGTGGAGTGAGTTCTACGGCAATTATTCTGTTGCCTGACAGCGCTTGCAGCGTGATGGGAGAGTCAAAGTCTTGCGGCGAAATGTACTTGCCAGCGTGATTCTCGATAGAGTACATCCGAAGTTGAACGCGGTCCGGCGTGAATGTCTGCCCACCGATGTTTAGCCCAATAGACGAAGTTTCCCCTGTCGGGAGAAGGGCTGATGAGACGATATTTGAGGCAAGAAAGCGCCGCACTTGAAGGGTGCCCGTCGTCTCCTCTGGATTGGAGACATGGAACCCCAGTAGGATCGTAACGACAATTCCCAGTATGGTAATCAGGCCGGTGATACCGTTCCAATGTGGTAGCGTTAGGAGCGCCCACCGCGACTTCACATCTTTGCTTTCCCCGCTTTTCTTATCCAAGGCTGCCACCCCACGTGATCGTGTCGGACGAGTGTAGGCGATGGCTGCGCCCGTGCGCAATGCCTCAGCGGCTCCGCAAAACCTTGCACGAGTTCATCCAGTCGTCTCAGCTTAAAAACGATAAGCAGCTGGCTCGCCGTGACGCTTGGGCTCCCACGTCAGTTTGAATTACAAAAACATTACGATCGAGGTGCTGGGCTATTCATCAAAGCTAATATTGCCCCCGCCTGCGGCAGCAATCCGAATCAGATCGTCGCGCTGCCGCAACGTTACCCCTGCGAATGTAATTCGCGCCCCCCTCGCGCAGCAGCACCAGCGAAACGGATTAGGTCGTCCGTTTGCCGTAGGGTTGCGTCAATACGAAAGCCCGTCCCAGCGGCAGCGAGGCGAATCAGGTCGTCTACCAAGTACAATTCTAATGCCATCCTAGCGTCCCCTTTCTACGGTGTCGCTCAAGTTTGGTGGGTCTGAAAAGCACGGCGGAAGTTTTCGAAAGAGTATTTGATTAAGTCCAGCAGAGAAGTCCTTCCAGCTGCATTCTCGTTTTGCGGGCACCCTACGTGCAGCCCTCCAGACCCGCATCAGGTAACACGCACGAAGCTGACGCTCAACGCTAGATGTGGCGTTAGAACGCTGTCATGTAGCCGAATCCGCCTTCGACACGCGTTCTCGCTGCTGCTGTTCTAGGCTATCCGCTTAGGCTCTGATGAGAAGTATGGTCTTCGTGAGCCACGAGCCTGAGTACATCTCTGCAACGAGGCCCTTGATGGCTGCTAAGGCGAGACGGTACAGCTTCGAGGGCTCTGACAACGGCGTGAGGGGGCCAATGCCATGTGGTGTTGTCAGGCCAACTAACACCAGTGCGAATCCGAAGCCCCCAATGGCGCATAGTCCATCATTGTGGCGCGTGACATGGGACGGTCCCGAACGCTGAGCCCAGCGCAGACTTACTGCCAGGGAGTCACGATAAAGCGGATCTGCGCATTGAGTTGTACCGCGCCGCCACTTGATACCGGGATCGCCGCTACGAGGTGCCCTTTGTTGTCTGGCACAAGCCCAAGAGGCCGGATGTTGGGTGGCTGGGCGGATCCGGGTGCCTCGCTTTCCCAGTAGTAGGTGGCTGTCCAATGATCAGGATCTTTGGTGTTCAGTTCGATGATGGCCGCGCCGCTAAAGATCTTGCTCCCCTCGTAGTGGCTATCAGACGCATCGGCCTTGTTGATCTGGAAGTCCGGCATCAGCACGCCAAGCTGAAGCCGGTAGGAAACGGTGTCACTCCCCGGGTCGATCTTGGCCCAGTCCGCCATGAAAATCGTGGAGAGCAGCTTGGTAACCGACGTCGGCTTTCGATTCGCGTCACGCAAGTCATGATGCTCGACGACTGCCGCAGAATCCTCGACCGCCACACGCCGTGTCAGATACCACGAGTTGTTGCGCAGCGAGACCAGCAGTTCGACAGGGTAGCTGGCGTCGAGGGTGCCCTCAGCGTCAGCTTTGGCAAGGTCGCCCGTAGGCAGGGTCACATTGTTGACGTCAAGCCAAACGTCCACACGATAGTTGCCAAAGAGGAAACGCTGCAGATTCTGATACCCCTCCTCGCTGTTGACGATGCCAAAGAAGCCCGAATGGCTGCGAAATGTAAAGGCCTTCGCGCATGGCTCGTCCTGATCCTTCCCGGTTTCGTCGAAGCCTGTGAGGTCCGCGTTCTGGATACGAACGAGTCCGTCACTGCCCTTCCCAACGAATGTGCGCGACAGACCAAGTGCCACCTCATAGTCCTGCCGGTTCGTCCCGATCAAAGTAAAGATCTTGCCGGCATCCATGCAGCTCTTCGGCATCCATGCGACGGAATTTTTGTGAGGGTCCTTGCTTTGGGGGTCGTACTGCTTCAGGTTGAGGTACTGAGCCATCACAGCGCGATCGAACGTATTGATCCCATGGGGCTTGAGAAACGCTGGAACGTTGATGCCGAGGACATCGATGCCGTTGTGCGGCGTAGCATAGGTAAAGAGCTTGAGGACACGATCGCGCAACTTCACATCGAAGCCCTTCCCGATGCCCTGCAGGAAGGTTCTCGCAACGAGCCCGCCCATAGAGTGCGCGACGAGGTAACAGCGAAAATCGTCGCGGCTCTTGTACCCGTTATCGCCCGCGTTGTCACCCACGAGAACGTGATCGGTCATCCGCTGGATCAGTGCGGCGAGGTCGGCCGCGAATGTTTCAATGGGCGGGGTCTGCCCATCGCCAAGCAGCGAGGACGCCTGGTCGTAGTAATGGTGAACAACAATCGAGCGGCGCGAGATGGTGCCTGAATATGAGGCCGACGTGAGATCGGTTCCCTGGCTGATCACGTTCGAGTAGCCATGATCGGAAACAAGTCGCATGACGGGCGACTCGAAGACAAAACGCGCGGGTGGCGTCGGGCTCGGCCGCGCCCGGTACACGGTCGAACCGACATTGAAGCCGCAGAACGGATCGGCCGTCGTTTCGTCGATATCTGACTCATTCATCGCGTACCCACGGATATAGATAATCGGGTGGTACGCCTCGGGGTTCACAGTGGTATAGGGCATGGACTTCTCCCGCGCTGGGCCGTGCGACACCACGGGCGGTGGACGGCGTATCAATGGGAAGAGGGAGGTGCGGTTTCCGCTCTGAGGCGAGCGACGGCAAGCGACGTTTGCGAACGGGAACATCGAGATCAGACGCAACGCGTCCGAATCAAAGTATCGCGAAAGACTGGTGTGCGACGTGCGATAGCGCACATATGTCGCGCGCGCTGGCGGACTCTCATGTGTGGTGGCAAGGCACGGGTCATACCCGCGCGACGCGCCACGTGACACAGAGGAGAGCGCCACGGGAGACGAAGAGTCAAACCGCCGTATAGAAACGCTCAAAGCACTCAATACTCTCGCGCTGGAACTATTCAAGGCCCTTAACATCCTCAACGCGGGTGCCGCTGCGGGGATGCTGGCGGGGCTCGACAAACTTCAAGGCGCGATCGATAGCTGCCACATTCGACGATCGATCCTGCTGTTCGTGATTGGTCTGGTGTGTGGCTTGGGCGCCATGTTATTTGGGTGGATCGTGCTATATGTGCGCCTCCATTTGATGGACGACACGAACCCGGATCACGATCCCAAGAAGCATAAGCGCACGATGCTCGTTAGCGTCGCGTTCGCTGCCACCGGTTTGTTCTTCTTTTGCTACGGTGCACTAAACGCGGCGATGAATCTGCATGAACCGAAAGCCACGTGTCAGAAGCAATGACCTGCGATGTTGCGCCGGTGTTTCAGCATGTATATGTTGGGACGCCATCTGACAGTCCCAGTCAGATCTGTTCGCGTGCGGCCATCGTCGAGACAAAGGACGACCATCGAACCTGAACGGGCGATCAAGCTCGCGATACCGCAACGACCGCTTCCAAGCCTGCAACTGCCCATCGCTATGGGCGATTCGAATGAAAGGGACATTGGCGACATTTTGACGCATACAAATAGTTTACACCATTGTATATAGTTGACATGGCAACTTTATGTGTGGAAGGAGGGCGTTTAATGCAAACTGGCATTCGCGCTTTTGCAATCGCCGGGTTATTCCTCACTGGAGCCGCACGCTAACCTCCACTGAATTCGTTTGCGTAACCGATGCGCACAGCGATATCCACTGCCTAAAAAGGTAATTATTTAAATCGCAAATGGCCAAAAAGCAAGACGTCAAACCGACCAAAAAGCAGCTCGTTCGGGAGATTACGGATGAGCTTGGCATCGAGGTATCCTCTATTTACGATTGGTGTTTCAAGAAGGCTCCTGCTGGCCCATATCTCACGTTCCAATGGTACGACAGTATTTTCGACGATGGCGAAATTGTCTACTTCGTCGATGAATTCACGGAATGGGCCGAGAAGAATCGAAGCACCGCCTTGCCTGTGCAAATCAACCGCGCTTATGCGGTCGCTTCGCTTATTCTGGACGCATACTACAAGGGTGCTCCCTTGCGCGTAGCTGTACTGGACGGCATCACGACAATGGTGGGCCTTCGAGAAAGAGACGAAGCGCATCTGCGAGAATTGGACCCGCTTCCATGGTATCCGCATCATCGCGATGAGATGGGTCGCATCGTCGTGTATCGAAACGTACCGCAGCCATCTGGCTTCGATGCGTATCTCGACGACCAAGCAAGGGCGGAAGCGAAAGGGCAGGAGGCTGCGCCCAAGAAGCCTATCGTCACTGACACAGACGGCACAGCCATCTACGAGCGCGACTCATCACAGGTGGTCGCCGTGAAACAGCGAGCCAACGGCATTTGCGAGCGTTGCGAGCAAGAGGGTTTCAAGACGCCGCAAGGGCGCTACCTGGAAGCGCATCACGTCATCCCGCTCAACTGTGACGGCGACGATAAGGAATGGAACATGGTCGCCATCTGCCCGAATGACCATCGAGAGGCACACTACGGGGCCAATCGCGACGAACTTCGGGACTGGTTCATCACAGAGGTAATTGCAAAGCACTTTCCAGGCGACGACGAACTGATTGACAGACTTTCAGAGAAGTCCTGGAGGATACGAAACAACCCTCAGCAGTTCACGAGGAAGATGGAGGACTGGGTCAAGGATTGAATAATTGTCCGCAAATTGTCCGCAGAAGAAATGCTAAAACTGCAGGCGCAAGACGAGCAAGCCACGCAACACAAATACGATTGGTAATTTTTAAACCGGCGACAAAACGTCTCCTGCACAAGGTGCTTATTGGCGAGCATACGCTCGAGGTACTTCAGTGCGACCTCAAGCCCGAACAGTCTGCCCAGGCGCAGTGCAGGGACGGGATCGCCGACTGCGAAACTGTGAGAGACTTCGTTTCCGGGGAGGCATTCGTCGAGATCCTCGACGATACGGAGGATCATATCGCCCTTGCGCCATCGGTCCCACATCAGGGCTTTCTGGGTCTCAGAGTAATAAATTCTCGGTCGCTGCTTCATTTGCAACACCTCCGCTGCTCACGCAGATTCTAGGTGTTGCATCGACCGGTTGAATCCGCCACAGGCTGCATCCACTACGTCCGCTCCTGAAGAATTGGGTTTGGGAGCATGGCCGAATCGGTACTCGCTATTTGGACTGCGTCGATGGCGAAATCAAGTTTGACGAAGGCAAGAAGTCGCACTTCGCAAACGAAGAATACATTTACGTGCGGCTTGACAGCGATGGTGAGGAGGATGCGTCTGTGGATGGTCCTGCGATCCAGGAGGCGGGACTTGGCCGGTTTTTGAGGGCCGCGCAGTTGGGCAGGCCGGAAGAAGCCGGCTCTGTGGCGGAGGTCCAGCGCGCAGTGGCGGACTGCGTGGAGCTCGGCCTGTTCAGCGCATATCAGATGGATGCCCAGGAGGGCTTCACACGTTACGCGCAGGAGCCCATGTTCGAGGATGAAATCCGCGCGGCGGTTGTCGATGATATCCGGCGCATCTATGCGCGTGTGCGGGAGCAGCTGGCGCTGTACGATTTCAGTGTG
>NZ_CAJHCQ010000046.1 GCF_904848665.1 Paraburkholderia hiiakae
GCCGATGATAGTGCGGATTGCCCGTGTGAAAGTAGGTAATCGTCAGGCTCCTTATGCTGTAACGTCCAGAACCCCGGTCTCTCTCAACGAGAACCGGGGTTCTGGCGTTTGGGCGTCGTAAATCCTGAATTTCGCGCGCTCCACCAGCCTCATCCACTTCCAGCGTAGGGGACGCTGCAAAATGGTTAATTCCGGTGCATCTCGAACTGCTAACTTACATTTGTACCGCATCGACCCGTTTCAGCCAGTCGCCTTTCCTCAAAGCGGCTGCTCAGGATAGTTTGCAATGCTTAAGGCCATTCAATACGTCGGAAACGTCGGAATGGAACCGAAAGCACCTACGTCAGTTGAGACGCTGACCGCTTGCCAACGATCTGCATCGGCTGCTCTTGCTTGCTCCGCCTGACGCGCCAAATGGAAAGCATCGCTTCCAAGCAGAATGTGCGGCGGCACTGTCTCCGTGTCGGCGATCCGGAGAATAACCTGTGCAACTTTGATGGGGTCCCCAGACTCATTGCCCCAATAGCCCTCCAGCTGTTTCACGCTTGCACCGACCGAGGGTTCGTAATCTGGCAATAAGACCGGTCGGTCTGCGTTCGCACGCTTTCCCCAATTGGTACGCATTCCACCCGGCTCAAGCGCGGTAACCTTGACGCCGAACGGTGCAGTCTCCTGCGCCAGACCTTCGGTGAAGCCACCGACGGCCCACTTCGACGCGAAATAGGCCGCGTTGCCCGGGAACGCCGTACGACCACCCAACGAAGAAATCTGAATGATGTGTCCGCTGCGCTGCCGCCGCATGATCGGAAGCGCCGCGCGCGTGAGATTCACGACACCGAAAAAGCACGTCTCGACCAGTCGGCGAAACTCGTTCGAGGGAACCTGCTCGAACGGACGTGTATCCCCGTATCCAGCATTGTTCACGAGCACGTCAAGTCGCCCGAAGCCATCGATCGCTGCATCGACGGCCGCCTGACCTTGAGACTCGTCCGTGACGTCGAGCTCGACTGCCCGGACGTTCGCGCCGTATTGCGCTACCAGTTCGTCCAACTTGCGGACGTTACGGGCGGTCGCGACGACGTGGTTTCCCGCGGCCAAAGCTGCCTCGGCAATAATTCGACCCAGACCGCTCCCGCTTCCAGTAATTAGCCAAACTCTAGACATATTGAATTTCCTTTTCATTAAATGTATGACTAGACAGTCATTTAAATGAGAAAAAATTTATCGCAATGCTTTCCACAGGAACTCGAATGTCGACATGCAGACCTCTTCGGCATGCTTCGGGTTCCGACTCATGAAATCCATCGTCGTGTTCGCCAGGGACTCCACGACTGCTCCGACGAACGCCGAATCCTGACCCCGCAACGCGCCGTGACGGGCAACCTGACGGATCAGGTTGACGGACCGATGGGCGGCAGCAAACCCCGCCATTTTTGTCGATTCGAGTACGTCCTCCGACATGCTTAGCTGGGCGAGAACTCGCCGCTTCTCGCCATTGGCTGCGCCCCACCGAGTCCACCGCGCCCACACGTGCAGCAACTGTTCGCGCTCGTCCCCCGCGTTCGATAGACCATCGTCAACGGTGGAAATCAACTCTTCCTTAATCTCGGTATAGAGCGCGTTGAACAGCTCGACTTTGGTCGGAAAATACGTAAACAGGGAGCCATTAGGCACGCCCGCATCTTTCGCGATGGCGGCCGTAGCTGCCCCCAAGCCTTCGCGGGCGATCAGCTTGATCGCACTATCGATGATCGTCTGGCGGCGCGCCTCACTTTTCGGTCTGGCCATCGCTGGGTCGCTCCAACTTCTTTGATAAGTGTCTGGTCAGTCATTTTATTCATCGCCGGATAGTTGTCAAGCGCTTCGTGTTGGGTATTTCGATTGTGCACGATCCAGCAGAGGGGCTTGAGCGGCAGAAACTGGCCGATATCTTGCTAATGGGGCGCGCTTGTCTGCACCCTGGCTAAAGTTGTTGGCGAACGTCCGCGCTTCGCCTCCCATGCAACGGCCGCCGCCCACCTGAGGGTATCTCAGGCGATGACCTTCTGCTATGCGACAGCCTGCTCGCGTATGCGACGGGCTTCGTCGCGCAGGAACTGCTGGTAATCGTCGAGATCGCCGTCGAAGGGCTCGACACCGCCCTTGGTGACCAGCCAGAACTCGTCACATACGGCGCGCAACAGGGCCCGGTCGTGACTGACCAGCATCACCGTACCTTCGAATTCGTTGAGCGCCATGCCTAGCGCTTCGCGTGTGGCCAGGTCGAGGTGGTTGGTAGGCTCGTCGAGCAGCAGCAGGTTGGGGCGCTGCCACACGATCATGCACAGCACGAGCCGGGCCTTTTCGCCGCCGCTCATCGTGCTAACCGCCTGATGGACCATGTCGCCACTGAAGTTGAAGGTGCCGAGGAAGGTGCGAAGCGATTGTTCGGTGCCACTCTGCCCGGGCGCGCGCATATGCGGCGGCGTGTCTTTGGCAAGGCGGATCATGTGTTCCATCGGCGTGTCGAGCGGGCGCAGCACGTCGAGTTCTTGTTGTGCGAAGTAGCCGATGTTCAGACCTTTGCCTTCGCTGATTTCGCCAGCAATCGGCGCCAGTGCGTGCGCCACCGTCTTCACCAGCGTGGACTTGCCCTGGCCATTGGCACCGAGGATGCCGATGCGCTGCCCGGCCAGCACGGATCGGTTGATGCCCCGCACGATGACCGTGGGCGGCGTGCCCGGCAGTGCGTCGGTCGGCGCCGGGTAGCCGAAGCTCGCGTCCAGCATCGACAACAGCGGGTTGGGGACGTTGAGCGGCTCCTTGAACTCGAAGGTGAACTCTGCGTCGGCAAGCACGGGTGCGATCTTCTCCATGCGTTCGAGCGCCTTGACCCGGCTCTGCGCCTGCTTCGCCTTCGAGGCTTTGGCCTTGAAACGGTCGATGAATTTCTGCAGATGGGCGATCTTGTCCGCCTGCCTGGCCATCGCGGCCTGCTGCAACACGAGCTGCTCAGCGCGCATCTCTTCGAACTTGCTGTAGTTGCCGCCATAACGCACGAGCCTCGCGTTGTCGACGTGCACCGTCACCTGCGTCACCGCGTCGAGGAATTCGCGATCGTGGCTGATCACTACGAGGGTTCCCTGATAGCGTTTGAGCCAGGCCTCCAGCCAGACCAGCGCGTCGAGGTCGAGGTGATTGGTCGGCTCGTCGAGCAGCAGCAGGTCGGATGGGCACATGAGCGCGCGCGCCAGCTGCAGTCGCATGCGCCAGCCGCCGGAGAAACTGTTGACCGGCTGGCTAAGCTGCGCATCACTGAAGCCAAGTCCCAGGATCAGCGCTTTGGCACGTGCGGGAGCATCGTGCGCGCCGGCGTCGTGCAGTTCCATGTAGGCGTGCGCCATGCGCATACCGTCGTCGCTGGCCTCAGCGGCGGCTACTTCGGCCTGCGCGGCCAGCAGCGCGGTGTCACCCTCGACTACGAAGTCGGTCGCGCTCTGCTCGGTCTCCGGCATCTCCTGCGCGACCTGGCCCATCTTCCACGCAGCGGGAATCGAGAACTCGCCGCTATCTTCGTGCAGCGTGCCGTTGAGAAGGCCGAAGAAGGACGACTTGCCGGCGCCATTGCGGCCGACAAGACCAATCTTTTCGCCCGGGGTAAAGGTGATGGACGCGTTGTCGAGTACGACATTGACGCCGCGGCGCAGTGTGAGATTACGGACGGAAATCATAAGGAGCTACTTCGGAGAAGATTGGCATGATAGCCGACCGGACGTGCAGGGCTGTCTTTTTTCTGAGCCGCTTGCGCTTCGCGGCGCCCACCGGCAATAAAGGAAGGCAGGCCTCGGCGCCCCCGGCGTACCGGCTGCGGGGTCAGCGAACATCGCGGTGAATGACGGCGCTTGGGCGCCTGCCGCCCGATGTGGACCGCCATAACCGACTCTGAGCGGCGATTCGCCTTTCAAGGGTTCGAACGGCAGCTTGCAGTGAGATATCGGCTGGCCGTTTTACCCCGCAGGCGCGAAGCGGCATTCACGCAGACGGAAGTCGAGTTGCTGGATCGCCTTGTCATAAGCCTCCTTCGCCGGCCTCATGGCCCAGGCCCATGGGCCTGAGCGGAACGACGCTACAACGCGGTTGGGATGTCGCGTGTCCGACTATAGCTGGGTGGGGATGCGCGGCGCGCCCGCAGAGTGTTCTGTTCTCAGGCAAAACTCGGGCGCCGGGATGTGCAGGTAGAGCGCGCTCCGATCCGTCCGCCGTGGAGCGTTACGATGAATCCGGTGGCACCTCGATCAGCGGTACGTTGTCAACGTTGGCAAGATCTGCGTGAGCGTAGAGACGAAGCGTGCGGTGCGCGCATCTTGCGGACGTACGAAGAGTTCATTCGAGGGCCCGGCCTCGACGATCGCGCCGTCCTTAAGGAAGACAGCATCGTGCGCAACCGAAGCGGCCAGCCGCAAGTCATGCGTCGCCATCAACATGGTCGTGCCTTCCTCGGCAAGTTGCCTCAACACTTCTACGACTTCGGCGGAGAGTTCAGGGTCGAGCGCCGAGGTCGGTTCGTCGCACAGCAGCACATGGGGCGAAGGGGCGAGCGCGCGTGCGATCGCGACGCGCTGCTGCTGACCGCCCGATAGCGTAGATGGCCAGGCGTTCGCCTTCTGTGCGATGCCGACTTTCTCAAGGAGCGTGGCTGCGCGTTCGCGGGCGCGCTCCTTTTCCCATTTGAGCACCGTGACCAGTCCTTCCATCACGTTCTCGATGACGCTCAGGTGCGGAAACAACTGGAAGTTCTGGAACACCATGCCCGTGTGCCGGCGCACCGAAGCAATATCAGTATGCGAGAGCCGGCGTGCGCCGCCGAACTCGACACGGGTGTCGCCCACACTCAGTACGCCGGCGTCGGGCATTTCGAGCAGATTAATGCAGCGCAGCAGCGTACTCTTGCCGCTGCCGGACGGACCGATTAGCGCGGTGACGCTGCCGGACTTGAGCGTAAGGTCGATATCGGACAGAACCCGGTGTTCGCCGAACGACTTGTGGACTTTCTCGATACGAATCATCAACGCCCCGGCGAAAACAATGCATGGCGCCCGTAACGCGCTTCGAGCCGCCCTTGCGCCTGCGAGAGCACGGAGCTGAAAACCATGTAGACAAGGGCAGCCTCGGTATAGAGGATCAGCGGTTCGTATGTCACAGCGGCGATGCGCTGCGCCGCCTGGAAGATTTCCGGCACGGTCAGCACCGCGGCGAGGGACGTGTCCTTCACGAGCGATATGAACGAGTTCGACAGTGCGGGCAACGCCACGCGTAGGGCTTGCGGCAGGATCGCGCGGCGTAATGCCTGCGCGCGCGTCATGTTCATGGAATAGGCGGCTTCCCACTGGCCACGCGGAATCGATTCGATCACGCCGCGAATGACCTCCGCGTTATACGCGCCAACGTTGAGCGAGAAGCCGATGATGGCCGCCGTCAACGGATCGAGGACGATGCCTACGTTGGGCAATCCATAGAAGATCACGAATAGCTGCACGAGCAGCGGCGAGCCGCGAAAAAGCCAGATATAGAAGCGCACGGCGGCGACCGCCCAGCGTTGCCCGAACAGGCGTACCAGCGCCGCGCCGAATGCGAGCACCATGCCGGTTGCAAACGAAGCCAGTGTGAGCGGGACGGTGAAGACCAGTCCCGCGTAAAGCAGTGGCCACAACGATTGCGCCATCAAATGCAGCCATGCCGGCATGGTTCAACTCCGCCTTATTGCGAAACGTCTTTGCCGAAATACTTCTGGGAGATACGGGCGTAGGTGCCGTCGGCCTTGATCTGCGCGAGCGCCTTGTCGATGGCCGCGAGCAGTTCCGGGCTGCCCTTGCGGATCAGTACGCCTGATTGATCGTCGGCGCTCGAGGTGTCGGCGGCCGCGATCTTGAGCTTCGCGTCAGGCTTGTGCTTCTGGAAGTCGAGGAACGAGAGCGAGTCGTTGACGGTGGCATCCACGCGGCCCGAAGTCAGGAGATCGATCGATTCGTTGAAGCCCTGAACCGCCACGACATCCGCGCCATGTGCGGCGGCAAGCTTGCCGAAGTTGCTGGTCAGCGTATTGGCCGACTTCTTGCCCTTCAGGTCGTCGAACGAATGGATGGTCGTATTGTCCGAACGCACGATCAGCACGGCATGCGTGGCGATATAGGGCGTCGAAAAGTCGTACTTCGCCTTGCGCGCATCGGTAATCGAAACCTCGTTGACGACCGCGTCGTAGCGGTTGACGTCGAGGCCCGCGATCAAGCCGTCCCATTTACCCTCGACGAACTGAGGCTTCACGCCGATCCGTTGCGCGATTGCCGTGGCAATGTCGACGTCGAAGCCGGTCAGCTTGCCCGTTTCATCGTGGTAAGTGAACGGCGCATAAGTGCCTTCTGTGCCGACTCGAAACACACCGGATGCCTTGACTTGCGCGAGGTCGTCGGCGGCGAGAGCCGGCGCCGTGGCGACGACTGCGAGGAGCGTGGCAAGGAGGGCGGAGCGGATAGCTTTCATGATTGAAATATTTTGATGTGAGAGGGCAGGTAGCGTCGACGTCAACGCGAGCCGACAGATTCTACGAGGCGCGCGCGTGGCCGCAAAACAGCCACATTCGCTATGCATATGCGCTGGTGGAATATAACGACGAATGCGCCGCCGGCACGGACGCGGCGGATGCTCTTGCGCGCAGCCGGTTAGAAAACTATTCAGGAATGCGACGCACACGGGTTGCCGCGTGCCAGACGGCATGCGCGGCGCGCGGGGTTCCGGGTGGCTTGCCTATGCTGTTATTCCGCGAACGCAAAACTGCCTTCGGCGGAAATCGCGGCGGGCCGGAAGCGCCCGTTCGGCACTTCCCAGGCGCGCAGCGTTTCGTTCAACTGTGCGGGGTCTCCGGGGCGGCCTATCGCCAGAGCGGCTTCAATGGCTGGATGGGCGCGAGAGGCAGACCGCGAGGCCGCACATGGGCGGCCCCTCGATGCGACGAGTATAGGATCGCCCTACAGACCACCTGACTTATTTGCTTTGGATTGCTTATGAACACTACGATGAAGCGTGTCCGCCCGTGCGCGTGTCGTTGCTCGCGGGCCAGAACAGCAGCGCGCGCAATTCGATGCTGCGTCGCGCAGGCGCGTCAACCGGACTAGTTGGATCTTCGAACGCGGTGTGAGCCGTGAGCCGAGCGGTGCCATCCTCCAGCGAATCGTAGATCTTCAGCAGCAGGACTTCGTCGGGACGCAGGCGCGGAAAGAAGAACCAGCGATGCTGCGGGTTCGCGAGAAACGAATACGTCTCGCCGGTCTTGTCGCGGTAGACGAGATCGCTCGGCACGAGATCGTCGGCCGTAATCGAGCGCGCGTCGCACAGCGCGAGCGGAAGTTGCTCCACCACGCTGAGTGGCCGCCACAGATTGACGATCGCAAAGCGATGCCGGAGCCGTTGTTGCGCCTCTTCGGCGTCGAGATGCTCGCGCACGCGGCGCGGTCCGGAAACGAAGGTCTGATCGTTGTGCACGCGCCGCACAGGCTCGCGAAGCGCGGCATTCGCGCGTGACCCGGTTTCGCTGTCGCGAAGCGTATGGTCGAAGATGACGACCTTTTCCGCCCCCGTGATGTCGCGCAATAACGCCTCCGCTTCGGGACGGTAAGCGAGTCGTATCAGGCTGTCATCGCTGAAGTCGTTCACTGCACTGCGATGCGAGACGAGCTGGAAGCCGTTGCGGTCGAGCGAGATTTCCCCGGCCTCCGCGAGCGGGCGCGCGTTGCGGATCGTCACGCGTCGCGGATCGAGTGAACCCGAATTCCACGGCGTTCCCGCGGGCGGTTCGAACGTGTAGTTAACGGGCCTCGTGTTGCCTCGTGCGAGATAGTTGAGTTCCGCCTCAACGGCAGACGTTCGCGCGGAGGCTCGAGGCGCCGATAGTACCGTGCTCATAAGTTATCCAGATCAAAACGGTTCACGCCATGGGCGCAGGTCCAGTTCCCGTGCCAAGGCGCTGCGCCGAGGCCGGCGCTCGCACCCACCCCGCCAATCCATGCGATCGGTGTGGAAATAGAAGAAAAACGTTCACTCTTGACGTTTCCACGCTAGTTGCCGCGCGCGCTTTTTGAAAAGAATGAAACGTCATATGGTTATTCGCACCGAGACTTGACGATGCATCGGTAGCGCAGCAGGCCTCGGTGTTTGCAGCACCAGCGGCGATCGTGTCGAATCAGGAATGCTGTGAAAGAAACGGCGTAGCGGGAGTCCCGCTGAGGTCGAAGCGGCATGATTTTGGGTGCGCAGATATCTCGCTTCGCGCGCAAAAGCAAATCTCTTTTTCTCCGTTCCCGTTCGCTATCGAGCGCCGTACTATCGCCAGTTCCACAACAACGAAGACGGGGAGTGCGCGTGATACGGAACAGCTTGAAGTCGTGGATCGCAAAGGTGGGCCTGGCGATGTTCGCGATGGCGTGGGGTACCCATACGATGGCCGAGCCCAACCGCGGGGGCACGCTCACCTGGATTGTGACGCCCGAGCCGGCATCGATCGTGCCTTTGACGACCACGGCAGGCGGCAATGCGGAGATTGGGCCGAAGGTTGTCGAAGGGCTGCTCACCTACAACAAGGATCTCAACCCCCAACCGCTGCTCGCGACGGCTTGGTCGATCAGCGCAGACGGGTTGCAATATCGGTTCACGCTGCGCCACGGCGTACGCTGGCACGATGGCCAGCCGTTCACGTCTGCCGATGTCGCGTTCTCGATCCTGACGCTCAAGCAGGTGAATCCGCGCGGGCGCAGCACCTTCGCGAATGTGGTCGACGTCAAGACCCCGGACCCGTACACCGCCATCATCGAACTCTCGAAGCCTGCGCCGTTCCTGTTGACGGCGCTCTCGGGCTCCGAGTCGCCGATCATCCCGAAGCACGTTTACGAGGGTACGGACATTCTGTCGAACCCGCGCAATAGCGCGCCGATCGGCACCGGGCCATTCGTATTCAAGGAGTTCGCGCCCGGCGACCACATCCTGCTGGTTCGTAATCCTGATTACTGGGACAAGCCGAAGCCTTATGTCGACAGAATCGTCATCCGTTTCATTCCAGACGCCGGTGCGCGAGCCGCGGCCCTCGAATCCGGCGCCGCCAATCTCGGCGATCAGGCTATTGCGCTCGCGGACGTCAAGCGTTTCGGCACGCTGCCGAATTTTCACGTCGATACGACTAACTGGCCCTACGTCAGCAATCACCAGCAGCTGATCTTCAATCTGGACACGCCGGTGCTCAAGGACAAGGCGGTGCGCAAGGCGATTTCGCAGGCCGTCGATGTGAATGCGTTGAACCGCGTGGTCTGGTATGGCTACGGCACGGTGTCCGCGGCCGCGATCGGCGCGGCGAACACGAAGTATCACGACGCCGGTATCCACTACTTTCCCTACGATGTCGCGCAGGCCAACGCCGCGCTGGACGCGGCGGGGCTGAAGCGGGGCCCGGATGGCAAGCGCTTTTCGTTGCGGCTGCTCTACAACCCGTTCCAGGACCCGCGTGCCGCCGACTTCGTACGCCAGTCACTTGCGCGCATTGGCATTGACGCCCAGATTCAGAGCTATGACTTTGCCACGTACGTGAAGAAGGCCTATACGGATCGCGCATTCGACATCACGCTCGAGGCGCTCTCGAACACGTTCGACCCGACCGTTGGCGTACAGCGCGTTTTCTGGTCGAAGAACTTCAAGATTGGCTTGCCGTTCTCGAACGCCGCTCACTATGCGAATCCGGAGGTCGACCAACTGCTCGAGGCCGCTTCGGTCGAAACCGATCCGGACAAGCGCCGCCAGTTGTTCATCCGCTTTCAACAGATCGTGCACGACGACATTCCGTCGATCGAGTTCGGCGCGAATCCGAACATCACGATCGTTTCCACCAAGGTGAAGAATTACGCACCCACTGGCGAGGGGCTGCGCGGCAATTTCTCCGACCTTTATATCGTTCCCTGATCGGCGGGCGCGCAGCCCGGCTTTTCTGCGATCGCTCCCGAACTGGCGCAATTGCATCTGACATGTATGCGCATTTGGATAGCATTTTTAGTTGGTTGGAAGCGCGAGACGTTGCCCGCATAGTGGAATCCAGATGGCTAAAGGCGGCAGCCCGTGAAAGGTTCTGTTGGGTGCCGCCAACATGACATGGAGGCACTGATGACAGTGGAATTGCAGGAAAAGCCGCTGCACGCGGATCTCGAAGCGGCGCGCGGCAACGCGCAGGCGGCCGGGCTGCCCTATGCGGGAAGTGTGACGCCGCAGCAGGCGTGGGCGCTCCACCAGGCGGATGAAGCGGTACTCGTGGATGTGCGCACCAGCGAGGAGCGCAAGTTCGTCGGCCACGTGCCCGATACCTTACATGTTGCCTGGGCTACCGGAACGAGCTTCACGCGCAACCCACGCTTCGTGCGCGAGTTGGAGGCGAAGACGGGTAAAGGCGTCGCGGTCGTGCTGCTGTGCCGCAGCGGCAACCGCTCTGCGCAGGCCGCAGAGGCGGCCGCCAAGGCGGGCTTTGCACATGTGTTCAACGTAGCCGAAGGCTTCGAAGGCGAACTGGACGAGGCGGGGCATCGCGGCTCGAGCAACGGCTGGCGTTTTCATGGCCTGCCGTGGGTGCAGGACTAGAAGGGACTGCCCTCCGCGCGCCGGATCATTCAAACGGACAACGAAGAGAGAACTGGCGTGACTGTATTTCATGTAGCTGAGATCGTCGACGCGCTACAGGGCGTGCGACAACAATGGCGCGAACTACAGCGGCGCGCGCTGGAGCCGGGAGGGCGCGACCTGCCGGCGCGCGAAGCGCTGGCCGAGGTCATCGAAACGCTCAAGGGTGTGCTGTTCCCCATGCGGCTCGGGCCGCCGGATCTGCGCCAGGAGAGCGAGAACTTCTACGTTGGCCACGCACTCGACGCAGCGCTGCACGCACTGCTCGCGCAGGCGCGCCTCGAGCTGCGCTACAAGGCGCGACATGCTCAGGCCGACTCCGGCGAGATCGATGCGCGCGCGCTGGCTGCCGTGCGCGCATTCGCCCAGCGCTTGCCCGCTATCCGTGCACTGCTCGACACCGACGTGCTTGCCGCGTTCAATGGCGACCCCGCCGCGGGCAGCGTGGACGAGGTGCTGCTTTGCTACCCCGGCGTGCTCGCCATCACGCATCACCGGCTTGCGCACGAGTTGTATCGGCTCGGGCTGCCGCTGCTCGCGCGCATTATTTCGGAGTTGGCGCACGCCGCCACGGGCATCGACATCCATCCGGGCGCGCAGATCGGCAGCGCGTTCTTCATCGATCATGGCACGGGCGTCGTGATCGGAGAAACCGCGATCATCGGTGAGAGGGTTCGCGTGTATCAGGCCGTGACACTCGGTGCGAAACGGTTTCCACGCGACGCGGCTGGCAATCTCGAGAAGGGCCTGGCTCGCCATCCCATTGTCGAAGACGATGTCGTGATCTACGCAGGCGCCACGATTCTCGGGCGCGTCACGCTCGGCCGCGGCACCGTCATCGGCGGGAACGTCTGGCTGACCGAGAACGTGCCGCCCGGCGCTCACGTCACCCAGGCGATCTCGCGCCACGAAACGCGCGCGCCGCTTGCGGGCGCTCCCGCCGAGGCCGGGACGCCCGCGTCGTTTGCGATGACAGCGGACGCACCGCGATGAGCGCCATCGTTCACGACTTCGGCGCCACCGTGCGGCGTTTGCGCGAGGCGCACGCATGGTCGCAGGAGCGGCTCGCCGAGCATGCCGGGCTGAACCGCACCTATGTCGGCGAAATCGAGCGCGGTACGGCCATCGCTTCGATCGTCACGGTGGAAAAGCTCGCACACGCGCTGGGTGTGAGCATCGGCGAGTTGCTCGTTGGCGGGGTGGCTGGCGTGGCGAGCGCCGTCGCGCTGCCAGGCCGCACCCTGAGGCAGTAAGCGCTTCTTTCCGATGTTTTCTTGTGCCACACGACATCGCACGGCTGCCGCCTGCCGCTGTTCGGCTGCACGTCTTGCTGTCCCTTGACGCCTATAGCCGGTTGAACCGCGCATAAGGGCTTCCCATAATCTGCTGTCCTCATAAGCAATGCAGTTTTCGTTATAAGTAACCGGAGCCCTCCTACATGTCCACGACTCTGAGCGGCCAGAACGCGCTTGGCGATAACGCCGCGCGGCAACTGGCGAATGCCACCAAGACCGTCCCGCAGCTTTCCACGATCACGCCGCGCTGGCTTACGCACCTGCTGCAATGGGTGCCGGTCGAAGCAGGCATCTATCGTCTGAATCGCGTTAAGGATCCCGAAGCAGTGCGCGCAACCTGCACGGCGCGCGAAGACGAAGGCACGCTGCCCACGACGTTCGTGCCGTACGAAGAGCAGCCGCGCGAGTATTTCCTCAATGCGGTGAGCACGGTGCTCGACGTTCACACGCGTATCTCCGACCTCTATAGCAGTCCGCACGACCAGATCAAGGAGCAGCTGCGACTCACGATCGAGACGATCAAGGAGTTGCAGGAAAGCCAGCTCATCAATAATCCCGACTACGGCCTGCTGGCGAACGTCGAGGAAGAGCAACGCATCTTCCCGCTCACAGGCGCGCCCACACCCGACGATCTCGACGAACTGCTCACGAAAGTCTGGAAGGAGCCCGCGTTCTTCCTCACGCATCCGCTAGCGATCGCGGCGTTTGGCCGCGAATGCACGCGCCGCGGGGTGCCGCCGCCGACGGTCAGCCTGTTCGGCTCGCAGTTCCTCACGTGGCGCGGCATTCCGCTGATTCCGTCCGACAAGGTGCCGGTCGCCGACGGCAAGACCAAGATCCTGCTGCTGCGCGTGGGCGACAAGCGCCAGGGCGTGGTGGGCCTGTATCAACCCGGTGTGGCAGGCGAGCAGGGGCCGGGGCTCTCGGTGCGCTTCATGGGCATCAACAATCAGGCGATCGCGTCGTACCTGATCTCCCTGTATTGCTCGCTCGCGGTCCATTCGCCGGATGCGCTGGCTGTCCTCGATGACGTGGAGATCGGCAAGTACCATGACTACCCTGACACCTACCGTTAATCCGGCGGCGCTGCCGCAAGCGGGTGCGCACGCTCCGCTGCCGGGCGGACTGCCGGACCCGGCGACGCTCGCGCGGCTCGCCAACGAGTTCTTCAGTACGCTGCCTGGCAGTGCGGGGGCGCCGGGCGTGGCGGCCGGCAGCGGCGCGGTGGGCGGCGTGCCTTCCGCGTTGCCGGCGGCCGCGCCGATACTCGCCTCGCTCAGCAATCCCGCGCCGGCGGGCTCGCCGCTCGCGGGGCCTGGCGGCACAGGCACTGGCGTGCCGGGCCTGGAACTGCCGCAAGGCAAGGTGCCGGGCGCCAATCTCGCGCCTTCCGCGCCGACACATGTACTCGCGCTCGGCAACCGCGCGCCCGCGCTTGCGCCGCACGCGGCCGCTGCGAACGGCCTGCCGGACAACGCGGTATCGATCGCGCCTGCGCTGGAGCCGCGCGTGGGCGGCGCGCTGCTTGGCGTGCCGCAGGCGTATGCGGCGGCCGAGCCCGCCGGACCAGTACCCGCCGCCGAGGCCAAAGCCGGGGCCGGCGAGCGCTCGCCGTTCTATTTCACGGATTCGGCTGGGCACGGCTGGCAACGCGAGGCTCAGGAGATCGTGGTGCCCGCGCATGGCCGCGCCGCGCCGGAGACATTCGGACTGCCAGGTGACGAATCGCTACATGGGCTGCTCACGCTCAATCGTCCGGAGTACGGCGCGCACGACGGTGCAGGCCGCTACTTTCTGGCGGGGCGGGAAAACGCCACGGCCCAAGGCGACGTGGCGCGCAGCGCCCATCCGCCGTTCGACGTCAATGCGGTGCGTCGCGACTTTCCGATCCTGCAGGAGCGCGTGAACGGCAAGCAACTGGTCTGGTTCGACAATGCTGCCACGACGCACAAGCCGCAGGCCGTCATCGACCGGCTCGCGTACTTTTACTCGCATGAGAACTCGAACATTCACCGCGCCGCGCATGCACTGGCCGCGCGCGCAACCGACGCCTACGAGCATGCGCGCAAAACGGTGCAGCGCTTCATCGGCGCCGCAGCGCCCGAGGAGATCGTGTTCGTGCGCGGCACGACGGAGGCGATCAACCTGATCGCGAAGTCGTGGGGCGTGCAGAACGTCGGCGAAGGCGACGAGATCATCGTCTCGCATCTCGAACACCACGCGAACATCGTGCCCTGGCAGCAGCTCGCGGCGCTTAAGGGTGCGAAGCTGCGCGTGATTCCCGTCGACGACTCGGGCCAGGTGCTGCTCGACGAGTATCGCAAGCTGCTCAACGACCGCACGAAAATCGTTTCGGTGACGCAGGTATCGAACGCGCTCGGCACGGTGGTGCCGGTGCAGGAAATCGTGGAACTCGCGCATCGCGCGGGCGCGCGAGCGCTCGTCGATGGCGCCCAGTCGATCTCGCACATGCGGGTGGATGTGCAGGCGCTCGACGCCGACTTCTTCGTGTTTTCGGGCCACAAGATCTACGGGCCGACCGGTATCGGCGTCGTGTACGGCAAACGCGAGGTGCTCGAAGCCATGCCGCCGTGGCAAGGCGGCGGCAACATGATCCAGGACGTCACGTTCGAAAAAACTGTGTTCCATGGGGCGCCCGCGCGCTTCGAAGCCGGCACCGGCAATATTGCCGATGCCGTCGGGCTTGGTGCGGCGCTCGACTACGTGAGCCGTATCGGCATCGAGAACATCGCGCGGTACGAGCACGACCTGCTTGCGTATGCAACGAGCGTGCTTGCACCGGTGCCGGGCGTGCGTCTCGTCGGTACGGCGCGCGACAAGGCAAGCGTGCTCTCGTTCGTGCTGAAGGGCTATACGACCGAGGAGGTAGGGCAGGCGTTGAGCCGCGAAGGCATTGCCGTACGCGCCGGGCATCACTGCGCGCAGCCGATATTGCGACGCTTCGGCCTCGAAGCGACCGTTCGGCCATCACTTGCGTTCTACAACACCTGCGCGGAGGTCGATGCGCTGGTATCTGTCGTCCGCGCTCTGGCGCCGCGCCAGTAACACAACCGCGGGGCCCCAGGCGCCCCGCGGTTTCTCCTTGTTGCGCGGGTTGTCCTGTGGCCCGCGCATCCATCCTCTCCATCGTCGCGCCCGCAAACTGCGAGCCGCGTCACCGCCATATTCATAGCCGCGCTCGCGAGATATCCATCTGCCAATTCGTTATTGGAGCGCCTCTCGCGGGCTTTCTATACTGGGCTTCCCATCAGCACTCGCACGTGGCGAGTGCCAATCTCATCGAGAGCACTTCGGAGAAAGGCGCCCATGAGCCTGCGCCCCTTGCATGATCGTGTGATCGTCAAACGACTCGACCAGGAAACCCGTACTGCATCGGGCCTCGTCATTCCCGACAGCGCCGCCGAAAAGCCCGATCAGGGCGAAGTGCTCGCCGTCAGACCTGGCCGCCACGACAGCGACGGCCGCCGCGTTCTTTAGCTGGCATGAGTTACGCGCACCGCGCTGCAAAACGCCGCTTCCGTGGCAGGGCTGCTACTCACGACCGATGCGACGGTGCACGAGGCGCCCAAAGCCGCCACGGCGGCGGCTCCGGCGGCGCCGATCTCGGCTTCTCGGCTGCTTACCGGGCTACGGGGGAGGCCGCGGAAGGACGGCGTGGTCGTCGCAGTCAGCCTTACCGGGTTGGCGAGCGCGTGTGTCAGCCTCGTCTAGATTCGCCTCTCCGACGACTATCTCGCGATTGTCACGCTCGGCGCAGCGGAATGTCCGAGGCTCGTGGTCATCCACGAAGAATGGCTCACGCGCCGCCATTCAGCTCCCGGAAATCTCTCCGCGAGCAGGTGAAGCCAGAAACCACACCGAACAAGGACGAAAACCTGATCTGCCCCGATCAGCCGATGTGGTGCAGATCGATCTTCCTGACATCGGTCCATCGGAAGACCCGGATGGGCCGCCCCCCGATCCCAACATCGACACCGGCCACGAAGGTGGCAAGATGTAGCCGAAGCGCTCGAATCAAAGTGCTGGTCCGTGCCGGAGGACAAGATGGGTGCGTCACCTGCGCCAATGAACCCGCCGGACGAAACTATTCTCCCTGTCGTGCGCTTTCGCGTACGCGCGCCGATCGACGGCCCAATGCTGCTTATGGCACGCCGGCGACCAGCGCGCGATTTCGCTCAACCCACATTATCAGGAGCGGAACATGCAACTCGGAATGATTGGACTGGGCCGTATGGGCGCCGACATGGCGCGGCGGCTTTCGAAAGGCGGCCAGCAGTGCATCGTGTTCGATGTCCAGCCAGCAGCGGTGCAGCGCCTCCAGCAGGAAGGAATGGTCGGCGCGTCGTCGCTCGACGATCTGGTCGCCAGGCTGGCGAAGCCGCGAGCGGTGTGGTTGATGGTGCCGGCCGCCGTTGTCGATTCAACGCTCGAAAAGCTGGTGCCGCTGCTGGAGCCCGGCGATATCGTGATCGACGGAGGCAACTCTCACTACCACGATGACATCCGCCGCGGCGGCGAGCTCGGCGCGCGAAAACTGCATTACGTCGATGTTGGCACGAGCGGCGGCGTCGCGGGCCGTGAACGCGGCTATTGCCTGATGATTGGCGGCGAGAAAGACATCGTGAAGCATCTCGAACCTGTGTTTGTAGCGCTCGCGCCGGGCGTCGCTGCCGCGCAGCGCACTGCCGGGCGTCAGGAGGACGACAGCACGGCCGAGCAAGGCTTCCTGCACTGCGGGCCGCAAGGTGCGGGCCATTTCGTCAAGATGGTCCACAACGGCATCGAATACGGAATGATGGCCGCGTATGCGGAGGGGATGAACATCTTGCATCACGCGAACGCGGGCAACCAGTCGCGCGAAATCGATGCGGAAACGTCGCCGCTGCGCGATCCGCAGTTCTATCGGTACGACCTGAATCTGGGCGATATCGCCGAAGTCTGGAGGCGCGGCAGCGTGATCAGCTCGTGGCTGCTTGACCTGATCACGGGTACGTTGTCGCGCGACGGCGATTTGAAAGACTATGCGGGCCGTGTGTCGGACTCAGGTGAGGGCCGTTGGACGATCGATGCCGCAATCGACGAAGGCGTGCCCGCGCCGGTGCTGAGTGCCGCGCTTTTTTCGCGCTTCACGTCGCGCGGCGAAGCGGACTTCGCGAATCGCGTGCTCTCTGCGATGCGCAAGGACTTTGGCGGTCATGCGGAAAAATCAGGTTCTTCGACTGGGTAACGGGGTGATGGCCGGGCGCTACGGGCAATTCAAAAGGGAACATTTCAAAAAAGCCCTAACAATTAATGTCATGGCCAGATAGAGATGTCTGGTCTCCGGCTCAATAGAAATGTCCGGTTTTAGAGAGGTTTGCTTCTGTCTTTCCCGGGTTTGATCTCCATTCCGTGTT
>NZ_CAJHCQ010000047.1 GCF_904848665.1 Paraburkholderia hiiakae
TCCCAAACCCAATTCTTCAGGAGCGGACGTAGTGGATGCAGCCTGTCGTGATTAGCCATTGAATCCTCCAAGTGCCCCAGTATAGTTTCAAGTGGTTGCTTGGCCGAACCCTGTCCGATGTCGAATTTCCGTAGTCGACCCCGTTTCTGTCATCGACAGCTTCCTGCGCAAACGGCACCAATGAGATGCGAACCAGACATCGGGGCAGCCCGCGCCTCGACTCCTTCAGTCTTTCGCCGAAGGTACTTGCTCCCGGTCGCACACTTTGGCCCGCCGCGTCACGCTGCCTGTTGAGCAAACCATTGGAGGATGCGTTGGCGCGCCGGATGCAATGCTCCAGCGGTTTGCAGCCAAAGCACATAGACGCCGGTGGTCTTTAGCGGTGTGCCGAAGGGAACGATCAGCTTGCCGCCGGCGATCGCTTCCTGCGCCAGAGTCAGATCCGTCATGGCGACGCCCAGTCCACGGCTGGCGGCATCCATTGCCAGTTCGTCCAGGTTGAAGGTCATGTGCCGGTAGTCGGCGTCGTCCGCCTTCCCCTGCGCCTGAAGCCAGCGCTTCCACTCGTGGTGCCCGGTCGAGCCGTGAATCAGGGGGTACTTGTCCAACTCGTCCAGCGTGGCCGGAGCCTCCTTGCCGCCGACCAGCGAAGGCGCGCACACCGGCACGAGAAACTCTTCGAAGAGTGTGAGGAACGAAGGGTCCGTGCGCATTTCGGGGAGGTAAAGGATGTAGGCATCGCACTCGCCCGATGGATCGACCGTCTCGGTCGCAACCGTCTCAATCGACAGTGACAGATCGGGGCATTGCACATAGAAGTCAACCATGCGCGGCAATAGCCAGCGAACCGCTACCGATACGAATATGCGAATGCGGAATGGCCTGTCCCGCCGCGTGAGGTGCTCATTGAGCATCCGTAACTCGCCGAGCACCTTGCGCGCAACGTCGAGCACCGCCTTGCCGTGCTCGGTCAACTGCATGCTGCGGCTGTTGCGAACGAGCAGCGGCGCGCCGTAATGGCTTTCCAGTTGCTGAATCTTCCTGCTTACCGCGCTCTGGGTCAGATGCAGCTTTTCCGCCACTTCGGTAAAGCTGGCCGACTCCGCCACCAAAGCGAGTGCCTGAAGGGCCTGGAGAGAGGGCGGACGATAAATCTTATCCATGCGTTTTTTGAATACTCGGATGATTTAATAACGCTGGATAACCCACCCAGCTCCCAATATATTGGCACGAACCCAAAGATATTCTCACGCAAGAATGCCAATTATTCATGGTTCAGACAATTGCATCCCACGCTTCGTGGTAGGAGACGTGCTTTGATCGAAAATATCTGCGGCTGGATCGCGCAGGCAGGTAGCTCGCCGGTCGATGCGGCCCTCAAAGGAACTCAGCAAGCCGATTGGCTCGTGATCGGGGGCGGTTTCACGGGATTGGCCACGGCGCATACGCTCGCCGAACTGCACCCGCAATCGCGCATCGTTATCGTTGACCGGCAGCGCGCGGCTCAAGGCGCATCGGCGCGCAATTCCGGTTTCGTGGTCGCGTACGAGCGGCCCGAACCCGAGGAACTGGGCGGCAAGCCATTCAATGAGCAATACCATCGCGTGACGGCAATCGGCAAAGCGGCAAGCGACGAGGTGAGCCGACGCGTGAGCACCCTCGGCATCGAGTGCGATCTGAGCCGCGACGGCTACTTCTTCGCCGTCCATGATCCGGCGAAACTTGCACAGGCGGAAGCCCAGGTGCGAACCCTGCGGGAAGCCGGGGCGAGTGCCGAACTACTGGAAGGCCCGGCGTTGTCGCAGCGATTGGGGACGTCTTTCTACAAGGCAGGAATATGGTGCGGCGGCGGTAACGGCCTGCTGCAACCGGCCAGGTACGCCAAGGGGTTGCGGGACACGTTGCCCGGGAATGTATGGCTCCGTGAGAACACGGAAATCGTTGGCCTCGAGCGGATGTATGGCGGGAAGATTCGCGCGCGCTCGCACGACGGCGACATCGAAGCTGGGCAGGTCATCATTTGTGTCGGTGCCTTTTTGCAGAGAGTCGGGGTGAGAGACCGCGCGGTATTCCCGCTCGAACTGAGTGCGTCGCTCACCCGGCCGCTGAACGAAGAGGAGCACGCCCGGCTGGGTAACGCGACCGCGTGGGGCGTGCTGTCGACCCGGGTTGCCGGCGCCACTGTACGGCTGACGCCCGACCGGCGCCTCATGATTCGCAATACGGTGGAGTATCGTCATCGAGATCTCGCGGGCCGCTCACTCGAGGCTCGAAGGGACCGTCATCTGCGAGGAATGCAGCGCCGGTTCCCGTGGGTCACCAGCGAACACCTGCAATTCACCTGGACCGGTCACCTGGGCGCGACACGATCCGGGGAGCCGCGGTTCGCGAAGCTCGAACGTGGTGTCTATGCCGCTGCTGGGTGCAATGGTTCCGGCGTGGCGCGCGGCACCCTATGGGGGCGACTGCTGGCGGAAATGGCGTCGGGAGGCCAGTCCGCGTTGCTGACGGCCGTCCTCGACCACGCCAGACCAGGCTGGGTGCCTCCAAGCCCGTTCTTCGACGTCGGCGCCACAATCCGTTTGCAGTACGAATCACATCGAGCAGCAACAGAGTCGTGAGACCAGCGGATGCGTCCGCTCGAACCCCTTTCGCTACCCACAACTTGCCCAAAAAGGAAAGCACGATGAGCGTTTCCCACTCTGGACCTCGATTCAGGCGAGCGGTCTTCGAGAGTCTGTTCGTGACGGCTGCCGTGACCGCATGGACGGCGCCGGCCGCCCGCGCGGCGGATACCGAGCTGAATGTGTACAACTGGTCGGACTACATTGCGAAAGACACGATCCCGAACTTTGAGAAGCAGACCGGCATTCACGTTCGATACGACAACTACGACAGCAACGATACATTGCAGGCCAAATTGCTCGCTGGCAACTCGGGCTACGATATCGTCGTGCCGACATCGAACTACATGGGCGCGCAGATCCAGGCCGGCGTGTATCAGAAGCTCGACAAGTCGAAGCTGCCGAACCTGAAGAACCTGAGCCCGACGTTGATGCAGATGGTCGCGGGCGCCGACCCCGGCAATCAGTACGGCGTGCCTTGGGCGTTTGCGGTAATCGGTATCGGCTACAACGCGCAGGCTGTGCAGAAGGCGCTCGGCGCGAACGCGCCCGTTGACAGTTGGGCACTCGTCTTCGATCCTGCGAATCTCGCGAAGCTCAAAGGCTGCGGCGTTTCTTTCCTCGACGAATCGATCGACGTCTTTGCGGCAGCGCTGCAATACATGCACAAGGATCCGAACAGCACGAATCCAGCCGACTATCAGGCCGCATATGAGATGCTGAGGAAAGTCCGGCCCTACGTGACCGAGTTCAACTCGTCCGGCTACATCAACGATCTCGCCAACAATGACATTTGCGTTTCGATCGGCTTTGCCGGCGATGTCGGCATCGCGCATCGGCGCAGTGTGGATGCGAAACGTTCGTATGACATCAGATTCCTGAACGTCAAGGAGGGTGGTCTGGTCGCCTTTGACATGATGACGATTCCGAAAGACGCGCCGCATCCGGAGGCGGCGCTCCAGTGGATCAACTACATCGAGGATCCGAAGGCGAACGCTGCTATCACCAACGAAGTGTATTACCCGACCGCGAACGTGCCGGCGCGCAAATTCGTGACGCCTGCGATCGCGCAGGACTTGTCAGTCTATCCGCCGGACGATGTATTCAAGAAGATGACGTTGATGAAACCGAAGCCTGTCGAGATTCTTCGACTCGAAAACAGGTTGTGGACGCAACTGAAAACCGTTCATTGATGACGGGAAATTCGGGGGTGCGGCTGAACCTAATGAGCTGTCGGTTCATTGGCGCAGCGCGGCTTTCGAGCCGTGGCGGCTTCTGTGAATCGGACGGCTACGGGGCCGCGCCGCAGATTTATCGTGCGGGAATGACGCACGGACGGAAAGAGAAGAACTGGTAAGGCGGCGATATCCACAGGGGACTGCCGGCCGGCGAGGAAGCGTCGCGCTAGATCAATAGTTCCAGCGTCTCGAACAAGGCGAGGTCTTCTTTTTTCGCGGACCTCGCATGCCGGCGGATGACATCAAGCAGACACTCGACGAAAGCGACTGCCGCATTGCTCAGGGTGCTGCTTCGACGCGTGACGATCCCCAGTTGTCGGGGCTCGAACACTTCGCGCAACGCGAGCGGCCTCAGGCGGCCACCGAACGGCGGCACGTGGCTCAGGATCGTCGGGCTCCACGTGCACATGTCGGCGTGCTCGACCATAGTCTGCAGCATCGCCACCGATTGGGCGCGCACGATGCGGCGTTCGTCGATCTGCGCGCCATGGCGTGTGAACAGATAGTCCAGCAGGTTGCTCTCGGAGTCCGGCGCGAAGTTCAACACCCAGTCCTCGTCGAGTAGCTCGTGGATAGAGCGCGCCCGCGCTTTCCGATGCCCCTCGCGGACCATCACCGACGATTCATAAGTCAGTATGGGTTCGCATGCGAATTCCTGCATGCTCGCGCCGGGCTGCAACTGGCCAACGGCAAAATCCATGGAGCCTTCGCGCAACAGCGGCTGAGCAACCGCCATCAATCCTTCGAACAGTTCGAGACGGATATCCGGCAAGCGCTTGCGAAAGCGCTGAACGGCCTCGGCCAGGAAGGTCAGCGTAATCCACGGCGTGACGCCGACCATGAGCCTGCCTTCCACACGCCCGCGCAGGCGTTCCAGGTCACTGTGCGCGTGCTCGAGCTGGTTCAGGACAAGCCGGGCATGCGTGAGGAGCACCTTGCCGTGCGCGGTGAACGTGATACCTTCCGGCGCGCGGATCAGCAGCGGCAGTCGCTCCGCGGCCTCCAGTTCGCGCAGCGCGCGCGTCACGGCGGCCTGCGAAAGCCCGAGCGCGCGGGCGGCGCCGCGAATGCTTCCGGAGTCAGCGCTCGCGACGAGCGCTTCCAGTTGATGCAGTTTCATCGGGGACGAGCGCCGCTGACGGCGCCGGTGACAACGAACGGTTGTCATCATAACAAAACACTGGCTGTTCGCTGGAATTTGCTCTGCATACGATTCGCTCCACGGTGCATGGACGGGCGGAGGAGAGGAATTGAGCAGACAGTGGGTTTTGCCTGAGGTGGCGGCAATCGAGACCGAAATGATTGCGTTGCGCCGCGAGTTGCACGCGCAGCCCGAACTCGGCTTTGAAGAACACGCGACGAGCGCGCTTGTTGCCGCGAAGCTCCAGGAGTGGGGCTATCGCGTGACGCGCGGTGTGGGCGGCACGGGAGTAGTCGGGACGATCGAGCGCGGGGGAGGGTTCAACCTCGGTCTGCGCGCCGACATGGATGCGTTGCCTGTACGCGAGGAGACGGGGTTGCCCTATGCGAGCCATCGCGACGGCGTCATGCATGCCTGCGGCCACGACGGCCACACAGCGATGCTGCTGGCCGCTGCACGGTGCCTCGCTGAAAAGACGCAGTGGCGCGGCACCCTGCATTTGATATTTCAGCCGGCCGAGGAGGGCCTGGGCGGCGCGCTCAAGATGATCGAGGATGGCCTGTTCGAGCGCTTTCCCTGCGACGCCGTGTTCGCGATGCACAACGTGCCGGGCTTTCCGGCTGGCCGGATCGGCTTTCACAGCGGCGCCTTCATGGCATCGGCGGACGAAGTGACGATTCGCGTGATCGGCCATGGCGGACATGCCGCCGCGCCCCAGCAGACGATCGACCCAGTCGTGGTCGGCGCCTCGATCGTCATGGCACTGCAGAGCGTGGTGTCGCGCAACGTGGCACCGCACGATCAGGCCGTTGTGAGCGTCGGCGCGCTGCATGCGGGGAGCGCCTCGAACGTCATCGCGCCGCACGCCGATCTGCAACTGAGCGTGCGGGCGCTTTCGGCGCGGGTGCGCGCGCTGCTCGAGCGGCGCATCCGCGAAGTCGCCGAAGGGCAGGCCAGGAGCTATGGCGCGCGCGTGGAGATCGACTACCGGCATTGTTACCCGGTGCTCGTCAATCACTGCGACGAGACCGAGCTGGCGCGCCGCGTCGCGCTCGAATGGGGTGGCGCGCAGATGCTGATTGACGACCTTCGCCCGCTCATGGCGAGCGAGGACTTCGCGTACATGCTGGAGCGCTGCCCGGGCAGCTATCTCTCGATCGGCAACGGGGAAGGCGCGCAGCATTGCTCGCTCCACAACCCCGGCTACGACTTCAACGACTCGAGCCTCGCCATTGGCGCGAGCTACTGGGTGAAGCTCGCGGAACATATTCTGCAGTAACCATCGAAGCAACTGAAACTAAAGGAAGGAGACTGGCAAATGAAGAAATGGACGATGGCGCTCTCGCTGGCACTCGCGGCAGCTGCAACGGCGGCCCCGGCGCATGCGGTAGACCTGAAGGGACGGGAGATTCGGCTCGCCGTCGACCCAACCTATCCGCCGCTCGAATACAAGACGCCCGACGGCAAGCTCACGGGCTTCGGCGTCGATATTGCCAACGCGTTGTGCGCGCAGTTGAACGCGCGTTGTGTCTCGGTGGAAACGAGTTTCGACGGCATGATTCCGGGCCTGCTTGCGCGCAAATTCGACGTGATCTCGTCATCCATGACGATCACGCCAAAGCGCATGGAGCAGATTGCGTTCTCGAACAAGATCTCGAACGCGCCCGCGCGCCTCGTAGTGCGACGCGGTTCCTCACTGCTGCCCGACGCCGGTTCGCTGAAGGGCAAGCGCGTGGGTGTCGAGCAGGGCACGAGTCAGGAAGACTACGCGCGCGCCAGGTGGCAGTCGGCCGGCGTGGAAGTCGTCGCTTACCAGAACCAGGACCAGGTCTACGCTGATCTGGTTTCGGGGCGGCTCGATGCGGCGTTCCAGGCATCCATTGAAGCCAGTGACGGCTTTCTGAAGAAGCCCGAAGGCAAGGACTTCGAGTTCGCGGGGCCGGCGATGGATGACCCGAAGTACTTCGGTCAGGGCGACGGCCTCGGTCTGCGCAAGCAGGACGTCGCGCTTCGAGATGCATTCAATCGGGCGCTCGCCGAAATTCTCGCAAACGGCACCTACGCCCGCATCAACAGGAAATATTTCGACTTCGACATTTACGGCGCGAAGTAACGGGGCGAAAAGCACTCGCGCGAGTGAACGGTCCGCCGGAGGTGAGTGCAGTCCGGCAAATCGCCTTTTACATATTATGTATAACTAAATAATGGAAACAAGATGAGAAAAGTCGTTTCAGCTGCGTTGCTGTGCGGCGTGACCATCCCGGCCTTCGCACAGAGCTCGGTGACGCTGTATGGCGTGATCGATGAGGGGATCGATTTCACCAGCAACGTTGGCGGCCACCAGGTCTATGAAATGACGAGTGGCTACGCGCAAGGGAGCCGTTGGGGCTTGAAGGGTACCGAAGACCTGGGGGGCGGGCTGAGCGCCGTCTTTCAGCTCGAAAACGGTTTCGACGCCGGCAATGGTGCGCTCGCGCAAGGAGGGCGCATGTTCGGTCGCCAGGCGTTCGTGGGCCTCGCGAGCGAACGCTACGGGACGCTGACCCTGGGTCGGCAGTACGATTCCGTCGTCGACTATCTCGCGCAAACCACGGCAAACGGGAACTGGGGCGGCTACCTGTTCTCGCACCCCTATGACAACGACAATACGGACAACACGTTCCGCTTGAACAACACGGTGAAATACGCGAGCCCGACGCTCGGCGGATTGTCGTTTGGCGGTACATATAGTTTTAGCAACGATACGGGCTTTGCAAATAACCGCGCGATGAGCGCTGGCGCGCAATATTCGGCTGGCGGCTGGGTGTTCGCCGCGGCCTACCTGCGTGCCGACAACCCGGCCATGACCGCAAGCGGCGCCATCGCAAGCGCAGGCGGGTCGCTCGGCCCCGACGGCAATTTTGTTTCGTCTACGCTGCAGATCTTCGGTGCGGGCGTCAACTATACAGTTGGCTCCGCGACCGTCGGCTTCACGTATACGAATACGCAAATCGATCATCCCACGGCAAATGTGGCCTACCTGAGCAGCGCGGAAACGATCCAGCCTGTCACCGGCCCGCTGGCAGGCGGTACGCTCAACGCGCTGAAGTATCAGAATTTCGAGCTCAACGGCAAGTACCAGTTCACACCGGCCTTCTTCGTTGGTGCAGAGTATGCCTATACGCTGGAGCATTATGAGGCGACGACGGGCACCGTGCAACCGGGCATCCACACGTTCGGTCTGATGGCCGACTATAACCTGTCGAAACGGACGGACGTTTACCTGCAAGGGGTATATCAGCTGGTGACCGGGGACGAGACAGGTTCGTCACTCGATCGCGCGTACGTACCGGGAGCGCAGGATCTTTCGTCGACGTCGCGGCAACTGGTCATGCGCGCGGCGCTTCGCCATACCTTCTAATGTCGGGACGCGCCAACCTGCTCCGAGCGGTTGGTGCGTATTTCAAACAGGTTATCCGTTCCGCTGACGGATGCCATCTCGCGTTGGACTCCGACGCAGTTTTTGGGAAGTATCTGGCAGGCCATCGACATGGATGTCGCGTTGAGAACCCGTATGTGACAGTCGCCGCGAAGTCGTATGAACGGCAGGTGCCGGATACAACGGACGTTGGCCCTGCTCAACACTTCTTTGTCAGGCCCCAATGGAGAGTCAATGCGATAAAAGCAATCGTCGCTTGACCGGGGAATCACATAATGCACTGCTCCTGCAACCCGTCTTCAGAAGTGCTTCTGCACGCTTTCCACCGCGTTTTTGTGCGCCGCCCGGGCCTCGACGATCAGCCTGTACGCCACGTAATACTTGTAAATGTTACGTACGTAGGTCGTCGTTTCGATTCCAATTTTCTCTGCGACGACAATCTCGACATTGTTGAACCACCTGTCTGGATCAAGGCCTCGCTCGGCCGCGATCTTGCGCATCTTTGCGATGTTGGTCGGGCCTGCGTTGTAGCTCGCGAACGCGAAGAGCGACCGGTCGCTTTCGCTAAAGTGGGCGTCGGAGAAGTATTTGGTCATGAGCGTGTCCATGTATTTGGCGCCTGCATGAACATTGGACTCGGCCACGGAAATGCTACCCACATCCATCAGCTTGCCCGTGGCCGGCAACAGTTGCATGAGGCCGATAGCCCCGGATCTGCTGCGCGCGGACTGGTTGAGTTGTGATTCCTGGAAACCCTGCGCGGCGAGCATAAGCGGATCGAAGCCGTACTGCGTACCATATTTCTGGAAGAACGCAAGCGTATCATTGAAGCGATTTTGTTCGGCATCGCCGCCATTGTTGCGGATCTGCTTGATCTGCTTCATGTATTGCACGAGGAGGTATTCAACCACATCCTGTTTCTTCACATAGTTCAGATAGAAGTCGTTCAGGGCTGCCTGCAACTGTGGGCTGTTCTTGCGAATCGCCCAGCCTGTATAGCCCTCGCCGCTCACAGCGAGATCGTCATGCACCTTCAGGCGCGGCAGAACCTGTGCCCAGAGATGGGCCTCCCAGTCGTCCACGATGATGCAGCCCAAGAGGCCCGCGTTGACCATCTCCATTTCATCTTCGTCTTCCAGCGCATCGGGCAACAGCGTGATTTTCACAGGCGGCTTGCCGTCCTTGCGAAAGCGCTCATTCAGTGCGCTCAGGCTCTCGTAATAGCTCGAAGATCGTCGCACGTAAACCCGCTTCCCCGAAAGATTATCGAGTGTCGAAAGCGAGGGCGACTTTGGCCCGGTGACGACCAGCTCGCGCACCGGCTTGCGATCGCGCGGCGCGATGAAGTCAACGATCTTGAGCCGCTCGTCGGTCGCAGTCAGATTGCCCGCGGAGATGTCGCCGAGCCCGGCGACCAGGCCGGTTAGCAGCTTGTCACGGGTAGTGGGAATCAGGACGACGGTGACCGGCCGGCCGTTCAGCTGGGCCGCGTACTTTCGGTTGATATAGCGTTCGAAGTCGCGCGCCAGGTCAGCGGCAAGTCCGCGTTCGCGGCCCTTGTCGATAAAATAGAGCGTGCGACTGTAAGGAATGAGAAACCGGATCCTGCGGCGGTTGAGCATTGCGTCGAAATCGGCGGTCCACGGCTTGTTCGCAAGGCTCAGTGCGTAGACGTCCAAACTTGCAGCGGGCGGGGCTTTCGTCGGCGCGGCGACGACGGTTGTGGACGCGACCGCTGCAGGTTGCGCGGCATGCGCGCCCATCGTCTGCGCCCAACCGCACAGGGCAAGCGTCCAGCCGATCATAACGCGGACTGACACGTTCACGATGAGCCTCCCCGCGACAACGGTACGCAATTAGCGCGCGAGCATTCGACTATAGTAGGTCGCCCGCAGACGAACGCGGAAGAGACATTTCAACGACTGAGGCGTCGGACAGTTGGGCGACCGAAACTGGCCCGAACAGCGCCCCACGGTTGCTCGAAAGCTGCAAAATCCGATACAAGGCTGGTTGGCCCCTGACCTTTGTCCGTGGTGCGGTGTTTGTGCTGCACGATTGGCGTGTCTATGTTGTACAGCAGTTCGCCGACGCTCTCGCAGTCCTGCATTTTTCAGATGCTTGCCAAACGGCTCATATGCGAGATCAATGCACGTCAGTCGCGATTGATCAGCAGACCTACCAGCACCCCAAAACCGGCCCCCATCCCGATGGATACCCACGGATACTCGTGGACGAAGTCGTCGGTCGCGCGGGCAGCGATTTTGCCGTTTTCGACCACCACGACCTGCACGGCCGTGGCCTTTTTCCTGGCACCTTGCAGGCCTGCCAGCGCTTTTTCATGTAGTTTAGAAACCCTTTCGCTGGGAGCGCTTTCGGCCTGTGGAATCTGATTCCCCAGATCGGTGGGCTCAGCATTGGCATCAGACATTATTCTCTCCCTGTTGGTTTAGAGGTGAACACGTTCGGATACGTGAAGCTAATTGCATGTTGACACGCAATTGTGGCGTTGCAATTGGACCTTAGTCCTAGTCCGCCTACCATTCGGTAAGATGGCTGCCAAGCGGATAATAATTACGATCAAAACGTCCACAGGTTTCAGCGCACGCTGATGTTCGAACGTCAGTCTCGCCGAGTCAGGCGCTGGTCTGATGAATACGCGAGAATGCGACGCCCGTTCGAAGATCCGCATGTTTCTTGCTCATCGGTCAGCCGAATGTTCCCACGACTGCGCGGGCCAACGGCCGCTGATGGCCGTTGAACGAAGCCGCTCAGCGGCCAGCTCGCTGTCAAAGTTTGGTTTGTTCCGCCATTTCAAGGGCATCGTCGACCTCTGTGCCGAGGTAGCGAACCGTGCTTTCTAGCTTGGTATGGCCGAGCAACAACTGAACCGCTCAAAGGTTCTTTGTGCGACGGTAAATCAACGAGGCCTTGGTGCGACGCATCGTGTGCGTGCCATACGCCGTGTCGTCGAGCCCGATCGAAGCGACCCACCGGTGGACTATCGGCGAATTCTGCCTGGTCGAGATATGTGCAGACGCATGCACACGACTCGGGAAGAGATCGTCGGTTGGCTTCAACCGCCGAGACCTTATCCAGGCTTCGATGCTCTGACGGGTCTGCTCCGTGATCTCGAACTGAACCGGTCGTCGAGTCTTCCGTTGCATGACCATTGCTCTGGAGCCGACGCGGCTGCCTTGTCAGATCTCTTGTACGAGCAGTCGTGTCAGGTCACATGCGCGTAGTTTGCTATCAATCGCAAGATTAAACATGGCCAGCTCGCGGATGTTCGAAGACATCTGCAACCTGGTGCGAATCGCCCAGATTTCCGGAAGCTTCAGCGGTGGCTTCTGTCCAGTCAGCTTGCCCTTGTTCCAGGGCACTCGGGAGCCAACCGCGACATTCTGCGTTTCCATGACGATCTCCTTCCAGTTGAAGGGAGATCCAGTGTGCGCCTCTGTCAATTGTCGCTGACTGACCGAGAAACGACGGAGCGCCGGTCGCTGCTGCGCAGGTTGCTCGAGGTCGTCCGTTGAGCTTGCCCAGTTCTCTAACTCCGTCCGGCCTGCGCTACACGGGCCGGCCCACACACCCTGCTGCAAACTGTGAATGTGACTTCAAAGCGCCCAGACGAAACAGGTGAGTCGTGAACGCTTTTGATGACGAAGCGCGCAGCGAATTGCTGTGCTTTCTCGTGGCAGGCCAGTTCTTCGCGTTTGCGCGAGAGGGTGTCTGATTACGTACAGACCACCTGATCGAGTCGGCCCAGATCTGGTTATGCTCAAACGGTGCTGAATGCGACTGGTTGGAGCGCGCCAGGCTCGTCGAGGCGTCGCGAGTGATCGCAGTGCGTGAAGGTGCACGGCCGTTTCCGAAGGACGATGCGGACCTTCACAAGCTGTTCAATCTCCGCACTGTCTGGTGTCTCGACTACCGTTCGCCGGTCGTTCAGAGAATCCATGCTCTCTGTTCGGTGTATCTCAAATTTGAACCTGACGGCGAGCGCACAAAATGAAAAAAGGTCATTGTGTCTGGAGGAGTGCGGTCGCCTTGAGACGCTGTATTCCAGTGTCGGAATCGCTGGAGGTCGCGGAGTGTCGTCCCCGCCGGTTTGCAAGATTGCAGGCAGCGTGCGCTTCGTCCACGTTCTGAAACGCCGCTTTATCTCCACCACTCAACCAGTGTCGCCTGTGATTGGCCCGAGGCGATGTGTCAACTCGTGCCGTCGCAAACGCACTGCCATTACCTCGTATTGCCGCAGGTGCGACGAGAGGCGAGAGCCGACCCAGATGGAATGGACACCGCCCTCCCTCCGGGGAATTGGGCACGATTGAGAGGGCCCCCAGGACCGAACGGCATCAATGTGCCAGAGTGGAGTTGCGACACAACCACTTGAGGAACGGAGGCCCCAGATGAATGCTACGACATACGGACTCGATATTGCAAAACGGGTATTCCAGCTGTACTGGGTCGACGCCGAAACCGGCGAGATCAAGAATCGGCGATTCGGACGAGACGAGTTAATCACGTTTCTGGCGCAGCGCCCCGCCGGTCGAGTTGCCCTTGAGGCATGTGGAAGTGCCCACTGGTGGGCGCGTAAAATCGGCGCGCTCGGACACGAGGTGGTGCTATTGCATGCTCAGTTCATCCGACCATTCGTGCAAACGAACAAGACCGACGCGGCGGACGCCCAGGCGATCTGGACTGCGGTGCAGCAACCCGGCATGCGCACGGTTGCCGCCAAGACAGAAGATCAGCAAGCGATGCTAAGCCTTCATCGTATGCGCTCACTGCTCGTCAAGTTCCGGACGATGCAGATAAATCAGCTGCGAGGACTACTGTATGAATTCGGCGTTACGTTTCGCGCTGGACGCGTAGCTGGACTCGACGAGATCAGGCAGCGCATGGCAGAACTCGAAGACACACTGCCAAGGTCCATAGTTCTGAACCTTCTCGAACAGTTGCGTCGCATCAACATGTTTGAGGAAGACATCAATCAACTGGAGAAGCGGATTGGCGCCTGGCAGAAGCAGGAAGCGGCATGCCGTGCGATCTCCGAAGTGCCGGGCATCGGCCGGCTCACTGCCACCGCTCTGGTGGCGACAGTTGGGGATGCGAAGACATTCAGGTCGGGACGCGAGTTCGCAGCGTTTCTGGGGCTTGTTCCTCGCCAGAATGGGACAGGCGGGAAGATCCGGTTGGGCTCGATCTCCAGACGAGGTGATCCGTACCTGCGTACGTTGTTGATACATGGGGCACGTTCTGTTCTGTGTCACGCGAAGGTGCCAACCGCATGGCAAAAGGCAATACAGATGCGACGACCAGCGAATGTAGTTGCAGTAGCTTTGGCAAACAAAATGGCGCGAATCGCCTGGGCGATCCTCGCTCACGAGACTTCGTACGAAACGTATCATGTAAGCCACAAACCCGCATAGCAGAATGTGGACTTTGACGCGTTGAGGAACTGGTAGGTTGCTTGGGTTGATTTCAATGTGATGGCGAGACAGGTCGGACCGCAGGAACGCAAACCTGAACACAGTCTTGTGCTTCAAGCACGTGGCCGAGATGAGGACGTTCCTGGCGAATTCCATCAGGGCCCGCAGCTTCGGCTTGCAAAAGGCCGCATATAGTGGAATGGCCTCGTCCCACCTCCGGTGGATGACCGCTAACACTCTCCATCGGAGTGCATGGCAGTATTAAAACTCCCTGACCCACGAATGAGCGGAGGTCGTCATGAGCGTCGCGTTGCTGAGCATCGATCTGGCCAAGAACATATTCCAGTTGTACGGCGTCGACGAACGCGGCCACCCAGTACTGACCCGGCGAGTCAGCCGCAACAAGCTTCTGGAAGCGGTCGTTTGCCTGCCGTGCTGCCGCATTGTGATGGAAGCTTGTGGGGGAGCGCATTACTGGGCCCGGCGGTTCTCTGCAATGGGGCATCAGGTCCAGATCATCGCGCCGCGATTCGTCAAGCCGTTCGTCAAATCCCAGAAGAACGATCGAAATGATGCGGAGGCGATTGTTGAAGCTGCGTCTCGTCCGACGATGCGCTACGTCGCAGTCAACAGCGTTGAGCAGCAAGACATCCAGTCCGTGCACCGCATTCGCAGCCTGCTGATGCGGGACCGCATCGCGCAGATCAATCAGATCGAGGCCTCCTGGCTGAATACGGAGTGGTCATTGCGCAAACGCCTCTGAAAGTGCGGACTCTACTCCCCGCGATCGTCGATGACGAGCACAATGAACTGACAGGACTGACCCGAACAATGATGCGCGACATGTACGAGCGACTTGCACTGCTCGACAGGCAGATCGCGCGGTATGACGATCTGATCCAGCAAGTGCACAAGGCATCGCCCGCAAGCCAGCGCCTGGAGAAGATCCGTGGTGTCGGACCGATGATTGCAACGGCCGTCATCGCCGCGGCCGGAAGCGCCTCCGAGTTCTCAAACGGCCGGCAGTTTGCGGCGTGGCTGGGCCTGACGCCACGTCAGCACTCATCAGGCGGCAAAGATCGCCTGTTCGGCATTACCAAGCGCGGTAACGGATATCTGCGAATGCTGCTGGTACACGGCGCCAGATCGGTTGTTCAGCAAGCCGCAAAGCATACGGACAAACTTTCCCGATGGATACTCGAGGTTCAGGCGCGACGCGGAACAAACGTCGCTGTCGTAGCACTCGCGAACAAGATAGCCCGAACGATCTGGGTGTTGCTCGCACGCGGTCAGGAGTATGCGCCGCCGGCATGAGCGGAATCCCGATCACAACAGGGTCTTAGCTTCACCTCTTCATTGGTTGCACAAGTGATCTGATTCAATGGCAAACAGGTCGGACCGTCGGCGACAAAACCTGCGCAGTCTTAGAGCGTGTTAGGCACTTTTGCTGAGGTCTGCGAAGTGGACAAGCATAAGCACGGTAAATACGACGAAGTGCAGGCCGGCCAGGGTTTCGGGCAGTCGCTCGTAGTCTCTGGCCAACCGGCGGAAGCGGTTCAGCCAACCGAAGCTGCGTTCGACCACCCAGCGACGTGGCAACAGGACAAAGCCTTTTTTCACTTCTGGCAGCTTGATTACCTCAGTAAGCGGCTCAGCTGGGCCGTTTGTCCATGCTCGTGCGTGTGAGGCATGATGCTGGACTGGAGTTGCCGGTCAGGTGGCGGAATTCGGCGGACTGGCCCGCGTGTGCAGC
>NZ_CAJHCQ010000048.1 GCF_904848665.1 Paraburkholderia hiiakae
CAGCCTCTTTCACTACCGCAACCAGGGCGCCGACTACAGCTCGATTCTGGTGGGCATCCAGGTGCCCGCGGCCGAGGACGCCGAGTTCCGCCGCTTTCTCGCGACGCTCGGGTACGCGCATTGGGAAGAGACGCAGAACCCGGCGTATCGGTTGTTCTTGCAATGAAAATAGTCAGTCGTCCCACCAATCGGGATGTCGGCATCCGAAGCGCATAAACAGCGTAAAGAGTGCAGGAAAACACCAGGCCCGGCAGCAGTGCGCGTCAGTATACTGAGCCACTGCTGCCGGGCGTGGTCGCCTCGGGAAGATTGGGCGCCGTGCGTCGGACTCACCTGGAGGAAGACAAACATGTTGCGCATCGCTCTTGGCTGTCTGATGGCTGTTTCCACGATCGTCGCCGGCGCGCTGCCCGGCGTGGCTCACGCGGATGCTGCGCATCCCGTCGTCGCGCTGCTGCCCGGCGTCACGGATCCCTTCTACTTCACGATGCATCGCGGCGCGGAGCGCGCGGCGAAGGAAGACAACATCCAGTTGCTGTTCCAGGTGCCGAAGGCCTGGAACACCACGGAGCAGGTGCCGATTCTCAAGGCCTTCATCGCGAAGCATCCCGACGTGCTGCTCGTCTCGCCCGTCGACAAGCAGCAGCTCATCGGCCCGCTCAAGGAAGCCGCGGATGCCGGCATCAAGGTCATCACCGTCGATACTTATATTGGCGATGGCCACTATCAAACCGGCAAGGGCGACGCCGATTTCCCGCTCTCCTATATCGCTTCGGACAACCTGGAAGGCGGCCGCGTGGCGGCGCGCTCGCTCGCCAAGGCGATTGGCGACAAGGGCACCGTCTATTGCGAGAACAACAAGCCGGGCATCTCCAGCACCGACGCGCGTGCGCAAGGTTTCATGGAGGAGATGAAGAAGCACCCCAACATCAAGGTGCTCGAAACGCAATACAACGAGGACGACGCCAATCGCGCTGCTTCACACGTCGCGGCGGTGCTCGCGCGCAATCCCGATCTCGCGGGTGTGTTCGGCGCCAACACGTTCTCGGGCGCGGGGGCGGCGCAAGGCGTGAAGAACGCGGGCAAGCAGGGCGTGGTGAAGGTTGTCGTGTTCGACGCCGTGCCGGGCATCGACGAGCAGATCAGAAGTGGCCTCGTCGATATCGCCATTGCGCAGCTTCCCGATGAGATGGGCTATGACGCCGTGAAGTTTGCCGCCGACGCCATCCACGGCAAGAAGATTCCGGCCTACAAGGGCACGGGCTTCGTGGTGCTGGACAAGTCGAACGTCGACAAGCCGGAGATGAAGCAGTACATCTATTCGAACTAAGCCACGCGAACAGAGCCACATGAACGATAAACGACTCGACAGGCTCGCGCTCGTCAGCAAGGTCTGGCCGTGGCTCTTTCTCGGCACGCTGCTCGTCTTCTTCGAGGCTTGGGCGCGTATCTCGGCGCATCGTTCGTTCGTGTTCAACGCGTACAACCTGCAGTCGATCGGGCTTGCTGCAAGCGCACCGCTCTTGCTCGCCATTGGCCAGACCTTCGTGATCATCACAGCGGGCATCGATCTTTCGGTGGGCTTCGTGATGGGGCTCGCGGCGGTGTGCGTCGCGCAGTTCACGATTCCCGGCGGCGAATCGCCGTGGATCTTGCTGATGTCGATACCGCTCACGGTTCTCGTGTGCCTGATTCCGGGCTTCGTGAACGGCGTCTTGATTGCGCGTCTGGGCGTGCCCGCTTTCATCGGCACGCTCGGCATGTATGGCGTTGCGCGCGGCGTGGGTTTTCTTGCGGCGGGCAGCGGCATGACCGTCGCCGTCAACAATCCAGGGCTCGCGTGGCTCGGCGGCGGCTGGACGCCCGTGATCCTCACGGCCGTGCTGCTCATCATCATGCACTTCGTGCTCTCGCAAACGCGCTTCGGTCAGTACACCTATGCGATAGGCGGCAATCCGCAGTCGGCGGTGCGCGCGGGCATCAATGTGCGCCGTCATCTGTTCGCGATCTATCTGATCGCGGCGGCTTTCGCGGCGGTGGGCGGCATCGTCTACACGGCGCGCTTCGCCGCTGGCGCGGCCAATGCGGGCGAACCCATGCTGCTCGATTCGATCGCGGCGGTCGTGATCGGCGGCGCGAGTCTCTTTGGTGGCACCGGCAACGTCATCGGTACGCTGATCGGCGCGCTTATCATCGCCGTGATCGAATTCGGGCTCGTGTTCATCGACGTCAACGCGTTTTGGCAATTCATCGTGGTCGGCATCGTCATCATCCTTTCGGTGCTGATCGACCAGTACAAGGATCGGCTCGGAGGCGCGCAATGAGCGGCGCGAGCGCCACGCCGATTCTGGAGGCGCGCGACGTCTCGATCCGCTTTGGCGGGGTGGAGGCGCTCAAGCGCGTTTCGTTGCAGGTCATGCCCGGAGAAGTGCTTGCGCTTGCGGGCGACAACGGCGCGGGCAAGTCCACGCTCATCAAGATTCTCTCGGGCGTGTATCGCGCCGACGCGGGCGACTTGCACTTCGATGGGCGCCCGCTGCAATTGCGCGATCCGCAAGATGCGCGCTCGCAGGGCATCGAAACCATCTATCAGGATCTCGCGCTCGCCGACAATCTCGACGTGGGCAGCAACATCTTTCTTGGCCGCGAGCCCGTGCGACGGCGACTCGGCTTCCAGGTGATCGACCGGCCGCACATGGCGCGGGTGGCGCGCGAAGTGCTCGAGCGGCTTGATATCGTGATTCCGCTGCGCAAGCTCACGGGCCCCGTGAAAATGCTCTCGGGCGGCCAGCGCCAAGCCATCGCGATAGGGCGCGCGATTTACTGGAACGCGCGCGTGCTGATCATGGACGAACCGACCGCGGCGCTCGGCGTTCCCGAGCAACGCAAGGTGATGGAGTTGATCCGCGGACTCAAGGCGCAGGGCGTGGCCGTGATTCTCATTTCGCACAATCTGCACGATATTTTTGCCGTGGCCGAGCGCATCGTCGTGCTGCGGCGCGGCGAAGTGGCGGGCGAGCGGCGCGTGGCCGAAACCGATGGCGACGAAATCGTGCGGTTGATGGTGGGCGACACGTATTCAAACGGCGCGCACTGAAACGTAGCGTGGTGCGTTTGCCTGCGCCGCGCGGGCATTCGATGGACAATGTCGGCTCGAACCCTCACCGCAGCCCTGCTCCCGCCATGAACTACCTCGATCCCGCCGATATCACGAGCTGGCACGCGCACGTCTATTTCGACACGGCGACGCGCGACGCCGCATGGACCTTGCGCGAGGCGATTGAAGCGCGCTTTGGCGAGATCGTGCAGATTGGGCGCTTTCACGAACGCCCGGTTGGGCCGCATCCGATGTGGTCGTATCAACTGGCCATCTCGCGAGAGCGCTTCATGACGGTCGTCGAATGGCTCACGCTCAATCACGGCGCACTCGACGTGTTCGTGCATCCGAACACCACCGATGCCTTGCGTGACCATCGCGACGCCGCCGTGTGGATCGGCCATTCGCACACGCTCAATCTCGGCGCGCTCGGCGGCTGATCGTCGCGCGCATTGCGCCGCCCATTTGCTTGCGGCACGGCGCAATGCTCGACACGCACGCGGGTGTCAGTGCCCGAACGACTCCGTCTTTGCCGCCGACGATCCGCTCGCCTGCGGCCGCGCGGCCTGTTTGATCAGCAGCGCCGCGCCGGCAATGAGACCGGCGACGGCAACCGTCGCGAAGATGCCCGCAAACGTGACGTGCCGGCGCGCCAGTTCGGCCACGAGGAACGAACCCGCAATGCCGCCGAAGCGGCCGATGCCGAGCATCCACGCCACGCCGGTGCCGCGTCCCTGGGTGGGGTAGAACGCGGCGGCGAGCGCGGGCATCGACGATTGCGCGGTATTCATTAGCACGCCGGCCACGAACACGACGAGCACGAGCAGGGCCACGTTGCCCGCCGCCTGGCCGATGAGCCACACCGAAAGTGCCGTGAGCACGTAGCACGCGGCGATGATCCGGTTCGCGTTGAAGCGGTCCATCAGCATGCCGCTCAGCACCGCGCCCACACCGCCGAGCGGAAAGAGCGCCGAGATCAGCGTGGCGCTCGAGGCCGTAAGGCCCGAGTCCTTGAGCAAGAGCGGCATCCAGTTGATCGACGCGTAGAAGATCACGAGCCCCATGAAGTACGCGACCCACAGCATCACCGAGCCGACGAGATACATCGGCGAAAGCACGACGCCAAGCCCCTTACTTTGCGTCTGCGGGGCGTGCTCCGTCATCGTGAACACCTGCGCTTTGGCGGCGTCGGGCGAGATGCGGGCGAGCGCGGCGCGAATGCGCTCGACGGGTCGTTGATTCGCCACCATGTAGCGCACCGATTCCGGCATGCGCAGGAAGAGCGGCACGGCGAGCACGAGCGGCGTGATGCCGCCGAGCACGAGCACACTGCGCCAGCCGAAGTGCGGAATCATCCACGCCGCCAGAAAGCCGCCGCAGGCCGCGCCGAGCGGAAAGCCGCAGAACATCAGATTGATCACGGTGGCGCGGTTCCGGTCGGGGCAGTACTCGCCCATCATCGTGACCGCGTTCGGCATGGCGGCGCCGAGTCCGACACCCGTAATGAAGCGCAACCACGTGAGTTCGCTGATGCTGGTGGAGAACGCCGAGCCCAGGCAGGTCACGCCGAACAGCAGCACCGAGCCGACCAGCATGGCGCGTCGCCCGAGCCGGTCGGAGAGCGGCCCGGACGCGAGCGCACCGCAAGCGAGGCCGAAGAGCGCCGCGCTCAGCACGGGTGCGAGCGCGGGCTTGGCGATGCCCCATTCGCCAAGCAGCGAAGGCGCGATGAAGCCGATCGCGGCCGTGTCGAAACCGTCGAGCAGGACGATGACGAAGCAGATCGCGAAGATGAACCACTGGAACGGCGAAAACGGATGTTCGTTGATGAAGGTTTGGACGTCGACGGCGCGCGGCTGGTCCATGGTTTTGTCTCCTGTCGACTGAGGTTGTCGTTGTATCGGCTCGCCGTGGCGAGCCGTTTTTTCTGGTTTGCCTTACAACCTCGAATAGTAACCGCTGTGCGGCATTTGCTGGAAAGAGTCGTCGGGCGCGGCAGGCGGCCGTCTGCTAGCCTGAAAGCAGCACGGCGAGCACGCGCGTGCTGCAAGCGTGTCGCGTTGCGCGACAAGGAGTTCCAGATGAAGCCTTTCTTCGCCCATGCGGCAATGCCGTCCTTCGTGGCTTGCGCGATGCTGGCAGGCGCGCCTGGCTATGCCGTTGCCCAACTGGCGCCGAATGACAACCTGCGCTCGCCGCAAAACAGCCTCGCGCTCATGCCCAATGCGCAGCCCGGCAGCGAGTACCCGACCCACGGCAATCGCCAGGCTGGCGAGATGCCGGTCGGTCCCACCGATCCGCGCGGGCAACTCGCGAACGGCCACCCGAACAACGCCGAGGCGGGCGGCTACGGCGCGCCGTTGGCGGGCGTGCGAAATGGCGCGGGCATGTGAGGATTGTGTGCCGCTTCAGGTCCGCTCAGGTTGCCAGGCAAGTTGGGCTTCGAGCGATTCGCCGGGAGCGAGCACGGTGCCCCCCACGTCGATGCGCTTCACCGTTCCCTCGTGACGTAGATTGAGCCAGTCCGTCGTGTTGCTGACGGGCTCCGCGCAGAAGTACGGCAGACCGGGCGGGCAGAAGACCACGAAGAAGTCGAGTGGCGTGCTCGCGCGCAGCGCGAGACGCCGGCCTTCGTGCGGCCACTCGATGACCGCCTCGCGGCGCCAGCCGGAGAAGTTGTTGTCGAGATCGAAGTCGTCGACGATCAGGCCGGCCTGCAGGGCATCGACGGCCGGGTGAGCGCTGAGCGAAACCGGCAGGACTTCGGTGTCGATTTCCCACATCGCGCGCACGCGCGCGGCAATGCGCGTGCCTGGCGGGCGCGGATAGTACGGATGGTGGCCGAGGCCGAACGGCATGGGCCGTGCGGCCAGGTTGCGGGCCCACAGGCGCACAGTGAGCCCGCTGGCGTCGAGCGTGAGGTGTTGGCGCGCTTCGTAGCGAAACGGCCAGCCGGAGCCAGCGCGTGAATCGGCCTTGAGCGATCCGTGGGATTCATGCGCTTCATGCGGCTCGTTCGGCTCGTTCGGCTCGTGCAGGAAGTGGAGCGTGAGCGTATCGGCCGTTTGCGCCTCGACCGTCCAGGGCCGCCGCCACGCGTGGCCATGCAGCGCGTGGCGCAGCGCGCCGGTACCGCTCGGTAAATCGATCATCTCGCCTTCAAAGCGGAATCGCCCGTCGCGGATGCGGTTGCAGTACGGCATCAGCGGAAAGCTCGCCATGCCGAGCGGGTCGCGAGCGTCGATGGCGGCGCGCGTGGCGGGGCGCAGCCAGTGCGCTGCCGGGGCCTTGCCGGCTGCATCGTAAAACGCGGCGATCGAGCCGCCCACGTGCGGCGCGACCAGCGCGCGCGCATCGCCGTGGGCGAGCGTGACGAGTTGACCGTCGTCGAGCGCGGCGGCGTCGAAAGCGATCTCCGGGGGGGAGGAGGGGGGCGGTCGGGCAGTCAAATGAGCGTTCTCCAGTGAATCGTTTTATTACTAATAAAAGATAATATAGGCGTTGGAATCGTCAGTGATGAAGCCAAAAAATGGTGACATACGCCAATTGATGGCCCAAATTATTAGTGCTACGCTTCGGGCCAACAACGCGGCCCCGAGCGCGCGCCGCCGCGCCGCGCAGCCCTCCCGCAGTCCCCTTCACATCCGATGAAAAAATCGACGCAACGCCGCCCGACCATGACCGACATCGCGAAGGCCGCGGGCGTGTCGCAATCCACGGTATCCCTCGTGCTCAACGGCGCGGTGGGCGCCAAGCTCTCCGAAGCGACGCGCCTGAAGGTGCACGAAGTGGCGCAGTCGCTTGGCTACCAGTTGCCGATCCGCGCGGTGCAGACGCCCGCCCCGGCGGGTGAGCGCAATCTCATCGTCTATCTCGCCGACGAAGTCTCGACGAGCCCGCACCCGGTCGTGAGCATCGACGGCGCGCGTGACGCCGCCTGGAACAACGGCTGTCTGCTCGCGGTGTTCTCGACGCACGGCAACGCCCAGATGGAGCAGCAGGTCCTGCAAACGCTCGCCATGCCGAACGTACTCGGTGTGATCTACGCGACCGTGTACACACGCAAGGTGACGGTGCCGCCCGCGCTGCTGAAGGTGCCGGCCGTGCTGCTCAACTGCTACGCGTCCGATCACGCGCTGTCTTCAGTCGTGCCGGCCGAAGTGGCGGGCGGCCATACGGCCACTGAATACCTGATCGAGGCGGGGCACCGGCGCATTGGTTTCATCAACGGCGAAACCTGGCAGGACGCCGCGAAAGACCGCCTGAAGGGTTACCGCCAGGCGCTCGCGACCGCTGACCTGCTGTTCGACGAGCGCCTCGTGCGCGACGGCGACTGGAGTTCGGGCAAGGGGTTCGAACTCACGCTCTCGCTCATGCGCGAGGCGAATCCGCCCACCGCGATCTTCTGCGCCAACGACCTGATGGCGATCGGCGCAATCGAGGCGCTCAAGCAACTCGGGCTGCGCGTGCCCGAAGACGTCTCGATCATGGGCTACGACGACCAGGAAATCGCGCGCCACACCCATCCGCCGCTCACCACCGTCGTGCTGCCCAACTACGAGCTTGGGCGCTGGGCCGTCGAAACGCTGCTGCAAGAAGAGCAGAACCGCAGCGCCGGCGCGCCGGTGCGCCACCGCACCGTGAAGCTCGACGGACCGCTCATCGAGCGGACCTCGGTATGCGCGCCCGACCCCGCCTCCCCCGTGAATACCCTCATTAATATCTCCGAAAATTGACTGGTAATATTAGTTGAAGCAGTGGCCGTAATAATTCGGTGCCGAGTCTTGTGCGGTGCCCAATGGAACAAGAAAGACAAAAAAGCCACGGTGGGGCCGAAGGCCTGCGCCGTTCGTGTCATTCACGGAGACAGCCATGCGTCATCAACGAATCCAGTCCGCCCTCATTGCCGCCGGTCTTTGCCTGGCGAGCGCGTTCGCCGTAAGCGCTTACGCGCAGTCCGACAACGGCGCACAGAAAGTCCAGTCGAATTCCAGCGAGAGTTGCACGAATCCCAAGCCGGGCGGCAAGAAGCTGAGCGACATGGTGGTGGGGTTCTCGCAGTCGGAGAATGAACAGAACCCGTTCCGGGCGACCGAAACCGCGTCGGTGCGCGCGGCGGCGAAGGAAGCGGGCGTGAAGCGCCTCCTCTATACGAACGCGAACGCCAATCAGGCCAAGCAGGTCGCCGACATCGAAAGCATGATCAATCAGGGCGCCGAGGCGCTCATCATTGCGCCCAACGACTCCACCGGCCTGCAGCCCGCGCTCGCCCAGGCGCGCGCGAAGGGCATTCCCGTCGTGACGATCGACCGGCAGACGGCGGGTACGGCGTGCGACGACTTCATCACGTTCCTTGGCTCCGACTTCTACAAGCAGGGCGAGCGTGCGGCGAAGGCGCTGGCCGACGCCACGGGCGGCAACGCGATCATCGCCGAGATCCAGGGCGGCTACGGCAACACGGTGGAAAGCCAGCGTACAGACGGCTTCGCGAACGGCCTCAAGCCCTATCCCGGCATGAAGATCATCGCGGCGCAAACCGCGAACTGGTCGACGACCGAGGCGCAGAAGGTGATGGAGCAGATCCTGCTCGCGCACCCGGACGTCAACGCCGTCTACACCCACGCCGACACGATGACGGTCGGTGCGATCAAGGCACTGCGTCAGGCCGGCAAGCTCAACGGCGTGAAGATCGTCTCGATCGACGGCACGAAGGAGATCGTCACGGATATCTCGAACGGCATCGTTGCCGCCGATGTCGAGACGAACCCGCGCTTCGGTCCGCTCGCCTTCAAGTCGCTGGAAGACTATCTCGCGGGCAAGCCGGTGCCGCAAAAGCAGATCATGGACGACGCGCTCTTCAACCGGACCAACGCGCAGCCTTCGCTCGCGCAGGGCAAGGTCTACTGAGCCGCGCCCGCACGATGACGACGAGCGTCCCCGCCAATCGCGCCGATTCCGCAACGGCCACCCCACGCGCCGTGCTCGAAACGCGCGGCGTTTCGAAGACCTTCGGCGTGGTGCGCGCGCTGCGCGACGTCTCGCTCACGCTGCGCGCGGGCGAGGTGCACGGCCTCGTGGGCGAGAACGGCGCGGGCAAGTCCACGCTGATCAAGGTCCTCACCGGCTTTCATCAGCCCGACTCGGGCGCGCTCACGCTCGACGGCGCGGACGTCGCGTTCGACAGTCCGCGCGCGGCGCAGGGCGCGGGCGTGTGCGCCGTGTATCAGGAGATCAACCTGATACCGGAGCGCAGCGTGGCGGACAACATCTTTCTGTGCCACGAACCGAAACGATTCGGCATCCTGATCGACAGGAAGCGCATGCTCGAGCGCGCCGCCGACATCGTGCAGCGATACCGGCTCGCGGTCGATCCGGCCGCGCGTCTCGGTTCGCTCGGACTCGGCGCGCAGCAGATGGTAGCAATTGCGCGCGGCGTTTCACTAGGTGCGCGCGTGCTGATCCTCGACGAGCCGACTTCGGCCCTGAGCGGTGCGGAAGTGGACGTACTGTTCGAAGTCGTCGATCGCCTGCGCGCCGAGGGCATTGCGCTGCTGTTCGTGAGTCATCGGCTTTCCGAATGCTACCGGCTGTGCGATCGCTTCACGGTGATGCGCGACGGCGCCGTGGTCCGCACGGGTACGCCCGAAGAGCTACCGCGTGCGGCATTGATCGCAGCCATGCTGGGTCGCGAGAGCGCGGGCGAGCATGCGTGGGCCGAGCGCTCGGGCAATGCCGATGCCAACGCCACGCCCGCGTTGGCCGTCGATCATTTGCAGTGGGGCAACCGCGTGCGCGATGTCTCGCTGCGGGTGGCGCGCAAGGAGATCGTCGGCCTGGCCGGCCTGCTCGGCTCAGGCCGCACGGAAACGTTCAAGACGATTTTCGGCGCGCAGAAGGCCGATGGTGGCGAAGTCGATATCGCGGGCCGCGCGCTCACGCATGCGAGCCCGGCGCGCTCGATCGGGCGCGGCCTCGCTTTCCTTTCCGAAGACCGCCGCGCGGAAGGCATCTTTCCGCGTCTCTCGGTGCGCGAGAACATCGTCGCGAGCCTGCTGCCGCGCATTTCGCGCTTCGGCTTCATCTCGCGTGCGAAGGAGGCGCAGGTGGTGCGCGAGTCGATCGAACGGCTCGGCATCAAGACGGCCGGTCCCGGCGCGCTCATCACGACGCTCTCGGGCGGCAATCAGCAAAAGGCGCTGATTGCGCGCTGCCTCTCGACCCGCCCGACGGTGCTGCTGCTCGACGATCCCACGCGCGGCATCGACGTCGGTGCGAAGGAGGAGGTGCATCGCGTCGTGCAGGAATTGGCTCGGGACGGGCTTGCGGTGGTGGTTACGTCGTCCGAGATGGAGGAGTTGCTTGCGCTGACCGACCGCCTCGTCGTGCTCAATGAAGGCGCGACCGAGGGCGGCATGCCAACCGCCGGCGCGCACCCCGACGACGTGCTCGCCGTACTGGCCGGCGCTGGATCCGGCCACAGGGCTGGCAACGGCGCTGACCACGGCGGCGGCACCGCGTGAGCAACCCCGCACCCCGCCCGCCGCAATCCACGACAACCGCTCCGATGGCGACCAACCTTGAATCGAACGAGGCAAGCTTGAGCCCCTCGAATCCTTCGAATTCCTCGAACCGCTCCGTCTCGCCCGTGTCCGGCGCCACGTCGCGGATGCAGACCTGGCGCACCGTGTTGCGCGAGCACAGCGTGTACTTCGCGCTCGCCGCGCTCGTGGTGTTCAATCTGATCGTCACGCCCGGCTTCTCGAATCCCTTCGCGGCGCGCAGCCTGCTGTTCGAAGCAGCGCCGATCGTCTTGATCGCGCTTGGCCAGAATCTCGCGATCGCGACGCGTGGCATCGATCTCTCCGTGGGATCGGTGATGGCGCTCGCTAGCGCGTCGATCGCCGTGTTCCTGCCGTATGGCGAGGGCCCGGCGCTCGTGGGCGCGGTCGCGGTGGGCGCCGTAGTCGGCTTGTGCAACGGGTTCCTCGTGGCGCTGCTCGCCATCGACCCGCTGATCTCGAGCCTCGCCTTGCTGGTCGCCGCGCGCGGGCTCGCGCAGGCGCTCCTAGGCGGCTCACGCGTGAATCTGCCCGACACACCGGCGTTCGATCTGCTCGGCGCGGGTGCGGTCGGCCCACTGCCCATCGTCATGCTGATCGCGCTAGGGCTCGCGGTCATGGTGGCATTCGTGGTGCGGCGCACGACCTTCGGGCGTTACGCGATTCTCGTGGGCGCGAGTCGTGGCGCTGCGTTTCTCGCGGGCATTCCCGTACGGCGCACGCTCTTTCTCGTCTATGCGGTGAGCGGCACGCTTGCCGGACTCGCCGGCGTGTTCGCTTCGTCGCGGCTTGGCGCCGCCGATCCCAACTACGTGGGTGTGAACTTCGAACTCGATGCGATTGCCGCCTCGGTCATCGGGGGGACGCCGCTTTCGGGCGGCCGCATCTCGATCGTCGGCGCAGTGTTCGGCGTGTTGCTGCTCCAGGTGCTCGACGCGAGCTTCATCATGAACAACATCAGCTTCACTTACGCGCAGATCCTCAAGGCGGTGTTCATCGTCGTCGCGCTCTACCTGCAACGTTCGGGAGGCTGACGCGATGCAGAAGCCCACGCAAGCCGCGGCGCAAGCCATCGCCGTACCGGGCGCGAATCGGCGCGCGCAACTGATCGCGCTCGTGCAGTCGCGCGGGGCGATCGCGATGCTCGTGGTCGTCGCGCTCGTAGCCGGCATGGTGTTTCCCGACTTCCTGCGCCCGGCGAACCTGGCCGACATCGCCTCGAACGGCGCGTTTCTCGGGCTCGTCGCCGTGGGGCAAAGCATCGTCATCATCCTGGGCGGATTCGATCTGTCCGTCGGGTCGATGGTCGGACTCGGCACGGTGCTGGCAGCCTATGCCGCGCCCTATGGGTGGGGCGCCGCGATGCTCGCACCGGTGGCAGCGGGTTTCGTCGTGGGCCTGGTGAACGGCGTGTTGATTGCCCGCGCGCGCATGGCGCCGTTTATCGTCACGCTTGCAGCGCTGCTTGGGCTCAAGGGGCTCGCGCTCGTGCTGGCGAGCCAGGATCTGCTCATCGCCAATCCGGGCTTCTTCGCGCGCATCGCCAACGGCTCCGTATTTGGCGTCAACAATCTCATTTGGGTGCTGGTGGTCGTCTATGCGCTCGGCGGCGCGCTGCTCAACCACACGCGCTTTGGCGCGGCGATCTTCGCGATCGGCGGCAATGAAGAGGCGGCGCGCATGCTAGGCGTGCGCGTGGAGCGTGTGAAGATACTCGCCTATGGATTGTCCGGCGCGCTGGCCGGTCTCTCGGGGGCGCTGCTGGCCTCGCATCTGGACTCGGGGTTGTCGGGGGCGGGGACCGGCTATGAATTGCAGTCGATCGCCGCAGCCGTGATCGGCGGCGTGTTGCTCACGGGCGGCGTGGGAACGATGGCTGGACCGCTGGCCGGCGTGCTGCTTCTCGGTGTCATCGACAATGTGATCAATCAGGTCGGCACGCTGAGCCCTTACTATCAGAACCTCACGAGTGGCGCGTTCCTGCTCGCCGCGGTGATCGTGCAGACCGTGCTCACCGGCCGCCGGCATGGCGCCGCGCGGGCTGCGGGCGCGACGCGGCGGCGCGCGGTCGTGGGCTCTTAGCGGATGGCGTCTCGAGCTGCCGGTTCCGCATGAGGTTGTCGAACCCGTTCGGCTGACGGCTCGCCTATTGATGCGAAACGCTCAGCTTCACGCGCGTTGAGCCGTCGGTCTGTGCTGTGATCTCGGTCCGGCTGCCACGCTGCCCCAGATAGAAGTGCTGACGGCCTGGCGAGTTCACGTCGTGGGTTGCATCGGGCAGACACGAGGCAATGTCGGCGCCTACCCCTTCGAGTGCATTCGTCCCCGATCCTGCGTCGCGTGCGCTCCAGACGCACTGAAAACTCCCGCCGCTCGTTGCGCATTGCGCGTCGTCGCCATAGGGTTGCGCGACGGCGCGTCCGTCGTCAGGACTCAGTGACGCGAAATGCTGGGGTGCAGCCGCGACGATGCGCTTTAGCGCTGCGCAGGGGCTTGCACTGTCGTCCGCACGAGCGGCCAGGGGGACGCCTGGTATGACAATAGCCGAGCAAAGCGCGAGGATCCGGATGATCGGTAGGTTCATGGCGATCCGCTGCGTGAGAGCAGCGCCTCATCGTGGCAAGTGAGGGCAGCGCTGCAAGCGGCGTGCCGGGAATAGCCCTTGCAAGGTGACGCTGGACCACTCATCACGAGGAGAACGCCATGAGCAAACCGTTCGATCGCATGATGAAAGCGGGCGCATTGCTGATGGGCCTGACGTGTGCGATTGTGAGCAGCGGCGAATCGCGCGACGAGCAGGAACACGCGTGCCGCGGCGATGCATTCCACTTTTGCGCGAGCGCGATTCCGAACAAGAAGAAGATCGCAGCGTGCATGAAGCAGCACTACGATGAGCTCTCGCCACCATGCAAGGCGATGTTTGACCCGCCGGCGAAGGTTGATCCGAAGTCGTGAGCGCTAATGGCGCTCAGTGAAAAGAGGCGCACTGCGCCTCTTTTCAATTGAGTCGATGAAAAAGGGCTTGCGGGCTCGTGATCGAGGCGCTAAGATTCGCCCCCTTCGCAGTTCGATGTCTCTGACGTCGGGTCAGCGAAGGCCGCCGCGGAAACCGGCGGACGCAGGAGTCAGCAGCTTTTTCAAGCGGTGAGCGAAAAAAAGGGGTTGACGAAGCGAAAAAGATTCTTCATAATCTCGTTTCTCTGCTGCTGACGCAGCAACGCAGAAAACGCCGGGCAGTAACGCAGTTTGCCGGTGGTTTTCGCGATCGATCTTTAAAAATTTACAGCCGATAAGTGTGGGCGCTTGATGCGGTGGCGGCCTGACCTTGTTCTCCG
>NZ_CAJHCQ010000049.1 GCF_904848665.1 Paraburkholderia hiiakae
TATCGGCTGTCGTTCTTTAACAATCAGGAAGAAGTAGTAAAGAGATTCATCCAAAAGCATCTAGAGATGGGTGTGAGTAGGTGAATCAGGGTTGTGATTGTATCGAAAGTATTTTTAAGTGATCGAAAGATTGCCTTGAAATACGGCGCAACACGAATACTCAACCTGTAGCGCGTGCGAACCGACGCAAGCAATTGCGAAAGAGACACACCCGTTATAGGGTCAAGCGAACAAGTGCATGTGGTGGATGCCTTGGCGATCACAGGCGATGAAGGACGCGGTAGCCTGCGAAAAGCGGTGGGGAGCTGGCAAACGAGCTTTGATCCACCGATATCCGAATGGGGAAACCCACTCCGAATGGAGTATCCATGACTGAATACATAGGTCATGTGAGGCGAACGCGGCGAACTGAAACATCTAAGTAGCCGCAGGAAAAGAAATCAACCGAGATTCCCAAAGTAGTGGCGAGCGAAATGGGACCAGCCTGTACTCTTTATCTGTACCGTCAGCCAAACGCTCTGGAAAGTGCGGCCATAGTGGGTGATAGCCCCGTAGGCGAAGACGGAATGGAAGAACTGGGTGTACGAAAAGTAGGGCGGGACACGTGAAATCCTGTCTGAAGATGGGGGGACCATCCTCCAAGGCTAAATACTCGTGATCGACCGATAGTGAACCAGTACCGTGAGGGAAAGGCGAAAAGAACCCCGGGAGGGGAGTGAAATAGATCCTGAAACCGCATGCATACAAACAGTCGGAGCCTCGCAAGGGGTGACGGCGTACCTTTTGTATAATGGGTCAGCGACTTACATTCAGTGGCAAGCTTAACCGAATAGGGCAGGCGTAGCGAAAGCGAGTCCGAACAGGGCGTTCAGTCGCTGGGTGTAGACCCGAAACCAGGTGATCTATCCATGGCCAGGTTGAAGGCACGGTAACACGTGCTGGAGGACCGAACCCACTAACGTTGAAAAGTTAGGGGATGAGCTGTGGATAGGGGTGAAAGGCTAAACAAACCTGGAAATAGCTGGTTCTCTCCGAAAACTATTTAGGTAGTGCCTCGTGTATCACCTTCGGGGGTAGAGCACTGTCATGGTTGAAGGGTCCATTGCGGATTACTTCGCCATAGCAAACTCCGAATACCGAAGAGTGCAATCACGGGAGACAGACATCGGGTGCTAACGTCCGGTGTCAAGAGGGAAACAACCCAGACCGCCAGCTAAGGTCCCCAAATATGACTAAGTGGGAAACGAAGTGGGAAGGCTAAAACAGTCAGGAGGTTGGCTTAGAAGCAGCCACCCTTTAAAGAAAGCGTAATAGCTCACTGATCGAGTCGTCCTGCGCGGAAGATGTAACGGGGCTAAGTCATATACCGAAGCTGCGGATGCGAGCTAGTCTCGCATGGTAGGAGAGCGTTCCGTAAGCCTGCGAAGGTGCGTTGAAAAGCGTGCTGGAGGTATCGGAAGTGCGAATGCTGACATGAGTAGCGATAAAGGGGGTGAAAGGCCCCCTCGCCGTAAGCCCAAGGTTTCCTACGCAACGTTCATCGGCGTAGGGTGAGTCGGCCCCTAAGGCGAGGCAGAAATGCGTAGCTGATGGGAAGCAGGTCAATATTCCTGCACCATTGTTGAATGCGATGGGGGGACGGATCGCGGAAGGTTGTCCGGGTGTTGGAAGTCCCGGTCCTTGCATTGGAGAAGGCGCTTTGGCAAATCCGGGCGCGGAATTCAAGGGTGTGAGGCCAGTCTCTTAGGAGACGAAGCAACTGGAAGTGGTTCCAAGAAAAGCCTCTAAGCTTCAGTTCAACAGTGACCGTACCGCAAACCGACACAGGTGGGCGAGATGAGTATTCTAAGGCGCTTGAGAGAACTCGGGAGAAGGAACTCGGCAAATTGGTACCGTAACTTCGGGATAAGGTACGCCCTGGTAGCTTGACTGGCTTGCGCCAGAAGGGTGAAGGGGTTGCAATAAACTGGTGGCTGCGACTGTTTAATAAAAACACAGCACTCTGCAAACACGAAAGTGGACGTATAGGGTGTGACGCCTGCCCGGTGCCGGAAGATTAAATGATGGGGTGCAAGCTCTTGATTGAAGTCCCGGTAAACGGCGGCCGTAACTATAACGGTCCTAAGGTAGCGAAATTCCTTGTCGGGTAAGTTCCGACCTGCACGAATGGCGTAACGATGGCCACACTGTCTCCTCCCGAGACTCAGCGAAGTTGAAGTGTTTGTGATGATGCAATCTCCCCGCGGCTAGACGGAAAGACCCCATGAACCTTTACTGTAGCTTTGCATTGGACTTTGAACCGGTTTGTGTAGGATAGGTGGGAGGCTGTGAAGCGGGAACGCTAGTTTCCGTGGAGCCGTCCTTGAAATACCACCCTGATCTGTTTGAGGTTCTAACCTTGGTCCGTGATCCGGATCGGGGACAGTGCATGGTAGGCAGTTTGACTGGGGCGGTCTCCTCCCAAAGGGTAACGGAGGAGTACGAAGGTACGCTAGGTACGGTCGGAAATCGTGCTGATAGTGCAATGGCATAAGCGTGCTTGACTGTGAGACTCACAAGTCGAACAGGTGCGAAAGCAGGTCATAGTGATCCGGTGGTTCTGTATGGAAGGGCCATCGCTCAACGGATAAAAGGTACTCTGGGGATAACAGGCTGATACCGCCCAAGAGTTCATATCGACGGCGGTGTTTGGCACCTCGATGTCGGCTCATCTCATCCTGGGGCTGTAGCCGGTCCCAAGGGTATGGCTGTTCGCCATTTAAAGAGGTACGTGAGCTGGGTTTAAAACGTCGTGAGACAGTTTGGTCCCTATCTGCCGTGGGCGCTGGAAGTTTGAGGGGGCCTGCTCCTAGTACGAGAGGACCGGAGTGGACGAACCTCTGGTGTACCGGTTGTGACGCCAGTCGCATCGCCGGGTAGCTATGTTCGGAAGAGATAACCGCTGAAAGCATCTAAGCGGGAAACTCGCCTCAAGATGAGACTTCCCCGGGGACTAGATCCCCTTGAAGGGTCGTTCGAGACCAGGACGTTGATAGGTCAGGTGTGGAAGCGCAGTAATGCGTTAAGCTAACTGATACTAATTGCCCGTAAGGCTTGATCCTATAACAGGTGTGTCTTCACCCCCAGGGGGTAAGGCAGACACACAGGTTGAGAGATCGGTGTTGTGCCAGAAACAACACAACCCCAATTCAGCAACACCCTCTTTACGCTTCTTCCAGATTGGCTGTGGCGCCGGGTTGACCAGAACCCATCGCGACGCAGCAACCCGTCATGCCTGATGACCATAGCGAGTTGGTCCCACCCCTTCCCATCCCGAACAGGACCGTGAAAC
>NZ_CAJHCQ010000050.1 GCF_904848665.1 Paraburkholderia hiiakae
TGTCACTGACCGGCATATTCGAGCCATTCCGGGATCGGCGTAATCGAGCCACCGGATGATCGGCGCAATCGGGCCACTCGATGATCGGCGTATTGGAGCCACCGCAGGATCGGCGTAATCGAGCCACGTAGCGGGCTCAATGTTCTGTCGGGCGGCAGCCCGAAACGCATTTCGAATTTCCGCAACCCGGTACCTTCAGGCTTTTTGCCCGGAGGGCCGATGAGTCGAAGGAGGTTCGAAGTGTTTGAGTATCGACAGGTTCTGGCGCGCATGCGTCAGGGCGATTCCGACCGCGACATTGCCAGCGCACGCCTGATGGGGCGTGGGAAGCTGAAGACCGTCAGGCAGGTCGCGCTCGCTCGGGGCTGGCTCGATCCCGGTCGGCCCTTGCCGGACGACGCCGAACTGGCGGCGATCTTCGGACGCAATCCGAAGCTGCCGCGTAGCTGCGTCTCCACGATTGAACCGTTTCGCGATCTGGTGCGCGGCTGGTTTGACGCCGACGTGCAGGGCACGACGATCTTCAATGCGCTTCAGCGCAACCACGGCTATACGGGCAGCTATTCGGCAGTGCGGCGCTTCCTGCTGCACTTGAAGGCCGAGCGCGGCGCGAGAGCGACGACGATCCTGGAGTTCGCACCGGCCGAGGCCGCGCAGGTCGACTTCGGCGCCGGTCCGGTGCTCATGCATGAGTCCGGGGTTCTGCTCAAGACATGGTTCTTCGTGATGACGCTGTGCTGGTCGCGGCACCAGTATGCAGAGTTCGTGCTGGATCAAACGGTCGAGACCTGGCTGGCCTGCCACCGGCGCGCCTTCGAATGGTTCGGCGGCCGCGTGGAGCGCGTCATCATAGACAACGCCAAATGCGCGATCACAAAGGCGTGTATGTACGATCCCGAGGTACAGCGCTCGTACGCCGCGCTGGCCGAGGGGTACGGTTTCCGGATCGACGCATGCCCTCCACACGATCCTGCAAAGAAGGGCGTCGTCGAGGCCGGCGTCAAATACATCAAGCGATCCTTCGTGCCGCTGCGCGAATTCCGCGATCTCGCCGACGCCAACCGTCAATTGCGCGACTGGGTGATGCAGCAGGCCGGCACGCGCGAGCACGGCACGACGCGCGAGCAGCCGCTTGCACGTTTCGCCATCGAGAAGCCGCTGCTCGCCAGACTACCCGATGTGCCGCCAGTGCTGGCCGTATGGTGCGAGGTCAAGGTGCATACCGACGGGCACGTCGTCTACAAGAAGGCACTGTACTCAGTGCCGTTCACTCTCGTCGGCAAGCAACTGTGGCTGAAGGCGACCGACACGGTCGTGCAGGTGTTCCACCGCCATGAGCTCGTCGCGACCCATCCACGCCTGCGCAAGCCCGGCGATCGCCACACGGTGCGTGACCACCAGCCGCCTGAAGCGCAAGCGTGGCTTGAGCACGATCCACAGTGGTGCCTGGCGCGGGCAAAGGATATCGGGCCTGCCTGCCACGCGCTCGTTCTCGCGATGTTCAACGACAAGGTGCTCGTCAATCTGCGCGGCGCGCAGGGCGTTGTGAGGCTTCGCGAGAAGGTCGGCGATCAACGGCTGGAGGCTGCGTGCGAGCGTGCGCTCGTGTTCGCCAGCCCCAAGTACCGCACCGTCAAGACGATCCTCGACAAGGGGCTGGACAGCCAGCCCACCGCAGCACCAGCGCCGGCGCCTGCCGACACCTATCTGAACGGCGGCCGCTTCGGCCGTGACCTCCATTCCCTTCTGATCCATTGAACGCCCATGCATCCCAGTCCAGAACTGAACACGATCCTCAAACAGTTGCGCCTCTCGGGCATCCTCGACTCGCTCGAGCAACGCAACCGGCAAGCCATCGACGGGCACCTTGCCTACACGGAGTTCCTCGCCACGCTTCTGCACGACGAGGTTGCACGGCGAGAGCAGAAGAAGCTCGGCGTGCGGCTCGCCCGCGCTGGCTTCTCCCTGGGCAAGACGCTCGAGACCTTCGACTTCGATCGCGTGCCCAAGCTCAACCGCGCTCACATCCATGATCTCGCCGCCGGCCGCTATATCGACGAGAAGGTCTGCGTACTGATGGTCGGCCAAACAGGCGTCGGCAAGTCGCATCTCGCGCAGGCCCTGGGCCACTGCGCCGCACGCCAGGGCCGCGACGTTCTGTTCATCACGCAAACCGAACTGCTCAAGAAGCTGCATGCAGCACGGGCGACTGAGCTCTATGAACGCAAGTTGCAGCAGTTCGTGCGCGTTCCGGTGCTGATCGTCGATGACTTCGCGCTGAAACCCCTGCGTGCACCCCACGACGAAGACTTCCACGACCTGATCGCCGCCAGATATGAGCGCGCGGCGACAATCCTGACGTCGAATCTCGACTTCAGCGAATGGGGCGACGCGTTCCCCGACAACCGCATCCTCGGTGCTGCCACGCTCGATCGGCTACGGCATGGCGCCTACCGTGTCGTCATAGAAGGTGAAAGCTTCCGCAAGCCGAAACCGATGCCCGAAAACAGCGAAAACGCGGTTGCAAAATCAGGCAAAAAACCGCATTCTTGAGTCCCTTCGAAATCGCGTTTCGGGGCCATTCCAGGTGGCCTCATTACGCCGATCATCCCCGGCTCGATTACGCCGATCCGTGACACC
>NZ_CAJHCQ010000051.1 GCF_904848665.1 Paraburkholderia hiiakae
GTTCGTATCACTTCCTCTTGGACCTTACTGCCTGCTGGTGGGCGCGCCCTCGGGCAGGAAAAGCCGAATCGGCCCGGTGGCCTGGAAAGCTGCCGCCGCGATGGGTCCGTTGAAGGACCACAACCGCCACATCGTGGAGCAAGCACGCTTGTGGCTGGTAGCGACCACTGACGACCAACTCGTCGCTGTGCAAAGCCGCTTCGCTGCGGCCAGGAGTACCACCCCGGACAATACGAAGCCCTGACCGAAGTCGGCTGGGAAACTCGCAGTCGGCCGGGCGGACGAACATCGCGATACGCCTCGCCCCAAGCGCAATCAGGCCGAGTACCGCCATAAGCGGTCAGTCGACATCGTTGCGTAGTTCGTCGACAATCGATGCCGCTCACCCTTGCATCTTCCCCTTAATCCCCTTAAAACACGCCCATGTCTTTCACCCTTCCCGGCTTCGACCTAGCTGCCTTTATCACCACCACGCTATCCGAAGACCTCGGCATTGGCCTTCCCGGTGGCGGGCGCGACGTCACCTCAGAGAGCGTCATCCCGGCGGACGCGCGCTTTGCCGGGGTGATGGACAGCCGCGAGGCGATCACCGTCGCAGGGCTACCTTTGGCCGCCGCGTTCTTTCGCCATCTCGACTCGGGGTGTGAGATCGAAATGCTTGTGCAGGATGGCCAGAGCGTCACTCCCGGTACCGCGCTGATGCGGATCGCCGGCAACGCCCGCGCCCTGCTCACCGCCGAGCGCAGCGCTCTCAATACCGTCCAGCACCTCTCGGGCATCGCGACGATGACGAGCGCCTATGTCGAGGCGATGCACGGCCACGCCACGCTGCTCGACACCCGCAAGACCATTCCCGGCCTGCGCGCGCTGGAGAAATACGCGACGCGGATGGGCGGCGCGACCAACTACCGCATGGGCCTGTGGGATGCGGTGATGATCAAGGACAACCATGTCGCGGTGGCGGGCGGCGTCGGGGCGGCGGTGGCGCGGGCCAAGACGGCGGGCGTCGAGCGGATTATCTGCGAGGTCGATCGGATCGACCAGATCGAGCCGGCGATCGTGGCCGGCGCCACGCATATCCTGCTCGACAATATGGCGCCGACGATGCTGGCCGAGGCAGTGGCGCTGGTGGCGGGCCGTGCGGCAACCGAGGCCAGCGGCGGCGTGCGGCTCGATACCATCGGCGCGGTTGCTGCGAGCGGAGTGGATTACGTCTCAGTCGGGCGGCTGATGCAAAGCGCGCCTGCGGCGGATATTGGCTTGGATTTTGAGCTGGTGTGATGGGATTTATGCGTGCGAGGGCGCGTTTTTGATCGAAGACGCATTTCGTGAAGCGAAATGCTTTGGCCCCTCGCGCTCCCCTTTACGTCTTTCGGCGAGATGTATTCCAATCGGTTGCCCAACACGCTCCATAGGCTCAGGACTCACTGATCAGAGCGAGAAGAGGACGGTTGCGGCCAGAGCGAGGCGGAGAAGAAGACGGTGGGGCAGCGGTCATATCGCGTTGCCACGGGGCGCCAGTCTTTGAGACGGCCGAACATGATTTCGATGCGGTTGTAGGGTCGGCTTATGCCTCCGGCATAGACTCGTCTGGTGGCGGCCGATCTGGCGCATGCCATCGGTCAAAGTACGGCCAGGAAGGAACATTCGCCAGTACAGGCGCACGGTCATCCAAGCGGCCGCTCCACCATCAAATTGCAGACAACCGGCTTGAGAGCAACTCGCGTGCACCGAGGGCTTCGGGCTTGGCCGGCGGCGTGGTTCATCAGTTTGAACATGCCCTTCATGATCATGGTGATCGGTGTCCGCGCCATGGTGAGTTCGGGCGTCGGTATGCGGAAATGCTGCAGCACACCCGTAAGCGGCTCAGCTGGGCCGTTTGTCCATGCTCGTGCGTGTGAGGCATGATGCTGGACTGGAGTTGCCGGTCAGGTGGCGGAATTCGGCGGACTGGCCCGCGTGTGCAGC
>NZ_CAJHCQ010000052.1 GCF_904848665.1 Paraburkholderia hiiakae
GTAAGCGGCTCAGCTGGGCCGTTTGTCCATGCTCGTGCGTGTGAGGCATGATGCTGGACTGGAGTTGCCGGTCAGGTGGCGGAATTCGGCGGACTGGCCCGCGTGTGCAGCTTGTCGGCCACACACCAGGGCAGGAGCTCGTCGATGCGGTTGATTTTGTGAGCGGCGATGTGGGTTAGCACATAGTCCAGGTAGGCACGCGGATCGATGTCATTCAGTGCGCAAGTGCCAATCAGTGCATACATCGCGGCTGCCCGTTCGCCGCCGCTGTCAGAGCCGGCGAATAAAAAATTTTTCCGGCCCAGGCTTACACAACGCAGCGCGTTCTCTGCGATGTTGTTGTCGATCTCGAGCGTACCGTCTTCGCAATACAACGTCAGAGCGCTCCACTGGTTCAGCGTGTAGTTGATCGCCTTGGCCGTATCGGACTTCGACGACAGTGTTTCGAGCTTTGCCCTAAGCCACGCTTCGTAGGTTTGAAGCAGTGATCTGGCTTTCTCCTGCCGTATTCGCAGCCGGTCGGCGGCGGGCCTGCCGCGAATGGACGCTTCGATGTCATAGAGCCCGCCAATATATTCGAGTGCCTTTTGTGTCGTGTCAGATGGCGTGCGCACGTGGATGTCGTAGAACTTTCTCCTCGCGTGGGCATGACATGCCGCCTCGCGTATCGAGCCATCGCGGAACAGCTCGTCGAATCCCGCGTAAGCGTCCGCTTGCAGAATCCCTTTGAAGCTGGCGAGATGGGTTTGAGGGTGGATGCCTTGCCGGTTCGGCGAGTAAGCGAACCAGACCGAAGCCGGTTCCGTCGAGCCGGAGCGATGATCGTCGCGCACATAGACCCACAGCCGGGCGGTGCGCGTCTTCCGGTTGCCCGGTGCGAGCACCGGGATCGGCGTGTCATCCGCGTGCAGCTTGGCGGCCGACTCCGTATAGCGGCGCAGCGCCTCTGTTAGCGGTGCGCACAGCGCCTCGCACTGGCCGACCCAGCGGCCCATGCTGGCCCGGTCAAGCGTCACGCCGTCGCGCGCCGCGATCGCGGATTGCCGGTACAACGGCTGGTGGTCTGCATACTTCGAGACGAGGATATCTGCCAGCAAGCTCGGATGGGCAATGCTCCGCTCGATCGGCAGGCCGGGCATCGGCGGCTGGGTGATCGTGCTGCAGCATGGGCAAACCAGTTTGCGCCGGATCGTGCGAATGACCTTGAACGCCGCTGCAACCCGGGCGAGTTGTTCGGATGCGTCCTCGCCGAGCACCTGCATCGGTTGACCGCAATCCGGGCAACTGGATCCAGGCTCAAGCACATGATCCTCGCGTGGCAGGTGCGCGGGAAGCGCTTGCCTGGAAGCCGCGTCGTCCGTCGTTGCGTTCGAGGAGGACGCATTAGCACCACGGGCCTGCGCACGCTGCACATCCGCTACGCCGCGCCCGGCGGCCAGATCCTCAAGTTGAGTCTCGAGCGTCTCGATTTGCCGCTGCAGCTGCTCGGACTTGCGACCGAACTGCATGCGCCTGAGCTTGTCGATCTGCGCCTTGAGCTGCTCAATCTCGACATCGCGTTCGGCAAGCAGACTACGGGCCTCGACCAGCAAGGCCTTGAGCAGTTCGATATCGTCAGGGAGATCGGCGCCGTTCGACATGCGCCGTAGTTTACGAGTCTGTCTCGCCGTTTACAACATCGATAATGCGGCGGTGCGGCGGGGCTGCCGCCAGTCGATGCCCTCAAGCAGCATCGACAGTTGTGCAGAGCTCAGATAGACCTTCCCACCGTCGGCCTTGGGCCATATAAAGCGGCCTCGTTCAAGCCGCTTCGCAAGCAGCCAGATTCCGTCTTCCGTGGCCCAGAGAATCTTTACCAGATCGCCCCGACGACCCCGGAAGATGTAGACGTTGCCGCCCAGCGGATTCTCTTCAAGCGCTGTTTGCACCTTCGCGGTCAACCCCTGAAA
>NZ_CAJHCQ010000053.1 GCF_904848665.1 Paraburkholderia hiiakae
AATGTCATGGCCAGATAGAGATGTCTGGTCTCCGGCTCAATAGAAATGTCCGGTTTTAGAGAGGTTTGCTTCTGTCTTTCCCGGGTTTGATCTCCATTCCGTGTTGAAGGATAGCGTCTGGATCAGCAGGGCGGTGGTGTGCGTTCAGCGAACCCTCGCAGACCTCCGGCCAGGTTTTGAATCTGGCTCTGGGGCCTGTGTCAGTTTCACGATCACTGCTTCCATATCCGCCTGCGTGAACTCGCGCGTCTTCTTCGTGCCCGGCACCCGTTCAGCCTTGCGCACTGCGATGCCGCGATTCGTGCGTGAGGGCGAGCCCGAGGCGCGCCGGTCGTCGCGCTGCGCCTGCAGTTCCTGCGCCACCGCGAGCGCATGCGCGAGCCGCTTGTGCTCGACTACCGCGCCCTGGTCCACCTCGGTGAGCCGGTCATACTCGCGGTATGGCAACACGCGACCTTCGGCGCGGATCTCGATGCGCCCATCCGGATACTCCCAGACCTCGATGTAACGGTGCACCAGCTTCCGGTTCTGCGGCGTATCGTCGAGCAGGTACATCACGCGGTCATACTGCACCGTGAGCGACTTCGTCACACGCCGCGTTTCGCGCCAGGTGAGCAGGGCGTCCAGATCCTCGTCCGCACGCAACGGCCGGTGCGCGTTGAACGTGCTCCTGGACGGCTTCGCAAAGCGCACGTTATAGGCCGCCATGAAGGCAGGCGCATACGCATTCGCGCCCGCCACCGTGCTGATGCCGCGCAGGCGCAGTTCCTTCACCAGGCGATCCTGCAGCGTCAGGTGCGCGCGCTCCACACGGCCCTTGGCCGAACTGCTATTGGCGCAGAACGTCTCAATGTTCAGTTCGTACATCGCGCGTCCGAAGTGCGTCACGCTGCGCCCGGTCTCGTGGGCCCTGACACTGCGGAACACACTTGCCTTGTCGCTGTACAGCGCCACCGGCTTGCCATGACGCTCCAGGTACGCACGCGTCGCCTCGAAATAGCTGAAGGTCGATTCGGTCTGCGTGAAGTGCAGGTGCATCAGGCGGCTCGTCGCGTCGTCCACATACACCAGCAGTGTGCAGGCCGGTGCGCGCTCCTCAAACCAGCGGTGATCGCTGCCGTCGATCTGCACCAGTTCGCCCAGGCACGCGCGTCGGGCCCGTGGCTGGTAGACCTTCGGCGGACGCTGCGCGCGCGGAATCCACAGACCCGCATCGCGCATCCATCGACGTACGGTCTCCCTGGCCAGCGCGATCCCGTGACATTCAGCCAGCTTCTCGCACGCCAGCGTTGGCCCGAAATCGGCGTAACGCTCACGTACCAGCGCCATGGCCCGAGCCCGCAGATCGACGGACAGTTCCCGGTTACTCGGCCGTCCGCGTTTCGCCGAGACCAGCCCGGCCGGGCCTGCGGCCTCATAGCGCCGGCACAGCCGGCTGATCTGCCGCTCGCTGAGCTGCAGCCGCTCAGCCGCCTGAAAACACCGCAGGCGGCCTTCAATGACCGCCTCAATGACCTTGACCCGCTCGAGTTCGCGCATGCTTGCCGTGATCAGCTCACGTCCGTTCATGGTTCGCCCCTGGTCGACGCCTCACGCGAGCGTGCGCGTCAACCAGGGCAGGAATCGGACATTTCTAATGAGCCAGAACCGGACATTTCAAAAAAGCCCTAACATTAAAAATGTCGATAA
>NZ_CAJHCQ010000054.1 GCF_904848665.1 Paraburkholderia hiiakae
GTCCTTGATATGCACAAACGCGCCGCCGCATTCGAGGATGATTTCCTTGGCCGCCGCGAGGTTGACCTTCCCGTTGACGCTGCCGACGTTGACGTCCTTGGCAGCGGTAAGCGACATGGGGCCTGTTTGGGCCTGAAACTGGACGGGACCCTTCGCGGCGAAGATCTTGATGCCGAACTTCTGTGCGAAGAGTGAGATCTTTTCGCCGACGGCCGCAGTAAAGTGCTTCATGACGCTGAAGTCGGCGTTCTTTCCGGCCACCGCGCTGAGGTTGTCCTGCGCGGAAAACTGGATTCCGCCGGCCGCGACGAGCCCGGCCGATGCCGGTGTGCTCACGAGGAGGCCCGGCTTCTTCAGGCCGTCAAAGTCATCCTTCATCTGCTGCTGGGCATCGGTGTCGGCAGGCTCGGCCTTGGCGCTGTTGGCCGACGCTGCGAGTGCCTTGGCGGTGGCCAGCGCGCTTTCGAGTTGCGCGATGGTCTCCTGCATGTCGAGCTGCTTGCCGGTCGCAGCAGGGCGGTCGTATGCAGTGAGGTGCAGGCCTTTGCCCGCGCGGTTGACGCCGTAGCCCGATGTGCGCAGCTCATAGCCTTCACCACGGTATTCGAGCTTGTTATTGACCAGGTAGCCGAGATTGAGCTGTGACTTGCCCGAGTGCTCGGTGCTCAGCTTGATGCCTTCCTGACCCGCCCAGTCTTCCATGCGCAGCTTGTTGTTCTTCTGCGTACGGATCATGTTGCGCGAGAGCCAGCGGCGATCGTTCGTCACCAGATCGCGCGCCTGGCTGTGATGGTGGAATGCCGTGATTTCGGGCTTGTCCGGATCGCCATCCCGAAATGAGATGACCGCTTCGTCGTTATCGAGAGCGACAAAGTGCATACCGGTCTGCAGCTTGCCGGCGAAAGGCTTCGCGAGGCGCAGCGGCACGCTTTCGCCACCATTGGGCGAGGCACCGAAGTCGGCATCCAGACGGACGACGTAGTAGCCGACAGAATTGAGATAGCCGTAGGTATATTTGTCAGGACTGCAAATCCGTGCGCTGAGCGTGCCGGAAATGCGAGCCCATTTTTCCGGCTGCATCTGCAGACGGAAGCGCCGGTCTGCTGGGATTGCCTTGTAGCGGTTGGTGTAGGGCTTGTCGCGCGCGCCGCTATGCGTGATCTCGACGATCAACTGCCCTTGGGGTGCGTCCGGCAGGACGATGTCGGTTTCCAGCACGCGTGCGCACTGCAGTTCCAGCACGTTGCTCTCGCCCTCGTACAACACCTGGCGCGCGAGTGCCGCTTCGTGGCGCAGTTGCGCCTCCCATTTCGCACCCGCCTGGTCGAGGTGATGAGTTCCGTAGATGTACGGCTGACCGTACGTCGTCGGGTCCTGCGGTGCGAGGTTGGCGCTATCCCTAAATCTCTCCCACGCG
>NZ_CAJHCQ010000056.1 GCF_904848665.1 Paraburkholderia hiiakae
TGAGCTTCCCTTGAAATTTCGCCTTCCAGCAGGTCGCGTATAAACTCGACCCAAAGGAAGGAAAGCAGAGATGTTCAAGGTACCGCACCAGGTGTACACGGCAGAGTTCAAGGAAGCCGCCGTGCAACGAATCAAGGACGGGCAAGGCGTGAGCGTCGTGGCCCGCGAATTGGGTATGTCGACGCAGACCCTGCGCAACTGGCTGAAGGCGTTCGAGGCCGGCAAGCTGAATGGTCCCGGGGCGAAGGCCGTCACGGCGGAACAGATGGAGCTGTCGCGGCTGCGAGCGGAGAACAAGCGCTTGCAGATGGAGCTGGAAATCGCAAAAAAAGCGGCGGCGTTCTTCGCGAAGGACCTCCTGTGAAGTTCGCCTGGATTGACACACAGTGCTGGCAATACCCGCTTGCGGCGCTGTGCGAGGTCCTTTGCGTGAGCGTGAACGGCTATCGTGCGTGGAAGCGCGGTGGCACGCCCGAGCGTCAGCGGCTGACCGATGCGCAGTTGCTCACGTTGATTCGGACGATTCACGCCGAGGTCAAACGCGCCTACGGCTCGCCGCGCATGACCGAAGAGATTCGCTCTCGAGGCTTCCCAGCCAGCAAGGCACGGGTCGAGCGGTTGATGAGCGCCAACGGTATTCGAGCTCGCCACAAGCGCCGTTACCGCGTGACAACCGATTCCCGGCACAAACTGCCGGTCGCGCCGAACGTATTGAACCGCAACTTCACGCCGGCCGAGCCCAATCAGGTGTTCACCTCGGACATCACGTACATCTGGACCGACGAAGGTTGGCTGTACCTGGCCGTCACGCTGGACCTGTTCAACCGGGAGGTCGTGGGCTGGTCGGTCAAGCCGCGCATGACGACGGAGCTCGTGACCGACGCGCTGACGATGGCATGGTTCCGCCGCCGGCCCGCGCCCGGCGCGCTGCATCATTCGGATAGAGGCAGTCAATACGCCAGCCACGACTTCCAGCGCAAACTGAACTCGTACGGCATGCGCTGCTCGATGAGCCGCAAAGGCAGTTGCTGGGATAACGCGCCGACGGAAAGCTTCTTCAACAGCCTGAAGAACGAGCGCGTGCATGGCACGAGGTATCGTACACATCGCGAAGCCGTCGCGGACTTGTTCGAATACATTGAAGTGTTTTATAACCGCAGTCGCCGTCATTCATCGCTTGGTTTCATGTCGCCAACCCAGTTCATGCAAGACTGGCTTGTGGCTCAGCGGACAAGGGATGCGGCTGCATAACCCGTGACCTCTGGAAGGCGAAAAACCGGGGGAACCTCA
>NZ_CAJHCQ010000057.1 GCF_904848665.1 Paraburkholderia hiiakae
GCGCCGGAAGAAAAGGCACGTGGTATTACCATCAACACCGCGCACGTCGAGTACGAAACGGCTAACCGCCACTACGCACACGTCGACTGCCCGGGCCACGCTGACTACGTGAAGAACATGATCACGGGCGCGGCGCAGATGGACGGCGCAATCCTGGTGTGCTCGGCCGCTGACGGCCCGATGCCGCAAACGCGTGAGCACATCCTGCTCGCCCGTCAGGTTGGCGTGCCTTACATCATCGTGTTCCTGAACAAGTGCGACATGGTCGACGACGCCGAGCTGCTCGAGCTGGTCGAAATGGAAGTGCGCGAGCTTCTGTCGAAGTACGACTTCCCGGGCGACGACACGCCGATCATCAAGGGTTCGGCCAAGCTGGCGCTGGAAGGCGACAAGGGCGAACTGGGTGAAGTGGCGATCATGAACCTGGCCGACGCACTGGACACGTACATCCCGACGCCGGAGCGTGCAGTTGACGGCGCGTTCCTGATGCCGGTGGAAGACGTGTTCTCGATCTCGGGTCGCGGCACGGTGGTGACGGGTCGCGTTGAGCGCGGCATCGTCAAGGTCGGCGAGGAAATCGAAATCGTCGGTATCAAGCCGACGGTGAAGACGACCTGCACGGGCGTGGAAATGTTCCGCAAGCTGCTCGACCAGGGTCAGGCGGGCGACAACGTTGGTATCCTGCTGCGCGGCACGAAGCGTGAAGACGTGGAGCGTGGCCAGGTTCTGGCCAAGCCGGGTTCGATCACGCCGCACACGCACTTCACGGCTGAAGTGTACGTGCTGAGCAAGGACGAAGGCGGCCGTCACACGCCGTTCTTCAACAACTACCGTCCGCAGTTCTACTTCCGTACGACGGACGTGACGGGCTCGATCGAGCTGCCGAAGGACAAGGAAATGGTCATGCCGGGCGACAACGTGTCGATCACGGTGAAGCTGATCGCTCCGATCGCGATGGAAGAAGGTCTGCGCTTCGCAATCCGCGAAGGTGGCCGTACCGTCGGCGCCGGCGTGGTTGCAAAGATCATCGAGTAA
>NZ_CAJHCQ010000058.1 GCF_904848665.1 Paraburkholderia hiiakae
CACGTAGTCAGCGTGGCCCGGGCAGTCGACGTGTGCGTAGTGGCGGTTAGCCGTTTCGTACTCGACGTGCGCGGTGTTGATGGTAATACCACGTGCCTTTTCTTCCGGCGCCGCGTCGATCTGGTCGTACGCCTTCGCCTCGCCGCCGAACTTCGCGGTCAGAACCGTCGTGATCGCTGCCGTCAGCGTGGTCTTGCCGTGGTCAACGTGACCGATCGTGCCCACGTTCACGTGCGGCTTGGTCCGCTCAAACTTACCCTTGGCCATTTTCGACTCCTAAGAGGATTTTTCCGTACGTTGCGCGGGGCGCGCAAACAATCACTGGCTTGCTGCTGCCTGCTCGATGCGAGGCTTCTGAGGCCCGCTAGATACCGGCTGGTGCCCATGGGCAGGATCGAACTGCCGACCTCTCCCTTACCAAGGGAGTGCTCTACCACTGAGCCACATGGGCGAAAACTGCTCTGAACCGCTTTATCGCTTCGCTGGAGCGGGTGAAGGGAATCGAACCCTCGTCGTAAGCTTGGAAGGCTTCTGCTCTACCATTGAGCTACACCCGCGAGGTTCGCCGGCTATTACTACTAATGCCGGCCCGACACTTACTACAGCTGAATTCTGGTGGAGGAGGTTGGATTCGAACCAACGTAGGCGTAAGCCAACAGATTTACAGTCTGCCCCCTTTAGCCACTCGGGCACCCCTCCGCAGAGAACTGATGATTATGGGGGAACATCCGAATCGTGTCAAGCACTTTGTTCGGCGCCGATCCCACAACGCTCTCACTTATAGGGAGAGCGAAAAAGCAAAAACCCCGGCTTTTTAGGGCCGGGGTCTCGCTTGTAGAGGAGCCTGACGATTACCTACTTTCACACGGGCAATCCGCACTATCATCGGCGTGGAGTTGTTTCACGGTCCTGTTCGGGATGGGAAGGGGTGGGACCAACTCGCTATGGT
>NZ_CAJHCQ010000059.1 GCF_904848665.1 Paraburkholderia hiiakae
CTTCCGGGTTGTAATCGGCGACGGTAAAGCCCTGTGGCACCGTGACGTTGTGGGTTTTGAGCGACGTGATCGCTTCCATGCCACTGGCTTCGAGACCGGCCAGTTCGCGGTACGGCACGATCAGTCTGGGATCGTAGATATAGTGGTCGATGTCATCCGCAAAGACGACCTGGTCGCCGTATTCCGTTTCGATAATAAAGCAGTAGATGCCCGACTTCTGCATCAGCATCTGGACATAATCAAAATCCGTCATCTGGTGCTGGAAGCGCCAGAGATGGGTCGGATACTGGCGCCGCAGCCGGAACGCCATCTGGTGATCCTTGATGCCGTGACTGCGCAGGATCTTCTGGATAATCTGCGGCGTCGTGAGATGCTGAAATGTCTGCGAGTTCGTCACACCCTGCAGGCGCCCGACATGCGACTTCAGCACGACCAGGTACTTTACATAGTCCTTCGTCTGCTGGATCGTCGAGAACTTCGCGATGTAGCCGGAGATTTTCCGGACAACGCCGTCGTCCGCCGCAATCGTGAACGTCGCGTCGAGATTCAGGTAATCAGCGCGCGAGAGCTGGAACGGGTGGGTGAGGGTGATGCTCACCTCGTTGGGCTCACCCATCTTCTCGGTGGCATCGAATTCCACGACTGACAACTGTGCTGCGCTTTCAGTACCGGGCACCTCAAGAAAGTACGCCTGCCTTCCCGGTATGTCCTGTAATGCCATCTGCAACTGCACCATAGGCGTCGCCTCCTTGCTGTTTACGTGGGGACACGGCCCGCATGAATGGGCTGCGGATGGGACGAGCCGTGGTAGTGGCCTTATACAGGCCATCCTTCCCTTATACCTTCGGCCATTTGTCGGAGCAATGCTTCGGAGCCCT
>NZ_CAJHCQ010000060.1 GCF_904848665.1 Paraburkholderia hiiakae
ACCAGCAAGCACCAGCAAGTATCAGGAGACAAATACCATGAGCGCAAAAGTATTCGAAACGAAGGACGTGCAGGACCTGCTGAAGGCCGCTGCGAATCTCAATGGCGGCAGCGGCAACGCGCGTTTCCAGCAGATCGTCCATCGACTGCTGGGCGATCTGTTCAAGGCCATCGACGATCTCGACATCACGCCCGATGAAGTCTGGGCCGGCGTGAACTATCTGAACAAGCTCGGCCAGGACGGCGAAGCGGCGCTGCTGGCTGCCGGCCTTGGCCTCGAAAAGTACCTCGACATCCGCATGGACGCCGCAGACAAGGCGGTGGGTCTCGAAGGCGGCACGCCGCGCACGATCGAAGGACCGTTGTACGTTGCGGGCGCACCGCTGCGCGAAGGCGTTTCGCGAATCGACGTCAACCCGGACGCCGACGCGGGTCCGCTCGTCATTCACGGCACCGTCACGGATCTCGACGGCAAGCCGCTCGCCGGCGCCGTAGTCGAATGCTGGCACGCCAATTCGAAGGGCTTCTACTCGCACTTCGACCCGACCGGCGCGCAGGACGACTTCAACCTGCGCGGCGCGGTCAAGACCGGCGCAGACGGCAAGTACGAATTCCGCACGCTCATGCCGGTGGGCTACGGCTGCCCGCCGCAGGGTTCGACCCAGCGCCTGCTGGACGGCCTTGGCCGCCACGGCAACCGCCCGGCGCACGTGCACTTCTTCGTCTCGTCGGATAACAGCCGCAAGCTCACCACGCAATTCAATATCGAAGGCGA
>NZ_CAJHCQ010000061.1 GCF_904848665.1 Paraburkholderia hiiakae
GCCCAGATCGTGCGCGCCATCTTGTTGGCCAGCGCCACCACCGCCACGTTGAACGGTCGTCGCGCCAGCAGACATTGCAGAGCTTCGCTCAGGTGTTTGCCATGTGTGAGCACGGCGCGCGCGCCATGAATCAGCAAGGTGCGCAAATACACGTCGCCTCGTTTGCTGATGCCCAGCAGCTTCACACGCCCGCCGGTGCCGCTCTGACGCGGCACCAAGCCCAGGAACGCAGCGAATTCGCGTCCCGAATGAAACGTGCTGGCCTCGCCGATCGTTGCGATGGCGGCGGTGGCGCTTAGCAAGCCTACGCCCGGAATCGCCATGAGCCGCCTGGCCGCTTCGTTTTCGTGTCGCCAGAGCGCCAGCCGACGCTCGATGGCAGCCATGTCGTGCGTGAGCGCTTCGATGCGCTGCAGTTGTTCCCGCAGCGTCTCGATCACCATCGCCGGCAACGTGTCGGCCAATTCCGTCAACGCCCGCGCTGCGTCGGCCATGCTGCGCCGACCGGCTGGCACGCCAGCGCCGAACTCGTAGAGCAGACCATGCATCTGGTTGATCTGCATCTGGCGCATCTTCATCAACTGCTCACGCACGCGGTGCAACGTCAGCACGCTTTGCTGAGCTTCGCTCTTGACAGCGACAAAGCGCATCTCCGGACGTTGCGCCGCCTCCCAGATCGCCTGGGCAT
>NZ_CAJHCQ010000062.1 GCF_904848665.1 Paraburkholderia hiiakae
CCGATGCCGTAGACCTGCGGGTCCGAATCCTTGCCCAGCTTGAACTTCTCGTTCAGTTGACGGCCCAGGTGCCCGCGGCAGCCTTCGCAGAACAGCGTGTACTTTGCGTGCAGTTCCATGCCGAGCTGGAAGTTCTCGGTGGGCTCGCCGTCCTTGCCGACACCCATGTTGCCGGTGGCGACGCCCTTCACCGAGCCGTCTTCGTTGTAGAGCACTTCAGCCGCCGGGAAGCCCGGGAAGATTTCCACGCCCAGCGCCTCGGCCTGTTGACCCAGCCAGCGCGTGACGTTCGCGAGGCTGATGACGTAGTTGCCGTGGTTCTTGAAGTTATCGGGCAGCGCCCAGTTCGGCACCGATTTAGCCCCCGTTTCGGAAAGAAAAAGGAACTTGTCTTCGGTGACGGGCACGTTCAGCGGTGCGCCTTGCTCTTTCCAGTCCGGAATCAGCTCGTTCAGGGCACGCGGATCCATGACCGCGCCCGAGAGGATATGCGCCCCGATTTCCGAGCCTTTTTCCAGCACGCACACGCCGATTTCAGCGCCTTTCTCCGCGGCCAGCTGCTTCAGGCGGATCGCGGCGGACAGCCCGGCGGGGCCACCACCCACGATCACCACGTCGTATTCCATCGACTCGCGT
>NZ_CAJHCQ010000063.1 GCF_904848665.1 Paraburkholderia hiiakae
GCCGGCCTGCACGGCTTCAAATGCCGCATCGGCAGCCAGCATGCCCGTCTTGATCGCCGCGTGGCTGCCCTTGATGCGCGAGGCGTTCAGGAAGCCCGCATCGTCGCCCACCAGCGCGCCGCCCGGGAACACCAGCTTCGGCAGCGACATCAGGCCGCCTGCGGTGATCGCGCGCGCGCCGTACGACACGCGTTTGCCGCCTTCGAGGTACTTGCGGATCTCCGGGTGCGTCTTGTAGCGCTGGAATTCCTCGAACGGCGAGAGATACGGGTTCTGGTACGCGAGACCCACGACAAAACCCACCATCACCTGGTTGTTGTCGATGTGGTACAGGAACGAGCCGCCATACGTGTCCGATTCGAGCGGCCAGCCCGCCGTATGGATCACGAGGCCCGGCTGGTGCTTCACCGGATCGATCTCCCAGAGCTCCTTGATACCGATGCCGTAGACCTGCGGGTCCGAATCCTTGCCCAGCTTGAACTTCTCGTTCAGTTGACGGCCCAGGTGCCCGCGGCAGCCTTCGCAGAACAGCGTGTACTTTGCGTGC
>NZ_CAJHCQ010000064.1 GCF_904848665.1 Paraburkholderia hiiakae
GAAAATACCCCATTTTTCTGGCGTACAACGCGCGCAGGAGCGGCGACGCGACGCTGTTGCGGCTCACGTCTCCGTGTCCTCGAAAAATATTCCGTCTTCACGATGCCCCGCAATCTATCCGCAGTAACCTTGCGTTCTCGCCGCATGCTCGAGATCGTTGCCGCCACATCCCTGGTCGGCTGCCTCGAAATCTTCGATTTCACTGTCTTTGGGCTCTTTGCGGGCTGGATTGGCGATCAGTTTTTTCCTTCTGCGGTTCCGATGCTGTCCTTGTTGATGGCAGTCGGCACGTTCGGGGTTGGTTTTTTATTCCGACCTCTCGGCGCGATGGTTATCGGCGCTTACGCAGATCGGATGGGACGCAGGGCCGCCTTGACCTTGACGATCTGGATGATGGCCGCGAGCGTGACAACGATAGCCCTTTGCCCGCCGTATCGAACAATTGGAATTGCGGCGCCGATGCTGATTCTCATCAGCCGTTTGTTACAGGGACTGGCTGCGGGCGGTGAAATCGGTGCAGGCGCTGCTTACTTGATGGAAGCAG